>CAWKMN010000011.1:0-324192 GCA_963850765.1 uncultured Chloroflexia bacterium | reverse complement strand
GACTTTCGATCGTTTTCAAGGATAGAATTAATTAGTTGGATCAACAAACAAATTTTGATTATTGATTTTTTGACGGAACTCACCTAACTAAATGCCTCAGAGAGCCAGTTTTCGCACGGGTGATCAGGCCCTTGTCCGGGAGATCAACCTGTCCCTGATCCTCAAGCGCCTGCTTGAGCACAAGGTCTTGTCGCGTGCGGCCCTGGCCGAAGTCACCGGCCTGAACAAATCCACCGTCTCCAGTCTGATCCTGGAACTGCTGGCTATGCAGTTCGTGCGCGAGGTTGGCTTAACCTCTGGTGGTATCGGCCGCCCCTCAATTATGCTCGAACTGAATCCGCAGGCGGGTTATATCGTCAGCGGTGAACTGGGCGTGGATTTCATTTCGCTGATCTGCACGAATTTCGGTGCCGAGATCATCCATCGTTATCACGAAGATACCCGCGGTTACGCGAGCCAGCAGGCGATTCTGGACCGGATGCTGGCGCTGCTGCAGCACGCCGCGCGGCAGGGCGCACACGAGTTCCCGACCAGGGCCAATTTGCTCGGCGTGGCGCTGGGGGTACCGGGCCTGGTCGATCAGGCTAACGGCATGCTGTTGTTTGCCCCCAATCTGAACTGGAAAGACGTGCCGCTGCGGCGCACCCTGTCGGGCGCATTCGCGCACACACCCGTTTTCGTCGATAATGAGGCTAATCTGGCTGCGCTCGGTGAGCACCTGTTTGGGGCTGCCAAAGGTTTTCACGAAGTACTGTTTATCAGCGCGGGCGTTGGGCTGGGCGGGGCTGTCGTTCGCAACGGTGAGCTGGTCAGAGGCATCGCGGGGTTTGCCGGCGAGTTCGGTCACATGACCGTCGATCCTGATGGAGAGTTGTGCGGCTGTGGCAACCGGGGCTGCTGGGAGACCTTCGTCAGCCAGTCGGCTGTATTTTGTTACGTGGATCGGCTCATCAAACAAGGCCAGCCCAGCATATTGAGCACCACCCGCTTCGAGCAACTGACCGTCCCCGGCGTCGTTGAGGCTGCGCGTCAAGGGGATGGCGTGGCGCTGGCAGCGCTGAACCGCGTCGGTTACTACCTGGGCATGGGCATTGCTTCACTGGTGAATGCGTACAATCCCGACCTCGTCGTTTTCGGAGGGATTCTGAGCCTGGGGAGTGAATTCATCCTGCCCACGATTCGGTCCGAAGTCGAACGGCGCGCGCTGCGCTGGAATCTGGGAGCCGTGCAGGTCGTCCAGGCGCACCATGGCTCCGACGCCTGTGTAATGGGGGGTGTGGCGGCGATCTGCCAGGCGATTCTGCTTCAACCGGGACTTTATAACAATCTGAGTCTGCAAAACCGCGCGACCTGAATGCGGTGAATTGAAAGGAGGACAGCGGGCAGCATCCATTTCGTTCGTCGTAAACTGTTCTATAGGTTGGACAAAAACACATTTTTCAGGAGGAATGCAACACCATGTTGAAAAAAACAGCCGTATTATTGGTCCTCGCATCGACCCTGCTGATGCTCATTGTTGGTGTGGGTGGCTCCGCCGCCGCACCCCGCTCCCAGGTCAGCGAATTGACCATTCTGTGGGCGCAGTGGCCGCCTGCTGACTACCTGCAGGAAATGGGCAACCGCTACGAAGCCGAGACCGGCATCAAGGTCAACGTCATCCAGGAGCCGTGGGGCAGCTTCTATGATCGCATGTCGGCGGAATGGGCCGCGAAGGGTGACGCGTATGATATGGTCGTTGGCGACAGCCAGTGGCTCGGCCAGGGTGCCGAACAGGGCCACTACATGGAACTGACCGACTTCATGAAGGAAAACGGCATCGACACGACCGTGACGCCCGCCACGCTCAAGTACTACGGCGAGTTCCCGGCCAATTCTGGCCGTTACTGGGCCTTACCCGACCGAAGGTGACGCAGTAGGTTGGGGATACCGTAAAGACCGGCTCGAAGACCCCGCCGAAATGGAAGCCTTCGAGGCCAAGTACGGTTATCCGCTGGCCGTGCCCACGACCTGGCAGCAGCTCTATGACATCGCCGAGTTCTTCTATCGCCCGGACGATAACGTCTACGGCGCGTGCGTCTACACCCAGAAGGACTACGACGGCATGATCATGGGCTACGAGAACGTGATGTTCAGTTGGGGCGTCGACTGGCAGGACGAGAACAGCGAAGTCCTGGGTGTCGTCAACTCCGACAAGGCCGTTGAGGCGCTGGAGTTCTACAAGAATCTGTACGGTTTTGCGCCGCCCGGCACGAACAACGCCTTCTTTACCGAATGCAACTCCGTGTTCATCAACGGTCAGGCCACGCTGGTCATGAACTACTTCGCCTTCCTGCCGGACCTGCTGAATGCCGAGAAGAACCCCTATGCTGACGCGACCGGCTTCTTCTCCGGCCCGGCTGGCCCCTACGGTGATCGGTATGTGGCATTGGGCGGCCAGGGCATGAGCGTGCTCAACTACATCAGTGATGAGCGCAAGCAGGCGTCGCTGGACTTCATCAAGTGGTTCGCCAGCCCCGAAGTACAGCAGCAGTGGGCCGATGTGGGCGGGTATACCTGCAATATCAGCGTGCTCGAGTCCGAAGCATTCCTGAACAATACCCCCTACAACCGCGCGTTCGCGGAATCGATGACCTTTGTCAAGGACTTCTGGAACATCCCCGCCTACGGTGAGCTGCTGGAAAGCGCTCAGCGTTACATCAACGGCTATGTCGTTGGCGGTATCGGTGAGGCCAAAGAGAACCTGGACAATATGGCGATCGAACAACACGAGGCGCTCGTTGAAGCTGGAGTCCTCCCCGAATAAATTGAACCATAGTTAGTCTCCGGTGGGGAGGCTGCCCAACGGGTGCCTCCCCACCCGCGAACTTTAAAGGTAGGCGCATGTCTCAAGCGAATGCTCAAGTTATAACTCCGGCTCTCACGCACCCATCACGGGCGCCGCCGGCAGATTGGGGATCGGACTTCGCCTGGATCTTCATCACGCCGACCCTGATCGTGTTGATCGTGATGAACATCTTTCCCCTGTTTTACAGCCTGTACCTGGGCTTCAACGACTATTCGGTGATCGGCACCGAGCCGCCCAAATGGGTTGGCCTTGAGAACTATGAAAAGATCCTCACGAATGAGCGCCAGCGATACTGGCATAACTTCACGCTGACGGGGAAATACGCGGTTCTTTCGGTGGGCTTGCAGATGCTGGTGGGGTTTGGGCTGGCGATGCTGCTGCGCGAAAAATTCAGGGGCAGTGGGCTGATTACCACGCTGATTCTGATCCCGATGATGCTTTCGCCGGTGGTTGTTGGTCTATTCTGGAAACTTATATTTGATCCTTCCAAAGGCTTTTTTAACTATCTGATCTATACCGACAATATCAGCGGCCACCAATGGCTGGCCGACCCGACGCTGGCGTTGTGGGCCATCATCCTCGTGGACGTGTGGATGTGGAGTCCCTTCGTGATGCTGCTGTGCCTGTCCGGCTTGAGCGCCATCCCGGATTATCTGTATGAAGCGGCGGCGATCGATCGGGCCAGCGCGTGGTTCCAGTTCCGGCGTATCACACTGCCGCAGGTGATGCCGCTGCTGCTGATTGCCGTGCTTTTCCGCACGATTGAAGCGTTTAAAGCGTTTGATCTGGTTATGGGGCTGACCGGCGGCGGGCCGGGGGATACCACCGAAACGGTTTCGGTGCGGCTGTACAGCGAAGCGTTCCTGGGCAAGTTCCGAACAGGCGAATCCAGCGCGCTGGCGTATATCGTCCTCGTCATCATCATCGCTATCAGCAACCTGTATATCCGGGCGCTCAACCGAGGGAGAGAGGATTAGGCCATGGTGGGGCTGGATATTCCACTTCCTGATTTCTGGATCGTCTACCTGTTGATGTTTTGGGTGTTGGTCGGTATGACGACCACGCCTGTAATCTTCCGTCACCGGGGGCTTTCGCCGCTGGTGGGTACGCTGCTCGGCGTGGGCGTGGGGGTGCTGTGCGGCGTGGTGTTTATGCTGCTGATGGCGATTCTCAAGCCGGTGATCGACGCCCTGGATCGCCCGTTCCTGGGGGCGCTGCTGGCGCTTGTCGTGAGCGCGGTGATTGTCCTGGTGCTGCTCGGGTTTGCCAAGCGGTTCGTCCCGATGGCACAAGGCCAGGATCCAGTCGCAGCCGAAGGTGGCCCCCGCGCCACGGTGAACTTTTCCACCCGCGTCGATAAGATTGACCCCAACTGGCGATCGATGCAGTCGATCCGCGCCAGTGTGGCCGCGATGCTGGCCGTTCTCACGCTGATCCCGGTGTTCTGGATGGGCATGACCGCCTTCAAATCGTACCCGGATGCCGTGGCATCGCCGCCCAAGGTCGCGTTTGACCCGACGATGGAAGGGATCGTTACCCTGCTGACCCGCCGCCGCCAGATGACCGAAGAGCAAAAGGCCGAGTACGAAAAAACGGAGGACCTCAACTGGGCGGACAAGATAATGCTCAAGAGCGGGCAGGCGATTCTGGGGCAGAGTGATTACGTCAAGCGCCTCAAGAACTCGCTGATCATCGCGGTGACGTCCACGGTGCTGTCGGTGGGGCTCGGTTTATTATCGGCCTATGCCTTCAGCCGTTTTCGCGTGCCGGGCAAAGGCGATCTGCTGTTTTTTATTCTAAGCACCCGTATGCTGCCGCCCGTGGTGGTCACGATCCCGATCTTTCTGATGTACCGCGAGCTGGGATGGTACGATACCTACCAGGGGATGATTATTCTCTATACCGCTTTTAACCTTTCATTTTCGGTCTGGCTGCTCAAGGGTTTTATCGACGAAATCCCGCGCGAGTACGAAGAAGCAGCACTCGTGGACGGGTATACGCGCTTGCAGGCGTTTATCCGCATCGTGATCCCCGAAGCCGTCACCGGCATCGCGGCGACCACCGTCTTCTGCTTCATCTTCGCCTGGAACGAGTACGCGTTCGCGCTGATGCTGACGTCGGACAAGGTCCGTACCGCGCCGCCGCACATCCCATCCATGATCGGCTCTGGGCTGGTCGAATGGGCGGCGATTGCGGCCGGCTCACTATTTTTCCTGATCCCGGTCGTGATCGTCACCTTCGCTCTGCGGAAATACTTACTGCGCGGCGTCACGTTCGGGGCCATCCGGCAGGGGTAACACGATCATGGCTACGATTGAACTCCACAAGGTCGAAAAGAAGTTTGGCGAGGTCTACGCGGTGCAGCCGATGGATCTCACCATTCGCGATGGCGAGTTTGTCGTCCTGCTCGGCCCCTCAGGATGCGGCAAAACGACGACTCTGCGCATGATCTCCGGCCTGGAAGCAGTGTCTGGGGGCCAGGTGCTGTTGAACGGGCGCGATGTTACCTGGGCGCACCCCAGCGAGCGCGACATCGCGTTTGTCTTCCAGTTTTTTGCGCTCTACTCACACCTGACGGTGTGGCAGAATATCGCTTTTCCGCTGCAAGCCCAACATGAACCCAGAGAAACCGTGCAGCAGCGTGTGACTGAAGTGGCGCGGCTGCTCGAAATCGAGCACCTGCTCCACACGCGCCCCAGTGCGCTGAGCGGCGGCGATCAGCAGCGGGTGGCGCTGGCACGCGCGCTGGTGCGGCGTCCGGCGGCCTTTCTGATGGACGAACCCCTGGGTGCGCTCGACGCGGAGTTCCGCGATACGATGCGCGCCGAGATCAAACGGCTGCATATCGAGCAGCATGCGACCACTGTCTATGTCACCCACGACCAGATCGAAGCGATGGCGATGGGCGATCGGATCGTGGTGATGTCCAATGCGGTCGTGCAGCAGATCGGCACGCCCGCTCAGGTCTATCACGATCCGGCGAACCTGTTCGTCGCTCGCTTTATCGGCAGCCCTGGCATGAACCTGCTGGATGGCCAGTATGCTAACGGCCGGGTGAAGCTCGGCGAGAACGGGGCGTACACGGTGCCGCCCAGTTGGAGCGCCGCACTGGACCGGACGCTGAATGGCAGCGGCGAGGTGATCGTCGGATTCCGCCCGGAAGCGGCGTATGTCTCTGAGACAGGCGAGCTGGCGGCGACGGTCTACGCCAACGATTTGCACGGTGGTTACACCATGCTGCATCTCGACCTGGGTCAGGAGCACATCGTACACGCTCGCACGAGCCGCGAAACCTATTTCGACATCCATACGCCGGTGCGCTTTGATCTCAACCCGGCCATGGTGCGTTTCTTCGACCCGCGGACCGAAGCGGCTGTCGTTCGGGAGGCCAGTGTATGAGTCACGTCACACTTCAAAATATCACCAAGCAGTTCCGCGATACCACCGCCCTGAATGACGTGTCGTTTTCGATCCAGGATGGCGAGTTTTTTGTGCTGCTCGGCCCAACCGGCGCGGGCAAAACGACTACCCTGCGCATCATCGCCGGGCTGGAGCGGCAGGACGCCGGACAGATTGTGTTTGACGATGTGGATATCAGCACCTTTACGCCGGCCGATCGCGACGTAGCGTTTGTCTTTCAGCAGTATTCGCTGTACCCGACCAAGACCGTCTATGAGAATCTCGCCTTCCCGCTGAAGTCTCCGCTGCGCCGCTGGTCAAAAAGCGATATTGACGGGCGCGTGCGCGAAGTGGCCGAAAAACTGCGCATCACCCATCTGCTGAATCGCAAGACCGCGCGGCTGTCGGGCGGCGAGATGCAGCGCGTCTCGATCGGACGGGCCATCGTGCGCAGCCCGCGCATCTTCCTGATGGACGAGCCGCTGAGCAACCTGGATGCCAAGCTGCGCGAAGCCCTGCGTGTCGAGCTGAAGCACGTGCAGAAAACCGAGGGCAGTACGACCCTGTTTGTCACCCACGACCAGATCGAGGCGCTGACAATGGCGGACCGGATTGGCGTGCTGAACAAGGGCCAGATCGTGCAGGTTGGCACACCCCACGACATCTACGATCGACCGGCCACAACCTTTGTCGCGCAGTTGGTCGGGATTCCCCGGATCAATCTGCTGCCGGCCGCGCGTGAAAACGGGAAATTTCATGTGCTCAACAGCGAGATTCACATGGCAGTGCCCGGCGAAAAGCCGGTGCCGCCGTCGTTTCTGCTGGGGATTCGCCCAGAGGACGTGAAAATCGCGGCGGACGGCGATCAGACCGGCGAGATCATCCTGACCGAGCCGTTGGGTGTTGAAACTGTCATGCATATCCGGTCCGGCCAGCAAACGCTGCTGAGCATCGTGCCGGGGATTACGGACCTTAAACTCGGCGACACGGTGAAGTTTGCGATCGTCCGTGAGCGCCTGCACTACTTTGATCCGGCAGGTGTGCGGCTTTAACCCGCCATAAACTGTTTTGGGTTTTGAATAATTAGGAGAGAACCATATGAAGTTTGGCGTGAGTTCCTGGGTATGGGTGTCCCCGCTGACCACCGACGGGATCGCGGAACTGGCCCCGAAAGTGAAGTCGATGGGATTCGATATATTCGAGGTGCCGATCGAAGGCACATCGGATATTGATTACGGGCGTGCCGCGAAGATTCTGCGCGACAACGGCTTGCAGGCCAGGTGTGCCTGGCGATGGGCCCAGACCGCGACCTGATTCATTCCGACGCAGCCATCCGCGAGAACGGCATGGCGTACCTGAAACACTGTATCGACGCGGCGAAGACACTCGGCGCGACGAATGTCGTCGGGCCCATCTATTCGGCGGTGGGGCGCGTCTGGCAGATGACCGATGACGAGCGCGCCCGCGACACCGATCTGCTCGTCAGGCAGTTGGGCGAGCTGTCAGCTTATGCCGGGGATCGCGGCGTGGTGCTGTGTGTCGAGCCGCTCAACCGTTTTGAGACGAGCTTCCTTAACCTCGCCTCCCAGGCGATTGCGGTGGTCGATCGCGTCAATCACCCCGCCTGCAAGATCATGCTCGACACCTTCCACATGGGCATCGAAGAAAAATCGCTCGGGGATGCTATCCGCGCGGTCGGGCCGCGGCTGGCGCAGGTGCATAGCTGCGAAAATGACCGGGGCACGCCGGGCACCGGCCATGTCCCCTGGTCGGATGTCGCCGCCGGGCTGAAAGCCATCCACTTCGAAGGCCCCATCGTGATCGAGTCGTTCACCAACAAGGTCAAGAGTATCGCCCGTGCTGCCGCCATCTGGCGTCCATTGGCCGCCAGCCAGGACTCGCTCGCCCAGGACGGCGTGAAGTTCCTCAAGAACCTGCTGGCCTAGCTTATCGGAGGGGGAGATCAAACCTATGGCTAAAAAGGCGAAAAAGAAGATCAATGTGGCGATTGTCGGCCTGGGCTTCGGGGCGGAGTTTATCCCGATCTACCAGCGGCACCCGCACACCAACATGTATGCGATCTGCCAGCGCACCAAAAGCCGCCTGGACGAGATCGGCAATGCGTTTGGCATCAAGGTGCGTTATACCGATTACAAGGAACTGCTCAAGGATCCCAAGATCGACGCCGTGCATATCAATTCCCCGATCCACGAGCACGCCTGGATGACGATCGCCGCGCTGGAAGCGGGCAAACACGTCGCCTGCACCGTCCCGATGGCAACGTCGGTGGACGAATGCCGGCAGATCGTCGCAGCGCAGAAGAAGTCCGGCAAGAAATACATGATGATGGAAACCGTCATCTATTCGCGCGAGTTCCTGTATGTGAAGGAACTCTACCAGACGGGCAAACTGGGCCGCATCCAATACCTGCGCGCGACCCACCAGCAGGAAATGCTCGGCTGGCCGGGCTACTGGGAAGGGCTGCCGCCCATGCACTACGCGACTCACGTCGTCAGCCCGTGCATCGCGCTGGCCGGCTACGACGCCGAGTTGGTGACGTGTTTCGGCTCCGGCCGGATCCAGGAACACCTGATCCCCAAGTACAACTCGCCGTTTGCCATCGAAACCGCGCACATCAAGATGCGCGAACTCGGATCTGGTGGCCGAGGTGATGCGCTCGCTGTTTAATACGGCGCGCCAGTACCGCGAGAGCTTTGACGTGTATGGCAGCAAAATGTCGTATGAATGGCCGCTTCTGGAGCACGATCATCCCATTGTGCATATCGGTGAAGCGCCGCACAAGGTGGACGTGCTCGACTTCGCGCACCTGCTGCCCGAAAGCATTCAGGAACTCACGACCCGTTTTGTGTATGGCGGCGAGCAGACGCATCTCTCGTTTATCCAGGGCGCGGGCCACGGCGGATCGCATCCGCACATGACGCACGAGTTCGTGATGAGCATCGTGGAGGATCGCGAGCCGTTCCCGAACGCGCGGCAGGCCGCCAATTGGGTCAGCGTCGGCATTCTGGCCCACGAGTCCGCCCTGCGCGGCGGCGAAAAGATGATGCTGCCAGAGTTCACGTGGTCGTCGTGACGGGCACCTGGCCGGATAACTGTACTGAGAAAGTCTGGTTATGAGAAGAACACTGATTCGGACCCTGAGAGGATTTGTCATCGCCATTGTCATTGTGCTGGCGTTTGGGCAGTTGTTCAGCCTGTATACCGACTCGCAGCTCTCGCAGGAAAAGCAGGACGAAGTGCTGATCAAGGCGATCCCGTTTGTCGCGGTGTTTGTGTCGATCGTCCTGGCGTTCGCCTGCGTGATCGTCCTGGTGGCCATTGGCCTCGGCGGGCGCGTTCCGCAGCGGACCTATCGCCCCATCGAGATGCTCTTCATCGGGGGGATTCTGTGGGGCGTAGTGGGTTTGTTCCAGGGCTGGAAGCTGTTCGCCTATGAGTACGGATTTCTGCTGCTGCTGGTGTCGCTCCTGGCGTTCATGGTGTGGAGCCACATGAGTCCGAAGTCTCCCGGTCTCAGCCGTGCCCTGCCGCCGCTTACCCGGCGCGCTCACCTGATCGCGGCCGCCGCCGGGCTGATCGTCTGGGCCGTGGCGGCCTATCTGCTGATCACCGATGTCAAGCCCGCCGCGCCCTATGGTTACAGCCCAACCGTGTGGAGCTACATGGAGCCGGCGGAACAGCAGCAGATCGCGGATGATGCCGACTCTGAGTATCAGAATGCCCGTGTGCCCGTGATGGCGCTGTTCGGCCTGATGCCAGCAGCGCTCGTCTATTTCGCCGTCCGCGAGCTGGTCCCGAGTCAGAAGCCCAAACCTGTGCTGGCTCCCGCTGCATCATCGACGTCGTAGGGGCAATCCAAGGGTTGCCCAATCTGGGCAGGGCAAGCCCTGCCCCTACTGGTTTTTGAATTTGAATGAGAAAGGAAAAAAAGATTATGGCTCGACCTGTTACTCTGTTTACCGGGCAGTGGGCCGATCTCACGCTCGACGACGTCGCCCGCAAAGCCAAAGCGTTTGGTTATGACGGCCTGGAACTGGCCTGCTGGGGCGATCACTTTGAGGTAGACAAGGCTCTGTCCAGCGACAGTTACCTGCGCGGCCGGTGGGATATTCTTGAGAAACACGGCCTGAAGTGCTTCGCCATCAGCACGCATCTGGTTGGGCAGTGCGTAGGCGACCACATCATCGACGAGCGGCACAAGGGCATCCTGCCGGGGCGTCTGTGGGGCAATGGCGATCCCGAAGGCGTGCGCCAGCGCTGCGCCGAAGAGGTCAAGAACACGGCCCGCGCGGCGGCTCAGTTCGGCGTGAAGGTCGTCAACGGCTTCGTCGGCTCGAAGATCTGGCATGTGCTGGCCGGCTTCCCGCCTGTGCCGCCCCAGATGATCGAGGACGGCTACAAGGATTTCGCGGATCGCTGGAACCCGATTCTGGACGTGTTCGATCAGGTCGGCGTGCGTTATGCGCTGGAAGTTCACCCTTCCGAGATCGCGTATGACTTCTGGACGCACGCAGCGCACGCTGGAAGCGGTCAACCGCCGCCCGGCGTTTGGCATCAACTTCGATCCCAGCCACCTGTACTGGCAGATGGTGGACCCGGTTGACTTCGTCTACGAGTTCGCGGATCGGATCTATCACATGCACGTCAAGGAATCGGTACATGTGCTCAACGGGCGCAACGGCATTCTGTCGTCGCATCTGCCGTTTGGCGATCACCGGCGCGGCTGGGACTTCGTCTCGCCGGGGCGCGGCGGTGTGCCGTTCGAGAAGATCTTCCGCGCGCTCAACCGGGTGGGCTACGAGGGCCCCTTGTCGGTCGAGTGGGAAGATAACAACATGAACCGCGACCAGGGCGCGCCCGAAGCGCTGCAAATGGTGCGCCGCCTGGATCTGACCCCGTCGAATGTGGCGTTTGATGCGGCATTCGCGTCCAAAGACTAGCGGAGGCACGGATGAGCGAGGAAGTTGGATTCACCAGCATGGCGGGGGCGAAAGCCTCCGGCGAAGCACCCACGATCGGGATCGGGATGCTCGGCTATGCCTTTATGGGCAAGGCGCATACCAACGCCTTTAAGACGCTGCCCTACATGATGTACCCGCCGGTGGCGATCCCGCGCCTGGTGGCGATTGCCGGGCGCAACGCGGAAGCCGCCGCCGAAGCGGCGAAGCGTTACGGCTACGAGAAGACCTACACCGACTGGCGCAAGATGCTCGAAGACCCGGATGTTCAGGTCTTTGATAATGGCGGCCCGAATGATGCGCACGCCGAACCCTGCATCGCGGCGGCCAAGGCGAAAAAGCACGTCTTCTGCGAAAAACCGCTGGCCCGCACGGCGGAAGAAGCGAAAACGATGCTGGATGCGGTCGAGAAGGCCGGGGTCAAGCATCAGGTCGCGTTTAACTACCGTTTTGTGCCGGCGGTCGTCCAGGCCCGCAAGCTGATCGAAAGCGGCGCGCTGGGACGCATCTATCACTGGCGCGCGGTCTATTTGCAGGAATGGGGTATGGACCCCAAGATGCCGACGAGTTGGCGCTTCCAAAAGCCGATCGCGGGCAGCGGTGCGCTGGGCGATCTCGGCGCGCATATCATCGATCTGGCGCGCTTTTTGGTGGGCGAGCCCAACCGCGTGATGGGCATGACCCAAAACTGGATCAGCCAGCGTCCATCGGGCAGCGACCCGAGCCAGATGGTGCCGTCGGACGTGGATGATGCATTCGTGGCGCTGGTCGAGTTTGAGGGCGGCGCGCTCGGCACGCTCGAAGCGTCGCGCTTTGCGCAGGGCCACAAGAATTACGAGGTCTTTGAGATCAACGGCGAAAAAGGCTCGATCCAGTTCAACCTGGAACGGCTGAACGAGCTGAACGTGTTCTGGGCAGGCGAAGACCCAAAGGAAACGCGCGGCTTCCACAACACCCTGATCAGCGAGGGCTACCATCCGTACTGGTCAAACTGGTGGCCGCACGGCCATATGCTCGGCTGGGAACACTCGTTTATCCACGAGTTCCATCATTTCTTTGATGCCATTGTCAACAACAAGAACGTGGCTCCCTATGCCGCGACGTTCGTTGATGGCTATCGCAACGCGGTGATCTGCGACGCGCTCCTCGAATCGGCCCGTTCGAAGCGGGCAGTGGACATCAAGTATTAGCGGTTTGACCTCGTATGTTTCCGTTGGGGCGCGGCGCTGCTGCGCCCCTTTTGTATCCACTATCCGTTTTTCCTGACTTGTTTTCGTCCATATGACCCAGACGGTAATGCGCCACGTGGCACATTTCGGGGTCTCCATTGCTTTGTATGATCGGTATGTGTCTCGATTACTGTAAGTGAATAGGAGCAGGATTGTGAGTTACAAGAACCTGGAAGAGCTGTTAATCCACGAGCTCAAGGATTTGTACGACGCCGAACATCAGATCGTTGAGGCGCTGCCCAAAATGCAGGAAGCCGCCTCATCGAGCGAGCTTAAGCGCGCATTTGCCGAACATCTCGACCAGTCGCGGCAGCATATCAAGCGGCTGGAACAGGTCTTTGACATGATCAATCAGAAGCCGTCGCGCGAACACTGTAAAGGCGTGGAAGGGCTGATCAAAGAAGGCGAAAGCGCCATGAAAGACGCGAAAAACGCCGATACGCGTGACGCAGCGCTCATCGTGGCAGCCCAGAAGGTCGAGCATTACGAGATGGCGACCTATGGCTCGGCGCGGACGCACGCTCGCCTGTGCGGGTATCGTGACGCGACCGCCACCCTCCAACGGACGCTCGACGAAGAAGGCATGACGGACGAGAAACTGACTGAAATCGCCGGGCGTGTCAATGTTGAGGCCCGTGCCTAAACCCCCATTAGTCCCGGCTCCTCCCCAGGAGCCGGTTTTTTTGAACGCATTTGCATTCCACGACAACAGAAAATCTCGTAGGGGCGTATTGCGATACGCCCAACAGGTGTCAACTTAGCGCCTATCGGCGGGTTGGCCCCTCTAAATCCCTCCCCACAGTGTGGGAGGGACTGGGTGCGCGCGTGTCCCCCTCTCCACACTTGGGGCGGCGCAAGGGGCTATAAGTGCATGACAGGCTCTAGCCCAGCCGAACCTCAACCTGATGCGCCGCGCCATCGTCGTGCAGCGGGATCACGTTCGCGTCGAGCGTCTGACCATCCAGCACCACGGTCTTTACGCCGCACTGCACCCCATCGGGGTTTTCCACCCGGATGTGATACACACTCTGCCCATAGCGATAGCTCACCTGAAAGTGCGGCCACGCGCGCGGGATGCGCGGATCAATACGCAGCGCGGCGCCCTCACGCCGCAAGCCGAGGATCGCTTCAATTCCCAGGCGGTACATCCAGCCGGAAGACCCGCTGTACCACGTCCAGCCGCCGCGCCCGGTGTGGGGAGGCGCGCTGTACACATCCGCCGCAATGACATACGGCTCAACGCGGTAGTGCGCCGCTTTTTCCGGGGTATCACTGTGCCGGATCGGGTTCAACATCTCGAACAGCGCCCCGGCCAGATCGCCGTGCCCCATCTCCGCGAACGCCCAGATCACCCACAAGGCAGCATGGGTATACTGCCCGCCATTCTCGCGGATGCCCGGCGGATACCCCTTGATATAACCCGGATCGCGTGGGGTTCGGTCAAACGGCGGGGTAAAAAGCAGCAGCAGTTGATCGTCCGTGCGGATCAGGTGTTTCTGCACCGACTCCATCGCCTGCCGGGCGCGCGCCGGGGAGGCCGCCCCGGACAGCACCGCCCACGATTGACCCAGCGAGATCGATCTGGCATTCCTGATTTTGAGCCGAGCCAAGCCGCGTCCCGTCGTCGTAATACGCGCGCATATACCATTCGCCGTCCCAGGCGTGCCGCTCGACAGCCGCCTGAAGCTCGGCCATGCGGGTCTGGAAGATGTCGGCCTGCGCCGTGTCGTCCATCAGCGCGCACAACGGGCGGAAGCGGTCCATCGTCTGCAGCAGGAACCATGCCAGCCACACACTTTCGCCGCGCCCCTGGATCCCGACCCGGTTCATACCGTCGTTCCAGTCCCCGGCGCGCATCAGCGGCAGGCCGTGCCGCCCGGTGATCGTACTCTGTTCCAGTGCGCGCCGACAGTGCTCGTAGATGGTATAGGCTTCCGCGGTCGTTTCGTAGAAGCCGTAGCGCTCCTCTTCCTCGGGCTTGAGCAGCTCACCGCGCAGGAAGGGCACTTCCTCACGCAGCACGGATTCGTCGCCGGTCGCCGCGACGTAATGCGCCACGACAAACGGCAGCCAGATCAGATCGTCGGAGAAGCGGGTGCGCACGCCGCGCCCTGATGGCGGATGCCACCAGTGCAGCACATCGCCCGCTTCAAACTGGTGGCGCGCGGCGCGCAGGATATGCGCGCGGGTCAGATCGGGCCGCGTGTGGATCAGCGCCAGCACGTCCTGCAGCTGGTCGCGGAAGCCATACGCCCCGCTGGATTGGTACAGCGCCGACCGGCCCCAGATCCGGCAGGCGAGCGCCTGATAGAGCAGCCAGGGCATCAGCAGGTTCATCGCGTCGTCGGGCGTCTCGATGGTGATGCTGTCCAGCACCTCGCGCCAGAACGAGGTTACGGCCGTCCACGCATCCGCCACGGCCGCCGGATCACGATAGCGGCGGCTGAGTTCGAGCGCCTGCTGGCGATCCGCTCCCTGTCCGATGACAAAAAAGACCTCTGTTTCCTCGCCCGGCGGGAGATCGATGTGAAGCTGGATCGCCGCACACGGATCCAGCCCTGGCCGGATCAGGCCGCTCAGCCCGATACGCTCCAGAGCAGCGGGCCGCGCCAGACTGCCCATCCGGCCCAGGAATTCGGTGCGGTTGGTCGTCAGGCCGTGGAACGGCTGGCTGGCCGTGATAAACGCATGATACGGCCCGAACTCGATGCTGTACGGGTTGCGGAACAGCAGCGTATGGTCATCGGCGTCATAGTCCGGCACAAGATACTGCTGTGTCAGGTCGCGGGTAGGGCCGAGCACCCACTCGGCGTAATAAGTCGCCGTGATTCGGCGCGGGCGCGACCCCATATTTTTCAGGCGCAGGCGCACGATCTTGACCGGATCATCGGGCGGGCAAAACAGCGTAAGATGCTGCTCCAGCCTGTGGCTGTGATGCTCGAACGACGAATATCCCGCGCCATGCCGGACCAGCGTCGGGGCACCGTCGGGGGCGGGCAGCGGCGTCGGGGACCAGATCCGCGCGGTCTCTTCGTCGCGCAGATACAGCGCCTCGGCGGGCAGATCGCTCACCGGGTCGTTGCGCCATGCGGTCAGGCGGTTTTCGCCGCTGTTCTCCGCCCACGAAAAACCGCCGCCCGTCTCGGAGATGATAAACCCGGCCTGTTCGTTGGCAACGACGTTGATCCACGGGGCCGGCGTCGGCTGGCCCGGCTGGAGATAAATCACGTATTCGCGGCCGTCGGGCGAGAAACCGCCCAGGCCGTTGTCGAAGCGCAGGTTGTCGGGGCGCGCGACAGGCGGGTCGCTCTCCGGGACCGGCTCGCCGCCCGGCACCGGGACAAACGCCGGAAGGGTTACACTCTGCCACTGGCGCTGCGCAATCTGATCGCGCAGGGAGCCATCGCCGCCCCGCAGAACCGCGCGCGCGGCCGTGCGCAGCAGGGTGCGATCGGCCTCGCTCATCTGGTCGGCGCGCAGGATGAAAATACCACTGTGCTGGTTGATCTGCATCTCGGCGGCAGCATGGACGATCAGCCGGTGAATCTGCTGGTCGAGCCGCTGCAAATAGCTGGTATCGTGCAGGTTGAGGATCACCAGCGTGATGTGGATATCCCGGTTGCGCCAGTAGGTGTGTGCCTGGATCAGCTCGTGAACGAGATCAAGCTGAGTTTCGTCTTCGATCTCGGCCAGCAGGATCGGGTAATCACCCGAAACGCCAAAGGCCCACAGGCCCGGCTGGGCCCTGGTATTCGCCGCGAGCACGGCCGGATCGGCGCGCAGCACCGGGTGCGGGTAGAGCAGTGCCGCCAGCAGCCGTTGGATCGGCGCGATGGCCTCCGTATCCAGACCAAGCTGGCGCATTTCGCGCTCGCTGCGGAAGCGCGCATGATCAAACGCCTGGTCAATGCGCCAGATGTGCCGGTAACGCTCGGCCAGATCCAGCAGGTGGGCGCGCGTGTTGGCGCCGGCGGTGATAAATGCCACTTCGACCGTCGAATGGGGCGGCAGTTCCACCACCTGCCCCAGCGCCATGATCGGATCGAGCGTCGCCCCGACGGTGCCGCTCAGCACGACCTGTTCCCCTGCCAATGCGACCGGATCGCGCGGGGTGCGGCCGCGCCCCAGGAAGCGCGCGCGGTCCGTTTCGACCTGCAAACCGTCTGAGAATCCTTCCGGCGTAACGAGCATATGCAGCGCATACAGGGGCATTTCGTGGGCCGAACGCGGCCGGCGGCGGAACAGCAGCGCGCGGTGCTCGGGGATGAACTCGCTTTCGATGAACAGCTTGTTAAAGGCCGGGTGGCGCTGATCGCCGGCCTGGGGTGCCAGCACGACTTCGGCATAACTGACCAGCGTCAGGCGGCGCGCTTCGTCGCCATGATTGGTCAGCGTCACGCGCCGGATCTCGAGATCGTCCTCGGGCGGCACGACCAGTTCCAGCCGTGACGAAATATCTCCATCACGGCGCTGGATCTCGGCTTTGTGTGCGAAAAACAGGACGTCTTGTGTGTCGGGCTGCGCGCCCACCGGCTGGTAGCCCACCGACCACACCGCACCGCTGTCCTCATCTCGGATGTATATCCACGTGCCCCAATCATCGAGCGTGGTATCGGCGCGCCAGCGGGTGAGCGCAGCCCCTTCCCACGCGCTGTAACCGCTGCCGGCCGCCGTCAGCATGACCGAGTAGCGCCCGTTCGAGAGATAATGCAGTTCGGGCAGCGGCGCTCGGAGGTCGGGCCTCCACGGGGCCGTGACCAGCGGGGGCACCTCCTCACGTTCAGGGGGTGTCTCCTGCTCGGCGGGCAGATCGGTAAAGCCGCTCTGCGCAAGCTGTTCCTGCAGCAGCAGTTCGACGCTCTGCACACGGGGATCGCGGTGGAAGCGTTTGATCATCACATCGTCGTGCATGAAGTTGATCAGGGTCAGGAAAATCATCGCCTGATGGTGAGCCATATACTCGCGGACCACGGCGTATTCCTGGCCGAGCGGCAGATGGCGGGGGGTGTAGTCGATGGCTTCGACCAGCCCATACGCATCGCGTGCCCCAAGTGCCTTGAAGCGTTCGAGATTGTCCAGCACCGCGCGCGGCCGGATCGGCAGCGCCAGCAGCGACGCATAGGGCGCGACCACCAGATCATCCCCCTGCCCGCGTTTGAAGGCCAGCCCCGGCACACCAAAAGCGCGATACTGATAATTCATACTGCTGTCGAAGGCGTGATAACCCGATTCAGAGATGCCCCACGGCACGTCGGTCTGCTGCCCATAGGCCATCTGGTGTTCCACGACGGCATGGGCGCTCTCGTCCAGCAGGGTGCCATCGTAGGTGTGCATCAGCAGGCGGGGCATGAGGTATTCGAACATCGTCCCGCTCCACGAGAGGAGCGCCTGCCGGTCTCCGAGCTGCGTCACCGGGCGGGCGAGATGCAGCCAGTGTTTCTGCGGCACATCCTCTTTGGCGATCGCGATCAGGCTGGCCAACCGCGCCTCGGACGCCAGCAGGTCATAATAGCTGTTGTCAAGCTGCTCGGTGGCGACATTGTAGCCGATGTGAAACAGGTGGCGATTCGTATCGTACAGAAAGCCAAAATCCATCCCCGCCACGGTGTCGGCGGCATGCCGCTGCAAGTGCTCAAAATCCTGAACCAGATCGCTGGCGGCGACTTCGGCGGTGGTGAGAGCCTCGGCCAGCGCGCGGCACCAATCCAGCGCGGCCTGCCGGACCGGATCATGTTCCGCATCTGGAGTGAGCTGCGCCATCAGGCCGTCCAGGCGCGCGTGGGCCCGCTGGTGAATGGCCCGTACATCGCCAAAGCCCGGCAGCAGCGGCAGCGACTCGTTGAGCGCCTGCCAACGATCCTGTATAGCCGGGTCGGACGCGCCCAGCGCGCTGAAATCCGGCACCTGATCGAGCAGGACCAGCCAGGGCTGAAGCAGTTCCACATCCCGCTGGAAGCTGAACAGATAATGCCGCAGCCGTTCGAGATAAATGCGCAGTTCGGACAGCCGCGCGGCGTCCAGCCGTTCGCCCTCCGTCTCCACGAACGAAAGCTGGAACTGGTTCAGATCGTTCCATCCCTGCCCCGTGAGGCGCGTCAGCAGCGCCATCCAGGTATCCGGCTGATCGCGCCCGGCCTCGATCCGCTGCTGCATCTGGGCCAGCGCCGCCCGTATCCCCCCCGCCTGGACCTGGGGATGGCGCGCCTCGATCTCGTCCAGAATCTCGTCCAGCACGCCGATGGTATCTGAAATGCCGTCCCAGCGTTTGCGGCGCAGGATTGGCGTGCTGAAGAGATCCTGAATGCCATATTGGAGCGCGATCAGGGAGCCAGCCAGATTGCCGCTGTCCACCGTCGAGACATAGCGCGGCATCAGCGGCCTGAGCGTGCGCGTGTCGTACCAGTTGAGCAGGTGCCCGCGATATTTCTCCATCTCGTCTATGGCGTCGAAGGCAAAGCGCAGGCGCACGTCCAGCTCGAGCAGGCCGATATAGCCAATATCATAGGCGGCCAGCGTGGAGAGCAGCGTTAACCCGATGTTGGTGGGCGAGGTCTGCCACGCCACAATCGCGCGCGGCGCGGCCTGGTAGTGATCCGGCGGCAGCCACGAACCTTCGGGACGGATGAATTCCTCGAAATAGAGCCAGGTACGCCGGGCCAGGATACGTAACTCGCTGAGATCGGCGGGCGAAAGCGGCTCCGACCGTCGGGCAACCGGCTGGCTGAGCCTCACCACTGCGTAGGGTGAATACAGCCAGATCGCCAGCAGGGGCAGTGCCAGCAGCAGCGCTCCGGGCCGGATCAACGCCACGGCGCCGCCCACCACCAGCGCAAAACCCAGCGCCGCCGCGACCTGATGCCAGACCACCACGGACGGCTGCGCGCCGAACAACTGCATGGTGCTGGCGGCGGTTGTCCATTGCAGCAGATGTTTGCGCCGGGCCAGCCGAAACAGCGTGGTCAGGATCGCGTCCAGCGACAGGAAGGCCTCATACGGCAGAAACACGATGGAGCAAACCCAGCGCAGCAATTCACGTACAAAACTGCGCCGGCGGGCCACGTTCCAGCCATTTTCGGGCGATATATCCGCGAACTGGTTGATCGCGCTGATCAGAAACGGCACCGACAGCGCGATCAGCGCCAGAACGGACCACACAAACGGCGAACCGGGCAGCCACAACCAGCTCAGCAGCAGCAGCAGAAGCAAGGCGGGCTGAACCAGGCTGCGCCGCAGATTATCGACGATCTTCCAGAAATCCAGCGCCGAAAAACGGTTGGGAGCAGCGCCGCCCTCGGCGGGCACGCGCGGCAGCAGCCAGGGGAGAAGCTGCCAGTCGCCGCGAATCCAGCGTTGCATCCGGCGGGTATAGGCGAGATAATGCGACGGATAATCTTCCAGCAGGACAATATCCGTCACCAGCGCGACGCGCCCATGCATCCCCTCGAACAGATCATGGCTCAGCAGGCGGTTATCCGGCGTGCGCCCCTTCAGGCTGCGCTCGAAGGCGGCGACATCGTAGATCCCCTTGCCGATATAGATCCCTTCGCCAAAAAGATCCTGGTACGTATCGGAAACGGCCAGCGAGTAGAGATCGAGGCCGGTATCGCCGGCGAAAATGCGCGAAAAGCGCGTCCGGCTGGCCGCTGTCGGGAAAATTTCGACCCGCGGCTGCAAAATGGTGTATCCACCGGCGAGCTGCTCGCCGTCATCCGCGAACCGGGCCTGATTCAGCGGGTGTGCCAGCGTCCCGACTAACCGTTGGGCACTGTCGCGCGGCAGCACCGTATCGGCGTCCAGCGTAATAACATAACGGATGCTCGGCATTACGCTGAGGTCGCCCACCTGGACGGTGTATGACGTCTCCGCCGCCGGGTCGAGAATCAGCCGGTTGAATTCCATCAGCTTGCCGCGTTTGCGCTCGTAGCCCATCCACACGTTTTCGGCTGGATTCCAGCGGCGTTCGCGCAGAAACAGGAAGAACGGGCGCTGATCCGCGCCGTGCCGTTCATTGAGGATCCGAATACGATTCTGGGCGCGTTCCAGCAGGACCTCGTCGCCGGGCATGTGTGGTTCGGGTCCGTCGGTGTAATCCGCCAGGATCGCAAAATTCAGGTTGGGATCCCCGTTGCGCAGATAGTGAAGCTCAAGCTGGTTAGCCAGCGAATTGACCTCGGCCTCGTCGGTCAGCAGAGCCGGGATGATGACCATCGTCCGGTAAGCATCGGGAATACCCTCGCTGAAATCCATCTTGGGCAGGACATGCGGCGCGCCCAGCCGGCTCGCCGCCCAGTTCACCAGACTGACGGCAATCGCCGACGCAGGCAGAAACGCCAGCAGCCCGGCCGCGACCGCCTGGATCAGCGATCCGCCCGCCAGCGCGGCATAGCGCGCGGATAGCAGGCTAATCGCCAGCGTGAGCAGCAGCACGCCCCCCAGGTAAAAGAGCAGCCGGCGGTCCGCGGTCCAGCGCACCAGACGCTCGCCCCAGGTGATTCGGCAGCGCACGGCGGATTCGGTCTGCTGCCGCCCTTGTCCGATCAAGTAAAACCCGACATGGGATGACGGATCTTCGAGGAAAGGTATATCGAGCCGACTGCCCATATGCCCGTTGCGTTCGGCGGCCCCCTGAGCCAGCGTCAGCGCGGCCTGGGCGACCTGCTCCTCGCTGGATGGCGCACGCCGGGCGATCGTTTCGATCACCTGCCGGTAGCGGTTGCGCGTATCGAAGTCCATCTGGGCATACGTCGCGGCAGGATCGCGCCGCAGGATGGTTTCGACCCGGCTCGTCGCCTCAAAAAAGGCGGCCCAGTCCTGGGTGCCAAGTTGGCGCAGGCTGGTGATACAGTGCGCTACAATAGTTTCGGCGCTGCTGTCGCGGGCCGGCCCGACGGGTGCCGCCACGGGGGCGATCTCGCCCGGTTCGGCTCCCAGCGGCAGCAGGCTGTTAAGCGCCAGCGCCAGATTTTCGAGCATCGAGACGCGCAGCATCACCGGCCACGCCCACAGCTCGCCCATGGTCAGCGGTGCGTGAGCCTGGTAGGCCTCGGTGAGGGTGCTCACCTGCTGAAGACTAAACTGGTGATCGGCCACATCCGTAAAAGCCCGGGCGAGGCTGTAAATCCGTGGATAGCCCTGCAAATCGGTGGATGCCAGCCGGGGCAGTTCGGTGTAGTAACGGCGCGGCATATCTTCCTGAACCTGCCGGAGCGCCTGCTGCACAATATAATAGTTATCGAGCAGCCATTCCCCGGCATAGGACGCGATCAATTCACCTTCGGCGACCTGGGAAAAATGCTGGTAGGCGCGCCGGAGCAGCCCCTCGAAAAACTCCGGCGTGTTTAAGATCAGCAGCCGGCGGACCGGCACGCGGGCAGAGACTTCATGGCTGAGCGCCAACTCTCGGGCCAAAGTCACGTAGATATTTTCAGCTTCAGCCGTGGCGGCAGAACCGCCCGGCTTGGTTGGGGGAACGATCGTCTCCAGGCTAGGCTGATTGGTCATGGGTAAGGAGCACCGGACCGCTTCCGGGGCGCTTGATTCTCCTCGCTGGGGAGAGCAGCGGGCAGATCCTGGACGATAACCATCGATTTGTCGTAATAGTTGATCAGGTTGTCGGCGATGCTGCCGAACGGCCAGCGCGGTTCGCCCGAATAACCATGCGCGCACAGCACCACAAGATCAACGTTTTCTTGCTGCGCGAGATTATGTAAAGCCGCGGCGACGTTGTCGTCCACCAGGATACGGGTCGCCGTATCGACCGCATAGCGCGAGCGGAGCTGTTCCAGATAACGCTCCGATTCTTCGCGGTTGCGCTCAACGACCCGTTCGGCCAACTCCGCATCTTCGGAGGTTGGCGCGCGGCGCGGCATTTCCGGCCGGCGAATGACATGGGCCAGCAGCAGTTGAGCGCCGCTGATCCGGGCCAGGGTCGCCGCCAGGGGCAGCACACATTCTGCGCGCTGCGAGCCATCCAGCGGCACCATGATCTGGCGATAGGCGATGCTTTCTCCGGTCGCGGTCGCGCTGTTGGGACGCACCACCAGAATCGGCGCCGTGGTCAGCGCCAGCGTGGCGCGCACGAGCGGACTCAGGTGATCGCTGCTGATGGGCAGCACGATTAGAGCAAACGGGCGGGCTTCCGCATAACGCACGAGCGCTTCCGCCGCCGTGTCTTCGAGAGTATCCGTCTCGACCTCGATCCCCTGCTCCATCAGTCGCTCGGCATACCGGTTGAGCTGGGCGCGGGTTTCTCCCTTGGCGATGTCCCACATGACCGGGTCGGCAAACTGGCCGGGCAGCCTGGACAGTTGGCTCACAATGCCCACCAGCAGAACCTTCTGATCCATCAGCCGGGCAATAGTCGAGACATGTGCCAGGGCATGAAGAATCAGATCCGAATCGTCATCGACGGGCACGAGGATAGTTTCTGGCATAGGTTGAATCTCTTTATCTCCCCCGAGCGTGCGGGAATGCATCTTGGTTTCTGTATCATGGTTATTATTCAATAATGTAGCAAAAGCAGACCCATTGCACCAGCCACATGGCGCATCTTGAGTAGGTCAAGTGGTTGGTTTAACCAAACCGTTTACCCACAAAGTCCAAATCTGGTGGGCAGTGAAATAAGCCTGTTGGCCTATCCAAAACTCCGATAAATGGCTGATGTGACCTGCCTGTCCTTCGACTATGATCGGGGTACACATAAGGTAGCTGTTAAGGAGTTACGAATGCCAGACGGTTTATGGGATGAAATCAAGGGTAGCTGGAAGCAGATCAAAGGCGAAGCCAAGCAGCAGTGGGGCATGCTGACGGATGATGATCTGGATTACGCTGAAGGTGAGCGTGATAAGCTCATTGGCCGTATTCAGCAGCGCTACGGGCGCGCCCGGCAGGATGTCGAGCGTGAGGTTGACGAATGGCTTGAACGCCGCCGGCGTTCTGCGTAACGAGTGCCCGCATCGT
The DNA here is from genome assembly GCA_963850765.1 of uncultured Chloroflexia bacterium. Taxonomy (GTDB): domain Bacteria; phylum Chloroflexota; class Anaerolineae; order Aggregatilineales; family Aggregatilineaceae; genus CAWKMN01. The sequence continues at coordinate 300,781 of CAWKMN010000011.1, read as the reverse complement.
TAACATAGTGGATTTGTCATATCCACTGACTGTCGAAAGGCTCTCTGTGTTCTCCGGAGGGCCTTTCCACTTGTGGAGAACAACCTGGACCGCAGTGTAGGGATCGCCCAGGAACAGCTTACCCAGGCCATCTTACCTATAGTCAGTCAGGTCAAATGGTTGGCTCAAAAATAGCCACATGACCCATGTTGGCGCGTAAGCACATTCTTTACATTCTTAGGAAGGAGTACGCGCTAGCGCATCCCGCCCTGGGTGAGATTGAGGCAGCCATGCAATTCAAAGAAAACACGCCGATTTTTGACAGAGAAGGTGGGGATGTCGGGAAGGTGGATTGTGTCGTCGTCGATCCGCAGTCAAAAGATGTGACCCACCTGATCGTATGCGAAGGACGCCTGCTGAACGAAGATAAAGTTATTCCGCTGCACCTGATCAGCCTGGGCAGCAGCCAAAACGTGCTCTTGAAATGCCACACGGATGAGCTGCACACCCTGCTGGCCTACAACGAGTCTCATTATCTGGCCTGGGATCACCCCAACTCGCTGACCTACTATCCGAAAGGATATGCCCCACCCTATTTCTGGTATCCGCCGGCGGGCGCAGCCTGGTGGAACGACCCGGGCTATCACACCTTCGTGCGCACACCCGAGCCGATGTTCACCGAGGCGTACACCCAGCCGGTGCCGTGGGACTGTGCGATCCCGCTCTCGATCGGGATGGACGTGCTGGGCGCGGAGAGTTATCGGGCCGGGCACGTGCAGCATCTCTATACCGTCGCCGAGTCGGGCCGTGTCACCCATATTGTGATCGGGCAAAGCCCGCTGTTTTCGGACTATAAGCTGGTTCCGTCCTTTTGGATCGACACCGTCAGTCAGGGCGCGGTCATCCTGCTGATGGATGTGATCACCATCAGCGACCTGCCCGGCCATACGATGTAATTCTGAGCACGCGACGTTCAAGCTGTTCGCGTTGGCAGGGGCGTATCACCATACGCCCCCTCTGTGTGCCGCGGTCGACAAAAGTAGAACAAAAGCAGAAATGACGAAGTAATGAAACATTTTACACGAGCCGTCTGGGGTCTCCTGATCATTATCGTTCTGGCCGCCTGCAACGGGTCTCCGAATTTTATGGACTCGGCTTCCCCTCAGACAGAGGAGCAGCGCGATCTGTACATCATCACGCTGATCATGTCCGCGGTGGTGTTTGCCGTGGTGGTTGGCCTGCTGGCCTATATTCTCTACCGCTTTCGCTTTCGCCCCGACCGCAAGCCGATCCCTGAACAGACCTATCGCGTCAAGACGATCGAATTCATCTATACCTTTATCCCGCTGGTGCTCGTCACGATCCTGTTTGTGCTGACCGCCCGCACGATCACGGCGCTCGATGCACCGGACAAAGACGAAAACTCGCTTAACATCACGGTGTACGGCTACCAATGGTGGTGGGCATACGAATATCCCGATCTCGGTATTGTGACGGCCAACGAGCTGCATGTGCCCGTCAACACCAACGTGCATCTGGATCTGCTCGCGGTCGATGTGATTCATACCTTCTGGGTGCCGCAGTTGTTCGGCAAGGTTGATAACATCCCCGGCCAGACGAACAGCATATGGTTCAGGCCGACTCAAACGGGCGAGTTTCACGGGTTCTGCGCGGAATACTGCGGCTCGAACCACGCCAACATGCGCATCAGGGTGTTTGTGGATTCGCAGGAGGACTTTGAGGCGTGGGTTCAACAGCAGCAGCAGCCGCCCCCGGATCCCCAGTCGGATCTGGCGGAACGGGGCCACCGCCTCGTCACCAGCCCGATGTGTACGAGCTGCCATACCTTCGGAGCCGACGAAGTCGTTCCCGAAATCATCGGCCCGGACCTTGGGCATCTGTACGCCCGCACGACGTTCGCCGGGTCCAGCTTTAAGCTGAACGAAGACAATCTGCGCCGCTGGCTGGAAGACCCCCAGGCCATGAAGCCGGGAAACCTGATGCCAGATATGAACCTCGACCGCGAGACCATTGACGCCCTGGTGGCTTATCTATTAGAAGAGTAGAGCATGGCGGTACAAAAACACGCGCGAAAAGTATCCGGTGCTCGGACAGGCGATCAGATCCGAAGCGCCCTCGCAACCTGGATCTCCACCGTCGATCATAAACGCATCGGCATTCTTTACCTGGGGACATCGTTCATATTCTTCATCCTGGCAGGTGCTGTTTGCGCTGGTGATGCGCGTCCAGCTTGCCCGGCCCGAACCTGAGCTCCTCAGCAACAAAACCTACAACCAGCTTTTCACCATGCATGGCACCACCATGATCTTCCTGGTCGGTGATGCCGATGGCTAGTCGGGTTTGGCGAATTATATTGTGCCGCTGATGATCGGCGCGCGCGACATGGCGTTCCCGAAGCTGAACGCACTGAGTTACTGGCTGTATCCTGTTCGGCGGCCTGTTTCTGTATACCAGCTTCTTTGCAGACGGCGCGCCCAGCAACGGCTGGTTCAGCTTACGCGCCGCTGACCGAACGCTCGCTATTCACCCGGCAGCGGCATGGATTTCTGGGCCTGGGCATCCTGATGCTCGGCATCGTCACCACGCATCGGCTCGATCAACTTTATCGTCACCGTCTCCAGCTGCGCGCGCCCGGGATGACCCTGCGCCGCATGCCGCTGTTTGTCTGGACGATGGTCTTTCAATCGACCATTGGCATCTTTGCGCTTCCAGCGCTGATGACTGCGTCCGGGCTGCTGCTGCTCGACCGGCAGCTGGGCACGCATTTCTATAAGGTGGAGGAGGGCGGCAAGCTCCCTGCTATGGCAGCACCTGTTCTGGTTCTTCGGGCACCCGGAAGTGTATATCCTGATCCTGCCGGCCTTTGGGCATCGTTTCCGAGGTCATCCCCGTGTTTTCCGGCAAGCCGCTGTTCGGCTATAAGGCAGTGGTTTTCTCCGGCCATCGCCATCGGCTTCTCCTTCACCGTCTGGGCGCATCACATGTTCGCCACCGGGATGCCGACCGCCTCCCTGCTGTTCTTCTCGGCGGACAGCTTCCTGATCGGCGTTCCCGACCGGCGTCAAAATCTTCGCCTGGCTGGGGACCATGTGGGGCGGCAAACTGCGCTTCACCACGCCGATGCTGTTCTCCATTGGCTTGCTCGTCACTGTTCCCGATCGGCGGGATCGGACGGGATGTCACCTGGCGGTCGTGCCGGTCGACTGGCAGATCACCGACACCTACTACGTGGTCGCTCACCTGCATTATGTGTTGTTTGGCGGCGCGATTTTTGGCCTGTTCGCCGGGATCTATTACTGGTTCCCCAAGATGTCGGGCCGGCGGCTGGACGAACGGCTGGGCAAGTGGCATTTCTGGCTGATGTTCATCGGGATGAATATGCTGTTCTTCCCGATGCATCTGCTGGGCATCATGGGCATGCCGCGCCGCATCTACACCTACCCCGACGAGCCGGGCTGGGGCGAACTGAACCTGCTCTCTACCATCGGCGGGATGGTGATCGCTGTGGCGATCATCATCTTCCTGGCCAACTTTATCAAGACGATGCGCAAGCCCGCGCATGCCAAGGGCGATCCGTGGGATGGCTTCACCCTGGAATGGATGACCAGCTCGCCCCCGCCGGAATACAACTTCGCGCGGATCCCGGTCGTCGAAAGCCCGCGGCCCGCAGTGGGATAAGAAGCATCCCACCGTGTCGGATCGCGTGCAGAAGGAGCACTAACCATGCAGACGACAGCCCCGCGCCAGATGGAATCTCATCACCGCACCGGGACCGACCGGCTCATGCTGCTGCTGGTTCTCGCCGCCGAGACGGTATTTTTTGGGACGCTGGTCATGGTGTATCTGTACCTGCGCGCCAACGCCGATCAGCCCCCGCTGGCGGATCGTTCAGTGGAGAATCTGACCCTGCCCGTGGCGAACACCGGGATTCTGCTGCTCAGCGCCTTCACCGCATGGTGGGGCGTGCGATCGATCCGCCGGGGCAGCCGGTCCGGCTTGATCACGAGCCTGCTGATCACGCTGCTGCTGGGTCTGCTGTTCGTCGCCGGGCAATTGGTGGAATTCTCCCGCTCGGGCATGCAGCCCGACGATGCCGAATTTGGCGGCGTGTTTTTCACGCTGATGGGCTTCCACGCGCTGCACGTGCTGGCCGGGGTGATCGTCCTGATCGCCAACCTGATCCGCGCCCGTCTTGGTGACTTTGATAGTCGGCACCATCTGGCAGTCGAGTTGGGCCAATGGTTCTGGGCCTACGTAACCGGCGTCTGGCTGGTGTTGTTTGCGGCGCTGTACGTGCTCTGAGGGAAATTGCGCATGCTGATTTTTGTGCTCCGGTTCCTGACCAATCCCAGACAGCGGCGTTGGGTCGCGCTGCTGATTCTGTGTGCGGCTCTGCTGGCCATGCCCTCGATGGCCCTGGCACACGGCGACGGCGGCATCTCGCCCGAGACGGCAGCCCGCGCCTGGAGCTGGCCGCTCCACATGGTGATCGGGCTGGCGCTGCTCGCGCTGGTCTACAGCCGGGGTGTGCGGAATGTATGGACGCGCGCCGGGATTGGCCGGGGCATCCGGTGGGGACAGGTGGCGGCATTCGCCGGGGCGGTGATACTGCTGGCGGCGGCGGTCTTCTCGCCGCTCGACGCCATGAGTGACGCCCTGCTCTCGGCCCATATGACCCAGCACATGCTGCTGATCTTCGCCGTCGCGCCCCTGCTGGTAGTGAGCGATCTGCCGCTGGCCCTGATGTGGGCGCTGCCCCGCCGCCGGGCGCAGACGATCGCACGCTGGTGGGAAAATCAGCCGCGATTGCGCGACGCGCTTGGCTGGCTGGATCAGGTGGTGGTGGCGTGGCTGCTGTTCGCCGGGCTGCTGTGGCTGTGGCACCTGCCCGCCTTCTATGAGGCGGCGCTGCACGAGACCTGGATACACGAGTTGGAACATGCCTTGTTCCTGGCAAGCGCTTATGGCTTCTGGTGGGTTCTGGCGCGGCGGCTGCACCGGCGCATGTACCTGCCGGTGATGGTGGCCCTGTTCGCGGCGCTGCTGCAAGGCGTCGCGCTGAGTGCGCTGCTGATCTTCGCCGGACGCCCGCTGTACGATGCATATGCCTCAACGACCGGGGCGTGGGGTCTGAGCCCGCTCGAGGATCAGCAGTTGGCGGGTGTGATCATGGGCCTGCCCGGCCATGTGCTGCTGCTGGCTGTGCTGATCGCCGTGGCCTACCGCTGGATTGACGAACCATCCGTTCTGCAAGGCGAAACGACTCGGCAACATCACAAGGTGAGACATGGACTCTAGACATCAGCGTAATCTACCTGAGGGTATTCATCTGCCCGCGCCCAGCTACCAGCCCTTTCTGGTCGCTCTGGGGGCGGTCCTGATCGCGATCGGCGTGATCTGGACGCCGGTCATCAGCGCGATCGGCCTGCTGCTGATGGTGCTGGCGATCACCGCCTGGACGCAGGAAAACCGGCTGGCAGCACTGCCTGATGAGGACCTTGACCATGACTGAAACCAGCAAGCACACCGAACTCGTGGCGCAGCGCGACAACACCAAGCTGGCGATGTGGCTCTTTCTGGGCGGCGAGGTCGTCCTGTTCAGCAGCCTGATGCTCGGGCTTATCTTTGCCCGCGTCAATCATGGCAGCGAATATGGCGAATTCCGCGAACACCTGAGTATTCCTCTGGTCGGGCTGAACACGTTTATCCTGATCATGAGCAGCTTTCTGGTCGTGCGAGGGCTTGACGCCATTCAGCACGGTAATCAGCGCGGCCTGCGGAATAATCTACTGGGCATTATCCTGTTGGGGGCGCTGTTCCTGGCCGGCCAGGGCTATGAGTGGGCCGAACTGTTCCGCCATGATATCACGGCGGAGCATACGTTTGGCGGCCCATTTTTTGCGGTTACGGGCGTGCATGGCACGCATGTGTTTATCGGGCTGGTGATCGCCTCTTTTGTGCTGATCTATGCCCTCAACGGTGCTTATTCGTCTCGGAATTACCAGGGCGTTGAGGTCTTCGGCCTGTACTGGCATTTTGTCGATGTGGTCTGGATCGTGTTGTTTACCTTGATTTATCTGTATTGAGCGATTGGCAGTCAGCAGTTAGCATTTAGCTGTTGATCTGACTGGAAAGTGTTTCTCCCTCCCCCTTTCTGCCCGAAAGCAGAGATTTGGCGTGGCGAGAATACCAGACACCTGCTAATCGCTAAAGGCTAACGGCTAATAGCTGAAAAGGGATCATTGATGGCCGAACAACAGCACGGAGACGATCGTTCACGGACTTATCTCTACGTCTTTCTCGCACTGGCGATTTTCACCGCGCTGGAAGTCGGCGTCAGCTACCTGGACGATCTGCCCGATGCGCTCCAGCTCGGCGCGCTGGTGGCACTGGCGGTGTCGAAGATCGCGCTGGTGGTGCTGTGGTTTATGCACCTGCGCTACGACCGGCGGGTTTTTGCGGTGCCGTTTGTGCTGGGGCTGCTGCTGGTCGTGCCGCTGGTTCTGATCGTCGCCATCAGCCTGGACGACGAAGGGGAAGCGGTCGGCTCGACGCAGACGGACATGGCCGGCAATGCACCCGTGTCCGAAGCCACGCCCGCCGGTTTAGATACCGCCCAGGGCGCAAACGTTGCGAACGCCGCCAGCACATTGGAGATCACGCAGGGCGACTCCGGCCTGGAGCTTTCCTCCTCAACCGTCGGCGCGGGTGACGTTCAGATCCGCGTAACCAATGAATCTCAGGAAACGCAGCAGTTGTCCATAGTTCGCCCCGTTTCGTCGCTGGGATGGATGCTGCCCTGGCATGGAGCCGAAGGGGGCCGCCCCTTTGAGATGGTTCAGAGTGGGGTTGAAGTTCCCCCCGACGACACGAAGGATCTGACGGTGACGATGGATCCCGGCCGGTACGTGCTGATGAGCGGCCTGCCCCTGCACACCATCGGCAACGATTATGCCGTGATGTGGGTGACGGGCGATAGCACCGCGCAAGCGGAGCCGCCATCCGGCGAGGAAACGGCGTTGAGCGGCGATCAGCTTGTCAGCGAGCACTGTACGGAGTGCCACGACCGCGAGCGGGTTGATAACGTGGACAAATCACCGGAAGAGTGGGCCGAGACAGTGGACAAGATGATCGGCTATGGCGCGGAGCTCAACGACGAGGAACGGCAGGCCGTGATCGATTACCTGGCCGAAACACACTAAATCGTCGTGCGAGGTGATCTATTCACCCCCACCGGGACCTTTGGAGAAGATTCTATGTCGCCCCAACCTTCCGCCGAACTGTTGTCCAAGACCCAGGAGGTTTATCGACGGCTGCTCAAAACGTATGGTGAGCATCCGCTCAAGCCGCGCCGCAAGCCCATGCACGAACTGATCTCGACCATGCTCTCGCATCGCACGACGCAGCAGAACGAAGCACAGGCTTTTGAGAACATGTGGGAACGGTTTGGCTCGTGGGAAGCGATCCGCGATGCGCCGGTGGACGAGCTGGCCGCCGCCATCGAGCCGGCGAACTACCCCGAATCGAAAGCGCCGCGCATCAAGGAAGCTCTGACCATCATCATTCAGCAACGGGGCGAACCATCGATTGATTTTTTGGCGGAGATGCCGACTGAGGAAGCCCTGAACTGGCTGATGGCCCTGCCCGGCGTCGGGATCAAAACGGCGTCGCTGGTGCTGCTGTTCTGTTTCGCGCACCCGATCCTGCCGGTCGATACCCACGTCCACCGCGTCAGCATCCGGCTAGGGCTGATCGGCCCGCGCATCTCGGCCAACAAAGCGCACGAGCTGCTGCTGGCGCTGCTGCCAAAAGATCCGCGTGTTCTCTTCAACTTCCATATCGATATGCTGCGCCACGGCCAGCAGATCTGTGTGTGGAGCGTGCCCCGCTGCGAGCGCTGCCCGCTGACTGATCTCTGCGACTGGTACCAGGAAAATCGCGCCGGTCGTGATGAGGGGCGGATCCGCGATTAATCATCGTCGTCCAGGCTAGAGGGGTATTGGAGAGAAAAAACAGCCCCCGGCGGAGAGCCTGCCAGGGGCCATGAATGGGCCGTCTCAGGCGTGTATTTGCGCAGGGATATGTCCCTTGGACTGGTGGTATTGCAGGATTAGCTCGCATGCCTGCTGCACCACCTGCTCCGTCGGCTGAGATACGTCGATCACGTAAAAGGCGGGGAATACATCTCGCAGCTTCAGATACTCCTGCCGGCGAATTTCCAGCAGTTCGGGCGGCGCTTCAGGTTTGCGCGCATACAGCACCTCGGCCGGCGCGTCCAGGCAGATCACCAGATTAGGCCGTGGATAAAGGCGGCGCAGCATAAAACCGTGGACCCGATTGATGAAGGGAATATCACCGCCGGCAACGTCGTAGGAGTAATAATCGGTGAAGACATGGCGATCAAACAGGACCACATTGCCCCGCCGGAGGTAGCTCCATACCACCACCTGCCGGAACCATTCCTCGGCCATGAGATTGCTCATGCGCACGGTCAGCTTGAATGAGTCCAGCATCCTTTTCAGCGGGCTGCCTGAGCGTTTTTTGCTGCGCAGCGGATCGTGCGGCCCGGCCATGTCGGGTCGTTTACCGCGCAGTTTCTTGAGCTCCAGGAACAAACGAGTCGTCGGCAGCACCATCTTGCTGCTTTCCAGATTCACGCCCATGTACACATATTTGGCAGGCAGCGGCAGCTTGTGCAGCAGTTCCTGGGTGACAGTAGATTTTCCAGCACCATCGGGGCCGATGACGGCAACGGTAAACATATAAAGCTCCTGGGGATAATGTGGCTTACTCGAACAATGGATTGATGAGATTATAGAACGCTGCAATCGCCGCTGGGTAAGGATGGTAGATCGCATAGGCCTGTTTGTTCGCCAGCGCTGCCATGAGCAGGTCATGCTCGCGCTGTTCCAGATGATCAATCAATTCGTTACACTGATCCGGAAAGGCGAAGCGGAACTTCAGATACGTGCTCATGAAATCGGCGCGTTCTTCTTGCAGCGAAAAGGCCATGCGCCGCGCGATGTCCAGCGAGTCGACGGGCTCGATCAGCGTCTCGGGGAACTCGTGGCTGGCCACAAAGAAGATTCGCTGCAGCGTGCCCGCAGCCGGAGCCGTGCTGCCCTCGAAAAGGCGCGTGGGTGGAACCAGCACATTAAGCTGCCGCTTGAGGATTGGCAGTGCCCGGCGCATCAGGCGTGAGGGCAGGACGCGGCGGCTGAGACTGTTGGTGCTCAGGCGTTCCAGCGTGCGGACCAGCAGTGCCAGTCCCCGCAGTCGGAGCCGGTCGGCGCGCTTCACGCCGGCCCAATACTGCGGCATCTCGTCGAGGTGCCACTTCCACAGGCGCACGGGTTCGGGAATGCCGCTCATCTGCCCGTCACGAGTCAGGTAAACCCACTCGTCTCCGATGTACTGCGCGCCATGCGCGGCAAACGCCAGCAGGACTTCGGTCTTGCCGCCTTTAGCCCAGCCGGTCGCCAAAGCGCCGGTTCCCCGGTAATTGAAGGCCGAGGCGTGCAGCGGCAGGATACCCTTGGCCGTCATGGTCAGGTTGATGATGGCGATGAGATGCGGCACGGCGGGCAGGCCGCGCTCGACCACGATCTCGCATGGCTGCTGGCCGATTTGCGCGAAGGGGATCTGTACTTTCGCCGCGCTTTTGTGTTTGCTGCGCAGAATCAAGAATGCGTCATCCGTGAAGCCGGCATCGTCCACCCCGATCAGCCGCACGCGCGACGATGTGGGCAGCCGGTCCACAAAGCGGATGGTGATGTCGGGCGGCCCGCTGAGCGGCTGTTTCAGGATGGCATTCAACTGGCGGGTGATCACCGCCACGTCGGCGGGGCGGGCATCCAGCAGGCGGATGCCTACCGCGCCATGCAGATTATAGTCGGTGTGTTGGGCGGATTGTCGAGCGTCGGCCATGTTGGTCAGCGCCAACCCCCTTGAGCGTTGATGGATGGACAGCGATCGTGATCTGATGCACGATCACTAATGTTAGCATGAATCGATCCGCCTAGCCGCTAATGCGCGAATCGCCCGGCGCGACCTCATACTGATCGGCCCAGGGCATGTAGTGGCTGTGGAACTCCTCACGGTCAATGATGATGTCATCACCCTGGTAGACGGTGCGATACACATACACATCCGCTCCGCCCACGGCGTAATCGATCTGCCGGATCTGCCCCGGTGCGAGCGCCGCATTCGCGCGGAAGATGGGCCGCGGCGGCGGGGTTTGCTGGACGATCTCGGGCCCTTCCTTCACCACGCGCCGGTTCATGCTCGTGCTGTAGAATTTCCAGGTGAGCGTGCTGTTGTTGACGTTGTAGTACGTTTCGATCAGCAGGTGATAGGGGGTGTCGTTCAAAAAGCGAAAGTTCACAATCGGCTCGTAAACGGTGGCGTCCATGCCCGGACCTTCGCCCTCTTCATAATAGCCGACCCGGTAGGCATGCTCCACCCGCTCAAGGATGGGGTAGCCACCATAAAACGCGGTCTGGAAGGCCGTGGTGGCAACCTGGCACACACCGCCGCCGACGCCGGTAATCGTCTGGTTGCCGACGATGATCAACCCCTGCTCGTAGCCGCTCTCAACGCTGACATCACCCAGCCACTCGTTAAACGAGAATTCGGCTCCCGGCGGAATGACCAGCCCATGGAAGTTTTCCGTCGCAACCTCGATATTCCGGCGGCGCGCCGCCGTTGAGCCGTAGAAGTACGTCGTCTTCTGGATCACCATTTCCGTGATCCCCAGTTCCAGCGCCGTTGAGCGATCGCTGATGGTCGGCTCAAGATTCTGGAAGATCAGCCGCACACGCCGGTCGGCCGGATCGGGTGCAAAGACGGCGCTTTCAAACTGTGCGACCGTGCTCTCAATATCGAGCGCGCGCCCGCTGACACTGTTCTGAATCACGGTAAGCTGGCGGGTTTCGTCGTCAAAAACAAAGCGCGCATTCACCGGATCAGTGGTCAGGTCGGGGGCGATCTCCTCCAGAAAGGCGCGCGGCTGGTCCAGGTCCACGCGGATCTCGTACCCGGCCGTGCCATCCTCATGCGTGACGGGTTCCGTCACAAGCATCGCTTCGAGCGAATCAAGCTGCGTGACCCAGGGGCCCTGGTTGGTACCATCTTCCGACGCGACGTAAAACTCGACCGGCGCGGACAGCGCCAGATTAACCTGTTGGGCTGCCGTCTCCGTTTCCCAGACAGCGGGCGGCGTTTCATCCACCACCAGCGTGATCTCGGTGTGGCTGTTCAGCGCCAGGATCTCCTTGCGCAGCACGCTGAGGGTGGCCGGAATATCGACGCTGCGCCCGACCTGGCTCGGCGGCGCGACCGCCTTGTGATCGCGGATCGTCAGCAGCGCATCGATCACGGGGCGGTCAATGAAGTTCTGCGCGATCTCGGTCAGAAGCCGGTCCGCGTCACTCTGGTTGTAGACCACGACAGGCGCGACCGGATAGCCGTTGAAGCGCATATCCAACTGCTTCAGCAGATTTTCGACACCGTTGGCGTCCCGGCCGGCACGGAACGCCTCATCAACAGTCGCCTCAAGATCGAGCGCTACGCCCAACTCAGCCGCCGAAAACGTCCACGATTGATCGCCATACTGGAAGGTGAATTCGGCCTCGTCCGCGTAGGCAAAGCGACCTTTCAGCGCGGCCATAGCCTCTTGCCGATCCATCCCCGCGAGATCCACACCCAGCACGGTCGAGACGCCGGGATAGATCTCATCCCGGTGCAGGAACTCGTAACCGGCGATCAGGATGATCAGCACGAATACCAGCAGCAGCGCGCCCGAAAGCGTCAGCAGCAGCAGTCGCAGCGGCCAGGGGTTAGGCGGCCGGGATGTGTAACGATATGGATAGGGCGGGCGGGGGTAGGGCTGGTTTGGGAGACTCATGATAACCACCGTTGCTCGAACTCGCTGGCGATGATCCTAGTATAGATCAACCGGGCGGGCAGACCCAAATCCGCACAACAAGGAGCGCGCCCCTCAAGAGAGCGCGCCCACGGGTAATCTATAGAATTGTTTCCCTGACCAGGGGAATGAGGTCCGGTTAGGCCGGCGTCTGGTAAAGGATAAAATGACCTTTTTGCAGGTCTACATCCAGCGTCAAACCAGACAGGGCCTCCGCTACCGGCGGACCGACCAGCAGCACCGTTTCACCTTCATGTGTGAGCAGTTGATCCTTTTCCTGCTGCTGATCCAGACTCAGGGTGACATTACCATCGGTGTCCTGCACCAGACGGTAGACCTCATCGCCCTCGCGTTCGTTTCTTTCCAGAGCTTCCTTTAACGCCGCCGATGCGTTAGGCGTGATTAACAGTGACATGGCCGTTTTCCTCTACTCGATTGAGTCAGGGTACGGAGCAGCGGATGCCCAATCCCCTGGGTTCGATATGATTCCAAGTATAGACGGCTCACTGGCGCTTAACATGGGACGTATCGGTTGTTTTGACATAGGCGGATCGGGGTATTCTGGAATGGGGAAGATGGCCTAGTCAAAAGTATGCTATGCTGATTCCAAACGGGTTCAGCGCTCAGGAGGGCAAGGGCTATGGCTGGCGCGCAGTTCTTACAAAACGTCCCATTGTTTGCCAATCTATCGGCGTCCGATTTGGAACCACTCGCGCAGCGGTTAATGGCGCGGCGCTACCGGGAGGGGCAGACCATTTTTGAGCAGGGCAGCCCCGGCAACAGCCTGTATATTGTCAAAAACGGACTGGTGGCAATTGAGATCACCAGCGCGCTCGGTGAAGTCCAGACGGTGGCTCAGTTTGGGCCGGGCCAGGCGTTTGGCGAGTTCTCACTGTTGGATGGGCTGCCGCGCTCGGCGGGAGCGGTGGCACGCGCGCGCAGTGAGTTGTTCATCCTGACCCGTCCGGAGTTTTTTATGTATCTGGAGCAGCATCCCGCGGTGGCCATCAGCCTGCTGATCCTGACCAGCCGCCGCCTGCGCTTCACAATGCAGCGCACCGAACACGAACACGAGGGATTGCCACCGCTGAACCGGCTGGCGCGCATCCTGACCGATTTCTGTGAGCGATACGGATTCTGTAAAGATGAAAACGTACAGCTCCCGCTGCGTCTCACTCAGGGAGAGATCGCCGGGATCATGGGATGCACGCGCTTTGAGGCACAGGCAGCACTCGAACATCTGGAGGAACAGGGGCTGCTCGACGTGCGCGGCCTGCAAATCACCGTACACGATCTGGACGGGCTGCGCGAACTGGCCTCGGCTACGGCCTGAGTATCAGCTCGAGTGACTGGCGTCGGACGATTGACCGGGCTGCGCGCGGCGCTGAACAAACGAATAAAAAGGATATGCGAGTTGGGTCGGATCGATATGACCGGCTTCGAGCGCGGCTTCGTTGGCCTGTTCAAAGTCCTGGTGCATGCGTTCCACCATCTGCAACTGGTTATCTGAGGGTTCCAGCGAAAACAGCGTGATCAGAGTCGTATACGTCCCCGGCACGAAACAAAGCCACTGCCCGTTTTCCATCTCCGTACTCCGCATCCCCGCTCGGAAGATCTCGGCGGCCGCCGAACGGTAGCTGCTCAGCATGGGCACGATAAGCTCTGGATCGATGGCGAATTCGCCCAGGGTTTCGACCGGCATGCCGCTCTTATTTTCATAGACGCTCATGCCGACCGCTTTAGCCGTCAGGCGCCTTTTGATGAGGATGGTATCCTCAAACTCCTGCACCGCCTCCCGCCAGGTTGACGGATCGGCTTCGGAGATAAGCTGAGCCACGGTCATGATCTGCCGCTGGTAACGGTCGTACAGGCGGTGAAACTGCGTGCGGTTGATCTCGCCCGTCGCGAATTCCTGCACCAGCTTGCTCATTTTCTGGTGAACGTGCCCGATAAACTCCTGCCCCTGCCGGCTGTCTTCGGGTTTTGAACTGGTGGTTTGCGTGCTCGAATTGTCACCCATTGGGGCACTCCTGCCATCATCAATGATTTCTATACGTTTGTTGATCACATTATTTTGTTGATCTCATTATAACGAACTTCCGAGCAATGAAAAACGAATTATTGTCAAAAATTTTTTTAGAGCGTGTAGCGCGCCAGGTCCCTCGCTGCCTGCGGGGAGGGATTTAGGGAGGGGTAAAACAGCTTGGCAAACACGCTCTTACGCCCCGCCTGTGGGTTCTCGGTGGTTAAGCCGGTGAGTAGACATGACCTTGTCCCCTGTGGTAGACTACGTAGTAATAAACAACAAAATCGGGGTTGCATCTGCTCGGGGATTTTGTTGTGCTCAATGGGGAATCGCTATCCGGCTGGAGTGCAGGTAAATGACGGGAAACACCGCACCTATCAAAATCGTGTGTATCGAAGACGATCCCGAAATGATTGATCTGGTCAAACTGATTCTGACGCGCAAAGGTTATGAAGTGACCGGTGCGACAGGGGGAAAGGCAGGGCTCGGGGCCATTGAGGACGTGAAACCGGACCTTGTGCTGCTCGACCTGATGATGCCTGATATGGACGGGTGGGAAGTCTATAAGCAGATGCGCGACAGCGACGTCATGAAACACATCCCGGTGATCGTGGTGACGGCCAAAGCGCAGAGTATTGATAAAGTCCTCGGCCTGCATATCGCCAAGGTAGATGACTATATTACCAAGCCGTTTGGCCCTTCGGAACTGCTGTCGAGCGTGCTGCGTGTGCTCGAAGAAGCCGGTATCGAAGCCAAAGAAGCAACCAGCTAGGATCACGACCCCTGGAACCGGGCGATAACGACAGGTGCTTGTGTTGGTGTGGGCACCTTTTTCGTTCCTGGTTGGAGCCGGCTGTGCGGCGGATGCAGGCGCGATTAGGGAGCGCCGCACACGTGCTTTCGCGTGTGCCCGGTGGTGTGCTACACTAAAGTGGTTATCTGTGACTTACTAGCTGAAGGGGGCGTTATGCGTCAGTTTTTCACCCTACGCCATTGGGTCAGTCTGTTGTTGATCGCCGCCGTGGTGGTTATGGGCCTGCCGGGGGGCTCGTCCTCTGCCGCCCAGAGCGGCAACCTGTTACAGAATCCGGGCTTTGAAGGCGACTACGTGACCATCAACGGGGATTTGTCGCTGCGGGTTGCGCCGAACTGGCAGCCGTGGAGTCTTCCGCCAGGGGATTCGTCATCGGTCAACGCCCGGCCTGAATACAAGCCGGCCCCGGCCAATCGCATCCGGTCGGGCGCGGCCGCGCAGGAGTACAACACCTTTTTCGCCACGCATACGGCGGGTGTGTACCAGCGCGTGCCCGTGACACCCAACACCGAACTGCGCTTCAGCGTCTTTATTTATGTCTGGTCGTCGGCCACGTTTGCCAACCCGGATGTGAGCGAAGATCCCAACGATGTGATCGTCAATTTGGGCATCGATCCCTTCGGCGGCACGGATGCGACCAGCGGCAGCGTTGTATGGTCGTCCGACGCCGAGTTTTATGACGAGTACCGCGAGCTGTCGGTTACGGCCACATCGCAGGGCACCGCCGTCACGGTCTTTGTGCGGTCCGCGCCGGAAGGGTTCATCGGGACGAACAATATCTACGTTGATGACGCGGTGCTGGCCGTGCTGGGACAGGTTCCGCCCACTCAACCACCGCAGGCAACAGAACCTTCACAGCCAACGGTCACACCCGACACGGGAGCGCCCACGCAGGAAGGGACATTCACGCCCGTTCCGACAGCGGTAGCGACCACCGGCCCCGTGCCCACAGCCACACCCGAACTGCCGGACGATTTCGACAGTTCAGTGCTGTATACGGTCGTGGCGGGCGATACGGTCTGGGACATCGCGCAGCGCTTCAGCAGCACCACCGCCGCGATCATCGAAGTCAACGGACTGAATGAGGTTGGCCTGATCAACATCGGGCAGACGCTCGTGATCCCGGTCAAAGCGACCTATCCGCAGCCGCCCACTTTCACCCCGGCCCCGACGCTTCCGGGCGGCGGGACAGGCGGGCCAACCGCCCCCGGCACCGGCAGCTATACCGTCCAGGCGGGTGATACCATGTTCGATATCGCGCGGCGTTTTAATACGACCGTGGCGACACTGGCGCAGATTAACAACATCGTCAATCCGAGCCTGATTTTCCCTGGACAGGTGCTCCGCGTGCCGGGTGCCGTGCCGTATCCTCCCACCCCGACGCCGGTTCCACCGCCCACCGGGGTGACGCCGGTACCGCAGCCCGTGCCGCTGCCCTATACGCATGTCGTCCAGCCGGGCGAAAACCTGTTCCGCATCGCCCTGAGATATAACATGACGTGGGATGTGCTGGCGCTCGCTAACGGGCTGTGCTGGCCGCATCTGGTCTTCCCCGGACAGGTGCTCGTGATCCCGCGATGAGTGATTGGCGTGTGATCCGCAGCGCCGATACCGGCCGGATCGTGTTGGCTCGTGCGAAGTGGTGCCAGAGCTTCTGGTGCCACTTCAAAGGGCTGATGCTGCGCCGGTCCCTGCCGGATGACGAAGGTCTGCTCTTTGTGTTCCGGCGGCAGAATGTCGCTGAAACGACAATTCATATGCTGTTTATGCTCTTCCCGATCGCCGCGGTGTGGCTGGATCAGGATGGGTGTGTCGTGGATGCGAAGCTGGCGAAACCGTGGCGGCTGGTCATCGCCCCGGCCAAGGCGGCGAAGTATCTGATCGAAGCGCGCCCGGTTGTTCTGGAGCGCGTGAAGGTCGGGGAGCGGCTGAAGTTTGAGGAACGGGCGAAGGGTTAGCGGTCAGCCTTCAGCAATCAGCTTTCAGCAAAAGCGACTATCTTTCCGAGATAGGCGCTTTTTTGTTCGGATCAGGCGACTATGGAGACAGCGAGAGAATTTCGGTCCACAGGTCGCCGGTCATCGGTTTTTGGGTTTTTAGCTGAAAGCTGAACGCCGAGGGCTGAAAGCTCCTGGTACAGTACCTGGAGTACCTAACACCCTCTAAAGGTCGCCGTCACGGTCATGGGGCGGGATCTGATCGGGGGCCAGCGGCAGTGTAACACGGACGGTGGTGCCCTTACCTTCTTCGCTTTCGAGCGTGATCTGCCCCTGGTAGCGCTCAACCAGCGTGCGCACGGTCGTCAGGCCAATCCCGGTACCCATCACCGGAGAGCTTTTCGCATTTTTCGCGCGGAAGAATTCGTTAAAGATCTGCGGCAGATCGTCGGCAGGAATGCCCATGCCGCTGTCTTGCACGGTGATTTCGGCGGCGTGCGCGGCAGCGGCCACGCGATACTGAACGGCAACGCGGCCGCCTTCGGGCGTGTATTTGATGGCGTTGTTGAGCAGATTGCCGAAGATGATGCTCAGGCCCACATCCCCGGCCATGACGATGCCCGGCTCGGTGCTCAGATGACAGTCCAGCCGGATGGTTTTCTGTTCGGCATGGGGCTTCTCACGCTCGATGATCTTTTCCAGCGCGGCGCGCACGCTGTCCGGCTCAAGCGGCGCATGGGCCTTCGAGGCTTCGCGGCTGGTGGCGAGGGTCAGCAGGTCGTCGATCAGCGTGCGCAGCCCTTCCAGGCGGCTGGTTACGCGGGTGAGGATGGCGCGCTGCTGTGCGGATAACTCGCCCGCATAACCCTGCTCGATATTGCGCATCAGAGAGAGCGACGCGCCGAGCGGAGCGCGCAGCTCGTGAGTTGCCACGCGGACAAAGGTTGCGCGGGCGTCGTACAACTCGCGGATGTGTGTTTCACGCTGGCGCAGCCGCTGCGCGTTCCTCGTGACCAACTCCGAGAGGGTGAATACCGTGGTGCCAAAAAAGAACACGATCGCCGCGATGTACGTCGTGTTCTTGTAGAGATCGTTGTCCAGCCCCAACTCCGCGATCCCGACATGCGCCAGACCGCCGTTGCGCTCGAACCAGCCCAGACCGCCCACAAAGATAATGACCAGCACGATCAGGCTGCGCGACTGCCAGGGCAGCAGAATCGTACCGGACAGCGCCGCGTGGATCACAAAATAGATCAGGGCCGGGCTGGTAATTCCACCCGTAAAGTGGACCAGCGTAATCATCGCCAGCCAGTCCAGGATAACCTGCCCCCAGGCGATCTGCTGGACGCGCTGCAAATGGCTGTTTTCGCTGGCGCGGATGAACGACCGCAGCAGAATGTTATACGCCAACACCGATAGACCGATGATCAGCAGGGGCAGCGTTTGAAGGTTGATGTCCAGCAGAAAGCGGGCGAACAGGGTTCCAAAGAGGATGCTTAACCCGGCCACCCATCGCAGCGTGATCAGCAGCCGGGTATTCTCACTGAGTTCTTCGAGCGTGGGACGCTGCCCGCGTCCCGCGGATGGTGATTCGGTAGGAGATGGGGTGATAGTGCTCATAAAAGGCCTCGCCCCTCCAACGCCGGATGTTCGTTGTCTTGACTAAACCTGCTACTTGCCTAACAGCTTGGCGATCTCGTCCAGCAGGCCCTTCGGGTTGATCGGCTTATCGATAAAACCCTGCACCGGCAGATAGTCTTCATCCGGACCAAATCGCAGCGGCGTTGTCTGGTGAATGGCCGTGACCATCAGGATCGGGATGCGCCGGTGGTCTTCTTTAGCGGCCGGGCCGTGCAGTTTTTGCGCCAGTTGGAACCCGGCGGTGTGCGTATCCATCATCACATCCAGGATGATCAGGTCGGGCCGGAAATCGTCCACCGCGACCAGCCCGGACTCCTGCGAGTGCGCATCGCGGACTTCATATCCCGCGCTTTCCAGCGGCATGCGGATCGCCAGCACGACATCCGGATCATCATCAATAATCAGAATTTTCCTTGCCATCTTTCCTCTCCTGACTTCGTCGATCAGGGTTGCCACGACAACCGGTAACGCGCGCTGAACTTCCGGGCTTAGCGCCTGATCCCACCCTATATTGTGCGGCTGAATGCCATAAATCACAAGCTCCTGCGGCAGGCTGCCCAGCGCCTCGGCCAGCACCAGCGCCTCGGTCAGATCGGACTGGTGAAGCGACAGCGCCCGCTCCGGCGCGATAAACCGGGCCTCGTGCCACATAAAGCGCCGGACCGTGCCAGGCGGCTCATCCATCGGGACCGCATCGACCACGATCACGCGGCGGTAGCTCTCCATCAGCGGGATCAGACCGATGCCCTCTGTGCCGCCGTCCACGACGGTCACATGGGGCGGCAGATCGGATCGCTGCTGGAGCGCCTGCGCCACCAGCACGCCCACCGCATCATCACCATACAGGGGATTGCCGACACCCAGAATCAGCGTGTCTGAAAGCATGGTGTACTCAATAAATCTCAGTGACGCCCCGCCCCCGCCCCTCCCCTGCCGAGCCAGGGAGGGGAGAAAAGCAACCGGAGGTGTCACTCATCGCCCACGAACTTCACGTTCAGGAAGTGCGTCGAGCAGGAAATGCACGGATCATACGCGCGGACCAGCATCTCCATCTTCAGCCGGATCTGGTCCTGCGGCTCGGTCAGGATCGTCGGGACCAGCGCCCGCATATCCCGGTCGATGTTGCCCAGGTTTTGCCCGGTCGGAATAATGCAGTTGGCTTCCTCGATCAGTCCCATCCGCGCCGATCTGGTATTCGTGGAACAGGGTGCCGCGCGGCACATCGCACGCGCCAACTCCCCGCGCGCCCGGCGCCAGCGTGACCGGGGCGGGCTTTTCCCACGCGATCCCGCGTTCCAGCAGCACGTCGATGCAGCCGGATCACGTCGTCCATGCAGTGCACGATCTCGACGACCTGCGCGGCGCTGTTCATGTAGGGCCGGTAGCACGGGGCCTTGAGGCCAAGATGTGCGGCGGCGGCCTGCGCCCGCGGGTCAAGCTGTTCGTGCTTGAGGTTATAACGGGCCAGCGCGCCGACCATGTAACTCGCGCGGTTGAACGCGGCGTGCTTAGCGGTCGAGTGCGCTTCCAGGCGTTCGTTCGTGACCTTGCGGTACTCGTCCAGCGGCAGCGTGTAACCGTCGGTGCTGGCGATCTGCCCGTCGATGAAGCCGTATTCATCGTCCTGCACCAGCGCGACATATTCTGTCTCGCGCTCGAAAGTCGGCCAGGGCAGCGATCCGAACAAGTCTACGGTCGCGTCCACGTCGGGGATCAGAGCTTCGGCCTGCGCGCGCAGATCTTCCAGTTCCGCGATCTTCGGGAAATGCGTGAAGCCGCCCACCGTCATCGCGATGGGGTGCGTATGCCGCCCGACCAACACCTGACACAGATCGCCGGCGAATTTCTTCATGCGCAGCGCGCGCTTGACGACGTCCGGGTGGGTCGCCGCCAGCGGGATCACGCTGTTGACATTCAGGAAGTCCGGCGCGATCAGCATATAGACGTGCAGCACGTGGCTGTCGAGCATCTCACCGTGGAAGGCGAGCTTACGCAGCAGTTCGGTCTGTTCGGTGAGCTTGACCTTGAGGGCGCGCTCCGATGCACGCAGGCTGGCCGTCGCGTGGCCGATCGCACAGATGCCGCAGATCCGGCTGGTGATGTGCGACGCCTGAGTATACGGCCGCCCGCGCAGCATCGCCTCGAAGAAGCGCGGTGTTTCTACGATTTGCAGCTCGCATTGTTCGAGCGTGCCGTCGCGCACGTCAACGACGATGTTGCCGTGCCCCTCAACGCGGGTCACATGATGGACGTTGACACGGATATTCTCTGTCATCGCCTAATCCTCCTGGGGCGCTGCGAACGTCGATTTCGGCAGAGGCTCGCCGGCGACCGGCAAGTTATTCGTGCTCAACGGTGCTTTTTCGCCCATCTCTTGCAGCGGGTAATGGTTGAACATGGTAAAGCGCGCGTCGATATTGGTGTCGCTCAGGCCGTGCCCGCGCAGAATCTCGCGCATCTACTCGAAGTTGGCTTCGGGTGCCCATCCGCGGCAGCCTTCGCAGCCATCGCCGATAGGTCGGGCAGATGGCATTGCAGCCGGCGCGAGTGACGGGGCCAAGGCACGGGTAGCCGAGCTTGTTCAGGCAGCCGTTTTCTTTGAATTTGCATTCGACGCACAGCGGATAGTCGGGCAGCTTGGGCACGCGGCCCTGAAGCACCTGCTGTACCACCCGCAGAAACTCGTAACGATCAATCGGGCAGCCGGGGATGGCAGCATCGACCTTGATCACGGCCGAGATTGGGCGCGCGGCGTAGCTCTCGTAAGTGTCCTTGCCGTTCGCACCGTAGACATACTTCTGGACGTTCTCGATCGCCCAGCGGTTCTTCATGGCGTTGACGCCGCCCAGGTGCGCGCATGTGCCCAGCGCGACCACCATGGCCGCCTGCTCGCGGATCTTGCGCAGGCGTGCTTCGTCGCTCGGGCGGGTGCAGGAGCCTTCGATAAACGCGACGGCGTAATCCTCGCCCTGGTCGGAGATCGCCTCGCGGAACTGCACGATTTCGACCAGATCCAGCAGGCCGAGATGCGTTTGCAGCAGGTCCACGATCGTCAGTTGGCAGCCTTCACAGCTTGTAAAGTCAAAGAAGGCGATTTTGGGTTTAGCAGACATTAGAGCGCCTCCTCAAAGGCCAGCGCCTCGGCATACGTCCATGTCGGGCCGTCCTGGCAGGCATACCGGTGGTTGACCTGGCAGTGGCCGCATTTGCCCACGGCGCACTTCATACGGCGTTCAAAGCTCATCCAGATTTGTTCGGGCGTCAGACCCTTGCCCAGCAGTTCGACGGTCACAAAGCGATACATGATCGGCGGGCCAATCGTGACCGCCACCGTGCGGAACGGATTGATCTGGACATGCTCAAACAGGGTGGTAATCACGCCGACGCGCCCTTTCCAGGTATCGTCGGGGCGGTCCACGGTGATCATCAGTTCCACGTCGTCGCGCTTTTCCCACTCCGCCAGCCGGTCTTTCAGCAGCAGTTCGGAGGGGTTGCGCGCGCCGTAGAGAATAATCAGCCGGCCAAACTGGGTCCGATTATCCAGAATTTCATCGATCAGCGACAGCGCGGGGGCCGCCAGCGCCAGACCGCCCGGCGCGATCAGCACGTCTTTGCCGACATACTGCTCGATGGGGAAGCCGCGCCCAAAGGGGCCGCGAATGCCGACTTCGTCACCGGGTTTCAGCTGGTGGATCAAGCTCGTCAGGTCGCCGGTGTTGCGGATGCAGAGCTTGAACGTTTCGCCGGTGCGGCTGGGCGAGGTCATCACGCCAAAGGGCGCTTCGCCCACGCCGGGCATCGACAGCATCACGAACTGGCCGGGCGTGTGGCCAAGATTCTGGCCGCCGGGCAGGCGGATGGTGAAGACCTTTTCCTTTGCGGTTTCGGGCTTGATGTCGACCACCGTCGAAATGGTGGGCAGAAAGATCGAGGTTTGCCCATCGTAAGCGCCCGGCGTCGTGGTTGTCGTCAGGTTAGCAGGGGGTGTCGCTAACATAGGTGTCGTCCTCTTTTCCTATATGCCCGCTTCAAGCTGCATTTCGTCATACAGGGCGTTGAGCGTACCGGGGATGGTGATATTGACCAGACACGCCCGTTCGCAGCGCCCGCAGCCGGTGCAGCCGCTCAGACCATGAACCTGCTTGATGTACTTCCCTTTGCGCATGACGCGGTGGCGCACGCGCGCCCCCTTGCTCGACCGGAAGTTATGCCCGCCCGCCACCAGCGCAAATTCGCGCAGTTGGCACGAGTCCCAGATCGCGGGCGCGCTGGCCGTCCTGCATATTCACGTCCATCTGATCCTGCACGTCGAAGCAGAAGCAGGTCGGGCAGACATTGGTGCATGATCCACAGGCAAGGCAGCGATCGCCAAGCTCTTCCCAGATCTTGGCCTTGTAGCCGAGGGTCAGCAGCGAAGGGGCCTGATCCTTGCTGACCTTCAGGCGCATCGTAAAGCGCGGCCACTTGGCCGAGAGGACCTGACCCAACTTCTGAATGTCTTCCTTCTGGGCCATCTGGACATACACATGATCCAGCAGCAGGCGCTCGCCGCGTTCGCTGCCGGTGTCCACCAGATACACGTCCTCGGCTTCGGTCATGTGCAGATCGTAGATCGGGGAGGCGGTGAGGGTGCCCATGTCTTTGCAGAACGAGGCGTCGTCGCAGGGGTGCAGGCACTCGAAGCCGACGATGAAGGTCTGCTTGCGGCGCTCGACATAATGCTCGTCGCGGTAGCCTTCGGCGAAGACTTTGTCGTAGAGCATGATGCCGTGCATATCACAGGTATGCACGCCGAAGATCACGGTCGGCTGCACGTCCTGATACACGGGACGTACCTCAAAATGCCGGGTGCCGTCGCCATTGGCCTGGGTATGGAAATCGAACAAAACTTCATGCGGCGGCAGAAAGTATTTCTTGGGGGGTAAAACGGTGGTGTTGTAGTTGAGCTGGAGCTGTTCAGCCTCGGTAATGTCCTCAAAGGCATAGCCGGTTTCGGTGCGGACAGGCCCGACCACCCGAAAATGCGCCTGCAATGCCCGGACGAACTCCGGCAGTCTCTCCTTAGGCAAGATGTATAAACTCATAGTTGTGTGCTCTCCGTCAGAATCGACGTTAGATGCCTTTCGCGTCCCTCTTAGATTAACAAGGGCGGGGAAAGCTCCCCAGTGGCGCATGACCGTCTTTAGGATGACGTAAATCACTTTAGATGTGAAATATGGCACAAAGCGTTTACCTCACCCCCCTTCTCCCTCTCCACGCGCGGAGAGGGGAGACGATTCACCGGACAAGTCTCATCTTCATGCACCGGGCTATACTTCTCCGCGCAAAGCGGAACCGTGCTAGAATAGTCGCAATATTCTTTGAGTGTTTTAGGAGAAACCCAGGCATGACTCGTGACCATTCGTGCGCCGCGCGGAACGCAATTAACCTGCAAGGGCTGGCTGCAAGAGGCGGCCATGCGGATGCTGATGAACAATTTGGATCCTGAAGTCGCGGAGGATCCCGACCACCTGATCGTTTATGGCGGGCGCGGACGGGCAGCACGCAGTTGGGAGGCCTTCGACGCCATCATCGCCGCGCTGCGCGATCTGGAAAACGACGAGACCCTGCTCGTGCAGTCGGGCAAGCCGGTAGCGGTCTTCAAGTCCCACGCGGACGCGCCCCGCGTGCTGATCGCCAACTCGAACCTTGTCCCCTACTGGGCCACGCAGGAGCATTTTGACGAACTCGAACGCCAGGGATTGATCATGTACGGCCAGATGACAGCCGGCTCGTGGATCTATATCGGCACGCAGGGGATCTTGCAGGGCACGTATGAAACGCTCGGCTCACTGGCGCAGCAGGCCGGTTGGGGCAGCCTGAAGGGAAAGCTGGTCCTCACGGCGGGGTTGGGCGGCATGGGCGGCGCGCAGCCGCTCGCCGTCACGATGAACGAGGGCACGGCGCTGGTGGTCGAAGTTGATCCGCAGCGCGCCCAACGCCGGCTCGAAAAACGCTATCTGGACGAAGTGTTCACCGATCTGCACGCGGCGCTGAACCGCGTGATGGCGGCCAAAGAGGCGGGCGAAGCGGTCTCGGTGGGGCTGATCGGAAACGCGGGCGATGTCTTCCCGCAGCTTGTCCAGATGGGCGTGGTGCCCGAGGTCGTCACCGACCAGACCTCGGCGCACGATCCGCTGTCGTATGTGCCCAACGGCATGACGTTCGAAGCGGCGCTCGACCTGCGCGAGCGCGACTCCGCGACATACCAGCAGCGCGCCAAACAGACCATGGCCGTTCACTGCCAGGCCATGCTCGATTTCCAGGCACGCGGCTCGATCGTGTTCGATTACGGCAACAATCTGCGCCAGCAGGCCTATAACGAAGGCGTGGCGAACGCGTTTGATTATCCGGGGTTTGTCCCCGCGTATATCCGCCCGCTGTTCTGCGAGGGGAAGGGTCCGTTCCGGTGGGTGGCGCTCTCCGGCGACCCGGCCGATCTGTACCGCACCGATCAGGCGATCCTGGACCTGTTCCCACACGACGAGCACCTCGCGCGCTGGATCAAGCTGGCGCAGCGTGACGTCGAATTTCAAGGGCTGCCGGCGCGGATCTGCTGGCTGGGCTACGGCGAGCGGGCGCGGGCCGGACTGGCGTTCAACGAACTGGTGGCGTCCGGCGAGGTCAGCGCGCCGATTGTCATTGGGCGCGATCATCTGGACGCGGGGTCGGTGGCATCGCCCAACCGCGAAACAGAAGGGATGCGCGACGGCACCGACGCCGTATCGGACTGGGCCATCCTCAATGCGCTGATCAACGCGGTGGGCGGCGCGACCTGGGTCAGCTTCCACCATGGCGGCGGAGTGGGGATCGGGTACAGCCAGCACGCGGGACAGGTCATCGTGGCGGACGGCACACCCGAAGCAGCGCGCCGCCTGGAACGGGTCCTGACGACCGATCCGGGGATGGGCATTGTGCGCCATGCTGACGCGGGCTACCCCGAAGCGGTTGCGGCAGCCCGCCGGCATGGTGTAAAAATACCAATGATGAAGAATCCCTGACCCGGTTGGATGGAACGCGGGGATACGCTATACTAACATTCAGCTATTGGCATCGTGGGAGAGGGCGTTTATGGTCAGAGAATATCGTAGTGAAGTCCTGGAGCGGACTCTCCGCACCCTGCATACGGCTGTTCCTGGCATCCTCGCCTCGGTGATCGTGAATATCGATGGCCTGCTGGTATCAGCCTATCCGCCGGGGAACGAAGATAACCTCGCGGAAAACCCCACCAGCAGCCCCCAGGTCGCGGCGATGGCGGCCACCTTGATCGGGCTGGCCGAGCGCACGCTGGGGCGTCTGGCCCAGGGCGACCTGGAGCGCCTGTTGATGGAAGGCGAAGATGGCGTGATGGTCGTCTACCCGGCAGGACGGGCGGCACTGGCGGTGCTGGTGGCAAAAGACGTCAGGATGGGCAACGTGCTGTATGCCGCTGCCCGCGCGCGGGACGACGTGATGAAAATTCTGGGCACATAGCCCGGAACTACCGCGAATTGATTAGGCGCGACTGAGATCTCAGTCGCGCTTTTCGTCTGGCGATGGCGGCACGGCAGCGGGCGGCACGTTCGGCGCGGGCGACGGAGGAGGTGTGTGTGTCGTTTCGTCCGGGGCCGATTTTGGCTCGACAGCCGGGGGTAAGTCGTTGTTGACGGGATTCGTGGTCGGAACCACGACGCCAGGAAGCGCGACACTCGGCCTGACACTCGGCCTGATGAATTCATCGGTTTTTGGCGCGGACGGTGCGTCGATTTTGTCGGCCGGTTTGACGGCGCTCGGCTGCGCGGGGACCGGCGCTTCCGGTTTCGCCGCTTCGGCTGGTTTGGGTTCTGTTTCCTTGGAGCCCGGTTCAAAACGGATGCGAATCGCCATCTGGCCGAGGCGCAGTTCATCGCCATCGTGCAGGCGGTAGGGACGGTGAGCATTGAGCCGTTCGCCGTTCAGATAGGTGCCGTTGCTGCTGCCGAGGTCCCAGAGATTCAGGTTTTGTCCATCCCCAAAGCGGATGGCCGCGTGACGGCGGCTGACGCCCATCCGGTAGCCGGCAAAGGGAGTCAGGTCCACATCGGGCATGGCCCCGGTTGCCGGATCGCGCCGCCCAAAAATCGTCTCGGCGCTTGGCTTGACAACCAGCGGATCGGGACTGCCTTCGACCTCCAGGCGCAGCACGTCCTGCTCACCAAAAACCGCCGCTCCCTGTATCCGCACATCCGTGAGCACACTCTCATTAATGCCCAAATGAGCCTTAACGCCATCAATCTCTGAATCAACCGTTTTCGTATCGAGCAGCGGCTGGCCGGCCAGGCCAACGCCGCAGTTTTCGCAGAACATTACACCTGGACGATTCTCATGTCCGCAGTTAATGCACTTTTGCATATCAACACTCCTGGCCGCAGGTGCGATTTCAGGTGCTCTTATCTTAGGCCACAATCGCCAGAAGCGCAATTCACCAGGTGCTTTTTTGCAGCGACTTTGGTACTATTAGATGTATTGAGCAGCCTCAGCCGCTTACCAGCCAGACATACAGACTATTTTTGAACCTTATATCCTTTTTGGAAGTACGTTTAACAACACACATGGAGACTGACATCGCACATGCAGCAGCATGATCCAACGCCCTCGGATAGTGAACTTATTGAACGTTTGCAACACGATGATCTGGATGCTTTGGGGGTTCTCTTTGAGCGTTATCGCGACCGCGTGTTCCGCACCGCCGTGGTGATTGTGCGGGAATCGGCGGCAGCCGAAGATATTCTGCAAGACTGCTTCCTGAAAGTGTATACGAACGCGCAGCGCATCGATACCAGCCGGCCGCTCGCGCCCTGGCTGTACCGGGTGACAGTCAATCTCAGTTATACGTGGCTGTCACGAGGCAAAAACCGGCGCACGCCGCTTGATAATGTCATGGATCTGTTGGTCAGCCCCATGCGACAAGCGCCTGACCGGTTAACCGAGCAAACCGAGTTGCGCCAGAACGTGCGTAAGGCGATCAATGATCTCACCATTGATCAGCGGGTGGTTGTGGTGTTGTACTATCTCAACGGCCTGAGCCTGCAAGACATTGCGGAGATCCTGGATCTGCCGACCGGAACCGTCAAATCCCGGTTGTACTACGCCCGCGAAAATCTGCGCGCCAAACTCGGAACGAACGTCAACTGGCTTCCTGAGGTAGCCCATGGGTACGTTTAGCCCCGGCGACATGGTGCGACGCATGTTGGGCCGTTGTCCCGGAACCGAAACGGATTATCTGCTTGATCAGCGGATACGGGCGGCGCTGCTTGAAGAGGCGCGCGTTCGTCCGCCGGCCGGCGCGTGGGAACGTCTGCGCCAGGCCGTGGTAGAGCGTAAGTGCAAGCGCCGGCAGTATGGCATGTGGGTTTTGGACGAGCCGCAGCGCGACCCGCCCGAATCGCCTCCGATGCTGCTGAGCGGCCGCCAGTATGAGCGTGCGCTGCGCATTTATGATGTGCAGTGGCGGGTGAGTGGAATGAATATGCCGGTGTATAAGGATGCGATGTGGGGCGGCGTGATGCCGACCTTCAGCGCCCTGATTAACTGGTAGCCTGACAACTGCATAAATCCATCGAAGAGAAAAGACAGGGTATACCTGTCTTTTTTTGTGGGGCGGGCGTGCTATAATCCGGGCGCGTATCAGTGATCAGTTTTTAGTTTTTAGTGATTAGTTCAAGCGGCTGAGAGTAGTCCGGCTTAACCAGAAACCAAAAACTAATCACCAATTACCTCTATATTTTGTGCTGCATAAGGATTTAAGCCATGTCTGCCAAACCCGTTTCCGTGCCGCTTGCCCGCCTGATCGATCATACCCTGCTCAAGCCCGAAGCCACCCGCGAACAGATTGTCCGGCTGTGCGAAGAAGCGCAGCAGTATCATTTCGCGTCGGTGTGTGTGAACCCGTCGTATGTCCGGCTGTGCGCCACCTTGCTGCACGAGGCGGACGATATCGCCGTGTGTACCGTCGCCGGCTTCCCGCTGGGAGCGACGCTGCCCGCCGTGAAAGCGTTCGAGGCCGGGCACGCCATCGCGGAGGGTGCGACCGAGATCGACATGGTGATGAACGTAGGGGCGCTGAAATCGGGCGATCTGAGCCTGCTGTGTGATGACATCGAATCGGTGGTGCAGGTGGCTCACACGCATGGCGCGATCTGCAAGGTTATCCTCGAAACGGCGCTGCTCTCGCCCGCAGAGATCGAAACCGCCTGCCAGGTGGCGGTCGATGTCGGGGCGGATTTTGTGAAGACTTCGACCGGCTTTGGTCCCGGTGGGGCCACAGTGGAAACCATCGCCTTGATGCGGCGTGTGGTCGGTCCCGAGATCGGGGTGAAAGCGTCGGGCGGCGTGCGGACTCTGGCGGACGCGCTGGCGATGATCGCGGCCGGCGCCAACCGGCTGGGAGCCAGTGCCGGCGTGCAGATCGTCCACGAAGCGTTAGGACAGACGAACCGCCGCGCCGCCGACAGCGCGTATTAACCGGGCGGGGAAACGATGGCATCCGCAAGCGAACCCGTTCCATCCCCGCTTCCAGCGCTGCTTCCAGCGCTGCTGCCGGCACGCGCCCTGCTGATCGTGCTGGTGTGCGTCGCCGCGGCGGCGTTCGCTGCGCGCCTGATCCCCGAACCGCGCACCATTGACGACGCCTTTATCACCTTTCGCTACAGCCGGAATATTGTCGATGGGAACGGTTTTGTCTACAACCCCGGCGCGCGCACCCTGGGCACGACGACGCCGCTCTATACGCTGCTGATGGCCGGGATCGCGCTCGTGACCGGCAGCGAGAACTATCCCTGGTTCGCGCTGGTGATCAACGCGCTGGCCGATGCCTGCACGGCGGTGCTGCTGGCCCTGCTGATGTTTCGGCTGACCCGGCGGCTGATTCTCGCGGCGATCATTGGTGGGCTGTGGGCGATCAACCCGATGAGCGTGACGTTCGCCGTCGGCGGTATGGAAACCAGCGTGGGGATCTTGTGGGCGGTGGCTGCTGTCTCCGCCTATGTGTATCGCCGCCCCCGCTGGATGGCGCTGTTCGCGGCGCTGGGCATCCTCACGCGGATCGACACGCTGATCTGGGTGGGGCCGCTGCTGCTGCACCAGGCTTTTACCTATTGGCGTGAGACACGCGGCGTGGACTTGCTGCTCCGGCGGCTGCCGTGGCCGAGTTGGGCCATTTTCGCGGGCGTGCTGGCTCCCTGGTATCTCTTCAGCGCCGCCTATTTTGGGACGCTGCTCTCGCGCTCGCTCAGCGTGAAACGGGCGGCCTACGCGGTGGACGGCCTGCAAGCGTTCACGCGGTTTGCCCAACATCTCGCCACACCTTTTTTTGAGCATCATACGCTGGGCAGCGTCGGGATCATGATCGGGATTGTGCTGTATCCGGCGCTGGCTGTGGTGGGCACGGTGTACGCGGCGCGGCGTCACCCGCGGCTGCTGCCCTATCTGCTGTATGTGTGGATTTACACGGCGATGTTCTGCGTGATGAATCCGCTGATCTTCCGCTGGTATCTCGCGCCGATCCTGCCGGCGTATTTTCTGGCGATCCTGCTCGGCGTGTGGGCGCTGGTCGAAGCGGCGGCGCAGGTGAAAACCTCACCCCCCGCCCCCCTCTCCACGCGCGGAGAGGGGGAGCCGGTGGCACGGGATGCTCGTTCTCTATCAGCCGGATGGGGAGGCGGCGTTATGCTCAGCCTGATCGGCATCGCGTGGGGGCTGCTGTCGCTCAATGCGTGGGTGCTGCATCCCGATCACGGGCCGGATCGCCCCGCGCCCGACATGGCGTGGCATAAGATCGAGTTGAACTACCGGCAGATGGGCGAGACGCTGCGCGCCACTTATGGCGTGAGCGAGGATACGCTGGTGGCGGCCGGCGATATTGGCGCGCTAGGATTCTTCAGCCGGGCGCGGATCCTGGATACCGTGGGGCTGGTGACACCGGAAATCAGCCGCTATTATCCGCTGGACAAAAACCTGCTGGCGGACGACGCCAATTACGCCGTTCCGCCCGCTATTATCTTCGATTACCAGCCCGACTATCTGGTGCTGATGGAAAGCTTCGTGCGGAACGGGCTGGCGCTCGATCCCCGTTTTGACGACTTGTATGCGCAGGTTGGGCTGATCCCGACCGACTATTATGGTAATGGAATGCTGCTCTACCAGCGGCGCGATCTGGCCGGGCCATAGACGAGGCACAACGATGAACACATCGCTCTCGGACCATTTTCCTCATGTGATGCTGAACGCCCCGGACGGCGCGCGGGCGAAAGTCTACGTGCATGGCGGGCATATCGTCTCGTGGGCAACGCCGGATGGGCGCGAGCGCTTGTTCCTCAGCGGGCGCAGCGAGTTCCGGCCCGGTGCAGCTATTCGCGGCGGTGTGCCGGTGATCTTCCCGCAGTTTGCCGGGATGGGGCCGCTGCCCAAACACGGCTTCGCGCGCGTGCTGCCGTGGCAGCACCAGGGCACGGAGACGGATGAAGCGAGCGTGACCGTGCATTTCCGCCTGGTTGACTCGGACGAGACGCGCCGGATGTGGGATCACCGCTTCCTGCTGGATCTGACGGTTCGCGTGGGCGGGCCGACGCTGGAGATGCGCCTGCAAGTCACGAATCCCGGTCTGGAGCTCGTTCGATTTCACGGCGGCGCTGCATACCTATCTGTATGTCTCCGACATCGCCGGGGTGCTGGTCGAGGGCCTGGAAGGGCTGACGTACCAGCAGTTCGGGGTAGAAGGCGAGCAGGAGGAAGCCCGGCTGCATATCGCCGGGGAGGTGGATCGCATCTACCGAAATGTGCAGGGCCCGATCATCTTGCGGGACGGGGAGCACACCCTGCGCCTGACAGCGGACGGCTTCCCGGATGCAGTAGTGTGGAATCCAGGGCCGGAGAAGGCCGCATCCCTGGCCGACCTGGACAGCTATCAGCACATGCTGTGCATCGAAGCGGCGGTGATCGGGCAGGCCATATCGTTGAATTCCGGCAGCATGTGGCAGGGCAGACAAACGATCGAGGTTCTTTGAGCGGCGCGTATCCCGCGCATCGTGTGGTGGGTGATCATGGGCAGGCGGCGAATCCTTGTTATTGTGCTGATCCTCAGTCTGAGCCGGTTTCCATTGCCGGCGGTCACGGCTCAGGATGAGGTCGCCCCGTGCGGCTATGTCGATGCGTTTGATCTGCCGGTGGCGGGGATCGATACCCAGCATCTTGATTTTGGCATCTACCGGGCACGTTTCGGCGGCCTGCACACCGGGATCGACGTCGCGTTCGAGCAGCTTGGCGATCCCGTCCGGGCGGCGGCGCGCGGGCTGGTCACCTACAGCGATCCCGCCGGCTGGGATACGGAAAAGGGGGTGGTCGTGATCCAGCACACCATGCCCGACAGCACGCTGGTCAACACGCTCTACGGCCATATGGAAGAACTGAACGGCCACACCTTCCCCTCGATGAACGGCTGCGTCGAGCGCGGGGATGTGATCGGCGCGGTCGGGTTCCCGTCGCGCGGGCTGCCCCACCTGCACTATGAGATCCGCACGCGCTACCGTCACGAGGGCGGGCCGGGCTATACACAGGTCAATCCGCTCGAACTGGGCTGGCTGAACCCCCTCGATTTCACCTATCTGGCCGGCGTATGGGTTAGCCCGGCCTATCGCGACCATTTTACGCTGCTCGACAGCCCTATGCTCCCCCCGCTGCTTATGCCGGACGGCACCTATGTCATCGGAGCCAGCGCTTCGCTGAAAGGGGTCAGCGCCAGCGGCCAACCGCTGTGGGAGTTCGATACCCTCGGCACCCTCACCGGCCTGCTGGCCCTGCCGGATGGCCGCGTGCTGGCGAGCACGTCGCTCGGACAGGTGCTCGTGCTGAACGCTGGCAGTTACAGCGCGCTCTGGCAGCCGCCCAAGCCATTCACGCAGCCGCCGGTCTTGTTTGGCAACGCCGTGGTCTTCGCCGCCAGCGATCACAGTCTGTCGGCGTTCACTCCGGATGGCGTACCCGTGTGGGAAACGGCTCCCGCCGCCGGGCCGATGCTCCGCTGGGCGATCAACGGGGACCGGCTGGCCGCTGGTTTCGTGGGCGGCGAAATGTGGATCCTGGGGCAGGATGGCGGGATTTTACACCGCGAGACGTTCCCCGAGCCGGTGCTGCCCTTCCCCGCAGCGGATGGCGGGTTTTACCTCATGAGCGGGTCGCGCGTGCTGCGGATCGATCCGGCGCTGGCGATCACGCCGCTGGTAGACACCGGGCGCGTGTTCACCACTCAGGCCGGACTGGTTGCCGGCGCGTCCGGTACGCTGTACTTGTATACCGGCGAGGGGCGCTCGCTGTACGCCTATGGCCCCGACGGGGTGCTGCTGTGGATCGCCTTTCTGCCGGGCAGCCACACGCGCCCGCCGCTGCTTGGGATCGGTGGAGGGCGGCTGCTCTATGCGTTGAGCACCGATGGGCAGCTTCTGGCAATCGATACGACGGATGGACACCTGACGGCGCAGCTTGCCCTGTATGATGGGGGGGTGAAGGGAAGCGCAGCGGCCCGCCTGCTAGTCGTGCAGGCCGACGACAGCATCATCTTCGGTGGGGGATTCCTCTCGGTGGTGATGCTCGACGGGCTGGCGCTGAACGATGGGCCGCATTAGCTCCAA
This sequence comes from uncultured Chloroflexia bacterium, assembly GCA_963850765.1. Classification (GTDB taxonomy): domain Bacteria; phylum Chloroflexota; class Anaerolineae; order Aggregatilineales; family Aggregatilineaceae; genus CAWKMN01. Next base: position 267,759 of record CAWKMN010000011.1, on the reverse strand, counting down.
GAGTTGCTCACATTTTTCTCTTATGGTTCACTTATAAGGAGATGTATACCACTTCTTAATCTCTCCAAACCAACGTGCGAATTCAGGAGATTTAACTGTTTCTAATCCAGGTGGGTCTTTATAGTCAAGTTGCAGCCAATGCCCAACTGGGAGAACTTTCCAATACGTTGCTTGCCATGGACTTAGTGTTTTCCATTTTTCTGACCTGTCAATAAAAATAGCCGTCTGTCTTTTAGCAAAAGCAAGGTACTGTTTGACGAGATTCTCGTCTTGAGAAATGATGGTTACTGTAGAAACTGGCATATCGTCCGACCAATAATAACAATCAATTAGATAGCGCTTCCAGTCAGCATTCGTGAGATGTTCCCACCTAGCCCCTCCCTTTTGCGTCAGACCATATTCTATGGGAGTATCACCGCGCACCCCAGCCTCAATCTGAGTGAGGGTGGGCTTGAAAGGTTCACCGACTACTCTTCGATCAATTCTTCGATTAGTTTGAGGATCCCTGATAGCGCGTTCGGGGGACAGGAAGTTCGACATTGGCTCTGCAAACAACTCCTCGCGCTCGAAGAGTTTGTGCAAAGTTGAGATAAGAACAGGATACGATAGCCCATGTTCTCTTCGGTTCAGTATTTCCCCCAGTGATTTAGACACTAACAAATCCAAAGTAACTGTAGAATTTATCACGCTATCAAGGAGCCAAAACTCGGCCTTTTCATTTTCCATGTCTTTTCATTCATCACCTCGGATCAACGACTTTGCAGTGCCATCACATTTAACATGTTCAGGCGATTTGTTAGGGCAACCTGATGGATACCCTGGGCGGGTTAACAAATGCACCCCTACGAAAGCTATCCAAATGAGTGCCGGGGTAGTTCTACCGCCAAGGGTTCCCCTGCTTGATGAAACGGGCCTCGATACCTGCATTGCGGAACCAGCCCGGCACCTGATCGCGCATGACGACCATTTCACTCGCGTAATGCGAGGTGCCGATCAGGTTCATCGTGAGCACCGGCACGATCTCGCGCATCAGGGCGCGCTGCTTCGTGGCATACTCGTAATCGCCCAACAGCCACCAATGCCCGGTGACATAGGTATCACAGCCAAGATCGGCGGCTTCTTTGAGCTGGCGTGGATCATCCCCTCCGCCAGGGAGCACCGCGACGTGTTCCACGGGCTGCCCATTGTGGCGCGTCTGGCTGTAGCGAATATACGGAACTTCCGTGATTTCAGACAGGTGTTCAGCAAACTTGCCAAAGTTGGTATCGCGCACCCGGCCGTGTACGCCTTGCATCGCGCCATGGTGCGGCGAGAACGGCTCCCAATCGCGCAGTTTGAGCGCCTTGGCGAGCGCGATCGAGGTGCTGATCTCCGGGTGGCAGTCCAGTGGAGCATGGCAGGTGTAATAGCTGATGTTGTGCTCGCGCAGTTCTTCAAGCTGCGCCTCGCGGATGCCGCTGAAACCGCGCCCGCTCTCTTCAAAGTCCACAGGATGGTGCGCAAAGATCATCGAGCCGGGGGCTTCGCGCTCCAATTCCAGCGCCAGGATCGTGTCAAGTACCGCCGGGCCGGGGAACACAATCAGATAGACGCGGTCGATCTCCGCGGTGCTATCCAGCATCAGCCCGTTCCACGGACCGTCCACAAAACCCGGCTGCGCAAATCGCCGGTACACGGCTATGTCATCGGTCGAGATAATCTCGGACCACAGCGGGCGCTCGTCAAACGCCTCGACGTTAAAGAAACTATCGAGCCGCTGGATGATCTCGCTCTGGTTCATGGATTCCCCCCTTGATGCTGCATGGTGCGGCGTGCCTCCGTTTCGACCAGATCGACCACGGCGGCGATTGTCGGATCGGGCGGCGTAGCAGGTGCCAGCGGGATCCACCGCGCCGCCTCGACCGTCCAGGCCGGCCAGTGCAGATCGACTCGCGCCAGCGTGCCCTGCGCCACGTCACCCAATGTCGGCGGCGCACGGCGTGCAGCGCACTGACGTGCAGCGGCGCGCCTACGTCGGGCAAAACCTCGATCGACCGGTCAATTCTGACCGCTGGCTCGTCCGCTGGAAGCGAGGCCGCACCCGGCGCAATCGTGATGGTAATCCCCTGCTTCGTCAGTCGGAATGCCCGGTTCCACACGATGAGCGACAGGCCCAAACCATCGACCAGCTTCTTCAGCGACGGCAGCGGGATCGGCACCTGCTCCGGTCCACCGATCAGCGCCACGTCATACCCCATGCTGTCGAGCACCAGGAAGGGTGCTCGTCCTAGCGTCGCCCGGCACACCCACGATTCCGCCGAACAGGTATCGCCCAGATCGAGCAGAATTACCGGGCCAGCCGCCGCGCGCCGCTCCTGGGTAATCAGCGTAAACAGCCGGGGCAGCAGCGCCAGTTCGCCCGCCAGATGGGCGGTCGCCAGCAGGGTAACGGTAGTAGCTACTCGCCCTTCCATTCGGGTTTGCGCTTTTCCAGAAAGGCGGCCATGCCCTCTTTTTGATCCGATGTGCCAAACAGCGCGTAAAAGCTGTTGCGCTCGTAAGCCAGTCCTGCCGACAGCGGCGTTTCGAGCGCCATGTTGACGGCGTCCTTCGCCAGCCGGATCGCCAGCGGCGCGCGGGCGGCGATTTCTTCGGCCAGCTTGATGGCGACGCTCAGATACTCCTCGACGGGCGCGACCCGGTTCACCAGCCCAAAACGCTCGGCCTCGGCAGCCGACAGACGGCGATCGTTCAGGACCATTTCCATGGTCAGGGCCTTGCCGATGGTGCGGGCGAGGCGCTGCGTCCCACCTGCGCCCGGCATTACGCCGAGATTGATCTCGGGCTGGCCGAATACCGCCGTCTCGGACGCGATGATCATATCGCACGCCAGCGCCAGTTCACAACCACCGCCGAGCGCGTAGCCGCTGACCGCGGCGATCACGGGTTTGTGCAGGCGGCGCAGGCGTTCCCAGCGGGCGATAAAGTTCTTCTGGACCATCGCGGCGGGTGCGGCCTGGGCCATTTCCTTAATGTCCGCCCCGGCAGCGAAAACCCGATCCGTGCCGGTGAGCACCAGACAGCCGATCGAGTTGTCGGCGTTCAACGTCTCCAGCGCGCCCATCACGTCGTCCATCAGCGGGCCGGACAGCGTATTAAACGCGCGCGGCTGGTTCATTTTGACCAGCCCTACCCCCGGCGCGGGATGTTCGACCAGAATAAACTCGTAATCCATAGTTGGCCTTTCTCCCAAGAATAGTTTTCTTCCTGATCAGGGTTGTGAGTTTTGAGTCATGAGTTTTGAGTTTACCTCACCCCTGGCGAGCAGCTCGCTTGCCCCTCTCCACGCGCGGAGAGGGGGAGCCGGTAGCGAAGGCGGTTGCTCTTGTAGGGGCGGGTTAATAAACCCGCCCAATGTGACCGACAGGTCGCCCGACCCACCGGGTTCTACAAGACAGACGTCCACCTTTTCGCTGCACTAAAGAGTGAAGTCGAGCTCTCGTAAACCTCTAGCTCACGACTTAAAACTCACAACTCATGACTCATCTACAACGAAATCACCCGCTTGGCGACGCGGAGATGCTTGGCGAAATTGGGCAGATAATCCGATAGCTGCTCGTAGCGGCCCTCCGCCTGCTCCGACAGGTAGCGCCGGAGCACGCTCACCACGCCCGGCAGAATTGTCACGCCGTGGACCTTGTTTTCCATCAGGATATAGGCTTTGGACTCGTGCGGACCAAGAGTTTGTTCCAAAAAGATCGCCACGGCACCCGCGACAAACAACTCGGTAAACTGATCGGTCCAGGTGGGATGCGTCTTGCGGAAATTCTCCCCCACAGGCAGCGGCGTATTGCCCAGGTTGGCGACCTCGGCCGCTTTCTGCCGCAGGTACGATACCACGATCAAGCGCCCGTACTGCGAGAGCGCCCCGCGGAAGACGTGCGCGGGATCGTCGTCAAACGGCCACGGCTGGTTATCCCCCCAGGCGATGCGCGGCGGGACGATACAGAACAACTGGTTATCCAGCCGCACGCCGATTTCGCTGTCGCTGGGGTACGAGATATTGGGCATGAGCGTCAGTTGTTCAGAGACATCGCCCACAAACGGCTTGAAGAAGCTGTAAAAATCGGTGGTACCAATCGCCTTGCGGGTCTGTTCCAGGGCAAGCTGCCAGGCGTCAACCTGTTCTTTCCACCACGCTTCGAGGCCAGCCCGCATATAAAAATCGCCTAACTGCTCGTTCCAGTGCAGCGGTGCCCAGGGCAGCGTCGCCTTCAGCGACAGGTCTGGCCAGGAGAGATTGAGCGCATAGGTGTAGATCGCTTCGAGCGGTATATTCTGGTCGAGCAGGGTCTGGAGCGTATGGATGACCGGCAGTTTGGCGAACTCGCTGACTCGGCGGGTCGTGTAACGCGCATGGGTGTGAGCCCGGTGACGCTGATTTTCCTGCTCAATTGCCGGCCAGCGTGTCGCCGCCAGCGCTGCCGACATCAGCCGGGCGCGATCATCAATCAAAACCTGAATCGTTCGTGTCATTGAATTATCTACCCGTCGCGTGAGTGCTACCGATCCAACTGGTTCCCGGTAATTCTACCTGAAAACTGAAAACAGGTCACGTTCATCGCCCGGCGCGGAGGTTTACGTTACAATGCCGGACAGCTGATTTTGCAGCCATGCGGAAGGAATACTACACGTGGGACGAGTTGAAAACAAAGTGACGGTGGTCACGGGTGGAGCTACAGGCATCGGACGCGCGATCTGCGAGTTGTTCGCCCAGGAAGGCGCGATCGTCGCCGTGACGGATGTGCTGCCCGGACAGGATACCGCCGAATCGATCCGCAAGGCGGGCGGCAACGCGCGATTCTGGCGGATGGATGTATCAAAAGAGGCGGATGTGCGCGAAACGCTGAACGCGATCCACCGCGAATTTGGCGCGATTTATATCCTGGTCAACAACGCCGGGATCGCGGGGGCGGACAAGCCGACGCACGAGATCACCGAAGCGGAATGGGACGCCGTGTTCGCGGTCGATGTGAAGGGCGTGTTCTTCTGCACCAAGCATGTCGTGCCGCTGATGCGGGCGGCAGGCGGCGGGAGCATCGTCAACCTGTCGTCGATCTACGGCATGGTCGGCGCGCGGGATGTCCCGCCCTATCATGCGGCGAAGGGTGCGGTCCGGCTGATGACGAAGACGGATGCGGTCTTTTACGCGCCGGACCAGATCCGTGTCAATTCGGTGCATCCGGGCACGATCATGACGGATCTCGTGGCGGAGATGGCGCGCAATTCGCCGGAAGGGTATGAGAAGTACATGGAGGGGCGCAACGCGATCCACCCGCTGGGGCACACCGGCGAGCCGCTGGACGTAGCCTATGCGGTGCTGTATCTCGCGTCGGACGAGGCGCGGTTTGTCACCGGCGCGGAACTGCTGGTCGATGGGGGATATACGGCGCAGTAGAGCGGCATTTAGCGGTTAGCAGTTAGCGGTTAGCGAAAAGCGAGAAAACGCCCCTCACCCTGCCCTCTCCCCGGTCAAACCAGGAAAAGGGGAGGGCGGCAGTTGTTTACCTCACCCCCAGCCCCTCTCCACGCGCGGCGAGGGGAGAAATGGACTGGTGTGGTCGCTTCCTGTAGGGGCGGGGCTTGCCCCGCCCAAGGCAACCCAAGGGTTGCCCCTACGAAGGCCGCCCGTTGCCTGTTTTGAACATCAAACCTCATCAGAGAATTCGCAACGTGCAATCTTGGTCGCTTTTAGCTAACGGCTAACAGCTAATCGCTACAGCTAACGGCTATCCTTTCACCGCGCCCGACACCATGCCCCGGATGAAATGGCGCTGGAACAGGAAATAGAGCACGAGCACCGGCAGCGAGACGATGGTCGAGGCGGCGGCCATCACGGGGATATCGGACGAATAACGACCCCGCAGCAGGGCCAATCCGGCCGGCAGCGTGCGGAGTTCCGACCCACCCAGCACCAACACCAGGAAAAACTCGTTCCACGTCCACATGAACAGCAGCACGACCAGCGACATCAGCGCCGGGCCGGACAGGGGAAACAGAATCCGCCAGAGGACATTCCGCGGCGAGAATGGTGAGGTGTTGCAGCCATCCACCACGGCCGCATCGACCAGATCGCGCGGGATCCCCTTAAAATGCGCGCGCATCCAGAAGGTGCCAAACGAGAAGCTCAGCGCGACCTGGGGCAGAATGAGCGCCCAGTAGGTATCGCGCAGGTGCAGCACCTCCATGAAATGCCAGAGCGGGATAATCACCGCTTCCATGGGGGCCATCAGGCCAAGAATAATGAGCAGCAGCAGAAATTTCTCGCCCGGAAAAGACATCATGCCAAAGGCATAGCCGGACAGCATGGAGAGGATGATCGAGATCACGACCACCGGCACGACCACCAGGATGCTGTTGATAAAGAAGTCGCTGAAGCGCGCGCCCTCCCAGGCTTCGGAATAGTTGCTCCACTGCCAGCTTTCGGGCAGGGTGAACAGGCCCGCCGAGAGTTCGGGCCGGGTCTTGAGCGAGGTCAGGACGTTGCCGGCAAAAGGCATCACCGCCAGCAGCAGAAACGCGCCGAGAATGCCATACGTGAGCAGCTTTTGCCCCAGGCTAGCCCGCATAATCGTCTCCCTCCTGGCGCGATTGCAGGTAAAACACGACCGCCGACACGGTGACGATCAGCACGGTCATCACCAGCGCCATCGCGGAGCCGTAGCCGGCATGGTGCTCTTCAAAGGCTTCTTCGTAGATCAGCATACTCACGACTTTCGTCTCCTGGCCGGGGCCGCCGCGCGTCAGCACAAAGACCAGATCAAACACGCGCAGCGCCGCGATGAACGTCAGCACAAACGCCACCAGGATTTGCTGCTGAAGACCGGGCAGCGTGATATGAAAAAACTGCCGCCACGCGCTCGCCCCGTCCACCTTGGCCGCGTCGTAGAGTTCTTCCGCGATGGACTGCACCCCGGCAATGAACAGCACCATACACAGGCCATACTGCACCCAACTCCCGACCAGCCCGGTTGCGGTGGGTGCCCAGACGAAATCACCCAGCCACGGCTTGATCTGTTCGTTCAGCCCGACATCGGTGAGGAACTGGTTCAGCGGCCCGCGATAATCAAATATCCAGCGCCAGATGATGCCGATGACGACGGCGCTCATCACCTGCGGGACAAACAGGCCGGTGCGGAAAAACGCCATGCCCTTAAGCTGGCCGCGCGTCAACAGCGATGTGAGCAGCAGGCCGAGCATGATGGGCAGGATGGTATAAAACGACACGAAAAAGATATTGTTGCCCAGCGCATTCCAGAAATTTTCATCGTCAAACAGTTTTTCGTAATTATCCAGGCCGATATACGTTGGGTCGCTGAAGCCTGTCCACTCGGTCAGGCTGTAGCGGGCGGTGCTCACAATCGGGATGAGCACAAACACAAGGTAGATCACAAATCCCGGCAGGATATACAGATAGGCGTGATGAACTCGCTCGTAGGGCCGGCCCCTGCGTGCCATCGCATCGAAAAAATGCCCGATCACCGGTTGACCTTTCTGGCAGGGAGATGCTTCGCAACGTCAATCTGAACACAATCGATAGGGGCGTATCGCAATACGCCCCTACGCATGTTACCCTGATTTGGTTGGAATAGGCCAATAAAGGCGCTACTCGGCGGTGTAGTCCGCCTCCACATCCGCGACAAACTCCTCCGGCGTGACCTGCTTGCCCATCAATTCCTGAAGGTTTTCGGCAATATTGGGAGAGGTCCAGTCCAGCCAGTGACCAACGGCGTTGGCCGCGCCCACGGCCTCCCATACGTGGAACATATCGGCGGTCAGGGTGCCTTCGGTGAGCAGGCTTTGATCGATGGCCGTCGCCGGGAAGAAACCATGTTCAAACAGCACCTGAGCGGCGCGCGGGCCGGTGATCAGGTCGATGTACTCAGCGGCGAGATCGGCTTGCTCGCTGCCGGCGCGGATGCCATAGGCCAGGCCAACGCCGCCGGGCACGATCGCCGGTACACCGGGTTCATTCGACGGGAAGGGGAAGAAGCCCACGCTTTCCTCACCCAGTTCTTCGACAATGCTGCCAGTCATCCAGTTGCCGGTGATCCACATCACGCCTTCCTGGTTGAGGAACGCGCCAAAGGTCGCGCCGTCGTAATCCATGCCGGCGAAACCGGGCGAGAAATAGCCCATGTCCACCCACTCGACCAGCTTTTGAGCGGCTTTCAGATTGGCTTCCGTGTTGAACGTGCCCCCTTCGAGCCGGTACATGAACGCGTCGAGTTCGTCCAGGGTGATCTCGGTGCCCTGCAGCACGCTGAATTCGTGGATCGCCGGCCAGCCGTCCAGGCTGCCGAACACGATCGGCGTCACGTCGGCGGCGATCAGGGCGTTCATCAGCGTTTCCATCTCGGCCAGCGTCTGCGGAATTTCCAGGCCGTGCGACTCGAAGAGGTCGCGGTGATAGTACACGCCCACGACTTCCGCCGTCACCGAAACGCCGTACAGGTTGCCGACGCCAAACTGCTTGCCATCTTCGCTGAAGCTGTTGCGGCTGTGCAGGCCCGCCGCGTAACGATCCCACCAGCCATACTGATCGGCGTAGTCGTTCAGGGGCAGCAGCAGCCCGGCTTCGACCAGCGCACCCATCCCACCGTATCCCTGGTTGATCATGGTGACGTCAGGACCGTTTTCGCTGGAAAGTTCCAGGGGCAGAATATTCGTCAGGTCGTCGGTAGCATAGATTTCACGCTGGATCGTGACGCCGGGGTGCGCTTCTTCGAACTCAGCGTTCAGGGTTTCGATCATCTCCTGCTCGGCATCGCGGGTCCAGTTATCCCACACGACCAGGGTCACGTCATCTTGCGCCGCCACGGGGAAACCGGCGAACAGCAGCGCGGCCACCACCAGCAGAATCAAACCGTGTTTGGGTTTCATAGAGAAACAATCCTTTCATGAAAAGTACAAACGTAGCTAGCGAACATCAAACGGGGTATGCCCGGTAGAAAACCTCTCCTTAAGAGAAGTATAGCGGGTGGGCGCGCGGCCGGCAAACGGGGCAAAAAATAATCACCACAGAGGACACAGAGGGCACGGAGAAAAGCAAGGGAGTGGTAAGAGAAAAAAGATCTCTTTCCCTTTGCTGTAACATGCGCAGCCGGGTTAACTCCTCTGTTTTTCTCTCTTAATTATGTTCTTCTCTGTGGTCTCTGTGCCCTCTGTGGTGAATCTTTTATGCTTTCAAGCCAGCACGCCCACTCTTGCCGGGCGGGGACGCGCTATGCTATAATGCGACGCGCAGTGGGGAGTCGCCAAGTGGCCTAAGGCGGCGGCCTTTGGAGCCGTTATTCGCAGGTTCGAATCCTGCCTCCCCAGTCGACGACCTGCCCATCGCGGCGGGTCGTTTTGTTTTTCACGAACCGCGACGTGACGTTCTTCACAGGTGAAAGGTTCATTCAGCATCTATTTTTTTAAACAAAAGTAGATAAAAATATATAGCGAGGCTCATCAACCATGTCCGGAGCGTGCAGTGAACGACATTTTAGAAAACAATCTTCTAGCTGAGAATATCAACCAATATATTGTTTCAGCCCCCTTGATTGCCCGGCGTCGTAAGGCCGGGCAGTTTGTCATCGTGCGGATGGACGAACAGGGCGAGCGCATCCCGCTCACCATTGCCGACGCGGATCCGGAGCGCGGCACGATCTCGCTGGTGGTGCAGGCCGTGGGCCGGTCCACCACGCAGATGGCGACGCTGGCCGCTGGCGATCGGTTTCTGGACGTGGTCGGGCCATTGGGCGCGCCGACGCATATCGAGAATTATGGCACCGCCGTGGTGATCGGCGGCGGGATCGGCATCGCGCCCGCACATCCCATCGCGCAGGCCCTCAAGCAGGTGGGCAACACGGTGATCTCGATCCTGGGCGCGCGGAGTCAAGAACTGCTGGTGATGCAGGAGGAGCTGTGCCGCGCGTCGGACGAGGTGCTGATCTGCACCGATGACGGCTCCTGCGGCGACAAGGGGTTGGTGACCCATGTCCTCACCCGCCTGATCGAATCCGGCCGCAAGATCGATTTTGTCTTCGCCGTCGGGCCGGTGATCATGATGAAGTTCGTGAGCGTGCTTACCAAAGCGCACGGCATCCGCACCATGGTCAGCCTGAACCCCATCATGGTCGATGGGACGGGCATGTGCGGCGGGTGCCGGGTGTCGGTGGACGGCAAAATGAGATTTGCCTGTGTCGAAGGTCCCGATTTCGACGGGCACCAGGTCGATTTTGACGAACTGATGAAACGTCAGGCGTTCTACAAAGAGCAAGAGCGCCTGGCCTACGCCAAGTACCGCGACGAGTGCCGCGCTCCTCAGAGCAGCTAAGGATCTTCCATGGGCAACAACCATCATTCACCGGACCCGCAAGAAATCGAACGGCTGCAAGCGCTCAAGCCCAAAGAGCGGATGCAGATCCCCCGCCAGGAGATGCCGGAGCAGCCGCCCGACGAGCGCCGCGCCAATTTCCTCGAAGTACCCTACGGCCTGGACGAGATGATCGCCGTGTTGGAGGCGAATCGCTGCATCCAGTGCAAAAAGCCAACCTGCGTCGCCGGGTGCCCGGTGGGGATCGACATCCCGGCGTTTGTGCAGCATATTGCCACCGGCGATTTTGAGGGCGCGATCCGCAAGATCAAAGAGACGAACATGCTGCCGGCGATCTGCGGCCGGGTGTGCCCGCAGGAAGCGCAGTGCGAAAAAGAGTGCGTGCTCGCCAAAAAAGGCGAGTCGGTTGCCATCGGCCGGCTCGAACGGTTCGCCGCCGACTGGGAGCGGGTGAAAGGTGCGCTTGCGATCCCTGCCGTCGGTGCGCCGACCGGCAAGAGCGTCGGCGTGGTGGGCTGCGGACCCGCCGGGCTGACCGTGGCGATCGATCTGCGGCGGGCGGGGCACGATGTGACCATCTACGAGGCGCTGCACGCGCCGGGCGGCGTGCTGATGTACGGCATCCCGGAGTTCCGGCTGCCCAAAGCGATCGTCAACGCCGAGGTGGAGGTCGTGCGGCAGATGGGCGTCGAGATCCTGTTCAACTACGTGATCGGCCAGACCGAGACGGTTGATGACCTGATGGAACGGCATGACGCGATCTTCCTGGGGACGGGAGCCGGCCTGCCGTGGTTTATGGATCTGCCCGGCGAAAACCTGTGCGGCGTATATTCGGCCAACGAGTACCTGACACGGGTGAACCTGATGCGCGCGTATGACTTCCCCAACTGCGCGACGCCCGTCGCCATCAGCGAGCGGATCGCGGTGATCGGCGGCGGCAACGTGGCGATGGACGTGGCGCGGACGGCTGTCCGCTTGGGCGCGGGTGAAGTTTATCTGATCTACCGGCGCACCGAAGCGGAAATGCCCGCCCGTATCGAAGAAATCCATCACGCGCAGCAGGAAGGCGTGATCTTCAAGCTGCTGCACAACCCGATACGCTACATTGGGGATGAGCAGGGGCGCGTGTGCCAGGTCGAGTGCATCCGCATGGAACTGGGCGAGCCGGATGCATCGGGCCGGCGACGCCCGGTCGCGGTGGCGGGCTCCGAATTCACGATCGATGTGGATACCGTCGTCGTGGCGATTGGCAACGGGCCGAATCCCCTGGTTCCCCGCACGACGACCGGGCTGGAGGTCGATGCGCGCCACGGCACGGTGAAGACCAACCTGAATACGATGCGGACCTCCAAAGTGGGCGTGTTTGCCGGCGGCGATATTGCCATCGGCGCGGCGACGGTGATCCTGGCGATGGGGCATGGCCGGCAGGCGGCCCGCTCGATCAATCAGTATCTCGCCACCGGGATCTGGGATGTGGAGACAATAGAGTAGACCCGGAGTGATCGCCCCGCCGGGCTGCATGAAATGTGTGGGGTCAGGGCCGTTCACGGCCCTTCCGATGAATAGCTCGGTGCTTGCAGCGCCGGGCGGCGATCCACCGCTCTAGTGACAGTGCGCGTGACGCCTCATGGCAGACGATACTTGTTGTGGGGTGTTCACGCGCCTATAGTTAGAGCAAAAGGGGGAAACTATTTATGATCAGACCTAGTAAGGAGAGCGAAACACAGCATAATGAGCAGCACATTGTGGGAGTCGCGTTATGCCTTGCGCACGCGGGGCCTAACCAGTTCGATCATCCGAGAATTACTTAAGTTTACGCAACGGCCCGAAGTTATATCTTTTGCGGGTGGACTGCCCGCCGCAGAATATTTTCCAGTTGAACGTTTTCAAGAAGCGTGCCAGCGGGTTCTGGCCGAGCAGGCGCGCGTCGCGCTGCAATACAGCCCGACCGAAGGCTATCTCCCGCTCCGGGAGATGATCGCCGAGCGCCTGAGCCGCTATAATATTTGTGCGAACGCCAATAATGTTCTGATCACCTCCGGTTCACAGCAAGCACTCTCATTCATCGGCATGTTACTCATCAACCCCGGCGACCATATCCTCGTGGAGGAGCCGACCTACCTGGGCGCGCTGCAAGCATTTAACGCGTACCAGGCGAGCTATATCGGCGTGCCAGCCGACGAAAACGGGATTGTATCCGCGTGCGTGCCCGACATGCTGCGCCACGGTCCCAAGTTCATGTACATCGTGCCGAACTTCCAGAACCCATCCGGGACCACGCTCTCGGCGGACCGGCGCGTCGAACTGATCCGAATCGCCCAGGAGCACGGCGTGCCGATTGTTGAAGATGACCCCTACGGCGCGCTGCGCTTTGAAGGGGAGCACCAGAAGCCGCTGGTCGAGGTAGATGCGGAGCTGTCCGGCAACAACGGCAACTGCTACACCGGCAATATCATCTACCTGAGCACCTTCTCCAAGACGCTGGCACCGGGGCTGCGCGTGGCGTGGATCGTCGCGCCGCCCGAGGTGATCTCCAAATTCGTCCAGATCAAGCAGGGTGCCGATCTGCATTCCGCGACCTTCAACCAGATGGTCGTGTACGAGGTCGCCAAAGACGGCTTTATCGACGAGCATATCAAAACCCTGCGCGAGGTCTACCGCAAGCGGCGGGATGTCATGCTCGGCGCGCTGGATCGTTATATGCCGCCGGAAGTCGAATGGACTCACCCCCAGGGCGGGCTGTTCCTGTGGGCACACTTCCCGGATCGCGTCGACATCCAGGCGCTGTTCGATGAAGCCGTGCGGCGCAACGTGGCGTTTGTACCCGGTTTCGCGTTTTACACGATCCCCAACCCGCCGCCGACGGCCCGTCTGAACTTCTCGGTAATGAACGAAGATCAGATTGTCGAAGGGATCAAGCGGCTCAGCGAGGCGACGCACCAGGTGCTGCGCAGCGCGGTTCCCACGCCCTGAAATCCCTGCGGCGAAACGAGATAAGACTCTATGGATTGGTTAAACCAGTACGAACCTAAAAAAGTGACCGCGGAGGAAGCCTTGCGCGTGCTGCGCTCCGGCTACCGCATTTTTGTCACGGGCAACTGCTCCGTGCCGCAGCGGGTGATGGAAGCTCTCAACGTGCGCGCCATGGAACTGGAAAATCTGAAGCTCATCCAGGTGCTGACCATCGGCAAGGCTGATTATGTCCGCCCGGAAATGGCGCCGCATATCCGCGTGAACTCGCTCTTTATCAGCGATAATGTGCGCGACGCGGTAAACGATGGCCGCGCCGATTTCACGCCGGTATTTTTGTCCGAGATCCCGGGGCTATTTAAGTCGGGACGGCTGCCGATTGACGTGGCGCTGATCCAGGTGTCTCCGCCGGACAAAAATGGCTACTGCTCCTATGGCGTCGAGGTGGGCGTGACCAAGACCGCCGCCGACAGCGCCAAGATCGTGATCGCGGAAGTCAACCCGCACATGCCACGCACGCTGGGCGACAGCTTTATCCACGTCTCCAAGCTCGATTACGTGGTCGAAGTGGATTACCGGCTGCCCGAAGTCCCGCTGGCGGCCTCGACGCCGGAACAGGAAGCCATCGCCAACCATATCGCGGGTATCATCCCGGATGGCGCGACGCTGCAAATGGGCATCGGCGGCATTCCGGATGCGGTCGTCGAGAGACTGTACAATCACCAGCATCTCGGCGTGCATTCCGAGCTGTTCTCGGATGGTGTGGTCGACCTGGTGGAAGCCGGCGTGATCACCAATGAGCGAAAGACGTTCCACCCCGGCAAGATCGTGGCCGGCTTTGTGCTCGGTACGCAGCGCCTTTACGACTTCGTGGACGACAACCCGATTGTCGAGCTGCACCCCACCGAATACGTCAACGACCCCTTCAACATCGCCAAAAATGACCGGATGGTGTCGATCAACTCCGCGATCCAGGTCGATCTGACCGGGCAAGTGTGCGCGGACAGCATCGGCACGCGCTTTTATTCGGGCGTGGGCGGGCAGGTGGACTTTGTGCGCGGCGCGGCACGCAGCCAGGGCGGGATGCCGATCATCGCGCTGCTGAGCACCGCCAGCGACGACAGCATCAGCCGCATTGTCGCCACGCTGACGCCCGGATCTGGCGTGGTGACATCGCGTAACGACGTGCATTATGTGGCCACGGAATTTGGCGTGGCGGATCTGTTCGGGCGGACGGTGCATGATCGCGCGCGCCAGTTGGTCGATATTGCGCATCCCAAGTTCCGCGCGGAACTGGCCGAGGCCGCCGAGCAGCTTTATCGCGTGCCGAGGTTTTTCGTGCCGGTGATGCCGGGGGACGATTAGCCTCAGTCGTCCAGGTGCTTGGAGGTTAACGCCACCCGCTGCCCCTTTCCCCGCATGCAGGGAAAGCGGAGGTTAGCCCTGCTCCTGGCGGATTACAATACGCCTACACATGGAGAGGGTCGTATGAGGCAATAAAAAATACGGAAGCGCGGAAATTAGTATTTGAAGGAGCAAATAGCTATGGCAAAGGGACGCATCGAGATTACGCGAGGAGAACTGCAAGGGCTGCACCCTGTGCAAAATCGCCTGTCCCCAGGACGTGATCGAGATGGTGACGGATCATATCAACGTGAAGGGCTATTATCCCGCCGCGCTGGTCGATCCCGAGGGCAAATGCACGGGCTGCGCGCTCTGCGCGGTGGCCTGTCCCGATGTATGTATTACCGTCTATCGTCAGGTGCCGGCCAGGGTGCCGCGCCGCGACGGTGTAGGAGAGATAGAGACTTATGGCTGTAGAACTTATGAAAGGCAATGTCGCGCTGGCCGAAGCCGCGATCCGGGCCGGGGTGGAAGCCTATTTTGGCTACCCGATCACGCCTCAGACGGAACTGCTGGAACACATGTCCCGGCGCATGCCGGAACTGGGCCGCGTGTTTATCCAGGCGGAAAGCGAAGCTGGCCTCGATCAATATGGTGTATGGTGCGGCGTGCACCGGCGCGCGCGCGATGACGTCGTCATCCAGCCCCGGCATCAGCCTGATGCAGGAAGGTTTTTCGTATATCGCCGTGCAGCGAAGTGCCCGCCGTCGTGGTGGACGTGATGCGCGGCGGCCCCGGCCTGGGCAATATCCAGCCGTCGCAGTCGGACTACTTCCAGGTGACGCGCTCCGCCGGGCATGGCGACTATCACCCGATTGTGCTTGCGCCCGCCTCGGTGCAGGAAGCGATCGACCTGATGGTGCTGGCGTTCGACCTGGCCGATCAGTACCGCCATCTGGTGTTGGTCGTCGCAGATGGGCTGCTCGGCCAGATGATGGAACCGGCGGAACTGCCGCCGATGCAGCCGCTCCGCAAGGATCGGCCCGATTGGGCGCTGACCGGCGCGCATGGCCGCGAACCGAATATCATCACGTCGCTCGAACTGAGCGCCCCGGCGCTGGAAGAAGTGAACGACCGCCTGCAAGCCAAGCTGAAGGTGATCCACGAAGCCGAACAGCGCTATGTCGAACAGGCGATGGACGACGCGCGGCTGGTGATCGTGGCATATGGCATGGCCGGACGCATCGCGGAGACGGCCGTCAAACAGGCGCGCCGCGAAGGGATGAAAGTCGGGCTGTTCCGCCCGGTGTCGCTGTGGCCGTTCCCCGAAAAACGGCTCTCGGCGCTGGCCGACCAGATCGATGCGTTCCTCGTGGTCGAGATGAACGCCGGCCAGATGCTCGAAGATGTGCGGCTGGCGGCGGGCGGACAGGTGCCGGTGTCATTCTACGGCCGGACGGGCGGCGTGGTGCCCGTGCCCGAAGAGATCTATGACGAGATCGCCGCGCTGTATGAGAAGATTAGCGTCGGATAGGATGGGCGAAATGGGTGCTGTACAGACGATGGAAGAACAGATTGTGTTACCAGCGGCCTGAGTCGCTGCGGGATGTCTCTACGCATTACTGCCCCGGCTGCACACACGGCATCGCGCACCGGCTGGTGGCCGAAGTGCTGGATGAACTGGGCGTGCGCGAACAGACGATTCTGGTCGCGCCGGTAGGATGCTCTGTCCTGGCCTACAACTATTTCAATGTCGATGCGGCGGAAGCCGCGCACGGACGCGCCCCGGCGATGGCGACCGGGATCAAGCGCCTGATGCCGGATCACGTCGTGTTCACCTACCAGGGGGATGGCGATCTGGCGGCGATTGGCACGGCGGAGATCATCCACACGGCGATGCGCGGCGAGAATATCACCACGATCTTTATCAACAACGCGATCTACGGCATGACCGGCGGCCAGATGGCCCCAACCACGCTGCCCGGCCAGTGGACCAAGTCCTCACCCACCGGGCGCGATGTGGAGATGGCCGGCTTCCCGATGAAAATGGCCGAACTGCTGAGCGGGCTGGAAGGCGCCGCGTACGTCGTGCGGCGCTCGCTGCACAACGTCAAGGAGATCAACAAGGCCAAAAAGGCGATCCGCACGGCGTTTAAGGTCCAGCTTGGAGGGACTCGGCTTTTCGATGGTCGAACTGCTCTCGTCGTGCCCGACGAACTGGGGGATCACGCCGGTCGAGGCGCTGGACTGGGTCGAAAAGAACATGATCCCGTACTTCCCGCTGGGCGACTATAAAGTCCTGGACGCCGTACAAGCGCTGGCAAAGGAGCGGTAGACGATGCACGAAGAGATCATCTTTGCCGGGTTTGGCGGGCAGGGCGTGCTGTTCGCCGGGCAGCTTCTCGCGTATACGGCGCTGGCCGAGGGTAAACATGTGACGTGGATTCCGTCCTACGGGCCGGAGATGCGCGGCGGCACGGCGAACTGTACCGTCGTCGTCAGCGACGAGCCGATCGGATCGCCCGTGTGCCAGAATCCGAGCATCTGCGTGGTGTTTAACAACCCGTCCGCTCGAAAAATACGAGCCGCTGGTCAAACCGGGCGGGCTGCTGGTCGTCAACGAGTCGATGATCGTCCGACCGCCGCAGCGCCCCGATATCGAGATCGTGCTGCTGCCGGCGACCGCCGCCGCAACCGAACTCGGACAGGCGAAGATCACCAACATGGTCCTGCTCGGCGCGCTGCTGGCCCGCCGCCCGCTGGTCCAGATCGAGACGATCGAAGCGGTGCTGCTGGAGAAGCTCGCTCCGCGCAAAGCACATATGCAGGAATTGAACTCGTCGGCGCTGCGGCGCGGGATGGCGTTGGGACAGATGCAGCACGAGACGGCGTAAGACAGCGATTAGCCGTTAGCTTTTAGCGATTAGCTGGGGTTCGGGTATACTCGCGTCGGGGTATACCCGAACTGTGTTTATCGCTAATTGTTATCTGCACTGAGACCCATCATGACCGACACACCGAACTTTCAAGGCTTTGTGTGCCCGCTTCCCCTGCGCGACTATCCGCAGATCGTGCTGGGACACGGCAGCGGCGGGCGGCTGTCCGCCGACCTGATCCGGCATTTGTTTGTGCCCCTGTTCGATAACCCGGCGCTGTCCGAACTGAACGATCAGGCCGTGATCGAGATCAACGGGGCGCGGCTGGCGTTTACCACGGATTCGTTTGTGGTGCATCCGCTGTTTTTCCCCGGCGGTGACATCGGCAGCCTGGCGGTACACGGCACGATCAACGATCTGGCAATGAGCGGCGCGCAGCCGTTGTTCCTCTCGGCAGGCTTTATCCTCGAAGAGGGCCTGCTGATGGACGACCTGGGGCGGATCACCACCTCGATGGCGAACGCCTGCAAAGCGGCGAACGTCCTGCTGGTGACGGGCGATACGAAGGTCGTCAACCAGGGTCACGGCGACGGCGTGTATATCAACACAGCCGGGATCGGGCTGGTCCCGCCCGGCGTGCAGATCGCGGCGAACGGCGCGCGCCCCGGCGACGTGATCCTCGTCAGCGGCACGATTGGCGATCACGGCATGGCGATCATGTCCGTGCGCGAGGGGCTGGCGTTTGAGACAGAGATCGTGAGCGACAGCGCGTCACTGCATACGCTGGTCGCGGCGATGCTGGACGTTACCCAGGATATTCACTGCCTGCGCGACGCGACACGGGGCGGTCTGGCGGCGGTGCTGAATGAGTTGGCGGACAGCTCGAACGTGGGCTTCGCGCTGGACGAATCGGCGGTGCCCGTCCGCCCGGCGGTGATGGCCGCCTGTGAGATCCTGGGCATCGATCCGCTGTACGTCGCCAACGAGGGGAAGCTCGTGGCGGTGGTGCCATCCGAACACGCCGACGCGGTGCTCGCGGCCATGCGGCAGCATCCGCTCGGGCAGGAGAGCGCGATCATCGGGCGCGTCGTGGATGAGCATCCAGGGATGGTCGTGGCGCGGACGGCGATCGGCGGGCGGCGCGTGGTCGATATGCCGCTGGGTGAAATCTTGCCGCGGATTTGTTGAGTTGTCCGGTTGAGCGTATGTCAACAATAGAAAGGCGTCGATTCCCGGTCATTCAGCCGTCGTCACCACCAATTCGGGCGGGAACTCTCCTTCGCGCGAAGAGAACGCGACACCATCTTCATTCTCTCCCACGAGAACAAACGTGTAGGTGCCATCACCCTCGACGAGTGGGGTGACATCGACTTCGACCCAGCGATTTCCCTGCACTTTATCCAATGCATCAATAGGAGATCCAACCAGGCCGGGGCTGTTTTCCCAGGTAAGCTCACCTTCCGTCCACTCCCACGTTACGCGATTGACGGCTGGCCCGTCTGCGGTACCGCCTTTTGAATACAACCGCAGGGTCGCCGTTGTGACAGGGCCGGTCATCCCCGTGACATTAAAGCGCAGATAGGATTCCACACTGGGGTCTTCACCGCCATCCACACGCAGTTCATCGGATAAGCCATTGTTGGTGGACGGGTTCTCTTGTTCGACATAGGTATCAGCTTCAGGGGTAAAGACAAGCTTGGCTGCCCGCTGCCGAGCAAAGGTCTGGACCTCAGCCAGGATCTGCTCATCCATCGTATAGCTGTCGATTAAGGTGCCGCCGTTCAGGACGGAATAGAACTCGAAGGTGATCGTTTCGGGTGTGGCCTCGACTAGCATGGCCCCATGCAGCTTGTTATACCTGACTTCGCTGCCTTTGATGGGACTCCCGAACGAGTAGAGGTTAGCACCTCCCGCCCCATTGACTATATAAGGGAAACCCTGATCCATGATCCGCTCGTATAAGTGATCATCACCCGTTAGTACCGCCGTAGCACCCCATTCCAGGAAGGGCCACTGAAGGTCAGGGTCTGAACCGTGTTTGCTTCCTGAGGAGAAGACAGGATTCGCAAGATAAACGATTTTCCAGCGCTTATCAGAAGCAGCCAACTGCGTTTTCAACCATTGAGCCTGCGCTGAATCCACGGTGATCCCATCCGGTTCCTCGTCATTGCTGTTGAGGGCAAAAAAGTGCACCGGCCCCCAGGTGAAATCGTAGTATCGTTCGTTACCCGGTAAGGTGAAATAATCAAAATAAGGCTGGCCATTGTCCGTGTCGTAGTCGTGATTGCCCAGGGTCGGGAAGAACCGGTTTTCCTCAGCACCCGCCCCGTATGCGCCCGCATACGGATAGATGTACTCGTAGTAGAACTGCCCGATATTCTCATCGATTTTTTCGGCTGCGCCATCGGGATAGTTATTATCGCCGGTTGTAATAATGAACTCAGGATCCCAGCTTTTGACCATGTCGGCTACGGCTTGTGGCTCCTCTTCCCCCGTCCCGAAATCGCCGATCACGGCAAACCGGACCTGATCCTCGGATTGAGCGCGTAGACGGGGTTGAGCCATCTCTGGAATATCCTGAGGCAGGACACCTAGAATGGCAACCAGAGGGACTAGAGCGTAGAGAAACTTAGATGGATGGATGCGCATAATCTCGGCCCACTTGCCTAATCGGCATAAAAAAACGAGAACGTGTAAGAGGAGGTTATATCCAATGGGCCGAAGTTATCCAAATAGGCCGCAGAGAAAATGTATTGGCACCGTTTATGCGTCGAACAGGCGCGTGTACTCCGCCTCGACTTTCGCGGCGCTCAGGTCGGGATCGAACAATTCCGGCGAGGTGACACACAACCCCGCCGTGATCGCGCCGAACCTCAGGCAGCGTTCCACAGAGTATCCCCGTATACGGCCGTAGAGCAGCCCGGCGAAAAACGCATCGCCCGCGCCGTTCGTATCGCGCTGCGGATAACTCGTGATCGCCGGAGTCTCGATCCAATCTCTCTGCGCAGTCAGCGCGGTGGATCCCCGGCGTCCATGCGTGCAGACGACAAGCTGCTTGCCAGCGTCAATCTGCTGCTCCATGAACTGCCGGTAATCGGGCATGGCGTCGGAACTCATCGTCAGCACGTCCGCGCCGTCGATAAAGTCCTGATGATAGGGATTTTTCCCGTCGTAGTCGTGAATATCCACCCAGACAGGTTTGGCGTGCTGCTTCGCCAGCGGGATCAGCCGGCGGCAGTAGTTGCTCAGATTGAGCACCACGATATCGCTTTGGGCGATGCACGCTCCCAGGCGCGCGAGATCAATCTCCGGCTCGAAGGTGGCGTAAGCGACATAAAATGAGATGCGGCCCCCCTCGTCGTCCATCAGGTTGATGTGGCGCTGCGTGCCCTTCGGATCGAAGTCGGTGGTGAGCGTGATCGGCTCCCGCGCGAAAAACTGCTGGATGGTCCGCCCCGGCGCGTCATCCCCGATCAGACTGTGCAGCGTCACATCCAGGCCAAGCCGCCCCAGGTTGAGCGCCTTGCCGGCTGCGGTGCCGCCCACCGTCTCGAGGAAACCTTTGCTGAAGACCGTTTGTGATTTTGGCTCGGGGAAATGCTCGACGTAAATCAGGCCATTATAGGTTACGTCACCCGCTACCAGAATGCTTGTCATCGGCGACGCTCACTTGTCGTGTACGGTGGTGACGGCGTCATCGGCGGGGCGCGCCTGCCAGCGCTTGACTTTCGGGGCCAGGTAGTACGGCGGGCGCTCGTACTCTTTCAGCTTCCCCTGTAACTCGTCAATGCGCAGGGTGAGCGGGGCCATGAAGCGATACTCGTGCCGCTCTTTACCCGCTTCGACGTCGGATACCAGCCGCACGTACCAGCCCGGTCCTTCCCAATACACATCGACGTGAATAATTTCGGTCACTCGGCACTCTCCCATAACGTCGCGCCCTGAGGCAGTTCGGGCACCCGCAGCGCGCCGCCGCTCACCTGCGCCTCTTGCCCGGAGAATCGCTCGACAAAGCGCGATCCATCCGCGATGCCGCCGTGAGCCACCGGCAGCGGAGTCGCCGGGCGCGGTGTGGTGCCCCGGTGCGCGATCACAAGAAACCGATTATCGCGCCCTTCCCGCTGGTAGGCAAACGTATCCGCCTCGACTGCTAACATCTGAAAACCGCCGCGCTGCAAGGTCGCGGATCGGCGGCGCAGCGCGATCAGATCGCGGTAGAACGCGAACAGGCTGTGATCCCAGCGGGATTCGTCCCAGTCCATGCACGCCACGGAGCGCAGATCGGACAGGTTGGTCATGCCGATCTCGTCCCCATAATACAGCGCGGGCACACCCGGATAGGTGAGCTGCACGACCACGGCCAGCCGGTGCAGGGCGTCATTGCCGCCGACCACCGAGCGGATGCGGTCGGTATCGTGGCTGCCGACCACGTTGTACTGCTGCGACGCGACCACCCACGGGATCGCGGCCCGGCGCATCCGCCACCACTCATCGAGCGTGCTCGTCGCAAACGGGAGCGGCGACACCAGCTTTTCGGGGAGATTCATGGACTCTACCCGGTAGTCGCGCAGCCAGGACCACAGCGGCTTGGCAAAACCCATATAGTTCATCACCGCGTCCCACTGGTCACCCTGCAACTGGGCGCTGGCGTCAAAAAAGCTCTCGGCCATCAGGTAGCTGTCGGGGCGCGTCTCTTTGACGGCGCGGCGGATGCCCCGCAGAACGTCCGCGTTCATCTGGATCGTACCCTGCCGCCCCACCATATTCCCGACGTCCACGCGCCAGCCATCCGCCGAAAAGGGCGGCCGCAGCCAGCGGCGGAACACGGCATCCGGGTTGTCAAACATGCGGCGGCGCAGTTCCGCGCTCTGGTAGTTCAGCGTGACCAGCGAGTCATGACCCAGCCACGACAGGTAATCGTCCGGGTGGCGGCGAAAGGTGAAAAAATCCGCTTCGGGCGCGTTCGGATCGGCCTGTGCGGCCAGGAACCACGGGTGCTTATAGCCGCAGTGATTCGGCACGTGATCCAGGATATAACGCATCCCACGTTCATCCAGCGCGCGGCGCAGGGCAATCAGCGCCTCATCGCCGCCCAGGTGCGGGTCCACGCGCGTATAATCTATCACATCGTAGCGGTGGACGGAGTAGGCCGCGAAGACCGGGTTCAGATAGATCGCATTGGCTCCCAGTCGCTCCATATGATCAAGATGCTGCACGACACCCAACAGATCACCGCCGTAAAAGCTCGTGGTGCGCGGCACGCCATCGGGCAGCGGCGATCCCCACGGGTAGGTGTGCGGGCATGCGCCGCGATACTCGTATTCGTCGGGGCGCGGATCGTTGGCTGGATCGCCGTTGGCGAACCGATCCGGGTAGATCTGGTAAAATAGGGCATCCTGAAGCCACGCCGGGGAGTCATACCCGACCAGCAGCCGGAAATCGGTGGCGTCGGATGGCTCATAGAGGGTCGCACCCGCCGCCGAGTACCACCAGAGGCCGTCATCGGCTTGCAGCACAAAACGGTAGTGCTCGACCGGCTGCCCCGCGGTCAGATCAGCTTCCCACCAGCGAACGGGCGGCTTGTGCGCCGTCATGCGCATGGGGGCAAAGTGCTGCTCGCCGTCGGGGAAGGATCGCAGCATCACCTGGCGGACCGGCGCGTGGTCGCCCATCCGCAGGCGGATGCGCACCGTTTCGCCATATTGAGGGCTGAGAGGGGAGACATAGTTCTCTGATCCGTCGTGATGAAGCGTTTGAAGCCAATGCATTGAGGTGTTTATCCTGTTGATGAGATCGGTTCGACTACGAGCGCTGTGCCTGATCGGCATAGCCGCCACCGCGCTGCTCCTGCTGGTGGGGCTGCGTCAGGATGACCGGACCCGCGCTGCCCAGATTCTACGTTCACCTGCGCCCGCCGGGCTAGCAGGATTACCCGGTCGCAGCACTCCCACGCCATCGGGCACGATCCTCACCCTGCCCCCCACCGTCCTGATAACCCCGGCCGTGACCTCGCCGTTCACCTTTCCGACGCGCCCGCCGGAGATCTCGCTCACTCCCGCCGACGACTGTACGTCGGTCTTCCCGATCGAAAGCGTGGAGCGCATTGAGCTTGGCGAAACGACTATCCCACAGCTTGAGGCGGCGTTTGGCCGGGCCGACAGCCGCGGCGGGCGTCCCCCACGCCTGCGCTTCGAGGCAGACGGCTGCACGCTGCTGGTCACAATCGGCGTGCAGGAAGCGCTCGAAGCCGAACTGGTCAGCTACGGCTCGCTCGGCTGGCTGCTGGACCGGTATGGCCCGCCCGACGCCGTGGGCATCTCGCAGGGCAACCTGACGCTGCTCAACGTGGACAGTGCAGTGCTGTTATATCCCGACGAGGGCATCCTGGCGATTTTTGAGCCCGGCCCGGACGACCTGGATCGCGATACGCCGATCAGCCAGTTGATCTTCCGGCTCCCGTACACGGCCGATAAGCAGATGACACGTCTGCACCTGCTCCCCGTCGAGGGCTGGCAGCCGCCGCTGCGCTGAGACTCTAGCCAATTCTCCTATTTCTCCTGCGACAAGGTTTCGAGTAGAATTCGAGATGTGCATTAACCGGCCTTGACGCGCAGGAGTTTATTACGATGGAAGACATCCGCACGATTATCAGTTCGATCGGCCCTGGCAGCGGCCAGCAGTTGATCTGGGATATCGCGCTTTACTGGCTGTTTCTGATTAATGTTGTCATGCTGCTGATGGAAGGCTCCGCTTTTGGAACGAATATTGCGATCGGTGTGCTGCTCGCCGTGTTTATCGACAAGACGTTCGCGTTTGGTTATATGTTCAACCCCGATAACGGCATCTATGACGACCCTGAAACCTGCCATGCCAAGGTGTTCGTCGGCACCTACTTGATCCGGGTGATCATGTTTGCCGGGCCCTTTGCGGTGGCCGGGTCCACGCGCGAGGGAAAAGCCCGGGGGATTGGCATCCTGGCCGGGCTTTCGGCGATCGTCTATATGTTTGCGCGCTGGTATTTCGACCAGCGCGACTTCTCGACTGAACGGGTCACCTGCGAAAACACGGATTGGATGATCCAGAGCGCCGGGCTGATCCTGATCCTGGCGAAGCTGGTGCTGCGCGACCGGCTACTTCTGGGTACCGTAAACCGGCACATTCCAGTCGCAGTAACGCGGCATCTTGCCGCGCACGACGTCGAAGTATAACTCGCGCAGCTGCCGGACGACCGGCCCGAGCTTGCCATCACCCACTTTGCGGTGATCGACCTCGGCAATCGCCACGATCTGGACGCCTGTGCCGCAGAAGAACGCCTCGTCCGCGACGAATACTTCCGTGCGGTCAATCTCACGAACCTCAACGTCGAGGTTCATTTCGTCTTGCAGCAGTTGGATCACCGAGCGGCGCGTGATACCTTCCAGAATATTGGCCGAGATCGGCGGCGTGACCACCACCCCGCCGCGAACCAGGAAGAAGTTCTCGGCACTGCCCTCGGAGATATGCCCGGTCTGATCCAGCACCAGCGCCTCATCGAAGCCGGACAGCGCCGCATCCGACTTGATCAGCGCCGAATTGGCATACGCCCCGGTGATCTTGCCGCGCGCGGGGATCGTGTTGTCGTCGATGCGCCGCCACGCCGATACGGTGACGCGCGCGCCCTCTTCGTTGGGGATATAGCTGCCAAACGGCTGGGCAAACATGGTAAATTCGTCGTCCAGGTCGTGAAGCTGCACGCCGATGCGCTCGGTGGATTTATAAATCAGGGGCCGAATATAAATGTCCTGGCCGCGATAGTTCTCTGTCCGCAGCAAATCGATCAGGATGTCGCGCATCAACTCCGGCGTGTAGGGCAGTTTCATCAGCAGAATCTTGCCGGAGTTCAGCAGCCGCCGGAAGTGATCGAGCGGACGGAAGATGTACAACTCTTCCTGCTGGTCGTTCCAGTAGGCGCGCATGCCGCCAAATGCGCCGGTGCCATAGTGGAGGGCGTGCGTTCGGACGCTGATCTTCGCTTCGTCAATCGGAACGATTTTGCCTTCGAAATAGGCGTAGGACGGTCCTTGAGCCATTCAAGTCTCCCTAAGACTACAATATCCGCGTAAATCAGATTATAGTGAGTCCTGATAGCGCCGAATACTGCCAAATAGAGCCACAGAATCACGCGAAGTCGAGATAATCCGTCGTCATCTGGTCCAGATCGTGGTAGAAGCCCCGGCGGTGTTCGCGGCAGCAGCGCGGCAAGCTGGAACATGGTTTCGCTGGTCATCTGGTGCAGCTCGTCGCGGGGAATCCGGGCGCGTCCGGCCGTGCGCAGGCGGAACGCCCGCCCGAACCGGATCGTGACCGGCGCGCGCCGCAGGCGTTTCAGGCTGCCAGGGAACTGATCGGTCCCATCCAGACCCACCGGCACGATCCACGCATCCGTCTTGGTCGCCACATAGACCATGCCCTCTTTCGCCTCAGACAGGCTGGGGTGACGGGTGCCTTCGGGCGCGATCAGCACGGCCCAGCCCTCGTTGAGCAGCGCGAGGGTGCTCGCCAATGCCTGCCGATCAATTTCGCCGCGCCGCACGGGGTATGCGCCCCAACTGCGCGCCATCAGCCCGACAATCGGATGGTTGTAATTCTCGGCCTTTGACATGGGTACGATAAAACGCGATCGGACCGCGGCCACCATGACGAACGGGTCAATCGCGCCGATGTGGTTCATGATAAAGACGGTGGGGCCGCTGGCGGGAACCAGATCGCGCCCTTCGATGTGCGGCCTGATCAGCAGGCCAAAGCCGATGTAGCGCAGCAGCACATCCCGAAAAAAGCGGCGGCGCAGGTTAAAACGCTCCTGATGCTGGACGATGGGGTGTACCGCGGAGTGGGACGTGGTCATCAGGTGCGTTTCTTCTTGAGCAACTGAACTTCTTTGGGCGACAATTCGCGCCACTGGCCGGGCCGCAGGTGACCGATCTCCAGAAAATCGATCTTGACGCGTGTCAGGCGTTTGACCGCGTGGCCGAGCAGCAGCGCCACCCGCCGGATCTGGCGCTTGCGCCCTTCGCGCATGGTGATTTCGAGCAGGGTTTCGTCGGCATCGCGATCGATGACATGCACCTTGGCCGGGGCGGTGCGCTCGCCGTCGAGCACTATCCCCTCCCGCCACACGTTGAGCGTTTTGGGAGTAGGGTTCCCTTCGATCAGCACTTCGTAGGTTTTCAGGTGCCCGTAGCGGGGATGCATCAGCCTGTCGGCCAGATCGCCGTCATTGGTGAGCAGGATCAGCCCGTCGCTGTCGGCATCCAGCCGGCCCACAGAATAGAGATGCCCTTTGTAGGGGATGAGATCGCGCACGATGCGGCGCTTGTCCTGCGGCAGCGCCTTGTTCGTCGAGACGACGCCGCGCGGCTTGTAGAGCAGATAATAGACGAACTGCGGCGCTTTGAGCGGCTCGCCGTCCACCCTGACGACATCCCGCGCGAGATCGGCCTTATCGCCCAACTGGGCGACCTTGCCGTTGACACTCACCCGCCCCTGCCGGATCAGCTCTTCGGCGGCGCGGCGCGAGGTTATCCCGGCCTGCGAAATCAACTTCTGAAGACGTTCTTCCACGATGTTATGCGTCCTTGTTATCCACTGCGCCGGAATGTTTTACCCCTCCCTAAATCCCTCCCCGTAAACGGAGAGGGACTTGATACGCGTCTGCAACCAGACGAGCCCCCGTTTCTCCGCGTGCGGGGAAAGGGGACGGGGGGATAGGGGTAAAGAGTATTCCAGGCGTCTAGCCGGTATATCGAATTACCATCAGGGTTATATCGTCAAACGGCGGCGCTTCGCCCATAAAATCCACCACCGAGCCGGTGATCGCCTGCACGATCTCGCTGGCGGCGCGGGCCGCGCTCGCCCGGACCACGCTGACCAGGCGTTCCTCGCCATACGGCTCGCCCACCATATTCTCGGATTCGGTCAGGCCGTCGGTATACAACACCAGAATGTCGCCCGGCTCAAGCTGGTAGGGGATGGCCTGCACGGGCAGATCCTCAAACCAGCCCAGCGGACGCCCGCCGCGCGGCAGAAATTCATGCTGGCGGCTCTCCGCCCGGTAAAGCAGGGGCCGGTTATGCCCGGCATTCACGCCGATGAAGTGTCCCCCGGGTTCGAGGATGACATAATACACCGTCACGAACATGCCCGACTCGGTATCTTTGAGGATGGTCAGGTTGGTCTGGCGCAGCATAGCTTCGGGCGTGTTCGTTGCGATGGCCGCGCCGCGAATCAGGCTGCGCGAAACGGCCATGAAGATCGCGGCGGGCGCACCCTTATCCGATACATCGGCTATGACGACACCCAGCCGGTGATCGTCCAACTCGAAGCAGTCGTAAAAATCGCCGGCCACTTCGCGCGCGGACTGCCAGTGCGCGGCCATGTCATAGCCATTCAAAGTCGGCAGGGTGTGCGGCAGCAGCCCACGCTGAATATCTTTGGCCATCTGGAGTTCTTTTTCCATGCGGCCCTTTTCGACGGCCACGCGGTACAACCGCGCATTGTCGATCGCAACGCCGGCCTGGCTGGCAAACGCAGTCAGCAGATCGCGGTGGCCCTCGTTGAACAGGCCGATATGCAGCCGGTTATCGACATACACCAGCCCAATAAACCGATCTTTCACCAGAATCGGCACGCACAAAATTGAGCGCAGGCCCAGGATCATGATGCTTTCGCCGCGAGTGAAGCGGTCATCGTGCTGGGCATTATCGGTCAGCAGCCCCTGCCGCGACCGCTGTACCTTGCGAATAATCGATGTGCTGACCTGGAATTCGGGCGATTCAAGGTCCTTTCGGTCCAGGCCGCGCGCCACCTTGAATTCCAGTTCCCCGGTGTACTCATTGTAGAGCATCAAAAAACCGCGCTCGGCGCGGGTCACTTCGATCACGCGGTCCATGACGTGTTCCAGCACTTCATCGAGGTCCAGGCTGGAATTGAGCGTGCGCGTGATCTCGTACAGGGTAGCCAGATGCTCGGGATGGGGTACCGGCGCAGATGATAAATCGGTCATAGTAATTAACTGGGTTCCTAATGTCAGGTGGTAGTTGGCATTATAACATCGCGCCCGCCGCTTGGCGAAAGCGGTGTTATAATGGCGGCGTTTGACCGACGATTGAACTCAGGAGCCATAATGAATCCCTACGATTTTTTGGAAGCGCATTACCAGGAATTTTTGGATGACCTGATCGCGTGGGTGCGGATTCCGAGCATCAGCACCACCACCGAGAACAAAGGCGACATCCGGCGCGCGGCAGACTGGCTCATTCACCAGTTCAGGTCAATCGGCATGACGCGCGCTGAAGCATTCGAAACGAGCGGCAACCCGCTGATCTACGCGGAATGGTTAGGCGCTGGCGATGCGCCGACGGTGCTGGTCTACGGCCATTATGACGTGCAGCCCGCCGATGATCCTGAAAACCAGTGGCTCAGCGATCCGTTCGAGCCGGAAATCCGCAGCGACAACCTGTACGCGCGGGGCGCGACCGACGACAAGGGCCAAACCCTGACGCAGATCAACGCGGTCCACAGCCTGATCGCCACCGGGCAGATGCCGGTCAATATTAAATTCATTATCGAGGGCGAAGAAGAGAACGGCTCGCCGAATATTCATTCCTTTGTTGAACAGCACCCCGACCTGCTGGCGGCGGATGTGGTCATGGTGTCGGACTCGCACATCCTTGCCCTGGATTGCCCGGCGATTGTGACCGGGCTGCGCGGCATGGTCTACATGGAGATCGAAGTGCGCGGCCCGTCACACGACCTGCATTCTGGCTCATTCGGCGGCATTGTCCACAACCCGGCGCAGGCATTGGTCGAGATCCTGGCGGCGCTGCACGACGAGCAGGGCCATATCACCGTGCCCGGTTTTTATGACCGGGTGCGGCGGATCAGCGCCGAAGAACGGGCGGAACTGGCCAAAGTCCCATACACGCTGGAACGGCTGAAGAGCGAGGCCGGCGTCGGCGTGCCGTGGGGCGAGCCGGATTACGAGATGCACGAACGTCTGGGCATCCGTCCCACCCTGGAGATTAACGGGCTGGTGGGCGGCTGGACCGGCGAGGGAGCCAAGACCGTGCTGCCCGCGCGTGCGCTGGCGAAGGTAAGCTGCCGGCTGGTGCCCGATCAGATGCCGGAGGAGATCCTGGCGCTGGTGCGCGCGCATGTCGCCGCGCTGACCCCGCCCACCGTGACCAGCGAAGTCCGCAAGCTCCACGACGGGATGTGGGCCGTGGTGGATCCCGACCTGCCCGAGATGCAGGCCGCCGCCCGTGCCTATGAATTCGGTTATGGCAAGCGCCCGGTGTTTATCCGCGAAGGCGGCTCGATCCCGGTGGTGGGCACGTTCCAGAAGGCGCTGAATGCCCCCGTGATCCTGATGGGCTTCGGCCTGCCCGATGACAATCTGCACGGTCCGAACGAGAAATTCTCGCTCGAATCCTTCCGCCGCGGCATGAAGACGGCGGTGAAGTTTTACCAGGAGATCGGAGAACGATAGCCTCACCCCTCGATGCAGGAAACCGCCCCTCACCCTGCCCTCTCCCCGGCCAAGCCAGGGCGAGGGTTGCGCGCGGCATGTGGCTCCCCTTCCCCTAGCTTGGCTGGGGGAAGGGGTTCGGGGGTTAGGGGCTGTGAACCGGCCATGGCGAGCTCGCCGGGGGTGAGGCTGGTTTACTCCCCGGTGGGATCGCCAAACCCGTAGCGATACCACAGTTCGGCGGTCAGGTTCATCGGGTTGCGCCGCAAGCCGCGCTGCGCGAAATACTCGCAGATCCGCACGAGATCGCGCTGCAAGATATAGTGCGCGTCGGGATTCGAGCGAATATCCGTCACCTGCGGGAAGTCAATCAGGGTGATTTTGCCATCCCAATAGAGGATGTTGTACGCCGACAGGTCGCCGTGGATCAGGTTGTGTTTGAGCAGCAGCTCGACATTGCGCATGACCTCGTCAAACAGCGGCTCCAGTTCATCCCGCTCCACGCGGATCGCGCTCAGCATCGGCGCGGCCGTCGCTTCATCCCCGATATACTCCATCAGGATGACGTTATCCCCCGCCGCCCAGGGGCGCGGCACCGCCGCCCCGTCCTGGTAGAGATTTTTCAGAGTCGTGTACTCGTGCATCAGCCATGATGTATGGCGGACCTTCTGCCCAAACGCGGTGTTCTTGGCGATGGCGCGCATCTCGCGCTGATCGGTGTCGTTCAGGCGCATCCCATCACCCATGATGATCTCACGCCCCTGGCGGTACATCGCGTCGTTACGAAGCTGGCGGAACATGCGCGGCCGGTAGACCTTGGCAGCCAGCAGATCCACGCCGGTCGATTCGTGCGCCTCGCAGCAGTAAACACTCGCTTCCTTGCCGCCTTTAACCTGCGCCAGCACGTCGGTGATAAACTGCTGGTCGTACAGCGATTCCAGTGATTCCATCAGCCAGCCTGATTTGTACTTGGACGGCTGGTAGGTGGTTTGGAATCCGCTTTCCAGCCCGGCCGCGTCAGCCACTTCGCTGACGATCTCGGCCTGGTCGATTTTCGGTTTCGGGACCATTCGGGTTTTGCGCTGGCGGCGCGCCTGCCGATCGACGCGCTCTGGGGCGAACTGATCTTCGTAGGCGGCGAAACGGTCATCTTCGTGCGGATCGCCCGTCGATACCCGGTGATTGCTCCGGTTCATACTCGATAAACGATGTCGATTGGTTTTTGAAGCAGACAACGCGGTTACTCCCTATGCTTGGGTTTGTACATGCTGCGGTGTGAAAAAGGGAACGTCTGAGGGAGTATCCGGTGGAACAATGGCGAACGACCGCCAACAACAAACGCGCAGCCACCAGACGGAATCACCTCAAACCCGGCGGGAGTGGTGCCGGGCGTGCCTGGATCTGCGCTAGAATCGGTGGAAGAACCCGGGATGTGTTACGCGGCGCAGAAAGCAGGCGCACCCTGACCGACAAGGACCACAGTTCTTGTGATGTCTGCCATACGATGTACGCCTCGCTTTCTCAAAACTGAGTGGTTAATGTTCGCACTATAGCACAGGCGTCGGCGGCTTGTCAAGACAAGGCTGGCTTAAACGGCTCACAACGACTAGAATGGATGGAGTGCCAACTGGTACTAAAAGTTCGCAGCAGTCGAAGCTGATACCGGCTCCTGCTGACTCCTGCTGATATATATGGTCGGAAGAATTCAATGACGACAACCAACGAAGAACACATCCAGACCGTTACGAACACGATTGCCGGCGTGCGCTTTTATGAAATCGGCAAGCTTTACCACTTCAGTTCGGACCACCTGCCCAGCCTGCGGGTCGGGGATTGGGTGGTGGTCGAAACCACGCGCGGGCGTCAATTGGGACAGGTGATGAACAAGCTGTCCCCGCAGGACGACGACACGCGGCGCGATTACAAGCCGATCCTGCGCCTGGCCACGCCCACCGATATGATGAGCCAGAAGCTCTGGAAAGCGCGCGAGGTCGAGGCGCTGATCATGTGCCGCGAAAAGGCGGCGGAGATCGGCGGCTTTCAGGATACGAAGTTCGTGGCCGCGCAGTACAATTTTGACGGCACGCTGCTGGCGTTTATGTTCACGGCCGAAGACAAGGTGAATACGAACCGGCTGCGGTCGGCCTTGCAGCGCAGCATCAAAGCCAAAATCGAGCTGCGGCAGGTCGGCCCGCGCGACGTGGCGAAACTGCTCGGCGGCATGGGTGCATGCGGCATCCCACGCTGCTGCAGCACGTTCCTGACCGATTTCAGCCCGATCTCGATCAAGATGGCCAAAGCGCAGGGCATTTCGCTCAACCCCACCGAGATCACCGGGATGTGCGGGCGGCTGCGCTGCTGCCTGATCTACGAATACGAGCAGTATGTCGAGGCGCGCAAGCAGCTGCCCAAGCGCAACAAGCGCATCGGCACGCCGCACGGCGAAGGCAAAGTGCTCGACGTCTACCCGCT
Source organism: uncultured Chloroflexia bacterium (assembly GCA_963850765.1). Classification (GTDB taxonomy): domain Bacteria; phylum Chloroflexota; class Anaerolineae; order Aggregatilineales; family Aggregatilineaceae; genus CAWKMN01. Next base: position 235,232 of record CAWKMN010000011.1, on the reverse strand, counting down.
GCGTGATGCAGTCTCGGTGCTGGTCGAAGACACCGTGCATATCGTCGTCCGTGAGGACATCATCCCGCTGGAGGAGTTCGAAGCGCTCAAAGCGAAAGCCGAGGCGGGCTGCTCCAAGCACGGTGATGGGCCGTGCGAATGTGGCGCGCGCCAGGGCAAAGCTGCCCCCACCGATCAGGATGTGGAAGACGAGGACGACGACATCCCCGCCGTTGACATGGACGATGTGCTCCGCTTCGAGGAGCGCCCACCGTATGAGCCCCCAGCACACGATCAGGAAGGCGAACAGCAGCCGAAGCCGAGACGCAGCCGGGGCGGGTCCCGCCGGGGGCGTTCGCGGCAGGGCCGGCGGCGTTCGCATGACAAAGGACCCGACCAGGGCAGCGAGTTATGACCGACGAGCCGTTACAGCGGGTGATGGGCATCTTTGCCCACCCCGACGACCCCGAATTTTTCTGCGGGGCCACCTTCGCTAAGTGGGCCGCCGAGGGTAAAGATATTGTGTTTGTGCTGGCGACCAGCGGCGATAAAGGATCGGGCGATTTTGATACCCGGTCCGATCAACTGGTGGCGCTGCGCGAAGGCGAGGAGCGCGCCGCCGCGGCCCGCCTGGGCGTCCGGGACGTGATCTTTCTGCGCTTCCCGGATGGTGAGCTTCAGGTGTCGCTTGATCTGCGCCGCCAGCTTACACGCCTGATCCGGCTCAAGAAGCCGGATATTGTGGTGACGAACGATCCGACGGCGCGCTGGTACGGCATGAACTACATCAACCATCCCGATCACCGGGCCATTGGTGACGCGGCGCTCGACGCCGTGTTCCCCACCGCGCGCGATCACCTGAGCTTCTCGGAGCTTTATACGCTCGAAGGGCTGGTGCCGCACAAAGTCAGGCAGGTGTATCTGTGCGGCACGCACGATCCCAACACCAAGGTAGACGTGACGAGCACCATTGAGATCAAGATCGCGGCGCTGCGCGAGCACAAAAGCCAGATTGCGGACATGGAAGCGATGATGAAGCGCCAGTTGGATAACATCGATCCCGAATTCGCCAGCGATGGGCGGCGCTATACCGAGTCGTTTCGCGTTTTTGAGTTGAGATGAGTGCAGCAGGCAGGAGCAGAATCCTTGATCGACTTTAAGCCTCTGATCAGCGAGCGCCGGTCCAACTGGATCGCACGCCGCCGGGATCTTCACCGGCACCCCGAACTCGGCTTTCAGGAAGTGCGCACCGCCGGGATCGTGGCCGGTGAGCTGACCCGGCTCGGCCTGGAAGTGCAAACAGGCGTCGGGAAAACGGGCGTTGTTGGCCTGCTCGAAGGCGACGCGGACGGCCCGACGGTGCTGGTCCGCGCCGATATGGACGCGCTGCCGGTCTACGAAGAAAACGAGGTCGATTACGCGTCAGAGTCGCCGGGCATGATGCACGCCTGCGGCCACGATGGGCATACCGCTGTGCTGCTGGGCGTAGTGGAACTGCTCAGTGCGCGCCGTTCGCAGATCGCGGGCCGGGTGAAGTTCATTTTCCAGCCCGCCGAAGAGATCGGGCGCGGCGCGAACGCCATGATCGAGGACGGCGTGCTGCGCGACCCGGCCCCGGACGTGGCGCTGGGGCTGCATCTGTGGAACGAAATGCCGGTCGGTACGGTCGCGCTGGTCGATGGGCCGCTGATGGCGTCGGCGGGCGACTTTGAGATCCGAATTACGGGGCGCGGCGGGCACGGCGGCATCCCAAACGAGGCGCGCGATCCGATCGTGGCGGGCAGCCAGATCGTCACGGCGCTGCAAACCATCGTCAGCCGGAACGTCCGGCCGATCGATGCCGGGGTGGTCTCGGTGACGATGTTCAAAGCGGGCGATTCGTTCAACGTGATCCCGCCGTACGCGCTGCTGCGTGGCACGATTCGCGGCTTCACAACCGATATGATGGCGCTGTTGGGGCGTCGCATCCGCGAGCTATCGAGCGGGATCGCAGAGGCATTGGGCTGCTCGGCCGAGGTGCGTGTCGAACAACTCACCCTGCCGGTGATCAATGCGGCTGAGGTAAACGCCCATTTACGGCCAGTCTTTGCCCGTGTCGTGCCCGATGTTCGCATCCTGGACGACTACCGGATGATGGTGGCCGAGGATATGTCCTATTTTCTGGATAAGGTGCCCGGCACGTTCTTCCTGGTCGGATCGGCCAACGCCGAGCGCGGGCTGGACTATCCGCACCACCATCCCCGTTTCGACTTTGACGAAGCCGCGATCCCGCTGGCGGTGGACCTGCTGGCGTCGGCGGTGGCGTCGTATGTGCTGCCCGAGTAGGAGCTGCCAGGGACATGCCGCAGGTGACGGTCTTTCGATGGCGGAGTGGATTGGGCTGGCTGGTGCTGTCCGGCGGCGGTCCGCTCGACTCGGATGACAACATCGCGATAGAGGCGGCGGTGCTCACCCGCACGGTATCGCAGGGGCCGCTTGCCTATATCTGGGCGGCCAGCGATCCCGAAAGCGCCGATCGTCACATGGACCTGCTCAGCGATCTCGGGGCGCGCACCGGCTATCTGGTCGATGTGCTGACCGAAGAAGATACGACCCTGTACCGCCAGTTAAGCGAGGCGGGCGTGATTATCCTGGGGGATGGTCCGCGCCAGGAGACGCTGCGCGATGCTCTGGCCGGCTCCGCGCTGCGCGGCATTGAAGAGGCGTTTATGCAGGGCGCGACGATTTACGCGGTTGGCGCGAGCGCGACCCTCGCAGGGGCGTATGTCGCCGAAGACGGCGAACTGAAGGCGGGCTACCGCTGGCTGGAACACGCCGCGATTCTGCCCGGCTACACCCCCGAACAGGCCGACTATCTGCATGGCGTCGTGCAGCAGGTGCCCGATGGTTACGGGTTAGGTCTCGGGCATGGGGCGGCGCTGGCGTTTGGGCCGCTCGGGGAGGTCGAGGTGTGGGGCAATCAGGCCATTACGATTACATTGGGCAAAAATTACGGGTAGGAGAGGGCAATGCCGGTCACGATTTTGGTTGGGGCGCAGTGGGGCGACGAAGGCAAAGGGCGGGTCGCGGACTGGCTGGCCCAGGATGCGGATGTCATGGCGCGCTATGCAGGCGGCGATAACGCCGGGCACACCGTGATCGTCGGCGAGCGCGAGTTTAAGCTGCACCTCGTCCCGTCGGGCGTGGTTCATGCCAGGGTGCAGTGCATCCTGGGCAGCGGTATGGTCATCAACCCGGTGCGGCTGCTCGACGAACTGGATATGCTGGCCGGGCAGGGTGTGGATGTATCGCCCGAGCGGATCCACATCAGCGCGCGCGCCCATATCATCACGCCGGGACATCTGGCGCTGGACGGCGCGGCCGAACGTGCGGCCGGCGCAGAGGCGATCGGAACGACGCAGCGCGGGATCGGGCTGGCCTATACCGACAAAGCCACCCGGATCGGCCTGCTGGCCGGTGAGATGCGCCATCCCGAACAGTTCGCGGACGCGGTGCAGCGCTCTGTCAGGCAAACCAATACCATTCTCGAAACGAAGTACGGTCTGCCGGCGGTGGATGTCACCGGGCCGGTGGCACGCTATGCCGAAGCGGCACGCCGGCTGGCTCCGTATCTGGCGGATACGAATAATCTGCTGCATGACGCGTTAGAGGCGGGGCAGCGCGTCCTGTGCGAAGGCGCGCAGGGCACCCTGCTCGACATCGATCACGGCCACTATCCCTATGTCACCAGCTCAAACGCGACGTCGGGCGGCGCGCTGACCGGGCTGGGGTTCGGCCCGCATTACGTGGATCGTGTGATCGGCGTGGTGAAGGCGTACTGCACGCGCGTCGGCAACGGTCCATTCCCAACGGAATTATTCGATGCAACAGGCGATCAACTGCGGGATGCCGGGCACGAATTCGGCACGACGACGGGGCGTCCGCGCCGCTGCGGCTGGCTGGACGCGGTCGCACTCCGCTACGCGATCCGCGTGAACGGCTTCACCGAACTGGTGCTGACGAAGATGGACGTGCTCAGCGGCCAGGAAATGATCCGGATCGCCACGGCGTATGAACTGGACGGGCGGCAGAGCGATACCATGCCGCTCGATACGGCAGTCATGGAACAGGCCCAGCCAGTCTACGAGAGCTTACCCGGCTGGCAGGCGGATATATCCGGCGCACGCCGCATGGCGGATCTGCCGGAAAACGCGCGCCAGTATGTCGAGCGCATCCAGGAATTGACCGGGCTGCCGATCAAGTTGATCAGCGTTGGGCCGGAGCGGGAGCAGTTGATTCTGGCTTAGGCCGCGGGTATTTGGGGGAGAACCAATCGATGGGGGATAACCCGCACGATCTCGAGTCGCGCTCGTATGCGTCGGGCATCGAATCGCCGGTGGAACGACCGCCGCAGCGTGTCGTGTCGCTGGTGCCGGCCCTGACGGAGTCGCTGTTTGATCTTGACCTGGGCAGCCGGCTGGTGGCAATCACCGACGATTGTATTTATCCCGCCAACCGGGTGCAATCCCTGCCGCGTGTGGGCCGGGCATCCGCGCCCGACCTGGATCGTATCATCGAACTTCAGCCCGATCTCGTACTGCTCCACGAGGATATGAACCGGCGCGCGGACGCCGATACCCTGCGCGCCGCCAGTGTGCCGATCTGGATCGTCGGGCCGCGCTCGGTGTTCGAGACGTTGAATCTCCTGTGGGCGATCATGAATATCTTCGACCACCCGCTGATGATCCCGCGCGTGCGCGAGATCGAGCGTGCCTATGATTACACGGCGGCAGTTTCCCGCACGCAAATACCCGTGCGCGTATTTGTACCGTTTGCGCGCGATCCGTGGGTAACGTTTAATGCCGATACTTATGCGAATGACGTGCTGCGGGTGTGCGGAGCGGAGAACATCTTCGCAGCTCAGACCAACCGCCGCCCCCTGATCACGCTGGAACAGGTTGTGGACGCCCAGCCGGAAGTGGTGCTGCTGCCCGCCGAGACGTTTTTCGAGGGAGAGGCGGCCTCGCTGCACGCACTCGATATCCCCGCCGCACACCAGGAGCATATTTACCTGATTGATGGCACGCTGTTAACCTGGGCCGGAACGCGTGTCGCCTATGCCCTGCGCGATCTCCCGGCGCTGTTTCTGAAGGAAAGCGAATGACCGAACGAGTGATCCAACACCATGCCCTGATCGCCCTGGCGCGTACGACGATCGACGCGGTGATTGCCGTGGATCGCGAGATGCGCATCTGCCTGATGAACCCGGCGGCCGAAGTCGCCTACGAGGTGGAAGCGGCCGACCTGCTGGGGACGCGCCTGGATGACATTCCCTGCTTTCAATCCCTGGTGGCGCTGGCACAGTGGGTGATCACCAGCGGCGACAGCGCGCGCGAACAGGCAGTGCTGCCCTCGGGTGAAACCCGTTGGGTTCATTTGCTGGTCACGCCCGAAGCATCGCCTGCCGGTCCCCGGTTGGCGCTTGGCAAGCGCAGTGGCGAAGCGGGGGCCGTCGATCCCATGCGCGAGATGGTGCATGATCTGAAAGTGCGGATCGCGTCGGCTGAGGGCTTTATCAACCTGGTGGAAACATTGGGTGGGCTGAACGAGGCGCAGCAAAAGTTCATCCAGCGCACCCACCAGAGCCTCAACGCGATGCTCACCCAGGTGCATGAAATGCTCGACGTGAGCTGGCTCGAGACCGGCGGCGATCTGACTCTTGCCCAGATGGATCTGAGCCGGCTGGTCCGCCACGCGGCCGGGCTGCTCGAAGGCTATGCGCGCGGTTCAGGTGTGGATCTCGCGCTCGATCTGCCGCCCGAAGGCTGCACCGTCGATGGGGACGAGCGGCGGCTGCAAAGTGCCGTCGGCAACCTGATCGGCAACGCGATCAAGTATTCACCCAACGGCGGCCCGGTCCAGATCGTGCTGGAAGCCAACAGCAGCACGGCAACGTTCCGCGTGATCGATCATGGCATCGGGATCCCGGCGGAGCATCTCCCCCGGCTGTTCGAGCGGTTTTATCGCGTCCGCACGCCCGAAACCCATCGCATCGAGGGTACTGGCCTGGGGTTGGCAATTGTCAAGGCCATCGTGGAGAAACACGGCGGGCAGGTGTTGGTCGAGAGCACTTCCGGCGAAGGGAGTGTGTTTGGTTTCACCCTGCCCCTGTTCTGATCAGTCATCATCCTCGTTCAGATGAATCTGCGAGAGCCACTGCAAATAGGCAGAACCGCGCTGCCGCTCGCGCGGGACGACGATCGGCAGGGCTTTGGGCAGCAGATCCGCAATGATCGGCGTCGTACCCAACGGATCACCATCGATCTGGGTGGGCTGCGGGATCTTCGAGTCGACCACAATCCGCTTGCGCGCTGAGAAATAGATGATCGATTCGGGGGGTAGTCCGCTCCCGGCCACGAATTTGGTCACACTGTCCAGCACACGGGTGGGGTTGAGCGGGCGCAGGATGCCCGCATAGAGCAGGCCGTCATCCGGCTGGATCGCCTCGTTGATGACCGACATGCCGTTAATCCACGTCAGCGCGCCCGTCGCCGTGACAAAGGCCAGGATGCCGTCCACATGGATCGGCGACTGGCCGTCCAGGGAGATCAGAAATTCCACCGGGCGCGTCTGGCGCAGCGACTTCAGCCCGGGAATGGCATAGGCGAACACGCCGAGCCGGTCCTTATCTTCGCGCGTGACCTGAAAAGCGGCGTCCGCTTCAAACCCAGTCGAAACGCGCAGCACCGAGCAGCGATCGCCCACCTGTGCCAGATCGATCCGGCGGATGGCACCCGGCCCAAGGGCCAGCTTCAGCGCCGGCTCGACGCGGTGAGGCAGCCCGAGAAACCCGGAGACGACATTGCCCGTCCCGACCGGCACCCACGAGAACGGCAGCACGCGATTCCCAAGCACGCGCCGCGCCCCGGAGACGCCTTCCATCAGCGTGCCATCGCCCCCGGCCAGCAGGATACGGTCTATGCCATCGGCCACACCCGCGGCGATCGCGCCCGCATAGTCAAAATCCGGCGTGGTGATATGCAGCGTGATGTGCGGCTTTTTGATCTCTTGCAGGCGCTTCATGACGATCATGCCGCGCTTCGATCCCGAAGCCGGATTCACGATGGCCAGAATATGATCGGGAGCTTCCACCCAGATGCGTTCTTGTTCGGTCATGGCGGTTTCCGGTCAACAGCGTTTTCAGAAGTATACCTTAAATCGAGATGTGCGGCATGGTGGGCGATGGTGTCAGGGTTGGCGTCGGTGTGGGCGAGACATCCGGCGGTTGGGATGGCTCCACGGTTGGGCTGGGCGGCAAAGTCGGGGCGGGGGTCGAGGTCGGGGAAGGCGCGATCGTCGGCCCCGGTGTGACGGTCGGCGCGGGGGTGCGGGTGGGATTAACCGGATCCAGCACACTCTCGTGCATAAAGACGGTATCACGGTAGGAGCCGTTGGGGTTTAGTTCCACAATGAACCATTCCGGGTTGCCCGGCACACGCGAATACACGCAGAATTCGGTGCCGAATTCGACCGTATTGCGGATGGGGCACTCATTGTTATCCTGACTGGGACACTCGCGGTAAACTGCCCGCTCGACGCGGACGGTGTACCATTCGCACGGCGGCAGCGGCGTGAAGCTCGCCGGCAGAAAGGGCGACGGCAGGACAACCTGCGGCGCGGCCATGGCCGTCGCGCTGGCCGACACATCGCGGGTACTCTGCGCGGTGATGTCGCCCTGATCTTCGAGGAAATCCAGGAAGCCCATCCAGACGAAGTAACCGCCAAAGACCACCATGGCCCCGACCAGGACAACCAACAGGGGAGACGTCCCCGACCGGCGGTAAGCTGACATCAGACTTTCTCACGGCTTACCCGGCAGCCGTCACGCCGGGTCGATCAATGAACGCACGCGCGCCAGCAGTGCGGCTGAGTCAAACGGCTTGGCGATAAAACCGTCCGCGCCGGCGTCGAGCGCCCGCTGTTGGTCGTCGTCGGATCGGAAGGCGGTGAGCATCAGCACCGGCATGCGGCAGGTGCGTGCGTCGTTTTTCAGGTGGCGGCAGACCTCGAATCCGTCCATGTTGGACAGCCGGACATCAAGCAGCACCAGCGCGGGCGGCTCCGCCTGGGCCATATGCAGCGCCTTCTCGCCGCTGTTGGCCAGCCCCACCCGGTAGCCGCCCATCACGAGGTACGCCTCAAGCAGCTCGCGGTTCATCCATTCGTCGTCCACCACCAGGATATAAGGGGCGGCCTGTGTCTCGCTCATGGTCGATCCCGGAGCATCACTGCGGGACGGCTTGCAGCAGCCGGTCCTGCACGTCAGCGGCGGTCCAGGGCTGTAGGCCATCCAGCACCACGACCGGATAAACGGCATTTTCCGGCGTCAGCAGCCATTCATCGTGACGCACTTCAAGCTGCTGCAAATAATCCAGCGGGATGGTCTTTTCTTCGGCGCGCGCGCGGATTTGCAGCCGGCGGTGGCACTCCTCGGCGGGCGTCCGCATGTACAGGATCGCGTCCGGCACCGGCGCGGAGTCGTGCAGATGATTCCAGAAATGCAGGTAGAGCGCCCACTCGGTATCGTCCATAAAGCCGTGTGCGTGCAGATTCTTGGCGAACACGTGCCGGTCGCAGTAGATCGACCGCTCAAACACGGTCACACTGTCGGCGCGGGCAGCGTGCGCCTGGAGTGCCTGGGTCCGCGTCACGAACGCGCAGATCTGGAGCGTGAACGCCCAGCGCGCGGTATCGCTGTAGAAACGTTCGAGCAGGTTGGCGGCAAACCCGCCCTGCCATCGCTCGACCGGCTCGGAAACAAATTCAAAAAACGCGCTGCCCGACAGCTGCTGGCCGAGCGTGGTCTTGCCCGCTGCGATGTTGCCCTCTAAGAGTACGAGCATACGTGTAAATGATCCTCATTCCTCAAAATGGATTAGTCGCCTTTATCCACACCGCGCCGGATCGCCAGCTTCACTTCGCCGATGGCCCGCGTCACCTCAATATCCCGCGGGCAGGCGGGCGTGCAGTTGAAGACCGTGCGGCAGCGCCACACACCGTCCGGCTCGCCCATGATCTTCAGGCGCTCGTCGGTCGCCTCGTCGCGGCTGTCGAAGATAAAGCGGTGCGCCTGCACGATCGCCGCCGGACCCACATAGACGCCGTTGGCCCAAAAGCTGGGGCAGGACGTCGTGCAGCACGCGCACAGAATACACTTGGTCGTATCGTCAAAGCGCTCGCGCTGTTCGACGCTTTGCAGGCGCTCGCGGCCGTTTTCGGGCAGCGGCGAGTTGTTGATAAAGTATGGCATGACCTGCCGGTAATGTTCAAAAAATGGCTCCATATCCACGACAAGATCTTTGATCACGCGCAGGCCCAGCATCGGCTCGACCTGAATTTTGATCGAGTCCCCGTCACCCAGCGCGTTGACCAGCACCTTACACGCCAGCCGGTTGACGCTGTTGATCCGCATCCCGTCCGAGCCGCAGATGCCATGCGCGCACGACCGGCGGAACGAAAAGGTCCCGTCGTTCTCCCACTTCACGCGGTGCAGCAGGTCCAGCACGCGGTCGGTCGGATCGACATTCTCCAGGGTATATTCCGCCCAGTAGGGTTTTTGATCTTTTTCCGGGTTAAAGCGCCGGATTCGCATCACAGCTTGCATAGTATTCTCCAGAGCTAAAGCTTATCTGTCTCGTTTATCTCATCGAGCCTCGCCCCTGGCCGGCTTACCTCACCCCCCAACCCCCTCTCCACCCGCGGAGAGGGGGGCCGGTCGCAGACCTTTTCCCTCTCGCTGGCTTGCCGGGGAGAGGGCGGGGTGAGGGGCGTTCTCCCCACTGAGGAGTGAAGCTGATCCACAATCCATAATTCCGCCTGCCTGCCAAGAGCTAACAGCTAACCGCTAATGGCTAACCGCTGCATTTAATACACCCGCTCTTTGGGCTTAAAACGATCGTCCTTCTCGGCCAGCGACATATCCACCGGCTTGTCATGATTCAGCCCGATACTGCCGTCGTCCATGCGATAGGCCAGCGTATGCACCAGCCATTTCACGTCGTCGCGCTTGGGGAAATCCTCGCGCGAGTGCGCGCCGCGGCTTTCCTGGCGGGCCAGCGCGCTGACCGCCGTCACCTCGGCAATATCCAGCAGCGAGCCGAGTTCCCACGCTTCGAGCAGATCGGTGTTGAAGCGCCGGCCGCGATCGTCGATGCCCAGGCGCGTGCGGTAGTCGTCCTTCAGGCGGCGCACCGTCTCAATCGCCTGCTGGATGCCCTGCGCCGTGCGGAACACGCTCACATGCTTCATCATGAGCTGCTGAAGCTCGGTGCGAAGCTGGTAGGGCTTGCGCGGGCCGTCCGCCATGCGGAGCCGTTCGATCTCCGTCTCGATCTCGCCGGATGGATTGCCGGGCAGCGGTGTGTAATCGGTCCCCTGGCAGTATTCCGCGATGTGCTTGCCCGCACGCCGCCCAAACACGATCAGATCGGTCAGGCTGTTGGTGCCGAGTCGATTCGCGCCGTGGACGCTCACAGAGGCACATTCACCCGCCGCGTACAGGCCGGGCAGCGGCGTGCGCCTGGCGTCGATCACGGCGCGCCCGTCGAGATCGGTGGGGATGCCGCCCATGCCATAATGCGCGGTGGGCTGGATCGGAATCGGCTGCTTGACCGGGTCGATGCCGAGATACGTCCGGCAGAAATCGAGAATGTCCGGCAGCTTGGATTCGATATATTCCCGGTCAATGCGGCGCGAATCGCCCGCTTCGGCCAGGTAGCGGTTGACCGTTTCGGGCGTCACATCCAGATGCACGTAATTTTTGCCCTTGATGCCACGCTTCGCTTCGATTTCCAGGTAGATCGCGCGCGAAACGACATCGCGGCTGGCGAGATCCTTGATCTTCGGCGCGTAACGCTCCATAAAACGCTCGCCGCGATCGTTCAGCAGCACGCCGCCCTCGCCGCGCACACCCTCGGTGATCAGAATCCCCATGCGATAAATGCCGGTCGGATGGAACTGGAAGAACTCCATATCCTGCATCGGCACGCCGCGCCGATAGGTGATGACCGTGCCATCGCCGGTCAGGGCGTGGGCGTTGCTCGAAATCTCCCACACGCGGCCCCACCCGCCGGTCGCGAACAGCACCGCCTTGCTGTGGAAGACATGCAGCTCGCCGGAGTCGATATGCACGGCCACCACGCCTGCCACCCGGTCGCCGCTGCGGATCAGGTCTACGACGTGATACTCGTCAAAAAAGGTGACGTTGTTTTTGATACACTGCTGGTACAGCGTTTGCAGAATCATATGCCCGGTGCGGTCGGCGGCGTGGCACGCCCGGCGCACCGGCTGCCCGCCAAAATTGCTGGTATGCCCGCCGAAGCGCCGCTGCGAGATGCGCCCGTCCTCGGTGCGATCAAACGGCAGGCCGAGATGTTCCAGTTCGATCACGGCGTCGATGGCTTCCTGCGGCCAGCACCAGCGCCGCATCCTGATCGGTCAGGTAATCGCCGCCCTTGACGGTATCAAAGGCGTGCCATTCGGGGCGATCTTCTTCCAGGTTGCCCAGCGCCGCGCCGATCCCCCCCTGCGCCGTGCCGGTATGCGAGCGCGTCGGATAGAGCTTGGTGATCACGGCGGTTTTGGCCCCGCGCGAGGCATACAGCGCCGCCATCAGGCCGGCCCCACCGCCGCCAACAATCAGTGCTTCAAATTGATGTGTTTGCATAATGATCAGTTCCCGAATGTCATATCGTGGGCTATCTCGTAAGCCGTCTTATCCACTCCGGCCAGCAGCGCCGCCATGCCCAACACGATCAGCGCCACGGTGCCGAAGACAATCGCCCAGTTCAAGGCCCGGTTCGCCAGCGGCGGGTGGACGTAGTCGTTCACCACGTAGCGCAGCCCGTTGAGGCCGTGGATCACCACCAGCGCCAGCAGCAGCCCGTCGTAGATGCGCCAGATCGCCACGCCCGCCACGAGCATATCCCAGCGCGCGCCGACAAATTCAACCGCTTTGCCGCTCTCATTGGTCACATCCGTGCCGATCACGGTCATGCCGCCGCCGGTGATGTCGAACACGCCGGAGATGACATGCATCATCGCCAGATGGCCGAAGATCAGCGGCACGATCAGCAGGCCCGACAGTCGCATAAACGACCAGAGCGTCGACTCCAGACGGCCCGGCAGTTCGAACCCGCGATCATCACGGGTGAGCAGCCCGTACAGTGCGGAGAGCACCAGCGCCGCCACCACGATCACCACGAACCCGGCGGCGAACTGCGCCTGGATCTCGATGATCTCGTCCAGCCCGGCAAGGTCTGGATCTTCCTCGTAGAAGTCCAGCACGTGGCCGACCATCAGCGCGAAGGTCGGGGCCAGCACCACGATCGTCGCCACAAAGACCAGGGTCGCAGCACGCCGCTGGTAGATCCACCACGACGGTTTATAATCGAGCAGGATGATGCGCAGCCCGTTAAAGGCGTGATACACGACGCACGCCACCAGCGCAAATTCCCCGATGGTAAACAGCGGGCTTTGATACTGGCGAATGGCGTCCTCATACAGATCCGGGTAAAACGCGGCCCAGGACGTATCAATCACGTGCAGGATCAAAAACAGCACCGTACCCAGACCCGCGACCCGGTGCAGCGCCCAACTCCATTGGCCGAGTTTACCCCGGTAGCGCAGGGTTTCAGTCACCGTTGTTACTAAGGTAGTCATAAAGGCAGTCTCCAAAAGGTGATTGTTCTTCTCAACTATACGCCGATTGGCCGGTTAGTTCAATTTAGATCAAGAGAATCGCGTAATTTCTTTGTTCTCAAAATAACGAATTGTTATACTCTACCATCAGAAATTACTGCAATCAAACCGATTTTGTAACCACCTTCAGACTGGTACACTCACGAGGAGAAACACTCACATGACGTCCGCCGATCAAAAAAGAGGTTTGGAAGGAGCCGTTGTCGCCGATACCCGCCTGAGCCGGGTGATGGGCGATGTCGGCCGGCTGATTTACTCGGGCTACGAGATAGCCGATCTGGCTGAACACGCTTCTTATGAAGAAATAGTCTTTTTGCTCTGGAACCTTCGTCTCCCCACGCGTTCTGAGATTGAGACGCTGCGTCAGGCGCTGGTGACCGAGATGCCGCTCACCGATGCGCAGCTTGATCTTATGCGGCGTTTTCCGAAGGATGCGCACCCGATGGGGGTGCTGCGAACGGCTGTCTCGATGCTCGGCCTGTTCGATGCCGAAGCGGACGACAACAGCCCGGAGGCCAACCAACGCAAGGCGCTGCGCCTGACCGCCAAAATGCCCAGCGTGATCGCCGCATGGTCGCGGATCCGTGCCGGCAAAGATCCGCTCCAGCCGCGCAAGGAGCTGTCGCTGGCCGCGAATTTCCTGTATATGCTGCGGGAGCACGATCCCGATCCGACCGAAGTTGATGCGCTCAACGTGTATCTGGTGCTGCTGGCCGATCACGGCATGAACGCCAGCACGTTCACCGCGCGCGTCGTCACCAGCACGGATGGCGATATGTACAGCGCCATCACGGCGGCGATCGGGTCGCTGAAGGGGCCGAAGCACGGCGGCGCGAACGAGGCGGCCATGCACATGTTCCACGAAATCAACACGCCGGCCAATGTGGATAAGTGGTTCAACGACGAAGTGAAGGGCAAAGGCCGCCGCATTATGGGCGTCGGGCACCGCGTGTATAAGGCCTTCGATCCGCGTGCCGATGTGCTCAAGCATCATGTCGAGAAGCTTGGCCCCGGCGCGACCAATAACCCGGTCTACCAGATCGCGACCCGGCTGGAAAAGCTGGTCCTGAACGATCCCTATTTTGTCGAGCGCAAGCTGTTCCCCAATGTGGATTATTACAGCTCGATCGTGCTCGACGCGATTGGGGTCGATACCGACCTGCAAACGCCGCTGTTCGCCATGTCGCGCATTGCCGGGTGGAGCGCTCAGGTGATCGAGCAGTGGACCGACAACCGTCTGATCCGCCCGATGGATAACTATATCGGCCCGATGGATCTAGAGTGGGTTCCGCTGGACAAGCGCTCGTAGAATTCTGCACCTTAGGTGAATAACCAAGCCGGGTGCTGCTGAGCCTAACCAGCCGCCCGGCTGTTTCGTTTTGCTGCCAGAACTTATTTGCGCTTTAGCCCCTATCCCCCGGCCCCTTTCTCCACCCTGTGAGGGAAAGGGGAGCGCCTCAAGTCCCTCTCCACTCTGTGGGGAGGGATTTAGGGAGGGGCATTGGAGAAAAGACTGTTCCGATGACCGTTTCTCCACCGCACCCATCGCGCGATCTGCGGATGTCGCTGGCCGACGCCGCCCGGATCGTCCAGCCGGGCCAGACGCTCGCGCTCGGCGGCAATATGCTCTACCGCCGCCCGGTAGCGTTCGTGCTGGAACTGCTGCGCCGGTCGCCGCGCCCCACCGATCTGACGCTGCTCTGTTTCACCGCCGGGTATGAATCCGATCTGCTGGTGGGGGCAGGCTGCATCAGCCGCACCCGCACCTGCTACTTTGGCCTGGAAGCGTTTGGATTTGCGCCGATGTTTACGCAAGCCGCCGGCAGCGGCGCGATCCGCGTGGTCGAGGAGACAGAAGCCAGCCTGGCATTCGGCATCCGCGCGCAGATGGGCGGCGTCGGGTTCATGCCGTCTACCGCGTGGATTGGGACGGACCTGCTGCGCCTGCGCCCCGACGTGCAGACGATCCGCGATCCCTACAGCGGAGAGGACTATGTCGCGTTCCCGGCGATCCCGTGCGACGTGGCGGTGATTCATGCGCTCGTGGCCGATAAGCGCGGCAATGCCCGCCTGAACAAAAACCTGGGCATCGACCCGGAACTGGCGATCATCGCACCGCAGACGATTATCACGGCGGAAGAAGTAGTCGATACTCTGACGGACGGTGTGAACATTCCGGGCGCGCTGGTGACCGCGGTAGTCCACGCCCCGCGCGGCGCATGGCCGACCTCGTGTTACCCGCATTATCCAATCGACGGCGGCGAACTGCTGGACTATATCGAAGCCTGTGCGGGCGGCAAGTTTGATGCGTATCTGGATCGGGTGTTAAGCCGGCCCTGAGGGTAAGTCTCATCAAGTACTTATTCGTTTCACCTGACAGAGTGCGTATAATTGATGATGAGCATGCACGAGTGTGGATGGAGTCTGACTCATGTTGTACCGGAAGTTGATCGCCACAGGGATGACGCTGGTGTTGTTAGTTGCGGTTGCGATCGGCAGCTACCTGATCTCAACCCCCGAAGCCCCCGATGCTTATGTGCGCGCGCAGGATCACCAGCCAGCCAGCACGGTTGAGCTTTTTAAGCCGTTTTGGGAAGCCTGGGACCTGCTGCACGAGAATTACGTCGATCCGCTGGACGACGCCGATCTGGCGGAGGGTGCGCAGATCGGGCTGCTCCAGGCGACGGGCGAAGCGCTCTTTGAACTCCCGATCCCGTCCATCGACCGGTCATCAACCAATGCGGATGACCTGTTCGCGCCGTTCTGGGAAACCTGGACCACCCTGCACGAGACCTTTCCCGGCGAGCTGGACGATAACAAGCTGATGGAGGGCGCGCTGAGCGGCATGGTGGATTCCATTGGCGATCCGCACACCGCCTACATGGACGCGGAATCCTTCGCCCGCATCAACGAAGGCATGAGCGGCGAATACGAGGGGATCGGCGCGACGGTCGAGCAGAACGTGGAAACCGGCGGGCTGGAACTTATCACTATTTTCGACGAGTCGCCCGCGGCCAAGGCCGGGCTGCGTCCTGGCGATCAGATCGTGCGCGTGGAAGGCGACGACATCACCCAGTTGGAGCAGATGGAGATCATCGCGCTGGTGCGCGGACCGGCCGGCACGCCGGTTCTGCTGGGGATCTTGCGCCCCGGCGAAGCGGAGATTCTGGATTTCGAGGTCGTGCGCGATCGTATCAGCATTCCGAGCGTGAGCGGTGAGGTGCTGGAAGGCAGCATTGGTTATGTCCGTCTCAGCCAGTTCGAGTTCAGCACATCCGAGGCGATGCGGGTGGAACTCGAAGCCATGGACGCTAACCACCTGAACGGCCTGATCCTGGATGTGCGCGGCAACCCCGGCGGCTACCTGACGACGTCCATTGAAGTCGCCAGCGCCTACCTTAAGGACGGCGTCGTTCTGCTGGAGCGCACGCCTGATAACGAGGTCAAACACAACGCCTTGCAGAATGCCATCGCGCCGGACGTGCCGATGGTCGTGCTGGTCGATCAGGGCAGTGCCAGCGCATCGGAACTGATCGCCGGTGCGCTTCAGGATAATGGGCGCGCCACCATCGTTGGGATGCCCACCTTCGGCAAAGGCTCGGTCCAGACATGGCGGCAGCTTTCCAACGGCGGCGGCATTCGGATCACGATCTCGCGCTGGTATACGCCCAATGGCAATTCGGTGAGCGACGTGGGGATCGTGCCGGATGTCGAAGTCCCTTACAGCCCGGTTGAGGTCAGCGGGGACGAGGACAACCAGCTTACCGCGGCGATTCAGGTGTTGCAGGGCACGTATGACCCGGCACAGGCCGCCGAGCCGCTGATACCGTAGCCGCTCTTATGCAGATTTAGTGTGCTTCTTATGGTGCTCTAACTCGCATTGGGTATAGTAATCTTACACACAATGCGGATTTGAGCGGGGGGTAGCATCACAGCCCCGCTCTGGCTGCTTCTCACAGGAGAGCATGGGCATGTTTTTCGACCCGACATATATCTTGATCGTCTTGCTGCCGACCCTGATCCTCACCGGGCTGGCGCAGATGTGGGTGCGCGGCGCATATCAGAAGTGGAGCGAGATCCCCAACGCGAGCCGGGTAAACGGTTTCGATACGGCACAGGTCCTGATGCAGCGGGCCGGGATCCAGCGCGTCGGACTCGAAGTCGCGCAGGGCCAGTTGACTGACCATTTTGACCCGTCCAGTGGCATCGTTCGCCTGTCGGATGGCGTGGCGCGCCAGCCCTCGATCGCGTCGATGGCGATTGCCGCACATGAGTTCGGCCACGTGCAGCAGCACCAGCAGAACAGCCCGCTGATGGCGGTGCGCGGTATGCTCATCCCGGCGGCGACCCTGGGGCCGCGCGTGGGCTTTCTGTTGATCATCCTGGGCCTGATCATGAACTTCACCGGGCTGGCCGTCGTGGGTCTGATCCTGTTCGCCGGGACGACGCTCTTCACCATCGTGACACTGCCTGTCGAACTGGACGCCAGCCGCCGCGCGATGAACATGCTGCGACAGACCGGCCTGATCGCCAACGAACAGGATGCCGAAGGTTCCAAAGCCGTGCTGCGGGCGGCAGCCTTTACCTATGTCGCCGCGGTCGCCACGTCGCTGCTCACGCTGCTCTATTACGCCATGCTGGTTTTTGGCGGTCGCAGCCGCGACTAATCACCCCAATACCATGCCCGCCCAACCTGCCGACGTGTATACCATTGATGAACTCATCGCCGTGTGTATTGCGCGGCAGGTCCGGGACGGCGAGCTGCTGGCGCACGGTCTGGCGACGCCGCTGGTGGCCGCTGGCTATGTCCTCGCGCAGCGCACGCACGCCCCGAACGCCACCTTCGCGTCAGCAGTCGGGCAGGGTGTCGTCCACGAGTGGGCCCCGCTGGGCGTGGCGCGCGCCGAGGAACTATGGGTTGGCAAAGCTGTGGCGAATGCCAGCTTTATCACGCTGGCCGCCGACGTGCTCCACACCATCGCCCCCAAGGAATTTTTCCGCCCCGGCCAGGTTGATCCGGCGGGGAATTTCAATAATATCGCCATCGGCAAAGACTACGAGCATCCGCGCCTGCGCCTGCCGGGCTCGGGCGGGATCCCGGATGTATCGGTCTATTCGGATCAGATGTATATGTACGTGCCGCGCCATTCGCGGGCGATATTTGTGCCCGTGCTGGACTGGCGCAGCGGCCTGGGTCATGACCCGGCGCGCCGGCGGGGCAGCGGCCCGCGTTATCTCGTCAGCGATCTTGGGCAGTTCGATTGGGCTAACGGGCGTATGCGCCTGATCTCGATTCACCGCGGCGGCACGGTGGAGCATATCCAGGCCAAGACGGGCTTTCCGCTGGAGATCGCGCCGGATGTGTCCGAAACGCCATCCCCTACCTCCGAGGAACTCCGCCTGCTGCGTGATGAGATCGATCCGCTGGGCGTGCGCCGCCTGGAAACGCTGGCCGGCACCGCCCGCCGCGATCTGCTGCGCGAGATTCTGATCCGCGAGGGTGTGCTCAAGGGCTGAGCGCAGCGCTTACCTATCGCGGTTTGATTGTCTGCCCCTACATTGACGGCTCGCGCAGAATCTCGTCCAGCACGAGCGCGACTGCGCCCATCGCGCAGGCATTCGAGGGGATGGCGGAGATCAGCAGATCGGGCAGGCTGTCGGCAGGCAGCGCGACCTGTCCGGCGACCTGCTGCCGCAGGGTGGCGAGTTCGGCCTGCATCGCCCGGCCCAACGGCCCGCCCAGGACGATCAGCGGCGGGTTAAAGATATTGATCAGGCTGGCGATCCCCGCCGCCAGAATCGCGACGCGCTCGGACGGGTGGGCGGATCGCAGCACGGCTTCCCAACAGCCTCGGCGGCCGCAGCCGCACGGCGGGCCTGCCGGATCGATCCGCATGTGCCCCACCTCACCCGCGTAACCGTTCATACCCTGAAAGAGTTTGCCGTCGATGAAAATCCCCGCACCCAAGGCAGATAAGCTCGCTTGCAGGTAGATGAAATCGCGATAACCTGCCGCCGCGCCAAAGTAGTGCTCCCCTAACGCGGCGATGCTGGCCTCATTACCGACATACACCGGCAGATGGAAGCGCGCTTCCCAGAGGGCTTTGAACGGGATGTCGCGCCAGCCCAGATTCGTCGCGCCGCGCAGCACGCCATCCGCCGCGTTGACCATCCCGGCGATCCCCACTCCGATCCCGAGCGGCTTGATATTCCCGTTCTCGGCGTTCATCTTCAGCGCCTCATCGATCAAGGCTTCGGCCCGCTGGATCACAGACTCGGATTGGTGATCGGCCAGGGAGATTTCGCGCTGCCAGCGTGGGGCCGCCACAAAATCCGTCAGCAGCACCAGGATCGAGTCGGCGGTGATCTCAACACCGATCGCGCAGCCGGCGGCTGGGTTCAGTTCAAGCAGCGTGCCGGGCCGCCCGCCGTGTGAAGGACCGATCCCGGTTTCGTGCACCAGATTCATGCTGATCAGCTCATCGACCAGACTGGATACAGTGCTGCGCGTCAGGCCCACGTCGGCGGCGAGTTCCGCCCGTGAGAGCGGCGCGGAGGTGCGCAAGCGGCTGAGGATCAAGGAGCGGTTGAACTGCCGCATGAGGTTGTGGTCGGCGGATTGTTTGGTCATGAGAGATCACTTTGTTTGTATTGACTACAAACAAAGTATAGAGTAGAATGAAAGTGATGTCAAGCGCACGCCGTTTCAGGTATCGAAGGGTGGCACTATGTATCTTGAGCAGGAAATCAACGAACAGCCGGACGTGCTGCGGCGAGTGTTAACCGAAGAGGCCGCCGCTGCCCGCCAGATCGCCGCTGCGATCCGCGCGTTTGACCCGGCATTTATCAGCATTGCCGCGCGCGGCACGTCCGACAACGCGGCACGCTACGCGCAGTACCTCTTTGGCACGCATGCCCGCCTGCCCGTCGCGCTGGCGACGCCGTCGCTGCATACGCTCTACAACACCCCGCCCATGCTGGCGCGCGCCCTGGTGATCGGGATCTCGCAGTCCGGTCGCGGTGAGGACATCCGGCAGGTGCTCGAAGACGCACGCCGCCAGGGGGCGCTGACCGTCGGCATCACCAACGATCCCGAGTCGCCCGTCGCGCAGACGGCCGAATTCCACCTGTGTTTGCAGGCCGGCGTGGAGCGCAGCGTTGCCGCCACCAAGACCTATACGGCTCAGCTCACCGCGATCGCGATGCTGGTTACGGCGCTGGTCGATCAGGACCATTTGCACAGCGCACTCGCCCAACTGCCCGACCACGTCGCGGAGACGCTGGAGCGCCATATCTCGTCCCCGCTCAGCAGCACGGATTGGGTCGAGCGCTACCGCTATATGGACGAGTTCGCCACGATTGGCCGGGGTTACAACTATTCCACCGCGTTTGAGATCAACCTCAAGGTCAAGGAACTGTGCTATATCACCGGCGACCCGTACAGCGAGGCTGATTTCCGCCACGGGCCGATCGCCGTCGTGCATCCAGGGTATCCCGTGCTGGTGATCGCCCCCACCGGCAAGCCCCTGCCCGCCCTGCTCGATCTGCTGGATAAGCTGCACGAGCGCCGCGCCGAACTGCTGGTCATCTCCAACGAAGAAGCGGCGTTCGCCCACGCGCAGAAGGCCATGCGGCTGCCGGTCGCCATGCCGGAATGGCTGACGCCGATCGCGGCGGTGGTGCATGGGCAGGTCTTCGCCATGCGGCTGGCGCTCGTCAAGGGCCACGAAGTGGATCATCCGCGCGGCCTGACCAAAGTGACGGTGACGCGGTAAACACGCTGCGTTTTATGTCTTGCCACGGTCCATCGGCTCAACGCCCCTCCCCCTCCCCTAGCTTGGCTGGAGGGGGATTGAGGGGGAGGCGTTACACCTGAACAACCCTATTGGCATTAGGCTGAAATCCTGGAGTGAAAACTATGTTGAATTCCCTCCCCCTGATCGAACCGGCTTTTGTTCCCCCGCTGGATCCGAACTTCCGCCCGGCGGTGCTGGCGAACCGGGCCTTCCGGCGAGCGGTCAGCGAATCGGGCGCGGGCGTGCGGCTGGTGCTCGGATTGGAGCGCATGAACGGTTCGCTGTCGCGCTTTGAGACGGTGGTCTTTCCCGACGATCATCCCCAGGCCGGCGCGAACCTCGTCTATGCCGAACGGCTGGTCAAGTTCCTGCTGTGGCAGAAGGGCGGCTGGAAGGTCTATGTCGGCGGACCCCGGCAGATTGGCGATTACATCCGGGCGTGTTACGCGCCGGACGGCGTGCGGGCATTCGATTACCAGTTCATGGGCGAAAAAGTCTACCAGCAGCCGTTCACCGTGGTAAGCTGCGCGGCGGACGAGGTTCCGCCCGAACACGAGCCCGAAAAATCCCTGGGCCGCCACCTGGAAGGCTGCCGCATCGGCTTTGACCTGGGAGCATCGGATCTGAAGATCTCGGCGGTGGTCGATGGACAGGCGATTTTTAGCGAGGAGATTGTGTGGGAGCCGCGCAAGCAGGCCGATCCGCGCTATCACTACAACAAGATCGTGGACGCGCTCAGACTGGCCGCGTCCAAAATGCCGCGCGTGGATGCGATTGGCGGCAGTTCGGCGGGCGTGTACGTCAACAACCGCCCCATGATCGCGTCGCTGTTTCGCGGGATCCCCGACGATCGGTTTGACGAGATCCGCAGCATGTTCCTGCGCATCCGCGAGGAAATGGGCAATCTTCCGCTGGAAGTCATCAACGACGGCGAAGTGACCGCGCTGGCCGGCTCGATGTCGCTGGAAGATGACAGCATCCTGGGCGTGGCGATGGGATCAAGCGAAGCGGCCGGTTATGTCACGCCGGAGGGCAACATCACCGACTGGCTGAACGAACTGGCTTTCGCCCCCATCGACTACCAGCCCGCCGCGCCGGCGGACGAATGGTCGGGCGATCGCGGCGTGGGCGCGCAATATTTCTCGCAGCAGGCCGTGTTCCGTCTTGCGCCGCACGCAGGGATCGACGTTCCGCAGGACGTGACCGACGCGGATAAGCTCAAGGCGGTGCAGGCCCGGCTTGAAGCGGGAGATGAAGGCGCGGTCAACATCTGGCGCTGCATGGGGATCTATCTGGGCTACGGAGTCGCGCACTATGCGGACTTTTACGCGCTCAAGCACGTGCTGATCCTGGGGCGCTGCACGTCCGGCTCTGGCGGTCCGATTATCTTGGACGGGGCGAATGCTGTGCTCAAGGCCGAATTTCCCGATCTGGCCGCCCGCATCAACATCCAACTGCCGGATGAAAAGAGCCGCCGCGTGGGCCAGTCGATCGCCGCGGCGAGCCTGCCTGAGATTCGTTGACAGTAGACAGTTTTCAGTGATCAGTCATCAGTCAGGCGTTATGCTTGATTCTGCTTTCGGCTCCCCCTCTCCGCGTGTGGAGAGGGGGCAAGCGAGCTTGCTCGCCGGGGGTGAGGTAAATCGCATTTATTGGTGATCGAGAAGGCGCGGGCTACACACGCCCAGGAGAATAGCATATGAAATTCAATCTTGAAACCGCACAGATTTTTGTCCCCGATGGCCTGCCCACCGACGAGGCGCTGGCCCGCACCACCCATCTGGCAATCAGCGCGCATCAGGACGATCTCGAGATCATGGCGCTGGATGGCATTTTACAGTGTTTCCAGCGCCCGGATCGCTGGTTTACCGGCGTGGTCGTCACGAACGGCAGCGGATCCTCGCGGACGGGATTGTATGCCAACTATACGGATGAGGATATGCGCCGCGTGCGCGTCAAAGAGCAGATCAAAGCCGCCATGGTGGGCGAATATGCCGCACAGGTGCTGCTGGACTACCCCAGTTCGGCCATCAAAGACGGCGCGAATACAAGCGCAGGGGAAGACCTGGCGCGGATTATGCGCGCGGCACGGCCTGACGTGGTCTATACCCACAACCTTGCGGACAAACACAGCACGCATATTGGCGTAGCGGTCAAGGTGATCGAAGCGCTGCGCAGCCTGCCCGCCGACGAACGCCCCCAGCATGTCTATGGCTGCGAGGTATGGCGCGATCTGGATTGGATGGTCGATCAGGATAAGGTGCTGTTCGACGTGTCGGGGCAGGAAGGCTTACAGGCGGCGCTGCTGGGCGTCTTCGACTCGCAGATCACCGGCGGCAAACGGTACGACCTGGCGACGATGGGCCGCCGACGCGCCAATGCAACCTATTTCGAATCCCATTCCACCGACACCACCGCCGGGCTGATCTTCGGCATGGATCTAACCCCGCTCATCCAGGATCCCTCGCTGGACATGGTCACGTATGTTCTGAGCTATATCGACCGTTTCGCGCAGGACGTGCGCGCGCGGATCTCCAGTGTACGGTAGTCGAGCCAGACAGTTCTATCGGGGCGGGCCAATGCGTCCGCCCTTTTTGTTTGTCCCCCCATCCCGCCATTTGCCCACCGCTTGGTTAAAGCGCGATTCCCCGGTATATTTTATGATCTGCTTAATACTCCATGACTCAACCATTACCCAAATGCGAGAACGTGACCAAACAAAGTGATAATTTACAATGTTTATAAAATAGGAGATAATCAATATGCAGTCAAGAAAATCAATCAGGCATCCTGGCAGACATTCATCGATTATTATCGCCTGCCCCTGACGCATGCCTCTTTCGACGTCGAGCGAGTTTGCACGAGAGCATTGCGATGACCTCGAATTCCCCACCTGATGGTTCATCCTTCCCGGTTCATTTTCGGGAGCCTCGTCCGAATGGTGAAACGCCGGCTGATGCGAACAGCGGACAGGCGTATCCACCAGATAGGCTGGAACCGCTGCTGAATCAGCCCGAATTGCTCAAAGCGCTGCTCGATCAACTGCCCCACGGGCTGATTATATGCGATGCGCGGGGTGCGATCCTGATGGTGAACGCAGCCGCGCTGCGCCTGCTGTCGCTCCAACCGGACGAGGCGCTGCCCGTCGCTGCCTCAGCCCTTGAGGACCCGCTGCACGCTGCGAACGGTGAGGAGAAGCCCTCCGACTACGGGTACTTCGAGCGGGCGCTGAGGGGAGAGACCATCACCAGCGAGGAAGCGCGCATTATCCGGCCCGATGGCACGCTCACCATCGTGCTGATCAGCAGCACACCGCTGCGCAGCCCGGAGGGTGAGCCGGCCGGCGCGGCTGTATCCCTGGTGGACATCACTGCTCGCAAGCACGGCGACGATGTTCGCTCCTATGCGGCGGCTATCGTTGAGCACTCCGATGAGCCAATTGTGGGTCGGACGCTGGAAGGCACCATCGTGACCTGGAATGCCGGGGCGGAACGGGTGTATGGCTACACGGCATCCGAGGCTATCGGCCAGCATATCTCGATGCTGTTTGCCCACGAGAATCAGGATGAGCACCCGCTAATCGTCGAGCGGCTGGGGCAGGGCGAACCATTGCTCTCGATGGACACCAAGCGGCGGCGCAAAGACGGCGGTATTCTGGATATTTCACTCACGATATCTCCTATTCGCGATGAACGGGGCAGCCTGATCGGCGTGTCGGCTATCTCGCACGATGTCACCGCGCGTAAAGAGATCGAACTGGCGCAGCGTACCAGCGAGCAGCGCTTCCGCCAGTTGGCCGATTCAATGCCGCAGCTCGTCTGGACAGCGCTGCCGGATGGAACCGTTGACTACTACAACCAGCGCTATCGGGAGTATCAAGGGATTGTTCCGGCGACAGCAGCCGAGGGCTGGCAGTGGTCGCCGGTGCTGCATCCCGATGATTTGCAGCGGACCGAGGCGGCATGGCAGCATGCGCTCGCGACCGGCGAGACCTACGAGGTCGAACACCGGGTTTATCGTGCCGATGGTTCTCTCCGTTGGGTGCTGAGCCGGGGTCTCCCGGTGCGCGATGATGACGGACGCGTCATCCGCTGGTATGGCACGGCGACTGACATTCACGATCAGAAAATGGCTGAAGACGCGCTGCGCCGGGCCAATGACCAGATCAGTGCCATCCTCACCAGCATCCGGGATGGTTTCTTTACGCTGGACAACGAATGGAAATTCACCTACTTCAACGACGCCGCCGAAGTGATCCTGAACTTAAAGGCTGGCGATGTATTGGGCCGGCATTTCCTGGATATTTTCCCCACGGCCAAAGGTACGATTTTTGAAGAACGCTATCGCTGGGTGATGGAAAATCACAAAACCACCGCGTTTGAGGCGTATTTTGAAACCATACCTTACGCGAACTGGTATGATGTGCGTGTTTATCCGCGTAATAACGGTATTTCCATCTACTTCCAGGTGATCACCGAGCGCAAGCAGGCCGAGGCGACGATCCAGGCCCAGGCCCACCTGCTCGACCAGATGCACGATGCGATCCTGGTCTGGAACCGCGAAGGCCGGATCGTGCAATGGTATCAGGGCGCAGAACGCCTCTATGGCTGGTCAAACGCCGAGGCGATCGGCCAGATGGCGCTCAAGCTGCTGAAAATTGACAGCACCGTTCCCTGGACAGCGGTCGAATCGAGTCTTCAGCGCAATGGGCGGTGGAGCGGCGAGATCACCCATGTGACCAAGGACGGCCGCCAGATCATCGTTGAGAGCCAGATGACGCTGGTCTACAGCGCAGACGATCAGCAGCTCGTGCTCGAAATCAACCGCGATGTCACCGAACGGAAATGGGTGGAGCAGATTGTGGCTCAGTCGCATGCCGAAGTGCTGGAACAGCGGCGGCGACTCAAGACGGTGCTGTCGGCCCTGCCGGTGGGTGTCGTGATTGCCGACCGCGAAGGCCGTCTGCTGGAAGCCAACGAAGAAGCCACACGCATCTGGGGCGGTGTGCCGATTGTGTCGAGCATCCCAGAGTATCGTGAATACCACGGCTGGCGGACCGACAGCGGCGAAGAGCTGACGCCGGAACAATGGCCGCTGACGCGAGCGATCCGGGATGGCGAGATTGTCGAAGGCGAAGTGATCGAGATCGAGCGATTCGACGGGCAGCGGCGGGTGGTGCTGCACGCCGCCGCGCCGATCCGCGATGAACAGAGCACAATCACGGGCGGTGTGGTCGCCATTACCGACATCACCGCGCAAAAAGAACTGGAAAAAGCCCTCCGGGAGAGCGAACAGCGCTTCCGCACTGTGCTCGAAAACATGCCGGTGATGCTGTTCGCCAGCGATCAGCAGGGCCAGATGGTGGCCTG
Source organism: uncultured Chloroflexia bacterium (assembly GCA_963850765.1). Taxonomy (GTDB): domain Bacteria; phylum Chloroflexota; class Anaerolineae; order Aggregatilineales; family Aggregatilineaceae; genus CAWKMN01. Next base: position 209,350 of record CAWKMN010000011.1, on the reverse strand, counting down.
GAACCGCGAGTGTGAATACGTTACGGGCTACAGTGCCCGCGAAATCATCCATAACCCTCATGCGCTCGAACTGCTCATGCCAGAGCCGGCGTACCGGGAGCTGATTGTCACCGCGTGGGCACGCCACGAAAGTGATATTCGGAACTTTGAGGTGATATTCACCCGCAAGGACGGTACCATCCGGCACCTGTCATGGGCCAATATTTCCAGGCGCTTTCCCGTCCTGGGCTGGGCGACCTGGGCGGTCGGAGTGGACATTACCGAGCGGAAAGAGGCCGAGTCCCGGCAGCTCGAACTGGTATCCGAGCGCGCACGGGTGCGCGTGCTGACCGAATTTGTGCGCGATATTTCGCACGACTTCAAGACGCCGCTTTCGACTATCAACGCCAGTCTGTATCTGCTGCACAAGCAGGATGAGCCTGAAAAGCGGGAACGCCATGGGCAGGTGATACGGCACCAGGTTGCCCGGCTGACCCGGCTGCTCGAAGGTCTGCTGACCATGACGCGGCTGGACAGCGTTCCTCACCTGACTCATCGCGAGGTCAGTCTCACCCATCTGGTCGAGAGTGTCGAGATCCAGATGCAGGCTCCTGCGGCCGACAAGCAAATCCAACTCACGTTCGAGTATCCGGACGAAGCCCTGAAGATCGAGGCGGACGAAAGCGAGCTGACGCGGGCGGTATCCGAACTGGTGATGAATGCCGTGCAGTTCACCCAGGACGGCGGCGAGGTGACTGTCCGACTTTTCCGGGAGCGTGATATAGCGGTCATCACGGTAGCGGATACGGGAATCGGCATCGGCGCGGAGGAGCTGCCGCGTATTTTTGACCGGCTTTATCGCGTGGACAAGGCGCGCTCGGCCGATACCGGCGGCCTGGGATTGGGGCTGTCGATCGCGCGGCGGATTGTTGAGCTGCATCAGGGGATCATCGAGGCCGAGAGCACGCCGGGCAGCGGCAGCACCTTCCGGGTGTATTTACCCTCGTCTCAAGCGTAAGCAACAAAGAAGCTCCGGGGGGCAAGCCGGGGCTTCTCAGAGGGGTGAGTTGAGTAGATTAGCAGGTCACCACATCTGTTATTATAGCGCAATTAGAACGCATGTTCAATAACATGAGGTTTCTTATAACCGTTTTCTAACGTTTGGTGCCCGCAAGACGCGCATTTGTTAGAACGAACCTTGTCAAATACCCCGTCCTTGTGTATACTTTTGTCTTGTTAAGCGATTATGGCGACGTCGCCAAGTGGTAAGGCAAGGGTCTGCAAAACCCTCACCATGGGTTCGAATCCCATCGTCGCCTTCGAGAACAAATCAAAACGGGAGCTTCAAAGGCTCCCGTTTTTTGTTGGTATGGGTTCTGCACCCGTGACTTGAGGATCCGTAGGGGCGTATGGCGATAGGCCCCTCCAAAAAAACGCATTCAGGCTCTTAACGCTGCGCCTTCGCGGATTGGATCAAACCCTGCCGTTCGGCGGCCAGATCCACGATCATCCCAATGAGCTTTTCATACGGCCAGTCCGCCGCTTTGGATTGCAGGCACAGGTCGCTATAACCTGGGTTCAGACCCGGCAGCGGGTTGATCTCCAGGATGTACGGTTTTTCGCTCGTTGTGCCGGTCCAGCCGGAAATCCACGCGAGCCACGTCCTTGCAGCCGGTCACGCGGAAGACCGCCGCCGCCATCAGCTTAAGCTCGTGTTCCACCTCAGGCGCCACCGGCGCCGGGCAGTAGTACTTAAAGTCCTCGGCAAACTCGGTCTTGATCCGGTTGGTATAGAGCTGATCTTCTGTCTCGGCGTAGATGTTCAGATCCACTTCCATCGATGGCAGAAAGGTCACTCCGTCGGGCAGGTCGGGCAGCGCCACGCGATCATTCACGCGGCGCGCGTCCGTCGGCTTGAGATTGCCGAGCAGCCCGATCGTGATCTCGCGGCCTTCGATATAGTGCTCGACCAGGATCGGCTGGTGATACCGCTCGATCTGGTAGGCGATCTGCGCGCGAAGCTGATCCACCGTGCGCACAATGCTGTCCGCCGTGATCCCCATGCTGGTGCCTTCGCGGCTGGGCTTGACAAACAGCGGGAACCGCAGTTCACCCTCCGCGTTGAGCAGATCGTCGTCAATCCGCTCATTGGCCCGCTCGAACACCTGGAATTCCGGTGTCGGCAGGCCGTGATAGGTCAGCACGCGCTTGGTCATCGGCTTGTCGAGCGCCAGAGCCAGGGTCAGCAGCTTGCTGCCCGTGTAGGGAATCCGCAGCATTTCCAGCAGCGCCGGAATCTGGGATTCGCGGCTGTCGCCAAAATGACTCTCTGCGATGTTGAAGCACAGATCGGGCCGGTAGTCCAGCAGCCGCTCGATCAGGTTGTGCGGCGGCAGGATGCTGGCCTCCAGGAAGATCGCCTCGTGGCCCAGCGTATGCAGCGCCGCGACAATCGCATCGGCGGTCTTGGGGCTGTCCAGATCATCCCACTGATCGACAGCCATCCCCTCCCAGGTCGGTGCATTCTTTTTGAGATTGGCGAGTACGGCGATCCGCATTAAACCGATCCTCTCTTGCCGTTATTGTGCCGTTTTTGCCGTTTCCGTTATGTCCGTTGCGACCGTTTTTGCTGTTGCCGTTTCCATTCCCGTTGCGTTGCCATTATGGCCGTTCGACGGGGTGGAGGGCGCACCATGACCCGACGGATTATCCATGCGGAAACGCTGCCACTTTTCCTCGTTCGCGTTCAGGCGGTGCTGGATGCCGTCGCGGCGGTGCATGTCGTCGAAGCCTTCCGGCTTGATCGTCGCCCGGTGACCTTCCAGCAGCCCGCTGACGCCCGCCTGCCCCGGCTCGTGACGCTTCACAGCCTGCCGGTCCAGGTGGTCGATCGCGTGCGGATCGTAGTCGAGCGGCTCGTCGTAGGTCGTGATGAAACCCTCGTAGTTGCGCAGCACGACCTTGCCAGGAGCCTGGCTGATGAGATACTGCGGCATGACGGGGATTTTGCCACCACCGCCGGGGGCATCGACCACGTAGGTCGGGACGGCATAACCGCTCGTGTGCCCGCGCAGGCCCTCGATGATCTCGATACCCTTGGCCACCGTGGTGCGGAAGTGCCCCGCGCCCTTGACCAGATCACACTGGTAGAGATAGTAGGGACGCACACGGTTGCGTACCAGCTTGTGGACCAGCTCGCGCTGGATGTCCACGCTGTCGTTGATCCCGGCCAGCAGCACGCTCTGGTTGCCGAGCGGGATACCCGCCCGCGACAACTTATCCAGCGACTCGCTGAGTTCGGGTGTGATTTCTTTCGGATGGTTAACGTGAATGTTGATCCACAAGGGATGGTAACGACTCAACATCTCCGCGAATTCGTCGGTGATGCGCTGCGGCAGAAAGACGGGCACGCGCGTCCCGATCCGGATGATCTCGATATGCTCGATCTCGCGCAGGCCGTTGAGGATGTACTCCAACAGCTTGGGGTTGAGCGTCAGCGGATCGCCGCCGCTCAGCAGCACGTCACGCACCTGCGGCGTGCGGCGCAGATAGTCGAGCTGGAGATCGTATTCGGCACGGCTGAAGTTCGCGTGCGGATTGCCGACGATGCGGCTGCGCGTACAGTAGCGGCAGTAGCTCGCACACTGCGTCGTGAGCAGCATCAGAACGCGGTCCGGGTAGCGGTGAACCAGACCGGGCACGGGGCTGTGTTTGTCCTCGGCCAGGCTGTCCTCCATCATGCCTTCAAACGCCTGCAGCTCGCGTCCCAAGGGGAGCACCTGGCGGCGCACAGGGCAGTGCGGATCGTCAGGATCGATCAGGCTGGCGAAATAGGGCGTGATGTCTACCCGGAATTTATCGTCGGCGGTCAGGCCCTCGATCTCTTCCGGCGTCAGGTTGACAATTTGGGATAGTTCTTCCAACGAATTCAGGCGGTGAGCAAGCTGCCAGCGCCAGTCGTCCCACTGCTCATCTGGGACGTCGGCCCACAGGGCCGGGCGTGGAGTCCGCGCAAGCGCGGGGGCCGGGGCGAGTCGCCCCTTCGTACCCGGAGGTTCTTCGAACTCGGTTTTCTGACGTTCGTCGTTATCAGTCATCGGTCTCACTCCATAAAAAAAGCCGATCCCATGCCACAGTCACACCGTGAGGGTCGACCTATCGCCAACGATTGATAATGGGCAGCGGATACGTACACGATCCGCCCCCCTGCGTTTGGTTCATAATCATTATACTCAGAAATAATCAAATGTATAGCCCCCAATCGTTAGGGATTTGTTTTATATTTTTGAGCTTTATCCAGGGGGAATATCGGGCCTCCTTTTGGGGCTGCCGGTTATCCTGTGCGGGGACATTTTTCGCCGGGATCCGCTTCGCTGGTACAATCGAGGGCATGAACCCGACACCCGCCATCGCTTTGCTCACCGATTTTGGCCTGACTGATGCGTATGTCGGCACGATGAAGGGCGTGATGCTGTCCATCTGCCCGGCGGCGCGGCTGATCGATCTGACGCATGCGGTCGAGCCGCAGAATATCCGGCAGGCGGCCTACCTGCTGCTGACGGCGTACCGCTATTTTCCTCCGCAGACCGTTTTTCTCGTCGTGGTTGATCCGGGGGTGGGCACCGCCCGCCAGCCCATCGCGGTGGAAACCGATCACGGGTTCTACGTGGCTCCCGACAACGGCGTGCTGAGTTATGTCCTGTCACAGGTCCAGATACGCCAGCAGGTGATCCTGCAAAATCCCGCGTACCAGCTTCCGGCGGCCAGCCAGACGTTCCACGGGCGGGATATATTCAGCCCGGCGGCGGCGCATCTGGCGAATGGCGTCCCGATCACGGACCTGGGGCCGGCCGTCGCGCGAATTGAGAGGCTGCCCGACCCGCTGCTGAAGATCAGCGCGGAACAGGTGTGCGGCGAGGTGCTGCATATCGATCATTTTGGCAACGTGATCACCAGCATCGGGCGGCTGATCTGGACCGGACGCGGATACGCTGCATTTTGATCCGCAGTTTGGCCGCGATCATCCGCCGCCGCCGGTTCTGGACGCAGCCCGGTGCCGTGTGACGCTGGGCGCACACACGATTTCGGGCATTCACCGGACGTATGGCAACGTGCCGCCGGGCAGCCTGACCGCCCTGATCGGCAGTGCCGGCCAGCTTGAGATCGGGATCAACCAGGGCAGCGCTGCACAAACCCTGAACGTGTCCCTGGGCGACCCGGTCACTGTGACGATCTGACAACCTGGAAAAGAGTATGATTCAAGAACAATTTGTGATTGAGGGCAATCACCAGCTGCACGGCGAAGTCACCGTCAGCGGCAACAAAAACGCCGCGCTGAAGATGCTGCCCGCCTGCCTGCTGACCGATGAGCCGGTCATCCTGCACAATGTGCCCGATATTGCCGACGTGCGCGTGACTTTCGAGATCCTGCGCAAGCTCGGCGCGAGCGTCGAGCCGCTGGGTGATCACCGCGTGCGTGTCCACGCCGAGAACATCACGCAGAGGGCGTTGGACCGCGAACTCACACAGCGCACGCGCGCGTCGGTCGTGTTCGCCGGGCCGATGTTAGGGCGTGTGGGGGCGGTGGAATTCGCGCCGCCGGGTGGGGACGTGATCGGCCGCCGCCGGCTGGATACGCATGTGCTCGCGCTGCGCAAGCTCGGCGCGGACATCCGGTTCGACGGGAATTTCCTGATCCAGGCGGATGGACTGCACGGCGCGGATATTCTGCTGGACGAGGCGAGTGTGACAGCCACCGAGAACACGGTCATGGCGGCGGTGCTGGCGAAGGGCACCACCGTGATCCGCAACGCCGCTTCCGAGCCGCATGTGCAGAATCTCTGCCACATGCTGAACACCCTGGGCGCGCAGATCGGCGGCATCGGGACCAACTGCCTGATCGTGGAGGGCGTCGAGCGGCTGCACGGCGGCGAAGTGCGCGTCGAGGCGGATTATCTGGAAGTGATCAGCTTTGTGGGCGCGGCCGTCGTAACCGGCAGCGAAATCCGCATCCGGCAGGCCGACCCGCAGTATCTCGACATGGCGGCGCTGGTCTTCCGGCGGCTGGGCGTGGTGTGGGAGGTCGATGGCGATGATATTCGGGTGCCGCGCGGACAGTCCCTGATGATCGAGCGCGACCTGGGCAACCAGATCCCCGAAATCAAGGCGCAGCCGTGGCCGGCGTTTCCGTCCGACCTGATGAGTATCGCGCTCACCGTGGCGACACAATCCGCGGGCGCGGTGCTGTTCCACGAGTGGATGTATAACAGCCGGTTTTTCTTCACCGACAAGCTGACCAACATGGGCGCGCGCATCTTTCTGTGCGATCCGCACCGGGCGGTGGTGCATGGCCCCACGGCGCTGCACGGCGTCTCGAACATCACCAGCCCAGACATCCGCGCGGGCATGTCGCTGCTGCTGGCGGCGCTGTGTGCGCGCGGCACCACGACGATCCAGAATATCGGCCAGATCGACCGGGGTTATGAGCGCGTCGAAGAGAAGCTGCACGGCCTCGGTGCGGCGATCCGGCGCGAACCCATACCCACATCAGGATAAACGATGCAGCGGCCTACCCCTTACCCCTATGTCAACGACGTGCTGGGCCACCTGCTCGCCCAGATCAAAGACATCCTTCGTGACCGGCTCAACGGGCTGTACCTGTACGGCTCGCTCGTCACCGGGGATTTTGACCCGGCCAGCAGCGATATTGACCTGCTGGCGGTTGTGGCCAGCGATCTGACCGAGGCGGAATTTCAGGCGCTCGACCAGATGCAGAACACCTTCGTACAGAACCAGCCACAGTGGCACGAGCGGATCGAAATCGCTTACATGTCTCTGCACGCCCTGCGGACGTTCAAGACCGAGCGCAGCCCGATCGCCATCATCAGCCCCGGCGAACCGTTTCATATCAAAGACGCCGGGAACGACTGGCTGATCAACTGGTATATGGTGCGCGAAAAAGGCGTGACGCTGTTTGGTCCGCCGCCGCAGGACCTCATCGAGCCGGTTTCCAAAGCGGAGTTTATCCGGGCGGTGAAAGTCCAGGCGGGCGAATGGCGTGAATGGATGGATACCATCGAGACGCGGCCCTCGCAGGCTTACGCGATCATCACGCTGTGCCGGGCGCTCTATACCATGCGGATGGGCGAGCAGGCATCCAAACGGCAGGCGGCGCTGTGGGCGGCGGAGGAACTCCCGGCGTGGTCGGATCTGATCCAGAAGGCGCTGGTCTGGCGGCGCGAGGGGCAGGCACCCAACGTCGATCACGCGGCCACACTGCCCGATATGCGGCGCTTCGTGAACCACGTGATCGACCTGATTTATGAGTAGGGGCGCCCATAATTTGGCCTCATCCCCTACATCCCCCCCTTTAACTCGGTTGGAGAGGCGGCCTGCAGACGGGCTTGTTAGCCCGCCCCTACACGACAATCTCCCCCTCTTGCTTGCCGCGTGCGGGGATAAGGGGGTGAGGCCGAACAAGAACAAACGGCGACTAAAGGTAATAGACGCGCTACTCGCAGCGGAACTCCGCCGCGCCCAGCCCGAGCAAATAGTCGAAGGCGCTGAGAGCGGCTTTTTCGCCGTCGCCCAGGCCCATCAACACCTGAAACGCATTGGCATTGGTGGCATCCCCGGCGGCGAACAGTCCCGGCACGTTCGTGCGGTTGCGCTCGTCCACCTTGATAAATCCGCACTCGTCCAGTTCCACGAGGTCGGCCACCAGATCGGAATGCGCCACCAACTGCTTCTCGATGAAGATCGCGTCGGCGAAGATCTCCTGCCGCCGGCTATCGTATTCAATGATGAGGCTGCGCGCGTATTTGCTGTCGCCCTGAATTTCCACCACACGCGCCCGGCGCTTGACGACGACGTTGTCGGCGGTCAGCACCGTTTTGCCCACCGGACTGTCCAAAATCCCGTCAGTTTCCGCGATCAGCGTGACCTGCGTCGCGATGCGTGACAGTTCGGCAACGGCCCGCAGCGCCAGCAGGTCTTCGCCCACGACCACCACACTCCGATCGACCATCAGCGGGGCATAGGTCATGGCGCTGTAACACAATCCGCGCATTTCGTATTCTTTTTCGCCGGGGACATCCAGCATGTCGCCCGCCGCGCCGGTCGCCACGATCAGCGTGACCGTATCATAGACCTTGCCATCCGCCACCGTAACGCGGAACCCGCCGTCAATCGGCTGAATCTCGGTGACGGTCGAGCGCACGCGCATGAAGTCCAGGTAATCCAACTGGGTGCGGAACCGCTGGATCGTCTCCTCACCTACCGTAACCTGATAGTCGTCCACCCAGGGCAGCTTGAGCACGCGCCGGGTTCGCCCACCGAGTCCCGCCGAGATAAACAGCGCATCCATGCGTTTGCGCACGGCATACGCCGCCGCTGCCAGACCTGCCGGGCCGCCGCCAATAATGATTAATTCGTGCATACTAATGTTCTCCTTCATGGTCAAAATCTATTCGCACGGGTGACGGGCTAACCCTCACCGTTTTCGGGCGCTTCGGCGATGAAATGCTCGCGCATCAGGAGCGCGGTCATCTCCCGCGAGGCGCGGATCATCTCCGAGGCGCGCGCGTATTCCTCGTCATAGGTGGTCGCCACCCGCGCGACGCCCTGCTCCTGTGCTTTCATGGCGACGGCCGCCGCTTCGCGCGGGAAAATGTCCCATTCGTCCATGGTCGGCAGAATATGGTGCGGCTCCAGGCCCTTACCTTCGACCAGCCCTGCCAGTGTCTCGGAGGCGACAATCGCCATCTCATCGGTGATCGTCGTGGCGCGCACGTCCAGCGCCCCCCGGAAGATGCCGGGGAACCCGAGCGAGTTGTTGACCTGATTGGGGAAGTCCGAGCGGCCTGTTGCCACGACCGCCGCACCGGCTTCTTCGGCTTCCCACGGCCAGATCTCCGGGATCGGATTGGCACCAGCCATCACAATGGCGTCCTTCGCCATCTGTTTGATCCATTCGGGCTTGATGGTACCCGGCCCTGGTGCCGAAAAAGCGATCATCGCATCGGCACCGCGCAGGGCTTCTTCGATGCCGCCCTTCAGCTCTTCGGGGTTCGTGATCTGGCAGAGATGCCAGTGCTGGACATACTCGGCCCGGCGCAGATAAATATCGCGGCGGTGCTTGCCCAGGATGCCGTCAATATCGACCATCAGGCAGTTCGACGGATCGACTCCATAAGCGAACAGCAGGCGCGAGCAGGCGATGTTCGCCGCGCCCGACCCGATAAAAGCAATGCGCATATCCTTCAGCGCCTTGCCGACCAGCTTGGACGCATTGATCATCGCGGCCAGGGTCACGCTGGCCGTGCCCTGCTGATCGTCGTGCCAGACCGGGATCTCGGCCTGCGCGCGCAGCGTATCCAGGATGCGGAAACATTTCGGCTGTGAAATATCTTCGAGGTTCACCCCACCGAGCCCCGGCTGAAGGATCAGGACGGTTTCGATGATCTTGTCGGGGTCTTTGGTGTCGAGCATGATGGGATAAGAATCCACGCCGCCGAGATATTTGTAGAGCAGCGCTTTGCCTTCCATCACCGGCAGGCCGGCTTTGGGGCCGATGTCGCCCAACCCTAACACGCGCGTGCCGTCGGAGATGACAGCCACGGTGTTCCACTTGTTGGTCAGCTCGTAGACCAACCCCGGCTCCTGAGCGATGGCGCGGCACGGAGCCGCGACGCCGGGCGTATACCAGATGGCGAAATCATCCAGATCGCGCACCCGGCAGCGCAGCGCCGTTTGGGTCTTGCCCTGATAAAAAGCGTGCAGACGCATCGCTTCGGCGGCCGGTTTTTTGGCTTTCTCCAGTAATTCTTCTTTTGTAACGTGTTTAGTTACCATCTTTACTCCGTTTAAAAACTAAGCTTATTGATGTCCGGTGCCGCTGGGGCCGGTACCGGGGATCCAAAACAAAAAACGCCGTCTACCCCCATTATACGGCATATTTTCCGGGCGCAGATCGGCGGTAATAAGTGAGCTATTTGGCTGAGTTATCTATTCATTTCCGTTGTTGCTGGCAGGCACCGGCACCCCGCGCTCGACCTGATCATATTCGTGCAGCAGGGCCTGATAACGATCGCGGTAAAGCTGCGCGCGCGCCCGCTCCAACTGCCACATCCGGTCGATGCTGCTCTTGACGGGCTCGAGCGCCGCTTGCAGCGTGTCGAGGTTCTGGCGGTACTGTCCAAGCTGCTTGTCGTGATTGCGCCACGCTTCGTCATTGGTCAGTGTAAACTGCTTCCAGCGTTTCTGATCGTCCGCGATCCAGTCGTTCCACTCCTGGCGGAAGCGCTCCTCCGAAAGCCGCTGCATCTCGGCCACTTCGTTGATCCGCCGCCCCAGCCGCTCGCCAATCCGCTCGAAGTCGTCCACGATCTTTTTCATCTGGCGATGCGTCTCGGCCCAGGTCTCGAAACGCTCCACATAGCGCCGCATGTCTTCGTCGTAGCTGCCGAAGCTCTTAGTCAGTTCGGCCATCTGCTGATCGCGCTGCTGGAGCATGAGCGTCTGCTGGTCGATAAACTGCTGGATCTCTTCTCGCCGCTCGCGCTCGGCCCCCTGGACATCCATAATGCGCTTTTCGCTGCGCAGCACCATGCTCTCGATCGCGTCGAGCTTGGGGCGGACGGCGTCCATCTGCTTCTGAATATCGGGGATCTCGGACTGGATGTCGGAGATCCGCCGCGAGTCCTGGCGGCGCTGTTCTTCGAGGAAGGTAATGCGGCGCTCGGGCTCTTCAAACTTCTTGGCGAGATCTTCCACCCGCTGCTGGACCGCCGCCAGCGCCGAGGCCACGCGATCCCGTTCCACACGGGCCGCCGGCATTTCGTCGATAGCCCGCTCCAATGAGACGGTGCGATCTTCGAGGTCGCGCACCAGACGCGCGATGCTCTCCCGCCCGATGTCGGCGCGGCGCTCGGCCTCACGCTCGGCCATCAGGCGCTTGCTCTCGGTCGCCTCAAGCTGCTGCTGGAACTCAAGGCGAAGCTGTTCGGAGATCTGGGTCTCTCGGTCGGCGGGCATAAAGGTCGTCCGCATGGTTGACTGTTCGCCTTCCAGTCCATTCACGCGGCGCGCCATCTGATTGATCAGCTCTTCCTGCTGGACGAGGCGCTCTTCCAATAACGCGATGTTTCCACGATCCCGGCGGCGCTCTTCATCCAGCCATTCGATCATACGGGCGGCTTGTGCTAAATCCATGGGACGTCCTCCTAACACCATCTTCCGGCGAGGGATTATATCACAAAGCACCCCAAAATCCGCACGGAAGTGATCAGTTGTTGGTTGGTTTTGAGTTATGAGTCGTGAGTCGTGAGGCGGGCCTTTCGCTCGATTGGCCTCATCTTGTGTATGCAAGTACAGAGCAGATGTCGGTATATAGGGGCGACCCGGCGGATTGTCCCGGCCGGGTTTGTAAACCCACCCCGACTAACTACTAACAACCCATAACCAACAACCGCCTGGTCACATACGGAGCGGCAGTTGGGGTGGCTGCGATCGCTCGGGGCGGAGGAAGCGCAGCACCAGTGCCCCGACAAACCCCGCAACAAACCCGCCGACATGCGCCCAGACGGCCACACCACTGGTTTCTTCGGTCGGGACGCCGAGCGAAGCCACGCCGTTGAGCAACTGCGAGACAAACCAGAAACCCAGAAAGAAATAAGCCGGAACCTTCACGATCCCCCAGTAACCGAGCAGCATCGAGACGCGGTTGGTCGGGTAAAGCAAGATATACGCGCCCAGAACGCCCGAGATCGCGCCGCTGGCCCCGACGCTGGGAATAGCCGACCCCGAATTCGTGAGGATGTGCGCGAAACTGGCGGCCAGGCCGGTCAGCAGGTAAAAGGCCAGGAAAATGATCGAGCCAAAACGCCGCTCGATATTATCGCCAAACACCCACAGAAACAGCATGTTGCCGATAATGTGCGCCCAACCGCCATGCACAAACATCGAGGTCAGCAGGGTGAAGAGATCTTGATTACGCTCGATCTCGGCAGGGATCACGCCGTAGGTGGTGACGAAGTCCTGCAGCGCATTTTGGCTGAGGGTAGCTTCATATAAAAAGACCAGGACGTTAATCGCGATCAGGATAAGTGTGATGATGGGGACGCCGCGCGCGCCCCGGTTGTCATCGCCAATTGGGAACATGGTGTTTTTGCTCCTGTGTGATGAATAGCATAGCCCGCAACGTCAGCGCCGGGTTACAAGCCCGCCCCTGTCATGAAAAGGTTATGACCATATATTAACACAGTCGAAATGCAGAGGAACACCGAAAGCTTGATGTCGTGTCCAGATGAATGCACGGTCCCGCTGATCAAACCAGCGCGGTCGTGATCGCCACCACATTCTCGGCGGGCGTATAACGTGGGATCTCACAGCCGGGTGCGGCCAGCCAGTTATCCCCGCCCACTGCGCGGCACGCCCATACCGCATCCGTAATGTCATCGGGAGTCTGGTGGAGCAGCACGGCGACCGGGTCGATGTTGCCGCACAGCGCGATGTCGGGATCAATAGCATCCACCTGCGCCCGTGCCTGCGCCAGATCGACCGCCCAGTCCAGATCGATGATGTCCGCACCGCTGTGGGCCATGTCTTTCACGATCGCCGTGGTATCCCCGCAGATATGCAGTCGCGCCAGCGCCCCGGCCCCCCGGATCGCCTCGAAGATACGCTGTTCGTAGGGCAGCGCGAACTGGCGATAGGCGCGTGGGCCGATCTGCGACGCGATCGCATCCCCCAGCCCGATGATCGTCGCGCCCGCCTCGATCTGGGCCAGCGCGAAGTCGATCGCCGTTTCGGTGCAGCGTTCGAGCAGGGCTTCGACCCATTCCGGCCGGTCGTAGAGATCGTACAGCAGCGCCGAAACACCGCGCAGATCGGCGGCCTCGGCCAGCGCCCCCTCGACCCAGCCCTGGACCGGAATCTGCCCGCCCGCATCCTCCTGAAAGAGCCGGATGGCGTTCACCCGGTCCAGCATGCGGCTGCCGTGCCGCAGCGGGTCCGGGCTGGGCAGCGCGTCCAGATCGGCTGTGTCTCGGAGCAGCGGATTGTGACAGATCGGCACGCTGTTCGCCGGGAACTCGATCGCCGCGCCAAAGTCGGCTGTCTCGCGAAAGGGATCGCTGATGGCGTCCAGAATGTCGATCCCAAAGGTGTCAACCGTTCTGAAGTTCGCCTCGCACAGCACATGATAGTCCTGGTAGTAGCGAGGCAGCGCAGCACCGATCAGGTCGGCGGCGTACTGCATGACGAGGCTCAGGTTCGGGATCCGGTCCACGGGCTGCTTATTCAGGCGGGCTGCCAGGCGTTCGGTTGATGTCATAGTCATGGGAGGTTCCTTTTGGGGTGCTATGGTTCACACAAACAGGTAAGGACAACATTTTGTTTATTGGATCGAACGACAAATATACCTTTTGTCGTTTATTATAGGGTCAAATAAAATGTCGGGAGGCAATGCACCGTTCGAGATGATCAGAGGTAACATATCCTATCCGACCGGCCAGAGGAATAGATGGATCCATGATGACAAGGAATAGCCGACGTCTGGTCTTCATCGTGATGTGTGGGGTGCTGCTCGCGGCGTGCGGTGGCGACTCCGAGCGGGCTGCGCCGCCGGAACCGACAGACGTGCCCACCCTGGACATCAACCAGATCCCCGTACTGGGCGAGGAAACCCCGCCTCCCCCGGTCCCGCTGGACATGAACGATCCGCGCTATCCGATCCAACCGGCGTCCGGTGAAACGCTCACGGCAGGGAAACAGCTTTATGAGCAGAACTGCGCGGCCTGCCACGGCACAAACGGCGAGGGCGAACAGCCCGATCCGTGGGCACCCGGCGCGGCTCCGGCGCACGATTCGACCGGGCACACGTGGCACCACGCCGATCAGCAGAATTTCGCGACGGTGTGGTATGGGCGCGGCGCACCCGGCATTATGCCCCCGTTTTATGACCGTCTGACGCCGGACGAGATCATCCGCGTGCTGGCCTATATCAAAACGTGGTGGGAAGCCGACCAGCTTGCCCAGCAGATCGAGCTGTCGCAGCAGGCCGTCGATGCACTGTCGAGGGAATAGCCTGTAACCACGGGCCTCACTCCCTCCTTCCCTCTCCAGCCGAGCCAGAGAGTGTGATGCACTTTCAGCCCCTATCCCCGTCCGACCTTTGGTCGGCACCCCGTCTCCTCACCCGGTGGAGAAGGGGTCTCCAGTCCCTCTCCGTTTAGCGGAGGGCTTAGGGAGGGGTAAACGCACGAGAAAATACCCTCTAGAGAGGGGCGTTCCCCTACGTCTCGCCCAGGTAGGCATGGCGCACGCGCTGATCGTGCAGCAGATCCGCGGCCGGGCCTTCGAGCGTGATGGAGCCCGTCTCCAACACGTAACCGTAATCCGCCAGCCGGAGCGCCGCGCGGGCGTTCTGTTCGACCAGCAGCACGGTCACGCCCTGCCGGCTGATGATCTGGACCGTCTCGAAAATCATCTTGACGAGCAGCGGGGCCAGCCCCAGCGATGGCTCGTCCAGCATAAGCAGCTTGGGACTTGCCATCAGCGCCCGCCCGATGGAGAGCATCTGCTGCTCGCCGCCGGAAAGCGTGCCGCCCAACTGGTTTTTGCGCTCGGCCAGCCGGGGGAACAGATCGTAGATACGGCGGCGGTTGGCTTCGATCGACGCGCGGTTGTCACCCAGCGAATACGCGCCCATGTTCAGATTCTCCTGCACGGTCAGCGTCGGGAAAATCTGCCGGCCTTCGGGTGCCTGGGTCAGCCCAAGATAGACGATCTCGTGGGCGGGGATCAGATGGATCGGTTTGCCCTCGAAGAAGATCTCGCCGGTGCGCGGCCGCAGCAGGCCCGATACGGTGCGCAGCGTGGTCGTCTTGCCTGCGCCGTTGGCCCCGATCAGCGTGACGACCTGCCCCGCCTCAACTTTGAGCGAGAGATCCTTCAGGGTGTGAATGTTGCCATAATAGGTGTTGACGTGGTGAAGTTCCAGCAGGGCCATACCGTTACACCTCGTCCTCTTCTTTGCCCAGATAGGCGGCGATCACGTCGGGATTGCGCTGGATCTCGGCGGGCGTGCCTTCCGCGATCTTGCGGCCGTCGTCCAGCACCACGATCCGGTCCGAGATGTTCATCACGACCTTCATATCGTGCTCGATCAGCAGCACGGTGATGCCGGTGTCGCGGATCTTGCGGATGGTATCCATCAGCGCCAACCCTTCGGCCTCGTTCAGACCGGCCGCCGGCTCGTCCAGGATCAGCAGCTTGGGTTCCGTCGCCAGCGCCCGCGCGATCTCCAACCGGCGCTGATCGCCATAGGCCAGGTTGCGCGCCAGGTCGTCGGCTTTGCCGGCCAGCCCGATAAACGCCAGATGACGCATCGACCGCTCGATAATGCGCTGTTCTTCGTCGCGTTCAGCGGGCAGACGCAGCACGGCGCTCACCGCTCCCGCTTTGCCCCGGTGATGCTGCCCGGCCATGACGTTTTCCAGCACGGTCAGCCGGGGAAACAGCCGGATCGTCTGGAAGGTGCGCGCGATGCCGCGCTCGACCACGTCGTGC
Organism: uncultured Chloroflexia bacterium; assembly: GCA_963850765.1. Lineage (GTDB taxonomy): Bacteria > Chloroflexota > Anaerolineae > Aggregatilineales > Aggregatilineaceae > CAWKMN01. The sequence goes on along the minus strand of CAWKMN010000011.1, from coordinate 193,801 downwards.
GGGCGGAGGATCGGCGACATGCCGGTGAGCGCCAGCAGCCGGCCCGGCAGGGCGGGGATCCAACTGCCCAACCCGGTCAGGAAGCGCCGCACAAATCGCTCCGTCCGGCGGCGATGAGTCTCTACGATCACCGTACCATCGAAGGCCACGGTGCCTTCGGTGGCGGGATAGATGCCGGTGATGACGTTAAAAACGGTGGTCTTGCCCGCGCCGTTGGGACCGATGATGCTCAGGATCTCGCCGCGCGCCAGTTGAAAGCTCAGGCTGTCGATGGCGCGCAGGCCGCCAAAGTCTTTGCTGAGTGAGGTGACATCAAGCAGTGCCATAGGTTCGCCCTCACATTGTCTGCTGTACCGCAGCCGCCGGTACCGCGTCAGGAGCCGGTGCCGTCGCGGAGACGACGATCCCGCGCCGCCGCTCCGGGATGATCCCAGCGGGCCGCAGCACCATCATAATCACCATCGCCACGCCCATCAGCCCGTCGCGCCAGTCCATGATGCGGAAGCCGAGGATCTCTTCTTCCAGGTCCGGCCCCAACCCCCCGCCGATGATCAGCACGAGTACCGCATAAACGCCAAGCGCGCCGATTACCCAGGGCAGCGGATTGGCCGCCCGCGCCCAGATACGCGGCACAACCACCACGGCCACCAGCGCCATCATAATCCCGACCACGTACAGAGCCGGCTCATCCAGCAGCAGCGGGGGCAGAAAGAACGCCGCCGCAATCGCGCCGCTGATCAGCGCTGCCACGGGCAGCTGCGCCTGCGAGCGATAGAGGTAACTGGCCAGCAGCAGCGCCAGGATGATGACCGGGCCGGTCCCTTCATACAGGAAGGTCGGCGCGGCGTCGCGCAGCAGTTCGGGCAGCACGACCATCCCCAGGGTGCCGACCAGCACGCCAGGGATCGAGCCGCTGCCGCCCAACACCACGATGCAAAACATAATAACAGACTGCAAAAAGTTAAAATTCTCTGGCGCGACCACGGTAAATCGCCCGGCGTAAAGCACGCCGGCCACGCCCGCCCACGCCGATCCGATGGTGAAGGCGATCAGCTTGATGTGGGTGGTATCAATCCCCATCGCCTCGGCGGCGAGTTGATCCTCGCGCACGTACAGCCACGCCCGTCCCAGGCGCGAGTTTTGCAGCCGGCGCATCCCGACGATCGTGAGGGCGATGAAGCCGAGCACCAGGAAGTAATAAGGACGCGCGTCCCGCTTGAAAGCCACCGGGGTCAAATCGACACCCGCCACCGTGACTGGGTCCTGCACGTTAAAATACTCGTCCATGTTCGCGTCGATGCGCGTGGTCAGTTGATCGGCGTTGGCGGCCATCAGCAGCACAAACGCCGCGAGGACCACGATCAGCACGGCAAACTGGCCGCGCGCATCCAGGTGGTAATCACGCAGCAGCGCCCCGACGATCAACACCACCAGCCCCATCGCCATCGAGATGACAAATAGCTGCTTGTGATCCAGCAGATGCGGCGGCAGATAATAGGCCAGCGCGATCAGTGCCGCCCCGCCCCATGACAGAACAAGCCCATGCTTGCGCGTCATGATCAGGTGCAGCGCCAGGATGATCACCAGTACGATCAGCGGCACCGGCTCGACCCACGGCAGCGGGAATTCGGGCCGGCCCGCGCCGATCAACCCATTCGAGCCGCCGGTGATGCCAAAGAGGTTGTTCGTCACCGCGATACGGAAGATCTCGCCAAACGCGATGGTGACGATGCACAGGTAATCGCCGCGCAGGTGCAGGATCGGCTTAGTGATCACCACCGCCGCCAGCCCGGCGACCAGCGCCGCGATTGGGATGGTGGCGAGAATCGTGATGTTCCGCTCGATGCTGAGGATCGCCGCCGTATATGCGCCCAGTCCAAAGAACGCCGCGTGTCCCAACTGGAACAATCCGGCGTACCCCACGATGATATTCAGGCTGAGGCCCAACATCACGTAGATCCCGGCCAGCACCGCAACCGACATGCGCGAGCGATCCATAAACGACATATAGGGCAGTGCGAGGGCCGCCAGCAGCAGCAGAATCTCCCAGACCTGGGCTGAGGGGCGCGGAATGCGCTTAAGCATTTGCTCCATGATGGCTCACACCTTTTCCGCAACCGTCTCGCCCAGGATGCCGGTCGGGCGTGCGATCAGGATGACGACGAGCAGCACATACGCGATCGCGTCCTTCCATTGGGACGCGTTCGCCAGCCCGATGTCCTGTCCGTAGGAGACAATCATCGTTTCGCTCAGCCCCAGGATAAACGCGCCTAATACCGCACCGGGGATGTTGCCGATCCCACCCAGAATCGCCGCGATAAACGCCTTGAGGCCGAAGGTCCAGCCCAGGGTGAAGTCAAAGGAGTGGTAATACGTCCCGATCAGCAGGCCGGCCAGCCCGCCGAGTGCCGGGCCGACAAAAAAGACCAGCGAGATGATCCGGTCTACGTTGATTCCCATCAGACGCGACACATTATGATCCAGCGACACGGCGCGCATGGCCGTGCCAACGCGCGTGCGCTGCACAAACAGGTACAGCCCGATCATTACGGTCGCGCAGATGATCAGCATAATGATTTGCAGGCCAGACAGCGAGATATTTTCGGTCAGATGCAGATCGGGGAGTTCTTCAAACAAGCCTTCAGGGTAGGTGCGCCGCCGGGCGTCGGACACGTTGCGGGCAACGGCTTCCAAAATAAAAGCCGCCCCCAACGCCGAGATGATCGGGGAGAGGCGGCCCGCCGAACGTAACGGCCGGTAGGCAATGCGCTCCACCGACATACCCATCACGCCGATGAACGCGACCACCAGCACCGACGCCGCCAGGATCGCGACGACATCGTAATCCGTCAGGCCGGCGAGCACGGTGGTCAGCAGCCCCCACCCCGCCAGCGTACCCCACATAAACATATCACCATGCGCAAAATTAATCAGTTTGAGGACGCCATAAACCATCGTATAGCCGAGCGCCACGACCGCATAAAAGCCGCCGATGGTCATTCCATTAATCAATTGTTGGAGCAGCTTTTCCATAAGGCCCGTCTTTCTACAAAGGGGGGCGATGCACGATCGCCCCCTGGTATAGTTTAACCGGCGGAATAGCTATTCGCTGGCTGCGGGCTGGGGTTGTTCGGGATAGTAGGCGATCACACCCTCATCATTGATCTCATACAGGGCGTGGATCGTGCCGATACGGTCGCCTTTTTCGTCAAAGCCGATAATCGGGCCGCTCAGGCCGGGATAGTCTTTAAACTCGGTGTGCAGGTATTCGGCCAGCACTTCGGAATCGGTGCTTTCGGTCTCCGTGATGGCGTGCGCGATCACGTTGAAGGCTTCGGCGGCCAGCAGCCACCAGACGCTGGCGGGGGGTTCGCCGTAGGCTTCTTCAAAGGCCGTCACGAAATCAACCGCTTCGGGGTATTCCAGGTCCTGGGGCAGCGGCTCGGTGGTGATGAAAGTGCCCGCGGCCGCATCCACCCCGGCGATCTCGACCATTTCGGGGTTGTTGCTGGCGTTGCCCATGATCCACTGAATGTCGAGGCCAAGTTCGGCGGTCTGGCGCAGCAGCAGTCCACCCTGCGCGTGATAGCCGGTGAAATAGACCGCGTCCAGGCCCGCTTCGCCGATATTCGTCAGGATGGGGGTGAAGTCCTGGTCGTCGGGGTTGATCGCGTCAAAAAACGCGACTTCGAGCCCGTTTTCCTCAGCATAGACCTGCGTCCAGTCGGCCAGACCCTTGGCATAGGTCGAGTTGTCGTGCAGAATACCGATCTTCTGCGCTCCCAGCACCTCTTTCATCGCCATGACCGCAAACAAGGCCTGTCTGTCATCCAGGAAGCAGACACGGAAGAAGCGCTCAAAGCCCTTCTCGGTCAGGCGTGTGGCCGTCGAGGACGGTGTGATATGCAGGAGGCCCTCTTCGTTGTAGATCTCAGAGGCGGGTTCAGTGGCGGTCGAGTTGTACGCGCCGATCACCGCGATCACGCCCGCATCGATCATACGGTCAGCGACCAATGCCGATTGGGTGGGATCGCCCGCGTCATCCTCGATCACCAGTTCCACAGGACGCCCCAGCAGGCCGCCTTCCTCGTTCACCTGGTCAACCAAAAGCTGAACCGCTTTTTCAAAGCCCTGTCCTTCGTAGGCATAGTCGCCAGTCATGGGGCCCTGCAAACCGATTTTGATCGGATCGCCTTCCTGCGCGCTCGCGCTCAGGCCAAGCGGCCCCAGAACAACAGCCAGCAACAGGGTAAATGCCAGAACTCGCTTCATCTTCGTTTCTCCCAGATAAAACTAATACGGTCTATTTCGGGCTGAACAACAAATCATGTACTGCCTTGACTCCTCCTTTCCGTGAGGCCGAGCGTGGAGGGGAGTTTTGATCATGACACACGCACCGTCATAGAATCCCAGTGAAGCCCTGGATAATTTACATGATACGCAAAAACAATAACAACGCAAGGCGACAGATCTCGCCGGCATCCGGTTGCATAGAACGTCTGTTCGCGCTACACTTGAGCGGTATCTAACCGAATCCGAGAGGGGTACGGGATGGCTAAAGCACGCGTCTATTACGAATGCCAGAACTGCGGGCGGAAGTCGCCGCGCCATATGGGCAAATGCCCGACCTGCGGCGAGTTCAACACCATGATCGAACTGGTCGAGGAGCCCGAAGAACAACCCACTGCGCATAAAGCGGCGGGTATCCGCTCACGCCCGCAGCGCCTCACGGAGGTGTCATCCGAGGCCGGGGATCGCTATCCCGTCCCGGTGGAGGAGCTGTCGCGGGTGTTGGGCGGCGGACTCGTGCCGGGCAGTATCGTGCTGGTGGGGGGCGATCCGGGCATCGGCAAGAGCACGCTGCTGCTGCAAGTCGCCGCGCTGATGGATCAGGTCGCAGGGCCGGTGCTGTATGTCAGCGGCGAAGAGAGCGAGCGCCAGATCAAGATGCGGGCCGAGCGTATGGGGCTGAAGCCGGATAATCTGTTTCTGGTGACGGAAACGGAACTCGGCGCGATCCTGAACCACGTGGAGCATATCGCGCCGCGCCTGCTGATCGTGGATTCGATCCAGACGACTTATACCGAGGGCAAAGCTTCCGCCGCCGGCAGCGTGAGCCAGGTTCGCGAGTGCGCCAGCCAGCTTCGCGAGCTGGCGAAGTCCAGCGGGATCGCCGTTTTCCTGGTGGGTCATGTCACGAAAGAGGGTGTGATCGCCGGGCCGCGCGTACTGGAACATATTGTGGATACGGTGCTCTACCTGGAAGGCGACCGCTTCCAGGCATACCGGCTGCTGCGCAGCGTGAAAAATCGCTTCGGACCGACCAGCGAAGTCGGCGTGTTCGAGATGCGCGACCGGGGACTGGTCGAAATCACCAATCCGTCCGAATTTTTCATCGCGGAGCGCGTCGTCAATGCGCCGGGCAGCGCCATCGCCGTCACGCTGGAAGGGACGCGCCCGCTGCTGGTCGAAGTGCAGGCGCTCGCCAGCCAGACGGTCTACCCGAACCCACGCCGCACCGCTAACGGCATCGACTTCAACCGCATGCTGCTGATCACCGCCGTGCTGACCAACCGGGTCAACATCCGGCTGTTTGAAAAAGACATCTTCATCAACGTGATCAGCGGCCTCAAGATCGACGAACCCGCCGCCGATCTCGCCATCGCTGTCGCCGTGGCGTCGAGCACGTGGGATAAGCCAGTCCCGGCGGATATGGCGTTCGTGGGCGAGATCGGGCTGAGCGGCGAACTCCGCGCGGTCAGCCAGCTTCCGATCCGCATCCGGGAGGCGGCCAAGCTCGGTTTTAAGCGGGTGGTCGTGCCGCGCACCTACCGCCAGGACGAAGCGCTGCCGGATCGGGTCACGGTCATCCCGGCACGCAGCATCGCGGACGCCCTGGAGACCGCCCTGCCGCGCGCGACAGACCCGCGGGCATAACGGAGTTCGCGCAGCATCGCCGGACGTTTATACAGATTAACCCATAAAACGATCAAGCGATCGTGTAGGGGCACACCGTGTGCGCCCAGTTGAGCTGTGCGACAGCGTCGCGCCGGGAGGACACGGAGGTCTGCCCTACATAATCCTTACCCCATTATTTTCGGGACCGGCAATAAAACGCTCCGGCTACAGACGGGTAAAGTCCGCTGAAGGGACTCCTGTCCAGCCCTCTTAGGCTGTTTAGGAATTAAAGCGGGATACGCCGTGATGTTTACCCCTATCCCTCGACGCCTTTCGCCCGCGCGCGGAGAAGGGGGGTGCGCAGAAAGTCCCTCTCCGTTTACGGGGAGGGATTTAGGGAGGGGTAGACCGAGCGATATGCCCCAAACAATTTCTCAAAGACACATAACCCGCGGCGCCCGGAAACCCGCCGCGCTTCACCACCAATTGACTTCCCCGCACAAACAGGTATATACTGGATTCGAGTGGCCTATGCCACCCTATGCCAGCATAGGCCAGTCAGCCCGTCTTGAAACTTATACCTTTGTGGTTTTGCCCGCCAAAGTAGAGTTAAAGGAGTTGCCTCTGAACTCAGCCCCGATTCCGGCAGGATACACCCGCCCCTCAACCCAAATTAGTGCCTCTATACCCTATGGGAGAAAAACATGAAACGCTATTTGCACCTGGTTTTAATCGTCACCCTGGCGATTGGTCTGATCGGCGCGTTTGGCCTCAGCCGCAGCGCCAACGCCCAGGAAGCCCCCACGGGCACCTGGTTCGGCACCTGGCCCTATGTGCTGCCGCCCGAACACAGCTTTAACGCCTATGTCACCAATGGTGGCCTGGAGACCAACCTCGGAGACGGTTTCCGCAGCTACGTTGAACTTGCCCATGGCGCTCTACATGTGGGCCACCGCGAATATAGTGCCGCTGCTGGCCGATTCCTGGGGCTTCTCGGACGACAACAGCTACTACTGGACGAAGATCCGCGAGGATGCCAATTGGAGCAACGGCGATCCGGTCACGGCGGATGACGTGATCGCGACCTATGCGATTGGCCGTCTCATGAACTGGGCAGATTTTGCGTACATTGACCGGCTCGAAAAGGTCGATGAAAAGACGGTGAACTATATCTTCCTCGAAGGCCAGGGATCGCTGCTCGCCGAACGGTTCATCCTGAAGAACTACATCCGCCGAGCCAAGACCTACGGCGATCTGGCCGCCAAAGCTCAGGCGCTGGTTGACGAGGGCAAGACCAAAGAAGATGCCGAATGGACCGCCCTGGTCGATGAGATCAACGCGTTCCGCCCGGAAGAACTGCTCGCCTCCGGTCCCTACACCTATACCATGGACGATGTGGGCGATGCCTACATGACCCTGCACTGGCAGCCGAACAGCATTTTCTCCGGCAGCGTGAAGTTTGGTGAAATTCGCATCTGGGCCGGCGAAACCGAAGCCACGACCCCGTTGGTGCTGAGCGGCGAAATCGCGCACGCGACCAATGTGTACCCACCCTCAACCCTGGATGCCTTCGCAGCGGCGGGCATTAATACCATCTGCGATCCCGCGCGGCTATGGCCCGGCCCTGCTGTTCCAGCACGACGTTGCGCCCTGGAATATCAAGGAAGTCCGCCAGGCGACCGCGCTGGTCATTAACCGCGAAGAAAACGCCTTCCTGACCAACGGCCTCGGCGCGACCGCGACGGTTTACATGAGCGGCCTGGCCGACTCGATGGTCCCGGTCTTTTTGAGCCAGGACGTGATCGACCAGTTGGATCATTACGATTTCGACCCCGACCGCGCCGCCGAACTGCTGACCAGCGTCGGTTATTCGAAGAACGCGGACGGCAAATGGGCGGACGCCGATGGCAATGTCATCAAGGCCGAATTCAAATTCCCCGCCGAATTTACCGACTTCGCCGGCATGGCGCTGAACGCCACCGAGCAGATGAACGAGTTCGGTTATGACATCACCGCGCGCGCCATCCCCTGGCAGCAGTGCGCCGAAGACATCCGCAACGGCGCTTTTGAGCTGTCGGTGTGGAGCTGGTCGAGCCAGTCGCCCTTCGCGGCACGCCAGTTCTTTGGCCCCATCCAGCGCTTCAACTACGTCGGGCTGACCCAGGGTCAGAAGGGTATGAACTTCCCGATGGAGTTCGAATGGAACGGCGAGCAGGTTGATCTCAACCAGATGATCAACGACAGCAGCGCCGGTCTGGATATCGAGAAGCAGAAGGAAGTCGCCGGGAAGGTGGCGCTGATCATCAATGATCTGCTGCCCTATGTCCCGCTCAACATGCTGATCAGCGTGGAGCCGTTCAACACCGATCTGATCGACGGCGCTCCGGCCCCGGATGATCCGATCCTCCAGAATCCTTCCAGCACCGATCATTTCGTCATCTACTATCTGCTGACGGGTGTGCTCGGTCCGAAGTAGGGTTAACCCTACTGTTCACGCTTGGGCGGGAGAGATTTCTCCCGCCCGTTTACTTATGAACCCGATCCGTTCGAGTCCACAGGATAACCATATGGACGTACCCGCGGTGCCCCAGGCGACCGACACCATTGCGCAGCAGGTCTATACATCTCTTAAGCGAGTCACCAGTAGTTACACGTTTCGCGTGGTCGTCCAGGGTATCCTGACCCTGTGGGCTGTCACCACCTTTACCTTCTTCCTGATCCGCAAGATGCCGGGCAACCCCATCCAGATCAAGATCGATCAGTTGATGGACCAGCGGCAGATGAGCTACGACGACGCCCTTCGCAGCGCCGCCGCGCTGTATGACTTCGACCCCGACGCCCCGTTGATGGAGCAGTATGTCGATTACATGTCCAAGCTGGTGCGGGGGGATATGGGCAACTCGATTCTCTCGGCCGGGACAACCGTTACTGCCCAGATCCGGCGCTATCTGCCCTGGACGTTGTTCAGTGTCGGCATCGGGCTGACGATCAGCTTTACGCTGGGCGTTTCGCTCGGGATGGCGATGGCGTACTGGCGGGGCGGGCTGCTCGACAACGTGATGACCGCAATCGCCTCGATCATGTACGGTGTGCCCGATTTTGTGATCGCGCTGCTGCTGCTCATGGTCGCCGGCGTCCAGCTTGAGTTATTCAAGATGGAGGACGTGCTGGGCGGCATCGGCCAGGATGTCGAAGCCGGCTTTAACATGGCGTATATCACGAACCTGTTCCAGCACGCGGCCCTGCCCATCATCACCTATGTCTGGACGACGGTCGGCGGCTGGATCCTGACGATGAAAAGCAGCACGATCTCGACCCTCGGTGAGGACTATATCACGGTGGCCAAAGCGCGCGGCCTGCCCGAACGGCGCATCCTGACGGCCTATGTCGGGCGCAATGCCATGCTGCCCCTGGTGACCCGGCTCGCGATCAGCATCGGGTTTGTGGTGGGCGGCAGCGTCATTATCGAAACGATCTTCCAGTATCCCGGCCTGGGCCGCCTGCTGTTCACCGCGATCAGCAGCCGCGATTACACCACCATGCAGGGTGTTTTTCTGACCATCGCCGCGGCGGTGGTCTTCTCGAACATCCTGGCCGACCTGTTATTCGGCATGCTGGATCCCCGCGTGCGGGTCGGAGGGCAAAAATGATCGCACTCAACGACGCCATTGGATTTGGCGCGGCGGCAACGCTGACCGGCCTGTTGATCGGGCTGCTGTTCGGCCTGATCCCGCTGGCGCTCGGTCTGCGCAGCCGGCTGTATCCGCCATGCCCTGATCGGCCTGATCGCCTGCCTCTTTGGGGGATTCGCCGCCGGGATCTGGGGCGGCGCGCTGATGGCTGTGCTCAGCACCGCCGTGTTGATCTCATATATGTACGTCGATCGGCAGGACCCGTTCACCTCGCGCGCGTCGATTGACGAGGTGAACTTTGAAGAGTCCAATCTGGACTTCTTCATCCGGCAGATGGCCGCGTTGGGGCGCTCGACGCGCGCCGCGTCGCACGCCCTGGTGCGCAACAAAGCCGGGTTTATCGGGTTTCTGGGCCTGCTGTTTTTCTTCCTGATGACCGTGTTTGGCCCGCTGTTTATCGAATACGACGGCAGCACCCACATGGAGCGGCGCAGACCCGGCGCGGCGTCGCTCTACGCCGGCCCGTCGCAGCGAATATCCGCTTGGGCTGGACTGGCAGGGGCGGGATGTGCTCTCGCATATTGTCTACGGCGGCAAGAGCCTGATCCTCGTCTCGATTGAGGCGGGGCTGATGACCACGGCCGTCGCGGTGATCCTGGGGGCGCTGGCCGGGCTGTTGGGGGGCTATCGTCGATCAGGGACTCTCGGCGCTCTCCAACTTTTTCCTGACGGTGCCATCCTTCCCGCTGTTATTGGTGCTGGCGAGTATCATCAATTTCGACAACCTGTCCTATCTCGCGCTGCTGTTCGCCGCGCTCTACTGGCCCACGCTGATGCGCGCCGTGCGGGCGCAGGTTCTCAGCCTGCGCGAGCGGGATTATGTGCAGGCGGCCGTCGCGCTGGACCTGGGGCTGGTGCACATCATCTTCCGCGAAGTGCTGCCCAACATGATCAGTTACATCGTCGTCAACATGATCTTCACCATCCGCAGCGCCATGTACAACATCGTGGGGCTGGTCTTCCTGGGCATGGTGCCGATCAAAGAGCCGGACTGGGGCGTGATGATCTATTTTGGGCGCAGCCGGGGCGCGATCTTCAGCCAGGATGCCGCCAGCATGTTGATCTCGCCAATTATCGCGATCGCGCTGTTCCAGTTGTTCCTGGTGCTGTTCACCCGCTCGCTGGAAGAGATCTTCAACCCGCGCCTGCGGCAGGGGCTATAGGGCATGAGCGACCACAACCGCAAATCCAACGTCGTCCTGAGCGTGCAGGATCTGTCGGTTAACTACCTGACCGGGCGCGGACCGCTCAGAGCCGTCAGCCATGCCTCATTTGATCTGCACAAGGGCGAAACCGTGGCGCTGATGGGCGAAAGCGGCTGCGGCAAATCGACGCTCAATCTGGCGCTGATGCGCCTGCTGCCGAGCAACGCCAGAGTGCCCACCGGGCAGATCCTCTACACCCGGCGCGACGGCTCAACCGTGGACGTGCTGAAGATGAACCCGGACGATCTGCGGCGCTTCCGCTGGTCGGAGTGTTCGATGGTCTTCCAGGCGGCGCTGAACTCGCTGAACCCGGTCATCCGCGTGCGCGATATGTTTTACGATACGGCCCGCGCGCACGGCGAAAACAATCACCACAAGGTCCGCCAGCAGGCGCTTGGAGCTGTTCCGCAAGGTGCGGCTGGACCCGGAGCGCGTCTTCAACGCCTATCCGCACGAACTGAGCGGCGGGATGCGCCAGCGCGTGCTGCTCGCCCTGGCACTGCTGCTCCACCCGCAGATCGTGATCCTGGACGAGCCGACGACGGCCGTGGACATCCTGACACAGCGCACCATTATCGACGTGCTGCTCGCCCTGCACGACGAACTGGATTTCAGCATCATTTTCATCAGCCACGATCTCTCGGTGGCGGCCGAGATGGCGGATACAGTCGCCACGATGTACGCCGGCGAAATCGTGGAGATCGGCCCGGTGAACGAGATGTTCTACCGGCCCCGCCACGCCTACACGCTGGGTCTGCTCGAAGCGATCCCGCGTCTGAGCGTCGGGGCCGAGGAACTGACCAGCATCCCCGGCAGCCCGCCGGATCTGATCGAGCCGCCGCCCGGCTGCAAATTCCATGTGCGCTGCCCGTTCGCGACGGCGCATTTGCGCGCAGGAGCCGCCGCCGCTGGTGCCGGTGGATCGACGATCATCTCGCGGCGTGCTGGCACGCGGATGAAGTGTATGTCAAGGCGCTGGAATTCACAGGAGCGCACCATGAGCCAGCCTCTCGTTGAACTGCGCCACGTCGGCCGCACCTTCAAGCAGGGCCGCGTGATGATCCCGGTGCTGCACGACATCAACCTGACCGTCGCGCCCAACGAGATCCTGTGTCTGGTGGGCGAAAGCGGCTGCGGCAAAACCACCACTGGCAAGATCATGGCCGGGCTGTTGAGCCAATCGGTCGGCACGGTGCTCTACCAGGGCCGCCCGGTCGAAGAGTACCGGGGCCGCGAACGCGCCGCCTACCGCCGCGCCATGCAGATCGTCCACCAGGATCCGTTCGCGTCGCTCAACCCCTCGCACACCATCGGCCAGATTCTCAGCTTCCCGCTGCGGCGGCACAAGATGGTCAGCAGCCGGGCGGAACTGCGCCGCCGGATCTGGGAACTGCTGACCCTGGTCGATCTGACGCCGCCCGGCGACGTGGTGAACAAGTTCCCGCACCAGCTCAGCGGCGGGCAGCGCCAGCGGGTGAGCATCGCGCGCGCCCTGACGGTCGAGCCGAAGCTGATCGTGGCGGACGAAGCGGTGAGCATGGTCGATGTCAGCATCCGCGTGAGCCTGCTCAAGATGCTGCACGATCTGCGCGACAAGCTCAACGTCGCCATCGTCTTTATCACGCACGATCTCGCGCTGGCGAAATATTTCGCGTGGGAAGGGCGGATCGCGGTGATGTACCTGGGCCGCATCGTGGAGATCGGGCCGACCGGCGACGTGATCGGCAACCCGGCGCACCCGTACACGCGCGCGCTGATCTCCGCCATCCCCGAAGCGGACCCGGAAATCACGCGCCACAAGCAGCGCATGGTGCTGCGCAGCGAGGACATCCCCAGCCTGACCGAGATCCCGCCCGGCTGTGCGTTCCATCCGCGCTGCCCGTTTTATGTGCCGGCGGTGTGCGATACACGCGTGCCGCCGCTCGAACCGGCCGAGGGCTTCCGGCAGACGGTGGCGTGTATCCCGCTGACGCAAAGGGATGGGCTGCGCCCGTTTACGCCGGTGGTCGAGCCGGTGGAACGGGTTGAGCATGGACGATGATCCGAAGGTTGAGATTCTGCGGAATTTCTTCCGCCTCGGCGCGTTTATCGGCCTGTGCGGGCTGCTCCTGGTCTTTGTCGAGCCGCGCGACAGCCCGGAATTTGTGCTCAGTGTGTGCAGTGCGCTGATGGGCGGGGCGCTGATGCTGGCCGTGGCGATCATGCTGCGCCGATCACGATGAGGAAGGGGTAATGATGCGTTTAGCGCCGAATGTCACCTTTGAGATGCTGGATGCCGCGTTCTGGCTGGAGCGCGCGCCCGATCCCGACGCGCCCCTGCTCGCGCCGGAGCAGATCGCGGCCTTTAACACGCACGTGCACGAGGTGATCGGCATCCCGCCCGTGCTCGATCTGCCGGATACGCTGCCGCGCGATGAGGTTCTAGCGCACATCCGCGCGTATGTGCCGACGCGCCCGCTGTACACGGTCAACGGCGATCTCTTCGACACGGCAGTGGCGGAACGCCTGCTCGACCCGTTTACAGCCGATCTGCCGGAACTGGTTCCCGTTTATTTTGGCATGGCCGTTCAGCCTGCACATTTGCGCGCCTTCCCAACGGTGGCTGTCGCCACATCGGAGCCGTTTCAATATGCGTTTGACCGGTTCGAGGAAACCACCATCGACGCAGGCTGGCCGGTGGCCGTTCTGACCGGCGATCTGGATTGCCCCTGGCAGTTCTGCCTGACGCCTCACTACTGGGGTTGGGTGCAGAGGGCGCATATCACCTTGACCAACCGGGATGCCGTACACGTCTATACCGCGGCCGATCCGTTCATTACGGCCACGGCTCCGCACGCCGGGCTGGTGAATCTCGAGACGGGACAGCCGCTCCTGGCGCAGATGGGCACGCGCCTGCCGCTGACCGGGGAAATGGCAGCAGCCTACCGAACCCTGATTCCGGTTGCCGCCGAGGCGGATTGTCCGAGCGTGGGACGCGCGAACGCCCAGAAAGGTGACTTCGCGGTGGGCCATTTACCCCTAACCCTGCGCTCGCTGTTCACGCAGGCATTTAAGCTGTTAGGTGAGCCGTATGCCTGGGGCGGATCGCGGATGGGCATCTTCGGGCGCGACTGTTCCCGCATGATCCGCGATGTCTATGCGACGACCGGCGTGTATCTGCCGCGCAACGGCGATCAGCAGGGGCGGGCGTGCCGCGAGATCGTCGCGTTCACGCCGGAGATGGACGACCCGACGCGCAAAGCCGCGCTGATCGAGTCGGTCCCGCCCGGCGCGGTTCTCGAACTGCCCGGCCACGTCGTGCTGTACCTGGGCCACGTCAACGGCGAACCCTATGTGATTCACGATACCGCGTCGAGCGGATTTTCAGAGGTTATCGTATCCGATCTGTCGTTAGGTGCGGGGTCGCCGGCCGGATCGCTGCTGCGGCGGCTGTCCCGTGCGGTGGTGGTTGGGCTGTGAGTTTTGAGTTGTGAGTTCTGAGTCAGGCCTCACCCCTAAATCCCCTCTCCACAGAGGGGACTTGGTCGATGACCGGCCCCCCTCTCCGTGCATGGAGAGGGGGACGGGGAGTGAGGTTTTCAAACGGGTCTTCAGAAAGAGATTATCGGTATGGCGAAGCACGACTCACCTGTCCCGCTGTATGTCCAGATCAAGGACTATATCCGGCTGAATATTCAGAACGGACTGTTTGCCGTCAACGAGCGCATCCCGTCCGAGCGCCGTTGGCCGAGCAGTTCAGCGTCAACCGGCTGACCGTCAGCAAGGCGCTGACCGAGCTTGCGCGCGAAGGGCTGGTCTATTCGCAGGTGGGCAAAGGCACGTATGTCAGCCCGGCCAAGATCGACCAGATGCTGCAATCGCTGACCAGTTTCACCGAGGACATCAGCCGCCGGGGCCAAAAAGCGTCCAGCCGGGTGCTGTACGCCCGTGTCGATCCGGCCAATGCGGAAGTGGCGAAAGCTCTGTCGATCCTGCCGGGGGCGGAAGTCGTCGTGCTGCATCGCGTGCGGATTGGCCGATACCCTGCCGGTAGCCTTTGAGTGTTCGCATATCATCTATGCGCTGTGCCCCGGCATGCTGAACCGGCACGATTTCAGCCGGGAATCGCTGTACCGGGTGCTGCGCGAGGAATACAACCTGCGCCTGACCTATGCTCAGCAGACCATCGAAGCGGTGATCGCGGGCGAGGTCGAACAGGACGTGCTGGAAGCGGGGCCTTGTACGCCGGTGCTGAATATTATCCGCGTGACATTTAACGAGAATGACCAGCCAATCGAATACGTGCGCTCCGCCTACCGGGGCGATCGGTATAAGTTCTATACGGTGATGCGGCAGTTGGAATAAAGTGATCAGTTTTTAGTTTTTAGTGATTGGTTAAAACGATCAGGATAATTCTGCCTTACAGCAGCCAAAAACCAACAACCAATAACGACAGGAGTGTAGATGCGAACCGGGCTGGACGTGCTGCGCGATGAACAATTCCGATCCCTGGCCGGGCTGCGTGTGGGACTGATGACCAATCCGAGCGCAGTAGACCGGGATCTGCGCAGCGCCTATCAGATCTTCGCCGGGGCGCAGCCCGTCAATCTGGCCGCGCTGTTTGGCCCGGAGCATGGATTCGCGGGCGCGGCTCCCGACGGCGAAACGATCGACTCCGCTGTGGATGCGCGCACGGACCGGCCGGTATACAGCCTGTACGGCGCGACCTTCCGCCCCACGCCCGAAATGCTCGACGGGATCGACGTGCTGGTGTGCGATATTCAGGATATCGGCGTGCGCTACTACACCTTCACCTGGACCGTCTCGCACATCCTCGAAGCGGCGGGAGAGCACGGCGTCCGCGTGATGATCCTGGATCGCCCCAACCCACTCGGCGGCCGCACCGTCGATGGGCCGGTGCTGGATAAAGCGCAGTCCTCGCTGGTCGGGCGGTTCCCGATCCCGGTGCGGCACGGGCTGACGCTGGGCGAGCTGGCCGGGATGATCAACGCCCGCTGGAATCCCACACCCGCCAACCTGACCGTGATCCCGTGCGATGGCTGGCGGCGCGATATGATCTGGGCCGATACCGGGCTGCCCTGGGTGCCGCCGTCGCCCAATATGCCGCATCTGGTCACGCTGGCGCATTACCCCGGCGCATGTCTGGTCGAAGGGACGCAGCTATCCGAAGGGCGCGGCACCGCGCTCCCGTTTGAAATTGTGGGCGCGCCGTGGATCGATGGGCTGGCGCTGGCGGAGCATCTGAACGGCGAGGCGTGGGCGGCGGGGATGGGCGCGCGCTTCCGCCCGCACAGCTTCCAGCCCTCGCAGAGCAAATGGGCGTGGCAGACCTGTCACGGGGTGCAGGTGCATATCACCGACCCGGCGCGCTGGCGGCCGATTGAAGTCTGGTTGGGCGTGATCATCACCATTCGCGCGTTATACCCGGCGCACTTCGCGTGGCTCCCGGCAAACCCCGAAAGCGGCTTGCAGCACTTCGACCGGCTGATCGGCGCGGCCTGGCTACGGCGGCAGATCGAGGCGGATGTGCAGGCTGGCAAGCCCGCCGATGCGATCCTGGCGCAGTTCGCCGCGGAATGGGCCGACGACTGCCGCGCCTTCGATTACGAGCGCCGCCCGTTTCTGCTCTACGATGAATAGGAGCACGGTCTTGCCGGCTATCCACGAAACTCCGCCGCATCTGCCAATCCAAGCGTTGTCTGCGGCTGCGCTGAACCAACTGGAAGGTATTATTACGGCTCATCTGGGCAAGACCTTCCCGGCGCTGGCCCTAACCGTAATCCGCGATGGCGAGGTCAAGCTCAACGCGGCGTGGGGCTGGATCGATCCCGAGACGCGGGCCTATCCCACGCGGCCGGATACCCTGTTCGATCTGGCCTCGGTCAGCAAGTTGTTTACGACCAGCGCGTTTCTTTCATTGGTGAGCGAAGGGCGTATCCGGCTGGACGATCCGCTAATCTCCGTGATCCCCGAATTTGGCGCATCCGGCCCGCGCCCGCTCGATGGCGGCCAGGATCCGCACACCAAAGTGCAGCTTGAAACGCCGGAGTCGGTGCGCGGCCAGACCGCCGATCCAGCCCGTGTCACGTTTTACCACCTGCTGACGCATACCAGTGGGTTAGCGCCGTGGCGCGATGTTTTTAATGCCGCCGGACCCGCTCCCGCCCCGCCCGACCAGCCGGATCCGATCCCGCGCGCGGAACGGTGGGATCGGGCATTACAGGCATTGTGTGCCTACCCGTTTGTCGGACAGCCGGGCGATCATATCGTGCGCTACAGCGATCTCGGCCTGATGCTGCTGGGCGAAGCGGTCAGCCGCTTACATGAAGCGGACCGCCGCCTCCATGAGGCGGACACCCGTCTGCACGGGGCCGCACTGGACGAGGCGCTGCGCGCGCGGGTATTGGCTCCGCTGAAGCTCGACAGCCTGACGTTTAACCCGCTGCGGCACGGGCGCGACCGGCATACCATCGCGCCGACCGAAGACGATCCGGGCTGGCGCGGGCGGCGCTGCTGGGGCGAAGTCCACGATGAAAATGCGTGCGGCGTGGGCGGCGTGGCCGGTCATGCGGGGCTGTTCGGCACCGCGCGTGATGTCGCCGCGCTGGGACAGGCATGGCTGGAATCCGATCCCCGCCTGGCGATCTCGCCCGAAGTGCGGCATGACGCCACCCGCCCCCACGAAGAAACCGACGGCGTGCCGCGCGGCCTGGGCTGGATGATCAAAGCGCGCGCGGATTCGTCCGCCGGGGATCGCTTCAGCGCGGATGCGTACGGGCACACCGGGTTCACCGGCACGTCACTGTGGATCGATCCGAGCCGGGCGCTGGTCGTGGCCTGCCTGACCAACCGGGTGTATCCGGGCCGCGCGAAAACCGGCATTCACGAGTTCCGGCGGGCGCTGCACGATGCACTGGTCGAGGTCACATCGTGACCTACACCATGGGGATTGACGGCGGCGGCAGTACGGTGCGCGTGGTGATCACCACGCCGGATCTGACCGTTCGCGGCCAGAGCGAGGGTCCCACCGCCAACCCGGCTGTGGTTGGCGCGGACACGGCGGCCCAGGTCATCCAGCATGCCATGCGAGAAGCGCTGGTTGACGCGGATCTGCTGCCCGATCAGATCGCGGCTGTTGGCATTGGCGTGGCGGGCGCGGCGGCCCATCACTCCGCGGAATGGCTGCGGACGGTGGTCGCTGCGGTCATGCCCCAGGCGGCGATCGTTCCCAGCGCCGACTTTGAGATCGCGCTGGTCGGCGCGGTGGGCAAGCGCGAAGGCGTGCTGGTCCTGGCGGGGACAGGCAGCCTCGCCTATGGCGTCAACGCGGCGCACGAGACCGCTCTGGTCGGTGGGTGGGGCTACCTGCTGGACGACGCAGGCGGCGGCTACTGGCTCGGCATCCATGCGCTCGAAGCGGTAGCGCGTGCTGGCGATGGTCGCGGGCCGCAAACGTCGCTCAGCGCGGTGCTGCTTGGATCGCTCGGCCTCATGAAGGCGCTGGATCTTGTGCCGTGGCTGTATCTGGCCGGGGTGCCGCGCAACCGCGATATTGCCGGGCTGGCTCCCCTCGTGCTGCAAGAATCTGCCGGGGGTGATGCCGTGGCGCGCCAGATCGTGCAGCATGGAGCGGACGAACTCGCGCTGGCCGCGCGGACCGTGATCCGCCGTCTCGACATGGCAGCGCCCGATTTCGCGTTTGCCGGTGGGCTGCTGACTCACCCGAACGAACTGAGCAGCATGCTGTGCGCGGCGCTGGGCCTGGACTCGCTGCCGGCACCCCGTTATACCCCGGCGGTGGGTGCGGCGCTGCTGGCGCTCTTATCCCTGTCATCGAAGGATCGTTAACCATGCTGACGGAAACCCCAAATCCCCGTACCATGAATATTGACCAGCTTTCCACCCTGGAGATGCTTCAGGTCATCAATGAAGAGGATGCCCGTGTGGCGGCAGCGGTGAGCCGCGTCCTGCCGGCTGTCGCCCAGGCCGTCGATGCGATCGCCGAGAAGCTGCGTGCCGGTGGGCGCCTGTTCTATGTCGGGGCGGGCAGCAGCGGGCGGCTGGGTGTGCTGGATGCGGCGGAAAGCGTGCCGACATTCGGCGTCGAACCGGACCGCGTGCAGGGTATTCTGGCGGGCGGCGATACGGCGCTGATCCATTCTGCCGAAGGGGCCGAAGACGATCACGATATGGGCCGCCGCGATCTGCTCGCGGTGGACATCAGTGCGGGGGATGTGGTGGTCGGGATCGCGGCCAGCGGGCACACCCCCTATGTGATCGGCGCGCTCGAAGCCGCCAACGAACGCGGCGCGACGACCGTCGCCGTGTCCTGTAACGAACCCGCGCCCATTCTGGATCTCGCGCAGATCCCGATCGCGGTGGTCGTCGGGCCGGAGATCATCGCCGGCTCCACCCGCCTGAAATCGGGCACCGCGCAGAAAATGATCCTCAATATGCTCAGCACGGCCAGTATGATCCGGCTGGGCAAGGTGTACGGCAATCTGATGGTCGATGTCAAAGTGACGAATCAGAAGCTCGCCCAGCGCGCGCGAAATATCGTGATGCAGGTGGCCGGGGTGAGCAGCGACGACGCAGCGCGACTCCTGGAGCAGACCCACAACCAGGCGAAACCGGCGATTGTGATGGCGGTGTTAGGCATCAGTGCAGACGAGGCACGCGCTCGCCTGGATGCTGCCGGCGGGATGCTCCGCCGGGTCATCGGGGATCGCTGAGGCTTTCCCTACAGTCGTTAGGCTTCCGCAGGGCAATCAGTGTTCGACGCGGCACGATGACAACGGTATAATCCCCTTGCGCGTTGCAAAGCAGTCGAGATTACATTAACGATTATGGGGGGCTGACGTTCGGGGCCGGGTTCCTGGAACGTGGCCTCTTCATTGTTTTTTCGAGGGACGGTTATGAGATCGTTCAAACAAATGCTCCTCCTGACGGCGGCGGCCGTCCTGCTGCTCGCCGCGTGTGGCGATTCGGATTCGCCCACGCTGGGAGTCGCGAGCGGGCCGAACGCCTCCGCGTTGACCCTGGAAGAGGCCGATCAGGTCGCGGAGACGTTTCTCAAATCGTGGGAAAAAGCCGACTATACGGTCATGTACGGCCTGATCAGCCCCAACAGCCGCGATGCTTACGATGAAGCCGCGTTTGCCGAGGAATACGACAACGCCGCCAGGCAGATCACGCAGAACACGCTCGAAACGCATATCACCAGCTCGCTGCGCCAGGGCACCACCGCCGTGATCCAGTATGATGCGGTCTTCCATTCGGAGTTATTTGGCGACATCACCGATTTTCAGCGGCTCATGCGCCTGATCGAAACGCCGGACGGCTGGCGCGTCGCGTGGTCGCGCATGGACATCTTCTCCGATCTGGCGGAAGGCGCACGCCTCGAACGCATTCAAACCCTGCCCAACCGCGGCAATATTTATGATCGCAACGGCAAAGTGCTGGCCGACCAGGAAGGGCGCTCGATCGTCATCTATCTGGTCAAGCAGGATATGCCCAACCAGACGGCGTGTATCGAACTGATTTCGCGATTGACGCGGCGCGATACGGGCGAACTGGTGGCGCTGTTCGACCAGTATTATCCCGAAACCCGCTTCTTTGCGGGTGAGGTGGACCCCGAAACCTACCAGATGGAAGAGAATAATCTGCGGCAGCAGTGTGATGTGGGCGACGACGATTTTGATACCTATACCCGCCGCACCCGCCGCTACTTTGGCGATCTGGCTCCCCACATCATCGGTTATGTCAGCCAGATCCAGCCGGAGCAGATGGACGAGTACCAGCGCAAAGGCTACCCGCAGGACGCGCTCATCGGGCAGGCGGGGATCGAAGAGGCGTATGAGGAATACCTTGCCGGCAAAGCCGGGGCCGATCTGCGGATTCTTGCGCCTACCGGCGAAACGCTGCGCCAGATCGCCCATGCCGATCCCGAAGCCGGGCAGAGCGTCTACCTGACGATCGACCGCGATTTGCAGGAATCTGTACAGAACGCGCTGTATGAGGCATATGGATTTTCCGGCGGAACCTGGGCACAGACCTCGCACGGGGCCGCCGCGGTCGTGATGAACGTCAAGACCGGCGAGATCCTGGCGATGGCGAGTTATCCCTGGTTCGATCCTGGCATCTTCAACCCGGATTCGCCGGTCCCCAACCGCGCGCAGGCCATCGGGGCGCTCGAAGCCGATCCGAGCACGCCGCTGCTCAACCGGGCGACGATGGGCAGCTACCCGGCCGGCTCGATCTTTAAGATCGTCTCGACCGCTGCCGGGCTGGACAGCGGCGTTTATGAGCCCGACACATGGTATACCTGTAACGCCGTCTGGTCGAACCCGGAAGACGCGCTGCCGCAGCGCACCGACTGGATCTATGGCAGCGGCGCGCACGGCACAATCAATTTTCAGCAGGCGCTCACCTACTCGTGCGACCCCTACTTCTGGGAACTGAGTGTCAACCTGCACAAAACCGATCCTAATCTGCTCCCCAACTACGCTTACGAGATGGGGCTGGGAGTACCGACCGGCCAGGAAGTGCTGCCCGAACAGGTCGGCTATATCCCGAATCCCGAAGATCATTTTCGGCGCGAGGCCGTCAGTTGGTCGCTTGGTGAATCCGCCAACCTCGTGATTGGTCAGGGCCGGATGCAAATTACCCCTCTGCAAATTGCCCGAATGACCGCCGCCGTTGCCAACGGCGGGACGCTCTGGCAGCCGCTGTTCGTCAGCAAGATCGAATTGATTGGCGACGTCCCTGTGTATACCGCGCAGCCGACCGCCGTCTCGGTGCTGGATTATGATCCGTCCACCTTCGAAATCATCCGCGAGGCCATGTGTCAGGTCACGCTGGACCCGAACGGCACGGCGCGTTACATGTTCGAGGAATGGTACGATTTCCAGCGCACGGACGTGGTGGTCTGTGGCAAAACTGGCACGGCTCAGACCGGCGGGGAAGGGGTCAAGCCGCACGCCTGGTTTACGGCGTTTGCCCCGCAGGACGATCCCGAAATCGCCATCACCGTGATCGTGGAGAACTCGTGCGAAGGCTCGGAAGTCGCCGCGCCGATCACCCGCCGCATCGTTGAGGATTATTACGGCATGCCGCATGGATCCTGGCCGCCGCTCTGGCAGACGGGCTGCCTCACGTTGGGCGAGTAGACCCACTGGCCTCACCCCCGGCCCCTCTCCATCACATGGAGAGGGGAGGAAAACGCCGATCTTCCCCCTCTCTAGCTCGGCTGGAGAGGGGAGGCACTGCTCGCCCAGGGGGTGAGGCCGGTTAACTTTCGAATTGCGATTGCCCCACCGATTTCTCTACTGTAACCTACGATCCTTCCCGCGGCACCAGCGCCGCGACCATGCGCGCCGGCCCGGTCACCCGCCACAGCACCCACCCCGCCAGCACATAACCGGCGGCCGCGATGAGATACAGCCAGCGCGCGCCGACCCAGTCGTAGATCGCCCCGGCCAGCGGCGGCGCGACGATGCCAATGATGCTTGCCAGCGTCACGTTATAGAGTGCCATCACGGTTCGCATCTGCTGCGGAACCGCGCGCTGCGAGATTAACGTGAACAGGCCGAGCACATAAAAGCTGAAGCTAATCCCGCCGATCGCGCGCTCCAGCATAATGGTGGGCACGGACGGCATGATGAACACCATCAGGCGCGTGCAGGCGTTGAGCAGCATGGCGACGAGCAGCAGCCGGTATGCACCATGGCGTGCCATGATGCGGTCGGTGAGCAGCATGACCGGGATCTCAACCACCGCGCTCAGAATCACCGCCACCCCGATCAGGCTGTCCGAAGCGCCGAGCGTTTCGAGATAGATCGCTTCAAACTGTACAATGCCATTGTTCATCATGCCAATGATACTGATCATCAACGCCAGGCCGACCATGGCGCGGTCACGCAGCAGGCCGCGAACCACCGATCGGAGCGATACCCCCGCCGGCGTGCGCGCCTCGGAGATCTGAAAATAGCGTGCATCCAGGGCGAACACCACCAGCGCCGCCAGCAGCGCGCTGGCACCGGCGAGCATAATCGTCGAGCGCACGCTGGTTTGTTCCATCAGCCACCCACCAAACAGCCCGCTGGCGACCCATCCCGCCGAGGTCCAGACGCGCACCGTGCCGAATCCACGCCCTTGCCCCCGGATGATCGCCAGCACCATCGAGTCGGAGAGCGGCCAGACGCCGGCCAGGATCAGCGTCCGAAAGACAGTGATGAGCACGACGCCCCAGAACGCGTTCTGCTGGCTGAGCCACAGATAACACAGTGAGCCGGTCAGCAGCGCGCCCTGGAGCATCGTGCGCGGGTAGCGCCACCGGCTGCTCTGATCGGTCCAGACGGGTGCGGCGACCAGCGCCACCATCGACACGACGGCCGTAACCCATCCAATTTGCTTACCCGAAAAATCCAGCCGGGAATAAAACAATGGCAGGAATGGCAATGCCAGCCCGCCCCCGCCAAAGTAGATGAAATAGTACAGGCGGACGAGCCAGAGATCGCGATTCTTTCGGACAGTGGCGATGGCCTTCATAGGGTATGCATGCGCCCGACGCGCTGAACGGAGTCGAAGGATGAGAAAAGCAGTTTACCACAGAGGGCATCGAGCGCACAGAGAGCAGGGAAAAACGGGCGGACACGGGGGTCCGCCCCTACGCAGTCTTTGCGCCAGATGGATGGTTTGCATCAGAGGTCCGCTTAATGTCAACAGACCTGTTTTCGCCCTGCATTTTCGAGCATCCGGCAATGGGCCCGCATATCACTTGCTCACCAGGATCGCCACCGAGCGCGCGTTGACACGCAGCGAATTCTGCTTAGAAAGACGCGGCTCCTGGCCCGGCCAGAAGACAGACTCCCGCTCACCCGTGTTGACAAAAACATGCCACGCCCGGCCGTCGGGCAGCGGCGGCAGCTCAAAGCGGTGATTCCGCCAGTGCATATTCATCGCGACATAGATCGAGTCTTCGGGCATCAGGCCACCCTTGGCATAATCGCCGCACAGCATAAAGGCCAGCAGGCGGCTGCTGTTCGACCAGTCGGGTTGATCCACCTTGAGCCCATGCCACGACACCGGCAGGCAGCCTCTCTCGGCAAAGTCGTCGCCCCGCAAAAAATGCCCGTTGCGCAGCACGGCATGAGCCCGGCGGAAGGCCACACAGGTCCGTACAAAGTGAAAAATATCGCCGTTCTGTTCTTTGAGACGCCAATCCATCCAGCTTACTTCGGTATCCTGGCAGTACGCATTGTTGTTGCCCTGCTGCGATCGGCCAAGCTCGTCGCCCATCAGCAGCATCGGCGTGCCCTGGCTGACCATGAGCAGGGCGATCGCGTTTTTGATCTGGCGGTGGCGCAGCGCGTTGACCTGGGGATCGTCGGTTGGGCCTTCGCAGCCACAGTTCCAACTGTTGTTATTGTTGCTGCCGCTGTCGCCTTTTTCACAGTTGGATTCGTTATGCTTGCTGTCATACGAGACCAGATCCATCAGGGTGAAACCATCGTGCGCGGTAACAAAGTTGATCGTCGCGATCGGCCCGCGGCCCGGATACAGATTGGGCGATCCGAGCAGGGCCTGGCCCATGTCGCCCACCTGCCCCATATCTCCCTTGAGGAACTTGCGCAGCGTATCGCGGTAAAAGCCGTTCCACTCCGCCCAGCGTCCATACGCTGGGAATGACCCCAGATGATAGAGCCCATCGGCGTCCCACGGCTCCGCGATGAGCTTGGTGCCGCTGAGCACCGGGTCATCCACGATTTCGCGCAGCAGCGGCGGATCGGGCAGCGGCATGCCGTTCACATCGCGGGTCATGATCGACGCCAGGTCGAAGCGAAAACCATCCACGTGATATTCGGCCACCCAGTAGCGCAGGCAGTCCAGGATCATGCGGCGCACGCGCGGATGGTTGCAGTTGAACGTGTTGCCGGTGCCGCTGAAATTGTAGTAATACCCTTCCGGCGTCAGGATATAGTAAATCGCGTTGTCGATGCCCTTGAAGGATATGCTGGGACCTCTCTCATTCCCTTCAGCCGTGTGGTTGAACACCACGTCGAGGATGATCTCGATCCCGTTTTCGTGCAGCGCCTTGACCAGCGCTTTGAATTCAGCCACCTCGCCCCCCGGAGCATCGCTGGCGGCGTAGCCCGCTTTAGGCGCAAAAAACGCCACCGGGCTGTAACCCCAATAGTTCAGCAGTTGTTCGCCGGTATCCTGGCAGGTGCGCGAGTTTTCAAACTCGTCGAACTCGAACATCGGCATCAGTTCGATGCAGTTGACACCCAATTCCTTGAAATAGGGGATTCTTTGTTGAATGGCGGCAAACGTGCCGGGATGTTCCACGCCGCTGCTCTCGTGTTTGGTTAAACCCCGCACGTGCATCTCATAGATCACGATGTCTTCGATCGGGGTGCGAAGCTGGCGATCGTTTTCCCAGTTGAACGAATTGCCCAAAATCTTGGCGCGGTGCTGGTACATATTGTCCGGGTCGAACTGCTTTCCCCAGACCTCCCGACCGCCAATCGCCCGCGCATAGGGATCCAGCAGGATGCACGAGGGATCAAATCGGTGCCCGTGGGTGGGATCGTGCGGCCCGTCCAGGCGATAGCCATATTCGATCACGTTGGGATTGAGGCCCATCACCCGCACAGCAAACACATCACCCACGCGATAATGCGCAGGGATGGGGATCTCGGCCCAGATGTCGCGCTCCCCCTTGCGAAACAAGACCAGCGTGCAGGCGGTCGCGTGGCGAGAAAAGAGGGAGAAATTTACCGCGTCGGGCTGAATCGTCGCACCAAACGGGAGCGGATTACCGGGTTGGAGGTCAAAACGGATCGGTTGATCGATCCCGTTATTGGCCGTATATTCTGAGACATGAGTCATCATGACATCCCTGCTCAATTTGAGGAATTAGAAAATGGGTGACCTGTACGTGAGGTTCAGTGGTTGGATAGAACATACAAAAGTGATGGGCGACCTGCACATAGGTCCTATGGGCTATTTTGGCATCCATCCCCTGGCCCCCTTTAAAATCCCCTGAACACATCATGTACAGACCGTCCTTTTTGCATACAGTGAAGGGAAATCAAGCGAGGGGATCATGAGCTTCAAAAACGTGCATTTCGTCATCAACCCGGCAGCAGGCAAGCCAGAGCCCGTGCTGCATGTGATTAACCGTGTGCTTCAGGGTCAGGATATTGAATGGAATGTTTCGCTGACGCGCCGCGATGGCAGCGGCCAGGAACAGGCGCAGGCCGCGATCCAGGCGGGCGCGGATCTGGTCGTCGCTTATGGCGGCGATGGAACCGTAAAAGATGTGATGAACGGGATGATCGGCACCACGGTCCCGATGGCGATTTTGCACGGCGGAACGGGTAACGCGCTGGCGCATGAACTCAAGATCCCGACCGATCTGAGGGAGGCGGTGTCCCTGATTCTGGATGGGCACATCCGGCGGCCGGTGGATGTCGGCCACGTGATCAACGACAGCCAGCCGGATAACCCCGGCCATTTTATGCTGCGTGCCAGCATTGGTATGCAGACGAATATCCTGGAAACGGCCAACCGGGAACTCAAAGATCGCTTCGGAAATCTTGCCTATGTGATCGCCAGTCTGCGCGCCCTGAGCGGGTCGGAAGCCCGGACCTACCCGATCACGATCGATGGTCAGCAGGTCGAAGGCACCGGCCTCACCTGCATGATCACGAATTCCGCCTCCGTGGGAGGAGCCAACAGCTTTGTGTTCACGCCCGATGTAGACCCCAGCGACGGCCTGCTCGACGTGCTGATCCTGGACACCAATTTTGAATCGCTGCTGGCCGTGGTCGGCGGCGCGCTGCATGTGGGCAATCCATCCCTGTCGCAGCACTGGAAAGGCCGCGAAATCCGAGTCGCGGGCGATGAATCGCAGGTGGTGACGCTCGACGGGGAGGAACACGGCTGCACGCCCATGACCGTCTCAGTGATTCCCCACGCGGTCGAGGTGCTGGTTCCCGCTGCCCAGCCGGAGAAGGGAGGCTAGATGCTGAAATTGCTTCGAGCGGCGCTTGAATTCGTTCATATCATTCGAATCCGTCTCCGGCTGCAAGGCTGGCGAACCACCCTGCGCTGGCTGTATACCGTCGGCATCGCGAAGGTGACCGGCCGCGTGACTCTGCGCTACAGCCGCGTGACGCCCAACCTGTACATCGGCCCGCAGTACGGACGCCGCGGCAAGGCTGCGCTGGAACGCGCCGGGATCAATGCGGCGGTTTCGCTGCGCGCGGAGTTCGACGATCTGAAACACGGCCTCGCGCTGACCAATTACCGCTATTTGCCCACCATCGATAATACGCCGCTGAGCCTGGAACACCTGCAAGAGGGCGCGGCCTTCATTGATGAGGTGATCGACCAGGGCGAAAGTGTCTATGTCCACTGCGGGAGCGGTGTGGGACGTGCGCCGTCGATGGCAGCGGCCTATCTCATGTCCGAAGGCATGTCGCTGGATGAGGCGATCCAGCAGATTCAGAAGGCCCGGCCGTTCGTCCGCATCCTGCCGGAACAGATGGAACGGCTGCGCGAGTTTGAAGCGCAGCTTCAGCAGCTGAAGTCGCAGAAGCAGCCGTAGAGACAGGCTCAGGGTGCTAACGCCTTCAAACGATTACGAGCGTCGCTCAGGGATTGGCGGTACTCCTCAATGTCGTGCCAGGGATCGCGCGACGTCTTCCCGAGCCGCCGGAAAACGTTGTTGGGGTTGTACCGCTGCGGTGTGATTTCGGGCCGGTACATCTCGTTCCACCGGACCGGGGTCGCCACCGGCGCGCCCGGCTTGGCCCGCACCGCATAGGGAGCCACAGCCGTATGGGCATAGGTGTTGCGCAGCGTGTCCACGAGGATCCGGTCGCCGCGCTTGTCTTTGCGATGCTCCACGGTGAAGCGATCCGGCTCTCGCTGGACCAGCACCGCCGCGACATCCTGCGCGAAGTCACGCACGGCTTCAAAATCCAGCCGGCGATCCAGCGGCACGACCACGTGAAAACCAGCCGATCCGCTGGTCATTACCAACGAGGTCAGTCCCAGGCTCTCCAGCAGATCGTGGACCGTCACGGCGGCTTCGCGCACCCAGGCCCCCAACTCGCCGGATGGATCGAGGTCAAAGATCAGCCGGTCCGGGCGGTCAGGTTTGTCGATGCGGCTCAGCCAGATATGCGGCGTGATCACGCCCTGGTTCGCCAGATAGACCAGGGTTGCCGCGTTGTTGATCAGCACGTGCGTGATCGTCTCGCCGTCCTCTTTTGGCACGGTGGCGCGTTCGATCCAGTCGGGGAAATAGTCAGAGATCCGCTGCTGGTAGAAGCCTTCTTCGCCGATGCCATTCGGGAAGCGATGCATCGTGATCGGCCGGTCGCGCAGATAGGGCAGCATGACCGGGGCCATCCGCCGGTAATAATCCACAATCTCGCCTTTGGTGATCCCGGACTCGGGGAAGTAGAGCTTTTCCTGGCTGGTTATCTCGATGATATGGCCGTCAAGCCTCAGCTTCTTTCTTAGCGTCTTCTTTACGGCTTTCCGCTTGACAAAAGTCATGCTCCCCCCGCGATCTCGTCCAGCGAGCGCCCGCTCAGCACGGAGTTTGGCTCGGTCTTCACCGGGTTGCGGCTGGGGTCGGCCTGTTCATCTTTTTTCTTGATCAGCAGCCAGTTCTCCTCGCCCGTGCGGACAAGAGCGTACCCGCCGTGTACCTTCTGCCCATCCAGCCAGATGTCGATTTTCCCTGCCTGCAAGCCCTGCTCGACCGGCTTATCCTGTAAATTGCGGTAAAAGCCGGTATCCCACACCAGCATCGTGCCAGCTCCGTATTCGCCCTCAGGGATGGTGCCTTCAAAGTCGATATATCCCAGCGGATGATCTTCGGTTGCGACGGCCAGGCGTTTGTCGCTGGGATCAGTCGATGGGCCTTTGGGCACGGCCCACGACTTCAGCACGTCGCCTACTTCAATGCGCAAATCGTAGTGCAGCCGGCTGGCATCGTGTTTTTGAATGACGAAGCGGGGTTGATCCTGGCGCGGCGGCATGCTGTCGCCGGACGGCTCCGGCGTGCGGCTGAAATCGCGCTTTTCGCGATAGATCTTAAGCGGATCGGACGGAGTCATCGTCTTGAGCCTCACCTTCTGGGTGTTCCATCCCAACAGTACCCGAATGGCGGTCCGCCGGCAAGCGCTGCGTGGCGGGTCTTCGCCTGACCAAAACGCTCAATTATCCTTGGGTCACGTGTCCTAACCGGCGATGCCGTCTTCTTCGTCGTGGTCATCCAGCAGCCGGTGGAGTTCGTCTTCCCACACGTCGGTGAGCGGCGCGAAAATGACCTCTTCAAACTCGTCGGTCAGCCGGCTGACATACTCCGAAATGCCAAGCTGCGGCGCGGACTGGTTCAACTGCGCGATCTTGTCATCCATCACGCGGACGACCTGCTCGCTGCGCTTTTCCAGGTCGGTCAGATCAAACCGGGTCTTGAGCATATAGTTGACGCGCCGCATCACGCCCAGCCACGCCATATAGTCCGTTTCGATCCGTATCCCATTCCCAACGGTGTTGAGTTCCGAAAAGCTGTAGGCGGGCACGAACGCATACAGCCCGATATATTCCGTCCCCTGATCGCCGGCCCGGCGGCAGAAGTAGGAACCGATGCTCGCGCCGCCGTGATAATCGGATAGCGTGACCGAGAGCGCATCCATTTCGGGTTTCAGCCGCGTCAGGCTGTAGGTGCAGGAGATCATCCGTTCTTTGTTGTAGGGAAGCTCACCATAGACCCCGCCCAGTCCGATGATCCGGGTCACGTTCAGCGTTTTCGCGGCCTGCAACACAGCGGCGACATACCGTTCAATATCCATATGCGGCTCGTCACCCAGAAAGATCACCACCCCGCGCTGATCGTCGCCGGTATAATGAAACTCGTTGCGCCGGACTTCGAGCGACTCTGGGTAGCCGTCATCGAACTTCACCACGGGCCGCACCAGATCGTGCGTGCCCGGAATCTGGAACAGGTAAAAGCCGTCCGGTTGGATTGTGCCGATCTTGCGGGCGTTGGTTCTCTCGATCAGATATTCCGGCAGCCCCGACGAGACGGACCCGGCATCGGCCCACTGCCGCCAGCCGACCAGCATCACCATCTGCGCCGATTGGGGCTGTTCCCAGAGATTCAGGGCATCAGGCATCACACGCTCCTTTGTGCCGATCCAGCATGATCGGAATCTCTCCAAATTATAACCCTTCCTGCCGCTGCCTGGCTTGCGCGTGTTTGGGCGCAGGGTACAATCGCGGCGTACATTTTCGCCTTTGGGCCGACGCTTGTTAACAGACGGCCTCACCCCCCGGCCCCCTCTCCGGCCAGGCCAGAGAGGGGGAGATCGGCCAGCAAGTCCCCCTCTCTAACTCGGTTGGAGAGAGGGATGCCGACCGAAGGTCGGACGGGGGGTGAGGCCAGGATTTAGCATAAGGCCCTGTTTGAACCGGACCTCTCATGCCCAACACGACCCGCCTGCTCGCCCTGCTGCTGATCCTGCTGCTCGGCTGGACCCTGCGCACCCACGACGCGGACAGCCGCAGCCTGTGGGAGGATGAAGGCTGGACCATGCTGCTTAGCCGGGGGCCGGGCCTGGACGACGTGGCGCGCACCATGGCTCACGACCAGCACCCACCGCTGTATTTTATGCTGTTCCGGCTGTGGCGCAGCGCCACCGGGGAGAGCGAATTCGCGGGGCGGTATCTCGGTATCCTGATCGGGATGGTCGCGGTAGCAGGGATGGCCCAGCTTGGCCGGGTGCTGTTTAATGCCTGGGCGGGTGTGCTGGCCGCGCTGATCCTGGCGGTCGCGGATCTGCACATCGATCTCAGCCAGGAGATCCGCCATTACGGCCTGCTGGCGACGCTGGTGATCGTGTCCAGCCTGTTTTACGCGCGCTGGTGGCAGCGGCCCACGCGCGCCAACCGTGCCGGCTATGTGCTGAGCTCGCTCCTGCTGCTCTATACTCACTACCTGGGAGCGTATCTGATCGCCGCGCAGACGATCCACCTGCTGCTGATGATGCGGCCGCGCCGCCGGCTGCTGGAAGGGCTGTTCCTGGTCGGCGCGGTGGGACTGGGCTTTTTGCCGTGGCTGCCCGTCGTGATCGATCAGAACAGTGTGCGCTGGGAAAACCCGCTCTATTATCAGAACGCCCTGCCCAACAGCCTGGAAACCTATCACGCCGTGCGGACCGCGCTGCTTGGCCAGCGATATGCGCTGCTCGCCCTGCTGATGCTCGTGGGATTGAGTCTTGCGTTGATACAAGTGAAGTCGTTTGATGCAAACAGGGCGGGCTTGTTAACCCGCCCCTACACGCGATTCCCAGCGATCTCTGCGCCTCGGCTGTTCAATCTTTCTCTTCGGCGGGGGCACTTGTGGCCGGCTGTCTACCTGCTGATCTGGCTGGTGCTGGTGATTGGCGTGACCGTGTGGCTCAACGAGCGCCGCCAGTTTTTGACGGTGCGCAACTTCATCCTGATCACCCCGGCGATCGCGCTGCTGGCGGGTTATGGGCTGTATGCCTTACCGCGCTATACGCGCCTGTTTACCACAGCGCTTCTGGTGGTGATCAGCCTGACCACGGTCGATGCCCGCCGCGAATATCCCGATTGGCGGGCGGTGATCCGCAACGTTACCGATTACCACCTGCACGGCGAGCCGGTGCTGCTGGATGTCTGGGTAGGCGATTTCCCGGCCCGCTACTACATCGACCGGCAAATGGGCGAGAATACGCCGCGCGTATCGCTGCGCGAATGGCGTGATGAGTATAAGACGCTGTTCCTGCCCACGCTGCTCGATTATCTGCGCCAAACCGATGCCTTCTGGCTGGTGTACTGGGGCGACAAGCCGATGGATGAATATGGCGGATTGATCGCGGAGGCGGGCTTTCAGCGGACGGCGGCGCTCTCGGTCGATCATCAGGGCACACCGCTCTACAGCTACCGTTACGACCGGCTGGACGATACGACCACCGCCACGTTCGGGGATGTGTTTGCGCTGCGCAAATTCCACGCGCCGGAGTCGGCAGCTTCCGGCGATACCCTGACTGTGTCGCTGTGGTGGACCGCCGAACAGATACCCCCACTCGATTACAGCATTTCCGTTTTTCTGCTGGATGCTGCCGGGCAGTTGGCCGCACAGCACGACGGTCCGCCGCTGGCGGGCACATCACCCACGAGCACATGGTCGCCCGGCGATCTGAAATACGATATTCACACGATCCAACTGCCGGGCAGTCTGCCCGCCGGGGATTACACCCTGGGCGTTAAGGTGTACTGGTATGGCGATAACCAGCCGCTGCCGGTCCGCACCGGGCCGGACGCACCCTCCGCCGATTACGCGATCCTGGGCCGCGTGACGGTTCGCTAACAGGCCATATAAAGCAAAAGGACCGCTTGGCGGTCCTTACATTTGAGATGGACGGGGTGGGGAAGAGATGCTCTAGGGTAAGCGGGATTTGGGCCGGGAGCATATCCAACTCAAATGTAATTACAGTATATCCGGCCGAACGTTACGCTGACCATTACAATTATGATGAAGTTGAGAATCTCGTAAGGTCTATAGCATCCACCCGCCTATTAATCAATACAGTTCCTCTTCAATCTGATCCAGCAGTTGGCGCGGTGAAAAGGGCTTGATGATGTAGTTGTTCGCCCCGGCCGCCTGCCCGGCCGCCACGTCGATCTGGTGGCCGCGCGCCGACATCAGGATGACGGGCGGCGCGTCTTTGCCGAGCGCGGTTTTCACCTCGCGGCAGATGTCCAGGCCGTTTTTGCCGGGCAGCATCACGTCAAGCAGCAGCAGGTCAAACTTCTCTTCCAGCCCCAGCTTCAACGCGGCGCTGCCATCGGTCGTCGGGCGCACTTCGTAACCGGCCCCTTCCAGCCGGCGCTGGATCAGCAGCAGAATATGCACTTCATCTTCGGCGACGAGAATGCGTGCCATTAATTTTGCCTGCCTTCGCCGTTGTTGGCGTGACCGTCCAGCCCGAAGCCATAACCGACGCCGCGCTCCGTTTGAATATAGCGGGGCCGGCGGGGATCCGGCTCAAGTTTGTGGCGCAGCCGGTGCATATGCACGCGCAGGGTTTCATCGGGCACCTCTTCGGACGGCCACACGCGCGCCGTGAGCTTGCTGGAAGGGACGATCGAGCCCTTATTCTGCACCAGGATGTACAGCAGACTGGCCTCAATCGGGGTCAGAGTGGTGGTTTTGCTGCCAAGCGTGAAACTGCTGTTGGCAAAGTCAATCGCCAGTTGATCATCGATGGCGGTGACGGGCGCATGCACGTAGTCGGTGGACGAAATACGGCTCAGGATGCGGCGAACCCGCACGACCATCTCGCGCACATCAAACGGCTTGATCAGATAGTCATCGGCAAAACGGCCAAGCCCATCGATCACCGTTTCGACATCACTTTCGTTCGACACAAACACAATGGGGACATCGCCCAGGGTTTTGAGATTTTTGCTCACGTCAAAGCCATGAATCCCCGGTAGGTGCAGATCGATTAGAGCCAGATGGGGAAGGCCATGCTCGCGGATGTGGCGCAAAAACGGCAGTCCATCATAAAAAACCGAAACCTGATACCCCTCGTCGAGCAGAGCTTCCTTCATGATCTGAGCGAGTTTGTGATCGTCGTCTACAATAGTAATACGCTGCTGATCCTTGAGCATCATCAGGGCACAATCCTCTATATCCCACCAGGCGGAGCTGAACGGTGCCTCAAATTTGCTAGGCTAACTCGGAGCGTGCTAAGATACCGCACGTCGTACACCTGACCCATATGGACAGTGTAGCACATTCTGTGCTGTAGGGATATGCTCAACCTGCACATCACGCGCATCACCCGGCAGCGCCGTCATCGCCGCCACCACCGGGGAGTCAGTGCCCCCCGGCTGCTGCGTTGGATGGTCGCCGCCGGGGTCACCGGGGTCGGGCTGATCATCCTGCTGGCGCTGGTAGCGTCCGGTGCGTTTGTGCTGATCTACAACCACTATGCCCGCGAACTCCCCCCTGCTGAAGATATTATCGCCGCCGAAGAAGAAGCCTTTCTGACCACCGTATTGTACGATCGCAGCGGCCAGGCCGTGATCTACGAGGTGATCGATCCCGACTGGCGGTGACCGGCGCTGGCTGGCGATCGAGAGCGTCCCGCGGTATTTGCTGGATGCCACCGTCGCCATCGAGGACGCGTCCTTCTACGAGAACCCTGGTTTTGATCTCAAGGGCATGACGCGCGCCCTGTGGAGCAACCTGACCGGCGGCCAGTTCCAGGGCGGCAGCACGATCACGCAGCAGTTGGTGCGCAACGTCCTGTTCAGCGAGCAGGACCGGCTTGAAGTCAGCGTCGATCGCAAGGTGAAAGAAGTCATCCTGGCGACCGAGATCTCGCGGCTCTACAGCAAAGACCAGATTCTCGAATGGTATATCAACACCAACTTCTACGGCGGCTGGGCCTATGGCATAGAAGCCGCCGCGCAGCAGTATTTCAGCAAGCCCGCCCGCGATCTCACGCTGGCCGAGGCCACGCTGCTGGCCGCGATTCCCCAGAACCCGCTGTATAACCCCATCTTCTACCCGGACACGGCCAAGCTGCGCCAGAATATCGTGCTGCAAGCGATGGTCGATGAGGGGTACATCACCCAGGCCGAGGCGGACAGCGCGTATAACGAGCCGCTGGCTGTGCGCCCCTTCACCGAGCGCTACGAGCTGATCGCGCCCCATTTTTCGCTTTATGCGCGGGTCGAGGCCGAAGCGATCCTGAACGATCTCGGCCTGGAAGGCGCGCGGCTGGTCACACGCGGCGGCCTGCGGATCTACACCACGCTCGACGTCGATTTGCAGCTTCAGGCCGAATGCGCCGCCCGCAGTCAGGTCATGCGCCTCGACGGGGCCGATCCGCACGCCACGCCGAACACCACCGCCGGGACGCCGTGCGCCGCCGCGAGGTATCTGCCCTCGATCGCGGATGACATGGCTGGCGTGGACCGCGAAGTGACGAACGCCGCCGTCGTGGTCCTGCGCGCCGAGACCGGCGAAGTGCTGTCGATGGTGGGCAGCGTCGATTACTGGAACGAGGGCATTCAGGGGAATTACAATGCCGTACTGGCGCAGCGCCAGCCCGCCTCGGCTTTTAAGCCCATCGTCTATACCGCCGCCTTTCTCCAGGGGCCGCTGCCCGGTTATCCCAACGGTATCACCGCGGCGACGATGACTTATGACGTCGAAATGGAGTTCAACAACGGCGGCCAGCCCTATACACCCCTCAATATCGACCGCCAGTATCACGGGCCAATGACCGTCCGCGATGCGCTGGCGAATTCGTACAACGTGCCGCCCGTGCAACTGGTCAACCTGATCGGCGTGGGTCCGGTGATCCGCACCGCGCATCGGCTGGGAATTCGTTCGCTCAATCAGGCCAGCCAGTACGGGTTAGCTCTGGCCCTGGGCAGCGCGGAAACCTCCCTGCTGGACCTGACCTATACCTACAACATCTTTAACACCGGCGGATATATGGTCGGGATGCCGGTCCACAAGGATGAAGAAACGCCCGGCCTGCGCACGCTCAACCCGGTGTCCGTGCTCCGCATTGAGGATGCTGATGGGAATGTACTGTGGCAGTACAGCAGCGAAACCGCCACCTTTCAGCGCCGCCTGATCCTGGAACCAGGGCTGGCCTATATCATGACCGACATCCTGGCCGATAACGAGGCACGCCAGCCGGCATTTGGCCGCGATAATGCTATGGCGCTTTCGCGCCCGGCCGCCGTCAAGACTGGCACCAGCAACGAGAATCGCGACAGTTGGACGGTGGGCTACACCCCGCAGATCGTGACCGGCGTGTGGATGGGCAACAACAACAATCACTCGATGAATGACGTGACCGGCGAGAGCGGAGCCGCCGCCGTCTGGCACGCCATTATGGAGTACATGCATACCCGCGATTCGCTGCCCGTGCAGGAATGGGCCCGCCCCGCCAGCGTCGTGGAGCGGGTCGTCTGCCAGACATCCGGCCTGCTGCCAACGCGCTACTGCCCGCAGGCGCGCGAACTGTTTCTGGCCGATCCGTCGCAGGGCATCGACACGCAGCCGGTCCAGGCCGATACCGTACTGGAAGAATTATTCGGTCAACGTGTGTACCGGGCGGCTGGCGAACGCCGCATCCCCGCCCGCCTGTGTCGAGGACATGGTCTACTTCGACTATCCGACCGAGGTCCGCACCTGGGCGCGCGAAACCGGCCAGCGGATGCCGCCAACCGAATACGACGTAGCCGATACCGGCTCGCCGTTCAGCCCGGTGGCGATCGTGTCCCCGCCGTTTCTGGCGCGCGTGCGCGGCACGGTCGAAGTCCGCGGCAGTGCGACGGGTGACAATTTCGCCTACTACCGCCTGGACTATGGCGCGGGGACTCAGCCCGATGTCTGGCTGCAAATTGGCGAGCAGCAGACTGCGCCGGGGCGTGATATTGTGTTGGGGACGTGGGACACTACCGGGCTGAGTGATGGAGCGGTCTACACGCTGCGCCTGACGATGGTCCGCGCCGATAACACCCCTGAGACGTCGTATATCTCGGTGACGGTTGATAACCAGCCGCCCCAGGTGTCGCTGGTCGAGCCGATCACGGGGGCACAATACCGGCTGGGGCAGGATTTGTATGTGCCTCTCCAGGCGGAACCCGATGATAACGTCCAGATGGCGTATGTGGAGTTTTACCGGGATGGGGAGTTGATCGCGACCAGCGAGGAGTGGCCCTATACCGCTCGCTGGGATCTGACCGAGGCCGGGGATTATACATTCTGGGCTGTCGGCTATGATGCTGCCGGAAACAGCGCCGAGTCCGCGCAGGTTTCCATTCGTGTTGCTGGATGATCTTGGCTGTGTGAGGTGGAAAATACGAGAATTGACAGTAAGCTGAATCCGAGTAAGATGATCAACTATCGCAACACAACCAGGAGCTTCTGCATCAGGACATGAACGACGACACGTATGCACGGAAGTCTGAGGGAGCGCGCAGTCCCAAGAACAAAATCCACGCGCGCTGTCCGGCATGCGGCGCGCTAGTGAACTTACGAGACGCCGCTGAAGTGTGGGACGTGGTGAACTGCACCGAGTGTAACGCGCTGCTCGAAATTGTGGATTTGCGGCCGCCAACACTCGACTATGCGAGCGATGATATTGCTGTCGACGACTGGGAAGAGGAAGACTGGGACGAGATGGATAAGCTCTAGGTTCCGCTGCCCCCTCTATACGCGCAATCTGGCTGAAATCAGATCCCCACCTTCTGCGTGGGGATTTTATGTTATGACGGGCGATGGCGGCGTTCAAGTTCCGCCGCGATGTCTTCGGGTGAGAGTCCCCGCTGAGCGAGCAGCACCAGACAGTGATAGGTCAGATCGGCCAGCTCGGAGATCACGCGCTCGTTGCCCTGCCCCTTGACCGCCAGGATCACTTCGACCGCTTCCTCCCCGATCTTCTTCACGATCTCGTCTTCGCCCGCGTCGAGCAGGCGGTTGGTATACGAATCCGGCTTGGGATTCGCCTTGCGATCCTCGATGATCGCAAATACGCGCGCCAGAATATCAGACACCGATCCCGATCTCCTCCTAATGTGCGGAAAAAACAGCTTACTTCGCCCGTGTGGCAGGCCGGACCCGCCGGCCTGACCTTGATCAGCAGCGTATCCGCGTCGCAGTCGGCCCAGATACCCATCACCGCCTGGATATTGCCGCTGGTCGCGCCCTTGCGCCAGATTGCGCCCCGGCTGCGGCTCCAGAAGGTTGCGTCGCCGGTTTCGACCGTCAGGCGCAGCGCCTCAGCATTCATCCACGCGACCATAAGCACCTGATCCGTGTCGGCGTCCTGCACCACCGCCGGGATCAGCCCGTCCGCCGTCCACTTGAGCCGCGCGATCACGGCGTCGAGATCAACCACGCGCCGCCTCCACCATCCGCACCGGGATGCCCTGCTCGTGCAGGTACGCTTTCACCTGCCCGATGCTGATCTGCTGGTAATGAAACAGGCTGGCGGCCAGCACGGCGTCCGCGCCGCCTTCGACCACCGCCGCGCGGAAGTGATCGAGCGCGCCCGCCCCGCCCGACGCGATCACCGGGATATTCACCGCGTCGCTGATCGCGCGCGTCAGCCGGATCTCGTAGCCGTCCTTGCGTGCCGTCGCGATCCATGCTGGTCAGCAGGATCTCGCCCGCGCCGCGCTGCTCGACCTCGCGCGCCCACTGGATCGCGTCGATCCCGGTGGGGATGCGCCCGCCGCTGACATAGACCTCGTAGTTCGTACCGTTCCAGCGCGCGTCGATCGCTACCACGATACACTGCGATCCGAACCGCTCCGCGCCCTCGCTGATCAGGTCCGGCGTGCGGACCGCCGAGCTGTTGATCGCGATCTTGTCCGCCCCGGCCAGCAGGGTCGCGCGCATATCCTCGACGGTGCGCAGCCCGCCGCCCACGCAGAACGGGATGAAGATCGCGTCGGCCACGCGGCGCACCACGTCGAGCATCGTCTCGCGCGCCTCGTGCGTGGCGGTGATGTCGAGAAAGACCAGTTCATCCGCGCCTTCGCGGTCGTAGATCACCGCCTGCTCAACGGGATCGCCCGCGTCGCGCAGGTTCACAAAGTTGATGCCCTTGACGACGCGCCCCTCGTGCACGTCCAGGCAGGGGATAATGCGTTTGGCGAGCATAATCACGTCCAGTTCACAATTGGGTGAGGAGAATGAGAAAGCAGACGCCAATAAAGATGCTGGCAATCCCGCCCAGTGCGTTGTTGAATTCCCATTCGGGCGTCTGCTCAGGCTGCTTTCCGAGTGCCCCTTGTAGCGCTCCGACGGACGAACCAGTTCCATGCCACCGGTAGCGCAGCACAATAGCGATCAGCAGCGATGACCAACGAAACACTGTCTGACATCCCGCACCCCCTATTTTGTTGAATTCCAGTAGTTCAGGAGCATATTTACCTCAACGCGCTGCTTTCCAGACAGTGACACGGGCTTGTAACGCTCCTGACAACGGACGATACCAGTTCCATGACCGAGATCCTGGTTCGAGCAGCACTGCACCAGATGCCGATAGTCGATCAAGCCCAGAAGATCCGGTCAGATGCATCCATTCACGAAACATCACTGTCTCTGATTCATTAAGCTCCCTCATCTTCGCCCTGTGTCCTCTGCGTCTCTGTGGTTAATCCCTTGTCTTGTCTTCTCTGCCTTAGCCTTCGCAACTGCTTCCGCATGTCGAGGCTCCAGCGTGAACGCCCCGCTGTACAGCGCCTTGCCGATGATCACGCCCGCGATCATGCCCGTTCCCGGCAGCGCTGCACGTCGTCCAGCGAGGCCACGCCGCCCGACGCGATCACCTGCAATCCCGTCTGCCGCGCGAGCTTCACCGTCGCGGCGACATTCACGCCGGAGAGATCGCCGTCGCGCGAGACATCCGTATACAGCGCGTGGATCACGCCCATCGCCGCGAACCGCTTGCCCAGTTCAACCGGCGTCCACGCGCTGACCTGCTGCCAGCCGTGCGTCGCCACCTGATCGCCCTTCGCGTCCAGCGCCACGACGATCTTTTCCGCGCCGAAGCGCTGCACTGCCGCGCCCGCGAGATCGGGCTCTTTGACGACCATCGTGCCCAGGATCACGCGCGCCGCGCCCGCGTCGAGGGCTTGCTGCGCGTCGTCCAGCGTGCGCAGCCCGCCGCCAAACTGGATCGGCAGTCCGACCCCGGCCAGCGCGCGCAGCGTATCGAGCGCCAGCGTCGCTTCGCCCAGCGCGCCGTCCAGATTGACGACGTGCAGCCATTCCGCGCCCGCTGCTTTCCAGCGTTCCGCCGTCGCCAGCGGATCGTCGCTGTGGACCGTCTCCTGGCCGGGATCGCCGTGGACCAGCCGCACCACGCGCCCCTGCCGCAGATCAATCGCCGGATACACGATCATGCGTTCATCTCCACGAAATTCCTGAGGATCCGCTGCCCGACCGACTGGCTTTTTTCCGGGTGCGGCTGGATGCCGAACACATTCCCGCGCGCCACGACCGACGCGAATTCGATCCCGTAATCGGTGGTGGCGATCACGTCGCCGGGTTCCGCCGCCTCGACATAATACGAGTGGACAAAATACGCATACGCCCCGCTCTCAACTCCGGCCAGCAGCGGATTCGCCTGCCGGATGTGCAGTTGGTTCCAGCCCATGTGCGGCACCTTCAGCCCGTTGCGCGCGCGAAGCGCGTGACGCGCCCCGGCAGCAGGCCCAATCCCCGGTGCATGCCCCATTTCGTCGCTGGACTCGAACAGATACTGCATCCCCAGGCAGATGCCGATCAGCGGCACGCCCGCCGCAACCGCCGCCTTGATCGGCTCCTCGAACCCCGCCGCCCGCAGCGCGTTGATCCCCGCCCCAAACGCGCCCACGCCCGGCAGCACGATCTTATCCGCGCCCTCAAGCTCATCCGGCGTGCTGACGGTGATCACGTCCGCGCCCAGGTGGACGAGCGTATTGCGCACGCTGCGCAGATTCCCGGCTCCATAGTCGATAATCGCGATCATCCGGTGAGCGTTCCTTTCGTGCTCGGCACATCCGCCGCGCCGGGGATCGAGCATCACGGCGGCGCTCAGCGCGCGGCCCAACGCCTTAAACAGCGCCTCGGCCTTGTGGTGATCGTCGCGCCCGTACAGCACCGCCGCGTGCAGATTCATCCGCGCGTTGAAGGCGATGCTTTCCAGCACGTGCGCGACCAGCGATGTCGGCATCTGGCCGATCAGCGGCGTGTCGAATTCCGCCTGGATGACGGCGTAGGGCCGCCCGCTGCAGATCAACCACCACCCGCGCCAGCGATTCGTCCATCGGCACGTAGGCCGACCCCATGCGCGCGATCCCTGTGCGATCGCCCAGCGCCTCGTCCAGCGCGCGCCCCAGACAGATCGCCACGTCTTCGATGGTGTGGTGCGCGTCGATATGCAGATCGCCGGTCGCCTTGACGGTCAGATCGAACAGCCCGTGATGCGCGACATGGTGCAGCATGTGATCGAAGAAGCCCGACGCCCGTGTCGATCTCGGCTGTGCCGGTCGCCGTCGAGATTCAGCGTCAGCGTGACCTGCGTTTCGTTCGTTTTGGCGGGTGATAGTCGCCGTGACGGTATCAGTTCCCATTGTCGGATCTCCGATCTCTGCGCCTCAGCGGTTCATCTTTTCAGCGCCGCCAGCAGCGCGTCCGTCTGTTCCGGCGTGCCCGCGCTGATCCGCACGCAGTCGCGCAGCCGCGCGGTGTTGATAGTACCGGATCACGATCCCGTGCTCCTCCGCCAGCCGCTGCCTCAGATCGCGCGCGCTCATGCCCTCGACCCGGCACAGCACAAAGTTGCTCCGGCTCGGATACGGCTTCAGGAACGGGAATTTCGCCAATTCGCGTTTCCAGCCGCGCCCGCTCCGCGATGAGCCGCTCGCACGTTCGCCCGCAGATAGGGCAGAT
Organism: uncultured Chloroflexia bacterium; assembly: GCA_963850765.1. GTDB lineage: Bacteria > Chloroflexota > Anaerolineae > Aggregatilineales > Aggregatilineaceae > CAWKMN01. Next base: position 152,474 of record CAWKMN010000011.1, on the reverse strand, counting down.
CGTCCAGCGAGGCGCGCGCCGCCACATCCGCCGCCGCATTGAGATTATACGGCTGTTTGATCTTCCACAGGTGCGTGATGATCTCGCGCGGGAAAATGCCATAGCCCACGCGCAGACCCGCCAGCCCGGCCCACTTGCTGAACGTCCGCAGCACGATCAGATTCGGCGTCTCCGGCACGCGCGCCGCCAGACTCGCCGCGCCGCTGAATTCCAGATACGCCTCGTCCAGCACGACGACCAGCGGCAGATCGAGCAGCCGTTCCAGCGTCTCCGGCGGGATCAGGCTGCCATCCGGGTTGTTGGGCGAGCAGACGAACAGCAGCTTGGCGTTCGTCTCGCGTGCGGCGGCTTCGATCGCGTCCACGTCCAGCGAAAAATCGGCGCGGCGCTCGGCATTCACCACGCGCGCGAAGGCCAGCGGCGCATCAAACGCATACATGCTGAACGTCGGCGGCGTGTTGATGATCACATCGCCCGGCTCGATGAACAGTTGCAGGATCAGCTCGATCAGCTCATCCGCGCCCGCGCCGACCAGGATATGATCCGCGCTCACGCCCACGTAATCGGCCAGCATCGCGCGCAGCTTACCCGCTTCAGGATCGGGGTAGATGTGCGTGTAGGCCATGTGTTGCCAGGGCCGCGCGCGCTTTGGGCGACGGGCCATAGGGATTCTCGTTCGCGTCGAGCTTGATCAGCTTCTCCACCGGGAAGCCGAGCTTCTCCGCGAACACTTCCAGCGATGACGTGGGCGTGTAGGCTTCCATCGCCGCGATGTCGGCGCGTATGCGGACTTTGGCTGGACTGTCGTCCATCGTATCTCCTCGATCGAGATTGCATCGTCCTGCTCCCTCAGCGAGCAGGGAGGCGGAAGTTCGCGTGCCACCTCTCTCCCTGTCTCAGCGGATAGGATCACCGGCCGATGCGCGCTTCGGCGGCGGCGGCGTGCGCGGTGAGCGCCTCCGCCCGCGCCAGGATCGCGGCTGTCTTGCTCAGTTCCGCAGGCGGCGCGCGCCTCCAGCCCGATCAGGCTGGTGATCTTGACGAAATCCAGCACGTTCAGCGGCGAGGCAAACCGCGCCGTGCCGCCCGTCGGCATGACGTGCGACGGCCCCGCCACGTAATCGCCCAGCACCTCGAACGAGCTTTCGCCCAGGAAGATCCCGCCCGCGTTGCGCACCGACCCGATCCAGTCCCAGGGATTCGCGACCAGCAGGCACAGGTGCTCCGCCGCGTACTCGTTCGCCACCTCGAACGCTTGCGGCAGATCGCGCACGATCACCGCGCCGCTGCGATTGGGGAGCGACTGCGCGATGATCTCCGTGCGGGTCAGCGATTTCCATCTGCCGCGCGACTTCCACCGCTACCCGCTCGGCCAGTTCCCGGCTCGGCGTGACCAGAATCGCCGAGGCCAGCACATCATGCTCCGCCTGCGCCAGCAGATCCGCCGCCGCGAGGCACGGATCGGCGCTGTCGTCCGCGATCACCATCGTCTCGGTCGGCCCCGGCAGGCCGTCGATCCCCACGTCGCCAAACACCTGCTGCTTGGCGAGCGTCACGAACAGGTTGCCCGGCCCGACGATCTTCGCCACGCGCGGCACGCTCTCCGTGCCATAGGCCAGCGCCGCGATCGCCTGCGCCCCGCCCACGCGGATCACCCGCGTGATCCCGCACACCGCCGCCGCCGCCAGGATCACCGGAGGAACCTTGCCCGTTCCGCGGCCCGGCGGAGTCACGACGACGATCTCCGGCACGCCGGCCACCTGCGCCGGGATCGACGCTCATCAGCAGCGACGACGGCAGCGGAGCCGTCCCACCTGCCACGTACACGCCCACCGAATCCACCGGGCGGATCAACTGGCCCAAGCGATCCCTGCTGCCCTGCATCGATCCAGCCGGTGACGGGCTGCTTGTCGTGGAAGGCGCGAATCCGATCCGCCGCCAGCTTCAGCGCGTCCGCCACGTCCGCCGGGATCTGATCCAGCGCGGCGGTGATCTCGTCTTCGGGCACGGCCAACTGGTCGAGATCGGCGCGGTCGATGCGCCGGTTCCAATCGAACAGCGCCGCGTCGCCCTGCTCGCGCACGCTGCGGATAATCCGGCGCACCGCTTCGTCGGCGCTGACCGGCTCCCCGAACAGCTTTTCCAGGCTGGCGCTTAACCAGTCCGGCAGGGTCACATCGCGCAGGGACGCGCGCTTGAGAATCGTGGCGCGGGCCTGGCTCAGATCGTCGTAAACAGGCAGGCTCATAAGGCAGCTTTCCTTGTGGTCGAGTGCGGATACAAGACGCTGGTAGCGTTCGGGGGCTTCCTCAAAAATATAGGTCACCGGCGTGACAACCACGCCGCTGCCCCCAATCGCGCGGATTTGCCGGATCACGTCGTAGAGTTTGCGGGCGTTTGTCACAATATTGATCGCCCACCAATAGCCGTTCTCCTCGCGCGTGATCATCGGTGAAATCGTTGGCCCTTGCAGCCCGCCGAGATCCGGTTGGGCGAAGACCCGCCCGCGCACATCCTCCGTCGAGGTGCCGCGCATGTTGGCGAAGATCATGTACTGGCCGCGCGCGCGCTGGTGCGCCTCGATGAACTCCATCAATCTGCCGGGTCGTTTCCAGCACCGCCGGGCGAGTCGTCAGCGCCGCCCGGTTGCCGATCAATACCGCCTGCGATTGGAGGATAGTGCCATCGTCCAGCGGTCGCAGACGGTTTTCGATCAGCGTGGTGCCGGTGCTGGTGATGTCCGCGATGAAGTCGGCATAACCCACAATCGGCGCGGATTCGAGCGCGCCATCCGCGCTGACCAGCCGCACGTTCTCCACACCGGACGCAGCCAGGAACCGCTCGACACTGTTCAGGTATTTGGTCGCCAGCCGCAGCGGGCGCTCGCTGGACTTCTGCGCCAGATCGCCCATCGTCCGCACGTCGCCCCAATCGGCGGGCACGGCGACCACCAGCGAACATTCGCCATAACCCAAGCGCCTCGTGGATGATGATCACCGATCTTTGCCGCCGTTGATCGTCTCGACCAGCGCATCATAGCCCGTGATACCCAGATCCACGTCACCCGCCGCCACGCTCAGCGGAATATCGCGCGCCCGCTGGAACAGCAGCAGCACCTCCGGCAGCGCGGGGATCGTCGCGGTGTACTGGCGCGGATTTGGCTTGTGGACGCGCAGCCCGCACTCCGCCAGAAATTCGAGCGTTTCTTCTTCCATGCGCCCTTTGCTGGGCAGTGCGATACGAATTTGTTGCTGCATCGGCTTTCTCCGGGAATGAAAAACGCCCCCCGGCGGACCGGAGGGCGCTTGTTGGTGTCGATACCTGTCGCGAGACTTCAGGCACGCGGCACACAATCACCACCGGACCGAGGGTTCGGCGTCTCATGATGGTGATGGTGAGCGTGCATCTGAAGGGTCATCATAGTTCAGAGTATAACGGCGCGGATCTTCGATGTCAATCAGGGATTTGGTGGATTTCGCCAAGTCCCGCTTGACAAGCGCATATGATCCGAATAACATAGGTTAACAGTAACCTATGTTAGATGTATTCTATATCGCACGAGAAGGACGATATGACCATCCAATACGCCATTCTGGGTCTGCTCAGTTGGGAGCCGATGACCGGCTACGATCTCAAGAAGCGCTTCGCCGATTCCGACGCGCTGTACTGGTCGGGCAACAACAACCAGATCTACCGCGCGCTGGTCGATCTGCATCAGGCCGAGCTGGTCACGGTCGAGGTGCAGCCGCAGGGCGACCGGCCGCCGCGCAAAGTCTACACGATCACCGATCAGGGCCGCGACGAACTGCGCCGCTGGATTCTCTCTGCACCGGAACTGCCGCACCTGCGCAACCCGTTCCATATCCAGCTGGCGTGGGCGGACCTGCTGGGCGCGGAGGAACTCGATTCGCTGCTGGCCGCCTACGAAGAGGAAGTCCATACCAAGCTGCTCATGCTGCGCGAGCAGGCGCAGCGCGATAATCCGGCCCCCAAGCGGACCCCGCGCGAGGCCTTGCTGTGGGATGCCATCGCGCAGAACTGGGAATTGTTTTACAGGCACGAACTGGCCTGGACGCGCGATCTGCGCCGCAGCCTGAGCGACATCGGAGGTTTACCGTGAACGCTGTCTTTAAATCTCCCGAGGGTGAGCGAATTGTCATGGCGCTGTACGACGAGGCGTTGGCCCGCTGGCCGGTACCCTACTCAGGCTCAGCACGTCCCGACCCGGCACGGCGATACCTTCGTGATCGCCTGCGGCGACCCACCGCCCCGCCGCTGATCCTGCTCCATGGATCGGGCACGAACTCCGCCATCTGGATGGAGGACGCCGCGCTCTACAGCCGCCATTACCGGGTCTATGCGGTCGATATGCCCGGCGATCCGGGAAAAAGCGCGCCCAACCGCCTGCCCTGGGACGGGCCAGCCCTGGCCGAATGGCTTGAGGACGTGCTCGCCGCACTTCAGATCGAGCGCGCGGCGCTGATCGGTGAATTGCTGGGCGGGTGGACGGCCCTGAAATTCGCGATCCGCTGCCCGGAACGAGTTGGGAAGCTGGTGCTGCTATGCCCTGGTGGGATTGTGCAGCCAAAGCGATCCTTCCTGCCCCGTGCGATCGGTCTGTCGCTGCTCGGCACGTGGGGATTGCGGCGGCTGATGCACCAGATGTTCGCGGATCAGGCGGTGCCCGACGGTGCGGAAGACATCATGGCGACGCTCTTCCACCACGTGAAACCCCGGATCGAAGCCCTGCCGCTGTTCTCGGATGATGATCTGCGCCGCCTCACCATGCCGGTACTGCTGCTGGGTGGCAGCCGGGATATCGTTTTCGACATGAACGCGATCGCGGCCCGGCTGCGCGCGCTGCTGCCCTGCCTGGAGGTGCGGATCATCCCTGGCGTGGGTCACGCGCTGCTCCACACGGACGAGACGATTGTGGCGTTCCTTGAAGACCAAGTGCAACAAACAAGTCTGAATTAACTTTCCTGGCCTCGCCCCCGTCCGACCTTTGCATCCCCTCTCCGACCAAGTTAGAGAGGGGACTTACTGGCAAGTCCCTCTCTACCCTGGTGGGGAGGGATTTGAGGGGAGGCCAATGGCAAATCATGAGCCATTTATGGACATCGTCTCTTGGACAGCCCACGTTATTGACGAACCGGGAGCCGCGTGCTAGGCTTTTCGGCATCACTCAGCCAGCCCGGAGGAGTCCGTATGTCAGAGCCGCGTCATATCCCGTTGATCGTCATCGGCGTGGGGAACGTCGGGCGAGCATTTCTCTCGCAGGTGGCGCAGACTCATCTGTCGCTGGCCAACCGTTATGGCGTGGATCTGCGGCCCGTCCTGCTGGCGGATACGCGCGGCGCGATCTTTAATCCCAAGGGGCTGCTGTCGGACACGCTCGAAGGGGTGATGGCTGCTAAGGCGAGCGGCAAATCGTTCGCGGATCAACCCGACGCGCTGGTGGGCGTGGCCCCGCTCGACCTGATCAAACACGCAGCCGCGCAGGGGATCGAAGACGCGATCGTCGTGGATAACACCGCCGCCGATGGCATGGAAGCGGCGCTGCGCCACGCGCTCGAACTGGGATACGGCGTAGTGCTTTCGAACAAGCGCCCGCTGGCGGGGCCGTGGACCGGCGCGCGCATTTTCTTTGAGCACCCGCGGATGCGCTTTGAAGCGACCGTCGGGGCGGGTTTGCCCGTGATCAACACCCTGCGCTATCTGATCGATACCGGCGACGTCGTCAAACATATCGAAGGCGCGCTGAGCGGCACGCTGGGCTACCTGTGCAGCCGCCTGGAAGATGGCGCGTCGTTCTCCGAAACCGTGCTCGAAGCCAAGGCGAAAGGTTACACCGAGCCCGATCCCCGCGACGACCTGAGCGGGATGGACGTGGCGCGTAAGGCGCTGATCCTGGGGCGGCTGGCCGGCTGGCCGATGGAACCTACCGATGTCCGCGTGGATCCGCTCTACCCGGCGGACATGGCCGATCTCAGCCTGGACGAATTTCTGACGCAGATGTGTAAGCTCGACGCCGACTTTGCCGCCTATATGGGCGCGGTTGGGGGCGTGCCGCGCTATATGGCCGAGATCACGCCGGACAAGGGGACTGTGGCACTGCGCATGGTCGGCGAGCGGCAGGCGGCGCAGCTACGCGGGACGCTCAATCAGGTCTCGTTCACCACGCAGCGTTACGCCGAACAGCCCATGACGCTGTTAGGACCGGGGGCGGGTATTGAGGTCACCGCCGCCGCGGTGCTGCAGGACTGTATGCAGCTTGCACAAAGCGCCACCCGGTAGATTTTGTACGATTCCACCAAACCGGCACGGCGCAGGCTGTGCTATATTGGGATAGTTGCACTTTTGATGCATCACATGAATAATATGGGTATGAAAACCGTGTCTATCGTGTCCCGTGAAATCCGTTCCCCGCGCCGCCCTCCGGTCCTCTCTCACGAGGGTCCGGCTTAGTGGCGTTTGCGGCACGATAGGCCCCAAAGCACAAGCCAAGACAACCGCTCTGGTCGGACCCGCCGGAGCGGTTTTTTGTTGTATGGGCAGGTTGAACACGGCAGGTAAGGAGAACACATGGCGCTTCGAGTGGGTATTTATGGCGCGACTGGCTACACCGGCCTGGAACTGGTCCGGCTGCTGGATGGACATCCGCAGGCGCAGATCGGCTTCGTCACGTCCGAATCATCCGCCGGGCAGAGTTTGCGCCAAAGCTGGCCGCAGGCCCCCGATCTGCCCCTGATCGCATCCGCCGATGCCCCGCTGGCCGATGTGGACGGTGTCTTCCTGTGCCTGCCCCATACCAAATCCGCGCCGCTGGCCGCTCAGGCGCTCGATCAGGATGTGCGCGTGGTAGATCTCTCCGCCGACCTGCGCATCGACGATCCGGCCGTCTATACGCAGTGGTACAAAGTCCCGCATCCCAACCCGGAACTGCTGCCGGTGCCCTACGGACTGCCCGAACTCGGACGGGACAAGCTGATCGGCGCGCGCTGTATCGCCAACCCTGGCTGTTACGCTACGTCCATCCTGTTGGCGACGGTGCCCCTGGTCCGGGCGGGGCTGCTGGTGGCCGGCGCGCCGCTGATCGTGGATGCGAAGTCCGGCGTATCCGGCGCGGGGCGGACGCCCAAGCAGAATATTCTATTCGGTGAGGTGCATGGCAATTTCTCGCCCTATAATATCGGCCATGTCCACCGCCACCTGCCGGAGATCGAGCAGGAGTTGGCGCGCGCTGGCACGCTGAGCGGCCCGCTGATCTTCTCGCCGCACCTGCTGCCCACCGACCGGGGTATTCTCTCGACGGTCTACGCCCAGGTCACGGATCAGGATGCCGCGTGGGAAGCGTTCGCCGCTGCCTATGCCGGGGAGCCGCTGGTCACGATCCTGCCGCCGGGCGAACTGGCGACGCTGGCGCATGTGGTCCGCACGCCGGGCGCGGCGCTGTCGCTCACCCCAACGGAGGGCAGCGTGCTGATCATCGTCTCGGTGATCGACAACCTGCTGAAAGGCGCGGCGTCTCAGGCCGTGCAGAATTTCAATCTGATGTTCGGCCTGCCCGAAACCTGCTGGGCTTTTGCCCTGCGCGTAGTATTTGGCCAACGGCCTCACCCCCTCGGTCCCCCTCTCCAGCCGAGCTAGAGGGGAAAGCAGCGCTTTCTCCCCTCTCCATTTTGAATGGAGAGGGGCCGGGGGTGAGGCCAACTTAAGCGAGTAATGAGGAACAGAATGAACATGCCCACCCTGCCCATCGTGATCAAAGTCGGCGGCAACGACCTGGATACCCCCGGTTTTGTCGATGACTTAGCCGGTACCATCGCGGAACTAAACCGTCGGACGCCGTGTGTGCTGGTCCACGGCGGTGGGCGGGCCGTGACCCAGTTGCAGAAGCAGTTGGGGATCGAGCCGTTGTACGTCAACGGGCAGCGCGTGACCGATGATGCGTCCCTGCGCGTGGTGGAGATGGTGCTGTCGGGACAGATCAACAAGCAGATCACGCTGGCGCTGCTGCGTGCCGGCGTGGATGCACTCGGATTGAGCGGCGTGGATCGCGGGCTGCTGCGCGTCGAGCCGTGGGGCGCGGAGATGGGCCGCGTGGGCCGGATCGTACAGGTCCGCGCGGAGGTGCTGCTGGATCTGTGCGCGCAGGGGGTGGTGCCGGTCATCTCCCCGATCTCGATGGGACCGGCGGGCAGCTACAACGTCAACGCCGATCACGCCGCCGGGGCGATCGCCGCCGCGCTGCATGCCGCGCACGCCGCGTTCGTGACGAACGTGCCCGGCGTCCGTGTCGGGGAAACCGTCGCGCCGCACCTGTCGGTGAGCGAAGTCAACGATCTGATCGCGCGCCAGGTGATCACCGGCGGCATGATCCCGAAGGTCTCCGCCGCGCTGGATGCGATCGCCAGCGGCGTGCAGAAAGCGATCATCACCGATCTCGCCGGGCTGCGCGCCGGGACGGGCACGGTATTTGTGGCGTGAATAGCCTCACCCCTAAATCCCCTCTCCATGGGATGGAGAGGGGACTTGACCCTGCGAGCAGCTCCCCCTCTCTACGATGTGGAGAGGGGGCTGAGGGGTGAGGCCCAACTGACAACTAAAAACTGTTAACTGATCACTGAGGCATTATGGCAAACCACACAATCGAAAAAACCGAACAGTACGTGCTCCACACCTATAACCGCGCACCCTTTACCCTGGTGCGAGGCGAAGGCGTTTATGTGTACGACAGCGATGGCAAGCGGTATCTGGACTTCGCATCCGGCATCAGTGTCAACGCGTTGGGCCATGCCGACCCGGAACTGACCGCCGCCGTCAGCGAGCAGATCGCGCAGTTGAGCCATGTCTGCAACCTGTTTTATTCCGAGCCGCAGGCCGACCTGGCCGAGAAACTGTGCCAGATCAGCTTTGCCGACAAAGTTTACTTCGCCAATTCCGGCACGGAAGCGGTGGAAGCGGCAATTAAATTTGCCCGCAAGGTCGCGCGTTACACCTACGGTCCCGGAAAAACCGGGATCGTATCGTTTAGCGGCGGCTTTCACGGGCGCACGGCGGGATCGCTGGCGCTGACCCCGCGCGAGAAATATCAGGCCGCGTTCCGCCCGCTGATGCCGGATGTGCATCATGCACCGTTCAACGATATCGACGCCGTCGCTAAAGTGATTGGGCCGGAGACGTGCGCGGTGTTTGTCGAGCCGGTGCAGGGCGAAGGCGGTATTCACGCCGCATCGCCGGAGTTTCTGTCCGCGCTGCGCGACACCTGCGATCGCTGGGGCGCGCTGCTGGTCTTTGATGAGATCCAGTGCGGCATGGGTCGCACCGGCAAGCTGTGGGCGTATGAGCACTACGGGATCACGCCGGATATGATGACGCTCGCGAAAGCATTGGGCGGCGGCCTGCCCATCGGCGCGACGCTGATCACCGAGTCCATCGCGCACGTCCTCGAAGCGGGTGATCATGGCAGCACGTTCGCGGGCGGGCCGGTGGCCTGCCGCGCCGCCGAGGTCGTGCTTAACCGCATCAGCGATCCGGCCTTTCTGGCGCACGTGAGCAAGATGGGCGATCTGCTGATGGAGCGGCTGGGTGAATTGAACTCGCCGCACATCACCGAGGTACGCGGCCTGGGCCTGATGGTCGGCATCGAGACGGATCTGGACGTGACGCCGCTGATCCGCGCCGGGCACGAGCTCGGCCTGCTGATGATCAATGCCGGGACCAACGTGCTGCGCCTGCTGCCCCCGTTGATTATCGAAGAAATCCACGTTAATGAATTTATCGGATCGCTGCAAACCATCCTGACGGAGATTGAATGATCACGATTCGCCACCCCTACCCGGAAGAAGTTGACGCCGTGCGCGCCCTGTTTGATGACGAGGTGCGCGCCGGGCGAATGCTGCCGCGCTCCCCCGAATCGATCCAGGCGCGGCTGGACGACTGGCTGGTCGCGGACGACGGCGGGCAGATCGCCGGCTGTGTATCGCTGGTCCACTTCAACCGCTCGCTGGCCGAGGTGCGCTCGCTGGCCGTCCGACCCGATTATCGCGGGCAGGGACTCGGCAGCCGGCTGATCGAGGCGGCGCTGTGTGCGGCTCAGGAGCACAAGCATCCGGCGTGTGCTGGCGCTGACGCGCGCCGCTCACCTGTTTGAGCGGGCGGGTTTCCGGCGCGATGCGGTGGCGAATTTCCCCGAAAAAGTCTGGCGCGACTGCGCGCCCTGCCCATTCCGCCACGCGTGCGACGAAGTAGCCCTGGTTTTCGATTTGGCGGCGGTAGGAGAGTGCGTGTGATGACGGTACATGAACCGCACGGCTTTCGTATCGCCGGGATCCACGCCGGACTGAAAAAAGACGCCACCCGCAAAGATATGGCCCTGCTGGTGAGCGATACCCCCTGCCGCGCCGCCGGAGTTTTCACGACCAACCGGGTCAAGGCCGCGCCGGTCCTGTACGATCAGGCGATCCTGGCGAAACCGGACGCGACGGTGCGCGCGGTGATCGCCAATACGGGCAGCGCCAACGCCTGCACGGGCGACGAGGGACTGGCGAACACCCGCCAGTCGGCGGCGCTGGTCGCGGCGCAGATCGGCTGCGCGCCCGACGAAGTGCTGGCCCTCTCGACCGGCGTGATCGGCCTGCCGCTGGACATGAGCGCGATGGACCGCGGGATCGCGGCGCTGGCCGGCGATCTGCGCGCCGATGGCTGGCAGGATGCGGCTAACGCCATCATGACCACCGACACGCACCCCAAGCTGACCAGCGTGCAGCATCCATCCGGCTACACGATCACCGGGATCGCCAAAGGCGCGGGCATGATCGCGCCCAACATGGCGACCATGCTCTCGATCATCGCCACGGACGCGGACATTCCCGCTGCCGCGCTGACTCGCGCTTTACAGCGTGCCGTCGAGGTCAGCTTCAACCGGATCGTGGTGGACGGCGATATGAGCACGAATGACACCGTCCTGCTGCTGGCGAATGGCGCTTCGGGTGTTGCACCCGCCGACGCGGAGTTTGTCGCCACACTCACCGCCCTCTGTACGTCGCTCGCCCAGGCGATCGTGCGCGACGGCGAGGGCGCGACCAAATTCGTCACGGTGAGCGTGACCGGCGCGGCGGATGAGGTGTCCGCGCGCGCCATCACGCGGTCGATTGCCACATCACCGCTCGTCAAAACCGCGTTTTACGGCGCTGATCCGAACTGGGGACGTATCCTGGCGGCGGCGGGTTATGCCGGCGTCGATTTTGATCCGGCGTGCGTCGCGCTGTGGCTGACCGATGCCTACGGCGAAGCTGCGATCCATCTGGTCGAAAATGGCACCCCGCTGAATTATGACGAGCCGGCAGCAATCGCCCTGATGCAGACCCCGGAATGGGGTGTCTGGCTGGACCTGGGCGTGGGCACCGCGTCCGCGCTGGTGTGGACCTGCGATCTCAGCCACGATTACGTGACCATTAACGGCCACTATCGCACGTAATATCGCACGTAAGCCATTGTGAATAATTGTGCGAACCGCACAACCGAGACGAATCCAATCACGAGTATACTGATCTGCCAGTATACTCGTTTGACATTTTACACAAAAAAGGCTAAATATAGGAAAAATAGTGTTTATCATTATACAAAATTCCCGGTGACTCTTTTTGAGGTTTCACTGCCGAAAGGAGGCCGAAACACACGCGACTGAATGACGCCATACCTGTTTGTTGGTCCATTTGTCCATATATGTCAGGCACTTTAAGGAGAGAAACATGAAAAAGGTCACTCGTTTGTCCGTCTTGAGTTTGCTGCTGGTCGCCCTGGTCGCGATGGCCCTGCCGTCGGCGTCTGCGCAGGATGGCAGCACCCTGGAAGAAGTACGCGCCCGCGGCACGCTCAACTGCGGTGTGAACGGCCAACTGCCGGGCTTCGGCTTCCTTAACCCCGATACGGGCGAAATGCTCGGCTTCGACGCGGACTTCTGCCGCGCCGTCGCCGCCGCGATCTTTGGCGAAGTGACGCCGGAGAATCTGACGTTCATTTCGGTTACAGCGCAGGAACGTTTCACCGCGATCCAGAACAAGCAGGTCGATGTGCTGTTCCGCAATGCGACCTGGACCTTGCAGCGTGACGGCGAACTGGGCCTCAACTTTGGTCCCACGATCTTTTATGACGGCCAGGGTTTGATGGCACGCGGCGACCTGGGTGTGGCTTCGATCATGGATCTGGACGGCGCGTCGATCTGCACGCTGACGGGCACGACCACCGAACTGAATATCACCGAGGCGATGGAAAGCCGCGGCCTGAATTACGAACTGGTCCCGTTTGAACAGGCCAGCGAGACCATCTCCGCGCTCGAAGAAGGCCGCTGCGACGTGCTGACGTCGGACATCAGCCAGTTGGCCAGTCTGCGTACCTCCACCGCCGATCCCGGCGCGTATGTCATTCTGCCCGACGTGATCTCCAAGGAACCGCTGACCCCGGCCTATCTCGAAGGCGACGCGGCGTGGGGCGATGTGATCGACTGGACCGTGTATGCGACCATCCAGGCGGAAGAATTCGGCATCACCCAGGCCAATATGGACGAGATGCTCGCCAGCGACGATCCGGCGATCCAGCGCTTCCTGGGCGTGGGCGAAAATGCCAGCGGCTCCCTGATCGGCCTGGAAAACGATTTCGCGGCAGATGTGATCCGCGCGGTGGGCAACTACGGCGAAATCTTCGAACGCAATGTGGGCGTCGATACGCCGCTCGGCCTTGAGCGCGGCCTGAACGCTCTGTGGTCGAATGGCGGCCTGATCTACGCGCCCGCCTGGCGGTAACGGTTGCCCTCCCGATGCATAACCGGAGCAGACGGTGGCTTGTGGCGTATGCGGCTGCACACCTTCCGATGAGCCGCATATGCAGACGGGATAGGGGTAAGCTCACCTCCCTGGACGGTTTGCGCCGCCGGGGAGGTTCGGTTAAAGTAGACCGCGCGGCAGGCATGGGGCTGGCCGCATCCAGATGATTACAGGAACGTCTCATGGGCGAGCAGCGATCCTCGGCGGTGGTCCCCTCGCAGCACGCGGCCATCCCGTTTTGGCGGGATATTCGTTTTATCCAGGTTTTTCTGCAAATTGCCTTTTTGATCGCCGTGGTCGTGGGCGGCTATATCCTGATCCACAACCTCGTCACCAACCTGGAAAACAGCCGGTTAGCCATCGATTTTCAGATTCTCGAACGGCCCTTCGGCACGCAGATCTCCGAAGGGCAGATGGATTTTGACCCCGGCAACTCGTCGAACTTCCAGGCGTTGATGGCCGGCTTCCAGAATACGCTGCGCGTCGTGCTGATCGGTCTGGCCGGGGCGACGGTGCTGGGCATCCTGATGGGCGTGGGGCGGCTCTCGACTAACTTGCTGGTGCGCTATGCCACCATCTCGTATATCGAATTGTTCCGCAACACGCCGCTGCTGGTGCAGCTCTATTTCATTTACCGGGGCCTGCGAATGACCATGCCGGAGCGCATGCAGGACTCGTATCAAGCTGCCCGGCCCGATCTATATCAACCGGCGCGCGGTCAATTTCCCGAAGGTAGGCGGCACCGATACCGCTGATATCTTCTATCTCGTGCTGGGGATCGGGCTGGCGATCGGAGTCGCGCTGTGGATCTGGCGGCTGCGCGTGCAGGATCGCACCGGGCAGCCCGCCAGCACGCTGCGCTGGTTTACTCGCCACCGTATTGGCGTTTGGCGCGGCGGGATGGCTGCTGGCGGGTGGACCGTTCAGCGTCGATTTCCCACAGCTCAGCCGGTTCAATTTTTCGGGCGGCGACCGTGTCTCGGCGGAATATATTACGCTGACCGTGGGCCTGATCCTGTATACGGCGGCGTTTATCGCGGACATTGTGCGCGCCGGGATCCAGGCGGTGCCCTACGGCCAGATCGAAGCGGCCCGCGCGCAGGGCCTGACCAGCTCTCAGATGCTGCGCCTGATCGTGCTGCCGCAGGCGCTCCGCCTGATCATCCCGCCGCTGGGCAACCAATACCTGAACCTGGCGAAAAACTCCAGCCTGGGCATCGCCATCGGCTTCTTCGATGTGTACAACGTCGGCAATGTCATCTCCAACCAGACCGGCCAATCGGTCGCTATTTTCGCGGTGATGATGGCGATCTACCTGATCATGAGCCTCGTGATTTCGCTGCTGACCAATCTGGTCAATTACAGTATGCGCCTGAGGACCCGGTAAGATGAGCAGACCGTATACGGACGCCGATTTTTACGTCGCGCCGCCTGAGCCGCCGATCAGCCGCCGCCCCCCGCTGACGACGGTTGGGCCGTTGGGCTGGCTGCGGACGAACCTGTTCAGCAGCCCGGTCAATTCGGCTGCCACCGTTGTGATGGTCGGGCTGGTCGTCTGGTTCCTGTGGAGCATGATCACATGGTCGGTTCGCTCGGCGCAGTGGGGCGTGGTCTATAACAACCTGCGCCTGATCATGAGCGGCCTGTATGACAAGAACGAAATCTGGCGCGTGGAGCTGACAGCCGGCATCCTGGTGCTGCTCACCGGATTGGGGCTCGGCATCTGGGGCCGCGTGGCGCGCAGCGTGTTTATCGCCGTGCTGATTATTCTGGCGCTCCTGCTGCTGATCCCGATCATCGGGGCGCGCATCCCCGAGCCCACGATCTATGTGCTGGTCGAGCCGGCCCGCACCCCTGACGATCTCATCTTCATCGGCCATCAGGGCGATGAGGTCAGCTTCGAGTTGGATCCAATCACTGAGGCCCGAGAGGCCAACGCGCGGCTGCTCGGTTTTGTGGAGAACCGCTCGCGCACGGAATGGTCCACGCAGTCGCGCAGCGCCACCAGCGGCCAGTTGGATCTCGCCGCCTATAACCTGAACATCACATTCCGCCTGGAAGATCGCGGCGGCAAGGTGATCAGCCCGAAGCAGGGACCGGCCAACGGCGTTTTTGACGGCCCGCAGGGCGGGACGGTGACGTATACGCTGCCCGCCGATGGCTGGTATGTTCTGCGGGTAATTCGCAGCGATGTCGGAGGACAACCAGGGGTATGCGTGGTTCAAAGCTGGCGGCGTCCAGACGTTCGCCAGCCAGGAACGCGCCGCCGAACAGCGTGCCGACGAGTTTGGCCCTATGCCCGCCTCCGATAACCCGATCCTGGCCGAAGAGAACGCCTACCGCTTTGACGGGGCGCGCTCGCTGGGCGAATTTGTCAGTCTGCAAGTGATGCCATTCATCGATCATATCGTCCTGCCGCTGCTGATCGGATCGATCGTGTTCTTTAACGGCTGGCTGATCGGCGTGCTCGGCCGGCGCGAAAAGAGCGTGCGGCGCGCGACCCTCGCCGGCTGGATCCTGGCCGCGCCGGTCGTCGTGCTGATCCTCTACGGCTTCTCCGGTTCGCGCGTGCTGCCGCAGGTCCCGCCGTCGTTGTGGGGCGGCCTGCTGCTGACGATGGTGCTGACGATTGTCGGCATTACGGCCTCGTTTCCGATCGGCGTGGCGCTGGCATTGGGTCGGCGCAGCGAGCTTCCCGTGATCAAGTGGTTCAGCACGCTGTTTATCGAGACGGTGCGCGGCGTGCCGCTGATCACGATCCTGTTCATGTCCAAGCAGATCGTGCCGTTTTTCTCCTCATCGCTCAATAACCTGGATCTGACGATCCGCATGATGATCGGCCTGACCCTGTTCAGCGCGGCGTACCTGGCGGAAAATGTGCGCGGCGGCCTTCAGGTGATCCCCCACGGGCAGATCGAAGCGGCGCGCGCCCTGGGCCTCAACCCGGTGCTGACCACGACCTTTATCGTGCTGCCGCAGGCGCTCCGCGCGGTGATCCCCGCCATTGTCGGGCAGTTTATCGCGCTGTTTAAGGATACCTCGCTGGTGGCCGTCGTCGGCTTGTTTGAACTCGTTGGCATTGTGGATATAGTTGTCAGCGGGCAGGCGATTTACCGGCCATACCAGCGCGAAGCGTATATTTTTGTGGCGATCATCTACTTTGTGATCAGTTATGTCATGTCGGATGTCAGCCGCCGTCTTGAGGAATCCGGGGCGGGCAGCGTACGCCGCTTGAAGTAGGACACCAGAAGGATACACGATGGGCGAAGACAAATCTCCCGAACCGATTATCATCTGCCAGGACGTGAACAAGTGGTTCGGCAATTTTCACGTGCTGAAAGACATCAGCCTCGACGTCAAGCCGCAGGAAGTGGTCGTGATTATCGGGCCGTCCGGCTCCGGCAAATCGACGTTTATCCGCTGCATCAACCGGCTGGAAGAACACCAGGAAGGCACGATCATCGTGGACGGGATCGAGCTCAGCCACGACGTCCGCAACATCGCCGCCATCCGCAGCGAGATCGGCATGGTGTTCCAGCAGTTTAACCTGTTCCCGCACCTGACCGTGATGGAAAACGTCACGCTGGCCCCGCGCTTTGTGCGCCGCCAGCCGCGCCGCAACGCCGAAAATATCGCTGCTCAACTGTTGGAGCGCGTTGGGATCCCCGAGCAGGCGCGCAAATATCCCGCGCAGCTTTCGGGCGGGCAGCAGCAGCGCGTCGCGATCGCCCGCGCGCTGGCGATGCAGCCCAAGATCATGCTGTTCGACGAGCCGACGTCCGCACTTGACCCGGAGATGATCAAGGAAGTGCTGGACGTGATGAAAGAGCTTGCCCAGAGCGGTATGACGATGCTGGTCGTGACGCACGAAATGGGCTTCGCGCGTGAAGTCGCGGACCGGATCGTGCTGTTCGACGAGGGCCGGATAGTCGAGATGGGCACGCCGGAGCACTTCTTCACCAACCCGCAGCACGAGCGTACCAAACTATTCCTGTCCCAGATCCTTTAGGAGAGCTATGGTCAGCCGTATTTACAGCCGTGTGTTGGTTCCCCTGGATGGCTCGCTGGCCGCCGAGTTTGCGATCCGCTTCGCCGCGGATTTGGCCCACAGCCACGACGCCGACCTGCTCCTGCTTTACCTGCACGTCCCCCCGGCAAAAACGGCCACGTCCGAGATCGCCGCGTCGGATCTCCAGAACCGGGACGAGATCAACAAATACCTGTCCGACGTGCGCAAAGAGCAGCGCGATCTCGGCATCCGCGCCTACGATTATTATCTCGAAAGCCGCGATCTGGCCGAGGCGCTGTTTAAGTTCGTGGAGACCGAGCGGGTCAGCGCGATTGTCCTGTCCACGCAGGGCAAGACGGGGTTGCTGCGCTGGCTGTTCGGCAGCAATGTGGAAAAGACCCTCAACAATATGCCGGTGCCGCTGCTGCTGGTGCGCCCGCTCTACCAGCGGATCGTCGTGCCGCTGGATGGTTCGAAGTGGTCCGAGAGCGCGCTGCCCAGGGCTGTCGAGTTAGCGCGCGTGCATGCTGCGGAACTGGTGCTGCTGCATGTCTACCAGTCGAAAACGTCCGATTACGCCGGGCAGTGGGCATTGGCCGGCCAGCAGCAGATCGCGGATCAGAGCTACGAGCAGATGCACGACCATCTGATCGCGCTGCGCAACGGCTTGCGCCAACAGGGGCTGCGCGTGCGCGAGGTGATTCTGCGGGGCGGCAACCCGGCCCAGGTTATCCGTGATTTTGTGGAGACCGAAGAGGGCATCAGCATGATCGTGATGTCCACGCACGGGCGCACAGGCTTATCGCGCTGGCTGGCGGGCAGCGTGGCGCAGGCGGTGATCAAAAACTCGCGCGCCCCGGTGACGCTCGTCCACCCGGATGGGTAAAAAAAACCTTCACCACAGAGGACACAGAGATCACGAAGGAAAAGAGAGAGCAGGGCGAAACCGGAGGCAGCGGGTTAAAACCGTGCGGCTATAACAAAAGCCGGAAAGCCCGCTAAAGGGGCTGTTTAGAGTCCCTTCAGCGGACTTCTTTATCATAGCCGGAGTGTTTTTGCAGGATACGTATTTTTCGTATAACGCGATCGTGTAGGGACATCTCTGTGCTCAGTCGCGCCCAGCGCGACACGCGGCAGCGCCGCGCCGGGCAACGGGGTCCGCCTCTACACCTGACTTATCCGCTTAGTTGCCTAATCGGCATTAACCTCCGGCGTCGGAAATCATGAGCAGCTGCCGGGGTCCGCTGCGCTGGTGTATTTTTTTCTCTGTGTTCATTGTTTCTCCTGCTATTCCCCCGCTCACATTCGCCGCGAAGTCAGCTATAAACCCCTCAGGGATGCGGATCGGCTGGCCGGCGTGCAGATCGATCCAGACCCACACCACATTCGCGCGGGCGATCAGCGCCCCATCTGACGCGCGGCGGATGACATAGTGCCGGGTGGCGCTGGACCGGCGGGCGTCCGAAATCCAGGTATCGATCGTCAGCGTATCGCCAAACAGGGCCGGCTGCTGGTACTCGATGCGATAGCGCCGCGCCACGATCCCGAACCCCGCGTCCATCATGCGCGCCATCGGCCAGCCAAACGCCGCCGCGACCCGCACGCCGCACTCTTCGAGGTAGGCCATATACATGGCGTTGTTCACATGCCCCGCCGTATCCAGATCGTGCCATTCGACCGCGCGCTGCATGGTGAACATCCCCGGCGGCGGGGGTGGCGCGGCGGGGAACGGGTCGCGCCGCAGACCTTCCTGCGGCAGCCCCTCGGGATAAAACGCTTCGATCATCTCCGGCGGGACTGTCACCGGGCGCAGCGTCTCCGTGTCCAGATACACCCAATCGGTGTAGGCTTCCGCGACTCGCTCGCCGGTTGATTCCAGGCGCAGTTCGTAGGCGCGGCGCGACCGCACCCGCCGGAAATCCGCCACCCACGTTTTGACGATAACCGTATCCCGATACGTCAGCGGGCGTAAATAGTCGATGTCCGTTTCGCGGATGAACCACTGCCGCTTCATGGCGTTATAGCGCGCGATGTCGTAGCCGGCAGCGGCCGATGCGTCCATCGCCGCTTCCTGCATGTAGCGCAGATAGTTCGCGTGGTTGACGTGCCCATAGGCATCACATTCGTAGTGGCGCACGCGAAACACACGCTCGTGGGTTCGAGGCATCGAGGGTTCCTTTCCGGTGATGATTATTCCTGGTGCACAAACCGCATCAGTACGACCAGCGCGATTCCGCTCAAAACAGCAGCGGTCACGCTGTTCGCCAGCAAGCCGAGTCCAAACAGCGGCGGGCCGATCAGCGCGCCGACCATACGTCCTGCCGACAGCGCCGCGACGCTGCCGGCCATCAGCGTGGCACGCGCGCCCGGCACGAGTTCCGTCATCAGCGGGATCAGGCTGACCAGCGCAAACTCGAAGGTGATATAGAACAGGAACAGCCCGACCAGTGCCCCCGCCACGCTAAATCCCAGCGCCGGCAGCAGCAGACACGCCAGCATATTCCCGCCGATCCCCAGCGCGACGGCGCGATGCTTGCCCAGTCGATCCACGAAGGCGGCGACAGCCCCTTCACTGGTCAGTTCCGCGATCCCGATCACGGCGGACGCCACACCCAGCGCCGCCACCTTGAGAGCGAAAGCGTCTTCCAGCCACGCGCCAAAGATGATGCCGATCACCTCGTTGCTGCTGTTGATCAACCCACCCACTGCCAGCCCGGCCAGCGCGGGGGTGTGCTGCATGACCAGCCGGACGCCCTGCGACAAGGGGGGACGCTCGTGCGGCTGGGGAGCATCTGACGGGACCATCCACCACAGCAGCAGCGCGGCCAGCAGGCTCAACACCGCCAGGATAGGAAACGGCACCTGCCACCAGCCGGTGCGGTCGATCAGCCAGCCCAGGGTGGGGATAAACAGCAGAAACGCGCCCGACCAGCTTAACTCGGTGAGCGCAATCGCCCGCCCGCGCTGTGTATAGGTCACGCGGTCCCCGATGTACGCCTGCATCGATGGATCGTAAATGAGCTTGCCGATGGTGGCGAGCAGCAGCGCCATAAACAGCGCCGGGTAGCTCGGCCAGATCGACACCAGCCCCAATCCCGCCGCGAAGACCAGGGTGCCTGCGATCATGGCGGCACGCCGCCCGCGCCGGTCGGCCAGCGAGCCGAAGATCGGGCTGATGATCCCCAGGCCAGAGCGAACCGTCACCGCAAGTGCGATTGCTTCCAGGTCTACCCCTACACCGCGTGCGAAAGTCGGCAAAAAGGGATACACCATACGGTGCCCGGTGTTAAGGATCGTGCGTGTCGCGGTAAACGCGGCGATCTGATCGCGCAGCCGCGTGCTCTGCGCCCGTGGGATGGTCATGGGATCGAGTCTGTCCTTGTTATGGGATCGGCTCCGGTGGGATCGACGTGCCCCCGGGCGTCGGGTACGGATTCGGCCAGCCGCGCATATCGGCATAGCCGCGCGCCAGCATCCACCCGCACAGCACCGGCCCGCCGTAGCGATCCGCGATGGGGAAGCCGTTCACCTGCGGAAGCCCATTATACCCGCGCAGGTAGCCAAAGCGCCCGTCGATCTGGGCACGCGCCGCCTCCGCGTGCTCCTGGTCGCCTACCGCCACCGCGTGGATATGGATCGGGGACTCCGGGTAAAGCTCGCCGGTATCGCGCAGCCACGCGGCGAACCCTGCCACCCGCAGCGCGCGAAGCATCGGCTCGATCTCGTTGATCTGCACGGACCAGTCGCTGGGGTCGCGCACGGCCAGATCGACCGCGCCGCCGCCGTCATGCGTCCCGAAGCTGGCCGCGACACCCCCGGCGTTATAACTGCCCTGGGTGAGCGCCACGCGGAAATCGAGGCTGCCGCCCTGAGCCCGGTACAGCACCTGGGCATGATCCAGCATGGCGAGCGTGCGCGTGTTCAACTGCACGCCGTTCACCCAGACACGCGTATAATCGTCGGGCGGCTCCCAACAGCCGGCCGGCTCAACCCAGGTCGTCGGCGTGAGGGCGCTGCCCCACGCGGGACGCGTGCTGCCCCAACTCGCGCCGATCCCGATCAGGATGAGCAGCACGGCCAACCCCGCCGCCATGATCCGAGAAAACATCATTCAGGCCCTCAATTATTCCAGGTAAGAAACCGTAGGGGCGTATTGCGATACGCCCCTACATATTGTAATCAGGTTATCCGGGGTGCGGTATGCTCACGTGCCGCGCTCCTGCTGGAGACGCTCCAACTGTACGCGCAAACTCTCATCATGGGGGAAAATTTCGCGGGCGTGCGTATAAAGCTCGATGGCCCGGTCGATCTGGTGATTCTGCTCGGCGGCTTCGGCGGCCTGCGACACCAGTTCGATCCCACGCAGGGGAGCTCCGCCCCTCACCAGATGGTAGGCGATGCGGATCACCGGCTGCTCCCGGTCGCTCTGCTGCATCAGGAAATCGGCGGCGGCACGGTGGAGCTTCTGGCGCTGCAAGCGGTTCAGGCTCTCGTAGACGGTCGTCTGCGCCAGCCCGTGCTGGAAGCGGTACGTCATGTCGGGCATGACCTCGATCATCTGCGCGTAGATCATCTCGCCCAGCAGGGTTTCCAGCCGGATCTCGTTGACAGCTTCGGCCAGCGCGACCAGCATATCGGCGGCGAAGCCATCGCCCAGGACCGACGCCACCTGGAGCAGCGCGCGCGCATCCGGCGACAGCCGGTCGATCTGGCTGACGATCAACTGGCGTACATCCTCGGGCAGGGCGTCCGTATCCGTATGGGCGGCCAGTTCGGCCTGTCCGTCCGTCCGGTGGATCTGTTCGTCTTGCAGCAGCACGCGCAGCAGCAATTCGATAAACAGCGGGCGGCCGCTGGTGCGTTCCCACAGCAGTTTGTGCAGCCGGGGGCCGATCTCATGCACCTGCAAGAACCGCGCCGCCAGCAGCGCCGTCTCGCTTTCGTCCAGATCAGACACCGCGACCTTGCGCCGCACGCCGGGATCAAGACCGCCAGCCGGCTCATAGGCGACGAGGATCACCAGCCGGGCCGGGGTATTATCTGCGATCACGTGCCTAAAAATGTCCAGCGTATTCTGGTCGGCCTGGTGCAGATCGTCGATGATCAGCATCGTCGGCAGCTGCTCCGAAAAGACCTGCAGCAGGCGTGCGATGCTGGCCGGCAGGCTGGTCTGCTGCTGGACGCGCTGCCAGATCGGCGCGCCGGGCGACGCGGTGCCGTTGATCGCGGCCTGGATCTGATCGCGCGCGATGCCAAAAATGCCGGAGCGCGTGAGATCGGTTTCCATCTTCGCCAGTTCAAAAATGTTGGTAGTACGCTTCGGCTGCTCGGTCGGGGGTTCGACGGGGGTTTCGTCCTGCATGGCGCTTTCGTGTACGCCGAAGAATAACTGGCTGAACACCGGCTCCAATTCCGCGAGATCCAACTCGGCCAGCCGGACATGCAGCAGCCGGCGCTGGGCCTGCTGGCTTTTCGCCTGATCGAGCTGCAGCAGGCGAAACATCAGCGCCGCCCACACGTTTTGATTCTGCGCGTGACCCAACTGGCAGTTGGCCCACACCACGCGGAACCCGGCGGCTTCGGCGGCCTGTGCGACCTGTTTCGCCATGCGTGTTTTGCCCACCCCGGCTTCGCCGCTGAGCGCGAACGCCTGCCGGCGGCGCGGACCTTTCGCCTGCTGCAAGCCATAGGTCAGGGTCAGCAGTTGCAGATCGCGCCCGATAAACGGCGTATCCGACGTAGCCGAGACGTTGAGCGGTGACACGCTGCTCGCTTTGACCAGATACGCCTGGGTGAGCTTGCTCTTACCTTTAAGCTGGAAGGGGGCCAGTGCTTCAGTCTCAAAATGCAGGCGGACGCGATCCCACACCCGGTCGCTGATCAGGATGTCGCCCATGTCGCCCTTGCCCATCAGCCGGGCGGCGAGGTTAACATCATCCCCCATCACGGTGTATTCGCGCCGCGATCGCCAGCCCGCCTCGCCCGCATAGACCGAGCCGTGGGTGATCCCGGCGCGCTGCGTGAGGTACCCGTCGCGCTTGAGCAAATCGGGCAGTTCGTCGTGCAGACGGGTGTTGAAGTTCGCCAGCAGACGGTTCATTTCGAGCGCCGTCGTGACCGCGCGTTCGGGATCGTCCGGGTGGGCGATCGGCGCGCCAAACGTGATCAGCAGCTTGATCCCGCGCTGGTATGGGTCGGTGCGGGTCAGTGTGCCGCCGTTGGCGCTGATCGTGCGCTGCATGAGGTTGTAGTAGCGGTTGAGGATGGACACCAGCAGCGGCAGTTGATCCTCGCCCCACTGATTCAGCATGTCCGCAAAGCCGGACATATGCACGAAGATCACGGTGGACGGGCGATTTTCGCCCTCGATGTGATCGCCCCGGAAGGCGAGTTTATCCACCACGTTGCGCGCGACAAACCGCGCTACGCCGTCCAGCCGGGTCAGGCTGCGTTCCAGGTCTTCCAGCAGGTTCGCTTCGACAAAATCAAACAGGGCGCTGGCCTGTCCGCGCCGCCGGCGCGGCACCACGAACTCGTAATCGCTCAGCCGGTCGCCAAAATTATCCACCACGCGGAAAAAGCCGTCCGCTACCGGCACGGTCTCAAACTGATCGCCGTAGTTCGCTTGCAGCACCCCGGTGATAATCACGTCGTCGCGCTCGCCGGCGGCTTCGGCGGCCATCGCCTGCCCTGGCAGATCGCCCTGGATAATATGGTCGCGCTGGATGTCGTTGCCGACCACCGCCTCGAAGAGCTTGCTCCGGCAGATGCCGATCGACATGGTGAGTTCCATGCTGTGCTCGCCCAGCAGTCCCTTGAGCGCCGGGCTGCTGATCGGCTGGAAATAGGCGGCCATCTCGCGCTGCATGCGCAGTCCGGTGCGGATCGCCAGCGGCGCTTCGTCACTCCCCTCGGCCGCGGGGAAGAAGATCAGCAGCGCGTCCCCCGCGAACTTGAGAAGCTGCCCATTCGACTTGGCGAGGATTTCGAGCATCCGCGCAAAAAAGTCGTTGATGATTTCGGTCAGGATCTCGACGCCGACCTGCCCACCCTCGCGCTGGAGTTTTTCGGACAGCGCGGTAAAGCCGGACACATCGGCAAACATGAACGTGCCGAGGCGCAGGTCGCCGTAATCCTCGGTATAGAGGCGCTCATTTTCGGCAATATACTGGGGCAGAAAAGATGATACCGCCTGATGCAGACTGTTAAGCCGCCGGATGGCGACGGTCAGCGCTTGCGCGTCCGGCAGCTTCATCAGCAGGTCGCCGGACAAATAGCGGCTGAGGCGAGAGCGAAAATCGGCGTTGATCGACATGGCCTACCAATCAGACAGGCTGGGCAGATCGGGGGTGCCCGTGTCCTGACTCTTGTTCCTCCTCCGCCAGACGGTTGCTCAACGACGACCATATCCCGCCGCCGAGTGAGCTTCCGCGCTTGCGGCGGAGATTCACCTTGTAGCGGACGTTGGGCGCTTCACCGAGGCGGATCAGCCAGCTATTGCGCGTCAATTCGTCGAGGACCGCCGCCAGCCCCTCGACCTGCGGGAGCTTTTCTCGCAGCACGTCGGCGCTCACCCCATCCCCCGAGGACCGGCTGTCGCGCAGCAGGGCGAACATCACCTGGCGCTGGCCGTCGGGCAGGTCGGCAATATCCAGCGGAGTCAGGCCGGCGGGCTGATTATCATCGTCTTTACCGAGTTGATCATTCAAGCGATCATACAGGCCGGACATGCTTTTCTCCTGATCTACAGCCGCCATCAGTAAATGTCAGGCATTTTGATAGGGTCGGGGTATGGACGGCAGATCCCGCACCAGATCGCATCTGCGACGACAATTGCCTTGGGCGTCTGGTTGGCCCCCACGTAAACTGTGACCACAAAAGGCATTTTGGATGCATGATCCTTGCAGACAAATCGCCCGCAAAATTTACAGGACGCCTGCGCCGATTCGCCGCACTCCCAACACGTAGCCGCCATAGAGATTCAACCTCTCCGTTATCATGAAGTCCATCTAGACATAAACGCTTTCAGGCATTTTACAGCGCACACGGGTAGGTTGGGCTGCCCTATCGTTATTTCGGTCCGACGAGGTCGTTCACGACGTCCATCACCGCAATCGACCAGGGATGATCCGGATTGGTAGCCGAGAAAATATTGCTGCTGGCGTTGGAGGCGACATCTTCCGACAGCGGCAGCACCCCGGCCACGGGTACACCGTAGGTTGCCGAAATATCGGCCTTGATCTTGGCAAAGTCGTACCGCGTCAGCGCCTTGTTGACGACCAGCCGCAGGTGAGGGACTTCAAGCTTGCGGGCCACATCCACCGTCACCGCCGTGCCCTGGAAGTCCTGCTGGTCGGGGCGGAGAATGATGATCAGCGCGCTGGAAATGGCGATCGACAGCAGGGTTTCTTCGTTCAGGCCTGGGTGCGTATCGATAAACAGGTAATCAAGCCGAAGCTTATCCAGCAGTGTGTGGAAGCCTTCGTTGAGCAGCCCGACATCGTACCCTTCGCGCAGGATGCGCGCGATCTCGCCCGTGCGGATGCTGGACGGGATCAGCCAAAGCTGCAGGCCCTTCAAAAAGCCCCGCCCAGGATCGTTGCCAGCGGTTTCGTGCAGCGCGTAGGCCGCTTCTTCGATCGGTGATTTTCCCCACAGATAGTCGTTCAGCGCCTTAGTGATCTTCGTTTCGTCAAAGCCAAACAACACGTGAATACCGGGCGAATTGATGTCAGTATCGACAATGCCAACCCGTTTGCCGCGCATGGCGACCTGGGTGGCGATATTCGCGGTCAGGTTCGATTTGCCCGTCCCACCGCGAAACGAATGGATCGAGATAATTTCACCCATCTGGGTTCCCTCCTGATAAAGTAAAAAGACCGGGCCTGCCCCTTATGGTAGTGGAGCATGGCCGATCAGCCAAGTTCTTCTATTGCGCGAGAATTGAGGCTCAATAGGTTGTTAAGCTAATTATAATGGAAAATCCTATTGGCGTGTAGTTTTCGCGGGTGGGGTTGTTACACATGGGCACGGGGAAGCAATGATATAGAGGCGTGGACTTGTAGGGGAGCACCTCTGTGTGCTCCCAGTGCGGCGCAGTCGCACGATAGATGTTGAGCTTCGGCTTCGCTCAGCCGGGCGGACACGGGGGTCCGCCCCTACGATTGTCACACAATTACAGATTGCCGGGCACGCATCATGGTTCCCCCTGGTTCAATGCTTTTCCCACGTTTCCAGCAGCTTGACGATCTCCGCCGCGAACCAGTCCGCCGAGGCACCGTCCAGCACGCGATGATCGAACGTGAAGGACAGATACATCATCGGGCGGACCGCGATCGCATCCCCCTGATCTTCCAGCACGACGACGCGCTTTTTGATCGCGCCGACGCCCAGGATGCCGGTCTGCGGCTGGTTGATGATCGGCGTGGCGAACAGGCTGCCCGCCACCCCGTGATTCGTAATCGTGAACGTGCCGCCCTGCACTTCGTCCGGCTTGAGCTGATTAGACCGCGCGCGTTGGGCCAGATCGTTGACCTGCCGCGCGACACCGGCCAGTGACAGCTCGTCCGCCCGTTTGATCACGGGCACGATCAGCCCTTCGTCCAGCGCGACTGCCATGCCGATGTTGATCTCTGGCTTGAGCAGCAGGCCATCATCGCGCCATTCGCTGTTCACCGCCGGGTGACGGCGCAGGGCTTCGGCGGTAGCCGCCACGAGGTACGCCGTGAAGGTCAGGTTGACGCCCCGCCGCCCGAAATCCTCTTTGTTGGCGCTGCGATGTGCCACCACGGCGCTCATATCGACCTCGAACACCGTCGTCACATGCGGCGCGGTATGCAGCTTGCTGCGGACCATATGCTCGGCGATGCGGCGGCGCATCGTGCTGTGCGGCACGAGATCGCCGGGCTTGCCGGGCGCGGGCGGCGCATGGTGGACATGATCGGCGGGAGCAGCGGGCGCAGCGCTGGGAGCAGGAGCGATCTCGGCGGCGGCCTGCCTGTACAGATCATCCGTGGGCTTGAACAGATCGCCCGATCCCGGCTGTTCCCATGGCGCGAGTTCCGGCTGTTTCGCCGGAAGTCCCGTGCGGCTGTCGATGTAGGCCATGATGTCCTTTTTGGTGACCCGGCCATCCCGCCCGGTGCCGTTGACCTTACGCACGTCGATCTGATGCTCGGCGGCGATACGCGCCACGACCGGCGTGACATGCGGCAACCCGGCCGAATTCGGCGGCGGAGAGGTGGGTCCGACGTTCAGCGGCGGGATCGCCGTGTCCACCGTCAGTGGCATATGTCCACCCGTGGCCGCGTGGCCAAACGCCGCGACCGACTCCGCCTCGACACTGGCCGGCACCTCGTCGCCCGGCTGGCCGATCAGGGCCAGCACCGTTCCGGCCAGCACCGTCCGGCCTTCGCCCACGTAGATCTTGAGCAGAGTGCCGCTCGCCGTTGCCGTGACCTCGGACGTGACTTTATCCGTCTCGACTTCCAGAATCGGCTCGTATTCTTCGACCGGCTCGCCTTCCTGTTTCAGCCAGCGGCCCACCGTGCCTTCGATCACACTTTCGCCCATCTGCGGCATGATCACTTTGGTTGTCATAAGCTGGCACTTCCTCTAGTCCGGGATCCTGAACGAGCACTTATCTTTGTTGCAGTCTCCGAGCAGCACGCCGTTGTAGTACACGTTAAATTTGGCTCCCCAGAAGCGTTCTCCCTTTTTGCGGGTCAGCTTCCGTCCCATTTCATCACAGTCGATATCGGGGTCTTCGCGTTCACCTTTGTCGCGCCAGGCTGTGACACATGCGCCCGGAGGGAGAACATCAACACGCCACTCGGAGCCTTCAATCGCACTCTCTCCGTCACCTAACCGCAGTGGAGCAAGAGGCATTACTTTCGAATCTAGCCGGTTCCTCACGTAGAGGCTTTCTTCGCCGCGTGTTTCAATGACAATCAAGTAACCTAGATCCGGCGTATTGGTAGGTGACGGCGGCGGCGGGGGTGGCGGCGGCGGGGGCGGATTCGAGGGCACGATGACCACGACGGGCGGCGGCGCTGGCGGAATACCCGGATCAAACGGGATCGGAAACGGCAGTGGGGAATCCGCCCGGAATAAACCCGCTGCCCGGTATCAGGATCAGCGCCGTCGGCGTGGGTACCAGGGTCGCCGCTGCGGGCTGGAATTGGGTGGGCGACGGGCTGGATAGTGCGCTGATCGCGGTTGGTTGAGCGAACGCAGTCGGCGTCGTCGGGATTCGTTCTACAAAGTCGCCCTCATTGTCGTTATTATCGTCGCCGCCGTAGCGTAACAGCAGGCCCGCGAACAGGCACATCAGGAGCAGCAGCATTACAAAACTCACCGCCGCGCAGCTAATCTGAAAGTCGCGCTGGCGAAAGGGTGCGAGATAGCGTGGCTCTTCAGCCATGTTGATATGCTCAATTCTACTCAGACGTCTCGATCCGAGCGCCGGACCGGGTTTTTCAGTACCCGGCCAGCTCTCGAATCGCGTCAGCGATCTTGTCAGGACTCGGCATAAAATAGTCCTGCATGGTGTGCGCAAAGGGCACACCGGGAGTATCCGGCCCGGTCAGGCGGCGGATTGGCCCATCCATGTATTCAAACGCTTCGTCGGCCAGGATGGCGGCGATCTCCGCGCCGTAACCCAGAAAGCGGTTATCCTCGTGTACGATCAGCGCCTTGCCGGTCTTTTTGAAGGCGTCGAGCACCGTGGCGCGATCGAGCGGCACCAGGGTGCGCACATCGACCACGGTGCATTCGATCCCGTCCTGTGCGGCGACCATCTGCGCGGCTTGCAGGGTGTAATAGTGCATCATTCCGTAGGCGTACACCGTCACATCCGCGCCTTCGCGGGTGATGTTGGCCGGCCCAATCGGGACCAGCACCTCGTCGCCGTGATCGGGCACCTCACCCCGGATCAGCCGGTAGCCTTTTTTCGGCTCGAAGAACATCACCGGGTTCGGATCGCGCACGGCGGATTTCAGCAGCCCTTTGGCGTCATACGGGTTGCTGGGGATGACGACTTTCAGGCCGGGCCGGTGCGCAAAAAAGGCTTCGACGCTCTGCGAGTGATACAGCCCACCGCCGATTCCGCCGCCATACGGCGCGCGGATGACCATCGGGATGTGCCATTGACCGTTGGAGCGGTAATAAACATAGGCCGCTTCATTCACAATCTGGTTAAACGCCGGGAAGATGTAGTCCGCGAACTGGATCTCGCAGATCGGGCGCATCCCGACCATCGCCGCGCCGATCCCCACCGCCACGATGCTCAGCTCGGCCAGTGGTGAATCGATGATCCGATCCGGCCCGTACTTGTCGAACAGGCCGATCGTCGCACGGAACACGCCGCCGCGCTGCCCGACGTCCTCGCCGGTGATGAACACGCGCTCATCCCGTTCGAGTTCTTCGTCCATCGCCTGCCGGATACCTTCGATGAGGGTGATTTCGGTCATGGGTGCGCTGCTCCTGGGAGTAAACAGTGATCAGTAGACAGTTTTCAGTTGTTATTGGTTGTTAGTTGTTGGTAGTTGGTTAAAGGTATCGCCCTCTGGTACCAGCTTTCGCTGTTTACTGATCCCTGTTTACTGACAACTATCGACTGTCTACTGCGAACTATCCGGCTTAAAGACCGGGAAATTCGCTGCGTCAGCGGGTGGGTACGGCGCGGCGATCGCGCCCGCCTGGGCTTCTTCGACCTCCTGGCGGATGCGCTGCTCGACCTCCTCGATCCCGTCGTCGTCCAGCAGCCCTTTGTCGCGCAGATAATTCTGGAAGCGCAGAATCGGATCGCGCCGTTTCCACTCTTCGACCTCGTCGCGCGTGCGGTAGGTGCGGTCGTCGTCGTCGGATGAATGCGGCACCGACCGGTAGGTTTTGGCCTCGACCAGCGTCGCGCCGCCGCCGCCGCGCGCGCGCTCATACGCCTCGCGCATCACCCGGTAGGACGCCAGCACGTCGTTCCCATCGACCACCACGCCCGCGATGCCGAACATCGGCGCGCGATCCGCGACATTGGCTACGGCCATCTGCAAATGCATGGGGACGGAAATCGCATAAATGTTATTTTCAACGAGGCAGATCAGCGGCAGATGGTGTACGCCCGCCCAGTTGAGACCCTCGTACCAGTCGCCCTCGCTGGTCGAGCCTTCGCCCAGCGTCACCACGACGACCCGATCGTCGCGCATCAGCTTGCAGGCGAGCGCCGCGCCGGCCGCCTGCGGGACCTGGGTCGCCACCGGGCTGGATGCCGACAGCATCCCAAGCTTGCGGCTGCTGAAGTGTGAGGGCATCTGGCGCGCGCCGCTGGTCGGTTCGCCTGCCTTGCCGAAGATTGCGAGAAAAAATTCGCGCGGCGTATATCCCAGCGCGAATGAAAAGGCCAGATCGCGATAATAAAGGTGGGCATAGTCATGGCCGCGCCGCAGGGCATACCCCGCACCGATCTGTATCCCCTCGTGGCCGATCCCCGAAATGTGGAAGGCGATCTTACCCTGGCGGTGCAGCACCCAGGTCCGCTCGTCGGTGCGGCGGGCGCGGACCATCTGCCAGTACATCTCAAGCAGCGTCTTGCGATCAAGGTCGATCTCGGCATCGTCCAGGTCATGCACGACATCAGGCGTTTCAGTGACCATCCACATCTCCTGACCTATCTTTATGCTCGTCTAAGCGAGATTATAAACAAATTTGTGCAACAACTACGATTGATAGATCCGCCGGCCGCTTTTGCCACGGGCGAGATTTGAGCATAATAGACAGAAGACAGCGTTGGCAGAAAGGCGCAACCGATGGTTGAAGGCAGGCTGGTCGATATTGGAGATACCCGGCTGTTTGTGGTGGAGCGCGGCACCGGCTATCCGGTGATCGTGCTGCACGGCGGACCCGGCATAGATCACCGTATGTTTGGAGACTATCTCGACGCGCTGACGGATACCTACCGGCTGATCCTGGTGGATCAGCGCGCCAATGGCCGATCCGACCGCCCGCCGCCAGAGACCTGGACGCTGGCACAGAACGCGCGGGATGTCGGCCTGCTGGCGGATGCGCTCGGCCTGGGGAAATACGCCGTCCTGGGCCATTCTTACGGCTCCTTTGTAACCTTGCAGCACGCCGTCGATTATCCCGATCAGGCGGCGCAGTCGATCATTTCCAGCGGCGTGCCCGGCAGACGGTTCCTGATGTCCCACGTCAACGAGCAGTTGGCGAACTTCCAGCCCGAATCTCTGCGCCAGCAGGTCACGGATTCGTGGGCACGGGAGCAGCACGCTCAGACGCACGCCGACGTCGCGGCGCTGCTGCACGATCAAAATCCCTTCCAGTTCCGCGATCCGTTTGATCCGCGCATTGCCGAGTATGAAGCGCGCACGGCGGACGCGGTCTATTCGCCCGAAGTGCTGCGCAAGTTCTCGTCGGCGGACTATGGCGGGATCGAAGTGGAAGACCGTCTGCACCGCGTGACGTCATCCGGTGCTGGTGCTGGCCGGGCGCCATGATCGGACCTGCTCGGTCGCGGCGTCCGAAGCGATGGCGGCGGGCCTCCCGAACGCGCGGCTGGTGGTCTTTGAACACAGCGCCCACATGACGTTTGTCGAGGAGAACACGAAGTATATCGCGGTGGTGCGCGCCTTTCTGGATGAGCAGACCAGAGATTGACCGCTGGACGGGAATTATGTTAATATAGACTATAATAACCCTCCGGCTGATGGTCGCGCACGCGGCGTTGGGCACCCTCGCCCATCGAAAAGTGCCAGCAGCCGTAAGCTATCCGCGAGGCATTAAAAGTAGCCAATGACACTTTGGACTCATTATCACACGCCGTCCACCGTCGATGAAGCGCTCCGTTTGTTACAGTCCTACCAGGGCCGGGCGCGCATCATCGCGGGGGGCACCGACTTATTATTAGACATCCGCCAGGGGCACCAGCCCCATCCCGACGCCCTGATCGACATCACCTGCATTGAGGGATTCAGCGCCATCACCCAGGACGGCGACCACCTGTATATCGGCGCGGGCGTGACCCACACGCAGATCGTCAAATCAGCCGTGATCGCGGCGCGCGCGACCTGCCTGGTCGAAAGCTGCGGCGTGGTCGGCGGGCCGCAGGTGCGCAACGTCGGCACGCTCGGCGGCAACGTCGCCCATGCGCTCCCGGCGGGCGATGGCACCACCTCGCTCATGGTGCTGGCGTCCGACGTCGAAATCGTCAAGGACGGCCAGCGCCGCTGGGTACCCCTCCCGGAGATGTTTCTGGGTCCCGGCCAATCGCTGCTGGACTCGACGCGCGACCTGCTGATCGGCTTCCGGCTGCGGCTGTGCGGCCCGCGCGAAGCGACCGCCTTCAAGCGCATCATGCGCCCGCAGGGAGTCGCGCTGCCGATTTTGGGCTGTGCGGCTTGGGTCCGGCTGGACGAGTCCGGCGAGCTTTACGACGACGTGCGCGTGTGTATCGGCCCGGTGGCGAAAGTCCCGGTACGTGCGGACGCGGTCGAAGCGGCCCTGCGCGGCCTGCCGGCGAACAACGAATCCGTCGAACGCGCGGTTGTGGCAGCGCACGACGCGCTGCGCCCGCGCACCAGTGCTTATCGCGCCACCGCCGAATATCGCCAGGAGATGATCGACGTGCTGCTGCGGCGCGTGCTGCTGCTGGCCGTGCGCCGCGCCCAGACCGGCGAAGCCGTCCCCGAAGGTATTGGAATAGAATAGGTGAGATAGACATCATGACAGCATTGAAACTGACCGTTAACGGACAAACTCACCATCTCGACGTGCCCGAATCGCGCACGCTGGCGCATGTGCTGCGCTATGACCTCGGCCTGACCGGCACCAAGATCGGCTGCGAGGAAGCCGAGTGCGGCATCTGTACCGTGCTGGTCAACGGCACGCCGGTCAATTCCTGCATCTATCCCGCGTTCAAAGCGCAGAACGCGACAATCACCACCATCGAGGGCCTCGCGCCGGAGCAGGACCAGCTCCACCCGCTGCAATCGGCGTTCATCGAGCACGGCGCGGTGCAGTGTGGTTTCTGCACGCCCGGCCTGATCATGACCGCCAAGGCGCTGATCGACGAGAATCCGCGGCCCGACGAGCACGATATCAAGGTCGCGCTCAAAGATACCTACTGCCGCTGCACCGGCTATACCACCGTGATCAGCGCCATCCAGTCGGCGGCCAGCGAGCTGCGCGGCGACGGCCCGATCCCGTGGGAAGCCGTCGCAGACAGTCGCACCCCTGAAAGCGATTGGCCGGTCGGTTCCGCCGCAGGAGATCGTGGACAAAGTCACCGGGCGCGCCAAATTCACCGACGACTACACCTTCCCTGGGATGCTGGTCGCGCGGACGCTGCGCGCGGCCCATCCCCACGCGCGCATCCTGAAGATCGACACGAGCAGGGCGAAGGCGCTGCCCGGCGTGCTGCGCGGTGCTGACCCATGAAGACGTGCCCGGCGACAACATCCACGGGCTGATCTACGCCGATTGGCCGGTGCTGTGCGCCGACAAAGTCCGCTACAGGGGCGACGCCGTGGCGATCGTCGCGGCGGAAGATGCCGACACCGCCGCCCGCGCGCTGGATCTGATCGAAGTCGACCTACGAGCCGCTGCCGGTGGTGGGCGATCCCGAATTCGCGCGCTCGCCCGAAGCACCGCATGTCCACGAGGGCCGCGACGACGGCAACCTGCTCAAGCACATCAAAGTGCGCCACGGCGATGTGGAACAGGGCTTTGCCGAGGCGGATGTGATCATCGAGCGCGAATATCGCACGCCGACCATCGAGCACGCCTTTATGGAGCCGGAATGCTCGATCGGCGTGCCGGCAGGTTACGACGACGAACACGCCAAGCTCACTATCTATGTCGGCTCGCAGATTCCGTACGAGGACCGGCGGCAGGCAGCCCGCGCGTTGGCGCTGCCCGAAGAAGCGATCCGCGTGCGCGGCACGCTGATCGGCGGCGGATTTGGCGGCAAAGAAGACATCGCCGGGCAGATCCACGTCGCCATGCTCGCCCAGGTGACGGGGCGGCCGGTCAAGATGCTGTATTCGCGCCAGGAATTGCTGCTGTTCCACCCCAAGCGCCACGCCACGATTATCCGCATCAAGACCGGCGCGAAGCGCGACGGCACGCTGACCGCGGTCCAGGCGGAACTGTACGGCGACGGCGGCGCGTATGCCAGCCTGTCCGATAAGGTCATGACGCGCGCCACGACTCACGCCACCGGGCCCTATGTCGTGCCCAATGCCAGGATCGACTGTTACGTGATGTACACCAACAACCCGCCGTCGGGCGCGTTCCGGGGCTTTGGCGTGACGCAGTCCGCCTTTGCCGTCGAGCAGAACATGGATCTGGTGGCCGAAGCGATCGGCATGGACCCGCTCGACTTCCGGCTGAAGAACGCGCAGAAAGTCGGGCGAGACGACCGCCACCGGGCAGCTTCTCCGCGAAAGCGTGGGGCTGCTCCAGACGATCGAGCATGTCAATCGCGATATGCGCGGCGCTGATGCGGGCTTCCGCTGGGGCTGGCGCGAGGGCCACAAGGCGTATGGCTGGGGCATCGCGTGCGCCTACAAAAATACCGGGCTGGGCGGCGGCGCGCCCGATCGATCCGTGGCCGAGATCGAGGTCTATCCGAACTCGATCGCGGAGGTGCGCACCTCATCCGCCGACATGGGGCAGGGTCTCAGCGTCGTGCTGGCGCAGATCGCCGCCGAGGAACTGGGCCTGCCGGTGGAATGCGTGCGCGTGCTGCTCTCCGACACCGATCTGACTCCCGATGGCGGTCCGACCACCGCTTCCCGCCAGACGTATGTCAGCGGCAACGCGGCGCGCTATGCCGCCGCCACCATGCGCGAGGCGCTGGCCTCGGTCGCCGCCGAGCGGATGAGCGTGCCGCCGGAGCAGATCCGCTTTGAGGATGGCAAGCTGCGCTACAACGGCTCCACCGTCGCGATCGGCGAGGTCGTGAACTGGATGCACCAGCAGGGCCAGGAAGCCAAGGTGCGCTATGCCTACGACGCGCCTCAGACGCAGCCGCTTGGCACCGGCGGCGATATGCACTTCGCCTTTTCGTATGCGACCCAGGCCGCGCTGATCGAGGTGGATCTGGAAACAGGAGCGGTCAAGGTACTGCGCATCATCGCGGCCAACGACGTCGGGCGCGCCATCAACCCCAAGACGCTGAACGGGCAGGTCCAGGGCGGGATCATGATGGGCATGGGCAACTGCCTGACCGAAGAATACATTGTCGAGAACGGTGTCCCTGGAGCGTGTTGTTCGCGCGCTACAAGATCCCGAGCATCAAGCACACGCCGGAGATCATCTCGCATCTGGTCGAAGAGCCGACCAGCCAGGGACCCTACGGCGCGAAGGGCGTGGGCGAGATCACGTCGATCAACACCACGCCCGCCATTGCCAACGCCATCTATCACGCGACCGGCGTGCGCGTCTTTCGCATCCCGGTGGATCAGGATGCCCTGCTGCGCGCGATCCGCTCTGGCCGGACTGAAGTCCACACCACCTGGCACGACGTGCGGTGATGCGGTGGTTGGTAGTCAGTTGTTGGTTTTTGGTTTTCGGTGGGGCAAGTCGCCGGTCCGATGAGGGGCTGCCCCATTGTGCCAATCGGCTAACACGGTCTTGTAGGGGCGTATGGCAATACGCCCCTACGGATGGACCCACGATTTACGACACGGACCACGAACCAACAACCAACCTCCACCCATCCCCCGATCAAAACAGCCTAGATAATTGTCTGGGTGGGTTAACAAATCTACGTTTTTCGGGTAAACTCCCTCCCCTGAAAAGTTGCGCCATACGGGCAACTCCATTATCTTATTACCTTAACTAACATCACCATGAGGATGGTGTAGGACATGCCAAACCTGCTGTCCACGCTGCTCGATGCCGACCCCGGGCTGCTCGCGATTATTGCGCACCGCTGGGACATCGACCTGGAAGGACTCGACAAGCGCGAAGCTCCCGAAACCCTGGCGGCGGCGATGCTCGAACCGGCACGTGCAGCCGCCGAATGGGCGCGCCTGAATGAGAGCGAGCGCGGCGCGCTGCAAATGCTCCTCAGCGCAGCCGAGCACAAAATGACCGAAGCCCAGTTCAGCCGCCTGTTCGGCGCGATCCGCCCGATGGGGCCGGACAAGCGCGACCGCGAAAAGCCGCATCTCCACCCGGTGAGCATCGCGGAGACGCTGTATTATCGCGGGCTGGTCAGCACCGCCTTCGATCAGGGCAAAGCCGGGATGCAGATGTTTGTGGTGGTGCCGTCCGATCTGGCCGGCGTGCTGCCCGTTCACCAGACGGGTTACGATCTCAGCGAGGAAGCGCCCCTGGTAGAAACGCGCGTGGCGCTGGCCGAGAGCGAATTCGAGCCGGAGACGGTGCGCGCGGCGACGACCACCCTCGTGGATGACCTGACCACGCTGCTCGCGTTCCTGCAAATTCACCACATCCCCGCCGAGAAAAACGCGCTTCAGCAGCAGGCGAATGATGGGCTGGCGAACCAGCTTTTGAGCGAGCACCACCCGGCGCTGGTGGCCCTGCTGATCGGGCTGGTGGCCGAGATGGGTCTGGCGGCGAACGAGGACGGCATCTTTAAGCCCATACCGGCGGCCCGCCCCTGGCTGGAACTTTCCCGGCCGCGGCAGGTGCGCGCGCTGGCCGAAGCCTGGAAAAACACCACCCACTATAACGAGTTGTGGCACACCCCCGGCCTTGTCCCAGAGGACACGGGCTGGCGCAACGATCCGCGGCTGGCGCGGCAAACGCTGTTGAACTACCTTGAAATGCTGCCGGTGGGATGGTGGCCGCGTCGATGAACTGATCGAAACCGATCAAAGCCGAAGAGCCGGATTTCCAGCGCCCCGCGGGTGACTTTGAAAGCTGGTATATCAAGGACAGCGAGACGGGCGACTATCTGCGCGGATTTGATGACTGGGATCGCGTCGATGGGGCCATGCTGAACTTTATCGTGGCCGGGCCGATGCACTGGCTGGGCCTGCTCGACCTGGGCGACGAGGGCGATCTCTGCCGCCTGACGGTGTATGGCCGCGCGTTGGTTGGGGCCGCCGACTGGCCGGATCCGCCGGAAAATCGCGCTCACCTGACGGTGCAAAGTGATGGTACAATGCTCGCGCCGCGCACGCTGAGCCGCTACGAGCGCTTCC
Source organism: uncultured Chloroflexia bacterium (assembly GCA_963850765.1). Taxonomy (GTDB): domain Bacteria; phylum Chloroflexota; class Anaerolineae; order Aggregatilineales; family Aggregatilineaceae; genus CAWKMN01. The sequence goes on along the minus strand of CAWKMN010000011.1, from coordinate 115,452 downwards.
AACTGGCGCGCATCAGCGAGTGGGGTGAGGCGGGCGATCCATATACATACCGCCTGAACTCGGCGGGCTTGCAGCGCGCGTCGGAACAGGCCATCCAGGCCGACGCGATTCGCGCCTTTTTGCGCCGGGCCAGCGGCGAAGACCTGCCGCGCTCTCTGGCGCTGGTGCTCGATCGCTGGTCAGGAACCAGCGGGGCGGATATCTGGATCGCGCAGGAAACCATCCTGCGGACCAATACGCCCGACGCCATGCAGCCGATTTTGAACACACCGGAACTGCGCCGCTTCCTGGGGGCGACGCTCGGTCCGACGGCTGTAATCGTCCGTGCGGGCCAGGAACGGGACCTGGCAACCGCTTTGTTAGAACATGGAATCATGGTTGACTTTGATCACTAACACGAACTCATACACGATGCTCGCTGCGCCTCCACGAAACCTGATCGACGCTTTTAAGAGTGCTTATCCCGGCCAGACGCCGGATATCTTTGTGCGCGCACCGGGACGTGTCAACCTGCTGGGGGGACACGTCGATACCCACGGCGGGCCGGTCATCAACATCGCCATCAACCGCGAGATGTGGCTGGCGGCCGCTTATGGCTCGGTCGATCTGGTTCAGCTTTCGGCAGCCGACCTGGGCGAATCCACCATGTTTTCACTCCGCAACGTGGATGATCACAAGAATGTCGCCGGAGAAGATCTGCCGCGCTGGGCGATGTACCCGGCAGGGATGGCCTGGGCGCTGCTGCGGCGTGGTCTGAAGGTCAACGGCATCAACGCGGCCTTTCTGGGCAACGTGCCGATGTGCGCCGGCCTGAGTTCTTCCGCCGCTGTGGAAGAGTTGTTCGCGATCGCGTGGCAGGCGCTCGGCAACTGGCGGCTCGGCACGGATCAGTTGGCCGCGCTCGGGCGTCCAGGTCGAGCGGGAGTATGTCGGCGTGGGCAGCGGAATCCAGGATCAATTCACCTGTCTGCACGCCCGGCGGAATCATGCGTTCTGGCTGGACTGCCGCACGCTTGATTACCGGCATGCGGCCCTGCCCCGCTCCGCGAGCGTCGTGATCTGCGATACCAACACCCGGCGCGAGCTTGTCGGTTCGGGTTATACCAGCCGGTCCAAAGATGCCCACGCCGCGGCGCACACGATCGGTCTGGTGGACAGCCATGTGAAAAGCCTGCGCGATGTGAGCCTTGAACGGCTGGACGAATTCGAAACGGTGTTGAGCGATGGCGAATATCGCCGGGCGCGGCACGTCATCACCGAGATTCTGCGGGTGGATCAGGGCATCCGCGTTCTGGAACGGGGCGACATGGGCGCTTTTGGCGCGCTGATGAACGAATCGTACTGGAGCGCGCGGCAGGACTACGGCAGCAGTTCCCCGGCACTGGACGCGATGTGGCAGGCGGCGACCCAACATCCGGGCTGTTATGGCGCGCGCTACAGCGGCGGCGGCGAAGCGGGCGTGATTGTCGCGCTGGTCGATGCCAGCACCGTGGACGATTTTATCACTTACACCGCAGCGCGGTATACTCAGATATCCGGGCGGGCCGGCGATCTGTTTTCCGTTGAGCCAGCCGACAGCGCCGGGATATTCATTTAGCGCCCATTTAGCGCCGTCTGGGAGGCCGCCGTGCTGCGTCCCGTACAGCCCTACGCTGCCAAGTGGCAGCAGTTTGCACGTTTGCGCTCCACACATGATACGCTGGCGGCCGAGCGGCGTGGGCTGCGGCATTGGCTTCCCAAGGCGTATATTGCGTTTGTCATCCCGATTGACGACCCGGCCGTGCTGGGCCAGCTTGCGCTCTGGCAGGAAGCGTTCCGCGCCCGCCTGGCCTATGCCCCGATCCCGCTGGTGAATTTCCACGTCACGCTGCACTATATCGGCCGGCTGAACGAGGCCTTCTGGCTTGGGCTGCTGCCCAATACCTGGCGGCGCGCCGCGCTGGACGGTTTGGCTGAGCGTGCGCAGCGCGCGATCGCGGGCCACCGGCAATTTGAGATCACCATCGGCCCGCTGAACGCCTTCCCCAACGTGCTGATCGCGGAAGTGCGGGACGGCGAACAAGAGTGTTTGCGCCGGCTGCGCACGACTCTGCGCCGCGCCATGCCGCTGCGGGCGCGCCCGCGCACGGCCTGGGCCTATCTCCCGCATGTCACCCTGGGCTACTGGGGCGAGCAGTCCACGGCTCCGCTGATCGAGCAGCTTCGCTCCTTCCGCACGGTGGAACCTGTACCGTTCACCGTCGAGCGCGTGCGGCTCACCGTGTACCGCCTGGATAGCAGCCTGCCAATTGAGGAGGCGCTGCTGGCGGCGGATGAAGATATTGTCGCGGAATTCACCTTGCAGGATCGATAACCACCGTGCTTGAACCTCCATTGACCACCCTGAGACGCTCCCCGGTTCGCGTGTGGGCCGGGCGCTTGAGTGGGATCGTGTTCGGCGTGCTGTTCGCGTGGCTGCTGGCCGAGGTGATGCTGCGGCTGTTTTTTTTCTCGCTGCCGCCGCGCATGCAGTTGGTCCTGAATCACGTCCACAAGACGCCGTTCACCGAGAGCAAGCTCCTGCCCGATCCGATCTGGCAGTCCGACCGCGAGTACCTGACCATCACGCGCCCGGTGCGTGATCACGAGCAGTTTGGCAGCGCCGAAGTCCGCTTCACCGTCACGACCGAAAGCCTGTGGGGATCGCGCGCGGCGTTCCGCACCCGGCAGGAGCTCGTCGATCAGCACGTCGATGCGGTGGCGGTGGGCGATTCGTTCACGTTCTGCTTCACGGATGAAGACGACTGTTGGGTGCAGCGGCTCGGCTCACATGACGGATCGGAATATCATCAACCTGGGCATCACCAGCACGGGCACGGTCAGCCACCAGCGCGTATTGTCCACCTTCGGGATGCCGCTTGAGCCGCCGCTGGTGATCTGGCAGTGGTTCGGCAACGACGCCAACGAGGATTATGGGCTGGCGAAGCTGAACGGCCTGACCGACGTGGAATCGACCACCCCGCCGCCGTCCGTTCCCGAATACAACTGGTGGGACAAAAACTCCGCGTTTTACGTGCTGCTCAAGCTCTACCTGGGGTCAGAGGACGAGTACGATGCCTCGCTGCAATTCCACGATCCCGAATACGCCGAACAGGGCGATATCAAGCTGGCGTTTGGGCAGCCGTATCTGTGGGATGCGTTCGACATGGCGCAGCCGACCAATCAGGACGGCTGGACGCGCAGCCAGGAGGCGTTCCGCGCCGCGCGGGATATGGTCGAGGGATACGGCGGCACGCTGCTGATCGTGCTGATGCCGACCAAAGAGCAGGTCTACCGCAGCATGAGCGAACCCTTACTCGGCGCGGACAAGCTCGCCCTGCTGGACGAGCCCTATAACCTGATGAAAGATTTCTGCGCGCAGGAAAATCTGACCTGCCTGGATCTGCTGCCGATCTTGCAGGACTATGCCGCCGACGAGCAGATCTACTACACCACCGATATGCACCTCAACGCGCGCGGCAACGCGATCCTGGCGGAAACGCTCGCCGGGTGGATTGACGCGCACCCGGAGATTTTTCGAGTGGCACTAGCAGATCTGAATGAGCCATCAAAACGAACTTCAGCCGTAAAGAGTTGGCCATGTGGAATCCAAGCAACTAGATTTTAATGCGGGCCTGAAGGGTTTCTTCGGCATAAACCATAGATGGGATTAGCTCAAGTGGCTGCTGCCAAAGCACTGGCAGACAACGAACCTGATCGATTAAGTTGGGTATATCTTGTGGCGAGTTCGAACACTGTCGCGTGTACGCTCGAACAATTCATTTTGGCAGAGATCTGATGCTCTTCAAGGCACAGGTTTAGTGCTAAGCATGCGGGGAGCATGTCGAGATTGTATAATAGCGGAGATTACCAAGCTGGTTTTGGGAGAATTTAACAGTATCACTCGAAGACTTCGGCACATATCCTGTTCTTCAAACTAGCCGAATTAATTTGCCGTTAACAGGTACTGTGAACTTTTCTCTGTTTTGTGTTTCAGAATCGCTGAGAAAACAGAGTGGCTGATTCGAGGTCAACTTCCACATGAATCGATTTCGAATTGAAATGCACCTGGGTAATCACATTCGCAAGGCTACAATAACTGAATTACCCCGCCTTTTCCACGCTCTCATCGCAATCAGCGGCCACATGGGGCGCACATCCATATCCAGATCATCGCGGTAGCCGTGCAGATAGCGGAAATAGCCCGCCGACGCGATCATCGCGGCATTGTCGCACGCACAGCTTGAGCGGCGGAACCCGCACCGGGATCGGGCTGGCCGCCGTCATCGCCTGCCGGAGCGCCCCGTTGGCGCTCACCCCGCCCGCGATCCAGATCTCGGTGACGGCGTGCTGCATCCGCCGCGCGGATCGTCTTCTCCACCAGCGACATCCACCACCGCCGCCTGGAAGCTCGCCGCCACGTCCGCCACGTTCACATCCGGGCGGAGTTGGTCGGCGTGCAGACTCTCGCCCTTGGGCGGGCGTTTGCCTTCGTGCGGCGGCTGAACCGCGCGCAGCACCGCCGTTTTCAGCCCCGAGAAGCTGAAGTTATAGCCCTCGCCGCGCAGCGCACGCGGGAAATCATACGCCGTGGGATTGCCCTCGCGGGCGGTGCGCTCAATCGACGGCCCGCCGGGATAGGGCAGGCCCAGCAGGCGCGCGACCTTATCAAACGCTTCGCCCGCCGCGTCGTCGATCGTGCTGCCGAGTTGCGTATATTCGCCGTGCCCGGTGATCAGCACGATCTCGCTGTGCCCGCCGGAGACGATCAGGCACATCACCGGGAAGCGGATCGGCGTGTCGCGCTCGGTGAGCCACAGCGAATAGACATGCCCTTCCAGGTGATTTACGCCGACCAGCGGCAGATCGCGCCCCAGGGCCAGCCCTTTGGCGTAGTTCACGCCGACCAGCAGCGATCCCGCCAGCCCCGGCCCGCGCGTCACGGCGATCGCTTCGATATCGTCCAGGGAGACATCCGCCGTCGTCCAGCGCCTGCTCGACCACCGGCGTGATCGCTTCGATGTGGGCGCGCGACGCGACTTCGGGGAAGACGCCGCCATACTTGGCGTGCAGATCGATCTGCGAGGCGATGATATTGGAGAGGATGCGCTCGCCGTTTTCGATCACCGCCGCGCTGGTTTCGTCACACGAGGTTTCGATGCCAAGAATCAGCGTCATGATCAGCCGTTGAGTTCAATCACCAGATCATACGGGCAGTCGGTCAGCGTTTCGAGCTCGCCCGCGTCGTTCAGATAGACCGTATCTTCGATGCGCACGCCGTAGCCGCGATCCGGGTAATACAGCCCCGGCTCGATGGTGAACACGTTGCCCGGCTGAAGCTGGAATTTGTTGGACGACAGCCGGAAATACGGCGCTTCGTGCACGTTCAGCCCAAGGCCGTGCGCGAGGCTGTGAACATAGCCGTCTTTGGTGCCGGGCGTATTCAGCACGGTGGGATGGCCCAACCCCTCGAAAAACTCGCAGACCATCTTTTGCACGGACGAAGTCGGCACGCCGGGCTTGCACATCTCGGCGGAGCAGCGATAGGCTTCCATCACGGCATCATAGGCCGCCTGCACTTCCGGCGGGCGCATAACCGATGCACCACGTCCGCGTCATATCGTGGAAGTAGCCGCGCGGCTCGCGCGGGAACAGGTCGAACACAATCGTCTGGCCGAGCTTGAGCGGCGCGCGATCGTCGCCTTTGCTGTGCGGAACGGCGGCGTCGCGCCCCTGCGCGAAGATCATGCCTTCGGGATCTTCGAGGTTCTGCTCGAACAACTGCTGGCGCACGTACCGTTTGACGTCACCGATCAGCAGCGGCGAACCGTCCGCCTGGACCACGACGCCATCCTGCGCGCGGTGCGACGCAATCCACGCGCGGGTATCGCGCATCACGGCGCTGGTGCGCCGTCCCACCTCGCGCAGCCGGGCCAGTTCGCCGGCGTCTTTCGTCTCGTAGGCGCGATCAAATACGGTCATCGAAGCCGGCTCCGTGACGAACTCAATCCGGTCCCCAAAGGCTTTTTCCAGGCGGCGGATCGTATCGAAGGCGGCGTTGATGTCGCCCATACCGTATACGCCCACCTTGCCCCGCACGCCCAGCTTATCGAAGATGCGCCGGTACCACTCGACCAACCCCTTGCCCGGCTCGCCCCGGTGCTCGATCTGCAGCTTGGTCTGGTCAAAATCGTCATAGGTATACACGGTCAGCCCGCTCTTGGCAGCTTCGTCGCGCTCCATATCGTTCACGACCAGCACCGGAGCCGCACCGCGCACCCTGCACCACCAGCCCGGCGAAATCCGCGCCGTTGCCGAGATACGTGCGGTAGGGGTCTTCATTTTCGCCCGGCAGTGTGATCAACGCATCCAGGCCGCGCTCGTCCATCAGCCGATCCAGATCGGTCTTCATACGCAATCCTTGGTTGTCTTGGTTATTGGTTGTTAGTTTTTGGTGAATGGTTTCGGCTGCTACCTATCTCGCCGCAGCCTCAAACTAAGAACCAACAACCAATCACTAATAACTGTAAATTGTCTACTGAAAACTATTCACTTCCCTCGCGCACGTGCAGAAACACCTCGATCACGATCAGGCTCAGCGCCAGGAAAAACGCGATCACCGGATTGAGCACGCGCGGGATCTGGAGCCACGCGCACGCCACCACGAACAGCCCGATCAGGATGCTCTGGCGCAGGACCACGCCGCTGGACGGTGGCGGGCTGTCTTCGCCGGTGAAGCGCATATTCAGGAACCGCACAAACGGCAGCACGGTCCCGGTGACGCCCAGGTAGAGGAACACAAAAAACAGCCAGCGCGGGAACGCCGTCGGCAGCGTCGTCGTGACCAGCAGCCACAGGCCGATCCAGCCGGCGGTCGCCATGACCAGGGCCGCGACCAGAATCCCGGCGTGATCGGGGGGCGTGTGCGGGGTAGGTGAGTTGATCGTGTCATCCATGCCGCACATTATAGCCCCGCCGAAGATGAGCACCAAAAGAAGCGGTTGGCTATCAGCGCTCAGCCAAAGGCTAGAGCCGACCGCTAGCTATGCTGCTCAATGTGGCACACCTTCGGTATTTATTTCTCTTGCTTTTCCCTTGTTTTTCTCCGTGTTCTCTGTGCCCTCTGTGGTGAACTGTTTTTCTGTTTTCCAACGAGTTGAGCGTTAAACCCGCGCGCAGAGCATGGTATAATGCGTCCCGGCATCACATATAGCGATCGTTTCGGGTGGTATCATGGCTGTTCTGAGTGCAAGCAATCTCGCCAAAGCGTTTGGGGCGAACGACATCTTTCAGGGCATTTCGGCGGAGATTCCACACGGCGCGAAGATCGCGCTGGTCGGCTCCAACGGCATCGGCAAGACCACGCTGCTCGAAGTGCTGATCAAAAAAGAGGAGCCGTCGGCGGGCGTCGTCAGCCATATGAAGGGGCTGACCGTTGGCTATCTGCCGCAGCGCCCCCAGTTAGCCGGCGATCGGACGCTGTGGGATGAGATGATGACGGCGTTCGTGGATCTGCGCCGGCGCGAATCCCGGCTGGCGGCGCTGATGGAGCAGATGAGCGATTCCAGCCGCGCCGATCTGGACGATCTCATGGCGCGCTACGGCCAGGAAGAACACCAGTTTGAGCTGGACGGCGGCTATACCTACGAGACGCGCACGCGGCAGGTGTTGCAGGGACTCGGCTTCGGCGTGGGCGAATTGTCGATGCCGCTCAGCCATCTGTCGGGCGGGCAGCAAACCCGCGCGCTGCTGGCACGGCTGCTGCTCGAATCGCCCGATCTGCTGGTGCTGGACGAGCCCACCAATCACCTCGACATCAATGCGATCGAGTGGCTGGAAAGTTTTCTCAAGACGTGGAACGGCGCGCTGCTGGTCGTCAGCCATGACCGCTATTTTATGGACAGCGTGATTACGACGATCTGGGAGATGGCCTGGGGCCGCATTGAAGTCTACCGGGGCAACTACAGCCACTATTTGCAGCAGCGCGATCAGCGTCACGCGCGCCTCGTCAGAGAGTACGAGGCCCAGCAGGAGATGATCGCCAAAGAGGAAGAGTACATCAAGCGCAACATCGCCGGGCAGAATACCGCCCAGGCCAAGGGTCGCCTGCGCCGCCTGGAACGTCTGAAACGCGACCGGCTGATCGACCGTCCGCGCACCGAGCGGAATATCCACCTGAATCTGAAGGCCGATCTGCGCAGCGGCGACAAAGTGCTGATGACCTACAACCTCGTGGCCGGATACGAGCCGGACAAGCCGCTGGTTAACGCGCCGAACATCACCCTCTATCGCGGCGAGATCGCGGCGGTGATCGGTCCGAACGGCGCGGGCAAGACCACGCTGCTCAAAACGCTGCTGGGCGATCTGCCGCCGCTGAGTGGGAGTACGCGCATGGGGGCCGCCGTGCAGCCGGGTTATTTCGCCCAGGCGCACGAGGGTCTGAATCCGGCCAACAGCGTGATCGACGAACTGCTGACGGTGCGCGCTCTGCAGCAGGGCGAAGCGCGGAACTATCTGGCGGCGTTTCTATTCACCGGCGATGACGTGTTTCGCCCGGTGGCGACGCTGAGCGGTGGCGAGCGCGGCCGGCTGGCGCTGGCGAAACTGGCGCTGGACGGGGCCAACTTCCTGCTGCTGGACGAACCGACGAATCACCTCGACATCCCCAGCCAGGAGATTTTGCAGGACGTGCTCGACTCCTTTAACGGGACGATCCTGCTGGTCAGTCACGACCGCTACCTGATCGACGCGCTGGCCACGCAGATCTGGGACATCCAGCCGGGCGGCATGACGGTGTTCGAGGGCACCTACCAGGAATATCTTCAGGCGCGTGACCTCGCCCGTCAGGGTGGGCGCGAACCGCAGCCCGTGCCCACGCGGGTTGAGCCGAAACCCGCCGCGCGGCCATCCAACGGCAAGCCGGCATTGTCGCCCTTCCAGCGCCAGCGCCGTCTACAGGAGATCGAACAGACGATCAACCGGCTCGAAATCGGGCTGGTCGATCTCTCCGGCGAACTGGGAGAAGCCAGTGCCGCCGGGGCGGTCGATCGGGTGCGCATGCTGGGCGAAGCGTATAACAGCGCCGAAGCCGAACTCGAACGCGCGCTGCACGAATGGGAGACTCTGCTGGACGATAGCTAACGTTGAGTCCCGTTTGCCCCAAAACCGCGCCCAAGTTACAATGATGAAAGTTATCATTGTGAGCGTGTAAAGTTTTCGTGGAGGTAGAGCCGTGGGTCGTTGGGACGGAAAATATGTGATCGGCCTCACGGGGAACATAGCGATGGGTAAAAGCCTGGTGCGCCGTATGTTGGAGCACCTGGGGGCCTATACCATTGATGCCGATGGTCTGGCTCATCAGGCTATGGCCCCTGGCGCACCCGCTTATAAGCCCGTCGTCACCATGTTTGGTCAATGGATTCTCGATGCGGAAAGGCGCGTCGACCGCTCGAAGCTGGCGGCGGTGGTCTTCGCCCACCCGGATGCGCTGGCTCACCTGGAAGCCCTGACGCATCCCATCGTCGGCCAGGCGATTGACACCCTGATCAAGCGCACGCGCCACAAAGTTGTGGTCGTGGAGGCAATCAAACTGCTCGAAGGCCAGCTTGCCGACCAGATGGACGCGATCTGGGTGGTGGACGCCAGCGAAGAAAAACAGGTTGAACGGCTGGCGAAGCGCGGCCTGCCCCGCCCGGAAGCGCTGAAGCGCATCCGCGTTCAGAATCCACAGGCGGACAAGCTTGCCCGCGCCAACGTCGTGATCTCGAACAACGGCACGCCCGAAGAAACGTGGCAGCAGGTCCGGCTGTCCTGGTCGCAGATCAAAGGGGCCGCCGAAGAAGAAGAGCTTCAGGCCGCGCCGCAGCGCGTCGAAGTCCAGCCGAGCGAGACCCGCAAGACCGGCGAGATGGTGATCCACTCGCTGGACATTATTCGGGGCCTGCCGCGCAACGCCGAGTTGATCGCCGGGCTGATCCAGCGCCACACCGGCAAGCAGCTCAGCCGTATGGACGTGCTGATGGCGTTTGGGCAAAAGTCGTATATGCTGGCCATGGCGAATAATACGCCGGTCGGGCTGGTAGGCTTTCTGGTCGAGAACCTGATCACACGGGTCGATGAGTTCCTGGTCGTGCAGCAAGCGCCGGTGATGCCGGTCGCGACGGCACTGATCCAGGCGATTGAGAATGCCTCAAAAGAATTACAGAGCGAAGTTGGTTATGTCTTCCTGCCGGAGAGTGAGATGCCCGAAATGGTCCAGGTATTCCTCGACCAGGGGTATATCAAGCAGGAACTCGAAGAGATCAAGGTCCCCGCGTGGCGCGAAGCCGCCCGCGAAGCCCGTCCCGACGGGTTCCAGATCTTCGCCAAGAAACTGCGCGCCGAGCGCGTGCTGAAGCCGTTGTAGAGAAGAGGTTTTGAGTTTTGAGTCTTGAGTTTTGAAAACCTCATACCGCCGGTGTGTAAATCCCCTCGCCGCGTGTGGCAGATTTGGAGACCTGCCCCTACTAAACGAACGGAGACGGGACTACTTATCTCAATTGGCATCACTCTGCCTTTACTCATAACTCAAAACTCATGACTCATAACCCTTGCAGGATGAAGGTATAGAGAGTATCGAACTATGGTCGAACGACTCAAACATCAGCCGGGCATTGGCCCGATCGTGAACCTGATCGAAACCTGGCCGCGCATCACCGCGTGGGCCGTGCTGTCGATCGGCTGTGTGGCGCTGCTGGTCTATGAAGCGCGCGACGTGGGCCTGACCACCGGCAACTGGATCGCGCTGATCGTGGCGACGATTGCCGTCGCCGGGCTGTGTATCTGGATCGTGAGCTGGGAAGACGAGGACGAAGCCGCCCCACCCGATTCCACCAGCACGCCGGACGCCTGATCGCCTCCCGAATTTAGTGGGTAGCCAATCCGCAAGCTCACCGCATGGTGGGCTTGTTTGATTTGCGCTATTCTAAGCAGTAAGGGCGTAACCGCCGCGCATGAGCGCGCGTAAACACAGCTTTTACTGCTTAGTGCTTACTGTCAACTGTTCACTGACAACTGCTTTTGCGAGGAGAAACCGCGATGGAACTCAGCGTTGTTCCAATTGAAAAACCCGAGTCGCTGAACTTCATTCTGGGCCAGAGCCATTTTATCAAGACGGTCGAAGACCTTCACGAGACGCTGGTGAGCGCCGTGCCAGGGATCAAGTTCGGGCTGGCGTTCTGCGAAGCGTCCGGCGCGTGCCTGATCCGCCATTCCGGGACGGACGATACCCTGCGCGAGCTGGCCGTCAAAAACGCCCAGGCGATCGCCGCCGGGCACAGTTTTATCGTGTTCCTGGGTGAAGGCTATTTTCCCATCAACATCCTCAAAGCGGTGCAGAATGTGCCCGAAGTCGTGCGGGTCTTCTGTGCAACGGCCAACCCCACCCAGGTGATCGTAGCCGAAACCGAGCAGGGGCGCGGCATCCTGGGCGTGATCGACGGGCTGGCGAGCAAAGGCGTGGAGGATGATGAAGGCGTCGCGTGGCGAAAGGCCCTGCTGCGCCGGTTCGGCTACAAACTCTAACTTTCTGAGGCTGATCGAGGAGCATAGACAGCGTGTCGTACAACACCGAAGCATTTAACCAGTATATTGAGCAGAACAGCGAGCGTTTTTTGGAGGAGTTCGGCCAGTTCATCGCGCAGCCGAGCGTGGCCGCCGACGGGCGCGGCGTCGCGGCGATGGCGGAGATGGTCGCGGAGCGTCTGCGCCAGATCGGAGCGGCGGTCACGATCTACCCCACGGGGGGAGCGCCGGTCGTATATGCGGAGCTTGGGCCAGTGGATGCCGCGCGTACCCTGCTGATCTACAACCATTATGATGTGCAGCCCGAAGACCCGATCGAATTGTGGGAGACGCCGCCCTTTGAGATGGTCATCAGGGACGGCACGATCTACGGGCGCGGCACGTCTGATGACAAGGGCGAACTGCTCTCGCGCATTCAGGCGGTCGAAGCATGGCTCCAGACGCAGGGCGATTTGCCGGTGCGGATCAAGTGGGTGGTCGAAGGCGAAGAGGAAACCGGCAGCAACAACCTCGAAGACTGGGTCAAGCAGTATGCCGGGATGCTCACAGCCGACGGTGTGCTGTGGGAAGGCGGCGGCTATGACGAAGCGGGCCGCCCGACGTTCGGGCTGGGTGGCAAAGGTCTGGCCTATTTTGAGCTGCACTGCCACGGGCCAAGCCACGATCTCCATTCCTCGGTCGCGCCGATGGTGGTAAATCCGGCATGGCGGCTGGTATGGGCGCTGAGCACACTCAAAGATCCGCAGGATCACCTCACCCTCGACGGCTATCTGGATCATCTGGCTCCCCTCAGCGAAGAAGATCTGCGCCGGATCGACGCCGTGCCGATGGAATTTGAAGCGATGCGCGCGCGCTGGGGGTTGGATCGCTGGATCAACGGCATCAGCGATCACGAAGCACGCCGCCGACACCTGGGCGCACCGACCATTACGATCTGCGGCATCCATTCCGGTTATGGCGGGGCGGGCTCCAAAACAGTGCTGCCCGCCGAAGCCATGGCCAAGCTCGATTTCCGGCTGGTCAAGGGGCTGACCTCGAAGCTGGCCCAAGACCTGCTGCGGCAGCATCTGGACCGGCGCGGCTTCACCGACATCACGATTACGGACCTGGGCTCGGAGGAATTTGCCGCGTCAGCGCCCGGCCAGCTTCCCGAACGGGCGGCGCTCGCGGCCAGCCAGGCTACATGGGGCAAAACCCCGGTGATGCTGCCGTGGTATGCGGGCAGCGGCCCGATGCATCCGTTTGACGCGGTGCTCGGCCAGCCGATGATCTTCGCCGGGGCGACGTGGCACCCCAACATCCGGGCGCACTCGCCCAACGAGAATATCTTCGTCAAGGACTATTTTGGTTCGATGCGCTTCACGGCGTCGTTTATCGAGCATTTCGCGGTACTCTAGTTCCTGAGCGATTAGTCGTTAGCTTTTAGCACTTAGCTGCGGTCGGTGTTTATCCGTATCATGCGGGAATCTCGGATTTTGCTTTTGGCTAACGGCTAACCGCTAATGGCCTGAAAGCGCAACGCGCGCAGTTCTGCTAGACTCTCGTTCAGGTTTTTATGATGGAGCACAAGGGAAAAAACTCATGGCCAAACAATTTAATGCGCCGCCCGGAATGCGGCTCGATCCAAACAAGAATTACACCGCGATCCTCAAGACCGAACAGGGCGATATTGAGGTTGAGCTTTTCGCCAAACAGGCACCGGAAACGGTCAATAACTTCGTGTTCCTCGCGCGCGAAGGTTTCTATGACAACACGACCTTTCACCGCGTGATCAACAGGTTCATGGCTCAGGGCGGCGATCCCACCGGCACCGGACGGGCGGCCCTGGCTACCGCTTCAATGACGAGAAGGGCGCGCTGGCGCTCAAGCACACCGGCCCCGGCATCCTGAGCATGGCGAATGCCGGCCCGAATACCAACGGCAGCCAGTTCTTCATCACCCACGTCGCGACGCCGCATCTGGATGGCAAACACGGCGTCTTTGGCAAGGTCAAGGATCAGACCGGGCTGGATGTGCTGATGAAGATCCGCGAGCGCGATCCCATGCGCGACTCTAAACCCGGCACCAAGCTGCTCTCCGTGGAGATCAAAGAAGCCTAATCGCAGGCGCTTTCGCAAGGGCGGGTTTGTTAACCCGCCCCTACAAAAACATTTCTGCCACCGGCTCCCCCTCTCCGCGTGTGGAGAGGGGGCCGGGGGGTGAGGTAAAACTCCACATCCCATCACGCCCTCATCAGAACCCACGAAAAAACCAAAAAACCAGTCACCAACCACCATTCACCGTTGCCGTCCGCCCATCCAGCCGTTATGATCTGCCCATGACCGACATCCTCAAATGGCGCGGCCCGGACCGCAAGACATGGTATATTGTGGCGCATGCGACTGATCTGGCCTCGGCGGAGATCCCCGCCGGGCTGCTGCGCGGCGCGAATATCCCGGTGATGCTGCTCCGCGAGGCGGCAGGCAGCAGCGCCATCCCGCTGACGGTTGGGCTGCTGGGTGGGGTCGATGTGGCCGTGCCCGAAGCGTATTACGAAGAGGCCCGCGCCCTGCTCGATCCCGAAGCGTACCCGCCGCCCCCGGAACTCTCCGAACCACCCTCGGATGAGGCAGGTTAACCCGTATGGATGGTAAACTGTCGGCGGCTGAACAACGCCGGGCCGAATCGCAGCCCTCACCCAATCATGTGCTCCGCTCATCCCACCTGATGTCGCTGCGCGCGCCCTATTTCCGCTCAAGCCGCTGGCACTGGCTGCTGGCTCCTGTCTTTGGGCTGCTCTTGCTGCTCGCCTGGGAACTGCTGGCGCGGTCCGGCATGTACGCCACCTTTATCGTGCCGTCGCCGGGCAGCGTGGTGCAGCGCTGGCGCGAGATCGCCGCAGATGGATCGCTGGTGCGGCACATGGCCGTCACGCTGCGCGAAGTGCTGACCGGCCTGTTGATCGGGGTCATGGCGGCCTTCTGGCTCGGCTATCTGCTCGCCAGGAGCCGGATCGTCGCGTTCACCCTGACGCCTTATCTGGTCGCGCTGCAAGCCGTGCCGATCGTCGCCATCGCGCCGCTGCTGATTATCTGGTTCGGGGCGGGGATCGCCAGCAAGGTGATCATCTGCGCGCTGCTGGTGTTTTTCCCAATGCTGGTCAATACCGTGTTGGGCATGCGCAACATCCCGCCCGAACTGCGCGACCTGATGCGCTCGCTCGAAGCGACGCCGCTGCAAACCTTCTGGCACCTCGAACTCCCCGCCGCGCTGCCCATCCTGCTCGGTGGCCTGAAGGTCAGCGCCACGCTGTCGGTGATCGGGGCTGTCGTTGGGGAATTTGTCAGCGCCAGCGCGGGCCTCGGCTACCTGATCAACTTCGGGCGCGGCATTTACGATACGCCGCTGGTCATCGCCGCGGTCTTTACCTTAACTGGCCTGGCGCTGCTGCTCTATGGGCTGGCCGCCTGGCTCGAACGTATTCTGCTCGACTGGCAGGACTAGCAGAATCGCCCGATCCCGGTAAACTAGCGTCACCTTTGCGGATCTGTTAACTGGGGGTATGCCCAATGCAAACACGCTCGTCTCGTAATCGGCTGATCCTGTTGGGCGTGGTTGTCGCGCTCTTGCTCGTGCTGCTGGTGGTTGCCTACGCACTAACTCAGGACGACGACGAGGAATCGGGGCAGACCAAAGTCGTGCTGTTCATGAGCTATATCCCCAGCGCGCAGTTCGCGCCGATCTACGTGGCCGTCGAGCGCGGTTATTTTGCCGACGAGGGGATCGATATTTCGTTCGATAACAACTTCGACGAGGCGAACGGCGTCAACCGGATCGCGAACAACGAATTGCAGTTCGGGCTGGTCAGCGGGGAGCAGGTTTTGCTGGCGCGGGCTAACGATCGCCCCGTGGTCTATGTGTTCGAATGGTTTCACAACTTCCCGGTGGGCGTGGTCTCGCCGGCGGATCTCAACCTGACCGAGCCGGCGGATCTGGCCGGGCACATCGTCGGGATTCCTGGGCCGCAGGGTGCGAGTTATATCGGGCTGCGCGCGCTTCTGGCGGCTGCCGGTCTGACTGAAGACGATCTGGGCGGACTGGAGTCGATCGGGTTTACCGCCGCCGCCAGCGTGTGCGAGGGCGTGGTCGAAGCTGCCGCGATTTATATCGCCAATGAACCGATCAAGATCGAGCAGGATTGCACCCCGGTCAACATTATCAAAGTCTCGGATTACGCCACGCTGGTCTCCAACGGCTTGATCACCAACGAGGAAACCATCCGCGAGAAACCCGATCTGGTGCGCGGCATGGTGCGCGCGGTCCGGCGCGGTCTGGCCGATACCCTGGCCGATCCTGACGCGGCCTTCAGCATCAGCGTGCCCGAGTACGTCCCCGATCTGCCTGAAGACCAGTATGCTACGGAGCGGCAGGTGCTCGAAAACTCGCTGGAATTGTGGCGCTCTGACCAGCCGTTGGGGCAGACCAACCCCGCCGCCTGGGAGGCCACCCAGAGCATCCTGATCGGGGCCGGGCTGCTTGAAGCGCCGCTGGACGATCTGACCGCCGCCTACGATATGTCCTTCTTGCCCGCCGAGTAGCCGCATGTCCAGCCAGACTCTGTTTGCCGCCGAGCAGATCAGCCATGTCTATCCGGGACCGCACGGCGGCGTGCTGGCCCTGGATAATGTGACGCTCGACCTGTCGCGCGAGTTGTTTGTGTGCCTCGTCGGGCCGAGCGGCTGCGGCAAAAGCACCCTGCTGCGGATTCTCGCCGGCCTGCTTACTCCATCTGCGGGGCGCGTGCTGCTCGACGAACAGCCGATTACCCGCCCGCAGCGCCGCATTGGGATCGTCTTCCAGAAGGCGAACCTGATGCCGTGGCGCACCGTCTATGGCAATCTGACTCTGCCGCTCGAACTGGCCGGGCTGCCGCCCGACGAGCGCGATCGGCGCGCGCAGGCCATGCTCGAACTGACCGGGCTGGAAGGCTTCGCCGGCACTTACCCGGCGGCGCTCTCCGGCGGAATGGCGCAGCGTGTCGTGATTGGCCGCGCGCTCATCCACTATCCCGAGGTGCTGCTGCTCGATGAGCCGTTCGGCGCGCTGGATGCCCTCACCCGCGAGCAAATGAGCGAAGAACTGCTGCATATCTGGGCCAAGTACCGCAAGACCGTGCTGATGGTGACGCACAGCATCCCCGAAGCGGTTCTGCTGTCGGACCGGGTGCTGGTCATGAGTCCGCGTCCGGGGCGGCTGATCGAAGATGTGGCGATTCCCCTGCCGCGCCCGCGCAGCCTGGATCTGCTGCACCGCTCTGATTTTGTCGCGCTGACCGAGCAGCTCCGCCACAGCATTCGCGCGAATTAGCCAGGTATACCTCTCCCTAAATCCCTCCCCGTAAACGGAGAGGGACTTCAGACGCGCCCCTTTCTCCGCGTGTGGGGAAAGGGGCTGGGTGGATAGGGGTAAACCATGCCCAGCACCAAGCATAAAAAACCTACCCCTGAAAGGGGGGCAGGGGGAGGGGCTAAAGCCGGGTGACGACCGTTACGCCACCGTATCTTGACGCACATTGGGCCTATTGCGATACGCCCCTACAAATCATCCGACGACTTACTCGGTAGGCACAACCATCCATTCCTCCTACCCTCTTGAATATCGCCCCGGAGTTTGGTACGCTGATAATCAGTAAGCGAGCATAAAGATACGTGGGGAAACGATGAGCAAAACAATTCTGGTGATTGATGACGATGAAATGCTGCGCGAGCTGTTGTCGCGTGTTCTGGCGTACCATCAGCTTAATGTCATCACGGCGGCGGATGGGCCAACGGGAATCGCAAAGTACGAAAGCGAAAAACCCGATCTGGTGGTGGTCGATGTGGCGATGCCCGGCATGAGCGGCATCGAGGTGACGAAATGTATCCGCGCGATGGAACAGCGCGACTCGCGCCCGCGCACGCCGCTGATCGTCCTGACCGCCTATGCGCGGACTTTCATCGCGTCCAGCAAAGGAGAGGCCGGCGTAGACAGCTATGTGACCAAGCCTGTCACGCCGGACGAACTGATGGTCCATCTCCGCCGCTTCCTGGGCGACTGACCAGACGGCGTCAATTCATTTCCGGGGCTGGCTGCGCAACCAGCGGGAAGATCATCCCGAAAATGCTGCCCTGCCCGACCCGGCTCTGCACGAACACCCGCCCGCCGTGCTGTTCCGCCACCGATTTGACGATCGCCAGCCCCAGCCCGGAGCCTTTCGTGCCGGGATCGTTGGTAGGCACGCGGTAAAACCGCTCAAACAGGCGGGTCTGCGCGTCAGGGGGGATGCCTGGTCCGTTGTCCTGCACTTCGAGCACCAGTTCGTTATGCTGCACATACGCGCGGACGGTGACTTCGCCGTCGGGTGGGGTGTACTTATTGGCGTTGCCGAGCAGATTCACCAGCGCGCGGTGCAGCCAGTGCATATCGCCCACGATGACCGGCAGATCCTCCGGCACGTCCAGCCGGAGCGCCTGCCCGCGCTGCTGTAAATGGGGCCGGACGTCGATAATGCCACGCTCGATCAGGTCGCGCACGTCCACCGCCCGCGATTGCAGCCCCACCCCGCTCTGGATATGCTCCAGGTTGAGCAGGCTGTCGATCAGATCCCGCATGCGCTCCAGGCCGTGAATACCCATGTTGATAATTTCCTGGTACGCCTCCTGGCCTCCCAGATCTCGTTCGAGCATCCGCAGCGAACTGAGCGTCACACTGAGCGGGTTGCGCAGATCGTGCGCCGCCGCCTGGATAAAGTTCACCCGTGTGCGCTCGGCTTCGCGCAGATGGGTGATATCCTGCACGACCATCACCCAGCCCTCGGTTTCCTGAACGCCGTCCAGCGCGGGCTGCGTATACACCGGCGACACGATGGCGGACAGAAAGCGCCCGTCGTCCAGCGCGATCTCAAATACCGTATTGCCTTCCGTCTCGTGACTCATCGCCCGGCGCAGCCCTTCTTGCAGACGGGGATGCAGCGGCGCATCACGCAGCGGCAGCCCGAGCAGACCGTCGGCGTGCAGGCTAAACAATCGCTGTGCGGTGGCGTTCACCAGATTGATCTGGCCCCGGCTGTCGGTGGCGATGATCGCATCCCCAGAGGAGTTGAGTACCGCACCCAGGCGGCTCGACTGTTCTTTCGTGCGGCCGTACAGGCGGGCGTTGTCGAGCGACACCCCGACCTGATCGGCGATCACCCGCAGCACATCGATCTCGTCCGGGCTGAATTCATAGGCAGTGTGGTTCATCACGCTCAGGATGCCGACCACCCGTCCGCGCGCATGCATGGGAGCCATCGCCATCGCCTGCACCGCCTCGTAGGCAAATTCGCGCACCCACAACCGGGTATCGTCGGAAATATCGCCGGTCACGAGCACTTCGTCATTGGCGACGACAATACCCGACATGCCGTGGCCGAGTGGGATACGCATCGGCTGCGTAACGAAGTCGTAGCGCCAGCCGCGCTGCGCGCGCATGACCAGCTCGCCGGCTGCATCGTCCACCAGGCTGATCCCTGCCGAATTGACCCGGATCACGCTGAGCACCGACTCGAGGGCGGTCTGTAGGGTTGTTTGGAGATCAAGCGATTGGCTGACTGTGGCGGCTACGGTGTTAATCGCTGAGAGTTGATCAACACGCCGCCGGATTTCTTCCGACAGCAGTTGGTTGCGGTGAACCAGACTATCAGGATCATAAGGGCCGGTCATAGCGCCGCGTTTCCTTAAGAATATTACGGAATGCCATGGCCTATAGTAACACAGACTCGCTCCTGCGCGCGAAGCTTCACAGAATGCCCAGCGCCGCCGACAGCGCCAGCACGATCAGCAGGGCGGCCAGCAGCAGCGTCCACGCGATCAGCCGGCCGCTGTCTTGCAGCGGGGTCAGCCCCGATTCTTCGGTTTCGACCTGCCCCAGCAGATCCACGCGCAGATCGAGATTGCGCAGGCCGCGTGTCAGACGGGCGGCATACGGCCCCCGGTCAATTACCCGCCACTCGTCCGCGAGATAGGGTTGGAGCGCGGCTGCCAGAATGGCTTCGGCTTCCGCCGGACCAACCGGCTCAATTTCGGGCTGTTCAGGCGCATCAGGATCAGGTAGGGTCATTTCTTTTTTCGTCTCCTCGTTTTGCGGTATAGTTTGGGGTTGTTCTCTACTAAGCGATAGTTTGGAGTGTTCTGGATGTCTCTCTCAAGAAAACGTGCTCAGCGGCGTGCTACGATGATCGGCGTCGTGATCGGTTTTATCATCATTTTCACCTTCGTGATCAGCCTGATCGCGCCGGATCTTGGCTCGCGCAGCAGTAATAATAACATCGATTTCCCGACCCTGACGCCGTTCGGAACTCCTGCCGCCCGCCACCCGCGTGATCGTCCCCACGCCCGAAGCGAATCCTCAGCTTGAGGGCGCGCTGGCCTATGTCCACAGCACCGGGCTGTTCCAGACCTTCCGCCCGGCCGGCCCCGACTGGATCACCAGCGAGGGCCAGGGGACCGACAACACCGCCAGCGCCGTGATCCAAAGCCCGGAGCGGCTGGCTGTGATTCATAACTATATCCGCCCTGGCGTGCAATACGAAACTCCCGAGGCATTGAGCACGGACTTTCTGAACGAGGCCCATTTTGTCGATGCCTGGACCGAATACGATAGCTGGCAGGAAACGCACCGTTCCATCACCGATGGGCGCGTCGTCGTGGATTTTGATCTGATGTCGAACGATAACGCCTACCTGGGCCGCTCGATCGCCTGGGTGGAGGAGGGCTGGCTGTACGTTGTGCGCATGGTCACACCCGCCAACAACCAGGCGCTGCTCGATCTGCTTCAGTCCTATGTGGTCCCGGCGTTCAAGACTTTCCCGCAGCTGCAAACCTTGCCGCCGCTCTGGCCCGCTCATGTCGATCAGGAGTTGGGTTTTGTGCTCAAGCACCCGGAGACGTGGCAGTTCGAGGCCGGCGGCGTCGGACGCCCCGTGACCTTTAAGGTCCCAACCGCCGGGGATAACGTCACGGTGCGCGTGCGGACGATCCCCGACCGTCCGATCGAGTCCGAAGCACAGGCTGAAGCGTGGCTCACCGAGACCGAGCCCAGCGCCGAGGTCCTGGCGATCGAGCCGGTCACGCAAGACACGGGCACCGGCTACCAGATCGCGTACAGCTACCGCGATACGGCCGGCGATCCCCACAGCGGGCTGGTGGTGCTGCTCAACAACGCCGCCGGGACGCTGTTTGTCGCCAATTTGCAGTCTGATCGCGCCGGTACCAACTGGCTGGACGCGAGCGGCCTCTCTCAGGAGGACAGCGAAACCACGCAGGCCCTGATCACGGGGTTCATGGTGCTGCCCGCCGAGGACGTCCAGCCTGCCGCCGAGCCAACCGCCACACCGGACGGCGGCGCGACCATCGAAGCTACGCCGACCACGGCGGAATAAGCCTCACCCCAAGCCCCTCTCCATGTGATGGAGAGGGGCTTCGTTCGCGTCTGACTCCCCCTCTCCACGCGGTGGGGAGGGCCAGGGGGTGAGGCCGGCTGACCGCTACTCCGCCAAAACCGCCTCGATCGCGTCGAGTTCCTCCTCGGAGAAGCGCAGGTTCTTCACGGCGGCGGCGCTGTCCTCGACCTGCTGAACGGTGCTGGTACCGATCAGTGCGGACGTTGCGACCGGATGGCGCAGCACCCACGCCAATGCCATCTGCGCCAGCGTTTGCCCGCGCTGCTGCGCGATCGCGTTCAGGCGGCGCGCCTTGGCGAGATAATCCTCGGTGATGCGCTCTCGCTTCAGGAAAGTACCCGCCTTGCCCGCGCGCGAGTCCTCGGGGATGCCGTTCAGATAGCGATCCGTCAGCATGCCTTGCGCCAGCGGCGAGAAGAAGATCAGCCCCATCCCCACGTCAGTGGCCGCGTCGAGCAGGTCGTCTTCCACCCAGCGATGGAACATATTGTAAGCCACCTGGTTGATCAGGCACGGCGTCCCCATCTCGCGCAGGATACGCGCGGCCTCGCGGGTCTCGTCCGCCTTATAGTTGGAGATGCCCACATACAGCGCCTTACCCTGCCGCACGATGTGATCGAGCGCGGCCATGGTCTCTTCGAGCGGCGTGTCAGGATCGGGACGGTGATGGTAGAAAATATCGACGTAGTCCAGCCCCATGCGCTTGAGGCTCTGATCCAGACTTGAGATCAGGTATTTACGCGATCCCCACTCGCCATACGGCCCCGGCCACATGTAATAACCGGCCTTGGTGGAGATAATGAGTTCGTCGCGGAAGGGACGAAAGTCTTTTTGCAGGATCACCGCGAAGTATTCTTCGGCGGAACCGGGCGGCGGGCCGTAGTTGTTCGCGAGGTCAAAATGCGTGATACCCAGATCGAAGGCGCGGCGCAGCATGGCCCGGCCATTTTCGAGCGTATCCACGCCGCCGAAGTTATGCCACAGGCCGAGCGAAATCAGCGGAAGCTTGAGGCCGCTTCGCCCGCAGCGCTGGTAGGGCATCGGCTCATAACGGTCAGGGGAAGGCAGATAATACGGGTCAACAGGAAGCGTCATCTTCAGGTCCTTTGTCGGGTCGGCCATTCAATATAACCTGATCCTACCAGACAACGCTCATCCCGGAAATTCCCTGGGGCAACGCATCAAAACGGCCTCACCCCTGGCGTGCAAGCACGCTTGCCCCTCTCCGGCCAAGCCAGCATCGTAGGGGTGTATTGATGCTGTTTAACAATTAAGCGCGGAAATAAAATACAGGCCTCACCCCCCCGGCCCCCTCTCCAGCCGAGCTAGAGAGGGGGAGAGCGCTACCCTCGCCCTGGCTTGGCCGGGGAGAGGGCAGGGTGAGGGGCATCGTCAGCCCGTAGATCCGTATTCATTAGTCAAAAAGCATCAATACGCCCCTACAAAAAACACGCCAACGATGAGTTCCGTATCTGCATTAGAGGGGGTGAGGCCAGGATCTACATAACACCTGACTCGAAGTTCATAACTCAAGACCCCCGCCCGTTATCGGGGGCGTGCAGCGGCAGCAGCACCTTAAACGCGCTGCCGGGCATGGTCTGTTCGCTATAACCCTCACTCTCCACCCAGACCATCCCGCCGTGTGCCTCGACCGCGCCCTTGACCAGCGCCAATCCCAACCCAGGACCGCCGCCCTTAAACGACGTCTGGCTGGACGAATGCAGCGCCGCCTTGCCCACCTGGAAGAATTTCTCGAAGATCAGCTTGTGATGTTTGGCGTCGATCCCCATGCCGCTGTCCTGCACGATGACGGCCAGCGCCGGGCCGATCGTCTCGACCTCCGTCACCCAATAGGTCGTCGTAATGGTGCCGCCGTCGGGCGTGAATTTGATGGCATTCGAGTAAAGCTGGTAGAAGATCTTGTAGATCAGGGCGGGATCGGCTTCGATATACGGCACATCCCCAATCTGCTTGATATGAAAGTCCAGACGGCGCTGCTCTAACACCTCGCTGAAGACCTTTTTGAGTTCAGCCAGCACATTTTGCAGCAGGACCGGCACGCGCGACACTTCGAGCGTCTCATTATCGATCTTGGTGATGTCCAGCATCCCGTTGACGATCTCGTGCAGCCGCCGCGCCCCACGGATCACGCCGTTGATCACCTCGATCAGGACCGGATCCTCTTGCAGGGCCGGGCTGTTGCGCAGCACGTCGGCGTATCCCTGGATGACGGTCAGCGGGGTGCGCAGCTCGTGCGCGGCGATCTGGATAAAATCGAGCTTGGCCTGGTCGAGTTGGGCGAGCGTCTGGTACGCCTCGCGCAGATCGAAGAGTGCGGTCTGATCGTTGGCACGCAGCCGGTCGAACGTCGTCCGCACCATGCGCCACGCGAGGTTCGGGCTGGATCCCATCAGCCGCTCGAACACATCCCGGTCGAATTCGAGAACGGTGGTAGGCTGCGTGGTGCGCACGTTTGCGGAGCGCGGCACATCCTGGATCAGCGCCATCTCGCCAAAAAAATCCCCGGCGACGCTGTACCGCAGGATCCGCTCCTCTTTGCCTTCCAGGTGCTTGGAGATCGCCACTTCGCCGCTAACGATCAGGTAAAAGACGTCTTCGTAGGCACCTTCTTTGCAGATCAGCGTGCCGGGCGGATACGTAATCGTCCGCACCAGCCCCGATAACTGCCCCAGCGCGCCCTCATCGAGATCCGGGAAAGCCTCGCGCAGCTTCGCCACCACGTTGACTTCCATCCGCCGCCTCTCCTCCGTCGCCCATCATCTATCTCGCAGTTTAGCATACATGCGGCTTCAAAAACAGACAACGCAAAGCGGATGGGTCATGAGTTATGAGTTATGAGTTATGAGAAATAAAACGGGGCGTATGTCGATACGCCCCCCTGTACTGCCGGATCAATTTCGCGGCGCGCAGCATCGCCTCCCCCGTCTACGATGGCAGATCGGCTGCGAGAGGGCAACCCGGGGGTGAGGCCCGGCTTCTTGGCAAGATAGAGCCCTGCCCCTCGATGTCCGATCTCGAGCGAGGCCTGACTCACAACTCAAAACTCACGACTTAAGACTCTTCATCACCGCCAAGGCGCGCTCGGCGATACGCTCCGGGGTCAGACCCAACTGCTTGTAGATCTCCTTGTACGGCGCAGAAGCGCCAAACCGATCCACGCCGATTACGGTTCCGTCTGCGCCGACCCACTTCTGCCAGCCGGTCGTGACGCCCGCCTCGACAGCAACGCGCGCCTTGAGCGCCGGGGGCAGCACGCTGTCGCGGTAGTCCTGGGGCTGCCTCTCGAAACGCTCCCAACTGGGCATGCTGACCACGCGCGCCGCGACGCCCTGAACCGCCAGCAGTTTTTGCGCCTCCAGCGCCAGATGGACTTCCGAGCCGGTCCCGATCAGAATCACGTCGGGTGTGCCGTTGGGCGCATCGGAGAGCACATAAGCGCCGCGATCCACGCCTTCCATCATGCCCGCCGCTGGATCGAGCACCGGCACATTCTGCCGGGTGAACACGAGCACGGTCGGGTGGTGCCGGTTGCGGATGGCGCAGCGCCACGCCGCGGCCGTTTCGTTGCCGTCCGCCGGCCGGATGATTTCCAGGTGCGGGATCAGGCGCATGGACATAATCTGCTCGATCGGCTGGTGCGTCGGGCCGTCTTCGCCCAACCCGATGCTGTCATGCGTGAAGACGAAGATCGGGGCCAGCTCGCTCAGCGCCGCCAGCCGGATCGCCGGGCGCATATAGTCCGAGAAGACCAGGAACGTCGCGCTGTAAGGGATCAGACCCCCGTGCGCCGCGATGCCGTTGACGATCGATCCCATGGCGTGTTCGCGCACGCCAAAGCGCAAATTGCGATTGCCATACGCGTTCGCCTGGAAATCGCCTGACGCCTTGATCAAGGTGCGTGTCGAGGAATCCAGGTCGGCCGCGCCGCCGATCATGCCGGGCAGGTGCGCCGCGATGGCGTTGATCACCTTGTAGGATGCCGCGCGGGTGGCGATCTGCGGCTCGGTGAAGACCGGCAGATCGGCATCCCAGTTGGCCGGAAGCTCGCCCGACATCATCTGCTGCCAGAGCGCCGCCAGTTCGGGATTACCCTCCGCCCAATGCCCACAGACTCCCGACCAGGCCGCCTGCTGCTGCGCCCCATGCGTGGACCGCCTCGCGGAAATGTTCGAGCACGCCGCCGGGGATCAGGAAGGCCGGTTCCTGCGGCCAGCCGAGATTCTCTTTCGTGAGGCGCACTTCCTCTTCGCCGAGCGGTGAGCCGTGTGCTTCGGACGTACCCGCTTTGTTCGGGCTGCCAAAGCCGATAATGGTGCGCACGCGGATCAGCGAGGGACGCCCGGTCTCGGCCTGGGCCGCGCGGATCGCCGCCTCGATCGCGCCCAGATCGTTGCCATCGGCCACGCTCTGCACGTGCCAGCCGTAAGCCTCAAAACGGCGGCTCACATCCTCGGTATAAGACCAGCTTGTGGGACCGTCCAGCGAGATGTTGTTATCGTCGTACAGATAGATGAGCTTGCCAAGCTTGAGATGTCCGGCCAGCGACGCCGCTTCGGATGCGACACCTTCCATCAGGTCGCCGTCGCTGACGATGGCATAGGTGTAATGATCGATCACCGTGCTGTCCGGCGTATTGAACAGGGCGGCCAGATAACGCTCGGCGATGGCCATCCCGACCCCATTGGCGAAACCCTGTCCCAACGGCCCGGTCGTGGTCTCGACGCCGGGCGTCAGGCCGTATTCCGGGTGGCCGGGCGTGCGGCTGCCCCACTGTCGGAAGCTTTTCAGATCGTCCAGCGACACGTCATAGCCGGTCAGGTGCAGCAGGGCATACAGCAGCATCGAGCCGTGCCCCGCCGACAGAACAAACCGGTCCCGGTCGATCCACTTTGGGTCGCGCGGGTTGTGCTTCAAAAAGCGCGTCCACAGCACATAGGCCATCGGCGCGCTGCCCATTGGCAGGCCAGGATGGCCCGAATTGGCTTTCTGCACCCCATCCACGGCCAGCATGCGGATAGTATTAATGCATTGAACATCAAAATCAGACATTATGATCCCTTCCCATCAAAGGATTGACAGGCGTGCTGCCTGTATGGCTGATAACGAGCGCCCACATGTTTTTACAGGCGGTTATTGTACCGCGTCTGAGCATAATTCGGGCAGATATGTTAAGCTATCATTCGAAATGTGCGCTCACAAAAAATGATGGTGACAGCATTATGGCGGATGAACTGGACGAGCTTTTTGAAGACGACGAGCAGGGCATCGAAGCATATTGCATGACCTGCAAGCAAACAACGCCGATGGAGAACCCGGAGCCGATCTGGACACGGCGCGGCGCGCCTGGCACGCGCGGCACCTGCTCGGTCTGCGGCACGGTCGTGTTCCGGATGGGCAAAACCCCCGCACACAACGCGCTCAAGCGCCCGGAACCGATTCAGATGACCGAAGCGCCGCGCGGCAAGGCGAGCCGCAAAATCGTGGCAGACGTGACGTATCTCAATTACAGCGTGGCCGACAGCGAGTTCGCGGAGATCCTGGCCGAAGATCTGAAGCGTATCGGCATCCCCACCTGGATGGCTGGCACGCAGGTCGATGATGCGCACTGGGCGACGGGCGTACACCCGGCGCTGGTCGAGTGCAAGAATATGGTCGTCGTGCTGACGCCGCTGGCGATCAAAGCGACCAACGTGCAGGAGGCGCTGCGCTTTTTTGTCGAGCACCGCAAGCCGATCGTAGTGGCCCAGTTGCAGCCCATCGATCTGCCGGACGAACTGCGCCGCAAGCCGCGTTTTGATTTCAGCGGCGACGACTACCGGCAGAAGTTCCGCGAGCTGGTGCGCGCGCTGACGGGCGGGTAGCCGCTCAATACGCCCGCTCGATCAGAAACGCGGCAAGCTGGCGGATCGCGTCCTGGGTCTCGTTGTGGATCTGGGTCTGATCCAGATGCGCCAGGGCGGCAGAATAATACTCCCCGGCCACGCGATCCGTTTGGTCAGCGGCACCGAGCCGGGTGAGAATTGCCAGCACGGTCTGCACATCGTCATCCGTTAGGCTTTCCTGCGCGTAGATTTGCTGCAGCGCCGCCCGATCCGCATCCCCGGCCAGTTCCAGCCCGGCCAGGATCGGGTACGCCTTCTTTTTCTCGCGGATGTCGCTGGTGGCCGATTTGCCGGTGGTGGCCTCGTCACCCCACACGCCCAGGTAGTCGTCCCGAATCTGGAAGGCGATCCCCAGGTGGCGCGCAAACCGGGCATAGGACTCGATCACGTGGGCGTCGCCGGTGCTGAGCTGCGCCCCGATCTTCGCCGCCGCTTCGATCAGCGTCCCCGATTTGTTCGTGATCATGGTGATATACTCATCTGTCCCCACACTGTCGCGCGTCTCGAAGTCAATATCGAGCATCTGCCCTTCGGCGGTCCACAGGCTCGCCTGGGCCAGCGTCCGGCAGGCTTCCGCGACACGGCGCGGTTCCACCCCGCGATCGAGCAGGCGCGTGCCGGCCACAAACGCCAGCGCGAACAGCCCGTCCCCGGCGTTGATCGCCTGCGTGCTGCCCCAGCGCGTCCAGGCGGCTGGACGGTGGCGGCGCTCGACCGACTTATCCATCACATCGTCATGGAGCAGCGTAAAGTTGTGGATGAATTCCAGTGCCGCGCCCGCCGGGAGCACATGCTGATAGTCGCCGTTGATCGCCTGAGCGACCAGCGCCATCAGCAGCGGCCGTATCTTTTTGCCCGAAACGCGCCTGCGCCCAGCTTCGTCATCGGGTGAGAGATCCCATCCGAACTGGTAATCGACGATCTGCCAGAAGATCGGCGCGACTCCCGTCTGTTCCTCCCGGATCGCCAGCATTTCAGCATCCACATCTGCTGTTATCGTATCTAAAAAACTTTGATCCACCATCGGCCCTGATCTCCCCAATAGTTAATGCGCCCATTCTACGCCGTTTTGGCCGGGTTTTCCATCATTGCCCGCTGCCCCCAAACGATCTACACTTGCCAGCCGGACACGAAAGGGAGCCGCGATTGACCGAGAATATGTCATCCCCCACCATTCAGGTTTCCGCGCCGGGCAAGCTGATGCTGCTGGGTGAGCATGCTGTTGTCTACGGGCGGCCCTGCCTCGTCACGGCGATGAACGCCCGCCTCTATATGACGCTGGCGCTGACCGGCACGGACACCCCGTCGTTCAGCATTCACGCGCCGGATGTGGGCGTCGATCAGGTGTGGGGCTATCTGGCGGACGTGTTCGCGCACGGTCAGGCACTCGCGCGGGGAACGCGTTTCATCGAGAGCGCGCTGGCCGTCTTCCGCGAGCGCTTCGGGCTGGATCGCGGCGTGCGTATCGAAACCCACAGCGATTTTTCCAGCCAGCTTGGCCTGGGCAGTTCGTCGGCCACCGTCGCCTGTACGCTGTTCGGGCTGGCGAGGCTGCTGCAAATCGACATCCCGCCGCGCCACCTGTTTGACCTGGGACTGAGCGCGATCCGGCGCGTGCAGCAGACCGGCTCCGGCTTTGATCTGGCGTCGGCCATCTACGGCGGCACGCTGCTCTATGATAACGGCGAGCCGCGCCGGATCGTGCCACTGGAAGTGCCCGATCTGCCGCTCGTGGTAGCGTACAGCGGCATCAAAGCCGATACGCCGACCGTCGTTGGCCGGGTGCAGGACCTGCTGCACGCGTGGCCCGCTGCGGTGAATGGCATTTTTGACACGATGGGTCAGCTTGTGGCGGATGGGCGCATCGCGCTGGAACACGCCCAGTGGAACCGGCTGGGACAGTTGATGGATATGCAGCACGGACTGGCCCACGCGATCGGCGTCGATACGCCTGAAACGGCTAGGCTGGTTTTTCGCGCGCGGGAAGCTGGGGCGTTCGGGGCGAAGCTCAGCGGGGCCGGGGGCGGCGACTGTGTCATCGCGTTAGCGCCCGGCGATCGCCGCGCTGCCGTCGAAGCGGCTTTGATCGCGGCGGGCGGGCAGCTTGTCCAGGCTGCGCCCAACGCACCGGGCGTCCGGCAGGAGGGGTAATGATGACTTTACGCAAATGCACGGCGATAAGCTGTTCCAACATCGCTTTTGTCAAATACTGGGGCCGCCGCGATCACGCGCTGCGCCTGCCGCTGAACTCGTCTATTTCGATGAATCTCGACGCCGCCACGACCACCACCACCGTCGAATTTGATCCCGCGCTCGATGCGGACCAGATCGTGATCGCCGGGGCGGAGTCGCCGGATAAAGCCGCGCGGCGTGTCTCCGAACACCTGGACCGGGTGCGCGCGCTGGCGGGGTTCAGCACGCGGGCACGCGTGGAGTCGGTCAATTCCTTCCCGATGGGCGCGGGGATCGCGTCGTCGGCGTCCGCGTTTGCCGCGCTGACCGTAGCCGCCTGCGCGTCGACCGGGCTGGCGCTGGACGAGCGCGCCCTGACGATCCTGGCGCGGCTGGGGTCAGGGTCGGCGTGCCGGTCCATCCCGGCCGGGTTTGTCGAATGGCACACGGCCGCGACCCACGAAGGCTCGTATGCGGAGATGATCGCCCCGCCGCAGCACTGGGATCTGCGCGACCTGATCGCCATCGTCCAGACCGAGCATAAGAAGGTCGGCTCCAGCAAGGGCCACGAACTGGTCGATCCGAGTCCGTTCGCACCGGCACGGCTGGCGGCCGCCGAACGCGCGCTGCCCATCGTGCGCGGGGCGCTGCTGGCGCGGGATTTCGCGGCGTTTGGCGAGGAAACCGAGCAGGAAGCGATCCGCATGCACGCCGTCGCCATGACCTCGCAGCCGAGCCTGCTCTACTGGTCGCCGGAGACGGTGCGCATCATGCACGCCGTCCGCGACTGGCGCGCCGAGGATCTGCCCGCGTATTTTACGATCGACGCGGGGGCGAATGTGCATGTGCTGTGCCAGGGCGCAGACGCCGTCGCGCTCGAAAGTCGGCTGCGCGATCTGCCGGGCGTGCAGGCTGTAATCGCCAACCGGCCCGGCCCCGGCACGCGCCTGGTTGGATCAGCATTTATTCTAGGAAAAGAATCTAACCACAGAGAGCACAGAGCACACAGAGAAAGATAAAGGAAACAAGAGAGATAGTCTCAGGATTTTCTCCTCTCCCTCTTTTTACTCAAGAATCTCTGTGTCCTCTGTGCTCTCTGTGGTAAAAGTTCTTCGCAGGCGGTTTACTGCGTGGCGACCAGCGCCAGTTCCGCTGTGATGGGCCGGTGATCGGAACCGCCCGGCTCGGGGAGAGTTTCCGCTGACAGGGCGACAAATGCCTCGTTATGCCACACGTAATCAATCCGAATCAGCGACGGGATGTATTCCTGATAGGCCGGGTAGGTAAACCCGAATCCCCAGCCGACCTCGGCAAACGAGTTGTCGAGCACCTCGTCCATGGCGTCGTAGGACTTGCTCTGATCGGGCAGGTTGCAATCGCACAGCACCAGCACCGGGCCCGATGTCGCCTTGATGCGCTCCAGTGAGTCCAGAATCTCGATGTCGCGCTCCGTCTCGTCGTATCGGAACGGGTTGACGAGATGTTTGGCCGGCCACGGGTGAACCACAAACACGGTGATGGGCGTCCCCTCAATATCCACTTGGACGCGCAGATGCACCATCGAATAGTCCAGGGGATAATACTCCTCGTGCGTGATGATCGGATAGCGGCTGAGCAGACCGCCCCCCATGTAAACCGGCGCGTTGGGGATGGTCACGAGCAGCCGGTACGGATACTCGTCGCTCAGCTCCCGATCGATGACCTGGGCATGCTCCTCGCCCAGTTCGCGCAGGCCAATCAGATCCATCTCGCCCATCTCGCGGATCGCTTCAACGATCTCATCGGGGTCAGACTCCGGCGAGAGGATGTTAAACGATGCAACCCGCAGAATCGGGCTGCCGGGCGGCGCGCTCACGTCGGGCGGCGGCATAAACCGGCCGCCGTACCAGATCACCGAGGCGATCAGGGCCGGCGCGATCAGAGCGAGCAGCAGCCAGCGCGATCGCGAGAACAATGCTGCGATCGCCAGCACGATCCCCATCGGACCGAACCAGGGCGCGAAATTGTGCGACATGGCGATAAAGCCCTCGTCATCGTTCATCATCTGCCGCCCGATGAGGTACACGAAAAACCACAGCACATATAAGATAATCAACAGCCATCCGACTGTTCGTAGTACGTTGCGACCCGACATATTGACTCCCAGAGCGCTATAATGAACATGATCGGATTATCGGATCGCAGCACGGCGTCCGGCACATCGCCTGATTTATCCGAGGCACAAGCGGCGGTGTGCGCTATAATAGGGCTGATAAACGCTGAGGAGAGTTCGTGCGACGCATTGAGAATAACGGCCCGGTCTATTACCAGTTCGAGCAGTGGGCTGGGCTGGACCGGTTAACTCATGGCATTTTTACCCGGTTGGGCGGTGTCAGCCGCGCGGACTGGACATCGCTGAACCTGGGTGGAACGGTCGGAGACGACCGCGAGGCCGTGCGCGAAAATCACCGCCGGGTGTATCAGGCGTTGGGCCTCGACGAGTTGCGCGCGTGTACGGTCTGGCAGGTCCACAGCGCCGATACGGTGCTGGTTCAGGGGCCGGTGCCGAACCGCCGCTGGCTGGCCCGTGCCGATGCGATGGTGACGGACTGCCCGGCGCTGCCGCTCAGCCTGCGCTTTGCGGACTGCACGCCGATCCTGCTGTACGATCCCGTGCGGCATGCCGCGGGGATCGCCCATGCGGGTTGGCGCGGCACCGTCTCCGGCGCGGCGGTCAGCGCGCTGCATGCCATGCAGTCCGCGTTTGGCACGCGCCCGCAGGACGTGCAGGCCGGAATCGGTCCCAGCATTGGCCCGGATCGGTATCAGGTCGGGGAAGAAGTGGTCGAGGCGGTGCGGCGGGCGTTTGGCAGCACGGACAGCCTGATTAAGCGGGCCGACGATGGCAGCGCCTATCTTGATCTGTGGGCGGCCAACCGGCTGGCGCTCGAACGGGCGGGCGTGAGGCAGATTGAGGTCGCCGGTATCTGCACCGCCACCCGCACCGATGAATTTTACTCGCACCGCGCCGAAGCCGGGCGGACCGGGCGGTTTGGCGTGGTCATGGCACTGGCATAAAACGATGGACACGGCATCGACGGACCTTCAGGCGCAGATCGCCAGCGTGCAGGCCACAATCGCGGCGGCATGCCAGCGGGCGAATCGCTCGCCTGACGCGGTCACGCTGGTGGCCGTGAGCAAAACGTTCTCCGCTGAACGGGTCGCGCAGGCGATCGAAGCGGGTATCCGGCACCTGGGCGAAAACCGGATCGAAGAGGCCGTCGGCAAAATGTCGCAGGTCGCCGCCTTGAACCCTATGCCGGTCGAATGGCATATGATCGGCCACGTGCAAAGCCGCAAGGCGCGCTATGTGACGCGGGGTTTTGCTCTGCTGCACTCGCTGGACAGTGTGCATCTGGCCGAGCGTCTCAGCCGTCTGCTGACCGAACAGGGCTCCACGCTGGATGTGCTGCTCGAAATGAACGTATCGGGCGAAGAGGCCAAACAGGGCTGGGACGCGCCGCACTGGCGCACCAATCCCGATCAACGCCGGCAGGTGTGGCAGGACATCCGGCAGGTTCTGGCGCTGCCTGGCCTGCGGGTGCGCGGGCTGATGACGATGGCCCCAATCGTTGAGGATCCCGAACAGGCACGCCCGGTGTTCGCGGCCCTGCGTGACCTGCGTGACGCCCTGGCGAACGATTTTCCCGGCGCATCCTGGGCGGACCTGAGTATGGGGATGAGCGATGATTACCCGGCAGCCGTCGAAGAAGGCGCGACTCTGGTCCGGGTGGGCCGGGCGATCTTTGGAGCGCGGTCCTGATATTGTCTGCATGAGAGTATGGTTGACGACGAGGAGATGTGAAGCGTGAATAGCTTTGCGGCGATGATTGCGTTGTTTATCCAGCTTTATTCGTTTGTGATCCTGGCTCGCGTGCTGATGAGCTGGCTCAATGTGGACCCCTACAGCCCGGTGGCCCGGCTCATCTTTGATCTGACCGAGCCGCTGCTCGCGCCGGTGCGCAACCTGATGCCGCCGGCCTACGGGATGGACTTCAGCCCGATTATCGTGATGGTACTCCTGCAAGTGTTTGGACAAATTCTGGTTTCGATGTTCCGCTGATGTCAAGAAAGGGATTAGAACCCATGCCGCGCGAATTTAAGATCACCGATGCCCAGCACGGTGCTGCCTTTACCGTCCGCGTGGTGACGCGCGCTGATAACGTGGAAATTGTGGGGGTGCAGGACGACGGCGCGCTCAAAATACGCCTGACCGAGACGCCGGCCGGGGGCCGCGCGAACGAGCAGTTGGTGGCGCTCCTGGCCGAAATCCTGGGCGTGGACACGGCGCAGATTGAGATCGTCGCAGGGGCCGACAAGCCGAACAAGATCATCAGTGTCGAGGGTGTCACCCCGGCGTGGATTGAAGAGTGTCTGGTTCGCGGTGACGAGTAACCATGCGGCGGCGAAGCGCTTGGTTGCGCGTGGGCCGGCTGCTGATCGGGGCGATCGGGCTGGCGCTGCTGGCGGCCTGCGGCGATAACGAACCGCAGGAGATCGCCGCCGTGCCAACTCGCACGCTGATTCCGCCCACGGCATCCCCGACGGCCATCCCGATTGAGACGACGCCAACCCCGACCGATTTACCCTCGGCGGCGGCGCTGGTGACACTCCCTGATACGGATACCGCCCCGACTATCCCCGCGCTGGCGCAGGCTATGATCGATCGGACGACGGCCGATCTGATGGCGCAGCCGGATGTCGAACCGGCCGATGTGCGTTTGTTGGGCCTGGAAGCGATCACATGGCGAGACGCGGTATGGGGCTGTCAGACCCGGCGCGACAGCGGTGATCCAGACCTGTTGCTGACGCCGGGCTACCGCATCATCTTCAGCACAGGCGAGCGCGCCGTGGTGTACCATACGGATCGACGCGAGACGTTTTTCGTCTGCGAGGATGGTCCGTGGCTGGCGCACGAAGGCGACCCGATCCCGCTCGACCCGATCGCAGAGTTGATGGTCGAACTCAGCGCCCGTGATGCGGCGAAGCAGTGGGACGTTCCCGCCGCACAGGCCCGGTTAACCAGCCTGATCGCGGTAGACTGGCCGGATTCGAGCGTGGGATGTCCCAGGGCCGGGGCGGAGTATCAGACGATAACGACGCCGGGCTACCGGATCGTCTTTCGTCTGGGGGACGAGCGGTTGATCTACCATACCAGTATTCGCCATGCCGTGCGGTGTGCGCCGAACGAGGAAATTCTGCCCGGTTTGCTGCGGGATGCGCTCCCAGGCAGCACCGAATAGCGGGGCGACCGGACGCCCGGTTGCAGACCACATTGTAGAAAGAAGCAGCGGATGAGCAAGACAGGCAGCGCGCAAGAACCCCCAAACACCGAACGAACGAACCGGCTGGTGCTGCGCATCTCCCGCAACTGGCTGAAGATCGCGCTCACCTTTTTGTTTTTGTACACAGGGCTGTCCATCGCCCCCCCGGTGCTGATGAAAGCCGGCTATGACAACGCGGCCCGCGTGCTTTACACCATCTACGCGCCGATGTGCCACCAGTTCGCCTTCCGCTCGTGGTTCCTGTTTGGCGACCAGCTTGCCTATCCGCGTGAGGTTTCGGGGTCAGACCTGGACTCGTTCGAGAGTTATGCCCGGCGCGATCCCCACTTTGACGGTGTGGATCTGGCGGCGTGGTCGGCGGATTTGCAGGTGAAATCACGCTCATTCAAGGGTAACGAGGAGATGGGCTACAAAACCGCGTTGTGCGAGCGCGACGTGGCGATCTATGGGACGATGTTCCTCGCGGGTTTGTTATTCGCGGGGGTGCGGCGCTGGCTGCGTCCGGCCCCGATCTGGCTTTACCTGATCCTGGGGCTGGTGCCGCTGGGTCTGGACGGGTTCAGCCAGATGTTCAGCTACGCGCCCTTTGAATACTGGCCCGTGCGCGAGACGATACCCGCATTCCGCGTACTGACTGGCGGGTTATTTGGCTTGATG
Source organism: uncultured Chloroflexia bacterium (assembly GCA_963850765.1). Lineage (GTDB taxonomy): Bacteria > Chloroflexota > Anaerolineae > Aggregatilineales > Aggregatilineaceae > CAWKMN01. Next base: position 80,359 of record CAWKMN010000011.1, on the reverse strand, counting down.
AACGTATGGCTGGCATTCCCGTACATTGAAGGCTCGATGCGCGAGACGATCGCCGCCCTTGAGGATCGGCTGAGCCGGGCGTACGGACGCTAATCTCCCGCCGCCTGCCCGGCCAGCGCATAGACGGCGTGCGCATTACACGTGTAGCCGCGCCCGTGCAGCGAGACCACAATCTCCGGGTAATCCGGGTTGTCCTCGATCTTGCGGCGCAGGTTGCGAATATGGTTGCGGACCAGCGCCGTATCTCCTTCGCCGGGCAGATACGCCCAGATTTTTTCCAGCAGGTCGTGAGCGGTATGCAGCTCGCCGGTATGCTGGCACAGGTAATCGAGCAGGCTGAACTCGGTCGGCGTCAGCTCGACAATCCGGTTGTTGATCCACACACTGCGCCCATCCATATCGATAAACACCGTCGGCACCCGCTGCACGCTGCGATTCGGCGCGCGCCGCAGCAGAGCCCGCACCCGCGCGCTGAGTTCGCGCATCGCAAATGGCTTGCGCAGATAATCATCCGCGCCTTTGTTGAGCGCCTCGGCGGCGTACTGCGCGTTCTGATGCTCGCTGACAAAGAGAATCGGAGTCTGGTCCACAAACGGCATCGCCCGCAGGTGCGCGCAAAGTTCAAAGCCGCTCATATCGGCCAGGGCAAAATCGAGAATGATCACGTCGGGGCGATGTTCGCGCGCCAATTGTAACGCGGTCCGTGCGTCGCCCGCTTCGAGCATGGTGTGTCCTTCTTGCTCAAGCGTGCCGCGAATCGTCGCCCGGACGGCAGAATCGTGGTCGATGGCCAGGATTGTTGGCGGAGCTTGCACGCGTGTGATCATGAATTAACCTTGAGATGAAGAGCGATCAGCTTAACTTGATCTCAAGTATACGCGACAAACGCGCGCTTTTCAGGTCTGAGCTATGAAAGTTATGTGAAAAATTCCTGCGTCAGCCTGAGATCATATATCCCACGCCGTGAATGGTGCGGATGATCGGTGTCAGCGACTCGTCGATCTCCAGCTTGGCGCGCAGGTTGCGCACATGCGCGCGCACCAGATCGGGATCGCCGGTGTGAGGGGGATAATCCCAGACGGCTTCGAGCAGGTGTTGGGGTGAAAGCGCCTGATTCGCATGTTCCATCAGGTAGCGCAGCAGGCGATGTTCGGTGGCGGTGAGCTGGATCGAGGGATGATCACCAATGGTCAGTTGGTGCGTGCTGGAGTCCAGATAGAGTGGGCCAATTTCGAGCACCGGGCTTTCCATGACGGCATTCCGCTGCCCGCGCCGGACCAGTGCCCGCACGCGCGCGACGAGTTCCGGCAGTTCGAAGGGCTTCACGACATAATCATCACCGCCCGCATCCAGCCCGGCGACAACGTCATCGGTGTTGCCGCGCGCCGTCAGGAATAGAATCGCGATGTGGTTGTAGCGCGAGTCGGCGCGGATGCGGCGGCATACGCCCAGCCCGTCCAGGCCGGGCATCATAATATCCAGAATAACCAGATCGGTTGGCCGCTCGCTCAGGATGCGCAGCGCCTCAATACCGGCGGTCGCGCGGATCACGTCGAACCCTTCGCGCTGAAGGGTGCGGGACAGGGTGCCAAGCACTTCAGGATCATCATCGACGGCTAAAATCGTAGGTCGTTCTATCATCTAGACACTCTGTTCTGGTTGATAAATGGGCAGTGATACCAAAAAGCGCGTACCCTCATTATAAACGCTCTGCATGCGGATGTTACCCCCGCATTTTTCGACGATCTGGTGACAGATATACAGCCCCAACCCGGTTCCCTCACCCGCCGGCTTGGTGGTGAAGAACGGCTCAAAGATTTGCGCCCGTACGGCTTCAGGGATCCCCATCCCGTTATCCCATATCGTCACGACCACCGTTTTGAGTTCGGGATCGTAAGCGCTGCTGACGCCGATTTCAGGCTCCAGCCGGCCGGCTACCGCGTCACGCGCGTTGAGCAGCAGATTCAGCCAGACGTCTTCAAGCTGCCCCTGGATCGCGCTGACCATGGGCAGATCTTCGGCAAGTTCGAGACAGAGAGTCACACCGCCCTGCCGGATATGGGTTTTGACCAGGGTCAGGGTATTGGAAATGGACTCGTTCGCGCTGAGCGCAACACGGGTTTCGTCCGGTGACTGCTGGCGCGCCATCGTGAGCAGCCGCCGCACCACCTCGTGCGCGCGTTTGCCCGCCCGATGCACGGCTTCCAGCGATTCGCGGTTGGGATTGTCGCGCGGCATGTCGGACAGCACCAATTCCGTGTCGCCCAGTACGGTCGTGAGCGGGTTGTTGATCTGGTGGGCGACGGCCGCCGCCAGTTCACCCATAGCCGACATCCGCGCTGCCTGGATCAGCTTGGCCTGCGCGCTGTGCAGCTCGTCCAGGCTGTTCTGCAGATCGCGGTAGAGGCGCGCATTGCTCAGCGCGTTCGCCGCCTGGAGTACCAGCGCGTGCGCCAGCTTGATCTCGCGGCGCGAAAACCGACGCCGGTGCAGCGTATCGGTCAGCAGCACAAGCCCGGCCGTCTGTCCCTTGATGAGCAGCGGAAGGCCCAGCACGCCCTTGCCATAACCCATTTCCATCAGGTGATGCAGATCCCCGGCGAGTGAACTCGTAATGGACGTCTGTTCGGTGAGGATCCGGCGCAGGTGCGGGGATTGTTCCAGCGAGAGGCCCGGCTGTAAACCCTCGCTCCAGGTGTGTGTACCAAACGACAGCATGGTGTTAAACCGCTGCTGAGTCGGGTTCCACAGCGCGATCTCACACCAACTCGCCCCGGACGTATCCAGCAGGCGCTGCGCCCCGCGAAAGAGCGTTTTCTGCTGGCGCACGACGTCCGCTCCCGTCAGTGTGACGACGGTATCCAGGGCCAGCGGCTGCAGCCGTCCCCGCACGGCCTGAAGATCGGCGGGCCGCGGTGCCGTAAAATAGGCGAGTGAGACCACGCCGAGCGGCTGATCCTGCGCCATCAGCGGAAGATAGACGATCCGGCTGGCGTGATAATGGTGGGGCAGCCAGATCCGCGCCTCGTCGTTGGAGCGCGGCGGCAGCGCGATCACCATCTGCTGCTCGCTGAGCGCCTGCTCAACAGCGGGAATATCACCCGGCACAAACGAATATCCGCTGCCGGGCTGCCATACCGCGCGGTGCGATACCGCCAGGGTGCGAAGTTCCTCCTTGTCGGGATGCCACTCCCCCACATAACACTGCGCCACGTCGAGCGTGCTGAGCAGTTGGCCCATAATGATCTTAAGCACTTCGTCAATTTGCAGCGTCGAATTAGCGGCTTCGCCGGCCTGCGCCAGAAAGCTCAACTCGCGGGCGTGCAGCACGCTGTCTTCATACAGGCGCGCGTTCTCGATGGCGATTGCCGCATGGGAGGCCAGATCCTGAAGCAGATCGGAATCATGCTGGGTAAAGGTGCGGTCGGCGTGTTTGTTGTTCACGCCCAGTACGCCGATCGTTTTGCCTTTGAGGCTCAGGGGCACGTACAGCAGCGATTTCACCAGATACTCAGTTTTGACTTTCTGCCAACCCTGATCGCCGACCAGCACCGGCTGACCGGACTGAAACACCTTGCCAGCGAGCGAGATCCTGCGTCTTGATGCGGAAATTTTTGGCGGTTTCGCTGTCGATGCCTTTGACGGCGCGGATATACAGGGCAGCAGCCTCTTCGTCAGGCAGCAGCAGCAGCCCCTCTTCAGCGTTCGACAGGCGTACCGCCGCATCGACGATCTGCCCCAGCAGCGTATCCAGATCCAGCACGGCGCTCAGCATGCGGGCCAATGCCGAGAGCGTCTGCTGCTCAATCAAACGCTGTTCGAGCAGTTCGTGTACTTCTTTGTCGCGTTCGGCGGGTGGCGTAGGGTTGTCTCCTGTGTGACTTGCTGCTTATCCGGTTCGGCAGGTCGTCGGTTCCAGTATCGTTCGTTTGCCTATGTTCTACACTCAAGTGTGAATTTTGTAAAGCGGCCGGAAAAAAACAGGCCGCCTGACAAAACGAGGCGGCCATTAAATCTTTACCGGAGACAAAAGTTTACTGGCTGAGTCGCGAGCGACGGCGGGCGAGATCCGCTTCAACTTCCTGTTCATTCACCACTTTCGGCGGATCGAAGGCAGTGCCGGGCTGGCGCACCGTCACCTCCTCGCGGATCTTGTCCAGGCGGGCGCGAAACGAGGCATCCTCCGGGGCCGCCTCCGGCGTCGCCGCTGAGTCGCTCTGCTGTTTCCGGCGCGCCTCGGCAACCACGGCTTCCAGTTCGTTGAACTCGCGAAATGAGCGCCCCAGTCGAGATCCGGTGTTCGGCCAGTTCCGCCCGGAGCATCTCCTGGCGCTGCTGGACCGTCTGCATCTGGCGGATCGCATGGCGCGATGTCGCTTCGTCGCCCTTCGCCACGGCCTGGTCGGCCTGCTGATCCCAATCTGCGATCTGGCGCGCCAGCGCGGCGATGTCCGCCTCCATCCGATCCTCGTCGTCGAGCGCGGTATTCACGTGCTCGCGCAGCGTGGCGATGTCTCGATCGACGCCTTTGCCGAGTTTGATCGCACCCTCGTCGCCGCGACCCGGGAGGGGAAGTTTGAACCCCCGCACGCTGGATTGCAGCAGGGTGTTGAGTTTGTCCGTCAGTTTTTTAGCCATGTCCCCTATTTTACTGCACGGGCAACCCACTGGCAATCCATCGACCTGCATGCGTCTGTTGTGCATGTCTTAGCGATTTCACATCTGGGCGCTAGTACAAATATACTATTTTGCTGGCTTTATCAGGTGCGAAAGTCAATTGGCCCCTGTCGTGAAATCGGGTACAATAGGGTTTCAATTGCACGTATCACCCGTCCGCTTTTGTCTAAAGTTGCTCAGGGGGCTACCATGCAACCGTTACACTCAGCTTTGGCTCCTGACGATTTCAATTCAGAGGAACCGAAAGTAGCCGTAGACATCATTAAGGTATCGGCGCGGTCACGTTCCACGGCAGTAGCCGGCGCGATTGCCGGAGTCGTGCGCGAACATAACCGGGCTGAGGTTCAAGCCATTGGTGCTGGGGCCGTTAATCAGGCGATCAAAGCCGTGGCGATTGCACGAGGCTATTTAGCCGAAGATCATATTGATGTCATCGTGATTCCGATCTTCACGGAGGTCATGATTGACGAGCAAGAGCGCACGGCAGTCCGGATGATCGTCGAACCGCGTTAGGTCGCCCACCCGCTGCTTTTTAAGCGATTAGCGCTTAGCAGTCAGCCATTAGCCCGGTTGGAATATTCCACCGAAAAGCTGTGTGGGGACTTGCTAATCGCTAAAAGCTAACGGCTGATAGCTTAATCTTTTCGAATTAGATTTTGTTGTTGAGAATACTCTTTTTTGCCACGGTCCCTGGCGACAAGCGGGGACCGTGTGCGTTTGATCCGGGGTGGTCTGCGCGCGTATAATCTGCGACCTGATCCCAACGTTCGATAGGAAGCCGATGCTCACCCGTCTAGCCTCATCCTCGCTGCACAACCGCGCCCCTCTTCTGCTGATCGGGATGGCGCTGCTCCTGCTCGTGGCGAGTTATGCGCTCACGCTTCAAACCCAGGTCAGCGGCAGTTTCAAGGAGAGCACGCGCGAGGAGATTCTGAAGAACGAGTACGTCAAGGACGTGGCCGAGATCCAGGTGGCGCTGAACGTCTGGGGCACGATCCACCACACGGGCTATCCGTTGTTTGCCATCCTGGGCAACCTGTTCACTGCCCCGCTGCGTGCGGTGGGCATCGAACCGGCGGCGGCGGCCAGCCTGTACGCACTGGCCTGGGGCGTGATCCTGCTGGGCGCGTTTGCGCTGCTCGTCTGGCGGCTGACCGGCAGCCTGACCGTGGCGGTGCTCGGCGCGGTGCTGTTAGGGCTGGCCCGCTCGATCTGGATTCACAACGTGATCGCCGAAGTCTACAGCATGAGTCTGGCGATCATGATGCTGCTGTTTCTGGTCGCGCTGTGGCCTGCGCCGTGGGCGGCTCCGTGGAGCATGCGGCGGCGGATCTTCGCGCTGGCGCTGCTCGGCGGGATCGGCGTGGCCCATCACCGGGCGGTGGTGTTTATCGCGCCGGGGCTGCTGCTGGCCGTGTGGCCCCACCTGCCGGAGATACGCGATCAGCGGCGGACACTTCTCCCGCGCGCGGTCGGTCTGGCGCTGATCGGCTTTGTGCCCTATCTCTACCTGCCCCTGCGCGAATGGCAGGGCGGAAGCTGGGTTTACGGTGAGCCGGGTACGCTGCGCGGCTTCTGGATCGAGTTCAGCGGCCGGGAAGCGGATCGGCTGGTCAGGCTGCCATCCGATCTGGCCGGGCTGCGCGATAACATCGAGAGCGTGTGGACGATCCTCGTGAATGAGATCAGCCTGCCGGGGCTGCTGGTCGGGCTGATCTGCCTGCTGCTGGCGGCGACTATCACCCCTCAGCGCCGCGCGGCGCGTGCTGTCGCGCTGGGGGCCGCCGGGCCAACGCTCTTCGCCACGTTTTACCATACCGCCGTGCTGCCCGAAGCCGTTCTGATGCCGACCGTGCTGGCGCTGATCTTCGGCGTGGCGCTGATGGCCGGCTGGCTCTGGCAGCAGGGATGGCCGGGCGCGCTCGGTGTGATCGGGATCGCGGTGTGGGCGGCGGCGCTGGCCGGCTGGCATTATGGCGACGTGCGCGAGCTGGTGACGGAGCCGAGCGGGGTTCGGATGATCGAACGCCTGGATCGTCTGGCGCGCGGCGAAAAGCTGGCGCTGATTCTGCCGTGGGGACCGCATTACGCCGCCGCATCCTATTCGCGGCTGGTGACGGGCGAGCATCGCGCTGTGATGATGGTCGATCACAAGGGGGATTACCGGCGCTTGCTGGCGGATGGCTACCGGCTGGTTACGGAGCCGGACACGTTCTACACCTACCCCCCGCCCTGGCCTACGAGTTACGGCGCGCCCTCCGATTGGTGGAGCGAGCGGCTGGGCGGTCTGTACCTGACATCGGCCGCGCCCGGTTTGGTCGAGCTGCGCAATACGCCCTGGCTGGCCGATCCCGATGAGAGCCTCGGCACGCTGGTCGTCTATGACATTACGCAGCGCGCCGCGTGGCTGACCTGCGATGACACGGCGATCTACCTGCATGTGATCTGGAGCGCCGATAAACCTCCCGCCGGCGACCCGAGCATCTTCGTGCATCTGACCGGCGATCAGCCCGCCCCAAACCCACCGGGCGCCGATTCGCGCCATCCGGTCTATGGACTGTATCCTTTCGCGCAGCTATCGCCCGGCGAACTGGTACGTGACGATTTTACGCTGCCTCGCCTGCCGGATAAAACGCAGGTGCGCTTCGGACTGTACGAGCAGGACGCGAACGGCCAGTTCATCAACTACGGCGAAATGATCCTGCCCGTGGCTGACTGCGCGCCGGAGAACTGAAAGACAAAGGATCACCACAGAGAGCACAGAGGACACAGAGAAAGACAAGGGATAAAGAGAAAAGAAGGTTGAACCGCAGAGACGCCGAGAGCGCGGAGATACGTGAGAGAGTGTAGGGGCGGGCTTGTTAGCCTGCCCGATATCCAAAAGCTTAGGCGGGATCACTTCTGCGGTTCATTTTCCTTTGCTTTTCTCTGTGACCTCCGTGCTCTCTGTGGTGAAATCTTTTTCGTTTTCTTCGCTGGACATCCTTCTGTGGTAAATTAGGCGGATGTGCGGTCCCGAACAGGAGATGACAGGCATCATGGCAAAAACGGACTTTCACGGCACCATCCCACCGCTGGCGACCCCGCTGCATGCCGACGGATCGCTGAACCTGGACGCGGTGCCGGCGCTGGTCGAGCATGTAATCGGCGGAGGAATACACGGAATTCTGGCACTGGGCAGCCAGGGGGAAGCGTTCGCGCTTTCGGTGGACGAGCGCGCTGCTGTACTCGACGCGATCCTGGCGGCGGTCAACGGGCGTGTGCCGGTCATCGCCGGGACGGGCGCGATTACGACGCGCGAAACGATCGCTTTCACACAGCAGGCGGAGCGCGCCGGTGCGGACGCGGTCGCCATCGTGACACCGTTTTTTATCGCGCCCACCCAGGAGGAGCTTTACGCTCATTATGCGGCGGTCGCGGCGGCGGTATCGCTGCCCATCCTCGGCTATTCCAATCCGGGGCGAACCGGCGGCGTGCGGCTGAACCCGGAGACGCTTGGGCGGCTGGCTCACGACATTCCTCACTTTGTCGGGGTGAAAGACTCCGGCGGCAAGCTCGACGAGACCGCTGCTATCCTCCAGGCGTGCCCGCCCGGTTTCCAGGTGCTGGTAGGCAGTGATGCGCTGGTTGTTGACGGGTTGGACTGCGGTGCGGCGGGTGCGATCGGGCTGAGCATGAACGTCGCCCCGGCGCTGGCGTCGAGCATTTACGCCGCGTATCGAGCCGGCGATCAAACTCGGGCGCGTGAATTGCAGCAGAAGCTGATCGCCCTGCGGACCGGCTTGTTGAGCTTTGGCACCTTTCCCGCACCGATCAAGGCAGCGCTGGTCATGCTCGGCATCCCGGTCGGACCGCCGCGCCTGCCGATCTTCCCGGTCAGCACGGCGCGCCATGACGAGCTGCGCGTGCTGCTGCGCGATGCCGGGCTTGAGGTCTAGTATCGAAAAGAGGAGCCATGGATCTGCTCGATAACCCGCTTGTCCAGTCGATCGTCTTTTATCCGCGCCCGGATGAACCCGAGGGCAGCCTGCTGGCGGATGTCTACGATGGCACGATCCCGGTCGCTGAGGGTGTGGTGTTGGGCTACCGCCTGTACGCCTATCAGCCCGGCGCGCCGGTCATCCTGTATTTCCACGGCAACGGCGAGATTGCCAGCGATTATGATTTTGCGGCGCGGCATTTTCACACGGCGGGCGCGTCCCTGCTGGTAGTCGATTACCGGGGCTATGGCTGGAGTACGGGCCGGCCAAAAATAAGCGCGCTGATGGCCGATGTCGGCCCGGTGCTGGACGCGCTGCCCGGCGTGCTGCGGCCGGCGGAACTGGACGATCAAACGCTGATCGTGATGGGCCGGTCGCTGGGCAGCATACCCGCCATCCACGCCGCGCACGAGTTCCCCGCGCGCCTGAAGGGGCTGATCATCGAGAGCGGCTTTGCCCACGTAATCCCGCTGCTGATCCGGCTCGGCTTGCCCGATGCCATGCTGGCGAGCCTGCCCGATCCGGTGGGCAACGCGCGCAAGATGGCCGGAATCCAACTGCCCCTGCTCGTGATTCACGGCGAGGAAGACAACCTGATCCCGGTCAGCAACGGGCAGGCGATCTACGACGCGTCGCCCGCGCCCAATAAGCGGATTTTGCGGGTGCCGGATGCGGGCCACAACGACCTGCTAATGGTCGCGCCGCAGGACTATTTTGCCGCCATCGCCGCCTTCGTGACCGGCATTATTCCCCCGAAGGAGGCATAACACTCGACCCATTGAGCAGCGCCGCCGCTTCACCCAGCGGGCCGCTGGCTGCCATCGCTGCCGCGCGGCCTTCACGCGCCATACTGAGCGGCACAAACGGCCGGTCGTCGTTGCATTCGATATTCCACAAATCCGCCGAGTTGTGCAGCAGTTGGATCGCAGTGTTCAGTCGATCCTCCACCACACCCTGATTCGGGTAGGACTGCGAATCCTGCGAGGACCGCTGCACCGGCTCCGGCACGGGGATATAATCCTGGCACGACACCACCTCGCCAAAGATCACCCGATCCCACAGGGCCAGCGCCGCCGCCTGAGATGCCTGCACCTCGGCCAGCACCGCTGCCAGATCGCGCTGTTGGGAGCTGTTGCCGGCATCCGGCGCACTCGTCCCGCCCGAAACGGTACAGGCCAGCGTCAGTAGCACGGCTTGCGCCAGCAGCACCGCTAACAGCGCAGCCCAACCTCTCCACGGCCTTCTGATCACTCCACGATCCCTCAACGGTTGCCTGACATTTTCATCCGATTGTAGCGATTCTACGCGGCCGCACGGTACAATGCGAATGTGCTCACCGAAGGAGTCCGCATGTCTGTTCGCCGCTGGCTGAGCCTGGTCGTGCTGGTCACGGTCCTGGCGCGCGCCGCTTTTATCGTGTTGTTCGATCATACCCTGTCGCTCCAAACGTCCGGTTATGATACCTACGCCGTCAACCTGATGGAAGGGCGCGGCTATACGCGCTTCGAGGATCGCAGCGCCGATCTCGATCTGCCGCCGCTGTATCCGTTCTTCCTGGCCGGCGTGTATACCGTCTTCGGGCGCGACCCGATCCCGGTGGCGCTGGTGCAGATCGGGCTGGACGTGCTGACGGTGCTGCTGCTGTTCTGGATCGGGCGGCGTGTGGCCGGTGACACGGTCGGACTGCTGGCGGCGGCGTTTTATGGGCTGTATCCCTACCTGCTCTATCAAAACCTCACGCTCAACGATACCGGGATATTTATTCTGCTGCTGGCGGCGGGCATCGCGGCGGCTTACCGCGCGCGGGATACGCTCGATTGGCGCTGGGCGGCGGCGCTGGGCGTCTGCTTTGGACTCGGCGCGCTGACCAAGTCGCTGATCGTGCTGATCCTGCCGCTGCTGGCGCTGTGGTGGTGGCGTGTACTCGGATTCGGCGCGGCGGTGCGGCTGAGTCTGGTCAGCGGGGGCGCGCTGCTGATCGTGCTCGCGCCGTGGACGCTGCGGAATTATCAGGTGCATGATACCTTCGTGTTGGTCAGCACTAACGGCGGGAGCAATCTGCACCAGGGCAATAACCCGTGTGTGGCGGATTATCTGGCGCGCGGCTGGGATGCGCAGTGGGTCAACTGCCTGGAAAGGCCCCCGGCAAATCTGAGCGAGATCGAGACGGATCGCTGGCACCGCGAGCAGGCGTTGAACTATCTGCGCGAGAACCCCGGCGACTGGCCGCGCCTGTTCGGAACCAAGCTGTGGGTGCTGTGGAGTCCGGTGATCATGCCCTACGATCTGCCGCCGGACCCGTACCTGATCGATGATGCGGTGCTGCAATTTAACACGACGGCGTTCCAGGCGGCGCGCGTGGTGCATGTGCTCTATTTCGCGCCGCTGCTGCTCCTGGGTGTGATCGGGTTGGTGCTGGCGTGGCGCGCGAAACTGGAGATCGGGCCGCTGGTCGCGGTGATGGTCGCGATCACGATCGCGTATCTGATCTTCCACCCATCCACCCGCTACCGCGCGCCCGCCGACCCGTTTGTATTCGTGCTGTCGGCCTACGCGGTGACACGGCTGTGGGACCGGATCGCGCTGCGCCTGCCGGCTCAGGTTCGGTTTGGAGCCCGCCACCCATGAACCTCCTGCACATTATCCCCTATTATGCGCCGGCCTGGGCTTACGGAGGCGCGGTGCGCGCGGCCAGCGATCTCACGCGGGCGCTGGCGGACGCGGGCCACAGCGTCACCGTGCTGACCACAGACACCCTCAGCCCAACGGAGCGGATCGACTCGCTCGAAGAAGTGATCGGCGGCGTGCAGGTTTATCCGTGTCCGCAACCGCAGCAACACGTTACGCGGCCGGTTGAATCTCTCCACACCGATCGGCATCCAGGCGGCGGCGCGCCAGTTGGTGCAGGCGCACGCGATCCAGATCGCGCACGCGCACGAGGTCCGCACGGTGGAGAATCTGCGCCTCGCCCCGCTGCTGAACCGGCTTGGCGTGCCGCTGGTCGTATCGCCGCATGGCACCCTGCCCTACGAAACCGGGCGGCAGAGCGTCAAACGGCTGTGGGACCGGCTGTTCGCGCGGCGGCTGCTCCCGCGCTTCGACCGGGTGATCGGACTCACCGCCAGCGAAGCCGCCGACGCGCGCGCGATTTGGTCGGCGTGCGGTGTGCCGCTGCCCGACGAGCGGATCCGCATCGTGCCGAACGGCGTGCATTTGAAAGACTTTGAGCATCTGCCACCCAAAGAGCTTTCCCGCGCCCGGTGGGATCTCGGGAGTGGACCAGTGGTGCTGTTCCTGGGGCGCTTGCACGAGCGCAAGGGTCTGCAATTCCTGATCCCGGCGTTTGCCGACGCCGCCCGGCAGGTGACTGACGCCCGCCTGCTGATCGCCGGGCCGGACGAGGGGATGCGCGCCACACTGGACGCGCAGATCGCACAGTTCGATCTGGCCGGGCGCGTGATCTTCACGGGGATGCTGGCCGGCGACGATAAACTCGCGGCGCTGGCGGCGGCGGATCTGTTCGCGCTGCCCGCTGTCGGGGAAGGATTCTCGATGGCCGTGCTCGAGGCGATGGCGTGCGGACTGCCCGTCCTGCTGACGCCCGGCTGCAATTTCCCGGAAGTGATCGACGCCGGGGCGGGGACTCGTCGTGGCGCGCGAGGTGGAGGCGCTGCGCGTGGGGCTGTGCGCGCTCTTGACCGACCCGGAGCGCCGCGCTAGTATGGGACGCGCCGCGCGGGATCTGGTCCGCGCGCGTTATACGTGGCCGCAGGTGGTCACGCAGTTGGAAGCCGTCTATCAGGACGTCATGCATCGCCACGCCGCCGGATAATGACCATATTGGACGCACCCGCCGATCGCATCCCGCCCGCCCAGGACACCGCCGAAGGATTTAGCTCCGCGACGGCGAAACGCGCCGCCCGCAACGCGGCCGCGCTGGCGCTCTCCAACATCGCCTCAAAGGGGCTGCTGTTCGTCTGGCAGTTGATGCTGGCGCGCTGGATCGGCACCCGCGAGTACGGCGTCTACGGCACGATCGGCGCGCTGCTGGCGGTGGGCGCATCCTTCCCCGAATTCGGCATGGGCCTGATCGTGATCCGCGACATCGCCAACCGCCCGCGTGATGCCGGGCGTTATCTCGCCGCCACGCTGACCTTGCAGCCGGTCTTCGCCGCCGTGGGCTACGTCGTGTTGACGATCGCCGCGCTGCTGCTCGGATATGACGCCGATCTGCGCGCGCTGCTGGCGCTTGCCGCCGTGAATCTGCTGGTCGATACGCTCGGCAATATGTGCCACAACCAGCTTCTGGCGATGGAGCGCATGGTCATCCCCGCCGTGATCGCCACCGGGCACATTATGCTGCTGGTCGCGCTGGCGGGCGCGGTGTTGGCGGGCGGCGGCGGGCTGTGGGAATTGTACGCCGTCACGCTGATCGCCGGGCTGGTGCGCGCGGCGGTCTATTGGGCGGTCCTGCTTCGTTTTGACATTCGCCCTACTTTCCCGGTGGATCGCGCCATCGCGCGGGCGCTGATTAGCAACGGCGCGCCGATCGCGATCACGTCGTTTCTCTCGCTGGCCTATACCCACGCCGACAAGCTGATCACCACGGCGATGATCGGGGAAGACAGCACCGGGCAGCTTGACGGCGGGATTCGTGATCGTGTTTGGCGTGATCGAACTGCTCAGCGTGACGGTGATGGTCGCCGTCTTCCCGCTGATGTCGCGCACCTATGCCAGCGGGCAGCGCGAGATGTTCGACTTCATGATCGAGAAGCTCTCGTTCTTCAACCTGATCCTGAGCCTGCCCATCGCCATCTTTACCTCGCTGCTGGCGGTGCCGCTCTCGGCGTGGGTGTTTGGCGAGGGATACACCAAAACGGCTGATGTGCTGCAAATCCTGATCTGGTTCACCGTCGTGACGATGGTCGGCAATGTGTTCTCCAAAGCCCTGCTCGTGCAGAACCAGCAGCGGTGGCTGATGATCATCCGCATGGGCGGGCTGGTATTGAACATTGCCCTCAACATCCTGCTGCTGCCGTCGATCGGCGTGGCGGGGTCGGCGCTGGCCACGCTGATCGCGGAGTCGGTGATCCTGGTGCTGATCGTGCGCTCGTTCACGTTTCCGGCGGGCTGGTGGGCGCGCGTGCTGCGTCACCTGGGACGGCTGGCGCTGGCGGCGCTGCTGCTGGCCGGGATTGTGCTGCTGCTGCGCGACGTTCATCCCCTGCTGGCGGCGCTGGCGGGCGGGCCGGTCTATCTGGCGGCCGTGCTTGGCTTCGGCGTCATCGGCAAAGACGACTGGGATCTGCTCTACCGGCTGGCGATCGCCATGCCCGGCGGCGCGATCATTGGGCGCTATTGGAAGCGGCGGTTGGCATGAGAATCCTGTTTGTCGCGTCTCTGCACCATCCCGGCGAACTCGACAAAGCCCGCCGCGCAATGCCCGAGGATCCGCTGTTCCCGCCGTCGCAGGGACATTTTTTCTGGGTGAAGGCGCTGCGCAAGCTCGGCCATACCTGCGCCGTCTTCTGGCGCAGCGAGAGCGCGTGGCCCTGGGCGCGATCCGGCCAGCTTCGCATGACACAGCGGCTCACCGTGGGCCGGGCGATCACGGCGTTGGCGGCGCGGGTGCCATCGCTCAACCCCGATTTTCGTTTGCGCAACCGCCGCCTGCTCCGGTACGCCGCCGATTTTAAGCCGGATGTGATCGTGCTGACCGGCGATAATGAGGTGATCCTGCCGGAGACGCTGGCGGCGCTTAAGCGCGATCACGGCGCGGTGATCGTCTACGGCTGTGGCACATCGCCGGTGGTATTCTCGCGGCCGGTGGAGCGCGCGGCGGCCCCGCTGGTCGATCTGGTCGTCGCCAACGATTTTTACCACGCGATGCAGTGGCGCGAACTCGGCGCGCGGCGTGTCGAGACGCTGCCCCTTGCGGCGATCGATCCCGATTTTCACCATCCGTTTGATCTCACCGACGACGAGCGCGGGCGTTACGCCTGTGCTGTCGGCGTGGTCGGGACGTTTGTGCCATACAAGTTGTATCGTGAGCGCATCGAGGCATTGGAAGCCCTGCGCGATTTTGATCTGGGCATCTGGAGCGTGCATGAGGTGCCACCGTCGCTGCGGCCGTTTTATCGCGGCGCGGCACTTGGAGAGGAGATGCTCCGCATCACCCAGGCGGCAAAGATTGTGATCAACACCCACGGCGATTTTATGCGCTACGGCGGCAACATGCGGCTGTTTGAGGTCTGCGGAGTGGGCGCGTTCCAGGTGGTGAACGACTGCCCCGGCGTACACGCATGGTTCACGGTGGGCGAGCATCTGGTCACGTACCGCGATCTCGATCACTTGCGCGAACTGGTGCGCCACTACCTGGATCACGACGACGAGCGCCGCCGCATCGCCGCCGCCGGACAGGCGCACGTCCACGCCCATCACACCTATGATCAGCGCATGGCACGGCTGGTGGAACTGGTCAATGAGGTGCGCCATGCCTGACCCGCTCCAGCTGCTGACAGGCGGCTATCGTGTGCTGTGGCGCGCGATCAGCGTTACCGTGCTGGTGATGCGTGCGCGTTGGGTGCGGGCCATCTGGGGAGTTAGAGGACGCCGCGCTGCTCATCACGCAGGCGCGCAAACACGCCGTTATGCCGCTTCTGCGCGCGCTCGGCGCACAGATCGGCCCCGGCGCGGACATCGAGACCCATCTGATCGTTCACAACGTCGCGGGCGGCCTGGGCGGTCTGACGATCGGCCCCGGCTGCCACGTGGGCAAAGCCGCCTTTTTTGACCTCGCCGCGCCAATCACGCTCGAACCGCGCTGCACGCTCTCCATGCGCGTGACGCTGCTCACGCATATTGACGTGGGGCAATCGCCGTTACGCGATCACCTGTATCCCACCGAACGCGGCCCGATCACCGTGGGCGAAGGGGCGTATATCGGCGCGAACGCCACGATCCTGCATGGTGTGAGGATCGGGCGCTGCGCGGTATCGCGGCGGGTGCGGTCGTGCGCGACGACGTGCCCGATTTTACGGTCGCCGGCGGTGTGCCTGCCCGCGTGATCAAACAGCTTGAACGGAACAAAATACCATGACAGAATCAGCCAACGCCTGATCTGTACGACAAAACGCGCCAGTCCTGGGAGGACATCTGGGCCAACGCGAATGTGGAGGTCGAGCTGCGCGCGCTGAGAGAGAAGCGCGTCAGCGATCAGTTGGGGGTGTTCCCGGCCTATCTGTCGAAAGACGGCCTGATCCTCGAAGCGGGCAGCGGCCTGGGCGCGGTGCTGATCGTTCTGCGCGATATGGGCTTCCGCATGATCGGGCTGGATTACGCGGTCAACGCGCTGCGCGCCTCGCGCGCCTACGATCCGACGCTCAGCTTGCAGGCGGGCGATGTCCACGCCCTGCCCTACAAAGATCGATCCCTGCACGGCTATCTCTCCTTTGGCGTGCTGGAACACTTCGAGCAGGGCGTCGGCCCGGCGCTGAACGAAGCCAGCCGCGTGTTAGTGCCCGGCGGAATCATCGTGCTGACTATCCCCTATCCGAACATCGTACACCGGGTGGTCGAATGGAAGCGCCACCTGCTGAACCGGAGCCGTCTCACCGATGACGACTTCTACGAGAGCGCCTATACGCAGCACGATCTCAAGGCCGAACTGGAAAAAGCCGGCTTTGAGGTGCTGCTGATCCGGCCGACCAGTCATGCCTATACCCTGTGGGGCCTCGGCGGGCCGTTCCGCAAGGGGGGTGGCTATTATGAGACGACATGGCTGGCGGACCGTCTGGCGTCGGTGCTGCGCGTGATCCTGCCCTGGACGTTCAACTTCACGACCATGTTGATCGCGCGCAAGCGCTGATGCGGCTGCTCTCACAGCGGATTTTTCTCACGGGCCGGCCTACGTTATGATTATCTTGTGCGGTACCGTATTCAAATCAGGACCCGGCAATGACCAAAGCCAGTGTTAAGACGATCGTGCAGGTAGCCCAGGGTTTAGGGCTGCAAGCGGCCTTGCGCGCGGTCCAGTACAAAGCGACGGTTCGCGCCTTGAATTACCGCTTTGGACGTTCGCGGCCGCGCGGCCGGGTGCAGTCGTTAGGCGACGTCAAATCGATCGAAAAGCGCCCGCACGGTCTGGTGATCCACACCGAAAACGCCTATGTGGAGATTAGTTTTCTGACCGCCGAGATCGTCCGTGTGCGGATGCGCCCCACGCCGGATTTTCCCGCCCCGTTCTCGTATGCGGTTGCCCGCTCTGATTGGCCGCATCCCCTGGTGCAATTTCGCGACGAGCCGCCTGTTTTTACGGCCTTCACCGATCATCTGGTCTGCCGCGTGCACCGGGACGGCTGCCGGCTGAGTTTCGCCACGGCCGACGGGCAGATCATCAGCGAGGACGCCGGGGGGATCGCGTGGCGCGACAGTGAAGTACGCTGGACTCGCCGCCTGCCGCGCGACGAACACAGTTACGGCCTGGGCCAGCGCGCCCACGCGCTCAATCTGCGCGGTAAGCGTTGGGCGCTGTGGAACGCCGATCCCATGCCCGGCTACGCGCGCGGGGATGATCCGGTCTACACCAGCATCCCGTTTTATGTCGGCACGCGCGACAGTCTGGCATTTGGCATTCTCTGGGATAACCCGGCGCGTGGATCGGCCGATCTCGGCGCGGCGAAAGCCGACGAAATGACGCTGCTGGCCGAGGATGGCGAACTGCGTTTTTACCTGTTCGCCGGGCCAACCGTGCCCGCTGTCCTGAAGTTGTACACCGACCTGACCGGGCGGATGCCGCTGCCGCCGATGTGGGCGCTCGGATTCCACCAGTCGCGGTGGAGCTACAATTCGGAAAACACGTTCCGCACGCTGGCGCACGAGTTCCGCCGCCGCTGCCTGCCCTGCGATGCGCTCTATTTCGACATCGACTATATGGACGGCTACCGGATCTTCACCTGGAACCGCGAGCGCTTCCCGCTGCTGCCCAATCTGCTGGCGGATCTGGCGGAACAGGGTTTTAAGGCCGTGGCGAATCTCGATCCGGGCATCAAGGCCGAGCCCGGCTACCCGGTCTATGATGAGGCGCTGCGCGAGAACCTGCTGCTCAAGCTGCCGAATGATAAGCCGATCGTCGCCCCGGCCTGGCCCGGCAAAGCCTGCTTCCCGGATTTCACCGACGCGCGGGTGCGGGCATGGTGGGCCGCGCAGCTTTCGACGCTGACGGTCGCCGGGTTCAGCGGGCTGTGGAACGATATGAACGAGCCGTCGGTGATCACGTTCCAGCGCGATTCCACGCTGCCCGATTATGTGCAGCACAATTGGGACAGCGCCGGGCAGACCCATGCCGCCGGCGGCCATAACGTCTATGGTATGCTGATGGCCCGCGCTACCCGCGAAGGGCTGCAAAAGCAGTATGCCCGCAAGCGCCCCTTTGTTCTGACGCGCGCCGCCTATGCCGGGGCACAGCGCTACGCCGCCACGTGGACGGGCGATAATGCCTCCACCTGGGATCACCTGCGGCTGAGTATCAGCATGGTGCTCAACAACGGGCTGTCGGGTATGGCCTTCACAGGGGCGGACGTCGGCGGGTTCGCGGGCGAGCCGGACGGCGAGTTATTCACGCGCTGGATGCAGTTGGGCAGCATGCTGCCCTATTTCCGCGCGCACACCATGATCGGCACGGCCCCGCAGGAACCGTGGAGCTACGGCGAGCAGTACGAAACAATCATCCGCCGCTGCCTGGAACTGCGCTACCAGCTTCTGCCGACGATCTATTCCGCGTTTGCGCGGTGTGCCCAGGACGGCACGCCGATCGTGCGCCCGCTGTTTATGGTCGATCCGACCGACGAGAGCCTGCGCGATGTGGACGACGCTTTCATGCTGGGCGATTCGATCCTGGTGGCGCCCATTCTGGAGCGCGGCGCGACTCAGCGAGAGGTGTATCTGCCGCGGGGCGTCTGGTATGAATACGACACCGGCAAGCTGACCGACGGCGCGCGCTCTTTCACGGTGCAGGCTCCGCTCGACCGGATGCCGATCTATGTGCGTGCCGGGCGGGTGCTGCTGATGTGGCCGACGATCCAGTACGTGGGCAGCCAGCCGCCTGACGAAGCGCGGCTGCGCGTCTTCGCGGGCAGCGGCGATACGACGTTGTATGAAGACGCCGGCGAAGGCATGGATTACCAGCGCGGCGACTACCGCTGGTCGTACTTTACCTGCAAATTCCTGCCATCCGGCCAGTTTGCGATCGAGTGGCGGCGCGCCGGGCAGTACCAGCCGCCCTACAAACAGCTTCGCGTGGAGGTAGTCGGCATCTCCGGTGAGCCGGAAAGCGTGCTGCTCGACGGCCAGTCCGCCCCGATCTGGTACTACGAAGGCGGCATGGTCGAATTTATCGTGCAGCCGTTTGGCGACGCCCGGATCGTCGGGCGCAGCCCGTCCGCACGCGCGCAGGAAACGCGTCCGCGTCCGCCGTCGCGATCATAGGGCTTTTACCCCTCCCTAAATCCCTCCCCGTAAACGGAGAGGGACTTAAGCGACTCCCCCTCTCCGCGTGTGGAGAGGGGGGCGGGGGGTGAGGTTAACTCGCTGTATCCGGGTCTGATTCTTTGCCGCGTGCCTTCTGCATGAATTGCTCAACTTCCGGGGGGGCCGGATCCCATTGATGGCGCTCCATATCCAGCCGATCATACTTGTTGAAGGTGATGCCCTCGGCTTCGAGGCGGGCGCGCTGCAGAGCGGCGGCTTCCGGCTTTCCCTTGATGCTGACGCGGCCCTGAGCATTAACCACGCGATGCCATGGCACCGTCTTATCACGCAGCAAACTCATCGCCCAGCCGACCTCGCGCGCGCCGTGTGGCATGCCGAGCAGTTGGGCCACGCGTCCATAACTCAACACCTTGCCGGGCGGGATATGCCGCACCAACGCATAAACCTTCTCGTTGAATGAGATTGGCATTCTTCACCTCGCTGGAACGGTGAAATAGACCTTATGTTCTATTATACGCGCCTTCGCCCCTGGATGCTCGTTTTGATCGTCACGCTGCTGTACCTTGCCGCGATTTTTGTGATCAACGATGCCGATCCGAAAGTCTTTGTCTCGCTGGGGGATTGTTTTGCGCCGTGTGCGGGACACGATGGCAGCGACTGTGATGAGGACGACGAAGGTTACGACGGCCAGTTCGCCTACTATATCGCGCGCGACCCCGCCGGATCGCCGGACTGTCTCGACGTGCCCGCCTACCGCATGCAGCGGATCCTGCTGCCAGCGCTGGCGCGCGTGCTGAGTCTGGGGCAGGAGCCGCTTATCGCCTGGGCGCTGGTGCTGATCAACCTGATCGCGCTGGTCGGCGCGACGGCGCTGCTCGAAGACCTGCTGGCGGCGGAGCGCGTCAGCCGGTGGTATGCGCTCAGCTACGGGTTGTTCGTCGGGCTGGTGATGGCCGTGCGCCTCAGCACCAGCGAGCCGCTGGCTTACGGGCTGGTTGTCGCGGCGATCTGGTGCGGAGAGCGCCACAAGCCCTGGCAGGCCGCGATCCTGCTGGCGCTGGCTGTGCTCGCCAAAGAGACGACCGCCCTGTTTGCCGCCGGGTATCTGCTTTATTTCGTATTGAGCCGCCGCTGGCAGGATGCGCTGCGGCTGGCGCTGATCGTCGGCGTGCCGTTCGTCGCGTGGCAGGTCGCGCTTTATGTCTGGCTGGGCGAGTTCGGCGCGGGATCGGGCGGGGCGAAGGCGTCAGCCTTTGAGATCGTGCCATTTCTCGGCGTGTTGAAAATCGCGACCGAGGGCAGCCTTGCGGCGTTTATCGTGCTGGGGCTGCTGTTTATCCTGCCGGCGGTCATCCTGCCGGCGCTGTGGGCGCTGTGGCATACCCTCCGCGACGTGCGGCTCAAGCGGGCGGATCTGTACGCCTGCCTGCTGTTGACCAACGCAGCGATCATCCCCTTTATACCCTTCTCGACCTACCGCGAATTTCTGGGTCTGCTGCGGTTTGTCCCCGGTCTGGTGCTGATGGTTGTGCTCTATGCGGCGCGGCACCATCACCGCCGCCCGCTGCTCTACAGCACGCTGTGGATCGTGCTGATTCTATTCGTGGCGTCGGGGTAAAGACTTACCCCTATCCCCCGTCCGACCTTCGGTCGGCTCCCCCTCTCCAACCGAGTTAGAGAGGGGGACTTGATGGCGCGATGTCCCTCTCTCGGCTTGGCCGGGGAGGGGATTTGGGGGGTGAGGCCAGTCGAGATCAATCAGCGAGTATCAGGATTTACAGCTTCTCCCACTATCAGCCGCGCGGCTTCCAGCAAAAACCCGCTGCCCCAACTGAGATGGATGCAGGCGAACACGGCGGGCAGACGCGGCAGCCGGTCCCAGCCATCGCGGCGGGCCTGCTGGATCGACGCGGCGAGATTGGCCGCTCCATAGCTGAGCAGCATCCACCGCCACAGGCGCGCGATCCGGGGGCTGAAGGGGGCCAGCAGCCCGCCGCCGATCAGTGCCGCGACAAACAGCGGGGGAACCACGTGGCGCGGGCGGATCGACGCGGGATGCTGCGCCAATACACGCGGCTTGCCGCGTCCATAGCGGAAAAACTGCCGCCACAGCGCGCCGAGCGTCTGGCGTCCGTAGTAACAGAAGCGTATATCCGGGCTGAGGTAGATTCGTCCGCCCGCCTTGCGTACCCGGTAGTTGAACTCGTAATCCTCGTTGACGCTCAGCGCCTCGTTGAACATCCCCACCTCGTCAAACACGCGGCGGGGCCACGCGCCCAGGGGAACCGTATCGGCATATCCGGCATCGCGGCTAATACGCTGACGGCTCGGCACACAAAATGGCGAGCGATATGCCGCCTCGATCGCACGGCCCATTGATGTGACGCCGGTATAACGCAGCGGCCCACCGACACAGGCCGCCCCTGTCGCGCGCAGATGCTCCACGCAGCGCCGCACGTAATCCGGCGCGATAATCGTGCGCCCATCCACCCGGATGATGATCTCACCCCGCGCCACGCGCAGCCCGATATTAAAACCGCGCGCCTGGATCCGGCCCGGATTGGCGAGCAGTGTGACCCGCTCATCTCGCGCCGCCACAGACTTGCACCTGCTCGGCGGTCGTATCGGTGGATAACCCATCGACAACGACAACTTCAAGGCGATCCGTCGGGTAATCCTGTGCCAGCACGGCATGCAGCGCGCGGCTAATCATGGGCGCTTCGTTGCGCACCGGCATGATCACGGTGACGAAGGGCAGCGGCTCAGCCATGGGAGACGCGCCTGAAACGCGGTGCGATGATCAGCGCGGCGATCAAAACGAGCGACAGCAGTGAGATACCCACCCCCAGCCGCCAGTGGCGGAGTTCGTAACGCAGCACGACATCACTCTCGCCGGCGGGCACAGCGACGGCCTGAAAAGCCAGGTTTGCGCGGTAGAGTTTGGCTGTGTTGCCGTTCACCGCAGCCGACCAGCCGGGGTACCATGTCTCCGCGATGACCAGATAAGCCGCGCCGTCCGCGCTGACACGGTAGCGCCGCTCGGACGGTTCCGCGCTCACCAGGGCGACCTCCCCGCCCGCTGATCCTGGTGGGATAGCGTCCGGCGTCCCGGTCAGGATGACCGTCTGCATCGGATCCCAGGACGGATCGCGCAGCGCGTCTTCGATGGCCTCATCCGGATCCAGCCACAGCGCCTCCGGCACCAGCCACGCCTGCACGACCTCGTCCGCATACGGCGCAATCGCGGGGTTTTCGCCCTGCCAGCCGTCCGGCACCATGCCGTAGACTTGTGTCACGCCCGCCGCGTGCAACAAAGGAGCTGCGTCCGCGCCCACCTCCTCGATCAGATCGATATACCGGCTGTGATCGGCCGGCAGCAGCGGATCGTTGTTGTTCAGCGCGGGGATCCGATCCAGCATGTTGATATTCGGCAGTCGCGAGGCGCGCACCTCGCGCCAGTGATCCACCGCGACGCGGTAATCGGTCACGTCGAAATAGCCCTGGATCGGCGGCGTATCCGCGTCGCCTTCGGAGCCGAACGTCACCGCGCGCTCGGTGTCGTCGAACCAGTAAATGCGCCCGTCGTCAACATCTCCCTGCTTGTGGATGTCGAAGAATGCATCCGGCACGGTGGGATTCAGGCCGTGCGCCATCCACGCCAGATCGAGCGCCACGAAGACCAGCACGATCACCCGCCAGAGGCGCGGCGCACCCGGCCACGGATTCACTGCCGGATCGACCGGCTGGGTCAGCGTCAGCAGCGCCGCCCCGACCATCCCGCAGCCCAACACCATGATCCCCTGCGACAGCACGCGCAGAGTGTCGGAGTCCATCTCCATGGTGTAAAGCGCGACCAGCGCCATGAGCACCATCGCGCCGCCGCCCGCCGCCGCCAGCCGCGACCAGAACACCACCCACCGGCCGCGCCCCCAGTGATCCGTGCCGATCCCGGCCAGCACGCACAGGCTGAACTCGGTCAGGATCAGCCAGCGCACCGGCTCGCGGAAGGCGTCAAAGGTAGGCACCGTGTCGTAGAGCAGGCGGAAGACCGGCCCATGCCGGCCCATGCCGATCACCAGCGCGATCAGCGCCAGTCCCGCCCAGAACGGCACGCTGCGAAAGGTGGGAAATACATCGAGCGCGCGGCGCTTGCGGATCCAGCCGGTGATAGCCGCCAACGCCGAGATCAGCGGGATCACCCCAATATACGCGGCATCCTCGAAATAAATCCCCTTGGCGAGATAACTGCCATCGGCGGGCGTGCCAAAAAAGTCCGGGCTGAGCAGCGTAAACAGCCGCAGTGGGTGATAGGACAGGTTCGCCAGCGTCTCATAATCCAGGCCGCCGGATCGCTGCGATTCTTGCAGGTATTCCGCCGTCGGGATCAACTGCACTGCCGCCACACCCGCGCCGAGCGCGACCCCCACCCCGGCCAGCAAGATCCCGCCCACGCCGCGCCGATCCTGCGCCGCGCGCCACAGCACATACAGCCCCACGCCAAACGAGCTGTATAACGTCGTCTGCGCGTGCCCGGCCAGGAGCTGCATCCCGAAGGCCAGCGCCAGCCAACCCACGGCGTGTACTTCGTACACGGTGCGCGGATCGCGGCGTGAAACGACCCGATGCGCCAGCCAGAACAGCCACGGCATCCACGCGCCGGCTGCCGCCGTGGGGAACGATCCCAGCCGCGCGATCAGGTAGCCCGACAGCGCATAGGACAGCACGCTGATCCCGCGCCCAAACGGGGATAATCCCAGCGCACCGGGTGAACAGCCCCATCCCGATCCCCGCCCAGACGACATGCAGCAGCGCGATCAGGGACATGGCCGGCACGTCCGGCAGCAGCAGGTGAAGCCAGTTCGGCGGATAAAAGACGGCGGTCTGGAAATTCGCCAGCAGCGGCGCGCCCGCCCCGACATACGGATTCCAGGCGGGCAGACGCCCCGCGCTGAGTTCCGAAAAGGCGAACTGCCGCCAGGGATAAAATTGCAGCGCGGGCAGTCCCCAGAACAGCGTCACGCCCGTGAGCAGCGGGAAAAACAGCGCCAGCAGCACCCCGATCAGCAGGGCGAACGGCAGCCACGACAGCACATCGCGCTTAATCATGCGGAACCTCATACACGCGATAGGAGCCCACCGAGATCACCGGCCTCGCCGGGATCGGATCGCGCAGCCAGGCGAGTTCGGGACTCGACCCCTTCTCTTGTTCCAGTTCCCCGAAAAAGACATAATCCACCGCGCGGAGCAGATCGGTCTGGGCCTGCGCGTCGAGCGTCCCGGCGAAGAACTGGTCGGCCTGCTTTTTCTTTTCGTCGCTGTGGATCGTCTCCGGACCGTGCCCGACGTAGGGCAGCAGATCTGTCCGCGCGGGGAGATAGTTCCCGGTTTCTTTCAGGCTGAGCACGACCGAATCTTCCGGCGCGATGGCGTTGAGCCGGTCCAGCGCCGCCAGTTCGTCGCGTGGATGAAAGATCGGGCGGCCCGGCGACAGCGCGCTGAACGTCCCACCCAGCCACAGCAGCAGCGCCGTCGGCAGAGCCAGCGCCAGCACGATCGATCGGGCCCTGCGCCATCGACTTTGATGCCGCGCCATCAGCCGCAGCCCGGCCACCGCCAGGATACTCAGCGGCACGATCACCCCTTCCGCCAGCCGGCGCTGCACATTGATCGGCAGGTAGACCGCGACCGGAACAAGCACGATCCAGGCGGCCAGCAGCAGATAAGGCCAATTCGCCTGCGCTGTTCCTTTTCGCCACGCCCAGCGCAGCGCGACGATCGCGGGCACGGCCAGCACGACATATCCCAACACGTAATGCAGCGGGTGCGGGGATGGCAGCCGGTTCTGGGCGGACCACTCGCCCAACACATCGTTTGTCAGAAACACGACGCTGTTATACAGCAGCAGCGGCAGCGCGACCAACCCGGCAGTGATCGCGCGCCAGAACAGCGCCCACGGGAACCGCCGCGTCCGTATCCACGCCGCCAGCCCCCACGCGCCCAGCACGAGATAAACGACGGCGATGTAAAACGGCACGCACAGCCCCATCCCGACCCAGCACAACCCGGCCAGCACCGAATCGCGCCGCCAGCCGCGCGGGGACTCCGCGATCCGCAGCGCGCGAAACAGCAGCAGAAATCCGGTCAGCATCAGCGCGCGCGACAGCGCCAGATGCGGCAGTCCGAACAGGATCAGGAAGCTGGTGCCTTCCGGCACGTAAAAATCGACGGGCAGGGAGCCCAGCCATTTGCCCGCGCCCAACAGGCTGAGCAGCCAGCCCAGCCCGCCGCCCAGCGTGATCAGCACCAGCGCCAGCCAGCGCGATCCGGGCGCGCGCAAAAACACGGCCGCGAATCGATAGCTGACCAGGATCAGCACAAAGCCGCACACCAGCCGCGCCGCGTGGAATGTGATCGCCATCGCCGTGGGGAGATCGGGGCTGTCGGGCGCGACGAACAGCGCGGCCAGCTTGCCAAGCAGAATATACGGCAGAAACAGCAGCGCGCCGTCGTGCGGCTCGGATGTGTAACGCAGCGTGAACAGCCAGTCGCCCCGCGCGCCGATACGCATCTTGGCGAGATAGCTGGTGCCATCGTCCACGCCAAACAGAAAACCGCCGAATTCCCAGTCCTCACCCTGGGAGAGCCAGCCGACGAGGTACGGAATCGCTGTTGCCAGCATGACCAGCGCGGCAAAGATGGCCACGCGCCGCCATTCGCGCCGCGATATGGTCCCCAGGTCACTCACGGATCAGCCCCCACCAGACAGCCGCCGCGCCCGCCAGCAGCAGGCCCGCCACCAGTAAGCTCAGCGTAATTTCAGACGCGTCGTATTCGTATGTCCACGTCTGCGCCGGTTTGTCCACCGCGCCGGGCAGACCGGGCAGCGCATCCTGATCGCGCCAGCGCCCGCCCGCCACAGCGTACAATTCGCCGGTATACGGCTCTCCGGCCTGGATCGTCACCCGGTTTGGACCGTCCCAGGTCAGCGCGACGTCGGGTGCGAACGTGTTGCGGTATACGTATACCTCTCCGATCCGGGTGGCAAGCTCCAACCCATCCACCTCGATGGGATACGCGGATACGACGTGCGATACCAGCCAGCGGCCCAACTGCCGGGCATCGATCGGCGCGGCACGGTTCGCGCGGTTCAGCCGGTCGCGTTCGGACTTCGCCGTCGCTGCCGTTGTCGTCTGTTTGATAGGCCGGGATCGTGACACTGTAACCATCCGATTGGACGCCGGTGGCGGCCTGGGCCGCCCCAACATACGCGGCGAACTGGAACGGGTCCACCCCGCCAAACTGCGGAATATCCCAATAGGCGGCGGCTTGCTGCGGCAGGCTGTAGGTGGGCGAATAGACGCGCGTCGCGCCGTCGTCCTTCAGATAGCCGGCCAGTTCCCGGTACGGATCGAGCCATTCGCGCTCGCTGCGCCCGACGATCAGCGTCCGGTCGATCCACAGCACGTCCGCCGCGACGACCAGCGTGAACAGCATCATCGCTGTCTGCGCGCTCGCCCGCCTGAAGATGACCAGCAGCATCACCAGCGCCGCCAGCGGCAGCGCAAACAGGCCGATCAGCGCGGTCAGTTCAAGCTGCGACGACAGGGTGAGCGACCCGAACACGCCGCACACCATCCCGCCGCCGAGCAGCGCCACCACGCCCAGCCGCGCCGCCCGTCGATCCGGCGGGGACAGCGGCGATCAACTGCGCGCCCCACCCGGCCAGATAGGGCAGGATCAGCGCCGCCGCCAGCCACGCGCGCGGCGGGACGCGCCACCAGCGCAAAGCCGGGATCAGGCGGTTGAGCGCCGTCCAGAAGACAAACTGATCGCCCATCGACCACAGCATGATCACGAGCAGCATCACGCCCCACAGTGCCAGCGCGCGCGGACGCTTCAGCAGCGCCACGACCGCCAGCGCCAGCGTGCTGATGCCCGCGTAGACCATCGTTTCCCACGTCCCGCCGTGATCTCCGATCAGCAGGCCGAACCAGCGGCCCACCGTCAGGCTGTGAATCGCCGCGTCGTCGAGCGACATCCCGTTCCGTGACAGGTTCGCGCGGTACAGCAGCAGGGGCACCCACTGCACGGCTGTGAGTCCCGCCGCCAGCAGCATGGCGACGATCAGATGCGTTAGTACGCCGCGCCGGGCATTCCGTCTCTGGTCAGCGGGAATCCGCATCCACAGCCAGAGCAGATAGACGGCGGTCACGGCAAAGGCATACGCGCACATCCGCACGTCGGCCAGAAAACACAGCGCCGCGAATATTGCCGAGCGCCAGCGCCGCCCGCCTCGCGGGGATCAACGGCACCAGCCGGAACGCAGCCCACAGCATCCAGGGATACCACGCGGCCGCGTAGATGAGATCGAGGTGCCCCGCGCCCGCCGATGCGATCAGGCGCGGCCCGAACGCATAGCCCACGCCGACCAGCGCTGCCGGCCAGGGTAACAGCCCGGTCGAACGGCTCCACGCCCACGCACCCGCCCCGGCAATGACGAGATGCAGCCAGGTCAGCAGGTTCAGATGCAGGATCGGCGGCAGCACCAGCACCAACCACTGCGGCGGGTACCAGACTTTGTTCAGGGGGTTAGCCGCAAATGGCTGCCCGCTCATGATCAGCGGACGCCACAGCGGCCACGTGTGATCGTCCAGCACGACGCGCCGGAAAAACAGCGCGTTCGGCCAGTGACTCGTCACCGCGTCCGAAAAATCCGCGCCGGGCGGAAAGGGCAGGCTGTCAGGTCCAAGCCCTGCCGCCAATAAAAACGCCGCCAGAACGACGGCGAGCCCTCCCACAAAACGCGCGGAATCAGGGATGGCGAATAACAAAGATCGTGACCTGACGCTTGCCTTCACCTATATCGACCCTTTGTTCGATCCGATCTTCCGGCAGTTCTCGAATACACTTCCCGGCGTCCGGGTAGGTCATTTCCTCGTCCTCATCGGTGGCGGCGAAGTGCTGCTCGCGCGGCCCCCACAGGATATAACGCACCGTGAAAGGCAGGTCGGCGCTGAGCAGCGTTGTACAGTCGGCCCCGCGATAAAAATCCTCAACCTGGGTCAGCCGCTCATCATTCGGCACTGTTTCATACGGATGCCCATAAACGACCACCTGCGTGGTATAGGCCGGAACCCACATGCTGACATTCGGCGACGCCAGCACCACCGCATCGTCTTCTCCGTCGATCGGCGAGCCACTCATAAGCATACCAGTACTCGGTTTCGACCAGCATGCCCTTATCCAGCCCGCTGTCGGGATCAAATACCACGCCGAACAAGGGAATGATCAGCATCAGGACATTGGTGGGCACGATAAACACAATCAGCGCGATCATAGCCGGGGCGCGCCATTTTTCTGGCACGCGGTAGAACCAGTAATCTTCGAGCGCGCGCACGGCAAAATACACCAGCGGAATGATCAACCCCAGAGCCAGACGGCGCTGAAGATTGAACGGGGCATAAAGGCCGACCACGTTCACGCAAAACCACAGCAGCATCAACTGATCGCCATCACGCTCGAAGCGCCGGATCGCGCGGATCAGGCCCGGCAGTGCCACCAGCAGCAGCAAACCGTAGCCAAACAGGTACAGGTACGGAGCCGGCGAGGGCGTCAGGTTCTGTTCGTTGAACTCGCCCATGATACGGTTAAAGCGGAAGACGGCGAAATCGTACACGGCAAAAGGCAGCACCGGCATCCACAGCATCGAGGCCCAGCGCAGTTCGTGGATCGGCCACTGGCGCGTCAGATAAATCCGCACCAGCAAATAAACGGCCAGCGCCCCGCCGATCGGCAGCAGCGCGATCGGCTGGATCAGGGCCAGCAGCATCGTGAGCAGCATGACCCCCAGGCCGCCGTTATCGACCTGGGGCGGGTCTTTGAATCCACGCCGGAACACGACAATGTACACCGACGCGATCAGCGCCAGCGCAGCAATGCTGAGCGGGAAATGCGGATTCGTATAGGCCGCCAGAAAAGGGAACGCTTCGGGAAGCGAAATATCGACCGCCAGTTTGTCCGGGTCAAACAACAGCAGCAGCCAGCCTAACCCGGAGCCGACGGCCATGAGCGTAAAAAACAGCCGCCTGGGCCGCACCCGGAGCCAGATGGTCGCGCCAAGCTGGTAGATCGAAATATACATGATGAAGCCCGTCGCCACCCGCGCCAGATGAAACAACACCCGGCTGGACAGCCCGGTGATCCGGCCTATATGCCCCAGCAGAAGGTAAAACGAATGAAATCCCGCCCCGTCATGCGCTTCGGGTGTATGGCGCAGTTCAAACAGCCACGCGCCCCGCCGGCCCTGTTCAATTTTCGCCAGGTAGGTCGCCCCGTCTTTTGGGTTGGACAGCATGCCCATGAACTGCCAATCATCATCGGACTGATTGCGCGCCAACGCCCAGGCGTAGGGGACCAGAGTCAGCGCGACCAGCAGGCCGCTGATGATGATCACCCAGCGCCATTCGGCGGTTGAGACGTCTGCGGAGCGGAGTGTTTGCATGGGCAACCTCGCCGGAACCTAGCAACTTGTCACCGGCCCTGGCGGGCCAGCCTGTTCGTAAGAAGCTTGTATACCGCCCGTATTGTATAACGCCCACAGGCTTTGCAGCAATTTGTGGCGATACTCAGCCTATGCTATCCTGTTATTCACCATGCGCCAGCTTGAGGGAGCTATGAGTCAAACGACCGCTCTGTACCGCCTTCAGAAACTTGACTCCGCTATCGATCGGATCCGTGCCCGCGTGCGCGAACTGAACGAGGCGCTCGAACAAAACCAGGCGCTGCAGCAGGCTCAAGCCCAGGTCAAGGAAGTGGAAGACAGGCTGCGCCCCAACGAAGTACACGCGATGGATCTGAACCTCGAAATCAAAACGGTGAGCGACCAGACCACCCAGTTCTCCGAGCGGCTGTACGGGGGCAGCGTGCATAACCCGAAAGAACTGGCAGATCTTCAGAACAAAATCGCGGAACGAAAGCGCCGCCGTGCACACCTGGAAGACGACCTGCTGGAAACGATGATCCGGGCGGAAGAATTGCAGGCAGCCCTGGCCGAGGCGCAATCCCGGCTGCATGAGGTCGAAATCGGTGTGGAACCAGCAGCAGCAGACCCTCAACGACGAACTGCACCGCCTGAAGCACGAGCTCAAAACCCTCAAGGCCGAGCGGCAGCCACTCGCGGAGAGCATGACCGCCGCCCATCTCGAACTGTACGAGTCGCTGCGTGCGCAAAAACGCGGGCAGGCTGTCGCCGTGTTGGAAGACGATTCGTGTTCCGTCTGCCGGGTCGGCCAAACCGATAATGTGATCATCTTGGTACGCCGGGGCGAGCAGTTGGTGAAGTGTACGAGCTGCGGGCGTATCCTGGTCGCTGTGGGTTAGAACCAGAGTAAACAGTTTTTAGTTTACAGTTTTTAGTTTTTAGTGATTAGTTCAAGGTAATCGAGGAAAATTCGCGTACTGCCTTACCCAATCAAACGCGAGGAATGGTAGGGGCGACCCGGTGGGTCAACCTGGGCGGGTTTACAAACCCGCCCCTACAAAAGACACCGTATTTGAGGACGGCGCACCACCAAAAACCAATCACCAATTACCCATAACTGAGGTTGTTATGCGTTTTGATCCGATCTCATTCCTGATAGGGTTTCTGGCAGCGGCGGGCGTATCGCTGGCGGTCTGGCGCACGCGCCGGCGGCTGGCCCGCATCCAGGAGTTGGCGGAGACTCAGATCGAGGGCACGCGCGAATTCATTGGGCGCGCCGCCGACCGGCGTTATGTGCAAGACCTGCGCCGCTACCTGGAACAGCGCCACGTCGCCGGCAGCCTGTTTAACCTGACGGATCTGCTGCTGGAGCCCCGGCTGATCGCGGCTCCTGGCCCCGTGCTGCCTCAATCCGATGACACCCTGATCGAAGACATCTTCCAACTGGTGCCGATGTTCCACGATCTGCCCCAGAGTTACGCGCCCTACAACATCGAGACGATGGCGCTGAGCGACCTGGGAGCAGGTGAACGCCACGTAGCCATCCTGGGGATCAAGGGGCTGGGTAAGAGCACGGCGCTGACCACGCTGGCATTGATGGCGCTGCGGCAGGTCAGCTTCGAGACCCTCGCCACGATGACCGAACAGGCGATTCAGGAAGAGGAAGAAGGGCTTTCTGCCGAACAACGCAAACAGCGTGTCGAGGAGCGCGCGCGTATCCAGCAGCAGGCGCTCGAAAAGCTGCACGATGCCCGCGCCCGCGAGCGCGAAGCTTTGGGACGTGCCAGCGATGAGAACCGCCTGCCGCCGATCCAGATCGCCGGTTTGCTGCCGGTACTGGTTCACCTGAGCGACCTGGAATTTGATGTCGCCGCCTACGGGAAAAGTGAAACGCTCGATCCGTCCGAACCGCTGATTCGCGCGGTCCAGCGGCAGGTGCGCGGCGTGACGTCGCAGGTCGTCGGCAGTGTGATCTATCCGGCGCTCGAAGAAGGACGCGCGCTGATCCTGCTGGACGGCTACGACGAGCTTGCGCCGGCCGCCCGCCAGACGTATTTCTTCTGGCTGCGGCAGTTGTTGAGCATGTACGGACGGAATATGATCGTGATCGCCGGGCCGGTCGAGGGCTACGAGTCGCTGGCAAGCCTCGGCTTCACACCCACCTATTTGCGGGCATGGCGCAAAGAGGATTATGAGATCCTGGCGCGGCGGTGGGGTAAAGCATGGACCAGCCAGCCCAGGGCCGATCTCCCCGATGAACACGTCATACACCAGATCTCGGTTGATAACCAGGGGCGCACGATGCTCGACGTGACCCTGAAAATTTGGACCGGACTGGCCGGCGATGCCCACCTGACCGGGCGTCCGGGCTGGTACGAAGCCTTGTCGGCGCGCCTCCTGTCGAACGCGGACTGGCGCGGGATGCTGTCCATGCTGGCGGTTCAACTGCTCGAAGCCGGCCAGCCGCTCGAACGGGCGGCATTGCAGCAGACCGTGGACGCCGCGCTGGCGAACTACAAACCACCCGCCGATCAAAAAGCGCCCAGGGTCGAGGACGTGTTCGATTCGCTGGTTAAGGACGGCTTGCTGATCGGCTGTGGCAGCAGCCGTTACAGCTTTGCCCACCCATTGATCACGTCGTATCTGGCGAGTGAAAGCCTGGTCAAAGCCGGTTCGGATCGGGCCGCGGAGTGTGCCCTGGACGATACATGGCAGGACGCGCTGGCGTTCGCCGCCGCCCAGATCAACCTGAATCCCGCCTATAATCGTAAGCTCAGCGAATCGCTTGACCTGCTGTACAGCGCCCTGTTTGATCTGATCCACTGGCTGCCCGATGCGCCGCTCGATGCGCCGTGGCGCGGGGACCTGTTCAAACGGTTAGCCGCCGCGCTGATGGCCCCAGAGCAGTATCCCACCGTGCGCGCACGGGCGATGGCCGGGCTGATCGCCTCGCGGGATAAGAACATCCTGTTTATTCTGCGGCAGGCGCTCCGCATCACCGATCCGTATATCCAGCGCATCGCCTGTATCGGAATGGGCGCTCTCGGCGATCCCGAAGCCATCCGGGATCTCGCCGCCATGATCAAATCGCCTAATCGGGAGGTTCAACTGGCCGCAGGGCTGGCACTGGGCGCGATTGGCAGCGAAAATTCCCTGGACGTGATGGCGCAGGGCTTGCTCCATGGCGTGCCCGAACTGCGCCGGGCGATTGCCGAAGCTCTGGCTGCACTGCCCGGCGAAGGTCACCAGTACCTCCGCGAAGGCATCAGTGATCCTGATATTGAGGTCCGTCGCGCGATCGTTTACGGCTTGAGCCGTATCAAAGCGCCATGGGCCCTGGCCGCGCTCTATCACGCCATGCTCGAAGACGAACAGTGGTATGTCCGCACCGCCGCCGAGGATGCGTTCATGGCAGCGCGCTCGCCCGAACGGGCCGGGCCGCGGGCGCACCCCGAAGCGGATTCGCTGGTGTGGATGATCGAGTGGGCCGCCGATCGCGGTGAGGGTGTCCCGGCGGGGCCGAACGCGCGTCAGGTGTTGGTCCGCGTGCTTCAGGAGGGCCAGCCCGCGCATCAAGTGCTGGCCGCGCAGACGCTTGGCCGGATAGGCCACATCTCAGCCGTTAAGCCGCTGTATGCTGCCCTGCGCGATCGCCACCCGGTGGTGCGCGGCGCAGCCTACGAAGCCCTGGCCGATTTGCAGATCCGTCTGGGCGAACCGCTGCCGGGTCTTGTGTAGAGAGGTAAAACCTTCTCGATAACCAATCGCCGATTGTTACGCCTGGTAGGGGCGTATTGCGATACGCCCCTACATAAACATCCCCGTAAATTGCTTCTCATCCTATGCTCTCAATAAGCTCTCCGACCTGTTCATCCGTAGCCGCATAAAACAGATTTTCATATCCCCATTTTGATTAACATAAATCCAAACCGATCATTCCTGACGTATGTATGGGTGTAGCGGCCTGTTCGGGGCTGCGATTATCTGGCATACGGAGGAAACAGAAATGTCTCGAAAATCGGTACCAGTCGTTGTGTTCATGGCAATGATTGCGCTGTTGGCGACCGTCGTCGGGCTGTCGGTCGTTGGGGCTCAGGACACGCCGCCAACCGTTCAGATGGGCAGCACCGACGAGCTCGGTTCGTTTCTGGTTGACGGACAAGGCATGACCCTGTACCTGTTCACGAAGGATACTCCCGGCGTGAGCAACTGTTCCGGTGACTGTCTGGCGAAGTGGCCCGCCCTGACGGTTGAAGAAGGCCAGCAGCCCACGCTTGCCGCTGGGATCCCCGGCCGGTTAGGCGTCATCCAGCGCGCAGACGACAGCA
Organism: uncultured Chloroflexia bacterium; assembly: GCA_963850765.1. Lineage (GTDB taxonomy): Bacteria > Chloroflexota > Anaerolineae > Aggregatilineales > Aggregatilineaceae > CAWKMN01. The sequence continues at coordinate 46,406 of CAWKMN010000011.1, read as the reverse complement.
CGTTCCAGGTGACTTATAACGGCTGGCCGCTCTATTACTGGGTCGATGATCAGGCACCCGGTGACACGACGGGACAGGGTGTCGGCGACGTCTGGTGGGTCGTCAAGCCGGCGGATGTATCGCTGGGCGGCAACGACGAACTGGGGTCATTCCTCGTCGGTCCGAACGGCATGACGCTCTACATGTTCACCGACGATACCGCGGGTGTCAGCAACTGCTCCGGTGACTGCCTCGCGAACTGGCCCGCTCTGACGGTTGAAGCAGGGCGCGAGCCGTCGCTTCAGCCCGGTCTGGCAGGCACGCTGGCTACCATTCAGCGAGACGATGGCACACTTCAGGTTACTTTTAACGATATGCCGCTGTACTACTGGGTTCAGGACATGGCTCCCGGCGATTCGACCGGGCAAAACGTGGGCGAAAAGTGGTTCGTGATCCAGCCCGCGACGGTGGCGCTGGGCGGCAATGACGAGCTCGGACCGTTCCTGGTTGGGCCGGACGGCATGACTCTATACCTGTTTACCAAAGACACCACCGACGTCAGCAACTGCTACGATGACTGTGCCGTGAAATGGCCGCCGCTGCTGGTTCCCGAAGCGATGCAGCCGACCGCCGGTGAAGGCGTCACGGGCACGCTGGGCGTCACCGAACGGACCGACGACACCTATCAGGTAACCTACAACGGGATGCCACTGTACTACTGGTTCAAAGATGTGGTTCCTGGCGACGCGACCGGCCAGAATGTGGGCGAGGTGTGGTTTGTGGTCGCTCCCGACAACATGGGCTTTGAATCAACGTCAGGCACCGGTGGGGAAACGACCACCACGGCATTGGACGGTAACGCGCTGGTGGACGAACGCTGCACGGTCTGCCATTCGCGCGAACGCATCGACGCGGCGGATAAAGATGAGGCCGGCTGGACCGAGACCGTGGACCGCATGATCGGCAACGGCGCGCAGTTGAGCGCCGAGGAGCGCCAGGCGGTCATTGATTACCTCGTCAGCACGCACTAGGCTTCTGTTCAGAAATTCGCGTTCGTGGGCGGGTTAACAAACCCGCCCCTACAAAACATCCGAAAAACTGCAACCTGAAGGGGCGTATCGTGATACGCCCCTACCAATTCCCTGGATTTTTGTGATCCAGCCTCCGACAAACTGCACGCAGCCCGTAAGGGAATGGCTTACGACCCAAAACGGGCAACCCAATGCTCTCTTACTTTTGAATGCGGTAACGTGAGCGCTCGTGTAGGGGCGGGCTAACAAGTCCGCCCAGGGCGACCCGGTGAGTCGCCCCTACAGGCGTTACCTCATCTAATTGTAAATATGCATAGGGTTGCCCCTATGAAAATATGTGATCTGCCTGGAGGGGAGACGGTGGCTAGCTTAGTGGCACACTCAGCACGCGCGGACCCGAGGGCTGATCGGTATAGGGACTGCCCCCGGCCGGTTCGAGTGATACGCCCACCCCTTGATAGGCGCTGATCGGCTGGTCAAGCGGTACTTCCATGAAGATGGCGCGCTTGGATGGATCCCCCTCAAAGAGGCCCGCGCTGGTGCGGGTACCCTGCTCGTCCACCAGCCACATCTGAAAGGTCTGCTCGTCCGTAATTCCCGGAAGCTCCCACATGCATAAAACGGCCTGATCACCCTCCGAAGACACCAGCAAGAAACCCCACACCGCATCGTTGACTTCGCCGGGGACAAGCTCATACTCGGTTGAACCCGGCTGTTCCTTCAACTGCGCGAATAGCTGCGCAGCAGGATCGGGCGTGGCCTCGTCATCGGTGGCTAACCGGATCAGCAGCACACCCACGATCAGGACGGCCAACGCGGCAGCAGCAGCGAGAAGCCAGATGCGAGATCGCGGCAGTGACCGGCGGGCAGCGATGGGGCGCGGGCTGAACTGTTGGCGCGGCGACACCATCCGGGCGGCTGGCAGCTAAACGCTGGCGGAGATCCGCCTGCAAATGATCCGGCGCGCGGCGCAGCGGTGCAAGCGCGACCAGATGATCCGCGACGGTCTGATAATCGGCCAGGATCATCTGCGCTTCCGGGTCGGTCTGAAGCCAGCTCTCGAACTCGGCGCGTTCGCTATCATCCAGTGCGCCGAGCGCATAAGCCGGTATAAGACTAAGCAATTCCTCTCGGTTTTTTGCTGCCATGTGTCGATACTATATCCGCTTGACTGTGATGTTGTTCACAGATGATGTGTGCTGTTATCTACAATACGTTCATTTGTCCCGATTTGGATTGCTGGCTGGCTCGACCAACCATGCCTCTCGGAGTTTTTGCATCCCCAAGCGGATTCGTGTCTTGATTGTGCCAACCGGCTCATTCAGATAATCCGCAATCTGGCTGTGCGACATCCCGTGAAAATAGGCGAGCTCGATCGACTGGCGCTGCTCATCCGGGAGCCCCTGCATCACGGCGATCAGCGTGCGCCGCAGATCGGTATCCTCGTCCATCACCAGCCAGGTTTCCCAACGCTCGCTGTCACTGTCGATCGAGATGAGATTTTGAACCGGAGTCCGCTGCTGCTTGCGGTACGTATCGATTGCCAGCCGCCGCGTAACCGTCAGCAGCCAGGTCACAAACGAGCCTTTTGCCGGGTCGAAACGTTCGGCTTTGTGCCACAGCCGCATGAAGGTATCCTGCGTCACTTCTTCCGCTGCCATGGGATCGTCGAGAATGCGGTACGCCACCGAATATACCAGATGGGCATACTGCTCGTGAAGGGTCAGGAGCGCCTCTTCGTCACCCGCCTGGAGTTGCATCAGCAGTTCAGCCAGATTTGAACTCATGATTTGAACGAATCTCATGTGAAGTACAGTTGGATCAGGTTCGATCTGGTCCAGACTATACCATATCTGCGCAGAAGTAATACACCCCGACGATCAACCATTGGCCAAAAATCGGGACAGCGCGTGTCGGGAGGTGGTGCAGACCCGCCTCGACGAATGTCGGAAATGTTTTGGCCGCACCGATCGGCAGCCTGTCCCTGCCGATACGCAGCGATCCGTGTGTAATGCTCCTTAGAGTGTGTTTGCCAAGCTGTTTTACCCCTCCCTAAATCCCTCCCCGCACGCGGAGAGGGACCGAGATTCTCCCCTTTCTCTGCTTGCGGGGAAAGGGGCCGGGGGATAGGGGTAAACGCTTTCCGTACACGCTCTTAGATATTAACCATTAACGTCACCCAATATCAAACCGGCTTTTGCCCGCTATGGCAGCTAACTGCCACCCATGCCGCCCGATCCAGGGGTCATGGTCGGCGTCGAGGACACGGGTTTATAAAACGTCCAGGGGCCGCCTTCCAGGCAGCTAATCTGCCGGAAATTGCGGTCCAGCGGATACACGTACCATGTATAGGTGCCTTCCAGCGCTAAAAAGTCGTTCAGGTTGATCGTCTCATTCTGCCGCAGCTCGATCACCCGCTCGTAAACCGTACCATCTGGCCGGTGAATGCGGATCAGGTTGATCGGGGCGGCAGGTCCGCGCCAGTTAAAGGTAATGGGGCCATCGGCGGGGACGGTCATCGACCCGTTGAACGGCGTCATCACTTCCCACGCCACACATTCGACCGCGTTCTGAACCGGCTGCGTCTCGCCCGGCACATGCAGCACCTGCCCAACCACGATCAGATTCTTGTCGGTGATACAGTTGCCCTCGGCCAGTTCGTCCACCCACGTATCGTATTGGTCCGCGATCGACGACAGCGTATCATCGAACTGCACGGTGTAGGTCAGCTTCCAGTCGTCGCGGGATTTGCAGCCGGGCGTGGTCGTGGGTGTGGGAGTTTCGGCCCCCTTCAGTCCGGGGATGGAAACATTGACGCTGACCGTCAGCGATAGGGTTGGGCTGGGCGTAGCGGACGGGGGCAGCGTGGCCGTGGCTGGCTCAAAGGTCGGCGCGGGTTTGAGCGTTTGCGACGGCGTGAGCGACGGCAGCGGCGTATACGGCGGGATCGTTTCCGCCGGGGTTGCGGTCACCGCGCCCAATGTTGGCGTAAGCGGATCCGCCTGAGCCTGCGATCGCTCGTGATCGTCGGCTGAATCCCGGTACGAAAACAGCGCGCCCCCCAGTACCGAACCGGCGAACAGGATAATAACCGTCAGAATTTTACCGGCTGTTCTAAGCATAACTCACGCCTCGTTCCTTTTCTTCTTCTGCCGATTCTGATGGGCCGCGCCGGGTCAGCCGGCCATCCATCAGGTCATAAACGGTGTCCACAAATTCCACCACCATCGGGTCATGCGATACCACCAGAAAGGTGGTGCCTTCGGCCGCGGCGATACCCTGAAACAGCGCCAGAATCCGCCGGGCCGTCACGGTATCGATGCCATTCGTCGGCTCGTCGGCCAACACCAGGCGCGATTGCAGCGCCAGGGCGCGGGCGATCGCGATCCGCTGCTGCTGGCCGCCGCTCAGTTCTTCGGGCATGTGCGCCGCCCACGCGCTGAGTCCAACCGCCGCCAGCGCGGCTTTGGTCCGCCGCCGCCGCTCGAAGTACCCCAGCCGGGGCAGCCGCAGCGCCAGATCGATATTCTCCGCCGCCGAATAGGTGGGCAGCAGCGTCGCGCCCTGGAAGATGAAGCCGAGCTGCTGGCGGCGTAGTTGGTCGCGCCGGCCGCTCGCTCATGCGCAGAATATCCTGGCCCAGCACCTCGATGCTGCCCGCGTCCGGGCGGTCCAGCGCGCCGATCAGGTTCAGCAGCGTGGTCTTGCCGCTGCCCGATGGGCCGTAGAGCGCCACCAGTTCGCCCGACCCGCACGTCCAGATCGATGCCGCGCAGCACTTCCAGACTGCCGAAGTGGCGTTCGACCCCCTGCACGCGCACACAAAGCTCGGCGCTCACGAGCGAACCTCCTCTTTGGAATGTCCATTGCGCCGCAGCAATCGCCGGATGCTCGACCCACGCCCATCCGGGCGCTTGCGGGGGAGCATATCCTGCAGCATCGCAGCGGTGTTGTCTTCGGCCTCCTGCTCGGCGCGCAGCAGAATCCCTTCGGGCCGGATTTCCACGGCGATCCGCTGGCCGTCCTGAAGTTGCGAGCGCACGGCTTGCGGAAGCTGGATTCGCCCGTCAGCGTCCAGGGCGGGCGGCGCTTCTTCGGCGCTGTGGGTGAGATCCTGGCCGAGCGCACCATCGCGCAGGGTCAGCGTCCGGTCGGCATACGCGGCCAGTTCCATATCATGCGTGACCATCAGGATCGTCAGCCCGTAGCGCTCGCGCAGATCCGCGATCAGCTCCATCACCTGCACGGCACTGGCCCGATCCAACGCGCCGGTTGGCTCGTCCGCCAGCAGCAGCTGGGGATGATTCGCCAGCGCGACGGCGATCGCCACCCGCTGCTGCTGCCCGCCCGAAAGCTGCGCCGGGCGTTTGTGGGCGTGCTCGCTCATACCAACCGCTTCCAGCAGTTCCCTGGCGCGGCGGCGGCGTTCGCGCCAGCCCATCCCGGCCAGCATCATCGGCAGCATCACGTTGCCGCAGCGCCGATCGATGGGGGAGCAAATTCCGGCTGACCTGCTGCCAGACAAACCCCACCTGATGCAGCCGGTATTCGGCCAGCTTCTTTCCCTTCAGATCGATCAGGTTGAAGTCACCCACCGACAGCCGCCCGGCCGTCGGGGTATCCAGGCCGCCCAGCAGATTCAGCAGCGAGCTTTTGCCCGCGCCGCTCGGCCCGACGATCGTCACCAGCTCGCGCAGCGTCATGGTGAAGTCGATGCCGCGCAGCGCCACGATCTCGTGATCGCCGACGGTGTACGCCTTCACGACGTTTTTGCAGTGGATGAATGCATGTCCGTTCTGGGCTGCCATGGTTTTGCCTCTCTACAACTCAGCCCCTCCCTAAATCCCTGCCCACCGGGTGGAGAGGGACTTGAGCGCCTCCCCTTTTTCCGTGCGTGCGACTCATGCCTGGGGATAGGGGCCGAGTGCTATAGGCTAGTCTCTACGGCGCGATGACGACATCACCCTCGTTTACGCCGCTGGTGATCTCAACCCGATCATCGGTTTGCAGGCCGAGCGTCACGTCCACGGTACGAGGGCCGTCGGGCGTATCCAGCACGACAAAGGTCCGGTTCTGGAAGGTGCGGATCGCACCCGGCGGCAGCCAGAGCACGTCTTCACGCACTTCAAGCGGCATCTGCACTTCGACTAACTGGTTATCCGCGACACTGTCCAGCGAGGCGGCGACGTGCGTCGTCTGGTCGGCATCGCGGCTGCTCAACGGGATACTGCGTACCGCACAACCGACCGCCGTCTCAGGCCGGTTGACCACCTGGCAGACACCCGTCATGCCCACGCTGAGCCGGTTGGCATCGCTGATCGCGAGGCTGGCGATCACTTCTTTCGGCTCCGGCAGCGCGATCACGATCACGGTGGTATAAGCCTGCACGGCGTCCCCGGTGCTGATCGACACTTCGAGGATCACGCCGTCGATAGGCGCGTACAGCGACGAATTGGCGAGGTTCTGCTTGATCTCATCGATGTTCAGTTGGGCCGCGCGCACGCTTTCATCACTCACCCCGCCCGCTGCCGCCTCAATGGCGCGCTGCAAATTCAGTTCCGCCTGAACGACCTGATTTTCCGCCTGCTCAAGCTGGTACTGGTAGTTGTTGAAATTCTGCGCGGATGAGAAATAACTGATCTGCGCGCTCTCCAACTGCTGTTGGGCGTTGATGACCTGCTGGTAGGCGTTGTCAACGGCCGAGGCCGCGTTTTCGGGATGGCTGAGCGCTTCGCGGTAATTACGTTCGGCGTCCTTCAGGCTTTGCTCCGCCGCCTCGATCTGCAGCCGGGCGGATGCCACCGAGGTCCACGGGCTGTTGGCTTTGGTGCTTTCCAGCGAGATCCGCGCATTCGCCAGCGAGATCTGGGCGTTTTCCACGCTCTCGATGCCGCTGGTGGCGCTGGTATCGACGTTGGCCAGCGCCGATTCAAGCTGGATCTCGGCGCTGGCAAGCTGGTTCTGCAGATCGGATATGTCATACGTTGCCAGAAGCTGCCCGGCCGTGACGGCGTCTCCCTTTTGCACGCTGACCTGTCCCGACCGTCCCGCCGACTGAAAACGACAGCGCCATCTGATCGCGGGGCTGCCAGCGCCCGGTAAAGCTGAACACGTCGGACACGTCGCCGCGCTGGACGCGATAGGTGGGTTTGGCGGCCACCGCCGCCGTCGGTATGGGCGTCGAGGTCGCGTCGTGCTGCGCCTGCACGGGAGGATCGTCCAGCCGCTCGGCGCTGCACGCCGCGAGGGTTAGCACAAGCAGCATCAGGATAAGCAATCCAGAGCGTATCTTCATCGTTCGCGTCCTTTTACACATCGCCCATCTTCACGAGCGCGGAAACCTGCTGCCGGCTCAACAGCGCGGTGGTGATCACGGTGACGCCGAGCAGCACCGCCGCAAACAGGGAATAGACCAGCCTAATATCGTCCCAGGCCACCCGCAGCAGGTAAGGCGGCAGCCCGCCGCTGAAATCCAGCAGGGGCAGAAACAGCAGCGTGGTCGCCAGGCCGATCCCGGTTCCGCCCGCGATGCCGCCCACCGCCGCGATCCCCTGCGACGACAGGAAATAGGTCCCCACCGCGCCGCCGCTCAGTCCCATCGCCCGCAGCGATCCGATCTGGACCGACTGGGCGCGAAACGACGCGGTGCTCTGGATGACGCTGCCAACCAGCGTCAGCAGAATAGCGGAGACAAATCCGACCGAGAGAAAACCCAGCACCCCGCGCCGGGTCGGTTCGGTCTGCGCGGCGATGATCTGCTGCTGTGGGTCGAGCCAGTCCAGCACCGGGAAGCCGAGTGTCTGCACCTGCGCCAGCACGGCGTCGCCGTCCGCGCCCGGCCGCAGCCGCAGCCAGATATTGTGCGGCAGTTCGGTGCCGACCAGCTCAAAGATCGGATCGATGTTGGTGATGGCGAAAAACCCTTCGCGCGGGTCCACCGTGGGGAAATAATCGACAAGGCCCACGATCGGCACGGTCGTTTCGTACCACGTGCCCAGCGCGGAGACTTGCAGAGTGACTTCCTGTCCCAGCGTGAGGTGATAGGTCTCGGCGGCCTGCGTGCTGAGCAAGATCCCCGTGCGGTTGCCCGCCAGCCGGTTGAGCAGATCGGCGATCGGCTCGCCGGCATAGTCGTCGCGGAAATACACGATTGACGCCAGCGACGCGCGATCAATGCCCAACAGCGTACCCTGAGGGCGCTCACCCGGCAGCACCATCTGCGCCTGATAGCTGCCTACGCGCGAGACCGAATACACGTCGTCGATCTCCAACAGGTTCGAGGCGGGCAGCGTATTGTAGCCAACGACGGTGAGTGACGTGCCGCTGTCGTCCGAGGTATCTTCTTCGGTCTGGGTGTCACTCGCCACGACCAGCACCCGCTCCGCCCCGATCTGGTATTCGATCACGTCCTTCAGGCTGCGATCCAGCGTGCTCGCCATCGACGCCACGAACCCGATCAGGCTCAGCGTGAAGCACATCATGAGCAGCGTGCCCCGGTAGCGCCCGATCGAGCGCGTCAGTTCGCGCAGCGCCATTAGCAGAGAAATGTTGCTGGTGAGGCCAATCAGGCGCGCGGCCCGGCTGAGCAGAAACGGGTAGACGCGCAGAAACAGCAGGGTCAGGCCGAGCGAAAAGAGCGTCGGGGCCAGAAAGACGGCGGGATCGCTGAATGGGTTCGACGCGTCCGCCGACAGCCCCCCTTTGGCTTGCAGGGTGTAAAACATGTAACCAGCCGGCACCAGCAGGATCATGTCCAGGTAGATCCGCTGCCACCACGCCCTGCCGGATCGCGCCTGAGCGCGTTTGTACTGGTTGATCGACTGCCCGGTGGTTCGCCATGCCATAACCAGGCCGGTGCTGGCGGCCAGCAGCCCGGTACCTGCGCCGGCCAGAATCGCCTGCTGAGTGAAGATGATGTCCAGCGCGGGGGTATCCGCGTCGAATTTCAGAAAGGATGACGTGCGCCCGATCAACTGCACCAGCGCCGGCGACGCGATCAGGCCGGCCAGAAACGCGATCCCGGCCAGGATCAGCCACATCAGCGCATGCAGGCCGAGCAGTTTGCGCCGGTTCATGCCCCGGCTGCTGAGCGTCACATCCTCCTGCTGCTGGCTGCTGACCAGCATCCCGGCCAGCATGGTGACGAAGTAGAGGATCAGCCCGGCAACGGGCAGCATGATGATCGCCAACTGCCGGGTGAGTTCGTCCACGTCGTCGCTGAAAGCCTTCAGGCCGTTTTCGGGCGACAGGTCGAGCCGGATGCCGGGCAGCGCCCTGGATACCGCACGCCGCCCATCGACCAGACGATCCAGCAGGCCGGCGACGTCGGACGTGCGCAGATCGCCGCCATCAAAGATCACCATCCAATCCGCCTCTTCGACCGGCTTTTCGATGCTCGAAACCGCCGTCCAGAAGTGATTGGCGGACATCAGGAAAACCTGATCAAAAAACTTGGGCGTCAGAATCCAGGCGGGATCGTCCGCGTTGACGGGCGTCCACAGCGCCACGATTTGGAGCGTCAGCGTACCCTGCGCGCCGGGCCGGGTCGCCGTCAGTGTATCTCCGATCTGCAAGCCGGTCTGGTAGAGCATTTTCTCGGCCATCAGCACCGGGATCGCGTCGCCGTAAGCCCCGGTCGCGGGCCATTCCCCCGCCACGATCTGCATCTGCTGATCCGCGCCATCGAGCGTGCCGAGCGTGTAGCTGCCAAAGGCAACGGGCGTGTCACCCTGGCGGGTCACGTTCCAACTGCCGCCGCTGACAAAACTCGCCGCGCTCTGAACCGGGCAGCCCGATGCTCGACACAAACTCGCCGCGGATCGCCCCACCCGCCCGGTCGATATCCGTCCGGGTGACGGTGCCTTCCCAACTGCCCAGGTAGCGGAAGCGGAACGCATAGGGTGGATCGCTCAGGTTGTCGGTCAGCAGATTCGTGTTGACCGCATCCACATAGAGCATCAGCCCCAGGGCGAGAGTTGTCGCCGCCGCGAGGCCGACCAGGGTCCAGAAGACCAGCACCCGGTGCTGCCACAGCCGTTCGACGGCAAAAAGGATCGGATCCATCAGTCGCATGGGTTCACGTCCGCATGAAACAGCAGGGACCGGCGCTGCCCGGCCCCGAATTCTTAATTCGCACAGGAGAAAGCTTATTGGGTGGATATCGTTGCGTCGTGGGATTACAGCGCCCTTACAGGCACATTACAATTCCGTAAGGTGAGCCAGCCTCACCCCTGGCGTGCGTTTCCCCTCTCACCCGGTGCGGCAGGGGGACAGTTTTTGACCTAAAGGTTTGTTTACGGGGAAACGTAGGGGCAACCCTTGGGTTGCCCAATTTGGGCAGGGCAAGCCCTGCCCCTACGACGGCCACGATTGTAGACCGAACACTGCAAAAGTGTCCCCCGTCAGCCACCCGGTGCTGGTAGGGGGTAGGGGGAAGGGCTAATCCTACCGCCGGCCGCGCAGATGAGGATCGAGCGCGTCGCGCAGGCCGTCGCCCAGCAGGTTAAAGCCGAGCACGCCCAGCATAATCGCCAGGCCGGGCGCGATCATCAGCCACGGGGCGATCTCGGACAGCGATTTGCTCTCGCTGAGCATCAATCCGAGCGAAGCTTGCGGGGGAGGCGGCCCTAATCCGAGGAAGCTCAGGCCGGCTTCGGTCAGCAGGGACCAGGAAAGCGCGAGGCTGATCTGGACGATCAGCGGGGCCAGGATGTTCGGCAGCACATGCAGCCCAAGGATGCGGCCCTCACCCACCCCCAGACAGCGCGCGGCCATCACGTAATCCATCTCGCGGACAGCCAGCGTCGGACCGCGGGCCACGCGGGCGAAGATCGGCGTATACACGACAGCGATGGCGAGCACCGTATTCGTCAGGCCGCGCCCCAACACGACGACCACCAGCAGCGCGAGCAGCACCGCCGGGAAGGCGAACAGCACGTCCATCACGCGCATCACCACCTGATCGAACAGGCCGCCGATAAAGCCCGACATGGCCCCCAGCAGCACGCCGACCGCGCCGGACACGGCCACCGAGGCAACCGCCACCCGCAGTGAATGGAAGGTGCCATCAATCACGCGGCTGGTGACATCCCGCCCGTACAGATCCGAACCCATCCAGTAGGTCGAGTTCGGGATCGTGCAGGCGCTCCTGGCGGTGCTGCTCATCCGGCGGAAAGGGGGTAAAACCGCCCGCGCCGATCAGCGCGACCCCCAGATATAACAGGATGATCAACAGACCGACCAGCCCGCTGGGACTGCGCAGCAGACGCCGGGCCAGCCCCGGCCCGCGCGATGAGGTTACGTTGAGCGGCTCAGGATTTGCTGGCATACGAGATTCGGGGATCCAGTAAGGTATATATCAAATCGACGATCAGGTTAATCGCCATAAAATTGAAGGCGACAAACAACACGACACCCTGGATCAAAGCATAATCGCGCTGCGAAATCGCGTTAAAGGCAAGACGCCCGATGCCGGGCAGGGTAAAAATATCTTCGACGATAACCGCGCCGCCGAGCAGATAGCCGATCTCAACGCCGACCAGCGTCACGACCGGGATCAGCGCGTTGCGGAGCGCGTGGCGGATCACGACCGTGCGCTCGCGCAGCCCTTTACTTCGCGCCGTCCGCACGTAATCCTGCCCGAGCACTTCCAGCATGGCCGATCGGGTCATCCGCATGACGGACGCCGAGAAGGCAAAACCCAGCGTGATGGCGGGGAAGATCATCTGCTGCAAATTCTCGACCGGATCATCCGTCAGGCTCACGTAATTGCCCGAATTCGGCAGGATGTCGAAATAAACCGACAGGATATAAATGATCAGGGTGCCGATCAGAAAATTCGGCGCGGCTAACCCGATCAGCGCGAACACCTGCCCAAACAGATCGATCAGTGAGTTGTGGAAGGTGGCCGATACGATCCCAAACGTGATGCCGATCAGCAGCGCAATCGTGACCGACATAAGGGTAAGTTCGAGCGTCACCGGGAAGCGGTGCAGGATCACCTCAAGCACCGGCTTGCCGTGCCGGACCGAATAACCCATGTCGCCTTGCAGCACGTGCCCTGCCCAGATGACGTACTGCTCAAGCGCGGGCTTATCCAGCCCAAAGTATTTTTCGAGCGAGGCGCGCTGGCTCTCGGTCAGCATCCCGGCCTCGGTGCCGAGCATGGCGATAATCGAATCGCCGGGGACCAGCCGGATGGCAAAAAAAACCAGCAGTGAAATGCCAAATGCGGTGGGGATAAACGAAATCGCGCGCTGAACCAGATAACGAAACATGCTGGCGACCTTACAACCTATCCGTGAATTCCTGTATTCCGTAGGGGCGTATCGCAATACGCCCCTACAAAAACCCATTTTCCGGATAGATATTTAACACGGGGGATACCGGCCGGTATCCCCCCACATCGGGCTAAAAGGCGGGTTTACCGCTCAAGGTGAACCTGGCTGAGATAGTACAGCGAGTCGGTGGGCATCGGAACAAACCCGGTGACATAGGGCTGCTGGGCTGTATACTCGTAATCGGTATAGAGCCAGACCCAGGGAGCCATCTCGACCAGATGCTTCTGGAACTGCGCGAAAATATCGAAGCGGGTTTGCGGATCGACTTCGCTGCGCCCCTGAGCCATCAGTTCGTCCAGGGTATCATCAATATACCCGGCCACTGTTTGCAGATTTCCATCTTTGGTCCAGTAGCGCACGTACATAGAGTAAGGATCGGGCCGCCCGCCGTTCAGCGCCACGGCCGCGTCAAAGTCAGCCGCCAGCCAGCGATCAACGTACACGCTCAGTTCCAGCGGTTCGATCTCGACGGTGATGCCGATCTCGGCTAACTGCGATTGGATGGTCTGCGCCTCGGCCAGAGCGGTCGGCGGTTCGGCGTTGGCGGCGATCACGTTGAGGGTGAATCCATCTGCCAGCCCGGCCTGCGCCATCAGTTCCTTGGCCTTCTCCACGTCGCGCGTATAGCAGAAGTATTCGTCCAGCGGCAGCTTGTAGATCGGGATGGTGAGCGGGCCGGTCACTTCGCCTTCACCGAGCGCGGCGGTGTCCAGCACTTCCTGGCGGTCGATCGCGCAGGAGATCGCCTGACGGACCTCAAGCTTATCCAGGGGTTCGCGGGCCGCATTAAGCTGGAAGACGTGATAGGCAATCGACGGCGCGCGGTTGAGCGTAATATCGGGATCGTCGATCAACAGGGTCGCCACCAGCGGATCGTTGAGCAGCGCGAAGTCGATCTCGCCCGCCCGCAGCGCCGCCAGAATCGACGCCTCGTCGGGGATCACGCGGATCTCAATCCCATCAACAAATGGCCCCTCACCCCACCAGTCCGCATTGGCGGTGAGGATGGTCTTCTCTTCCGGGGTCCAGCTTTCGAGCTTGAACGGGCCGGTCCCGATCGCCTGGGTGGTCGGGTCGCCACTGGCGATGATCTCCGACGACATGATCGCTGTGTTGGTGCTGGACAGCGCGGCAGCCAGCGGTGCATCCGGCTGCGAGAGATTGAGCACCACCGTGAAATCGTCGGGGGTATCGATCGACGCGATGCTCAGCAGGTTGGCACGGGTGGCCGCGCCGGTCGCTTCGTCCAGAATCCGTTCGAGCGACGCTTTGACATCTTCGGACGTAAAGTCGGAGCCATCATGGAACTTGACGCCCTGCCGCAGTTGGAAGGTAAGCTGCAAGCCATCTTCGGAGAATTCCCAGCTTTCGGCCAGGGAGGGAACAAGGTTCAGATCGGCATCCAGGTTCAGCAGCGGCTCGTAGATGAGCTCCAGCAGGCGGAACGATGCGAAAGCCGTCTGGGTGTGAACATCCAGGCCGGTAGTATCGGCCGCGCGGGCCATAATCAGGACATTCTGATTATCCTGCGCCAGCCCAGGAGCGGCCATCGCAAATACCAGAACGAGAGCCAGTAGTAAAGCTAAACGGTGGAATCTTAAAGGTTTCATCTCTCTTTTCCTCTCTCGTGGAACTGAAACAACTCAAGAAGGCATGGTCCGATTTCTCGCCTCGAATCATGAGAAACGCGATAGGATGAACCTATCACTACTCATCTTATCAGCAATGTGTTTATCGCGGCAAATGCGCTCGAACTGGCAGGGATCGGCGCGCTCTACTATCATGGGGCGGTAAACTATTCTTTGTGGCTTCTTTTGGACGCTCAAGCAGCGGAGAATGTATGAAAATCATTGGACTGATCTCAGGCACATCCATGGATGGCATCGACGCGGCCCTGTGTGACATCAGCGGCGCGCCGCCGAACCTCCAGGCGCGGATCATCAAGGCTATGCTCTATCCCTATCCCCCCGGCATGCAGGAGCGGGTCATGCGCGCCTGTCTGCCATCGCAAAGCCATGTGGATGAGCTGTGCGAGCTTAACGCGGACCTGGGGGAGCAGTTCGCCCTGGCTGCACAGCAGGTGATGATCGAAGCCGGGGTTACGCCCGCACAGGTGGACCTGATCGGATCGCACGGGCAGACGGTCTGGCACATGGTGCAGCCGGACGGCCATGTAAGCTCGACCTTGCAGCTGACCGAGGCCGCGATCCTCGCGGAGCGCACGGGGGTCACGACGATCAACAACTTCCGCGCGCGGGACATCGCGGCGGGCGGACAGGGCGCGCCGCTCGCCAGCTATCTTGATTGGCTGCTGCTGCGCGATCCCCAGGTATGGCGGGCGGTTCAGAATATCGGCGGGATCGGCAACGTGACCTTTCTGCCGCCGCTGTCCGATCCGGCCGGCGTGCCCGTGGCCTTTGACACCGGGCCGGGCAACGTGCTGATCGACTCCTCGGTGCGGATCATCACCGGGAACCAATCCACGTTTGATCGCGACGGCCTGATCGCGCAGCGGGGGCAGGTCGATGAACGCTGGCTGGCAGAACTGATGACCCACCCGTACTACCGGCGTGTTCCGCCCAAGACCACCGGGCGAGAATTGTTTGGCTCCGACATGGGCGCGGCCCTGGTCGCAGAGGGGAGCGCGCGCGGCCTGGACGATCCCGGCATCGTGGCGACGCTGACCGCCCTGACAGCCGCCAGCATCGCGGATGCCTACCGGCAGTTCGCGCCCGCTCCGATCGAGGATGTGATCGTCGGCGGTGGTGGCGCACGCAACCCGGTGCTGGTTCGCATGTTGGGCGAAAAACTCGCGCCGGTGCCGGTGCGGACGCACGAAAGCATTGGGCTGGACAGTGAAAATAAGGAAGCCCTGCTCTTTGCGCTGCTCGCCCACGAGACCTGGCATCACCGGCCGGGCAGCCACCCGGCGCTGACCGGCGCACAGCACCCGGTCGTCCTGGGGCAGATCACGCCCGGCCAGAATTACGCGGCGCTGATCGCCCGGACGTGGTGCAAGGGGTGAGGTTGTTGGACGTTTCTCGATATAATGGCGCAGAGCAACTACGCGAAAGAGGAGCTTTTTGATGAAGTTTAACAATGGTCACTGGCGGCTGCTGCCCGGCACGGAGGCGATCCTGCCCCTCACAGTGGTCGATGTACGGACCGAACCCGACGCGCTGATCATCACCGGATATGATCACGTGATCCAGGCCCGCTGGAATTATCTGAACGGCGCGATCATCACCGCGCGTTTTTCATCCCCGCATGCCGGACGTGATCCGCGTCCAGCTTACCCACTTCAAAGGCCAGCGCGAGCGTCGGCCCGCGTTTGATATCGACTACACCCACACCCATCCCGGCGTATCCATTGGCCGTGATGATCAGCACGCCTGGCTGAAAACCGGCAGCCTCTCGGTGGTCGTGCCGGTCGAGGGAGCGTGGTGGTTCGCCTTCGAGCGCGACGGACAGCCCCTGACCGGAAGCGAACCGCAGGCGGTCGGGCTGTTCACCCAGGGCGGCAAAACCTATCTGCGCGAGCAGTTGTCGCTCCAGGTGGGCGAGACTGTCTACGGCCTGGGCGAGCGTTTCGGCCCGCTCGTGAAGAACGGGCAGTCCGTCGAGATGTGGCAGGACGACGGCGGCACGGATTCGGAGCTTGCCTATAAAAACGTGCCGTTTTATTGCACCAGCCAGGGCTACGGCGTGCTGGTCAACCATCCCGGCCGCGTATCGTTTGAGATCGCCTCTCATCAGGTCGAGCGCGTGCAGTTCAGCGTCGAGGGGCACAGCCTGGACTATACCCTGTTCGGCGGGCCGACCATGAAAGACGCGCTGGATCAATACACGGCGCTGAGCGGACGCCCGGCCCAACTGCCCGAGTGGTCTTTTGGCCTGTGGCTCTCCACGTCGTTCACCACCAACTACAACGAGCAGGACATCCTCGCCAATATCGAACGCATGGAAGCGGCGGATCTCCGATCAGCGTGTTCCATTTCGACTGCTTCTGGATGAAAGAATTGACGTGGTGCAGCTTTTTGTGGGATCAGCGCTTTTTCCCCGATCCGGCCGGGATGCTGAGCCGCATCAAAGCCAAAGGCATCAAGATCTGCGTGTGGATTAACCCCTATATCGCGGAGGCGTCACCGCTGTTTGAGGAGGGCGCCGCGCACGGTTATCTGCTGCATACGGCCGAGGGCGATGTGTATCAGGTCGATTACTGGCAGCCGGGCATGGGGTTTGTGGATTTCACCAATCCCGACGCGCGCGCGTGGTATGCGAGCAAGCTCAAGGCGCTGATCGATATGGGCGTGGACTGCTTCAAGACCGATTTTGGCGAGCGCATCCCGCCCGATGTCCGTTACTTCGACGGCTCGGACCCGGAGCGGATGCACAACTACTACACCTACCTGTACAACCAGACGGTGTTTGAGCTGCTCCGCCAGGAAAAAGGCGACGGCGAAGCGGTGCTCTTCTGCCCGCTCCGCCACGACCGGCAGTCAGAAATTCCCGGTTCACTGGGGCGGCGACAACAGCTCGACCTACCTCTCGATGGCCGAAACGCTGCGCGGCGGGCTGTCGCTGGGGCTGTGCGGATTCGGCTATTGGAGCCACGACATCAGCGGGTTCATCGGCACGGCCACGCCCGATCTGTACAAACGCTGGGTGGCGTTTGGTCTGCTGTCCTCGCACAGCCGCCTGCACGGCAACGACAGCGTGCGCATGCCCTGGCTGTTTGACGATGAAGCCGTGGACGTGCTGCGCTTCTTCAACCGCCTGAAAACCCATCTGATGCCGTATCTGCTCGATGCCGCCGGAGAGGCTCAAAAGCACGGCTGGCCGATGCTGCGCGCGATGATCGCTCGAATTTCCCGACGATCCGACCTGCCGCTATCTCGACACGCAGTATATGCTCGGCCCGGCCCTGCTCGTCGCCCCGATCTTCAGCCCGGCGGGTGACGTGTCGTGGTATCTGCCGGAGGGTGAATGGCGCAACCTGCTGACCGGCGAGATCGCTCAGGGACCGGGGTGGCGTCACGAGAAGCACGGATATTTCAGCCTGCCGCTGTGGGTCCACACGGCGCGCGGGGCTGGATGGGAATGTCTGAACGGAATAAAGGACGTATAATCGAGCCAGCACGCACACCGTTCTCGCCTCAAAAGCAAAGGGGGACACGATGGCTCAGTGTATCACCACCCTCGGCCCGATGTCGGCCGATGACCTGGGAATGATCCTGCCTCACGAGCACATCTTTGTCGATCTGCGCACCGGCAATCCGCCCGGTTTCGCCGAGGCTGATCCGGCGGATGTGATCGCCCTGATGGGGCCGGAGCTCGATCGGGCCCATGAAGCCGGTGTTTCCCTGCTGGTCGAATGTACGCCGCTCGGCGTGGGGCGGCGGGCCGATCTGGTTAAGGCCGTCTCGGAGGCGGCGCAGTTCCCGCTGCTGGTGCCCACTGGCATCTACCGCGAACCGTGGATACCCGAATGGGCACACCACGCCAGCGAGGACGAGTTGTGTGATTGGATGATGGGCGAATTGCAGGGTGACATCGAGGGCAGCGGCGTGCGGGCTGGCTGGATCAAGCTCAGCGCCAACGACGAGGGCCTGACCACCACTGAACGGAAGATTCTGCAAGCGGCCGCCCGCGCCGGCAGGGTGACGAACGCGGTCATCGGCAGCCATACTATTCAGGGGTGCGTGGTGCGCGATCAACTGGATACGCTTGAGCAGATGGGATACACCCCGGAGCGCTTCATCTGGATCCACGCGCAGGCCGAACCGGACATCGATCTGAACCTGGAAATGGCGCAGCGCGGCGCGTGGATCGAGTATGACTGGATCGGCAACCCGGATGCGTTTGACGACGACTTTTATATCCAGCGGATCCAAACGCTGCTGGATGCGGAGTTGGGCCACCGCGTGCTGATCAGCCATGACCGGGGCTGGTACGATCCGGCCCGGCCGAATGGCGGCGTCGCGATGCCGTTCACCTATATCAGCCAGACATTTATCCCAAAACTGCGCGCCGCGGGGTTCGATCAGGCCACGATTCACCAACTGACCTGTACGAATCCGTTTCTGGCATTCGCCCGCTAGAACCTACGAAATTTTGGTATCCGGCAAGGTGAGGGGGTGCGCCCTTGAGCAATCAACCCAACGATTACCACATTCGAGAGAATATCGGGATCGCCGTCGATGGCGGCGGCGTGCGCGGTACCATCGTCGCGCACGGGCTGATCGAGCTGGAGGAAATCCTCGGGACGCGCCCGCTGATTAACGATCCGCGCGTGAAGGTCGTAGCGGGTACCAGCACGGGCTCGCTCATTGCCGCGGCGCTGGCGATCGGCATGACAGGCGAGGAGATTCTGGATCTCTATGAAGACCTGGGAGCCAATGCGTTCTCCAAGGCCGGGACCATCCGTCCTTTTGGCAAGCCGATCCCGCTGCTCAGCCGGCTGCGGCTGCCCATCAAGCTCGTCCGGCTCATGCAGCGCTGGGCCGCCACGGACTTTCTGCTCTATCTGCTGATGCCTGCCCGCTACTCCTTTGATCCGCTGCGCCGGACCATGCGCGACATTCTGGAAACGTATCTGCCCACGCTTGGCGACAACCCGACTCTGGGCGAGCTGGGGAATTTCCTCAACAGCAAATCCAACCGTCCCACGCTGATCATCACCGCCGTGGATGCGGCCGCGCGGGAGACGCTCTTCCTCAAGACGGTGCCGGGCGGTGAGTTCGCGCAGATGCCGCTGGTGGATGCGCTGCTGGCGTCATCCGCTATCCCGACCTACTTTGATCCGCTGCCGCTGCGCCGCACAAGCGATTCCACGACTCGCTGGCTGGTCGATGGGGGTGTCGGGAACTATGGCAATCCCGCGCTGGTGGTAGCCTGGGAACTCTCCGACCCGCGCCCACCCAGCCGGCACTACGATCCCTCGACGGTCACGCTCTATTCGTTCGGAACGGGCTTTGTCCCGGCGGACATCTACGAAAAAACCTACGGGAAACCACGGGATTGGTGGGCGCTGGAATGGGCCAACCATATCCCCGACCTGTTCCTGGACGACATCATCCGCGAACAGAGCCGGGACATCGTCGCGCAGTACCCCGGCATCGATCTGCGGCGCTTCCAGGTCACGCTGGATCGCGTTGTCACGCCGGACCGCTGGGACCTGATCAACACTTATCTGCTCGAAAAGGGCCAGGAACTTCGACGCCTGCTCCGCGAGGATCGGCATGCGCTGAAACCCCAGGTCACGGAAGGGCACGACCCGGAGAACATCATGAATAAGGCGACCGCTGCCCTGGTACGGAAGACGCGCTGACAAAAAAAACGGGCGGGGCACAGTGCGAACGGCCTCAGAACGCCTGATGTTCGGTGCGGGCGATGATCTCGTCTTGCAGTGTCTGGCCCAGATCGCAGAAGTAATCGCTGTAGCCCGCCACGCGCACGATCAGATCCCGGTACTGTTCGGGGTGCTGCTGGGCGGCGCGCAGCGTATCCGCATCCACGACATTGAACTGGATATGATGCCCGTCCAGCCGGAAGTAGGAGCGCACCAACTGCACCATACGGTCGAGTCCGGCCTCATCCGCCAGCAGGCTGGGCGTGAACTTCTGATTGAGCAGCGTGCCCGCCGTGCGCGTGTGATCCATCTTGGCAGCCGATCTTAGAACCGCTGTCGGGCCGTGCCGATCGGCCCCCTGCACCGGCGAAATCCCTTCTGAGACGCGGCATGCGGGCGCGGCGTCCGTCGGGCGTTGCGCCGAGCACCGCGCCAAAATAGATGTGGCAGGTCGTCGGCAGCAGATCGATATGGTACGTGCCGCCGCGCGTATTCGGACGCCCATCGATCGCGTTGAAGTAGGCGTTAAAGACACGCACCATGATGCCGTCCGCCTAGTCGTCGTCGTTGCCATAGCGGGGCGTCTGGTTGACCAGCATCAGGCGCTCGCGTTCGTGCCCGGCAAAATCCTCTGCCAGCAGTGTGAGCATCTGGGTCATGGTGAGCGTGCCGCAGTCGAAAACATGGTATTTGAGCGCCGACAGCGCATCCGTGATGGTGCCCAGCCCTACCCCCTGGATGTAGGCTGGTGTTGTAACGTGCGCCGCCCTCGTGATAATCGCGGCCTGTGGCGATGCAGTCGTCAATCAGCAGCGACAGAAACGGCGCGGGCAGATAGGCCGCGTACAGGCGCTCGATCACGTTGTTGCCGCGAATCTTGACGTCGATGAAATAGTTAAGCTGCCGTTCGTAGGCCGCGAACAGATCCTCAAAGCTCTGGAACTGGCGCGGATCGCCGGTTTCGAGGCCGATGCGCCGCCCGGTGCGCGGATCCACGCCGTTGTTCAGCGTGATCTCCAGCACCTTGGGCAGATTAAAATAGCCGGTGAGGTTGTAATTCTCTTTGCCGAATGCGCCGGTCTCCACGCAGCCGCTCGTGCCACCGCAGCGCGCATCCTCAATCGACTTTCCCTGGCGCATCATCTCCTGCACCACGACATCGGTATTGAAGATCGAGGGCTGGCCGAACCCCGTGCGGATGATGCGCGCCGCGCGCTTGATGAAGCGATCCGGGTTTTTCTTACTGACCTGGATCGAGGAACTGGGCTGGAGCAGCCGCATGCTCTTCGATCACATCCAGCAGCAGAAATGAGACGTCGTTGACGGCATCGGAACCATCGGGCCGGACGCCGCCGACATTGATCTGCGCGAAGTCGGTGTAGGTATTGCTCTCTTCGGCGGTCACGCCTACTTTGGGCGGCGCGGGCTGGTTGTTGAACTTGATCCAGAAACACTGCAAGCAGTTCTTCGGCCTGCTCATGGGTCAGCGTCCCGTCGTCCAACCCCTGCCGGTAGAACGGGTAGAGGTGCTGATCCAGCTTGCCAGGGTTAAAGGCATCCCACGGATTCAGTTCGGTGGTCACGCCCAGGTGAACAAACCAGTAGTATTGCAGCGCTTCCCAGAAATCGCGCGGGGCATGCGCCGGGACATGCGTGCAGACCTCCGCGATCCGCTCCAGTTCGGCGCGGCGCTGCGGATCCGGTTCGTGCTCGGCCAGCTGGCGGGCGGCATCGGCGTGGCGCTCCGCGAAGTGGATCAGCGCCCCGGCCGCGATACGCATCGCTTGAAGCTGCTCCTGCTTGGCGTAGGCGTCGCGATCTGCCAGAAAGTCGAGCGCGGACAGCCGGGAGTCAATGTCCGCGATGAAGTCCAGCATGCCCTTGCGATAGATTTTGTCGTCCAGCACGGTATGGCCGGGCGAGCGCTGTTCCATAAACTCGGTGAAAATCCCGGCTTCGTAAGCGGCGAGCCAGTCCGGCGTCATCTCCTGCAGGATGCGCTCGCGCATCGTTTTGCCCTTCCAGAAGGGGATCAGACTGTCCTGGTAGATGCGGCGGGTATCCGGGCTGACCTCAAACGAGACTTTCTCCCGGCTGTTCAGAATATCCAGGTCCTTGAGCGAGTGGCAGCACAGTTCGGGATAGGTGGGGGTCGCTTTTGGAGCGGGTCCCTTTCTCGCCCACGATCAATTCCCCGTCGTTAATACAGATCGTCTTGTGGGCCAGGAGGTATTCAAAGGAGCGGGCGCGCTCAACCGGCGCGGACAGCCGGGCGGTGTGCTCCTGGTAAAAACGGGTCATCAGTTCGGCGCGCTCCGGCGAGAGTGTCGGTTTGGCGTCCAGACTTTGCTGCCGCAAGCGGGCTACGCGTGTGCTCATCCCCATACCCCTAACCTCCTATCGTAACATCCAAACCAAAGCTTTCCAGCAAACGTTTGATCGCGGCCATCGTTTCCGCCGAGGGCGGAGCCGTCTCCGGCATCGGATTCGGGCTGTTCAGGCGCGCGTATTTGTCCATGCCCAGCGTGTGATACGCGAGAAGATCAACCCGGATCACATTGGGCAAGCTGCCCGCCAGCGCACCGATCTGCCGGAGATTGCCCTCGTCGTCGTTGATCCCTGGGATCACCGGCACCCGCAGCACCACCGGGTGCTTGTAACCGGCCAGCCGCCGCAGGTTGTCCAGAATCAATCGATTGGATGCGCCAGTAACCGTCCGGTGGCGGTCATCGTCCATCAGCTTCAGGTCGTACAGGAACAGGTCCACGTAAGGCCGCACGCGGTCGAACGTTTCGGACGGAGCGAAGCCGCAGGTATCGATGACGGTGTGCAGATCGCGCGCCTTGCACGCCCGCAGCAGGTCGAACAGAAAATCCCCCTGCAGCAGCGGCTCCCCGCCGGAAAATGACACGCCGCCGCCCGACTCGTCATAAAAAACACTGTCGCGCAGCACGTCGTCCATCACCTGCTCAACCGTCATCACGCGCCCGGCGATCTCGCGCGCATCGGCGGCACATACGGCGATACACGCGCCGCAGCGTGCGCAGACGCCGCGATCGGTGACCAGACCGTCGCCGTCCCGCCGGATGGCCTCGTGCGGGCATTCGGCCACGCACGCTCCACACTGGATGCACAGTTCCGGGCGCAGCAGCAGTTCCGGTTTGGGATGCTGGCTTTCCGGGTTATGGCACCACCAGCAGCGCAGGCCGCAGCCTTTGAGAAACACCGTCGTGCGGATCCCCGGCCCATCGTGCAGCGAGAATCGTTGAATATTGAGGATGATGCCGCTGCTCACACCTGTGTTTGCTTTCCCGCTCAGTGATCGGACCGATTATACCCCGCTCGTCCTATTCCACACCCCGCAGGCGCGGATCCACCGCATCCCGCAGGCCGTCACCCAGAAAGTTGAAGGCGAACATCACCAGGAACAGCGCCAGCGCCGGAAAGATCGCCTGGAACGGATACGTCTGGATCTTCTGCGCACCCTCAGCGATCATGCCGCCCCAACTCGGCGTCGGGGGGTTAACGCCCAGTCCAATGAAACTGAGAAACGCCTCGTATGAAATATAGCTGGGGATGGACAGCGTCTCGGTAACAACCAGCGGCCCGATGATATTGGGCACGACATGGCTGCGGATAATCCAGAACGGGCGCGCGCCGGTGGCCTGTGCTGCCTCCACATACGTGGTTTCGCGGACGGACAGCACCAATCCGCGTGAGAGACGCGCCATGCCCATCCACGAAGTCAGCCCGATGCCCACAAAGATGAACAGCAGCCCGCCCATCGCCGAGTCCAGTTCGCCCAGGGCATCGGCCAGCGAGCCGGGATCGCGGTGGCCGAAACTGGTGCGAAAGAAAGCCATCAGCAGGATGATCAGCAAATAGGTTGGGAAGGCATACATGATGTCCACAAAGCGCATCAACAGGTTATCGACCTTGCCGCCGAGATAACCGGACGTGACGCCGATCAGCAGCCCGATGGTCAGCGAGATCGCCGGTCCGATGAAGGCAACCGCCAGCGAGATCCGCGCCCCGTAAATAATCCGGCTGAGCAGATCGCGCCCCAGGGCATCGGCTCCCAGCAGATAATCATTGTTCACCGTCACATAGCCGCCCTCGGCGCGCGGCTTCATGTTGGGGAATACGTGCGTCATCCACGAATTGACCGCGTTATTATCGCGAAACGAGGCGTCGTCGTAATCCTTCGGCGCGAAATAAGGCGCGAAAATCGCCAGGATGATGTTGGCCGTGATGATGATCACGCCGACGACCGCCGCCCGATTGCGCACCAGCCGGCGCAGCGCATCCGCGGTCAGGCTGCGGCCCTGGTCGCCATCGTGTAACGGGATAACCGGGCTGGTCATTCCCTCGATGTCCATCGGCTGGCTCTGTGCCTGCACGGTTGCCATAAGTGTCGCCCTCCGGTGGGTGGCTTACGTGTAACGGATGCGGGGATCGATCAGGGCGTAGATAATATCTACCACCACATTGGCGATCACCAGCAGGGTCGCCATTACCAGGATCGTGCCCATGATCACAGGATAATCCCGGCCGGTGATGCTGGTCACAAAAAACTTGCCCATCCCCGGAATCGCGAAGATCGTCTCGACCACGAATGTCCCGGCCATCAGGTAGGCTAACATGGGGCCAATGACCGTCACCACGGGGATCATGCTGTTGCGCAGCACGTGAACCAACACGACCTGCCGTTCGCGCAGCCCCTTCGATCGCGCCGTGCGGATGTAATCTTCGTTGAGCACTTGCAGCATACTGGCGCGGGTCAGGCGTGCCAGCACCGCCGATTGGCTGAAACCCAGAGCGAAAGTTGGCAAGAGCATCTGGCGGGGTTCGCCCCAGCCCGTGACCGGCAGCCAGCCAAGCCACACACCAAAGATGTACTGCAACACGGGTGCCATGATAATCACCGGCACCGATACGCCCAACACGGCGACGCTCATCCCGGTGTAATCGTAAACGGTGTTGCGCCGCAGCCCGGCCATGATCCCCAGGGGGATGCCGATACACGCCGCGACCAGCACGCTCAGAAAGCCAAGCTGCGCCGAAACGGGCAGGTTTTCGCGAAAAATGTCGTTGACGGGACGGCTGATGGACTTGTACGACGGCCCAAAATTGACCCAGCGCAGCGTCGCATTGTCATCGGCGGGCAGTTTGATGTTGATCAGATATTCGTGATCCAGCGATTTCTGCTGCGGGCCGGTCATCACAACCGGGATCAGGATGTCCTGCACATAGGTGACATACTGCACGATGAGCGGATCGTCGAGGTTGTATTTGCGGTTAAGCTGTTCGATGGTGCTTTCGGGCAGCGCCTTTTCCATGCTGAACGGCCCGCCCGGCACTGTGTGCATCAGGATAAAGGTGATCACCGTGACGACGAACAGCACCAGAAACATCCACAGAACTCGCCGGATGATAAACTCGATCATCACCTTTTCCCTTGGAACCCGTTTGAAAAGATTTACCTCACCCCGTGGCGTCCCGCAGGCGGGCTGCCGCTTTCCCCTCTCCACACGCGGAGAGGGGACTTTGGCCCTCGCGCTCCCCCTCTCCGTGCATGGAGAGGGGGCCGGGGGGTGAGGTTTTCAAATGGCCTCTGAACCACAAACTACTGAACGATGTCCCACTTCCAGTAGGCTTCGACGCCCGTCGTCGCATACGTGCGGGTGACATAGGGCCTGGTCAGGAACGCCGTGATCGGCCAGTACAGCGCCATCGTCGCCGCGTCATCCGCGATCATGAGCTGCTCAGCCTGGGCATACAGGGCACGCCGCTGCTCAGGATCAGTCTCCACCCGCGCCTCATCAACCAGCTGGTCAAACGCCGCGCTGTTGTAGCGTCCATAGTTGTAGATCGAGTCCGAGCGCATGACATCACGCAGGTAGTTGTTGGCATCATTGTAGTCCGGGCACCAGCCGGCGCGAAAGATCTGGCCCGCGTCCTGCTCCATGGTTGACCAATAGGTGGTGGTATCCAGCGCCGACAGCTCGACGCGCACCCCGAGCGTTTCTTCCCACATCACCTGGAGCGCCTGGGCGGTCATGCTGAGCATTTCGGTGTTACCGAAGACCACGGTGATGGAGGGCAGATCGTCTGCCGACCCGAGTCCCAACTCATCCAGGCCAAGCTGCAGCTCCTGCTTAGCCAGTTCCGGGTCATATGCCACGCCGAGATCCGGGTTGGCGTCCAGCGTCGGAGCCATCGAAATGCTGGGAGGTGTAAACCAGCGCGCCGGGATCTCGCCGCCCTTGGTCACAAAGTCAACGAGAGCCTGCCGATCGACGGCGTAGGAGAACGCGCGCCGGATGTGGACGTTGTCGAACGGCGGTTTCTGGGTGTGGAAGCCCCACGCCTGCGAGCACAGGCCGGGGACGATCGCGAGTTCGGCGTTCAGTGTCTCGTCTGCGCGGATACGATCCAGTTCGCTGGCCGGAGCAAAGATCACGTCCATGCTGCCGGCTTCGTACTCGCGAAGCTGCACCGGATTATCCATGAAACGGATGGTCAGTTCGTCCACCTTGGCCTGTCCAATGCCTTCGGATCCCGGCCAGAATGGATTCTTGACAAAAACGATGCTCTCCTCGTGAGTCCACTCTTTGAGCGCGAACGGCCCATAACTCGCGATATTCTCGGGTTCGGTCCAGACGTCGCCGCTTTCTTCGATGGCCCAGGCCGGAACGGGGCGCGCAGTGCCCAGGCCGTAGATGCCCAGCACATAACCGACCGCTTCGGGTGCCGTTACTTCGAAGGTATAGTCGTCCACGGCCTTTAGCCCAAGCGACGCTGCATCCCCTGTCCCCGCATTAAACTCGGCCGCCCCGACGATATAGGGGGCCATCATATAGGCTCCGGGTGCCGCCGTGGCCGGGTCGAGGGCGCGCGTCCAGCCGAAGACAAAATCGCTGGCGGTGACATAGCGGGGACTTCCGCTCTCGTCCAGGATCGGCTCGACGGCTTCGCTGTTGGCGTTGTAACGCACCCAGGGGACCTGTTCCAGCAGGTGGAAGGTATAAACAGTGCCCTCTTCAGAGACATCATAACTGGCGGCCATGGCGAGCTCGACATCGCGGGTCTCTTCGTTCAGCCAGGTGAGACCCGGAAAAAGCTGGGTGACCATGGTCATGTCGCGCGTATCGATCGCCATCTGCGGATCAATGCTGTGCGGATCGCCGGCGCCATAGGCCGTAACAAGGACTTTGGGATCGCCCTGAGCCGTGACCACGCCGACCAGGGATGGCAGAACCATCACCACGATCAGCCCGAATACGGTGAAACGCAGTAACTTTTTCACGAGACATCCTTTCACTAGGGGCCTGATAAATTCTGGATGGTGCAGCTTCCGAGCCGCTGCTCCGACTTGCTCGCTGGCTAACCCGTACCACGTCCACCACCGGCGCTTGGGTCGTCGTTGCGCGCTTGATGTCTCACCGGGGCTTTACAGGCAAAAATATCGCCTGCTTAAGAGGTCTTTTACCGTCAGTATAACGGGGATCAGCGTACAGACGCTTGGCAAGACTTTCCAAAAATTTGGAGAGGCAGCGTGCGCGCGGCTGTTGCAGCCCTCAACGTGTGTTATGCTTGAAACCAGGGGGCATGCTGTCCGTTCAATGCAGATGGCAGCCAGCCAGACGTGAGTCAAACAGGACCGATCATGAGTTCAAACGAATTTGGGGATCTGCTGACGAAGGGGTTAAGGAGTATTGCCGCCCTGGAAAAAAAGGACCTGACCGTGTTGCAGCAGGAATTGGGCTACGACATTGGCGTCAGCGTGTGGACCCTCTACAAGTGGCGCAAAGGCTCGTCTATCCCCACCGATGCCCGGACCATCCGGCTGCTGGCTTCCGCCTGTGTCTGCCGGGGCAGGATGGATCATGCCTGGCTGGTGCAGTTCCTCAAACCCGTTGCCCAGGACGTCAAGGAAAGTCTGATCGACGAACTATGTCCTGAGGCCAATGCCCGGCCGTCGATCACGCACAATTTGCCGCGCCGCCAGCATCGCAAGCTGATCGGGCGGGAAAAAGAACTGGAAGATCTCAAAAGCTTTCTGTCGCCGCGCCACCGGGTTGGCGTGGTGTGTATCAGCGGGGGTGGCGGGATCGGCAAAACCGCCCTGGCGCTGGAGATCGCGCATCACTATTTCGAAGAAAACCCTCACCTGCCGCACGAGGAGTGCTTCGAAGCGATTGTCTGGGTGACGGCCAAAAACCTGGAACTGCTGCCCACCGGCCCGGTTCGTCGTCAGCCCACCTTCACCGACCTGGATGGCGTCTACCGCGCGATTGCGGAACTGCTGGATATACCCGCGATTTTCCGCACGGCCACCCAGGCGGAGAAAAACATCATCACGACACGCCTGCTGGCGGAAAAGCGCGTCCTGCTCGTGTTTGACAACCTGGAAGATGTGGACGACCAGGAGTTTATGGTTTTCCTGCGCGATCTGCCGGCCCCCAGCAAGGCCGTGATCACCACGCGGCACCGGATCGATGTGGCCGTGCCGGTTCATCTGCACGCGCTGGATCCCGCGCAGGCCCGGGAGCTGGTTCTCCTCGAATGCGAGCGTAATGACCTGCAAATGAGCGATACCCAGGTCGGCCAGTTGTTACAGCGAACGGGCGGCCTGCCCCTCGCGATCATTCGGACGATTGGACGGATGGCGTGGCGCGGCAGCAGCGTCGAGACCGAACTGCTGCAATTGAGCGATCCCCACAACGACACTTATGATTTTTGTTTCGGCAAGACCATCGCGCTGATCAAGCCCGGTGATGCCTACGATCTCTTTCGGGCCCTGGCAATCTTCGCTACTCGTGCCCGCCGCGAGGCGCTCGGCTTCACCGCCGGTCTGGGCGATGACGTGGCCCGGCGCGATGAGGCTTTGAGCGATCTCGAAGTGCTGTCGCTGTGTACGCGGGAGAAAGATCGGTTCGATCTGGAGCCGATGACCCGCACGCATGCGCTGGGGGAACTGCGCTCCGCACCGGACTATGAGCGGCAGGCACGCGCGCGGTGGGTGCAGTGGTATCTCCAGTTCGCTCAGTTTTACGGCGGCGTTGACTGGCAGGAATGGCACACGCGCTACGATGTGCTGGAAGAGGAATGGAGCAACCTGCTGGCGACCGCCCAGTGGTGTGTCGTTGAGCGCCGCTATGCGGATGTCATGCAGTTGTGGCAGCAGTTCCGCGATTTTACTCACATCTATGGCTATTGGAGCGACCGTCTGGGTCTGCTGGACTGGATCGTTGTAGAGGCCGAAAGCCGCCGTGAGTGGGCTGTCGTCGTCGAGGCACTGAATGACCGGGGTTTTACGCTCACCCTCACGGGCTCACCCGCGCAGCTCACCCAAGCAGAAACATCACTTCAGCAGGCGTGGTCGCTGCACAGTCACGCCGACGTCGTGAGAAAGGCGCGCACGGCGGCGCTGCTCGGCTCCCTTTACACGCGCCAGCAGAAATACGCCGAGGCGCAGCACTGGCTGGACATCTCCGAGAATCTGCTGCTCACGGCTGACCTGGACTTAACGCAGCGTGCCCGTGAATTAACCTCCACCTTGTTTGACCGGGGTGAAACCTGGCTGCTGATGGGTGAATACCCCAGTGCCGAACGAGTCTTCCACGATATGCTTGCCCAGGCCCAGTTATGCGGCTGGCAGCGCGGACTGCTTTACGGCCAAAACTGGCTGGCTCTCACCACCATTCTGCAGGGGGATCTGCCGCGCGCCGAGCAGCTGTTACACCAGGGCTGGCCCGCGGCGCTCCGCAACAAGGAAAAACGGCTGATCGCCCTGTACCGGCGGTCGTACGCTTACCTTTACCAGAAACAGGATCACCGGGCAGAAGCCGGCACCTGGGCCACCGAAGCGCTCGACAATTTTGAGCGATTGGGGATGTCATCGGAGATCGGGGAGATGCAGCGGCTGCTCGATGCATTGATGGTACCTGTACATAGTTTGTAACAGTCAAGATGAGGCGATTTTATGAAGGAATGGTTCTCGATCGACGCGTGGTCCCGTTTGTATCATCCATCGGACGTGCAGCTTTCACCCGATGCTCAGCATGTCGCGTTTGTGTACGGCCCTCACTTTAAGGCAGATAAAGATACACCGCTGCACAAGGAAATCCACCTGATCGAGGTCGCGACTGGCCGCCAGAAACCCTTCATCACCGGAGCCGACTGCACGAACCTGTCCCCGCGCTGGTCTCCCGACAGCCGCCGTCTGGCATTTCTGTCAAACCGGAACCACCCGCAGGATATGCAGCTTTTTGTAGCGGATCTCGGCGACGGTGAAGCCCAGCCGCTGACCGATCTGCGCGGCGAAGTGCATGCGCCAGTCTGGACGCCCGACGGCAGCGCCATCCTGTTTCTCTACAACGGCGCGCTCGGCTCGCAAAAACCGCCCGATCCTGACCCCATCGTGCAGGACGCGCATCCGCGCTTTGATCGCGTCTGGCGCTGCGATCTGGATACCGGCAGCGTGCATGCCCTGACGCCGGACACAACGCACATCTTTGAATACGCCCTGTCGCCGGATGGCACGACACTGGTCGTGCTTGCGGGGTCACATCCCAACCCGATGGAGGGGTGGTATGCCGCCCAACTGTACACGGTCGATACCACAACCCAGGCGACGAAACCGGTCTGTGCGCTTCAGCACCAGGCCGGCCGATTGGCATGGTCGCCCGACGCCCAGCAGATCGCATTTGTGTCCGGCGTGATGAGCGACGAAGGTAATATTTCGGGCGCTGTATTCACCGTGCCGGCCGCGGGTGGTGAGCCATGCTGCCTGACACCCGGGATCGATCACAGCATCACCTGGATCGAGTGGCGGCCGGATGGCATTCTCTATGGCGGGCGACACATCGATAGCGCGGTGGTGGGGCGGATCGATCCGCGAAGTGGAAGCGTATCTCGGCTTGCGTCCGGTCCTTATTCTATCAACGGGACCGGCGCGCAGCAGATCAGCACCAGCCGGGATCACCGGTTTGTGGCCCTGCGATCGAGTTTTGCTGAGCCGCCTGATATTTATCTCGGCTCGTTGGATGGTGGTGACTGGCAGCAGCTGTCGTGTCTGCCCGTCGATACGGCAGCGTTCCCGCCGTTGCGCGTCGAAAGCCGGCATTGGACAGGCCCGGACAAGACCCCGGTTCAGGGTTTTCTGATCTACCCCTTCGACTACACCCCCGGCCAGTCGTACCCGCTGTTTGTACACGTCCATGGTGGGCCGTCGTGGTCCTATGTGCCCGACTACTATCTGGCCTGGGAACGGCTGCTGGCCGCGCGGGGGTGCCTGGTTTTGATGCCCAATCCGCGCGGCAGTTGGGGTCGGGGACCTGCCTTTCAGGCGGCCAACGTCGGGGATCTGGGCGGGGGTGATTGGCAAGACATCTACGCCGGGATCGATCCGCTGGTCGAGGACGGTTTGGCTGACCCGGACCGGATCGCCATCGGCGGGTGGAGCTATGGGGGCTATCTCACCGCCTGGGCGGTCACTCAAACGGATCGTTTCCGCTGCGCCATCGCGGGGGCGTGTATCACGAACTATGTATCGAATTATGGTCTTGTCAGCAATCGCGAGTGGCAGACCACCATGTTCGGCTCCAATGTCTACGACCGGCTGGACCTGCACTGGTCGCGGTCGCCAATCGCCCGCGTATCACGGGTCAAAACCCCTACGCTGCTCGTTCACGGATCCGAGGACAAGCTCGCGCCGCCAGGGCAGGCCATCGAGTTTTACACGGCGCTCCGGTACTATCGAGTCCCGGCGGAACTCGTGCTGTACCCGCGTGAGCCGCATGCCTTCACCGAGCGTCCCCATCAGGTGGATCTGCTGGAACGCATCGCGGCCTGGGTGGACCGGTACTTGCTGGAGTAAATCCAACTAGCCTGCTGATCAACCGGATCATTGAGCTCGATTGAATCCATCCGCCAGCCTTGTGGTACAAACATGCCAAACCGAACCATCCGTGCTTGCGCGTCCTCACCTTGACGCCGCTTGGAGACCCCTGTATAATGACCCCATTCATGCCCCATTCGTCTAGCGGCCCAGGACATTGCCCTCTCAAGGCAGAAACAGGGGTTCGAGTCCCCTATGGGGCATCTGCGTATGCAGGCCTTGAGCGCCTGCATTTTCATTTTCTACGCCCAATTCTTCCCCTGAATCATCCGGTCTTGACCCCATCGGGATCATCGTCATACAGCTTCGCGCGCAGGATCAGGAAACGGTCCGCCCACGGCTTGAGGCGGAAGTCCACGATGCGCCGGGTATCCAGGTCGTAGACGAGGTACTCAAACAGGTTGCGCGCCATGTCCTGCTTGTACTCCGGGCTGGCCGTGTCCCACATCTGCGCGATCTTGCCGATCACGTCCATGCACATGCGCCAGTTCCATCGCGACCTTGGTCGTTTCGATGGTGCGCGCCTGCCAGTGGGCGATTTCCCGCTCGTTCTTCTCGATGAGCTGGTCGATACTCCTCGTAATCGATGCGCCCATCCTTGTACAGGTTGATGGCCGCATCAATGCGCCGCTGGCACAGGGCAATGGCTTCCCGTTTCTCCTTCTCCGGGTCTTTGTCGCCCAGTTCGGGTTTGTGGCCCAGGTCCGCCTGGATGGCCAGTTCGGTCATGTACTCCAGCGCTTCGGGGGTGATGGTCAGCAGCTTGAGCAGACGCGAACATCCGCTTCATACTCGGTGCACGGCACAGAGCGGTTGGTCGTGCCACAGGAGACACCGGCTTTATGGCGGTAGCGCCGTGTGCCGTTCATGTTGATCCCGCCCAGGTGCTCGCAGCCGGAGATCGTGCTGCTCCTCCGCTTGCTTTTCGCAGTGGGCGCAGTAGGTGATGTTGGTCAGCGCATAGGGGTAGGTCTCGAGGTTGACGCCATGATCGACCGGCTTGCGCGAGCGGCTCTTGCGGATGGTGGCGACGGCCATGAGCAGGCTGAGCGGAAAGACGGCCCGCTCCTCGTCGAAGGGCAGTTCATCGAGGTTGAGGTCTTCATAGGCTTTGCGGTCTTGCTTTTCTGGCCAAGATGAACCCACCATATTCCGGCCATGCCCCCAGCACCCGCCGGACGTCCTCGCGGTCAATGGGCGCGGACATGCTTGCGGCGGTCGCAGAACGGCCAGCCTTCCTGATTCAGCCGGTAGGCGACGTTCTCATAGCCCATATCTTCTTCGGCATACAGCGTCAGGATGTAGCGGGCACATTCAAAGTAGGCCCGCCAGATCGCCCCGTCTTCGGGTGGGTTGTCCGCCGTGCCGTCTGCAAAGCGGCCGTTGGGCAGCAGCCACGCGCCGTGCGGTGAGGGTTCAAGACGACCCTCCTTATTCCGGAACGTTCCGAACGGTGGCTTGCCGATGCTGATGCCGCGCGCCTTACGATACTGCACGCTGTCTTTGGCGCGCTGCGAGATGTCCTCCGCGTAGTACTCGTCCACAATCGCGCCGAACTGGAT
Source organism: uncultured Chloroflexia bacterium (assembly GCA_963850765.1). Taxonomy (GTDB): domain Bacteria; phylum Chloroflexota; class Anaerolineae; order Aggregatilineales; family Aggregatilineaceae; genus CAWKMN01. Next base: position 13,239 of record CAWKMN010000011.1, on the reverse strand, counting down.
GAACATGCGGCCCAGCGGTGTGGACGTATCCACCTCACGATTGGGTGCAGCCAGCACCAGCGCGACATCGTGCCGTTCCAGGTGATCGATGAGGTCCCCCACCCGCCAGCCTTTGCGATGCAGGCGTGACATGTCATTGGCCACCAGCGCCACCACATCCGGATCACCCAGGCGGGCTTTCAGCCGCAGCCATTCGGGACGGTTATCCTCTTTGCGGCCTGACTTGTGGCCGCCGACGTCCTCATACCATTCGGCGGTCCAGCCCTTACGCTGCACCTGGGACTCGATGTTGGCGCGCTGGCGTTCCGGGCTGTTGACATCGTCATCATCGCGGGTAAAGGATTGGCGGATGTAGCAGAGCGCCACCGTTCGCTCAGGGGGAATCGAGGCAAATTTCTGGTACGACATGACAGACTCCTTGTAGGCAGTGCGGTGGATACGAGGGCAAGACAGTAGCAGCAGACCACCCGACCGGTTAGAGTTTGTCAGCAGTCGGTGCGCTACTCAGCCTAGTGCATCGGCCCGAGCGCCGGGGTGCAGCACCACCTCGGCGTTCACGTTTACAGATGCACTCAGCCTAGCCTCACTCGCTCGAGATTGTCAAGCAGGTTGGCAGGCGGCTGGTTGAGGCTCTCGGCGTAGACGGCCGTCATGAGTTTGATGAAATCGGCGAATCCACGGACGACATCGCGCGATTGGTAGCTTTCATCGACCTGCTGGCCGAGCGTGGCACAGACGGTATAGGCGAAGCGGTCGATGGTTTCCGATGCGGGCGGGCAGTAGGAGATTGGAGGGGCTGTATTCGGAGTGGAGGTCATGAGAGGGTTTCCTTGAGGGGGTGAATGGGGCAGGTTACTGAACCGGAACTCAACAGCGCGTCGAGAGCCGAGTGGTTCACCCGGCTCTCCCGTGCTTGTACTTTTCATCGTACCGTCACGCCAGGGACCAGATTGGAGCCGGTAAACAGCGGCTTTGGCGTCCGGTTGTGGCTCAATGGCCACGATTTTTCCCTGCTGCACATCCACATACAAGGCTTTCAGCAACTGCTGCAGTGATGGTACGCTGTTCCTCCAGGGTCGCGGCAGTCCACAGCGCCCCCAGGTCTGCGTCCGAGCTGACCGGCATTCGCGACGCAGTCCCTGAAGACGCTGCTGCCATTCCTCGGGAAGCTGGACGCGTCGAGAGAAGGCCGGCCCACTGCTGCTCCAGCAGGTCGGCACGCACCATCTTGTCCGGTGACGGCGCAATCATAGCCGCGCTCGTGGGCGGTATGCCGGTAGTAGCGCCAGCCACCCTGGCTCTGCGTCGAGCTGCAGCGGAGGGTCAACCCACACGTGCTGCAGCGGGCCATTCTGGCCAGGGGATACGCGCGCTTCTGCGCTTCCGACGGTCCGCGGCCTGGCTCGTTGAGCGCGAACCTCCTGGCATTCGTCGAAGAGTCCCTGATCGATGAGGGCCGGATGCAGCCCAGGAAACGTTTCCTCTTTGTACTTGGCCAGACCCAGATAAAAGGGGTTCTGGAGAATGCGGTTGACCGTGTCCTTCGTGAACGGACGCTGGCCCCAGTTGCCCGTGGTGCGATAACCGTCCCGGTTGAGCAGCTCGGCAATCTGGGCATCGCTGTAGCTGGCCCGTCGAATAAAGGTTAAAGGCCTGGATCAACCCCACCGAGTTGGTCGGGTGAGGCACGGGTGCGCCGTCGTCGCCCCGCGTGTAGCCGAAGGGCAGGGTGCCATTGAACAGACCCCGCTGGGCCCGCGCCTGCTTGCCAAGGGTGGTCCGCAGGCGAAGTTCATAGCGCACGTAGTCATCGAACAGCTCGTTGAGGGTTTCCGGGATGAGATCGGCCGGCACTGGCGCGGACGGAAGGACGAAGACAATCTCTACCTTGAGCTTATCGCGCAGTTCGTCAGCGTAGCGGCCGGCAAGAATAGGGTTATGGAACAGGCGTGAAGCGTCCATAAGGATTACGGCACTGAACATCCCGGTCTGCGAATCCAACAGCAGCCGCGCCAGACCCGGCCAGCTATCGTTGGCGGTGTTGAGCCTGTCCTGGTAGACCTGCACGATGGCGTAGCCGTGGGTCTTGGCATACGCCCGGATCTGCTTCTCCTGTTCCTCCAGGCTCCGCCCATCGGTTGATTCGTCACGGGAGGACACGCGGACATAAGCCGCAGCGCGTCGGGGGGTCATCGATAGCCTTCCTTTGGCCGCTTCTCGTAAAGGACAAAGATCAGGCCCACCAGTCGGCCCAACCGGTTGAAGAGGTCCTGGAACAGATGGCCATCGGGGGATAGACGGGCCGCATCAAGCGTGAGCACCGTGTCGAAGCGGCCCGCCTCGGCGTCTGCCAGCAGACGCTGTAGTCCGGGACGGTCGACGGAGAGATCCGACCCCGCGTCATGGTAGACATAGACGACATCATAGTTGTTCAAGTCGGCGTATTCGCTGAGTTGGCTGTTCTGGAAGTCCAGCGCCTGATTTTCGGTGTCGGTTGAGGTCCGAATGTAGAGTGCCGCGCGTTGGCTGCTCATACGCCACCGCCTCGGCCAGAATGCTTACGGCCTGAAAGAGGAGTACGGAAGATTTTCACGGGGACCACCTCCATGTTGCGGGCCTGCCATGGCCCCATTACAATGGAGGCTTAGGCAGACCAATCCCGGACAAGATTGTGATGCCACTGCCGGGGTTGCGCCGCTAACGCAGCCCCGGCCGCATTTTGGAAAGCATTTCGAAGAAGTGCAGGGGTTTGATTTACGAGCTTGAGAGCGTCACCCACTGCGATTCTGTTGACATGACGATCCGCTATGCGTATACTTATTGTACCATGATTGCATCCGCAGTACAAGCTCTTTTGAGAGGATTTGGACCATGTCCGAACCGCGAATTTCGCCCCAAGATCCGCTTCCAACACCCTTCACCTTGGCACTCGGCCAGCGCATCCGTGAAGCCCGTGAAGAGCGCGGCATAAGTCAAAAACAACTCGCACAGCTTATCGAACGGAGACAAGCTGCGGTCTCCGACATGGAGAATGGCAGCATGCAACCGGACGCCACTACGCTGCTCTTGTTGTCCCAGTCGTGTCCTTGCAAAGCCAATTCGCTATTTCTTTCCCTCAACCCTGGGGACCACATGACTCGCGCCGATCTCACTTCGATGAGATGGCCTTGCTGCTTGGAGTTCCGGCGACTTGCAGAGTGACGAGCATCGCAAGATCGCGATTAATCAGGTCGCGGCACTCGCCGATATGAATATGAACTCTTAACTTCAGAAACAGATGTTGGACAGGTAATCCAGTGCTCTTGAGGCAGAGAACGCATCCAGATATCGATACTAATATCGTATCCTTTTTATCCTCAGTCCATCCTGTACCATCAAACGCACGGTACATAATAGCGTTAATGGACCCGTATTGATCGTTTGAATTGGTCCGTGGTATACTATTAGAAGTGATTGCATCCGTGATTGCTCCGTGATTGATCGGAATTGGAGGCATGCCTATGGACATTAGTTTAACAGATCATGGCCAAGACATCACCGCTCACCCACCCTGCCCTTCAGCTTCTCGCCACGCTAAAAAATCAAATTCCCATCCTGCTCTCTATGGTTTGCACATCAATGGCACGTCACAGCGAGAGATGCACCGTCCGCAAATCCAATTGAGGAGGTTTACACTATGAAAGGAACCTGCACTTGAACCACATGGTTCAGATTCAAACAGCTCAGCCCAAAAAAGGAAAGGCTTGTGCAGGCAGCCAAACCAGACACAAGCCATCGGAGACCACATACCCCTCAACTACAGCCAAGTAGTCAAGGAGCACGTAAGCTATGCCAAGTATACCACAAAATGAAGCATCCGGGGAGACCTCGTCACACGGGAAACTCCTGGAAGCCGCAGACCTCTATACCTCGTTCGAGTTCAACGTCATCCCCTTGGGAAAAGACAAGGCTCCCGTCGAAATTAAACCGGGTCATCCCCTACCCTGGAAAAAATGGCAGCGAGTTCGCCAAAGGCCTGAAGATGTCAGCCGGTTGCCCTGGGATAAAGCGGACGGAATTGCCGCAATCTGCGGTCCCGTCTCAGATCATCTCATCTGCGTGGACTTTGACCAACAGGATGACGGGCGGGCTGTTAACGCCTTTCTAAACTGCCTGGGCCTAAGCAGCGACTACGAGTGGGTCGTGGACACGCCGGGAGACGGTATCCATATCTGGCTGCGTTGTCACAGCCCGCATCTCGACGGAAAGAATAAGCTCGACCGCAAAGGCCGCACCAGCGGTCATATCGAACTCCGCCATGAAGGTCATAGCACCTCTTTGCCGCCTTCTATCCATCCCAACGGAGGCCTCTACAAATTCTCGACGGGAATTGTGCCCGTAAATCGACCGGCTGAGGTGACATCCGACGCACTACAGCAAGCCTACGATGCAGTCACGGTAATCCACCAGCCCGCTGTGCTCCATCAGGCTGGTACGAGTACATGTTGCCCCTCGTTGGGGCATCATCGTTCTAAACCTTCATCGGCCTACGCGTCATCAGCCTTCGAAAACGAACTGGCCATACTGCATCAAACTGGCCCCGGCTCGCGCAACGATCAACTGAACCGGTCAGCGTTCGCGTTAGGCCAATTTATTGGAAGTGGAGACCTGGATCGCTCAGAAGTTGAACAGACCCTTCTCAAGGTAGCACGCGAGAAAGGTCTCAGTGAGGGTGAAGCGAAGGCGACTATTCGAAGTGGAATAGAGGGGGGTATGCTCCATCCGAGGCAAACTCCGACTCGCTCTCCTTCTCTCCGGCAGCGTTCCGCCCCCACTCAGTCACTATCGGCAACTGGGCAGGATACCACTTGGCCCTATGAGGTTGATGAGCGAGGGCGTATGATACTCGTTCAGGAAGGGAAAAACGGGGAGGCGGAACACAAGCCAATCGCCGACTTCGTAGTTCGTATCACCGAGGAGATAGTCAGCGAAGATGGGAGCAAATTGTATCGGCTTCAAGGGCAGACCAGGCATGGGACTCCCATGGACGCGCTGATACCAGCCCAAGATTTCGAGGATACGCGCCAGTTGAAGAGGGTCTTGTCAGGAGCGTCCGATCCCCGATCAGCCATCTATTCGCGTATGGGAGAGCATCTTGCGCCCTCAATCAAGAAACTCTCACATCAATACAAGCGGACCAAAGTCTATGCGCGAACAGGCTGGACAGAGGATAAATTTCTCATTCCAGGGCGGGAAGCATCTGAGGTAAGAATTGAGCTAAAATCTAAGCTGGCCTACCGAATGGACCGCGAGGCTGATCTGTCGCAGGGCCTTGCAACCCTGGATTATCTGATCCGGACCGTGGGTCCAGAGAAGAGCCTGCCTATTCTCGTGGCGTTGTTCCAGGCCCCGCTGGCAAGGCGTGTCGGTTGGGGCAACGAGCGATGTGCGGTCTTCATTCAGGGTCGCACTGGAACCTTCAAGACAGCATTTTCCCAAGCAGCCATGGGCATCTATGGTCCTGAGTTGGCGACTCGGGATGATCTGCTGATAACACTTGGCGATGGTGCAACTCGGGTTCGATCATGTCATACGCAACTCAAGCGCACGACATGCCGCTCTTTCTGGACAACTACAAGCCCAATACGGGCGGTGGGGCGCGTGACCTAATCAACCTCATTCACAACATCCTCGAGGGTAGCGAGAAGGATCGCCTTGACCGAAATGCCGAGCTTCGTCCGGCGAAGTCGATCCATACATGGCCGGTAATTACCGGCGAGGATTTGCCTGACAACGACCCGGCTACCCTGGCACGGCTGCTGGTCGTGCGGTTTGAAGATCTGCCAGCAGATGCCAGCAAACTTCTGACCTATGTTCAGCAGCACGCCAGGCATCTGAATGCAGTGGGCCGGGTATGGCTGGATTTCCTGGAAAGCGAAACGGACCGGGCAATCATCCAACGGAAAGCGGACCGCTTCCAGCGCTTTCGCGGTGTATACATGAATTGTCTCCACCGCGTAAGACGCGATACCATCAACGTGCGACGGGTGGCGACCAATCTGGCCACTAATCATGCGACCTGGTTTATTCTCTGCGAACATCCTGAGATTGGCCCGGTGCTGCAACCCTACCAGAATGCTTACGAGAAGGGGCTGATTCTCGTCCTCGAGACCATGTCAAATGAAACTGCTGAGACCCTGGCTGCGACCGTGTACATTAATACGATCCGCGAACTCGTGGCCAGTGAACGTTCCATTATCGCCACCGATCGGAGCCTGAAAGGTAGCTGACAGAGCCAGACCGATGTCTCGGCTACTATGCAGACGACGGGAGTATTTACCTTCTGCCGGACGCGGCACGAAACGCAGTTGAGCGGCTTAAAGGGCCAACCGCACTGGGCAGTACTTCGTCCAGGTCGCTTTACAAGCAGCTCGACGACCTGGGCTATATCGCGAGCCGGGCTGCAGATGGCCATCTGCTCGTGGTGACAATCCACGGAACACCAACGCGAGTGCTCCATTTGACCGGTGCGGCCCTGGAGAGCTAAGCGCCCTGCGAGTTTAGGACCCGAACATCCGGCTGCAGATCAGCACCTCTCGCCAAAGACCGAAGGCTGCAGCCGGTTCGCTTTTTGCTTTGAGGTTTCCCCCACCTCATCAGGGTGCTGTTACGCCACTTACGTCTTTACGCCACATTCTGATCAGAACCCGTCTCAGCCACGCACTACCACAATTGACCGTCTGAAACAAGAAAAAGGGTGTATTCTCCAAGAACACGTAAACACGTAAGTAGGTCTTGGTTCTTCACTTCAAGGACCTTTCGTCGCCACTCAGCGTGGTTCAGACATTCGATTTGTTTCACATGACGAGAGTGACTACCTCTGCCGGCATCCCGTTATGCGAAGACGCCCCATCTCACTTTGACCTTTTTTCAGGGAACCCGCCAATTGCTTGTACCGCCAAAGTGTCGTAAGCATTCTGGAGGGAAAAAATCGCATTCTGAGTTCTGGGGGACGCAAGGCTGGTTCAGGGGTGAATAATGGTGCGTACACGCGCCGCCACACCCTCCTGGAGGGGATAGAGTTGGGCAGTCGAGCAGCTTCCACTTCCAGTATCCCGGTCCAGGCAATGGAAGCCAGCCTGGGCGACTTGGCAATTAGCTGGTCGGCTTAGCGCCTTCACGCCGCCATATGGAAGGCCCCCGTCATCATTTCTGACCGTTTTTTCTGTAAATCCGCATCTGCTTACACACGGGCAGAACCGTAAGCCTTACGCAGCGAGGCTCTGGGGAGTAATCGGTCTCTTTGTCTCTCCAGGACACCATCCAGTCTACGCAGCAGGAGACAACGGCGCGATCCCAGTAGACATTTTGACGCCAGTGTCAACCGGGTTTCATGGACGTTTCGCCGAAGAACAGTGAACATTCGGAGACATTGGCCGAGTTGTCCACCCCTACGGGGTTCAGATCCGTTGCACACACGCAGACCCCCCATGTGGTTTGTTCCTGACCGGCACTTCTCTATCTAACCGAGAGGGGATCGAGACGGCGTGCCTCCTGGAGCGTAATTGAGCGCGTATCCTTCCTCTCGGAATGATGCTGAAACAGGGAACATGCCAGCTCTTCAGCTTTCAGGGACATCGGTTCACTACAGGACGTGTCCCTGAAGCAAGACAACACCCTTTAACCGCTTGCCCGCCGTTCCAGTGCATCCCGTTCACGTGTGAGCTGCGCTTCCTTGTCTCTCCAGGAGGCTTTTCGCTCGCCTCCCACGAGAGCGAATGTGGAGCTTCCTACTGCCCGAATCGGACAGGATGATAGGTAAATGATGAATACGATCACGCCGGCTGGCCCGCGCGCCGCCGGGTCATGGAACGCATGGATCATACGCCGTAAGCATTCTGGTCGCGTGGGGCGTGACGTTCGATGATCCTCCTCCCGTAAGCATTCTGGTCCCTCAAATCGCAATGTCCGGCGTGACAACCTCCAGGAGCTGAAGCAGCTCATTCGCGCCCTGCACAGTGGTTCACAGACGGGGATCTACATCATCACTGGCAACCACGATGAGCGTCCCGCGCGGGTCACGAAGGGTCAAGATCACGCTCCAGGACTTGCTGGAGGACGAGCCATGCACCTTCAGCTACTACAACTACATGTACATCCACTCCCCGTCGAAGGACGAGTACACCATGCTCTGCCACCAGTACCGCTACCGCAAGGTTCCGGTCACACTGGCGCAGGACATCTGGGCTAACGAAGTCGCCCCGGACGGTTCGCGCAGCAAAATGCACATCATCATCACCCACACCCACATCGAGCAGACGGGCTGGATCCAGACGGCTGGTGGCGCTGCATCAGTATGGGCTGCGCGCGAGAGAGCAAGAAGACCAAGTACAAGCAGACGCGGCTCGGCGTGTTCCGGCAGTGGATCAAGGGTTTCCTGATGTCAAGAACGGCTACCACCACTCCCTCACGGAGTTGGGCACGGATTGGGAAGAGTTTCTGGGGCCGGAGCTGTATGCCGTTCTGGGAGTAGGCGCATGACCACCACGAGAACCTACCGCAAGACAATGGAGAGCAAAGAGGCGCTCCGGGAAATCGAGAAGCGGCTGACGTTCCTCACCCAGAAGACCGCGTGCGCGTGGTCCAGGCGTTGGCAATGCTGGCCGGCGATCTCCCTGAAGCTGAACAGATGGCCAGCGCGACCGCTCCGTGGAGGACCTGTGTATTTGCTGGCAGACGTAGGTCTGGGAGTCAGGATCACCTCGCGCAATTGGCAGAGGGATGTTGTGCTCAGAACGCTTCTGGCGACGACTGGAAGCAAATGATCGACCTGAAAATCTCGTCGTTCTCGGTTTCTGGACCACCAGGATAGCCCTAAATCGTGGAGTCTTTCGCTGTGGGTAGCGCGGCTTCAAAAGCGCTGCCAAGCCGTGAAAGCACGGCATGTGCAAGATCGTATAGTGAGCAGGGCCATCAGCAGGATGGTATTTAAAACCGCTCGGATGGAGGGCGATCAAGCGAGTTCCACACCACGGTTCTGAGGTGTCGTACACGCACAACACTTTCAGGTGAAACTGTTCAGCTAATGAAATATGTGGTTTGATTGGAGTAGTCTCGCGTCCTGCAGCCGCACTGAGCTTTCCCTCCCCTTCACCAACTGCGGGCCTCTTGTCGGCTCGACATCCACTAGCTTCGCGCTATCGAATTCCCAAACGATTATGCGAACGATCTGCAAGCGTTCTCGCAACGATTGTTTGATAGGCTGAGGATGAACCCGAGAAAGCCTTCCAGGCGAAACGGCAAGGAGGTATAGGATGCAGCAATGGGAGCACATCTGTATTCTGGGGGAAGAGGATTTGGTGTTCGATGAGGCGGGGCGCGAGGTTTCTATCCAGGGCTATCTGAACCAAATGGGTCGTTCGGGTTGGGAACTGGTCGCCGTGACGCCTCACTCACCCAGCGGATCAGCCGGGCCGTGTTTTGCTTACTGGTTCAAACGACCATGCAGTGAAGGGGAACACCCGCGTCTGAAACCTGAGCCGTCGCGGATTGAGCCGCTTTCGGCAGTGCCCAGCCAACCATCGGACGATGAGGAAGATCTCGTGGGAGGATTCGCGTTCGGCTACCCTCCCATTGGTTAACAGCCCCCTGTTCGTGCACCAGGGGGCATTTGTTGAATTAAAAGGATTTCATTCGGCTGGTAATTTAGGAGAGCAAAACGATGGTTACGAAGCGTGTATTTGTGACCTTGATGCTGATTGTCCTGGTTGCGGTTATGCTGCTGGCGGCTGATGTCCCGCTGGCGGGTGGGCAGGATGAGCCGGGTATCATGGTGAATCTGACCCCCTATGAGAACAACCCGGTGCTCACGACCGGCGAGTTGGGGGAGTGGGATTCGGGGGGCGTCGGTACGGCGCGTGTGGTTTTCGTTGACGGGCTGTTTCACATGTTCTACATTGGTTTCAAAACCAACCCGGTGGTACAAGGCATTGGCTATGCGACCTCGGAGGATGGGTTGCACTGGACCAAATATGAGCATAACCCGGTGTTTTTGCCCGACGTGGCGGCCGCGCGCTATGGCGTGGTCAACCACGTGGTTCTCTTCGACGGTGAGATGTGGGTGTTGTACTTCACGCCGCTGATCGAGCTAAATGACCTGAATGATCTCGTCCTGCGGGCTACCGCCCCCGCGCCGACCGGACCCTGGGCAACTGACGCAGAACCCATCTTTACGGCGGGCACAGAGGTGACTGATTGGGACTGGGATGGGGTGTGGATTGAGACCGTCTTGAAAACCGATGAAGGCTACCGGCTGTACTACGTGCCGGACTATTCGAGCTGGATCGGATGCGCGACGTCACCCGATGGGGTGCACTGGACGAAGTATAACGATACTGCGACTAGCGCAGTACGCTTCGCCAACAGCGATCCGGTGTTCGTCAAAGATGAGGTTTTCTCATCCTGGGATGGAATTTATGTCGGTGCTCCGGCTGTACGGGCGGATGACCTGGGCTGGGAGATGTTCTATGGCGGGGCACAAAGTACGGGATACTTCGCCATCGGGTATGCGACGAGCGTGGATGGCATCACATGGACGCGCGTAGGAGATGCGCCGCTGCTCGAGGACGATCACGGGAACCTGTTTCCGGCGTCGGTCGTTGTGGTTGAGGACACCTATTACCTGTACTACCACACTCTCCCGGTGAATGAGCCGGGTGCCACCTGGGAGATTGCGGTCGCTACGGGCACGGTCACGCGCGAGTAGGAGGCTGGACTTCGGAGTAAACGAGGGGTGTGCGCGGGGTACATTCCGACGCTCGCCCCGGATTGGATTTTTCCGCCCGACGAGAACCGCTCTCAGTCGAAGGCTACTCGACCTCCAGCCCCCGGCGCTGCAATCTCTCAGCCACCAGAGATAGCCACCGATCGTGGAGTCTCTTTTTGGGGATAGTTGCACCGCGCGAAGGCCCCAAAGAGCGCGTCTGGCGGCCTCGTCGTACGCCATCGCAGCCGTTTCTGCATCGTCGAAGAACCCCAGATGGTAGCGGATGCCCTGGAGCTGAATACGAGCGTGATACTTGTGGCGGCGCTTGTGCCACCCCACTCCCTTGAGGCCTGTGCAGGAAAGGGCGCTCAGACGCTTGTTTTGACCATTCTGCTGTGGAGTCACGAGGCGGAGGTTCTCTCGCCGGTTGTCGAGCGGATTGCCGTTGATGTGGTCCACGAGCTGGTTGGGGCCGGCGTTGAGAATGAAGCGGTGCATGTAGACGAGCTGAAACCTGCCGTCACTGCCAGGGACAAACCCGACCGCGTAGCCGGTCTTGGACAGGAACCACTGGTAGGGTTCCAGCCAGCCGTAATCATTCTGATCGACGATAGCGAACTGATTCTGACCGAGAGGAATGGATTGGGACATGAGGGACTCCTGAACGAGGAACTGAAACGGGGGTAGTACAGAGGTTGCGGCAAATGGGCCTGAACGCAAAAAAAGCCGCGGAGGGCTTTCTTTCAGGCAGTCTATCGAGTCACAATTCAGGGGAAGTAACTTGCTCTCACAAGAAATTATACCATACTCAAAGGCGGACATCTACAGTGGTTTCGAGCAGCAAGTAGGAGCTAACCGTCACGATGGATACCACGCGTATTTCAGGATGTCTTTTCGGCATGGCGCTGGGCGATGCCCTGGGTGACCCGCATCACGGGAGGCGGTAGCCCATGGTGGGCTGTATGCTGGAACAGAGTTGAATAGACGACTGACGCCCGCGAACGAGTCTCTGGCTGCCTTGCGGCATGAACAACCGGATCGTGTCCCTCGTTTATGAAATCTGGATTGCGCCTTCCTGGATGTCTGGGCAGAGGGGATTTTGTCCGAGCCCATGTTGAGCAAGGGCAGGATTGTATCATGCTGCCGTCCTTCAATCCGCCCGACAACAAAGCCTGGCGCACCGGCACAGACGAATCGGACGCGTGTGGCAGGACGGTTTCTATGTCGGCGGAAAGGTCGAGACGGACGAAGATTTGACGCGCTAGACGCCAACGGTGAACTTCGTCGAGCGGCTGTTTGATGTGGAGAGCCGGTCGCCCTATTACGCGCATAGTTCCCTGACCACTGCCTGATCTATGGCACCCATATCGGGCCGTTCACAGCGGCTTACATGGCGATGGGGTTTGCGCGCTTCTTCACCCATATCCTGGATAATCCCGCCCTTGTCCATCGCCTCCTCGAAAATCGCACCGAGTGGTGTATTGCCCTGTACCGCAAGGCGCTCAGTCTCGGCGCGGAGTTGGCGCTGGGTGATTGACGTGGCCTTCCGGCATGGGCCGATGTTCTCACCGCGCATGTGCCGGGAGTTTATCCTGCCCTACCATCGCGAGATTGTAGCTGCCCTCCATGCGCCGGTCATCTGGCACCGCGACGCGATATTCGCTCCCTGCTGCCGGTGGCGATTGAGGCGGGCTTTATAGGTGTGCATGGCCTGGAACCTGCTGCTGGGGATGAATCTCGCGGAAGTGAAACAGGACTTATGGGCGACGATCTGGCGCTAATCGGCAACCTGGACATTACGGTTCTGACAGGGAATGACCTGGAGGCCGTGAGGCGCGAAGTGGATCGCTGCATGGCTCAGGGCGCACCGGGGCGGTTACCTGTTTGCCTCGTGCAACAGCATCTTCGATGGCTTGAACCTGCGGGCGGTACAGGAGATGTTTCGCTATGCCGCCGGAGATCGCGCCATAATCCTTACGGATAGAGTTGTGGGAGCCGCAAGAATGAAGTTCTGGATTGGCATTACCGACCAACAATGGTTCGAGTTCTTAGCCGTTCGAGCCCTGCTGAAGTCAACTTCTGGCAGCCCAGTGCGGAAACTTACCCCGAGCTATCGAGCCGGGTGCTCCATTTCTGTTCAAGCTTCACAGCCCACGAAACTTCATCGTTGGAGGAGGTTTTTTCGTGAGGCACGCTTTACTCCCGCTCTCGATGCCTGGAACGTGTTCAGACAGAACAATGGTGCAGGCAGCTTCATGGCCTTCAGAAAACAGCTCTTGAAATACCGCTCCAGGAGGGACGACACGGAGCGCGACCCGAAGATCGGCTGCAGTGTGCTGACCTCGCCGTTCTTTTTCGAGGAGCGGGATTGGATACCGCAGCCCCCTGACTGGAGCTCGAATATCGTAATTGGGAAAGTCTATCGATACCGACGATCCGGTTGGAGCCTATACGTGGGAACACGTTCAGGAGCGTTTGGCACAAAGAAGCAATGG
>CAWKMN010000010.1:0-473178 GCA_963850765.1 uncultured Chloroflexia bacterium | reverse complement strand
GCGAGGGCAACATCCTGCGGGACGGCCCCGAGCACGCGCGGGTGATCGAGCTGCCGCAGCCCGTGCTCACCAACGAGGACCTCGAGCGGCTGCGCTGGGTGGACCGCCAGCACTTCCAGGCCAAGACCCTGTCGCTGTGCTTCAAGGCCGAGCCCGGGCGCATGCAGAGGGCGCTCGACCGCCTGCGGCGCGAGGCCGAGGAGTACGTGGAGGACGGCTACGAGGTCCTCATCCTCTCCGACCGCCCGGTGGACTCCGACCACGCCGCGATCCCCTCGCTCCTCGCCGTCTCCGCCGTCCACCACCACCTCATCCGCAAGGGCCTGCGCTCCCGGTGCGGCCTCATCGTCGAGACCGGCGAGGCCCGCGAGGTGCACCACTTCGCGTGCCTGCTCGGCTTCGGCGCCTCCGCCATCAACCCCTACCTCGCGTTCGACACGATCGAGGACATGCGCCGCCGGCGAGATGCTGCCGGAGCGGCTGACCACCGAGGAGGCCCGCAAGCACTACCTGAAGGCCGCTGGGCAAGGGGCTCCTCAAGACGATGTCGAAGATGGGGATCTCGACGATCTCCTCCTACATCGGGGCCCAGATCTTCGAGGCGGTGGGGCTCTCCGACGCGCTCGTCGAGGACTGCTTCCCCGGCACGGTGTCCCGGATCGGCGGCATCGACGTCGCCACCGTCGAGCGCGAGACGCTCATGCGCCACGCGGCCGCCTACCCCGCGGCCGAGGTCGAGGACGACGACGACCTCGAGGCCGGCGGCCTCTACCAGTGGCGCCAGCGGGGCGAGCGGCACCTCCACAACCCGACCACGATCCACAAGCTCCAGCACGCCGCGCGCACGAACGACCCCGCCGTCTACCGCGAGTACGCCCGGCTCATCGACGGCGGCGCGCGAGGCGCCCGTCACGCTGCGCCACCTGCTCGAGTTCACGAACCTCGAGCCCGTGCCGATCGACGAGGTCGAGCCCGTCGAGTCGATCGTGAAGCGCTTCGCCTCGGGGGCCATGTCGTTCGGGTCGATCTCGTGGGAGGCGCACACGACGCTGGCGATCGCCATGAACCGCCTCGGCGGCCGGTCGAACACCGGCGAGGGCGGCGAGGACCCGATCCGGTACCAGCCCCTGCCCAACGGCGACAGCATGCGCTCGGCGATCAAGCAGGTGGCCTCGGGGCGCTTCGGGGTGACCTCGAACTACCTCGACGAACGCCGACGAGCTGCAGATCAAGATGGCGCAGGGCGCCAAGCCCGGCGAGGGCGGCCAGCTCCCGGGCCACAAGGTGGACAAGCGGATCGCGAAGACGCGCCACTCGACGCCCTACGTCGGGCTCATCTCCCCGCCGCCGCACCACGACATCTACTCGATCGAGGACCTCGCCCAGCTCATCTACGACCTGAAGAGCGCCAACCCGCGCGCGCGGGTCAGCGTGAAGCTGGTGGCCGAGGTCGGGGTGGGAACGATCGCGGCCGGCGTCGCCAAGGCCCACGCGGACGCGATCCTCATCAGCGGCCACGACGGCGGCACCGGCGCCTCGCCCCTCTCGTCGATCAAGCACGCGGGGCTCCCGTGGGAGCTCGGCCTCGCCGAGGCCCACCAGGTGCTGATGCGCCACCGGCTGCGCGATCGCGTGGTCCTGCAGACGGACGGGCTCCTGCGCACCGGCCGCGACGTCGCGATCGCCACCCTCCTCGGGGCCGAGGAGTGGGGCATCGCCACCGGCGCCCTCATCGCGATGGGCTGCGTCATGATGCGCAAGTGCCACCTCAACACCTGCCCGGTGGGGGTGGCGACCCAGGACGAGGAGCTGCGCCGGCTCTTCACCGGCGAGGCGCAGCACGTCGTCAACTTCTTCCGCTTCGTCGCCCAGGACCTGCGCGAGCACATGGCGCGCCTGGGCTTCCGCACGGTGCGGGAGATGGTCGGCCGGACCGACAAGCTCGCCCCCCGGCGCGACGTCCGCCACTTCAAGGCGAAGCAGCTGGACCTCTCGCGCCTCCTGCGCTTCATGCCCTCGTCCGGACGGTGCGGGACCTCCTGCTGCGTGCCGCAGGAGCACGGGCTCGAGCGAGGCGCTCGACATCGATCTCCTGCGCCTGGCCGCGCCCGCCCTCGAGCGGGGCGAGAGGGTGCGGGGCGACATCGCGGTCCGCAACGTCCACCGGGCGGTGGGCACCCAGCTCGGCCACGAGATCACGCGCCGCACCGGCGAGGAGGGCCTTCCCGAGGACACGATCCACTTCAAGGCGACGGGCTCGGCCGGGCAGTCCTTCATGGCCTTCGCCCCCCGCGGGCTCACCATCGAGCTCGAGGGCGAGGCGAACGACTACTTCTGCAAGGGCCTCTCCGGCGGCAAGGCCATCCTCTATCCGCCCGCGGAGCGCGGCCTTCAGCCCCACCGAGAACGTCATCTGCGGCAACGTCTCCTTCTACGGGGCCACCTCGGGCAAGGCCTTCATCCTCGGGCCCGCGGGCGAGCGCTTCTGCGTGCGCAACTCGGGCGCCCACGTGGTGGTCGAGGGCGTCGGCGACCACGGCTGCGAGTACATGACCGGGGGCCGGGCGGTCGTCCTCGGCCCGATCGGCCGGAACTTCGCGGCCGGGATGTCGGGCGGCGTGGCCTACGTGTGGGACCAGGACGGCCACGCCGCCGCGCACATCAACCCGGGGATGGTCGACCTGGAGGCGATCGCCGCCCCGGCCGACGTCGCCGAGCTGCGGGCGCTCGTCGAGGAGCACGCCCGGCGTCACGGGCTCCGAGCGGGCGAAGCGCATCCTCGCCACCTGGGACGTGCAGCTCGCGAAGTTCATCAAGGTGATGCCGCGCGACTACAAGCGCGCGCTGGCTCGAGCTCGCGGCCGAGCTCGCGGCCGAGACGTCGGTGGCCTGAGGGCGGACGATGGGCAAGGACACGGGCTTCAAGGAGTTCGAGCGCAAGACGTCCCCGTACGAGCCGGCGGCGAGCCGGGTCCGCCACTGGCGCGAGTTCGTGATCCCGCTCGCCCAGGAGGAGGTGGAGGTCCAGGGGGCGCGCTGCATGAACTGCGGCGTGCCCTTCTGCCACACCGGCTGCCCGCTCGGGAACGTCATCCCCGACTTCAACGACCTCGTGTACCGGGGCCGGTGGCCGGCCGCCCTCCAGTCGCTCCTCTCGACGAACAACTTCCCCGAGTTCACCGGGCCGGGTCTGCCCCGCGCCCTGCGAGTCGGCGTGCGTCCTGGGCATCAACAAGCCGCGCGGTCACGATCAAGGGCATCGAGGTCTCGATCGTCGAGCGGGCCTTCGCGGAGGGCTGGGTCGAAGCCGCGGCCGCCGAAGCAGCGGACCGGCCGGAAGGTGGCCGTCGTCGGCTCGGGGCCGGCCGGCCTCGCCTGCGCCGACCAGCTCAACCGGGCCGGCCACGCCGTCACCGTCTTCGAGCGGGCCGACCGCCCCGGGGGGCTCCTCCGCTACGGCATCCCCGACTTCAAGCTCGGCAAGCGCGTCCTGGATCGCCGGCTCGACCTGATGGCGGCGGAGGGCGTCGTGTTCCGGACGGGCGCCCACGTGGGCGTGACCCTGCCGGCCGCGCAGCTCGTGGCCGACTTCGACGCGATCGTCCTCGCGGGAGGCTCGACCCGGCCGCGCGACCTGCCGATTCCCGGGCGCGACGCCGAGGGCGTCGTGTTCGCGATGGACTTCCTGACCCAGTCCAACCGGCGCGTCGCCGGCGACGCCATCCCGCCCGGGACCGACATCCTCGCCACCGGCAAGGACGTCGTCGTCATCGGCGGCGGCGACACGGGATCCGACTGCGTCGGCACCTCGATCCGCCAGGGAGCGCGCTCGGTGACCCAGATCGAGATCCTCCCCAGGCCGCCGGAGGGCCGCACGGCCGGCACCCCGTGGCCCACGCACCCGGGGCCGGCCATGTTCTCGACCTCCAGCTCCCAGGCGGAGGGCTGCGCTCGCGAGTGGGCCGTGCTCACGAAGGAGTTCGTGAAGGACGACGCGGGCCGGCTGAGCGGCATCCGCCGCGCCCGGGCCGACTGGAGCTCGGGCCGGCCGGTGGAGGCGCCGGGCAGCGAGTCGGTGCTGCCCGCGCAGCTCGTGCTGCTCGCCATGGGCTTCCTGCACCCCGAGCACCCGGTGCTCGACGACCTGGGGGTCGAGAAGGACGAGCGGGGCAACTGCCGCTCGATCGGCGGCTACCGCACGTCCCGCGAGGGCGTCTTCACCGCCGGCGACATGCGCCGCGGGCAGTCGCTCGTGGTCTGGGCCATCGCCGAGGGCCGGGAGTGCGCCCGCGAGGTGGACGCCCACCTCAGCGGGCGCCCCTCGCTGCTCGCCGCGAGGGCCCAGTCGAGGAGCGACGTCGCCCTGGCCTGAGCCGCAGGCGCCGACGCGCGCCTACCGCGGCTGGAGGTTGCCCTCCAGCGCGACCGCCCCACGCAGGTCCTCGCTGGCGTAGCTCACGGGCTCGCGCGTGGCCGAGAAGTCGTTGCCAACGAGGTGAATGCGCCCGACTGCTGCCGCCGACCTTGAGGAACCGCCCGCTCAGCGGGCGGCAACCGCGGACGAAGGCTCCATCGACGTCCTCCATCACGACGGCCGGCGCGTCTGCTCCCGGGGGCGGGACCCCCGACGAAGCCCGACAGCTCGACGTCGCGAGCCCTGCGGATGACGACCGCGCTCCGCCAGCGCGGCTCGGGGTCGCCCGTCTCCCAGCGCAGCTCGAGGTCGCGGATCCGCAGCCGCTCGACGCCCTCGACCACGAGCCCGTGGCTGGCGCGCTTGTCGGGTGTCGACTCCGGCGCCATGAACAGCTGGATCCCGGAGAGCGTGACGTTCTCGAGCGGTCGTTCCGGGTGCCCGAGGATCCGCGCCGTTCCCTGGGCATGCGCCACGACGTCCCGGACGACGACGTCACGAATGGCGCCCAGGCGCGACTCGGCGGTCCTCTTCTTGAGCACGAAGTAGAAGGGCTCCGCGCTGCCCCACCAGTTCCAGTGGCGCCGGCGCAGGTCCATGGTGACGTTGGCGATCGAGCAGGTCCTCGACCGTGGCCCCGTCCTGGATGTTGATGCCGACGCCCTTGTTCGAGTCGCGGATGACCGAGTTGCTGAACACGATGTGGCGGAAGTCCGCGTACGACTCGGTGCCGATCATGAAGGCGGTGGAGGAGCTCGACAGGACGCAGTTCGTCACCAGCACGTTCTCGGTCGGGAACGACTCGCCGCGGCCGTCCCAGCGCCAGCGGCCGCTCTTGAGCACGATGGCGTCGTCTCCCGTCGCGATGCGGGAGTCCGAGATGCGCACGTTGCGCGAGCCGTCGATGTCGATCCCGTCGGAGTTGGCGGCCCGCTCGAGGTCGGACTCGATGGTCACGCCGCGGATCACGACGCCGTCGCAGCCCCACAGGCGCACGTTCCACAGCGTCGAGCCCACGAGGGTGACGTCCTCGACCAGGACGTCGCGGCACCGCTTGAAGACGAAGGTCATGGCCTGGAAGCCGCGCCGGAGCCACCGGCGCATGTCGACCCCCGCCTGCGCGGCCAGTCGCTCCTCCTCGAGGATCTCCGTGTCCTGCTCCTCGGGAGGCCCCCACTCGTAGCGGGCCTGGCCGTCGAAGCGGCCCCGCCCGCGGATGGCGATGTTGCGGGCGCCGTCGGCGAAGACGAAGGCGCGCTCGCGCGGGAAGTCGGCCTTGTCCTGGCTCAGGTAGAAGACGGCGCCGGCCTCGAGCCACAGCGTGACGTTGTCCTTGAGGACGAGCGTGCCCGTCGTGTACTCACCCGGCGGGACGTACACCGTCCCCCCGCCCCGGGCGTGGCAGGCGTCGATCGCCTCCTGCACCGGGGCCGTGGCGTTCTGGGTGCGGACTCCCGTCGCTCCGTGGTCTCGGACGCTGCAGGCGCCGGCGAGGGGCGCCGGGGCCGGCGGTGCGGCGAGCGCCGCGGATCCCTGCGCGCTCACGAGGACGCTGAGGACGAGGGCTGTCACTCCTGTCTCTGATGCGCACGGACCTCCCGAGAGCAGGTGCGGACGCTCCTTGGCCGCCCGGCTCCTGCCAGTGTCCACGACTCAGCGCCGACCACCGGATGTCGGCACACGCGTCAGCTTGGCGGCCCAGTCCTGCGCGGCACGAGCGCCGCCGCCCGGAAACGGTGGCGCCATGAGCGCGCCGTCGGCCCCCGTGGAGAGCTCGTTCGCGGCCGTCCAGCTGCCGCTCCGCGTGTCGAACCACGTCCATCGGTAGCGCGCGCCGGGCGTGAGCCCGCCGACCCGCGGAGCGACCGCCTTCCGCTCGAAGTACAGCAGGGCCAGGCCTCGGTCGGCGGTCCGCATCATGAAGGCCCAGCCGTCGAGGCCGTCGTCGATCGCCTCAGGGGCGCTGCGCGGGACGAGATCGGCGGAGGCGGGCTCGAGCTGCTGGTATCGGTCGCCCTCGGACAGCACGAAGCGCTGCAGGTGCTGCATCTGGCCGCCGGAGGCGTAGCGCAGCGCGTCCCAGATGTAGGGACGCCAGCCGGGGGGCTCTCCCGTGCTGGTGACGTCGTACGCGGCGGTGCCGTGCACGTGCCCGGCCAAACCGCCCGAGAGCACGGAGCCGTACATCTGCGCGCGCGCGAAGTAGTTGTCGCGGTCCGAGTCGGGCGCCGGCGTCTCGCCGCCGGGCCGGTTGATCTCGTGGTTCCAGCCCGTGTAGTACGGCTCGAGGTTGGCGGCCGGCGAGGGTGGGCTCAGCCGGAAGATCTCCTCCAGGGAGGCGTAGATCGCGTGGTTCCGCGGCTTGTTGCCCACCGTGTGCATCGTCAGCCACGGGCAGCGCTGGCCGTGGCCGAACGCCTGGTACGTCGAGCGGTCGATGAGGGTCGTGTACGGCTGCCCGAACGGCAGCCCTCCGTACCTCGCGTGGTGGTACGTGAGCGCGGCGTTGAACTCGTCGGCGGTGAGGCTGTACTCCTTCGGGATCCAATCCAGGTGGATGCCGCTGAAGACGAGGTCGAACGCCCCGTAGCGGGAGATCAAGTACTGGACGTAGCGGGCGTAGGACACGTCGAAATCGAAGTAGGCCTTCCAGGACGGAGTGCAGTCGCGGCGGACGGTCTCCAGGAAGGGCACGAAACCCTGGTCGGCCAGGTGCCGCATCTTGCGATCGAGGCTGCGGAAGTAGGCGGGGTTCGGCCGATCGAAGTCGGCGAGGCCGTCGCGGTCTGCGAGCACCTCGAAGGGCCGGTTGCCATGCTCGTCGGCCATGTCCTTGGCCGTGGTGAGCGCGCCGTCGGAGGTGGTGATCCGGGCGTCCGCCGCCCAGTGCCCGAACTTCTCCCAGGCATTCCGCAGGAAGACGCCGTCCGCGTTCGCGAACGTCGCGCCGTGGTGATCGGCGTCCCAGTTCGGGAACGCGGAGATGAAGCTGATGGAGTTGAAGCCCTGCCGCTTCCGGAACGCCACGGCCTCCTCGAAGGTGATGCCGGACGCCGGCACGTAGTCCGGCGCGGGCCGGACGCCCTTCCACGGCAGTCGCCACGTCGAGGCCGCGAGCCACGTGTCGCCGACCAGGAAGAACGGCGTGCCGTCCGCGTGCTGCAAGGCGTGCCCGTTCGCCGTGGCCCGGACGAAGCCCCGGCGGTTGGCGTTCTCCTCCTTCTCGGCGTCGCTCCAACCCACCGCCCGCAGCCGGCCGCGGCCACCGTTCAGTCCGGCGTCGTCAGGCTGATTCGAGCCCGACCGCCAGCGCCACTCGCCCGGCGCCGTCGCGACGAACCGCACCTTGAACGTGCGCCCGCCGTCCCAGAAGCCGTACACCCGGCGGGCGAAGCCCGGGCCCTCGAGCTCGATCCAGCATTCCACCTCCGTGTAGGGATTGGCGTAGCCCTTCGCCGACTGGAGCGTGATCTCCTGCGTCTCCCAGACGTGCACTTCGCCGGACGACAGCGCGGCTGCGGCCGGCGTGACGCAGCAGAGACCGACGAGCGCCAGGACCAGGAGGCGGGAGGAGAGAGAGGTCATCGCGGCGACTCCGGGCGAGGCGGAGCCTAGCAGGGCGGTCCCGCTGCCCGCAAGGAAAACGCTCGCGCCCACCAGTCGCTGCCCCCGTTCCCCGCGGGCGGCGTGAACTGGATCACAGCGGCCGCGACAGGATCCAGGGAACATGGCCCCGAGTGCCATACGATCCCTCGCGACACACGCGGCCCGGAGCCAGGCCAGCCCGCCCGCTCGTCCGGCCCGCCCGCCCGCCTCTCTCGCTCGCCCGACCCTCGCCGGCGATATCCGTCCCTCCACCGGCACTCAAGATCCTGCTGGCGGGCGTCGACAAGGACTCACGTGGGGCGGTCGAGGCGACCGTCCGGAAGCCCTCGGGGCCCGACGCCTCTTCGGGCCCCTGGTCGATCTCCGTCGTCAACTTCGGCGACAGGTGGTCCGTGACCCTGGACGGCCCCGGCGATCGGCTGCGGGGCCTGTCCTTCGTGGCCGACCCGAGCCAGCTCTCTCGACGCCATCCGCAGGGCGGTCGACGGGGGTCTCGGGACCACCGCACCCGGCGCGATTCCGGACGTGACACCTCCGCCCTCGACGGAGGTGCGGGAGACTCATGTCTGCGAGCACTGCGCTCGGGCCTTGGTGGTCGTCTACGAGCTGCAGAGCGGCGAGCCAAAGGAGCTCGCTCCGCTCGCTTGCCCGCACTGCTGGAGAGTCGGCCACGTCGCGATCGGCGCGTGGGCAGCCGCCGGCGGCGAGTACCGCTCCGAGAAAGCCTGACCGCCTGCTCGCGGTGCTAGCGCAGTCCCTCCAGCCGGGCCATGTGGCCCTCCTGTGCCTCGGGGCCGTCGTAGTCGAGCAGCTCGAAGGTCTGCTCGAAGCTCATCGAGGCGCCGGGGGCGAGCGTCTGGTAGGGGCCGTGCATCTCGAGCTCGAGGACGTTGTCGTCGCCCTTCCCCGCGCCGCGGTAGATCTCGATGAACGCCTGCTCGCCGTGCAGCTTCGCCCTCGGCACGATCGGGGCTCGGATCACCAGGAGCTGCCGGCCGAGGAAGTACGCGATGAGCCCTGCTGGCCGGGCGCACGTAGGCCTTCGCCCACAGCTTCTTGCGGCCCGACTCGGGCTTGCGTCCGGGCGGCAGGGTGAGCCAGCCCCCCCGCACCTCGCTCGGGTAGGCTCCGACGTCCGCGTCGTCGGGCCGCGGGCCGTCCATGCGCAGCATCTGCAGGGGGTCGGGGAGGACGTAGGGGAAGCCCTCCGTCCGGACACGCGTGTTGGGCCAGAGGTCCCACGAGACGGGCGTCGTCCGCCCGTTCGTCGCCGTCGTCTTCATCCGCACCGTCCGCTCGCCCGTGATCTCGTACTCGTGCTCGAAGGCGAGACCGGTCACGGGGCTCACCGCCCCCTTGAGCTTCAGGAGCGTGGCCGTGCGCTCCACGACCTCGAAGCGGCCGGTCTCGTTGAAGGGATCAGGAGGCCACCCGGCTCGCTGCTTCTTCCGGTCGGCTCTCAGCGTCCTGCTGCGACCAGAAGCCGGTCTGCGGCCCCACCCAGACGATGCGGCCGTTCCACGGGCGGAAGGGCGTTCCGATCGCGGGCTGCGGGTACGGCGGCTTCCAGAAGCTCGGGTCCGAGTCGAGGAGGTTCTCGCCTCCCGCCGCCTTCAGCAGGACCACGCGGCCGCCGAGCGGGGGGAGGACACCGACGACCACCGTGCCGTTCGTCAGCTCGATCAGGTCCATGCCCGCTCCACCCTTCTCCTGGCCCCGCGCCGCCGTCGCCGCCAGGACGAGGCCCAGCACCGCGCCGCCCGA
The DNA here is from genome assembly GCA_963850765.1 of uncultured Chloroflexia bacterium. Classification (GTDB taxonomy): domain Bacteria; phylum Chloroflexota; class Anaerolineae; order Aggregatilineales; family Aggregatilineaceae; genus CAWKMN01. The sequence continues at coordinate 463,394 of CAWKMN010000010.1, read as the reverse complement.
CAATCCCCGCCGCATCCCGCTTCTCATGCCCACGGCCTCCTCTTCGCGCCTCTCGTGCCCCGCGACCCGCAGTCTACCGCCGCCGCCACGGGCGTTGGCAGGCCCTCCCGGATGCAGCGGGAGAAGTCGGCCCGGGAGGCGCAGGCCTTCGCGCGCTCCGTGACGTCGCTCCTCTGGCGCAGCTCGGCGAAGGGCAGGCTCGTGTCCAGGCGGCCCCTCTCGTACAGCATTCGGTCGACGTGGCCGTTCGCGAGGAGCCGCCAGTCGAACGGGTTGCCCGGGGAGAGGGCCCGCACGTTCCGCCAGATCGCCGTCGTGCAGTTTTCCGTGAAGGCGTTGTACCAGGCCGGCTGGCTGGCCAGGGCATTCGCCTCCGAGAGGTACTGCTCGAGCAGGGCGCGCGCGCCCGCCGGTGAGGTGTCGAGGCGATACAGGAACACCCGCTCCCCCCGGAAGCCCGTGCGCAGGCGAATCACGTCCCGCTCGTCGGCCAGGACGTAGACGAGCTCGAACTGCCGGAAGAAGCCGAGCACCGCCGAGTACGCCTCCCCCTTCTCCTTGCGCGTCTCGATCGACGCCGCGAGCGGCGGGGAGCCCTCGAAATCCCAGCTGAGGATGGTGTGGGCGTAGAGCGTGGGGCCCCAGTAGGAGATGAACAGGTCGAGACCGACGAGGCGGTCGAGGTCGTAGCGCCGCTCGTCCCAGCGCTCGGTGAAGTCGGTCTCCGTCCGGTAGTCGAAGTCGCGCACGTCGCGCACCGTGACGACGCTCCCCTGCCGTTGGGCGGTGGGGGTGCGCGCCACGTCGGGCTGCCAATCGCGGTCGTTGCTCGGCCGGATCGAGAGCCACCAGCAGGCGACCGCGGCGCACGGCGCCAGGGCCCACAGGCACGCGCGGACGAGGGACCGCACCCGGGTGAAGGGCACGGCGATCCCGGCCAGGAAGGCCGCCAGCAGGACGCCGGCCAGCGGACGGGAGATCGGCCCGTCGACCCAGATGGCGGCCGCGCACCAGAGCGCGAGAGCCCCGTCAGCGCCGCCACCGCCGGACGGATCGGTCCCCGAAGCGCGCGCTTCATCGCCGGCCGCTGCCTGTCGGAAGCTCCAGGGAGATCCTCACCGCGCCGGAGAATAGCACGCGGGTCCTGGGAGACCTCTCGCCGCTTGCGGCGGGCCCGCGCTCGGTGGATCATCGCGGCGGCCGCAGGCGATCAACGGAGGATGAGATGGCCAGGACGACAGGCCGCACCGCGCGGCGAAGGCTCGGCTCGATCACGTTGGCGGTGACGGCGCTTCTGGCCGGCAGCGCCTCTGCCCAGACGCCGGCGGCGGCGCCTTACGCCATGGCCGCCGTCGACACCGCACACGGCGACCGCGAGTTCCACCTGCTGTGGCCGAACGGGGCGCCGGGAGCGGTCGGCAACGAGGCCGTGGACAAGCCGAAGATCACCGTCTACCTCGCCCCCGCCGCCCGGGCGACCGGCGCGGCGGTCGTCGTCTGCCCGGGCGGCGGCTACCGGGTGGTGGCCGCCGACCACGAGGGCAAGCAGATCGCCGAGTGGCTCAACTCGCTCGGCGTGAGCGCCTTCGTCCTCCAGTACCGCCTCGGCGAGCGCTACCGCCACCCGGCCCCGCTGCAGGACGCGCAGCGGGCGATCCGCCTGGTCCGCAGCCGGGCGAAGGAGTGGCGCGTCGACCCGAAGCGGATCGGGATCCTCGGCTTCTCCGCGGGCGGGCACCTGGCCTCGACCGCGGCGACGCACTTCGACGACGGCCGGCCCGACGCGGCCGATCCCGTCGAGCGCGAGGGCTCGCGGCCGGACTTCGCGGTGCTGTGCTACGCCGTGATCTCGCTCGAGGACCCGCCGGCGCACTCGGGCTCGCGCCGCCATCTCCTCGGCGACCCGCCCGATCCCGCGCTCGTCCAGCTGCTCAGCAACGAGAAGCAGGTCACCGCGCGCACGCCGCCCACCTTCCTCTGGCACACCGCCGACGACACCGCGGTTCCGATCGAGAACTCGCTGCTGTTCTTCGAGGCCCTGCACAAGGCGGGCGTGCCCGGAGAGCTGCACGTCTTCCCGCACGGCCGTCACGGCCTCGGCCTCGCCCCCGGCGACCCGGCCGTCTCCCAGTGGCCACGGCTGTGCGCCGTCTGGATGGAGGGCCTCGGCCTGCTGAAGAAGCAGTGAGCGTCCGGCGGGCTTCGCCCGTCTGACGCCTGACAGCCGGCTGCTCGTCCCCGACGAGCCTCGGCTACGAGGACGAAGACCCTCTCACCCTCGACCGCCTGGCCGTGAAGCTCGGCGAGGGTGACCGCTGCCTGCCCGAGCTCGAGCCGTGGCGGGAGATGCTCGACGTGGGCCTGAGCACGTTCGCGGAGATCCCCGACGCGGAGGCAGGAGCGCGCACCCGAACTACGACCAGCTGCGCACGGTTCACCCGCACGCTGCAGCCCGGCGAACAGACGTTCCGGGTCGAGTGAGGTGGGGTCGGAGCCCTACCCCAAGAGCCCTGTCGCCCAGCGTGCGAAGGCCAGCCACGCGGCCGTGCCTGACACCGCGAGCCGCAGGGGCTGCGAGGCGACGATGAGCAGGCCGCCCCATTTCGTCGCGGGGTGGCACCCGGCCCCGCGACCCGCAGTCCCAGACCACGAGCGCAACGAGAAACAGGTCCGTCAGGCCGAAGAACAGGGGCGGCGCCCCGATCGTGATCACGCCCGGCCAGCGGGCGATGGCTGCCGCGAGCAGGTTGAGCGAGGCCAGCAGCATCCAGCGCTTGTGGGCCTGCGGGTCGCCCCGCTTCGCGATGGCGAGGCCGACGAACGACGCGAAGAGCAGCATGTCCACGAGCGGCACGACGAGGAACTGCAGCCCCGGAACGGGAATCCCCACGAAGCCCGTGGGTCGTCGCGCCGCGATCAGCGCGCCCAGGACCCCGAAGACCACCATGAAGACGGCCAGCACGGCGCCCCCGAGACCGATCCGGCGGTGCACGTTCGTGCGGCCAGTGGCCACCAGCAGCGCCTGGGCCACCAGCAGGACGACCCACGCCGTGAAGAGGGCGCCATGCACGTAGAAGATCGTCTCGGGTGGTGACGGCCAGGTCGGGAACAGCGGCCTCAGGAAGAAGCTGCGCGCGAAGCCCACGAAGACCGTGGCGAGAATCGCGACCATCATCCCCGTGTAGAAGCGGTGCTCGCCCGACCAACGGGCACGCGAGATCGCCTGCGACGCCATGGCCGTCCCCCTCTCCTCTGCTTTGGAAGCCGCTCAGGCTAGCACCAAAGTCATCCCGAGCGGCTTCGGCTGAGCCGGGCCCCAGGCCTCGAGGGATCTGAATGCTCGCTCCGGTCGCTTTCTCCTTGACAAATCAGACATGGCGTCTTAGTTTCAAAGACAACGCGTCTGAGGCTGGCGGCAGCACGGAGGAGACGATGGCCCGACGCCCGCAGGACGTGACCGACGCCGAGCTCGACGTGCTGCGCGGCCTCTGGGACGACGGCCCGGCGACGATCCGCGCCCTGGCCGACCGCCTCTACCCCGGCGGCGGCACGTCGGAGTACGCCACCGTCCAGAAGCTGCTCGAGCGCCTCGAGGACAAGGGCCACGTGACCCACCGCAGCGAGGGCCGCCAGAACGTCTTCAGCGCCCGCGTGCAGCGCGAGGACCTCGTGGCGCGCCGCCTTCGGGACACCGCCGAGCAGCTCTGCGACGGCTCGCTCACGCCGCTGCTCACCCACCTCGTGAGCGCGGGGCGGCTCTCGCGCGACGAGCTCCTGGAGCTGCGCCGGCTGGTGGACCGCCTGTCCCGGAGGGACTGAGCCATGGACGATCCCATCCGCCTCCTGCTCACGAACGCCGCGGCCGCCGGCCTCATCGCGCTCGCTCGCCTGGGCCGCCTCCCGCACGGTCCGCCGCCAGGCCGTGGTCCACGGCCTGTGGCTCCTCGCGCTCGTCAGCTCGTCATGCCGCCCATCGCGCCGCTGCCCCTGGTGCCGGCGTGGCCCGGCCTCGCGCTGCGTCCTCGCCGGCGTCGCCCACCGTCGTCCCGATCCCGCCCGCCGACGGCGACGTGAGCCCGGCGGAGGCGTCCCGCCGACGTCGCCGGTCGCGAGCCGACGGCCGCTGCCGCGCGACCCGGCGCCGGTCGCCCGCGGCGTCGCCCGCGTCGACGGCGGCCCGCGGCCGACCCGCCCGGCCGTTCCGCCCCGCCGCGCGCCCGGCTCGGCTGGCGGGCCGCCGCTGGCTGTCGCTCGCGGCGGGAGCGCTCGCGATCGCCGCTGCTCGACCGCCTGGCGCTTCGCCCGCTTCAGTCGGCTGCTCGCCTGCGCCCGGCCCGCGCCCGACGCGGTCGCCGACGCGCCGGCGCGCCTGGCCGCGCGCCTGGGCTTGAGCCGCGTCCCGCCGGTCCTCCTCGTGCCGGCCCGCATCCCGCCGATGCTCTGGCCCACCGCGGCGGGCCGCGCCTGCTGCTCCCCGCGGGCCTCCTCCCCGACCTGCACGCCGACGAGCTCGACGCGCTCCTGGCGCACGAGCTCGCCCACGTGCGCCGCCGCGACCACTGGGTGCGCCTGGTGGAGATCGCCGCCACGGCCCTCTTCTGGTGGTACCCGGTCACGTGGTGGGCGCGCCGCGCGCTGCGCCGCGCGGAGGAGCGCTGCTGCGACGAGTGGGTCCTGCGCCTCCTGCCGCGCTCCGCCGAGGCCTACGCGAACGGCCTCCTCAAGAGCCTGACGTTCGTCGCCGAGCGCCGGACGCGCTGCCGTCCCTCGCTTCCGGCGCCGGCCCGGTCGAAGACATCGAAGCCCGACTGAAGGAGATCCTGATGACCCGTCCCGTCCCGCGACTCGCCGCCCCCGCTCGCCTCACCCTGGCCGCCGCCGCGGTCCTCGGCCTGGCCGTCTTCCCGACGCACGCGCGATCGAGCGTGACGAAGGACGAGCCGACCGTCCCGGCCGCAGCCACCGCCGCCACCCCTGCGCCGGCCGCGGCGCGTCTTCCCCGGCCCGCGGCCAGGCCCTCGCCGATCGCGCGGCCCGCGACCGCGCCCCGCCCCGGCACGCCGCGACCCCGTCCGGTGGCCGTCGTCGCCGGCGTGGCGCCCCGGCCCGGGCTGTCTCCCCTGACCCCGCTCACACCGCGCCCCGCGCTGGCTCCGCTGGCCGCTCCCGGCCCCACGCCGCAGGCGCAGCCGGCCCCGGCCCCCGAGCCGGCGATCGCGGTCCGCACCCGGAGCAGCGACCCCGCGCGGCGCGCGCTCGAAGACCAGCGCCGGTCCATCGAGGATCAGCGGCGGCAGCTGCAGCAGCAGGAGCTCGAGCTGCAGGGCAAGCAGCTCGAGCTCGAGGCCCAGGCCGAGCAATCCGATCTGCGCGAGACCGCCGACCGCCTCCGGGCCGAGGGACACGCGGAGGAGGCGGCACGGGTCGAGAGGCAGGCGAAGCTCAGCGCGCAGCGAATGGCGCTCCAGAAGCGGCAGCTCGGCGTGGAGCTCGAGCGTGCCACTCTCGAGACGAAGCTCGAAGCGGATGCAGCCGCGCACCGGGCCCGGGTCGAGGCGCTCGAGGAGGCCGGGCGCGAGGCCGAGGCGCAGGACGCCCAACGCGCCATGGAAGCCGCCGATGCCGCGCGCGAGAAGGCCGAGCAGGAGCTGCAGAGGAAGCAGCAGGCGATTGAAGTCGAGATGATGGAGGCGGAGAAACAGATGCAGGTGCTCGCCGTCGAGGACCAGGTCCGGGAAATGCGCGCGGCGACCGACGACCTCGTCCGCTCGCTGACCGAGCAGATCCAGTCCCTGAAGGAGGCGGTGGCCGAGGCCCCGTCGCAGAAGGCGGCAGCCGAGCACGAGATCGAGCGCCTCGAGGCCGCCATAGGCGCGCTCCAGTCGGGCGCAACGCCACGCTCCCTGCCCCGCAGAACTCCCCGCGCGCAGCCCTGAGACGGGCGCCCCGGCGGCCGCGGCCCCCTCCGCAACCTAGAAGAGGCCGGATCCGCTCCGCGGGTGCGGCCGCCCTGCACCTGGGCGGACCGGCGGCGCCCGGATCCCGCGGGAGGGGTCCCCCGGCGGTATCATCGGGTGGACCGTCGAAAGGAGCGGGAGCGCGCGCCCGGTATGCTACCGATCTGGGCCGCCTGAGCCTGGCGATTACCGCCCAGATCGACCGCGACGCGGCGCTGGACCTGCTGTGCCGCGAGAGCATCGGCATTTTCAACGCGCAAGGCGCGTATATCTGGCTGATTGAGAACGATCAATTAGTCGGCAAGGTCGCCTATGGCGCGGGCGCGGAGCAGTTTGCCGGACACAGTTTCGATCTGGACGAACCTCTCTGCTCCCGGCGCGCGTGATTTAGGAGTGGCGTCCACGTTATATCAATCATATCGCGGACAGCCGCGCTGCCCCCGGATCTGATGGAGATGACCCGCGCTCAATCGGTGCTGGCGGTCCCGCTGCTCATGGCGCATATCCCGATCGGCACGCTGATGCTGGTCAACACCGAAGACCCGCGGCTTTTGCGGACTGGCTGGCGGATCAGGTGGGGTTGTTGGGCGTGCAAGCCGCGCTGGCGATCCAGAATGCGACGCTGTTTGACGAAGTCCGCCGCCGCCTGGATCAACTCCGGCTGGTAAACGAGACAGGCCGCTATGCTACCGCGATTCTCAACCCGCAAGACCTGATCGAAGGGGTGCGCGCAAACTGTCCGTTACGCTGGGCTACGACATGATCAGTCTGATTCTGGCCGAGGATGGTCAACTGTCGGTCCGTTCGATTTTTATGAACGACGAACTGCTCAGCCGAGGCGCAGCCCGACTGGCTGAGGCGCTCAAGCGATTGGCGCGCCAGTCGATTGAACGCGCCGAACCGGTTCTGGTCAGTCAGCCGGGCGAGGACGGACCGATATGGGCGCGCAGGCCGCTTACTGCGCGCTGGCCGTGCCGCTGATCATCGCGGACGAGGTGATCGGCGTGTTGATGGTGCTGCGCGAGCGGCCGAACAGCATCACCACGGACGATCTGGACGTGCTGGAGCCGCTGACGGCGCAGTTAGCGATCTCGTTTCAGAATGCGCATCTGTTCGAAACGGTCCGCCAGCAGGCGCTAGAACTCGAACAGCGCGTGGTGCAGCGCACCGCAGAAATCCGCCAGCAGCAAGAGCGGACCGAAGCGATTTTGCGCTCGGTGGCAGACGCGGTGATCGTGTTTGACCTGACGGGGCGCGTCGTGATGACCAACCCGGTCGCGCGCACGCTGTACGACCAGCACGACCTGGATATGGACCTGGGACGGCGGGTAGAGGCCTTGTCGCGCGGGTGCTCGATGCCGGCGACAACGTGGGCGACACCACCGAGATTATCGAACTGGGGTCGGTCACGGTTCAGGCCAAAGCCGCGCGGGTCGTCGAGGGCGACGATGTCCTGGGATCGGTGGTCGTGCTGCGCGATATTTCGCGCCTGCAGGAACTGGATCGGATGAAAGACCAGTTTGTGTCGAACGTCTCGCACGAACTGCGCACGCCGCTGGCCAACCTCAAGCTCTATCTGTCGCTGTTGGAGCAGGGCCGCCCCGAACGCCGGGCCAACTATTATGAGGTCATGGAACGCGAAATCCAGCGCCTGACCCGGCTGATCAACGACCTGCTGCAACTTTCGCGGCTGGCAAGCGAGCAGCGCGCCGAACGGCCCCGCGTCCGCGAGCCGGTCAACCTGGAAGCGCTGATCGACACCGTGATTCAGGACAACACCGCCTGGGCCGAGAGCGAACACAAAGAACTGGTGGCCGACTATCCGGCCCGACCGCTGCCGGAAACCTTGGGCGATCCCGACCAGATCGTGCGCGCGCTGACTAATCTGGTGAGCAACGCCATCAGTTACACGTCAGAAGGCGGCTGTATTACCGTGCGCAGCCAGGTCTGCCCCGCGGGGCAAACAAAACCAGAATGGGTTATTATTGAGGTGATCGATACCGGCATTGGCATTCCGGCCGACGAGCTGACATCGATTTTTGACCGGTTTTATCGCGGTTCGAATGTCAGTCCCACTATTCCGGGCACAGGGTTAGGGCTGGCCATTATCAGAGATATTGTTCGATTGCACGGCGGTACCGTTGAAGTCGAAAGTGAAGAGGGCCGGGGAAGCACCTTTCGCCTCAAGCTCCTGTGCTAGATTCGTGAGGGTGGAGACTGAAGCCTATGGGTGACAATGCAACAATTTTGGTGGTGGAAGACGATACGCATCTGATGGAAGGTATCCGTGATATCCTGGAATTGAATGGGTATGAAGTGCTGACGGCGACGAATGGTTGGGTAGGGCTGGAAGTGCTGCAAAAGCAGCCCGCTCCCCCGGATTTGATCGTTTCCGATATTATGATGCCGCGCATGGATGGCTACGATTTTTTCAACGCGGTGCGCGCCCGCGAAAACTGGGTGACGATCCCGTTTATTTTCCTGACGGCCAAAGGCGAACGCGACGACATTTTCCGGGGCAAAAGCATGGGGGCCGAAGATTACGTCGTCAAGCCGTTTGACGCGGACGAACTGCTGGTCGCGGTCGATTCCCGCCTGAAGCGGCACCGCGAATTGAACCAGCGCCGCGAGCACGAAGTCTCCAGTATCAAGCACAAGATCTGAACGTCCTCAACCACGAATTCCGCACGCCGCTGACCTATGTGGTGGCCTATGCGGATATGCTGCGCCGCGACGCCGACGATCTGGGCGCCGACGATATGCGCCTGTTTCTGCGCGGGGTCAATGCCGGGGCCAACCGGCTGCGCCGCCTGGTCGAGAATTTTATCCTGCTGGTCGAGCTTGAAACCGGCGAAGCACCGCATACCTATGAGTGGCGGCAGCGTTCCGTTTGCCAGTTATGCCGACCTGCTGCGGACGATCCAGCGAAAATACGCCGATCAGGCCGAGGAAAAGCAGACCAATGCAGATCGCCGTGGCGGATGACCTGCCGCCCATTGAAGCGGATGTGGAATACCTGACGGCCGCCGTCGAATGCCTGGTCGAAAACGCGATCAAATTCACCGACAGGCCGGGGCGTGAGGTGGTTCTGCATGCCTACCAGGACGGTGATTATCTGTGCCTGGCCGTGAGCGACCAGGGGCGCGGCATCCCTTCGCATGAGATCGGCAACATCTTTAAGCCGTTCTACCAGATCGAGCGCGAGAGGTACGAGGATCAGGGGGCCGGGTCCGGGCTGGCGATTGTGAAAAGTCGTCGGGCTGCACGGCGGCAGCGTGGCAGCCGAAAGCGTTTTTGGCGAGGGCAGCACGTTTACCTTGCGCATCCCGGCCGCAGTCGATCACACTGACTGAAGCCGTCCGATCCGTCAGACAAATGTCAGCCGCACGTCAGCGCCCGCTCGTGTTCTGTGTTACGATACGTTCACCGATTGTGGATGACTCCCGGTACGGGCTCCCGGCACGAGCCATCGATAAGCTTTCCGCATCATTAAGGCTCCAATTTTACTCTCAGGAGGATTAGTACCAATGCCTTCCCTTTTGCAGAAAATCAACACCCTGATCTCAGCGAATGTTCACGCCCTGGTCGATTCGGCGCTGGAAGCCAATTCCGTCAAGGTGATGGACGAGTACATTCGTCAGGCCGAGCGGAATCTGGACGCGCTGGACGATCAGGCGGCGACGATCGGCGGAACGGTCAAGACCCTCAAGCGCAAATATGAAGAATTCGCCGCGGCGGCGGAAAAGCTCGACCGCGACATTGATACGCTGCTGATGCGCGGCAAATCGGATCTGGCGACGGCGGCCCAGGCTGAACTCAACCAGAAGCAGCAGCTTGCCCAGGAATATTATGAGCAGTGGCAGTCGCAGGAGCAGGAATACCGCGGAATGCTGGATGCCAAGCTCAAGCTCGAAGCCAAGCTGACCACGATCAAGCAGGAGCGCGAGCATCTGAAGGCGCTGCTGGAACTGGTCGAAGCCAAGGAAATGACCACCAAAGCCGTCAAGAGCCTGGACGATCTGGCCGGGGTGGGTGACGAGGATGTGCAGCGCCTGGGCGAGCACATTCGCGCCCGTCTGGATCGCGAAGAAGCCAAGCTCGAAATGGCGAACACCAACCTGCGCGAGCAGATCGACGAGGCCATCGGCACGTCGGAGATCGAGCTTCAGCTTGAGGAGCGCCGCCAGCGTCTTGGCCTGGCGGGTGGCGAGAGCGCCAGTTAAGCGACATCATCGCGCGAAAACAGATTGCCACAGCAGGAATGGTGTTGGTGGTTAGTTTCTTGTGGAGCGACTCTCGCTTCAATCGGTAATTTTGCCAGATTAGGCCTCACCCCCTAAATCCCCCTCTCCAACCGAGTTGAGAGGGGACTTGCCGGCGGTTTAACAGACCCGCTCCTAAACAGTCTGCTCTCCCCCTCTCTGGCTTGGCCGGAGAGGGGGTCGGGGGTGAGGCCTGACTGAAAACTGATCACTGATTACTCCTGTGCTCTCTGTGGTGAAACAATTACCGGCACAATGAGGATTTCAGCAGCATGTCAAAAACCAAAACCGAGATGCGCACGCGGGCCTGGCAGGCCATCCTGAGCCGCGCATTTTTTAGCGTTGAGAGCGCCGTGATTATCGCGCTGTCGCTGGTGTTGTTCGGCCTGGGCTATATGCCGTTTGACTGGTGGCAGGCCGGCTACTGGCTGATCTTCGGGGTGGTGGCCGAGGCGCTGTATCTGGGCGTCACTGTCACCGATCCGAAAGCAGCGCAGCAGGCGGTGGACGCCATGCTCACCGGCCAGTATAACCCGGACGACATCAGGAACCCGCTGGCACGCGAACGCCTCAAACGCGCGCTGGAATATCGCCGGCTGATCAACGGCGCGGCTGCCAAACAAAGCGGGGCCATGCGCCGCCACCTCGCAGCGACCGCCAGTGAGATCGATGCCTGGATCGAGCAGATCTACACGCTCGCGCGCCGTCTGGATGGCTTTGAGGAGAACGAGGTCATCAACCGCGACCGGCGCATGGTGCCGCAGGATCTCAAAACGCTGCGCCGCCGCCTGGAACACGAAGAAGAGGCCGCCGTCCGCGTGGAACTGGAAGAGGCGATCCAGACCAAAGAGGCCCAGTTGGCCAACCTGCGCACGCTCGAAAACAACATCAAGCGCGCCGATCTGCAGCTTGATCAAACGCTGGCAGCGCTCGGCACGGTCTACGCGCAGATGCAGTTGATCGACGCCAAAGACGTGGGCAGCGCCCGCGCTCAGCGCCTTCAGGACGACATCCGCGACGAGGTGATGTCGCTGCAAGATACCATCTCCGCCATTGATGAGGTCCAGCAGGTCCAGGGTTACGCTTCGGGGCGGTAGGGGGTGGGTTTGGACACGCTTCAACCGGCGCCGCTGGCGCAGGGCTACCGACTGCGCCGCGCCACCCTGCTGGATCTGCGCGCGCTGCATCGCCTGGAAACGATCATCTTCCCCCGTGATGCCTATCCCTACCTTGATCTTGGCCTGCTGTTTCTGCTGCCCGGCCTGTTCAACCTGAAAATCACCGCACCGGATGGATCGCTGGCCGGCTTTGTCTCCTGCTCGCGTGGGCTGTCACGAGAGCGCGGCTGGATCATCACGCTTGGCGTGAATCCGGCTCACCAGCGGCGCGGCCTGGGTGCGTATTTGCTCGCCATTTGCGAAAATCGTCTGAAGCGGCCCTTTATGCGGCTGACGGTACGCGAGGGCAATCTGCCCGCGATCCGGCTGTATGAGCGCACCGGCTACCACGTGATCGAACACCGCTGGGGCTATTATCGTGATGGTGAGACGGGATTGGTCATGGAAAAACGGATCGATCTCGAAGATAAGGATAGTCATGGATAAAAAAGGTTGGTTCGGGCAGGGCAACAGGCTGGCCGTGATGGGTGTGTTCGTGCTGCTAATCATGGTGATGACGGGCTGCTCGCTGAGCACGGGCGGGGATAAGAGCAATACAACGCCCGCCGCACCCCCCACGTCCGCCACACTGCCCGTACAGCAAACCCCAATCACTGCCGGGGGCGATCAGGTGGTTTACCTTGTCGCGCAGGAAGGCGGCACCGGACCGATCGGGCCGATTGGCTGTGAAAGCTACCTCGTGCCGGTCGTGCGCACGCCGGTTCTGCCAGGGACCGTCGATCAGCAGATCACGGCCGCGCTGACCGACCTGTTCTCGATCAAAGACCAGTTCTATGGTGAGTCCGGGCTGTACAACGCGCTGTACCAGTCGAATCTGGCCGTGAACACGGTCCAGGTCGATGGCATCGGCCACGCAACGATCGACCTTGCGGGCACGTATCTGCTCGGCGGGGTGTGCGATAACCCGGTGTTCCAGGGACAGATCGAATACACCGCGCGGCAGTTCCCCGGCGTGAGCGGCGTCTCCGTGCTGATCAACGGCGTGCCCATTGAGACAGTGCTGTCGGGGCAGTAGATTGGTTCTGAGTTTTGAGTTCTGAGTCTTGAGTTAAGACTCTGCTTCGCTCACTCAAGGGTTGTTCAGGGGCGGACCGCTGAGGTTCGCCCTTTGGAACTTCGCTTCTGATCCTTTCTAGAGCGTGTTATGCATTTTTTACCCCTATCCCCCGGCCCCTTTCCCCGCACGCGGAGAAAGGGGAGCGGCTCAAGTCCCTCTCCATCACATGGAGAGGGGATTTAGGGGTGAGGCCAACTCAAAACTCAAAACTCACGACTCAAAACCACTTCTCAAAACAACGCCGGCAGCTCGACAAACTCCACCGCGTCCGCGATCACGTCCAGAATGCAGAACGAGCGCGTCTGCGGCTGGCTGCCACCCAGCGCGCCGGGACAGATCAGGCGGACGCTGTAGGCGCTGCGAAACTCGTTGCGGCGCTCGTGCGTGTGCCCGTGACACACATACGGATATTTGCCGCCCATCATCAGCCGGTAGAGCACGCTGTGATCGCTGCCGTGACAGGCGGCGATCGTTTTCCCCGCGATCTCGACCTCCTGAACCAGCTTCGGCGGCGGAACCCCGATCCGCCGGGCCGCGTCGATCAGATCGGTTCGGCTGCTGTCCATATTGCCGAACACAAACGCCACCTCGAACCCGGCGAATAAGTGGACGATCTCCGGCGTGGTGATGTCACCGCAGTGGATCACCCGGTCAATTCCCCGCTCGCGCAGGATCGCCAGCGCGGCCTGGGTATTCCGTTCGGCGTTATGCGTATCCGACAGGATGGCGATTTTCACGCGGGAACTCTTTCAAATCAAGGAACAGGCAGGTGATCATAGGGTGCGGTGAGGAAGGGTGTCACCGGGCGCAGCGCGGCGCGCTCGACGGCCATGATCGCCGCAAAGCCGATTTTGCGCCACTGCTCCATGGTAGGCGCGACTTCGCGCAGATGCGCGGCATAGAGCGTCAGGATTGTGGCGTGCGACACCAGCGCCAGCGAGTCACCGGGCTTGTGAACCATCAACAGGTGATCCAGCGCCGCGATAAAACGCAGCGCCGCCGAGCTTGCCGATTCCCAGCCGCGTACCGGCGCGATCCGGGGGTGGGCGAAAAAGGCCCGCTGCGCCGCCTCGAACGCTTCCGCGTCCAGCCAGTCATCCCGCCGGGCCTCGTCCAAAGCATCCAATGCCATAAACGGAATCTGATACGTCAGGTTGACCAGTTCACCCACAACAGTGGTCTTCGGCTGTGTGCTGGTATATACCGTCGAGATGTGCTGCCAGATCGGCACGTCAAGCAGCACGTGCACCTCCTCGCGCCCTGCCTCGCTCAGCCACCACTGCGACGCCGGGATCGACGGATCGGGCCGCGTGGCCGGGTGCCGGATCAGGTACAGATAGGCCATCAGCCAGCCATCAGCCCTCGTCATCCTCGCGGACGGTATACTGCCCCTCGATGATGTGGTGCCGCTCCCTGCGCCGCATCTCGATCTCGTCTTCGATGGCGGGATCGCGGCGCTGCCGCCGGCGATATTCCGCAACGACATCCTGCGGGGCGCTGCGAATAAAAAGCTGCAAGCCGACCAGCAGTGCCGTCAGATCGTCCACCACACCAAAGGGCAGAAGGAAATCGGGGATTATGTCGATCGGCGACAGGATGTAGAGCAGCAATGCCGCCGGGATCAACTTGACAAACATGCCGACGCGGCTGTCGGTCAGCAGCCGCAAACTCAGCACCACGTTATCGACAAAACGCGCGAGCAGATCCGGATCGCGCGGGGCCTGGTTCTTTCGTTTGGTCATATCCGTTCACTTTCACTATCCGGGCTGCGGGCGACGGGGGGATGTTATGGCCTCACCCCCGGCCCCTCTCCACGCCGTGGAGAGGGGAGAAAGCGCCGTACTTCCCCCTCTCTAGCTTGGCTGGAGAGGGGGATTGAGGGGGTGAGGCCTGTTTGTTGCCCTCGCCACAGGCCCTGTAATATCGATTGGGCCAACGCCATCAGTCACCCGTTGGTTCTACTGCTGAATACGCAGCCGGGACATGGGCGTTGCGGTGGCCGGGCGCGATCAGCCACACGCCGAGCGCCGCGACCACGATAATTCCGATCATAGCAGTTATGAACGGCCCTTGCGGATTGTAATCGTAGAGCGAGCCGGCCGCGTTGGTCCCGATCACGGTCGCCAGCCCGGCCAGTGTATCGACCAGCCCATACGCCATACCGCGCTGGTGTTCGGAGACATAGGCGCTGATCACGCTGTTCGCCAGGGGGCGCGTCGTGTAGTGTGCGCCGAGCAGGAACATGCCGATCACCACGACGCCCGGCGCGCCGCTGAGCAGCAGCAGCCCAAAGGCGGTCATCACCATAGCCAGCCCGCAGAAAAAGCCGCGCCACGCCGTCAGCCGCCCCAACAGGATGCTCGACACCGCCGTTCCGAGTGCGCTCACCGATCCGAAGACGCCGATAGTGGTGGGCGAAAAATGGCGTACCTCTTCGAGAAACTGCGAGGACAGCGTTTGCCCGGTCAGCACGGCGGCGAAGCCGACCATCAGCACACCCAACGCAGCCATTACGCGGCGCTGAGTGAGCAGCCCCCGGTAGTTATACCCATGCTTCGGGCGCTTCGGTGTGGGATACATGTGGGTGCGCGAAATGGCGAAGGTGCTGAGCACGAACCACAGCGCGCTGAGCAGAAACACCGTCCGCAGCCCGACGTGATCCCCGATCCAGCCACCGATGGCGGGCGTGATCACCAGACCCAGCGAGTAGGCGGCCCACATCAGGGTGAGCGACGTCTGGATCGGCAGATCGGGGCGGCGGGTGGGGTCGTGGTCGATGGCATGGGTGATATACAGGTTCGTGACCGGGATAGCAATAGCGGAGATACCGTAGACGAAGAACGCCGGCGCGGCCCAGCGCCAATCGGGAGCCAGCGCCATCATCAGCACCCCGGCCAGACCCAGATACCAGCCGGGCATCAGCAGCCGGCGCGGCCCCCAGCGATCGGCCAGAATACCCGCCGGGAAAATCACCAGCAGGCGGGCTAATCCCCACATGCCGATCACCAGCCCGGTTTGTTCGGGTGTTGCGCCGAGCGACTTGACATACAGGGGTTGGATGAACATCCACAGCCCCTCGCCAATGCCCCACAGGAGATAGGATCGCATGACCCAGCGTGTATCATGCCCTACAGCGTGCCAGAGTTTGAGCATCGTTAATCCATGAAATCGGGTTGGAGATGAGTATCTGCCTGGGCCACCCGCGTAGAATCCGTGTGGCGCACGGCGCGAAAATCGAACCAGCATGCCGCGATGTGATCGGGGGTGCTGTTGGGAACGGTTTGCAGCGGGGGATTCTCGTGCAGGCAGTCCGGCGCGCTGTAGGCGCAGCGCGGCCCAAACGGGCAGCCGGCCGGCAGCGTGCGCAGATCCGGCGGAACGCCTTCAATCGACGCTAACTCGTGGGTCTTACGGTCCAGGCGGGGCAGCGAATCGAGCAGGCCGATGGTGTAAGGGTGGCGCGAGTCGTTGTAGACGTCTTTGGCCGGGCCGCGCTCGACCACGTAGCCGGCATACATCACCTGCACCGTATCGGCCAGCCCGGCCACCACGCCGAGATCGTGCGAAATCCAGATCATCGCCATGCCGAAGATGGTCCGCAGGCGGCGCACCAGATCGAGAATCTGCGCCTGGATGGTTACGTCGAGCGCGGTGGTGGGCTCATCCGCGATCAAAAGCTGCGGGTTGCACGACAGCGCAATCGCGATCAGGGCGCGCTGGCGCATCCCACCCGACAGGCTGTGCGGGTAATCGCCTAATCGCCGCTCCGGTTCGGGGATGCCGACGAGAGTCAGCAGTTCGATGGCGCGCAGCCGCGCCAGATAGCGAGGCATCCCCAGGTGAAGCTCCAGCGACTCGGTGATCTGGTAGCCGATCGTCAGCGTGGGATTAAGCGAGGTCATCGGGTCCTGAAAGACCATACCGATTTCCGGGCCGCGGACCAGCCGCAGCTTCCGTTCGGGCAGCCTCAGCAGATCGCGCCCTCGAAAGATCGCTTCGCCGGAGACGCGCGCCGGTGGTTGGGGCAGCAGGCCCGTGATCGACAGGGCGTGGACGCTCTTGCCGCAGCCGCTTTCGCCCACCAACCCCAGGGTTTCGCCTTCGTCGAGTTGATATGATATGCCGTTTACGGCGTGGACGATTCCTTCGTCGGTGTGAAAACGCGTAACCAGATCCCTGACATCGAGCAGAGCTGTCACGATATTACCCCCATCATGTCCTCAAAGTGACGCCAGATTTTACTCAGAGCAGCGGCCGTTCGCAACAAGATTTCACGGCTGGCGCGCCTGGATAAAATCCCAGACCATTTCAAAGACCGTGTCGCGCTCGATGTCCTGTGTCAGCACGTGATCGCTGCGTTCAAGCACCTGCTGAACCAGATCCGCGCTGCGCACGCCTTCCGCGATCTGCCGCAGGTTGTCGAACGGCACCGTCCGGTCGTTTTTGGAATACATGAGCAGCAGGGGGATTGTCACGGCGGGCAGGCAGCGGCGCACCTCGACCATCAGCGCGTGAAGCTGCGCCACGGATGCGATCGATGTCTGGTCGTCATACGCGACGCGCCCGTAATCGTCACGGCCCATCGCCCGCTGAACCGCGCGCACGCGCGCATCGAGATCGCCGGGGTTGGCGCGCCGGTAGCGCCAGACGTGCCGGACCCAACGGCTGTAGGGCATCAGCCGGTTATTGAGCGTGATCGGCGCGGCCATCACGACCGCCCCATCGACCAACCCTGCCGCCGCGATCCGCAGGCTCAGCAGGCCGCCCATCGACAGCCCGACCGCCCATACCTGCTGGCAGCGCGCCCGCAGCAGGGCGACGCCATCCCGCACATCGTCGTACCAATCCTGCCAGGGCTGCATGCTCATCCGCGCCGGGGTGGTGCCGTGACCGGACAGGCGCGGCGCGAAGATCGTCAGCCCGCGCACGTTGAGATACTCCGCCAGCCAGCGTATCTCTTCCGGTGACGCCGTGAAGCCGTGCGTACACACACAGCCCACCGGCCCGCCGTCCAGCAAGAACGGCTCCGCACCGCGTCGTAAGGGGGGAATATCGGTCATACTATCTCTTCGCTTCCAGTACCCGCGCCTGCGGCGAGTGTACCACGCGCGGGCGGGCAGGGGCCAGCCGTCAGCTTTACCTCACCCCCGTCCGACCTTTGGTCGGCACCCCTCTCCACGCGCGGAAAGGGGGGAGAGGGGCGCCCCGGTGACGATTTTTCCCCCTCCCTGGCTTGCGCGGCTGCAGGGGCATTTGAGACGGCTGTTCTAGTTTTTGAGCACGGCGCCGGAACAGAGTATTACGGGGCGTGTAGAGGCTGGCATTAAAACAAACCCGCCTAACGTTTTTTTTAATAATGAGCGTGTGCAACACCAACAGTTGGTTACGGGCAGCGGGAGGCGTGTGTGGCACGGCTACGAGAGAGGGGTGGCGTGGTGGTGTTGTTGGTGCAAGACTCGACTAGTTTTGACCTCAAACATCTTCCTCACCCCAGCTGCATATGACCGTTAAAAAACACTCACATAAACGGTTTGTTACACATACGACGCTACTGGAAATACACAGGGGCAACCCTTGCGTTGCGGCACCAATTCGTATGGGGCGCGCCGCAGGGTCAGTCAGCACTCTCTGCCCCATGTACGCGGCCACGATGTCAAAGAACACTTCAAAAGTGTGGTTTTCTCCCCTCTCTGGAAGCGGCTACACCATATACCCAAATAGTCAGCGTGACCAACCAAGAAACCCATATCTACAAATTTATGGATTATTTACAGGAGCAAACGACTACATTCATGGCGCGCCAGCCGCGACGCTCGTTCACCCACATAACCAAGAGTGTTTGAGGCATACTAACCTACCTATTCCAGCGTACACGCTGCCCTCACGCGCCGCCACACCTTGAACCCTGACACACTATCTAAGCCCTGTCACGCTGCGCTTCGGCTCCCCGGAGGGGGCAGGGGACCCACCCGAGGCGGCGTGTAGGTCGTGGAAGTCATAACCCGATCCCCCGCCGCGTGAGCAAGCCATACAGTAACTACACTAACCTCACTACCCTCACACTTAACAACCCAACAAAACTCACCTATACACCTATCGCTGACTCATCGCGCTTTCTAGTGCTGCGGCTGTAGTTAAACCCGCCCAAAGCGACCCGCCGCGCTCTATCGCTTGTCGCGTGATCTACCTTTTGCCTAGGCGCGTATTGTGGCTGGCCTATCAAACGCGTCAAACCCCTACACCAATATCTACTCACCCTATACAACCAAACAACCTCTAACCCACAACAACCAACACCCTACCACACACCCATCCACCCGGTGAGATTTCCCCCCTCCGCGCTATCTTGGCGTAAAGCGACCCGCCGGGCTCATCGTTGGCGTGATTGATGCGCTTGTAGGGCATAGTTGATACCTGGCTTCGCGTCGGCAGCCATCACCTCTTGGTGCACCCGTGACAATATTTTATCTACGTATTTGATTTTTGTAGTGCTATCAATACGCCCCTACGATGTCAACCATCTGCGCCGGTTATGCATTAGGGGGTGAGGCCGGGTACGAATTAACCGAGCATGAGGCCCGAATAGGCGTCAAGCGACAATTCTTGTTATACTGCATGGGAAACTATTTCATTGAAAGCGACTGTCATGAAGCGTCCCCTTATTTTTGTGCTGATGCTGCTGATCCTGCTTGTGAGCGGACAGGCGCTCGCCCAGGACTCGGTGTTTCCACTGCCCGCGCCGCTGTATATCCTGACCAGCGAGCACCAGATCCTGCGCGTCGATCCGCAGACCGGCGAGCAGACGATCGTATCGCCCGAAGGGCAGCGCGTGCTCGACTTTGACATCGCGCCCGATGGCGAATGGTACGCCTACCGCACCGAGGATGGCGCGGTCATCATCAGCGATATGAAGACCGGCAGCGGCTATGTGGTCGAGTTCCTGGATCGCGTGCCGTCGCTCAGGTGCAACTGAGCGGAAGCAAACCATCGCATGGAACCCCGATGCTTCGGCGCTGGCGTATATCGTGCCGGACGGCGTGCGCATCGCAGAATTCGGCGCGGACGAGTACGGCGCGCCGATCTTCAGCACGATTCAAGGCCCCTGGGTCGAACTCTACTGGGATGATGCTCGAGACGATCATTGCCGTCGATGGAGCGGGCAAGAGATGGCGCATCAGTGGGACGAGCGGCCAATGGACGGTGGAGCAGGTGGAAGCTGACTCGGTACTGCCGCGGCCAGAAGTTCTCTCCAATCTGACGGCTGACGGTGTCGTGCTGGACAACAGCACGATCATCCCCCGGACGGCGGGCGCGCTCGCTTACGACTGGGGTCCGCTGCCGCTGCCGGTGGTGGATGGGCTGGTTCTGCCCACCGATCTGTATTTTCTCTCAGCGGATGCGCAGGGTATCACGCAGGTATGGCAGCTTCCGCGCAGTGGCGATCCGGTCCGCGCGCTGACGTCAGAGAGCGCCGACGTCACCGCGTATGCCGTTGAGCCAACCGGAAGCCAGATTGCGTATATTGTGGCAGATGAGTTATTTGTGGCGGCCCTGGATGGCACGAACCGGCAGGTGGTCGGCACGCTGCATCAGCAGATACTTCTGCCCGGTGTGGCGTGGAGTCATGACAGCAACCAGCTCGCGTTCCACGATGGGCGCGGCGTCTGGACGGTGCCCGCCGATGGATCGCAGCCGCAGCGGATGGTGATCGGCCACGACCTGCCCGCGACCCAGGCAGACGCCGTGAGCATCCAGGTCTATATCAACCCGCGCTGGAGTCCCGACGGCTCGCGCCTGCTGGTGACGGTTGGGCTCTGGGAGGGCAGCGTGCTTAGCGTGATCGACGTCGCGACCGGAGCCTTGACCGAACTGCCCGCCGTGATGGCGAATGATGCCCTCTGGACATTGGATGGCCGCGTGCTGGCCTGGGCGTCCGCCTGGGGATATTCTACGCCCGGTCTGTTCCTGCTGGACCCGGATCAGCCCGACGCCGCGCCGGTTGCGGTGCTCGACAGTGGAACGCCCGTAGTGGATATGTACAGGGACGAGAGTGGCGGGGACTGGTACGCACTGGTTGCGACCACGGCGGAGATGGGCCCGCAGTATGTGCGCGTTCTGGGCGCGGAACAGCCCGAAGGCCCGTTTGCGCCGAGCCCGAACAATACGGAAGGCGGCTTTATCCACCAGCCGCAGCTCCTCGCGCCAGGTCAGGCCGCGATCTGGGTGGCTGGCCTGCGCGATATGACATATACCGACACCGGCCCGGTACAGGGTGAGCTGGTTATTCTCAATATGCAAACTGGTGAAACCGTACAGATTGACACGTTGGGGCCGGTCTGGGACGTGACATGGCCGACGGTGAAAGCAATATGGGGGTAAGATGTCCGAGCGTATTCTGGTGATTGAAGACGAAGAACGCATTGCCCAGTTTCTCAAGCGCGGCCTGATCTACGAAGGCTATCGGGTCGATGTCGCCTACGATGGGCAGTCCGGGCTGGATATGGCCCGCGACCAGCCGCCCGATCTGGTCATTCTGGACTGGATGCTGCCGGGCATCGACGGCCTGGAAGTCTGCAAGCGGCTGCGCGCCGCCAGCGATCTGCCGATCCTGATGCTCACCGCCAAAGAGGATGTGTCGGATCGGGTGCTGGGGTCTGGACGCCGGCGCGGATGATTATCTGGTCAAGCCGTTCGATTTTGAGGAACTGCTGGCCCGGATGCGCGCGCTGTTTCGCCGCGCCGCGCCGTCCTCGCGACCGGAAGTGCTGCGCTTCAACGATCTGGTGCTGGATACCGGCACGCACCGCGCCCAGCGCGGCGAGCGCTTTATCGACCTGACGGCCAAAGAATACGAGCTGCTGGAACTGTTCATGCGCAACCCGCGCCGCGTGCTGACGCGCGAGATGATCTTCGACCGGGTGTGGGGCTACGACTTCGGCGGCGAGAGCAACATCATCGAGGTCTACGTGCGCTATCTGCGGCAGAAGACCGAGGAAGACAGCCAGCCGCGTGTGATCCACACCGTGCGCGGCGTGGGTTATGTCCTGCGCGAGGATGAATAAAGCCGGCGGTTGGCGATTGGCGATTAGCTGTTAGCTAAGACCCGCCTCACTCCCTGGCCCCCTCTCCGGCCAGGTCAGAGAAGGAGAGAGTTCGGTAGGGGCGGGTTAACAAACCCGCCCAGAAAACCCCCTCTCCATGCGATGCAGAGGGGATTTAGGGGTGAGGCCAGACTCTATAAAAAACTCGTACAAGTTACCGGATTTGAGGCAGGCTCTCATCAGACGCTAACCTTAGGATGCTACAATCTTTCTGAACGCCGTGTGAGTAGTTTGTCCGACACTCGTTATGCCCATCCGTACCCGCCTGACGTTTATGTACGCCCTGCTGCTGGCCCTCGCCATGCTGATCTTCAGTCTGGCTACCCTCAACGTACTCAAATGGACCATGCGCCGGCAGGTAGACGACACGCTGCTGCAATCGGCGGAGGACATCCGGCTGGTGGCGGTGTTGGGCGCAGCACCCAGCCTGTCGGACGATCCGCTGATCGGTGAACTGCTGATGGCACAGATCAACAGCCTGAGCGCGCCGGGGCTGTTCGCGCAGATCTGGCTGTTCGACCCCGAAACCGGCGCATCGTACCCCTACGATAAGTCGTGGAGTCTGCAGGGGATGGGCCACACCGGCCCGCTCGACGAGGATGCCCTGGATTCGACAGAAGAAGAGCGGCGCGACGTGATGATCAACGGCTATCACATGCGTGTGATCACCATGCCGCTGGAGATCAACGGCGAGGTGCGCGGGCATATCCAGGTCGCGTCGTCGCTGCGAACCGTCGATGCCGCGATGGAGCGTCTGGTCAAGATCATGCTGATCTTCGGGGCGGCGACCATGCTGGCCGCGATGTTCCTGGGCGACAACCTCACCATTCGCGCGCTGCGCCCCATCGATACCATTGCGCAGACGGCCCGCCAGATCACCGCCGCCGATGATCTCAGCCGGCGCATCCCCTACGAAAGCCGGGACGAACTCGGCCAGCTTACGAAGACCTTTAACCAGACGCTTGAGCGGCTTGAGCGTTTGTTTAACGCGCAGCGGCGATTCGTGGCCGATGTCTCGCACGAGATGCGCACGCCGCTCACCACCATCCGGGGCAATATCAGCCTGATGCGCCGGATCGGCTACGATCAGGAAGCGATGGCCGCGATCGACGGCGAAGCGCAGCGCATGACGCGGCTGGTCGAGGATCTGCTGCTGCTCGCCAAGGCCGACGCCGGGCGGCTCTCACTGGAAAAAACGCCCGTGGACCTCGATACACTGGTGCTTGAAGTGTATAAGCAGGCGCAGATCCTCAGCGACGGCTCGGTGTCGGTCCAACTCGGCCCGTTTGATCAGGCGCGCGTTCTGGGCGATTCGGACCGCCTGAAGCAGCTTTTGCTCAACCTCGTATCGAACGGACTCAAATACACCCCGCGCGGTGGGAATGTGACCATCTCGGTAGTCCGCCATGAAAACACGGTGCGCGTGGACGTGGCCGATACCGGGGTCGGCATTCCGCCTGAGGATCTGACGCACATCTTTGATCGCTTTTACCGGGTGGATAAAGCGCGCTCGCGGGCGATGGGCGGCACGGGCCTTGGCCTGTCCATTGCGCGCTGGATCACGGAAGCGCACGACGGCCAGCTGCAGGTCACGAGCGAGGTCGGCAAAGGCTCAACCTTCAGCGTCACGCTGCCGCTGATGCCCGAGTTGCCGGTCGCGGTCCCCGCCAAGCCCGATACAACCCCCGGCCTCAAGGTGATCCGCCTTAACCGCCACGCTTAACGGTTCTTAGTTGTTGGTTAGTTGTTGGTTATTGGTTGTTGGTTTTTAGTCTGGTGACAACCGTGCCATCCCTTTTTTGATGCGCGCTCGGTCCGCATAGTTGCTATGCCTTTGTGAGGGGTGGGGCATCTGGTCAGTACCACCGCATAGCGCGGGGGCATAGTGTGCCAAGCCCCTCCCCTTGTTCCCCTTCCCCGGCCGAGCCAGGGAGGGGAAACGCGTCTATTCTGGGCGTGAGGCCAGGATAACCCACGCTCTAACTCTAAGCTGATTTTAAGCAACGAATTACACAAATTTTACAAATCAGTGCGAGAGTAGAACGTAGACAGTATGTTGTTGAATAAACTACGGAGGTTGAGAAGATAATGAGTGTAAAGCGAATGTTGATTGCCGCCACGATGCTGGCGTTGTTGGTGTTCAGCGCCGTTGGGATCGTGAGCGCGCAGGATCAAGGGACCGCTTGGTTAGGCGTGAGCCTGCTCGACAGCGAAGACGGCGTTACGATTGGCGAGGTCGTGTCGAACTCCCCGGCCGACACGGCTGGATTGCTGTCGGGTGATGTGATCGTGGAAGTAGATGGCACCGCGATCGAATTGGCTGAACAGGTGGTTCAGATGATCGGCGCGCACGCGCCCGGCGATGAGGTCGTCCTGAGCGTATCTACCGACGGGGAATCGCGCGACGTCACGGTGGCGTTGGCGCGGCGTCCCTCCGACGAGGAACTGCTCGGCCCGTCCACGCAGTTTGGCTTTGAGTTCTCAGGACCGCACGCCATGCTGTTCAACCTGCTGGGCCTGGAAATCAGCCAGACCGACCAGGGCTTTGAGATTACGGCCATAGCCGAGGGCTCCCCGCTGGCCGATTCCGGCTTGCAGGTGGGCGACGTGATCACCCAGGTCAACGGCGAATTGGTGCTGGAGCCCGGCATGGGCATGATGCAGTCGTTCCGCTTTGACGAGCCGATCACGCTCACCGTGCTGCGCGGCGGCGACGAGGTCGAGATCGAGATCGATCCCTCGACGCTGGCTAATGCCATGCCCATGATCCAGGGCATGCCAGGAGAACAGGGCATGTTCGGCTTTGGCGGCGGGCAGGGACGCCCGACCCAGCTTGGTGTGCAGTTCCGCACGCTGTCGGCAGATCTGGCGGCCGAGGAAGAGCTGACGGTTGAGCAGGGCGCGCTGGTCGTGGAAGTTTTCGAGGATACCCCCGCGGCCGCAGCCGGCTTGTTGGTCGATGACGTGATCACGGCTGTCGATGGCGACGCGGTCGATGAAGAACACACGCTGGCCGACCGGCTCTATGCGTATGAAGAAGGCGACGTTGTGACGTTGAGCGTGCTGCGCGGCGAGGAAGAAATCGAACTGGATGTCACGCTCGGTCCGCGGATGGAGCAGGGCCAGTTCTTTTTCGGGCCGCAGGGGCAGGGCGGCATGATGGGTCCGCAGGGCGGCATGGGTCCGAACGGCGGCATGATGAATCCGACCCGGCGGCAACTTCCGTGGCGGACAGGGTAACGAGCACGGCAAGTTCTGGATGGACCCGAAGCAGTGGCACGAGTTCTTCCGCCAGCACCATATGTTTGGCCAGCCGGGCAGCCAGCCGGGTGACGATACCCAGGGCCAATCACAGGATGATGCCGACGAGCCCGCCACCGAAGGCTCATCGGCGTAGGCTCGTTCAGATCAGTATCTTTTGTAGGGGCGTATCGCCATACGCCCCTTGTATCTAGCTGGCCTCACCCCCGGCCCCTCTTCATCTTGGATGGAGAGGGGAGCGATCGCGCGCTTCCCCCTCTCTAGCTCGGCTGGAGAGGGGCATTGAGGGGGTGAGGCCTTGCCGTTCTTATCGCTTCGCCCCGCTGTGAACCACCGTTGACCGTCGTGGGCGTTCATGATATACTGTTTTCGCCCGGAGGGACCCGGAGGGATGGCCGAGCGGCTTAAGGCGGTGGTCTTGAAAACCACTGAGGTGCTATGCGCCTCCGGGGGTTCGAATCCCTCTCCCTCCGCCAGAATTGAATATCCCTGAACGGGGAGGTGCCAGAGTGGCCGATTGGGGCCGCCTGCTAAGCGGTTAATCGGACTTTAAATCCGATTCGCAGGTTCGAATCCTGTCCTCCCCGCCACAAAAAAGCCACGACCTGATCCGTCGTGGCTTTTGATTCGGTTGGCGAACGGCTTCCGATTAGGCCGTGCCCTCCCCGCCGTCGATGTTTTCATCCTGGGCCTGGGCGAGCATCTGGCCGTAGAGGTAGAGCTCCTGCCACAGAGCCGCGCTGTTCGTGACGATTTCGTAAAACCCGGCGTGGCGTCGCGCCTCGAAGGTGACATTCTTGGCGGCGGCGAGTTTTTCGGCGGTATGGACGAGACGGTTAAAGATCCCCACGTTCGTGACGCGAATGAAAAAAGTGTTCAGACGCGCGTCTTGCATTCGTTCTGCTCCTTTGACTGGCCTACCATCCGATTGGCGTTCTCATCATCCATCGTTTTGGCAAAAATGTCTCCCCCCAAAATGTTGGGATCTGGTGCGGCGGAGAGACGGCAAAACGATTGGCTGCGGCGGATGCGAGCGAAAGCAGCAACAGCGCTACGTGAGCAAGCCTATAGACAATGTGCGACAAACGTTGGTTGTTCCACCCCTGTACGGTGCCGATCGCGTGGGATCAGCACCGTTCAACGCGAATTATACCGCATCAAGGATGGGCATGGGTAGAGGGAAAGGGCGGGCGGGGGCGCGTTCGGACGGATTTCTTGCCTGCTCCGAACAGTGCTGCAACCCGCCCGTGGTGAGGCCGTCAGCGCGTGGCGCGTTCCTGGCCGGGGACGTCCTCCGTGTCGGGCGTGCTCAGGCGGCTGGCGCTGCGTGATGTGACGCGCGTGCCATATACGATCGGCCCCGTGAAAAGCTGGTCCTCGTCGCGTTTGGATTTCACCTTGCGCTTGGGCTTACCATCCAGGTCGGAAATGTTTCCGATCATGGCTTTGATTTGTCCGCAGACCGGGCTCCGCGTCATCAGGAACAACCCCAGCCCGATCAGCACCAGGGCATTCAGCCCGCCGTGCCGGCCAATCCCAAGGATGATCTCGAACAAGAAGGCAAATCCCGCGAAGGCAAGCAGGCTGACATTCACAAATCCCCGTCCGACGCGGTGCAGGCCCGGATCGTTAAGGCGCAGGCCCATCAGCATGAACCCCATGCCGAGAAAAGCGCCGTACAGCGTCCAGGCGTAGGCCCAGCTATCCCAATAGCCAGTCAGGTTTTGCACGAACATCAGCGCGCCGGTCCCGGTGACGATCATACCGGGGATCGACATGGCCGCTGCGCCCGCGCGTCCCCCGCCAAAAGCCACCGCCAGCATCATCAGACCGGGCACCAGGATAAACATCGGCCACAGCAGACCCACGCCCATCAACGACAGAACGCCGAGTGCGATCAATACAACGGCCGCTATTCCAAGTCCTGAAGGTTTTTGCGATGTCTCAGTCATCAGGCGTCTCCTTTGTTGCTGCTACTCTACTCATCCAATACGCGCGGCGGCGCTAAAAGTTGTGGCGCGGCGCTGCAAGCGGCGCTGCGAGCGGTGTGTGCTGCGCGCCTCGTAGTACGCGCTGCGTGCTATAATAGGGCGAATCCCGTTACTCGAAAGGATAGATTCTCATGGCCGATCAAACGCCGTCTACCGTGGCCCCGCCGCTCTCGATCCCTGAGGCGGGCTCTGCCACACGCCCGGTAGCCATCCAGTGGCATTGTCCACGGTGCGGATCCATTGACCTGGCGTCGGGCTATCTGGTGGATTACAGCGACAAATTCCGCCATCTTCAGCTTGCGCCCAAGAACCTCAAACTGAGCAAGATCGGGCGGATGCTGCGCCCCTTCCGCCGGCTGGTGAAAGTCAACGCGCAGATCTGCCGCGACTGTGGCGCGGTCACGCTGGAAGTGGATCCTGACGAGTTTGCTGAGGCTGAGCACAAATACGGCCGGCGCTAGCCGCGAGTATCCGCCATGCGCCGCAAAATTACTTACGATCCCGCACGGGATTATTACTCGATCCTGGGGATCGACTCGCACGCAACGCCCGACGAAGTCCGGCAGGCGTACCGGCGCAGCGTGCGCTTCGTCCACCCCGATGCCAACCCCGATCGCACCGACTGGGCGACCGAACAGATCCAGTGGGTCAATGAAGCCTATGACGTGCTGAACAACCCCGCCCACCGCCGGCAGTATGACCGGCTGCGCTGGCCGTATCTGCCCGGCGACGTGGCGCAGGGGCACACCTATCGCAGCCCATTTGACGAGCCCAGTTATGACAGCAGCCGCCCCTGGTGGGATCAGATGGCCGAGCGTGCGCCGCGCGGTTATCGTTTTGGCGTTGATCCGCTGAACCGGGACGGGGCGAGGGGCGACGGGATGGATCAACATCTGCCGTACTGGATGGCGGTGGCGAACTGGATGAGCCAGCACGGTCTGGGCGCGCTCGAACCCGCCTGGCTGACGGTGATCGGGTTGTGGCGCAGCCCCTATGGCAGCGTCCTGACGATCCTGGCGGTCGCGCTGGGGATCAACCTCGCGGCGATTGTCTATGTGGCCGGCTCTCCGCAGCGCTGGGCGGGCGTGCAGGAATGGTTTGATGCCCGGCAGGGCGACGCGGCTGCCATCCATGCCTCGCCCACCCCGGACCGCCTGATGCTGACGTGTGCTGATCCTGCCGTGCAGGTGAAGGTGCCCTCGTGGGGCGATGTGGTGGGGGATACATTCTCGATTTATGGCACGGTCCAGCATACCGAAATGTGGAATTATCAGATCCTTGTCGGCTATGTGGGTGAAACGACGGCCCGCCTGACCATCCCCCCGCACACCTGGACCGCCGTCCGGGAGCCGCCGCATAACCAGAGCATCCCCGAACCGCCCATCGAGGACGGGCTGCTGACGGATGAGCCGGTCGATCTCACCGGCCGGTCCGCCGGGTTCTACGCGATCCGGCTGCTGGTCACGCTGCGCAGCGGCAAAGCGCTCGCGCCGTGTGATGTCATCGTGCGGCACTCGTAGGCGGCTAAAGAGGTTGAACCGCACAGACGCCGAGGACGCCGAGATTTCTTGAGGAAGAGGCATGTGTAGGGGCGGGTTAACAAACCCGCCCGTTTTCCGAATTAACCCCTATCCCCCGTCCCCTTTCCCCTGATGCGGAGACAGGGAGGCGCGTCTGCAACCGGACGCGTTTCAAGTCCCTCTCCGCGTGCGGGGAGGGATTTAGGGAGGGGTAACCAACGTGGTAGATTAGCCTTTGTCCGCCCCGCTCAGATCATAGGCGTGATCGCAGCAGTCATCGCCGTTCATCAGGGTTTGGGTGCGGGTGAACCGGATGGCCGGATTCAGTCCCTGGCAGAAGCCATAATCAAAGCAGCAGTAAAAGGCATTTCCGATCTCGGCGGCGTCCTGCTTGCGCATCTCGTCCGCCCAGATGCACCACGTCGCGCGGAATTTCAGGTGCTCTGGTGTGCGCTCTTCGATCGTGAATTCCACATCACCCCCGGCGCTCTCCCACAGAGCGATCACGGCATTCAGATCGCGTTTTGGCAGCGGCATGTTCGCGAACTGCGTCCGAGCACCATCGATCACCTGCTGCTGGACCACCTCGAGGACGCGCGGACCAAACTCATCGACCAGTTTTTTGAACAGCCCGGCACGCTGGCGCATCTCGGCGCGCATACGCTCCTGGCGTTCCTGTGGGGTTTCAGGCATAACCACTCGCTCCTTCTAATCGAATACACGCGGGGCCCATTATAACAGGCTGTCGGGATCATCGCCCTGCGCGAAGGCCACGCCGTGGATAAACCCCCTGGCGCGTTCGGTGTGGGGATAGCGAGAGAGGTACTCCCAAAAGTCCGCGCTGTGGTTGGGATACTTGCGGTGGGCGAGTTCGTGCGCGATGACGTAATCGACCACATAGGTGGGCCACGCTTTGATCCGCTCGCTGATGCGAATATCGCCGTCGGTCGAGCCGCCGTGCGTGCAGCTTCCCAGCCGCCGGGCCATATTGCTCACCCACCGGATCGTATGCCAGGCCAGCTCGCCGCCGAAATACTGGCGATTGATGGCGCGGGCGCGCTGTTCAAGCTCACCGTCGTTCTGCTGGTGCGCCCGGATCCGCTGTTTGCGCACGCGCTCGACAATGTCATCCAGCATCCGATCCAGGTCATGCGCGGCCATGTGTTCCGGCGCGCGCACCTGGATGGTATCGTGATTGACCTGCCAGCGGACGGTCTTCTGAAGCCGCCGGTCGCGGGTGACTTCCAGGGTGAGTGTCTCAGCGCCGAGCGTAATCCGGCGGACGATCTTGGCGGGTTCGGTGGCGCGTGGCATGCTGCGTGAGTCTCCGTAACAAAACAACGCCGTGATGAGCGGCGCTGTTAAAAGAAGCGGTCAGCTATCAGCAGTCAGCTACGAGCAAAAGCTAAAGAAGTGATCGGTTAATCATTTTTTTCAGCGATGCTCTCCCAAGCGCCCAATGCCGTTCATTTTTAGCTGAAAGCTGAGCGCTGAAAGCTGACCGCTTGTCCTAGAGAGCGGAGAGCGCCTCGTACAACCGGCGGGTATCCTTCGACGGCTGGATGCCAAACATGGCTTTCAGCGTCTTCTCTAACTGCTTGTATTGGGCGATGAGGTCTTCCTGGCGGCCCTGCTGCGCATAAATCATCATCACATCCTGGTGGACATCTTCCCAGTCTGGTTTTTGGCTCAGCGCGCGCAGCAGATAACCCAACGCCTGATCGTACTCATTCAGCCCGCGATGCAGCCGCCCCAGGCCAATCAACGCCTGGGCGTAGCGATTCTTCAGCGCCTCACGCCGTTCCTGCACCCACGGGGTATGCACATACGGCAGGAAATCGGAGCGGTAAAGCTGCACGGCCTTGTACCAGTGGGCTGGGGCGTTCGCTTCATCCTCGATGGCCTGATTTACCGCGTTTTCAAAGATCGCCGCGTCATAGTGGATCGAGAGGCGGGGCGAATGCACGTAAAAGCCGCCGGAGTAACTGGTCAGTTCGTGGCCGAGCCGCTCACTGATTTTCCGCTTGGTGACATGGAACACATTGGTGGCTTCTTTGATCGACATTTTGGGCCAGAAGACGGAGAAGATTTCGTCTCGCGTGACCATGGGATGATCGACAAAATAGTAGAACAGGTGGCGGGGCAGAGAACCGTCCCAACTGGTCACGGGGTGGCCGTCCACATATACGTGCCCGCCGGACAGCGCATAAACTTCAAGCTGGCCGAGCTTGGGATCATTGCCATAGATGCCGCCGCTCAGAGCGGTATTCGCGCCCACGACCACGGCCTCACCCCGCAGGATCAGATCGTTCCACGGCTGCAAATCGAGCAGCCGCGCGTTGATCACGATCCGCGCGTGCCTGGGCAGCAGGCGGGGCAGGGCGCGGAAGAAATGATCCGCCGTGTCGTCCATCTCCAGGTTATCAAACCCGTCGAGCAGAAGCACAAACAGATCCGAGCGCAGGTCGCCCAGGTCGTCGGCGAATGCGCTGGCAAGATCTTCGGGGTTGGCCCGTGCCTTGATGGCGGCCCGCGTCTGCGTCCCAAAGTCGGGCGGGAAGACGTCAGCGCTGAACATCATGCTCAACCAGTTGTTCAGCGTCGTATGCTCCTGGTCGAGATTATAGTAAATGATGTTCTGCTGGTAGTATTCCAGGAACATGGATACCAGGGCCCCGGGGCTGCGGTGCCGCGGGTAGATCAGCGCAATGGGTTTATCGTCGATCTGGTTAACGAAGTCAGGATACGAGGTTTTAGCGGTTACCTCGAGAGTAGGTTGAAGGGTAGTCATAAGTTATCCTTAAATGTACGATATGGCTCATGCAGCCGTGAATAAGCAATTATGCCAGAGCACGGACGCTTTGCCAACCATGACTCTTTTCACACCACCCCCTTAGACTTATTGCTAAGTCTGGTGATCTATTATATTAGCAGCACTACATTTCAGCAAGAAACTATATATCTATGCCTTTACTTCTCTGAAATCAGATCATATATTTAGTTTCCTAAGAAGATATTTGCCAGCCTGCGGAGAAATTTCGCGCGAAATTCCTATGCTGCCCGCGTTGGGCTGGTCATTACCCGGCAAAACAGTATAATGAGATACGTGCTCCCGGAGGAAAGGAATCGGCTATGCGCCGCGTTGAAATATTGTTGGGTTGGGTTCTGATCGTCGTATTGAGTTTGGGTGGATGTACCTCCCCCGAAGCCGATCAGCCGGTGCCCACCGTGGTGGATCTCACGCGTCTGCCCACCGAGCGATTTTTGCAGGAGAACGCGCCGCCGGCCGGGTGGGAGACGCTGGCACTCGATCCGATTGACCGGCTGCTGCCGGAACATCACCAGAGTTGGACCTACACCGTAACAGGCAGCTTTGAGGGGACTTACAGTGAGACGGGAGAACCAGCGGCCGGGGAGTTTGAGGCGGTGGTCCAGGTCAACGAGATCGGGCAGGCCCAGCGCGTGCTGTTGTCGGCGGAAGGCAACGCCTTATTATCGAATGAAGTTCTGCTGAAGCTGGAAGGCGTCCGCTTCAGCAATGACTATTATGTGGTCGATATTAACGGGCGCTGCTCTCATGACGAGACCAGCGGCGCGGCCGTGGCGGATCTCGGCGCGGGGCAGTTGATCGGCGGCGTGAGCAAGGCCGTTTACACCGGGCACCGCCAGGAGATCGAGGGCCACCCCGTCTGGCTGTACACATTTACCCCCAGTGATGTGCGTTTGCCGGCCATCCACCGCACGCCCGACAGCGTCGTGGCGCTGGCCGCGGATCTGTGGGCCGCGCCCGATCTGAACGCCGTGCTGCTCTACACCGTGACCGCGTCCGTCGAGCGTGTGACCCTGCTGTGGGCCGATCAGGCCGAGCCAAAACCGGTATCGGGCACGCTGTATCTGCGCTACGAACTCAGTATTTCCGATCTGAATATCGCCCCTAATATTTCGATTCCGAACGGATGTTAGATTTTTGAGGCGAAACACGGTATAATCAGGAGACCAATTAACTGACTAGCTCATGATTATGTCACGCAATGCTGGCAGGAGAATGTCCAATGCGTGTATCGGTTTTGCAAGAGAACCTTTATAAAGGGTTGGCAACCGTCAGCCGGGCCATCCAGAGCCGCCCGACACTGCCGATTCTGGCCAATGTGCTGCTCTCGACGGATGATGCGCGCTTGCAGCTTTCCGCCACCAATCTGGAACTGGGCATCACCGCCTGGATCGGGGCGAAGGTTGAGCAGGATGGATCGATTACGGTCCCGGCCAAGACGCTGCAAGAACTGGTCGCCACCCTGCCCCCCGAGCGCGTCGATATTGACCTGGATGTGCGCACGCTGACCATGCATCTGCGCTGCGGGGCGAAGTCGGCCAATATCAAGGGCATGGATGCGACGGAGTTCCCGCGCGTGCCTGAATTCGACGCGGAGCACGCCATCGCCGTCAAGGGCGACGTGTTCAAAGAAATGATCGATCAGGTGGTTTTTGCCGCCGCCAAAGAAGACAACCGCCCCATCCTGACCGGAATCCTGATGCGCTTCGAGGGCGATGTGCTGACGCTGGCCGTCGGCGGATGGCTACCGGCTGTCGGTGCGGACCACCGAGCTTGAGATGAGCGCGGGCGATCGCGAACCGCTGATCGTACCGTCGCGCACGCTGCAAGAACTCAGCCGCATCATCTCCGATGAGGATGAAGAAGTCCTGATCGGCTTGCCGGATGGGCGCGGGCAGGTCATGTTTGGGCTGCGCAGTACCGTGGTCGTCTCGCAATTGATCGAGGGCAAATTCCCGGATTACGAGGCGATCATCCCGCGCGGCTACGAAACCAGCATCCTGGCCTACACGGATGACCTGCTGGCCGCGTGCAAGAGTTCAGAGGTCTTTGCCAAGGACTCGGCCAACACCGCCAAGATCATGATCGAGCCGAGCGAATCGCCCAGCGTGCCGGGCCGCGTCACGGTGGCGGGGCAGTCGCAGGAAAAAGGCGACGCCGAAGCGCCGATCGACGCCAGCATCTCGGGCAAGAGCATCGAGATCGCGTTTAATATCCGCTACCTGATCGACGTGCTGAACGTGATCCGCGAAGAACAGGTCGTGATCGAAACCAGCGGCCCCACGGCGCCGGGCGTGGTGCATCCGGCCGGGCGTGATGACTTTATCCACGTCATCATGCCGATGTCCACCGGGCGCTAAGGGCGGCCAGCATGATTATCTTTGGCACGCGCGTCCGGCATAAGGTGCTCGGGGACGGCAAGTTCTTTTGCCCCCGGTGTCAGGCTCAGCGCAGTTATCTGCACAAACGGGCGTCGCGTTATTTCGCGCTGTACTTTGTCCCGATTATTCCGATGGGAACGATTGGCGAGTTCATCGAATGCCAGACGTGCAAAACAGCTTTTGAAATGTCGGTGCTGAACCAGAAGGGGCCTGTCCCGTCGCGCGCGCAGTCCGCGAACGTGGCGCAGATGATCAACACCGTGCCGGACCGGCTGAAAAGCGGGGTGCCGGTCGAGTTCCTGATGCGGGACCTGACCGCCGCGGGCCTGGATCGGGACGTGGTGCTGAGCCTGATCAATCCGCATCTGGCCGCCGGTCGTAAGACGTGCGAGTCGTGCGGGCTGACGTATGCGGCGGGAGTTACCACCTGCGCATCGTGTAATCAGCCGTTGAGCACCTGATGCATTTTTACCCCTATCTCCCGCCCCCTTTTCACCTACGCGGAGAAAGGGGAGCGTTTCTGATCCCTCTCCGTCTACGGGGGGATTGAGGGAAGGGTAAACGCGCGGGAAAAACCCCTTTTCAACGCCGGCCAATTGAGCAAGACATTTCTCGTGGAGTGGAGCACATGAAAATCAAACGGTTAGGCCGTACTGGGCTCAAGGTCAGCGAAATCTGCCTGGGTACGATGACCTTTGGCAATCAGGCGGACGAGCAGACAGCCTTCGCCATCATGGATATTGCCGACCGTGCCGGGGTCAATTTTTTCGACACCGCCGACGTATACCCGCTCGGCGGCAGTCTGGAGCAGGTCGGGTCAACGGAAACGATTGTCGGCAACTGGCTCAAGCAGCGCGGGGCGCGCGAGCGGATTGTGCTGGCGACAAAATGCCGCGGTGCGATGGGTTCCGATCCCAACGATGAGGGTCTCAGCCGCCGGCATATTATCAGTGCGTGCGAGGCCAGCCTGAAGCGCCTGCAAACCGAGTTCATCGACCTCTATCAGATGCACTGGCCCGATCCTGCCACGCCTATCGAGGAAACACTCCGCGCGCTGGACGACCTCGTGAAAGCGGGCAAAGTGCGCTATATCGGCTGCTCGAATTACCAGGCCTGGCCGCTTGCCGAAGCGCTGTGGACCAGCGACAAATTCAACCTGGCGCGCTTCGAGTGCGACCAGCCGCGCTACAATATCCTGTTCCGCATGATTGAGGACGAAATCCTGCCTCTCTGCCAGTCTCAGGGCGTCGGCGTGATCGTCTATAACCCGCTGGCCGGCGGCATGCTGACAGGCCGTTACCAGAAAGGCCAGGATTTGCAGCAGGGGACTCGCTTTGCGCTGGCGAACAGCGGTGAGCTCTACCGCAAGCGCTACTGGAAAGACGCCGTGTTTGAGGAGGTCGAGGCGCTCAAGCAATTCCTGGCACCGCGCGATATGAGCCTGACTCACGTGGCACTGGCCTGGGTGCTGCAGCAGCCGGCCGTGACCAGCGCGATCGTCGGTGCCAGTCGCCCGGAGCAGCTGGAGGACAGCTTACAGGGAGTCGATCTGGCGCTGGATGACGAAGTGCGGGACTATCTGGATCAGGTGTGGTACAACCTGCCCCGCGAACGCGACACGCAAATCGCGCGCCGGTGATTGCTAGAACCCGTTATGCACTTTTTGGCCCCTATCCCCACAAGTGGAGAAAGGGGAGCGCCGCAAGTCCCTCTCCACCCTGTGGGGAGGGATTTAGGGAGGGGCCAACACGCTGATAGGCGCTTAAGTTGACACCTATTGGGCGTATTGCAATACGCCCCTACTTGATTGATTGGGCAGCGTGTGCGATCCGCACGCGCTGTTTTTGATTTTCGTCGGGTGGATTTTCTCATTAGGCGGCGCTTGGTGTATACTCGATTTCAGTCTCATCTCAGCAGCATCGGGGGAAATCATTATGAAATGCGTGCATTGTGGTGAACAGGCCGAGGCGATCTGCCGGTGGTGCGGGCGCGCGGTGTGCGGCGATCATATCAAGACCATGACCTATATTATTTCGGTGTACGTGGGCGGCAAAAAAGTGCCAAAATCGCTGGTGGTGGCCGACGCGGTGTGGTGCGGCATGTGCAAGCCGCAGCCCGAACCCATCGAAATGCCGTATCTGGATTGACACGGGTGCAAGCATGAGCAAGCAAGCAGAGGGTCTGGCAAAAGTAACCTGGGACGATCCCGAAACCGGCGAGATGCGCGAATATGTGCTGGCGGAGGGCGCAACCGCGACCATCGGCCGCAGCCCGAACAACACCATCCCGTTCCCGGAGCGGCACGTATCACGCCAGCATGCCGTCATCAGCTTCCGTGATGGGATATTCATGGTGGCCGATCTCGGCAGCGCCAACGGCACCTTCGTCAACGATAAGCAGTTGACCGATCCGTATCCACTGATGCATGGCGACGTGATCCGGCTGTATGTGCCGGTGCTGCACTTCTCGGCCATCGTCACCGAAGAAGAAGAGCAAAAGGCCAAGATGACCGGCACGATGGTCGTCCCGGTGGGCGCGGGCGGACAGCCCAAGCTGAATATTACGTCCGGCCCGCAGGAAGGCGCGGAGATCCCGATCCTCACGCCGGTGCTGCGGATCGGCCGCGCGACCAAAAACGCCACCTGGGATATTTCGCTGCAAGACCGCGCCGTTTCGCGTCCTCATTGCGAGATCATGATGCAGGAGGACGGCGTCTGGGTGATCAAGGACCTGGGCAGCGCCAACGGGACGGTTGTGAACGGCGTGCCGATCACCGCCGAGGAGCCGTACCCATTGCAGGATGGGTATGTGATCTCCGTGGGCGAAACGACGATTCTATTCCGGTTGGGGGCGTGAGAAGGAGCTTTCAGCTCTCAGCGTTCAGCTTTCAGCTAAAGAGCAAAAACGTTTGGTACCATATTTTACTGCAATCAGTCCTATAATCCCGATTGAGCTTTTGATTTTGGCTGACCGCTGATAGCTGAAGGCTGACAGCTTCTGAGGCGAGTCACATGGCGAATATTTACCGCAACATCGGAGCCGTCGTCAAAGATACGGGCGGCATCTGGGATCAGTTGAACGTCCAGATGAGCAAGCAGGCCGCCAGCGCGGCCCCTGACGGTATGGGGCTGTGGGGCAAGATCGTGATCGCCTCGGTGGGCGGCGTGTGGGATAAGTTCGATCACGAGACGGTCTTCCTCAGCCGCGAGAGTGTCAGGCAGGCGGACAAGCTCGATCTGTGGTCTGCGGCCACCGATGAGACGCTGATCCTGCCGCGCGAGGGGCTGCTGCCGATCTGGATCGCGGCGCTCGCCAAGACCAACGCGGCGGGCAGTATGGACATCGACGGCACGCTGCGCCTGATGCGCGAAGACGTGGACAGCGTGTGGTCGCGCTCCGCCGAAGAAACGCTGATCATGGCGCGCCCCACCGAAAGCATCTTCCAGCAGGAGATCCGCAAGCGCGACCTGACCACCTACCGGCCTGCACCCAAGCCGGGCTACGCGCTCAAGAAGCTGACCGACGCGCGCGGCGAAACCTACTGGATCCTCAAAAACCTGCGCACCGATGCCTATCTGCGCCTGACGGCCGAACAGGTCTTCCTCTGGGAGCAGATGGACGGCAAGTCCAGCGTGCAGGACATTGTCATCGCCTACATGATGCAGTATGGCAAGCTGGCGATCAACAGCCTGCTGTCGCTGCTCGAACAGCTTCAGCAGAAGGGCTTTATCGAGCCGCTGGTCGATGTGTACGGCTCAGTGAATGAGACCGTCGCGCAGAGGCGCTCCAATGTATTATGGCGGCGGCTGGTGCGCGGCTTTTTCAACACCGAATTCGCCATCGGCGGGATCGACAAATATATCGCCGCATCCTACCGGAATTTCGGGCGGCTGCTGTTCTCGCCGGTGATCCAGTGGATCATGCTGGCGGTGATCGCGGCGGGCGGCGTGGCCTTCGTGGGGATGCTGCTCGGCCTGATCGATCGCGACGTAGCGGTGATCGGCGGGGCGGGCGCGATTATCGGCATCGTCACGCTGTACCTGCTGCAATTTATCACGCTGATGCTGCATGAATGGTCGCACGCCGTCACCACCAAACATTACGGGCGCGAGGTCCGGCGGGGCGGTTTCCTGCTGTATATGGGGATGCCGGCCGCCTTCGTGGATACGACCGACATCTGGATGGAGCCGCGCCGCCCGCGTATCGTGGTGAGTTGGGCGGGGCCGCATTCGGGCTTTTTCCTGGGCGGGCTGGCGAGCCTGCTGATCCTGATGGTGCCGGGCGCGTTCGCGCAGGGCGTGCTGTACCAGTTCGCCTTCCTGACGTATCTCACCAGCTTCATGAACCTGAACCCGCTGCTCAAGATGGACGGGTACTATATCCTGATGGACTGGCTCGAAATCCCCCGGCTGCGCGAACGGAGCCTGGCCTTTATCGGCAAGCCGCTGCGCGAGAAACTCCGCAAGCGCGCATCCTTCACCCGTGAGGAAAAAATCTTCGCCGTGTTTGGCGTGCTCTCCGGCGTCTGGACGGTGATCGCGCTGATCGTGATCATCTTCACGCTCGGCGGCTATCTGCTCCAGGTCGCGCAGACGCTCCCCGGCATGATTGTGATCGCTGCGCTGGTGCTGTTCGTCGCCTACCGGCGGATCACGCGCCGGCTGCGGCAGATGCGGATGTCCCGGCGGAAGAAATCAGCGGCGGCACGGGCGTAAAACAAAGGCGAACCGCCGAGGCGCAGAGAGACGCGGACGAATTTAAGGGACGTTAGCCAATTTAGCGCGACGTGCAACAAGCCCACCCTGACTTCGGAACGTTACTTGCGAAGTGGACGAAGCAAGTGATTTCAATGGATTGTAGTAGCTATAGCGTTGGTGCACTGGAACACTGCGATTGCTCGCTGTCGCTACCTGGATATTCATCGCGGCTGTGATTTGCGTCTGACTACATAGTGCTTGATTTTTCGATTCCGGGTCAGCCGGGCTGGATACTGACTCAACAGGTATACGTATGGGATCGACTTTATATCACGGGAAGCTGACCGGACAAAGCAGGTGATGCACTTCCAGGCGCCAGGATCAAACTTCAACTAACGCTCACTTTGAATAGCTTGGTTTCCGTATTCAGGCTACAGTGCTGGACAGGGGATTTTCGAAACGGCAAGCGCTTCAGCTATGCGTGTACGATCGTATTGAGACACAGACCCTTTCCCAAATCATCAGGGGTATCGTTCTGATCAGGCGCAGCTGTATTGAACTATTATCCGCCGGACGAACATGGCCGAGCTGATACGTTCACAGCGAACTGAACCTCGCCTTATATGGCAGGAGAACTAAAGCATGTCGATCGTTACACTCGCGACATTTTCCCCTGATCCAGTCATCGACTAGCTAGTGCAAGCTCTCTACGTTCCTTCGCTACTCTCAAACAGCTCTCGCAGCGCCAGCCGGAACCCCGGCAGCACGTCGCCGCCGTTGAGCGCGCCGTCGATCGCGACCACCTGCACGCCGTCAGGCCGATACACATCCACCGTTTTTGACTCCGGGTAGATCACCCAGACCAGCCGCGTACCCGCTTTGAGGAAATCCAGCACCCGCTCGCGGATGTCCTGTGCCGTGTCGTTGGGCGAAACCACCTCGACGGCCAGATCGGGCGCGAAGGGAAAGTATTTAGAGGGGATCGGGCCGCTGATCCGCTCGCGGGCGACAAAACCTACATCCGGCGCGCGCACGGTGTACGGATCCGCCGCCAGGATGAACCCTGTCTCGGCGCTCGTGGCGTAGCCGAGTTGGTGCTGCTTGGCATGATGCAAAATCTGGTAGCCGATTTCCAACGCGATCACGCCGTGTAATCCGCCCGTCGGAGTCATCTCGCGCAGTGCCCCCTTCACGACTTCGAGCCGCCGCGTTTCGCCAGGCTGGTGCGATGCGTCCCACAGGTCCTCGGCGGTATACAGCCGGTCTTGAACGACCATGATTCTTTCTCCCGATCAGCCTCTACGTTTGATTATAACCGGGAATACGATGGCCTCCCTCTCCGCCGTGTCTGGGTGGGAAACGTATCGGGCGGGTTTGTTAACCCGCCCCTACAGCATATGGGCTGATTCGACGTGATGCCCGAACTCAAAACTCAAAACTCACGACTCAAAACTGTCTACTGTCAACTGTGAACTGTTCTACTCCTGCGGAACGAACGTCACCTCGTACATGTTCGGCCAGTGTTTGCCCGTGATCAGGAAGGTGTCGCTCTCCGGCAGGTAGACGATGCCGTTCAGCACTTCCTGCGCGTCCAGCAGAGCTTTTTCCTCCGGCGGAACCAACGTTGAGGCATCCACGATGGCGACCACGACCCCGTTCGTCTTGTCGATCTTCACGATGTAATCCGTCATGTAGATGTTCGCGTAGATGTAATCGCCCACGCATTCGAGTTCGTTGAGGTTGTTGACCATCTGCCCCTGCACCGTCACGAGTCCGCTGAAGATCAGCTCGAAGGTCTCCGGGTCGCGCACATCGAGGAATGGCGATCCATCGCTCATGTAGAGGAAGCGGTCATCGTAGCACAGGCCCCAACCTTCACCCTCATAATTCAACGTGCCGACCTGCTCGAAGGTGGCGAGATCGTAGACGAAGGCGACTTCTGTCTTCCAGGTCAACTGGATCAGCTGATCGCCGACCAGCGCCAGCCCTTCGGCAAAATATTCTTCGGGCACGTCGATCGAGCGCAGCACGTCGCCGGTTTGAGGATCGACTTCGCGCAGCGTGGACTCGCCCTGCCGCCCGGTGCTCTCGTAGAGCGAGCCGTCATGCAGCAGCAGGCCCTGCGTATAGGCGGCAGGATCGTGCGGGCGGACCGAGATCACTTCCGGCACCAGGATCTGCGGGGGATCGGTGAGCGGGTTGCCTTCCTCCTGGGCCTGGACTGCGCCAAAGGCGGCAGCCAGCAGCACCAGCCCAACCAGCGGGAAAAAGCGCAGGAAGCGTTTCATGACGTTTAGCCTTTCTA
The DNA here is from genome assembly GCA_963850765.1 of uncultured Chloroflexia bacterium. Lineage (GTDB taxonomy): Bacteria > Chloroflexota > Anaerolineae > Aggregatilineales > Aggregatilineaceae > CAWKMN01. Next base: position 422,854 of record CAWKMN010000010.1, on the reverse strand, counting down.
TTTGGGTGTGGGACGCGGCGCGGCATCGCCCAGTTGGATGACCGCCAACGCCTGATCGTGCAAGAATCCATTAGACGCGACAATCTGGTTGCCGCTGAGTGCTTTCCGGCTGAGTTCGCCGGCGTAATCCGAGACTTTGCCCCCCGCTTCCCACACGGCGAGTATCCCCGCCTGGACATCCCAGGGATTCGGCCCCTGCTCCCAGTAGACATCACAGCGGCCAGCGGCCAGCCAGCACAGATCGAGCGCCGCCGATCCGAGCCGCCGCGCGCCCTGGGTGCGCCGGACAAAATGCCCAAAGCGTTCGGTGTTGTTATCCTCGGCCGTCCAGCGGTCATAGGGGAAGCCGGTCACGACCATCGCCTCGGCGAGATCGCGTGTCTCGGTGACATGCAGCGGCCGCCCGTTGAGAGTCGCGCCGCCGCCGCGTACCGCCTTGAACGTCTCACCGCGCGTCGGATCGACCACCACGCCCAGGATCGGCTTGAGATCGGGGTCGGAGAGCGCGATCACGGTGGAGAAGATCGGGATACGATGCGCGAAATTCGTGGTGCCGTCGAGCGGATCGACGTACCAATGATAAGGGGTCTGGTCCGGCGCGGGGCCATAACCGCCGCCCTCTTCACCGACGATGTGATGATCGGGGAATGCCTGCCGCAGCGCGTCCACGATAAACCGTTCGGAGGCGGTATCGGCTTCGGTCACGAGGTCGATGGCGGTGCGTTTGTGGTTGGCCTGCCGGGGCCGCTCGTAGTGCTGCATCAGGATAAAGCCAGCCTGCCGGGCGATGGATTCGGCGGTTTGCAGCGCCGCCTGGAGATTAAGGGAATCTGTCATGGAATCGATGTGGTCCTTGTGGGCATGAAGCGCCATCTACAAACCTCACTCCCCAGCCCCTCTCCGCGTGTGGAGAGGAAAGGACTTACCCGGGGTGAGGTAAACCTGTCAAACGGCTTCTGAGAAACAAAACAGACTGATTATATCCTCACAAAGTGCGCGACGCACTCAATATGAAACGTCTGCGGGAACATATCCACCGGCTGCACGTCCACCAGCCGGTAGCCTTTCGCCGCCAGCCGCTTGGCATCGCGGGCGAGGGTCGCGGGTTCGCAGCTTACATACACGATCGTTCGCGGGCTGAGGGCTTCCAGCACGTCGATCACACCGGGTTCGAGGCCGGTGCGCGGCGGATCGACCACCACCGCATCATAGGTTTCCGCGAGTTCGGGCAGCACATCCTCGACCGTGCCTTCGATCAGATCGACGTTATCCAGGTCCGCGAGATTTTCATCGGCATCCGTCACGGCCGGGGGGTAGCTCTCGATCGAGGTGACGAGCGACGCCCGCTCCGCGATAAACGCGGTGAACAGTCCCACCCCGGCGTACAGATCCAGCACGGTTTCGGTACCCTGCAAATCCAGCTTATCCAGCACCCGGTCGACCAGCGCTTCCGCCTGCGGTAGATTCACCTGGAAGAACCCGCCCGCCGTCACGCGGAACGGCCGCCCGCGCACCGTGTAGATCACGTTGCTGGCCCCGATCAGATTGACCGGCTCGTTATCGCTCAGCAGCAGGTTGATCGACACGGGCATGGTCACTTCGAGGTCGGGCGCGTCGTCGTCGCTGGTGCTGAGGATCACCATCAGGTCGCCGCCCGAACCAATTTGCAGCCGCACGCGGTTGATTTCGGGCGTCTCCTCAAAATCAAGCTCGTGGAACAGGTCAAGCAGTTCCGGGCGGATGATGGGGCATACCTCGATCGGGATAAGCGCCGTGCTGTCGGTGCCGACATAACACAGGCTGCCCGCTTCATCGACGTGGAAGGTGGTATGGTTGCGGTAGGCCCACTCGTCCGGGCTGGGGATGGTCGGGTGTACGACCGGATTCTGGATGCCGCCAATGCGCCGGAGCTGGTCGATCACCACGTCCCGCTTGAAGGTTAGCTGCCCGGCGTAGTCAATGTGCTGAAGCTGGCACCCGCCGCACAGGCCCGGCCCGAAGTGGGGGCAGCGCGGCGTCACCCGGTGCGGGGACGGCTCCAGGATCTCGACGGCTTCCGCGAAGGCGAACCGTCCGCGATCGTCGATGATGCGGGCCCGGATGCGCTCGCCGGGGATGGTATAGGGTACGAAGATGGCGCGCCGCTCGTGGCGGCCGATGGCGCTGCCGCCGTGCGCCATTTCGTTCAGAGTCAGCTCAAAGGTGTTGTCGGGCATGATGTCTCTCTGCTTGGAATCGTATCCGGCAAGTATAACAGAAGTGATGAGTTATTAGTTTTTGGTTTTTGGTGAAGCAGAACTTCGCTCAGCCGCTTTAACCAATCACTATAAACTAACAACTAATAACTGATGACAGAGACGGCGGTATAATCGAGGCTGTACCTGGGAGGGCCTATCTTGACCGAATCAAACGATGAGCGCGGCGCGCTGCGGTCCGATCATCCCCACCCCCGGCCAATGCTGCGCCGGATCACGGCGGTGCTGGTCGCGCTGGGGCTGGTGGGGATCGCGGTGGGCGTGATCGGCCTGCTGGCGCTGACGGCGATCTATGGGCTGCCGCTGCTGCCGCTGGCCGCGCTGACCCTGTTAACACTCGTTCCACCGCTGCTGCTGTTAGCCGTGCTGCATCCGCATATCCGCGTGTACGAGAACGGGCTGTGGATCAAGCCGCTGCTGGGGCGGGCCTGTTGGGTCGGGTGGGAATTGATCGCGCGGGTCGAGGTTCACATGCTGATCCAGCGCGGCACGACCAAAGCCGGCCAGCGCGAGCATTTTGGGCAGATCATCGTGGTGGACCGTGGGCTGACGTGGCCCTTTTGGGTGGTGGGGATTATGGCGGGGATAGGGCGTGTGCGCGCGTTCGGCATCTCGACGCACGGCCATACCGACTATACGGCACTGCACGACGCGATCATGCACCGGTGACCGGCGATTGGACCGGCGGTTAAATCGAAAAGATGACGCTGACCTGGGTGCTTTTCCCCGGCTCGCTGCGGATATCCAGCTTGGCGTTGTGCAGTTCGACCAGCCGCCGCGCGATGATCAGCCCCAGGCCGAGGCCCTGCTGCTCGTGCAGCATGCGCCCAAACTGCATATAGGCCCCCACGTTCTGAATCTGGTCCGGCGACATGCCGCGCCCCTCGTCTCGAAAGCTCAGGGTAAAACGGTCGTGGTCGCGGTGCGTGCTGACCGTGACCGGCTGGCCCGCCTTGGAGAACTTGAAGGCGTTATCCGTCAGTTCCTCGACGATCTTTTGAAGATCCCCCTCGGAAATTTGCAGCGCGATATTCTGAACGCTCAGGTGCAGATCATCAACGCGTTCGGCTTCTTCGGCTATTTTCTTCGCCCGCTCACCGATGATATGTGCGGTGTTGCCCACCACATGGTTGCGAAGCGCTTCGAGTTCCAGCGGATCGGTGCCGAGAATTTCAAGCTGGGCGTAGACCAGATAATTTTCCAGCACGCGCTCCAGACGCTTGCCCGATCGCAGGATGTGCTGGGCGATGTTGAGGACTTCCGCAGGCTTGAGATCTTCATAATCCAGTTCCAGCACCCCCGCAAAACCCAGAATACCGGCCAGCGGCGTCCGCATCTCGTGCGGAAGGGCGTAGGCAATACTCTTGCGCAGCAGCCGCAGCGTGGTTTCATATTTGGCAGCCAGCGCCGCACGTTTTTTGATCTGCGCTTCGACCGCGCCCGTGATGTCTCTGGCGGAGAACGGCTTGGTGATGTAATCGTCCGCGCCCAGTTCCATGCCCGTTCGAACATCGCTGCGGTCGGAATACGCCGTCAGGAAAATCACCGGGATGTCCGCCGTGATCGGGTCGCGGCGCATCGCGCGCAGCATGTCGTATCCATTGAGCCGCGGCATCTCAATATCGCAGATCACGACGTCGGGCAGCTTGCTGCGGATCAGCTTGAGCCCTTCGGTGCCATCGTAAGCCGTTGAAGCTTCGAAGCCCGCTGTTTGCAGAATAATCTCGACGGCCTTGAGAACCGCCGGGTTGTCGTCAATTGCTACAACGCTAACCATTGTTCTCCTTGTCGTCCGCCTGTTCAAGCGCCTGGTGGAGCCGGGCAATCCAGGCCGCGCTTTCACGCTCCGACAGGCGCAGGGTCGGGTCTTCATGCCCGATCAGGTGGCTGTAAGCCTGATGCAGTTGATCGGCGCTGCGCGCCCAGGCGTGGTGCTGAACCACCCACTCGCGGCCCCGCTGGCCGAGACGCGCTCCCAATGCCGGATCATTGAGCAGGTCCAGCACGGCATCGGCGAACGCCTGCGGAGTGTCGCGCAAGAGCATATGCTGGTCGTCCACCGCACCCAGGCCTTCCGCACCCACCGTCGTACTCACTACCGGGCAGCCGCACGCCAGCGCTTCGAGCAATTTGAAGCGCGTACCGCTGCCGCTGCGCAGCGGGCAGATAAAGACGGCGCTGTTCTGCAGGTAAGGACGAGTGTCATCAACCAGCCCGGTTACAGTTATAGGCAGATCAGGATTATTGTGCAATGCCAGCAGTTCCGGGGGCGGATCTTTGCCGAGCAGAACCAGCCTGAAATCGGCCCGCTTCTGGCGGATCAGCGGCATGATCTCCTGGACAAAATACAGCGCGGCGTCTGTATTGGGAAAGTATTTGTAATCCCCCATGTAAACCACGGTGATACGATCCCGCTTGATCGAGGGGTTGACCTCGAAATACCCGGTATCCACGCCGTTGGGTGCCTGAACGGTCTTGACGCCGGGCGTCGCGCGTTTGACCAACTCCTGATCGACATCCGACATCACGCCGACTACCGTGGCTTCGGACCAGGCATGCGGCTCCCAGAAGCGCATCTTCAGCGCTTCCAGCGCGATGCCCGGCCGCGCAACCCACGGCTTTGCGACCCGCGCATGGCGTCCCCAGGCCACGTATTCGATCGCCGGTTCGGAGAGCAGGACCGGCACCGTGATCGGGTCGGGCAGGTTGGGCATCATGTAAAACGACTCCACATGGACCAGATCCACCGGGTTCTGTTTGAAAACCCTGGCCACCGTGCGGACCATTTCCGGCGTGTGGTAGAGGCGCATCGTGACGGGGCGGGGCGATGTGAAGCTGAGCAGGGCCGCCTTGAGGGTGCCGGGGCTGGGCGCGCGGTCCACCACGATCAGATCGCACAGCGCGCGCATGGGCGACAGATCAAAAGCCTGTTCCTCCGGGCGGCCAAAACACACCACCGTGATCCGGTAATCGGGCTCAAGGTGCCGGACAAGGTTATATGTCCGGCTTCGCCCGCCGCTGTTGGGTGGATAAGGCAGGTAAGGCGTCAGCATTAGAATGTGGGGTACAGCCATGGGTGAATCTCCTCATTACTCCACAGTGTACAAACGGGTGGGCGCGGCGTCAAATCCACTACACGGTCTCGGCAATTGGTGGTACACTTGCCCAAGAGCCCTAAAGTTTGGGGTGCAGGAGGAAGAACCAGCATGATTCGACGGGAAGAGGCCGACGCGACCTGGTGCATCCATCAGGCGGCTCACGCGCATATTGCCGGCCAGATCGCCGAACACTGGATCGGCGGTGACGGCAAGGAGTTAAGCCCTCGTGCGGAACTGCTGCTGGCGGCCACCTTCCATGATGCTGGCTGGGTGAAGGCCGAGCGGCGACCTCGCATCAATACGCAGGGTCTGCCGCGCACCTTTACCGAGATGGATCTGGACGAGCATTTTGACATCTGGCGCAGCAGCATTGAAGCCGTGTTCGATATGAACCGCTATGCCGGCCTGCTGACCAGCCTGCACTGCGCGGCCCTGTATGAACAACGCCTGCTCTATCTGGATGACCCCGCGGCGGATCGCATGCGCATCCGGGCCTTTCTGGACGCGCGCTACCACTGGCACACGGATCTGATCGCCGTGCTGAAGGATCACCCGCGTTACGCGCTGGCCGTCGAACCCGAACAGCTATCCGATAATCTGCGGCTGCTCCAGGTGTGGGACTATCTGTCGCTGATGCTGTGCGCCAGCCCGGTTTTTGAGCAGGCCGTCGATGATGTGCCGCTGGCCACCGGACACCGGGGTACGCTGCGGCTGGCCGCGAACGGCCCGCGCGGGATGCTGATCGATCCGTTTCCTCTGGACGCCCCACTGATGTTATGGCTCGATGCCCGTCAGGTGATCGGCGCACCGTTTGGCGATGACGCCGCCCTGCAAAAAGCTCTGGACGACGTCCCATACCGGCCGCTGGTATTTGAAATAAGACCGGCCTGAAGCCAGAGAGAGGAACAAGGTAGGATGGCCACGAAAAAGTCCAGCAACATACCGATGACGAATCTGAAGGTGCTCGTTCTCGACTCCGATTTTTATTCGCGTCAGGCGATCAACAGCTACCTGGCCTGGGATCGCCGCACGCGGGTAGTGCATCTGGCGGAAACACTCGATTCGGTGATGGCGTATGTGAATGCCGTCGATCAAAGCCAGTGGCCGGATGTGGTGCTGCTCGACTCCATGTCCGCCGAGACACCCGACGAATTGGCCCAATTGATCCTGCTGCTCGAAGACACGATTCCCCGGGTGATGACGCTGGTGCTGGAACGGCGGCTGAATTTGGATACGGTGCGGGCGGTCGAACGAGCCCGCGCCAACGGCTACCTGCTGCGCAACGAACTGCGCATCCGGCTGGCATCGGCGATCTGCTGGGCGCAGAAGCACGATTTTGTGGTGACGCGCGGGGTCAAAGAGGCGCTGAAGGACGAGTTCGATGGGCGGCTGTTCCGCGCGGCTGTCGTGCCGGAGCAGCGCGAGTATCCTGATCTGACGCCGCGCGTGCATGAGGCGCTCCGCCTGTGCGTGGTCGAGGGCATGTCGGCTGAACTGGCCGCCGACGAAATGGGCATCAGCGCGCACACCGTCCGCAGTTACGTGAAAGAGGGCTATCGTATCCTGGAAACCTACGACGAAACCAATTACCCGCCGGATCTCAGCCCGCAGGAGAAAGCCTATATGCGGATCACGGCATTGGAGAATAGTGCCCCGGTGCCGGGGTAACGCCGCGGCGGTTTCGTCTAGAGCGTGTAATGCACTTTTTTACCCCTATCCCCCGGCCCCTTCTCCCCGCACGCGGAGAAAGGGGAGCGCCGCAAGTCCCTCTCCGTTTACGGGGAGGGATTTAAGGAGGGGTAAACGCACGGGAAAAATACCTGTTCGTCGACGCTTAAAGTGCATAACAGGCTCCAGGCATGAGTTAACGGTGGGGTGACAAACCCGCCCAGAGCGACCCATCGCGTCGCCCCAACGGGAATCCTGTCTCCCGATCTTTATCGGCCAGAGCACCGAAAAGGAGCGAAGATTTTCCTCTCAAAACCATCCTCAATTTTCCAACCCCGCCGATCCTACGTTACAATAACTCCATAGAAAACATTTTCGACGCCGATGGAGATCCTGTGTGAATTGGAAGAATGAACTCGAAACCGCGAAGACGATCGCCCGTGTCGCGGCGGGGATTTGCCACAATATCCAGGCGGAACTGGTCGATCCGTCGCAGAAACAGGGCCGCGAGCCGGTCACGGTGGCCGACTACGCGTCGCAGGCGTTGATTGGCAATGCGCTGGCCGAAAACTACCCCGAAGATGGCGTGCTCTCGGAGGAGCGTTCCGAAGAGTTCATGCTGCTGCTGGACGACAACCAGCGCGCGCTGGTACAGCGCTTTGTGACGGATGCGGTGGGTGGGTACGTGTTTGAGGAACAGGTCTGCGCGTGGCTCGATTTTGGCAAGCAACAACACGACGCCGAGCGTATGTGGATCGTGGACCCGATTGATGGCACCAAGGGGTTTCTGCGCCGCCAGCATTACTGTGTGGCGATCAGTCTGCTGGTGGGAGGCGAGCCGGTGTTGGGCGTCCTGGCAAGCCCCGGTTTTTACAGCGACGAAGCCGATCCGCCCGATGATCCCGGCGCGCTGATTTACGCGCAGCAGGGTGCAGGCGCGTACATCGAGCCGCTGGCGGGGGGGCCGTCCACGCCGATCCAGGTATCGACGGTGATCGATCCGCGTGAAGCCCGCCTGCTGACCAGCTACGAGTCTGGGCACACGGATATGTCCTTTTTTGACCGCGTGATCCAGACGTTGGGGCGCGGACCGGATGCTCCTCGGCGCGGCCTCGACAGCCAGGACAAATATGGTATGGTGGCCGCCGGGATGGGCGACGTGTATCTGCGGGTTGTGCCGGAGCCGGATTTCCGCGAAAAGCTGTGGGATCACGCGGCGGGTTATGCTATCGTGTCCGAAGCCGGCGGGCGGATGACCGATCTGCGCGGCCAGCGCATCGACTGGACGGCTGGCTCCCGGATGTTGCATAACCGCGGCGTGCTGGTCACAAACCGCTTTCTGCACAATGACATTCTGGCCGCCATCGACCGGATCGGGTTGGAATAGGATCGACCGATGTCCTTCTCCGCCGCCGATTATTGGGCAGGCATTACCGGCAGTGCCGGCAGCGCGCAGGCTGAAATCTCCACGCCAGCCAGTACCGCTTTCCCGGCAAAGATCTACGTCGAGCCGACAAGCCGCTGTAATCTCAACTGCCGCACCTGCATTCGGAACGCCTGGGACGAGCCGCCCGGCGAGATGACTCCGGCCACGTTCGCGCGGGTGCTGGATGCGGTGCGCGCCTGCTCCGATCCCCCCGACGGTCTTTTTTGGCGGATTTGGCGAGCCGCTGTTCCACCCCCGGATCGTGCCGATGGTTCGCGCGGCGAAAGCCAGCGGCGCGCCGGTCGAACTGATTACCAACGGCCTGCTGCTGACCGACTCCACGGCGCGGGCGCTGATCGCTGCCGGGCTGGATACGCTGTGGGTTTCCCTGGACGGCGCGAAGCCGGAGAGTTACGCGGACGTGCGGCTGGGTGCGGCGCTGCCCGATGTGATCGCCAACGTGCGACGCCTGCGCGACATGCGTCACGAGCGCGATCTGCGCAATGGCGCGGGACCGATCATCGGGATCGCGTTTGTCGCCATGCGGCGCAATATTGCCGATCTGCCGGCGCTGCTCGATCTGGCGCGCGATCTCGGCGCGGCGCGATTTATGGTGACGAACGTGCTGCCCTATACGGAGGCGATGCGCGGCGAGATCCTGTACGCGCGGGCGCTGAGCAACGACGATGACCGCCCGGTGCCGGATCTGCCCGATGTGTATCTGCCGCGCATGGATCGCGGCCACTTATCCGGCGAGGCACTGCAGGCGGCGCTGCACGCGTGGAACGCCGATCTGAGCGAGAGCCGCGCGCGAGTCTGCCGGGATCACTGCCCGTTTATCGTGGATGGCGCAGTCGCCGTCGGATGGGATGGCCGGGTCAGCCCGTGCCTGCCGCTGCTGCACACCTGCGCGGGCTATCTGCATGGTTATGAGCGCGTCTCACGCGGCTACCACGTCGGGAATGTACACGATACGTCCCTGCTGGATCTGTGGCGCGAACCGGCGCATGGCACGTTCCGCGAGCGCGTGCGCACCTTCGATTTTTCGCCCTGCACGTTTTGCGACGGCTGTTTGCTCTCGGAATTGAACGAGCAGGACTGCTATGGGAACGCCTTCCCGACGTGCGGCGGCTGCCTGTGGGCACAGGGAATCGTGCAGTGTCCGTGAGCGGTGTGAATAAGAAGAACAATGACCCCGATGCTGGATTGGCGCTTAAGCCATCTATTGCCGAACGATTGCAGGCATATTCGAAAGATCGTCCGAAGGGGCGGCCCTTGGATGACATCGCACGCGAGTTGGGACTAGAGAACTGTCGCACTGACAATTCTTTTGGGCATAACGACCGATCGTTAGAGGGCTGAGAAGAGTAGAGTGAGCAGCATATGACCGAACCCATCTGTCTTTTACACTTTGCCGATGTGCATATTGGCATGGAAAGCTACGGACGCACCGATCCCGCAGACCGGCGTGAGTTCGCGCGTGGTGGATTTTCTGCGCTGCATGGACGAGATGATCGTGTTTGCGCGCGATCATGAGGTCGATCTGGCGATCTTTGCCGGGGATGCCTTCAAGTCGCGCAGCCCATCGCCCACCTTCCAGCGCGAATTCGCCTACCGCGTGCAGGATCTGGCCGAGAAATGCCCGGTCGTGCTGCTGGTCGGCAACCACGATCTGCCATCGATTGAGCGGCGCGCGTCCAGCATCGAGATCTATGAGACGTTGAACGTGCCGAATGTGACATTGGGCCGCGAATACCGGCTGCACCAGATCGAAACGCGCAAGGGCCCGGTGATCGTGGCGACGGCTCCCTATCCGATGCGCCATCACCTGCTGCGCGAAGTGGATGTATCCGAGCGGCGCACCGTGGCGGAGATGGATGCGGCGCTCGAACAGGCGCTTGTCGCACGCCTGGACGCGCTGGCCGAGGAAGCCAGCCAGTACGACATGCCGCGCATCCTGACCGGGCACTTCACCGTCGCCGGATCGGCGTTTGGCAGCGAGCGCAGCGTCATGCTGGGGCGCGATGTGACGGTCATGCTGAGCGTGCTGGATAACCCGGCCTGGGATTACGTCGCGCTGGGGCATATCCACAAACACCAGTGCTCTCACGCCCAACCGCCCCGGATCGCCGCCCGTGATCTACAGCGGCAGCCTGGAACGCATCGACTTTGGCGAAGAAGCCGATCCGAAAGGGTTTGTGTGGGCGGAAGTCGCGCGGGGACACGCATCCTGGGAATTTATCGCGGTGAACTGCCGCCCGTTTGCGACGCTGCGCGTGGATGTGCGTCACTCCGGCAACCCGACCCGTAAAGTGATGGACGAGATCGCGCGGCACGATCTGACCGATGCGGTCGTGCGGCTGATCCTCACCGCCGACCCGGAAGCCGATCTGCTGCTGCAGGAGCGCGAACTCTATCAGGCGCTGCGCGATGCTGGCGCGAACCATGTGGCGGCCATCATGCGCCATGTCGAGCGCCCGGCGCGGCTGCGGCTCGGCACCTCGCCGGAAGGACTCGCGCCCGATCAACTGCTGGAGCGCTATCTCGCCAGCCGCGAGATCCCATCGGATCGGATCGACGTGCTGCTCGATCACGCCCGGCAGATATTTAACGCCGAGGAGTTGTAGGGAGTTGTGAGTCATGAGTTTTGAGTGATGAGCCTCACCCCCGACCCCTCTCCATCAATGGAGAGGGGAGAAATCACCGCCTCCCCCTCTCTAGCTTGGCTGGAGAGGGGGATTGAGGGGGTGAGGCCTGAACGTCGACGAACTCAAAACTCATGACTCACGACTTAAAACCATCATAACCCGTAAGGACGATGCGCGAAACGATGCACGACCCGAACAAACCCGACGACGTCCATCTGCTGACCGAGCTGGCGTTGGCCCACGAGCGGATCGCGGCGCTGGAAGCCGCGCAGGAGGAATACAAACGCTCCGGCCAGCGCGCGCTCGAACTGGCCATTGACGAAGTCAAGGCGGCGGCGCTGAAAAGCTTTCTCAGCAATCTGGCCGGGTTTGTAACCGCGCCCCTGACCGTGCTCAGGGCCAGCGTGCTCGCCCTGCGCAGCATCCCGGCGGAAGCCGTGCAGCAGCAGCAGTGGCAGATGCTCGAGGTGCAGATCGCCACGCTGGAACGGCTGTTTGACAATATGCTGCTGATGGTCCGCCTCGACCATCTGAGCGCAATCGACCGCACACCGGCCAACCTGAGCCAGATCGCGCAGCAGGTCGTGGATCGCTTCGTGCCGCTGGCCGGTCAGCGCCGCCACACCCTGAGCTTTCACCCACAGGCGGACGGGCCGCACGTGCTGGCGGATCCATTTCTGCTCAAGAATGCGATTGGCGCGATTGTGGCGAACGCGCTCGACTTTACGCCGCAGGGTGGGTCGATCACCGTGGCAACCTATACGCAGGATCAGACCGACGCGGTGCTCGAAGTGCGTGATAATGGCATCGGCATTGATCCCGATGACCGCCCGCATATCTTCAAGCGATTCTGGTGGGCCAACCGCGCCGATTATCCGAGCCCCGGCAGCATCGGCCTGGGGCTGGCCCTGGCGAAACGAATTATCGATCTGCACGATGGGCGCATCGACGTGGAGAGCGCCCGCAACGAAGGCTGCACCTTCTGGGTGATTTTACCCGTACATGCCGTGGGGATGTGATATGCTACCAACTCGACTCGAAATCCGAAATTTCATCGCGTACCGCCAGCCCGACCCCGTGATTTTTGATGGGATGCATCTGGCCTGCCTGACCGGGCCCAACGGCGCAGGCAAAAGCTCACTGCTGGATGCGATCACGTGGGTGCTGTGGGGCAAGGCGCGCTGCGCCAGTGCTGATGATCTGATCTACCAGGGTCAGACCGAGATGCACGTCCAGCTTGATTTTTTGCAGGGGGAAACCCTGTACCGGGTGGTGCGCCAGCGCCAGAAGCCCAAAACGCCGCGCAGCGCGGGACGCAGCCTGCTCGATCTGTTCGTGTGGGACGAGAACGAGGAACGCTGGCAGCCGCTCTCCGCGCCGTCATTGACCGAAACCCAGGATAAGATTGTCGAACTGCTGCGGCTGGATTACGACACCTTTGTGCATTCGGCCTTTTTGCAGCAGGGGCAGGCCGACGCGTTCACCGTCAAGACGCCCGCCAAACGCAAAGAGATCCTGGCGGATATTCTCGGGCTGGAACAGTGGCAGAAATATGAAGAAACCGCCAAAGAGCGCCTGCGCCAGATCGATCAGGAATTGATGACGATCGCCGCCGTGCTGGACGATATCGCCCAACAGGAAGCCGAGGAACCCGCGCTCCGCCGGGATCTGGAAGCCGCACAGGCCGCCCACGTCGATGCGTCGCTGCTGCGCGAAGAAGCCGAAGTGCGCTTCCAGGAGGTCGCTGGGGCACAGGAGCAAATGAACGCAGCCAACGCGCGGCTGGCCCAGGCGGAACACCGCATCAAGCAGCGCGAGCGCGACCTGCGCGACATCGAGCTGGATCTGGAGCGCCACCACCAGCAGCTTGACCGGCTGGCCGGCATCATCGCGGAGCAGGACACGATCCAGGCGGGCTTTGCCTATCTTCAGGCGGCGCGCGAAGCCGATCAGCAGTTGGGCGAAAAATTGCAGGTCATGAGCGCCATCAAGGATCGCCTCAACGACACCGACCGGCGCATCCAGGCCGCGCGCGCCGAACTCGAAAACCAGGCGACCGCCCACCGCACGCGCATCGAAGCCGCCGAACGCAGCGCCGCCGAACTGGGTGCGCTCCACGCCGATCTGGCCGACGTGCGCGCCGAGGTTGAGCGCCTGGAAACCATGGGGACTCACCGCGACGAACTGCGTGAAGTGATTAACGCGCTCAACGAAGAGAACGCCGCGCTGCAAGCCGAGAACAAAGCGCTTTTCACCGAGATGCAGGCCATCAAAACGCGGATCGAGACGGTCCAGGCGGCGGAGGCGGTGTGTCCGCTGTGCGGTCAGCCGCTCGGCGAAGAGCATAAGATGACCCTGCTGGACGAGCTGCAAACGGAGGGCACCCTGCGCGGCGATACCTTCCGCGCGAACGAGAACCGCCGCAAAACCATCGGGGACCTGATCAAAGCCGACCGCGCCGAGATCGCCGCGATTGACGTGGAACTCGAACGCCTGCTGATGCTGCGCGAGCGCGCCGGCAAGCTCGAAGCGCTGACTGAGGACTCGCAGACCGCCGCCGATCAGCTTCAGGTGGAACGGTCCGAACTGGCAGTGATCGAGGGGATGCTCGACCAGGGCGACTACGCACAGGAACTTCAGGCGCAGCGCGACTTGATTCAAAGTGAGATCGACACCCTCGGCTACGATTCGGACGCGCACACCGCCGCCCGTGAGACGCTGACCGTCTACGCCGACTACGACAGCCGCCAGCGCGATCTGGAAGTGGCGCTGACCCAGGTGCCCGACATTGAGACCTCGGTGCAGAACCTCGAAACCCGCCGCCAGCGCTGGATCGATGCGCTGGTCGAAGAACAGGAGGAAGCCGCCGCCGCACAGGTCGAGATCGAGGCGCTGAAAGAAAAGGTGGACGAAGCGCGCCGCCGCGAGGATGATCTGCGCAAGCGCCGCACCGAAGAACGGCTCGCGCTCGAACAGGTGACGCGCGTGCAGCAGGGGCTCAATGCCCTGGAACACGCGCGCCAGCGCAAAGCCTCGCTGGAAGAGCGCCGCACCCGCCTGAGCGGCGATAAGAGCATCTACGAAGAGCTTCGCGCCGCGTTTGGCAAAAACGGCGTGCCGGCCATGATCATCGAGGCGGCGATCCCCGAACTGGAAGAGGAAGCCAATTATCTGCTCACCCGCATGACCGATGGGCGGATGCATGTCCGGCTCGATACGCAGAAAGAGAAAAAAACCGGCGGCGTCTCCGAAACGCTCGAAGTGCTGATCAGCGATGAACTGGGCACGCGCAATTACGAGTCCTATTCGGGCGGCGAAGCGTTCCGCGTGAACTTCGCGCTCCGCGTGGCGCTGAGCCAGATGCTCGCCCGGCGGGCGGGGGCACGGCTGCGCACCCTGTTCATCGACGAGGGTTTTGGCACGCAGGATGACTCCGGGCGGCAGCGGTTGGTCGAGGCGATCAACTCCGTGCAGGACCAGTTTGATCTGCTGCTGGTGATCACGCATATTGACGAGCTGCGCGACGCCTTCCCGGTGCAGATCGTCGTGAGCAAAACGCCGGACGGCAGCCGGGTCATGGTGCGGTGATGAGCCGTTGAAACCTCGTCGCGTAATTTGCCTGGTACTCCGTAGGGGCAGGGCAAGCCCTGCCCAGATTGGGCAACCCAAGGGCTGCCCCTGCGACCATTGCGCTACCCTGTCTTGTCTGGGATAGGGTATGCCTTGGAACCTCAATCCAGAACCAATAACCAAAAACCAATCACCAACCACTCGCTTCTCCTGGCCGCGCTCGGACTGCTGCTGGCCTTTGTCGTCACGACGATCCATCTGGACCGCGACAGCCTGGCGCTTGACGAAGTGTGGACGATGTGGACGGTGCGCGGCGACAGCCTGGACGATACCCTGCGGCGCGTGGACAGCGATGTTCACCCGCCGCTTTATTTTGTGCTGCTCGACGGCTGGATCGTGCTGGCCGGGGAGTCGGTGTTCGCGGTGCGGCTGTTTTCGGTGGGCTGTGCGCTGATCGCGCTGGCGGGAACATGCGCGGCGGGCAAGCGCCTGTTCGATGGCGAAACGGGCCTGATCGCGCTGTTGTACCTGAGCACGGCGGGTTTTGTGGTCTATTACGCCCGCGAGGCGCGCATGTATCCGCTGCTGATGGCCTTGAGCGCGCTGTCGGCGTGGGCCTATCTCCGCTGGCGAGACCGGATGAGCCCCGCCAATACGCTCCTGTATGCGGTGCTGCTGGCCGGGTTAATCTACACGCACTATCAAGGTGCGTGGATTATTGCGGCCCATGGCCTCCACGCCCTGATCACCCGCCGCTGGCGCTGGCTGGCCGTTCTGGCGCTTGTGGCGGTGCTTTTTGCGCCCTGGTTCCCGACGTTCATTGAGCAGGAGCGGGAGCACCCGGCCATGCAGATCGGCGTGCGCCCGACAAGCGTGGAAGAAGTCCGCGGGCTGTTTTACCTGCTGACGGACCGCTTCTGGCTGCTGCTGATCGTGCCGTTCGTGGTGGGCGGCGCGCTGCGGCGTTTCTGGCGGGATAAGCGCGATGCGGCGATCCTGCTCCTGCTGTGGATCATCCTGCCGCCGGTGATGATCCTGGCGCTGAATGCGTGGTTCCGGCCGTCGTACCAGCCGCGCTACACCATCACGATCTTGCCCGCCATCGCACTGGTGGTCGCTTATGGGCTCCGATGGGTGCGCTGGCGCGCGCTGACCTGGGCGCTGCTGGCCGTATTGATGATCGCGCACGTATTCGCTTATACTGATCTGTGGCCGGACGCGGCTCCGTGGCAGGCCGCTGCGCCGTGACCCTGAGAAGTGAGAAAGAGGACCGCTGATGCCGCTCTCGCTCGACCAACAGAACGCGTACCGGGCGCGTTATGCCCAGATTGCGCCTGGCTGGATGCCGGCTACCGCGCGTTATGAGGCGGCTGTCCGCGCGCGGCTCAAGCCGGGCATGCGCGTGCTCGATCTCGGCTGCGGGCGCGGCGGCACGCTGGAACAGTTGGGCGCGGCGGTGAGCTACCCGCTCGGGCTCGACCCCGACCTGCAATCCCTGATCGAACACCGCCTGCCGGACCTGCCACGCATGGCCGCCACCGCCGACGCGATCCCGCTGCGCGCGGGCTGCGTGGATCTCGTGCTGTCAAGCTGGGTGCTGGAACATCTGCCCGACCCGGGGCGCACGTTCCGCGAGGTGGCGCGCGTGCTGCGTCCCGGCGGTGCGCTGATCGTGCTGACCCCCGGCTCAAACAGCCCGGCGGCGCTGCTCAACCGGGTGCTGAACCCGCTGCAAGGCTGGCTGGTGCCGCTGCTGTATGGCCGCGCCGAGACGGACGCGTTCCCTGTGGTCTATCGCGCCAACACCCGCCACCAGATCGGGCGGCTGGCGCGCGACGCGGGGCTGCACCTCGAGGCGCTCTATCCGATCAAAGACCCGACCTATTTCGCGTTTCACCCGCTGATCTTCCGGCTGAATGTGGTCCTGGCGCGGACACTGCCGGATCGTATGGCTGAGCATCTGGTCGGCGTGTGTGTGAAGTGATCAAGCGATTAAGTGATCTCGCGTAAATGATTAGAAAAAGACTGAACCGCAGAGGCGCAGAGATCGCAGAGCGTCTTGAGGGAGAGAGAATCGTAGGGGCGGGTTAACAAACCCGCCCTGTTTTCTAAGAGGGTGTTTGCCAAGCTATTTTACCCCTCCCTAAATCCCTCCCCGTAAACGGAGAGGGACTTGACACGCCCCCTTTCTCCGCGTGCGGGGATAAGGGGCGCCGACCAAAGGTCGGACGGGGATAGGGGTAAACGCTTTCCGTACACACTCTAATGGCTTGTTTCTCCCCTGAGTTGACACGCCACCCAACCACATCGATAATCAGGAGAGACCGGCTTAACAGGAGGACAACGCGGTGGAAGACCCTATCATGGTCAGGCGGCTGAGCAAACGCACGCCGATGTTCTGGATTAAGGCGATTTTCACGCTGGGGATCTGGCTGCTGTGGTGGCGCAGTGATATTCTGGCGCTGACGAGACGCTCAATTGTGCGGCGGCGTGGAGTCTTTACTAAAGAGGAGCGCGCCGTGCCGCTCAATCAGGTGCAGGATATTTCGATCAGCTACGGCATTATCCGCCGGATGCTTGGCCACGGCGATATTCGCATCGAAACCGCCGGCTCGGGCGGCACTGAGATCGTGATGCTGAATGTCGATGCGCCCGAAGAATTCCGCGCTAAAGTGTTCGAGCAGATCGATAAGTTCTATGAGGATGAGACACCCGGCAAGCCGAAGATCGACGCGTGATCGGCGGCCGCAGCGTGACCGAGCTACGAAAAGAGGGGCGGATGGCGCTCCTCTTTTTTGTGGGTGCGACCCGCCGTGTAAACGCCCCTGGGGCGTAGGGCGGGGGCATAGGGAGCGTTGATCGGGACGTGGTAAAATACGAGAAGGGTTATGAGTCATGAGTTTTAAGTCTTAAGTCGGCCCCTCCCTAAATCCCTCCTCACAAGCGGAGAGGGACCGCGTAATCTCTCCCTCTCCATCCTATGGGGAAGGAGCCGGAGGGAGGGGTTTGTTTTTTTCTCACGACTCAAAACTCATGACTCACAACCCGTTCCATCTTGATCCCACGAGAGCCGGACACATCCGGTTCTCTGAAAAGCCGTAACCGAGGAAACGTATGGGGTACTATCCACCACAAAACAATCCACCACCGCGCCGTCGGGGTCGTAAACAGGGCGGGCGGCGTGTTCCAACACCCCCGTATGCCCAGCCGGGAGTCCCGCCGCAAGCGGGGGGCCAACCGCAGCGGATGACACCGCCGCCGGGCCAGCCTGCTTATCCCAATCAGCCGCCCGCCTATCCGGGCCAGCCGTCGAATGCGCGGCGCGCACGCCGCCGGCGCGGCCTCAGCATCGGACCGGGCTGTATCTTCGGCTGCATCGGCATCGTGGGCGTGATGGTGCTGGGCTTTCTGATCGTCTCGTTTGTGGTTTACGAGACCTACAGCAGCCGTCTCGAAGACCAGATCGACCAGTTGGCCGACCTGACGACCTACCAATCCTTCGAGTCGTCGGTGATCTACGACCGGAGCGGCACCGAGCTTTACGAGGTGGTCAACGAAGGCCGCCGCACCAAGATTTCGCTGGATCAGGTGCCAGAGCATATGATCCAGGCGACCATTGCGCTCGAAGACGATACGTTCTATGAGAACCGGGGCATCGACATCCCCAGTATTCTGCGCGCCGGATGGCAGTATGTCCGCTACGGCTATATCGTATCGGGCGGCAGCACGATCACGCAGCAGTTGATCCGCAACGTGCTGTTCACCGAAGATTACCGCTACCAACAGTCGGTCAACCGCAAGCTGGACGAAGCCCTGCTGGCCGTCAGCCTGACGCAGCGCATGAGTAAAGACGAGATCATGGAGCTGTATCTCAACGAGATCCCCTACGGCAACTGGGCCTACGGCATCGAAGCCGCCGCACAGGTCTACTTTGGCAAGCCCGCCTCCCAGCTTACCCTGGGTGAAGCGGCACTGCTGGCCGGGCTGCCGCAGGCTCCCGCCGATCTCGATCCGCTCAATCCCGATCCGAACGTGCAGCGCCGGGTGATGGAGCGCCGCCGGCTGGTGCTCGATCTGATGGTCGAGGAAGGGTATATCACCGAGGCCGAGGCCGACGCCGCCTTCGGCGAGCCGCTGTATTTCGTCAGCCCGGACATCGAGCTGGACGCCGCGCCGCACATGGTGTTTTACGCGCAGGACGAGCTTGAAAACCTGCTGCTGAACCGGCTGAACCTGCCGCAGGAAGAGGTCAAGCAGATGATCGCGCGCGGCGGGATGCGCATCTATACCAGCGTCGATATGGATATGCAGCATCTCGTCGAGGACGCGCTGGCGCGGCAGGTCGCCCAGATGCGCGACACGCACCACATGACCAACGCGGCCGCCGTCATCGTCCGCCCCGACACCGGCGAGATCCTGGCGATGGTCGGCAGCGTAAACTTCGAGGACGAGTCGATCGACGGCGAGGTGAACGTGACGATCGCCGCGCGGCAGCCGGGCAGCGCCATGAAACCCTTCACCTATGCCTCGGCCATGGAAAAAGGATGGACCGCCGGCCAGATCATCTGGGATACGGAGACGCAGATCGGGCTGCCCGGCCAGGAGCCGTATGTCCCGGTGAACTATGACCGGACGTTCCACGGGCCGGTGCGGATGCGTGAGGCGCTGGGCAGCTCGTATAATATCCCGGCAGTGCAGACGCTCCGGCAGGTAGGTGTTGATTACCTGCTGTGGATGATGAACCGCGTCGGTACCCAAAGCCTGGGCGGGGACGCCTCACTGTACGGGTTGGCGCTGACGTTGGGCGGCGGCGAAGTCACGCCGCTGGAACTGACGACCGCTTATTCCGTGCTGGCGAACGGCGGCGTTTACGTGCCGAATACGGCGATCGTCTGCATCACAGATACATCCGGCCGGATCATCTACGAATACGAGCGGCGCTGTCCCTCGACGGCCACGCTGACCGATAACTCGGTGAGCGTGCTGGCCGAAGGCCGCCCGGTGATGGATCCGCGCATCGCGTTTATCATCAGCGACATCCTGGCGGATAACACCGCACGCACCCCGGCGATGGGATCCAACAGCCCGCTGTATACGCCCGGCATCCCGACCTCGGTCAAGACCGGCACGACCAACGACTTCCGCGATAACTGGACGGTGGGGTTCACCCGCAATATTGCCCTGGGCGTGTGGGCGGGCAACACCGATAACACGCCGATGGTGGATGTGTCCGGCTTGCAGGGAGCGGCTCCGGTCTGGAACGAGATCATGAACGGGATCTACGGCAATCAGGCGCTGCTGGATAAGCTTGGCTCGCGCCTGCCGGACGACGCGCACCTGCAAGCACCGGCTGGCGTACATCAGCGCCAGCTTTGCAGCATCTCGCGCACCGCGCTGCAAGATCCGGCCATGTCCTGCAACCCTGGTTATTACGAGTGGTTCCTCGACAGCCCGGCTGCCATCCCCGATCAGAGCGGCAACCTCGTCGCGCCCGCGCCGAGTCCCGTGCCGCAGCCGTCCGCGAACGGCCCGCAGCCGGTTGAAGTCGAGCCGGGGTTGATCCGGGTGCATGTCTTCCCGGTGGATGCGAATATGGCGAACGCCGTCGCCGCCGCCGACACATCGAACAATACGGTGCCGCCGCGCTACTGCCAGGTGCCGATCGAAGTAGCCGGTCAGGTGCCCGGCGTGCAGGAGCAGCTATTTCTCACGCCGCCGCCCGTGCCCGAGGATGCCTTCCGCGCGCGGCTGTGGGCGCAGGCTAACGGCGTCGCCATTCTGCCGCAGTTTGCCTGCAACGAGCAGATGCTCTCCGCCGCGCCGGTCGGTCCGCAGGTCGTCGTCGCCAACATCGTATCGCCCGCGCCCGGCCAGACCTTCCACACGTCCGAGCAGATCGACATCATCGGCTCGGCGGCGTTCACGCCGGAGCAGGCGTGGTTCTACAAGGTCGAGATCCGGGGCGGGCAGTGGAGCGAGTTCACACCGATCCACGATATTCAGTACAACGGCGTGGCGAACGGCGTGCTGGCGACCTTGCAGCCCTACGCTGTCCCGCCCGGCGATTACATGATCCAGTTGGTGATCGTGGGCCGCGACGGGAACTATCTGCAATCGCCCTATCAGGTGCCGTTCCAGGTGACGGGGTAGGTAAGTAGCGGTCAGCTTTCAGCGGTCAGCAGTCAGCTAAAAGCGCGGGCATCGGATGATATGTGTTGCAGGGGCGGATTCATATACCCGCCCTTTTTTTTCGCTGGCCTCACCCCCTGGCAGACCGGCCTCTCCACGCTCGTTTGTTGTAGAGGGGGTAATTAACTCGCACATCGGGCAAGTCCCAGCGGGTCTCCATCTACATGGAGAGGGGATTTAGGGGTGAGGCTGTTTGCCTCTCCAGGGATATTGCGCCGTATAATGGACAGAGAACCTGCATCATTTGTGCTGTTGAAGGAGATTGGTTTTCATGGAAGCCAAACTACAGGCGCTCAAAGAACGCTTAACCGAGGTGTTTGATCTGGAAGGGGCCGCCGGGCTGATCTACTGGGATCAGGCGACGTATATGCCCAAGGGTGGCGCACCCGCGCGCGGGCGGCAGCTTGCCATCATCGAACGGATCGCGCATGAGAAATTCACCGATCCCGCCATCGGCCGGCTGCTGGACGAGTTGCAGCCCTACGCGGACAGCCTGCCCTACGAGCACGACGACGCGGCGCTGATCCGCGTGACGCGGCGCATGTACGAGCGCGAGATCAAGGTGCCGGAAGACTTCGTCGCGGAGATGTCGGCGCTCAATGCCGAATCCTATCAGGCGTGGACCGAAGCGCGCCCGGCCAACGATTTTAAGCGCGTGCAGCCCTACCTGGAAAAAACCCTCGATCTCAGCCGCCAATTGGCGAATTTCTTCCCCGGCTACGATCACATTGCCGACCCGCTGATCGATTACAGCGATTACGGCATGAAAACCGCCACGGTGCGCAAGATTTTTGCGGATCTGCGCGAGCAGTTGGTGCCGCTCGTCCAGGCGATCACGGCACAGGAGCCGGCAGACGACTCCTGCCTGCGCAAGCATTATCCCGAACAGCCGCAGCTTGATTTTGGGCTGGAGGTGATCCGCCGCTTTGGATACGACTTCGATCGCGGGCGGCAGGATAAAACGCACCATCCCTTCGCGACCAAGTTCTCGATCGGGGATGTGCGCATCACGACGCGCGTCAAAGAGGATTTCCTGGGCGAGTGTATGTTCAGCACGTTTCACGAGTCCGGGCATGGGATGTACGAGCAGGGTCTCACCCCGACCTACGAAGGGACTCCGCTGGCGCGCGGCACGTCGTCCGGCGTGCACGAGAGCCAGTCGCGCCTGTGGGAAAACGTCGTCGGGCGCAGCCGGGGCTTCTGGGAATACTTCTACCCGCGCCTGCAAACGTACTTCCCGGAGCAGCTTAGCGGCGTCTCGCTGGACGCATTTTACCGCGCGATCAACAAGGTTGAGCGCTCACTGATCCGCACGGACGCCGACGAAGTGACCTATAACCTGCACGTCATGCTGCGCTTCGATTTTGAGGTCGCCATGCTCGAAGGGGAGTTGGCCGTGGCCGATCTGGCGGAGGCGTGGCACGAGCGCTTCAAAGCCGACTTTGGCATCACCGCGCCGGATGATCGCGATGGTGTGCTGCAAGACGTCCACTGGTTCGCGGGGCGGATCGGCGGCGTCTTCCAGGGTTACACGCTGGGGAACATCCTCGGCGCGCAGTTTTACGCGGCGGCACTGCGAGCCAATCCCAGCGTGCCCGACGAGATCCGGCGGGGCGAGTTCGGCACGCTGCACGGCTGGCTGCGGGAGAACATCTATCAGCACGGGCGCAAATTCACCGCGTCGGAACTGGTCGAGCGCGTGACCGGCCAACCGCTGACCATCACGCCGTATATCGACTATCTGAAAGCGAAATACGGGGAGCTGTATACGCTGTAGTCACTTCGCCGGGCCGTGCAACGACCCGGCTATTCACCGGAAGCGCCCTAAAGGACGCTGGCAGGATCCTGTGATTGCCCCACCGCGTGAATATCCGGCGTAATGTCTAGAGGATCCCCTGTTGGTCGCCATGGGCGGGCTTGTTAGCCCGCCCCTACAGACCGGCGCTCCCCCTCTCCGCGTGTGGAGAGGGGGCCGGGGGGTGAGGTTAGGCTGAAAGCTGACCGCTGACGGCTGAAAGCTTGTTAATACACGTACTGCTCGTCAAGCTCTTCGCGCAGGCGCAGGTAGCTGTCGTAGCGCTCCGGGCTGATGTCGCCGCGCTGCAAGGCCGCCAGCACGCCGCAGCCCGGTTCGTGCGTATGCGTGCAGTCTTGAAATTTGCAGGCCGCCACATGCGGCGCGATTTCGATGTAATAACCGTCGAGTTCCTCCGGCTCCACATCCCACGGGGAGATCAGCGCGGATGCCGGGCGTATCGGCGATATAGCCGTTCACCACGGGGATCAATTCGCTGTAGCGCGTGGTATGCCGGCCCTTGGTCGTCACCTGGCTGACCTCATTCACACGGCGGCCCAGGTCCGGCTCGACGGCGTTGAGCAGGCTCGTTTTGCCGACGCCGGACGGTCCCGTGAAGACGGAGATTTTTCCCGCCAGCAGGGTGCGAATGTCGTCCAACCCTTCGCCCGTCCTGGCGCTGACATACAGCACCGGATAGCCGATCCGCTCGTACACGCCGAAGATTTCATGCGTCTGGGACGGATCGTCGGCTACCAGATCGATCTTGTTCACGCAGATGCGAATATCGGGTATCTCGGCTTTTTCGGCGGCGACCAGAAAACGGTCCAGCATCCGCACGTGCGGATCGGGTTGGGCGGCAGAGAAGACGAAGATCGCCTGATCCGGGTTGGCGATGATCACCTGCTCGCGCTCGGCGGCGGTGCCGACGGCGGAACTCGGCGCGACCCGCGAGAGCACCCGCTCGCGCTCTTCCACGTCTACGATCACGCCGCCGACTGTGTCCGCCTCGATCGGCAGGCGCTCGACGGTGACGCGGTCGCCGATCGCCACCAGGTCGGTTAGTTGATATTCCTCTTTGAGTCTGCCCCGCAGCTGGCAGATGATGGGGCCTTCAGGGGTTTGAACGGTGAAAAATCCGCTTTGTGTCCGTGTAACGAGACCTTTGAGTTGTTCAGCCAATGGACCTCCGTAGGTTAGACTTGTTCTCAGCATAGCACAAGCAGTGAATGCGAGTCAATTTTTCAGCCGGGAGTTAAGAATATTATAGACTGGAGCGTAATCGGCTTTTCGCTTCGGGGCCGGGCAGTGTATCATTGATAGTGTACACCGTGATGACGGGCGGGAAAGCAGCGTATGGCTCCGCAACCCGATTTTGAAATGCTCCGCGAACGGATGGTCCGCGAACAGTTGGAAGCGCGCGACATCCACGATCCGCGCGTGCTGGACGCGATGCGCACGGTTCCGCGCCACCGCTTTCTGCCCGACGACCTGCGCATGCTGGCGTATGATGACAACCCGCTCCCCATTGGCAGCAGCCAGACGATCTCGCAGCCGTACATCGTGGCGCTGATGACGCAGATGCTCAGCCTGACGATGGAGGATACCGTGCTGGAGATCGGCACCGGCAGCGGGTATCAGACGGCGGTGCTGTGCCGGCTGGCAAGGGTCGTCTACTCGCTGGAGCGGTATCCTGATCTGGGCGAACACGCCAACAGCCTGCTCGCCGATTTGGGCTATCACAACGTGGAGGTCTACATTGGGGATGGGAGCCAGGGCTTGCCCGATATGGCTCCCTACGACGCGATTATCGTGACGGCTGCCGCGCCGGCCATCCCCGGCCCGCTGCGGAGTCAGATGGCTGACGGCGGGCGAATGGTCCTGCCGATTGGGGATCGGCACCAGCAGATGCTGCAGCGCGTGCGGCGCACAGGCGATTCGTGGAAGGTCGAGTTGCTGATCCCGGTCATGTTCGTGCCGCTGTACGGGCGGCATGGGTTCCCCCCGCTCGATGATCCCCTGCCGAAAGATGGCGAGCCGCCGAATCGTGTAGACGTGCTACGACGGGTTGATCGCGTCCAAGCCGGCGCAGGTAATCGCCCGCGAAGCCGCTGCCATTCGTCCCGATCAGCACGCCGGCCAGTTTATGCACCTGAAGCTCGCCAAAGTGGCGGATCAGCCGCGTGATCTGCTTCTCCATCACGTCCATAAAATCATCCCAACTGATCTCTTCGGGGAGTTCAAACGAGTGGAGCGGCCGCAGGCTGTTGAGATACGCCAGGACCGGCTCGACTTCGGTGAAGTGAAACGCGCTGGGGCAGTCGTAGCGCGCCACCGCACGGAAATAACGTGACAGCAGAGCCGTTCCATTTTCCAGCGCGAACTTGATATGCGCGGGCTGGAAGCGATGCTTGGGATAACCGAGCAGGGTGCAGGCACGGCGCGCCAGCGTATCAAATTCGGGCATGGTTTCGGCGCTGTTCGTCGCCGCGATCACGCTGCCATGCGGACGCAGCACCCGCCGGATCTCGGCCAGCGAGTCCTCGACGCTCGCCACGTGATAGAGCATGTGATTTGCCAGCACGACGTCGAAAGATCCTCCGGCGAAGGGCAGCCGTCCGGCATCCAGGTTGATCACACCGGGTAACACGCCAGCCGCCCGCTGCACCATGCCCCACGAGAGATCGCCCGCCGTCAGGTGGCCGCGCGGAATACGCTGCCTCACCAGATCAAAGTATATCCCCGGCCCAGAACCCGCATCCAGCACCCGTTCATCACCGCGCCACCGGAACGACTCGATCACCCACCGCGGGAAATCGATCGGCGGCTGGCTGTAAAGCTCGTGAGTGCGGTAGCGCACACCGAGGAGTTCATCGGTGGCATAGGCGTCTTGAGGCATATCGCGATCGGTGCGGTGCGTAGATTCAGACATGACGGATTTTTTTCCAGCAGAATTTCCACGGGTCAGGTGCGGCGGTTAGAGTATTGTGTCAACAATGCAGGCCGCATGGTACACTCGTGCTAGTTTAACACGACATGTAATTCTCACACCAATCTGTGCTGGAAATTTGTGAGGTGGCACCGGGTGGTGCTGCCTCTCTGGGGGAGCCAGGATCGATCCAGGCACGGGGAGCTGATAAACCGTATGAGCAGTGACGACCAACGTTTGATCGCCGAAGCCGCCCGTGCGATCCGCGCGAGCCGACAGCTCGTGGTGCTGACCGGCGCGGGCATATCCAAAGAGAGTGGAATCCCGACCTTCCGCGACGCGCTGGAGGGGCTGTGGTCGCATTACGATCCGCAGCAGCTTGCCACGCCCGCCGCGTTCCGCCGCAATCCAAAACTGGTCTGGGACTGGTACCAGTTCCGGCGCGAGATCATCTCCCCGGCCCAACCCAATCCCGGCCATGTCGCGATTGCCGAGCTTGAGAACTATGTGGCGCGCGTGGTGGTGGTGACACAGAATATCGATGGGCTGCATCAGGCGGCGGGCAGCACGGACGTGATCGCGCTGCACGGCGACATCCGGCAGAATAAGTGCTTTGCAAGCTGCCAGGGCGAGCCGACTCTGATCGACGTGAGCCAACTCACCTGGGATACAGAAGCCGGACCGCCCGCCTGTCCCTACTGCGGCGCGCCGGTCCGTCCTGATGTGGTCTGGTTCAACGAGCCCCTGCCCGTCGCCGCGCTCGAACGCGCCCTGACGCTCAGCCGGACGTGTGATGTGATGCTCGTGGTAGGGACGTCCGGCGTGGTGGTGCCTGTGGCGACCCTGCCCTACTATGCCCGCGAAAACGGCGCGGTGCTGATCGAAGTCAATCCCGATGCGACCCCAATTACCGGCATCACCACGCTGCATCTGCCGGGACCGGCCGGAGAGATCCTGCCGCGTGTGGTCGCGGCCGTCGCGCAGGAGAGCCCCGTTGATCGCAATAGGTAACGAGAAATCAGTCATGCGCAGGAGGCCTCACCCCCTCAATCCCCCTCTCCAGCCAAGCTAGAGAGGGGGAAGGGCGGTTTTTCTCCCCTCTCCATTTTGAATGGAGAGGGGCTGGGGGTGAGGCCGTCTGGCTTATCGTCGTGCTCTCCCTGCTGCTGATCGCTGCACCCGTTCCTGGCACAGCCGCGGCGCAGGGAGCCGGACAGCTTGATGTGTTTGTCGTCACCGATACGGCGACCCGCACCAGCCGTATTCTGTTCCTGGATGCGCTGAGCGGGCTGAGCACGGTGATCAATGTCGAGGGCGGGCACCGCTTCGAGTTGGTGGGTGACTATGTGCTGTACGAGAAGATCAACACGGGCGCGATCATGCGCGCCAACTTCGACGGCACACAGGAGCCGCACCCGTTTATCCGGCGCACGGTCGATACGCAGGCGGTGAGCTGGGTGGTCGCTCCAAACCGGCAGGCGATCGGGTGGGTGCTGGTCGATTCCGCCGGGGTGTCATCCGCGTTTGTCGCGCGTGCCGATGGGGGTGATCTGCGGCAGCTTCCGATCGCGTCACCCGCCGCGCCGCTGACGCTGGCCCCGCTGGCGCTGGTCAACGACATGACGCAGTTTTTTTACGACGCGGCTCACGTGCCCGGCACGGATTACCTCGTCTATGGACAGGTCGCGCTCTACAGTATTGTGCAGGAGCAGTTTTTCGCCCTGCCCAACGAGCCAGGCTGCGCCTGTGGTGCGGCGGTCTCATCCGATGGGCGGATATTCGCGCGGCTGGAAGGCGCGAGTGGCGATAACGGCCCGTTTGCCCTGCATCTCTGGGACCTGCCGACCAGCGCCAGCACGCTGATCCCCGCGCCGGACAACCTGCCGTACCGTCTGGGCGGCGATCTGCTGATCAATCGCAGCGGCACGATCGCCGTTTACGGGGTGGCGGCGGGCGTCGGCTCAGAAGATAACCTGCTGGCGGAGTCTTATGGCCTGGTGCTGGTTGACCTGATGGCGCAGCGGCAGCTTCTCATCGTCCAGTCCGGCGCGGAGCGTTACCGGCCCGTGGCATTCATCGACGAGGACCGCGCGCTGCTGCTGACGGGAGCCGGCGGGACCTACAAGCTCGATTTTGCCAGCCGTGAGCTTCGGCAGGTCTCCCAGGCAGTCTATCTTGGTACGCTGATGCTGCTGCCCAGTGGGATGTGACGTATGCCGCTGGTAAAATAGCTGTTAGCTGTTAGCGGTTAGCGGTTCAGTGCCATCCAGTCGTTAGCAGTAGCTTTACCTGCACCCGCCCGTCCCCACAGTCGTCCGACATGTGGAGTAGGGCATGAGATGCCGTGTCGAATCATCGGGTGTTCTGTAGGGGTGTATTACAATACGCCGCCCGAGCTTACCCGATCTCTTATGACATGCGGCATTAAATAAAGCTGCGTAAATCATCAGAAAACAGGGCGGGTTAACAAACCCGCCCCTACAAGCACCACCTTGTTCGCCATGGCTCCCCCTCTCCGCGTGTGGCAAGCGTGCTGGTCACGCCGGGGGACGGGGGGTGAGGTAAAGCTAACCGCTAACCGCTAATTGCTAATTGCTCAACCGTCAGATATAAGGATAACCCAATGCGCTGGTTTGCCACGCGGCGACGCAAACTGACTGTGCTTTTTCTGTTGATGCTGGTGCTGATCGGCGTGACCAGCCAGGTGGAAGCATCGGATGGGATGCGCGGCGATCGATGTGTCGTGGCAAATGACGTCTACATTGAAGACGATTTTTATTTCTTCTGCCGCGTGTTGGAAATTCGAGGCACGATTGACGGCGACGTGATCGGCGCGGCTTCCGAGATCACCATATACCGCACGGCCGTTGTGACCGGCGATCTGTGGGTGGGCGGCGGCAAACTGATGGTCGAAGGGCGCGTGGGCGATGACATGCATTTTCTGGGCATCACCTCGACGATTGGAGAGCATGCGCGCTTTGCGACCAACCGCGTGGACCTGCTGTCGGTGGCGATCAACACGGAGATCGTGCGCGATGCCGTGCTGCCCGGCGATCTGCTGGTCTACGGGTATCAGGTCCACGTGACCGGCACGGTGGGCGGGGATATTGACTTTGGCGGCGAGTCGCTGACCATTGAGGGCGTCGTCGCCGGGCGCGTGGATGCCGAGGTGGGTGACATCCGCCGCAATACAGACCTGCCGAGCCTGCCGTTTTATGACATCTCGCTCAGCGATCCCGGCCTGCGCTTTGGCCCCGATGCTTATGTCGGCAGCGATCTGTCCTATCGATCGCGGACGGCGATTCTTCCTCCGCCAGATACTGTGAATGGCAGCATCCATTTTGAGCAGATCGGCCGCCAGCCGGATATTACCAAGGTAGGTCAGGCGCGTGATGCCGCCGAGATCCTGGTGAACTATCTCCGGGAGTCTGTGCGGGATATGATCACACTCCTGTTTATCGGCACGTTAGGGCTGTTGGTCGCGCCAAACCTGATTCGCCAGCCTGCCCTGCACATACGGCGGCGGATCGTCCCGACGGTGGGTTGGGGATTAGTGACGTTTATGCTGTCGCTCCCCACGGTGATCGTGGTGGTGGTGCTGGGCCTGATCGTCCTGCTGATCCTCTACCTGATCCGGCTCAACGAACTGACCATCCTGTTCGGCGTCGGGCTGCTGATCGTCACGTCCTTGTTGGTCGGTACATTTACCTTTCTGCTGCTGTACCTGGGACGGGTCATCGTGAGCTACAGCATCGGCCAACTGTTGGATCGCTATGCCCTGCGCTCCCTCCAGCTGGTCGGGTTCCGGCGTTGGGTTGTGATGATGGCGCTGGGTACCGCGATCTACGCGCTGATCGTCAATGTGCCGATCCCGGCGATGGGGCTGACGGTCGAGCTGATCACGGCGCTGGCCGGGGTGGGTGCGGTCGTCATGCATGTTCGCGCCGCGATCTATGAAAACCGGGAGATGATCGCCCAGGCAAGCGAACCGACCATCGCGACCACCATCGCCGTGACCGCCCCGCCGCTGCCCAAGGAGATCGAAACCGGGCCGGGTATGACCAATCTGCCCGAAGGTTTCACGGGCTTTGAGGAGGACTGGTGATCCTGGCTTATTGAGAGGAGACAATGCCCATGACTGTACTCGAACAACTGGCACAAAGCACGTTGTTTGCCGATCTGCCGCCCGATACTCTGTCACGGCTGGCAGCGCTGGCGGAGGAGATCACCTGCGCGGCCGGCCAAGCCCTGTTCCGCGAGGGGGAAGCCGCCAGCCGGGTGTACCTGCTGCTCAGCGGCAAGGTCAACGTCCAGGTGCAGCCGATCGCGCTGAACCAGCCGCTGACTATCGTATCGCTTAGCACGCCAGGAGAATTGGTCGGCTGGTCGGGTTTCATGCCGCCGAGTTATTATACGGCGTCGGCAATTTGCCAGCAGGACAGCCGCTTGCTGGCGCTGGAGGGTGCGGCCTTCAACCGCCTGCTCGACGAAAATCCTGCGACGGGGCTGGTGATCATGCGCCGCATGGCCGTGGTAATCAGCCAGCGTCTCCGCACGATTCAGGGGATTGTGCTCAAGAACCTGTATCACCACGACGAGCAGTAGGGATAGGGTTGTGAGTTGGCCCTTATGCCAGTTGATGTTTTTCGGGGGAAGTTACGCTGGCAAGTCCCCCCTCTTTAGAGCTTTACATAAAAACGGATACACCGCAGACGATGAAAATGGGGCCTCGAACGGCCTCACCCCCTCAATCCCCCTCTCCAGCCGAGCTAGAGAGGGGGAAGCTGGTTTTTCTCCCCTCTCCATCCTGGATGGAGAGGGGCTGGGGGTGAGGCCGACCTAACATAAGCCCAACTCACGACTCACAACCTGTTCTCAATCCATGAACAGCATATCGAGGAGCGAGCCGAGATCGTCCCGGCCCTCGATGGTCCGCAGGTTGAAGATCTCGGTGTAGCCGCAGTTGTGGCAGGATACGAACGCATAACGGTGCTGCTGGATCTCGAACAGGCGGGAAAGGCCGGTGCCCGACATCGCCAGCCGCTCCACGTGCGCGCCACGCTCACTGCACTTGGGGCAGACAAACTTCTGCGCTAACAGATCATCGGCTCGCGCCATGCTGGTTATCTCCTCATTTCGTAAACACCATCATCATCTGGTCGCGGGGATGATTCCAGTCGCCGATATGGGTAACTTCAAGCTCGGCACGCCGCGCCAGATCTTCGAATACGTCGAACATATAATGATACGGGTCTCGATCGGGATAGGTCACTTTGCCGCCGACAGGATGGTGGATTGGCGTCGTATAATGCGTGCCATCAGGATCTTCAAAAAAGGTGGCATAAAATTTGCCGCCCGGCTTGAGCACTTTCTGCACGTTGACCAGACACCGCAGAGATCGTATTCCAGGGCAGATGAGTGAAAACGGATTGGGCGAGCGCGTAGTCGAACTGGACACCGAACGACGTCACGTCGAAATCGTCCCGGCACAGCAGGTGAACGGTGCGGTCCGCTAATCCGGCCTGGGGGAGTTCGACCTTAACGCCGGCATCCAGCAGCCACTGCTGCCGGTCGATACCATAATAATGCCCGTCTTCCAGATAGCGCACAAAGTGTATACCGCCCCGCAGACTGCCACAGCCTATATCGAGAAGATAGTGTGAGGGCTGGAGGCCGCTCTGCACCAGATAACTGAATTGCAGTGTGCCAATCTCCTCCCAATCACCCCCCACATGCCGGCGGTGTAAATCATCAGGGATAGCCGGGCTGAGCAGCTTCCGATAGGCGCTCAACAGCACCGGCGGCGTTATGGCTCTGATAATCTTTCGTGCAGAACTCATGATGAATGCTCTCTCCTCTGATTGACCCGCGTTACGGGTTCTATGCCATCAAATCGCCGTGCGCCTGATACCATTCATAAGTTTCTTTCAAACTCTGCTGAATGGGGATAGACGGCTCGCCCAGTTCGCGCCATGATTTCTGGCAGTTGAAGAACATCATGCGCGTGCTCAGCCGCAGCTGGTTGCCCTCGATCGGCAGCGGCACGCCGAACCGGCGCAGCACGTCCGCGATCTCCGCGATGAGATAGACCGCCGGCGCGGACAGCGTAATGGCAAACATAGGGCGGCCGACGATATGCGCGATCAGGCGCAGCCACGCCTTGTGTGTCAGATCCACCGCGCCGAGCAAATAGCGCTCGCCGGTGTGCCCGCGCTCGGCAGCCGCGACATGGGCCTCCGCCACGTCGCGCACGTCGATCAGTGTCACGCCGCCAGGGGGAACGGTCGGCGGCACGTTGCCACGCGCCAGCTCGAGCACCACGCTGCTCGAAATCTGGTTGAGATCGCCGGGGCCGATGATCACCGTCGGGTTGAGGATGATGCAGTCCAGCCCGCGCCGGATCGCGCGGAAGACTTCGGCTTCGGCCAGGAATTTGCTGTGGCCGTAAGGTGTGAGGTGCTGATCCCAGTTGAAGCGGGTCGATTTCATCGACCGGGCGCAGATCGTGGGTGTGGCCCATCGCCGCCGCGCTGCTGGTGAAGATCACCCGCCTGACGCCAGTTTCCTCGGCAGCCAGCAGTACATTCCGCGTGCCGTCTACATTCACCTCGTAGATGCGCGCCGGATCGTTGCGCCAGTAATCCGCCACGGCCGCCACATGGAACACCCAATCGACACCCTGCATAGCCGCGCGCAGCGAGTTGAGATCGGTCACATCCCCGATGACATGCTCGCAGTCAATCCCCTGAACGGCGTCGAGGCGGCTGGTCGTGCGGCGCAGAATCCGCACCCGGTAGCCGCGTGCCACCAGCGCCCGCGCCACGTGCGATCCGACAAATCCGGTTCCGCCAGTTACCAGTGCGGTGGTCATCATTTTATCTTTCCCTATACCCGGTAAATTCCATCCTGAATCAGCGTCTCGCCGTCCACGATTAGGGTGGGGTCGCCGATCACGCCGTCCAGATGGATCGGCGCGCGGTTCTGCCCGCCGTAGCTTGCCAGCGCGTTATGCCCGATAGCGATATGCACCGTGCCCATCACTTTCTCATCCGTCAGGACATTGCCCTGCAAGCGCGCGTTGGGATTGGTGCCGATGCCCAGTTCGCACACCACACGGCAGCCCTCACCATAGGGCTTGTGCTCGTTGTCGCGGATAATGGCGGATAGCTGCTCCGCCTCGCGCCCGCCCTCGATCTTGACCACGCGGCCCCGCTCCACCGTCAGGCGGATTGGCTCCTGAATGAGTATGTTGGGATAGGACTTATCGACCACGAATACGCCGTTGGTGCGATCCTCAATCGGCGCGACGTAACACTCGCCCGCCGGCAGATTGCCATCGTCCCGTGGGTTGTGGAACAGGCCGGTATCGCGTTTGACCTCACGCCCGGTGATGTCCATCGTCAGGTCGGTGCCCAGCGCCGTGGTAATATGCACCTTCGAGCGCCCTTGCAGCGCGTCCCACAGGCGGTTCGTCAGCGCGGCGATCTCGTGGTAGTCGGCGCTGAGTTCGTGCTCGAGAATGCTCAGGTTGATCATCGGGCCGGACGCAAAGCGCGCCTTGCCCCGCTCCACCGCCTCGACCATTTCCAGCGCGCGCGGCGTTTCGATTTCGGGATTGCGGCGGTGCTCGAAGATCAGGACGACGTCCACCGCGCCGGCCAGATCATAGAGCGCGGCCGGGTAATGCGGCAGCGGGCGGATCGCGTCCGGCAGCGTGTAGGACCACAATTCGCTCACACCGATCTGCGCGATGCGCTCCACGAGCAGCTTGCGCATGATGTCCATCGGCTCGTCGGTGATCAGCAGCACTTTTTCGCCGGGCTGGATCGCCATGCACACATCGACAATGTTTTCCACCCAACGGGGATAACCCATCCGTAAAACCTTCCTTCGCTGTATCTGGCGCTGCGCAGAGTATACCGCACCCCGCGCCGGGGGGAGAAATCCGTGCCGCGCCAAAACTGGCCCCCGCGCCGCCGTTTCGGTATAACGAATGGCAGGTTATGAGTTTTGAGTCTTAAGTCATAAGTCAAGCAAATCCGTCAAGCTGCTCCCTCAAAACTCAAAACTCATGACTCAAAACTATTTCACAGAAAGCGACAAGTGCTCACGATGTTCGACAAAGTATTAGCCGCACAGAAGCGGATCGAAGGAATCGCCCATCGCACGCCGGTCTTGACCTCGCGCACGCTGAACGAACTGCCGGGGCGGACGTGTTCCTGAAGTGCGAGAACTTCCAGCGCGTCGGGGCGTTTAAATTTCGCGGGGCGTATAACGCCATCAGCCAGCTATCGGCGGCGGAGCGGGCGCGCGGCGTGCTGACTTATTCCTCCGGCAATCACGCGCAGGCGGTCGCGCTCGTCTGCCGGATACTCGGCTGCCCGGCGTATATCGTCATGCCGGAGAACGCCCCCGCCACCAAGCGCGCCGCGACGGAGGGCTACGGGGCGCACGTCATCCCCTACGATCCCGCTACCGGGGATCGCAAGCAGATCGCGGAAGCAGTCGCTGCCGAGCACGGCTATACGATGATTCCGCCCTATGACCACGTGGAGATCATCGCGGGGCAGGGCACAGCCGCGCTGGAACTGATGCAGGATCACGGCTGCCTGGATACGCTGCTGGTGCCGTGTGGTGGCGGCGGCCTGCTGAGCGGATCGGCTATCGCCACGAAGGGGATGTGCCCCGCCTGCCGCGTGATCGGTATCGAGCCGGAACTCGCGGACGACGCGACTCGGTCCTTCCGCACCCGCACGCTGCACACCGTCCACAATCCGCCCACCATCGCGGACGGCACGCGCACGCCGTCGCTGGGCGTGATGACCTTCCCGCTGGTGCTCGACTACGTGGACGATATGCGTACGGTCAGCGAGGCGGCGATTATCGAGGCGGTGCGCTTCCTGTTCTACCGCCTCAAGATCGTGGTGGAGCCGTCCGGGGCGCTTGGCGTGGCGGCGCTGCTCAGCGGCGCGGTGCCGGTCAGCGGGCGCGTGGGCGTGATCCTCAGCGGCGGCAATATCGACGCGGCGACCATGACCCTGATTCTGAACAGCTAACGCTGAGAAAAACAAATTTCACCACAGAGGACACGGAGATCACAGAGAAAAACTAAGGTGGAAAAAGAAGAAACGGCGTTTCATCCTGTTTTGAACTCTGCTTTTCTCTCTTTACATCTTCAATCTCTGTGTCCTCTGTGCTCTCTGGGGTTCATTCTTCTTTTCCCGGATTTTCCTTTTGCTCTCTAATCAACTACAATGACTCCGGGATGACTAACCCAGGAGAAAGGCTGAGAGGGATGCTGGCTGAGGATATTTCAAAACGCCTGCAGGAGACGTTCGCCAGTAACGAAAAGGTGCGCGAGGGATTGACCGACGCCGAAGCGATGACCCTGCTCGACTGGGGTATCGACTATGCAAAGGCGCTGGCGGCGCGTCTCGCGGGCAACCCGCAAACGTCTCAAATGACCGAAGAGCAGATCGGGGAGGTGGGCTATACGCTCACGCGCCTCATGACACGCATGAACTGGCTGGTGACATATCGCACTCGCAAGGACGCGGCCTGGCTGGTGCAGACCTTCCAGCAGGTCAACAAGTTCAGCCAGGATCTGTTGGGCGAGCAAGCGCCAGTCATCTCCAGCGAGCAGATCGCCGGGTGGCTGGATTATGAGATCCAGCGCACGAATGACGCACTGATCCAGAACCTGATTGCACGGCTCAGCCCGCCGGAGATGGGCACGCCCGCGACGCCCGAATCGGGACAGCCGGCCGCAGGGCATCCGGTGGTCGGCGCGCCGCAGCCGGGGCAGACCGGGCAGCCGTCCCAACCAAGGCAGCCCGCGTCCGGGCATCCCGTGGTTGGAGGGTCGCATCCAGGGCCAGCAGGGCAGCCAACCCGGCCGGAACCGTCCGCCCCCGAATTCGCCAACGCCGCCAACGCTGCCCGGCCGGTCGGCCAATGTGCCGGAAGGAGCCACTGACGAACCCCCCAAACCGCCCTCCAAACCGCTCAGCAATCTGACCGATAAGATCCTGGGCAGCCTGCTGCCCGGCAGAAAGTCACGCGAAGACGACGAACCATCACCCGAAACAGGAGAAGAAAATGAGTAACAAGAGCGGTCCCAGCAACCTTCAGCGTGCCATCGTAACGGCGATTTCGGGTGTGACGTTGATCCTGATCGTATTGATCGCCCAGCTTGTCGGCGTCGATACGCCGCTGGAAGAGGACAAGCCAGAAAATCCCCCTGTAGACGACAATCCTAATGTGCCGGTTGGGGAACTGGTGTCGATCCCCGGGGGCTATGACGGCGGCTGGTTCCAGGTCTATTTCACCGAACCGATCCAGGATGACAATTTTCAGGGATCACCGTTGGAGGCAGCGCTGGTGAAGCTGCTTGACGAGGCGACCACACGCATCGACGCAGCCCTGTACGAACTGAACTCACGCCCCATCACCGACGCGCTGATCCGCGCCCACCAGCGCAGCGTGCAGGTCCGCGTGGTGACGGACGGCGACGCCGGCGAAGAAGACCCCGATTCGACGATCGTGGACCTCGATATGGCCGGGATCCCGATCGTGTCGGATGGTACGCGCGGCGGCGAAATGCACGACAAGTTTATCGTGGTCGATCAAACCTACGTCTGGACCGGCTCGACCAACCTCACCGAGAGCGGGATCTACTGGCAGAACAACAACGCCATTCTGATCCGATCGAGCCAGCTCGCCCAAAACTACGCCAGCGAGTTTGAAGAACTGTTCAATAAACAGTTTGGCAAGTCTTCGCCCAACACCGTGCCGAACCCGGTGATCACTATTGACGGCACCCAGATCGAGACCTTCTTCGAGTCCGAAGGGGATGTGCCGGCGCGTCTGGCGCAGTTGTTCCGGCAGGCGCACTCGGTTCGGTTCATGGCATTTAACTTCACCGACAGTCTGCGCTGGCGCGAGAGCGGCACCGATCGCAGCATCATGACCCTGCTGATCGACGAGGCGGCCGCCGGGCAGATTGACGTTGCCGGCATTGTCGAGGCGACCAGCCGCCGTTTTGTCTCGCCCATGGTCTGCGCCGGGCTGGATGTGCGGCAGGATACGAACCCCGAATTCCTGCATCATAAGGTGTTTATTATCGACGAGTCAATTGTCGTGACCGGGTCTTTCAATTTCTCGGGCGGTGCCATGGATAACAACGACGAAAACCTGCTGATTATCCATAACCCGGCGCTGGCGCAGGTCTATCTGGAAGAATTCAACTTTCTCTGGAACGAGTGGTCCGAGCCGATCCCGGCCGGCACGTTCCAGTGTTAGGGAGGATTGGAGAGGGGCAGAGCGCGCGTTCTGCCCCTGCGAATCCTGTTTCACGGGATTGACCTTTTCTTCAAAACGAACTGGGCACATTTGGAATAGCGCCGCGTCAATCTGTGCCCGCCAGACTGGAAACAGTGACTCTGGTTAAGAGGGCGAACGATGGGTATTCTTTCTGTTGAGATTCTCGACCGGCTTTCCGAACAGACCGTAACCAAGCTGCCGCCCGGCGTCGATGACAAGTTCGTATCTGATGCGTTTCTGCTCTTCCCTCAGAACAGGGCTTTTCTCGTTGGTGAAACGAAGCGGCTGGCCGGGTATCCCCGCACGGCCTGGCTGATCGGGCTGCTGCTGCTGTTCACACTGTTTGCCAGTCTCTTTCTGTTCGTCACGTTACCCGACTGGCAGCACACCAGCGAGCTGGATCAACACGGGCAGATCGTAGAGGCGCGGGTCGAATCGCGCCGCACCACAGAAGATCGCGAAGGCTCGCGCACCTACTACGTGACGTACAGCTTCCAGATCAGCGAAACCGGGCGCTACTATGCCCGCGAACAGCGTGTGACCCGCGAGACCTATGACCGGCTGGACGAAGCTGCGCCTGTCAAAGTGCGTTACCTGCCGGAAAACCCGGATCGCTCCGCGCTGGACGATGACCCCGCCGAGTTTCGGTCGCGGACGGTCGCCGCAGTGCTGACAGCCGTTGCCGCTGTGGCGGTGCTGATCAGGTTGGTCGTCATCTTCGTGCGGCGGCAGCGCCATGATGTGCTGGTGCGGCGGGGACGCGTGCTGCATGGCGAAGTGGTCCATTTTGGCGCGCGCACCGATACGGACGGCCGTTTTCATGTCGATCTGCGCTACCGGGTGGTCACGCCGTCCGGCCGCGCAATCATCGAACAGGCGCACCGCCGTGCCGACGAACTGCGCTGCTGCCCGCGGCCCGCGCCCGGCGATCCGGTGGCGGTGCTGTACCTCAGCGACCGGCGTTACCGGCTGCTTTGAAAGAAACGAACGGCTGAGACGTTGGGGCCTCACCCCCATCCGACATCGGTCGGTGGGTGATGGCTAGCGCATTGTAGGGGCGGGTTAACAAACCCGCCCAGGGCAACTCACCGGATCGCCCCTACAGAAAGTTGTTACCTCATCACTTGGAACATGACCCATGAAAATACAAATTTATACGATGCAGACGCCGGAAGAAGCCCTGGCGGTGATCGAGGCCGGGGTGGATCATGTCGGCGTGACGCCCGCCCAACGCGGCCTGCCCGGCGAGATCGACTTCGACACGGCGCGGGCGATCTGTGCGGTGGTGGGACAGCGCGCCGTGACGGTGGCGCTCTCGGTGGAATCGGACCCGGACGCGATCGCCACGATGGTCCACGCCGTGCGGCCGGATGTGCTGCACCTGTGCGGGCTGGCGGGCGTGGTTCCTCCGGGCGTGGTGCGCGCGCTGCGAGCGCGTCTGCCCGGCGTGCGCATCATGCAGGCGATCTCGGTGGCCGGGCCGGAAGCGATCGAGATGGCGGCGGCTTATGCGCCGGTGTCTGATTACCTGATCCTCGACACGCAGGCCCCCGACATCGCGGGGATCGGCGCGTCCGGCCGGACTCACGACTGGTCGATCAGCCGCGCGATTGTCGAGCGGGCTTCAATCCCGGTGATCCTGGCCGGCGGCCTGTCACCCGACAACGTGGCCGATGCGATCCGCGCGGTGCGTCCGTGGGGCGTGGATTCACTGACCCACACCAACGAGCCGCTGCCGGGCGGCGGTTTCCGAAAATCCCTGGATCGCGTGCGCCAGTTCGTCGAGGCGGCGCGGGGAGCGCTGATCGATGGCTGATCGTCCGGTGGTCGTGGTGGGTGATGCCAACGTCGATATGGTGATCCGCCTGCCGGATCGCTCCAAAGGCAAGCAGCCCGATATGGCCGTCTCGGTCCCTAAGCTGTACGGTGGCGGCACGGCGGCGAATACGGCGGTCGCCGTGGCCCGGCTCGGTGTGCAGACGGCCTTTGTCGGGGGATTGGGCGACGAGGGTTACGGGCGCATGGTACGCGACGAACTGCGCGAAGAGGGGATCGATCTGTCCGGTCTGCGGATTATCCCCGACAGCTTCACGCCGATGGTGATCGCCATGATCGAACCGGACGGCGAGCGCCTGATCGTGGTCTGGCCGCCGGAGCGCGGCGCGGATACCCAGTTCGCCCCGGAAGACCTGCACGAGGACCAGATCGCAGGGGCGGCGTGGCTGCATACGACCGGCATGTGCCTGCGCGCGTCACCCGTGCGCGAAACTGTGCTGCGCGCCATGCAGATCGCGTCCGAGGCGGGCGTGCCGGTGTCACTCGATCTCAATCTGCGGCTGGAACTGTGGGGCTGGCGCGATCACATCCGCGAGACGATCGAACAGGCGATCGCGCTGTCGAGCGTCGTAATAGGCAGCGCCGACGAGGAGATCGTGCCCGTGGCGCGCGTCGCGTCGGTTGAAGCGGCGGCGAGGCTGTTATCTGGCGGGCAGCGGCTGGTGATCGCGCGGCGCGGGCAGCAGGGCGTCCTGGCCGTATCGCCGGATGGAACGCTCGACGTGCCTGCGTACCCTACCCAGGTGGTCGATCTGCTCGGCGCGGGGGATGCGTTCGACGGGGGATTCATCGCGGCGCGTATCGCCGGGCGTGCGCTCGATGAGGCGCTGCGCT
This sequence comes from uncultured Chloroflexia bacterium, assembly GCA_963850765.1. Taxonomy (GTDB): domain Bacteria; phylum Chloroflexota; class Anaerolineae; order Aggregatilineales; family Aggregatilineaceae; genus CAWKMN01. The sequence continues at coordinate 383,284 of CAWKMN010000010.1, read as the reverse complement.
GGGGCAACGCTGCCGCCGCCCTCAAGATCGCGCAGCCGGGTGCGCGTGGTCTGCCTACCCGCGCCGAGGTCGAGCGGCTGCTGGCTGATCAGCCTCAGCCCTAAATCCCCTCTCCATCCAGGCCTCGCCGGGCCGTGCAACGACCCGGCTAACTATCGGAAGCGCCCTAAAGGACGCTGACCCACGCCACCAGGGCCGTTCACGGCCCTTCCGATCAGTAGCCCGCTGCTTGCAGCGCCGGTGCATTGCAGCGCCGGGCGATGCTACTCGAACGCCCAGCCAACCGTCTCATTCAGGCGCAGCGCGCGGCCATCCGGCAGGCGAACGTAGGTATCGCCGCCGGCATAGGTTTCCCACAAGGCGGTATAACCTGTCTCCGTGCTGAGCGCCCAGCCCAACGACTCACGCATGCCCGGCTCGTTGACCCACAGCTTGGCAAAGCCGCGCGTCGGAGCGGTCCGGCCGGGGGGCGGCGTCTCGCCGATGTTGACCGGCTCGCCGTCCGTCCAGGTATCCGTGTACCACTCGAATTCGCCGTCCTGGTTGTAGAGCACATAAATGACGTCCGTATCATCGCGCCAGAGCATATAGCCATTCTCGAACGCCTGGAACGCAGCCAGCACGTTCTTCTGGGTGGTGGGGCAGCCGTCCGTCAGAGTGTTCGAATACGGGCAGGCAGCCGTCGCGGTTGGGGATGGCGTCGGGGTTGGAGGCGGCGTGTTCGATGGTGCGGGATTCGGATCGAGGGTAAGCTGCGCCGTGCGCGCCTGGGCAGTTGTGCCATCCTCGGCTTCGACATCATAGATCCAGCCAAAACCGTCAAACTGCCCGGCGGTGATCTGTACGCGCGTACCCGGCGGGATGGTGCCCACCCGTTCGGTCGTCAGCAGCACGTAGCCCGCCCAGATCTGATTCTGATACATGGCGGTTGGCGTAGGTCCCGGCGTCACATCCGGCGCGTAGGCGATCTGCCACTCTTCGGCATCAAAGAAATCTTCCCCGCCATACGCCTGGATCGCATAGAGCCAGCGATAGCCGTTATGCCACGCGTGGCTGATGCGCACGCGCGTGCCTGCCGGGATGCTGCCCACCTGCGCCGTCGTGACCATCAGATAGCCCATGCCGATCGCGCCCTGATAGGCGGCGGGCGGGATCGGCCCCGGCGTCACGTCCGGCGCAAACGCCAACTGCAATTCGCGCGCTTCGGCATACGTGGTCTGATCGTCCTCGGTGACGATCGCGTAGATCCACGTCGTGCCGTCGTACCACGCATGGCTGATGCGCACGGGCGTACCGGCCGGAATGTCCCCGATCTGCACGGTCGTGACCATGATAAAGCCGCTGCCGATCCCATACTGGTAAGCGGCGGTGGGCGTCACCGGCCAGTACAGCGTCGGCGTCAGGGTGGCAGGCGGGCGCGGCGTCTGAGTCGGCTGCCGGAGAGTGGCGGTCAGGGTGGGTTTGGGGGTCGGCGTCTTGAGCGGCGGCAGGATGCCCAGATCCGCGACTTCGGCCGGGGTGGTGGTTCGCGCCTGGGTGGGCAGCGGTGTCGCCGTGACCGCGCCCAGAGTTGAAGCCGGTGTGTGGATCTGCGTCTCGGTTCCGTTGAGTTCGCTCAGCGGCGTGGGAGACTCATCGCCCCGCCCGGCGATCATGATCACGATTACACCCACCGCCACGATCATCACCGCGGCGGCCACCATCGTGAGCGGCAGCCGGTAGCGGCGGCTGGGCCGGCGCATCGCATAAACCGAACGAGTTTCGTCCGGCGAAAACACGGGCGTGTAATGCCCGTGGCCGTTCGACGAGGGCGGCGGCCCCAGGCGGGCGCGTACCTGCGCGGACAGGGCCGGGGTCTGCTGCGCCCAGTGATCAACCTCCTGATAGACGGTCCCGGCCACGAGGTTCCAATCATCGACGGCGCGGCGGCAGTCGGCGCAGTTCGCCAGATGGCGCTCAAAGGCGGCACGTTCGCCGTCCGGCAGCGTCCGGTTGACATAATAGGGAATCAGGTCTGACCATTGTTCGTGCATCAGAGACTTGCCTCGCTTTGCAGCACGCGCCGCAGGGCTTCTTTCCCGCGATGCAGGCGGCTTTTCACCGTCCCGACGGCGATATCGAGCACCTCGGCCACTTCGGTTTCGGTGAGCTGGTGATAAAAGACCAGGATCAGCACCTCACGCTGATGTTCGGGCAGGCGGTCGAGCAGGCTGCGGATGGACTGCTGTTCGGACTTCTTGACCAGTTTTTCCAGGGGGCCGGTATCATCGGCGGGCGCGTCGAGCGCGTCGTTATAGGGCACGAGCGGCACATTCCGCCGCCGCTGCGCGTTGATCGCCCGGTTGCGCGCGATCGAGAGCAGCCAGGTCAGCACCTTGCTTTCCCCACGGAAACCGGCGGCACTCTGCCACGCGGCCAGCATCACGTCCTGCACAACCTCTTCGGCCAGCGGCCGGTTGCCGGTGCGGGCCACCAGGAACCCGAAGATCGCCGCGCCATAGCGCGCGTACAGCTCGTCCAGCGCCGGCGTATGGCCCGCCGCCATCGCCTGGATCAGCGCAAGATCGGACGCCTCCGGTTGGGGTATGGGGTTGTGTGCTGCCAATGCTGCCTCCTGCCACCCTTCACGCGATATGACACGGCTGGCGCGTCACGGGTTCCAATTATATATTATTGCTCACCTATCACAGCGTGCGAAATATTCCACAATCTAGAAAATCTGTGCTAGGATCATAGTGTAATGATGTGACTCTCAGAGCCCGTTTGAAAACCTCACCCCCCGTCCCCCCTCTCCATGCACGGAGAGGGGGAGCCGGTCATCGACCAAGTCCCCTCTCCGCATGTGGAGAGGGGATTTAGGGGTGAGGTAAAGCTTTTCAATGGGCCTCTTAGCGCAAAGGCCAGGTTCCTATGCCGTTTATTGAAGCACCTACGACGTTCTACATGGGCCGCCGGTTCGACCCCGTGACGCGCCGCCTCGTGGATGAGGTCGTCTATTATGACTCGCGCGACCTGACCACCCACGCGGTTGTCGTGGGTATGACCGGCAGCGGGAAAACCGGCTTGTGTATCACGCTGCTCGAAGAAGCCGTGATGGACAACATTCCCTCGATTGTGATTGATCCGAAGGGCGACATCACCAACCTGCTGCTGACCTTTCCCGAACTCCGGCCGCAGGATTTTGAGCCCTGGATCAACGTGGACGATGCACGCCGCGCCGGGCTGGAGGTCAACGAGTACGCTCAGGACGTGGCACAAAAATGGCGTGATGGCCTCGCCAGTTGGGGGATCACGCCCCAGCGGCTCCAGCACTTCAAGCAAAGTGCGCGGTTCAGTATCTATACGCCTGGATCGGATGCTGGCCTGCCGATCAGCATTCTGGACGCGATGATGGCCCCGGCCGGCGGCTGGCAGCCGGGCGACGATGAGTTCCACCGCGAGCGTATCAGCGGCATCGTGACGGCGCTGCTGGCGCTGATTGGGCACAAGGCCGAGCCGGTCAAGGACCGCGAGCATGTGCTGATCTCCAATATCTTTGAACATGCCTGGCGGCGCGGGCATAACCTGACGCTGGAAGATGTGATTCTCCAGGTGCAGAACCCACCGTTCGCCAAGCTGGGCGTCTTTGATGTGAATACCTTCTTTGCCGAGAAGGACCGCTTCTCCCTGGCGATGGAACTCAACAACATTATTGCCTCGCCCAGCTTCCAGAGCTGGATCCAGGGCGAGCCGCTGGATATTCAGAGCCTGCTGTATACGCCCGAAGGGAAGCCGCGCGTCAGCATCTTTTACATCGCGCACCTGAGCGAAGCCGAGCGGATGTTTATCATCACGCTGCTGCTCGAAAATATGCTGTCGTGGATGCGCACGCTGAGCGGCACGACCAGTCTGCGCTCGATCCTGTACTTCGACGAGGTATTCGGCTATTTCCCGCCGCATCCCTATAACCCACCCAGCAAGGAGCCGATTCTGCGGCTGCTCAAACAGGCGCGCGCGTTTGGGGTGGGGCTGATAATCGCCACGCAGAACCCCGGCGACATCGATTACAAGGGGCTGGCGAACGCCGGCACGTGGTTTATCGGCAAGCTGCAAACCGAGAATGACAAAAAGAAGGTGCTAGGCGGCCTGGAAAGTGTCGCCACAACCAGCAATGATCTGAATATCGCAGATGTCGATCGCTTGCTGAGCAGCATCGATCCGCGTGTGTTTGTGATGCACAACGTGCATGACAACAGCGGCCCGTTCCCCATACATACCCGCTGGGCGATGAGCTACCTGCGCGGCCCGCTGACTCGCCAGCAGATCCGGACGTTGATGACCGAGCAGCGCGCGCAGCCGTACTACACGCCCTACCAGCCGGTGACGGGTGCGCAGCCCTATGCCCAACCGACCAGCGCGCCGCCCGGCGGTTCGCTGCCGTATACCCTGTCAACCGCCGCTATCCCACCCGGCTCGACGCCGCCGCCCACCACCCTGCCGGAGATGCCCGGCCAGCAGAGCACGCCACCCCCGGCAACCCTGCCCGATTTTGGCTCGACCGGCCTGCCGGGGCGTCCCGCGTCGCCGCCCGATTGGACGCAGCAGCCGGCGACTGGCTACCAGACGCCGCAGACGCCGCAAGCGCCGCAGCGCCCCACTGGGAACACGCAGCCGACCAGCGGACGCACGCGCAGCGGGATCGAACTGCCGGAAGGCTTCAACATGACGCCGCCGCCGCTGCCGTCAAGCGTCGCGCAGTATTACCTGCCGGCGGAGCTTTCCATCCAGCAGGCGGTCGGGGCGTGGGAGCGGCGCAGCGGGATGCGTGCTGAACCGTTGGGCGAGGCGCTCGTCCTCTACGAGTCGTTTTTGCTGGCGCAGCTCGAAATCCGCTATGCGGATCGGAAAAGCGGGGCGAACACGATCCAGACCTTCGCGTGTCATATTCCATCCGTGCCCAAAGCCGGTCTGATCAGTTGGGACGAATATCAGGCCCCCTACATCGATCCGCGTGACATCAGCCAGTCGCCGTTCGGAGAGGCTGCGTATGGCGATCTCTCGGCCGGCCTGACCGACTCCAAGCGGATGACGGCGCTGCGTAATGAACTGGTGGATTATGCCTATAAGACGGCGGGCGTCACGCTGATGTATAACCCCGAACTTGAGATGTACGGCGAACCGGGGCTGCGCCGCCGCGATTTTCTGGTGCAGGCACAGGGCATCGCGCGGCAAAAGCGCGATCAGGAACTCGACGTCGTGGTGGCGAAGTACGACAAGCAGTTTGACGCGCTGGAAGCCAAGCTGCGTAAGACGATCCGCGCGCTGGAAGCCGAGCGCGATCAGCTTGACAGCGCGAAAAGTGAGGAGCTGTTTACGACGGGCGAAGCGCTGCTCAGTCTGCTGCGCGGGCGGACCACCTATACCCTCTCGCGGATCAGTCGCAGCAAGCGCTACAAGGGGTATATCCAGGAAGATGTGAACGAGCGCGAGGTGGTGATCTCGGAAGTCGAGCGCCAGTTGTACGATCTTGAAGTGGAGATGGAAGATGTTCTGGCCCAGGTTAACGACAAGTGGGGCAAGATCGCCGGCATTGTCGAAGACTACCGGCTGACGCCGCTCAAAAAGGACATCTATCCCGGTATCTTCGGCATCGGCTGGAAGCCGAATTGGCTGGTGCTGGTCGCGGGCCAGCCGACTCTGATCCCGGCGTGGAGCGGAGAGGCCGCGTCTGGCGGCACGCCCTCCGAGGCGCGCACCGTGCCGCTTGACGAAGAACTGCCCCACGACGACGAGCCGGGTCAGGGCGGGTATTCGCCCGAAGACCGCACGCGGCGGTACTAGCCAGCCTCACCCCCGTGCAACACGCTTTCCCCTCTCCATCAATGGAGAGGGGGAATCGATCGCACGCTATTCCATAGGGAAGGAATTCTGTAGGGGCGTATCGCAATACGCCGCCTACGATTGTCCGCCTTACATTGGGGGTGAGGCTCTTTTGTGATTCCCCGCCCCTGACTCTATAATCCAACCCTATGAAACCCACCCCGTCTCACACCCTGTTCGGATTCCGTCCGCGCACGCTGATCGTGCTGGCGGCGCTGGCGCTGATCGGCATGGCCGCGCTCGCCCTCGATTTACGCTCCGAGGGCATGATCTACGACTACTCTGTGGAATGTGACCGGCGAAACCGCGCCATCCCAGCAGATTCTCGGCTTCGGGCAGTATCTCATGCGCTGGACACGCGTCCAGCCGGAGACTCAGCCCTATGCCCGCATCGATCACACGGATGTGAGTCCGTTTGGCGTCAACACGTTTCTCGAACAGGAAGTTGAGCCGGAAAAGCGCGAGCGGCAGGCCCAGATGATCGCGGACGCCGGGTTCAAATGGATCCGCCAGCAGTTCCCCTGGGAGGACATCGAGATCCACGGCAAGGGCGATTTTATGGACCGCCGCAACCTGGACACGGTGGGCGAGATCAGCGCATGGGACAAGTACGACCACATCGTCGATCTGGCCGATCAGTACGGACTGGCGATCATCGCCCGGCTGAATGGCCCGATGCCCGACTGGAGCCTGCCGGAAGGCGTGACCAACGCCATGACGCCCCCTGCTGACTATCAGGATTTTGTCGATTACGCCGTGGCGGTGGCCGGACGTTACCAGGGGCGCATCCAGTATTATCAGGTCTGGAACGAGCCGAATCTCTACCCGGAATGGGGCGATCAGACCGTCAATGCCGAAGCCTATACCGATCTGCTGTGCCGCACGTATACCGCGCTCAAAGCGATAGACCCGTCGATCGTGGTCATCACCGGGGCGCTCGGCCCGACCATCGATCTCAGCGGGACGAACGCGTATGACCTGCTGTACTTGCAGCGCATGTATCAGGCGGGGGCGGGCGCGTGTTTCGACGTGCTGAGCGTGCAGGGTTACGGGCTGTGGAGCGGCCCCACCGATCGGCGGCTGCGGCAGGTGACGATCAACTTTCAGCGCCATCTGTGGATCCGCGACATGATGGTGCAGAACGGCGACGCTCACAAGCCGATCTGGATCAGCGAGGCGGGCTGGAACCCGGTCCCCAACGATCCCTCGATTGCCAACCTGGATCGCTACGGGCGCGTGACGATGGACGAGGCCGCCGCATGGGCTCCGCTGGCTTACGAGCGCGCGATCAAAGAATGGCCGTGGATCGGCGTGATCAGTTGGTGGTATTTCAAACCCTCCGACGAGCGCGAGATCGGGCAGAGCCAGTATTATTTCCGGCTGGTCGAGCCGGATTTCACGCCGACGCCGGTTTACACCGCCCTCAAGGCGTATATCACGGGCGAGCAGCCGAAGGTGATCGGGGCGGGACGGCATGCCTTTGCCAGCCGTGCCCTGGTCAGCGCGGACGCTGACATGACACGCTATACCTTCCGCGTGGTGGGCACCGAGGTGTATGCCTGCTACGACGATCCACCCGCAGCATTTGACGCGGCTTACGACATCGACGGGGAATACTCCGGCGTGGTCACGATCCCGGCGGGCAAAACCGGCTGCGCGCAGCTCTCCGGCGATCTCGGCGCGGGCGAGCATTGGGTTACGATCACCGTTCCATCTGAATCCAGTTTGGACAGCGTGATCGTGGTTGATGAAAACGTGCGCCGCCGCCTCCCCTGGATTCTGACCGGACTGATCGCCGGAGCGTTTGTGCTTATCGTGTTGGGCTATGCAGCCAATGCGCGATTGAGTTGAGTTAGAGGCGGCACACGATGGAGGCCAGCAGTGACATCAAAGAGACAGGCCGCGTCGAAGCGTTCAGCGATGGCGTTTTTGCGATTGCGATCACGCTGCTGGTGCTGGACATCAAGGTCCCCCACCTTGAGCCGGGATCGTCTAAAGGGCTGGCCGAACTGCTGCTCGAACAATGGCCCTCTTACGTGGCCTATGTGGTCAGCTTCCTGATTATCAGCGTGATGTGGATCAACCACCATCATATGTTTAGGCTCATCGCGCGCACCGACAATATTTTCCTGTTCACCAACTCGCTGCTATTGATGACGATCACCTTTCTCAACTTTTCGACGGCGCTGCTGGCCGATTACATCGAGCAGCCTGACGCGCGGATCGCGGCGCTGGTGTATGCAGGTACAGGCGTCATAATTGCTGTCCTGTACAATATTCTTTGGCGGTATGGATCGGCGCGGCTGCTCTCGAAAAATGCCAATCCCAAATTGGTCGCACAGATCACATACCGCTACCAGTTCGGCCCAATCATGTATCTGCTGGCCTTTGGGTTGGCGTTTATCAGTGTTCCGGCCAGTATCGCTGTGCAGGCGACTATGGCTGTATTTTTCGCCCTGGTGGGCTTGAATGATCTCTGATGTGTATCAGCTTATCCGGTATCCGTCGCGTTATCTTCCTGTTGCGACGTTACTTGCGATCCTGATCGCGTTCGCGGCGCGTTTTCACGATCTGGACGCGCAGTCCCTCTGGAACGACGAAGGCAACAGCCTCCGCCTCGCGCAGCGCAGCCCCGCCGATCTGATCGATGCCGCCGGGCGTGATATTCACCCGCCGGGCTATTATCTCGCGCTCAAGGGGTGGATCGCGCTGGCCGGGGAGAGCGAATTCAGCCTGCGGGCGCTGTCCGCGTTCGCGGGGGTGATTGCCGTCGCCGCGACGATGGCGCTGGGCCGGGCGTTGTTTTCGCGCGCCCCCGCGATCATCGCCGGGCTGCTCGTGGCGCTGAGTCCTTTTGCCGTCTATTACAGCCAGGAAACGCGCATGTACGCGCCGCTGGCGATGCTCAGCGTGCTGAGTATGTGGGTGTTCGCGCAGAGCCTCACCCCTAAATCCCCTCCCATCACATGGAGAGGGGACTTGAGGCGGGCGGGTTGCAACCCGCCCCTACTTCATGCGCGTCCCCCCTCTCCACACTGTGGAGAGGGGGCTGGGGGGTGAGGCTTGCCCTCATTAACGCCGCCGGACTGTATACGCAGTATTCGTTCCCGTTCACACTGATCGCGCAGGGGATCTTGTTCGCGGCGCTGCTGGTCTGGCTGAAGCAGCAGAATCGCCCGGTGCGGCGTCTGCTGCTGGATTATGTGGTGATCAACCTGATCACGCTGGCGCTGTTCCTGCCCTGGCTGCCGACCGCCTGGGATCAGATCACCACGTGGCCGCGCACAGGCGTGGATCTCGCGCTGCGCGACCAACTGCGGACCGTCGCCGGCTGGCTGACGTATGGCAGCACGGCGGGCGACGTCGCGTGGCTGCGCCTGATCTTCCCCGGGCTGCTGATTCTGGCGGCGCTGTGGCCGGTCCCGGCGCGCTGGCGATCGCTGCCGCGCGGCTGGCAGGTGGGAGTCCCGCTCGTCTGGGCAGGCGTTGTGATCGGGGCGTTGTTCGGGTCCGGCGCGTATCGTGAAGCGAACCTGAAATTTCTGCTGCCCGCGCAGATCGCGCTGGCGCTGCTGGCCGGGCGCGGCGCGTGGGTGTTGTGGAGCCTCTCCCCCGCCGTCCGTCCACCGGACCGGGTGCCGGATGTGCCGGAGCCGGATCGGCCCCGGCGGCGGATTCTGCGCTACGCGCCCCGGCGGGACCGGCTGTTCAAGGCGGCGGCGGTGGGCAGGATGCTGGCGGCGGTCTGCCTGTTCCTGCTGGTGATCGGCCAGCTTAACGCGCTGGATGCGCTCTACCGCGATCCGATTTATGCCCGCGACGATTACCGTGCGGCTGCGGCGCTCATCACGCGCGATCAACGCCCCGGTGACGCGATTATCCTGGATGCGCCCAATCAGGCGGAAGTGTTCTCATACTACTATCAGGGCAGCGCGCCCGTCTACGGCCTGCCGCGCGGCCTGGGTGGGGATGACGCCCAGACGCGCGCCGAGGTCGAAGCCGTGCTGCGGGATCACCGCCGGGTCTATGTGCTGTTCTGGGGCGAGACGGAGCGCGATCCCAACCGCGTCGTGCAGGCGACGCTGGACGCGGGTGCGTATCCGATCGCCTCGGTGTGGTATGGCGATGTGCGGCTGGCACAGTATGCGGTATTGGGTGACGCGCCCACCGCGCCGGATGTGATGGTTGACGCGCGTTTTGGCGTTTCAATCTCCCTGACCGGCTACGCGCTGAGTGCCGACGACGTACATCCCGGTGATGTGGTGGGTGTTACGCTGTTCTGGACGACCGCCGCCCCCCTCTCCACCCGCTACAAGGTCACGATCCAGCTTCTCGCGCCGGATGGCCGGCTGGTGACTCAGCATGACGCCGAGCCGGGCGGCGACCGCGCCCTGACGACCACCTGGACTCCCGGCGTTATCGTGAGTGATACGCACGGCCTGATCATCCCCGCGGACTTGACCCCTGGCGACTATACGCTCATCGTCGGGCTGTACGATCTCAACGCGCCGCAGGATCGCCTGCCCGTGATGGTCGCTGGCGCGCCGGTGGGTGACGTTTTCTCCTGGCCGCTCAGGATCGAGTAGCGCATTAGTCAGAAATCACATTTCCTCTATAATTCAGAGTGTGATCATAATCCGGGGCAGTCGTCATGGATGATGTACGGATCAACCTGGAAGAATCACCGCGCCCACCGCTGGCGCTGGTGTTTACCGATTCGCGCGGCCGCGTCATCTCAATGCACGGTCCCCTTCTCGACCGGATGAAGATTGACGATCCGGGCCGGATCATTGGCGAACCCCTGCATCGCATATTTGGCATCGAATTCGACAGCGCCAAACCCGTGATCGAACGCGTCGCGCAGGACGGCGACCTGCTGGATTGGGCGCTCGATCTTTATCCGCCCGATTCTGACCCGATCCCGGTGTTATGCACCAGCATCCCCACCTTTAATGACCGGGGCGATTTTATGGGCGCGGATATTACCCTGTACGAACGCCCGGCTGAGGCCACCGGCGCGGCCACCGGCGCGGCCGTCAGCGCGCCGCCCGCGGCCAGCCCGACCGACACGCTGATCACCCATATCCAGCAGGTCCAGGCGAGCCTCGCCTCCGAGGAGGATCGCGTTTTGCTCCGGCTTTATGCCGCCGTTCAGTTCAGCGCGCTGCACGTGCTGCTGGCGCGTCTGGCTGGCCTGCGCATCACCCAGACGCTCGAAACGACGATCAACAAGGCCGCCGCCAAAAAGGGCTGGCCGCTGTCGATCAATGGGGATCGGCTGCTGCTCGAACAGGACGACGTGCCGCCCGATGTCTACCGCGCTGTGCTCGATGAAACGGTGCGTTTCGCGGCGACGATCATCGGCCGGCGGACGGTCGCGGCGACGATGCGCGCGGTGGACGAGCGGATGAACCCGCGTGCGGTGGATCTGGCCGAACAGTCCGGCCTGCGACGTCTCTTTCAGGATACAGGTTTTTTGAGGGGCGACAAATAAATGCAAAGCACAATTGTGGATGACCGTATGCTCCGGGTTCTGGTGGCGGCCGGTTCGGTGCTGCTCCTGCTAATCGCGGCGCTGTATATCAGCCCGGTCTACAAAGCCATGGGCGAAACCGCGATGCTCTGGATTTATGATGGAACGGTCATTGTCGTGGTGTTGATCACGGTCGTGCTGATGGCCCAGATCATGCTCACATTCGAGCGCGGCGAGATTCCGCGAACGGTCTGGTTCATGCTTACGTTCGGGCTGTTTCTGTGGCTGGTGGGCGAGATCATATGGGCGTATTACGATCTGATCCTGAAAGAAGCAGTGCCTTATCCGTCACTGGCTGATGCGGCCTGGGTTGCGGGGTACGCGCCGCTGTTCATCGGTTTTTTGCTGCGGTTTTTGTCGCTCCGAACCATGCCAACCGGCCGGGAAATCGCCTTGATCGGGGCGGTTATTCTGCTGATGCTGGTGGTCAGCATTGTTTTTGTGATCGGCCCGATCCTCGCGGTTGAGGACGCCGACGATTTCAGCGCCCAGACGATCGATCTGCTCTATCCGGTAGGCGATCTGGCCGTGGCGTTTGTCGCACTGCTCAGCGTGGTCGTGCTGGCCGGCGGGATGCTGTCGTATCCCTGGCTGGTGCTGGCCGGGGGGTTCCTGGTGACGTCGGTCGCCGATCTGTTGTACTTTTATGCGACCTGGAATGATATCTACCTGTCCGGCCAAAACAGCGGCACCAATCTGGCGACGTTTGGGGCCGATATTCCCTATCTCGCCGGTTATCTGCTGATCTTTTGGGGGATCATTATGCAGGTCCGTCTGCGCCGGGTGATGTAACGGCCACAGGAGCAAGCCAACGATGATTCTGGTTACGGGAGCGTCGGGTTATGTCGGCAACAATCTGGTGCGCCGCCTGGTCCAGGCCGGGAAGCCCGTCCGGGCGATCGTTCACAGCCGTGAGAAGGCCGAAGCGCGGCTGGCCGATGTGCGCAGCCAGATCGAGATCGTGACGGGCGACGTGACGCGGCCGGAGTCGCTCGCCGCGGCGATGGACGGCGTCGATGCGGTGGTGCATCTGGTGGCCGTTGCCATTGAGCAGGGGGATCAGACGTACGAGCGCGTCAACACGCAGGGCACGATCAACATCGTGGATGCGGCCAAAGCGGCCGGCGTGTCGCGCTTTGTCAATATGAGCCAGAACGGGGCCGACAGTGCATCGCCGTACCGTTTCCTGGCGAGCAAGGGCCGCGCCCAGGACTACGTGGCCGCGTCCGGGCTGAACTGGATCGCGCTGCGCCCGTCGGTGATCTGGGGTCCGCAGGATGAATTCGCCAATGTGCAGGCCCGCCTGATCAAACTCACCCCATTGATCTTTCCGGTGGTGGGCGATGGTCAGGCGCTCTTTCAGCCGGTATGGGTGGGCGACGTGATCGAAGCGGCGGCGCGCTGCCTGGATGAGCGTACCGCCACCCGGCAGGAATATGCGCTCGGCGGGCCGGAAGTGCTGACCTATGAGGAGATTGTCCGGCGCGTGCTGAAAGCGCTCGGCGCGCGCCGCTGGACGGTGCATGTCCCCGTGCCGCTGCTGCGCCCGGTCGTCAAGCTGATGGAGGTGGCGCTGCCTAATCCGCCGGTGACGATATCCCTGCTGGATATGCTCAACGTGGACAATACGATTCCCGACAACGCTCTGACGCAGGTTTTTGACATCACACCGCGCCCCTTCACACCCCAGAACCTGGGTTATATGCGGCAGTTCTCGGCGGTAGGGACGCTCAAGCGCCTGTTCGGCCAGCGCACCGCCGACGAGGACAAACGATGAACGATGTTTTGTGCAGCACCTTATCGCTGCAAGCCGGTGAACTCCTGTTTGGCTCGGCCAAACAGATCTCCGTGTGGTTTTTGCTGGAATTCGACGGCCGGTGGGAGTCTGAAGCATTCAAAGACAGCCTGCTGCCTGCGCCGGTCAGAGCGTTTTTGCAGCAGGCCCTCAACACGATCCCGCATTCACAGGTCCTGCTGATCCGCCAGCAGCCGCGCGTGGCGCCGCCAGGGAACACCTTGTTTGTCGCGCTGCCCCGCGAGAAAAAACCGGCTCTGTACGAATTCCATCTCACTGAGGACGACGATCTGCCCGCGCTGGATCTGCCCGCGCTGCTGGCGGGCGACAAGGCCTATGACGCGCACCGGCGGACCGAGCCGCTGTTTCTGGTCTGCACGCACGGGCGGCGCGATCGCTGCTGCGCGCGGATGGGACTCCCGGTGTACGAGCAGATGGCGCAGCTTGCCGGCGCGGCCGTCTGGCAGACCTCGCACATCGGCGGGCACCGCTTCGCCGCCAACGTGATCGCGCTGCCGCAAGGGATCGTGTTCGGGCGTGTGCGGCCCGACAGCGCCGCCACGCTGCTCGATGCGTATCGCGCCGGCGTAGTGCTGCCCCAGTTTTACCGGGGACGGGTGAGTTACGCCAAGGTGGCGCAGGCCGCCGAATACCATCTGCGCTACCGAGACCGCGATCACCGGGCTTAATGCGCTCCGGCTGGACAGCGTCGAGCCAGCCGATGACGAGTGGATCGTTCAGTTCCGGGCGGTGGAGAGCGGCATCACCTACACGCTGCGTCTGCGCGAAGCTCAGATCCAGATCATGGCAAGCTGTGGGGACGCGGAGCCGGAGATCTTTACGCAGTACGGGCTGGTCAGTCTATCAACTGCACAACCGTGATTGTCAGCGCCCCGGTTGGCTCGCCCGGCAGGCCGGCTGCAAAACGGATAGTCATCGGTCGCAGATCAATACCGGCGTCGTAGATCACCGGATAGAGATGATCCGCCTCGTAGGCGGGCGGGTTTTCCGCCAGTTTCAGGGCATCGAGCGCGGGCTGGCCGTTGATTTCCAGGCCGTAGACCGGGATCGGCGGTGCGTCCGGGAGCAGGCCGCCGTCCGCATAATGGTAAAACGCATCGACGGCCGCCTCACCGATCTGCCCGGTCCCTTCGATGAACAGCCGCACCCGGCGCTGGTATTGATACACGGTCGTGACCGGCTCCGTGCCATTCAAGGGGACGCTCAGCGTTTCGGTCAGCGGATCTTCATAGTCGGGAATGTTATCCAGCGGGTTGTCTTCGTTGGTGGAGGCGACCAGGAAAAACGCGATCGCGAACGGCAGCGCCGAGCCGATCACGACCAGCAGCGTGAGCAAGGTCTGGCGCAGGGCATCGGGTGTGCTGCGTGTGGGGTGTTGGCGTCTCAACGGTGAGATTTGCTCCTGTTGCGCTTTTTCGCCGATCATACCACGCCGGAAGGATACAGCAATTCGCGCACCCCGAGGGGTATGTCCGGCATCTAACACGGAACAGACATTACTCGAGGCATGAAGTTTGAGCAACGGCACGGCACGCAGCCATATCATCCTGGAAATTAACGACACGCTCTGCCAGGTGTGCGAGGATTGCTCGGTGAAGCGGAAATGCAAGCACGGCGCGATCCTGATCATCGACCGGGGCGAAGCGCCATTTCTGGATCTGAGCCGCTGCCGGGGATGTATGATATGTGTCTATACGTGCCCAAGCGACGCGGTTGTGCGCCGCGAGGATGGCGACCATGCCGGATAATCAATCCGCGGATGCGCGTGCCGAACGGCTGGCTGCCCTCGGACGCGAGCATGCGGAACTCATTGCCAGCCTGCCCGCCCACTCGGTCCCGGCGTCGCTCCTGCTGCGGATTGAGGAGATCGAAGACGAGATCGCCGCGCTGCGGGCGGATGACCCCTCCCTAAATCCCTCTCCGCTTGCGGGGAGGGACTTGAAACTCGTCTGATTATAGACGCACCTCCCCTTTCTCCGCGTGCGGGGAAAGGGGTAGGGGGATAGGGGTAAATCTACTCGTCCACCGGCTTTTCGGATGTGACGCCGGGGGTGTCGTCGCCTTCGATCGAGATCCGCTCGGCACGCGACCGCACGGATTCGTCGCCGCGTTCCTTCTTGACGGTTTCGCTGACCTTGTCCACCGCAGTCTTGACGTGCTCCACAACCTGATCGCCGATGGTCTTCCAGTCGGCGTTCTTGTCCGTCCCGACCAGTGTGCCGATCCAGCCGCGCACATCGTGCTCGATCTTGCTGCCGATGTCGGACCAGCTCGCCTCTTCCGCGGTTTCTTTGGTGGCGCGCACCACGCGGGCAACGTTCTGGCGGGTGCGGTGCTCGATGCGGGATGAGATCGTGCCCCAATCCGAGCCTTCGTCCGCGCCGACCCACTTGCCAATCGCGGTGCGCGTATTCGCGTCCATCTTGCCGCCGATGGCTTTCCAGTCGGCCTGTTCGTCCGCGCCGACCCACCCGGCAATCGTGCGGCGGAGTTTTTCGTCGATCCGCTCGTCCAGCTTGCCTTCGGGGTTCTCGGCCCAATCGTTCATCGTGTCTTTGATGTCCTGATCCAGATGTTCGCCCATTTCTTCGGGCGTCGGTTTGTTGTTGTCGGTCATGGTTATCTCTCCAAGTAAACGAACAAGTTCCTGTTTATATTTTACGCAAAGGGAGCGATGGCGTTGCTCTGGTCTGCGCTTTTTTATGGAACGCTAATGGATGGGTGTTATCCGGCGTGCAGCGTCAGCCACGTAATGATGTCCGGCAGCAGCGTATCCTCGGAGGAAAACAGATCCATGCCGTGCGCGTTCCCCGCGAACGTGAGAACCTCGACCGGGCAGGTCGCGACGTCGAGCATCAGCGGCACGCCGACCGCCGGCCAGTAATCGCGCGCGGTGTAGACGATCAGCACCGGGCGCGTTCCCAATTGCTCGGCAAATGCCGGCTGGACGTTGACTCCATAATAGTCCCATCCGGGGGAGATGGCAATCACGCCCAGGCAGAGCGCATCGTTGGCGCAGCCCG
Source organism: uncultured Chloroflexia bacterium (assembly GCA_963850765.1). Classification (GTDB taxonomy): domain Bacteria; phylum Chloroflexota; class Anaerolineae; order Aggregatilineales; family Aggregatilineaceae; genus CAWKMN01. Next base: position 367,053 of record CAWKMN010000010.1, on the reverse strand, counting down.
TGATCGCCAGTGCTGATCCCATGCTCGATCCCATCAGAACCACAGCGTTCAGATTGTGCGCGCGCAGCCAGTCGATCCAGACCTGCGAATCGGTGACAGCCCGCACCCAGTTGGCCTCGCCCCAGCTTTGCCCGTGTCCGCGCACGTCCACCGCCAGCGCGTTATAGCCGCCCGCCAGCAGCGCGGGGATGACATCCGGCTCCCAACTGTGGCGATCGGTGTATAACTGGTGCAGCAGCAGCACCGTCGGACGTGCGACGTCGATCAGGTACAGATCGCCCGCCAGGGTGAGACCGTCCGCGGCGGTCACTGTGACCGGCGTCGTAAACACCGGCAGCCACGGCCAGGTCGGCTCCATTGACGGAGTCTCGTCCTGGGCGGGCGTTGGGGTAACGAGTGGGGTGGGGGGTGGTGTTCCGCCGTCCTGGGCGTAGGTCAGATTCGTGCTCCGTAGCATCAGCAGGACAGGATCGGGATCAGCAGTTTCGATTTGGACATCGCGCGCGTCTCACAAAAAAAAAGGGCCGGTTGGCCTCACCCCTGGCCCCCTCACACGGTCCGTGGAGAGGGGAGTATTGCAATATGCCTGTACGAGGCCGGGTTGTTTACTCCGCCCTCGGCACTAATCCTCTCTCCATCTTGGATGGAGAGGGACTGGGGTGAGGCTCGCCTATTCTACCGTATCCGCCGCGAGTCGCGATCATTCGCCTTGACGGTCGCCGGGCGGCTGGACGCGCCGTCGCTGCTCTCGCCAGTCAGGCTCTTGTAGAATTCCTCGTCGTAGCTGCGCGTTTTGATCACCACCGGCATCGGGACGGCGTGGCCCAGGATGATCGCCTGCTGCTTGGTATCGAGCCGCGCCAGCACCTCGCGCAGACTGCCCGCGCCGCTGATCCCGGTCAGCACGGCGATGATGTCGCGCTCGTTGTCGAGCAGCGCCGTGACGCGCGTCCCGATCTGGCTCATGATCTCCTCGTCGATGCCGCTGGGCCGCTGGTCCACGATCAGCAGCGTGACGTTGTACTTGCGCATTTCGCGCGCAATCGTGCCAAAAATCGTCTGCCGCGCGATCTGCGGATCGAGGAACTTGTGCGCCTCCTCGATCGTGATGAGAAGCTGCGGCGGTTCCAGGCTGGGATCGCCCAGCGCCGTTTCGACGCGCTCGCACGTACATTTCGTGGATGCGCCGCGTCAGGTAGTTCGCCACCAGGATATACGCTTCGAGCGCGCTGCCGTAGCGCCCGAATTCCAGCACGACGCTGCGCCGCTGCTCGATGTATTCCAGAATCTTTCTGCGCGGAGTCGGTATCGGCCTGCGGCTTGCAGGAACTCGAAGCGCTCAAAACGCTGCACACGCCGCTGGAGCGCCTGCACCGACGCCGGGCTGGCCGAAATGCTCTTCGCGCAGTATATCAAGCGTTTCCGCGCCGGCATCGATCAGCCGCCCGATCCAGTGGCTGCCCCACAGCTTTTGTAACTCATAGGCCGCGTCGATCATCGAGTCGGACAGATCCATCGTGGTTTTGAGCATGGCGAGGTCTTCCGGCTCGATCTCGTCGTAGCCAAGCGTCACCACATGGTCGGGCTTGCGCGCCGCGCCGCCGCGTGGCTTCGTCGTCCAGGGTGAAGATCGCCACGCGGGTCCCGCAAGCAACTGCCGCAGCCCTTTGGCCTGGGTGCCGCGCTCATCCTTGACCTCCCAGCCGTAATCGTTGTGCATATCGAAGATCAGGTTCACGGCCACGTCGTTTTTGATAACGCCGGCCAGGATCATGCGGGTCAGGAAGCTTTTGCCGGTGCCGCTTTTGCCGAACACGCCGACGGATCGCTCCACCAGCCGGACGAGGTCGATGTTGATCTGCGTCTCTTCCAGTTCGAGCGGCGCGCCGATGTTGAAGTGGGTGCGATCCTCCTGCCCGAACACGTCGTTCACTCGTCCGCCGTGGCGATCTCCACCGGCATGAAGTGGCTGGGGATGGTCTTGACCGGCTTGGGTTCGCCTTCGTCCACGTCGATCGTCAGCATGGGCGCGACGTGGATCGTGCCGAAGGCCGCCGTGCCGCTGTAGATCTCGCGCAGAAACGGATCGCTCAGGTCGGGCGGATCGCTGCGGATGGCGGGGTTGGTCGCGTCCAGCACCACATCAGTGATCATGCAGAAAAAGCGTTTGTGCTGGCCGCGCACGACCACGTAGCGCCCGACCGCCAGATCCTCGATGACGGTTTCGCGGTCCAGCTTGACATCCAGCCCTTTGCTCAGCGAGCCGCCGACGACCACGCCCAGGCGCTGCCCGGCCATCATCAGGGGATCGGAGCGCTCACCGCGTGGGAACCAATCGTCCAGGTTGTCGGAATCAGGGAAAAGAGGGTCACGCAGGGACATAAGTTTTTCCTTTTATACCGAACGTATGTTCTAAATTATATCAGATAATGTCGCTTTTAGCAAATGGAACTGACGCAAATCAGGGTGGTTCCGCCTCACTTGCCGTGGTGATCTTTAGGCCCGATCTCTACTCAAATAACTTAGCTATCGTGATCTCAAAGCCAGGGATCACCTCGCCGCCGCTCAGCGTATCCTCGGCAGTCAGACGCGTCCCGCGCGGCTTATGCCGGTTTGATCAATTTTAGCAGGTGTTGCAGCCGGGGCAGATCGTGAGCCAGAAGACCGGCCAGCCGCCGCCCGGCTTCGACGAGGAATTGATAACGCTCCTGCGCTGGACGCGCGTTAGCCGCGTGGAGCAGCGCCGCCGCCAACAGTTCCTCGGTGGGCACTTCGCTGGAATTGAGCACCAGGCGCAGAAAATCCAACCGCTGCGTGAACGTCCAGACGGTGTCAGGATCGCACAACTGCACCGGGTCCAGACTAAGCGGGGGGCGCGGCGGCATGGTGTGATACGCGGCATCGTACTGAATGAAGCCGACATTCAGCACGCTGATCTCGACCGGCACCATCCGGTTCACGCGCTGATCGCTGAAGGTGGATTGATTCAGATTGTTGGCCAGGATCATCTGGCGCACGAGCGGATCGTCATCGATACTGATGGCGTAGATCAGCCCGATCACGTCAATATCTGACATCTGCCCGTGCCGCGTGCGGACGAACGCGCCGAACGACGGCTGTCCGATTTCCTCACTGCGGGTGCCACATACGAATCCGACGGTACTGGCGCGCAAGACGCGACCAATCACTGACTGCTCTGTATGTTCGACCATGATTGTTCTACTCAACTCTAACCCGACAAGAAGACTGAACATCAGAAAAACTAAAGAATTAACCGCAGAGACGCAGAGAGCGCAGAGTTTTTTATTCGATAAAGCCCCGTACTATGCGCTTGATGCCATGTTTGAGCACTGGAACGTGAAAATTGAGCAATAGCCCAACCTGCCAACCGCCTAGTTGCAGGTAGGATAAAACCTGGGCCTCATGAATCGGCAGCAGCCTTTCCACCGTTTTCAGTTCAACCACAACCTCATTGGCGACCAGAACGTCCAGTCGATAACCATCATCTAGCTGCACTCCTTTATAGGTTATGGGCAGCATCCGCTGGCTTTCGTATGGAATGTGCCGCAAAGCCAATTCATGACATAAACACGCTTCATAGGCGGATTCAAGCAGGCCGGGGCCAAGCGTTTTGTGAACTTCTATCGCTGCGCCGATTATGCTCTGTGTCAGTACATTAACCCCGTCTCGTGCTCTCTCCACTATTCTTTCTCTCTGTGTCCTCTGCGTCTCTGCGGTTCAGTTGTTACTTTTTCCGCTTTTGCCCATAGCGTGTGCGGCCGTGCCGCACGACTTTTGATTCCAGCTTTTCCGAATGTTCGACAACCTGCTGATTGCGGCGCATCTCCACTTCGATGATTTCTTCAAGCTGGCTGCGCTCGTGCGTGCGGATGACGGCCAGCTCGTCGGCGCGAGTCAGCGCGTAGGGATACCGCCACATCAGCCGGCACTGATCCACCAGCAGCGCATGGACGCTGTCCACCGCCTGCGAATCGCGCGCCACCCACATGGGCATCTCGACGCGCGCCAGTTGGAAATCATACTGCGCGCCGATGTTCACGTAAAAAAATGCGATCTCCAGGCTTTCGCCCTTGATGTGATAGTTCTTGTTCTGCGGCGACTGCTGTACCATCAGCGCGGAGCGCATCCCCGGATGGTCACGCAGCAGGTTAAAGAGAAGCTGCCGGTCCGTCAGCCCTTCAAGTTCGTGGCGGGCTTCGAGCACCGATTTGCGCACATCCTCGTCGTAGAGACTCATCAGGTAGATCAGGTTCACCAGAAAGGAACTGGTGGGCCGGTCCACATAGCCGGCAAGGCTGGCCGTCTGGTTGAACTCGCGTTTCATCGCGGCGTGCGTATCGTGAAGATGGACGAGCGCGCCCAGGTAATCCGCTTCGAGTTCGCGCCCGTTGGGTACATCCTTGCCGACCCAAAACAGCAGCGGGCCGTCGCTCACCATAACGAGCGGCCAGTTGCTTTCGCGGCGGTGCCAGGCCTCGCGCGCCAGAACCTGCAATTCAACCACGCTGCGCCGCGCGTTGACGGCCGTATTGGTGATGACCTGCCCATGCCCGTCGCGCACCTCATCGTCGCTGTAATGCAGGCGGGGTTCGGTAAGCTGTTCGGGAAGCTGCTCGGTGCCGTGGTGATAGACAAAGATCCCGGTATTAGTCAGATAATACACGGCGGCGGCATGAATGCTGGGATAGACCTGGGAGCCGTCCGCCGCGATGAGCGTGGCGCGCTCTGGCAGTTGGGGCAGCGGATAACCCTGATTGATCGGTTCGTGCAGCGGTGCTGCGCCCCGGAAGCCGGCATCTCGTTCGCGTGCCAACTGGACACGCGCGTTGATCGCTTCTAAGTCATTTAATTCCTGAAAAAATTCCCAGGCATCCAAGGCACGCTCGCTCATATCCTGGTTCCGCATCGCAAGCGCGCGCCCCATCCGCTCGACCTGGGGCATCACTTTTTCAAACTCTAACGTCACCTGTTAGTACTCCCTGTCACGGACACTCAAGAGTCAGTGTAGCACTAATGTTCTGCGACGTCAAGTGATTGCCTAACACGTCTGTTCTGTTTTGGAAACTGGTTTGTATCCGGTTAGAACATTTGTGCGAAAAATGATGCTGCTTACTATAGTTTCTGGTACGAAGCATTTATTCACCGCGAAAACCACGTAGCTGGGCTGATTACTGGATAGGACAACCAGATAGTCGTGGGGTGGGACAGGTCAGGGTGCCGGGCGGCGCTTTACCGCCCGACGTAATACGCCGCAATCGCATCGACGCGGCTGCCGTAGGACTCGCCAAACAGATTCAGATGCGCGAGGATGTAATACAACTGGTACAACGCGCGCCGCTCAGGATAACCGGGTGCGGGGTAGGCTTCAAAATAGGCATCATAGAACGAAGGCGAGAACCCGCCGAACAGTTCACTCATGGCGAGATCCATCTCGCGATGCCCATAACACACCGCTGGATCGATCAGCACGGCGCAGTTCCGGTTGTCGATCATATAGTTCCCGCCCCACAGGTCGCCGTGAATGAGCGACGGCGGCATCATCTTGTCGTCCAGCAGATCGGGCAGGCGATCCATCAGGCGGGTGAGCACATCCTCGCGGTAGTGGGGCAGGCGTCCCAGGCGGCGTGCCAGCCCCATCTGGTAGCCAATGCGCTGATCGCGGTAAAAGGCGGACCAGCGGGGCGATCGGGTGTTTGGCTGCGGCAGGCGTCCGATGTAGTTGTCGCGATCCAGCCCGTGCTGATCGGCGGTGTGGCGGTGCAGGGCCGCCAGCGCCGCGCCGAAATCCGCGAGCGCCTGCCCGCTGCCATATTTGCTGCCGGTTTCGATCCATTCCAGCACCAGGAAAGCGGGGCAGTCACCAGCGGCGTGGCCGGCTGCATCGCCCTGCGCGATGACTCGCGGAACCCGCACCGCGTGCGCTTCGTCCAGCAGTTGCAGACCATGCGCCTCAGTGGGGAACATGTCGGCCGGTGCCTGCTCGTTCCACTTGACAAAATAGGGCCGCCGCCCGCAGGTGAATTGTGCGGATTGGTTGATGTCACCGCCATACACCGGCTGTTCCTGTTCGACCGGCGCGCCAAGCAGCTCCGCCAGCCGCGCCCGCAGTGCTGAGGGTAGCGTCATGGCTGGCTACGGCCCGTTTCGCGGAGGATATGGGCCAGCAGCCCCTCGGCTCCCTGCTGCACCAGATGGTAAACTTCCTCGAAGCGTCCGCTGTAGTAGGGATCCGGCACGTCCATTTTGGACGGCTGCTCGGCAAATTCGAGGAAGCGCCGGATCTGCGCTTTGCTGCCTGCCGGCACGATCCGACGCAGATCGGACAGATTCGAACTGTCCATCGCCAGGACATAATCGAACTGGTCAAAATCGACCCGGCGGATCTGGCGCGCCCGGCCGTTATACTCGATGCCGTTCGCCCGCAGGATGTTCAGCGTGCCGTGATGCGCGCGCTCGCCCTCGTGCCAGTCGCCCGTGCCCGCCGAATCGGCCGTGATCTCACTGTGCAGGCCGGCGTCGTCCACCAGCTTTTGAAACACCGCTTCCGCCATGGGCGAGCGGCAGATATTGCCCAAGCAGACAAATAAGACCTGTACCGGCATGTTACCCTCAGTAGATAAACGGGATCAGCTTCCGCACACGCTGCTGATAACCGGCGTACTCGGGGAATTTCCCGGCCAGCCAGCGCTCCTCGCGGCGTGACTTGATGTCGAAAAAGATGAACAGCACTGCGGCGTAGATCAGGGTCATGACGCTGGTGTGGATCAGCGCCCAACCCACGGCTCCGACGATCAACCCACTGTAGATCGGATGACGCACGACACCGTATGCGCCGGTCTGGACGAGATGCGCATCATCCTTCGGATGCGGCAGCGGTGACAGATTATCTCCCAACCCGATCAAACCTGCCAGCGCCAGCAGCAGCCCCGCGCCGCCGAGAAAGAGGCCGGTCACCTGTGCGGCCGTGCGCACGCCGTCGGGCAGGTCGGGCCGCACATCAAACCAGCCCGGCCCCAGCGCGATCAGGGCGAACAGCACCATCTGCGCCACGACATACCACTCCCCGCGCGTATTTTTCCACCACGCCGCCCGTGACATGACTCCCTCCTGATCGGGGCTGCCCGTTTCCAAAACGATTTTAGCAGAATTCACCAGCGCCAGCGGGCACCTATTTGGTATGGTATACTTACCGCGTCTGATCATCCAAGGAGTTAGCCGGGTCGTGAGCGAACCACCCATCTACAAAGTGCTGCTGGTCGGTGACGGCAATGTGGGCAAGACCAGCCTGGTACGCCGCTTCTGCGAAGGGAAGTTCGATGAATCGCGCATCCTGACGATCGGCGTGGATTTTCAGATCAAAACGGTGCAGCTTGGGGAGAAGACGATCCGCCTGTCGATCTGGGATGTGGCCGGGCAGGAGCGTTTCCGCGCCTTCCGGGATCAGTTCTACGCCGGGACGCTGGCCGTCGCCCTGATCTACGACTCGACATCACCCGCTACGTTCTTCAATCTGGCGCGCTGGCGCGACGACGTGCGGGCGATTATCCCGAATGTGCCGATGTGCGTTATCGGCAACAAAATAGACCTGGGGGCGGTCGTTCCGCCCGCCGAGGCGGAAGGCTGGGCCCGGTTTGAAGGGCCGATGCCATATTTGCAGACCAGTGCCTTAACCGGCGACAACGTCGAAGCGTTCTTCCAGGGATTAGGTTATTTGGCTCACAAATATCATGAAACCCTGAAAGAGCTTGAAAAGGTGCGCAAGCAGTATCTCGGCCCTGCCGCAGGCTCTTAGAGGCTCGCTTTCGTCGGGCCGATAAGTCTGCTATAGTTGGAACCAGTTTGGCAGCATACGGGCGGATGAACCGTGAGTAGTAACGAGGACGAGCAATCAAGTTCGCTGCTTCGGCGTCTGATCCATGAGGACCGCGAAGCGCGCACCCCCGAAAACGATCTGCCGGAGCAAAAGTCAAAACCAGCATCGACCGGCGGGATCATCTCACCGATTCCCGGCCTGACCAGCCCTGCCCAGCCATCACCGGCCCGGCGCGGCGATCCGCCGGAACGATCGCCCATCCGGCCCAGCGCGCCCGACACCACCGAACCGCCCCATCAGCCCCTGCTGCCCGGCCAGAATAATTCCGCCCAGGCTTTGACGCCCCGTGAGCAAATGCAGCGTGCCGAAGAAGCGCTGATCAATCTGCGCGAGAAGACGGCGCGGCTGGCGGCCGAGTTCGCGGAAGGGAAGCTCAACCAGGCGCAGTTCGACGCGGTCTACAGCCGCTACAGCGAGCAGCGCGATATTACCGAGCGCCTGCTGACGCGCAACCCCGAAAGCCAGGCATGGCAGTCGGTGGTGAAGCCCGGCCACACGGGATTTTTGAAGCAGATGTACGAAGCCCGCGTGATCTCCTACGCCATCTACGATCAGGAAACCGGCGAGCATATCAGCACCACCGGCCCGGTCTTCATGAGGCCCTCACAGATCAAAGCCGTGTTGGCCCGGCTGAAGGCGGTATCACAGACGCGCGGGAATCCTGGCCCGGCTCAGAAACAACTGACGGACGACGAACGGAGCGTTCTGTTTGTGCCCGGCGAGCAAACCGTCGCCGTCGTGATCTTTTCGCGGGCACCGTCACCCTCGCAGATCGAGCGCATCAAGGATATTCACCACGACTTCGAGCGCGCCAACCAGCATACCCTGCGCCGCCGCGATTACACCGGCAGCCGCATGGTGTTCCCCCACCGCGCCCTGTTCGAAGAGAAGAAGCATTAAGCGATTAGCAGTTAGCTGTTAGCGGTTAGCTAAAAGCTTGAACCGCAGAGGCGCAGAGCACGCAGAGATTCTTGAGAATAGAAGAGTGAAGGGGCGGGTGTGCTAACCCGCCCTGATTTGTTGCGGCCGATGGTATATCGCTTTTGGCTAACCGCTAATCGCTAACGGCTAACAGCTAACGGCCGATCACTGGTGACAGATTTCACAGGTTTGCGCCCCGATGGGATAGGACTATACTGCTACTCGTGTGAATCATCGCTGACCCCTGGCAGCATACGTCTGCCCTGGAACCGGACTTTGGCGATCGGTTTTGGCCTGGAAAGAACCGTATGAACCCGAACGAGCGTGTGCTTTCCTGTGATATTGCGATCATCGGCGGGAGCCTGGGCGGCGTCGCGGCGGCCCTGGCCGCGGCTGGCGCGGGCAAAACCGTCATCCTGACCGAGGCGACCGGCTGGCTCGGCGGGCAGATCACCAGCCAGGGTATTTCGGCGCTGGACGAGCCCGCCACGATCGAAACCTTCGGCGGCACGCGCGGTTATTACGCCCTGCGCAACGCAATCCGCGCCGCCTACCGCGATCGCTACCAGATTGATACTCCGTTCCTCAATCCCGGCAACGCGTGGGTGAGCCGGCTGTGTTTTGAGCCGCGCGTCGCCGCAGAGGTGATCGAAGCGATGCTCGCACCGCAAATCGCCGCCAGGCTGCTGACCGTGCTGCTTGAGCACACCCCGCTCGAAGCCCGGATGGACGGCGACATGGTGATCGACGTGACGCTGCGCGACTCCACGGGAAACCGGGTGCGGATCGAGGCGGCGCTTTTCCTCGACGCGACCGACGTGGGCGATCTGCTGCCGCTGGTCCATGCGGAATATGTGACCGGCGCGGAAGCGATCGAGGACACCGGCGAGTCACACGCCTCCCTCGACGGCCCGCGCCCGGACGAGGTGCAGGCGTTCACCTATCCGTTTGGCGTCGAATACCGCGCCGGGACGCACAACACCATCCCGCGCCCGGTCGGCTACGAGTATTTCCGCGACCGCCAGCCCTTCACATTGACTCTCGTCGGGACGGATGGCGAGGATCGCCGTTATTACATGTTTCGCGGCGAGCAGCCGTTTTGGGCCGACCGGCGCATTTTCGATGGGCGAATGCTGAACGGCTCGAACGGGATCACGTTGGTTAACTGGGACAGCAACGACTATTTCAACGCCAACCTGATCGATATGCCGCCGTCCACCCAGACGCGCATTCTCAACGAGGCGAAGCGGCTGTCGTTGGGCTTTCTGTACTGGCTGCAAACGGAAGCCCCACGCGACGAAGGCGGTCAGGGCTATCCGGAGCTGTGCCTTCGCCCGGACGTGATGGATACCGCCGATGGGCTGTCCAAGGTGCCATATATCCGCGAGTCACGCCGGATCCTGGCCATGCGGCGCATTCTGGAGCAGGATATTGCCGTCGAGTCGAATGTGACAGCCCGCGCCACGCCGTTCCCGGACTCGGTCGGGGTGGGCTGGCACGCCATCGATCTGCACGCCTGCGTCGGCAACCCCTATGCCCGGCTGTACATCCCGACGCGCCCCTTCCAGATCCCGCTCGGCGCGCTGATCCCGCAGCGCGTGACGAACCTGATCGCCGCCTGCAAGAATATCGGCACCACGCATCTGACCAACGGCGCGTACCGCGTGCAGCCGGTTGAGTGGAATATTGGGGAAAGCGCGGGGATGCTGGCCGCGTTCTGCTGCGATCACAGCCGGCTGCCGCGCCAGATCTGGGAAGATGAGGGGCTGGTTCGCCAGCTTCAGGTTCGGCTGCTGCGGCGGGGCGTGCCGCTGGCATGGGGTGTGGATGTGCCCGCCGATCACCCGGCGTTCGTCTGCACGCAGATGCTGCTGCTGCACGGCATCACGCGGCCGAATACCCTGGAAGTACAGTTAGTCCGCCGGATCGACGTGCCGGAGCAGCTGCCGATCACCCTGGAGATCGACTTCTCCGGCGCTTCCACCTGGCGCGAACTCTGCACCCGTATCGCGCCGATGGTCGATCGTTTCGAGCGAGCCTAGCGGCAGCCATACGCTGAACAGCGTGCCCAGGCCGGGAACGCCGTCGCTTTCCATCTCGATCCGGCCTGCGTGCCGATCGATGATTTCCTTCGCAATGGTTAACCCTAAGCCGGTGCCCGGTGCCTTGGATTCACGTCCCGCTGTGCCGCGAAAGAACCGCCGGAACAGATTCGGCTGCTCATCCGGCGGAATACCTGGCCCCGTATCCTGTATCCTGAAGCCCGCCCACTGCTGCCCGTTGATGGCGCGGGTCTGGGTGCTCACCTCGATCGTACCGCCGGCGGGCGTATAATTCATGGCGTTGGTCAGCAGCACGCTGAGGACATGCCCCACCAGCCCCGGATCGACACACACCGGCGGCAGATCGGCCCTGGGTATAAACGAAATTTCCAGCTCGTGCTGCCGCACCAGTGCGGTCCGATCCGCAACGTGCTGGCTGACCAGGGGGTTCAGATCGATCCACTCCAGTTTCAGTTCGACGTGCCCCTGATCCAGCCGTGACAGGTGCAGCAAATCCTCTATCGTAAGCTCCAGACGGAGCGTCTCGCGGTTGAGGATGGTCAGATATTTGGCGAGTTGAGCCGGGTCCCTCTTCAGCAAATGCTGATGCAGCAGCAGATTGGTGATGGGCGTGCGAAGTTCGTGGGACACGTTCGATACAAATTCGTCTTTGGCCCGGCCCAGGTGCTCCAATCGGGTGTTCGCCGCCAGAAGCTCCGTCGTGCGATCCCGGACGCGCTGTTCCAGTTCTTCCGCGTGCCGCCGGACGGCTTCAAACAGGCGCACCTGCTGAATGCCAATCGCCAACTGGTCCGCGATCTCGCGGGCAATCGACACATGCTCGGCGTTGACCGGACCAGGATCGCGCATCGCCACGTCGAGCGCACCGATCAAGCCTTCCTTGTGCCACAGCGGGATGCTGACAAACGCACGGTCGCCCGCCGCCGCGCCCTGCTGAAGCAATAACGGCGGCTCCGGGAGGGTGGTAATATCTTCAACGATAGAAACCTGATTCGCGTTCAACAGGTTGAGGTCTGCCCCGTAATCCTTCATCGGCACGCGCATCGGGGCGGTTATGACGGGCTCATCCGAAGAGAAAAAGGCGAGGCTGATCGCTTCGTGGGTTTCCATGTCAAAGAGGGTGACATGGGCGTGATGGAACGTGATGACGTTGCGAAGCCGCTGCAGTGCGACCCCGGCCAGCTCTTCGGGCGATTTCAGCGTCAGGATCGCCTGATCGATGCCCCGCAGAATTTCCAGCCGCTCGGTGTACATTTGGAGCGCCTGTTCAGTCTTGTTGCGTTCCGCGATCTCGTGCTCAAGCTCCTGGTTGGTGCGCCTCAATTCAGCCTGCCGGTCTACCTCGATCAAATCGCGGTGCCACATCGCCACGATCAGAAGCACTCCCAACTCGACGAGCAGCGACACGGGCGAAATGATGGTGCGATATTCCACTTCTGGGATCAAATGGGGGAGCAGCAGAATCCCGATCAGGCTGACGAGGCAGTAGAGAACCGTGACGCGCCGGTTCAGCAGCATACTGCTCAGTACGGCCCCGATACCCAGGTAGACGAGCAGCATCTTGAAATCGTCGGCGCTGTAGCTGGTGAGTGCGATGGCGAAAATGCCCAGCGGAAAGATACTCACAACCAACACCGCCACCCAGAAGTAGTGCCGGGTGCGGCTCAGGCGATAGAGCACCACCAGCGCAAGGATCCTGACCACCGACAGGGGAGATATGGCAAAGTCCGGATCGGCCAGCGAGCGGATGACGAGCGAGAGGAACGGGATGGGGATAAACAGCAGCAGCATGGCCGAAAGCAGCTGGGCCTTGCGAATGCTTTCCGCCCCCTGCACGGCCTCCGACGGCTGGATCAGCCCTCGCGCCGATCGGCCCCCGCCTCGCGCCGCTTGTCCTAACGCCGCCCTCAGCGCCGCGTACGTTTCAGCCCGTTTTGTCATTGCCGCTCGCCCTCACCGCTGTTCGTATCCCCAGTGTACGGCAAAAGCGCTTGCCCGACAAACGGCAAAGAGCAGAAGAATAGGAGACGTTGAGGCAGCACAAGGCCACCTCATGCCACCAGAGTTCTTGAGCAGCTTCAGGAAATCTTTCGCCTTGATCGGCTTGGGACAAAACGCGTCGAACCCGGCGCGGCGGGCTTCGTCGGCCACTTTCTCCGAATAGTAAGCCGTAATCGCGACGACCGGGATGCGGTTGATGTCGGGCCGGGCGCGAATAGCGGCCAGCAGATCCCATCCATCGGGGCGCGGCATCGCCAGATCGCACACCACCACCGTGGGGATCATGCTGTCCAGCAGGTCCAGGCATTGTTCGCCCCCCGGCGCGCGGAAGACTTCTGCCCCGTTGAGGACCAACATCTCCGCCACCAGATTTAAGCTGTCCGGCTCATCATCCACCAGGATGATTTTCCACTCCATCAATTCGCTCATACGTTGGCTCCGAACCCGTGACAGGGTTGTCTGCTAGGCGCTGCTGCCCCACAAAAGTCTCAATGCACTTCTTGACATCGCGCAGTAAGGACCCGACGCGAAAGGGCTTGGTAATGTACCCATCAAAACCGGCCAGTCTGACCCGCTCGGCGTCCTCGGGCATCGCCATGGCGGTCAGCGCGATGATCGGCAGTAATCTCAGGTCGGGCCGGGCGCGCAGCTGCCGCTGGACTTCCCAGCCATCCATGCCGGGCATCGCCAGATCGAGCAGCACGATGTTTGGCTTGAATTCATCGACCAGTTCGAGCACATGCGCGCCCTGTTCGGCCGTGGCGACCGTCACGCCTCGGAAACTGAGCGTTTCCGAGACTAAGGTCAGGTTGTCTCGTTCATCATCCACCACCAGAATGCGCCACTGCGCGACGTCATCCTGCATGCTCAAATCACTGCTCATGATATATCCGCCGCCTGCTCTAATACGGGCGTCTGGGCGGGCTGGACAACCGGCAGTCTGATCGTAAACGTGCTGCCCTTGTTGAGTTCGCTCTCAATATGCACGCTGCCCCCCATCAACTGCGTGAGTTCGCGCACGATGGTCAATCCCAACCCGGTGCCCTGATACTGCCGGTGCGTGGTGCCATCCACCTGCCGGAATTTGTCAAAAATGTATTCCAGGGCGTGCGGCGGGATGCCGATGCCGGTATCGACCACGGTGATGGCCCACTGCGTATCTCCACTGCGTTCGATGCGCAGCTCGACCTGTCCCTTCTCGGTGTACTTGATGGCATTGCCCACCAGATTCACCATGATTTGTTCGAGCCGCTTGACGTCACCCTCCATTGGATTCGGCAGGCCGTCGTCCAGCGACGTCTTGAAGGCCAGCCCTTTCCGATCGGCCAGCCCCTGCATACGCTCGGTCAGGCCCTCCACCACCTCGCGGATCGAGAACGGCTGTGGCACCAGTTGCAGCCGCCCCGCCTCGATTTTCGACAGATCCAGCAGTTCGTTGATCAGGTCCAGCAGCCGCTCGCCGTTCGACAGGCTGCGCTGCACGTAATCCCGCTGTTTTTCGTTAAGCTCCCCGGCCAGCCCGGTCAGCAGCAGGTCGGCATAACCGATGACCGAGTTCAGGGGCGTGCGCAGTTCGTGCGAGATCGTCGCCAGGAACTCGCTTTTCAGGCGGTTGGCCTCTTCGGCCTGCTCGCGGGCCAGCCCCAGGTCGCGGTTAGCCCGCACCAGCGCTTCGTTCTGCGAACGGATCTGCGCTTCGGTCTGTTTGCGCCGGGTGATCTCGTGCAGCATGATCAGGCGGCCCGTGGCACTGGTCTGATTCTGCGGGCGCAGGGGCGAGAGGCGCAGCTCAAAATGCCGGCGGTTGCCCTCGTGATCCGTGGCCGATATTTCGCTGCGCGCTTCTTCCTGGTTCTCGAATTGGGTAATAATGGCTTCGTACTGCGGCACGGTTTCGGTCAGCCGCCTGCCGATGGCGGGCGCATGCGGCGCGAGATTAAGCAAGCTGCGCGCCGCGGGGTTCATATCCACTACGCGGTTGCGCGCGTCGAGCACGATCACCGCGTCACTCATGCTCTCGATCACGAAGTTGCGCGCGACCGGCACGACATCCAGCAGCCGGTAGCGGTACAGGCTCCAGCCCATCGCCAGCCCGGTGAACGAAAACGCCAGCGGGGTGAGATCGACGTTGGGCAGCGGATTGACCCCGGAGAGATACATCATGTTGCCGATCCACGGCGCGAGCGTGCCGGCCAGCAGCCAGTAGATCTGCCCCCGGTACAGTTCGGGCGAGCGAAAAAACGCCTGGAACAGCAAGATCGTGCTGGTCAGGATCAGCACATACGAGTAGGCCCCATGCGCCCAGAAGGCCGGGCCGTAGCCCGCTTCCATGACCCAGTAGGAGCCTGACCTGACCATCTCGTGGCTGTTCCAGAACAGGTTGTGGACATCGTTAGTCCAGATAAACAGATTCACCAGCACGGGCTCGATCACCAAAAACCGGTGGCTCCGCCCGGTGATGCGCTGGATCCGCCCGGTATATTCCAGCACAAACAGGAACCATGCTGCCGGAACGATGGTGATGCCGATGTAATTGAGCCGGACAAACAAGAACTTGGCGGCTTCATCGGTCATCATCATTTCCAGGGTATTCCCCACACACCACAAGATGACCGCGCTGATCAACAGCAAAAACGGGTTCACCCCCTGACCCGGCCGCCGCCGCCAGACCACGATCATGATGGTCACACAGGCAGCGATAGCTACGATCACCGGCCAGATGTAGGGGGGATACTGTAGATCAAGCATAAGCGCACTCGGTTGTTCGCTGAAGAATCGCAAAGGTATCTTCATTATAGGATAATTCTCCGTATAGAAACATTAAAAAGAGTGTATAAGTTTCCTGACATCAGGCTTGACCGGGCCGGCCCGGCTGTGCTATGATGCGCTGGAATTTGTCAGATGTGTATCTAATAAAAGGCGGGTGCAACCCATGTCAGTAGCAGCCCTCACTACCTCCCTGGTTCTGGACGAGCACGCCTGCCGGTCAAATCGCTAACCCTCTTCTGCTGACTTTCGGAATACGCGATCACCCAACCGCAGGCGATGCCGCTGCCCTGCGCTGTTTTGATTCCCCACCGCAGGGGATGCCGATGGTGCGTTGAATTGTTCGAAGGTATTCCGAAAGAGGTCACTCCTTGAGTTCATCCCTGTTTCGCCAACGTGATGCGCTGGCCGTCTTCCTGCTCATGGAAGGCGCGGCGGCGCTGTTTTTCGGCTTGATTTTCACCGTCAACATGGTTTATCAGGTGACGGTGGTCGAACTGAACCCACTCCAACTGGTGCTGGTCGGCACTTTGCTGGAGACCGTCGCGTTTCTGTTCGAGATCCCGACCGGCGTGGTGGCGGACTCCTACAGCCGCCGCTGGTCGGTCATCATCGGCATGGCCCTGATCGGCGTGGGTTTTATGATCGAAGTGTCCGCGCCGCGTTTTGAGAGGGTGCTGCTGGCCCAGGTATTCTGGGGCCTGGGGGCGACCTTCACCAGCGGCGCGACGCAGGCCTGGATCGCGGATGAGGTGGGCGAAGCGCGTGCCGGCCATGCCTTTATGCGCGGGGCGCAGATCGGCATGTTTGGCGGGCTGATCGGAATCCCGCTGAGCGTCGCGCTGGCCAGCGTGTCGGTCCGGCTGCCGGTGGCACTGGGCGGCGCGCTGTTTGTGGTGCTGGCGGGTGTTCTGGTGTTGATCATGCCCGAAGACGGCTTCTCGCCCCGGCCCGCCGAGGAGCGTGAGTTCCTGGCGCGGTATGTTCCGTACCTTCCGTGAAGGCGTAAAGTTGGCGCGCGGCCGGACGATCCTGCTGATCTTCCTGGGCGTGTCGGCGGTGTATGGGCTTTCGAGCGAGGGTTTTGACCGCCTGTGGACGAAGCACCTGCTGGAGAATTTCAGCTTTCCGGCGCTCGGTGATCTGGATCCTGTCGTCTGGTTCGGGATCATCAGCGCCGCTACCTCCCTGCTGTCCATCGCCGGGACGGAGATCGTTAAGCGCCGGGCCGATATGAGCAGCACGCGCGGCCTGTCGCGCCTGTTGTTCGCCGCGAACGGTCTGATGGTAGCTGCGCTCGCGCTGTGTGGTCTGGCGGGCGGCTTTGGTCTGATGCTGGCGGCCTTCCTGGTCTTTCAGGTTTTGCGCAGCGTGACCGGCCCGCTGGTCAGCACGTGGATCAATCCGCACATCGATTTGAGCGTGCGCGCGACGGTGTTTTCGATGGCCGCGCAGCTTAACGCGGTCGGACAGATCGCGGGCGGCCCGCCGATCGGGTTGATCGGCACGCGCGTATCGCTGCGGGCGGCACTGGTCGCCGATGCGCTGCTGCTCGCGCCGGTGCTGGTCCTGTTCGGCCGTGCCACCCGCCCGGATCCGGTCCCCGCGCTGCAGGGGCTGGACGCCCGCGTTCTCGCAAGGTGATTAGTGGGCCATGCAGTTGATTGTTCTCGGCTGGCCTCACCCTGGCGGCGTGCGCGCCAGGGGTGAGGCCGGCTAAGCCGGTGCGGGATCGGCGGCCCCTGACCGCTAAATGAACGTTGTGCACCTGTCGCATTTTTGCTCTTGCCAAATCGATTGAGTTGTTTTATACTTTTGCAAGTTGGGCCACGCGGGCGTGGTTCAGTGGTAGAACGTCTCCTTGCCAAGGAGAAGGTCACGAGTTCGAATCTCGTCGCCCGCTTGGAATCACCGTCACGCACTCGACACCGGGTGCGTTTCGTTTTTAGGGGAAAATCACGCCCCGCGCACCCTCTGAAGGTAGGTTCCAACCCACCTCGCATCTGCTCCACATTGGCCCACATTTGCTGTTTTACAACAATGTTGACAACAATCTGACAACAATGTGCTTCGCCAGAACTCTCCAGACAGGAGAACTTGAAATGTCCAAACGAAGCCATGGTGACGGCACCCTTTTCAAGCGCAAAGATGGGCGCTGGCAGGGTTCCCTACAAGTGGACGGCAAACGCCGCACAGTGTACGGGAAGACCGAGCGCGAGGCACGCGCCAAGCTGCGCGAACTCCAGCGCGAAGCTGAGAGCGGCAGCAGTCCCCAACCGGCATCGGGTCATCACACCGTCAACGAACTGCTGGATGCCTGGGTCGAAAACGCCCCCAACCTGAAACCCTCGACGATTGCCAAGAACCGCTGGTTCCTGGACACACATATCCGCCCCACTATCGGCAATCTGCGCCTGGACAAGGTTACGCCAGACCGCCTGCAATCGCTGTATACCGACCTGACCCCATCGATGGCCGAGAAAATACACCGGCTGCTGCATCGGGCATTTACAGTCGCTGTGATGTGGGGCTGGCTGTCCTCTAATCCCTGTGACCGCGTACTCAAGCCGGCGTATAAGGCACAGCAGAAAACAATGTGGACCCGCGCCGAACTCGACAACTTCATATCTGGGACGGCAGAACATTGGCTTAACCCGATATGGGTCCTTCTCATAGCGACCGGCTGCCGGATTGGGGAAGCGCTGGCGCTCGCCTGGGATGACGTGAATCTGGATGCCGGTGTCATGAGTATCAGCCGGACTTTACACCGCATTGACGACGAATGGGTTCTCGACTCGGCCAAGACGGATAGCTCTGTGCGGACTATCGCCCTGCCAGAAATCGCCGTCGATGCTCTGCGGCGGCAGAAACAACAGCAAGCGTGCTGGAAGGAAGCTGCCGGCTCGACCTGGGCGGACTGGGGACTTGTTTTCACGGGTGAGACAGGGCTGCCCTCTGTTTGCCAGTACCATCCAACATGCACTCAAACATGAATGTGCCCGGCTCGGTTTACCTGCCGTCACGCCGCACGGACTACGTCACTTGCACGCGAGTCTTCTGCTCGACCAAGGCGTGCCTGTCACTGCTGTCAGTGCTCGCCTGGGTCATGCCAACCCGCAGATTACGCTCAAAATCTACGCGCACGCGCTGCCCGGCCAGGACAAACGCGCAGCCGATGCGATTGGTGAGGTGCTGAAAAGAAGTCATGGCTCTGGCTTTGAACAGACCGACGGCGGTAAGGAAACATGTGAGTAACCATCAGGTATCAAGCTAGCCGCGCAGCCAATCTGGGCAGGATAGCCGATAATAACTTGCCAATTCACAGGAAGAAAAGAACCGGGCACACGCAATGCCCGGTTCAACGGGAGGAGATCCCCGACCACCGCTGCCCAAGGGGTGGTCGTTGGGATTTTGTTAACCAGCACAGAATGTCTGGAACTCATCCGGGGTTGGCGCAGCGGTCGGCCAGCTTTCCGCATGTGGCCAGTCTGCCGGTGCCCCGTAGGTGGGGATTTGACCCTTCATTGGGTTGGCATACCCGTCCGCGTCGCAGATATCTCGCATCAGGCGCGCGCGCGCCTCGTCAGAGAGATTGAGCAGGTTACCATCCAGGCTCAGCACGTAGCGCTTGATTTGATACTCCCAGCCGACTTGATAGTATTTCCCATCTTCCCAAGCGGTTGGGTGTAGGCGAGGCCCACTGCCCAAGCCATCCGTTTCATGCAGGTATTCCTGCCAGGAGTGGCCGACTTCCTCGATATACGTCGCCAGCAGGTCATCGAAAGCGGGCTGGGGAGCGGGTTGGCTGTCCGCGATGCCTGCAACAAACATCGTGCGTCCCAGCCGCACCCAATTTTCCTTCAGGCTGTAGTCAATCAGGCAGTCTTCCATCTGGCGGGCGATTTTGGGGTTAACACAGTCTACCGGGCCGCTGTCGATGAAACGCACCGCCCCGCCGATGCCATCGGCCAGGTCGGTATCATAAACGACCACATCACCCGGAGCCGCGCCCCAGCCCCCTAATGTCTGTGCTTCGGAAATGACCGTCTGGAGCGCGGCGTCTCCCTGTGCGTTCATCACCAGTTCGTAGAGTTCGGTGGTCATGTCTGGCGCAACCGCGGCCGCCGACCGGATAATCAGAGTGAGTTGGAGAATGTTAAGGCCAACTATGGCGACCAGTACAAGAACCACGCGGTAATGGGTTTGCGCTGCTGCAACTATCCGCATTAGAATATTTTTGATTTGGGCGTCCATCCGGTTCTCTCCCATTTGCCCTCGGCGTTGCGTGCGAGGGTGTTCCGCGACTAACATCCTCAGGCTATCAAACGGCCATTCGGTGCTGGCTTGCGTAACGCTCGGACCCCATTCGACAAGCGTTCGGAAATCGTTCGGGAGGAGAGACATGAGTGAACGGCTGGAGATTCGGACGTTGGGAGGGTTGTCAATCCAGGTTGGCGGCCAGCCGGTCACGGGTTTCGACCAGCGTAAAGTCCCCGCTCTACTGGTTTATCTCGCCTGTAATCCGCGCCCGCACCCACGCGAAATGCTTTCGGAGATGCTTTGGGAAGGGCGCACTCAATCGCAGAGCCAGAGCAACTTGCGCGTTGTACTCACCGATTTGCGGCGGACGGTTGGGCGCTTTGTTGACATCACCCCAGAAACGGTCGGTGTGAACACCGCCGGTGAGGTTTATCTCGACGCCGAGGACTTTGACAGACGGCTGGCGGACCGCAAAGATGAGGACCCCCACCAAATAGATGACGCGCTCGACCTATACCGGGGCGACTTCCTCGAAGGGTTTACCGTGGACAGTCCAGGGTTCGAAGCCTGGGTGCTCCTTGAACGCGAACGGCTCCATTTCCGGGCACTGGAAGCACTGGACAGGGTTATTGACGGCCATCTCCAGCGGACGAACTATGCCCGCGGCATTGCCTGTGCGACCCGGCTGCTGCACCTGGACGCGCTGCGGGAGAAAACCTATCGCCAGTTAATGGAATTGCTAGCGCTGTCCGGCGAACGGGAGGCGGCTCTCGCCGAATACGAGACCTGCCGCCAGGTGCTCCACCAGGAATTGAGGGTTGCGCCCACCCCGGAAACCACGACTCTCTACGAACAGATTCGGGATGGGCTGTTCGTGCGCGAAAGGCCGTCTGCTGCTGAACATGTCGAAACAGTATACGTTCAAGAAAGGCCAGTACGGCCCCGACATAACCTCCCCGTCCAGACAACTTCTTTTGTCGGGCGCGAGTTTGACATTGCCGCAATTAGTGAGCACCTGAATCACCCGGACTGCCGCCTGCTCACCCTGGTGGGTCCGGGTGGTATCGGTAAGACCCGTCTGGCGCTGGCGGCGGCTGAATACATCCGGGATAACTACCGCGACGGCGTGTGCTTTGTGCCCCTGGCTCCGGTGCAATTCGCCGAAGGAGTTGTCCAGGCCATTGCAGTTGCTCTCCAACTGCAGGCGGAAAAGGGACCCATCGAACCGCAACTGCTCAACTACTTGCGCGACAAACACCTGTTGCTGCTTCTCGACAACGTTGAGCACCTGCTGGCTGAAGGCAGGCTGGTTGACGCTATGCTGAGCCACGCGCCGCACGTCCAAGTCCTGGCGACCTCTCGCGCACCGCTGAGTCTGGGATGGGAATGGCTGTACGAGGTCCAGGGTATGCCCTATCCGACCACAGCGGACACCACCTCGCTGGAAAACTACAGTGCCATCCGGCTGTTTGTCGAGCGGGCGCGCCGGGTGCAGCCCGGTTTTCGGCTCGATGTGGAGAGCGAGTACGTCATCCGCATCTGCCAGCACGTCGGGGGGATGCCCCTCGGCATTGAAATCGCCGCCGCCTGGGTGCGGATGCTGCCGTGCCGGGCGATTGGAGCCGCGCTGCTGGACCTGGAACTGCCGCAGCGAGACGCGCCGGAGCGCCACCGCAGCCTGCGCCTCCTGTTCGATTACACCTGGCAGCAACTAAGCCCCAAAGAGCAGGAGGTGTTCAGGCGACTGAGTGTCATGATGGGGAGTTTTACCCTTGAAGCCGCGCAGGCCATCGGGAATGCCTCGCTGCCGGTGCTCGCTCGCCTGGTCAACCAATCGCTGGTCCGGTATGTTCACGATACCCAGCGTTTTGAGATTCACGAACTGCTGCGCCAATATGCGGGTGAATGCCTGAATGAGATACCGGAGGAGCGTGAGCACGCGTGCTCACGCCACTGTACCTTCTATCTCGGTTTCCTCACTGCTCGCCGGGACGACATGTTGGGACCCCGGCAGGTCGAGGCCCTGGAAGAAGTCGCTGCTGAAATGGATAACATTTACACCGCGTGGGATTGGGCTGTCGCGCAGCGCAAGGCGACCGAAATCGGCATGACCGTTGAGAGCTTCTTCTGGTTCCATGCATCTCTCGAACTAGTAAACGCGTCCTTTCGGAAAGCCCTTCAAGCCTTTGAAACCGATGTGCCGGCAGGTGAGCAGGAACTGTTGACTGCCCGGCTGTGGGCATGGGGAATTGCCTTCGAACAGCCAACCCCTGAGCTTGTACAGAATCAGATAAATGAAATGGAGCAGCACCTCAGCGTATTGCGGAGGTATGCTGATGCTCGAAGTGACTTGGCGTTTGCTCTTGTCCATTCTTGGCAGCTCTCACCGGATACCGCTGAAGAGCACCTGGCAGAAAGTTTGGCGATATTTCGCGAACTGGGAGATAAGCATGGCACTGCTTACTGCCTGTTCAAATGCGGGCATTATTATCTGGGCACTACTCGTTTTGCACAAGCCGAACCCTATTATCATGAGAGTATCCAACTGGCCAGCGAACTGAACAATTACTGGTTGCAGGCACTCTGTTGGACACATCTTGGTATCATCGCGATAGGTATGTTCCAGAATGAGGAGGCCATACGACGATACCAGAAGAGCAACTTGTTATTGGAGCATGTCGGCAATCATCGCGTTATGGCGATAAATCTGAATAACATGAGCTTGTCATGGACACAGCTCGGAAACTATTGGGAAGCGGAGCGGTACGCGCAGGAATGTCGAACCCTTTATCAGGAGTTGGGCTTCTCCGATGAAGGAGAACGGTGTTATTTGAGTTGCATGGGTTTTGTCAGATGCGCTGAGGCAGATTATCCGGCGGCCAGAGACTTCTACGAACAGCTCGCTTCACTCGACCCGTGGTTAGCTCGCGTGGAAGCGTTCGAGATGTCTGGACGCGTTGATATGAAAGTTGGTAACTATCCCTCAGCCCGCCGAAACTTCAAATGGGCGCTTGAACTGGCAGCGGAGAACAAGTATTTCTGGATGATTTTGAATAGTGCAGCGGGATTAGCTTATCTTTGCGCCGCAGAGAGTGACTTCCAGACAGCTTTAGAGCTATACGGTATAAGCGCATCGCACCCCAACATCGATTTTTATGTCCAGGACGCGCTCGAACTGCGCGCCAGAATTGAAGCTGAATTCGACCCTGAGACTATCGCCGCCGCTATTGAGCGGGGCAAGGACCGCGACCTGCTCGAAGTCGCCCACGAGATGCTGGCCCTGCTCGAACAGAGCGGGTAAATCCCAACGCTTGTCTTTACCGGCCACTCCTTCACTTTTACCTCGTCTGCCTCACATCATCGGAACTGGCAACGTAACCCCGAAGGGTTCGCCACAATTCACCTTGTTCGCTAAAGTAAACCGCATACCCTGCCGATACTGCACTTTGAGAGGTCCAATATGTCCTTCGACGTACAGGAAATCCGCGCCCAGTTTCCATCGCTACATTTTCCGGCAGATGACGATACGCTGCCCGTCTTCTTCGATAATCCCGCCGGCACGCAGGTTCCGCAGCGGGTCATCGATGCGGTGGTGAGCTACTACCTGCACACCAACGCCTACGCCGGTGGTGCGTTTGCGACCAGCCGCCGCAATGAGGCGATGGTCCAGGCAGCGCGTGAGCGCGTAACCGACTTTCTCCACGCGTCGCGCCCGGAAGAAATCGTCTTCGGCCCCAACATGACGACGCTCACCTTTGCGCTGAGCCGCGCCCTGGGCAAGACGCTCTCACCCGGCGACGAAATCGTGCTAACGCGCATGGACCACGACGGGAACGTGATGCCCTGGATGCGTATAGCCGAGGACTACCATCTCAGGGTGCGCTGGGTGGATATTCGGACGTCCGACTGCACGCTCGATATGGGCAGCCTGGAAGCCGCGCTGACCGACCGCACGAAAATTGTCGCCACCGTCCACGCCTCGAATGCCGTCGGGACCATTAACCCGGTGAAACAAATCGCCGCGATGATGGCGCATGCGGCCGGCGCGCTTCACGTGGTGGATGCCGTGCAGAGCGCGCCACATGTGGCCATTGATGTACAGGACATCGGCTGTGATTTCCTGCTGTGCTCCGCCTACAAGTTCTTTGGACCGCATATCGGCATTCTCTGGGGCCGCTATGACCTGCTGGCTGAGCTGCCCGCCTACAAGGTGCGCCCGGCGAAGAATGTGCCGCCGTATCGATGGGAGACCGGCGCGCCGAGCTTCGAGACGATTTATGGCGTGGCCGCCGCGATAGATTACCTGGCCTGGTTGGGCGAGCAACGCGCTGACGCAGTTTCCGACCAGAGCAGCCGCCGGAATCTGCTGCTGAGCGCGATGGACTCCATTCAGGACTACGAGCAGCAGTTGGCCGCGCATTTGATCAAAGGGCTGCAATCGCTGCCGGGCGTGACCATCGCCGGCATCACCGACCCGGCCCGCTTGCACGAGCGTGTGCCCACCGTCGCCTTTGTGATGGAAGGCTACACGCCGCGAGAGATTGCTCAGTATCTGGCGGACCATCACATCTACGTGTGGAGCGGCAACTACTACGCTCAGGAGATTATGGAGCGGCTGGGACGAGGCGAGCACGGCATGGTCCGCGTCGGGCCGGTGCATTACAACACGGTCGAGGAGATTGACCGGCTGCTGGGGGCATTGGCCTCGCTTGCCCAGCAACGTGCATAATCTGCTATTGGCGGTCGCGAGCACAGTGCTCAGCCCCCCGCAAATCAAAACTCAAGGGAGGAACAACCATGGAACCCTTTGCCTGCTGAATTCCTGAAAGTCATCGAAGGCCAACACGCCGAGATAGCACGCCTAATCGACGGCTTGCCCCAGGCCGCGCTGGACTGGTCTCCGGGCCCTGACATGAACTCCATTGTGGTACTGGTAACCCATGTGGTAGGCTCAGAACGCTACTGGGCCGGGGATGTCATCGCCGGCGAGCCGTCTAACCGCAATCGCCCCGCCGAGTTCCAGACCAGTGACGTGGATGCGGACACCCTTAAAGCGCGTTTACAGACGGCCACAGACTATGCGCGCCATGTTCTGGATGGACTGACTCTTCAAGACCTCGAAACTACGCGTACCGTACCGAGTGATGGCAGCGAGCGCAGCGTGGCTTGGTGTCTCGCGCACATCTTAGAACACACCGGAACTCACGTCGGACATATTCAGGTGAACCGCCAGCTCTGGGAGCAGCGGCAGCAGAGTTAGGCACGTGTGGCGGTTGCACAGCCCCCATGTTCACTTTGAGCCTGTACAGCGCTTATGCGTCACTGAGCCTCAAAATGCGAGGGCCAGAAACATTCATCTCTTGTGCACAATATCCTTTACCGGCTTTCCAGACGGCGCTAGGAGCGAAAATCGATGCCTGCCATTCATCGCCTGTGGCCAGAACGTCAAAACCTGAAAGGATGTTTCTCCCGTGAACATACCCCTATCCTTCTGATTCATTCAGGCGATACGGTGCGGTATAGCACCCTTGATGCAGGGTGGGGGCTGGAACCCCTTCTGAGTCTTACCACGGAACGTCGCAAGTTTGAGCCAAGAACCGAGGACGATGAGGGTCATGCGATGATTGGGCCGATTGCGATACAAGGCGCTCAGCCCGGCATGACGCTTGAAGTGCAAATCGGAACGGTCCGTCCCGGCACTTACGGGTTCTGCACAGCCGGAGGTTGGTCGCACGATGTCAATAAACGCCTGACCCTGGTCGAGGGGCACGAGGGGATTGTCCACGCATGGACCTTGGATGCAGCCACGATGACCGGAAAAAACCAGTATGGACATACCATCACGCTCCGTCCTTTCATGGGCGTGATGGGCATGCCACCCGACGAACCGGGCAAACACTCGACTGTTCCGCCGCGGTTCTGCGGGGGGAATATCGATTGCAGGGAACTCACTTCCGGGTCAACCCTCTATTTACCCATTCCCGTGAATGAGGGGCTGTTCTATGTTGGTGATGGACACGCTGCTCAAGGTGATGGCGAAGTGAGTGTCACGGCAATTGAGTGTCCCATGGAACAGCTTGAACTCACTTTTCGCCTCAATGAACACCTGGCGCTGACGATGCCACGAGCCAAAACCCCAACAGGTTGGCTCACGTTCGGCTTCCATGAGGATTTGCTGGAGGCAACGTATCTCGCCCTGGAGGGCATGTTATCCTTGCTCAGTGAACTGTATCAGGTTGACCGGGTTCATGCCCTGGCACTAGCTAGTGTAGCGGTCGATATGCGTATCACCCAGATTGTTAATCAGGTACGTGGAGTTCACGCTTTTCTGCCCTATGGGGCGATTCGCTGAAATCAAAGCATAACGCCAAGATGCACCCCGGCATCTCACTTTTACCTCCTAACCTTGGTGCCATTTTCGTGGTACATTGGCCGCAATGTGATTAACTCAATAAAAAGACGTGCGAGGGAATATGACCCATGAAATCAGAATCCCCTGCCTATGATGATGACCGAGCCAAGGTCCTCCGCCAGCAGCTTGTTGCCCAATTGAAGGAGCAAGGGGTCATCCGGTCGCCGAAGTTGAAGCTGCTTTTCAGACGGTCCCGCGGCATTTGTTCGTGCCAGATGCTGCGTTGGAACGTGCGTATAGTGACGTGGCTATCCCGACGAAATGGCAGGATGACGTAGCGGTCAGTTCCTCGTCGCAGCCGGCGATTATGGCGATTATGTTGGAGCAGCTTGATTTACAGCCCGGCCACCGAGTGTTGGAGATTGGGGCCGGGACGGGCTACAACGCGGCGCTCATGGCTCACATCGTAGGTGAGGCCGGTCAAATCGTCACACTCGACATCGATGAGGACATCGTCTCGAGCGCACAAGGACGGCTGGCCACGGCTGGTTGGAGTCAGGTGCAGGCTGTCTGCACCGATGGTGCCTACGGCTATCCGGAGGCGGCACCCTATGACCGCATCATTCTGACGGTGGCCGCGTGGGACATCGCCGCTGCGTGGGAAGAGCAGTTGAAACCCGATGGACGGCTGGTGCTGCCCCTCACCATCCGAGGACGACAGCTTTCCATTGCCCTTGAGCGAGCTGGCGACTATTGGCAAAGCATCTCAGTTGCCCCTTGCGGCTTCATGGGACTCCGTGGGGATTTCGTCGCTCCTGACTTAACGCGCGAGCTTGGGCCGGCACCAGGCCTTCAGTTCTGGAGCGTGGAAAGCCCTTCCGCATCCTCCCAGACTATCTACGAATGGCTGACCGGTCCTCGCCGCGATTTGGATACCGGTATAGCCGTGACCGCCCACGACGTGTGGTTTGGGGTAGAGCCGTGGCTGTCCCTGCGTGAAGCGGGTTTCTGCACGCTGATGGCGCAAGGAGAGGTGGCCGAACAGGGTATCATCCCCGTCCTCCTCGCCATTTCGGGTGAGAACAAGTGCACCTTCACGAGTGGGGTAATCCGTGAACATGAGCTGTGTCTGCTGATGCGCCCCACCGAGCAGCCTATCCTTGACGAATCCTCAGAGTCCACGCCGTTTCGGTTGATGGTCTGTCAATACGGTCCCAACGGTAGCCTGGCAACCGAACTGATTGACCAACTGACGGCTTGGCACGACGCCGGGCATCCCAGTGTTGAGAACCTGCATGTCCGCATCGTTCCATCGGATATCGACTACCCCCTCTCGCCCGACGAGTATCGAGTCAGCAAACGGCGAACGCAGCTCATCCTTCGGTGGCCGAGATAATCTCCCGAGTTGTATTATCGCCCAAGGGCAAATAGAGCGATGGTGAGCAAGTATCACCAACTTGCTTTTTCTCATCCGCCCAAAACGGACACTCATTTTCAGAAGGAAGTCGCCTCAACATTACCAGGACTTGATTAGGCATGCCGACTGTGCTGACATGCCGACGCTGTGAAGTAATGATTAGAATTTGCATTAATTTAATGATAGCGTTATAATATTTTCCGTTGTCACCCCCGAGTTGTTGTCTGCGGGGTGCCAACAAATGCGGATTGGCCCGAAGTGGCCAGTTCGCGGAATCTATCGGTAACTTGGTACTGCTCTCCTGCCACGAGAGCGGGCACTCCTAAACGAAAGGGATTGCACATGCATCAGCAATACCCCGTGGCACGGCAACAGACCATTCTCATCTGCTTAGGCTACAAGATTCGCCGCTCAGCGAGGATATCGTCTCCTCGCATAGAGTCCAGCGAAATGCTAAGGCCGTCTAGTCAACAGCGAAAGGGGAGTCATACATGACATCAACACTGAACTGGGAAATGCGCAGTCACCTGCACAGTTTTCGCGAGGGCGGGAAGGGTCAGGAATTTCGTTGGCCCGTCTTGACCGTTCTTATTCTCCATAGCAACCAACGTAATCGATGCTGGCCCGGACAGGACCTTATTGCGAAAGAAATAGGGACTAACCAGGCCCGTGTCTCTGCAGCAATTCGTTGGCTCTTTGAACACGGGGCAATCTACAACGTTCCCTATGAATATCGCGTTGAGGACGAACGCGAACTGCCGCCCAGTAAGTATGTGTATCAACTTACGGGCCTCATGCGGTTCGACGACGAAGTAGTGCCCTACCTCTACCAAACCGATGAAGCCGTCAAGGCCATGATGCAGGAATTGTCACACATCGGTGCCGGTAATGTGGTCGCGTTCCTAAACGAAGAGGTCGAGAGTGTCGGTTATTCGCCAAGCGCATATACGCCAAACGCATGTCACCCTGATGCGCCAAGCGCATATTCGGACGGCGCATGCAAAGGTAGTAAAGCTCTTAAAGGTACTACAGATAAGAAAGTACAAATAACCGGGTCTGCCGCCCCGGCCTCCCTCGTTGGCTCAGTTGCTGGCAATCCTGTCGAATCCGGGGTCGTTGCGGATAATCGGGACAAAGACCTTGACCAGGGAAAAAGCAAGCCGTCCATCCCCGAAGACTACACGGAGCTTGAGCGTTTTCTCTGCGGACTGCTCAGACAGAACGTGCTGGCGCGAAAAGCGCGTGACATCCTGGGTGACGCTAGCAAGAGCGAAGAGGTGGAAGATGCGCCGTCGCCCAACAGCCTCTACGACGACGAGGGTATTGGGAATGCCTTCAAGAACTGGATTACGGAAAAGTCATTCCCTTGGTGGAGAGATAATGCTAAAGGCAGCGGCTCGAAGGGTCTCGCCGGCACGATTGCAAATAATTATGACTGGTTCCAGGACGGGTTGTCTGAACAGGTGGGCGAGAACGAGTACACGCCCGAAGAACGTGAGTATCTCGGTTTTGTGGGCAATCCAAACGATAACCTACCCGATGACTTGCCTGATACCATGCCACCGGGCTATAGCGAAGGAGAAGCCCAATGACAAACTACACACCCCCTGGAGTAAAACCGACCATTCGGGTCGAGATGACCGAGTACCAGCGCCAGGTCGTCCGTGACCTGGTCGGGCGCGTCATCGGCTGGCCCGACGCCATCAAGAGTATGGGCAAGTTCCAGATTAACCCTGAGTGAGCTTGCCCCCGCAGCGCGAAGGCGAGCTTGGCGTGCTGGCCGCGAAGTCCGGCATGGGCAAAACGACGGTGTTGCTCGACTGGGCGCATGACTTTGCCCACGAGCAGGGCTTTGACGTGCTGTTCGTGTATATGGAGACCCTGACGGAGAGCATGTTTGACCGCTGGGTGAGCCGACACACCTGGGTGCAGGTCAAGGACCTGGTGGACCCGAAGCGTGGATTCAACCTTCGTGGCGACAAACCAAAAGAAAAGATAGCCTGGGCGAAGTTCACCTCAATGACCGAGAACTACAAACGCTGCCAAAAGGAGAAGGGTCGCATCTTCTTCTGCTACGCGCCTGACGTGTCAGCAACCGAGTTCGAGGCGCAGGTCGCGCAGTACAAGGCTATGTCGAGCGCAGCCGGGCGCGGCCTCGTGGTCATCGTGGACTACTACAGCTTGCTCGGCGTGGGTGGCTTGGAAGTCAGCGCCAAGGCCGAAGACTGGCGGCAGAATGATGCCCGTGCGTCGTTCTTCAAGCGCATCGCCAAGCGTTACCGCGTCTACATGTGGGTGGCGGCGCAAGACAACATGAACGCGAAGTACACCGACAACGAGCGCAAGACGCCCAAGAACGGCTCGGTCATCTTCGAGCAGGCGCAGATTGTGGTGCGCATCATGCGCGCCTACGCCAAAGAGAACCTGGCAATGTGCGACAGCAAGGGTCAACAGCACATAGATAACGCTGGTCGCCCGGTCTACTGGGAACTCAAAGACCAGCCATCGTCGCTCGGAGCGCTAATGGTCGAGAAAGTCAGTGACGGCGAGACGGGCGGCGTACACGTCAAGTTCAATCCGGCGTACTACCGTATCGACTTGAACGAAAGTAAGCCTAAGCAGCCAGGTGAGGTGGCACAGCACAAACGTGGAAGCGTTGCCTAGCTGGCTCGTGTATTGCCTACCAGAAGGGGCTGCCCAGTACCATATCGGATGGGCAACCCCTGTTGACTTGGAGCACTAGTGCTCCGGGCTTGCAAGTTCAACGGGCGGCCGTAGTTTCGAAGATTTCCATCAAGCCTGCAACCTATCTACAAGGAGCAATCATGCGCACTTCATCGGAAAAACCCGGAAATATCACACCTGAAGCTGACGAACGCACTGAGTCGCAGCCTCTATCGCGAACACAGCGGCGAGCCGCGGCGATTCAACTTCTCCAGGAGGGTCACTCGGCACAGGAGGTCGCGGCGGCGCTCGGCGTCTCAGTTCAAGCCGTTCGCAAATGGCGGCGGCGTTATCGTCAGGAAGGCCCCGCCGGCTTACCGGACCGGGCGAGGTCGGGCCGGCCACCGAAAGCGGACCAGGATTACATCGACACTCTTGAGAGCATCTTGGCGGAAACCCCGGAGGATATGGACTATTGACGACGCCCCCGGCTGGACGGTGCCACTTCTGTGCCGCGTCATGACAGAGCGGACCGGTATATGGCTTTGCCCTCGGCAGATGCGCCTACTACTTCACCGGCTTGGGTTTCGTTACCAACCCGCGCCGTCGCTGCTTGAGGCGCTCATACCGCCCCTGCCGGATAACCCGTCGGAGCTTCGTGCTTGGCTGGCGATAGTGGAGGCGCTCCGGGCGAAGCTGCCGGCGAGCAAGTGCACTCCCGCGCTGACGTGGGTGAAGGTAAAGGAGGATACCACCTATCAGATAACGTGAAATTTCCCGACACGCGCCAAGCAGCGTCGAACAATTTCGCACAAAAACCGGCCCTACGATGTCCGCTCAGCAAGGTTTAGCGTAGGGGGACGGCGGTTATGACCCCGCCCTCGCACGCACCACCCCGCCACAACGCACTTCCATCTTGTCCGCCGCACCATCTACCCCGAAAGGAACCCTCTCATGTCCACGAACCTCTCTCGCCATCAGCCGGCCCCCCAACGGTTCCTCGTCATGGGGATGTACCTCACCGTAGAGGAATTTTACCGGCTTAAAGCCGCCACATACGAGTTCTTCGACCACATGAACGCATACATGCGCCGTGCTGGAGGAACTGGAAGCAGGCAGCAAGACTGAGTCCGAAGTTACCTCTGGCGGTGCAAACTAAGCCGCCCCCGCCTAACCAACAGGCCCCGGTCTTACGGGGCCTTGTTTTATCCGAAGGCACCTCTATCTTTCCCGGTCAGCGCGGTCCATATCATCCAGGATGCCGTAGAGGTAAGGCTCGTCCAGGTCTGAGTCGTCTTCCAGGACCGGCTGGCGCTTGCGCTTGGGCTTGGCGAGCACTGGCTGCTCCTTCCGCGCCAGCATTTCCGCGACAACCACCACCAGCACGCCGAAGATGAGGCTTACACACAGAGGACTTTCGAGCATCGGTTCACCTTCCTTTCGAGGAAATAAAAACAGGGCGAGCGAGTGTCTACCCTGGCTGATTGTCCACGGGGTGCAGTCTTTGAATGCCGGGCCCCCTGCCACAAGGTTGACCGACGACATGCACCCCGCACGAAAGGAGACTGCACATCTTGAACACGCGTCCTGAGAGGACGCTGTTGAAGAGGAGTCTAGACATCATTTTACCTCAATTTGAGAGGAAAAGCAAAGTTTCCAGCCATACCCCGCATGTTCTGGCCACCTTCGTTGCCCGCTTCGATGATGACAGAGGACGCCACGGCCGCCGCCCTTGATTACACTCTGCGCCGCGCGAGCCAGTAGTTCTTCGCCACTCCTGCCCAGGTCGGACTGATGGTGCCGCCAGTTTCCGCTTGAAAGAGCCGGGCAATGGCGCGGTAGGACATGCCACCCACATCACCACGCCGGTCCAGCAAATCCACACACCGAAATAGCTTGGGATGGCCGTTGCGGGTATATCGCTGCCCGGCTTCAACAATCAGGTCACGGGTGTAGACCGTCTGATTTCCCTCAGTGGACAGTGGACAACTGTCCACTGGACAGGCTTCGCCGGCAAGGCGCTCAAATTGCACTGGCCCGCGAACGGGCTGCTCGCGCATTGCCGCCAAGATGGCTCGTGAGCAACCCATTCGTCTCGGTCATGTCTACCGATTGCCATTCCTTGCGCGGCGCTGCCGTCAAAGGCCCGACGGAATTCGTCGGCGAGGGCAGAAAAGGGATGGCGACAAGCTCGTCCTCTCCTTCCTCATTCGTTCCGGCCATCAAGCAGATACGGTGAACCCGCGCCGGGCGGCAGTCGGTTCTTCTTCAGGAACGCCTGATGGAGCGCCTGCTTGACCAGTACGTCTCCCACGCCTGGCTGGGCCCAGGCGGCTTTCAACTGCTCGGTCCACTGCGCAACTAGGTCCCGGTTCTCCAAGGCTTCGCGTTTGCGCGCGAGTTCATAGACCTGGTGGGCCACCTGCCGCCCGATGAAGCGCAGCGAGAGTGCGCCGGCAATGCCAGTAAACATGAGCAGCCCATTCTCGAAGGTCAAGTCGTCCAGGCCGTCAATGCTCCCGGTGTGAATGACGGCAAAGATGCTCGCGCTGACCACCAGCCAAAACAGGAACTTGGCGTAGAACTTCAGGGCCGGGTCGGCCATCTCGTGCCAGTCGAGGGGTGGTTCTTTGCCCACGAAGACTCGCCAACTTCGCGTGATGCTCTTCAAGGTGAACACCTCCCGGTGCAGTCCTTTCGCCAGTTGGTCGCGGACCAGGGCGAACTCGGCAATGACCAGTGCTGCGTCGGCCATGATGACCGCCGACCCGGCCACGATGTAGCTCCAAGCTCCCCACAACCCGTCCTTGTGAGCCACGCTGGCTTCGAAGGCGCTGGCCGTTTTGTCGAGCGACACGACAATCGACGCCAACATCACCACGCCCAGCAGCGCGGGCAGCCACCCCACCAGGTCGGTCAGGACCTTCATCACGCGCCGGTTCTCGTGAACCAGGTCGCTGCCATCAGTGGTGGGCGGCGGGTTGTAGATTTTCTCGCGTTCCTGCCAGGCATCCCAGGCCGCCCGTTCAGCGCGAGCCTGTTCATTCAGGGTCAGGTCGTGTAGGTGTTGCGGTGTCATCAGGTCTCCTCGGTTAGGGTGTGATACGAAATACCGGTCATTGTTTGGGTGGCAGGGCCAGGACAATCAGGCCGCGCGGGCTACCCGTAGACAAGCTCGCCAAACAGCGCCATCTGCACGATGACATCTGCAATTTCGGCGTCGATGTTGCCGGCGTCGTTGTCGGCCACGGCGAGCACAAGGTCGCCGTACCAGGTCGGGAAATTGTCCGCGTAATCATCTTCAAGGGCGTATTGGATGCCGCGCCGGATGGTGTCGTGGTCCACGACCAGGACCGGGCCGGTCGGCTCGCCATCTTCGTCGCACTCGCGGATGCTGACGCTGAGCAGAATGTCGTCCGCCTGGTCACTGTCCACCAGAGCGCGCCCAGTACGAGCACGCGCCGTAGCCGCCGTCGAAGGCGGTGATGAGCACGTCGCTCAGGAACTCCGGCGTCAGGTGGTCAAGGTTGGTGGTTTCGTTCATGTGCATTATCCCTTTCATTGTGGAGCACATGTGCTCCATGCTATCTACAGGTCGCCGGTGCTCTACCGGCAGGGGGCGGGCCGGCTCTTCTCTCACAGGTCACTCTCCAGGTGGTCGTAGCAGTCCGGTTCGATGCCCAGGTCGGCCTGATGCCAGCGCCAGGCTACAAGAACGACTGCGCAATCTGCATGGGCGTGGCGACGGTGAACAGGTAAATCGGGTCCGGGCAGCCGCCGCAGCAGGCCAGAATCGCGTGGTTGGCGAACTGGCAGAAGATTTCGTACTCCGTCTCGCAGAGGAAGCTCTCGCGCTGCTCGTGGGCCGTGTGGAAGAGGTCCAGCGCGAAGTCGTAGGTGCTGGTCCAGTGGTGGGGGTCAACCTTTAGGGACGGGCGCTTCCCCCTTCCGCACGCCGTATCACCGCACATGACACTCATTCCTGATGTCCTTTGCAGCGGCTGCACAGCGGACACTGCCCGCAGCACGCACTGGCCGTCTTCGCCACGGGGTGTTCGGTAGCGCGCAGCGCGATGACGTGCGCCAGCAACCCCGCAATCTGGGGCGGAGTGGGTCTATCGGGATAGTTGGGGCGGGCGTATTCACCGAAGAAGTGCCGTGCGGCGGCATCGTAGAGCAGGGCGGCGGTTTCCAGGTCCGCGTAATAACCCAGGTGCAGGCGCTGGCCGTTGACGGTGATGCGCACGTGCCACTTGCCGGTGCCTTTGTGCCAGCACACGCCTTTGTAGCCGCTCGTGCAGTTTGACGAGGGGCGTTTGTTCTGCTGATTCTGGGCAGACGTGACCAGTCGCAGGTTGTCGCGGCGGTTGTCGAGCTTATCGCCGTTGATGTGGTCGACGCGCTCGCCGGGCTGGGCATCGATGACCGACCGATGCATGTAGATAAGGCGGTGGGGGCGGACGGTATGGTCGAAGCGACCTGCATAGCCATCGCCGACCAGCAGCCATTGCCACTGGCGGAGGTTATCGTAGTCAGCATCATCGACCAGGGCGGATTGACCGCGCGTGAGGGGAATCGTTTGAGACATGGAGCGGAACTCCTGAGAGGATGTGAACAACTGGAGCGGAGGCAGGGGAAAACAGAGTTTGTCGTGGGACGCTTCGCAGAGGTTTGCGAGTCGTAGAAGATTTTAGGGCTATGGAGTGACAGGGAGTCACAACACCTACTATTATACCTCGCCACGCCGGACGGCGCAATTATTCGCGCTGCCGGAGACGGTCTATAATGAGGGGCGGTATGCATGACCAGCGGAGGGGTAACCATGGCTGATACACGATTGCCGGCCAGCCTCAGTCCACAGAAGGCTATCGAACTAGGCATGACTAAGCCGCTGGAATGTGACATCGTCGTGGTGATTTTCTGGTCTCGCATGGGAACGCCGCCAGGCGAGCTGCAGCACGGTCTGGTGGAGGGGAAGCGGCCGTACAGGGCCTGTCTATCGCGAAGCGCTCCAAGGGGCGGTAAACCGCGGGTAAACCACCTGTTTTGGTCTATCGGAGAACCCCCATCGTACCACACGTGGTGAGTTCGAATCGAACCCAGAGAACTGGCGGCTGTCGGAAGATTTCACCAACGCGCGATTGCTAACTCCGAGCGGCGATGACCGTGCTGCTAGCATTGAAGTCGCACATGAGGCGCTGTTCCGTAGCTGGGCACGGTGGGCCGCCAGGATGGACCAACCCAAGGGGCTTGTACCAACACAGCAGGTTAAGGCTGTCGTGGCACTGTGGGGGTGTTACAAGCGTAACAATGCCTATCTGTGGCGGATGAGTAACTGAAAACTATCAATGATGTGCAGCACGGCTTCGAGCTTGTCCTTGAAGACGCTCTGGACACCAACTTCGCAGAACGCGACAGATTTCGTAGGATGCGCAATATCTCGATGCCGAGTGTGGTGCGTTCCCTATCTCGATAGGTTTTTCACAGCAGAAGCGAGGAGACATATTCGATGACTATCCATGGCCTTGACTTCACCAGCGCACCCAACCGGCACAAGCCGATTACCTGCGCGACCTGCACGCTCGAAGACCAAACGCTGCGTGTCCAGGATTTCACCACCTTCACCACCTTCGAGCAGTTTGAAGCCTTCCTCGCGCAACCCGGGCCCTGGATTGCTGGGTTGGACTTCCCGTTCGGGCAGTGCCGCAAGCTGGTCACGAACCTGGCATGGGGCGAAACGTGGGCAGAGTACGTGAGCAAAGTCTCGCTTATGACCATGCAGGAGTTCGAAGCAGCACTTACGGCGTATCGTGAACCCCGCGCGAAAGGAGACAAGCAGCACCTGCGGCAGACGGATGAGAAAGCCAAGTCGCGCAGCCCGATGATGCTCTATGGCGTCCCGGTGGGGCGGATGTTCTTCCAGGGTGCGCCGCGCCTGCTGAAATCCGGTGTACAGGTCGTGCCATGCCACATGAACGGCGACAGCCGGGTCGTGGTCGAAGCCTATCCCGCGCTGGTAGCGCGTAAGTGGATTAGCATGAGTGGGTATAAGAGTGATGACCGGAGCAAGCAGACGCCCGCCCATCAAGAGGCGCGGCGTGCCATTGTGAACGGCGTGCGAACGGAATGTTCGCAGTTATTACGGCTTTGACCTGGCACTCGACGATGCCCTGGCCGAAGACTTTATTGCCGACCCGTCCGGCGACAGGCTGGACGCGGTGTTGTGTGCCATACAAGCCGCATGGGCAAGTTCGCAGAACGCATATGGCATTCCCGTAGGGTGTCTACCTGCAGAAGGGTGGATTGTGGACCCTGACATGCTCAGCGGTTAGCTACTTTGAGCTATTTGGCTTGTCAGCGCGGGCGCATCGAAAACCAATAGCCTCAGTCGTATCCTCAGGCGGGGCAGTGCCCCGCGCTGCCGCGCGCAAACCGTCAATTTCAGACTCGTATGAACCACCGCGAACGGCGCGAAGTCCGCGTATGTGAAGGTTGTCGTACTCAAGGTCAAAATGCTCCGGGTACATAATGACAAACTCTCCGCTGTACAACGAGCTCGCCCATTCTGACACGTTGCCACTCATGTCATGTGCACCTACCCACGATATGTCCTGAGAACTGCTGCCGACATCCACTGGTTCTTCGACGTATGAGTTCGCAAAGTCCGGGCTATTCAGGTAGGAGTAGACTTCGGGCAAATCATTTCCCCAGGGATATTCCGGACTGTCTGGTCCGCGGGCTGCATATTCCCATTGCCGCTCCGTCGGCATGTACGCGTCACGCTTCACACAAAAATCCCATGCCTCCAACCAAGTTACGGAGGTGCGTGGCTGATTGAGGTTCGTCCAGGAAGGTGTAGCAACCGCTTCTCCCTTGAGACGGTCAAACTGTTCATATGTCACTTCGTAACGGTCTATCCAGAACGGTTCATCGAAACACACTTCATGAACTGGATATTCGTCGCTATCACCAAGCACGCTGCCCATCCAGAAACACCCTACGGGCACTTGCACCATTTCGACCCCATACTGTGCTTTATAGGCTTCGTCAATGACGGGGTTATGGCTATCCAAGTTGTTGAGGGCCGCAATTTGGGTGGCGCTAGCGAATATCACCTGCGGTGGTTGGTCTTTGCCAAAAGGTACAAACCCTACACCTCCGGCTGCCAATGTTTCCATCCGCTCCTGGCGTATTTCAAAAGCATGAACCTCTACTTGAAATGCGTTTACTTCGTTTTGCAAGCCTTCGTTGTCTCTGGAAAGAATGATTAACACAGCCACCAGAGAGGCGAAAATCACCATAATAACTGCCAATCCTGAGAGAAAAAGTAGGCGCTGGCGGCGGCGTTCTTTTTCCGCCAGTCCGAGTTCCTGTTGCTGCGAGGCTTCAAGAAACGCCTGTTCATCCTTGCTGGGTATATTCCGCGCGGCCCAAGTCAGTTGTGCTTCGAGCACCGTTCCCCGGTAGAGCAGGTCGTCATCCGGTTTTCGCCCTTCGTCTATCCAGGCCGCCGCGTCGTTGCTCACATCCTGCTGGATAACGATGTCGTCGCGGGCCTCGGTCAGCCAACCGCCCAACCGCTCCCATTCCCGGATGAGCGCCTCGTGGCTCACCTCAATGGTCGCTTTGCCCGCTACCTCTCCGGTGGTCAGCAACCGCGCGGTAACGAACGTGTCGGCGACCTCACGCAAGATTTGCGTCTGGCCTGTATCAGGCAGTTCCAGTTCTGACATATCCGCGCGACGGCGGGTGGTGTCCTGTTCGGTCGCACCCGGCTGAATCAAGCGCAAGAACAGTGTGCGCGCCAACTGGCGGTGGTCGTTAGTGTCCAGTTCCGCATAGGTCGCTTCGGCGTGGCGTACCAGCGCCCCGCGCAGCCCACCTATCTCCCGGTAGGCCGCCAGGGTCAGGGTATGGTTGTCGCGCTGCTCGAAGAGCTGGTCCAAGGTGAATTGCAGCAGGGGCAGCCCGCCTACGCGCTCGCGCACCTCAAACAGCAGGTCCCCCACCAAGCCTTTCTCAAACGTCACTTGCACGTCGGGCAGGGCAGCCGGTTTCTCAATCACATCGCGCAAGTTGTCAATCGACATGGGCGGTACGGGGAGATGGGGTTGCAGCAGGTCGAACAGCGCTGGATACTCCATCGGCCGGTCGTAGAAGTCCGCGCGCAGCGTCAGGATAACCGTGACGGGTCCTTTGGGCTCGGAAACTGCCGCCACCAGCAGGGCGATGAACTGCCGCCGTTCATTGTCGTTTATCGTCTGCGTGAATAGCTCCTCAAACTGGTCGATGAGTAGCTGCAGCTTTCTATCGGCCTGTCCTACCACTTGACGACCCAAAATGTGTAAGCCACGCCCATCCGGGTCGTCCAAATCCTGTCGGATGATTGTATTGGCTCTATGGAGTGCATTGGACAACGTAATCGTCAGGCTTTCGAGGGGTCGCCCGCCGGGGACAATGGGGTCAAGATACACCCACTCCGCGCTGCCTGGAAGCGCACCAGCCCGCAGCCGGGGCAGCAGCCCGGCCATCACCACGCTGGATTTGCCTGACCCGCTCGGCCCAACCACGGCCAACAGCCGCCGGTCGCTGTCCAGCCGCTCAGCGAACATCGAGACCAATTCGTCAACAAGTGTATCGCGCCCGAAGAAATCATCCGCGTCGCTTTCACGAAACGCGCGCAAGCCCTTGTAGGGGTTGCGCGGCTCGAAGTCTAGCTTCGGCACAGACTGGGAATGCTCTGTCGAAATGGGCATCAGTCCCAGAGCTTCGACAAGTTCCAGAACAGCATCTCCGTAGGCA
This sequence comes from uncultured Chloroflexia bacterium, assembly GCA_963850765.1. Lineage (GTDB taxonomy): Bacteria > Chloroflexota > Anaerolineae > Aggregatilineales > Aggregatilineaceae > CAWKMN01. The sequence continues at coordinate 327,913 of CAWKMN010000010.1, read as the reverse complement.
TCGCCACGCGCATCGATATACTGCATGGTGATGCGGTCCAGCGCGATGCTTTCTGGCCACATCTCACCACTCGCCCAGACTGGGAATACTGGGCACGCGTACATCTCCGCGATAGCCAGCTCACCTTTGACCGGGTTCGATTGGCGAGAATTGGGAGACGCGACCAGGACAACCGCCTGCGCATTTCGGATGGCATCCCGCAGGGCCTGTTCCCAGTCGCGGGTGCCTGCCTTCAACCCCGTCCGGTCTATCCAGACGTCGACGCCATTGGTTTGCAGGTCTGCCCGCAGACGGTCCGCAAAATCGCGGTCTTTACTAGAATAGGAGATAAATACCAGTTTCATTGCCGCCCCCTCGGAGAAATCGTGTTTTTTTCGGGCGGGAGTAATTGTGTCTAGGATGTGAGATATCGGACTAGGTGGCGTTGTACCTGATTATAAACCACAGAGAGATGTCCCTGACAAACGGAGAGCCATGCTATACTCAAGCTTTGCGCCTCTTGGCTGTTCCACTCGGCAATCTTGCTCAGGGACCGGCCCATGCGGTGATGGACTTCGTCTCCTCGCTGGTCAGTTTGCGCAATCTCAGGTAGTTCTGATGGGAGGACGCTATGGCACGCATCCAATACAGCAAGCTCATTCGGGACCGAATACCGGACATTCTCCAGGCCGAAGGCAAACGATGCGAGACGGAGACCCTGTCAGAAGCCGACTATCGGCAGGCGCTCTTGACCAAGCTCGTGGAAGAAGCAGAAGAGGCGAGCGCGGCGTCTGGCGACAAGCTGGTGACGGAGTTAGCGGACCTTTACGAGGTCATTGAGGCCGTGATGGCGGCGCATGGCATCGATGGAGCACTAGTGCTCCGAGTTCAGCAGGAACGGCGCGACCAGCGGGGCGGGTTTGAGAAACGGCTCAAGCTGCTGTGGGTGGAGGACGATGACCGATATTGATACCGCCATACGAGCGGTATTGGCTGAGCAATCTGCATCTTGTTTCCAGCACTGCCCGGCGCACGATTTCACCGGCAGTAGGAATAGACGGTTCGAAAAGAACCGTGCCAAACGTGATACACTCGTCTCCCATACCTGTGCTTCATCACCTGTGAGAGAACAACGACGCCATGAACGAAGCACCCGCATTTTCCACCCAACAACTCCACGATAGAAATCGCGCGTTCTTCATCGCTCACCTCAAGGCGCTGGTCACGGTCGTGGTGTGGGGCGCATCCTTTGTCGCCACCAAAATCATCGTGGACCAGATTGACCCGGTGGTCCTGGTTCCGGTCCGCACGTTCGGCGGCTCGGTGATATTGTTCGCGCTGCTCAAGCGCCGGGGGCAGTGGACCGGCATGGTCCACGACCGGCGGTTGCTGGGTCAGTTAGTGCTGCTGGCCTTTGTCGGGATTGCGCTCCACCTGACCATTCAGGCCATTGGGTTGAGCCTGACGACGGCCAGCAATACCGGCTGGATGGTAGCACTGACCCCTGTGTTTATCGCGCTGCTGGCCTGGCAGTTTCTCGGTGAAACCTATGGCCGGTTCCAGTTGCTCGGCTTTTTTCTCGCCATGGTCGGCGCACTGCTCATCGTCATGGCCCGGACGGGCAGTCTGGACATCTTTGGTCTGCCGAGCACACGCGGCGACCTACTGGCTTTTTCCAGCGCGATAACCTGGGCGGTTGCCTCGGTGCTCAGTAAGCGGATTGTCGGTCGGCTCCCGGCGGCGGTCGTGACCGTCCACATCATGGCGCTGGGCTGCCTGATGACATTACCCCTGTTTGTGGCACGGGAGGGCTGGCAGGCGTTCGGCCTACTCGACCTGGAGGGGTGGCTGGCGCTGGCGTTCACGATTTTATTTGTCTCGTCACTGGCGTATCTGTTTTGGTATGATGCGCTGTCGACGCTGAAGGCATCCCAGTTGGGCGCGTTCCTGTACATCGAGCCGCTGGTTACCGTGGCGCTGGCGGCCATCGTGCTGGATGAGCCTCTGCGACCTCTGGCGATTCTGGGCGGCGCGGCTATCCTCAGTGGGGTATGGCTAGTGTCGTTTCGGGGGCATGGTTAAATGACCAACATCTACTTCGCCGTATCCATCCGCGCAGGACGCAATCTGCAGCCCACCTATGAGGCAATTGTCCACCATCTTCAACAAGGCGGGCATGTGGTGTTATCCGAGCACGTCGCATCGGTGACGGTCGAGGCCGACGAGCGGCAGACGACCGACCAGCGGATATTCACGCAGGACATCGCGCTGCTCGAACAAAGTGACGCCGTCATCGCCGAGGTAACCGTGCCCTCGCTTGGTGTGGGCTTCGAAATCGCGTATGCACTGCACCACCTGGGCAAGCCGGTGCTGTGCCTGTGCCAGCGGGGATTCCCCCTGTCGGCCATGTTGGCAGGCAACACCGACCCGAAGATGCGCGTTATGTTCTATCAGGAAGTCACAGAGGCACAGCGCGCAGCGGAGGAATTCCTCATGACATTAGGATAGAGAGAAGCGCAGGACACGCGTGACCTACTGCATTTCCTGCGCGAACCTCTGACGACCGGTCTGCGCCCTAATAATATTCCGCGATGTAGCCGTAAGCCTTGTTGAACAACTCCTCTTCTCGGTGCAGTTGGTATTTAGCCAGCGTGCGGCGCAGCGCCTGCTTGACCTCCCGCTCGCCCTGGCGAGTGCTCTGCCAGCCGGAAAAGCGCACAATTCGCACAATCTCATCAATGTCCTTGACGATACGCTCCACCATGACCGGCGTTCGTTCGCTGCGGATTTCATTGAACAACTCGGTCAGCGCGGCCAGACCACGCTCTTCTGGCTCTGGCTCTGGGGCGACTTCTTTCTCGGCGCGGACTACATCGTGGGCAATTTCCAGCAGCATCTTGATGAACTCGATGCTGGTCATCAGCCCCTGCTCATAGCGGTTCTTGAGGTCTTCCAGGCGCTCGCCGAGCTTGATGAACTTGGGATTGTTCCCGTGTTTGCGCAGCCGAGCAATGAGCTTGGCTTCGAGTTTCTTGGCGCTGGCCGGAGTACGGTGGGTCAGCAGGTCCTCGACAAAATCCGCATCCATAATGAGAGTATCGAGGTCATCGCGCACGGTCTCGACGTGCACATGCTCGTGGATGAGGTCGAGCGTTTTGGCACCAAGCGCATGCCACAGCAGCTTACCGTGTCCGCTCGGCGGCTTGACCGACTCGTAGACCTGCGATAGCCAGCGATAGTCTCTTCGATAGGGATTCAGCATCGGGTCCGGCGAAATCGCCTCCCACAGCCGCGCCGCAACCGAGAAATCGGCGGCGAAGGCATCGCGAGTTTCGTTATCCGGCAGACAGTTCTGCGCAGCCAGCAGTCCCTCGAATCCTTCCACCGTGCGGTCTACGTTGGGGAAGTAGCCCAGGCATTTCTGCATCGCGTCGGGAAACTGCGCTTTCAGCCCGTCGATATTGGTAATCAGCCGCCGGATTTCGTCCTCGTCAAACGTCAGTGTGCGCGCGACATCATCAAACACGCCGATGTAATCGACAATCAGTCCGTGCGTCTTGGCGGGCATCTCCGGCGGCTGCGCATACACGCGGTTGGTGCGGCAGATGGCCTGGAGCAGATTGTGTTCCTTCATCGGCTTGTCGAGATACATCGCCTGCAAGATGGGCGCGTCGAAGCCGGTCAGCAGCTTGGCCGTCACAATCAGGAATTGGAGTGGGTGATGCGGGTCGCGGAAGTTGTCGAGAATGCGCTCTTCGGCGTCTTTCGGACGGTCATAGCGCCGCCACTCGTCCGGGTCGATGCGCGCCGCCGTCATGACGACCTCGGTAGCCTCTGGCGGGAGCAGACGGTCAAACTCGCGCTTGTAGAGGATGCACGCTTCGCGGTCAAAGGTGACGACCATCGCCTTGACGCCGTTCGGCTCGACCTTCTGCTGGTAGTGCTGCGACGATGTCGGCCACAATCGCCTGGATGCGCTCCGGGCTTTTGATGAGCACGGCGATACGCCCGGCCATCTGCGCCAGATTAGACTGGTCTTCCTCGGAAAGATGGCCGGTCATCCGGGCATAAGCCTCGTCGATGGCGTCCTTATCGACCCGAAGCTCGACCAGCCGCGCCTCAAAATGCAGCGGGAGCGTGGCCTTATCGCGGATGGAGTCCTCGAACGAATAGCGGCTCAGGTAACCCTGCTCATCCTCGTCGGCACCGAACGCCCAGAACGTATTCCGGTCGCGCTTGTTGATGGGCGTGCCGGTCATGCCGAAGAAGAATGCGTTGGGCAGCGCCTCGCGCATCTGCCGCCCCAGGTTGCCTTCCTGCGTGCGGTGCGCCTCGTCTACCATCACGATGATGTTGCCGCGCTCATTGAGCACGCCGTCCGCCTCGGCGAACTTGTGAATCGTCGTGATGATGACCTTGCGCACGTCCTGCGCCAGCATCCGCTGAAGCTCGGCGCGGTTATCGGTGGCGACGGTGTTCGGCACGTCGGTGGCGTTGAACGTGCCGGTGATTTGCGTATCCAGGTCCACGCGGTCGACCACAATCAGCACGGTGGGATTGCGCAGCGCCGGGTGGAGCCGCAGCTTCTGCGCCGCGAACACCATCAGCAGCGACTTGCCCGACCCCTGAAAATGCCAGATAAGCCCCTTGCGCGGATACCCGGCCAGCACGCGCGCGACGATTTTGTTGGCGGCCTGATACTGCTGGTAGCGGCAGATGATTTTGATGCGGCGGTGCTTCTTGTCGGTGGCGAAGACGGCGAAATAGCACAGAATATCGAGAATCACCTCCGGCGTGAGCATCCCACGTCACGGCGTCTTCGACTTCGCGCAGGCCGCTCACCGTCGGCTCATCCTCATCCCGCCAGGGACCCCACATATCCAGCGGCATGGCGACCGAGCCGTAGCGGTAGGTTTTGCCCTCGCTGGCGAACGAGAAGACGTTCGGCACGAAAAAGCCCGGCACATCGCGCTCGTAGGTCTGGATTTGCTCGGCCCCGTCGAACCAGCTTATCGCGTCGCGGGTGGGCGTTTTCAGTTCGCCGACGACGAGCGGAATCCCGTTGACGAACAGCACGAGGTCGAAGCGGACCTCAATCCGCGCGGGCTTGAAGGTCAACTGCTGCGTGACGAGGTAAGTGTTGTTGTCCAGGTTGTCGAAGTCGATGAGGCGCACGGGCACATGCTGGTGATTCTCGCCGAAGGGCATACTTTTGTCGCCGCGCAGCCACTCGGCGAAGGCTTCGTTGGCGCGCACCAGCCCATCGCCGTGCACCGAGAGCAGAATGGCGTTGAGCCGGTACAGCACCTCGTCGGCGTAGTCGGGCCGGGCGGCGATGTCGGGATTGAGGCGCAGCAGGGCGTCGGTGAGTTCGTCCATGAGCAGCACGTCCCCGATGGAGCGGTTGAGTTCTTTGGCTGGCTTGAAAAACCAGTCGAGCCGGTGCGAGAGCATATCGCGGATAAAGTCTTCGACGCTGTTTGATTCGTTAAACATGCATTCGTCCTTATAAGGTTACAGTCAGATGTTTAATAACTTGTCGGCCAATTTCCTTTTCAATGAAATGCTGCGATGAATTCTCGAATCAAGGTCATGGAAGGCGGAATTGAGTTTATTGAAGATAGAAATGACTTGATTTTGAGTTCTCTCGTCAGGGACAGGTATGCTGAGACGCGACAATATGCGCTCATTCATGCCCGGCATTGTAGTCCCTGATGAGTGTCTCATCAGCCAGGACTGAGTTCCGGGATGGCGCAAAAAATAATAGAGATATGTGGGTTTGACAGTTTCACCCAATAACCGACTCGTATACAGTCAGACCCAATAATGAAACCTGCATAATCATCGGACACGAAAATTGCTCGTCCTACATCACCTTTTCTACCTAGGACAATGTCTCCCCACTCCATTCTGTACTTTGATAGTCTTTCAGCATCTTCTACGCTAATGAACGGTCCCTCAGATACGACAAGTTTTCCATCCGCCATATTGACCGGATTGATAATCGGAATACCTTGTTCCACATAGCTTGAAGCCTTAAGCACCGTTCCAAAGGGGCCTGTCTGAAAGGACAGTTCATCTCGCTTGACAAGTTCCCCAAGTAATATACAAGGCTGACTTTCTTGGAACGCCTCTGAACCAACAGAAACTGCGAGTTGGTGGAGCTTCAGTTGAACATTGAGCAGGGCTTCCTTTTCGGCGTCTGCGGCCCACAGAATATCCGCAATCCGGCGCTGCTCATCCTCCGGCGGCAGCGCGAACTCGTATGCGGCCAGATGCGACCACTTGGTACGCGGCGACAGCGACCCTGCCGATGTGCGCAGTGCATAGTCGTAGAATCCTTCGGTCTGCACAATGAACGGCAGCAGGTCCGGCAGCAGGTGTTCCTCTCTGGCTTCCATCACAATAATGTCACCGGAGCAGATGCCGTCGAAGTCGGCTACGGCTGCTTTCCGCTGATAGGCGCGGCGGCGTCCGAACAACACCTGTCCCGCGCGGAATACCCGCGTAAAGGTGATGTCGCTGTCGGCTATCTGGCCCCATCGCTTGATATGCAGCGACTCCGGGTCGAGGTGTTCCAAGCCGACATAGCGCTCAAAGCCTGCTCTGAGTGGGTCATTTTCAGTCTCGCGGACTTCGCGAACCACGTCGCCGAAACGGACGGGGGGCCAGGAATTGTTCTTCATTTTTCTTAATGCCCCAATTCCCTCAAGAGTTTTTTTAATCCATCCTCGTAACTCTCGTGGAATACAATCCACTGGAAATTACGAAGTCTGAAAGGCAGTTCATGTGGGTCAAAGATGAGTGGAATAACTTTCTTCCCTTCATCGATTGCACAATTCCATTCATCCCTCACACTATTTGACTCGATAGATTGAGGCGTGACAATCAGAAGAAAATGCGTACATTCTTTCACTGCTTTTTCTACTTCAACATCCCATCTTGCGCCTGGCGGAATGTTTTCTCTATCTATCCAAATCAACGCCCGTGTGGAACGTAAATCAGACACTAATCTATCAGCGTGGTTTTTGTTTTTGTGTGAATAGCTGATAAAGCATACGATATCAGGTCGTTTTTCAGACGGTTTGTCAGGATAAGTCCGACGGATAAAGCCGTCAAGTGCATCTGAAATTTCCTCAAGGTTTGTCGGATGCATCGGGTTGACTCGTCTCATGTAACCTTCTACTCTATCGGCTACTCTCTGCAAGGTTTCTGGGTCGGTGATGTCGTTTTCACGCTGATTCTTCAGAAATCTATTCATCTGATTCAAATCATCGTCACTCAATGTACCCATTAGTGAATGTTACCTTTCTCGAATATCCTTCAGAGATTCCATGAGTAATGTCATCGACTTGCGCACCGCCGTCGAACTGGCCTGCCACTCGGCTATCACCGCCTCAAGCGACTGCTCGCCGCCCGTGCTGCCGTTCGGCCCGCGCACATACAGCGGGATATTCAGATTGGCGCGGTTCTCAAGCACCTCGTCCACCGTCACCACCCGCGCGAAGCCGTCCATGTCGGCAAAGTCTCGATACGCGCGGACAATGCGCTCGATGTGGCTCTCTTGCAGGAAGCTGAACGCGCGCTCGCGGGTGACTTCGTTCACCGCGTTGATGAGCAGGATTTTGCCGCGCGAGGTCTCTGGCTTATTCATGCGGCAGATGACCACGCACGCTTCCATCGGCGAGTTGTAGAACAGGTTCGGTCCCAGCCCGACCACGCACTCAATCACATCGTCGCGGACCAGCTTCTCGCGCATGGCGCGCTCCTCGTCGCGGAACAGCACGCCATGCGGGAACAGAATCGCGCAGCGGCCCGTGTCCGGTTTCAGGCTGGCGATGATGTGCTGGAAGAAGGCGTAGTCGGCGCGGCCCTGCGGCGGTGTCCCATAGCGGTTGCGCCCGTAGGGGTCATTTTCCCATGCGGCGCGGTTCCACTGCTTGATGGAATAGGGAGGATTGGCGAGCACCACGTCGAACTGCTGCAAGCGATTGCCTGTGTGGAAATGCGGGTGGGCGAGGGTATCGCCGCGCACGATGCGGAAATCCTCGAAGCCATGCATAAACAGGTTCATGCGCGCCATCGCCGAGGTCATCAGGTTGATTTCCTGGCCGTAGAGTTGCAGCGTGCGGTACTCGCGGCCCTCGCGTTTGAGCTTCTCCGCCGCTTCGATGAGCATCCCGCCGGAGCCGCACGTCGGGTCATAGACGCTTTCGCCCGGCTGCGGTTCGAGCATCAGCGCCATGAGGTGTACGACGGTCCGGTTGGTGTAGAATTCGGCGGCGGTGTGGCCGCTGTCGTCGGCAAACTTCTTGATGAGGAACTCATACGCCTTGCCGAGCAAATCGTCTGACACGCGTGCCATCGAAAGCGTCTGCGACGAGAAAATGCTCAATCAGGTCGCGGAGCGTGCCATCGGAGAGGCGCTCCTTGTTGGTCCAGGGCGCGTCGCCAAAAATCCCGCTGAGCATATCGCGGTTTGTGGCCTCGATGGCAAGCATCGCGTGTTGAATCGCCACGCCGACGTTGGTCGAGACGGCACGCACATCATTCCAGTGAGCGCCGTCGGGTATCTGGAAGCGGTGGTCTTCGGGGAAGACCTCGTCCGCCCACTCTCTTGCGCGGCGGGATTCTTCGTCGTATACATCGCATAGGCGCTTCCAGAACAGCAGCGGGAAGATGAACTGCTTGTAGTCGCCCGCGTCGATGTAGCCCCGAAGCAACGTCGCTGCCCCCCAGAGATAGGCTTCGAGTTCGGGTTGGGTGAGGGGTTGAGTATTCATTCCATCAACCTCGCTTCTCGCAGCAGGTCCCGCAGTTTGTCCTCTGCCGCGAATGCCTCATCGAGCGCTGTTTCTAGCTGGGCAAGTGCTTCCTGCACGCTGATTTGCTCCTCTTCGATGACTGGCTCAACATAACGCGGAATGTTGAGGTTCCAGTCGTTGTCGGCGATTTCATCCAGCGTGACAACTTTCACCGCCCCTTCGACATTTTGGTAATTGAGATACCACTGCAAAATTTGAGCACTGTGCTCGGCTTAGAGCGAGTTCTGGTTGCGTCCCTTGCGGAAAAGTGACGAGGCGTCAATCATCAATACGTTGCCCCGGCGTTGAGCATCTTTCTGTACCCGGAAGACGAGAATGCACGCCGCTAACCCGGTTCCGTAGAACAGGTTGGGGCCGAGTCCGATGACGGCGTCGAGGATGTCCCGGTCCAGAATGTGCTGGCGGATTTTGCCTTCCTGCCCCATGCGAAATAACACACCGTGCGGCAGCACAACGGCCATTCGCCCGGTATCCCGCTTCATCGACGCTATCATGTGCTGTACCCAGGCGAAATCGCCGTTGGTTTTCGGCGGTAACCCCGCGAAGGCGCGGCCATAGGGGTCGTTTTCCCATACTTCGTCGCCCCACTTTTCCAGCGAGAAGGGTGGATTGGCAATCACACAATCGAACTGCTGCAGACGGTCTCCGGTGTAAAAAGCTGGAGCGCGCAGCGTGTCACCACGCGCAATATGAAAGTCTTCCAAGCCGTGCAGCACCAGATTGATACGGGCGATACTCTCAGTGGTTAGGTTTTTCTCCTGGCCGAACAGCTTGCCGAACAGCGTCTCGACTCGCTCGCCGGACTCTCGAACATGGTTGACGGCTGCCAGCAGCATGCCCCCGGTCCCGCAAGCTGGGTCATAGATGGTCTCGCCTCCCTGCGGGTCCAGAATATCTACCATCAGGCCCACCACGCTGCGCGGCGTGTAAAATTCACCGGCTTTCTTGTTGGTCAGGTCGGCGAACTTCTTGATGAGAAACTCGTAGGCGCGGCCCAGGGCGTCAGGTTCGACGTGTCCATTCGCTAACGGCAGTTTGGAGAAATGCTCGATAAGGTCTCTCAGCAGCGCATCGGAGAGGCGGTCCTTGTTGCTCCACTGTGCATCGCCGAAGATGTTGTACAGCACCACGGAATTGGCGCTCTCGATTGCGTGGAACGCGGCTTGAAGCGCTTGACCGGTATTGGCCGTCTGCTCGCGCACGTCGTTCCAGTGGCAACCAGGAGGTATCTGAAAACGATGGCTTTCGGGGAAATGCTCACCGTACTGGTCCAGCGCTTTCTGCCGCTCATCGTCATAGACGTCAGAAATCCGCTTGAAGAATAGCAGCGGAAAAATGTATGTCTTGAAGTCGGAAGCATCAACCGGTCCGCGCAAAATATTCGCTGCTTCCCATAGATGGGACTCTAGCTGCGAGAGGGTAATCTGTTGATAGTTGTTTTCCATTGTCCGCCTGAGGATTTTTGTGGTCAGGAATGACTGGACTGTCATAAAGCATGCACAACTATCTTATGCTCTCTGTTCAAAACAAACAAGCGCAAGACGGTATATGGCGGCCATTACCAGTTCTTTCACAAGATGCGGAGAACGGGCTTCTGTCCTACAATGTGCCTTAAAATCATACCTGCAATAAGGGGCAAATCTGATGTCTATGACCAAAACCTGGAACAGCCCGCCGTCAATTCGTCACCTGACCGGCGACGAGTCATTGAGACTGAACGGCCAACCGTTTCCTGACACGCGTGTCCTGGATTTCTGGCGCTGGGCCTTTAGTGATTTGCGAATGAACAGTATCCGTGGAGTACTGGCAGAGTATATTGTTGCCAGACTGCTGGATATTCCGCTACTCGCGCGTGGGGCATGGGAAAGTTATGACCTAAAAACACCCGATGAAATCACAATAGAGGTCAAATCTGCTGCCTATCTCCAGGCATGGGAGCAGTTGAAACCATCGCAGATTGTTTTTTCAGGCTTGCGCACTCGTTCATGGACCCCTCAGGCGGGTTATGGTGAAGAGTGTTACGGCTCAGATATCTATGTGTTCTGCCTGCTGGCCGAGCAAGACCCGCATCGATTTGACCCCCTCGACCTCGACCAATGGCAGTTCTGGCTGCTACCACAGATACAGGTCGTTGCACTGTGTAACAATGGAAAATCGTTGAGTCTAACTCGATTACAGCGAGCGAGTATGCTGCCGTATCTCGCTCACGAGCTACAAGAAAGGGGAAGCACTATTCTTCGACAGGTCATGGAAGGATGATAACCAGCACCCTTCCAGGTCGCGACCGTAGTTTCAGCGGCTTACACAGTTCGTCAAAGCATCAGGTATCTGGGCAGAGTGACCGTGTCAAAGGCTCGCAGCCTATCTCGCCTTTGGCGAACGGTTGCACTCTCTAAGTGGGGGTTGATGGATGGAGGAGGTAAGGTCATGCGACTAATGAGAATGAGTATCATTGCAGCCCTGGCGCTTTCTCTGTGGCTGCCCGCTGTGCAGGCGGATGCGCAGCAAACCGGCCCTTTTCGCGTCTATCTGACCTTCGAAGATGGTCCGACGGACTGGTATACGCCCGGCATCCTGGACATTCTGGCCCAGTACAATGCGAAAGCGACCTTCTTCGTCAACGGCTATCAAATCGCCGGCCGTGAGTGGATATTGCAGCGCATCCTGTCGGAAGGCCACGCGCTCGGCAATCATCTGTGGGTCGAAGAAGGACACTACTCGGGCGCGAGTGATGACGTTATCCGGGAGTTGTATCTCCGCACGGAAGACGCTATCCGCGCTGCTTTAGGTGGTACCCTGCCCATTTATGAGGCGCAGACCAAGCTGTATCGCACTCCGGGCGGTGGTGCAAAGCCCTTCCCGGCGACCAAGGGCGTGAATGTAATTTCCTACAACTGGCATGTGTCAGGGAATGATTGCGGCTCTGCTATCGACTGGGAGAGTGACCTGAGTTTTGATGCCCAGGTTCTGCGCAACATTCTGGAGAATCCGCTAGGTTTCAATGTATGGGACTATGGCGATGGAGTGGTCATTGTCCTGCATGACATCAATCGCGTGACCGAACGCATTCTCCCGACGCTCATGGGCCGTCTGCAGGCCGCAGGTGCCACATTCTACGCCTTGCCTCGCCCAGAAGACCTGATAAATACGATGCCGATTATTCTCGGTACACCCCCATCTGCCGGGCCAGGGTATGCCGGCACACACCTGACCGGAGTGGCGCTGGATTATGTGCATTTTCGGGCCACGCCGGACCCGAATGCCGCCCTACTGACAGACAGCATCCCTGTGAATACCCGGTTGACCGTCATTGGGCGCAGCGACGGCTGGTATCAAGTCGAATACAACACATGGGTTGGCTGGGTTGCTGCCGATTACATCCAAATCGACGGTCCTATTCCTAACTTGCCGTTGGAGATAACACCGTGATACTTCCGCCTATCACCCGTATTCTCGCCCGACGCCCTGCTCATAGCCTGGCTGATGGCCTAACGACGCAAACTCACCTTGGCGCGCCTGATGTAGCACTGACTCTGCGGCAATATGATGCGTACCTGAACGCGCTGCGCTCATGCGGGTTGGAGGTCACCGTCCTGCCCCTGGATGAGCGTTTTCCCGACGGGCATTTTGTGGAAGACGCGGCGGTTATCTTTCGTGATATGGCTTTCATCTGCCGGTCCGGTGCGCCTTCACGGGCAGCGGAGGGGGAAGCCATCGCCGAGCACCTGCGACATCTTCACCAGGTGACCGTTCAGGGCGATGATGAGTTGGTCGATGGCGGTGACGTGCTATTCTGCGCCGACCGGGTGCTGATTGGGCTTTCTGCACGCACCAACCGAGCGGGTGCGGAACGGCTTCGCTCGGCACTCCGTGACGTACAGGCGAATCTTCGTGTCGATATCGTACCTTTCAGCGGGGTGCTGCATCTCAAATCGGGCTTGAATCAGCTTGCTCCTGGCATTCTGGTGCGCGCATCCGCCATACAGTTGGATTATGACGCCAGTTTCGCGGAGGTCGTGACTCTCCCGCCTGAAGAAACATATGCAGCGAACCTCCTGCCGGTCAACGATACCCTGCTCATCGCTGCGGGCTTCCCGGCGGTCCGGGCGCTCGCGGAAAAACACTGCGCGCGGATTATCGCCTTGGAGACGAGTGAATTCGAGAAGATGGACGGCGGGCTAAGCTGTCTCTCGCTGCGCGGCTAGCCGAAAGGCGCCGGAGAGCGCCATAGAATATCTCACAATGACGAGCGGGTGCGGCAGTCTGATTTCCGAGGCCGCACCCGCAAGGATTTACGCTTCAGGACTGACTTCTTCAGTCAAATACTGACTATTTACCCAGCCCTCCGTACTCCCATAAACAATGGGAACCCACCGGGAATCGCCCACCACGACACCATCGCCGGTCACACGAATGCCGGTCCCATCGGACGGGATTTCACCCACGACGGGGTTATCCGCGCCTGGACCGGACCGAATATTAAGAACATCGTTCGATGCAACATCGACCACACGGAAGGGCAGCACCATCGATGTCTGTCCGGTCTCGATGTCATACCTCGCCATGCCTTGAGGCAGCGCGTCCGGAGGTGCCGATGCACCGAAAGAGTAGGTGCGCAGGTAGACAAATGAGCGACCATCCTCATCCCACGCGTAGTTGGTGTAGTTCAGGCGATTGCCGGGGCCGGTGATACGCCGCTGGTCGCTGCCATCCGCGCTGAACAGAAACAACTCGTTGTCTCCCTCAACGCAGTACAAAATCACGAGGAAATGCTCACCGGTTGGCGCATAGCTGATATCTCCGCCAGGGTTACAGCCTACCACCTCCTCGTCAAAAATGACGGTGTCGCCCAGGTAGATACGACCATCGTCGCGAAACTCGGCTTGCTGACCGCTCGGAACAGCACCCGGGAGTTGCCATCCCTCAGGTCTGGCGGCTGCATACTCATCGGGGTTAAAAGCTGCCAGCTCCAGGTAAGGCTGGCCTGCAGAGTTGAATTGGGATTGAGCGGTATTTAACCGAGCCTGTGCATTGTCGATGCAGGGTTGTTCTGCTTGGCTTTCACAGACAAGGAGATGGCTGAGCGCGTTGTATTCCGCGTAGGTGGCTAACATCAATCCATCGAGACAGGCAGGCCGCTCCAGGTCTTCGACGGCTTCCAGGTTCTGATGGAGCAGGACGAGCCTCCGCGACAATTCAATATCCGCGGCCATTCGGACATCATTCGTCGCGTTTTGCCATTTTTGTCGTTCGACTAGCCAATTCAACACGGCCTGAGGCGGACAATCGTCATCGACGTCTTGGGCTATGGTCACGGTAGAAGGTTGAAATGACAGAACCAGGAGTATGAGGAAGAGTGCAAGCAGTGGCTTCATTCGTTCATCCCTCTCGCAACAATGTCAGGCACTCCATCAGGACGGGATGAACTAGATTGTAGTTCACGCCATACCCTTCGTTGGCAATCTCGCTCTCTTCAACGTATCGGCGCGGCATGGCAAGGCTGGACCAACCGCCCGCTTCCTGCAAGCGGAGCACGTCAACTTTATCCGCCCAGAACGTGGCCCAGTAATGCCGGCAGTCGTGTGCGGATAACCCTTCCAGGCCAACCCGCTCACCCAGCGTCCGCACCCGCTGCGAAATCGACCACTCCGTCATGCCCGCCTCGGTGAGTTCGCCGTCCTTCCGGCTGCCTCGCAGCAGTGGCCCGGCGGCAGGCGCGTCGCCGCTCTCGAACCACACTTGCAGCGCGCGCAGCGTATCCGCCGACAGCTTGTGCGTCTGCGTCTTGTCCACCTTTGGGCGGTAGAAGCGCATCTCACCGGCTTTGAGGTCGAAGTCCGACACCTGCAACCGCGCCACCTCGCCCACCCGCAGCCCGTGGTCGAGCAGCAGGCACATCAGCAGCGCATCCCGGCGGCCCTGCGGGGTATCCGGCTGTTTCTTCAGCCTGCGCGCCTGCTTCTTGTCGATGCTCACATGCTGAGCTTTCTTGTTGCCCGCGCCGGGTGACCTCGCGCCGCTCGTTGACGCGCTTGGCTTCTTTCTGGCTGTAGCCCGCCACCGTGCGAATGACGGCGTACTCCTCGGCGGTGAGCGCACCGGCTTTCATGGCGAGCTTGGCATAGGTCTTGACCGCCGACAGCCGCCCATTGATGCTGCTCACCGCGTCACCCTGCTGGACCATCCAGTTGCGGAAGCCCTCGACCAAGCCCCCACGAAATCCCCTGCCAGGCGTCTGGGGTCCGGGACAGGACCATCGGGGAAAGCAGCGACGGCTTCGGCAAAGGCTGCCATGCCTGCGCCGAACTGCTGGCCGATGCTCTCACCAATGCAGTCCAGGTAGTCGGCGAAGCGGGACAGACTGGCGGCTTGGCTGCGGATGGTGTTGTCGGACTTGCGCGAGAGGTAGTCGGTGAAGACACCGCGCGCGGCGTGGTCGTTGGCGACCTGGGCGGCGAAACGTCAGAGTACTGTACTCTACAGGAGTGAGGTATCGTTGGAAGCGGGGATGATAGTCGGGTGGAGGTCGTCAGAAGAGGTCATGTGCGCGTCCTTGTGGATGAGGGTTGCCCCTGATAACCATTAATTATCGTGGGCTATTTTAGGCTGAAAATGAGACGGGCAATCAGTGACATTCGGAACTATTTTGGGAGTCGAAAAAATCCTTCTCCATCGGCATGAATTGGCGGCTCATACAGTCCGACTTATAATGACGGGTTATTATTTACTTCTGGGGAGGTTCGCGGATGCCCGATGCCCACAATGTCTTCATCTCCTACGCCCGCAAAGATGGCAGCGCTTACGCCGAACGTCTCTACCGTGACCTCACCTCACGAGGTATCACCGCGTGGCGTGATACGCGCGACCTGGACCCATATGAAGACTTTGGTGGCGAAATCGAGCGAGGGATTCTTGGCGCGACACATGTTGCTGTCATCATTACACCCGATGTACGCCGTACTGAGAGCTTTGTGCGGCGTGAAATTGCCTTTGCTCTGGAAGAGAATAAGCCTATTATCCCGCTGATATTTCCTGGTGGTCGCCGCCCCGTTACTATCATCAACCACACCTACATCAACTTCTCAGACTGGGACCAGGGTCTTGTCGTTCTACTCGAACGGCTGGAACGTGGTGTTGAGGAAATCAACCCGCAGACCCGGCGCGAGATAGAACTGGCATACTTGCAGTCCATCGGACAACGCTACGACCACTGGCGCGACCTGTACACCGACTTGGCGGCCACTGCGCACATCGAACAGTCGAAAGTAAAGGTTAAGGGCGGGGCAGCGGCCCGCTACCTGGATATGCATCACGACATTTTCCGCGACATCGAACACTCCCTTGAGGACGATAAATCAAAAACTGTAACGGTGCAGAGTTTCGACGAACTACGCGAGGGTATTCGGCAGTACAAGCGCGTTGCTCTGATTGGCGACCCCGGTGCAGGCAAAACCACCACCCTCGAACGGCTGGCATATGAACTGGCCACCGAAGCCGCCGAGGATGAACATAAGCCGCTGCCATTATTCGTGCGATTGGGCGCATATAACGGCGGCGACTTCGATACCTTCCTGGATTCATCCTTCGGCGGGCTGATGCTGGTCGATTACCTGCCGGGGCGGGTATTCCTGCTGCTGGACGGGCTGAACGAGATGCCATCGGAAGTCGCACCGCAGGTAGACGGCTGGCTGCGTCGCCATGCAGACACGCCGGTGATTGTCACCTGCCGTAAGCTGGATTACGTGGGGCACAAGCTACCCTTGCAGCGTGTGGATGTGGCCCCGTTGGACGTGATTCGCATTCACCTGTTCATCGGCAACTACCTGGAAGACACCGACCGGGAGGAGTTGTTCTGGGCATTGAGTGGAACCCAAACGGCTCAGGCTTGGAAGTGGTTCCGAGAAACTCAAGGGGATTCGACCTTTCAGGAGTTTTGGTTTGGAGATAACCTGGAACGTGAAGCCGCGAAGTCTGTCGCTCAAAAGCAAAGACCTTCCCGACATCGCGCCCAGGGGGAAGCCTGGCAACCTGATGCTCAACACCTTAGAACGATGCGCCGGTTGCTTCGTACCGAGTGTGTGTTGCCCGGCATGTTAGGGGTCATGACCAATCCATTTCTGTTGTTCGCTACCATCAATATCTATACTCATCAGGGAGAGCCACCCACTAATCGTGGTCAGCTCTTTGAACGTTTTGTGGACCTACTATTTCGTCAGCAGGAACGCCCTCCAGCTCATTTGCACCCAGTGGAGAAATCTATCCAGATACAAGCTCTCTCGGCACTCGCGTATTGGATGCAATCCGAGCACACCGGAACCAGCGTAGATATTCAACGCGCGGGCCGTATTTTACAGAAAGCCACACCCAACGAGGACGTAGACCATCTCCTCTATCTGGCGGTTAGCGCGGGTATTTTGGAAATAGGTACGACTGTACATTTTACCCATCAACTACTCCAAGAGTATTTTGCTGCCCATGGTCTTCGTGAAGCCATAAAGTACGGTTTGCCGGCGAACCATTTTTGGCCAAGCGAAAATTGGTGGCAATCGACCGGCTGGGAAGAGACCACACTTCTGTTAGCCGGTATCGAAGGAGACGCCACGCATCTGGTACGCTGGTTAACACCTACAAATCCCACCCTGGCCTACCGGTGTGCGACAGAAAGTGGCGCTCAATGTGCTCCAGACGTCTTACAACTCTTATTCGAGCCACCTGAAGGTGAACGACGCAGTCCGCTTGCTAGCGCTGAGTGGGGTCGTATTCTCGCCGAAGGTGGGGATACGCGACCGGGGGTTGGATTACGACCGGACGGGATACCGGACCTCGCCTGGGTGGAGATTCCTGAAGGCGATTTTACATACCAGCGCAATATTTCTCTCTTTCAACCGGCTTTTTATATCAGCCAATATCCCATCACCTACCGACAGTACAAAGCCTTTTTGGATGCGGAAGACGGATACCGTCAGGAAGCTTGGTGGGACAGTCTGGAACGCTCTATTCCCCAACCCGGTGAACAGGCTTTCAAGTATGATAATCACCCGTGCGAGAATGTGAGTTGGAAGGACGCCGTTGCTTTCTGTCACTGGCTAAGTGCCCGGCTGAGTTATGAAGTTCGATTGCCCTCTGAACAAGAATGGGAAAAGGCCGCTCGGGGTACAGATGGACGCCTTTACCCATGGGGGCGACAGTACATTCCAGGGTCTGCGAACATTGACGAGATAACCACCGGAGCAGGCCCCCATCGCATTGGGCAAACTACCGCTGTGGGAATGTATCCACAAGGAGTTTCCCCTTATGGCGCTCTGGATATGGGCGGAAATGTCTGGGAATGGTGTTTGGACCCGTTCGACAATAGGGCCAAAATGAACGTCGCACGTGGAGGTTCATGGAGCAGCTATGAGCATCGTACCCGCGCTACCTATCGCCTGGACCTCTCTGCCGATGAGCGGCGGGACAATGTAGGGTTTCGAGTAGCTTGCTCTGCCCCTATACCCTAAGAGAGCAGCGTGAGCCGTACTTGCCCGCGTGCACCTGAACGCACATTCACACTCACGCTGCTCAGTATAAAGGGGCAATTTTAACGCCTATCTGAACATTTCTGGAATGGAGAACATGACACCCAACTTCGTGTGTATCGGTGTGCCCTATTTTCTCGGCCAGCGGCTCGACGAGCGAACCGAGGTCGCTGCCGTGCGCAGCAGCGAATTCGTTCAGGATATTGGCGCGGAGTGGGTCGACCTTATGCCCGATGATGCCCGTAGCCCTCGACTCCATCACCGCCGTCAATCGCGCTCTGGTGGACGTTATTGCGGTGCATCGTGACCGCGTACCACTGATTTTCGCCTCCGACTGTGTCAGCGCCATTGGAGCCGTCAAGGGGTTGATGTCCGACGCCGGGTTGGGCGTGGTCTGGCTGGATGCCCACGGGGATTTCAACACGCCGGAGACGACGCCGAGCGGCTTTCTGGGTGGGATGCCGCTGGCGATGCTGGTCGGGCGCGGCGAGCAGAACTTATGGAGGGGGTCGGACTCGCATCACTGCACGAACGCGACGTTATCCTGTCCGACGCGCGCGACCTGGACCCCGGCGAAGCGGTCGCGCTGCGCGGCAGTGCCGTGACTCATCTGCCCAACCTGCTGGACCTGCTCACCGCGCCGCTACCGGACATGCCGCTGTATGTGCATCTGGACGTAGATGTCATCAACCTGGACGAGATGCCCGCCGTAGGTTATCCGGCCAGGGGTGGGCCGTCGTTGGCGGATACCGAGCGCGTCGTGCGGCGGCTGGCACAGGATGGCCGGGTGGCCGGGGTGCTGTTCAGTCTGTGGAATGGTCATCTGGCGACGGATGAACGGCCCTTGCAGAACACCCTCAGATTGGCGCAGGCGTTGGTGGATGGAGTACGGGCACCTTAGCGCCTGGAGCACATGTGCTCCAATTGCCGCTTTTCGGCGGTTCTGGCACCAGCGACAGCTACATTGATGCAGCGCCGCGACCCGCTCGGCTATCACGTTGATCGTCCCATCCCGCCGCTGCACGGTGCCCGCCGCGACCAGCACACTCGCGCCGTGCAGCACGCGGCGATAGCGCTCGTACACGTCCGGGCGGACGATGAGGTCCAGCAGGCCATGCTCGTCTTCGAGGGTGATGAAATGCACACCCTTGGCCGTCGGCGGAGCCTGATGCACGACCACCACGCCGGCACACGCACCCCATCGCCGTTCGGATGCTGGCGGAGCGCGGCGCTGCTCAGGACGCCGTGCTCATCCAGCCACGCGCGGTAGAATTCCATCAGTGCCCATCGACCGAGACGCCCAGCATCGACCCTTCGTAGGCGAATTTCTGCATGGCGGACAGTTCGGGCAGCGTCACGCCATCCTCGGCAAAGACGAGGTCCAGCTCATCCACCGGGTAGCGCAGCTTGCCCAATTCCCATAAGAATTTGCGGCGCGGCAGGTTCCAGCCGTCGAACGCGCCGGCCAGAATCAGGTGTTCCACCAACCGCTGCGGCAGATGCGTCCGGCGGCAGAAGTCTTTCAGGTCGGCGAACGGACCCGCCAGCCGCGCCTCGACCAGCCGCCCGCTGCTCGCCTCCCCAAATCCTTTGACATAGTTGAAGCCCAGCCGCAGACCACCGTCCGCGACCGTACAGTGCGCCTCGCTGCGGTGAATATCCACCGGCAGGATGGGGATGTCATGCCGCTTCGCATCGTTGACGATGACCGAGGGCGACCAGAAGCCCATCGGCTGGTTGTTCAGCAGCGCCGCATAAAAGGCCGCCGGGTGGTAGCGCTTGAGCCAGGCGGACTGGTAGACCAGCACGGCGAACGCCGCGGCGTGGCTCTTGGGGAACGAATAGCCGCCGAAGGCGCGCAGCCGGGCGAAGACCTCCTCGGCGATAGCCTGACGCAATCCCCTGCGCCAGCACCCCCTGCACGAACTGCGTCGCGGAAGCCTCGACCGCTTCCAGCGCCTGTTTGCGAGCCGAGCGCCCGGCGCAGCAGTTCGCCCTGGCCCGGCGTGAAGCCGGCCAGGACGCGCGCCACCTTGAGCACCTGCTCCTGGAACAGAATCACGCCCAGCGTCTCCGCCAGCGCCGGCTTCGAGGCAGCGGATGGGCATACGTAACCGGCTCCTCGCCCAAGCGCCGGCGGATGTAAGGATGGACCATGTTGCCCTGGATCGGGCCGGGCCGGATGAGCGAGATCGCCACGATCAGGTCTTCGAAGCGCACGCGGCTGGAAGATGGGCAGCACCTGCGCCTGGGCGCGGCTCTCGACCTGGAACACGCCGATGGTGTCCGCTCGGCCAATCATCGCGTAGACCGCCGGGTCGTCGAAGGCGGCCGGGCAGCACTGGCGCTGACCTTGCTCCGACGACGCGCACCGTCTCGGCAATCACCGACAGCATGCGCAGGCCGAGCATGTCGATCTTGACCAGCCCGGACGCCTCCAACCCTTCCTTGTCCCACTGCACGACATACCGCCCCGGCATGGTCGCCGGTTCGACGGGCACGCGCTCGGTGATGAGCGGCCCGGTGATGACCATGCCGCCGTTGTGGATCCCCAGGTGGCGCGGGAAGCCCTTGATCTGCTCGCACAACTGTCATACAAGTTGGCGGTAGACCGGAGTTGTTGCCGCTTTCGTGCTTCAGACGCCGTCGCGCGTCATCCGCCAGCGCGGCTCGATGGTCGCTCAGCGGCAGGCCGAGCGCCTTGCCCACCTCGCGGACCGCGCTCCGCGCGGAAGGTGACCAGCGTGCAGGCCATCGCCGCGTGGTCGCGTCCGTAGGTCTGGTAGACGTACTGGATGACCTCTTCGCGGCGGTCGGCCTGGAAGTCGATGTCGATGTCGGGGGCGAGACGCCGCTCGTCGGAGAGGAACCGCTCGAAGACGAGGTCGTGCGCCAGCGGGTCGATGGGGGTGATGCCGAGCAGATAGGCGACCAGCGAGTTGGCCGCCGAGCCGCGCCCCTGGCAGCGAATGCCCTGCGCGCGGGCGAAGCGGACGATGTCCCACACGATGAGGAAGTAGTTCGCCAGGCCGCCCGCGTGATGATGCCCAACTCGTGCTCCAGCTGCTCCCGCGACGGCGGCGCTCGTATCGGGATAGCGGTGGGGCAGCGCGTCCTCGCACAGGCGGCGCAGATAGGCGGGCGCATCCAGCCCGGCGGGTACGCCGAAACGCGGGCAGGTCCTGCAGGCCGTAGCGCGGCTCGAACTGGCAGCGCTCGGCAATGACGCGCGTGTTGGTGAGGGCGTCGGGATAGGCGGGCGAACAGGCGGCGTCATCTTCTCGGCGGACTTCAGGTAGTATTCCGAGTTGGCGCGGCGCAGCGGCCCGGCCTGTTCCAGCGTGGTATGGTGGCGGATGCAGACGAGCACATCCTGCAGGCGGTGGCGGTCGCGCGTGGCGTAGTGGACGTTGTTCGTCGCCACGTAGCCCATCCCTAGCTCGCGGGCCAGCGCGACCGACTGCTCGACCAGCCGCGTCATCGTCCGGGCAGCAGGTGGTGCTGCAGCTCGATCCAGAAGCGGTCCGCGCCCAAACAGGTCGCGGTAACGGCCGCCGCGATTTGCGCCGCCGTGTCCCAATCGTCGTCGCAGCAGCGCGCGGGCGATTCTCCCCTGGCGGCAGCCGGAGAGCGCGAGCAGGCCCGCCGTGTGCCCGGCTCAGCGTCTCGTAGGGCAGCGGCGCTTCACCCTTGGGCGCGTTGCTGCCGGGCGGGGCTGATGAGATGGCACAGGTTGACCCAGCCGGTCTCATTTTCGACCAGCAGCGTCAGATGCGCGCCGTCTTGCAGCGTCATCTCCGCGCCGAGGATGGGCTGGATGCCCGCCGCGCTGCGCCGCTTCGACGAACCGCACCGCGCCATACACCGCGTCGTGGTCGGTCAGCGCCAGCGCGTCCATGCCCAGTTCGGCGGCGCGCGTCACCAGTTCTTCCGGGTGAGATGCGCCATCCAGCAGGCTGAAATTGGAGTGGCAGTGCAGTTCGACGTAGGACTTAGGCATCAACTAAACTCGAATTGTAAAGTCGCAAGTAGGCTTCACAATAGATTGACATCCCGTCCCATCGTAGTTGTGCCTGTTGAAACAGATGACAATTTGGCTTGAATATCGGTCTCTATGTTTGACCGGGCGGTGAAAATGTCCAGCCCAGTTGCCGTAGCAGCCCAATTTGGTCAATCTCAGCCGCGAAACTCACGATTTTGCCCTCTGAAATCGTGAAAAGGTACATCGCGCTCCCTGTTACCGATTGGCCTGTTGGGGGTACGGGAGTCTCCAAGCGCCCAAAGGCAGGTAAACCAACCAGAGGCCCGGTATTGGTACCGTGGGTGGTCACTCGGATGGCCACTTTGTTGTCCTCGGCTAGCATGGCATCAATGGTGAAATGGTTATCGGGAAAGGCGGTTTTCATGGCTTTAACCTGGCCCTCAACGCCGCCCGCAAACATGGACCCCGCAACGCAGAAATCGGTGATGGCGGCGGTATTGCCGGTATTCACGACCTCATCAATGAATTGCCGAACCAGTGCCTTGTTCTCTTCAAGCGACATCATATCCTCCTAATGCATAGGTCTTCACTCTCTTCCGCACCTTTTCAACAGGCTATGCTTATGTTAATCATACACCCGCTGCACATACCACCTGTCTGCCGTCAGGTCGTGGAACACCTCCATGAGCAGCCCTGTCGAGGTGGTGAGGGTGAAATACTCGCGCCAGATGCGCCCGCGCCACCACTCCTCGTCCACCCGCCAGCGCTCGGTGATGCACTCGACGGCGTGCGTGCTGCCCTGCCACGTCAGGCGGAGCGGCGTCCACAGGCTGTCCGCCTCGACCTCCACCGGCTCCCCTCCGGCCAGAAATGCGTCATGTCCGGCCCCGCTTTCTCCCAGCGGAAACGCCGTTCGGGCAGGCGGGCCTCCAGGTCGGCGGCACACAGCCAGTAAAAATACTCGCCGCCATAGCGGGCGACGAGGTCGTGCAGCACGGCGCTGAGCTGTTCCTGCGGCACGGCGTCACGCTCGAACAGGCTCAACTGCTTGGGCACCGCGGGCGCGATGTCGCTGAGGACCATCTCCGCTTCGACAATGCCACCGGATACGGGCAGCGACCGGCCCATCTCGCCGGCAGTCGTGATGATATGCCGGAGGTTCGCGCTCGGCTGGCGCAGGACCATCTCCCGCTCAAGGACTGCGCCATCTTCCTGGGTCAGTCGCAGCGTCAGGTGCCGAACCGTCTGATTCTGGTCGAGCAGCCGGGCGGCCGCTTCGCTCACCATGTCACTCAGCAGGGAGTCGAGCCGCTCCCAGTCCGCCAGCGGGTTATCCCAACGGCGCTGCGCCCGCGCGACGATGGGCGGCTGGTAGGTCCCCACCGGGCGGGTATCGCGCCCATTTGCCAGCCGGTGCATGGTCCGCCCCTGCTTGCCGAAGCGGTCCAGCAGCCCGGATACGGGCAGCGCCGCCGACCTGTCCGAGCGTGTACAGGCCGAGCAGGTCCAACTGGCGCAGCGTCTCGCCGTCCACCGGCAGCAGGGCGGCGGTGAATTCGGCCAGAAACGAAGTTTCCTGACCGGATGGCACCAGGATGAGTTCGCCCGCGTTGACCGCCGTCCCCGCCACGCGCGCGGTGAACTTGCCGCTCGCCATGCCGAGCTTGGGCGGTAGTCCCACCTGTTCGCGCACGAGCCGGTCAATCTGCTGCGCCATACCCTGCGCGGCATCCGGCTTGAGCTTGCCCAGGTCGAGATAGCCGGTTGGGGTGGGAAAGTCGTCAAACTGCGCCAACTGCAAAAACGTGGTGGGCAATCCCCGGCGGGCATCCGCGCGCAGCTCGACGCCTTCTTCCGCTTCGACCTGCGGCGTGAAGACGGTCAGGGCTTCCAGCAGCGTCTCGAACGATTTACGGTAGCGGCCAGGGGTGGCGGGATGGATACGCAACTTATCGCAGCGTGCCTGCGCCTGAGCGAGCGGCATGCCGGGGCGTATCCCCGCCTGCGCGGCTTCCGCCGAGACGCCGTAGACCTGTGGCGGCTGCTGGACCTTATCGACCAGCACCACCGCCTGACCCTGAAGTTCCGGGTGCGCGCGGATTTCGAGATGAGCGGCAAAGTGCGGCAGCCGAAGACAGGTTATCATGGCCCCCACCTCTTGGTGGGCCCTTGCCTTATGGCAGGCCCTTCCCTGGATATGGTTGGGGCGAGCGATACCGTAAACGTCGCGGTCTGGTCCGGCGGCGCGAACTTGTTTTTCAGCGCCGTGACTTGCACCTCATACCCCTCTACCCGCCCATCCTGCTGAAGCCAGCGCTGCCGCTCCACCCGCAGATGGATGCCGGCGCGCGACACGACCTCCGTATTCAGCGCGTCCGATGCGGATGATAGACACACCAGCGCATACGCCGACCGGGGCAGGGCCAGCAGCAGCGCGCGCAGCGCCCGCGCGACTCCCGGCTGTGGCGGTACACTGGGACTCGCCTGTCCCAGGTCGAACACGACCACGCCCGCCCCCTGCCCGGCGACAATATCACGCGCAATTGCCAGTCCCAACTCGCGCGGCTGCGGCCAGACGACCAGCAGCCGGTCCAACTGGATACCGCGCTTAACAACATAAGCAGGGTCCAGCGTGCGGTCCGCGTCGATGTAGATGGTGACTTCGCCTTCCGCCTGACCTTGAGCCAGCACGTCGAGCGCCAGCGTCGTCATGCCTGACGTCTGCCGCCCGGATAGGCAGGTCAGCACGCCGCGCGGAATCCCCGCCCGCCCGGTCAGCCGGTCCAGTGCCGCATACCCCGTCGAGATGCCGTCGGTGTGCGTCGTGACCTGGGCGAGACGGCGCAGCGCCTGGGTGCCCCACTGCTGCTGGATGGCGGCAATCACTTCGGTGAAACGTGCGTCGTGGGTCATGAGCGGCTCAATGGATAACGAACGTTTGTGCTAATCACCTCATTATAGAACTAATTTTCTATTCCGAAAGCTACAGCGCGTTACAAAGCCGTTAGGGTTCGATTGCTTTTGCGTTCCACTAAGTAGATTCGGATAGCCGAATGGGATGGGGAATCCTTCCCAATTGCCCTCATGACCGGCACGTTCACTTGGGGATGACTTTTACAAACAAAAACACCCCTTTCAATGCGGGGTGCTAGACGCGACACTCAATTTTTCAGGAGAGCTTAAGCAACTATTGCTGCTTGATAACCAGGGCAAGAGAGTTGTTCAGTTGGTTCTATCTCTCGAATTTTTCGATGATACAGGTCATAGTCAACCAAGCTCTTCAATTTTCGGGCTGCTCAAGTAGCTTGGTATAACTGGAAAATTCGGCTCCTACATAATGTCGAGTTTCCTGCGCACGCGCTGTTATATCGCTCGCCGCCTTTTGTCTCCATTCAACAATCTTATCATCGTAATGTTGTCGCTGGCCGGCAAAAATCATGAGCTTGAAGCCGATGAGTTCCCACCCTGAATCGACTGACGCCTGAAGCGCTTTACAGAAGTCATCAACGGCGGCGCACAATTCCGGTCCGTAGGTTCCATCCTGATTAAAAGGATGTTTACGGTGGTCCAGAAGATACATCGCCGTCAGAAAAGACTCGGTTGCGAAAAAGGTCCTCAGAATATCCGCTCGTTCGAAAGAAATCGGGTCGTTCAAACGAAAGGGTACGCTGAGGCACTCGTCGAGGCTCTTTCTCGTGATGACCAACTTCGCCCGGGAAGTGGCAACCAGATACGGGCGTTCCCAGATGAACTGCCTTACTTTGAGAACGTCGTCCCCTTCCAGCAGAGAAGCAAGTTGAGCTTGAGTGTTCTTAGGCAATTGCGCTGCTAGAAGACTGACGGCCTGGGATTTTGTTACTTCAGACGCCAGGTCTACATACTGCAAGGTGTGCCAGCGCAGCGGCAGACTGACCTGTTCAACGAGAGCAGGTATGACTGTTTTTCCATTGGCAAGCGCCCACTCAACTTCAGCCCGTACATAGTCCGACGCAATACTCGCCTGCGACGCAACCACGACCACATGCGTGGCGTCTTGCATCGCTCGCTCAATCGCTTTGTTCCACTCCACCCCTGGCGGAATATCCCTGAAGGACACCCAGGTATCCACGCCCGCATCCTGCAAATCGGTGCATAGCTTTTGGACAACATCCTTGTCTTGATTAGCGTGACTTACAAATACACCAGGTTTCATAAAACCCCCTCATTACGCAATAGGCAGACTGGTCCGACGCCTTTGCCATTCTTCTCCCCATCATACTCGGTCATCCCTGAATGGCAAGACCGCCATGTTCACTTTGAGGCTGCGACCACAAACGAAAAGCAGCCTTTTAACGCGGGGCGGCTGAAACAACGCTGCTGATTGCTATTGGAGCACGTTATAATATGCTAACGTCAGAACCTTACTAACCAAACAGAGTTCTGGTCTAGCGCATCTGTTGCCTGGAGACGAGCCGTCAGAATGGCGAAGTTTGACAACAATCTTGACAACAATCTGACAGCAATGTTACAGCAATCTGATGGCAAAGTGGTGCAAAAAGTGCGTATTGAAGGGTGGGTTTTCCCCTCAAGTTGGGCCACGCGGGCGTGGTTCAGTGGTAGAACGTCTCCTTGCCAAGGAGAAGGTCACGAGTTCGAATCTCGTCGCCCGCTTGGAATTACCGTCACGCGGAGGGGTATGTCGCGTGGCGGTTGTTGTTTTTCCGCCCGGTGCCAGAGAACAAGCGACCGTCATGCCGCTGGATGAACGTTTGGCCCACAAAATCAAGGAGATGCAGCAGCAGGGACTCGACGAGGGACATCTCCCCTCGCTGGCCCGGCTTCAACACTATTACGCTGCCTTCCGATCGCGCTTTGGCCCCGAACGGCTGCGGAACCTCGACGGCGACGCCCTGCTGGAACACCTGCACGGCAGCGGCAATCATGACAGCATGGTGTACTGGCTGGAGTTCAAGAATGATGACGAGTTCCCGGCCATTTTTGGCAGCATTGCGGGGGGCAGCGCCCACAAGTTTGGCATCTTTCGATCCGCCAGAACGGGCGAGTGGACCACACGGGATGCAGCGAATTACTCCCCGAACCATCACGACCGCCGAAGCGATCGCCATCGCCCGCCGCCACCGCGACCAGTTGATCCGGGGCGCGGAACTGCTGGATCAACTCCCCGCTGATGCATCCGACGAGAACTATCGCGCCCTTCAGGCCGGGATGGATTTGGAAGCGCCGGATGTCAGCCGGCTGGCCTGGGGTCACAAATATTTCAGCCTGCTGTATCCCGACCGGCTGGATGACTATCACGCCGAAAACTACCAGCGTTTTCACCTGATCAAGCTGCTCCAGCTTCCGCCGGAAGGGGAAGGTCGTTATCTGTGCGCGGGGCGCTGCGTGGCGATCGCGCGCGAGCTGGACATGCCGCTCAATCACCTGACGACCGTACTGAACGAGATCAACGGCCGGCCTTACCAATACTGGCGGATCGCCACCACGACCGGCGAGTATCAGGACGACACCTGGCCCCTGATGCGCGACGAGAACTGCGTGGCAATCGGCTGGCCGTTGATCGGGGACCTGAGTGCCCGCTTCTCGAACGGGAAAGAACTGGCCGAAACGTTACGCGCCCTGCTGGTCGAGAATTATTATCCGGGATCCAGACTGGCGAGCGCAGCGAGTCAAAAAGCGAACGAAATCAAGCGGTTTGCCAACCTCACCCACCATCCCAATTACCTGTCGGTGGGCGACAGGGTGCTGGCGACAAACGGTCCGACCGTGCTCGGGATCGGGCGCGTGACCGGGGAATACGTGTTTGAGGAAGAGTCCGAGCTCCCCCACCGCCGGCCGGTGCGATGGTTGAGCCGCGACGAATGGACTTTACCGGAGGATGAAGGACGCCGCGCGACCGTCTATGAACTGAGGCGGCATCCGATCAACCTGCTTGAGACGGAACGCCGGATTCTCGACGCGAGATTCGCTCCGGTTTCTCCCGCGCCGCGCTCGGTTTCGCGGGCTGTCCGGCTGGACTTCCGGCTCGACGGCATACCGGGCCGCATCCAATCGATTCTGGATCGCAAGGGGCAGGTAATTCTCTACGGTCCGCCCGGAACGGGGAAGACCTACTGGGCGGAGATCACCGCGCGCGAGCTGGCGGCTTACCCGGTGTTTGGCCGGCCGTTTGCCGACCTGACCGATGACCAGCGGCACGCGATCGTCGGCTATTATGTCCAGTTGTGCTCGTTCCATCCCGGCTATGGTTACGAGGATTTTCTGGAAGGCTACCGTCCCGAAGTCGTCAACGACCAGATGACGTTTGTCCCGCGCGACGGCCTCTTTAAGCAGATCTGTGACGCGGCCCAGGCGGAGCCGGCGCACAACTTCTATCTCGTCATTGACGAGATCAACCGGGGGGATGTCCCGCGCATTTTTGGCGAACTGCTCACCGTGCTGGAAAAGGACAAACGCGGCAAAGCGATCCAGCTTCCCTTGAGCGAGCGGCCGTTCCGCGTGCCGCGCAATGTCTACCTGATCGGCACCATGAACACCGCCGACCGTTCGATCGCGCTGCTGGATACGGCACTGCGCCGCCGGTTCGGCTTTCTGGAACTGATGCCGGATTACGACGTGCTGGCGGGGGCGGCCGTCGCGGGTATTCCGCTGGCTCCCTGGCTGGAAGCGCTGAACCGCCGTATCCTGCAGCATGTCGGGCGGGACGCGCGCAACCTGCAAATCGGCCATGCCTACCTGCTCGAAGGAGGCCGGCCCATTACCAGCTTTGCCCGCTTCGTCCGCGTGATCGAGGAAGACATCATCCCGCTGCTTGAGGAATACTGCTACGAAGATTACACGGCGCTGGAAAAGATCCTTGGCCCCGCGCTGGTGGACGCCCGCAACCGGCAGATCCGGCACGAATTGTTCGACCCGGCCCGCCAGGATGAGTTTATCCAGGCGTTGCTCGCGCCATCGCCGGAAATCACCACGTCGATCCGGGCGGCGCGCGCCGAAGCACCGGACGCCGAGGAAGACGACGACAGCCTGTATGATGCAGAAGGTTCCTAGGCATGCCACCGCTCACCATCACCCTGCACGAGTGGGACGAACGCTCGCCCGACCGCGATCCGTCGCTGGCCGGGGTCACGCTGGGCAGCGATCCGGCCGTGCGTGCCGCCGCCAGTGAACTCACCCGGCAGGGCAAGGTTGAGATCGTCGAGCTGCGCGCCGGGCTGCTGATCCGAACCACGTCGTATGTGGGCCGGCTGCACCTGGGCGACCTGCATCTCACGATCCGCCCGAAGATCCCGTTTGACCCGCTGCTAACCCTGCTGCGCTACGCCTTCCACCTGCGCGATCTGACGCTGCTCTCGCCAGCGGAATACAATACGCCGCCCGATGCGTTTCAGGAACTGCTGATTCACCAACTGACCGCCGAAACCGCCGAACTCATGGCGCGCGGTCTGCTGCGGCGCTATACGCAGGTAAGCGAGTCGCTGGCTGCGCCGCGCGGCCGCATCGACGTGCAGCAGATTGTCCGGCAGGGTGGTGTGCAGGATGCGGCGCTGCCGAGCACACATTATCCCCGCCTGGAAGACAGCCTGATCAATCAGGTCCTGCTGGAAGGGCTGTATCTCGCGTCCGGGCTGACCGGGGATGGCGTGCTGCGATCCCGGCTGCGGCGGCTGGCATCGGTGTTGGAGGAACGCGTATCACGTATCCTGCTGAACGCGGATGTGATGCGCCAGGTGGATCGCCAGATGAACCGGCTGACGGCCGCTTACCGCCCGGCGCTGACTCTTATCGCGCTGCTGTTGGAGGGGGCTGGCAGCCTGCTGGACGAAGATCATCCTGGTCCCGGCCTGCCGGGATTCCTGTTCGATATGAATCGCTTCTTCGAAGCGCTCGTATCCCGCTTTCTGCACGAGAATCTGCCGGGCTATACCGTCACGGATCAGCACCGGCTGAAGGGGATGCTGGCCTATGCGCCCGGAGCCAATCCGCAGCGCCGGCAGGCTCCCACGCCGCGCCCGGATTATGTCATCGCGCGCGATGGAACCATCGTCGCCGTGCTGGATGCCAAATACCGCGACATCTGGACCCACGGGCTGCCGCGCGAGATGCTCTACCAGCTTGCGATCTACGCCCTGAGCCAGAGCGCGGGCGGATCCGCGGCTATCGTGTATCCGGCCATCGACGACGACGCGCAGCCCGAAGCTATTGAGATTCGCGAGGTGATTCACGGCGAGTACCGGGGGCAGGTGGCGCTGCGCCCGCTGAACCTGCTGCGCCTCGAATCGCTGATCCGCGCATCGGGTGCCCAGGTGGAGCGGGAGCGTCACGCGCTGGCGGCCTCTCTCGCGTTTGGATGATGTACCGTGCCGAGGAATCAAAACCGGGCCATGTGCTGAGCCGGTTACGATGAGTGCGGTTTGCGGCAGCTTCCCACTAACGGGTAATCATGCTCACCAGACGGGCGAGGAAGCTCGGCCCAAAGTGTTTCCGCTTCGCGGGCACGATATTGTGGAGCGACATCTGCCATTCACGGTATTCGCGTTCGGTACGAAACCGGACGCGCTCAGTTTTGGGGTTCATGGGTGGAAACATGGTGTTCTGCCTCTCAGAGTGCTGTTCAACAAGGCCCAGTGTACGGCGCTGCGAGAGGGAAATCACCTGCCGAAAGATAGGTGTGGGGGTTGGTTTTTCTCATCCTCTCAAGTTCCTCCCCGTTTGCGGAGGATTCAGTGTAAACCGGATCTCATGGTTGACATGTTTTTTGTAGGGGCGGGTTAACAAACCCGCCCAAAGCGACCGACAGGTCGCCCTACATGCCAACTACCTGTTCCATTCTTGCATTAAGGGGGGAACACGCTAGTGCCAGTGTGCCGCTTCTTCCAGCCGCGGACGGTGTATGCCAGCGCTCGCCATCCCACCAGTCAGCGCCGGACAGCCTCCAGAACAGGCCCCATCCAAAGAGGGCTTGCAGCGCCGCGCCTCCGCGCAGGAGAAATCCCGGCCAGGACATGAGCCAGCGGGCGACCGGGGGTACGGGCCACATCATGTGATCGTCCAGCCAGCGCAGATACCCGCGTCCCCACAGCGCGGTGAGCGCTCCGTCCAGCGTAATCAGCAGGGCAAACAATCTCATCACCATCGCCTGTCTTCCCATTTTTCTTAATGCCGATATGATCAATTCTAGCAGATACTCGTTCGGGATGAAGATACGCGCGTTTCACCCGTGCCAGACCCGCCGCAGCGCGGTATACTGGTGAATGGTTTGATAAGCGAGAGTGACACGACCCGCATGTCCTTGTCTGAACCCCTGACGATCACCGCGCAAACGCTGCGAAACCTGCTGACCTGCGAGCGGCGCGTGTGGCTGGATTCGCACGGCGATCCCGCCCTGCGTGCCGAGACACCGCCCGACGTACTGCACGTCTACGCCCTGGGGCACGCTCATGAGCAGGCCATCCAGGCCGCGACCGCGGACCATATCGAGGCGATCCCGCTGGCGTCGTGGGCGGAAGGCGTCGAAGTGACACGCCGGCTGATGCGGCAGGGTGTTGCCGGGATCATCCAGGCGCGCCTGGAAATCGACGCCCCGCTGGACGCAAGCGGTAAGCTGTACAGGCTGCGCGGTGTGGTCGACCGGCTGGTACGCCTGCCGGGGTACAGCCGGCCCATGTACGCGCCGGTTGAGATCAAACAGTACGGCCGCGCCGACGAGGCGGACTGGCTCCAGCTTGATTTTTACAGCTGGCTGCTGGATCTGGTCCAGGGGTTCGCGCCGCCCGGTGAGTTATGGCTGAGCGCCGACGAATTTCAGCGGCCGCGCCAACGGCTGCTGCACGAATATGACGAGGCGCGGGTAACGACCGCGCTGAACCGCGTGGTCGATCGGCTGTCTGACATGCGCGCGCCGGCCGTCAGGATCGCGCCGCACTGCAAAAGCTGCCCGTGGCTCGCGCCCTGCCAGCAAGTCGCCCAGAACGATCAGTCGATCGATCTGTTGTACGGGGTGTCGCGCACCACCCGCCGGAATATGCGCGAAGCCGGTTTGAACACGCTGGCCGAGATTGCGGCCTGCATTCCGGAGGATTTGCAGCGGGTCAAGGGGATCGGCCCCGTGACCGCCCCCGTCATTCATGCCAACGCGCGCGCCTGGCTGGAAAACCGCCCGGTGATGTTCAATCCCCTGCCGCCGCTCTGCCAGCAGCCTGGCTGGATGTTCGACCTCGAGACGCGCGAGATGGGCGGCAGAACCGTGCCGTGGAGTCTTGGCTGGTGCGATACCGAGGAGAATGCGCATATCGCGCTGGTGGCTCCGGTTCAGGTGCCCGAAACTCGTACCTTGCCCGATGGACAGTCGATCACGCTGGCCCCCGACAGCGACTCGGCCTGGGACGTGATGGCGGCTGCCCTCGCGGGGGACGACCGCCCGATCTACCACTGGACCGGCTATGACTCCGCGATTCTGCATGGATCTGCGCCGGGGTCGGGTGCGGGCCGCGCTGGGGCCGCGGATGCACGATCTGCACGCGACGGTGCGGCGCACGGCCAGCTTTCCGCTCAACAGCACCTCGATCAAGCCCATATCGGCCTACCTCGGTTTTCCCTGGCCGGGATATAATCACTGGCTGGCCGCGTACCTGGATTACCTCGACTGGCTGGAACGCGGTACGATCGAGTCGCTCATGCGTGCCTGTATGTACCAGCGCGCCGATGTCCAGTCGATGGCGTGGGTATGGCGCTGGCTGACCCTCGAATCGGACGCGTAAGGAAAAACCCAATGGCTTCCCGCTGGTTGTGTATTATCGTGGTGGCGATACTGTTGTTCGGCTGCATCCCCGCCGAAGAAGATGATCCAACTCAGCCCCCGGCTGATGATGACCCGATCACCGATCCGGTGGATGGTGAGACCGCGCTGGTGGTTGACGTGATCGACGGCGACACCATCGACGTGCGCCTGGGCGGCGATACCTACCGCGTGCGCTATATCGGCGTCAACACGCCGGAGCGCGACGAACCCTGCTATTTTGAAGCGACCGCCGCGAATGCCGTGCTGGTCGAAGGGCAGACCGTCACACTGGTGCGCGACGTCAGCGAAACGGATCGTTACGGCCGCCTGCTGCGCTACGTGTATGCGGGTCCGGTGTTTGTAAATGCAGAGCTGGTCGCGCAGGGTTACGCCGAAGCGAGCGTATTATCCGCCGGATACCGCCTACCAGGATTATCTGGACAACCTGGAGGATCAGGCCCGGCAGGCGCAGGCCGGCTGTTATCCGACCGGCGTGTTTGATTGACGATCGGTAGTTAGCCCCTCCCCCTTCCCCCTCCCCACGGAGTGGAGAGGGGAAAACGCGCGCCGTCAAGTCCCTCTCCACCTGGTGGGGAGGGATTTAGGGAGGGGCCAACCGCGAAATGGCGCTTAACTTGACGCGTATTGGGCGTATAGCATACGCCCCTACAAAGCCTCTCCCACCTTCAACCGGGAGTGAGGCTCCAAACCAGGTAAGGAGAAACGATCACCATGTCCGTAACGACTGCCACCCCGGTATCGAAAGTGACCTTACACGATCTCCAGGCGAAAAAGACGCGCGGTGAGCCGATCACCATGCTGACCGCCTATGACTATCCGACCGCGATGCTGATCGATCAGGCGGGTATCGACATGATCCTGGTGGGCGATTCGCTGGGCATGGTCGTACACGGGCTCGAAAGCACGCTGCCGGTCACGATGGATATGATGGTGATGCACTGTGCCGCCGTGCGCCGGGGCATCAAACGCGCCTATTTGCTCGGTGATATGCCGTTCATGAGCTACCAACTGACGGTCGAAGAGGCCAAGCGCAACGCGGCGCGGCTGCTGGTGGAAGGCGGCGTGGATGCGGTCAAGCTGGAAGGCGGCGCGCCCATGGCGGACACCGTCCGCGCCATGGTCGAGATCGGGATCGCGGTGCAGGGGCATATTGGTCTGACCCCGCAGAGCATGAGCGCGATGGGCGGCTTTAAAGTGCAGGGCAAGACGGTGGATACGGCCCGCCGTCTGCTGGACGATGCACACGCCGTCGAAGATGCGGGCGCGTTCAGCATCGTGCTCGAAGGTATCCCGGCGAAACTCGCGGCGTTGATCAGCCGGACGCTGCGCATCCCCACCATCGGGATCGGCGCGGGCGGCGGCTGTGATGGGCAGGTGCTCGTCACGCCGGATATTCTGGGTCTGTACGACCGCTTCACGCCCAAATTCGTCAAGCCCTACGCCAAGCTGTCCGAGTCGATGCGGGCGGCGTTTGAAGCATACCGTCAGGACGTGGAGACGGGCGCGTTCCCGGCCAAGGAGCACGAGTACAGCATCTCCGACGAGATCTGGTCGGCCATCGAATCCGAGCTTGGTGGCGGGCAGTAATACGGGCATCTGCCCAGATTGGTACATCCGAGGAGATAACACCATCCGAATCGCGATCTTTGGCATAGGGGCGATGGGCTGCCTGTTCGGCGCGCGCCTGACTCCCCATGCCGACGTGACCCTGATAGGACGCTGGCCGGAGCAGATCGCGGCGCTTCGGCGCAATCCGCTGCGTCTGGTCTCCGACCGCGGTGACGAGGCGATCGCGCTCTGCGTCACGGATGATGTGGAGACCGTCGCCCCGGTGGACGTGGCGCTGATCGTCACCAAGTCGCCCAAGACCGCCGCGGCCGGTGAGGGTGCAGCCCGGATTCTCAAGCCGGATGGGCTGGCGATCTCGCTGCAAAACGGCGTTGGCAATCTGGAGATCCTGGCCGGGCTGTTGGGCGAGGACCGGGTCGCGCTTGGGGTGACGACGCAGGGCGCGGCCATCGAAGCGCCCGGACGGCTGCGGCTGGGCGGAAGTGGCCTGACGGTGCTGGCGACACGCCCGGCGATCGCGCCGCAGGTCAACGCGCTGGCGGACCTGTTCGCGCGGGCCGGGTTGGAGATCCAGGTGGCCGAGGATGTGTCGGCGCTGGTATGGGGCAAGCTGGCGGTCAACGCGGCGATCAACCCCCTCACGGCGCTGCTGCGCGTACCCAACGGCCGGCTGCTCGAATCCGACTGGGCGCGGCAGGTGATGCGGCTCGCGGCGCAGGAAGTCGCGGCAGTCGCGGCGGCGTTGGGGATCCGCCTGGATGATCCGGCGGCGCGCGCCGAAGACGTGGCCCGCCAGACGGCGCACAACCGCTCGTCGATGCTGCAAGACATCCAGCGGGGCGCGCACACGGAGATCGACGCCATCTGCGGGGCGGTGGTTCGGGCCGGCCAGGCGGCGGGCATCGAGACACCGGCCAACCAGATGTTGTATAACCTGATCAAGGCGGCCGAGGATTTGGGCCTGCCGGCACCATGAAGGATTGAGGAGTGGGCATGCGTATCGTCAAGACTGTTCAGGAGGTGCGCGAAGCGCGCGGAGCTGATCCCCGCCTGACGTGGGGATTGGTGCCGACGATGGGGGCCTTGCACGAGGGACACCTGTCGCTGGTGCGGCGCGCGCGGGCCGAAAACGACCGCGTCGGCGTGAGCATCTTTGTGAACCCGATCCAGTTCAACCGGCGCGACGATCTGGACAAATATCCGCGCCAGCTTGAGCACGACAGCGCGCTGTTGGAATCAGAGGGCGTCGATCTGATCTGGGCACCGCCCGAAGCGGAAGTCTACCCGCCGGGCTACCAGACCTATATCACCGTGGAAGAGGTGACCCAGCCGCTCGAAGGGGCGTCGCGGCCGGGCCATTTTCGCGGCGTGACAACCGTGGTCGCCAAACTGTTTAACGTCTTTGAACCCACCCGTGCCTATTTTGGTCAGAAGGACGCGCAGCAGGTCGCCGTGATCCGGCAGATGGCGCGCGATCTGGCCTTTAACCTGAGCGTGGTGGTATGCCCGATTGTGCGCGAGCCGGATGGCCTCGCCATGAGCAGCCGCAATGTGCTGCTCAGCCCGGACGAGCGCCGGGCGGCCGTCGTGCTCTCGCGATCGCTGCGGGCGGCCCAGGACGAGTGGGCGCGCGGTCAGCGCCACGGGGAGCACCTGCGCGAGCACCATGCGCGCCGTGCTCAGCGCGGAGCCGCTGGCCCGCGTGGATTATGTCAGCGCCGCCGATCCGATCACCCTGCGCGAGATCGACGGGGAAGCCGAGCGGGCGCTGCTCAGTATGGCGGTGTTCATCGGGACCACGCGGCTGATTGATAACGTCGTGCTCGGTGAAACGCCCAATTCATAATCGTCTTTGGCTAACTGCTAATAGCTAACCGCTAATCGCTCTTCTGCGAGGTAACGAATGCTCGTTTCGATGCTCCGGTCCAAGCTGCATCACGCGCGCGTGACAGCGGCGGACGTGAATTATGTGGGCAGCATCACCATTGATAGCGACCTGATCGAACAGGTGAAGATGGTGCCCTATGAACAGGTGCTCGTGGTGGACGTGGAAAATGGCGCGCGCTTCGAGACGTACATTATCCCCGGCGAAGCGGGCAGCCGCACCGTCCAGGTGAATGGCGCGGCAGCGCATCTGGTCAGGCGCGGCGACCGGCTCATCATCATGGCGCTTGGGCTGGTCGAGTTCCCCCCGCCCGCGGGCTGGACTCCACAGATCGTCGTGCTCGACGCGCAGAATCACGTCAGCTCGGTCATGGCCGAGGGGTATTACGGCGGGGCGTAGCGGGCGAAATCCCGCGAAAATGCCTCGATACCATTAAAGGACGTCAAGGCCTCACCCCCTCAATCCCCCTCTCCAGCCGAGCTAGAGAGGGGGAAGGTATGTCGGCATGTTTCCCTCTCCTTGGCTTGGCCGGGGAGAGGGCAGGGTGAGGGGCGTTTCGCTATATCAGCAGCGAGCGGGGTTCCTCGGTGGGGCGGGCCAGCAATTCGTCGTACAGCGCGCGCAAATTCGCATGATGGAGCTCCTGAACCAGCCCGTTCAGCGGAATCCGGCTCTTGCCACAGGCTTCAATCGTAAGATCGTTGAGTGCATCGGGGGGCAGCTTGCCGTCCACGATCTGCTGCGCATGGCGGCGAATGATGTTGAGATAGGTCAGGTTAGCCTGGATGATCTCTTCGACTTCACCGCGCAGCACGACCTCACCGTGACCCTGCACCACGTTTTCGTATCCACTGTTGCGCAGCGCGTTGAGGCTCTCGATAAAGTCGTCGTAGTTGCCATCCACAAAATACGGCAGCGGCATCAGTGTATCGGCCGCGAACAGCACCCGATCCTCTTTGACCAGACACACGATCGAATCCGGGCTGTGGCCGGGGGAGTGCCATAACTCGACGGTTTTGTTCCCCAGGTGAATGCTCAGCGCGCCCGTCTCGAAGACCAGATGCGGCAGCACGACCTCGACATCGCGTAATTCGCCGGCGCTCTGCTGAGCGGCCATTAAACCCGCGCGCCCGCGTGTATCCAGCAGATCGTAACAGCGGGCATGCGCGACGACCTGCGCGTCCGGGAAAAAGCACGTTCCATAGGTGTGATCGGCGTGGTAGTGCGTGTTGATGACGTAACGCACCGGGCAGTTCAGCCGGTTTTCGAGAAAGTTACGTATCGTGCGAGCTTCTTCCGGGAACACGAGCGTATCGATGAGGATCGCCCCTTCGGACGTGAGCACGGCTCCCGCCGTAACCTGGGCGTAAAGTTCACTGGTAAACACATAAATATCATCCGCGACGCGTTCTCGTTGCATTCGTGCGCTGTCCTGACGAGCAAACTGATGTGGGCGGCGGTCAGTATAGCGGTTTGCCGAACCAGAATCAAGGTTTTTGATGCGTGGGCACGGTCGCGAGAGAAGAAATTTTCACCACAGAGCGCACAGAGGACACGAGATTCTTAGAAAAAAGAGAGAAAAAGCGAGTGAGAGAACTTCTAGAGCCTGTTATGCACTCTAGTTGCGGGCATTGATCGGTTTTTCGCGTGAATCAGCCCCTCCCTAAATCCCTCCCCACCGGGTGGAGAGGGACTTGTAGCGCTCCTCTTTCTCCAGTCGTGTTCCGCACGCACGAGGAAAGGGGCAAGCGAGCAGCCCGCTTGCGGGACGCTCGCCGGGATAGGGGCTAAAAGTGCTATGGTACCTGTCAAAAACTTTATTACTCTTGGTTTTCTGGGCTTTTCCCTTATCTTTTCTCTGTGTCCTTTGTGTCCTCTGTGGTGATGAAGTTCTTCTTTCGGCAAAAAGAAAAACGCCGGGTTGATTAACCCAGGCGTTTCAATGAGGCCACCCGCCATGCCGTGTGCCGCGCTGTTTTGAACCTGCTTTCGCAGGTGGGGGCCAGGCCAGCACTCCCGCTTTGGACAGAATCCTATTGCGTTTGTGCGCAGACGCTGACTCCCGTTATGTGGGTGTTGGCTCAAAACCGTGGTGCGGATCACGCGCACGGCAGGCAGCTTCGTTATACCACGCTTCGCGCCACCTGTAAAGCCTAAATCAGCCGGGCTGTTGGTCCTATTTATCGCCCGCCCTCGAATCTCTCCGCGTCTCAGGATCGGCCTGGCTGGGAGTTGGCAAGACCGCCCGGATGGTGTTATCACCCAAAGAAAGCATGACGAGCAAGGATCATAGGATAGAGGTGGCTGCCCATGGCCGATGAACCCGAATTCATTTACGTGACGACCAACGGTTGGAAAACCAGCAACCCGCATCGGATTGAGATCTGGTATGTGGCACACGACGGCCATTATTATATTTTGTCCGAGGCAGGCGATCGGGCCCACTGGGTGCAGAATATCGTGCATGACCCGGCGGTGACATTTCAGGTGGGCGAAACGACCTACCAGGGCACCGCGCGGGTGATCGATCCCGCTGTCGAACCCGAACTGGCGGCGTCGGTATCGGCGCTGATGGACCAGAAATACGAGTGGAGCGACGGCCTGATCGTGGAACTCGTGCCGGAACTCAGCCGGACGATGTGAACCGAACTCGTTCGTGGAGGGGCGTATTGATGCGAATTAAAAATTCAATGCGGATATAACGATAACGCCTCCCCTCTCATCCCCCCTCCAGCCGAGCTAGAGGGGGGAGCATGCCGCCGCTTGCCCTCTCCCTGCTTGGCCGGGGAGAGGGTAGGGTGAGGGGCGTTTAATCCGGCTTGGTCTGTTAAACAGGATCAATCCCGCCCAGGATGACCCCACCGGATCGCCCCTACTCAGAGGGGTGACGGCAGCAGATCAACAGGGATAGTGCGACGATAGTGGAGGGTATTGCCCTGCCGGCCAACGACCTCTAAAACGCCCATCTGGCGCAGGCAGTAGACCATCTGCTGCGCCAACCGGCGCGGCTGCCGCAGGGCCAGCGCCAGCTCGCTCGTATCAAAGACCTCCGCGAGATCGGTGGGCAGCAGTGCCGCATAGGCTGCAGGGTCGGCCAGCGTGCAGGTTTCGAGCACGGCCAGCAGCCGCCGGTCGGCGAGGCTCCAATGCCGGCGACGCCAACTACCCGCCCCATCATTCACCCAGGTTTCTTCCTCGCGGATCAGCACGACGTCCAGCGAAAAATGGGGATGGTTCACCAGCGCGGGAAAACCTACCAGTTCGGGGAAAAGATGGACGAGTGTGCCGCGTTTGGGTGATTTGCGCCGGCTCAGGATCTCGCCGGATGGATCAAGCTTGAGGATATAGCGCTCCTGCGCGATCGGATAGACCACCCGCACGGGATGCCGTTCGAGCAGGGCGCGCAGTTTGGACTTCATCGTTCCCAGCCGGCGGGTCTGGATTTCGATGCACTGGCAGGGATCGCCGGGCCGCACGATGTCCACGACATACCCTTCGACGGGATATTCGATCCAATCGCCCGGCTGCGCATAACAGGCTTTGAGCGCTGCGTGCAGCGATTTTTCGCCCAGCGTGCCGATCCGCCCGGTCATCGCGGCGTATCCTCGTCGGGGTGCCATTGCAGCGCCGCTGCCGGCGTTTTTTCATTCAGTGTATCGATTCCCCGTGTCATCACTGGGTATCCTCGTCGGGGTGCCATTGCAGCGCACCCCACTTGCGGCGGTTTTCGGTAAGATTGGGCTGTGCGCGCCATCGGATCGGCGGGTTGGTGCGCTGGATAAGCTCGGGCGGCGTGACGGTGGACATGATCCCGCTGGCGAGGGACAGCGCCTCATCCCATTCGTGATGCGCCACTTCCAGCACGAGTGCATCGTGAATATCCAGCACCACGCGCGAAGCCATTCGCCTGCGCCGCGAATGCCTCGCTGATGCGCACGATCGCCCGCTTGAGCAGTTCGCTGACGCCGCCCTGGCACAGGTAGTTCCACGCGACAAACGCCGACGGGACCGCCACGGGACGGCCGGTCCACAGCCGCAGCATCGCGGTCTCGCGCGCCTGCCGTTTGGCCGCGTTGCGCAGCCGCGTCAGCTTCGGGAACGCCGCATCCTTGGCCTGCATCAATGCCTGAGCCTCTTCGGTGGATAAGCCCAGACTGTGCCCCAGACGCTCCGCCCCCATGCCGTAAGCGGTGCCATAGGTGACTTTTTTCGCCAGCGTGCGCAGATATTTCCGGTGGGTGCTGTCGGCGGTGGACCAGTCGGCGGCGAAGTACTGCGCGGCCATCATCGAGTGGAAATCGTCCGCGTCGCAGGCCGCCGCGAGGTTATCATCGCCCGCGATCATGGCCGCCATTACGTTTTCGGCGTTGCTGTAGTCGATCTCGACCAGGGTGAAACCCTCATCGCCAATAGCCACGCCCGCCATGGCCGGCATTTTCCAGTTCTGCATGTGCGGATAACTCGACGCCCGCCGCCCGGATTCGGTAGCGATGGTGACGAGGCTGTGCAGCCGCCCATCCAGGCTGGCATGTTCCAGCAGCCCGTTGAGGGTCGAAAGCAGCCAGTCGGTATCCAGATATTGGGCGAGATCCTGCAGCTGTTCGCGGTAGGGGCTGTTCTCCTCCATATACGATTCGATCACGTCCCCGCGCGTGCTCAGGTCCGATAGCAGCACCTCGGCGTTAGGTTGATCGCGCAGCCGGCGGCGGCCCGCCCGCGTGAAATACGACCCGTCGTCGGTCGAATAACGCGGCAGCGGAATCCCCTTGGTGTAATACAGATAGCGCGCCCGCTCCTTGGGACTGCCCGGCGCGCTGAGTCCATCCTCGCTCAGCCGGCGCACCAGCGAATCGCGCTGCTGGCCGAGTTCCGCCAAACGCTGCTCAACAGATGGGATATTCAGCCGGACACCCTGCGCCGCCATGCGGCAGTATTCGCGCATGGCCCGGCACTCCCAGTCGATCAGGTCGGGATCGCCGGGCAGATCGCGCTGGCGCTGGTAGATTTGCAGGGTGAGCAGGGCATCCTGTCCCGCGTACTCCACGATCAGCGGCAGGGGCAGAGTGTGCAGCCGCGCCCGCTGCCCTTTGAGCGCCTGCTGCGCTTCGGGCACCGGAATCCCCAGCGCGGATGCCACCGCGACGAGGCTGTAACTGACATCAACCGCCGGGTGCAGCAGCCGGGCCATGACATAGGTATCCCAGATCCGGTTCGGAACCTGCCCGCCGGTCAGCTTGCTCAACTGGCGGAGGTCGAACACGGCATTGTGCGCTACCACGAGCGCATCACTGGCAAACAGCCGCTTTAGGAACGTGCTCACCGAGGGAT
Organism: uncultured Chloroflexia bacterium; assembly: GCA_963850765.1. GTDB lineage: Bacteria > Chloroflexota > Anaerolineae > Aggregatilineales > Aggregatilineaceae > CAWKMN01. The sequence continues at coordinate 286,032 of CAWKMN010000010.1, read as the reverse complement.
CAAACGGTGCGGTCAGGACGGTGGTCTGCGGCGTCTGATCCTCGTTCCACGCCAGCGCGATGACGGTTACATCCGCCGGGTAGCTCAGGCCGTAGTCCACGCGTGGACCGTGCCCCGGCCAGCGGGTTTCGGTCTCAATGTCGAGGGCCACCACATCGGCCCGCGCGCAGCGCTCCAGGGCGGCGGCGTCGTGATAGACCGGCTCGTCAAACAGGGATAACTGCATCTCGGCACCCACCGTCGTCTCAACAATTCTGGTCTGATTATAGCTCGTTTGTTCGATGAGCGGGTGCGTTTCACAAGAGGATGCCGCCGGATAATGTAGGTTGTATTTATTCGGATAACGCGATTATGTAGGGGAGCACCTCCGTGTGCTCCCAGTCGCGCCCAGCGCGACGCGCGGCAGCGCCGCGCTGGGCGGACACGGGGGTCCGCCCCTACACCTGCCTTGTCCGCTTATTTTCTTTATCGGCATTAACGTCCGGCGTAGGCAGCGGACTCAGACCAATTGGGCACCGCCGGCTCGAATCTCTAGAATGTGAGCACCGAATATCACTTGTCAGGGGACACGCCATGCCAGTCTATATTTCGCTGCTGCGGGGTATCAACGTCGGAGGCAACAAGCAAATCAGGATGGAGGACCTGCGGGCGCTCTACGAGTCGCTGGGTCTGACCGATCCAAAAACCCTGCTGCAAAGTGGGAATGTCGTGTTCGAGAGCGATGAGATGGAGCCCGCCGCCCTCCGCGCTCAGATCGAAGCCGGGATCGAGCGGCGTTTTGGATTTCACTCTGATATTCTGCTGCGCACCCTGGACGAATGGCGGGGCGTGATCAGCCGAAATCCGTCCCTGGTCGAGCAGGCGGATCCGAGCAAGCTGGTGGTGATGTTTCTCTCCGAGACGCCGGCTGAGGATGCGATCGCCAGCCTGCGTGAAAGTTATACCGGCCCTGAAACTTTTCAAGTCCTGGGCAAAGAAGCCTATCTCTATTATCCCGACGGGCAGGGACGGTCGAAGCTCACCAACACGCTCATGGAACGGAAGCTGAAAGTAACCGGAACGGTGCGCAACTGGAACACGATCCATAAAGTGCTGGACCTGGCGGAACGGATGGCGGCGTCCTGACTGCCGTATGAGTAGACAGGGATTCAGGTCGTATTAACGGGAGTGACTATGGATATGCTTTCTCAATCGCATCTCACCCGGCCGGATATCGCTGCAGCGGCCACGGCGAACCTCGTGACACATTTCTCGTGGCTCCACCACCGCACTGCGGGCATGGTCGTCCGGGATGAACCCGATTTGGTGTGGGTGGACTCTGGCCTCCTCTGCGATACCTTTAACGCCGTGTGCCGCGCGCGGCTGACCGATGAGGCGGTGTCCCAGGGGATTCAGATGGCTATCAACTATTTTGCGGTCGTGAACCGTCCATTCTCCTGGTGGGTGAGTCCAGGTGACAAACCCGCTGATCTGGGCGAACGGCTGGTCGCGGCCGGTCTGGTTCGCGCGGAAACTGAGCTCGCGATGGCGGCGGATCTGGACCAACTCCGCGCCGCTGAGCTGTCGCCAGATGGCTTGCGGGTTCAACGGGTCCGCACAGAAGAACAACTCCAGGATTTCGCCCTAATCGTCGCAGCCAACTGGACACCGCCTGATGCGGAGGTGCTGCGCTTCTATGAGAGAGCCGCGCCCGTCCTGCTGGCCGCCGATGTCCCTTTGTGGCTCTATATCGGTTGCCTGTCGGATATTCCTGTCGCTGCATCGGAACTGACGATCGGTAGCGGGGTGGCCGGCCTCTACAACATCTGCACGCTCTCGGCGTACCGTCGGCGCGGTTTTGGCACGGCGATGACGCTGCGGCCGCTGTTGGATGCACAAACGCAGGGCTATCGAACCGCCATTCTGCAGGCATCAGAAGCAGGCGCGCGGATCTATGCGCGTGTGGGATTTGAAGCCTTCGGGCAGATTACCGAATATAAGCCAGTTGATTCGCCGATATAGCCCGTTCACCGCGACCGGCGTTAGGATCAGACTGCGATTTCCATTTGTGAAGGGGAAGAGAATGAATAAGCGTGATGTGATGTTCAGCGTGCTGGAGGGTAGAGCGCCCTACGTGCCCGCCGCGTTTTTCCTGCATTTCCCGCCGGGCTTTCAGGAAGGCTCGGCTGCTATCGAGAAGCATCTCGAATTCTTTCATTACACAGGCATGGATTTGGTCAAAATCCAGTACGAACGCGTTTTTCCCCCGGTTCCCAGCATCCAGCGGCCGGAGGATTGGGCGCGGATGCCGCGTTATGGCCGGGATTTTTACGAAGGCCAGTTACAGGTGGTCGAGGGGCTGGTCAAGGCGGCGAAACATGAAGCGGTCGTCGTGGTGACGCTCTATTCACCGTATATGTGTGCCGGGCACAGCACCAGCGACGCGCTGCTGACGGCGCATCTTCAGCAGGCACCGGAGCAGGTCCGGCGCGGCTTGGAGATCATCACCGAGAGCCTCCAGATTTTTGTGCGCGCCTGTATCGATCTTGGCGTGGACGGTTTTTATCACTCCACGCAGGGCGGAGAAGCGGGCCGTTTCGCCGACAGCCTCATCTTCGAGCAAACCATCAAGCCATATGATCTCGTGCTGATGGACGAGATCAACCAGCGCTGTGAGTATAACATCCTGCATGTGTGCGATTACCAGCGCGATTACGACAGTTTCACGCCCTTCCTGGATTATCCCGGCGACATGGTGAACTGCCCGCTGACCGTCGGGGATCGGACCCTGACCCCAACTGAAGCCGCGCGGCTCTTTAATCGTCCGTACATGGGCGGCATGGAGCGTAAAGGAGTTCTTGGCAGCCGGGACGCCCGATCAGGTGCGGCAGGCGGCGGAAGCGGTCTTGCAGCAAGCGCCGGAGCGATTTGTGCTGGCGGCGGACTGCACCGTTCCCAATGAGACATCGTGGGACAACCTGCGCGCGGCGATTGATAGCGCCCATGCGTATATAAGGGCGTGAGTGAGGTGGGCCAGGGGCGGAAGTGGAACGGGATCGTACACCCGGTAATGAACTGCCCGGCTTCGGAACAGAGGAGTGACCCGAGATCGCGCGCTTAAGCGTTCATCACAGCAGCGGCAGTTGATCAGTGCCGCGCTCGCCCCATTCCTGCGTTTCAAATCCGTCCTCCGCCAGATGGCGCAGCACCACCGTGCGGTGGCACGTCGCCGGATCTTTGCACATGCACATCAGCAGCGTGGGTTTATCCAGCGCTTCCAGCGCCGCTTTCCCCGCATCGTAGTCCGCTATTTCGACCGGACCGCCGCTCCTGAAGTTGGGGTTCCCGAACGCCTGCACATGAATATACCGATCACCCAATGCGTTGATCAGCGCCTTCTGGCGGAACGCCGGATTGCGGGAGTTGGGCACGAACCGGATGTCCACCAGATAGGCATCCAGTTGTTCGAGGAGCTGCCGGATCTCGTCCAGCGTGCGGCCGCTGTAGCCGATCCCGTAGACGGTGGGGCGAGAGATCTGTTCGACCATGCTCGATGTCCTCCTGCTGACATAGTATAGAACACGGCGGCGGCGAAACCAATGGGAGCGGGGGCGGCGGTTATCAGACTGTTAGGCTTTCATTTCCTAACCGTTCGAGAAGGCCGGATCGATAGCAATATTAGAACATATGTGCTAAAATATAAACAGGATCGCACTCTGCGACCTGTGATTGTCCGCCAGCAGAAAGCAGCGCTGATGGCTACTGTTACGCTCACACCAACCGATACTGCGCCCGACGTGCGCCATGCGCGCCACGAGTGGGTCTTCCGGCGAGTCGCGCCGCTCTGGAAGGGGCTGCTGGCCGAACGCGGCCTGTCGGACGCTACGATCGCGCATTTTGAGTTCTCACCGCGCGGGCAGGGCTGGCAGTATCCGATCCAACCGGATACAGAGGTGGTGCGCTGGAAAGCGTTCGACAGCACGGCATCGCCCAAGTATCTATGGCTGCCCAACAAGCCCGGCGGCATCCGGTTCTATGATCACGACGGCGGGCTTAAGCGGCGTATCGCAGCGGCGGACGGCGTGCTCTGGCTGGCGAGCGGCGAAGCGGACGTGTGGGCGCTGTGGGAAGGTGGGCTGCACAACGCCACCTGTATGTTTGACGGTGAGGCGCGCCATATCCCCGACTGGTTCCGCGCGGAACTGAACTATCTGCATGTGGCGGAGCTTCACATCGCGCCGGACTGCGACGAGGCGGGCGCACGCTTCGCGGTGAACATCCGCCGCGCCCTGGGCGATTTTGCGGTACGTCTGGTTGTTCACGCCCTGCCCTTTGCACCCGATAGCAAGGGTGATATTGGGAAACTGCTGCTCGCGGTGGGGCCTGACTGCCTGAGGCACGACCTGGAACACCTGTCCGAACGGATCTTCGAGGACTATCTCTCCGATGAATCTGACGAGTGGCTGTATATTCAGCAGCCGCTTCGGCTGTTCCGGGATACGTACTCTCTTTACGAGCGCTGGTGTGTGGACGTGGTCGAAGCGGCCGCGCTGCGCTTCTGGTCGGTATCCCCGCCGGATCACAAGGGTTTCAGCAAGGACTTCCGCTGCCCGTTCCATGATGACCGGCACCCGTCCGCCGGGTGGAACTATAACACCCACGGCATTCACTGCTTCGCGTGCGGTCCGCACCGCACGAAAGAGGTGGCCGACCTGCTCGGCGTGCCATCCTGGGATGACTTCAAAGCCGATCATCCGGGTGAGTGATCTTGACCCGTGTCGCAGTTTAGGCCCGTTGCGGACAGAATCGTTTGCCAGCTCAGCCCTACGGTTTCTGAATCATCATGGATGGCCACAAACAGACCTCCCGCAAAGCGGGTGGAATTCCGCTGCGTTGAGGCGATGCCATCCGTGTTGTAAACATAAGAGCCATCCGGTAGGGTCAGCTTCATGTGGCCCAGATATTGCCCGGTCTGCCGGTCGAAAAACTCAAAGTCATTGCCAATGGTGGCGTCCTCGATTTGGTCCGAAACTACGATGAAACCCTGCCCATTGTCGCTGGTACCGTCGGAGGGGCAGGTATAGACAAAAATCCCCTCGGCGTCCGAATCAAAAACGGTGCTGTCACCCAGTCTGGAACGGTCACTCCGCACGAGCAGATTGCCGTCCGGGTCATACGCATAGACGCCGGTTCGCTCGTTTTCATCGGGGATATACAGAATCTGCTCGTAGTTGTCGCCATACATCGTTTCCAGGCCGGCAACCGGGATAAATGTGCTCAGGAGAACACCGGATGCCGGGTCAACAATGTACACAATGTCATCGTCGGACACATAGAGCCTTGTTTCACCTCCTCCTACCTTCAGGAGGGCCAGATTGGGTTCCCGCCGGAAAGAGCCGGGGAGAGTAATTTCGGTCACATACGCTAAATCGGGCACGCTGAACACACACACCGTCGCCGAATAGACCATGCTGATATACAGCAGGTTTGCTTCCTGGTCCACGATGACGCCGTTGGTTCCCGCGCTGATACAGGCGTGGGTGAGCGGGATGTGTTCATCGTCAGGGGAAGCATATGGAAAACGCCACACTTCGACCAGTTCCGACGATTTGGCCCCCACAAACATCAGCGAATCACGCTCGTTGGGCGCTTCCCAGAACGCAATCGTATCGACATTGCGACCAGCACCGTTGACGGCAAAGTCAACCGCCAGGGTCACGGTTCCAAATGGGCTGAAGGCCGGTGAAACCGATTGCGGGACTCGTCCGGCAAGGCCCAAAGCAATCACGAGTCCGAGGAAAAAACGAGTCATGGTAGCTCCCTTCATCACCTGACAACTTCACGCCATCCCCTCGCGGCACGATCTATTTGAGCCGCTGCTCCAACTCTGGCAGCAGCACGACGCTTTCCTGTTCGTTGGGGTCGGTGCGGGCCAACACCGCCGTGCAGGATTCCGCTGCACTGGGATTGCGCGGCAGATGCGGCATCCCGGCCGGGATATACAGGAATTCCCCGGCCTTGACCGTCAAATACTCACTTAAATTCTCACCGTACCACATCTCGGCTTCACCGCTCAGGACATAGATAGCGGTTTCGTGATGTTCATGCCGATGGGCTTGCGCCTGACCGCCGGGCGGAATGGTCAGGAGATGCATACATATGCCCTCAGATCCGACACTTTGCGCCGAAATACCCTCGAAGTAGCTGAACCCCTGTTGACCATCAAATGTCGTATTGGGCCGGACAATCTTGCAGGTCAGGTTCAATGAGGTTGACATGGCTGGCTGCTCCTGAAAGCGGTTCGGATTACCCAAGATTTTAAGAAGTTGAGGAGCGAACGCCGAACCCGCTGCGGAGGTGCCTGATTCTCAGGTGAAGCTCCCTGGCTGTTGGGCAGAGCGAGACTTTCCAACCACTCTTGGAGAAAGGGGTGGGGGATAGGGGCCAAAAGTGCATAACACGTTCTAGAGCGCGGCCACCCGCTCGGCTATCACGTTGATGGTGCCATCCCGGCGCTGCACGGTGCCTGCCGCGACCAGCACATTCGCGCCATCAGCACGCGGCGATAGCGCTCGTACACGTCCGGGCGCACGATGAGGTCCAGCAGGCCGTGTTCATCTTCGAGGGTGATGAAATGCACACCCTTGGCGGTCGGCGGAGCCTGATGCACGACGACCAAGCCCGCACATTTGCACCATATCCCCGTTCGCACATGCTCCGGATGCCGGCGCTGCTCAGAACGCCGTGCTCGTCCAGCCATGCGCGGTAGAACTCCATCAGGTGCCCATCGACCGATACGCCGAGCATCGCCCCTTCGTAGGCGAATTTCTGCATGGCGGTGAGTTCGGGCAGCGCTACACCGTCTTCAGCGAAGATGAGGTCGAGTTCGTCCACCGGATAGCGCAGCTTGCCCAACTCCCATAGCAGCGTGCGGCGCGGCAGGTTCCAGTCGTCGAACGCGCCCGCCAGAATCAGGTGCTCCACCAGGCGCTGCGGCAGATGCGTCCGGCGGCAGAAGTCCTTCAAGTCCGCGAACGGTCCGGCCAGCCGCGCCTCGACCAGCCGCCCGCTGCTCGCCTCACCAAATCCTTTCACATAGTTGAACCCCAGCCGCAGACCACCCTCCGCGACCGTACAGGTCGCCTCGCTGCGGTGCATATCCACCGGCAGGATGCGGATATCATGCCGCTTCGCATCGTTGACAATCACCGCCGGCGACCAGAAGCCCATCGGCTGGTGGTTCAGCAGCGCCGCGTAAAATGCCGCCGGATGGTACCGCTTCAGCCAGGCGGACTGGTAGACCAGCACGGCGAAGGCCGCCGCGTGACTCTTGGGGAACGAATAGCCAGCGAAGGCGCGCAGCCGGTCGAAGACCTCCTCGGCGATGGCCTGACTCATCCCCTGCGCCAGCACGCCCTGCACAAACTGCGCCCGGAACGCCTCGACCGCTTCCATGCGCGTGCTTCGAGCCGAGCGCCCGCCGCAGCAGTTCGCCCTGGCCCGGCGTGAACCCGGCCAGCACGCGCGTCACCTGGAGCACCTGCTCCTGAAACAGAATCACCCCCAACGTATCCTCCAGCACCGGCTTCAGGCAGGGATGGGCATACGTCACCGGCTCTTCGCCCAACCGCCGCCGGATGTAAGGATGCACCATGTTGCCCTGAATCGGACCGGGCCGGATGAGCGAGATGGCGACAATCAGGTCTTCGAAGCGCATGCGGCTGGAAGATGGGCTGTAACTGCGACTGGGCGCGGCTCTCGACCTGGAACACGCCGATCGTATCCGCCCGGCCAATCATCTCGTACACCGCCGGGTCATCGAAGGTGGCCGGGAGCACGGGATGACCTTGCCCGACGACGCGCACCGTCTCGGCAATGACCGACAGCATGCGCAGCCCCAGGATGTCGATCTTGACCAGCCCGGACGCTTCCAGCCCTTCCTTGTCCCACTGCACGACATAGCGCCCCGGCATGGTGGCCGGTTCGACCGGCACGCGCTCGGTGATGAGCGGCCCGGTGATGACCATCCCGCCGTTGTGAATCCCCAGGTGGCGCGGAAAGCCCTTAATCTGCTCGCACAACTGCATCAATTGGCGATAGACCGGATTGTTGCGCTTCTGCTGCAATCGCCTCGGCGTCATCGGCCAGCGGACCGAGGTCGCTCAGCGGCAGGCCCAGCGCTTTGCCCACCTCGCGGACCGCGCTCCGCCGCCGGTAGGTGACCAGCGTGCAGGCCATCGCCGCGTGGTCGGTGCCGTAGGTCTGGTAGACGTACTGGATGACCTCTTCGCGGCGGTCCGCCTGGAAGTCGATGTCGATGTCGGGGGCGAGACGCCGCTCGTCGGAGAGGAAGCGCTCGAAGACAAGATTATGCGCCAGCGGGTCAATCGGCGTGATGCCGAGCAGATACGCGACCAGCGAGTTCGCCGCCGAGCCGCGTCCCTGGCAGAGAATACCCTGCGCGCGGGCGAAGCGCACGATGTCCCACACGATGAGGAAGTAATTCGCCAGCCCGGCCCGCGTGATGATGCCCAACTCGCGTTCCAATCGTTCCCGGACGGCGGCGCTCGCAGCGGGATAGCGCTGGGACAGCACCTCCTCACACAGGCGGCGCAGATGGGTAGGGGCATCCATCCCGGCGGGGAGGTCGAAGCAGGGCAGGTCTTGCAGGCCGTAGCGCGGCTGGAACTGGCAGCGCTCGGCGATGATGCGTGTCTGGCGGATGGCGTCGGGATAACGCGCAAACAGGCGGGTCATCTTCTCGGCGGATTTCAGGTAGTATTCCGAGTTGGCGCGGCGCAGCGGTCCGGCCTGTTCCAGCGTGGTATGGTGGCGGATGCAGACGAGAATATCCTGCAAGCGGTGGCTGTCGCGCGTGGCGTAGTGGACGTTGTTGGTCGCCACGTAGCCCAAGTCCCATCGTCGCGCGCCAAAGCGACCGACTGCTCGACCAGCCGCGTATCGCCCGCCCGCAGGTGATGCTGCACCTCTATCCAGCAGCGGTCCGCGCCAAACCACGCGCGGAAATCCGCCGCGAGTTGCGCCGCCGTGTCCCAATCGTCGTCCAGCAGGGCGCGGGCGATACCCCCCTGCCGGCAGCCGGACAGTGCCAGCAGCCCCGCCGTATGCCGGCTCAGCGTCTCGTAGGGCAGCCGGGCTTCCCCCTTCGGCGCGTGCTGCCGGGCGGTGCTGATGAGATGGCACAGGTTGAACCAGCCGATCTCATTTTCGACCAGCAGGGTCAGATGCGCGCCGTCTTGCAGCGTCATCTCCGCGCCGAGAATGGGCTTGATGCCCGCCGCGTGCGCCGCTTCGACAAACCGCACCGCGCCATACACCGCGTCATGGTCGGTCAGCGCCAGCGCGTCCATGCCCAGTTCGGCAGCGCGTGTCACCAGTTCTTCCGGGTGGGATGCGCCATCCAGCAGGCTGAAGTTGGAGTGACAGTGCAGTTCGACGTAGGCCAAAAATATTCACTCCAATGGGTCATCCCAGTTCGCCCCCTCAAATCCTTGAGGAATTCCTTCCACGCTCACCCAGAATAGTCGCCCATTCTTGAAGTAAATCAGGTCCGGATGGAGTGAATATTTTTCTCGGTAGTAACCCACATAGCCTGTAGTATCACTGTAGGGCGCTATCCAGTCCAGAAAATCCCACCAGTGAATGTTAAACTGCACATCGTCATGCATCGTCCGCCTGAAACTCAAGGTGTAGTATTCGCTGGTCGTATTATTGGGGCCGAACCTCGTTTTCTTTTTGAATTCGCGTGCTGTCAACCCTGGTGCGCAGGTCCAAACTTCTCCTACAGCAGTTGCTTCAGGCCGCAGAAAGTCGTTCCATCCTACAGTCTCGAAAAATCGGTGGTCCGGAATGTCCGTAAACTCATATTCTTCATCGCGTGTCAGATATTTCAGGCTGTCAATAACCTGCTGCGGTACGTCTGGCTTCAAATCACACGCGAAGAATCCATCGAAGTGGCTCATTTTCATCTCCCTTCGAAATCAATCATACACCCGCTGGACATACCACCTATCTGCCGTCAGGTCGTGGAATACCTCCAGCAGCAGGCCCGTCGCAGTGGTGAGCGTGAAATACTCGCGCCAGATGCGCCCGCGCCACCACTCCTCATCTACCCGCCAGCGCTCGGTGATGCACTCGACGGCGTGCGTGCTGCCCTGCCACGTCAGGCGGAGCGGCGTCCACAGGCTGTCCGCGTCCACTTCCACCGGCTCCCCTTCCGGCCAGAAATGCGTCATTGCTCCGGCCCCGCTTGCTCCCACCGGAAGCGCCGTTCGGGCAGGCGCGCTTCCAGGTCGGCGGCACACAGCCAGTAAAAATACTCGCCGCCATAGCGGGCGACGAGGTCGTGCAGCACCGCGCTGAGCTGTTCCTGCGGCACGGCGTCACGCTCGAACAGGCTCAACTGCTTGGGTACGGCGGGCGCGATGTCGCTCAGGACCAGTTCCGCTTCGACAATGCCGCCGGATACGGGCAGCGAGCGGCCCATCTCGCTGGCAGTCGTGATGATATGTCGGAGGTTAGCGCTCGGCTGGCGCAGGACCATCTCCCGCTCAAGCACTGCGCCATCTTCCTGCGTCAGGCGCAGCGTCAGGTGCCGGATCGTCTGGTTCTGGTCGAGCAGCCGGGCAGCGGCTTCGCTCACCATGTCACTCAGCAGCACATCGAGCCGCGCCCAATCCGCCAGCGGATTATCCCAACGGCGCTGCGCCCGTGCGACGATGGGCGGCTGGTAGGTCCCCACCGGGCGGGTATCGCGCCCATTCGCCAGCCGGTGCATGGTCCGCCCCTGCTTGCCGAAGCGGTCCAGCAGCGCGGACACCGGCAGACCGGCCACCTGTCCGAGCGTGTACAGGCCGAGCAGGTCCAACTGGCGCAGGTCTCGCCATCCACCGGCAGCAGGGCGGCGGTGAATTCGGCCAGAAACGATGCTTCCTGACCGGATGGCACCAGGATGAGTTCGCCCGCGTTGACCGCCGTCCCCGCCACGCGCGCGGTGAACTTGCCGCTCGCCATGCCGAGCTTGGGCGGCAGTCCCACCTGTCGCGCACCAGTCGGTCAATCTGCTGCGCCATAACCTGCGCGGCATCCGGCTTGAGCTTGCCCAGGTCGAGATAGCCGGTCGGGGTGGGAAAATCGTCAAACTGCGCCAAGCTGCAAAAACGAGGTGGGCGGTCCCCGGCGGGCATCGGCGCGCAGTTCGACCCCCTCTTCCGTCTTCCACCTGCGGCGTGAAGACGGTCAGCGCTTCCAGCAGGGATTCGAACGATTCACGGTAGCGAGCAGGGGTGGCCGGGTGGATGCGCAGGGTATCACAGCGGCCTGCGCCTGAGCGAGCGGCATGCCGGGGCGTATCCCCGCTTGCGCGGCTTCGGCTGATACACCGTAGACCTGCGGCGGATGCTGGACCTTATCGACCAGCACCACCGGCTGCCCCTGAAGTTCCGGGTGCGCGCGGGTTTCGAGATGGGCGGCAAAGTGCGGCAGCCGGAGACAGGTTATCATGGCCCCTGCCTTATAGCAGGCCCTTGCCTGTCGGTGAGGCGACACCGTAAACGTTGCGGTCTGGTCCGGCGGCGCGAACTTATTCTTCAGCGCCGTGACTTGCACCTCATACCCCTCTACCCGCCCATCCTGCTGAAGCCAGCGCTGCCGCTCCACCCGCAGATGGATGCCGGCGCGCGACACGACCTCCGTATTCAGCGCTCCGATGCCGACGACAGACAGACCAGCGCATACGCCGACCGGGGCAGGGCCAGCAGCAGCGCGCGCAGCGCCCGCGCGACTCCCGGCTGTGGCGGTACACTGGGACTCGCCTGTCCCAGGTCGAACACGACCACGCCCGCCCCCTGCCCGGCGACAATATCACGCGCAATTGCCAGTCCCAACTCGCGCGGATGCGGCCAGACGACCAGCAGCCGGTCCAACTGGATACCGCGCTTAACAACATAAGCAGGGTCCAGCGTGCGGTCCGCGTCGATGTAGATGGTGACTTCGCCTTCCGCCTGACCTTGAGCCAGCACGTCGAGCGCCAGCGTCGTCATGCCCGATGTCAGCCGCCCAGATAGGCAGGTCAGCACGCCGCGCGGAATCCCCGCCCGCCCGGTCAGCCGGTCCAGCGCGGCATAACCCGTCGAGATGCCGTCGGTGTGTCGTCGTGACCTGGGCGAGACGGCGCAGCGCCTGGGCTCCCCACTGCTGCTGGATGGCGGCTATAACCTCGGTAAAACGCGCGTCGTTGGTCATGAGCGGCTCAATGGATAACGAACGTTTGTGCTAGCTGCTTCATTATAGAACTAATTTTCTATTCGGAAAGCGGCGAGGGGTTACAAAGCCGTTAAGGTTCGATTGCTTTTGCGTTCAAAATGCTGATTTGTACAGCGGAATTAGAACGTATGTGCTAAAATAGCGCTGGGGAGGATTGCAGGAACGCGCCGAATCAAAAACCCCTGACCAGACACGGCCAGGGGTTTGTTGTTCGATAGCGGGGACAGGATTCGAACCTGCGACCTCCGGGTTATGAGCCCGACGAGCTGCCACTGCTCTACCCCGCAATGTAGGGTTCATTATACATGACGCTCAGGGCGAGTCAAGGCTCAATTTGCATTCACGGGCGCAGGATCTGCCGCACTACGCCAGGAACAGAATCGCCGTGCCGGTCATCGCCAGCAGGGTCCCAAAGATGCTCCGCCAGGTGATCGGCTCCTTAAACACCACCCGGCTCAGCGGGATCAGCATGATCGGCGTGAGGCTGGTCAGGGTGGATGCAATGCCGATCTTGGCGTGCTGCACGGCGATCAGCGAGAGCCAGACGCCGATAAACGGCCCGGCCACCGCCCCGCCCAGGATAAACCGCAGCGCTTGCGGCTGTTCACGCAGCCGTTGAAAGCCGTTCAGCACGCCGCGATTCGCCAGCGTCCACAGCCAGATCAGGCTGGTCGCGGCCAGGAGCCGCATCAGATTGCCCGACAGCGCCGAAAAATCGCCTTCCAGCCCCTGCTTAGACGCGATATACCCGCCAGCTTGTCCCAGCGCCCCACCGAGCGCGCACAGAATGCCGATCAGATAGATGCGCGGAGCGGCATCCGGCAGGGTCTTGCCATACGTGCGATCGGCGACTACCCACACCACGCCGCCGATCGCCAGGGCCATGCCGAGCAGTTCCGTCCCGTCCAGCGACTCACCGAGCAGCACCCACGCCATCACGGCACCCATGACCGGATTCAGTGCCATAATCAGCATCGAGAGGCGCGGGCCGATCAGGACAAACGCCTGGAACAGAAACGCATCCCCCAGCACGAACCCGATCACGCCCGACAGCGCCATCCAGCCCCAGCGCGAGAGATCCGCGTCGAGCGGCAGCGGCTCGCCCTGGGTGATCCAGTGCACGGTAGCGATCATGATCAGCGCGAAGACAAGGCGTGTCCGGTTGACAACGGCCGATCCGACCAGCCGCCCGGACATCGTGAAGAAGATCGACGTGAAACTCCAGCAAAATGAGGTGAGCAGTCCTGCCAGTTCTCCGAAGGATGCATCCACGTTTGAAACTCTCCGGCATAATGCAGGGGGAATATTTCCGACCGACCGCCAAGTATAACGTTCGCGCGGCAAAAAAACAGACCGCCAACCTGGGCAGTCTGTACAGGAACCCCTCCCCGTACGTGGATGATGGGACTGACACGTTTGGGTCAAGGATTTGAATTGCGTTCTTTGTTGGGGCAACCCTTGGTTTACCCCTGTCGGGGCCCTGGCCCTCCCTCCCCGTAAACGGAGAGAGGACTTGAACTGCGTCTGCAACCAGACGAGTGTCTCCCCCTCTCCACGGCCGTGGGGGAGGGACGACGTGTCCGTAAACGCTTTCCGCTCAACTGCCTTAGTCGAGAGGGGGAAGCGTGCAGCCCCGAAGGGGACGTCACGCCGGGGGTGAGGTCAAGCTAATGGCTAATCGCTAACGGCTAATCGCTTTTACTCCACCCACACCTCGACGTGCTCGCCGCTTTCGGCGTCTTCCACATCCGCGATCTTGCCGCTGAACCCGGCGTTGATCGCGGCCATGATCTCGTCATAATCCACCCCGGCGTTGGCCGGCATAAATCGCGCGCCGAGCCGCACCCCGACATTGACCAGGCTCATCGGAATGTTGACATTCACCTTTGTTTTGCCCGTATGCAGGTCGGTAATTCGCACGCGCAGCAGACGCGTATCACGCCCCGGCGGGCGGGGTGGCGGCGGCGGGGCAGGGGGTCTTTTGCTGCGGCTGCTCAGCGCTTCGAGCAGTTTCGCGCCCTCTTCCGCTGTGATCTTGCCCGCCTGGATCATCTGGAGAATGCGCATGCGTTCGTCGGCGGTGGTCATGGTCAGACTTTCCTTTCCTGCTGGCGGGGCCGGAGCATATGCACCAGCGTGCGCTCCTCCCGAAAATAGTTCTGCTGCAACACCTCACACGCTGCGGGGTCATCTGCCGGATGTTCGGTGACGAGCGGCGTCCGCCGCCCGACGACCTCGCGCAGCGCGAAGTTGACGAGTGGGGCTTCGAGCCGGCCCTGCTGATCGGGATGGACCAACAGATCAAAGAGCGTGGTCAGCGAGCCCATCCGGTTCTCGATCCGCAGCGCCGCCTGGATATCGCCGCGTGTGCCGGGGATCACCCAACAGTCCGCGCGCTGGCCGCTCAGGGCGAATTGGAGCGACGCGCGGCCCGACGGCTGAAAATCGGCGCGGCGATTGGGGCGCAGCCAGCCCATACCTCCCTGATCATCGGGGCGCACCTGCCCCGCCAGATCGGCCAGCAGGGGTGCGTCGTACCCCGTTGCATGCCGGATCGCGGGTCGGTCAGGCATGGCATCCGGCGGGCGCAGATAGCCAGGACGCCGCCAGCGAGCGAACGCCCGTTGAGCCTCAAAGCCCAGGCTCTCGTACAGGGCCTGCGCGCCGCGGTTATCGGCATCCACCTGCAGGATGGCGAACGTATTCCGCTTATCCACCCAGGCCAGCGCGGCCTGCATCATCTGGCGCGCGATACCCTGCCGCCGAAATTCCGGGTACACGGCCACGTTCGCCACGATCCACCCACGATCATGCCCGGCGGGAGCAAGAGATACGTTGCCCACCAGCCGGCCCTGCTCGTACCATACGAAACCGCGCATCAGGGGCATCGCATGGTTCAGCCGGGCGATCAGCCACAGCAGCGGCCCGGTCCGGCTGAGCAGCCGCATCTCCTGAATGGCGGATCGACCTGCCGCGTCGAGCGAGGACGCAAAACTCGCTTCGATCAGATCGGCGGCAGCGGCCAGATCGCGCCGGGGTTGGAATGGGTACACGCCCGCCAGATGGGCTCGTGTAGAGAGCAGTCCTGCTGCGGCCATTCGTTCGCCTGATTTCTGTTAGGGCTCCATGCCTGAAAACCCGAGTAACGAACTTGTAGGGGCTAACCCACCGTCTCGCCCTATAGGTGTCAACTTAAGCGCCTGTTGGCGGGTTGGCCCCTCCCTAAATCCCTCCCCACGAGGTGGAGAGGGACTTGACGGCGCGCTTTTCCCCTCTCCACCCAGTGGGGAGGGGGCCGGGGGAGGGGCTCATCCGGGTGACGACGGTTACCGCCCCTACGACACATTCTAGCATCACGACGCGGCTGCGCCCGTATCCAGGGCCGAGCGCGCGCTGCCTTGCTCCTCACTATAAGCATACTGTGCTTGCAGCCGGGAGCCAACCTCGACCAGGATTTTCCCCACGCTGACCAGCGCACCCGCGTAAAACGGGGTGGATGGTTCAGAAGACGTCGATTCGATCAGAGATCGTTGTTCACTTTCGCGCCGGATGTCCTCGCAGCGCGCTTTGATATGCTCAACCTCGGTGTTGAAATCGAACATCGTCATGTGTCCTTCACTCGGTGCTCAGACGGCGTGTCACGAATCCAATGCCGACAGCAGGCGCTCAGCTTCCTCAATGCTGATCTTGTTGTCGCGGACCATTTGCAGGATCATCAGCCGCTCCTGCTCCGAAACCGGGTCCGACCGGCGACCTGGTCCGCCCTCGCCCATGACGAATTTCATGCGGCGGGGGCCAGAATCACGCTTGGTCTTAAAGGGCTGGCGTTCCAGTCTGCGCCGGACCTGTTCAGTCGCGCGTTCGGCTTCTCGCTCGGCGCGGCGGGCCAGCCGCTCGGCCTGAGAGGCGAACGCTTCAGCTTTGGCCTGGATGCGCTCGTCCAGCCCGGCGAGGTGCGCGGTGAGTTTTCCCTCAAGACCAGACATACGCGCGTCGAGTTCCTCTTCGATCTGCACGCCCAGCGACAGCATGTAATCTTCTTCTTCGCCGACCAGCCGCAGCGATTCAGCCTGGTGAATGTGGACGGTGGCGCTGCCCTCGCCCAGCGTGACGATCTGGTGATCGTCTTCCTCGGAGGTGCTGGCCGGCACATCGAGCTGAACGCCAGCACTCAGGGGCAGGATAAAGCGCACATTCGCATCGGCTTCGACACGGCACAGAATATCACTGCCTGCCCCAAAACGGTAGTCGTGGCCCGGCAGAAAATCCAGGCTCAGCACCAGGTCGGAGCCAACCTGTTCGGCCACGCAGCCTTCCGCGACGTTCCGCACGTAGAGATCCGCGCCTACCGCCGCGATCCACAGTGCGCCGTCGATCTCGCGGATGGTCGCATCGGCCCCGACCGATTCAATCGTGACGTTACCTTCGGCGCGCTTGATCCGCAGATCGCCGCCAACGCGCTTGATCTGGACATCCTGCACACCGCGCAGCACCAGATCGCCGCCGACATTTTTCAGGTCCACCGGGCCGGTCAGGTCCGTGATCTTGGCGTCGCCGCCGATATTTTGGATGCTGACATGGACTCCTTCCGGCACGGTGATGCGCGCGTCGCCGCCGCAGCGGACCACGTAGGGCTGATTTTCCCCGATCTGGTGGGCCTGGGGTTCGTCACCATCCACCGTCAACCGGCTGCCGGGCCGTCCGCGCAGGCGCAGGTCGCCGCCAACGGCTTGGATCACCACTGGGACATCGACGTCGTTGTATTCAATCCGTGCTGCTGGCATGGTGCTGTCTCTCCTCCGTTCGCCGGCTAGTCAATGAAAATGTGAACGCGCTCGTCGTCTTCAATGTCCTCGACTTCGACCAGCGTCCCGGTAAGCTCGTCATCGTGCAGGGCGTCCATCACCCCACGGATCATATCGGCATCCATCTCATCCGTGAAGCGCGCGCCGACTTTGAGGCCAAAGCTGACCAGCCCCAACGGCACGTTGACACGCACGCGCGATTTGCCGCTCGACAGATCGCTGACGTGGATATGCAGCCAGCGGCGGCCCTCCACGCGCGGCCCAGCCGGCGGGGTTGACGCCGTGGGTGCTGGGGGTGGAGCCGGCGGGACCGGGGGCAGGGGCATCTCCTCCTCCGGGGCGGATTCGCGCGCCTGGTTCAGCAGTTCGGTGGCACGATTCACATTGATCTCACCGGCTGAAAGCATTTCCAGAATTTGCTTACGTGTGGCCATGGTCAGTTTCTCCGCTTCAGTTTTCGTCGGACAAATCGCCCTGCAATACTTCCATCGCGGCTTTGGGGCTGATGCGCCCGGCGGCCAGATCATCCAGCACGCGCCGCCGCGCCTCAGACGAGAGTTCCGCCGGTTCGCTGCCCGGCAGGTCGTAACCCATGGTGGTGATAATTTCGTTCATGCGGCTGCGCACGGTCGGATAGGACACGCCCAGCTCGTCCTCCACCCGTTTGATCTTGCCATCGCAGCGCAAAAAGACTTCGACAAATTCCAGTTGTTCCGGCGAGAGCAGCGCCAGCCGCCCCAGGGCAAAACGGCCTTCGATGTTCGTTTCGCAGTCCGGGCACTTCAGACGGGTAACGACCATCGAGCCGCCGCATACCGGGCACTGGCCCGGCACAGGATATACAGGATACATGGGCATTCACCTCAGCGGGTTTTGAACCGATCCTGTTCTGATGGTAACAAACCATATTTAAAATGTCAACCTATTCGATCAATATATTCAAGGTTTGGATTGATATTCTTCATTTGCCCTCATGGGCACAGACCAAGGATTGAGGAATGGTTATTTTTTGGTAAAAGCGATTTGTGGAATAATATGGTACACTAGAAACAGCATCAGCCTATGGAGCAGGGGGAGCACAATTATCGTATAATCAGGAGACGTATCCTCGAAAGGAGACAAGGTTATGAAGCATTGGCGGCAGTGGTTGATGCACCGCCAGATCCAGGCGTGGGAAGCCGGCCAGGGGTTAGTCGAATATGCGCTGATCCTGATCTTCGTGGCAGTCGTGCTGATCGCGATCCTGACGGTACTGAGCCCCGGTCTGGTGAACATTTACCAGAATATCGTAGACGTGCTCAGAGGCGAATAGGTTCATCACCGTCCGATTAACATCCATTCTCTATCATCTCTACCGTTCTAATCGAGACCTCGCCATGCGGGGTCTTTCTCTTGGAAGCCCCATGACAATCAAAATCCTGACTGCGCTGTTTATCCTGTTCGTGCTGGCGATCATCGTCATCGCGGATCTCGGTTCGGGCAAGCTCCTGTTCGACCTGATCGAGTATGTCCCCGGCGGGGACCAGACCGGGCACTTTTTCTTTATGGGCATACTCTCGTTTCTGGTGAACCTGAGCCTGTCCGGGGCGCGGATCAGGCTGTGGGGAAATGATGTGCTTAAAGGCAGCGTGATCGTTGCCGTGCCGGTCACGATCGAAGAATTCTCGCAAATCCTGCTGTCCGAGCGCGGATTTTCGCTGCTCGACCTGGGCGCGGACTATCTGGGGATCCTGTTTTTCGGCTGGCTGGCGGTGCGGATTCTGACACACCAACAGCGGCCACGCGCGCGCTAATCATCCTCTGGCAGATCGGGCGGGATGGGGGGCGGAATCCGCTGGCAGATCCTCATCATCATCGGGGCGCGGGTTCAGCCGGTCGGCCCGCGCGCGCAGCAGCGTATGTCCGATCCCCGGCTCCCATTCATCGAACAGCGCGCCCGTCGTCCGGGTGAGTTCCAGCCCGCCCAGATTGCGCGCGATCACCTCGATCATCCGCGGCATCACCCAGATCAGCGTATCGACCTGCACGGCAGCCGCGCCGGCCTCCAGATAATCGCGTGCGTCGTCCGGCGAGTGGATACCGCCGCACCCGATCACCGGGATCTGGGCGGCCCGCGCCACCTGCCCCACGGCGCGTAACGCCTGCGCTTTCAGCCACGGACCATACAGCCGCCCGCCGACCAGTTTGCCAGATTCAGGATCGCGCGTGGTGCCGCGTGGAGGGCTGGCGACGACTAATCCGCCCGCTCCTGCCTCTTCCGCGGCGCGTGCCAGTTCGACTGCGCGATAGAGGGGCACCTTCGCCAGGATCGGGAGCAGTGTATTATCGTGCGCCGCCTGTACAATCGCGGCGATGTCTTCGGGCTCGGCCTGATCGTGCAGGCCGAGTTCGATCCCATCAACACCCTCGCAGCGATCCAATACGCTGGTACAGCGCGCGACCTCACCCGGCGACGTGGCGACGACATGCACGATCACCGGCGCGAGGCTGTGCGCCCACCGCGCCCCAAAGGTTTTGATCACCTGGTTTACGCCGGGATTGGGCAGGCCCGTATGGATCAGCACACCGGACGGCAGCGGAACGACGCGCGGCCCGCCCGCCACATGGCGCGGCTTCCACGTGACCGGGTTGGTCACGATCGCGCCGAGCTTGGTGAAGTCCACCAGGTTCTGATAGGCCGCGCCGTCGAATCCGAAGGTGCCCGCCGCCGCGATCACCGGGTTCTCAACCACCAGCGGATTCTTGCCCGTCCGCGTGAGTTCGATCATGGTCCGCTCGCTCCTTTATACGGGCGATACTAACACGACCAGGATCACCATCGCAAAGATCACCACAAACAGCGCGCCAGCTAATGCCAGCGCGAAGATCGCGTCCATATCCCGTGAGAAGTGGTAGATCGTCCGGTACGGATCGACCCCCGGCGGCAGTTGATCGTCCCATTCGCGCGCGCTGCACGGGCGCTTGAAGCGCACCTGATAGTCGTCATATTTTTCGATCATGGTCCACCCGGCGCGCCCTTCCTGCCGCAGCAGGGCGCGGAGGTGCTCCCGATCACCGAATTCGCCGTTGCGGGCGCGGACGATCTTGTACTCCCATCGTTGTCGGTTAGACTGCCGTGGCGGTTGAGGTTGGCGTATGGCGACCATGGATGCCGGCTCCTGTCCCCCCGCGGTGATGCGGGGCTAAGGCTTCCCTTGATCTCATTATGCGCCGGATCGCGGCATGCCGATCCCCCCAATTGGTAGGGCCACCCGGTGCCGCGGTAAATGGATGCGGCTGCGGATACCACCCGAATACTACTGCTCAGTGCCTGAAATACCCCTTTCGATAGATTTATATACTCCTGATTGGTGCTATCGTGAGAATACCGTTCGTGAGTGAGTAGAGGAGGACTAGCCATGAAAAAGTATGGGGTACTGGCGCTGATGCTCGTTATGGCGCTGCTGCCTGCCGCGGTCCGCGCGCAGGGGGATAATCCGGTCACACTCTCTGGCGGGTACGCGATCGCTCTCCCGGTGGGGTGGCAACAGGCCGAGAGCGAGGGGATTTACACCTTTACCCAAGGCGATCTCGCGATTGCCCTGACTCTGCCCGACGTGCTGGCATCCAGATTCAATCTGAGCGCCGACATGGACGCGGCTGCCGTGCTGGCCGAGTATCACGCGGCCACTCTGGGGGAAACGATTGACCCCGCCGTTGATGTCCAGATGTATCTGTCCGAACAGCGCGCGATGGCAACCCACAACTTCGAAACGAACGATGGCGCGATGCTCGGCGTCACGGTCGTGCTGGAAGTTCTGCCCGGCAAGTTTGCCCTGATGGAATTCCAGGCCCCGGCCGATGTCTACGGAGGCACGCTGCCCGATGCGTATCGCATCATGGGGACGCTGCAGGGCAGCAAGCCCGCGGCGGGGGTCAGCACCGCGTCGTGCCAGGTCCAGGCAGCGAACGCGTCCGCGCAGCTTCGTGTGGGGCCGGGCACCAATCGCGGCATCTACTCGGGCCTGAAGACCGATACGGCTTATGGCGTGCTCGGCAAGAAAACCGTAGCGGACGGCAGCCTGTGGTGGCGGCTGGACATGGATACCGGCTCCGCCAATGAACTTTGGGTCGCGGATGCCGATGTCCAAACGACCGGCAGCTGCGATCAGGTGGCGGACGTGGACGCGCCTCCCGTGATCTTTGGCCGCCCGCGTGCACCCGCTCCCACCCCTGTGCCGACCTCCGGTGAGCAGCCCGCCGGCGAACAGCCCTGGCCGAGGAACCCGCCGCCGATACGTCGAAGATCCCGGCGAACGGTGCCTGGTCTATGTTACTGGCCCCCGATTTCCAGGCAAGCTGCGAGGGAGGCACCAACTGAGCGTTACACCTTTGCTGAGTTGGGGCTGGTAGAGAGTCGTGTCGGGCACTGTTCAGATTACCGCCTCTCCGGATGGCAGCATGCTGACAATGGATGGGCGCGTATTCTACGGTACCGATGGCTACTACCAGTACGAGGAAATCGATAGTGGCTGGTATCTTACGTGGCGTCTGTACGTGTCCAGTCCGACCTCGATGGCTGGCGAAATTGCCGTGGCGGAAGTCGGTGTACCCTGTTCAGGCGGGGCTTCAATCAGCTTCCAGTATTTCGGCTAAGCTTCGCACTGCAGGATTTGTAGAGGCGGGTTAACAAACCCGCCCATGGCGACTCACCGGGTCGCCCCTACATGGCAACTGCCTGTTCCGTTCTTGCATTAGGGGAGTCGGCAGGCCTAGCCCTCAACCGGCTAGAGGGGGACACGCTAATCCGCGGAAGGCCAATTAAAGCTAACAGCGAACGCTAATCGCCGCTTTCATGGAACCGCCTCCACCCATGGATCATCCACCATACCGCCCGCCGTCCAGCCGGTCAGCCCGTGGTAATCGATCTGCCACCACGACAGCCCATCCGCGCAGTGCGGACCGCCGATCACCGTGAAGACCCCTCCGGGATCAATTGTCCCGGCCTGGATGCCGGATAGTGTCGGCGTGCTGCGGACCTTGTTCGGCACGCCGGGCGTCACGCGCCCCTGCCCGCCCACCGTGAGCATCAGCGGCGACGCGCCCGGACAGGTGTAGGTGGCGAGATCGACGGGGCCGGTTTCGACGGCGGGCGGCATGCCGCTGCTGTCGTAGAACACCTGCCGCCACAGCTCATCCAGCACGTGCAGCGCGCCGAGATTGCGCACCGTGAATCCATATTGCAGGTGCTCTTCGTCGAACGCGGCGTCTTTGTTATCCGGCGATTCCGAGGGATGCACGCCATCCGTACTGAGGCCGCGATTCGGCAGGCCGTTGACCGCGCGGTAGAAGTCCCACAGCGGCACATCGTTGGCGCGCGCGGTGTCCCGGATGATGTCGTTGAAGGCGCGAGCGCTGCCTTCCACCGCCGGGAACGGGGGGATCGTGCTCAGCACCGGGATCACGCCCCGGCCGATCGAAATATCCACGATGCGCTGTAAATTGGCGCGGAAGGTTTCCTGGGCCATGCCCTGCGCGACGTCGTTGGTGCCGAGCATGATCAGCGCGACCGAGGGTTTGCCGGTGCGGTATTCACATTCGAGCGGCGTTTCGCCCGCGCCGCAGGTGCCGGTCTTGGCGGCTCCCGGCGTGAGGAGATCGGTTGTCGTCCAGGCGGGATAGGCGGCGATGGACGACGCGCCGAAGCAGTTTTCGCCGCGTCCGTTCGGCCCGGCAAAGAAGCTCAGCGCCGGCGCGAGATACCCGTAATCCCCCAGGTTATAGCCGCCCACCAGCGGATACAGGAACGCCGGCGAATAGGTGATACTGTCACCCACCTTGGCGAAAGCGCCCGCACGGTTGCCTTTGTTCTGCCCATCCAGGTAGATCTCGCGCGCGTGCAGCGACACGCCGCTGATATAGGCGCTGCCGGCGTTTGGTGGGGCGGCGCTGTCCTCCGAGACGCCCGTCACGCTGACAGCGCTCAGATCGATATTCACCACGAGATACTGCCGGGCAACCCACCCGCTGCTGCCATCGGACATTACCACCTGGAGCCATGCGCTGTCGGCCGTGCGTCCGATCACGTTCAGTGGGGTGTTCGCCGCCAGATATGTCACCACCTGACCACCGCTGCCCGGTGTCTGCCGCACGCGGAGCTGGCTGCAAGTTTCGCACACCTGGACCATCGAAGCGGCTGTTGGCTGCGCCATTGTCGCCGTTATACCGGCTGCGCTCGTGGGGGGTACATCAGCCGGCGGGGCGGATGGGCTGGCGGCGGGTGGCGTGTTCGTCACTGCTGACGAGTCCGGCGTGACGCTCGGTGCCGCTGTCGGGGATACAGCCGGCGTGGCCGTGTCCGCCGGGATGGGCGTCAGCGTGGGCACGGGCGTATTCACGAAGACAGCCGGCTGGCTGGGCTGAGGCGTCGGTTCGTTCTCCGTAGCGGAGTTGGAGTTGCAGCCGGCCAGCACCACCAGCAAGATAACCAGCATTACCGTACAGCGCCGAAAAATCATACTCGCGTCTCCTCGATCGGACGTGATGCATTATAGCGCGTTCCACTTACCCGGCTACCCGCGCCCGGATTGAATTTTTGCCCTGCTTATACTATAGTTAACACACCGCTGAACGAATCGTCTGGAGGGAGATTCCGCCATGTCCGATCAGGTCTTTGTGTCCTACGCGCACGCCGACGAAGCCTTCATTCAAGCGCTCAAGGAACACCTCCCCGAAGGCTATCACGTTTGGACCGATCGGCAGATCGTTCCCGGCCGGAACTGGCAGGAAGCCATCGACGTCGCGATCCAGCAGTCGTTTGTGGTGCTGGTTGTGCTCACCCCTCGATCCAGCGAGTCGAAATACGTGACGTATGAATGGTCGTATGCGCTGGGCCTCGGCCGGACCGTGATCACTCTGCTGCTCGAAAAACCCCCGGATATTCACCCGCGTCTGCAAAGCCTGCAATGGCTCGATTTTTCGTCCCATTTCAGTATTCCCTGGGACAAGCTGCGGGATGCGCTCAAGGCCGCGCAGGATACGTTTCGCGACAGCGGCGGGACCAGCATCGCGATGACGCTGCTGGCCGATGGCAAAGAGAAACAGGCGGGCGGCGATCACCGCAACGCGCTGGAAACGCTGGAAGCGGCCCTGCCGTTTGCGCCCGATCATCAGCGCGACGATCTTCACTACGCCATCGCCCGATCGCACTGGGCGCTCAAAGCCTATGATCAGGTGGAAGCGCACCTGAACGAGGCGCTGCACTACAATCCCAGGCACGTCCAGGCGCTCGTGCTGGCCGGTGAGTTATGTCGCCTTCAGGCCGATCAGGCCGCCGATGAAAGCCAGCGCGAAAGCTTGCTGAGCCGGGCCGAAGAGCGGTTCCGAGCCGCGCTGGACTTGCAGCCCGATATTCGCGATGAAAACGACGAGTCGGTCCGGGCGTCTTTAGGCGGCACCCTGAAACGCCGCAACCGGATCGAGGAAGCGATCGCCGAATATAACAAAGCGGTGGCGATCAAGGGCACGTCGTATCCCTATAACAACCTGGGGCTGCTGTATATGCAGCAAAAAGATGTTCCGAATATGCGGGCCAAGTTCCGGGTGGTTCGCAAGCTGGTCAGCAACCAGATCGGGCGGCAGGATTCGCTCGACACCTGGGGCTATAATGATCTGCTCATCGCGCAGATTGTGCTGGACGATCTGGATAATGCCGCGGAAACCCTGGAAACGATCCTGGCCGTGCCCCCTGCGGATCCGCTGCGCAGCCTGCTCGGCACCCTCGAAGAGACCATGTCCGATCTGCCCGGTGCGTCGGCGGACACGCAGGCGTTTATCGCGACCGCGGTGCAGTCGATCCGGACACAGCTTGGCGCGACTGGGTGATGTCCTCCCATAGGCCTCACCCCCCAGCCCCCTCCTTTCAGGGGTAGGTTTTTTATGCTTGGTGCTGGACATGGTTTACCCCTATCCCCCGACCCCTTTCCCCGCACGCGGAGAAAGGGGCGCGTCGGAAGTCCCTCTCCGTTTACGGGGAGGGATTTAGGGAGGGGTCAACGAGCACGCATCGCTGATTCATTAAATACCTACCCCTGAAAGCCAGCCCCCGTTCCACGCCGTAGGGAGGGGGAGATAGCGCGCCGATCAAGTCCCCAGTGAGGTAAAGCTGATGGCTGACCGCTGATGGCTGACCGCTAGTTAACCCTCTACTCCGGTTGGGCACCAACTCCCCTCTCCGCGCGTGGAGAGGGGCCGGGGGTGAGGTAAAGCTGAACGGCTGACCGCTGATTTATCCCTGGCAGCGGCGCGTGCGCTCCGTTACAATACGGCACGCAGCAGAACATAGGAGCGAGTGCCGTGGCGAACGATATGTTAAAGGGTTTGAACGAGCAGCAGCGCGCCGCCGTCACGGCGGGCGACGGGCCGGTATTGGTGCTGGCGGGGCCGGGCAGCGGCAAAACGCGCGTCCTCACGCACCGGATCGCGTATCTGGTCGAGGAGCGGCACATCCCGGCGTGGCATATCATGGCGGTGACGTTCACCAACAAGGCTGCCCGCGAGATGAAAAACCGTGTGGTCGCGATGCTGGGCGAATCGGGCAAGCTGGACGGCCTGAGCATCGGCACGTTTCACGCCATCTGCGCGCGGATCCTGCGCGTCGAGGCCGACGCCACTCGCTACACGCGCGATTACGTGATCTTCGACACCGACGACCAGCTCAAGGTGATGGGGCAGGTCGTGGCCGATCTCAATCTCGATCCCAAGAAGAACAACCCGCGCACGCTTCTGAACTATATTTCGGCGGCGAAGAACGAGTTATTGACGGCCAGCGAGTATCGCCCCGGCGACTACGCCGCGGAGCGCACCCGCCGCGCCTATGTGCGTTACGATGAGCTGCTGCGCGCCAACAACGCCCGCGACTTTGACGATCTGCTGATGCACTCTGTCCAGCTTTTTCAGGAAAACCCCGACGTGCTGGACAAGTACCACCACCGTTATTCGCATATCCTGGTGGACGAATTTCAGGATACGAACATGGCGCAGTATGTGCTGGTGCGGCTGCTGGCCGGTGAAGACATGCCGAACCTGTTCGCGGTGGGTGATCCAGACCAGAGTATCTACGCGTTCCGGGGTGCGGATTATCGCAATGTGAATCAGTTCCTGAAGGATTATCCCCACGCGCGCACCATCATGCTTGAGGAAAACTACCGCTCGCACCAGGCGATTCTGGACGCGGCGAGCGGCGTGATCAACCAGAACACCAACCGCCCGCGCAAAGACCTGTACAGCCAGCGGAAAATCGGCGCGCCCACTTATCTCTACGAAGCCTACAACGAGGAAGACGAAGCGCGCTTCGTGGTCGAAACGATCCGCGACCTGACCGCGCGCGGCGACTGCGCGCCCGGTGAGATCGCGATCATGTATCGCACCAACGCCCAATCGCGCGCCATTGAAGATCAGTTCCTGCGCGCGGGCATGCCCTACCGGCTGATCGGGGCGACGCGCTTCTACGCCCGAAAAGAGATCCGGGATGTGATGGCCTATCTGCGCCTGATCCACAATCCTGACGACCATGTGAGCATGACGCGGATCATTAACGTGCCAACGCGCGGCATCGGCCTGAAGACGCTCGAAACGCTCGATACCTGGGCCTCCGAACTGGGTGGGTCCTCACCCCAGGCGCTCATGCTGCTGGCCGATGAAAACTCCGATTCGCCGTTCGGCGGGCGGGCGCGTAAGGCCCTGGCCG
This sequence comes from uncultured Chloroflexia bacterium, assembly GCA_963850765.1. GTDB lineage: Bacteria > Chloroflexota > Anaerolineae > Aggregatilineales > Aggregatilineaceae > CAWKMN01. Next base: position 259,236 of record CAWKMN010000010.1, on the reverse strand, counting down.
GCTTCGCGCAGCAGGTCGCGGAATGGCGCGGGCTGAAAGATGCGCTGGGACCGGACGAGATGATGACGCGCGTCCTGAATGATACGGGGTACCTGCAATATCTGGACGACGGATCGGCGGAAGGCACCAGCCGGATCGAAAACGTGCTCGAACTGCGCGGCGTGGCCGAGAGTTACGCCGGGCTGCCACTGGCGACTTTTCTGGAAGAAGTCGCGCTGATTTCCGACGTGGATATGCGTGACGAGGGCACCGACGCGCCCAGTCTGCTGACACTGCACTCGGCCAAGGGACTCGAATTCCCGATCGTGTTTATCACCGGGCTGGAAGAGAACATTCTGCCGCACGCTCGGTCGATCGAGCCGGAGCGCAAGGTTGATGCCTCGCCGGAAGAACGCCAGAAGGCGCTGGACGCGCTCGAAGAGGAGCGCCGCCTGTTTTACGTCGGCATCACGCGCGCCAAGGATCGCCTGTACCTGATCTACGCCACGATTCGATCCCTGTATGGCGACAGCCGCGCCAACCTGCCATCCCGCTTCCTCTATGACATCCCCGAAAACGTGCGTGAAGGGACGGCTCCCCGCAAGCGCGGCCAGTTCCACCGCGACCAGCAGGATTACCGCACGATGACGTCCTGGGATCGCACCGCCAGCGTAAATGATCGCCGCCCGGCCGCCAGTGCCCGGCCCGTGCGTCCCGCCGCCTCGACTCGCTTCAAGGGTGGGGATAACGTCTGGCATGTCAAATATGGCGAAGGCATTGTCGTGAGTGTCAGTGTCAACGCGGGGATGGAAGAGGTCAGGGTGTTATTCCCCGGCGCAGGCGGCGAGAAGATCATCCTGGCGGATTATCTCAAGCCGATGGAGGGGTAGCCTCACCCAGCCGTTACCCCAAACCCCTCTCCATAACATGGAGAGGGGCTTTTTCTTGGCGCTCTCTCCCTCTCCGCGCGTGGAGAGGGGGCCGGGGGGGTGAGGTTAATTGCCCTACCGCCCCTTGCCGTTATCCTCGTATTCGATGATCTCGACATACTCATCGGTACCGCCCTTTTCCCAATAGATGCGCGGCACGATCGAATGGGGCACGATGCGGTCTTTGTACTGCACCACGCGGCGAATCACGCTCTCGACCAGCGTATCGCTCAGCAGGTGCGGCTGGAGGCCCAGATCGAATAATTCCTTGTGGTCCGGGTTGTAATAATGCTCTTCCATCTCCACGCGCGGATTGACGTAATGGGCGATTTTCACGTCGATCCCCAACTGCTTCGCGGCGTTCTTGACGTGCAGCGCCAGATCCAGCACCGAGAAATGCTCGACCCACTGGTTGAAGACGCGCATCCGGCCCGGCGCGGGCGGGTTGAGCGTGGTGATTTCGACGCATTGCAGCGTGTCGAGAATGTTGAGATAGCCGCGCGTCTGCTGGCCCTTGCCAAACACCGTCAGCGGGATGCCGGCCACGGCCTGCACGCAGAAGCGGTTGAGCGCCGTCCCGAATGACTCGTCGTAGTCGAAGCGCGTCAGCAGGCGGTCATCGCCGTTCGATTCCTCGGTTTCGATGCCGTAGACCACACCCTGATTCAGATCCGTGGCGCGCAGCCCCCAGATCTTGCACGCGAACATGATGTTGTTGCTGTCGTGGACTTTGGTCAGATGGTAGAACGATCCCGGCTGGCGGGGGAAGGGCAGCGTATCCTTGCGCCCGCGATACTCGATCTCGAAATAGCCTTCGGGGATGTCCACATTGGGCGTGCCATATTCGCCCATCGTGCCGAGCTTGACCAGATGGCACTCCGGCACGAACTCCTTCATGGCGAACAGCACGTTCAGCGTGCCGTTGACGTTGTTCTCGTGGACGTGGACGGCGTGATGCACGTCGATCATCGAATAGGGGGCGCTGGGGATCTCGCCGTAGTGGATGATCGTCTCCGGCTTAAAATCGCGGATCACGCGGCTGATGAAGTACCAGTCCTGAATGTCGCCCACGAATATCTCAATCGAACAGCCGCTGACTTCTTTCCACGCCTCGACGCGCATCTGCAACGACTGGATCGGCGTCAGGCTGTCGGTGCCGCGTTCCAGGTGCATCATCCGGCGCAGGAAATTATCCACGACGGCGACCGTATGGCCGCGCTTGCTGAAATACATGGCGGTAGACCAGCCGAGATAGCCATCACCGCCCAATACCAAAAGTCGCATGGGTAAAATGTCTCCTGAGTAAAGCCCCGTCGTCCGGCAGCGCCGCCGCAGCCCATCCGCTAATCATAACCCTGGCGGGTGCTGGAAGTTTCCCGCGGGACATTATACCGCGTTACATTCAGCAGGCGAGTTCTGCGGCGGGTCGGAGCGCATCCAGCAGGGGGCCCGCGTGCGCGGGGAGCAGGGGGATCCCGATGTCCGCGGCTCCGCTGGATTGGATGTGCGGTGCATAATGCAGCCGCAGCCACGAGACATCCGGCGTGGTGTCGATAGTCACCTGCTCGATATGCCGGAGCGGGTAGAAGTGTTCGATCATGGCGTAATCGCTTTCGGCGGATCGCTCGCCGCGCTGCAAAACCTGCCGGTCTTCCACCAGGATCACAAAGCGCTCGGTGATCCCAATGGTGCGGTTGGGTGAAATATACGGGCGGAACGTCCCGGCCGTCTGCCGGATGGCGGGCTGGTACACGGCGGCATGGAGCGGCTCGCCGGGCAGCAAGCAGCTTCGCAGGTAATTGCGGAATTTCAGGGGCAGGGGAGCCAGCGTCTCTTCGCGCGGCAGGACACGGGCCGGGGCCAACATGCTTGGGCAGGCGGCGCGGGTGCGGTCGATCTGCCGCCGGATAAGCGTTTCCCCGACGGTATTGTATTCGATCTTCTTCGTCTCAAGGTGTTTACCCTGCATCCACACGAATTCCAGCGACGAATAGAGCAGCACGGTCTCCATGTAAATCTCGAGCAGACACGCCAGCGGGATATGGGCCGCGCTCAGCTTGCCATCGTCATCGATCTCCACAATGGTGATGCCATCGTCGCCAAACCCCAGGAATCGCTCCGGGGTGCGCCGCCAGCCAAACGACAGCTCAAACAGCCACGCCGAGCGCCGGATCGGGTACGCGCCCGGTGGGATGCGGATGATCCGCTGGCCGGTTGAGGTGGGCTGGTGCTGGATCAGCGCCGCACGCACCGGCGGGAGCAAATCATCGACGGCTGCGATCGGGATCGGAAAACGCCGGCGGGGGTCATGGGGATCGAGTTTTTGCATGGGTTTCACCTGCTGTCGACTATTGAACAGACTGTCAGTTCTGTACACGCGCCAGTTTTAGAGTATAATAAGTTTGGCGCGCGTTCAAGATCCTTCTCGGACGGATTTTATATCTGCGTCAGTATTGGACAGAGTGTCAGTATTGAACAGTTCGCCGGACGTTAAAACGCTCCGGCTATGATTAGAAAAGAGGTCCTCCGGCTGAAGGGGACTCCTCTCCAGCCCCTTTAGCGGGCATTCCCGGATTCTCAATTTGGGCAGGGCTAGCCGCCCCTACGCGGCCCTTTTCAACCGCGCTAAAAGGCGCTACACTAGGCTTGGCGGAGAGGCCGGGGGGCTGAGTGTCAGAACCATAACCACAACTACCACCAAAAACTAAACCATCGAGGCTCTATGACCCAAACTCGTTTTGAGCGGCGCAAGCAGGCCACGCGCCAGCGATTGAAGCAAACCGCGCTGGACCTGATGGCCGAGCAAGGCTACGATGCCGTCTCCGTGCAGGACATCACCGACGGCGCGGATGTAGGGCGCGGAACTTTTTATATCCATTTCAAGGACAAAGAGGACATTCTGTGGACCATGCTCCGCGAAAGCATGGACGAGCTGCACGCGCAGATCGAGCGGGAGTTCCGCGCCGAGCAGTCCGTCGATCGCCGCGTCTACCGGATCTGGCTAACCACATTCCAGCACATCCACGCCCACCGCGACCTGATGCACATCGTCTTTGGCGAGCGCGGGCATACCTTCATGGCGAACCGCCTGATGGATTATTTCGCCGCGCTGATGATCGAGGATCTGACCGCCAACATCCACCGGCTGCCGATCAAGCTGCCCGCGCCGTTTGTCGCCAACTACCTGCTCGGCGCGCAGATGCGCCTGATCGTGTGGTGGCTGGAACAGGGCCAGGAGTACACGGCGGAGCAGATCGCGGATATGTTTTACGAGTTCACCACCCAATCGCCCGCGCCGCACTGACCCGTATAAAAACCGTTGACACCCTCGCGCCTATCGCGTATACTAGCCCCGTTATCATCCGCATTGAGACACGAAGAAAGGAGGGCGTCCCGTGGTCGGTCAAGTGGTTGTAGGGCAAGTGGTTTACCACTCACCGGATCATCCTGCCACCGGGGCGCGCCTCTGAAGTCTGCAACTCATCTCAGGCGATGCGCCACCTGATAAATCGGATGCCGTGAGTGTGATTGTACACTGCGCGGCATTTTTGTTTTCAGTCATTGGTTGTTGGTGATTAGTCTTTTAGTTCAAACTCTGGACAACCAGTCGTGCTGAAACCAATAACTAACAACTAAAAACCAATAACTAAGCACCAACACGGGACACATAAGGACCATGAACGATAAATCGGCGCAGACCCTGGAACTGCACAAAATTCTGGAACAACTCGCGCGGCATACCGCGTTCTCCGCCAGCCGCGATCTCGCGCTGGACCTGAAACCGACTCCCTATCTCGACGAGGCGCAGGATCGCCTGCAAGAGACGACCGAGGCCCGCCTGCTGATCAACACCCACGATCATGTCACCGTGGGCGGCGCGCGCGACGTGCGCCCGGACGTGCTCTCGGCGGAGCGCGGCGTCGTGCTCGAACCGCAGGCGCTGCTCGACATCCGCTATACGCTGCGGCAGGCGACGACTCTCCGCCGCATCCTGACCCGGCTGAACAGCCAATACCCGGTGCTGGCCTCGATCGCGGAGCGGCTGGAAGAATGCACCGCGCTTCAGCAGGAGATCGCGCGCGTGCTGGACGAAACCGGCGAGGTGCAGGACTCCGCCAGCCCCAAGCTGGCGACATTGCGGCGCGAGATGAAGATCGCGTTTGACCGGCTGCAAAGCAAGCTCTACGGCATCGTCCACAACTCGAACAACGCGCTTTACCTGCAAGAGATCCTGATCACGCAGCGGAACGGGCGCTATGTCGTCCCGCTCAAGGCCGAGTTTAAGGGGCGCATCCCCGGCATCGTCCACGACACGAGTTCGAGCGGCGCGACGCTCTTTATCGAGCCGCTGTCCACGGTCGAACTGAACAACGAATGGCGCGAGCTTCAGCTTGAAGAAGAAAACGAAGTCCGCCGCATCCTGCGCGAGCTGTGCGAGCTGGTCGGGCACGAAGCCAAGTTCATCGTGCGCACCGTCGAGACGCTGGCCCAGCTGGATCTGGTCTTCGCCAAAGCCAAGTATGCCGACGCGCTGCTCGCCAACCGCGCCGGAACTGGTCGGCTTCCGCGAGGCGCAGCTTCCGCACCCCGGCAGCACGATCCATCTGCGCAACGCGCGCCACCCGCTGCTCGATCAGAAAACCGTCGTGCCGATCGATCTCGAACTGGACGAGGACATCTACGCGCTGGTCATCACCGGGCCGAACACGGGCGGCAAGACGGTCGCGCTCAAGACGGTCGGGCTGCTGATGCCTGATGGCGCAGTGCGGCCTGCACCTGCCGGCCGATGCAAGTCGCGCCTGTCGGTCTTCAAGGACATCTACGCGGATATTGGCGACGAGCAGAGCATCGAGCAGTCGCTTTCGACGTTCTCCTCGCACATGACGAACATCATCGGCATTCTGGACGAGGCCGACCATGAATGCCTCGTCATCCTGGACGAACTCGGCGCGGGCACCGATCCCGCCGAAGGGGCGGCGCTGGCGCGGGCGCTGCTGGACGATCTGCTCGATCGCGGCATCACGACGCTGGTCACGACGCACCACCCGGAACTGAAGATCTACGGCCACGAGAAGGCCGGCGTGCGCAACGCCAGCGTCGAGTTCGACCTGGAAACGCTGCGCCCACCTACCGGCTGATGGTCGGCCTGCCGGGGCGCTCCAACGCGCTGGCCATCGCGGACCGGCTGGGCCTGCCCAAGCGCATCATCGAAGGGGCGCGCGCCATGGTCGCGGAAGATGACCTCATCGCCGATGACCTGCTGGACGAGATCCACAAGAAGCGCGACGAAGCCCGCCGCGCCGCCGAGGTCAGCCTGAAGTCATTCAGCGCCGCCGAAACGCTGCGCGCCGAACTGCGCGGCCGGCTGGAGAATATCGAATCGGAGCGCCGCGAACTGCTGGCTCAGGCCCGCACCGAAGCCGAACAGGAACTCGACGCCCTGCGCGCCGAGATCCGTCGCGTGCGCAAGCAGTTGGGCGCGGCCGGGCAGCCGCTCGACATCATCCGGCAGGTCGAGGGAGAGGCGAAAGGTCTGGAGGGCAGCCTGAGCAACCTGCCGATGCCCGCCGTACATCTTCCCGACGACGCCGACGAGAATCGTGCGCTGCACCTGGGCGATCTGGTGTGGGTCAATACGCTGAATGCCGAAGGCCAGATCACCGAATTGACCGGGCAGGATGCGGAGGTCATGGTTGGGCGGCTGCGGCTCCGCGCGCGCCTGGACGAACTGACCTATCGCAGCAAGACCGAGAGCAAGCGTGACAAGAAGCGCCAAAAGCGCGACTACCTGGAAGACGTCGCCGCGCCCGCGTTCGTCGCGCCGCGCGTGCAGTCACCCGGTCTGGAACTCGACCTGCGCGGGCAGACGATCGAAGACGCCGTGCCGACGATGGAAGACTATCTCGATGCCGCGTATATGTCGGGGATGCCGTTCGTGCGGATCATTCACGGCAAGGGCACGGGCGCGCTGCGCTCGGCCATCCGCGATCGACTGCACGGGCACCCGCTGGTCAGGTCCTACGAGACCGGCAAGCCCAAAGAGGGCGGCGACGGCGTGACCGTCGTGCTGCTCGCCCCGAACCACTAGCCTCACCGAAAATCCCCTCTTCGAAATGTTATGGAGAGGGGAGTTTGATCCTGCCGCTTCCTGGAATCATGGTATATTTCCCTTCAACAGGGGATGCTGAACGCCCCTCGGTTTGTGAAAGGATCAAATAATGTACAACCTGGCTTCGTATCGAACGATTCTTTTGATACTTGCTGCTGGAATACTGCTTGTTGGTGCGTATGATGCGCTGCGGACCATCCGTGAGGGAAATGTGACTTGGGATTATCAGGACCGTGATTTCGTCAGAAGGGGCAGTGAAATGTGGGGTATCAACCTCATACTCAAAATGCTGCTGCCGGCTCTTCTGAGTGGCTTCGCGTATATGATGGTTGGCGTGATTGATATGGTGCAGGATCTTCGCCACCAACTCGATCGACTTATCGAAAAGACTGAACGAACCGCTTCTCGGTGATGTTCGACGACTACACCGAGAAACTGTTGACGGAGTGAAGCAGGAGCGGCTCTAACCCTCCACAAACCCCAGCAGCGTATCCGGGAACTCATCCGTGACGAGCAGAAAGCCCCGATCATCCAGCCGCGTGAGTCCTTCCCAGTTGCGCGGCAGAGGTCCTGCCAGCCTCAGGTAGAGCGGGGCGCGATCCGCCAGCATGATCGTGCGCGTGTCCGCCTGGATCTCGATCGCCAGCAGCCGTTCGACCTGGGGGAAGATCCGGTGAGTTGGCCCTTCATTCTCCTGCAACGCCGCGAGATCTTCCTCATCCGGCCCAAAACCGGGGAACCGCTCGTTCATCGCCCAATAGACTCCGGCCGGATCCGCCGCGACATCCGTCACGCGGAATGGCACCGGCGGGAACGCCGCTTCGCCCTGCGGATTCAGATCGGCGTCAAAAAACAGCGCGCGCGGGTTCGGATTCACACCCGCGCCGTTAGCCTCGTAGATCACGACCACGGCTTCCCCCGCCACCAGCACGCCTTCATAGCCCATATTGCGCCAGCCGCTTTGATCCGGAAGTTCGACCATGGGATCAAAATCCAGGTTGATCGCGCTGAGTCCCGGCTCGACCGTCCCGCCGACGAGATAGCCGTAGGTCGTGCCGTCGTCCAGCCGCGCCTCGATCACGAGAAAGGCACGCTCCCCCATAAAGACTGCCGCCTCGAAGCCATCAAATCCGGGTGCGGATGCGCGAATATCCGGCCCGATCACCGGCACCGGGCGCGGTTCCAGCGGGGCGGGATCGGTCGCATCCAGATACGCCAGAATGTCCGCTTTCTCCAGCGCGAAAAACATCCCCGCGTAGCCATCCGCCGCGTAGCGATTGGGATTCTCGGTGAGGAGCAGCAGCATATCGCCATACCACGCCAGCCCCGAAAGCTCCGCGTCGGGATCGGCCAGCGGGCCGCTCAGGGCAATGTACCGCACCGGGATCTCATCCTGTGCCGCCGCCCGTGGCGCCGCGCGCGCTGTGGACAGCATCCATAACAGAACCACGAGGATCAGGCATGAAACGCGCCATTTTTGATCCGCCATGTGTCCACCTTTCCGGGGGGCCGTCATCGAGCCGGGTGATTCATTCCCCGGCGATTCTCATCCCACCGCGAACTCCGCCCCGCCGATCCAGTCTGCGAACAGCGCGTCCAACGGCTCCCCTAGCGTGCTCTCAAAGTTCGCCAGCATATCCCCCGGCGCAGCGATGCCGTAGCGGTACGCCGCAAAATAGGCTTGCAGCAGGCGCAGAGTTGTCTCGAACCCGTAGACTTCATCCAGCGCGGCGAAAAACAGCGGCCCCTTCTGGTAAATGACGAAAAAATACGCCTGACCGGGATAATCCTTCACCGGCGCGCCGAGCGTGGTGATGAGACCGGGGTTCGCCTCGCAGTAGCCTTCGTGCTGCGCGCGGAAGCTGTCCAGCGCTGCCTGATAGGCCGTGTCACCTTCCTGGGCGCGAATGTACACTGCCACGGCGTACTGGGCCAGCCCTTCGTCCATCCACGGATGGAGCGCCTGATCGTTCCCCACCAGGCTGTACCACCACTGGTGTGCGGCTTCGTGGACGATCACGAACTCGAAAAAGCTGTTGTCGTGATTCCACACGTCGCGCCCCACCACGAACAGGCCCGGATACTCGATGCCACCCGCCGTGTTGGGCGTCTGGACGACGTCCAGTTCCGCGAAGGGATACACGCCGAACGCCGCGTTGAAGATCCGCACCGAGTTCGCGCGTCAGGTCGAGCCCCGCCTGCGCCGCCAGAGTCGCGTCGGGCCCCGTGGGCTCATAATACACCGTGATCCGCACGCCGTCCTGATCGCCGGTCAGCGTGACATACTCGGCGCTCGCCATCAGCGCGAAATCACGCACCAGCGGCGCGACATAGTGATGCGTCAGGGTGCCGTCCGCGTTGGCAGTCAGATCGACTTCCGATCCACTGGCCGCCACGATCAGATCCGGCGGCGCGGTGACGCTCACCGTGTAAAACGCCGTCTCGCTGAAGACGACATCGCCCTGAGGGTGATCGGTCACCGTCCACCAGCCCGCGCCCGGCTCGTATACCGACAGCACGGGATAGGCATTCGGCAGCGACAGCACGCCGTCCTGATCGCTGAACTGCCCGTAGAGCGGCGCGCGATCTTTCTCCACGGCGATCGTGTAGTCCATCCCAATCTCGACACTTGCGCCCGCTGCCAGCGGTTCGGGCAGCGGCACCCGCAGCACGGAGCCGGATTTGTCCAGCGCGGATTCAACCGCCGCGCCGCCCACTGTTACGCCGCTAACTTGCATTTCACCGCCGTAAGAGGGCAGGTTCGGATACAGCCGGAAGACGATGTCATCCAGGGGGGTCCCGGCGCGGTTGGTATAGTCCACCGTTTGCCGCCCGGTGATGAGCGTCCCTTCATCGCTGACATGCAGATCCATGTCGATGGTATAGCGCGGCGCGTCCGCATAGGCCAGCATATCATCCGCGAACGCCGGCAGCAGGGCCGGGCGATAGGGTGCGGTCCAGTCGTCCTGCGCTTGGGCCGGGATCGTTCCCGCCGCGAGCAAGATGAAAGAAAGCTGAACCGCAGAGACGCAGAGTACGCGGAGAAAGCCAAAAGGAGAAAGGCAGGCTATCAGGCGGCCGACTGATGTGTGGATCGAAGTTGGGCACAGCGAACCGCGCCTATTTATTCTCTCTTTCTGCATGATACTCTGCGCCCTCTGCGTCTCTGCGGTTCAATAGCTTTTCTCTTTCCGCCGCGTTACCCCTGCTGCGCCGCCGCGATCACCTGCGGATCCAGCCCCTCGAACTCGCCCACCCACTCGTAGAACACGGCGTCCAGATCCTCGCCGGTTGCGTCCTCAAATGCTGCCAGCATATCCTTCGATTCGGCCACCTCGTAGCGGTGCCGCTCGACATAGAGCTGAAGCCCGTCCAAAAAACGATCGCGCCCCAGCAGGTTTTCCAGCTCGACAAAAAACAGCGGCCCCTTGACGTAGATGATCACGCCGTAGTTGTTCTCGCTGTAGGCCGATACCGGCAGATCCAGCACGAGATCCGGCGCGCCCGTGCCCCGGTAGTAGTTATAATAGTCCCGATCGCCGCTGACGGCCTCTTTGTAGCGCTGCTCGTCGTAGATCGCGCGCCAGTACACGTATTCCGTGTAACTGGTCAGCGACTCGTCCAGCCACGGCTGCTCGACCTGATTGTTCCCACCAGGCTGTAAAACCACTGGTGCCCCAGTTCGTGAACCAGCACGCTTTCGAGCGACGGGTTGCCGCGCTCCCAGAAGCGATCCGCGATCATGATCAGGCCGGGATACTCGATGCCCGTCCAGTTGAACGTCTCCGCCACGTCGATTTCCGCGAACGGATACGACCCGAAGGACTCGTTAAACACGCGCATGGTGTCCAGCGCGATCTTGAGCGCCTCTTCCGCGGCCGGTTCGCCGCCCGGCCAGTAGTAGATATTCACGGCGATGTCGTCCACCGTCGCGGTGAGTATCCCCAGATCCGGCCCGGCGACGATCAGCGAATCGCGCATTGGTCCGCTGACATGGTGGATCGTCTTCATGCCGCTGCCCGCCGGGATCGTCTCGATGGCGGAGCCGCTCATCGCCACGACGAAATTCTCCGGCACGGTCAGGAGACTTCATACAGGCCGGATTCGCCAAAGGCCGCGTCGCCGTTGGCCGAGGGGCGCGTCGTCCACCAGCCCTCACCCTCCCGGTAGACCGACAGCGCGGGATACCATTCCGGCCCGGAGAATACACCCTTCTGATAGCCGAACTGGCCGTAACTCGCGTTCATCCCCTGTTCGGCGGTCATGCTGAATTGCAGCGTCACCTCGGCGGAGTTGCCCGGCGGCAGCGGCGTATCGAGCTTGATCACCAGCACGGATCCGCGCTCCATCAGCACCGGCTCGACCGGCTGATCGTTCAGCGCGGCCTGATACACGCGCATCCGCCCGCCCAGCGCCGACAGGTTCGGATACAGCCGGAAGACGATCTCGTTCAGCACGTCGGCGGAGTGATTGGTATAGCGCACGCGCTCCGCCCCCCGGATCACCGCGATCGCGTTCTCGAACGTCAGCGTCGCTTCGATATAGTAGCGGTTGCGATCCACAAACGCGTCAATATCCCCTTCGTAGCCGGGACGCATCGCCGCGCGGAAATGCTCCACATTCTCCCAATCCACCGGGGGCAGGGTGATCGCCGCCGGTTCGGGGATGTCGGTCGGCGTGCTGGGCGGGACCGCCGTCAGCGTGGGGGCCATCGTCGGCAGCCCCGCCGATCCTGATGCCGCCTCCCCGCACGCCGCGATTGCCAGCATCCCGATCCCAAGCAGCGATAACACCATCCCGACACGCCTGACCATGCAGTAACTCCTTCAAACGGGCAACGTGCCCGCGCTGTATTCTCTCGTGAACATCATGATAGTATACGAGTTGACGCGGCGGAATGGTTAATTCAGCGCCGTATTGGAGCGACGAGCAGGTAGGAAGGAAATTCTGTGAACGTGCGAATTCTGGAAGGCCCAATTCGTCCTATCTACCCCCACCTTTAGTGTCGAAGAATTCCGTGATGACTATCCGTACATGGCATTCTTACGTTGCTGACTGTTACGCTCAGTAGAAAACTAGCTCAAGCTGCACAACACCGACCCACTCGTGCCTGAAAACCACTATTTACAGATCTTTAGATTCCCTTATTTTGGGTATTCTCATATGAAGGTTCTATGTTATCTTGGACTGGAAAAGGAGATCTACTGATGCTAAGGAATTCCGTAACCGGGCAGACTTGCTAAGACAAGATGGATGCAATCTCAACAACAGTACCACAAGAGCAACATTCTCTTTATATTACTTGGTGTCGCGGTAGTATCTATCGCTGCTGCCAAGCCGATACTCACCGGAGTCTAGTTGGGATGGGACTGAACCTCGGGACAGAATTAATCGGAGCTATACAACGTCACCTTTATTTTGATCGACCAAATTATAGGTGGAAGTGAAGAAAAGGAACGTTTGAAGGCCGATCTCATCGCGATTCGCATAGCTATGTAAAAGAAATCGTAGTTCATGCTGTTGGAAACTATGATGTACATGGATAGCTTATGATTGGGGCACTGCGGTAAATTAATCTACAGGGGACTGATCTTTCAGATCCATTTGACTTCGCTGATTTAGAGGGAGCGTTTTTTGTTGGGGCGAATCTCAAAGTAGCCCGTTTGGAAGGCGGTAACTGGAGAGGCACCTAGTATTATCTGGTGAGCGAGCTAACCTCTAAGGTATGTTATCTGATGGGGCTGATTTGAGCAGCCTGCTGAGTATCAAGCAGGAGTGCGCTAACGAGATGACCATCGGAAAGGCTGACTCATTCTCGCTTGGGCCTTTTAGTTGTGCGATCCAAAGCCTACTCGATTTTGCTAAATAGCAATCCTTTGTAGACTGCGCACATGGAGCAGGTTTTGGCCTCGATCCACGGCGTGTTTTGTGGATTCCTCCTTAATTTCCTTGCAAGGCTGATAGCGCTATGCGCGTTTTCACCCGCTCGCTACTAGCGCAGCTTGCGTGTGTATTGCCCTCCAACCGTTAGCACGCGGGGGTGAGGTAAACCCCTTCCTCTTTCGCCGCCCGGCAATCTCGGCTATAGTTGGCGTCAGGATCATACGTACTCAAGGCTCGGAACCCTATGCGCCGATCATTCTCTATTCGCCTGCATCGTGACCCTGGTGCTGATCGCTGCGACCCTGCCGCTGGCTCGCGCGCAAGATGGCGGGCCGACGACGCACGTCGTCCAGATCGGGGAGAACCTGTACCGCATCTCGGTGCGCTACAACGTCACGATGGACGACCTGATGCGCGCCAATAACCTGTGGGATGCCAATCTCGTCGTCGTCGGGCAGGTGCTGGTGATCCCCGGTGTGCCGGCTGCCCCCGTGACATCACCCGCCACGGAGCCGGCCGATCCGGTGGCGGCGAGCATCGGAACTGATCCGGTTCCCGAACCATCGAGCGCCGAAGCGGATACGGAGCCGGAAGCCACAGCGCCCGACAACCCGCTCCAGCCCGACCTGGGGATTCTCTCCGCCAGCGCAGAGATTCAGACCGCCGCCGTGCCGGAATCATCTGCGACCGTGCCCGAATCACCCGCCGAAGAGTCCGAACCGCCCGCCGTCGAGGAGGAAGTCGCGCCCCCTGGCGAACTGGCGCAGCCCGATCTCGGCATTATCTCACCGGGCGCGGCCAACTGGATGTTGCAGCCCGGCATTATCTCGACCGGCGACGCGGCGACCGTGCGCGAGATCTTCCGGCGCGGTCAAGAGCTTGGCAACAATCCGCACGCCTTCTCGAAGATCGGGGACTGCAACAGCGAGCTGCCCTTTTATCCTGGCGAAGTTCGACAAGGGCGAATACGTCCTGGGGCCGTATGCCGATTTGCAGCCGGTGATCGAGCAGTTCGCCGGATCGTTTGTGCGCCAGAGTATGGCCGTCTGGTCGGGCAATCACGCCTGGGCGGTATTCGACCCGACCTGGGCCAACCCATCCTTCTGCCAGCCCGGCGAAACGCCGATCGCCTGCGAGTTCCGCCTGCAGCGCCCCAGCCTCGTGTTGATCCGGCTGGGCACCAACGAGGCCGGCAGCCCGGACAGCATGTTCGCGGAGAGTCTGCGCAAAATCATCGATTTTTCGATCGAGCAGGGCGTGATCCCGGTCCTGGGCACCAAGGCCGACCGGCTGGAAGGCAGCGATCGCCACAACGAGATCGTGCGCGCCCTGGCCGCGGAATATGGCGTTGCCGCTGTGGGACTTTGGCCGGATCGCGGATACGCTGCCCGGTCGCGGCGTGATGGCAGACGGCTTTCACCTGACCTACGTCCCGCCGGACTACACCGCGCCCTATGCGCTGCAAACCGGCCATTCGGTGCAGAACCTGATCGCGCTGATGGCGCTGAACACGGTCTGGCGGAACGTCATGTACTGAAGTTGCGGTACAATCGGGGGGAGAGTGGAAAGAAGCGGACGGAATGACTGATCTGCAAGCATGGGTTGGGCATCTATTCATCGTCGGCGGGCGTGCCGTGCGGACCCCGCCGCCGGGCGCACTGGCCGAAACCGCGCCCCGGCGCGCGCCGCGCATCCGCGAGGGTGATACGTTTTTCATCCTCGTGACGCCTTCCGGCGATCTGCGGGCGTCGGCGGCCTATTTTGAAGAACTGGCCCAGCTTGGCGCGGATACCTATTTTGGCAGCACGGGCGGGATCACGGGGGGCCTGCGCGAAGCGCTGAACGCCATCGACCGGCACGCTATCGCGCAGGAGGTCAACGCGCTGGCCGTGGTGCTGCGCGGTAGTGCATTGTACGCCGCGCGCGGGGGGCGGACGTTCGCCGCGCTCTCCCAGGACGACACGATCACGTTTTTCCCCGACGACCGGCTCGATCCGCTGGGTGGGCACCTGCCGCCGCTGGGAGCCGGCTCGACGCCCGAGATTCAACTGGCGCATTACACGGTGGCTCCCGGCCATACGCTGCTGCTGGCGGGCCGCACCTGATGAACACCCATGACGACGTGCTGCGATCGGCGCTGCATGGCAACGAGATCCAGGCGGCGCTGGATACGCTTCAAGGCGGTGGCCGGGCCGATGGCGTCCGCCAGTGTCATCCGGTTCGTCGCGCCCGGTACGATCGATCCGGCAGGAATCGCGCCGCAGCCGGGGACGCGCGCCGTCCGCACGTCGGTGACACGGGCTCCCAAGCCAGTGGTACTGCCTGAATCGAGTGACGATTCACTTGATGATCCCCTGACGGATTCGCTGGCCGATTCGCATACCGAACCCGCCGCCGATGTGCCGCCGCGTCCCTCGTCCCGGCCAGAACCGCACACACTGCCCGCCGCGTTCTCCAGCGCCGAGCCTGCCGCGCCTGTGATGCTGGATACGCAAATTGCGCCGCACCCCGCGCCGCAGACTGCCCCGCCGCCCATGGCCGAAACCGCGCCGCCAGCATCACCGCGGCCCGCCGCGCCGATCCCGCCCATCCAGACGATACCCAACACTGAAACGGAAGAAATCGCCGCGCCGGACGAGCACGCGCCGCGCCGGATTCCAGCCCTGAAGCAGAATATGTGGCGCGCGCCATCCCCGGAAGCGCCGCCGCTATCCCCCTTGCAGCAGATTCGCATCGGGATCAAGCGGGTGGGGCGCGATGTCGTCCGCGCCATCCTGGCCGGGCTGCTGGGCATCACCGATGCGGTCGCGCGCGTCATCAACGTGATCGTGCCCAAACCGGGCACCGGGGGCAAACAGGGCATCCCCACCAATATCGCGATCGGGCTGGTGCTGCTGATCCCGCTGGTGATCGTGGTCGTGGTGGTGGGGCTGGCGCTCTCCGAGCAGGGCCAGTCCGATTTTGAGGTCTACCTGAATCGCGCCCAGAGCGCTCACCAGGAAGCGCTGACGCTCTCCGCCGGCAAGTGTGATAACGTGGCGCTCCGCCCGCTGTGGGTGGAAGTGCTGCGGCTGGCCGAGCAGGCCGACCAGTTCCGCCCCAACGATGCCAGTGTCGCCATAATCCGGGCGGACGCGCGCAACTACCTCGACTGCTTCGACGTGGTCCAGCGCCGCGATCTCGTCCTGCTGCGCGAGTTTGATCGCGGGGCGGACCTGGTCGGGCCGGTGGTGAACGGCGGGATCGACCTGTTTACACTGGATCGCACCAGCGACCGCATCTATCATGATACGCTGAACGAGCGCGGGGATGGCATTGCCGCCAGTGAAGAGGACCCGATTATCTGGAGGGGCCAGACGATCAGCAGCGCCAGCGGCGTGCATACGGTGGGCGATCTGGTTGACATCCAATGGTTGAGCAGCGGCGGCACCGCACACGACAACGTGCTGGTTGCGCTCGACCGGAGCGGCGTGCTGGTCTCTTATTCCATGACCTTTCTTGAGGCGGCGCAGCAGTTGATCGTCAACGGGTGGGAGAACCCGGTCGCGCTGGCCGTGTTCCGCTCCAATATCTACGTGCTCGACGCGGGCGCGAACCAGATCTGGCGCTACGTGCAGCCGGCCGGGGAGCGGGCGTACAGCAACGCGCCGGAAGAATATTTTAACGGGGTGGAACTGCCGGACCTCTCGGCGGCGGTCGATTTTGGCATCAGCGACGAAGGCGCGGTTTACATCCTCTTTGCGGATGGCACGGTCAGGAAGTACCGCCGCAACGTGGAAGATACGGCCGAAGAGCAGTCCTTCTTCTACAAGGAGCGGCCGCCCGGCGCGATCACCAGCGGCACGGCGCTGTTCGTCGATAACGATCCTGCCTCGGCCAGCCTGTTTATCGTCGATCCCTCCAACGAGACGGTGTATGCCACCTCGTGGTCCGGCCGTTTCGACAAGGGATACCGCCCCACGAACATGCCCGGCGCGTTCGCGCAGGTCAGCGGCCTGTATGCGGACGCCGTCTCGCGCAACAACATGTATGTCGTGGCCGGCAATAAGCTCTACCACTTCAAGCGGAACTGAGCGCAAGCCTCACCCCCCCGGCCCCCTCTCCACGCCGTGGAGAGGGGGAGAGCATACCACCATGTAGGGGAGGGCTAACAAGCCCTCCCGGCAAGTCCCCTCTCCATCACATGGAGAGGGGATTTAGGGGTGAGGCCAAACTGTCAACTGTCTACTTTTCGGTGAAACTCTCATGGCCCTGACGACAACGCTCCCCGCCGCGCTCCCCGACAAATCCACCTATCAGCGCCGCAAACGCGCCTGGGCCATGTACGACTGGGCGAACTCCGCCTTCGCCACGACGATCCTCGCCGCCGTGCTGCCCGCCTACTACAGCCAGGTCGCCGGCGCGACTCTGCCCACCGAGGCGACCGCTACCGGCTATTGGAGCGTGAGCCTCGCGATCGGACTGCTTATTGTGGCCGTGCTGTCGCCCATTCTCGGCACCGTGTCGGACGTGATGCGCGGCAAGAAGCTGTTTTTGGCGCTCTTCGCCGGGATCGGCATCGTCGGAACCGGGCTGCTCGTCCTGGTCGGCACGGGGGATTGGCTGCTGGCGTCGATGCTGTTCATTGTCGGGCGGATCGGCTTTTCCGCGTCGCTGGTCTTTTATGACGCGCTGCTGCCCCACGTCGCCCGCCCGGACGATGTGGACCGACTTTCCACCACGGGCTACGCGCTCGGCTACCTGGGCGGCGGGCTGCTGCTGGCCGTGAACATCATCATGATCTTCGTGCTCGGCAGCGAGATCGGTGCGCGCCTGTCGTTTCTCAGCGTGGCGATCTGGTGGGCGGTGTTTTCGATCCCCGTGCTGCGCGACGTGCCGGAGCCTCCCGCCGCGACGGCTGTCCTCAGGGCGGGGCAGAACGTCATCGCCGCCAGCATCGACCGTCTGCGCGCCACCTTCCGCGATCTGCGGCAGTACCGCGAACTGCTCAAATTCCTGATCGCCTTCCTGATCTACAACGACGGCATCGGCACGATCATCGGTATCGCCGTGATCTACGGCGCGGAACTCGGCTTCGGCACGCTGGAACTCATCGGCGCGCTGCTGCTCGTGCAGTTCGTCGGGATCCCGTTCAGCTTCATCTTCGGGCGGCTGCCCTATCGCGATGCACCCAATCGCCCGCTGTTCCTGGCGTTCATCCTGTGGAATCTGGTGATGCTGCCGCTGGTTGCCATCGGGAGCAAAGCGCTGCTGCCGGATGATCAGATCGGCGCGCCGCAGCCCGATTATGAGACGGTGGGCGAGTTTGTGGGCACGGACGTCTACGACGCCGACGATCCCGGCGCGGTCCGGCTGGGACTGCTGGCCGATCCCGGCGACGAGGCGCGGCGCGATCAGATAACGTTCGCCGCCGAGGGAATCTGGCGCAGCGAACGGCCGGATGACGCCGAGTTTGACGGTGACCGGCTCACCTACGTCAGCAGCGACTCCCCCGATGCGGCCTATGCCATCACCTATCACGGGCAGACGGTCGAGCTGTTTTACTCCGAAGGGCCGGATCGCGGCATTTTCCGCGTGTATCTGGACGGCGAGCCCTACGACTTTGACAGTGACGATGACGATCTCGCGCGTGGGGAAATCGACGCCTATCGTAAAACCGTGCGCTGGAACGTCCGTCTGACGGTCGAAGCCGAGGAGGAAGGTCCGCACACGCTGATTGTGCGCAGCACCGGCGCGCGCCATTCAGACTCCGACGGCACTCGCCTGGATCTGGGCCGCGTCGAGGTGCTGCCCCCCGCGCGCGAAGCCAGCCTGCCGCTGATCCTGAGCATCCTGGCGCTGATCCAGATCGTGGGGTGGGTGCTGGCCTGGAAGATCATGCAATATCCGGCGGCGCGGCTGGCCGACAGCCTGAATACCAAGCGCGCGATCCTGCTGGCGCTGATCGTCTATGCGGTGATCGCGATCTGGGGGTTTTTCCTTGACGCGGTGATCGAGTTCTGGCTGCTGGCCTGGATGGTCGCGATCGTGCAGGGCGGAAGCCAGGCGCTCAGCCGCAGCCTGTACGCCAGCATGAGTCCTCGCGCCAAGAGCGGCGAGTTCTTTGGGTTCTTCAGCGTGATGGAGAAATTCGCGGGCATCCTCGGCCCGATCATCTTTGCGACGATGGTGGTGTTGTTCGGCAGCAGCCGTCCGGGGATTCTCAGCCTGATCGTGTTGTTTATTCTCGGCGGGTGGCTGCTGACGCGCGTCAACGTGGACGAGGGCCGCCGCGTCGCGCAAGCCGAAGACGCCGCGCTGTTGGGCGGCGTAGCTGACTCGCCTGACGCCGGACGTTAAAACGTTCCGGCTATGATCAAAAAGTCCTCTGAAGGGACTCCAACCAGCCCCTTTAGCGGGCTTCCAGGTTTTTATCATAGCCGCGCGGTTTTAACCCGCGGCGCTTACCTCGCCACCCTGTTCCGGCGTCCACGCGCCGACCGCGCGCAGCACTGCCGCGAATGCATCCTCCGGCAGTTCCGATTCAGGTACCGGCGGCCAGTGCCGGTGAAACGCCTCCACCAGCCGGATCGCCTCCTGCACCGTCTGGAGACTGCGCCGCCGCTTGAACAATTCATGCTGCGTCGCGTGGCACAGCATCGCCGCGATCTTCGCGTCCTGCCACGGCGCAATGTCCAGCGCGAAATGCGCGGGATCGTGGACGTTCCACAGGCGATCCTCGATGGTCGGCACCAGCGCGCACCCGCCATACACCAGGACATCCGGCGTATGGTCGCGCGCCGCGCGCAGTACCGCCCGGTGGATCTGGACGTGCGCGGGATGCCCATATTCCCCGTCGCTGCCGTGCGTCAGGACGACGTCCACATCCCACTCGCGGATCAGGCTGGCGAACTGCGCCGCCAGGGTTTCCTCGTCCGCCGCGAATCCAAAAAGCTGCCCGTCCGGCCCCATGATCGGGTCGATGTAGCCCAGCCAGGTCAGGTTCGATGCGCCCAACGCGATCGCGGCGCAGCGCAGTTCTTCCAGGCGGATACGCGCCCGCTCGTCGGGGGTATCCGCGCCCGGCACACCGCCCGATTCGCCGCCGCGCCCATCCGTCGCGCACAGGATATGGGTCGGCACGCCGCGCCTTTGCAGCATCGCCAGCGTCCCGCCCGCCATGAGCGTCTCGTCGTCCGGGTGCGCCCCAATAAACAGCACCCCATGCAAGCTGTCAGTCATTTTCCGATTCCTGGTTCGTTTGAAATGTTTACTGAAAACTGTCTACTGTCAACTCTATGAAAACTTCACCACCTTCAGGTCGATCGCCGGGCCATCCGAACACGCCAGCAGCGCGGACTTGTGCGCGGGGATCTGGCAGGCCAGACACGCGCCGGCTCCACACGCCAGCCGGGGATAATACAGCCCGCATACAAAATGATCGGGGATGACCTGATGCCGAAGCTGGCTCACCGTGTCGTACAGCTTCCCATACACACTCTGATGGGTGGCGTGCGGGGCCAGCGCGATCACCTGATCCGCCCAGTTCAGCGTCTCGACCTGTTCCGGCCAGTTCCAATCACTCGACTCGCGGCGGATGATCTCGACCTCGTGGGGCAGCAGTTCCAGCGGATAGCGCGCCGCCTGCCCCCCGATCACCAGCGTGACCGCCGCACCGCCCCGGATCGCATGGCGCGCCAGCAGAACCAGCGGCGTCGGGAAGGTGTCATCCGCGATCAGCAGCAGGTGCGCCAGCGGCGCGCGCAGCGGGATCGGCCGTCCGACCGGGCTGAGCAGACTCACCACGGCTCCCGGTGAGTAGTCTCGCCCGGACGGGACTTCGACCGTGGCGCGGCCGGACATCAGATCCACGGGGATCCACTGCTCACGTAAATAGGGGTTCCAGGAAGGGTTCTCGGTCGGGCCGGCGAACAACGACTGCCCCGGCTTTAACTGCGCCAGCGCCCGGTCGACCGAGAGATCGATCTGCTGCAGATCCGCCGATACCCGCCGGACTCGTTCGATGATGGCCTGTGTTTCTCGCATGAAATCAAGCGTACAACGCCGCGCGCGGAATTGCAAACGAGAAAACAGTTTTCAGTATACAGTTTTCAGTAATTGGTGTTTGGTTGTTGGTTCCTGGTGGTTAGTCGAGCCGGCGCATGGTAAAGAGAGGCTGCGCCTTTCCAGCCGCGGGTGTGTAACCCACCGGGCCGCCCAACGTCATCGAGCTTGCTTGCTAAAACCCGCGAAAATCTGTACAGTCCTGATCAACTTCCCCCTTGATAAGCTATGGTATGGGAGCAGTCGCTTATGCCAGCCAAATCATTTTTGCGAATACTCGGATTGATGCTTTTGCTCGTCTCCCTGCTGCCGGTAACGAGTTCTGGCGGCGCAGGATCGCGGCGGATCGGGCGGCGGCACGTGGATGCACGACAGTCACGACGATCTCTACCGGACGCCGCTCGGCGCGGTGCCGGTGCAGAGCACAGTCATGCTGCGCTTCCGCGCGACGACCGGCAGTCTCAGCGCGGCGACGGTGCGGGTGTGGAACGAGCGCGCCCAGGAACAAACGCTGCTGCCGATGGAGATCGTCGGGGCGACGCCGGAAGGCTACGATTTATGGGAAGCGGCGCTCGCCGTGGGCAAGGATCCGACGATCTACTGGTACCGCTTCATCCTCGAAACCAGCGATGGCGAGGTTCTCTACTATGAAGACGACTTCCGGCCGGCAGAGGTGGAAGGCGCGTACTATCCCGGCGAAGAGGGCGGCGACGGCACGGGTTACGAAACCAGCCCTGACCTGAGCTGGCAGATTACGGTCTACGATCCCGACTTCTACACCCCGGAGTGGATGCGCAACGCGGTGATTTACCAGATCTTCCCGGACCGCTTCCGCAACGGCGATCCCGCGAACGACCCGGCGGATGACTCGCTGACGTTTTACGATGGACAGCGCTCGATCTTCCACGAGACGTGGAACGAGCCGCCCGTCGATCCCACCAAGCCGGGCGAATTTCAGAACCGCTGGGGTGTGGACTTTTTCGGCGGCGACCTGGCCGGGATCACCGAAAAGCTGGATTATCTGCAAGACCTGGGTGTGACGGCCATTTATCTCAATCCGATCTTCGAGGCGCGCTCCAATCACCGCTACGATACCGCTGACTTTAAGCAGATCGACCCGACGCTGGGCACGCTGGAAGATTTCCAGACGCTGGTCGCGGAGGCGAACCGGCGCGGGATCGTGCTGATCCTTGACGGCGTGTTTAACCATATGTCCAGCGACAGCCCGGCCTTTGATCGCTATGGGCGCTATGATGAGCCGGGCGCGTGCGAAAGCCTCGACTCGCCTTACCGGCTGTGGTTCTTCTTTGTCCCACCGCAGGGACAGCAGCCGTCCGTCTGTGTGGATAACCCGCAGGGCGCGACCTACTATACCTCGTGGGCGGGCTTCGACAGCATCCCCAAGCTGAACAGTGACAATGACGCCGTGCGCCTGTATGTCTACCTGGGGCGCAACAGTGTCGTGAATACCTGGGGGCGGGAAGGGATCGGCGGCTGGCGGCTGGACGTGGGCGGAGATATTGACGCGGGCGGCCCGGCCAGCGACTATTGGGAAGGGTTCCGCAACGCCGTGCGCAACGCCAATTCCGAAGGCGTGATCATCGGCGAAGAATGGGGCAATGCGTCCCGCTGGCTGCTCGGCAGCGAGTGGGACTCGGCCATGAACTACCGCCTGCGCCGCGCGATTCTGGGCTATGTGCGCGCCGACGATTACACCGATAACGATGCCAACGGCGATAATGTGATTTATGCGCTGAAACCATCCGAGCTGGAGACCTCGATCCGCGACCTGGAATTGGATTACCCGCCGATGGCGTATCAGGCCATGATGAACATTCTCGGCAGCCATGATACGTCGCGCCTGCCGTTTGTCGTGGGCAGCCCCCAGCGCCAGCAGCTTGCGGCGCTGCTGCTGTTCGCGCTGCCCGGCGCACCGACCATTTACTACGGCGACGAGATCGGCATCGATGCCCCCAGCCAGGACGATAACGGCACACTGCGCGACGATCCCTACAACCGCGCGCCTTACCCCTGGGCAGATGAGGAAGGCGACGCCTACGGCCTGCCCGACGAGGATATGCTCGATTTTTACCAGACCCTCGGCGCACTGCGCCATGCCAATCCCGCGCTGCGTGTGGGTGAGATGATCACGCTGCTGACGGACGATGAGGAGGGTGTGTATGCTTTCTTGCGCATTGACCGGGCGGCGGGCAATGTGGCGCTGGTCGCCGTCAACAAGAGCGAATCCGATCAGACGGTGACGCTGCCTATCAACGATCTGCCGCTCAATATGAGCCTGATCGCGGCTTTCGGCGGCGACCCCATCCTGACGGACGGCCCCACCGAGGAAATCACCCTCCCGGCACTGTCCGGGAATATCTGGACGGCGACGCGCCATGCCTCCTTTGTCACGCCCAGGCCGCCCGCGCTCCTGATGGCACGGGGCGAGAACGGCCGGGTGGTTCTGACCTGGGAGCCGGTGGCCGGCGCAAAAGGCTACGCGATCTTCCGCAGCCCGGTGGCGGTGGGCGGTTTTGAGCGGATCGCCATCACGGGCGAACCCACCGATACGTATATCGACGACGCGATCAGCAACGGATTTAAGTACTTTTATGCTATAGCATCTGTGGGCGATGATGGTCTGATCGGAGAGCTGGGCCCGAATGTCATGGCGATCCCCAGCGCTTCGGTCACGAGCACGGCGTACCTGATGGACGACGCGCCGCAGAACGTCACGCTCGCCTATGGCGCGGCGGCGACGATCCGCGCGGCGGTGGAGATCGCGGGCGCGACCGAAGCCGAAGGAATGGCCTTTGGCGTGCAGGCGGAAGCAGCGCTCGTTCCCGCGGACGCGGATCTCTCGGCTGTCGAAAGCTGGGTGCCGATGGTCTATGCCGGCGAGCAGGATGGCGCGGACGTGTATGAGGTATCGATCCCGCTGAGCGCGCCGGGCGACTACGTACAGGTGGCGCGGTTCAGTGCCAACGCGGGCGAAACCTGGACCGTGGCGACGCAGCCGGACGGCACATGGCCGCCGCTGACAGTCGGCGCGCCGGAAGACGCCGAGGCCCCGGAAGCTCCTCCCACGGTGAGCATCCTCGAAGCGTCGCTGGCGGGCGTGATCGTCACCTGGGAGGCATCGCCATCCGACGATGTGGCCGCTTACCGCGTCTATCGCACGTTCGAGGATGAGACTCATCTGGTGGCCGAGATCCCGGCGGGCGATGAACTGCGCTACCACGATAAAGCCGTCGCGCCAGGGAACCGCTACAGCTACGCCGTGAGCGCCGTGGACCACGCTCTGAACGAGTTCGACACCGTGCCCACCGAGGCCGTGAGTGTTGAGCGACGCGGCATCCCGGTGACGTTGGTCGTGACGGTGCCGGATTACACCCAGGAGGGCGAAGGCGGCCTGTACATCGCGGGTGACTTTGGCACGGATCAACTCCCCTTCTGGGATCCGGCCGGAATCCCGATGGAGCAGGTGGACGACCAGCACTGGACGGTCACGCTGGAGATCCCCGAAGGCACCACGATCCAGTACAAGTATGCGCGCGGCACCTGGGACGCCGTCGAGAAGGGACCCGAATGTGAGGAAATCGCCAATCGCACGGTGACGGTCGAAGTGCCGGAGGGCGAAACCGAACTGCTGGTCAATAGTGACGTCGTCGCCAAGTGGCGCGATTTGGATAAGTGCGGCTAAGAAGCCTCACCCCCCGGCCCCCTCTCCACGTCGTAGAGAGGGGAGAAACGCACCGGTTAAGTCCCCTCTCCATCCCATGGAGAGGGGATTTAGGCGGTGAGGCTAACCCTGAAAAGGTATGCAAAATACGATGAGAGTTAATTTACGAAGACGATCAATACTCGCCCTGCTTATTATACTGGCGCTCCTGCTGGCGGCCGCGCTGACCGCCTGCGGCGGCGACGACGAACCGAAAGACGAGAGTCCCGCCCCCGATGCGTCGCCGTGGCCGGCCGAATGGACGCCCGCGCCCGGTGAAGGTCCTGGCCCGGTGACGCCCGAAGTCGCCAACCGGCCTGACCCGACGAACACGCCGTATGTTCCGCCGCCGGAACCAGCTTTCCAGAACGCGGCGGAACTTGCCCGCACCGATCTCTCGACGCGGCTGAGCATCGCGCCCGACCAGATCGACGTGTTGGAATCCGACTCCGCGCTGTTTCTGGACGATCCGCTGGAGTGTCCCTCGCTGCCCGATGAGAACCTGGACGTTTACTACGTCTACCTTCAGGTCGAGCAGAATATCTATCCCTATCAGGCTTACGAGGATGCCGCCGCTGGAACCATCGTCGCGGGCTGCGCGGATGTGATGGTCGATCAGGGCGAGTTGATCGTCCCCACGCCCGGCACGCGCGAAAGCCTGATGGAACAGATCCGCGCGGATCTCGAAGCGCGCGGAGTGGACGCGACACGCGGCGAGTTCCGGGTGATGCGCGCCGTCACGTGGACCGATACGGCCCTGGGCTGCCGGGTAGAGCCCGGCGAAACTCCAACCCCGGCGTTGATCGAGGGGTATCTCGTGGTGTACGTGGTGGGCGGTGTCTCCTACGAATACCATGCCGACCAGACGGGCGAGCAGGTCGAATTCTGCGCGCCGCCGGAAGGCTTCGAGAAGGCCGGCGATCTGATCGCCGCGCTTGCAGGAAAATGAACAGATGGAAGTGGTCGTCGTGGAAGATGAGAAAGCAGCTTATGCCGGGCTGGACGAGGAAGGCGTGCTGATTGAAATGACCGCCGACGCCTACCGGGTCGGGCTGTTCGAGTTCGACTCCAGCACCGACGCACGCCGCGCCGCCCAGCGTATCGATGATCCCGGCGTGTCGCACATCCTGGTGTCGGGCAATGTGCTCGTCGTGCAGGAAGAGAACAGCCCGGCGGTCTACAGCACCCTGCTGAACCACGCCGAGGAGATCCGCACGCCGCTGTTGGAAGAAGACGCGCCTCCCGCCGACGAGGAGGTTCCTCTCGATGAAGAGGTTCCCGCCGAGGAGTCCGCGCCGGCTGAAGGTCCAACCTCGACGCTGCCGCCCACGCCGGACGGATAAACACACCGGGCGGGATGATCTCCCACCCCGATATGCGTATTTTTGTAGATACCGTTATTCAAAACGGCAGGGCCTCACCCCCTCAATCCCCCTCTCCAGCCGAGCTAGAGAGGGGGAAGTACTTCTTTTCTCCCCTCTCCATCTTGGATGGAGAGGGGCTGGGGGTGAGGCCAGCAAAATACAAGGGGCGGGTTTATAAACCCGCCCTTTTTGTTGGTTTACCCCTCCCTAAGTCCCTCCCCGCACGCGGAGAGGGACCTGGTTCTGTGAGGGTTGAGGCTAATCCGGGCACGCATCGTTATAAACAGGGTTGTAGGCCGGCAGATCGAGCCGGTCCACATAGATGTAGCCGCTGCCCGCGTGGACGATCTCCACGACATGCACGACGTTCGGGTTTAGCGCCGGGCCGCTGTAGGTGTAGACGTTGAGCCACTCCGGGCTGCGCTCTCCACGTTCATGTCCAGCGTGGTGACGAGCGTGCCGTCAACGTACACATCCGCATTGCCGCCCGCCGGCCCCTTGTGATAGATCAGGCTGAAGCCCGTCGCTGCGAACCGGAATTCCGCGATGGCCGTGGTCCAGGGTTCCGCTTCGTTGAACTGGTTGCCCGACGCGCCGTTGTCGCTGCGCAGCGTCCAGGCCAGATCGGGACCGTGGAACAGCCATTCCGCGTTATCTTCTTCGAAGCAGCCAAAGCGCGGGGCATCCGGCTGAGGACCCGGCGTATCACCGGGCTTCGGTACCGGCGCGCCGTCCACCGTGATCACGTCGAAGTTCGCCCGCCGCTGGCCGAGCAGTCCGAATTGCTCGCCTTCGAACCGGATTTCGAGCACATGGTTGCCTTCGGACAGGCCGCTGATGTCATAGGCAAAGAACGGCGTATCCACCTGGTTCTTGACGAACTGCACCACTTTTTCGCGCAGCTTACCATCCAGGTAGAAGCTGACCTTGCCCCAGTTCTTGCCCGTGGTCGAGTAGATCGTCACGCGCTGGCCGTTGAACAGGAAGAACGCGCTGGCGTACTTGTCGTCCGTCCAGGCATACGACCCGCCGGAATGGTTGGTCGCTACCTGGGTAGTCCACGTCGTCGCGTTGCTCAGCGCCACCTGCGCCGAGTCATTCTGATACGCACCGTAGCGAGCCACGCCGCGCAGCCGGATGCTGATGGCGTCGAGGTCAAGCTGTCCAACTTTTTTCACCAGCACCAGCGAGTGCGGCCCGGTGCTCGACAGCAGAATGGTGTGTTTGACTCCATACTTCACCGTGGCGCTCAGAGTGTTGATCGGATAGGCGATGCCATCCACGTAGGCCGTCATCTGGCCGCCGATGCTGGATGTGCGGTAGGTGAAGGTGATCTCGTTGCCGATGAAGGTCGCGGTAAGCTGCGCATTGAGCTGTGTGGTCCGGCGCAGCGAACCGCCTGACGCTTTCGCATCGTTGATGGTCTTCCACGCGCCGGTATACAGGAAGCGCGAGTCCGTGCTTTCGTAGTAACCGGATTGCAAGACATTCGCTCCGTGGGCCATCACCCGGTCCAGCGCGAGCCGGGTGGCTGTCGCTGGGCGGATTTCCACGATGTGGATGCCCGCCGTGCTGGGAATCGGGCCGATCGTAAACGGTGTAGATAGCACCGCCACGCTGGTCTTGTTGGGCATGGTGCCCCAGAACTTGCCATCGATGTAGACCTTAGCATCCGCGAAATCGCCGGTGTTGCGGTAGACCGAGACATACCGCACGCCTTCCTGCGTCGGGATATAGAAGACCGGATAGAGCCCGCTGCTTTGCATGAAGAACCCGCCGCTGTACTTGGTGCTGGTGATGGTCGGTAGTTTGGTCCAGAGGCCCATCCGTTTGACAATCGTGTCGCCTTCCGCCTCGACACTCTGGCCCGCGCCCAGGGCCGGCGTCAGCGTGCCAACCTCGATCTGCTTGAGCGAGATGGGCAGCGCGGCGGGGTTGCGGATCTCGACCCAGACGCCCTCGGTGCGCATCTTCGTCAGGCCAGAGAGGATATACAGTAGCTTCGGGACGTGCCGCCTTGCGGAGATAGCCGCTGTCCAGCCGGCTGTGGAACTGGCCGTTGATATACACGTCGATGCTGTTCGCCATCGCCCACGATTTGTGGGTGATGAACAGGGTGTCGCCGCCGGTTGCATACAGCAGCAGCCGGGCGTCCTTTTTGCTCGACTTGAGATACCCATTGCTGAGGGTCCACTCGTTGGATTGCCGCACGCGGCTGTCCAGCGGATTTAGGTTGAATATCCCGCTGCCAGGAGTCAGCGCGTGAACCTGATAGGCGTTGATCGACACGGTGTACGACATGACACTGATCTCGGCGATGTGCCGGCCATTGGTCAGACCACCCACGGTGAACGGCACATTGGCTGTTGAACCCAGCGTATTGAACGTGCCCATGAGCTTGCCATCGATGCTGATGTTGGCAATGCCGCCGTTGCCCGCCTTGTTGAAGAAGACGGTCAGCGCGTTGCCCTCGAACACAATTACGGCCTTTTCGCCCTTGATGTTCGATCGCGAGACAGGGTCGCCGACAGCCCAACTGCTGCCCAAGTAGCTGATCGCACCGCCGCTGATGGCGATGGCGTCGTTGTTCTCGTAAAAGCCGGGTGTCAGATAGGTCTGGCCGCCGGTCTCGCTGGCGCGCACCACGATATAGTCGATGTCGAGCGGCTTATACAGGGTCAGCGTCGCGCCCGATCGCCGCGGCACGATCTTGATCTCGTGGTTGAAGTTGGGATCGAGACCGGAGATGACAAACGGCTCCTGGAAGACCCCTGCCAACGGTGCGGCGACAAAGCTGTCGAACGAGATGTGATACTGCCCATCGACATACACATCGGCCACGCCATACTTCGAAAACAGGCGGCGGTAGAGCACGACCGAGGTCGCGTTTTTCACGCTGAACACGATCTGATCTTCGATGCTGCCGCCGGTATCGTAGTTGCCGCCGGACGCCTGCGCGCTGCTGACTCGCTTCCACTGCCCGGAAAGCTGGATCGCCGGGGCCATAACGCCGCCGCCAACATCCGCCATACCGTCATTCTCATACGCGGTGGATCCCAGAGGGCCGGGTTCCAGGATGGGCCGGTTGTAGAGGATTACCCGGTCAATCGCGATCAGTTTCTTCAGGTCTTTGATCCGCACTTCGAGCACATGGTCTTTGGTCGGATTCAAACCCGTGATGGTATAGGGTACGTTGTATTTGACATTGGCGCTGTAGAGATTGAACGTTCCGCGCCGCTGGCCGTCGACCCATAGTTCCGCGCTGCCGTAGGTATCACGCGCCACCGCGTACAGGGTCAGCGTATCCACGCCGGTGAAGTACAGGTAGGCGCGCGATTTGGGGTGACCGGATTGGATGTACCGATCCCGTGACGGGCCCGGCTCTGTTGTAACGGCCGGCATGAACTTCCACGCCTGCTCGTAGATGAAATCGGACCGGACCGGGGTGCCGCTGGCATTGTACTCGTATTCTTCAATCACCCTCGGTTCATTCACCGGCGGGGCCACTGGCGAAATATAGTAGACGCGATAGCCGTCGATAAAGCTCCACTTCGGGGCTAGCGGGTTCAGGTTGCGGTGCCGGATCTGAAGCACGTGCGGCAGAGACGAGTTGAACCCGTGCAGCACAATTGGCGCCTCGGCCGAATTTTTGATCTTCAGGTTAACCGTGCGCACCAACTGCCCGTCGGCGTAGAGTTCCATGATACCGCCGGTGTCGATGTTCGTCCGCACCAGGACGGCCACGGCCGATCCTTTGAAGAAGACAGTCTGGAGATCGCCGTTGTCGTTGGCGCGGATAAAGGTGCCAGTGGCGATATATTCCCAGACGCCATAGGTCTCATGTGCGCCATTATGCGGTACGTTGACAAGCGGCGTGGTCGCGTCGGCAAGATAAAGCTGGGTATCGTTCAGATTCAGCAGGCGCAGCGCGTCGAACTCAAAACGCGGCGCGTCCTCATTCACCCGCAGTTCCAGCGAGTGGATGGTGTTGGGGTCCAGCCCGCCAATATAGAACGGCATGACGGCGCGAGTGGGCGCCTCGTTGTTCATGATGCCGCGGAACTCGCCATCGACATACACATACGCCGTGCCGCCGCCGGGGAACACCCCGCGATAGATCGCCGCGACGTTGGCGTGCGTGAAATATGCAGACAGACGATCGTTGGGACGCACACTCTGCCAGCCGGCGCTGTCGCCCGGCTGCGGGCGTTTGCTGGTATTGAGCGTGATGGTGCTCCACTGCCCGGTGCGGATCAGCTTGATGCCCGACTGCTCGTAGAAGCCGTTCTGCGAGGGGGGCAGGTCCGCCGGGTCTGCCGCGTCAATAACCGGCAAATGCCTGGATCCGGAAAGACCACAAAAGCGTCAAAGTTAATGGTGCCGCTGGTGGCCTCGATCTGGACGGTGTGATTGCCCGGTGCCAGGTTGACGATGTAGTGGTCAGCCGCCGTATTGCCCGAAGCGATTGTATACCCGACAGTAGAGTGCAGCTCGCCGTCGATATAAACGGCCGCCGCGCCGTCGGATTCATTGTTGTAGAGCAGTCTGACGCCAATGCCAGTGAAGGCAAAACACGCTTCCGAGCCGGTGCCGCCGGAGATCTTCGTGTTGTTACCGGAGTAAAGCGGCCCCGCAAAATCCGTCCAGCCGCCGGGCTGATCGCTGGCGTTGAACAGGGCAACTTTGGTAATGTCGTTGCTTTCGTAGAGGCCACCTTGGGCAGGTTGCTCGATCATTACCGCGGTCGGCGGATCGGACATGAAGCCGACCTCGCTCCAGCGGTCCATGATGGCGACTTCGATCTGGTTGACAATCCCCGGTTCGCCCAGCATCGACAGCGTATACGCTTCAGCTTCGTTATCCCACGCGCCATCGGACGGCGCGCCCTGGAGCCAGTCTCCGCCGTTGATGCGTCCCCAGACAAAACTGGGCCGGTTGATGTTGGCGGGCGTGTAGATCGACACGTCCATAAACGCGCCGGCTCCGCCGCCCGCTTCGGGATCCCAGACATGAACGCCCCACTGCGCGCCCGACGGATTGGAGATGCCGTCCGGCAGCGCCGGGGTGTTGTCGATATTGATCCCGGCGAGGTGCAGCGTCGGGCAGACCGGGGTGGGATCAATGCCGGTGAACGAATCCGACAGCGTGTCCACGACGTCATAGACGCCGTCCTGATCCTGATCGCGCCAGCCTACCTGCGCGCGGGCGGACTCGGAAAGCTGGAATTCCTGGTACGCGTCGAGCATATCCTGGCCGTCACGCATCAGTGAGGGGGCAGGGGCCGGATTGCCTTGCTCGCAGTTGTCGTGCGTCTGGCGAAGATAACCATAGATTTCTTCGTTGTAGCAGCCGCCGGTCGCCCCGATAGGTTTCGTCACCTGCGCCGAACACGTGGCCGATCATCTTGGCGATCAGCACTTCGAGGTTGTCCGAACCCAGATCGCCCGCGTCATACGCGACGACCGCCCAGGGGCCATTGAGTGCCGCGCCCGCCGCTTTCAGATCGTCGTCGAAAAAGCCGTCGAGATCATTGCTGCTGTCCACCACATACAGCACCAGACCCCAGTCGGCCCCAGCGGTGTCACGGGTGGTATCGGCCAGGGTACGCACAGCCGCGGATCCAGAGCCGCCGTTAAAGGCGATGGCGACCTGCGGAATCCAGTTCGCGGCCGCGGTGTACACACTTTCCTGGATCGGCTCGTTCACCAGTTGGATCTTGGTGCGGTCTGCTGTTGCGCCGTCAAACGGCGATACATAACTGACATCCCAGGTGAGATGAGCCGATGGGCGCGCCGGATCGCCGGGTGATAGCGGCGCAGTCGCCGCTGCCGACCACCAATCGAGCGCCTGGGTGATTTCGGTTTTCACACCGCTGACTTCGGTAGCGGTCCAGTTTTCGGTGCTGCCGGTGCTTTCTACGAACAGCACTTTGACAGCCACTTTACCGTATAAAAACACGCTGGTCTGGGTATTGGAGGGCGCGTATGCGGCGCTGGTACTGCCCGCAGCCGTCGGATCGCCGCCGAGCAGGGCGGTGCTCCGGCTGATGGTGC
This sequence comes from uncultured Chloroflexia bacterium, assembly GCA_963850765.1. Lineage (GTDB taxonomy): Bacteria > Chloroflexota > Anaerolineae > Aggregatilineales > Aggregatilineaceae > CAWKMN01. Next base: position 227,155 of record CAWKMN010000010.1, on the reverse strand, counting down.
GCTCGCTGAGGATCAGCGGGGTCGTTGAAGTCACCGCGCGGGCCTCGGCTATGGTCTCATCCGGCGCAATCGCCGGGATGAGCGGCGCGGCGTCCGGTTGAGTGGCCCCTGGTGCAACCTGGGCGGCTGGCGCAGCCTGCACCGGGTTCACCCAGTCCGGCAAGAAGGTCGTGACCAGAACAGTCATCAGGACCAGGCAGGTGACTCCCCCCTGGATGGCCCGCGTATAACGCCCCATAACTTTATCCTCCAAATATCCAGTTCGGCAAGCGCGCGTGTCAGGGATAAAAGATGTGATACCTTACTGAGAAAACCGTTCGAGATGAGCTAACGTTGCATCGGGTAGGATATTTCGGCTATTTATTTAACGAAAGTTAACGTTGGTGGAAGATAGTATAAAATCCGGGGACAAAAAGCAAGGGGTGGATTGGTAAGCCCACCCCATACGGCATGATAGACTGTCACCCATTCCCCAAATCGGCGGTATCGTCGCCCGGCTGGGTATCGGCGGCGGTTTCCAGTTCGGCCTCTGCCTCTGGTCCGGGGGTAGTCTCCACCTCAGCTTCCTCGACCGCAGCTTCCGCAGCCACGGGAGTCTCGGTGGTGCTCTCCTCGTCGGTTTTTTCCTCGTGCGGCGCTTCGGCTGACGAATCCGCCAGGATATACGCGAGCGTTTCTTCGGGCTTGAGCCATGTTTCGACCTCGATCGTCAGATCGGCAGCTTCAATCGCTTCAGCGACTTTTTCCGATCCCGGCTCGATGTCGTTCAGAATGCTGTATGGCAGTTCGTAGGCGGCCAGATGGTTGGCAAGATTGTCGATCACCAGATTGAAATCGGTGGGGCGGATCTGGTCGAGCCGTACGCCCGCGTGCTGCAAGGCATCGCGCAGTGGGGTGGGTTCCTGGCCGTGCAGCGCCGCCGCGAACAGCAGGCATGGGCCGACGCGTTCGGCGTGGGTGCGCGGCTGCTCGGTGGTCGCCGCCAGAATGCGCGCCAAATGATGCTCGCTGCCCTGGTAGGCGCGGGTATGTCCGAGCTGGTTGCTCAACTGGACGAGCGTAAGCAGCAGATCGAGCAGCGTCTGTAACGCCTCCGGGTCGCCCTCGCCGATGGCGGGCGCGCTCTTGATTGCCTGCTTGGCGAGTTCACTCACGACACTGGCCGCCCATGGAACAAACCGCTGCGTGCGCGGATTGCGGCCCTTCTGGGCGGCGTAGCGCCAGTCGAGCAGGCCGGTCACGACGGTGATCAGATCCACGATGCCGGCCCCGCGCTGTTCGGGGGGTGCAGAGGCAATCAGATCCCAATCGAGGATGATCTCGGTGGCCGGGCCGGTTTCTTCTTCGACCAGCCGGGTGCGTTCACCGTCCTTATCCGCGACCAGGGCCGTCGGTGAGAACAGATCGGTGCTGTCCAGCGCCGTCGGCACGATCACCAGCGGGACCTGATTGCGCGCCGCGATGAGCTTGCCCGCGTCAATCGGTGCGCCGCTGCCCACCGCATAGATCACTTTGGCCTGGGTGGGGAAGTTGTTGGCGAGATAGTCGAACAGGTCGCGCCGCTGGTGGACGGGCTCGGCCTGGATGAGTATGGGCAGGGTAAGCTGCGAACTCAGCGCGGCCCACACATTCTCATTCGTGAGCAGGGCGACCGGGCGCTTCTCTTCGACTGTGCTGAGTTCACGGAACGATATTCGGGGCAGGGGCCACATGGTTCAATCTCCGTCATAACCGCGCTTTGAATTTCCTATATAGCTGTAAGTGTAAGCCGAAACGCGCGCCGCGACAAACGCAACCAGTAGACAGTGATCAGTTGACAGTAGACAGTTTTCGGCTCGCGGTTTTCCAGTATCAGGGATCTGCCCCATGTTTGTCTGGCAGGATAGTCGATCGCAGCGGATTCGCGTATCTGCTCATAGACCACTGAAAACTGTCAACTGATCACTGTCTACTTCTTGACACCAGGTGGGTTTGGCGGTATGAACCACGCGCTTGAAGGAGCGCGGCAATCTATGACTGATCGACAGATCCTGGTGATGACGTTTGTAGTTTTGTTTGCGATGGGCGTGTTGAGCGCGGCGCTCGGCCCGGCCCTGGACGATCTCGCGGAGCAGACGGGCAGCACGCTCGATATGCTGGGGGCGATTTTTACGGCGAGCTTCGGCGGGACGATGCTGGCGCAGGCATCGACCGGGCCGATCAATGACCGGCTCGGACAGCGCCCGGTGATGCTGGCCGGAGTTGCGCTGGGGGCGGTGGGCGCACTCGGCATTGTGCTGAGCCACACACTCTGGCTGACGCTGGGATCCGCCGCGGTTTTCGGGCTGGGGTTCGGGGCGCTGGATGTGAGTTCGAACGTGCTGATCGCGGAGGTTTTCGCGTCACGCAGCGTGCCCATTCTCAACCTGATGCACGGATTTTTTGGGGTCGGATCGGTGATCGGGCCGGGGATCGCCAGCGTCACGATCAGCCTGTGGGATACGGCGCTGCCGTCATTGTGGGTGGGAATGGCCGTGATCCTGCTCCCGACGATCTGGATTCTCCGGCTGAAGGCGGGGCCTGTGCGCGCCAAAGGGGAGACGGCCCCGGTGGGCGTGTTCAGCTACCGCGCGCCGCTGCTGTGGGCGTTGGGCGGGCTGATGATGCTGTACGTGGCGATTGAGGCGGGGCTGGGCGCGTGGACCAAGACCTACGCGGAGCGATCCACGGGGCTGTCGGAAGAGGCGGCGGCGCTGCTCACGTCGGGATTCTGGTTCGCGCTGACGATTGGGCGCGTGGCCGCTGCCGTGTGGGGCGGACGGTTCCAGGCGTTTACCGTGCTGGGCGCGAGTCTCGTCGGGATGCTGGCAGGCGCGGTGGTGCTGCTCATCGGCCATGGGAATACGGCGCTGACCGTGCTGGCGGTGCTGATCATCGGGGTGTGGGCGGGGCCGCCCTTCCCGACGGCGATCGCGATCGCGACGCGACTGTTCCGCAGCGGGCCCGGCAAGGCGACCGGCATGGTCGTATCGCTGGCAAGCCTCGGCGCGGCGATCTTTCCCTGGCTGCAAGGGGTGGTGCTGGAACAAGGCGGGACAGGCGCTTATGCGGTCTTCATCGGCGGGCTGACGCTGGCGATGGTGGTGCTGTTCGCGGAGATCCGGCGGCGGATGGCGAAGGTGCCCCATGGCGAGTGCGGAAGCGGTGCGCGCGTGAGAGTGAGAAAGTCGCGTTTCTGTTTACCTCACCCCCCGTCCCCCTCTCCACGCGCGGCGAGGGGGAGCCGGTCGGGAACGAGACTGCTCTCGATGGCACGGGGAGGAAACTTGAGGTTGGCTTATGAACGAGCAGGAACCAATTTTGGAATTGTATCGAAGTGACATATTGCTTGCTATTCTGAGCAATATTCGCTTTGGATGCCCTGGTATAGCTGTGATTTCCAGCCCACGCTGGAGTCGAACAGTACAAGGCCGCTTTTCGACCAAGAGCTTGAGTTACTCGAAGACAAAGGCGCTACTGAAGAATGGGATACAGCTTACGCAAAAATAGAGAACCTGAATTGATCCTCTTGAGGTTCAAGTTCCGGCCGAAGCAAAAGCCACCCAGCTTTTTCTCCTTCATGTTGAGGGTAAAAGGGCAAGGTTCAAAGCCGTTTTTAGACTAGCTTGTCCCACCGTTAAAAAATGGGACGGGGCAAGACTCACGGCCACCTATCCAACAGATGAGGGTGGGTGGAGATCAGGGAGTTGCAGGAGTGTCGTAGTTGTAGAAGCCGCGGCCGGATTTGCGGCCCAGGTGTCCGGCGAAGACCTTCTGGCGGAGCAGCGGCGCGGGGCGGTAACGATCCTGGCCGCCGTCGCGCAGCAGGGCCTCGAGGATGCCGATCACCACGTCCAGCCCGATCTCGTCCGCCCAACTGAGCGGGCCGCGCGGCAGGTTCAGCCCAAGCTGCATGGCTTTATCGGCTTCTTCCACACTGAGGCGATTCTCATTCATGATGTGGACGGCCTGATTGATCAGGCTGCACACCATACGCGGGCGGACCAATCCGGCCATATCCGGCACGCGGGTTACGCCAAAGCCGAGTTCCTCCCAGAAGCGGCGGCCAGCGGCGGCGGTTTCAAAATCGGTTTGCAGCGCGGGCGCGAACTCGACCCGATCGGTGATGGCGATGGGCGGCAGCAGGCCGTACCCGGCGATCCGGTTGGGATGCTCGGCCCAACTCGCGATCTCGGTGGCGCTGGCGGCCAGCGCGCTGACCAGCAGGGGGGTGTCCGCCTGCAAATTCGCCTCAATGCCATCCACCAGCCAGTTCTTGCCGGACTGGGATTCGTTCAGGCTTTCGACGGCGATCTCGCAGCGGGAGGCCGCACGTACCATGCGATCGAGGATCTCCTGATCGCTCAGTTGATCCGCGATGAACAGGTCCACCCGGTGGTTCTTGGCGCGGCACAGGCCGGCCAGGGTATCAACAAAGGGCACTTCGCCTACAATCAGGACGCGCATGGTTGGTTCCCGTGAGTTGACCGTAAACAGTTGACAGTGAACAGTTCTTAGTTCTTGTCTTAGCCCCTCCCTCCGGCTCCCTCCCCACAGGGTGGAGAGGGAGAGAGCACGCCCTTTCCCGGCCGGGCCAGGGAGGGGCGGGGCATTTCCTCGCAAGGGTTTCCGCCGGCCTTAGGCGTCGCAGGCACTTGTAACATGGCTACAATCCCAGTACCCAACAGAAACAGACCCATGCAGGAGTAGTACGTTTCTGACGCCCTGCCGTGCTCGACAGCGCCCGCCCTAAAAAGCCAGTCCCAATAAACATCTTGACAATACAGCAGGAAAAGTCCCAAGAGTGCAAAAAAAGTCCGCTCAGAAAGAAAGAAATGTCCATGCCGCTTTCTCGAAAACTGACTACTTATCACTGTAAACTGTCTACTGTTCACTGTTCACTTCTTCGCGTTCGGATAAAAGCCGCCGCGCTCGCTTTTCTGACCCAGGCGGCCCGCCTCGACCAGACGCTGCTGGCGCGGATGCGGGCGGTAGGGTGAGGCGTGAAAGGTCGTCTCGTAGATGGCGCGGGCCACGTCGAGCACCTGATCCACACCGAAATAATCCATCAGGCGAAACGGCCCCATCGGGAACCCCGCCGCTTCCATCAGCTTATCGACGGTCTCTTCGTCCAGTGCGCTTTGATCCAGCAGGTACAACGCCTCGCCAAAATACGTCTGGGCCAGCCGGCTCACGACCAGCCCCGGCGTATCGCCGAGGACAACGGGCGTTTTGCCCATGTCGCGCACCAATGCCGCGGCCTGCTCGATCCGCTCCGGGGCGGCGTTGAGTCCACGCACCACTTCGACAAGGGGCATAATGTGGGCCGGCTTGCCAAAATGCAGGCCGATCACCCGCTCAGGATGGCGAGTTGAGGCGGCCAGCCGCGTGATCGACAGGGTGTGGGTCGTCGTCGCGAGGATCGTCTCGGGCGGCACCAGCCGATCCAGCGCCTGAAAGACTGCCTGCTTGGCGGCGAGCGTATCCGGCACAGCTTCGATCACGACGCTGGCGGAGGCGCAGGCTGGTAAACTGGTGCAAAGCGAAAAGGCGCGTTTCATCCGGTGCGCTTTAAAGGCGTCCACTTTGCCCTGGCGCACGCCGTGATCGATCTGACGGCTGATCTGGCCCAGCGCCAGACGCAGCGCGCGTTCGCTGGTGTCGTGCAGGATAATCTCGCCGCCGGCGAATGCGACGGCGTGCGCGATTTCCGTGCCGGCGATCCCTGTCCCCACAATCGCAATTGGCATCGCGGCCCCTTTTTGAATGGATGTTCTGCCTTAACTGTATTGGAAAGCGGGCGTCCGTGCAAGGGGGAGGGCGGGGAAAAGAAATCTGAACCGCGGAGACGCAGAGGACGCGGAGAGAAATACAGGTGGGATTTTGGGCAGGGCAAGCCCTGCCCCTACGCATTACAGGACGCCCGACGCCGATCACTACTAGGGGCTGACGGCGTCGAAGAAGGGGGTGGTATCCAGAAGGGCGATCGTCTGGAGGGTGGACGGCGTATCGAGCAAACCCCAGACCAGCGCGCGCGTTCCTTCGAGCGTGGTACTCAGCACGAACACCGATTCGCTGGCCCAGACGATCTCACTCACCGACACGTCAGCCGCGGGGAAGCGGGCCGGGGTGACGTCCCGCCGGCCAATCCACAGGTTGCCGGGCGCGCCGTTGACATAGAGGAACCGGTCCGTGTCGGGCAGCCAGTCCGCCGCGCCGAGCGAGCCGACGCCGCCCTGTACATAGGATTTCCGGCCGCTGCCGTCCCGCTCCGCGACGATCAGCGTGAGCAACTCCTGCTCCGGGGAGTCACGGCGGTCGATATAGGCGATCCATTCGCCGTCCGCTGAGAAGACCGGCAGGCCAAAAAAGTCCGCATCGATGGAACCCAACTGGACCGGGGCGCTGTCGGATAACAACTGCCACAGCGCGGTTTCGCCGTCGCCGTAGATCAGATTGGGGACCGGAATCGCCGCCAGCACGCCGCCGCTGTCGGGCAGCCAGCGCAGGGTCGGATACCAGCGCCACTCGCTGCCGGTCGCCACGGCAGGGAAGTCGAGCACGGTGCGGCGCTCGCCGGTCGCCGCGTCATACAGGGCGATGCCCCCCAGCAGGTGGGATGCTGCGCCGGGCTGGATATACGCGCCCGCTGACGCCAGCGCCAGCCGCGATCCGTCCGGTGCGGGAAAGATGCGCCCGCCCTCGCCATCGGGCAGCAGACGCTCGACCGTCCCGCTGAGCGGATCGGCGTGCCACAGATCGTCCGCGGTGTGCAGATTGATCTGTTCGCCGGTCAGCGTGTTGAAATAGATCTGACCCGCGGCCCATACGATCTGCCAGGGGCGGCGCGTCGGGTCGTCGGGCATCAGCGCCAGAGCGTCAACCAGGAGCCGCGCCCCGCTGCCGGAGATGTCGCAGATCCACAGGCTTTGCGGATCGCCGCCCGGCCCGCTCAAATAGGCGACCTGGGTGCCATCGGGGGACAAAAATGGCCGGATCACGTCGTCGCCGGCGATACGCAGGGGTTGGGAATCGCCACCCTGCCAGATAAACAACTCGCCGCCGGCCGCCCACACCACGACCAGCGATTCCCCGGCTGGGGATGGACTCGGCATGGGCGCGGCGAAGGAAATCGCGGCTGGTCCGAATGTCGACGCCAGCAGCGCGAGCCCGGCCAGGAGAATACGGAACAACCCCACTCGATTTGTGAGCAACCCCAAACGCGTCATCTTTACGTTTACTCCGGCTTCTGAGCGACGATCCCGCTAGTCATGCCCTCGTCGCTGGCGGCTAACACATTCCAATCAGAGAAATAGCGCGGAAGCTCACCTAACTGCAACACATGATGCGGAGAACAGTCGGGCATGCGCTCCAGGTGGCGGACGTTGAACGTCTCGTAGATCACCCGGCCGCCGGGCCGCACCCGCGACCGAATTGCCGGAAACAGGGCGCGATCCAGGAAGCGAAACACGATCACCAGATCGTAGGCATAAACCGGCAGCACAAAATGATCCAGGTCGGCCGCGATGAAGTTCACCCCACGGACTCCCTGCCGGAGCATCGCGGCACGCGCGCGGCGCAGCCCTGCCAGGCTGATGTCCAGCGCATCGACGGTATAGCCCTGTCCGGCCAGCCAGATCGCGTTATGGCCGAGGCCGCACGCCAGTTCGAGCGCCCGCGCACCGGGCGAAGGCGGCGGTGCCGATGGCGGTGCCGGTGGCGTGTGCGCCAGCAGGAGGGGATTTGGCTCCTTCGGACGATCAGGGCCGGGCGCGGCATAGCGCCGATCCCAGCGCTCGCGATCAGAGCGGGCCATGGCGAGTACCTTGTCCGGGTGTGTGCTGAGAATATTTTCGATTATGGCGGGGGCAGGTTTGCAAACCTGCCCCTACGGTGTGGTTCCAGATCATTTGCATAGTAACGGGCTATCGGCAAATTGCTGGATTCCATAGGGGCGTATTTCAATATGTCCAATGAGCGTCAAGATAAGGTGGCGTAACGGTCGTCACCCGGCATTAGCCCCTCCCCCTGCCCCCTCCCCACCGGGTGGAGAGGGGGAAACCGCGCGCCGCCAAGTCCCTCTCCACCGCGTGGGGAGGGATTTAGGGAGGGGCCAACCCGCCGATAGGCGCTTAAGTTGACACCTATTGGGCGTATTTCAATATGCCCCTACAAAAAATAGATTTTCGGATAGATAACTTAATGCGTGTGGGTTGTTAATCCGCGCCTACAAAAACATACCCGCTATTTGTTTGCGTCAGGGATGAGGTCACTTGTGCCCCATGTAGACGGCCACGTAATCGAGCGCGCCGGGCACAGCCTGCATGGCTTCGCGATCGCCGGGCATCAGGGCCAGACGCGGTGATCGCTGGCGCAGCCGGAAGACCTGATAGGCATCGCGGACCGCTTGCAGTGACGGCAGACGCCAGTTATCTGGGAGACTCAACACACCGGCAATCGCCCGGATGCGCTGCCCCTTCAGGCTGTTCCAGATGTCCATGCCCCCGCCGCCCATGATCATCGCGCGCGCCTGTTCCTGCTCTTCCTTGCCCGCGCCGCCGCCCAATCGATTCAGCAGCGTGCCGCTGATCCGCTCGAACATCTTGCCGGCCTTGATCGGGTCCGCGCCCTGGTCTTCGGCTAACTGGCGGAGTTCCGGTGGGAGCGAGTCCGCGCCCAGGACGGCGACGGGCGGCTTGTCGCTGTCCACCGCTTCGACCTTGATTTCCCCGGCGAACGCGCGCCGCAGCATCTCGGCCGGCTGGCCGGGGCGCAGGTAACGCTCGAAGGCGGCGGGATCGTCCCGGCGCGTCGAACCCTCGACCAGAGCGAAACCGCTCTCCGTCTCGGTGAGCCAGCCGGACAGGACTGGCGAATCCAGTTCGCGGCTCACATTGTCGATGAGATTTTCGGGATATTCGCCTAACACGCAGACCCAGCCGTCCTGGGGTGGGGCGACGAACAGGCGCACGGTCGATGTCAGGCCGGGAGGGGTGCCGGTCCCGCCGGGGAATGGATCAAACGGGATGTATTCCCGCGCTTCCAACACGGAGCGCAGCGCCGCCGCGACCTGGTGGGCATCGGTGGCAGGGACCAACAGGCGGTACCAGTTCTGGTTGATTTTCTGGCTCAATGGTTCGCCTCTCCTTGAGTGTGGGCAAAGGTGCGGGCCTGATCTTCAGCCAGCCAGTACGTCAGCACGCGGGTCAGTTCCACAAAACCCAGGTGGCGATACATGCGCGCGTAATCTTCGACCGGCGTCACGGTGAACACAATATCCACGCCGCGCCCCAGGACAGTCTGGACTGATGAAGCGATCAAGGCCGGTTCGAGGCCCATGCCATGCCACAGCGGCGCCGTCACCACCGCTTCGATCTCGGCGGAATGGCCGCGCACATCCAGCCGGGCGGCACCCAACGGCGATCGCTCATAGTGCGCCATGACAAAGACCTTCTCGCCGCGAGCCACCGCATGCACCAGCGGCCGCACCATATCGGGATCCACGGCCAGCATTTCGGTGTTGTAATAGCCGGCGCGGAAGACGCGCAGCCAGACCGCGAGATCGCGCTCGCTGGTGGGGACGGTGATCGTCACGGCGGGCTCAAATGATTCGGGCACGCGGCCGCGCGGCGTCTCATTGGGCAGCGGGGGACCGTACATCGGGCGATAGACCAGCACAGTGCGCTGATCTTCGAGGGTAAGGCCCATCCAGCGAAGCTGCTGCTGAAACGCCACCGGGAAGAGCGCATCCTGAAACATCAGGCGCGGGATCCGGCCCAGGCGTTCCAGCCCGGCGAAGGCGCTGTTGAGATCGTCGCGGCGCACCCAGGCCACGCCCTGATGCGGCGTGACACAGTTCAGATAGGGGTCGGGGTTGGACGGGTGGAAATACACATCGACGGTGCCCAACTGCTCGACTACGGTCTGCTGCGCGTTCATCACCTCGCGCATGTGGGCCTGAATTTGCCGCAAGGTCAGCCGTTCCTCGCGGTTAAGGGATTCCATGGTGGTCATATAAACTATCTTTGTCTTTTCTGGATGCCGTTTTTTAGCTGTTAGCGATTAGCTGTTAGCGCTTGGCCGTTAGCTATCAGCGTTCAGCGATTAACACCAGTTTACAGGATTTTCAGTGTCGCGCCAGAGGGAAGGTTGGTGTTGAACGTGAGGCGGGGCGCGATTACCTCAGCCCTGGCCTAAAGAAGCGGTTAGCGGTTAGCGATTGGCCTTTAGCGTAACCTCACCCCCGGCCCCCTCTCCACGCGCGGAGAGGGGGAGTTGGCCCCTGTCAGGGGTAGGTTTTTATTCCGGTGCTCATCGTTTACCCCTCCCTAAATCCCTCCCCACCGGAGAGGAGCACGTAGGGACGTTCATCCCGTGTGCGGAGCCAATCTGCTAACCGCTAATCGCTAACCGCTAATTGCTTTCCGGGGTGCCGGCGGGGCGGAACAGGTCCAGGATCTTCAGGCGGATGTCGGAGTCGATGGGCACCAGGATTTGATCGCCGTCGGGCGAGGTGCCGATCTGCACATCCTCGAACGCGATCTGATCCTGGCGGATATTCTCGGCGGCAATGCCCTCGGCGGTGCGGGCCAGCCTGACCATATCCTCAAAGGTGAAATTCGTGCGGATGTTGTCCTGCACGGATTCCCAGAGCGCCGGGGCTTCGGGCAGCAGCGCCGTCACGCCGCCGGTCGAGAGCACCTTGTCGCGGATGCTCAGGATCACTTCCTGCTGGCGGGTGGAGCGGCCGATGTCGCTGTCGGCGTGGCGCACGCGGGCATATTGCAGCAGGTGTTCGGAGTCAAGCTCCTGGCAGCCGGGGTCAAAGTGGACGGTGATGTAGCCATAGCTGCCGTCGGGATATTTGTCGTCGTGGATCGTCTCGGTTGGGCAGACCTCGATCGGGCCGATCGCATCCACCAGCCGGTTAAAGACCTCGAAGTTGATCAGGACGTAGTAGGAGATACGCAGGCCGAGCGTCTTCTCGACGGCTTTCACGGCAAACGCCGGGCCACCACCGCCGGGGTAATTGATCTCGTCCCCGAGGATATTCGCGCCGTTGATGCGCCCTTTGGACCCCAAACCAGGGTATTCCACCCACAGATCGCGCGGGATCGAGAGGATCGCGGCGGTCTGGCCGACCGGATCGACCGAGAAGAGGATGATCGTATCGGTGGGGAAGGTGCCCTCTTCGCCGGCGCGCTGATCAATGCCCATCAGCAGCACCGATACCCGGCGCGGATCATCCCACAGGCCCGGATCGGCGCTGTCCGGCTGCGCTGCCTGGACGGCGTCGGGCGTGGTGTCCTCGCCGCTGGCGGTCCCGGTGGTGTCCGGTTCGAGCGTGGTGCTGGCATCCGGCTCCGGCGGGGTGGGGGTAGCCGGTATAGGCGTGCGGGTCGGCTCGACCTCGTCATCGTCATCGCCCACTTGCGGCGGGTCTGGCAGTTCGAGCACCGTATCAAACTCGGTGGCGCGATCGCGCACGAACCCGTAGGCGAAGATCGATGCGCCCACGGCCACCGCGCTCAGCACGACCACCCAGATCAAGACAAACCATGTCGGAATACGCATACGCCCTCTCCGTCTCTGCGCCGGGCATTATAACGCAAACTGCCGGGGCGTAAACCCGCGCTCATACGCTGCTTATCTGACGGGGAGGAAAAGACAGCCCCTCCCTAAATCCCTCCCCACAGGGTGGAGAGGGACTTGGCCGGGATCATCTCTCCTTCTCCCCCGGCCAAGCCAGGGAGAGGGGAATACAGCGGCATGGCTGATAACTCCATCGCCAGAGCGCGTACGGAAAGCGTTTACCCCTATCCCCGTCCGACCTTCAGTCGGCGCCCCTTATCCCCGCACGCGGAGAAAGGGGAGTGTGCCAAGTCCCTCTCCGTTTACGGGGAGGGATTTAGGGAGGGGTAAAATAGCTTGGCAAACACACTCTCAGAGCGCGTACAACAAAAACATCAATACACGTTGACATATTTCAATAAAACGAATAATATTGGCATTAAGGTTAACGATGATAGGCTTGTGGGAGAAGACAATGGCGAACGCTTCATCGAGTACCTGGAGCAACCGCATGGTCCGGGGGCTGACGCTGCCCGGCTTGCTGCTGCGCCTTGAAGGGGTGGGGGTGCTGGTTAGCGCTCTCGTGGTGTATGTCGATCAAGGGTGGAGCGGGCTGGCGCTGGCGGTGCTGATCCTTGCGCCTGATCTGGCCATGTTGGGCTATCTGGCTAACCCGCGGATTGGCGCATGGGTTTACAATGTATTCCACGTTTACACCCTGCCGCTGGCGCTGCTGGTGGGGGCTTTTGTCGCGGAGCAGCCGGTTGGCATGCAGATCGCGATCATCTGGCTGGCGCATATTGGCGCGGACCGGCTATTAGGCTATGGATTGAAGTACGAATCCGGTTTTAAAGACACGCATTTGCAGCGGGTGTAGGCATGGCCCCTTATCCGGCGCGGGTGGACCGCGATACGATAATCCGAACGGCACGCGAGTTGATCGAGGCCAACGGCCTGGATGGCGTCTCGCTCAACCGGCTGGCGAAAAACCTGGGTATCAAAGCCCCGTCTTTATACCACCATGTCAAAAACAAAACGGATCTCCTGCAGGCGATCAACGAACTGACGATCGAGGCGCTGATGGAGGAAGTTTTGGCCGCGGCCGCCATCGATGGGGACTGCCGGGCGCGCATTCTGAGCCTGGCGCAGGCCTATCGAGACTATGCGCTGGCTCACCCGGTGGCCTACGATCTGCTATACGCCGGGCAAAAGCCTGTCGCTGGGTCTCTGGCGGATTTGGAGGCGCTGACGGCTGTGCTGGCCGAGCTTGCCGGGCCGGATCGCGCGATCGATGGGCTGCGGAGCCTGTGGGCGCTGCTGCATGGCTTCGTCGTGCTCGAACGCGCCGGCTATCTGCCCCCCGATGACGGAGTTGAGGCCTCGTGGCACGCGGCGCTGGAAGCGTATCTGGCGGGGTGGGAGGGGACAGCCTCACCCCCCGGCCCCCTCTCCACGGCGTAGAGAGGGGGGAGCAAAGACGCCCCTCACCCTGCCCTCTCCCCGGCCGAGCCAGGGAGAGAGTTTACCTCACCCCCCGACCCCCTCTCCACACGCGTAGAGGGGGAGCCGCTCAAGATCCTTTTTCCGTGTGGGGCGATTTAAAGAGGGGCGAATATCACAAAGAGCACGGGTCGTTATATGCGATCAGGGGCGATTCCACCTTGACAGCGCCCCGATATTGGGTTTATCCTGTCGAAATAACAGCAATAACAAACCCTAACAAACGATCTCCCTTTCAACGTGATGATCGGGACGAGTACCGGCCGAGACTGATCCCAGGGAGGGCGGGGCGCACACTGGAAGCCTGCCCGATCAGACGCCGAGAAAACCACCCGTGAACGCGTCGCAGAACGGTCAGCGGATGACTTATTAAGCGACGCCGGCCCGCTCCGTTAGCAGCGACCATGAGGACACGGCGACGATCATTCGCTCGTGTCGAAGTTGGGTGGAACCGCGGACCCTCGCCCCAATTTGGAGCGAGGGTCTTATTTTTGGGGGCAATTCGTTGTAGTATGTTGTTATAGATGTAAATGTCGGATAGTGAAGGACGCAGACCGTGTTAATCAAGCGTGTGTGGATTGAACCGGCCCCCCAAGTGACTTTTGACCCGGAGACCGACAGCGCCGATGTGCTGGTTGAGATGGAAGATGACCGGCTTTGGCAGGCACATTTTGTGACCCTGGCCCATCTCCAGGAGGAGATGCAGGTCAGCCTGGGCGTTGCGAAGCAGCTGCACCATGCGCTGGCCGCCACTCAATTTTTAGCGTTGGAGATCCCGCATGTCATTGTCGAAAAGCTGACGACGGATGTGATCGAGGACGTGGTTGATAATCTGATGGCACTGGGTGTTTTCGAGAGCGTTTTCGCGCAGTGCCGGGATGGCATGTTAGAGCACTAGGAAGGAGCACCGCCGATGACCGATCTTCCGACTGATGGCACTACCGGGCAGCACGGGTAGGGACATTCTGCGCTGGTCCCTGCCGCTGGTGCTGTATCGACACGGCAGCAGGGTATGCAGGGCGCGGCGCCAGGGCGCAGCGCAGTTTGCCTCTGCTGACACACGACTTTTCGCCTGTTTCTGCACAACTGCACACCGGAACTATGGCGGGCCGCACACCGGCTCGACCGGGCGGCGTTGTGCGTACCTGACCAGAAGAACCGAGGAGAACATGGAACGCTATCAGGACAGCCAGCTGTACCGCATCCGCCATTCGACGGCGCATGTCATGGCGCAGGCCGTGCTGGAAAAATTTCCAGAGGCCAAGATCGCCATTGGACCGCCCATCGAGGACGGGTTCTATTACGACTTCGACCTGCCGCGCCCGCTGACGGAGGAAGATCTGGCGGCGATCGAGGCCCGGATGCGCGAGATCATCAGCGAGGGGCACGCGTTCGCCCGCAAAGAAGTCAGCGCCAACGAGGCCCGCGACCTCTTCAACGACCAGCCATACAAGATCGAACTGATCGAAGGGCTGGAACGGGGCGGCGTGGATGAATACGGCGAAAAAACGAGCGATCCCGTGGTGATCAGCACCTACACGCAGGATACGTTCGAGGACCTGTGCCGGGGGCCGCACGTTGGCAATACGCGCGAGATCAACCCGGACGCGATCAGCATCACGTTCAAAGCTCCGGCGGGCGCGTACTGGCGCGGCGACGAAAACCGCGAGATGCTCACGCGCATCTATGGCACGGCCTGGGAAACGGCCGAACAGCTTGAGGAATATCTGAACCTGCTCGAAGAAGCCAAAAAGCGCGATCACCGCATCATCGGGCAGAAGCTGGGGCTGTTCACGTTTAACCCGCTGGTCGGCAAGGGGCTGCCGCTGTGGAAGCCGAACGGCGCGATCCTGCGGGACAAGCTCGAACGGTTCCTGCGCGAGGTGCAGATCGAGCGCGGCTACGAGCCGGTCATGACGCCGCATATCGCGCGGGTGGCGCTGTACGAAAAGTCGGGACATTACCCGTACTATAAGGACAGCCAGTATGCGCCGTTCGAGGTCGAGGGCGATCTGTTCATGCTCAAGCCGATGAACTGCCCGCACCACATCCACATCTACAAGGATGAGCTGCGCTCGTACCGCGATCTGCCGGTGCGGCTGGCGGAGTTCGGCACGGTGTATCGCTACGAGAAGTCGGGCGAACTGCATGGGCTGACGCGCGTGCGCGGTTTCACGCAGGATGACGCGCATATCTTCTGCACGCCGGAGCAGTTGGAAGATGAGTTCCTGAAGGTGGTCGATCTGGTGGAATTCATCCTCAACGGGCTGGGGCTGAGCGATTACCGCGCGCGCGTGGGGGTCCGCGACCCGACAGAGCGACAAGTATGTGGGCAGCAGCGAGAACTGGGAGAAAGCGACCCAGGCGATCATCGCCGCCGCGCGATAAGCGCGGGCTGACGTATACGGTGGAAGAGGGCGAAGCGGCCTTCTACGGTCCGAAGCTCGACTTCATCATCCGCGATGCGCTCAAGCGCGAATGGCAGATCAGCACGGTGCAGGTGGATTACAACCTGCCGGAGCGGTTCGAGCTTGAATACGTGGGCGAGGACAACGAGCGCCACCGCCCGATCATGATCCACCGCGCGCTGTATGGCAGCATGGAGCGCTTCGTCGCGGTGATGATCGAGCATTACGCGGGCGCGTTCCCGGCGTGGCTCACGCCGGTGCAGGTCGCGCTGATCCCGGTGGCGGATCGGCACCTGGACTACGCGCGGCAGGTCGCCGACGAGCTGCACCAGCACGGTCTGCGCGTCAAGGTCGATGATCTCGGATGGGCGCATGGGCGCGAAGATCCGCGAGGCGACGATGCAGAAGATCCCGTGGATGCTGGTGATGGGCGACCGGGATATTCAGAACGGCGCGGTCAGCGTGCGGCTGCGCTCCGGTGAGGATCTGGGCGCGATGCCGGTGGCGGAGTTCATCGCGCAGGCGACGGCGTGGTGGAGAGCAAGGCGATCGCGCTGCGGTAGTCTGCGCCGGACGTTAAAACGTTCCGGCTATGATTAAAAAAGTCCGCTAAAGGGACTCGGTTTTCGGTTTCAGCCCCTTTAGCGGGCTTCTCCGCTTTTTTCATAGCCGCACGGTTTTAACCTACGGCGTCCTGAGAACGTTCCACTATAATCAGAGTGATGACGATTGCAGGAGCGTGAACAGTGATTACAACCCCCATCACTGAACAGATCCCTATCCGCGCGGATGAGCATGGGCGGCTGCGTGTCGGCAACACACGGGTTCTGCTGGATCTGGTTATCTATTCGTTTCGGCTGGGCCATACGCCCGAGACAATTACCGCGCAGTATCCCTCGTTATCGCTGGATGACGTCTATCTGGCTATCGGCTACTATCTGCGCCACCGGGATGAAGTGGAAGGCTATCTTCAGCAGCAGGAGGCGGAAGCCGAGGCATTTCGACAGGTATACGAGCAGGAACATCCAGCCAAGCTCACTCGGACGATCCTGCTGGAACGCCTGGAAGCCAAACGTAAGGCCAGCGGCGAGTAATGCGCTTCCTGGCCGATGAGAACTTCAACAACGAGATAATCCGGGGACTGGAACGGCGCATACCCGACGTTGACATCACGCGTATCCAGGATACAGAGTTGGCTGGAAAACCCGATACCTTGATCCTCGAATGGGCTGTTCAGCATAACACCATTGTCTTATCCCACGATGTTAATACCATGCGCGGTTACTTTTACGAGCGTGTCGAGGCTGAATTACCTGTGCCGGGTCTTTTTCTCGTGCATGGCACCAAGCCAGTGGGCGAGGTAATCGACGCGCTTGAGCTCGTTGTGCTTGCCAGTGAAGAAAACGAATGGCAAGGCGCAATCCGCTACTTGCCATTTTAATCCCATTATCACACTCGAAAAGTAGAAAATTACAGCGTGATCTCCCCCGTCAGCAGCGCCACCAGCAGATCGGCGGCGGCGGTGATGTCGTGGAGATCGGCGGTTTCGCTGGTGGTGTGAATGTAGCGCAGCGGGAAGGAGAGTCCGCCGGTGGGCACGCCGGTCGGACGTTCTGGATCGCCTTGCCGTCGGTGCTGGCCCCTTCGATCACTTCGATCTGGTAGGGGATGCCGGCGGCTTCGGCGCGCTCGATCATCCAGTCGCGGACCGGGGCGGGGACGATCAGACCCGCGTCGCGTGCTTTGATCGCGACTCCGCCGCCGAGCATGACCGCTGTCTCGCGACCCTCGGGCATATCACCCGCGCCCGCCGCATCCACGGCGATGGCGAGATCCGGCTCGATGCCATAGGCGGCCGGGGCCGCGCCGCGCGTGCCGACTTCTTCCTGCACGGTGAAGACAAAATAGACGCTGTGCGGCGTGCCCTGCGCCTTGACCCGGCGCATGACATCTATCTGGATCGCGCAGCCGACGCGGTCATCCAGGCTCTTGCCGATCACGCGGCTGCCGCGCCAGATCACGTCCGCGACAAACGCCGCCGGATCGCCCGGCTTCACGTCGGCGCTGCCGTGCGCGTCCTGGCTGATGTCGATATAAAAGGCGGTGGTGGCTGGGATTTCGCGGCGCTTGCTGTACTGGTTCTCGACGCCGATGGTGCCGATCACGCCGTTGGCAAAGCGGACGCGCGCGCCGAGCAGCGCCGCCGGGAACAACCCGCCCATCGGGGCAAAACGCGCGAAGCCCTGCCGGTCGATGTGGCCGACGATCAGGCCGATCTCGTCCATGTGGGCGGCGGTCATGATGCGGCGGGGACCGCTCCCCACGCGGCAGATCAGGTTGCCGAGCGGATCGACGCGGATCTCGTCGGCTGCGCCTTCGACTTCGGCGCGGATCAGGTCGCGGACTGCGTGTTCAAAGCCGGGCGGTCCCCAGGCTTCGGCCAGGGATTGGATCAGGGTTTGCACGGTGGTTTTGTCCTTTATGTTTGCACGGTACTGCAATGAGTTTACCCCTCCCTAAATCCCTCCCCGCACGCGGAGAGGGACTTAAAAGCACCTGATGATGCCACGACTCCCCTTTCTCTGCTTGCCGGGAAAGGGGCGGGGGGATAGGGGTAAAACGTCAAACGCTATCTTCTCAATATATCTTCACTCAGAGACAACCACGCGGCGCGGACCAGCCGGCTCTGGTTCTCCCAATCGTCGCGGTGCATCACGAGATTCGGGCTGTGCAGGTAGCGGCAGGGCGTGGCGACAGTCACACTCGGCACGCCGATCCCGGTCCGGTGAATGGTGCCCGCGTCCGTGCCCCCGGCGAACATCGGGGAGCGGAACTGGCAGGGAATGCCCTCGCGCTCGGCCACGCGGACGAGATGCTGCACGAGGCGCGGATCGCTGATGGTGCGCGCGTCGGCCACGGTGATCGCCGGGCCGTGCCCCATGATGGTGATCGTCGTCTGATCCGGCTCGTCGGGGTTCTGCGGCAGATCGTGGCAGGCGGTGGTTTCGAGCACAAACGCCACGTCCGGCTGGAAATATTGGGCGGCGACCTTCGCGCCGCGCAGGCCCATTTCTTCCTGCACGGTGAACGCGACCAGCACATCAAACGGGAAGGGATCGCCCTGCACCAGCCGGATCAGCGAGGCGCAGCCGGCCCGGTCGTCGAGGGCTTTGGCGCGGATGGTCGGGCCAAGCTCGGTCAGCGGGCTGTAGAACGCGATCGAGTTGCCGCGCTCGACGTCCTTCTGCGCGGATTCTTTGCTCGTCGCGCCGATGTCGATGCGCAGCCGGTCGATGGACACGGTATCGCTGCTGGTGTTGACGTGGACGGGGGCCCACTGGATCACGCCGGGGATGCGATCCCTGCCGATCTGGACGCGCGTGCCGGGCAGAATACGCTCGTCCAGGCCGCCAATGCCGTCAAACCGGATCATGCCGTCGCTGTCGAAGCCCATGACCATCATGCCGACTTCGTCCATGTGGGCGGCGACCATGACGCGCAGATTTACAGCGCCGGTGCCGCGCTTGACGGCGAGCAGGTTGCCCACCGCATCCACGTGCATATCGTCCACATACATCGCGGATATGGCGGGCGATGCAGTCGCGGACGGCGTGTTCGTCGCCCGAAATGCCGTTGACCTCACACAACTCGCGCAGCAGGTCGATCATCGGTCCGCATCTCCCGGCAGAGCAAACGAGATTTCATCCATGAAATCGGCGTCCATCCCGGCGATAAACGCGACCAGCAGCCGCGCGGCGCGCCGCAGATCGCGCAGATCGACCACTTCGATCGGGGAATGCATGTTGAGCATGGGCAGGCCGATCAGCGCCGTGGGGATCCCCTCGCGGCTGAGCTGGATCTCCCAGGCGTCCGTGCCGCTGCTGCCGGGTATCACCTCGCTCTGCACCCTGACGTCGTGCTCCCTGGCGGTTTTGTGCAGCGCGTCAGCCAGCCGGGCGTGGAAGTTCGGCCCGCGGCCAATGGTCGGACCGTCGCCCAGGGCAAAGCTCTCGTCGTCATCCACGCCGCGCTGCCGCCCATAACTGCCATCGATGGCGATGGCGAGATCCGGGCGGATCTGATAGGCGGCGGTGGAGGCACCCGACGCACCGGATTCTTCCTGAGCGGACGCGACGGCGACCATGTCCCAGGCGTGGCGGCGTCCCTGAAGCTCGTGCAGGCAGAGCGACACCACGGCCACCGAGGCGCGGTTATCCATCGACTTGCCGGCGACCCGTTCGCCCTTGAGATCAAATGGCGGGGAGTCGAAGGTGATCACGTCGCCCCGGCGCACGAGGCCGGCCACCTCATCGGCGGGCAGTCCCACGTCGATCCAGAGGTCGGCGGCCTGGGGGTACTCCTTTTTGGGGCGGCCCATGTGGGGCGGGGCGGCGCCGATCACGCCGGGCAGCGCGCGCCGCCCGTGGACGATGACGTTCTGCGTCATCAGCACGCGGTAATCGATCCCACCGAGCGGCTGCGTGGCGATAAACCCGCTGCAGATGTCCGAGACGATCATGCCGATCTCGTCCATGTGCGCGCAGAGCATGATCTGGCGGCGGGGTTCGTCGCCGCTGCCGCGCTTCACGGCGATCAGGCTGCCCAGTCCATCCACGCGGATGTCATCGACCCAATCCGCCCACGCGGCGCGGATCACATCCCGAACGGGCGCTTCATGGCCGGAGGGTGCTGCCACCGCGCACAGGTCTTTGAGATGCTGCTTTAAATCCACGGTGCGTTATCCTAACAGTTGCAGGCGAATAGTTAAAAATAAATGAACCGCAGAGGCGCAGAGGACGCAGAGATTTTTGAGGGAACGAGAGTAGGGACCGGTTCATAAACCAGCCCGACTAACCTCGCTTTCCCCTTGTTTTTCTCTGTGCTCTCTGCGCCTCTGCGGTTCAATCTTTTTCTCATTGATTTTTACGAGATCACCCTGTAACGGGTTCAATGAGCTGTTCCTGAGTCGGCGTAGCTTCCTCGATGACCGGCGGCTCGTCGGTGGGGGGGGCGGCTCGTCCGTTGGCGGTGGCGCATCGGTGGGTGGAACAACCGTTGGCGGCGGCACATTGGTCGGCTGCAGGGTGGCTGATGGTGCGATCGTTGGCAGCGGCGGCGATGTCAGGCTGGGAGCTGTTGTGGGCAGAGGCATAAACGTCCAGGTTGGGATCGGAGTCGGCCAGACAAACGGCGTATTGGTGCGCAGGAAAATCTGCCCGGGCGTGGGCAGCAGCGGATTCCCAAACTGCGTCGGGGTGGCGGAAGGGCCAAACCGTGTCGGAGTCGGCGTGGTGAACGGCGTCGAGGTGATACCGCCGAGCGTTGGGATGGTCGAGCGCGGCGTCACGTCGTTGTCACTACTGGCCGGCGCATAGGCCAGCAGCACAAAGCCCAGGCAGTAACAGGGCAGGCTCAACACAATGATCGCGAGCAGCAGCAGGCGGGTTCCTCGCCGCCGATCGATCGGCTCCGCAAGCGTGTCCAGTAACATTCAGCCTATTTCCTCACATCGAGCCAGACATCCACATCCATCGCCTGGGCCATGACCTGGGCGGCATGATGGGCCGGGCTGTCAAAATGGGCCAGGATCAGGCGGCGGCGGCCGGGTGTCTTGAGCGTATGCCGGACGCTGGACCAGTCACGGCAGCGGCCCTCCACACGTTCCAGGCTGACCACCGGCAGAAAGCGCCGGCCGTCATACAGGTGTATCCAGACATCCTGGGTGGTGCTGACCGGCTCACCGGAATTTTCGCGGCCCTCGGGGTGGGGTGGGGTCTGTGAGACCAGGATGTAAGCCGCGGCATCAAACGGCACGCGCCACAGGGTGGTCCCCATGAAGCGGTTCTGGCGGCGAATCTGGCGGGCGCTGCGGTCAATGATCACATCGCTGACCGACAGGACAGCCTGCACATCCATCAGGAGGATTACCAGCAGCAGGCCGGTCACACCGATCCCCAGCCAGGGCAGCCAGGATGGATTCACCGCGGCCAGCCCGCGCGTCTGCGACCCGATGCCCAACACCAGGAACAACGCCGCCAGCGCCATCAGCCCGAGGATCCGCAGCGCTGCCGTCAGGATCGAGCGGCTGCGCCGACGCCAGATCAAGCCGCGCGAGGTGGCGGCGAACACCCAATCGCCAAACTCGAACGGCGGTGCCTGCGTCGGGATCGGCGCAATGGCCGGGGCGACCGGCTCCGGCATGCCCCTCGTGGCCTGGATCGGCTGCGTTTCGTTCACCGCGACGCGCACCGGCTCAACTGGCGGCACGACGTGAAACGGGCGATCGATGAGGCGCGCGAGAGATTGGCCGGCATAACGTGCCTGCGCGCTGTGCTCACCGGCCTGACCACTCGGCCAGCTTGCCAGCCCACACCAGCGCGAGCGAAAGTTCGTTTCGGGCCGGGCGGCCAGCATCAGGCCCAGGTGCCAATTGTGGCTCTCCGGTGCCCATCCGACGACGACGCGCGCCACATCCGCCGGGGTCAAGTGTCCCTCGCCGGGTAACTGGCGGGCGCGGGCAAAGGCGGGCGCACAGCGAATCTCATCCGGGTAAGCTTCGAGCAGGGCGATCGGCTCGCCGGGCGACTGCGCGCCGTTATACAGCCGCCAGGCTGTCGGATCGAGCCGGATGGTCAGGTCGTGCGCCGCTTGGATCGTTTCTGGCATGGATAAAAACCGCTGGAAATCCCTTGATTGCTGAACAGACTGCGTCTCTACTATTGTAACAGTCCCACGGCCTAAGTCTACCCCGCAGTGGGGCAGGGGGCGAATTGCGGATCAAAACTGAGGCGGAGAAGAGCCGTCAGCGTTCAGCGTTCAGCTTTACCTCACCCCACGGCCCCGAGAAAAGCGATTAGCTGTTAGCGATTAGCCGTTAGCTTTACCTCACCCCCGGCCTCCGGCGTACTCCGCACGCTTGCCACACGCGGAGAGGGGGAGCCGGTCGCCAGCGCCTTTCTTGTAGATACCGTCTTGAAATTGGCCAGGCCTCACCCCCTCAGTCCCCCTCTCCAGCCGAGCTAGAGAGGGGGAAGTGCAGGTTCCTTCCCTCTTCATCTTGGATGGAGAGGGGCAGGGGGTGAGGCCGGAAAATGCACGAGGCGGGCGACGAGCCGGGTCGCCCCTACACGTGTTAACCAAATGGCAGGTCGATGGCGAAAACCGTGTGCAGCGCGGCGCGGAAGGCGGCTTCGTCGGGCAGGATGCGCTCATCGCGCTGGCCGCTGCGCGTGGTGATCAGCTTCCGATCGCTGAGGGTGATGCGGCCCTCCGGCGTGGCGAGCGAGCAGACGCGCCGCTGCGTGAAGGTTGTCAGGGGCGACGTCTGGTGATAGTGGCAGCCGCCAGCAAAGTCCGCCAGCCGGTGGGGGGCGAGATAAAACTCGTATTGATCGCGCCATTCGCCATCAACCCGGCGGGTGTAGAGGCCCCGTGTACCGTCGTGCGCCACGCGGAAAACACCCTCGTCTCGGATCTGCTCGCCGGGATTGTCCAGCCGCAGCGGTTCCAGAAACGAGTCGCCAAAGCCCACGTCCGCCAGCCAGCGATCCTCAAGCTGAACCATGAGCGTCAGATGATCAAAGGGGATGCCAAACGTGCCGTCGCCCTTGCTGACTCGCGCTTCGAGCAGGGTCACGTCAAAACCGAGCGCGCGCAGGACGGCGGCAAACAGCCCGTTCTGCTCATAACAGAAGCCGCCGCGCCGCTGCTTCACGATCTTTTCAAAAAGGCGGTCCTCGTCCAGCACGATCGGCCGCCCCAGGTGAATATCCAGGTTCTCGAACGGCACGGCGAACAGGTGGGCGCGGTGCAGTCCGCGCAGCGTCTCCAGGGAGGGGGCGCGCGGGCCGGTGTAGCGGATGCGTTGGAAGTAGAGGTCGGTGGCGATCATAGTGAAAAGGTGATAAGTCGTGAGTTTTGAGTCATGAGTTGAACATCACCCCCCGCCCCCTCAAATAGCGGTTAGCTGTTAGCGATTAGCCGTTAGCTTTACCTCACCCCTGGCAAGCGTCCCGCAAGCGGGCTGCTCGCTTGCCCCTCTCCACGCGCGGAGAGGGGGAGCCGGTCGGTCGCCCTTACTCAAAACTCACGAACTCATGACTCAAAACTGGCTTAGTTCTTAATCCCCGCCATGAGCAGACCCAACTGCTCGCGGGTGGCTTCTTTGGCGGGCAGCGTGTCGATGATCTCACCCTTATAGAGCACGGCGATCCGATCGGACAGCGCCATGATCTCGTCCAGCTCCGCCGAGACCAGCAGCACGGCCGCGCCCGCGTCACGCTGCTCGATGATCTGGCGGTGGATGAACTCGATCGAGCCGACGTCGATGCCGCGCGTGGGCTGGGCGGCGATCAGCAGGCGCGGCTTGCGGCTGAACTCGCGCGCCACGATCATTTTCTGCTGGTTCCCGCCCGACAGGTTGCCGCCGTCGATGTCCGGTCCCGGCGTGCGGATGTCGAATTTCTGGATGAGGCTGGTGGCGTGCTGCATGATGGCCTGCTCGTTGCGCAGCAGCCCACCCTCCGAGCCGGTGCGCCGGAGGCCCGCCGCCTCTCCCAACCGGGCAAAGAGCTTCCGCACAGGCTCCACGCCGAGAACGCGCACGGCGACGAGATGCGCCAGCGCGCCAAAGATGAGTTCCGCGCCGATCAGCAGCAGAAGGCCGATGATATACGGGTATTGCAGCGCGGCTCGCTGCGCGTTGGTCAGCCCGCCCGTGATGTTCCGCATGGATTCGGGTACATCGTAACCGTCGAGCAGCGCCTTCCAGAGCCATTCATCCCAGATATACACGCCCACCGCAGTGAGCACGCCGACGATCAGGCCGGTCACGAGCAGGTAGCGCAGCAGCATACCGGGCAGTTCGGACAGGTTCGGCT
The DNA here is from genome assembly GCA_963850765.1 of uncultured Chloroflexia bacterium. Lineage (GTDB taxonomy): Bacteria > Chloroflexota > Anaerolineae > Aggregatilineales > Aggregatilineaceae > CAWKMN01. Next base: position 202,779 of record CAWKMN010000010.1, on the reverse strand, counting down.
CTTTGGCGAAGGGCTGTTCGTAAAAATCGTTGAGGATCAGGTTATCCGCCACGGAATAGGACTTGACCAGCCCGTGGCGCTGGCGATCTTCGGGGACGTGGCTGGTGCCCAGTTCCTTGATGCGGCGCGGCGTGATACGCTCGCGCTTGATGACGCGCGTATTCAGCGCCCGGTCGAACCACGTGCGGCGGTTGGGATCGCTGCGTGCCAGCAGCAGCGAGGCGATATACGGTACGACCAGCGGCACCCGCAGCAGCAGGAACAGCAGGTAGCGCTGCGTCAGGCGCAGCAGGCCGGGGCGGCGATCGCTCAGATCGACGATCTCCAATCCGAACTGGGCCATGCCGATGGTTTTGCCCGCAACTACCCAACTCCCCAGGAAATAGAGCGCATCAAAGAGCAGATAAATCAATGCCACCGCGAAAATCCGGGTGGCCGTGGAAGTGCCTTCCAGCGTAGCGTCGCTGAAATACCAGATAAAGTAGCCGAAGAAGTAGGCCAGCACGCCGACGGCCAGCATATCGATGACAAAAGCCGCGGCACGCGCGCCGAGCCCGCCTTCGGGCTGATGATCCGGCTGTAACTCGGTCCCCAACAGCCGCACCGATCCGCTCCTGGCCGCGCGTAAGCCGGTGAGGACTTCGACCAGTTCCGTCTGGCCGTTGCCCTGCACCCCGGCGATCCCCAAGACCTCGGCCGCACACACCTGGAAATTCACCGCGTTGAGCGCCTGCGCGCCCCGGTCATCGATGGCGGTCACGTCGCGCACCTGCAGCACCGGCTGCGCGGCAGACGCTTCGGCCTTGTCGATCTCGAGGATCACCTCGCGCCCGACCATCATCTCGGCCAGCGAGGCTTCGGTCGCCTGATCGGGCGTCGTCGTGCCGACCACGCGCCCGTCGCGCATCACGACGATGTGCGTGGCGACCTCGAATACCTCTTTGAGCTTGTGCGTGATGAAGATGATCGAGACGCCCTGCGCGGACAGTTCGCGCATGATCTTAAAGAGCTCGCGCCCTTCCTGCGGGGTAAGGACGGCCGTCGGCTCATCCAGGATCAGAATATCCGCGTGGCGATAGAGCGCCTTGACGATCTCGACGCGCTGCTGCATGCCCACCGGCAGCTTTTCGATCACGGCGTCGGGATCCACTTCCAGGCCGTACTGGCGCGACAATTCGCGCACGCGCTCGGCGGCGGCACGCTCGTTGCCGATCTCGGTGGCGTTGTCCAGGATCATCAGGAACGAGTCCATCATGCCGTCTACGGGGGACGCGCTGCCCGGCTCGACGAGACTCGCCCGGTAGCGCCGCTCGATGGTGCGCCACGCGGCATAGGCCAGCGCCAGCAGCGTCAGCGCCAGCAGCCCGACGCGCAGGCCGGTGCTCACATAATCCAGATTGATCCATGCCAGCGCCGCATACACGATCACCAGCCCGGCGATCACGATCAGGTCAAGCTCGCGCAGCCGCCCCGGCAGCAAATCGGACCCGCGCCACGAGCGGATGCTGTGCCCGCCGAGCAGCGCCAGCAGCAGAAATACGACGATCGCCTGCACGATGGGCGGCGCGTCGTCAATGGCATCAATCAGGCCGCCGGAGATGCCGTTATCGCGGTAGGGTTCAAGCTCCTCTTTGGCGCGGTTGATCACATCGTTGATGCTGCCGGCGTCGCGGTGCTCTTTGGACCAGTCAAACTCGATACGCGCGTGGCGCACCACGGTCGATTTGACGGTGTAGCCCCCGTCCATCTCCTTGGGCCGCCGCTCGTTGACCATCTCGACCTTCTGGCGCAGCGCCGCCGCCGTGATCCCGACGCGCGTCACCTGTTCCGCCTGGGACGCGATCGCCAGCGCCGCGAACGCCAGCCCAACCCGCCAGACGACACCCCACGTCCAGCGCGCGCCGGGCGGATAGGCGACCATGACCGCGCTGATCAGGCCCAGGACGGCACCACCCACCGCATACTTCACCTCGCCAAGGGATGCGCCGATCACGGTCAGGAGCAGGAACAGGACAATGCTCGGCAGCCACTTGAGGATCACCTGGGTGGCCGAGCCGGACTTGCCGCTATAGGCGACGGTTTCTTCTTCGCCCAACACGACGTTCTCCGCGACGGTCATCACGTTCACCAGTTGGAAGTGCTGGTGCACCATGCCGATCCCGCTGCGGATGGCTTCGCGCGGGCTGGAGAAGCGGAGCTCGCGCCCTTTCAGGCGGATCGTGCCCTCGTCCGGGTGATACAGCCCGTAGATGATATTCATCAGCGTGCTTTTGCCCGCGCCGTTTTCGCCCAGCAGCGCGAGAATCTCGCCGCGCCGCAGTTGCAGATTGACGTTATCGTTCGCCAGCACGCCGGGGAACTGCTTGGTTACGCCCTCGACCTCGAGGACGATGTCGTTTTGAGGTGATTCCGACATAACTGAATATCCTTTAGAAGTTAACAGTGATCAGTTAACAGTTTTCGGTTCAGAACTCAGTGGATAATCTCTGAATCAGGCCGGTTAACATGCGTTTGACTTCGGCCAGTTCTGTTTGAAGCTGCCGATGGTCTGTTGAGGCCAGCATCTCCAGATCGCGTGCGAGCAGCAAGTGATAATCCAACTCGCTAGCCGATCCCATCGCAATATACAAAAAACGGCGCAGGTCCGGCTTGGATTCTCGGCCACAGCCTTCGGCGATATTTGCCGGTATGGACATCGCCGCCCGCCGCATTTGGCTGGTCAGCCCATAACGCTCAGCATCAGGAAACCCCGCGCTGGCTGAATAGATCGCCAACACCAGTTCATGAGACTTCCGCCACACTTGCAGATTATGAAAATCCTGCATGCCTTCTATCTCCTGGCTGCCACCCAAGTAGCTGGGAAGCCTCAACTGATCACTGTAGACTGAAAACTGTCTACTGTTTACTCCACTTCATACGCTTTCCCCACGTGCGCCGGAGGCTGCACGCGCCCCACAAACCCGGCCAGCACGACGATCGTCAGGATGTAGGGCAGCATGCCGACCAACTGGTGCGGGAACTGAATCCCGAACTGCTGAAGCTGGCCTTGCAGCGCCATGGCAAAGCCAAACAGCAGCGCGCCGCGAAACGCACCCCAGGGCCGCCAGTTGCCGAAGATCAGCACGGCCAGCGCGATAAAGCCGCGCCCGGTGGTCATGTTGCGCTCGAACGATCCCACCGCCGCCAGCGTGAGGAACGCACCGGCTAATCCGGCCAGCATCCCGGCCATGAACAGGTTGGTGTACTGCATCCGGTAGACGTTAATGCCGAGCGTATCCGCGGCGCGGGGATTTTCACCAATGGAGCGGGTGCGCAGGCCCCAGGTGGTATGGAACAGCGCCCACCCCAGGATAAAGACCAGCACCAGCGACAGGTAGGTGATCAGGTCCTTGTCGAACAGGATACGCCCGATGTCGTGGGGCAAGAAAAACGTAAAGTTATCCGCGATCCTGAGTTCCCATGCGTCCGCTTTGGAGAAGGGGTTGTCGATGACCGCGCCGAGCTTGCTCTGGGTGGTGGAGGACGTTCCGTAGAAGTAGCCGGTCAGGCCAAGCGCCAGGATGTTGATCACCGTGCCGCTGACGATCTGGTTGACCTTGTACTCGATCGAGAGCAGACCGTGCAGCAGCGCCATCGCGCCGCCCGTCAGCAGCGCGACCAGCAGCGCCAGCCCCAGCCGGACCGACGCCTGCTGAAGATCGGGATCGACGGTGTCTTTGCTCAGGGCCACGTTGGTCATATAGCCGGTAAAGGCGGACATCAGCATCATGCCCTCGATGCCGATATTGACAATGCCCGAACGCTCGCTCACGAGGCCGCTCAGCGCGCCCAGTGTGATCGGCACCGAGAAGCGGATCGCCGCGTTGATGGTTGCGATAATCGCCAGTCCTAATTCAACCTCGCTCATAGTCCGCTCCCCTACTTGCTGCCGGCCGTCAGCCGCGCGCCCGGACTCGCCGCCCGGATGTGGTAGATCCGCTGGATAATCTGGTCCGCCGCGACAAACATCAGGATCAACGCCTGGATCACCTGGATCAGTTCTTTGGCGACATCCGCGTTCAGCGCCATGCGGGTCGTGCCCGCGTCCATCGCACCGAACAGGAACCCGGAGATCAACACGCCGATGGGATGGTTCCCCGCCAGGAAGGCGACGGTGATGCCGTCAAAGCCCAGGCCAAGGCTCTGGTTGCCCTCGTAGCCGTGATTGACGCCCAATGTTTGGATGCCGCCCGCTAACCCGGCCAGCGCGCCCGCGATGAACATCGTCAGGATGGTGACGCGCTTGACGTTCACGCCCGCGTATTCGGCGGCGCTGGGGCTGTAGCCGTTCATGCGAAGCTGGAAGCCGAACGTCGTCCGGTAGAGCAGAAACATGATCAGCAGGGCGGTGATGATGGCGACAAAAACCCCGATGTGCAGATCAAAGTTCGGCGGCACGGAGTAGACCACGGGCAGCTTCGCGCTGTCCAGAATCTCCGGCGTGCGCGCGATCGCATCCTGAACGGATTCCGGGCTGGCGAGCGGCCCCGGTTTGGAGCCGTCGCTGCCGGTGGAGATCAGCCAGCCGGCGAACTGCACGGCGATATAGTTGAGCATGATGGTGGTGATCACCTCGTGGGCGTCGGCATAGGCTTTGAGCGCGCCCGCGATCGCGGCCCACAGCCCCCCCGCCAGCACCGAGACGACCAGCGCCAGCGTGACATGCAGCAGCGGCGGCAGTCCCTCGACGGCAAAGCCGATCCAGGCGGCGGCGACCGACCCGACGATCAACTGGCCCTGCACGCCGATATTAAACAGGCCGCTCTTGAAGGCGAACGCAACCGCCAGCCCCGACAGCACCAGCGGCACCATATTGCGAAACGATGCCAGCAGTCCGCGCGGCTCCAGGAACGCGCCCTCGAACAGCCCTTCAAAGGCTGTGAGCGGGTCGCGCCCGTCCAGCAGGATCAGGATCGAGCCGAGCAGGATCGCGGTGATCACCGACAGCAGCGGGATCAGCAGCCCCTGAAACCCGGCCCACAGCCGCGCGCGCCAGGGCGCAGCATCCGATGAAATGGTTGCCATATGAAATCCCTTAATCTGGCTCAATACGTGTTGCTCAAAGAAAAATAATGATTTGAATTATAGCGGCGGATGGCAAAAGCGAAAAACGAGAAAAACATTTCACCACAGAGGGCACAGAGGACACGGAGGAAAGCAAGGCAAAAAGAGAAAAAATATAGAGAGAAAAAAACCGTCTCATTTTGCTTTTCTCTCTTTAATCTCGTTTAAGAATCTCTGTGTCCTCTGTGTCCTCTGTGGTGAGTGATTTATTGCGCCTCTTAAATCCCCGGGGGGCTATGGTATAATCTCCACACGATGAACCCCAGTGTGTGAGGATGTATGGCCGACACGACTTTGTTAGAAAAACTGGTGGGGATCGAGGAGCGGCATGCCGAACTCGAACGCCTCATCTCAGATCCCGCCAATATCAACGATTATACGAAAGTAGCCGAATACCTGCAGGAGCGCGCCGAAATTCAGGCTATTGTCGAGGTGACCCGACGGTATCGCGCGGCGATCGATGGGCTGGAACAGGCCCAGGCGCTGCTGGATGATCCCGACATGGCCGATCTCGCCCGCGACGAGGCCGCCCAGCTTGAGGAGGCGATCCCGCAGATGGAAGCGGATCTGCGCCGGATGCTGCTGCCGAAAGATCCGCGCGACAGCAAAAACGTGATCGTCGAGATCCGCGCCGGGGCGGGCGGCGACGAAGCGGGCATTTTTGCCGCCGACCTGTTCCGCATGTATACGCGCTACGCGGAAGAACACCGCTGGAAAAGCGAAGTCCTGAGCGCGCACGATACCGGCGTGGGCGGCTATAAGGAAATTATTTTCGAGGTGCGCGGCCAGGGTGCGTTTTCGCGTCTGAAGTATGAAAGCGGTGTGCATCGCGTGCAGCGTATCCCCGTGACCGAGAGCCAGGGGCGCATCCACACCTCGACGGCGACGGTCGCGGTGCTGGCCGAGATGGACGATGTGGACGTGCAGATCAACGAGCATGACCTGCGCATCGACGTGTATCGCTCGGCGGGCGCGGGCGGGCAGAATGTGCAGAAAAACGCGACGGCGGTCCGCATCACGCATCTCCCGACGGGGATTGTGGTCGCCTGCCAGGACGAGCGCAGCCAGCTTCAGAACAAACTGCGCGCCATGAACATCCTGCGCGCCAAGCTGTACGATATGGAGCAGGAGCGGCTGCGCAGCGAGCAGGAAGCCGCCCGCCGCAGCCAGGTGGGATCGGGCGACCGCAGCGAGAAGATCCGCACGTACAATTACCCGCAGAACCGCGTGACCGATCACCGCGTCGGCATGTCGAACTACAACCTGCCGGCGGTGATGGATGGCAGCCTGGACGAGTTTATTGACGAACTCGCCACGCGCGAAGAATCCGACCGTTTGCAGGCGATTGGGATATAATAAGAAGAAGGCGAGATCGCCGGTAAGAGAAAGAGCGGTTGGGAATGGCCGTCCAAACACAATACATGACCGTTGAAGAGTTTGAACAGTTCGCTGCGCGGCCGGAAAATGAAGAACGGCTTCTTGAATACATCGGGGGGGAGATTGTTGAAGTGGTCTGCAACAGCTATTCATCGCTGGTGGCCGCAAACATCCTTTTTCTGATCAAGCTGTACCTGCGGGAAAGCAAAGTGGAAGCCTACGTTACAGGAGAGGCTGCCGGATACGTCGTTGGAAGGGAGCGATACATTCCTGACGTGGGTGTGATTCTCAAAAGCAACCACCCTGAACCTCCTCAAGAGACGTGGATTCCGTACCCGCCCGATCTGGCGGTTGAAGTCCTGTCTCCAACGGACAGGCCAAACAAGGTGAGAACCAAAATCGCTGGCTATTGGGCCGCCCATACTGTCGCATGGGTTATTGATCCTGCTCTAAAGGAAATTGAAGTATACCGCCCCGGCCACCCTCCCCAAACACTGCGCGGAGATGACCGTTTAGACGGCGGGGATATACTACCCGGCTTTTTGGTGTCCGTTAAAGACGTTTTTCAGGTATAGACAACACCCACAAGCCGGTCTTGCCATGATTGAGAATTCCCGTGTGCAAATCGTGAATACGGTTGGTCAGGCCCTCGCCTGGGCGCGATCTGTGCTGGCGGGGGCTTCTGATTCCGAATGCAATCGCCGAGCCGATCGACGCGGCGCTGCTGCTGATGCATGTGCTCGGCATCGACCGGGCGGCGCTGATGACGCACCCCGAACGCGCGTTGACCCCGGAGCAGGCGGAATCGTACCGGGCGCTGGTCGAGCGGCGGGCGGCAGGTGTGCCCGTGCCTTACCTGACCGGGACGCGCGCGTTTTACGACCTCGAATTCGCCGTCACGCCGGATGTGCTGATCCCCCGCCCGGAAACCGAGCACCTGATCGAATCTGCGCTACAATGGGCACAGGCGACGAAGCGGGCTCCGCATCTGGTCGATGTCGGGACGGGCAGCGGCGCGATCGCGGTGACGCTGGCGGCTCACCTGCCGGATGCGCGAGTTTGGGCGGTGGACGTCTCCGGGGCGGCGCTGGACGTGGCAGCGGCACGAACGCGGAGCGTCATGGCGTGGCCGGGCGGATCACGTTTGTGCGGGGGGATCTGCTGGCTCCGCTGATCGACGACGGGGGAGCAAGTGGATCTGATCGCGGCCAACCTGCCGTATATCGCGCATGACGAACTGATGACGCTGCCGGTTGCGCGGCATGAGCCGCACCTCGCGCTTGATGGCGGCGCGGATGGCCTGGATCTGATCCGGCGGCTGCTGGAACAGGCTCCGCGGGTGCTGGCGGCCAACGGCCTGCTGCTGATGGAGATCGGCGCGGGGCAGGGGGCGCGAGTGTGCGCGCTGGCGGCAGCGGCGTTCCCCGGCGCGCGCGTGAACTTGATTCACGATTACGCGGGGCATGATCGCGTGGTGAGGGTTGAACAGTCGCTTGATAAGCCGGTCGCCGGACGGCCTCACCCCCTCAATCCCCCTCTCAGCCGAGCTAGAGAGGGGGAGGTTGCCGCCGATGTTCTCTCTCCCTGGCTTGGCCGGGGAGAGGGCAGGGTGAGGGGCGTTTGGCGCGAGCTTTCTGTGAGGAAATAACCGTATGTCGCGGATTATTCCGATAACGTATCCCGGTGTGGCGCAGATCGCCGCCGAGGTGCTGGCGCGCGGCGATCTGATTGTGCTGCCGACGGATACGGTGTACGGGCTGGGATCGCGCATCGAGACCCACGCGATCGACCGCATCTTCGCGGCGAAACAGCGCCCGCCCGATCGGGCCGTGCCGGTCCTGCTGGCGGATGCGGACGCGGTGAGCCTCGTGGCGCGCGAATTCCCGGAGACGGCACGGCGGCTGGCGGCTGCGTTCTGGCCGGGACCGCTGACTCTCGCGCTGCCCCGGCGGGACGATATGCCGGCCAACCTGACGCACCTGCCCACGGTCGGCGTGCGTGTGCCCGATCACGACGGGGCGCGCACCATCATCGCGGCGGCGGGCGGCGCGGTGGCGGTGACGAGTGCCAACCGCTCGGATCAACCCCCGGCGCTGACGCTCCAGGACGCGGTGCGGTATCTGGCCGATTCTGTGGCGCTGTATCTCGATGGGGGTGCCAGCCCAGGCGGGACGCCTTCAACTGTAGTGACATTCGAGGGCGAGCAACTGCGAGTGCTGCGCGCCGGCCCTATCTCCGAAGCGATGCTGCGAACAGCGATCGAATGAGGCTACTCCACAAACCGGATCGTGATAATCATATGACCCAGGCGGAGTTCGTCGCCGTCGCGCAGAATACGCTCCTGATATGGGGGCAACTTGGCCCCGTTGAGATAAGTGCCGTTCTTGCTGCGCAGGTCCACCACCCGAATTCCCCACTTGCGCCCTAACAGGGCAACATGCTGGCGCGACACCCCTAATGTCTGAGCGCCATAGTCGTTCAGCGACACCTGAGGCTGATTTTCTTCATCATCCTGTGCGGAGCGCCCAAGAATGACTGCTCCATCGACAGCCACCGACAGCGGTTTGTCGTCGTGGCCCGAAATACGCAGCTGCACTTTTTTCTCGGGACCGGTTTCGAAATCCCCCCAGCGAAACACATGCTCGGGATTCAGCAACTTCGTAACCGGCATGGTGCGATTGCGCTCGTTTTCGTTCTCGGGCTTTGGCGGTACGAGTAAGTTTGTCTCTTCAATCGGTAAGTACTTGGCTATCTGAACCATCATGCATCTCTCCCATTTCATGACTTAATTATAAGGCAAATTAGCAAAAGTATAATGTGCAGATTGGATGAAGTTTATTTAGGTCAATTGGCCTAGTCCAAAGGTAGATTGACTTTCCATCTTAATTCACCTATAGTATTGAGCATGAAGATCATCGGTCGGCTCTCTCACGACACCCAGAGTGTCACCATGCGGATGCGCCGCTTGCCGTGGCCGGATGTGTTCCGGCGATGGCAGCGTGTGCCTGACTAGCGCCGCCATCCGCCCGAAGCATCTGGTACGGCAAGCTTACCGTCGCGTGAATACCCGGCGGTTTTTTGTTTTGTTGGGGTGGTGAGTGGTGAGGCTTGAGTTTTGAGTCATGAGTCATGAGTCGTGAGTTAAGAACTGAATATGGGGTTGGAGTTCCCATTTACCCCTCCCTATATCCCTCCCCGCACGCGGAGAGGGACTTGCGGGCGCTGGCCTCACCCCCGGCGGGAGTCCCCTTCGGGGCTGCCCGCTTCCCCTCTCCAACAGAGTTAGAGAGGGGGACTTGGTAGGGGCGACCTGGTGGGGTCGCTAAGGGCGGGTTTGTTAACCCGCCCCTACAGGAAGCACTCCTCCTCTCTGGCTATGCCGGAGAGGGGGTCGGGGGGTGAGGCCGATTGAACTACTCATGTTCATCGTCTGTGGTGTGGCTTGTTTCATAGAAAGCTCAAAACTCAAAACCCATGACTCACAACCCGCGACGCGAATTGATTTCTTCGCGGGCACGATGTTACAATGTCCGACTGGTCTGCGGACCTTTGCACGCAAAAGAGGGAAACCATGGCTGAGTACATTCACGTTTCGGTCGCCTGGCCCTATGCCAACGGCGATCTCCACGCCGGGCACCTGGCCGGCTGTTATATCCCGGCGGACATCTTCGCCCGCTTTCATCGGCTGAAAGGGAATTACGTCCTGATGGTGAGCGGATCGGATGCCCATGGCACGCCGATCTCGGTCGAGGCGGATAACCTGGGCCTGTCGCCGCGGGCGGTGTTTGAGCACTATCACCAGCGTTTTCTCGAAACCCAACAAGCGATCGGCATCAGCTACGACCTGTTCACCCACACCGATACAGAGAACCATCACCGCATCGCGCAGGATATTTTCACGCTGCTGCTGGAGCGCGAGTATCTCTACAAGGAGACGCAGCGCCTGCTCTACAGCGAAAGCGAACAGCGCTTCCTGCCGGATCGCTACGTCGAGGGGACGTGCCCAATCTGCGGGTATACGAACGCGCGCGGCGATCAATGTGATAACTGCGGCAACCTGCTCGACGCGGTGGATCTGATCGATCCGCGCAGCAAGACCGACGGCAGCACGCCCGTGGTCCGCGAGACGGAACACTATTTCCTCGATCTCGCCGCGTTCCGCGAGCCGCTGACCGCCTATCTGGCCGATCCGCGCAAGGCGGCGGAATGGCGGCCGCAGGTGCTCCGCGTATCGCAGAACAAGGTCGAAGATCTCAAGGGCCGCCCGATCACGCGCGATATTGAATGGGGCATCCCCGTCCCGCTCGAAGGGTGGGACACTAAGCGGATGTACGTGTGGTTTGAGGCGGTCATGGGCTATTTCACCGCCAGCATCGAATGGGCGCGCAACACCGGCCAGCCCGACGCCTGGAAACACTGGTGGTACAACCCGGATGCCAAGATCTACAACTTCATCGGCAAGGACAACATCGAGTTCCACACGATCATCTGGCCGGCCGAACTGATGGGGATCGATGGGCTGTACGCGCAGCCCGGCGACGGCCATCTCGCGCTGCCGTATGACGTGCCCGCCAACGAGTTCATGAATATCGAGGGCGAGAAGTTCTCGAAAAGCCGCAACTGGGCGATCTGGATCCCGGATCTGTTGGAACGCTACCGCCCCGACCCGATCCGGTACTATGTCGCCATGACCGCGCCCGAAACCCGCGACTCCGATTGGAGCTGGGAAGGCTTTGTGACGCGGAATAACACGGAACTGCTGGCCGCGTGGGGCAATCTGGTCAACCGCGTGCTGAAGTTCGCCTTCAAGCATTTTGAGGGCAAGGTGCCCGATCCCGGCGATCTGCGCGCCGATGGACCAGGAGATCATTGACAAAGTCGAAGCGGGCTTCGAGTCGATTGGGCGGCTGTACGCGGCGGTCCGGCTGCGTGATGCGCTGACCGAGGCGCTGGCGCTGGCCCGCGAGGTGAACGGCTACCTGGACCGCGCACCGTGGTTCAAGGTCGTGCAGCAACAGCGCCAGGAGGCCGCCACGACGATCTACACCGCGCTGCGCTGCATCGACGACCTGAAAACGCTGCTTGCGCCGGTGCTGCCCTTTACATCGCAGCAGGTGCATGAGTTCCTGGGCTACGAGGGCACGCTGTTTGGCGAGCAGCGCATCGAGACGTTCCAGGAATCCGAACGGGCGCATAACGCGCTGACCTACCACGTCGATCCGGCGGCGGTCATGGGGCGGTGGGAGTCGAGCGCGCTGCGCATCGGGCAGGTGCTGCGCGAGCCGCAGCCGCTGTTCCCGAAGCTTGAGCCGACGCTGATCGACGAGGAGCGCGCACGTCTCGGCCAGCCGCGCGAAGCCAAGAGCCAGCCGGGGTAGAGCGTATAGCGGCTCAGCCGCCCGGCTCCCTCTCCCCAGCAGTGGAGAGGGGAGAAAGTCGCATCGCTCCGTCCCCTCTCTAGTCGGCTGGAGAGGGGGATTGAGGGGGTGAGGCCAGCACGATACAAGAGTGAGGCGCGTACCCAACGAAAGAAGATTCCATGATTCGCCGCGTTGAATGGATTTGGATCGGCCTGATCCTGATCGGCTATGGCGTGCTGGTGACGCGGTATGCCACGCGCACGCCGGACTGGCAGGCCCCGGACGAACCCGCCCATGTCAACTATGTGCGGCAGATCGCGGACGAAGGCAAGCTCCCGACGCTGCACATGGGCGATTGGAACCAGCCGTATCAGAACGCGCTGACCGCCTACCAGTTCGCGCCGGCGCTGACCGAATGCACCGATCCGCCCGCGGATATTCCGTGCCCCGGCCTGGATACGGTCGAATACGAAGATCACCAGCCGCCGCTGTATTACCTGCTGCAAGCGCCGGTCTATGCCCTGACGGATGGCGATCTGATCGCGATGCGGCTGTGGTCGGCGCTGATCGGCGCGGGCGTCGTGCTGGCCGCGTGGGCCGCCCTGCGGATGTTGTTCCCCCACCGCCCGTATCTCGCGCTGACCGGGGCCGGATTTATCGCGTTTCTGCCGCAGCATCTTGCCATCATGGGCAGCGTGAGTAACGACGCGCTGGCGGAACTGATCGCGGCGCTGACGCTGCTGGCGGTGATTGTGTATCTGAGGGGCGGCCCCCTAAGAGGGTTTACCTCACCCCCCGCCCCCCTCTCCACGCGCGGAGAGGGGGAGCCGGTCCGCCCCGATTCCGACGTGCATTCTCAAACGGTGTCTCCTGTGCTATTGGGGATATTGGTGGGCGCGGCGCTGATCACCAAGACGACGATCTATTTCCTGGCGGGGATGGTGATCCTGGCGGTGCTGCTGCGGGCGCGGCGGGAGGGCTGGCCCTGGCGGCGGATCGCGCGGGACGTGGCGGCGGTGCTGATCCCCGCGCTGCTGATCGGCGGGATCTGGTGGGCGCGCAATATCAGCGTCTACGGCGGTCTCGACTTTACGGGGCTGTCGCGCCATGACGAGGTGACGGTCGGCCAGCTTCGCACGGCGGACTATATCGATCGGGAGCTTGGCGGCAGCGAGCGCGAGTATGTGGAGCAGTTCGCCCGGACGACCTTCCACAGCTTTTGGGGACAGTTCGGCTGGATGGCGCTGCCGATGCCGGGAAACGTCTACCGCGTCCTGCTGCTGCTGACCGTGGGCGTGATCGCGGGGTTGTTCATTCTCGTTTGGCGGGGCCGGTGGTGGGATCTGATCCCCGCGCAGCGCGACGGCGTGATCGTGTTCGCCGCCGTGATCGGGCTGGTGGCCGCGGAATACCTGCTCTACAACCGCGATTTTGTGCAGTTCCAGGGGCGCTACCTCTACCCGGCGCTGATCCCGCTGGCGGGCGTGGTCGCGGCGGGGTGCTACGGGTGGACGTCGCTGCTCGAACGGCGCTTCCCGGCGGCGAACTGGCTGCCGGTCGCCGCGCTGATCGGCATGGCGGCTTTCGCGTGGTACGCGCTGGATACGTATATCGTGCCAAATTTGACCGCGTGGTGAGGAACTATGAGCCCGTATGAAACGTTACAGCCGGGATTGACCGGCCGCGCGTCCGTAACCGTCACGGAGCAGTTGACGGCGGCGGCGCTTGGCAGCGGGAATGTGAATGTATTTTCCACGCCCGCGCTGATCGCGCTGCTCGAAGCGGCGGCGATCGATGCGCTCAAGGGACATCTCCCCGATGGGCAGACATCGGTCGGGACGGCGCTGAATGTGAAGCATCTCGCCGCGACTCCGGTGGGCATGGTGGTCACGGCGACCGCCACCCTGGACGTGATCGACGGGCGGCGGCTGGTGTTCACGGTGTCGGCGTCGGACGAAGTCGAGCGCATCGGGGAGGGCACGCACGAGCGCTTCATCGTCAACCAGGAGCGCTTCGAGAGCAAGGTGCGCGAGAAGAATGCCGCGCTGACGGATAGTCAGGTGTGTTACAATGCAGAAGTTAGCAGTAGACAGTTAACATTAAACAGATTTTCAGTCAAGCGTTGAGCCCTCTCCAATAACTATAAACTGTAAACTGACAACGAAAAAACTACTCGTCAGAGGAACACACGCTATGAGCAGCACACGCGTCAGGTTAATGACGGAAGCGGAACTCCTCGCGTTGGGGTCGGACGCGCGAATCGAAATCATCCAGGGGGAAGTCGTCAGAATGGCTCCGGTTGGCATGCTGCATCATCTCATCGCGGGGAATATCTACCGGGCGTTGTACGCGGCGGCTGAACAGAGCGGCGCGGGCTATGTTTTTATGGACGGCTTGATCTGCCTGCTGGATATGCAGGGCCAGGGTATTCGCGGGGCGTATGTGCCGGATGTGTGTTTCATCCGCCGAGGGCGCATCCCGAGGGGATATGACCTGTCACGCCCGTTTCCCGGCGCGCCGGATCTGGCTGTTGAGGTGATGTCACCTGACGACAGTGTCGAGGCCGTGCTGGCGAAGGTGCGTACTTATCTGGCAAAAGGCACCGGACAGGTCTGGGTCGTCTATCCGACTCAGCAGGAAGTTCACCAGTATATTCAGGGTGAGAAGGGCGTGCATGTCTACAGCGGCGAGGATGTGATCCGCACTGCCGGATTGATTCAGGGGCTGGATCTGACGGCTGACGCCTTGTTTGTCCTGCCGGCGATGGAATAACCGGTTCGCCAGAGGTGTTTCAGGCAAACGAATCGCGGATCAGGCAAAGTGCGGCGGCTCCGATACGACGGCGGCGCGCCACAGCGAGCCGTTGGTGTGCAGCTCAAACACACGGCCATCCGGGACGCGCACCAGGATATGAAGACCGTCGTCGCTGCGCCAGCGCCGGCCCGCATCCACCACCGGCAGCGTGACGCCGTCCCAGCGCAGGTTGGACGGGATCGGCCAGCCGTCCGGCGTAAAGGTGGCAAGCACTTCGGTTACTCGGAATCGCATAACGTGCCGTCCAGATAAGCTAACAACAGCCGGAAGGCGGCGTTGGCGGTGACCTCGCGGTTGTGGTCCCGGTCGCCATCCCACACGTAACGGCGCACCCATGCGCCACCGGCCGCGCTCAGACCGATGAAATGCAGGCCGACCGGCTTGGTCGGCGTCGCGCCAGTAGGCCCGGCGATACCCGTCACGCTCAGCGCCAGATCCGCACCCAGAAGCTCACGCACGCCAATCGCCATCTGCCGGGCGACCGGCTCGCTGACCGCGCCGTGATCGATCAGGGTTTGCCGTGTCACGCCGAGCAGCTTTTGTTTGACCTCGTCGGCATAGGCCACCACGCCCCCGATCACATACGCCGAACTACCCGATATATCCGTCAGGCGCTTGGCGATCAGGCCGCCGGTGCTGGACTCGGCCGTGGCGATCGTCAGCCCGCGCGCGGCGAGTTGCTCACCGGCCAGCACTTCGAGCAGGGGTTGAGCGGGTGGTGTGGTCATAGCTTGGGGCGCATTTCGACTTGTTATCCGCAGACGAACGGTACGCCAAGTATACGCGCTCAAAGTTTCCCGGTCCAGATCGGATATGCACGGCTTCGCAGTTGATTTGGCACTATTTTCAGTAATTTGTATATTCAAAATCACTCATATTGAGGCTGCGATACTCGATGTCTCACGTATTTATCAGCTACAGCAAGCGCAACAAGCCTTACGCGCGCCAGTTGGCCGCCTATCTGATCACGTCGGGCTTTGACGTGTGGATCGATGACCGCATTGATTACGGGTCGCTGTGGGTGGATGTCATCCAGAAGGCGATTGAGGACTGCGCGGCGTTTGTCGTCATCATGACGCCGGAAGCGCGTGAAAGCCGGTGGGTGCAGACCGAATGTGAATACGCCGCCCAGGAGGGAAAAGGGGTGTTTCCGCTGCTGCTGGATGGCGAGGTCTTCTTCCGCTATGTGTCGGTGCAGTACGCGGACGTCACGGATGGTTCCATGCCGCTGGATACCTTTTTGGATGAGGTGGCCGAACATGCGCCGCGAAAACAAGGCCAGGGTGCTGATGTCACGGCACCGGAAGCGTGCGAGGTCAAACGACCGGATGCTGTTCCCCCTGCAAAACCCAAGATCCGAAAACGGTCTCGCACTCCGGTTTATGCTGGCGCAAGCATAGTAGCTGTTCTGCTGCTGATGGCCGCTGCCCTTGTGCTGCAGAGCCAACTCACCGATGATCCCGATGACGAGCCCACGCAGGTCGAAGTGGGGCAGGCCGCAAGTCCAACGGGCGAGACAGCGTCCATCACAACTCCTACGGGGGAGGTAGCACAAATCGCGCCTCGAACTAGCGAGCCAGCGCTCCATGCCACCAACACACCGCATACGGGCGACTGTCGATATGACTGGTTTTTCGGGAATGACCATGCTCTGCCCGATGATTGTCCGACGTCAGAGCCGATCGAGTTTGAGGGATTTGTGCAAAATTACGGGGAGGGTGTGTTACTCGGGCTGTATGTCAACAATGGGCGCTTTTTCATACTTCACAATGACGGCCATTATGTTGACCGGGTCGGCGAGTGGGATATGACCAGCGCGCCGGTTGGGGAGTGTGCTCTGCAAACCGCTTGGGGACTTGCTGCACTCTATGCGGATAACAATACGCCTGATGAGATCATCGGCTGCCCGCTTGAGCCGGTTCAGGTTGAAAAACTGTACTATCAGACCAGCAATGCCAGCAACGAGTTTGTGGTCTACATTGGCGTTCCTGACGGCAGTGAAGCGTACCGGCTGAGCTGCGCCGACTTCGCGCCCAGGAACCGATGATGGGGCATGGCAGCGCGTGCGGTGAATAGACGACGGCCTCACCCCCTCAATCCCCCTCTCCAGCCGAGCTAGAGAGGGGGAAGATCGGCGGTTCTCTCCCTCTCCATCTGGGATGGCGAGGGGTTGGAGGTGAGGCCAAAACGTTCTCCGTCTTGTCCCTCTCCACCCTGTGGGGAGGGATTTAGGGAGGGGCTAATTGGCTCAATCATCCCCGGAGCCTTCGCTCTTGAACTTGAGCACCTCGCGCGGCTTGCTGCCCTCGGTCGAGGGGCCGACGATGCCATCCGTCTCCATGCGGTCGATCAGGCGGGCGGCGCGGGTGTAGCCGATCCGCAGCCGGCGTTGGAGCAGGGAGATCGACGCCTTGCCGAGCCGCTGCACCAGTTCCACCGCCTGCTCGTAGAGTTCATCTTCGCCGGTCATATTGTCATCGTCATCGTCACCCGGTTCGGCTTCCCACCTCGTCGGCTGGTCGGCGCGGCCAGGACGGCGCGGCGGTTCATCATCGTCATCCATGGCGGGCGGCGGCGTCCGGTTGACAGGTACATCCGGGCGGCGGCTGAGCTGACCGGGCACCGGCAGATCGCGGGCGGCTCCGGTCGGCTGATCGGGGAGCGTGCCGCGCCAGTAGCGGGTGATCGCCATGATCTCCTCATCCGAGACAAACACGCCCTGCATACGGAGCGGTGCGGCGGCGTCGGGCGACTGGTAGAGCATATCGCCGCGCCCCAACAGCTTTTCCGCGCCGGGCTGATCCAGGATGACGCGCGAGTCCACCGACGACGCCACGGCGAACGCGATACGCGCCGGGAAGTTCGCTTTGATCAACCCGGTGATGATGTCCACGCTGGGGCGCTGCGTGCTGATGATCAGGTGGATGCCGGTGGCGCGGGCCATCTGCGCCAGACGCGCCAGCAGGCGCTCGGTTTCGTCCGGCGCGAGCATCATCAGGTCGGCCAACTCATCCACGATCGACGACGTAGTACGGCATTTTGGCCGTGCCCGGTTCGAGCTTGTGGTTGTAGTCCAGGATGTTACGCGCGGAAACCGCCGCGAACTTGCGGTAGCGTTCTTCCATTTCGCGCTGGACCCACTGCAGCACGCCGACGATCCGTTCCAGGTCCACCACGACGGGCGCGACCAGATGCGGGATGCCGTTGTAGCCGGTCAGTTCCACGCGCTTGGGATCCACCATGATGAGCTGCACATCGTCGGGCGTGTTTTGCAGCAGCAGGCACGAGATGATCGAGTTCACGCAGACCGATTTACCGGAGCCGGTCGTGCCGGCGATCAGCAGGTGCGGCATGGCGGTCAGGTCGGCGGCGACAGGCGAGCCATCGACGGCCAGCCCCAACGCGATCCGCAGCTTGGAGTTGATCCGCTTGAACTCGGGCGACTGCATGATGTCGCAGCAGGCCGACGCTGGCTATTTCGTCATTTGGCACTTCGATACCGACGTAGCCCTTGCCGGGTACGGGCGCTTCGATACGGATCGACTTGGCGGCCAGCGCCAGCGCGAGATCCGCATCCAGGCGGGCAATCGCGCCGACCTTGACGCGCGTGCGTTTGCCGCCGCGGCTTTCCAGGTAATCTCGGCTCCACGCCGAACTGCGTGATCACCGGGCCGGGGTTGACTTCCACCACCTTGCCCGGCGCGCCGAAGCTCATCAGCGTGTCTTCGATCACGCGGGCCTTGTCCAGCAGGTACTCGTCGTTGACGTGCTGTTCTTCGCCCTTGCGCAGCAGGGTTGTGAAATCGGGCGGTTGGAACTTGCCCTTCTGCGCCGGATTAAAGCGAGATTCGGGCGCGTTTGCACCCGTTGCTACGGCAGCGGCCGGTTCTCGGCCCGGACGCCCATACGGCGGCTTGACCGTCGGATTCTGCGCCGTAGGCGGCGTCGTGGGCCGCGCTGTGGGCGGCGCCATAGGCGGTGACGATTTCGCGCGTGTGGGTGAAGCAGGACGCGGTGGCAGGGTTCCAGCGGGCTGCGACCCGGCAGGCTGCGGTCCGGTTCGCGACGGCTGAGCGGGAGCGGGCGCGCCGGCCATTGGGCGAGGAAGCGGACTCGCGGCCCCCGGTACATTCCCACTGGGCGGCGTTCCCTGTGCGCCCGGCAGGTAGCGGCGCGGCGCGGCCGGGTCGGATGCGACTGGCGCAGGAGCCGGCGCAGCAGCGGGCGCAGCAGCAGGTACATCAGCCGCCGGGGCGGTCTTCTCCAGATCTTCCGCCAGGGGCGCAGCCTTCACCGTGCCGGATTCTGTCGTCACCGGATGGGCATCTTCCCTGGCGGGAGTCCCGGCGGATGTTTGCACAGACTTCTCGAAGGGCGGCGCTTCGACCGTCGGGATCTCGGCGCGCGCGGTTGCTACATCCGGCTCAGAAGGTTTCTCCGCGTCGGGCGGCGGAACCGGCTTGCTCTCGCGGGTGGATTCGGTTGGGAGCGGGCGGGCAAACGGCGACTGGCCCAGTGCGCCCAGTCCACGCGGGCGGGCGGGCGGCAAATTGACCGGCGCATCCTCGTCGGGCTTTTCCGGCGCGTCAGGTTCTGCGGCTTTCGTTTCAGTGGTCGGCGGGCGGCGGACCGGCATGCCCTCGTCCGGGCGTGAGAACAAAAAGGCCGGGCGCGCGGGCTGTGCGGGCGGCTCTACAGGTTCCGCGGGTTGCGCCGGTTTGACTTCGGCGGGCGGAGTTGAGGCCGCCTGGGCAGGCGCGGGCGGCGCGGCGTCTTCCGGTTCTGCGGCCTTAGCCGGCGGCTCGCTCAATGGCTCGCTCAACGGGGAGCGCGGGCGATCCATGCGGTCAAAGGGACGCGGGCGCGGCGCGAGGTCTCCGTCGGCGGGCGGTGGAGTTTCCTCCGCCCTGATCGGCGGCTCGCTCAGTGGGGAGCGCGGGCGATCCATGCGGTCAAAGGGGCGCGGGCGCGGCGCGAGGTCTCCATCGGCGGGCGGTGGAGTTTCCTCCGCCCTGATCGGCGGTTCGCTCAGCGGCGAGCGCGGGCGATCCATGCGGTCAAAGGGACGCGGGCGCGGCGCGATGTCTCCATCGGCGGGAGTTGTCGTCTCTTCGATCTTGTCCAGTGGCTTGCTCAGTGGTTCGCTCAGTGGGGAGCGCGAACGATCCGGGCGATCGAAGGGACGCGGGCGTTCAGCGTCAGTTGGACTTTCGTCCGCGCGCTGGCTCAGCCAACCAGCCGCGCCCAGAGCGGCCGCCGCGGCGACTCCCTCAATGCCGGGCTTTTCCTGGTCCTCAGCGGGTTTGGCAGGCTCCTCTTTCGGTCTGTCGGTTGGCTTGTCGTTGCCATCGCCTGCGCCGCTGAGCGGACGCCGCCCAAAGGGAGACATTCGGTCGCGGATACTTTTCTCGCGGCTGGAGTCCGTGTCGGCTGGCTGTTCGGCACGATTCCGGCCAAACGGCAGCAGACGTTCACGTTTTTCGGCCGGTGCAGCTTCGTGAGCAGCGCTTTCAGCAGCGCTTGCAGCGGGGCTGGCGGCCGGCGGGGTGTCACTTGTCGCCTCGCGGCCCGGACGGCGCATAAACCGTCCAAACCGACCGGACTGCTCCTCGGCGGGTTTGTCTTCTTGAGCAGGCCCCTCAGCCGGGGTTTCGCCGGCCAGATTCTCTGAGCGGCGCGGCGGCACCGGGATCCCGGGGATCGACCCCGTGTCGCGGCGCGGGCGATCACCCGCAGGCATGCCGGACAGACCGGCGTCAGTCTCCGCGGCAGGAGTGGGGGATTTGGTTTGTGTGCTCGTTTCACCCCGTCCGCGCCGGAGCATGCCAAAGCGGCCCCGGCCGGTCTGTTCGTCGGCCGGTTCGGAGGTCGTCACCTCAGTAGAGGCAGCTTCCGGCTCGCCGGCCCTCATGTCCTGCGTGCGCAGATGCGGCATCGGGCGGCGCTCCGGGCGCGTATCCTGATCGGTGCGCTCCCCGGTCAGACTGGCTGTCTCCTGATCGGGCGTCTCGCTGGGCGTGGATGGTGCGGCGGCCGCGGGTTCGAATCCACGCCGGTTGATCATCGGCCCCGATCGCGTCGCGGGCGGGCTGGCACCGGGCACCGTCGCCGCTTGCGATGGCGCGGTTGCAGCCGGCGCGGCTGGCGCAGGAGCGGCTGAATTGGGCGTTAGGGCCACTGCCGCGGTTTCACCCGTCTTGCCACGTCCTAACCCGAACCGGCGGCGCTCGGTCTGAACGGCCGGCGCTTCCTGAGTTTGGGTGGGCAGTGCGGTCGCTGCGGCCGCAGTCGCGGCGGTCGCAATAGGCGCGACCGTTGATGGGCGAGCCTCTTCACCAGGGCGCATGGCCGAGATGATGTCGGCGGTGCGCGCCTCTCGTGCAGCCTGGCGGCGCGCGCGGGCTTCACGATTCGGGCGCAGGAACAGGAACACGCCCGCTACATAACCCCACAGCTCGACTACCGACAGGTCAAAAGTCGCCATCAGCGAAATGACCAGCCAGGCAAACAGCACCGATACCGTCCCCAGGTCGAAGAACTGGCTGAGCAGGAAGGTGTAAATCTGGTGCCCCAACCAGCCGCCGCCGCGCCCCTGTTCGATTGCCAGATCGTGCGAGATCGGCTTGAAGGCTTCCACCGTTGGGGCGGTATCGCTGATCAGCTCGAACATCTGGATGAAGGCCAGCGCACACAGATACAGGCTCAGCAGGCCGAAGATGCGGAAGTAGTTCAGCTCGAAGTCCGTTTCGGCGAAGCTGTGAACCATCAGCCAGACGCCCGCACCAAACGCGAACACCGGCCAGACGATCTTGCCCCAACCGAATATCTGGGACAGCAGATGGTTGAGCGAACCCGTCAGGCCGGTTTCGGGCTCGGCCATCAGGCCAAACGACATCGACGGAAGTACCGCGAAAAACGCGACCAGCGCGAACCCGACCAGCGCGACACCGATCAGGTCGATTTTGCGCTCAAAGTCCAGCCCTTGATGCGCCGTGAGGGCTCCTTTTAGTTTGCCTTCGGGCAGGGGCGCGGTGTGGGCTCTGGATGCCGAGCGGGTTTTGGGCTGCGGCGGTGCTTTCTCCGCTTTTTTGGGTGGAGGCGTTGCGCCCCGGCGGGATTTGTCATCCTCCCGGGTTGGCGTGCGAGTGGGCTGGGGCGTCCCGCGGGCCGGGCTGGATGGCGATCCAAACCCCGTCTGCGGGCGAGAGGTGGGGCCAGTCGCCGGTGAGGTTCCGGTCGTGCGCGTGGCGCTTTGGCCACTCCCGAACGTTGAGCGGGACGAGGTGTCGGGCTTCTTGTCGTCTTTTTTCTCTTCTTTGCCCCGGCTGCCGAAGCGCCCTAAAATGCCGCCGGATTTCTGCCCCTCGTCCTTATCCGGTTTTTTCCCTTTGTCGGTTTCGGTTCCGAACGGCGAACGGCGCTCCGGGATTGCGGAGGGCTGCGACGCCGAGCGCTGGGCACCAAAACCGCCGGCCCGGTCAGACGTTTCGCGGTCGGTCGTGCTGGTTCCAAAGCGTGATGACGCGCCGCCGGGCGGATCGGTGCGATCGCGCGGACTAAGTCCACCGCCGGGACGCGCGCCGCCGGGCGGATCCTCGCGGTCCCGCGAGCCAAAGCCACCGGCCGGACGCGAACCATATCCACCCGGTTGATCTTCCCGATCGCGCGGACTAAGTCCACCGCCGGGACGTGCACCGCCCGGCTGATCCTCCCGATCACGGGTTCCGTAGCCCCCGCTCGGGCGCGCGCTGCCGGGCTGATCCTCGCGGTCGCGGGACCCGTAGCCGCCGCTGGGGCGCGCACCACCCGGTTGATCTTCACGGTCACGGCTGCCATATCCGCCGCTGGGGCGAGAGCCGCCGGGCTGATCCTCCCGATCACGCGAGCCGAACCCACTGCCCGGACGCGCGCTGCCGGGTTGGTCTTCCCGGTCCCGCGCGCCATAGGGGCTGGGGCGTGCTAGTCCGCCGGTGGGCCGCAGCGACGATCCCTTGTCGTCGTCCTCATCGGCGGTCCCCCGGATAAAGGGGCTGCGCGGTCCGCTCGGTGCCTGTGTGCCAGGCGATCCGCGGCGGGGGTCGTTGTCTTTTTTGTTGTCGTCCTTCTTATCACGGCTGCCGAAGCGCCCCAGGATGCCGCCGGATTTTTCGTCTTCTTTGCCGGATTGTCGCCCGCTGGAGCCCGGCCGCCCACCGCCCGGTTTGGCTTCCTCACCACGCCGGGGCGTACTGCCGAACTGCCCGGTGGGGCGTGCAGGCCGCTCGTCTTTGGGCTCGTCTTTGCCGCGCCTCATGAAGCTTCCGAACCGGCCCGATGAGCCTTCGTCCTTACCTTTGTTCTTATCATCAGCAGCCGGCGGTTGGCCGGGGCGGGGCTGGCCTCCCAGCTTATCGCGCACAAAGCCAAAATCGTCATCGTCCTGAGCCCCACGCGCGCCAGGACGCTCGCCGGAACCCGTTGGCCGCCGGTCCCCGAGCCATCCCCGCTCGCTGGAATCCGGCTGTTCTCGCCCCGAACCCCGCGATGAGCGCGGCGGATCGGAACGTCCTTTTTTATCGTCGTCTGGTTGCCCTCTGCCGGGTAGTCTCATCGTTTACACCCAAAATCACTAATCACCCGTCGTGGTCTTCGGTGCCGGTCAATGGATGATCCTATTATAACACATTAGAACGCACGTTCGAAGATCGGGATGATACGCATAGTACCAGCATAACCCGAAACCGGCGGAAGCTGCAATCACCGGTTTGTCCGTAGGAGTCTTGAGTTTTGAGTTCATGAGTGTTGTGAGTTCAAACCTCACCCCCTAGCCCCCGGCGAGACAGTCCCTTCGGGGTAGCACGCTTGCTACACGCGGAGAGGGGAGTTGGTGGCGGATCCATACCCATTTGTCGGGCCGGTTTTATAATACCCTAGTGATACGATATGGAGGCTGAACGATGTCCAAACTGATCTACTTTATGCCCACGCGCTGGATGGCTTTATCGCGGGGGAGACCGACAGCATGGATTGGTCCGTGCCGGATGAGGAGATATCCGCTTTCATCAACGATCGGATCCGCCCCATTGGCACCTATCTCTGTGGACGCAAGATGTATGAGACGATGCTGGTTTGGCAGACGCCGGAGGTCATACCCGGTCTGACGCCGGCCATGAGGGACTTCGCGCGGATCTGGCAAGCAGCCGATAAGGTCGTCTATTCCAAATCGCTGCAGACCGTCTCGACACCGAAGACGCGTCTCGAGCGGGAATTCGAACCGCAGGCGGTGCGCAGGCTGAAGGCGCAATTGCGCACGATATTTCGGTGGAGGGTCCGAACCTGGCCGCACAGGCGATCCGGGCCGGGCTCGTCGACGAGTATGAACTGCTCGTCGTCCCTGTTATGCTGGGCGGCGGCAAGCCGGTTCTGCCGCGCAACGTCGGCGTCAAGCTGGATCTCCTGGACGAGCGCCGTGTTGGTAATGGCTGGGTCTATCTCCGCTATCGCACGCGGGACTGAGGATACAGCGGGAGCCGCCCCTATCCATATCTGTAGGACTGTAGTTATGTCGCGCAGTTAGGCGGAAACCGCTATACTGGTTGATTAACACACATAAGGGGCGACGCGGGCATCAGCATGACCAGCACATCACACGATGTATTCAGCACGCAGCAGCTTGCCAGTGCGGCCGAAGCCTTTGTCGAAGCACTGAGCAGCCTGTTTCCTGACGATACGTTTGATCAGTTTTTTCACAGCGGCAGCTTGCAGCGCGCCTATTGGTCTGCGCTGCGGCAGGCGCTCGAAAGTTACACCACGCCGGATACCGCCCCGCTCGCCAAGGGTCTGATGAGCGGGCATGGGCTGGCCGATCGGCGCATGGTGGACGAACTGCTCAAGCTGTTTCTGCCCGGTCAGGTCCCCGATTATGTGGCCGTGGCCGATCATTGGGCCGCCGTGCTGAACATGTCCGACGATTTCCGCCCCATGCTGCTGCAAGAGTCGCAGATGTTTTTCCATCTGCTGGCCGAGGAACTGCGCGGTTCGGCCGATCTGCGGCAGGCGCTCCGCCAGCTTGCCCAAACCCGCTATCCGGCCGTGGGATGGGAAACTGCCACTGCGACCGCCGAGCAGGATTTAAATCGCCTGCTCGAAGCAGCGCTTATGGCGGGGCCCGGCGCGCTGCAATTGCAGGTACGTCATCTGCTGGCGCTGGCATCCTGGCGCTCACCCTCCGCCCACCTGCCGGACGATCTGGTGCTGGCGGCGCTGGCGAACCTCGCTCACTCACTCTCGGCGGACGAGCTGCAGATCGTGTGGCACCGGATCGAGCAGCTTCCCAACCATGGCCTGCGCCTGCGCCTCCTGGGGCGGATCGCGCCCTATCTCAATTACCTGGGGCTGATCACAGACCCATTGGCGATTGTCAGTGCCGCGATGAACACCAGCGGCGTCAAATCGCTTGAACCGGCGCTGCGCGTGGATGTGCTGCTGGATCTGGCTCCTCACCTGACATCGCCGGGGCAAGATTCCACGCTGCCGCCGTTTCAACACCGGGTGCTGGCCGGTGCGCAGGCGATTGAAGATCCGGCCTCGCGCGTGCGGGCGCTGGGCGCGCTCATCCCCAATCTGTCACCCGAGCTTCAGGCCGAAGCCGTCACGATGGCCTTTGAGATTGCGGCGTGCTGCATCGAAAATGAGGTCGCCCGCGCCGCCGCGCTGAGCGTGCTGCCCGCCGATCTGCCCGCCGAATTCCACACCCGGCTGATCGCGATTGCTTACGAACTTGAGACGCCGGACGCGCGGGCGCTGCTGCTGGGCCGCATGATTCCGCATATTTCCCCGGCGCTGCAATCCCAGGCGTTGATCGGGGCGCTGAATGCCATCGGGCAGATCATCAGCGAAGATTCGCGCACCGCGGCCTTGATCGCGCTTGCTCCCTATATTGACTCGATGGGCCCGCTTAAATATGTCCCCGACGGGCTTGAGCAGGCCATCCAGGTGACGTTCTCCATCGAGCGCCCGGACGATCGCGCCCGTGCGTTCGCCGCGCTCGCGCCGTATCTCTCGCCGGAACTGCTTGGCGAAGCACTGCACGTCGTCAAAACCATCTCCGATGATAACGAACGGGCTGTCGCGCTGAAAAGGCTGTCGTCGCACCTGCCACCCGATTTGCAGGTGGCCGCTTTTACCACGGCGCGCGAGATCAAGCCCGCCGAAGCCCGCGCCGAGGCGCTGGCCGCCATCGCCCCCTATCTGTCGGCCACCGCGCGCGCGCGCGCCCTCGCGGATGCCATGGCCGCCGCGACCGCCATCGAACGGCGTTATGACCGTGTCGTGGCCCTGGTCGATCTCGCGCCGCACCTGCCAGACGACCTCCGGCGGCGGGCGCTGCAAGAGGCGCTCAAGGCGACGCGATCGATCCCCGACGAGAGCGAGCGCGCGCGGGCGCTGGTGTTCCTGGCCCCGCACCTGATCCCGGAGCAGATGGCGGATGCGCTGGCCGACGCCTATACCATCCTCGATCCGCTGGAGCGTGTCCCCTCGCTCAGCGCGCTGATGCCGCATCTGCCGCCGGAGCCGCGCCGCCGCGTCGGGCTGGATGCGATCAATCTGGCGCAGGCTGTCAAGCCGCCGCACCACAAAGCGAATATCCTGGCCGCGATCGCGCCCGTGCTGCCCGACGAACTGCTGGATCGCGCGGTCGAGGTGGGCGAGACCATCCACACGCCCTATGACCGGATGCACGTCCTGACCGCCCTGCTGCCGCGCCTGCCCGAACGTCTGCACGAGGCGGCGCTGGCCGCGGCGCACGATGTACCCAACCGCTACCAGCGGGTCAACGCGCTGCTCGAACTGATCCCGCACTCGTCGCCGGGACTGCGCTACCCGATTCTGGACGAGGCCCTCGACACCGCCCTGGGGATTCAGGATGATTATGATCGCGCCAGTGCCCTGGCCCATCTCGCGCCGTATATGGACGCGCAAAGCCAGGCGCAGAACCAGCAGGAGGACGCGATCACGCTGGCGCTCGAAGCGTGCCTGGAAACGCGCGACACTGCCGAACGCGCGGCGCTGCTGGCGAAGGTCGCGGCGGTGTGGGCGCGGCTGCTCACGCCCGCCCAATCGTATCCGCTCTGGCGGCGCGTCATGACATTCTTACGGACGCAGCCCCAGGCCGACGCGTTGGTGGATCTTGCCGCGTTCGCGCCCGTTGTCGAGCATATGGGCGTGCCGGTCGCGCTGGTGGAGGTGGTCGAAACGCTGCTGGCGATGACGGTGAACAAGTAGAGTCTTAGCCCCTCCCCCTGCCCCCTCCCCACAGGGTGGAGAGGGGAAAACAGACGCCGTCAAGTCCCTCTCCACATTGTGGGGAGGGATTTAGGGAGGGGCCAATAGGGTCCTCACCCCTTCCACAGCTGCATGACCGGCAGGGTCATCAGCGAAAAGCCGAACGCGCTGTAAAACGGGACGAGGTGATCCCCGCACACGAGCAGCACCTGCTGAACCGGGGCAAGCCGTTCGAGCATCTGCTCAACCAGCGCCCCGCCGATCCCCTGGCCGCGCAGGCTTTCATCCACGACGACATCTTCGAGCAGCGCCCGGTAAACGCCGTCGGTCACAGCGCGCGCAAAACCGACCAGCCGGCCGTCCAACCACGCCCCGACGCATAACGAGCCATCCAGCATGGTCTGGATGTCCGACAGCGGGCGGTTGGCGGCCCATGACGTCTCGTTGAGCAGCCGCTGCACATCGTCGGGCGCGAGCGGGCGGTCAAACGAATATTCCACCGTGCCGGTCATACGTCCTCCTGCAAGCTGTAGACCCAGAAAATCGCGACTTCATTCCGCTCAATATCCCGGTTGGTATACAGCATCTCGCGGATTCCTTCGAGGCGGCAGCCCATCGCGGCGTAGAATTTGCAGGCGGGCACATTGTTCGTCTGCGTTTCGAGCACCAGCGCGCGGTAGCCCAACTGCCGCGCCCAGTCCACGGCCCGCTGGAACAGCGCGCGCCCAACCCCCTGCCCGCGAATCGCCGTATCGAGCATGATGTTCCAGATAAACACGGTATGATTCCATTCCTGCGGGACCATATCCAGAATGCCCGCGATTTGCCCGCCGTATTCCACCACCAGATGCAGCCCATCCCCCTGCTGGAAGCGCTGCCGGATGTTTTCCTGCTCACGCTCGTCAAAATCGTAGCGATGCCCCTTGTCGAATGGCTGTGGCAGCGGGCGCTCGACCAGCCGCCAGCCAACCTCAAACCCGCTGCCGGACCGCTCGATCGCCAGCACCGTCGGGCTGACGAAGCTGGGACGGATCTCGGACAGGCGCGGAATATCGGCGTCGGTCATTGGGCGGAACGTGTACGGCGTGTGGCTCATAGGATCATCCTGAGTGGAAAAAAATTCATGCCGATTTTATGCCTCGCGCCCAGATTTACAAGGTCAATCGTCGATTTTAGGTGTAAGATCAGGGCGTGATGGATAAAATCAGCAGGCGTTGAAGTGAGTGCTCCCTGGAACCAAACCGGGCCGT
Source organism: uncultured Chloroflexia bacterium (assembly GCA_963850765.1). Classification (GTDB taxonomy): domain Bacteria; phylum Chloroflexota; class Anaerolineae; order Aggregatilineales; family Aggregatilineaceae; genus CAWKMN01. The sequence continues at coordinate 174,611 of CAWKMN010000010.1, read as the reverse complement.
ATCACGTAGGAGAGAGAATGCGCGAACACATCCGCGAGCGTTGGACCGGCTGGGGCATGCGCCTGAGCTTCGCCGCGCTGCTGCTCGTCTTTTCCGAATGGGTAGTCTGGCAGCAGCCGACCAATTTTAACGTGCTGGAATGGGGCGCGATTGCCGCAGTCTATCTCGCGCTGGCGGCGACCGCGCTGGACCTGATCGAGCGCTTGCAGGTCAACGACGTGTTCAGCTTGCTGATCCTGGCCGGGTTGTATGGGCTGGTCAACGCCACGCTGATCAGCCACATCACCACGCGCGACCTGCCGATCAGCCTCGTGATCCGGCCGCTGGCCGCGCAGCCGCTCGCGTTTATGCTGGCGCTGGCCGCCTTCCTGATGCTTGCCAGTGGTCGCAAAGCGCGTCCCCTGGATGCCGGTGTGGCGCTGACGGCGGGCCTGGCGTGGGGAATCTGGGTGCGCTGGTTCCCGGTTGTGTCCGATGAGAGTGTTCCCGATGTGGATCTGATACCCGCATTGCTGGCGCTGGCGATTGGGCTGCTGGCGTGCGGGGTCATCCGGTGGGCACTGCCCCCCGCCGATCTGTACCGGCGCGAGGACTGGCGGCTGACGCGAGTCGAGCGCGGTCTGATGGGCGCGATCCTGTGGGCGGCGCTGGTCATCGGTTACGCGCAGGATCAGATCACCGGGACCGGCCTGCTGCTGATCGCCGTATTGGGCGGGATGATGATTGTGATGCTCTACGCCACGGTCCGGCTGCGCCGCAGGATCTCATGGCTGGATAGCATCACGCCGCCGCGCCGTCCGAATCTCGCCGCGTGGGTGTTCCTGGTGGCGCTTTTTTTGCTGGCCGGCTGGATCGGCTTCCGTCTTCCGGGCGAGGGAGATGGCTCGGTCCAGAGTGACCTGCTGTTCGGCGCGCTGACCGGCTTTGGGATCGTGTGGCCGCCGGCGGTATCGGCGCTGATTGGTGTACGGGCGTTTGTACAGATGGCGCGCGAGGGGATGTAACCATGATCGATCAGATTATTCTTGGGGATGCCATCGAGGTTCTGGACACGCTGCCGCGCCGGAGCGTCGATCTCGTCTTTGCCGACCCGCCCTATAACCTGCAGCTGCGCAACGAACTTTGGCGGCCCAACCTGACGCGCGTGGATGCGGTCGATGACGAGTGGGACCAGTTCGACGGCTTCACCGCCTACGACGATTTTACGCGGGCGTGGCTGCACGCCGCACGCCGCGTCATGAAACCGACGGCGACGCTCTGGATCTCCGGCACCTATCATAATATCTTCCGCGTCGGCGCGATCCTGCAAGACCTCGGCTTCTGGTTCCTGAATACCGTGGCATGGTATAAGCCGAACGCCATGCCGAATTTCCGGGGCACGCGCCTGAAAAACGACGTGGAATTCGTGATCTGGGCCAAGTATTCCGACAAAAGCCGCTACACCTTCCATCACCACACCATGAAGCAGTTCAACGACGAGAAGCAGTTCGGCAGCATGTGGTCCATCCCGATCTGCACCGGGGCGGAGCGGCTGAAGGACGCGGCGGGGAAAAAACTGCACCCCACCCAAAAGCCCGAAGAACTGCTGAAGCGGATTATCCTCGCCAGCAGCAGTCCCGGTGACGTGGTGCTCGATCCGTTCGTCGGCACGGGGACGACTGCCGCCGCCGCCAAATGGCTGCACCGCCATTGGATCGGCATCGACACCGACGAAACTTACGTGCAGGCGGCCCGCACGCGCGTGGATGCCGTGCAGCCGCTTGACCCGCGCGATCCGCTCGTCCAGGCACCCGGCGAGGTCAAGCTGACGCGCATCCCGTTCAGCGCGCTGCTGGAACGCGATTATCTCCACGCCGGCCAGATGCTCTACCTGAAGCACTCGCCGCACCGCGCGGAGATCCTGGCGGACGGGCAGATCGTGGCCGGACGGAATTACCGGCTCGATCCACAAGGTCGGGGCCCGGCTCAAAAACGTGCCATCCTGCAATGGCTGGATGCACTGGTTTTATTATGACGAAGAAAGCGGGCAGTATCAGGCGATTGATGTGCTGCGCCAGCGGGTTCGGCTGGCACTGGAAAAGGAGCAGTAAGGCACCATGGACGACACGCGCAAGCAAAAACATCTGGAAGACGCGGATCGCGTGCTGCATGACGTGCGCGAGCACCTGGATTGGTCACTCGAAACCGGGGAGGTGTACGAGCTCAAGGCGCTGCAACTGCTGCTCGAAGTGACCAAATCCCTGCACAGCCAGCGCGACGTCCACTCGCTCATCGCGCTCATTCTCGACAGCGCGCTGTCGTTTGCCGAGGCCGATCGCGCCTTTCTGATGATGTGGAACGGCGACCAGAGCCCGCGCTTCAAGATGGGCCGCTCGTATGCCGGGGAGTATCTGAGCGAAGAAGACTTCATCATCTCGCACAGCGTGATTGACGAGGCGATGGCCGGAACGAAGCCGCTGATCCTGGCCGATGCCCAGTCGGATGAGCAGTTCAGGAAACGCGAGAGCATTATCAATCTGAAGCTGCGGACGATCATCGTCGCGCCGCTGCGCTATCAGGGTCAGGTGTTGGGCGTGATCTACGTAGACAGCACGCGGCCGCTGATGCGCTACAGTAAGCACCATCTGAATGTGATGACCTCGCTGGCCGATCAAGCCGCCGTCGCCATCTACAACGCGCGGAAGTTCGAGACGCACGGGTAGAATTGCCGCGGCGCTTCAAGCACCGGGCTATTTATCGAAAGGGCCGTAAACGGCCCTGGTCACTGACACAATTCATAGCAGCGCCCTTGAGGGCGCTTGCCGGTTCATAGCCGGGTCGTTGCACGGCCCGGAGGTGAGGCTACCCCGCCTCATCCATCGCCTGCCGGCGAAGTTCCTCGGTGCAGGCGACGCAGTACCCGGTGAAACACGCACACGCCCCGATTACGCTCACGCCCTTACGCCGGACCAACGCGCCCGCCATCCGGTTCAGCAGATCGGTGTGGATCAGGATGCGCGTGCCGCAGCGCATGCACGTCAGGTAGTGCTGCTCTGGGCCGTCGGAGAGGCGGAAGACCTCGCGGCGGTGCTCCGGCTCTACGTAGCGGTGATCGAGCAGGCCCAGTTCTGCGAACAGATTCAGCGTGCGATACACCGTCGCCAGGCTGACGCTGCTATCCTGCAGGTGGGCCAACTGGTAGATTTCCTCGGCGTCGAGGTGATTCGACTGGCTGGCCAGCACTTGCAGCAGTAAGGTCCGCTGCGGGGTAACTTTGAACCCGCGCTCGCGCAGCAGGTTTTCGGCTTCGTCGATGAGGTGTGGCATGGTTTTTTAGCTCTCAGCACTCAGCTATCAGCGTTCAGCTATCAGCGGCCTGTATTTGCTTTTAGCTAACCGCTAATCGCTAACCGCTAATGGCTAGATTATACCGGCGGCGGTGGTCATTTACACCCCAAAACGCGTAAAACCAGGGTATGCAGCGCTGATTCCTTGTACATATGAGAAACGGAACACAGGATAAATACCATATGCGCATATCGCACAAGACACGTCACACACTCCACAGAGCGCTGGCAGGGCTGAGCCTGCTGAGTCTGGTCCTGCTCGCCGCCGGCACAGGGACGGTCCGGGCCGGGCCGCCGCCGGACGAACCGGCTCCGGGCAGCGCCACCCTGCAAATGATCGAAGAGACGATTGTCCCGCCGCGCGACCGGATCGACCTGGCGCGGCGCGTGCTCGGCGTCACCAATATCCCGGATCCGCCCACCGCGGCCCCGCCCGAACTGGAAATCGGAGATGTGCAGACCTTCTGGGCCGAAAACGTTGATCTGGATCTGAAGTTTCAGGTCGACGCCCGGTTAGCGTACAAGACCGATCATGTTTATATGTTTGTCGAGGTCGGCCAGCAGGTCGATGAGGCCGGGCTGAAACGCTCGGCGGACACGTTTGAGAATGTCATCCGCCCCAAGGTGCATGAGGTCTTCGGCACCGAGTGGTTCCCTGGCATTGATGCGGATCCGCACCTGTATATTCTGCATGTGTCCGGGCTGGCCGGTTGGGTGGCAGCCTATTATGGCAGTTCAAGCGAGTTCCCCATCGAAGCCGTGCCCGGCTCCAACGAGCACGAAATGTTTTATGTCAATCTGGATACGATGGGCATGGCGGTCGGCACGCCCTACTATGAGAGTGTGCTGGCGCACGAGTTCCAGCATATGGTCCACGAGAATGTCGATCATAACGAGGACACCTGGCTCAACGAAGGGCTGTCCGAACTCTCGGCGCTGATCACCGGCTATGGGCCAAGCGGCCACAGCTACGGCTTTCTGGCTCAGCCGAATATCCAGTTGAATGACTGGCCTGAAGAAGGCGATCGGAGCCTGTATTACGGCGGGGCGTTCTTGTTCACCGCCTACTTCTTGCAGCGCTACGGCGAAGAAGCGACGACCACCCTGGTCCGCGATCCGGACAACGGCCTGAAAAGTGTCGAGAATGCGCTGGAAGCCATCAACGCCACGCGATCCCTCGACTGGCCAGCCGGTTACGGTGGACGATCTGTTTGCCGATTGGGTGGTGGCGAACTGGCTGCAAGATTCGTCGGTCGGGGATGGGCGCTACGCCTACAACCATCCGGATCTGGGGGATCTGCCCAGGGCCCTGAGTACCCAGATCCTTGAGGCTGATGGCTCTCCGCGCGCGCTTGAAGCGCCGCAGTGGGGCGCGAACTATCTTGAGATTCTGGGCGGGAACAGCGCGCAGCGCGTGCGGGTAACGTTCAAGGGCAGCCCGACCGTCTCCGTGGTGCCGGTCGACGCGCACAGTGAGAGCTTCATGTGGTGGTCGAACCGGGGCGACGAGAGCGATATGCGGCTGACCCGCGGCTTTGATCTGACCGGCGCGGATCATGTGACGCTGAATTTCTGGACGTGGTACTACATCGAAAACCTGTGGGATTACGCCTATGTCATGGTGTCGTCGGACGGCGGAGCGACCTGGACACCCCTCAGCACGCCGCGCACTACAGCAGAAGATCCCTATAACAACGCCTACGGCTCCGGTTATACCGGGCAGAGCGGCGGTTGGGTGCAGGAGAGCCTGGATCTGTCGGCCTATGCGGGCCAGCAGATCATGGTCCGCTTTGAGTACATCACCGACGACGCCGTGAACCAAGCCGGGCATGCTCATCGATGACGTGAGCATCCCCGAAATCGGCTACACCGAAACCTTCGAGAACGGTGCTGGCGGCTGGCAGAGCGAAGGCTGGCTGCTGATGGATAACGTTCTGACGCAGGATGTTGTGGTGCAGCTCGTCCAACCGACCAACACCGCCGAGCCGGTTACGCGCTGGCTGGGCCGGGGTGATCAGCCGGGCGGTGAGTGGGAGATCATGGTGGGTGGTGAGTATGGGGATGCCACGGTCGTCGTTTCGGGGCTTGCGCCCGCCACGACCGAGCCGGCGGCGTATACCCTCACCGTCACGCCCATGGATTAGGCGTCCAGCGTGACCAATGGTCGCAGCGGGAAGGCGATGCAGCATATTCCCAGATGAATAAAACGCTTGTAGGGGCGACCCGGTGGGTTTAACGCTCTTCAAAAAATATCCGGACACGTTGCCAAGAAACGCCCCTCACCCTGCCCTCTCCCCGGCCGAGCCAGGGAGAGGGAAAAGCGGCGCCGTCATCTCCCCTCTAGCTCGGCTGGAGGGGGGACCGAGGGGGGAGGCGTTCTGTTCATATTTCTTCGACCGATGGTAATCAAACCAGGCTAAACTACTGGTAGCGGGATGCGGTGGGAAACGAGGGACGCATGGGCGGATGGCGGAGATGGAATCGCGGACTTGTTGTCGGGCTGCTGGTGATCGGGACGCTGGTGTTTCCCATGATCACCGGCGCGCAGGAAGGGAAGCGCACCGAAACCCTCTCGTGGGCGGACGCACCCCTCACCGCCCGCCACCGATCCGAGGCCGATTGGCTGGTAGACGCCGGCTGGAAGACATCCGCCGATGTGTTTGGCCCCTTCCCCACCCGCGCCTATGAACCGGGCGATGCCGAACGGTTTGTCCCGCTGGGCAGCCTGAGCAGCACGCGCGAGCCGTTTGTACTGGCCTATCGCAGCGAACACGCCTATTTCTGGTTCGAGCGCGGCGCGCGGCCCAATCCGGCCGAGTTGGAACACGTCGCGGCGTTTTTCGAGCGCCACATCTGGCCGCTGAACCAGTCGATTTATGGCGAAGAATGGAACCCCGGCATCGATGGCGACAGCCGGCTGTTTATCATCAACCAGGAGAGCATCGGCGGCGGCATCATGGGCGCGTTTAACCCCGACGATCAGTGCCCGCGCTTTCTCTGTCCCGACAGCAACCAACGCGAGATCATCTATATCAGCCTGGATACCGCGCCGCTCGGTTCGGATTTTTACCTGACGACGCTGGCGCATGAACACCAGCACCTGATCCAGTTCCATATCGACGGCAACGAGGAACGCTGGTTCAACGAGGGCCTCTCGCAGCTTGCCGAGCACCTGAACGGGTTCGAGCCAGGGCTGATCGGCGATTACAACGTCGCGGCATTTCTGCAGCGCCCCGGATCAACACCTGAACGGCTGGACGCTGGACCTTGCCGAGCTTGCGCCGCACTACGGTGCGAGCTACCTGTTCCTGGTCTATCTCTATGAGCAGTTTGGGCTGGACTTCGTCCGCATCATGGCCAGCTCGGATTATGAGGGGCTGGCGTCGGTACAGGCGGCGCTCACCGCGACCGGTCAGGATATGACTGTTGATGAGGTGTTCGGCAGCTGGATCGTGGCGAATGCGCTGGACGATCCCTACGCGGGCGGCGGGCGCTACTACTATCGCACGCTGAATCTGCCCACCTCGATTATTCCGATCATGCTGGCGAGCGACGGCAGCGGCTATCAGCACATCGACACGCTGAACCAGTATGGCTCAGATTATCTGAGCATCGACCGGCCGGGCACCTATACCCTGAGTTTCGACGGCAGCGACGACGCGCACCTGATCGGCGCGGCACCTCACTCGCAGGACTGGATGTGGTGGTCCTACAACAACGACAACAGCGCCGCGCGGCTGACTCGCGCCTTTGATCTCACCGGGCTGGACAAGGCAACTCTGGCCTTCAGCGCGTGGTGGCAAATCGAGGCGGAGCGCGACTGGCTGCACGTGCTCGTATCGGATAACGGCGGGCAGACATGGCAGATCGTCGGTGGGGAGCGGGCGGCGCTGCACGGCGAGAAGGCTCCCGGCGCGTTTTACAGCGGCCAGTCCGCCGCCTGGATCAACGAGCAGATCGATCTGCGCGCGTATGCCGGGCGACAGATCCTGATGCGGTTTGAATACCTGACCGACGGCAGGGAAACGCTGCCGGGTGTGGCGCTGGACGACATCGGCATTGTGGAACTGGGCAGCCTGGACGACGCCGAGACGCTGGCCTCCCTTTGGGAGATGGAGGGCTTTCTGCGGATTCGGGGCGCGGTGGCGCAGAATTGGTCGGTGTCCGTGGTGATCATCGACGCTGACGGGAACGCCACGGTGGACGTCGTCGCGCTCGACGCGCTGAATACCGGGCGGGCAGGCTTCACGGTTCCCGACGGGGGCCGGGCGACACTGATCGTCGGTGCGATGGCTCCCTTTACAGCCTACCGCGCCGACTACAAACTGACCGTGCAGCCGGGCCGCTAAGAGCGCCAACACCGGCTTCGCCTCTGGTCGGTAGTCCACCTAAGGTTCTCGTCCTGACCAAATTTGTCTTTTTCGTATCAAACCTATTGACAGTTTTGCCTACCTCATATACAATCTTCCTTGTAGTGGGAAGTTGTTCGCATGCTCTGAAACCGAGAATCCCCGGTGACGCAACTTACACAGGGGGTTTTTTGTTGGTTGGACAAAAAGCGGCTCCGATCCCTTACACCTTTGGACGTTTTGAGTTTCACACTGGGAAGGGAGTCTTCCAAAAATGGCAGAACGTATCACCGGCACCGTCAAGTGGTTCAACGCGCAGAAGGGCTTTGGTTTCATTTCTCGTGAAAACGGCCCCGATGTCTTCGTCCACCACTCAGCCATCCAGGCCAGCGGCTACCGCGAGCTGAGCGAGGGCGAGCGGGTTGAATTCGAAGTGACCCAGGGTCCGAAGGGCCCGCAGGCCAGCTCGGTTGTTCGTCTGGGCCGCTAGTCCTAACGAAACCGAATAATCTCACGCCCTGGATCAAACCGATCCGGGGCGTTCTTTTTTATGCATGGCTTCACAGCACGACCCGCGCATCGACGTTATACGCGGCTGTTCCCCGGTTTTTTGAGCGCCATCGGTGATCCGGCCGGGTGTGGCCCGGTCATCTCCACCAGTTCGGATTCAAGCTCCACGCGTTTCCGCGCGGCTGCCGCCTGCCCCGCCGCAATCGCCGTCCGATAGCGAGTCCGCATCCCGCGCCGCATCGACGTGCCCGACCGTGGGGTAAAGAGCAGCGCCACGGCCGTGCCCACGGCTCCCCCCGTTAATGCCCCACCAATAAAGGCCAATAATCGCCGCATGATGTCGTTTCTCCTGTCGATAGAGTGAACAGTAGACAGTTTACAGTAACAGTCAATCACCTGCTTCTCACCGTATTCGTCTCTCACCGATTATACCACCACGCCGGCGCAAAGCGGGCGAATTGCCATCCACCGGCACAACCCATAAAATCAGTCCAAATTGATTGGGCGGGCCATCTATTGAAAGGGAATTCAAATGTCGATCATGCACCCGCGCGTGCAAACGGTTTTGAATATCGCCCAGAAGGCGGGGGTTGATGCAGTTGCGCTCATCCCCGGCGCGAATCTGCAATTTGTGACCGGACTGGACTTTCACCTGATGGAGCGCCCCCTCGTGGTGTTTTTTGCGCCGGGGCGCGATCCGGTGGCGGTGCTGCCCACCCTGGAAGCGGACCGGATGGCCGGCTCCGGCATCCCGATGAACCTGTTCCCCTGGTCCGATACGGACGGTTATCACGCGGCGTTTGCGGCGGCACTGGCTAAGCTCGAACTGGCCGGGAAGCGGCTCGGCGTGGAAGAACTGCGCATGCGCGTGCTCGAAATGCAGATCATCCAGCAGCATGCGCCCGGCCTGCAAATTGTACCCATTGGACCGACCTTGGCGGATTTGCGGCTGCGTAAGGATGACGCGGCACTCGGCTCCATGCGTGAGGCGATCCGCATCAGCGAGGCGGCGCTGCAAGCCACCATCGAGCAGGTGCGCCCCGGCATGACCGAGCGCGAGATCACCGGGATCCTGGTGGTCGAGCAGTTGAAGCGCGGCGGCGGCAAGCACCCCTTTGAGCCGATTGTCCTGAGCGGGCCGAACAGCGCCCTGCCGCACGGCGAGCCGGGCGAGCGCCGGGTCACAGCGGGCGAGCCGCTCCTGTTCGACTTCGGAACCTCGGTGCATGGCTACGCCTCGGACATTACGCGCACGTTCAGCGTGGGCGAGCCGTCAGCGCGCTTTAAGGAGATTTATGCGGTCGTATTGGCGGCCAACGCGGCCGGGCGCGCGGCAGCGAATCCGGGCGTGACCGGGCAGGATGTGGATCGCATCACCCGCAAAGTGATCCACGATGCCGGTTTCGGCGCGTATTTCCCGCATCGGACCGGGCACGGGCTGGGCCTCGAAGCGCACGAGGGACCGAATATGGTCGAGGGCAACACGCAGATTTTGGAGCCGGGCATGGTCTTCACCATCGAGCCGGGCATCTACTTCCCCGGTGAGGCGGGCGTGCGGATCGAAGATAACATGGTGATCACACCGGCCGGCGCGGAAAGCCTGACGACATTCCGCCGGGAATTGACCGTGATCGGCACCTGATGCACACGTCGGGCATCGAATCACTCCTGGTCTGGATTTCGCTGCTCCTGCTGCTCAGTATCGCAGCCAGCAAGGTTTCCACCCGCCTGGGCATCCCGGCCCTGCTGCTGTTCCTGGGGATCGGGATGCTGGCCGGCTCCGAAGGAATTGGCGGGGTGTATTTTGACGATGCGTGGTCTGCTCAGCTTCTCAGTGTGATCGCGCTGGTGCTGATCTTGTTTGCGGGCGGGCTGGATACTCCAATCAACCTGATTTGCCCGGTTTTTGCTCAGGGGGCCGTGCTGGCGACATTGGGTGTGTTGATCACGGCTGTGGTGATCGGGTGGATCGCCACGCTGGTGCTCGATTTCTCCTTCACCGAAGGCGTGCTGCTGGGGGCGATTGTCTCCGCCACCGATGCCGCGGCTGTTTTCAGCGTGCTGCGGGGCAACAACATCCGCCTGAAGGGACGTATCACGCCCCTGCTGGAACTCGAGTTGGGTACAAACGACCCGATGGCCGTCTTCCTGACCCTGGGCCTGATCCGGCTGCTGGATGAGCCAGGGCTTTCGGCGCTTGAACTGGTGCCGCTCTTCATCCAGCATATGGCACTGGGCGCGGCGTTTGGCTACGGTGCAGGGCGGCTGACAGTGGCTATTCTTAACCGCGTCAAACTGGAATATGAAGGGCTCTATCCTGTGCTGACCGTTGCGCTGGCGCTGTTCACCTATGGCGCGACGACGGTGCTAGGCGGCAGCGGCTTTCTGGCGGTCTATCTGGCCGGGCTGGTTGCCGGTAACAGCAACGTGATCCACAAGGCCAGCCTCAAACGCTTTCACGAGGGAATATCGTGGTTGATGCAGATCGTGATGTTTCTGACGCTTGGCCTGCTCGTCTTCCCGTCGCACATCGGCCCGGTCGCGGCGGAAGGACTGCTGATCTCACTGGCGCTGATGCTGCTGGCCCGCCCTCTGAGCGTTTTTATCAGTTTGGCCTGGACCCGGCTCAATCTCCGGGAAAAGGCTTTCATTTCGTGGGTGGGCCTGCGCGGAGCCGCCCCGATCATCCTGGCGACCTTCCCGCTGCTGGCCGAACTGCCAAAGGCCGGCACGATCTTCAATCTGGTATTTTTTATCGTGCTTACGTCCGTGCTGGTGCAGGGAACCACACTCTCCGCCGTGGCGAAGCGCCTGCGGTTGGATGAGCCGACCCTGCCTAAGCCGGCTGCTCCCATCGAGGTTACGGCACCGGAGAGCATCCGCAGCGAACTGCTGGAGCTCGTGCTGTCCCCTAACGCACCGATTACCGGCCAGCCGATCGTGAACGCCGGCCTACCAGATGGCACACTGATTGTGCTGTTGGGGCGCGATAATGAATTTATTGTTCCGACCGGGGGGACGGTTCTGCGGTCGGGCGATACGCTGCTCGTGTTGGTCCGCCCGGATCATATTGCCTCTGTCCGATCCTTGGCGGAGCCGCCGCTGCGCGGGGAGTAAACCCCTACACACCCCCGCCCTTGGCCGGCGCGGGCAGGGGCAGCCACACCGTGAAAGTCGTGCCCTGGCCGGGGGTGCTGGCTGCCTGGATCGTGCCGCCGTGCGCCTCGATGATCTGCCGGGCAATCGCCAGCCCCAGGCCCATCCCGGAGCGGCGGTCGCGCTGGCGGCTCTTATCCACCTGATAAAAACGCTCGAAGATACGCGGCAGATCCGCAGCGGGAATACCGTCGCCGGTATCCTGAACGCTGACCGTTACGCCGTCCGCCTGATCCGCCGCCCGCAGTGCGATCTGCCCACCGGCGGGCGTGTGCTTGATCGCGTTATCCAGCAGATTCGTGAACACCTGCGCCAGCCGGTCGCCATCGCCGGCGATGCGGGGCAGGCCGCGCGGCACGTCGAGATCGAGCTGCAGCCCTTTCTGCTGCGCCTTGACCGACAGGCTGTCTCCAATGCCGTGCAGCAGCTCACTCAGCGCAATGGCGCGCGACTGCATATCAAGCTGGCCGGCCTCAAGGCGCGCGAGATCCAGCAGCAATTCGACCATGCGATGCATCCGCGCGGCTTCATCCTGAATGATCTGCGCGGCATGTTGTGCGGAGCCCGGATCGGCAGCGACGCCTTCGACAATCGCCTGCGAAAAGCCCTGGATGCTGGTGAGCGGCGTCCGCAGGTCGTGCGACACGTTCGCCAGAAAATCGCGCTGGGCCTGCTGCGCGGCGGCGACCTGCCCCGCCATCTCGTTGAAGGACACGGCCAGCGTGCGGACTTCGCGCGGCCCCTCGACGCGCACCCGCTGCCGGTAGTCGCCGCCCGCCATGCGACGCGCTGCACGGCTCATCCGGTTGAGCGGCCGCGCGACCGAACTTGAGATTACGAGGGCGAGGCTGACAGCGATGAGCAGCCCGATCAGCCCGGCCCGCATCAGTGGCCGAAAGAAAGTATCGCCGAACGTATTAAACACCTGCCGCAGCGACGCCCGCGGCACGGGCGCGGCCATCACGATGAGCGGGGTATCGGACTGCATCGTGCCCATGAAGCGGCGCACCGGCTGCGCGACAAACAGCCATTCGCTGCCGTCAGGATTCAAGAAGCGCCCGCGTACAAGGCCGTTCAACTGGCCGCGCGTCACCGGGACCAGCGGCGAGCGCTCGACTTCGGTGATCGTCGCATCCGGTACGAATGTGTCCGCCGAATTGAAGTAGACGCGGCCATTGTTGGTGATGAGCAGCGCCCGCACATCGCGCGTTTGGGCAGCGTCCAGCAGGAACGTCTCGACCGCCTGAATCGTCACCGAACCGAATGGACGCATCATGCCCTGGCCCCATGCCAACCGTCCTTCCACCCTTCGACTGATCTTTTCTACCCCACCTCCCCCGCCCCGACCGATGCCGATCTCGATGGACTCGATCACGCGCACATCCAGCAGCTTGGCCGTCAGGTCGCTGACGATCGAGTCCGTGGGCACCGGCTGGGTGCGGAGGAATACGAGCATAATCAGGCCGATCAGCAGCAGCAGGATCAGCAGGATCGCGATATAAGATGCCAGCAGCCGGTTACGCAAGGTGTTGAACATTCCGTCTCGCTTCGTCTCAAGTCATCGGTAGTTTAGCAGGCAGATGTTATCAAAGTGTGAACGCACTGTAAAAGCTGGTTATGGTACACTTCTGAATGAAGAATAATCTTGATTATCTGTCATTCATCGTTTGTCATGCGACCAGGAGGCAGAATGATGAATAAAACTTACAAAGTGTGAACGCGCTGTAAAAGCTGTAGGGGCGTATTGCAATACGCCCCTACGAAAAATCCACGCTGGAAAACCGGATGAAATCTACTGATCCGCCACCGGCACGCTGAGCGGATCGCCCTGCACCGTGCGGTACCACGCCGCGAACGACCAGCCCACGATGTTGCCATACTGAAGCTTATACCACAGCCCGTTGGTGCTGCGCGCGAGAAGCTGCACGCGGCTCCCCCAGATGGCGCGGCCAATGCGCGGGAACTGCAAACCGGGGCCGGTGCGAATCCGCACGTTGCCATACGCCTGGATCACCACGCCCTGAGTCGCGGCGGGCGGCCGGACTTCGGGCTCGGTGCCATCGGTGGTCGGCAGTTGGTCCAGCGATCCCTGAATCAGCCAGATCCACGGGGCGAAGGACCAGCCGATCACACCGTTATAGTTCACCTGATACCAGTTGCGCGCGCCGTTGATCCCGATCAGATCCACCTCGGTGCCCCACGGCATCAGCCCGATCTTCTGCGAGAGGGTCGTCGGCTGCTGGCGGATGCGCAGATTGCCCATCACCCGGCCGCGGATGCCGGTCGGCGGCGGCGCTGGCGTGGCGCTCCACCGCCCGCCCGTGCCATCGGCCGGCACTGGCGTGCCCGCAAACGGCGACACGGCCCCTTCGGGCGGCGGCAGCGCGGGATTCTGGCCGTTGGGCGGCGTCCATGTCAGGACCAGCGATGCGCCGGCGGTCAGCTCACGGAACTCAAATTTGAGGATATGCGGACCGTCGAGCAGTGTCGCCGGGGCCGCATAGACCTGTCCGCCCGCAAACTCACCGAGATGATCCATGATGATCGTATTGTCGATCCAGAAGCGGAAGTTATCGTCGGCCCGCGCGTAGAAGATGTAGTACGCGGCCGGTAGTTCGGCGGGAACGTTCAGCGTGCGCGTGAAGCGCGCCGTGAAATAATCGGCAGGGATCGCGCCGCCGGGGCTGGCTTCGCCCCAGCTCAGGTTGAGCCCGCTCGGCGCATAGGATGCGGTAAAGACCGGCACGCCCGACCATTCGGTATTGCCAAAGAACTCGCCAAACCAGGGGGTACCTGGCCCGCCACCCGTGCCACCGCCCCCAACCGGCGTCGGGACCGGGGGACCCAGCAGCGCCCAACTGGCTATAATGGCGGATTGGTCGATCGCGTCGAACATCTCCACCGTGATCGTATGGTTGCCGTCGGTCGCGAAGCTGTAATCGGCCTGGAAGCTGCGCAGACTGCCGCCCGTCCACTGGTTGATCAGCACGCCGCCGTCGATATACAGCCGCGCGCCATCGTCCACCTGCACCGTAAAGCGATACGACCCGGCTGTGAAAAACACCGATCCAGTAAACCGGGCGGAAAAACGATCGGCTGGCACGCCATAAGGGCTGGTGTCGACGCCGTTGATCACCGGCGCGCCGGTGCCCCAGTTATAATTGATGGAGGGCGATGGGCCGGTAAAACGCGGCGTGCCGGCGAGATCCTGGTTATCGTACACATACGCCGTCCAGGACGCCCCCCGGGCTTCCGTTTGCGGCGGGTCAGCCATCCACAGCCCGGCTGCCAGGGCAGAGGACACCATCAGGACTACGAACAAACGGAGGACGGTCTTCATCGCGGTTTGTGCCTCGCTTCCAAAACACATGGATGACACATCATGATACCTAATGGCACTACTTCTAATCTTAGCACAATTCTGTGAAAAAAAGATGCGCCGGGTACGAAAGAACTACCCGGCGAAGAGTGATAAGTTCGAGCGTTAGGCCAGCCAGACGCCGCAGGTCAAAACCGTGCGGCTATGAAAAAAGCCGGAAGCCCGCTGATTGCCTCATCCCATAACTGATCGAGTAACACGGTCATGTAGGGGAGCACCCCTGTGTGCTCCCAGTCGCGCTCGGCGCGACACGCGGCTGCGCCGCGTTGGGCGGACACCAGGTCCGCCCCTACCCAACCTTATCCGGCTTATTTTCTCAAACTTCATTAACGTCCGGCGTCGATCGGCTCCAATGAGGTCCAAGATAAAAGGAGCGGGTTCACACACCCGCCCCTGCAAGCGGACCGGCGTGAGGCCAACTCACGACTCAGAAACTCATAGACTCATAACTCAGTTCACCGGAAATACTCGCCAATCAGGTTCAGCAGATCGGTGGTGCTGATCGGCTTGGGCAGATAATCATCACAGCCCGCCGCGATAAAGCGCTCGCGGTCGCCGCGCATGGCGTTCGCCGTCAGCGCGATGACGGGGATGCGCGATGTCCCTTCGAAGGCCTTGATGCGCTGGGTAGCCTCCACGCCATCAATGCCCGGCAGGCTGATGTCCATCAGGATCAGGTCGGGCAGCTCCCGGTTCGCCAATTCAACCCCGGTCAGCCCGTCGTCGGCTTCCAGCACTTCGTAGCCGCGCGCCGCAAGGATTTTTTTGACCAGGCGCTTGTTTTGGAAGTTATCTTCAACATACAGAATACGATAGGTCATATCCTCTAGCCTCTCCTGGCTGGTCATACGAGACATCGAGCGCGATGAGCCGCTTCCCAGGTTATTCGTCACTCAGGGTTTCGTTGACAGAATTGACCAACGCCTGACGATCGAGATTGGCTTTTCCAAACAACGAGATGATCTGGCCGAGCAGTTGTTCCCGTTCGTCGGCGCGAATATCCTTGGCCGTCAGCACGACCACCGGGATCTGCGCGCGTCTCCTCGTTGGCCTTCAGCCGCTCCAGCAGAGCCTCGCCCGTGGTATCCGGCAGCATCAGATCCAGCACGATCAGCGCCGGTTTGTGCGCCAGGATCGCTTTCCAGCCGGATGCACCATCGGGCGCTTCGTGGACGCGGTAGCGTCTGGTGGATTCCAACAGCCGGCGGATCAGGCGCGAGTCGCGGGGTTCGTCGTCGATCACCACCACATCGCGGATGATGCTGGTCGGCGGCGCAGCGCTTGGGCGTGAGCGTCTCTTTGGAGGCGGTGACAACCTGTCCATTCGTCGCGGCGGTCAGCGCGTCTGGCGTATCTTCGAGCGCGCCGCCGAGCGTTTGGACGACATGCTCTACCAGCTCGCGCGTGTTGAAGTTCCCCTTCTGCCACAGCAACTCGGCGCGGCCTTCCAGCCGGACGCGATCCGCCGGGGTCAGCGTTTTGGCGGAGATCACGACCACGGGGATGGCGCTGACGTCAGGATCGTTCTTGAAGGATTCGAGCAGGCTGAAGCCGTCGAGATCCGGCATGGTCAGGTCCATCACGATCAAATCCGGCTTGCGCTGGCGGACCAGGTCCAGGCCATCCAGCGGATTGTTCACCTCGAAGACGCGGTAATTCTTGTGGGCCTGAAGCAGACGGCGCACCAGCCGGCTGTCCTGCGGGTTATCATCGATCACGACCACGGTCGTGACCTGCTCGGCCAGCCGTTCAAACGCCGCGCCGAGACCCTCTTCAAGCTGCTGGTGATTGGCGCTGGTATCGTTCTCCCCGAATTGCAGATCGAGCACGTATTGATCTTCGAGAATATGCTTTTCCGCCGGGAAGGTATGGCCGGAGCAGTTGACCACCACCCGGTCATCCGGGCCGATCACCTTGTCTTTGATCAGGCGTTCCAGCCCGGCAAAGGCCACCGAAGCTGCCGGCTCCATGCTCATCCCCTCGACCCGTGCCAGCCGCCGCATCGCGCGGAAGGCGTCGCCATCGGGCACCGAAATCATCGTGCCGCCAGTCTCCAGGCAGGCTTCCCGCAGATAGTGGTAGGCCGGGCCGGGATCGCCAGTCGCCAGCACGGCGATACGCGTGCGCGGCACCACCGGCTCCGCCTTGTCGAGTTTCCAGCGCCAGGCCGCCGCCATCGGAGCGCAGCCGTCAGACTGCACAATCGCCATTTTGGGCAGCCGGTCGATCAGACCCATCTGGTGCAGCTCTTTGAAGCCCTTCCACACGCCCAATGGGCCGATGCCGCCGCTCACCGCCTGGATATACCAGTCCGGCGCGCGCCAGCGCCCATCGCCGGCTGGGCTCCAACTGGGCAAGCTGTTCGGCGATCTCAAAGGCGACCGTTTTGAACGCCTCGCGCCCGTTGAGATTCTGCGCGCCCGCATCCAGGTAAAGCTTGCGCCGCGCGGCAAAATCCGACGCAACCTGCTTCGCCTGGTCATACGTCCCGGCGATCTTGACGACTTCCGCACCGTACAGCGCCAATTCGCGCAGTTTTTCGGCGGGGACCGTGCTGGTCAGGAAGATCCACAGGCGGATACCCGCCCGCGCGCAAAAAGCCGCATAGGCCGCCGCCTTGTTGCCGGTCGAGGCCAGCACGCATTCCTTGATGCCCGTCGCCGCGCAGATAGGATACGACCAGCGTGCCCTGACGATCCTTAAAGCTGCCGGTGGTCGATTGGCGCTCGTCCTTAATAAACAGGTGGTGTGTGCTCCAGTTCGGTGCCCAGCGCCGCCGTCGGCAGCAGCGGAGTCCACCCTTCGCCCAGGGTGACGACCGAGGACGAATACGAGAGCGGGAGCAGTTCATCATAGCGCCACAGGGACGAGACACGCCCGGTGAGACCGGCTTTCCAGAGTTGCGCGGCCTGTTCGTAATCATACTGGGCTTCGAGCCAGTCCGACCCGCACTTTTCACATTTATCCGGCAGCGGGTCATGGCCCATGCTGTGCCCACACGCCATACACACGACCGACTTTATCAATGAAGGCATCGAATTATTTCCCTCGGTTCTACACTCAGGCTGTTCAGCCTTAATCATCTCAATTCTATCACAACTCAGGTGAAATAAGAATAAAGATTCGGCGGGTGGCGAATTGCTTCTATCCCAATCGTGTCACGCAAGCGGTGTCTTGAGGGAGCGGATTGCTGCAGTCTCAACAATCATGCCGGGTATGTTCGGTGTCCCCTCCCTAAATCCCTCCCCGTAAACGGAGAGGGACTTCGGCCCTCCCATTTCTCCGCGTGCGGATAAGCGACCGAAGGTCGGACGGGGATAGTTAACCTGGACGTTGTATCCGGCTCAATTTGTTCTACAGCATCAATTCGCCCCGACAGCTTGCCGAACGATCCATTCTTACCAGCAGGTCATCACGAACCCCACAGCACAGGAGCGGCTTGCCAGGGCCGCCCCTTATGCTGTTTCCCTTCGGTATGCTTTGGATGTGTTGGGTCCGATCCGGTCAGCGTTCGACCACGCGGGTCGTCGCGGGCAGCGTGAAGTGGAACCGCGATCCGGCTCCAGGCTCGCTTTCGACCCAGATATCCCCGCCGTGCATCTGGATCAACTGGCGCGTGATGGACAGCCCCAGGCCGGTACCGCCGGCGCGCCGCGTGTGCGATTGATCCACCTGGCGGAACCGGTCGAAGATCATGTGAAGCTGGTCCTGCCGCATGCCGATACCGGTATCGATCACCGACACCAGAAGCATCGACGGATCCGGCTCGTAACTCCGGGCGCGGATCGTGATGCTGCCCTCTTCGGTGAACTTGATGGCATTGGTGATCAGGTTGCTGAGCACCTGCCGCACGCGCAGCGGATCGGCGCGAACGTTGGGCAGTTCGTCGGGGATATCGAGCACAATATCCACCGGCTTGTCCTTGAGCAGTACCCGCTGCGTGCTGGCGGTATCCTCGGCCAGCGGCCCCAACCGGAACCCTTCCATCACCAGATCCATCTGGCCGGCTTCGATCTTCGCCAGATCCAGAATATCGTTGATCAGGTTAAGCAGATGCTTGCCGCTGCCGTGAATGGCCGATACATCCTCGGTCATATCGTCGGTCAGATCGCCATCGATACCGTCAAGCAGCACTTCGGCGTACCCGATGATCGAGTTGAGCGGCGTTCGCAGTTCATGGCTCATGCTGGCCAGGAACTCGCTCTTCAGGCGGTCCACTTCACGCAGGCGGTCGGCAACTTCGAGCTGCTCGGTGAACAGTTGGGCATTGTTCACTGCCACCGCGATCTGAGAGGCCAGCGTAGACTGTACCTGGATGTCTTCGGCTGTGAAGTGATCGGGCTCGTCGGACTGCACATCCAGCACGCCGATCACCCGTCCACCGATCGCCAGGGGCGTCGCCAGTTCCGAGCGAGTCAGCGGCAGCATCGGGTTGGGCAAAAAGTCGGGCGCGTGCATCACATCGTTGACGACCACCGGCTGGCCACTGCGTACCGCGCGGGCCGCGAGGCTGAACTCGTGGCGCAGCGAGATCCGGTGGCCCTGGACGACCATCTGTTTGCCGGCTTCACCCGCGCCGGCGGCCAGCCTCAGATAATGATTCCGGTCATCGGTCAGATAGATATGGGCGTGATAGAGACCAAACCGCTCTTTCACCAGATTCACCACGCTCCACAGCAGGTCATCCTGATTAAGGTTAGCGGCGGCTTCTGCGCCTACCTGGGACACGGCCTGCATTTCCACCGCACGCTTCTCCACCTGATCGAACAGCCGGCGGCTCTGGATGTTGGTGCTCACCCGTTCGGCGATGGCTTCCAGGTGCGATTCCTCTTCGGACAGGAAATCCCGTTCCTCGACATAACCCACCAGCACGGTGCCCACCTGCTCGCCGGAAACCATGAGCGGCACCGCCAGCCGGGACGGCATCTCGGCCGTCTGCCGGTCGCCGTAGACCTGCCCGTCAAACTCAATGGCAGCGCCGCAGATGTCCGGGTGCTGCATCGACGGCGGGATGCGCCGCGCCACGCGGAACAGGTACTCATCCAGGGCGAGATTTTCTTCCGAATACGCGCCGATCTCCTGCAAGGCTGAGATCTCTTTCAGGCGGTCCTGAAGCCGGATGCTCAGGCGCTGAAGGTCTTCGAGCAGTTGTTCGCGCTCGGTCTGGGCGGCAAGGCGATCGGTGATGTCCTGCTTGACGGCCAGATAGTGCGTAGTCTCGCCGCGCGTGTTGGCAATGGGTGTGATCGCCACCTGCTCCCAGAACAGATCGCCGCTTTTCTTCTTGTTGAGCAGTTCGCCCTGCCACGTGCCGCCGGCCTCGACGGTCTGCCACATTTGCTGGTACACGTCGGCGGGCGTGCGGCCCGACTTGAGCATACGCGGGTTCTGCCCGATCGCTTCCTCGCGGGCATAGCCGGTGTTATCCACAAACGCCTGGTTCACATATTCTATGCTGCCGTCCAGGTTGGTGATCACCACCGTGGTTGGGTTCTGCTCGACAGCCTGGGACAGCTTACGAAGCTCGGCCTGCAACTTGTTGCGGCGCGCGGCTTCCAGGGCCAGCGATACCATCACCGACATCGAACCGCCAAAGGCCTCTTCTTCCAGCGTCCAGTGCCGCTGCGTGCCGACATGCTCGTGGCACAACACGCCGATCATCTGCTCGCCCGCACGGATCGGGATATCGAGCATGGATTGGATGTTCAGCGGTGTCAGGTAGCCTGCCGAGAATTCACAGGTGTCAGGATGTGTATGGGCATTGTCGGCCACAATCTGGCCGCGCATCTCCAGCGCGCGGAAATAGCCGGGATAATCCGCGCGATGCAGCACCACCCCAGACGCAAACGCGTTATCGGACTGATCGTACAGCATCCGGCATTCGATGGCGCTGCGCGTGTGGTCGTAAAACCACACACTCGCTCGCTCCACGCCCATAACCTGCGCAGCGACCAGCGTCACCTGCTGCAGAGCCGTGATCAGGTCGCCTTCACTAAACGCAGGCTGCTGCGCCAGCGACACCAGCGCCGACTGTTCTTTTTCGAGGTTCTGGCTGCGTTTCTGAATCTGAGAGAAGGACCGCGCATTCTGTATAGCCACGGCGATCTGGGCGGCCAGCGTCGTATTCACCTGGAGATCCGCGCCCGTGAAGCGCCCAACCCGCTCGGACTGTACGTCCAGCACGCCGATCACCTCGTCACCGACGATCATGGGCACGGCCATTTCGGAGCGCGTGCGCGGCAGCATCGGATTCGGCAGAAAATCTTCGGCGCTGGTCACGTCGTTGACCACGACGCCCGCACGGCTGCGGGCAGCCCGCGCGACCAGGCTGGCTCCATGCGACAGCGCGATCTTATGCCCATGCTCGACCATAAAGCGCCCGGGCTCGCCCGCGCCTGCCACCAGACCGAGCGTGTCGCCCGGGTCATTCAGCAGATAGATATGCGCGTGATACAGGTCAAATCGAGCCTTCACCAGTTCGCTCACTGTCCAGAGCAGCCGGTCCGGGTCGAGAGTCGCGGCGGCGTGCGCACCTACTTCGGCCACGGCCTCCATTTCGGTCGCGCGTTTTTGGGTGTCGTCGAACGCGCGGAACTGGTCCAGCGCCAGGGCCAGACGTTCAGCCACGTCCTCAACCAGTTCCTTTTCTTCACTGGTCCATTCGCGCTCTGTTTCTTCTTCGATCTGGATCGTGCCAATCGACTGGCCGCGCAGTTTGACCGGGAGCGCAAGCTGGCGCGGATTACCATTGCTCGACACAGGCAGCCGCCCGCTGTCTAGCTGCCGGACGTCCTGCAGGTTGTATTCATACGCCACGATCCGGTCCTCTCCGACCCGGCCCAGGTAGCTGTCCCAGGCTTCAGCCGTCAGGCGGCGGTTGAGCGCATCGGCACGCGCCACGGCGATCTGCGTTTCGGCATAGGCCTGGGCACTGCGCACCGAGGTGGCAAGCTGGTTCGCCATTGCCTGGAACACGGGCACATTATCCTCCCGGAACGTTTCGGGCTGGCGGGCCTGCATATCGAGCACGCCGAGCACCTCGTCACCGACCTGCAGCGGGATCGCCACTTCGGATCGGGTGTCGGGCAGCAGTGGGTTGGGCCGGTGAACTGGGCTGGTGGCGGTATTGGATACCAACACAGGACGCCGTGTCTGAACGGCAAGCGCCACGATGGACGTCGCATCCAGATCAAGGCGGTGGCCCCGGCTGAGAAGCTGTTCGCCGACTTCGCCCGTACCGGCCGCCAGCACCGCCGAGCGCCCGGCCTCGTCAATCAGATAAACCTGCGTATAGTACAGGTCGAACTGCTCGCGGATATGGTCGGCAATGCGCGGCAGCAGATCGGACTGCTGGAACACCCGCGACGCCATTTCGCCGACTTCCAGGGTCAGGAACAGGTCACGGGTACGAGCCGATACACGATCTTCCAGCAAGTTGATCGACTGCTGAAGCTGGTCGGCCATGTCGTTAAAGGCAGCCCCCAGCACACCCAGCTCGTTCCGCTGGCGCACGGTGGCGCGTTCCTTGAGATCGCCGATGGCGATGCGGGTCGCGGCATGGGTCAGGGCCATAATAGGCTGAGAGAAACGTGCGGCGGCGGCCAACCCGATCAGCACGGCGAGTACCGCCGTCCCGATGGCCAGCGCCACGCCGTTGAACCGGGCATCACTGAACGCCTGGAGCGCTTCGGATTCGTTCTGTTCGGCCACCAGCGCGGCCTGAAGCTCAGGGATCCACCGATAAACGCCAAACACGCGCACAGGTGGATCGCGGTAATCATCATAGGTGCCCGATCCATCCTCGCCAGCCAGCGCCCGATCGATCCCCTGGCTGTGGTACGCGCGGGTCATTTCGTACCCTTCAAAATGGCTGGGCGTCAGCAGGTAGTTGCTCTGGGCGCTGACGAGATACGTCTCGGCCGAATGTGGAAGACCCGTATCGTGCAGCATGATCTCGCCAAGCACGTCCAGATTCAACCGCCCGGCCAGCACCCCGATCACCTGGCCGTTGATATTGCGCACCGGGTTCGTGATCAGCGTGGTTAGCTCGCCGCTGCCCACCTGATAGTAGGGCGACTGGGTATACTCGTTGGCAAGGCTGGACGTATAGTAGGGCTGGCGAGTCACAGACTTGCCAATGTCTTCACTCAGTGAGGAGCTTTGGATATTGCCTTTGAGATCATAAAAGAAGATTTCGACGAATCCAGCATGGCTCTCATCCGCCTCGATCAAAATCTGGTTGACCGATGCCTGAACCTGCTCAAAATTAAATGCCTGCGGCGTGGTCAGCACCGAAAAACGCTGGTCTTCGGCGTCGGAAGCCGTGATGGTATTCAGCGCGGCCCGGCTGCCGATCAACCACTGGTCGATCAGTTGAACTTTGAGCGAAGCCACCGACTCAAGCTGGTCCACCACCTGTTCCCGCGCCTGACTGCGCAACTGCGATGTGATCAGGACGGTGGTGCCGGCGGCTGGCAGCACGGCGAGCAGCACAAAATACACAATCAGCGCCGTGCGAATACGCCGCCAGAAAGGCAGAGCCGGGCCGGATAAAGAAGTGATCGATCGTCTGGTATTTGTCTCTGCACTCATGGTTATGCTTCCACGCTTTCTTCATCGACCGGCTCAGGTTCCATTTCGGGCAGTTGAAGCTGAATCCGGGTGTGGGGCACGCGTAAGGCTTTGCCCAGTTCGCGCGTCGCGGCCTGAAGCACTTCGTCCAGGCTGTTCGCGCGCTGAATTTCCTGTGTAATATCGCTCAGGGTGCGCTCGTGACGGCTGGCACGGGCCACCTCGCTGAACAGGCGCGCGTTGTCGAGCGCCACCGTGATCTGCCCGGCCAGCGTCGAGAGCACCGCCAGAATATCGGTTTCAAATCGCCCCGGCTGGTTCGACTGGACGTCAAGCACACCCAGCACCCGGTCGCCGGCGATCAGGGGGATTGCCGCTTCGGCACGCGTGTCGGGCAGCAGCGGATTGGGCAAAAAGTCGGGTTCTTGTCGCACGTCGTTCACGATGTTGGGCGTACGATCACGGGCCGCGCGTGCGGCGAGGCTGCGCGCCTCCATTGGGATTCGATGGCCCTGCGCTTTCATCACCCGGCCGGCTTCGCCCGCGCCAGCAGCCAGGACCAGACCCTGGCCGGTGTTGTCCATCAGGTAAATATGGGCATGATACAGGTCAAAATTGGCTTTGGTTAGCTCGACAACCTGAGGCAGCAGGTGCTCAGGATCCAGGATCGTCGCCATTTGCTCGGATACCTGCGCAGCCAGTTGGAGGTCGCGTGTACGGGCCTGAACGCGCGCTTCCAGCGTGCCGAACACTTCACGAAGCTGCTGCGCCATCGTATTGAAGGAGCGGGCCAGCGTGCCGATTTCGGTACGGCCGCTCGACTCAACCTGCACGGTCAGATCGCCGGCACCCAGTCGCTTGGCCGCATCCGCCAGCGTAACGATGGGGGTCGTCATGCGCCGGAGCACCAGGTATCCCGTCAGGCCCGCCAGGAGCATAATGATCGCCAGGCCGGCGGTCAGAACCATGAGATTCTCATAGATCTCACGGTAGGCTTCCTCCGTGGTGACTTCGGCCACTACTGCGAACTGGTTCTCACCCGCCGCGAATGTCTGGACGGCGAGAATCACCTGATCGCCGTTCACGCCGGTATCGACCTCTTTGAGGCCGTGGGTATTGAAAATGGTGCCGCTCAACACTACCGACGGGTTGCGGTGGGCGATCACGCGCTCTTCCAGGGTCTCCTGGAGATCGGCGGCAATCGTCACAACGTACAGGTCTTCACCGGGGCCAAAATCCTGCGCAGCAATCAGATCCCACACGCTTCGGAGCCGGAATTCGCCGGTCATCACGCTCGTAATCTCCCCGGTGCGGGGATCAAACAGCGGAAGGCCGATCGACATCAGCGGCTCGCCCGTCTCATAATCGAACCGTACCGGGCTGTAATAGACCGTCCGGCGGTTGCGGGTGAGCTGAAACGTCTCGTCAAGCGAGCGGTCGCGCTGCTGACCAGGGACGACGACGGCGCGGCGGGATACCCGCACAAATTCCTGCCCGTTAGGATCAATCAGCGCCAGCTCGTCAAAGATCGGGTTCGCCCGATCGAAGCCCAGCAGTTCGGTGAGAACGCCTCTTTGTTCATCCAGGCTGAGATTCACCAGGCCGCGTATTTCCGCCACCAGTTGGAGGTCACGCGGGCGCGCTTCGATATAGGTCTGGGTCTCACGAGCCACACGCAGCGCGATTTCGCTCTGCAGTTCGTGTGCCTCGGTCTGGTTTTCATGAAATTCCTGGTAGATAATGAACCCGCCCAGGGCCACAATTGGCAGAATGGCCAGCACAATCATCAGAAACGTCAACCGCCATCGAATACTGTTAAACATACGCCCTCTCCACCAAACGGCTACCGACGCACCACACCCGGCCGCCATCCCATTGCCTAACCTGGGTTGTTGAGATGAGTGTGTGCGCCGTCGCCAAAGCAGCCCTCTTTCAGCACCTTCAATATGGCATATCATAAAGACAAAGTCAAGTCAAAATTGACGTAGAGTATACAATTTTCACGGAAATTTCGGTTTCCCTTTACATTCCGCCCTATGGCAGGAACGAAGCAGATGGTTGGCATCGCAGGGGCGTATTAATGTACTTTGAGAAATTATGGCGGATATGGCGCGTGATTTACCCCTCCCTAAATCCCTCCCCGTAAACGGAGAGGGACTTGCGGCGCTCCCCTTTCTACCAGTATCGTGCAAAGCACGCCTGGGGAAAGGGGCAAGCGAGCAGCCCGCTTGCGGGACGCTCGCCGGGATAGGGGTCGATCTTGATCGCGTATCGGGGTTAAATTTTTGAATTGCACCGATACGCCCCCGCAAATTACGCTCAAATAATTCTGTAACCGGATCCGAATTAGTCAGGAGTCACAATACAGATGGCCGGCAAATTGGTATAATCACGGGAGTTTCTCTATATTCATTGGATAAAGTGCACTATGTCTGATTCATCCCGACGTGATGACGTCTTTAAACGCCTGCGTGACGAGGATATTCGCGCCGTTGATCTCCAGTTCACCGATGTCGCCGGTCTGGTGAAGACCGTCACCATCGACGCCGACCGTCTGCCGGGCGCGCTGCGCGAGGGGATCTGGTTCGATGGCTCGGCCGTGGAGGGTTTCGCCAGGGTGGCCGAGTCGGATATGTATCTGATCCCGGATCTGGATACCTTCGCGGTGCTGCCCTGGGAAAAACCGACCGCCGAAACCGGCCGCGTGGCCCGTGTGATCTGCGATGTCTATACGCCCAACGGCCAGCCGTTCCCCGGCGATCCGCGCGGGGCGCTGCGCCGGGCCCTGGAACTGGCCGACGCGATGGGGCTGCGGTATATGGTGTCGCCCGAACTCGAATTCTACATTCTGGATGCGCCCCCCAACAGCGTCCCGTTCGAGGTCGATGATCAGGCCGGCTATTTTGACGCGGTGGATGGCGCGGCGCGCTCCATTCGGAAGCGCGTCAGCGACGGGCTGCGCAGCATGGGGATCACCGTGGAATCGAGCCATCACGAGGTGGGCGGCGGCCAGCACGAGCTCGATCTCGCGCCCGCTGATGGGCTGAAGATGGCCGATGCGATCGTGACCGCGCGGATGGCCGTGCGGACTATCGCCCGGCAGGAGGGGCGCTTCGCCACCTTTATGCCCAAGCCGATCACCACGGCACCGGGCAACGGGATGCACGTGCATCAGTGGCTTGAGGACTGTCACACCGGGGCCAACCGCTTTACCGATGCCGCCAACGATTATGGGCTGTCGGGCGAGGCGCAGGCGTTCCTGGCCGGCCAGTTGGCCCACACCCCCGCGATCTGCGCGGTGCTGGCTCCGCTGGTCAACAGCTACAAACGGCTGATGTCCGGGCAGGAAGCGCCGATCTATGTGACATGGGCGCAGCTTAACCGGGGGGCGCTGCTGCGTGTGCCGCGCCTGTCGGAGCCGCAGCGGATCGGCACGCGCATCGAGATGCGCTGCCCTGATCCAAGCTGCAATCCGTATCTGGCGTTCGCGGCGCTGCTGCATGCCGGTCTGCGCGGCATTCAGGACGGGGTGCCCCTGCCCCCTGCCGCCGAAGAAGAGTTGTATATGGTCTCGAACCGTCACCGGCATCTCAAAACGCTGCCCTCATCCCTGCGCGATGCCCTGGACGAGTTTGAGAGCAGCGAGCTGGCCCGCGATGCGCTGGGGCTGCACCTGTTCGAGCGCTTCCTGGAAGCCAAGCGCATCGAGTGGAGCGAGTATCTGCCGGTGGTCAGCCCGTGGGAACTGGATCGTTATTTGAGTGTGTATTAGCGATTAGCGCGTTAGCTGTTCGTGATTGGTGGCTGGCTTTCTGGATAGCTATCGCGGCGTATCGATAAGGGCATTGTGTCTCAAATAATCGAGTGACAAGGTCTTAGGGGGCACCTCTATGTGCTCCCTGGGCGGATACAGAGGTCCGCCCCTGCAAAACACCGGATTTCGAGTGCCGAGAGCTAAACGCCAGCAGCTGACGCAGTAGCTAACCGCTAATGGCTAGCAGCTTGTTTAAGGACCTGCCATGGCTGGACAGTCTACCCTAACTATCCATGACCTGCTGCGCCTGGCGCTGCCGGTGGGAACGACGATCACGGCCGGGCACCAGGGGATTCATCGCCCGATCACGTGGGTCCATGTGCTGAACACGCGCCCGCCGGCCTTCCCCCATTTGCAGGGCGGCGAACTGGCGCTGCTCTCGCTGGACGCGCTGCACCTGCTGAGCGATAAGCTCACCCTGGCGACGCTGGTGCGCGATCTGGCGGATATGGACGTCGCGGCGATGGGCGTCGTCGGTGAGATCGGCCAGCCGGCGCAAACCGCGGCCAACGATCTGGGCGTGCCGCTGCTGCGTCTGCCCGATACGACCTCGCTGCGCCGCGTCGAGAGCCAGATCGCACAGATGCTGATGGGCAACCCCACCTCACCTGAAGCGCGCGGCCAGGAAATCCGCGAGCAGCTGTTGCAGCTCTCCACCGAAAACCGGGGTATTCAGGCACTCACCAGCGCCCTCGCCCAGATGATCGGCAAAACCGTCGTCGTGCAGGATAAGCGCCTGCACCCGCTGGCCGAGGCCGGCCCGCTGACCAAATCCCCGCGCTGGACCGCGATTGAAGACGCGCTGTACGATACGAACCCGCTGCCGGCGCTGTTCCGCGACCGGGTGGAAGTCGCCCAGGCCAGCCCGGACCCGGTGGCGATTCCTCTGCCCCAGTTCGGGCTGCGGCGGCTGGTCGCGCCGATTGTCGCGGGCAAGATGGGGCGCGGCTTCCTGTCGCTGGTCTTTGCCGAAGATGATCCCTACGACGCTTTCGACGTGGCCTTTGCCCGGCACAGCGCGGCGGTCTGCGCGCTGGAAATGGCGAAGGAAAAAGCGATCCGCGAGGCGCAGAAGCGCGTGCAGGGCAACGTGCTCGAACAATTCCTGGGCGGGATGATCTCCGAAGGCGAAGCCCTGCTGCGCCTGACCCGCCTCGGTTATCAGGCGGAACACCTGTATACCACGCTGTATATGGGCGGCCTGCGCGAAAATATCCCGACGGCGCGGCAGGTCGAGGCGCTGTGTAACGAGCAGTCCGGCGCGCTGGGTTATGGCGCGCTTGTACAGCCCTACGGCAGCGAGGTGATCGTGTTCTGCCAGGGCGACGAAAGTACTGCCCGCGATCTGGCGCTGGCGGTTCAGGGCCGCGTGGCGGAGCGCTACAGCGAAAAGATCGCAGCAGGCATGGGACAATCGGCCTCCGAACTCCGGGCATGGCGCGAGAGTTTCCAGCAGGCGGTGGCGGCTTTCCGCACGGCGCAGCAGTGGAAGCTGAATGCGCCGCTGGCCTTCCGCGAGATGGGTGTCTACCGGCTGCTCTCGCTGCTGGCCGGATCGCCGGAACTCAGCCGGTTCTACCGCGAGACACTGGGCGAACTGGCCGATAGAACCCCGCAGAACAACGAGTTTATCAACACGCTCGATGCGTTCTTCGAGGAACATGGGAATTTGACCCGCACCGCCAAGCGGCTGCATATCCACCGCAATACGCTGCTCTACCGCATGGACCGCATCAAGGAGATCAGCGGGCTGGACCTGGAGAATCCCGAGACGCGGCTGGCCGTGCATCTCGCGCTCAGGATCCGGCGGATCTTGTGAAACACCGCGGTTGCGCTCCGCCTCTCACCTATCCAACAAGGCTTTGACCTATCAACGGAGGTTCGTATGGCTCCTATTCGATTGGCGCTAGTCGGCGCAGGCATTTTTGCCAGGGATGCACATCTCCCCGCGATACAGGGGTTGGGCGATACGTATGAAGTCGTCGCCGTCCACAGCCGGACGCGTGCCAAAGCCGAGGCGCTGGCCGCGCTCGCTTCGGCGGAGGTGGTCGATGACCTGGATACGCTGCTGGCGCGGGACGATATTGAAGCGGTCGATCTGGTACTGCCCATCCCGGCCATGCCGGATGCGATCCGGAAGGCGCTCGCCGCGGGCAAACACATCATCAGTGAAAAGCCCGCCGCGCCGGATGTGAGCGCCGGGCGTGATCTGCTGGCCGACTACGCGCAGCGCCCCGATCAGGTCTGGATGGTCGCGGAAAACTGGCGCTACGAATCCGCCTTCATCCGCGCGGCCGAACTGGTCCACGCGGGTGAGATCGGCCGGCCGGTCATGTGTCACTGGGCGATTTACGGCAACGCGGGACCGGACAATAAGTATTATCACACGGCGTGGCGGCGCGAGTCGGCGTTTCAGGGGGGATTTATTCTCGATGGCGGCGTGCATCAGATCGCGGCGATCCGGCTGATTCTGGGCGAGATCACCGAGGTGAGCGCCGTCGTCACGCAGGTGCGCGACGATCTCCCGCCCGCCGATACGCTCAACGCGGCGCTGCGCTTCGAAAGCGGCCTGACGGGGATGTTCAGCGTCACCTATGCCGCGCCAACGCCGTGGCCCAACATGCTGCATATCGCGGGCGACCAGGGCGCGCTGCGCATCCAGCCCGGCGAGATCGAGATCTCCACCGCCAGCGGCACCAGCCGCACCGATCGCACCGATCGCGCGGGCGTCGAAGGCGAGTTCGCCGCGTTCGCCGCCGCGATCCGTGAAGGCGTTCCCCACCGGAACGCGCCCGAACAGGGGATGCAGGATGTCGCCGTGATCGAGGCGATGTTACGCTCGGCGGAAAGTGGGCGTCGGGAACGGGTGGAGCGGTTTGTGAAATAACAGCCTCACCCCTAAATCCCCTCTCCATGTCATGGAGAGGGGACTTGCTGGGCGGGCTTGTTAGCCCGCCCCTACCTGCTCAGCGCGATCTCCCCCTCTCCACGCCGTGGAGAGGGGGCCGGGGGGTGAGGCTGTTTACGGCCGGAAAGGAATCTGCACCGTCAGCGTCGTGCCGTGACCCTCTTCGCTCTCGATCGTCAGCGTGCCGCTGAGCTGGATGGCGCGCTGGTGCATGTTGTGCAGCCCAAAACTGGTCGGCTCGCGGAACTTGGACGGCTCGAAGCCGCGCCCGTCATCGCGCACCGTCAGGAGCAGGTGATTGCCCACTTCGCGCACCTTGATCTCAACCTGCGTCGCCTGCGCGTGGCGAGCCACATTCGAGAGGGCCTCGCGCACGATCTGGATCAGCGAGTGGCGCTGGCGGTCGGTCAGCGCCCGCAGCCGGGACGGGACATCGACCACAGCCTCAACGCGGGCGAAATCGTGGAAGTGCCGCGCCAGATTTTCGATCCGCTGCTTAAAGGTTGCCTGTTCCTCGCGCGACGTTCGCAGATTGCGGATATATACGCGGATGTCCTCGATAATCGAGTTCAGATCCTCGATGATGCTCTGGTACTGCTTTTCCTGTGCCAGACGTCATCGGGAACTGCCCGCGCAATATCTCAAGCTTCATCCCCACCGCATAGACGGACTGAATCACGCCGTCGTGCAGTTCCATGCCGATGCGGTCACGCTCGCGGCTGAGCGCCATATCCTGAAGCTGTTCGGACAGGCGCGCATTATCGATCGCGACGGCGGCCTGCTGCGCCAGCAGCACAATCAGGCGCTCGTCGGCTTCGCTGAAGGGCTCCCCATCCAGCGGATCGGTCAGGTAGAGATTGCCCAGGCGTTTGCCCCGGCTGATGATCGGCACGCCGAGGAAGCGAGTCATGGCGGGATGGGCGCTGCCACAGAACCCCGCCGAGCGTGGATCCTGCGTGAGGTCGTCCAGCCGGATCGGCTCGTCCAATTCGAGCACGGCACCGAGCAGCCCCAGGCCGCGCGGCTGGTGATCCATATGGGCTAACTGGTCGGCGGTCATGCCCGACGTGGTGAAAGCCTTCAGGCTGACACCGTCCTCATCGGGCACGCCCAGCGCGGCATACTGGGCTTGGACCAACTCGCGGGCAATATCCGTGATCATCTTCAGGGTGCGGGGCAGGTTCAGATCACTCGTTACGGCTGCCGCCGCCCGGCTCAACGCGTCCAGCAGTGTAATGCTTTCAGCGGAGATCTTGTTTTGGGAAGGGGTAGGTCGATCCATGGCGCGCTCTCATTTGACCTAAAACTCAATCCGAATTACGATGATACTGAGTAAAAAAATTCTTAGTCAATACACTGGATTTTATGTCCACTACCACGCTATAATCTGGACGCACCCAACGATGAACAAATCATCGACGGCACACTTACACTTTTTTGCTAGCCACAGCACGGAGACACAAGTGATACCACTGCGCATCTTGATCGCTGACGACCACGCTGTTGTTCGCGCGGGACTACGGGCACTGCTCGAACAACAACCCGATTTCGCCGTCGTGGCCGAAGCCGAGAGCGGCCTTGACGCCGTCCGGCAGGCGGTGACTCATCAGCCCGACATCGTTGTCATGGATATTCGTATGCCAGGCGGGCTGTCGGGCATCGAAGCCTGCGAGCAGATCACCGAGGCTGTCCCCAGCACCAAGGTGATCATGCTGACGTCCTACGCCGAGGATGAACTCGTGATGGACGCCGTGCGGGCGGGTGCGGTTGGTTATGTGCTGAAGCGCGTGGGCAGCAGCGATCTGGTAGACGCGATCCGCACCGTTGGGAAGGGCGACGCCTTGATCGATCCCACCATGACCAAAGCGCTGCTCGAAGAGGTGCGCCAGGCCGCCCAGGTCAAAGAAGCGTCGGCGTTCTCTGGCCTCACCCCTCAGGAAATGCGCATCCTCGCCCTGATGGTAGAAGGGTTGACCAACCGTGAGATCGCCGCTCAGCTCTTTCTGGGCGAGGGCACCGTCCGTAACTACGTCGGCAACATCCTGAGCAAGCTTCAGGTGTCCAACCGGGCCGAAGCGGCCGTCTTTGCGGTCAAGAACCACATCGAGCGCCACCTGCCCAAAGACGACGAGCTTCAGTAGGCGCACAATTCTCTGTGTGTTGCGCTGTTTCAAAATATAATCATTCGCCCGATCGAACGGGTAGTGCTAAAACTCATCGCGAATAAGCGCGATCAGCACACCGTGGCGTTTATAGATCAAAAGAGCAGGCTTCGTAGCCTGCTTTTTTGGTGGTTTTAGCTGAACGCTGACTGCTGAAAGCTGACCGCTACTCTTCCAGCGATTCCCGTTCGGGCGCGGGCAGGCGATCATAATCACCGCCGGAGCCGTTGCTGCCCCGCGAGCCGAACCCGAAGGAGCGGCGCGGCATCAGATCGTCGCCCGTGTTGATCTGGTTGCGTCAGGCTGGCGACCGACTGCCGCAGAATGGCCAGATCGACCACACGCTGCTGGTTATGCGCCGCCAGCATCCGGGCGTGCAGCGCGATCTCGCGCACGAACGCGCCCGTCTGCCCGACGAGAAACGGCACCACTTCCGTGTGATCTTCCTGCCACTGCGGCCCCATGTAATGCTCAAGCATCTGGCGCGCCAGTTCTTCGTCCTGAATCGGCGGGATCACCAGGATGCGGTCCATCCGGCCCGGCCGCTTGGCGATGCGCTCGTCGATCACTTCCGGGTAATTCGTCGTCGCCAGCAGCAGCGCGCCGCGTGGGTTGTTGGGCGATTCCAGCCCGTCGAGCACGTTGAGGATACGCGCCTTGTCGTCCTTGCGCAGATACACGTCGATCTCTTCCACGATCAGCAGCACCGGATAGCCCGCGTTGGCGACCACGTTCAGCGCGTGGTGGATCTTGTGGAAGGATGCGCCGTCATCGTCCGCGCCGGACACATACACGACGACCCGCTTTTTCTTCAGCGCCAGCTTGGCCATCGCCGCGCACAGCATGGTCTTGCCCGTGCCGGGCGGTCCCACCAGCAGCAGTTTGCGGAACGGGGCCAGATTCAATTCCTGGTAGATCGGCACGCCATCCGTAAAGAAGGCTTCCATATCCGAGCGCAGATCGTCCTTGATCGTGCGACGGCAGGATGACCTCATCCCACTCGACGGTGGGCTTAAAATACGCGTTCGTGCCGCCGATGATATACACATCCTGGCGGCGGCTGGGGCGGCGCACGGCTTCGTTGCACAACTGCTCGAAGTTCACCCAGGCGTCAAGGTGATCCGGCGGGACCAGCGCCACCGCCACGATATTGGGATCGTCATCGCGGAAATAGGAGCTGACGAACAGCACTTCAAACGCGCCGTCGGGGTGATCGAAGCTGAAGATAAACGCGCCCACGGTTTCACCGAGCATCGGCTGGCGGCCCGGCACGACGTATTCGCTGATCGAGATGACGTCGGGGCACCGCACCTGCTCCGTGCCGGTGAAATAGGCTTTACCCTTCAGGCGGCGGCGCGGCTTCACGCGGGACTGGGCCAACTGGTTGCCACAGCTTTCGGCGGCCCACAACAACTGGTAGGGCTGCTCGCTGTTGCGCTGCTGCCATTCGGCATCCGCCCAGAGCGCAAGGCGCTCGTAGCGCATCTCCCAGCTCACCGACTTCATATCGTCCCCTGATCCCAGTCCGGGCGGTAAGCCGCGGCGCATTAGCATCGATCGTCGCACATTGTGTGTCCTTCAAACTCTTCAGTGTTCCGATTGTAGCACGCAACGCACGAAATAACAGCCCCTACCCATGGTGGGATCCGCATCGCACGAGAGGAAAAACGGACTGAGATCGTCTCAAATCTTGTCGAAACGGGTGGACAAGCGCTCCGGGCGTTTATGTACTTTGCTCACCTGTAAAGGAAATCTACCCTCGCGTTTACCCCTCCCTAAATCCCTCCCCGCACGCGGAGAGGGACTTGCCCCCTTTCTCTGCTTGCGGGGAAAGGGGGTGCCGACCGACGGTCGGACGGAGGATAGGGGTGAAAAACAGATCACGCCGGTTTGGCCTGCTCCACCTCGTGGAACACAAAGATATGCGCCTGCCAGGGCATCAGATCCACATACAGGCCATGCTCGTCCAGATCGCTGCCGTCGCGCTCATAATCGACGTCGTGCAAGGCGTCGTGCAGACGGAGCGTCTGCCCCTTCACGTCGAACCCGGGCAGGAGCACGCGTCCCTGCGCCGATGCCGAGGAGTAGTTCACCGCGATCAGGCGGCGCTCGCTGCCATGCCGCCACGTATACGCGATCAGGGCACGATGCGACGCGTTGAGATCCCACGCCGCGACCGTGTCACGAAGCTGCCATTCGCCCTCGTGATAAACCGGGTGCTGCACCTCCGCCAGCAGAGTCCGGTAGAATGCTTCGACCTGCGTAT
The DNA here is from genome assembly GCA_963850765.1 of uncultured Chloroflexia bacterium. GTDB lineage: Bacteria > Chloroflexota > Anaerolineae > Aggregatilineales > Aggregatilineaceae > CAWKMN01. The sequence goes on along the minus strand of CAWKMN010000010.1, from coordinate 140,170 downwards.
TCAGCGGCTCGGCGGGCCGGCGGGCCAATTGCAGCGGCAGCTTAACCTGATGTCCGACCAACTGGCCATCGTGGACCAGTGTCGCGCCGGGCAGCGTGGCCACCAGGATCGCCGCGGCCAAATCGCGCCCTGGCCCCAGGGCCATAGTGGCGCGGCGCTCGTCGTGGTTCTCGACAAAGCGGACCAGCCGCTCCTGGTAATTAGTCCCGGCGTACAGGTGCCCAAGGATCGAACGAGCCGGATCGTTCACCAGCCGATCATAGAGCCGCTTGTCATAGGTATAGTCGAACCCCTGCTGCTGAAGCTCCCATTCGAGATCCCAGTAGACCTCGGCGATAAACAGAAAATTGGGGCGGCGCACTTTGATCATCGGGATGACGACGCGCCAGAAATCGGCCAGGGGTGGCTGTCCGGCACGTTCGCCCCACGTCCGCGCAAACACCTCGTTGATCACCAGCATCGCCATATCACAGCGCACGCCGTCACACTGCGCGGCGATGTCCAGCAGCGTCTCGATCGACCGTGCGCGGAGTTCGGGGCTGAATGCGTTCAACTGCGCGACATCTGTCCAGGCGGGGAAATACGGATCGCGCCCGTGCGCGACGACCTGCTCACCGCCATCCGGCAGGAAAAAGGCATCGGGCTGCGCGGCCCGATCGTCCGCCGTGCCGTGGATAAAACACTCCGGGCTGGATTTCAGCCAGATATGATCGCCCGCGACGTGGTTCGGCACATAATCCAGAATCAGCCGCATTCCGCGCTCGGCCAGCCGCCGGCGGAACAGGGCCAATCCCGCCGGGTTGCCCAGGGCCGGATCAACCCGGTAGCGGCGAATGCAGTAGGGGGACCCGACCACGTCTTCCGGTCTGGTAGTCGGGCAGGGCGCGGCGGTAGTCTTCCTGTAAGCCGGCGTGCTCCTGCGCGATCTTGCGCCCCAGCGGGCTGCGTTCCCAGACGCCCATCAGCCAGATCGCGTCAAAATCCCACTTCGCCAGAGCGTCCACCTCGGCGTCGGGCACACAGTCCAGCGTGACTTTGGTCTGGTATTTCTCGGACAGGGCGCGCAGCCAGGTCCAGGCGTTGATCTCATACATCACCGGATTCTTGGGCCAGGGCGGCATGGCGATTATTTCCTTAAGATCGAATGCGGATACAAAAAAGAGCTTAGCTCAAAAAACAAAAAACGCCATGCATTTTTATCAATGGCGTATTACTTATTCGTGAGCCCGGTAGTGGTGAAACATTGACGGATAAGGTTCACCACTATCCCGCGCGCGCGCTGGTAGACCTCGAATGATCTGACATGCCCGTTGGCTGCGCCGCCGTGTCTGGGCCATAATCTCAGGGACGGATTGACTGCTGGAGGAGCCAGGATGGGTACACCCGACACCCCACGACCGCTCTCGAGTACGGAGATTTGGCCCGACCTGCCGCTGGAGGGGTGGTCGGACACCGCTGAGACGCTGCAGCGCTGGATGCAGATTGTCGGCAAGATCCGGCTGGCGCTGAGCCCGATGTGGAACCACTGGTGGCAGGCTCCCTTGTACCTCACCGCGCGCGGTCTGACCACCTCCCCCATTCCCTATGGGACGCGGAGCTTCCAAATCGATTTTGATTTCATCGACCATGTGCTGCAGCTGGAGACCAGCGACGGGATGAAGCGGTCGGTGGAGCTGGTGCCGCGCACGGTCGCCGACTTTCTCCAGGTCCTCATGACGCAGCTGCGCTCCCTGGACCTCGACGTCACCCTCTGGACCGTGCCGGTGGAAGTCGAAGACCGAACGCCGTTTGAGCAGGATCATCACCATGCCGCTTATGACCCGGAATATGCCCAGCGGCACTGGCAGATCCTCGTTCAGGTCGACCGCGTCCTGAAGGCGTTCCGCGGCCGTTTTGTGGGCAAGGCCAGCCCGGTTCATTTCTTCTGGGGCGGCTTTGATCTGGCGATGACGCGCTTTTCAGGGCGCCAGGCACCTGAACATCCTGGTGCGCCCAATGTGGCCCGCTTCGTCATGCGCGAGGCCTATTCGCATGAGGTCAGTTCCTGCGGCTTCTGGGCGGGGGCGGGCCTCGGTCTGCCCGCCTTCTACGCGTATGCTTATCCGGAGCCAGCGGGCTTCCAAGACTACCCTATTCAGCCGGACGAGGCGTCTTACCATGACGTACTGAGGCTGTTCCTGCTGCCCTATACAGCGGTGAGGACGGCGGTTGCGCCGGATGAGACGTTACTGGCTTTTTTCCAAACGACGTATGAGGCGGCCGCCAATCTGGCGCACTGGGATCGCGCGGCACTGGAACGCTAGCTCCCGGCCACACGAGCCCGTGCCACGTCTTTTTGGGTGGGCCGCGGTAAACCCTCGACGGATGCCCGAATCTGGATTGGCTCACGACGCATCCCATCCCCTGTGTGGAAGGGAACTTCCGCTCGTTTTTGGGTCCCCCGACCAACGGGCGAACACCACCGTCAGTCCAAATGTCACCACTACCGTGAGCCCATGATGCGGGGATTGAGGTGCAGGGGCGACCCAGTGGATCGCACAGGGCGGGTTAACAAACCCGCCCCTACAGAGGTCATGCTAGCAAGGACTCTCGAGATTGCACGAGGGGTGAGGCCCGGATCGCCTATTCGCGCGCGGCCAGCCACCGTTCCGCCGACATCGCGGCCGCGGTGCCCTGCCCGACGGAGGTCGCCACCTGACGGTAGATCCGATCCTGCACTTCGCCCGCCGCGAACACCCCGTCGATGTTGGTCCGCATCTCGCGGTCGGTGATCAGATAGCCAAACGGATCACGTTCGAGTTTGCCCGCGAACATATCGCTGTTCGGATCATGCCCGATGAAGATGAATACACCGTCGGCGGGATAGTCGGTCGCGTCGCCGGTCTTGACGTTGCGCAGCCGGACCGTTTTCACCACCGGGTCGCCCGTGACCTGCTCGACCACCGTGTTCCAGATGAAGTGAATCTTGTCGTTCGCGAAAGCCCGCTGCTGCAGGGTCGCCCCGGCGCGCAGTTCTTCGCGGCGATGGACCACATCGACCCGGCTGGCGAAACGCGTGAGGAAGATCGCCTCTTCCAGCGCGCTGTCGCCACCGCCGACGACCACTACGCTTTTGTTGCGGAAGAACGCGCCGTCACACGTCGCGCAATAACTTACACCCCGCCCGGTGAGCTCGTGCTCGCCGGGTATGTTGAGATGGCGCGGTGTCGCGCCCACCGTCACGATCAGCGCGTCGGCCAGATATTCCTGGTCATCGTCGGTCTTCACCGTGAAGGGCGAGCCGTTAGCAAAATCCACCTCGGTAACGCTGTTGAACATCTTGATCCGCGCGCCAAACCGCTCGGCCTGGGTTTTCATCAATTCAACCAGTTCCTGCCCCGTCAGGCCTTCGGGGAAACCGGGATAATTCTCGATCTCATACGTCAGCGCGACCTGCCCGCCCAGCAGATCCCCGGCGATGACCAGCGGATTCAGGTTGGCGCGTGCCGTGTAGAGCGCCGCCGTCAGTCCCGCCGGGCCGGAGCCGATAATAATCACGCGCTCGTGCTGTACCCCCGCCTGAGGATTCGCTGCCGGTGATAGTCGTGCCTAACGTCAGTTTCAATGCTTCACTCATGTGTTAGCCCTCGCTGCTGATCCAGTGTTTCCAGGCGCGCTGCGCCGTGCCCCATCTTTTTTACAGTTTCTTTATCATTGGATGCATCGAGACCGGGGCGCGTTGTACCTGCTAATGCATTTCTAACCCTGCCAATCGGCACTATAAAGTGTATCGCAAAATCGGCCGCATCACCGCATTGCAGCCACATGAGATAACAAAAACGGCGGGTTGACGACCCCGCCCTCTGATCTGCCGGTGGTATGGACGGGCGGAGCTGTGCGTCCGTCCGCATGAGAGATTACAACCCTAGATTCTGCGCCAGTAAAACACGCTGGTGATCGCCAGGATGATCAGCGAGCCGGCAAAGGCCACCAGAATGTCGATCCAGCGGATCAGGATGCCGGTTGCCAGATCGCCGGTAACTTCCAGATCCATCACGTCGAAGAACAAAAAGCCGCCCACGATGGCACCCAGAAGGCCGATAAACATCAGGCCAAGCAGGCTGTGCCGCCCGCGTGTGAAAATGCTGGCCAGAATGCCTGCGATGAGGCCAATAATCATCCAGGCGATCAACTGCTCTACCGTGATGCTGACGGTGATCGTATCGTCCAGTACGGACTGTGCCAGAAACATATCGTTCCCCTTTCTTCGGTCGATGGTGACCGGATGCTATGAGTCCCTTCATTCTAGAGACTAGCGGGAATAGCCTTAAACGGCAACAGTCAAACGGGGGGTTTTCGCCTAGGCCAAATGGGGGGTTGGCTCGATAATCTTCCCAATCATCAAACACGGGGCTGAAACGACAGTACGCTTGTTGCTATCAGCGGCCATTATATAATTGCGCTTTATTCCTGCTCTCCGAAATCATCTGTCAACCGAAAGCCGGTCTTCCTTTGAATCTTTATTCTAGCACTCCGCTTGACCGACGTGAAGTGATACGCGTCTGCCTGCTACTTGCCCTGATCGTGATGCTATCTCACGGGCGAGGGCTGGTCAGCGACCGGCTGGCGGCCGGTGCCGATGCCGTCCGTTCGAGCTACCCAATCCGGCACCATTTTTGGTCTATGATCGCGCAAGGGGAACTACCCACATGGTCACCTACCATTATGGGCGGCTATCCGCTGCTGGTGGAGGAGCAAGCGATACCATTTTATCCGCCTGAATGGATTTACGGCCTTTTCCGTAGCCCAACCGCATTCAACTGGATGATGAGCATTCATTTCTGGCTCGCCGGAGTGGGAGCTTATCTCTTCATGCGGAGTTTGGGAGTCAGTTCGGCAGGGGCTGGGCTGACCGCGCTGATCACAATCTTCGGTGCGCCGCTGGCGGTGAGAATTGCCGCCGGGCACAATTCGCACCTGTATGGGCGCACGCTCATGGTCTGGGCACCGTTGGCGCTGCTCTATCTCGCCCGCCGACCCGGGTGGTGGAGCGCGTTGGGGCTGGCGAGCGTGTTTGGCCTCCAACTGCTGATCGGCGTGGGAAACTACCAGATCGTCATGTACACAGGGATGCTGGTGCTGCTGTTTGGACTGTATCTCATTTTTTTCCAGATGGAGCGTTCAAAATGGTGGCCGTTCATCCTGTGGGGCGTCGCGGCGGCGATCCTCGCATTGGGGATTGGCGCGGCGAGGTTGGGCGTTACATGGGACATCGGAACGCAGGGCAACCGGCAGGGAGGGCTATCGGAGGCTAGCGTCAACTATGGATCGCTTCCGTGGCCGATGCTGATGGGATACGTTCTCCCACACACTTTTGACGATCCTTCAATTGAAGACTATGTCTGGCCGGAGTTTGCTGTCTATTCAGGCACCGCGGCGATCTTTCTGGCGGTGGTTGCCCTCCGCACAAAGCGGCGCGATCCAGAGGTCTTGTTCTGGGGCGGTATCACCCTGCTTTTTCTCTGGTTATCGCTTGGCAGTTCCGGTGGGCTGTTTGCGCTCTTCAGGAAAATTGTGCCCGGTTATACGCTGTTCCGTGATCCGGCCCGGCATACAATGGTGGCAGGGTTAGGCATATCCGTGCTGGCAGGCTACGGCCTTGACCAGATCCTGATGCGCTCGCAGGCGCCGATCAGCACCCGACGCCGGAAGGTCTACGGAATTGGGATCGGCATGACGCTGCTCGTCGTGATCGTGGCCGCACTTTACCAGGAGCCATATGCGGTGGAGTCCTTCGACGTGCTCCCACAGCGTTTCCTGAGAGGGTTGGTGTGGTTCGTGGCGGCGCTCATCGGCTTCCTGCTGGCGGTTCGTCTGTATCAATCACAGCCGAAACAGCACTATGCGTTATTGGTGTTGGCAGTTGCCGCAGTCGATCTCGTGAGTTACGCCATGCCTATCATCTACCGGGGCGCATCCCTCGATCCCCTGACGTATATCACTCCCCAAAACCTGCCGGTCGAGAATGCACAGGCGTTCGCGTTTCTCGAAACAGGCGATTCGCACGAGTGGGGGCGAGTGAATGTGGCCGAGAACAGCGGGCTGCGCTTTCTCAATGGCTATTCCGGCGTGCTTCCGCAGCGTTTGACGAATGCGATCAACGTGCTGACCGGGCGGCCTGCTGACAGACCGCACGAAGAGAATCAGATTATGCTCGACGCTGTGGTGCGTCCCGATCTTCTGGATCTATTTGGCGTAAGGTGGTTGCTGCTCAAAACAGATGAGCCGCTGCCCGATGACCCGTCCCTGATCGAGGGCCACAAATTGGGACCCGTGCGCAGCGTGGAAAACATCGATGCACTGCCGTTTGCCTTTGTCGTACCGCAGGTGGAGCCGGTGTCGTCGGCAGATGAGGCGCTCCACTGGCTTGAACAGCCGGGCAAGAGCTACCGCCACCAAGCAGTGATTGAGGCCGATTTGCCAACCGCGGATACCTGTGCCGCAGCGGCCGATATTTCAACCGAAAGGCTGTCGGCTGTACGGCTGGAAGGCGGCAATCTGTGGCTGGAGATCGAGACTCCACAGGCAGGGCTGTTGATCGTCAACCAAACCTATCATCGCGGGTGGAAAGCCTGGATCAATGGCGACGATGCGACCGTATACGCATCGGATTACCGCTGGATGGGAGTGTTTCTGCCATGTGCAGGCCGTTATGAAGTCCACCTGCGCTATCTGCCGCCGAGTCTGCTGATCGGGTTGGCCGTAACCGGGGGAACGCTGCTGACGGTGCTGCTGGTGTCGCTGGCAACGATCTTGCGAAAGCAACGGGCAAACACACAAGCGAAGCCTGGGCGCATTGATTGAGTGGTGACTCGCGCGGCCGCCGTACCCTACCGATCGGCAGTATCACTGTCGGGCAGCAGCGGCAGCCAGTTAGCCAGCACCCCTGCAACAACCTCGTGACCGTGCGGTGTCCAGTGAATATCGACATCAGAAAAGTACAGCTCGGTAGACTCTGCGTCTGCGCGCAGGCTGGGACGCAGATCCAGATAAGTTATGTTGTTAGCGTCAAGAAACGGTATCAGGCGATCCTGCTGGTATGTAAGCGAGGTGGCCCAGGTGGGCATCGTACATCGTGCCGAAAAATCGGCCATGTAGTCGTCCTGTACCTGTAGCTCTGTGGGGATGACCGCCAAGCGAAAGGCTGCGCCGTCTGCCTCCACGGAGTCACGCAGCGTCAGCAGCAACTTTTCAGTGATCTGCCAGTCAGTGGCATCGGCATCAGGGTAATTCTCCGCGATAAGATACGCACAGGAGTTAGTTTCAGTAACAAGGGTACGCCCCTGCCCGCGCGTTACCACACCGAGCAAAAATGCCAGCATCGACTGCCTCATCACGAAGTTACTGCGCTGTCCCACAACCAGGGGGAGATTGAATGGTCCCTTGTATGGAAACTGGCGCAGCACGAGGTTCTCACCATCCACTTCATAGTAGGGCAGATGCTCCCAGCGGTCACTATCGAGCGGGTCGTTGCCCACGTAAAACATGACCAGCACCATATCCGGCGCGAAGTCTCTCCCAATATGTTCATAGGCGAGCAGCTCTTGTGCGGGACCATAGCCGCTGGCCGCCATAGAGATGACCTCGACCTGCCCGCCGAACTGGGCTTCAAGCTGCTCGTGGAAGGTATCCTGCTGGGCCGTCTCAAGCGCCAGCGTGAACGAATCGCCCAACACCAGCACGCGGGTGACTGCATCGGCTCGTGCGCGGGGATATTCTCGGTCACGGAAGCCGGCTGAATTGGTCTGGATGCGCACCAGGCCGTTTGTCGTAAAGATGTGAACGTCAAGGTCGGGTTCCAGCGTCCAGCCGATCGGATGCGCAGCAAAAATATCGGCGGCCATCCGGTTCGGCAGCAGGCCGCGCGCCACCATAATTCGCGCGCCAATCTCGGCGGTAATGGCGGCCACGAGCACGCCAAACAGCGTGAGACTCAACACTTTGATCAGGCGGCGGCGAAACATCTACAAAATCTTGTCCAGGAAGCGCTGGGTACGCTCGTGCGACGGCGTGCTGAAGATCACGTCCGGCGGGCCCTGTTCGACGATCTGCCCCTCGTCCATAAACACGGCACGATTGGCGGCCGCCCGCGCAAATCCCATCTCATGCGACACCACGACCATCGTCATGCCTTCGCCGGCAAGCTGCTGCATCACGTCCAGCACTTCCTTGATCATCTCCGGGTCGAGCGCGGATGTCGGCTCGTCGAACAGCATGATCTTGGGGTCCATCGCCAGCGCGCGGGCAATCGCCACCCGCTGCTGCTGCCCACCCGAAAGCTGCGCCGGGTAGGCGTCGGCTTTTTCGGGGATGCCAACCTTCACCAGCAGGTCATGCGCCTTCGCCATCGCCTCGGCTTTTCTGCGCCGCCGCACCACCCGCTGTGCCAGGACGATATTGCCGAGCGCCGTCCGGTCGGGGAACAGGTTGAACTGCTGGAAAACCATCCCGACCTCAGTGCGGACCTTGTTGATGTTGCGCGCGCCCCGCAGTGGGATGCCATCAACGATGATACTCCCGCTGTCCACGGCTTCGAGCCGGTTGATACAGCGCAGCATGGTGCTTTTGCCGGAGCCGCTTGGCCCGACGACGACCACCACTTCGCCGTAATGGACATTCAGACTGACGCCTTTCAGGGCGTGGACGGTGCCGCGCAGTGTATGAAAGCGCTTATGCACGTTGTGAATCTGGATGATTGGTTCTCTCTCGCTCATCGGCCTCTTTCTTTCCGAGCTATCGGGGCAGCCGGGTCCGGCGCTCGATGATACGCACCATCGTCGACAGGAACAGGGTCATGGCGAGATAGAGGATCGCCACAGAGTTGTAACCTTCAAAGGCGCGGAAGGTGCGCGATACGTACAACCGTCCCAGTTGGAGCAGGTCTGGCAGCGCCAGCACCGAGATCAGCGCCGAGTCTTTGAGCATCGAGATAAAATCGTTGCCGAGCGGCGGCAGCACCACGCGCACCGCCTGCGGCAGCACGACAAACCGCATGGCCTGCGGGTAGCTCATCCCCAGGCTGCGGGCGGCTTCCATCTGCCCCCGGCTGATGCTCTGAATGCCGGCGCGGAAGATCTCGGCCACAAAAGCGCCATAGCCAAACGCCAGACCCAGAATCCCCAGTCGTTCCAGGTTCAGGTCGAGCTTCGCCGTAAAGGAAAAATCGGGCAGCAAATCGCTCAACCATTGCAGATCGATGAGTCTCACGCCGTCGCGCAGTTCGGGGCCAACCACAAAACCGGCATAGAGCAGGATCACCAGCAGCGGAATCCCCCGCACGACCTCGACATACAGGGTCGAGAGCGCCAGGGCTACCGGGTTGGTCTGGACACGCATCAGCCCAACAAACAGCCCGATCAGCACCGCCAGCGCGTAAGCCAGCAGCGTCACCCGCAGCGTGAGGAAAAGACCGGCGTTGCAGCCGCGCAGATTGTTTAACGCACACACGTCCGGCTTCATGCTGCGGTTCTCAACGATCTGATCCTTGTCCAGCACGAGGTATTCAGCAGGCGTGGTGATCATGGTAATCTCGTCGCCGCTCTCCTCGACCCGGCCGGTGAGCTCCTGATCCAGCAGCTTGACCGTTACCGGGCAGTCCTTGTCACACTCAGCCGGGGGTTGAGCCAGCACGACGCCCGCACCCTCGTGGGTCGCGACCCAATCCGCGACGGCCATCCGGCTATCATCGCTCTCCAGATAGATGACGCCGCTCACGTCACCCTGCGCGGTTGCCTGCATTGCCGACTCAACATCAGGATACGCGACCAGCACGGCGCGCGCTTCCCCTTCGGAATAGCGCAGCGGCACCGGCACGTTATCCAGCGAATCGAGGTCGTCCAGCGCGCCCGTGATGTCCGTACCTTCGACAAAGCCGATCCGCACCTCGGAACCCGCCTCAACGGGGGTATCGGCGGCCGGTTCGTACAGCGCGATGGTCAGCGTTGGCACGTGGAAATAGTCCACATCGCTCCGGCGAATTTCACGGGGATCGCCATTTTCGAGTTCAACATTGATGTTGGTGTTGCTCAGCGTGGTCAGCGACCCCTCAACAATCTCACCCCGGCGCACAATCGTCTCTTCGCCTTCGCTACAGTCGGGATTGGCGGGATCGCAAGGTTCGCGGCTGAGCACGCGCGACGCATCGAATGTCTCTTTAACTTCATCTACCGTGCGGACGGTCATGGAGTTGTCGTCCTGCTCGGTCATCACACCTGTCACCGTGACGCGCTCGACGTAGGAAATCGTGATCTGCGTGCCGTCGGCGGTTTCGGTGCGCTCCTCGGTCAGGATGCGGCTCTTGGGGATCGTGACCAGCCCGCTTTCGGTGCGAACCGTCATCGTCGCATCGTCCTCGGCCTGGAGAAAGCCGGACCGGGTCACACGCTCGCTCTCGATCACCTCAGTCAGCAGTTGGCGGATGATCGTTCTGATGGAGTCGGGTGTCTCGGTTTCGACCCGTCCCACAATCAGGCGCTCATCCCCGACGATCTGGACCACCTCAAATTTGTCTTCGGTCGAAACCTGGGGATCATCGGCCAGCCACTCAAGCACGCCCCGATAAGCGGCGGAAGTGAGCATCGAATACACGACGGCCACCGCAACGATGGCCAGGATAATGGCCCACCAGGGCAGCGCCGCGGCCCAGCCAATGAACCGTTCGTAGGGGCCCGGCGGGGCGGGTTCACCATCGTCTGCCGGGGGAGGGAGTGCGGCAGACAAACTTGACTCCGTGCGCATTCGTTCGTCAGGCATGGTTCTTTTCTCGCAGGCTGTCAATAAAAAATAAGCAGTTAGCCATTAGCGATTAGCCATTAGCGAAAAACATTAGCGGCACATATGGCCCTAAGAAGTCGTTTTCGGTGCGAAACATCAATTCACCGCGAAGACCGTGTAGGGGCGGACCGCCGTGTCCGCCCGGTTGAGCAAAACCGAAGCTCAACGCCTTTTGTGCGACCTCGTCGCACCGGGAGCACACAGGGGTGCTCCCCTACAACAACTTTCGCACCGAAAACTGAGCTAAGAGCTAACCGCTAATGGCTAATCGCTCATTTTAGTTTTTAATGTGAGACGCCAGGCTCGGCCCGGCGTCTGTCGCCAACAGCGTTGGCAGTTCCAACACCAACAGGGTTGGCGGTCCAACAAAGTTGGCGGTTCCAAGCAAGGAACCCGATCTGAAGCGGGAGCGAGAGTCCACCGCTCGGCGTGCCCTCGCTCCCCATTAGTCTGGACTACCCAGCCGGCTGGAACTCTTCCGGCGGCTCAACACCGATCCATTCGAGATAGATCTCACGGTAGGTGCCATCCGCGATGACCTCGGCCAGCGCCGTGTTGATCGCGTCCAGCAGTTCGGGCTTGTCCTGCTGCACGGCGATACCGTAGTGCTCTGCGCTCAGCAGATCGCCCACCAAAACCGCGCCGATCTCAGGGTTCTCGGAGATGATGTTGGCACTGACGATGTTGTCATTAACCACCGCGTCCACATCACCCGACCCCAGCGCCTGGAAGGCCAGGGTGATCTCGTCGTAGCGCACGACTTCCACGCCGGGGATATTATCCGTGGCGTAGATGTCGCCGGTCGTGCCCGCCTGCACGCCCACGCGCAGCCCGGCCAGATCTTCCGCCGTGCTGATCGTTTCGGCGTCCGCTTCACGCACGGCGATACTCTGCCCGGCGTAGAAGTACGGGTTGGTGAAATCGACCGTCTCTTCACGCTCTTCGGTGATCGTGGCCGAACTGGCGACGACATCAAACTCGCCCGACGCCAGCGCGACGAAGATACCGTCCCAGCGCGTGTTGATGAGTTCAAACTCGAACCCCGCGCGCTCCGCGATCGCCGTGACGAGATCCACGTCGAAACCGACGATATTGCCATTTTCGTCCACGAATTCCATCGGCGGGTACTCGGCATTCACGCCCACTTTGACCACGCCAAAGTCCGATTCGCTCGCTACGGCCTCGGTAGGTTCTTCCGGCGGTTCTTCGGCGGCGACGCCGTAGCCAGTGGAGATCGAGCCATCGGCCAGGCCGGCCTTGACGGTTTCGAGTTCGGCCACCACGTCGTCGGGCACGGCGTCGGCCAGATCATGGAACGGCCCCAGCGCCGCCTGTCCAAAGAAGTTGCCCGCCGGGACGGTGCCCTCCGCGATCTGCATGATGATGTCGGCCACGCCCACATCCACCAGTTTCATCGCGCTCGACACCAGGCAGGGATGCGCTTCGGGCACGGTTTCCCACTGGTCGGAGTCCACGCCGATGCAGAACGGCGGCGGGCCATCGTCACCGACGGCATTCGCCACTTCGATCAGCCCACCATTGCCGGTCTTGCCGCCGGCCGCGAACACCACGTCCGCGTTCTGGTCGAGGGCTTGCTTGGCCGTCGCCGCGCCCCACTCGGGGTCGGTGAACGCCTGGTCAATCGCGCCGGGGTGGTAGGTCGAGATGATCGTCAGGTCCGGGTTGGTCGCCAGCGCGCCCGCCTCGTAGCCTTCCTTGAAGGCCACCACCGGCGGCACCTGGTCGGTGCCCAGCACGGCCGCAATCACATTCGACTGCGTCAGCCGCGCCGCCAGCACGCCCGCCAGATAGCCCGAGTGGTCCTCGTGGAATACCAGCCCAACCACGTTCGCCAGCGTCTCACCCTGGAACTGGTCCACCCCGATGAACGTCACGTCCGGATACAGCGCCGCCGCTTCGGCCGTCGCCACCCCCAACGCAAAGCCCACCGTCACAATGATGTCGTAGTCGTTCTCGGCAAACTCCGCGATGTTCTCCGCGTAGTCCTCGGAACTCTTCGTCTCGATGTAGTTCACCGTCGCGCCGCACGTCTCGGCCGACAGGACGCCTTCCCACGCGCTCTGGTTGAAGCTCTTGTCGTCGATCTCACCGACATCCGTCACCAGCCCGATCTGCAGCTCGCTCAGATCGTACTCGTCGCAGTCGATCAGATCCGGCGCTTCGATCACCGGCGCTTCTTCGGTCGGCTCGACCGTCGGTTCAACCATCGCAACTTCCGTCGGCTCGACGGTGGGCTCCTCGGTCGGTTCAGCCGTCGGTTCTTCGGTCGCCTCAGCCGTCGGTTCTTCGTGGGTTCCTCAGTCGCTACGGCTCTCGGTGGGTTCTTCCGCCGGTTCTTCGGCGGCGACGCCGTAGCCGGTGGAGATCGAGCCATCGGCCAGGCCGGCCTTGACGGTTTCGAGTTCGGCCACCACGTCGTCGGGCACGGCGTCGGCCAGATCATGGAACGGCCCCAGCGCCGCCTGTCCGAAGAAGTTGCCCGCCGGGACGGTGCCCTCCGCGACCTGCATGATGATGTCGGCCACGCCCACATCCACCAGTTTCATCGCGCTCGACACCAGGCAGGGATGCGCTTCGGGCACGGTTTCCCACTGGTCGGAGTCCACGCCGATGCAGAACGGCGGCGGGCCATCGTCACCGACGGCATTCGCCACTTCGATCAGCCCACCATTGCCGGTCTTGCCGCCGGCCGCGAACACCACGTCCGCGTTCTGGTCGAGGGCTTGCTTGGCCGTCGCCGCGCCCCACTCGGGGTCGGTGAACGCCTGGTCAATCGCGCCGGGATGGTAGGTCGAGATGATCGTCAGGTCCGGGTTGGTCGCCAACGCGCCCGCCTCGTAGCCTTCCTTGAAGGCCACCACCGGCGGCACCTGGTCGGTGCCCAGCACGGCCGCAATCACATTCGACTGCGTCAGCCGCGCCGCCAGCACGCCCGCCAGATAGCCCGAGTGGTCCTCGTGGAATACCAGCCCAACCACATTCGCCAGCGTCTCACCCTGGAACTGGTCCACCCCGATGAACGTCACGTCCGGGTACAGCGCCGCCGCTTCGGCCGTCGCTACCCCCAACGCAAAGCCCACCGTCACAATGATGTCGTAGTCGTTCTCGGCAAACTCCGCGATGTTCTCCGCGTAGTCCTCGGAACTCTTCGTCTCGATGTAGTTCACCGTCGCGCCGCACGTCTCGGCCGACAGGACGCCTTCCCATGCGCTCTGGTTGAAGCTCTTGTCGTCGATCTCACCGACATCCGTCACCAGCCCGATCTGCAGCTCGCTCAGATCGTACTCGTCGCAGTCGATCAGATCCGGCGCTTCAATCACCGGCGCTTCTTCGGTCGGCTCGACCGTCGGTTCAACCATCGCAACTTCCGTCGGCTCGACGGTAGGCTCTTCGGTCGGTTCGACCGTGGGCTCTTCCGTGGGTTCCTCGGTCGGCTCGACTGTTGGCTCTTCAGTAGGTTCTTCCGTTGGCTCGACTGTTGGCTCAACGGTCGGCTCTTCCGTCGGTTCGACCGTCGGTTCCTCGGTCGGTTCAGCCGTTGGCTCAACCATCGCTACTTCCGTAGCTTCGGCAGTCGGTTCTTCCGCGGCTTCTTCAGTCGCTTCGGCGGTGGGCTCTTCGGCAGCTTCCTCGGTTACTTCGGCGGTCGCTTCGGCGGTTGGCTCTTCCGCTGACTCAACGGTCGCCGTAGGTTGAGTTTCTTCCTCGTTGTCACCGTCGCCGTCGTCATCACCGCAGGCCACCAGGGCCAGACCCATTATCAGCACCAAAACGAACAACAGCCTGAACAGATACTTCTTCTTCGGCATGTGGCTCTTTTCTCCTCACTTGTCTAAATGAAACTCTATCAAACCCTCACGTGCCGGACTGCTCCAGCGCGCTTTTATCATACACCGTTATACTAAATTGTAGTAAATTTCGTTCTCGTGCAAACCGTCCAAAAACCAGGGGCGGGATTCGCCGTTGAAAAGCCCTGTTTTTGTGCTATACTTGCCCGACAGTGGGCGTGTAGCTCAATTGGCAGAGCAGTGGCCTTTTAAGCCATTGGTTGCGGGTTCGATTCCCTCCACGCTCACCACGGGGGCGATCCAGTTTCAGGATCGCTCTTTTTCGTTCGGGAGGAGGATGTTATGACGCGAGTTGCTGCTGCGCGTGTTGCTACAGCGTGTATCGGTAAGCTCAGGATTAGCGTGATCCTTCTGTTCCTGGCCGGGCTGTGGATCGTCCCGGTGAGCAGCGCGCACGAGTCATCGCGGCAGGCGACGGTCACAGCCGAAGCCATCGGGCAGGCGAATTTGCGCGGTGGGCCGGGCGTGGATTACCCGATCGTGGGTGAGATCGTCGCCGGTGATCGCTATCCGGTGCTGGCTCGTCATACCATTGTGCCCTGGCTGAAACTGGATGTACCACACGCCACCGGCGCAGAAGCGTGGGTCTATGTCGATCTGGTGACGGTCGCGGGCAGTCTGGCCGCCGTGCCAGCCGTCAGCGACTACCCGCCGATCCAGACGGTCACGCCCACACGCGCGGCGATCCCCACGCCCACGCTCGCCGCGACTCTCACCGGCGCGCCCACCGCCGCAGCTACCCTGGCGGCCACGCTGACGCCCCCCCCACCGCGACCATCGAGGGGCCGGTGGCGATCACGCTCGGTGAGGCGAATGTGCGGTTTGGGCCGGATGTCTCCTACCCGGCCATTGTCCGCGTCGAGGGCGGCCGGCAGTTTCGCGTGCTGGAACGTCACGCGCTCGTCCCCTGGACCCGCGTCGCGCTGGACGAATTGCCCACCGGCACCGGCTGGCTGTACAACGACGTGATCGAGATCAGCGGCGACATCAGCGTGGTTCCCTTTACCAGCGTGATGCAGTTCAACTATCCCACCCTGACGCCGACCCCCCAGACGATCGTGGTCAGCGGCCCGCCCTGGAACGGCGCGCAGATCCCATCTGGCACGCTGGCGAATACGCTTGGTGCGCAGATCCACACCTACCTGCTCGAACAGGGATTCGCGCCCTTTTCCGAGCGGCTGGCATCCGTGTTTGTGCTGGATCTCAAAACCGGCGATACCTTCAGCATCAACGACGGGGTAGCCTTCAGCGGCATGAGCCTGACGAAAATCCCGATCCTGGCGGCGTATTTCCAGCAGACCGACGGGCCGCTCTCCGCCGATCAGGCGTTCCTGGTGGCGGATACGATGATGTGCAGCGAAAACATCACCACCAACCAGCTATTGGAGCAGATCGGGCAGGGCGATTCCTTGCGTGGGGCGCAGCGCGTCACCGGCTTTATGCAAAGTCTGGGGCTGAACGGGACCTTTATCATGCGGCAGTATGTCCTGCGCGACGACGAGCCGCCGGTCGGCGGGGGCACCATCACCACCAGCGCGGATCAGATCAGCGCCCGCCCGGACCTGTACAACCAGATCGTGCCCAAGGATCTGGGCTGGCTGCTGGCGAGTATCTACCAGTGCGCGGCCGACGAGACCGGCCTGCTGATCGAACGTTATCCAAACGATTTTGACGCGCAGAAATGCCGCCGGATGCTGCACGCCATGGACGCCAACCAGATCGGCGTGTTTCTCGAAGCAGGGGTGCCGGCCGGGACGACGGTGATCCACAAACACGGCTGGATCGCGGATACGCACGGCGACGCCGGACTCGTGATCGGGCCGGACGGCGCGTTTGTCTTCGTGGCGGCGCTCTATGGGCGCGACTGGCTGGAGTTCGACACCTCGTCCGCCGTGATCGCGGAGTTGGCGCGGATGACCTGGAACGCGTTCTATCCCGACCAGCCGCTGGCCGCGACCTCATCCGCTGTCGTGCCGGCGGAGTGCGATCCGCGCAGCGACCCGGTGATGAGCAGCCTGATGAGCGACAACCTGCCAATGCCCGGATCGTGAGCCAAGGGTCAATGCACCAAACGGCCTCACCCCCCGGCCCCCTCTGGCCAAGCCAGAGAGGGGAGCGAGCACCGATAAGTCCCCCTCTCAACTCGGTTGGAGAGGGGGATGCCGACCGAAGGTCGGACGGGGGTGAGGCCAGGAAATCTGAATTTGATGCGATTGCCGGGGCCGTGAGCCCCGCAAGCCGTTACGGCTTGCGAGCGTCATAGTACGCTTCGACAAATCGCAGATCGTAGAGCGGCTTCAGATCGAGCGACTGGTCCAGCAGGCCGAGCGCCAGCATGTCGTCATGTGTGGCCTGCCACGTATCCTGGCTCATCATGCCCGGACGCCGGGCAAAGGGGCTGTTGATAGGAGCCGCCAGCAGGGTTTCGGCGATCAGCATCGTCTTCAGAAGCTGCGGTTCAGAAGCGACATCCAGATCAGCGCGGTATTGGGTCATGATATACTCCGACATCTCGGTGGGATTATCCTGCGCGTACCGCATGCCGCGCAGGGTGCCGTTGATAAACGCCTGAACGACGTCGGGCTTATCGCGGATCACCTGCTCGGTGGTGAAGATCACATCCGGGTACAGGTCCACGCCGTAATCCTGGAAAAGGATAAAGTTAGTTTCGTAACCCATCGCATGCAGGACATTCGGCTCGTTGTAGACGTATCCCGTCATGGCGTCTACCGTCCCGTTGAGGAGCGCATCGTAGCCTGACTCGCCGTACACATCCCCTTCCGTGATCGGAATAATATCCGATAATTCCAGGCCCACATGATGGAAAAACAGGTCGTAACTCACGTCTTCGCCCCACAGCCAGATTCGTTTTCCTCGCAAATCATCGGGGACGGTGATACGCTGCTCGGCCAGCGAGTAGAATCCGGTGGGGCTGTTTTGCTGCAGCGCCGCGATGGCGACCACCGGCTCACCCCTGGCGCGGGCCAGCAGGATCTGGTCGCCGCCGGCGAGACCAAAATCAGCCTGTCCGCCGAGCACGATCGGCAGCACTTCCACATAGTTCCCGCTGTCGTCATAACCGCCGTCCAGTAGTTCAAGGTCCAGACCTTCGTCCTGATAAAAATGCTCTTTCACCGCCGCATAAAAGGGGGAAAATTCCACGTCAGGAGTCCAGTAAAGCTGCATCTTGACGGCTGTCAGGGTGTCGGAAGCGGTGGAATCCTTCTTGTCGCCCTGACATCCGGCAGCGGCCAGAAGTACTCCGGCAGACAGAAGAATGATCCATAACACACGACTGGACATACTTTTCGCCCTCCTCCGGCGGCTTATGTAGCAGGTCATTCTGCAGGCCGGTATTCTTTTGTGAAATTTTGGACAAGGCCAGCATTTATATAGTAATCCCAAACCCCGTGAAAAGTAGTAACATTCTCATAAAAATGGTTATCCTGCTGATCGAACCCTACGATACTGGCTCGCACGGCGTGTGGATGCGCGGCTACCAGGCGCACAGCGCGCACGAGGTCGAGATCCTGAGCCTGCCGGGGCAGTTCTGGCAGTGGCGGATGCTGGGTGGCGCGGTCACGCTGGCCGAGGAATTCCTGAAGCGGGGCCGCACGCCTGATCTGATCGTCGCGTCGGATATGCTCGACCTGACGACGTTCCTGGCCCTGACGCGTCCGCTCACCGCGCACACGCCAACCGCCGTGTATTTCCACGAGAACCAGCTCACCTATCCCACCGGGCCGCGCCAGAAGCTTCAGGAGCACTACGCGTTTATCAACTACACGAGCGCCCTGGCCGCCGATGCCGTGTTCTTTAACAGCGCGTTTCATCGGGACGCGTTTTTCGAGGAACTGCCGCGCCTGCTGAAGCATTTCCCCGACTATAACAACCTGTCCACCGTGGAACGGCTGCAAGCGAAAAGCGCCATCCTGCCGGTGGGGATGGATCTGGCTCGCTACGATGCCCACCGGCCGCATACGCCGCGCGATCCGCAGCGCCCGCCGTTGATCGTGTGGAATCACCGCTGGGCGTACGATAAAAATCCGGTGCTGTTCTTCAAGACGCTGGACCGGCTGGCTGCTGAGGATGTGCCGTTTGAGGTGGCGATCGTGGGCGAAAACACGCGCCAGCAGCCGGCCGAATTCGAGGCGGCGCGGGAGCGGCTGGGCGCGCGGGTGGTGCAGTATGGCTACGTGGAGTTGTTCGCGGATTATGCGCGCCTGCTGTGGGACGCGCACCTCGTGATCAGCACGGCCAACCAGGACTTTTTCGGAATCAGCGTGGCCGAAGCGATGTACTGCGGCTGTTGGCCGCTGCTGCCCAATCGCCTGAACTATCCGGCGCTGATCCCGGCGGCATGGCACCCCGCGACGCTGTACCGGAATGAACGCGATCTGCTGCGCCGCTCGCGTGCGCGCCTGAACGATCCGCAGCCGGCACCGCCCGAACTGCGCACACACGTCGCGGCGTTCGATTGGCGCGTGCTCGCCCCGCAGTATGACAGCGGCGTTTGCAGCGATCACTCCCGCACGATGAGCCACACCCCCGCGAACAGCAGCACCAGCCCGACCACGCGCGGCAGATCGAGATGGCGCACGTGTGCGCCCAGCAGCCCAAAGTGATCGAGCAGCGAGGACACGACCAACTGCCCCGCCACGACGAGCGTCACCGTCGCCGCGACGCCGATTCGTGGGATCGTAAAGCTGACCGCCGCGATGATCACCAGCCCAAAGCCGCCGGCCAGCAGTGCATACCACGGCACGCTGCGCCATTCGTCCAGACTTCCGCCGCCGCGCAGCAGCAGCGGCAGGCCGATCATCAGCGCGCCGCCGATATGGACGATGAAGATACTCTCCATAAGCCCCACGCGCTCGGTGAGCAGGCTGGACATCGGCCCTTGCAGCCCAACAGCCACCCCGCCAACCAGCCCGAAAATCACAACCCATACTATCGTGGGCATGATGCGGATATTTTTTGCCTCCTCAGTGTGAACCATTCAAATACCCTACCAGCTAAAAACCCCGAACGTGCCCTCCATCAGCGTGACCGGCGTGCTGCCCTCGGTGCGCGTATCGAGCAGAGAGACCAGCATCTGCCCGTCGCGCGTCGTTTCCCCGTAGACCAGATAGCGGCTGTCCGGCGACCACAGCCGGTGGCTGCGGGCGAACTGGTCATAGAATTGCAGATAATAGAGCATATCGCGGCTCGGGATAAACGCGGCCAGCGGCGTGCTCGTCCCTGCACCGACGTCGTAGACGTGCCAGCGCGCGATCGGCCGGCCCTCTTGCTTGACCGATCCCGGAGCCGGCTTGAGGTTCACATCGTCGCGTTCGACGCGGAGGGTGATATAGGCGATGCGCGCGCCATCCGGCGACCAGAAGAAAGACACGACGTCATCCGATACCAGCGCGATCTCCTGGGCAGTCGCGGCGTTGGCCAGATGCAAGCCGCCCCCATCGTTATCGGCATAGGCGACCTGCGAGCCATCCGGCGACCATTCAAACGAGAGGATGCCATCCACGCCGGACGCGAGGACCTGCCGCGTATCGCCGTCGAAGATCACGAGATCGGAGCGGCCACCACTGCGCACCGCGGAGAGCAGCCGGTTATCGACCGGCGACCAGTCCACCGCGCGCTGCAAGCCCTGCCGCTCGGTGAACTCCTGCACGACGCTGGCCGAAGCGACATCGTAAATGGCTAATTCGCTGCTGAAGCGCGCCCAGAACATCGATTGGCCGTCCGGGGACCAGTCCCAATAAAACGGCCCGCCCTGGGCCAGATCCTCGACCGTGAACTCGGCCCCGCCGCCGGTCGAGCGCACGCGCCGCACCGCCAGTCGGCCGTTTGCACTCGTATACAGCACGGCCAGATCGCGGCAGTTGCCGTCCGGGCAGTCGCCGGGGGACCAGTAGGCATACGTGAAAGCCTCATCCGGCGCGGTGAAGACCGTCACCGGATCGTCGCCCGCCGCCGACCGCACGAAGATCGCGAAGCGATAGGGCGGGGTATCCGACAGGCTGGTGCCGAAATAGGCCAACTGCCCATCATTGGACCATGTCGGCCAGCTATACAGCTTGATGCCGCTGATGGCGTCATCGGTCACGAGCGCGTCCGTCTCGCTGGCCACGTCATAAAGATGAATATTGCCGTCGTGCCCTGTGATGGCGATCTGTCCGGCGTCGGCCTGGGCGTAAGAAGGGGCGGGAACGAGTGGCGCGGCCAGCAGTGCCGTTGCCAGCAGCGCGATCAGGGCGAATCCTACCAGGGTGTTGTGCGTTTTCATCGGTGAATCTCCGCCACATGACTGTGCGGAGATTGTCGCAACATGGGGCGGATCGGGGCAAGCGGTGTTAGCCTCACCCCCAGCCCCCTCTCCAGCCGAGCTAGAGAGGGGGAGAGCGGTACCGGCTTTTTCCCTCGCCCTGGCTGGGCCGGGGCGAGGGATGCGAGCTTGCTCGCCGGGTGAGGGGCGTTTTGTCCCGCTGGGGATGAGGCTCGGTTAATCCCCCTCGGTCGGTTCTTCGGTCGCAGGTGCCGGCGCGACAACGGTCCCGCCCGCCTGATCGACCATCGATTGCATGTCAAACAGGTAAGGGCTGTTGGACGGGATCAGGATGATCTGAATATTGTCGGCCAGATTCTCGATATAGCGCCATTGCAGCAGGGCGGGATTTCCGCTGAGCTGCTCGTTGATCAGACGCAGGGCTTCGGCTTCACCCTCGGCGCGAATACGAAACGGAGTCGGCTTCACCGCGCGCCTGCTCGCGGGCCTGCTCGGCTTCCTGGCGGCGTTCTTCCACGCGGAACTGCGCTTCGAGCGCTTCCTGCTGCGCGACCTGCTTCTGCTCGATCGAGTTCACATATTCTTCCGAGAACACGATATTGCGAATCAGCACGTCAATCACTTCCAGACCGTCGCGTGCGAGGCCCTGGCGCGTCTGCTCTTCGATCTCGACGCCGAGTTCGGTGCGCTGTTCGCTGTAAATCTCCTGGACATCAAACTGCCCCACAACTTCGCGCGCCACACTGCGCACCGTGGGGCGAACCAGCCCATTTTGGTAGCGGTTCTCCCACTTGACGTGTATCTCATTGGCTTTCGAGGGGCTGATACGGTAGATGATCGTGACATCCAGCCGGATCTGCTGCCCGTCCTGGGTGAGTGCTTCTACAGCGTCTTCATCCCGGACGGCACCTTCACCGACTTTGCCTGACATGGTGTATTCCTGCTGCGCGACCGAATAGATCGTCACTTCCTGGACGCCCGGAATGATGATGTGCAGGCCCGGCCCCATGGGTGTTTCGGCCAAGTCGCCGCTCAGGGTGTTAAAAACGACACCCACTTCATTCGCCTGGATCTCGACAATCCCGGCACTCATAATAAAGAAAATCACGGCGATGACCAGACCGACCGCCGTCAGCATCACACCCGAACGGACCGGGTCGCGGCGCGAAACGGCCTGTGTGATCAGAAATACGCCAAAACCCGCAATCGCCAGGCCAGCAATCGCCAGCAGACTTAAGAATAGTCCAATCATGATCTTCTTCTCCTTGACTTTCTGTATGCGCGGCTCACCTGCGCGCTCTATGGGGATAGTAAGGACGGGTATCAATACCGCCCTGAGTTAGCAGCCGGTTAAATTTCCACCAACCATTATACCAGGGCAGAAGCAAACCGGCTGATTTTGGGCTGACATCCCGCCGACATTTGCCGCTCAGCCCGCTGCAAAAGTTGACAGCCGGCCCCGCTCGTTTTAATGTTTGGCACACGGATACTGATCAATACGGAAAACTATGAATCCAGTTGTGCTCGAAATCGGCTCGATCCAGCTTCGCGCGTATACCGCCTGGCTGGTAGGTGGGATCCTGTTGGGTCTGGCGGTGATCGCATGGCAAGCCTACCGCACCGATCCACACGCGGCCCTGCGCTGGCTGGATGTCGGGATCGCGGCGGTGATCGCCGGCGTGATCGGGGCGCGGGCGCTGCATATCGTGCTGGAATGGGGCTACTTCGCGGAGCGCACCGGCGAGATCGATCAGCTCTGGCTGGGCGGGATGGCATGGCACGGCGCGCTGCTGGCCGGGATCCCGGCGGCGGTGCTGATGGCACGGCTGCGGGGGGTGCCGCTGCGCCCGTGGACGGATGCGGCGGCGCTGGCCGGGCCGCTGGTGATGATCGCAGCGTGGCGCGGCTGTCGCAGCGCGGGCTGCGGATACGGTTACGAGGTGCAAACGCTGGCGGATTGGCCCGGCTGGCTGGTCGAAGAACTGCCGGACGTCTATGGGTTGTTCGCGCCGCGCCTGGATGTTCAGGCCGGGGGGATGCTGCTGGGCGGCGTGCTGTTCGCGCTGGCGCTGGCGCTGACCTCGCTCGGCTGGCTGCCGGGTCTGCGGCTGTGGATCATCGGGGCGCTGGCCGGTCTGGGGCTGGCACTGATCGGCTTCTTTCGCGCGGATCCTGCGCAGATCATCGCGGAGCGCCGGGCCGATCAGGTCTTTGATCTGGCGCTGTTCCTGGTGTGCGCCGTCTCCGGCGGGACACTCTGGCTGCTCGATCGCCGCGCCGCGCTGGCCTCGAGCCGGAAATTACGGTAAATTCTACAACTATAGCATCGTCCACGCGTATTGAATCTTCGCCCGTTGGTTAAGCTATGGGGGTCAAACCATGATCAGAACAAGAGGCCGTAAGATTCTCCGAGACATCTGGTCACGCAAGGCGCGCACTGCCCTGGTCGCGCTCAGCATCTTCATCGGTGTATTCGGCACCGTCACACTGTTTTCCATGGGCGATCTCACCATCCGTCAGTTGAAGAAGGATCTGGACGTAGACAAGCTGGCGATGATCCGCAGCTATCTTAACGTCCCGCCCGGTGTGCAGCCCGATAATGAAAAGACCCTGGCCGATCTGCGGGCGCTGCCCGATGTGTCGGTGGTCGAGGGCCAGATGGTCTACCCGATCTTTTGGAAAGAACCCGGAGCCGACAAGTTCGAGTCGTCAAATGTCTTCAGCTATTCCGAGCCGCTGGATCAGATCCAGTTGGAGCCGATACGGCTGCTGGACGGACGTTTCCCAGAGCCGGGCAGCCAGGAGATCATGATCGAGCGGCGTTTTGGGGAGGAATACGATCTCAGCATCGACGATCAGATCGTGGTGCGGGTGCTGAGCCAGGCTGAGGATGGCGGCGCGGCTCCCGAAGAGACGTGGACGATCGTCGGGACGGCATTTTTCCCCTACGGTTACGGCAGTTTTTCGCCTGTTCTGCCGGAGAATACGCTCTTCGCGGCGCTGGATGATGCGCGGTACATCACCGGCTTCGAAGCCTATACGTCATTTTATGCGCGCTTTACAAACTACCAGCAGGCCGAAATCCACGCCGACCAGTTCGACCAGACGCTGGCGTCCGGCGGCGCGTACATCCCGGTTTTCTCGTACAAAGAGGACCCGGCCAAGAACGCCCTGATCACGTTCTTCGAGACGTCCGGCAACGTGATGGCGATCCTGGGGCTGATGGCGCTGATCGTGTCTGGCTTCCTGGTCTTTAACGTGCTGACCGCCATTGTGACCGAGCAGCGGCAGCAGATCGGCGTGATGAAATCGGTGGGGGCCAGCCGCCTCGACAACTTCCTGATCTATTCGGGCATGGCGCTGATCTACGGGTTGATCGGCGTGGTGCCGGGCGTGCTGCTTGGGATCCCGATGGGATTTTTCGCGGCGAGGGGTTTTGCCGAGTCCGCCAACATGATTCTGGACGACTTCGGCGTTTCGACCCGGGCGGTCGTACTGGGTGCGGTCGTCGGGCTGGCGATCCCGGTCCTGGCGTCGCTGCTGCCGGTCTTTAACGGCACGCGCGTCTCGATCCGCGAGGCGCTGACCGATCTGGGTATCTCTGGTGCGTACGGTCAGGGTTTCCTGGCGCGGCTGGTCAACGGCCTGCCCCTGCCGATCACGATGCGGCAGGGTATCAGCAATGTCATCCGCAAAAAGGGCCGGATCGTGCTGACTGTCGTCACGCTGACGCTGGCGGCGGGCGCGTTCATGGGAGTTTTTGCCGTCTTCTCCTCCATCTCATCCGTGGTCAACGAGTTCTTTGACGCCTACGAATTTAAGTTCGTGGTCGGAACAGCGGATGTCGAGAAGCTGGATGAGGCGCAGACCCTGGTGCTCGATGGGTTTGACAACCTTTCTTCGCGAGGTCCTGCCGTGAGTATCGCCGTCGAGGTGGAAGGATTCGACAAGGTGTTCGATCCGTCCTCTGGCCCGCCCGCGCTGTTTGCCAACGGATACGACCCGGCCACCGGGGCCTTTGACCTGAATATGGTCGCCGGCGAAACGCTGGAGGAGAATCCAAACGGCGTCGTGGTGTCGCGCTCCATTACCAACTGGATCGACAAATCCGTGGGCGATTCCATCCATATCACGGCGGGTGGGAACAGCGGCGACTATACCATCGTCGGTATCACGTCCTTCCCGTTTGACGGCATCTGGTTTAACTGGCGCGACCTGGCACAACTGGCCGGTTTTGTCTCGCCGGACGGAGAGCCCATCCCGCCCTCGTGGATGTTCCAGATGGCTGACGAAGACGCGGATGCCGCCGCCGTGGAGGACGTGACGGAAGACATCAACGAGGTGTTGATGTCGAACGGCATTGCCGCCACCTACGGTAATATCGAGTTGAGCAAAGAGCAGATTTCCAACGCAGTGGGGACCTTCCAGATGTTGTTCAACGCCGCCGCGCTTCTGATCGCGCTGGTAGGGGCGGTCGGCCTGCTGACCACGCTCTCGATGAGCGTCTACGAGCGCCAGAAAGAGATCGGCGTGATGCGCTCCATCGGCGCGGGAGCCCTGACCATCGTGGGCCAGTTCATGACGGAAGGGCTGGTGATCGGCATGCTGGCGTGGCTGATCGGCCTGCCGCTCAGTTACCTGTTGAACATCGGGCTGATAGAGGCGCTGGGCTTCGGCGAAGAATACAAGCTCGGCTATCCGGTATCGGCGGCAGTGATAGGCCTCGTCGGCATGCTGCTGCTCACGGCACTGGCGAGCCTGTGGCCGTCGGTCAACGCGGCGCGCAAGACGGTATCGGACATTCTGCGTTACCAGTAAGCGCGCACACGGGGTAAAATCGGGCTACAAAATCAGGACTGGTCTCACCTCGGCTTTGATGATGAGCCCCTCCCCCTGCCCCTCCTCACAGGGTGGAGAGGGGAACCCGGCTATGAACCAGGTCCCTCTCCACTTGCGGGGAGGCGATTTAGGGAGGGGAAACTTGGGCTGAGGCCGCGACCACGGAGCGCCGATCATGAAAATCCGCCTGGGCATGGCCCAGATCAAACCCAAATTGGGCGACGTGCCCGCCAACCTTGCGAAGCACCTGGAACAGATCCGGGAAGCGGCCAAGCAGGGTGTCCGCCTGCTGATGTTCCCCGAACTCTCGCTGACCGGCTACTACCTGCAAGATATGGTCTACGAGCTGGCCGCGCATCCCACCGCCGACGATCCCACCTTTGGCCGGCTGCTGGCCGCCAGCCGCGAGAATGATATGGATCTGACGGTGGGCTTTGTGGAAGAGGATACGCGCCACCGCTTTTTTATCTCGCAGGCGTATCTGAGCGGCGGCGAGGTGATCCATGTCCACCGCAAGGTCTATCTGCCCACCTACGCCCTGTTTGACGAGGGGCGCTACTTCGCCTGGGGCGACGCGGTCCAGGCGTTCGATACCCGCTTTGGACGTGTCGGCATGCTGATCTGCGAGGATTTCTGGCACGCATCGCCACCTTATCTGCTGTGGCTCGACGGCGCGGATGTGCTGCTGATGCACAGTTCGAGTCCGGGGCGCGGCCTGGATAACGGCGAGGCACTGACCAGTGCGCGCTGGGTCGAACTGGTCAATCGGGCTTACGCCAGCCTGTTTACGATCTACGTCGCCCACTGCAACCGCGTCGGCTTTGAGGACACGCTCAATTTCTGGGGCGGCAGCACCGTCGCCAACCCGGACGGCGATTTTATCTGCCATGGGCCGTATTATGATGAGGCGCTGCTCGTCCAGGAGATCGATCTCAACCAGCTTCACCGCACGCGCAGCCGCCTGCCCCTGCTCCGCGACGAGCGCACCGGGCTGACCATGCGCGAACTCTCTCGCATCCTGGCGAACGACGCGCACGGGAATCGGTAGCAAGCTCGCGACACCGCCGAAACGATTTATGAACGCCAATGATCTGCCCCTATCTCCCGTCCGATCTTCGGTCGGCACCCCTTTCTCCGCGTGCGAGGATAAGGGGCGCAGCTTAAGTCTATCTCGGCCTGCGGGAAGGGATTTAGGGAGGGGTAGAACCGCGCGGCTATCCCAAAATCCGGGAAGTCCGCTCAAGGGATTGCTGGCTAGTCCCTTCAGTGGACTTTTTTCATCGCTGGCTTCTCACATGGTCTCTAAAACCGGAACCACGATGGCGAGTTGTTACGCCGGGACCGACAGCTTATAGCCGACGCCCCACACCGTTTCGATCTCCGCGGTGGAGCCGGCCAGCCTGTTCCGCAGATGCGCGACATGCACATCGACCGTGCGGGTCTGGCCGTAAAAATCGAAACCCCAGACGATGTCGAGCAGTTTTTCGCGGCTGAGCACGATCCCTTCATTCTCGATCAGCGCCAGCAGCAGATCAAACTCCTTGGCGCGCAGATCGACCAGGCGCCCCTCAACTCGCGCTTCACGCCGGGCCGCGTCCACGATGAGATTGCCGGCGCGCTGCGGCGCGCTGCCTTCCACGACGCGGCGCGGCTCGGTGCGGCGCAAAATCGCCTTGACGCGCGCCACCAGCTCGCGAGGATTAAACGGCTTCGTGAGGTAATCATCCGCGCCAAGTTCCAGCCCCACGATCTTGTCGATGTCGTCGTCGCGCGCCGTCAGCATGAGGATCGGCAGGTCGGACGCCGCGCGGATGCGCTTGCAGACTTCCCACCCGTCCAGCTTCGGCAGCATCAGGTCCAGCACGACCAGCGCCGGATCGTCCTGATCGATGCGATCCAGCGCGGTCAGGCCATCCCCCGCGCTGATGACGCGGAAGCCGTCTTGTTTGAGATACAGGCTGGCGAGTTCGATGATGTGCGGCTCATCGTCCACCAGCAGGATCAGATCGTTGCTCATCGCGCACCCTCCTGCGGAGTGTCCGGCGGCGCTTTGGCGATGGCTGCTTCCGCCGCGCCGATCAGAAACGAGGGATCAGGCGTGATGCCCTGCTGCTGCAGCGCCGATGCGTATTCGGGGTGCATCACAAATTCGCCGTTGGCAAAGATTTCGCGATCCCAGGGATTGAGCAGCAGTTCATCGCTGATCAACCCGATATAGTCCGGCACGGCGGTGCCCCAGGTATGAGCATAGAGCACGGCGCAGCGGGCTTCTAATGCACCGAGTCGCAGAGTCTCTTCTCTGACCAGAGCGAGCGTTTCGCCGGTGCTGGAAATCTCGTCCACGATCAGCACGCGCCGGCCGCCGACCTGATCGGGCGGGCGCACGAGCCACTGGGGGTGGTCATACGTCACCACGTCGTTGACGCGGCGCGACAGCCGTACCGGGTAGACCTCGACGCGGAGCATGTGCGCCATGAGCGTGCCGGGATAAAACCCGCCGCGCCCTACCGCCAGGATGATCTCCGGGGCGAAGCGGACAGTGGCGCGCACCAGCCCTTTGCACAGGCCATGAAAATCGTCCCACGCGATCGGCCAATGCCTTTGCGCGTGCTGTAGTCGTAGGGCGTCTGGGACATGACGTTCCTTTAGCAAACCGAACTTCAACAGGTGTTCTCCCGGCGCGCTTTCTTACCCCTCCCTAAATCCCTCCCCGCACGCGGAGAGGGACTTGACGCGCCCGCTTTTCCCCTTTCTCTGCTTGCGGGGAAAGGGGGTGCCGACCAAAGATCGGGCGGGGGATAGGGGTAAAGCTCTAATCCAGCAGCACTGCCACCGCCTCGATCTCGACCTGAATGCCCATCGGCAGATCCTTGACGGCGAACGTCGTGCGGGCAGGGGGGTCGGTCGGGAAGAACGTCGCATAGACGGTATTCATCTCGGCAAATGTGCTGATGTCGGCCAGCAGCACCGTCGTCTTGACGACATGCGCCATATCCGTGCCGGCAGCTTCCAGAATCGCCGCGATATTCTTGAGCGTCTGCTCCGTTTGCGCGGCGACGGTATCCCCCGCCATCTGCTTGGTGCCAGGGATCAGCGGTCCCTGCCCGGCGGTGAATACAAACCCGTTGGCGACGATCCCCTGCGAATAGGGACCAATCGCGGCAGGGGCGTTGGGGGTTGAGACTACTTCGCGCGTCATAATGGTTTCTCCTTTGATAAGTGTGAATACCAGAATTCACATCAAATATCTCTCAATAGTGATCTATTCAATTATCATATTGGGGTGTTGGTAAACATCCGCGAAATCCCGGAACACCTGAGTTGCCATATCGGCCTGATAGCGTTGCGCACGAGAATATACTCTTGTAGAACCTCATAAAGCTTTAACCGATCGCCATTGAAAAGGTCGCATCTCAAAAGTTCCCAACTCTGACCTTGCCATCCCCCCTTCTCGCCAAAAATCATAGATATATTCCCATGAGTAGAGTCATTAACGGTCATATGCGAAGGAAACCAATCCCTTTTACCCTCTGTGTTATAAGCCAGATAAAGCAGGTTCATCAGAATATCGAATAGATCAAATGCAAAATTATAGCTATCGTCAAGCGGAATCTGAGAATGAAAAATCGAACCACACCATCCATGCAAGATATCTTCAAGATGGGGACCTACACGATTACTCCATTCGATATCTGCTCTTAGATTTCCTTTCATCTCTTCAGCAATGATCTCTACTGGTTTTCGTCTTCTGTTTAGGTGTTTCTCTTTGACGCGAGGATCAATTAGTGAAGCTTTTAAAAACTCCCAGTTGCTATTTTGAACTGCTGCTATTCCACAAACGTAGATCAAAGCGAGAGCAGGGAGATAGCGTGTGGAGTTATTTCTTTGAGCGTACTCTACGGATTCTCCATCCATCGGCTAACTGCTTCGGTCACCAATCTTGCCTGACGTTCATTTCCATACCACGCTAGTGTTGCCATCATATGAAATGCCATTTCTGTGGGACCTAGATATAAATTCCATAGTTCTGAAGTTCGCTGTTCTCCAGAATAATTCCGTTCAATTTGGGTTCGTCTCGCAATGAATTCCTTGCTCGTGAATGCTCTATCAGCTCGTTCAATCTCAGCACGCACAAAGTCTCCTAACTCTATCTGCATTTCCTCGTAAGGCAGCAAACTTTTCGTGCGTGCAACCGCTACTACAATGGATAACGGGTGTTGCCGATTGTATTTCTCCCAGAGCTTCCACTTTTTGCTGTAAGTCTTCAACAGAACTCGTTTTGGCGCTTTTGTCTGAGATCACCTGTGCCCCGCGATAGGTAACTAAGCGTTCGGCTGTTTCTGATAGTCCAGAGTAGGAGCACCAATACATGGAGTAGCGCCGCTGTATGGCGGATTCAATTGCTTTTCGTAACGCAACATCCCAATCGCCAGACCAACCGCAAACGATTAAGCCGTATTCGTCAAATATTCGTGCCAAAATATGGTTCATGCGATCGCCGTATTCAGCGAGTTCTTGTGGCGTATTCTTGAATTCTCCATCCAGGTAGTCACCATGCAACTTAATGATTGCTGCTTCCGAGAATTGAAGCGGGGTCATCCCTTCTAGTTGAGACTTCAGTGGTGATAACACTCGGCGAAACGCCAATATCTGCGAGAGCTTGCTCTAGCAAACGATCAAAATTGGTAGTGAGAATCGCTCGTATGTAGCCCTGTTTGATAAGCTGGGCTATTGCTTGATGCGCGGCCGTTGGCATCTTATCCCCTTTTTGCCGCTCGTCGTCGTTTGGCTCAAAATAGGGCCGCAAGAGGGCATTTCTCTCAAAAGAGCTTTGCCCCATTGCTTCCAGTAGTCCGTCGTAAGTGGGATCTTGCTTCAATTTCTCCTTAAACCAGGCGTAAGGAGTCTCCGGTAATTCTTCGCCCTGCACCGTTGCGACTTGGCAGATCAAATCGTTCATTATTTCCTGGCCGGTCATTATTCTTGCGGCACGCGAAACTCCAGAGCCGAGCAGCAGAGAATATACTCCCGGGTTGTTATAAATCGAAAACGCTAACTGAAGCGTGGGATCATCAAACATTCGCTGCTCCTACGAAAAATCCTATTGATTTTGAACTATCTATTGGCGCAAGCCAGACAAATTGATACGGTTCCAGCTCGATCGGCTTGTAGCGATCCACGGGCTGGCCCGTGACCAGATCCACCGGGTTGTGCGGCAGCCAGCCCAGCCGCACCGTCTGTTCCTCCTCGATGAAATTCGCCAGCACGAGCATCCTGCCCGCCGCGCACATAACCCAACACGTGATCGCTGCGCGTTTGGATAAACTGAGTCTGCCCGTTGGCGAAGGCGGACGTACCTGCGCCGGATGTCGATCAGCCGCGTGACGGTCTGGAAGATCCGCCCGGCCTCGGTTTCACGATCGGCGCGCGTCCGGGCGCGGTCCCAATCGAACGCCAGCCGGTGAACCCACCGACTATCGTCGTTCTTGTTGGGATCGTCCAGATAGGCGTAATCGTTAGGCATGGTGATCTCATCCCCCAGGTAGATCAGCGGGATCCCGCCCGCGCTGATGATGACCGAGAAGATCAATTCCAGCCGGCGCAGGGCGAGTTCGTGGAACCGTTCGTTACCGGTCTCAAGGGCATGCTCCAGCCCGGCCAGTGACGCCGCCATACCGCAGATCCGCATATCGCGCGTGATCGGGTTGTAATTGAACGGCCTCCTTTCGCAAAACTGCCGGGGAATTTCCCGGTATAAAACTGGTTGAGGAATTGGCGGTGATCAAAGCCGTTGATGCCGAGTTCCCAGGCGTCTTCGTCGGCA
Source organism: uncultured Chloroflexia bacterium (assembly GCA_963850765.1). Lineage (GTDB taxonomy): Bacteria > Chloroflexota > Anaerolineae > Aggregatilineales > Aggregatilineaceae > CAWKMN01. The sequence continues at coordinate 108,540 of CAWKMN010000010.1, read as the reverse complement.
AACGTCCAGCCGATGTCATCATGGCAGCGGATATAATTGATCCACGCGCAGCCATCCGGCATGGCGAAGCGCTTCTGCATGGAGTGGTGCAGCAGCGAAACCCGGCGCGTCGCCAGGGCTTCCCACAGCAGCGCCATCAGCGTGGGATTATACGAGATCGGCGCTTCGTGTGGGCCGATATAGCGGGCGACTTCGGCGGGATGCACAATCGCCTCGGACTTAAACAGCATGGCGGGCGCGGCGATCTGCACCAGGGCGTTAAACGCCTGGATGATCGTATGCACCTGGGGCAGCCCTTCGCAGGGGGTGCCCATCTGCTTCCAGATGAACGCCACGGCGTCCAGGCGCAGCACTTCGGTGCCGATATTGGCGATGAACAGCATCTCACCCAGCATGGCCCGGAACACGCGCGGATTGCGTATAGTTCAAGTCCCACTGGAAATTATGGAAAGTGGTCCACACCCACCGATCGATCTCCGGGCGGTAGGTGAAATTGCCGGGGGCCTGTTCGGGGAAGATCTCGCGCAGGGTGCGCTCGTACTGGTCGGGCAGCGTGCGATCGGGGAACATGAAATAATAATCCTGGTAATCTTCTTCCCCGGTCAGGGCGTGCAGCGCCCAATCGTGCTCGTCGGATGTGTGGTTAAACACAAAATCGAGCACCAGACTGATCCCAGCGCGCGCAGTTCGGCGGCCAGCGTGGTGAGCTGCTCCGTCGTACCCAGGCGCGGCTCGACCTCGCGGTAGCTGCTGATTGCGTAGCCGCCGTCGTTGTGGCCCTCTGGCGAGCGGAACAGCGGCATCAGGTGCAGATAGGTCAGTCTGAGTTCCTGAAAATACGGGATCTTCTCGCGGATGCCTTCCAGATCGCCCGGCGAACAGATCCACGTAACACACGCCGCCCATCATCTGCTCGCTGTGGAACCAGTGGGGATCGTGCTCGCGCTGCTGATCCAGCGCCTTAAGATCGGCGGACCGGGCCGCGTAAATCTGCGCGGTCGTGATCATGATCTGCTCAAGGTGATAAAAGAAGTCGTAGCGGTCCCCGTAGAGATCGTAGAGCAGGCGGAACACGGTCAGGAAAAAACTGTTCCAGCCGCGCGCAGAAGATGGTGTGATCCTCGCCGGCGGGCAGCAGCGGCTCGATCCGCGGCAGCAGGCGGCGAAGGGTAATCCGGCTCTCTTTCTCAAAATTCATCGTCATGCTCATTGGTCAGCGGATCACGGGCCACGTTTCGGGCTGTGAGATATCGCGCCAAACACTCATCATGCCGGCCATGCCGGGTGGGTCGGGCTGGTCCAGCAGGCGCGCGACCGGCACAAAGGCCGCTTCGCTCACTTCGTTGTGATCGGCTTGCAGCGTCCCCCCGGTGACCCGGCATTCAAACGCCATCCCGACGCCATGCACCGTATCGAGATTGGGATAAGTGTACACCATGTTTTCGCTGTACACACCCATCACGCGCACCGGCTCGACGTGCAGGCCGGTCTCTTCGCGCACCTCGCGGATCACGGCGGCGGTGGTCGTTTCGCCCAGGTCGCAGTAACCGCCGGGCACGTCGAGCATCTCAAAATCGGTGCGCCGGATCGCCAGCACATCGCCCGCGTCGTTACGAACCACCGCGATCACGCCGGGCAGAATGATCGGGGCGTGGCCCACCGCTGCCCGCAGGATCGGATAGTAGGGGATCAGCGGCTGCTGGCTGTAGACCGGCTCCATCACAGCAGCGCGCGGGGACTGCTGAGCAGCGCGCACCATCGCCTGGTAGGCCGGTGGGAACTGTGGCAGCGCCTCATCGACCGGCATCCACATGACGCTCAGCGTTTCGCTGCCGTCCGGCTGGATCTGGCCGCCGACCGCCCGCCCCACGACGCACACCGTCCACTGCTGCACCTGATCGCCGTTGGGGTAGGTGAGGTTAAAATCCGGGTGGCTGAAGACCCCTACCAGCCGATCCACGGCCACATGCAGGCCGGTTTCTTCGTATACCTCGCGGGCCGCGCAGAGTCGCAGGCTCTCGCCCACTTCGAGCGCGCCGCCGGGCAGGCCCAGCCAATCAAAATCATAGCGGCGCAGAACCAGGATCCGCCCCGCCTCATCAAATATCAGGCTGGTCGCGTAAACCAGATAAATCAGTTGGGGACCTACCTGCCCACGCAACCAGTGAATGTACCCATCCGCATGGCTTTCGAACCGAACCTGTCAATCCCACACCTCGCAGTTTGCCCGGCCTATTGTAGCGACGTGAGCCATTTGTGTCACGCAGAAATAGGACTGTTAATAGGCTGATTTGCAGGAGACGTCTGTGCTAAAACTTATTTCATTGAGAGGTAATAAGGAGGGATGATGATATGGTTAAGGCAAATCTGGCATCTCGTCTGATCGCCCTGATCATCGATTCAGCGATCGTCTGGATTGCTGGCGCGATTATTGGACTGGTGCTTGGTGAGGAAGTTCTCGGCATCGGCGTCGGCTTCGTCATTGGGCTGCTCTATAACAGCTATTTCTGGACGATGAACAACGGCCAGACGCCCGGCAAAGGGATGCTCAGTATCCGGGTAGTGAGCCGCGATGGCGGTGGTGTGAACCTGCTTCAAGCCGTGGTGCGCTACATTGGCTACTATATCAACACGTTGGTCTTGCTGCTGGGCTGGCTGTGGGCCATCGTGGATGGCAATAACCAGGGGTTGCACGACAAGCTCGCGGGTACGATCGTGGTGAAGGCGTAAGAGAAATCTCTTGACAGCGCCCCCCCTGACTGCTACAATGCTCCCTACACCTCAGCAGGTTCCCCCTACCTGTTGGGGTGGTCTGGGCCTGTAGCTCAATTGGGAGAGCGCTACAATCGCACTGTAGAGGTCAGGAGTTCGAATCTCCTCAGGTCCATATTCCGTCCACTAGGCCTATACAATTCGGCTTCCAACGGGAACGTGTAATAGAGCGTTCCCGTTCCTTTTTGTACCACGATCTTCGCCACAAACTGCCGTATCGCGCGGCGTGCCAGCTCACGGTCTCCGCTCTCGAGCGTGTCGCGCGTGTCCTCAATCCACTGCTCGAGCATATCTTCCGTCACCACCTTGATCCGCTTCGGCTGGACCAGCAGCGCTTCGAGACTCATCAGCTCTGCGACCAGTTCGGATTCTTCGCGTTTGCGCTCGTCGTAGCGATCCTGAATGTGCGGCGCGTAACCCATTTTCTCGATCGCATTCATCAGGTTATCGATGGAGCGGCGCACGTCGTTCAGTTTGGCCTGCACGGCGTCAATCCGAATATCGGCGTCTCGGCTGCGTTCGCCGAGCTGTGCAGCAAGTTCGTCCGCGAGCGGCTGCAGGTTTTCGAACGTGATCACGTGGGTCAGCAGATTGTCGATCACCGCCTGTTCCAATCCCTTCAGGCTGATGGTCCCCGCCTGGCAAAGATCACCCCGCGTGTTGCTCATGGTGGTGCACTTGAAATAGACGTATTCGCCGCGCTTGCCATTTTCCGCTGGAATCGTGCCCACATGCATGGGATGCTCTTCGCCGTCCACATAGCCACAGAAGACCAGCCCGGAAAGCAGATGCTCAAACCCAACGCGGCGCGGCTCGTATTCCGGCTTCATCTTCTGCCCGTTATATTTCTTGGCGCGTTCGGCCTTGTGGTTCTGTTCCTCCTCGAACCATTCACGCGGGATCATCGCCGGGACGAAGTTCTCATAGGTCGCGCCGCCATGTTCGTAGGTCCCGGTATAGATGATGTTGCCGAAAAACGCGGTGTAGCTGTTTTTGGTCTTGAACAGCCGGGTGGCTTCGTGGATCTTGCCGAGATTGTGACCGTTGTGGCGCATCTCCCAGGCGAGGCGGGCGCGCCCCCATGTTTCCGGATCCGGCACCAGGCGTCCGACGATGCGGGGCTCACCGCCAGTGCGGTTTTTCCGGCGCTTGTGGACACCGATCTGAACATCTTCCTTCTTGAAGCCCATCGGAGCCGGGCCAGTCGTCACGCCGAGATAAGCGCCGGTGCTTGGCCAACCGGGATTGTAGTTGAGGAATTCCGGATCGTTGTCGCGCGTGCTTACCAACTGCGCCTGGCCGCGCTTGACGTTCTCCGAGATCTCATCGAGGAGCTGCTCATCCTGCCAGCTTTGGAAGGCTTCGATCAGCGCATCGATGCCGGGATTACCCGTGTTGGCCGACGTCACGAGGTCGATGATGGTGATGCCGCGCAGCCGGATATCGGTCTTGATGTTGGTCGCTTCGATGCTGTCGCGGCCCAGCCGGTTGGACTTCCAGAAGATGACGCCAAACGGGTTCTCCTGGACAGCTTTCTCGCGCCGGTAGCGGTCGTTGATGCGCTTGAAATTGGTGCGCAGGTCGTAGAGCATATCCTGCAGGGCTTCGCGTTTATCCGTGTTCGAGGATTTCCGCGCCTCGTCGAGATACAGCCGGTCCAGTACCAGGTGGTGATGCGCGCAATATTCGCGGATGGTATCGGCCTGCTGCGAGACGGAGCGGTCCTGTTCCTCGCCGCCGGAATCACGGCAGTAGCCGACGACATGCGTCCCCGGCGGCAGCGGGCAGTCCTGACGGATGAGGCGGAGGTAGCGGTTGTCAGCGTTGTTGTCGGACATGAGTTCTCCCTAATTCTCGTCTTCATCAATCGGCTTCAAGTCGTCCAATGTGACTTTAAATCCGCGCTCCGTCAAATAGCGCATCGCGTAGGATTTGCGCAGCGTGAGCTTATCGCCTTCTTGGACCAACGCCGTGAGCTCGACGGACTCATCATCGGTGATCGTGCCGCGCGAGTTCTTGGGCAGTAGTTTGGAGACCCGGGCCTGCTGGTCGGCGGGCAGTTGCTCGCGGGCAGCCACCCATAACTCATCATCGGAAAGCAAAGCCATGCTTTCGAGCTGGGCAAGCTCCTCAGCGGGAATGCGATCATCATCGAGTTGATTGCTGGTCATGTGTCACCTCAAGATACTGTCCATTGCCATAGATCTGAATAACTACTCACCGGTGAGACGGGCAAGAAAATCCACGAATGGCTTGAAACACTGAGGACATGCTTCAGCGATTTCCTGATAATTCGCCCGGCTCAAAATCTGTGGTGCATCGACTGTGTCAATGTAACGCTCACCATGTTGTTCGAAGAGTTCTTCAACAATCTGTTTCGGTGGCTGGTCGTGATTCTGATCTTCAACAGGAATAATCCAGGTTGGATTCAGGGAGTCGATGTTTAATCGAGCTTCAAGGGCACCTTTCGCCGCCAACAGCAAAGCTTCCAGATCGTACTTGAGGCAAAACACCCTGAAACGCTCACGCGGGCGAGGATCGTTGCCTATTTTTGAGTGCAGTATATTGTCAAAAACCCTGTAGATACCCTCGCGCATTTCTTCAAACGTCTCGTGGGGAAAACCCTTATTGCGCGGATAAAGGTCTGGGAGAGCAACAACAGTCGCCTGCTTGTCATTTAGCACGATGGAGACCGCTCTGCGGGGTATTTCGAGCAAAACAGACTTTTTGCGATCCCCGCCGGGAGCTTCAAAGAATTCTACTGTGATACCCTGGTGCCGTTTTTCCTCGATCAAGGACTGGAGCAGGGTACTCAGCGCCGCTTTGTCAGATGGACCTTCGACATATACCAGCACACGCCTCACGGCAGCCGCTCCAGTTCGTCGGTGCGGTGCAAATTCTCAATCTCGTCAGGGCCAAAATCCCCCAGAATATCGACTAAGACCTGTGCGTCGCCAGGTTTGACAAACTTTGCCTCGCCATTTTCCTTACGCATAACTGCTATCTGCGCCAAGTCGAATTGACTGAGAAAGTATGAATTGTGGGTAGCCAAAAGAATTTGGGTTCTTTGGCTGGCTTTCTCAAATAATCCCGCCAAGAGGGGAAGCGTGCGCGGGTGAACGCCCTGATCTGGTTCGTCAATGCAGATAAGCGTCGGTGGATTTGGATGTAAGCAGAGCACCGCCCAACACAGCAAGCGCAAAATGCCATCGGACAGATCCGCCAGACTGAGATCTTGATCCACGCCGTTTTCCTGCCAGAACGCGATAACCTCTCCAGGTCCACCGCGTGCTTTGACCGTCAGCCGTTTGAAATCCCGGTACGACCAGACGTAAGTGGTCCTGAAGCTCCTCAAATACCTGGGCATGTTCAGTCATCAAGTAGTGCAGTACCGCACTTAGGTTGCCACAGTCTTCTTGCAGAGTAGGTTGCTGTTCGGTAAGTACAGACTTGCGGATTTTCTCTTTCGCAACCTGCAGCGCACCATAAAAATGCCATGCCCGGATGTATTCACGCAAACTGTACAGCTTGATCAGATCGGGATTGGAGATAGTGCTCAATGCCAGTTGGTTAGATCGTAAGATACAGAATCGGTTGCTGGGTTAGGGCCTCGGTGGGTGTTTCCCATCCTTCTCTTTCACGACTTTCATATGCGTTTCCCTGCCCGCTATATACTTCTAATAATGGCTCGGCTAGATAGGGGTCAGCCGCCAGAACTTTCCCGACGGCTTCGTGTGCCACTTGCGGGCGACCAACTGGACCAAGTAGTTGCCCTTCATAAGCAAGCGGCCGTTCCCATCCCCAATCCATTTCTATCCGCCACCAGAATCGCGCGGGGCCCGGTACGTGAAAAATCTGTTGCCCGACGGAACCAGCAACAATCTCCGGTGGAATGTCACTATACAGCCCATCACGCAGAAATCTGAGGAAATCGAACAGTGCAGACTTACCCGATCCATTCGCCCCAACCAGTACCTCTAATGGACCGAACTGGGCCAGGAAATCCCCAAAGGGCCGGTAACCCTGAAGTCTCAATGACGTTAGATGTGCCATGCTAAATCACTTTCTGATGCCGTTCAATTTGCCTTCGGATCATCCTAACACTCGCTTCCGCGATGGTTGAGCCACGGCATGCGACCAGTTATCTGCTAGAACATTTAATCTATTTTACACTACTACTTGGTTCGGGAACAGGTCGCCCGCGCGCTATTGCCAGTTCAATCCACAGGCGTTTGGAGTCTTCGATGGCCGGCAGGATCTCGTCCCACTCGTCGACTGCCGTCATACAGCCGGGCAGTTCTTTTAGCTGTACGAACCATGCGCCATCGTCGGGTATAATCTGGATCGTGTAGGGCAGCAACAGATAGTCGTCCAATGTCCTCGGTATCGTCATAGTGCTCCGGAGGAAGCGGCCTTCTTGGAGGCATTCAACACGGTAACTCCCACGAGTTCGCCGTCACGATAGTGATAGAGATTCCCGTCATCTTCCATAACGCTGTCGTTGGCCTGCTGCGGTTTGCGAAAACTGATATACAGCACATCCGCTTCGCTGTCGTAATCGGTCCATACTTGACGGCCTGGGAGGGCTAGCAATCGGCTAATCAATTCATTGGATATCATGGGTTGCGCCATGCTACTTCGCCTGACGATGCTGTGGGGGGCGGATGCCGCGCAACATGCCGGCGACTGAAAGGTCTTCATCCAAATCGGGCCAGTGGATACCCGATAGGTTCAGTTCTACGTTGGTTTGTTGTTCGGGTGCGGCTTCCATCAAGGACGGATACCATTCTAGCGGAGTCGCAATCTCGCGGCCGTCCTGAAGCTGAACGCTCAGCATTCCGTCATCAAGTCGCACAGCAACCGGGCGATCTTCCTCACGCGGCTTGTCATTCTGTTTCAATATCATCACCAGCCATTCCAGAAAACTTGTCCCGAGCTTCGAGCAGGTATGCCAGATTATCCCGCAAATGGTAAAATAATGATTAGCATCATGATAAACCAAAAAATCCGTTCTCCTCGCCCTGCACTATATCAGTCCAAACAGGAGAGAAAGTCATGTATTTTGGAACGGTCGCCCGACTGCTTGTGAAACCCAACATGCTCGACCGCTTTTTTGCCTATGGCGAGGAACAGGAACAGCGAAATGACATCGACGGTGCGGTAGCACTGCTTATATTCCAGTCCGCTACGGATCCGCTTGAATTTTATATGGTGGCCGTGGCCGAGAGCGAGGAGCATTACCGCGCAATCGCCGCCAGTCCCGACCAGCATCAGGAGTATCTACGCATGCGAGAGCTGCTCCAGGCCGATCCCGAATGGCATGACGGTGATGTGGTTTTCGCGCAGTTCCCGCCCACCTGAATCGCTAGGCAAAAGAAATCAGCGACGTGGTGGGGGCGGGTGTTGGTATTTGACCCGGCGCGTCGAGCGCCTCCACCTTTTTCCGGCGCAGGAAATTCGGGCGTGGATAGACTGAAAGACAAACTGCGGACCGTTCTAGCAGGCTACACCGGTGAGGCTATCAATGGCCACAGCTATCTAACTGAGAGTGGCGATGGTACTGTCTTCACCGTGGTCTCGGTCGGCGATCTGCCCGACAAGCGCATCGTGGATGCGGGTCTGATTGTTCGAGTCGTGGGCGAACGGATTATTATCGAACGGGATGTAAACGACAAGCCGCTGGTGGATGCGTTACTCCAGGCTCAGCTTCCGCGCCAGAAAATCGTCCTGGCGTATGCAGGTGAACCGGTCTAAGCAACAACAGCTTGAAAGCGACATATATTCGTTCCACGCCACCCCGATACTCTCGTGTTTATCCCAACTTTTCTATCCAGATTAAGCTAAAATATATATAGCCGAAGGTAACGGATAAAAGGGTGATGGTGACACGGTAAGTGGTCAAAGACCCCACGGCTAAAGCCGGGGGCTTGAGGGGAGCCGGACAGCCACCCGGCAAACTGAGACGTAAGCGTTGACTAGACGTTATTAACAAGCACACTGGGCGTGGCAGCCCGAAGCACGATACTGGATGTCCCGCTAGTCTGTATCCTTTGTGTGTGCCTGTGTCGAAGCGGTCAGTTGCCCCCAGTTGGGGAGATTGAGAGGTAACTCTCATGCAATACGTTCCAGTTTTAAGCAGCATAGGGCAGAAACTTATGCCCTGTCATGCTGCACGTGCTCGGGAGTTGGTACGCAAAGGCCGTGCGGTGAGGCGTTTTGACCGTGGATTGTTCTATATCCAACTTGTGGACCGAGCAGAAGGCGATACGCAAGCTATCGCCGTCGGTATCGATCCGGGAAGTAAAAAAGAAGCCTTCACCGTCAAAAGCGCAAGCCACACCTATCTCAACATTCAGGCCGATGCCGTCACGTGGGTAAAGGAAGCAGAGGCCCAAAGCACGCAAATGCGGCGCACACGGCGCGGACGTAAAACGCCCTATCGCAAAATGCGCACCAACCGACGTCAGGGACAGTTCCGTTTGCCGCCGTCCACCCGCGCGCGTTGGGGCTGGAAACTACGGCTGGCGACTTGGCTTAAACGGTATTACCCGATTACCGTGTTCATCGTGGAAGATATTCAAGCCGTCACCAAAGCGGGCAAACGCCGCTGGAACACGAGTTTTAGCCCGTTGGAAGTCGGTAAGCAGTGGTTCTACGAGCAGTTGGGCCTGCTTGTTCCCGTTCGCACCATTGCCGGATACGAAACTGCCGAACTACGCCGTGCGACAGGGATACACAAGTCGAGCAAGAAGCTTTCCGACGACTTCTCGGCCCACTGTATAGACAGTTGGGTGCTGGCCAATGCCTGGGTAGGCGGACACAAGCAGCCCGACAACACCGCCATGCTGCACATTGTGCCGCTGCGCTTCCACCGCCGCCAGTTGCACCGCTTGCAACCCGAAAAAGGCGGTGTGCGAAAGCCCTACGGCGGTACGGTGAGTGCAGGTTTCAAGCGCGGCAGTTGGGTACGTCATCCGAAATGGGGCGTATGCTACGTGGGTGGCACCTTGAAAGGACGTATCAGTCTTCATGGTCTTCAGGATGGCAAGCGGCTAACGCAAAACGCCCATCCGGAGGACTGCAATCTGTTAACTTTGTCCAGTTGGAGGTTGAGAAAGGAGACCTTGGGCCTTCCTCCCCATGCCTGAAGGCAGGGGTATCCGGCCCAAGAAAAATCGATGAAATTATGCATTCATAAAGGGCAAGGCGTCCCGCAGGGAGGCTTCGCACTGCCTTGCCCCTACGGAAGCCTCGCGAAAGTGCGACATTAAACTCTTTACCACTTACTATGTAACCACTACCGAAATTATGATAGAATATTTGGTCTAATTTTAGGGGAAATGATTATGAGCCAAAATGCTGTGAAGCGTCTTTATCTGATGCAGGTTGGGTCCATGCCGGAATACCAGATTCCGATTGTGTGCTATCTGGTGCAAACGGGTGACGGCAAGAATATTCTGATTGACAGTGGTCTACCGGAGATTATGCCTGAAGGAGAATCGGAGTTCGAGAATGGGCAGGACGTTATCGAGCAGTTGGCGAGCATTGGCTTAAAACCGGACGATATTGATACCGTCATTTCGACGCATTATGATATCGACCATGCCGGAAGACACGCGGCATTCACGAAGGCGCAATATGTTGTTCAGCGTGTGCATCATTTGGATGCGGCGAGCAACCCACGTTTTGCTGCCATTCGACCCCAATGGGATCAGCCAATGGAGCGCATTCGGCTGGTGGACGGGGACACGGAACTGCTGCCGGGGCTGGAGCTGATTGAGACGAGCGGGCATGTGCCGGGACATCAATCGGTGCTGGTGCGGCTGCCCAAAACGGGGGCGATTTTATTGACGATTGACGCTGTACCCTTCGGCGAGGGCTTTACCCGTGACGAGCAGGACGACGGTAGCAACCCGGACGCCGAAGCGATCCGCGCCAGTACGATTAAACTGCTTGATCTGGTCGAACGGGAGCATATCGGGCTGGTGATTTTCGGTCATGACAAGGAGCAGTGGGAAACACTCAAAAAAGCGCCAGAGTTTTACGAGTAAAGCAGCGTTTAAAGTGAAAAGGTTAAAGAGAAAGCGGACACGAAAATATCGTGTCCCTACAGCCCCCGATTTATCTACCATCACGTACTTTGCAACCACTACCCAAAGGGGTAGACAAGTGATTTTCAGCGAGATCCGAGACCCTAGGTTGATTACCGTGCGTCGCGGCGGCACCCTACAGGACGCCGATCATCGCCTGCTGGCCGTTTGGGCGGCGGATTGCGCGCAGCACGTCTTGCATTTCTTCGAGCACGTGCGACCCAGTGACGACCGTCCGCGCCGGGCGATTGAGCAGGCGCACGCTTGGGTGCGCGGTGACATTACGATGACCCAAGCGCGTACCGCCGCCGGACACGCCATGGGCGCTGCCCGAGCGTTGAGCGGCGCGGCAAGAGAAGCGGCTTACGCCGCCGGACAAGCCGCGGCGGTGGCTCATGTGGCAGCTCATGAACTGGGCGCAGCGGCCTACGCGATCAGGGCGGCACGCGCGGCGGCGCCTGAAGATGAACGTCTGGAGGCTGGTCGCCTGGAGTGCCAGTGGCAGCGTGCCCAACTTCCCGGCGAAATCCGAGAACTCGTGCTGGACGACCAGAGTTGCGCAATGCGTATTGCTGGTTCGTATTCGATTGCTGACCCGTTCGCTCGGACCACGGCGACTGCCCAGCAAACGAATCTTACTCCACACGTTCGACTTTGAAGATCACGGGGCGGAAGCCGTCGGTGCAGCAAGAGACAAAGGTGTTCGACGGCTTTCCACCAGGAAACTCGCCACCCAAGCAGGCTGCGTACACATACTGGCGGATATCCGCCCAGGCCCAGTTGCAGAAACCCTCCGGTATCGCCCAGGGCAAATCCAGGACAAATTCCTGGCCTTCCTTAAACACGGGGCAGGGCCCGGCCTGCTGAGCCACTGCCTCGGTCTTGTAGGCATCGATGAGATCCTGATGAAACGTACATTTGAGTACCGAGATTTTGCAGCTTGCCATATTTCCCCTCCTCAAGGGATTATGCTTTCGGCGGTCTGCGAACGAAAAACTGATGGGCAAGTCTCCTTCGTTTGAGCGAATGTTTAGCAGCAACTCATCGACCGCCCGCGTTACCCAATATTACCACCTACCAGCCACGACGTAATCGTCGCAGCGTCCGAATAGGGGGCCAGACGGTGTGACCGTTGACCCCCTTCCCAAGTCTCAAGACACGAGCGTTCGTTAAGCCTCGATCCGGATAGACTGGATCAGCGCTTCCAGCATCGGCAGCGCCGGCTCAAAGCTGGCCGGATCGGCTTCGTTGAGCCATGCGACCATCTTAGCGCGGTATTCATTAAACCGCTCGACGTCAAAATCCGAGGAGTCCTCAGGGAATACGCTGCTGGTGACATTGAAGATCGCCACGATGTAGATCGTCCCGTCACTGCTGACGCCCTGGAACGTCCAGAGGGCACGCTCGAACGGCTCCAATACCTCCTGGTAGATCGTCAGGTAGGCAATTCCCTTGACCGCATCCGTTTCGATATACTGCGTGCGAGCGCGGATCACCTGACCCGCCGCGTACACCGGGATGAAGGGCAGCGCGTTGGCGTTCACATCCTCGGTGTTCAGGGCCTCGAAATCCGCCAGGTTGGGCCGTTCGTCAAGCAGCGATTGAAGCGATGCCAGTCGGCTTTCGTGCTCAGTGAAGCCCGCGAAGTCCGCCGTTCGATAGACGCGCACACCGCCGATCGCATCCAAGATGCTTTCCGGTACAGGAAACGCATTATAAAACGTGAACTGAGTGTGGCCGGGCTCGCCAAAACCGAAAGGGGAATTGGCGGGATCCCCTGCATACTGCGAGATGTTGACGTTGCTGGCGAGTGCAGAGTTGAACGTCAGACTGACCCCATCAAAGGTGACAGTATGCGTGGTGCCGCTGTCTTGCGCTAAGGCTGGAGACACCATTAGCATCAGCCCGATGAGAAGAAATACTGAAATACGGTGCATCATGTAGTACCCTCCCAATACTCCTATTACCTCAGATATCGGACCATCCAGATCCCAGTTCTATACAGGGGCTCGATGGTCGGCTAAACAAGATTTTAGGGAAGGTACTTGGTCGAAGGCAAAGCGGACAGTGATGAACGAATCACCGAAAAAACGTTGAAGGCGCTGCGCCAATAAAAACCTGCTACAATCTTAAATAGCGCAGACGCCCAATGTGCTGGCTCTCCGGTTGGTAAGCCCTGAAAATACCGGGGTAGCTGTGCGTCCTAGTGATTGTTGATGACCAGGATTCAGTACGGTACAGCTTAGTAAGTTTCGTTAAAAAGTGTGCGATGACCTTCAACGGGTAGGCCCGGCCACTGAGAGCGAAGAAGCGATTCGCCTTTGCGGTGAACGACAGCCCGGGTAACCTCCTCAGCCAGTACCGCGAACGCAACCCGCGCAAGCTCCTCATTTGCTTGCCTTTAGGGTGGCATCAGTTCGACGTAGAAATTCCTCATTTACCGGCCCACATAATGAAAAAACCTGAACTTATAAGTATGTGATAATAGGGAAAGGTATTGAGGAACATGTCTATTCGACCAATATGGCGGTTAATCCCACTTCTGCTGCTTGCGGCGTGCAGCCTGACCAGTAATGACGACGTTTCGCCTCCCCCCACCAATACGGCACCGCCGCAAACGCCTGTCGTGCTAACCCCCACGGCGACACTGTCGTCAACGGCAGCCGCATTATTCACAGCAACGCCCCTGGTGGACAGCAGCGGACAGGCTGTTGCGCCACCCTGTGACACACCGGACGGTTGGGTGCCTTATACGGTAGTCAGCGGCGACACCTTGGGCTTGATTGCAGAGAGCACCGGTACGACGACGGATCAGCTTGCGAGTGGCAACTGTCTGGCAGACGCTGATTCGATTCAGGCTGGCTGGGTCTTGTATGTGCCAAACGTTGCACAGGGTGCTGGTTCAACCTGCCCCCTGGCCCCCAGATTGGTGGTAGGCGGTCAGGGTCAGGTCACGTACCAGCCCTGGATCGAGACACGCGCGCAGCCCACTCGATCCAGCGCCGTGGTGGACCAGATCCCTTCAGGGAGCGCCTTCAGCGTGGTGTCCGGGCCGACCTGCGCGGAAGGCTCCAACTGGTGGCAAATCAGCTTTAACGGCAGGACGGGATGGACACAGGAAGGGGACGCGACCCAGTACTTTGTCGCCCCCTCTCCTTAATAACGTGACATCCGCGAAGCCCGCTGACGATTATGGTTGGAGTCACTCTGAATTGTACCGTACTTTTCAGGGGATCAGCGGGCTGCTCGACGGCGGAATCGGTGTCTTCATCGATTGAATGCTCTGTCAGCTCTGGCTGCTCCAGTTGCGCGATTTCCCCCGCCCGGATCATCTCCGAGAGAATATTCATGTTTGCGCCGAGCGCTTCCTGTACACTGTCATAACGCCACAGTGACGGATCTTGGCCGATGGCTAATGGGATAACTTTGACTTTTGGTCGGCGGTTTTTTGCCATTTGTTTTTCCTCATCTTGATATGTCTATGGGGCGAATTTCCCGGCAGATTTCGCCCACGACGGTATAATGTGGATGAAGTTTGGACACAGCGTGTCGGGGAGCCAAGCAGCTATGACACTGAATGACATCCATGGATACTACAACCAGGGCCAGGAGCAGGACCGTTTAACGAGAGGACAAGGCCAGCTTGAATTAGTTCGCACACAAGAAATCATCATGCGTTACCTGCCCAAGCCCCCTGCAACGGTGCTGGATATTGGCGGTGGCGCGGGAATCTACGCGCTCTGGCTGGCGCAGATGGGCTATACGGTGCATCTGGTCGATTATGTGCCGCTGCACGTTGTGCAGGCCACGCGCGCATCGGCTCGTCAGCCCCGTCATTCACTTGCCAGTGCGACGGTAGGCGATGCCCGGCATCTGGATTTTCCCGATGCCTGTGCCGAGGCTGTGTTACTGCTTGGCCCGTTGTATCATCTGCCAGAGCGAACGGATCGCTTAGCAGCGCTGCGGGAGGCCTATCGCGTGCTCAAACCGTCGGGGTTTCTCTTTGCGGCGACCATATCTCGTTTCGCGTCGCTGCTAGACGGCATGAGCAAGGGGTATCTGGCCGATCCGCATTTCGCCGACCTTGTCGAGCGCGACCTCGTGGACGGCCAGCACCGCAACCCAACGGGACAACCAGGCTATTTTTCGACCTCCTATTTTCACTATCCGACCGAGGTGCCGGCGGAACTCGCGGAAGCCGGATTTCAGGTTGAAACCACGCTGGCCATTGAGGGACTGGTAGGCTTCATGCCCGAATATGATCGGTTCTGGGAGGATGAGACGCTCCGGGAGCGACTGCTCGGATTCTTGCGGACGGTCGAAACGGATCCGAGCATCCTCGGCGCGACGGGACACATCATCTCTGTTGGCCGCAAACAAGCCGCGACGGATGATCCTGATCTTCACCTCGTCTATCCAAACCGCCTGCCGCTGCCGGAAATAAACATAGAATTTGGCCGTCAAGGAGTAAGCGCAATGCACCCGTTGCAGAAGAGCGAAACCAACAGGCTGTTAGGGTATCCCGACGACGCGCGGCTGCTGCTGATCAACGCCGACGATTTGGGGATGTATCAGGCGATCAACGATGCTGTTCTTCGCGCTTTCAGAGAAGGCGTCGTCCAGTCTACCAGTCTGATGGTCCCCTGTCCCGGCGCTGTCCAGGCCATGCATATGCTCCGCGAAAACCCCGATATCCCCGTCGGCGTTCACCTGTCGATCATCCACGACATTAACCATTACCGTTGGGATCCGGTCGCACCGAGGGAACGTATTCCCTCCCTGCTGGATGAAAGCGGCCATTTTTATACCCTGGAGCAGATGGGCGAGATGCTGGCGAAGGCCAGACTGGACGAGCTCGAAGTCGAATTCCGCGCGCAAATTGAGACCGCGCTGGCCGCCGGACTCAAGCCGACCCACCTGGACTGGCACTGTATGGTCAGCGGTGGCCGGGCGGATATGTTCGACCTCACGCTGGGCCTGGCGAAAGAATATGGCCTGGCGCTCAGGGTCGGGTCGCACCCATTCATCGAACAAGTTCAGGCGGCGGGTCTGCCTGCTAACCAGTACGATCTGCTGGACAGCTTTGAAGTGGATATCGACACCAAACCGGCCCGTTATGCGCAGATGCTGCGCGAGTTACCGGCGGGGCTCACGGAGTGGGCCGTGCATCCCAGTACGGGTACTCCCGAGTCACAGGCCATCGATCCCGACGGGTGGCGGGTACGCCGATCGGACTTCGATTTTCTGATTTCCCCCGAAGCGCGCGAGATCATCCAGCAGGAGGGGATCATCCTGATCAGCTATAGGCCGCTTCAGGACGTGTGGCAGGGCAGGGCGATCTAACGTCTAAACTCCGGCGGTAATGGCGCTGATCAATGGACGTTTGCGGATGGCGTCCCGCGAGGCGTTTTTTCTCACCCGGTCAGTTCGATGAGCTGGGTGAGCTTCGCCAGGGACTCCTGCAACTCATCCAAGAGCTTGAGGATTTCAGCTTTTTGTTCGTTAACTGCCTGGAGCAAATACGGTGTTCCCGGGAGGGACAGCGCATATTCCGCGCAGTAGCCCCCACTTACCAGCCTCCGCCAGCGGTAGCCGCCTTGTTCCACATACCCATTGGTGTCGACAATCGCATGGCGGGGCAGGGCTCCTTGTACTGCCGCTGTGATCGATGGCGACAGGCGTATATTCAGGCTGTTGACCTGAACGGCAAACCTGATGACCGGCGTATCAACCACCTTGACCTCCGAATGAACTAACTGAACTTCCATGCGCTGGAGAATCTCCGGCTGTCGCAACAGATCAAACTCCTGCCACCAGCCTGGGTCGCTGCCCAGACCGTAGTAGCACAGGCCGAGAAGATTGGGGTGGTTGTAGACCGTCCGAACCATCTCCATATAGTCGTCGGCCAACTCCTGGGGCGTATGGGCCTGAGCCAGTGACCACTCGTAGCCGTTGGGTCCGGTCGGTGAGGGGTAAGTTCAGCGAATTGGGATCTGTGAACCCGGACTCCCCGATGACTACCTTGATCTTGTCGATGGGAAGCCCCATCGCCTGGATGTCTTCCAACATCCAGCGGTAGCGCCCGATGACCCACGGCTCGAAGCGCGTCCAGGGCCATGCGTGATACTCGTGCAAATTCACGATATGGGTTTCGCGGGCGTTGATGATCGCCTCCCACAAGGGGCGGGCTTGCGTCCACGCCTTGCGAATACTCTGCCGCGCATCAGGTCCCGGCCATGCCGGATGACCCGGCCCCAAGCCCAGGACCGCTGCCGACAAGCCGCGTCGATCCATCTCGTTGACAAAGTTGACATTGAACTCGCACAAAGTGTTCCCACATCGCTCGTCATGGCCAGTTTCGTTGAAAAGCTGGTAGCTATTCGATGGTTGAACCCATACGCCGCGCCGCATCGAAGACCGGCTCGTGCGCCCGAATCAGTGGCAGTGGATCGGTCCCATACTTGGCTAATAACTTTCGAAGTGATCCGACTGGCCTAGGCTCCGTATGTCCAGGCCCGGTATATAAACCGCGATTGGGGATGCGCCGACAGAGTTGGAGGAGACGGGGAATTTCTCCCCCGACCCCGATGGCCAACACGAGATGCACGGCGCTTTTGAAGCGGCCGATCCATGGGCTGTTGGCTGCATCCGCGGTCATGATATGAAAGCCGACTTTTTGGGTCTACATCAGGCGTCACTTACCCGATCTTTGATCGTGATCGGACTGTCGTAGATGACATATTCATCCCCGCCATCCCGCTCCCACGTAATATCTCAGTGGTACGTACCGGGGTTGATGGCACTGGTGTCGTCGGGCGTCGATGGAGAACAGCGCTTCCCTTCGACGCCTGCGGTATCCACATCGGCCTTAACCGTCATAACCGCATCGTCATCGGCATCGTTCCTCGACCCGCTTGATCGAAAGGTCAGGGTATCCTCTCGGAGATCCACCTCCACGCCGTTCAGGATGACGTGCACGCTGAACCGCTTGGTGGTCCCTGGATAGAAATCAGTGACTTGTCTTTTTGTCATAGAACCTCACACGGAAATCGTGAACACGTCATCGAACACCGCACACACAAACTCATCATCGACCAGCACGACACGAACGAGCTCGTCGAAGAAATTGGCGCCCACAAGCGCTCGGGCGCATACAATCTCCAGGACCGCTGAGATCGCCTGAATGACCACTGCGCCACCCCGGACGGTCGCCAGATCGCTTTCGATCACCAGTACCGCCGTGGTGGGGACAATGGTCGTCACAGCCACGCACGGTCGCGGGATCGCTCTCCACCGTGAGCGCTGCGGATGCGGTCTCCACTGTAACCGGGCCTGTCTCAACCGTGGCCTGATCACTGCTCAGCGGTAACTCTGAGGCCGAGCTCTGAGGGTGACAGCACCGGTATGACCGTCGCCTCATCGGTTTCGATCACGAGCTCAGCGGCGGTTGGGATGATGGTGGTAATGGCCACCACGGTCGCGTCGTCACTCTCGACGGTAAGCACTGCCGAGGGGTATCCACCGTGACCGGGCCCGGTCTCAACGCGTTGCCTCATCGCTATTCAGAGGCAATTCTGCAGGCCGAGGCGGTGAGGGTGACAGCACCTGGGATAACGGTCGCTTCATCTATCGCAAGGGTCAGTTCGGCGGCGTCGGCCTGTACGGTGACAGCTCCAGGAACAATCGTCGCTTCATCCGATTCGACGGAGAGTTGAGCAGCGACACCCAATACCGTAAATTCTCCCGGGATGACCGTCGCCTCATCGGTCTCGATGGCCAAAGCTGCGCAGCCGTGCCCTGGACAGTGAACGTGCCCCGGGCACCACCGTCGCTTCATCCGAATCGCACCGACAGCGCCCCTGCCGAGGCATTGATGACGTAATCCGTGCCACCGGCAAGCTGCGACCGAGAAGGCCACCAGAGTCCGTTCCAGCGCGATTTGCTGGTTCGTGACCGTGACCTGATTGTGATCCAGGTTGATGGCCCGGCTGCCCCCGCTGTTCAGTTGCCGTACCGTGAAGATGTTAAACGGCATCAGATCGAGGTTGTCCCACCCGTCATTGCCCGGCGCGTCATCCCCATAGTTCGGGTCAGAGACCAGCCCGCTTCCATCCGGATTGACTTGCAGCCGGATATGTGCCGCGTTGTTGGAGGAGCTATTGACATCGTTCGTCAGGTAGCCCCAGATCACCCAGTTGCCGGTCGTGGTGGGTGTGACCGACAGCGTGCGCGTCGTGGTCCACGAGCTATTCGCCATGTTCTCGGTGCCCGCCGCGCGACTGAAGGCGTGCTGCGCGAACACCGAGAGATTGAGCGCGAAGATGCGGCTGGACAGCACCGTATGCGCATCGGTCTCATGGTTAAACTGCACGCTGAAGGTATGCGAAGCGTTGGAGGGCGTGACCACCGCCATCAGGAGATAGCCCCTGACGTCATTGGTCGCGTCTTCGCCTTCCACGTCAATCGTGACCAGCGCCCCGGCGACACTGTCATTCAGGCGCACGCCGTGACTGGTGGCGGTATTCACACCCGACACCACACCCTGGCCGATGATCAGCCAGTCATCGCTGCCACTGGGCGTAAACGTCACACCGGCCTGAACTCACAAACGAGGAGGTCGTCGTGTAATCGTTCGTCACCTCATTCCAGTGGTACTGCGTCCCATCACTGCCCAGATCGCTCAGCCGGAAGGCGAGGATGCGCCCGAAATCGACCGCTCCCTGGACAGAAGACGATGACGCAACTTGCAGAATGATGTCTTCCGGCGTGCTGCCCTGGGTGAACTTAAACATCCAGCCAAAACTGGCATGTTGGGTGGTCGTCAGAAGCTCAGACGCGAGACTTCCCATCGGTGAACGGCGTACTGCCGTGCAGCAGGCGCAGGCGAAGCTCCTCACTGGAGGAGGCATGGTTTCCTACGGCATTGGCGATGATCAGATAGGTGGTATTCGCATCAAAGGACGAGCCGGAGATTTTGGCCACTTCCCGATACGTGGTGTGCGGCGTTGAGGTCTGGACATCAATGCCCTGCGCCGTGAGGATTTGAGCCGTGGTCATGGAGGACCCCCTTACGTGGGGTTGCTGACGTAGCCCAGGCCGGTCGTCGGAAGCTGAATGTGTAGTCGCCGCCGTTCGGCTGCGTGGTCAGTTCAATCCAGCAGATCACCGGGCTGGTAGCTGGCGTTGCCCGTCGCCTCGTAGACAACCGCAGCGGTAATCGTCGCGCTCGGCACGCCCAGGTCCGTCCAACTCGGATCGGACGCATCCAGCACGACGCGATCATTGGTGTCATCCTCGGAAGGGGACTGCATCCGTCAGTTCCACACCGCCCGCCGTTAGTTGGCGGCGGTGATCTCGGTGCCGTCCAGGTCGTCCCATACGTTGGTGCTGTCTTTGTTCGGCGTACCGGAAATCAATGCACACTTGATGGTTGAGCCGCCCCACGGCGTATCGCCCTTCAGGATGGAGGCGATGCCGTAGTTCGTGAAGTGAATCGTGCCCTCAGCCATGATTTCTCCTTTTTTTATGGACACTCCTTCGCAAGCCATCCGGCGAAATAATAACCGGGCTGGCCGTTCCACTTGACCTCCCACCATTGCGATTGGAGCTTGGTCACGAGCTCGAGCTTCTGCCCGATATTGAGTTGGCCCACGATAGTGGTATTCACAGTCGAAGGACCCGTGCGCACATTGATATAGGTGCCCGTGCTCACGCAGACATACACCTTGCCAATGGGCGTCGGGGTAGGAGCGCTGCTGGTGGGCGCAATGGTCGCCTCGGGCAGCAGCAGATCCCGACACGCCTCGTTATCGAAGATGCGGAAGCCCTTCATGTCCGGCACATAGCCCTTCCCGGGGACAAAAGCCCACAGGTTGTTATTGGCAATGAGCACGGACTTGGGTTGATAGGTAATCCCTTCCCCCAGTAAACCCAATGCGCCGCCCACCGTATTCGGCTGCGCGTAGTAAGGGATGCCCGAACCGGCCCGCACCTCACACTTCTGAAGTGAAGTAGTAGGTGTGGGTGTGATGCCCGTTTCTCGGGTAGGCTCGGGAAAGCCAGGGGTATACGTGGGATAAGGGGTGTAGGTGGGATACCGGGTATAGGTCGGTTGCGGGGGGACCAGTTCCTGCATCCCCCCACCCTCGTAGTACACGACGACCCGATTGACATTACCCTGCAAATAAGCCGATACAGGCAGCGGAAGAAACGTCCCCACCACCACCAGAACGGCCCAGAAGGCAACTCGCTTCACGCGAACAGCCAGTCGATGCCCACCAGCGACTTGCCAGGGCCGACCACCTCCTGCGCGGGGTACGAGGTCCCGTACAGGAAATTAATCGCGTGGACCTGCCACAGATCGTCGCCTTCCGGTTTCGCAATCGTGTAGATGGTATCAAAGGCCCGCAGGATCGCTTGGCCGCAGGTGTCGAGCACGTCTTTGTGCCCGTTGAAATAGCAGATGAGGGCCATGGCTAGAATACCCTGAAGACCTTCCCAGGAGTACATGATGCCATCCCCCGTAATCGTCGGCGGCAGACCGCCCCGGCGTGCTTCCTCAGGCTGAACGCCCGCATACTTCGTATTGGGGAGATTCACGCCCACCGGGTGCTCAGGATCCGACTGCCACGCCAGATCGCCATACTTGAACCCGTGATAGGTATCCCACTCCCCAAGGAATCCCTTGAAGACCTTGACCGCCTGTTCGAAGTCGTCCGCGTCTCCAAAGAGCAGATCCCACGCCATCCGGCTGGCCCCGGCATGAAGGCCGTGGTTGTTCGGGCGCAGGTTCTGATAGGTCCGCAGCGTATACTGATTGTCGTGATCAGGGATAACCCAGTCGCGCAGGCCCGCGAACCACTTCGTCCACTCGTAATTCTCGGTGAACTGAATCAGATGCGCACCCACCGCCAACCCCAGGACATTGCGCGCCATCCCCAACGTATCACTGGGAAGCTCGGTGCCCTGAGCGGCCAGTAAAAGCTGAACCACCTTTTCCCGGTACTTGGCAATGCCAGTACGGACATACACCAGGGCATTCGCCAGGAGTTGGACATCGCCCTGATCATTCTGATCCGACAGATTGGGCGCATCGAACTTGCCATCCGCCCGCTTGACCAGCGCCGTCCAGGCCGCACCTGAAGTGGGACGCTGCATTAACCATTCCTCAGAGGTGAGGATCAGCGACTTAACTTCGGGCTCGGGTTCAGGTTCTGGTTCGGGAATCGGTTCTGGCTCAGGAGTAGGCTCCGGTTCTGGCGTGGGTTCTGGTTCTGGCTCCGGTTCGGGAGTTGGCTCTGGTTCCGGTGTGGGCTCTGGCTCAGGAGTAGGCTCCGGTTCAGGTTCGGGATCGACCACCAGTGCGTCGAGATAATCCGCCAGCGCATTGATGGTCACGAAGGTCAGGTGGTCGGGCGCACCGTAGCCCGTGTAATGACTCACGAACTCCAGATGCGCCAGCGCCCGACCCGCAATGTTCTCGCCGTACTGTGCCGCTAACAGCGACCGCAGCCCATCACGCCAATCAGCCATTCGGATCACCCACCTCAATGACGCCGACCACTTTGGCCGTCGCCACGCCCAGGAAGAATTCAATCGCATCAATCACCGTCTGTCGGGCCAGCGTCACGCCATAGCGTTCCTGCGCAAAACGCTGCGCCATATCGACCGCCATGTTCAGCTTCTCTTCGCGCTTGGCACCCGTGGATTTCGCCACCTGCTCGGCATACACCAGACCCCGTCGAGCTGCCTCATCAATAATAGGGGCCAGTTCGGGGAATTTCCCGCGCAGGAAATTCTGGAAGCGAATCACCAGCGTGACAAACACCAGCACGGCGAAGGGGGCCACGATGACGGCCACCATCTGGACATACGGGTTATGAAGATAGTCCAACAGGATTTTCATTGAGCTTCACTCCTAGCTTCTCGAATACGGACTCATACGTACCAATCTTGACATCACGGACTTCAATTTCGCGGGTCTGCCGCGCCACTTCGGTTTGAAGGTCTTGCACCCTCGTGACTTCTGTTTCCAGCCGTTGATGGAGCGCACTGGTTTCCTTACCCAGGGCCTCGACCTTGGTTTCCAGGGCCGTAATTTTTTCGCCCTGGAGCTCAGCTAATTTGCGGAGGCTAAGCACGCTATCCACCACTGGCTGCTGTCGTTCCTTCTCCGTGCGAACGGTTTCCAATTCTTCCTTAAACGCATCGGCGCGGGTGCGTTCGATCGTGACTTGGTCTTTCAAGTCAGAGTTCTCGGTTTTCAGGGTTGTGATTTGCTCGTCTTTCAGGGCAATCTCGCCCTTATAACGGTCGTGGATCAACTTCCAGACCGATGCCGCACCGGCTGAGAATACGGGAATCACAATCCCTGTTAAGGTGACAATATCCATTATCCCTTTCTCGCAATAGGTTGATTACATAATTTGGACGCGGGGACCAAAGTGAAAGAAGGAGGCGGGTGGTCCGGGCTCGGTGACTTCCATCGGCGTGGAAACCACCTCGACGTAGCCCATTACCTGAGTCACCTCTCGGAGATTGGTGGACACGACATATTCCACATACCCCATCACTTGACTCTGCCTGCCGGTAGGTCGATGTGGGTGCGGTACCGGCAGCACTGCCCGTATACTCCACATAACCCAAGACCTGCCCCGCTTGACGTTGATTGGTGGTTACAACATATTCCACGTAGCCCAACATCTGCGCCGCTTGGCGGAGATTGGTGGCCTTGACATACTCGATGTAACCCAAAACCTGGGCTGCCTGCCGGTAGGTTGATGTAGGGGTGGTACCCGCCGCACTGCCGGTGTATTCCACATAGCCCATGACCTGGGCCGCTTGGCGGCGGTCAGTACTCATCGCGCTTTAACTCCCATCTGAACGGCGGACAGATCACTCTCGGTCCAGGCCGAGGTCGTCCCAGGATTAACCGCCTTACACAGTTGGTAATACTTGAAGGCTGCCGACAGTGTCTGGTCAGCCGTTTCGGCCAGGGTACCACCCGCCTCAATCCCCACACGGATTTTGCCGCTGCCCGAGGCGATCCGCGCGGCGACCTGGGCAATCACATTTTTGATCGTCGCGTCACCCGGTAAATCGGGCACGTCCATGAGATATTGATCCAGATCGTCGGTCGTGTCAGACTGTAACACCGCATAGGTGTTCGACAGGCCACCCCCCATACGCGCCTGGGAGAAGTTGTTCGCGTAATCAATCCCGGCGCGGTCCCAATCCGTGTTGTCTCCGGCTGCGCGGGGGAAGATGGGAAGCAGCCGCACCTGACCGGGATAGGTGTTGTTATCCCCGCCACTGGCATCGTTGATGACGACATCATCCCAGTAGCAAGATACGCTCGTTGGCCCCATGAGTGTGATGCTGGTAATGAACTCCGAGCTATTGGTGGTGTCGCCCGTGAAGTCGAAGATGGTCGTACCGTCGATTTTCAGCACCATACGACCGCCCGAATTGAGCGGCTTGAGCCATACTTCCAGGTAGTGCCACGTGTTCAGGTTAATCGTGCCACCCGCAGAAGTTTGGGTGGGATTGACGGTCGCCACCACACCACCCGACTGGAAGCGAACGACCGTGCCTGAACCATTAAAACGCAAGGCGTCAGCCACGGCATAGTTGGTGACGTAGAACGCCCCACCAAAATAAATCTCGGTCGGATTGGCATCCGTGAGAAGCTGAATTGTTTGGCCGCTGCCGCAGAGATAGCTGCGCTGCCCGGTGCGCGCCTGGGCCTCGGAGAGCGTGGCGGACGAAATCGTGCCGTTGATCAGATTGATGTCATCTTCTTCGGCCCCAAGGGTATAGAGTTCGAGCCATGAAAATACTCCTTAGCTGTACACCACGTGAACGGAGACATAGGATCCAGCGGCGGTATCAATCTCGCACGTCAGGTAGGATCCGTCTGCCCACGAGGACACATCAATATCGGTCGAAGTGCCCGTATCGCCGGACAGCGTCGGGCGGTGCGCCTGATTGGTAAAGATGGTGGTGCCGTCTTTATGGATGTCCACGACCAGCCCTGAGGCGCTGGCCCCGTACACAAAGACTTCATGGAGGGTCAGAGTCCGGTCCATCTGGTTGTAAATCCGAAGGGGTGATGCACCTACCTCAACCGTACCCTCGAAGTAGAACAGGGCCTGACTTTTCCCCGAGCCGCCTGAAGACGCTTCCCAGGCTGAGCCACCAGCACCATCTGCTGTCAACACATAACCATCCGTCGCGGAGCCGGAGGTGAGGTTGGCCGCGTCAAACGTGCCACCATCCCCGGCATCCCCGCTGTGATCATGGTTGGATAGGGTAGGTGTAGGCAGATTGCTGATCTTAAGCTTCTTCTTGGCGTTGCTGGCTGCGCTGTCTTCGATGAGGAGCAAGTCGTTACCGACTGGCGTCGTCTTCTCCGTCACGGCATTGATCTCGCCTGACACGTTATCGTGAATGGCGTCGGCATCACTCGGCAAGTTGCTGATCTTCAGCTTCTTCTTGACATAGCTGGCCGCGCTATCCTCGATCAGGATCAGGTCGTTACCGGTGGGTGTCGTCTTCTCCGTGACCGCATTGATCTCGCCTGAGACATTATCGTGAATCGCATCGGCATCCGATGTCACGCTGGCCGCGACAAGCTGTATGTAGAAATCCACGTTGACGTTTACGGATCCACCGGAATCCTGCCAAACATAGACCTCAACGTAATCGTTCACGTTGAGATAAAAGACGGTCTCGACAAGCATACTCAGACCGGCTGTTGCCAGCGGCTCTGCGTTCATTGATGTGAGGGTCGAGAGAGCATTCTTCTTAATCGACACCATTCGTACACCATCGGTACCGCCGCCACTCCAACTAACATGGGTTCCGATGAGATACTTCCCGGCTGTCTTGGCGGTCAAGCGGTTGGTATCCGTGACGGTACTGTGGATCGTATCGGTGTCCCAATACTCGCTGTTACACGCCAGTACGGTCTCGTCATCATCGGCAATCGACTGACTAGAACTGTGATAGGCATAGGCTCCGATGTCACCGCCGCCACCC
This sequence comes from uncultured Chloroflexia bacterium, assembly GCA_963850765.1. Taxonomy (GTDB): domain Bacteria; phylum Chloroflexota; class Anaerolineae; order Aggregatilineales; family Aggregatilineaceae; genus CAWKMN01. The sequence goes on along the minus strand of CAWKMN010000010.1, from coordinate 82,639 downwards.
GAAGGAAGGGTAAACTCGAGGCCGTCTTCGGCCTCGTTCACCACGACCATTTTTCCGCCGTGGCCGGAGTACGATGCGGGCACATCTCCCAGGTCGGTGAAATCCTCGACACTGGATGCGGGCACTTCCCAGGCAATCCCATCGGACCCATCGGCCACCGGCACATAACCGGATGCGACACCCGTACTCAGGAGATTGATAAGGTCGAATTGGCCCCCGTCACCCGCATCACCGGAGTGATCATGGTCGGCCAGCGTAGCCACCACGTCACCGGGGATCCATAACCCGGACCCCTCATCCCAGATCAGGGCTTGGCCGTCCGTGGCAGACGCCGCACTCACATCAGTCAAGTCGGCCAGGGTATGCAGATGGTCGCCCCCACCACCTTCCGCAGCCGTGGCGGTTTGCCAATCGGTCCAGGCCGATTTCTTCCAGTCTTCCGTGACCGCCCGCAGCCGGATGGTCTTTTCTGTCCCCCCTCACACAGGTAGTAGAACAGGCCGCCCGCCGTGGTGTACGCCGTGGGATTGCTCTCATCCCCCACGTCCGCGACCTGAATCTGATAGGTCAGGACATGCTGTGGAGGACAATTCCAGGTGGCCAGAATTGCGCCGGGGATGCCGGTCACGGTGAAGTTGTTGGGCGGGGCCAACTCCGCACTGAACTGGAGCGACCCATCCGGTACACGGGCATTGTCCGCATAGGCTCCGAGAATGGTCCACATGTTGGTCGTGGGCAGCCGGATGCAACACCACCTTGTTGCCGGGATTGACCTTCGCGCCCGAGCATCATCTGGGCTTTCACCATCCGGCTGGACCCGGTCAAACGCACGCGACAGAACTTGCCATCGGGGGTGAGCGAGATCGCCTCCCCTGGCATGAGCGACGGCTCCGTGACCTCTTTAATCTGTCGGGTAATCGCATCGAGTAAACGCTGCGCTTCACGAGGCATAAGTTGGTCCTTTATCTCGTAACTGTATTGGCGGCCATCGAGGGTGACGAAGATCCGGCCCTTCTTGTACTCCCAACTCAGGGAGTCGATGAGATAATCCACCCCATCGGGGAAGGTCACGCGATCTTCCGGCTCCAGGAACATGCCCCCGGCAAACGCCGTAAAGGACGCCTGGAAAGCTTTCTCCTTGGCCCATCGCATGATGTTCTGCGCCTCGGTGTACGCTTCGGCCTCACTCTCAATGACCGCTGAGGAGATCTCGCGGAAGCGGTGCCCATAGAGGGGCAGCATGTCCGAATCGAACGCATCCACCCACGACAGCAGGTAGTACAACCGGATATGATTGATGAGCTCTCGGATGTCGCGCCGGTACTGCACGTTATCCTGATAGGCTCGGGAGAAGATGTGCTTCACGACTGGACGCCTTGGGCCGCCACGCACGGAAGGCACCGTTGTAGCGGGTCTCGAACGAATCACCCGATCCGCCAGGGCGCGGTTAATCGCACTCGTGGCCACCTCATCGGGATCCAGCGTGGCATACGGGACAATCACGGACAGATCCGCGATCCGCACGCCCGAGTAGGCGGTACTGGTATCGTCTTCGGTGACGGCGATGCCAAACTTCACGCCCGGCTGAGCGCCCGCAATATCATCGCGGACGACCCCCAGGAAGCGGTCATCCAACCAGACGGAGCAGAACAGCCAGAGCTCAGTGGTGGACGTGCTGAAGGTGATTTCATTGACCGCCAGCTTGATCGTCGCCGGGCCCTCGATACTGATGTCCGGCAGGTTGAACTCCGAGACCTGAGAGAGCGTGCCCGCAGACCGCCTTGTAGAAGAGCAGCTTCTCGGTTTCAATCCGCGCCAGATAGTAGGAGTCTGGTTCGTTGCCCCGGTACGCAATCGTCCAGGGCCCTTCGGTGCCCTCAAGCTCCACCACAAAGGAGGTGGGCGTATCCCCATCCCACCACAGCACATCCACACCCGCCATCCGATTCAGCCGTGCGACCCCACTCGCCACCGACCAATCGCCCGTACCCGCCCAGTGGGCCTCATCGAAGGTATCCAGCGAGGCTCTCGAACTCGGTCTTGAACACGCCCGCGAAGGACGTGTACATCTGGTAGACATCCTCCAGGGTGAGGGAGGGATTCATGTCACTCATCGTCATTTGAGCGAATTTGACAGCCATTTATCCCTCCGTCCAGTAAGGACAGAAGCCCACGACCTGCACCGATTCGGAGAACCCCGAACCATCAAGATAAGTCCACAGATCGCCCGTCGTATCGATCCACTCCTCACTATCGGCATCCAGCGTAAACTTCAGCAGGGGGTTATTGGTGGAAATCCAGGGACCCGCCGCGTAGTACTGACCAGGATTGAACGGCCAGTGCAGCGTGAAACCAATATCGCTAAAGCCCGTATCGTAAGATGTGATGGCCGTGGGCGACGTGGTTTTCATCACTTTCAGGAGGCCCTTCCAGCGGAACCACGCCCGCATGTTGGGCTTGCCAGGAACATCGAAGGCATCGCGCAGATTTCGCTTCACGCCGTCACCCATACTGACTAGGGTGGTGGGGGCAACGCCTTCATCCGTCCACGGAGAAAAGGTTTCGAACTGGTCATCGGAAATGTCGATGGTTTCAAAGAGATCGTCGTCTTCCTGGACCTTGGCCTTGTACATCTCGCCTGGCATCACTGTTGAAGGTGCCGTCGAGCTTGTAGTAGGGGTTGAGCAGGAGTGAACGCCAGCGTACCTCGCCCGCCTCATCATAGTTTCGAGGCGTCCAGTACGAGGAACCTTCCGTGCTGGTAAAGGTGCCCCAATTATCCGTGTGCCAAAAGGCCGTGTTAACGTCAGGCCCGTCTTGCTTGCGGGCCGACACCCAGATTTCGTCGGGGTTGGTATGGCTGAGCGCGATACTGGTCGCGAGAGGCGAAAACTTCAGGTCGTAGTAGGACGTCGCAAAGTGCAACTGCGGACTATAGGACACATCCTCAGGATTTTGGCCGTAGTTCTCAATACGCACGATATGCACATTATCCTGACCGATGTTGTTCACAGGGTTCGGGTCACTACCGCCGTTGCCCTGACCGATCACAAAGTACACCAGCCCCGCCTCCGCAAACGAGGGGAGCGCATCCAGGATCCAGAACTTACTCGTATCAAAATCGAGATCAAGGGCAGCTCTCTATCGTGCCGAGATCCAGGATCTTCTCCCAGTCTGCCACCGTAGCACGCCAGTCGGGGTTGTAATAGACCGCCCCGTTGCTCGAACTACTGCCTGACAAGATGCCATGCAGGAACAGCCACGCCGCACCGGGATTGAACGGGTCCAGATACATAAACGCAATTTGAAGGGTGCCTTGGATCCCATAAGCAACCACACTCGGAATCAAACTCATGACCGGGGTCCACGTACACCCATCTTTCAATTCCTCGGTCTTCAGAACATACCCCTGCACAAAGGTGCCGGAAGGGCTTTTGCGGTTAACCGCCATCAGAGCGGCCCCAGTACCAGAGTAGTCATAGCCCAACTCGGGCTCCGGTTCCGGTTCTTCAATGCCGGGCGGTGGAAGGACCTCACCATCAAACTCATCCAGGTCGTAGTCCAGGCCAATCGGCACAAACGGGTCCGGCGTCCATGATCTCATCGGGCGCGTAACCCTTGCCGGTGTACCCTACCCCGCCCTCCTCCAGAACCGCATTGATGTCGTCTTCCGTGAGATAATCCAGATTCTCGAGCGGGTCCTGACCGGGCAGAATGGTGTTGATGCGCACCGTCCAGTCTGCGCCATCCGTCGAGGTTTCCACGATGACATGGCTGTAGCGGAACGTAGCCCGCAGATAGTAGGTGGTGCCCTACATTCCAGGTGCGAGAGATCGATGCCAGTTGGGTTTTCTTGCCCCTTCGTACCTCGAACAATACCAGCGTATCGGGGGTGTACTTCGCCTCCACGCTGTAGAAGTTCGACTTGTTGTACGCGCGAAAGATGAGCCCGGCGAACTGCGCCGCACCACTCTCCGTGATCCGAAAGGCGGATTGGATCGTGCCGTTCCAGACCGCCAGATTGAAGGTGGTCTTGGCATCCCCGCGTTTGTTGTTGGATTGCAGGATCAGCCAGTCACTGACCGTTTTCCACGAGCCGGTCATCGGAGCGGTATGCGCCATGCCCCCGTAGCCGGTCCCCGTGTGATCCGCAAACTTATCTGCGCCGATCGTCTGGTTGTCGGTGAGAATGGCCTGAGACGAATGCACCTCGCTGTTCATCCGCGCGATATTGTCGCGCGTCTTGATCCCAAGCGTGCGCTGCGGCGTTTCCTCCGACAGCGCCCAGGTATCCACAAAGTCCAGCCCGAAGTCGTAGTAGAAGGCCGTGTTGTCCAGATACGAGCCGAACTCGGTTTTAATCGAGAACAGCCCGCCATCGGCCAGCATCGACTCCCCATACCATTCATCGGCATCGGCCAGTTCGAAGGAGGACGAGCGCCCACTGGCGTGATCCGCCTGCCAGTTCAGGACGCGATCGGTGATGTCCTCCTGAATTTCCGCTGCCGGTGTGCCGGTCAGTTCGGTCGTGTACGAGCGATGGGTTTCCGTCGCGGCACAGAGATAGGTGTACTTCCCATTGGTAAGCAGCACCCCGCTGTATTCCTGCCCATCGAGAACGACGAGCTCGTGCTGGCTCCAGTATTTTCCTGCGCCGGAAAATGTGTAGTGGATCGCCTCGTGGTGGTAATTCGCGTTCCCATCCACCCCAAAGGACATACAGGCGTAGAGGGGCGTACCATCCTCGAGCGTAAGCCGCGAGAGGAAGGGATAGCGCCGCTTCTGGTACTCGGTCGCATCGTCAAACTGCTCGACGACAAAGTGCTCCGACCAGCGCCCGTTGGTATGCAAAAACGCGAGAATGCCTTCGCGACGGTAACTGATGCTGTAGGTCGTCGTTCCCTCGGCCTCGGTGCCCACCTGCGCGGGCATTTCCGTCGAGAGCACCAGCAGCGTCTGCGGCTTTTCCTCGGTGCTCAGATGGGTTTGCTTCGCATCAAAGCCGGTGAACTCGATGGGGAATGTAGATCCCGCTGTTGTTGACCGTCGAGAAAGGTGAGGACGAGTGCCAGATCAGGGAATTGAAATCCGACCGGTACTGGACAAAGTAAACGTCATCCTCCCCGGCTCCGGCGATGTGGGTGATGGTGCCGGTGATGCCTTCATCGGACATATCCACGATTTTGGTTGGTCGTCCACGAGGTACCCTCATCGTTGGCCGTGGTCGCTTGATACAGGTCGCCACCCTTCATGTAGTAGAGACACCCGACACCCCAGGAAGGGCGCACGCCCTGAATAGCGATCTCCACATCGGTACAGGCCACCCAGGTCTGGTCGCCACTGTCTTCGTTGGCGAGTTTCCAGACCTTCAGCGTACCGCCCACGTTCTGGGCGCGAAAGAGCGTACCACCCATCACGCACACATCGAAGTGATACCCGATGGCGCTGAACGTATCGTGCGAGGAGAAGTCCAGATTACGGCGGCGCAGGGTCACACGTCTCGCCAGCCCCGCCTTACCCGCCTGGACGACATCGTACTGTTCTTCGGTTAAACCCGTTTCCTCTCGAGTGATCATGCGTCTCCCTCGTCCTCTGGGACCAGTACGACAATGACAAAGTGATAGGTGAGCCGGGGACTGAACGACTTGTTGTAGTCCATCGCCATGAAGCGCATGTGCAGGATGTCATTGGTGTGATCCTCGCCATCATCGGCGTGGTAGTTATCACACAGCACGACATGCTGAAGCAGCAGCGCTTCCAGGATGTCAAGCTCGTCTTTGTTGACCCGCAGGACGTAGCGGAATCCCTTGAACATACGAGGGGCACCCTCATCATCCACAATGCTCGAGAAGAAGGAGCGCCCCGTCCAGGCCCGGTCGAAACTGGCCACGGTTTCATACTCAGGGCTCCAGCCATCCTGCATGACTTTGAATTTGTTGGCGGGGGCCAGTTCAGGCCCCTCGTCAATTTCCGACACTAAGCTCATGTGGATGTGGTTCTGAAGTGCCATATCACCTCTATTTATAGGTCTCGTCGAGCAGCGCTTCCGCGTAGCCCATCTGGCGGCGGAAGTCGTTGCCACGGTAGTTGAAGATCATCTTCGCCAGCCCGTTCTTCTGCATGGCCCGCAGGATGTCGCGGATTTCTCGCAGGAGATCCTTGTTGCCGTTATCACCGCGCAGCGACCAGCGTGCCCTTCTCAGGGACCACGTACTCTCTGCGGTGAACGACGCCCGCGATCTCGGTAGAAGGACCGTCGCCCGTATGACCGCCCTCAGCAAACTCCGCATGACCGCCCCGACCTCCAGGAACGGCGATTGGACGATACCGCCGTGCTCGGCCCGCTGTAGGCTGGGAGAACTCGAGGTCGCCATACTGGCGATCCGTGCGGCCTCCCGCTCCATCCATTGGGCGATATTCTGGAGCCAGAGCTCGGTGGCTCCCTGCGCCCGCGTACGCTGCTGGTCAATGCGCAGAAGTTGCTGGTAGATCACCTCTCCGCGATTGAGTTGGTCCTGCTGGTGGGTGAGCGACTGCCGCTGGAAAAAGTCCTGAAGCTCAGCCGACATGCGCGCCAATTCGCGTTCGCGCTGCTGCCACATGCAAGCGTTCCTCGAAGTAGTGCTTATCCTTTTGCAGGCGCTCCTGTTGCAGCTTGAAGTTCTCTTCGAAGTAGTCCTTCTGGCGGTCGTGCGCTTCCTCGGCCCACTTCTGTTCCTGCTGCATCCGGTCACGCTGTTCTTCCGAATGACCCTCACGCATTCCTTCACTGATGACGGCCCGATCCCGCTGGCGCATCAGGCGGCGGCGATCTCGACCGGACGAGAAGCGAATCGCACTCGTCGTAGTCTTCCATCTGCCACGCGAAGTTCAGTTCGGATTGACGTTCTCCTGGTAGTTCCAGTCCGACATGCGCCACTGAAAGCGGGTTTGCGTTTGCTGCCAGTTGGACTGCATCCCCTGCTGCTGGTAGCGGTTGGACAGGTTCATGGACTGACTTTGGTAATCCAGGTTGTCGCGCTGCTGCCGCGTGGAGATGTCGAACAGGGCGTCGGAGATGTCTTGCGTGCCGTACTGGATGTTCTGGTTCTGCCCCGTCATGGGGTTGAAGAACTGCCCACCCCACTGCATGGCGCTGCTGGCGTTGAACTGCTGCCACTGCTGGCCAGTTGCTGCTGCTGGCCCTGGTAGGAGAGTTGATGCTGCTGCCCCTGCCAGGACCACTGTTGTTCCTGCCATTTGGACATGCCGGTATTCAGGTCGATCAAGCGGCGGCGGTGCGGAGGAATCCCGCTGCGCCAACCGCGCCAAAGACCACGGATCACCCTTGAGCACACCCATCAGATCCCGGTATTGATTTCCACTGGTTCCGATAGCCTGCGTGCCATACTGAATGGCGGCTTCGGGTGAGGCACCCGTACCCAGGGCCGCTTCATAGGCCGTCAGGTACTGGTTCATCTGGTAGCCATTGTTGACGGTGCCCGCGATCTGACTGCCCTGAGTCGCCGCATCGGTCCACGACAGCCCGGCTCCGGATTGGAACTCTTTGAGCAGAGTCGCGGCGTAACCGAGTTGATTCCCTTGCAGCCCGCCAAAGGCCGAGACCGCCGTTCGGGACAGCCCCGCAATCTCGGGGACACCCCCACCCTGGTACGCTTGCCCCAGGAAGGAGGAGTAGAGCCCGTACTGCTGTTCGGTGAGCCCGGTCACGGCCCCCAGGTTGATCCACCCGGCTCCGATCCCAAACTGCCCGCCCATACCGACCATCTCGCGGACCCGCGCCTGTTGGAACGTGTTCGCCTGGGCGTATTCCGGCAGCATGCGGAACATGCCGCCGACATCCACCCCTGAGCCGGTAAACGACTGCGCCAGTTGGCCAATGGCCCCCAGTTGCTTGTCGTCATACCCCCTCAGTTGCGTCATCCAGCCTTGGAAGGTCGCCTCACCGTAACGCTGATGGGCGGCGGCCTGACCCAACGGCCCCGCCAGATCCATCATCGCATCGCGGGCGATGGGTGAAATCCCACCCACCAGACGATTGGCCTCCGTGACCGACAGATCCCATCCATAGCCATAGCCCATACCCGACAGTTGTGCGGCCTGGGTGGCTTGGGGTACATCCGAGGGGGTGAGGTTGGGGAACGCCGCCTGGACTTGATCCCAGGCTGAACCGACTGACATGCCGCTCTGAATCAGGGCACTGCGGCCCTGCTCACTCAGTTGCGTCCACTGATCCGTGTAAAACTGCTGTTCCGGTGACTGGCGGGCATATTCCCACATGGCCGCGAACTGGGCGCGTCCCATCCCCGGCCCTTCACGCTGCTGCGCGTAGGCGAACGAGGACTTGACCAGCGCATCGGCATCTACACCCGCATCCCGCGCCGCGCGGGCAAACGCCATCGCGGCATCATCGGTGGGCTGCATCCCCCGCATAAACATCGTGGGCGCTTCGGTCCCGTACATGCGAGTCAGTTGCGCCGCGACACTGGCGGTGGACTGCACATCCAGGCCCAGATCGCTCACATTTTCGTACTGGGTTTCCATCTGGGAGAGCAAGCCGCGATCCACCTCGGGCGGTTCGGCGCTCATGCCCAGTCTGACCCAGTAGTTATTGAGGATGTCTTCGTTGCTCCGGCCAAGCAGTTTGCCGGTGGCGGCTGCGCCCCAACCCATAAACTGCTTGCCGCGATACATCGCCTCATTCACGACTTCCCCTACGCCTTCGCGTCCAGAGACTTCCGCAAAGCCTGCCAGGGCCAGATAGCCCGCGCCTAAACCGGCTGTAGCCCATCCCAGACCCTCGATAGGCTTACCACCAGACATTCCAATCAGGGCATTCGCCATGGAGCCGGACATGCCCAGACCCGCCGCGAAGCGACTGGCTTGGTACATCCGCTGGCCGCCGATACCCCCAAACAGATCCTGGGGAATCTCGTTCAGCCAGCCGAACTGCTGTTCCGCCGCGATACCCGCGAACATCTGCTGATTGGCCTGACGGGTCATCAGTGACGCAATGGGCCCCGGTCCTTCACCGGCAGAGACGGCGAGATTCCGTTCGAACTCCTCCGCTCCCGCCATCGAGGCCATGGACTGGCCCAACGTCATGTCCATGACACCCCGCATGGCGTGCATGGCGTACCACGCGCGGATCGGGCCGTAGGCGCTGCGGTAGTTCGGGCGACCTTCATCGTCACCACCGCCACCAAAGCCGCCACGACCCCCATCGCTGCCACGCAGACGGACCTGAGAACCATCGTCGCGGTCAAACACCCCGCCGCGCTTCATCACGTCTCCGATGTCACCGAGGGCGTCCACCTGTCGGCGCACCATTTCATCCTGGTCGTAAAGCTGGCGGAATGCTCCACCCTGCTTGCGCGCATCCAGTTGGAGGCTCTGGTGAAGCTGGCTGCCTAACTGACCCGGGCTGGCATCCACGCCCATGGCAGAACCGGTTTGTCGGACCACTGAATCAATGGCCGACTCCGCCAGTTGCGTCAACCGCTGTTTCAACTCTTGAAGATCGAGGCTGCCGCCCGCCTTCTTGAACTCGTCGTCGAGCGTGTCGTAGACAATCTTACGCGCCCGTGAGTTGAGATTCTTGAGCATCGTCTCAGAGCTCTCATGCCCCGAGACACCCATTTCATTGGCCTGCGCCACCGCCGACAGCGCCAGGGAATGCGCGCGTGTCCGCTCGGGCGTGTCCATCCGCAGCGTGTGGGAGACTTCTTCCGTACTCGCGGAGACTTCAGCGGCAAAGCGAGAGGCGCGATTCTGCGCCCAGGCGTCGGGATCCCCGCCTCGACCCGCCATGACGAACCGGGCGGAATCGCCGCTCAAGCCGAAATCGCGCACAAAGTCTTCGGGACCGCCGCCCAGTTCCTCGTGGATCTGGTACTTCATGGCCTCCATATCGGCCATCGACAGCGGACGCTTCGACGTTCGAGCACGTTCCGATACCCGCTGCATGATCGCCCCACGGCGATCTTCGGCACCCGATCTTCCGTGCGAACGGGAACCTTGGAAAGTGCCCGGCCCTCTACCTCGCCGCCCTCGAAGAGCCCGAGCACGTCGTTCTCTTCGTTGAACTGCGCGACCGTGCCGCCCATGGAGACATATTCAGCGAGTTCATATTCCCGCTGCTTGAGCAGGTAGTCGGGGTAGGCCATGCGAGGCTGACCCTCGAGATCCTGCGCCAAGCGCGGAGCCGCCCGGTTGCGGGCTTCGGTACGCAGCTTGTGGCGCGCATCCCATTGAGCCGCCAAGTCTTCCTGACCTTCGATGACCCGAAGCTCGGGTCGTTGGCGTTGGTTCACCCGGCCCCGCGCATCCACCTGCTGGCGGCGCTCATAGCCCGGTCGATTGGGCATCGCTTCCCAATCACCCCACTGCCATTCCGTCTCATTCGCACCCTGCGCTCGGAGGGTTGCGGCTGCCGCACGACCCCCACCACGAGGGAATCCCCATGAAGCGATCTTCCGCCCACTGGCTGCGGGCCTCTTCGACACCAGCACGCCAGTCGTCGTCATGCCAGTCGTCGGGAGGTTCGATGTCATCCGGTGGGAAGCTTACGGGTGGTTCTTCGGGTGGCCCTGGGGGTTGTCCCGGTGGGAGCCTTACACTCCCTGGTTCAACATTCTCGCTGCGCATTCCTGGTGGGAGTACGCGGCCACGGAGTGGGTCCAGCCCATATCGCGCGGCACGCTCGAGCGAGGAGCGGACACGCATGTTGTCTGCGAGTTCGCCGCGTGCGGGCCAATTGCTGTCCCGCATACGCCTGATCCGCTGCCCGAATCCGCGCCGCAGTCAGGCTTCCGGTTCACCCCGAACGGAGGTGGCAGGATCATACGTGCTGAAATCCATGTGCCCCTGGGGCGTGAGATGACCTGCACCAGGACGACCCAGATAGGTTGCCCTGCCTCTGGACCACACCACGTTATCCAGCGGATTTTCCTGCGCCGGAAATTCTGGCTCAGCCAGTGTCACCGGAGGTTCATCGGGAGGTTCGCCCCCGCCGAAGGACATGTTGTTGACCAGACGATCCACCAATGCTTCATCTTCGCTCAGCACCACATCACGCTGCCGTCGCCCCTCGGAGGTCAGGACTTCAGGGCGAGACGCGGGCGTGAGAGGTACCGGCATATCGGAATCGTTACCCGAAGGCGTATTGAGATCTCGTTGCCGATTAAAGGCGGCTGCTCGATGCCAGTTCTGTAACTGCTGGCTCCGTTGGAAGTATCGCGTACCGCCCGGCGTGGGATTGGGGCTGTTCCCCTCAAGGTACTGCGGCAAGCGCCCACGTGCCTCTCTCATGGGGGTACCGGCTACTCGTCGTCGCGTCACCGGATCCGTCTTGTACTGACCGACCATCGCCTCGTAGTCGTCGAAGCTCATATCCTCGATGCGATCCAGCATGGTCAGATCCGCGCCTTCGCCCAAGCGTCGGGCAAAGGTTTGTCCAGCCAGTTCCGGCGAAGCTGCCCAGTCATCGTAGCCAGTGTGCCGCCATGCTCCTGGTAGGTCTGGAAGGCATCAAACGTCTCATCGCGAATACTTGGAGCCCACTCCCCACGCCGTTCATACGACGCCCGCAGCAATTCCTGGCGGTCCTGCTCCGCACGCTGCGTAGGGGACAAGGAGTTTCCACCACGGATGACGGTATTCCGCGCCCACTCCCGAATGGCGGTTGCGGACTGATCCAGACTGGGCGTGGGACCGTGCATGGGAGAGCCCGCGCCTTCCTGCGCGGCTTGCATCCGTGCCCGCGCGATGTCTTCCTGCATAGACGGTTTGACACCGGAGAAGTCCGGCTGGTCGTCGTCGGGGAATTCGCTCGGTTCTTCTTTCATTCCCCAGTCATAATCCTCAAGGGATTTGGTGCGCAGGGGATCCGTCGTGGGGACCGACCGCTCCGGGAACGCGGCCTCCACAGCCGCTGCTCTTAGGGCGGGCGGGAGTTGTTCGGACTTGCCCTCCAGGGTCTTGTCGATGTCGCGAAGGACATCCTCCAAACCCCCGGGCTTGCCAGAGCGCCGCGATCCCGTTTGATGCCCGTACCGGAGACCAAAAGCCAGGTCTTCGGGCAGGTCCTTGACATGAATCCCCTCGGTGCGCTTCCACAGTCGGTGAAGCTCAAAGGCGTTATCAACGGTGATCGTTTCTCCAACATCCACTTGCCCGTAAGCCCGCAGGATATGCCGGGCGACGGCATCCTGCTCAGGTGCCAACTGGCCCATCTTGGAGAACATCGTCGAAGCGGGATCATTGGCTACGGCATCGATATACCAGGGCCGTTCAGCCTGGAAATTCGCGCCACCCTCGGAGGCGAAATCCCATCCCACCTCGTTCTGTTCCTGCCTGCGCGACATCGCATTGGCCGCTGACAGCGCGTTGCGCATCCCGTACTCGATGAAGGTGTTGATCGACCGCAGCGCCTTATCGGGCTCCTTGGGGAGGTAGGACATGCCGCCCCAGATTTTCCAGCGCCCCAATCGTGGCGATACTGGGCCCTTCCTCGGGATCGATGCCGGGATAGGTTTCGTAACCGGGCAGGCTCATCGCCTGTCGGCCAACGTGTTCCCGTACCCGATGAATCGCATCCCGCGCCCCCTGAATCGGGCCCTGATCCGACCAGATAGAGGGTACAGGCGTTTGCCAGTCAATGACCCCGGCGAACTTATTCCACTCCTGCCAGTCGGCTGGTTGATATTGCTGCTGATGCCGGAAGACGGTCGCTTCGGACAATTGCTCACCGGAGAAATGCCGGTACAGCGTCTTCTCCGCATGGGAACCGACCGAGCCAAATTGGGATTGTAGGTTAAAGGGGAGATTGGAGAGCCAGCGCTTAAAGGCGTAATCTTTTTCCTGGATGATGGCCCGCATGTCAGTCCACAACATCGACTGGCTTTCGAGCGCGGGCACATCAATCAACCACGCCCGCTTGATCAGGTCGGCCTCGACCTCTTTCTCCAGGGGCGTATTGGGTATTCGGTTTTTGCGTTTCATAAACCCCCTTTGTGAAAAGACACAGGGCGAAGCCCCGCATCTCGGGGACTTTTATTTCAATGGATCAGCCTGTTGATCACGCCTTGCCGTCGCGACCGCTTTCCTGCAGGGGAGAAACCAACTCGCTTTCTTAGAAAAAAGTAGATAAGGTAACATGCGTTCGGATTAAGGGCCCTTCCACGACCTTATGCCGAACTGAGATCATGTTATGATCGGCTAGGGATGGTCTATAAAGTTCCTAAGTCTTTGTAAAGAGGAGTTTTTAGTGGAGATTGAGTTGCCAGTGCGTTTCACAAGTTATCAGGAAAATCAGCCTGAATTCATCACCCTCAAATTGCCTGCGGATAGAACTGCCTTCCTTTTGGTCGATTGTAACGGTGACTGCGGCGAAGCTTGCAATACGATAATTCGAACCAATATTGCACCGACGCTGCACGCGGCGCGTTTGGTTGGAATAAAAGGTATTTTTATCTACAATGAAGAATACATTGTTGGCCCGGCCAGTCGTCCAGCCGGATATCATGAGCTCCGACGGGGCAAGCCACTGCCTGAACAGTCGTTACGTCCAAAGCAACCCCGGTCGGCGACTGTATTGCACCCCATCATGACGAACCGACCATTGCCAAGCAGTCGCAGAATGCTTTTGTCGGTTCCTATTTGGATACCTATTTGCAATCCTGGAAGATTGAGACCCTATAGCCGTTGGCTTCAGCTTCATCCTGCCTCTTTTATACGCTGGTAGGAGCCTTCGAGCGAGAATATCGGGTGGTCCTGTTGCGCGATCGGCATCCGCCTGGCACAAATGAATTTCCAGATACGATGGACCCGACCTTAGCGGAAGGGGGTTGGTATCATTTAGTCGTGACCCGACTGATTGAAGATCATCTAACTTATAGCTCACCTGTAATGAACTAATCAGAGCTTGTGCGGCCGTGACTTAAGCCCTCGTTCAGAAGTTCAATGTTATATTTAGGAAGGAGGATCAGTTCAGAGGAGACCATTCTCTGTTTATCTAATCTGGGTCTGGGATAGGGAGGCATCGTCGAGTTTTTTGTCGCCTATTGACACTCAACAGCCGTTGAACCCCAGTTTTGGGAAGAAAAACTATGGCATGGTTTGAGGCGATTTTGGTTACGTGGGTTGGTCAAGGTCAACGCTGAGGGGTTAATGAGACAACAGCTGGACAGAACCCTAAACGACTTTTGAAGGCAAAAGCCTACCCCAAAAAGCAACTTCCCCTGTAGCAGTCGTCGTCAGCTTCTACCCAGCTCTTATTTTAAAACCACTTCACGCAACCCTTTGACCCTGAGACTTTTTTCTAAGAAAGCAAGTCGGTTTCTCCCCTGCAGAAATGCCGTCGCGACGGCAAGGCGTGTTCAACAGGCTGGGATATTGTGATAAGCTGTTCGTGGAGGCAGCCATGTTACGATCCACGACGATCTCGAAGGCTTTCAGATTGACCGTGATGAGCCCTGGGTGCTCGAACTTTATCCCTACGAGTGGAAGGACTTCACCATGCATCGCCACCCCAGGACCTTGGTTGTGGCAAAAAGAGATCACTGAGATCTGGTGTCTCACCCAAGACTTGCTCTTTCGGATGGAGATGTACAGGCCGTCGCCGGAGGATCAGCGCATTCGCGACTTTGTGCTGGATGCCGAGGATGAGGTATTCGAGCGGATCTGCTTTATCGCAGACTTCCGCGACGACCTCGAATGAAAAGGGGGCTAGAAGACCCCCAACAATTGCTGCATATTGAAGGCCAGGACGCTATCCGCAAAGGTTTCGGGTTGTTCGTCATCGTGCCGTAAGCTGTGAAGGCTTTCATGCGCCTGCTTGACCCAGGGCTCCACATACGCCACCATGAAGTAGGGCTGGTTGAACAAGCCCCCTTCCCGATACGGAAGTTGGGTATTGCTGCGAGCATTGACCATGTCGAGCAGGATGTTAAGCAAAGGATCACGCCCATTAAACAGCACGTGATCCTTCAGTTCGTCTTCCATATCCCGCATAAGCCCTGGGATCAGTTGCCCGTCCTCATCTTCCCGATCAGCGAAAATTGGGACCCCAGTGGGGTGCAACCTCGCTGAGTTTCTTCCACATGTCGTCCACGACACGTGTAGGAACCGTATCAAGATAGGCAATGACCTCTTCAAAAGAGGACCCCTTCTTGAGGCCAGGGACAAAACCATCGGCCTGCCGGTCCGACGTAGGCGACAAGGGGTGCGGGAAAGTCGTTTCGAGAAACGTCAACGCTAACTCGTAACTCACAATATCTGCGGCAGTACGCCGTTCCTTGGAAAGCCACGAGGCGAGATTGCGTTCATCTGCAAAACTTGGCGACTTGATCCGCCAGTACACCCTCTCATCAGAAGCCAGCGGGTAGTAGGTCGTCTCATCAGGTGCAAATTGTGCCCAAAAGCTCATTGACTGCGCCGCTATGAGCAGCATTCTCCTTTTCCGTATTCATAACCATCAGAACGATGAAGGGTGTGACAATGGTGATAGCTTATACCATCAGCTCCGCTTATCGTGAACCAACCACTGGAACGTACAACAACACGCCCCTCGTGAATCCCGGCGAATTTCCCTCTTGGAACAACGGCGCGTACAAAATCTCCAGTCTGGAAACCAAACATAACCTTGTTTCCCTTGGCTGATGTACGTGGAAAGCCAAATCGGTTCATGCGACACATTTGCCGAACACCACGCCCCATCGCCCTTATGTACAATGGTCGAAGGGTAGGGTCGAGATAGACGCGCTCACCAGATACGCCCACGCAGGAGGCATCGGTCCAGTGGGCCTTGGGATAACCCTGTCGGATGCGGTTGTATTTGGTGTGTCCGCCAGTTCCGATTTCGAGAGGAAGGCCGGTCTGGCTGAAACGATGAAAGAGCGACCAACGTGCGACATTGACCGCTGCTGCGTCCTTAAGAGGCTTACGAGCCCGAGTCTGAATGCCGGGGTAGCCAAATTCTGCGGCGGTCCGATTTCCTTTCTCTCGATTGCAAGCCACACAGGCCAGTGCGAGATTGGAAACCCGGTTTGATCCACCGCGCGATTTAGGGACGATATGTTCGATCTCAAGTGGAATATTCTTCGCACCACAGTAGGCACACTTACGCCCCCACTTTTCGAGCAGGTACTCGCGCACTTCATAACCCATCAGTTCGCCTTGCTGATACTCCACGCCCGACACTTCAGGGTTTTGAAGTTTCTGAGTATCGAATTTCACGAGTTCCATGCTCAGGCTAATGAACGGAGTGAAGCGGTAGAGTTTGTCAAGCCATGTCATGATATTATCGACGCAACTCTTGATGCTGGGTGGCAACCACCCTTCTGGTCGTCGCCGGTTGTTGAAACGCGCCGGACGATAACGGGTCTTGCGGTGGCGTCGAGAACGTCTTACTTGCTGTCGAGCGAGTAACCTTGCGCGAATCTGCTCGCCTCGATGGGTGAGTTCTGCCGCCCAGATCACGAATTTCCCGCGCTGGAAATGCGCGACTAAAGCCATCCCTGTAGTTTTGCTTCCAGGATCAATTTTGGCCTGGATAGGCTGATCATCAGGGTCAACGGGGTATTTGAGAATGATGGTGAAGGGAAAACGGCGATAGACTGCCGCTTTCCCCGCCTTGAGTAGCTTACGTGCCCGTGCAGGAGTGCAGGGCATGAGCGGACGTTTGTTAGTGTCGAGCACGAACACACGATTTTGCATGGCCTTTCGGTGCTTTCTCCCCGTAGGGGTAATGGTCTCCTCGCCAATCTTATTCAGCGGTTTTGTATCCCGACAGCACTGGCTTCAACCTCGTATGCCTGTTTAACTGACGGGCGCAGAGTTCGGGACTGGAGAAGCATCCCGAAGTGCCTATATATTCGCTGATAAGGGAGTGCGCGAAGCACTAAGGCTGGTCAGCGTCGAGCATATAGCTCTAGATTGCTAGTAGGTCGCTGACTATCGTGGAAAGCGAGGACCCCAGTGCGGGGCAACCTCCACCAGCTTTTTCCAGATTTCGTCCACCACTCGAGGGGATGGTATCCAGATAGGCCATGACCTCTTCCACCGAGGCACCCTTCTTCAGCCCGGGCACAAACCCCTTGGCAGCTCGGGTCCTGCGTCGGTGAATCGGCGTGCGGGAAGGTCGTGTCGGCAAAGGTCAGGCCGATCTCATACGCCTGCACATCGGCAGAAGTACGCCGGTCTTCCGACATCCAGCGGGCGATCTTGCGCTCGTCGGAGAACGAGGGGGCCTTGATCTTCCAGTACACGTTCGGATTGCTTTCCAGCGGGTAGTACGTGGTCTCGTCGGGTGAAAACTGTGCCCAGAAACTCATGGTTGCTCCTGTGATAAGGTTTAGTAAGCGGGCGTCGTGTTGATCAGTTGGGCGCTGAACGGCCCATCGGTCGCACCGAAGGTGTCGGCCAGGACCATCGCCGTGATCGCCATGGTGACTTGGCGGTTGCCCTGGAGATTGATGGGCGCGACACTCCACGCCACATTCGCATCGCTGTCGGACTGGCCATTCACATGGAAGGACAGCTTGTAGGGATCGGTCGCATCGGGAATATTCGCGCCGGTCTCGAACTCCATGACCATGTCGGCTTCACGGAAGATTTCCGCCGTCCACGTGCCACTCTGGGCCGGGTCGTACATCATTTTCTCGTACAGCGTCTGGTCCGCCTTGACCAGGAAGGTCATGGCAATCGTGCGGCTGACGAGCTCGATGTCATCGACATTCAACTGCCCGGTGATGAACTGCTCGTCGAGGGGCATCGCGTTGCCGATGGTGATCGACCCGCGCAGCGCCTTCAGGCTTGGTGCCATCCGGCAGTTCCAGCGCCCCCTTGCAGGTCAGGAACGGCGGGGTTTCGTCCAGATAGTTCGCCGCATTCCAGCTTGACGCATCATCCACGAACGTGGGGATGCCCGCGCCCAGGAAGCCCGCCGTGGCACGCAGGTAGTTGGCCGCCTGCCACGCAAAGGACAGGGCCGATACCCGCACATCCGAGGCGATGTCACCGCCCAGGTGGGTCCGACGCCGGAAGGTGAAGTAGGGCAGATCGAACTCGTTGGTGCCGAGACTTAGAATGTGTGGGTGTTGTAATCCGCACCGGTCGCGACACTCGTCGCGCCCAGGACGCCCAACAGCAGATGGCCAATCGAGTCCGGCGCGGGGGATGAACTGAATCCCACCGCCCGTGCTGATGCCCACCTTATCCACGCTGCGAATCAGGGAACCGGCACCGATTTCCTGATCGAGCGGCAGCACAATGGGCGTCGGGGAAATGCCCGTGCCCTGGCTGAAATAAAAGTATCTTGAAGCTCGACGCCGCCGAGACCGCAGTCCCCTTGGCCACCTGCTTCGCGATCCCAAAATGGCTGTCTAACGCGCTCGTCATCGAGTTAAAATCCTCCGCAGCGCTCGAGCAAACTCCTGCCAGCCGGTGGCTAACAAGCGATTCCGTCGAGCCCACTGCTCTCCGCGCCGTCTGAGGCGCTCCAATTCATGGGGATTGCTGATGTAAAAATCCAACACATCGAACCACTCGCCATCTTTGACCCGCTTCACCCCTTCGACTTGCCGGTACACGGGATGATCGCTGCACAGCGCCGCCGCGCCCGCCACCATGTAGTCCAGCGCCTTAATGGGGCTCTTGTAGAGGTTGAAGTCTTCCTGGTCGAAGATTAGGGGAGCCAGTCCGATGTCGAACATTTTCAGGGCCCTCGGAAACTCGCGATAGTGCACCGGGGCAACCTCGGTCAGCCGAGGCAGATCCGCCAGATAATCGGGCGTGTAACCATACGTGACAAAGCGCACCTGGGGGTGCTTGTCCGCAATCCGGCGCAGGGGATCCGCCACCATGCTTCCAGTCCTCGTAGTGCGTCGTCGAACCGGAGATCCCAATCGTAATTTCCTGCGCCGGAAATTTCGGAAACGAGTCCCACAACTCGCCGTCGATGTAGTTCTGGACGACGAAAGGCGGCACCTTGGTGTACGGCGCGATGCGCTTCGCCAGGGGATGGGTGCTCACAATCACCGCATCCACCGCCGCGAAGATCTGTTTCAGATCCTCGGGATAGGGATAAAACCGCGCGCTGAAGGGGTCGTCGTCGATCTCGTAGACCACCTTAATCCCCCGTGCCTGTTCGATGCGAATCAGGTCCAGCATTCCCTGGACATTCCGCTCTTTTGGGGTGCGCCGGGACAGAATGAAGATGTTGTAGGGCGGCAGGCCGGTCATGCGCAGCGTTTGGAGTTGCTGCTCGGGCATGATCCGCGCTCGGATCCCGTTTCGATTCAGGTAGCGAAAGGGGTGAATGAGCCGCACCCACTCGCATCCGGTCTTCCCATCCAGGATAGTGAAGATCTCAGGTGTAGGGCGCGCGAGTGAGGACGGCGAAGCGGATCTTACCGCTGTAGTCATACTCATTCGGACCCCCTCCCTGATCGATGCGGGATTCCATCTCCTCGAGGGAACAGCCGTCGATGAACTCGCCATCCGCTTCAATATCCGTCCAGCACATGGTGTTCAGCGCGATCTCAAGGCGCGACTTCAGGGTCGAGACAATCGCCACCGCCTCGGCCAGCGGCTCACCCAACTCGGTGAGCAGCGCCCGCCACTGAATCGAGAACTTGCGCGACCAGATGGCCGTGCGCGGCATCTCCCACTCGATAATCTCATCCCACCATTCCTCGAGGTCTTCGGGATCGTTCTGGTAGATCTCGACACTGAGGGGGGCATCCTCGATCTCGGGATCGCCCTGCAAGGGGCCAATCTTGACCACATCGGCCTCGTGCCGGGTCGTCTTCGGGGATGGCGGTGATGAGCGCGTTTTCGAGGTGCGCCTGAAGGGCGGTTTTGATCGCTTCGGTGGCTGTGGTCATCGGCGCTGCCTCACCAGTCGCTTGGAGCCCGCACTCCCGTACCGGTCATTCATGAAGTAGAGATATTCATCCATCAGGTTGTCCTCTTCTGGCGTAAGCGGGTTGTCGCGTCGGGTATTCCCTGCTTCCACGCGCCGCTTAAACCGGTCGGCGCGAGAGGTTTTAGACCGCAACTGCCCCGTATACTTGGCGCGGATATAGAGGAAGATCGCCTCCACGTCCTCATCGGGGAACGTCATGACCGTCGAAATCATCGTCATCGGCGGCTGGCAGGACGTGATACCCCCGGTACAGGATATTGACGGACTCTCGGGCAGGTCATCCCAGGTGTTCATGCGAAAGGTGCCGCCCTCAATCCACCAGCGATACTGAGAGCTCGCCAGGGAAAACTGCGGCGGATTGGTTACGTTGGCGAGGGGCAGGATCCGGTTGTGATCCGGATCCCGCACCTCGATCATGCTGATAAACCCCGTTGGGAGTGCAGCCTCACCCAGACTATCCAGCGTCAGCATCGCGGACATGACACGGGGATTCCACCGGGAGTAATCCCGGATGGCCATCTTGCCATATAGAAACGCTGTCTCGGCATCCAGCTTCGGGTTTTCCCCGGTATCGTCCATGTCAAGCCGGAGATCCGCCAGAATGTCAGCCCAGGTGGTCATGCCTACTCCTTTAGTTGGTGGTTACCGCAGCCCAGATGACCTCGATCCACTCGGGCCGGAACATCTGGAATTTGATATGCGCCCGCCAGCCGACGCGGTTGATGCGCATCAGGTCGTCGTACTTGGGCGGTACGACCATGTTCGGCCGTTCCGTAACCCCGTACACCACCGCCGGGCCACCGAGGATGATGACCGGGCTGAGCGTCACCCCCACCGTGACGTAATCGCCACTGGCGTGCGGCTTCATCAGCGGCTTGTCGAGCGTCAGGCGGTTCGCGCCGCCCGCGTTCAGGGCCGTGATGCGGCGGATTTCCTGGGTGCCATCCTCCCGGCTGGGCGCGTAACCGCCCGCACCGTCCGCGTCGTTGACATTCTGGCTGTGGAAGGTGACGTGCTGCCCCACGCTGAAGGCCGAGCTGTCCGTGACGGTGACGTAGCGCGTGGAGGTGCTCTGGCCGACGTTGTACCCATCGACGCTGGCTGCCGCGCCCTGGCCGACGACCGTTGGGGCGCTCAGCGTGGTCTGGTCAATCACCGCGCCGAAGTTGCGCAGCAGCAGGCGGTTGGACTTCAGATAGCGGACGCCACCCCAGGATCCCGCTTCGTGGCGCATCTTGATCTGCGGATTGCCATACTTCATCCAGTCGATCCATTTGGCCCCGTTTTGGGTGCGGATGTCGTGCAGTACGCGGGGCGAGGTCAGACCCAAGACGGCCTGAGTACCGCCGTCGCTGACACTCATGACCCCGGGAATGCCCAGTTCTTCCATGTGGGTATACGCCAGCTCGCCCAGGTCGGGGTCATACAGATCCGAGGTGGTCAGCTCAAAGCGGGACGTCGCCCCGCCGGCGTATTGGACGTTCGGGGCCGTCAGATGCGAGTTCATGGCCAGGATGTCGAGATGGTCGACTAAATTTTGGCCCAGCTTCCCGGTGACCAGGGGCCGGAAATCCCCGTTGTTCCAGTAATTCGAAAACTCGACGTCACACTGTTACCCATCGTGAGATGGGCGTGGTCATTTCTGCCACGCTCTGCATGTCGCCATGCAGGTCGGACTATATCATCACCTCAGCGCACCAATGCTTAAGTGCTTGAACCTTCCGTTTCAGCTCCATCTCGTATTCGCCGTATGGAGTCCGGTACGGCAAGGTTTGTCGGTAGCGGTAGAGCTCACAAATCAGGTCGGCCTGTTGTCGCTTCCCTACCAGATGGGGACGAATCGCTTCAATCACGGGCACGGCCCGCTTGTAGCTATCCAGGACAAACTGATAGAGCGTGGTGCGTTGGCGTTGGGTGATCAGCACATGCTTCGGAACCATGTGCGCCAGCGCGTCCATTAAGAGATGGCTGGAATCCGTCATCGTCAGGTTGGGATACTGTCGCATGGACCCTTTGTATTCGCGTCCATTCTGAATCCCCAACCAGCCATCGCCATCCACTACGCCCGCTAACCAGGCATTGTCTGAGGGCATCGCGTGTAGTCTCTGAGGCTCCCACTGGCTGTTCAGTTGTGTTTTGATCGCTTGTTCGACAGTCGGAGTACGGACTGCGTTTGGGGCGAGACTGGCGGCTTTCGATGTATTCCAGGACCCGTTCTGCCCGCCAGTGTTTCGCGTATAACGTGAGGTTGCGGCAGTAGCGCCGACACCCGTTTTTGCCCCACGACTTGGATCATCCCCAGATCCTTCGCTTACCCTTGATGTTACCCTGAGCTGGTTTTCGCGCCAGGAGACATGGCACCCAACCCCCAGGCTATTGATTACCGCCGCAGCGGTCTCGATGACATGCGGGATGGGTGTTCGGGTATGCTGATAAAGGGATGGATGGTGCCATCGGTGTCCGAAACGCAGGGAAATCGTGCCGTCCGTGTCAATCAAACCGCTCAGCCAGCCGGTTGCCTGCTGATTGTCTCCACTCATTCAGTGTTACCTTGTCAGTCTCATGAGATACTGAGAGTTTCCAGCATATAGCGATGTTTTCAGTGCGGCTCACGCCGCAAGGGACCCGTTTTCAAGTCATGGAATTTCATCACGTCGCCGTGGGGTTCGGTGGTGATGGAGATCGAGCGGCTGTCCAGGTGAGCCCCCGGCAGCCACAGATCGGACTCTTGCAGCGCGTTCCAGTTCGGGTCGGTATCGAACACCTCGCTGTAGACGATGGTTTTGGTGTCCCGCGCCTGGAAGTCTTCTTTAGAGATGCAGAACGGGACGAAGATGCTGTTGATCCGCAGGGTCTGCAGCAGCATCTGTTCGTAAAACGTGCGCAGCCCGGCGGGCAGCGTATCGGAGTAGAATGCTCCGGTCTGAAAATCGTTTGCCATGATTAGCTACCTTGGGTACTTACCCAATCGAAGTACTTCCCCCATAGGGGATCGGACGGATCCTTACCGGCGGTGGCCTTCGCCCATCCTTCGTGGGATGTCGGAAGGCCCTCCCCTGGCGTTCCTCCGGCAAAACCAGGCGTAGCACCCTCAGAAACCTCTTTCTCGCGAGTCGCGGCCATCGCATTGCCCGAAGTTGGCGAGTTTCAGGATAGTTCCCTTCGTCGCCGTCACATCTGGCCCTGCGGGAAGGTCCTCGAGCAGGTCGAACAACTTGAGCGCCGCCTCAGCCGGAAGCTTGAGGTTCTCGTCGCCCAGAATCTCGCGGAAAGCCGTAACCTTGGTATGCAGACCCAGCAGCGGCTGAAGCTCCGTGTCGAGGTCTGTGATCCGTTGGTTGGCTGCGGTCAGCGCGTCAAACCGCTGCTGCGCCAACTGCTCGGCCTGGGTCTTGCCCGTGTTGATCGTGTCAAAATCTGCCTGAAGCTGTTTGAACTCCTCGTTCCGCCGATTGAACTGGCTCTGCAAGCCGATGTACTGCTTGCGCGGAATCATCTCATCGAGAAGCCGCGGGTTAGTCTGTTCGACGGTAGTAGGAGAAGTGGCAGGTGGCGTCGGAGTTCCCTCAGGTGCCGGAGTCGGGTTCTGTGGGTTGTCGTTTTCCATTGGTAAAGTGCTCCTTAATGAGGTTTAGCCAGGGAGACCGTGTATTCGGTCCCCCGCCGGTAAGCGAGAAGTTGGGAGTTGGCCCGGTGAAACGGGACCAACTCAAGTTCCAACACGCCACTGTCGTGGCGCGTAATCAAAACAATCCCTTGCGTCCAGTTGACATTCTTGGCGTACTCGGGATTGAGTTGACACAGGCAAAAGCCCTCGATGCCCCAGAGTTGGGTCCCATCAGGGCGTGACGCCACATGCTGTGCGCCTCGGTGGCAGTGGCCCATGACCAGGGAGGCATCGTAATAGCGGGCCTCCATCTGCCTTTGCACCGAGCCGCCCGGGTGTTTGGACACCCGGTTGCCGTGGGTAAACACCAGACCCGGGAAGGGGCTCCAGTCCTCGTTGGCCTGGAAATCCCAGGGGTCGCCATTCCAGGTAAACCCATAGCGGTCATAGCCCAGCAAGTTGCGGTATTCGAGACTTCGCAGCCCGAAGAACTTCGGGTCCTCCCAGAGGTTCTTGATGAAGCGCCGGTTGTGGTTCCCGATCACCGTGGGGTGCAGGATGGGCCGGTACCCCTCTGGTTTCTCGGTTGAGTTCCAGAAGGGGTCGACGGCATCTTTCAGTTCCACATAGCGCTCATGTTGGAAGTCGAGCTCACGCTGGAAGTTTTCTTTGCGCGCCGGGTTGCGGCTGAAATAGGAGAGGGTGTAGAGGTCGATGTCTTCACTGCCCACGGGAACCGCGTCGGGCTTGAAATCCCGGGTGATGTTGAGCGCGAGTTCCCAGGCGTGACGATCCGTGAAGATGCCGTGTTGGTCAGTCAGCCACGCGATTCGCACCCTTCGCCTCTTTCTGCTTCTCCTTGTCGTTGTTCGGGCGATTCGCGTTCGCCACCTTGGCCTCGGCCTCCAGGGTCTCCATCTGCCCGCTCTTGCTGCTCCTCCTCCTGCTCTCGGATGCGATCGATCTCTAACTGCGGGTCCTGATGACCCAGGAGTTCGAGAGCACCTTCCTGCGAGATGGAGGCCGGTTCAGTCTGCGCCCGCATGACCACTTCGTTGACCAGTTCCGCCCGTTCGCGCGGCAAAATCGGCGCGAAGTCGATGTCCAACCGCACGTTGTGGTAGGTCTCAAGAACCTCTCGAGGGATACTTTTGGTCCCATTGGCCTCGGCAATTTCCACGATCAGCTTCATCAGGCGCATAAACGCGGGTTTCCAGTACATGCGGCTGCGGCGAATGGCGCGGGTCAGCGGCCACATGCGCAGCTGAAGGGTGGCCCCGCTGCGCTGGCTGCCTTCATCTTCACCAAAAGCCACCGGCGGGGAGTAACCCGCGACCCGCGCCCAATCGTAGACAAACTGAATATGTTGAAAAGCCGCCTCGGGGATGGGATCGTCAGCCTCAAGGACCCCCAAAAAGGGCGGGTCCTGACCGGGCATGGTCTTGCCCAGGTCCCACAGTTGATCCGGCGCGTAAGGGAATTTTCCGGCGTCGTTAATGTCTTTGGGCAGGTTGTAACCGTACTTAATCGGGTGCGCGTTGTACGTAATCGCTTCACCCATATCCCCGACGCGCATGTTGAGCTCATCCTGTACCCCGGTGATGTCCTCGGTCAGAGCCTCACCGTAAAAGGAATCGCTGCGCAGGCGAGGAATGTATTCAAACGGAATGCGACTCAGCCGATTCGGCCCGCAAAAACGGTCAATGCGCTTGCCATCAATAAAATTCTCGTAGCGGTCACGCAGCCAGTGCTCGGCGCGCGTGGCAAATTCGTTCTCTGTGTCCACCCCAAACGTCGCCTTGGCGGCGCGTCCAGAAATCTGCGTCACCACCCAGACCTCGATGAGCTCGTCATACGAATCGGGCGACCACACAGGATAGAACGACATGACCGGGATGCGCTCGAGGCGCACGCCGTATTCTTTCTTCGGGTCGCGGGAAATCTTGATCACCGCGCCCCCGAAGCGCATCTGATCCAGGCCGCACTCCCACAATTTCGGTTCGAGCGCGTTGGAGTCAAAGACACTGTAGAAGTAGCGGGTCAGGCTCTGAATCCGATCTGGATCGACCTTCCCTTCCTTCGGATGGGCCTGAAGATGGAAGATGCGATCCTCCCACTCCCCCCAGAGCGAGTCCGCCTGGGTGTGGCACATCAGCTTGATCAGGTTCATTTTGACGGGGTATAGGAGGGGTGGATCGGCTTCCCCGGGGCTTTCAACACGCTCTTTGAAGATGATCCCGCTGTAGTAGCGGTGGAACTGCGTATACTTGGCATATTGGGCTTGCCACTCGTTCGAGCTCTCACTGGGCTGCTGCCCAAACCCTAAGTCTCCCAGCCATATTGTCATAGGCGCTCCAAAGAAAGAGGACCCCCTGGTTTAGGAGGCCCTCTGTGTTGTACAGTCAGGCGGTCATAGATGGGCGTTTCGGATGTGGAACCGGAAAGTTCGCAGCACGCCCGGGCGAAGATAAGTCTCTCCCATCATGGGGAGGCCGTCCTGGACTTTCAGGACTTTGAAGGTCGCACTGCCGTTTTTCCGGCGCAGGAAAATCGCAAACTGGCACAGCGCCAGCCGCTGATCCTGCATGGCCCGCTGTAATTCGGTGTCACTGTCCTCGATGTCGAAGGTGACGTCTTCGAACTGACCGAATTGCAGATCCTGGACGTCGTGCAGAAACTCCGAGAACTTGCTGTATCGCATCATTGTCTCCTTAGGCGGTGCGCGCCCCTTTACGTATCGCCCGTCGATTGCGGGCCCGATTTAGTTTCCGTTCTCCCGACCGGCTGCCCGGTTGGTTGTTCTCCACATGGCGCAGCAGATACGCAATCATCGCCTTGGTCATGACGATGTCGTTGGGGATTTTCTTGTCATCCCGGATATACCGCGCCATCTGGAGGTGATGGCCCATGATGAAGGGGTCCGAAAACTCATGATTGGTGAGGGCCAGCGACAGGGCATTCACCATCGCCTCTTTGTCGCGGCCAAAATTCAGGCCGGTCGTCTCAATGCCCATGCGTTGGAAGGCCAGTTCGTCAATCGCCTTCTGGGTACCGGTGGCATCAATCCCTCGCAGAGAGGGCCGGTACTTGTCGATGGCGTAGTTGAAGGAGTTGAGAAAGGGCATGTACGAGCCGGAGCCGGAGACCCAGTGAAAGTAAGCCAATCTATACGGTTTACGGGACGTCGCGTAAACCATGACGCACCCTGCGTTCCGGTACGGGACATCGCCCGTGCCTGGATCCCCGGCCAAAATGTAATTCTCTTTCGGATCGAAGGGCATCTCGAAGAGGATAATTCCATGTCGGGGGTGGACCAGTTCCTGGTACCCCGCCAGCGCGGGACCTGATTCCGGTCGCAGCGCCAGTTCCATCTCGTCGTTGAGCAGGCGATTCTCACAGGCCAGAATGTGTTTCTCGGGGAACATGGTCGTGCCATAATCCGGAAACTGCCCCAGGAGCTCCACCCGAATCATTTCGTCCGAATAACCCGCCTTCATCAGGCGAATCTGTTCGTCGGTAATGTGGGTGTTGTCGTAAATTGTCGAGCGAATGGACGCATAATCGCGGAGCATCGGCTCCAGGCTCGACGGATCCCCCCGGTCAAACCACTGCCGCAGCCACGGGGCGGATGTAGGCGATGTCGCCGCATCCAATCGCGACATACGCGGGACGCCGGGCAGTCGCTCACCACGCAACCGTCCACGAAGCGCTTTCAGCGTCTCTTCGTCGTACTCGTAGCCCGCTTCGTCGAAGATGATCCGGTCAAATTCGAACCCTCGAATGTGTGTGGCCTGATAGCCCGCCGTTCGGAACAACCAGGACGAGCCGTTCGTGAACCGG
The DNA here is from genome assembly GCA_963850765.1 of uncultured Chloroflexia bacterium. GTDB lineage: Bacteria > Chloroflexota > Anaerolineae > Aggregatilineales > Aggregatilineaceae > CAWKMN01. Next base: position 55,265 of record CAWKMN010000010.1, on the reverse strand, counting down.
ATCATCGGGAAGGGGCGTTTGACGATGTCTTCAATCAGATGTTCCAGCCGACGCCGGTACGTATCGTCCGCGAACCAGCTGTTGAACATCTCAAAGGGAATTTCGGCCTGGGCTGACGTGATCGAGGTGGAGAGGACTTTGAACTTCGGTAAGGTGAGACAGTCGGCGGCGGCACTGGCCGCAATCCCGACCGACTTACCGGACGCAATCGACCCAACCCAAGCTCACATTGGGCTGGCGGGCCTGATGGTAGGCGTACTGCTTGGGCATCGGCGTAATGCCAAAATACCACTGGGTTAAAAGATGAAACCCCCCGCTCTCACGTTGGCCCACGGCCAGCATGACGCGATCTGCTTCCGTGAGCATTGAGTCTCCTGAAGTAATGTTGAATATTTGAGAAGCGCGCCCGGCTTGAATTGTGCGATGTGGACGGGTTATTCGGCGTTGAGCATGGCCTTATGGAAGCAGTTCAAGGTATTCACAGTGCGTGGGACGAAAGATAGAAAAATCGCGGCGATCAAACGTGTAAATTCGCGTAATGCCTAGCCGTTCAGCCAGTACAAGTTGGGCTACATCAGCGATATCTAATTCGGCATCTTGATACTGCTGCATGATTTCATGCATACGCTGTCGGTCGGCTTTAGACAAATCCACGATCTGAAATGCCGCGGTTTGCATCAACGCAAACAATTCGACGGCACGTTCATAGGATATGCGAGCTGATATCATGAAGAACAGCTCGATCACGACTGGTGACGAAACCAGTCTTCCCGAGGTGAGATTGCGCAAAGCCGATGCTGCAAGGGAATGATTATGGTCGCGTTCGAAAGCAGCAGCTAGCAGAAAGCTGGTATCAAGCAGAACCGTCATCGTCTGTGAACTTCTGGCGTAGCGTCTCACGGACGGTGGTTGACAGATCGGTTACATCATCGTCAAAGGCCCCAATGAAGTTTTCAAGGGGGTCTTTAGGCGCTTCGCCAGACGGGCGCTGCTCATACGCATCGAGCAATTCCTGCAAGATCGCCTCAGGGGAACGCCCCTCACGTTCAGCGATCGTTTGCAGGCGCTGCGTGAGATCTTCGAGTAAGGTCATGTCGCGACTCCCGCCAATTCAATTTCCATTTCCGCCATTATAACATACTCCAGTTTGTATTCGACCTGCAGCATTGCTCCTCGTGCTGCAAGCTCGTGGCCGGAGCTACTGGGAGATTGGACCCAAGGCCGGGCCACATTGGGCTGGCGGGCCTGATGGTAGGCATACTGCTTGGGCATCGGTGTAATGCCGAAGTACCACTGCGAAAGCAGATGAAATCCCCCACTCTCACGTTGGCCCACGGCCAGCATGACGCGATCCGCTTCCGTGAGCATAAGGTCTCCTATCGGTGTCCGTTTACTTGTGGGCCATCAAAGCCGAGAGTGCCCCACCCAAACCGGCCAGAGTAAGCACCCAATAGCCAATTACCTCATACATCGCCATCGTGCCCAAACTTGATAGGGCAACCTGGGAATACATTACGACCAAGGCAAAAAATGCATACATCAACCCAGGATGCGCATCAACCCATCCGGTCAGCCCCAAATTCCGACATTCTCGTGTCCGGTACTCGATAACCCAATCGGGGTACTCGATGATGCGTTCGGTACCTGCAAATACATGGGGGTTTCGCAACACATGCTCAACCACTCGGACAGACTTCACGTTAAACCATTCAGCCCTATGTTGGACGTGGGCAAACTGGTTATGCAACCGCGTCTCAAGCTGGTACGCCGATGCCCTATCCTTCATTTGAAAGACGTAACGGACAGCTAGACGGCCCGGATTCATCCGATGAAGCTCATTCAACCGTCGAACCGGATCGTCGGAGACTCCGATTTTGACGTGGGGTGTACCAACTTGCTCGATTAGATAGACATAGAAGGCCATAGATCACTCGGAATGTTGGAATTCCTTCTCTCCTTCTTCTTTCTCCTTGTACAAATCGATACCCCTGTAGAGGGTACTAAACCCTACCCCAAGGCGATTTTTCGCCTGTTGACGAGGCATGGTCATGAGTTCGGGGTATTTTCCAATGAGAAAGGCGACCTTTTCCGCCTGCTCCATCTCCCCCTCCACGGAGTTAACCAGACCACCTGCGGAATGCTCCGTCTGTTCCGTGGAATTCCCCACACCCTTCGCGGAGCTATTCCGTCTCCCCCGGTATTCCGTGGAACTCCGTGGAGTACCAACGGAGTGATACCACTTCTCCGCATTCAACTCGTCCGTGACCATCGCAGCCCACTCTTCCGTGGTCAGATCATCGACGGTGATCTTGTTGAGCTTGCAGATTTCTTCGCGCAGCACATTGGCAAATACCTGCCGCCATTCGGGATGCTGTTCAGGATCGCGATCAATCACATCCCAGACAGACACGGCGTATTCCCACCTCTCTCTGGCTTGATGAGCCGCCGTAATCGTGTCCAGCCATAAGAGCGCCAGTACCTCACCCAGAATCAGCACGATTAACGGCGGCGCGAAGGTGATCAGGTACAAAAATGCAGTTCGATCCACCTCTTCACCGCCTGGTGGGAACAGACTATCCTGGGCATTCCCGATCAACGCGATCAGGGTGGAGAGGGCAATCCCCGCCAAAAACGCCCGCTTGGACCAGACCGAGTCTCCGCTCAGCACCTTGAGCGCAATGACAAACACGATCATCGCGAATTCCGCGCCCAATACCACGTCGATACCGGACACCAGATCCTGATCGACTACACCAAATAGCTTTTTATCCTCCCCGGTCTGATGCACGTCCTTCCCGATGTCGTACAGGCGCATCGCACTGAGCGACAGGAAGGCCAAGAGGGGGATGAACATCATGACGTACACCGACCGCTTCACCTTGGCGGGAAAACTCCCGTTGCCCTGGTTCTTGAACTGCTCCAGGGTCGGTCGGGTTCCATGGCGGCGCTTGATACTCGCCGCTGTGCGAAAACGGGCCCGGTCACGACCGGCTGTGTTCAGCGGCCTGACTAGCCTTTGTGGCTCCATCGATAGCTCCTAAAGGATTTTCCAGCGCAGGAAATTGCGCTGGTGTAGGCTTACAAGAGGTTGTGCCAGGCGATTCGCGTGGTTTCGGTGATCCAGCCTGGCTGATTCACTTTCAGAAGGTGTTCCTGTACGCGGGTCCGGATGATTTCATCCCCATTGTGCCACTTGGAATGGCAGACCCGGCAGAGTGTGACCATCGTCTCCAGGTTATCACTGCGAGTGGACCCCCAACTTGCGGTGTGGTGGGCATCCAAGCCGTCTTCTCGTCCACAGCCCACACAGCGTCCATCCCGCTGCTTGACTTGAAGCGCGATTGTCGGATTGCGTTTTGGTTTCATCGCTCAAAGGGGAATCAAAAACACCCGCAAAGGGTGTTTCGTGTCGAGGTTTCCCACGACATAATGCCATGGGTCGGACTTGCGCCCGCTAATTACACATTTTAGCACAGACGTTCTGGAATGTCAAGGGCTAACTCTCTAGTACGGGAAAAATTGCTTCTGTTTACCCCGTGATGGAATTTCCTGCGCCGGAAAATCCCCTTCTTCTATACACATAGACTGTGTATATCTGTTTTTAAAGCTTTTAGATCTTTAATCTATTCTCCGAATTAAAAAAATTCGGAATCTCTACTCTACCAGCCAAGTAAATACATAATATATAACTATCCTACCCCCACTATAATCTCCCCCTTCCTTTCAGACCGCCCGGCAGGTTGGAATTGGCGATTTCAGACCCGCGAATTTCCTGCGCAGGAAATCTGGGGCTGTCCAGCGGATTGGATGTCATCTCAGCTCCGGGATAAACACTCTGAAAAACCAGTCGTCGTCGTGTAAGCGAGCAGCCTCCATCTGGGCGCGGACTTCAAAGATGTCGCTCTCGTAGAGACGGTCAATGGCCGTCTCCAGATTGGGATACTGGTCGATAGCCCGAATGCAGCGGCGTATCCGCTTGCTCGAAAAGTGTTTGTGGATGACTCTCAGAAAGTTGTACAGAATCCCTTGATCAGGCACTTCAAACTTCCGCGTATCGCGGAAATAATGAGCAACCCGGCTGTTTGGGTTTACGACCACGCGATAGCCAAACAGCCAGGCACGTAGGCAGAGTTCGATATCCTGGTAACCCCATTTGGTCAGCCCCTCATCGAAGCGCCCGATCTGATTAAAAGTTGAGAGCCGGAAGGCCTGACAGCCCCCAGGGGTGAAGGGCACCTCATAGGGCGGCTTGATGTTCTGCGGTTCAAACCAGGCGGTATGCAGCTTATGGTTGGTCCAGGTCATCCCACAGCCACGCGGTTCCGGCTCCTTGAGACGCGAGAACGACGGACCCACAATCGCCACATCACGCCGGTCGAGAGCTTCGACAAACAGGTTGAGCCAGTCGGGAGATACGGTGCAGTGAGCGTCGAGGAACACAACGTATTCCCCGTGTGCGCGCTCTGCGCCCAGATTGCGGGCGCGCGGCACGCCGAGGTTTTCACCTGAAATCACGGTGACAGGCTCGGTGGAGTCTCGGTACCGGTCGCAGCTGCCGTCGGTAGACCCATCGTCAACGATAATGATCTCAACAGTTGGGTAGGTAGTTTGCTGCAATATGCTATCGACCGTCATATGCAGCATTTCCCCCTCATTACACGTCGGGATCACCACGCTGAACAAACCTGTTTGACCGGTCATCGGGCATTCTCTCAATTTTCTGCGATCGTCGCTAACAGAGCCTGGGCCATCGAGACCAACGTGGCTGCGTCTTCCCGGCGACATTTCAGGTCCTTGCTCAACTGGTCAATATCGCGGGCCGCGAGCTGGTGCAGGTAGCCGATTTTGACGGCATTTAAGTCTTTCAGAATCGCCCGGAAATCCTTGAAGCGTGAGAGCTCGAGTTCGCGCACATCAAACACGTTCTTGCCGACACGGATAAACGGCAAAGGTTCAACAGGTTTGTCAAAGCCGTGGAAGCGTGTGAACGGCTCAAACCGGGTGAAGAAGGTGAACGGAGAAAAACGGGTGAATAGGGTAAAGGGGGTGAGCCGCGTAAAGAAGGTGAACCGGGTAAATACGGTAAACCGCGTGAACAACGTCCAGTGCGTGAAGATGGTGAACAAGGTGAAGGGTGTGAAGAACGGCAGATCGCCACACCGCAGCGCGGCCTCGGCATCCACACGCCCGAATCCCCATGTGTTGTCGAAATTGCCGGCCCCCAACTTCACAGCGGTGCTTGTTAGGCAGTTTCGAATGGCGGTGTTGGTAAAGCTGGGATGGCGGCTCCACATCAGCGAGACGAGCCCTGTAACCAGAGGGGTCGCCATCGAGGTGCCGCTCAATTCGTCGTAATTCAAGGCAGCAGGAATGGTTACTGCATAGGTCGGCATGGTCGAGAGGATGTCACGTCCCGGTGCGACCACGGTCACTTCCGGTCCCACGTTGGAAAAGCTGGATACCGTATCCGTGTCGTCGGTGGATCCGACCGCAATCACGCCATTGAACATGGTCGAGTACGCGGCCGGGAAAATCACGGGACCGGCATTGTCATTTCCTGTGGCGGCACACAGGATCATCCCGTTCGTGTCGGCGTACTGGCAGGCATCCTGCTTGGTCATGTTCGCACCACCGCCGGCACTGTAGTTGATTACCGCACGGTAGCCATGAGCAATCGCATAATCAACGATTTCTTCAACCGCATCCGCAAAATCCGCCGAACTCCCATTGCCATTGGCGTCCAAAGTCCGGCAGATATACACCAGGGTGTTCCAGTTCATGCCAGCAACCCCGGCTGCGTTATTCGTTTCCGCAGCGGCAATCCCGGTGACATGCGTGCCATGTCCTCGCAAGTCGCGCGGCGTGCCCCCGTCCACATAATCCGTTCCCAGGATATAGCGTCCAGGAGCGTCCAGGTCAGGGTGATCCAGGCTGGCACCGGTCATCGAAATACCACTGTCAATGATGCCGATCAGCACCTGCGTGTTCGACCCGGTTTCCAGGTCCCAGGCACCCTCAGCACCGACGGTCGCCAGCGCCCACTGATCGGCGAACCGGGTATCACTGGGGACCACCGCTTCACGGTCGATCACATCCGGCTCAGCATATTCAACATCATTGCGTGCTGAGAGTTGAGCCGCGAGCTTCAGCACATCACCCTCAGGGCCCACATAGAAGACGGCGCGTCCTGAGGCCTTCGGACGGCGCAGCAAGCGTCCGTCCGGAATAGCCGCTGATACAGATTGGACCATATCGTCCAAGCGTCACGTCAGAATCGGCTGCCGGCGCCTTGAACTTAACGATAATGCGCCGTTCGTGATACCGTATGGGCTGTTTCTTCCAGCGTCCTGTTCGGATGTTCCGAGCTTCCTCGTCCCGCTTCTTGGGAATCATGTAATCGCTCCTTTAGAAATCTCTATTGTTGAGTGCTAAATCGGTTTGCGGATGCCTGATGCGAGCTGGTTAACGCGCGAACGACGCGCTTTTCGGAACGACAACCGAAATCGCACGGCTGTCTAGTCAGGCACACGCTTGAAGCAAATATCTTTCGCTACGTAAGCAGCACAACAGAAAGGAACACAATTCGGTCGGGCGGCACCCGAGCGCGTTACGGGGGAAACGGGTTACTGGTGAAAACCCTTTAGTTGAGACTAAGCAGTCGTATCAAGGAGATCAGGTTCAGCATAGTCCACATCGTCCCGTGCCGACAGCGTGTCAGCGAGTTCAATGATGTCGGCGGTAGAGGCTAAGCTGAAGACGGCACGACCCGACTTCTGAGACATGCGAACAAGGCGGCCACCGGGAATAGCAGCGGCAATGGTTTCGGCCAAGTGATCCACGTTAGTATTCGCGTTCGGGGCAACGGGCTTGAACTTGACAATGATCCGGCCGGAACGGTAGCGTATCGGACGCCCTTTCCAGGTTCCTTCTCGAATGTCCGGTCGTCCTGGGGTGTATCCGAGTTCATCACGGCTCCACAGCTTTGTAGTCGATAGAATGATCATATAACAGACCCGCGCCAACGACAAGGTGCCTGGTTAACCGACGAAAGGCCACCACTCCAGCCGCAGCACCCCACAATGCGGCACCGGACCGGAATCGATTTCCTGCGCAGGAAATTTTCGGGCTCTCCAGCGGATTGGATGTTATGCCGCATCCGACAGTTGTAGGCGCTTGAGATTGTGGGGCTTGTATCGCCGGTTTCTGCCTGGACGCATAGGGGTTTGGCAGTGGTATAATCGGCGCAGGGTATGTGGAGAGAACACCGATGACGATTAGCCAGATTTTGGAACAGGTCAAAACGCTCAGCCCGCAGGAGCGCAAGGAACTCGCCAAGCTGCTGATTGATATGATGGATGTTCCGCAGGAGATCGAAGCGGCGGAATCAACGTGAATCAACCGAAGAGCACTGGGGAAGAAATCTGCTGCGCCTGATGGATGAAATCGGCCCGATTGAGATGATCTATCCTGAGATTGAAGACCCGGTTGAGTGGGTGAAACGGATTCGGCAGGATCAACAGCGGCAGCGGCTCGGCGACTGGGAGCAGGACCTGTGACTGGCGCGGTTGCCGATACGACCGTTGTTGTTCATTTGTTTCGCCGGTATGCTCCGGCGTTGGCGTGGTATGGTCCGCTGTCACAGCCGCTCAGTGTCACATCGATCACCTGGCTGGAAGTCATGTACGGCGCAGGCAGCAAAGCCCATCAGACCGCCAGCAAAGAGTTACTCCGCCAGTTTGACCTGCTTCATCTCACGTTGGGCGATCAGGTTTGGGCCATGGAACAGATGGAACGCTTCAGGCTCAGTCATGGGGTATCGATCAACGACTGCCTGATCGCCTCTGCCGCCTACCGGCTTGGCGTTCCTCTGTATACCCAAAATCTCAAGCATATGACCCCCCTGATCGGCTCGCTAGCCGTGAAGCCCTATGGCGTGAACAACCCGTTCATTCATCAATCAATGGGCGCTTGAGATTGTGGGGTGTGTGAGAAGAATCGGGTAAAGAGGTGACGGATCATGGCAAAAACAACCACTACGTTGGATGAAGTGGTGTCAGTTGTGAGCAGATTGTCGCCGATAGATAAAGTGCGGCTGGTGGAACGGCTCGCTTCCATGTTGGAAAACGATCTCTCCATTGCAGCCGGTAAGTCGCCAGAGTCGATTGACGATTTGATGCCCACGCCCATGACATTCAAAGAACTGGCCGCCTGGCTGGATGCTAACCCCGCGCCCGAACCCTGGGGCGATCTGCGCGAGGACGAGGATGCCGCCGACTATGTTCACCGGATGCGCCGGCAGTCCACCGTTTGGCTGGATGAGCCCGGGGAGCATGAATGAGCGCCAGCGCTTGCGGATACCAATACAGCCGCAATGACACATGTCACGGCCCAATCCAGACGGAAATGTGCCATAAATTCGGGACGCTGCGATGTGGCATGATGTACCGCACGAATTTCCTGCGCTGGAAATTGAGTGACCCTCTGCGCGTGTACGTGATGATATAAGATATTCTATATACTCCCAAATAATCTTGTTTCCGCCCTCACGCAATCGAAACTCCCGATGGAGGGAGTGAGTGTGTCGCGTGCGACGTGTAGCATCTGCACGTCACAAAGGGAAAGGTGATAAATAACGGCCGGGATCACCGATACCACTGTCACCGTTGAGCTCTGTCACGAAAACACGGTAGCATCAACCTGGATAGTATGCACCGATCTTGATGTGCCGCCTAACGGCAGGGTAGGTTGCAGTCCCCCAATCTTGAGCTATCATTCACGAAGAAGTAAGGCCTAAAGCTGAAGCCATTGGAATAGTGCAACCGCCGAAGCACTTAGCTCGGGTTAGGATCGTTAGTGATGGATCACGCCACACTAAAAAAATCCCCAGAAATGTCATTAAATGAAGCTCGTTCGGTTATTTGGCCGTTTCGTGATCTGAAGGGACAACCATTCGGTTCTTTGGTTGACAAAGACCTGCTGTCCCTACAGGACCTGGGATTTGCGGCCCAGAGAGCATATAACGCGCGAGTCCGTGAAGCAGCGCGCACGCTTTTGTTACACGGACTGTCAATTGAACCACTGGAGCCTGAAAACACCCCAGGACCGCTCAATGTGGTGTCCGCAGAACGTCGCAGCTTTGCCGAAAGACGCCAGATACAGCTCGCCATGCTACAAGGCGTGATCATGGGGCTCGTATTTATCCCGCTCCCTTATCTGGTTTCGATGTGGTTAAACCGGCCAACCGGGACTAGCAGTGAACAGTCCTTTACCGAATTAACCAGCAGCGCCAGCGGCATTATTGCGTTGGTGATCGTCCTGATTGTTATGGTTGCGGCAGGACTCGGAATTGCGTACGTTTTTGGTGAGCTAATTGATCGGCTGTTCTGAATCAACTCGATAAACAGCTGCAGCTGTATCGTAAAGGGCAACTCGGGGAGGAGCGCGTCCTCAACGTGATGTATGGCGTTCTCGATGGCAAGTGGTGGTTGTTTCGTAATTTAGAGATGCCAGGACGGCGTGTCGGCGATCTCGATTTTGTCCTCGTAGGGCCCCATGGCATGTGGAGTTTTGAGGTCAAAGCTTACAGCGGCGATTATCGGAATGTAGGCGAACGCTGGGAAAAGCGCCGTGATGGAAAATGGTTTGCCATACGCAAAAATCCTACTCGCCAAGCCAAGCGCCATGCGGCAGAACTGGGGCAGTTACTGGCAACCCATCAGATCAAACAATGGGTTACACCGGTTATTGTTTGGGCCAACCCGGAGTCCACAGTGGTTCTTGACAATCCTTCGACCTTCGTTTGGACGCTTGACCAGCTCAGTTGCCGTTTGAAGGACTTAAGCAGCGAACGGCCAATCCCAGAAGCGCAAGTCGAGAAGATGGTGACGGTTCTCAAGAAAGTCTACCAGGATGGTGACGAAGAGGGTAATTGAAGTCCAGTGGAGTGCTTCAAGTTAAGATTTCGTCTTGCCCGTACCGGTGATCAGGGCCACTAAAGGCCATGTTTTTTTGCCCTCAGCAATCTGAACCGCTTTTCCCCTTATCACCCTCGTCCAGGAATTTCCTGCGCTGGAAATTGGACCTTCCTCTGCGCGTGTAAGCCCTAATATCAATCTCTCTATATACCCCCAAGTGAACCTACCCCCTGCCTCTCTCATGTAAATATTTTCGGGCGGAAGACCACAAAATTCGCATACCCCTCCCCGGGGGACACCCCCCAGGGGGTACCCCCCTTGAACCTCTCAAGAGGTCCTGCGGACCACGATGGCGACCATCAATCGCTTCAAGGACCGCATCAGGGAGGTGCACCATGTTTACGCTTGAGAGTATCGAGCTCGACGGGACGGTTTACTACTGCGTGAGCCGTGAGTTGCTGTGGGCCATGCAGGACTACATGCGCAGCATACCTGGTCTTTCTCTACAACGGCATTGCCGGTGAATGGGTCTTCTACCAACTGGGTGACTGGGAGTTCGAGTACACCGAGACGTGCCTACGGGTGTATCCGCCGTCCGGCTCCTACACCTGTTTGGTCTTCGACACGCTTCACTAGTTATGGCCCCGCAAGGGGCTTTTTTGCTTTCTATAGGGCCTGCGGCCCTCGATGGCGGTCATCGATTGGGTTCTTAACAACCGCCTGGGAGGGCCTCATGGACACCTTACGCAATTCGATTTCGACGTTCGCTCAGACCAAGCAAGTCACGTGGAATGGCTATGCCAAGCGCCAGGACGAGGTCGGTATCGAGCGTCTGTACACTCTCGTGGTGGATACCGTCAACGCCGTTCGGGACGAGGGCTATCATGTCACGGACGACGCTCTGCACACCGCTTACGACCGCATGGCGGATATCCATCGCCACAGCAGCGTTCTGCATACCGACGCGATCCAGACCGCCGTGCGCGCTTACGTTCTCCGCAATCTCTTCTAGCCAAGGCCCCGCAAGGGGCTTTCAGGCGTTCTCTAGCGGGCCTGCGGCCCTCTCAGACAGGTATTGGCTTGTGGCTTCGCCACTATCCCCTGGGAGGTGGAATCATGTCGAACGAGGAGTTCAAGAAGCTCATCGCTGGTGCGCTGCTTCAGGTCTACCGAGACTGCCTGGAAGAGGGCAACTTCACACCCTACGCGGTGGCGAGGCTATGCCAGCTACTACCTGCCTCGGTACTTCCACAACCAGCCGCCTGCATGGGTCGGGCCGCGCGTGATTAACGCCGCCGTACTCCTCCGGAACCGAATGCGGAGTTCCGACCGCCACCCGTCGATGCAGGACGCCCTGGAGGCGCTGCACGACGCCTAACCACTAGGGCCCTGCGGGGCCCTTTTGGGCGTTAAATCCCAGCCATTTAAACCACACTGGGAGGTGTGTTATGGCTATCAATCCTATCCGTATTGGTAACTTCGCCGGTACCGAACTGTTCGCTATCCCTGCCGATCAGACGCCCGCGGTGGTCGAGTTCTACCGCGCGAAAGACTGGGTCGGCGCAACCACCATCCGGACCTACCAGGACAGCGAACACTACGTGCTGTACACCGTCATGCACAGCAGCGTGGTGTCCGGCGTCATGACCATTCGCCAGGGCGACCCTGCGGAATTGCTGCCGGGTAACGGCGAGACCGTGGTCCTGCTGCCTGCCAAGGAACGGCGGGTCCGCTCCAACAAGCGCCGTCAGATGGAGCGCAAGGCCGATACCGCACAGACTCAACTCCAGGCCACACCGCGCTCAAGTGGGACGTCGGCATCGAGGTCGAGGGTCGGAAATGGTCGATGCTGGCCGCGCAGGGCGACCATGTTGGTGGAACGAAAACCGGCGAGGTCGAGAATCGGCGCAGTGGTCACGCCAATATCCTGGCCGCGACCTGGAACGCGCTGACCCATGTCAAGCCGGACAAGACCAACCGCGTCGTCGTCAAGGTCTCGGACCCCAACGTGGCGAAGATCCTGAACGGCACCATGCAGAGCAAGAAGAACGCCGAGCAGGTGTCGCTGGTACAGGAACTGGCGCAGCGTCTGAACGTCACCTTCACGCACTAGATAGGGGCCCTTCGGGGCCCTTTTCGCGTGGAGTGTTAAGATGGCCCATTTTGGGGGGCATTTTTGCACTGGGCCGACCTATATGAGGGCAACTCTGAGGGAAGGGGAGTGTTGAGTCGTTTATGCTTCCCGAATCCTCAGGTATTTCCAGCGCCGGAAAATATTGGGGGTTGCTGATGGGCGCGGATGGACGTATAATCTGAATTGCGTGGCGAAAGCCGCGTGCTTGAGTGTGGGAGATTGGTAATACCACCGTTCACCCCTTTCCACGCCTGCATCCCAGCGTTTTCCCTCAAATTCACACACATATCCCACATAACGAGCGCATCAACATCGAGCGTTTTCGCGCCCATCATAGTCATCCGTGTACAAACTACTGCGGATATTTTGTGTTTCCAACAAGGAGGCACCAATGGAAACCTACTACATTGTGGTGCGGGAAAACAACATTCTCTTCTGCACCTCAAAGGCTCACTACCATGGGCATCGCGAACCGAAGGATGTCGTGGTCGTCGAGGGCATTCGGGTACAGAGGCTCGTGGCAGCATACTTTGACGCGCTCAATGAGCGTAAGCAGGTCCTCAAGTGGGCAAGGAGAACCGCATGATAGCCAGCATCACGGTTCAGCGAACACCCCATGGCGATTGTCTCTGCTTTCACTTGGGGGAGGACCGCTATCGCTATAGCACATCCAGTACGGATTACGAGTTGGTCCGTGGGACATTCAGCATACTCCAGGTTTTTGTGGGCCATCCCCTCTCGGACATCTCCTGGCTGATCAAGCTCGTCGGGGACCCGATGAAGAGGTAAAGCTCCTGCGGAGCACAGGGTCCCTCATCGTCTCACCACACATCTGGAGGACCGTATGATACTGCTCATCACCGGCTCACGAGAAGCCACACCCGCCATGATAGAACGAGCCACCGTGCCGTGAAGCGGGCCACGGAATTGAGATGGTCCATCCTCGTCGGAGATGCAGAGGGCATCGACCAGCAAGTGACCTATGCCTGCCATCTCTACCATGTACCCTGTACCATCTTCGGCATCACGGAGACGAGTCGGAACAAGACGTGGGGATTTCCGTACTATCCAGATTGAAGCCCCTAAGAACTGGCCCAAGCACCCGTTTCTGTGGCGGGACCGTTACATGGTCATGAACGCCGACATCGTGTATGCCATTTGGAATCACCGGTCTCATGGCACGAAATGGACGTATGATGAAGCGGTGCGGCAAGGCAAGCGGGCCACATCTCATGAATGTCCTCATCGTGGGCCCGTCGAATCTCTCCAACCAATTGGTCCCCTGGGTCAACAAGACACTTCAGCGTATCGACAACTACGGCTGGACGCTGTGGCTGCTGGATGAACCAGGAGCCGCTCAACTCGTCGCCCTCATCGCGGATGCACGCGGCATGGAGTACCACATCCTCCACAACAAGCCCCCGCAGCTAATTTCCTACGCGCGGAAATTTCGTGGAGGACGCAGAGCACTTCCTCATCGACGCCGCCCTGATACGCGCCGACATCGTGATTGCTATGCCCAAGACGGAGAAAATCGCGGAATGGCGCAGATGGACACGCGACTACGAGCGGCTGCTGATTGAATTATGAGCCCTCTGAACAGGGGGGCCTGGTTGTGTTTTTAACAGGCAGAAAGAAAAACGAATAGAGGGCCTGCGGCCCTCGAAAGCACATACCGAGGGGATACTGCAACGTCCCCGAAAAAGCGGAGCACACGGCTCTGCTTTTTGATTCCCAAAGGAGCACCGAAATGTCCCTCAACGAACTGCTGAAGTACGACCCGTCCGACATGGTGGAAGCGTTCAACTTCGACCAACTGCTGCGCCTCGAAGAACAACTCGAGGAAAAGATGGCTGAGAGCACCGGCAGCATCCGCAACAAGCTGGCCACCGCACTCACCTGCGTCCAGGCCGCGATTGCCGCCATCAGCAATGATGACGCCTACGAGTGGGAGAGCCGGTAAAGGAGGGGGCTCCGGCCCCTGAATTTCCTGCGCAGGAAAATGCAAACCAAAAAGCTCTCCGAACTGTTCGAGGACATGGCCAACGCGAAGGTGCTGCTTGGCGCGGCTGAGGAGTGGCTCGACATATGCCCGGTCGAAGACCGTAAGCAAGCGTACCGGGAATACCAAGAGGCGCTCGAAAACCATAAGCTGGCGAAGGAAGAACTGAACATCCGTCTCGTCCAATTAGGCCGCCAGCCTCTGACCAACGACCGACCCGCCAAACTCGTGAACTTCTAGTCAACCTGACCCCCAGGAGGCTCCACATGAAAACCATCTTCCGTGAGACCCTGGGCGACACCGTGTTGGAACTGAAGCAGAAGGGTCCCTGGTTTGATATTTACCTGAACGGAGCCTTCTACTCCCGCCATCTCGGCAAAGCCCGGGTGAAACCCGTTCTTCAGCAGGTGCGCAAGACCACCTACGCCGACATCAAGAAGCTTCCGGTGCCGTCCACCGTGCGCAGCGATGTGGCGAAACTGCTGGCCGCATCCATCGAGGCCGAGTTCCGCACCGCCTTCCTTGACCCGTACAGGGTCGTTGAGACGCCCGACCTACGAGAGGTCCTGACCAAGGCCGCCCGTGAAGACGTTCGTCGCACGGCGCTCTATCGTGCGTCGGCTTATGCCGTGCATACGCAGCGTGTTCGTGGCCCGATGACCGACCTGGAAAAGACGTACTACCAGACGCTCGAGGCCCCGCCCAAGGGTACCGGCTGGAAACTGCCGCCCTCGTGGGAACTGTGGTTCGAGCGGCTGAAGCGGTACGCCGACGTGGTCATCGAGAACATGCTCAAAGAGGGCAGCGTGAATCAGGCATGGACATCCTAGCCTTTCTCTTCACGTTCCCCTGGATGGTGGTGTGGTCCATCCTCGAGTGGCTCTTTCCCGAGCTCACCCGGCGCAAATGCCCCACCTGTGGCGGCAAGGCGTTCATCCCCTTGCATACGGAGAAGCTGTTTCGGCTCTGCGAGTGCAAGGGCAAGGATGAGGATTGTCCATACCTGCTTCGGTGCTCAGTTCATCCGCGTGGAGACGGAGCACTTCCACGACACGTGTCCCGATTGCCGTGACGGGACATGGCCCCGCGCCTGGGCGTATCACGTAAACGCCACCGTTGGGGTTGACAACCGCTATCACGGCGATGTGTTCGACCGTATCTACTCGCATCGATGAGAAAGGAACCCAACCCATGCAGCACATCGTCATCTATGGCTTCGTAGGCCGTGACCCTGAACTCCGCTACACCCCGGCCGGTCGCGCCGTCGCCGACTTCAGCGTGGCCGTGAACCAGGGCTGGATCGACCGTCAGAGCAACGCACGCCGCTCGAAGACCACGTGGTTCAAAGTCACCGTGTGGGGTGCCCGCGCAGAAGCGGTCAATAGCCACGTGCGCAAAGGCATGAAGGTGCTCGTCGAAGGCAACGTGGGTGTCGCACGCGTACATGGGCCAGGACGGCCAGCCGAAGGCCACGTTGGAGTTGTCCGCCGGCAGCGTCGAGTGGGCGAGCCAGTCCAACGGCGACGGCGAGGACGTTTCGGAGATTCCTGACGAGAGCGATCTCCCCTTCTAGTCGTTTCCGCACCGAGCCACGCTCTACCAAGAGAAGAGTGGACCAGCAGGGGGCCTTCGGGCTCTCCCTTGTCGTCTGAGCACACATCGACACTGGGAGGTTGCGATGTCCAATAGAACGTTGGCTGTGCAAATTAAGCTGGCGCAGCGTGCGCGCCGGGCTGCTCAACGACTGCGGGATAATGAACACAGTGAACACCCGCATCATCGCCGTCATCTTCACGTCAGGATTGTGCGCCGTTATCTCAAGCATATGAACCGCCCCATGTTCCCGACCGTATGGCGGGAATTGCAGACCGCGCTGCAAGAAGCCGCTGCCGCTGATGAACGCCACTGGTCCGACTGGGACAAGCCGTGGCGTGAGCCCGACTATGAAGCACCGGGCACGCGCGACTTGATTGAGCCTGCCATGCGCAAGCTCCACGCCGCAGAACGAACGCCATCATGGGGACGACCGGCTTTGACCGCATCCGCAAGGTGAACGAGATGAAGCACATCCGCTTCGCCATCATGGATGCGGGCTACATCACCCTCATGCCGGGTGATTATGTGCCCTTCGCGGATGGCGACCACCTGGACTACAACCAGGCACGGTATTTGCTCGCCATCCTCGAGAACGAGGACGAGGACCAGCCCTACGCCACCGATGAGGAGAATCGCCAGTACCGGATTGCCAACGCCGAGCGTTTCGCGCCCCAGTACCAGGACATCCCACGAGGACGACCGGGGCTATGAGCCGCCGACCTTCACGCCGCCCATCGTGCTGGACTTCGAGGATGTGCGCAAGTTCACCCTCGACAACGAGCACCGGATTAAGCCGCTCGTGCAGGACCTGATTGCAGGCTCCGCACGGGTGAAAGCGCTGCTCGATCAGAAGGTCCGGCTGTCCAAGCAGGCGATTGCCAACATCATCGCGGACTCGTTCCACATCGACAACCTGTTCAGCCACACGTATCTGGCTCCCGCTGAACAGTACTTCGCGATGAAAAGCATCCTGGCGACCGCCTCAGACGCCGCGAGCCACAGGGCACCATCCTCTACTACAACGTCATCCTCGAGGAAATGACCGCCCAGGCTCAGTTGGACGAGTTCATCGACGAGCACGAGGAGGAGTTGTTCGAGCGCGACCCCGGCAGCTTCCGCGACACGATGAGCGAAGCCGACATCGAGGAGATTGCCGACCACCTCATGATGCAGGTACTGGAAGCGCCCGTGGTGAGCATCGCCGCAAGATAAGCTTCAGCGCCTCTGGAAGCAGAGCCCAGGACAATTTCCTGCGCCGGAAAATGTCATCTCGCATCGCAAGAATGGGCTGGTCTACTTCGGCTTGGCCAACCCGGCTGACTACCAGACACTGGGCAAGCTCTACAAGCTGGCGGGGATTGACCTGGAGGGCCGCTATCTGCACGGCCACACCCCCGTCTATCAGGCCGCCGTCATCGAACGCCTCTTGGAGGGCATGAGCATCCCTACCGCTTATGCCGGAGCCAGGGCAGCGTACAAGGAGTTCCGCCATGCGCAATATTCGCAAGCTCGAGTGGGGGCGTAACCCCAGAGGATGGTTCGCCAGAATTCTACCTGGACAATGACATCCACGTGGGATATGGTCGCACCAAACGAGAGGCCATCAACCATGGTCTCTCGCGAATGCTGGCCTCCAACAAGGAGACGCAGGAAATACGCCCCATGGGGGTGCCGGATGATTAACCTGCGCCGCTTCCCGTGGAAACGCCAACGTAAGGGATGGTTCGCCAAGTTCCATATGACCGACGAGCTACCGGCGGGGACACCGCTCACCCGACAAGAGGCCATCATTCATGGCCTCTCTCAAACCCCCACCCAGGAGACGCGCGAATTTCGCGCCACGGAGGCAACCAATGATTAGGGACTACGGCATCCTGCGCTACCCGCCGAAACTCCACGACAGCATGGCAACCATCCCGGCCATCATGCTCCCTATCATCATCCAGGGCGAACCGTGGACCACCCTGGGTTTTCAGTACACGGAGACCGGGGGTATCGGTGAGACCATCGTCGAGGATGCCCTGCGGATTGCCGAGCGCTACAACACGGCCATGGCCGCTATCGTCAGCCTCGAAAAGCCGGAGTTCTACCGAATCATGCTCGGTAAGGCGATGAAAACTATCGGCCAACTCGAAGCACGTATCGACGAGCTCATCATTCTCCCCGAACCCTAGCCTCAAGGCCCCGCAAGGGGCTTTTTGGCATTTCCCAAAACAAAACCACCATGCGCAGAAACGATTTTTTGCCTTCGGCATGGTGGTGGGTCGGTGCTTCTGAGGGAATGTCCCCCTGGGTCTGAGCGCGAATTTCAGCCGGGGGGATTTTCCCTGGGTCGAGCGTGCGTCATCCTGGTCTGGAGCGCAGAGGGGGTCCCCCTGGATCTGAGCGCAAATTTCCAGCGCCGGAAATTCGGTCCTGTGAGCGTGGGAAGCTACTCGTCGTCCTCGAGGTCCTCACCCCCCTGGGGAGACTCTTCGAATTCCCCATCCACGGTATCGGGTATCGCCAGCAGGTTGTGCTGTGGGGTAGGGGAAGCGACCGCCCGTGCTGCATCCTGGTATTCAGAGGGCAGAGTCTGGTGAATAAGGGTCCCGATGTTGAGTTGGGCAAGCTGGACATTGCCCATCCCCAGTTGCTCGAAGAATCGGTTGAGTTCGGAAGCATTCGAGGGCCGGTTGTCGCGGGCCTGGACCGAGTTCATCTCCAGGATCAACTTAATCGCGGACAGTTTCACACCGGAAGGCGCACGCGGGTCGTCGAGCAGATTTTGGAGCGAGTTCGATGGCTTTCCCCAAGAGTTCGGTGAAGGCATGACGAACCAACGATACCCGAGGCTCGGTCCCGTAGTCCGACAGCGGCCAGCGTTCCTGAAACGCGGCGGACCGCTGGACCCGTACCAAGTCGTTGAGGTCAAATTCAATGCCAAAGGTGCGCTGGACGAGACCGCAGAGCTCTCGGTCACTGATGGGCGCTTCGTAGTCCAACAGGCGGGGGATGATGAGTTCAGCAATGGCCTCATCACTGGCCTGACCGATCCGAGCCTCCCCCAGCACATCCTGAACAAATTCCATCTCTTCACGGAGGGTATTGCGGACAGTAGTTCGGCGGGGCATGGATCCTCCTGAGTCATATAGATATAATTATATCACAAAGCGATATGTTAAGCAAAGATGTAAGCGAAATTTGTCAACACTTCTCGACAAATGGCTATGACTTAACAATATATTTATTCACAAAACTTTCACAATTCTATACTTGCTAACACGGGGAAACCCTGGTAAAATCTATAATACATCGGGCACACCTGAGAGAGATACACGCGCACCCACCGACACTGCTTTCATCCTCGACTCTCTCGGATGAGCCACTCTTCTTGCTGGTGAAGTAATTGTAGACAAGCTTGCCATGGGGATGACAGGCTTCGACGTTAGCGACAAGCCCCTATAGGTAGAAACGCGCATGAACCAACCCGAACGGGCTGTCAGCCGTCGCTGATCGGACGGTGGTTCGAATCCACCCTTCTCCATAGCACCTCCCAGTGCAATCCAGGTGGTCGATCAGCAATCCAGACCACCTGGAAAGAAATAGCGGGCGGGGGACTGGACACCCATCTCCTCCTCAATGTGATACGCGCAGGTTGCTCACCTCCGCCCGACTAATTTCCTAGCAGGAAATTGTGAACATCTGTCTCCGTTTTAGGAATGATACTTATGATCCTAGACGAAGGCGCACACCCGTACTGCAATGAGCAATGTGAGGAAAGGCTCCATGAAAGAGATTTGGAAGCAAGCAGTTGGGTACGAAGATCGATACGAAGTAAGCAACAAAGGTCGTGTCAAACGCACAGCGCCAGGGCCAGGGGCGATAGCAGGGAAGGTTCTTAAGCTCCAACCGCTTAAAACCGGCTACCTGTCCGTTTGTCTCACATCAGCCAATTACACAATTCAGCGTCACCGCGTCCACAAACTGGTTGCTATGGCCTTTTTAGGAGACATACCAGAGGGCTACGAGATTAACCACATTGACGGCAACAAGCAAAACAACTACACATCTAATCTGGAATACGTTACTCGCTCTGAGAACACACTGCACGCATATCGACTTGGTCTAATGAAATCATTGCTCACCGAGAGCGACATCCATGAAATTCGCTCTCTGCTTGAGAGGAAAGAACAAACACAGCGCGAGATCGCTGAGATGTTTAGCATCCACCGTGTGACAGTTTCTAAAATAGCACGCGGTATACGCCGGATCCGCATGGAGAATTTGGCCTGACACAATCAGTACACCTTGGCATGGTGTAAGGGTCAACATGCCTGCCTGTCGAGCAGGAGAAGCGAGTTCGAGTTCTCGCTGCCAGGGCTCTTGAAGACTGCGGTTGGTGTAACACTGTATGGCATTCCCATTCGGGAGGTAGGCACTCCGGCAGAGTGCACGCAGTCTTAGGCGGGGACAGCCTTCGAGGTTGGTCCGTGATGGATCTTACCTGCCGATCAAAAAAACAGACTGCGTCTGTAAGCGCAGTCTCGTATCGTACATTAGGCCGATCGACACCGATCTGACCTAGTGTTTTCACAGAGCGACCTCTGCAAAGGCCACTCTGGCAGTACAGGGGCACCGAGGCCCACGAACTAACTGTATTATACGCTCCGGTGCCCCTCCAACACAAGGGTAGACATGCCTAATCCTTTGGAGGGGATCCATGATGTCCACGTATATCCTCACGTCTGTTCCACAGAATTGGGTCATCCCTTGTGCCTTCGGCTTGTTCAATTGGTATAGATTTAGTCCGCGCTTCCCCCGGCGCGGCTAAAGTGCCAGGGGTGGGTTTTGTGCCCACCTCTGGTTTGTTTTCTCTCCCATCCGTGTTCCAAGCCAAGGAGAATCGCAGTGGATAACTTCGACAACCCCAACATCGCTGATCTGTTCAACAACCCCAACGACGAACCGGAATTCGTGGTCGATGAGGTGGAAGACGAGGAAGAACTCTCGTATCCGTCTGTCACCGTGATGCTGCCCGGCTCGTTCCCGCTGCCTGTGACGATGGTTCGCCCCGAAGCGACCGTCCAGCAGATCCTGAACGACGCGAACGTGACGTTCCGCCCCGGCGAACAGGAAATCTGGATTGACGGCCAGCCTGCGGGTCTTGACGCCCTGGTTCAGGCGGGTTCGACGATCACCGCCACCGGTCGCGCCAAGGGCGGGTAGTGTTCTCAAGGGGGAGAGGCGCACCCTCTCCCCTATGGGGGGACTCCATGGGCATCTTAGGCAATCTGGATTCCGACTTTTTCAAGGGAAAAGTCGCAGCGCCGAAGGTGACGCTGCACCGGGAATCCGTGATGCAGGTGATCACGGCATTCGTGACCGATACCACCCACACCCTGACGCGCAAGATCAACGAAGTGAACACCTCGCGGTACTACCGCCCGCACGAGAAAGAAGCGAAGGCCAAGCAGTTCCAGAACCAACTGGACATCGTGAGCCAGTGGAACAACGCTGAGATGCTTGACCGCCGCCTGACCAAGCTCATGGCGATTTCCGGATTGGTGCAGATCTGGGGTGAGATGACACCCAAGATCCCCTTCCCCATCGGGCAGGTGCCATATCTCATGGCCAAGACCGAGGACATCATTCTCGAGGGCCAATCCAAGCGCTGGAGCGAGTTCTGAGCGATGGGACCTGGGTCCGTACATCATTCTGCTTCCCTTAGGCGGACAGTATCAGGAAATGCACTGGATTCCGGTACGCGATCCGTTGACCTGGGACCGCCATCCCCACCACCGCATCCGACAGCAACTCATCGACCCTAGCCAGATGGAGGTATCGACATGCCTGGGTGGCTTCGCAGACTCCGTTCCAATGGCGTTGGCCATTGGGGACGTCAACACCGTCCTAAAGTTCATGGTCAATTACGTCCAGTCGTGGAATCCCGACAGCGTCCTGCGGCACATGAATCAAATCCCCCACGCTCGACGTCTGTAGTCCCGTCGATGGTCTGGAGACCCGAAGCGATGCGAATCGACATCAGCATCCCGGCCTACCAGAAAATGATGACGGCTGTCACCATGACCCAGAAAGAGGTCTCCGGCTACGGCACGGTATCGGCCTGGGTCAAGGGGGAACGCCTCGAGTGGCAGAACCTCCGGCAGGTGCCTGAGGAACGTGAGTACGACATCATCTTCTACGTGGAGGATGTATGGCCGCTGGATCATGGCTCCTGGGCTGAGACCGAAATCGACCCCGCCGTGGCCATGAAGTTCTACACCGAGCGCCTGAGAGAAGGCTATCAGCCGCAGGACTTCAAGTTGTGGTGGCATCGTCATCCCTTGAGCGCAGGGTGGAGCGCGACCGACGAGTACTGCATCCGGCACACGCCGATGGGCAATTCGATGGCCCCCGAACGAACCGGCTGGATGATCTCCCTGGTGTGGTGCACCCATACCGGATGGAATGGCCGCTTCGACCAACTGGCCAACCCCGGTTTCACCATCCACGTACCGGTAACAATCCAGGGACACGAGGCGGTCGAGCCGGATGTGCAGAAGTTCTTCCACACCACAGTACGGGTCGAGCAGCCGCGCAGTGCAGCATTCACCCATCCCCGACATTATACCGGCGCGTGGAACCAACCAAGCCTTCTGGTTCTGGACGATGACGACCTGCCCTGGGTGGACTTCGCCCGCAGCGAGGCGGAAGAGATCGCGGACAACGTGGAGACCGCCCTGACGGACATCACCTGGATGGACGGTGACGTGGATGCGGCCCTGAGCTTCATCAGTTGGCTGCACACGACGATCAAGAACCACGCCGAGCGCCAGGGCATCGACCAGGACGAGATTGAATACTTCGCCAGCCAGGGCATTCGACAATTCCGGCTCCGTGAGTACCGAGAGCAAATCTTGGAGGCAATCCGATGGGCGTAACCGAACGAGCTCGGAAAGCCGAGCAAATCGCGTTCAAGCAGCACCGGGTTTTCATCCACCTGGAACAGTCGATGACCCCGCCGCGCCGGAAATGGCGCAAGGGTGTGGTCCGCGTCTGCAAGGAATGTGGGGCATTTGCGAACTATCCGTCCGATGTCAACCACGCGGCGGACTGTGTGGTGCTCAAGATCCAGGCGGTGATAGAAGAGTTCCGCGCTTTTTGGAATGGCAATGACTGAACTGACGGAGCGTGAGAAAACGCTGGCGGCGATTGCGCTGCGCCAATCCCTGGCGATCAACAGTGCCATCATGACGAACTTCAACCTGAAGTTCACGGATCCCGAGGTGTGGTTTGTCTTCGAATGCCGGGTGTGTGGTTGTGAAACCCACACCAACAATCCCATGGCATCTCACGCCCACATGGAGGCGTGCATGGTCAAGATGCTCGAGGACGCCCGTAACGCCTTCGATCAATGGATCAAGGAGTTGAACGATGAGTGACATGCACCTGCGGCAACTGGGCATCTGTGACCCTCGGCAACTCAACGAGGTGATTCTGAACACGGACATCATCGGCTCGGGAGGCATTGGGTCCTCAGTCGCCATCACCTTGCTCAAGATGGGCCTCAAGTACGTGACCGTGTACGACTTCGACGATCTCGAAGAGCACAACCTGGGCAACCAGTTCCTGCCCCACCAGATCGGTGAACAGAATTTCCTGCGCAGGAAAAAGGTGGAGGCGCTCGATGCGCTGGTGGAAGCGCTGATCCCCTTCGAGAGTGACGCGCACCAGATTGAAGCGCTGGTGGTAAGCCCCGAAGCCTATACGCCCGATGAGCGGGCGGCCTTCCTGACGATTTCCGCCGTCGATTTCGATGGCGACCCGCAAGATGATCTGGGATGCGGTGAAGGACAAGAGCCGCTGGCTGATTGATGGCCGCATGGCCGCCCAAATGCTCGACCTCTACGTGGTGGATCTGGAGGAGGAAGCCGACCGTGAGTATTACGAGGCGTCGTTATACAGCGATGAGGAAGCGCTCGATGAACCGTGCACGGCGCGTGGCATCGTCTACACCTCCCTCTTCGCTGGCGCACACATCGGCAACATCGTCAAGCAACTGGCTTTCGGACCTCCCGCACCCCGACGACTCACCCACGTCATCGAGCACAACATCCTGAACGTAGTGCGGCGATGAAAGTCCTGCTGAATCCGAACTGGAAGCCGGTGAACCCCTGGAACTTCTTTTGGGGCATCGCGTTTGTCCTGGCGGGTGTGGTGTTTGGCGACAAAGCCCTGCTGTGCTTTGGGACTGTCCGCGTGACGCTCTGCGTGGGCTACTGGATGCTGATCAACCCCTCCCAGGGCGAGAAGATTGCCTACGGGGCGGCCTCAACCGTCATTGAGACCAACACGGCGCTGTATCTGGCGTTGATCTACCACAGCATCCCCCTGAGTGTGGCAGGTATTTTCTTCGCCGTCCTGTTCGGCCTTGCTGTTTGGGCTGTGTGGACCGAGCGGCACCTGCTGAAGGAGATCAAGTGGTGATGACTGACGACCTGGGCGTGATTCGCCAACTGTACGACCTTCCCACGGTCGTGGCCCGGCTGACGGGCATGGAGGCACGCAAGAAGATAGTGTGCCCTATGCCCTTCCACCCGCACACGAACATGAGCCCGTCCTTCGGGATGTTCGTGGACTCACAGGGAATTCAGCGCTTCAAGTGCTTCGGAAACTGTGGGGTAGAAGGCGACGTGATTGACTTCGCGGGCTACTACACCATCGGCCAGAGCTACGACAGCCGCAACGCCGAGCATGTCCGACTGGCGCTGAGCTATCTCCAGGCCGGTGGGATGTGCGCACCGAAGACCCCGCTGAAGAAGAAAAAGAAATCCCTGGATCAGCGGATTGTTCGGCCCCTCGTCAAACAGTGGGAAGAGGCGCTCTGGACGAATGAACAGGCCCAGGCGTACCTCGAGGAACGCGGGGTGCTGAGTGTCGCCAAGCACTTCCGTCTAGGGTACCGGATCATCGACCCCCCATACGTGAAGTACGAGCAGGATGGCGGGACGCTGCCCGGTCACTACATCGCCATCCCCACGATTGAGAATGGCCGGATCGTCTCGGTGAAGCTGCGCCGCATCCCGACCTACTACGCCGAGGATGACATCAAACCTATCCGCTACGACTTCGTAAGCGGAGACCGGATTGGCTCCGGCCAGCCCGGTGTGTTCAACCACGACGAGGTCGCCTTTCAGAGTGGGGTGGTTTTCTCACCCGAAGGGGAGTTCGACGTGATGCTCATCAAGGCTCATGGGTATCTCGCCTGCTGTATGAACAGTGGCGGGAATGTCCTGAGTGACCACTTGGCCCTCATTCTGGCGCACGCGGATCCCATCTGGATCGCGGATGACGATGACACCGGCCAGCGCCATGCCGAGGGGAAACAAAAGCTCGTTGGTAAAGGGATCATCGTATCGACGAAGCCCCACAAAGACCTGGGAGAACTGTATGGTCCGACACGACGAGAACAAGAAGTATTGGCGTACCTCGAGAAGTTTCTCGAGTTGGGACGTCCGGGAGCGCCGGGCTGAGAACGGCGCTCTGATTGAGATGGTGCTGACAGACTTGGTCCCGAGTGAGGGCAAGCGTGGCCCGACGCGGCTGGAACGTGAGCTTCATATCGAGCGCACGGACACCAACACGTGGCGGCTGCAAATCACCGGGCCCCGGGGTGGTGCGCAGGAGGGGGTCATCCTCTCCCGCGCGGGACTGAAAACGCTCTTTGAACGAATGCTGGCCGAGCTCTAGCGAGGTAAAGAATGTTTGAAGCTTACACGAGTCTCAAGTACTGGACCCTGGAGAGACACGGGAATGTCTACATTGCCCGCGACATCAACGGCTTCTCCGGCAGCCCGTCTGTCACGCCGGAGGTCGCCTTCGAATCCCTTGAACGCCGCATGGAGACCCGGCAGCGCATCGTTCCCTCACCCAACCCAAGCCCAAGAAAAAACTGGGTTATTCCCGCTGGTTGGGACTCCAGCGACTTAAACGCCGCTAACATGCGCGATCTGGCACGAAGAACCCTTTTGCCTCTGGCATTGCAGTATGAATTGGAGCCCGAGGATCTGAAGAAGCTGATGCTGGAAATCTGGGAGCAATATGCGTGGATCAAACGCCAGAAGGTGATTCGTAATCCCTCGGGCCTGATGTACGTGCTGATGCGAAAAGCCGCGCAGAAAATTCCCGAGATGCGCCCGACTGAACACACAGAGGAATGGGAAGCCATATGGCATCATGGAAGCGTTTCGAACGTTACGTCGCCGGGCAGTTAGGCACCACCCGCATCCCCGTATTGGGACGCGAAGGGGCTGATGTCGCCGTAGGGGGGCTGTGGATCGACTGCAAGAAACGCCAGCAGGTCCCCGAGGGTGGAAAACGGCGCTGAAAGCAGCGGAACTGTTCGGCTACCAGATGGTCTGCGTCGGGGACATCCTGGCTATGAAACTGGAACACCTGCTGACCCGCCCTGAGGCCGCCGCCATCCACGTCAAAGTGCCCATCTCGCCCGTACCGGTCCAGTGGCTCGAGCACATTGGTGAATCCTGTCCTGAGGACCACATCCCTATGGTAGCGATGGTCGAATCAGGACACCTGTACCGGGAATGCATCGCTGTCGTCAACCTGAATCACTACAAGAGGTGGCTCCGTGACTCTCACGAACCTGAACCCGCAAGAACAACTCATTCAGCAGCGCCTGAATGAACTGAATGTCTCGAACGAGAACGCCGCGACCATGCTCGAACTGGCGCGGAATGCCAGCATTCCCTTGCTGCCTCAAGCATTGGGACAACTGGAAGAATTGCTGCGTCGGCAGGCCGCGCTGGACATCGTCGAGCAGGTGGCCCAGGGCTCCATGACGGCCCTGCAAATCCGCTCGGTCTTCTACGGGGCCCTGCTGAACCGCTCTCGCACCGTGGATTATGCCTCATTCGAGTTTGTGTACCACATCCTCTCGACCATCCGCAATGAATTGCTGGCCCAGAATCATCCGGCCAACTACACCAGCGTCCAGGGAACGGAAGACCGTTCCTTCCTGGTCATGGCCGAAGCGGAAGCGGGCATCCCCAACTCCGTCGCCTCGGACATCATGACGTTGGGTGACATCGTCCTTCCGTATGTCGAGGAAGAACTGGGTATCCCGCGCGTGCAGGTCTGGTCATCGATTAACTCAACCAATCTGCGCAGCATGATCCCCGTCCTGCGGATCCTCATCAACATGGTCCGTGATACCGGAGATAACCGCCGTCCCGCACCCCGCGTCCAGGAAGCGGCAGCAGAAGTACAGCGCCGTTGGGCCGCGACCCAGACCGGGGATGCGATCACACCGGACAATGCCGCGATGGCCCAGATGACGCCGGAGCAGCAGCAGGAACACCTCAACACGATTGCGGCCAACCGCCGCCGTGTAGACCGGCACCTCGAGGGCCTGCCCGTGCGCCACCGGGTACGGGGAACCATCGGCTGGCTGCTGGACAATGGTCAGGCGATGCCCACCCGTGACTTCGCCCGGCTGGTGGCTAACCGCAATGACGAGCCGTTCGACGTGATGATTTACCAGCAGGGGGCGCTGCGCCATATCGTGGCCACCCTGACCGACGACCAGTGGGACACCTTCCAGCGCGTCGTGCGCAACCGGATGAACCCCGTCGAAGTCCAGACCCTGCAAGACCTGTGGCGGAGACTTGGCAATGGTGCTGAATGATCCCGTATGCGGAGATGCGCATCCTCGGAGCCATGCTGCGGGATCATGACACCGCCGCGCAACTTGTCGAGGAGGGCGCTCTCCGCCCCACCGACTTCGTGACAGCCGGAGAACCAGATTGTCGCCCAGGCGGTGTTTGATATGCGGGCGTTCAGCCGCGACATCTCCGTACTGAGCGTGGCCAGTTGGCTGACCAACAAGGACAGCCTTTACCTGATTGGAGGCCGGGAGTATCTGGATGATCTGGTCGAACAGGCAGGCGCGTATCAGGACGCCCTGACCGACCTCCTGGCCTATTCAGTACGCCGGGAACTTCAACAAACCGGGGCGCTCATCAGCATCGAAGCCGCCAACGAAGGCATCACCGCCGATCAAGCCATCGACAACGCCGAGCAGCGGCTGATGAATGTGCGGCGGCGCGGGGCGAATGAAGTCCATGTCCTGGGTGACTACGCCGACCACTTCCTGAGCCGCATCCACCGCCAGCGGGAGGGAGATTTCTCCGACGCCTTCTACACCGGGTGGGACCCGCTGGATCGCATCCTGGGCGGCGCGGAGAAGAACGACTTCATGATCATCGGAGGCCGACCGGGGGATGGCAAATCCACGGTCCTCAAGTGGCTGGCCTTCAAGAAGGCGATTGAGCCTGCGGCGGACAACCGTCAAGGCGTGTACATCGGCAATTTCGAGGAAGGCGAGGGGATGTTCGTGATGAAGTTCATCGCGATCATGACCGGCATCTCCACCTCGTTCCTCAAGAAGCCTTCCCTGCTGAATGACCCGCAGTTGGAGCTCGTGCAGCGGGCTGTCACCCGCATGAAAAGCTGCCCGCTGTTCTTCGATACCGGCTCGGGGATTACCCCGGCTGTGTATAAGAGCCGCGTGATGAAAGCCAAGCGTGAGAGTCTGCGCAAGTTCAATGTGCCGCTGGTCTTCAACTCGCAGGACTACATCCAGCGCATGTTGGGCGATGGTGAGACGGAAACCTCCCGCGCCAAGTACGTCTCGAACAAGAGCCGCGATATGGCCATGTCCGACCAGTTGGATATGCCCACCATCTCGACGGCGCAGTTGAACCGCACACCCGTCGATGGAAGCGGGAACACGCGCGAGTACGTTGCGACCGACCTGAAAGAGACGGGAGCGCTCGAACAAGATGCCAGCATCCTCATCTTCATCAAGCGGCCCTGGATGATGAATCCGCCGCCCGCCAGTCTCACGATGCAGTTCCTGGAGAACCGAGAGGTGGACGGCAGTCCCACCGACAAGTGGCAGGTGGAACCCATTCAAATCTACACGGTGAAGAACCGCAATGATGGGGCTCCTGCCTATACGCCCATGCTCGTGTGGCATCGCTACTGCGGCCAGTACGAGCTCCTATCGGACTATCAGCAGCGCGTCGGGTTCACCATCGCGCTCTAAATTTCCTGCGCAGGAAATCATGCCTGACACACTCTGCATGGTAACACGCGAACGTTTGAGCTTGGGATGCGTGCTTGGCCTGTGCCGCTCGTGGGGACAACGGGTGCGGATGGGACTATGCGCTCCTTCGGGCTGTCAGGGATGACAGCATTCGCCAGCGGGTGGGCTACCACGTGACGGAACTTAAAAGCTGTTTGCTCAAGGCTTATTACACGCGCACGATGGAGAGCCAACCCCAGTACCCCTCGGACCGGATGTATGTGTTTCTGGGCACCATGACCCATCACATCCTCGAGGGCTCCGACCATCAGACCTGGACGGAAGTGCCCTTCCAGGTCCGCCTGGGCAACCACGACCTGTATGGCACGGTCGATGTGTACAGCCCGGCGCTCAAGCGGATTGTGGATTACAAGACCACACGCTCTCTCAAACCCTGGGGGCTCCCTTATGGAGAACATGAAGAACAAGTCAAGATTTACGCCATCATGCTCCGCAAACTGGGCCTCGCAGTGGACAGTGCCGCTGTTCAATACATTGATCTAAGCGGCCCGAGCAAGTGCGCCTATTGCAAGACGGGGCGGCTTGAACCGGGTCCAGTCTACACATGCCGGAATTGCGGTAAGGAGTGGGACAACGACCGCTTGCATACCGGCGCTCTATCCTATGAGGTGAAGTTGGATGACCGAGAACTCACTGACATCGAAGCCCGGCTCCACACCCGATTATCCACCCTCAGTCAAGCGCTCGAGACGCAAACCCCACCTGCGGGCGAAGTCGGCTGGCTCTGCAATTTCTGCCCCTTTCGAGCACGTTGCCCTGCCCACGCTGGAGGAGATTCTGGCCGGATCAACCTCCTGGCGAATGAACGCCAACTGATCTGGTTTGGGCGAGGGGCAGAGATCGCTGCCGCCTATCCCCTTTCGGTTGGGCCGAGCCTCAAGGTCTCCAGCCGGATTGAGACCATCGCCATGGAACTCGAGAACCTGTATCTCGTCAAACGCCGCGTACTGGCGAAAGCCGGTGTGGAATTTCTGATGTGAGGGAAACATGACGGAAGCAACCGTAGTGCAGACTGAAACACAGCCCGCAGTGGGTCTGTATGCCAAGCTGGCCCGTGTGATGGGCAAGCTGGAACGCCTTCCCAAGAACGGCTGGAACGAACACTTCAGCTACGCCTTCGCGACCGACGCCGATGTGGCGGATGCGATTCGCCCGCTGCTGGCGGACGAAGGCATCGCGGTTCTGGTGAGCTCGAAGGAGCCGAAGTTCGAGGCTCAGACGACCCTGCTGCCCGTGGTGATCCGGCTGGTGGACAGCGAAACCGGCCAGAGCGAAACCTTCGAGTGGACCGGGCAGGCGATGGACCGGCAGGATAAGGGTATCAACAAGGCCGCGACCGCCGCCATCAAGTATTGGCTGCTGAAAACCTTCCTGCTCTCGACCGGCGACCCGGCTGATGATGCCGATGCCGCTGCCACCTCCATGCCGGACTTCCTGAAGGATCCTGAAAGCGTGACGAAGGTGTACTGGTGGCTGTTCCACGAGCTCAGCCTCACACCGGAACAGGTCGTGGAGATCCTGGGCGGCATTCATCCCTTGCAGTGGCGTGGCGGGGATAAGCGCGTCTTCAAGGCGGTGATTGAAGCGCGGGGAGCCGTGACGGAATGAGTCACGTCTACGTCGATGGCCTGTGTGTACTGTGCGGGGGAGAGGTTAAGCCCTTCTCCCCCTGCAAGACCCCTGAGAACTTTCATCGGGCGGTCATCGTCGCGACCAAGAAAGTCCTGGCGACCTACGGGTGGTCCGGACCGAACTGGCATACGGGAGCCGAGTACATCGGGGCGCATCTCTACGAAGCGCTGAGTCGCGTCAAGGATGGAGCCAACCAGTACGTGATTGGCGTGCACTTCGATGGACTGCACGAGACCCAGACGCACTATGGTTACGACTACCAACTTCCCGGCATCCTGGCGGGCATCCTGAAGAACCCGAAGATCCGCCAGATCGGGATTGAGGTTCAACGTCCAGAGGACCTGCGGCTCAGTTACGTGATCAGCAACGTCCTCTATGAGCGGGCCAAAGAGGTGGAGTTCACCTCCACGACCCCGCTAACCGTGACCGTTCAGCGTATCCAAGAAGCGATTCAGGAGTGGCACCATGTTCCTGCTTACTGACCCCAATGAAGAAGAGGCCCCCGAGGTCATCATCATCGAGCCGATCAAAGACACCAAACCGCGCTGCCCCCTGTGCGGGGGCGATCTCTTAGTGCCATGTCTGATTGAGGGGCAGGCGACCTATGCCATTACCCATCGAGGGATTGATCTCAACCGGCCCTACTACTTCCAGACCGGGCACCGTACTGCATTTCGGGGATGGCTTTGTGTGAAGTCTGCGGCCACGAAATGCCGCTCGAAATCGTGGTTGATCTCGTATCCGCCAACGTCGAGGTGAAGCAATTCAAAGCCCCTGACGAGGACGCGGACTGATGGCTATCTACATTTACCGCTGCGACACCGTGGCCGTCTTTGAAGTGCAGCAGAAGATGGGTGCGGAACCGCTCACGGAATGCCCGACCTGCGGACACCCCATTCATCGGGTGCCGCAGATCCAGGCCGTGATCTACAAATCGACCGGCTTCACCACCACCGATAAGCGATTCGAGGAGAGAAGCGATGATTGACCTGCTGATCAACGTCGGCTTTTTCGCCCTGTTCGTGATCTTCGTCTGCCTGCTGTTCATGCTGCGGGATAGCGCATGATCTACAGCCCGCGCAATGACGAGACCGAGCTCGAACTCATGATCGATCTGTGGATCGATGCGGTCGAGCAGTTCCTCTACACGCTGCCCGCTGAGCCCTGGGATACGCGGCAAGGCTGCTACTACCTGTACGGGGAGGCCCCCTTTTGAGCACCATCACGATCCAACTCACGAGAGGGCTACTCCACCATCATCTCACCAGAGGACGCCGAGCTTGCGGAGCTGAAGTGGTACGCCAATTTTCACTCTGGCACGGGACTGTCTTACCCTGCCGGTTTTGCAGCCGGAAAGAAGCTATTACTCCACCGCGCCGTGATGGAGCGCGTGATCGGTAGAACTTTGAACCGAGAAGAACTCGTGGACCACGTCAACGGAAATACGCTTGACAACCGACGAGAGAACCTCCGAGTTGCCAACCGGGCGCAGAACAGAATGAATGGTGGTCCTCGCCGCAACTCGATCACCGGTCTTCGCGGGGTCAGGCGTACCTCTTCGGGAAGGTATAGTGCCCAAATCAGGGTGAACGGCAAGCAGCACCACCTGGGCACGTTCGATACGCCCGAAGACGCGCGTGAAGCCTATCTTCGTGAGGCCATACAGGTTCACGGCGAGTTCGTGAGGATGGCATGAAGAAACACGTGCGCTACTTGAAATACGTGCTCAAGCACAAGCTCTACGTGCTGAGAGCCGCCATCTCACTCGGTATTGTGTGGCGGGGTTTGCTGCATGATCTCAGCAAATTTCGCCCTGATGAGTGGAGGCCGTATGCCAACTGGTATTTCGGGCAGACCCCACAGAGCGATCTGAGTCGGGGTCTGCCCTCCCAGGATGTTACGCTTGCGCTACCAGATTGGCGACCGCGCTGCATTTCCACCGGAACCAACATCATTATCAACACTGGCTGCTATTCACGTTTGACGGGCTGAAGGCCATCCCCATCCCTGAGCCCGTGATGAGGGAGATGCTGGCGGATTGGTATGCCTTTGCCAGAGACCGGGGCTATGTGGATGGCTGGAAAGCCGCCCTGGAATTTTGGACCGCGCATCAGGAGGACATCCTGATGCACCCCACGTCGCGCAAGTGGTTAGACGCGAACTTAAAACATTTGGCCGGAATTTCCGGCGCAGGAAAAGGGGACGCTAATGGTATTCCTGACCTTGATCACCCTGGGGAGACCGGGCGGCGACTGGCACGACATCGTCGGCGTTTTCGAAGAAGCCGATAACGCCAAGACCGTGGCGGAACTCTTCAGTGAGGACTCCCTCCGCTGGGAGAAGATGAAGCTGAGCGATGGGATCTACGACTATGCCATTGCGTTTGTCGGGCTCCAGCGGGTCCGTTGGAGTGTGTTCGCCGCCGAGCTCAACGTCATCCGTCCGAGCATGAGCGCCTTCATCGACCAGATTCGCGACGATGCCTTATTGGTAGGGAGCAAAAGAGTGCAATGAACTTCGATCTGATCGTGAAGAAAGCCTATCAGGGGCTCAAGATGGCCCAACTGGATGCCCTGCGCGGCAGACGCACCACCACACGCGCAGTTGCTCCTGACGAAGCTGATCCGCGTGGCCAAGGACAAGAACGAGGCCGATACCAAAGACCTCATCACCGAACTGGAGCGTGTAGGATGGCAACTCTAAAGCCGGTTCCCTGGGGCGAGATCACCTTCAAGCCGACCTATACGGCGCTCGGTGACTTGCACATTGTCAATCTCACCGCCGCATGGAAGACGTGGTACGGGTGGGCCTTGGATGTACTGCTCCCTGATGAATCGCCCTACGACTTTGAAAACGGCCCACGCTTCAACGCAGCGCGGATGCGGGCGGCAGAGGATCTGAACCGGCGCATCGGGATCACGTTCGCCCAGTTAGCGGAGCTCGTGGAAGATGCGATACCAGAACCCGTATCTGAAGGCGTTTAAGGAAGCTCGAAGGTGCGTGGTTGGGTGGCTATACGGAGCGGCGGCGTCTGGTCAGCGAGTTCTCCTGGGCCATTCCCGACCGTGCCGGCACTGGAATGGATTGCCACCCACTGCCCACGCATCGTGGAAATCGGAGCCGGAAACGGCTACTGGGCCTGGATGCTCACCCAGTATGGTTGCGATGTGATCGCCTATGACATCGCACCGACCGAGAACGACTGGGTCCACGGCAGTCACTACCCCGTCCTGGAAGGGGGCACGGAGAAAGCCGCCCTCCATCCGGACCGGGCGCTGATGCTGTGCTGGCCGCCTCATTCAGACCCGATGGCGTTTGATGCGCTGAGCGCCTACCAGGGCGACACCCTGATCTACATCGGGGAATCCTCTGGGGGCTGCACGGGAGACGAAAATTTCTTCCGACGCCTCGGCTGCACACTGACCTGGGTCGATGAGGACGGCGAGTACCGCGACGTCACCCCGTCCTCGGAGTGGACGCTTCTCCAAAAGCTCAACATTCCGCAATGGGAGGGCATCCACGACGCCGTGTATGTCTACCAGCGGAGGACCGATGAAATACTCACTCTGCAAGGGTCAGACGGGGAAACTTCAGACGTGGGATCTGCACACAACCACGCCTGATGGGACCGATGTCATACCGCTGTTCCTGCAATCGGAGGAGATCAACCGTGAGATCGAGCTCTCCGAGAATGGCCTGCTGAACCTCATGTACTCAGGCCGGTACATCGCACCCGAAACGATGGGCGCTCGGATTGCCGACTATGTGGAACAGCGCCTCCCTAAGCCCTGTAAGTTGATTCGATGGAGAGAACCCGCATGACAACGATGGCTGCAATTGGCATCCTGTGCTTTACGACCGTGGCCGTGGCCTTCGGCTCCACGTTCCATGCCTGCACCACCCGGGACCGCCGCGAGTATCAGCGACGGCTGCTGCGGACGGTAGGCATGGTCATTGCCCTGTTCCTGGGCATCGTGGCCCTGCTGCTGACCAACCTGTAATTTCCGGCGCAGGAAAAACGATGAACCTGCAAGGTGTCCTGATCACCGACGCGACCGTGTTCAACGTGGTCGCCGTGTGGCCTGCGCGTTTCGAGACCTATGACGAGAAGACGTTTCGCCACACGAACACGTTGGACCCCGACCGGGCACTCGTGATGTTCCGCATCCCCGATGGTGGCCCTGAGCACACGAAGAGCTTCTATAACCTTGTGAATAAGAAGCCGAAGCTGGTGATCCAGAGCCAGGGCATCATCCTCTTCCAGGGCGACTACGAGGCCCTGCGAATCGCGGACAGCCATGAACCCCGCGTGGATCTGATCTTCAAGTGCGAGGACGAGACATGACCTACACCTATCCCTACACCAAGAAAGTCAACAAGCGCAGCCGCGCGGTGATGATTGACTTCATCCGGAGCTTCCCGCGCCGCACGTTCGGCTATCACTCCTACTTCGCGCTAAACGTGAAGTTCCACCACCTGGGGCTTACCGCCGCGCAGGAAGAGGCGTTCTGGGAGACCCAGTACCTGGACTTTCACCCGGCCTATCATGTCGTGGGACAGGCCATCGATACCTGGAACCGGACCAACGGGAGAATTCATGTCTATACCGAAGGGCGCAGCGGCGGCTGGCTGGTCCTGGACATCAAGGGTGGCTCCATCGACGAGACCTATGGTGGCACTATCTCGACAGCGACTACGAGACCTGGCACATCGAGGACCTGCGTTCCCTCACCGCCTGGCTGGAGAAGTTCCTGGCGTTCGCGGATGAGTTGCGCAATCTGTTCGTGAGCAAGTTGCCCGCATAGGAAATGCACCGCGAAACAAACGGTCTAGACCCCCGTGGTAGTACAGGTTCAAGATCAACTATCATCTGAAAAGGTGTCGTTTTCACGACAGCATTCATCGTTTGACGTCTCGCTCGACTTCAGGCCGATATCTGACTGTTCAAACGGCTTCTCAAAAACCTGTAATCGATAGGTACGTTTAAAGTCGGAGGCTGCTATGGAAAGCGTAGAAGTGCGGGGTACACGTCGAATCGGACAACTGACGGGGAGCAAAAGTGCCAGCAACCCAAGATGGGAAAACTCTGTGGATCCGGTCGGCGCACCCCTCCTCAACGACACGGGTCAATGGGGGGTCATGGGCGTCGACCTCGGTGCCAATACCGAGCACTCGGACGGGAGGCTCTATTTCTTCTTCGGTGATGTCGCGGTGGAATGGGACAACCGAGCGCCGGGTTACAGCGGCCGTCCGGAGTACCTGAAAGAGTCCGATCTGGTCGCCTGGACCGACGATTCAGAAGTTTACGAACACGGTGGACACCTCGAAGCTGGATTGAACTTCTTCCTTCCCAACGACGAACAGGGGGCGGGCGAGGCGATCGGCCAGCCGGACTGGCGGTTCTGCATCCGATGTGGCGGGTTGTTCTGGGCCCCGGACGGTAGCACGGCCGCGACGGTCTGCCCTAAAGGCGGTGAACACCGCTGGCTGGGCAAGCGGTTCTTCCTTCCCAACAAACAACAAGGTGCGACCGACGCAACCGGCCAGCCAAATTGGCGATTTTGCGCGAACTGCCACGGCCTATTCTGGGCCCCGAATGATGATCAACCGGCAGGCGCTTGTCCTTCTGGCGGGCAGCATGTCCCCGTGGGTTGGAATTTCTGCCTTCCGAACGACCAGCAGGGCGCAACCGACGCAACCGGTCAGCGGGACTGGCGGTTCTGTGTCAACTGCAATGGCCTGTTCTGGGCTGGGAGCGCCTTCAAGGGCCTTTGTCCGGGTGCAATCGGTGGTGGATTTCATTTACACGCTGTCGTAAGAAATGAGGGAAAGTACAAAGGCAAATTCGCTCCCCTGAACGCGCAAGATCCGATCGGTTTCACCAGTCGATTTGAAACTCCGAGTGGTGCCTTCAGCTACAACGGGCGAGTTTATGTCTTCGTCAACATTTCTGAGAAAAAGTACTCGGACCGAGACCGGTTCGGTGATCCGGCGTACGGACTGTACCTGGTCAGCAACGGCAATCCTGACTTCGGGGGATCCATGATCGCCGATGCCGAAGCCGATGACGACCATTTCACGCCGATGTACCAAAAGGAGTTCTTGTTCAGTCCACGGATGGGCTGCTGTCCGAAGGATGCCAACCGAGCGGCCTTTGAAAGCCATACGATCACGGGCTTGAAGTTCGACTTGCAGCAGGCAGCGCTGGGAACACCCGCTGGCCTGAACACCTGGTGCTTCTGCAAAAAATGTGAAGCGATCTTCTGGAACGATGGGTCCGGTGGGGTCTGCTGGAAAAGCGGCGTCCACGAGGCAGCAGATAGCCCTGCATATGCGTTTTCACCAGGGACGGTCGACGATCCAACACACCAAAGTCGGTGGCGTCGATGTCGCGACTGCGCCATGCTGTTCTGGGATGGCGACGAAACCATCAAAGGCCTCTGTCCCATGGCTGGCAATCATGTGGGAGCCGACGAGTCACTTCTCATACCGCATATCCTCAGAGAAGAAGATCCGCACAACAACGGCCACTGGCGTTTTTGTGTTAAGTGCCATGGCATGGTCAAGTCTGACCAGCCGGATATCTTTAGCGGCGTGACCGCGTTTGTCGTCGACAATGCCGACCATGAGCTTCCCGAAACGGAGGGAAAGGGCGTGGTCATGATGACGAGGAATTGGGATATGGGTCCCTTGATGCCATCAGCCTTTCGCCTCGCCTGGATGCCGCTGAAGTTCATCGACGGCCCGCGTTTGCAGGACGTCCTTGTACTATACCGGCGAGCCCGGTCGCTGGTCCGCCAATGCCGCCGACGCCGGCGTGGTCTTCTCGCATCCCAACTTCTACACGTCATTATCGCTCGCATGGCTAGCCGAGCCAGGGTGCTGGATCTTGCTCTATTCGGACGCGAGGGAAGATGATCCGGACCGGGATCATCCCAACTTCGAGAAATTCAAGCTGCCAGTACAAGCGCGATTCAGCACCCAGCTCAGGGAGTGGTCAGAGCCAGTCACCCTCTTTGATGGAGAACACCTCGGGGCTTATGGACCGGGAGGGTACATGCATTGGCCAGGCGCCGATAGTATAGACCGCGACATCCCCCCATTGCCGCCATTTGAGCCAGGCAGCACGACCATCCGACAGGATAGACCCGGCTGGGCGTACGGGCCGTTCATCCTCAACCGCTTTACCCAATGGAATCCCGACACGCGCGAATTGGATTTTTATTACCTGATGTCCACAGGACGCCCGTACCAGGTTCAGCTGATGCAGTCGCGGCTGGGTTTCGGCGATTTTGGCGTCCCAATTCCTTAGCGGCTCGACCTGGAAGAGGCGCTGAAGGGCGACGACATGAACTGTGACTCCTTCGTGGTCGTTTTGGCCTAAAGACGAAAAAGCGATAGGTCGCCGTTGTGAATGCCCGTCGGTCGAGCTGTGGGCAGCGTGAAAACAGATGATCTATCATCTACTCAGCGCTAACCGTTTTCGCTGCTGCTTACACACAGGTGGTTAGATGCCGCGCATCTTCATCTCTTACCGTCGAGCCGATAGTCCCATGGCGGCCGGTCGTATCCACGATCGGCTGGCGGCCGCGTTTGGCCCTGAGAACATCTTCAAAGATGTCGATGATATTCCACCGGGCGTCGATTTTCGCACGTACCTCGCCGAAGAAATCAAACTGACCACCGTGATGCTCGTCGTGATCGGTCCAACCTGGGTGACCGCCGCCGACCCAACCGGACAAGCGCGGCTGCATCATCCGGCGGATTATGTGCGCATCGAAGTGGAAACCGGCTTGTCGAAACAGAACTGCCGCGTGGTGCCGGTGCTGCTCGGCAATACCATGATGCCACACCCCGAGGACCTGCCCGATACCTTATCGCGCCTGCCCTTCCTGAACGCCGTGTCGATTTGCGATGATCCAGACTTCAACCGGGATGTGGAACGGCTGATCCGCTGGCTGCGGGGTGAAAATGTCGATTTTGACGTCCGCGCGGCCATCGCCACATTTTACACGGCCTTTGCTGAAGCGCGCTGGGACCAAGCGTCAACTCTCCTGTCGCAGATCCGTGCCTCCGGTCTCGCTCCCAGTGTCTTTGATATTGACGGCCATGAGCGGGAAATTCAGGCGGCAGTGGAAGGCGAAACGGCCGAACACGAGCGCCGGGAGCGGGAAGAAAAAGCCCAGCGGGAGTACGAGATCATCCGCATGATGGCGCAGCATGAAGCGCCCGAGCGGGTCTGGCAGCGGTGGCAGGTCTACCGCCAAACCTATCCGGATGTGGATTATGACCCCGATGGACTGGGGCCTTTGCTGAGCCAGCGATTTGCGGATCAGGAAGCGAAGGCACGCCCGCTTCAGGTCGAACCCACCCCATCGCAACACCGCGAAGTGGGTACTACCTCCGCTGCGGTTCCTCCTGTGGTGGCCGCGGATCAACCTGAATCAGGAAGATCCAACCGATGGCTCGTCGCAGGCGGCGCTGCCGTGCTGCTGATCGGGGCCATCATGGCCATCGCATGGGTTCTGCTGCGTGATCGGGATAGCGATAAAAAAGAGGATGAAGGGAATTCGGACCCGCTGCAAGCGGTGCTGGAGCGTGCCACCAGTTTCTATGGGGGCAATGCGGATTGGGAGGAGGTCGTTGGGACGTTTGACGGCGTGGAGATGGTTCTGGTTCCCCCCGGTTGTTTTATGATGGGCAGCACCGAGGAGGATGACGAACAACCGCCGCACCGCGTCTGCCTCGGCGAACCGTTTTGGATCGATCGCACGGAAGTAATGAATGCGCAGTTTGCCGCGTTTGATGGACAGGCGGCCCTGGCCAGTCATTGGGCGGACGCTGATCGCCCGCGGGAGCAACTCACCTGGGATGAGGCGCACGATTATTGCGAAAGTCGGGGAGGGCGCCTGCCCACCGAAGCCGAATGGGAATACGCGGCCCGCGGACCCGATGGATGGGAGTATCCCTGGGGGAATGAGCTTGACGAGGACAAGATGGTGGACTGGAATAATTCGGGCGGCGAAACGGTCCCCGTAGGCAGCAAACCCAACGGTGCCTCGTGGGTTGGTGCACTGGATATGGCTGGGAATGTGTGGGAGTGGGTCGCGGACTGGTATGATGCCGCCTATTATGCCACCCTGCCCGAAGAGGCTCACTATCCCGCGGGGCCGACCAC
Organism: uncultured Chloroflexia bacterium; assembly: GCA_963850765.1. GTDB lineage: Bacteria > Chloroflexota > Anaerolineae > Aggregatilineales > Aggregatilineaceae > CAWKMN01. Next base: position 15,641 of record CAWKMN010000010.1, on the reverse strand, counting down.
CGGAAACGAACGGGTGGTGCGCGGCAGCTCGTTTAACTATCCGCCTGTCGACGCGCGCGCGTCCAATCGGGCCTGGAACCCTCCCGATGATACGACCTGGGACATCGGCTTTCGCTGCATTCGGCCCGCCAATGCCTCCACTGAAGCCGTTATCCTGCCTGGATCTTCAGCGGGTTCGACACCGGCTGGCGTGACACCAACCCTCGCCCAAATATTAACCTCTACCGCCGGCCTCACTGTACGTTATCCTGAAGAATGGGTGGGACAAGAAAACGAGCTGGGCGACCTCGAACTAGGGACCAGCAGCGCGATGCTGGCCGCATTTAACGAGCCTGACGCACCCATGGAATCTGGTCAACTGGCCGTGGTGGTACGAAACCCGCAGCCTGTTGAGGCCCTCGATACGGGCGACCGACCGTCGCGCGCTGACCTCATGGCCATCCTGTTTGCCGCGTCGGACAGCGGTGATACCACCGTCGGCGACGCCATTGAGATTACCCTGGGGGAAACGCCGGCGGTGCGGCTCGATTTCCACAACGCCAATGTGAATGCCGAGGGCATGTTCATTCGGCTTTGTGCGGACAAGACCACATATTGATCGTCGTGGTGGCGGTTGCGCCGCGCGCTGAATTCGCCAGTGCCGAAACGCTGCTGCTCGACATCGCAACGAGTGTGAGTTACGCCGCGCCATCCTCATAACATACGTTTCCTCTCGTAGCTCAATTGCAGAGAGATCAACGAGCCCCGCTGAAGTAGGGAGCTTATCCCTGCACGCGCATGCCAAGCGCATTCGAGACGTCTGGCCGGGCGTAATTTGACTTGCGTCATCCGATTCATCACCCTGATTCAAGTTTGTCCGTTCGCATTGATTCCGTGTTGAAAGGAGTAATTTCGCCTTCCTCCCCGCTCGAGCGCGGAGGACTTCGGCGACATTGTCATGTATATCGTACGAAGTCCGTGTCTGGACGCAAGGACAGAGCGACCCCTGGGCCGTGGTCGATGGGGGATGGCTTTGTGTTATGGGGCCGTTCAAGAGATCGGCATTGCCTCGCGGAGTATAAGGCCCTGGAGATGTCACGGCTCAACCCGCACTGCCTGTTCGCCGTGGCCGAGAAGGCACAGACCCCAGTGAAGGTTTACTACCGTGGCGAGGTGTACCTGTATGAAGGACTTCACCGTTCCTGAATGCCTGCCGGACACTCGTATGTCCTGGCCGGTAGAGTGCTACGAAAAAGGAGAATAAACATGCCCGCAGTAGAACGGCAAGACCCCCATGTAGTGAAAATCCTGAATCGCCTAAATGTGAACCGCATCACCCAGACGGTCGATCTATGCAAGCCCTGCCACGACTGGTTCCTCTACGGCCAGCACGCCGTTGCTCATGCTGACTACAGCAAGAAGCCCCCGCGCTTCTGTGCGGTGTGCGGTGAGCAACTGGGGTGCGTGGATAACTAACAGGGAATTTCCTGCACAGGAAAATGACTAAGACCCTGCCGCCTATCCAGACCCTGCCCATTCGTTACGTGGCGTACGAGTTCTCCATCTCATCCTGTTTGAATGGGAAGAGCACGTGCCCGCCCTTCACATTGACGTAAGCCCTGCGTCTTACGCCCTCTCCACCCACGAGGCCAAGGCCCTGCTCAAGTCCTGGACGACGAACAGTTCTCGATCTGGATTGAGGACTGCGGCCTGATCTACGCCGAGCGCCTGGAAGCAGACCTGTGGGTCTTCACCTTCGCCAGCTTCCAGGGCACGTTACCTGCGCCTGGGCACCGACCATGTCGACCAGTTCCAAGACCATCTAGAGACCTACCTGGAGGATTATGAGCTACAAGAAGATTCCCTGGTTTGAGCGGAACCAGAAAATCAAGAGTGAGCCCTGGCGAACGGTGCTCTCTATCGAGCGCCACGGCCCCAACTTCCACTTCACGTGGGATGACCACACGGAGGTTGTCCCAGTCACCCTGGCCGCCACGCGATTCCACGAGTTGACGGAGAAGGAGCCCTACCTTGTGCGTGACCGATCCAATCCCGGCTGGTTCATCTACCTTCGGCACTGCTACCATAACCGGCGCACCCCAGACGGAACCGACTACGAGCGCATCCTTGAGCTCTCCACCGTCCCCAATGTGGGATTTCTACGTAGGGCCGTTGCTCTGGAAGGAAGTTGACGGTATCCGGTACTACCGCTTCACCGTGCATACCCGGCAGGCGTACTGCCTCGCGTGGAGTGACTTGCGGAACGTACTGGGTGACACCGCCACGTTCAAAGACTAAGGGGCACACACTTCGTGTTCCACATCAGCCCCTGCATAAAAACGCCATGGTGGTACGAGACCAAGTGGCCACGTTCGTAGAGAGCTTACTCGGCTCTCATGGCTACATTGAGAGGTTTACCAATGACCACATGGCTCGAATCGTATCTGGCGTGGTGCCGACAGTATCTCGCCATTCCTGACATCTGGGAGATTCGTATCGAACAGAACGACGCGATCCTGGCCGAGCGAAAAACCACGGCCACGATTGACATCCAGCCCTATCTGCTGCGGGCGACGATGTATCTCCCCACCACCATCCAGCCGGATACTGAGGGTTACGAGAGCGTGGCCCACGAAACCTTCCACGTGGCGATGAGCGACCTGGATGATGCGGTCGATCAGGCGCACAACCTGCTGCCCGACGCGGCCCAGGCAACCCTGAAGAAGTTCTATCACAACGCGCAGGAGAAGCTCGTCACGCTGATCGCCCGGCGCATGGCGATCACCTACCAGCAAGACGAGGAGGACGCCAGCCTCTTCCTCGAAAGCCGGTTGGGCGTGCCCGATGGCTAGATGCTTTATCGTGGTGGGCCCTGAGGATTCAGGCAATCGGATGATGCAGAATCTCCTCGTGGCCGCAGGCTGTAAGGGGAAGACGGGCTACGAGATCCCCTTCGACCAGGAGTTCGACGAGGAACTGCCGGAAGCGACCCAGGACATTGCGTGGATTCGGAGCGTGCCGCACAACGGCTCGTTCCCGAATCTCCTGGAGATGTTCGAGCAGGCGCGGGACAAGGGTTACGAGATCCGCGTGATCGTGATGGTCAGGGCGTGGTGGATTACCTGCCGCGCCCAGGTCATCAACCACGTGCCTGCCAGTACCGAGGAAGCTCAGGAGGTCATGCGAGACGCCTACCGCTGGATCTTCTCCCAGTTGGAGGATGTGTGGTACTGCCTTGTCTCGTATGACGAGCTCGTGCGGGAGCCTCGGGCCCTCAGAGCCTTGCTCGACCTGCTGGAATTTCCGGCGCAGGAAATTGCCTTCGAGTTCAGAAACGAGAATGAGAAATACTATGAAGCTGATCGCAGCGACACTCCTCTGTGACCGCAAGCGTGAGTTCATGCTGACGGCCCTGCCCCACCTCTTCGACATTCCGGAGGTGGACCGGGTGTACGTGAACATCGAATCCTCGTTCAACAACACGCGCTTTGTGTATGGTGAGATGTTCGACTGGCTGAAGGGAGCCCCCAAGCCGTATGACTACGACATCTGGGAGGTACGGGAAAGCTACGTGGCGTGTCAAACCGCAGTACGACCAGCATCAGGTGCGGCTGGCCCCGATTGTGACCGCACGGAACATGGCCATCGATTACGCCTTGAGCCAGAACGCGACCCACCTGCTGTTCATCGACAGTGATGTAATCCCCCATCCTGGCGGGGTAGCGAAGCTCATCTCACTGGACGTGGGCCTGTGCGGTGGATTGGTACCGGGCCGAGGCGTGCACCGTGACCTGCGCTACATGTTTCCCGGAAAGCTGACGATTCGCGACCACGGGAACCTGTATACCTGCGGGTATGGGACCTGCGGGTACATGCTCATCAAGCGCGAGGTGTTCGAGCGACTGCGCTTCCGCTATGGGGATGATTCAGGGACGCACGGCGAACTCATCTCTGAGGACCAAGCGTACTGCGAAGACTGGAACCGGATGAGTGGGGTGCCCTTCCATATCCATAAGGAAGCGACCGCCGATCACATCGACAGCCCGACCAACCCGCTGACCGCAGACGGTGTAGCACGAGACAACTGGAACGAGATTCAATCGTAGGCTGTGGGGTAGCGATACTGATCGAGCCCTCTATCAGGAGGTTTCGATGAAACAAATGCAAGATGGTGCCTTCTTCGACCACGTCTATTTTGGGCATGGCGAAGGAGAGCGCAAGTCGAACTACCCGCTCATCGGCGGCTACAAGCATACCACTGGCTCACCGGACCAAACGGCTGCCTGGGTGCTGAAGAACCTGGAAGAAGCATACCCCGATCTGAAGGTTGTGCCTCCGGCAGAGGGTATCACGATTGTGGGGAAAGCCCCGAAGGTGCTCGAAGTCGGCTGTGCCACGGGAGCCGCCGTCTACGAGATGCGCAAGTTGGGCATTCGTGCCTACGGGTGTGACATCTCGGAGTACATCCTCTCCCAGGCGATGGAAGAGGTGAAGCAGTTCCTGTACCTGGGCGACATCCGGTACATTGCCGACTCGAAGGTGACGAAGTTCGCGCCCTTTGACGCCGTGGTATCGAAGGACGTGCTGGAACACACCACGCCCGACCTGATCGACGGCATCCTGCTGGCGCTTTCCGCACTCGCCCCCGTGCAGTTCCACATTGTGAACACAGGGGAATTCGAGCGCCAAGCGTTCAACGGGGATAAGACCCACAACATCCGCCTGACCCAGAAGGAATGGGAGGCGAAGGCTGAGAGCCTCGGGCTCAAGATTGTCTTCAAGCCGACAGAGTAATTTCCCGCGCAGGAAAATCGTATCTGAGGGGCTCCGGCCCCTCTTTGATTCTCTAAGGAGCGACCATGTCTACTCGGAGCTTTATTGGGCGGCTCAACCGCGACGACCGGAATCTCTCATTGGGTGTGTACCATCACTCGGATGGCTACCTCGATGGGGTGGGCGACACGCTGTTCCAGGTGGCCCAGGTGTACATTGACGACCTGGAAAGCCTGCTGATCCTGCTGATCGACGAGCATCCTTCGGGATGGAGCACGATCAACAACTGGAACGGTGATCCTGATCGCCTGATCGGTTTCGACCAGCGTGATGCGGTACAGGACGTCGCTGAGGCTATACTGCCGGAAACCATGGATTTTATGGAACGGGCTATGACCGCCTACGATCAGGCGATGGATAACGTGGGCGTGTTCTACGATGGGGAGCGGGCCGACGAGGGTGACGAGCCCTGGCCGTTCCGTGAGGTGATCTCACCCGATAGCTGGATTGAATACGCTTACCTGATCGACCCTGAAGCGAAGACGATGGACATCTTCTCTGTGGGAAGCCACTGGCTGCGGTCGGTACAGGTGGATCTCACGGGTGCCGAGCCGGACTGGGAAGCCTTGGAGCGTAAGCTCCGTCGCGCCCCCAAGGCTGAGCGCCTCCCGTAAATGCCCCTGTGAGCCTCTACAAGGCCCGTAGTGAAGCGATGCCTGATCCGCGATAGATGGGGACCTGTTTGATCCTGGCGGATCAGGTAGAACCCCTCAGAATGAGTCACACATGTGTTCTAGGAAACGAGGTCAATTTGAACGAGCAAAAACCCGGTATTGGCTGGACGAAGCCCCTGCGGCAGACGAGGTTTCACCCTGAACATCAGCCCTGGCTGCTTCCATGGCTGCGAGTGGACGCTGGATGGTGAGCGCGTCGAGTGCTACGCCAAGACCATGGCGGAGAAGATGAAATCGGACAAGTTCTACCCCCAGGGGTTTGAGGCCCCCTACTGGTTCGAGGAGCGCCTAGAGAACCCTACAAGGTCTCAGAGCCCTGCGGGAATATTCATCTCGAATTCATGGGGGATGTGATGGGCCACTGGAACACGGATGAGCAGATCCAGAAGATTCTGACATGTGCCGCGACAACGAGCAGCACATCTTCTTCATTCTCACCAAAGCGTTCACCCGCCTCCTCAAGTTCGAATTCCCGCCGAATGCGTGGATTGGGGTGTCCTCGCCCCCAGACTACATGGTGGGGAAGGAACTGGCGCACACCACGAAGGTCCGGTACCTCGACAAGGCGCTGAAGACGCTGGACGTGCTCAAGCATCGGGGACTCACCACATTTCTTTCATACGAACCTCTCGCGTGGAACCTTGCGCCTATTGTCGCGGCCAACGCCCCCACGTCCTGGGCCATCATCGGCGCAGGCAGCAATGGGCCTCGCAAAATTCAGCCGAATCCCGAGCACGTGCGCAACCTGCTGCGGGTGTTGGACGGGCACCAAACCCCTGTTTTTCTAAAAGAAAATATTCATGCCAATAAAGGCATTGACAGAATACGAAAGGAGTTCCCCAGTGCTAGCCATTGAAAACTGGCGACCAGTCAACGATTACCGAAAGAGCGCCGTAAAGCCCCTGCCTTCAGGCATGGGGATATAAGGTGCATCTGGGATCTAGGCTATAATCCGCTGACATAATCAGAAGCAGAAGGGAGTTCGATGCTCCGCACCTACCAGTACCGCCTATATCCCTCCCGTTCACAGACTGTTAACCTGTGGCGTGTCCTGGATGCCTGTCGCGGGCTGTACAACATGGCGCTGGCCGAGCGTAAGTACGCCTACCAACTGGAAGGGCGCAGCATCAGCAGGGCGGAATTGTACGAGCTTGGAAAATATTATCGCCAGACGTTTCCCTATGCCGATCAGGTTTATAGCCAGACAGCGCAGAGCGTCATTGATCAAGTCAATCTGGCCTTCGAAACCTTCTTCCGCCGGGTTAAGGCGGGCGAAAAGCCGGGCTATCCGCGTTTTAAGGGAAGTAACCGCTTCAACAGCTTTCTATTCAAGCAGTTCGGGACGGGCGCACGACTGAGCGGACGGCGTTTGAGGCTGTTCGGTGTGGGTCGGGTGCGGGTCCGGTGGCACCGTCCGCTGGAAGGCAAGATCAAGACGGTGCGCATCGTTCACAAAGCAGGCTGTTGGTACGCCTGTTTTGCTTGTGAAATTGAAGACCTGCCCCCTCTGCCTCCTACGGGACAAGCCATCGGGATCGACGTCGGTCTTTCAGCGCTCATCACCACCAGCCAGGGCGAAAAGGTAGCATCGCCCGCCTTTTATACCAAGGGGCAGCAGCGCCTCCGAGTGTTGCAGCGCAAACTGGCACGCGCTCAACGTGGCAGTAAGAACCGTCGCAAGGCGCTGCACGCTGTTCAGCGCCAGCAGGCACACATCGCTAATCAACGCGCTGACTTCCTGCACAAGGTGAGCACCGGCTTCGTGCGCCGCTTTGATGCATCGCACTGGAGGACTTGCGCGTCAGCACGTGGTCCACAATCGCCACCTGAGTAAAAGCATCCTGGATAGTGGTTGGTCGATGTTCCGGCAGTATCTCACGTACAAGGCTGCAAGTGCTGGTCGTGAGGTCGCCTTCGTTGATCCCGCCTACACCTCCAGGACTTGTTCGGCTTGCGGTACGCGGTTTGAGAATTTCGACCTGTCGACCCGTTGGGTTAGATGTACCTGTGGCCTGTCGCTCGACCGGGACCACAATGCGGCCCTCAACATTTTGAGTCGAGCCGGGTGGGACACACCCGTGCCGGATAACGTAGCCCCACTGTCTGCTCGCTCTGCGGGCGGGCAAGGGCAAGCGTCCGGCAGAAGCCCCCGCCTTTAGGCGTGGGGAGTGTCACGAAGGTTTCTACGAAGTTAGTGACCGGGGCCGGGTTAGACATCTATCGACCGTAGACCGATATGGCAGAACACATCCCGCACACTTAATGAAACAGTCAGTCAACACTCAAACTGGTTATCGGCAAGTCGGTCTGTATAAAAACGGAGTTGGGAAAACTCACAGGGTACACCATTTAGTCGCGCTTGCTTTTTTGGGCCCACGCCCGGTCGGACAAGACGTTAACCACATTGATGGCGATAAAACAAACAACAGCGTCGACAATCTGGAGTATTGCACCAGAAGCAACAATATCCTACACGCCTTAGATTTAGGACTCGCTCACAAACGCGGAGAAGATCATCACAACGCGAAATTGACCACTGACGAGGTGATTGAAATCAGGCGTGCCTATAATGCGGGACAAACCGGAAAAAGTCTCGCTGCCCAGTACAACATAAGCAGATCGCAAGTTAGTGGCATCGTCAACGGTAAAAAGTGGGCGAACTTGAAGTGAAACCCTATCCGCAGGGAATTTCCTGCGCAGGAAAAAGGTCGCTGACATGAACTACCAACACGAAGCGCTGACCACCGAAATCCGCGACTACGACCTTCCCGCTTATCGCGCCATTCTCGAAATTCGCCTGCTGCACGGCGTCTTGACTGCTGTCACGGAATCCGGCGAACTGGCGGATCAGGTCAAAAAGCACCTGTACTACGGCAAGCCGCTGGACAAGGTCAATATCCTGGAGGAGGCGGGCGACATCCTGTGGGGCGGCGCCCTGGTGCTGGAAGCAGCGGGTCTCACGTTGGAAGAAGCGATGGAACGCAACGTCGCGAAGCTCAAGACCCGATACCCTGAGAAGTTCGAGGCGGCCAAGGCCATTGAGCGTGACCTGGACGCCGAGCGTCGGACCTTAGAAGAATGAAGCGGTCCTACACGCTCTATCACAAGGACGAGCGCGGCAAAATCCGCCGCGTTCACTCCTTCACCCTGATAAAACACGCGCCGGAAGACTTCATGCCCCAACTGGCGCTCATCCTCGTGGACATCGACGTGGAGCCTGAAGCGATTCTGATGAGCGAGGGGAACTTGGTCGCCCGGCTGGTCGTAATGGAATTGTGTCGGATGGGAGTTCGAATGAGCCTTGTAAGCTACACGCCCAATCAGCAGGCCCTGTTAATTTCCTACGCAGGAAATAACAAGGACATCGAATCCCGCCTGCGCCAGTATGTGGACTGGCTGGACGGCAACGGGCTGAACTGGTGGAGCCCGAATCTGATGGCGTACCGGAATCACCTGCTGGAGCGCGGCCTGCGCCCTCGGAGTGTCGCGGCGAATCTCTCTGCGGTGCGCTCCCAGTACAAGCGGCTCATCCGCGACCGGGACCTGTTCTTCAGCATGGTCCAGTCGCACGCGGATGACTTCGTGCACGCCCAGGCATTGACCAACGAGATCGTCCAGCGCATCGAGAACGCCATTCACCCCGACGAGGCTCCGGTGAAGGTAATACATATCCAGAACTTGTTCGGCTTGCGGTGCGCGGTTTGAGAACTTCGACTTGTTGACCCGCTGGGTCAGGTGTAGTTGTGGTCTGTCGCTCGACTGGGACCACAATGCAGCCCTCAACATTTTGAGTCGAGCCGGATGGGACACATCCGTGCCGGATAACGTAGCTCCGCTGTCTGCTCGCTCCGCGGGCGGGCAAGGGCAAGCATCCGGCAGAAGCCCCCGGCTTTCGCCGTGGGGTTCATGACACTGAATTAGGGGTTTCTTAAGCCAAGCCTCAAGCACTATGCAAATTCGGGTCGCTGCTTGTCCATCCCATAATGTTGGAAGACAGCGGTTTGCTAAAGCTGTGTTCTCAAGAGCGGCGTTCACAATTTCATCCGGGCAAGATGGAGATATCAGGCGGTTGGTACCCTCAGTGATTGTCACAGGGCGCTCGGTGTTGTCTCGCACGGTTACACATCGGACTCCAAGAACAGTGGTCTCTTCCTGTATTCCGCCCGAATTGGTGATTACCACTTTGGCGCGTGCCATCAACCCGAGAAATGTTAGGTAATCGAGCGGCTCAATCAGGCGAACATGGGCCATTCCCGACCATAACGCAGCGTGTTTTGCGAGTGTACGCGGATGAATGGGAAATAACAGTGGAATGCTCTGCCCGATACGGTCAATTGCATGTGCCAGCCGTGCGGCTGAATCAGCCGTGTCGACATTGGCCGGACGATGCAGTGTAACTCAGTCCGTATTCACCTGGTGTCAATCCATATTGCCTCCAGGGTTCAGCCGCCAGGGCTTGCCCACGGTAGGCAAACAGGGAATGAATCATCGTGTTGCCAACAAAGTGTATCTTTTCATTCGCGATTCCCTCCTGCCTCAGATTTTGATTTCCACTGTCTTCGGAGGTAAACAGCAGATCGCAAAGATGATCGGTCAAGACACGGTTGATTTCTTCCGGCATACTCCTGTCAAATGACCGCAGCCCAGCCTCGATATGCGCGACGGGAATATGAAGTTTGGCGGCGGTCAATCCACAAGCCAAAGTGGAGTTTACATCCCCTGCTACAAGTACCATGTGAGGGTGGTGCGCCAAACATACCTTCTCAAACGACATCATAACTCGTGCAATCTGTTCAGCGTGTGAGCCGGAACCAACGCCAAGAAATGAGTTGGGCTCGGGCATTCCAAGCACATCGAAAAAAATCCCTGACATCTTCTCGTCATAATGTTGGCCAGTATGAACCAACATATGAGCGACGCCACGACGTCGTAGCTCTTTGATGACAGGAGCCATCTTCATAAAATTTGGGCGTGCCCCAACAACCGCAGCAGATCATAAATTGCCCGCTAAGAGCCTATCCGAATAACCCAGCAGCGCGAAAGGCGATGAGGGCACAGGCAAAATGAAGGAAAGCCAGATAGTGTTCGGGCTTTTTCTCCCAACGGATCAGGAGGCGGCGAAAGCGGTTCATCCAACTATGACTGCGTTCGACCACCCAGCGCCGCGCGCGTTTGCCTGCTTCCACCGCCAAGTCGCGCGCTTCCTCGTCGCGCGCCCGAATGTGAGCGGTGAAGCCGAACTCGACGAGGATGTCCCGCACGTCGTCGTAATCATAGCCTTTGTCCAAACACATCCCCTGCGGTTCGGTTTCGGTCGGTTCAGGACGCTCGACGACGAGGTTCTCCAACGTGCCACGCACCAGTTTCATATCATGCCGATTGGCTCCGTCGACTGCTACACTGAGGGGAATCCCATGTCCGTCGGTCAGCAGACTGCGTTTCACGCCTTGTTTGCCCCGGTCAGTCGGATTGCGGCCGGTTTTTTTTCCGCCCAGCGGCGCTTTAGTTATCGCCCCGTCCATACTCATCCACTGCCAGTCAATGCCCTTCACTTCGTCAAATTGCTCCACGCCGGCCTGCCACAGCCGCAGAAACACGCCGGCGGCCACCCAGGCCTGAAAACGGTCATGCGCCGTGGACTTGGCACACAACTCAGTCTGGTTCAAGGCGGCCCACTGGCAGCCCGTGCGCAACACGTAGAATATGGCATCCGCGCACTGCCGGTCGGCGACCCGCCGCCGTCCCCCGCCAAACCGATGGGTATTCACCTGCTCCGGCAGGAGCGGCTCCAGCACCGCCCACAACTCATCCGAAATACAGAATCCTGTCGTCGTTGGGTTATTGGGCGTTCGTGCCCGTTCGCGTTTCGGTTTGGCTGCTATCGCTTTTGGTTTCGTCATGCCTTTCAGTATACCCGTTATTCGGATAGGCTCTTAGTGGTTTATGAACTCAGCGACAATCGTGTCGCGATTGAAATTCCGTCACGCCCTGTTTCACCTTTTTGGCGGACTTCGAACTCGCGACACTCCCCACACCTAAAGGCGGGCTTCTGCCGGATGCTTGCCCTTGCCCGCCCGGCAGAGCGAGCAGACAGCGGGGCTACGTTATCCGGCATGGGATGCGTCCCTATCCAGCTCGACTTAAAATGTTGAGGGCCGCATTGTGGTCCCGGTCGAGCGACAGGCCACAGGCAGGGCACATCGAACCCGGAATGGGTTGAAAGGTCGAAGTCCTCAAACTGTGACACCGCAAGCCGAACAAACTCTGGATGTGTAGGCGGGGTCAATGGCGGCGATCACACGACCAGCACTTGCAGCCTTGTACGTGAGATACTGCCGGAACATTGACCAACTGCTGTCCAGGATGCTCTTACTCAGGTGGCGAGTGTGGACCATCGTGCTGACGCGCAAGTCCTCCAGGGCGATCGCATCAAAGCCGCGCACGAACTCGGTGCTCAACTTGTGTAGGAAGTCGGCGCGCTGATTGGCGATGTGTGCCTGTTGTGCTCTCACCGCCCCTCGACGCCTTCTTGCGGTTTTGGCTTCCCCTTTTTGGCACGCGCCAATTTGCGCTGCAACACCCGGAGCCGCTGCTGCCCGGCGGTATAAAAGGCAGGCGGTGCGACCTTGTCGCCGGGCGGTCGTGAGGAGTGCCGAAAGACCCACGTTAATCCCGATGGCTTGTCCCCTAGCAGGCAGAGGGGCAGGATCGCTGACTTCACATCCGAAAACAGGCATACCAACAGCCCGCATCATGGACAAATGCGCGCACTGTCTTGATCTTGCCTTCCAGTGGACGGTGCCACCGCACTCACACACGCCCCACGCCAAACAGCTTCAAACGCCGCCCGCTCAGTCGAGCGCCCAGGCCAAACTGCTTGAACAGAAAGCTGTTACCGACATTCCGCAGGGTAAATTGTAAAAATTGAGAATTTCGGATTATGCTGGGAAGCTACGAACAACAAAGCCGAACAGCATGAGTACAACACCATACACCACTCGTTCTAGATCATTTGGGAATACTCGCGGAATTTGCCAGAAGATCGGGTTAATGGCCAGATCGACACGATGACCGCTGCCAGCGGGCGGAAAGTGAGCGTGGGGCAAGCGGTGCAGGCCATGATGTTGAATGGGCTGGGTTTCGTGGGACGACCACTGTACTTAACGCCAGAATTGAATGCGAACAAACCGGTGGAGATGCTCATTCGAGCAGGGCTTACAGCCGAAGACCTGAACGATGACAGCCTGGGACGTGCCCGAGATCATTGTACGAAGCAAGAGTGACAGAAGTATTTGCCCAGGTGAGCCTGATGCCCTGAAAGTATTCGGGATTGAGACGCGCTTTGCACACCTGGATCAACTGCCTTCAGCCTGACAGGAACCTACGAATCAGACATCCCGGATCATGGTGAGGTATTACCCATGAAAATCACGTATGGGTATTCTAAAGATCATCGACCTGACCTTAAACAAGCCGTGTTGGGGACTGATCTGTGCCAATCGTCACAGTATTCCGGTGTGGTCGAGTGCGCTGGATGGCAATCATGCGGACAAAAGCAGCTTTCCAGAGATCGCCAATGCCTCCTAGAGCAATTTGCTGAAGAAAAAATGCCTTATTTGGTGGCAGATAGTGCCCTCTACAGTGCTGCAACGCTGCAAGCATTGAACGATGTGAAATTGCGTACTCGCGTGCCGGCAACTATCACTGAGGCACAACAAATGCTCATTAGTGTAAAACGGGAGGCAATGAGTGCGGCTGAACAGGAAGGTTATTTTTACTATGAACAACGGGTGACATACGGCGGGATCGAGCACGCTGGCTGATGGTCTGATCAACCCAATCAGGCACGAGAGCTGGCGCAACTCATCAAAACCATTGAGAAAGAACGCTTCAGGCAGAACAGCCCTCAAGCAGTCTATGCGAGAAGACTTCGCCTCGAGCCGATGCCCAGCAAGCCCTTCATCGGGCAGATCAAGCCTGGAAATATCATCCCATTGTTGGTCAGATTAACGCAGTCGTCCAGTATCTCCAACCAGGCCGACCTCGCCCCGACACCCCCTCCACAACGGTCTGGCAAATTCAGGCTGCCGGTTGTGCCCAGAGGGAGCCATTGCTACCCAACAACTGCCATTAGGGTCGTTATCTCATTGCGACCAATGAACTCGATGAAACATGCTTATCCACCGCTGAACTGCTCCCACAGTTTATAAGGATCAGAACCGTTCGGTTGAGCGCGGTTTTCGCTTTCTCAAAGACCCGCTCTTTTTTTCTTTTCCAGTTTCTTCCTCAAAAAACCTGCTCGCATTATGGGATTGCTGATGGTCATGGGCTCTGTGCTTACTGGTTTATGCGCTCGCTCAACATACGACATTCTGTACTCAACTTCAGGCACAGGAACTTACCCTTCCTGACCAACGCGGAAAACCAACCCAGCACCTCACGATCCCCGGCCGTGTTTTCCAGATGTTCGAGGGTATTCATTTGTTACTGATCCAGCACGCTGATTTGTCTCAGAAGTTGCTGTTGAATGTTAAAGAGGTTCACCTGCATATTGCCCACTTGCTTGGCGCGGAGGTTCAAAGGTTCTATCGTTTTTTAAATTTGACCTACGAAGATGCGGAGTTATTCCGCTGACTGTAAAAAGTTATTTTCCACCAGTTCACCGAATATGGAGATTTAAATCCAGTTCAGGCACTCCTCGCGAGGATAATGATCTGGAAGAGCAGCCATAGAATGAAGATGTTCTATTATAAATTCTCGGCAGAAAGAGCAGGGCGCATATTCGTAAAGGTTTATTAGGGTGGCGGTTGCCGCTAGGTCAGGATGATCCTCGAATATATGAAGCACGCTCATCTGTACCTGGTGATGGATCATTCTGCTCTTAACTTCCGCTGTGTAATTGATCAATCAGTGCCCAATCGCCATCCTGAAAATTGCAATTCAGTAACCCAATGGCATGGCCTTCTTTCCTTATTTTCTTGTATCCGCTTTAGTGCAAATTCCCGTACAGATGGATGGCTAATATTTTCCAGAACAGCAAAGGTCATTGCCCCAATGCAACCTACGGATGTTCCGTCAGTTGAAGAGTCCATCAGGTGGTAGGGGGAATGGCATTCTCCTAAAGATGCGTAAATATTGGCTCAGACATTTCGGATCATCTTCTTGCAGTAAATCAAACGCCGCCTGCTGCAAATCTTCTGCCGATGCGAATTTGCTCCACAACTCAAAATGCAAATCCTTTCCCGCCATAAGTAGTTGCTTGATTTTGGCATAAGGATATTTCTTAATATGCCTATGTTTTCTTGAATCTCATTTTTGACGGAATACCTTGACGAGCTTGAGATAATCATCGACGTACCGATTCTGCTGCCGTGCGTGTGCCAGGGCGGCAGCAGCTTCCTCTTCACCCATCAAATCTTCAAGTATCCCTAGCAAAAGCGTCAGATCGGTCTTTAGCTGAGGATCGTTAAGGGAAAAGCGCCCCAATCTATCTACAACAAAGAGAAACCCTTGCAATTCGTCGAGTTCAACAATTGACCACGCGCAATTTGTGTCAACGTTATTCAGTTCGTTAGCGAGGGTTACTCGTTTAGTAAAGTGATCATAGAGTATCTGCTTTGCCTCCTGATCATTTTCCTCGGCAAACCGAAAGACCATTTCAAGTATCTGTTTGGCATCGTCATTTTTTTCATTATTCAGACTTACTGCTGCCTCAAAAATCTTATGGCGATAATATTTTGGTTCTCCCGTCAATTGCAGAATATCCCACAGGTAAACCGTTTTTCCGCCTTCACTCTGACGATCATACGAAATGTTGTGCAGACCAGCGTGGAGAATGACATCGCGATAAGGGGCCGCATCGTGCTTTCGTAAGTATAAGATTGCACGACCTAAGCGCAAATTTGAGAATCCGTTCAAATTCATGTATGTCCAGAAGTCTATGCCTCTTTTCTCACCCAATTATTCGTTCCTGACTCTTCGGACTCATTTGAATTATACCAGTCCTCCTCACGATTATTGTTAGGAGGTAAAACCCTGCAAATTCCCTAACTCGCAAATCGCCAATGGCTGAACTTCCACAAAATTACCTGATTTTCTCAAAGGAGGTGCGGAATGTCGGCATAACGGTGTTGTTGGATCTCGAACAGGCGCGAA
>CAWKMN010000009.1:0-850858 GCA_963850765.1 uncultured Chloroflexia bacterium | reverse complement strand
CGCGTTGCCCACCTGATTAAAACGCTCGAGCGGCAGCGGCGGGAACATGCCAATGGTGATCGCGCTGTCGAGGTCGATATAGTTGCCAAAGGCTCCGGCCACGATCACACGGTCGATGTGCCGCTTCGGTCGATGCCCGCCTGCTCCACCAGCAGCTTGATCCCGGCCCGGATCGCCGCCTTTGGCCAGTTGGACCTCGTTCACGTCGCTGCGGCTGATGCGTATCGCGCGGCCGTGCCCGCTCTGCTGCGCCGGATGACGATCTCGATACTAGGGTTGACCGTTATCCGTGCTGCACCGCCGGGATGTTCGCGCCGCATCGCGCCCGGTGACGGTCAGGATATCGGCGCCGCGCAGGGCGGCGACCGCATCCAGAATGCCCGATCCGCACAGCCCACCGGCCGCGCGTGGTCGATCGTCAGCCAGCGCAAGCCGCCATCGTGCCAGATCAGGCGCTCAATCGCGCCATCCGCGGCGCGCATGCCGTCGCGGATATGCGCGCCCTCGAAGGCCGGGCCGGAGGCGGTCGAGCAGCACCACATCTGGCCGTGCGCGTTGAGCGTGACTTCGGTGTTCGTGCCGATGTCCAGGCTCAGCGTCACGCCCGGCTGATCGGCGGTGTCGGTCGCCAGCAGCATCGCGACGTGATCCGCCGCCGATGAACCCGGCCACGTTCGGCGGCACGTAGAGCTGCGCGCCGGGCGCACGTCTCCAGGCCGAGGTCGCGCGCGCGGGCGTGTCAGCGCGGCGGAGATGGCCGGGACATAGGGCGCGCTGCCCAACTGGTCCACCGGCAGCGCCGAGCAGCAGGTGGTGCATGGCCGTGTTGCCCACCGCCACCACATCGACCACCTCGCGCGGTGCACGCCCGCCTGCGTGCAGACCTCGCGCAGCAGGTCGTTCAGCCCGCCGACAATGCCGCTTGCAGACGTTCGCGCCGATCGAGGGATCGTGCACCGCCAGCGTCAGCCGCGCCATCACGTCTTCGCCATAGGCGATCTGCGGGTTGGTCGCGCCCGCGATGCCGAGCGTTTCCCCGCTGAGCAGATCGACCAGATAGGCGGCCAGCCCGGTCGTGCCCACGTCCACCGCGAAGCCAAGCGGGACCCGTCGTATCGGGCGCAGGAAGCCCACCACGTCCGCCCGCGCGTGACCATGCGCACGCGCCAGTCGTGCGCGCGCAGCATCCCCGGCAGATCGGCCAGCACCGGCGCGCTCAGACCGCCAATCTCCGTCCGGCAGATCGCCGCGTCCAGCCGCTCCCAGTCGCCGCGCAGATCCTCGATCGAGGGCGGAGCAGCGCGACAGATCACGCACCGCGATCACGGGATCGAGCGCGAGCGGGATTTCCTCGCCTTCCACCTGGCTGCGCTGCAGGGCGCTCAGCGAATCGGCGGGACATCCACCACGATCTCGCCCGCCCCGACGATCATCTGGCAGGCCAACCGCAGCCCGTCCGCCAGATCGGCCCGGCTCAGATGTCCTCTTCGGTGTCGTTGAGCGCGCTGACGCTCCGCGCAGGACGCGCACCCGGCAGTCGCCGCACACGCCGACCCCGCCGCACACCGCCGAGAGCGCGACGCCCGCCGCTGCGCCGCTTCGAGCACGGTTTCACCCGGCTCGCTCTCGACGCGCCGCCCGATCGGTTGGAAGATGATGTCGCTCATGTTGAATAACCTTTGACGTCAATGGTGGGGCGACCCGATAAGTCGTCCTTGGCTTGAAGCTCTTATATTATGGCACGAAGACGCCCCTCACCCTACCCTCTCCCCGGCCGAGCCAGGGAGAGGATAAAACGCTCCTGCCGCTCTCTTAGGGGTTGAGGCTCTACACCCCCAACTCTTTCTTGTCGATGCGCCACCACGCCAGCGCGAAGTAGACCAGTGCCACGACGATCAGCAGCGCCCAATTGCCCACGTCGATGCCCTCGCGGATGATCTGCCCGCCGTTGTAGTAGTGGAACAGAAACACCGGCTTGAAGGCGTTCAGGCTCTCGATCGTGACGGCGAACATGTAGAGGATATACGATCCGAGCAGGAACAGGTACGCGATCGGCCCGGCATAGTGCTTGCTGGACGGGATCACGGACGCCAGCAGGGACGCGAAGCCCGCCACGACCATCACCGGCAGGAAGCAGCCAAACGTGCCGAGCGCCAGCCGCCCCGGCGAAACGTCAAATTCCGGCCAGATATAAGTTGAAAGCCACAGCGGGAGCCACGACGCCGCGAGCAGGATCAGGGTCACGGCGGCGCTGTTGAGCGCGCGGGCCACCAGATACGTGCGGCGCGCGACCGGCAGGCTCAGCATCACGTCCAGCGTGCCGTCGCGCTCGGCGTTAGTCACCGCGTTGAATGCCTGAGCAATGACCATCACGCCCAGCAGGATCTCCATCCACGTGATGAACTGCGACTGCACATAGTTTCCCGGCTCGCTCACACTGAGATCTTCGACATCCCCGCCGTAAAACGCCTGCATCATCTCCTTGGGGTACGACTCCATCAGCTTGTCCAGTTCGGCGGACTGCTTGATCATCGACGGGTAGAACAACATGATCAGCAGGATATACAGGAACGAGACGACCGACGCCCAGAACGCCACCTTCCACGAATTGTGAAACGCCTTGCGGAAGACGGCCATGAGTGTCGTCATGGGGGATGGCGCTAAGGTGGGGCTAGCGGCGATCTGCATGGTTCGCCTCTCCTTTGCCGTAATACGCCAGGAAGATCTCTTCCAGCGTGGGCTGCTCGATGCGCAGATCGGTGATCGTGCAGCGCGCGGCCTGCTTGATGAGCCTGTCCATATTGGTATGGCCGCTGATGCGCATCCGCAGTTCGCTGCCCTCGGCGCTGAGATCGGTCACGCCGTCGATCTGGCTGAAACCGTCCACGCTGGCCGGGCCGGTGGTGGTCAGCGTCAGCCAGCGGAAGGTGACGCGCGTCAGGTTCGTCACCGATTCCACTGCTTCGAGCCGCCCTAGCCGGATGATGCCCACCCGGTCGCAGATCGCCTCGACTTCGGGCAGGTTGTGCGACGACAGGAACACCGTCCGCCCTTCGGTGCGCGCCTCGCGCATCAACTCGTGGAACACCTGCTGCATCAGTGGATCGAGGCCGGTGGTCGGCTCGTCCAGGATCAGCAGTTCGGCTTTGTGCGCCAGCGCCGCGATCAGGCCCATTTTGCGCTTCATGCCGGTGGACATCCCTTTCAGCGGGCGCTTGAGATCATAATCCAGCCGGTCGGCCAGCCGGTGCGCTTCGTCCAGAAAACCGCCGCGCATAGCGCGCATCGCTTCCAGCCAGCGGATATATTCGACGCCGGTCCAGTTTTCCCACAGCTTGAGTTCCGACGGCAGATAGCCGATCCGCTGGTGGATGGCGACACTGTCGCGCACGCTGTCCAGCCCGAGGATCGACACGGTGCCTTTCGTCGGGCGGATAAAATCCAGCAGCGTGCGAATGGTGGTGGTTTTGCCGGCCCCATTGGGACCGAGGAAGCCGAAGATTTCACCCTGCCACACACTCAGGTTCACATCCTGGATGGCGGCGAATTTGCCGTAATTGTGCGTCAGGCCGCGCGTCTCGATGACGGCGGCAGCCTGTCCAGACATAACCCACTCCTTTCACGCAAACCCCCGCCAGTATACCGCAAATGACGCGCGCCGGGTCTGTCCCAAAATCAGGGTTGGCACGCCCCGCCGCAACGCACTATGATCGCGGTAGCGAAAGACATTTCACCACAGAGGGCACAGAGATCACAGAGAAAAGCAAGGTAAAAAGAGGAGTATGCGACGGTACACGATCCGTCCAATCGGCTTTTCTCTCTGTTCTTTAAAAAAAGAATCTCTGTGTCCTCTGTGCCCTCTGTGGTTCATTCTTTTTCGCTTTTGTACGTCCAGGGGAACTCCATGCCCGACAAAATCATCGTCAAGGACCTGCTGCTGCGCGGGATCATCGGGATCAACGATTGGGAGCGCGACAATCCGCAGGATATTCTGATCAACCTGACGCTGTTCACCGATCTGCGCCCCGCCGCCCAGTCGGACAGCGCCGCCGACATCCTCAACTACCGCACCATCACCAAGGCGATTATCGCGCACGTCGAGCAGTCCCGTTATTACACCGTCGAAGCGCTGGCGGATGCCATCGCGCGGATCTGCGTGCGCGATCACGCCGCCGATCGGGCGGTGGTGCGCGTCGAGAAGCCGGGCGCGCTGCGCTTCGCTGCGTCGGTCGGCGTGGAGATCGAACGGGAGCGTGCCGACTATGCATAAGACCCCCGCCGGATCGGTCCCGGTCCTGATCGTGCTTGGCTCGAATATCGCGCCGGAAGCCAACCTGACTCGCGCCGTGTGGATGCTGGGCCAGAACCATCACCTTGTCGTGCGCGCCGCGTCGCGCGTGTATGCGTCCGCGCCGGTCAATGCCGCCGGGCAGGTCAATCCCGATCAGCCCGCCTTTCTGAACGCCGCCGTGTGGATCGAGACGGACTATTATTCGCCGTTCAGCCTCAAATACAACGTGCTGCGCTTCGTGGAAAAATGCCTGGGACGTGCCCGCACGGCGGATAAGTTCGCCTCGCGCCCGATCGATCTGGACATCGCGCTGTACGCCGACCGCGTGATTGACGATCCGCGCCTGATGGTGCCCGATCCGGGCATCCTGACGCGGGCGTTTGTCGCGCAGCCCCTGGCCGATCTCGCGCCGGATTGGGTGCATCCTGTCACCGGGCAAACGCTGGCGCGCATCGCCGCCGCGCTCGCGGGCGCGGGTGGGATCACGCCGCGCGCGGGTATCCGGCTGATGGGGTAAATAGCAAGAGCTTGAACCGCAAAGACGCAGAGAGCACAGAGCGAGATACAAGGAGAGAAGACCTCCAACGCCGGACGTTAAAACGTTCCGGCTATTGAGAGAAAAAAGTCCCTGAAGGGACTCCTGGTCAGCCCCTTTAGCGGGCTTCCCGGTTTGGTCATAGCCGCGCGGTTTATGCCTGTCTAACGATTAAAGCGGATATATAAGTACCGGCCTCCCTCTCGGCCCTCACCAGCCGAGCTGGTGGGCGGAAAGCGATTGCCCCTATTCCCTGCCCCTGGCCGGGCACGCGGAGAGAGCAGGGTGAGGGGCGTTTCAAATCCGCGCCCAGTTTACGTAAGGTTAACCTGTATTAACCTGCGGCGTTATGGCAGAGAACAATCCTGCACCCTCTCTTCGCTCACCAATCTCTGCGTCCTCCGCGTCTCTGCGGTTCGATCGAAAATCGGCCCTGTATTCTCCGCCGAATAAGTTTATAATTATTATATTATTCAAGAAGCCATCACTTATTACCGAAGCAGGAGCGCGCCATGACCGTCCCCACCGCGGCCAGTCTGGTCGATAACCGCTACCATCTGCACGAACTGCTCGGCGTCGGCAGTATGGGCGCGGTCCATCGCGCCACGGACCGGCTCACCCAGACGACGGTCGCGCTCAAGCAGGTTACGACGGCGCTTGGATAACCTGGGACTGGTGCCCACCTCACCGACGCCCATTCCGACCACGCTCAACACCGCGCTGGCCAACGAGTTCGAGACCCTGGCCTCGCTGCACCACCCGAATATTATCGACGTACTGGATTACGGGTTCACCACTGCCGGCCCCTATTTCACCATGGAGTTTCTGCCCGCCGCCCAGTCGATCACCGAGGCGGGCCTTGCGCTGAACCTGTTCGGGCGCGTCGAACTGCTGGTCCAGACCCTGCGGGCGCTGGCCTATCTGCACCGGCACGACATCATCCACCGCGATCTGAAGCCGGCCAATATCCTGGTGCGCGATGGCGTCCTGAAGGTGCTCGACTTTGGGCTGTCGGTCCAGCGCGCGCATGTGTCCGAACTGGGCGGCACGCTGGCATATATCGCGCCTGAGGTGCTGGCGGGCCAGCCGCCGACCGAAGCCGCCGATCTGTATGCGGTGGGCGTGCTGGCCTACGAGCTGTTCGCCGGGCGGCATCCCTTCCCCACCGACAATATCAGCCAGTTGATCCGGCAGGTCCTGGCCGAAGCGCCCGACCTGAACGCACTCCGTTTTCCCCCGATCAAAGGCGGCTCACCAGCCCGCGAATCCATCCGGTTGGCCGCGGCGATGACGGCGATTATCGGCCGCCTGCTGGCGAAAACTCCCTCGGATCGGTATCCGAGCGCTCAGGCCGTGATCGGCGCGCTGGGTGAGGCGCTCGAACGGTCCGATCTGGCGGAGGAATCCGCCGAGGTGCGCGAGAGTTTTCTCAAGGCGGCGCGGTTTGTCGGGCGCACGGCTGAGCGCAACCAACTGCTGGCGGCACTGTCCGACGCGATCGACGGGCACGGGAGCATCTGGCTGGTAGCTGGCGAGAGCGGCATTGGCAAGACGCGCCTGCTGGACGAACTGCGCATCCCCGCCATGATTCGCGGCGTGACGGTGCTCTATGGGCAGGCCGGCCCCGGCAGCCCACCCTATCAATACTGGCGCGCCCCGCTGCGCCGGCTGGCGCTCTCGACGCCGCTGAGCGATCTCGACGCCGGGGTGCTCAAGACCATTGTGCCGGATCTGGATAATCTGCTGGATCGCACTATCCCCGATGCTCCTGAATTGGAGAGCCGCGACTCCCGGCAGCGTCTCATCACCACGATCGCGAATGTGTTCCGCGCGCAGCCGCACCCGGTTGTGCTGCTGCTGGACGATCTGCAGTGGGCCCTCGAAAGTCTGCTCCCGCTGCGCGAAATGGCACGGACTATTCGCGAACTGCCTCTGCTGGTCGTCGGCAGCTACCGCGAGGAGGAGCGGCCCGACATCCCCGGCGAACTGCCCGGCGCACAGGTGATCAGGCTGGAACGTTTCGCCGCAGACAAGATCGAAGAATTGAGCGCGTCGATGCTGGGCGAAACCGGCCACGAGCCGCATATCGTCTCGTTTTTGGAGCGCGAAACCGAAGGCAACGCCTTCTTTATGGTCGAAACCCTGCGCGCGCTGGCCGAGGAAACCGGGCACCTGGATACGGTGGCCGATGTGGAACTGCCAGAGCACATCTTCCCGGAGGGCATCCAGGCCATCGCGCAGCGCTATCTGGACCGGCTCCCGCTGGATTATCACCCCCTGCTGCGAGTCGCGGCGGTGGCCGGGCGCACGCTCGATCTGAACATCCTGCGCTGCATCGACCCGGTGGTACGCATCGACCGCTGGCTGCTGGTCTGCTCCGAAGCCGGGATCCTGGCGAACGAAAACGGGCAGTGGAAATTCGCCCACGAAAAACTGCGCGATGGCATCCTGTTCGGGCTGGCCGAAGATCAGCCGCGCAAGCTGCACCGGCTGGTGGCCGAAGCCATCGAGACGGTGTACCCCGCCAACAGCGAATATTTTCACCGGCTGGCCTATCACTGGCACGAGGCGGAAGAACCCGCCAAGGAAGCGTTTTACGCCTGCCGGGCCGGCGAGCAGATGATGGCGGTGTGCTGCTACCCGGATGCGCTGTCCCTGCTCAACCGCGCGCTGGTGCTGATCGATCCCAACAGCCCCGATACAGCGGCGCTGCAGATTCAGCGCGCCGAAGTGCTGTACAGCACGGGCAATTATTCCGACGCCCAGCACATCCTGCGAGCGGTTCTGCCCGCGCTCCGGGACGAAAGGTGATCCCGCCCTGGCCGCCCGCGCGGCGCGTCTGCTCGGCCAGATTACGCAGGTATCCGGGGATTACCTGCGCGCTCGTGATCTGATGCAGGATAGTCTGGTGATGTCTCAGGCCGCGGACGACCGGACCAGCGAAGCGGCGGCGATCCGCAACCTGGGGCTGATCGCGGAGAACCTGGGCGAACTGGACGAAGCGGTGGATCTGTACGAGCGCAGCCTGAGCCTGTTCCGCGAGGTGAATTACCCCATCGGCATCGCCGGATCGCTCGCCAACCTGGGCTCCGTGGCGGTCGTCCGCGCGGATTACCCCACCGCACAGGCTCATTTTGAAGAAGCACTGGCCAAGTTCGACATGACAGGCTTTCGCTGGGGTTATGCCTACACCCTGATCCGGCTGGGCGAAATCGCCTATTACCAGGGCCAGTATGAGCGGGCGGCGCTGGTGCTGCAAGAGGCCCTGGCGCTCTGCACCGAGATCGGGCACCGTTGGGGCATGGCGTACAGCCAGATTCAGCTTGGGCATGTCACGCAGGCGCAGGATCGGCCCGGCCTCGCCAACCAATACTTCTTGCAGGCGCTCCAGATCGCGCGCGAATTGAACGCGATCCCAACCGTGTTGGACGCCCTGACCGGGGCGATCGGGTTCCTGGTCCGCGACGAAGCCTACGAGCGTGCCGCGCAACTGCTGCATGTGGTGCTGGCGCATTCCGCCACCGAACACGATACGCGGCAGCGTGCCCTCCGCCTGCTGGAGTCGCTTGGCGACCGGCTTGCGCCCGACGATCTGCACGCGGCCGCGCAGCGGGGCCGGATCGTCGATCTCGACACGGCGCTCGACGCGCTGCTGGCAGAGTACGCGACCGTGGGGTGAAAGCCGTCATCCTTAACGGAAAAAAAACCACATTGGCTGAGTCATCTCACGGACAGGTGCAATACCTAAACCCAGAGGGTCTGATCCGGAATCCCGCATTCACCCAGATGGTGGTCACATCGGGTCCGGTCAGAGAGGACAACCACCTTGGCTGAGAGGCCGTTTGAGAAGATTTACCTCACCCCGGCGGGCAAGTCCCCTCTCCGTATTTGGCGAGGAGGACGGGGGGTGAGGTTTTCAAATGGTCTCTGAGTCATCCCACGGACAGGCGAATCTGGTTGAGGCGAATATTGCTCAGTGCAGAAGGAATCCTTGCAATGATCCCCAACGATTTTGAAGTCCATGACCCGGCGATTCTGGCCCAGGCGCGCGCCGTGCTGGATACCTGCGCCACGCCTGCGCAGATGCGGCAGGCCGTGCTGGATGCCGTTAAACGTAATGAAACCTGGCGCGGGCAGCAGTGCATTAACCTGTTGGCCCCGGAAGCGCCGTCCAGCCCCACCGTCCGGGCGCTGCTGGCCTCGGAGATCGGCACGCGCGCCGCCGAAGGGCACATTGGCTCGGTGCAGCGCTGGTTCGCCGGAACGAAATACATTGACGAAGTGGAAGCACTGTGCGTCGAACTGTTGAAGCAGGTCTTCAAATGCCGCTATGCCGACCACCGTCTGATGGGCAGTATGCTCGGCAATATGGCCGTCTATTACGCGCTGTCCGAACCCGGCGACGTGGTGATGACCGTCGCCCAGCCGTTTGGCGGCCATTCCAGCAACCGTTACGATGGCCCTGCCGGTCAGCGCGGCCTCAAAATTGTGGATATTCCGTTTGACGCCGCCGAACTGACCGTTGACCTGGATTTATTTCGCCAGATGGCTCCGCTGGTGAAGCCGAAAATCGTCACCCTCGGCCTGTCCATGACGCTGTTTCCGCAGCCGGTGCGGGAGATGAAAGCCATTGTCCAGGAATGGGGCGGGAAAGTGTTTTTCGACGGCGCGCATCAGGCTGGGCTGATCGCCGGGGGACAGTTTCAAGACCCACTTGGCGAAGGCGCGGACGTGCTGACGGGCTCGGCGGGGAAGACTTTCGGCGGGCCGCAGAGCGGGATGATGATGTGGAACGATCCGGCGCTGACCGAGCCTCTGACTCACGCCGTGTTCCCGGTGCTGGCTGCGACCCATCAGGTCAACCGCGTGGCGGCTCTGGCCGTCGCCGCCGCCGAAATGATCGCCTTTGGCAAGGATTTTATGGCGCAGATTGTCCGCAATTCGCAGGCGTTAGGGGCCGCGCTTGACCGGCGCGGCATCCCGGTTCTCGCCAAACATAAAGGTTACACCACCACGCATCAGGTGATCGCCGATGTGCGCGGCCTGGGCGGCGGCCTGGGCGCGGCGCAAACCCTGGCGCGGGCGAATCTCATCACCAACAAGAACCTGCTGCCGACCGATACGCCTGAAAACTGGGACCATCCGAGTGGCCTGCGGATCGGTACGATTGAAGTTACCCGGCTGGGCATGAAAGAGGCGGAGATGGGGCAGATTGCCGACTTCATCGCGCGGGTCCTGGTGGACAAAATTGCCGGAGAGCGTGCTGGAAGATGTGATCGAGTTTCGCCAGCCGCACCAGACGTTTTTCTACTGCTTTGACAACGGCTTGCCCGCCTGAGTGAAGGACGGGGATTGCCGCCCGCAGCGGACGATCAGACCGGCGACGGCCAACGCCGAGAGCCCGTATCTGGCGAACAAAAGGGCCTCACCCCCGGCCCCTCTCCGGCCAAGCCAGAGAGGGGGAGATCAGCGTGCAAGTCCCCCGCTCTAACTCGGTTGGAGAGGGGGAAAGCGAACAGCCCCGAAGGGAACGCCCGCCGGGGGTGAGACCAGTGCAGGCCACGACCAAATCTTCACGGCAGCGTATAATACGCCCCGGCGCGCGATCCGATCTTCCGCAGGTAGCGCGATGTCACCAACTCGCGCAGATCGCGCTGCAACACCGACGACTGCACCGACGGGCAGAGCGTGCGGACCTCGTGCAGCGTGATGCTGCCGTGCTGCCGCACATAATCCAGCGCCGCGTGCTGCCGTTCGTTGAGCGTTCCATTCTCTGGTATGGACAGCGCATCCGGGCGGGGATCGCCGGCGCGGAACAGGCGCACATTGACGCGGTCGCGGTCCGCGAGGATCTCGGTGGGCTGCGCGCCGTGTCCATCCATGCCGGTGATCATGCGCAGAATGCCCTGCCCCGGCTCCTCGACATAGCCCCACTGGAACAATCCCCAGTTCAACCGGGGGTTGCGGCTGAAACGCCCGCCCAACAGATATTGAGTTGTCAGGAAGCCGGGCAGACCGCCGGGGCTGCTGATCTCCAGCCGGTCCGGGAACATGCGCACGGTCACGCCGTCGCTGCGGCGGCGATAATCGCGGTGACAGACGGCATTCACCAGCGCCTCGCGCACCACGTCTTCAGGATAATCAAGGGCACCGTCTACGATGGGGGTCCGCATCTGCGCGCGGATCAGATCCCACAGGTCATCGACCAGCTTCACCAGCGGGCCGCGTAAAGCCTGTTCAAATACGACATGCCCGCTGTCGATCAGCCGGACGAATCGCGCGCCGCCGTGCGGCAGCCAGTGCTGCGGATCGCGTCCAAGCAGCAGCATGCCCGCCACCGTAACGCGCGCCTCCGGCGTGACCGCGCCGATCGCCAGCAAAAAGTCATCGTCGCCGCAGCTATCCCCGCAGCGGACGAGCAGATCGGCCAGCCGTTCGGGATCGAGATCGCTCGGCCGGGCGCGGGGCACCGCTTCCGTCTCAAATTCGCCATGGGTGCGAGTCGCAATCAGCGCGCGGATCTCGTCACCGCTCAGCGCGCGATTGCCGCTGCCGGCGCGCACCATCACGCGGCCATCCGGCAGGGCGTGGACCTGCGATCCGCGCGCCACCCGGATCGCCACGACCGGGCCAGACGGAGTTGCGGCCAGTTCGACGTGATCCAGCGCGATCGTCGGGCTGCACTGGGCGGCGGCATCCCGTCGCGCGCGGGCCACGGCCGCCCCATCGACCGGGCCGGTATAGACGCCCCGGCTGTCCAGCCCAATGACGATCGCGCCGCCGTCGGTATTCGCCAGGGCCACACCCGCCGCCGCGATCCCGTCGGGATCGGGTTCCGGGAGAAATGCCAATAACGGCCCAGGGCCGTTGGAGAGGTGAATGGGATAAGTGAGCATGCCCCAAGTGTATTGCGGGATCCCCGGATTTACCAGGGTATTATGGCTGAATCCGGGTTAGAGAATCTGAACAACTCAGGCTTCGACGTATTCCACAACTGTCTTAGGTTCGGGGACTACCATTCCCTCGGCGCGCAGACCATCGAGATGGAACAGGATCGCCTCACGGATCGCCTGTTTGGTCTTGTCGAGCGTGTCCCCAGTGGCTATGCATCCTGGCAGATCGGGGACATAAGCCGCATAGTTTCGTTCTGCTTTTTCGATCACCACACCGTAACGGGATTTCATGGGTCATCGTCCTTTCCGTGCTTTACCTCACCCCCCGCCCCCCTCTCCACGCGCGGAGAGGGGGAGCCGGTCGGTGGACCCACCCCTCTCCAGGGCATGGATTGTGAGGCTAACATGTTAATCACGCCGGGACCACGCGCAGATCGTCGGGGAGGTAAGCACGTAGAGCGGCCGTCGCGTCGATCCCGGCGCGATCCAGGGCGAGCAGGGCCGCACCGATGACCGGCTTCACGTCCAGCCGTTTGATCGCCGCAAGCGGGGCGGCGGGGCGCACAACCGCGCGGATCGAATCCAGCAGCAGCGGCCCCTCGCCGGAGAACACCATACCGCCGAGCACCACGTCACACGGAACCGCGGCCAGATCCAGACGGCGCAGAATCGTCAGGATCGAAATTCCGATCTCGTGCCCATGTTTGTCCAGCACGCCGCACGCCACCGTATCGCCCATCACCGCCGCCCGGAAGATCAGCGGGGCGAGATCGAGGATCTGCTGCCACGAGACTTCCTGCTGCGCCAGCCGGTCCGCCAGCGTCAGCATATCGGGCGCGTCGAGCGCTTTGAGCACCAGATCGACCAGCACGGTCGAATCGCCGCGGCCATCCCACGCCCGGAACGCCAGGCCGAGCGCCGCCAGTCCCAGCGCGTAACCGCCGCCGTCATCCCCTGTCACCGGGCCGAGCGCCGGCAGACGAAACTCGCACCCATCCCGGCTGATCCCACCGGCATTGAAGCCGCTGCCGCATACCACCGCGACTCCGTAGGGCCGGCTGCTGCCCGCCCGCAGGATCGCCATGGTGTCGTTGCGGACGGTGAGATCGCCGCACAGGTCCAGCGCGCGCAGGGCCGGTTCGAGCCGGATAAAGTCCGTGGGCAGATCGGCTCCCGACAGGCAGAACGCGGCGTGTGTGGCCCGCTGCCCGCCGAGCGCCTGCTCCGCCGCCTCACGAATATGCTGGATGGCGGTGTCGAGGCCGACGGTCTGGTAATTGGCCTGTCCGCTGTGCCCGTGCCGAGGATCTGGCCCGCCGCGTTTACCACCACCGCCTGCGTTTTGGAGCCGCCGCCATCCACGCCGAGAAAGAGTCCTGAGCCGGTCATCGCGTTGTCCTAGGGGAACTGGGGCAGATAAGCCCGGTGGGCGTCTTTCAGATCGCGCCAGAGCGCCTGAGCCGCATCCCACGAGGGCACCAGCGGGTGCGCCAGCAGCGCCAGTTGGGCGGTATCCTCGCTGCCGGTCACCGCCGCTTCGACCGTCAGTTCTTCGTAAGCGCTGACCGCGCAGACCAGCCCGCGGATCGTGGCGGGCAGCCGGCCGCACGTCAGCGTATGCGCGCCGCTGCCCCCGATCACCGCCGGGATCTCGACCACGCTTTCCGGTGGCAGATCGGGCAGGGCGTCGCCGTTGCGCACATTGACGATATGCACCTCGCGACGATCCTGCGCGATAGCCCGGATCAGCTCGACGGCCGCGGTGGAATAATACGCACCGCCCCGTTCTTCCAGCAGCGCCGGTTTTTCGGTCAGGTTCGGATCGGCGTACATTGCCAGCAGATCCGCCTCGACCTTTTGCAGATAGTCGGCGCGGGATTCGGTCGCCTGCCGTTCTTCCTCAAGCACGCGGTCGTGATGCGCATAGTAGCGCAGG
Source organism: uncultured Chloroflexia bacterium (assembly GCA_963850765.1). Lineage (GTDB taxonomy): Bacteria > Chloroflexota > Anaerolineae > Aggregatilineales > Aggregatilineaceae > CAWKMN01. The sequence continues at coordinate 837,203 of CAWKMN010000009.1, read as the reverse complement.
TAGTAGTTGGGGATCAGCCGCCAGCGGCGTACCAGCGATTCATCGACCGGATACTCAGCGCGGAACTCGGCGTTGTCGAACAGCCGATCCATCACGTCCTGCCCATCGAGCCAGACATGCCGCACAAAGCTTAAGTGATTCAGCCCGACGTAATCCAGTTCGATGCGGTGCGGATCGACGCCCAGCACCTTGGCGGCGTTGCGCCGCATGCCGATCGGCACGTTGCACAGCCCGATCACCTTGACGCGGCTGTGATTGGTCAGCGCCTGTGTGATCAGCCCGGATGGATTGGTGAAGTTGATCAGGAAGGCGTCCGGCGCGAGGCGCTCAATATCCCGCGCAATGTCGAGCATCACGGGGATGGTGCGCAGGGCTTTGGCGAACCCGCCGGGCCCGGTCGTCTCCTGCCCGATGACGTTGTGACGGGGCGGGATATGCTCGTCCAGGGCGCGCGCGGCCATGCCGCCGACGCGCAGCTGCGTCACGATAAAATCCGCGCCGTCCAGCGCCTCGGCGCGATCCGTGGTGAGCTGAAGCTCGATCTGGGCTTTAGCCAGCATCCGCCCGGCCAGCCCGCCGACCACGCGCAGCCGCTCCGGGTTGATGTCCTGCAGGCTGATGCAGGCAACCGGCAGTTCGCCGGCATACCGGATAAAACCATCAATCAGTTCAGGTGTGTAGGTGCTTCCGCCGCCAATCACGGCGATCTTGAGAGGATTCATGGTGTTGGTATCTTCTTCCGGGTATAGAACCATCGCTCACCCGAGTGTGACGCGAAGCCGTGCGCGTGTCAAGAGCCGCGGGCCGCAGCCGGCGGAACGGGGATAGTGTTGTGATGCATTGGTGACCTCTATCCCGATGAGTGTCCCGCAAGGGGGCTGCTCGCTTGCGCCTTTATGCAAGAACGGAACAGATGTTGGCGCGTAGAGGCGACCTGGTGGGTCGTCCAGGGCGGGTTTGTTAACCCGCCCCTACGGTTCTTGGTTCCTCAAACATCTCTGCGTGCTCTGCGTCTCGGCGGTTCAATTTTTGCTTTTAGCTAACCGCTAACGGCTAACAGCTAACAGCTACTCGCTTTTTCGCTTCCGCCCGGCGTAGACCTCCAGCGGCGATCAGCATGTTGGCGGATGGCGTCCGCCCAGCGATCCGCGCGGCGCACCGTGTAGCCGGCGATCGCGGCGTGGTCGCCCGGCTCGCCATATTCGACGCGCAGAAGATCCTGCGCCCGCGGATTCAGGCCGCGCAGACGCCCGCCCTGCGCGTAGACATCCAGCCGCCGGATGTCGTCCAGCGGGATCGTCTCACGCCAGTTGAACAGCAGCCGATCCGGCGCGAGATACAGGTCGCCCTCGCGATCCTCGCGCCATTCGCCGTAAACATCCTGTGTCATACGCAGGGCGCGCGCCGGACCAAAATCGTCACGATCTTTGCCGGAGTCGTAGACCGGCAATCGGCTCTCATCGCTGAGCGCCTGCGCCAGTTCGGACGCCTCATCGGCTGCGAAGGTCGCCACGCGCCAGCCATCCGGCGCGGTGTAATGCACAGCCAGCGCGCGCCGGTGGATCGCCGTCCGTCCGGCCCAGATCCGCACCGTGGTCAGCCCAATATGGCGCAAATTTGCCAGCGGCACGCTGAGGCTTTCCGTATTGCGGTGGTGTCCCTCGAAGACCAGATGCTCACCGGTGATGCCCAACGCGCCGAACCTGCCCGCCCGGTAGAGACGCTGCGGCCGCGTGCCCAGGCAGACCGCGCCGATCGGCCCGCAGCGCACGATCTGCCCGGCGCGCACCCAGGCCGTGCGCACCCGGATCACATGATCGCGCTGGCCGCGCCGTCTCCGCCAGAGCGCCCCAGCCCCCGCGCCGCCGATCCCCAACGCGCCGACGATCAGCAGCACCAGTTCCGGCCCCATTCGCCTGTCCTTGTCCGTTTGCCGAGATTGCCTGTATTATACGCTCAATACCCAATTGGTCACGCTTTGGTCACGCTCATTCTTCAATAATCGCTATAATCTAGGTAATCAGCGATTGGTGATTGGTTTTTGGTGATTAGTCATCCGTGATGAGCAACGTTTCGCGGCGTATCCTCACCGGACCTTCTCAAAACTAAAAACCAACAACCAAAAACTGATTACTTATAACCACACGTCTTCGGGCGGTGATTTGCGTCCATTTGCAGCCAGGAAAGGAAAATAGTGATCATGAAAAAATGGGGGTTGGGCCTGATGCTTTTTGCTATGCTCGCCGTGCCGATGCTGGCCTGCGGATTTCCGCTGCCGGCCGGAACCACGATGATGGCGGTGAGCAAAGCGGTGTGCGCTGACGGAGAAGACGCCGCCACGTGCCAGCTACGCCAGGATGCCTTTCAGATGATGGGCAAACTCGAAACCGTGAGGATCGATGATATGCAGGTGGCGCTGCTGGTCGATACCGGCAATCCCGATGAGCTGACCTCAATGACGGCAGAAGGCTCCTTTGAATATCAGGTAACGACGGCGGAAACCGGCCTGGGTGCGAATCTGCGTGCCGACCTGACCGGGGGCGAAGTGGTGTCGGCCGATGGCACACAGCCGTTGGGTGGCAATCAGTTCGTCGTTGTTGGGGACAAAGGTTATACATCGGAAGACAACGGCCAGACCTGGACGTATGAGGAACTGGATTCCGACGCCCTGCTTGGAATCGGGATGATGCTGGGTCTGCCGGGTACCACGGGCAGCGGCCTCGACCTGTACGCCAACCCGGCAATCTTCTCGGTGACGACGGGCGAAGACGTCGAGATCGACGGTCAGACGATGCACGTCCAGACGCTGACCTTCAACCTTGAAAAGCTGCTGTCCACCCCCGAGGCCATCACGGCCATGATGGAAGACAGCGCTGGCCCGCTGGCTGAGATCGGCGTCAGCATGGACGACCTTGGCGATCCGGCGCAGGTCGCGATGTTCGCGGCGATCCTGCTGCCCGCTTTTGAAGGATCCGCCTTCTCGACCACGCTGTACATCGGCGCGGAGGATGGCTATATCCACCGCATTGAAGAAAGCCATGTCTTCAAGATGGACAGCACCAAGATTGCGTTCGGATCGGAAGGCGAAGAGCCCACCGTGATGACCATGACCTATGAGCTTTCAGGCACCTTCGCACAGTTCAACAACCCGCTGGCTATCGAAGCGCCCCAAGACGCTACCGAAGGCGAGGGTCTGCTGAGCGGTGAAGGCGGCCTGTTGAGCGGCGGTCTGGGCGGCAGCTTGTTCGGGCAGTAAGAACAAAAGCTGTCAGCCGCGGCCTGCCTGCCGCACCCTCGCAGGCAAGGCATCCTTGACCGCCGGGCCGGTCCCCCCTATACTTGCAGAGAGTGGGGGACCAATGCTCCAATTCCATATACCCAATTCAAGGAGGTTCGAACTCATGAAGTTCTCTGCGCGCGTGTTTTCTGTTCTGATCATAGTCTTGCTGATGGCGGTTCCGTTCTCAGCGCTGGCGCAGGGTGACAACCCGGCATGCACCGGCCTGGCCGCCGAAGACTGCGAGTTCCTGGTTACGGCGGGTGATAATGTCAGCACGGCGACCTCGTTCGCGATCCCGGCCATGTCCGTGAACTTCACCCTTAACACGGGCGAAGCGGGAGCCGAGCCGACGGTGTTCTCGGTGACGGGCAGCGGCCACGTTATGCTGCCGCAGAGCGGCAAACTGATGCTGCATCTGGTCTTTGAAGACATCACCATGCAGCCCACTGAAGACAAACTCCCGGAGCACCTTGAACTGCTGGTGCTCGACAACATGAGCTATGTCAACCAGGATGGCGAATGGTACGGTGAGGAACTCAAAGAAGAGGATCTGTCCCAGATCGAAGACGTGCTCAGCCAGACCAATTCGCTGGCCCTCAGCGACCTGAGTTCGACCGGCATGGATCTGAGCGGCGTTCTGACCACCACGCGCGGCGAAGACGCCGAAGCGTTGGGCATGAACATGGCCGTCTACTCGATGGATGTGAACATCACCGGCCTGCTGACCGCGATCCTGTCGTCCCCGATGGTCGGCGAACTGCTGGGTTCGACCGGCGAGGAAATGGGCATGTCGGAAATGACGCCCGAAGACTTGCAGATGATGGGCATGATCCTGGGCCCGATGCTCCAGGGCACGACGCTCAGCCTGCAAGAATGGTTCGGCACGGACGATCAATATCTGCACCGGCTGGCGCTGAATATGAACATCAACGTGAATCTGGGCATGTTCGGTGAAGCCGATACGCCGCCGATCACCGGCGCGCTCAATGTCTCGGTTGACCTGGATCAGGTGAACGAGAGCTTTGACATCACCGCACCCACCGAGTTCAAGCCGATGGACGAGCTGGATTCGGAACTGGAAGGCCTCACGCAAGGTCTTGGCCTGTAATCCGGCCGTTTTCCTGTGATCTTGAGGGGCAGCCAGCCGGTTGTTTGGCTGCCCCTCTTCCTCGACTGCAACATTCCCGGCCCCCATCCGTATTCAGTACATGATGGATATGTTTTCTCATCAGCAGAACCAACAGGAGGTTGACGTGAAGCGTTTCCGGGTGTACGTGGTGTTAGCGGTCGTCTGCCTGATCGTGCTGGCGGCGGGGCCGGCGCTGACGGCCGTGCCGTCACGGACGGCGTATGGGCAGGATGCCGGGCCGCAGGTGAATTGTAACGGCTTGAGCGAAGCCGACTGCCAGATCCTGAAGGACTCAATGGCCGCCATGCAGGGCGTGACATCCTTTGCGGTGCCGGTCTGGTCAGCCGAGGCGAATCTCAGCGCCGGGCCCGAATTGATGCGGATCGCCGCCAGCGGGCAAGCCGCGGCGGTGCTGCCGCAGTCTTTGATGACCTTGATGACCCAGGCGCAGGGGATGGACGTGACCAATCTCCAGCCGCTCATCGGCGTGTACGAGCAGTTGAATTCCGAGATGCTCATGCAGGTCTTGCAAGAGATGGGGCTGTATCTGGCCGTTGACAGCCTGGAAGTGGAAGCACCCGGCCAGAATCTCGCGGTGAGCACCGATATTATCTACAAGGACGAAGGATTCTACGTGCGGCTCGAATCGCCCAATGGAGCCGAATCCTGGTTCGGGGATGTGGTCGAAGTCACCCCCGACGATCTGGCCGAATTTGACGAATCCATCGCTGAAGCCCTGGCCGATTTGCAGAGCGAAGAAACTCAGCAGGCGTTGGCACAGTTATCCGAATTTACGGCCCTGTCCGAGAAATTCAACGATCTCGTGAACCAGTACGTCGTTACCACGCGCGGCACGGACGTCGATCTCAACGGGCAGGCGATGGCCGTCTTCACGACCCACTTTGATCTCAAGGCCATGCTCAGCGATCCCACCCTGCCCGCCCTGGTGCTGGAGCTTCTGCACCACCCCGCGCTGGCCGACATGGAAGTCCTGGCGGAAGATCTGAACAACGTCACCGAAGCGCAGATCCAGTTCGTGCTGCTGACCGCCAATATGCTGCTGAAGGACTTCACCTATACCACCGAGCAGTGGATCGGCGTGGACGACCAGTATCTTCACAAGCTGACGATGGATGGCACCCTCAATATCGACCTTTCGCTGCTGGGTGCGGACGCCGAGGTTCAGAACGTGCTCGCGACGGGGAACCTGTCGATCGAACTGGACGACTTTGGCGAGGATGTGATGGCCGATGTCGAGGTCCCGGCGGAATATCGCCCGCTGGAAGAAACCGACAATTTCCTGCTGGGCAGCGCCAGCATGATCGAACAGGAATTGACGCTCGGCCAGAGCTTCGCCGCCGGGTTCTCGGATGATGGCGACGAGCAGGATATTTACAGCCTGGTGCTGGACGCCGGCCAGACGGTCGAGATCGAGCTGGCGTCGGACGACTACCCGTATCTGAACCTGTACGGGCCGGACGGCTTTTTGATCGGTGAGTTCGACACCTACGACGCCGACGCGCTGGAATTCACCGCGACCGAAGCCGGGACATATCTTGTCGTGGTCGAGGCCTACTGGGCGATGGACTACGAGATCACGATCCGCGCCCAATAGGAGCTTTCGGACCTCATGATGATCGGAATGGGGCGGGCCGGCGGGCTCGCCCTGTTCTTTTACCTCACCCCAAACACGTCTTCATGTATGCTCTTTGGGAAATCAAGCCGAAGATAGGCCAGAACGCCCCTCACCCTGCCCTCTCCCCGGCCAAGCCAGGGCGAGGGGATACCGCGCGCCGAATTTCTCCCCTTCCCCTAGCTCGGCTGGGGGAAGGGGCCGGGGGTTAGGGGCAAATCCCGCGCCCTGTCCCGTATACTTGTTCAAACACACACCATCTGCACAGACAGGAAAACGCGATGCGCAAACTGATGATCTGTATAGCCCTGCTGCTGAACGCCACCGTGCTTGTCGCTGTGCCGGTCGCTGTGCCGGCCGCCGCACAGGATAGCGACACCGCGACCATGATTTACGGCGGAGTCGAGCGCGGCTACTATCTGCATGTCCCGGCAGCCTATGATGGATCGTCGCCGGTGCCGCTGGTGGTGGCGCTGCACACGACGTCCTCATCGGGGCGGGCGATGGCCGCGCTGACCGGGTTGGATGATGCCGCCGACGACCAGGGCTTTATCGTGGTCTATCCCAATTCGCTGGGATCGGCGTGGGGCGAGGATCCGACCAACCTCGACGCGCCCGACGATCTCGGTTTTATCCCGGCGCTGATCGATCAGCTTGCGGAAACGTACACGATCGACACCGATCGCGTCTATCTGACCGGATGGGGCGGCGGCGGCCTGATGGCGTACCGGCTGGCATGCGAACTGCCGGGCCGTTTCGCGTCCGTCGCGGTGCTCGGCCCGCTGATGTGGGATCGCAACCGGGCGGCATGCCCAGGTGTCACGTCCGCACCCGTCGATATTCTGATGATTTACGGCACGGACGATCCGTTTTATTTCCCGGACACGCATCTCTACCAATCGCTGTGGGACCCGCAGCAGTACACGATCCTGGGCGTGGATGACACCATCTCATTCTGGGCGCTGCGCAACGGCTGCGATCTGGCATCCGCCCAGGTGGAGGAGCAGACGCGGCTGTTTCCCACCTGCCGGGGCGGGGTGCGCGTCGCGTTTTACGACGTCGCCGGCTCGCGGGGAAGCTGGCCGCGCATTGGAGACTACCAACTGAACCCGTTCGGCATCGACGCTACGGCCATGATTACGAGCTTTTTTGCGGGCGGGGATGAGTGGAACGTGCCGCAGCCGCCGTTCGAGGGACAGGCACGCAGTTATATCCTGTATGTGCCGTCGTCTTATGATCCCGCCAGGCCGATGCCGGTGGTGATGACGCTGCACGGCCGTTTCAGCACGGGCGCGGGTACGGCCGGCTACACCGGCATGAATGAGATTGCCGAGCGCGAAGGGTTTATCGCGCTGTACCCCGATGGGCTGCTCAACCGCGACGCGACCTATCCGTATGATTTCGGCTGGAACTACGTCCACGGCGTATCGTATGCGCGCGATGACGGTCCCAACGACGGTGCATTTCTCGACACCCTGCTGGACGATCTGGCGCTCGATCTGAACATCGATACGCGCCGCATCTATGTCGATGGCATGTCCAACGGTGGGTTCATGGTCCACGCGCTGGCCTGCACCAACCCGGAGCGTTACGCCGCGTTTGGCACGGTGGCCGGATCGGCGTTTGGCGGCTTCGAGGAACTCTGCCAGCACGATCTGCCCGTCTCGATGGTGATCATCCACGGCACTTACGACGATAACGTGATCTGGGAAGGCCGCACGGAAATGATCAACGGGCAGGAGTATGTCGTGTCCTATCCCGTATTGGATATGCTCTCCTTCTGGGCCGTGCATGACCAGTGTGATGTGGAACAGGTCGAGGTGGCGGATCTGCCGCAGGGCGGGGAGTCACCCTATACGGCCGTGCGCATCCTGACGCTGAGCGAGTGCGCGGTGGATTCCGAAGTGAAGCTCTACGCGGTGATCGGCGGCGGGCACAACTGGCCGGGCATCCCGTCCGAGGACGAGGCCGATAATGCCCAGATCAACATGGACATCAACGCGGGTGAGGTGCTGTGGGCGTTCTTCGCGCAGCACGAGCTTGCCATCGGGCCGAGCAGAGGGTCAGGATAGAGCGCCAGCCTCACCCCCTGCCCCCTCTCCACGCGGTGGAGAGGGGAGATCGCGGAACCGTAGGGGCGGGTTAATAAACCCGCCCTGGAAGTCCCCCCTCCATGACATGGAGAGGGGATGCCGACCGACGGTCGGACGGGGTGAGGCTCCTCGTTACTGCACCTCAATCCGCGTCTCGATGGTCAGACCGTCTCCGGCCGGTTCGCCGTTGATCGTCACCGGCAGGCGCTCGCTGCTCAGCGGATCGTACAGGCCGATCCGCAGGTGCGCCGGGCCTTTGACAGCGTCCTTCGGCATCCGAATCGTCCAGAAATCCAGCAGCGACTCGCCCGGCCGCCAGAAGCGTGTCGGATAGGTACCTTGCAGCGGGCCGCCGTCCCACTGCGCGATCTTCTCACCGTCCGGCGTCAGCAGATGGATATAAACGCTGTAATCACGCGGCGGCGGGGCCTGATCGGTAGGCCGCCAGTACAGCGTCAGGATAATTTTCTCCCCGCGCACCCAGGTAAGCGTCCCCATATCATGCCCGATGAACTGCGCGAAATCCCCAACGATCACCGTATCGTCGCGCAGCCCGATGGGTTCCATCGGCGTCTGGCGCGCTTCCGGGTGGATGGTGAACATCGAATAGCGGAAGTTGCCATCATCGGTGGGCACGCCGCCCCACAGCCCGATCGGGATCGGCTGGAGCACGGTCGGCCACGGATCGCCCTGCCCGTCACCCACACCGATGGCGTAATAGGTTGCGCCCAACGCAGCCTCCGCGCTGAGCGAGTTGGGCCACAGGTCATAACGCTGCATCAGAAAAGTTCCCCGCGAGTTCTCGATATAAATATCGGCGTCGCCCAGGTCTTCGACGCGCGTGGGGATGTCGCCGGGATCGGGATCGTTGCGGATATCCCAGTCGAGGAAGAAGAATGGCAGGCGATCCTCGCCGGGAATGCTGACGACCGGCTCGCCGTGTTCGGCGGCGTAGGCTTCCAGCGCGTGGACGACGACCATCAGCGCCGGGTTGCCCCGGTCATATTTGGCGGTATCGTCGGGCAGACCGCCGTCGCGCCAGACCTCGACGCTGTGTTCGAGCGCCGCCGCCAGCGCCACACCGACCGCCGCCACGATGATCAGCCCGCCGACCGCGCGCCCGATCCGGCTGGCCGCCAGCCCGTCCCACAGCCAGCCATCGATCAGCGCCGCGACCAGCGCCGCCACCAGCGGGACGATCCCGAAACTCAGCCGGTAGTGATAGGAGAAGTTGAAGAACCACACCACGGCATAGGGCAGCATCAGCGCCAGGATCATCAGGATGGCTTCGCGCCGCTCGTGCGGCCAGGGCTTCCACGTGCCGCGCCCCGCTCCGATCAGCAGCGCGAATCCCGCCGCGATCAGCGCCACGTCGAGCGGATTCAGCCGCCGCGCCGCGAACAAATCCCCGCGCACCCAGCGCCAGAGGTTATCGCCCTCGGTGATGGCGTCGGGGTTGAGCGCCGTGGGCAGAATACCGATCAGCAGCAGAATCAGCGCCAGCAGGGGCAGCAGCCTCACCAGCCTCGACGCGGTGAACGCCCTGGTCTATCCACTTGATTTTCTCTGTGTGCTCTGTGTCCTCTGTGGTGAAGAATTAATCCCCCCGCGGCGAGCGCCGCGATCAGCAGCGGCCAGCCGAATTCCTGGCCGGAGCGCTGCGCGAAGTTGTGCCAGTAATCCGCGGGGAAGACCACCGCCGTATGGCCGAGCAGCATATTCCGCACGTACCACATCCCACCGAGCGGCGCGCACGCCAGCCCGACGATCAGCGCGATCCGCAGCTTGGCAAAAAACTTCGATTTACCACAGAGGACACAGAGAGCACGGAGAAAAGATGATAAAGGATTTTCTCTCATCTCTACCTGTTTCTTCTCCGCGTCCTCTGCGTCTCTGCGGTTCAGATTGTCTTTCTTCTCTTGCTTTTCTTTCTTTTTCCCTTCGTATTTCTCTGTGCTCTCTGTGTCCTCTGTGGTGAAAGCTTTTCTTACCCGGTGGACGGCGTAAAACGCCACATACAACATCACGCCCAGGGCCAGCGCGCCGCCGGTGGGCTTGGTCCACAGCGCGCCCGCCAGCAGCAGCCCGCTGATCACCGCCAGCCGCGCATCCACCGCTCGCCACGCCGCGATGAAAAACGCCGCCGCGCCGGTCATATACAGCGTCAGCGTGATTTCGAGATCGCCCGCGCCGGCCCACGCCGCCATGTGCGGATAAAACGCCCAGATCGCCGCCGTCAGCAGGGCGACGCGCCGCCGCTGGAACGCGAGCAGACCCAGCACATAGGCCATCAGCACGGATGCCGCATTAAACCACGGCACGATCACCCGCGCGGCGTGATCGTTGATGGCCGGGTCGCGGAACAGATCCCATACCTGCTGCATATGCGCGTAACCGAGCGGGATCAACTGCGGGTAGTAGCCCATGTCGTCGGGAATCCGCTCGTGCGTGACGAAAATCCGCGCGTTGTAGCCGTACACCCACTGCGTATCGTAGGCGATGAACGGCCAGTACGCCGTGACGATCACGTTCGCCGCCAGCAGGAGGAACAGGCCGAGGAGGATGAGCGTGGCTGGAGACGCCACGCGAGATACACCCCTACGGGCCTCACCCCCTGGCCCCCTCCCCAGCCAAGCTAGAGAGGGGGAGAGCGGTCGGCTCACTTCCCCCTCTCCAGCTATGTGGGGAGGGGATACAGGGGAGGGGCTGGCATTGAACCCGCCGCCACGCGATGCCCGCACCGGCGAGCGCGATGACCAGACTCCCCGCCAGCGTCGCCGGCAGCGTGATCCGCGCGAACGTGCCGAGTACGAACATCCACGCGGTGACAAACAGCGGACCGAGCGCCATCCCGACGGCGATCACGGGGATGCGCGCGCGCCACCAGTCACGCGGCAGCAGCGCCAGCGCCCACGGGATCCCGACGCCCCAGAACATCCACGCGGCGAACGGGAATAACAAAATAGTCGGTTCAAACCAATCGGGCATCAGCGCTTACTCACCATACCGCACCCGGTAGACCCGGTAGCCTTTGTTCTCGACGAGCAGTTCCACATCGGCCGCTTCAACGTAACGCGGCGGCCGGCCCCGCGAATAGACCAGATAATCGTACAGCGCCAGCGACTCGCGCTGCGGCAGCCCGCCGACGGTGACTTCCACCCGGCCCGCGTCGTTCACGTAAAAGGGCAGAAAGTAGTTGTTGCTCAGAATGCGCCCCTCAACCGGGAGCGCGTTGAGATAGCGCGCGGCGTTGTAGATCGGCCCGACCGCGATCTGGTGCCGCCGGGTATCGCTCATCAACGGGTCACGCGCCAGATCGGCTTTGAAGATCACCGCTTTACGCGCGGACGGCACCGCCAGCGCGATCAGCACGAGCGCGAGCGCAAGCTGGATCGCGGGCGACAGCGCCGGGCGCGTGGACATGATCCGCTGCGCGGCGCGGACGAGTGCCCGCCCCCCCATCACGGCGAACAGAGGCAGCACCGCCAGCAGGAAGCGTGTCTCATAGGACGCCGCCCACCACCACGCCGCCGCAAAAGGAACCGTGCTGATCAGCAGCAGCGCCGCCGGGTGACGCTCCTCGTCATCGTCCGCGCAGCGCCATGACGATCGCCCACCCGATCCCCACCGCGATCACGATCCCCGGCAGGAAGAAAAAGCCGAGATCCGTCACGAACGGCATCAGGTTGGCGGCGGTGTGCTCCGCCCGATCGGTCCAGACGGTATCGGGCACGACCCGCCCGAACTCGATCCAGTTGCGCAGATACCACGGCCCCGCCGTGAGTGCAAATCCGATCGCCGCGAGGAGCAATGTTGTAGGGGCGTATTGCAATACGCCCCTACGCTGCCACCATAAAATATAGATCAGCCATAGCCCCATCGATACGACCAGGGCCAGCGCGCTGTTTTTGGTCCACGCGGCCAAGCCGGTCATCACGCCAAGCGCGAAGGCGTTTCGCGCGCCGCCATGCCGGTAGAACCACCACGCGAACAGCACGGCCAGCGTCACGAAAAACGCCGCCGGGATGTCGGTGTAGCCGCTGGACGCCCACCGCGCGAACGCGGGGATCAGCGCCAGCAGGACCGCCGCTGCCAGCCCGGTCGCCGGGTCGTACAGCGCGCACCCCAGCACGTACACCGCCGCGAGCGTCCCCGCGCCGAGCGCCGCGACGGCGATCCGCGCGAGATACTCGTCCACCTCGCCCGCGACGAGGTAGCTGTACACATGACTGAGCGGCAGCAGCATCGGATAGGCTTCGTACAGTCCCTCGCCGGTGAGCAGTTCGCCCGTCTGGTAGATGTGGAGGCTCTGCGTCGCGTAGATCGACACCGCGTCGTCGTCGGTGAACGGCCAGTACAGCGCGTTGAAGACAACCAGCGCCCCGATCCCCACCACGACCAGCGCCGCCCCGACCATCAGCGGACGCTGCCGCGCGTCGGTGCGGATCCGCTGCACCAGCGGAGTCTGTGGCGCGCCCGGCATGACGGCTTGCGTCCGCAGCACCCAGAGCTGCCCCGCGGCGAACGCCAGCACGATCCCGCCAAGCACGGCTCCGAAGCTCAACGCGCCGATCAGCGCCAGCGCCATCATCCACAGGGTCAGCGCGCCCAGACTCAGCGCCACGGTCACGACGATCAGCGCCAGCGGGGATCGCCGTTCGCGCGGCAGCAGCATCAGCGCCCAGGGATAGGCGAATACCAGCCCAAAGAGCACGCCAATCAGGTCGAGGGGATTAATCAGGAACAGCATAAATATCTCTCATTGTGTTGGATGAGCCTCACCCCCCAGCCCCCTCTCCACGCTGTGGAGAGGGGGAGAACGGGAGAGTCAAGTCCCCTCTCCATCACATGGAGAGGGGATTTAGGGGTGAGGCCAGCTTTTTGACCCACACCGCGCCCGCCCCGCCGATCAGCGCGACCGGCGCGTGCAGCGGGATATAATAGCGCTGCCATTCGAGCGGCACCGAGATCAGCAGGGCCAGCGCCGTCAGCCCCAGCCAGACCAGCGCCAGCCACATCCCCGGCTCGCGCCAGCGCGGCAGCGCATACACCAGCCCGGCCGCGAACAGGGCGACGAGGATCACGCCCCACACCGGGCCGCCGCCCCGCCCCGCGTACCACTGGCCGTCATACGCGGCGATCTGATCGTCAATGTCAGCTTTCCAATAGGCCACTTCATAATACTGCGGGCGGGCGAAAAACGCCGCGTTGACCAGCGCCGCCGCCCGTTCGCCCAGGTTGTCGTAGCCGCCATAATGCTGATCTGCCCGTCGAGCAGGACTGCCGCGCGTTCCCTCTGACGCGCCCCGGCATGGTCAGCGGATCGGACCACCACGCCGGATTCAGCGCCAGAAAAATGAGGACGGCCAGATCCACAATCACAAGAAACCGCACGATCCGCCGCCGGTTGTAGCCCACAATGCGCGCGCGCAGCGACCCACCGCCCGGCCAGATCAGTGGGTGGAGCATGACCGCCGCCCAGACCGCGCCCACCGTGATCAGCGCGGTGTGTTTGCTGGCGATGGCAAATCCGCTCAGAATGCCCAGCAGGAGCGACCAGAGGGCCAGGCGCCGCCGCCGCTTGCCGGGATTGCCCTGTTCGCGCACGAGCAGCATCGCCGCCAGCACGGCCAGCAGCGCGAAACACAGGTGCGATCCCTCGAACATGGCTCGGCGTCCGTTCAGCAGGACGGCGGGAGTCGTGGCATAGATCGCGGTGGCGACATATGCCGCCAGCCGGTCCGGGATGGTCAGCCGGGTGATGGCGAACAGCGCCCACCCGCTGATCACCAGCATCAGCACCGAGGACAGCCGCGCCGCCCACAGCAGCCGCTCGCCCGGCATGTGCCCGTCGCTGAGATTCCAGTCCCACGGCGCGCCCCACACCCACTGATCGTTCAGATCGTCCACGGACAGCCCGGCGAGATCCCACGCGAGGCCGATCGCCATTTTGCCAACCGTGCCGTTCAGGATGCGGAGTTCCTGCGCGGATGGATCGGGCGGGGAGTCGCGGTAGAGCACACGGTCCAGATCGCGCTCGTGCACCAGATAGGCATAATCGTGGCTCATATCGATAATCGTCGCCTCGTCCCCGTGGAATGGCACGAGGTTATAGCCGTTGAGCATCCACAGCGCCAGCCCGATCAGCCACAGCGCGTCCAGCCACCTATTCGGAATCCGTTTGAAAAGATCTACCTCACCCCTAAATCCCCTCTCCACACGCGGAGAGGGAACTTCTGAACCCGCTCTCTCCCCCTCTCCGTGCATGGAGAGGGGGCCGGGGGGTGAGGTTTGCAGATGGTTTCGCACGTTGCAAGCTCCCCAAGTTCGCCGCTACAGGCCGGGAAATAATCAGCGCGCCCGGACCTGTGTCCACGCGCGCCTATTATACCCGCATCACGCCGGGTGCCATCCGCGCCTGACCTACGCGACGGTGACGAGGACTTTGTTCTGCTCGACGTTTTCGCCCGCCGACACATAAACGCGGTGAACCGTGCCATCGCGCGGGGATTTCAGTTCGTTTTCCATCTTCATCGATTCAAGGATGACGAGCGTTTCACCCTTGCTGACGGCCTGCCCCTCGACCACCGGGACGCGCGCGATCAGCCCCGGCATCGGCGCACGGATCGACACCTCGCCGCCCGTGTCGCCAAAGGCCATGAACGCGCTGGCGAGACGCCGGCTGCGCTCGTCCGTCACCTCGACTTCGTAGAGGTCGCCCGCTATCAGGACATGATAAATGTCTTCGCGTTCCTCGACGACCGCCTCAAAGCTGAGATGATCCAGCAGCAGAGAATACATCTCGCCGCGCCGCAGCACCCGGAAATCGACCGTGCGCTCTTCGCCGTTGACCAGCAGGCGGCCGTCTTCGTTGATGTCGATGTCGAACGTTTGCCCATAGACGATGGTCTGGTATTTCATGTGCTCCTCATGGTGTCGCGCCTGGTGATCCGCCTAACATTTACCCCTCCCCTGTCCCCTCCCCGTAAACGGAGAGGGGAAGGCAGGACGAAACAAGTCCCTCTCCGCGTGCGGGGAGGGATTTAGGGAGGGGTTGGCTCTGGCTGGCCGGGGCAAGCCTTCACTCCTTCAAACATTTCTCGCAGCCTGCTTTTAGCTGAAAGCTGACCGCTGGCCGCTACCTACTCCGCAGCCGTGCCGCGATCCAGCACCGAGCCGAGCGCGCCAAGCATCAGATCCTGAGTGATGAGGCTGAGATACTGATCGGCGGGCATGTCCGCGCTTTCGTTGATGAAATTCGCGTCCACCACGAGATCGGTGGTCAGGATATAGCGCCCGTAGGGCATCTCAAGCCGGTAATAAACGCCATTATCCCCGCACGAATGCGGCTCGGCCAGCGGCATGCGGAAGACGCGCCCCGCACTATCGGCCAGATCGCTGTAGGATTCATACGCGCCGGTGCTGACGAACATATCCGCGCGGGCATCGTCGAAGATCACCTGCTGCGCGGCATCGGCCGTCCCGTAATCCGATACCTGGAAGCCGACCAGCCAGATAGGCAGCGCTTCGGGATCTTCCGGGCACTCGCTGATCGACATCAGGATCGCGGCGGTGCCCTGGAAGCCGTGATCGGACAGGTACGCGGTCATGTAATCCGCCAGTTCATCGCCGCCGTCTTCGCGCCACGATTCCGCCTCAGCAGCGGCGTCATACGTGTGCGAGTATTCCTCTTGCAGCGTGAAGCTCGTGCTGATGCGGCTGGCGATGTTCTGTTCCAGCAGCGTCTGGAAATGCTCAAGGGTGGGCGGGCCGTCCGGCGTGGCGGTGACATCGGCAGGATTTTCAACGATCACGACTGTCTCCAGCGCCGCGCCTGCGTCGGTGGGGTTCTGCTGCGGATCGCGCGGGGTGAGCCGTTCGGCCACGTCAAGTCCCTGGTAGACGCGCCCGAAAATGGTATGGTTGCCGTTCAGCCAGTCGGGCTTGCCATAGGTGATAAAAAACTGGCTGCCGTTTGTGCCTGGACCAGCATTCGCCATCGCCAGCAGGCCAATCTCATCAAAGACCAGACCGTTGTCGGTTTCATCCTCGAACTCGTAGCCGGGATCACCCCCGCCGGTCCCGGTCGGATCGCCGCCCTGCGCCATAAAACCGGGCAGCACGCGGTGGAAGGTGGTGTTGTTGTAGTAACCCTGCTGCGCCAGGAACACGAAGTTGTTGACTGTGATCGGCGCTTCTGCTTCAAACAGGTCGAGATAGATCGGCCCGGCGTCGGTGCAGATCACCGCCCAGTAATCCACGCCCTCTTGCAGCACGTCTTCGGCTTTCTCGAAGGTGCGGTTCTCCGGCTCGGACAGGTTTTCGGTGGCCGCGGCGCAGATCTCCTCCGGGGTTCCGGCCGTCTGCGCGCTCACGAGCAGGTTCCCGGCCAGCAGCGTGACAATGAGGATTGCGGCCAGGGTTAATCGACGGATCGAATTCATCAAAATCTCCTTGTGGTTATGGAATGCGCCGGGGAATGAATCCCCGGCTGTCGCTCGGAAGGGCCATCATGCAGTTTTATAAATGATGCCGGATAAACGCCCCTAACCCCCTGTCCCCTTCCCCCAGCCAAGCTAGGGGAAGGGGAGCAACGCGCCGCGCGGTACCCTCTCCCTGGCTTGGCCGGGGAGAGGGCAGGGTGAGGGGCGTTTCCCTTGTATATCCGGCACAATTTCTTAAAGAGCACAATAGCCCTAATCGGTACGTATGTTATACGGAGCCGGTTGACCCCGTGGCTAATGCACGATCATCTCGGCGGTTTCGGGCAGCAGGAAAAACGCCAGCGCCACGATCAGATACACGCCGAGCAGCATCAGCCCCTCGAACCAGTTCGATTCGCCGTCCTCCGCGACCAGCGCCGCCACGTAGGACGCCGCCGCCAGCGCGATCACTTCGGGCACGGTGAAGGCCAGCACCAGCTTTTCATCGAACAGCAGGCTGATGAAGACCAGCACGGGCGCGACAAACAGCGCGACTTGCAGGCTGGAACCGAGCGCGATCGTCATGCTGAGTTCCATCCGGTTTTTGATCGCCATCTGCACCGCGACGAGGTGTTCCGCGACGTTGCCGATAATCGGCACGATGATCACGCCGACAAACAGTTCGCTCCAACCCAGTTCCTTGACCACCGGCTCGACCGTTCCGACCAGAAACTCGGACATAAACACGATGCCGATGGTGGAAGCGGCCAGCACCAGCCCGGCGAACCCGGTAGACCATTTGGGCTGGTGGGCGTGTTCTTCCGCGACAACCGCGCCGGCAGGCTCGTGGACCACAAAGAGTGAATAGACGACGTTGGCGACATACAGGACGATCAGGATCAGCGCGATCCCTTCGCTGAGCAGCAGTTCGGACTCGAATTCCTCGGTTTCGACAAAGGTTGCGTCGAACAGGGACGGGATCGCCAGCGCCATAAACGCCATCACCACCAGAGTCGCGTTCATCGTGGCGCGCCGCCGGTCAAAGATCTGAAGCCCGTGTTTCAGCCCGCCCAGCAGGATCGCCAGCCCCATGACCAGCAGCAGGTTGCCCAGGATCGAGCCGATGATCGAGGCGCGCACCAGTTCGAGCAGCCCTTCACGCAGCGCGAAGATTGTGATGATCAGTTCAGCCGCGTTGCCGAGCGTCGCGTTGAGCAGCCCGCCGATCTGCGGGCCGGTGCGTACCGCGATTTCCTCGGTGGACTGCCCGATCAGCCCGGCCAAGGGGATGATCGCCAGCGCGGAGGTGGCAAAAACCGCCACGTCGCTGCCGCCCGACAGGCGCAGGATCACGGCGACCACGCCGAAGATCAGCAGCAGGTTGAGATTGAGTAATTTTGAGATGTTAAATGATTGCGTCATACGGTTGTTTTCCTCATGCGGTGAAAAGCCCCTCCCCTAAATCCCTCCCCGCAGGCGGAGAGGGACTTGATCGCGGGTGATTCCCCTCTCCACTTGTGGGGAGGGGGCCAGGGGGAGGGGCTAGTCATAGAATCGCTTCACGAATTGCGGCAAGCACTCCATCAAGTTCCCCGAAAACCTGTTCATTGGTAAACCGAAGCACGCTCAAGCCCATGCTTTCCAGAAATTCCTGGCGAATAGTGTCCTCTTCTGGTGTGTAATTGTGGATCAGGCCGTCCACTTCGATAACCAGGCGAGCCTGAGCGCAATAAAAATCGACAATAAATCGTTCAATCGCATGCTGGCGTCGGAAATGAGCACCATCCAGATGATCCCGGCGCAATTACTGCCAAAGGCGATCTTCCGCCGGGGTGGGCTCGCGGCGTTTCTCTCGTGCTAACGATTTGAGCTTTTCCCATAATCCGCCTGTTTTTGGCGACCTGAATGGCTGTTTATCGTCACTCATCAGAGAATCTGTCGCTTTCTTAGTTTGCCCCTCCCTAAATCCCTCCCCGCAGGCGGAGAGGGACTTGATCGCGGGTGAGTTCCCCTCTCCACTTGTGGGGAGGGGGCAGGGGGAGGGGCCTTCTTTTACCGTCGCTCCGACCATTTCCAATTCGAGCGCGGGCGGCTCGCCGTCCCGTCGAACTGGAGCGCCTGCCGCCGTGCCTGGTGCTCGACCAGCGTCGCCATGATCGCGGCGGCCTCGACCCGTTCCGGTCGCAGCTCGTGATCGTCGCCCTGCATGGTCATGAACTGCTCGACAAAATGGGTATCGTAACGCCCGGCGATGAAGCGCGTGCTGTCCAGCAGCCGTCTGGTGGAAGGGCAAATTCGTCTTCAGCCCCATGATCTTGTATTCAGCCAGGGCGCGGCGCATGCGCAGGATCGCCTCACCGCGCGTCTCGCCCCACGCGATCAGCTTCGCCAGCATCGAGTCGTAGTAGGGCGTAACCTCGTAGCCGGCATAAATCCCCGCGTCCAGCCGGACGCCCGGCCCGGTCGGCGTGATATGCACCGTCACGACTGCCCACTGACGGCAAAAAGTTGTTGTACGGATCTTCAGCGTTGATGCGGCATTCGACTGCCCAGCCGGTCACCTTGACGCCGTCCACAGGCCCCATCCGGCGGCCGCGCGCAATGCGGATCTGCTCCTTGACCAGATCGACGCCCGTCACCAGTTCCGTGACCGGGTGCTCAACCTGAAGGCGTGTATTCATTTCGAGGAAATAGAAGCGCTTGGCGGGATCGACCAGGAACTCAATCGTGCCGGCGTTGACATAATTAACCGCCTGGGCCGCGCGGACCGCCGCCTGCCCCATCTTCCCGCGCAGCTTATCGTCCATAAACGGGCTGGGCGATTCTTCAAACAGCTTCTGGTGGCGGCGCTGGATGCTGCACTCGCGCTCGCCCAGGTGGATCGTGTTGCCGTGCATATCGGCCAGGATCTGGATCTCGATGTGCCGCGCGCCAACCATCAGCTTTTCGAGATACACCGTGCCATCCCCAAAGGCCGCTTCCGCTTCGCGGTGCGCCGATGCCAGCGCCGATTCGAGCTGCGTCCGGCTCGCGCACGACGCGCATCCCCTTGCCGCCGCCGCCCGCCGCCGCCTTGACCATCAGCGGATAGCCGATCTTGCCGGCTTCGTACATCAGCGCGCCGTCGTTCAGACCCGGCGGGGTGCCCGGCACAATCGGAACGCCCGCTTTTTCCATCAACTCGCGGGCGGCCAGCTTATCGCCCATCCGATCGATCGCGTCCGGCGAGGGGCCGATCCAGGTCAGACCCGCATCGATCACGGCCTGCGCGAACTCCGCCCGCTCGCTGAGAAAGCCATACCCAGGATGTACCGCATCCGCGCCGGACCGGCGTGCCACGTCGATCAGCTTGCCGATGTTCAGATAGCTTTCGCGGGGAGCCGGCGCGCCGATGTTGTAGGCTTCTTCGGCATAGCGCACGTGCAGCGCCTCGCGGTCCGCGTCGGAATAGACCGCGACGGTCTGGATGCCGCCCAACTCGCGGCAGGCGCGGATGATGCGCACGGCGATCTCGCCGCGATTGGCGATGAGCACTTTTCGGATCAGGGTCGTTTCGGTCATGATGGGTTCTCGCTTCGCTCGAATAAGCCGTTAGCTGTTAGCGATTAGCGGTTAGCTTTCGCTGTGCAAATCACTGTTCTCTTCATAATGGATAAGTGCGCTGGAATCCGCTTCTGACAATCTCAGGACAACCCCGATGAGAGCGGCTGTAATAATACTTTCGCTAACGGCTAACAGCTAATGGCTAATCGCTAACCGCTGCTTTTCCCCGGCTCCCAGGGCTTCGGCGCACTCGTCAGCGTGTGCGCCTGGTGAATATCCCCGCAGGCCGAGCGCACGTCAAACGCGATCTCGTCGCCCGCCGCGAGGCCGCGTACCGCTTCAAGCGCCTCTTTCCAGGCCGGATCCGGCTCAACACCGGGCGGCGGCTCGCCCGCACGCAAGGCGACATGGCTCAGGATGCGGTAGAAGTCCCAGATCCAGATCACCTGCAAGCGCTGCGTCTCGATATAACCGATCCACACCGCGCGCTGATCGGTCTTTTCGTGCTGGTTCAGCGTCAGATCCAGGCTCGCCAGCCGGAGCGTGCCATCCGCGCTGCGCACGCGCATCTCGACACAGAGTTCCGCCGGGTCCTGGCCGTTGCCGGTCCGGCGCGCGATCGGATAGCGCGGCACCCCGCCCCGCCCGTAACAGGCGTAATTGCTGGTCGAGACGGCTTCGAGCAGCGCGCTGGCCTGGACCACGAGCCAGCGTTGGGGTTTCGCCGCTGTCGGATTGGGTGACTCGCTCACGATGTTCCTCACAAGTTGACAGTTTTCAGTAGACAGTAAACAGTTTTTAGTTGTAGTTATTGGCAGGGCATATCGCAGCCCGAAAATTCACTGTTTGCTGAGAACTGAAAACTGTTCACTGTTTACTCAACTTGCGCGCGTCCCGCTCGGCGGATACGCCGTTTACCCAATGGTTTAGCAGGGAGTCGATCCCCACGCCAACCGCCAACCCCGCCGCCATCCCGACTGGCATTTCGCCCAGCGCCGCCCCGATCAGCGCGCCGATCAGCAGCCCGGCGAGGGTCAGAATCCCGGTGGGATAATCCGCAGTGGTGTGCGCCTCATCGGGTGGATGAGCTTCAATCACGGTTCTCTCTCTCGTCCTACAGCGGCATGTTGCCGTGTTTCTTGGGCGGGTTGCTGTCGCGCTTGTTTTGCAGCATCCCCAGCGCGTTGATCAGGCGCGGGCGTGTCTCGGACGGCACGATCACATCGTCCACGTAACCGCGCGCCGCCGCGACGTAGGGATTGGCGAAACGCTCGCGGTAGTCCTGCGCGAGTTCCGCTTTGCGCGCGGCCGGGATCATCGGCCTCGGCCAGTTCGCGCCGGAAGATGATGCTCACCGCGCCTTCCGGCCCCATGACGGCGATTTCCGCCGTCGGCCACGCGAGATTGAGATCGCTGCGGATGTGCTTGCTGTTCATGACGCAGTACGCGCCGCCGTAAGCCTTGCGCGTGATGACGGTGATCTTGGGCACGGTCGCTTCGCAGTAGGCATACAGCAGCTTCGCGCCGGAGCGGATGATCCCGCCGTGTTCCTGCTCGATGCCGGGCATAAAGCCGGGCACATCCTCAAACGTGATGATCGGGATATTGAAGCAGTCGCAGAAGCGGATGAAGCGCGCGGCCTTTTCGCTGGCTTTGATGTCCAGCACGCCGGCCAGTACCGCTGGCTGGTTGGCGATGATGCCGATGCTGTAGCCGCCCAGCCGCGCGAAGCCGACCACGATATTCTGCGCGTAATGCTCGTGGATCTCGAAGAAGCGCCCTTCGTCCACGATCAGCCGGATCACCTCTTTCATGTCATACGGCTTGCTCGGATCGTCCGGCACGATGCTGTTCAAATCCTCTTCGGTGCGCAGCGGATCATCCTTGGGCGGCTCGAAGGGCGGCGTCTTCCATGTTGTTCTGCGGCATATAACCCAGGATCTCGCGGACCAGGAACATGCGCGTCCTCTTCGCTGTTGGCCGCGACATGGCTCACCCCGCTGAGCGCGTTGTGCGTCATCGCGCCGCCCAGCTCCTCGAAGGTGACGTCCTCGTGGGTCACCGCGCGCACCACGTCCGGCCCGGTGACGAACATATACGACGTGTCCTTGACCATGAAGATGAAATCGGTCAGCGCCGGGCTGTAGACCGCCCCGCCCGCACACGGCCCCATGATCACGCTGAGCTGTGGGATGACGCCGCTGGCCAGGGTGTTGCGCAGAAAAATATCGGCATAGCCGCCCAGGCTGACGACGCCTTCCTGAATACGCGCGCCGCCGGAGTCGTTCAGGCCGATAACCGGCGCGCCGTTTTTCATCGCCATTTCCATGATCTTGCAGATTTTCTCGGCGTGGACTTCGCTCAGCGAGCCGCCCATCACGGTGAAATCCTGCGAATAGACGTACACCAGCCGCCCGTTGATCGTGCCCCAGCCGGTCACGACGCTGTCGCCGGGGATCTGGTTTTCGGGTTTATCCATGCCGAAGTTACGTTCGCGCTGGATGACAAACGCATCGATCTCGCGGAAGCTGCCGGGGTCCAGCAGGAGATCCAGGCGCTCGCGAGCCGTCAGCTTGCCGGACTTGTGCTGCTTGGCGACGCGATCCGGGCCACCACCCGCCACGCTTTTCAGACGCATCTGGTTCAGATGTTCAATCCTGGGGTTTGTCATTGATAGGCTTCTCCCGATGTCTCCGCGTTGTTGTCAGATCGAAGCAGACTCAAAACGGCGGCCGGGTGCTGTTCAAAAGCCCGGCGCACCCGCCGTCCGCGCATGATCCAGACCGCCAGCCCGATCAGCCCCACGGTGAGCGCGATCTGAAAGCCGATCTGGCCCCGGCTGTAATCGGACTGGGCGTACACGATCAACCATAACACGCGGAACGCGCCATAGTTGCTCAACACGATGAGAATCCAGCGCCGTGCCCAGGATCGCCGCCGTGCCAACCCGATACCGGCCCACACCAGCGCGAGTCCCCAGCCGAGCGCGAACGCGGCCCGCAGCAGGGGCGGGTAGGATACGCCAAGGTCGCGGTAGTGGTCGGCGTGGCGGGCCTGGTCGAGCGCCAGCAGCAGGTTGGCCGAACCAAGCAGAATCACAAGCAGACTGAAGCCCCACAGGAACCAGGGGCGGGGATGTTGGTCGGACGGTAAGCGCTGCATGGGGCGCATTATAGCGCGGCGCGGCGGGGCGCGACAAGCAGCAAGGAGCAAAAAAGTTCACCACAGAGGACACAGAGGACACAGAGATTCCTAGAGCGTGTGATGTACTGTAAGCGTTGACGAATAGTATTTTTCCCGTGAGTTTACCCCTCCCTAAATCCCTCCCCGTAAACGGAGAGGGACTTCCAGCGCGCTCCCCTTTCTCCGCGTGCGGGGAAAGGGGCCGGGGGATAGGGGTAAACATCACGGCGTATCCCGCTTTAATTCTTAAACAGCATCAAACCCGCCGATTTCTAGGTGTGCGCGTGGAAAGCGTAAAGCCCCTATCCTCCGGCCCGGTTTCCCAACCAGCGGAAAAAAGGGGAGGCGATTAAGTCCCTCTCCACAGCGTGGGGAGGGATTTAGGGAAGGGCTAACCCACCGGAAATCCCTTATGAAGAGGGGATACAAGTGCCTAACAACCTCTGCCTTTTTCCTTGTCTTTCTCTGTGTGCTCTGTGCTCTCTGTGGTGAAAAGCTTTTCACTTGAATTCCGGTGAGGTTTCCATGTTATCATACAAGAGGAAACCGCCGGACGGGTTGCGGCGGGCGTCTATTAGGGCAATCGGGGAGACGCGCGCCATGTCCGGCGGTCATATCTTTTTATACGCTGACAGGGGTTTTTTATGGCACACGTCTTTATCTCCTACCATCGCAGCGACGCCGATTTTGCCTTCGCCGCCCAGCAGGAGCTCGAATCCGCCGGGTTCACGGCGGAACTGAATCCCCTGCCCGACGCGGGGACGGTCTGGTATCCCTGGATCGAAGCGGCTCTGCGCGAACTCGTTCGCCCTGGTCGCGGTGATGTCACCCACCGCCCGCACGGCGGAGGTGATCACGTATGAATGGGCATTTGCGCTTGGGGCTGGCTTCGACGTGATCCCGGTGATCGCCGCGCCCACCGAGCTGCATCCCCGGCTGGCGGCGCTCGATCCGCTGGATTTCACCTTGTCGCCGCGCTGGGAGGATCTGTGTGTGCGCGTATGGGAACGGGCGGACCTGCTCAGCTACGAGGCGATCCCAGTGCCGGCGGGCATCCCTGCCGCCGTGGGTGATACGCTGGCGGCGCTGCACGCGCATACCGCCGCCGAACGTCTTGCCGCTGTGCAGGCGCTGGCCGGGATCGACCACCCCGCCGCGCGGTTCGCGCTGGTCGCCGCCGCCACGCATCCGATCTTTGCCGACGTGCGCCGCGCCGTCGCGGAAAGTCTGGGGCGGATCGGGAGTGCGGACGGGCTGCCCGCGCTGCTGGCCGCGCTGGCCGATCCCGATGATTCCGTCAGCCGTGCCGCCGCCAATTCGCTGGTGGGCTTTGGCGATGATGCGGTGCCGGGTCTGGTCGAGATCATGCGCAGTGACGCGCGCATCGGCCGGCGGACCGCCGTGTGGGTGCTGAGCCGGATCGGATCGCCCGCCGTCGTGCCCGCGCTGATCGAGGCGCTGACGATGCCCGGCTGGTTCGCACCCCGCACCGCCGCCGTAACGCTCGGCACACTGGGTGATGCCAGCGCGGTCCCGGCGCTGATCGAGACGCTGGCGAGCGACGATGACGCATTGGTTCGGCTCGCCGCCGATGCGCTGGCCGCGATCGGCACGCCGGACGCACTCGCCGCACTGGTGTCGCGGGGGCAAGCGTATGAAAATAAAAAAGATGAACCACAGAGGACACAGAGGGCACAGAGAAAGACAAAGGGAAAACGAGAGAAAAGCAAGAGCAAAAAGAAGAGTTGAACCGCAGAGGCGCAGAGGAGGAGCAGATAAGAGATGGCACATGTATTTATCTCGTACAAAAGATCCAGCGCAGAAAAACGTTTCGTGGGCCAGATGAAAAAACATTTCGCCGAAGGCGGGATCGACGTCTGGATCGACAGGGACCAACTGCGCGCAGGCGATGATTGGCGCGAGGGTATCGATCAGGCGATCCGGGAGGCATTGGCTGTCGTCGTGGTGCTGACACCCGGCGCGACCCAATCTCAATACGTGACTTACGAGTGGGCGTTTGCGCTCGGTGTTGGCAAAAAGGTAATCCCGGTTCTTTACCAAGCGGCCGACCTTCATCCCCGGCTGGTCGGATTCCATTACCTGGATTTTACCGACGCTCATCCCTGGGAGGTGCTCGTGCGGCGGGTGATCCATCAGAGACGTATCAGATAGTATTTCGTCAAACGGCCTGTCTTAAGGGCTGTCTAAGGGCCACCATGTCCGATATTGAGAGGGCTATCGATACCCAGGGCCGTTGACGGCCCTTCCGATACATAGCCGGGTCATTGATGGCCCGGCGATTTATTTCCCGCCGATCTGCGCCACCCTCCATTTTTCCCCTGACACTAGATCTCACACCTAAAGATGAGATCTAAGATCCAAGACAAGATCAGAACATCCGTGCTAAAATACATTCAATTCCAGCAGCGGTGGCGGTCGCGGCCCTGCAAACCTACCTCTCCAGCGGGCGGGGACCGTTACCAACCGCGAGGGTGAGTGCCGCCGCCGGGCCGGAGTCGCGCCTTTTCCCTTGACCGCGCCAGGAGGTCAGGGGGAAGGGTCCAAGTGGGGAGAGAGCACATGGCACACGAACACCAACGGGATCGGCCCACGATCGAAGAGCGGGTCTGCCGCGCGATCCGGCTGCTGGCGAAAGGCCAGACGGCAGAGGAGGTGGCGCGCGAAATCCATGTCCTGCCCAAGACTGTGATCGCGTGGCAGGCCAACGCCGATTTTCGGGCGCTGCTGGCCTGTATGCGCGAAAACGGGCGGCTGCGCATCGCCTTTGACCAGCTTCAGGACCTTACGCCCGACGCGATCAGCGCGCTGCACCGGGCGCTCGATGGCGACGATCGGCTGGCGGTGCAGGCCGCCCGCGAGATTCTGGATCGCGTTGGGCTGACGAAACGCAAAGGATTCGAACCGGAGGAATCGTCCGAAAAAGTAATTCGCGTGGAGTACATGACGCCGGATGGTAAGCCTATATCAATCGCACCCTGGGCAGATCGAAATCCTGTGGCACCCCGCGCGCTTCAAAGTGGTAGCGTGCGGGAGACGCTTCGGGAAGACGGAGACGGGCAAGATGCAGATGATTGAGCGGGCGCTGGCCGGGCGATCGTGCTGGTGGATCAGCCCGACCTACCGCATGGCGGATGATGTCTGGCGCAGCCTGAAAAAGACGCTGGTGGGGGAATGGATCGACAAAAGCGAGGACATGCGGCGCATCGATCTGTATGGCGGCGGCGTGATCCGCGTGCAGAGCGGGCATGATCCCGATGCACTGCGCGGCGCGGGCCTGGATCTGGTCGTCATGGACGAAGCGGCCTTTCTGCACCCGGACGTCTGGCACGCGGCGATCCGTCCCGCGCTGGCGGATCGGCGGGGCGAGGCGCTGTTCCTCAGCACGCCAAACGGGCGCAACTGGTTCTGGGGATTGTATATGCGCGGCTGCAACAAGGCGGATCCCGAGTGGAAAAGCTGGCGCTTCCCGACGACCGCCAACCCGCTGATCGATCCGGGCGAGATCGTGGCGGCGCGCCTGCTGCTGCCGGAGCATCTCTACCGGCAGGAATATGAAGCGGAATTTCTCGCGGATTCGGGCGCGGTCTTCCGCCATGTCGAGACGGCGGCGACCGTCGAACCGGGATCAGAGCCGGAGCCGGGCGAGCGCTACATCTTCGGCGTGGATTGGGCGCGCGATCGGGATTTCTCGTGTATCGCGGTGATCGCCACCCATGCGCGCCGGCTGGTGGCGCTGGATCGCTTCAACGAGATCGGGTGGAGCTTGCAGCGCGGGCGGCTGGCGGCGCTGTATGAGAAATGGCGTCCCGACACAATCTGGGCGGAAGCCAACAGCATCGGCGGGCCGAATATCGAAGCGCTGCAAGCGGAGGGACTGCCGGTGATCGCGTTCACGACGACATCCGCCAGCAAATCACCGCTGATCGAGTCGCTGGTGCTGGCGATCGAGCGGGGCGAACTCGCCCTGCTGCGCGATCCGGTGCTGATCGGGGAGCTTCAGGCGTTCAGCCTGGAACGCCTGCCGAGCGGCCGCTATCGCTACGGCGCGCCACCCGGCGAGCATGACGACTGTGTGATCAGTGTGGCGCTGGCGTGGCACGGCGTAACACACGCCGGTGGCGGAATCAGTTTTGTATAGCAATTAGCGATTAGCGGTTAGCCAGCCAAAAGCAAAAGCCGCGAGCCACTCACTCAAAGCTAATTGCTAACAGCTAATGGCTAACCGCTTCAAGGAGAAACATCATGGCGAAACCTGCACCACCGAGCTTGGTCGAACGGGCGCTGCGGCGCATCGGGTATGTGAAATGGCGACCGGCCAGCGTGATCCACCGCGTCGAATCGAGCGTGCTGGCCGATCCCGCGCCGATCGTCGCGCCGGAGATCGGACAGGCGGCGCACTATGCCGGCGTCTACATGGCGAGTCCGTGGGTCTACGTGGCGGTGAACCGGATCGCGGAAGCGGCGGCGCTGGTGCCGTTCCACGTCTATTCGGATCGTCCGGCGGGGGCCGGCAGCGACATCGAGCGGCCCGATCATCCCTTCGAGCAGCTTCTGCGCCGCCCGAATCCGCTCATGAGCCGCTTCGAGCTGATCGAGCATACCGTCGGCGGGTTGGAGATTCACGGCAATGCCTACTGGTTCCTGGCCGGGGAGCCGGGCGGCACACCGCAGGAGATCTGGCCGCTGCGCCCGGATCGGGTGAGCATCGTGCCGGATGCGCGGCGCGGCGTGCGCGGCTATATCTACGAGGTCGATGGGCGGCAGGTCCCGCTGGAATCGTCCGAGGTCGTGCATTTCCGGCGCTGGCATCCCGCCAACGATTACTACGGGCTGAGCGCGCTCGAAGCGGCGCGGCTGGCGGTCGAATCCGACCGGGCGATGGCGGACTGGAACCGGCGCTACTTTGGCGAGGGGATGGCGGTCCCGGCGGGCATGGTGGCGATCAAGGATCGCGTGTCCGACGCCGATTTCGAGCGCATCAAGCAGGAATGGCGCACGGCCTACGGCGGGCGCGAGCGCAAAACCGCCTTTCTGCGCGGCGCGTCGGTGGAGTGGCACAACGTCGGGCTGAGCCAGCAGGATATGGATTTTCTGAACGCGCGGCGCTTCAACCGCGAGGAGATCTTCCAGATCTTCGGCATCCCGGTGGGCATGTTCAGCGAGAACGCGACCGAAGCGAACGCGCTGGTCGGCGAGCGGGTGTTCATCGAGCGGACGCTGTGGCCCAAGCTGGTGCGCATCGCGGAGAAGATCACGACGGACCTGCTGCCCTTCTACGGGGTGGATCTCGTCGGGCGCTTTGACGACATCCGCCCGATGGATCGCTCGCAGCAGTTCGAGGAGATGCGGCTGGCGCAGGGCATCCTGACGGTGGACGAGATCCGCGCGCGGTATTTCCAGCTTGGCCCGATCGACGCCCGCGCGACCTCGCCCACGTCCACGGACGTGACCTCGCCCGCGCTCGACCTGGTGCCCGACGCTGCGATCGCGCGCGGAGGATGGCGGCGGCGGAGTCCGCCCGCGCGCTGTTCGGGGAGGGGGTGGGGATACCGGGGCGGCCGGTGATGTCGGATAACGGCGTTTCGGCGTGAAACAGATAGGGGCCGGGGCTGAACGCGGTCTCGCCCGGCCCTCAAGGGCGCGGGCTATGTATCGGAAGCGCCGTGAACGGCGCTGGTCAGGGCCGCTCGCGGTCCTTTCGATATTGAGCCGGGTCGTTGCACGGCCCGGCGAGGCGCGCTACCCGCAAGGCTAATTTTTCAGGTATAAATGGAGAAGCGTGAAATGTAGAATGATATGACATAGGGAGTGTTTGACCGATGGCGCAGATTTTCATCTCATATTAGCGCGAAGACAAAGATTTGTCGATGAACTGAAGACTCAAGCTTGAACAGCATGGTTATGCCACCTGGATCGACAGCGAAAATATCCGATTAGGAAAAGATTGGCGACCGCGAAATTGATAACGGGATTCAGAATTCCGATATTGTAGATTGTGGTCATGACACCAGAAGCTAAAACATCTGAATACGTCACCTACGATGGGCTTATGCGCGTGGAGCAAAGAAGGATGTAGTCACGATATGTTGCTGGATACGCACTACTCGTCACTCTCGTCTAGATGCCCTGGAATACGTTGACTTTCGTGCAAAATACGAGATTGGGAGAAATTTTTCCGCGAATTAGAAAATCTTTGGTACCGCTCACACAGGAAGAAACCAGCAAAACACGAAAGATATCGCCGACTGTGCAGCTTGTATCACATGAAGGGACTTAGCCATCTCGACGAATCAATCCGAAAAAACATAACAGGATTTAAGACCCAAGAGCAATCCATATCACCTCGATGCGCCAACCGTCTCTCCGCGATGCTGTTGCACACTTATCACTACTTGACGTTCGTATTCGTGCCGCTTTTGTATTAGCTGAGGCATCTAACTATCAAGTGATCGTGCTGTTCCAGGTTGGCCGAGGCTGTAAGAGAAGGTCAGCTAAAAGCAGCGGAAGTATTGAGAAATCGGCACTGAAGAGGCAGCAAGATGTCTGGCGAAAGTGAAGCTATATACTGGATTCCAATACTACACAGCACCAGGAATAAATCTTGTGGATGACTTCATAGTGAATTCACTTATGAAGATTGGGCCGATTTCAATTCATTTTTGATAAAAGTGATGGATCGCACTGATGGCTTAAAGAAAGGACGGGCGATATTCGCATTGTCGCACTTTCCTGATCCTAGAGCCATTGAGGCTATTGCTAAGTGTATTACCAGTTCTGACACCATTATAGCTTTTACCGCTGTTCAAGGATTAGCGAGATTAGGAGATCCGAGTGTAGCAAGTCTGTTGATAAAAAGTATGGAAATAAATGAGAACAGCGTCTTGTGGCGTGCTGCGATAATCAATGCCATCATGCGCCGAGATAAAGGCTTCCGATCTGGATACGTATAAAGTTTATTGCGTCATATCTACAAGATGATGAAAAGATTATTGGCCAGTTCGACTCCCTCCCAGTCCTTATCCTTATCTGAAAGTACGCTTTGTAGCGGAAAAGGCTTTGACGGAAATAGGAACACCTGAAGCCGAGAAAGTACTTCAGAATTTCGTTGAGTAAAATCATTCTGTTACTTCTGGAGCGCTTCCCATGCCCCTCGACCCCAACGCCATCCCCAGCCTGATCCGCGCGCTCGATTCCGACGACGCGTATGTGCGCATCACCGCCGCCGAAGCCCTCGGCAAGATCGGCCATGCCGTCGCGATCGACCGGCTGGCGGAGACATTCGACGATCCCCGGCCGGACGTGCGCCGCCGCGTGATCCGCGCCCTGGAGCGAATCGGCACCGAGCCCAAAGCCAACGCCGCCGCGCAGGTCGTGCCATGTCTGGCGCTCGGCCTGGACGACCCCGAACCACTGATCCGCTGGACGGCCGAATCCGCGCTCAAACGGCTGGACATTTCCAGCGCGCGGGCCGCACTCGCGGCATGGGCGGCGCGGCCGTAAAAAACCCCAAAAAAGTGATAAAACCCTGCAAAAAATCCGACCACGAAAGCGAGTTCCCGCCTACAATAAGGGTGAGGAACGGCTGCGCGTGCTGCACGGATCTATGAGGCTGCGGTGTGCCCCTCAAGATTGGGGGCTGCACAACCCGGCCGGTCTGTCGCATAATAACACTATCCCATCCACAGGTATTATTGTCCATTCAGCGGGACGTGGGCCGCGCGGCACCAAACTCTCTAACCTTATCCCACACGCCATGATTCGTTATGCCGTATCCGATGAGACAGGCCGGTTGGCGAAGGGAGTATCGTGTTTATGGGGCACGTGTTTATCTCCTACCAGGGCGAAGACGGCGCGTTCGTCGCGGATCTGATCCAGCAGATCGAAGGCGCGGGCTTCGTCGCGTGGGCGGATAACGAACGTCTGCGGACGGGTGAGGGGTGGCGCGAGGCCACCGACCAGGCGATTCGTGATGCCTTCGCGCTAATGGTGATCTGGTCGCCGGCGGCGATCACGTCGCAGCAGATCGCCTATGAATGGACGTTTGCTCTCGGCGCGAATATCGAGGTGCTGGTGATCACACGCGGCGCGGTCAAAGCGCCGGCCCGCCTGGAAGCGTATCCCCGGCTGGATTTCGCGCCCAACGCTGCCCCGCCCTGGGGCCGCCTGATCAAGCTGCTCCAGGATGCACAGACGCGTGGGGAACGCCGCTCGTTCCCCTTCCGGCCGGCCCGGCCCGGCGAAGCGTCACGCCCGCCGGCATTCGGACGCCGTCTCGGTACCTTCGGGCGTCTGGACAGTGACCCCGCCGATGACGTGCTGGGCGGGTTGTCATCTGACGACCCGGCGGCCGTGGAGAAGCTGCTCCAGGCGCTGGAAAGTGACGATCGCGATAAACGAGTTGTCGCGGCGACACGGCTGGGCGACATCGGGGAGCGAACCGCGATCCCGGCGCTGCTGCGGCTGCTGCGCGATGAGGATTGGCGCGTGCGCGAAGAGGCCGCGCGCGTCCTCGGCAAGCTCAAAGTCGCGGCGGCGGTGGTCGGCCTGCTCGAATGCATCCGCACCGGGCGGCCCGGTCCGTTTGGCGGCAGCACGTCGATCTTCGGCGATGCGATCAAAGCGATCGGCGCGTCGGCCGTGCCGGTATTGGTCGATGCACTGAGCGACGAGGATCCGCGCGTGCGTCTGGCGATCATCGACCTGCTGGGCGAATCGAGCGAGCCCGAAGCGATCCCGGCGCTGGTCGGGGCGCTGCGCGATCCCGAATGGCGCGTGCGCTGGCAGGCCGCGGAGGCGCTTGGCAAGCTCCGCAACTCGGCCGCGGTGCCCGATCTGATCGAGATGCTGGCCGACAGCAACAAGGACGTGCGCATCGCGGTAGCCTATGCCCTGGGCCGGATCAAGGAGCCAGCCGCGATCGAAGGGCTGATCAAGCTGCTGCATGACCGCGAATGGCGCGTGCGCTGGGGCGCGGCCGAGGCGCTGTGGGAGATGGGTGAAGAGGCGGTACCGGCTCTGATCCAGACGCTCGACAAAGAGGACGAATACGTGCGGCGGGCAGCCGTCCGCGCGCTGGCGCAGATCGGACAGCCGGCCATCGCGGCGCTGGTCGAGGCGCTCAAGCACGAGAACTGGGATACACGCTGGTCCGCTGCCGCCGCCCTGCAGGACATCGGGGATCCGGCGGTCGATGCGCTGGTCGCCGCGCTGGATGGGGATAACTGGCAGGCGACCTGGGCCGCGGCCGAAACCCTCAAGCGGATCGGCACCAAAGAGGCGATGCTGGCGGTCGAGAAGTGGCGCAAAGGCCGTGAGGGAGAGGATTCACCCGCGCCGCCCCTACCGCCCGGCAGTTCGGCCGAAACCGAGCGGCACCGCCCGCCCCACGCGCGGGGGGATGATGTGGGGGAGCGGTAGCCTCGCCCGGCGCTGCAAGCACCGGGCTATGCACCGGAAGGGCCGTGAACGGCCCTGGTTGGCACGATCCGGTCAGCACCCTTATGTTGTTTGACTAATTATGGCGGATAAAACGCCCCTCACCCTGCCCTCTCCCCGGCCAAGCCAGGGAGAGGGAAAAAGGCAGCACCGTTCTCCCCCTCTCTAGCTCGGCTGGAGAGGGGGATTGAGGGGGTGAGGCCGTTCGAGATCCCCATTTTCATCCCCTCGGGTGTATCCTTTTTCATATCAAGCTCTAGGGACTCCGCGGGTCGCCGCTACTCCTCACAGTACGGCTCAACGCGATACGTGACACGCTCGGCGCAGGTCAGGTCGCGGATCTGGCGGTGCTCCCCGATCCACGCTGTGAGTTCGTCCAGATCGCGATCCAGCCGCCACAATCGTATATCGTTGTCGGTGGATACGGACAGCAGCAGCCGTCCGTCCGCGCTCACCGCCAGATCGCGGATCGTGTCGTTATGACCCTCGATGCTGTATAACTCATCGCCGTTCAGCGCATTCCACACGCGGATCCGATTATCATCCGAGCCGGTGATCACCGTGTGGCCGTCCGGGTTAAACGCGACGCCTTCCACAAAGCCAGTGTGCCCCTCGAAATGGCGCACTTCGTCGCCGGTGCCGACATTCCACAGCCGCGCGACGCTGTCATTGGACCCGGTCAGCACAAAATCACCATCCGGGCTGAAGACCACACTAACGACCACATCGTCGCGCCCGCCGAAATGCCGGAGCTCTTTGCCGGATTCAAGATCCCACACGCGGATGCTGCCGCTGTTGTTTTCCAGCAGCGAGCCGGAGGTCGATACGAGCCGGCGTCCATCCGGGCTGAAAGCAAGCCCCCACACGGCGAATGGGTGGCCCTCGAAGCGGTGCAGTTCCTCGCCCGTCGCCACATCCCACAGCTTGACGGTGTTATCGTCGCCCGATGGGGTGCCCTGCGGCTCACCTGACCCCGTGGCAATCTGCCGCCCGTCGGCGCTGATGGCGATGGCCCAAACGGAGTTCGGGTGGCCCTCAAAGTGACGCAGTTCCGCACCCGTGGTCACATCCCACAGCGTCACCATGCCGGCTGCATCGCCGGACACGGCCAGCGTGCCATCCTGGCTGAGCGCCACGGCATAGACGGCGGCGGTGTGGGTCGCGCTGCCTTCGCCCATCCGGCGTATCACCTGCCCGGTCGCGGCATCCCACACGACGACCAGCCCACTATCATGCCCGGTCACGACGAGACGGCCATCCCCGCTGAGGCGAGCAGAGTAAATCAGCGACTGCGAGCCCGTTACGAATTGACGGACCAGATTACCCGGCGTGAGTTCCCACACGCGCGCCGTGCCATCGGTGGAGACGGATACCGCCCACTGTCCATCCGGGCCAAAGGCTACGCCCATCACCCAATCGGAATGCCCGGTGAAACGCTGCAATTCCCGCCCCGACGCGATATCCCACAGGCGCACGCTGTAATCCGCCGAGCCGGTCAGAACAGAGCGCCCATCGGGGCTGATGGCGACGGCGCTCACCACGTTCGTATGCCCGGCCAGATCGCGCACCCGCTCGCCAGTTTGCACGTCCCACACCGCGGCGAGCATGGACGACGCGGCCGAACCGCCGTTACTCGGTTTGCCCAACGCCGACACCAGCAAAGTCCCATCGGGTGTAAATGCCAGGGCCGTCACCCAGTCGCCGCGCGATTCCATCCGGCGGATCAGGTCGCCTGTGGCAGCGTCCCACACGATGATCACCCCGTCTGAATCGCCCGTGGCGGCATAACGCCCGTCCGCACTGATCGCCAGGCTCATAACCGGATCCTGGTGCCCGTCGTCACCCGCTTCGAAGCGCCGAATTTCTTCACCTGTTTCCACATCCCACGCGCGCACTGATGCGTCCGCGCTGCTGAGGCCCGGCACCGGGATCGCCGTCACGAAGAAATTGCCGGACGTGGACAGCAGGGTTTTGCCATCGGGCGTAAACGCCGTCCGGTTCACCCAATCACCGTGACCTTCCAGGCGGCGCAGCAGTTCGCCCGTTTCAACATCCCACAGGATGATCGTCTTGTCCAGGCCGTTCGATGCCAGCAGCCTCCCGTCCGGGCTGAAGGTCACATTCAACACGCTGTCGGTATGCCCGTCCAGCACGCGTACTTCCTCGCCGGTGGCCGCGTTCCAGATTCGGACGCGGTTGTCCTGCTTCGCGCCGAGCGGGTTGAGCCGCCCCGACCCCGATGCCGCCAGCGTGCCATCCGGGCTGAGCGCGATGCTGAGCACGGGCGCACCATGCCGGTCAAACACCAGCCGCGTCCCCGGCGTATAGGCTGCCCGGTAGAGCATCTGGCGAACGGGCGGCGGGAGCTCGCCTTGAGCGTCCAGCAGAGGCGAGGCCAGCGCCAGCGCCAGCTCCGGGTCATGATTATCCAGCGCGGCGTTCGCCTGGTCGGTGCGAGACATCATCTGAAGCGAATCCAGCCGGTCTTCGGCCACGTCCTGCTGATCCAGCGCGATCCGCGCCATGAAGAACGCGACCAGCACACCGATCGCCAGCACGAGAACGGTGAGAATCAACCCGTTGCGCGTGCGCCGTTCGAGCGTCTTTTCGCGCGTGAGCCGTGCCTCTTCAACCGCCCGCCGCGCGGCACGCGCCACCGCAGACGCCTGCAAATACTCGCGCTCGTCGCGCGTCAGTTGCAGCCGCGCCGACACGACCCACTCTTCAAACTGGCTTAGCCGCGTACCGGCCAGCAGATAGCCTTCATCGCGGTTGGCCTTCTGCCACTCTGCGACCAGCGCTTGCAGCCGCCGCTGCATCTGGATGTCTTCGCGGCTGGCGTCGAGCCAGTCGTTCAGACGCCCCCACGCGCGCAGCAGGGCCTCGTGGGCCACTTCGATGGTGGGCTCGCGCGTTTTCGGATCGCGGTCCGCCGTGAGCAGACGGTACTTGACAAACGCATCGCGGATGTCGTTCACCGCCTGCCAGTCCTCGGTGAGTGAGGTCAGCGCCGACCAGCTCAGCCGGCGGCGCGTCGCTTCATCATCTTCGTCCAGGCCGGTCATGCGCAGGAACATCTGGCGGGCGAGATCCTGCCGGTCAGGGGCCAGCCCGTTATAGACCTCGTCCGCGCGCCGCGCCAATGCGCCGGAAATTCCGCCAATCTCACGGTAGGCACCCAGCCGGAGCGCCTGACCCGAGCGTTTTTCGAAGACTTCCGTCAGCGCGTACTGCAGCAGCGGCAGCGCGCCGGGCTGCTGGCTGACATCCGCGATGATCGCCGCGACCAGTTCCGGCTCGATCACCAGCCCGGCACGCTCGGAGGGGCCGATGATGGCCGCCTGGAGTTCCTGCGTACTGAGCGGCAGGATCACCTCGGTGCATTCGCGGATCAGCGAGCCAAACCGCTCGTAGAGCAGCGGCCGGTCATAATAATCGGCGCGCAGCGTAATGAGCAGCAGCAGCCGGTCGGACATTCCGCCAATGGCCGTCGCCAGCATGTCCAAAAACCGCTGGCGCTCGGTTTCGGATTCAACCTGCGTGAAGACCTCTTCGAACTGGTCGATCAGCAGCACCAGCCGCGATCCGTTCTCGCCCGGCAGAATCCGCTCGACCACCTTCAGCAGGCTCAGACTGCCCGTCGCCAACTGCCGGAAGGTATCCGTGATCGGGTTGACTGCGACCCGCTGCAGCGCCACTTCGAGCGCGCGGAAGGGATCGTCGCCCGGCACCATCTCGACCACGAACCACCGCTCCGAGCCGGGCAGGCTGCCCGCCCGCAGCGCCGGGATCAGCCCCGCTTTGATCGCGCTCGATTTGCCGCTGCCGCTTGGGCCCACCAGCGCCAGGAATCCCTGGCTCAGGCTGGACCCGCCCAACCGATCCAGCAGGCGCGCCACCAGGGCTTCGCGCCCGAAGAAATCCGCCACATCGGCCTGCTCAAAGGGACGAAGCCCCTTATAGGGGTTGTCGGGCGGGAGCGGCGGCTCGATAATGAGGGTAGCGATCTGCTGCGTCGGGCTGGTGGGGGTGGGCTCAGCGAACTCCACCGGCCCACGCGTGATGTCCGGG
The DNA here is from genome assembly GCA_963850765.1 of uncultured Chloroflexia bacterium. Classification (GTDB taxonomy): domain Bacteria; phylum Chloroflexota; class Anaerolineae; order Aggregatilineales; family Aggregatilineaceae; genus CAWKMN01. Next base: position 800,392 of record CAWKMN010000009.1, on the reverse strand, counting down.
CCTAATATCCCGCCGGCGGCGCTCTGAAACGCACCGGCCAGATCGAGCACATTGGCATAACGTGCCCCTGGCGATTTGGCGGTCGCCCGCCAGATCACCATATTGAGATCGGTAGGCAGCGGCAGCCCGGTGCTTTGCAGGCTGGGCACCGGCGAGGCGAGGTGATGATGCATGGCCTGTTCGGTGGTGCGATCGGGGAACGGGCGCGTATTGGTCAGCACCTCGAACATCAGCACGCCCAGGCTGTAAATATCCGACTGGGGCGAGGCCGAATCGCCCATGAATAACTCCGGGGCCATATAGGCCGGCGTCCCGGCGAGGCGCTGGTTGGCTTCCGGCCCTTGCAGCGAGCCCACCGAGGCCGCGATGCCAAAATCGGTCAGCAGGGCGTTAGCGTCTTCGTCGAGCAGAATATTATCCGGCTTGACATCGCGGTGGAGCACGTCTTTGCGGTGAGCCATCGCCAGCGCCGACGCGATCTGGTTGATGAGGCGAGCGGCGGCACCCACTGACCAGGGGCCATACTGCGCCAGCGAATCGCGCACGCTGCCACGCGGCAGCCAGCGCATCACCAGAAACGCGCGGTCTGGCTCGCGCCAGTAATCGTAGAGCGGCACGATGTGGATATGTTCCAGCCGGGCGACCAACTGGGCTTCGGTTTCAAATTTACGCACAAAGTCAGGATCATTGGCGACTTCGGAGCAGATGACCTTCACCGCGACATCGCGGCCAAGCTGGGGCTGCGCGGCATGGTAGACCATCCCAAACCGCCCCTGCCCGATCAGGCGAATAAGCTCGTAGCCCTTGATGGTTTGCCCGCTCAGATCTGTCGATACGCTCATGGTGGTGTCTGCCGGATGACGGAAAGCTCCAAAGAATGCAGCGCTATCGTTCGGACGGGAGGAAGCATCTGCTGCATGAAATACGCTTGCTCCGTCCCGGTTAAAAATGACGCAAATCGGTTCAGCATGCTCTTGGTCAGCAGGTTGATCTCATCACTCAGCGACTCGCGCACGGCGTCGGCCGTCCGCAGCGCCTCCGAGCTGTTGAGCGCCGCCTGATCGGCTTTCCAGAGCTGGCCCAAGGGTTCGGCGTGCTGCTTGCGCCAGGGCACGACTTTCTCCGATACCAGCCGGATCGCGCCCGACGCACCGCGCAGCGAAAACTGGATCGTGCCGCGCACATTAATATCGCTCACCACGATCTCCACCACCGGCTGCGTCAGAATTTCGTTGACGATCGTCTGGATATCCTCAAGCGCCTGCAAATAGCTGCCGATGTAGTAGGTGAGCACCTGCGGTGTGAGCGGCCAGCCAAAAAACTCCCCCTGCTGCGCAAGCTCCACGACATCGACCACATTGGGGCCGGTGGAGAAATACACAAACATGAACAACTGCCCCAACCGCAGCAGATCGCCGGTTTTCAGCGGGACCGGCTGGCGCACGTCAAGCTGCGTTTCGTTCACCCAGGTGCCATTGGTGCTGCCGAGGTCTTCGAGCGTGGGCTTCTGGTTCAGCAGCCAGATCATCGCGTGGCGGCGTGAGACGGTTCCTGAGGCGGGACCGCATTTTGCGAGGTCGAGGTCGGGCGGTTCGCCGCGCTCGGAGCGGCGGCCGAGCAGGAGAAAATTCTGCCCCGGCGGGACCGCAATCGTGATCGGTTCTTTCTGCCCGCCCACCAGGAACATCACCTCGCTGACGCCGAGCGCGGGCGGCTGGATCAGCGGTTCGAGCACCTCGATCGCGGCCAGCCCCGGCGGCGTGACCATCGTCTTTTCGTCGAACCCCCCAAAGGATGACCCGCAGTTCGCACAACTGCTGGCTGCGGGATCGTTCGGGTGGCCACAGGCAGCGCAGATTTTCTTCTCTTGTTCGGACACGCGAACCCTCTTCTGTGAGACACAATGTTCCCATCCCCTGACTCGTAATTGTATCACAGTTGGTACAAAGAAATTTGGACCAGGGACGCCACATCGGGACATTTCACGAAAAGTTCACACAGGAGGCAGTTACCTCACCCCCTGGCCCGCTCTCCACGCGCGGAGAGGGGAGTAAGGCGCGCTTCCCCTCTCTAGCTCGGCTGGAGAGGGGGATTGAGGGGGTGAGGCCAGGAAAGACCAGATCAATGGGGTAACACGGCCAGACACTCGCCCTGACACCTGTTAGCGTTATCAGTGACGTGCAGATTTACCTCAGTACAGCGTACGAGGTTGTGTTGGGCAGATATACGAAACGCCCCTCACCCTACCCTCTCCCCGGCCAAGCCAGGGAGAGGAAACAGCGGCATCACCGACTCCCCCTCTCCGCGCGGGGAAAGGGGCCGGGGGATAGGGGTAATCACGCCCAGATTGACGCCAACTGCCGATCCGTGATATGATGTTAGCGCAAACATATTCCTGCTTACGATGTCACGATGGCTGGTTCCGATTCTCGGCGCGTCACCCTGGATGATGTGGCTCACCTGGCGGGCGTCTCGTCGCAGACGGTCTCGCGTGTGGTCAACAATCACCCGTATGTCTCCGACGATACCCGGCGGCGCGTGCTGGATGCCGTCCGCAAGCTCGATTATCGCCCCAACCGGGCGGCGCGCAGCCTCGCCACCCATCAGACCCACATGCTCGGCATTATCACCTATGGCTTTCCGCACTATGGCCCCGCCCAGATGATGCGTCATGTGGAGCAGACCGCCCGCGCGCGCGGCTATGGCGTCAGTTTTTCCACCGTCAGCAACCTGTCGCTGTCCGAGATCCACAACGCGCTCGAAAGCCTGGGGTATCACGCCGTCGATGGGCTGGTGCTGATCGCGCCGGTCGCGGGCGTTACGCACGCCGAGCTTGAAAAGCTGTGCGGCGGGATCCCCTTCGTGCAGATCGACGCGGAGCCGGGCACGTCGGTGCCATCGGTGGTGATCGATCAGCGGCACGGCAGCCGGCTGGCTACCCAATACCTGATCACGATGGGCCACCGCCGGATCAGTGAGATCCACGGGCCGCTGAACTGGTTTGACGCGCGGGCGCGCCACGAAAGCTGGCGCGAGACGATCCTGGCGGCCGGGTTGGAACTGGGTTCCTTTGCCGAGGGCGACTGGACGCCCGCCGGAGGTTACGCCGCGGCGCATCGCCTGCTGGACCAGGGGGCAGCGTTCACCGCGCTCGTGATCGCCAATGATCAGATGGCGCTCGGCGCGATCCGCGCGCTGCGCGAGCATGGGCTGTGCGTGCCGGCGGATGTCTCGCTGGTGGGTTTTGACGACATCCCCGAAGCGGCCTATTTTGAGCCACCGCTCACGACCGTCCGCCAGAATTTCCCGGCGTTGGGCGAACAAAGCGTCGAATATCTGATCGCGCTGATCACGAATCCCAACACACCGCTGCACCAGCGCGTCCTGCACAGCGAGTTGATCGAGCGGCAGAGCGTGCGCCGCATGGAGTGAGCAGTTTGCAGTTTACAGTTGGCAGTAGGCAGCAGAGGTTTCGCATTATGAGTAGAGGCGACCCGGCGGGTCGCCCAGGGCGGGTTTGTTAACCCGCCCCTACACCAGGATCTCCCCCTCTGGCTCGGCCGGAGACGGGGGCGAAGGGGGAAGCCAGCCGAAAACTGATCACTGATAACTGTTCACTGTTTACTAACCACCAACAACTAATCACCAACACCTTTATTTTGAGAGAGGAACAAACAATGGCAGCAGACAAATATACGATTGGAGTGGACTTCGGCACCGAGTCGGGGCGCGCAGTGATCGTGCGGGTCCGCGATGGAGCCGAACTCGGCAGCGCCGTGTACCAGTATTCACACGGCGTGATCGACGAGCGCCTGCCCGACAGCGGCAAGCCGCTCCCGCCCGAATGGGCGCTGCAAGACCCGGATGACTATATCCGCACGTTTCAGCAGGCCGTCCCGGCGGCGCTGAAAAAGAGCGGCATCTCGCCCGACGACGTGATCGGCGTCGGCATTGATTTCACCGCCTGCACCATGATGCCTGCCAAGGCCGACGGCACGCCGCTGACCCGCCTGCCCCAGTGGCACGATAATCCCCACGCCTGGGTGAAACTCTGGAAGCACCACGCCGCCCAGCCCGAAGCCGACCAGATTAACGAGACGGCGCGGCGGATGGGCGAAGTCCTGGCTGGATCGCTACGGCGGCAAGATTTCGTCCGAATGGTTCTTCAGCAAGACGCTGCAAATTCTGAACGAAGCGCCGGAGATTTATCACGCGGCGGACCGGCTGCTCGAAGCGGCGGACTGGGTCGATCTGGCAGCTTTGCGGCGTCGAGACGCGCAACACCTGCACCGCCGGGTATAAAGCCATTTATCAGGACGGCAAGTTCCCCCGCAGGGAATATCTCGCCGCGCTGCATCCCGAACTGGCCGATATGGTCGAGACGAAGCTAAAGACCGAGCTAGCCCCGTTGGGCGGGCGCGCGGGTGGACTCACCAACGAGGCGGCGGGCTGGACGGGCCTCAAGCCGGGGATCGCGGTGGCGGTGGCGAACGTCGATGCGCATGTGACCGTTCCGGCGGCGCGCGTGACGGAGCCGGGCGTCATGGTCATGATCATGGGCACGAGCACCTGCCACATGGTGATGGGCACCGAACTGCGCAACGTGCCGGGCATGTGCGGCGTGGTCGATGGCGGAATTATCCCTGGCATTTATGGTTATGAGGCCGGGCAGAGCGGCGTCGGCGACATCTTCGCGTGGTTCGTCGATAACGCCGTCCCGCCGGAGTATCACGAAGCCGCCAGGGAAGCCGGGATGGATCTGCACGCCTATCTCGAAGCTGAAGCCGCCAAGCAGAAACCCGGCGAGCACGGCCTGCTGGCGCTCGACTGGTGGAACGGCAACCGCTCCGTGCTGGTGGACGTCGACCTGAGCGGCCTGCTGATCGGCGCGACGCTCGGCACGCGCGCCCCCGATATTTACCGCGCCCTGATCGAAGCGACCGCTTACGGCACGCGCGTCATCGTCGAGAACTTTGAGAACAACGATGTGCCGGTCAAGGAGCTGGTCGCGGCGGGCGGTCTGCCGGAGAAAAACAAGCTGCTGATGCAGATCTACGCGGACGTGACCGGGCGTGAGTTCCGCGTGATCGGCAGCAGTCAGGGTCCGGCGTTGGGCAGCGCCATGCATGCGGCGGTCGCGGCGGGCGCGTATCCCGACATCCAGGCGGCGGCGGTCGCGATGGGCAAGATCAAGGACGAGGTCTTCCAGCCAATCCCCGAACACAAAGCCGTGTACGACAAGCTCTACGCCGAATACGTCACGCTGCACGACTATTTCGGGCGCGGCGAGAACGATGTGATGAAGCGCCTGCGCGCCATCCGCAACCAGGCGAGGGGGTTGGACTGAGATGCACGAAGCGCTGCGCAAACTGGTATCCGATCTGCACGCCGAGCTGCCCAACAACGGGCTGGTGGCGTGGACCAGCGGCAACGTCAGCGGGCGCGATCCGCAGACCGGGCACGTGGTGATCAAACCGAGCGGCCTGCGTTTTGAGGAACTCGGCCCAGAGAACATGGTCGTCGTGGACGCCAACGCCGGCGCTGATTGAGGGCGATTTCGCGCCCTCGTCCGACACGGCGACCCACTGCGCCATCTACCGCGAGATGCCCCAGGTGGGCGGGATCGTGCATACCCACAGCCCCTATGCGACGGCGTGGGCCGCGCTCGGCCGCGATATTCCATGCGTGCTGACGGCGATGGCCGACGAGTTCGGCGGGGTGATCCCGTGCGGCGGGTTCGCGCTCATCGGCGGCGAGGAGATCGGGCGCGAAGTGGTGCGCGTGCTGCGCGACGGGCCGAATCCACATTCACCCGCCGTCATCATGCAGAATCACGGCGTGTTCACCGTCGGCCCGACGCCCAAAGCGGCGGTCAAGGCGGCGGTGATGTGCGAAGACGTGGCGCGAACGGTCTTCCTCGCCTGCCAGTTGGGCGAGCCGATCCCGATCTCGCCGGAGCATATCGCCAGCCTGCACAAGCGTTATACGACGGTCTACGGCCAGCCGAAGAAGTAGCCTCACCCCCCGGCCCCGGCGTGCAAGCACGCTTGCCACGGCGTAAAGAGGGGGAGATTCGGCGGACAGGTAGGGGCGGGTTTATTAACCCGCCCAGGTGCCCTGTTCCCAAAATATCGAGGCAATTGTAGGGGCGGACCCCGTGTCCGCCCGGTTGAGCCAAGCCGAAGCTCAACTGTGCGACTTCGTCGCACTGGGAGCACACAGGGGTGCTCCCCTACACAATCGCATTACCTGATCACTTTTGGGATCGGGCACAGGGCGACACCCCGTATCGCCCAAAAAGGCCCGCACGTTTCCAGTTCGTTTACCCCTCCCCTGCCCCTCCCCGTAAACGGAGAGGGGAAAAACACGTGTGAATACAAGTCCCTCTCCGCGTGCGGGGAGGGATGTAGGGAGGGGTAAATCTTGCAGAAAAGGATAGTGAAACATGAAAGCCGCCAAACTGTACGGCGCGCGCGATTTCCATGTCGATGAGGTCCCCATGCCGCCCGATCCGGGGCGCGGGCAGGTCTTGCTCCGCGTGGGGGCGGTGGGCGTGTGCGGCTCGGATCTGCATACCTACGAGGACGGGCGCATTGGCGATACCGTGCTGCAAAACCCGCTGGTGATGGGGCACGAGTTCGCGGGCACGGTCGCGGCTGTCGGACCGGACGCGGACAGCGGCCTGCACCAGCCGCTCGCACCGGGGCAGCGAGTCGCCGTCGAGCCGGGCCTGCCGTGCTGGCACTGCGATCGCTGTGAGGAAGGCCACCCCAATCTGTGCCGGACGCTGCACTTTATGGGGTTGTGGCCGGATGACGGTGCGCTGCAGGACTATGTAATCGTCCCGTCGCGCAACTGCTTCCCCATCCCCGATCATTTCACGATGGACGACGGCGCGCTGCTGGAACCGCTCGGCGTGGGGCTGCATGCCGTCGATCTCGCCAAGATCCGCGTGGGGAAAAGCGTGGTTGTGCTCGGCTGCGGTCCGATTGGCCTGCTGATCATCAGGCTGGCGAAGCTGGCCGGCGCGATGCCCGTCATCGCTTTCGACCAGTTCGACTGGCGGCTGGATGCAGCCAAGCACTGGGGCGCGGATGCCGTGATCAACATCAAGGGCGGCGATCCAGCGGCGGCGCTGCTGGCGCAGAACGGCGGGCGCGGCGCGAGTGTCGTGTTTGAGGCGGCCTGGGGCGGCGACGCCGTGGGGACAGCCGTCGAGATGGCCGATCTCGGTGCGCGGGTCGTCCTGGTCGGGATTCCGGGCGACGATCGGGCCGGGTTCAAGCATTCGTCGGCGCGGCGTAAGGGACTGTCGCTGCTGCTCTGCCGCCGGATGAAGCACACCTATCCGCGCGCGATCGCGCTGGCAGACAGCGGCCTGTTCGCCCTGCAAGACCTGATCACCCACCGCTTTGACCTGCCGCAGACCGGCGACGCCTACGCGCTCAACGCGGCCTATCAGGACGGCGTGATCAAGGTGATGGTTGAGGTGGGTTGTGAGTCGTGAGTTCTGAGATCAGCCCCTCCCTGCCCCCTCCCCACTGGGTGGAGAGGGGAAAAACGCGGGGATCAAGTCCCTCTCCACCGCGTGGGGAGGGATTTAGGGAGGGGCCAACCAGAGGCTCACTCAAAACTCAAAACTCACAACTCAAAACCCTTTACCAAATTTGCTTATCTACAACACTTTTAATTGAGGAGCATAGCATGAAACACAGAGTACTCTTGGTCTGATCGTCGGCAACCGCTCGTTTTTCCCCAGCCATCTGGCGAAGTCCGGGCGGGCCACCATCCTCCAGGTGCTTGAGGAGGAAGGGATCGACGTCGTCGCGCTCGATCCCGAGGTGACGGAATACGGCAGCGTCGTCACGCTGAGCGACGCGCACAAATGCGCCGACCTGTTCAAAGCGCACCGCGACACGATCGACGGCGTGCTGATCACCCTGCCCAACTTTGGCGAAGAGCGCGGCCTCGTGGATACGCTGCGGCTGGCGAACCTGAACGTGCCGGTGCTGGTCCACGCGTTCGCGGATGACGTGCAGAAGATGTCGCTTGCGGACCGCCGCGACAGCTTTTGCGGCAAGATGTCGGCCTGCAACAACCTGCGCCAGTACGGCATCCCCTTCACGCTGACCGCGCTGCACACGGTTGATCCCACAACGGAGAGCTTCCGCGCCGATTTGCAGCAGTTCGCCGCCGTGTGCCGCATCACGCGCGGGATGCGCCGCGCCCGCTTCGGCATGTTGGGCGCACGCCCGACGGCCTTTAACACGGTGCGCTTCAGCGAAAAACTGTTGGAAAACGCCGGGATCAGCATTGAAACGCTTGACCTGTCGGAAGCGTTCGGACGCATCGGCCGCCTGAAGGAAAATGATGCGCGTGTGACCGCGAAGATCGACGCCGTCAAGCGTTACGCGAACGCGGCGAAAGTCCCCGCGCCGGCCATGAGTAAGATCGCCAGGTTCGGCGTCGTGCTGGACGAGTGGATCGCTGCCAATGAGCTGGACGCCACCGCGATCCAGTGCTGGACGAGCATGCAGGAATTTTTCGGTGTGGTGCCCTGCACGATCATGAGCATGCTCAGCGACAACCTCGCGCCCTCCGCCTGCGAAACGGACATCGCCGGAACCGCCGCCATGTACGCGATGGCGCTGGCATCCGGCCAGCCGAGCGCGCTGGTGGACTGGAACAACAACTACGGCACCGATCCCGATAAGGGTGTGGTGTTCCACTGCTCGAACCTGCCGAAGACCGTCTTCACCGACGATCTGCCGGTCATGGACTACCAGGAGATCATCGCGGGCAGCGTGGGCAAGGATAACACGTGGGGCACGATCTACGGGCGCGTCAAGGCGGATCCGTTCACGTATCTGCGTATCAGCACCGACGATTTGCAGGGCAAGATCACGGCGTATGTGGGCGAGGGCACCTTCACCGACGATCCGATCAGCACGTTCGGCGGTTATGGCGTCGTGCAGGTGCCGAACTTCCAGAAGCTGCTGAACTTCATCTGCGCCAACGGCTACGAGCACCACGTGTCCGTGAACCTGTCATCCGTCGCCGATGCCGTCTACGAAGCCCTGACGAAGTATCTGGGCTGGGAAGTCTATTATCACAAGGGGTAAGGCTCCTCGTTGTGAAGACAGCGTAGGGGCGTATTGCGATACGCCCCTACAAAAACGCGGGAAACGTAAGCGTGCGACTACCTGTCATACACCTGCGGATTGACGCAGTACGGCAGGCGCTCACCCGCCAACCCCGCCAGCAGATTCTCCGCCGCCATGACCGCGATCCGCGTGCGCGTGGCGATGCTCGAACTCGCGATGTGCGGCACGATCAGGCAGTTGTCCAGCGACAGCAGCGGCGACTCCATCGGGATCGGCTCCGGCTCGGTGACGTCCAGCGCGGCGTAGGCGATGGTGCCGCTGGTCAATGCGTGAGCCAGCGCATGGGAATCGACCACCGGACCGCGCGCCGTGTTGATCAGCACAGCGGTGGGCTTCATGCGCTTGAGCGCGTCCGCATTGATCAGGTGGTGCGTCTCGGCGGTGAGCGGCGTATGCAGGCTGAGGAAATCCGATTCCGCCAGCACCTCCTCGAACGTGCGCCGCTGCGCGCCGATCGCATTGGCCTCGGGGACATCATCCCGGTCAGCGTAGATGACGCGCATATCGAACCCGGCGGCCCGCCGCGCCATCGCCAGCCCGATCCGTCCCATGCCGACAATGCCCAGTGTCGCGCCGTGAATATCCTGGCCCATCAGCAGCATCGGCCCCCAGGTACGCCATTTGCCCGCCCGCACAAACCGCTCCGCCTCCGCGATCCGGCGCGCCGCCGCCATCAGCAGCGCGAACGCAAAATCGGCGGTGGTATCCGTCAGCGCGCCCGGCGTATTCCCCACCGGGATGCCCGCCGCCGTCGCCGCCTGCACGTCCACGTTATCGAATCCGACGGCCATCTGGCTGATCACCTTGCAGGCGGGGCCGCGCCGCCTGGATCAGACCGGCGTCGATCCGGTCCGAGAGCAGGCACAGCAGCCCGTCGGCCTGGGCGCTCTCGCGGCGCAGCACGTCATACGGCGGCGGCAGCTCGTCCTCCCACACGATCACCTCGCACGCCGCGCGGATCATGTCCAGTCCCTGGTCGGGGATGATGCGCGTTACAAATACGGTTGGTTTCGTCATGCGTTCGATCTCCCTTCTGGTACGAGTATAACCGGGGAGTAGATACGGCAACCAGCGATTTACCTCACCCCTAACTCCCCTCTCCATGTGATGGCGAGGGGGACCTGCACTAACCAAGTCCCCTCTCCGCGCGTGGAGAGGGGAAAGCGGGCAGCCCCGAAGGGGACGTCCCGCCAGGGGTGAGGCCAGCATCCGCCATGCGCGAGGCCAATTCAACGGATACAATACCCGCGAGCACCATCACCAGAGGAGGAACATCAACCATGGAGATCCGGATCGCCACGGCAGACGACGCCAGCATGATCGTGGACCTGATTCACGCACACGCGGCTATCGATGGGGAATATACGCCCCTCACCGCCGCGTATGTCGGCCAGTATCTCGCGTCGCCGTCCAGCAAGGTTCTGCTGGCGATCGAGGACGGGCGTGCCGTGGGATTGCTGAGCTGTTCCACGCGACCCGATCTCTTCCACGCGGGCGAGTGCTGTCTCGTTGAGGAATTGATCGTGGCGGAGGATCAGCGCGGCCAGGGGATCGGCGGCCGGCTGCTCGACACCGTGCTGGACGAGGCCCAGCAGCGCGGCTGCGCCGAGGTCGCGCTGAGCGTCATGCCCGATAATCATCGGGCCCTGGAATTTTACCGGCGGCATGGGCTGGTCGATGAGGCGGTGCTGCTGGAGCGGCATTTTGTGCCGTCCTCAGAGTAACCGCGCCCCCGGAATTGAAGGGCGGACACGGTGGTCCGCCCCTGCAAGGACGCATTACGATAGCAGACACCCCTCTCTATGGCGCGGCTGAGAGAACGTGCGCGGCACACCGGCTCCCCCTCTCCGCGTGTGGAGAGGGCGGGGGCGGGGGGTGAGGTTGGTCGCTAACCGCTAACCGCTAACCGCTCCTTGCTAATGCCCCAACGTTTCCGTGCGGCGCTCGGTGTTGAAGATGCCGGTGGGCGTCGTCACCCCGCCGACCTCGGCCACCTTCTCGAACGTCAGCCCGTCGTACACGCGGACGACGTTGCCCTGCCAGTCCGCCACGTAGACATATTTCCCGTCCACCGTAAATTCGGGATGCAGCGTCTGGATGCCCTTCTTCGATCACGTGGACGACCTCGTAGGTCTCCTTGTCGATGACATAGATCCGGTTCGGCTGTTCCGCGAACATCGTGTCGGCCCAGATATACGGATTTTCGGGGTGCGAGCGGATAAACAGGCCGGGGCCGCTGGTGGGAATCTTGGCGACGATCGCGTTCGTTTCCAGATCCCACACCGTGACCAGACCTTCGCCCGCGTGGACCGTCGCGCCGTATTCTTTGCCGTTGAGTTCCCAGGTCGCGCCGGAGCCGGGATGCGGGGTGTCGCCGGTCTCGATCTGCTCGACGAGTTCCATGTTTTCGACGTCGATCACACCTATCCAGTTATCGGTCTGGGCGGCGATGTAGAACCGGGTGTTATCCGGGCTGAGGAACCCATCGTGCAGGATATGGCCGACGCTTTCCACCGTCTCGATAGGAAACTCAGGATTGCTCCAATCGATGCGCCAGACCTGCCCGGCTTCCTTCAGGCCGATGAGAAAATAGGGGCCGACGAGATCCGGCGACACGTCGCTGGTAATCGCCACGCGCGACTGAACCTGCACCCCCTCGGGATTGGTCGTGATGGTATAGATCACGCGCTCCGGCTCCAGCGTTTGCGCGTTGAGAATCACCGCCGTCGCGGGGATATAGTTGCCGACGATGACATGCTGGCCGTCATCCGAGATCGCCAGCCCGCGCGAATCCAGCCCGACGCGCACTTTCGCCACGGCTTGCAGCGTGTAGAGATCGATCTTAAACAGCCAGCCGTCGCGCCCGACATTATAGGCCCAGCGGTCACTGGTCGGATCAAACGCGTAGCCGTGGGCGCGGTAGCTGGCCTCGATATGGCCGAGCAGGGTGTGCGTATCGCCATCGAACACGGCGATGCTGCGCGCCTCGCGCTCTGTCACCAGCAGCAGGTTGTCCAGATTGCCGTTATGCGTCGGTTCGGCGGGCAGCGTGCTCTCATCGACCAGCACTTCGCGGCTTTCTTCGATCTGGTCCATTTCCCACTGGACAGCCTCGGCGTCCGGTTCGCCCTGGATAAAGCCGACCAGCATCCAGACTTCTTCCTCGGACATGCCCAGATCGCCCCAGGCCGGCATGACGCGTGCCGGGTTTGCCGTCATGGATCACATCAAAATAGAACTCATCCGATTCGGTCAGACGCTCCGGGATTAGCGCCGGGCCAGTCGCACCTTCGCGGTTAGGGCCATGGCAGCCGCCGCAGCTATCGGCATACACCTGCTCCACGGGCTGACCATCAAACGGCAGGGGGGCCACCGCACCACCCGGCAGCACGATCACGACGCCTTCCATGCCCGGATGGATCTCGCAGCCATATCGGAACGTTCCCGGCTGGCTTGCCTGCCAGACAAACGACTCGCCGGGTTCAATCGGTCCCGATTCGAACCAGCCTTCGTGGCTGTGGACCGTGTGTGGGGTCGTATCGTTATTCACCCACGTTACCGTTGCACCTGTCGCCACCGCCACCGTATGCGGCTGAAATGCCAGATTTTCCATTGAGATCGTGATTTCGGTGGCCGGCGATCCGCCGGTCGGCGTTTCATCCTGGGCGGTCACATCCGATCCGCCCGTGCTGACAGCGAACGCCGCGATCAGCAGCGTCACGCCTGCCGCAAACAAAAGCCATTTTATTTTTCTCGTGTGCATTCCAAACCTCCAAACGAATCATTTGACCCGCCCAGGCCGCAACATAAGAGCGTGGGGCGGGTCAGTGCAGACTATCGATCTTTTGTGACCGGGATGAACAACGCTCATCCCTGGCGCACACCTACAGAACTTCCTGCTCCAACTGCTCGGCCATCCCAAGATATTTCTCGTGAACGCCTTCGCCGGTTTCCTCGTGCTCAATATGCTCGAAGCCTTCGTCCACATGAGTCTGCTCGTCGGCGGGGATCACCTGGTCGGCCATGCGAAACAGGATATTGTCTTCTTTCTGGATATGCTGGCGCAGCAGGGACACATAGGCCAGGGCGTTAGATACCACCTCGGCGCGGGCCGAGTCGTCACCGGCTGACCAGCGCAGCGCCGCCTCGCGCATCTCCCGCGTGAAGCCGCGCCCCAGGTCGTGCTCGTGCAGCATCACGCCGATCGGCCCGCCCGTGACCGGGACGCCGTACTCTTCCATCGTCTTGAAAAGCACGCCCTCTTCTTTCATATGGTGGCAGCCATCCGCAAAGCCGCGAATGAAATCGGCCGCGTCCACAAAGAACTCAGGGCGCAGCGCCTGCCCGGCTTCGACCCGGCGAGCGGCGCTTTCCAGAGCCATCAGCACGCGCTCGATCACGCGGTGCTCGTCCATCAGAATTTCGGTTGCTTTCATGGCGATCACTTCTCCTCATAGCTGAACCAACTACCCACAGTATAGAGGAGATCGGAGAGGTTTAACTTGATTTATATCAAGTTTATTGTATAAAACGTGTTAGATCAGTTTCTGGTGCGAGGCATCGATTTACGGCAAAAACCTTGTAGGGGCGGACCTCCATGTCCGCCCGGTTGAGCTAAACACCTCTTGTGCGACTTCGTCGCACCGGGAGCACACAGGGATGCTCCCCTACAAGGACATTCTCATCAGGAAACAGTACAGCCTGACGGAAGTTGATCCAGGGTTTTCCGTAGGGGCGAAGCTATGCACATTTACAATTAATTGAGGCAATACGAGGTAGGGGCGTGGGCTTGCCCCGCCCGGTAGGGGCGTATTGCAATACGCCCCTACAAAAACACCCGAAAGAATCTGTTGGGAAGTACTTAGATCAGTCCATCGCCACGGAATGCAGCAGATCGGGCCGCAGGATCAGAATATCCTGCCGGTCAAAGCGGATCGCGCCGATGTCTTCCAGGGTGCGGAGGGCGCGGCTCACGGTTTCGGGGGTGGTGGCGAGATGCGCGGCGATCGTCGCTCGCGTGATGCCGGGGCCGCTCAGGGCTTCGTTTTCGAGTTGAAGCAGCAGAAATCGTGCCAGACGCGCCGTCACCGAATACAGCGCCAGATCCTCGATCTGCTGCACGAGCGCGCGCATCCGCCCGGCCAGCACGTCGATCATGTGCAGCGCTAATTCGTGATCGGCGCGGAGCTCGTCGCGCAGCGCGGCGGACGGCAGCATCCAGGCCGACACCCGGCTGAGCGCGATGGCGCTGGCGGCGTTCGGGCCACCGTCCAGCGCCGGGATCTCGTTAAACGAATTGCCGGGGCCTGCCAGCCGCAGAATATGCTCGCGCCCGTCGGGGCTTACCCGGCAGATTTTGACTCGCCCTTCTTCAATCACCCACAGCCCCGCCGATGGCTCCCCCCAGGCCAGGATCGTCTCCTGGGGCAGAAACTCGCGGCATATGGCACGGCGGGCGAGCGCCGCCAGCCGGTCGGGCTGCATCTCCCGGAAATAGGGCAGATCAGCCAGCCGGTCGGACAGCGAAAAGGGCGCCTGACGGATGGTCATGCAGACGTGTTACCCCTGTTCTACACTCTCGGCGCTGACGTCCAGGGTCGTGACCGCGCCGGCTTCAATGGTGATCGGAAAGGTCTGCACCTGTTCGGGGTCCGATTCCGGCGCAACCGTGACGGTCCACTCGCCCGGCCCGGCCAGGATCGGCGCACCGGGCAGCACCGCCGTCTCACCCATCAGATCGGCGGACTCGAAGCGCACCAGCAGCCTGTTCTCATCCTCAATGACCGCGCCGCCGCTGTCCACCAGCCGGACGACGAGCGCGCCGACGGCCGCTTCAAGCTCCAACGGCGTTTCGGGCTGTGTCTCGGTGGGGAATACCATAGCGGTGATCACCAGCGGGCCGGGGATGTCCAGCCGCAGATCGTAGGTGCCGAGCGCCATCATCATCACGTCGTCGCTGCGATACTGGTAGGTGTGCCCGGTGCTCGTACTGGTAACGATTACCGGCAGTCCGGCGACGTCCGGCACGGGCGCATCGACGGCTAACCGTACCTGCCCCCACACCGTGATCTCGCCGGGCGCTTCACCCGGCACCACACGCACACCATATCCCTGCGGAACCTCAACGCTCTGGCCCTGGGCACTGACCTCGACCGTCCCTTCCAGCGTCGCCACCTGGGTTAACTGGTCCTCGCGGACAAACACCAGAAATTCGGTGCCGCGCACGGTGATCGTCGCCGCGGGGGTGCTGACCTCGAACTGCGATTGGGTGCCGTCTTCGGGCTCGACGCTGCTTTGCGCCTGCCCGGCGGTCAGCGAGAGGTTAATCGCCGTCTGGCTTTCCTCGACGCTGAACTCCTGCACCTCGACCGATGTCGCGGCTGACAGCCGGGATTGGCTCCCCTCAAAGAACGTCAGCAGCGCCTCGCCATCCTCCGAGACGACAATGGCATCTCCTACATTCACCAGGGATGTGTCATCGACCGCGTATTCCTGGGCTTCTCCTCCACCGGCGGGGGTGATCGTCGCGCTGCCGAGGGTGACGAGCAGCGTGGCGACGGTGGCCTCCTGGCGGACGGGTTGGTAGCCCACTGCCGCCATGCCCACCAGCACGGCTCCCAGGCTGATCACAATCAAGAGTCCTCGCATCGTCCGGCTCATAAGTTCACTCTCCGCTCTGTTTTGATGGCTCCATTGTAATCAGATTATCGCCCAAGTGGCGCACGATTGCCCGCGAAACCCAGGGCGATTGCATCAAAACGGCCTCACCCCCCGGCCCCCTATCCTGTCTGAACAATATCCTCCATCCGCATACTTGGCAAGGTGCTTGCCATTGAGCTTGGGGGATGCAGTTCGTGGATCTCGACAGCATCGGTCTTGCCCTTCAGCTTCAGATGATGCACGGCGACCGGGGTGACGCGTTCGCCCAGCAGTTCGCGGGTGCGCGCGCCGATGTAGCATGTCCCGCCCGGCGCGACGCCGCACAGCCGCGATGCGACATTCACCGTATCCCCGATCGGCGTGTACTCCAGGCGGCGCTCCGAGCCAACATTGCCCACGACCACCGGCCCGGTATTGATCCCGATCCCGAACTGGACCGGGTACACAAACTGCCCGGTTTCGTTCACTTTGCGGATCGCTTCGAGCATGTCCAGCGCGGCATGTGTCGCCAGCCACGCATGATCGTCCTGTGGATAGGGCGCGTTCCAGAACGCCATCATGTTATCGCCAATGTATTTATTGACCGCGCCGCCGTAGTTCATGACGGTGCTCGTCATCTGCTCCAGGAACACGTTGAGAATCCGCACGACTTCGGGTGGGGATAATCCCTCGGACAGGGTGGTAAAGCCGCGCACGTCGGCAAACAGCACCGTGATCTCGCGCTCCTCGCCGCCAAGCTCAAGCTGGCCCCGGTCGAACGAATCCACGATCTTCGAGGCGATCTCCGCCGAGACGTAGCGGCTGAACAGGTCGTTGATCTGCCCCCGGCGGCGCTCCTCGAACACGTAGATCACGATCAGCGTGCCCATGAAGGTCAGGCCCAACGACAGCGCGGGGAACAGAATTTCGGGCACGCGCCCCCAGAAGTGAAACGAAATCCACGCCCAGACATAATAGGCGATATACGCGAGGATGGTCAGCGGCAGCGCCACGTACCAGCGCAGGAACGGCAGCACCAGCCCGCCGATCATCGCCAGCAGAAACGTGATAACCATGCGCTCATCGTCCGGTTGGGGTTGCAGCGGCAAAGACGGTGTACCCCGGTAGAGTTGCAGCGTGCCGAGCGCGCCAAAATCCGCCAGCAGCACTTTTTTGTCGTGGATCAGCGGCACGGTGGACAGCGATTGGTGGATGGTCTCGATAATGCTGGCGTTGATCTCAACTCCGTACATCTTTTTGCCGGTTCGCGTGCTCGGCGTGGCGTAGCTGTCCGGGTTGCCCTGGGCATCCAGCACGCCGACGAGCACGATTTTGCCCTCAAAGGCCTCCGGCGGGACAAGCCCTTCGAGGACATCCACATAGGAATACACGGGATACGTACTCTGCCGCCTGACTCCCGTCAATTCACCAGAGCCACCGACGCCAGGCTGGCTGACATTGGTCGGCTCACCGAAGAAGGAGATCATCATCTGCCCGATGTCGTCGGTGTACAGATCCCGGTTGGCGAATTTGACGTGATGCTGCTCGATCTCAAGCAGTTCCACCGGGAAGCGAAGATACTGAAGGTACGCGGCCAGCGCCAGGGCCGGGATAAGCTGATCGCCGTCGCGCACCACCAGCGGCACTTCGCGCACCTTGCCGTCTTCATCCGGCACGACGTTCACATGCCCAATCACCTGGGCGGCGTCGCGCAGGGCGGGAGCCGGATAGGCGTAGTAGTCGAACTGGATAAACTGACCGCGGGGCGTTGTCTGTTTGGAGCCTTCCCACCAACCGCCGGCGACCGGCTGAATCACATTACGCGCCGTCAGCATCGCGTCAGCCAGTTCGGCATCGGCTTCGGTCGGATCGGCAAACAGAACGTCAAAGGCGATCACCCGCGCGCCCGCATCGGTCAGGAACGTGATGAGATCCGTATGCACGCTGCGCGACCATTCGACCGGCGTGCGCCCGAATGCTCCCAGGCTCCGATCGTCAATGGCTACAATCGCGGTGATGCCTTCTGTCGGGTTCGGATTATCCGGGACGTAGCTGTTCTCCGTCCGCAGGCAGATCGCCTGACAGCGGGCCGGTATGCTGTCCTCGGTGTACAGGTAATCGGTCAGCTGCATGCGGATGCCGCTGAGCAGATCGAGCCGCAGGGCAAGCACCAACAGGCTGCCCACGACGAGCCCAATGATCAGGCCGCCGCGCAGCCGCCGCCAGGGATGCCGGGGCATAAACAACAGGTGGGTCGTGCGCTGCCGGACGCGATGCAAGGAGGTGAGCATAGGATGTCTCGCAGGAGAATAAAGGTGATCGACATCTAGATTATACTCCAAGCGCGGGAAACGCCTAGCGGGGCGTGAGAAGGCATATCGCTGAGATTGTGGATGGACAAGAATCGCCCGGCGCTGCAATGCACCAGCGCTGCAAGCAGCGGGCTATGTATCGGAAGGGCCATGAACGGCCCTGGTCACGCCCAAGTTGGGCAGCGCCCTTAGGCGATATTTATTCGGATAACGCACTTTCGTACAAATCATGGGTCGATCTGTAGGGGCGTATTGCGATACGCCCCTACGAAAACAACGCTCGTATTCCCCTCTCCACCTCAGTAGAGTCGCGTAAAGCTTTAGAAAACAGGGCGGGTTTGTTAACCCGCCCCTACAAGCTCCACCTTGTTCGCCACCTACTCCCCCTCTCCGCGCGTGGAGAGGGGGGACGGGGGGTGAGGTAAAGCTAATCGCTAATGGCTAACCGCTAATGGCTTCTGTGTTCTCTGTGGTGAACTGCTCTTATCTTACGCCGCGCCGCTCGCAGCCGCCGCGCCCATCTGGCGCTGCGCCATCTCGCGATCCAGCAGGAACAACACGGTGGGTGAATCCCCGACCATCTTCAACTGCTGCACAATCGCATCCGCCGAGGATTCTTCTTCGACCTGCTCATCGACAAACCACTGCAAGAAGCTGTTCGCGGCGTGATCTTTCTCCTTGATGGCGAGATTCACCAGATCGTTGATCATGCCGGTGACTTTCTGCTCGTGGGCGAAGGCATTCTCGAACACGGCCAGCGGTGCGTCCCACACCGTCGCCACCCCGGCGATCGGCTCCAGCAGCACGCGCCCGCGCCGCTCGATGATGAAGTCGTAGAACTTCATGGCGTGGATCATTTCTTCCTGGGCCTGGATGCGCATCCAGTTGGCAAAACCCAGCAGGTTCTTATCCGCAAAGAACGCGGACATCGACAGGTAGATATAGGCCGAATGCAGTTCGGCGTTGATCTGCTTGTTCATCGCGGCTTGCATTTTTTCGCTCAGCATGGTTCGTTCTCCATATGTTTGTACAGATAGTTCGGATCAAATCGTCCCGTCACCGAGCAGCGGCGGGCGCGAGGTTCACTTGTGTGATTTCACACAATAGATTGTAGGGCAAGGCCCGCACCTGCGCAACGCGTGGCACGAATTCTGCGTATAGAGGATTGAGAACACGCGATGTGGTGATTGAGGTAGCCCCTATGAGCGAACAATCGAACGATCCCGGCACGGCGCGCGACACGGCGCCGGTAATCACCCCGGACAAACGGAAGACCAACGGCAGCCGGAACCACAAAACCGCGGATCCGCTGCCAGGTGTCAGCGTGCGCGAGCTGCTTGACGAGCGCGACTGGCCGGCGCTGGCCGGGCTGGCCCTGGTGACACTGGGGCTGCTGGTCCTCGTGGCGGATGTGTTTAATCTGCGGCTGGTGCTGTGGGCCTGGATGCTGCTGGGCGCTGGCGGCTGGCTGGTATTCGACGCATGGCAGAAATATCAGGCGGCCGGGCGGCAGTGGGTTGGCAGCACGCGCAACCGGCTGTTGTTCGGCGGGCTGATCGCGCTGGTCGGCCTGTTCGGCACGCTGCATGTCGATTGGTGGGCGATGCTGCTGCTCGGTGCGGGGGCGTGGCTGGCGTATGATACGCGCAAGCAGGCCAACGCCCGGCGCGGCTGGACGCACCATCTGCGCAACCGGATGTTCGTCGCCAGTGTCGTCGCCCTGATCGGCTTCCTGGCGCTCTTTCCTTCGTGGAGTGCATGGCCGCTGCTGCTGATCGTGGCGGGCGCGGTCATGTTATACAGGCACGGGCGCGGCTAAAGCTGCGGGATCCGGCCGTGATCAGCCTGACACTCTTCCCCCTACCTATGGGCGGATGGCGAACCCTACCGGCATCCGCCCAGTTTTTTAGCGGCTAGCCGTTGGCGATTAGCGATTAGCCGTTAGCCGTTAGCGAAAAACCATAACGCTGGGGGTGATTCACAAGTGATCGGCTCCCCCTCTCCGCGCGTGGAGAGGGGGGTGTGCAGCCCCCTGCAGGGGTGCACGCCGGGGGTGAGGCTGAAGGCTAAAGGCTAACCGCTAATCGCTCTACTGCCACCAACTGTTCATCATCCACGCGAGATCGTCCACCGTCGTGGTGCCGCGAATCCGCGCGCGCTTGAGTTCGAGCGGGCGATCGCTGACGTGCAGCGTACCCGCCTCGGTCGTGACCGCCCCGACGATCCCGATCTGGTTCAGCACGGGCAGCACGCTGGCATCGTAGCGCCCGCCGGGATAGCAGAAAAAGCGCGGGCGTATCCCGATCTCCGCTTCGATGGTCTGCACGCTGCCGAGAATCTGGTACACGAGGCAGTCGTAATCGCAGCCGTCGTCCAGATACTTATGCGAGCGCGTGTGCGTCTGGATCGACATGCCTGCCGCCGCCATCTGGCGCGCGAGATCCCAGGTCAGATAGCCCGGCTGGCGCGTATCGAGCCATTCCGTCACGACAAAAAACGTGCCCGTCATGCCATACTGCCGCAGCACGGGGAACGCGTTCGTATACGCGTCGAGGTAGCCATCGTCGAACGTGATGACCACCGGGCGCGGCGGGAGCGGCCGGCCCTCGGTCAGCGCGCCGACCAGATCATCCAGCGAGATCGAGGTGAAGCCGTTTTGTGCCAGCCACGCGATATGCGCCGCGAACTGCCCCGGCGTGACCGACAGATCGAGCCGGTAGACGTCGGCATCGGGCGGGGGCGCGCTGATATAGTGATACATCAGAATGGGCACGCGGATGCGGCGGCGGGTCTCGTCGCGCGGCGGCGCGGATTCTTCCGCCCGCGAGGGCAATAGCATCCTCAGCAGGGCGGCGATTAGGATTATGAATAGGAGGAAGCGGCCTCGGTGCAGCATATTATCAAGCATAGCAGCACCGGGGCTGCGCCGCGAGTGGGACCGATCCGTCTATTCGCGCGTGATTGCACCGATCGACACGCCGATCTCAGGATAAACGCCTGTCGCGTCGTTCATCGTGTGATAGAGATAATAGATGCCATCTACGATGATCACCGAGTTGGGGAAGATTATCGGCTGATCTGCCTCAAAGGCCATCACCGGCGCATCACCATAACGGGTCCAGACCACACCATCTGATGATGTGGCGTAACCGATTCCCCAGGGGAGGTTTACTCCACGCCCGCCCGTATAGAGCATTTCCCAACCTTGCTCGCCGGATAGTACCGCGCTGGCAAACACACCATAGGAGTCCCATGTTCCCCTGTCACCTCGACTGAACACGGGATCGCTGCTGTCTGATGTAGCTGGGTCATCGTGTTTGATCCAGGTAAGCCCGTCGTGGGAAGTAGCTGCGCCGATCATCCCAGGTGCATTGCCGTAGAAAAGAACATATTCATCGGGCGTCTGCACGACCGACGTGAGATATAGACCCTCGCTATCCCATTCCTTTGCGCTGCCCGGCTGCAGAATTGATGCGCTCTCCAGCGTCCACGGGCCGGTCGGGCTGGGGGCAGTCGCCGCAAGATGCCGAGTTTTTCCTCGGATTGTAGACGCGGATTAAGGTTCAGCACCCAGGTGTCACCCACCAGCACAGGCAGAGCGACATCAAATCCATCCGGCGCGATCACGTCGTCGGCGCTCAGCACCGGGTTGCCTTCATATTTGGTCCAGTTCAGCCCGTCTTCCGACGTCGCATAGCCAACCGCCGGCGTGCTCAAGTTGTAAATACCATCTCCCCCGATAAAAAACATATGGAAAATCCATCGACCAGCAACACGCTGGCTTTTGCCGTGAACCCGGCATCCCACGCACCTTCAGAACCTTTCGGCAGCACCGGGTTGCCTTCATAGAGGGTGAATTCGACACTGTTAGGGGTCTGAATATCCTGCCCGCGGGCCTGAGAAGCACTGCCGGTCAGCAGTACGATGGCAGCGACGATGAGAGTGATGACTGCGGATGTGCTCATTCTGGGGAACATATTCAACTCCTGAAGTGATTGGGATTGCTGAGATAGCAAGCTGCGTGGGGGTATTATAAAACAGATTTACAAAATTAACTGGATGATAATCTGAAAAATCAAGATCAGTTGATACCCGATTCTGTAATGGGTTCCAATTGATTCGCACCTACCCCCTCACACTCGCCCGCTCCCAGGTGAGCCGCGCCGCCAACTCGCGCCCGCCCCGCATCCAGATGCCCCACCGCCCGGACCACTCCACCGGCGCGATGCCCATAATCTCGTGATTGATGCGCAGCCGGATCTCCCCGGTCCGCTCGACGTGCAGCGTGATCAGGTTTGGCTCGCCGGGCGGGTGGATGCGCGGATAGGCGAACCAGCGCCATTCGGGGCGGAGCGCGGGGCAGGCGTCGGCCTCACCCCTATATCCCCTCTCCATGGGATGAAGAGGGGACTTCGTGGCCGCGAGTTCTCCCCTTCTCCACGGCGTGGAGAGGGGGCCGGGGGGTGAGGCCAGTCTCTCGCAGTTCCGCGTGGTCGTATACCCCTCCCCACTGATCGCATAGAGCACGCGCGCGCCGTCGTCCGTTTCGATCCATACCCCCCACGCCGATCCGGCCCCGGCATCCGCCGCGAACCGCGCCTGCACGTCGAGCGTGAACACATCGCCGGGCATATCCGCTTCATGCGGCGCTTCCATCCAGCGATATTGTCCGGCGGACAGCGTAATCTCCGGCCCGCCAGCCCATGCCAGCGTGTGATCCGACCACAGCACGCGCCCCGCCACCGGCGGATCGGTCCGCCCCTGCGCGATCCAGATCGCCGCGATTCCTGTCGCCAGCACGATCAGCACCACGCCGCCCATGGTGATAATCCATAACCAGCGGGGCGGCGGATCGTGGGGCGGGATGGTTTTTTTGGGTCGGGTTGCGGACAAGGTGTCGATTCTCTCAGTGGCATGATTCCACGCTCCACTGTACCCCGAATTTGTGTTCGCACAAACCCCACGGAAATTCGCTTTCACCCCCCGGATGAGATATAATCTATTCTATGACAATGGCGGAGCAAGACAATGGCTTTCATAGTAGGTTAAGCGGGCCAATAATGGCTCATTACGCCGAACGATCACTACCGGGCGACTCGCGAATCTTCCCCAGGTCGCCCGGCTGATTCAAGGAACGGAGTATCCATGACGGATGCGGAAATCCCACAGAACTCGATAGGTACAGTTCGGGAAATTGATATTAACGACGAGATGCGTGATTCGTATCTCGACTACGCGATGAGCGTGATCGTCGCGCGCGCCCTGCCCGATGCGCGGGATGGCCTCAAGCCGGTGCATCGCCGCATTCTCTATGCGATGCACGACATGGGCATCCGCGCCAATACGTCCTATAAAAAATCGGCGCGTATTGTGGGTGAAGTGCTCGGCAAGTATCACCCGCACGGCGATCAGGCCGTGTATGATGCGATGGCGCGCATGGCGCAGAATTTCTCGCTGCGTTATATGCTGGTCGATGGTCAGGGCAACTTCGGCAGCATCGACGGCGACAGCCCGGCGGCGATGCGTTATACCGAAGCGCGGCTCTCGCGCATCGCGGAAGAGATCATTCAAGACATCGATATGAATACGGTGAATTTCACACCGAATTTCGATGACAGCCTCGAAGAACCGGACGTTCTCCCGGCCAAGCTGCCCAACCTGCTGCTGAACGGCACCAGCGGGATCGCCGTGGGTATGGCGACGAATATCCCGCCGCACAACCTGCGCGAAGTCGCCGCCGCGGTCAACTTCATGATCAACCGCATGATCGTGCAAGAGGGCGAACCGGACGACGCGGTGATGGACATCACGGTAGACGACCTGATGCAGTTCATCAAGGGACCAGACTTCCCCACCGGGGCGATGATCGTCGGCGGGGCCGAACTCAAAGAAGCGTATGCGACCGGCAAGGGCCGCATCGTCATGCGCGCCCGCACCGAGATCGAAGAAATGCGCGGCGGTGAGCGCTTCCGCATCGTCGTGACCGAAATCCCCTATCAGGTGAACAAGTCCGCCATTCTGGAGCGGATCGCGGCCCTGGTGCGCGATGGCCGCCTGGACATGATCTCCGACCTGCGCGACGAATCGGACCGGCGCGGGCTGGCGATCGTGGTCGAGCTCAAGCGCAACGCGCAGCCGCGCACGATCCTGAACCGGCTGCTCAAGTATACGCAGCTTCAGACGACGTTTGGCGTGCAAATGCTGGCGCTGGTCGATGGCGAGCCGCGTGTGCTCAGCCTGCGACGCGCCCTGCACCTCTTCGTCGATCACCGCCGCACGGTGATCAGCCGCCGCAGCGAGTTCGAGCTGGCGAAAGCCCGCGCGCGTGGGCATATCCTGGAAGGGCTGCTCAAGGCGCTGGCGCAAATCGAGGACGTGATCGAAACCATCCGCCGCGCGCCAGATACGTCCGTGGCCCGCGAGCGCCTGATGGCGCGTTTCGACCTGACGGAAATCCAGGCGAACGCCATCCTCGATATGCAGCTTCGCCGGCTGGCCGCGCTCGAACAGCAGAAGATCGAGGACGAGCACCGGCAGATCCAGGAGCAGATCGCCTATCTTGAGGATCTGCTGCATTCGCCGCGCAAAATCCTGGCGCTGATCCGCGACGATCTCAACGAGCAGGCCGAGAAATATGGCGATGCCCGCCGGACCGAGCTGGCGCTGGACGTCGTGACGGAGTTCGAGGAAAGCGATCTCGTGCGCGATGAGGATGTGCTGATCAGCCTGACCGAGCGCGGGTATATCAAGCGGGTGCCGGTGGATGCCTACCGGGCACAGCGGCGCGGCGGAAAGGGTGTCACCGGCATGGCGACGCGCGACGAAGATACCGTCGAGCATCTGTACGCCGCCGGGTCCCTGGACCATATCCTGTTCTTCACCGATCAGGGCAAGGTTTACGCCGAGCGCGGCTACATGGTCCCCGAGGCGTCGCGCGGCGGCAAAGGCACGCTTGATCAACGCCTTCCTGGCATTGCAGCCGGAAGAATACGTGACGGCGATCGCCAGCGTCCGCAACTTTGACGATCCGCAGGGTTATTTTGTGCTGTGTACGCGCAAGGGCCGGATCAAGCGGGTGCCGGTGCGCGCGTTCGCAGCGGTGCGCAGCAATGGCCTGATCGCCATGTCGCTGGACGAGGATGATTATCTGGGCTGGGTCAAACACACCACCGGCACCCAGGATCTGATCCTGGTCACGCGGCACGGGCAGAGCATCCGCTTTGTCGAGCGGGATGTGCGCGTCATGGGCCGCCCTGCCGCCGGGGTGAGCGCGATGCGCTGGCCGGCGGGGACGAGATCGCGGGGGTGAACGTGATCGCTGATCCGGGTGATGAACTGCTGGTGGTCACCGAATACGGCTACGGCAAACGCACCCCGGTGAGCGAATACCGGCTTCAGCGCCGCTATGGGCTGGGGATTCGCACGCTCTCCAGCGAATTGACCAGCAAGACCGGGCGCATCATCGGCGCGGCGATTGTCTCCCCGGACGCCGACTTGACGCTGATCACCGGCGGGCGGGATCGCGCTGCGAACCGAGGTCAGCATGATCAATCTGTACGGACGCACCGCCAGCGGCGTCAAACTGATCGATCTGCCGGAAGACGATGTGCTGGTCAGCATGGCGATTGTGGCGGGCGAGCCACACGCCGAACCCGATACCCTGTCGAGCAATGGCTCCAGCGAGGACGAACCGCTGCCCGACGAATATTACGACGAGATGGATGACGAGATCGACGATGAGCTCGACGAGGCGCTGGCCGACATCGAAGCGGAGATTGACGCCGTCTTCGACGAAGAGTATGACGACGAGCCGGACGATTTGCTCGATGACCTTAACGGCGATCTCAGCGGTGATGAGAATGGCGATCTGAACGGTGATCTGAACGGCGAGATCTACGACGACGAGGAATAGTGTACACTGGGGGTTTGACGCCGCAGGTTAATGCAGCTTGAGAAAATAAGCGGGTAAGGTTGATGTAGGGGCGGACCTCCGTGTCCGCCCGGCGCGGCCCTGCCGCGTGTCGCGCTCCGCGCGACTGGGAGCACACAGGGGTGCTCCCCTACACAATCACTGTTATCCGATTAAAAAGTTAATCTGCATAAACCGTGCGGCTATGTCAAAAGCCGATAAGCCCGCTGAAGGGGCCGCAAAAAGTCCCTTCAGTGGACTTTTTTTCGTCAAGAGCCGGAACGTTTTAACGTCCGGCGCTGATCTTATCCAAACCTTCATGGGGCAAATCCATTATGCCAGATCATGCCTGGGCGCTGGTGCTGTTGGGGGCCATCGCGGGAATACTGTCGGGGATGTTCGGGATCGGTGGCGGCGTGTTTATCGTGCCCGTGCTGAGCGTGATCATGGGCTACGAGCTTCAGCGCGCCATCGGGACGTCGCTCGGCGTGCTGATCATGCCGGTGAGCTTCTTCGCCGTGCTGGCGTATTACCGCGCCAAACAGTTGCAGATCGGCCCGGCGATGTTGATCGCAGCGGGACTGATCGCGGGTGGCTTGCTCGGCGCGCAGGTCGCGCTGAACCTGCCCACCGACACATTACAGCGCCTTTACGGCCTCTTCCTGATCTGGGTGGGCTGGCGGTTCATCGAGCCGCGCAAGCTGTGGGCGCAGCGTGCCGGTCGTCTCCCCGCGAAAAAGGACGTCACAGCAGCGGATCCGCAGATCGCGTGGTATGTGCTGCTCGGCGTCGGCCTGCTGGCGGGCGTGGCGTCGGGCTTCTTCGGGATCGGCGGCGGGCTGGTGATCGTCCCGGCGCTGATGGCGCTGCACTACGATCTGAAGCGCGCGGTGGGAACCTCGCTGGCGGCGCTGCTGCCCCCGGTCGGGATCGGCGCGGTGCTGTCGTATTACGACGCGGGCAAAATGGAACTGGCCGCCGTGGTCTTTATCGCGGCCGGGCTGGTGTTTGGCGCGTTCGCCGGGGCGCGTATCGCGCTCGGCCTGCCCTCCTCGACGGTCAAGCGGCTGTATGGGGTTTTTCTGCTGGCAGTCAGCCTGCGGTTTTTGTTGTAGAGCGCCTCACCCCTAAATCCCCTCTCCATGTGATGGAGAGGGGACACATCCCGGTGGGTCGCCCAGGGTGGGTTAACAAACCCGCCCCTACAATGGCTTGGTCCCTTATGTATACCAGCCAGCAAAGTCATACCAAAACTCGTTTGGATCGATTTGATCGGCCTCACGAACGAGAGAACCGATGAGATCGTTCATCTCCTGGCTTCTCATGTATTCATCGTCTTTGTGCATGACTATGTCAGCAATTGAAGCCAAAGCACAGACAAACATTTCGGCATCACTGGCGACTTTTTCAAGCTTCGGATTGACCGCATCATGATCGAACACATACACGGACCCATTTTCGTTGTCGAAGACGAATATGTGTGGATTAGAAGCGCCGATTTCCAGATAACGCTTCTTGTCAGTAATTGCCCTGTCGAATAGGCGTTCGCCTGTTCCCCTATTCTGCATCCTGAGAAGATCGATTTGGATGCCAAAGGAAAAGGAGGCGTGCAAAAAGGTTGTTGTATCGAACCTCGCCTTGCGTAGAAAACTCTTAAAGGTGGGATGAAGGACGATCCCTAACTCTTGTTCCAGGCTTTCGATTTCTGATTCAGAATGTCCCGGTGAGCCGATTTTGAAGTCAGGAAACTTTCCAAATGGTGTCCCTGTATCGTAAAGCTCCTGCCACCGAACGATCACTTCCTCTATTGAGCGAAACATAGCATGCTCTCCGGGGCTGAGGATTAGGTTAGAAGTTGTTGACGGGTGCTACTCCCACTGAATGTCGAGAATCGTGTGATCGCCACCCTGGTCGCAGCGCGGCTCGGCCTCATCGTATGCAATGACAAAATGCGTCCCAGGTGGCAGGAACCGGCGCGCCATGCCCCATACAACTCCGTATGCCAGATCATCGGGATAGGGAGTTCGCATGTAGAGTTGCAGATGCTGGTCGCCAAGCTGCCGGGCTTGTTCCTCGCCCACGTCGCCGTGGCGGTGCTGCATCTGGTAGACCTGGGGGATCATCATCACGAAGTCGGCAAAGGGCAAGCCTTCGACTTCAGGCGGATAGACCGCCGTGTCCGCGATTTTCATCCCGACACTGACAAAGTCGAACATGGCTCCGCCCGCGTCGAGCATGTCATTAAGCACATTGAGCCAGTCTTGCAGGGGGTACCATGTCTGGGGATCGATTTGGCTCAGACCATGTTTTTCCAGAAACGGGAGAATGTGGTCCTTATTGATGCATTCGACAAAGGCCGACATATTTTGACCGATGACTTCCGCATTGAGATCGAACGATTCGAAATATTTGCTCATAATCCCCTCCACCGCTCTAAACAGGAATACGAGTCTCATTATATAGGATTAATAATTAATTTTCAACTACCTGTTAATTTTAAATCAATCAACACGATCTGGATGGCGCAAGAAACAGGTCGATCAGGTCTACAAAATCGCCGTGACGAGCGCCAGCAGCACGCCGCCCGCCATGACGCTGCCCAACTGCCCCGCCGTGTTCGCGCCCATCGCGTGCATCAGGATGAAGTTCTCGAAATCCTCTTCCTGCGCGACCTTCGCCGCCAGCCGCCCCGCCATCGGGAAGGCGCTGATCCCGGCCGCGCCGATCAGCGGGTTGATCTTGCCGCCGCTCAGCCGCGACATCAGCTTGCCGAACAGCAGCCCCGCCGACCGTATCGAGCGCGAACGCCAGCAGCCCCAGGATCAGGATCTGGATCGTGTCCAGGTTGAGGAAGCTGTCGGCGGTCATCGTCGCGCCGATGGTCAGCGCCCAGAAACAGCGTCGCGATGTTGACGATCTCGTTCTCGCGAGACCTGCCGCAGCCGGTCCACCACGCGGCTTTCGCGCAGCAGATTGCCCAGCATCAGCATGCTGATCAGCGGGGTCGCTTCGGGCACCAGCAGGCCGACGACCAGCGTCACCACGATCGGGAACAGCACCAGCGCGCGGCGCGAGACCGGGTGCGGCGCGTAGTCCATGCGGATCAGCCGTTCTTCGCGCGTGGTCAGCAGGCGCATGATCGGCGGCTGGATGATCGGCACCAGGCACATATACGAATAGGCGGCGACGGCAATCGGCGCGAGCAGTTCCGGCGCGAGCTTCTGCGCCACGTAGATCGAGGTCGGCCCGTCAATCGCGCCGATCACGCCGATCGATGCCGCCTCGTTGAGCGGGAAACCCGAGCAGCGTGGCCAGGATCAGCGTGCCGAAGATGCCAAACTGCCCCGCCGCGCCGAGCAGCACCATGCGCGGCTGCGACAGCAGCGGGCTGAAATCGATCATCGCGCCCACGCCGATGAAGATCAGCAGCGGGAACAACTCGTTGCTGATCCCGGCGTTGTACAGCACGTCGAACAGGCCGCCTTCGCCCGTCATGCCGGTGACGGGGATATTGGCCAGGATGCAGCCAAAGCCGATCGGCAGCAGCAGCACCGGCTCGTATTCCTTGAGCACGGCCAGCGCGATCAGCACCAGCCCGACGGCGATCATGACCGCATTGCCGGCCGTGAAATGCGACAAGCCCTTCGTAAGTTCGGGCAGCAGTTCGAGAAGTCCATTTTTCAACAAGCCTTTTTAAAGCAGCGATTAGCGGTTAGCCATTAGCCGTAGTCAAGCTGAGAGCTACCGCCAACAGCCAACAGCTACTCCGCAAACTCGATCAACAAATCATGGTGCTGGACGTGCTCGCCCACCGCCGCCAGCACCTTGCCGATCGTGCCAGCACGCGGCGCGCGGATCGCGTTCTTCATCTTCATCGCCTCCAGCACGCACAATTCCTGCCCGACCTCGACCGTATCACCCGGCTGGACGGCGATGGATATGATCACGCCGGGGATGGGTGCGCGCACCACGTTGGTTCGCCGCGCGCGCCACCGGCGCGGACTCGGAGCCGCGACCGCCGGCCGCGCGAATCGCTGCGCCACGCTCGACGCCGGGGCGCTGGCGGAGTCCCTGCGGGTGCTGTCTTTTTTGGAGCAGCGCCGCCGTTCTCCGGCCATATCTCAAAGCGCTCGCCCTCGACCGTGGCGACGATCGGGCGCGCGTTCAGATCCTCGATCTCAACCTCAAAAGAACGATCCTGTAATTTGACAGTAATTTTCATCGCCGGGGGCCTTTTTGACTCAATAAACGTCCGCGCTGGACCGCCTGCCATGCGGTGACAATCGCCGTGGGCGGCAGGGGGAAGGGCTGCGGCTGCTCGTCGCGGCGCTCGCGCG
The DNA here is from genome assembly GCA_963850765.1 of uncultured Chloroflexia bacterium. Taxonomy (GTDB): domain Bacteria; phylum Chloroflexota; class Anaerolineae; order Aggregatilineales; family Aggregatilineaceae; genus CAWKMN01. Next base: position 770,031 of record CAWKMN010000009.1, on the reverse strand, counting down.
CCAGGGCAACAGCGACGGCGGCGATCGCGGCGCGGCGCTTCAGGTCGCGCTCATCCTCTGCCGGTCACGCTTGCCACCTCGACTGATTCAGCCGTCAGCCGCACGAGGGCCAGCATCACCAGCCACAACAGCACGATCGCGCCAAAAACCAGCGCCATCCCAACGACCGTAATTTCGAGCGCCGTGGTGAGATTTTCCAACATGGTCTGTGCTCCGGCCTAGACGGGGATATTGCCGTGCTTGCGCGGCGGGGCTGGGGAGAATTTATCGCGCAGGGCCGCCAGCGACGCGCAGATCTTCGCCCGCGTTTCGCGCGGCTCGATCACGTCGTCCACGTAACCGGCGCTGGCCGCGTGATAGGGATTGTTGAAGCGCTGGCGGTACTGCTCGGTCAGGCGGCTGCGCTCGGCGGCGGGATCGGGCGCTTCGCTGATCTCCTTCCTGAACAGGATGCTCGACCGCGCCTTCCGCACCCATGACGGCGATCTCGGCGCTCGGCCACGCATAATTCACATCCGTGCCGAGATACTTGCTGCTCATGACCACATACGCGCCGCCGTAGGCTTTGCGCGTGATGACGCTGATCTTCGGCACCGTCGCTTCGGAATAGGCGTAGAGCACCTTCGCGCCGTGCCGGATGATCCCGCTGTGTTCCTGGCCGACGCCGGGCAGAAAACCGGGCGAATCGACAAACGTCACCAGCGGGACGTTGAAGCAGTCGCACATGCGCACGAAGCGCGTGATCTTATCCGCCGCGTCGATGTCGATCACGCCCGCCATGATGCTCGGCTCCTGCGCGACGATGCCGACGCTGTGCCCGCCGATCCGCGCCAGCCCGATGATCGCGTTGCGCGCCCAGGTGGGCTGGATCTCGAAGAACGAGCCGTAATCCACGACATGCTCGATGACCTCGTGCATGCTGTAAGGCTGGCTGGCATCGAGCGGCACGATGGCAGTTCAGTTCCTCGTCCATGCGCAGCGGATCGTCCAGCGGCGAGGCATACGGCGGATTCTCGACGTTGTTCGACGGCAGATAGCTGAGCGCCTGCCGGCACATCAGCAGGGCTTCCTCTTCGCTCTCGGTGACGAGGTGCGCCGTCCCGCTGACCGAGGCGTGAACATCCGCGCCGCCCAACTGCTCGTTATCGACCTCTTCGCCGGTCACGGTCTTGATCACCTGCCGGGCCGGTGAGGAACATGAACGATTTGCTCGCGCACCATGATGATCAGATCGGTCAGGGCGGGCGAATAGGCCGCGCCGCCCGCGCACGGACCAAGCATGACGCTGATCTGCGGGATCACGCCGGAATACTGCGCGTTGCGGCGGAAGATCTCGGCATAACCGCCCAGGCTGCGCACGCCTTCCTGAATACGCGCGCCGCCGGAGTCGATCAGGCCGATGATGGGCGTGCCGTTGCGCACGGCGAGATCCATCACGCGGCAGATTTTGTGGCTCTGCATCTCGCTGAGCGTGCCGCCGTAGACGGTGAAATCCTGCGCGTACACATAGACCGTGCGCCCTTCGATCTGGCCGTAGCCGGTCACGACGCCTTCGCCCATATAGGCTTCGCTGGCGAGGCCCGTTTCGTCGTCGCCCTGGTGGGTGATAAACGGCTCCAGCTCGTTGAAGGTTCCGGCGTCCAGCAGGATATTCAGGCGCTCGCGGGCGGTGAGTTTGCCTTTGGCGTGCTGCGTGGCGATCCGGTCGCCGCCGCCGCCGAGCCGGGCGCGCTCGCGGATGCGCCGCAGTTCGAGAATACGGGGGTCTTCATCAGGCATAGGAAACTGATCCTCAAAGAAATATCATATAGTCAAGCGAAGCTAGTATACCGCGCGGCGGGGCCATCGCTCCGCTGCTGATCGTCACCATTCGCACGGGCGGATAGCACCCGCCGCCTGTTGTTCTTGAGCCGGTCGTGTTAGGATCGTACCATAGGGACTGAGCGGATCGCCCGGCGCTGCAATGCACCGGCGCTGCGAGCAGCGAGGCCTCACCACTCGGAAGGGCCGTGAACGGCCCTGGCCGCGGCGCGAAGTGGCACGCCGACGTTGAACCCTCTCCCTGGCTTGGCCGGGGAGAGGGCAGGGTGAGGCGGCGTTACCCCTCTCCAGCCAGCTAGGGAGAGGGCATAGGGGCGTTACCACGTCGCCCTGGGCGGGCTTGTTAGCCCGCCCCTACAACAGCATACGATCGGGTTATCGAGATGAAGCACTACCTGACCTGGTCGGCGCGCGCTTTTTGCCAGCGTCCTTGAGGGCGCTTTCGGTATATAGCCGGGTCGTTGCACGGCCCGGCGGCACTAACAACCTAAAACAACACTAAAAACTGATCACTGTCAACTGTTCACTCAGGAGCACCCATGACGGCATCAACACCCCAGCGCGCGCAGTGGCGCTGGATATTCGGTTATCTCAAACCCTATCGGGGCCGGCTGGTGCTGGCGATTCTGGCGCGGCTGATCGCGTCGGCCATGTTTCTGGCGCTGCCCGCCGCCATCGAGCGGATCGTCGATACGGCGCTGGACGCCGAGAGCAGCACGCAGTTGAACCAATTGACGGGCGTGCTGATCGCCGCGTTTTTTGTGCTGACGGTGGCCTCGATGATGGGCAACTATTACACCAACTCGACCGGCGAGCGAGTCGTGTTCGACCTGCGCACGCAGCTATACCGGCATTTCCAGTCACTGTCGCTGCGCTTTTTCACCGAGCGGCGCGTCGGGGAGCTGGTCAGCCGCATGTCCAGCGACGTGAACATGATCCGCAATACGCTGACCAACGATCTCACCAAGCTGCTGCGCCACACGCTGACCATCGGGGGCGCGCTGATCGTGATGACGGTGCTCAACTGGCGGCTGACAGGCTTTATCATGGTGACGACGCCGCTGGTGGCGGTGCTCGGCGTGCTGCTGACCCGCGTCTCGCGGCGGGGCGGGCGCACCGTGCAGGACGAATTCGCCAACGCTACCGTGATCGCGGAAGAGGGCTTCCAGAATATCCGCGAGGTGAAAAGCTTCGTGCGCGAAGAATATCAGGTCGATCGCTACGCCGACGCGCTGAGCCGCACGTTGGGCGCAGCCTTCCGGCTGGTGCGGGTGCGCTCGGTCATCAGCCCGGCGGTGAATTTCCTGTTCCTGATGAACATCGCGCTGATCATGTGGTTCGGCGGGCAGGAAGTGGTCGCGGGGCGGCTCTCGCGTGGGGAGCTGGTCGCCTTCCTGGTCTACGTGGCGATCATCGGGGAGATGGTCTCCGAACTGGGCTGGGTGTATTCGCAATTTCAGGAAACGCTCGGCGCGACACAGCGTGTCTTCCAGATTCTCAACACCGCGCCGGATGTGCAGGATAAGCCGGGCGCGATCGACCTGCACGACGTGGCCGGGCGCATCACGTTTGACGACGTCTCCTTCCACTACGAGGATCGCCAGCCGGTGCTGCGCGACGTGACTCTCGACATCGCGCCGGGCGAGATCGTGGCGCTGGTCGGGCCGAGCGGCGCGGGCAAAAGCACGATCTTCAACCTGATCCCGCGCTTCTACGACGTGACGAGCGGCGCGATCTGCATCGACGGGCACGACGTGCGCGACGTGACGCAAACCAGCCTGCGCGCGCAGATCGGCGTTGTGCCGCAGGAGACGCTGCTGTTCGGCGGCACCATCCGCGAGAATATCCTGTTCGGGCGGCTGGACGCGACCGAGGAGCAGATGATCGACGCGGCGCGCGCCGCCAACGCGCACGACTTCATCACCAGCCTGCCGGACGGCTACGAGACCATTGTCGGGGAGCGCGGCGTCCGGCTGAGCGGCGGGCAGCGCCAGCGCGTCGCGATTGCCCGCGCCATCCTCAAGGATCCGCGTATTCTGCTGCTGGACGAGGCAACATCCAGCCTGGACAACGAGAGCGAAAAGCTGGTGCAGGAAGCGCTCGAACGGCTGATGCAGGGCCGGACGACGATCATCATCGCGCACCGGCTGAGCACCGTCCAGGTGGCGAACCGGCTGGCCGTGCTCAGCGGCGGGCAGATCGTGGAACTCGGCACGCACGACGATCTGATAGCGCAGAATGGGCTGTACGCGCACCTCTACGAGATGCAGTTCCGCGCGACGCACCTGCTCGCCGCCGCCGAGGGCTTGAGCGCCGACCAGATGGACTTGACCGCGCCGGAAAGCTGAAATCCACCTCCCAACAAGCTGACATTGCCGGAATCGGGCTTACAATGAGTCGTGACGGCATCCAGGGAAAGGGAGGTTGTTGTGGATCCAACTCTCGGACTTGTACTGGCGCTTGCAGCAGGTTTGACCATCGGTCCCTGGGCCTATCGGGCAATGGTTGTTCGGTGGGCGGTGTGGATGTGGAAATGGTGGGGGTTCAACGTGGAATACGGGCCGGTTGGCGTCCGTTGCTACGGGACCGAACCCTGCCGGACATACCGGGATGCAAGAGGGCATTATGGCGCGCTGGCTATCATCGCTGACCAACTGGCATTTGCATCTCTCAGCTATGGCAGTTTTTCCATCCCCATCACGGCTATGCGCTGGATCGGTTATGTCAGGACCACAGTACAAGGACTCAAATATCCCCGAGATATTGATGCACTGATTATCCACTGCGAGGAGGGGGAAGACTGGCAGGTTTACGCTTTTGGACCAGACAGCACGTGGGGTATCGCGCAGGAATTGAGCGAACGCTGCCGCCTGGATATAGTTCAAATGGGACGCAACCGTGAGAGTTATGGGCCCCATACCACTACCTGTATGAAACAGGATATTTATGGCGAGTGGCATTCTTCCTGGTGGGGCCAGCTTTACCTCGCACCTGACCGCCTCCTGTTTGCGCCGCCGGGACCCTGGAACAAGAATCCTCTCCTGCTCTTGGCAGTTCGTGAGGTGAGCGTGTTGAAGAAGGGCGGACTCCTACACAAACTGAATCCATTCTCCGAAGATCTGCTGCGGATCGAATATCGGTCTGCGCCCAACGATAAGCCGCAGGTGGTAGGGTTCCTCGTCCATGATGCCGAAGCGTGGGCTGTATGCCATGCAGTCGCGCGGCGTGGCGAATGTCACCGTCCACACCGGGCGGAAGAAAAAGGGCGGCGAGGATGAAAGCGAAGAGGGGGTCGTCGCCGATTTGATTTCGAAGATCAGGATCATGTGAACAATAAGGAGCCACGTATGCCCACACACGATTCCCCTGCCGGCGGGCAAGCGGATCGCGCTTGTCGCGCACGACGATCGCAAGCAGGATTTGCTCGACTGGGCGCGCACCAACCGCGAGCACCTGAAAGATCACATCCTCTGTGGGACGGGCACCACCGGCACGCTGCTCAGGGAGGCGCTCGATCTCGACGTGACGGCCTATATGTCCGGGCCGCTGGGCGGCGATCAGCAGATCGGCGCGAAGATCGCGCAGGGGGAGATCGACGTGCTGATCTTCTTCTGGGACCCGCTCGAATCACACCCCCACGATCCCGACGTGCGGGCGCTGCTGCGCGTCGCCGTGCTGCAAAATATCCCCGTGGCGATGAACCGCTCGACGGCGGATTTCCTCTTTTCGTCCCCGCTGATGGATGTGGTCTACGAGCGGCAGCAGTATGATTACGCCACGCGGCTCAATCGCAAGCGCGGCCCGATCCTTCCCGCGCCAGAGGGGTAAAATGTTCCCCGTAAAGACGCCGCGGGTTAAAACCGGCGGTAAACCAAAATCGGAAGCCCGCTGAAGGGGCTGGACCGGAGTCCCTTATGCTGTTTAAGAATTAAAGCGGGGTACGCCGTCATGTTTACCCCTATCTCCCGACCCCTTTTCCCGCTCGCGGAGAAAGGGGAGCGCCGCAAGTCCCTCTCCGTTTACGGGGAGGGATTTAGGGAGGGGTCAACTACGCGATATACCCTGAATAATTTCTTAAAACGCATTAGCGGACTTTTTCTCTCTATAGCCGGGACGTTTATGCAGGTTGACATTTAAATCGGATAACGCGCTGGTGTAGGGGAGCATCTCGTGTGCTCCCCGTCGCGCGCGGCGCGACACGCGGCCGCGCCGCGTTGGGCGGACATCAGGTCCGCCCCTACCCAACCTTAGCCGCCTATTTTCTCAAACTTCATTAACGCCCGGCGACCAACCGATCAAACGCCTTCCGGCTGTTTGGTTTTGAATCCTGCCCGAACATAAAAAAAGGCGGGTTCTCCCCGCCCTGTTCTAACTCACAACTCAAAACTCAAAACTCACAACTAATCCGCATGCGGCCCCGCGTCATCGGGCACGGAGTTGAAGGCGTTCTCGCGGTGGAGATCGTGCGCGCTGCGGTCGAGCCGCTGCTCGGTCGAGTCATCCTGCGCGCGGATCACCGGGCGGGCATCGTGATCGGTGCCGGTGCGGTGCTTGAGACTGTGCGGGTTGTATTCGGAGGTGCGCTCGCCTTCCCGGCTGTCGATCGGCTGCAATTCCTGCGTCAGGCGGCTCGGATCGGCTGCGCGCTCGATGACGGGCGCATCGCCCACCGGGATCGGCCGGCCAAGGGCCTCGCCGGGCACATTCGCCGGCTCGCCGTGTTCGCCTGGGCCCGATAGTTCGAGCGGCTTATCCATTCGTGAACCCCCTTATAACCCGCGCAGACCCTTCCCCTCAGTATGTAATTCAATTGTGACGTGTTCCAAACGGAATTGCAATACAAACGGATGGGAATTTAGTCACTTTTTACCAGTCTGTTACAGTTTGTTAGCACAAAAGATATTATTCATCACCCTTCCCTGCGCCCGCCGTGAACCATCACGGGGACATCGACCCGCTGTTCGATCACCCCGGTCCAGTCGCCCGCGCTCGGCACCAGGAAACCGACGGCGCGCGGCCCGCCGTTCTCATCGGTGTATTCGATCTTGAGCAGGCTTTGGTCAAACGGGTTGAGCCGTCCGGCCGGATACAGATCCACGCGGTGGATTGCAGCCAGCGGGATCGGGTGCTGCCCGCCATAGAGCAAACGATCCGGCGTGAGATACAGCGTAGACTGCCAGCCATCCCAATCGGCCGGGGGATCACCGGGATCGAACGTCTCCGGCGTGATGCGCTGCCAGCTTCCATCCGCGTTTTGCACGAGACGTACCGCGGGTTCGGGACCAAAATCCTCGAACTGCTCGCCCATCTCGTGAACGGCCAGCCCGGCCTGAGCGCCAAGCTGTTCCGCGAACTGTTTGAGCGGCCCTTCGGTGAAGGTGTACACCTGCCAGCCGCGCGGATCGTCGGCGTGGACGATCAGTTCCGGCTGTTCGATGCGCCGGTTCCACGTGATCTTGTATCGCGCCCGCAGCCCGATCCAGCGGATTGACGCGACAGGGGCGGTGAAATCGTAGCGGGGATCGCGGTGGCCGGTGAACGTCAGCGCGCCATCGACCAGGGCCAGCGCCCCGAACACGCGCAGCGCTCCGCGCATGGGCGGCAGATCGCCGTGGCAGATCGTGCCGATGGGGGGAATTGTAACGGTCCGGCCCGCCCAGGATTCGCGTAACTGCGCCACATGCCCGCGCTGCTGGGCCTGATCCCAGAACAGCACCGCACCAACCCCCACCGCGGCCAGCGCGATCAGGATAAATTCCATCAGGATACTCGCTTATCTCAGCGTTAAAGGAGGCGCGCATTATAGCGTAGGCTGGAGGACGGGCCAATATTCCGGGCGTGCGCGTACAATGAGGTAGGATACTGCACATGGAGGACTCAATGAAACGGCTGTGGATGATCGTGGTGCTGGTGGTGATCCTGGCGGCCGTCCTGATGGGCTGCGGCAGCGGCGAGGAGGAAGGCGTCACGCTCAAGCCGGTGGGGATCAGCCATGAGGAGGAGCAGGCCGCGTCCGCCGGGCTGATCGACGATTTCGACGGACTGATGGCCTTCGTCAAAGGCAGCGGGCTGTACTTTTACGATCCCGCCAGCGGGCAGGATCCCGTTTTTGTGACGGACGAGCTCGATCCGTGGACGATCAGCCTATCCCCTGGCCGCGATAAGCTGGTGTATGAAACCGGCGATTACGACGACGGGCAGATCCAGGTCTTCGACGCGGCGACGAGACAGGCCCGCGCCGTCCCGGTTCAGCTTGGCAGCCGCGCCGCCGAAACCTGGGGCGTAGCCGGCTGGTCGCCTGACGAACAGTGGATCATCTCGTTTCTGTGGCCGATCGGGCAGGAAGCCGTGCGGCTCGATGGCGGGGCCAGTCACATCCTGACCGAGTTCGACCGATCCGCTCAGCACGTGGCTCACGGATGGCAGCATCTTGATCGTGGACCGCGATTTCGCGGGTTTTGGCGGTGGGAACGTCGTCTACCGCGGCGTCTCGCGGCTGGATGTCACCACCGGGCAGACGGAAACCTGGGACGTTGATCCCGACGCGCTGGGGCAGGATCTCGGCGCGGCGCTGCAAGCTCTGCTGGACGCACACGGGCAGGCGCTCGCCGATCCCGAAGCCGTATTCGGCGGCGATGTGACCGTTATCCCGCCGGAGAATTTCTTTTCGTTCCAGGCGGCCGCGCCGCTGTGCGAAAGCTGGATCTTCGCGCGCAATGAGCCTGTCGCTGAGGGCGAAACACCAGAGGCACTGTTCGAGTCCGAAGGGACGTACCGCATCACCGATTTTCAGGTGCTCGACGATGGAAGCTGGCTGTATCTCAAGTGGACACTGCCCGACTGCCGGATCAGCGCCATGCCGGTGATCGCGCTGGTCCACCAGACGCCGGGCGGCGAGCCCCGCATCATCACCGACGCCATGTTCAGCGAGATCGACTACAGCCGCCGCGCGCTGAACCTGGGCAGCACGGGGCGATTCATGCTCTCGGCGGATCAGCGGCGGATCCTGTGGGCGGGCGGCAATCCCGACGCGGACGAGTCCACGCTCAACCTGACCGATCTGGCGACGGGCGACACGCAAACCGTGCTCACCGAGCCGCGCGGTACGCTCAGCCCGGAGGCGTTCGCCGCCAACCAGATGATCCGCGCCGCGTACTGGCTGGTGCCGTAGGCTGCATTGACTAGAGCGTGTTATGCATTTTTACCCCTTTCCCTGACCCCTTTCTCCGTGTACGGGGAAAGGGGAGCGCGCGAGAAGTCCCTCTCCGCGTGCGGGAGAGAATTAGGGAGTGGTAAACACGAGACGAGTATCGATAGGAAACGATTTACCAAAGTTCGTAACACGCTTTAGAGGCAATAATCGGAGGTGGTGTGAGCAGCGCCAAAATGCTTATGCGCTAATAGTGAATTTAATCGGTATTTATCATAAAAAATCCAAATCCCGCTTTCTTATCGTAATCTCTTATATCGACTTTTTCCTGGCTCGTTAGCTTGACCTCATGTCTTCCCAAATTCTCGTTGAGTATTCTCCCGTCCGGTCAGTATCGTGTTCTAGTTTAGGAGATGAAGGAGATGCGACTTAGGAAACGCATTCTCGTGCTCGTCAGTTTTGTCGGTGTGCTGCTCGTTCTTCTGGCTCTGGGGTTAGCTTTCTCAGGTATAGCAGCGCATCAGAATATCGTAATAGAAATCTTTTACGAGTGCCGCGATCCTTCCGATCGATACCTTTGGTGATGAAGTCTTCTGGGGTGACACACTCAAGCTTCATCAGGGTATCATGGGAGAACAACTTGGCGGCGTTGGGCCGGGAGTTAGTCCCAATACAGCGCTGTCCGTCGGCTTGAAGGTAGATGCCGAGGCCCTGCCGGCCGATTTGGCTGACCAGATCAGCGCAGGCGAGGTGAATCTGGATGATCCAGCGACCACGCTGGCCCTGCTCCAACTCAATGCAGTGGTAGGTGTAACCGGCTTTTTTGACGATGCTGGAAATCTGCAATCGATTGGCATTCAATGTGCGTTGTGTCACTCCACAGTGGATGACTCGTTCGCTCCGGGCATTGGAGCACGTCTGGATGGATGGGCTATTCGCGATCTGAATGTCGGTGCGATCATTGCCCTGGCTCCTGATCTGATATTATTCAGGACATCTGGGCGTGAACGATACTACTTTTCGTCAGGTGCTCAATAGTTGGGGACCTGGCAAATTCGACGCTGAACTGGTCCTGGACGGTAAAGCAACCCGCCCCGATGGCGGCTCAGCGGCGACTCTGCTGCCTCCTGCATTTGGCCTTTCCGGGATCAACCTTCATACGTGGACTGGCTGGGGATCCGTCACCTAATGGAATGGTATGTTGCCATGTTCTGATGCACGGTCAGGGCACATTCTACGATCCACGCCTCGATAACGCTGATCAGTTCCCACTAGCGCTAAGGCCGGTTTCCGCCATATCACCCACTCACCCGATTTGGTGACTCCCAAGCTGCCCGGATTGCTCTTTTACCAGCTGTCGCTTTCCGCACCTCCCGCTCCAGACGGTAGTTTTGATGCTGAAGCTGCGGCGCGCGGCGAGGAACTCTTCACCGGGAAGGCGCAGTGTGCAACCTGCCACGTTCCGCCGCTTTTCAGCGAGCCGGGGCATGGCTGCACAGCGCGGAAGAATTGGGAATAGACGATTTTCAGGCGATGCGATCACCCGCACTTGGTATCGCACCGCACCGCTGGCCGGGCAGTGGCCGCTTATGGGCGGCGGTTTTTACCACGATGGACGCTTCGCCACACTGGAAGACGTGATTGGGCACTACAATGTACTGTTCGGTCTTGGGCTGACCAGAGAAGAGATTGCCGATCTGGCCGAATATCTCAAGTCAATCTGAATTTCATCCCGCTAAACTATCATCAATGATATTTGGAGACCTCCTATCGCTAAGGACGTCTCTCGCTATCAACCACCTATGGATATTAGTTCCTATAAGCTTAAATTATCAGAATCAATATTCTGATCACAATGCGGCCACTGCCAGCGCCAGATTGCGGCGCACCTCGTCGCGGTTGAACTTCGCCCAGGCCGCCGGCAGCTTATCGAGCAGCCGCTGCTGTTCGTCCTCCACGACCAGCCCATAGGCGATCACGCCGGACATGTCCGGGCGCATGAAGACCGGAACCCCACTGTAATCATGCTGGTACTGCTCGATCAGATCGTGCAGCAGAGTCCCGGCCACCTGGGTATCGTTCAGATCGCCCAGGTGATCCTGCATGGCCTTGCACTCCTTGATAACCTGCTTGATTTCCGGCCCCAGGATCTCCTCAAAGAATTCGAGCGCATAGCGGAACCGCTTGAAGTCGATGCGCAGGGCGTGCAGGGTGGACAGCGGCGCGCCGTCGAGCACCGGATCGTAAGCGCGGATTCGCTCGTAAAGCTCGTAGATCAGGCGCGGCGCGACATGGCGCACCTGGAAGGCAACGGCCTCATCCGGGTCCGGCAGCGAACGCGCTCCTTCGCCGGGCGTGATCAGGAACTCGTGGAAGCGTTTGACCAGCTTCCCGAACGACTTGCTTTCCAGGTGGCGGACCAGATTGCGGCGGGCTTTGTTCAGACGCTTCTGCCAGATGGCGATCAGCGGATCGAGGTTGGATTCCGGGTGCGACTCCAGATAGTGCTGGGCATTTTCCATCAGCACGTCGAGATCGCGCACCTCGCCCAGCAGGGCGGCGAGATCGCGCAGCCCGTGGTTATACAGCTTGATGGCGCGCGGCTTGAAGTACGGCTTGAACAGGCGAAAGGCGCTGCGCATCCGGCGCGTGGCGACGCGCATATCATGCACGGCCTCGATGTCGTCCCCCAGGCGGCTGCCGGCTTCGTGCAGCAGCATCCGCTCAAATTGGAAGTGCAGCACCTTGCGCCCGGCCTCGGCCATGGCGTCGTCAGGCAGCATCCCCACTGTTTCGCGCAATTCGAGCGGCAGGCGCGGAGCCGCCTCGTCGGCGGTGGGTGTGGATCCGTCTGCGGAAATTTGAACATTCGCCGTGACCTCGGCTACACTTGACCCGCCGTCTGGCTCGGTCGGGAACATGCCGAGGCGCAGCTTTTTCCAGTCGCGCCGCATGCGGTAGACATAGCTCTCACTCATCTGGACGGCGTCCACGATCTGGGCAGCGGTCAAACCCTCAGCGCTGAGCAGGACGATCTGCGCGCGGCGGGCCTGCACCGGCTGGCCGCGATCACGGAAATAGGCAAGCGACTCTCGTTCATGCTCAGAGAGGGCAAAATCGGCCATACGCACGCACTCCTTATCCCGCGAAGGATGGGCTGTGGAATTTCGATCAGCGAACTGATTCTAGTATATACTAGCCCTGCAAAGTACGCTCTCGATTATGATCAGCATTTAACCGCAGGCGTTTCAAAAGAGGAACAAGTCTGGGTATGAGCGATAACAATAACGAGGCGATGCGCGAACTGATGTACCGGATGCAGGTCGGCGCGGACCAGCTTATCCAGTCGGCGGATGAGTGGGCCGAGCGGTTGACGGACGACGAACCATCGCCGCTTATTGCGCGTTTTATCGATCAATTGAAGTCAGAATGGCTCAACGCCCCACCCCCGGACGCGATCTGCGAGCAGGTCATGGCGAAGGCGCGCGCGCGGCTGTCGTCCTGGCATCGCGGCTGGCCTCACTCGTGGGGCCATACCCTGCGCGTCACCGGGCTGACCGTGGCGATGGCCGAGGCGGAAGGGATCGATCCGGCGCTGGCGTTCGTGGCGGGCATGTGTCACGACGTCGCCAAGCTGGACGAGTTCCGCACGGGCGAGCCGCACGAACAGGCCGGGGCCCAGTTCGCGGCCGATGTGTTGAAGGGTTACTTGAGTGCGGAGCAGATCGCGTCGATCCAGGCGGCGATTTTGAAAGAGGGCAAGGAGCCGCTGCGCAATATCCTGGCCGACGCCGATCATCTGGATAAGCTCGGCGCGGCGGGGATCATCCGGCGGGTCTCGCACAGCACCCACCAGACCGCGCTGCCGACGGCGCTCTGGCGGGTGATGGACGACGCGTGGTTGTTCCCGGCGATGCATACCGGGCTCAGCGACAGCTTATTCCGCAGCAAACGCTCGTTCCAGGTGTGGTTTCTGCCCGAGGCCGAACAGGCCGTCAGCGAATGGTAACGGCCGGGTGACGCCTTGCGGCCCGGCGTTTTTTCAGTATGCTATGGGTGATGAGTCATGAGTTTTGAGTTGTGAGTTAATGCCTCGTCCCGTAGTCATCGGGTATTCTGTAGGGGCGTATTGCGATACGCCCCTACAACCAGGAGTTACCCGATCCTTATGGGACATGGCAGTAGGGGCGGGTTAACAAACCCGCCCTGGTCGACCAACCGGGTCGCCCCTACAGATAACCGCGAAACCTACGGGGATGCGGCAGTCAGTGGGAAGCTCAAAACTCATAACTCACAACTCAAAGCCTGTCTATTTGTGGAGGGAGCAAACAATGGCCGGTGGTCTGGATGATCTGCGCCGTCAGGCATTGGAAGAAGAACACATCGCCGTGGATTTGGATCAGATCGCGCCGACCGGCGTCAGCGATCGCATGTTCGGCATGACGGCGGCGGAGCGGATGTTCGTGTCCGTCGGCTGCTTTCTGCTGACCAGCCTGGCCGGCTTCTTTCTGCTGTTGATCATGGACAAGATCGCCCTCTAAACGCGGGCCTGCCATGCAAACACACCTCACCCTGGGCGAATGGACGCTGCGGGTCGTGATCACGCTGGTGTTGATCACGCTGGGCCTGGCGCTGTGGACACTGCGCGACATTTTTCTGCTGACGTTTCTGGCGATTATCGTGGCGATCGTGCTGCAAATCCCGGTGCAGCGGCTCCAGCGCTGGGGGTTCAGCCGGGGCTTGAGCATCCTGATCGCGCTGGTCGGCACGATCGCCTTGATCGTGCTGGTGCTGGTGCTGATCGTGCCGGTGTTCGTGGAGCAGGTGACGGATCTTGTGAACCAGCTCCCCGATTTTCTGGACAGCGCCCAGGATAGCTACAACGAGTTGGCGCTCGACAACGACTGGATGCCCGCCGTCGAGTGGGACAAAACCACCGAAGGCGACGTGTCCGACTTCCTGATCGAGCAGGCCGGCGATATGTCGCGCCAGATCTTCCCGTTTCTGGGCGGGCTCGGCGGCGCGATCACCAACCTCGTGTTCGTATTTTTTATCGCCATGTTTTTTATCACCGAGCCGGGCGATTACCTGGCCGGGCTGCTGACGCTCGTCCCGCGCGGCTATCGGCCCCGCGCCTTTGAGATCTTCGGGATGCTCGGCCAGATGCTCCAGCGCTGGTTCGTTGGCCAGTTGATCTCGATGATGATGAGCGGCGTGCTGATCACGTTCGTGACCGGCGTGATCCTGGGCCTGCCGAATGCCGTGGCGCTCGGCGTGGTCTCGGGGCTGATGGAGTTTGTCCCCAACTTCGGCTCGATTATCGCCGTCATCCCGGCGGTGATCATCGCGCTGGCCGAAGATCCAATCCTGGTGCCGTTCACCATCCTGGCCTATCTGGTCACCCAGCAGTTTCAGAGCAATATCATCATGCCGCGCATCATGAGCCGGCAGATCGCGATCCCGGCGGCGACTATCCTGATCGCGCAAATTATCGGGGCGACGCTGTTCGGGTTCCTGGGTGTGGTGCTGGCGCTGCCGCTGGCGATCGTGGTGATGGTGCTTGTCCGCGAGATGTATGTGTATGACATGCTTAACGCGCGCGTCGCGGCGATTGTGGTGCAAAAACGCCCCAATGGCTCGGCCTACGCCGTCGTGACCGCCGACGTCTATCGTCCCGAAAAGCTGACGCCCGGACAGGCCGCGGCGATCCACGCCGAAGGGCGCGACCCGTTCGCGCTGCAAGACGGGGAGAGCATCGAGATCATCATGCCGCCTTCGCCGGCCATCGAACAGGCGGCGCGCGGGCAGCAGGCGGTCTGGCTGGCGATCCTGGCGCTGACGGTGGCGCAGGCGTTGGCGCTGGTGCGGTCGCTCCTGGGCAACGAGCGGAGCTAGTACAGGTGATGCATGTGGGGGGTTAGCCCCTATCCCCGTCCGACCTTCGGTCCACCCCTTCTCCCCAGCGTGCTGGCACGCAGGGAAGTGGAGAACTTAAAGTCCCTCTCCACATTGTGGGGAGGGATTTAGGGAGGGGCTAACTCATGGCGAAAGTGGCTCAACCCGACATAAATATGCCAGCTACTGCATCTGCACCGGCTGGTTTAGCGCGGCGTTGAGCAGCAGATAGGCGCGGGCCTGCGCCGGATCGACGAAGTAGGCGACATAATCTTTTTGCGCCAGCGTATTATGCAGCAGATCGGCCAGCATTTGCTGCTCGTACTGGCCGAACAAAATCGCCAGGGGCATGCCAAAACCGCTCAGCACATCAACCAGACTGCTGAGCCGGACAATGCTGAGAAGATCGTTGGCGCGCATATCCAGCAGCACGCCGGCAGGCAGGCCGCACTCGCTGATATGCATCACCAGGAACTGGGCGACCGCTGATACCAGGCCGGGCGAAATTTTCCCCATGGGTAGGATCGTACAAATCCCATTGTCGGCGGCTTCGAACGTGAATCCGAGGAGTTTTGTGGTTTCCATCAGGGATGGTGAAGCGTCAGGTTCTGGATAATCAAGACCGGTCCGGTCCCAGTGGTCCATGATCGTCTTCCAAAGTATTCTATGGATCGACCGGCGTCAGTCGATCCGCGTACAGATGATCAAGAACACGGCAGAAATTTTCAGCATCCAGGTTGATTAATAGCCCAATCCACACCATTGTGCAACCGTTGATCTCGCAGGGAGGATCAGTCATGACAATCACGAATTTGTCGGAAATCGCGGCACGGGAAATCGTGAAAGGATTCCACGGCAAATTTGTCCATACCGATCACGTGACGGTGTCGATCTGGGAGATCGACGCGGGGGCCGTACTGCCGGAGCACGCGCATCCCCACGAACAGATCACCGTCGTCATCAGCGGCCAGCTCGAACTGACGGTCGGCGGCGAACCCCGCGTGCTGGAAAACGGGCTGGTTATGGTCATTCCGGGCAATACGCCGCACAGCGGCCGGGCGCTGACCGCCTGCACGGTGTTCGACGTTTTTTATCCCGCGCGAGAAGATTACCGGTAGGGTGTGTACAGTAAACAGTAACAGCAGACAGTTGACAGTTGGCAGTCGGGGGCGGATCGGCTCCTGAGCAGGTTATGCATTTGGGGACCCTATTCCTATCCGTTCCCCATCACAAGGAGAAAGGCGAGGCTCTACGGATTCCCGATAACCGTCAACTGCAACTGATCACAGTTTGCTGTTTGATAGTTTACTGTTTACTGCCTACTGCCAACTATCTGCTCAGAGAAGGACACGGATCACACATGGCGAATGAACCACGACCGCAGCGGCGATCCTCCCGGCTGCCAGGCTTCTACCAGCGTCCGCTCACCGAACGCGCCGCGATGGTCGCGCAGTGGGCCAACCTCGATCGCGAGGAACAGGCGGTCCTGCTGGGCGTGGCGGGCCTCGGCGCGCAGCAGGCCGATCATATGATCGAGAACGTGGTCGGCGTGCATGCGCTGCCGCTCGGCATCGCGACGAATTTCCTGATCAACGGGCAGGACTATTTGATCCCGATGGTGGTGGAGGAGCCGAGCATTGTCGCGGGGGTGAGTTTCGCGGCCAAGCTGGTCCGCGCGGGCGGCGGCTTTATCACCCACGCCGATGATCCCGTGATGATCGGCCAGATCCAGGTACTCGACGTGGACAACATCTATGCGGCAGCCGGGCGCGTATGGGACGCGCGCGATCACCTGATGGAAGAGGCCAACTGCTGCGACCGGATGATGGTCGAATTGGGCGGTGGGGCGCGCGGCATCGAACTGCGCCCCTTCCCCGAGACGCCGGTCGGACCGATGCTGATCGTTCACCTGCTGTTCGACGTGCGCGATGCGATGGGCGCGAACGCGGTCAACACCACCTGCGAGCGGCTGGCTCCGCTCATCGAGTCCATCACCGGCGGGCGAGTCGAATCTCCGCATCCTGAGCAATCTGGCCGACCGGCGCAAGGCGGCCGCCTCGTGCCTGGTCCCGGCCGAGTTGCTGGGCTCCAGCAAGCTGGACGGCGCGGACGTGGTGCGCGGGATTGTCGAGGCGGCGGCGTTCGCGGCGGTGGATCCGTACCGCGCGACCACCCATAACAAGGGCGTGATGAACGGCATGGACGCGATCGCGCTCGCCACGGGCAACGATTGGCGGGCGCTCGAAGCGGGCGCACATGCCTATGCTGCGCGCGGTGGTCACTATACCTCGATGACCGAGTGGTGGGCCGATGAGCAGGGCAATCTGCGCGGACGGATCGAACTGCCGGTCGCCGTCGGGATGGTGGGCGGCGCGACGCGAGTCCATCCCACGGCGCGAGTTGCGCTCAAAATCCTCGGAGTGGAGTCCGCGAGCGAACTGGCGCAGGTGATCGTTGCCGTTGGCCTGGCGCAGAATCTCGCCGCGATCCGCGCGCTCGCTACCGAGGGGATTCAGAAGGGCCATATGAGTTTGCACGCCCGGCAGATGGCCGTCGCCGCGGGTGCGGTGGGCGACGAGGTGCTGTTCATCACCCGGCGTATGGTCGATGAGGATCGCATCACGACGCAGCGCGCCGCGGAACTGCTGGACGAGCTGCGGAAGAAGTCGTGACCTTGGAGCCTATTATGAATCGCCTCTATGCCCGGTATAACCGTCTGCGCGCGGCGCGCTTTGTCGTCAATACGCTGCCCAAGTCGGGCACGAACCTGCTGATCAAAGCCGTGCAGATGTTCCCCGGAATCCATGCGCAGACGGCCGCGAATTTGTGGGAAGAATTCGCCCGGCCCTATGCAGGCCAATCACTGCCTCAACCCGTACCGCTCGGGATCGGGTGGCCGCGATCCGCGCCGCAGCACGTGATGGAGGCGGCGCTCGATCTGCTCAGACCTGGCGGGTTTGGATCCTGGCATGTACCGTTCTCCACCACGGCGGTGGAGTTGGTCCGGGAGCGGCAGATCCCAATGCTGCTGATGCTGCGCGATCCGCGCGATGTGTGCCTGTCGCATGTGCAGCATGTGATGGACCGGCCAGATTATCCGATCCACGCGCGTTACGAGGCGCTGTCACCCGCCGAGCGCCTGCTGACCTCGATTCGCGGCTTCGAGCCGGAGCCCACCGAAAAGCGCGGCCTGCTGAGCATCGATCAGCGCTGCCGGGCGGTTCTCGACTGGGCGGCGCTGCCCTTCGTGCGGACGATCACGTTCGAGAAGCTGGTCGGTGAGCGGGGCGGCGGCACGCGTGACGATCAGATCGCGACGCTGCGCGCCATCACGGATCATCTCCACATCCGGCACGGGCGCGGCGATCTGGAGCGCATCGCGGATGGCATGTTCGGCGGGACACACACGTTTCATAAGGGGCAGATCGGCCGCTGGCGCGATGAGTTCCGCGAGGAGCATAAGGCGGCGTTCAAAGCGGTGGCCGGGCCGCTGCTGATCGAGTTGGGGTATGAGAAGGATGATGGGTGGTAGCGGGGTGCGGACTCAGGATCCGCATCCCGGCGTTTGGATCAGCAGGATTTTGATGATGAGCTACCAGATGAATTATGGTATGAAGAATCGAGCTGAACTTGTAAATGGCTATGTTACGTTTTTAGCTCATCGATTGTAGTAAACTATATTAGAGAGAATTCAATCGGGAATGCAGTCCAAAGGATAAGAGAAATATGGCTAAGTCCAACAAAATACTTCTTCCTCCTATCTCGAGCTGGTTGGCGAGTACAGTTAGAGTAAGTGCATTTCCCGATCCTGAAAATCCGCTCCATGAGCAAGAATGGTGGTCTGACATCGTTGGAGAGTTACCAGAAGCCAAAAAGACGGAACCGAGAACTGGGGTGACGATTGAGGAAGGTTCGTATAAAAATGGCAAATTAGTCCTAACTGTGCATCCCGTGAAAATCGACTGGCTTTACGTTCCTTTTGATGAGGCAATTTCACCGACGAATCAGTTTTCAAACATTGGGAATGCGGTGGAGGCTGTCGAAACCTTCTCGTTCACGATCAGAAATTGGCTATATCAAGAAAATATGCCTCGTGTCAAAAGGCTAGCATTTGGAGCCGTATTACTTCAGCCAGTTGAAAATGTGAGAGAGGGATATAGGTCTGCTATCTGATTACCTGCCTTTTTCAATTGACACCGAAACTTCGTCAGATTTTTTATATCAAATCAATCGACGTAGAAACACATCAACTCAGATACCAAATCTAAGAATAAACCGGCTTCGAGATTGTCAGTTCCGCTCGGGCGGCCATCGCACGACCTCGAATTGCTTCCAGCCAGTAAACTCATCGCGCTGAGGAGGCATGATTAGCACGCGCAGCAAAGTTTACGATAATTGTGAACTGGCGTAATAATCCCAATAATCGTCTAGCATCTGAAGAACTTTGCCGCTCCTAACTCTAACTGTAGGAAAGGATCCTATTATGCGAATTCACATGGACGCTGCTGCGTTGCAGCAAAGCATTATCTGAACACGAACAACGCAGACTGAACGCTGTCGATGTCCTATATGGGCTACATGCAACAACCCAACTGCTTCTCAAGAGCCTCCGTTACCTCACGTGCCGCTCGATTATTTCCAGCCAGACGGCGCGGCAGACACCTTTAAATTGCTGTGAGCCGTAAACCATGTCTGCGCAGGCGGATAACCACGCAGCAGGTCGAAACCACTGACGTATCCACTATCTCGTCGACCATTTGTCGCGGCTCTTTCTCCGCGCTTCTGGTCATTCACCCATTCCGCGCCGTCGGCAATATCCTGATCGCCATGTACCATAGCAGTCCGAGCGCTTCAATCTCTTTGGGCGAAAGCGTCGACATGCATCAATTCATCAAGCTCTTGCCGGGAAAGAAAATAACTCGTTCACCAGACGCTTGTCAGCTTGCTCAATTCACGTTGAGGAGCCAGTGTTCGATGATGCAGGCTCAAAGGTGAAAGCTCAAGGCTTCCGCCAAGTTGCTCAAACCGGGTAGACATTTCCTTTTCACCTCCCAATTTGGATTGATACCATCTTAGCAGAACGTTTTTCGACACACAATCCCACCCTGCCCGCAACCCGATAGCTTCTGACAGCTTTTGAGAGCCGCCCTGTGATACACTTCACACAGTTTTTTACACATGGGAGGCTGTTGCTTCAATGACGAGTGGAACCAACCCAATCAAAATGGGCCAGACCATCCTCAAGCCGGATCGCCCGGTGGGGCTGGTCGGCTATGGCGCGTATGTGCCGCGCTACCGGCTGCCGGGCAGCGAAGTCGCGCGCGTGTGGACGAACGGACTGGGCGGCTCGCCCATCAAGGAAAAAGCCGTCGCCGGGCTGGACGAGGACGTGATCACCATGTCCATCGAGGCGGCGCAGAACGCGATCAAGCGCGCCCAGATCGATCCGCGCCTGATCCGCGCGGTGTGGGTCGGCAGCGAAAGCCACCCCTACGCCGTCAAGCCATCCTCGACCATCGTCGCGGAGAGCATCGGCGCCGCGCCGAATGTCCAGGCCGCGGACTGGGAATTCGCCTGCAAAGCCGGGACCGAAGCCGTCCAGGCGGGGATCGGCTTGGTCGGCAGCGGCATGGGGCGCTACGTGCTGGCGATCGGCATGGATACGGCGCAGGGTCGCCCCGGTGATGCGCTCGAATATACGGCGGCGTCGGGCGGCGCGGCGTTCCTGCTCGGCCCGGCGGAAGAAGGGCTGGCGCTGATCCAGGGCAGCTATTCGTATGTCACCGATACGCCGGACTTCTGGCGGCGCGCCCACCAGACCTACCCCAGTCGCACGGCGATCGCTTCACCGGCGAACCGGCCTATTTCGCGCATGTCACCACCGCCGGCCAGCGCTTGATGGAGATGATGGGCACGACGGCGGCGGATTACCAGTGCGCGATCTTCCACCAGCCCAATGTGAAATTCCCCGAACGCGCCGGCAAGATGCTCGGCTTCGCGGCGGAACAACTCGAGCCCGGCCTGCTTTCCGGGCTGGTGGGCAACGTCTACGCCGGGTCGTGTATGCTCGGCCTGACGGCCACGCTCGACATCGCGCAGCCCGGCGACCGGATCCTGATGGTCAGCTATGGCAGCGGCGCGGGATCGGACGCCTTCGATATTCTCGTCGGGGATCGCATCACCGAGCGGCGCGGACTCGCCCCCATGACGCGCGAATATATCGCGCGGCGCACCGGGATCGATTACGCGCTGTACGCGCGCTATCGCGGCAAGCTGGCGGAGTAACATGACCGATCGCGAGTATTGGGTGCAGATGCTCGTCCGTATCGCGCGCCCCGTGCTGGATGCCTTAGCCCATGAGCGGCTGAAAGCGTCGATGCCCGTGGAACTGGCCCACCCCATCGAGCGCGCCCACGTCACCCACCTGGAAGCGTTCGGGCGCACGCTGGCGGGGATCGCGCCGTGGCTGGATGCGCCCGGCCTGAGCGGCGACGAGTCCGCGCTGCGCGACGAGATCGCGGATCTGGCGCGGCGATCCTTGCGGGCAGCCTGCGATCCAGCCTCGGCGGATTACATGAACTTCTCCGAGGATCGCCAGCCGCTTGTGGATGCGGCGTTTCTGGCGCACGGGATTCTGCGGGCACCGCGCGCGCTGTGGGACGATCTCGACGCGGAGACGCGCGGACATGTGATCGCGGCGCTGAAACAGACGCGCGGCATTTTCCCCTATATCAACAACTGGCTGCTGTTCGCGGCGATGGTCGAGACGTTTCTGGATCGCTGCGGCGGCGACGGCGACCGGCTGCGTATCGATTACGCGCTGCGCCAGCACGAAGCGTGGTACCTGGGCGATGGCATCTATGGCGACGGGCCGCGCTTCCACTGGGACTACTATAACAGCTTCGTGATCCAGCCGATGCTGCTGGACATCACGCGCGCCATGCACGGCTTCCGCCCCGATTGGGATCGCTGGGCGGCGCTGATCCGCGAGCGGGCGCAGCGCTACGCTGTGATCCAGGAGCGCCTGATCGCGCCGGATGGAACCTTCCCGGTGATCGGGCGCTCGATCTGCTACCGGGTGGGCGCGTTCCAACTGCTGGCGCAGATGGCGCTGGATCATGCCCTGCCGGAGAGTTTGCCCCCGGCGCAGGTGCGCGGCGCGCTGACGGCGGTCATCCGCCGCACGCTGGATGTCCCCGGCACGTTTGACGATCACGGCTGGCTGCAACTGGGTTTGAGCGGTCATCAGCCCGGATTGGCGGAGCCGTACATTTCGACGGGGAGTCTTTATCTGTGTACGGTGGGCTTCCTGCCGCTGGGACTGCCGCCGGACGATCCGTTCTGGGCAGATGCGCCCATTCCCTGGACGTCGCAGCGGGTCTGGTCCGGGCAGGATCTGCCCGCCGACAAAGCGTATGACCGCGATATTGTGGATTGAGAGCTGGATGGCCTCACCCCCTAAATCCCCCTCTCCATGTGATGGAGAGGGGGACTTGCCGGGCAGGTTCTCCCCTCTCCACGTTGTGGAGAGGGGCCGGGGTTGAGGCTATTACACGAAATCTCTATAACATAAGAAGGAAGAAAACAGCGATGCGAGACGTATCGATTGTGGGAGTAGGACAGGTGCCGGTCAGCGAGCACTGGACGCAGAGCCTTCGCCAGATGGCGCTCGGCGCGATCCGGGCGGCGCTGCAAGAGGCGAACGTCGAACGGGTGGACGCGATTATTGTGGCGAACGCGCTTGGCGGCAACCTGAGCGCGCAGAATCACCTCGGCGCGCTGATCGCGGACGTGGCCGGGATGCCGGGCGTGGAGAGCTTGCGCGTCGAAGCGGCGGATGCGTCCGGCGGGATGGCGCTGCGCCAGGGCTATATGATGGTCGCGGGCGGGCTGGCGGATACGGTGCTGGTCGTCGGCGTTGAGAAGGCGACCGAACGCAGCGGCAGCGATCGCGAAACCGCGCTGGCGACGATGCTGGACGCGGATTATGAAGCGAACAGCGGCGCGACTCCGGCGGCGATGGCCGGGCTGCTCATGCGGCGCTACATGCACGAATACGGCGTCGAACTGGCGCAGTTTGAGGGGTTCAGTATCAACGCCCACGCCAACGGCGCGCTGAATCCGCTGGCGATGTATCGCAACAAGATCAAGCCGGGCGCGTTTGCCAAAGCGCCGATTGTGGCGGAGCCGGTCAACCTGTTCGACAGCGCGCCCGAAGGCGATGGGGCGGCGGCGGTGCTGCTGACCACGACCGAGCAGGCGTTGGATATGGTGCCGCGCCCGGTGCGGATTCGCGGCAGCGCGGCGGCGGCGGATACCCTCTCGCTGCACAACCGCCCGGATATGCTGTTCCTGCGGGCAGCGAATCGGGCAGCGGGGCGCGCCTATGAGCAGGCCGGCATCCAGCCGCGCGATCTGCATCTGGCCGAACTGCACGACAGCTACACCATCCTGACCGCGCTCCAGTTGGAGGCGATCGGGTTTGCGCAGCGCGGCGAGGGTTGGAAAGCCGCCGCGGAGGGACTGATCACCCGCGAGGGCGCGCTGCCGATCAGCACGTTCGGCGGGCTGAAGGCGCGCGGCAATCCGATCGGCGCGACGGGCGTGTATCAGGCGGTGGAGGTCGCGCTGCAACTGCGCCGCGATGCCGGGGCGAACCAGATCCCGAACGCGCGGCTGGGGCTGGCGCTCAACCTGGGCGGGCTGGGCAGCACCGCCGTCGCGCACGTGTTGGAGCGGGTGGAGTAGAACAGCGATTAGCCGTTAGCTGTTAGCCGTTAGCGAAAAGCAAAGGGCGTGCCGGGTGGCGCGTCCTTTTTGTTGGGACATGTCAGGGCGATGTCAGATCGTTGGGAGAAGCGGACATGGGCTTAATGCTACAATGAGGGGGAGTAAGGAGCGCGAGGCATGATTGGACCTTACTAATCTTCTCGATGGGTATTTGCGTATGCCTTGATAGGCAGAATAGTCCTGATTTCGGATCGAGAAGATCCGCATTAGGCACCTTTTTCGCCTGGGTTCTTGGTTACACTTAGGTGTTCTCGCAATAGTGGCTTCTCTGACTACGCTTCCTGGTTCACCAGAGCAGTTTGTCACAACTACTGGCATAGTCTTCGGCATATTAGGGCTGTTTATCGTAACCGTGTTTGGGCCTATCCTCCTCATTGCAGAAATCTTATTTAACAGACAAAAACATCACCCGCGCGCGCGCAACCCATCATCTGGGAGAAATCCAAGCGCAAGCCCAAAGAAAAGCGGAAAAATGAGTGGCATGAGGCAGGTTAGCCTCACCCCTAAATCCCCTCTCCATGGGATGGAGAGGGGACTTGCGGGCGGGTTTGTTAACTCGCCCCTACAAGAACAGACCTGTTCATCAGCGGCTCCCCCTCTCCGCGCGTGGAGAGGGGGGCGGGGGGTGAGGTAAAGCTGATGCTATCCGCTGAAAGCTGATCGCTTTCTTCTCCCCTTGACCCCTCAGAACATTCGTGCTATTCTCAGGCTGTAACCGGCGCTGTTCGCCAGGAGGTTTGTATGCCCACACCCACCACCAAAGCCGAACTCATCCAGTTGATCAAATCCGAACGCCAGCGGTTGCTCGCCGCGATTGAGGGCTGAGCGACGCCCACCTGACCCGCCCCGGCCAGAATGGCGAGCTGTCGGTGAAAGACACGCTGGCGCATATCACCGCCTGGGAGCAGGAATCCCTGGGCTGGTACCGCGCCGGGCTGCGCGGCGAGATGCCCGAACGTCCCGAACCCGGACAATCAGGCTGAGGTCGATCGCTGGAACCGCGCCCTCTTTGAGAAATACCGCAGCCGCTCATTGGCTGAGGTCCGCGCGGCGTTTGAGCAGTCCTACCGCGATCTGCTGGCGTCCATCGAGCGCATGACGGAGAGCGAACTCTTCACGGTCGGCCGCTACGAGTGGACCGACGATGAGCCGCTGGTCAACTACCTGCGTGGCAACAGCGACGAGCACTACGCCGAACACGCCGTCGAGATCCGGCGCTGGCGTCAGGCCGAGGGGCTGTAACCGAGTCCCGAATGTTGTGGCATCCGTAGGGGCGTATTGTTAACCCGCCCCTACAACTCTACCGCCGCCATCCCCCCACCTGTCTTTTGCCCCCGTTTTTGATGAGTTTCGGCATATGGACGACGCTTGACTTAGAGCGCAAATTATAGTAACCCATCGCCGATCCAAACAACGCTATAACTGACAACTGAATACTGTTTACTGTCTTCTTGCGCGTATCTTCAGGAGAAAAAATCATGCCCAGCACCGTCTACTGGGGTTCGCCCCGCCAAACGCAGCTTGACCACAAGGAAACGCTGCCCGCCAAGCTCGATTTGATCTCTCGAAAAGCTCAATCTGCGCGAGCGCGTGAAAGATGAGCGCGTCGCCATCAAGATCCACCTGGGCTACAACACCGGCTATTCGATGGTGCATCCGGTCTTCGTGCGCCGCGTGGTCGAAGCGGTATTGGAAGGCGGCGGCAAGCCCTTCGTAACCGATGTGTTCTGGTCGGTGCAGGACGCCCACAAGCGCGGCTACAGCGCCGAAACGCTCGGCTGCCCGATCTATTCCAGCACCGGCATCGATGAGAAATGGGTCGTGCGCCATCCCGCCGAGTTCCGCGGCATGACCGAATTCTACATGGGCGGCGCGATCGAAGAAGCGACCTTCTTGATCGATCTGGCCCACGTGAAAGGCCACCCGGCGACGGCGTGGGGCGGCGCGATCAAGAACCTGGGGCTCGGCTGTTTCGATGGGCGCACGCGCGGCACGATGCATGATGTCTCTAACTTTGTGCCGTACTTCCACAAGGATCGCTGCCCGGACGACGCGACCCGCGCCGCCATCCGTGAATCCTGCCCCTATGGCGCGATTGTCGATGACCGCGACCATCCCGACAGCCTGTATCTGCACTATTTCCAGTGCAACCAGTGTATGCGCTGCCAGCCGGTCGCGGCCGGGCGCGTTGGAGATCAAGCGCGAGAACTTCATGGCCTTTTTGCAGGTGGTCAATATCGCGGCCAGGCTGGTGCTTGATACGTTCCAGCCGGAGAAGCGGGTGTTCATCAACCTCGCCACGCACATGACGCCGGTCTGCGACTGCTTCGGCTTCACCGGGCTGCCGGTCCTGCCGGATGCGGGCGTGTTCGGCTCGAACGATATTGTCGCCGTCGAACAGGCGATGCTCGACCAGACGGCTAAGACGCCGATCATCGAGGAAAATCTGCCGGGCATGATGGAGATCATCGCGCGCGAGGGGCACCCGTGGCAGTGGATCCATGGTCCGTACAAAGATCCCTACGAGATGCTGCAGCACGCGGAATTGCTCGGTATGGGCTCGCGCGAATATGAACTGGTGGACGTGTTCCCCGTGAAGGAGCCCGACTTCAAGCAGATCGTGTACATTCCCGCCGCGCCGGTGTAATCGCGCACCTCGTGAAATTAGAAATCATGTAGGGAGCGTATTGCAATACGCCCCTACATAAACCTCGTTCTCCCATCTTTTGTCGGACGAGCAATCATGACCCCTGAAATTCGTTACCCCTCCAACTCCACCGCCAGCGCGACCGCTTCCCCGCCGCCCAGGCACAGACCCGCCAGCCCGCGCCGGAGCCCGCGCTGCTGAAGGGCGTGGATCAGCGTGACCAGCACGCGCACCCCCGACGCGCCGATCGGGTGGCCGAGCGCGATCGCGCCGCCGTTGACGTTCAGCTTGTCGAGCGGGATCGCGAAGCCGTCCTGCTGCAAACCCTTGAGATCGGCGAGCACCTGCGCGGCAAAGGCTTCGTTCAGTTCGACCAGATCGACATCGTCCATCGTCCAGCCGGCGCGCGCCAACGCCTTCGGGAACGCGTAGATCGGCGCGGCGAACAGCCACTTCGGTTCGACCGCCGCCTGCCCATACCCCGCGATGCGCGCGATCGGCGCGGTGCCCGTGCTGCTCCGCGTATTCCCGGCTGGCGACCACCACCGCCGCCGCGCCGTCGTTCAGGCCGGGCGCGTTGCCCGCCGTGACCCGGCCATCGTCCTTAAACGCGGGCTTGAGCTTCGCCAGCCCTTCGACGGTGGTATCCGGGCGGATCGGCTCGTCGGTGTCGATGATCGTCACCTGCCCCTTGCGCCCCGGAATCTCGACCGGGACGATCTCCGCTTTGAAGCGCCCGGCCTGCGTCGCCTCGTGAGCGAGCGCGTGGCTGCGCGCGGAGAACTCGTCCATCTCTTCGCGCGAGATCTCGTACTTGTCCGCGATCAGTTCGGCGGCCAGCCCCATGATCATGCCTTCCATGTGGTCGTACAGCCCGTCCCACATGACCGAATCGACCATCTCATAATGGCCGTACTTGTGCCCCTGCCGCCCCTTGAGATCCATGAACGGCGCGTTGCTCATGCTCTCGGTGCCGCCGGAGAGGTACAGATCGCCGTCGCCCGCGCGGATCAGACCCGCCGCCAGCATGACGGATTTGAGGCTGCTGCCGCACGCCTTGTTGATCGCCAGCCCGCCGACCGAAGGCGGAATCCCCGCCGCCGTCGAGATCTGGCGCGGCACCGCCTGCCCGGATCCTGCCGGGACGACCTGCCCGATGATCACTTCGTCGAAGTCCGCCGGATCGACGCCGCTGCGCTGCACCGCCGCCTTGACCGCGATCTGCCCTAACTGCGCCGCCGAGAACGGGGTCAGCACGCCGAGCAGCTTGCCGTGCGGAGTCCGCGCGCCGCTCAGGATCACGGCGTCGCGGGGTGATGGTCCGTTGGTTGCCATAGAACTCTGTCCTTTCAAAATCTCTCTTTCGATCCGATAAAAAGTATTGTTATGCCCACGCCTCGCGAAGCTGACGCCATGTTTCCGCCAGCATATCGGGGATCACACGCGCGCCGCCGACCACGCTCAGGAAGCCGGTATCGCCGTTCCAGCGCGGGACGATGTGAAAATGGAAATGATCCGGAATGCCCGCGCCTGCCTCCGCCCCGATGTTCGCGCCGACGTTAAACGCCTGCGGACGGTAAATCTGGTCGCAGCGCGGCGATCCCCTGGTTGATGACGAGCATCAGATCGGTCAGCACCTCCGGCGGCAGATCTTCCAGCGAGGGCAGGTGCGCGTAGGGCATGACCAGCAGATGCCCGTTGTTGTAGGGATACATATTCAGGGCGGCGAACACATGCTCCGACCGGGCGACGACGTACTCCTGGGCGTCGAACGCCGCGTTAGCCGGGTCGCCCTTACCCTTGATACAGAACGGGCAGCCGTCGTAATGTTTTTTGTCCTCTCCCCGCAGGTACGGCATCCGCCAGGGAGTCCAGAGAATCGGGTTATCCATGCGACCAAAACCCTTTGCATAAATGAATATCCTCTCTCTGGATTGTACCGTTGTTCGCCGGCGGGGAGCAATCAGGCCCGCCCATCAGGCGCGCTCAGTTTTACCCTGACGCGGGGCCGTTACACGCAGGTTACAGTGCGAAAAAAGAGCTTGAACCACAGAGGGCACAGAGAGCACAGAGATGTAAAGAGAAATGAAGAGCGAACCGCAGAGACGCAGAGGACGCGGAGAAAAGATCAGGTAAAGCGACGAACGCTCGTTTTTTCTCCTGCTTTTCCTTATGTTTTTCTCTGTGCTCTCTGTGCTCTCTGTGGTGAATGTTTTTAGCTTGAGCGTTTCCAGGTGCCGCCGACGAAACGCCAGATAATCGTCCCGGCGCTGGCGGTGGTGCCGTCGTCCAGCGTGCGGATCGTATCCACGTAGGCGTAGGTCTGCGAATACGCATCGCGCGTGATGGTCACGGTGACCACCTGCGGGATCGACATCGCGGCCAGGGCCGGATCTTCGAGGCGGCGAGCGGCTTCGCCCGCAGCGTATAGGGTTATCCATGTCGTACAGGGCCAGCAGCGCGCCGTTGCTGTCCGGCTGCGAGAGCAGCTCCCATTCCGCGTCCAGCCGCCACTGGAAAAAGGCCGACCAGTCCAGCGCGTTCAACTGCTCCACGCCAAGGGCGGCTGCGGTCATGCCGGCCACGGCGGTGAAGGCTTCGTCCAGCGTCACGGTGGGATGCAGCGCGCGCAGAATGATCTGCGGAACGCCCGCGCCATAATACGCGATCAGGGAGTTGACGAACCCTTCCGCGCCGGGATCACTCAGCACCAGCCCGGCCAGCCAGATCGCCAGTTCGCTGCGCAGCCAGGCGTTATCGCTGCGCGGACCCGGCACGGTATCCCCGGCCGCGTACTGGACCAGCCGCTCGGCGACCTGCTCGGCGATGGCGCGCTCCAACTCCGGCGCAATCGGCACATCGGCGCGCGTGCGCTCCACCAGCGGCGACGCGATGCGCAGCGTCCAGCCTTCGGGCGTGCGCCATGTCAGGCTGCCGGCGGGTTGTTCGGGTACGATCTCCACGTGCAGCGAGGGCGGCGGAGTCGCGCAGCCAAGCTGCTGGCAGCCCTGCGCCCACCAGCCCGGCAGCCGCTCCGCCAGCGCCCGCGCGAGATCCGCGTCCAGCGCCCGGTAAGTGATGGTCACGTTATCCGCCTCGATCCTGGCCTCGTCGCCCCAGAAGGTCAGGTCATCCGGGACGCGCCGCCAGCCGCCTTGACTGCTTTCGGTGCTGTCTTCATAGTGCCAGTAGAACCACACGACTTTGTAGGCCACGCCGTCGATATTCTCTTGCAGCACGACCCGCCCGCGCTGATCGTTGATTTCAACATCCAACACGTCGCCGGTCAGATCGACGCGGCGCGCCTGCTTGAGCGCCTGGTAACGCTCGAATTCGCGGCTTTGTTCCAGCAGAAAGGTCTCGCTCGCGCTGCGCTGGATCGCCATGAAGTTGGCGAAATCGCCCAGGCGGAGCGCCGTCACTTCGATCTCGACCGTATCCAGCAGATCCTGGCGAAGCTGGTTATCGACGTGGCGCAGCCGCCAGTAGACCAGCCCGACGATCAGAGTCAGCACGCCCGCCAGCCCGGCGATCAGCAGGACGAGACGGCGCTGTGCCTGCTGCCGCCGCCGCCGCGCTTCGGGATCGTCGGTGGCGCGCACCTCGGTTTGTTCGGATTCAACCTGCCAGTCCAGTTTAATGCCCATACAGCCCCATCATCATTACGGTACACGGTCAAGCCTGCCGATTCTACCGTGCAGGTGGGGTGCGTCAATGGGAAATGGCATCGCGCGAACAGCCAAAGTCATTCACAGCCCGGCGCTGCTATATTTTAAGCAGCGTTCACGATAGCCCTCGGAGACACGACCATGAAAATCGGCATTATCGGCAGCGGATTGGTGGGATCCACCACGGCGTACACCCTGGTGATGCGCGGCATCGGGCGCGAAATCGTGCTGATCAACCGCAGCATGGAGCGCGCCTGGGGCGAGGCGGCCGACATCCGGCACGCCGTTCCGTTCTCCCATGCCCTGCACGTCTGCGCCGGTGACTACAAGGATCTGCACGGCAGCCATGTGGTGATTATCACCGCCGGGGCCGCGGGGAACCATATTCAGTCCCGGCTCGAACTGCTGGAACAGAATGCTGCCATCATGCGCGATATCGTGCCCAGGGTGCTCGAACATGCACCGGGAGCCGTGCTGGTCATCGCGACCAATCCTGTGGATATTATGACCCATCTGGCCGCGCATCTCGCCGCCGAATGCGGCGTGCCCAGCACCCGTGTGATCGGATCCGGCACGACGCTGGATACGGCACGTTTCCGCTCGCTGGTCGCTGAAAAGATTGACGTCGATCCGCATCACATCCATGGTTATGTCATCGGTGAGCATGGCGACAGCGAAGTGCTGACCTGGTCACTGGTCACGGTGGGAGCCGTGCCGCTGGACGTGTTCTGCGACCACAGCAACATGGCGATCGACGTGGCGACGCGCGAGAAGATCGGGGAACAGGTGCGCCGCGCCGGTTATGACATCATCGCGGCCAAGGGCGCGACCTACTACGGGGTCAGCAGCGCACTCGCCCGCATCACCCAGACGATTATGAACGATCAGCGCGGGGTCCTGACCGTCAGCACGCGCCTGCCCGATGTCGCAGGCGTACCCAACGTCTCGCTCTCCATGCCGCAGGTGGTCGGCGGCGAAGGCATTATCCAGAATCTCCCGATCATGCTCAACGAGCGAGAACGGACGGCGCTCCAGGGCAGCGCCCTCGTCATCCGCCGCGCGCTGGAACAGCTTGGGTTATAAGGCCCGGCGGTGGTGCTCTACCGTGCGAGCCAGAAGGAAACCCTGCACAAGGATTTCGCCAGGCTCCGCCTGCTGGTATGATAAAATCGATCAACAGAGCGAGCACAAACCGGCCGATTAGCTAACCAGGGGGCAGACATGGAGTCACGGCGTGCCGATCCGATCCGGCTGATCGCCATCCGGCTGCGGCAGGACGAGCTCAAAAACGTCATGCATCAGCCCGGCGTGAACGAGGCGTTCCGCGTCACAGTGCAGTACGACAGCAGCGAGCATGCCAATCAGGTCGCCACCCTGACGCGCCGGCATGGGGGCGAGGCCGCGCTGCGCGTAGTCTACGACAAGGCCGGCAAAGAGGTCTATTTCACCTATACGGTGGAGAAGGATCGCTATCTGGCGCTGCTGGGGGCGCTGCGCCGCGTCAAGTTTGACGAGATGGATGATCAGCCGGAGGTGCCGTTCTTCGGCGTGGATCTGTGGCTGGTCGAGCGGGCATCGGGGAGCTTTTATCACGATGTGGTGCTTTCGCCCGAAAGCGCGCGCGGCCACTACCGCGAGCTGGTCCTGGCGATCCGCGAGCATCTGAAAGAGGCCCTGCGCGCCATCGGGGGGTAGGTGCCATTCTCTCAGTCTTCGCTCAAATTGGCCCCTCCCCCTGCCCCCTCCCCACGGGGTGGAGAGGGGAAAAACGGGCGTGGGTAAGTCCCTCTCCACCTTGTGGGGAGGGATTTAGGGAGGGGCTTACCAACAATCATGTCCGCTCACCGCTGGTCGCCGGAGCCGTGCAGCCGATCGCGCGCCTGACGATCCGCCAGCTTGGCGAGGTTGTCCGCCGCGATCTGTTCCAGATCCAGCCCCAACTCGGCCGCCAGTCGGGCGACATACCACAGCACGTCCCCGAGTTCCTTCTGGATGCCGGCCACGGCCGCCGCGTCGAACTGGCCGCCGTTGTCGCGCAGCACCTTCTTGACCTTCTCGGCCACCTCGCCCGCTTCCCCCGCGAGTCCTAAGGTGGGATAGACGGGGTTATTCCCGACGTTCGGGTAGCGGGCCGTATCGCCCGCCCGCTGCTGATATTCTTTGAAAGAAAGTGTCACGGGTTTTTGTCCTGGATGGTCCATTTCTGACGCCGGACGATAATGCATATTGAGAAAATAAGCGGATAAGGTCTGTAGGGGCGGACCCCCGTGTGCTCCCCTACCGCATCACCTCACCCGACGCACTGATCAGCCCCTCCGCGATCAGCGGGCGATCAACGCGCGGGTGTAGACGTAAAGGCAAATCGGTCCGCGATGATCTGAACAGGTTGGAGCATCTCCATGCTTATCCCTTCTGACAGGCGAGCATCGCCAGCGCCACCGCACCCAGCACCCCGGCGTTATCGCCCAGGCCGGGCGGCACGATCACATCTTCCAGCGTATCCAGCCGCGCGTGAACCAGATAGCTGTTGAGCCGATCTCTCACCTGCTGGCGTACCATCGGGAATAGCTGCGGCTGGTGCATGACGCTCCCGCCCATGACAAATCCCTGCGGCGACAGCACGCACAGCATCGAGGCGAGCGCCTGCGCCAGATAATCCGCTTCGAGCGCCCAGGCGGGATGATCAGGCGGAAGCTGTTCGCCGGGCACGCCCCACCGCGCCAGGATCGCCGGACCGGACGCCAGCGATTCGAGGCAGTGAGGATGGAACGGGCACACGCCCCGCTCCAAGGGATCATCCGGGTGTTTCGCCAGCAGCACATGCCCCATCTCCGGGTGGATCAGGCCGTGGACCAACTGCCCGCCGGCCATCGCACCGCCGCCGATCCCGGTGCCCACCGTCAGATAGACGAAGGTATCCCAGGTCTGCGCCGCGCCCCACCGCTGTTCGGCCAGGGCCGCGCCGTTCACGTCCGTATCGAACCCGATCGGCAGCGCCGGGAACGCCTGCCGCACCGGCCCCACGACATCGGCATACACCCAGCCGGCTTTGGGCGTGCGCGTGATGTAGCCGTAGGTGGGGGAGCCAGGATCCAGATCGAGCGGGCCGAAACACGCGATCCCGATCGCCGCCAGTGATTCGCCGTGCTGCTGCTCAAAATCCGCCAGGAACCGGATCGCCTGGGCGATGGTTGTGTCCGGCTCGCCGGTCGGGAACCGTTCGCGGGCGATCACCTGCCCGGCCGAATCGCTCACCGCGCAGACAAACTTGGTGCCGCCACCTTCTATGCCGCCGAATAACACCGTGTCCTCCCCTTTTGTTGTGGGTATGAAAGCATGCAAAAACGATCGAACCGCAGAGACGCAGAGCGCAGCAGAGACTTCCTCAAAATATGAGAAAGACAGAAGAAAGCACGCAGGAAACTCGCTGCTTGTATCCGTCACGTCTCGCTTTTCGCGGCCTTGCTTTTCTCTGTGTCCTCTGCGTTCTCTGTGGTTCAGGTTTTGTTTTTTTCATCTTTCATCCGCCGGATTCGAAAACCTCCGGCGGCACGCTGATCCCGTCGAAATTGGCGAACGTCAGATCGTGGACGTGCAGATGCAGCGCCTCTTTGACATGGTTGAACAGCGCCAGATAACTCATCGGGATGCGCGGGCGGTCCTGCAAGCCGAGCCGGTTCAGCATCGTCTCGATGGACGCCGGCGGCCCCTCGATCTCCACAAAGCTGCCGTAGGGCATCTCGTCCAGCACGATCTCGGCGTCGCCCAGGTGGTAGGTCGTGCGGTATTTCTCGTAGATGATAAACGGGTGGTAGCCCAACTGCCGCAGGATCATATCTGTTGCGTCGAAATCATCGACGGTCACCTCGGCTTCAAGGCGCTGCATATTGCCGGCCACAATCTCGCCCGGACCCTTATAGGTCAGGCGCACGCGCGAATCCTGGCGCAGCCGCAGCGCGATCCCCTGCCCCGTGAAGGATTCCTCGGCGTTTTCGTAGCGCACATTCCGTTCCAGCACCCGCTCCGCCTCCAAAACCGCCCCGGCCGCGATCAGGCGTTGTTCCACCGCGCGCAGATCCAACACATGGATTTTCGCTTCCGTCTCCATGAATTTATTCATACATGATCCCTTTTTCTTTCTTGTATTTTAATCATGCCTGATGGTACAATGCGCATTGTAGCATTGCTCTCCAAATAGAATAGTCTTCTTTTGTGGAGGTGGTCATGATCCCGCCCACCATTCATGAGCCTTTGACGCGTGCCGTTGAAGAATTTTACGGCGAAAATGAGCAGGTTGACAAGGGGATCACGCTGGCTGCCGGAGGGGCGGCAGGTCCGGTAGTGATCCTGAACGGTTGGCGCTCATCATGGAGTGCCGGGGCCCGCCGTGTAATGGCCTGCATGGCGGTGAGTGTCTTCATGACATTTTTCCTGCCCCGCTTTTATCCGCCGCCGGGAAGCGATACCGTAGGCCAACCGGACAAACTCGCGTCGTTCTGGGAGCGCCAGCCCGATATTGGATCGTGCGCATTTCAGACGGTGCGCAATATCCTGAAGACCTACGGCCAGGATGTAACGGTGTCGGTACTGCGCCAGCAGGCCGGGATCGAAACGGGCGGCGTGCGTGACAGTGACATCGCCGCTTACGAGCGCATGTTCGAGGCCAACGGCATCGGCGCGGATGTGCATGATAACCCGTTCTCCTCGCCCGAAGATGCGAGTTGGGGGCTCATCGCGGAACTCGAAGCCGGGCGTGGCATCCTGGTGCGCGTGGATGTGACGCAGCTTGACAGCGAATGGGGCGATTACCGGGGCGGGCATACCCTGTGGGTGATCGGCGCGCGGCTCAACGCGCTCGGCCAGATCACGACGGTGATCTCGAATGACAGCGGGACGCCGGACGGTCAGGCCATCGAATATCCCTACGAGGAATTTATCGGAGCGTGGGGCGACCGGCAGTTTGATTATGTTTCGACCCAGATCGCGCTGTTCACCCCGCTGACCATCTCCGGCGAGTTCGAGCTGGTTGGGGGATGGGCTGCCGTAATCCGAATCCGTTATGAACGTCTGACGGGCAAATGGTGGGCCTCACCCCCTCAGTCCCCCTCTCCAGCCGAGCTAGAGAGGGGGAAGCGCGTCTTTGCTCCCCTCTCCATCTCAGATGGAGAGGGGCCGAGGGTGAGGCCTGGAAATACAGGGGACACCCCAATCAACCCCGTTCGCTTGCCCCTACCCCCCGAAGATCCGATCCCAATAGACGCGCGGTGAGTCCTTGAGCATCCAGATGTCACGCTGCGCCGGCGGGAACCAGATCGCCACGTAATCGCCGCCCGTGTATTTGCCCGCTTCCTCGGCCTTGAGCCACAGCTCGTAGATCACATCCGGCTTGAGCGTCCCGATCGAATAGTCGTAGTCCCACTTCATATGGCCCGGCAGATATTCGGGCACATCGTCGCCGCGCGCCGGGCCGCGCCCGATCACCTTGTCGTTTTTGCCGAGCAGATCAATGAAGGTGCGATCCGCAAAATAGGGCACGATGCCCGCCGCCGCGATCGTGATGGTCGCATCGGGCGCGGTCAGGGCTTCGAGCAGATAGGCGCTGTGAACCTTGTCGTCATTTTCGCCCGCGAACATCGACGGTTTGATCAGCAGCCACTCCTTGAGCGCATCCGTGCCGTAGGTGTAGTTATACGTCAGCATCAGGATCAGCACGGCCAGCACGAGGCCCCCGTTCAGCGCGGCGGGCTGGACGCGCAACCGGGGATTCGTTGCGCCTAACTGCCGCGACGTCTCGCGAATCCAGGCGGCGAGCGTGGCGAGGGTGCAGCCGAGCAGGATGAAAAACATCGGGATCGCGATGCTGATGTAGCGATTCGCGCCGCCGTACCATTCCCACGCGTCGCCGCCCACGTAGATGCTGTAGAGCACCTGCGCGATGAACATCCACCCCACCAGCCGGATCGCGCGATCGCGCCGGAAGATATAGATGATGAACGGGACCGCGCCGACCTTCGCGAAAAAGCGCCCGGTGACTTCAAACCCCTGGGTGAGCCGCAGCACCAGCGGGTAGCCGTCCATCTTAAGATAGTACGTGTTGGGCAGCCAGTCCTCGTAATACCAGCGGCGCAGCAGGAATTCGGGCGTCAGGAAGGCGATCAGCGCCAGCGGCGCGACGATCAGGTGCTTGAAGCGGTGGCCCGGCTGGTTGAAGAACAGGAATCCGGCCAGCGCCAGCATCGGCACGGCGACATCCATGCGGATAATCGCGCCCAGGCCGAGCAGCAGATAGGGCGCGGGGAAAAAGCGCCCGGTCTTCATCATGCGCAGACCCCACAGCGTCGCCAGACTGACGAACCACGTCAGGATGCTGACCTCGGTGCCATTCAGACTCCACATATTCAGCGGCAGGTAAAACGCCGTGAACAGCACCGCGATGATCATCGCCAGCGGGTGATCCGACACTTCCTCCGCGATCTTCTTGACGACGACCAGGTTCATCACCAGAAAGACCAGCCCGCTGATCTGGATGAGCAGGCTGATCTTCGACTCGTCCGCGATGCCGGTCCAATGCCAGAACGCCATGTAGAGCACCCAGCCGGGATTCGTGAAGCCCTCGACGCGCTCCCCGCCGGGCCGCCAGACCATCCCATCGCCGTTGGCGAAATTCCTGGCATAGGTCATCGAGATCATCATGTCGTCGAACAGCACATACCACCGCTTCGATTCGGGGATGTAGCTGTTGGCTTTCACATCCGCGCTGGTGCGGACGATAAACGCCCCCGCGTAGACGATATACACCAGGACGAGCAGAGCGAAGATCGTGCGCGGCTTATAGAATTCAGCAATCATTTTGGGATCCATTTTCCGGTAGGGGCGTACTGCAATACGCCCCTACGAATTGATCGGGTGCTGCTCATTAACGCGGGCGAATGATACCGCAGTTGGCGCGCTTGGGGTAAAATAAAACCAGTATAAGGAGAGAAACAATGGCACGCACTCAGTCGCAAACAATTGCCCATATGACGCGCGACGAACTTCAATTGCTGGTCTTGAATCTGATCAACGAGCGGCTACAGGGTTGGCCGTTCCAGCCACAGCGCACCGGGCTGCAAACCCCTGAAGTTTGGCAGATGATACTGGATGACATTATCGAACCGGCTCCTGGCGAACCATCGGCGCTGGACATGCTGCGCGAGGAGCGGGATCAGTGGTACAGAACTTTGTCGTAGATACCAGTGTGCTGATCCAGGCGTTTATCCGCGATCAGGATACTGCTCGTGCCCGCTCGATCCTGAGAAGTATATTCGATCCCGACAATCCGACGGTGATCCATGTACCGGAGTTTTGCCTGTTGGAATGTGCCAACATTCTCTGGAAGCGCGTACAATTTCAAAGCACCCCGTTGGATGTGATGCAGCGCACTCTCAATACGTTGCTGGCGACGCCACTCACCGTTCAGCCCGTCATCACGCTGCTACCTCGCGCGCTGGCATTGGGTGTGAGCCATCATCTCGCCGTCTACGACGCCCTGTACATCGCGCTGGCCGAATCGCTACGCCATCCCTTAATCACTGTCGATCAGCGCCAGAGGAGCGTGGCAGGCAGCAGCCGGAGTCATTATCAAACCCCTATCCGATTTTCCACCCTTCACCGGAAGCCCACCTTGATAATCGCTCTTCCCGCCACCGCTGCGGCAACTGCAAGGAACGCGAGCGGCCCTGAGAGGCCAACGCCGGACGTTAAAACGGTCCGGCTATAATCCAAAAAGTCCGCTGAAGGGACTCCTTTCCAGCCCCTTTAGCGGGCTTCCAGGTTTTTACCGTAGCCGCGCGGTTTTAACCCGCGGCGTCCTCCGGCGCAGATCCGCCTTTGGATGGTCCTGAAAAGCGCCCAATTCCCACATGATACGCAACCTCACTTTTCGTGAGGGTTATAACTGGTAGTCTCGTCTGCATCGGGTATAGTAAGATGGTGCAGACTTTATGTTTATGTCCACAGAGAACGAGTAATCGCGCGATGACCGAAAATCTCCAACAACGCAAATCCGAATGGGAACAGACCGTGCTGAACAAGACTCTCGGCAAGTTCCCCGAACGTAAGGCTCAGTTCACCACGTCCTCGGATATTCCGCTGGACCGTTTTTATGTGCCCGACGACGCCGATCCCGACCGGCACATGGAGCACTTGGGCTTCCCCGGTGAGTATCCGTTCACGCGCGGCGTGCAGCCGACCATGTATCGCGGGCGGTTCTGGACGATGCGCCAGTATGCGGGCTATGCCACCGCCGAAGAGACGAATGCGCGCTACCGTTTTCTGCTCGGCGCGGGGCAGACCGGGCTGAGCGTGGCGTTCGACCTGCCCACCCAGATCGGCTACGACTCCGACGATCCGATGGCGCTGGGTGAGGTCGGCAAGGTGGGCGTGAGCATCCCCTCGGTGCATGATATGGCGCGGCTGTTCGAGGGCATCCCGCTCGACAAAGTCTCCACGAGCATGACGATCAACGCGCCCGCCGCGATCCTGCTGGCGATGTATATTGCCGTGGGCAAGCGCCAGGGCGTCGAGCCGAACAAGCTGCGCGGCACCGTGCAGAACGACATCCTCAAGGAATACATCGCGCGCGGCACGTATATCTTCCCGCCCAAGCCGTCGATGCGGCTGATCACGGACCTGTTCGCCTACTGCGCCCAGGAAGTCCCGCACTGGAACACGATCAGCATCAGCGGCTACCACATCCGCGAGGCGGGCAGCACCGCCGTGCAGGAGGTCGCCTTCACGCTGGCGGACGGGATCGCGTATGTGCAGGCGGCGCTGGATGCCGGGCTGGGCGTGGACGATTTCGCGCCGCAGCTCTCCTTCTTCTTCAACGCGCACAACAACTTTCTGGAAGAAGTCGCCAAATTCCGGGCGGCGCGGCGTTTGTGGGCGCGCATCATGCGCGAGCGGTTCAACGCGCAGGACCCGAAAAGCTGGGCGCTTAAGTTCCACACGCAGACCGGCGGCAGCACGCTCACGGCGCAGCAGCCGGAGAACAACATCGTGCGCGTGACGCTCCAGGCGCTCGCGGCGGTGCTCGGCGGGACGCAGAGTCTCCACACCAACAGCATGGACGAGGCGCTGGCCCTGCCGACCGAATCGGCGGTGCAGGTGGCGCTGCGCACGCAGCAGATCATCGCCCACGAATCCGGCGTGGCGGATACGGTCGATCCGCTGGCGGGCAGCTACGTGATCGAGCACCTGACGGATGAGATCGAGCGCCGGGCGTGTGACTATATCGAGCGCATCGACGCGATGGGCGGCGCGCTGCGGGCGATTGAGATCGGCTTTGTGCAGGGCGAGATCAACGACGCGGCCTATGCCTATCAGCGCGCGGTCGAGAGCGGGGATCAGGGGGTCGTCGGCGTGAACAAGTTCACCGGCGGGGACGAATCGCACGGCGCGCGTGAGATCCTGCGCGTCGATCCGGCCATCGAGGCGGGACAGCGAGCGAAACTGGCGGCATTGCGCGCGGAACGCGATAACGTCCGCGTGCGCGAGTTGTTGAGCCATCTCGAAGCGGCGGCGAAGGGGTCCGATAACCTGATGCCGCTGTTCGTGGCGTGCGTCGAACACGATGTGACGCTCGGCGAAATCTGCGCGGTGCTGCGCGGCGTGTTTGGCGAGTACCGGCAGCATGTGACGATTTAAAGCGAGTGATCAGTTTTCAGTTTTTAGTTATCAGTTAAAGCAACTTCGGGGCGAGTTTGTGCCAAACTCGCCCCTTACTTATGCTTACCAATCCTCACAGGCGCGCCCGTCTCCATCTCCATCGAGATCATCTTCATCACCGCACTGAGCCAGATGCGCATTGGCATTCAGACCGAGGTTGTTAAAATCGGAGCAGTCCAGATCGTTGATGCCATTGCAGCCGAACGGATCGACCAAGACAGTCGTAGGAATGGGCTTTTGTCCTCCGCTATTACCACCAAATGGTTCAGGTGCAGAAGGCGGACGATCTGAGAGCACCGAACTATGTGCATAGAGAGTTTGTCCGCGATAAAGGACTTGATACCATACATCGTTTCCTGAAACTGCCTGTCCGGTCATTCGGCCTGCAACGATGACAGAATTGCCGGCAGAGAGTTCGGCAACCGGAGCACATTCATCTGTGGTGCGCGGGCAAGTTCTCAAATTGGCACGGACGGGGACGTAGTAGTAACTCAGCGGTAATTCAGTAATGGGTAGACGGGTGGCAGTAGGTATTGATGTCCAAGTGGGCTGTGGAGTATTGGATGGTAATGATGTGAATGTAGCGCGTGGCGTATCGGTTGGAATCGGTGTTAAGGTTGGGGTACTTGACGGTGTGAGAGCGAGCACGGCGGCAGTGGGTTGTGCTTCCGCGGTTTTTGTAGAGTTGTAATCGGGAATAATGCCCACAGCCTGACCGACGGCAAGCAGAGCCGAACCCGCTATACACAGTGCAATCAGCGCCCCGCAACCGAGGAATAAGTTTCTTCTGCGCAGCAATATTCACCTCCTATAAGTACAAAATTAGTATAAAATCGCGGGTAATGGATCCTGTTTATCTTACAGCACAAGCTTTAAACTTGTAAACAGAATCCATCCCGCCTTACCCCTCGCTCGTGGACGGATGATACCGATCCTCCGCCCATTTCCCCGGATTCGCTTCGATATAAGTGCGCAGGCGGGCGAGATCGCGCTCGTGGCGAACGACATGCTCCCAATAGTTGCGCTGCCAGAAGGGGAGGCCAGGTGTTTTAGCACGGTATGCACCGATTGGTGAGATTGCACCTTTGAAAGCCCCGCACAATGGCTCCTACCGTTTGCGAGGAGATTGCAACGGTGAGGATGAAGGTTGTCGGGCTCGGTTTTGTAGGGGCGTATTGCAATACGCCCCTACGCTGTATGGTGGGGATGATGCGTCTGATCATGAAATATCCCGTGAACATGGTTGGGCATGATCACGTAAAGGTCGAGTTCCACTTGAGGACGAAGCGACGGTGTACGCGCCATTCGCGATCAACGATCTCGCCAACTGCGCTCAACCGCACCTCGCCATCAACCACCTCACCGAGCAGACACGCATGGTCGATGAACGCACAAGGTCACGAAATACGCGCCGCCTTGGCGATAATCGTAATCGTCAAGGCGGATCGAGCGGCGGTGATGGAGATCAGGAGCGGAGGACCTGTAATTTTCCCGACTCATGACTCAAAACTCACAACTCACAACCTCGTCACACCTCCCCCGCGGCGCGATGATCGAGGGCGCGGATCGTGCTGGGCAGATCGCGCAGGTCGTGCAGGATGGCGTCGGGTTGGATGGGCACGCCGGGCGGGGCAGCGTCGCCGCGCGGGTTATACCACACGGCGCGCAGGCTGGCGTGCTTCGCGCCGACCATATCCGTGCGGAAATTATCGCCGACCATCACGGCACGGTGCGGCACGCTGCCGCAGATTTCCAGCACGCGCTCGAAAAAGCCGGGATCGGGTTTGCTCACGCCTAATTCGCGCGCGGTCAGGACATGCGAGAAAAAGGAATCCAGCCCCACGCGGGCCAGCGCCGCCCGCGCTTTCTCCGCGCCGGATGCGGCGGCATTCGTTGCCAGCACCAGCCGGTAATCCATGTACAGGCTGCGCAGGGCGGCCTCGATCCCCGGCATGGCTTCGACCTGGGGCCAGTCCACCATCGCCCCGGCGTACTGCGGGAAATCCCGCATGACGGTATCGCCCCAATCGAAGATGACGACTTCGATCATCACTCGACCGTGTGAACGCCCGCGAAGATCATCTCGTCACTGGCCCGTTGTACGATCAGCGCGGCCTGCTCCGCCGGACTCATCGGCGTGAACTGCTCCGCGGCGTCGATCACGAGCGGCAGCAAATTGACCTCGGACACGCTGGCGATCCCGGTCACGCCCGGCTGTGAGAGCGCAAATCGCACGCCCGACGCGATAGCGTCCCGGGTGTCGTAGGGTTCGTACCACGGATTGTATTTTTTATCGCCGTGCCAGGGGCCTTTGGTCACAGATTTGATCACCTGCACGCCGACATCGCGCTGCTGGCACACATCCAGCAGACGCTCCGCCGCGCGCCGGTAATCGGCATCCGCGAAGATGCGCGGATAGATCGGGAACATGACCGTGTCGAGATCAAATCGCTCGACGGCTTCCAGCGAGAGCTGCGGCGCTTCCATGCCGTGCGATGTGATACCGAGCCAGCGCACCAATCCCTCATCGCGGGCGCGGACAAACGCCTCAAAGGCACCGCCCGGCGCGGCGATCTGCTCGATTTCGTCGTGCGTGGTGACAGAATGGAACTGATAGAGATCGATCAGGCTCGTGCGCAGCAGCTTCAGCGAGTTATGCAGATCGGCCCAGGCGGCGTCGTGGGCGCGTTCGGTCGTCTTGCAGCCGAGGAAGAACCGATCCCGGCGTGATTCCAACCAGGGACCGACGACCTGCTGCGCGTTGCCATAACCGGGGGCCACGTCGATATGGTTGATGCCGCTCGCGAGCGCGAGATCGAGCGTCCGGTTTGCGCCGTCCTGATCGATGGTGTAAAACGCGGCCGTGCCCAGGATCACCACGGTGCTGGGGTGGCCGGTGCGTCCTAAACGTCGTTGTTCCATGGGGGAAATCCTCTTGCTAAGCCGAAAATCCGGCGGTGATCGAGGTAGCGGTGAAGGTGATGGTGGTAAGGGTGAACTCGCTGCCCGACGGGAACACCGTCAGATACTGCTGGTTGAACAGATCATTGATCGCCGTTTCGATCGCGCCCATGATATAGCCAGCCAGTGCATCCTCATACGGCGTCTGATCGTCGGCAAAGTACACATTCTGCGCGGCGAGCACGACGCGGCCGCCCTGAACGGTTGCGCCCATCTCGATCACCACCGGGCGAGCGGTATCCTTGTTGGCGGGCGTGGTATAGACCGTCAGAGCCGCGACGACCCTCCCATCTTCAAACCGGATCTCCGGTGTGCCTTCCCAGAATCCGCCGGCAACCCGGCCAAACTGCTCCGAGACCACGTCGTTCAGCGAGGCCAGCGACACGACAAGCTGCGTGGGGGATGATGTGGGCGCTGCGACCGCGGGCGACGAGATCGGTGTGGATAGGGGCGGCTGCTGCGCCTGCGGCGTCTGTGCCTGTGACGCTGCCTGATCCGGTGGCGGGGTGCCCGGCGTGACCGGCGCGCGTGTCGGGAAAGCGCCCGGCGTGGTATTGTCGGCGGGTGCTTCATAGGTGTATTCGATCGTGGCGCGCGGCGGCTCGGTGCGAGTCGGCACGGGCGTCCACGTGGGCGGGAACACGCTGGTTGGCGTGGCGTCCCCACCTTGCGATTCGGGTTCGTCATTGGTGTCGTCATCGCCGCCGCATGCGGCCAGCAGCAGCGCCAGCAGCGCGATCGGCAGCAGCAACCCTATCCACCCATAACGGTGCGTCCTCATACGATGCGTCCCTTTCTCACAGAAATCACAGTGATTGGTTAGTAGTTATTGGTTTTTGGTAGGGCTAAATCTTCCTTGAATTGCACTAACCAACCACCAAAAACTAAAAACTGATCACTTCTTATGGCGGGCAGCCCTGCCCCACATAGAGCGACTCTTCGGCCGCGCCTTGTGGCACCGGCACCCAGCCGATGACCGGCGTACCGCCCATCTCAAATGTCACTTGCAGCCAGATCCGGGCCTCGGCTGTGCCTGACGGCTGGCGGACCAGGCGGCGAAGCACGCGGGCCATCGGCGGCGTAGTCTCGGCCAACTGCGGGCTGGTCGGCAGCAGCGATCGGTAGACCGGCAGCGGCAGCCCTTCCAGATTGACGATCATACACCCTTCACCCGCGATTGCCACCCAATCGGGCGTGGACGTGGGCGCGGGCGTTGGTGAGTGCGTGCGGGTCGGGGCTGGAGTCGGCGGCAGTGTGGCGGTGGGTGTCCGCGTCGGCGAGGGAACCGGAGTCCAGGCATC
The DNA here is from genome assembly GCA_963850765.1 of uncultured Chloroflexia bacterium. Lineage (GTDB taxonomy): Bacteria > Chloroflexota > Anaerolineae > Aggregatilineales > Aggregatilineaceae > CAWKMN01. Next base: position 726,090 of record CAWKMN010000009.1, on the reverse strand, counting down.
GGCGGTCGCGGTCAGCCGGTGCGCCAACTCAGCCTCGACCGTCGCATCGAGATCCGGCGTTTCCGTGGGAACCGGGGTCTCACTCGGCAACGGCGTACTGCTGGGTATCAGCGTTTCGGTGGCAGGTGGGACAGGCGTCCAGGCGTTGGCGGTGGCCGTCAGCCGGCTCTCAAATTCCGCTTCGACCGTCTGCGCCGCGTCCGGTGTGCGCGTGGCGGTTGGCGTGGGCGTCCAGCCGTCCGCCGTCGCCGTCTGCGCGCCGGCCGTGGCCTCCAGGCGGTTCGTGAATTCCGCTTCGACGGTCAGGGCGGCGTTGGGGGTATGGGTCGCCACCGGCGTGGCCGTCCAACCGTCGGCGGTTGCGGTCAGTACGTCCGCGGTCGCGGCCATGCGGTTCGCAAATTCGGCTTCGACCGTCAGGGTCGCGTTGGGCGTATCCGTGGCCGTAGGTGTATGGGTCCATGCGTTCGCGATCGCGGTCTGCGCGACAGCGGTCGCCGCTATGCGACTCTCGAAGACCACCTGCACCGTCTGCGTGGCGTTGGGTGTATCGGTTGGGGTCGGCGTCGCCGTCCAGGCGTTGGCCGTCTCGGTCGCGTCTTCAAATGCGTCGGCCGTGAGCCAGATCGCCGTGGCGTTGCGTGCATTGCTCGTCGCCGCGATATACGTGATCTGAAGCACTTCCTGCGGAAACTGGGTAGGCGTCGAGGTGGCGTTCGCATCCTGGAACGCCTGCAAACCCAGCAGCCCCAATGCCAATCCAAACAGCAGCGCCACGACGGTTGCGATTATCAGGGTCCAGCGGATCGCGCGCAGATCGGGCAGGCGGCCCGGCAGCGCCTCGTTGGGCGGCGCAATCGTGACCGGCTCGGTCCACTCGCTTGCCGTGCGCAGATCGTCCGGCTGGCGCAGCGCCCGCACGCGGTAGGTCGCGGTCTGATCAGCCACGCCGCAGCGCGTTTCGCGGGTGAACAGGTCTTCTCCCTGTTCCTCGTCCTGGTCGCGCGCGGTGACATGAACCACGTAATGACGCGCGCCCGGCACCGTCTCCCACTCGATGCGTTTCTGGCTGACATGCGTAAAGTGCGGCGCATCGAGCCGCAGCGGGGATCGGACCGGCTCGCTCCAGGTCGAAGGCCCGTTCGGCGCGTAGAGCACGTTAATGGACCGCACACGGAAATACAGCCGGGGGACCATGTCTGTATACGTCAGGAACGTTTCGGGCCGCTCGCCCCGGTAGACGATCGTGCTCTCATTGCCGGCGAAATCGGGCGCTTCGGATGATTGCAGCTCGTAACTCGTCGCCTGGGGGATGGGCATCCAGCGCAGGTGATACCCGCCATCGGCCGACCATTCGACCGCCTGCATGGCCGGCGTGTTGAGGATCATGGGCGTCGGGCTGACGGCATTGCTCGGCTCGCCGGGCACCCCCTGGTTAAAGGGGATGACGCGGTAGAAGCGCGCGCTGCCCGCCGGAGGGGAAAAACGATACTGCACCTGCCGGTTATCGGTCAGTTCGGCCAGCAGACGCCCATCGCCGAAACTGGGCGTCGTGCCCTCTTCGATGCGGTAGGTGGTCGCGTTGGGCGACGGGTGCCAGTACAGCTCACAGCGATCCGACGACGACCAGCGGTAGTTCAGCATGACGCTGTTCGGCGCGCTCAGCACCGGGTTCAGCCGCAGATCAAAAACCACGAGATCCCCGGCGGCCTGCGCGCTCCAATCGGCCGCGGCCTGCTGAAGATCCGGGTTGGAGAGATCGGGCACATCGTCATAGAGCGGAGCCGCACCGCCCGATACCACAACCAGCCGGTCCAGCCCGAACAGGCTGCCCCGATAGGCGTGCAGCGCCATGCCGGCCGGCTCCGGGCCATTAGCACCCGTCCAACCCTCGTCCTGCCCGATCGTCGTATCGAGCGCCACCGACAGGTCGCTGCGCTTGAGCAGGCGCACCCCGTTCATCCCAAGCCATGCCAGATAAATCCGCCCGCCGGCCAGAGATCGTTCCAGCCGGCCGCAGATAAACCCGGTGCGACCGTCGGGCGCGTTGGCCCATTGGGCGGTATCGGCCAGCCAGGATCGCAGATTCTCCGGCCAGTCACCGTTCGCGGACTCGCGCTGCCACAGGTATTCGGTCAGCGGCTCAGCCAGCAGCGAGGCAGCCTCACCCTCGGCCATGGTGAACACCAGCCGCTCCGCATCCTGGATCATTTCCAGAGCAGCAGGGATGGGTTGGGCCTCGCCGTAAGGGGCCGCCGCGTGCTGGAAGACCGTCCGCCAGCGGCCGTGCGCGCTGCGACCCTGCTCAAAGGGGCTGCTTTCGGGCCCAAGGTGGATTCGCTGCACATTGCTCATGAATGGTTTTCCGAGAGAACAATTGGTCCAGACACGTCGAAGTTATTAGTAGTTGGTTGTTGGTTCTTGGTAAGGCGACTCTCGCCTCGAAAGGTTGTAACCAATTACTAAACACTAATCACCGATTACCTGCGTAGTGTATGCGCCTCGGCCCAAATGGGCAAATCGAAAGTACGAGAGGTCTATCGCCAGCCGGTCCAATTCCGGGTATCATAAGATTCGAGATTCGCCGTAACCGGGAGCCTGAAGCGGGTCCGATCGGGTTACAGGCACGCGGTATCCCGGCTCATAACGCTCAACGAACAACATCACCGTGGGGGTGATCCTTGCCTGACTCCGCAACGCTCATAGCCGCCGGACTTGTCGCCGGATACACACTGCTGCTGGTTTTTCTGAGCACCCGCAGCCGCGAACGTCAGAACATGGGCGCGCGGCGCTGGCTGATGCTGGCGCTGGCCGCCGCTCTGATCGGTTCGGCGCTGCTGGCGCTGCCCAGGGATGCTCACACGGACTCGGGTTATGAGTCGCTGTTTGTCGAATCACTGACCCAGCCGGCGCTGGTGCTGATCGTCTTCAATCTCGTGCTGGTGCTGTTTGGCGCACAGACCTTACGCTACGTGCGATCGCGCCTGCTGCCGGTGTGGATCGTGGCGGGGCTGGCCTGGTGGGCGGCGCACGTTGCGATCAGCGTTACCGCCGACAACCTCAGTATCGGGCAGGCGGGCTGGTACCGGCAGGTGTATGACCCCGTGGAATGGCCGAACGTCCTGGCGTTTGGCGGCTGGCTGGTGATCGGGGTGGTCCTGGTACTCACCGCGCTCTATGCGTTCTACCGCGCGCGCCTGTCGGAGCTGGCGAATCAGGCGCTGTTTGCCGCGCTGCTGGTTCCGCTGGCGATTGCTGGCGTGGCGCTGGGGGCCAGCGGCGAGGACGTGCTCGCGGAGATCGGGTGGGGTGTGCTGGTCGCTGACGCTGGCCGGGGCCGTCTACGCGGTAAGCGCTTACCGCGTGCTCGAAATCCGGCGCACGTTCCGCCATGCGGCCGCGACCGCCATCCTGACGGTGATCACGGCGCTGTTCTTCTTCGCGGCGCTGGTCATCGCGCAGCGGCTCGAGATCGATTCCGACAGCCTGTATCTGGTGCTGGGCCTGCTGGCGGTCGGCGTTTCGCTGGCGTATCTGCCCTTCCGCACCCTGGTCGAATCCCTGATCGGCCGGGTCGTCGGCCTGACACCGGCCAGCGTCTCGCAGTTGCTGCGCAAGTTCACTGAAGACATCATGGGCGTCGTGGAACTGGACGCGCTGGTCGATGTGACCATGCGGACGCTGTCGCAGATGCTCCGCGTGCGGCGCGGCGGCCTGCTGCTGGTCGCCGAAGAAAGCGAACAGGGCATCCGCCTGGAACCTGTCCGGCATGGCATGGGCGAGATCCCCGACATTCAGGCGCAGATCGTGTATGACCGGCCGGTTTATAACCAACTGGCCAACACGCGCCGGCCCATGCTGCAATACGATCTCGACTTTGGCCCTGCCTACGCGGATGCGCTGCCGGACGAGCGGCGCTTCTTCCAGCAGATGCGCATGAGCGCCTATGCGCCGATCATGGTGCAGGGCCAGCTAATCGGCGTGCTGTGCAGCGGCGCGAAAGCGTCCGACGATCCCTTCACCGAGCACGATCTGGAACTGCTGATGACGCTCGCCAACCAGACGGGTGTAGCCCTGCGCAATGCCCGCCTCGTGTCCGATCTGCGCCGCCGCGAAAGCGAGCAGGCCGATCTCAACCGGGCGATCTCCGCGACCAAAGAGCAGCTTGAGCGGCTGGACAGCGTCAAGACGGATTTTATCACCATCGCCAGCCACGAGCTCCGCACCCCGCTGGCGCAGATCCGCGGGTATACCGACATCATGGAAGCCATGAACGAGCAGGAGATGCTGGGACAGGACCAGATCGCCGGCATGACGGGCAACCTGCGCAAAGCGGCGGACCGGCTCGAAAACCTGATTGGCGCGATGCTCGACGTGAGCCAGTTGGACGTCGATGCGATGGATCTGCGCTTCACCGAGACGACCACCGAGAGCATCATGCGCTCCGCGATCGAGCCGCTTCAGGATGCGATCAAGCAGCGCAAGCTGATGCTGTCGGCACGCGGCCTGCGCGATCTGCCGATCATCAAGGCGGATACGCAGCGGTTGGTGCAGGCGTTCCGCAACGTGGTGCTCAACGCGATCAAATACACGCCGGACGGTGGGCGCATCGATATTACCGGCACGCAGCAGGGCAGCGAAGTGTTGATCAGTATTCGGGACAGCGGGATTGGCATCGATCCTGAGAATCAGGAATTGATCTTTGAGAAGTTCTTCCGCGCGCACGATCCCAGCCTGCATTCCACCGGCGTGACCAAGTTTATGGGCGCGGGGCCGGGACTCGGACTGACGATTGCACGAGGGGTCATTTCAGCACACGGCGGGCGTATCTGGGTGGAGAGCGAAGCGTGCGATCCCGAGAAGTTTCCGGGCAGCACGTTCTATATTGCGCTGCCGCTGGTCCCGCCGGAAGGTATCCAGCGAGTCGCTCCCTTCGAGCCGATGATCAGCCTGGGCACGACAACGACCCCAGCGCCCCAGGACAGCGCGCGGGAGCCGGTCGAAATGCCCACCCTGCCGAAACCACCGGCCGCGCTGCGGCATTAGGCCAGCGGCGAGGTATCCAAATTCGCGAAGAATACTCGGACCACCAGATGGCCCAGGCAAAGTTCGTCGCCATCACGCAGCAGGCGCGGCTGGAACGGCAGCAGCCGCCGGCCGTTCAGATAGGTGCCGTTGGTGCTCTTCAGGTCTTCGATCTGGAGCACGTTCCCATCTTTGATGATCGCCAGGTGGTGGCGTGATACGCCGTGGAAATAGGCTCCGTACTTGGTCAGATCCAGGTTGGGCTGATCGGTCGCATGATGCTGGGAGCGGCCAATGATAAAACGGCCGTCTTGCACCTGAATCTCGATCGGCTCGGTGCGCGAATGGAACTTCAGAAGCAGGTGCGCACTCGATCCCAGAAAGACGTTTCCCCACCGGATAGCGGGCGTGAGTTTCGGTGCGGCTGTGATGGGAAGGGTTTTGGGCTTTTTGATCAGCGTATCGTCTTTTTCGAAGGCGATAGACTGCCCGGTATCATCCAGCGACTCGGTCTCGACGGTCTTTTCCTGATCCTCTGCTGCGGTGACGTTTTGCTCGTCGTCCGACATGCTCTTGCGCTCCCCGTTGTACACGCGGTACCACAGACAGGCCCAAGTCTGGATACATCCTCAGTATAGCATTATATAGCTCGTTTGTACCATGCGAGTTGTCACACCCACCAATCCTGCCAGATATATTAATAGATGCGGCCGCGCAGCCGATCGTGATCGGGATGCGCGAGCGGGCCGGGAGTTTGTGAAAAACCTGTCAAAAGCTCTCAGAATCGCAGCGTGGTAGCTTTTGAGAGCGGGGTCCGTGTATAAAAAAGCACAAATGCATCGCGTGCTATTTGAGACCCGTGCAGAAGCCGTCGCGTTGTGCATGAACGGTAGCGCTTCTGCAGCTCATGGAGAGGATCGAACTCATGGACATCACCCGTAACTGGCGCTTGAAATCGACGCGCAGCCAACTGTTAGCGACCCGCTGTCCAACCACCGGCGACGTGCGCCTGCCCCAGCAGACCGCATCCCTGGCCGTTGACGTCGAACCCTATGTGTTCGAGAGCGACGCCCGTGAGACTGCCCTGGTGAACAGCATGGGCGGCTATGCCAAAGCGGCGCGGTAGCACCGATGGATAACCACGAAACAAGCCCCTACCAGCAGCGTCTTGAGCACCAGTTGGCCTATTGGGACCAGCTTCGCCAGGCGCAGCCCCTCAACGATGAGGACGGGCAGGTCGAGCTTTTTCCGCTGTCGGGCCGGGGAACGGTCTACAGCTTTACGACGGTCACGGCTCCGCCGGACGCCTTCGAGAGCTTCGCGCCCTATACGCTGGCGCTGGTGAAGCTGGACGAAGGTCCGATAGTGACGGCGCAGCTTACCGATCTTGAAGGTCCGCCCGCGATCGGCATGGCGGTGGAGATGGTCGTGCGCAAGCTGCGCACCGACGGTGAGAAGGGCATTATCGTCTACGGTCAGAAGTTCCGGCCCCTGCTGCGGGCGGAATGAGTCTTCGGTTGTGAGTTGTGAGTTTTGAGTCGTGAGTCAGGGCGGATCAACCATCCGCCCTCGTGTGTTTTACCCCGCGTGAAGAACGCCGCCGCTGGCCTCACCCCCGGCTCCCTCTCCGGCCTATTTTCTCGGTTGGAGAGGAAGATCTAGTAGGGGCGTATTGATGCTTTTTGACTAATGAATACGGATCGACGGGCTGACGACGCCCCTCACCCGGCCCTCTCCCCGGCCCAGCCAGGGCGAGGGTAGCGCTCTCCCCCTCTCTAGCTCGGCTGGAGAGGGGGCCGGGGGGGTGAGGCCTGTATTTTATTTCCGCGCTTAATTGTTAAACCGCATCAATACGCCCCTACGGAGCGCGCGAATTTACGGATAGGTTGTCAGTACATACCCGGAGCAGATGGTCGACGTGTAGGGGGGACCCGGTGGGTCGCCCAGGGCGGGTTTACAAACCCGCCCCTACAAGAACAGCCAATGATGAGTTCCCTGTTTGCATCAGGCGGTGAGGCCGAACTCATCACGCAAAACTCAAAACTCATGACTCATGGCTGCTCAGAAAATCCCCAGGAAGCGGCGCGGGAAGGCCTGCCCGCCCTCTTTGCGAGCCTGCCGGCGCTCGGATGCGCTGGCCACGCGCCAGGTTTTGCGTCCCTGTGTGTATTGCTCGTCGTCATCCCGATTTAACAGCCCGGCGAAAAGGCCGCGCTTTTCGTCGCGTTCCGCCGCGGCCAGGATCATCGCGGCGTCTTCATGGTATTTCACGCGCTTACCCGTCTGCGGATCGAGTTTGGACACGGTATCGTCGCGCTCGACATAGCTGCGATCGGCGCTGGCGCAAACCAGGCGGCGATCAATGCCTCGATCGCTGTAACGGCGCTCGTAAAGCCATGCCCACGAGCCATCCGCGTAAGTGACCTCCACGCTGCGGGTGCGCCGCACCAGCCGCCCATCGAGTGAGGGATAATCCGGCTTAAAATAGGTCCAGGTTTCGATGGTGCGCTGCCCGATATCCCCACTGAGCGGTTCTTCGACGCGCGTATAACGCATTTTGCCCTGCAGGGCCGCATCCGGCGCGGCGGCGCTGTGTCCCTTCGCGGTGAGGCGCATCCGTCGAGCAGCGGCTATATCGGTCAGCGCGATCGGCTCGGCGGGCGCTTCCGGTTCGGCAGCAGGTGCGGCGGGTTTGGCTGCGGGCGTCGGGGCGGCAGCCGGGGTTTGGGTCTCGGCGGGCGCGACGGCAGCCGCTTTCGGCTTGGATGTGCGCTCACCAAACAGGACCGCCGCCAGTTCCGGCGACAGATCGTCATCCTGCCAGTCTTCGCGGTCCGTGACCGGCGCGGATTCGCTCACCTTCACGCGCGAGAGCGGCTGTGTCGGCGCGGATGGCTGGGTATCGGTGAGCGCGTCCTTCTCCGGCTGTTCCACCTTCGGCGGCAGTTCGGCTTTCGTGGCGGGGGTGACGACTGCTGGAGTCTCCGCCGGGGATTCGGATTCAGTTGGCGCTGCGCTCACCGGATCGGCGGGTTCCGCTGGCACCGGATGGAGCTTTTGGCTCAGGCCGGATGGAGTGGATCACCGGGCGCGGCCGGGACGATCCACCCAGCGGCGCTTCCGCGACGATCCGCGGCGGAACGGCCGACACCGGGGGCACGGGCGTATCGCCCTCCTTGATGTCCGGTTCTTTGGGCTCAAGCAGATCCGTGTCGTCATCCTCCAACACCGTGACCAGCTCCCCGCCGATCAGGATGTTGTGTTCATTCAGAGCGGTGGGGATCGGCGGCACCGGCGTATCATCATCAGCACGCACAGGCTCTTCTATCTGGACCTCAGGCGGAGTTGCGGCTTGATCCTGCGGCATGGGAAGCGGTTCGCTGATTGACAGCGGTTCGCTGATTGGCAGCGGCTCGGCAATATCGGCGGCGGGCAGGGGTTCGCCGTTATTTGATGTCTCTTCAGGCTGTACGCTGTTCAGATCGTCAGAACTCATCGGTTTGTCCCTTCGTTGGTGAGAACACCCATCTCTATTATACGACTCAGTGCGCGAACCGTCTCCACAAACGCTACCCGATCGCCGCCCGGATCGTATACAGTGGTTATGGACACGCGCCCGAATTCCGGGTATGCTGGCAGTAGTAGGGCATCCTGCCGCGAGGATAGGGTTTCAATGATGACGGATCCGCTGTTGGGACAGACGATTGGCAATTATGAGATCGTGAGCAAGGTCGGCAGGGGCGGCATGGCGACCGTGTATCGCGCGCGCCAGGTCAATATGCAGCGCGACGTGGCGCTCAAGATCATGAGCGCGGACCTGGCCGAGGATCCGCAGTTCGTCGCCCGCTTCGAGCGCGAAGCCCGCGTGATCGCCAACCTCCAGCACCCGCGTATCCTGCCCGTTCACGATTTTGGACATGAGGGCGAGGTATTTTTTCTCGTCATGCGGCTGGTCGAAGGCGAATCGCTCTATCACAGCCTGCTGCAAGGCGCGCTGCCGCTGATCAAGGCGTCCAAGTATGTCGGCCAGATCGCGGAAGCGCTCGATTATGCTCACGCGCAGGGCGTGGTCCACCGCGATCTCAAGCCGAACAATGTGCTGATCGACGAGTGGGATAACCTGTACCTGATGGATTTTGGGCTGGCGAAGATGCTGGCCGCCTCGCAAAACCTGACGCAAACCGGCGCGGTGCTCGGCACGCCCGCCTATATGGCCCCGGAACAGTGGCGCGGCGGCGCGGTCGATGCGCGCACGGATGTCTACGCGCTGGGCGTGATCATCTACGAGATGATTTCGGGGCGCACGCCGTTCGAGTCCGATACGCCCTTCACGCTGATGTACAAGCATCTCAACGAGGCCCCGCCGACGCTGCGCGACTCGCGGCCCAGCCTGCCGCAGGCGGTTGAGGATGTGATCTTTAAGGCGCTGGCGAAAGACCCTGAGGAGCGGTATCCCTCGGCGGGCGCGCTGGCGCAGGCGTTCGCGGATATGGTGCGCGTGGCCGGGTCGCTGGTGATCAAAGAGCGCCTGGACACGGAGCAGAAAGAAGAAAACGCGGCGCTCACACCCGCCACGACGTTCGAGCCGGAGGCGGCAGAACCGCCCTCCCCCGAAGCACCGGCGATCGTGTCATCTGCGCCCGCTGTGGAACAAGCGCCGCCCGCTGAGGTGTCGTCATCCCCGGAGCCGGAGATCGGCGGGGTGAAGACATCCGAATCCGCTGCGCCGGCCAGTGCGCGGGTTCTCCCGCCGGATGAGATTGTGCCGCCGCCCGCCCATATCGCCCCACCGCCCCGCCCGATCCCGGTGCCCGTTGTCGGGGCGCGCGCCCCCGCTCGATCGCGCAAACCCGCCATTTCCCGCGCGGAGCCGCCGCCGTCCGGCGTGCGTGACCTGATGGACCGGGTTTCGTCCTCGTCCGCGCTGCAGCAGATGCTCGAAGCGGTGGATCACTCCGTTGAGATCGCGGTGGAGAAGGTTGCGCAGTCGGTAGCGCCGCCCGCCTCATCGCCCGACCTGGGTGTGATGGCTCCGCGCGCGTCCGTGCCGGTCAATGCGCCGGCTTTTGAGCAGGTCCGGCAGCTGCTCCCCGCCGAAGAGCAGGTGATCGGCGTGCTGGATGTGCGCGGTACGGTCAAATGGCAGACCGGCAAGCGCCTGCTGGTGGCGGGACTCGTGATGTTCCTGCTGGGCGCGACGATGCAGGCCGGCTTCCTGACGCTGGTCGGCATGGTGCTGTTGGGCTTCCTGGGGGTCCAGGTCTATCGCACGCAGCGCGGCACTACCGGACGTTATTACCTCGGCTTCACGCCGGAACAGATCGTGCTGCTGCCCCGCAATGAGTACAACGTGCCGCAGCCGGACGAGGCTTATCTCGCGCCGTGGTCGCAGGTCGAGCGCCTGCGGCTCGCCAGCCGCTATGTGCTGCTGGATGCCTTCAGCGACGACGAAAACCCGCTGCATCTCGGCGCGGTCCTGCCGCTGGAAGGTGACGGCGGTCTGGGCGATCAGACGGCGTGGCTGTCGGTCAGCCCGATCACGCGGCTGATCAGCGAGCGCGGTTTCGAGGCGCGTGAATAGCTAGCCTCACCCCGTCCGACCTTCGGTCGGCATCCCCTCTCCATGTGATGGAGAGGGGACTTGACGGGTGGGCTTGTTAGCCCGCCCCTACCCGGCGACATACGCTCCCCCTCTCCACGGCGTGGAGAGGGGGCTGGGGGGTGAGGCCAGGCGTTGAACTCAAAACTCAGAACTCAAAACTCAAAACCCATGCCGAGCACATAGCATGATCCCGAGACTTCGCCATGCCCCAACCCTCTGATCCCATCGGCGTATTCGACTCCGGCGTCGGCGGCCTGTCGATCCTGCGCGAGCTGCGCCGTCAACTGCCCACGGAGAGCATCCTCTATTTCGCGGATCAGGCGCATGTGCCCTACGGCCCGCGCTCGATCGAGCAGGTGCGCGAGTTTTCGTTTGGGGTGGCGCGCTTTCTGATGGCGCAGGGCGCGAAGGTGATCGTCGTGGCGTGCAACACCGCCAGCGCCGCCGCGCTCTACCCGCTGCGCGAAGCCTTCCCCGCGATGCCGTTCGTGGGGATGGAGCCGGCCGTCAAGCCCGCCGCGCGCGATACGCAGACCGGCGTGATCGGCGTGATCGCCACTGAGGCAACGTTTCAGGGCGAGTTATACGCCAGCGTCGTCGGGCGGTTCGCGCAGGGGGTGCGCGTCGAAACCCAGGCATGCCCGACGTTCGTCACACTGGCCGAAGCGGGCGAAACCGATACGCCCCGCGCGCATACCGCCGTGCGCCAGTGTCTCGCGCCGCTGCTCGCCGCAGGGATCGATCAACTGGTGCTCGGCTGCACGCATTTCCCGTTCCTCAAGAGCGCAATCGAGGAGGCGATCGGGCCGGGCGTGACGCTGGTCGATCCGAGCCCGGCGGTGGCGCGGCAGACCGGGCGCGTGCTGGACGAGCGCGGCCTGCTGAACCCCGGCGATCGGGCTGGATCGGTGATCTACTACACGTCGGGCGATGCGGACTCGTTCCGGCAGACGCTCGGCGCGCTGCTCGGCGCGGGGATCGCGGACTCGGCAGATGTGCGCGGGGTGGGGTGGGACAACGACGAGCGGCTGTCCTGACAAAATACAAGGGCGGGCTCACCCCCGTCCGACCTCGGTCGCCATCCCCCTCTCCAGCCAAGCTAGAGAGAGGGAAGAGCCGCTTTTCTCCCCTCTCCATTCTGGATGGAGAGGGGGCGGGGGTGAGGCCGATTTGGGGCGTATCGCAATACGCCCCTACGGAAACGGGATGGGTATTACCCCTCAACCGGGCGCGCTGACAGGGTGGCCTGCAACTGAAGCGGCTCCGTGCCGTTGCGCAGCACGTTCAGCGTCACGGTCTGGCCGGGCTGCGTGCTGCGCGCCAGATATGTGATCAGGTCAGCCATGCCTTCGAGCGGCTGCCCATCAATCGCCGTGATAATATCCACCGTGGCGGGCACAGCGTCCAGCTCATCGCCCGTGATTTCACCCACGGTCTGAAGCCCCGCCGCAGCCGCCGGACCGTTCGGCGAGACCTCACCCACCACCACGCCGCGCTGGTTGGGGGGCAGATTGAAGGCTTCGATCAGCGACAGCGACACATCACCGCCGGAGATACCCATGTAGCTGTACTGGACGGAGCCAGCTTCGATCAACTGCTGCGCGACCCGTTGCGCCAGATTGCTGGGGATGGCGAACCCGACGCCCGAACTGGTGTCCGAGCGGGTCATGATCTGCGAGTTTACGCCGATGACGCGCCCATCCAGGTCGATCAACGGGCCGCCGCTGTTGCCGGGGTTGATCGAGGCATCGGTCTGGATCACCCCCCCGATCGAAAAGCGCGTTTCCGCCTGGAGCGTGCGCTCAAGCGCGCTGATAATGCCGCTGGTGAGCGTCCAGCGCTGCCCGAACGGGCTGCCAATCGCCAGCACACTCTGCCCAACCAGCAGCATATCCGAGTCGCCAAACTCAACCGGCTGGAGCACACCCTCGGGTACGTCGACCTGAACGACTGCCAGATCGGAATCCGGGTCCAGGCCGACGACCTCACCGCGGGCGATAGTGCCGTCGAAGAAATTCACTTCAATGCGCGTGGCTCCCTCGACGACATGGTTATTGGTCAGGATATGTCCATCGGTGTCGATGACAAAGCCGGACCCGGAACCAATAACCTGATTATCCTGGCCGAACGCGCCAGAGCCGGGCTGCCGCGCCACGACATTAATCGAGACGACGGACGGGCTGACCCGCTGGTAAATCTCCGAGAACAACACATCGTTCTCGCTGATCTGCTGTCGCGCAAACGCGGTATCGGCCGGCCGCTGCGCCACGCCATACGTCAGCGCCGAGCCCATGACGGCACCGATCATCACCGCCACCAACGACAGGACGACAAACCACAGACTTCGCTTGTTGAACATACGGGGATCATCTCTTTCTCTGCATACACCACATCACTCGTCGGACACAGTGAAACACCGGCACACGAAGTCGTCCGGTCGCTAGTCCAATCCATACTATAGATCGCAGAGGTCAGAAACGTGTTAGAGTTAGCTGAATGGAAGGTGAAACGTTTAGGAGAAACTGCTAAGAGAATCAGAATCGGCATCGGCATCGGCTGATTCTTCCGCCAGCCCGACATCCGCCGCGACCACCCGCCGCAGCTCGCCCGAATCCAGCCGCACCAGCAGCGCGCCGCCGTCATCGACCGCTTCCGCGGTGCCGGTGTAAGTACGGACTCTGCGCTTTGTCCGGCTCGGTAACCACACGAACACGCTTGCCGAGTGTATCCAGGCTGGCGCGCCACGTGTCGATCAAGCAGCGGCTCGCCCAGCAGCGCCGCCCAGTTATCGACGCGATCCAGCAGGGATCGCAGCAGGTCCAGGCGGTTGACGGGCTGTCCGAGTTCGGCTTCCAGGCTCGTCGCGGGGTAGATCAGGCTGTGTCCGTCGAAATTCACGCGCACGTTCAGCCCAATGCCCAGGATCACCGCCGCCAGCCGGTCCCCGATCCAGGTCGACTCGGCCAGGATGCCGCACACCTTTTTCCCCCGGATCAGCACGTCGTTGGGCCACTTGAGCGACAGCGCCTCGCCCAGCAGGGGCCGCAGCACATCCGCGACGGCCAGCGCGCCGAGCATCGTCACGCGGGGCAGGTGTTCGGGGGCCAGCGCCGGCTTGAGGATCACGCTGACCATGATGCTGGACTGCGGCGGCGATACCCAGGTGCGGCCCTGGCGGCCCCGTCCGGCGGTCTGCTGTTCCGCGATCACGACGGCGTGCCGATCGCCGGGGCGTGTGCCGGGCAGGGTGGGATCGGTCATCGCCCATTCATACGCGGCGTCCTGGGTGCTGGTGATCTGCTCGAAAAAGCGGAAAGGCCGCTCGCCAAGAATCTCGTGCAGGCGGATGGGCGTAAAGGCGTCGTCCATCTAGTCCTCGACGTCCAGCGGCAGGCCGCGCTTGGGCTTGGCTTCCAGCATGGGCGGACGCTTGATCGCCCCGGCCAGGATGCTCAGCCCGATCAGGATCAGGATGCCCGGCCAGATGATGTTCAACGCGAAAAGAATCGCCAGCCCGATCATCCAGACGGCGGTCTGAAGCCCGGCCCACAGACCATCTTTGGCGGCGCTGCCCGGCAGGCTCGCCACTCCGATCAAGGCTAGAATCCAGGGGAAGATGTCGATCTTCGCCAGGAAGATAACGCCGATCCCAACCAGCATGATCCCGGCGGACACCCCGCCCATCGTATCTTTTTCACTCACTGCTTGCATCGCTCCTGCTCCTCAAGCGAAGGTTCTATCTGCGGCGATGACCCGAACGCGCCGCATAAGCGGAATCGTCATCATCCTCGATCCACTCGCGATCGTCATCGTCCTCATCATCTTCATCGTCTTCGTCCAGACCGGGAAGCGGCAGGCCGAGATCGTCCGCGACACGTTTGCGCTTGCGCCCCCGGCCGGATTTCATCTGCTTCACCCAGCGCTGGTGCTCGCGGTCCAGCCGGTCGGGCGGGGCGATCGCCACCAGCAGCGCGCTCATCCCGGCCAGGATCAGCACGCCGGGAAAAATCCGTCCGGCTTCGATCAGGAAGTACAGCCCACCCATCCAGATCCCGATTTGCGCCAGGATCCACAGGCCATATTTCCATCCCTGCTCCGCAATCAGCACCGGAATCACCGACACCCACATCAGCAGCAGGATCGCGGGAAAAACAGAGCCGGTGAGGAACAGCGCGGCCAGCCCGAACAATAAAATCGCGCCGGTGAGCGCGCCCATGCGCTGTTTGAAGGTTTCGTAATCGTCCATGCGGGTTGACCTCCCTACCTGCTTTATTGTACGCGCAAACGCCGCGAAGGTAGTACAAATCGATCATCCGAACCCACCCATTGATAAACGCCGGGGGCTGTGCTACAATGCCCCCACTTTGGGCGGCTGGACAGGGCCGCCTTCTGATGCCAATCAACGGCGGCTGATAGGCCGTGTTGTTATGAAGGAATTAGATAATGGCCGACTTGATGAAAGCCCTGGATAGTAAAGCTCTACAGGCCGAGCGCCCCCGGCTGCAGCCCGGCGACTCGGTGCGCGTGCATGTTCTCATCGTTGAGGGCAGCCGCGAGCGTGTTCAGGTGTTCCCCGGCACGGTGATCCGCCTGCACGGCGGTGGGGTCAACACGATGTTTACCGTCCGCCGCATCGCCAGCCACGGCATCGGCGTCGAACGCAGCTTCCTGCTGTACAGCCCGCGGATTGAGCAGATCGAAGTGCTGCGCCACGCCAAGGTACGCCGCGCCCAACTGTATTACATGCGCGCGCGTTCGGGTAAGGCCGCCCGCCTGAAAGAACGCCGCATCCAGTAGGGCAAGGACTCCCGCAGTTGCTCCCGGCGACAACGTCGCGAGTGCCACGCAGCCTATCATCCGGTAGGCTTTTGTGGTTTTAGCGGGCAGCACCATGAAACGTCTGACGCCGTTTGGCCTGCTGATCGCCTTCACGCTGATGATCTTCGTGGTTTGGAGTTTCGCCCTGATGGTCGGCGCGCTGGCCGCTGCCGATGTTCTCTCCGCAGACAGGGCAGCGCCCCGCCCCGCCATCCCGCCGATCGCAGAGCAGATCGCGGCGGTGGATATGACCCGGCTGCTGCTCCATGTGAACCAGCTCGCCAACGCGGGCAACCGCCACGCCCTCGCCCCGCCGAACGCAGGCGTCCATGCCGCGCGCGATGGGCTGCTGGCCGAATTTGAGACGATCCGCACGGCCAACCCCACCACGCCGATCCTCGTCTTTCCGCATGCCTTCCCGTTCACCTTCCGCGAACAAAGCTTCGTTGGCGAGAATATTGTGCTGCTGATTCTCGGCACCGACCCGGCCGCAGGCGCGGTGGTGATCGGCGCGCACTATGATACGCGCAGCGAAGATGTCAGCGCCTATGATACGATCCAGCCCGGCGCGGACGATAACGGTTCCGGCGTCGCAGCCGTGCTGGAGATCGCGCGGATCCTGGCGGTCTATCCGCACCGTGCCACGGTCTACTGTGTCCTGTTCGCCGCCGAAGAGGAAGGGCGTTTCGGGAGTTTGGCGTTTGTCCGCGACGTGATCCAGGCGCAGGGCATTCCGCTGAGCGCGATGATCAACCTGGATATGGTCGGCGTATCAGCCGGGCCAAACGGCGACCGGCTGGATGGCGAACTGCGCGCCTACTCGGCCCCGCCGGATAACTCGCCCTCGCGGGAGCTTGCCCGGCAGATCGCGCAGGCGGCGCAGCTTTACGTGCCGGAGATGACCGTGATCGTCCACGATACGCTGGACCGCCCCGGACGCTGGGGCGATCACCAGAGCTTCAGCGACGCGGGTTATGCTGCCGTCCGCCTCATCGAGCCGGCGGATGATCCCGCCCGCACCCACACCGCCCGCGATCTGCCCGATCTGCTCGATCTCGCCTATCTGCACCGGGTGACGCAGGTCACGCTGGCGGCGGTGCTGGTGCTGGTGGATTAAAACGAGCGATCAGCTTTCAGCGGTCAGCTTAACCTCACTCCCCGACCCCCTCTCCACGCGTGGAGAGGAAGGAGCCGGTCGAGGCAGAGCTGCGTTTGTAGGGGTGGGTTAACAAACCCGCCCAGGACAGTCAACAGATCGAATCTCCTCAGAAGTCGATCCTAGTCGTAGGTATAAAATCCCCGCTCGGTCTTGCGGCCCAGATGCCCCGCCGCGACCATCTGCCGGAGCAGCGGGCACGCGCGGTATTTCGGATCGCCAAAGCCCTCGTACAGCACATCGAGGATGCTGAGCACCACGTCCAGCCCGATAAAATCGGCCAGGGTCAGCGGTCCCATCGGGTGATTCATGCCGAGTTTCATCACCGTGTCGATCGCGTCGGCGGTGCCGACTCCCTCCATCAGCGCGAAGATCGCCTCATTAATCATCGGGATCAGGATACGATTGGCGATAAAGCCGGGATAATCGGCCGCTTCGACCGGGGTTTTACCCAGCCGGTCGGCCAGCGCCATGATGACATTCAGCGTGTCAGGGCTGGTCGCCAGTCCGCGAATGACCTCGACCAGCTGCATCAGCGGGACCGGGTTCATAAAGTGCATCCCGATGACCTTGTCCGGGCGTTTCGTCGCCGCGCCGATCTCCGTGATCGAGATGGACGACGTGTTGCTCGCCAGGATCGCCGCCGGGCGCGTGATCGAGTCCAGCCGCGCGAAGATGTCCAGCTTGAGATCGCGCCGCTCGCTCGCCGCTTCGATGACCACATCCGCATTGTGGAGATCGGGGAGGTTGATGCTGGTCTGGATATTCTCCGTGGCGGCGCGGTATTGATCGTCGGTGATGCGATTCTTGGCGTGGAGTTTTTCCACACTGCGGGTGACATTGCTGAGGCCCTGGTCGAGCGCGGCCGGATTCACGTCCACCATCACGACTTTGTAGCCGTTCAGCGCGCACACCTGCGCGATGCCGTGGCCCATCGCCCCGGCTCCGATCACGCCGATCTGCTTGATGTCGCTTAAGTTCATTGGGCTAACTCCTTTTAAAAGAAATGTGTTGATCCTATTCCAGTCGAGGTAATCGCTGTGGTCATCCGGCGGACTTTCATCACGTTGCCATCTGGCAGCACGACATCCACCTCTTCGACGTTTCAAAGCCAAACCGCGCATATAACAGCTCGCCCGTCAGAGTCGCCATCAGTTCCATACGATGGAACCCGGCTTCCCGCGCGGCCTGTTCGCAGGCCCTCATCAGCAGACTGCCAATGCCTTTGCGCGCCCAGTCGGGATGAACAAAAAAAGCGCGGATGCGCGCCGCGTCCGCTGCCGGATTGAGCAGATTATCCACATCATCCGCCTTGAGTTGGTCGCCACCATACAGGGTATTGCGGCGGCTCCATCCTCCACATCCGATGAAGGCTGGCCCATCCTGCACGATGAAATAGGTGCCGTCGAGAATCAACTGTGTATCAACTCCGTACACGTATTTGAGGATGCTCTCGACCTGTTCGGACGTATAATGCTCGCTGTTGAGTCCCCGTGCCGAGACGCTGATCAACTGCTGCAGCGCCTCGATGTCTTCCATAGTAGCTAATCGCGTGGTCCACGGCTGCATTGTGATCTCCTGTGAGCGATTCATCGAACGTTGGTCATCGCAGCATCGGTTAATAGAGGGACTCGTGCCCCGTTTGGTAGTCGTTCGGATGATGCCCTGGCTGTTACGACTCGCTGGGAGGCTCCTCCGCTGTGTCTTGATCGCTCACCGCGCGGCGTTCCTGCGTCTCACGGGTGGCGTCGGCGCGGCGCTGGCGGATCAGCGCGCGGGCTTCGTCCAGATCCTGCACCATGGTGAGCTTGGCCGCCTGCCCATAGACACGCTTGTACACGCCCACGACCTCTTCCATAAAGGCGGGCGATCCGACCATGACCATGAAGCCGCTGTTGGGGTGTGTATAGGGCGGCGACTGCGCGATCTTCGGCAGGCGGCCGATCGCGCCGGGCGGAAGCTGCGTATCGCGGAAATCCGCAATCACATCGACCTTGTGCTCGACGCTGCTTAGCATCGCCTCCTCAACCATCATATTCGCTTCGAGGTCATCCCAGGTCCAGCCGGGCTGGTATGTGACCAGCATGATGGTATGTTCGTCGTTATCCCACGTGGTGATCAGGTTTGCCATGCGCTTGTCCTCTCAGGTCACGATCTGCCGCATCTCGTCGATCAGCGGGTTGCCCGCATAGAACCCATGATATTCCTCGGGCAGCAGCGCCGCAATCGCGCACATGATGCGCTCGGTGTGCGCGTCGAGTTCGTCACCTTTGGCGCGGCCTTCGGGCAGCCGGAACGCTTTGCCAAAGCGCGCGACAACATGCGGGCGCGGATGTTTGAGGATCTTCTCGGTGCCCATGACGCAGCCGGGCACAATCGGCACGTTGGCACGGGTGGCGATAAACGCCACGCCGGGGCGTCCCTCGCTCAACTGGTTCGTTCTGCTGCGTGTGCCCTCCGGCGCGAGACCGAGCGCTGCGCCGCCCTTAAGCACCGTGATCGCGTCTTGCAGCGCGCGGCGATCCGCCGAAAACTGCTCGACCCAGATCAGCGGGAACAGCGTAAAAAACGGCTCTTTCCAGGTATCTTTGTACTTGCGCGCGGCCATTCCGACCATCGGGATCGGCGGCGCGCTGTAGACCACCGGAATATCCCAGTAGCTCAGATGGTTGGCGACGACAATATAGGGCGGCTGAAGGTCGAGATTTTCCCGGCCAATGATTTCGTAGCGGCAGACGATCCGCAGCAGCAAACGGGTGGCGGTCTTGATCCAGGGCCGGCCGGACGTAGCAGGCCAGGCGTTCTCGGGTGGCGGTGTGGCGGGCATAAGCGGCTTATCCTTCCGGTGCACAGCCGCCAGCATACCCCAAGCCGGGATGGATTGGCAAATGGTCCCTCGCATTTTTTACCTCACCCCCCGTCCCCCTCTCCACGCGCGGAGAGGGGGAGCCGGCGGCGATTGCTCACGTTCCCCTAGAGCGTGTTATGTACTTAAGCGTCGACGAACAGGTATTTTTCCCGTGCGTTTACCCCTCCCTAAATCCCTCCCCGTAAACGGAGAGGGACTTGCGGCGCTCCCCTTTCTCCGCGTGCGGGGATAAGGGGGCCACCGGGCTCGGCGGGGATAGGGGCGTATCCGCGAGGCCGGGCAATCCCCTTCTGCGTTTTGCGCTACAATGGATCGGGTATTGAGACTTTTTTCTTGAGGAGCAATAGACTTATGGCATTTGCACAGCGGGTATCCAGGCTCCGGGCCGAGGGCGCGTATCAGGTGTTGGCGCGCGCCCAGGAACTCGAACGAGCGGGCCGGGACGTGATCCACCTGGAGATTGGCGAGCCGGATTTCGAGACTCCGCCGCATATCAGCCTGGCCGGGATCAAGGCCATCACCGAGGGACGGACGAAATACAACCCCCCGCGCGGACTGGTGGATCTGCGCGAGGTCATCGCGGAGGACGCCGGGCCGCGCCGCGGCATGACGGTCCGCCCGCAGCAGGTGATCATCGCGCCGGGAGCCAAGCCGAATCTCTTTTTCCCAACGCTGGCGCTGGTCGAGCCGGGCGACGAGGTGATCTATCCCGATCCCGGCTTCCCGACCTACGAGGCCATGATCGAGGTCGCGGGCGGCACGCCGGTCCCGGTGCCGCTGCTGGAAGAAAACGACTTTTCGTTCGATCTCAATGCGTTTGATCGGCTGGTCAGCGCCCGGACGAAGCTGATCATCCTCAATTCGCCGTGCAATCCCACCGGCAGCGTCATCCCCCTGGCGGACCTGGAGCATATCGCGGCGGCGGCACAGCGGCATGACTGCTGGGTGCTCTCCGACGAGATCTACCGGCGGATTCTGTTCGACGGCGTGGACGCGCCGAGCATCGCGGCCCTGCCCGGTATGGCGGAGCGCACGATCATTATGGACGGGTTCTCCAAGACCTATTCGATGACCGGCTGGCGGCTGGGCTTTGGCATCATGCCCGAAGCGCTGGCCGATCGCGTGAGCCTGCTGCTGACGCATTCCGTCGGCTGTACGGCGCATTTCACCCAATACGCCGGGATCGAAGCGATCCGCAGCTCGCAGGCGGGCGTCGATGCGATGGTCGCGGCGTACCAGCAGCGCCGGGATGTGGTCGTGGCCGGGCTGAACGCGATCCCTGGCGTGACGTGCCGCACGCCGCAGGGCGCGTTTTACGCCTTCCCGAATATCCGGGCGTTTGGGCTGTCGTCCGAGGACATGGCGAACGAGATCCTGGAACGGGCGAATGTGGCGCTGCTGCCGGGTACGGCCTTTGGCCAGCACGGCGCGGGCTACCTGCGCATCTCGTACACGAACTCGATGGAGAACATTCAGCGCGCGCTGGATCGCGTCGGTAATCTGCTCGCGGATCGGGTGGTGCGGGTGTAAGGCGGAGCCGTCAGCTTTCAGCGGTCAGCCAGCGTAGCGGAGTTCGGGTAAACTGCGAAGCGCATTCTGAAGTTTTACCCCTCCCTAAATCCCTCCCCGCACGCGGAGAGGGACTTGAAGCGCGTTTTTCCCCTTGGGTGTCTTCCAAGAGTTTATGTAGGGGAGCACCTCCGTGTGCTCCCAGTCGCGCGAAGCGCGACACGCGGAAACGCCGCGCCGGGCGGACACGGGGGTCCGCCCCTACATCACCTGTCCGTGGATTAGCTGAAAGGCACCTTTCCGCTTTCTGAGCTTGCGGGAAAAGGGGCCAGAGGGATAGGGGTCAGCAGCAGACTGTAAGCTTCACTTCCGGCGCAGATGGGCCGCGGCCAGCAGCAGCGCCAACTGGGTTTTGCCGTCCATGAATTGACCGCGCAGCACCTGCCGCACGGCCTCGACCAGCGGCATCTGCACGACCTCCATAAACTCGTCGGTATCCATCGGCAGCCGCGCGACCTCCAACTGAGTCGCCAGGAACAGGTGAATCACCTCGGTGGTGTAGCCGGGTGCGGTGTATTCGGCCCCGAGCTTTTCCAGCTTGCCCGGCCGGTAGCCGATCTCCTCCTGAAGCTCGCGCGCCGCCGCCGCCAGCATATCTTCGCCGGGATTGAGCGTCCCCGCCGGGATTTCGATCAACTGCTGCTGGATGGCCGCGCGGAACTGCTTGACCAGCAGCACATCCCCGTTGGGCAGCACCGGCACCATCGCCACTGCGCCGGGGTGCCGCACGACCTCGCGGAACGACTCGTTGCCGTCGGGCAGCCGGACCGTGTCCTTATACAGCTTGACCAGCGTGCCGTCATAGATTGGCTCAGAAGACAGGATGATTTCGTCCAGTTCTGACATAATGTTTTCCCTTTACGTCGAAAGACACCGTCGAAAGACGCGGTCGCACGATGCGCTTTTCTGATTATCATCCCAATATTGATTCGGCACAGCGCCCCAAAAACGCGGGGGACCGGGTCCGCAGACAAAAGGGAGCGACTCGATGTGCGGGCCGCTCCCTGGTAGTTCCTTCGCGCTCTCCCTGCCCGCCTGCTACCCGATGGTCGATGGCGTCACAATAATGATATACGGCGTCAGAGTCGGGCCGACGATCGGCGTGCCAGGGACGGGCGTCGCCACGATGACCGCCGACGCCGGGATGATGAGCGTCTGCCCGACGTAGATCGAGTTCATCGTGACTTCGTTCAACCCGTTGATCCGCACCAGTTCACCCATATCCACCCCAAACCGCAGCGAAATCCGGTAGATGTTGTCGCCGGCCTGCACGGTGTAGACCTGCTGGCCGCCGGTGGTGGGGGCGGTGGTGGGCTGGCCGGGGATCGGCGTCGCGCCGGTGGTCGGCGTGGCACACGGGATCTGGAGCGTGTCGCCCGCTTCGATCAGATCCGGGTTGGTGATGTTATTCGCCGTGGCAACCTGCTGCGTCGTCAGGCCATATTGCAGCGCGATCCGCGACAGGGTGTCCCCGATGGCGATCCGGTGCTCGCCGCACATGCCCGGCTGGCCGAGCGGCGTGGCCGTCACCAGCGTGACATTGGGCGGAAGCTGACCCGGCGGGACGACGATCGGAGTTTGTCCGGGCACCTGCCCACCGGGCGGCGTCCCGAACATCGGTGTGCCCAGCAGATAGGCCATCGTCGCCGTCGCGCCATAGACGATCTGCGTGGCCGTCATCTGGCCGCCGGTCAGCGTCGGACCCTGCGGCGGCAGAGGGGTTGCCTGGACGAAGGGGTCGGGCGTCAGCGAGGCGACCTGAGCTACCGCTGCCGGTGTCTCCACGACGACCGGACCGCCCTGCCCGCCGGGCGCGAGCGTCAGGGTGGGCTGCTCACCGAGCGGCACGGCTTCGACGGGTGCCTGGGTGACAACGACCACCTGCGGCTGGACGGGCTGCACCTGGGCCGCGGCGGGTGGATAGGGCGTATAGGTGGGCGTCGCCGAGAACGGGTTATAGGGTACCGGCGTGAACGTAATAGTCGGCTGCCCGGCGGCGGCTGGCGCGGCCCGCGTAAAGGTCGGCGGCACCGTCACTTGAGACGGCCCTTGAGCCACGACCTGAGTTGCCAGCGGGGTGAAGGTGGGCTGTGATGTATACGTGGGCAGCGGCGTATACGTCGCCTGGACAGCCTGCGTCGCGGGGCTGGTGAAAGTGGGCTGGATCGCAACGCGGGTCGCCTGCGTAAACGTCGGCTGGATGGTGATCCGCGTCGGCGGCTGCTGGACGATCGGCCCGCCCTGCCCATCCTGCGTCACGCGCGCGGTGGGCGTGGTGCGCGCCAGCGTCGGGAACGGGGACAGCGTCGCGATCGGCGTCGGGAACCCGGTGGCGACCTCGGCGGTAGGTCCGCCGGTCGTATCGGCCGTTGGCAGCGGTACCTCCGGGGTTGTGACGGTGGGGTTCTGCCCGACCAGCACGGTATCGCCGGGTTGAGTTGGTGGCAGATCCTTGCCCGCCGACCGGAAACACCCGGTTAAGGCCAGAGAAACCAGCAGTATCAGCGCCGGCCATCGCGCGAAATTTACCGTAATCCTTGTGCCCATACGACATTTCTCCTCAGGCGTTCGGTATGTCTGCCCGCAGTTTACCATCAGTATGATGTCCGCACAAGCCGCCGGGCGTATCCGCCGCACGGACCTCGAATCTAAAACGGTTTACCCCTATCCCCCTCCGACCTTCGGTCCGCGCCCCTTATGCCCGCACGCGGAGAAAGAGGGCGTGTCAAGTCCCTCTCCGTTTCGGGAGTTTAGGGAGGGGTAAAATAGCTTGGCAAACACCCTCTGAGACTGAGCTGGTAAAGCGATGTGTGGCAAAATTGACAGTTCTCAATCATTTGTTAACAAAATGATCGATCTGAAACTCATTAATCCGGGATACAATGAAAATAGGCCAATGGGAGTAGGTAAAGGGGAAAAGTATGCGTAAGCTAACCTGCCCACCCAGGACAGAAACGCTCGGTCTTCTGTTAAATTCGTGGTATGACAATCTTCAGGGTGACGAAGTCCGGCCCATTATGGAGAAACATGGGATGGTAAATCTGGACCCGTTCACGTGGTATCCGGTGCGTATGCTGCTGGATGCGACGAATGAAATTGCCCAGCTTGGCGACGTGACCACCAGTTTTGTTGCGATCGGCATGAAAATCGGTGAAGGAGTTCCGATGCCGCCCGGCATGGAGAATCCGACCCTGGAAGAGGTGCTGATGATCTGGGACAGCCTGTATCAGGGGCTGCATCGCGGCGGCGACGTGGGGAGCATCCACATCGAGAAAGTCAGTGACATGTCCTTCAAAACGATCCAGTCGGGGATCTATCCCGACGACATGAGTTATGGCGTGCTGTATGCGTATGGCCGGCGGTTTTTGCCACCGGGCACCCCGTTCACCGTCTTTTACGATCCTGACGTGGTCCCGCGCGATCGGGGCGGTGAGGGTAACGCCACCTATATCAATATTGAATGGACACCGCTCGGATAGCCAATTCCGTAGGTAGGGGCGCGGGCTTGCCCCGCCCGGTAGGGGCGTATAGCAATACGCCCAATATGCGTCAACTTAAGCGCGGCCTTCCGCTTAGCCCCTCCCTAAATCCCTCCCCACAGAGTGGAGAGGGACTTGGCGTCTCCCCTTTCTCCACCTGGTGGGGAAAGGGGCCGGGGGATAGGGGCTAATCGGGGCGATAGCCCCCGTGCCTGTCTTAGCTTGACACCAATTGGGCGTATCGCCATACACCCCTACAGAAAACGGTGGCTAAATTCATAGTCAACGTGTATCCGGGTTTACCCCTGCTGCTGACCGCCAGGGTGAACCTCTACTCGCTCGCAGCGCCCGGCGCGCGCCAGTACATCCCCCCACCCCCCTGACGTTCCAGGAACTTCGCTTCGATCAGCTCCCGGCGCAGCCGCGCGAAGTCGGGATGGATCTCCCTCAGCACGGCGTTGACCTCGCGCTCGGTGTATTTCACGCCCGGCGCGAACTTCGTCGCCAGCCAGCGCAGCACCGCCATGAGCTTTTTGTAGCGCGTCGGGATCGTGGTGAGCCGCCCGGCCTCGGTGTAGTCGTGCAGCACCTTCCGGTCGAAGTCGTCTACGTCCAGCTCGTCAATCCAGGCACCGGCCTTCGCCCGCTGCTGGGCCGCCTCGCGGCGCAGTTCGTCGGAATCCGGGCTGAACAGCTGCTGGTGCATAATCCGCAGCGTGCGCTCGTCCATGAGATTCTGGCGGACGCCGTCGAACAGTGCGGCGTTGAAGCGGTAGTAATGGGTGTTGCCGGACGCGTTCAAATTCACCAGACCACACTCGCGCAGTTTGCTGATATGGTGGGATGCCGTGGGCGCGGTGAGTTCCAGCGCCTCGGCCAGTTCTCCGACGCTGTATTCGCGCTGGCTCAGCAGGATCACCATCTTCAGGCGATTCTCATCGGCCACAGCCTTGAGATAGGTGAGCAGATGATCAAATTGGGTGGTGGACATGACGACCTCGCTTCTCTGCTGCTAGAGCCTGTTATGCACTTTGATGGCGGGCGAAAAATGAGTTTCCCCGTCCGTTTACCCCTCCGGCGTAACTCCGCTCCCCGTAAACGGAGAGAGACTTCAGCGTCACCTCTCCACGCCGTGGGGAGGGATTTAGGGAGGGGCTCACTTACGGGAAAAGTCGGACTCGGCTAGGGGTAAAGCAAATGCATAACACCCTCTAGAAGTTATTTCGATATAAATCTAATTTGAAGTTTATCAAATTAGATGGGCATCGTCAAGGGCCAACCCTGCACGATTTTCATTTTGCCGGGGCCTGCCGTATAATCGCGGGCATTACGATTCGCGTAGGAGAGCATATCTATGCCGGCGGCTGAGCAGGACACCCCCCAACCCGAACGCTCGGAGTTCGACGAAATCCCCGTGAATGAACTCATCCGCATCACGCGCGAGTTCACCCGGCGGATCACCAACCAGGATCGCCAGCGATTGGGGCTGGATCTGCGCGAGTCCGGCCATTCGCGCACCCTTCAGATCAGCGCGCCGGTCACGCTTCAGCAGTTTTTCTCCGGCGAGATCGATCTGGATTCGGA
Organism: uncultured Chloroflexia bacterium; assembly: GCA_963850765.1. GTDB lineage: Bacteria > Chloroflexota > Anaerolineae > Aggregatilineales > Aggregatilineaceae > CAWKMN01. The sequence goes on along the minus strand of CAWKMN010000009.1, from coordinate 699,988 downwards.
TCTGGCGCGGCGGTTTGTCAACGCGCCGCTGCTGTCGTCCGCGCGGTTTGACGGCGGTTCCGCCGAGGGAACCCACCGGCAGCAGACGGGTATCTTCAGCAGCAACGACGATGCCGCCATCATGACCGTCGATGCCCATTCTCACCGGGGCGACGACGCCACGCTCGAATTTACCTTCACCCTGTACAGCGCGCTGGCGCTGCGGTTCCGGCTGTCGCCGCTGGTGACCGACGATCGCCGCCGCTGGATTGACCTGATGCGGCGTGCCAGCGGCATCGCATTCCTGTGGACGCGCGATCGCTGGGAACAGCCCTATCTGGTCTTCGTCGTGCGCGATTATTTCGTGCGGCTGTACGGCTTTTCGCCGCATGGCTTTGAGGCTGCGGTCCGCCTGACGCCCGACATGATGACGTCGCTGCTCGACTGGCTGGAGGGGCTGTGGTTTCCGGGGCATCTGGCCGGGGATGCGGATCAGCAGGCAGCGGCCCCCCCCGAGGAACGGCCTACCCTGCCGCAGCGTGCCTCGCGCCTGGAACAGGCGTATCGTGCAGCGGTTCCCGATGCTCCTGAGGAGCAGTGGGCCGACGATCAGCCGCCGCCCGACGCCGAGATCGATGCCCCCGCTCAGCCGGAAGTTGGGGAGTCCGATCTGTCGCCGGGCGATCTGGATTGGTAAGCGCCCACGGGATTACCATAGAGTATCGGGATTCATATAAGGCCCATCACTACCCCCAACCGCTTGATCTTGCGCTCGTTCTATAATGTAGTAAAATGATAATTAGTATTAGCATAAATTAAATCCTGTTCTCATCGTCCGGTACTATTCAGCCCGAACAGGAGAGAAACTCATGTATTTTGGAACAGTCGCCCGACTTCGTTTGAAACCGAACATGCTCGACCGCTTTTTTGCCTACGGCGAAGAACAGCAGCAGCGAACTGACATCAGCGGTGGGGTCGCCATGCTTGTATTCCAGTCGGACACCGATCCGCTTGAAATCTATCTGGTGGTGGTGGCCGAGAGCGAAGAGCAGTATCGCGCGCAGGCCGCCAGTCCCGAACAGCACCAGCAGTATCTACGCATGAGAGATATGCTCCAGGTCGATCCCGAATGGCATGACGGACATGTTCTCTTCGCTGAATTCCCACCCACCTGAACCTGCCTCTATGAATTTACCCCCCTAAATCCCTCTCCGTTATTGCTGTATTCCATAATAAATGGAGTAATCAGGCAACTTTACGCCACGTATAGGGATGACGACGTTGATTCCAATAATGGGTTCCAAGGGCGATAGCCTGTGCCAGGTCATTGGTGCTCGTAAAAGCCCGCCCTTTGAGCGCCAGGGTGCGCAGCGTTTTCCACCAGGGTTCGATCAAGTTCAACCAGGCGGCATAGGTTGGTTGAAAGAGAAAGCAAACGCGGGGATGGGCCAGTGCCCACAGCTGAACATCCAGAGTACGATGAACCGACAGATTGTCCAGGATCAAGATCACTGCGCCCTCCGACCAGGCAGCGACCAGGAGATCGAGAAAAGCGATAAAGTCATGCCGGGTACGCTGCAACGCCGTCTGCGTGATGACCATCCCCGTGACGGGTTCCAAAGCGCCGAAGACCCACAGCTTGGCATCATGGCCGCCATAATCGGGCGCGATCTTGGGACGGTGCGGCTGAGGCGACCAGTGGGCACCTGGGTACGTGCGCACCCCCAGGGGACCCATCTCGTCCACGCACACCACCTGGGTCTTGGGCGGCGGTTGCTTGTACACCGCTATGATCGCCCCCTTTTTTCCGCAAACTGCGGGTCGGGCCGTTCGGTAAAATACGTTTTCTCTTGGTACCAGCGCAAACCTTCGGCGCGCAGCACCCGGTACAGCTGCGTCCGTCCGATGGGAATCCCCAGCGTCAGGTTCACATACTCCACCAGACGATCCAACGACCAGTATCCAAACTCACAGCCAAGCGTCTGGGGATGGCTCCGTGCCACCGCGATGATTTGCCCTCGTTCCGTTTCACTATATTCTGGGGGACGTCCGCGTCCGGCCCGGTCTTGCAGCCCGCTTAGCCCTTCCGCCTCAAAGCGATCCAGTTGGCGATATACCGTCTCCGCTTTATGGCCCAGCCGTTGCGCGATCTGGTTGCCACTGATCCCTTCACGCGACCACAACACCATCTTGGCGCGTTCCACTAACCGACTTTCGACCGTCCCTGACCGGCTGAGTTTTTCCAATATCGCCTGTTCTTCTGCCGTGAGTCGCCTACGTTCTTTCGGTTTGGGCATGCTCTCCTCCTGCTGTCTATTTTATCCGATTTTTTATGGAATGCAGCAGTATGCGGGATAAGTATTTATTCGGATAACGCGATCGTGTAGGGGAGCACCTCTGTGTGCTCCCAGTCGCGCCCGCGCACCGCGGAGCGCCGGCCGGGTCCGCCCCTACACCTGCCTTATCCGCTTATTTGCTTAATCGGCATTACGGGGAGGGACTTGAGATGTGCCCCTTTCTCCGTGCGTGCGAACCAGACCTGGAGAAAGGGGCAAGCGAGCGTCCCGCAAGCGGGCTGCTCGCCGGGACAGGGGTAAAAAATGCAGACCACGCACCTGCTTCGTCTATTTCTCATTCATCTTCAAACTCTCTGGATTCGGTGTGCTCTGTGGCAAACCTTTCGTCCCGAATTCGGAATGCGCTCGTTTTGATCCGCTTGTCGCATTCGCGGCACGGGTTGGATACAATAGGGCCGAAAGACGCTCGTTTAGACGCGCCCACCACGCGCGTTATTTCTTCAGGATCGGTTCTCCAATACGCCGGGCAACGGACAAGGATACGGACTCATGAAAGACATCTTTGATAAGACGCGCACTTTTACCCGCGCACGAGAAGCGATGGAAATGGGGCTGTACCCGTTCTTCCAGCCGCTCGAAGATTCCGATGCGACGACGGCCATCTTCAAAGGCAAAGAAGTCGTGATGATCGGATCGAACAATTACCTCGGCCTGACCACCGATCCGCGAGTTCAAAAAGGCCGCGATGGATGCGTTGGAAAAATACGGGACAAGCTGCACGGGCAGCCGCTTCCTGAATGGGACTCTGCGCTTTCACCTCGAACTGGATCAACGGCTGGCGAAGTTCGTCGGCAAAGAAGCCGCGATCGTCTTCTCGACCGGCTACCAGACCAATGTCGGCACCATCCAGGCGATTGCCCAGCGCGGCGATTTTGTGATCATCGATAAGGACGATCACGCCAGCATCGTTGATGGCTGTTTCATGGCGCGCGGCATGAGCAACGCGGAGATGAAGCGCTTTAATCACAACGACCCGGAGAGCCTCGACAGTGTGCTGAGCAAGCTGCCCGGCGACGCGGGGAAGCTGGTGGTCGTGGACGGCGTCTACAGCATGGGCGGCGACATCGCGCCCCTGCCGCAGATCGTGGAGATCTGCAAGCGCCACGGCGCGCGCATCATGGTGGATGATGCGCACAGCCTCGGCGTGCTGGCGGAGGGACACGGCACGGCCGCGCATTTTGGCCTGACCGATGAAGTTGACCTGATTATGGGCACGTTCAGCAAGTCGTTCGCGTCGATCGGTGGCTTTATCGCCGGCGACGAGCAGACGATCCACTATATCCAGCATTTCGCGCGCTCGTTTGCTTTCAGCGCCAGCCTGCCCGCTTCCAACGCGGCAACCGTGCTGGCCGCGCTCGATATCATCGAGAACGAGCCGGAACACGTGCAGCACCTCTGGGATAACGCCGAGTACATGCGGGCGGGCCTTAAGCGCCTGGGCTTCGACACCGGCATGAGCAACACCCCGGTCATCCCGATCTATGTCCGTGAGGATTACCGGACGGTGCTCGCCTGGCACGCCCTGATCGAAGAAGGTGTCTATACCAACCCGGTCGTATCGCCTGGGGTCCCGCCGGGGGACGCGCTGCTGCGCACCAGCTACATGGCGACGCATACCAAGGCCCACCTGGATCACGCGCTGCGGGCGCTGGAAAAAGTCGGTCACAACCTGGATCTGATCCCGGAGGATGCCACGCTCGAAGCGGCGGGGGCGTAAAGCAGCCGTTAGCGGTTAGCCATTAGCGATTAGCCACCAGCTAAAACGCGGCTTTCAAAGGGTTTCTGTAGGGGCGGGTTAACAAACCCGCCCTTTGCGTCCAGGCAGCGCACCCGACCCTGAAGGGTGCGGGCTATCCATCGGAAGGGCCATCAATGGCCCTGGATGATTGGGCACGTTCGCGTACTGGTTTTTCTCGCTTTATCCTTGTTTTTCTCTGCCTTCTCTGTGCCTCTGCGGTTCAAACTTTTTCTCGCTTTTTCTTTGTCTTTCTCTGTGCTCTCTGTGTCCTCTGTGGTGAAATCATTTCTTTTCGCGCGGGGTGATAAATGACACTCGCGGCGGGCCAGCGCGCCGACTATAATGGCGTGCCGACGCTCGGATTCGAACCATCGTGGGAGTATATTCAGCTTCTATGTTCTCAGCAGACAACAACGGGTTTCGCCCCGAATTTGACGACAGCCATTGGGTGCTCACCGACCCCTGTTTTGAAAAAGCACGCAACCGGACCTGGGAAACGCTGTTCAGTCTGGGCAACGGCTACCTGGGGATGCGCGGCAGTTTTGAAGAAGGGCTGGATCAGTTCTCGATCGAGGGCACGTTTATCAACGGGTTCTATGACAGCTTCCCGCTGCATTATCCCGAGAAATTCCTCGGTTATGCCGAGTCCGATCAGATCATTCTGAACGTCGCCAACGCGCGTGTGATCCGGCTGGTCTTTGAGGACGGCGAACGGTACGATCCGCTGGCCGCCCGGAGCCGCATCCTCGATTACCGCCGCCGGCTGGATATGCGCACCGGCCTGCTGATCCGCGAATCTGACCTGGGAATCGCCCAGCGGCAAGCGGTATCCGGCTGCAATCGGAGCGGCTGGTATCGTTCCGCCGCCCGCATGTCGCCGCCGTCCGCCTGACGATCGTCCCCGAAAACGACTGCGGCAGCCGGTCTCGCCATCACGTCGCTGATCGACTGCCAGATGCAGAGCCCAGTCGTCCGGCCCGCACGATCCGCGCAACGCCGCCGGGCTGGAAAACATCGAGATGCTGGTCGAAGGCCAGGAGATCGCCACGGGCGGCGCGTTTTTGTACCAGCGCACCCGCAATACGCAGTTGACGGTCGCCTGCGGTCTGCGCGATCTGCTGCCGGGGTATCCCCACGCGGAGAGCACGCCGGTCAACGAAGACGGGCAGCGCATCGGCAACCGCTACACCGTGCCGATCAACGCCGGCCAGCCGGTTGTCTTCGAGAAATACATCGCCTACTGCACGTCGCTCGATACGCGCCCGGACGATCTGCACGACACGGTGCGCGATGAGATCGATCAGGCCGGCGCGGTGGGCTTTGAGGCGCTGTGCGCCGAGCAGCGCGCCTATCTGGATCGGTTCTGGCAGAACGCCGACATCACCATTCGAGGGCGACCAGCGCCTGCAAGGCGCGATCCGGTTCAATATGTTCCACCTGCTGCAATCGGCGGGGCAGAACGGGACACCAGCATCCCGGCCAAGGGTCTGACCGGACAGGGCTACAACGGCCATTATTTCTGGGATACCGAAGCGTATATGCTGCCGTTTTTCCTGCACACCCATGCCGGAAATCGCGCAGAAACTGCTCGCTACCGCTTCCACACGCTTAAACGGCGCCCGCCGCCGCGCCCGCGAGATGTCGCATCCCACCGGCGCGCTCTATCCCGTGGCGCACCATCAACGGGGCGGAATGTTCCGCCAACCCGCCCGACCGGCACGGCGCAATATCACATCAATGCCGATATCGCCTTCGCGGTGAAACGCTATTTTGAAGCGACCGGCGACGTGGAATTTATGCGCGACTACGGGGCGGAGATTCTGTTCGAGACGGCGCGGCTGTGGGCGGACCTCGGCGCGTATATCCCGATGCGCGGCGGACGCTTCTGTATTCACGGCGTCACCGGGCCGGACGAATACACCACCCTGGTCGATAACAACACCTATACCAACCTGATGGCCCGCGAAAATCTGGCGTTTGCCGCGCAGATCGCCGCGTGGATGCAGGACGAGTATCCCGATCATTTCCGGCGGCTGAGCGCGACCATTGGCCTGAATGATGACGAGCCGGGCGCGTGGCAGCGCGCCGCTGATCAGATGGTTGTGCCGGAGCCGGTCAACGTCGGCACGGCGGACGATCCACGTCTGATCATGCCGCAGGATGACAGCTTCCTCTTCAAACCCGTGTGGCCGCTGGCAGACAATCACGATACGGACGAGCCGCTGCTGCTGCGCCATCACCCGCTGGTCTACAATCGCTATCAGGTGTGCAAGCAGGCCGATCTGATCCTGGCGGAATTCATGCTCGGCCATCTGCCGGTTTTTCGCGGGAGCAAAAGCGGCGCGATTTTGAGTATTACGCGCAGGTGACGACGCACGATTCGTCCCTCTCACGCTGTATCTTCAGCATCATGGCCGCCGAACTGGCCGATCCCGCCGATCCCGCCGATCGGTATCTCGCGCTGGCGGCGGACTTTTACCATGCGTCCGCCACGATCGATCTCGACAATCACCGCAACGAAACCTATCGCGGCATCCATGCGGCCAATATGGGCGGCTCGTGGATGGGCATCGTGTTCGGCTTTGCGGGGATGCGCGCCCACGACAGCCGCCTGTCGTTCGCGCCGGTACTGCCGCCTGGCTGGGAGGCCTACACCTTCCGCGTGTATTACCAGGGGCGGCGCGTCGAGGTGCGTATCGGGCCAGGGTGTGACGCGTCCGGGCGTCCCGCCGTCGCGCTGGCGCTGATTGCGGGCGATCCGCTGCCGGTGACGGTGTATGGTGAGACGATCTGCGTGGGAGAAAAAGACTAACCTCACCCGCCGTTCCCCGCTCCAAATACGGCGAGGGGACTAAGGGGCGAGGCTGATTTACTGCGCAACTGAAATTGGCTCGTCCAGCATGCGCGCGGCCTGCTGGCAGAACAGATCAAACACACCGCGATGCAGACGGCTGCGGGCCGGGTTGTCCAGATACAGCACGCCAACCACCTCGTCATTCACCCACAGCGGACCACACAGCACCGCCGAGGGAGCGTCCCCGTTCCGGTGCATCAATAACTGTGACTCCCCGGTGTCGAGCGCCAGCGACAGCGCGCGCCGATCCGGCCGCACATCGGTCTGATCGACGTAGCGACCGTGGTAATCGCGGCCCGTGCAGTACCGCATCCGCCCGTGCGTATCATAGCGGATCACAAAACCCAGCGGCGCGTTGAACTGCTGCAAGGCGCGCAGCACCAGCGCGTCGAGTCGCGACCCGTGCGTGGCCGAATGAATGGTGCTGGATCGGAAGGAAGGCTCGGCGCAGGATTCGTTTGGCACGGGGTCAGGCTGCGCGTAGGTCTGCGGTGCGTAGTCATCGTAGGCGTTATGGACCGGCGCGCGCAGTTTCGGATCCGGTGCGCTCGGCTTTTTTAGGAACGATATGAGCCGTTTAACGAGACTGACATCCTGTGACATCTTCGATTGGCCCCCGCCAACAGACCTCACTTTCAGTATAACATTGATTCCCTTTCGATCGTGGGTCCGGCCCTCAGATTATTACCAAATTCCTACCTGCAAATACGTAACGATTGAAGTGATGAATGTTGATATAATATCTATGAAGTATTATATAGGCAAATAGTAGAATGGACAACAGCTATGCCCCGTGATCTTAAAACCTACTCCCCGGCGGAAATCGCTGAGCGCCTGAACGAACTCTCCAGGCTGGCAGTTGGGCGATGACGACCGGCTGCATCGGGTGTTCACCCTCAAGAATTTCGCCCAGATCATGCTGCTCGTGAACGCGATCGCGCATCTGGCCGAGGTCGCCAACCATCACCCCGACCTGCGGATCTACTCCTATAAGAATCTGGACGTCAGCCTGAAGACTCATGACCCGGACGGCATCACCGATCTGGATTTCGCGCTGCTGCGCCAGATCGAGGCGCTGCCGCGCTATGCAGAGGGGAAAGGCGCAGAGGAGTAAGCCTCGCCGGGCCGTGCAACGACCCGGCTAACTATCGGAAGCGCCCTAAAGGACGCTGACCCCCGCCACCAGGGCCGTTCACGGCCCTTCCGATGTAGCCCGCTGCTTCAGCGCCGGTGCTTGCAGCGCCGGGCGATGCTCACGACGTGGATCGCTTCCGATTCTCCTGAATTTGTGGCAGGAAGTCGATCCCCAACCCGACCAGCCCCGCCAGACACGCCAGGATGCCGAGCATTTCCTGCTCGCCGGTGCTGTACGTGTCGGTGAACATGTCTTCGATCATGCTGTCGGCAAGCCCGAATTCGATGCCCAGCCCGTTGGGTGACTCCGCATCCATCGTGTCATGGATGGCATCTTTCAGCGCGCGCGTGCTGAGATCTTCCCAGGTGCCGGGCCACGCATACAGCAGGAAGGCGAGAAACGTCATCATGATCAGCAGCGGACGGCTCACCGTCGCGTCGGTGGCGTAGCGCCACGCCAACCCGATCAGACCCAGCGCGCCGATTGGGGTCAGGATTAGAAAGCGATCCACCAGCCGCACATGCTCAAACCCGCCCTGCCCGTCCAGCTTGAGCGTGAACTCCTCGCCGTTGTTCTCTCCCATCCAGATTTCCATCGCCGTGATTTTGAACTTCCCTTCGTTCTCGGTATCGTCCAGTGCACCCAGATCGATCCCGAACAGGCCCATTTCCGAAAGGTCCAGCCATGTGAAGACGAAAAATCCGGCGATCATGAACAGTGCCATGAGGGCCACAAACCCTGCGACCGCATAGCGCAGCTTGACGGGATCGAGCGCCACGTTGAGCGTCTGCGGAGCCGGCGCGGACGTGACCGAGGGCGGAGGCGCACCAACCGGAGAAGATCGAACCACCGGCGGGGGAGCCTTGGCGGGAGCGATCTCGTCCAGCTTTGCCAGCCATTGATCGGCGGTGGCGCTGCCGGCCATGCCGCTCAGGATGGCGCGCGCCTCGTCGAACTGCCGGTTCAGGATCAGCGCGCGGACGCGTTCAAGCTGCTGGCGTTCAGTTTCCATTTGGTGTTCCCCCCGAGCCCGGCTGCCCCAGATAGCGCTCGACCAGCTCCAGCAGCGGTTTGATCCCGGCCTGCTTCTGCTGGTAGTCGGTGAAACCCGGCGATCAGGTACGTCTGCCGCTGATACTTTTCCGCGAAAGCTGTGAGCGCGACGATGGGTGTCTGCTTACAGACGGGCAAGGCGCGCAAGCGTTGGACGGTCTCCAACCCGTTCAGGCCGGGCATCTGCACATCCACCAGGATCAGATCGGGCGCGCATTCGGCGGCCAGGACCAGCCCACGCTCGCCGCTCTCCGCGATGATCAGGTCATAACCGCGCGTGCCGAGCACCTTCTGGACAAAACGCTGGTCGTTGGTATTGTCGTCAATATACAGGATTCGCCTGGCGGTCAACAGCCCCTCCCAACACAGCCTCGTTGATGATCTCCATGGGTTCATGATAATGGGGAATCCGTTAACCCACAAGTATCGGGCAATAGAGGGGACAACGCATTAAAACGGCCTCATCCCCTGCCTCTCTCCAACGGATACGAGGGGAGATTTAGCAGGGGCGTATTGATGCGGTTTTGCAAATTGGGCCGGATGAAACGCCCCTCACCCGGCGAGTGTCCCGCAAGCGGGCTGCTCGCTTCCCTCTCCCCGGCCAAGCCAGGGCGAGGGAAACGGGCGGCACCGCGCTCCCCCTCTCTAGCTCGGCTGGAGAGGGGGCCGGGGGGTGAGGCCGTTACTTTTCTATCCGCGTTTAATTGTTAAACGGCATCAATACGCCCCTACGATGCCAACCATTTGCTCAGGTTCAGCATGAGGGGACAGGGGTTGAGGGGTTGGGCCAGGGCCGACGATCTATACCAGCGCGGCCACGCAAATCGCCAGCAGCACGAGGCTCAGATACAGGTTCGAGACCTTAAAGACGCGCATCGCCTGCGCGCCGGTATACGCCACCACCAGCCGGAGCGTCTCGCGCAGCAGCCACAGTGTCGCGGCGGTAACAGGCAGCAGATACAGCCAGCCCATCGCGCCATCCAGCGCCAGCAGCAGCCCAAACAGCGCGGTGACGGCGGCGTGCGCCACCATCCAGAACACGGCGCGGCGGGCGGGCATGACCACCGGCAGCATCGGCACGCTGGCACGCTCGTAATCGGTGCGGTAGGCCAGGGCCAGACTCCAGAAGTGAGTGGGGGACCACGCAAACAGCAGCCCCGCCAGCACCCACACGCCCGGATCCGACCAATGGCCGACGGCCGCCCCGCCGCTGATCACCGCGGCACTGCCCGCCGCCCCGCCGATGACCACGTTCAGCACGCTGCGCGGCTTGAGCCAGATCGTGTAGATCCCGACATAGATGAACGCACCGACGGCCAGCCAGATCGCCAGTGCGAGGTTGCCCGCGCCCCACGCGATCGCGCTGGCTGCCACGACCATCCCCACCCCGGCCAGCAGCGCCCGGCGCGAATCGATCCGCCCGGTCACAAGCGGGCGGTGGCGCGTGCGTTTCATGGCCGAGTCTTTATACCGTTCCACATACTGGTTGAGCGCCGATGCCCCGGACGCCGACAGCGTTCCGGTGATGATCAGCAGGATCAGGTCGGCAGCGGTGGGCGTGCCCGCACTGCCCAGCATCGCGCCGCCGATCGCCGCGAATAACAGCAGCGTGACGATCCGCAGCTTGAATAAGACCATCAGCGAAGCCAGCAGCCCGCCGCGCGTATTTTCGCGCACCGGGACCGCAGCCGTGGATTCTGACGGAGTGGCAGTTGCCATAATGAGGTGATTACTCCTAACCCAACATGCAAACACCCCAGATTATAAGCATGCGGTGCCGCATTGCCCGCCGATCTTATTCGATGTTAAGAATGTTTATGGAATCTCGTCTGGACGCGGCCTCTTAGTACGGCTTGAACCAGCCCTTATTTTCGCCGGTAGACGATAATGCCATCCGAACGCGGATCACCGCTACCAAAGCGCCGGAACTCGACATATCCCTGCTGCACAAGTTGTTCGAACGCTTCAAACGTGGCGCGATGCGAGGGCGGGGGCTGAACCCAGATGATCGTGGCTGGCCCTCGGCGGCGGATAGCGTCTTCGACCCGATCGAAAATGGCTGACGACCGATTGACTTCGTACCAGAACATCTGGGCCGGCTGGGCACGGCGATCGGCCAGATAATAAATCTGAGCCTGTGTGAAGGCGACATAGATCGTATCGTCGTCGTCGGTCTGAGAAGCGACGTAGGTGGCGACCTGGGGAGCAAGCTGTAACGGCGGGGATTTATAAATCTGCCAACTGGCTTCCTGAGGTGAAACAAACCACAACGGCAGTTCCCCGGTGATAAACATGAGAAACGCCAGAATGATCAGCCCATTCCACAACCAGCGATGAGATATATGCAGCAGAGCGAGGAATCCCGGTCCAGCAAGTAACGCTAAGGGCGCAACCAACTGGAAGAAGTAGTGGTTCCAGGTTCCACCGCTCATCCAGATCCCTGCGCTGGCGCTGATGACCCAGAATAGGCCTAAGGTCCGTGTTCGCCCGGCACACACGAGCAGGGCCGCGATGGCAAGCACTCCCAGAATTGCCCAGGCTGGGGCCGTCTTCGTGCCCAGGTCCACGAAATTATCGATCTGTTGGTGGGGTGTCCGGTTGAGAAAGGAATTCGTGAGCAAGGTGTGCTCAACAAAATTGGTCCAGAAGGCGTGCCAACCGATGACGACTCCGTAGGCGGCCACGGCCAGCGGACCGATCGAGAATCCGGCCAAAAGACGCAGGAGGTCACGCCTGGATGCCCGCACGATCACCAGCCACGCCAGAGCCATCGGCAGTGCGACCACCCCGCTGTTTTTGAGCAGGAAAGCCATCCCCGCGGCCCACCCAGCCCGGCCCCACTGTTCCTTCCAGGTCCAATAAGCCGCCAGGATCAAGGGCAGCGTCATGAACATTTCGGCATTTGCTGTGAAACCTTCGACGTGCGGAGCCGTGCTGGCAAGCGCATAAGCCAGGGTAGAGATCCAGGCGGCGCGCTGCGAGAACATATCCAGGGTCAGAAAAAACAGTGCGACCAACGACGCCATGTTATAAATCGCACTGCCCAACCGGATCGCGGTGACATCGGTCCCAGTCACAGCCAGGATAACCTTGTAGATCAGAAATATGGCTGGGGTGCGGTTGAACGGAATATGCTGATAAAGCTGATAGTCGCCCGTCCATTCTCGTGCGACGTAGGCGTATGATCCCTCGTCGGGCCCCATCGGTTGGCTTAGGAAAGGCGCCCGGACGATCACGGACAGAACAGCTAAGGCCATCAACCCGAGGGCAAACCGGATCGTGTTCGGATCTTTACGAATCCAGAGAGATCTCATAGGAATAAAGCTTTCGCTCGATAGTAGAGCCGGCTGACGCAGGCTGGACAAGACACGCTCAACCTTTTTCGATATCTACGCCAGGGACTCTGAAGTCATCCCCGGAATCCGGCGGTGCTCACGCCTCGTCGTCCCGCCGCCGGAGGGACTCCAGCATCGGCTCGTCAGGATACCAGTACGCGCCGGGGAAATCCGCCGCGACCTCTTTTTTCTTGGCGGTCCACGCCTCGATGTGGATGCCAAAAACCGCCGTGCGGATGAGTTCGCTCTCGACCGGCGGGCGGTAGTCCTGGCCGCGGCGCAGGTGCGGCGCGTATTTGTCCAGCAGCTTTTGCAGCGCATCGATCGCACTGGCCTCGTCCTCGATAACATGCGCCCGCCCGAGCACGATCACGCTGGCGTATTCCATGCTGAATTCGAGCGCGACATCGGCCGGCAGCAGCCGCCCCATCTCCGTCACGGTGAAACATACGCACGCGTCGGCTTCGATGCTGCTGCGAGTGCGGCCGGTCTTTGCCGTGTGCAGATAGATCGCGTGCGCCGCCTCGTCATACACAAACAGGTTAGCGTGGATATACGGCTCCCCATCCTGCACCATCGCCAGCATACCGACGGGGGCGCGGCGCAAAAACGCACGGATCCACGCCTCATCCTCGACGGCGCGATCTTTGCGGCGTATAACGGTGCGGTTATCGGACATCGCAGCATCTCCTAAACAAAGCTTATACTATACGACCAATAGGCTGGCATGCGTCGGTGAGAATTGTTGGATGATGATAGCAGCGTCTTCTCATATTCCCAAGGAGAGCAAATCTGAAACCATTATGACGGGCATTCGACGCCGGACGTCAAACGCTCCGGCTATTTTATATACAAGTCCGCTGAAGGGACTCCTGTCCGGCCCCTTCGGCACGTTGAGAATATAACTGGGAGACTTCGTCCGTTTACCCCTATCCCCCGGCCCCTTTCCCCGCACGCGGAGAAAGGGGGGCGCGTGTGAAGTCCCTCTCCGTTTACGGGGAGGGATTTAGGGAGGGGTCAACCACGCGCTATGCCCGAATAGTTTCCCAAAGTGCATCAGCGGGCTTCCGGTTGCTTTCACAGCCGCATGGTTTTAACCTGCGGCGTCAGAGAGCGAGTTCGCTGGTTACCTACGCCGAAAATAACACAGACTTACACCCAGTCTGCAAACTGATCAGGCGGCAGTGAACACAAATCCTCATACACCCGGTCGCGCGCAGAAGTCAGTTCAAAACCAATCGAGAATATGAACGCATCAACGCCCATGCTGGCTTTTGATCCGAGGATTTCAAAGTCCGCATAGTAACCATCCGGCATACCAGCTCAATCTTGGGCATGGGATAGCTGTAAGTCGCGGCAAGATGCTCCAACAACGGCAGGAAATAATCCCATATCGACCGGCTCGATCTCGATGCTTGCCCAGTGGTTTCCCGCCCATTCCGACTTGAAAAATCTCATACCTTTGCCCTTATTGAGACTACAACCCCTCAAACACCTCGCTCATCTGCTCCACCAGCGTATCGGGATACGACGATCCCGTAACGCTCGCGCAGCGTGCCGAGCATTGCCGCGCCCCACGACCACGTCTGCGCATACGCCCGGCGCAGTGCCGCCTCGTCCAGATCCGCGGTGCAGACACGGAAGCGCTCGTAAGCGTCCGGCGAAAGCTCCCGTTCGAGCGCGCGCGACGGGATAAACCAGTGCTCGGTCCGGCCTTCGAGCACGCGGGCCATTTGCAGCAGCAGCCGGTTCAGGATCAGCAGCAGTTCGAGCGCGCGGGCATGCTCACCGCGCCGCAGCACGTTCACGCCGAACAGCGCTCCGTTGATGAAGCTGTCCGCCAGGAATTGCAGGTTTGGCGCTTCCGTGCGGGGCAGCGCGGGACCGATCACCGGGGCGAGCAGCGGAGCCAGCCGCCCGGACTTGTCCGCGATCAGGGTCGCTTCCAGGGAGGGAAACGTCAGCACGCCCGGCCACGCCTTCACGACGTCCATCTCCGCCACGCTGTGAAAGTGGAACTCACCCCGGATCAGGTTCTCGAAGATGACCGCCGTGATTCCGTGCTCGTTGGTGTACAGGTGCGCGACAGGCGCGATCGGGTCCAGCCACGCGCGCCGGTCCAGCGCGGGGAACGCCTCATCGGTGAAAAAGAACAGGAACTCAATATCCGAATAGGCGTCACCTTCGCCAAACACAAACGAGCCGTACATCATCGCCGCGTCGAGGCGTGCATCCTGATGGCACACCTCGCGCACGCGGGCGATCATCTGCTCCTGCAACAGCATAATATCTCTCCTTATCTAGCCTCACCCCCTAATGCACAACCGAAGCAGATAGTTGGCATCGTAGGGGCGTATTGCGATACGCCCCTACAAAAACACGCCAACGCTGAGTTCCATATCCGCACTAAATCCCCTCTCCGACCGAGTTAGGGAGGGGCACTGGCCGGGCGGATTTGTTAACCCGCCCCTACAAGAGCGGCCCCGTTCGCCACCGGCTCCCCCTCTCCGCGCGTGGAGAGGGGGAAGCGAGCTTGCTCGCCAGGGGTGAGGTAAAGCTGATAGCTGACTGCTATGGGTCAGGCTCTTTACTGTACCACGCTTTGCCCGGAGCCGATTTTGGCTTAAGATATGGGATAGAAATCGTCTTACTCAACCTTAACCTGCACCCAACCATGACCTCAGAATTCCGTGTGTTTATCAGCTCGAAGATGCTCGAACTCGCCCCGGAGCGGCAGGCGATCCATGACCTGCTGCCTACGCTTGGCAATGATTTCGTCCAGCTTGGCACGTGGCTGTTCGAGGACGATGCCCCGGCTGCGAACCGTCCGAGCCGCGAGATCTTCCTCGACGCGCTCAAACGCAGCGACCTGTATCTCGGGCTGTTCTGGAACGACTACGGCGACTGGACGATTGACGAGTTCCACCACGCCACGGAGTGGTCGATTGACCGGCATATCTACGTCAAGAATCAGGATGCCGACCGGCGCGATCCGCGGCTGGAGGCATTTCTGGCCGAGCAGAGCGACGTGATCTCCGGCATCACGCCCAAGTGGTTCACGACCGTGGACGATCTGCGCCAGCAGGTGCAGAAGTCGATCGAAACGTGGCTGCGCGACCGGCTGGTCCGCCATCCGGGGGATGTCAGCGCCGTGCTGGCCGAGTACAGCGACGATATTCCTGAACTGCCGCCGCACCTGTTCGGGCGGGACGATACGCTGGCCGAGGTGCGCGCCCACCTGGATCAGAACGAGCGGGTGCTGCTGCAAGGCTTCGGCGGGATGGGCAAATCCGCGCTGGCGGCGACGATCGCCGCGAACTGGCTGGACGATGATCGCAGCAGTGTCCTGTGGCTGCACGCCGGGAGCGAATCCGCCGATACCATGATGGAAGCGCTGGCGCATCCCTTCGACGCCCACCCGGAGATCACCAAGGCCGCCGGGCGCGAAAAAGCCCGCGTGCTTCAGCGCCTGCTGGCGGATTCGCCGGTCTCGCTGCTGGTGCTGGATGACGTTTGGGATGGAGCGGCGCTCAGTCAGGTGCTCAAAGCGGTGCCGCGCCGCCTGCCGGTGCTGGTCACGGCCCGCCAGCGGTTCGCGCTCGATACGATCGTGGAGGTGCGCGGCCTGGACGACGACCCGGCGCTCAAGCTGCTCAGCTTCCACGCGGGACAGACTCTCACCGGCGACGATGCGCGCGAGATCTGCCGGCAGTTGGGCTATCACGCCTTCGCGCTCGAAGTCGCGGGTAAAACCCTCAAGGTCGATCAGATCCGCCCCGGCGAGCTGATGCGCCGCATCGAGGCCGCGCCGCACGCCATCGCCATGCCGCACAGCTTCGCGGAAGAGGGCCGGACCAGCATCACCGAACTGCTGAATGCCAGCCTGTACGCGCTGGACGACAATACGCGGCAGGTTTTCCTGGCGTTTGGGCGGCTGTTCGCGCCCCAGGCGACGCCGGATCTGCTGGCGCGGGTTATGGGTCGCGACGAGCCAGCCGTGAGCGAAGCGCTCACCACGCTTCAGCGGCGCGGATTGGCCGAGCGCGCCCGCCAGTCGGATGAAGGGCTGCCGTTCTACCGCGTACACGATCTCGCCTACAGCTACGCGCATACCGTCTCCGCGGGGCGCGGCTACGACTTATCGAGCGTGATCGAGGTGTGCCGCGTGTTTGTACGCGATCATGCCGCCGATCTCAAGGCGCTCGAAGTCGAGATGACAAACATCCTGGGAGCCGCCAAAGCCGCCCAGGACACCGGCAGCGGTCCGGCGCTGATCGAGATCATGCAGACCCTCGCCGGTCCGTACCTCTCGGCGCGCGGGCACGTGCTGGCCTTTATCGAGCGGCTGGACGCGGCGATCACTACGGCGAGCCAATTGGGATCGGATTATGACGAGGCGCGCGATTTTCTGCTCGGCAAGCGCGGCAATATTGCGTATGATCGCGGGGATCTGGCTCACGCCCGGTCGAGCTACCAGGGGGCGCTGGATCTGGCCCGCGCGCGTGGTCAGCGCGACCGGCAGGCGATGCTGCTGTGCGCCATCGGCAAGGTGTGCGCCGATCAGGGCGACGATCCGACCGGGCATTTTACCGAAGCTTACCAGATCGCCGGGGAGTTGGGCGACGTGTTCCTGATCGGGTTTGTGCTCGAACACCAGGGCTATTACGCCCAGTCGCAGGGCGATTACGCGGCAGCGCACGGTTATTACGCCGAAGAGGCCGCACTGGCCGAGCGTATCGATGACCAGGAAACGCTGTTTTACGCGCTGCTGAATCTCGGCTCGACCGAACACCAGCGCGATCGCTTCGAGGAGGCGCTGGCGCATCACGAGCGCGCCCACGGGATCGCGTGCCGGCTGGATAACCGCATCCTGGAAGGGTTGGCGCTGCAAAGCATCGGTGAGGATCATCACCGGCTGCATCACGACCCCGAGGCGCAGGATCACCTCTCGCGGGCGCTGGCCCTGTTCCGCGAGAGCGGCCATAACGCGAAAGCCGCCGAGGTCGAGGCGTACATGCGGCAGGCGCAGTATACGGCGGAGTGATGGTTAACCTCACCCCTCAGCCCCCTCTCCATCGGCACTGGAGGGGCGTAGCGCGCGCCGAGCAAGT
Source organism: uncultured Chloroflexia bacterium (assembly GCA_963850765.1). GTDB lineage: Bacteria > Chloroflexota > Anaerolineae > Aggregatilineales > Aggregatilineaceae > CAWKMN01. Next base: position 682,426 of record CAWKMN010000009.1, on the reverse strand, counting down.
CCCCTCTCCATAACATGGAGAGGGGATTCAAGGGTGAGCCCGTGGGCAACCCAAGGCTTGCCCCTACAAAAGAACCCCATGGCCTGACTATTCACAGGGAAAAAATCTGAACGAGTCCAAGAGAGAGGGAAAGAAGATGACCCCATATTCACGACCGACGAAACTATCGTTATCTGCCGCTCTCCTGCTGCTGATCGTCCTGATCGCCGCCGCGATCGGCCCGCGGCACGCCGCCGCGCAGCCGTATCAGGTGGCGATCCTGGTGGCGGACGATTTCACGGGCGCTGCTCCGAGCGCCACGGGTGCCGCATCCGGCGATAACTGTGCGGTCAGCCTCGAAAGCCAGGCGTTCGCGGTGCGCGGCGTCTCGGCGGAAGCGCTGGATACACCCCACGGGGATCTGGTGGTGGAGGAGATCCAGGACCTGCTGGACGAAGTCGGGGCCAGCGACACCATCGCGGTCGTCCCGGTCGAGATTCAGGGTTTGACCACCGACGTCGTGGCGGAGCGCATCGAGACGGCCATGCTCGATACCGGCGCGGATTTTTACGTCATCAATATGAGCTTCGCGGTCATTCCGTGCGAATACATCCAGCAATTGGCCGACCTTCAGGTGCAGATGACCGACGCCAAGCGGAACAATAACAACAACGGACATCGCGGCCTCTTCCAGCGTGCCGTGCTGTTTTATGACGACACGGTGTTCCCGGTCATGTCGCAGCGCGCGCAGACCGCCACCGATCTCGACCCGCTGCAAACTCTGCTGGATGCCTACAGCGCTACCGCGATCCCGGTCGCGTCGGCGGGCAACTTTGGGCTGGACTTCCCCTTCTGGCCGGGCGCGTGGGGTCAGGTGATCAGCGCCAGCGCCAGCACGGGTCAGGGTTTCCACAGCAGCAGTGCGTGGGAAAAGCGGAACGATACGCCGCTGCTCATGGGAGAAGCTCAGCAGCAAGGCAGAAACAGCCGTATCTCAAATTACGCCGAGATCATGCTGCCCGGCGAGTATGACAGCAGCGTGGGCATGGTCACGGGCACCTCGTTCGCCGCGCCGCGTCTGAGCGTGGCGGTGGCGCTGTATCTCTCACAGGTCGGCAGCGGCTTCTGCCGCAACGACGACGGGTATCCCGCGCTGGCCTACGGCGATTGGGAGAATCTGACGCTCGAACAGGCGGTGAGCGAATACTGCCCGGCGATGGAGCCGTATCTGCCGTAAAAAAAGCAAAGCTCCAACCACAGAGAGCACAGAGGACACAGAGAACGACAAGGAGAAACGCAACGGGTAAAGATCGAACCGGAGAGACGCAGAGAGCGCAGAGATTCTTGAGGGGCGAGAATCGTAGGGGCGGGTTAACAAACCCGCCCTTTATATTTGCTGGCCCCACCCCCGGCCCCTCTCCATCCAAGATGAAAAGGGGAGAAAAACACAGATCTTCCCCCTCTCTAGCTCGGCTGGAGAGGGGGATGCCGACCGAAGGTCGGACGGGGGTGAGGCCGTTGTACGTCAGCGCATCGATTGCTTTGTCAAGACGGTATCTACAAAAAAGAATGGATCTCTGATTGTTTCCTACGGATGTCCTGCTGCATGAACCTCTCCCTCCCAATCCTAACAAAATCTTAATTCTATTTTTAGGGATTATTGACTCTTATCAGTTAAAGTAAGGTAGGGTGGGATGACAAGAGGGAGCCCACCAGCGGGTATGGGGAGATCGACACATGGTGGACGGCGATAAACTGCGCCAGTTATTCATGCATTATGTGCAGATACGGCAGGCCGGCCAGAGCCGGGATGCGGCATGGCGCTCGATCGAAACCACCGTCCTCTTTCTGCCGCCGGAAGAACGGCAGTTCCTGCTGACAAGGCTGCACGAGTGGGAAACCACCGACGGGCACGCCTATCGCACCCCTGGCGATCCCGACGACACACACAACTTACCTCCGGCGCAGCCTGCCGAAAAGCGCAACGTGATCCGGCGGATTGATCCCGCCGCCACGCCGATCCAGCCGTCATCGAAGCCAGCCGCGGGTAATCCACGGGCGGACAAAGTCGAATGCCCGACCTGTCACAAGCTGAATGCGCCCACCGACGCGCACTGTTATAGCTGCGGCGCGTTTCTGAAGGCGGGTTCGGTGCCCCCTAAAGACGCGACCCGGCCCCTGGCTGCCAGCAGCGTGGACAACGCCTATTTTGGCGAATACTGGGTGCTGTATCTGAAGCTGCAAAGCACGGGCGAAACGGTGCGCATTCAACCGCGCATGGACGAGGTCATCCTGGGGCGCACGTCACCCGACAGCGCGATGGTGCCGGATGTGGACCTGTCTTGTTACGGAGCCGGCGAAAAAGGGGTTTCGAGGCTGCACGCCAGCGTGCACCGCCAGGATGACACGCTGATGCTCTCGGATCTGGGCAGCATGAATCATACGTATATCAACGGGCAGCGGGTTCACCCGCACGAGCTGCGCGCCCTGCACGATGGCGACGAACTCCGGTTCGGCAGTCTGGTCCTGTACGCGTATTTTCGCGAGAACTGAGATTTAGCCGGATTGACCGGCCTACTCTTGACAGCAAAAGCCAATCGGCTTTTCCTCCCCATATGCAGCGGGTTTCTTACTGGCGCGAGAGGCCCGCTGCGCTTTTGTATTTGACTCCCACCCCGGCGCAACGAAATACCGCGCGGCGCGTACCGATCAGCAGCGACATTCAGCACACGTCAGGAGAGGCAGTGATGGCCGTCGAATGGAGTGTTGAGGCGATTCCCCCCAAACCGTCACCCTGGCCGCGCCGGATTCTGCGGATCGGGCTGGTGTGGGCCGCGATCCTGATCCTGCTCATGGGCGCGCAGCAGGGCGCGTCACCCGAAGATCGCACGCTGGCGATCTCGATCAGCGCCAGCGGGTTATACACGCTGCTGCTGCACCGCACGCGGGATCGGTGGCTCCCCCGGCTGGCCGGGCACCCGCTGCGCAACGCGATGATCCTGGGCAGCGCAAACGCCGCCGTGATCGAAACGCTGTTTCTGGTGGTCGAAAAGATCATGGGCGCGGAAGGCGTCGCGGCGCATCCGAACCTGATCATGGACCTGCTCGTGACGATGCCCTGGTATATCGGCATGGTGGTGATCTTCGTGCGGGTGCAGCATGTCCGGCGGTTTTCCCCGGTGATCGTGCTGCTGCTCGGTGGGCTGTACGAGATCGGCGCGGATGGTTTTGTCGGCGGCGCGTTTGGGGGGTCGATCTTCACCCCGGCGTTTTATCTTCTGATTCCGGCGGTGTTCCTCTGGCTGTTTATCCCCGTGTACAGTTCGATGGTGCTGCCGCCCGCCTGGGTGATCGCCACCACGCCGCCCCCGGCCGGGCCGGATCCGCTGCCGTCGAATCGCTGGCTGCGGCTGCTCGCCCCGAAATCGTCCGGCCCCGCGTGGCGTGATGCGGTCCGCCCGCTGCTGTGGATTCTGCCGTTTGTGCTCTATCTTGCGGTTTTTCTGCTGCTTGCGGCCATCGTGAGTGAGATCGTGTAATGGCGAGTTGGGCCAATAGGGTAATCCGTCCCAAACGGCCCATATTTTTATCGAACCGATGCGAACTTTTGCCCCCCCATCTGGCACAACACAGATGGTTTTTCAGCGTATATAATAAATGATAGTCGCGTATCAACAGGTAGGAGGAGAAAGTTCGCATGAAGCGAAATGTGGTCAGTCTTTGTGTCTTGCTTGTGCTGCTTGCGATCAGCAGCAGTCCGGGGGCCGGTGCGACGGATGATCGCCCCACCGATCAATCCCGCATCCGAACATGCAGTGCGTTCGGCCTCAATAACCAGGGTTCGCTGGTCTTTGGAGCCAACTATGACAACTTAATCCCCGAAGGTTTGCTGTTTGTCAACAAGCGCAATGTAGCCAAAACCGGCTGGGAGCCAGGCACAACGGGCCAGGTTGCCGAGTGGGTATCCCAATACGGCAGCGTGACGTTCAATCAGGCGGGCTACCAACTGCCCTGGGCGGGGATGAACGAGGCAGGATTGGTGCTCAGCACGATGGCCCTCAGCGAAACCCAATTTCCGGCCCCCGATGCAAGACCACCGCTCCAATCGGCGCTCTGGATGCAGTACGTACTCGACAATTTCAGCACCATCGATGAAATTATCGCCAGTGATGCATCCGTCCGAATAGCGAATACGATTGATCACTATCTGGTGTGTGATCGCACGGCGACCTGCGCCGTCATCGAATTTTTAGACGGTGAAATGGTGGTCCATACCGGCGACGATCTGCCCGTCAGCGCGCTGACCAACAATCTGTATCATGAATCCGTGGCGGCGTGGCAGGCCTCCAAAGAGACACAAGCCGCACCGGCTGATGAATCCCTAAATCGTTTTTACCTCGCCGCCGAACAGGTGATGAACTTCGATCCAGCCGGTCTGGAAGGGGCTGTGGCCGATTATGCGTTCGAAACACTCTCGATGGTGAGCGATGATTGGACGGAATGGGGCCTTGTATTCGATTCCGAAAATCAGCGCGCCTACTTCCGCACGAAGCAAAACCAGGACATCCGCTATGTGGATTTTAGCGGCTTTGACTTTTCGTGCGGCACACCCGTGCAAATGCTCAATATCCACGCCGACGTGCTGGATGAGGTCAGCGGCGACTTTGTCGAGTACGATCACGATGTGAGCCTTCAGCATATCCGCCATTTCCTCGAGCAGTGGCCGCTGGCTGAGTATTCTGACGAAGAGGTTCAGTTCCTCCTGGGTCTGCTGGAGAGCTTTCCCTGTACGGAATAGACGCCTCGACATGCGGTTGTAGGCGCACTCTGTCTTGCGAGGGGCGGGTCTGGATCCACCCGCCCCTGCAACTGGCGAGGATCCATCGCTTGGACACAAGCGCCCGCCGGGTGCTAACATCGGGGATAGAACGGGCGCGGCCCGCTGCGCCCTGGTTGATATCACGAACGGAAAGAGCACCCAATGACCGAACCCTCTGCGATCCGCACGCGCGATTATTGGCCCACCGATGGCTGGCGCACCGCGTCCCCCGGCGATCACGGCCTCGACGCGGCGATGCTGGACGCAGCCCAGGCGTACCTCGATGAGCACGTCCCGCATATCGAGAGCCTGCTGATCGTGCGCGGAGGGTATCTGGTCTACGAGCACTACCGCCGAGGCATCGATCCGGCGGCGCTGCACAACGTCAAATCCATGGCCAAAAGCTTCACCTCGGCGCTGGCCGGAATCGCCATTGGGGCGGGCGATCTGGAGAGCGACCGCGAGCCGATCGGCTCCCTGCTGCCGGAGGTCTTCGCGACTGTCCACGAGCGCGCCAAGCGCGATATCACCGTGCGCGATCTGCTCACGATGCGCTCCGGGCTGGAATGGCAGGAATATGGTCCCAGCGCGGTCCAGATGACCGCCAGCCCGGACTGGGTGCGGTTCGTGCTGGAACGCCCGCTGATCCACCCGCCCGGCACCCATTTCAACTACAGCACCGGGGATGCGCAGTTACTCGCCGCTGTGTTACAGCAGGCCACCGGCATGACGCTGCTCGACTACGCGGATCTGTACCTGTTTCGCCCGCTGGGGATCACGCAGCGCCGCTGGCCCGCCGATCCGCAGGGGATCACCATCGGCGGGGCGGAACTGGCGCTCACCCCGCGCGACATGGCGAAATTCGGCTACCTGTATCTCAACCAGGGCATTTGGGACGGCGACCAGATCATCCCGGCGGCGTGGGTGCGCGAGTTCGGGGGTGTATCACACGCTGTTCCCCCCGGACACGATCGAGAGCTGCGAGACGGTGGGCTATGGCTATCTGTGGTGGCTGCGCCCGCAGGGAGCCTACGAGAGCATGATCGCGGTGGGTTACGGCGGCCAGTTCGTTTATGTGATCCCGGATCTGGATCTGGTGGTCGTGATGACCGGGCAGATCAGCGCCGCGCCGGAGCATTTCAAGAATAACCGGATGCTGTGCCGCTTCAATCTGGTCGAGGATTTTATCGTCCCGGCGGTGGAGTAGCCTCACCAGCCTCACCCCCCGGCTCGAAACGGAACAAGTGGTTGTCGCGTAGGGGCGTATTGCAATACGCCCCTACAAAATTCATCAGGCAATTCGGAGAATATCGCGGGGTGAGACTATCCCTCCAACCCGTCGCAGTAGTGGTTGATCGCCTCGCGCATGAACGCCGGCAGGTTGGGGTGAAGCTCACCGATGTTGCGCGCGAAATCGGGATGCTCGTTGTAGAGATCGCCCAAGCCCCGCAGCGCCTCGACGTTCGGCTCCCAGAAATAGCGCAGATGCTGGTGCCAGCGCGCGATGATCGCCTGGACCGCCGGACTGGCCGGGTCCTGATCGATGGCCGCCACCAGATCAGTATAGACGGCCTGCCCTTCCGCCCCGATCTGTTCTTTCTGCTGCGTGCTGTAACCGTTCAGCCGCTTGTACGAGTCATCCACGGCCTGGTCGCCCCACATCTGGCGGGCTTCTTGTTCGTAGTGCTTCTCCTCTTCGGGCGTGAACCCGGCGAAGAGTTTCTTCTTGCTCATCGGCGTATCTCCTGTCAGGTGTGAAATCGTGTGATCGATGGTCTCCATGAGGTCATGCAGCCGCCCGATCCGGTTTTGGAGCGCCACGCGATGCGCGCGCAGCGCATCCACCACGTCAAAATCCGGCCGGTCCAGGATCGACTGAATATCCATCAGGCTGAAATCCAGCTCGCGGAAGAATAGAATCTGCTGGAGCCGGAACACCGCGTCATCGGCGTAATAACGGTAGCCGTTCTCACCGACCGACGACGGCTTGAGCAGCCCGATTTCGTCGTAGTAGTGCAGGGTGCGGACGCTCACGCCCGCCAGATCCGACAGCTGCTTGACGGTATACATGACCTGTCTCCTCATCTGCAAGGATCATAAAGCATCACGTTACGTGAGAGTCAAGCCCCTCTTCATGACATGGAGTGGGGGCCGGCTTTCAGGGGGTAGGTTTTTAATAAATCAGCGATGCGTGCTCGTTGACCCCTCCCTAAATCCCTCCCCGTAAACGGAGAGGGACTTCCGACGCGCCCCTTTCTCCGCGTGCGGGGATAAGGGGTGCCGACCGAAGGTCGGACGGGGATAGGGGTAAACCATGCTCAGCACCAAGCATAAAAAACCTACCCCTGAAAGGAGGGGGCCGGGGGTGAGGCCGTTTTGAGCCCTTTCCCCTCACCCGTCCCTGGTTCGCCGGCTCACTACGGTTTTGTTAAAATAGGTGCGGGCTTGATTCTTCTTTTCCCTCCGGGCAGAGACGTTGTACCGCGCCAATAAAAGCCACCGCACCGCACGGTAGCAGATTGATGGTCAGCGCGAACGCCGCCAGAGGCAGGCGAAACGGTTTGTATCGGGATGTGGGGAACACGTAGTCGGAAAATCTATCGCGATATTACCATTCGGCGGGCACGCACCCTGCTCGTGTCTCTGAGTGTATTCGTCAGCGTGCTGGCGGTCGTCGTGCTGACGACGCTCGGCCAGATCATCACCCGCCAACTGGAAAAAGATCTCGTCCCCGCCGAAATGGCCATGATCCGGCTGTTCGTCAGCCCGCGCAATGACGAAACCCTCGATCCGCAAACCGACCTCGCCACGCTGCGTGCGTATCCCGGCGTGACGGCGGTCGAGGGGCAGGCCGTGTACGAGTTCCATTGGAAGCGCCCCGACGATGAAAACTTCCACGAGGGCCACCTGTTCAGTTTTTCGGAGCCGTTCGGCCGCATCCACCTGGAACCGATCCGCCTGCGATCCGGGCGCTACCCGCTCGAAGGGCAAAACGAAATCGCTATCGAACAGCGCATGGCCGACCAGCAGAGGCTCGGCGTGGGTGATACGCTGGTGGTGAACCTTAACGGCAGCGCGACCGCCGAGATGCGCATCGTCGGCATCGTACACCAGCCCTATTTTTACATCGGCGGCGGTGACGGCGCGTCCAGTGCGTACGCGACCTATGCCGACGCGCAGCAAATTGTGCGTTTTACCGGGTTCAGCTCAATTTATGCGCGTTTCAAGAATTTTGCGGCGGCGCGTGAACAGTCGCATAACTTCCGCAAGACGCTGATGGATCAGACCCCGTACACCATTGTGTTTTATCTGATGAACGATCCGCAGCACAACGTGTTTCTGGTGGGCGTGCGCCAGTTCTCGCAGGTGCTCACGGTGCTGGCGATCGTCGCGGTGGCGGTGGCGAGTGTGCTGGTCACAACGGTGATCACCACCGTGCTGGCGGAGCAGCGCCAGCAGATCGGCGCGATGAAAGCGTTGGGCGCGAGCCGCTTTGACCTGTTCGCGATTTACCTGGGTATGGCGTTCGTCTATGGTCTGATCGGGACGGTCCCGGCCATGCTGATCGGCATGCCGCTGGGGCAGGCCGCCGCCCGCGCTGCCGCCCCGCTGGCAAGTATTCTGCTGGAAGACACCTCCATGCCGCTGCTGCCGATTGTGGCTGGCATCCTGCTGGGGTTGGGAGTCCCCGTGCTGACCGCGATCATCCCGGTCGGCTACGGCACACGCATTTCGATCCGGGACGCCATGACCGATCAGGGTATCGGCGCGAACTATGGGCACGGCGTGCTGCCCCGCCTCATGACCTACCTGCCCGAGATGCCGCTGGGCGTAGCTCAGGCGCTTAACAATATCTTCCTGCACAAGGCGCGGCTGGCCCTGACTCTGCTCTCCCTGACCCTGTCGGTGGCGGCATTCATGGGCGTGTTCGCCGTCTTCCGAACGCTGAACAGCGTCGTAGGCGACATTGAAAACACGCTGAATTATCAGGTTTCGACCGATCTCACCGATATTGAAGTGTTCGACGTGGTGCAGGGGCTGCTCATGAATGTGCAGGAGCAGATCCGCGACGTGCAGCCCGGTGTCGCCGTCCGGCTCAGCGCCGATCTGTCCGAGCCGCCGGTAGACGAACTCGGCGCTGATCCCGGTGACGATCCCAACGGCGCTGATCCCGATCCCGATCTCGTCGATCTGTACGTGACCGGGATCGATACCAGCACGGACCTGCTCAACCGCGAGTTCGAAGCGGGCACCGGCTGGCTCAACGATCCCAACCGGCACGGGATCGTGCTCACCCCGCACCTGGCCGAGGAGATGAAAAAAACCGTAGGGGATAGGGTGCGGCTCGTCGGGCCGGAGCGCAGCGCCGATTTTGAGGTCATTGGCGTGGTCGAGTTCCCGCTCGAAACAGCATTTATGGAATGGCAGCAGTTGGCCGATTTTGTGGGCCTCATTCGCACCGCGCCGACTCCTAACGCCTATTGGGAAGAGCTGGATGTCAAGTGGAACGACGGCGATGCGCCCGAGGAAGATACCATCTGGGCGCTGGGGGTGAGCGATCAGGCCGGGCGGCTGCTCTCGCCGCGCTTCAACCCGGAAACACATGGCGTGATCATTAGCGAGGCGCTGGCCCAGGCAGGCGGTTTTGCCGTGGGAGATGAGATCACGCTGCGCCCGCCGGATGGCTCGCTCATCAACGATCTGGTCGAACAGGTATCCGAGGACTACACCATTATCGAAGTGGTGCCGATCAAAACGTCCGAACTGCGCGTTTTCGCTCGTGCCTTACCGGACGACGTGAGGACCGCCGACAAACCTCTCCTGATTGCCATGTACTGGGCCGATCTGGCCGATCTGGTCCAGCTTGACTACCGGGAGATCACGCCGGAAACGGTGTATCTCGATCTGGCAAACCCCGAGGCGTCGACCAGCCGCATGAATACCCGGTATTCAGAGCCGGTGCCCTCCTATCAGGATCAGGTTGGCTTTGAGGATCGCATCGCGCAGACGATTTTAAGCTTAGCGCTGGCCATGAGTATCGCGGCGATCCTGATGGCGGTGGTCGGCGGCATCGGCTTGCTGACCATCACCTCGATCGGCGTCTTCGAGCGCCAGCGCGAGATCGGTGTGATGCGGTCGGTGGGAGCGTCATCGCGGGCCATCATCTTCCAGTTTTTGCTGGAAGGCGTGCTGGTCGGCCTGCTGGCGTGGGGGATTGGTCTGCCCATGAGCATCCTGTTTGGCCGCGTGCTGCTCGACATGGTGCCCTTCAGTGATGTGATCGTGCTGAACTACGCCTACCTCGCGCCGCTGCTGGGTCTGCTGGGCATGATCCTCGTGACGGTGGGCGCGACCCTCTATCCGGCGCTGGCCGCTGCCCGCAAGACCGTCTCCGATATTCTGCGTTATCAATAGACTGTGATTCTCGTCACCAAACACAAAACCGGGCGTGCGGCGCATGGACATAAGCTAAGCGTTTTTCCGCGGGTTAGCCCCTCCCCTAAATCCCCTCCCCACCGGGTGGAGAGGGACTTGCGACGACCCCCCTTTCTCCGCGTGCGGGGAAAGGGGGTGGGGGATAGGGGTAAAAAGTGCATAACACCCTCTACGGCAGAATTTCGACCGTCACGTATTCAATCGCATCGAACGGCTCACCATCCCGAATCACCCGTCCGGAGCAGAACCCCTCATACGTGCCGGGCGTGGATGTGTTCAGTGGGACTTGCCAGATAACGGGTCCGTGGTCGCCAAAGCCGCGGATGAACGTTTCGTCACTGTATCCCGCCTCAAATCCGAACCCCACAAATTGCACGACAGCACCCTGACTTGGGGAGACCTTACACGACAATGTCACCGAGTCCCCCACCTGCGCTGTGGACGGATGAACGGAGGCGTTAACTTTGACAGGGTCCGGCGAGGCGGCGAGGGCCACACTCGACGTCAGGAGCGCGCCAACCAGCAAAACGAACATCACAATAAGCCAGCGATTCATGATCTTCCCTCACTTTCCTTACATACCATCACAACGTGATAGTCATTCCGTCGGGACAGGCATCAAGCGGCCGACTCGACCGCCACACCCTACGGTGCGCGTTCGGCATTCCAGATCAGTTCCATTCCCCCGACCGTCGCCGTGTATTGCAGATGGGTCGCATCAATACAGGTAAGGGATCTGACCGGGGGAAGCACGCCTTCCGAACCGCCGCCCAAAAAGACATCGGTGAGGTCTTGAGTTACGCCATTCACGGTAGCGATCATACTGCCCAATTCAAGGGCGCTGTCGTATTCGACGACATCATACTGGTCGATCGCCACAGCGTTCGGTTCAACCGTGAGCACGCCATGCAGGACGGCGTTCAGGGTGGCCTCCATTTGCATCCCTTGTGCTTCAGAGATAGCGACCAGATTTTTGACGACCCCATCAAACGTACCATCGGCACGGAACTCAAGGTAGTAATTGTTGGGTTCCCACATCATCGTCACCTCGCCTGCCCCTGGGATTTCGGGCAGTTCCGTGATGTTCCAGCGACCGACTATACAGTCGGGCAGCACGGTCTCTTTTGCCAGACAGGTCGCGCTTTCTGCGTCGATCTCCATCAGCTCAATACCGGCGTTGATCTCCGCATTAAGCGTTCCCGTGCGGCTGAGCGCCACCGTGAAGGTGTCGGGCGGGCTGCACAGATCGGCGGGCTGCCCGTCTTGCAGCCAGTGAATCGTGGAGCCCATCAGCAGGGTAGCGCGCATCTGGGCCGGTTCGGTTCCGGTCACCACGACGCGCAGAGCTTTGTCGGGCGGCAGGCTGATACCCCCATATGTCCGGTAATCGATCGCCAGAAGGTCCGCCCCGATAGGCTCGCTCAGCGGCAGCGCGGAAGCCATCGTGACAGTGTGAGACATCGAGTTATACGGCGGCTGGTAGGGGACCGAATCGGAATACAGCGCAGTCGCATAATGCTGGAAAACGTCGTCCAGATCGGGAATGGCGCTGCGAAGATAGTCAATATAGTCGCTGGCGGCGAGCGCCGGGGGCATGTTGCGCATGAGACTGACCGCGGCCTGATAGCCCAATTCGGCTTCGAGGAACTGCCAGAAATAGACCGCCTCGTACCATTTCTGAAACAGCGGCGTGAAGTAGGTGCTGGCAAACGCCTGCTTACGTCCGCCCTGGGTATATTCCGCGTCGGCCAGATCAGGATACACGAGCGAGGCAAGCCATTCCGCTGCACCGTCAACCCACCAGTTATCGTCGGGCGGGTTGTAGGCGAAGTTATCAACATACTGATACTGATAACAGTGGGCCATCTCGTGGGCGAGAATGAATAACCAGATCGATGGATTTGGCAGGGAGTTGACGATAATGTGGCACTGTAACGCCTCGACCGCGACGGTTGACAGGCCATCGGTCTCTGGGATAACCACCGTGCCAGGCGAGGCGGTAGCCCAGTTGGGAGCTTCGGTCGGCGTAACGGTGATCGTTACCTGAAACGGAACGCTCGTATTGCCGCTGAAAATGGGTTGTAAGGTGTTGATCGATTGGGTAACGGCCTCACGAGCGGCCAGGGATTCGGTCAGCAGGGTTTCGGGGTAGCCAATGTCATGAACTTTTCCCCCGGCTTCGAAGGTATCCTCGCACCATCCACTGGTACACTGCGGATCGCGGGCCGATGTGACCGGGTGAGGAGGTGCGAACCAAACCGTAAGCAGAAGCAGCACGAGCAGCAGTTTGACAGCTTTGATAGCCATGGGGTCCTCCCTCTACTGCTTGTTGGGTTGGTAATATTAATTAGATTTATTATATGAATTTTTGACTTAAACGCACAGCGGTTGAGAGCGTGTGTGCTAAGCCATTTTACCCCTCCCTAAATCCCTCCCCGTAAACGGAGAGGGACTTGACACGCTCCCCTTTCTCCGCGTGCGGGGAGAAGGGGTGCCGACCGAAGGTCGGACGGGGGATAGGGGTAAACGCTTTCTGTACACGCTCTGAGATCCATAAAGGCATGTCTAGCCGGCTCCTATGCATTTCAACCAACGTCGCAGCAGCGGGGCGTATCTTTTTTTCCACGCTCGTGTTTTTTCTGTATCATTGAGGAATCGTAACGCGAGAATGGAGATTGCAATGCAATACGTCGCGTGCCCCAAGTGCGATTGGCACCCGCGTCACAGCGATCAATGGTCCTGTGCCTGCGGACATGTCTGGCACACCTTCGAAACGCGAGGGATCTGCCCGGCGTGTGGCAAAGTCTACGATTACACCCAGTGCAGCGAGCAGTACGGCTGCGGCCAATGGTCCGATCATCAAGACTGGTATCATGATGAGCACGAACTGACTGTGGGGGAATATGTGGTGAATCCCGGCCGGGTCCGGCAGTAAGCTCATTTTTCTAATAATTCTGCCACAAATCATCAAAATACAGTACAATCTGGCGCAGACGATTACCGCTCGGCCATGAACGTTGAGCTATTGTCCGCCCATCGCGCAACGCTCACGGCCGCCAGCATATCGGAGGGCCACATGGTCACTCATACGGCACAGTCTGCGCCTGCCATCAATTTCAGCGAAACCGAACTGATCCATGTCGCCGAGAACTACCCGCACATGCGTGTGCGGGCCGGGCATATCCTGTTTGATGAAGGCAGCCCCAGCAGCACGGCGTATATCGTGCTCGAAGGCGAATTGGAGGTCCTGAAACGGGCCGACGACCGGCAGGTGTTGTTAGGCGTGGTGAGCAAGGGCGAATTGATTGGGGAGATGTCGCTGCTGCAGGATCGTCCGCGCACGGCCACCATGCGCGCCCGGACCGATGCCCTGTTGATCGAGGTGGACGGCCAGCAGTTCAAGGACGTGCTGACCACCTGCCCGGCCGTGTCTTACGGCGTGCTCGAAACGGTCATCGCGCGAATGGGCAGCAACGAGCTGCGGATGCGCCAGAACAACGCGATGGAGCATTGGAACGAACTTACAGCGGAGTGGCGCACGAACTGAACAATCCGTCCGCGGCCATCAAGCGCGGGGTGGAACAACTGGCGGAGGCGCTCGATCTGTTTACGCGGGCGCAGCGGGCGCTGGGCCTGTTCCACTATTCGCCTGACCAGCAGCAGATGCTTGACGAGTTGTATGTCCAGATCCGCGAGCGCGCGCAGCACCCCCCGGAGCTTGACGCGATGGCGCGCAGCGACCGCGAGTATGAGATCGAATCGTTTCTGGAAGATTTCGGCATCGAGAACTCCTGGGAATTTTCCGAATCCCTGGTCAACCTGCGCATCTCGACCGACGATCTGGACATGCTGACGGACTTTTTCACCCCGGAGCAGCTTCGGCCCGGCCTCGTGCTGATCAGCGCCATGTACAAGACGTATGGCCTGCTGGCCGAGATCTCGGCGGGCGCGGGGCAGATCTCCGGCATCGTGGACACGCTTAAAGGGTATTCCTATCTGGATCAGGCCCCGGTGCAGGAAGTGGACGTCACCGATGGGATCGACAAAACGCTGCTGATCCTGCGCCAGCGTATCCCGCCGACGCTGAGCGTCCGCCGCGAATATGCTCCCGACCTGCCCCGCATCCAGGCGTATGGGCGCGAACTGAATCAGGTGTGGACCAACATCATCAACAACGCGATCCAGGCATTGGACAGCCAAGGCGAGATCGTGATCCGCGCGCGGCGCGATGACCAGCCGAACTGGGTCGCGGTCGAGATCGAGGATAACGGCCCCGGCATCGCGCCGGAGCACCTGTCCAAGCTGTTCGATCCCTTCTTCACGACCAAAGCGCCCGGCAAAGGCACCGGCCTGGGGCTGAACGTCAGCTATAACATCGTGGTCGAGCGTCACCGGGGTGAAATCCTGGTGGATTCGCGGCCAGGGCGGACGGTGTTCACCGTGCGGCTGCCCATCGATTTTGAGAGGTTGTAGATGACCGGCGAGTCGGTGTTTGCGGGCCTGCTGCAAGAAGCGTTGCGGCGCGGCAAATCTCAGGATCAAACGCGGCGCGAAGCGGATTACATCGAAATGCTGCTGAACGTGTCCGCGCCCGCTCACCTGCTCGACGTGCCCTGCGGTGAGGGACGGCTGGCGTGCGAACTGGCCGCCCGCCGCTACCAGATCACCGGCGTCGATAACGCCCCCGATATGCTGGACCACGCCCACCGCACCGCCGACTCTCTCGACGTGAGCTTCACCGCCGAGCGCCGCGATATGCGCGACCTGCCCTGGCGCGATACCTTCGATGGGGCTTACTGTTTCTGGGAGAGCTTCGGCTATTTTGACGACGACGGCAACCGCGCCTTCCTGACATCCGTTGCGCAGGCGCTCAAGCCGGGCGGGCGGCTGGTGTTCGACACGCATATCGCGGAGACGCTGCTCCCCCATCTTTTTCGCCGCGACTGGCAGTGTCTTGGCGATGATCTGATCATCATGGAAGAGCGCGCCTATGACCACGCCGCCGGCATCGTGACCCGGCGCTGGATTGTCGTCCGCGACGGTCACACCGAGCATAGTTCATTGACGATGCGCCTGTATACCTACCGCGAGCTGGTGGCGCTGGTCAAAGCGGCGGGTTTTGCGTCCGTCGAGGATCACGGCTGGCTCAATCTGCTGCCCTTTACGATGGCCTCGCCCCGGCTGGTGCTCGTGGCGACGAAGGATTAATCTGCCGGAACGGGGAAAATATCGCTGACTGCCATCCTAAAACCGGGCAGCACCGCGCCGCCGTCAAGAGTCTCGGTGAGATTCAGTAGTTGGGGCGGCTGGCCCGGCGTGTAGACTTCCACGCGCTTGTCTTCCGTGTTGACGACCCATACCACCGTACCCGCTGCCAGATAGTGCGCCATCTTGAGCCGGACCAACCTCGGATCATCCGTCGGGGACAGCACTTCAACGGCCAGATCGGGTGTATTGGGATTATACGCTTCGTGCGAGGGTTCCGGCTGCCGCGCCTGGGAGATATAGGCTACGTCGGGAATATAACGCTCGTTGACGACTTTGTATCCCCCGTCCGCGCCCGTGACATGCCCTAACTTGATACCCCCTCGCATAGGTCCCAACTTGATGATAGAAGCTGATGTTCACGGCCACCTCTGACGAATAGCTGTTTGATACCACGCTGACGATCTCCCCCCCGATGTATTCGAGCCGCCGCTCGGCATTTTCCGGAAGCTGCGCCATCCGGTCAAACTCTTCCACCGTGTATCGTCTGGTTTGTACGGCCATGCTGTGCGCTCTCCCTGACCTGCCTAATACCTTGATTGTACCACAGCGCCGCTACGCATCCGTCACGACGACGTTATCCTCGCCCAGCTTGTCGCACACAAACGCCAGCATCTCCTCGCTGATCTCGATCGGCTGGTTCGGGAAATTCAGACACTTGCGCTGATCGCCCGGCCCTTCCAGCACAAACCGGAAATGATCGTGACCGGGGTGCTCGATCAACTGCCCATGCAGCATCTTGATCCGTCGCTGGTCGCGCGCCGGATCGTCCGTGCGCTGGATGTGCAGCGTCAGCACGCGGCCCGGCGGCGGAGGCGGGGTCGGTTCGGGGGCCTTCAGCTTGCGGCGGCGCGGCACCTGCGGCGTATCCGCCGAGCGCGGGGCGGCGGAGTCGTCGGCGGCGGTGCGCGGGCGGTCGGCCGGGGCCGATGGCGATTTCAAATGCCCGGCCTCATCATAGGCGGGCGAAGGCGGCGGATCTTCTTCCGGTTCGCGGATAATGTGCCCGGTGTCGTTGTGATACTCAAACGCCTGCGGGGCCCACCCGTTATCCGCCGTCTCGACTTCGAGCCAACCCGGCACCTCGCGATCATCCACCACGCCGGACGAGCGCGGCGGCGGCTCGGACGATGAAACGCGGAGCGCCGGCTCAGGACGCGGCGGCGCGGCGGGTTCATGCAGTGGAATCACGTCAGCCGGATCACCGTTATCGCCCGGCTGCTCCTGATCCTCGTCATCCGCCAGCCATGAAAATTTGCGGTCCAGTTGCAGCGAGGGATTTTCCCCGGCAACCATTTCAAAATCCTGGCGCACGCTGTCCACAATCACCTGCATATCGCCGCGCGAGTTGTCGGCTTTGCCATAGACGATGATCACGGCGTCTTCGTCGATGATACCACGATACTCACCCCATGTGCGCGGAAACAACACCGCTGTGATGATCCCGGTGATGTCCTCAATCGTCAGGATCGCCATCATATCGCCCTTCTTGGTGGCGAAGCTGCGGATATTTGTCACCAGCCCGGCCACAATGACCGGCTGCCCGTTGATTTCATCCTCGCTGGCGGCGAGATCCGCGCTGGTGTGCGTGATGATCGCCTGGAGCTGATCCATCACTGGCTTGAGCGGGTGATCGGTCACGTACAGCCCAACCAGTTCTTTCTCCCAGTTCAGCATCTCGCGGCGCGTGACCTGCTCGACAGCGTGCAGCGCGCCCAGGATGCTGTCCGCCGTGCCAAAATCCACGCCGGTGGATTCTCCGAACAGGCTCATCTGCCCGGCGTCTTTGGCCTTGTGATGGTCCGCCGAAAAGCTGATGATGCGGTCCAGCGCAGCCAGCAGCGCCGGGCGCGGCGCGAACTCGTCCAGCGCGCCCACCTTGATCAGCGATTCGAGCGCGCGCTTGTTGACGTTGCGCGTATCGACGCGGTGGCAGAAATCCGCCAGATCGCGGAAGGGCCCACCCTGCCCGCGCGCATCGAGGATATGCTCCGCCGGGCCGATGCCCAGGTTCTTGATCGCGCCCAGCCCGAAGCGGATGGCTTGCCCGTCGCCGTGCTGCTCGATGCTGAAGTCAAGCTCGCTGTTGTTGACGGTGGGTGGCAGCACCGCGATCCCCGTGCGCGCGCAGTCCGCTGCGAACAACCCGACTTTGGCGGAGTTGTCGCGGTGAACGCTCATCAGCGCGGCCATGTATTCGTGCGGATAGTGGCATTTCAGGTAGGCGGTCTGGCAGGTCAGCACGGCGTAGTCGGCGGCGTGCGATTTGTTGAAGCCATAACGCGCGAAGAACTCGATGTCGTCAAAGATTGCCCCGGCGGTGACGGGATCAACGCCGTGTTCGGGGCCGCGCTCGATGAAGATCTGGCGGTGCTTGAGCAGGTCTTCCTTCTTCTTTTTGGAGACGGCGCGGCGCATCAGGTCGGCTTCACCGAGTTCGTAGCCGAACAACTGCCCCGCGATCTGCATAATTTGTTCCTGGTACACGCAATTGTGGACAATGATATTGTTGGCAACGAAGTTATGCGTCCCTTCAACTGTCAGATCATAAACCGCCTCGGTGCCTGCCGGCTCGATAGCTAATACCTCTTGCCAATTGACATGAATTCGAGCGCGAGTTTGAGGTAATGGTACCGTCTCCGCAAGCGAAGCCACGACAAACGCAGAAATACGTGGACGATCTCGACCTTTTTCGTAAAGTGTTGGCGGTCGATACCATACAATTCCATCAGCCGCCGCGTTGACAGGTGCATGGTCTGTTCGACTTCCTGAATAAAGTCCAGACGATTGATCGCAATGGATTGATCGACACCCTTGCATCGCGTCTTACGTTTATCGGTCAGCATATAGGGAGATAATAACTGCACAAGCCGGGCCGTGTCATAGACCGTAACCTGATAAGCAGTCCGTTGGCCGCGACTTGATTCGTATTGAGCCTGATGAATTGTGGAGTGGAATCCAAAACGCAGCAGGAGCGTTTGAACGTCGTGTGCCAGGGTATGCGAAATCGTCTTGTAATGGCAGAGGGCACCGCCGACATAGCCATCGCAATCCCAGAGGGAGCCGAGGAAAAAGGCGAGATCCGCATCGTTGAGGCGAAACACAAAACCTGGGATCGATTTTTCCTGACTGCGCACGCCACGCGGATAAGTCGTTCCCGGCTTGTACTTAAACCCCAATTCACGCATCCATGCCAATAAATTGTTGACTTCTTTGTAGCGAGCACTGCGAACACCAACACGTTGAACACCCCGTAGCTGTTCGGTGTACACAGGTTCGAGATCGCCAAAAGACCGTAGACAGCGAACGTATTCATCAATAAGCAGTTGATCCTGATTAACAAAATCAACCGAACTCCCGCTGGCAAGGCTGCCATCTGCAATGAGATAAGCCAAGACGCGCAGTTTATTTCGATCAAACGGCATGGCTTCTTCTGGGGCGATCAACTGTGGCGGCGTTCCTACATAGTCGCCCAATCGAATCGAATCAAGGGGCTGCCAGCCGGACTCGGTCAGGAAGTGATGATCATGGGTTGTTTTGATCGTCGCCCCATTCTTGAGCGTGATCCGATACACAGGCTTCTCGCCGTTGTAGATCAGGTGAGTCACGCGGCCCACCGCCGGGCAGTATTGGTCATCGACGCCCTGCACATAAATAGGATCGGCGGCCATGCCAACCTGATCAACGCGATAACGCTGGCCGGTCTTGACATCAATCACAATGGAATCTCCGCTTACGCAGATCCCGTAAGTTTCCTGCAAAATGGGCTCAAGCAGCGGGTGACGATATTCCGTCACTTCGTCGCCGTGCAGCCGCCGGTTGTACTGCGGGATGTAGTCCATTGGGCCGGGGCGGTAGAGCGAAATCCCCGCGACGATGTGCTCAAATTTGGTCGGGCGCATATCGGTCAGCATCCGGCGCATGCCCTGCGATTTCAAGCTGGAACACGCCCACTGTCTCGCCGCGCCCGATCATCTCGAACATCTCCGCGACCCACCGCGTCACGTCGGGATCGTCGGGATCGGGCCGGTAGGGGATGTTCGACAGGTCGTAGGTCTTGCCGTGATACTGTTCGATCAATTCGCAGGCGCGGCGCATGATGGTGAGCGTGGACAGGCCGAGAAAGTCCACTTTCAGCAGGCCGATCGATTTGCAGGTCTCCATCGGGAACTGCGTCACCATTTTGACCGGCGCATCTTCCGCCGAGCCTTTGGTCGGGCGGTGCAGCGGGATATATTCGACCAGCGGCTTATCGGCCACGATCACCCCGGCGGCGTGCGTGCTGGCGTGCCGCGTGATGCCTTCCAACTGGCGCGCCGTGTCGATCAGCTTGCGGGCGTGCTCGTCGTTCTTATACACCTCTTTGAGTTCCGGCAGCGCCCGTTCGGGATCGTCGCCCAGCGCGTCGTCAAACTTGATCGGCTTGCCGGGCAGCGTCGGGATCAGGCGGGCGATGCGGTCCACTTCGGGCAGCGGCATATCGAGCGCGCGGCCCACATCGCGGATCGCGGCTTTCGCGCCCATCGTCCCAAAGGTGATGATCGCGGCGACCTTGTCCTCACCGTATTTGTGCGCGCAGTACTGGATCATCTCGGCGCGGCGATCTTCGGGATAGTCCAGATCGATGTCGGGCATGGAGACGCGGCCCGGATTGAGGAAGCGCTCGAACAGCAGGCCGTTCTGCATCGGGTCGATATTGGTAATCCCCAGGCAGTACGCCGCCACACTCCCCGCCCCCGATCCGCGCACGTTCCACCAGATGTCCGCGTGCCGCGCGAACTCGCACAGGTCCCACACGATCAGGAAGTACGTATCGAACCCCATGTTGTGAATCACCTGGAGCTCGTAATCCAGGCGGTTGATCACGTCGGGATCGTCGGCGCGCGCGCCATAGCGCCAGCCCAGCCCGCCAAAGCACAGATAGCGCAGATACGTTTCAGCCGTATAGCCATCCGGCACCGGGAACACCGGCAGGTGATAGCCCTCCGAATCCAGGCTGACGTTGCACATTTCCGCGATGCGCAGCGTATTGGTCAGCGCCTCCGGCACGTGCGCGAACAACTGCCACATCTCGTGCGGCGTGCGCAGATGGAACGTCCGGCTGGAAAAACGCAGCCGGTTCTGCTCGCTCTTGACGTTGCCGGTCTGGATACACAGCAGCGTATCATGCGCGTCGTAATCGTCGTCCAGCACATAATGCACGTCGTTGGTGGCGACCATCGGCACCTGCGCGTAGCCCTGGCGGTTGAGCAGCCACTTATTCAGCGCGTGCAGCTCGTCGATGTTGTGGTGCTGCAATTCGAGATAAAAATTCTCCGGCCCGAACACATCCTGGTGCCAGCCGATCAGGCGCAGCGCCTCATTTTCGCGTCCATCGGTGACCATGCGCGGGATCTCAGCCGCAAGACAGCCGGACGTGGCGACCAGTCCTTCGCTGTGCGCCGCCAGGAAATCGTGATCGATGCGCGGGCGGTAATAATAGCCCTCAAGCTGCGAGGCGGACGCGATCTGAAGCAGGTTCTTATAGCCGGTCTGGTCCTTCGCCAGCAGCAGCAGATGATAGGGCCGCGCGTCGAATTCGGCATCGCGATCCCGCATCCCGCGCCGCGCCATATACGCTTCCATGCCGATGATCGGCTTGACGCCTTCTTTTTTGCACGCACGGTAAAAATCGATCACGCCGAACATCGAGCCGTGATCGGTGATCGCCAGCGCATTCATCCCTGCCTCGGCGGATCGCCGGACCAGCCGCTTGATCTGGCTCAGCCCATCGAGCAGGCTGAATTCCGTATGCACGTGCAGGTGGATGAATTCTTTCTCGTCGGGCATGGATTCCTCGGTTGGTTACGAGTAAACCGTTTACAGTTGACAGTTGTCAGCAAAGGCGCGTCCCACTACAGGCTGAATACTGAAAACTGTTCACTGTTTACTGTCTACTTTGAATAGAACACATAATCGGATTGACTCGGATTATAACACCGCCGGAGGGACAAAAGGGTTTAGATTGGATTTGAGTTTTGAGTCGTGAGTTTTGAGTTACCCACCGGTCACCACCGATGACGCCGCAGGTTAATGCCGATCTAAGAAAATAAGCGGACAAGGCTGGTGTAGAAAAGACCCCGCGTCCGTCCGGCGCGGCTCTGCCAGCTCGGCTGGGAGACGGGAGCATTGAGGTGCTCCCCGGCATGATCGGTTACCCGAGAAATAATTACCTACGTAAACTGCGGCCCTCACAACCTGGCGGCGGCGACGCGGCGATCGGGCCCCTCTCCGCGCGGGCAAGCGTGCTTGCACGCCGGGGACGTGGGGTGAGGTCCGGCTGATCGGCTGCCCACCCCCACTTTTTCGCACTTCGGCGCGAGATGTGTTAACGTCCGGGATCGTGTGCCTGTTGCCCGTCCATAAAGCGAGGTCTTGGCGTGTCCAGTCGTCAGCGTGCTGCGCTCTTTCTGATCCTGATCACCTTCATCGCCTTTATCAGCCTGGGGATGCCCGACGGCCTGCTGGACATCGCCAATCCGCGCATCCGCGACTCGTTCGGAATCGGGCCGGATGTCTTCGGCGCGCTGTTTTTCACGGGGCTGATCGGCTATTTCCTCTCCAGCTTTTTCGCGGGCCAATTGGTCGCGCGCCTGGGGATCGGCAAGCTGCTGGCGGCGAGCTGTCTCTCGACGGGATTAGCCCTGCTCGGCAACGCGGCGTCCCCGGCCTGGGGCTGGTTCGTCGTGCTGGGATTATTGGGCGGCGCGGGCGCGGGTGCGATCGACACCGGGCTGAACACGTATGTCGCCACGCATTACGGGCCGCGCCTGATGTTCTGGCTGCACGCCTCCTTTGGCCTGGGCGTGACCGGCGGCACCTGGGTGATGAGCGGGGTGGTCAATTCCGGCGAGTTGTGGCGCTGGGGCTATACCATCGTCGGCATCGCGCAGTTGGTCCTGGGGTTGACCTTCTTCATCACGCGCGCGCGCTTTGACCAGCCCCACCCCGAACGGGATGAGCCGCCGCCCGCGAAGATCGTCCGCACGCCGATCCGTTCTACGCTGGTGCTGCCGGTCGTCTGGCTGGGGATCGCGCTGTTTTTCCTGTACACCGGCGTGGAAGTCACCGCCGGGCGCTGGTCATCGTCGCTGTTTATCGAAGGACGCGACATCGAGCCGGAAGTCGCGGGCCTGTGGGTATCCGCCTATTGGGGCATGTTCACCGTGGGGCGTGTCGCCGCCGGCTTTCTCGGGCGCTGGCTCTCGCCGCTGGCCTTTATGCGGCTGTCGATGGGCGCGGCCGTGCTGGCGGCGATCGTCCTGGCCTGGGATCCGGCCTCGTGGACAAGCGGGGTGGCGCTGGGCGTGATGGGCTTCGCGTTCGCGCCGATCTTCCCGATTCTGATATCGGCCACGCCGGGCCGGGTAGGTGCCGAGCACGCTCCCAACGCGATCGGCTTTCAGATCGGCGCGGCGGCGATTGGCGGATCGGTGCTGGCGGGCCTGACGGGTCTGCTCGCCAAAAACATCTCCATCGAGGCCATGCCGATCCTGCTGCTGGCAGCGAATACGAGCATCTTTGTGCTCAACGAGGTCATGGTGCGCCGGGCCGATGCCCCTCCGGCTGCCGAGACTCTCGCCACCCTGGACCCCGA
This sequence comes from uncultured Chloroflexia bacterium, assembly GCA_963850765.1. Classification (GTDB taxonomy): domain Bacteria; phylum Chloroflexota; class Anaerolineae; order Aggregatilineales; family Aggregatilineaceae; genus CAWKMN01. Next base: position 659,291 of record CAWKMN010000009.1, on the reverse strand, counting down.
TCGCCAGCCCGCGCCGGGGCGGTAGCGCGTGATTAACCTCACCCCTCGGTCCCCTCCCCACGCGCGGAGAGGGGAAGCCCAAAACGCGGATCAAGTTCCCTCTCCTTGGCTTGGCCGGGGAGGGGTTAGGGTGAGGGGCGTTTTCCTGCACTGTAGCTGTAATGACTTCTTAGGCCAGCCGATGCCGCCAGAGCAAGTCTGTCACCCAACGTTCTCCTCTTCTCTTCCTCAGAAATCTCTGTGACCTCTGTGGTTTAGGTATTTTTTCTCCGCGCCCTCTGCGTCTCTGCGGTTCAGGTTCTATACCACCGCCATCTGGCACGCGCGCCGCGAACGATGCTATAGTGTAAAGCAGGAATTCACATCATCCGCGGAGCAATCGAATGAAGCGGTTCTTGGGGCTGTGCATCGTGATCGGGCTGCTGCTGGCATGGGTTGTGCCCCCGACGGCGGCGCAGGATGCGGCGCAAAATGCGGTACAGGCTGGCACCATTTGGCGCTGTGTTGAAGTCAACGGCCAGACCAGCCTGAATATCCGCAGCGCGCCGAGCACGAGTGCCACGATCGTCTCGCAGCGCGACCCCGGCGAGCAGTTTGAGGCCGATTACGACGGGCTGAAAAGCGCGGATGGTTATAACTGGGTGCCGGTGCGCTATCTCGATGAGGAAGGCTGGGCGATCACCGCACGTCTTGCCCCATGTGAAAACATCGGCACTGACGAACCTCCGACCACCACCGAGGGCGAAACCGTCAACCATGAGGTCAACGAAGACGGCGCGCTCGACCGCTTCGAGATCGCGGACATCGCGCGCAGCGTCGTGTTGATCGCCAGCATCCGGGGGCGGCACATCGAGGCCACCGGCACCGGCACGATCACCACGCCGGACGGTCTGATCGTCACGAATGCGCACGTCGTCGAAGACAGTGACGAGGTGGCGATCGGCCTGCTGGGCGACATCAACGACCCACCCGAATACCTCTACCTGGGTGAAGTCGTCAGCCGTGATGAGGGCATCGACGTGGCGCTGATCGCCATCCGCTACGATCTGGACGGGCATGCACTCGACGCGGCGGCGCTGGACCTGCCGTATATCCCGGCGTCATTAGGCGCGACTGAAGTCTACCGGGGCGATGTGATCTATATCTTTGGCTATCCCGCGATCGGGGATGATTATCTGGTCGTGACGTCGGGCAGCATCGTCTCCGTCGAAAACGGCAGCGTCAACGGCGAGCGGATCCCGGTCTGGTACCGCACCGACGCCGAGATCGCGCCGGGCAACAGCGGCGGATTGGTCGTCAACGGCAACGGGCAGTTTGTCGGCATCCCGACGTTTATCCAGACCGAAGAGGAAACCGGCGGGCGTCTGGCCGGCATCCGACCCGCCGAGGTGGCGCTGCTGGCCGTGCTGGAAGAAGGTCAGGGCAGCGGAACCGTCGCCCAGCCCGAAACAGCCCCGAATACGTCGAGCGCCGTGACCGTCACGCCGGAGTTAATCACCGCCGATCATGGCGCGGTGGTGGATGGGCAGACCGGCATCACGTTTCATGTCACTTTCAGCATCGACGGCTGGCAGGAACGCGACGCGACGCTTTCCGCCTATTTCTTCCACGACGATCTGGGATCGGGCCCGCTGACCAACCCCGGCGGACCGTCCCGCTATCGCGGCAAAGACGACGTCGTGATGACCTCGGTGGCGATTCTGCCGTGCTGCGCGGAGACGACCTACGACGATCTGCCGCTGTTCATCCCCTACAGCGCGCTGGGAATCACGCAGCCCGGCACCTACCCGCTCATGGTGCAGATCGACGCGCGCGCCGATGACGGCTCCTGGCACCGCACGCTGAGCTGGGAATTTGTCACCTATACGCGCAACTAAGGGGAAACATCACCTCACCTGCCACACCCGCACCGTCCCATCCATGGACGCGCTCGCCAGCAGCGATCCGTCCGGCGAGAATGCGACCGAATGGACGGTGCCGCCATGTCCATCCAGCACGGTGACACGGCGCGCGTCGGGCATCTCCCACAGCCATACCGCGCGATCCCCGGCTCCCGTGGCCAGCAGCGATCCATCCGGGGAGAACGCCACCGTATACACCGCGCTGTGATGCCCGCGTAAGGTCAGCAGGCGCTCGCCCTCCGGCTGGGACCACACCTTAACCGTCGCATCCGCCGAGGCCGTCGCCAGCCGCGTCCCATCCGTGGAGAAGGCCAGCCCTCGCACCGCTTCGCCATGCGCGCGCAGCGTGCCGATCGCTTCCCCGGTTCCGATATCCCACATCCGCACCAATCCCGACGAGAGGCCCGCCACCAGCCGCGATCCATGGGGCGACAGCGCGATGTCAAACACCAGTTCGCCCTGCTCAGTGCGCAGCGTCGCGGCTTCGGTTCCAGGCGGGAACGGCCAGATTTTGATCTCGCTGAGCGTCCAGAATGCGCCTGCGGATACCAGTTGCGCACCAGGGGACGAAAAAGCCACCGCCCGCACGATCCCGCCGTGCCCTTCCAGAATCGGCGACCTCGCGCCAGGTGGCTGTATCCCACAGGCGCACCGTCGTATCGCTCGACACCGAGGCCAGCCGCGTTCCGTCCGGGTGGAACGCGACATCATGCACCGCGCCGCGATGCCCTTCCAGCACGGCACACTCTGCGCCATCCGCCGTGCGCCACACCCGGATCGTGCGGTCGCGCGATCCCGACGCGATTAGCGCCCCGTCCGGTGAGAATTTGACGGCAAATACTTCGCTGTGGTGTCCCGCCAGCGCGTACCGTTCATGCGGATAATCGGCCATCCGCGCACCTTCCCGTAAAATAGTAAACAGTAAACAGTTGACAGTGACCAGTAAACCGCAAACCGTCTGCTGTCCACTCAAGTATGCGCCGGGTTCGGACGGAGGGCAACAAGCTACATCGATCGCCGAAAACGCCCTCTCCCCTACCCTCTCCCCGGCCGAGCCAGGGAGAGGGAAACAGCAGCAGCACCGACTCCCCCTCTCCGCGCGTGGAGAGGGGGACGGGGGGTGAGGTTAAGTCTCCGTATCCGGGTTTGATTCTTAAAACACATCATTCCCCGGCGATTTGCGCAACCCACCGCAACATGCACACGCCCGGCACCTTACGCTAGAATAAAGGGCCGGTTTGCCGACCGGCCGGTGATCGAACCGCGCGCTGGCCGCGTATAAGGTAGAGGGTTATCCATCCCGGCCGGATCATGAAGGGATCGGTATGCAACGTCGCCGTCAAAACGCGCGCTGGACCTGGCGCTTTGTGGGGGGTCTGCGCGAACTCGCCCGGACGCCGGTCCGGTTCGCCGTCCATCTGGCCGTCGCCCGGCTGATCACCCAGTGGCGTTCCCTGCTCACCATTATTGCCGGTACCATCCTCGCGGCCTCGATCGGCGCGCTGGTGCCGCTGTATACGACCGCCGTCTCGCAGGTGGGGATGACTCAGCGGCTGGCCGAGGAACCGGCCGGGGATGTGCATGTCGCGGCCAGCATCAGCCTGCGCGCCAGCCAATGGAACGGTGAACTGCCCATCAAAGCCGCCGACGCTACGGCACTCACCCGCGATCGCGCCCGCGCGGATCTGGGCGTCATCCCGCATTGGGTGGATGAGGTCGTGTTTTTTGGCGAAACCGAAGCGATGGGGATCGCGCTCGTGCCCGAAGAAGGCGACCCGGCTCCGCTGGTCGGCGTCCGCACGCGCGTAGGCGATTACGAAGGCTGGGAAAACCGCGTGCGCGTGGTTGATGGCCGTCTGCCCCAGGAACCACCCGAACCCGGCGCGGATCTCGAAGTCGCGATCGGGCTGAACGTTGCTAACGAGATCAACCTGGATCTGAACTCCCTGCTCGTGCTCGATCAGGGCATGAATCAGACCGGCGCGAGCGGCGGCGGCCACCCGACCAGCCGGCCCATCACCGCGCGCGTGGTCGGCGTGATCGCGCCGCTGGACGATGCCGACCCGTTCTGGATGGAACCATCCCCGCTGCGCCTGCTGGATCGCACGAGCGGAGCCGGCCTGTGGACGTATGAACTGGTCATGCTCACGACGGAAGCCGGCGTTTACCGGACGGCCGTCGAGTTCCTGCCCGACACGCCCACCCGGATCGGCTGGCGCGTCCTGTTCTCGCATGACAATCTGCCCTTCTCGCGCATCGACACGGCCCGCGCCGCGCTGCGCACGTTCGAGCGCAACATGCGCAGCATCTTCGCGGTGTCGAACAATGGGGATCTGTCGCAGGGGCGGCAGGATCTCGGCTTTAACTACGCGACGCGGCTAATTGATTACGACATCGTCCGCAAGGACACGCGATCGCGGCATCCTGCAGGATTATGCCAGGCGGCAGGAACTGCTCGACGCGCCGTTTGGACTGCTGCTGCTCCAGGTCGGCGCGCTGGTGCTGTTTTTCCTGATGGTGACGGCGGCGCTGGTCCGGCGCAGCGAGCGGCGCGAGATCGCCATGCTGCAAAGCCGCGGCGCGTGGGACAGCCAGATCCTGCTGCTGCGCGGGATCGAGGCGCTGCTGATCTGCGCGCTGGCCGTGCTGATCGCGCCGTTTCTCGCGCGGCTGCTGCTGACGTGGCTCGGTCCGGTCGGTCGCCAATACCGACGATTTCCCCCTGCCCCTGACGGCCAACGTGTTCCTGTTCGCGGGGATCGCGGCGGCGGTGACGTTCCTGGCGCTGATGGGCACGCTGCGCCGGTGCTGCGCCTGCCGCTGGTACTGGCGGGCGGCGCGGCGTCGCGCAGTGAAACGCAGTACTGGTGGCAGCGCTACTATCTGGATGCGATCGTGGCGGTGGTCGGGTTGGGCGCGCTGTGGCTGCTTGTCCGGCGCGGCACCCCGCTGGCCGATGTGAATGTCGGCGGGCAGCAGGCCGATCCGCTGATGCTGATGGCTCCCGCGCTGCTGTTTCTGGCGCTCGGCAGTCTGGCCCTGCGTTTCTTCCCCGTGCTGGCGGCGATGGCGGCGCGGTTCGCGGCGGCGGGGCGCGGCCTGCTCAATGTGCTGGCAGGCTGGCAGCTCAGCCGCGAGCCGGTCCACTACGGGCGGATCACCTTTCTGCTCGCATTGGCGATCGGCATCGGCTGGTTTGCGACCAGCTTCCGCGCCACCGTGTCCAACAGCCAGAACGACCAGACCCGCTACAAAGTCGGGACCGACGTCCGCCTGATCGAGCGCGATACCAGCCTGAACGCTAACCGCGCGCGCCCGGCGGAATATTATAGGGCGCAGGATCATGTCGCGGCGGCGAGCACGGCTTTTCGCGTGCTGAATCACAACCTGAGCACGAGCGTCGTGGGCGATCTGCGCGGCACGATCCTGGCGATTGACCCGGATACGTTCGGCCAGACGCTCTATTGGCGCTCGGACCTGGGATCGGTCTACACGACACGCACGCCCGGCGATCCACCCGATCTGCCCGAACGCGGCCTGCGCCTGCCGTTTATCCCGGCCAAAATCGGCCTGTGGGCGCGGTTCGAGACGTCCGGCTTCGGCTTTGGGCAGAGTGCCGTCTATCGCGCCGACGTGGGGCGGCTGATAACGCGCACCGAACTGAATCTGCGCCTGCTCGACGCCTCCGGCGCGTGGGTGGTCGTGCCCGCCGAGCCGGTCGAGATCGAATACCAGCGCATGGGCCGCGACGCGCCGGGCCTCAACACGCGCAGCTATAACACGAGCGGCTGGGTGTATATGGAAGCCGATCTCGCGGCGCTGGAATACACCCCGCAGGAGACGATCAATCTCGTCTCGTTCTTCTGGGAATACCAGAGCAACAGCCCGCGCGGCGAGCGCGGCAGCCGCCTGACGCTGGCGAATCTGACGCTGATCGGCGCGGACGGCAGCGCCACGCCCTACCCGGTCTTTGCCGGTAACGACTGGGAATTTATGTACGATCGCGGCGCGGAAGCGACCGGCGACACGGCGGTGGGCTGGAACGTACCCGGCGACCGATCCGATGCGCTGTACGCGCGCTGGGATCAGGACGCGCAGCGGACAACCGTCGGCGTGCTGATCCATTACCCGGACCTGGGGCCGGTGGATGCCGTCGTCAGCCGCCGGATGCAGGAGGAAAACGGCCTGACGTGGGGCCAAGAGGCCGCGCCGTTCACGATCTTCAATGTGGGCGGCAGTCCGATCCGGTTCCGCGCCTTGCAGATCACCGATTATTACCCGTCGCTGTATGATACCGCGCCCAACGCCGCCGATCCGCGCGGCAACTCGTTTATCGTGGTGGACGCGCGCGAGCTGCTCTACCGGCTCAACCGGCGGCCCAGCGCGACGTTTTATCCCGACGAGGTCTGGCTGCGCTTCGACAGCAGCCTGAATGAGCGCGATCAGGGCGCTGTGGGCGCGTTTGTCCGCGGCCTGGATCGCGCCGAGTCGGATGATGTGGTGGTGCTGAGCAGCATCACGCTGGCGGAAGAACTGGACAAGCTGCAAACCGATCCGCTGGCGCTCGGTTTGCTCGGCCTGATGTATCTGGCGTTCATCATGGCGCTGGCGCTGAGCGTCGTCGGCCTGCTCACTTATTCCGGTCTGACGGCGCAATCTCGCCGCACGGAGTTTGGCGTGCTGCGCGCGCTCGGCCTGTCGTCGCTGCGGGTGGTGGGCGGGCTGGCGCTGGAGCAGCTTTTTGTGATGATCACCGGCGTGATCCTGGGCGCGGTGCTCGGCTGGGTGCTGGCATCGCAGGTCGTGCCGACGCTGGCGCTCGGCGCGGCGGGCGAGGGGATCACGCCGCCGTTTGTGATGCGCGTGGAAGCGCGCCGCCTGCTGGAATACGGCCTGCTGATGCTCGTCGTGCTGGGGCTGGTGCTGAGTTCGAGCCTGCTGCTGGTGCGGCAGTTGTCGCTGGCGCGGACGCTGCGGTTAGGGGAAGAATAGAGAGTGAGTCAATAGCTATTAGCCATTAGCTGTTAGCCGTTAGCTAAATGCGAAAAGCTAATGGCTCGTGCCAACTACTTTTACAGCAAAGGAATGGAGCATGAGAGACTTTAAGACTCTGGCTGTGTGGCAAAAGGCGCATCAACTCACACTGGACGTTTATCAGGCAACAGGCTCGTTTCCAAAAGACGAAATGTATGGACTCACCAGTCAGACACGGCGCGCGTGTGCTTCGATTCCGATGAATATTGCGGAAGGCTGCGGTCGCGGCGGTCAGGCCGAATTAGCGCGTTTTCTGTCTATAGCGATGGGATCGGCCAGTGAGTTGGAATATCAACTTTTGCTGACGCGCGATCTGGGAATGTTGACACAGACTGACTATGGGCGGCTCGAACCTGCCCTCATCGAAGTTAAGCGAATGCTCAACAGCTTCATTCAGAAGCTCAAATTGACGAACTCCTAGCTTTTAGCTAACGGCTAACAGCTAACGGCTAACAGCTTTTCGGACACAACACGTTATGACCTTGGGACTCATCCTGAAACGAATGCGGCGCGAGTGGCGCTCGCTGGCGATCCTGCTGCTGGCGGTCTGCCTGCTGACGGCGTTCTTCGCGCTGGGGCCGTTCTACATCCGCGCGGTGACGGAGGTCGGGCTGCGCTTCGAGCTGGACAACGCCGATCCCGACGAGCGTCAGATCGACGTCATCATCGACAACGAGCCGATGACGCCCGAAGCGCTGGCCGTCATCGCGGACCAGTTGGGCGGGCTGGCGGTGGATTACCGGCACTACATCCGCTCGGACTACAACCCGCCGCAGACCGCAGGTCGGCATTGATGACGGCGGGCTGGCGACCGGCGCGTATGTGTATCGCTACGGGGAGCCGGTCACGGCCAATACACCGCGCATCCAGCGCGCCTACCAGCCGTTCGCGTTTGAGCACATGGACGAGATCCTGACGCTGGTCGAGGGCCGCTGGCCGGTCCGCCTGCCCCCGCCCGACGCGGTCAATCCCGCCGGGCTGAGCGACGCCGAACAGGAAGCGCGCCAGATCGGGATCTACAACCGCGGGCAGGTCGAGGTGGTGATCACCTCCACCGTGGCGGAGCTGTCCGGGTTGGAGATCGGCAGCCGGCTGGTGCTCGGCAGCCGCCAGCGCGACGGCTCCGGCGCGGTCGCCTCGATCGTCGTGGTGGGCATTGTCGAGCCGCAAGATCCCGCCGATCCGTTCTGGCAGGGCAACCGGATCTTTCTCGAAGGCGTGGAAGTGCCGCTCGGCACCGGCGTCACCCGCTACGATCACGGCATGGCGACCATCCCCGAAGCCTATACCGACTGGCTGCGCCCGGTCACGCCCGGCAACAGCTACATCTACCAGATCCAGACCAACCCCGACGCGATCACCGCCGATAATATCCAGGACGTGACAAACCGGCTGAACCTGCTGGCGGGGCGGATCAGCGCCTACCATCCCGGCACGTCCGTGCTGACCGATCTGGCCGCGCTGCTGCAAGGCTATTCGGAAGACGTGGACGACACCGAAGGGCCGATCATCCTGTTCTCCGGCGCGATCCTGATCCTGATGCTCTACCATCTGGTCAACACCGTGGCGCTGGTGCTCGAACAGCAGGGCCCGGAATGGAGCTCCATCGTCAGCCGGGGCGGCAGCATCCCGCAGTTGGTGATGCTGCAGCTCGTCACGGTGGGCGTGCTCGGCCTGATCGGGATGGCGATCGGCCCGCTGCTGAGCGTGATCTTCATGCAGGTCATGGAGCGCTTCGGCCCGCTGGCGACGGCGTTGGGCGGCCGCCCGCTCGGCTCGACCAGCATCCCGCGCGTGTCGATCTATCTCAGCATCGCGGCGGGGATCGCGGCGGTGGTCGTGCTGACGACGCCCGCCCTGCCCGCGGCGCGGAAGAGTCTGCTCAGCCTCAAGCAGATGATCTCGCGCCCCCCGACGCGGCCCGCCTGGGCGCGTTACGCGCTGGATGTCGTGCTGGTGCTGATCGGCACCGGCTTCCTGCTGCGGCTGTATTATCTGGTCGGCGGCGATTTCAGCCACCTGCTGAACAATATCATCGCCGCGCCGCGCGACGTGATCGAGCTGATCGCGGATAACCTGACCGAAACCGGCGGACTCAACGACCCGTTCAACCTGCTCGGCCCGGCGCTGGTCCTGACCGGGCTGGCGCTGCTCTGGCTGCGCTTCTTCCCCTGGCTGATGAGCCTGATCGCGCGCCTGTTCCAGAACAGCCGCAGCCTGACCGCGCCGCTCGCCGTCTGGAACGTGGCCCGCGATCCCAGCCATTACGCGCAGTTGGTCCTGCTGCTGATCGGCACGCTGGCGCTGGGGACGGCCTCGCTGGGACTATCCGCGACGCGCGACAAGGGCGCATGGAGCGCCGCCCGCGAAGAAACGGGTGGCAGCGCGCGGATCGCGATCGATCCGGCGAAGCTCGACGCGACGTCAGGTGACATTGGGGCGATTGGCCCGGCGTGTCGCGCGCCGTGACGCTGATGCACGCCGTGGGCGATCCCGGCATGTCGTCACAGTTCGACGTGCATGTGTTCGGCGTGGATCCGCAGACCGTGGGCGGGCAGTTCTCGGAATGGCGGAGTGCCGCCGCCCCGCTGCGCGATCAGCAGGTACCACCCCCGCCCGGCCTGCCGCTGCCGGACGATGCCCGGCGGCTGTCGGTGCAGGTCTATGCGCGGCCGCCCGCTCGCCCCGAAGATCCGGCGGTCGCCGTGCAGCTGAGCGCCTATTTGCAGGATGCGCTTGGCGTGCCGTTCCGCGTGCCGCTCGGCCAGCCCGGCGCGGCCGTCATCGCGGATCAGGACGACGGCGGCGAGTCGCCCGGCGATGCATCCGCGACGGCGACCGATACGTGGCTGACCTTCGATGGGGCGCTGCCCCAGACCGGGCGCGCGCCGTACTACCTGATGCGCATCGGCGTGAACAGCGTGCAGAGTAATCTCGATGCATTTGAGCACACCATCTACCTCGACCTGATTGCCACGCAGGATGTGTTTGGCACCTCGACCACGCTCGAAAGCTTCGAGGATGACACCAACCTGTGGAAAGAAGCGACCGTCGCCAATCCCTACGCCGCGTCGTGGGCCGAAGCGGACAGCGCCAGCCTCGTCAGCGGCATGACAGCCGCGCTCGTGCCGGGCGAGATCAGCGCCATCGACGGGGCAACCGCCCTGCGCCTGGATTACCGCATGGGACGCAGCGGCGGACGCCAGCGCGAACCGAGCGTCGTCGTGAACGAGCCGGCCATCGGGCGGATTCCGGTCGTCATCAACACGGCGTTCGCGGTACAATTTGCGGGACGAGGATCGTATCGCACCGCCACCGACGAGCCGCTGACGGTTGGGGATGAGAAGAACATCGTGCTCAACGTCGGCACCGGCTCCGTCGAGATCGGCTACCGCGTCGTCGGGCTGATCGAGGACATCCCCTCGGTGAGGGACAATGAGCCGGTGATGATCGCGCCTATCGACCTGATCGAGCCGGTCATCAACCAGGCCGCGGCGGCGAATTATTTCTTCACCGAGAACGAAGTCTGGCTCGACCTGCCCGATCGCGAACCGTCCGGCGCGCTGCGGCAGGCAATCGCGGACCTGGGCGACGGCGTAACCGGCGTCAGCTACGCCTGGACGCGCTACGGCGATATCCAGCGCGAGCCGCTGCCGAGCGCCGTAGCAGGGATGCTGTTCGCCGGGTTCTGGATCAGCCTGCTGCTGAGCCTGCTCGATTTCGCGTTTTATCTGGTCGTCACGGCCAAACAGCGGTTGTTCACGTTTGCCGTGCTGCGCTCGATGGGCTGGAACGCGGGGCATATCTGGCGGCTGCTGCTGATCGAGCAGATCACGCTGATCACGCCCGCCCTGCTGATCGGCACGCTGATCGGCGCGGGGCTGGCCTATCTGCTGCTGCCGTTCCTGGCGCTGGTCGGCGGCGAAACGCTCCGCCTGCCCTGGCTGCAAGTCGGCGGGCTGCTGCTGGCGCTGATCGTGTCGTTCACCGTGCTGATGGGCATCGCGGCGGTGTTCCTGCGCCGCATGAGCGTGAATCAGGTGCTGCGGTTGGGGGAGGAATAGAGTAGACAGTTGGCAGTTTTCAGTTATCAGTGGAACGTCCGCTCGAACCTGCCCTCTACCACTGGCTAAGCCAGGTTCCGGCCAAGAGGGAGAGGGGACTATCCGGGCGGGTTTGTCTAACCCGCCAAGCCTACAGAAGCGACCCTGTTCGCCACCGGCTCCCCCTCTCCGCGTGTGGAGAGGGGGGCGGGGGGTGAGGTAAACATCGAGAAGGACATTGGGATTATGAACCACATCGCGAACACACCCGCCCGCGCCGACAACGGTCCGAACGGCGACGACCGCCCGATCTTCATTGAGTGCGATAACCTCGTGAAGATCTACAAGGTGGCCGATCTCGAAGTCGTGGCGCTGCAAGGGCTGGATCTGCTGATCCGCCAGGGCGAGATGATGGCCCTGGTCGGCCCGTCGGGATCGGGCAAATCGACGCTGATGAACATCCTCGGCGGGCTGGATTTGCCCACGGCGGGGCGCGTGCGGGTCGGGGAATATAACCTGCTCGAACTCACCCGCCGCGATCAGGTGCGCTACCGGCGGCACATGGTCGGCTTTGTCTGGCAGCAGACGGCGCGCAACCTGCTGCCCTATCTCACCGCCAAGGAGAACGTCGAGCTGCCGATGGCGCTGGCCGGCTTCCCCGCGCGCGAACGGCGCGACCGGGCCGCGCACCTGCTGGATCGCGTCGGGCTGGCGGACCGCATGAAGCATCGCCCGGATCGGCTCTCCGGCGGCGAACAGCAGCGCGTGGCGATCGCGGTGGGCATGGCGAACCGTCCGCAGCTTTTGCTGGCGGATGAGCCCACCGGCGAGGTGGACAGCCATTCCGCCGAGCAGATCTTTCAATCGCTGCGGGCGCTCAACGAGGAAACCGACGTCACGATCATCATCGTCACGCACGATATGAACGTGTCCACCCGCGTCGATCGCGTAATCGGCTTCCGGGACGGACGCACCAGCACCGAGATCCTGCGCCGCCGCGACGGCGACATCGCCATCCAGGAAGAAGAATACGCCATTCTGGATCGCGCCGGGCGGCTGCAACTGCCCGAAGCGTATATCGACGCGCTGGATATGGAAGACCGCGTGCGCCTGCGCCTGACCGATGATCATGTCCAGGTGTGGCCGGAGCAGACGAACAACGGCAATTCGGACGAGTAGCCCCACCCCCGGCGAATTTACCCCTATCCCCCGTCCCCTTTCCCCGCAAGCAGAGAAAGGGGAGAGTCAAATCCCTCTCCGCGTGCGGGGAGGGATTTAGGGAGGGGTAACCACGGGAACATGGCCGGCCTGATTATTTGGAAGACCATCAAACCCGCCCGGCAAGTCCCTCTCCACCTGTGGGGAGGGATTTAGGGAGGGGCTAACGCACCGAACGAAAAACACAACTATCGAACAAGGAACCTTCATGAGCAACGGAAACTACTCAACCAGCCTGGAACCGGCAATCCGCCTGGAACATCTGCACCGGGTCTATCACCTGGCCGGCGAGAATATTCACGCGGTGAACGATGTCACGCTCGACATCTGGCCCGGCCACATGACCGCCATCGTCGGGCGATCCGGCTCCGGCAAGACCACCCTGCTCAACCTGATCGCCGGGCTGGATGATCCCACCGAGGGCACGGTGTGGGTATTGGGCCGCAACCTGAGCACGATGAGCGAGCGTGACCGGCTGGATCTGCGGCTGCACAAGCTCGGCTTTATCTTCCAGAGCTTCGGGCTGATGCCGCTGCTCAGCGCGCGGGAGAACGTGGGCGTGCCGCTGCGCATGCGCGGGATCGCGCCCCGCGACCGCGAACAGCGGGTTGAGTTGGCGCTGGCGTGGGTCGGCCTGCTGGATCGCGCCAACCACCGCCCCTATGAGCTTTCCGGCGGCGAACAGCAGCGAGTCGCCATCGCGCGCGCCCTGGCCGAAGGTCCGCAGGTGGTGCTGGCGGACGAACCGACGGGCCAATTGGATACGCGTACCGGGCGGCGGATTCTCGATCTGCTGCGCCTGCTGGTCGTAGAACAGGGGATCACGCTCGTGATCGTCACCCACGACCCGCAGGTGATGATGGAAGCGGACATCGTGCATGAACTGCGCGACGGCCGCCTGATCGAAACGCGCCTCAAAGAAGGCGTCGTCACGCCGGGGGGATGACATGAAGGATTTACCCCTCCCCTGGCCCCTCCCCGTAAACGGAGAGGGGAAACGAACAGTCATGAAGTCCCTCTCCGCGCGCGGGGAGGGATTTAGGGAGGGGTAGTCTATGCAGATCACCTGGCGCAGCATCGCTATCACCGTGGCGCTGGCCGTGATCATCGCCGTGCTGATCGGCACGGTGCTGGACAAAGAGCCGCAGTCGCACACCGAATCGATCGGCGGCGTGTCGGGGAGACTGTCCACGCCAGACTCAATCGGCATAGCGAAGTATGACGGGCAGCAGCCATCGGAGCTCTGCTGGTCATGATCCAGGGGCTCACGAGCCGCCGGCTGGTGATCTGGTCGATGGCGGGAGATGCACCGCCGCAGGAGATCGATCGCGAGGTCGCCTCGCTCGAACTGCGTCCCGATCCGAGTGGGACGCGCGTGCTGTACGGCACCGATCGCGCCGTGATGGTGCTCGACGTGGATCAGCGCCGCGCCAGTATCGCGGGAGTCTTGCCCGAAGGCGCGCGGCTGGTCGCCGCCCAGTGGTCCCCCGATGGCAGCGCCCTGGCCTATGTCGTGCGCAGCGGCACCCACCTCATCGCCTATTACACCCGCCTGGATAATCTGCAGGACGCCGAAGCGATGCTGGATGTGCATTATGGGCTCGGCCTGGATGTCGGCTGGCTGCCTGATGGCCGGCCTGTCGTGATCCGGTTGGGACTGGCGGCGGTGGGCGGCTTCGAGACGCAGATCGAGCTGTACGACCCCGCCAGCCGCGAACTCGTCCGGCTGCCGTCCGACACCGAGATCCTTCAGCCGTGGTCGCCGTGGCGATCCCCGGATGGGACGCAGCAGATCTATGGCATCAGCCAGTGGGAGGATTCGCGCTACAAGGGCCAGTGCCGCACCGGGCCGCTGGTACTGGTCGGGCACGACTGGCTGCGCGTCGCGATCGAAAGCAGTGGCGGCGAATACCAGACCGCGTTTGAACTGCCCGGCCTGTTCATGGACTGGCCGACATGGTTAGCCGATGGCCGCGTCGTCTTCCGGGGGATTGCCGATCCGGTCTGCACGACGCTGGATTCCGGGCTGTATATCGGTGCGATCGGGCAGGAGCCGCGCCAACTCGTCAGCGCCGAGCCGAGCTATTTTGCCGACGAATCCGACAAGCAGATGTGGAGCGTCGTGTACGCGCTCAACCCTGATCAGAGTCGGATCGCGTGGACCGAAAACGACGTGGACACGCAGCGCAGCGCCATCTATCTGGCTCCGCTGGATGGCGGCGGCACGCCCGATCGGCTGTTCCAGACGCCGCCCCTCACCGATCCGGCCCCGTTCGCCTATCGCGATCAGGAGATGATCCTGCATTTTATCTGGCTGCCGTGAGAGCGATTAGCGGTTAGCCGTTAGCGATTAGCTTTACCTCACCCCCCGTCCCCCTCTCCACACGCGGAGAGGGGCTTGGCGAGGCGGGCGGGATTGTTCACACGCCCCTACCGATCGCAGTCCGCTCTCCATCGCTCTGGCTTAGCCGGGGAAAGGGCGGGGGTAGAGGGGCATTATTCCTGTAGTGTAGAGAGGGGCGGGGGTGAGGCTCGCCATACAAAACAACGCGGGGCGTATGTGCTGCGCCCCGGCGAGAATGTTCTATTCGTTTTGAAGTCTTGAGTTATGTCACCTGAGTTGAGCGTGTGGCTTCTGCTTTTGACTCATAACTCAAAACTCATGACTCACAGCTTGCTACCCCAGATGCCGCGAAATCTTCGGCTCCAGCGCGTTCATCGGCATGAAGCCGGTGATTCGTTCGGCTACTTCGCCGTCTTTGAACAGGATCAGCGTCGGGATGCCCATGATCCCAAAGCGCATCACGATCTCCTGATTGGCGTCGGTGTCCAGCTTGCCGACCACCATCTTGCCCTCGTACTTCGCCGCCAGTTGATCGACCAGCGGCGCGATCATCCGGCATGGGCCGCACCACTCCGCCCAAAAATCGACCAGGACGGGCACGTTCGACCTCAGAACGGCCTCATCAAACGTGGATTCGGTTACTTCGAATATTCGCTCACCCATGCGCCTAATGTCGCTCCTTTTCTCGCGTTGTGTTACCCAAAATGCAGATAATTATTTTGGTGTCAAAGTATTATACACGACTCGTGCCACGCTGCCCATGGCGACTTGGTACGTATGCGCGGCGTTGACGTGCCCGGCGGGGCATGCTATGCTCACCACAAAGGGAAACCATTGTCGAGAATCTGCCATGTCAACACCTGATTCCCCACCTGCCGAGTCGCAGCTACCCAACCTGACGGAACGCCAGGAGACTATCTTATCACTGATCGTGCGCGAACACATCCACAGCGCGCAGCCCATCGGCTCGAAGACGCTGGTCGAGCAGTTTGACCTGGACGTGAGCAGTGCCACCGTCCGCAACGACATGGTCACACTGGAAGAACTGGGGCTGATCGAAGCGCCGCACACGTCGGCGGGGCGCATCCCGACGCGCAAGGGCTACCGCTATTTTGTCCAGCGCCTGCTCAAGATCGCGCAGTTATCGCCGCAGGAACGCCGCAGTATTGCCGAGTCGTTCAAGCAGCAGAACGTGGACGAATGGCCGCGCGTGGCGGCGATGGCGCTCTCGCGCACGGCCAAGATGGCGGCGCTGGCAACCCCGCCGCGCGCCGTCGAGAACCACTTCAAACACCTGGAACTGATCAGCACGCAGGGACGGCTCGTGCTGATGGTGCTGGTGCTGCAAGGCGGCAGCGTTCACCAGCAGCTTCTCACGCTGGCCGATACCGTCCCGCAGGAAGTGCTCTCGCGCACGGCGCAGATCATCAACCAGTCGAATGACCGGCTGACCGCCGAACAGGTCCGCGCCAAGACGCGCGCCCACTCGGATGAGCTGGTGCGCGAGATCGGGGATCTCGTGGCGGACGCGATGCTTCAGGTCAACCAGCAGAGCGCGCGCGACGTCTATCGTTACGGGCTGCGGGAGAGTCTCTCGACGCTGAGCGAGCATGAAACCCAGCAGGTGCTCCGCGTGCTCGAAGAAGACGATCTGCTCGAAAACATCCTGCGCGATACGCTGGCCTATGACGAGCCGGACGTGCAGATCGTGGTGGCGGGCGAGGGTCGCTGGGAGAACCTGAGCCATCTCAGCATGGTGCTGGGCCGCTATGGGACGCCGGAAGCGCGCGGCGCGCTTGGCGTGCTTGGTCCTACGCGGATGCGCTACGGGCGGGCGGTGAGCGCCGTCCGCTACGTCGCCAGCCTGATGTCCGGCCTGCTGGATGACGTGTACGGCAAGCGGGAGAGTTAGCCTCACCCCAAATGTACGGCCGGAGCAGATGGGTGGCATCGTAGGGGCGTATTGCGATACGCCCCTACAAAAAACACGGCTGCAATGTAGGGGCGACCCAGTGGGTCGCCCAGGGCAGGTTTGTGAACCCACCCCTACCCAGATGTCGTGATCTCCCCTCTCCACGGCATGGAGATGGGGCCGGCGGTTCGACTTTTCTTACCTCACGGTCTCGTCTTCTGTGCCCCCGTGATGCGACTGCCAGCCACGATGACCGCGCTTGCGGCGGGGCGAGTCGCCCTCTTCCTCCTCGCCCTCATCCCAGCCGCCCCAGCCGAACGGTCCCCATCCGCCGCGCTTAAAGCGCATTTTCCACGGGAACGGACCCCCAAACGGCGGCTTCCATTCGCCCCCGCCGTGATGCATCCAGTGGCGCGGATCGAGGCTCATGACAAACTCGCGCAGCTGCTCTTTGTCGCCCTTGATCTCAATCCGAAACCCGTCGTCCGTCTCGATAATACGGAATTCCTGTATGACCTTCTCCATGGTGTTTCCTCCGTGTGTTCTTACGCTTACGATACAGCTTCGGCCGAACTGCCGTACAGATCATCATAGAGTTGCTGAAGCGAATCCAGCGTGCGGCGCAGATCGTCCGCGGCGGAGCGTCGAGACTCGCCGTGCTCACGATGCTCAGCGCCGCAGCAGCCCATCCACGCGAACCCGTGATGATGTCGGCCGCGATGCCGCCTGCCGTGAACCTCGTCATGGGCGGCGTGCCACTCGGGGGCCGCGTTGATCTCGACGTGCGTGCCGTCATCATCCTCGCTCACCCGCATCTCAAACAGGACTTTTTCACTCATCGGTATGGCTACCCTCTCCATTCTCTACCGGTTCGTCGTCCAGATCTTCGAGCATGTCCTTCAGGACTTCGAGCGCCTCGCGCAGCTTGGGGCGCATCACCGCTTTGAGCCGGTCCAGTTCGTCGCGGCCCGCCTCGGTGATGCCGTAGCGGCGCACGGTGCGCTTGTCGGGATCTTCCCACTCGCCCGCGACAAACTGCTGCGCTTCGAGATCGTCCAGCAGCGGATAAATCGCGCCGGGATTCGTCGCCCAGCCGCCCGACGTGCGCTCCTCGATCAGAGTCATCAGTTCGTTACCGTAGCGCGGCTGCTGATCCAGGAGGTGCAGCACGTACAGCGGCAGCAGCCCGCCGCCCTTGCTGAGCACTATCGCCACGAACGGGTTGAAAAATGCCTCGCCCATCTGCCAGGGGCGGAACCGCCGCCCACCGAACATCCAGTGCTGCTCCGGCGGCTGGCCGAGGAACTGCTCGAACAGGTCGCGCCACGCGCCGGGATTGGGTCCCGGCGGCCCGTGCTGCCAGAAATCGTGCCAGGGATGTCTGCGTCGTTTCAATCGCACCTCCAAGACTATTGAATTCAATATCCTTGAGTCCAAGTGTAATTGAATTCAACTGCCGAGTCAATCAGCCCGCGCGGATTCTGATCAATCTCTAATGTGCTACATTCTGAGTGATTGGTTTTAGCCTCACCCCTTAACCCCCAGCCCCTTTTCCCCTCTCCATGGCATGGAGAGGGGCCAGGGATGAGGCTAACGGATCGAACAAGCAACGCTCATCAGTGAACCATAACGGAGCTATCATGAACGAATTTCGTCTGCCCGAAGCCGCGCATATCGGCTTTGTCCACCTGCGTGTGACCGACCAGGATCGCGCGCTGGCCTTTTATCGTGATCGGCTCGGTTTCCGCGAGATCGAGCGTGGCACGGACTCGGCGGTGCTCTCGGCCAGCGGGGGGCTGCCCGCCCATATCCTGCTGACCTCCCAACCCGACGCCCCGGCGCGACAACCTCGCACCACCGGCCTCTATCACGTGGCGATCCGGCTGCCCAACCGTCGCGCGCTGGCAAGAGTGCTGCGCGAACTGGTCCAGCAGCGCTGGCCGCTGCAAGGAGCCGCCGATCATGGCGTGAGCGAGGCGATCTACCTGCCCGATCCCGACGGCAACGGGCTGGAACTGTATACCGACCGACCGCGCGCGGAGTGGTCGTGGAGGGGCGATCAGGTCACGATGGTGACGGATCCGCTCGACGCGGAGGATCTGCTGGCCCAGGCGGATGGCGCGCCATGGGATGGGATCGACAGCGACACGGATATCGGGCATATGCATTTGCAGGTAAGCGATCTGAACCGCGCGGAGGCGTTTTACAGCGGGCTGCTCGGCTTCGACGTGACGCAGCGCACCTATCCGGGCGCACTGTTCGTCGCGGCGGGCGGCTATCATCACCATCTGGGGCTGAACATCTGGGCCGGGCACAACGCGCCCCGCCCCGCTCCAAACGCCGTTGGGCTGATTTCGTATGCGATCACCCTGCCCGATGACGCCAGCCGCGATATGCTGGTGCAGCGGCTCACCGCCGCCGGGATCGAGGTGAGCAACGGCAGCGCGCCCACCCTGCACGATCCGGATGGAAACACCGTCGTGCTGCTGTGCGAGGCGTGCGGATAAGCTTCGCCGGACTCACCCCTGGCGTGGCAAGCACGCTATCCCCTCTCCATGCGATGGAGAAGGGACTTGCTCGCGGCCGGCTCCCCCTCTCCGCGTGTGGAGAGGGGGGACGGGGGGTGAGGTTAATCGGCCGCTGTCGGCGTCGGACTGACCACCGGCACCACGATGATCGGCGTGGCGGTGACAGCGGACATCGCCGTCGCGGTCTCGATGATCGCCGTGGCGGTGTAATCGAGCGTGGCGGACAGGCTGTCCGGTGGAACTACCGTCGGCGGCAGCGCGGTCGCGTCCGGTGTGCGGGGCAACTCCTCCATGACCTCCATCAGGTTGATCATCTGCGGCGGCAGGTTGAACGAGGCGCTTTCCAGGCGGAAGTACTCGGTCTGCGCGGTGAAGAAATTCGGGTTCAGTTCGAGTACGCGGGCAAACTGCTCGGCGGCGGCTTCCGCGTCTCCCTGCGCCGCGAGAGCCATACCTTTCCAGTAAAACAACTCTTCGACATAGTCAGTCGTCGCCAGCGTATTGTCCGCCAGTGCGATTACATTCTGATAATCCCCGGTATGGAAATACGCCTCAAATGGCCCGAACTGGTACCACAGCGCGCGCCATGGCAGCCCCAACCTTAACGCCCGATCGTACATCTCTACCGCGCGGTCGAAGTCTCCCACTGTAACATAAGCCGTGCCGAGACTGAACGCTCCCCACGCATCGCCAGCGAATCCATCCTGCTCCCATCTGGCGAGCAATAAGCGCCGCACCCGCCGCCGCGACCGGGATCCGCATACGCGCCAAGCGCCAGCCGCAGATCCATCTCGCGGGCGGGATCGTAAACGACGATAAACGTGTGCGCGAACTCACGCCAGCCGGTCTCGATCTCGTCAGCAAACAAGCTGCGATCTGGCCCTAAGTAGCTGTCATGGAGCAGGAACTTCTGCGAGCCTTCGTAACCCCAGATCACCCGGTAATGGCCCATCCAGTCCTCGCCCTCCGGCTGAATCCCTGTCTGGATGATCACCGGGAAGCCCGCCCCGATCAGACGGCGCAGCAGTTCCGTGGTGCCACCAAGGCGGTAAATCGCTTTGTAATCCGTGAACTGGTTGACATAGTACACCATCTGCCACGGGCTGACGCTCTTATCTTCGGAATTGGGTCTTAAGCCAGATTGCGCCGCTACTGCTGATGCATCCCAACCCCAGTAACGCAGCGCCATCGACAGAGCCGCCGGGCCGAAGTTGTTCCACGTCTGATACTCGTGCGGCACGCCGTCCAGCCGCGCGGAGATCGGAGGGTCTGCGGGGTGCGGGCCGGCAGGCTGCACAGTGAATGGGATTGGTGTGGGTGTCGGCATCGTGTCCAGGGGCAACGCGGCGGGAGTCGGCGTGGCGATTTCTCCCTCCGCCGGGATCACCGTGGGCGGCCATATCGTGGCGAACGGCGTTGAAGTGATAACCGGCACGGTGGTATGCGGCGCGGTCGTCGCCGTGACGATGTCCAGCGGGGTCGGCGGAATCGTGGGCGATGCGGTGGCAGTCGCCTGCATCATGCCGGCTGAACTCTGATCACCCGCCGGTCCGCCCGCCGGGATTAACGTATCGTCATTCCGCAGGGCGACGGCGAGCAGCACGCTGCCCAGCAGGATCACCAGCAGCAGCGCAGCGGCCAGCGTCAGCACCGGCTGGCGCGGACGGGTTTCATGTGCAGATGAATACGCACTGTTCAACATAGATCGCTCCTCCTGAGATACCCGGCCATTGCCGGTGATCGGCACACCCGGTCGATACGATCCATGCAGCGGGGGCAGCCGCCGGACCCGCCCCGCCGCGGTGGTCCGCACGGCGTTCGCGATATGCTGCCACTCGTGCAGCGACTCGCGGCACTGCGCGCATTCCCGCACGTGATGTTCGAGCGCGGCACGATCGGACGCGGGCATTGTTCCGGCGATGTAAAACGGCAGTTCGTCCAGCCAGTGTTTCATGGGGTGTGCTCCCGCAAACGGTACACGCGTTGCAGCAGAGTCTTGGCCCGGTTGAGACGGCTCTTGATCGTGCCGGGAGCAACCCCCAGCACGGCCGCCGCTTCCGGCCCGGTCAGTTCGTGGTAAAAGATCAATTCGAGCGTTTCGCGCTGATCCGCCGGCAGTTGATCCAGCGCCGCGCGGAGTGCAGCCTGCTCGTCCTGGTGCACCAGGGATTCGAGCGGCCCCGGTCCCGCAGCCGGAGCGTCTTCGTGCAGGGGTACAGCCGTCAGGCGTGGCCTCTGCCGGGCAGTGATGGCCCGCCGCCGCGCGATCGCCAGCAGCCACGTCGTGACCCGGCTCTCGCCCCGGAAGGCAGCCGATCCCTGCCAGACCGCCAGCATCACGTCTTGCAGGATCTCCTCGGCCAGCGCCGCATCGCCCACCTGACCGATCAGGTACGACAGCAGCGCCAGCCCGTGCCGCCGGTAAAGCTCCTCAAGAGCCAGCGTATCCCCCCGCCCGATCGCCTGGACCAGCTGCGGGTCATCCCAGGCGTCGCGGGGTTTGGTCAAGTTGTCCACAAGCACTCCTTTACCACGCTGCCCCATTAGTCATCGAATCGGCGCGCACGGTTCCATATTGGGCCCTGCCCGCGTCAAACGCCCCTCACCCTGCCCTCTGTCCTGGCAAAGCCAGGGTACGGCCAAGCCAGGGAGAGGGAAACACCAGCAGCACTGCACTCCCCCTCTCTAGCTCGGCTGGAGAGGGGGCCGGGGGGTGAGGCCTGCGTCCATCAACGCCGTCCAGCATCTCTCAACATGGGCTGTACCGCGCGATCTCCCCTCTCCGCGTGTGGAGAGGGGCCGGGGGTGAGGTAAACCACCCGCTGACGCGCAACAGCGCCTGCTGCCGGTCCCAGTCAAAATATGCTTGTTTCAAAATACGCCTCAAGCTATACTTTAATGCATGGTGTTCACAGTCGAGTTAAAACGCTGGAATAACCACCACTTCCGAAATTTCATCTATAATCTTAGTTTATAGCGAGGTGGATGGGTGGCGGACTGCGAATATTGCACGGTGGCATGACATCATGGCAAGTGACAGTAAGTCGCGGCCAGTGAACGAGTCGGTTCCCAACACAAGGTGGAAAGCAAAGCATGGACTTCGAGGAAAACAAGCAGCAGCAGACGCCCCCTAACGGCCAACCCACACCCTCGGACAGTGCAGAGGATGAGGGCCAGAGCTTCATGGAAATGCTGGAGGCATCGTTTGATTACGCGCCCCCGCAGCGCGGCGAGATCCGCAATGCGATTATCCTGCAGATCGAATCAAACGAAATCATCGTGGACATGGGTGCCAAGCAGGATGGCATCGTCACAGCTCAAGATCTGGAACGCCTGGATCCCCAGTTCCGCCGGTCGCTGCAAGAGGGCCAGCAGGTGCCGGTCTATGTCCTCAACCCGCGCGACAGTGAAGGCAACCTGATCGTCTCAATCAATATGGGGCTTCAGCAGTACGATTGGGATAACGCGCGCCGCCTGCTCGAAAACGATGAAGTGGTCGAAGTGACCGTGACCGGCCACAATCGCGGCGGGGTCCTCGTGCGCTGGAATATGCTCGAAGGGTTTATCCCATCCTCGCATATGGTGACGGTCAGTGCCGGGCTGCAAGGCAACGAGCGCCGCGACGCCCTGGATGGGTTGAGGGGTGAAAAGCTCGGCGTGAAGGTGATCGAAGTGGATCAGGATCGCCGCCGGCTGATCTTCTCGGAACGCGAAGCGCAGCGCGAATGGCGCGCCCAGCAGAAAGCCCGCCTGCTGGCCGAACTGAACGAAGGTGACATGGTACGCGGCACCGTCACCGGCCTGCGCGATTTTGGCGCGTTCGTCAATCTCGGCGGCGCGGATGGGCTGATCCACGTCAGCGAACTGGCATGGCACCGCGTCGATCACCCGCGCGACGTGCTGCGTGTCGGGGATGAGATCGACGTGTACGTGCTCAGCCTGGATCGCGAGTCCAACCGGATCGCGCTCAGCCGCAAACGCCTGCTGCCCGATCCGTGGGATAAGGCGCTCGAAAACTACTACGAGGGGATGCTGGTCGAAGGGACCGTGACCAACGTGGTCGATTTTGGCGCGTTTATCGCGCTGGATGACGGGCTGGAAGGTCTGCTCCACCTGAGCGAGATGGGCGACGGCAGCCTGAAGGAACCCCACAGCTACGTCAAGAAGGGCGACCGCTTGCAGCTTCGCATCAGCCGGCTGGAACCGGATCAGCGGCGGGTGGGCTTTACGCAGCGTTGGGGCGTGGATCAGGAAGAAGCCGCGCCGCCCGCTGTGGAAGAGAGCGCCGAACCGTCCGACGTCGAAGAGTACGCCGAGACGCCCGCCGCCGAAGAAGTCGCTGAACCGGCGGCCATGGAAGAGTACACCGAACCCGAACCCGCTGCGGAAGACGAAGCCGCCCCGCCGGAGATCGACCGGGGATTCGCGGAAGCTGACGCGATCGTGGATATGGGCGACAAGGCTGCCGACGATAACCCGGCGGCCCAGGACTATATCGACGAGGTGCGCGACGATACCGAGCAGTTGGATGAACTGGTCAAAGACCAGGACGAGCTCCTTGAGGACGAAAGCGACGAACCAGGCGAAGAGGAAGGCGAGGACGAAGACCAGGGGTAGCGGGTTCGCACTACCCGCCATCCAGTAGGGTTCGATACCACCGCCGGATGTTAAAACGTTCCGGCTGTGATCAAAAAAGTCCGCTAAAGGGACTCCCCGGGCCCCTTCAGTGGGCTTCCCGACTTTTGCCATAGCCGCACGGTTTTAACCTGCGGCGTCTTTCCTCGCCCGGTACGGTTTGACAAACAGTAAGCGTCTGGCTATAATGCGCCCCTGACTTTGGAAAGGGGGACGGCGCGTTTGCGCTAACAGAGTGTTGACCAGACGTGCCATATTGTGAGCCGAGCAGCCGGTATCTGATCACCAATATGTGATCGGGCCGGTTTTTCTTTTCACTACGCCCAGAGTCGTCACCGTCCGGTTCCCCACAGGGGACTAGTCTCTATAAAGATCATGGCAGACCATACACAAACAACCACTTATCCGTTAGAAGAGATGGATTTTCTGGCCCTGCTGGAACAATCCCTCTCCATTGAACAGCCCGTTCGCGGCGACATCGTGACGGGCACCGTCCTGGCTATTGACAACATGGGCCTCCTCATCGACCTGGGCATGAAACGTGATGGCGTGGTGCCGCGCAGCGACCTCGACCGCCTCAGCGACGATGTCCATTTCCACCTGGGCGACGCCGTCCCGGTCATGATCATCCGAACCGAAGATCTCGGAAGGCAACATGATCGTGTCGGTTTCGCAGGCGAAACAAAATGAAGACTGGGTCAAAGCCGAAGACCTCATGAACAGCGGCGAAGTCTGGGAAGGTTATGTCGCGGATGCGAACCGGGGCGGCCTGATTGTGCCCTTTGGCAACCTGCGCGGCTTTATCCCTGCCAGCCACGTACTCGACCTGCCGCGCGGCATGAGTGAAGATGAGCGGACCGGCCACCTCAACACCCTGATCGGCCAACCGATCACGGTGAAGATCATCGAAGTCAACCGCCGCCGCCGCCGTCTGGTGCTGAGCCAGCGCGAAGCCCAGCGCGAAATTCGCGACGCCAGCAAGGACGAACTGCTCGGCTCACTCAAGGAAGGCGACACCCGCCGTGGTGTGGTCAGCGGCCTGCGCGATTTCGGCGCGTTTGTTGATCTCGGCGGAGCTGACGGACTGATCCATATCAGCGAACTGGCCTGGCACCGGGTCAAGCACCCCCGTGAAGTCCTCAACGTGGGCGATAAGATCGACGTGTTTGTGCTGCGTCTGGACCAGGAAGGCCGCCGCATTGGGCTGTCGCTCAAGCGTTTGCAGCCGAACCCCTGGTCACAGGTGGACGAACTCTATTATGTCGGGCAGGTCGTTGATGGCGTGGTCAGCCGCGTGACGCAGTTTGGCGCGTTCGTCAGCCTGGAACCCGGCATCGAAGCCCTGCTGCATGCCAGCCAGATGGCCGATCCCGCCCCGGCGGACCCGACCCTGCTGCTGCACGAAGGCGATACGATCGCGGCGCGCATCATCAGCATCGAGCCGCACCGGCAGCGTCTTGGCCTCAGCATCCGCGATGTGGACAACGGCCTCGAAGCCGAAATGAACGCACTGGAACAGTCCGCCGACGACTTTGAAGCCGATACCGAAATTGAGGCTGGCGTAAGCGACGTTTCCACGGTAGAATCAGCCCTGGTAGAACCACCGGTTGCTGAGGAACAGTAGAATTGTCTGATTAGCCACTAAGCGCTATATCAACATGCGAACAAGGGCAGGTTCTCAGACCTGCCTTTCTTTTTTCAGCAGACCTGTCAAGTCCGATCAGCAGTCCGGCGGTCAAACCAGGCCCAGGAGGGAGGTGAACAAGCGTGGCACATGTCGAGTTGCAACCCGGCGAATCGCAAGAACAACTGCTCAAGCGGTTCCGTAAGAGCGTCGCCAAAAGCGGCATCCTGAGCACGGTCCGGCGGAAACGTTGGTACGTCTCCAAGAGCGAACTGCGGCGCATCCAGAAGAAAAAGGCGATCCGTCGCGCCCGGCGCAAACAGCGCAAGACGAGCTTCTAGGCTATCGGCTTTCAGCGGTTAGCTTTTCGCTAACGGCTAACGGCTAATCGCTGACAGCTTACAACAGGTTGGGGCGTTCCTGCATCAAAACGCCCGCTTTTTTGCCTGAGACAGATGAGGAACCGCATGGCAAAACGCACAGACGACAAGCTCGAAATGGAAGGCATCGTCGTCGAAGCTCTGCCCAATACTCAGTTCACGATCGAACTGGAAAACGGGCACCGGGTGCTGGCCTATCTCTCCGGTAAAATGCGGAAGTACTATATCCGTATTCTGCTGGGGGACAAGGTCCGGGTAGAGCTGACGCCCTACGATCTGACACGGGGGCGCATCACCTACCGCTACAAAAAACGCGGTGGTGGTTCTGGTGGCGACGACGACGAAGAAGAATTCGAATAAACTGAACACCCTCGCGCCGTGACGCGATAACCACCTGCCAGCCTCGTGAGAGGTTTTTTGTCGTGTCTCGGAGCTAGTCGCCCAGCGTCAGTTGTTGCCCTGGTTCACGTCGGGCGGTGCACCCGGCAGCGAGCCGGGGATCACATCCAGCCCCCGATCAATCTCCCACGGATAGACAATATGCGCGTCGGTGACGGCCCCGTAAAAATCCGGCTCGGCCCGGCTGAACAGCGAGCGGTAGGGGTTGAAGTGCATCACGCAGGTGAACGGAGTCGAATTGGCCGCCTGGCAGCGACTCTTGACCGCCGTGCTGGTCCGCCCACTGCCCCACACGTCGTCCACAATCAACACGCGCCGGCCCGCCAGCAGCACATCTTCGGGGAACTGGAGAAATTTCGGCCAGACCAGCAGGCGCGCCTTTTCATCCAGATCCAGCTCGCTGGGGAAATCCACCGCGGCCGTCAGCACGACGGCAATATCCAGCGCCTCCGCCAGCATCCCCCCTGGGACCAACCCGCCGCGCGTAATCATCACCATCGCGTCAAAGTGTCCCGGCGCGCGCAGTTGGGGCAGCAGCACGTCAATCAACTTATCAACATCTTCCCACGTTAACCATTCCTGGCGAAGCGGATGGCGCGATGGCTCCATAGTGGCTGATCCTTTTGGCATGACCCATGTTTGTATTAATCCGGAATTATGACTGCACTTGAGTGTAAAGTCAAAGCGGGTGCATTGCAGTTGAATTTACGATAGATGCTGTAGGGGCGGACCCCCGTGTCCGCCCGGCGCGGCGCTGCCGCGTGTCGCGCTTGGCGCGACTGGGAGCACACAGGGGTGCTCCCCTACGTGAACTTTGGTGAAATGCACCCAGTCAAAGCTTGCCACGTACCGCCATCCAGCCGATAATAGATAATATGATCGGACCAGAAGGAGAAACCGTGTGAACAAAAGCGCAGCCGAACGGAGCATTGAGGCGCTGACCTGGGCCGCCATCGTGATTTGGTTGGGCTTTTCCCTTGTGGCCCATATCCTGAACTACGTGTGGCTGGTCGTGATGATGCTGGGCATTATCCTGTTGAGCTCGGCCATCTACCAGCGCAGCCGCGGCTGGCATACGTCACTTTCGCTGTGGATTTTCGGCATCTGGATGGCTGTGTTCAGCGTCATCGAGACGGTCAGCGCGCTGGTCGCCGGGATCACGGGCGGCGAGGGCCTGGGCGTTGATCTGTGGGTCTACCTGGGGATCGCGCTCGTGTCGATGGGGATCGCCGTCGTCTTCCGCACGGTGCAGGGGCCGGCGCTCACCAGTGGTCCTGGTGTCCCGTCGCGCCGGCAGGCCGCAGCCGACGAATACACCCAGAGCAACCGCCGTTATGCCGCGCCGCGCCGCGTCGAAGAGGACAACAGCCTGGGTTATGTGCCTGCCCCCCAGGAACGTGCCCAGTACGATGATTTGGGCACGTCGGGGCGCACCATGCGATCCACGCGCGCGAGCGCCCGCGCCGGGCGGTATACCGCCACCTCGCTTTCGGGCGAGCCGGAGTACACGCAGCGATCGACGCGTGCCACGCGTGACGATGCCCAATATACGCAGCCTTCACAGCCTGCGCCACGTGCACCACGCACCGCCGCCCCCGCCAACCGGGTGAGTTCGCGCTCGACCTCGCCTCGCCAGCGGCGATCACAGACGTCGCAGGAACCGAACGATCTCGAAGCGCGCGTGGACGACATCATCCGCCGCAGCCGCGAACGTCGCAGCGGGGGCGGCGCGCCGAGCGGCGGCGACGATTTGCCGTATTAAGATCGGGTGTCCCATCTCATCGTAGGGGAAACCCTTGGGTTGCCCGTTTTGGGCAGGGCAAGCCCTGCCCCTACAGATGGTCATGTAATTGCGGTAACAAAATCCCCTTCTCGAATGCGAGAGGGGGATTTTTCGTTGTGCTGGATGGTGTGCGTAATTCTGTAGGGGCGTATTGCAATACGCCCCTACGAATTATTATGTTTATGGAGTGGGAGCCGCGTAACTCACGCTGGCCGCCATCGCCAGGAACAGATCCTCCGCATCGGCCAGTTCGCCGCGCGGCGCGACCGCCGCCACCACGATCAGCGTACTGCCGTCACCCATAAAGCCGATGACAAACCCCTCGCTGCGCTCAACCGCGTTGGTGGTGTCGATCCGCGCCGCCGGGACGTCGCCCAGCGTGATCTCGGTCGCATCACCCACCTTGGTATCGCCGCCGCTCGCCAGTTGGCTCCCGATCGCCGTCATGACGTCAGTCAGCGCGGGCTCGTCGCCCATACCGAGCGCATCGATCGGCAGCGCACCCAGCACGATAAACGCAAGCTGGCCGGGCTGGATGCTGGAATCGGGATCGTCCGCCGCCGTCAGGGTCTCCGCGCTGTCCGCCAGCTCGATCTCGCCGGATTCGCTCTCGCGCCCCACCCACCCTTCGGGATACGCAATCGTGATCCCGCCGGTGGAGGTAAAGGTCTGGGTGAGTGCCGCGGCGGAATCGTCACCAGCGGGCGTTTCGGCGGCAGCCTCGGTCGCTTCGGGCGTTACTGGCTCTTCCGTAGCTGCGGCCTCGGTAGCTTCTTCGGTGGCCGCTTCGGTTGGCTCCGCCGTGGCCTCCTCGGTTGCTACTTCGTTTGCGGCTTCAGTAGGTTCAGCCGTCGCTTCCTCGGTTGCGGCTTCGGTCACTTCCGGGGTAGCAGCTTCTTCGGTGGCAACTTCCTCAGTCGCTTCAGGTGTGGCGGCTGCTTCCGCCGGGACCATCGCATCAGACGGCGCGCCGCCCGTAATGCTGAACAGCATGCCATCGCCGCGCCCATAGACCTCGGGGAAGTAGAACTCCTGCGCCGTGGTCGGGATCACGTTGTATTCACCCGCCAGACCGGGATAGATCACGTAGTTGAACTGGTAGGTGCCGCGCGGCAGATAGGTCGCATAGAGCACGACCTTCTCATCGCGCATCTCGACATTCGAGAACCACCACCAGCCCCAGCCCCGGCTGAGCGGACGCTCGCGGCTCAGGCTGACCTGGGTCTGCGCCTGCGCGGACGTTTCAAGATACGGATTCACGGCATCCGCGCCCGCCGGGATCGGGTCTTCGACCACGACATAGTGCAGCTCGCTCGGCGCGATGATCGTCACCGAGACCTGAACCGGATCGCCCACGTTCGCGCTCGTGATCGGGTTGCCGTCCGGGTCGCTGAGCAGGCTGTACTTGCGGCTGACGATGATGCCCCGGTCCAGCGCCTCGACTTCGGGCACCGGCAGGTAGGCGGTCAGGTGAGCCGTGTAGTACAGATTGCCCTCGCCCTCGGTGCGGCTGATCACCAGCCGGTTCGCGCCTTCGGCCAGCAGTTCGGCCACGTCGATGCGCAGTTCCTCGGTCTCCTTCACGTTGTCGTCGGTGGCGGTGTTATCGGCCAGTTCGCGCGATTCGCCGTTGAGCGACACCGCGAAGGTGTAGTCGGGATGCAGTTCGCCCGTGACGACCATCCACTCGGTGAGCGCCATGACCGACCACGCGGTTTCCTGCGTCGTCTCCCAGTGATCGGCCTTGCGCGCGACCATCAGCCAGCGCACGATGTTCGGGATCATCTGGTTTTCGGGGTCGATCTGCGCCATCGCCATCAGGCCAAGCGCGGTGGTGCGGGTGTCGGTGTTCCAGTTCCAGTAGTCGTCGTAGTCTTCTTCCAGGTGCGCGCCGGTCGCGCTGACGACCATGCCGTTGTTCAGGTCGTTGACCAGTTCCATCGCGCGATCGTCCGTTGGGTCGAGCAGGTGGAAGGTCATCGCCAGATACGCCTTGGCGTACAGGCTCATGTTTTCCTTCTCACCGAACAGGCGCACCGCCCGCTGGAAGTTGGGACGATCGGCCCGTGCCAGCGCGTACAGCAGGAACGCCTGCCGGTTGATCTGCCACCGCTCATCCTGTGCCCGGATGGTCCGCAGCGACTCTTCCACAAACGTCGCCGCCCGGTCGATCACACCCTGCTCCACCGTGAAGCCAGACGCCCGCGCCTCGACCAGCCCGATCAGCGCGTAGGCCGTCACGATCGGGTTGGACTCGTCCCAGGCGAACCAGCCCCAGCCGCCATCGACCTTCTGCTCGGCGTAGAGGCGCTGCAAAGCGTAGCTCACCTCGACTTCGAGATGCGCCCGCAGTTCGGGATCTTCCACGCCCAGGCTTTCGAGCGCGCGCAGCGTGATCGCGTTGGGCAGGAAGCGGCTGATGATCTGCTCGATGCAGTAGTACGGGTATTCACGCAGCCATTCCAGGCCGTCGATCGTGGCCGCTGCCAGCGAGCGATCCAGCCGCACGGTCAGGTTGCCCTGCGTGACGTTGAAGCGGTGCGGCAGCACGACCGCCTCGGTGCGGCTCCCGGATTCGGGACCGTAGAGCGTCCCGGCGGTGCCGACCGTCTCCGGCACTTCGTACTTATAGACCGGCAGCGGCTTGCCCTGGCTGACCGGCGGCTTGCTGGCGTCGGTATACTTGCCGTCGCCCGCGTTGACCTTAAAGGTCGCGTCCACTTCCTTCACGTCGAGGACGTCCAGCGCCCAATCGACGCGCGCGCGGCCCTTGGCGGGGATGTTCACCCACTGGCTCGGCGTGACGCCGTCCGCGAACATGAAGCCCGTGCCTTCGAGGATGACCTCGGCCAGCAGGTCTTCGCTGGTGTTGTTGTTGACAATCGCCGCCATCGTCGCATGATCGCCCGCGATGAAGAAGCGCGGCGTGCCCGGCCGGATCAGCACCGGCTTGGTGCTGAGCAGATCGAACGTGGTCTGCCCGACCAGCATCGGACCATCCGCGCCGGTCGTGACAGCGCGCGCGTCCAGACGCCACGTCGTCAGGTTGTCCGGCAGCGTGACGCTGACCGTCGCCTCGCCGTTCTCATCCGTGACGACATGCGGAGCCCACAGCGGCGTATCGACAAATTCCTGGCGCACGTCGAAGATACCGCCCTCGCCGTAGCCGCCGCCGCCACCTTTGATCGTATCGATGATCACCTGCGTCGCCTGGTCCACGCTGATCGTCAGCGGGCTGGCGGTCCGCACCGAGACGCCGCGCTCCGAGTAGAAGAACGGCAGCAGTTCCGGCGAATTGGCCGGCGCGATCGTCAGCACGGCCAGATCCGTCAGGCCGACGCCGATCTCCGCGCCGGGAACGGGCGTGCCCTGGTAATCCGTCGCCTTGATGGTGTAATCGACCGTGTCGCCCGGCCCGGCGAACTCGCCCGCATCGACGTCCACACTCGACTCGACGTCCAGGCTCATCACCAGCTGGCTGGTATCGACCATCAGTTCCGCCATGCCCATGCGGAAGGACGTCGTCGGGTTTTCCTCGTCCACGCCCTTGACCAGCATGGCACTGACGAATACGTTCGGCGCAAAGTCGCCCGTGATCGGCAGTTCGTACACGGTGCTGTTCGTTTCGAGCTTGATGACCTCGTGCGTCAGGATGTCGCCGCGCTCGACCGTGATCAGCGCCCACGCTTCACCCTGCCACGGGCTGGGGATCAGCACCTCGGCGGTGTCGCCGACCTCATACTCGTCCTTGTCGGTAATCAACTGGATGCGGTTGTCGTTCTCCTGCCGCCAGTTGACGAAGTTCTCGCCGCTGACCCACATGAACGCGCTGGACTTGATCGTGTTGCCGCGCTCGTCAGTGGTCGTGGCGTAGACCTTATAGACGCCGCCCGCGGGTGGCACAAAGCGGATCTGCGCCAGCCCGTTCTCATCGGTGACAACCTTGCCGCTGCCCGCCTCGACCGGAGTTTCCTCGACTTCCCACGTCCAGACGGTGCGGCCGTATTCGTCCTCTTCCTGCACGCTGAACCAGCGCCGCTCGACCACCTCGTAGTCGACATCCTGATTGGCGACGGGCTGGCTGTCCCAGTCCACCGCCAGGATGTTGATCAGGTTCTCGCGCCCGGCGCGGCCTACATATTCTTCCGGCTGCAAGCCGACATACAGCAGGCCCTGATGCACCACCACGGACGCGCGGCCCGCCACAAGCTGATCGCTCTCGTCGGTCACGCTCGCTTCGATGGTGTAGGTCTGGCTCTCGACTTTGTCGCCCAGGTCGGCGGGTAGCTCGATGAGGAAGCGGCCCATCGCGTCGGTCTGCGCTTCGCCTTCGTCCACCACTTCGCCATAGGGACCGTAGTATTCGGGCGCGTAGAAGTCGTAGTTCTCATCGCGGAAGGACCAATAGCCCGGCTGATCGCCCGCGTAGTTGAAGTAGTAGTCCTGCGAGAGCACGCTGTAGCGCACGGTCGCGTTGCTGACCGAGCCGCCGAAGAAATAGCGCGCTTCGACGGCGACCTGGATCGTATCGCCCTGCGCCACCTCATCAACCGCCGGCGTCACATCGACCTGGAATTCCGGCGCGCGGTACTCTGCCACGCTGAAGCTCTGGCCGAACTCGTCGCGGACATTGCTGCCCACGCCCGCCGAGATGCGGTAGTAGCCAAGCGGCGCTTCGGGATCAAGCTGCACTTCGCCGCTGAACGATCCTTCCGCCGTCACGGGCAGGTCTTCCTCGTAGATGATCTCGCCCCGGTCGTCATAGACCGTGACCGGCACGGTGACGGTGTCCGGGACGGTATAGGTCACGTCGTCGCGGTCGCGCAGAATACCCTTGAAGTAGACCGGCTGGCCCGGACGGTAGATCGGGCGGTCAGTGTAGATGTAGGCCGTGAAGTTTTCCGGCTGGTAGTCCATGTTGATGTCGAACTGCCAGGGATCCATCCCACTGGCGAACTGGCTGGCCGCGAAGCCAAACTGCGGCCCGCTGGTCGAGGTCTCGTCGCTGTCCACCACCGCGTACATCGTCGAGTAGAGATCGACCAGATGCGGGATCGAGGCCACGGCGAGGCCGTCGTCGTCGGTCGTGGCGCGCGCCACCGGGTTAAAGCCGCTGTTGTAGAAGATCACTTCCACACCCGGCACCGGGCTGCCGCTCTGCATATCGTTGACCCACGCCAGCGCCGTGTCCTGGCTGAACTTGAGCGTGACATTGATCGACTGCACCAGCATGACATGCCGGCGCGGACCGTAATCGTATTGTTCGGTTTCGGGCGAGGTGCTGGTCAGCACGTAAGCGCCCGGCGCGAGCGGTTCCGGCTGGTAGGGCTGTCCGAACGCCTCCTGATCGGGCGCGTTGGGATCGGTGGGAACCTTGCCCAGCGGCTCGAAGTAGTACACCGTCTGATCGCCTTCGGCGGCCCAGCCAGTGATGCCGTTATCCAGCCGCACCTGCCACCACAGGTAGCCGCCCTCGCAGAACGGCCCGCCGACGATCTGCATCGTTTCATCGACCAGCGCCTGCGAGATGACCGTCGCATCGAGGTTTGGCTCCTGCCGGATGTTCAGCGGGCGCTCGTCCTCTTTGGTGATGATCGCCACGTCCCCCACCTTGACCTGCGGATCGGGCGCGCCGAGGCATTGAATGTTGGATATGCCGCTCGGCCCTTTGTCGGCGATGTAGAGCAGTTCGTAGCGGCGCTGATCCTGCTGGCTGCTGACGTCGATCGACCACTGGCGCAGCAAATCACGCGCGCGTGGATTGTAGCTGCGCCACGCGTCGTAGCTGTTTGGCCCGGTCAGTTCGGCCAGCCGGTTGAGCGAGAGCTGGTGCAGGCTGAGATCGATGCGCGAGATGTTGCGGTGAGTCACAAAAACGCGCGTGGTCGGGTTGTGGCTGCTGTACATGCCCACATCGCCCGTCGCCTGGATCGAGAGTTCCGGCGGGTATTCAGCGGTCACGTAGTTGATCGTCAGCCCTTCGGTGATCTCGTTGCCGTAGCGATCCTTCATGCCCGGCAGGATCGTGATGGTATATTCCGTGCTCGGCTCGGTGTCGAATTCGAGGTTGTAGCTGTAGCGCCAATCGTAAAAATAGGTATCGAAGTCGCGCCACGGCTTCGGCTCGATGATCACCTTGTCTTCCAGCGAGTCCAGATCCATCGGCGTGTTGAAATAGATGGTGAACCCGCCGTAGGGGGATGCTTCCGTCTCGCCATCAAACGGCGAGGTTTCGACAATCGCCGGGTAAGGGACGGTGGTGAAGGTGCTCATCGCGCCTTCGCGCAGCGTCGCCCCGGTCGCGCTCAGCGCCTTTTCCGCGTCGAGCACGACGAAATAGGCCGCGCCAAGCTCCAGCATCTCGTCGGGCTGGAAGGTCAGCTCGGTGAAGTTCTCATTCCATTCAAACGTACCGGTCACGGGCACCGGATCGGTTTCGACCCAGCTCTCTGTCATGGGGAACGGGTAGGCATACGACAGCGTGAACCCGCCATTTTCGAGCGACGCCGGGTCCATCGGCTGCGTGAATGTGACATTCACCGGCGTTTCCAGCACGATGCCCTCTTCGCCGTCGTAGGGGTAGATCTCCAGCACGTCGGGTTGCAGCGTGGTGAAGCTCCACGTGAAGTCTTCCGCCAGGATGCCGCCCGTCACGTCTTCAAGCCCGGCTGTTACGGTCAGCGTGTAGTCGGTGCCGCCGCGCAGCCCGGTTTCGGGTGTGAACATGAAGATCGAGGTGTTCAGCCATTCGCCCTTGCCCTCAACCGGCGGATCGATCACCAGCGGCTGGGGCAGCGTGCCCATATCCTCGACAGAGACCAGAGGCACCACGGGACGGTTAAAGATGACGGTGATAATCGCATCGGTATCCACCGCTTCGGAGTCGGGCGCGGGCAGCACCTCGGAGACTTCGAGATAACCCACGGTGCGCAGGTTGAGCGTGTAGGCATCGGCCAGCGGCACGCCTGCCGCCGATTGCGCCGCAGCCGCGATGGTGAACGCGTATTCCGCCGCGCGCTCATAGTCCGCCGTGGGCGTGAACACCAGCGTAGACGCCGTCGGCCACGACAGATCGCCCGCCACCGCCGGTGAGACGCTGAACGCCGCTTCGACACTGGCCGCGTCCATATCCTGATCAAAATAGAAGGTTACGGGGCCATCCAGCGGCAGTTCTTCGCCCGCCAGTGGGATCGTATCGACCACCTGCGGCGGCAGCGCATCGTCGTCCTGCGCGATCGCCAGCCCGCCGGCCAGCAGGCTGAGGCCCGCCAACAGGCTGATCGTCAAAATCAGCAGCGCCACTAAACCCCATCGATTTCGTCTCTTCATCGGTTTCCCTCCAAAAGTCTACTCGTTACAAGCAGCGGCCCCCGTTGCATGCTCACCCCGCGTTTCATTATAGGCCAAACTCCAACCGCGTGGAAACCGGCCGATAACTTGTTCTTGGCCCCTGTTTCTATTGTAGGCGGATGCGCCGAACACGCGCGACGAGCGAACAACGCCTGCCCTACGGCTGGTCGCCGCCCGTACACAGGGATATACAACGCAGTAGGGGCGTATTGCAATACACCCCTACAAATGCATTCTCCATGGGTTGAGAGGGGATATATCGGCGTGCGCTACCCCTCACCACGACGACAGAGGCAACCTGAGGCTATTTACGGCGGGGTCAGTGCCGCCTTCAGCACCCGCGTCAGATCATCCAGCGGCACCGGCTTGATCAGGTAATAGGTTGCCCCCAGGTCGCGCGCCTGGACGCGGTAATTTTCGTTGGCCGATACGACCAGCACCGGGATATGGCGCAGCCGGACATCCTGGTGTTTGAACTCGAGCACCCTCGTTCCGGGCGCGTCCGGCATATTCATGTCGAGGATCACAGCGTCGTAGTCACCGCTGGTCAGGTAAATGATCGCTTCGCTGGTGTTGCGCGCCACGGATACCTCGTATCCCTGCCGCGCCAGGGCTTTATCGTACAAAAACCGGAGATCGCGATCATCTTCCACAACCAGGATCCGCACCATGCCCCACGCTCCCGCTCTGGCTTTATGCTGTCTCTAGTTTACTTTGTTTTTGTGCGGTGTGCCTGGCGTGGAAAGATAACAGGCGAAGCCGCAGCAGCAGAGCGTCGGGCACGTGCCGAGACGCGCGGTAAGACCTCACGAGCTACCGCAAGGACTGGGGAGCACCGCTGTGGCTCCCGGTGCGATCAAAGTCTTTCACAAACTTTTTGAGTTCGTAGCCGGAACGGGGTTAACGTCCGGCAGCTTCTTTGGCCGAGAAAAGCGCCTGAGATACGCGACAAACTTTCACCAACAACCAAAAACTAAGAACCAAAAACTGCAAACTGTCTACTGCAAACTGTCTACTCACGCCTCAGCAGCGATTGGCCCACGGTCCAGCCCGTCGCCGCGATCTCGCGCAGCACCCCATAGACCGTCTCCGACACCGGCAGCGATCCGGTCGTGGCCTGCGCCGGACTCGTCCAGACGCGCACCCCCTTCGATCGGAACAGCCAGCTTGCCCGCCACAGGTGATAATCGTCGCTGACCAGCACCGCATCCCGCCAGCCACGCGCCCGCAGGATCGCCGCCGCTTCGATCGCGTTTTCCTCGGTGCTGCGGCTGATCTCGTCCAGCAGGATTACATCGTCGGGCACGCCGTGATCGTGTAACACCATGGCACAGCGCGCCGCCTCGGAGATCGCTTCACCTTCAACGAGGCTGCCTTCACACAGCACATACGGCGCGTAACCCTGCCGGTACAGCGCGGCGGCATGCTCGGCGCGGCGCGTCGTCCCGATCTCACCCCCGCCAAGCACGATGATCACGTCAGCGGGGCGAGCGCGGTTCGCCGCACCATAATGGACGATGATCGCGGCCAGCGTCCCAACGGTGATCGTCCCGCCCAACACAAGGATCAGCATTCCGCGGACCAGCCACCGCAGCCGCACGCGCATCAGTACGGGAACGACTGGAGAAATTCGTCGAGCACGTCGGCCGATCCGGCCGTCTGCGCGATAAAGGCCCACTCGTAATGGCTCCACGCGGCCAGATTCCCCCCACTCCGCAGCGTCACAACCCCGTAGGCGACGGTAGGACCGTAATAGGCAGGTTCGACCGCCCCGGTCACGCTCGACCCTTCCAGCACAAACCGCACCGTCTCGACCGCCCGATCCGCCTGCTCGAAGTAATACACCGTGAGGGAGACGAGATTCTGATCAAACAGGTACGACGCTTGCAGCCCGCCGGTCCGCTCGGAGGTGACGTTGCCGCGCATGGACTGCCGCACAAAATTCCCCACCGAGAACGGCGCTTCAAAGTCGAACGGCTCAACCTGCGGCAGCGACTCACTGCGCGGGGCGGGATCGCGCGGGGTCGCGGTCGGGCCGGCCGGAGTCGGCAGGGGGCGGCGGGTCGCGCTCGGCGTCTGCGCCGGGTTATCGCCGCGATCGTCCTCCTTCGAGTCCTCCCCGCCGCACGCGGCCAATATCAGGACCAGCACCACCATCAGGCGGATGATCCATCGTTGTATCATGGTGTCCTCCCAGACATACGCGCGTCTTGATGTGCGATTTTGCTTTTACCACCGCGCGCCGTTTGGTGCAAGTTGAAGGAGCCTCACCCCCGGCCCCTCTCGATCAATACAGATTGACTATTTAAGCAGATAACGTGATTGTGTAGGGGCGGACACGCAGGTCCGCCCGGCGCGGACTGGGAGCACACAGGGGTGCTCCCCTACATCAACCTTATCCGCTTATTTTCTCCAGCTGCATATATGGAGAGGAGAGAAAGCGCCGGCTTATAAGCTCCCTGGCTTGGCCGGGGAGGGGATTAAGGGGAGAGGGCGTACCGGCAGCAAACTAATCACGCTATTGTGCAGTCTTACCCTCAAGGGAGCAGTTTTCCTCTGATTTTCCCTTGCTTTTCTCTGTGTTCTCTGTGCCCTCTGTGGTGAATCCTTCTTCCCGCGCACACGCGCCGCGCGACAGAAAGCGCGTATAATAGGGGGCGAACGGAGACACAGGCGATGGACATCACCGAACTGACACGGCACATGGATGACTTTGTGCGGGCCAAGGGCTGGTACGAACCAGACAGCCCGCGCCCGCAGACCCCGCGCAATATCGCTGTCTCGATCTGTATCGAAGCGGCCGGAGATTCTGGAGCACTTCCAGTGGAACGGCGCGGTGGGCGATCAGGCTGCGCTGGCCGGCGAACTGGCCGACGTGGCGCTCTACCTGCTGCAATTGGCCAAAGTGACCGACATTGATCTCGAACAGGCCGTTCTCGATAAACTACGCGTGAATTACAGCCGGTCGTGGGAGGGCGAAAAACATGAGTAACAACAGGCTTATTCGGGTGATCGGGCTGATTCTGATCGGTATCATCCTGCTCGGATCGGTGCAGACGCGCACCAGCGCCCAACAGGAGCCGCTGGTGATCTGGATGTGGGACGGCTTCTGGCTCCCGCTGGAAGAACTGGCCGACCGTTACGGCGTGCCGGTGAAGATCGAGGTGCTGTCCTCGGAGGCGATACAGGAACAATTCCCGGCCGAAGCGCGGTCGGGCAGCGGCCCGGACATCATCACCGGCTCGGACGACTGGATGTTTCCCTTTCTGACAGACGCCCTGCTCGAACCGCTGGACCTGGGCGGCCGGACGGCGGATTATGTGCCGTTTGCCATCGAGGCAATGAGTTTCGAGGGGCAATTGTTCGGCCTGCCCTTTGCCCTTGAGAGCCTGGCCTTTGTGCGCAACCCGGAATTAGTGCCCGACGCGCCCGCGACCTGGGACGAGGTCCGCGCCATCTCGCAGCAGCTTCAGGACTCCGGTCAGGCGTCCTACGGATTCGTACTGCACGATTATGATTTGTACCACTTCTACCCGATCCTGTCTGCTTACGGCAGTTATGTCTACGGCCAAAGACCGGATGGCACCTGGGACACGCAGGACATCGGCCTGAACAACGATGGCGCGGTCGCGGCGGTGACATGGCTGCGCGATATGACGCAGGCCGGCCTGATCCCCACCGGGCTGGAATGGGAGGACGTGCATATCGCGTTCGAGACCGGCCAGGCCGCCATGATCATCACCGGGCCGTGGGCAATCTGGCGCTTTCAGGAAAAGGGGATCCCCTATACGGTTTCCGCCTTCCCCGCGGGTATCCAGCCGGGCAGTCCGTTCGTGCATGTGCAGGGCTTGATGGTGAATGCCCACACTCCGCATAAAGACGCGGCGCGTGCCTTTGTGCTGGACGTCCTGAGCAGCCAGGAGAGCATGTTGACGATCTACCAGAACATCAGCCGGCTGCCCGCGCACATGGGAGTCTATGAGCAGGTGGACGATCCGGTGCTGCTGGGGTTCGCGGAGGCACTGCTCGACGGTCAGCGCATGCCGGACATTACGCTCATGGATCCGGTCTGGATGATCCAGGATCCCATTCATCTGGCCCGCACCGGCGAAATAGATCCGCACACCGCCCTTGACGATGCGGTGAACGTAATCCGCGAGCAGGTGGGTAAGCCGTAGGGGTGATGAGTTATCCCGCCCTCCAGGCTTGTGGTGATTCGTAGGGGCAACCCTTGGGTTGCCCGTTTTTGGGCAGGGCAAGCCCTGTCCCTACGGATAGTCCTTCAATTCACGGATGTGGAATCAAAGTCCGATGTTGTCAATTGTGGAGCAATCTGTAGGGGCGTATTGCGATACGCCCCTACGAAAATGACCTTTCTCGAATGTTCAGCAGACAACGTACCACACGGAAACATTTACGAGGACATTGTATGGCCGAGTCGGGAAGTATGAACCTGGGGTTTGTGGTCGAAGCGGTACAGGGGGATGCGCTGAAATTCAAGGCGGATGTGCTGGCCGTCAAACACGCGCCGCAGTCCGGCGGGTTGGGCGCGCAGGTCCGCAAATATCTCGAAGACGATATTGATATTCTGCCCGGCATGAACGAGTACCGCATCTGGCCGGGGACCAGAGTCTCCGAGGCGGATTATGTGCTGATGGTCGGGACCGCGCCGGTGTTCAGCCTGCTCTATCCCCAACTGCGCGACCTGGGCAGCCGGTTTATCGAGGCGCTGTGGGAAGCCGGGCTGGACGTTGAGCACATGGTCACGACGCTGCACGGCGTCAAAACCGGCGCGGGTCTGGACGAGGTCGAGGCGTTCCGGTCGCTGCTGCTCGGTATGGCCGACGCCTATCAGGCCGGGCACTACCCCCCCACCCTCAAGCGCATCACCTTCGTGGAAAAAGATCCAAACCGCGTCCGCGTGATCGAGGCCGCGCTGAAACGCTTTTTGCCGGATGCGCCGCCGGCCCCCGCCGCACGCGAAGCGAAGCGCGACACCGGGACGACCGCCGTCATGGCCGGGCCCGAGTCGTTCGAGCGGGAATTCCGCAAGCCGGAAGCCGACGAAACGACGCCGCACGTGTTTGTGGCAATGCCTTTCCGCGACGAATACGACGACCAGTATTATCTGGCGATTCAGCCGGCCGTTCATGATATGGGCTTCCTCTGCGAGCGGCTGGATCTGGATTCATTTACCGGGGACATCAAACAGCGCATGCTGGAACGCATTCGCACGGCACGGCTGCTGGTGGCGCTGCTCGACAGCGGCAATCCCAACGTATACCTGGAAGTGGGCTATGCGTGGGGCGTCCAGACGCCGACGGTGCTGGTCGCGCACCAGGGCGAGCCGCTGCCCTTCGACGTGCGCGGCGAGCGCGTGCTGCTCTACGACCGGATCTACCGGCTGCGCAATATGCTCAAGGACGAGCTAACCCGCCTGATGGGATGAGAACGTTTCGCGGGGAATGTTTTCGACCTATAATGATGGGGCTTGATGTGAGCTTCACCAGGGGAGCACCGCTATGTGTGTGTATTGTAAAGCGGCCAGCGTGGTGCTGGACGCGCTGTGGGAGGGGGACGACTTCCGCACCTTTGTCTACGATCTCGGCTACGAGCTGGCCGAGCTTGGTCCCCTGACGCACGATGTGTTTGTCCCGGCGTATCTGAAGATCAAGCGCAGCATGCAGGGCGGCGAGCTGGAAATGCTCGAAGCGCAGGTGACAGAGGACATCCTGGGGCCGCTGTATGACCGTCCCAGCTTCCGCGAGATCTGGGAGGCGTGGGATCAGGCTACCCGCGAGGAATTCGTGCGCGAGCAGTCCGAGATGGAGATGGCGCGCCTGCTGGTGATGGTCTATGAGGCGCAGCTTGGCGATGAGTTCCGCCAGGCGTTCTCAGCCTACGTGAACGCGAAATAGCGGCCGCACCACATCCGCCGCCGCTCACAGGAATTTCGTCCACCGGGCGAAATTTTTGCTTAATGACCGCCTGGATTCTGGAGCCGGACGTTAAATGCAGTTCCGGTTATTAATACGGATAACGTCGATTGGTAGGGGACTGCAAACACAGTGTGCTCCCTTCAGCGGACTTGCAGGCCTTTCCTGCATCGATCATTTCCGCTGCAGTTTCTAACCCTCGGCGTCTTCCGGCGGTGCATACGCCGTCACGTGAAAACCTGTTTCAACCTCGATCACCTGCTGCGGATCGATGGCGTGCTGGCGCATGGTCTTCCGCACGGCGGCGATTCCCTGCGCGATCACCTCGTCCGGCACGCTCCACAGGCTCGACCAGACACGCCGCTCCAGCCGGTCCAGAAAGATCTGCGGCGCGTGCCGTATGATATAACGATGCACCTGCGTTTCGCCCACCTTCTGCCAACCGGAGTCGGGCAGAAACGTATCAAGCTCCTCGCGCTGTACACCCACGGTTCGCTTCGTGTAGCTTCCGGCGACAGCGTCCCAGGCATCCCACAGGAGCGCATCATCCTTATCAAGGGGGCCGCTGTCGTTCCCACCGTCGAGAAGCACACCGCCCGGTCGGAGCACGCGCGCAACCTCGCGCAGCGCCGCCGACCAGTCCGGAATCAGGTGAAAGACGTGGGCCGCTGCCACTGCATCCACCGAGCAGGACGGCAGCGGCAGCCGCGTCGCATCCCCCACCGCGATATATACCGGCTCGCCGCGCTGTTTGGCATGCAGGCGGTTGAGCATGGCATGGGAGAGATCGATCCCAACCACAGCGCGCACATGGGCCGCTAACGGCAGCGCGATCCGCCCGGTGCCGACTCCGACCTCCAGCACGCGGCTGCTCGCGGTCAGGTTGCCGGCTCGGCCGTACAGCGCGGCGATGTGACCTTCTTCGCCCGGTGGAAATCCTCGCGTTTCGTCGTAATAATCGGCGGCGCGATCAAAGGCGATGGATGGCATAGGGCGCGCTCCTGAGATGCTCAATCGAAGGTGTGGCAGATTGTAGCGGACATCCAGGCGCGTTGGAAGATGTAGAGGCGACCCGGCGGGTCCCCCAGGGCGGGCTTGTTAGCCCGCCCCTACCGGTTGTTGAGGGATGTATTTTGCTAATAGGGCCTTATGCTAGATCCTGGCCTCACCCCCGTCCGACCTTCGGTCGGCATCCCCCTCTCCAACCGAGTTAGAGAGGGGGACTGGCCGCCCTGATTCTCCCCCTCTCTGGCTGGGCCGGAGAGGGGGCCGGGGGGTGAGGCCAGCCGAAAAACATCAACTAGCATAAGGGCCTAATAACACGCCGCGTTCAGCGCGCCGGCGATCTGCGCATCGGTCGGCGTGGTGACGAGTACCATCGGGGCGAGATACGCATTCCAGATGCGCCACTGCGACGGCATCGTTCCGGGATCAAAATACATGCCGATGCAGCCCTGATAGGCGGCGAGACTGCCATCGGTGTGGTAGCCCATCATCACCACCGGGATTCGCCCGACTTCCGCGGCGCGCGTCGTGCCGCTGAACTGGTAATTCCCATAGAACAGCACCGTCTCGACAGTCGTCGTCCAACCGTTGACAAACTGCTCGTAGGTCTGGCGGATAGGACTCTGCACGTCCCAGAAGGCATACGCCCGCGCCCAGTCGCCCCGGTTCACCGCATCCACATAATCCGACAGCATGTACTGCACGGCCACATACGAGCCGTCCGGGTTATAGCGCGGCAGGCAGTTGATACTGCCGAGCAGCGCGCCGATCCCACCGTCATCGCGCGCGCCGGAGATCGGCACATACGCCATGGGCGTGAAATTCCCGCCTAGGATCGACCACTGTCCGATACCCGTGGCGTCGTCGTTGTAGCGCATATCATAACAGCCGCTGTAGGCGGTCTGCGTGCCGTCCCAATGCGTGCCGAC
The DNA here is from genome assembly GCA_963850765.1 of uncultured Chloroflexia bacterium. Classification (GTDB taxonomy): domain Bacteria; phylum Chloroflexota; class Anaerolineae; order Aggregatilineales; family Aggregatilineaceae; genus CAWKMN01. Next base: position 616,270 of record CAWKMN010000009.1, on the reverse strand, counting down.
CAGGATACCGGCGACGCGGCCATCGATCCGGCCAGTGCCGAACGACTGGAAGCCGCCGAAATAGGTGGTGATGGTCGCCGTATCCGCGTAGCCTGCGACGAACTGCGCGTAGGTCTGCGGCGGATTCACCCACCGGGCATAGGCGTTCGCGTAATCGCGCGTATTGATCAGATCGTAGTAGAAAATCAACATCTGGCGCGCGCCCATCGATCCCCCGGCCAGGGCATTCGACGGCAGCACGGCCATGATCAGCATCAGTGTGATTAGTCCAGCCGTCAGAAGGCGGCCGATCCGGTACGACATCATGTTCCCTCCCAGAAACTCCCACATGTGCATAGTTCAAGTCTAGCAGACTCGCCCACCCGGCAATACACGCCCAGCACACGGAAAAGCGATGCTTCCCTGACGGTTGATCTACGATCGGGTTGTGAGTCGTGAGTATGGCCTCACCCCTTAACCCCCGCCCCTTTTCCCCTCTCCACATCGTGGAGAGAGGCCAGGGTCGAGGCTAATTCGTTACGGCGACCCTACGGATCGTTTGGGCGGGTTTGTGAACCCGCCCCTACAAGAATGGCCGCGCTCGCCACCGACTCCCCCTCTCCGCGCGTGGAGAGGGGGACGGGGGGTGAGGTAAACTCACGACTCCTCGCTCTCCTCTTCCTCCACCGCCCGCAGCACGTCGACCAACGCCTGCAAGCTGGCCCCGCTGTGCGCCTGATCGTCCAGATCCTCCACGCGGAACCGCCGTTCCAGCGCGTTCGGCTCAAAGTCGGGTGCGCCGATCAGCGCCGCCACGCGCGCCGCGATCGTGGCACGGCGGGGCGCATCCCAGGTCAGCACCAGCTTTGTCCAGAACAGCCGATAGCCGGTCTCGATCTTGCCGGTGCTCAGAGTCTCCGGGGGCCGAGGCCGGCGCGATCGCCGCGCCCACCGCTCGTAATGGTCGCTCATGAACCCCTCCTTACATATCACCAGGGGTGGAAATAAGCGTAGGGGCGTATTGTGATACGCCCCCACAAAATCAAGTTGCCCTGACCATCTTATGAAGTGAAGCACTCAAAAATCAGTTGTCTAATTCTCCGCCGGCGGTACCACCTCGGTCCGAACGTCGGCGTGTTCGGTCAGGCGGATATCACGCGCATATAACCAGATTTCAGCATCCCACTCGCGGAAGTAGCCAGCCTGATCCAACGCCGCCACCCACTCGGGACGGTTGAGCACGCGGGTCCGCACGCGCACCCGGCCCAACTGCGCCGCCAGCCGCCGCACATCGCGCGCTGCACCGACGCGATCGGCCGCGTCCAGCAGGGCGACTCGCAGCGTGGGATCGTCCGGCCAGCGCGTTTGATCAGCCGGGCTCAGGATCAGCACGCCGCTCAGTGGATCGTGATGATTGTCTGGGGACCAGCCATAGACCTGTCCGGCGGCCAGCAGATTGGCGAGCCGTCCGGCGGTCAGCCGGTAGAAGACCCAGTCCACTTCATAGCTGTGCTGGGCCGCCGCGACATAGGCGGATTGATCCAGCCACGCCTGCACGCGCGGCGCGTCGTCGGGATTCAGCGGCCCCGCCGATTGGACGGGCTCATCCAGCGCATCCACGCCGTAGGGCAGATACGCCGCGACGTGGTCGAAGCCGGTTTCTTTCGCCAGCCGCTTGACGGCCTCGTTGGTTGAAGCGGTGGAAAAACGGACGACGCCGCTGCCCATCTGCCGGACCTGATTCAGCGCAAAGTGATGCAGGATCCGGGCAAGGCCCTGCCTCTGATAAGCCGGATCGACGCGCAGCCCTTCGAGCCACCACTCGTCATCCGCAAACCGGGTGATTTTCGCCGCGCCGATCACCTGATCGCGCAGCGCCGCGACGTAAAACCCATGGTAGGGATCGTTGAACCAGTCGTCCAGCACGTCCGGCAGGTAATCTTCGCCGTCCCATATCTGACTCGCGATCGCTTCCAGCGCGGCGCGGTCTTCCCGGCGAGCGGGACGGATGGTCAGATCGGCACGGGTAAGCGTTGGAGATGGTAGGCTTTCCACGATGTTATTCCCTCTCGTTAGCCGTCGTTGCTCCAATTATAACGCCAGTTTAGGATGCCCGGCTGGCGGCGTCAGCGGATTCGACCACCTCGCGACGCGGCTCGATAAGCCGATCTGCCTGGGGCGCAACCGGGAAACGATGGCCCAAAAAGAAATAAATCAACCGGAAAATCATACCGCGCTGCCGCACATAGGCCGGCTCGATCGTAAAGACCTCCTCATCCAGCAGTTTGCTGCGCAGGTAGCGCGCCAGCAGGCGGATCGTGGCCACGCTTGGGGCGGCCAGAACCACGCCCACGATCCCGGCCACGTTCGCCCCGATCAGGATCGCCACCAGGATCACGAACGGGTGCAGGTCCAGGCTGCGGCCCAGGACGCGCGGCACCAGGAACATCGCTTCCAACTGCTGAATGCTCGTGTACGTCAGGATAACCACCAGCGCGTACAACGGCCCGGCCTGCAAACTGGGAATGGTTGCGCTGTCGGCGGTCAGGGAGAACATAACAGCCGGGATCAGGGCCAGCGCCGGCCCCAGGTTAGGGATAAACTCCAGGAACCCGGCCACGATCCCCAGCAGGATCGGCTGGGGCAGCCCCAGGATCAGCGCGGCCGTAAACACCACGGCGGCGATCGCAAGACACAGGATGATCTGCCCGCGCAAATAGGCATTCCAGATCAGGCCGAGTTCGTGCAGCAGCAGCCGGACATCACCCTGGTAACTTTCAGGCACCGCATTGACTACGCCCGCTGCGAAGATCGGCCCATCACGCATCAGGTAAAACAACATGACCAGAATAAAAAACAGGTCGAGCAACGCCGATAACACGCCGCCCAGAATATCCAGCGCGGGGTTGCTCAGTCGCAGCACGGCGTCTTGCAGCGTTTGCGTCAGCGTCGTTTCTTGGCCATCTGCGCTGGGTGGCGCGATGAGCTGCTGAAGCTCATCCCATGGGTTGATGGTGTATTCCCCCACCCGGAAGCGTTTGTCCAACGCCTCCTTGATATCCGCCTCGGTGTTCTGGAGCAGATCGGGCAGGTCTTCGGCAAAGGCGCGCAGTTGGACAAAGATCACCGGGACCACCAGCGCGATAAACACTGCGATCCCGCCGATCACCAGCAGCCAGGTCAGCAGCACGCTGAGCGAACGGCGCGTGCCATAACTCTGGATCCCGCTCATGCGGCGCTCGAAGAAGGTCACGACGGGCGACAGCATATAGGACAGGATGAACGTCACCGCAATCGTCAGAAAGACGGATTGATCCACGCGGCGCAGAAACAGGTACAGCGCCAGGATCGCGCCCAACGCGATCAGGCGCTTGCTGGCGGTGCTCCACGGCGGGCTGGTAAGTGAAGGCGGCGTCGGGTTGGTCAAGGGTTCCCCTTTTAAACGACTTGCTCAGCGATCAATGATTCGGGCGGTATGTGATGCCTCATCCTATAGAAAATCAGGTGACGTTATGGAACGGCTTTCGCTGGGAAATAGCCCCTCCCTAAATCCCTCCCCACCGGGTGGAGAGGGACTTCTGGCACTCCCCTTTCTCCACTTGTGGGGAAAGGGCAAGCGAGCTTGCTCGCCGGGATAGGGGCCAAAAGTGCATAACACGCACTAAGAAATGAAGCCGGATATATCGCGTAGTTGACCCCTCCCTAAATCCCTCTCCGCGTGCGGGGATAAGGGGTGCCGACCGAAGGTCGGACGGGGATAGGGGTAAATTATTCGAAACACACGCTCTCAAAATTCACGTCTCAAAACCAACAACCAATAACCAATCCCTGTGAACAATCAACTGCTCGCTCCTGGTTCAATATTGTAACGCGACTAGTAGTAGAAGACCAAACACCTGTGCGAGACTTGTAAATTCCGATAAAAACGACTTGGCTAAAGGCTCAGGGCTTGATACAATGAAAATGGGTTGATAGCAGGCAGCGCCGGTAAAGTCGACATCAGCGACAAGATTTTTTGAAGCTTTCGCCTACAAATATTTTAGGGACGAAGCCGGTTAATTGGGATTTATCACTGCCAATATAGCGTTTACTACCGCCGATCGTCGCATCGCTCCCCCGTTTTCGCAGTGGCCTGCTATCTCCTCCTGCGTTTCCCTTTGCTCATGGTGAGCTAAGGTGTTTACGGGTGTAGAGAGCGCTCTCATGACTGCTTATTTGATCGTTGACGTAGATGATTTACTCCAACGTCTGGAATCGCGGGGCGTTGCCCAGGATCTTCAGGCGGTAGCGCGGACGCTGCTCAACAGCGCGGCGCTGGCGGCTGGCCTGGGCAGTCCATCCGCAGCTTGTGGCGATCGCCGTCGCGGACTGGAACCGCTACCGCCGCCCCAGCACCAGCGCGGGAGTAGGCGTGCAGCAGGTCTTTGCCGGTGAAGGCTACGACCTGTTCAACGTGCCGGATCGCAAAGTCGTGGCCGACGCGCTGCTGATGCACTATTTCTCGTTCGAAGACCAATCGGTGGACGAGCTGATCGTCGCGACCTCGCGCCTGGATATTTCGACGCTGGTGCATCGCGTCCAGACGACCGACCGGGCGCGCGTGCGCATCTGGGCCGACGAGCCGCCCGCCGACCTGCACAATGTCATCTTCCAGCCGCTCGAAGGCATCCTGGGCATCCCCAGTAAAGCGGTCGCGCTCTACATCGATTTCGAGAATATCTCGATCAGCCTCAGCGAGCAGGGCTATATCCTGGACATCGACGGGCTGATCAGCGGCATGATCCGGCAGGCGCAGAAACACGGGCAGGTTGTCCACATGGCGGCCTATGCGCCCTGGGGCCAGCGCGGCAGCCTGGGCCCGCTGACCGATCACACCGGGCGCGAAGTATCCGACGAGGTGCCGAGCCGGCTGGCGCGGGCCAGCATCGACCCGGTCTTCAGCCTGCCCGGCAAAAACAGCGCCGATATGCGCATCGCCAAAGAAGTGCTGGACGACAGCGCCCACACCGACAGCGCCGACGTGTTTATCATCGCCAGCGGCGACCGCGACTTTAACGAGGTCTTCAGCGCCGTTCGGACGCGCAACAAGCAGGTGATCGTGTGGGGCGTGCGCGGCAGCACCAGCCGCACGGTCGAATCCAACCCCGCGCTCGAAGTCGAATATGTCGAAGACTTTTGCGCCTGAAGCGCCACATCGACGTGATCGCGGCCAGCGCCGCCGCCTCGCCAGAGGCCCTGGACGAAGAACCCGAATTCCGGCCGTCGCAGTGGTCCACGCTCATTTTGCAGCTGGACATCCTGCTGAAAGAAGCCGAAGCGCCCGCTGTGGCGCTCGAACGGCTGGTCCGGCAGTTGATCGCCACGCGCGCCGTGCCGGACTCGGATCGCGCCGACACGCTGATCAACCAGGCGGCCGGGCGCGGCATGCTGGTCCTCGATTCCGAACTCGGACGCTGTGACGCTGAACCCATCCAACCCCATCGTGCAGAAAACGCGCCTGATCCGCGACCGGATCGTGCACCGCGTCGCCAATACGCTGCACGTGCGCGGCTGGGAATACGTCAACTACGGCTTCCTGCTCAAAGGCATCGGCATGGATCACGGGCTGCTGGGGCCGAGCCTCAACACCATCGGATACATGGCGCTCGGAATGGGTCGATACGCTGGTGCGCGAAGGCATCCTGACGCGCGAACTTGTCCCGCACCGCCACAACCCCGAAGACCTCGTGCCGGTGATCAAGCTGGCCGACGAAGGCGTGCCGCTCAGCGTGCCGCCCCTTCCCGGCGTCACCCAGGAAGACGTGGACGACATGGTGCGGCGGATCATCGTCAGCGTGGAGCAGTTCACGTCCTTCCGGGGCTTTGCGTGGTGCCCGCTGGGGAGCCTGCACCGCCGCCTGCGTCCGTTCGACCCTGGCACGACGTTCCAGCAGGCCGTTGAGGAGATGCTGGAAGACGGCTCGGTGCTGGTCGAAGAATACGAAAACCCGCAGAGCGAGTTCACCACCAAGGGGATCTCGCTGGTCGAGCAGTCGCCGCAGGTGCAGGACGCGCTGAACAATCGCAACGCCTTTATCCGGGCGCTGCTCAACCTGTACGAGAGCCGCCAGCCGATCACGCGCGAGGCGCTGCAAGAGCAGACCGGCCTGGACGATCACGATCTCGACCTGTGGATCTCGATTATGCAGTCGGAGAACGTGCTCAAGTCCGTACCCGGCCAGCCGCATCTTTACAGCCTGTTCCGCACGCACCATACGGTGTGTATGGTCGCCGGCGATAGCACCGACGAGACGTAGATCGGTACACATCGAAAATCACGGCGCAGGGGTTATGAGTCGTGAGTTTTGAGTTGTGAGTTTTGAGTCAAACATGGGCCACACCCCCTAATGCACAACCGGAGCAGATAGTTGGCATCGTAGGGGCGTATTGCAATGACGCCCGTACAATATACACGCCAACGATGAGTTCCGTAATTGCACTAAATCCCCTCTCCGGCTTAGCCAGAGAGAAGGCTGGGGATGCGGTTAAGCTGAAAGCTGACTGCTGATAGCTGAACGCTTACTCACAACTCAGAACCAAGCTGTCTGGGGGGATCACTACGCACCGCCGCACACTGACACTCAACACCGCCCGGCTGACCAGCGGGTTTCGCGCCCTGCACAACCGGAATTACCGGCTGTTCTGGACCTCACAGATCATTTCCTTCACCGGCAACTGGATGCAGACCACCGCGCAGGCGTGGCTCGTGCTGCAATTGACCGGATCCAAGCTGTCGCTAGGCACCGTCACGGCGCTGCAATTTCTGCCGATCACGCTGCTGTCACTGTATGGCGGCCTGCTGGCCGACCGGATGCCCAAACGCTCCGCCCTGATCGCCACCCAGTTCGCCGCGATGATCCAGGCGCTGATTTTTGGCGTGCTGGTCGCCACCGATCATATCCAGCTCTGGCATATCTACATCCTCGCCACGATTCTCGGCCTGATCACTGCGATCGATAACCCCATCCGGCAGGCTTTCGTGGTCGAGATGGTGGGGCGCGAGGAACTTCTCAACGCGGTGGCGCTCAACTCGACCGCCTTCAATACCGCCCGTGTCCTCGGACCTTCCATCGCCGGCCTCATCATCGACCAGATCGAAATCGCGCCGACACTGCTGCTCAACGCCGCGAGCTTTATCCCGGTCCTGCTCGCCCTGTCTCGGATGGATGCCCGCCTGCTGCACCCCGCCACGATCGATCTGCACGACACCGCCATCCAGCGCGTGAAAGAGGGAGATCGCCTACGCCTGGAACAGCCCGACGATCCTGCCGGTGCTGATCGTGGTGGGATTCATCGGTATGTTCGGTTACAACTTCAGCCTGGTGCTGCCGCTGCTGGCGCGCTTTGTGCTGCACACCAGTGCTGCTGGATTTGGATCGCTGGGGTCGTTTCTGGGGATCGGGTCGCTGATGGCGGCCGTCGTGACAGCCTATCTGGCGCAAACGTCGATGCAGCGGATGCTGATCGGGGCGGGCGCGTTCAGCATCATTTTTGGGGCGCTGGCGCTCTCGCCGGCGTTTATCCTGTCGGCTCCGCTGCTGGTCATGCTCGGCTTTGCGGGGATCACGTTTGCCACGTCGGCCAACACCCTGATCCAGCTCGCGGCTCCTGATGCGATGCGCGGCCGGATCATGAGCGTGCATTTTCTGTTGTTCGCGGGCAGCACCCCGTTCGGCGGTCTGTTCATCAGCGGGCTGTCGGACGCCATCGGCGTGCGGGCGGCGCTGCTGATCTGCGCGGTGCTGTGTGCGTCCGGCGTCAGCCTGGCGGCGTTCTACTGGCGGCGGCACCGGGGGATTACCCCACCCTAAACCTCTTCAGGTGATCTGTAGGGGCGACCCGGCGGGTCGCCCTGGGCGGGTTTGTTAACCCGCCCCTACATGGACTTGCGAATTCGTCACTCCGATTTTCGGTCATCCGTTCTGCCCCGCCAAAGAAATTGAATTGTAACGCCCCCCTCACCGGCTCTCCCTCGCCGCGCGTGGAGAGGGGGTCGGGGGGTGAGGTCAAGCTAACCGCTAATCGCTAACGGCTAATCGCTGTTTTCGGGCCGGGGGTGAGGTCAACCGTTGGTCAAAATACCCAAAGCGCCCCCGCCCCGCGTGCATTCAACCTTCCCAACCCCGGCAGCGGATGATATAATGCTCAACTGTGGCTGATTAACATCGTTCGTACTGACCAGCGGCCCCCCGTACAGGCCGCCCGGTGACTAGGCACTACTAGCAGAAAGCGTAGCAACGTATGGGACTGCCCAAAGAGAAAAAAGGCGAAATCATCACAGGGTTTGCCCGCCACGAAGGGGACACCGGATCACCCGAAGTCCAGATCGCACTCCTCACCGAACGCATCCAGCAGCTCACCGAGCACCTGAAAATTCATAAGCACGACGAGCACAGCCGCCGGGGCCTGCTGAAGATGGTGGGTCTGCGCCGCCGCCACCTGAAGTATCTCAGCCGCAAGGACCCCGGAGCCTACCGCGCCATGCTGCAGCGGTTGGGTCTGCGCCGCTAAGTTTTTGTGAGCCTATCAACAGAAGCGCGGGTCAACCATCCGCGCTTTTGCTAAAATAGGGATCGTGAGTATAGTCTTTCCGTTCGGGCGACGATCGCCCGCATAACGATGGTGCGCCCGGAGGGGCAGGAATTGGAACCTGCGGTCAACCTGCGCGGCTTGGTCCCGCGCCCTTTGACACCATGTTCCAGTCCCTGGCCTCCGGGTCTTTAATGAATTCGGAGGAATTCAAACTATGAGTGAACACACCACCCACCGCTTTAGCGCGATGGTGGGCAATGATGAATTTGTCATTGAAACTGGCAAGATGGCCGAACAGGCAGGCGGAGCCGTTTCCGTCCGCATTGGCGATACCCTGGTCTTCGGCACCGCCACGATGAGCGAGATCGCCCGCGAAGGCGTGGACTTTTTCCCGCTGAGCGTGGACTACGAAGAAAAGCTGTACGCGGCGGGGCGCATCCCCGGCAGCTTTATGCGGCGCGAAGGGCGTCCCTCGACGGCCAGCATCCTGATCGCGCGGGTGACCGATCGCCCGCTGCGCCCGCTGTTCTCCAAAGACCTGCGCAACGAAGTGCAGGTGATCGTGATGCCGCTCAGCCACGATCAGGAAAATCACGCGGACATCCCCTCGATCGTCGCGGCCAGCGCTGCCCTGCACATCTCAGATGTGCCGTGGGGCGGGCCGATCGGCGCGGTGCGCGTCGGCATGATCGACGGCGAGTTTGTGGTCAACCCGACCATCCCCATGATGGAAAACAGCACGCTCGATCTGCGCCTTGCGGGTACGGCTGACGCGATCATCATGGTCGAGGCGGGCGCGAACGAGATCGACGAAGAAACGATGATCCGCGCGCTGCGCTTTGGCCACGACGCCATGCAGCCGCTTATCCGCATGCAGGAAGAGATGCGCGCGGCGGTCGGCAAGCCCAAGCGTGAATATAAGCCCTCCGCCGTGAACGAGAATCTGGCCCGTGAAGTCGCGGGTAAGGTACAGGCCGAGATCGCGGATATCGTGGCGACCAAGACCGAGCGCGACGAGCGCAACGAAGCCCTGGAACTGCTGCGCGAGCGCCTGGTCGGTGAGTATGAAACCGTCGTACCGGACGAATCCGACCCCGTCAGCCTGAGCGACGTCCGCGAGGCGCTGAATGAAACGCTCAAGAAGGAAGTGCGCCGCCGCATCCTCGAAGAAGGTATCCGCCCCGACGGGCGCAATTACACGACCATCCGCCCGCTGTCGGCGGAAGTCGATGCCGTGCCGCGCGTCCATGGGTCCGGCCTGTTCTCGCGCGGGCAGACGCAGGTGCTCAGCATTTGCACGCTCGGCACCCCGCGTGACAGCCAGCCGCTCGACGGCCTGTATCCCGAAGACACCAAACGCTACATGCATCACTACAACTTCCCGCCCTACAGCACCGGCGAAACCTGGATGCTGCGCGGCCCCAAACGCCGCGAGATCGGGCACGGCGCGCTGGCCGAAACCGCCCTGGTCGCCATGATCCCGCCGGAAGACAGCTTCCCCTACACGATCCGTGTCGTGAGCGAGGTCATGTCGTCCAATGGCAGCACGAGCATGGCGAGCGTATGCGGCAGCACGCTGGCCCTGATGGCGACCGGCGTCCCGCTGATCCGCCCCGTGGCCGGTATCGCGATGGGCCTGATCAAAGAGGGCGACAAGTACGCCGTCCTGACCGACATCCAGGGTATGGAAGATCACCTGGGCGATATGGACTTCAAGGTGGCCGGCACCGAGCGCGGGATCACGGCGCTGCAAATGGACATCAAGATCAAGGGCGTCAGTGATGAGATCATGCGGCAGGCGTTAGCCCAGGCCCGTGACGCGCGCCTGCAAATCCTTGAGGTCATGCACACTGCCATCGCGGAGCCGCGCGCCGAACTCAACCCCTACGCGCCTCGGATCGAGACCGTCAAGATCAGCGTGGACAAGATCGGCATGATCATCGGCCCCGGCGGCAAGAATATCCGTGCCATCCAGGAGAAGACCGACACCAAGATCGATATTGGCGAAGACGGCACCGTGTTCATCGCCAGCAACGACGGTCCGAGTGCCGACCGCGCCCGCGACATGATCCTGGCGATGGTCGAAGAACCGGAACTGGGCCGCATCTACACCGGGCGCGTGACGCGCGTCGAAAACTACGGCGCGTTTGTCGAAGTCCTGCCCGGCCAGGATGGACTGGTGCCGATCAGCCAGTTGGCCGATCACCACATCGCCCGCGTTGAAGACGAGGTCTCGGTCGGTGATGAAATCATGGTCATGATCACCGACATCGACGGCGACGGCAAGATCCGCCTCAGCCGGCAGGCCGTGCTCGAAGGCTGGACGCTCGAAGAAGCGCGCCGCAACGATACGAAGATCGGCAGCGGCGGCAGGAGCGGCGGCGGTGATCGTCGTGGTGGTGGCGGTTACCGTGGCGGTGATCGCGGCGGGAGTCGTGGCGGCGGTGGTGATCGCGGCGGCAGTCGCGGCGGCGGCGGTTATGACCGCAATCGCGGCGGTGGTGGTGGTGATCGCGGCGGTTATCGCGGCGGCAGTGGTGGCAGCGGCGGCAGTGGCAGCGGCGGTGGCGGCGGTGGCGGTGGTAGTCGCCCCCCGCACGAAGACTAACCGCTTCACGCTTTCAGACTGTTATTCCTCGCAGGGGCATGCACCATTCGCCTCTGCGATTGTTTTTCTTCGAGTCGTAAGTTGTGAGTTTTGAGTTGTGAGTCAAACTCGGCTCCGTAGGGGCGTATTGCGATACGCCCCTCTCCCTGCTCGCCAGAGGTGAGGTTACTTCGCCCGCCAGATGATCAACTCACCACCGAGGTGATACAGCTCAATCCGCCAGGGGGTGAGCTTCAGCAGCCCGAAATGGATATGGTCCACCGTCCCAAAATGCGGCTCCGGGTCGTAGCCCATCGGCGGCGGCGTCGCTTTGATCACGTCCCACACGCGCAGTTTTTCCGCGCGGTCATGCTTCCATTCGGCGGTGCATTCGACATAGACTGGCTTCTCGATGTCCTTGATATAAGCAAGCGAAATATGGGGATTGCGCGCCAGATGTTGGCTCTTGAGCGTCTCCGTCCACGAGACGATCCAGCCGGTCGCGCCTTCCCAGATCGGATGCACGATGCGCGATCGGGGGCGATCCTTCGTGTCGATCGTCGCCATGCTGGCATAGACCGCCTGACTGACACGGTCCAGAAATTCGACTTGCAGATCCTCGAAGGTCGCAACTTCCACGGCAATACCTCGTTATACTCATAGAAGCCGGACGGTTATGTTCGGTAAACTCAATGATACGCCGGAGCCCGTCGCGATGCCGACCGATTCCCCCCTCTCCGCGTGTGGAGAGGGGGCCGGGGGGTGAGGTTTACTCACAACTCATAACGATTCGTAATATCGCCCTTTTCAAGTGAGGCGGCAGTAGGTTAAAATCGGTCTGACACCGTTGAACAGGACAATACAGCCATGCCCCGAGATTACTACGAGGTTTTAGGAGTCTCTCGTAACGCCTCGAGAGACGACTTGAAGAAATCGTTTCGCCAGTTGGCGCGCCAGTATCACCCCGATGTGAGCAGCGCGCCGGACGCCGAAGAACGCTTTAAGGAGATCAACGAGGCGTATACCGTGCTGTCGGATGACAACAAGCGCGCGGCCTACGATCGTTTTGGGCACGCCGGCGTCAATGGCGGCGGGTTCCCCGGCGGCGGATTCAATGGGGGATTTCCCGGTTTTGACGAGATCTTCGAGGAATTATTTGGCGGGTTGGGTGGATTTTCGAACTTAGGGGGCCGCCGCCGGCAGCGCGGACCGGTCCAGGGACGCGATCTGCGTTACGATCTGACGATCGACTTTGAGCAGGCGGTCTTCGGGGCGGAGGTCGATATTGAGGTCAGCCGCCGCGAAAAATGCCCGACCTGCCAGGGCAGCCGTGCCGAGCCGGGCACCTCGCCGCGCAAATGCCCCGACTGCAACGGGACCGGACAGGTTCGCCGCCAGCAGCAGGCGTTCGGCTTTAACATGGTGAATGTCACCGAGTGTCCGCGCTGCCATGGGCGCGGCGAAATTGTCGATACGCCCTGCCACGAGTGTAACGGGCAGGGAACCATCCAGCGGACGCGCACCCTTACTGTAAAGATCCCGCCCGGCGTGGACGAAGGCATGCAGATCCGGCTGGCGGGTGAAGGCGAGCCCAGTCCCAATAACGGACCGTCCGGCGATCTGTACGTCGTGCTGCACGCGGTGCCGCATGAATTCTTCAAGCGCCGCAACCAGGATATTCTGCTGGAAGTTTCGGTCAACGTGGCGCAGGCCGCGCTCGGCGACGCCATCAGCATCCCCACCGTGGACGGCGATATGGAACTCACCATTCCGGCGGGCACGCAGTCCGGCGAGGTGATCCGGCTGCGCGGCAAGGGGGTGCCCAAGCTGCGGCGCGATGGCACCACGTCCGGCCGGGGCGATCAGCTGGTGATCGTCAGCGTGCAGGTTCCGACCAAGCTCAGCAAGGAGCAGCGGCAGGCGTTCGAGGAGCTGGGGCGCGTGCTGGGCCGCGAGGTCATGCCGCAAAAATCCGGGCGCGGTTTTCTGGATCGCGTGGCCGATTTCTTCGGCGGGGATTAGTCAGCCTCTTGTATCTTACTGGCCTCACCCCCGGCGTGACAAGCACGCTTTCCCCCTCTCCAGCCGAGCTAGAGAGGGGGAAGTTCGGCGTCGTGCTCCCCTCTCCATCTTGGTGTACAGACTGGGGCCGGGGGTGAGGCCAGCTTAGCTCGGCACATCGGTGCCTAATTCAAGATGGTATCTGTGTAGTACGCCTCTGTAGGGGCAACCCAAGGATAGCCCTATTGGGCAGGGCAAGCCCTGCCCCTACGAAATCCTCTCTGACAACGCGCCGGCGGGTGAGGTTAAGCTAATGGCTAATCGCTAACTGCTAATCGCTGTTTTCAGGAGGCGGGGGGTGAGGCTAACACACGAGAAACGGGCACCCTGTTGGATGCCCGTTTCCCTTGCGCGTATCACTTTGAGGAGGAGGACGGGGCCTGTTGGTCACGATGGGGCTACGATAACTGGTTCAGCACGCGTCAATGAGACCCCGTCAATTAAAATATTAGCACATTTTCCTATAAAAGCAAGATGTGTATCTTTAAAATTCCCAAATCTTTACGGTTTTATAACAATATCCCTGATAGGAGTAAGAGGAACATCATGAATTGGATTGAGGTATCGCTGGAGGTGGATGGCGAAGCGGCCGAGGCGGTGGCGGATATACTGCACCGCTATGGGCATCAGGGCGTGGCGATTGAGCAGGCCGGCTTCCCGATCGAGGTGTGGCCGGACGAGATCCCGCCCGCCGACCGGCTGATCGTGCGCGCGTACTTCCCCGAGGACGATCAGGCCGAGGCGAAAAAGCAGCAGCTTCGCGAGGCGCTGTGGTATATGGGCAAGCTCTATCCCATGCCGGAGCCGGTCTTCAACGTGCTGAACGACGAGGACTGGGCCGAAGCATGGAAAAAGCACTATCACCCGCTGCGCCTGGGCCGGCGGCTGTATATCCGCCCGGCGTGGTCGGACGCCCCGGACGCCCGCCCGGACGATGTGATCCTGGTGATGGACCCCGGCATGGCCTTCGGAACAGGCACCCACCCCACAACGCAGCTTTGCCTGATCAGCATCGAGGATATGCTGGCCGACTGGCGCGCCGTGGATGTGATCGACATGGGCTGCGGATCGGGCATCCTGGGGATCGCGGCGGTCCGGCTTGGCGCGTCGAAAGTGCTGGCGCTCGATATTGACGATATCGCCGTCAATTCCACCATGGAAAACGCCGCGCTGAACGGCGTCGAAGATCACATCATCGCGCAGCAGGGCAGCCTGGACACGCTCAAAACGACGGCGCGCCATTTTGATCTGCTGCTGTGTAACATCCTGGCGAAAGCGATCATCGAAATGTGCGCGGAGGGGTTGGGCGGCGTGCTGCGCGCGGGCGGCCAGGCGATCTTCAGCGGGATCATTGAGGATCAGGCGGACGACGTCGAAGCGGCGCTGCGCCAGACCGGCCTGGAACCCACTCGGCGGCGCACGCAGGGCGATTGGGTCGTGATCGAGGCACGTAAGGCCGGGACATGACCGCGTGACCAACAGCCACCTGCTCGCCTTTGTGGGGATTGTCGCGGCGCTCTCCATCACGCCCGGTGCGACGACCATGCTGATCACCCGCAGCGTGATCGCGCGCGGGCAGCATGCGGGCTTCCGCGTCATTCTCGGCGGCACGGTGGGAGTCTACGTCCATGCGACGCTCTCCGCGCTGGGGCTGTCGCTGATCCTGGTGCAGTCGGAGCAGGCATTCCAGGCAGTGAAGCTGCTCGGCGCGGCCTATCTCTGTTATCTCGGCGCGCAGTCGATCCGGCGGGGATGGCGCGCGCCGTCCTCTGCCGTCTCTGTCGAACCCGTGCCGCTGGCCGGCGGACGATGGGCCGGGGAAGGCTCATTCACCGAGGGACTGGTCACGCTCCTGCTGAGCCCCGAAGCCTCCCTGTTTTACCTGACCATCCTCCCCCAATTTATCGATCCCGGCGAGCCGGTGCTCGTCAAATCGTTTTATCTCGCCACGATCCATGTGGGTGTGCGCGGCCTGTGGTATGCGCTGTTCACCCTGTTTCTGGGCCGGATCGTCCGCATCTTGCAGCAGCCGCGCGTGCGGCAGGGACTCGAAATCCTGAGCGGCGTGGCGCTGATCGGGCTGGCGCTGAGGGTGATCACGGCGGCGCGGTGAGATAAGTCCAGAAGGTATAACTAGCCCCTCGTGCTTTCCTGGCCTCACCCCCTCAGTCCCCCTCTCCAGCCGAGCTAGAGAGGGGAGAGCAGAGCCGCCTTTCTCGCCCTGCTCCGGGCCGGGGAGAGGGGGGCATAGCGGGTGAGGGGCGTTTAATCCGGCCCAATTTGTAAAACCGCATTGAATGGAGAGGGGCCGGGCGTGAGGCTGGCCCCACGAATTTCCCCCACAGCCAGGTTTGATTATACTAACCACCATGTGGAGCAATTGAAGGAGAGATAACAATGGCTGCCCGAACGCGCAGAATATTGCGGATCACCATCGTATTGGCGTGGCTGCTGTGGGCGCTGTGGGTCGTCGGGACGGCGCTGGCGCAGGATGGCACGACTCCCACCGGCCTGCCGGCTGGCCCGGATGATCTGGACACGGTGGCGGCGCGCCTGATGCCGCTGTTGGTAGGGGCCACCCTGATCGAGCGGGTGATCGAATTCGTGTTTAACTGGGTCGAGCGCGCCCTGCTCGATGCGAGTCATACCCTGCACGCGCTGTCGATGCGGCTGACCGGGCTGGTCCAGGTGGATCTGCGCGGCGCGTGGAAACAGGTAAGCGAGCTTACCGACGCGGTCGCCAAGCGTGCCGCGATGCAGAAGGCACCGGATGCCGGGAATATCAACAGCCCCAACCCGCTTGACTGGCCGCTCGCCAGCCTCCAGCAGCGCCTGGAACAGACCCAGAAAACTCTGGCCCAGACCGAAGCGGTGATCGAAACGGCGCTGAAATCGCCCCAATACGTGACCCGCAAGAAAACCATTGCCGCCGTGCTCAGCATCACGTTCGGCATCTTCCTGGCGGTCCTGACCAACATGCGCCTGTTCGAGCCGATCGGTGTGGACGTGGCGGACAGCTTTAAGGAATCCTTCGATTGGGTCGATCTGGTCCTGGCCGGGATCCTGATGGGCCTGGGGACGGACTGGGTGCATCAGGTGATCGGGCTGCTGATCAAAGGCAAAGGGCTGCTGGGTCGCGCGGCGGGCGGCGAAGATGCGGCCACGCTGGCGATGGTGGACACGGACAGCATCAAGCGGATGGCCGAACTGGCCGTCCAGCAGGAACTCGAAGCGCAGTTTATCCGTCTGCGCCAACAGGCCGAGCAGACCGTGACCGCGCTCGTCACGCCCGAAAAGACTGTCGCCGCCGAGGATGATTCGCCCGGTTGAAGAGAGACGCAGGACGCCGCGCCGCCCGAATCAGCGCAGGATAGGCCCGCTGAGCCGGCCGCGCCCGCTGCCCTGGATTCGCTGGTGGCGGTGGCCGATGAAGACCTGACCGCGCCGCGATCGTCCACGCCCATCGAAGCGGCGCTGCCCGACGACGCCATCCCGCTGCACGGCGTGACCGTCACCGTCCGGCAGGGCGGAGTCAACGTGCGCGCCGAGCCAGACAAGGCGAGTCCGAAACTCGGTGAACTGGCCGAGGGTGATAAGCGCCGGGTCGATGCGCTGATCTTCAGCGATTTTACCTGGCTGCGCATCCCGTGGTCGCGCGGCGCAGGCCAGGACGCCGCCTGGATCGCCGCCGAATTCACCGATTTTCCGCGCTCGCGGCACTACACCCAGGTCGCGAACGAATGGGTTGAGTCCGAGCCGGTGCTGGCCTTCCGGCGGGCGCTGATGCGCGATCTGCTGCAAGCGCGCGGCGCGGACGTGGGGTCGCTCGCGCAAGTCGATGGGCTGGCCGGCGACAGTCTGCGCAAGCTGGAAGACAACCTCACCCGGCAGACGGTCCCGGCGGGGTATGTCAGGTTCTGGCAGCTAAGCGAGCGGATCGGCCTGCCCGCCCCGTTTGAGATCCTGCCGGTGCATTCCTTGCCGCCATCTGAGGTCTCAAGCCTGGAATTCAACGGCTTCGGCCCGAATTCCTTCGCCTTTAACAACTGGCCCGTCTATTACGAGACGACGCGCGGGCTGCACAACGGCGTGGATTTTGTCGTGGACGAGGGCGCGCCGCTCATCGCCGTGGCCGACGGCGTGATCGTGGATTTCCGCTTCCTGCGCAATGATCAGGACCAATCGATCGCGCTGCGTCCGTATCTGCCGGAGCAGGTCCGCAAGCCGGACGGATCGCGCGTGCTCTCGAACGTGATCGTCGCCTATGGGCACCTGACCGGCAGCCCCACCAGCCAGATCGCGCGGGTGGGCAGCGTCGTGAAAGCCGGCCAGATCATCGGCACGTCGGGCTGGCCGATCTACACCCATGACGACGGCCGGGCCGACGTCCAGTACAACAACGCGCATCTGCACCTGGAAGTCCACCTGATCACCGACGGTCAGCGCAGCTTCCACAGCCGGCAGCCGTTTAACCCGCTGCTGTTCTGGTCGCCGCGCCTGATCGCGTTCCAGGCCCGGCTGGCGACTCACCGCGCGTCGCCTCCCTACCCGTCGAGCGGGCAGCCCTGGGGCCGGCTGGGATTCTTCAGCCTGGGCGCGTTCCGTTACGAGCCGTCCACCATTGTCTGGGAACACGATCCGAAACCCGGTGCGATCTGGCCGGAAGGAGTGTATGATTTAGATGGGATGATCAAATACCTGGGGACGTTCGAGCCGTATCCGCTGGATGGAACCAACCCAGGGTAGGCCGGTATAAAGAGTAGGGCCATGGCACATCTATGGATTGATGCGGTCGCGCTGCTGGCGGTGGTGATCTCTTCGGCTGCTGGTCATGCTGCGGCGCAGTCGTGCCCAGATCGCACAGATGCGCCAACAGCAAGGGCTGCTCCGCAAGTTGTCGAGTGCGGTGGAACAAAGTCCGAATGCTGTCATCATCGCGGACCCGGATGGCACCATCGAGTACGTCAATCCGAGGTTTACCGAGCTCACCGGCTACACTCTGGAGGAAATAACGGGTCAGGACCCATCCGGGCTGAAATCGGGAGCCACGCCGGCAGCGAAATACGCGGGGCTGCCAAAGGTGATTACGACCGGCGGTGAGTGGCGTGGTGAGTTTCTCAACAGGAAGAAGAACGGCGAGTTGTACTGGGAAGCCGCCTCGGTTTCGTCGGTCAAAAACCGCGAGGGCAGAATCACCCACTATGTCGGCGTCACAGAAGACATCACGGCACGCAAAAAGGCCGAAGAAGCCGCGCGCCAGAGCGAAGCGCGCAGCGAGACGCTGTTGGCGGCCCTGCCCGATCTGGTTTTTCGCCTCAACCGTGCCGGCGTGTACCTGGATACTCGTGGCGATCTGCAAAGACGTCTGCGTTCATTTGATCAGCCGTTGGATCACGTCATTGGCCGATCCATGTATGAGCTCATCCCCTTGCCAGTGGCCGCGCTGATCCATCAGAAGATTCAGGCGGCGCTGGA
Organism: uncultured Chloroflexia bacterium; assembly: GCA_963850765.1. Classification (GTDB taxonomy): domain Bacteria; phylum Chloroflexota; class Anaerolineae; order Aggregatilineales; family Aggregatilineaceae; genus CAWKMN01. Next base: position 597,597 of record CAWKMN010000009.1, on the reverse strand, counting down.
CAGCGGCGAGGTGCAGTCCGCGGAATACGAGCTTGAAACGGTATCCGGCCAGACCTATTTTGAGGCGCGTCTGGTGCCGATCGGCCCCGACGAAGTCATCTCGGTGGCGCGTGATGTCACTCAGCGTAAACTCGCCGAAGCTGAACGCGAGCGCCTGATCAACGATTTGGACGCGTTTTCACATACCGTCGCGCACGACCTGAAAAACCCGCTGCAAGGCATCGTTGGGTATGCGTCCCTGCTGGTGACCGACATCAGCCAGTTCAGCACCGCCGACATCGTGCGTTATCTCCAGGTGATCACCCAGTACGGTGAGCGGATGTCGGCCATCATCAACGAACTGCTGCTGCTCGCCACCGTGCGCAAGCAGGGCGATGTCACGTTTGGGGTGGTTGATATGTCCGCCGTGATCCACAATGTCCTGCTGCGCCTGGACTATCTGATCCGCCAGCAGCACGCCGAGATCACGATCAAGGTCACCGAGTGGCCTGCCGCCTGGGGTTATGCGCCGTGGCTCGAAGAAGTGTGGGCCAACTACATCAGCAACGCCATCAAATACGGTGGCAATCCGCCGTGTGTAGAGCTGGGCACGGATCGGCAGGATGGGCAGACGCGTTTTTGGGTGCGCGACAACGGCGACGGTATCCCGCTGGATAAAACCAACCAGCTCTTCAGCGAATTTAACCGGCTGGAACAGACCCACCTGGAAGGTTACGGGCTGGGGCTCTCGATCGTTCGCCGGGTGATCGACCGGCTGGGCGGCGAGGTCGGTGTCGAGAGCACGCCGGGCCAGGGCAGCACTTTCTTCTTTTCCCTTCCATCGATGGTAAAGCCGGAGACACATCCGCATGAATAACGCACCACCGCCCAACCTGATGCAGGGCATCCAGTTCGTACAGGCCGGGCGCAAAGCCGAGGCGCTGCCCTATCTGCGCTACGCCGTGCAGAACGAGCCGGTGCCGCCAGACGGCTGGCTGTGGCTGGCCGCGGCCACGCAGGATCTGGACGAATACCGCTACTGCGTGGATCAGGCGCTCCGGCTGGATCCGCAGCATGGCACCGCGCAGCAGATGCGCGGCGATCTCGAACGGCGGTCGGCATGGGGCACCCCCGGTTATGCTGGCACCTTCCCGGCGGAACGTGCCGTTCCCAGGACACGCGGGAACCGGCTGCTGCGGGCGCTGGCCTCGCTCGTGCTGATCGGGGCGTGCGTGGGCGCGCTGGCCGCGGTGATCCTCTCCGGGGTGATCCAGAATGCCGCGCGCGACTGGCTGCAATCCGAGGACGAGCGCACGCTCGAATTCACCGTGGGCGAGACACCCGCCTTCCGCTTCCGTGTCGAAGTGCCCGAAACCTGGATGCCGGCTAACACGGATAACCCCTCGTGGCGCGAGCGCCGCGACGAACTGATCGGGGCCTTTCCAGCCACGGGCAGCGGTGCCAGCGTGTGGGAAACTCTCGAAGCGCCGTTTAGCGGAGTGGTTCGCAACCCGGTTTATGGGGATATTCTGCCGCCGGTCCGTCTGGTCGAGACGGATGACGAGCGGCTGGCCGCCGATGGGATGGTCGCCGCGCTGACCCTGCTTGACATTGATCCATTTCCCGAGCCGCCATCGGGCGAAACCGCCGCGGACGTGTGCGCGCGCATGCGCCTGCTGGAACAGTATTTCCAGACGGGCGGCGATACAGGCGTGAGGACAGGCGGAGAGGCGATCGAGACCATGCTGGCGGCGCGCAACGACCTGGGCGACTGCATCTACGCGATCCACCGGCGCTATCCCACTCCCGCCGCCGATGCCGTGCCTAACCGGCTCCAACCCGGCGGCGCAGCCCCGGCCTACCGCGAGATCATGCTGGCGATTCCGGTCGGCGCGGAGCGTTACGCGCTGTGGCGGCTCACCTTTGCCGATGCCGCCTACGAACCCTACACGCACGCCATCGAGCGGATTCTCGCCACGCTGGAATATCAGGAGTAGCACATAAGCCGTCAGCTATCAGCGGTTAGCTATCACTATAGCCGGCCTCACCCCCCCGACCCCCTCTCCACGCGCGGAGAGGGGGACGCCGCCGCGGGTTAATGCTCCATGTCATATGTGATCAGGCAAATGGCCCTGTAGGGGAGCACCTCTGTGTGCTCCCAGTCGCGCGAGCCGCGAGCTCGCGCTCCGCGCCGCGTTGGGCGGACACAGAGGTCCGCCCCTACGATTGCCCTTCAATTGTTACGGGACGGGGCAATAAACGGCTCGGCTATTATAAATAAAGAGCCCGCTGAAGGGACTCCTGATCAGCCCCTTTAGCGGGCTTCCGTCTTTTCCTAGCCGCGCGGTTTTAACCCGCGGCGTCCGCTGATAGCTGATAGCTGACCGCTGTCTCCCTGCGCCACCGGCTCCCTCGCTGCATTATAATTTCCGTAACGTTAGCACAACACGGGGAGAAACCTGCATGCCTACCACGACGTTTTCGTCGATCACCCTGACGGACGAACAGATCATGCTGCGCGACGCGGTCCGCGAATTTGCCCAGCGCGAGATCGTGCCTGTTGCCGCCCACTTCGATGAGACCGGCGAGTTCCCGCTGGCGACGGTGCAAATGATGGGCGAGATGGGGTTGATGGGCGTCGAAGTGCCGGAGGAATTCGGCGGGGCGGGGATGGATACCGTCGCCTATGTGCTGGCCATGATCGAGATCGCCAAGGCCGACGCCGCCCACAGCACCGTCATGGCGGTGAACGGCAGCCTGTTCGGCTATGGGCTGATGAAATTCGGCACGCCGGAGCAAAAACGCGGCTATCTGGCCCCCGTCGCCAGCGGGCAGGTGATCGGAGCCTATGCCCTGACCGAGCCGCAGAGCGGCAGCGATGCCGCCGGGATGCGAACGCGCGCCATCCTCAACGATGCGAAAACGCACTACGTCATCAGCGGGCGCAAAAGCTGGGTGACGAGCGGCCCGGTCGCCGGGACGGTGCTGCTGTTCGCCCTCACCGATCCCGACCAGGGGCACCGGGGCATTACGGCGTTTATCGTGGAAGCGGATAAGCCCGGCTTCGAGCGCGGCAAGGTCGAGCCCAAGCTCGGCATTCGCGCCAGCGCGACCAGCGAGATCCTGCTGGATGGCTACGAATGCCCGGTCGAGAATGTGCTGGGCGAGCCGGGCATGGGTTTTAAGATCGCCATGACCGCGCTTGACGCCGGCCGGATCGGGATCGCGTCCCAGGCGGTCGGGATCGCTGAGGCAGCCTACGAAGCGTCGCTGACCTATGCCACCGAGCGCATGGCGTTCGGCCAGCCGATCGGCCAGTTCCAGATGATCCAGCAGAAGATCGCGGATATGAAAATGCGCCTCGAAGCCGCCCGGCTCCTGACTCTGAACGCCGCCCTGGCGAAAATGCGCAGCGCCGAAACCGGCCAGCGCTATACCCTGGAAGCCAGCACCGCCAAGCTCTTCGCCAGCGAAACCGCCATGTTTGCCGCCCATCAGGCTGTACAGATTCACGGTGGAATGGGGTATAGTAAAGAACTGCCCGTTGAGCGCTATTTCCGCGACGCCAAGATCACCGAAATCTACGAGGGGACGAGCGAGATTCAGCGAATGGTGATCGCGCGGCTGGAACTCGGCCTGCGCTGACCGGCACATCGCGGCATCGCAGAGGCGCTGCGCCTCATTCTTTTAAGGGAGCATAAACTTCATGAGTCAAGATGACATCCGGGACGAGAGCGGCGAGTCCACCCCGGACAAGCCGGTCGATCGCCATGTCGAACTGCTGCGCGGCCTGCCGCGCCTGCGGTCCATCGAAGCGTCGAACGAAGACCGCAGCAAGGTCTGGACTTCACCCCCACCGATGGTGAGTCGCATCGGCGGGCTGGCCCAGGGCTGCGGCGGCCTGCTGGTCACGATCATGGGCGTGATGATGGCCCTGGTGGCGATGGGGGCGGGCTTTTACCTGTGGGGGCCGGCCCTCATCCTGGCCGGCGGGATCCTGCTGACCGCCGCGACGCTGGGCGTGTGGAGCGGGCGGCGCACCCCGGTCATAGTATCGATCGTGGTGGCGGCCGGGCTGTTGGTGGTCGGTTATTTCTGGCAGTCGTTTTTCCCGGTGGTGGGGAGCCTGTTGCTCGGCAATCTCGGCATGATTGCGTCGTTGATCTCCTACGTCGTCGTGCTGCTGGTCGCGGCCGCGCTGGCTCTGAATCTGGTCAGTCTGATCTTCTGGAAACGGCTCAAGCTGTCGCCGCGCCGCAGCGTGCTCGTCTGGGCAGCGGTGGCCGGCGTGCTGGTGATCCTGTCGCTGTTCTTGCACTTCAGCGAGCAGCAGCGGCGCGAATCGTGGCTCAACGACCACCTGGACGAGTGGTCGGCCGAAGCGAGCGCCGACTCGCTGACGATGGGCGCGAACAGCAACGTAACGCTTGGTTTCAGCTTTTTAACGCTCGAAGAAGATGAAGACGATCAGCTTGACGTGCGGCTGGCGGAACTCAACGCCGAACTCGATTTGGGCGCGTCAGTGATCCGCTTGAGTGCCAGCGGCGATATGATGTTTGAGGAAGAAAATCCGCGCCTGTTTGTCCCTGGCGATGACGACGACGCCGACAAGATCGCGGAAGTTGAACAGGACCGCGCCGACCGGATCGCCCGCCAGCGCGCCGCCGAAGCCACCTTCCTGGAAACCCTGCTCGCCTCCGACGCCGACCTGATGCTCTCGGATTCGCAGTTCTCGCCCTATCTGATCGTGTGGGGCAGCGAAAAAGAGGACGAGGACAAACTGACCTGGGAAGACTTTGTCGAGTACCAGCAGCGGCGCGTGGAATACTTCGCCGAAACCTACCAGCCCGCGATCTATGAGATCATCAACGATCCCGAAGCCTATATGCAGTATACCGGCCTTGACCAGCCGGGCGAAGACGATGCCGAGGCGCTTGACCTGTGGATCGCACAGACCGAACGCCTGATCGAGATCGTGCATGACAAAAGCCCGGATTCGCGCATCGGCGTGACGATTGCCATCGACAGCGACTTCGACCTGGATTATTACGAGCGCGTGCTCGACCTGGATGGTGTGGATCAGATCGGCTTCCGCGCCTTCCAGCCGGCGACCTTCGACACCATTGAGGATATTCTCGTGGATCGCGGCCATCCGGTCGATCATGGCAAAGAGCTGTGGATCGTCGAAACGTGGTACGGTTACTGCCTCGCACCGCAGCGCAGCATGGAATTGGACGCGACGTGGCTTGAGACGGTCGCGGCGTTCGCGGCCCAGGCCCACATCAGCGCCATCCTGCCCAACGATTACGGCTGCTTTCTGAAGGAAGGCGGCACGCGCGCCGACCTCGACGTGGACGCGGGAGATCGTACCGATGTCTGGGTCGAGTGGCAGCGGCTTGTGGACCAGTGGCAGGGCTCGTGAGCGGTTACCCCCTCGCGTAATCGTCCACAGGCGGGCACAGCGCAAAGTAGAGATGGCGGTCAATTTTCCGTAGGGGCAACCCTTGGGTTGACCGTTTTTTGGGCAGGGCAATTGCCCCATCCGGTAAATTGTGAGGTCATCGTAGGGGCGGACCTCTGTGTCCGCCCGGCGCGGCGCGGCCGCGTGTCGCGCTCCGCGCGACTGGGAGCACACAGGGGTGCTCCCCTACGGATCGTTTACCTGATCTCTTATATCGGATGGGGCAATAATGGGCCCATTTCCTAAAAGATCGGGTAACGCGCTTTTCGTAGGGGCGTATTGATGCGGTTTTACCAATTGGGCCGGATTAAACGCCCCTCACCCTGCCCTCTCCCCGGCCAAGCCAGGGAGAGGGAGAGAGGGGCTGCGCGCCGCTCTGCCCGCGGGGGTGAGGCCAGGATTGCAAATACCCGCAAGACGACGAGCCGGGCCTAATCCGCCGTGTCTGGCCGGTCGGGCCGGTGCGGCCGGGTATCGTCGGGCGATTGCAGCCGGTAGCTCTCGCCACCCTTTAAGCTGGGCGGCGGCGAATCATGGTGCAGCAGAAAATCGCGGGCTTCGTCGCGGCTGTCAAACAGGCGAAAGAGTTCGCGTTCCGCTACCCGGTTAAAGACATCGGCCAGCGCCGCACCATGAAACGGCGCGCGTACCAGCGCGATACGGCCGCGCCGGGGGTGGCGCGGGATACGGCTGCTGAAGTAGTAGTAGGCTGCTTCGTCGTCAATCTGGCGGGCACTGGATAAATCAATCACACTATGAACGGTATAAGGTGCGGCATCCAGAATAATACCGAGTTCTTCGACCAGTACCTGCATATCCTGAACAGTAATGTGACCGGACCAGGCCGAGATCAGAATCTTGTCGGGAAGCAGCCACGACAATTCAATGGGCATAGAGCTTTCCTGATGCGTTGTGATCCCTTTGAGCATATCCCCTTAACCATACTATAACACATTTTCCCAGGAAGGTTAGAATGATCAAACAAATCAATCACGTCGCGATCGTCGTTGAGAACCTGGATACCGCGCTGCACTTTTGGCGGGATGCGCTGGGTCTGCCGCTGCACAAAACGGAGTCGAACCCCGGTGAAAGCGTCGATATTGCCTTTCTGCCCGTGGGCGAGAGCGAAGTCGAGCTGCTCCAACCCACCGACCCAGAGAGCGGCATCGGCAAATATCTCGCGAAGAAGGGTCAGGGTATGCATCACCTGTGTGTGGAGGTGGACGACATCGACGCGGTGATCGCGCGGTTGGTGGCGCACGGCGTCGAGATGATCAATGCCGAGCCGCGCACCCGCCCCGAAGGGACGCGTTATGCCTTCGTGCATCCCAAGAGCGCGGGCGGCGTGCTGGTCGAGTTATATGAGCTTCATTAACAGGCCAATTGGCGCGTTGCGACGCCAACGTTTTAATTATGATCGTCCTTATGAGTTTAATTCATTCAGAGAGGCTGAATATGAAAAAACGTTGGATTGCGACGTGCTTGCTGGTTGTGATCGCCGCGGCTACCCTCGTATCACCCGTTTGGGCCGATGGCCCGGTGAACCGGACCGAGCGCGCCGAAGTGCGTTTCCTGGAAGGCATGATCGACCATCACCAGATGGCGCTGGATATGGCGCACGACTGCCTGACTAAAGCCACCACGCAGACCGTGCTGGATACCTGCCAGAGTGTGATCACCGCGCAGACCCGCGAAATTGAGATTATGCGCGGCTGGCTGCTGGTCTGGTATGGCATCGAATACCACCCCATGTCGATGATGGAGATGAATTACAGCATGCAGCAGGGCGGCATGATGAGTGGTGGGATGATGCAGGGTGGTATGATGAGGGCGGGCGGCATGATGGAAGGTGGCATGATGCAGGGCGGCATGATGGGGAACGACCCCGCCATGCAAGGGCCTGCCATGCAGGGTACCCCCACGGCCCCCGCACCTGACGCCACGCCCGCACCCGGCGGTGAGCACGAGCAGCACCATCCCGGCGGCACAGACGCAGCCGCCGCCCCCGGAGCCGGTTCGATGCAGGGCGGCATGGGTATGATGGGAACAATGGAAGATCCCGCGGGCATGATGGGCATGATGGGTTGGTATCATCACCATCTGACCGGCGTGGACTACGAAGTCGCGTGGCTCGAAGCGATGATCGATCACCACGACGACGCGCTGCACATGGCCGAGCGTATCCTCGAAGTCACCGAGCGGCCCGACCTGCAAGATCTCGCGCAGGGCATTATCGACGCCCAGACCGCTGAAATCGAGCAGATGGAAGCGCTGATCACGGGGTCAGGCGCGTAACCACGGAAGCCGGTTAAGTAGAACAAACAGCGGGGCGGGAACAATATTCCCGCCCTTTTGGTTGGCCGCCCGGCCTGCGGCGGTAGGCTTACGCCCACGCTTTCTCTTACAATCGGATAACGATTGCACAATGGAGACTCTGCGATGGATGACACTAACCGATTCGCTGCGTTGAGATCCGCCTGGGAGCGCTGGAAAACCTCAATCCTCAAAAGCACGCTGGCGCGCCAGCCCGAACGCCGCGCAGCGTTCACGACCATCAGCGGGCGGCCGGTGGAGCGCGTCTACACGCCGCTCGACGTGGCCGATCAGGACTATGTGCGCGATCTCGGCCTGCCGGGCGACTATCCCTTCACGCGCGGCGTGCATGCGACCGGGCACCGGGGCAGGCTCTGGACGATGCGCATGTTCGCCGGGTTTGGCACCGCCGAGGAAACCAACGCGCGCTACAAATACCTGATGGCGCAGGGCAATATGGGCCTGTCGGTCGCGTTTGACCTGCCCACCCTGATGGGCTACGACACCGATGCGCCGGAAGCTTACGGTGAGTTCGGCAAATGCGGCGTCGCCATCAGCAGCCTGAAGGATATGGAGATCCTGTTCGATCAGATCCCGCTGGGCGAGGTCAGCACGTCGATGACGATCAACAGCCCGGCGGCGATGCTGTGGGCGTTTTATATTGCCGCCGCCGAAAAGCAGGGCTACCCGGCGGCACGGCTGCGCGGCACGCTGCAAAACGACATTCTGAAAGAGTACCAGGCGCAGAAAGAATACATCTTCCCGCCGGAGCCCTCGATGCGGCTGGTGACGGATACGATCGAATATGGCTCGCGCTACCTGCCCGAATGGAACACGATCAGCATCAGCGGCTATCACATCCGCGAGGCGGGCGCGACCGCCGCCCAGGAACTCGCCTTCACGCTCGGCAACGGGCTGGAATACGTGCGCTGGGCGCTGCGGCGCGGCCTGGAAATCGACGAGTTCGCGCCCCGGCTGAGCTTCTTCTTCAATGTGCATAATGACTTCTTCGAGGAGATCGCCAAGATGCGGGCGGCGCGGCGCATCTGGGCGCGCGAGATGAAAGAGACGTTCGGCGCACAAAATCCGCGCTCGTGGCTGATGCGCTTCCACACGCAGACCGCCGGCGTCAGCCTGACCGCACAGCAGCCGGAGATCAACACCGTGCGCGTGGCGATCCAGGCGCTCGCGGCGGTACTGGGCGGCGCGCAGTCGCTCCACACCAACAGCATGGACGAGGCGCTGGCCCTGCCCTCGGAGCACGCCGCGACGGTGGCGCTGCGCACCCAGCAGATCATCGCGCACGAGTCCGGCGTGGCGAACACGGTCGATCCGCTCGGCGGCAGCTATTTTGTCGAGAAGCTGACCAACGATCTCGAAGAAGAAGCTTACGACTATTTCCGCCGCGTGGAGCAGTTCGGCGGCGTGCTGCCCGCGCTCGAAGCGGGCTTTTTCCAGCAGGAGATCGCGGATTCGGCGTTCCGCTTCCAGCAGGAAGTGGACGCGGGCGACCGGCTGATCGTGGGCGTCAACGCCTATCAGGACGATACGCCGCTGCGCATCCCGATCCTCGAGATGGACCCGCAGGGCTACGAGCGCCAGCTGGCCCGGCTGGACGATCTGCGCCGCACGCGCGATCATGATGCCGTCCAGCGCGCGCTGGATGGGCTGCGGCAGGCGGCGCGCGGCACCGAGAATATGATGCCGCACATCCTCGACGCGGCCCGCGCCTACGCCACCCTCAGCGAGATCACCGACGTGCTGCGCCAGGAGTTCGGGCTGTACCAGGAGAAGCAGGTGATTTAGAGAGCAGCGGTTAGCTGTTAGCGATTAGCCATTAGCGCGTGGTGGACGATCCCATCGTAGGGGCGTATTGCGATACGCCCCCGACAAAAACGCAAATGAACGGCGCCTCTATTCTTCGCCGCGCTGCGTTTCCAGAGTCTTCTAAATTCTCCTTAGCCGGTCATGATTCGGGTCAATCCGCAGAGCCGCTTCGTAATCTCGATAGCCAGATCCAGCAAGATTGTCTTTGCATAATGGGTAAGCCCCGGTACAAGTAGGCATTTGCGTCTTGTGGATCAAGGCGGATAGCTTTGATTAAAATCGCTGATCGCCCTTAAGATAATCGTCCTATTTGCGCGCAAGTATTACCGCGACTGACATATAAGTATCAGCATCCGGGTTTCGAGACGAATAGCCTTATTATAAGTCACGAATCGCCCCAGGGTAGTCCTCTAGGTCGTGCCCGACGTTGCCCCGGTACTATAAGAATCAAAGCATACTTTAGGATCAAGGCGAATTGCCTTGTCGTAGTCACGCATTGCCTCGTAAGATCGCCTTGCTTATAAGCGCACAATCCCCGGCTGTTATAAGCTTGAATGCATAGTGGGGAGTTAAGTCGCATGGCTTCATTATAGTCTGCTGGTCGCTCCGACATAGTCGTCATCTTGTGCCACGAGCATCGCCGCGGTTAAAATAAGCAAATGGCATCATTGAGGATTGAGTCGAATGGCCTTGTATAGTCGTGGATCGCCCCAGGCATTGTCCTTTGAGTCGATACATGCGTTGTCCTCGACTGTTAGTAAGCTTCGGCATTGTCAGGGTTGAGTAGGATGGCCTCGTTGTAATTTGCGATCGCACCTACTTGATCCTGTTTTCCGCAAGGTATATGCCACGCTCGAAATACTGCTCCGCCGTAAGCTGCTCTCTCAGTTGGTCTGGGAGCGGCCTCAGCGGCCGCCTGCCGCTGAGCCACTTCTGCCAGGTCCTGAGGCGGGGCTGGGTGGAGAACCGTGTCTATCGGCTGCTTCAGAAAACGGCGATCGAGCCGCTCAATGGCCTGATCAAAGTAATCCGATGGCACATTCAACCCATTGTATTGCGGTAGCACTGCCAATTTACCTGTGAGTACTTGTTCTCACGTCTCGAAACTGAAACCTTCAAACTCGAGTGGCACGATGTTACGCTTCATCTCAATCGCCCGCTCGATCTCGCGCCGCAGCCATGTCATTCGGATCAATGCAGCGTTCCAGTGCGCTCGGCGTCAGGATCACCAGAAATGCGCCCGCGCGTCGATCTGCCCCATAATGATCTGGTCAAATGCACCGGAATCGATACTCTCATAGTCTAAGAAGACATCATAGCCAAGCGCAGTGAGCGCCTGAAAGACCGCGCGTGCATAAATACTATTTGTCCGCCGATAGCTGATAAAGACGGTTTTCTGTACCTGCATCGTGCTTGCCCCTGGTGTAACGCGTGGTTTAGTCGTCTGTAATTGTACACCAGAATACGGGGGATTTCATGCGCGGACGCCCCTAACCCCCTACCCCTTCCCCGCCAAGCCAGGAGAAGGGGAGACCGCGCCGCCGGTTCCCCCTCTCCGCGCGTGGAGAGGGGGCGTCCGGGGGTGAGGTAAACGACAAGGGGCGGATCCCACGGACCCGCCCCTGCCCTTCTCTCTCTTTCCCTTGCTCTTCTCTGTGTCCTCTGTGCCTCTGTGGTGAAGCCTTTCCGCTTTTCGCTTTACCGCCCCGCCTGCGCCGCCTCCCACCCGATGATCGCCTTCTTGCGGGCAGGCTGCCAGCGGTACGATCCGAACGCGCCCGTGCGGTTGATCACGCGGTGGCACGGGATGAGATACGCGATCGGGTTCTGCCCGACAGCCGTCCCCACGGCGCGCGACGCGGACGGCTGCCCGATCTGCGCGGCGATGTCGCCATACGTCACCAGCCCACCCGCCGGGATGCGCAGCAGCGCCTCCCACACGCGCACCTGGAAATTCGTGCCCTTCAGCAGCAGCGAGATCGACGGCTGCCCGTCCTCGCCGAAGATCTGCTCGATCACGCGCTGCGTGGCGGCCTGATCCGCGCGGAACTCGGCGGCGGGCCACTCGGCGCGCAGCGCATCGAGCGCCGCCGGATGCCCATCCGTGACGAAGTTCAGCGCGCACACGCCCCGCTCGGTGATCCCGATCAGCGCTTCGCCAAACGGCGTATCGTGAAAGCCGGTGCTGATCGTCAGCCCGTCGCCCTGTGTCTTGACCTCGCCGGGCGTCATGGCGTAGATGTTCACCGTCAGGTCGTGCAGGCGGCCCGGTCCGCTCAGCCCGGCTTCATACGCCGCGTCGAGCACGCTGCCGGTCTGCTGCAAACGCTCGCGGGCGTATCCGGCTGTCAGGTATTGCAGGAACCGCTTGGGGCTGATCCCCGCCCAGCGCCGGAACAGCCGCTGCATGTGATACTCGCTCAGCCCGGCCTGCGCCGCGACGGTGGTCAGATCCGGCTGCTCGCGGAAGTGGTCTTCAAGGTAGACGATAATCTGTTCAACGCGCTCGTAATCCGACATGATTCGCTCCGTGGTTGATCGTTGTAGCCTGATCATAACCGCAGCGGCCCGTGTCCTCAATCCGATTTTTGCGGAAATCCCGACTTTGCTCATACTAAGGGGTAGAATATAGAATACGGGCGAGTCATTAGCCCGGCTGCGTCCGCTTCGATGGGCAGGGAACAACAGGCCATGATGGAATTATCGACTTTTATGCTGTTCATGATCATGATGTTTGGGTTCGTCGGCTTCATGCGGGGCTGGACCAAAGAATTGATCGCCACGGCCGGCATCGTCCTGGCTCTGTTTGCCCTCAAGCAGCTTGAGACGCTGGTGATCGATCCGCTGACCAATGGGGAGCAGGATTTCAAGTTCTATTTGCAGGCGACGATCCTGATCGCGTTCGCGTTTTTCGCCTACCACACTCCCCCCGAGCGGTTTTCGCGGAGCAGCCGCCGCGGGGGGTCCAACCGCGAAGGCTTTCAGGACGGTATCCTGGGCGTGCTGGTCGGCCTGCTGAACGGCTACCTGCTGATCGGGTCGCTGTGGTGGTATATGGACAACACCGAATATCCCCTCAGTCCGCACATTCTGCCGGTAGTGCCCGGATCCACCAGCGCCAATTGGGTCGATATTCTGCCGTTGAGCTGGCTGCTCGGCGGCGACGGCGGCCTGCTCTCGCTGGTGATGATCGCGCTGTTCGTCTTTGTGATCGTCGCCGTTGTGTAAGCCGGATAGCCAGCCAACCATGCTACACCCAGGACAACACATTCACGTCGTCGGCGTGGGCGGATTTGGCATGTCGGCCATCGCCCGCGTTTTATTGCAGCAGGGCTATACGGTCAGCGGGTCGGACCTGCGGGCGAACGACTTCACGCGCGAACTGGCCGCCCTCGGCGCGGTGATCCACGAAGGGCACCGCGCGGAGAACATCCGCGGCGCGGATTTGGTTCTGACGACCTCGGCCGCCAACGATCAGAATCCCGAGATCGCGGCGGCGATCGCCCAGGGCATCCCGGTCATCCGGCGGCGCGACATGCTGGGCGAACTGATGACCGGCAAGATCGGGATCGCGGTAGCGGGTACGCACGGCAAAACCACCACCACCGCCCTGCTGGTCCACGCCCTGATCGAAGCCGGACACGATCCGAGCTATATTGTCGGCGGCGTGATGAGCAACACCGGCACCAACGCCGCCGTTGGACACGGATCGCACTTTGTGATCGAGGCCGACGAGTACGACCGGATGTTCCTCGGCCTGCGCCCGCAGATCGCCATCGTCACCAACATCGAGCACGATCACCCCGACTGCTTCCCGGCGCTGGACGATATCCGCGCGGCGTTCGCGGAGTTTATCGCGCGCCTGCCGGATGACGGCCTGCTCGTGACCTGCGCGGACGATCCCGAGGCGCGGCGGCTGGGCCAATCCCATCCCGGCCGGGTGTGCTGGTACGCCCTGAGCCGGGACGCGCTGCCCATCGCCGCAGACGGCTGGTTCGCCACGGACATCACGCCTGACGTGTCGGGCGGGATTCGCTTCAACGTGTGGCGTGGGGATCGCGCCATCGGCTCTGCAACGTTGAATCTGGCCGGGCGGCACAACGTCCAGAATGCGCTGGCGGTGATCGCGGCGGCGGATGCGCTCGGCGTGCCGTTCGATCGGATCGCCCCGGCGCTGGCAAGCTTCCAGGGCACCGGGCGGCGCGGTGAGATCGTGGGCACGGCGCGCGGCGTGACCGTGATCAGCGATTACGCGCACCACCCGACCGCCATCCGCGTGACGCTGGCGGCGCAGCGCGATCAGCCCGGCGTGCGTGACCTGTGGGCGGTCTGGCAGCCGCACACCTACGGACGGCTGCGCACCCTGGCGGACGAGTTCGCGGCGGCGTTTGGCGCGGCGGATCACGTGCTGGTGACGGATGTGTATTCCGTGCGTGAAGCGCTCACGCCGGGATTGGATGCGGCCGGAATCGCCCAGAAAATTCGGGCGGTCAGGCCCGGTGACGTGCGTTATACTGGCAGCCTCGACGCGACCGCACAGGTCTTGATCGACGCGGTGCAGCCCGGTGATCGCGTGGTGCTGCTCTCCGCGGGCGACGCGCCGCGCATCGGAGAGATCCTGCTGGCACGCTTGAGAAGTGAGCAGTAGACAGTTTTCAGTGATCAGTTTTCAGTAATTGGCACCAGCGTTTGATGCGAAATTCAGCCTTCCCAAACCCGAACTGAGAACTGAGAACTGTAAACTGTAAACTAACAACCAAAAACGAGAGCATCGATGAGTGATCCGTACAGCACGTTAGTGGATCGGTTTGGCGCGGCGCTCAAGCGCGACGAATCGCTGGCGCGTCACACCGTGGCACGACTGGGCGGCCCGGCGGATGCGCTGCTCGTCGCCAACAGCATTGGCGATCTGACCGACGCTGTATCCCTCGCCAGCCGCGCCGATATGCCGTGGATCGTGTTGGGCGGCGGCGCGAACGTGCTGATCGCGGATGCGGGCTATCGCGGGCTGGTGATCGTCAACCATGCCAAGGGTCTGCGGATCGAGGAGGATGGGCGCGTCGAGGCCGAGAGCGGCGCAGGGCTGGCCGTCCTGGGGCGGCGCTGCATGAACCAGGGACTCGCCGGGCTGGAATGGGCGGTCAATGTGCCGGGCACGGTCGGCGGCGCGGTGATCAACAACGCCGGGGCGCACGGCGGCGATATGGCGCGCTCGGTGCGCTGGATCGAGATCTTCAACCTGACGGATCGCCCGCACGTCGAGGTGTGGGGCGTCGGCCAGATGCAGTATGGCTACCGCTATTCCGTGCTCAAGGGGAACCGGGGCCGCTGCGTCGTGTTGGGCGCGACCCTGATCCTGGAACCGGGCCACGATCCCGATCAACTCAACGCCAAGGCCGATGAATTTGTCGTGCATCGCAAGCGCACGCAGCCGCCCGGCGCGTCGCTGGGCAGCATCTTCAAGAACCCGCCCGGCGATTTCGCGGGCCGCCTGATCGAGTCCGTCGGGCTGAAGGGTGCCACGATTGGCGGCGTGCAGATCTCGTCCGTCCACGCCAATTTCATCGTGAACGCGGGCACGGGCACTGCTGCCGATTACCGCCGCCTGATCGATCTGGCGCGCGACACCGTCCGCCAGAAAGCCGGCGTTGAGCTGGAACTGGAAATCGAGCTGCTCGGCGCGTGGGAGTAACATAACGGCCTCACCCCTAAATCCCCTCTCCAACAGAGTTAGAGAGGGGACTTGATGGCGCGTCGGTTTCCCCCTCTCTGGCTTGGCCGGAGAGGGGGATGCCGACCGAAGGTCGGACGGGGGTGAGGCCATTACTGAAAACTGTTAACTGATCACTGCTTACTGAAGAGGCATCATGGTCGAAACGCTACACACCTTAGGCCGCGGACGGATCACCGATCTCGGCATGGTCGGCGGACGGCGCGACTCTCGCCGTGGCGGGATCGCGCGGCATCTGGCTCTATCCCGCCGCCGACTGGAACACACCGCCCCGCCTTGCCGTCGAGCATACCGAGCCGCTGCGCTGCCTTGCGCTCCACCCCGCCGGGAGCCTGCTCGCCGCCGGGACCGGACTCGGCACGGTGCGCGTCTGGACACCTGCGGAGACGCAGGCACCGGCCGGGGCGCTGCATAACGTCTTCGAAGGCTTTTACGGCGAGGTGAGCGCGGTCACGTTCAGCGCGGATGGATCGTGGCTGGCCGCCAGCGGGCGCGATGGCACCCTGCGCGTCTGGGATGTGAACACCGGGCGCAGGCGCTTCGTGGTCATGACGCGCAAGCCGGACGAGGAGGAGATCATCTCGATTCTCGGCATCGCCTTCAGCCCGGATGGGACGCGGATCGCCGCCGGGTGCAGCGATGGCCTCGTGCGCCTGTGGGATACGACCACCGGCCTGCCGGTTCAGATTCTGAAAGCCACCGGCCCGTGGATTTCGAGCGTCGCCTACAGCCCCAACGGCGCGACCATCGCCGCCGGGCGGCTGGACGGCTCCGCGTGGATCTGGGATGCGGACACCGGCGAAGACCTGTTCATCATGGAGGGCCACCATGATCCGGTGGATCGTGTGTTATACTGTCCTCGTGGGGGATCCAACGGCCCGCTGCTGGCCTCGTGCGGCGGCGAAGACGTGGTGCTGTGGGCGTCAGCGTCGGGCGACTATCTGAGCGCGCTCGGCGAGCACGTTGGCGGCGTGATCGGCGCGGCGTTCAGCCCGGACGGGACGAAGCTCGCCGTCGCCAGTTGGGATCAGGTCATCCGCGTGTGGACGATCAACAACGTGACCGGGCACGGCGAGTTAGCGAGTTACCATCTCCGAGCATATGGACGCGGTGCAGGGCCTCGCGTGGCCGGAATTGGGACTCGTCTCGACCAGCGAGGACGATATGCTGCGGGTCTGGAATCCCGACGCCGGCGTGCTGCGCGAAATCTCCGAATGCGACCCCGGCTCGGCGCGCTGCATCGCCTACAGCCCCGACGGATCGCTGATCGCTTTTGGCGGTGAAGATGGCACGATCGCCGTCGAGAATGCCGCATCCGGCGACGCTGTCTTTGAGACCCACGATCACACCGAGCCGGTCAACGATCTCGCCTTCAGCCCGGATGGGTATATCCTCGTCTCGGCCGGCGCGGATCATATCGTGCGCGTGTGGGACGTGCGGCGCGGAACCCAGGTGCGCGCGCTGACCGAGTTCGCCGGCAGCGTGTCGTGTATCGCGTTTGCCCCGGACGGTGATTTCCTGGCGGTCGGCGCGGACGATGGGGTCGTGCGGTTGTTCAACGCCGAGACATGGTCGCGCGAGCACCGCTTCACGCCGGACGCGGGCGCGATCCGCGATGTGGTCTTCAGCCCGGATGGATCGGTGCTGGCCGCGGCCTGCCAGGATCGGACCGTGCGGCTGTGGGGCATGAGCGACCGCGCGCCGCTTGGCGTGCTCAAAGGGCATCGCGGCGCGGTGATGTGTCTCGCGTTCCGGCCCGATGGGCGGGCGCTGGCGTCGGGCAGCAGCGATGCGGATGTGCGGATCTGGGACACGCTGCGCGACCAACTGCTGCATACGCTCGAAGGGCACCTGCACGGTGTGACCGGACTCGCCTGGAGTGCGGATGGCACGCGGCTGGCGTCGGGCAGCGCCGAGGGCGCGATCCGCGTGTGGCGCGTGGACTGAAGATAACGGCCTCACCCCCGTCCGACCTTCGGTCGGCATCCCCCTCTCCAGCCGAGCTAGAGAGGGGGAAGTGCGTCTTGACATCCCTCTCCACCTTGGATGGAGAGGGGCCGGGGGTGAGGTTAGGCTGACCGCTGATAGCTGAAAGCTGATCGCCAGGATTCAACCCAAGTCAAAACGGCACACTAACAAAATGGTGCTTAATTGGTACTTAAAGCATTGGACTTTTACGCCGTGTTGGATTATATTGTGGGTTAACTGTGGGATATAAGGCGGGGAGCAGCCGAAAGTCCAGACCACCGATGCGTCCATCCGAAAGCCCGACCCGACAACGGCGCGCGCGGCGCGACGAGGTAAGAAGCCGGGGCCATGTGCGCCCATTGAGTCGTGTTAAGTCGACGCCGGACGCGGTGACGCCGGACGAATCCCCTCGCCTGCGGCGGATGAAGCCGCGCGCCCAGGCATGGGCCAGCGGGACAACTCCCGCCAATGTCACGCAGCGTCAGCGCCAATCGCGGCGTAGTCGCGCTCAGGCAGCGACGGCGGCCCCGCCCCGGCGGCGAGTATCCGTCTGGCAGGTGTTTAGCTGGCGCACCGTGTCTGCGATGCTCGTGATCGGCCTGGGCATCGTCCTGTACCTGTTCCTGACACTGGATACGTTTTATATCAGTTCGGTGGCGATTGGCGGCGAGAAGTATCTGACGCGCGAGGAGATTTTCCGCTACAGCGACATCGCCCGGCGGCATATCTTCTGGATCAACCCGGCCGACGTCGAAGCGCGGCTCGAAGCCGTGCCGAATATCGCCGATGCGACCGTGCTGGTGGGCTGGCCGCCCGATATGGTCCAGATTCTCGTGGCCGAACGCGAGCCCGCGCTCGTCTGGGAACAGAGTGTCCGCGTGTGGGTCGATGTCAACGGCATCGTCATGCGGCAGCGCGAAGACCGGCCCGATCTGCTGCGCATCGTGGCCCCCAACGCCGAGAATCCGATTGGTGTGGGCGAGCGTATCCCGCAGGCCATGATCGAGGGCGCGCTGTTTCTCAAAAAGCGGCATCCGAATATTGAAGTGCTGCTCTACGACCCGGTCAAGGGGCTGGGCTATCACGACGGGCGCGGTTGGACGGTCTGGTTCGGCAGCGGCGATGATATGGAAACGAAGCTGTTGGTGTACAATCAACTGGCATCCGAGATTACCGGCCGGGTTCAGGCTGGCGAGATCGTGATGTCGGACCCCGACCGGCCGTTTTACACCGTGCTGTGGGTCGAAGGGCAGTGAGTGAGCAGCGGTTAGCGCCTAGCTTTTAGCAGTTAGCTTTTGGCTTTTAGCTAACGGCTAATCGCTAATGGCTGACAGCTATACTAACAACCAACAACCAAAAACACTATGGGCGAGTTAGTCGTAGGCATTGATATTGGCACGACGAAGGTGTGTACCATCGTCGGCGAAGTGCGCGACGCGGATGTGTACATCCTGGGGGCGGGCATTGAGCCTTCCCGCGGGATGCGCAAGGGCACGGTGATGGACGTGAGCGCCCTGACCGCCGCGATCTCGTCGTCGGTCCACAAAGCCGAAAAAAGCAGCGGCTACGAGATCGGGCGGGCGTTCGTGTCGATTGCCGGGGGGCACGTCGAGTCGATGAACAGCACCGGCGCGGTCGGCATCTCGAATGCGCGCGGCGTGCAGTTGAACGACCTGGAGCGCGCCATGGACGCGGCCAAAGCGGTCACGCTGCCGCACGGGCGCGAAGTGCTGCACGTCATCCCGCGCAATTACAGCCTGGACGGTCAAACCGGGCTGCGCAGCCCGCTCGGCATGCTCGGATTCCGCCTGGAAGTCGAAGCGCATATCATCACCGCGGCGACGCAGAGCGTGCAGAACCTGAAGAAGTGTGTCGAGGATGCGGGCGTATTCGTCGACCGTTTCATCCTCAACCCGCTGGCGTCGGGTGATGTGGCGCTGACTCCCGAAGAACGCGCCTCCGGCGTGATGGTGGTCGATATTGGCGGCGGGACAACCGATCTGGCGATGTTCATCGACGGATCGGTGTGGCACACCGCCGTGATCGCCGTGGGCGGCCAGCATATCACCAACGATATCGCCGCCGGGCTGCACCTGCCCGCGGAACTGGCCGAGGCCGTCAAGCTCAAATACGGCCACGCCGATCCCAAAGCCGTCAGCCAGTTGGAGGCATTCCCGATCCAGCCGTTTGGCGAAGACCTGCCGAGCAAGGTGCAGCGCGCCGATCTCGCCTATATTGTCCATGCGCGCGCGGCGGAGATGTTCGAGCTGATCCTTAAGGAAGCCAAGCGCAGCGGCTACGACGGTCTGCTCCGGGCGGGGATCGTGCTCACCGGCGGCAGCAGCCAGCTTCCGGGGATCAAAACGGTGGCCGGCGACGTGCTCAAGCTGCCGGTGCGGGTGGCCCAGCCCGAAAACATCACCGGCATGGCGGAAGCGCTCAAAAATCCGGCATATAGTACTAGTGTAGGATTGCTCAAACTGGGCTTGATCATGGATCTTGAAGATGATCGTAGAAAGACATTTCGACAGCGCCGCGGCGATGCCCACAACACCAGCGAGCGCGTGGTGAGTTTCTTCAAGGGCATGGTCAGCCGTCTGCTGCCCGGCGAAGAAGAACCGCCGGAGTAGAAAAGCAGAAGCATCTTAACAAATCAGGGCTTATGCCAGATCGGCCTCACCCCTCTCCGGATCATGGAGAGGCGCCACGTTGCCGACCAAACAAAGGCCCGCCCATGGAAGACACATGAGGACTTTGTTTTTAGTTAGAAAATCCGAACTGTTCCATTTTCGCTATTTTTAAAAAGCCTTACAATAGGCGCTAAAGCACGTAACAAAGAGTAGAAATGGCAGACCAGACCGGGACCGCAGGTTTTAGGAGGGTATCATGTCGGATTCACTTGCATCGGCGGACAATTTCGCCAGCATAAAGGTAGTCGGGATCGGGGGCGGCGGCGGCAACGCCGTCAACCGGATGATCGAAGAGGGGCTGGGGGGCGTCGAGTTTATTGCCATCAACACCGATGCCCAGGCGTTGATGCTCAGCAAGGCCAAGACGCGCGTTCGCATTGGCGATAAGCTGACGCGCGGCCTCGGCGCGGGCGGCAACCCCGAAATCGGGAAAAAAGCCGCCGAAGAAAGCTCCGATGAGCTGTACGAGGTGCTGCGCGGCGCGGATATGGTGTTTATTACCAGCGGCATGGGCGGCGGCACCGGCACCGGCGGCGCGCCGATCGTGGCGCAGGTCGCCAAGGAGCTCGGCTCGCTGACGATTGGCGTCGTGACGCGCCCCTTCACCTTTGAAGGATCGCGCCGCATCCAGGGCGCCGAGGCCGGGATCGAGGCGCTGAAGAGCCAGGTCGATACGCTGATCGTGATCCCCAATGACCGGCTGCTCCAGATTGTCGATAAGCGCTCCAGCTTGCAGGACGCGTTCCGGCAGGCGGACGACGTGCTGCGGCAGGGCATCCAGGGTATTTCGGAACTGATCACCGTGCCCGGCCTGATCAACCTGGACTTTGCCGACGTCCGCACGATCATGTCCGAGGGTGGGGCCGCGCTGATGGCGGTCGGCCGCGCCACGGGCGAAGATCGCGCCCGCAAGGCCGCCGAGGAAGCGATCAGCAGCAGCCTGCTCGATGTGACGATCGACGGCGCGCGCGGCATCCTGTTCAACGTGACGGGCGGGCCGAACATGAGCCTGTTCGAGGTGAACGAGGCCGCGGCCATCATCAAGGAAACGTCGCACCCGGATGTCAACCTGATCTTCGGCGCGGTGATCGACGACAATATGGCCGACGAAATCCGCATCACCGTGATCGCGACCGGCTTCGAGCAGTCCCGCGTAGCCGCCCGCCGCCCGGTAAAAGCGGCTAACGCTCCGGTAACTCGCGATCGGATCAACCCGGCGACCACCGCCGCGCCGCGTCCGGCTCCGCGCCCGGTGCAGCAGCAGCCACCCGAACTGCCCACTGCCGAGGATGAAGAGCAGGCCGCGCCGCCGCAGGCTCAGGTTCGCAAGGTCGAGGAGGAATTCACCTCCCGCGTGTATGATACGGATGACCTGGATATTCCGGCCTTCCTGCGCCGCCGGTAACTAAGCCGCACGACCAACCGCCGCGCCGGACTCGGACGCGGCCTTGATACCCTCCGCACACGACGTTACCTTCCTATCCAGGTGGTTCTGGTCTGCCTGCCCGAAGGAAGGTAACGTGTTTTTTCCAGTTTACCCATCCCCGTGTCTCCTCCCCGTAAACGGAGAGGGAAAACGCGCCGTAGTTAAGTCCCTCTCCGCGTGCGGGGAGGGATTTAGGGAGGGGTAAGAATGTGTTTTTTCCCAGTTGTTTTTTGCTATCCAAACGGGCACCTGAAGCCCTGCCATGAGCTAGTGTTGACAACCCTTAAAATAGGTTATAGATTTGTTCAAAAAGTACTCCAGTACTATGTCTAAGAACGCCCGTTCGTGTTACAGTAAAGTTCCACCTGACCGCCATATATGGGGGTCGTCACGGGTACTACCCCCATATATGGGGGTCAAACCACGTTTTACATGTGAATTTGCATCATCGGGCTCTATGTACTGCCATCTCTCATCTTTCTAAATTGTAAGCGGTTCGCTTTAGTTTGATCTCGGTTAGAATAAGTCAATATTCAGATGATGAATATTTGTTTTTTCTTCGTAATTTATTAGGTTTGGGTAAGGAAATCTGAGGGATTTGAACGATGAACTGTCCGTACTGCGAAGCCGAGCAGGAATCACGCGTGATCGATACCACGCGCGATAAGCATGGCGGGATCCGCCGCCGCCGCGAGTGCAAAGCCTGCGGGCGGCGCTTCAGCACCTACGAACGCGTGCTGGACGGGATGCCCCTGCTGGTGAAAGGCAACGGCGAGCGAGAAGCCTTTGACCGGGACAAGCTCATCCGGGGAATCCGCATCGCGTGCGCCAAGCGCCCTATCCCGGCATCAGGTATCACAGACCTGGTGGACCGGATCGAAACCCACCTCCAACACCTGGGCCGGGACGAAGTCTCGAGCCGGGTCGTCGGCGATATGGTGATCGAGGGCTTGAAGAATCTCGATCCCATCGCCTATATCCGTTACGCGATTGTTTACTTGCGCCTCGATAATCTGGTCGGCGTGCGCGACATGATCGACGGGCTGTTGGGTGAACAGCAGTCGCCGGGCGTGGCTAGAATGTTGCCGAAGCCTATCGTGTCCGCAGAAAACGGCGACCGGGCCGAGGTGCCGTCGTCCTGATTGAGATTCAGGCAACTGCATACCTTTGTACAAGTCTGCTCGCGCTTCGGGCAGACCACATCTTAACGTTCGTCTGTTCCGGGGCGGGGATTGCACAGCGTCCCCAGGCATTCAGGAGGAAACGATCATGGCGGGTCAAGGGAGCACCACTCAGCATGAAGTGGGGTCACGCTCGAATGGCTTTCAAAAAGTACCACTCCCGGCGGATCTGCAGCGCGAGGTTCGGCTGAATGAGAACGCGCGCACCGTGCTGCGCAAACGCTATCTGCGGCGCGGCGAAGACGGCCAGCCGGTTGAAATCCGAACAGGAAATGTTCTGGCGCGTGGCCTATCACGTCGCCAAAGCCGAAGAGGAATTCGGTGGCGATGTCGATGGGGTCGCACGCCGCTTTTATGATCTGCTCACCAATCTGAGATTCTTCCCCAATAGTCCCACCTTTACCGGCGCGGGGACGCCCCTCGGCCAGCTCGCGGCCTGTTTTGTGCTCCAGATCGATGACGACATGGGCCGCACCGGCTCCGGCATCTTCGAGACGCTGCGCGACGCCGCGCTGATCCAGCAGACGGGCGGCGGCAACGGCTTTTCGTTCAGCCGGCTGCGCCCCAAAGGCGCGATTGTGCGCTCGTCTAACGGCAGCGCGACGGGCCCGGTCGGCTTCCTGCGCGTGTACGACAGGCGTTTGGGGAGATCGCCCAAGGAGGGTCACGCGGGGGGCCAATATGGCTGTGCTGCGTGTGGATCACCCGGACATCCGCGAGTTCATCACCTGCAAGACGGACGAAAACGCGATCACCAACTTCAACATCAGCGTGGGGATCACCGACGCCTTTATGCGCGCGGTGGAGAACGACACCGATTTTGATCTCGTCAACCCGCAGGATGGCAAGGTCTGGGAGACCGTGCGCGCCCGCGATCTGTTCGATCTCATCGTGAAGCAGGCGCATCACAACGGCGAGCCGGGTGTGCTGTTCCTCGACGCGGCGAACCGGCAGAATCCCGTGCCGCATCTGTATTCGCTGGAAAGCACGAATCCTTGCGGCGAACAATTCCTTGGGCCCTTTGAAAACTGCTGCCTCGGCTCGATCAATCTGGCGCACCACCTCACCGCCGACCGGCGCATCGACTGGGAGCAGCCTGCGCGACGCCGTGGAAGCGTCCACGCGCTTCCTCGAAGACGTCGTCTCCGCCAACGCCTACGTGCCCGCCGTGCCGCAGTTGAAAGAGGCCGCGCACCGCGTCCGCCGCATCGGCCTGGGGATCATGGGGCTGGCCGATCTGATGTATGCGCTTGGCGTGCGCTACGGCTCCGCCGAGGGGCAGGAATTCGCCAGCCAGATCATCGAGTTTGTGCGCTTCCACGCCATGAAGACGAGCATCGATCTGGCACAGGCGCGCGGACCGTTCCCCGCGATCACCGGCAGCCTCTACGATCCCGCCGATCTCCAATGGCAGCCGCCCCAGCCGCTCGCGCCCTATCACCATGACTGGGGCCGCCCCACCCTGGACTGGAATGAGATCGTCGAGGGGATCAAGCAGCACGGGATTCGCAACGGCGCGCAGTTGACCGTCGCGCCGACGGGTACTATATCGACCGTCGCGGGCTGCGAGGGCTACGGCTGCGAGCCGGTCTTCGCGCTGGCCTATACGCGCTATGTGAACGATGCCGGCAAGCAGATCTCGCTGCAATATACCAGCCCCCTGTTTGATCGCGCGCTGCGCGAGGCCGGGCTGAGTGACGACGCGATCCGCCGCATCATCGAGCAGGTGAACGTCTCCGGCACCTGCCAGGACGTGACCGACGTGCCGGACGCCATCCGGCGGGTGTTTGTCGTCAGCGGCGATGTGACGGTCGATGAGCATGTACGGATGCAGGCGGCCCTGCAAGCCTTCACCGACAACGCCATCTCCAAAACGGTCAATGCGCCCGCCGATGCCACCGAGGCGGACGTCGCTGAAGCGTATCAGCTTGGCTGGAAGCTCGGCTGCAAGGGCCTGACGGTCTACGTGACGGGCAGCCGCGAGAAGGTGGTGCTCGAAACGGCCGAAACGCGCCTGAAGAAGCAGGAAGTCCTGCCCCAGCCGGTCGAACAGCCGCGCCTCTTCAACGAGGACAAAAAGCCGCGTCCGCGCCAGCTCGACGGCAAGACGTACCGCGTGCAGACACCGCTCGGCACGACCTATGTCACCGTGAACGAGAACGGCGAAGGCAAAGGCCAGCCCTTCGAGGTCTTCCTGCACACGGCCAAGGCCGGGTCGGATACCGCCGCCGTGGCCGAGGCGTTGGGGCGGCTGATCTCCTATATTCTGCGCCTGACCTCGACCGTCAGCCCGCGCAACCGCATGATGCAGATCGTGCGCCAGATGAACGGAATCGGCGGCGTGCGCTCGATCGGCTTTGGGCCGATGCGCGTCAGCAGCCTGCCGGACGGGATCGCGCAGGTCTTGCAGGAATATCTGGATGAGAGCGAAGCGGATTTGCTGGATATTCCGGGCGAGATTCCGGCGCAGGTGACGGTGATCTCCGACAAGCAGTTGACGCTGCCGATCGACGAGGTGAAGCGCCCCCACCTGGGCGATCTGTGCCCGGAGTGCGGCGCGGCCACCCTCGTCAGCGAGGAAGGCTGCCGCAAGTGTTATAGCTGCGGCTTCAGCGAGTGCTGAATGCGTATCTCGAACGATCGGGTAACTACAAATCTGGTAGGCCCCTATTCAATAAATCGCACCCTACGAAAGTAAGGGAATGACGGAACCTGAGCGTTCATCGGTTCCTCAATTCTTGTCGGGCAGATTATTCTAACGTTTGCCCCTATCCCTCACCCCCTTTCCCCGCACGCGGAGAAAGGGGAGTGTCAAGTCCCTCTCCTGTTTACGGGGAGGGACTTAGGGAGGGGTAAACACACCTACCCCACGACCGTGACCGGGAGCGGCATGCCGTTCCAGACATTGTCATACGTCGGGCCGATCGTGCCCACCGGCACCCACAGGTAGCTGCAGTTCCAGACGACCAGGAAGAACCCGCCGCCCGCATCCATGCCCAGGACCTTGGCCGTCTTGCCGACATCCAGCATGACATTCGTCTGAGCGGCCAGATCTGGCATCCAGTAGGTCCAGGTCGAGATGAGGATCGTCCCACCGACCGCGCCCTTGGGCGAGCCAGCGTTGACATCACAGCCGGCCACGACGGGCTGAGTTCGGGCTCTGGGTCTGGGTCAGGCCCAACCGACCGCTCGCGTGCAGCCCACTTGATTGACCACGGCCTCAGGCGGCGTCTTGGGGCATTCGTCAGCACCATCGAGCACACCATCGGCGTCGTCGTCTGCGTCACAGGCATTACCGCTTCCGTCGCCGTCAAAATCAACCTGACCGGGGTTGGGCGTATTCACACAGTTATCGACCGTGTCGGCTACCCCATCCCCATCGGCATCAGGACCGGTCGGTGCCTCACAAGCATCACCAATACCGTCGTTGTCCGTATCCGCCTGATCAGGATTGAGCACATTCACGCAGTTATCGACCGAGTCGGCTACCCCATCCCCATCGGCATCCGACAGAGTATCGCAGGCGTCACCAATACCGTCGTTGTCCGTATCCGCCTGATCGGCATTGGGCGTATTCACACAGTTATCGATCGTGTCGGCCACGCCGTCGCCATCGGTATCCGGCGGCACCACCACCTCACACCCATCCGCGCCCACGGTTGTACCAGCCGGCGTGTTGGGGCATGCGTCAGCGCCATCGTTCACCCCGTCGCCGTCGTCGTCGGGATCACATGCATCCCCCTGTGAGTCGCCGTCGAAGTTAGCCTGACCAGGGTTGGCGACACTCGGGCAGTTGTCGGCGGTGTCGGCCAAACCATCACTGTCGGTATCCGTGCAGCCGGACGAGGTGACGGGTGTACTGGGCGGCGTGTTCGGGCACTGATCGTTTTCATTCAGCACACCATCGCCATCCAGATCACCGCCGGGGATATTGTACGGAACGCCGCAGTAAGCCGCGCCGCCGGGGCCGCTCTGGCTGACTCCGGCACGGTCGCCGGTCGGATCAGTCAGGATCACACTGATCGGCTCACCGATTGGACCCCAATCGGTACCGTTACATGGCCCCTGTCGATCTACAGGGGATGTTCCGGTCCCTACGCGTGATAATGTCGATGTCGTAGATCGTGCCATTCGCGTTATAACAGACAGCACAGAAAAAATCGTTCCCTGTGCCCCCGTCATTGTCGATCGGTGTGATGGTGACATGCCACTGCGAGCCGCTCAGAAAGATCGAGCCATCGGTAAAGGCTTTCCCGTCAGAGGTCGACCCCCCCACAATTACGGCTATGCTGGCCGCCAGCACTAATAACAGACCAACGATGCGTTTCATGAATACGCCTCCTGAATATGGATTGTATGAAATTGATCGAAATGGTGTTGCTGGAGGGCGTTAGAAGATTACGGCAATCGAGCACCCCACCAGTATCGTCTAGCCTTAATGACATAGTACCATTAACGGATTAAAGGAGAATAAAAAAATGGTATTAATATTGGAATAAAATTCCGCCTTGTCTAACCATTGGTATTAACAACTGGGCCTCGATGAATGCTTTGTCCAGTAATCCCAGCAAGAGCATGTACGGAGAGCGTTTACCCCTATCCCCCGTCCGACTTAAGGATGGGGCGATTAGATGCCACCCAAAACAAAACGGGGCCGGTGATTCACCCTGCCCCGCTTGCTGGATATTTAGCGCGGATCGCGCAAGGCGGCTGGCCTTACTGCACCACGTTCGTCGGGAGCGGCGCGCCGTTCCATACGTTGTCGAACGTCGGCCCCATGGATGCCACAGGCACCCACAGGTAGGTGCAATTCCAGAGGATACGGTAGTAACTGCCGCTGGCGTCTACGCCAACTACCTTGGCCGTTTTGCCGGATTCCAGGGTAATCCCGGTCGTCATGGCAGGATCCGGCCCAAAAAGAGCTTCAGCCGGCGCAACCAAGGTTCCACCGACCGCGCTGGTGGGTAGGACGATCGTCACATCACAGCCGGGGACCGGGACAGCCGGGGGCGACCCTGCGCCACCGCCTGCGCCACCATCAGGCGGTTGCCCGCCCTGTGTATTCCACGAGACACCACAGTACGGCGCAGCCGCCGAGGACTCTTCGCTGACGCCCGTCGGCCCGGTGCTCGGATCAGTCAGGACCACGCTCAGCGGAAAAACCGCCGTCCCCCAGGTGGAATCACACGGACCGGATGCGAACGTGAGTGCGCCGCTCGTCGGCTTGTTGCGAATGTCGATGTCATTCAGCGTACCGTCCGCGTTGTAACACGCGACGCAGAAATAATCGGCTCCTTCACCATTATCGTTACCGCTCGGAATAAATGAGGCCGTCCACGACTCCCCACTGACACTGATCGAGCCGGCGGTGAATGCCTGGCCGCTGCCTGTCATGACACCGAAGACGACTGCTGTGCTTACAGCAAAAATCAAGAGAAGTGAGATACGTCGTTTCATCGAGTTCCTTTTACCTTGTATTAGTGGCCATAGAACGAATATGCCTTAATTGTAAAGTACCGCTTCTCAGTTTGAACGGGCCAAATTTCCCGTTTTTGGAAGGGCCAATAAGCCTATCGTGGAGTAGGAAGGATCGTATGGGGAAGAAGCAGGACCTTAGACAAGTGCCTTTCTCGTAAATTACGGGGTAACATGTAGGGGCGTATTGCAATACGCCCCTACGAAAATCCATTCCCCGCATCGTTTGAGACATGGAGCGACTAAGTACCCTATCTCGTTAAAGATTGGGTAACGCGATTTCCGTAGGGGCGGACCTCGTGTCCGCCCAACGCGGCGCGGCCGCGTGTCGCGCGCCGCGCGACTGGGAGCACACAGAGGTGCTCCCCTACAAGACCATCTTGCCTGATTACTTATGAGATGAAGCACTTAGCTGATGTTTTTCGGCTGGCCTCACCGAGCAGGCGGCCGCTTGCTCCCCTCTCCATGTAGGCATATTGAGAAAATAAGCGGATAAGGTCATGGTGGGGCGAGTTAACAAACCCGCCCAGGGGGAGCACACGGCGGTGCTCCGCTACACAGCGGCGGCGCGTTGGGCGTCGTGCAAAAAAGCGATAGACTCAGAGCGTATCGGACCTAACCCGCCTCGTCGGGCGCGCTGCTGGCCGGCTCGTCCAGCCAGTATTCAAGCTGGAAATTGTCGGGATCGCGGAAGGTGACATACCACCAGCGGTCGTGAAACAGCTCGACGCCTTCGGTGGGCACCCCCGCCGCGATCAGAGCCGCAGCCAGTGAATTGAGGAATTGCTTGCTCGGCGCGGTGAACGCGATATGGTCCAGGCCGACGCGAAATTCGCTGAAGCGGTCGCCGGGGGGGGTGGTGTCATGCTGGACCAGCCAGATCGTGCCGTTCTGGATCGGAAAATAGACGAGATTGCCGTATTGCGGCGGGATCTCGTGGATCTCAAATCCCAGCAGATTCTCATAAAAGTCGCGTGATTGCTGGATGTCGGAAACCGTCAGGATGATATGATTGATCGCAGGAACTATCATGGGGCTTTGCTCTCCTTCTTCTCTGCCCGATCGTGATGACATTCATTCGGCTGCTGCCAATTGTAGCTCAGGAGGCGTACATGACCAGTCAGGCACCCCGACCCGCCGCGCCGGGTCCCTGGTGGGAGAAGCTCGTCGTCTCGCTCGAATTTGCCGATCTCACCCACCCGGATACGCGTGCCCGGCTGGACTCGGCCGCCGCCAAGGCGAACAACCAGGGTCTGCACATGGCCGCCGGCTGGCAGTACGCCCGCGCCCTGCCGATGCTGACCGCGGCGATCGAGGTCTGGTCGCGCATCGGGCATGTGCCGGGCGAGATCGGCGCGCGCAACACACGCGGCGCGGTCTACCGCAAGATCGGCGATTATGACGCGGCGGCGGACGATCACGACGCGGCGCTGCGGCTGGCATTGGATCACGCGCGGCTCGGCGGGGCGATCACTGCCCGTGCGCTGCTGGGGGCTGCCGCTGTCGAACAGGGCGATCTCGACCGGGCCGAGGCCCTGCTGGATGAGGCGTTAGATGACAGCACGGCGCAGGGCGATCGCTGGAACATGGGCCAGGCGCAGCGCTTCCGGGGCTATCTGTACGAGGCGCGCAAACATTGGAATCCGGCGCTGACGGCGTATGGCTCTGCGGTCGAGGTGTGGCGAACCCTGGCCGCGCCCGCCGAGGAGATCGAAGTCACCGCGGGGATGGCGCGCTGTCTGCTGGCGCAGGGAGTTGCGGTGGGTGCCTATGGCTTGATCGAGGGCGTATTGCAGCATCTTGGCCTGCGCGGCCCCGCCCGCCTGGATGAGCCGCTGCGCGTCTACTGGACGGTCGTGCAGGTACTTACCGTCATGCAGCAGCCCGACAGCGCCCGTGAGATGCTCGATATGGCCCACCAGATGATGCTTCGTCAGGCCGAAGGATTGGACGAATCGCAGCGCGCCCGCTTCTTTGAGAGTGTCGCGATCCACCGCGCCATCCGCACCGCGTGGCAAGCCTACCGCGGCGAATGACCCGGAAATGAACCCTTGCCGCCTTCTCCCTCCCCGCTCCTGTAGGGGCGGACCCCCGTGTCCACCCGCCGGAGGTGCTTCGGTCGGCTGATAGGGGCGCGGACAGGCGTTCAAGTCAGGCCAGTGGTCGATCCGCGCCCGGCCATCCCGCAGGGGATAGCGCTGCCGTTGCAGGGTGGCGAAGCGGTCGAGTTCATGACAGAACTGGTCAAAATCGGCACACTGGGCCGGGTCCACCCAACCATTCAACACGCCATGATCGCGTTCGACCACGGCATTGTCGGTACTTTGACGCGGGCGACCAAACAGCGGCTGAACGCCGATGCCCGCTAACCACAAGGCCAGAGCCGAGGGTACCGGCGAATTGGTGCCCCAGGGATGCCCATTATCAAAGCGCATCATCGTCGGTCTGCCCCAACACGCCATCACCGTTTGCAGACACTGACGAACCGCTTGGGGGTCGATCTGGTTCCAATGCTTGAGGGGGAAAACCCGCCGCGTGCAAGATGGCGCCACTCGCTTCGTCGCTGATGGTTAACCAACTCACTTGACTACCGTCGGCTAACCCCATCTTTTCTTTGGCATCCACCGCCCATACCTCATGGGCCGTTTGCCCGCGTCTCACATAGGCCGTGCGGTGTTGGGTCGTGGGCGCACGCCCTAAGCCGGCTTGCCGAAACCAGCGCTGCAAACTCCGCTCGCTGGGTAGGTCCTGCGCGTCAAATTCATCCCCCAACAGCAGCCAAATCAGCCCCGCTCCCCACCGGGCGTGTCCCCTTTTCAGCGCCAGGGCGCGCGTGACCACGTCCTCCGGCTTGCGCGGGCCTGGCTTCCGACACGCCTCATAATGGGGCCCTAATTGGTCATACCTTTTCCAATGTCGCCAGATCGCCCGCACACTGTCGTAGCTCAACTCCATTACCCGCGCGATCTGTCGGAAGCTTTCTCCCCGGCTCCGACGCTCGACGATTTCTTTTCTCACTGGAATCGGCAGGGCTGCTGGCATTGCTTTCACCTTCTCATTTAGTATAACCCTCTGGCGTTCGATGTTAGCATATCCCTACGGCGGGTAACACTTGCCCTGCCCAAAACGGGCGACCCAATGGGTCGCCCCTACCCACGCGGCCCCCGCCGGCTCCCCCTCTCCGCGCGTGGAGAGGGGGCCAGGGGGTGAGGTAAACCGCTTTTTTTCTAATTACTCCCCATACACCCGCGCCAGCAGCCGGTCCATCAGCGCCGGGAACCACCGCCCCGCCCAGATGAACAGCCGGTCGATCCAGCGTAAAGTCATCGTGCGCGGACGGCGTTCGAGCGCCCGCGCGATCCCCCCCGCGACCTCTTCCGGCGTCATGGTAGGCCAGCGTGTCGCCACCCGCCCCGGCTGACCGAGCCGCTTCTCCGCGAACTCCGTGCGCGTCTGCCCGACCCACAGCACCGACACGTCGATGCGATCGCGCTTCAGTTCGCCGCGCAGCGCCCGCCCCAGCGCATCCGTCGCCGCCTTGCTGGCGCTGTAGACGCTGGCATACGCGCCCGGCACCGGCCCCAGGATGGACGAGATCAGGACGATATGCCCGCCGCCGCTCGCTCGCATCGCCGGGACCGCCGCGCGCACGCTGTGGATCACGCCGTCGATATTCGTCCGCAGCACCGTCTCAATATCCTCCCACGCCGAACTCGACCAGCGCGCCGCGATGCCCGATCCCCGCGTTCGCCACCAGCACATCCAGCCGGTTGAACTCGGCCAGCGTCAGCGCCGCCGCCCGCCGCATCGCCGCCGGATCCGTCACATCCGCTTCGAGCGTCAGAATCCGACCCGGAAGCTGCTTCGCTTCCGCCTCTTTCTTCAGATCGTCGAGCCGGTCCGCGCGCCGCGCCGTCACCGCGACGTTGTGTCCCAGCGCCGCGAACAGCAGCGCCGCCGCCCGCCCGATCCCTGAACTCCCCCCCGTGATCAGGATCGTCCGGGGCGGATCGTCCGGCAGAATATATTTCTGGTACCAGTGCATAGGTGGCCCTCGTTCTCCGGTTGGTCCAAGTTACAATCTCGCGCAGCGTTTTCGCGTCACGTCCTCGCGCCGCGCCAATGATAGCACGGTTTCCGGCGCACCATGTCTAGACATGGCGAGTATTGAAATCCGAATGGAATCCGACTATAGTACGCTCACGATAAGCTCATATCATAGAGCAGAAAGGCGAATTCTGATGCGCCAGGTGATCATTTACCGGGACGAAAACGGTCAATGGTGCGCGAGTTGTCCCAGTTTGCCAGGATGTCACAGCCAGGGTGAAACGCGCGACGAGGTGATCAGCAATATCAAAGAAGCCATTAGCCTCTACATCGAAGCTCTGCGGGCTGATGGTTTGCCTGTGCCTCCCGAAACGCGCGAAGTGATCACGGTAGATGTATGACCAAACTACCGCGTGTGTCGGGCCGGGAGTGTGCTAAGGCGTTGGAACGGGCTGGTTTTCGTGTGGTTCGCCAGAAGGGCAGCCACATCATTATGCGTCGTAATGAGCCATTCGCGCAGCTTGTGGTGCCCGATCATCACGAGCTTCATGCAGGCACACTCCGCGATATTATCCGGGACGCCGGATTGACTGTAGAGGAATTTGTTGAACTCTTATAACTCCTAAG
The DNA here is from genome assembly GCA_963850765.1 of uncultured Chloroflexia bacterium. GTDB lineage: Bacteria > Chloroflexota > Anaerolineae > Aggregatilineales > Aggregatilineaceae > CAWKMN01. The sequence goes on along the minus strand of CAWKMN010000009.1, from coordinate 564,872 downwards.
CACTCGGAATTTACCCGCACAAACCCCGTACCACATTCTCGAGCTGAACGCTCACGACCGAAAAACTGGGATATAATGGAAATTACGCTGCTTCCTAACCTTGCTGTGGGGGACCGCATGGCACGAGTTTTTATCAGCTACCGGCGCGACGATACAGGTGGATATTCGCTGCTGCTGTTCGACCGGCTGGCCCGCGTATTTGGCCGGAATCAGGTGTTCATGGACATCGACTCGATGGAGCCGGGCAAGGACTTCGTCGAGGTGATCCGGCGGGCGGTCAGCTCGTGCGATGTGCTGCTGGTGCTGATCGGCAAGCAGTGGCTCACGATCGCGGACGACAGCGGGCGGCGGCGGATCGACGTGACCGAAGACTACGTGCGGCTGGAGGTCACGGCGGCGTTGGAGCGCAATATCAGCGTGATCCCGGTGCTGGTGCGCGGCGCGCCGATGCCCACCTCCGACGAGCTGCCGGAGCCGCTGCGGCCCCTGGCCCGGCGTCATGCGGTCGCGCTGAGCGATGAACGCATCGATTACGATTTGCAGCGGCTGGTGGCGGCCTTGGGACGTGTTTCCACGACGGATGCCGCTCAGAGCCAGAGCTGGCTGGACCGGATGGAACGCATCCAAACGGAAGAACGCCAGTTGGCCCCCGAAGAACGCGCTATCCGGCGCTCCAGGCTCTCGATCCCGCGGGCGACGCGCCTGCTGTTCGAGCCGGAAACGGTGCTGGTGCCGGGCGGGGCGTTTTTGCAGGGCGACAACAACTTCCGCGTGACGCTGCCCGAATTCTGGATCGGCAAATACCCGGTGAAAGTGGGCGAGTATCGGGCGTTCATCAGTGACGACGGTTATGCTGAGCGCCGCTTCTGGACCGAGGCGGGATGGGCATGGAAAGACGCGATCGGCCGCAGCAAGCCGGATGATTGGGACAGCCCTGTGTGGACCGGCAACGAGTGGCTGCCGGTGATCGGCGTAAGCTGGTACGAAGCCACCGCGTACTGCACGTGGCTGGCGTGGAAATCCCACTGGCCGTACCGGCTGCCGACCAGCCTGGAATGGGAAAAGGCCGCACGCGGCACGGATGGCAGTGTCTTTCCCTGGGGCGACGAGCACCAGCAGGTGCCGTGCAATATCCGCGGGATTGGCGGCATGACCCAGACCTCCCGCGTGGGGCTGTACAGCCCGGCGAGTGACAGCCCGTATGGAGCGGCGGACATGGTCGGCAATGTCTCGGAGTGGTGCCAGACGCGGTGGAGCAAGGATCCGCTTGCGCCGCTGGATGACGATCCCGAGGGGGATAGTCCCCGCGTGCGCCACGGGGGATCGTGGGCCAGCGCCAATCTGGTCCGCCCGGCGACGCGCATCCGGGGCGAGCCAGCCTTCACCAGCGATTATGTCGGGTTCCGCATCGCGCGCTCGTCAGTGGAGTGAAGCGGATTGCGAGACAAGCCCCTCCCCCACCCCTCCCCGGCCGAGCCAGGGAGGGGAGAACGGCGGGCACGGGGTCCCCGGCCCTACATAAACGTGTGTTACCGGCGGGCGACGCGCAGGCTCTCGGCCAGCTTATCGAACGACTGGTTCCAGCCAGCCCCGGACATATCGCCGTCCTCACCGGCCGGCATACCCTGATGGGTCAGCGTCATTTTGGTTTTGCCAGCGAGATCCTCAAAGGTTACAACCACCACCATTTCAAGTGGGAAATCGTCGCCCATCCCATAATATGAACCGGGGACGACGTTGCCATGCTCGTCGGCAAAGCTGTCGGTAAAGACAAGCCTTTCCGATGGGACGATTTCGCGGTAGGTACCCGTGCCCCAAGTGTCCTGGCCCTCTGGTGAGCGCATACAGTAAAGATACTTGCCGCCTACGCGGAGGTCGATCTTGCACACGGGGGCTGTCCAATCTTGCGGACCCCACCACTGTTTCATCATTTCGGGGTCGGTCCATGCTTTGAAGACCAATTCGCGCGGCGCATCAAACACACGCGTGATAACGAGGTCGCGCTTGGTCGTGTCGGTGGCAGAGCTATTCGGTGTGGCCATGATGTTTCTCCTTGTCTTGCCATTCTTCCATGTGGCGTTTCAGAACGTTTTCCAGCCGATCGAGTCGGACATCCCACAGGCGGTGATAGGGTTCCAGCCAGGAATCCAGCTCCTGGAGGGGCTGCGGGTGCAGCCGGTAGATCCGCTCGCGCCCCTGTCGCTGCTCGGAAACCAGCCCGGCATCCAGCAGCACCTTGAGATGCTGGGAGATCGCCGGCCGTGTGACCGTGAAGCGGGCAGCAAGCTGGCTGACCGACTGTTCCCCGGTCGCCAGCAGATCCAGGAGCTGCCGCCGGACGGGATGAGCGAGTGCCGAAAAGGTATCGGCATCCGCCTGGTGTACGGTTTTCACGCGGGTGATCACCTCACGATTCACAGAACTTATGTTCTAGAACAAGCCTATTATACGTTAGGAATAGCTTACGTGTCAAGTGAGGGCTGTGCCCCAGCAAAGGATGCGCCCCGTGTGTTTACCCCTCCCTAAATCCCTCCCCGTAAACGGAGAGGGACTTAGTCACTCCCCTTTCTCCGCGTGCGGGGAAAGGGGCCGGGGGATAGGGGTAAAATCGGTGGGTCGATCAGCGGGGGGCGCTGGGGGTGCTCTGCGGTTCGAGCTGTTGTTGGCTCTGCACCACACGCCGCCGATCCGCGAAAAACGCGTAGCCCGCCAGCAGCACCGCCGCCGCGATCAGCACCGCCGCCGCGAGAAACGCCGCTTCGATCCCTTCTACGATGGCCCAGGGCGGCGCATCACTGGCGTCCGCGCCGCGCGCCAGGTCGGTCACGGCATACACGCGGCTGGCGAAGATCGCGCCCATCAGCGGAATCCCCATGACCATGCCGAACGTGCGCGACAGCGACAGCAGGCCGGATACGACGCCCAGGCGCTCGCGCGGCGCGCTGCCCATGATCGCGCTGTTGTTCGGGCTTTGGAACAAGCCCACCCCGATCCCCGCCGGCAGCACATGCAGGATATAACTCAGGGTGGAGGTATCTTCTTTGAGAGTCGCCAGCGAGATACACCCCAGCCCAAAGATGACCAGCCCCAGCAGCGAGATCCCGCGCGAGCCGTAGCGATCCGAGAGCGAGCCGGCAACCGGCGCGCACAGGCCCAGCGCCACCGGGAAGACGGTCAGCATCAGGCCGACCTGCCGCGTTTCCAGGCCCTTGACGCGTTCCAGGTAAAAGGGCAGCACGAACATCCCCGCGATCACCACGAAGACCATGAACCCGGTCAGCAGGCTGACGCTGAACAGCGAGTCGCGGAACAGGCGCAGATCGATCATCGGCTGGGCGATGCGCGACTCCACGAGCAGAAAGACGGCGAACCCGGTCACCGCCCCGGCCAGCAGGCTCAGGATCGCCGGCTCGGTCCAGCCGGTATCCGGGCCGAAGGTCAGCCCAAGCGCCAGCATGATCAGCGTCACCAGCAGCAGCGCCGCGCCCCAGAAATCAAAGCGCTGCCCGCCGGGCGGCCGCCAGTCGGGGACAAAGCGCCGCACCAGGAACAGCCCCGCGATCCCCACCGGCAGATTGACCAGGAAGATCGCGCGCCAGCCCACCGTCCCGATCAGCAGGCCGCCGATCGTCGGACCGATGCTGATGCCGATCGAGACCACCGTGCCCAGGATGCCGAGCGCCCGCCCGCGTTCGGAGCGGGGAAACGCCTCGGTCACGAGGCCGAAGCCGAGCGCCTGCATCATGACCGCGCCCAGGCCCTGCACCACGCGGAAGCCGATCAGGAAGCCGATCGAAGGGGCCAGCCCGCACAGCACCGACGACGCGGTAAACAGGGCCATGCCGGTCATGTAGATGCGCTTTTTGCCGATCATATCGCCCAGCCGCGCCACGCCGAGCATCATGGACGTGGTCACGAGCAGATAGGCGACGACCACCCACTGCACGGTCGCGAAATCGGCTCCTAACTGTTCTTCGAGCGTGGGCAGCGCCACGTTGACGATGCTGCCGTCAATCGTGCCGAGAAACGTGCCCATCGCCACGCTGAACATCACCCACCACTTACGGGAATAATCGGGGTTTTCTGGGGTTATAAAGCCGTAAACCTGTCAGAAGTTATGAATACGCGGATAGCATTAGACGTTAGCATTACCTTCTGATGCAAGAAATTAAAGCAGGTAGTTGGCATGCAAGGGCGGGTTTGTTAACCCGCCCCTACACGGCACTGACTCCCCCTCCACACGCTGTGGAGAGGGGGCCGGGGGGTGAGGCCCGTAACGGCTAACCGCTAATCGCTGTTGTCTCCAAGATTGATCTCGCCAAGTATACCGTATACAATCATTCCGACGATGATCTGAATGATACGGAAGCACAGGGATAGACGGCTTCTTCATGAAAATTCACTATACCTTAGATGACAGTGCCGCCCGGCTGCCGCTGGTGATCCGCAGCACCGAAGGGCTGTGGGATCGCGCCGCCGAACTGCGCAGCGCGCCCGGCGTGAATCTGGTTGAACTGGCGACCCAACACATGCTCAATACCGGTATGGCCCTGGAAGACGAACTTGCGTCCTATTTTAACGACGGCACCGCCACCGAGTCCGATCCCTATGCGCTGGCGGTGTGTTACGCCGACCGGAGCGCGCTCGAAGATCTGCTGCGCGATCTGCGGGAGGTGCGGCCCGGCCTGATCGCGCTGCACGAGGTGGCGGAGATGTTCCCGATCAGCTACGCGCAGGACATCCAGTTCATGCTGGCGCTGACGGTGGTCGGCTACCCGGCGTTTGGCTATGTCCGCACCTACAACGATACCGAGGGCGACGAATATCACGGCATGGTCGTGAATCTCGCCCAGGCCCGCCCGCATCTTGAGCAAACGCTGGGGCAGTATTCGCAGGGGCTGCTGGTCAACGTGATCCGGCACGGCTTCTTTAACCATGAGGGCTTTTTGCTGGCCTACACCGCTTACTGCGAGAATACGGGGCGCACGCCGGGGACCTTCGTAGACCGTCTGAAGGATACGCTGCTCAGCCGGGGGATCGCGTGGTATATGAGCTACCGGCACAATCTCAAGTTCTACGATGCGACGTTTGGACACGCCGAGGACCGGCTGGCGGAACACGTCGAGCGGTATAACGCGCTGATGTCGAACGCCCGCAAGAAAAAGGTCGCGGACGAGTTGGCGTTTGATGCGTGGCTCCAGCAGCGCGAGCCGCGTGATACCGGGCTTGACGTGGTGGGCTATCACGTGGCGCGGACCATCGCCGGCACCTATGGCGATGATGGGCTGCGGCAGGCGATCGAGCACGGGCCGGATCACATGCTCGCGACGTATAACACGCTGGGCAAGTACCGGCTCAAGCTCAGCGCGCGGGGATGAACGAGTAAACAGTTAACAGTGATCAGTTGTCAGTTGATGCTTGACCCTGACTGTTAGCTTCTGTGAGGTGAATTGTAGATTCCGATTCATGCGCTCGTTCTGCCTTGGTCGTTATCTGATTACTGTCTACTGTTAACTGACAACTGTATACTACCACTATGCTCACCATCATCGCGTTTGATGCGGACGACACCCTGTGGCACAACGAGCGCCTCTATAACGACACCGAGGCGAAGTATGCCCGGCTGCTCGCGAAGTACACCGCGGCTGATGGGATCAGCGCGGCGCTGTATGAGACCGAAAAGAGCAACATCCCCTATTTTGGCTACGGCATCAAAAGCTTCACGCTGTCGATGGTCGAGACGGCGATCCGCCTGACCGAAGGGCGCATCGCGGCGGCTGACATCGCGCAGATCGTCGGCTTCGCGCGGACCATGATCGATACGCCCGTGCAGCTTCTCGACGGCGTGCGCGAGACCGTCGAGCGGCTGGCGGGATCGCACCGGCTGATGATCATCACCAAGGGCGATCTGCTCGACCAGGAGCGCAAGCTCGAACACTCCGGGCTGGCCCCCTATTTCACCGACATTGAGATCGTGAGCGAGAAGACCGAGCACACCTACCGGCATATCGTGGACAAATACGAGCTGGTGCCGGCGCAGTTCCTCATGGCGGGGAATTCGCTCCGCTCGGACGTGCTGCCCGTCGCGGCGATGGGTGGCCATGCGGTCTATATCCCGCACGAATTAACGTGGATCCACGAGGTGATCGACGAGACGGAGCACAACCCCGCCGGCTACACAGAGCTCGCGCATATCGGCCTGCTGCCTGCCCTGGTCGAGGAGATTGATGGGGGGTCAGCCTCACCCCCCGGCCCCCTCTCCACGGGGTAGAGAGGGGGAGATCGACGCGCCAGACAAGTCCCCTCTCCATGACGTGGAGAGGGGATTTAGGGGTGAGGCTATTCCGGCGCGCGTGATCGGCGCGAAGGCGGGCTGGCCGGAATACGCCAGCAGATACGCCGTGTTCCCGCCGGTCGGCAGCCAGTACAGCACCGGCTCCGGCCATGCCTCATGCACCGCGATCGAATCCCCTTCCGCCTGGAAGACCTCCGCCAGCAGGACGGCGCTCGGCACCAGCGTGAACAGGATGCCGCTGCCATCCGGGGCCGGCGCGATCCGCCCGATGCCGCGTCCCTGCCCCTGCCAGATCGTCGTCTCTTCGTCCGTGTTCAGATCGAGCTGGACCAGCGCCAAATCGTAGACGTGGATCGTCACCGGCCACACGCCGAACAACGCCTCGCCGCGCTTCTGACTGTCGGGATCATCGAGCGTGCGCGTATCGGCCAGCGTCTCGGTGCTGTAATAGACGGTGTGCCCGTCAGGACCCCATGCCAGCGCGCGCGCGCCCACCCCAACGCTTAGATTCGCGCGTTCCCACGCCACAAAATCGAGCAGCGCCAGCCCACCCTCCGTCCGCGCCACGAAGCGCATCCGATCCGGCGACAGCGCGCCACCCTGGAAATCGTCACCCAACGGGATCAACTGCTGATCGGACAGGCTCAGCACGCCCAGGCCGCCATCGCAGCGCAGCGAAAACAGGATCCGGTCGTCCTTCAGCCACGCCAGCACGTGATCCGGCCCGGCGTCTTGCACGTAGGCGGGATCGGCGGGATCGTCACCGGGCGGCGGGCACTCCCCGCCAAAGCTGAACGCGCCGAGTCGCTCTGCGCCGCTTTGTTCCGTGCCGCCCACGCACCGGCACCGCGTACACCTCGATGATCGGCGCGCCGTCGTCCGCCGTCTGATCGGTGCGGACGGCGTAGGCGATGCGCTGGCTGTCGGGACTCCACGCCGGCGGGAAGGTTGGATCAACCCCCTCGGCCACTTTGCGCGGCGAGAGACCCTCGGCGGCGTCCATCACCCGAAGCTGCCCCGTATCCGCTTCGACAAACGAAATTGACAGGCCGTCCGGCGAAAAGGATAGGTAGCGGCGCTCGATCGTCGGGACCACCGTGGCGCTGCGCCCCGGCAGATCATCCAGGGTCGTGATAAACAGGTCGCCCATGAACAGATGCGCCATCGGCAGGGGCTTCAGCGCTGGGGATGGATCGGCGGCGGTTTCCTCGCCCGAGTCGCCTTCGTTGGTTTCGTCGGGCGCGGACGCTTCGCCACCCGCCGGAGTCGCACCCGCCGGGGCGAACTGGCTGAGCATCTGCTGGAACAGCGCGTCCCACTGGTCGAAGCGATCCGAAGGTGCCCACTGATCGACGCGGTAGGCGCTGCCGTACTCCATAAAGGCCGAGACGCGCCACTTGCGCAGAGCCTCACCGCACGGCGTTTCGTAGGCCGTCGAGCGCCCGAACGATCCGATCGGGATGCGCGCCGTGGGGGCCTCGTCCACGCCCACCGCCGCGACGTAATCCGTGAGGATCTGGTCGGGCGTGACGCCGCTCGCCACCCGCCCGATGGCCGTCACCAGCATCCCCGGATCGCCGCATTGGTCCTGCGCCTGGGGCGCGAACAGCACCGCGCTCCCCGCCTGATCCTGAAAAACCAGCCAGCTTTCCGGCGTGAGGATGCTGAAGGTGGGCGACGTGTAGACCGCCAGCCGCACGTCCGGCGCGACGTTGGTCGAGCTGCACAGCACCGCCGGGCTGCCGTCCAGATCGCTGTGGACTTCGTAGCGCACCATGTTGTCAAACAGGAAGGTCCAGCGGTAGCCGTTGACCATACCGGCGGTGTAGGTTTCGCCCGCGGCCGGGCATCCCAGGCTGGAGTCCGGCCAGCTTGTGCTCGAATAATTGTATTCCACCAGGATCATGCCCGGCTTATTGAGTTCCTGCAAAAGCCACTGCTCCACGATGAAGCGCGTATTCTCGACCTCATCCTGGGCCTGAGCAGCGGGGATTCCCAGCACGATGAGCAAAACCAGCAGTGCGATACCCACAGACCAACGGGCAGCCATGACGTCTCCTCAGATCAACGCGACACGATGGGGAAAAAGCATACCGCCAAGCGCGGCATGTGTCCAGAGGACGTAGGGCAGGCGTAAGTTATCGCTGTGGGCTGCAATCCCCTCCCTTAGAAGCTGGAGTGAGGACTCGTTCGGCGCATCGGTTCCCCCTCTCCGCGCGTGGAGAGGGGGTCGAGGGGGTGAGGTAAATCTTCCCGCCAAGAATCCGTGTTGTGTGTTGGAAAAAGGGCGGGTTTGTTAACCCGCCCTTACAGAATTCTCGTCCTCAAATTTCTGCGTCCTCGGCGTCTCTGCGGTTCATATGTCGACGGGTTGATTCACACCGATCAGCCCGCGAACAGCTCTTTCAGCCCGTAGATCGAGGAGATGACATAGTGCGTTTCGACGGCGGGATCGTCGGGCATAAACGCGATGGTGAGCAGACCCACGCCCACCGCGCACGCGAATTCCGCGGAGTTGTGCCCCACGTAGGCCACCCGGCGCGCGGGCAGATCCAACTGCTGCAAGGCCCGCTCGAAGATCGGCGGCTCGGTCTTGGTCGCGCCGACCTCCGCCGAGACGACAAACACGCTCCACAGTCCCGGCGATAACTGCCGCGACGCCATCCACGCGATCTCCTCCCCTGGCGAAAAGGGCGAATCCGCGACCGCGCCCAGCCGGAGATGGGCGTTTTGCAGGTGGGTTAGCGTGTCGGCCACGCCGGGGAACAATTCGATGTCGGCGGCGTCGTAAAACAGCGCCTCGCGGCCCGCCTCTAACAGATCCGGGTCGCTGATCCCGTGCGTGCGCAGCACGGCGTCAAAATACCTCTCCACCGGGATCCGCCCGGTCAGCACGTCGAAGCGCGCGGCCCGCAGTGCCCGTGCCAGGATCGACGGGTGGCGCGGCGTCAGGCCGTGGCGGGCCAAAAACGCCGTGAGGTAACGGTCCTGGCGCGGGTGGTGATACAGCACGCCGTCTGTATCAAACAGGATCGCCTGAATGGCGGAGAGAGCACTCATGAACAACCGTCGTCGGATGCGTTGGCCGGTTTACTCCGCTCAGTATAGCAAATCCTGCGCACAAGTGGAATTCGGCGTTCGGGCGGAAAAAAGCAGTTCACCACAGAGGACACAGAGGGCACAGAGAAGGATAAGAGAATAAAGAGAGGAAAAGGAAGAAATCAGGAACGGGATCTCGCTACACGATGGGGATACTCCATCAAAGGGAAGCATCTCTCACTTCTCTTGCTTTTCTCCGGCTTTTACCTCGCTTTTCTCTGTGTGCTCTGTGTCCTCTGTGGTAAATCTTTTCTGTTCTTTCTCACAGCGCGAAGCCATCCACCCGGTACGGCGCGACCTTCGTTTCGCGTCACGATCGCCCGCACGCGCGCCTGCATCTCCTTAAGCTGCGCGTCGATCTCGGCCGCGCTCAGCGCCCGGATGCCCGCCTGCGCCGCGAGATCGTCATATTCGGTGCCGGGTGCGGACACGTAATTCGAGAGATACACCTGATCCGCCGCGCCGAGCTCCATCGCCCGGATCGCCTCGACCGAGTGCGTCGACGTGCTCCGCCGCGAACCGATCCCCGCCGATGCCCGCCATCAGGATCACGCCCACCGAGACGCCGCCCGCCCGCAGCGCCGCCACCGCCTCGATCGCGTCCTGCACGCTGCCCGGCTTGTTGAGGAAGCGCAGCAGCGCGTCGTCGCCCGTTTCCAGCCCGATATACGCCCGCGTCAGGCCGAGCGCGTGCAGATCCGCCCATTCCGCCGGGGATTTGCGCGCCACGTCAAACGCGCTCACGAACGAATACACCGGGCGCGGCCCTTCCGGCAGCGCGAACGTCTCCTGCGCGATCTCGAAGATCTGCCGCAGCCGCGCCTGTGGGATCACCAGCGCGTTCGCGTCCGCCAGAAAAATCCCCCGGCGCAAACTCAGCCCCTCGCCAAAAAAATCCCGCACGCCGGCGCAGTGCGCCCGGAACGACTCCGGGCTGTGGATGCGAAACGCCCGGTCGCGGTACAGCCCGCAGAACGTGCAGCGGTTCCACGAGCAGCCCTCGGTGGCTTGCAGCACCAGCGCGAGATACTGGTCGGGCGGCAGGATGCTCACGGGTTTGTACAGTGCGCCGAACTTCGCCCCGTCCGCCGCCAGTTGATCCGGTCCAAAGGCCAGCACCGTTTCCAGCGCGCGGGCCAGCATATCCCGATCCCCCGGCGCGAGATCCAGCACGTCCAGGGATTCGGTCAGCGCCCGCAGATCCGCGAAGATGTGCGCCATCAAGGCGTCGCGCTCGTCCGGGCCGAGTTCGCGGCGGCGCGGACCATTCCCGCTCAGCCGTTCCAGCAGCCGGTGATCGAGCGTGCGCTGGTAGCTGCGCAGATCGCGGAACAGGCCGAGCAGCCGCCCGGCGCGGTCGAAGCTGTAACTTTCGCCATAGCGGGGGGAGATCACGAATGCCGCCCCGGTCAGGTTGGCGGTGATGGTATCGGCGGTGTGCGGGTGCGTGACGTGAATGGGCATGATGGGATTGTCTATTCGATAGTGTCCATTTGCTACTGATTATCCGGTTCGCGGAGAGGCATGTCAACCGCGAGCCCCGTGGATCGTTTTCTCACGTCGCGCGCTGTGCTGGCGGCCCCTTATATCCTGTTGGCCTCACCCCCGGCCCCTCCCATTTTAGAATCGAGAGGCAGGAAAAGCTGCACTTCCCCCTCTCTAGCTCGGCTGCAGAGGGGGAAGCGAGCAGCCTCGTTAGAGGACGCTCGCCGGGGGTGAGGTCAGGCCAATGGCTAACCGCTAATCGCTTTCCCACTGGCTGGACACAGCCCAACAGGAGTATATTTATCAGCAGCCACACATGACAAATCACAGGTGAATGGGCCATGGCCGAGTTCAACGATAACGAATCCTTCGATCTGGCGGATTACGATCCCAACTGGCCGCAGGTTTTCGAGCAGGAATGCGATCTGGTCGGTGACGCCCTGGGCGATGATATGGTCGAGATCCAGCACATCGGCAGCACGTCGATCCCCGGCCTGCGCGCCAAGCCGATCATCGACCTGCTGGCCGCCGTGGAGTCGTTTGCCCCCATTGCGGAGTACCAGCGCCGCCTGGAACCGTTGGGCTACCACCATCATTCGCACCCCGAAGAAGACGAGCGTATCTTCTTCTGGAAGGGCACCCCGCGCACCCATCATCTGCACATCGTGGAATATGCCACCTGGGAGCACCAGCGCCATATCATCTTCCGCGACTATCTGCGCCGCCACCCGGAACTGGCCCAGTGGTATGAGCAGATCAAGCGCGAACTCTGGCTCGCCTTCCGCAACAACCGCCCGGCCTATACCAAGGGCAAAACCGCGTTTATTAAGACTATCATGGCGCGCGCCGTCGAGGAGATTGTCGATCCGTCCCTGCGCCACCTGATCGAAGCCGCCGAGCGCGACGCGGCTGCCTCCAACTCAGAATCGGACCCGTAGCGATTTTTCAGCGGGCGGATCCGGACTATACTTCGTGTGTGACACCTCTCTTAACCAGGGGATTCTGATTCTGTATGATGCCGAACTGCCCGCACTGTGATGCGCGTCTGGTCCCGGACGTGGAGAATGATCGTCTGTGGTGCCAGTTCTGCGGCTCCGTCCGCACCGATGCCGACGCACGCCGTCTGCTCGAACCGTACCGCGAGCGTCGAATCACCCGACTACGTGCCACCCGCCCGCACCTGGGATGCGCCGCCCATGCAGCAGCACCGGCTGGACATCGCATGGCGCAGCATCCAGGCGGGCGATCCGAGCAGCGCGGCGCTTCTGCTCAACGACTCCGCCGCGCTCTATCCCGACTGCGCGGACATCTGGTATCTGCTCTCGCTGACTACCCGCGATCGCGCCGAGAAAATGCTGTATCTCGAAAAGGCGCTCTCCTTGCAGCCCTATCACGAATACGCGTGGCGCGACAAGGGGGTTCTCGAAGGTGTGCTGCCGGACGGCGCGCCGCCCGATGTGCCTGATCCTGCGCCGGATGAGGCGGTCGAAGCCCGCTCCATCACCGAGGCGTGTCCCCACTGCGGGGGAGCGCTCGCTTTTGCCGTCGAGATTGATGGGCTGGTGTGCGGCCACTGCGGCTATCGCCCCGGCAGCGCGCCGAGTCTGGTCAGCCGGCGCGGCGGCTACGACAACCTGGATAACGCCCTGCTTCAGCGGCGCTTCGGTTTCTCGCGCGAATGGAACATCGGCGCGCGCGTGCTGATCTGCAAAAACTGTCATGCGCAGCTAACCCTCAGCGGCACGACGCTGTCCACGCAGTGCCCGTTCTGCGACAGCGCGCATATTCTCGTGCAGGACGCGGTCGGATCGTTCGAGGAGCCGGACGCACTGCTGCCCTTCGCCATCGATCGCGCCGCTGCCGCCAAAGCGCTGCACCGTCGCCTGCCACCCGAACTCCGCGCCCGCGTGGAGCGGGGCGACCTGTGGGGCGGCTATCTGCCCTTCTGGTCGTTCGAGGGAGCCGCCTCGGTCAACGTGGATTGGAGTGCGTTCTCGGCTGAGGGGGTGATGCCGGGCGTGTATCCCGCCGGGGATGTGCTGGTCGGCGGTGTCACGCGGCCCGATCAGGCGGTCCTGTACGAATTGATGCCCTATGCCCTGGACGCCCTGATCGCCTACGATCCGCGTTACCTGGCCCGCTGGCCCGCCCAGATCTACAACATCGACGTGATCCAGGCGTCGCTCACGGCCCGCGCGTATATCAAGTACGCGGCGCGGCGGCAGGCGGCGGGCGGATTGGTGCCGCCGGTCGAACTGGCGCGCTCGGATACCCACGATTACACCGCGCCGGATACGCCGGTCTGGCGCGTGGCGAGGGTCGATCTGGAAGTCATCCACTACCGCTTACTGCTGCTGCCCGTGTGGATGATTACGCTCGTCCTGCGGGATGGCACGCGCCGCCCCGCCGCCGTGAACGGCCAGACCGGCGAGGCGATCCTGTCCGCCAGCTTCGACCAGCCGCATCGTGTCGTCGCCGGGCCAAAGCGTCCCCCCGTCGAGCCGCTGCCGGTGATCCGCCCCCTGCCGCCGCGCCCCAGCGTGATCCGGCCCCTGCCGCCGCGCCGGTGAGCCTCACCGCTTCGTGTCGTAAATCATGGGGGCATCTGTAGGAGCCACACGGTGGGTCGCCCTGGGCGGGTTTGTTAACCCGCCCCTACAGAAACGGCCCGCTACCGGCTCCCCCTCTCCGCGCGTGGAGAGGGGAAGCGAGCAGCCCGCTTGCGGGACGCTCGCCGGGGGTGAGGTTATCCCCCCATTGCCCCCTCAAGAAACCCAATCACCCGCTGTTCGTACTCCGCCGGATATTTCTTGAACGCGCCGGTATGCGAGGCGTCCGGCACCACCCACAGATCCACCCGCGCGCCAACCGTCTCCGCGAACAGCGTGTTGAACTTCACTTCCTGCTCATCCTTGCCAGCCGCGACCAGCAAGAACGCTGTCGTCTCCGCCGCCACCATCGAATCGAGCAGCGGGGGATCGGGCGGATCATCGCCGCTGAGCACCTGCACAGCCGCGTACATCACCCGCGCAGTGAAATTGCGCACCAGCGGCCGCTCGGACGGCAGCGCCTTCAGTTCGTCCAGGCTGCGCTGCAGTCGCCCCATCCGCGACGATCGCTTCCAGCGCCGGATAGGTCGAGGCCGCGCCGAGCAGCACTTCCGCGCCCAGCGACAATCCCAGCCCGCCGATGTGCTCCACCTCATCGCGTCCCTGCAAATACGCCACCGCCGCCCCGACGTCGTGCGTCCCCTGCCAGCCGAAGCGGTTGTTCGTGCCGTCGCTCTCGCCATGCCCGCGCAGATCCAGCGCCAGCACGCCGTAGCCGTTGCGCACCAGCATCTCGCCATAGCTGCGCAAACTTTCGCGTGAGCCGCCCGCCCCGTGGATCAAAATGATCGCCGCGCCATTCGTCGGCGGCGCATACCACGCGGCCAGCTTGACGCCGTCATCGGTCGTCAGCGCCACCGACTCGAACCCCTCTGGCGGCGCGCCGACGGACTCCTGGTAGGGAAACACCACCGCGATGGCAAATCCGATCGGCAAAACAATGTACACCGCGACGATCAGCACGGCGATCAGGATCACGACCCAGCGCAGCGCGCGCTTCCGAGTCGGCAGTCTCAATCTCATCTTGGCATCTCCTCATGAACTTCACGCGTAAGGGCTCCCATTGTACCGGCCGGAATCCGATCCACATCCAGGCCGATCCGCGCCATTTTCGCGGCATTTTTCCTGCTTTTAAGGGCGCTTCACTACAGAGGACACAGAGAGACAGAGAAAAGCAAGGGAAAAGATTAGGGCGGGTTTGTTAACCCGCCCCTACAAGGTATGGCTGGCTTACCGCGACGTAAGAAGGCATTGAGTTAGCCCCTCCCTTAGCCCCTCCCCATCCAGCGATGGAGAGGGGAGCAAAGACGCGTTCCCCTCTCTAGCTCGGCTGGAGAGGGGGATTGAGGGGGTGAGGCCAGCAAGACAAAAGGGCGGGTTTGTTAACCCGCCCCTACATGGCATGACTTATGGTCGCGCTTTTAGCTGATCGCTGACCGCTTCTCCCCTACACCCCTGCGCGGGCACGCTCGCGCTCGTCCTCGGTGGCGACCGGGATCGTGAAGTGGAAGGTCGTGCCCTGGTCCAGCACACTTTCGACCCAGATCGTGCCGCCGTGCTGCTCGATCAGGCCGCGCGTGATGGTCAGACCCAGGCCGGTGCCGGGCTGCTCGCGCGTCAGCGGGTTCTCGCTGCGGAAGTATGGCGTGAACAGCCGCGCCTGATCGTCTTCGTTCATGCCAATGCCCGTATCCTGCACCGAACAGTGAATGACCCGCGCCGCACCCGCTGGATCCCAGATGTTGCGGGCATGCTCCGCGCGGATGGTGATCGTGCCGCCGGTCGGCGTGTACTTGTGCGCGTTGGAGATAAAGTTCGTCATGATCTGGATCAGGCGGGTCTGGTCGCCGCGCACCAGGGGCAGATTCTCCGGCACCTCGACGATCAATTCCTGATGCTTGTCCTCGATCTGGCGCTGCTGCGCGCGCAGCGTTTCGATCACGATGTTGCGGAAATCCACCGCCGCGATGTCGAGGCGCATGTTGCCGGTCTGCTGCTTGGTGAGGTCGTTCAGATCGCTCACCAGCGTTTCCATGCGGTTGACGTTGTTCAAAATCGTCTTCAGGAAGTCCGACTGCTGCTCGTTGACCGGGCCGACGATGCCCTTCATCAGCAGATCGGTGAAGCCCTTCATACTGGTCATCGGGTTCTTGAGCTCGTGCGCGACGAGGCTCACGAACTTGCTCTTATCCTCGTTGGCGCGCTCAAGCTCGCGGAAAAGCTGCGAGTTGATGATCGCCGGGCTGGCATGTTCGGCCAGACGCGCGACAAAGTCCAGGTCGAGCAGATCGAGCTCACCTTCGCGGTCGCTTTCGAGCATGATCACGCCGATGACCTGATTGGCGCTGAACAGCGGCACGGTCAGCTGTGCCGTACAGCCGGACAGCGTCTCCTCGTAATCCCGGTCGATGCTCACGTCGGTGATCAGCGACGGCTGCGCGGAGCGGATCACGCGGCCGGGCACGCTCCAGTTGTCGGGGAAAACCATGCCTTCCTCGCGGTTAAAGAGCGAACCGGGCGGATAGCCGTAGGACGCGACGACCTGAACCTCACTGCGCTCGCGGTCACGCATCAGCAGGGCACCGGCCGCCGCGCCGCTTTTGCGCATGCCCCAGTCCATCGTAATATCGACCACGTTTTCGAGGCGCAGGGTGCGGTTGAGCTCCTGGTCGATGCGCTGCATCGTGTCGAGTTCCTGGACGCGTAGCGCAAGCTGCTGGTCGGTCATATCAAACAGGCGCGCGTTTTCGATGGCGATAGCGGCCTGCCCCGCGAAGGTTTCGAGCAGGTCCGCGTCTTCCTGCACAAAGATGCTGCCGTCGTGCTTGTTCAGGCATTGCAGCACGCCGATCGCGCGGCCGCCGATCATCAGCGGCACGGAGAGGATCGCGTCGGAGCGGAAGCCATCCCCGTTCGAGAGTTCGGCGGACACCTCATCGCCCTGACCGTTATCACCCGCCGCCAGCGCCTCTTTTTCGCTGGTCGCGCGAATATCGCCGTACCAGCGCGAGTCGCGGGCCGGATCGTTGACGATGATCGGGACGCCGCGCTGCACCGTCGCCCCGGCCAACCCGCTGCCGGGCGGCAGGCGCGTGCCGATCAGATCCTGGCCGCGGCCGCCCACCACCACATGAAATTCAAGCTCGCCGCTGTCCGAGTCCGCGAGCAGCAGGCTGCCGGCCTCGGCGTTGAGAATATGCACGGCGTTTTCGGTGATCAGCTTGAGCAGGCGATCGACGTTGCCCATTTCGCTCGCAAGCTGGTTGGCGATCTCGTTGATGGCGGCCAACTGGCGGGCGCGCTGCTGCGTCTTATCAAACAGCTGCAGCTTGTCGATCGCGCTCGACGCGAGGTTGGCAATATCCCAGAAAAGATCCTGCTGGTCATCGGTGAAGGTGCTGGCCTGGTCGGTGCTGGCGGCGACCATCACGCCCAGGACACCCTCGCCCGTATCGGCCAGCAGCGGCACGCCCATCCATGCCTTGAGATGGGGATTATCGACCGGGGTATGCGGATCGCGGGCCAGCGACTCGCGCACATAATCGTCGGTGCGGATGGTCTGCTGCGAGCGCGCGATCTCGCTGATCAGGTCGCGGCCCATGCGCCAGCGCCGGTTTTCCATCTCCGGGACACGATCGTCGCCTTCGTTGTAGAAGACGTAAGTCAGTTCGTTCGTGGTGGAGTTGCGCAGGGCGATATAAAAGCACGGCGCATCGATCACGCGCAGGGTTTGCGCGTAAATCAGTTCGAGCAGGGTGTCGAAGTCGATGGCGAAGTTCAGCGCGCGGCTCACCTGGCTGAGCACGTCCTGCACGCGGACACGGCGTTCGAGGTCGTCCACAGCCTGCGCACGCTCGACCGCCAGGGCGATCTGATCGCTCAGGCTCTCGATGAAGCGCAGGTCTTCGTGCAGATAGGGAGCGCCGTTCTGACGCGGGCCGATGGCGATAAAGCCGTTCAGACCGCGCTGGCCGCGCAGACCAATGATCAGCGGCGCGCCGATCAGCGCCAGCCTGCTGCGATCGCTGACCACATCCAGCGGCAGGGGACGGCCCTCTTCCAGATAGAGCATGCTGCCGCGCTCGTTCAGATAACGGACGAGCCCGCTGGTCGCGCCGAACACGACGTCGGTCAGGCGGTGGCCGGTGGCCGAGTTCGGGCTGGGGGCGATACTCGCGGCTGGCGGGGTCACGCACGAACAGGATCACGTGGGCCGGCGTCAGCGTCGCGGCGAGCGTGCTCTGGATCAGTTTGTTCACCTCTGCCTGCCCAACGGTGTTGGTCATGTCGCGGGCGAACTGCTCCAAAAAGCTTTGGTACTGGCGGCGCGCGCGGAAGTACAGCGAATTGATCGAGTGCTGCAAAGCGGCACGGACCGGGGTAAAGAGCGCGGCGACGGAAAAGATCGAAAGCGTGATCAGCAGCGGGTTCAGCGCCGTATCACGCAGGGATTGGTTGATGACCAGCGCCAGCCCACCGACGACCAGAAAATAGCTCAGCGTCAGCATGGCCAGCAGCGCCACATACAGCGACGTCTGGGTGATGACGCGGTCGGTATCGACCAGCCGGTACTGCATGACGGCGTACATCGCGCTGAAGGGGAACAGGATCGGCACGATCTGCTCAAATGGGACAGGACCGACTGCCAGGTGGTTCAGGATCTGCGCGCCGAGCCAGTAAATCACCGGCACCAGCGCCGGGACCAGCCCGATGATGATCATGGTGGACTGGTTGCGCACGATGGGCGATGCCGAGCGTGTGCGCCGCCAGATCATCATACCGGCCAGGATCAGCCCGCCCAGGATCAGCGTGCCGAGCGACAGCACGATCCCGCCCTGTGTATAGTTGGGATCGCTGCCGTAATAGAGGGTGGCGCTGGCTAACCCCAGCACCAGCGAAACCACCGCCGGAGCCCAGGCCAGCAGCGGACTCTCCTGCACGGTGGCGAAACGATACGGGAATTCGAGCGCGAACACAACCAGCATCCCGCCGGTCAGGCAGCCGGCGGCCAGCCATGCCCACGCCCATTGCTGGGTACTGAATGTATCAAAATGGCCGGCCATAAACACCGAGAGCGCGGCGGACAGGATGGCAAGCACCTGGACATGCGTCGTGCGCCACTGCCGGAGAAACAGCAGCAGCGTCGCCAGCCACAACACCACCGCCGCGATCCAGCCCATGCCGAAGTACACCAGCAGATCGCTCAGGGGCATGGCGCGCATACGGGTGTTCATGCCGCACTTGCGCAGCCCGATCGCATCCGTCACGGGCACACACTGCGCGCCGACCGGCCGTTCGGTGCTGACGCTGTCCCACCGGAAGAAGCTGAGCGGTACGCGCGCGCCGACCGACGTGGTGTTGATCGCGTCACGGTAGCGCTCGACGCGTTCATCCAGCGGCAGATCGCCCACCGTCACCCCGGCGACGGCGTTAATCTGGTCGCCCGGCAGCAGCCCCATCTGCGGCGCGTCCCATTCCTCGCCGGTGAGCGACTGCGCGCTGCTGATCTCCAGGTTGCGCAGGGGCAGCACGCCGGGGAAAGGCTGTTCGTACCAGGACCGCGCGGCCCACGCATAGAGCACCAGCAGCACCCCCGCGATCAGCAGGGCAGCCGCCGCCAGCAGCGCGACCGGGTGACGTGGAAATGGAGAGGATGAAGATGCTTGCATCAGGGTTTTGTGGCTCCAACGCTCGTAATCAATCGGTGCCTTAATTGGTTCTGCATTGTACCATACAACCGGGGCCAGGAGCTATCAGCCACCTCAGCGGGGAGGAAATCGCCCGGCGCTGCAAGCACCGGGCTATGTATCGGAAGGGCCGTGAACGGCCCTGGCTGCTGCGTGCGCTCTGGACAGTCCCCTGATTGCCTACCTGTTATGCTGACGCCTTCGTAGGGGCGGACCTCTGTGTCCGCCCGGCGCGGCGCTGCCGCGTGTCGCGCCCCGCGCGACTGGGAGCACACAGCGGTGCTCCCCTACACTATCGCGTCATCCCATAAAGTCAACTGCATGTATGGAGAGGGGATTTAGGGGTGAGGCTAACGCGGCGCGATCTCGTCGCACAAAATCGCGCTGTGCTGACCGGCGATCTGCGTCAGGACGACGACGGCGGCGCGATCCCCGCCGCGCAGCTTGAGTTTGGCGATCAGTTCGTCGGGCGTGATCGGGCTGCCGCGCTTTTTCACCGTGACGCGCCCGATCCCCGCCCCGTGCAGCGTGGCGCGCAGCCGCTTGAGGTTAAACGGGAGCCAGTCCCGGATGCGCCAGACACGCACCCACGGTGACTTGATCGGGGCATCCGCCGTCAGGTAGGCAATCGACTCGTCCAGGCGGTAGAGCGGCATGTCCAGGCGCGCGGCCAATTCGCCAAACAGCCCGGCGCGGATTACGGCGGGATCAGGTTCGAGCAGGTAAGCATGCGGCGGCTCGACCGGCGGCGCGGGCAGATCCGCGGGCCGCAGCGTGTCCCCGGTACCGTCGAGTTCGAGCCGGGTCGCGTGCCGGCCAGCGAATCCGAACGCCCCGCACCACAGCACGGCCTCTTTCAGGTCGCCGCCCAGGCTGATAAACTCCACGCCCGCGCCGGAATCGGTATAGGCGCGCAGCTCGTCCAGATCCACCCCCGGCGAGAGCTTGACGGCCAGCGCATCGAATCCCCACCCGGCGATCACATCCAGCGGCGGGGTGTAATCGCGCACCGAGAAAACACGCCGCGCGCCGTCGCGCCGGGCCGGATCAAAAAATGCCGCCGGGATGCCTCGCAGCGGCAGTGGATCGCGCAGATCGGCCTGGACGGTGTGCGCGTGCCGGGCATAGGCACTCAGGTTGGCGCGTGCCATGTGCAGCCGCAGCGAGTCGCGGTCCAGCGCCATGACATCCAGATCCGGGCAGCGCCGCCAGCGCCAGCGTATCCCCGCCGATGCCGCAGCCGAGATCGGCGGCCCGCGCATAGCCGGCGAAGCGCTGCGCCCGCCACCCGCTGACGATCTCGCCGCTGGCCTGTTCGAGTCCGTCCGGCGTAAAAAACATCAAGTCCGCGCGGCTGAATTTGCTGGCCGCACGGACTCGCAGTCGGGCTGTGGTCAGGGCCGCGCCGGCCACATTGGGCGGCAGATCGCGCCGGAGCCGAGTTCAGCAGGGCGAGAGTCGCCCCGTCGCTCAGATCTTCGGACGCCAGCCGCGCCAGGACCGCGCGCCCCGCCGGGCTGATCAACGCCCGGAAGGTCGGCTCGTCTAGACCTGTCCGATCAGTTGCAGGAATTCTGCCCACTCGTCCTTCAGGAAATACAGCGTGCCCCAGTCCAGTTCGACCTCGGTAGCATCTTCTTCGTCGTCTTCGGCTGCGGCGGCGCCTTCTTCACCGGCGGCCTGCGCGGCGGCGCGGATCATGTCGATAAATTCCTGCCACTCTTCGGTGAAAAAGTGTGCCGTCACCGGACCCAGTTCCAGGTGATAAGTGCGCTCATCGTCGGGCTCGTCGGCGGTCCAGACGGTGTAGTTGGGGGTTTCGGCAATCGTCTCGATGGGGATTTCGGGCATGGTCCCGTTATTGGTCATTCCAAACTCCTTGGGGTTAATTATGCACGCTTCATTTTCGCCGCAGTGCCCCGAAATGTAAAGTGCGAAAGACGCCGCAGGTTAAAACCGCGCGGCTATAATAAGGGCCAGGAAGCCCGCTGAAGGGCTGGTAAAGAGTCCCTTTAGCGGACTTTTTCTCTCAATAGCTGGACCATTTATGAAGTTTGAGAAAATAAGCGGATAAGGTTGGGTAGGGGCTTCCAGGGGTAGGTCTTTAACTGAATCCAGCTTTGCGTGCTCGTTGACCCCTCCCTATATCCCTCCCCGTAAACGGAGAGGGACTTCCGACGCGCCCCTTGCTCCGCGTGCGGGGATAAGGGGTGCCGACCGAAGGTCGGACGGGGATAGGGGTAAACCATGCCCAGCACCAAGCATAAAAACCCTACCCTCGAAAGGAAAGGGGGTGGGGGATAGGGGCTAGAAGTGCATAACAAGCCCTAGATGAGTTCTTAGGAGACGCTGATCGTTACTTTACGGTGGCCGTTACCGAACAGGTGCCGGTGTTACCGTCTTCGTCGAATGCCACCGCCGAGATTTTGTGCTTGCCCGGCGGCCGCGTGATCGTGCCACACCTCCCATCGCCACCCCCCAGGCAGTATATGTAATAGTACTCGGTCCGGACGTACTGATCGTCCACATAGAAGACGACCCGATCAATATTGTTATCCCCCACGCTGTCGGTCACGCTGGCTTCCACGTTCAGCGGATTCGTAGACGTGACATGGCATGACACAAAGATGCCCTCACAGGCCGGGGCATCGATGTTGGGATCAAGTGCAAGGACCGCCTCACAATAGAACTTGCGAACACGATCGCCAAACAACGTTAATGCGAGTATGACTGCCACACCCACTAACATGATGATTAACGCGTATTCGACAAGTCCCTGACCTCTTTGCAGTTTTCCCCACGCCCTGCTGCGCTTTGCCCTTCTTAACATGATGGCCTCGTACCGGATAAATTAGGGTGGAATTTAATGGATAGTTTCATTGTACACCGGATTCACAGATTTTTTCTATTGATAAGAACTTAGTACATTTTCTAACAAACGCAGTTTGACCATTCGGCTATTCGGCTGATACGCCAAGGGCGCTATAATATAAGCTAGAAGCGTCACCGCTCATATCGCCCGTGACAGAACCAGGGAGAAGCGGATATGAACACCCAGGGAATCTATGATCGGAACGGCGAACTGTTCGCCTTTTTAGAGGGTACTCGCGTGTTGGACATCAACGGCGACTTGATCGGGGAACTGCGGGGCAATACGGTCACCGATCCTGACGGCGAGCGGCACTGGATGGTTGAAGGTGATGCCCTGCTCGATCTGCGCGGCAATATTATCGGTTATCTGGGCGAACGTGCCACGCCCGATGACTCAGACTGGTAGAGAAGAAGGAAACCCTATGAGTGAAGAGGTCAAGAAGCTGAACTCGATGCGCTTTCTGGAAGCCCAGAAGGTCGAATACGAAGTCCACAGCTACGACGAAAAAATTACAGATGGCGTCGGCGCGGCCCAGGCGATGGGCCTTCCGCCGTCGCAGGTGTTTAAGACTCTGATCGTCCAGATCAAGGGTGGCGAGCACACCCTGGTCATGATCCCGTCCGATCACACGCTCGACATGAAGAAGTTCGCGCGGTCCATCGGGGAGAAAAAAGCGATCATGACGACCAAGCGCGGGGCCGAGGCCGCGACCGGGCTGAAGACCGGCGGGATCGGCGCGCTGGCGCTGACGCACAAACGCTGGGGCGTTTATCTGGACGAGTCGGCCAAAGCGCACGACGCGATCCTCGTCAACGCGGGGCAGCGCGGCGTCAATCTGAAGGTTAAGGTCGATGATCTGGTGCGCGTCCTGAACGCGAAGGTCGTATCTGTCAGCGAGCCGGGCGCGTCATCCGGCGAGTTGAGCGACGCCGAATAGGTTCTACAGCTTACGCAGCGTCTAGTCCCGCACACGGAGTCGGAGTCTCTATGCCCATCTTACGCAAGTCCCGATCATCGCAGCACACGGACACGCCGGAAAGCTCAACCATCGGCCATAATCCCCGGCGGGATGAGCACCTGTTCTGGTGGACCGACGACGGCTATATCGTGGCGCAGGATGTGAACTGCCAGTACGAATATGTGACCGAAACCCACTGCCCCGAGTGCGGCGGATCCCTGCGTGTCATGGCGCATATCAACCGCGCCGGGCAGGGTCTCAGCGAACTGGCCGCCATGTGTGTGGACTGCCACGTGCGCGGCAGTTTTATCTTCGACATCAGCAACGACGTCTTTCAGGCGTGGTGGGCGGAACAGCTTGGCTCGATGTACGTCCGACAGTACGACGGACCGACGCGCCTCCCGCATTTGCCGGAGTAGGTAGCCCGACGCCGGACGTTAATGCGTTTTAAGAAATTATTCAGGGTCTATCGCGCCGTTGACCCCTCCCTAAATCCCTCCCCGTAAACGGAGAGGGACTTCCCGCGTGCTCCCCTTTCTCCGCGTGCGGGGAAAGGGGGTGGGGATAGGGGTAAACATGACGGCGTATCCCGCTTTAATTCTTAAACGGCATAAACGGTCTGGTTATTGATCAAAAAAGTCCGCTAAAGGGACTTCTATCAGCCCCTTTAGCGGGCTTCCGGTTTTAACCCGCGGCTATCGTCCCCGATGTCGTCTACATCAGGAACATCGGCATGCCGAAGACGTGACGCACCTTCGGACGGTACTGCTCCACGTCGTAGAGTTCCGCGACATTCACGCGCTTCACACCCTGACTGATGGTGCTCATGTTGATGTCCGTGTACAGGCCGCGCTGCAAAGCGACCATCCGGCCAAACCGGCCCTGCTCCACGAGGCTCATCGCCATCTGCGCGTAGTTGGCCGCGACCATCAGATCCAGCGAATCCGGCGCGCCAGAGCGCATCAGGTAGGCCACCTGCTGGTAGATGATATTCTGCCCGGTCAGGTCTTTGAGCAGATCGCCGGTGATCTCGCCGATGCCGCCCAGCTTCTGATGCCCGTAGGCGTCGGCTTCGCCCGTCTGGATGATCTCGCCTTCTTCCAGGCGCGCGCCTTCCGAAATGGTCAGCATGGCGTAGTTGCTGGGGTTCGTCTTCTTGTCGGCCACCAGCAGATCGGCCAGGTTGTGCGCGTTGAACGGCACCTCCGAGATAATGGCGCGATCCACGCCCGCCAGGTAGGCCGCGATCAGCGAGGTTTCGCCAGAATTGCGCCCGAACAGTTCCACGACGGCGATACGCTCGTGCGAGCCGGCACTGGTGCGCAGGTTGTGGATAAACTCGACCGAGCGCGTGACGGCCGTGCTGAAGCCGATGCAGTAGTCCGTGCCGTAGACGTCGTTATCCATCGTCTTGGGGATCGCCACGACCTTGAAGCCTTCGCGGTGCAGACGCTCGCCATAGCTCAGGGTATCGTCGCCGCCGATGGGGATCAGGATGTCGAGGCCCAGCCGGTCCAGCACGCGCAGGACGTGCTCGGTATAGTCGAGCACTTCGCGATCGCGCTTGTCCTTGTGACGGGGCACATCCATCCCCTGCAGGTTTTCGGGGACGTTCTGGGGCTGCACGTGGCTGGGGTTCGTGCGCGACGTGTGCAGGAACGTGCCGCCGGTGCGATCCACCGTGCGGACGCGCTGCTTGTCGAGCTTCCACACCCAGTGTTCGAGCTTCTTTTCGTCCTTCTCGTTCAGATCGTATTCCAGCAGGCCCGCCCACCCACGGCGGATGCCGTAGATCTCGTGGCCGGCGTCTTCGGCGCGGTACACAATTTGTTTGATGCACGGATTCAGGCCCGGAACATCACCCCCACCCGTGAGCACACCAATGCGTAACATATAAGACTCCTCCGTTCAGAATCAGGTTTTGAATCAAAACTGTTGGGATCGTCCCGATTATACCAACCGATCCACAGGAATGCTCCTGACATTTAGCACAAATTGGCGGGGCGAATGGTGGTTTATCCACGCGCACGCGCGTGCGCGCCGCATCACGCGAGCGTGTGGCAGACGTCATGCGGGCGCTGAACAGCCGTGCGTGACTCCGGCGCGCGGGGAGGATATGATTGAATAGCCTCACCCCCTGTATCCCCTCTCCATGTGATGGAGAGGGGGGACTTGACGGCGAATTTCGCCCTCCCTGGCTTGGCCGGGGACGGGTTAGCGGAGGGGCGTTACACTTCGGAGGGACGAAAATGTATTGTCCGACGCGCATTTATCATTCACGATGATTCGTGATTCTCGCCGCCGCCGCGCTGAGCCTGGGGATGCTGCCGGGCGTCGATCCGGCCCGCGCGCAGAATCCGTGTGAGGGGCTGGTCGCGCCCCGGCTGACGGCGGGCGGCGCGGCGCGGGTGATCGCGGCCTACGGGCTGAGCCTGAAGGATCGCGCGGCCACCGGCGCGGCCGGATCGACCGAGGTCGCGCAGATGGCCTATGGCACCGTCGCGCGCGTGACCGAAGGCCCGACCTGCGCGTTTGGCTTCGTGTGGTGGCAGCTTCAGCTACCCAACGGCACGATCGGATTTGCCGCCGAGGGCAGCAGCGGCACCGAATACTTCATGGAGCCGTATACGGAAGGGCTGCATGTCTATCATCGCCAGGGTGATGGATCGGAGTTACTGCATTACTTTGTCACACCCGATGGCATTGGCGATCTGGTTGGGCGGTTCACGATCACGCCCCGCGCGGACACCCCGCAGACCGCATGGCAGCAGGTCGAGATCGACTGGCTGGGGCAGGCGCTCGACACGCTGCGCCAGCAGTGCCCGGACAAGCTGACCGGCACGGATCTGGGGAACGCGGCCACGCTTGAGGCGGCGCTGCAACTGCCGCTCCCCGCGCTGGAATACGATTTCTACCCATCGCCCGATTGGCAACCGGCTGGTGCTGGTCCGGCACGAGCATCTACGGATGCCGCGCTGCGATAACGTGGTGCCCGAACGCGCCGGAATCAGCACAGTCAGCATCAACGGCAGCACGATGGAAACGGTGTTGTTCCCCTTCCCGCAGCATGGATCGGTGCCGGAATCGGTGGACGTCTACAAGGGCGGCGAGCCGACCGAGTGGAATGTCTCGCTGGATGAGGTGGTGTGGTCGCCCAACGAAAAATACGTGGCGTTCGTGGCGGCCTATCGCTACGCCTGCAACCGCCAGGACTGCTACCGCTTCCATCTGTACGTCGCCAACCTGGACAGCGGCCAGTTGTATGTCCTGGGCGAAGGGCGGCATATCGCGTGGTCGAGCGGCGGCGAGCGGATCAACTTCTTCCGCCTGCTGTCCGGCGCGGACGGTGCCACCTCGGCGCATCTCTTCACCGCACGCCCCGACGGCACCGATCGGCAGGAGGTCTGGCTGCCGGGCGGCGCGGTCTACCTGTCGGATTCGCGCCAATCGCTCGGCTTTCCGTGGAACGACAGCGGCACGCGCGTCATGGTGGTGAACGGCGGCGCGGGTGATATGCATCAGGCGGAGGTCATGCTGTTTGATCTCAACGATCGCAGCTTCACCACGCCCGTGCTGATGCCGGATACGATGCCGCCGCCCAACCGCCTCGCCGTCCACTCGATCCAGGGCGACAAGGTGTACTGGTGGATCACCATCCGGGGCGACTTCGTGCTGCAAAACGCGCGCACGGGGGACTGGACGCCGCTCAACAGTTCGGTAGCGTCCACCGGGATCGCGCCCGTGCGGGCACGCCCCTTCGCGCTGGGCGACCGGGGCCTGATCGAGATGGCGGACGGCTCCGCGTACATCCTCGATTTCGCCGCCGATACGCTCACGCCGGTGACGTTTGGGGGATAGTGGCCCGCCAGTTCTTTTTGCCGATAAATTGTGCTAGACTAAAGTCGTGTGAAACGACAAGCCGCCTCCTGCCTGCCCCAACACAGGCGGGCGGCTTTTTGCAGGAGCGATCGCGCATGGACTACAAAATCAACGGCACCGTCATGCAATCCCTCGAAATCACGCTGGCGCAGGGCGAATCGGTCTATACCGAGTCGGGCGGCATGGCGTGGATGACCGATGGCATCGACATGAAAACCAGCGGCAAGGGCGGCATCGGCAAGGCGCTCGGCCGGATGCTCGCCGGCGAAAGCCTGTTCCTCACAACCTACACCAGCCGCCGTCCGCAGGGAGCGATTACCTTTACCCCTAAATCGTTGGGCAAAGTGCTGCCGCTGAACCTGAAGGCGGGTTTCAGCATGATCTGCCAGAAAGACGCCTTCATGTGCGCGGAGGAATCCGTCGAGCTCGCCATGCACTTCCGCCGCAAGCTCGGCGCGGGTCTGTTCGGCGGCGAGGGGTTCATTCTGCAAAAGCTGACCGGCCCCGGCCTCGCCTTTGTGGAAATCATCGGCGAGGTGATGATGTACGAGCTTGGGCCCGGCGAAAAGCTGAAGATCGATCCCGGCCACATCGCCATGTACGAGCCTACCTGCGAGTATGACATCCAGATGATCAAAGGCGTCATGAACTGGATCGGCGGCGGTGAGGGGCTGTTCCTGGCGACCGTCACCGGGCCGGGCAAGGTCTGGCTGCAAACCATGCCGCTCAGCAATCTGGCCCGCAAGCTCGGCCCTTCACTGGGCGGGAGCGGCGGCAGCAAAAAAGGGATCATCAATCTGGCCGGCGACGTGCTGGATGGGTTGACGTAAGTTTTAAGTCAGTGAGTTCATGAGTAGTAAGTCGAGCCTCACCCCTAAATTCCCTCTCCATGGGATGGAGAGGGGACTTGAGACGCATCTCTCCCTCTCCACAGTGTGGAGAGGGGGCCGGGGGGTGAGGCTCTCAAAACTCAACTAAAACTCATAACCAGCGTACTTGGATACCTTCTGAGGAGGATAAACCATGGAATACAAAATTCACGGCACCGTCATGCAGGCGCTCGAAATCACCCTGGCGCAGGGCGAATCGCTCTACACCGAGTTGGGCGGCATGGCATGGATGACCGACGGCATCGACATGAAGACCAGCGGCAAGGGTGGCATCGGCAAGGCGCTCGGCCGGATGCTCTCCGGCGAGAGCCTGTTTCTGACGACTTACACCTGCCAAATCCCACAGGGTATGATCACCTTCACGCCCGAAAGTCCCGGCAAGGTGATCCCGCTGAACCTGAAGGCGGGCTTCAGCATGATCTGCCAGAAAGACGCGTTTATGTGCGCAGAGGAATCCGTCGATCTCGCCATGCACTTCCGCAAGAAGCTCGGTGCGGGCTTGTTCGGCGGTGAGGGGTTCATCCTGCAAAAGCTGACCGGACCCGGCCTCGCCTTTGTCGAGATCGCCGGCGAAGTGCAGATGGTCGACCTGGCGGCGGGGGAAAAGCTCCGGGTCGATCCCGGCCACATCGCCATGTACGAACCCACCTGCGAGTATGACATCGAGATGGTGAAGGGCGTCATGAACTGGATCGGCGGCGGCGAAGGGCTGTTCCTGGCGACCGTCACCGGGCCGGGCAAGGTCTGGCTGCAAACCATGCCGCTCAGCAATCTGGCCGGCTCGCTGAAGCGCTACATCACGACGAGCTAAACACCATGGCGGCGATCCATGTTGCGTAGGGGCGACCCAGTGGGTCGCCCGGAATAGCCCCTGCCCCCTCCCACGGTGCGAGAGGGAAAACATGCCAACGATGAGTCCCTATCCGCCATGTGGAGGATTAGGGAGGGGCTCCCCCTACACCGAAATACCCGTAATCTGCTCCAGCCGGACCGAAGCCCCGCCGCGCAGCGTATTCTGGATCTCGGCCACCGTGTCCGTGTGGTGGATCAGATCGAGGATCTCCTTTTCGGTCGCTTCGGCCTCGACGCTGACGTGATACATCACATTTTCGGCCATGCTGCCCGGTTCCGGCTGGAAATCGCCCGTGACCTCCACCTGAACGCGCTTAACGGTGATATTCCGGCGGGCGGCTTCGCGGTACAGATCGTTGCAGTAACAGGTTGCCAGCGCCAGAAACAGCAGTTCGCCCCCGTTCGCGCTGGACCCGTACCCGGTGGACGTGGGCGGGATGGTCAGACGGCTTTCGATGCCATTGGTCGAAAGCGTCACATCATGCTGGTTCAGACGGTTATCCACGCGGGCAGCAATCCGGGTCGTCATGGCGTTCTCCGTCAAGGTTTTAGATAGCAATTCTATTAAGGCCAGCAATTCAGCATACCATTTTTGCCCCTCGCTCGCAAAGCCCGGCCCCATCCCGAGGTCCCGCGTCCAGTTGTTCGGCGGCTGCATGCCTCATATAATCACCCTATCCTTGACGCGCATCCCACAGGAGGGAATTACATGATGCGAAACCGTGGCCTGCTGGCTCTCATGATGGTCGTCGTGCTGATGCTGGCCGTACCGATGGCGCTGGCGCAGGATAAGTTGGACGAAACGTATGTCTCCGACGATGGCACCTTCACCTTCGACTACCCCAGCACCTGGGACTTTGAAGTTGACAAAGACGGCGTCGCCACGATCTGGAACGACACGACCACCGTGTTCATCTATCCCCCGGCCGTCGTGGAAGGCTGGGACTGGGGCACCGACGATCCGGCCGAGATGCTGGACGGCATCACCGCGATGTGGGAAGAAGAGGGCGACGAGGTCGGCCGGGTGCGTGAGATCGAGGTCAACGGCGCTCCGGCAGCGGTCGCGACCTATATTAACGAGGGGTATCCTGGCACCTTCACCGTCTTCACGCTGAGTGACGGCTCGCTGAGCGCGACCGACGCGGTCGGCAACGAGGGCGAAAAGGAAGTGCCCGACTCCGACGCCGCCACCGCTCTGGCCATGACCGAATCCGTGGCGCTCGTGGGTGGGAGCAGCAGCAGTAGCAGCGGCGGCCTGCTGAGCAGCATGGAACTGGACAACTATGACGCTGAATACGGGGACGTGATCGAAGAACTGCGTGGCCTGGATCTGATCGGGTCCGGCGGATCACTCCTGTTCATTGAAGATTACGCCTGGTTCGAGGGCTTCGGCAATTTCTACACGCCGCTGGCGCGAGATAAGAACTTCCGCAACTTTGTCATGTCTGGCGAACTGCAATATACGTCCAGCAACGCCGCCGAGTATGAAGAATGCACCCTCGGCTACCATGTGGTCTGGAGCGGCAACAGCACCTCGGCCTTTGGTAACGTGGGGCTGGCGAACGAAAATTACCTGTTCTACATCGACGTGAACAACGATGGTGACGTCGCGGGTGAATCGCTGGACGTGGACGATAAGGATCTCAACGATCGCCATGTGTTCACCCTGATCGTCGTGGACGGCGAACTGACGCTGTTCGTGAACGGCCAACTGGCGTTCGAGAAGGCCGAGGTTGAAGATCGCGCCGGGTCGTGGGGTGTGGGTCTGCGCGGCGCGGGATCCACCGCCAAATGTGAGGCGCGCAACGTGTGGGTCTACACGCTGCCCTAGCGCTTGCTGTACACTCTGCTAATTAACCCCTCCCTAAATCCCTCCCCGTAAACGGAGAGGGACTTGGACTGCTCCCCTTTCTCCGCGTGCGGGGAGAAGGGGTGCCGACCGAAGGTCGGACGGGGATAGGGGTAAACCGGGATGGCGTATCCGGTTTAAATCTTAATCTGCATCAATACGCCAGGGCCAACGCATCAAAACGGCCTCACCTCCCGGCCAAGCCAAACGATGGCGGGAACAAACGCCGATCGACCCACAGGGTCGCGTCCCCCTCTCTAACTCGGTTGGAGAGGGGGATTTAGGGGGTGAGGCCAGCGTCTAGCATGAGATCACATTAAGCGCCCTGAAAGCGTGCGGCACAGCGTACCACGCCCTTTTTTGATGCACATTCCGGCGTCACGCTATAATCGCGGCATAATCCCGTTACATGGGGTGGAAATTCTGTGGGGATGACGCTTCAATCTATCGTTCCCGCTGCTGAAGCGTGGGACGCCTTCGTAAGTGCCCATCCGCGCGCCCATCTGCTGCAGCTGAGCGCCTGGGGCGACCTCAAAGCGGCGTTTGGCTGGCAGCCGGTACGGATCGCGCTGGCCGCTCCCGGCGGGGAGATCGTCGCCGGCGTGCAGATCTTGCTGCGGCGGCTTCCGCTGCGGCTCGGCTGGCTGGCCTATGCGCCGTATGGTCCGCTCGTGGATTGGAGCGACCCCGCCCAGGTGCGCGAACTGCGGGCCGCCATCGACCAGACGGCGCGGCAGCACGGCGCAATTCTCCTCAAGATCGAACCGGGCAATGACCTGGATCACGTCGATTTCGCGGCGTTCGGATTCCGGCGCAGCGATCAGACCGTCCAGCCGCCGCGCACCGTGGTGCTCGACATTCGCGGCGACGACGAGGCGATCCTGGCGCGCATGAACCAGGGCACGCGCCGCAATATCCGCAAGAGCATCAAAGGCGAGGTCGAGATCCGCGAGGGCACGCGCGCGGATGTCGCGAGCTTTAACGCCCTGCTGGCCGAAACCGGCAGCCGGGGCGATTTTGGCGTCCACAGCCCGGCCTATTACGAGCGCGCCTATGATTTGTTTGTCCCACCAGGGGCGCGCCGCCCTGCTGATAGCCCGTTACGCCGGCCAGGATCTCGCCGGGATCATGGTGTTCCAGTTGGGACGGACCGCGTGGTATCTGTACGGCGCATCGTCCGACCGCGAGCGGCAGCGCATGGCGTCCTATGGGGTGCAGTGGGCCGGCATCCAGTGGGCCAAAGCGCACGGCGCGGAGATTCTATGATATGGTCGGCGTGCCGGATGAAGACCCCGCCACCCTCGAAGCGCAGTTCGAGCAGCGCGACGAGGGGCTGTGGGGCGTGTACCGTTTTAAGCGCGGTTGGGGCGGGACGGTCGTCCGCAGCGCCGGCGCGTGGGATCGTGTCTATCGTCCGGTGCTGTATCCGGTCTACCGGCTGGGCAGCAAGGTGGTGCGGGGAGCTAACCGCTAACCACAGCGAGTTTTCAGGGGTGGGAGTTACGTTGAATAAGTTATCGCAGCCTGTCGTGATGAATGAAGTGGTTTTGTTTCGCACGCACACCGAGATCCTGACGGACCAGCGGTTTATCATACGGGGTGACAGCTATCCGCTGCCACGCGTGGAGCGGGCGTATGTCCGCCCGGCGTGGTATTACGCGCCATTTCTGCTCACCCGGCTGGCGATCGGGCTGGTGGCCGCATTGCTCATGCTGAGCTGCCTGGGCGTGGTTGATCCGGATCTCATGCCAGGGAACGCCCGCATGCAGCTGCTCAGTGGGGTAATGGGCGGGGTGATCGTGGCGCTGCTCACGTGGCTCGTGCCCACGCATGCCCTCTGGATCCGAACCCGGAGCGGGGAGCAATGTCTGGTCATGCGCTCGACGCATGCCGGGCACCTGCGCGATGTGCGCGCCCAGATCGAAGCCGCGATGCGCGCCCGGCAGGATGTCAGCCGCCCGGCGATGCAGACCGCCGGTTACGCCGCGGAAATGGGCATCAGCCGGTAGCGAAGGCGAAAAGATTTACCACAGAGGACACAGAGCACACAGAGAAGAACAAGGGGAAAATAGAAGGAAATTAAGGGTCTGACCTCGTTTTTTTCTCTCTTAATCATCTTAGTATCTATCCAGAAATTCGTTTTTGTAGGGGCGTATTGCAATACGCCCCTACGGAGCGCGCGAATTTACGGATAGGTTGTTAGTCTCTGCGATCTCTGCGCCTCTGCGGTTCAATCTTTTTTGTCGTGCCGCACGGCGCGAGATGCTGTACAATGGGAACTGTCCCTAGCGCACACAGGAGTTTGATCATGGGCTTTTTGGAGCACTCATCGGCGAAATCGTTATCCGCGACGCTGCTGCTGCCCGGTTTTCAGGCGCGCGGCACGCTGATCGTTCTGGGTGTGATGCAGACCTTTATCAACGATGAGCAAAAAGGGGTGTTTACCCTCAAAGGGGCGGCGCTGCACGGGCTCGAAACCGGCAACCCGGCGGCCAGTATGCAGCTTGCGGACCTGTATATCGCCAAAGAGCACTGCCAGGTGATCGCCTTTGACCAGATGCTGCCGCATGACCAGACCGGCCTGATGCCGCGCACCGAGCAGATCGTCGCCTATACCTCGCACTATTGCATTCAGGGCAGCTTCCACATGGGTACGGATACTCAGGCAAGCGAGGTAATGGACTCGATACGGGGTATGTTCCTGGGGATTACCAACGTGCAGTTCTTCCCGCTGTTCCGCCCGCAGGCGGCGATGATCCAGCAGGCGCCGTTGGTTTATTTACACCGTAAGGCCGTGCGCATGTTTCACGCGGTGTGAGGCGCACCAGCACGCCCTGTCCTCGGTTATGCAATCTTGACTTCGTCCCCCACAAGTGGCGAAGGAGGGGCGTCTGAAGTCCCTCTCCACCCTGTGGGGAGGGATTTAGGGAGGGGCTAACTCACGGGAAAAGCCGCGTGCCCAGGCTGACTCAAGTAATCCCCCTACCGCCGGTTGAGTAGGCGCACGGAACGCTTCGCCAGGGTCCATATCGGCGTCCGGCGGAAAGGGGCCGCCAGACGATACAGCCGCTCGAAAGCGGGCATTGGCGCGCCGAAGCTGTTTCAGTTCGGCGTCAAATGAGGCGTCCTGGCGCACGATCAGCGCCGCCGTTTGCTGCCGCACAAAACGGTACAGCTCAACTTCGGGCGCGCACATCTCTTTCACCAGCCGCACAAATTCGTCGTTGATCTCTTCGCCGTTCGGACGGTCGTCCTCGCTGACGTTCTGCCGGGCATAATACGCACGCGGCCAGCCAAACTGGCGCTTCATCATCAGCAGCGTTTCGTCGTAATGCTCCAACACCCCCGCGACGGCGAAATCCCGGTCGATATTCTGCCGGGCGATCTGCACGGCGTTGGGCGGCAGCGGGCTGTGCAGCACCGACTCGATATCATCCCCACCGAGCAGCAGCCGGAGCTGATAGGTCGGATAAAAGGGCAGCTGCTGCAAGACCTTCACGGGATCGGTCTCGGTGATCGTCTCGCCCAGGCGGCGCTTGCGCGCGAACAGATAGTAGTAGTGCGAGATCATGCGCTCGACCGGCTCCCGCATGATGGTGACATAGGTGCATTCCTGCGGCAGATACTTGTGAATCCCGTAGAATACCATCCCCTTGAGGCACTGGATCTGGCGCTTTTCCTCGTCGGGCAGCGCGATCAGCTCCGAGATCTGCTTGTAGACGTTGACCGTATACGTGCGATCATAATTCCAGTCGAGGACATGATGCAGCGTGCTGCCCCCGGCCTTGGGAATATGCAGGAAGATCAGAGTTTTCTCTTGGTTCGTTTCGCTCATCGTTGCTTCAGACCGTATTCAGATTAAAAATATCATTGGGTATGAGTTTTGAGTTTGAGTTTTGAGTCCAGGCTTCCTCGTTTTGGGCAACCACGGAACTCATCGTTGGCATGGGTTTGTAGGGGCGGGTTTGTTAACCCGTCCTCTGTTGCTGGCCTCACCCCCGGCGTGCAAGCACGCTTCCCCCTCTCCAGCCGAGCTAGAGAGGGGAGAAATCCGCGGATTTTCTCCCTCTCCATTAATGGAGAGGGGCCGGGGGTGAGGCCAACTCAGAACTCACGACTCAAAACTCATCACTAGCTCTCAAATCTTTTTCACGCGGCGGATGAACGCCAGCAGCAGCGGCATCAGGCGCTCATAGGCCCAGTACAGCAGCGGCGAGGGCGCATAATCCCACGCGCCGATATGCCGCACGACCGTGCCGCCGAAACCATCCTTAAAGCGATACACGCCCCACATCGGATCGGAGTCGGTGAACGTCGTCCGGCGCGCCCCAGAAATCGTAGGCCGCGTAACCGTGCGCTTTCGCCCAGCGGATCGCTTCCCATTGCAGCAGGTAGGTGGGCATCCGGTCGCGCTCGACATTGGAACTCATGCCGTAAAAATACCAGGCTTTGGGCCCAAAATGGAACAATACCAGCCCCGCCAGGGTTGGCCCGCCCACTCCGCGAGGAACGCCTGCGCCAGTCCCGCCTCGATAAAGCGCGTCCACGCCTCGCGGTAATAATCCATCGGGCGGATCAAAAAGCCCTGCCGCTCCCCGGTGACGCGGTAGAGCTCGTACAGCGTTTCGAGATCGGCGGTCGTCATTCGCCGCGCGGACGCTCACCTCTTTTTTGCTCGCCAGTCGGATCTTGCGGCGCGTGCTCTGGTTCATCCCGGCCAGCAGGGATCTTCATCCTGCGTCAGATCGAGCGTCACGGTGTTGCGGAACTGCACCTGCGACGCGCTGAACCGCCAGCCGCGCTGGCGCAGCAGTTCCAGCACGCTCTGCCCGGCCGGATCGTCGTGCGCCGGACGCTCGGAGTCGGCGCCGCCGGGAATACCCGTCCCCGCGATCACGTCGGGATCGATCTTGAGCCACATGGCCCGCCGCCGCCGGGCGAGCCTTCCAAATGATCCAGCACCGCGCGCACGCGGTCGAGATCGGTGTAATCGAGCGCGGGGCCTTTCGGCACATACATCACGCGCAGCGGTCCCACGCGCCGCGTCAGGACGGACGCCGCCGCGACCGGCGCGCCCGCCGCGTTCTTGAACAGCAGCCGCTCCGGGTTCCAGCCGGTTTCGATCTGTTTGAACGCGCCCCATTCCCACGTTTGCAGGATATGCGCGGTGGGAAGATCGCGCAGCCGGGCGTTCCACGTCGCCGGATCGGTGATGGATTGGGTCGTGAGCGCCACAGGTATCCTCTCGCGGGCTGAAGCAGACGCCGTTAGTATACCGCAACCGCGCCGCGCCCCGCGAAAAAAAACCGCCTATCGTCTGCGCAAATCGCCCGGCGCAGGAATCCCAAACCGCTCCCCGCTTTTTGTTTTCCCTCCCGCCTATGCTAGAATGTGGAGCGGCGCGCAGCCTGCACCGAATTGGCATCAACCACCATGCGTAGAAAAGCGAAAATTGCCCTCAAGGGGGGCTGTTGATATACTTGGATTTCGTCGTACAGGCTTTTAACGAAACCACAACCCATTTCCATCCAGATAACCTGGAGGATGATCGCTGATGACGTTAAATGAATGGATTTTTGTCGGACTATTTTTTGTGTTAGGCCCCGCTCTGCCAGCCACTGCGATCGTGCTGGCGAAAATCCTCGGCCCCAAGCGCCCCAACCGCGTCAAACAGGAAACCTATGAATGCGGCGTCGAGATGGTCGGCTCACCGTGGGGACAGTTCCGCGCGCAGCTGGTATATCTTCGGCGCTGGTGTTCGTGGTGTTTGATGTCGAGCTGGTCTTTCTGTTCCCCTGGGCGCTGGCCTACAACCAGTTGGGGCTGTTCGCCCTGTTCGAGATGGTGGTGTTTATCTTCCTGCTCGTGGTCGCGCTGGTCTATACGTGGCGCAAAGGCGCGCTGGAATGGGCATAAAGAATTAGTCAGACGGCAGGGCGGAATTAATCTGCACCCTGCCGGACCGTTCTGGATTCTCGCCGGAGATGGCGTTATGACGGGTTTGTTACAAGATATTGGTTTATCGCACGACCTCGCGCTGCTGATCGCCAAGGCGATCGGCGTGCTCATCGTCGCGGCGTTCGGCCATGCTGTGGACGCTGTTCGGCATCTGGATCGAGCGCAAAGCGGCGGGCCGCTTCCAGGACCGGCTGGGGCCGAACCGCGTCGGGCCGTTCGGCCTGGGGCAGAACTTCGCGGATATGGTCAAGCTGATCATCAAAGAAGACATCATGAACGCCGGGGTCGATCGCTGGGTGTACAACCTCGCGCCGATCCTCTCGGTGATGTCGGTGATCCTGCTGTGGGCGGTCGTCCCCTTCAGCGATGCGTGGATCGGCACGGACCTGAACATCGGCGTGATCTACCTGATCGCGGTGGGCGCGATCGGCACGATCGGCGTGATGATGGCCGGCTGGGGCAGCAACAACAAATACTCGCTGCTGGCGGCGTTCCGCTCGGTGGCCCAGTTGATCAGCTACGAAATCCCGATGGTGATCGCGCTGCTGATCCCGGTGCTGATGGCCGGGTCGATGAGCACGCAGGACATCGTCGAGCGGCAGTACATCGCGTATGTCTTCGCCGTGCCGCTGACCGTGCGTGATCTTCCTGATCTCCGGGCAGGCCGAATCCGGGCGCGGTCCGTTTGACCTGCTCGAAGCCGAGTCGGAGATCGTCGCCGGGTTCCACATCGAATATTCCAGCATGAAGTTCGGCATGTTCATGGTGACCGAATTCGCGCACGCCTTCACCGTCGCCGTGCTGACGACGATCCTGTTCCTGGGCGGCTGGCGTATCCCGTTTGTCCCGGCCGAAGATACCCCGGCGCTGCTCGGCTTCTTCTCGCTGATGGCAAGAGCATCGTCGTCTATCTGATCCTGATCTGGGTGCGGATGACCCTGCCCCGCCTGCGTATCGATCACCTGCTCAACTTCAACTGGAAATTCCTGGTGCCGCTCAGCCTGATCAACCTGCTGGTGGTGGCGTTCGTGTGGAAGATCGTCCCCGATACCGATTCGATCAACAGCGCGGCGGATGCGCTGGTGCCGACGCTGGTGCTGCTGATCGTCAACATCGGCATGATTGCGGGCGTGGGTGCGCTGCTGCGCGACTGGGGCCGCCGTGACCGGGCCCATATCCAGGCCCGCCGGGCGCGTGCCGTCGAGCCGGAAGTCGAGCGCCGGACGAGCAGCGCCGGAAGCGGCAGGAGATTAACGCTATGGAACTTACCGTCGAGTTGATTGTGTTTTTGATTTTCAGCGCCATCACGCTGGGCGGCGGCCTGATGGTCGTGGTGTCGCGCAACCTGTTTCACGGCGGTCTGTACCTGATGCATGAGCCTGTTTGGGGTGGCCGGGCTGTTTGTGCTGCTGGCCGCGCCATTTCTGGCGGGCGTGCAGGTCGTGGTCTATATCGGCGCGATCGCGATCCTGATCATGCTGGCGATCATGCTCACGCCCAACGTCACGAATATCCGGCAGATCTTCATTAACCAGCAGTGGCCCGCTGCCGTGGTGCTGGCGGTGGTGTTTTTCCTGCTGCTGGTCTCGGTCGTCTCGCCGCTGATGGACGAGCTTGGCGTGGACGATTGGAACGCCGATTTCACCCAGGAAGACGCCGCCGACGTGCCCGCCGACAGCATCACGACGTTGGGCGAGGATCTGGTCGATCCCGATAAGTATATGCTGCCGTTCGAGGTCGCCTCGCTGCTGCTGATGGCGGCCATGATCGGCGCGGTGCTGCTGGTCAATCCGGGCAAAGAAGAACGAACAGCGATTAGCGATTAGCCGTTAGCGATTAGCCAAAAGCTAACAGCTATCAGCCGTCAGCCGTCAGCTTAAAAACTGACAACGCAGGCGAGAGACCTCACCCCCTCTCCGCGTGTGGAGAGGGGGACGGGGGTGAGGTTAGCTTTTAGCTGATAGCTGACCGCTGAAAGCTAATCACTGACAGCTACGTT
The DNA here is from genome assembly GCA_963850765.1 of uncultured Chloroflexia bacterium. Taxonomy (GTDB): domain Bacteria; phylum Chloroflexota; class Anaerolineae; order Aggregatilineales; family Aggregatilineaceae; genus CAWKMN01. The sequence continues at coordinate 526,440 of CAWKMN010000009.1, read as the reverse complement.
TTCGGAGAGAGAATATTTATGGTTCCACTCTGGATGTATTTGATGGTCGCGGCGGGGCTGTTCAGCATCGGGATGTTTGGCGTGCTGGCGCGCCGCAACGCGATCGCCATTCTGATGAGCATTGAGCTGATGCTCAACGCGGTCAATATCAATCTGGTGGCCTTCTGGCGCTATAAGTCGCCGGTCGATCTGAGCGGGCAGGCGTTCGCGGTGTTTGTGTTCGTGGTCGCCGCCGCCGAAGCCGCCGTCGGTCTGGCGCTGATCATCAGCCTCTACCGCCGCCGCCAGTCGGTGATCGCGGAAGACGTGGATTTGATGAAGTGGTGACAGGAGTTGTTAGTTGTTAGTTGTTAGTTTTTAGTGGTTCGTCTGCATCCAGGTCTATGACCGGACGCCAGCGAGACACTCGACTAAATCACTAAGAACTAGACTCAACCAATAACTAACAACTAAAAACGGAAAACGCTTATGGATATTAACTGGCTTAACGCTGATTATCTCCCCTGGCTGATCCTGTTCTTCCCGCTGCTGGCGTCTGCGCTGATCATGCTGGTGACGAACCGCAGCGTGATCGCCAGCCAGGCGGTCGCGCTGACCGGGATCGGGCTGTCGTGGCTGCTGGGGATGCTGCTGTTCGTCAAGACCGTCTGGGCGACGGATAAGCACCTGGGCGACGAGGTCTTCGGCAGCCGCTCGACTGGCTGGACGTGGGCAAGTACACCTTCCGCATGGGCGTGATGGTCGATCCGCTGACGGCCTACATGCTGCTGATGGTCCCGCTGGCGTGCCTGCTGATCTTCATCTATTCGATGGGCTATATGCGCGGCGACCCGCACCATTCGCGCTTTTTCGCCTATCTGTCGCTGTTCGCGGGCGCGATGCTCACCCTGACGCTGGCCGATAACCTGCTGCTGCTGTTCGTCGGCTGGGAGGTGATGGGCTTCTGCTCCTACTCGCTGATCGGCTTCTGGTTCCACAAAAGATCCGCGATGGAAGCGGGCGTCAAAGCGTTCATGACCACGCGCGTCGCGGATGTGCTGATGCTGGTCGGCATCGGCTACCTGTTTGTGCTGACGGCCAATCTCGAAGGCAGCCGCGGCCCGACGCTCAATTTCCGCGAGATCATGTTTGCGCCCTTTGGCGCGGCCGAACAAGCCGCTCCCGCCGAAGGCGAGGCCGACACCACCGAAGCTGAGGCCGAAGCCGGACACGCGGAAGAAACCCACACCATGCTCGATGCGCTGCTCGAAAAGAAAGCGCCGATCTTCGGCGGCAGCGCCCTGGCTCTGATCGGCGTGCTGCTGATCATCGGCACCATCGGCAAAAGCTCGCAGTTCCCGCTGCACACGTGGCTCCCCGACGCGATGGAAGGTCCAACGCCCGTCAGCGCCATGATCCACGCCGCCACGATGGTGTCCGCCGGTGTGTATATGGTGGTCCGCATGTTCCCCCTGCTCAGCGCGGGCGCGAACGTGCATGAATTTGATTACAACACGCCGCTGTACCTGATGGGGCTGGTCGGCGGGTTTACGGCGCTCGTTCGCGGCGATACTGGCCGTCGGGCAGAACGACATCAAGCGCATCCTGGCCTATTCGACCATCAGCCAGCTTGGCTATATGGTCGCGGCGCTGGGGATCGGCGCGTGGGTCGCGGCGGCCTTCCACCTGATCAACCATGCGTTCTTTAAGGCGCTGCTGTTCATGGCGTCCGGCTCGGTGATTCACTCGATGGAGCACGGCGAGCATCACGCCCACGAACTCGGCCACGATCATGACGGCGAGCACCACGCCGAACCCGATGGGCTGGTGATGGATTACTGCGCCGCGCCCAACGACATCCAGCGGATGGGCGGGCTGATTCACCGCATCCCCGTCACGGCGATCACCATGGCGATCGGCGGGCTGTCGCTGGCCGGCTTCCCGCTGATCACCGCCGGCTTCTGGTCGAAGGATGAGATCATCGCGGAAGCATGGCACGGCGGCGCGAACGACCCGTTCCCGCTGCTCGTGCTGCTGATGCTGCTGGTCGCGGCCGCGCTCACCGCGTTTTACACGGCGCGCATGTGGTTCATGACCTTCTGGGGCACGCCCCGCACCGATGCCGCCGAACACGCCGGGATCGGCTCGCTGCGCAAGCAGTGGGTGGTCATCTGGAACAAACGCCCGTGGAGCAGGAATTACAAGCTGATGCAGGAGCCGATCACCCGGCCGGACCAGCTTTCGGCCAACCAGATGGAATTCCCGCTGGTGGTGCTGGCCTTTTTCGCCATCTTCGCCGGCTTCCTCGAATACGCCGCTCTACACGGCCCTGCACGATTTTCTCGGCGCCGACGCTGGCGCGAACACATCGAAACCATCGATTTCAACTTCCTGCCGATGCTGCTGAGCATGATCCTGGCCGTGGCGGGTTGGGACTCGGCTGGTGGGTCTACGGACGCCAGCCCGTCCGCGCCGGGCGAAGCCGACCCGGTCCAGGCGGCGCTCGGGCCGGAGATCTGGCGCATCCTGCAAAACCGCTTCTACATCGACATCGCCTACCGGCGCTACCTGCTGCGCCCGGCGGAATGGTTCGCGGAGAACATCGTGATCAAGGCGATCGACAAAGAGACGATTGACGGCGTGCTCGAAGGGCTGGCCGAGGCGTTCACCTGGCTCGGTGAGGCGTTCAAGCGCTTCAACACCGTCGTGATCGATGGCGTTTGTCGATGGCCTGGTCTACGGACTCGGCTCGTTCGCGCAGTGGTTCCGCCAGACGCAGACCGGCCGCATCCAGCAGTATCTGCTGGTGGTGACGCTGGCGATGCTGGCGATCGGCACGCTGCTGATCCTCCAGGCAAGATAAGAAAGCGATTAGCGATTAGCCGTTAGCGATTAGCTTTACCCCTCCCCCACCCCTCCCCGTAAACGGAGAGGGGAGAAAGAATGGCCTGCAAGTCCCTCTCCACTTGTGGGGAGGGATTTAGGGAGGGGCCAACAACATTCGCGTGAGCACTCCGGTAAAGAGGAGAGGCGCATTACACAATGACTAACGTTTTATCCATAGACTTCTTGACCGGCCTGACCCTGCTGCCCCTGCTGGGCGCGGTGATCGTGTTCTTCATCCCGCGCGAACATGCGCAGGCCGCCCGCTGGACGGCGCTCGGCTTCAGCCTCGTCGTGTGCGTGCTGACGATCGGGCTGTTCTACAGCGTGCAGTCCAACCCGCCCGGCCCGGATGAGTGGGCGTATGAGGCGCAGGCCGAATGGTTCCCGCAGATCGGCTCGTCGTGGCATGTGGGCGTCGATGGCCTCAGCGCCACCATGATCCTGCTGACCGGCATCCTGGTCCCGCTGGCGATCCTGATCTCGTTCGAGGTCACGGATCGCGTGCCGCAGCATATGGCGCTGTTCCTGTTCCTGCAAACCGGCCTGATCGGCGTCTTCGTGGCGCTGGACATGATGATCTTCTTCCTGTTCTGGGAGATCGGGCTGGTGCCGATGTATTTCCTGATCTTCCTGTGGGGCGGCGAGAACCGGCGCTACGCGGCCAATAAGTTCTTCCTGTATACGATGGCGGGATCGCTCGGCCTGCTGCTGGCGACACAGTTCATCGGCTTGAAGGTCGGCAGCTTCGATATTCCCGTGATGCTGGCCGAATGGCCGGGCCGCACCTTTGAGACGTTCAAAGTGCTCGGCCTCTGGCAGTGGGATACCAAATACTTCGCCCTGCTCGGCTTTGCCATCGCCTTTCTGATCAAGATCCCGGCGTGGCCGTTCCATACCTGGCTGCCCGACGCCCATACCGAAGCGCCGACCGCCGGCTCGATGCTGCTGGCGGGCGTGCTGCTCAAGCTCGGCGCGTATGGCTTCCTGCGGCTGGCGATCCCGCTCTTCCCGGATGTGTGGGTGGCGGAGCGTGTCGTGTTCAGCATGGGCTTTAAGCTCGTGGACGTGATCGGCTTCCTGGCGATGATGGGCATCCTGTTTGGGGCGTTCGGCGCGTGGGGCCAGACCGATTTTAAGCGGCTGGTCGCCTACAGCTCCGTGAATCACATGGGGTTTGTGGTGCTGGGGCTGGCCGTCGCGGCCCTGGCCTACGGGACCATGTGGGCCGAGCAGACCAACCGGACGCAGCTTCTGGCCGGGGTCGCGGGTATCGACACCGAACAATACAAGGGCACCGAACTGGCGGCCAAGCTCGCGCAGGTATACCCGGCCGAGGCCCGCGAGGAGGACCGGCAGGACGCGCGGACGGCGCTCGGCGGGGCGGTGCTGCAAATGTTCAACCACGGCCTGAGCAGCGCCGGGATGTTCCTGCTGGCCGGGGCGCTCTATCACAAGGCGCACACGCGCGATCTGCGCCGCTTCGGCGGCCTGTGGGACATTATCCCGATGTTTGGCGCGCTGCTGATCTTTGTCAGCATGGCGAGTCTCGGCCTGCCGGGCCTGAACGGCTTCGTCGGCGAGTTTATGGTCGTGGCAGGATCGTTCCGGGCGTATCCGATTTATGTGCTGCTGAGTATGCTCGGCCTGCTGATCACCGGCATCTACATCCTGAAGGCGATCCAGATGCTGCTGCACGGCCCGCATAACGAGGACTGGGCCGACCTATCACAAGACCGAACACTCGCTGGAAATCAGCAAGCGCGAGGTGCTGGCGCTGGCTCCGCTGGTCGTGCTGATGCTGATCACGGGGCTGTATCCCAACTGGGTGATGGACGTCATCAACGACGGCGTGCTGCGCTTCCTGGGCGGATAAGGATCGCCTGGGCCTCAAGGCCGCAGGCTATCTATCGGAAGCGCCCTCAAGGGTGCTAACCAGGGCCGTTAACGGCCCTTCCGATCCATAGCCGGGTCGTTGCACGGCCCGGCGAACGCATGCAAACTATAACAGGCAAGGCTTTTAACTCCTACATCGATTTAGGAGGCTTATTGAATGGATCCAATTTCGTTTAGCGGTGTCCTGACGGGCATCCTCCTGACGCCGATCATCGGCGCGATCATCATTTTGCTGCTGCCCAAAGAGCGCCAGGAAGCAATGCGCATCATCGCGGCCATGTGTACCGGGTTCGTGCTGCTGCTGGCGCTGGGGGTGTTCCTTGGCTACGACGTGGACGCGGCCAACACCGCCGCCGACGCAGGCGAGTCGTATTTCGCCTACGAGGATCATATTCGAGTGGGTGCAAGATATTGGCGTCAGCTATCACCTGGGCGTGGACGGCATCAGCGCGCCGATGGTGCTGCTGACCGCCATCGCCGGGTTCGCGGGCGTGCTGATCTCGTGGAGCATCAACGACCGCACCCGCGAGTTTATGGCGTTTTTCCTGCTGCTGGTCGCGGGCGTGTTCGGCGTGTTCATGGCGGTGGACCTGTTCGTGCTGTTCTTCTTCTACGAGCTGTCCATCTTCCCGATGTACTTCCTGATCGTCATCTGGGGCTGGAAAACCACGCGCGCAGTACGCGGCCATGAAGCTGACGCTGTATATCCTGGTCGGCTCGATTATCGCGCTGGTCGGCATGCTGGCGCTGTATTTCAAGGCGGGCGCGGCGACCGGCGTTTACAGCTTCGATTTCGTGGATCTGCAAGCCGCGCTTGCGGGCGGGCGCGTTTGATACGCCGCTCTCGGATAGACTGCCCGACGCGGCGACGACGGCGAAAGTCTGGTTCCCGTTCGTCTTCCTCGGCTTCGGCGTGCTGGCCGGCGTGTGGCCGTTCCACAACTGGTCGCCGGATGGCCACGTCGCCGCGCCGACCGCCGTCTCGATGATCCACGCGGGCGTGCTGATGAAGTTGGGCGCGTTTGCGGCGCTGCGCGTGGGCGTGCAGTTGATGCCGGAAGGCGCGAAGGTCCACCTGCCCTGGATCATCTTCCTGACGCTGATCAACGTGGTCTACGGCGCGTTGATCGCCATGCGCCAGCGCGACTTCAAATACGTCATCGGCTTCTAGCTCGGTCAGCCACATGGGGCTGGTGAGCATGGGCTTTGCCACGATGAACCTCACCGGCATGACCGGCGCGGGCCTGCAAATGTTCTCGCACGGCGTGATGACGGCGCTCTTCTTCGCCTGCGTCGGCATGGTCTACGACCGGGCCCACACCCGCGATATTCCGAGCCTGGGCGGGTTCGCGCAAAAACTGCCCTGGGTCGCCGTGGCCTTTATCGTCGGCGGCTTCGTCAGCATGGGCATGCCCGGCCTGAGCGGGTTTGTCGCCGAGTTCCCGATCTTCGTCGGGCTGTGGAATGGCCCGGCGGCGCTGCCTGCCGATAGCTGGGTTACCGAGATGCTCAACTACTACGGCGCGATCGCGGTGATCGCCGCGCTGGGTATCATCGTCACGGCGGCCTATGTGCTGCGCGTCGTCGGGCAGGTCTTTTTTGGCGAGTTCCACGAGGAGCGCTTCCCGCACATCTCCTCGATCTCGGTGCTGGACAAGATCGCGCTGGTCTTCCTCGTGTTCTGGCTGGTTCTGCTCGGTGTTTATCCCCGGCTGATGGCCCCGATGATTGAATCGGGCATGCGGCCGATTGTGTCGTTGCTGGGAGGCTAGCATTGGACTTCTCAACGGATACCCAGGCAAGCGTAATCGCGATTTTGCCTGAAATTCTGATGACGATCCTGGCCGTGGCTGTGCTGGCGCTGGACGTGTTCTGCACGGCGGCGCGGACAGCTGCAGCTTGGCTATATCGCCGGGTTTGGCCTGCTGGCGATTGCCGCGATCGTCTGGCTGCTCGGCGCGCCCAAGAACGGCGGCGATCTGAACGATCAACTCGTGCTCGGCGGCATGATCCGCCACGATGACCTGGCGCAGATCTTCCGCGTCATGGTGATGATCGCGGGCGGGCTAAGCTGTCTGATCAGCATGGGCGTGGACCGGCTGCGCGACCGGGGCGATTACTACGCCATCCTGATCGTGTCGGTCATCGGCGCGAGCCTCGTCAGCGCCGCCGCCGACCTGATCATGATCTTCCTGGCGCTGGAGACGCTCTCGATCACGCTGTATCTGCTGGCCGGCTACCTGCGCAACGCGGATAAGAGCACCGAAGCGGGCCTGAAATATTTCCTGTTTGGCGCGTTCGCCTCGGCCGTCTCGCTCTACGGCCTCTCGCTGGTCTACGGTTTCGCCGGGCAAGACCAATCTCTACGAGCTGGGCCGGCTGATCGCCAGCGGGGACTTGAACGATCCGCCCGGTGCTGGTCGCGCTGGTGCTGGTGCTGGTGGGCTTCGGCTTTAAGGTCAGCGCCGTGCCGTTCCATTTCTGGACACCGGATGTCTACGAAGGCGCGCCCACCCCGATCACATCGCTGCTGAGCACGGCCAGCAAAGCGGCCAGTTTTGGGCTGCTGCTGCGCTTCCTGCTGGCGGTCTTCCCACCGTCGGATCTGCTTGGCGCGGTGGAGAGCGTCCGCGATTACAGCAAGTTCTGGGTGCAGTTGGCCGCGGTGGCCGCGGTGGTGTCGATGGTATTGGGCAACGTGCTGGCGCTGGTGCAGAGCAACATCAAGCGCCTGCTGGCCTATTCGACCATCGCGCACGCCGGTTATATCCTGATGGGCGTGGCCGCCATCTCGACGGACAAGAGCGGCGACGGCGCGGCCGCCGTCGCGTTTTATCTGTTCATCTACGTGCTGACGAATACGCTGGCCTTTGCCACGGTGATCATCTTCACCAACGCCACCGGCAGCGAACAGATCAGCGATCTGGCCGGGCATGAGCCGGCGCAATCCGTGGTTGGGGCTGGCGATGACGCTGGCGCTGCTCAGCCTGGGCGGGATTCCGCCGGCGGCGGGTTTTGTCGGCAAGTTCCTGCTGTTCCGCGCCGCGGTGGATGCCGGGCTGGTCTGGCTGGCGCTCGTCGGCGTGGTCACGGTGATCATCAGCCTGTACTACTATCTGGTCATCGTCAAAGTGATGTACATGGAAGACAGCCCCACCGACGAGCCGATCCGCATCACGACGCCCTACGCCTGGACGATGGGCATCACGGCGGCGGGCGTGCTCCTGTTCGGCACGATCCTGGTGTCGCCGCTGCTCGATTGGGCGACCGAGGCGGCACAGGCGTTGTATATCGCGCTGTAACTGCTCCGCATGTCTGACCTTGCGCGTAAGGGGGGCGTATCCACAAGATGCGCCCCTCGCGTTTGGTGCCTCACCCGTCAACGGGAGATAATGACCTACCCCCTTGAGATAATGACTTTTCTCCCCATTTTGCCGCCAGATAATGACTTAACCCGTCGAGATAATGACTTATCGATCCGAGTTAATGACTTAAGATAATGACTTATCTCCCCCCCATGCTTGCTACCGGCTCCCCCTCTCCGCGCGTGGAGAGGGGGGCGGGGGGTGAGGTAAGCAGACCGCCCTTTCTGTGGTGATCACTTTTCACATCCACTACAATTGATGTATAAATACACCCACTGCTGCGGAGGAAACCACCATGCCCTGGACCGTCAAATGGCACGATCACGAGGAGCGCGTTCTGGTGCTGACGCCCAGCGATCCATGGGAATGGGGCGATCTGGACGAGGCGACCCAGATCGCGCGGGCGCTGACCGGCGGCAAGCCCTACACAGTCGATCTGATTTATTACTTCACCGGCGATGTCCGCCTGCCCCGCTCACCCGAAGCGGAGCCGATCGCGCCGTGGGTGCGCCTGCGCGAGCATCTGCTCAACGCGCCCGATAACCGCGGGCTGGTGATCATCGTGGCCGCCCCGCTCTATATCGAGAGCATCGTGCGCAACCTGCAATCCGTGGTCAAGGGACAAACCAGCACTGACCATATCCGGTTCGCCGAGACGCTGATCGAAGCCGACGCGATGATCGAGAAGGCGCGCGCCGGGCGGGACGAGTAAGCGCTTAGCCATTGTTGCCTATTCACCGGCGCTGTTCGCCTGCCCAGCTCACCCGCTGCGCAGACCGATCGCGCACGTGGGTTCGCCTGCGGGGCATCATCTTAACGCACCCGATAATCGGGGCGGGTTATGTTAACCCGCCCCTACAGTTTTTTCTTCTCGAATCTCTGCGTGCTCTGCGTCTCTGCGGTTCAGTCTTTCTCTCACTGATTACGCGTGTGGCGCCATTCATCCCCGCAGCGCCGCATCGACCTTGCCGCGCAGCAGCGGTTCCGGGGCCGCGCCGACGATGCGATCCGCCACGCGCCCCTGCTTGAAGATCAGCAGCGTGGGGATACCCTGCACGTGATAGTCCATCGACGTCTGCGGGTTCTCATCGACGTTGAGCTTGGCGACTTTGAGCCGCCCGGCGTAATCCCGCGCGATCTTCTCCACCACGGGCGCGATCATGCGGCACGGGCCGCACCACGGGGCCCACAGATCGACCAGCACCGGCAGATCGCTTTCCAGCACGTCGCGGCGGAAGCTCGCATCCGAGACCGTCACCGGCTCGGCATGAACGTGGCCGTTGCCGCTGCGAGACTCGGCGCGCGGTAAATCTTGCGCGGCGCGCGGCGGAGTCTGCTCGGCGGCGGGACGCGGTCCGCGCCCCAGCAGGTGATCCACGTGCGCGCGAAAGGACTGCGATGTGACCGTGTCGGCACGCGTGACTTCCTGCCCGTCGCGGTAGGTAATCAGCGCCGGCAGCGCACCGGGGTTCTTCGCGGCGATCTGCGGATTCTCACGCGTATTCACTTTGGCGACCAGCACGCGCCCGGCATCGTTCTTCGCCACGCTGCGCAGCGCCTCTTCCAGATTCGCCTCCAATACGCTGCCATCCCACAGGAACAGCACGGCGGGGAATCCGGCGTTCAGCACGCGGTCGAAACTCTGGTCGTTGGTGTTAATCGGTGTATCAAAACGCGGCATGGGTGTGTTCCCTCTCATTGTTTAACCGGCCCCACCCCTCGGATACAAACCAGGAACCACGTACAGTAGGGGCGTATTGCAATACGCCCCTACGCACCGTCCCCCAGCAGCGTATCCAAGGGTGAGGCCAGGATTGTACATCTGCTCCGACTCGGTATTTAGTTGGATGCACTTTCATCGTGCGCGGTTCATCAGTTTCGCGTTAGAAACCCCGATGCAGGAATTTATTCATTTTTGACCATAATTTTTGACAAATGATCCCGACTTTGCTACGCTTGTGCAATAAGGCACAGCTTGTTTATACTTAAATGTAACGGGGGGCCAACCCGGTTGATACACCGGCGGATCTCCCCTAGACGCGCACCAGGAAACCGCTTATGCGAACCCGTTCACCGGCGTTCAGCGCGCACCGGATCGCCCTGCGCACACTCACCAGCGAGCGGGGCATCTCGGCGTTGTTTCTGGTCGTCGTGATGACGGGTATCGGGCTGCTGCTCGATTTTCAGGTCTTCCATCTGCACCCGGTTTTCAGTGTCGGGCTGCTGCTCGCTGGCATTCCGATCAGCCTGTTTTGGACATTACGCAGGACCAACATGGATCGCAAAATCACCCCCGAATACGTGCGCAACCTGGCGCTGGCGACTGTCGCCGGCCAATCGGGCTGCATCACGGTGATCCTGATCTTCCTGGGGCTGTTTGGCGGCATGTACCTGGATGCGCGGCTCAATACGCACCCGCTGTTTACCATCGGGCTGGTCATGCTGGCAATTCCGATCAGCCTGTATGCGATGGTGCGCCTGATGTTGTCGTCCATTGCTGCGATCAAGCCCTCGCCCCCGGCAGGCGGATCGCGCACGGTTTCTTCTGACTCCACATCACTTAACAAGGAGAACCCAACTTGAGAGGAATTTTAATTTTTGTCGTTATCCTCATCCTGGCGGTCATCTTTTGTGGGTATGTGCCATTCGTACTCATGCCCGGCCAGGGGATCGGCATGGGGCTGCCCGTAATCACCGTGCCCGGTGAAACGCTCACCGAGAATTTCCTGGGGCTGGGGATCACGCTCACCAATACGATCGTGGCGACCTTGCTGGCCGATCTCGTGCTGCTGCTGTTTGCCCTGGGCGCGACTCGCCAATTGCGCCAGATCCCGGGCCGGCTGCAAGGGCTGTTCGAGGTGCTGACCGACCTGCTGTATGGGCTGGCGAAATCCACCGCCGGGCACAACGCGGCCAAGATTTTCCCGCTGATGGCGACGCTGTTCCTGTTTGTGCTGACGGCGAACTGGCTGGAACTGATTCCCGGCGTGGACAGCATCGGCCTGATGCACTGCGCCGAAGAGGGCATCAGCGGCTACGAGAAGGACGGCTCGCTGCTGGTGGTGGATAAGGCCCTGTACAAGGGCGAGCGCGCCAACGAGGAAAATTATCAGGCGTGCCACCATCCCCACGACGATCCCGAACTGGATGCCGCGCGGGCTGCCGCGATCACGGCGGCGGAAGCCGAACTCGGCGTGGCTGAGATCTCGTGGAAAGACGACGTTGGCAACGGCAACAGCCTCGCCAGTTACGTGAGCGAGCAGGGCGGCGATCCTGAGGCGGTTCACGCGGCGACGCTGACCGCCATCGGTGAGGGCGGTGCAGCCGAAGGTGAAGTGACCGAAGGCGAAACGGAAGAACACCCAGCCCTGACGCCCGAAGAACTGGCGAATGAAGCCGTCAATCAGCCGTACATCCGCGACGATATTTATGTCGTGACGTCGTTTGTGCGTGCCGCGACCACCGATCTCAACCTGACGCTGGCGCTCGGCCTGTTTGCGTTCGTGGCGATCCAGGTGTTCGGCGTGCGGGCGTTGGGTGCGCGCTATTTCGCCAAGTTCATCAACACGCCCGCGCTCGAAAATGCCGGCAAAAATCCGATGGGCGTCATGGATTTTGGCATCGGGTTCCTGGAGATGATCTCCGAGATCTCGCGTATCATCAGCTTTGGCTTCCGTCTTTTTGGCAACATCTTCGCCGGGCAGGTACTGCTGTTTGTGATCCCGTTCCTGGCCGGGGCGCTGCTGCCGCTGGCGGTGTATGGCTTTGAGATGTTCGTGGGCGTGATCCAGGCATTTGTATTCGCTATGCTGCTGCTGGTGTTCGCCTCGATGGCGATGGCGGGACATGGCGATCACGAGGATGAGGCGCACGAGTAAGCCATTAGCTTTAGCGATTAGCCATTAGCTAAAAGCCCAAAGCTAAAGGCTGATAGCTGAAGGCTGAACGCTGACAGCTTTTTCACGGTTGTTTATTCTGACCATAAAGGTCTGGCTTTTGTACCTACTCTATCAGGAGGACTTGAATGGAAATTAATGGCGAAGACTTCATCACTGCGATGAAAACCATCGGCGCAGGTCTGGCGATGATCGGCGTGATTGGGCCGGGTATCGGCATCGGCCTGGTTGTCCAGGGCGCGCTGACGGCGATTGGCCGCAACCCGGATGCGTCCGGCCAGATTATCAGCAACATGATCCTGGGCATCGCGTTTGCCGAAGCCGTCGCTATTTATGCGCTGGTGGTCGCCCTGATCATCCTGTTCGTGATGTAACGGATCCAGGAGGATCATGTGGACAAACTAGGGATTAATCTGGGTTTCTTTCTGTTCCAACTGCTGAACTTCGGCATCATCTTCTTCATCCTGTCGCGGCTGGTGTGGCCGCGCGTCACGAAGATGCTGGACGAACGCGCCGCCCGGATCGCGCAGGGGCTGGAAGATGCCCGCGCCGCCGAAGAAGCGCGGGAGAACGCCGAGCGCGAGCGCGATAAGCTGCTGCGTCAGGCCCAGGTCGAAGGTCAGAAGGTGGTCGAAGATGCCCGTCAGCGTGGAGAAGAACAGGGCAAACAGGCCCTGCAGGAAGCCCGCCAGGAAGCCGATCAGATTCGCGCCCAGGCACGCGCCCAGGCCGAAGAGGAACGCAACCGCATCCTGAGCGAGACCCGCGAACAGATCGCGGATCTGGCGATGGCGGCGGCGGAACGGGTGATCGGGGAATCGCTGGATGCGCAGCAGCAACGGGCGGTCGTCAAACGGTTTTTCACCGACGTACCCGCTGGGGCGGCTGGACTGGGTCGCAGTGTGACGGTGGTCAGCGCGGTGCCGCTCACTAATGAGGAACTTGCCGAGGTCAAGCGCGTGACGGGCGCGAGTGAGGTCGAGGCGCGCGTCGAGCCCGAGATCCTGGGCGGCCTGATCCTGCGGGCGGGCGACAAGGTCGTGGATGGCAGCGTGCGCGGCGATCTGTCGTCGCTGGCGGCGCAGCTGCGGTGATTTGTAACCTTTCCCATTGAGACAAAACGCCAGGGATCCTAGCGATCGCTGGCGTTTTTGATCGTGTGCATGCGTCGGGGCGAAAAAAGGCGATAATGGGACTATGACGCCAGGGGCTGCAAGCCCCCGGCTCTATATCGGAAGGGCCGCGAGCGACCCTGGCCGGCGAGCGGTCAGCGTCCTTTAGGGCGCTTTCGGTCGATAGCCGGGTCGTTGCACGGCCCGGCGGGGCGGATGAACGATACGCCGATTTGAGGAGGAGCGGGTGACGTACTGGCGCACGTTCTATCACATTGTCTGGGCAACCAAATACCGGGAGCGCTCATAACCCCGGAAGTCGAAACTGTCTTGTACCCTGCGCTGATGGGCAAAGCCTGCGAGATGGGCGCTCTCGTTTATGCGCTCAATGGGATTGCCGATCATATTCATATTGTGGCAGCCATTCCACCACGACTGGCCGTTGCATCACTGGTGGGTGAAGCGAAAGGGCGATCAAGCCATGTGGTCAACCATCACTTGACCATTGATTTTGGCTGGCAGACTGGATACGGGGTGATGACCTTCGGTGAAAAACACTTACATTGGGTCGTGAGATATGTTCGGCATCAAAAAGAGCATCATCTTTCACACGACGTCACTCGGTTTTGGAGATCTGCACGGAAGAGGACGACGGACCGCCCGGCGTGCTGCCGTCCAGCGTCCTTTAGGGCGCTTCCGGTATATAGCCGGGTCGTTGCACGGCCCGGCGGGGTCTACCGTCCCCAAGCCCCGCGCAGTACGCATCCATCTGCTGCCACGCCTGCCGGATCGGCCTCGGCGGAGTCCCCACTGGAGCACCACCACGGTATCGCGGAAATAGATCGGGGCGCGCTTTTGCGACCAGAACTGGTAGCAGGCGACGTCTTCGTTCACGACAAAATCATCAAAACGGTGATCGCCCAGATCCACGATCATGTAGGTACAGCCGTCCGCGTCCCCCACTGGGCCGGTCCCTCGCGCGCCGATGACATACGATTCGCGGCGTGTGCTGTAATGCGGCTGGATGTTATTTTCGGCCACGACACACGCATCCGCCGGGATCAGATCCTTGACCTCGTTGAGCGCGTCCCGATGCGCGCCCGCTTCCCACCCGTAGACATGCGACTTCTCAGCCGAGCCGAACAGCGGATTGTAGGCGATCCACGCGAGCAGGCTGGTACAGGCCAGAATGAACACGCCCAGGCGCAGGCCGTGTTTGAAGCGCTGCTCCAGCCACGCCAGCCCGAAGACCGCGGCGACCATGAGCGCGGGGATCACCGGCGCGTTGTAGTGCAGATAGATGCTGCCCTGCTCCTCGCACGCCGAGAGCAGGCTGAGCGCGAGCGTCGGCAGCGCAGGGATCAGCGCGGTGGGGGCCAGCAGCGGCACAAACGCCAGCGGCAGCAGCAGTTCGACCAGATACACGAGCTTATGGCGCATCACCGGCCCGGCGAGATGGTCCGCGATCTGCTGCCAGTCGCCGTCGAGCAGCCACTGGTAGCGCACGGCATGGATGGGCAGATCCGGGTCCACCTCGCTCAGCGCCGGGAAGAGGATAAAGGCGTGGCCGACAAACCAGCCGATCCCTAACACGAACCATGCCGCGCAGACTCCCCGGTGGCGCTGATAGGCCAGGCCGTAAAAATCGCGAAAGCCGCCACGTTCAGCCCGACTTCTTCTTTGCACAACAGCGCCAGCAGCAGCCAGCCGTCTGTCTGCCGCCACGCACGGCGATCGGCCGCCTCAAAGGCGAAGGCTAAAAAGGTTGCGGCCGGGGTGATCCCGTGGAAATCCCAGCGGCTGATCCAGCCAAGCGCCGGATAGATCAGCCACAGCGCGGCGAAAAATACGGCGATCCAACCGCGCCCCAAACGACGCCCGGCCAGCCGCGCGACCGGCCACGCGCCCAGCGCGAGCAGCACCGTCTGCGCGATCAGCAGCAGCCGCGCGTCGGCCCATAGCCACATCAGCGGAGCCAGCAGGATGACGATATACGGCGCGTGGATGCTCAGAAAGTTATCCTGTTCGGCAACAGTATTTTGCAGGATTCGCCCGTGCGCCGTGTTCCATGTCACCTGCGTGTAGATGCCCAGATCCCAGCCTGTCGCGTTATAACGTTCGTAGCGGCCCACCGCGAGCACGGAAAACGTGACGATGTACCCAGCGATCAGGGCAAGGATCAGGATCGATGGGCGGCTCAGGCGCGGGATAACAGGAGTCATTCTATAATTCATTTCATTCAGCGGAGACAAGATCCGGCGGGCGATTATACCACAGCCGAGCCATGAACCATTTGAGGAGAATAATATTATGGAAACGGCAGCCCTTGGGAACACCGGCAACCAGGTCAGCGCGCTGTGTTTCGGCGCGATGTATATCGGCACGCGGCAGGACGAACCGACCTCGTTCCGGCTGCTCGATCAGTACGTGGACGCGGGCGGCACCTTCATCGATACGGCGAACATCTATGCCCATTGGATTACCGGTTTCAAGGGCGGCGAGAGCGAGACGGTTCTGGGCCACTGGATGCACGATCGCGGCAACCGGGACCGGCTGTTCGTCGCCACCAAGGTCGGCTTTGAGTACCAGGATGTCCCACGCCGGCTCACGGCGCAGCTGATCGAAGCCGAATGCGACAAGAGCCTGAAGCGGCTTGGCGTGGACGCCATCGACCTGTATTATACGCACGTGGACGATCGCCAGACGCCGCTGCACGAGACGCTGGAAGCACTGGATCGGCTGGTGCAGGCGGGCAAAGTGCGTTTCATCGGCGCGAGCAATTACCTCGCCTACCGGCTGGAACGCGCCCACACGCTGAGCAAGCTCCACGAGTGGGCACAGTTCTGCTGCTTGCAGCAGCGCCACACCTACCTGCCGCCGCGTTATGGACGTCGTGACGTCGCAGCACAGGAACCCGTCACCGAAGAGATGCTGGATTACGCGCGCTGGCGCAAACACGATTTCACGCTGCTGGCCTATGGGGTGCTGCTCGGCGGCGCGTACACCCGCGCGGATCGCTCGATCTCCGAGACCTACGACGCACCCGACAATGAGGCGCGACTGGCGGTGCTGCGGGCGGTCGCGCGCGAAACGAACAGCACGCCGAATCAGGTGGTCCTGGCGTGGATGCGGCAGAGCGATCCGCCCGTGCTGCCTCTGATCGCGGCCAGCACGCCCGAACAGCTGCAAGAGAATCTCGACGCGCTGAACGTCCATTTGACGGATGAGCAGATGCGGCGGCTCAACACGGCGAGTGCGTAGCGGGCGGTTAGCTGTTAGCGATTAGCCATTAGTTTCGACCTCACCCCCCGTCCCCCTCTCCACGCGCGGAGAGGGGGAGCCGCCACGCCGAGGGATTCCCTCTCCCTGGCTCGGCCGGGGAGAGGCTGGGGTGAGGGGCGCTCTGTGCCTTTGGATTTCCGCCATCAGTAGGGATACAATGGGAGCAGCACGGGCCCTAGTCATCCAAAGGTGTTGAACCATGAATTTCACCGATCTGCTCGCCGGCCTCCCCGGACTGCTCACCCCTCCCGATCACGATGCTGAAATCACCGCCCCGATCAGCGAGAATGCGCAGAACGTCCAGCCGGGTGGAGTCTTTCTGGCGCGGCGCGGTGCGAATATCGACGGCCACGATCTGATCCCGCAGGCGCTCGAACAGGGTGCGGTGGCGGTGGTGGGCGAACGTCCCCCGGCGGAGATCGACTGTCCGGCCCCGTATGCGCAGGTCGAGGATGGACTCGCGGCACTGGGCCTGCTGGCCGCCGCGTATTATGACCATCCCGCGCGCAAGCTGGTCGTGATTGGCGTGACGGGCACCGATGGCAAAACGACCACCTGCACGCTGATCCACAGCATTTTGCAGGCGGCAGGCTTCCGCGCCGGGTTGATCAGCACGGTGAATGCGATCATCGGGGATAATGCGCTCGAAACGGGGCTGCACGTCACCACGCCGCCCGCGCACGAGGTCCAGATGTATCTGGCGCGGATGGTCGAGGCCGGGCTGACTCACGTCGTGCTGGAAGCGACCTCACATGGATTAGCGCAGGGGCGTGTCAACGGCGTGGATGTCGATGTGGCCGTGCTGACCAATGTCACCCACGAGCACCTGGATTTTCACGGCACCTGGGAGCAGTACCGGCGCGATAAGGCGCGGCTGTTCGAGATGGCCGCATCATCCTATCGCAAGGTGGGCGTGCCGAAGGTCGCCGTGATCAATGCGGACGATCCGAGCGCGGACCTTTTCCGGCGTATGGCTGAGGGCGTCGATCGGGTGCTGGAATATGCCCTGACACCGGTTCACCCGGTGGATGTGCGCGCCGAGGAGATCGACTACCAGCCGGACGCCACCCGACTCATGATCTGCGGCGTGGATAAACTCCGGCAGCGGATCGAAACGCGGCTCGTCGGGGCGTTCAACGTACAGAATATCCTGGCGGCGGTGACGGCGTGCAGTGCCGTGATCGAAGACTCGGAGCGTCTGCGGGGCGCGATCTTCGAGGGCGTGCGCGATATGCCGCCCGTCCCTGGCCGGATGGAGCGCATCGACGAGGGGCAGGATTTTGTCGCCATCGTGGATTTCGCCCACACGCCCAACGCGCTGCGCCGCGCGCTCGAAGCTGCGCGCAAGATGATCAGCCCTGACCGACGGGTGCTTGCGGTATTTGGCAGCGCGGGCCTGCGCGATCGGGAGAAACGCCGCATGATGGCCGAGGTCGGCGCGGAACTGGCGGATATTGTGATCCTGACCGCCGAAGACCCACGGACCGAGTTGCTGGCGAATATCCTGAACGAGATGGCACAGGGCGCGATCAGCCGGGGCGGAGTCGAGGGCGAGACCTTCTGGCGGGTGATGGATCGCGGTCAGGCGCTGGCGCTGGGCTGTTCGCTGGCGCGGCGCGGCGACCTGTTGATCGCGTGTGGCAAGGGCCATGAGCAGAGCATGGCGTTTGGCGGGACCGAGTACCGTTGGGACGACCGTGAAGCGATGCGGGCTGCACTGCGCGGCGCGCCGCTGCTCACGCTGCCCACGGCGCATCTGAACGCACGAGATTCGGGGATGCTGTAGCCGATGAGTTTACCGTATTACCCTGACTGGTGGTTCGAAAAAACGCAGAAAGACGAAATCCCTTGGGATAGCTGTCAGGGTGTTGATCTGCCCACCTTTCTGAGTCGATATACGCTTCATGACTTGTACCTTGCGGGTATCGAGGTAGATCCCTGGGCGAGGGGATATGTAACGTTTGTGATTCAGCCCGATGTATTCTGGTGGACATTACCAGATGAGCTGCCAAAACCTATACTTCTGCTGCTTCGTTTTGCATACAGGTATTTCAGATGAATTGGAGCGGCCCCAAATCAGCCTGTAGCAGCGTGATCACGGTGGCTGAATCAAGGCAAGTTCCAAATGCCGAAAAAGAGCGGTTTCTCGATCTGGCAGTCCTGCAAACCGGAATGTCGGACGAGGAAAAGGGATATATTTTAGCTCCAGACTTGTATCATACCTACTTCCTCATTGAGGATATAGACCGCATCAGCCTTTATCATACCCCCGCCGTCTCTATGCTGACGATGGGAGAAGATGCAGCAGCAATTGCTCTGCCACTGGATCCGATCAAATCATGACGAAAAGAGACTTTATGAACGAGCAAACACCCTATCACCAACTCGCGGAACGACTGAACAGCCTGCCGAACGGTTTCCCGCCAGCGCCGGATGGCGCGGAAATCCGGCTGCTGCAAAAGCTCTACACGCCCGAAGAAGCGGCACTCGCCGCCCAGCTCCGCATGACCAAAGAAACATCCGCGCAGATCGCCGCACGTCTGGGCCGCGATCCGAAAGCGACGCGCGACATGCTCAAGAGTATGGCGCGGCGCGGATTGATCGGAGTCGGACCAATCGACGGCGGGCTGGGATACAGCCTGATGCCCTTCGTCGTCGGCATTTACGAAGCGCAGGGCCCCGTGATCGACGCGGAACTGGCGCACCTCTTCGAAGATTATTACACGCAGGCGTTTGTCCACGTGAATACCGTGGAGCCGCAGTATCACCGTGTGATCCCGGTGAACCAGAGCATCCCGATCGACATCACCATCCACCCGCACGAAAGCGCCGCTGGCATCGTCAACCAGGCGCAGGCGTGGGCCGTGCTGGACTGCATGTGTCGCAAACAAAAGGCGCTGATTGGCGAGCCGTGCGAACATGCGATTGAGAATACCTGCATGGCGCTGAGTCAGACGCCGGGCGCATTTGACCAGGCGACGTGGCTGCACGTCCTGACGCGCGACGAAGCCCTCGCGACCTTGCAGCGCGTAGCCGAAGCCGGGATGGTGCACACACTCGGCAACTACCGTGACGGCGTGTCGTACATCTGCAACTGCTGTACGTGCTCGTGTGGAATCCTGCGCGGCGTCAGCGAGCTGGGGATGTCCAACGTCGTCGCGCGCTCGCCGTTCGCCAGCCAGATCGACGCGGACCGCTGCACGAGCTGCGAAACCTGCGCAGACGCCTGCCAGTTCAGCGCGCTGGCGCTGAATGACGACGGGATCATGGCGGTCAACCGGATGCGCTGTGTGGGCTGCGGGCTGTGCGTGCTGAACTGCCCCGAAGGCGCGATCGCGTTGGCACGCCGGCCGGATCACGAGATCAAGCCGGTGCCGGTTACTGAGCGCGAATGGGGCATGGCACGGGCAGCGGCGCGCGGTATCCATCTGGACGAGATATTGTAATTGTAACGGAGGAATGAAACAGCATGCCTGACCCACGTTCCGAGAAGGTGCAGAAATTTCGCGAAGAACAGGGAGCGACTCGGATCCATATCCTGACGGCGGTGACGCCGTTCAGCGTGAGCCAGGATCGGTTTGTGGTGATTGAAACACGCCACGGCGCGCGGCTGGTGATCTGCCGGGGCAGCACGCCGCGTACCGCCTTTGATCACGGGGTGAAATACCCGGTGTCGCTGGATACGGTCCGGCTGTTTCTGGAGCGGCTGTCCGCGGCGGAGATCGCCTGGGCGGCGGATGCGATCCCGGCGGGTGTGAGCGATGGGATCACACTCACGGCGGAGCAGGCGACGGCCCATGACTATCGCCGGGTGCGGATGATCGAGCCGCCGGAAGGATCGCCGCACGACCGGCTGCTGGCGGCGTGGCTGGTGACGTTTCCCGAGGTGGCGCACGCGCTGACGTGAAAAGAAGCGGTTAGCAATTAGCCATCAGCGGTTAGCTAAAGCCGCAGTGCTGAACGGCTCTTGTAGGGGCGGACCGCCGTGTCCGCCCAGGGATGGCCTCACCCCCGGAGTGCCAAGCACGCTTCCCCATCTCCACGCGCGGAGAGAGGGAGCCTTGCGCAAGTCCCTCTCCGCGTGCGGGGAGGGATTTAGGGAGGGGTGAAATCGGCGTCAGGCAAACGTCAGGCGGCGAACCAGCAGATCCCAACCCGCCTGTGCTACCGTAAGAGCATCATAGGGGGAAGGAGCGGACATTGTCAAAACACCGGCTGATGTTATGGACTCTGGGTCTGATCGTGCTGCTGATCGGCACGGTATCGGGTGTGATCGCTGCACCACCATCACAGGAACCGGACGAGATCGAAGCGATCGCGCTGCGCATCCATCTGCACAACACGCGCTCGACGGATTTCACCGTCTGGCCGGGCGGCGACCTGGGCACGAATATCGGCGTGAAACCGACCTGGCCGCTCGGTACGCCGCTCGAAGATTGGGAGTTCCCTGGCCTGGGCGAAGGGCAGGAGAGCCTGCGGCTGGACGATCTCACCCGCCCCACCCTGATCAACATCTGGGCGTCGTGGTGCCCGCCCTGCACCCAGGAATTCCCGCTGCTGACGCAGATCGCGCTGACCCCGGACGTGTACAGTTATGATGTGGTCTTTGTCAATTCGCTCGATGAAGAATTCCCCGCGCTGCAATTCCTGAGCGGGCAGCGGCAGGGGATTCGTTCAGTGAGCGACCCGGACGGCATGCTGCTGGCGATGGTCGGCGCGCCGGGTATCCCGACCAGCATCCTGATCGACGGCGACCACAACGTAATCGCCTTGCAAGTCGGGAATTTCACATCCGCGCAAGCGCCCCTGTTTGAGATCCTCGCCCGCGATCCCGATGCGTACCCCGGCACGTTTGATCCCACCAAGATCGAAGCCCCGGCGCATTTTGTCGAGATCGCGCCGTTCGATCCGGCGGATGCGCAGCCGATCACCGTGGGAGAAGCCGTCGATGGGACCATCACGGCTGAGGACGTCCAGCAGGTCTACACGTTCGAGGGACACGCGGGCGACGTCGTTACAGTGAAGGAGGTGGCGGAGCCCTCGCTGAATTATGCGGATGCTGGCCCAGGAATGGCCCAGTGGGCCGCCGGGCGCGATCTGGAGCCGTATGTCGTGCTGCTCGGCCCGGATGGTGAGTATCGTTGCCGAGAGCCGCGATTTTCTGTATGAGGCATTCGCCCAGGTGGAAGCGGATCACGCTTGCCGGAGGATGGCACGTATACGGTCGTGGCGACGCGCTACATGGGTGCGTTGGGGATTTCGTCGGGCGAGTATACGCTGACGGTGACGATCGATGAAGATTTTGGCGATTGAGCGCGAACTGCCCGGCGCGACGGCGGAGGCGTTCCGCCCGCACCTGAAAGCGGAAGCGCGGCGTGTGTGGGAGCTTTATCAGGCGGGCGTCGTGCGCGAACTGTATTTCCGCGCGGATGAGCATGTCGCCGTGCTGATGCTCGAATGCGAGGATGCCGACGCGGCGCGCGCCGTGCTGGATACGCTGCCGCTCGTGCAGGCCGGGCTGATCACGTTCGACGTGTGGCCGCTGATCCCGTATTCGGGCTTCGCGCGGCTATTCTCTAGTGATTAGCTTGTTAGTTGTTGAGTTCATTGGTTCAGTGACTGAGAGGCATCATGGGCGGGTTTGTTAACCCGCCCCTACATAAGCAACCTTGTTCGCCGCCGAATGGGGGCGAGCCGGGAAATGACGACATAGATCGACCGACGACTAGGAACTAAAAACTCAATGACCAATCACGCCTGCTTGATACGCCGGGCGGCGGGCGGTACAATGGCAGCGTGAGAAGTGAGGCATTATGCTCGACCTGGGAATTGTCATCGTCAACTGGAATACGCGCGACCTGCTGCGCGACTGCCTGAAGTCGGTGCAGGCGTCCGCGGGTGACATCACGTACCGCGTGATCGTCGTGGATAACGCGTCGTCCGATGGCAGCGCGGACATGGTCCGGCAGGAATTCCCCAGTGTGGAACTGATCGCCAACGACGATAACCGGGGCTATCCCGCGGCGAATAATCAGGGCTTCCGCGCGCTTGGATTCGAGCAGGGAAACATCGACGATGTCCCCCGCTACGTGCTGGCGCTCAACCCGGATACAGTGCTCCCCCCGACCGCGCTGTGTGCTATGATCGCGTACATGGATGCCGACCCATCGATCGGCGTGGCCGGGCCCAAGCTGGTCATGCTGGACGGCCATCTGGATCTGGCGTGCCGGCGCAGTTTCCCGACGCCCGAAGTCAGCCTGTACCGGATGCTGGGGCTGTCGAAGCTGTTCCCACACAGCCGCCGCTTTGGGCGCTATAACATGACGTATCTCGATCCCGACCAGGAAACCGAGGTCGATCTCGGTGGTCGGGGCGTTTATGATGGTCCGGCGCGAGGCGATCCGGCGCGTGGGCCTGTTCGACGAAGTGTTTTTTATGTATGGAGAAGACCTGGATTGGGCATTCCGAATCAAGCAAGCCGGGTGGAAGGTGATGTACAACCCGCGCGTGACGGTGACACACGTCAAACGGGCGGCGAGCCGCCAGTCGAAGCGGGCACAGCGCGAATTCTACCGGGCGATGCTGATCTTCTACCGGAAGCACTACCGGGCGACGACGGCATGGTGGCTGCACAGTCTGATCCTGATGGGTCTGGCGCTGAAAGGCGGAAGACCCATATGGCACGACATCAGACGGTTGAAGCCCCTCGCATCCGGATAAGCTCGGCGCGCGACCGCCAGATCCGCGGCCTGCTCAACACGGCGCTGATCTTTGTAGACGCGGCGATGCTGATGCTGGCGTTTGCGCTCGGCTACGTGCTGCGCGCGCGCCTGCCGCTGCCCGCCGTCCCGGTCGACCCGCCCTCCTTCTCCACGTACATCCCCATGATGCTCGTCCACGTGCTGACGGTGCTGGTCGTGTTTTACTTCGGGCGCATGTACCACCAGCGGCGCGCCGCCAGCCGCTTCGACCAGGGCTATGCCATCGCGCAGCAGGTATCGATCGGCACGTTCCTGGCCGTGGCGTTCGAGACGCTGGCCTTCAAAAACAGCACGCTCGACCTGGACTATCCGCGCGGCGTGGTGATCTATGCGTGGCTGCTCGGCATCGTGCTGACCACGTTGGGCCGCGAGGTACACCGCCATTTCACGATCCGGCTGCGCGATTGGGGCGTGGGCCGCGACAACGTGCTGATCATCGGGTCGGGCGAGGTCGCGCGCACCATCGCGGAGAAAATCCGCTGGTCGCCGCACCTGGGCTATAACGTGATCGGAGCGGTGAACGGCGCATCCAAGAAAACGGCGGGCGATCTGCCGGTAATCGGCACCACCGCTGAACTGCCCGAACTGATCGACCTGTACGAGATCGACGAGGTCATCATCGCGCTGCCCGAAGCGTCGCACCGCGAGCTGGTGCAGTTGATCAGCAAGTGCCAGCGCGGCAAGGTCAGTATCAAGGTTTACCCGGACATTTTCGCGTATATGGCCGGCAGCCTGACCGTGGACGATCTGAACGGGATGCCGCTGCTTTCCGTGCGGGACGTGGCGCTGCGCGGCTGGAAGCTCAGCCTGAAGCGCGGCATGGATATTTTCGTCTCGTTTATGGGACTGGTGCTGCTCAGCCCGGTCTTTGTGCTGACCGCCATCCTGATCAAGCTGGAATCGCCGGGCGGCGTGTTCTTCTGCCAGGATCGGATGGGCCTGGACGGGCACCCCTTCCCCATGATCAAGTTCCGCTCGATGCGCCAGGACGCCGAAAAGACCGGCCCCGGCTGGACGACGGCGGGCGATCCGCGGGTGACGCGCGTCGGACGTATCATGCGCAAAACCAATTGGGATGAGATCCCGCAGTTGATCAACGTGTTCTTCGGGCATATGAGTCTGGTTGGGCCGCGCCCGGAACAGCCGTATTATGTCGAGAAGTTCCGCGAATTTATCCCCCGTTATATGGAACGCCACCGCGAAAAAGCCGGGATGACCGGCTGGGCGCAGGTCAACGGGCTGCGCGGCGACACGTCCATCCTTGAGCGGACCAAGTATGACCTGTGGTACGTCGAGAACTGGTCGCTGTGGCTGGACATCAAGATCGTGCTGCGCACCATCCTGCAAACCGTCTTCCGCCGGAATATGAATGCGTATTAGGAGATCGCCAGGGGCTACAAGCCCCCGGCTCTCTAGCGGAAGGGCCGTCAACGGCCCTGGTCATCGACCGCCTATTCCATGAAAACTATCTGCTAATCTGCGGGAACCCCATCCGCGCGGGCGGTGTATAGAGGGAAAGTCCGTTTGTCCGATGAATCCTTAAGGAGAAACCCTCATGCTGCGTCGATCCTTCTTTCCCCTGCTGATCATCGTGCTGCTGCTGACCCTGGTCGGCCCCGCCGGAGCGGGCGGCTGGTCGGTCGCCACCCTGGATACCCTGCCCAACCTGTGTCATCGCGGAAACGCCGCTGACGGTCGGCTTTGTCGTGCGCCAGCACGGCACCCACATTCTGGAAGACCTCAAGCCCGAAATTCTCGCTACTCAGAGTGACAGCGGGCGGACCGTCGAAGTCATGGCCGAGGAAGACAGCGCCGGACACTACACCGCCGAACTGACCTTCCCCACCGACGGCGAATGGGAATGGATTCTCGCCGCGTTTGGCCCTCAACAGCCGATGCCCGCGCTGACTGTGCTCTCGGCGGACGAGACCTGCCCGGATGAAGATGAGGATGTTGTCCTCACAGCGGAGGAACTAGCCGAGCAGGGCGCGAATCTGTTCGCCGCGAAAGGCTGTGTTGTCTGCCACCAGCACGATCGGAGCATCGTTGGCGACTACGAATTGATCAATATGGGACCAGAACTCACCACCTATCACGGCGATACCGATTTCCTGTGCCGCTGGCTGGATAATCCTGTCGCGCTGAAAGCGGATGCGTATATGCCCGATCTCGAGCTGAGCGGGGACGAGATCGAGGCGCTGATCGCGTTCCTGAGTGCGGACAGCGACGAGACTCTGCCCGCCGAATCCGGCTGGTGCGGCGATCTGCTGGCGAGTGCCGCGGCGAAGTAACAGCACTTCGGATAGGACGCCCCTAACCCCCTTCCCCTTCCCCCGGCCAAGCCAGGAGAAGGGGAGAGCCGTTCTACCGATTCCCCCTCTCCGCGCGTGGAGAGGGGGACAGGGGGTGAGGTAAACCCCCAGGAAACCTGGGCGGGTTTGTTAACCCGCCTCTACAAGCTCTCCTCTTCTCCCTGGCTTTCTCCGCGTGCTCTGCGCCTCGGCGGTTCAAGCGTTTGCCCTCAATCATATTGTCATCCCAACGCGCCAAGGTGCTTGGCAGTGCGGCAGTGGGCCCGTACAATTGATTACAGGCACAAGCGAGGACACCGACGCCATGCGAATCGAAAAGACGGTTTTCATCAGCTACCGCCGCACCAACACCTTTCACGCTCGCGCCGTCCATCAAGCCCTGTGCGGGCGGGGCTACGACGTTTTTCTCGACGTCGAAAGCATCAATTCCGGCGCGTTTGAACAGGTCATCCTCACCCAGATCGACGCCCGCGCGCATTTTGTCGTGATCCTGACCCCAAGCGCCCTCGAACGCTGCATCGATCCGAATGACATGGTGCGGCGCGAAATCGAGCGCGCCATCGACCGCCAGCGCAATATCGTGCCGCTGATGTTCGAGGGGTTTAACTTCCGCGAGGCACAGCCCTATCTGGTGGATAAGCTCGCCGTGCTGCCGCAGTACAACGGGCTGAACGTGCCGTCCGATTTTTTTGAAGAGGCCATGGCGCGGCTGGACGAGCGGTTTCTGAGCAAGCCGCTCGATACGATTCTGCACCCGGTCCCCCCCGCGCAGCACGCCGTGGTCGAGCAGAAGATCGCGCAGGCGATGGCCGTCCCTGCCCCCACCATGCAGGAACTCAAAGCCGAAGAGCTGTTCGAGAAGGGAGTCGCCGCTAACGAATTAGGCGATCCCGAGCGGGCCGTCGAATATTTCACCCAGGCGATCCTGCTGCGCAGCGACTTTGCCGAAGCCTATTTCCGGCGCGGGCACGCCAATTGGATCAAAGCGAATACGATGCAGGCCGCACGCGATTTTGAGCAGGCCGTCGCCCTGGCCCACGCCGAGGAACCCCGCGCGCCGCTCTACCGCGCCAGCCTGTACGCGCTGCAAAAAGACATCGGCCGCGCGCTGGCCGAGGTAGATGAGGCTGCCCGGCGCAGCCCCACTGACCCCGAGCCGCCCCGGCTGCGCGGCAATATTCATGGGATGGCCGGCAATTTCGGGGAGTCGCTGCGTGCGTTTGACGAGGCGATCCGGCTCAATCCGCAGGATCACGTGGCCCACTACGGGCGCGGCTACACGCGCATGATGCAGGGCGATCACGCCAACGCGCTGGCCGATTTTGACACGGCGCTGCGGATCAATCCCCGCTTCGTCGTGGCGCTGATCGGCCGCGGGAATGCGAACGGCAATCGGGGCGACATCAATCAGGCCGTCGCGGACTTCACCGAGGCGATCCGGCTCAACCCGCAGTTGGTCCCGGCCTATTACCAGCGCGGGATTATCCTGGCGAACCTGGGCCGCTTTGCCGAGTCGATCGAAGATTTCAACCAGGTGATCCGGCTCAATCCGCAGGACCCGATGGCCTATAACAACCGGGGCGCGGCGCGCGAGCAGTCCGGCGATCTGGACGGCGCGATCACGGATTATCAGGAAGCGCTGCGTATCTACCCGGCGCTCGAACTCGCCATGAACAATCTGCGCCGCGCCCAGGCGAAAAAAGCGGGCGGCGGGCTGCTGAACTGGTTCCGGGGTGGAACAAAGTAGTACTTAGTCATTTCATGGCGGTTAAATTGGACTTAAACGTACTTTACAAACACGGTCGTATAGTGAACCCTAGTGAGACGATATGGAGGCTGCACGATGTCCAAACTGATCTACTTTATGCCTACGTCGCTGGATGGCTTTATCGCGGGGGAGACCGACAGCATGGATTGGTCGGTGCCGGATGAGGAGGTATCCGCTTTCATCAACGATCGGATCCGCCCCATTGGCACCTATCTCTGTGGACGCAAGATGTATGAGATGATGATGGTTTGGCAGACGCCGGATGTCATACCCGGTCTGACGCCGGCCATGAGGGACTTCGCGCGGATCTGGCAAGCGGCCGATAAGGTCGTCTATTCCAAATCGCTGCAGACCGTCTCGACACCGAAGACGCGTCTCGAGCGGGAATTCGAACCGCAGGCGGTGCGCGGGCTGAAGGCGCAATTGCCGCACGATATTTCGGTGGAGGGTCCGAACCTGGCCGCACAGGCGATCCGGGCCGGACTCGTCGACGAGTATGAACTGCTCGTCGTCCCTGTTATGCTTGGCGGCGGCAAGCCGGTTCTGCCCAGCAACGTAGGCATCAAGCTGGATCTCCTGGACGAGCGCCGTGTTGGTAATGGCTGGGTCTATCTCCGCTATCGCACGCGGGACTGATGGAGGCAGCGGTCAAAGAGGGTATTCGTGATGTGTTGGATCACGAACGGAGGCTTCGAGAAATGCCTGCGAAACGATACATTGTACACTTGACCGAGGACGAACGGACAGAACTGTTGGGCCTGATTACCAAAGGAATAACCTCTGCCCGCCTCCTAACGCGCGCACGTATACTGTTGAAAGCCGACGAAGGCTGGAAAACGCCCACGAATCCACTGCTCATTGGCGGTTCACCACTGCCGATGCTCGTATCAAACTACGTCGTCTCTATCCCTCATATTCAGAATGACTGAGTAGTAGGCGAGACGGAGAGCCTCATCCCCCGTCCCCAGGGCTAACCTATCAAACCGGCCTCACCCCCCGACCCCCTCTCCGGCATAGCAGAGAGAGGGAGATATAGGAGGTGAGGCCGATCTAGATAAGGCCCTATTTGCACAGCGCCCGATCCGCCGTTCTCCCGCTCGCGTGGGCCTATCCGCGCCGTTATGGAATATGTTATAATTTCCGACAGTTTCCGGAACGCGAATTGATGGTAAAAAGCCGGTAGGACGAGCGAGAAGAGTGTCCTAGCGGACTGTGAGGACTCATGTTTAAGTCAGTGGTCAAAGCGGTGTTCGGGGATCCGAACGAGCGTGAACTGAACCGGCACCGCGACGTTGTAGCTCAGATCAACGCCCTTGAATCGGACATTCACGCGCTCAGCCCCGAGCAGGTGCGCGCTAAAACGCAGGAATTCAAAGCCCGGTTCGAACAGGGCGAAACCCTTGACGATCTGCTGCCGGAGGCGTTCGCGCTGGTGCGCGAAGCCGCCATTCGGACCATCGGCCAGCGCCATTTTGACGTGCAACTCATCGGCGGGATCGTGCTGCATCAGGGCAAGATCGCCGAAATGAAGACGGGCGAAGGTAAAACCCTGGTCGCCACGCTGCCGCTCTATCTGAACGCGCTGACCGGCAAGGGCGTGCAGCTCGTCACGCCCAACGATTACCTGTCCAAGTTCGGTTTGCAGCAGATGGGGCCGATTTATCACTACCTTGGCCTGTCCTCCGCGGTGATCCAGAACCGGGGCGGCAACGAGAACATGCACTCGTTCCGCTTTAATCCCGAGTGGCCGAGCGATGACGCTCGATTTCAGTTCCTTGAGCCGGTCGATCGCCGCGACGCCTACGCTGCCGACATCACCTATGGCACCAACAACGAGTTCGGCTTCGACTACCTGCGCGATAACATGGTGCACAACCTGAATCAGCTTGTTCAGCGCGGGCACTACTTCGCCATCGTGGACGAGGTGGACAACATCCTGATCGACGAAGCGCGCACCCCGCTTATCATCAGCGGGCAGGCCGATCAGCCCTCGGAGCTGTATACGCTGTTTGCGCGGTTGGTGCGCGAGCTGCGGCCCAGCAGCCCGGAAAGCATCGAGGCGGAAGCACCCGACGGCGATTATGTCGAAGAGGTACAGCATCGCGGTATCTACCTGACCGAGCGCGGCGTCGATAAGATGGAGCATCTGCTCCAGCGCGACGGGCGTTTGGAGGGCGACAACCTCTACGGCCCCGAAAACACCGAGATGCTGCCCTATCTGGATAACGCGCTGCGGGCGAACGTGGTCTATCACCTGGATAAGGATTACGTCGTCATGAGCGGCCAGGTGATCATCGTGGACGAGTTCACCGGGCGCCTGATGCACGGGCGGCGCTTCTCCGAAGGGCTGCACCAGGCGATCGAAGCGAAAGAGGGTGTCGAGGTCCGGCGTGAAAACCTGACGCTGGCGACGATCACCTTCCAGAACTATTTTCGCATGTACGACAAGCTGGCCGGCATGACCGGCACCGCCGCCACCGAAGCGGGCGAGTTCGAGAAAATCTACGAGCTTGAAGTCACCATCATCCCGACGAATGTGCCCCTGGTCCGGCAGAACCATGAAGATCTGATCTTTATGTCGGAGAAGGCCAAGTGGAAAGCGGTCGTCTCGGACATCAAAACGCGCCAGGATCGCGGCCAGCCGGTGCTGGTCGGTACGGCAGCCATCGAAACCAGCGAGCGCCTCAGCAAGCTGTTGGATCGTGCGGGCGTGCAGCATCAGGTGCTCAACGCCAAGCAGCACGAGCGCGAAGCCGTGATCATCGCGCAGGCGGGGCGGCCCGGTGCCGTCACCATCGCAACCAACATGGCCGGTCGTGGTGTGGATATCCTGCTCGGCGGCAACCCGGACGGGCTGGCGCGCGACAAGCTGCGCAAGCGCTACAGCATCGACATCACCGACGCCAGCAAAGAACAGTGGGCGGAGATGGTCGCGGAAGCAAAAGCCGAAGTCGCCCAGGACCGCACCCAGGTGCTGCGCGAAGGTGGGCTTTACGTGCTCGGCACGGAGCGTCACGAAGCCCGCCGGATCGACAACCAGCTTCGCGGGCGGTCGGGCCGCCAGGGCGACCCCGGCGAGAGCCGTTTTTATCTCTCGCTGGAAGATGACCTGATGAAACGCTTCGGCGGGGATCGCGTCAAGGGCTTCATGAAGTGGACCGACATGCCCGAAGACCTGCCGATCGAGCACAAGATTATCAGCAAGTCCATCGAGCAGGCCCAGATCCGCGTTGAGGGCTATCACTTTGACGTGCGTAAACACGTCCTCGAATACGACGACGTGGTGAACAAACAGCGCGAAGCGATCTATTCCCAGCGGCGGAAGATCCTGTCCGCTCAGAATGGCGAACTGCGCGATCAGGTACAGAGCATCATCACCGAACGGATCCAGGCGGTCTGCGCGGACCAGCTTGAGGGCGACCCGGTGGATTGGAACCTGGAAGAACTGCACCGCGTCGCGCTGACGATTTTTCCAGTTCCAGCCAGCATCACGCCCGAAACGATGGCCCAGTATCAGGAGCGGGATCAAATCGAACTGCTGCTGGTCAAGGGCGCGCTCGAAATCTACCAGCAGCATATCGCCCAGTACACCGACGAATGGATGGCGCAGGCGGAGAAATTTGTCCTGCTCAACACCGTCGATCAGCTCTGGCAGCGCCACCTGACGGATCTGGACGTGCTGCGCGAGGGGATCGGGCTGGTCGGTTACGGCGGGCGGACCCCGCTGGTCGAGTACCAGCGCCAGAGCTTCGAGATGTGGCAGTCGCTTCAGGACGAGATGAAGACCAAGGTCGCGCGCGATATTTATCTCGTGGCCCCGCCCGATCAGCAGGCGCAGCAGCGCCGGCGGCTGCAATTGCAGCGTCAGGTCAGCAATGTGCAGACCGGGCGCGGTCCGATGCCGGCCCCGCTGCCGGCCGCTGAGGCTGCCCCACAGCGCGCGCAGCCCGTCGCTGCGAACCATTCGGGCCGGCCCGAACCGATCCGCAACGTGGGCAAGTTCGATAACGTGGGCATGAATGATCTCTGTCCGTGCGGCAGTGGGAAGAAGTTCAAGAAGTGCCACTACCTCGAGATCCGCGGGCAGCGCGAGACGGTCGCGCCCACCGAGGTCAAGCAGCGCGCGCCGACTCGCCGCAAACGGCGTTAACAGGATGATCACAACCAGAGCGTGTATGCACGTTCACGGCCTCATCCCCGCGCGGAGAAAGGGGAGTCGGTCAAGTCCCTCTCCGTTTACGGGGAGGGATTTAGCGGCAGCTCCCGCTGGCTAGACCGAGCAGGGCAGGTCTGTTTCAATGGCCGGTCCAGACATCATGTTCTATTACAGCCGCTGAGTGAAGTGGGGAGAATCAGGATTGGCAGGCTACCTGCCAACTGACGCGGAGGGATAAGAGAATGGCTGACACAGACGATCTCACCACCGGGCTGATGGACGATATGGACCCACGCCTGCTTGATCTGATCCAGACGCGCATCAATTCGTTTATCAAGTGGGATCTGGTGCGCTTTTTCCATGATAACCCGCACACCACCGACACCGCCGACAGCATCGCCCGCTACACCGGGCGCGACGCGCGCACGGTTGAGCCCGAACTGGTTCAGTTGGCGCGCGACGGCGTGCTGGAAATGGAAGATCTGACCGGGATGCGCGTCTACACGCTGACGGCCGATCCCGATGTGCGCGATCTGATCCGGCGGTTTATCCAGGCGTGCGATGACCGTCAGTTCCGGGTCAAGGCAATCTATCACGTCATTCGCAACTTGCGCTGAGAGGAGCTGCCGGCATGGTAACTCACCGCGTTCCAACCGGCATCGACGGCCTGGATCAGATGATACGGGGCGGCTATCTGCCGCACACGGCCAATCTGGTCGAAGGCGCGCCGGGCACCGGCAAAAGTACGCTGGGCATGCAGTTTATTCAGCATGGCATCACTCTCTGTGACGAGCCGGGTTTGATCCTGACCTTTGAGGAATTCCCCCAGCAATACTACCGCGACGCAGCCAGCTTCGGCTGGGATTTCGAGCAGCACGAAGCCAGCGACCGGCTGCGTATCATCATGAGCAGCCCGGAAGTCTCGCGCGTCGACCTGCAAAAGATCAACGGACGCATCGAGATGATGGCAGATGCCATCGGCGCAAAGCGGATCCTGGTGGACAGCCTCAGCCACCTGGAATTTCTGACCGCCGATCCGGTGGAACTGCGCCGGGTGACGTTCGAGTTCATCAACGGGCTTAAGCGCCTGGGCCTGACGGCGGTCCTGACGCGCGAAAATCCGGCGCTGCTTGGCGAGATGACCGACAGCGAAGAGGATCTGGCCTTTGTCGCGGATTCGTACCTGCTGCTGCGCTACGTCGAGCTGCAGAGCGCCGTCCACCGGGCGCTGCTCGTGCTCAAGCTGCGCGGCAGCGACCACGATAAGGACATCCGCCAGTTTGCGATTACCCCGCGCGGGATCGACGTGCGGGCGCGATTTGAGGGTACCCGGGGCATTATGAGCGGCGCGCCTGTCATGACTCACGCCGAAGCGTTCGCCGCCGCATTTCTCGGCCACAAATAGGTCAGGCGGGGGCATGGATAGTGTCAGCGCGCACCAGTTGTTAATCCTGTACAGTTGGTTTGGCCTGAGCGCCCTGGTCTTTCTGATGGCTCTGATCGCGCGGTTCTATGAGCGGCTGTCCGGCCAGCGGACGTATTACCGGCTGTTTACGGTGCCCGTGCTGGCTTTTGCGGGTGCATCGATCCGCCTGACCGGGCTCGATAAACTGGCCGGGGACGCGTGGGCAAATGTTCTGCTGTTGATCGGGGGCAGTACGCTGGCGGCGCTGTGTTTGCATGTCTACCGCCGGATGACCAGCGGGCGGTGAGGCAACACGAATACCGGAATTTTTCGCGGGTGAGGCGCTGTTTACCCCTATCCCCCGTCCGACCTTTGGTCGGCACCCTTTCTCCCCGCACGCGGAGAAAGGGGAGACGCGTCTGCCACCCGACGCGTTTCAAGTCCCTCTCCGTGTACGGGGAGGGATTTAGGGAGGGGTAAAAAGGTGGGGTAAACCGTTGCACCCTCACCGGCCGGGAAGAACGTGAGCCGTTCACCGGATCACGGCAAACTGAAAACTATTTACTGTCAACTAAAACTAACAACCAACAACTAACAACACCTATGCTTAACAATATTTTGACGCTGTTGAGTGCAAGCGCGCCGCTGGCGCTGATGCTGATGCTGTGGGTTATGGCACAGATCAGCCGGCGGTTTGGAGAAGTGACGCACCGGCCACCGCTCTATCGGGTGTTTTACGTGGCGATGGCGCTGATGATCTTTCCGCTGGGCGTGCGCCTGCTGGCGATCGGCGTGGCGGATGACCAGCAGGCCGATTGGGGAGGGAATTCGTTGGAGGCGCTGTTACACGACCTGCCGCTCGCCCTGGGCATCTCGCTGGGGCTGTTCACGGCCTGGCGCTATTGGGGCTGGCTGGTGTATGCACGCGAAGGCCAATCGCCCGTTTCGCCACGGCGCTGACTCTGGATGTAAACGATGACAAGCGAATCCTCCCAAGCGGTTATTTCTTCACCCTCGCCGGGCGACGCGTCCGAAGTAATCTGTGTGCTCAATGCCAGGGGCATTATCCGGTTTGCGACGCCCGCCGCCGAGGCATTTTACGGATACACCCTCAAAGACCTGATCGGGCGGTCCGCGCTGCGATTTCTCGCACCCGAAAGCGCAGACACCGCCAGCGCCGGGTGGAGCGCCGTGGTCGATCACCCCGCCACCCAGTCCGCCCAGCTTCCGATCATCGTGGTCGCCTCCAATGGCCGGCGCATCCCGATCCGCGTGTCGATCTGGCGGATGCCCAACCGCGATGAGTTTCTGCTCGTGCATCACGTGGTGGAACATCTGCGGGATCGGCTCGACACGCTCTACTCGATCATGGCCGATGTCTCGGGCACGCTGGATGTGAACGCGCTGCTGGATAACGTGCTGTGCCGGGTTCATCGCCTGATCCCGTGTAATGTCAGCACGATTTATATCGTGGAACGCGATGGCACCCTGCGCTATCGGCGGTGGACCGCGGGTCAATTCGAGGACTATAATTCCCAGCTTCAGAATCGTATGTCGGATTTTGTGACCAGCCGCATGATGCGCGAAAACGGGCAGCCGATCGTCATCTCCGACTGCACCACCGATCCGCGCTGGATTCAACTGCCCAACCACCGCATCATCCGCAGCTGGTTGGGTGCGCCGCTGATCCACCACGGCGAGTTCATGGGCGAAATCAATCTCGACAGCACCACAACCAACACGTTTTCCGAGGAAGATGCCGAGCTGGTGCTGGCGCTCGCCAGTCAGGTCGCCGCTGCCGTGCATAATGTCCGCCAGTTTGAAGACGAGCAGCGCCGCGCCAAGCGCTATCAGGCGCTCAGCGACGTCAGCCACGCCATCAGCCGGCTTGATCTGAGAAGCGTGCTGGAAGTCGCCTACCAGCAGATCACCAGCCTGATGGATACGTCCACGTTTTTCATCGGGCTGTACGACCCCGAGACCCGGCTGGTCAGCATCGTCGGCTCGTATGACCACGGCCACCCCAGCCCGGACACCTTCATGAGCGTGGACGAAGGGCTGACCGGCATGGTGATCCGCAGCCGGCAGAGCATCATTATTCACGACAGCACGCAAGACTCCCTGCCTTCCGAGATGATTGTGGACGGGGATATGCCGCGCAGTATCCTGATGTTCCCGCTCATGACGCTGGATGATGTCGTCGGTGTGATCACCGTGCAAAGTTACCAGCCTGATGCGTACTCGCCGGATGATATTGAAACGCTGGAGATCATCGCCGGGGCAATCGCCACAGCGGTCGGCAATGCCCAGCTTTACGATCAGGCGCTCGAACGCCTGACCGCACTCGCCACGCTGCACCAGTTGAGCCTCGATCTCGCCGCCACCCAGGACCCGGATACGATCGCCGAACAGATCACACGCACGGCCGTCAAGCTGTTCCGGCCCGCCGAGGTCCGGCTGTGTCTGTGCGATAACGCGCCGTGGGAGGCGCGCACCTGGGTAGGCCAGCCCGGCAGTGAACCCAGCCAGCCGCAGATCAGCCAGGTCGATTTGACCGCACCAAACAGCCTGATCCGCGGCATGACTGCGACCCGGCAGCCGGTGATCCGGCCCAATCTGGCCGATCAGCCGGCGCTCCAGGCCGAATTCGAGACTCCCTGGCCGGTGCAGGCCGCCGCCGTTTACCCGATCATGCGCAGCGGGCACGAATTCGCCGCGCTGTCCCTGCTCTACCGCGAGCCGACCTATTTCCGGCGCGACGTGCAGCGGACGCTGGAACTGCTGTGCATGCAGGCCGCGACGGCGTTCGAGAACGCGCGCTACACGATCGCGCTGCGCCGCCGGCTGGACGAGGTCACGGCGCTGCAGGATCTCGCCCGGCAGGTCAGCAGCCGCGCGACCCTGGCCGATGTATTTGATGTAGTGGTTCACACCCTTCAAGACGTCTATGGATGTCGCGGCGCATGGATCGCCCTGGTTGACGACGGCCAGCAGGAAGTGGTCGTTAAAGCCGCCATCGGCCTTGAACCGGCCATTCTGGAACGTGCTCATTTTGCTATCGGGGAATACGGGGCCGGCCGGGTGGTCCAGACCGGGCAGCCGCTGTACGTGCGCGACACGCTTAACGATCCGGCGTTCCGCGTGGTCGATCCGGGCGTGCGCTCGGTCATGATCGTCCCGCTGACGGTGCGCGGGAGCGTGATCGGCGCGCTGGGGCTGGATGGCGCGATGACCGACGCGTTTACCCCGGAGCACGAGCGCGTCCTGACCATCGCCGGCGGGCAGATCGCGGCGGCGATTGAAATGGTCAATCTGCTGAATCAAACACGCGAGCGGGCCGACCAATTGGCGGCGGCGAATGCCGCGCTTGAAGCCCAGGACGCCCTGCGCCGCGAACTGGTGTATCAGGTCAGTCACGATCTGCGCAGCCCATTGCAGATCGTGTACGGTTACACGGATATGCTGCATAATGGCGAACTGGGGCCGGTCACGGAGTTCCAGATCGAGGTGCTGGATCTGGTGCTCAAGCGCACGCGCTCGATCGAACGGCTGACGCTCGATATTATGGCCGCCAAGCCGATCAGCCAGGACATGCTGGAGCTTCATCCGATCGATCTCAACGAGATGTGTCACCAGGCGATCGCAGACGCCCAGATGGTCCACAGCGACCAGAATTTTACGTTTGTGGCCTATCTGGCTCCCGGCGCGCTGCCGATCCAGGCAGATTACCATCGTCTGAGCCGTGTGTTTGATAATCTGATCAACAACGCAGTGAAGTTCTCGCCCGAAGGCGGGACAATCACGCTGTCGTCGGAGCGCGATCCCGACAGCCGGCGTGTCACCGTATCGATCGGCGACCAGGGAATCGGTATCGCGCCTGACCAGATTCCCTATGTGTTCGAGCGGTTTTTCCGAGGCAACCGCAAACGCTTCAGCGGCTCCGGGTTGGGGCTGTATATCGTTCAACAAATCGTCGAGGCGCATCAGGGGCAGGTCCGCGTGACGAGCGAGCCGGGGGTGGGCAGCACGTTCACCTTTACGCTGCCGCTCGCAATCGACCAGTAAAGGACAAACAACTGTGGCATTCAACGTAGAGAGCGTGGTCAACCGCGACAGCGATTTGTGGAAGGGGTTGTGGGCGTGGCCCAAGATTGAACTGCATCGCCACCTCGAAGGATCGATCCGCTTGCCTACGCTGATCGAAGTAGCGCACGAGTTCGACATCCCCCTGCCCGCGTATGATCTCAAAGAACTGCGGCCCCATGTGCAGGTCACCGATGAAGACGACTCCAGCTCGGCGGTTTTTCTGAGCAAATTTAACGTGCTGCGCCAGTTCTACTGCTCGATGGACATTATCCAGCGCATCACGCGCGAAGTGGTCGAAGATGCCGCCCGCGACAACGTGAAATATCTGGAACTGCGGTTTACGCCGCATGCTCTCGCCCGCCAGAACAAATACCCCTATGAGGAAGTGATCGCGCTGGTCTGCCAGGAAGCGACCCGCACGGCCGAGGCGAACGAAATCCGCGTGCGCCTGATCGTCTCGGTGAACCGGCACGAGAGCGTCGAGATCGCCGAGAAAGTGCTCGACGCCACGCTGAAAACGCACGACTGCGCGCTGGTGGCGATGGATCTGGCCGGGCAGGAAGACGGATTCTCGGCGCGGCCGTTCAAAGAGGTGTTCGATCGCGCCAAAGCGGAAGGGCTGCGCCTGACGGTCCACGCGGGCGAATGGCAGGGCGCGAACAACGTGCGCGAGGCCGTGGAAGTGCTCGGCGCGGATCGCATCGGGCACGGCGTGCGGTCGGTCGAAGATTCGCGCGTGATCCAACTGCTCCGCGAGCGCGGCACGACGCTCGAAGTCTGCCCCACCAGCAACATGCAGAGCGGCGTCGTCGCGCGCCTGAATGAGCACCCGCTGATCGACCTGAACTACCTGGGCGTCAACACGACCATCAACACCGACGACCCGGCGCTGAGCGCGATCACGCTCACTGACGAGCTGATGCTGGCGCATGTTGGGCTGGGCCTGCCGCTGGAGAAGATCCGCTACAGCGTGCTCAACGCGGCGCGGGCGGCGTTCCTGCCTCGCGACGAGCGCGCGCAGCTTGTCACCGATTTTCGCAACAGCATGGGCATGGACGATACGCTGCTCAAGCGGCCATGGTAGAAAACAGTTGACAGTTGACGGTAGACAGTGGGGCGGATAGGCCCTTTCTGATTTGTGCAGCGCGGAATAGATAATTGGCCCGATGCGTTTAAAACAGGTAATGGCGTCTTCGTAGGGGCAACCCTATGCATTTTACAAATTACGGGGGTAAGCCTGTAGGGGCGCCGCCTACGATGGGTCGCCCCTACCAAGCGTCTGAATTACCGCCTTTAAAAATGAAAGCGCATTGGGTTGCCCAATCGGCGGGGCAAGCCCCGCCCCTACTAGCAGTCGGTTCGCCACCGGCTCCCCCTCTCCGCGCGTGGAGAGGGGCGGCGTGCGGGGTGAGGTTAAGCTGACCGCTGAAAGCCGCCAGCTTCTTTTACGGATAACGCTTGATCCACGGGTCGCTGGTGGTGCCGCCGGCCGTCCAGCCGACCAGCCCGTTATAGTTCACCTGCCACCACTCGTAACCGTCCGCGCACGATGGCCCACCCACGACACTGAAGATCCCATCGCCGGGGATGGTGCCCACCTGGGCCGCCGAGAGCGACGCCGAGCTGCGGACCTTGTTCGGCAGGCCGGGCGTCACCTGCCCCTGTCCACCCACCGCTAGCCCGATCTGCGCCGCGCCAGTACACGATCCGGGGGCGGAGGTCGGCCCCGCGCCGGGATCGATCACCGGCTGCGTGGGGATCGGGTTCCCCGTGCCGCCGGGGGTGGCATCATACAAGACCTGCCGCCACAGCTCGTAAAGCACCTGCAAGCCGGTCAGGTTGCGCATAGTGTAGCCATACTTCAGGTGGTTCGCGTCGAAGTGCGCGTTGAAGCCATCCGGCGAGGCGGAGGGATGCACGCCGTCAAAGCCGAGGCCGCTGCTGGGCAGATCCATCATGACGCGCCAGTAGTTCCACAGCGGCACGTCGTAGGTGCGCGCCGTGGCGACGATGATGTTGTTGTATTCCGCGATGCGCGCGTCCCGCCCCGGTTCGTAGCGCATCGGCGGGATCGTGCTCAGCACCGGGATCACGCCCATGCTGATCGAGATCTCCACGATCCGGTTCAGATTGCCCTGGAACTGGTCGAGCGGTAAGCCCCCGCTGTCGTTGGTGCCGAGCATGATCAGCGCCACGGACGGACGTGTTACGCGGTATTCGCATTGCAGAGGCGTTTCCCCGCCCCGGCACACATTCGGATCGGCCTGGGGCGGGTTCAGCACGCTGGCCGTACTCCACCCATTGCCCGCCGCGATCGAATTGGACGCGAACGGATTGCCGCCGCGCCCGTTGGGACCGTAGAAGAATCTCATCACCGGGCCGAGATAGCCATAATCGCCCAGGTTGTACACGTCGATAAACTGGTGGAAGAAATACGGCGCGACGGTGATGCTGTCACCCACCTTGGAGAATACACCCGGCAGATTTCCCTTCGCCTGCCCGTCAAGGAAAATTTCGCGGGCGTGCGAGGTGATCCCTGTGATCACTTCGACGCCGCTCGGTGAGATGGCCGGGACCGCCGTCGGCCACGAGGTATCGACCGTCTCCCCGGTGATGCTGACCAAACTCAGATCGAGCGTGATTTCGAGGTAGCGCGCCGATACCCACCCGTTAACTCCGTCCGCCAGCACAATCTGCACCCAGGCATTATCCGTCGTGCGCCCGATGACTGTGACCGGCGTGTTGCCGCCGAGATAGGTGAGCACGGTGCCCGCGGTGCCCGGCGACGAGCGCAGCCGCAGATTGCCGCATTCCGCGCAGACCTTGGCCGCCGGAGCAGCCGCTACGGCGGTCACGGCCGTGGTCTGGGTGGGCTGGATGACCGGCGTAAACGTGGCCGGCGGCGCGATGGTGATGGTCGGCGCAGCCGACACAGTCGGTACACCCGCCACAGTCGGCGCAACCGACACAGTCGGCACCGTTTGCACATTCGGCACGGTGGGCGGCGCACTGGTGATAGCCGCTATGCTGGGCAGCACGAGCGGTGTGTTCGTGATCGTCGGGGCGGGTGTCACGGTCGGATTGGGCGGAATCGGCGTAAAGGTGGGCGGCGGTGTGGCGCTGGCCGTTGGCGGCACGCTCGTCGGGGTGGCCGCCGGCGTGGCCGAGGCCTCCGCGGTCGGCGTGGGACTCCCGGCCCACAAAATCGGTGTACCCAACGTCGGTTGGGGATTCTCATCTTCGATGGCGAAATTACAGCCCGCCAGGATCAAAACCAGAAATAAACCCCATCGAACTTTTTTCACGTTACCCACTCCCAAGCGAACAATTCACGCCCCCCAACTCAATATCTATGTATCCAGGCCTCACCCCCTTAATCCCCCTCTCCAGCCGAGCTAGAGAGGGGGAGTTGCCGTGCTGTCTACCAGGGGATTTGGCCCAGCCAGGGCCGGTTGACAAACCGGCTCCTGCGGTCGCTTTAGCTTTTAGCTGATAGCTGACCGCTGAAAGCGGATAGCCAACAGCCAATCGCTAACCGCTGTTTTTAATACGCCTTGGCGAAATACGCCATCTCGCGGGCCTCGCCGCCGCACATCATACACGTCCCCGTTTCGCCGGGGTGCGGCTGATCCAGCGGGAAGCACCGGCTGGCAGCGGAGGCATCCTCTTTGACCTTTTCCTCACAGGCACGGCTCCCGCAGAACCACGCCAGCGCCCATTCGCCGCGCTCGATCACGTCGATAAAATGCGCGTAACTGTCGGTCACTTCGTGCAAATGGCTGTTGCGGAATTCGGTCGCCTGCTGGAGCAGATTCACCTGGATCGCGCCCAGCCGGTCGCGGATGGTGTCGATCAGCCCGTCCTGCGAGACGAACTCCTTGCCCGCCTTGCCCGGGATATCACGTCGGGCCAGGGCGACGCTGTTCTTGGCGACATCCTTTGGCCCGATCTCCATGCGCAGCGGGACGCCGCGCATCTCCCAGTCGTTGAACTTGAAGCCGGGCGACAGGTTCTCGCGCGTATCCACCTGCACGCGGATCCCGCCCGCACGCAGCAGAGGCGCGATCCGATCCACGGCGGCCATCACCGGGGCGCGCTCGTCGTCGCTGCGATAGATCGGCACGATCACCACCTGGATCGGCGCGAGTTTGGGCGGCAGCCGCAAGCCCTGATCGTCGCCATGGGTCATGACGACCGCCCCCACCATGCGCGTGCTCAGTCCCCAGGACGTCGTCCAGCAGTGCTGAAGCTCGTTGCTTTCGTCGGTGAACTGGATCTCGAAGGCTTTGGCGAAGTTCTGGCCGAGGTTGTGGCTGGTCCCGGATTGCAGGGCCTTACCGTCGCGCATCATCGCCTCAATGCTGTAGCTGTACATCGCCCCGGCGAAGCGTTCCTGGTCGCTCTTGCGCCCCGGAATGACCGGAATCGCGGCGTCGTTGATGGCAAAATCGGCATAGACGCCGAGCATCCGCATGGTTTCTTCCTGCGCGTCGTCATAGGTGGCGTGGGCGGTATGCCCCTCCTGCCACAGAAATTCCATCGTGCGCAGGAACAGCCGCGTGCGCAGTTCCCAGCGGACCACGTTCGCCCACTGGTTGATCAGCACCGGCAGATCGCGGTAGGACTTGATCCATTTCTGGTACGCCCAGCCGATGATCGTCTCGGACGTGGGACGCACGATCAGCGGCTCTTCCAATACTTTACCGCCGCCGATCGTCACGACGGCGAGTTCGGGCGAAAAGCCCTCGACGTGTTCCGCTTCTTTTTTAAGAAAACTTTCGGGGATAAACAGCGGGAAATACGCGTTCTGGTGGCCGGTCTCCTTAAAGCGTCGATCCAGGCCGCCTTTGACGCCTTCCCACAGCTCATAACCATAGGGTTTGATGATCATGCAGCCCCGCACCGGCGAATAGTCGGCCAGGTCCGCTTTTTGTACGACATCCGTATACCACCGGGAAAAATCTTCCGATTGTGGGGTTACACCCTGCTGCGACACGTTACGCTTGCTCCTTGCGATGATTATCAGGGACGGCGTATGCCAATGCCCTTGCCCCTATCTGGCGCATCCGCAGAATTGTACCGCATTTGGCGTGAACACCAACTTGCGACAGTCTGCCCCTCCCTAAATCCCTCCCCACATTGTGGAGAGGGACTTGGTCCCGCGCGCTTTCCCCCTCTCCGCGCGTGGAGAGGGGCAAGCGAGCAGCCTCATCTAGAGGACGCTCGCCAGGGGTGAGGTCAAGCTGACGGCTCTTTGGGGACGCAGTACAATCAGGTCCAACACACCGTATAACGATTCGCCCGTGTACATGGTCGTTCGATAAGGAGCGTACCGTCATGGTATTCGACATCCTCACCCAACTGATCCAGTTGTTCTTCCAACTCATCAGCCCGGTGCTGACGCTCGCCAGCGTGCAGCAGGTGGATGATTACCCGCTCTATACGATGCGTTACTACGGCGACTATGCCTATAACATCGCTGTGATCGACACGATCACCGCGCAGGCGGCGGTCCCGCTAAGCGCGGGGGGGCTGCCAGACAGTGCTACCGCCCCCGCGTGGGGATGCTCGCTGTTCACGGTGTTCACCGATCCAGACAACGCGCTGTTCGGGCGCAACTTCGACTGGAATTACAGCCCGGCCGTGCTGCTCTATACCGATCCGCCAGATGGGTACGCGTCGGTGTCGATGGTCGATATGGCCTATCTCGGTTTTGCTAGCCCAACCCTCGCGCAGACCATCACGGATCTCCCGCTGATCGAGCGCGCCGGGCTGATCCGTGCGCCGCTGCTGCCCTTCGACGGCATGAACGAGTATGGCCTCGTGATCGGCATGGCGGCCGTACCGGATACCGCGATGCCGAACGATCCCGCGCACGACACGATCGGATCGCTGGGCATTATGCGCGAGGTGCTCGATCACGCCCGGACGGTGGACGAAGCGGTAGCGATTTTTGAGCAGTATAATATCGACATGAGCGGCGGCCCCACCATCCACTACCTGATCGCGGACGCGACCGGGCGATCCGTGCTGGTCGAGTTCTGGGATGGCTCGATGATCGTCCAGCCGAACGCTCAAAACTGGGACATGGCGACCAATTTTGTCCGCGCCACGGCCAAACAGCCGGAATCGATGTGCTGGCGCTACCGCACGATCAGCGCAAAAATGGACGAACGCGGCGGCCAGCTCTCGGCAGACGAGGCGCTGGCGCTGTTGGGCGAGGTCGCGCAGCCAAACACACAGTGGTCGATCGTGTATGGCATGGCTACCGGCGAGATCCGCGTCGCCATGCACGGCGCATATGAGCACGCGCACACGCTGGAATTTGAGCTGGCACAGAAATGAAACACGAAGGTTGTGAAGCCTGTTTGTAGGGGCGTATTGCGATACGCCCCTACGATAACTCGCCATTTTCGCTGAGATGACGCACCCCAAAGGAATTTAGCTGGATCGGGATGTCAACCTATCTCACACTGCTGCGCACCAACACCAATTACAGCAAACTCTGGATGGCGCAAGTCATCAGCCTCCTGGGCGATTGGTTCAATTTCATCGCCCTTTCGACACTCGTATCGAACTATTCCAATGAATCCGGGCTGGCGATCAGCCTGTATCTGCTGTGCCGGTTTCTACCGCCGCTGATCGTCGGCCCGCTGGCGGGGGTGCTGCTCGATCGCTTCAACCGCAAGCAGTTTCTAATCGCCAGT
Organism: uncultured Chloroflexia bacterium; assembly: GCA_963850765.1. Taxonomy (GTDB): domain Bacteria; phylum Chloroflexota; class Anaerolineae; order Aggregatilineales; family Aggregatilineaceae; genus CAWKMN01. Next base: position 482,832 of record CAWKMN010000009.1, on the reverse strand, counting down.
GATGTCCTGCGGGTTTTCATCGTATTGGGTTTTCTGCTGGTGGATTCGCCGGATCGGTTGTGGCTCATCTACGTCTTCGCCGTGATGCAGTTCGCCGTATCGGCGTTTTTTGAGCCGGGCCGCAACGCGATCCTGCCGAGCCTGCTGGAGTTCTGATACGCTCGTCCAGGCGAATATGCTCGGCGGCGTGACGTGGTCGGTGATGTCGGCGGTGGGCGGCGCGCTGGGCGGATTGGTCGCGGGCACCTTCGGCATCGCGACGGCGCTCGTGATCGATGCGGCTTCGTTCGCGGTCTCGGCCCTGCTGATCATGCAGATCACGCCAGGAACCAGCAAAGCCGGCACATCCACGCAGGTCACGGTGCATCCCGTCACGGATTTTATGAACAGTCTGCGCTATGTGCGCCAGCGGCCCGCCATCGCGACAACCCTGCTCGTCAAGGGCGGCAGCAGCCTGGGCAGCATGGACACGCTCATGATTATTTACGCCACGACGCTGTTTGTCATCGGAGAGCAGGGCGCGGTCTCGCTGGGGATCTTGTGGGGGGCGTTTGGGTTGGGGGCCGTGATGGGGCCGCTTATCTTTGAGCGCTTTAACGACGGTTCGATCCCACGGATGCGGCGCTTTATTCTGATCGGGCTCGCCGTGATCACGCTGGGATGGCTCATTTTTGCCAGTGCGCCGGTGCTGGCGGTGGCCGCATTGGGGCTGCTGGTGAAAGCGATCGGCGGCACGAACTGGACATACAGCTCGGTGATCCTGCAAAAGCTCGTCCCGGATGATTACCTGGGCCGCATCTTTTCGCTCGACATGATCGTTTTTCAGGCGTCGCTGGTCGTGGGTATCATCGTGACCGGCATGGTGATCGATGCGGTCGGGTCGGAGCATGTTCGCGCGGTGGCTTTCGGATCGGCGCTGATCAGTCTGCTGCCGCTGGTCCTCTGGCTGCGCGCGCTGCGCTGGTTCGAACGCCGTGACGCCGCCGGACAAGGAATTGAGGTTGAAACCTTATCATAAGTTAGTGAGCGGAATCATTTCCAGGAGAAATTGCTATGCCCGTATATATTTTGATGAGCACCCTGACCGAACATGGGATCTCGTGCATCGTGGAAGATCCCTCATGCCTGCGTCAGATCAGCATGGATATTGAGAACCTGGGGGTGAAGGTCCTTCAGCAATATGCCACGCTCGGCCAGTACGACTTTGTGCATGTGATCGAAGCGCCGGACAACGAGACGATCGCGCGCGTCAGTATCGAGCTTATCGCGCGGGGACATCTCAAGCCGCTGACGCTGCCTACCATTTCCATCAACGACTTCATCAGCCGGATGAGTCTCGACCGGAGGCCGTAAAAAGCAGCCGTTAGCTTAGCGATTAGCCGGCCTCACCCCCGGCCCCTCTCCACCCGGTGGAGAGGGGAGAAAGGCGGCGGCTCAATCCCCTCTCCATCACATGGAGAGGGGATTTAGGGGTGAGGCTGTTGAGCATAACCACAAGGGCGGGGTTGATCTCCGCCCCTGCACATCCCAATATGCCAGTTTTTAGCGATTGATACCTTCACAATAGAGACGACGATGGTGTAAACTGGGTTCTATGATCATGAAATATGAAACCCTCAGCCAACACCCGAGCATTTTTAAGAAATGTGCAGGCATCAGTGTGCAGACGTTTGACGAGCTGTTTGAGGCGGTCCTGCCCAGCTATATCCAGGCGGAAGAAACCCGTTTGAGCCGTCCGGATCGAAAACGCGCGATCGGGGCGGGCCATCCGTTTGAGTTGGTTGCCCGTGACCACATTCTGATGACGGTCATCTGGCTGCGGTTGTACCCGATCCATGAGGTCTTGGGGTATCTGTTTGGCGTGAGTCATTCGACGGTCTCGCGGATCATCGAGCGGGTACTGCCGCTGTTGGAACAAGCTGGACGCGCTACGATGCGCTTGCCCGATCCGGGTAAGAAGCACCGCCGCCAGTTGAGCGACCTGCTGACCGCGATCCCCGACCTGACGGTGGTGGTCGACAGCTTTGAGCAGCGCGTCCAGCGCCCGCCGCGCGACAATTCGCATTTCTCGGGCAAAAAGAAGCAGAATACGCTCAAAAGTCAGGTCACGGTCGAGGGGCATTCCGGCTATATCGTCGATACCTCGCCGAGCGTTCCTGGCCCGACATCCGATTTGACCCTGCTCAAGGAGTCGCAGCTGCTGGACCGCTTGCCCGATGACGTTGGTTGGGCCGGCGATCAGGGCTATCTGGGCTTGGATAAACTCTGCCACCAGGCTTTCCTGCCACGCCGCAAACCGCGCGGCAAGGCCCGTCCACCGGAAGACCGCGTCTATAATCGTGCCTTTGCCGCGTTCCGCGTGGTCGTGGAATGGACGATTGGTCGTCTGCGTCGCTTTCAATCGCTCGCTCAACCCGACCGTAACCACCGTCGCCACCACGCCGCGCGTGTCGCCGCCGTGGCAGGTTTGGTGAACCGTCAGGCGTTCTTTCGCGGACTCTGTCCTTGATCTGAATTTATGGGGAAGGGGCACTCTACCCTCTCTCCTTATTGTGAAGATTAACCAATCGCTAATCGCTAACAGCTAATCAGCTAATCGCTAACCGCCCCTACTGCATCGCGCCGCGCCACACGGAGTCGAGCGTTTGCAGCACCACCAGATTCCGCATTGGGTAGCCCTGGTCCAGGTTCGGATAGCTCATATCACCAGGCCCGGTGATCGGCATGCTGAGGTGATTGCCCGTGTCGTCCAGCCCGTGATTGGGCAGATCTTCCAGCGCCAGCCAGAAGTTCATCAGCGGCACGTCATAATCCTGCGCAATCGTGACCACAATCTGATTGTAGAGGACGGTTTTGTCCCACTGCCCCGTATTGCCGGGGAAGGTGCTCAGGATCGGGATCACGTTGTCCGAGATGGTGAACCGCACGACCTCGCGCATATAAAAATCGAACTCCTCCGGCGTCATCAGCAGCATGTCCTGCGTGCCAAACATGATGACCGCGGCGCTGGGGTTATGCACGCGGTATTCGCACTCGAGCGGCGACTCGGTCGGGTCGCAGACACCCGGAGCGGCCCACATCCGATCCAATACCGCCCCGGCCAGAAATCCGGTCGATGCGCCGTAGCTGAGATCGTCATAGGCTTCTTTGAAGTTGTCGATTACGGGCTGCAAATTGCTGTATTCGCCGAGCTCGTATTTATCCCAGGTGAAATGCTTCAGGAAATATTCGTGCTCGGTGAAGCAGTCCCCGATCTTGGAGAAGTAGCGCGGGTCCCGACCGGCGGCCCGTCCGCGCACGAAGATGCTGCGAGCGGTGCCTGTCGCGCGCCCGATCGCCGGGTAAGCATTCAGGTCGATGCTCTGCACCCTCGCCAGATTCAGGCCGGGGTAGTTGTGCATCAGGAGCGGATTGTCCGTATCGTCCACGGCCGATGACGCCTGCGGTGAAGCCGGGGCCGAGACGACCTCGCTGCTCACCGGCAGACTGCTGGCCGTGACGCCCGTAAAGCGGATATACAGCGACGCCAGCCAGCCCCGCACCGAGTTATCGGCGGTGTGCGCCAGGACCCACGACGAATCGCCGCTGCGTGCTTCGAGCACCAGCCCGGTTCCGCCGGGGAGATGGCCGACGACCGCATGATTCGTGCCGGGACCACCGCGCACGTTCAGATCATAGGTGGTGAGGGCAGTTACATCACCAGGGGCAGCGGGCGCAGGGTTATCCGCGGGCGGCCTGCTCAGGGGCGGGTGCGGGCGCACCGCTCACGACCTCGCTGGACGGCGGCAGCGCAGCGGCGGTCATGCCGGGCGGATAGACCACGTAAAGCGCGGCCACCCAGCCTCGATAATGCCGTCCGCTGTGTGAACCAGCACCCACGCCACATCCCCATTCCGCGCTTCCAATACAATCGGCGTTCCACCGGCCAGCACCGTGACCAGATCGTAGTCAGCGCCGGGGCCGGTCCGCATATTCAGATCGTACATGGCCGACGCTCCCTCCTGCGCCGATACGACGGGCAGGCCAGCCAGCAGCGTCACCAGGAACAAGCTAATCAATGTTTTACGCAACCACATGGAACATTCCTCCACATGCAGAATCCATTTGCTCCACTTTACCGCATTGGTTATGCTGTGTAAAGCACGGTCACTCTGCGCTTAATCGGCGCTTCGCATTTTATGCTCGTGAAAAATGTTAAAGTCGCCGGGCACCGCCGGGCCGTGCAACGACCCGGCTCAATATCGGAAGGACCGCGAGCGGCCCTGGCGCACGGAGGGATATATCAGCGCCCTTGAGGGCGCTTCCGGTCAATAGCCCGCGCCCTTGCAGGGCCGGGCGAACTCCGCCGCGATTCGTGCCAAGCAGAGTCGAATCCAGGGTAAAATAGAAATAGCCTGTTCCACTGCATCAACGAGTTAAAGAGGTTACACCATGTCTGCTCTGCCAAAACTGCTGATCGTTGGCCTCCTGGCCGTTCTGATCCTGATGGTAGCCATACCCGCCACAGCGCAGGATGGGCCGGACGCGTGGCCGACCTACAACCTCTATATGCGCAGCGGACCCGATTCGACCTATGCGGAAGTCACGCTGCTCGCGCCGCAAACCGGGCTGATCCTGGAAGCGCGCAACGCCGATACCAGTTGGGTGCTGGGCCATACCGCCGATCGCGTCTGGCGCGGATGGATCGCGGCGCTGTACCTGAGCTACCGGGACGGTTTCAGTCCGGCGATTCTGCCGCTGAGCAGCGAGGTTGTATCGCTGACCGCGCCCGTGCCGACAGCGGTATTTGCCGGGTCGGTGTCGGTGGGGTCCGGGGAAAATAACATCGTGATGACCGCCTACAACAATGTCAATGTGCGGCGCGGGCCGGGCACCTCTTACGGCGTGGTCGGCCATCTCCAGCCGGGGATGTCGTTCGTGGCCGAAGGAGTCAGCGCCAACGGCGCGTGGATTCTGGGCCACCTGCCGGATGACACGCTGCGCGGCTGGGTCTCCGGCCAATATCTCCGCTTCGAGAGCGGCAGCGCCGCCGCCCTGCCGGTCAGCAGCGAGATCCTCAATGCACCCGCCGCCGCGATCGCGACCGCGCCCGCTGCCCCCAGTCCGCGCGGATCGTACACGCTGCCGGATGTCAGCGGGATCGATCTGAACGCCTATCCGGTCGTGCCGGGCGTGACCGGCGCGGTATCCAGCATCTACGCGAGGGGCCGCGCCCGCGGGATGAATGCGCACGTCGTCGCTAAGGTGGGTGACTGCGGCAGCGACAGCCCGGACTTTCTCGGCCCGTTCGGGTGGAACAGTTACAGCCTGGGGAACTATGGCTATCTGCAAGGGGTGATCGATCACTTTGGCGCGTCACTCACCTATGTCAGCCAGGCGGCGGGGGCGGGCTTCGTCGCGGACGCGGTGATCGATCCGCGCTGGGCGAACCCGGCCGTCTGCCAGCCCAACAAATCGGCCTTGCAGTGCGAATACCGTATCCACCAGCCAGCCGTGGCGATTATCATGTTTGGCATCACCGATTTGCAGCGCCGCACGCCGGACCAGTTCTACAGCGATCTGCGCGCCGTGGTGGATCAGTCGATTGCCGCCGGGGTGATCCCGGTGCTCAGCACATTTCCGCGCCACCTCGCCTTCCCCGAGGAGTCTATCCTCTTCAACCAGATCGTGGTGCGCGTGGCGCTGGATTATGACCTGCCGCTGATCAACTTCTGGCGGGCGATGGAGCCACTGCCCAATCACGGCATGATGGAAGACGGCACCCATATGACGATGTATACCGTGGGCGGCGCAGGGCATCTGGTGGACGCGAACCTGACCAGCGGGTTCACGCTGCGGAATCTCGTCACGCTGCAAGCGCTGGACGCGATCTGGCAGGGCGTGCTGCGGTAAAAAGCGGTCAGCGGTCAGCGGTCAGCGGTCAGCTAAAAGGCTGATTGTATAGAAGTACTCCTTTAATCTGCGAACTGGGCGGATTAATAAACCCGCCCCTACAAGCCTCACCCCTAAATCCCCTCTCCATGGGATGCAGAGGGGACTTGATCCGCGCGAGCTCCCCACTCCATCCGCGTAGGGGCGTATTGCAATACGCCCCGACAAAAACGGTTGCGGGATCAGCTGTAAAGTGCATGAGTTGCCCCTGCGATACTGCTTGATACCCCTCTGACGGCGTGGAGGGGGGCCGGGGGTGAGGCTTCTACCCCATACCCCGCGAACGCAGCAGCGCCGTCAACTGCTCGTAGCTGATCCCGTAGCGGGCGGCGAGTTCGCGCGCGTAACTGCGGCCGCGCGGCGGGCCGGGGATCACGCGGTAGGTTTGCGTGATCTCGCCGGTGCCGTCGCCTTCCTGTGCCAGCGAGACGAGGCTCACGATCCGGCTGTCGCCGGGCGTATCCGCGTTGAGATCGTCACAGCCGGCGGCGAGTTCGTGCAGGTGCGTGGCGTAGATAGCCCGCGCGCCGAGCACGCGCAGCGTCCGCACGATGTCACGCGCAAGATACAGACCTTCGCTGAAACTCGTACTTGCCAGCAACTCGTTGAGCAGCACGAGGCTGTGCCGCGTGGCCGCCGCGAAGATCGCGCCGAGCCGCTGCGCTTCCTCGCCCAGCCGGCCCGCCTCCATCTCGGGACGCTCCTCGACCGGGAAATGGGTGTAGATGTTATCAACCGGGCTGATCCGCGCGCGCTGGGCCGGTACGAACAGCCCTGCCTGCGCCAGCAGATGGATCAGGCCTACCGCCTGGGTATAGGTCGTCTTGCCGCCCTGGTTCGGGCCGGTCAGCACGAAGATCCGCCCCTCGGCGTCGAAGGTGATGTCGTTGGGGACAATCGCCCCGTTCAGATTCTCGTGGCGCGATCGGGCCAGCAGTCGCAGCGCCAGATGCAGATTCACCAGACCTTCGATGGCGCTGGTCCGCTCCTCGGGCGGTGCGATCTCCGGGCGGCACACCGGGAAGCCACGGGCGCGCAGCCGCCGCGCCAACTGGATCGCGCCCAGGTAAAAGGCGAGTTCCGCGCCCAGACCGTCGAGAAAGCGGGCGTTGATGCGCGTGTAGTGATGCAGCGCCGACGCGATCGGGCGGCTGATCTTCTTCAGGATGTCGGCCAGATCGCGGAACAGCGGGTACAGCATCGGGTTGTCGAGATCCAGGCCAAACGGCACAGCAGACGGGGAACCATTGGACCGGGCCGCGTGCAGCGGCGCAATGCCATCCCACTCCGAGCCGACCGTCTCGCGCCCAAACAGCATCCCCAGCAGTGACGCCGACGGGCCGCGGAATTTGCGATTATTGACCGCCAGCAGCGTCGCTTCGACCGGGCGCAGCCGTTCGTCGAGGTTCACGCCGATGGTGATGCTCGCCACACTCCGCACGCGCGCCAGCAGATCCGGCAGTTCCGCGACCAACCGCCGGAACGTCTCATCCTCGGCGGTTTGCGCGGCCAGAGCGTGCAGCGTGACCAGCCCTTGTGACTGCGCCGGCCGGTCCAGCCCTTCAAACGCGGCACGGAGTCCCTGCACGACCTCGACATACGTTTCAAGCTGGCCGACGCGCCACACGACCTCGTGCAGCGGCGATTGGCCGGGACCTTCCGCATAGCCCCAGCTATCGAGCGCATTGATCCTGGGCAGAACCGCCGCCAACCGTTCGGCCAACGCGGGATTGTTCATCAGGTCAGCCAGCACATCCTGCCGGTAGGTGATCACCGCTGGATCGTCGCACAGGCTGAGCAGCGTCTCGCGGATGCGCGGGGCATAGCCGTAATCCTCGGCCAGCGCATTCACAATCCGGTTGATGTCCAGGTCGCTGACCGTGGCGGGTGTAAGCGTGGAAGATGTGCGGCGTTCAACGTTGGGGGGCCACAGCAAGCTGAGGGTTTGCAGATGGTCGGTTGGGGTCATGAGTCCTTCGATATAACGATACAATGTTCAGTCGTGGAATGCTGTCAGATTTTAGCGGCGCGTTTGGTGATTACCAACAACAAGCATCAATCCCCCCTTGGCGAAACGCCGCGTCTGACGTATAATCCTGCATGTTAATTTACATCCGCATGGATTGATGGAATGACCGTGTTGACTCGCACCCAGATTTGCGCTTGTACCTGTCTCAGCTATCGCAAGCGGCGCTTGTGGCGCGGTGCTTTGTCTTAAGCACGGCTCGGATCAGGGACTTATCCAAGTCGGTCACGCACACAAGCGGGGCCGATTTTTGTTTTCCAAGCGGTCAGCTATCGGCTTTCAGCTAAAGCTAACCGCCAATCGCCACCAGCCAATGGATTTATCGAAGGAGCAAAGAACGTGAACATCGCCAAGAACGTCACCGAACTAATTGGCAATACCCCGCTCGTACGCCTGAACCGCATCGTAGGAGATGCGCGGGCCACCGTCGCCGCCAAGCTCGAATATGAAAACCCGGCCAAGAGCGTCAAGGACCGTATCGCGCTCTCGATGATCGAAGCGGCCGAGCGTGCCGGCAAAATCAGCGCGGATACGATCATCGTCGAGCCGACGAGCGGCAACACGGGCATTGGGCTGGCGATGGTTTGCGCGCAGCGCGGCTACCGCCTGGTCGTGACCATGCCGGATACGGTCAGCAAGGAGCGGCGTAAAGTTCTGCGGGCGTATGGCGCGGAACTGATCCTGACGCCCGGCGCAGACGGCATGAAGGGCTCGATCGAAGCGGCCAACCGGCTCGCCACGGAGAATTCCAATGTGTTCATCCCGCAGCAGTTCCAGAATCCGGCTAACCCCGAAGTACATCGCCGCACCACCGCCGAAGAGATCTGGCGCGATACGGATGGGCAGATCGACATCTTCGTGAGCGGGATCGGCACGGGCGGCACGATCACGGGCGTCGGGGAAGTGCTTAAAGAGCGCAAGCCATCTGTGCATGTCGTGGCCGTCGAGCCGGCGGATTCGGCGGTGCTGTCGGGCAAGCCAAAGGGATCGCACCCGATCCAGGGCATCGGCGCGGGGTTTATCCCGGACGTGCTGAATACGGAGATCTACGACGAAATCATCACCGTGCAGAACCAGGACGCGTTTGTCACGGCGCGGCGCATGGCGAAGGAAGAGGGGCTGCTCGCCGGCATCTCATCCGGCGCGGCGACGTGGGCCGCGCTCCAACTCGCGCACCGGGCGGAGAACGCCGGCAAGCTGATCGTCGTCATTATCCCCTCGTTTGGCGAGCGTTATCTTTCGACTGCGTTGTACGAGGATCTGGGAGACTGAGCCATGTTCAACACCATCCGCGATGATGTGCGGTGTGTCTTGCAGCGCGATCCGGCGGCCCGCACCCGGTTGGAAGTGATCACGTCCTATCCGGGACTGCACGCTGTCTGGCTGCACCGGGTCGCGCACAGCCTGTGGACCCACAACCTGAAGCTGCCGGCGCGCTGGCTGTCACAGGTCGCGCGCGTCCTCACCGGGATCGAAATTCACCCCGGCGCGACGATTGGCCCGCGCCTGTTCATCGATCACGGCATGGGGGTCGTGATCGGTGAGACGGCCGAAATTGGCGCGGATGTCACGATGTATCACGGCGTCACGCTGGGCGGCGTGAGCCTGGAACCCGGCAAGCGCCATCCCACCATCGAAGACCGGGTGGTGATCGGGGCGGGCGCGAAAGTGTTGGGCGCGATCACGATTGGACGCAATTCACGTATAGGAGCGAATGCAGTGGTGGTTAACAATGTTGATCCCGATTCAGTGGTGGTAGGGATCCCCGGCAAGCCGATCAAGCGCAAAAGCCAGGACTCGCCCGATTACCGGCCGGATCTGCACCACGATGTGCTGCCGGATATGGTGACCATTCGGCTGGATCGTATTCTCGACCGGCTGGACGAGGTCGAGCGCGCCATCCATCTCAATGGCGGCAACGGCGAGGATCGCGGTGACAGCCGCGATGGCCACCGCTCGCGCCGCGACATGCTGGACGGTTACGAGATCGATTACGCGATTTAGCGTTTAAAGGAATCGCCCGGCGCTGCAAGCACCGGGCTCTGTATCGGAAGGGCCGTGAACGGCCCTGGTCGCGCGATTTGGGCAGCGCCCTTGAGGGCGCTTCCGATTCATAGCCGGGTCGTTGTACGGCCCGGCAGTTCCTATCCCCCCTGATAATAACGAATCAGCGCATCCCCGATGGTGGGCAGACATGCGGTGAAATCCACCCACATACCCCCCCGGCCGACATTCCACATGTGGAATCCCTTCACATACGGGTCCGCTTCGATCTGCCGCGTATACTCGATCATATCGGCCGCCAGCACATCACACGGATAGCTCGTGCTGCCATCGCCCGGCCCGGCTTCGGTGATGTAGACGGGCACGGTCGCGACATCCGGCACCAGCGGCAGAAGCTGCTGGTAGTACAGCCGGTGGCGCAGCCCCAGGAACTCACCGGATTGGGAGAGCATGGTGGTTTTGTCGAACCCATACGCATGCATCGCGATCCCGTGGTAGCGGCCCGGCTGGCACGGATTCGCCAGCGCATACTGGTAGACCGGGGCAAACTGCGCCCAGACGCTGACCTCCGGCATCCCGGTCCCGAAGGAGAAAACCAGCAGGCACACGCCGCGCTCGGTCGCGATCCGCATCGCTTCGATGGTGAACGGCACCATCCACGCCGGGTCGGGCCCGCACTCGTTCATGATCTCATAATAATCCGCGCGCGTCCCGGTCAGGCCGGGCAGAATGCCATCCATCCAGTGCCGCGCCTCGGCTACCGGCTCGTTTTTCATATCGGGACAGTCGCGCATCCCCCACGGCGTATACAGGGAGCGGTAGACGACCACCGTTTCGGGCGAGACATCCTTGATCGCCGCGATCAGATCCTCGGTGCCGGACGTGCCCTTGACCGTCCCGATCGGGTAGCCGGCGTCGCGCATCCGCTGGATAAAGCCGAGCACCGCGCCCCGGTCCGCGCCGATCAGCAGGTGCAGCCCCAGCTTCGTGGCGTGCGACGGGCGCAGCACGACCGGCGGCTGGACGTATTGGATGCTCAGGTTGTCGATCCAATAGCCGGCCGGGATCGGTGCGGGAGTCGGGGCCGGCGGCGAAAGGTTGGGATCAATGGGTGGAGCGGTGGCGGTGGGCCTGGGCTCGGTGTAAATCCCCGTGGTGAGGCGGAAGCGCAGCCGGATGATCTGAGCGCGATACGTTGCCAGATCGACGCCGTGCGGCTGCCAGTCGGTATACAGCCCGGTCTGCTGATCCACCATAAACCAGCTCAGGCCGCCGTCCAGACTGATCTCCACAGCGATCAGATCGCTGGGCGCGATGCTGCCGCGCTGCTGGTACAACAACTGCGCGCCTAACCGCCCGCTCAGGTCAATCGGGGTTGCATATTCGAGCGTGCTGGTGAATTCCCGCTGGAAGGCGTCGGCCATCCAACCGCCGTCCTGATACGCGCCGTTGGTGACATACTGCCACGCGCCCGTTGCCGTCCACCCGTAATTCGTGCTAAACGTCTCTGTATAGGGCACCCCGACCACCATCGGGCCAAACTGGATCGGCCCAAACGCGGGAGTCGCGCTCGGCGGCGGGGCGTCCTGCGCAGATGCGCCCGGCCGCGAGCTGATCAGCCCAACCGCAATCAAAAAGAATACTATTGTGAATGCAATCGCTGTCCATCGTCGTTTCATCAGGGTCTCTCTCTCCGAACGATCACACCGGGATTTTAGGCGTGCCGCGTCGATCCGGCAACTCGCGGGAAGTGGACCGTGGACAGTTTTTAGCAGGGGGTTTTGAGTCATGAGTTTTGAGTTGTGAGTTGGCCTCACCCCCCGACCCCCTCTCCGGCATAGCCAGAGAGGGGGAGATTGCGCCGAAGTCCCCTCTCCGCGTGTGGAGAGGGGATGCCGACCGAAGGTCGGACGGGGTGAGGTAAATCTTTTCAAACGCGTGGTCAGGGAACCATCACGCATCGGGCGGTGTATGAGAGTCGAATTCATCCACAACGAGGTTTTGGGTTGGACTCTGAGTTGATCCGGCAGGCAGCGGCGGGCGATCAGGATGCCTATGAAACGCTGGTGCGCCGCTACGAGGAACCCGTATTCCGGCTGGCGTACCTGCTGTTGGGCGATCCTGACGACGCGCAGGATGTCGCGCAGGACACGTTCATCCGCGCCTATCACCACCTGCGCCGCTTCGACGCCGAACGACCGCTGCGCCCCTGGCTGCTTCAGATCACGCGCAATTTGGCTCGCAACCGCCAGCGCGCACTCGGCCGCTACTGGGCCGCGATCAGCCGGGCGTTCGCCGGGGTCTCGCTGGTCGATCGCAGCGCCGAAGCCGAGCATACCCAGCGGTGGGAAGTCCAGGCGTTGTGGGATGCGATCCGCCAGCTTGACCGGCCGGATCAGGAAATCATCTATCTGCGTTATTTTCTCGAACTCTCCGTAGACGAGACCGCCGACGTGCTGAACGTCCAGCCGGGCACCGTGAAATCGCGCCTGAGCCGCGCGTTGGGGCGTCTGCGGGGTGTGGTGCAGGAGGATTTTCCGCTCTTGACCGAAGGACGGCAGTTATGAACGAGCCACGACCGGCGAACGAGCCGACCGAGGAGGCGTGGACCGTGCGCGTGCAGGACATCGGGCGGCGTCTTGAGTATCCGCCGACACCCCCGTTGGCCGGTGCGGTCCGCCAGCGGCTGGAACGGAACCGTCCGCGCCTGTCCCCGGCATTGATTCGCGCCGGTGTCGTCGCGCTGATCGCTGTCGTGCTGATCATACTGGCCGTGCCGGATTGGCGCGCCAAGGCGTTCGACTTTTTGGGGATCGGGGCCGTGCAGATCGTGCGGGACGAGCCGGCTCCCGTGTCGACTCCGCTCGATACCGGCTTTGACCCGGCCTATGCAACGACGCTCGATGCCGTCCGTGAGGAAGTGGGTTTCACGATCCCCCTGCCCGCCTACCCGCCCGATCTCGGATCGCCTGATGCGGCGTATCTCTATCCAAACGGGATCGTGATCCTGGTGTGGGCCGATGCGGATGGGTCGCAGCTAAGCCTGCACCTGATTCGGTCTACGGAGGTCGTGCGCAAACACTACGGCGAGCAGGAGATCGAAACCACCGTACACGGCCAGCGGGCGCTGTGGCTGATCGTGCCGCACATCTTCGAGGTGCCGCGTCCCGGTGCGGACCCGATCGAGCGGCTGGTCAAGGGCAATGTGCTGCTCTGGGAAATGGGTGGAATCACCTACCGGATCGAGACGATGCTCCCCATGGATGAGGCTGTCAAAATCGCGGAGTTGATCCCGCCGCCATCGTGATCCTCTGGCTGACCCGGCACGCAGAGGTAAAATCGCCTGAACCTGGAGAAAACCGGGCGGGTTTGTTAACCCGCCCCTACACTCTCTTTTCCTCAAGAATCTCCGCGTGCTCTGCGCCTCTGCGGTTCCATCTTTTTCTTTTCATTTTCGCCAACCGCTAACAGCCAACGGCTAACCGCTAACGGCTGTTTTTTGCGTTGCCCGCGGCTCAACTTTACAATCGGTACGCAGCGTTTGAACCTGAGTGCGGGGATACGTGACGTGGAAGGTATTATTCTGACTTTCGTGGCATTGGGCGCGCTGATCGCATTCGGCGCGGGGATCGTCCTGCTGGTGTTGTATATGCGGTCCGGGCGTGAGGATCAGCAGGAACTGGTGCGCTACGGCAACCTGGTTCAGTGTCCGCGCTGCGGCTATATGAATCCCGCCGACAGCGCCGCGTGCCTGAACTGCCGCCTACCCTTTGGACAGCAGCGCCAGCCCGTGCCGCCTGCCGCCGCCCCGAACTATCCGACAATTCCGCCTGCGGCCGCCTGCGGTGCTGCCGCGGCACAGCCGACCGCCCCGCCCGCGGCCTACCAGCCACCCGCTGCCCCTCGTCCAACCCCGCTGCCGAAGCCGTATACCCCGCCAGCCGGAGCGACCGTCCGCCGCGCCATCGAGTCAGAGCCGGCCCCATCGCCTGCGCCATCTCCCACACCCTCGCCCGTGGCGCCGCCCGTGGCGCAGCCTGCCGCTGCCCGCACGTCCTCGGAAATGCCCCAGGCGTGGCTCGAACACGTGGCTGGCCCCGGTGTGATGGAACCGGAGCCCCTCACCCAAACGGATACGATGGTCGGGCGCTCAACGGTATGTGATATCCAGGTGCCCGATCCGAAGGTCTCACGCAAGCATTTTCAGATCCGCTACGGCAACGGCGCGTTTTTCTTGCAGGACCAGCAAAGCTCGCGCGGCACGTATATCAACGGCGAGCGCGTGATAGCCCGGCGTCTGGCCGACGGGGACCGGATCAACGTGGGCGACACGACGCTGCGGTTTCACGTCGAGTGAGCTTTGCCCAGAATCCAGATCATATACGGGCTGGTTTCTTCCTCGAATGGGGAGCCATCATAATTGCCACTCAGCCCCTCGACCGCGAAACCGGCGTCAGCGGCCATGCTTTCGAACTGCACGCGGGTCAGCAAGCGGAAGGCCAGTTCGACATGATGCCGGGCCTGCATCATGCGGCGCGCGTCGTAAACCTCGTAAAATTCATCAATCGATACCAGCCCATCCTGATGAGACTGTGCGCCCCACAGCAGCGCGGATCCGCCTGACGACAGCGGCGATTTGAGCCACAGCCGGTACAGCCCATCCACGCTGCGCAGACGCACCGCCGGGTTGTGCAGGGTACAGATAAACCGCCCGCCGTCCGCCAGATGCGCGTGGATTCGCTCCAGAGCGGCGCATTCATCGTCCAGACTCGTGATCTCGGTGAACGACTGGAACGGCACAAAGATCAGGTTGAACTGCCGGTTCAGTTTCAGCTTGCGCACGTCCATCTGGTGCAGCACCGCCGACAGACCCTGCCCGTAGAGCTTGCGGCGCAGCACGTCCAGCATATCCGCCGAATAATCGACGCAGGTCAGGTCCACGCCCGCTTTGATCAGGGGGAGCGAGACACGCCCGGTGCCGGCCATCAGTTCGAGCACGGGACCGTTGGCGCGGGCGGCCTGCTCCCGATAAAACGGCACATCCAGCGTGAACTGCACACACGCGTCGTATAATTCCGCGATCCGATCGTAAGGCACAGCATCGCTCATAGTGGTTTTCCCCTCTCAGTAAACAGTAGTTAGTTTTTAGTTGTTGGTTGTTAGTCATTGGTCGACGCCCATTACCCACAATGCGCCCGGCCAGAAACTAAAAACCAATAACCAACAACCAACGACCAATAACCATTCAAAACTGCCCCGCGGCGTTATGCGCGGCGCGAGTCGGTTCGGGCAGCCGGTAGCGCGTTGTGCAGCTTAACACCAGAGCGCGGGCATCGTCCAGCGTGGCGCGGTGGCCCACTGATACATAGACCGGCTGGACATTATCACGAGTACGCAGCACCACGCCGATCGTCTCACCGCGATCGACCAGCGGCACCCAACTCCCTTTGGTGGGCGGGACCGGCGCGTGCCGCCCCACCAGCAAACTCTTGCCGCAGCCGATGGTAGGCCGGTCCAGAAACAGCCCGATATGGCAGGCGATCCCCAGGCGGCGCGGATGGATCGTCCCCTGCCCGTCGAACACGAAGACGTCGGGCGTCGCCACCAGTCTGCGCAGCGCGTCAAGAATCACCGCGCCCTCGCGGAAGGAGAGCAGGCCGGGCACGTAGGGAAAGATCGTCGGGCGCTCGGCGGTGGCGGTTTCGATCACGTCCAGTTCGGGGTAGCGCAGCACCACGACGGCGGCGCGGCTGATGTCATTCTTCACGCTCACATCGACGCCCGCTACCAGCCGGATCGAGTCCAGCGGGAGCGGTTGATCGGTGATGACCTGCGGAGCCAGCGTGCGCTGGAGCGCGATCGCGTCGTGGGGCGTCATAGTCCAGGGGTGCAGATCGCGGATGGTGACGGGCATGGGCGCTCCTGTGGATACAGTGAACAGTAGACAGTAGACAGTTATTCCTGGGTTGAGGCAAGTCTCGTCCCTACAAACGATCCTATCATGTTTCCGTCCCCGGCGTCTCCTCAGGCGCGCGCACCTTCGGATGCCGGAAGCCCTCACCATAGGCCGCGTGCCCCTGCCCGATCACCAGAAAGGCGTGCGGATCGATGGCGAAGACCAGCTCGCGCAGTTGGTTCGCCTCCGAGCGCGACACGGTGACGTACAGCACGCAGCGCTCCTGATCCGTATACATCCCCTTCGCCGTCCAGGCGGTCACGGTGCGGTTCATATCGCGGATCACCGCGTCGGATACTTCGCGCGGAGATTCGGTGACGATCATCGCCGTGCGGATCACGCTCGGACCTTCCAGCACATAATCGGTCGCCAGCCCGTACACCACCATCGCGATCACCGCGTAGAGCGCGCCTTCCCACCCAAAGACGACGGCGGCCAGCACGATCAGCGCGGACTCGGTATAGAGCAGGGTGCTGCTCATCGGCGTGCCCGTGCGGTTCTGGATGATCCGCGCCAGCGTCGAGGTGCCGCCGTAGGTCGCGCCGCCCCGGTAGACCAGCCCGCTGGCGATCCCCCCCACTGCGCCGCCAAACAGCGCATTCAGCAGCCGGTCATCACTGACCGCTTCGACACCCCACACCGGCAGCAGATCCGTCGCCACGGAATACACCACGACGACATACACCGTCCCGGCGACGACGCGCCAGCCGCCCATCATCCGGTAGGCGATGACCTGGATCGGGATATTCGCCAGCAGGATCACAATACCGACCGGCGTACCGATCAGATCGTTCAGGATCAGGGCAATGGACGACACCCCGCCGGGCACGACCTCGGCGGGGATCATGAACACGACCATCTGCACAGCCCCGATGATCGCCCCGGCGGTCATCAGGATCACCGCGATCGCCAGCGCGGTCAGGTTTTCGCGCCGGTGTTTAGAGATAACCATAGAGCACCTCGCTGAGAGCAGGCAGCAAAAAACCGGGCCTCTCGGCACGGTTGGTTATACCCCAGATAAAAGGGACAGGCGAGACATTCAGCTTTGTACTTTGGTCAAATCGAGTTGTGCTATCAGGCTGGTGTACTCCGCCAGCTTTGATATTCGATTTGACTTGTTAAAGCTTCATTACATGTCTCGCCTGGAGCTCATTTACAGCGTATCACGAAAATTACAGGCGATGCATCGGTCAGTTGACCTATTATAACTTTCGGTATCGATAGGCTGTCGGCAGGGCAAACGCATCAAAACGGCCTCACCCCCCGGCCCCCTCTCCAGCCGAGCTAGAGAGGGGGAGATTGATGCCGCTGCTTTTTCCCTCTCCCTGGCTTGGCCGGGGAGAGGGCAGGGTGAGGGGCGTTTCATCTGCCATAATTTCCTAAACAGCATCCATGCACCGCTACCAAAACGAATTTCTGGATCGATAAGTAGTTGACAATTCCCCGATCATCGCTAAAATATAAATGAACGTTCGTTCATAGGAGAGGCCCAGTGGACGAGTCACTAAGCAAAGGCGATGCGGCGCGTGCGGCTATTCTCAACACGGCGCGGCGGCTGTTCATCGCCAATGGGTTTCATGGCACGAGTATGCGCGCCATCGCCCATGAAGCCGGGGATCGCGCCGTGGGGGGAATCTACAATCATTTCCCGACCAAAGAGGCGATCTTCCGGGCGCTGATTGAAGAAGATAACCCGTATGAGGTGGTTCTCGGCACGCTTGAGACGGAGTTGGATCGCGCATCCACCGGACCCGAATTCGTGGGATTGGCGCTCAAGACGGTGCTGGCCGTCATCCCGAACTATTACGATTTTCTTCAACTCGCCCAGATCGATCTGCGCGAGTTCGAGGGGCAGACGGTGCGTCACCTGCTGCGCAGTGAGTTCTTCCCGCGCATCATGGGCGTGATCCAGCGGATGCAAACGCTGCCCGGACTCAAGCCGCTCGAACCGTATACCATCCTCCGGATGATGGCGAGCCTGGTGATCGGCTTCGTCATTACCGAGCGGCTCATTCCGGGCGACGTGCTGATCGAATTCTCGCGCGATGTGCTGGCCGACCAGTTCATCGACACCCTGTTACACGGGCTGGCCGATGAGCCTATCCCTCACCTGACAACAAAGGACACGACCGATGATCAGAGCGAATCTCCCTATGCCGTCGATGTACACGACGTGTACAAACGTTTTGGCAGCGTCCACGCGCTGCAAGGGCTGAGCCTGCAAATCCGGCGCGGCGAGATCTACGGCCTGCTGGGCCCCAACGGCGCGGGCAAAAGCACCCTGATCCGCGTGATCGCGGGGCTGCACAAACCCGATTCTGGCCGCGTGACGCTGTTGGATCACCTCATGCCGGATAAGGACATCCTGGCGCGCGTCGGGTATATGACCCAGGCATCGGCGCTGTATACCGATCTGACCGTGTGGCAGAATGTCGCGTTTTTCGCCGGGCTGAATGGCTGTCACGATAAAGCCGCCATCGAAGAAGCGATCGCCTTTGTGGATCTGTCCGCACGCACCCACAGCCGGATCAACACCCTCTCCGGCGGGATGCGGCAGCGCGTCTCTCTGGCCTCGGTGCTGGCCCACCACCCGGATGTGATCCTGCTGGACGAGCCCACGGTCGGCGTCGATCCGCAGCTTCGCTTCCAGTTCTGGGATCATTTCCGCGCCATGACCGGAGCGCGGGATCACGCTGATCGTGTCGAGCCACGTGATGGACGAGGCCGAGCGCTGCGACCGGCTGGGCTTTATCCGCAGCGGGCAGTTGATCGCCGAGGGCACAGCGGCATCCCTGCGCGAGCAGGCCGGCACGCCCGACATCGAGCAGGCATTCTTGCGCTTCGCGGAACAAAAAGGGGTGAGCAGCCATGTTCAATAATCGCAGCGGGATTTTAGCGCGCCGCGTGATCCAACAGATGTTAGGCGACCGGCGCACGTTGGCGTTGATGTGTGTGGTTCCGGTGCTGCTGCTGAGCTTTCTCGGCATTCTTATCCGCAATGAGCCGGGCAAGCTGGTGATCGGCGTGGTGAACGAGGACGCCGGTTTTTCGCTGGCCGGGGCAACGGTGAACCTGGGCGAGCGGCTGACCGATGTGCTGGTCAATTTTGGCGAATTCGAGACGCAGACGATGACCGCCGCCGAAGCCCGCGATCAGTTACGCGAGGGCGACGCCGACGCCGTGATCACGCTGGGGCCGGACTTCACGCAGAACGTGATCCAGACGCGCGCGCTGACGCTGTCGGTCGAATATGAGGGATCAAATCCCGATTCTCGCGCAGCGGCTGGGGACGATGCTCGAACGCGTGGCGCTGCAAACGGCGAATACCCTGGCGCTGGCCGGCGGCCCGGCGGCGATGTCGAGCACAACTCCTGACGACGAGTTTGAGACGACCATCGACGCCGACCTATCTCCACGGCGGGCCGGAATATGACACGCTCGATTTTATGGCCCCGGCGCTGATCGGGTTCTTCGTGTTTTTCTTCGTCTTCCTGCTGACGTGTATCTCGTTTCTGCGCGAGCGCGTGGCCGGGACGCTCGAACGCCTGCAAGCCACGCCCATCCGCGCCCATGAGATCATCGTCGGGTACATGCTCGGCTTTCTGGTGTTTGGGCTGCTGCAAGGGGTCATCACACTGCTGTTCACGGCGTTCGTGCTCGATATTCATTACGCGGGCAACCTGCTGAATATCTTCATCGTAGAGGCGCTGCTGGTCGTGCTGTCGGTTAATCTGGGGATTCTGCTCAGCACCTTCGCGCAGAACGAGTTCCAGGTGTTGCAGTTTATCCCGCTGGTGGTCGTCTCGCAGGGCCTGCTCGGCGGCGTGATCTGGCAGATCGAGGATATGCCGGGCTGGCTGCAGCCGTTCTCCAAGGTGATGCCGCTGACCTATTCAACCGAGGCGCTGCGCGCGGTCATGATCCGGGGCGAGTCGCTGCTCGATGTGGCGGATCTGCTGCTGGTGGTGGCGGCGTTCGCGGCGGGCATGGTGATCCTGGGTGCGCGCACGGCGGGGAAGGCGAAGATATAGAGAGCGGTCAGCTTTCAGCCGTCAGCGATAGCTTAACCGCACCGCCTGGCCCGTCAACCATTTTTTGTAGGGGCGTATCGCAATACGCCCTATGTGCGTCAACTTAAGCGCTGTTGCGCTGCTTGGCCCCTCCCTAAATCCCTCCCCACAGGTGGAGAGGGACTTGACGGCGCGCGTGTCCCCCTCTCCACGCCGTGGGGAGGGGGCAGGGGGAGGGGCTAAACTGGGCGATCCGCCGTGCGCTTGTCTTATCTTGACACCTATTGGGCGTATCGCCATACGCCCCTACGTTTACCTCATCCGCACACGCGCAGGGAGCTGACCCGCGCCGCATTCGCCCCCCCTCTCCGCGCGTGGAAATGGGGGCGGGAGCGAGGTAGGCTAACGGCTAACCGCTAACGGCTAACCGCCAACCGCTACTTAAACGACGTCGAGAAGCGCGCGGCCATGTCCAGCATATCGTCCAGATCGGCGTCGCCGTCGATCGTCATGAAGCGCTGACGCACGAGAAACGCGACGAGATGCGGTCCCGTGCCGACAATCGCCGTATCGACGCTGCCGCTCGTCCAGATCTGCGTGCCCGGCTCATATTCCAGCCCGTTAACGGCCAGCCACTCGCCTACCGTGCGGTAAACGGCGGGCGATTCGGTGATGCGGATCAGTTGGCCGTCCTCGTTGTAATAGAGCATCTGGACCACCACCCCGCCCGATGGCGCGTTCATGTTGACGAACTCCTCCCCGACCTCGTCCGCATCGACGCCATACACGCTGTCCAGTTCGTATCCCCGCGGCGCGCCGCGCGGCACGATCGGCTTAAACGGCACATCCACTTCGCGGATCTCCTGGCTGATGTGGTATTCCGTCTGGTAGTACGGATCGAAGATCGGGATGTCTTCGGGATCGGTGACGGCCTCGACACGCGGTTCCTCAAAATACGCGGCGACCGTGTCGTAAGCGAGGGCGGTCGGTTCGCCGGCAGGCTCCTTCACGGCGTAGGTGTAGCGCGCCGTGGCACAGCCGGCCTCGTTGGGCGGCCGCGTCAGGTTGAGCACGATCAGGTAGGCGTGCTCATAGGCGCTGAAATCGACCGTCACGTCGCGCCCGGCAGGGAACACGTCCGCCGATGTGCCATCCACCCCGACGACGATCCCCTCGACTCCCGGATCGGGGCTGTCCAGGGTGATCGTATACAGGCCGGCGAGATCCAGCCCGATGTAGTCCATCGCGTAGCGCTGCACGCCGTCCACCGGAGTCCACTCGCCCAGGGTATCAACGGCTTCTTGTAAGCGCGGGGTGGGATATTTGCTGCCGCCGGCAAAGTCGCGCAGCAGCACGGCCACCGCAAACTGCCGCATCACGTCCTCGAACGAGCTTGTCTGCGCGGCGAACGCATCATCGAAGGGGAGATAACCGCCGCTGTCACCCATGCGGTACCAGATGTCCAGCACCATACGCGGCCCGAATTTCTCCGAAAGAAACTGGTTGAAGACCCACATGCCATACCAGTGCAGGCCGGATTCGACCCGGTCCACGCCGCCGTAACGCATGATGCACGTATCCGGCGATTTGAAGACCGCGCCCGCCGAGCGGAGATTATCCGGCAGATCGGGGAAGACCTGCGTCTCCATCCAGTTCGCGGTGGCCTCGTACCACCAATGCATACTGTGTACGCCCGTGATCGAGATCTGCAGCATGTGGTTAAACTCGTGCGCGGCGATGATCCGCAGCCAGTCCAGCGCCGGCCAGACCCGAAGGCCAGCGGGCGGGTTGGGATCGATGTAATCATTGTCCAGCACCATGTAACCATAGGCAGCGGACTGCTCGTGCCGGGATGTGTCCGGGTTGTCACCCACAAATCCCCCATCCGGCGAGACATAGCCGCCGAGATTCTTGCTGAACAGTTCCATCAGGTATACGTCGAAGCGCGTATCGCCACCCTCACCGCGATCCGGGAGTGGGGCCGGCCAGTTCAGCCGGTCGATCTCGACGCGCCAGATCGTCTCCATCGCCTCGCCCACGTCCTCGACCCAGTCCGGCACGTCGTTACCATCCCGATCGGCGGCGGGCACGGCGTCCACGCCGATAAAGGTGTAATGGATGACAAAATGCTCGGTGCCGTGGGTGAAGGCTTCGCCGGAGAGTGCCGGGCGGGCCTGCGCGGCGGGATGATCGGCTGTCGTGCGGTGGGCGGGCACCAGCCCGGCGAGAAGGATGAGGGCGAGCAGAAGGAAACGGTAACGATACGACGCTTGAGCCATGTCCACCTCTAAACGTGTTCCCAACATTATCGCTGTTTACCTCACCCCTAAATCCCCTCTCCACGCGCGGAGAGGGGACTTGCTCACGTGCGGCTCCCCCTCTCTGTATTTGGAGAGGGGGACGGGGGGTGAGGTAAATGGTCGTTACTCCCGCCACGACATATGACGGCCGTCGCGCCACCAGATCCCCACCTCGCCGCAGTGGACGGGCTGGAACCCCAACTGGTTGTATAACGCACCTACGGGATTGCGGACAGTGACGGACAGCGTCACAGCGCTCTGCCCCTGCCGCTGCGCGATCGTCATGGCGCGGACCAGCAGCACGCGAGCCAATCCCCGGCGGCGGTGCGACGGATGCACGGCCAGATCCTCGATCTGCATGTCCTGGCCGGATTTCAGCACGGCGACATAACCCACGGCGCTGCTGCTGCGTTTGTCCACCACGATCAGGCTGGCGTCGGCGTTCCACCCGACCGGATCGGCGCGCAGTTTGCGCAGATTTTCCACGGCGCGGCTGCCCTGCGGATCCGGCACGGCGATGCCTTCGACGCTGTCCCGGTACGCGGCGGTGGCGACCTGTTCGATCTCGGTCTGGCGCTCAGCTTGCCACCCGACCAGCGTGTAGCCATCCCGCAGGGGCAGGATCGGCAGCGGGACCACACCGAGCGGGCGGCTCATCTGGTGGCGCGCAAACACCACCACGCCATGCCGCAGCCACGCCTCGCGCACGCCCGGTGACTCATCGCGCACGCGGACTTCGATCACGTGCAGCGAGCCGACGCGAATCAGCTCCGAGAAGACATAATCGACCAGCGCCTCCCCGAGCGGGGCTGGCGTGGCGGCTGGCGTATACAGGATCAACACCTGCGCGTGAGTTTGCGTCCGGTCCACCCAGCGCCACGCCGCGAGCCCGCGCAGGACGCCGATGTCGTCATACAGGGCGACGGCCTCGGCTTTGCGCGCGGCCAGCGCTTCCCCAATCTGGCGCAGGCTGCCGGCCGAGTCGCGGCCTTTTTCTTCGGCGCGCTCGCGCAGCAGGTTTTCGCAGGCTGGGGTCAAGGTACGCAGCGATTCGATACGCACCGTCAGTCCTTTCCGTCGTCGAACAGCGCCTCATAACCTGGATCATCGGCGTGGGCGGACAGGTAACCGCGCACGAAATTCGGATTAATAGCCTGATCCAGCGCGCGGCCCTGGCCCTGAAGCTGGGCCTGGATCGCGTCGTGCAGCAGGCGGCGCTGCAATTCCATGAGTTTGCGCTGCTCGCGCCCGATCTGCCAGTTTTGCCACAGCGTCAGCAGCGCCGAAGCCGTTTCGGCGGCCATTTGCAGGCTCTCCAGGCCGCGCTGAACCTGCGCCAGCCGCTCGGATGCCCGACTGCGTGCCGGCAGACGCGGGGCCAGCGACGTGCGTGCCGGCTGGATCGTGGGGACGCGCTGAGGCTGGGCCGAGAGTCCACGTTCCGCCGCGTAGCGCTGCCACAGGGCCGCCTGC
Source organism: uncultured Chloroflexia bacterium (assembly GCA_963850765.1). Lineage (GTDB taxonomy): Bacteria > Chloroflexota > Anaerolineae > Aggregatilineales > Aggregatilineaceae > CAWKMN01. The sequence continues at coordinate 459,132 of CAWKMN010000009.1, read as the reverse complement.
CCGGTGCCCAACTCGCGGAACGGATCCTGTACGTCGAGCAGGGTTTGCAGGCGCGGCAGCACCGACCGCTGGACCAGTTCGGCACCAGCGCGCGGATCATGGGTATAGATCGCATCGAGTTCGCCAACTGGCACGCTCAGCAGCGGCGCGAAGCTGTAGCGCAGTGTTTCGATCCGTATCCGCAGCAGGAGCAGATCGCCCGCGCCCTCGATCTGGTGCAGGGTGTACAACCGCACATAGCGGGTAAAGGGTAGAATCTCCTGGCGCATGGGGTTGAGTTTCCCAAATCTGGCTTCATTGTAGTATAAGCCAGTAAGGCCGTATCCACCATGATAGCATGGGAAGTTGGGGAGAACGCGGCGTGAACCGTTTTTGGTTTTTGGTGATTGGTTTTTAGTTGTTGGTTGTTGGTGACTACCTGGTACTGTCAATCATGGGGTAGTCTGTAGGGGCGGATTGGTGCCGCCTAACAATTAAACGCGGATACAAACGCAGCGGCCTCACCCCCGGCGAGCAAGCTCGCTTCCCCCTCTCCAGCCGAGCTAGAGAGGGGAAGCGAACTCACCTCTCCTCTCGATCCTGGCTGGAGAGGGGCCGGGGGTGAGGCCGGCGAGATACAAGGGGCCGATTTGTTACCTGTCCAGGGCGACCCACCGGGACGCCCCTACAGATTGCCCCATGATTTGCGACACGAAGCACTTACCAACAACCAACCACTAAAAACCAATCACTTGCCTATTCCGGGGGCACCGGCACCTGTTGGAGCACGCCCAGCACATACTGGAAAGTCGCCAGCTGCTCCGGAGTGATACAGTCGGTCACGAGCTGTTCAATCCGTGCGGACACGGATTCGACCTGCGCGTGGTAGCCGCGGCCCCGATCGGTGAGGAACACGCGCACGCTGCGGCGGTCGTCGTGATCGGTTTCGCGGCGAAGCAGACCCTTGTCTTCCATCCGGTCCAGCAGGGCCGTCATGGACGAGGGGTGGCGGCAGACTTCGCACGCCAGCCGCGACGCGCTCAGCCCGTCCTCGGCGAAGAGGGCGCGCAGGGCGTGCCATTCGAGCACGGAGAGGCCGGTCGGGCCGACCAGACGCTCGTAAACCTGTTCCAGGTGGCGGCAGGTCTGCTCGATACTGGTGGCGATACAACCGTCGAGTTGCAGAGATGAGCGATCATTCATGCCGCGAATTGTACCGGAAAAATCGTCCGAAACCAAACGGTTATGTCTTGCGTCGATCCGCGGCGGGCGGTAAAACTGTCCGACGTGTGGGCTTGAACAAGGAACGGGTATGATCCCCTCGAAACAGTCGGAGTTCTGGGGCGGGGTGCGGGCGCAGCTTCCGATCCTGCTCGGCGTGTCACCGTTTGGCATGATCTTCGGCATCCTGGCGATGGAAGCAGATCTGCCGGTGCCGGTGGCGCTTGCCATGTCGATGATCGTATTTGCCGGGTCAGCGCAGTTCATCGCCGCGCAGCTGTTGGCCAGCGGCACGCCAGGGATCGTCATCGTGCTGACGACGGCGGTGGTCAATCTGCGTCACATGCTCTACAGCGCATCGGTCGCGCCATACGTCCGGCATCTGTCGGCCGTGTGGAAATACGCGCTGGCGTTTCTGCTGACCGATGAAGCTTATGCCGTCATGATTTCGCATTATGAAACCGATGCACCTGCCCCCGTTCAGGAGACGAACCGGCACTGGTATTCCCTGGGGGCCGGGCTGACACTGTGGGTCTCGTGGCAGATCAGCACGGCGGTCGGCGTGCTGGTCGGCGCGGAGGTACCCGAAAGCTGGGCGCTGGATTTTACCCTGCCGCTGACGTTCATCGCCCTGGTGATCCCCGTACTGCGCGATCGTCCGGCAGTGCTGGCCGCGCTGACCGCCGGGATGATCGCGCTGGCCGCGAACGATCTGCCGTACAAGCTCGGTTTGATCCTGGCCGCGCTGGCGGGGATCGCGGCCGGGGTGCTCAGCGAGCGATATGGTGAGCGGGCCGGTGTGGGCTCTCCCATGCAGGAGACAGAATCGTAAACGATGGAATTGTGGCTGATCATTCTGGGCATGGTGTTTGTGACGTATACGATACGGCTGTCGGTGATCGCGCTGCTGGGCGAAGCGGCCATGCCGGACAGCCTGCGGAACGCCCTGCGATTTGTCCCGCCGGCCGCGCTCTCCGCGATTATCTTCCCGGCCGTGCTGATGCCGGAAGGCTCGCTCGATGTCTCGCCGGGCAATACGCGCCTGCTGGCCGCGCTGATCGCTGCGGTGGTCGCGTGGCGCAGCCGCAGCACGCTGCTCTCCATCGCCGTGGGGATGGTCGCGCTGTGGGTGATCAACACCCTGCGCTGATCCCGGCACAACGGCGGGCGCGCTGGCGCGTATACATAGTCAGCCGTTAGCCATTAGCCATTAGCTGTTAGCGATTAGCGCAGGGCTTGCTTGCTGACCGTTATCTGCTAACGGCTAACCGCCAATCGCTAATCGCTGTGAATTTGTCTGCTCAAGGAGTTGAAAGATGGCCGACGAAAATAACGTGGAAAATCCCGGCGCGGGGGACGAGATCCCCGCTATTCCGGTGCCGGATAACGAGGTGCAGGGCACACCTGTACCTGCGGACGAAACCCCCGATGAAAGCGTGCAGGGTACGCCCGTGCCCGAGGACGTCGTCTTCGGCACACCCGCACCCGACGAGGAAAGCTACGGCACGCCCGCCGAACCTCGAGCGCCCCAAGTTCGAAGGGCCGATGGGCTGGCGCGGATCCAGCCGCTGGCCGCTGTGGATGGTAATCGGCTGCCTGTCTACCTGCTGCCTGTGCTGCGTTCTGCCGCTGTGTATACTGGCGGTGGCAGGGGGTGGGCTGGCGGCCATCTTTAAGAACAGCGAAACCAGCGATACGCAGACGGAGCAGCTTACCCTCGATCCCAACGAGCCGCTGACGCTGTCGGTCGATGGAACCAATGGCAGCATCGACATCCGGCGCGGCGACAGCGATGATGAGGTCAGCATCACGTATACCAGAACGGCTCACGGGTGGACCAAGAGCGCCGCCGAAAAAGAGCTTGAGCGCATCACCGTGGACATCCAGCAGCCCGCCGACAACAAGAATGAGATCACGATCACGGTCGATTTCGGCACACGACGAGAACTGGCTCTGGTCCCAGACCAGCGAGGTCGATATGACCATCACCATTCCCGAAGAAGCTGCGATCAGCGTGAACAGCGCCACGGGCAGCATCACCGTGGCTGATGTGAGCGTCCACGCGCTGGATTTGCACACCAACACCGGCAGCATCACCTTCGATGGGAGTCTCGCGCCCGGCATCACCTCTCAGATGGAATTGCAGACGAACACTGGCTCGATCTCGGTGGTTCTGCCGGCGGACACGACCGTTAGTCTCAGCGCGGAGACCAACACTGGCAGCGTCGACGTCTCGGATTCGTTCGATCGAATGACGGATGTGAGCGAAAGCCAGGATGGCGCGGGCGGGGCCTGGACGGGCACGCTGGGCGACAGCACCGCCGATTCGCCCATGCTGCGCCTGTTCACCAACACCGGCTCGATCGACGTCGTCGCGCGGTAAATTCACACTGGAGCGATAAGTGCGCCCGGCGCTGCAAGCACCGGGTATTCACCGGAAGGGCCGTGAACGGCCCTGGCCGCGCTATCCTGGCCTGCGCGCTGATGCCGTTTGAAAAATCACCGCGGAGATAAACCAACTGCCATCCCCCTCTCCAGCCAAGCTAGAGAGGGGGAGAGCGGTGCCGCGCCTAACCCTCTCCCTGGCTTGGCCGGGGAGAGGGCAGGGTGAGGGGCGTTATATTCAGCATAATTAGTCAAACGAGCATGGTGCGCTTCCGGTAGCCGGGTCGTTGTCGGCCTGGCGGGGCCGTGTTTTGTTATACTCTCTGTACAATGGATGAGATGATCTCCACAGGCGAACGAACCTATGCTGAACTGGGATGCCGTATCCACCTGGACAATCCTGGTGGTTGAAGATGAACGCGATAATGCCGATGTGATCTCCGGGATGCTGAACTTTTATGGCGCTTCGGTGCAAAAGGCAGAGAACGGCAAAGTCGGGCTGGACCTGCTGCAAACCTTCACGCCGACGCTTATCCTGATGGATCTCTCCATGCCCATCATGGATGGCTGGGAGATGCTCCGGCAGTTGAGGACTCACCCCACGTGGCGGGAGATCCCGGTCGTGGCGTTGTCGGCGCACGCGATGGACGGCGACAAAGAACGCGCGCTCGACGCCGGGTTCGACGGTTATGTGACCAAGCCGATCCACGTCCGCACGCTGATCGCGGATCTGCGTCGGGCGGTGGACGAAGCCGCTCAACGCAAACTCAAACGCGCGGCTGAACCGCCTGATCCCCACCCACAATAGATGAGGGGCGTCTTGTCGACCGCCCCTCATCTCGCAAAACCAGCGGATGCCCGGTGCGGCCATCAGGCCGCCGGCAGCAACTACTTCTCGACCGGATACTTCATGCTGTCCCAGTCGGCCTTGCTGACGAACTTGGTCAGTTTGCGTCCGTCTTGCGTCGTGGCGCGCAGACCATAGCGGGTGCCGCCCTTCTTGGTTTCGAACGTGACACGCTTGACCTTGGAGTCATCGATCTTGACCTTCTGGCGAGTTTTGACGTCGTAGAACTCAACTTGTGCCATGACATACACTCCTTTTGTTTATGCTTAACCGATAGCATCCCGCTGACGTTCTCACGTGACTAACGCGCGAGATTTGGGCTTTTCACACGGATTTCTCCTTCGGAGTTCTTACATCCGTGTGGCCACGGGAAGACGCCTCTCCCCACATGCTTGCATTGTAGCACGATACGGGAAAAAACGCACGCATTTTCCCCGTGACAGGCGAACATTGTACTCAAGCTCATTTGTTCGTGCAAGTTTTCCTCTTAGATTTGATCTTAAAAGTTTCATGCTGCGTGGAGTTTGTTCCCTGAATTCATAGGTGATCTGGTGGAGCAGGCTTTGGCCTGCCCAAAATTGGTCAATCCAAGAGTTGCCCGACAGAGTTTAGTGAGTTCCTGAATCGTCATGGGCTGCGGGTGGGCGTGATGGCAGCCTGTGTCTGCACGTATTCCACGGTCGCCGGTCCCGCGTCGCTGGTCTGGATATAGGCGGCCGTCGCAGACAGCGCCCATGGTCCCAAAAAGCTCTCCGCGGTCGGCAGCGGCGTAAAGCTGGGAGCCGGCGTCCGTGTGGGCACGGGTGATCCGGCCGGCGGCGGTGTCCAGGTTGGGGGCGGTGCCGCCCAGATCGAGGTCGGTGATGGGCCGGGTGTGCGCGTGGGGAACGGCGTCCGCGTGATGGTGGGGAAGACATCAAGCGCGCCGGCGGGCTGATCCCCGATCGGGCGCAGCGTCGGTATGGGGCGCGAACTGCCGCTGTCATCCTCGACAAGCTGGCCCGCCAGCACAAACGCCGCCGCGATCACCAGCACAAGCATGGTAATCACGATCGCCGCTGCGCGCAGCAGTCCCCGGCTGCTATCGGGCATGACGGGCTGCGCTGCGGGAGCCGCGAACGCCTGCCCGGTAAGCTGTAAATAGGCGTTCTGGGCGGTGGTGTTAGCCGGATTCAGCGCCAGCGCACGCTCCAGGAACGTCACCCGATCCGCGCGGCTGGTCGCGACCGAGGCCAGCCACATCCACGCCATTTCCTGCCGGGGATCGGCCTCGACAATCTGTTCCAGCAGGCGGCGCGCTTCAGTGTGCTGGCCGTTCTGCGCCAGCATGATCGCATCTTGCAGCGCGGCGGGAATTTCGGATGGGTGCATAGGGTTCCTCCCCCTCAGGGTGTGGGTTGTGAGTTTTGAGTTATGAGTTTCGATCAGCCTATGGGGACAAAACCTCTCCCTGCACTTGCGATCTCCCCTCTCCACGCCGTGGAGAGGGGCCGGGGGTGAGGCTTACTCACGACTTAAAACTCCTGCCTTATAATTCTGCGAAACTGCGGGCGATCTCGTGCCGCCGTCTCCCGATCGCTGCGAAAGGCCGCCGTATCCAGCCGCGCGTAGACCTGCTGGCCCGGCGCGAAACGCCGCACGGCGATCGCGTAGGTGCTGCGCGCCGTGATGTAATAGAGGGCGATGGTCGCGCCGTCGGTTTGCTGCCATTCCTGGGTGATGACTTGCAGCGCCGGGTTGATCGTATGCAGCAGGCCGCCAATCGCCCGCTGCCACAGGATCGGCGGCAGCCACAGCTTTTTGTCGCCCAATGTAAACACGTGCGTCAGTTCGTCCAACTGTTGAAGCGGGCCGTAGATGTTGTAGGGCGGCCGGCTCACGGCGTCGATCAGCACCTGGCGCAGATCGGACACCTCCGAGATGATGCCCGTCTGCGCAGCGGATTTTTGGGTGGTACACATGCCGCCGATAAGGCGTGCCCCGGCCAGCAGCGACGGGAGGTCGGTAAACCGTCCGCGCGCCGCATCCACCACGATCACCACAATTTCGTGCGCCGTATACGTCACGAGAGCATCCGAAGACGGCTTGCTGACCAGCAGCACCCCACGGACCTTGCCGGTCGCGTCGAGCAAGGCGACGTCCGACTCCAGGCCATCCGCATGGGTGTAATCCTGGCGGATCTCGGTGACTTCTTTCAGCAGGTTGGTGGTATGCGGTTGGTGACACAGCGGGCACTGCCATGTGATCATCACGCCGCGTTCGTCCTTCAGGCACGCCTGAAGCCGGTTGACCAGCCAGCGCGCCGCCGCCGCCCGTGCGACCTCGGACGGCTCGCAGAACTGCAAACTTTCGTGGGCAAAATGATGCTGCTTCACATCCCCCAGCCGGGCGATCATACGGCCGCCGCACACCGGGCAGAAGTAGGTTTCGCTGCGCGCGGCGCCGTAAATATGAACCGGCTGGCCGGCGGCATCATACGCCCATTCGTACATCGGTTGATGTGCGGCCGAAAAAACAGGCTGGCGCGCCCTGCGAGACATATCGGTTTTCTCTCCATTTAATCGAACAATACTTACGCTCAGTATAATACAACTCGACGGTTCGGGCCTACTCGTTTTTGGGGGGAGGCAAACTACGCTGAACGCATGTACCCTCGAGGCGCGGACATATGTAAGGGAGAAAAGTGCGTAGGGGCGTATCGCAATACGCCCCTACAGAAACGGAATTTTGCACAGGTATCAGAGATGAGTGAGGCCGAGCAGGCGAACGCATCACCCCATAGGCTCGAACGCGACGCGCACGATCTCGAACGCGGCGGGGGGCGTGTCACTGCCCAGATCACTCAGGTGCGCGAAGATCACGTAGACCTCGCCCTCACGCAGCGCAGCCGTCGTCGCGGGCTGTGATGTTGGGGCTGTCTCGATTGTCGTGGCGGTCTCCCATTCATCTTCGCTGGCGAGATGCGATACCTGCTGCAGCGATCCGCTGACGATGTACAGCGTGCCATTCTCCGCCAGCACAACGCCATCCGCGCCCATGATCGGCTGATCCAGCGTAACTTCCGTCACATTGGCGGGTTCCGCGACAGGCACCTTGAACAGTATGCCGTCGCTGGACTTCGCCACCAGCAGGAAGCCGTTCAGGTGGTAATCGATCCCATTCAGACCAAACCCCTCGGCAGCGAAACGCTCGTCTTCGACCAGCACCGAGGCGCTGCCTTCGGGATCGACCTTGTAGATCACCGGGTCGAAGCTGTCCGTTACGTAGGCGTTGCCTTCTTCATCGACCGTAACATCGTTGGCAAAATGCAGGTCGCCCGGGCCCAGATCGGTCAGATCGGCGGCGAACAGGCGCTCGCCCGTTTCGAGATCATACGCCATCAGCATCGCCTGCGGGCCTTCGGGAACCTCGCCCTGTGTCACCGCGAAATTGTTATTACAGACCAGCAGCCGGTCATTCGCCGCGTCAATATGAATGCCGATGGTTGACATCAGGTCTTCATCTTCGATGAAGGGCGTAACCGATCCGTCATCCTGCACGGCGAAGATCGTGCCCTCTCCGATTGAGCTCAACAAAAACCGGCCGCGCACCGAGTCCCATTCGATTCCTTCGGGGAAAAAGCCCTCCCGCTCGACCACAACCTCATCCGGCAGGGTGCTGGTATCCTGTGCCAGCGCCACTCCCGGCAATGAGGCGATCAACAGGGCTAACAGAAACAGGCGCTTTATCTTCTGCAACTTTAACATCACGTTTTCCTCTCACAGTACTTCGCTGACTATAGTTGCAGAGAATATAACCAGCGACACGGGTAAACACTAAAAGCTGGTCGCCCAATCAGCCTGTTCGGGAGGCAAGCCGCGCGCCAACGCCCACGCCTGTACCTGGGCGTTTTCCTCGGCGCTGGTGATCGTGAACATGGCGTCACGAAAGAGGATGATCGTCAGGCGCTCGGCCGGGTACTGAAGGTCGATGTAGTTCTGAGGCGCATTAAAGCGCGACCGGCAGATCACAGCAAACTCGTCCACACGAGCCAGCGGCACCACGGCACGCAAGTTTTCCTCGACCGGCTCAGTTACGAACCCCGCGCGGGCAAGCTCCTGCTTGAGAACCTCAAAACCGTCGATGGTCCAATGAACAATAAATGCGTTGAAGGTCATGCCCACTTGTCATGTGTAGAACATTCGTGCTAGAATGGATGTTATAGGACCATTGTAGCATATCCACAAGGAGCGAAAAACCATGTCCAAGCGTAACGTCGTCCACATCGAAATCCCCGCCCAGAATCGTGAATTGCTCGCCCGGTTTTACCAGAACGTCTTCGGCTGGGATTTCCAGCACCTGACCGACCCCAGTCCTTATACCATGGGCGAGACGGGCAATAAGATCGGCCTGGGCCTGCCGGATCTTGGGAACGAGTATCAGCCGGGCAATGTGATCATCTATCTTGACAGCGACGATATAGCCGCCGATCTGCGGAAGATCGAAGCGGCAGGCGGCAAACGCTTAAGCGAGCCGTTCAACGTGGGCGAGATGGGCGAAATGGCCTTCTTCAGCGATCCGACGGGCAATCGTCTCGCACTGTGGAAGTCGCTCCAGCCGGGTGGGTAATTAGCTGGCGGGTTGTCTGCGGAGTTCTCCTTGAGATGCCCTGCACGAAATGTTGCGGGGCGTTCGTTTTTCTGTTAAACGATTCTCCTTGGAGGATCTATGACGGATTTTAGGTACAAACATATCATCTGGGACTGGAACGGCACGCTGCTCAACGATGCGTGGCTGTGCGTCGAGATCATGAACGAGATGCTGGCCCCGCGCCGCCTGACACCGCTGACCGCCGGCATCTACGAGCGCATTTTTGACTTCCCCGTGGTCGATTATTATCGCAAGGTGGGCTTCGATTTTGGCGTCGATCCGTTTGAGAAGCTCAGCGATGAATTCATGGGCGCGTACAACATCCGCGTGCGATCGTGCCCCTTGCGTGACGGCGTGCGCGAGATCCTGGCGGCGGGACAGGCGCGCGGGATCACGCAGTCGATCCTCTCCGCGATGATGCAGTCCTCGCTCGAATTGCTGGTCGAGCAGTTCGACCTGCGGGGTTATTTCACGGACATCATCGGGCTGGACAATCACCACGCCGCCGGCAAGCTCGATCTGGCCCGCGAGTGGATGGCGCGGCAGACGCTCCGCGGCGAGGACGTGCTGTTCGTCGGGGATACCGTCCACGATTTTGAGGTGGCGCAGGCGCTTGGCGTAGACTGTGTGATTATCCACAGCGGGCATCACAGCCTCGACCGGCTGGCCGTGTGCGGTGTGCCGATCCTGGAGTTGCTGGCGGCGCTCTACGAGTAGACAGTGATCAGTGGGGCTGGCTGTTACCCGTTGGTTTATTGTTCAATACAATCTCAGTACTTCACCGATTTGGGTTGAAAGCGAGTGCCTGAAACGGTATAAGAGGTAGTTGGAAACAGAATCCTAGACTGTTTACAGACAGACAAGATGATAGCACAATCGGAATTGACGGCAGAAGATTTGTTAAAATAGGAGCAACTCGATGAAATCAGAAAAATCTAACCTTAAGAGGATGGATAACGTCGGCATCGCGGTCGAATCGCTCGATGAGACCATCGCTTTTTTCGCCGAGCTTGGCCTGAAGCTCGAAGGGCGAGCCATGGTCGAAGGAGAATGGGCCGGGCGCGTCACCGGACTGGGCACCACAGCGCGTCGAGATCGCCATGATGGTCACCCCCGACGGCCACAGCCGACTCGAGCTTTCGCGATTTCTCACCCCGCCTGTAGTCGCCGATCATCGAAACGCCCCGGTGAACGCTCTCGGATACCTACGCGTCATGTTCGCTGTGGACGACATCGACGAGACGCTCGCCAGGCTCCGCAAACACGGCGCGCAGCTCGTCGGTGAAGTGGTTCAGTACGAGGACTCGTATCGACTCTGCTATATCCGCGGCCCCGAAGGACTTCTCATCGGGCTGGCCCAAGAAACCCCAAATCGGTGAAGTACTGAATCTGGAAGTCGCGTCATCACTTACCAGTTGACCACTACCGTAATATGCATAGGGTTGCCCAACGCGAGGCCGCGCCCCTCACCCGGCGAGTGTCCCGCAAGCGGGCTGCTCGCTTCCCTCTCCCCGGCCAAGCCAGGGAATGGGAAACGCGTGGATTAGCCTCCCCCTCTCTAGCTCGGCTGGAGAGGGGGAGAATCGGACGGGGGTGAGGCCGCTCTCTGCGCGGTTCGTCTCTTCTTCGGGTACATGCCAGATCGTTCGCAGCATGTCAGTAGGGGAGCACACATCCTGTGTGCTCCCCTGCGTGGACTTTCGTGAAATGAACCCCCGTTCTTCCCTTGCTTGACAAGCGCGCCACAACCCCTAGACTTAAGGATAAAATCAGGAGACAGGCACATGACCAAGGCGCTCAATATCCTCATCGTACACGGCATCGGCTGGGGGGACCAGGGCAAGGACTATGCCCGCGCGCTGCAAAAAACGATCGCCCGCGAATTCGAGCGCGCTGTCCGGCGGCTGCGCCTGCGCGACATCACCCACCGCGACATCAACGCCAAACGCGGCCTGCGCTTCGAGTCGGCCTACTGGTCACCGGTCACCCAGGAATCGCAGAATTCCCTGCTGAATCTGCTGAAGCTCAACGGGATGCGGCTGTCCAACTGGATCAACCTGACGTATCAGGCGCGCAAGCAGATGGTCAGCCTGCTGGGGGACGTGATCGCCTATGAAGCGGGCGGAGCGGTCTACCGCGAGGTCCACGCGCGTGTCGATGAGTGCGTGCGCGATCTGAACGAGCGCAGCGCCGACGATCTCGACGACAACGGATACGCCCATTTGACGGTCGTGGGGCACAGCCTGGGCAGCGTGATCGCGTCCGATTACGTGTGGGATCACACGCGCGGCTCGTCGTGCCCGCACTATCTCGCCAATTATCACCTGTCAATCAAGAATGTCATTTTGTTCGGCTCCCCGATGGCGCTCTACGCGCTGCGCAACAATCCCTTTGCCAGCAAGGAAAAACTGGCCGACAGCCTGAGCTCCCCGATTCAGGTGGATCCAAACAACGGCATGTGGCTGAATATGTACAACCGCCACGATCCGATCGCGTTTCCGCTGCACTATATCGAGTTGTACGCGCGCGTCGGCGTGATCGACTGCGCGATCCCGGCGGGCACGGTGCTGACGCGATGGAACCCTGCCAGCCACACGGCCTACTGGGCCAGTTCGGACTGCGCGTCGATCATCGGGCAAAAGCTGGCGCTGGACTGGGCCGCGCTGAACAGTCCGCTCTTTGGCGAGCGTTATCCGAAATCCGTCGGGGATCTGTGTAAAACTCTGCACGGCTAACGAACGAGGACACGATGGGCAACTTCTACACGAATATCACCGCCCACAGCCATCAGGCCCGCCTGATCGAGCTGTTGGAGCGCGAAGAACGCACCGCCTATCTGACGCCGACGGTGGGCGGCTGGACGGTGATCTGTGACGAAGATTGCGAGGAGCAGGATACCGACGTATTGCAGGAACTCGCCGCCCTGATCTCGCGCGAATTGCAGTGCGTCACCTTTGCCGTGCTCAATCATGATGACGACGTGCTGCTTTATTGGCTGTACGAACACGGCAACCTGATCGACCAGTACGATTCCACGCCAAACTATTTCACCGACGACGAAGACGAAGATCCCCTGCCCTCCGGCGGGGATGCGTACCGGCTGTGCCGAGCGTTTGGCGTGATGTCGAACGTGGCCGAGGTCGAGGATGTGCTGCGGACGCCGTCGTTCTCCGAGGGTGAGCATTACCAGTTCGCCGTGGATCGCCACGCCGACCTACTCGACGCACTGGGTGCGCCGCCCTTCGCAGCCGGACTGGGCTATACCTATCTCGCGGCGGGCAACGTGCCCGAAGGTTTGGATCGCGCCTCCGTGCGCCATGTGGGATGATGCGTCATAGAGCCTTCACCGCAGAGCGATCCTCATATTTCACGCATGTCCCTGGAAGATTATGAATGTCGTATATTTTGAGAATTTCCCACTCAATTGGATCGCATCATCCGTTCGAGAACTGGCGCAATTGCGACACTGAATTGGGGTAAGACCGAATAGGAAGGTGCGTCTCGTCTGTTCGATCGGTTTCGTTCAGCGCAGCAGCGCCAGCGCCACGCCTAACATCGCGGACAGGATGCCGACCAGCCAGAAGCGCTGCACGACCTGCGTCTCGCTCCACCCGGTCAGCTCGAAGTGGTGGTGCATAGGGGCCATACGGAAGAGGCGCTGCCCGTGCGTCAGGCGGAAGTAGCTCACCTGGAGCATCACGCTGATCGTCTCGGCCACGGGGATGATGGCAATGATCGGCAGCAGGAGCCACTGCCCGCTCATCAGAGCAATCGTCGCCAGCGCCGCACCGAGCGCCAGCGCTCCCACGTCGCCCATCATCATCTGCGCCGGGAAGGCGTTGTACCACAAAAAACCAAAACACGCGCCAACCATGATAAACGAAAACTGCGTGAGGAAGGTTTGTCCCTGCAAGTCGGCAATGACGCCGTAAGCCGCGAAAGCGCTGGCCGTAATGATGCCTGACAGCCCGTCCAGTCCATCGGTGATGTTGACCGCATTGCTCATGCCGACAATAAAAAAGACGGCGATGGGTACCCACAGCAGCGTGGGTATTTCGATAAATTCTTCGTAGAGGGGAAGATAGACGCCGTTCGCGTTCTGGAAGCCGCCGCCCACAAAGGCCATCACCACAGCCGCGAGCAGCGCCAGGACCACCTGGGCGGTGAATTTCGTCCGCGCGCGGATCCCTTCGCCGCGCTCGCGCAGCCCGCGGATCCCTTCGATGTCGTCAATCGCACCCAGCAGCCCGAAGCTGAGCAGGACAAACAACGGCAGCAGGATACTCGACCCGGTAAGTTTTTCCTGCACGAGCCGCGCCAGGTTCAGCGCCAGCGTGATCAACACGACCGGCACGACGATCAGGATCCCGCCCATGGTCGGTGTACCCATCTTGACCAGATGAGTCTGCGGGCCGGTGGCGCGGATCTGTTTACCGACACGCAGACGCCGCAGAATCTCGACAAAGGGTCCGCCCCAGATCGCGACCAGCAGAAACGTGATCGCACCCAGGGTGAGCGCAAAAGGGAGTTCGGGCGTTTTCATGAGCGGCGCAGCACTAACGCCATTCCCAGACCGCATCGCCCTGCAGGATGCGGCGGATCTGCTCTGGGAAGCGGTCGGGGTCGAGCGGTTTCCCCAGGAAACCATCAAAGCCGGCACTCTGGGCTTTGAACATCTCTTCTTCGCTGGCCTCGGCGGTCACGGCGACCACACGCGTCTGCGCCAAACGCGGATGGTTGCGAATCTTGCGAAGCGCCTGGTAGCCGTCTTCGTAGGGCAGCCGGATGTCCATCAGGATCAGATCCAACTGCGGCAGGGTATCGGCAAACTGGACCACCTGCCAGCCGCTCGTTTTCCATTCACAATGGTTGACGCCCATGTGAGCCAGCAGACGAGCGATCAGAACGAAATTCGGCACGTTGTCTTCAACAACCAGGATATGCGCTTCATGCGGGCTGATAGACATACAAGACTCCCCTTGGTTGAAGCAAAGTATTTCTGTGGTTAGAACACGGTTAGTCTACTACCATCGTAACAAGGTCGCGCGCGCTTGTCCAGTGGGCGGGCGGGACCGGCACCACTCAGTATTCGCGCTCGAACGGGTCGCCACCCTGCGCGACGAGCTGGAAACGCAGGTCGTCGGGCGGGATCTCCATCAGGACGACCAGCCGCTCGACCAAGGTCTGGAAGACCGGCGCGGCCGCCTTGCTGCCCCAGTAGGCCGATGGGCGATCGAGCTTGACCAGCACCGAGACGACCGGATCATCGGCGGGCAGGAAGCCAACATACGACGCAATCGAGGCTCCGGGCTCATAGCCATAGGGGGCGGGGATTTCGGCGGTGCCCGTCTTGCCGGCTACAGTATAGCCGGGAAAATCGAATTCATCATCCGGGTTCTCCTGCACGATTCGCACCATAATATCGCGGGCGGTGTGGGCGGTTTCTTCGCTGATCGGGCGATGGCTGGCGGAGGGGCGCGTCTCGATGATCTCGCCGCCGTCGATGCGCGCTTTGACGATGTGCGGCTGCATGATCAGGCCGTCGTTGGCGATGGCGTTAACGGCGCTCAGCATTTGCAGCGGCGTCACCGCCACACCCTGCCCGTAGCTGTTGTTGAGGAACTGCGCCTCGCTCCAACTGCGATCGCCCTGCTCGGTCAGGATACCCCCCGACTCGCCTTCCAGGTCCACACCCGTCGGGCTGCCGATGCCAAATTCGCGCAGGCGGGGATAGACGATGTCCGGTCCCATCTGCTTATAAATGGTGGCGGTGCCGGTGTTGAGCGATTGGATAAAGACCTGGGCGAAATCCGGGCTGCCGTGTGAGACACGGTCCCAGTTGCAGATCGAGACCGCGGCCATTTCCGCGCAGCCGGGATCGTGATAGGTCCAGTCGAGATCGTGGGTGCCCGCGTCAAGCGCCATCGACATCGTGATCACTTTGAAGATCGAGCCGGGCTC
This sequence comes from uncultured Chloroflexia bacterium, assembly GCA_963850765.1. Classification (GTDB taxonomy): domain Bacteria; phylum Chloroflexota; class Anaerolineae; order Aggregatilineales; family Aggregatilineaceae; genus CAWKMN01. Next base: position 444,110 of record CAWKMN010000009.1, on the reverse strand, counting down.
GAAGATTTCGCTCACGGCGGGGTTGCGGGCGCGCTTCAGGTTATCCGGGCCAGCCTCGTCCGGGTTGAAGGGCGGATAGTTCGCCATCGCCAGGATTTCGCCGGTGCGCGGGTTCATGATCAGGATGGTGCCGCTGGTGGCTGCCGGGTCGTTCTCGATGGCTTCGGTTAACACGTCCTGCGCCAGAAATTGCAGGTCGCGGTCAATGGTCAGGACCAGGCTGATACCGTCGCGCACGTGGCCCGCCTGGACCTGATTCTCTTCGAGCAGCGGCACGGTGCTGGTGGTGACGCGGCGGCTCTGCCCGGCCAGGATCGTCTGGTAGAAGCCCTCGACGCCGTAATAACCGCGATAGTCCTTGGTGCGGTCGTCCTCGGCAAAAATGCCGACGATCTGTGACATCAATTCACCCTGGGGATAAATGCGCGTCGGCAGCGGGTCGATTTTGATGCCGTCGATGTCGAGATCCGCGATTTCCTGCCCGGAAGCAAAATCGACGCGGCCGGCCAGCAGGACATAGGGAGAAAACTCGCCATCGTCATCCGGCTCCAGCGCGTGGTACAGCTCATCCTCGGCCATACCCACCAGCGGGGCCAACTGGGCCGCGACTTCCTGCCGGTCCACCACCTGATTTGGGCTGATGCCGACGCGGTATTCAAAGGAATTGGTCGCCAGCAGATGGCCGTTACGGTCGTAGATGAGGCCGCGCGTGGGGCGAAGCTCGACCTTCTGATAGAGGCGATTCTCGTTATTTTCTTCGAGCGCCTGCTTGACACCGGGATCCATGCTGAATTGGAACCACAGCAGACGTGCCAGCAGCACAAGGCTGATCCCACCCAGGGCCATGCTCAAGAGGGTTAAACGGCGGTTGAGTGTTTCATTCATAGTGATCAGTGAACCGTTTTCAGTTATTGGTTGTTGGTTATTAGTTTTTGGTTTTTGGTTTTTGGTGTCTGGTTACAGACCTCATCCGATCTTTCAAGCGCATTCTATTCCGGGGCGCACAACAAAGCGCATACCAGATCCAGCGGGCAGCTTTTAGCCTTCAGCAGTCAGCGGTCAGCTTTCAGCGCAAAAAACTAGTCTCATTACAACTTATTCGTAGATTCCGGCACTCCGTAGGGGCGTATTGCAATACGCCCCTACAAGCACGGATTTTCGGATAGACGTTTTTTTCGCGATGAAAGCCCCTCACCCTGCCCTCTCCCCGGTCACGCCAGGGAGAGGGAAAAGCGCGGGTCATAGTCGTGTTCAGCAAGGGCGACCCGGTGGGACACCCAGGGCGGGTTTGTTAACCCGCCCCTACAAAAGCCTACCCACGATGCGTTGGGTGTTTGCATTAAGACTCTATTCCTCGCGCCACTCTTTGAACTGACGGCGGAACCCGTCCCACTGCTGGCGCAGCCAGCCGCCGAGCGTCTCATCATAGACCTGCTCCGGCTCAGCCGGCGTCGGCGTGGGGGTTGGCGTCACCTTCGGGCGATCATAACGATAACCGTCCACAATAATATACTGAATTTCATTGTCATCAGCCGAGCGAAACCCGAGTTCGGCGGCGCGGGTCATTACACGCGGCAGGCTTTCCAGTTCCGCGATCTCCGCCCGCAGCCGTTCGTTATCGCGCTCCAACTGGCTGCGATAATCCCCCATGTCGCGAAGCTCGCGCGCCGTGATGGTGCTGGTGGACGTCTGAACCAGGTACAGGGCGGCGATGATGATCCCCACGATCACGACCAGGGTCAGGGTCGCTACCCACTGAGTCTGCTGGCTGCGCCGCCACGGTGGCGCTGTATGTTGGGACCGCTGATTTGCTGCGCTCATAACCCTCAATACCGGGTGGACTAAACCCTCCTGATTATACACCAAGGTGGATGCGGGCCAAGCGCGGGGCAGCGGTTAGCTGTTAGCGGTTAGCTGTTAGCGATTAGCTGTTGGCGTAACTTCACCCCCTGGCCCCCGGCGTGACGCCCAGACGGTTTACCTCACCCCCCGACCCCCCTCTCCACGCGCGGAGAGGGGGAGCCGGCAGCGGGAGGTAGGGATCCGGGCGGGGGTGGTGGGGGTCATGAGAGGGGGAGAAGGTTCTCAGACAGGGGTTAGCGGCCTCACCCCCCGGCCCCCTCTCCAGCCGAGCTAGAGAGGGGGAGCAAGGCAAAAATTGCCCGGCGCTACAATGCACCGGCGCTGCAAGCAGCGGGCTATGTATCGGAAGGGCCGTGAACGGCCCTGGTCGCACGCGGAGGGGGAGAAAGCGGGCGCGACACGCGGCCGCCCCTATGGAGGCTTTCCAGTACCGAAGCGGGCGGGCGGAGGTCCGCCCCTACAGGGGCCGGCGTGAAGCGCGCGGGTGTGATGTGGTGGGTTTGGGCGGCGGGCGCTATACTGTATTTGGCAACGCTGGCCCGGTGTGCCTATATCTATGTATCCTGCGGATGGGAGCGCTTCCAATGCGCGCCGTCGGAATTACAGCCGGTCGATCGGCCGGCCTATCAGGAACGCCGGGCAGAAAGCCAGCCCGTCGTTATGTTTCCTGGCAAGGAGCACGTTCTATGGTGGATGTCCTATGTATCGGCGAAGCTCTGATTGACTTCGTGTCTCGGGAGCGCGGCGCGACGCTCGTCACGGCCACGCAGTATAACGCCGCGACTGGCGGCGCTCCGGCCAATGTCGCCGCCGGGCTGTCCAAGCTGGGCCGAAGCGCGCGTCTGATCGCGACGGTGGGCGACGATGTCTTTGGGCGCAAGATCGAGCACGATCTCGAAGAAGCAGGGGTAGACTGCGCGCTGCGGATGGATGCCGAACACTTTACCACCCTGGCGTTTGTCAAACAGGGCACCGGGGGGGATCGCGATTTCCAGTTCAGTTCGGGCGCGCATGATTACCTGCTGCCCGAGCAGATTACGCCCGAAGCGGTCGCGGCGGTGCGGGTGCTGCACTACGGCTCGATCAGCCTGCGCTCTCCGGCCTCGCGCGACGCCACGCTCAAAGCGATCCGGCTGGCGAAGGAAGCCGGGGTGCTGACGTCGTGTGATCCGAACTGGCGGGCCGATCTGTGGCACGATCAGGAAGCCGGGCGCGCGGCGATGATCGAAGCGGTCAGCCAGGCAGATATTCTGAAAATCAGCGATGCCGATCTGCATTTCCTGTCGCCCGACATCGGGACGGACTATCGCTCCGCGGTGGACGCGATCGGCTTCAAGGGGCGGATCGTCGCCGTCACGCTGGGGCGTGAGGGGGCGTGGTACCGTGCCGGGGATCGCTGCGGGCGGGTGCCATCGCCGCATGTGCAGGTGGTCGAAACCACCGGCGCGGGGGATGCGTTCATCGCGGCGCTGCTCGAACTCGCTGCTGGCATACGACCTGAATATCGAGACGCTGAGCGATGTCGATCTGCATACAGTGATGCTGCGGGCGTGCGCAGCGGGTGCGCTGACGGCCACGGGCTACGGCGCGATCCCGTCGCTGCCGGATTCCGCGAGCATCGATGCGCTGCTGCGCATGGTCCAGATCGGCAACGGGGCCACGCCGGTCACGTCGTGTTAGGGTCACTACCCCATAGCCTCAACAAAATCCATTTATCGTAGGGGCGTGAATACGCCCCTACAGTGGCGTGAACCGCATTTCCAATCTCCCCCTACCGCCGGAACCAGTTCCGATCCACGCCGGTCAGATCGTCCAGGCGTTTCATCTCATCCTCGGTGAGGCGCACATCCAGCGCGCCCAGCGATTCGTCGAGCTGTGCCACGGTATTCGCGCCGACGATCGGGGATGTGACGAACGGCTGGGTCAGCATCCAGCCCAGGGCCATCTGTGCCACACTTTTGCCGCGCGTCTCGCCCATCTCGCGCAGCGCATCGACGGTCGTGAAGTTCTGCTCGGTGGCATAGGCTTCGTACTGCGACGCGCGATTCTGCTGGGCCAGCCGCGCGCTGTCCGGCTTCTGATCGCGCGTGTATTTGCCCGTCAGAAAGCCGCCCGCCAGCGGGCTGTAGGGGATCATGCCGATGCCCTGGTCCATACAGACGGCGGCCAGTTCCGGCTCGACTTCGCCGCGGTTGATCAGGTTGTAGTGCGGCTGGATCGTCTCGTAGCGCACGAAGCCGTTCTGATCACAGATCCACAGCGTTTTCATCAGCAGCCACGCCGCGTGGTTGCTCGCCCCGATATAGCGCACCTTGCCAGACGACGACGAGATCATCGAGCGCGCGCAGAGTCTCATCCAGCGGGGTATCCCAGTCGGGCGCAGTGGGTCTGGTAGAGATCGATAAAGTCCGTTTGCAGGCGCTTCAGGCTGTCTTCCACGGCTTTCATGATATGCGCGCGGCTCAGGCCCTCGCCGTTGGGACCGTCCCACATGCGCCCGCGTACCTTCGTCGCGAGCACGACCTGATCGCGGGGTTTGGTGCGCAGCCACTGACCGATGATGCGCTCGGCCACACCGCCCGAATTGCCCGGTGCCCACCGGCTGTAGACGTCCGCCGTGTCGATAAAGTTGATGCCCGCGTCCCAGGCGCGATCGAGCACCTGACAGGACTCCTGCTCGCTGCTCGTCCAGCGAAAGGTCATGGTGCCCAGACACAGGGGGCTGACCTTCAGACCCGTCCGTCCTAACCTGCGATAGTCCATCTGCGCTGCTCCTTACATCAATAGACAATGATACTTTAACTCTGGCTTAACTATGATGTATAATGGAGCTAAGGCGTGTCGGGCCATCGCCGTAACGTTACGCCCCACTGTCATCCATCTTAAGGGCTGGGTCGTGGAAATCCAAATCATGCTGCTGGTCTCGACTGGGCTGCAGTTTGCTGCCGCCGTTCTGGCCCTGCGCCTCGCGTGGCGGTACCGGCAGCAGCGCGCCTGGGTGCTGATCTCGATCGCGATAGCCCTGATGGTCCTGCAGCGGCTGTTCTCGCTGTCGCATGCCCTGGACGACAGCCCGCTCGATACGTACTTCTGGGTCGCGGAAATCGTCGGGTTGGCGCTCTCCGCGTTTTTTCTGTGGGGCATCGGCTCGATCGGCCCGCTGCTGCGCGCCCTGCAGCAGACCCACGATGACCTGGAACAGCATGTCGCCACGCGCACGTTTGATCTGAGCCGCGCCAATGCCGCGCTCCAGGCCGAGATCACCGAGCGCGAAAACGTCGCGGACGCGCTGCGCGCCAGCGAAGCCCGCTATCGCGCGGTCGTGAACGACCAGACCGATCTGATCTGCCGTTATCGCCCCGACGGCACGCTGACCTTTGCCAACGACGCCTACTGCGTGTTTTATGGAAAACCGCTGAATGAGCTGATCGGCCTGAGTATTTATCAGAATATGCCCGAAGACGACATCGACCGCGTCAAGCGCATCGTGGCGCGGTTGGATGCCGATAACCCGGTCAGCGTCACCGAGCACCACACCCTGACGACCGGCCACGAGTCCTGGCGGCAGTGGACACGCCGGGCCATCCTGGACGAGCAAGGGCAGATCGTCGAGATCCAGGCAACCGCCCGCGATGTCACCCGCCAGCATTTGATGGAAGATGCCATGCGCGAACGGGAAGCCGATCTGCGCCGGATGGTGCAGAATCTCCCCGTGATGGTCGATGCGATGGACGAAAACGCCGTCTTCGTGATGTGGAACCGGGAATGCGAGCGGGTGACGGGCTACACGGCGGAGGAAATGGTCGGCAACCCGGAGGGGATGGCTCTGATCTATCCGAATCCGGCCTACCGCGACGAGATGCGCACGGTCTTCCATCAGCTTGGCGGCGATTTCCGGGATTGGGAACTCACGCTGCTCGCCAAAGATGGCTCCGAACGGGTGGTCGCGTGGTCCAACGTGGCCCGCTATTTTCCGATCCCTGGCTGGCACACCTGGGGGATTGGGGTGGATATTACGCGGCGCAAACACATCGAGACCGCCCTGCACGATGCTCACGAAGCGCTGGAGCGCCGGGTGACCGAGCGCACGACGGCATTACGGGCGGCCAACGAGGCCCTGCGCCGCGAAATCACCGAGCGCCAGCGGGCCGATTTGGCACTGCGGGCGTCGCAGTCCATGCTGCGTATGACGATCGACGCCCTGGCCGATTCGGTTCATGTCATCGATCGGGATATGCGGATTATCCTGTACAACGAGCCTTTCCAGACGATGATCCTGGACCTGGGCATCGAGACACGCGCCATCGGCCGCACGCCTTTTGAGCTGTTCGCCTTTCTGCCCGACAAGGTGCGCGCCGAGTACCAGCAGGTTTTTGACAGCGGCCAGATCCTTATCACGCAAGATGAGACGAAGCTGGGGACTCTCACGATTTATGCCGAAACGCGCAAGATCCCCGTGTTTGACGGCGATCAGGTGACGCATGTCGTCACGGTGATCCGCGACACGACCGAACCACAGCGAACGGAAAAGGCGCTGCGCGACAGCGAGGAGCGGTACAATCTGGCGGCCACGGCCGGGCAGGTCGGCGTGTGGGACTGGGACCTCGCGACGGGCGCGCTCTATGTCGATCCGCAGCTTAAGCGGCTGCTCGGTTACGAGGATCACGAGATCGAAAACCGGGTTACAGGCTGGGACCACATCCGCCATCCTGACGATAACGCGCGGGTCGAGGCCGCGATCCAGGCCCATTTTGAGCAGCACACGCCCTATTACGAAACCGAGCGCCGCTTTATTCATAAGGATGGCAGCGTGCGCTGGTTCCTGTCGCGCGGGTCGGCTCTCTATGACGAGCAGGGTAAGGTCTACCGGGTCGTGGGGACCGATACGGACATCACGGCGCGCAAGCTGGCGGAACAGGAACTGCTGCAACTGACGCTGGCGCAGGAACGCAGCGCGATCCTGGCGCAGTTCATTCAGGACACCTCGCACGAGTTTGCCAACCCGCTCTCGGTCATCAAGAACAGCATCTATCTGGCCTTAAACGTGCGCGATACGCTCAAGCGCCAGCGGCACCTGGACATCGTGAGAGGGCAGATCTTCCACATCGAAAAGCTGGTCGAAGGGCTGCTGACGATGTCGCGGCTGGACAGCGGTTTCCCGTTCCGCTGCGAGCCGGTGCCGATGGACCGGCTGCTGCGCACCGTCTGCGAAACGCTGAGCGCCGCGTCTCAGGCGAAGCAGCAGACCGTGCTCACCGAGTGGGGCGCGGATTTGCCGGCGGTCCTGGGCGATGTGAAACACCTGAATCTGGCGTTTCGCCAGATCATCGACAACGCGATCCGCTATACGCCAGCGGGCGGCACGATCACGATCCACGCGACACCGCAGGGCGAGCAGGTGGTGATTGAGGTTCGCGATACAGGGATCGGGATCGCAGCGGACCATCTGGGGCACATCTTCGAACGTTTCTTCCGCGTGGAAAAAGCGCGCACCGAGCGCGGCGTCGGGCTGGGCCTGCCGATCGCGCGCACCATCATCGAGCGGCATGCCGGGCGGATTGAGGTCGAGAGCACGCCGGGCGCGGGCAGCACCTGCCGGGTCTTTTTGCCGATCAGCGGTTGTTAAACTATATTGTTTTGAGTTGTGAGTTGTGAGGTTTGAGTTCAGAACCTCACCCCCGGCGAGCAAGCACGCATCCGTCTCCCCGTCAGTCGAGATCGAGAAGGGGAGCCGGTAGGGAATGGGGCGGGTTTACCTCACCCCCCGCCTCCCCTTCCACACGCGGAGAGGGGGAGCCGGTAGGGAATGAGGCGGAGCATAGGGTGATTACGGATTTATGGCCTGAAGCGGACACGGGGGTCCGCCCCTACGATTGCCTCATAATTTTTGGAATGAGGCCATTACGAGCGGGCGGGTTTGTTAACCCGCCCCTACAAAAAACGCGCCGACGATGAGTTCCTTGGTTACCCTAAATCTCCTCTCCATGGGAGAGGAGAGGGGACCGAAGGAAAGCTGATGGCTGAACGCTGAAAGCTGACCGCTATCTTATCGGGTGAGGTCTGAACTTATGACTCACAACTCAGAACTCATAACTCAAAACCATCTGCAAAGGATGACTGATGCACCGTTTTCGCCGTCTGGGGTTTATCACGCTGTCCATCGTCGTGTTGGGGATCGTGGCGCAGGGAGTCGCCGCGCGCCTGACTGATTCGTCCGATTCGCCCGATCGGCCGGCGGCCGAGGATGCCGCTGGACAAACCGCGCCAACTCGCACGCCCGGCTTTGGGCCGATCCTGACCGCGCCACCGCCGCCGCCAACCATCACCCCCGGCGGACCGACCGCGACCCCCACGCCGACCCGCACCGTGACGATCACGCCGCCGCCCACGCTCGGCCGCACGCCGACCGAATCGGCCACGCCGGAGATCACCGGCACGCCGCTGCCGACACTCGACGCGGATCGCCTTGGCATCCAGATCGATCCCGCGGTGAGCCTGGAGGACTACGACACCATGATGTGGCTGGTGGGCCGCCTGGGCGTGAAGTGGGTGAAATTCCAGTTCGCCTGGGATCTGCTCGAACCGCAGCAGGGAGCGTTCAGCGACAACCTCTACAAATACCGGCTGATGGTCCAGAAAGCGGATCAGGTCGGGTTGAACGTCATGATCAGCATCGCCAAAGCGCCGGCCTGGGCACGTGCCAGCACCGAAGAAGACGGTCCCCCGCGCAGCCCGGACGATCTCGCCAATTTTATCCGGCGGTTGATGGGCGAGGTGCGGGTGGATCTGTACGGCAATTCGTACTTTGAGGCGATCGAAGTGTGGAACGAGCCGAACCTGCGCCGCGAATGGAACGGCGGCACGCTCAGCGGCGCGGAGTATATGCGCTATTTCGACGCGGCCTATAACGCGATCCGGTCGGGCGAGGGCGGGCACAGCGTCACGATCATCACGGCGGGGCTGGCTCCCACCGGGATCAACGACGGGCAGATGGCGGTCGATGATCGCGCCTATCTGCGCCAGATGTACGCTGCCGGGCTGAACAACCCGGCATACCAGAATATCGTCATCGGGGTGCATCCCTACGGCGCGCACAACCCGCCGGACGCGCGCTGGTGCGGGCAGGATGACTGCGGCGCGCCGGGCTACAACAACCATCCGAGCTGGTTCTTCCTGGATACGCTCGAAGACTATCACGCCATCCTGCTCGAAAACGGCGATACCGGCCGCCAGCTTTGGGCGACCGAGTTCGGATGGGGCACGTATGAGGGTTTCACGATGAGCGACGGTCAGCCTGCGCCGCCGCCCGCCGATCCGCCCTATTTCCAGTGGATCGACCAGGCACAGCAGGGCAACTATATCATGCGCGCGTTTGAGATCGGCCAGGGCTTACCCTATCTCGGCCCCATGATTCTGTGGAATCTCAACTACGCCAGCCAGGATTATATCGACGTGCAGGACGCGCGCGCGGCTTATGCGCTGCTGCGCGGCGGTGAAAGCCCGCTGCGCCCGGCGTTCCGGCTGCTCGAAGCCGCCCCGAAGGAGTGACGTTATGACCGCGATCAAGCTCATCAGCCGCGACGATCTGAGAGCCAAGCTCGACCGGGGCGATACGTTCCGGCTCATCATGTGTCTGAACGAGTATTGGTTCCGCGCCAAGCGCATCCCTGGCTCGATCCGCTTCGAGACGGTCCAGGAGGCGGAGAAGGCGCTCGGCAAAGACGAGGAGATCGTCGTGTACTGCACGCAAGAGGCGTGCATCAGCAGCCAGTACGTGTATCGCTATCTGGTCGATCGCGGCTTCAGCAACGTGCGGCGCTACGCGGGCGGGCTGGTCGAGTGGGAGGAATCCGGCTATCCGCTCGAAGGGGAAGAGGTGGGGACGGCCTCACCTCCTGGCTGATCGATTGCCGGCGACGCCCCTCACCCTGCCCTCTCCCGGCCGAGCCAGGGAGAGGGAAAAGCGCCGCTCCTCCCCCTCTCCGCGTGTGGAGAGAGGGACAAAGGGTGAGGTTTAGCTGACGGCTGACCGCTGATAGCTATCGTCAGCGCTTGGGCTTGGCCTTGCGCTTGGGTTTTTCCCCGGCGTCGTCCAGGGGTTCGAGGCTCAGCAGGCGGTAGGGCTTCCAGGTCTGCACCGGCGTATAATACGCGAGATAGGTCTGGTTCGCGCGCAGCACTTTATACAGGTGTTTGGGGCCAAACACGTATTTGTCACCTTCCACCGGCCACTTATCATCCGCGCTCAATCCCCACCGCCGCATCGTGAGCGCAAACCCGCCCATCCGCAGCAGGGTGTGCTTCACGGTGCGCTGCGGAAGCCGTATCACTTCCCGCCGGTACAGCAGGGCGGGGATCAACGTCAAACTCAGCACCAGCAGCGCCGGAAGCAGCAGCGTCAGCGTCCCGCTCGTGATCCCCAGGAGGCTAATTACCAGCGCCAAGATCACCAGCGGCGGGATCATCGACCAGTAAAACCAGCGCAGATCCATTTCGAGCTGCGCGATCTGCGCCGGGGAGAGCACGCCTTCCTGATTGGCCGCCAGATCGCCGGGGCCGAAGTCCAGCGTCAGCCCCAGTTTGATCAGATCGGGGTCCGCGAACGCCAGCGGATCATCCGGCTCGGGGGATGAGACCTCGCCATCGGTCCAGGTATCTGCACGGTAATGCAAATCGTCGTCTTCAAGATCGGGGGCGTATTCCGGCTCACTGGCGCGCTGGCTCGCAAAAACATCCTGATCGCGTGACATGATGATCTCCGACCGTCATCAAACGTTGCCCCTACCTTACCCGATCCCTACTCATTCGTCCAGGGGACGCCCGCCGTGTCGAACTTATAGAAGATGTAATCCTGCGGGGTGGTCGGCCCACCGATCGCGTTCAGGGCGGCGAGCGTCTGGGCGCGGTGATCGAGGCTGTGATTCGCTACCTGGAACAGCGCCTCGTACACCTTGAGCGCGGGTTTCTCCGGTTCCCAAAAATCCGGCTTGACCTCGCGGGCCAGTTCCTCCGGCGTGAGTTTCGAGACATAGTCGCGGATCATGGCTTCGGTCTCGTCCCACTTGGCGCGGATGGCGGCGCGGGTGATGCAGTCCGCCTCGGTCACGAAGATCAGGTCGCCCGTGATGAGGAACTTGAACCACCAGAATTCAACGCCCATGATATGCGCGACCTGATTGTGGATCGCGCCGATGGAGTGCTGAATGTCCTGATCGAACTGGTCGTCCGAGAGCTGCATGATGCAGTCCCAGACGCGGCGGTTGGCCCAGGCGTTATGTGCGTAGAGCGCGGTGAAGATCTCGGCGACCATGTTTCCCTCCCGTCAATAGAATACCTGTTCTACAGTGTAACATCGGTAGGGAGTCGAGTTCAATGCGGCCGGTGTGACAGGAGCATCACGGAGGATACCGAGCGGACGGAGGATGTTGAGAATTCGCGCAACCGGGCGGACACGGGCCGTCGCGCGGATCCGCCCCTACGATTACCCATTAATTTACGGGATAAAGTCGCGTAAAGCCTAAAAAACAGGGCGGGTTTGTTAACCCGCCCCTACATTTCTCGCCCATTCAAGAATCTCGGCGTCTCTGCGGTTCGGCTCTTTTCCAGGCTAGGCCCGCACCGTCTGCACGCGCAGATGGCTGTAGACGCGCAGAAACGGCGCGACCGCTTCCACCGTCGCGACCGCCTCCGCGATCAGGTCCATGTGGTCTACCGACCCATAGAGCAGCACGGCGTCGCCGCGCAGGTGGACGCGGATCATCTGGTTGGCGGTGAAGGTATTGCGCTTGAGCGCCCGCTCGATCAGGTGTCGAAGCGCCTGTCGCCGGTATTCCATAGGGCGTGAGTCCTGCTCCTTAGTATTCGGGTACTGGGTGCATTCTCGCATCATTTGGTGTTTCGCACAACTGCGGTGGATGGGAGCGGGCACGCGGCGCAATAATTACTACAATTAGATCAAATGGATCCAACCGCCTGAGTACATCGGCGGGATTGCTGTACGACGCCGTTCGGTGTACAACAGGTAGAGAAACAGTGATCAGTTTTTAGTGGTTAGTTTTTAGTTTTTAGTTTTTGGTTATTGGTGTTTGTGTGGATGAGGAGAGAGACGACTGACGAAAAACCAAAAACCAGAAACCAAGAACCCAGAACTAATAAGCAACTACCAATACCTTCGCCTATTCTCAGCATACCGGGAGGCGCTGAATGGAGCATAAACAAAACGTTCGATTACTGTTAAGACAATGGCGCGTGATCGGGCTGGTCCTGGCCGGCGTGCTGTTGGTTGGGCTGGCAATTCCCCTGGCCGGCGCGGCGCCGGCGCATCAGGCGACCGGCATCATCCGGATCGGCTATCTGGGCGAAGCCGACAACGAAACGGCCAACGGCGCGCTGCTCGCCGTCCGCCAGATCAACGAGAGCGGCGGCGTGACGGGGCCGGATGGCACGATCTACCAGTTTGAGCTGGTCGCGCTGGAAGACGAGCCGACCGTCGATGACTTTGCGGCGGCAGTGGCGACGCTCATGGCGCAGAATGTGACGGTTCTGCTGGGACCGGACGATAACGCGCTGATCACGCCGGAGACCATTCAGTCGCTGATCGAAACCGAGATCCCGACGCTGACCGCGGCCACGGGCGACGCCCTGACCGATGTGGACACGGTCAATCTGATCTTCCGCATCCGCGCGCCGGAGCGGATCTTCAGCTACGCAATCGGCACCTATCTGGCGGAAGATCTGGAATTGCAGAGCATCGCCGTGATCCAGACCGAGGTGGAGTTCACCGAGGCGCTGATGGGCTTTGAGACGACGCTCAACAGTGCCGGCGTCACGGTGTCCGACCGGATCCAACTGCCGGGCGGCGAAACCCTGACCGATCAGGTGGAGCGGCTGATCAATCTCGCGCCGCAGGCGATCGTCATGTGGGGCGCGTATACCGACGCGGCGGAACTGCTGGAAGAACTCCGCAACCAGGGCTGGGACGGCATTTTTGCCTACCGCTTCGCGGACGAAGCCGCCCGCGCGGGTATTCTATCCGACAAGCTGGCGGAAGGGACGCTCGGCATGAACTCGTGGTCCTATTCCATCCCGGCGGACGCCTCGAAGATTTTCGTGCGCGATTACGCCGTGGCCTATGCCGAGGTGCCGGGTCCGATGGCGGTCGCCGGCTATGACGCGATGTGGTTCCTGCGCGGCGTGGTCCGCGCTCAGGGTGCGGATCCCGAACTGATCCGCATGGGGCTGCTCGAAAGCGGGCCGCAAACGCTGGTGCAGGGCGTGCTGCACCCGCTGGAATTCGGCAACGGCGATCTTTCGCGGAATGCCGTGGTTTACGAGCTGGGCAAGCGCGGCGGGCCGGTGGTGGTCGCGCGCTTTGACGATACCAGCCGGTTCGGCCCCGGCGGGCCAACCCCGCCGACGCCCACGCCCGCGCCGCAAGTGACTCCGCTGCCGACCGCCACGCTCGAAGGCGTCTGGGTGCGCGTCATCGCGAACGTGCTGAATGTGCGCACCGGGCCGGGCTTCGACTATGACCGCGTCGGTCAGGCCGAGGCGGGCGATCTCTACCGCGTGTTGGGTACGATCCCCGACTACAGCTGGATGCTGATCGATTTCCAGGGCGGTGTCGGCTGGATCAAGACGGAATTTGTCGAGGTTCTGGGCGATCTGGGGTCGATCTCGATCATCACACCGCCGCCTACGCCAACCATCGGCATGACGGCTACGCCGAGTCTGCCGCCTAACCCGGAACTACTGATCGACACGGTGGTGCTCAACCCGTCGAACCCGGTTCCCGGCCAGCCGTTCACCGCCACGGTGACGGTGCGGAACGCGGGCGGCGGCGCGGCGGGCCGGTTTGCGGTCGCGGCGACGTGGCTGCCGGGGGATGTCTATACGTCATCCTTTGTCGAAGGGCTGGCCGGCGGGCAGACGACCCAGGTCTCGCTCGGCGGCACGCTGACCGGCACGGGCGTGTTCCAGGTCGGTGTGGTGGTCGATCTCAACAAAGAGGTCGCGGAACTGGACGAGAACAACAACGTCTACAATATCAGCTACCGCGTGGACCATCCGATCTTCAAGACGGAGAGCGGCATTCAAGTCCCCAAAGACGGCCCAGACAACACCCTGGCGCTGGATCCCGGCAAGGACTTCCTGTGGGATGGTGCGAACATCGGCATGCTGAACGGCGCGCAGATCGCCGTGCTGTCCGGCGTCACCTACGAGAACGTCCACTACGATATGCTGGCACCGGGCGTCGTTACCTACGAGTCGGATGCCATCGGCTCTGACCGGATCGGAGTGGGATCGGTGTACGCGTTCATCACGTCCGAGGGGCGGCGCGCCGTGCTGCGGATCGATAACGTGCAAACCCCGTGCTGTGGACCGCTCTGGGTGACGTACCGGACGTATGAGAATTAGGGATCACCGGGGGCTTGCAGCCCCCGGCTCTTGATCGGAAGGGCCGTAATTGCTCGTATCCCATAATAAATGGAGTAATCAGGCAACTTTACGCCACGTATAGGGATGACGACGTTGATTCCAATAATGGGTTCCAAGGGCGATAGCCTGTGCCAGGTCATTGGTGCTCGTAAAAGCCCGCCCTTTGAGCGCCAGGGTGCGCAGCGTTTTCCACCAGGGTTCGATCAAGTTCAACCAGGCGGCATAGGTTGGTTGAAAGAGAAAGCAAACGCGGGGATGGGCCAGTGCCCACAGCTGAACATCCAGAGTACGATGAACCGACAGATTGTCCAGGATCAAGATCACTGCGCCCTCCTACCAGGTAGCGACCAGGAGATCGAGAAAAGCGATAAAGTCATGCCGGGTACGCTGCAACGCCGTCTGCGTGATGACCATCCCCGTGACGGGTTCCAAAGCGCCGAAGACCCACAGCTTGGCATCATGGCCGCCATAATCGGGCGCGATCTTGGGACGGTGCGGCTGAGGCGACCAGTGGGCACCTGGGTACGTGCGCACCCCCAGGGGACCCATCTCGTCCACGCACACCACCTGGGTCTTGGGCGGCGGTTGCTTGTACACCGCTATGATCGCCCCCTTTTTTCCGCAAACTGCGGGTCGGGCCGTTCGGTAAAATACGTTTTCTCTTGGTACCAGCGCAAACTTACGACACAACGCAATAATGAAGTTTGAGAAAATAAGCGGCTAAGGTTGGGTAGGGGCGGACCTAGTGTACGCCCAACGTGGCGCGGCCGCGTGTCGCGCGCTGCGCGACTGGGAGCACACGAGGTGCTCCCCTACACCAGCGCGTTATCCGATTCAGAAGTCAACCTGCATTACGGCCCTGGTTTGTCGTGACCCAGCGTCCTTCAGGGCGCTTATGGTATAGAGCCGGGTCGTTGCACGGCCCGGCGGTGCTGCGATCACGATGAGCGGCGCAGGGTCAGCAGCAGCCCGATCCCGCCGAGCGCGATTACGGCGGCCACGCCGAGCATCACCACCCCACTTTGATCGTACAGCCGGTCCAGCGTAGACTCGTCCTCCTTTTCAGCCGAGGCGCGTTCTTCGACAACCGGGGCCACCGCGCCGGACGGAATCGCCTCCGCGCCGGAGTCGGTCGCCTGGGGAAGCGGCGGCAGCGCAAATCCTTCCGCCGCGCCGAACGCCACCTCGATCCGCCGCCCACCGACCAGCCCCACGATCACCGAATTGGCCGTCGTCAGCCCATAGCTGGCGGGAGCGGATGCCCGGACATCGTACTGCCCCGCCGGGAGGTCAACGCACAGCGGCGCAGCGGAGTCATCCCAAAGGTGAGTCTCGTCATACGCCGCCCCCTGGATCGTGACCTGCGCGCCGGCCAACTCTGGCTCGTCGGGATCGTGCAGGGCATTGCGGTTGAGATCATCGTACACCGACGCGCATAACGTCCCGGTGGTGTTTACCAGCGCCGCGATCTCCTGGGGGGTCGCGGTTGGTTCGAGGGTGGGCGTCAGGGTAGCGCTTGGCTCCGGTGTGGGCGTTTCGGTCGGCGCGGGTGTATCGGTCGGAGCCGCCGTCGGTTCGGGTGTTGGTCGTATCAGGTGGCCTCGGGCGTGGCACTGCGCGGCGCACCGGCGAGCGGCAGGGGCTCAGTCTCGCGCGTGGCAGACGGCTCGGCGGAATCGGCGGCTGCGGTCACGTCTGCGCGCGGCGTGCCGGTCGGGATGGCGGTCAGCGCCGGCGGTGTGGATGTCGCGACCGCCGCACCCGGTGTGACCGGCTGTCCGGTCAGTGGATCCACCGAGCCGGGCGGGAGAATCTTAAGCTCCTGGCCGGGCTGGAGAATGCGCGTATTCGCTTTCAGGCCGTTTAGCTCCGCGATGAATTCGACGGTGACGTTGTAATCGATATAAGCGTAGGCGATGCTCCACAGGGTGTCGCCGGTCTGCACGACATGCACGATGCTGCCATCCGGGCGGACGCCCTGCGGCACGACATACGGAACTTCGCCGCCGGTATCCGCCGTGGTGGTGCCCGCGGCGGCAATCATCAGCGACGCGTTATCCCAGTAGACCTCGTTCAGGACAAGCCCCTGGGCCTGGGTCATGTAGAGAAACACGGTGACGGTGCTGCCCTGCGCCGCCGCCGTAACGCTCATCTCGACCCATTGATCGTAAGGGGCGAGCGCGGCTGACCACTGCACGCCCGCCGCGGCCGGATCGGTGCCGCCCGCCGGATCGATCCCGACGCGCAGCGCCGCGCCCGCCGTTGGATCGGAGCGGTGATAGGGCGGCTCGGTGATC
This sequence comes from uncultured Chloroflexia bacterium, assembly GCA_963850765.1. Taxonomy (GTDB): domain Bacteria; phylum Chloroflexota; class Anaerolineae; order Aggregatilineales; family Aggregatilineaceae; genus CAWKMN01. The sequence goes on along the minus strand of CAWKMN010000009.1, from coordinate 427,512 downwards.
GCGCAGGACTTGATCGCATCGTTGCAGGTGAAGACCCAGCCCCACGCCGACGCCCGCAGGTTATCGCCGGGATTGACCGTCACCTGCTGGTAGCCCGCCGCGGTGAAGACTGCGCCGCTCTGTTTGATGCTCCAGGCGACGGTGCCGTCCAATACCTGGATCGGATCGTTATGAGGCAGCGCGTTCGGCTCGCCGGTGCTGATCCACAAATTCCAGCCGTTCGGCACGGTGCGTGTCTGCGGTCCCTGGCCGTAGTAGGGTGTTTCGAGGCTGCCATTCTTGAGCAGGTTGGCAGGCGGCGGCGGTGGTGTTTCCTGGGCGGCACTCAGATCTGGCCGGGACAGCAGCGCCGCCAGCAGCGCCGAAACCAGCAGTATCCCCATGAGCAGCTTGAGAGCGAACTTGATCACCATGCTCGACACCGTCCTTAACAAAAAAACGAGCCAGGCGGAGAAATGAGCACTGGCTGGCGTGGTTCAATCAATTCAAGCTCCACCTTCAGAGCGAGCGACATTATACCATAGGCGCTTTCGCTGTCAACGACGCGCGCCCTGCGGTTGGCTTATGGCTCAGGAAAGACAGTTCACCACAGAAGTGATCAGTTTTTGGTTTTTGGTTGTTAGTTTTTAGTGATCAGTCAAAGCAGCTGAGAGAAGTCGTGCTTAACCAAGAACCAAAAACTAATAACCAACGGTGGTGCGGTATGCCACATGGTTAGCTCCTCTCAAAAAAGGTGTCGAGGTGCTCGATCATGGTGTCGGGGGCGTCTTCGTTGATCAGGTGGCGCGCCAATTCGATCAGGTAAGGGCCGGCGGCGCGCGGCAGCAGAGTCTTCCAGTGCGCGGCGACATCCGGCGGAAAGATCGGGTCTTCGTCACCCCACAGGATCAGCGCCGGAATATCCCGCAGCGAGCCTACTCCGCTCTCGATGGCGCGCATGATCGCCGCCGACGGATGCTCCGGGGTGATGTTGACCATCCGGGGGAACTGGACGAGCGCGGCACGGTGGCGCGTCTCGCGGAAGGGCACTTTGTAGGCACTGAGCACCGTTTCCGAAAGCTGCCGGGCGGTCCAGCGCTGCAAGACGATATTCAGCGTGACGTTGAACGTGCCGAACAGCAGCTCCGCGATGCCGGGCCGCGTGGTCCATTTGACCAGCCGCTCCAGCCGGTTGGGGTAGCTGTCCTGAAACGCCCACGTATTGCTAATCACCAGCCGCCGGATGCGGTCCGGGTGCTGGATGGCATAACTCAGGCCAAACGGGCCGCCCCAATCCTCCATGATCAGGGTGATCGGGGGCAGGTTGAGCCGGGTCAGGAACTCCGCGAGATTCTGATTATGCTGCCGAAGGGTATGATAGCGCCGGCCGGTGGGCTTGTCGCTCAGGCCCCAGCCGATATGATCCACGGCAATGCAGCGATAGCCCAGCGCGCCGTAATAGACCAGCAGCGCGCGGTAGGCAAAGCTCCAGGTTGGATAGCCATGCACAAACACCAGCACGTCGCCCTCGTCAGGCCCTTCGGAGACGTAGTGCATCCGGTGGCCGTCGCTGAGGGTCATGAACGACGACTTGAAGGGGTAGAGGGCGCGCACGGTGTCGGGCAGCATCACCGTAGACATGCGGGTTCTTTCCTAGCGTTATGTGAATGCGGCGGCAGCCTCGCCTTATTGTACGCGAAGATGTGCCTTGAGGGAACCTCCTGGAACGGCCGCCCACCACCCAGACAAAAAGGAGCAGACCCGTTATAATCTTGAGAAGGTTTCCACCCTACGGAGAAGAGTACCAATGAAACGAAAATTACAAATTCTCGCCCTGGTGATCCTGCTGGCCAGCCTGTTTACCGGGGCCGTGGTCAGCGGCGCGCAGGCTCCATTGACCAATGATTACACCTGGGAGAAGCACGGCGTTTCCCTAAGCTATCCCGCTGGTTGGAGCGTGGTGCAGAAAGACACCGTGCTCAGCGTGCGCCCCGACGGGCTCGACGTCAGCGATGGACGCGGCCCGGAACTGATCCTGTTTGATGTACCCGACACGCACGCGAACCAGCTTCTCGGTGCGATGTCGCAGATTATGAGCGGATCGGGCGCGACGTTCAATATCCCCATCACCGGCTCGCTGAACGGATACGTCACCCTGTCGGCCAGCATGACGTGGAGGAACCCGGATGCTCACGGGCTCATGACCCTGATCGCGCTGGATGACGACACGGTGATCGGCGTGGCGTATGTCGTGCGCACGGGCGGCGAGGCAGCGTACCTGCCCACGCTGGAAGCGATGCAGGCCAGCATGTCCTTCGGGGCGAAAGCGGCCGGAGTCGAAAGCTCAGAGAGTGTCGTGTCGGTGCAGCTGCCCCAGCGGTATGTGTGGGAAGATACCGGGCTGGTGCTGTATCTGCCGGATAACTGGATGATCGAACTCGATCCCACGGCGGAGACGGAAACCTTGATCGCCACGCCCGATCCCGACGCGGTCACGGGCGACGCGCGGTATCACATCCTCCAGGCGACGATGCTGGAGGACGTGGTTGGGCTGGATCTGCGCGAGGCAGCCGAAGCTTCCGCACTGGATTATGCGCTCGCCTCCAATCTTGAGGACATCTCGGTCAACGGGATGGACGGCGTGACCTACGAACTGCGCGACGACAGCAGCGATCCGGTGCTGCATTTGCGCCCGCTGCTGCTGCAACTGCCCGACGGCCGCCTGACCCTGCTGATCTTCGCGGCGCGCGATGCTGCCTGGGAGAATTTCCGCCCGGTGGTCAGCGCCATGATCAGCAGCATCGAGTTCAACACCGCAACGAGCAGCCTGCTGCCCGCCGGCTCGGACGATACGCGGGCGCTGATCTCGCGCACCCCGCTGGATTCGCCTGCCCTGTGGCGGCAGGATCCGCCGGAGCAGTTCGTGTGGGAAGAATACGGCATCGGCTTCACGCTGCCCGAGGGCTGGTTGAACTACCCCGGCGACGGGCAGGAGTACGACATCGCGCTCGTCTCGCCCGAAGCGATTGAGGGAAATCAGCAGGGCGCGTTTGTCACGATCCGCGGCTTCACCGGCCTGCTGGCGAGTGACGTCACGCTCGAATCGGCGCTTCAGCCCGTGGCCGACGAGGTGGGGGCCGACATCGAGGATTACACGGCGGGCGGGATGGATGGCAAATCGATTGTCTACACCACGGAAGACAACGCGCGGCGCTTCTTCATCCTGCTGCCCTACGGCGATCGCGGCGACGCCATTTACCTCCAGGCGACCACCGCCGCCGGCAGCGACAGCGAGGCCGTGATCCAGGGTGTTCTCGACAGCATGACGGTGAACCCGCCCGAACCCGATTATGCCGCCGTGGATGCCGCGTGGCAGGCGAGCCTGGCCGAGCAGAATAAGCTGGTCGTGGGCGATCCTGACGCGCCGGTGAAGATCACCGAGTACCTGAGCTTTACCTGCGGGCACTGCGTGAACTACAGCCGCAGCGTCGAGCGCCTGATCGCGCTGGAAGTCGAAGAAGGCCGCGTGCAGTACGAGTTCGCGGCGCTGGCCGGCGATCCCCTGGCGACGAACGCCACCCACGCGACCTACTGCGCCGCCGAACAGGGTAAGGGCTTCACCGTGGCCGAGGCGCTGTTCCAGGGCTATCTGGATCTGGGACCCGAAGAAGCCTACAGCGAAGACGGGATCAAAGAGCTTCTGGGCGATTTTGGCCTGGATATGGACGCGCTGGCGACCTGCATGAGCGACACCCAATACAACGACTCCATCGACACGATCCGCACGGAGTTTAACGACAAGGGCATGACCGGCACGCCGACGCTCGCTATGGGCAAGGGTGATGATCCGATCGCACCGCTCACCCTGCCGGACGGCCAGATCTGGGCGGGCGCGATTCCGCTGCATTTTGTGCGCGACATCGTGAATCAAGTGATCGAGGACGACATCGAGATCGCGGATTATTTTAACCAGTAGGCAGCGGTTAGCGGTTAGCCGTTAGCCGTTAGCTTTACCTCACCCCCCGTCCCCCTCTCCACGCGCGGAGAGGGGGAGCCGATGGCGAACAAGGTGGTGCTTATAGGGGCGGGTTTGTTAACTCGTCCCTACAGAACCACCTCCCAGACAGACATCCCCCGCCCCGCGGACAACGTGTTATACTTCACTGTGAGTCGCCTGTTATACCGCCCATCCGGGCAAGGAACCCACACGATGATGTTTCAGAATCTGCAACGAGGTCCGATTCTCAAAATGATCGCGCTCAATTTCGCGATTGGCGTGGTGATCATTTTTGCACTGTATATGATGTTTGCCATGGCGCGCATGTGGGATACGCTCAGCAGCATGGATCCCAACCTGTCGCAGCAGGAACAAGAGGACCTCCTTCGAGAAGAATCTGACAACATCATGGAGGAAGCACGCGAGGGTTCACCGGCCCTCGACCGGCTCAGCATCATCCAGTGGGCGCTGATCGGGGTTGTCACGTTTGGGACGGGGTGGCGCGCCGCGTCCGTGAATGCGGCCTCACCGGATCAGGGTCCCGCCTATGGCGGTATGATCGGCGTGGGAACGGCGCTGGTTTTCCTGATTTGTGCGTGTTCGAGCACCACAAACTTCGTGATCCAGTTTCTGTTTCTGATCATTATCGCGGTGGCCGGTACGCTCGGCGGCTACATTGGCGGGCAGAATCCGCGCCGCCCGAAAGAAAAGCCAGTCTACAGCCAGCCGCCCGCCTACGATCCGGTCAACCGCTTTGGCACGCCCGCCGCCGCGAGCAGCATGATCCCTCCCGGCTCGAAACCCGAAACGTATTACACTATGGGCGTCCAGGCGGCGCTCGGTGGGCGGCGCGAAGAAGCCCGCCAGCACTTCACGCGCGTGCTCCAGATCCAGCCGCGCAGCATCGCGGCCTGGCTGCAACTGGCGAATCTGGCCGATACACCGGAACAAGCCTGGAACTATGTGCAGCAGGCCCGCTCGATCAACCCGACCGATCCCGCCGTGCTGCATGCCGTAGATCAGATCTGGCCGAGGGTTGCCGCCCAGGCCGCGCAGAATCCGGCGCCGCACGCTCAGCCCCCCTACCAGGGCGGCGCGATGGATGATGTGGAGATCCCGCGATCGCGGCTGCCGGGCAGCACGCCCGCTGCGCCCGCCCCTGACGAGATCCCGGGACGCCCGGAGCCGGACGATCCGACGCCGCCGGCGTGAAGATAGGTTCTTTTGTGCGTAAAACGTTCCGCAGCCGTCTGTGGTTTACCTCACCCCCCGCCCCCCTCTCCAAATACGGAGAGGGGGAGCCGGCACGCCAAATAGTCCCCTCTCCGCGTGTGGAGAGGGGATGCCGACCAGTCGGACGGGGTGAGGTAAAGCATCGGCCGTGTATCATCACGGCACTTGTGCTCGTGCTGGCGATCATCCTCAGCGGGGCGGGTTCGGTGCGGGGGCAGGCCGCGCGCGATACGCTGCTGATCACGCCCACCACACAGGGAATTTTCCGTCTGCCGGAAGCCGGCGTCACGGTGGAGATCGTGTATGCGTCCGTCAACAGCCCCACGCACCTGACGATCACACGCGAGGACAGCGCCCGATATACGATCGAGGCGGCGAGCGCGAACGGCGATGCGCCGGATCGATTTGAAATGCCGCTGATCGTGACATTCGACTCCGGCGAGACGCGGCTGATCGGCTGGCCGCAGGTCATCGATCTTGCGGCCGGGGAAACAACCGCCGATCCGTGGCTGGTCGTGTTCGACGCGCACGGGCTTTATGCGCTGCCCGCGTCCGCCCCCATGCCGGATGCGATCCTCTACCTGGGGCCGCTTGAACATTACACGCCCGATCTGCTCGATACGACCGAGCTAAGCGGGTTTGCTGCGTCGGAGCCGCTGGAACGCGCCATCCTCAAGACGGAGGCGGACGGATCGATCACCGCGCTGCCGACTGCCGCCCGCGCCGATCGCTACCGCGACCGCTTCATCCCCGAAGACCTGCGCAATCCGGGCGGGTTCATGCTGCTGGGATCGGCCCACGCGGATCATCTGCCGGACATCGCGCGCGCGCTGGGCGGCACCATCCCTGGCGATCCCGATCTGCCCGCGCCGGGCGAAGTCTTCACCCCGATCCGGCTGCTGCTGCCTTTCGACTGCACGCGGGACTGGATGGTCTCCTGGGGCTACCACCATTCCACGCCGCAGAATCGATTCGCGGTGGATTTTGCGACGGGCGCACCGGAACAGCCGGTCTACGCCGCGCACGGCGGAACGGTCTACCTCAAGCGCTACGGCACGCCCGATCACCTGATCGACATCGGGATCGCGGCGCGTGTGGTCGCGGACGATGGCATCACCAGCACGGTCTACGGGCACCTGGACGAAGCGGCAACGCTGGCCTTCTGGCGGCTCGCGGCGGACGCCCTGCCGGATTTTGAGTGGATCGAGGTTGGGAAGGCGGCGGCTGGCACGGTGATCGGCGTGATGGGGCGCACGGGTTACGCCACCGGGCCGCATATCCATTTTGTGCTGTGGGCGTGGGACCAGAGCCTCTACCAGCCGGTGCCGCTCGGCCCGCTGGGAGAGTTCACGCGCGGGCAGATCATCCCCAGCGCGCGGCGACCCAACTGTGAAATTTATCACTAACCCCGTATACACCCGCCACAGCCTGTGCTATACTGAGATTAACGACACTTGCATCGCACACACCTTGTCCGCTTGGAATAGTGTGGAGGTGTGCCATGTCTGCCGATGCCTTCAGCATGTTCTGGCTGACCGTTCTGTTTTTCATCGTCGTTCCGGGTATTCTGTACTGGATCTGCTGCGATCCCACCCGCGACAGCCGCCCTTCAGACGGCACGCATCACTCGAAGCCGAGCTAGCCCCTAACCCCCGCCCCTTCCCCCAGCCCAGCTAGGGGAAGGGGGATACCGGCACGATACCCTCGCCCTGGCTTGGCCGGGGAGAGGGCAGGGTGAGGGGCTAACACCACGGGGAAACCCTCTCACCGCCAGCCAGCCGGGCGACCCCCCGGCTTTTTTGATCCGTATGATTGCCCATCTGTCCGGGCGCGCATATAATGCAGCCAGTGACCACTCACGCGTAAGTTCATTACCCTTATGCCTGCACGCGCTACTCAACCGACAGTCCCTGTCCAGCGACCCCACACGGCGCGCAGCCTGCCGCGCAGTTTGCGCACGCGCTGGCGCGCCCTGATGATCCTCGGACTCAACGCGCTGATCCTGATCGTGGTGAGCGGCGCGGTGCTGATCGTCGTGCTGGAGCAGCGCAGCGCGATCAGCCGGCTGCACGAGTCCACCAGCCGGCAGATGCACGTCGCGCTCGGCCAGACGATCGCGCAGACCCAGGACATGCTGATTTATGCCGGGGACCGCGCTGCGGATGGCGAGAGTGACAGCGCATTGGCCGATCTGCTGGCGCTGAACCCGGCGCTGGCCGAGATCAGCGTGGTGAGCGCGGACGGCGAAGAAACCGCGCACGCCCCGGAATCCACGCAGCGAAACCCGCCCGACTGGACGGCCGATCCCGCCTATCTAGCCCTGCACGATTCGGCCAACCCGTCCTACGCGGCGCTGGACGGCGATGATCCGCCCGCGCTGGTCCTGGCGGCTCCGCTGGCGGGCGGTGACGTGGTGATCGCCCGCGCCGATCCGCGGCGGCTGTGGGAGCCAATCCTGGCGGGCAGCGTGGGTGAACACGGCTACGCCTACCTGCTGGACGAGCGCGGCACGCTGATCGCGGCCGGACCGGATCGATCCGCCCGGCGCGACCCGGCGCGTTTCGCGGTGTTTGATGATGCGCGGGATGGCGGCGCTGCGACACGCCTCTACCGGGGGCTTGAGGGTGAATGGGTCGTCGGGCGGGCCGAGTCTTTCCCGGCGGAAGGGTATACACTCGTCGTCGAAACGCCGCTCAGCGATTACATCCCGATGGTGGTGCGCGCGGTGGCCCTGATCGCGCTGGCGCTGATCGTGACCGGATTGGCCGGGGAATGGCTGATCCGGCGCATTTTGCACACCGTCGTGACCCCGCTGGACCGGCTGCACGAGGGCGCGCGCGCCGTGGCGGCCGGCGACTATCGCTACCGGGTGCGCGTCCCACCCAACACGGACCGCGAACTGATCGAACTGGGCGATACGTTCAACCGCATGATCGACCGGCTGGCCGAAAGCCAGCGACAGCTTGACGCCTATACCCACTCAAGCCAGGAGATTATCGACCTGCGCGCGCGCGAACTGACGCGCAAAGTCGGCCAGCTTGAGATCGCCGCCGACATATTGGCGGCCATCAGCACTATCCTCGACCCGCGCCCGCTGATCGACACGGCGACGCGCGTCATCCGCGAGCGCTTCCGGCTCTATCACGCCGAAGTGCTGCTGGTGAACTCGGAGTCCGGGCGGATCACGTCGTGCGACCCGATGCAGCAGGCCGCGCTGCCCGACCTGACGATCCGCGACGCGGCGAACAGCGTCATCGCCTGGGTGGCCCGCAACGGCAAGCCGCTGTATGTCCCCGATGATTTTATCGAGCCGCGCTACCAGCGCCGGCCGAATCTGCCCGCCAGCCAGAGCGCGCTCGCCATCCCGCTCAAGGCCGGGGAGCAGGTGTTCGGCGTGCTGAACCTGGAAGCCGATCACCGTGACGCCTTCCAGAAGGACGATATTGCCGTGCTCGAAGGGCTGGCGCGCGCGCTCGGCGTGGCGCTGCACAATGCCCAGGCCGTAAAGGCGCTGCAAAATTCCAACCGCGATCTCGCCCAGGGCACCCTGCATGCCAACCAGGCGAATTACCTGAAATCGCGCTTTCTGCACAACGCCTCGCAGCGCTTCCGCGCGCCGATCGAGACGATCATCGCCAGCGCAGAGATCATCCCCAGCAGCGGCCTGTCGGAGATCACGCTCGAACAGCGCCAGACCATTCTGGACCAGGGGCGCGCCCTGCAAGCGCTGGTCGAAGATATGATCGATCTCTCGTCGGTCGAGGCCGGGCATCTCCAGCTTAATTTGGAGTGGGTGCGGCTGAATCCGCTGCTGGATGACGTGATGAACGCGGCGCGCGCGCTGCATCAGGTTGCCTATGCCGATCACCATCTTACCCTCCGGCTGGATCTGCTGAACCTGACCGAGCCGCTGCCGCCGGTCTGGGCCGACCTCGAACGGCTGCGCTATATCCTGATGAATCTGGTGAGCAACGCCGTCAAGTTCACCCCGGCGGGCGAGGTGGTGCTGACCGCCGATTTTGACGCGGACACCGTGTCGATCCGCGTGCGGGATACGGGGCCGGGCATCGGCGACGAACATCGCCGCTACCTGTTCGAGCCGTTCCAGCATCAGCGCGGACGGCCCGATACCGGCGACGAAGGGACCGGGCTGGGCCTGCCCGTGTCGCGCCTGCTGGCGATGCGTCATGGCGGCGATCTGACGGTGGAGAGTGTCGTGCGCCAGGGCAGCACGTTCACGCTCAGCCTGCCGCGCCATCCGGTCGGCGCGCCGCCCCCGCCGGACCAGTAGATGGTGATTGGTTATTAGTTGTTGGTGATAGGGACGTATTCCAAATAATGAGGCAATCGCAGGGGCGGACCCCCGTGTCCGCCCGGTTGAGCGAAGCTCGACTGCCTGTGCGGTCGGGCGACCTGTCCAGTCGCACCGGGAGCACGTTTACAGGGGTGCTCCCCTACCATAACACCCGGTTACGCCATCATTTATGGGATGGGACAATAAGACCCCGGCTAACAACCAACAACCAAAAACTAATCACCAATAACCCCTTTTGAACTACCCCTTCGCCGCGAATCTCGTTAAACTTCTGCTTGTGATTCCAAAAACACCGGATAAGAGAGATAACCTGATGCGACACTTCAAATGGATTTGGCTGGCAGCGGCTGTGGTGATCGTCGCGCTGGCGCTGGCCGCCTGCGGGGACGATGATTACGGGGATGACAATGGTGATAGCGGCGGGAACGGCAGCGAGATCACCGCCACGGCGACGAGCAGCGCCCCGGCGCTCGATACCGGCGGGGGCGAGGATCTCGAACTCAGGGCAGAACGTCGGACTCGGCACCGGGAGCCAGTTACCGGGGTGCAGCGATCCCGATGATACCGAGTGCCCCGTCCCGCTGGTGATGGATATGGACGGCGAAGCGTCGGTGGGCGGTATCACGGTGAGCTACCCGACGCGCTATTTCACCGCCGCCACGGATGAGGAGGGCGACATCCCGATCGAGATCACGCCATCCGAGAACAATCGCTTCGCCGAAACAGCGACCTTCCAGATCTACTACGCCGATTCGGTCGAGGCGGCGCTGGCCGAACTCACCGATCCCGAGACGGCCGACTGGCAGACGGATACGTTCGACGAGGGCACGATCGGCGTGGTCAAGGACCCGACGCAGGATCCGCCGGTCAATACGACGATCGGGGCGTTCGCGCTGCCGGATGGGCGGGCCATCGTGCTCAAGGCGATCACCACGGGGAAATACGGCTGGGATCTGTATACGCGGCTGTATGAGGACATGCTCAATTCGCTGGCGGTGGGTGGCTAATTCGCAGCCCCTAACCCGGTCCTCCGCCAGCCGAGCTAGGCGAAGGGGCAGACACGCGCGCAACCCTCTCCCTGGCTTGGCCGGGGAGAGGGCGCGAGCTTGCTCGCCGGGTGAGGGGCGTTTTTGCGGCCCGACTATTCAAAGAGCATCCAAACGCCCCTGCAATTCACAAGATCGGGTTCTATATTCCCACATCCGGCGGATTGGGTGGGTCGCCGGGTGGGGGTTCGTCGTTCGGAGTCGAGTGCGGCATGATAATCGTCTCCGATTCGCCGCCCATCTCAAAATCTTCCAGCAGATCGAGCAGCGGCTTGTCCGCGAAGGCGAATGTCCGGCTGGTGATGCTGATAATGCCCTGGAACTGCCCATCCTGCACGATCACGACAACCTGCCCCGGACTGGTGTGCGCGATCTCACGCGCGGCGGCCGCGCCGGTGACGGCCCCATCCACCACGATCGGGGTGACCACACCGGGCAGCGGGTGATCCGGGTCGTCGGGGTTGTCGCGCCGTGCCGGGAGTTTGGTGAGCGGGGTGTTCATATGCGTCCGGCGCTTGCGCTGCACCAGCAGATCGCGCAGCTCGGAAAATCGCAGCGCCGTATACCGCTGTGCGTCGTGCTCGATGACCAGCCACCACCATTCCTGGCGGCCCGGCGTATCGCGCCAGACGCGCAGCGCGCTGAAGACAGTTTCGGTCGCCGGGCGCAGCAGGTGCGCGTGGGCCGGTTGGTTCAGATCCGCATCGGTCACAGGCATGGTTGGGTTCCTCCACGTTCATCTTAACACGTTTGAACAGCCGCACCAACCTAAACGAATCGTAAAGATTGTATGAATTTTGTCAAAAGGAACATAGGCCTATTGCACCGGTACTCGTTGCATGCTAATATCAAGATACATTCTCGTATCCATCATGTTTTCATCTCAAGGAGAGACCATTATGCTGTACCAACCGCGTGAAGAGGGCCAGGGCCTCGTCGAATACGCCCTTATCCTGGTGCTCGTTGCTGTTGTCGTGATCATCATCCTCGTCCTGCTTGGCCCGGCCATCGGCAACATCTTCTCGAACATCGTCCAAAATCTGTAATCCAACCTGTCTTATCGAAGGAAGCCCCGTGCCCAACACGGGGCTTTTCTTTTTATGGGGGCTTCATCCCGTGTAACCAATCGCCGATCATTCATCGGGAAGACAGGTTGGTGCTTTTGCGTTACACTAGGGGCGTTGGATCAAAGGGGGTGCCGTCGGTTTACGTTGTCGAAGGAGTAACTCATGCGTTTTTCGTACCGTGTACTAGCGTTGGCGTTGATCGCCGCAGTTATCAGCGCCTGCGATACCATCAGCGGCGCTAAAGTCGACGAACTGGAGACCAAAAACGCCCAGTATCAGGCCACGATAGACGCGATTGGTACCCCGCTCTTGACGGTTATTGCACTGGAACAGTACGCCACGCAAAACGTGGTGTTACAGGCCCGGCTGAGCCAGGCCGAGAACAAATCGCTGGCCGCACGGGCGACTCTCACCGTGCTCGAAATGGGCGGCTCAGCCGGCGTTCAGATCACCCCCGCCGCGCCCGATGTGGCGGCGGTCGGGCCCGGCCCGCAGATCCAGCCCCAGGACACGCCGATCGCGGGTGGTGGAGCCATCACCCCGACGCCGGGTACGAGCACGACGGCGGGCAATGGTCTGACGCAGTTCTCGCAGACGGTGACCGCGACCGATCTCAATTCGTCGGATTGCGCGGTGGGCGTCACCTCCGTGTTTGATCCCGCCGAAGACACGATCTATGTCAATACGCGGATCGATTTCCTGCCCTCCGGCTCGCAGCTCAGCGCCAAATGGACGGTCAACGGCGAGTTGTACATTGACGACGTCGAATGCTGGATTCCGAATCAGGACTACTTTAACATCTGCGCGTACTGCTCGATTGTGCCCAACAGCGGCGCGTTCGAGGCGGGCGATTGGACGGTCGAGCTGCTGCTCGACGGTCAACTCATGTCACAGACGACCTTCGAGGTGATGGATTCCAGCGCGCCGGCCGGTACGGACACCGAAACGAGTTGGAAGGGGAATTAGCCTCAGTCCCGGCACCGCAAGCAGCGGTCAGCTTTCAGCGGTCAGCCGTCAGCTTTACCTCACCCCGCCCCCCGGCGTGACCAGCACGCTTGCCACGCGCGGAGAGGGGGAGCATGGTATTACTCGGTGCCGGGGGATTCGATTCCCCGGTGAGCTTCTCCACCACGCGCGGCACAAACGCCACCTGTATCCCATCGCCCGCGCCATCGATCGACGCGCTGATTGCCGCCAGCGCCGTGCGGATCTCGGCGGCTTTCGTCTCGCCCAGGCGGTATTCGAGATAGCCGGCAAAATCGCCCGCACTGAAAGCCGCGTGCAGGGCATCCGCCGCGCGCTTCATCTGCCGGGCGGGCACGTAGCGCCCCGCGCGCGCAAACGGCCGCACCGGAAGCCGCGCATTCCGGTAGAGCGGGCTGAACAGATTGGGCTTGCTGACAAGTTCCGCCAGTGCATCGAATGACACATCCGGCACGGGCCGATTGTCTGGCCGGAAGCGCAGCGCGCCGCTGAATTCCAGCCGGCCCTGACGGTCATAGTGCGCCCGCGTATCCACCGGGAGCAGATCATAAATCCGGCGCATCAGATCGACGGCGGCAGCCTGGAGATCGTCCTGGCGGCGCTTGCGATCCTCGGAGACGGTGGTCGGCGGCAGCGGCGATCCGATCCGCACCGTCACGCGCGGGAATTGCAGGCGCAGGATCCGCGTCCAGATCTGGTAGGTGCCGCCAAAGCCCATCGGCACGATCCGCGCGCCCGTCGCATGCGACAGGTAGTTCGCGCCCGATTTCACGTCCTCGATCGGTTTCTCCCACGTTCCACCATCGGGGAACATCGCCAGCCGCCCCCCGGCCTTGAGCGGATCGATCATGCGCTTCAGCCCTTCCCGGTCCACCGAGCCGCGCTTCATCAGGATCAGACCCGCCCATTTCACCACCCAATTCGCCGGCCAGAGCAGCGGGAAATCGCCCGGCCCGATAAGCGTGGTATCCGGCGGCAGCAGCGTGATCAGCAGCAGAGCGTCAAAGGTCGAGGTGTGGTTGGCGGCAAAGATCACCGGCCCGGCGGTGTTGAGATGCTCGCGCCCGGTAATCGAGGTGCGGGTGAGTGTCCGCACCACCAGCCAGCCCAGAAAGCGAAAAATCCAGCGCAAGATACGCGTGCGGCGATCCAGCATGATGTGCCCCTTGTGATGTGTGACTTGACCTGCCGATTGACCCCTCCCTTAATCCCTCTCCGTAAACGGAGAGGACCTAGGCCTGCCCTTTCTCCGCGCGCGGGGAAGGGTGCCGACCAAAGGTCGGACGGGGATAGGGGTAAACCGTCTTGGTATCTTATGGTATCCCCACGATCCGGGCTGGGCAACTGATACCAAAGTACAGGAGCGAAGTCGCGGAGTTCGCGTTACAATGGAGCGCCTGGACCGGACTATGAGGAGAGAAGTCGCGTGCAAGACGATATTCGGACCACTCAAGAAATTTTTGGCGACCTGTTCGGCGGCCTGGCCAGCCTGGGCGCGCGCGGCGTGGATGGTTTTGTGATTGCGAAATCCCTGGCCCGCATGCTGATCCAGCAGGGGATCATCAACCGCGAGACGTTTATCGCCACCATGCGCCAAGTCGCGAAAGAAGAACTCGAAGAATCGGATGAGCTAACGAATTTTCTGAGCGAAACTTTTGCCGAGATTCTGGGTCAGATCGAGCAGCGCGCCGAACGGGCCAAGCGAGAAGGTCAGGCCCCCGACTAGCCCATGACGGGACCGCTGGAAACCGATCTGGCCGCGATCGCCGCGCAGGCCCGGCAGTGCCGCGACGATTATGAAGCCTTCGGTCACTACCTCGACATCATGTGGGATCGCGAGGGGCGCTCTGATTCCGAGCTTGACGCGCTGGTGAACGCCATCGCCGCCGACGTGATCCCCCAGATCGACTGCACCGCCTGCGGCAACTGCTGCCGATCGCTGGTCGTGGGCCTGACGCCCGCTGATATTCCCCCGCTGGCGGCCGCGCTCAACCTGCCGCCCGACCATGTGATCGCGTCCTACGTGGATCAAACTGCCGGGGAGCAGCAGGGCGAGTGGGGTGTGTTCCGCTGTTCGCCCTGTCCCCTGATGCGCCATAAGCTCTGCTCGGTGTATGCGTACCGCCCGCAGTCCTGCCGCGATTATCCTGCCCTGACGCCCGATTTCCGCTGGTTGTATCCTGAAATCGCGCGCGGCGCGGGGTCGTGCCCCATTATCTACCACGTGATCGAGCGCTTGCAGGCACGGCTGGGGTGGTAAATCATGGGTTGTGAGTCATGAGTTTTGAGTCGTGAGTCAGAGATCAGCAGACAGGGAGCAGCATGACGCCGCGGGTTGATGCGGTTTTACAAATTGGGCCGGATTAAACGCCCCTCACCCTGCCCTCTCCCCGGCCAAGCCAGGGCGAGGGAAAAGGGCGGCGCCGCTCTCCCCCTCTCTAGCTCGGCTGGAGAGGGGGCCGGGGGGTGAGGCCTGTATTTTATTTCCGCGCTTAATTGTTAAACAGCATAAACCGCGCGGCTATTGTAGAAACCTGGAAGCCCGCTGAAGGGGCTGGACAGGAGTCCCTTCAGCGGACTTTTTGGAACACAGCCGGACCGTTTTAACGTCCGGCGTCTTCGCAGGCGATCTCTCAATCACACCCCGAGTTTTTGCACCGGATACTGAATTTCCATCATGCCCTCGCAATCGGTGGGGGCGTATGGCGATACGCCCCTACGAAATACTCGCCATTACAGACGGTGCAGCTCTACATCTGGAAAAAAAGTCCCCTCGGTTGGAGGGGACAGAATGGGATGTTCGCTGCGCGGCCGGTTTCCCGGCCATCGATCAATTAGCGACGGATGATGGGGGTGAACCCACGCTGCACGGCGTCAATCGGGTTGGAGCGACCGGGCAGGGTGCTGCCCTGGACAAACTGCTCCACCGGCGAGTTCTTGGCCTGGTCTTCGGATGCACCAGTGCCACGCAGGTAGAGCGTCTGGCCTTCCTCGACCTGGACCGCGCGACCGGGCAGGCCGCCGAACCCACCGATGCCGGTCTGGCCTTCGGGCGCTTCGGGCGTACCCTCGACCACTTCGAGCGTGTAATCACCTTCGCTCGTGCCGGCGTCCATACCGTTGCGAGTCGCCACGATGACATACACACCGCTTTCGGGCAGACGGAGCGAGATCTGCGCGTCCGTGCCGCCGCCGCTGTCATCGTCCTCGGCAATCACTTCGTCGTTGGGGTCGATGATGCCCAGGTAGGCATCCAGACTGCCAGCGCTGCGCATGGTGATCGTGACCTGCTGGCCGGCCTGACCCTCAAAAGCGTAGAGGTGGAAGTAACTGTCGCTGCCGATCGTGCCCTGGCCCGTCTGGCCGACTTCGATCATGCCCATGGCTTCCACGCCCGGCGGCAGTTCTTCGTTGGATACGGGTTCCGGCTCGTCCACCGGGTCGTCCTGCGACGCCTCGGGGATGCCCGCGATCAGGGCATACGCGCCCGTCGTCTTACCCTGCGCGACGCCAGCACGGGTCGCCGCGATGAAGTACACGCCGCTGTCGGGCACTACCGCATAAATCAAGGCATCACTCTTGCCCGCGCCTTCAATATCCGCGCCGCTGTCGTCATCTTCAGCCAGCACATCACCGTCTTCGGTCATGAGGATCAGGTACGGGTCGAGCGAGCTGCCATCCGCGAACATGGCGGCGACAAATTCGCTGCCCGCCTCAAGCTCGACCGAGTAGAGCTGGGCAAAGGCGTCATTTTCAATCGAGCCGCTCATCGCTTCGGTCGTCGACGCGTCGCCCATGTACCATACGCCCGCGTCAATTTCCTGGGGCTCAGACGGCGACGTGTTGGAGACGGTCGAGGTCGTGGTGGTGGTGTTGCCGCCGCCGGCCAGCGACAGGGTGTAGCCGCCCTGGCTGGTGCCCGCGTCCAGATTGTAGCGGGTGGCGACGATGACAAATGACCCACTCGAAGGCAGAGTCATTTCGATATAGGCATTGCTGTTGCCGGCGCTGTCGTCATCTTCCGCCAAGACCTGTTCCGAGGCCGCTTCGATGACTCCCAGGTAGGGGTCGAGCTTGCCGTCGCCTTCCATCAAGATCTCGACGTGATCGCCCTTGCTGCCTTCAAACTCCCAGGCTTCAAAATAGGTGGCGTTGCTGATCTGTCCGTTGACCACATCGCCATAAGCGAGCACGCCGCCGGCAGCATGGCTCACACCCACCGCCGGGGCCAGCGCCGCCGCCATCATGACGACCAGCGCCAACGTAAACCAACGAGTAACCTGACGTGACAACATACCTGATTTCCTCCCGTTTGTGGACTTTGAGTGCGCGTTTGGCACCACTACCGATTATATGCAGGCGGACTTGCAGCGCCACACTTTTTGATGAAAGTCCCTCATGGTGCGCTGGTTATCCTCAGTTTCGTCTTTCAGCGTGACCACAGCGTGACCGGGGGCGCATCGGCACGGGTTTTTTATGGGGATTTTATAGTTTATTTGCAGCCTCACCCCTAAATCCCCTCTCCATGAGATGGAGAGGGGGCTTGATCGGCGTGCGGTCTCCCCTCTCCACGCGTGGACAGGGGGCAGGGGGTGAGGCTAATTTGGCAGGGGACTGCTAATCGCTGTAGTAGCGGATCAGCTCATCGGCCAGGGCGGGCAGGCAGTCGGTGATGTCATACCAGCCGGTGCCGGTGCCAACGCTCCACAGGTGGAAACCCTTGATATATGGCGCGGTTTCGAGTTGGTACGTATACAGCAGGGCGTCTTTGATGACCGTATCGCAGCCGGGGAAGGTCTGCCCCCCACCGATGCCGACTTCGGTCAGGTAAACGGGGAGATTGGCGGCTGCGGGCAGTGTTTCGAGCAGGCGCTCGTAGATGATCTCGTGCCGCCGCGCGACCCACACATCCGCCTCGGATAACATCTTGCCATCTTCCATGCTGTAGGCGTGCAGCGAAATGCCGTGCGTCCGGCCGGGCTGGCAGGGGTGATCCAGTGCGTACTGGTAGGCGGGCAGGATCGTGTTGAAGCTCTGCAAATCCGGGTGGCCGCCAGGGAACGAGAACAGCAGCAAACAGCGCCCGCGCTCATTGGCGATCTTCATGACCTCGATCATGAAATCGTTGATCCACTGCAAGCCCGCCGGACATTCGTTGATGACCTCGTAAAAATCGGCGTTGACCATGCCCCAGTATTCTTCGAGTCCGTTCATCCAGCGCCGCGCGGTCTCGGCGGGATCAGGCTCTTCGCGCACATCCACCGGGCAGTCGCCAAAGCCATCCCCCGACAGCAGAGAGCGGTAGACCGTCACGGTTTCAGGCGAGGTGGTTTCGATTTCGTTGAGCAGATTCTCGCTGCTGTTCAGACCCTTGATCGTGCTGACCGGGTGGCCGCTCTCGGCCATGCGGCGCACGAACGACAGCACGGCCTGATCGCTGGTGCCGTTCAGAACGTGCAGGCCGAGCAGCGTCAATTTGGGCGTGACACCCATCAGAATATCGCAGGCGCGGACATGATCCAGCCGGGCGATTTCCGTGCCGGCGTCGGTCATGGCGAGCCAGCCGCGCGGCGTCTGCGCCCAGCGATTCCCGGCCGCGTCCGTGCTGACCTGCAAGACCTGAAGCGCATCCCGTTCGTAGGCGACTCCGGCCGGCGTGCTGGTCGGATCCGGTGACTGGAACAGGGCCACCTGGGCCCCGGTGATGGTTAATCCGCAGGGGCGTTCTTTCACCATGTCGGGCAGCGGCGTATGCAGCGGCGCGGGGGTGTAGTTCGGCCCGACGATGGGGCCAAACGGCCCGCCGGACGGGGCCGGCGTTGGGGTTTCCTGGTACAGATCAAGATTCGCGCCCATGAGCATGCCGTCGTCATCGGGCGGCGTCGCGGTTTCCGATGGCTCGACGACTGGCGTCGGCGTGACATACACGATGATCGGGTCAGGTTCGCCGCACGCGCTTAGCGCCAGTGCGATCAGGATTAGCAGCGGGAGCACCAGGATGGATGAAGACTTCGTCTGTGCATTCATGAGAGAGAGTGTATACCAAGCTCCCGGCGGGTCCAAAAAGCGGGCGGCGCGGGTCGCGGGGAAACGTTGGGATGGACGACGGCGCGTGTGGGGTGAGCGTAGGGGAAGCGTAGGGGAGCCTAAAAGACAGTTTATAGGATGGGTTAACTCATGGGTGTATTTCGGTTTGGCTCGCGGGCGACGCCGGACGTTAATACGGTTCCGACTATAAATCGGATAACGTCGCTGCTGTAGGGGAGCACCTCGTGTGCTCCCAGTCGCGCTCGGCGCGACACGCGGCCGCTCCGCGTTGGGCGGACTCCGGTTCGCCCCTACCCAACCTTATCCGCTTATTTTCTCAAACTTCATCAACCCGCGGCGTCAGCGACCGCGCGCCTCCATGGCATGAAAGGCACCTCTGGCTTATCTGCTACTCGCGGCAAATCCCCAACCTGTGTTATGTTGAAAGGGAGGAGGGGCTATGACCGAAACACCCGGCACAAAAACATTCACTGTTCGAGAAACCAACGCTCGGATTCGTGCCATCGTCGAACGCGAGACAGTTGGCAAGCCGTTCTGGATCAGCGGCATTGTTCGTAAACACTTCATCTCTGATCTTGGACACGAATATTTCGATCTTGAAGACGAAAATTTCACGATTCGCTGCATGCTCCGTGAAGGCATGCAAGCCAAACTGCCATTCTCAATTGCCAATCATATCGAGCTTCAGGTCTTCGGCACGCTCCATGTTTATGAAAAAGCTGCCCGAGTTGAGATCGAGGTCGACGATGCTCACTGGATTGAAAGCATACTGCCACGTCTGAACGAAGATGTGCAGTCACGTCTGGCGAAAAAAGGTCTGTGGCCGAAACCGAAGCGCGCATTGCCCGACTCTATGAGAAACATTGGTTTGATCACAAGTAAACACAGCGAAGCAAGAGAGGACTTCTTTAATAATTATCGCGCGTATGGGGGCACTGCTCAGATTTCCCTCAAAGATGTGCGGGTTCAGGGCGAACAAGCGCCTCGTGAAATTGCTGACATGATCCGGTGGTTCAACCAACAAACTGGCGACGATCGGGTTGACGTGATTGTGCTGACTCGTGGCGGCGGACGCAACGCGGATCTCGCTGTATTTAGCGATGTTTTGGTGGCTGAGGAAATCTGCCGTTCCGAAATCCCTGTTGTGACCGGGATCGGCCACGAATCGAATCAGACTTTCGCTGATATTGCGGCGGATGTATCGAAGGGAACGCCAACGGCGATTGCGGTTTATCTCGCACAGGAACGAAGCGCGCCGGAAACAAAACCCCCTGATGCTTCAATTCGGGATGATAAAATCAGGGCGGCTGTGGCTCTGATCATTACCGTTCTCATGATCGTCGTGGTTCTTGCTGTTGTCGCCGAGCTATTCCTGTAAATGAGCGATTCAGGCGTTACTTTCCTCTTCAGCGAGGATCGCCGTGCAGGCGGCGCAGTAGCCGATAAAACAGGAGTGCGCGCCCAGGATCGTCACGCCGAGCATGGCGGTCACATCGCGGCGGAAGGCGTCGATAATGTCCGGCTCCACCGCCACAATCGCGCCGCAGCGCTTGCAGACCAGCGTATAGGTCTCGCGCACCGAGCGGAAGCGGTATTCCTCGCGCCCCTGCTCGCCGCCCACGTTGCGCCCTTCGACCAGTCCCATCTCGCGGAACAAGGACAGCGTGCGATAGACCGTCGCCAGGCTCAGGTCCTCAGCGCCCTGGGTGGCAAGCCGGTGGATCTCCTCGGCGGGGAGGAAGCCGTCGCGCTCGCGCAGCACGGCCAGCAGCGCTAATCGCTGCGTGGTGACGCGGTAGCCCGCCGCGCGGAACGCCTGAAGAATCGTCTCGTGTTCGGGGTCGTGTATCTGCTCTTGGGAATCAGCCATCATCGCTACTCATTTCATAACATGGAGATTATGGCATATTCCGGCACGCGCGAAAAACATTCTCACCACAGAGATACAGTGATTGGTTCTTGGTGGGCCGCCTCGGCCAGGACGCGGCGGGTTAAAACCGCGCGGCTATGCAAGAACCGGAAAGCCCGCTAAAGGGGCTGACGACGAGTCCCTTCAGTGGACTTTTTTGATCATAGCCGGAACGTTTCAACGTCCGGCGTCAGACTTCTCACATTGGCTCTGAACTAGAAACCGACAACCAACAACTTAGAACCCCTCTGTGTTCTCTGTGGTGAATCAGTCTTTACTCGGCCAGCAGGAAGGGCTGGCGCGCGCAGGGTGCCCCGTTGACCTGGATCTCGATGGCGTGCTCGCCGGGATAATAGCGGCGCGTGGTGATCGCGGCGAAGCTGTGCTTGCGGCTGAGGCGGATCGTCTCGCCGGGCGCGAGCGTGCGCCGGGTCAGCTTAAACACCTTGGGCGAGGTCTTGCCCTTCGCGCGGACGAGATGCACGATGTAGTCGATCACGAGATCCTGCGGATCGCCGCTGGTGGATTCGATCTCGAAGGAAAAGGTGATCGTCTCGCCCATCGGGATCGCGGCCGGCTCGACGGTCAGATTTCTGACGGCGACTTCGGCCCCCGCGCGGACGCCCAACAGATCCAGCGCGCCGGGATGCCCGGCCTTGATCAGCGTGCGCAGGGCGTGCCGGGTGAGCTTCTCCATCTCCGGCGACGAATCCGCCTGCCAGCGCCGCAGCACGTCCAGCACGACAGCGGGGTTATCCTTGGCGATGTCGTTCAGATTGTTGGCGACGCTGCGCCGCACGTCTTCGGATGGATCGTTCTTCAGCACCTCCAGAATCGGCAGGATCGGCGCCGGATCGGCTTTGAGCGCGGGCAGCGCGATCCCCCAGGGCAGGCGCGGGCGGCAGCCTTCGCTGGCGAGACGGCGCACGCTGGCCGCCGGATGGTGCGCCCAGGCGAGCATCTGCGCCAGCATGCGATCCGGGTCGCGGACGATAAAGGGGCGCACGGCGAATTCGGCGCTCATAATCTGCGTGAACTGCTCAAACGCGGGCAGCGAGGCGTCCCAGTCGTCCAGGCCATAAAGCTCCACAAAGGTGGGGAAGATCACTTTCTCGAAGCCGTATCGGTCCACCGCGGGCGCGATCTGACGGAGCAGAGCCAGCGCCGTCCGGTAATCCTGCGGGAGCGCGTCGTGCAGCGCCTGAGTGACGTGACGCCATTTGTCCTTGAGGGCGCGATCCGGCCAGCGATCGTCGTGGATGCGCGCGAGGAACTGATCCGCGTTGAAGGCGGGATGCGCTTGCTGAAGGGCCGCCACGAGATCGTCAAAAAAGGGGGGCGGGAAGAAGATGTCTTTCCAGGCTTCGGGCATGGGATTCTCCTCCTTTGGAAATTCGAAAAATCTCACCACAGAGGACACAGAGCACACAGAGAAAATCAAGGATAAAGAGCAAAGAGTGCCCCTTCACCACTGACCCTCATCCCCGGCAACGCGCGCAGCGACCCCAGCGGACAATTAGAACGTAAGTTCTGGATTTGGGCAACTTTTCCCCATGCCGAGAATCGGGCCGTCGATAAGCAATTTGACTCAGTTTTCCATAGATTCGCAGTGGTCAGGGTTCGTGAATTTCACTACAATCTGCGTGAACTCGGCATCCCCTGATCAAACATAAGGAGTCTTTGAGGATGAAACAAGCAGCCCTTCGCGCCGTGATGGTGGTGCTGGCGATCCTGCTGGCGGTCGGAGCGGGCATCCCCTGGGTCAGCGCCCAGGATGAGGGTCCCCGCACGGTGAATGATTTTATGGGCAACCCGCTGACCATCGAAGCGCCGCCGCAGCGAGTCGTCGGCATGAGCGCCTCGATCAGCGAAATGCTCTTTGCGATTGGCGTCACGCCGGTGGGTGTAACCGAAGGCATGGACTATCCACCCGCCGCCGCTGAACTGCCCACTTTCGGCACAGGCTACCAGCCGGACCTCGAAGCGCTGGCCGCGCTGGAACCGGATCTGATTGTCGCCAACGGGCAGTTAAATATGCCGTTTATCGACAAGCTCCAGGCAATCGCGCCGACGCTGGCCGTGATGACGCTGGTCCCCGGCGACGTGCCGAAGAACATCCGCACGCTGGGTCAGGCGACCTGGCACGATACCGAGGCTGAATACCTGGCGCAGTCGTTTGAAGGTTTCCTGAACTTCGCCGGCAAAGTCGGCGCGGGCAAAGAAGGACCGACCTTCCTGTTTATCGTCGGCACGCTCGAAGTACCGAACTATGGCAAGTCCGAAACCTACCTGGGCGACATGGCGCGCATCCTGGGCGCGACCAATATCGCGGACGGCAACGAAGATCAGGGTCCGTTCCCCGGCTATACACAGTTGAGCACCGAATATATCCTCGATGCCGACCCGGACTTCGTCTTCACCGTAACGCGCGGCTCGGATACACCGATGCCCGAACTCGATGGCCGAGGATCCGATCTGGTCGGCGCTGAGTGCGTTCCAAAACGGCCACGTGATCGAGCTCGATAACCGGCTGTTTGTCGAGTCGCCGGGTCCGCGCTTTGTGGAAGCGATGGGCCAACTGTACGATATTCTCTACGGCGCGGCGGAGTAGAATACCAGCCTCACCCCAGATCGTTCGGCTTTCAGCGTCAGCTAACCTCACCCCCCGCCTGCGTGCAAGCACGCTTGCCACACGCGAGGGGCGGCACCGCAGGAAGCGGATATACTGTCTGAAGCGGGCCTCGCCCCCGGCGGGCAAGCCCGCTTTCCCCTCTCCAGCCGAGCTAGAGGGGGAAGCGTGAGTTTTCTCCCCGGTCTATACACTGTGCTGGAGAGGGGGCCGGGGGTGAGGCCGTCGTGATTTCAGGGGATGGGGCCAACGCCTGAAATCCCGGGTTCAAGTTGCCCGGGTTTTCGGTTACAATACCTCCGGCGCGGAGGGCAGCGTTCGGAGGAGCGATTTCGTGAGCATTGAAAGCACCGCCCCATCCCAAGGATTCACCAGCGCGGAACGGCGGCGATTGGCGTGGCGCATGGCGGTGATCGGGCTGTGCGCGCTGCTGCTGGCGGGCGCGTTCGTGATCGCACTGGGCAGCGGCTCGCAGTCCATCTCCGCCGGGGATGTGATCGAGGCCCTGCGCGACCGCGAGAGCGTCCGGCGCTCCATCGCCGTTATTATTCACGAAGTACGCCTGCCGCGCGCGCTGGTGGGGGCGCTGGTCGGCCTGAATCTCGCTGTATCCGGCACGCTGCTGCAAGGCGTGGTCCGCTCCCCGCTGGGCGACCCCTATATTCTCGGCGTATCGGCGGGCGGCGGGCTGGCCGCGGCCATCACCTCGCTCGAACTCAGCGGATTTCCGCGCGAGTATGTGCCCATCACGGCGTTTGTGGGGTCCCTGGTCGGGGCGTTGATCGTGTATACCGTGGCGTGGGATGGATCGGGCGTGACGACCACGCGGCTGGCGCTGGCGGGCGTCGCGCTTACCGCCATGATCGGCGCGTTCACGACGACCATCGTCGTGATGAACGTGCAGGGCGGCGGGCAGATTTTCTTCCAGTGGCTCGTCGGCGGCCTGTATACCGCAAGCTGGCCGGAATACGAGCTGATCCGCCCGTACAGCGCGATCGGGTTGGTGCTGGCGCTGCTGCTGGCGACGCGCGCCAATGTCCTCGCGTTGGGCGACGAGGTGGCGCAGGGATTAGGGCTGCACGTCGAATGGACGCGCTTTGCGATGAGCGCGGTGGCGGCGGTGCTGGCGGGCAGTGCGGTCGCGGCGGCCGGGCTGATCGCGTTCGTCGGGCTGCTGGTGCCGTTCGTCGCGCGCAGGCTGGTGGGCTCCGATTTTCGCTTCCTGGTGCCGGTGAGTGCGCTGCTCGGCGCGGCGCTGATGGTCCTGGCGGATACGGCCGCACGGGTGACGCTGCCGCAGTTGTTCGGCGTGCCCAATATTGAATTCCCGGTCGGCATCGTGACGGCCATCATCGGCGGGCCGCTGTTTCTGTGGCTGGTGCGGGCGCGCCGGAGTGCGTGGTGAGCGGGAGTAGAAAGTAGATAGTAGACAGTTGGCAGTAAACGGTTTTGAGTTGTGAGTCTTGAGTGGTGAGTCGGCCTCACCCCGTTGATGGAGAACATCGCGGGTCGTTACCGTGTAGGGGCCGGGTTCAACGGAGAACCCGTCCGCTACAAGAACAGACCCGTTCGCCACCGGCTCCCCCTCTCCGCGCGTGGCAAGCGTGCTTGCACGCCGGGGGCGGGGGGTGAGGTAAACCAAGAAAAACCAGAGGGACAATTTGACGCTCTACGAACTGAACCGTGCGGATACTGATCGGGTGCGGGACCTGTACGAACCCTTGCGCTTCCATCTGAGCAGCTTCGCCGTGCTCGACGGAGTCAATCCGGGCAAGGTGTTCGTGGATGATCCCACCGCGCCGCAGACGTCGTACCTGTATTCGCCCGAAGCGAGTTATCTGGTCGGGAGGCCGGACAACGCGGCGTTCAACCAGGCGCTGAACGCGGCGATTTTCTCGCGCGCGGCGCTGGGGAATGGCGATGGGGCGGCCAATTTTGTCCTGCCGGCGGAATCGTGGATCGAGCCGCTGACAGCGATCTGCGGTCCGCGCGCGCCGCTGACCATCGCGCGGCGGCATTATGTCTGCCGGAAGCTCGCGCTTGATTGGCGGGCAAATCTGCCGGACGGATTCACGGTGCAGATCATCGACGAAGACCTGCTCAGCCGCCCGCTGCCCGATCATATTCCTGAGTGGATTCAGCGCAACTGGGGATCGACCGCCGCGTTTCTCGACCGGGGCTTCGGAGCCGTCACCTTGTGCGGGGATACGGTCGTATCCTGGTCGCTGGCGGACTGTGTCAGCGGGGACGGGTGCGAGATCGGCATCCGCACGGATCCGATGTACCGGCGGCGCGGGCTGGCGGGGATCACCACGGCGGCGGCGGTCGAATGCGCATTCTCACGCGGGCTGACCGAGGTCGGCTGGCACTGTCACGAGGACAATACCGGCTCGTTCAAAACGGCGGAAAAAGTGGGTTTTGAACTGGAACGCTGTTACACCCTGTGGTATATGTTCGTGGACGAAGCCGAGCACCTGGCGGAGACAGCCTGGATTGCCTTCCAAGCGGCTTGCTACGCCGAGGCGGTTGAACTCTTCGGGCGCGTGTTTGCGCTGCGCGACGATATGCCCCACTACTGCTATCACACGACGGCGCGCGCCTGGGCGGCATTAGGCGATACGGATAAAGCACTGGCGTATCTGGGTGAAACGGTTAAGCGTGACTGGTCGTACCGTGATTTTACCCAAAGCTGTGCGGAGTTTGAGGCGCTGCATGCGCACCCACAGTGGACAGCCCTTCTCGATCGTATGAGTTCCAACGAGGCGTAAACTATGCCCACCCTGACCGCCGATCATATTACCCTGGCCTACCGGCGCGATGTCGAAGTTGTGCGCGATCTGGTGCTGGACGTGCCGCAGGGCGAGATCGTGACGCTCGTCGGGCCGAACGGCTCCGGCAAAAGCACGATCCTGCGCACGCTCGCCCGGCTGATGAAGCCGGAATCCGGCGCGGTGTATCTGGATGGCAAGGCGATTCACCGGCTGTCCACGCGCAAGGTCGCGCAGACGCTCGCCATTCTGCCGCAAAATCCCGCCGCGCCCGACGATCTGACGGTGCATGATCTCGTGGCGCGGGGACGGTTCGCGCGGCAGGCGTGGTGGCGCGCCTCCAACCGGCGCGATCGGGAAGTGGTCGAATGGGTGCTGGACGTGACCGGGCTGAACCCGTTCCGCGATCGCCGGCTGGCGACGCTCAGCGGCGGTGAACGGCAGCGGGCGTGGGTGGCGCTGGCGCTGGCGCAGGAGCCGCGTATTCTGCTGCTGGACGAGCCGACGACGTTCCTCGACATCAGCCACCAGTTGGATGTGATGGTGCTGCTCCAGAATCTCAACCGGGACAACAACCTGAGCATCGTCATGGTGCTGCACGATCTGAACCAGGCGGCGCGCTTCAGCCAGCGGCTGGTCGTGCTGCGTGACGGGCAGATCTACGCCACGGGCACGCCGCATGAGGTCATGACCGAAACGATGCTGCGCGAGGTGTTCGAGATCGAGGGCGTGGTGGCGCGCGACCCGCTGACGGATACGCCCGTGTTCACGCCGCTGCACTCGATCCGCAGCACGAATGGGCGGAGAAAAGCGGGCGATTAGCGGTTAGCGTTAGCCATCAGCGGCCGGCCCGTCCTGATCGGTCACATGTGATGGCGAGGGGAGATAATCGCTGTGCCTCCCCCTCTCCACGGCCGTGGAGAGCACGGTACCCGCTCATTGGGGGTGATCAGCTAATGACCACAACCAACAACCCGAAAGGATCAACTCAGGCATGCTGTCCAATGAAGCGCTGATCGAAAAAGCAGAATCGGTGGTGCATTCCTACAAGTTCGGGGAAAATGAGGTCGGGCAGGTCGGCTGCGCGCTCGAAACCGATCAGGGGAATGTCTATCTCGGCGTGTGCATGGACATCAGTTCGGGCATTGGGTTTTGCGCGGAGCACAGCGCCATCGCGGCGATGGTCACGGCCGGGGAATTTCGCATTCAGAAAATCGTCGCGGTGTGGAAAGGTGACGACGGCCGCACGTATATCCTCTCACCCTGCGGGCGCTGCCGGGAATTTATGCGGCAGATTCATGCTGATAACCTGCAAACCGAGGTCATTCTGGCGGTGGATCGGGTCGTGAGCCTGTCGGATCTGCTGCCCTATCATGATTGGTTCCACGCCGTGTCAGAGCCGAGCCGGTAGCACAGACAGCGGCCCCGTCTAGACGGCCCCGTAGACGGCTGATCAGCCGTCTACCTTGTCGATCACGGCCAGCACGACGACGATAATCACCGCCAGGATCGCCAGCGGGATCAGCGCCTTGACGAGGCCGATCACCAGCTGCAGCAGCGTCCAGGCGATCAGCAGCACGAGCATGGTGACAACCACCTGTCCCCACAGGGGCAGCTTGTGGAAGCGTTTGTACATGGGGTTTATCTCCTGTTCCGTGTGGTATTCAGTCTACACCGCCGGGTGCCATTGGACAATGGAGGTAGGGGCAGGGGGTCTGCCCCTACGAGCCGGGGGTTGGCGATCGGAATGGCTAGATGGTGCCATTCGCCTGGAGCTTCTTGAACAGGAAAAAGCCGCCGGCGACGATTGCGGCCAGGATCAGCAGGGGCATGACCAGCTCGACGATGCGCAGCACCAGGCCGACAATGATGATCCCCAGGATCAAGACCAGGATCAGCTTGAGCAGGTTGCGGACGGACGGCAGGCTGTCCATAAAGTCGTTCATTGTATCCTCTCCTTTTGGCTTGAGACGGGGTGCGTCTCGTTCATGGTTCGTTCGTTGACCTTCTATCCATAATTACGGAGAGGCCGCGCCAGAGTTGCGGAATTGGTGGATTTATACGATGTTTTAATGGTTCAGCCGGACTCAGCAGGGTTCCCCGAAAACCCAATCTAGCCTATAATCGCTGTAGGGATTGGGGATCGCAACCAGGCTGCATTGATATGGAACCGAAAAAGGTCTGCACATGATGAGCGAGAATCAACAGGGCAAGGATCAGCAGAACAAAGCGGCAGATGTCCCGGTGACGGAGGAGAATATTCAGCCGTACAAGCCGGCGTTCGCCGAGCAGAAACCGGCCGTGCCCAGTCCGGCCGAAGTCAAGCCAGCCGGATCAACCCAGGCGGAGCCGGAGAAAGTCATCTGTCCCAACTGCCACCACGAAAATGACCCGGAACTGACGCGCTGCGAGCGGTGCAATACCGAACTGGTCAAAACGATGCGGGTGCCCGAAATCGAGATTACACGCACGTCCACCACGTCGCGCTTCCCGGACGTGCCCCAGGTCGATGTGACGCCTGAAGCGCTGACCATGCTGGTATCGGGTTATAAGACGCCGATCGTGGTGGAGCGCAAGCGCGAACTGGTCATGGGCCGGCGTGTGCCCGAACACGCCACGCCGGACATCGATCTGGCCAATTACAACGCGTACAAGATGGGGGTATCGCGTCGCCATGCCGTGCTGCGCTGTTCGGAGGACGGCTGCGCCATCGAAGATCAGGCCAGCGCCAACGCGACGTGGGTGAACGAGAACAAGCTGACCCCGTTTGTGCCGTATCTCCTGCAAAGCGGCGATACCATCCGATTGGGGCATCTGGTGACGTACATCTACTTTTCGACGGTCGAGTCGGTTTACCTGTTTGAAATCGGCGACCGAGTCGCCGCACAAGCTGACCTCCGCCTACCTGATGGACATGGTTGGACCCTATCTGCAAGCGCTGACCGATCTGCAAAATCTGGTGAATCTGGCTCTGGAACGCGAGCCGGAAGACATTACCATCGGGGGAATCCGGCTGGATGCGTCGGACGCCGTGCAGGTCACGCTGCGGAAAGCGACGGAAGCGGTGAATCTCGTGCTGCGGCGGATCACGCCCTGGAAGGACGAGCACCAAACGCCGACTACGGAAGACTACCAGCGGTTAACGGCCCTGGTGCTCGAACGCATCAACGCGGATATGCCCGAAGAGGACCGCGAAAATTACACGAAAAAGCTGCTGCCGGTGCTGCGTACCCTGGTATCGAACCCGCTGAACATCGCGGAATCGCCGCCGAAGAAGCGGTAAGGGGAAAAGCCATTCACCACAGAGGACACAGAGCACACAGAGGAAAGACAAGGTAAAAGATGAGAAAACCAGAGGTGTATTCTCTCGTTTTCTCATCTTTCTTTTTCTGTATGAAACGATCACCGTGATCGTGCGTAGATAATGGGAAAAGATTGAACCGCGGATACGAAGAGATCGCAGAGATGCCTACCAGGAGAGAATCGTCGGGGCGGGTTTGTTAACCCATAGGCATTAAGCTAAGGGGATCTCGGCTGATTTCGCCCTGATTGGCCCCTCCCCTGCCCCCTCCTTCTCACCGCGTGGAGTATTTGGGGAAAAAGGGGCTCGGCCAAGTCCCTCTCCACCTTGTGGGGAGGGATTTAGGGAGGGGCCAACACTAGGGGAAACCCCAAGCAAAGCTGATCAGTGCGTCACGCCCGGCTAACTCGTGCATTGGCGGGCGTTGGCCGCTCTGCTATAATTCGCCGCTCTGGGTTCGCTGAATCACAGCAATTCCTTTCGTCATCGGTTAACGGTATCATTTATGGCCACTAATCTCTCGTCTCATGCTTCCCGGCGCGCATCGGTGATTACATGGCTTAAGCAGCACCGTGCGCGTGTGTTTTTATGGCTGCGGCTGATCGTCGCATTCGGCCTGATGGCGTTTGTGATCGCCCTGGTCGCCGGGGACCGGGACAAACTGCGCGAGGTCGATTGGCATATGGTGCCTCTCGCATTCTCCCTCACTTTGATCAGCACCGTCGTGAAGGCATACCGCTGGAGCCTGCTGGTTCGCCAGAGCCGGATGAATGTCGGCTTCGGGCGGCTGCTCGGCACGTATATGGTCGGCGCGTTTTTCAACACCATCCTGCCCTCGAACATCGGCGGGGATGCGGTGCGAGCGGTCGATACGGCCGCCAAGACGGGCCGCGCAGCCGACTCGACCTCGTCCGTGCTGATCGAGCGCGGGATGGGCATGCTGGCCATTGTCGCGGCGGGGAGCGTGTGCGCGCTGCTGATGGATGATGACGAGGTGCCGATCCTGTTCCAACTGGCGGTCCACGCCATGTTCGCGGCGGGCATCGTGGCGATTGTGATCCTGCGGCAGGGCTGGTTCATGGGGCCGATTGTGATGCTCCTGCGCCGCCTGAAAATGGGACGTTTTGCGGAGAAGGTCCAGCGTTTGCAGGAAGCGTTCTCCGTACATCTGTGGCAGCCGGGGATCCTGCTGCTGATGTTCGGGCTGTCGGTGATCGCCAACGCGCTGACGATGGGCGCGGTCTACCTGATCCTGACCGCCGTCACCGAGCCGGTGCCGCTGCTGGCGTTCGTGCCGATGATCGCCCTGATCACGACCTCCGAATTGATCCCCCTCTCCCCGGCGTCGTTGGGCGTCAAAGAGTCGGCTTACGTGTTTTTCCTGGGGCTGATCGGCGTGGGCAGCGCCTCGGCGGGGGTGATCGCGCTGATCGTCCGGGTGATGGACTGGGGCCGCGCGCTGATTGGCGGTGTAGTCTTCCTGCGGCGCACGCTGGTGGCCGAGCGCGAAAAGCGCAAACCGCCGGATTTGCCGTCCTCGTCCGATGGGCGGCACGGCGACGGTCGAGGTGATTCGCCGGAACCGCTGCCCGAGGATTCTGTGCGGGTGCCTGTGGCGAAGTGAGTTTTGATTCAAGCAGTTGGCGATTAGCTGTTAGCCATTAGCGCAGCCAGGATATTCTATATAGAGTAACCGCAAAATACCTGCTAATCGCTAACAGCTAACGGCTAATAGCTGTCTTTTCGTCTCCAAAGGAAACCATGATCCACAAAACTGCTGCGTTATGCGCGAAAAGGGCTGAGCCTTCTAATCCGCCGGCTGCGGACGCAGGGCGTGCGGACGACGCTGATCTGGGCGCACGGGCGCGGATACTCCAAGCTGACCGGGATCCCCCTGCTGCGCTACAGCCGTGTCACGCCGGACGTGTATATTGGTGGGCAGTACGGGCGGCGCGGCAAACGCGCGCTCGAACAGTGGGGCGTGAGCGGGGTAGTGAATCTGCGCACCGAGTATGACGACGCCGCGCACGGCCTGACCCTGGTCGATTACTGCCACCTGCCGACCATCGACGACGACGCCCCGACCATCGAGCATTTGCAGCGCGGCGCGGACTTTATGCGGGACGTGATCAAGGGCGGCGGGAAGGTGTACGTCCACTGCGCGGGCGGGGTCGGACGCGCGCCCACGCAGGTCGCCGCGTACCTCATGACGCAGGGGATGACGCTGGACGAGGCGCTGACGGCGATCCGGCGGACGCGCCCCTTCATCAACATCATGCCGCCGCAGATGGAACAGCTCCGGCGGTTTGAAGCATTACAGCAGGGAGAGGCGAACCGATGAAAGTCGCGCTATCGATCAGCACCGATCCCGAACGAGGCTATGATTTTCTGCGGCACCAATACGTGCCTTACCTGATGTCGATTGGCCTGCTGCCGATCGTGATCCCGAACCACCTGCCGGATCTGCGCGCTTATCTGGCGGCGCTGGACGTGCAGGGGCTGGTTCTGACCGGCGGCGGCGACATCGCCCCGGAGCGGTACGGCCAGCCGAACACCGCGTCCAACGAGATCGCGCCCACCCGCGACCAGACCGAATCCGCCCTGCTGGACTGGGCGACGGAGCAAAACCGGCCGGTGCTTGGCATCTGCCGGGGCATCCAGATGCTCAACGTGTATTTTGGCGGCGGGCTGGTGCAGGACATCCCCACGGAGCTTGGCAGCCGGATCCATGGCAAGGGCAGTGATGCGCACGACATCCAGATCTGCGATGTGCGCTTCGCGGATGTGATCGGTGCGGATGGTCTGCGGGTGAACACGTATCATCACCAGGGTATCTCACGCGAGGGGCTGGCTCCTACGCTGGAGGTGTTCGCGCTGTGTCCGGCGGATGGCGTGGTCGAAGGGATATTCCATCGCGCAAAGCCGGTGCTCGGCGTGCAGTGGCACCCGGAGCGCCCGACGCCGTCCGCCGAAGCGGACGCGCGGCTGTTCCGGCGATTTTTTGAGCGCGGCACGTGGTGGTAGAGCGGAGATCGCCGGGCAATGAATCTCCCGGCTATGTCTCGGAAGGGCCATCAATGGCGCTTTTTTTGTGTCAGGATGTTGCGGGGCCATTGCGCCTAAACCCGAAAGTGTAGTGCTCCCATTTCACATACACTTGTTTGTCAAAAGGGTCCGTGGGCGCGAAATGATGCTTGATTGAACTCGTAGAATTCGGTTGGCACCGTCACCAGCACTTGAAAGCCGGCGACCTCCAGCCCAGCCTCGACGAAAATCGCCCGGATCTTCGCGGCGATGTCGCGTGCTTTCGGTTCGTCTATCGGCCCACTTTCAGCATCGGTTATCTCGCTGCTGGCGTTCCGCTCCAGGGTATCACTGCCGGGGAAGGAGCTTCCTTTTTTCCTCGGAATTATCGCCAATGCTACCGTGATGTCCCATCTCTCTTGTACATCCGACACCGTCACCGCAATATCCCCAAGGGATCGCATCCGGATCGGGAAGTTCGTGATGATCGCGGTGAGGTAGGCAGCAGGAACATCTACGAGGACCGAAAGCCATTGGATTGGAATCTTTTCTTCGGCTAACAACCCCAACAGCCTGTGAGCTACTCGCTTGAGTTGTTCCTGGTTCATGTCGGTCATCTCAGCGGGCCGCCTGGCCTTTCTCGTCTATCCTCTCGTTTTTATGTAGAAGATTTGTCCTCGTGCCTGCTCCGCAGTGACAGTTGAATGCAGGAAACGTAACTCACGCACCCAATCCCCAATCGTCGTCTTTTCGCTTTGAGCAAACGCGATCCCCGCATGTTCTATGCCCTGACTTGCCAGCGACAGGAAATCGGAGTCATAGGTACATAACACGCGCCCCATTGTGGTGGCAGTCTGCAAATGTTCGATGTCTTCTGTGCCGCGAGTGTTCAGGCTGCGCACGGAAACAACGTCAAAGCCTGCTTTTTCAAGCTGCTCGCTAACCGCAAGCTCAACGTTTTCATCGAAGTAGAACAGTAATTCACTCAAGGCGAATCACTTTTCCTTGTTTATCCAATTCCTCGATAAGTTTCTCGGCGCGGGCAGCATCCTCGCGCATATCCTGATCGATCTCCGCCTTGTGCATGTAGTAGTATGCCAGGGCCGCGTACACCTGCCCAACCAACAGATCATAGCCAACGGCCATTTCTTCAGGCGTGTACTGCTTGTAAACATGCCCGGCGACGATGTCGATCACCCGAATCCCAGTGCCCGCGATGATCGGACGCCCGCCGCGAATCTTGGGATCGGATACGATGGTGTCGATGCTGAGAACGGTTGCGACCATGTACATTTACTCCGCTGATATACTGCCGATTATAGCCGATTTTGGGGCGACGAGAAGTCGCCTCCCGTTGCTAACCTCCCTCGCCTTATGATACAAACGTTCTAACGAAATCGCTGCACAGACCTATGGAGGCTGGCTATGGGCAAGGTGATCGTCGAACTGTCTATGTCGCTGGATGGCTTTGTCGCCGGGCCGAACGATAGTCCTGAAAACGGGTTAGGCGACGGCGGTGAGGCGCTCTTTGCGTGGTACAACAGCGGCGACGTCGATTTTCCGCTGGCGGGCACGGATATGGTCTTCCACATCTCACGAGCCAGCGCGGATCTGCTTCAGGAGGAATGGAGCACGCTCGGGGCGATGGTCGCGGGGCGGCGCATGTTCGATATCGCCGGGGCGTGGGGCGGCCATCCACCAGGGGGTGGACCGTGTTTTATCGTCACCCACCATCCCCCGCACGAATGGCTCAAGCCGGGATCGCCGTTTACGTTCGTGACGGATGGCGTCGAGAGCGCGGTTCGTCAGGCGCAGCAGGCAGCCGGGGATAAGGTCGTGGGCATCAGCAGCGCGAGGATCGCCCAGCAGGTGATCCGGGCCGGGTTAATGGACGCGATCCACATCGATCTGGCTCCGGTGCTGCTCGGCGGCGGAGTCCGGCTGTTCGACTACCTCGGCCCAACACCCATCCAACTCGAAATTGTCCGGGTGGTCGAGGCTCCGAATGTGACGCATCTGCGCTATCGCGTGGTCAAGTAGGCGAGTGGCAAAGCCATCATATCGTTATGACCCGGCTTTGGCCTGTTCCGTAGGGCGTATGTCTCGCGAATGGATACCGCGCAGCATGCCCTCGATATCCAGCCCTTCATCGAGATCGGGCCAATAGACGCTGAAGGGATCAAGCTCAATCTTGGCTAGCTGTTCAGGGGTGGCACTGGTGAGCCAGGGATGCCAGTCCAGCGGATTGCTGATGTCGCGCCCATCGGCCAGTGTTACCCATACTTTGCCATCATGAACACTGACCGCCACGGGCCGATCGGTATCATAGTTGTATTCAAAGTCTGCGGGCATTGTTACCTTATCTCCCTGAATCTCAGCCCATGCTTGTACCACTAATGCCTGATCCGTCTCGACCATCGCCAGTATCTTTCCGATTTCGCGTAAATTGTAGCCCGCATTGTGGAGCAAGGCGAGCGCGTTTCAACCGCACCCGCGCCGCGCGTCCTGGATGCGGATTTACGGGAGGGGTAAATCAGCGTTGGCAAAGATGCTAAACAGAGTACCCATCATGCCTGGACTTTTTTGGTGACAGCCGGGACGTTTTAACGTCCCGGCGCTGGATTGGCCATTCTCCGCGCTCTCGTCCGGCAGACCCGCCAGCGCGGCCTTGATCAGATCGCGGGCGGCGGCGGCGGACGGCGTGCGGTGGGTCAGGGACTTGCTGAGCATCTGGTCGAGTACCTCCACCACGGGAGTCGGCACCTCCGGGCGGATATGGCGAATATTCGGCACATCCTTGTCGAGGATGGCGTGCGCGATCAGATCGTCGGTGCGGCCCACGAACGGCAGCGTGCCGGCCAGCATCTCGAACAGCATCACCCCCAGCGACCAGACATCCCCGCGGGCATCGATCATCTCGCCCATCACGCCTTCGGGGCTGAGATAGGGCGTCGTGCCGATCACGGTATGCGGCAGGGTGACACGCTGGTGATAGTTCAGCCGCGCCACGCCAAAATCCGCCAGCCGGGGCGAATAGTCGTGCGTCAGCATGGCGTTGGACGGCTTGACGTCGCGGTGAATGATGTCGTGCTGGTGGGCGTGTTCGAGCGCGTCCGCCAGCTTCAGGGTGATATCGAGCGCCTGCCGCAGCGGCAGACGGCCCTCGCGATTCAGCCGGTCGAACAGCGAGCCGCCAAAAATGTATTCCATCACGATATATTCAAAATCGCCGTCGTGAAAGGCGTCGATCAGCTTGACGATATTGGGGTGATTCAGCCGGCGCAGCGCGTCGCTTTCACGCTGGAAGCGATGCCACGCCATCTCGTTCAGGTCACGCGAGATCATCAACTGCTTGACGGCGATCGCCTGCTCGGTTTCGAGATCGGTGCCCTTGTAGACATAACTCGTCAGGCCGGGATGCAGCACCTGTTCCAGCCGGTAGCGGCTGCGTAACACCGTCTGATCTTCGTGGAGATTCATGGCGTGCGAGCGGCGCACCTTCGGGTGGCCGGAGCGCGTGCTTTGCAGCGAATAAAATACGCTCTCGTGGACCAGACTGTGCAGCGCGCAGAACCCGCCTGTATCCGCCTTGATCGCGCCTTCGAGCCATGCGGTCATGATGTGCCGCTGAAGCAGCGTAAAACGCACCGGCTCGCGGTGTTCGAGCAGCGTCGTCAGCAGATCGAGCGCCTGCGGATCAGCCTGGATGCGCGTCCACATCTTGCGGAAAATCTCATCTTCGTACAGGTGCCGCCGCGCCGCGCGATCCACATCCGCCAGCAGGATCGCGCCCTCACCCACGTCACGCGCCAGCCCGGCGCACAGCTTATGAGTCAGGTACACGTCGCCTTCAGTCCACTCGTAGATGCGCGCGGGCACATCTGAGGATAGCTGGCGCTTGCCGTTCGCCAGCCCGGCCACCAGCCCGGTGATCCCTTCCAGCGTCGCGTCGTCCACATAGACGATCTCGGTCACGCGGAAGGGGGAGATCGCCGGGTCTTTGATCAGCTCATCGGGGATAAACCGCCCGGCCAGCACAAACACGGCGTTATGCAGCGCGGGGCGCATCCAGCGGTTGACGAACATCTCGCGCAGGGTGGCAAAAAACCCTGTGCTTAACTCGTCCGGCGTCGCTTCGATCTGGTCCAGCAGCACGACCAGCACCTTGCCGGTGAGCGGGCCTTCGAGCGCCATCACGATCTCTTCTTGCAGGGCGAGCGCGTGCGGAGCCGGGTCGCGCGGGACGGGCAGCAAGCCGTTGGTCTGCCGCGCGATTTGCAGGTGAATCTGGCCGTACCAGTCCGCTTCGGGCAGGCTGCGAAGCTGGCCGAGCGAGAGATAGACCGGGATATACAGCGGCAGATCGTGCAGCCGCCGCCACTGGCGCATCAGCATGCTGGATTTGCCGCTGCATCGCGGGCCGATCAGCGCCACATAATCGCGCTTGTTGATC
The DNA here is from genome assembly GCA_963850765.1 of uncultured Chloroflexia bacterium. GTDB lineage: Bacteria > Chloroflexota > Anaerolineae > Aggregatilineales > Aggregatilineaceae > CAWKMN01. The sequence continues at coordinate 390,759 of CAWKMN010000009.1, read as the reverse complement.
AGGCGTTCCAGCGATTCGTCGGCTTTGCGCGCGATATACAGGGCGGTGGCATCGGGCGGCAGCGGACCTTGCGTGTGAAACGACGTATCCTGTTCGGGCTGTTCATTGACGAGCATAAGTTTATCCGCACCATGCAAACGTTGGCTCAAGTATATCCCGAAACCCCTCGCGAATCATTTCTTAATGCTTCACCACAGAGGACACAGAGAGCACAGAGAAAGGAAATTTGAACCGCAGAGACGCAGAGGTCGCAGAGATTTTTGAGGGAAAGCGAGAAAAGCCAGGTGGCGTTGCTCTACGATTTGCTTTGTTTTTCTCTGTGTTCTCTGCGTCTCTGCGGTTCGCCTTGGTTTTGGCTTTTCCTAAATCACCCCCGCCGGGTCGGCCTCGTATTCGCGCCGGACGATCTCGATCTGGCGCTTTTTGTCGGTCATGAAGTCGAGAATGGCCGGGAACGCCATCGGGATCAGTTCCAGGCGATCCTGCTCGCGCGGGCGCACGAAACAGTACAGCTCCAGATCTTTGGCGGTGCGTTCCAGTCGATCCGGGGGGATCGTGGGCATGCCGATATCCTTCAGCAGGCGCTCGACATCCGTCAGGCTCAGGAAGCGCTGCCCCTCCGGCCACGTAAGCGTGATCAGGCGCGCCAGCGGGTTCATCTGCCCCCAGATCGTCTGCACGATCTCCTCTTGCAGCGTGCGGCGCGACGTGGCCTGATCCAGATGTTCGACGGTGAGCAGGCTGGCGTTCTGCGGGTCCTGATCCAGTTCCTCGACCATCGCCTGGCAGATCATCTGCACGATGTTGGGGTGCCCGGCGGAGATCTGGTAGATGCGGTGGATCACCTGCTCGGATTCTTCGATCCAGATATTGAGCATTTCCAGCGGGTCCGCGACGAGCTGATGCACGACCTTGGGCGGGAGCGGCTGCAAGCGCACCGCCTGCGTGAAGTTGAACAGCGCCGAATAGGGATCGGCGATGGAGCGCATCAGCCATTTTTCGCCGCTGAAGACATACTGGCAGCGTTTTTCGTTGGAAAGCGAGCGGAAGGTGCGGAACAGCGTCTCCTGGTTTTCGGGCTTCTTGTCGTAATTGAGCAGGCTGTCCACCTCGTCAAACAGGATGGCGATGCTCTTGCCGGGATGGCGGCTGGCTAACTCGACAACAACTTCTTCAAAGCGGACCGGGTTGGCGTCCTGCGCGATGTCCACCTGCCAGCGCCGGTTGATCAGCCAGAAGAACGCGCCGTAATTGGTCGCGCCGTGGCAGTCCAGATAGTAGGGCACGTAATCGCTTTCGGCGTGATCGAGCATACGCTGGATGCGCTGGAGCGTGGACGTCTTGCCGATGCGCCGCCCGCCGATCAGCGCGACGCTGTGCGTGCGCAGCTTGCTGCGGACCTCGTTGATCTCGCGCTCACGCCCGAAAAACATATGCTCCGGCACGGGGCCGCGCGTGAAAAACGGCGAAACCGTCGTCAGGCTGACCTTATCCAGCACGAGATCGCTCAGAGCGCGAGTGGGCAGGCGCGCGCCGATCAGGTGCTTGATCTCGGCCTCGTCCAGCACCAGCACGGTGTAATCGACGCGGCGCAGCGTCTCCACCACGCTGTCAATATCCGGGCGGCGGCTGATGTTCACCACGAAGACGAACTGCTCTTCGAGCGGCTGCGGCGCCACCGCCTCGAAGATCTCCTTGCTCAGTTCTTCGGCGGCGCGGTTGGAATAGAGGAACAGCACCGCGCAGTGCGGCGGCGGCAGTTTGAGCCGGAAGGGCCGCAGCCGGTACACGACCAGCCGGAAATCGGGGGCCGTCGGTGGTACCTGCACCGTATCGGCCACGTCGAGCGCCACGCCCAGCGAGTGGACGAGCTTCGCCAACGGCTGAGCGACGGCGTTGGGATTGTGGCGCAGCGCATTCAGCAGATTTTCCCAGATGATCGACACTTCGCGGCGCGCGGTCGTATGGACCAGATCGGCCATGGTGGAATCCCAGCGGCGGTCAATGTGCAGCGGCATGCCTTCGGCCCCGGCGCGATCGTAAGCCCGCCGGTACGCCTCGCGGATGGGGGGCAGCGCCTCGGCCATCAGACCGTGCAGCACGCGCATCACCACGATCTCATCCGGGTCGGGTGACGGGATAAAGCAGCGCCGGATGCCGGGCGGCGGGCTGTTCACCACGCTGAACGGGCGTGGCAGCTCGCGCACGATCTCGTAAGGCGTGGGCGGGGCATGGTGGGCATCCTGGGTCGGGACCATGGCCGGAGTCGCGGCATTCGGCAGCGCGGACACCACCTGCCGCAGCGCCGGGTTCTCTGTGTTTTCACGCAGGAACTCGTACAGATCCGCGAAGCTGAACGTACCGGCCAGGGCGCGGCGCGCCGCCTCGTGGACGTCGTTCAAAAAGCCGGCGAGACGCCGCTCCGGGGGGAGTCCACCGCCGCCCCAGGCTTTGTACATGCGGCTCAACAGATCGCGCGGGGGGAGCTGCCCGACGCTGCCGATATTCTGCACGCCGGCAGCATACCACGCTTCGGTCAGCACCACGCCGGACGGAAAACGCGGCGGCTGGTTGGCGGCCTGCTCCATCGAGGCCCGGCAGCGCGTTTCAAATTCCTTGAGCGTCAGCGCAGCCTGATCCGCGACGGGCATCACCTCGCGCACCTGCGCCATCAATCCGTCTACCAGATCGTGCAGCCCTTTCCACGCGCTCAGGCGGGCCTGGGCAGCGGTCAGACCGGCGACGGCTTTCAGGGCGGCTTCTGCACGCAGATCGAGATCGACAGCCGGGCTCTTGCCGCGCCGCCCGCCCCGTACATCCTGCTGCTGCGCGCTCTCGAACAACTCATCGCGGCCGATCAGAAAGGCGGCTTCGGCTTCGTCCAGGCGGCGCTTGAGTTCGGGATTGACGCTCTGGATCTGCCGTTCGAGTTCTTCAAAGGCACTCAGCGCCCACACCAGTCCATAGCCCTGCACATAGGCCAGCTCAACCGGGCTGTCCACCAGGATCGTTTGCAGATTTTGCAGGTTGGCGGCCAGCGCCGTATCAACGCGCGCCCGCAGTGTATCCGGCACGGTCACGACACCGCTCTTCTCGGACATACTTTCGGCCAGCATTTCGCGTTCGAGCCGGCGGTACTCGCTCTGCACCACGTCTACCAGCCGGCTGGCTTCACCGCGCGCGGTGCGGGCCTCAAATTTGCGCGAAAGCCCGGCCACGCTCATATCATAGGCCCAGGTGCGCAGGCGCTCAGCGGCATCCGGCGCGCGCAGCACCTCGGAATCGATCAATGCGCCGCGGGCCTGCTTGAGGATCCCCGCAGCCCAACTGCTGGTTGTGGTAGCGGGGTGAGTGGATTTGACGGCGCGCAGGGCGGTTTGGGCCAGCCCTACCCCGGCCATTTCCATCGCGGCGCGGGTGGGCAGCGCGAGTTTGCTCACGCCGAACGAGCTGTAATTGGTGAGCCGATCCGCCCCGTTTTCGACCGGGATGGGCTCAGGCAGAGGCGGCGCGGTCTCGGGTTCAGTCAGGCTGCCGGCGATCCAGGTCAGCGCGCACTCGGCCAGGGCGTTTTCGGGCGGCTCCTGGATCGCCGTCAGCGCGTCATCGGTCAGGAAGATCGAGTCCAGGGCGCGGTGGGATGGGGCACGCGACAGCGTATGGCCGATCACCGGCAGGGTCGAGCGATACTGTTCCGGCTGCGAGGTATAGGCGTCGATCTCGCGCAGTGAGGCATAAACATTCGCCATCGCCAGGGTGTGCTCGGGGTCGTGATCGGCTTCGTCGGCACGCAGCGAGAAAATACCCATGATCTGGGTGGGCTGATCCCCGGCCAGCGCGCGCAGCCGCGACACGACGTCGAAGATCATACCGCTGCCCTCGGCCTCGGCCAGCGATGCCAGCACGTAGATCCTGCGCGTCAGCTTGAGATCGCGCCCCGTGCCGACGTCGTGCAGCCAGCGTGAGACCTTAAACAGCGTTTCGCTGACCAGGGCCGCATTATCATACAGGACCAGCCGGCTGTACGCCCGCACGCGCGCCGGATCGTCGTGGACACTGCGATCGCGCGGGGAATGCGGCCACCACTGCGCCACACCGATCGGCGCATAGCGGCCCGGCACATCACTCCAGCCGATCGGCTCCATATTGAGCACCAGGCGGGCTTCCCGCGGCAGGCTGTTTTCCTCGCGGATGGTGCGGCGGCGGGCCATCGCCAGCAGGCGCACATTGTTCTGGATTTCGCGGCGCATCATCAGCGCGGGGAGCATCTCGTGCAGGCGCGTCACCGCGTGCAGCCCGGCCTGTCCCAGACCGATCACCAGGGCGGCTTCGCGCAGCGGGTTATGTGATGGGCGAGCGCGATCTCCAAACTGGCCCAGTGAAACAAGCGAATAGGTGATTTCTGGCATACGCGGCGGCGACCCCCTTAAGCGCGGACGGCTTATTATCAATCATAGCACGGGTCATCGGTGGGAGGGATAAAATGATTGAGCTTTCTTGACAGGATGACGGAATCGGTCCATAGTGATAATATACCCATAATGAAGAATTGCGCCAACCTAAAGGTGGAGGCTATGAGACAATTTACGCGCGTACTGCTGCTGGCGTTTGCCGTGCTCGTCATCGTCGCGGCTGTCGCTGCGGTGCTGATCTACCGGCAGCTTGACAAGGATACTCCCCAGGTCAAGACCGAGGGCGACCTGGCGTTCATGTCGGATCGCGCCGGCAACTGGGATATTGTCCGGCTGGACAAGGACGGCAATCTGACCAACCTGACGGCTGCCAGTGAGGGACAGGAATTTTTCCATAACTTCACCTTCGCTGGCGAGGTCATGAACCTGTATTCGACGCAAACGGGGGAAGTTACACCGGGTAAGGTCAACACGGATGGGAGCGGCTTCCAGACGATGAGCTTTATGCAGGCGCTCGGTGCCGTGATCACCGAGGGCCTGACGGACTGGGATCCGGCGTGGAGTCCCGACGGCGAGCGGATGGTGTGGTCGAAGGTCAAAGCCGGCTTCCCGCCCGCGGTAGACCTGTTCGTGGCGAACACCGATGGCAGCGACGAGCGCAACCTGACCGGCGACAGCGCGACCGACATGATGCCCGCCTGGTCGCCGGATGGGAGCCAGATCGCCTTCATCTCGGACAAAAGCGGCTTTCAGAATGTGTACGTGGTCGAGGTCGAGAGCGGCACCATCACCCGCCTGACGGATTACGAGGCCAGCGATATGCAGCCGGTGTGGTCCGAAGACGGCAGCCGGATTTTTTTGTCTCGCAGCAAGATTTGCCGTTGACCAGCGGCACGCTACAATATTTCGTCGTCAACCCGGACGGCAGCGATCTGCACCCGCTGGGCGCGGATGAGGTCTTTAAGGGCGACCTGACCTACTCGCCCCACGGCGGGGAGGTGGCCTATATGTCGAACGAGGACGGAAGCTGGCATATCTACGTCATGGACGCGGACGGCTCCAACGTCCGGCGGCTGACAGAGGGCGACTTCAACAACCTGTTCGCCTCCTGGCGGCCGGTGCCGGACGAGCCCGCGAGCGGCGGGTAACGCCCCGCGCACGTTAACGACGGCCCTGCTGTCCCGTGTTATGATAGGTGTAGCCTGCCCTGCGGCGGGCTTTTTCATGTGTGGTAACGGTCGGCCCCTTCGGGGGTTTATGATCTGGCAATACCTGTAAAGAGCAAACGTCCATCTATGAGTGATACGACTTACATCGAAACTCCTCCGGTCGATCTGGCCCAGGCCCGGATGAATTTTCGCCTGCTGGTGCTGGATGTAGCCTGGTACGCGGTCGCATTCCCGGCGGTGGCGCGGTTTCTGGCCGTCCACCTGATCCGCCTGGACGCCTCGCCAACGCTGTTAGGCTGGCAGGCGGCGCTGCCGGCGGTAGTCGCGCTGATCACCTCGTCGTTTGCCGGGTGGTGGCGCGGCCGCTACACTGACGTGGTCCGGGCATTAGTCTGGCCGTCGATCGGCTACCGGCTGATGTTCCTGCTGCCAGCGTTCGCCCCATTTTTGCCGCGCGATTGGCAGGCGATCTGGCTGGTGCTCGCCGTGGCGATCGCGGCGATTCCGCAGGGCGTTTCGTCGGTGTTGTTCCTGGTCATCCTGCGCGAAAGCGTCGAGCCGGACCGCCTGCCCGCCCTGATGAGCCGGCGCTCGATGTTCTTCAACAGCCTGTTTGCCGTGGCGACGCTGGCAATGGGCTTCTGGCTGGAGATCATCCCATTCGCCCTGAATTACCAAGTGATGTACGTGACGGCGTTCGCGCTGTCGCTCGTCAGCCATTTTAATGTGATCAAAGTCCGCCCCGTGATCGCGGAGCCGCCTCCGGCCACCGACCGGCCCGCTGTCCGGCCCTGGAAGTCGCCCGCGTTTCGCCGTGTGGCGTTTGTAACGGTGGTGATGCATATCGCGTTTTTCTCGATTGCACCGCTGGTGACGCTGCGGCTGGTCAGTGAGCTTGACGCGGACGAAGCGTTCATGTCGATCTTCACCCTGTTCGAATTGGCCGCCGCCGCGACGTCGGCCGCGCTGACACCGCGTATGGTCAAGCGGGTGGGCAACCGCGCCATTATTGCGGGTGGGATGATCGGATCCGCCCTGGCGGGCGCGATTCTGGCCGCTGCGCCGAGCCTGCCCCTCACGCTGATCGGGGCGGCTATCTCAGGCGCATGCTGGACCACCGCGGCGATCAGTGCATTTAACTACTTCAGCCAGAGCACGCCGGTCGAGGGCGTGACGCGCTATACCACAGCCTACAACCAGATCGTGATGCTGTCGATCTTCATTGGGCCGCTGCTGGGCAGCCAGCTTGCCGAAACCGCGCTCAGCGTGTCCGCCGTGATGGGGATGGGATCGGTGCTGCGGCTGCTGGCCGGCCTGATCATCCTGGCGGCGATGTCCAGCCGGGTACACTGGTTTGGCCGTCGCGAGCCGGTTGGGGTAAGTGTGACAAATCCGGGGGGGTGAGACGGGTGAGCGTGGGAGCGATTTACCTCACCCCCCGCCCCCCTCTCCAAATATGGCGAGGGGGAGCCGATCAAGTCCCCTCTCCGCGTGTGGAGAGGGGAAAGCGGGCAGCCCGCCTGCGGGACGCCCGCCGGGGTGAGGTAAATACCCCGAATCACGGCACGCCCAGGAGCACCTGCGCCACCCAGCCGGATCGCCCGTCCCCAAATTCGACCTTCCACCACCAGTGTTCGCCCGCCGGGATCGGCCCCTCAACAATCGTGCCCGTCTCGCCCGCGTCAACCTGCCCGGTGTCGCAGACGGTCACATCCGGCACGCCGCACAGATCCAGGGCCGTCTTCGTGACGACCTCGTCGCCTTCGGACCACTGTTCCTCGCCATAGGCAATATCGGGCGGCAGCGGAGTCACGCTCGCGGCGGGCGTGCCCGTGATGTCGGGGATAGGCGTCTCGGTTGGCTCCACACCGGACAGATCGGGCGGCGGCACGTCGAGCGGCTGCTGATCGTCGGGCAGCGGACTGCCGGTCGGATCGATCGCCACGATACGCTGGTGCAGACTCGGCCCGCTCACCCAGCGGACCTCCTGGCCGAGATTATCGACCACCTGATACCACGGGCCCGCTTTCCGCTCGTTATTGACGGCCGTCACCCGGTAATTGGAGTTGGTTTCCAGGGCAGTAGCTCCGGCGCTGGCCGGGTCGGGCTGCTCATAGGCGGGGATCGGATCGCCGGACAGCACGCGGAACCAGATGCCCGATGTCATCTGCGGGCCGCTGGTGGGGATCGGCGTCGGTGGGGTCAGCGTGCGGCGGACGATCTCGGCGGCGGTTGCGGCCTGGATGGCGTCCTGCGTCTGGGCTTCGGCAGCATGCGCGGTTAGCCCGACGATCAGCGTGGCCGTGGCCGTGCGCTGGACCGATTCGGTCGAGACGGCGGCGGGGTTATGCTCCTCGCCGCTCTCACCATCGTCCCCAAACTGCGCGATCGCCAGCATGATCACCGCGAAGATCACCAGCAGCACGGCCATACCTATTCCGGTGAGAACGGTATTGCCGCGCATCAGCCGCCACAGATCCGCCAGAGGGTTATCGGCGGGTTCCGTGTCCGGGGGGCGAACGGCCGGCCCGGTTTGCTTATCGGCGGGTGTGGTGCGCGCGCGCAGAGCCCGGCGCGGACGTCCCCAGCCGAGCATAGGATCGTCCAGCGGCGGCAGCACCGCCAACTGATCCTCGGCCAGCCGCAGCACGATCACGGAGATGTTATCCGCGCCGCCGCGCTCGTTCGCCGTTTCGATCAGCGTCCGGGCGGTCGTGGCGAGAGGCTGGTTCGAGATGATTTTTTCGGTCTCTTCTGGGTTAACATACCGGGTCAGGCCGTCGCTGCACAGCACAATGCTGTCACCATCGCGCCCGCGCCCGGTGATAATATCGACCTTGACGGAGGCCGCAACTCCCAGCGCGCGCACCAGCTTGGGCGGAGCCGCTTCGCCGGTCGGCGCGGCCGCTTCCGGCGCGGGTACCGCCACGTGATCGAGGGTGAGCTTGCGCGGGCGTCCTTCGCGGATCAGATAGGCCGGGCTGTCGCCCACACTGCCCACGATCAAATCGCGGTTGCGCACCACCGCCGCGACAACCGTCGTCGCCATGGTGCTCGGCGCTTCCTGCGACTGTCCCTCGTCGTAGATCACGTTGTTGGCTTCGGCAATGGCGCGCGCCAGCCGGTCGGCGGGTTCGCCTTCGGACTGATCGTAATAGCTGCTGATGATCGTGCTGACCGCATACTGGCTGGCAAGATCGCCGCCTTTGAGGCCGCCCACGCCATCGGCCAGCACAAAAATCTGCCCCAATTCGTCCAGCACGGCGGGATCGGTCGGCACCAGATGGCCGATGGCGTCCTGGTTCTGCTGGCGCTTGCGCCCGATATGGGTATCCATCGCCACACTGACCACGAGCGATGTGGTGGACGTCTGGCTCATACACGGCCTCAGTGGTAGTTATCGGTTCTTAGTTATTGGTTGTTGGTTATCAGTTGACAGTTTTCAGTTTTTAGTGATTGGTTGTTAGTTATTAGTTGTTCGTTCCCGGTCGTTTCGTTCCAGACAACTCGACTCAGAAAGCGATCCCCAGAAATCAGCCAGCAAAAACTGTTTACTGTAAACTGTCTACTGTACACTCTAATCGATCAGCACCTTGAACACAAAAACCGTTCCGCCCAGGCGGACCTCGTCGTTTTCGTGCAGCGGCGTCGCCCCACGGATCTCGCGCCCGTTGATATACACGGGGTTTGCCGGGCCGAACGGCCACAGGTGGAACACAGACGGATCGTCCGGCGCGCCCTCGGGCGGCTCGAACGTCAGGCGGGCGTGCTGCCGCGACAGGCGCGGATCGTTCCACTGCACATCGCCATTGCGCCCGATGATCTGGTTGGCGCGCACCGCCAGCACCGTGCCGCGCTGCTCCACTGGTTCCTTGATGATCAGCCAGCCCAGCGGCGCGCGATCGCCCTCGGACGCGGGGCGGGGCGAGACGACCTCGGTCAGCTCGACCGGCGGCTCCGGCTCCGGCTTCGGCTCCGGCTCGACGGTCTGGCGCCGGAACCCGGCCGGCATCTCGCGATCGGGCGCGGGCTGCGGCGGTCCATACGCCTGCCGCTGCTGGTTCTCGATAGCGCAAAAAGGACAGGTCCGGTGCGGGGGGTCATACGGCCCGTGTTTTTCGCAAAATCCGCCGCCTTCAACCATTCGACTTGGTTCCTCACTGCTTGTCCGCACACCCATTCTAGCACGCCCCCGCCAAAGCTAAAAGTCGCGCGAAAAAGGCGTATCACCACAGAGGGCACAGAGCGCACAGAGAAAAGCAAGGGAAAAGCGAGAGTGAGCACCCCAGGATCTTCTCTCTTTACCTCGAGTCTCTGTCTCTGTGTTCTCTGTGGTAAAGCTCTTTCTCTTTCTGTCCATTCACGCGAATTGGCGGATCGCATGAATTGCACTATGATGAGGCGGGGGAAAACAAGAGGTCACGTTGTGGAACCAGGGAGGATACGGTGAACAAGCTGGTTATCTTGATAGTCTGCGCCGTGTGGTTGGCGGCGATCCCCGTGGCGAGCGCCCAGGAGCCGACGCGCCCGCCGACGATTTTCCGCTTCGAGAGCGATGTGACGAGCGTCACGCTGGAACAGGTCGAGGCGGGCGATATGACGGCCACGCTGTCATGGCACGTCGCGCACGTGACGGACGAGCACCGGCTGGTGCTCCACGTCTATCGCGACTATGAATGGGTGTCGCTCAATTCGGAGCCGCTGCCCCCGGTCGGGAGCCAGCAGGTCACGCTGGAACACCCGCAGGGCTTCGGCCCGGTGACGTTCCGGCTGTCGATCGTGAATAAGGCTGGCGACGTGATGGACGAGCGCACGCTGATCATCCCCTACGATCTGGCGGGGCTGGCCGGCAAAACGCCCGCCGTCGAGTTGTTTTCGGCGGGATCGACCACCATCGACGCGGCGACGATCGCGGCGGGCAACCTGCGCGTGCAGGTCTCGTGGAAGGTCGCGAACCGGCTGCCGCTGACCAATCTTGTGTTCGAGCAGGTGTTACCCGGCGGGCAGGCGCGCAATATCGAACTGCCGCGCGCGACTCTGTGGGTGCCGTCCAGCGGGACGGGCGTCGTGGCCCCGGTGCAGCCGTCCGATGGCAACGTGATCACCTTGCGGCTGCGCGTGGTGGACGTGATCACGGCGGATGTGTACGATGAACACACGGTAACGATCACGATCATCGGCACGGCGCTGCCCCCCGAACCGGACACCGCCGAAGCGCCCACGCAAACCGCAGAGCCATCGGCCGCGGGCGACCTGATGATCCTGACCGACTGTACGTTCACCAGCACGCCGGTTCGCGGCTGGGTGGATGGGCCGGGCATCCCGTCGCCGGATACGCAGCACTATGCTTACGCGACCAATCCGCAGGGTGACGCACAGCTTGTCATCGCGCGCTCGGACGGCTCCGGGCAGGCGACAATCGACGCGCCGGACAAAAATTTCCCCATCGGGATCGCGCCGCGCTGGTCGCCGGACAGCCAGCGGATCGCCTTCGCCAATATCAGCATCTCGCAGCCGGGCGGCGGCACGATCTACGTGGTCAAGGCGGATGGGTCCGATCTGCGGCGCGTGGCGGATTACGTGGGCTATTATGACGATCTGGCGTGGTCATCCGATAGCACGCAGATCTATTTCACGAGCGGCGAAACTTCCGGGGCCGGATCGGGGATGCAGGTTGTGCGCTACAAGATCTATGCCGTGGTCGCGGACGGGCTCAGCGCGCCGCAGGTGGTGATGGACGGGTGCGGGGTCAGGGGGTAGGACGAACCGAGTAAACACATGTTATTGTGTAGGGGAGCACCTCCGTGTGCTCCCGTTTTGGTAAACACCCGACATTGCGCGATGTCTGACACGGGCGGACACGGGGGTCCGCCCCTACAAGAAAAGGATCTGGCAGATGAAGGTTGAGCGTCCGCGCCGTTCTCCGCGTTTGAAGGGATACGATTATTCTCAAAATGGAGCGTATTTCATCACGATCTGTACTCAAGGGCGGTTGTGTTTGTTTGGCGATATTGTCAATAAGGCCATGGAGCACAGTGCAGCAGGGCTGATGGTCGCAGAAAAGTGGAACTGTGTCCCGGATCGTTTTCCTGGTGTTGAGTTGGATGAATCTATAGTTATGCCGAATTATTTGCACGGCATTCTGATTTTGGCAGATGATAGAGCATCTATCTCACTTCCGGGGGTGGTTCAATGGTTCAAAACCATTACAACTCACCATTATATGTATGGCGTAAGCCAATATGGATGGGAGTTGTTTCCTGGCAAACTGTGGCAGAGAAGCTTCTATGACAGGATTATCCGCAATGAGCGCATGATGAACGCCGTGAGAGAATATATCACCTACAACCCCCTGCGCTGGTCACTCGACTCGGATAACCCAACAAATATAAGACTTCCCAGGCCGCTGGTGTAGGGGCGGACCCCCGTGTCCGCCCGCGTTTACGTCCACGCCGGGCTGGTATTGCAGAAAAGAGGGGAGCACCGGGGTGCTCCCCTACAGAAGGTTGCGTGATGTGGGTAGGCTCGGATGAATATCCAGACCGCTTGTGTACGGGCGGACCCCCGTGTCCGCCCGGCTTGAATGTCACCACAACACGGAAATGTCTTCCATCCGCGCCGCGACGCGCAGCTTGGCGCTCCGGGCGCGCGGATTCTGCGCGATCTCGGCGTCGGTGGCGGTGAGCGGCTTGCGCGTGATGACCTCGACACGGGCGACATGCCCGCAGGTACAGATCGGCTGGCGGGGCGGGCAGATACAGCCGGTCGCCTCTTCCTTGAACGTCTGCTTGACGATGCGATCCTCCAGGCTGTGGAAGCTGATGACCGCCAACCGGCCGCCGGGGCGCAGCAGGTCGATCGCGCGCGGCAGGACTCGCTCCACCGCGCCGAGTTCGTCATTCACCGCGATGCGGAGCGCCTGGAAGGTGCGCGTGGCCGGGTGGATCTTCTCGCGGGGGCCGCGCTGCGCCCCGGCGACGATGGCCGCGAACTGGCGCGTGGATGTGATCGGGCGGGCGGCGGTGATGGCGCGCGCGATGCGGCGGCTGTTCCGCTCTTCGCCGTAGCGAAAGAGAATATCCGCGATTTCGTCCGCATCCCAGGTGTTCACGATCTCGGCGGCGGTGATCCCGCCGGACGACGGATCGAAGCGCATATCGAGCGGCCCCTCGTGCATAAACGCGAAGCCGCGCGCGGGGTCGTCCACCTGCATCGACGACAACCCCAGGTCGAGCAGGATTCCATCTACGCCGGGCGCATCGCCCACCCACGCGGGGACGATGGCCCCGATCTGCTCGTAGCTGGCGTGACGCAGCGTGACACGATCGCCAAACGGGGCGAGACGATCGCGGGCCAGGGCCAGCGCGGCGGGATCACGATCCAGGCCGAGCAGGCGCGCGTGCGGGGCAGCGCTCAGGATCGCGGCGGCATGTCCGCCCGCGCCGACGGTGCCATCCACGAAACGCCCGGCGGGATGATCCGCGACGCGCAGAGCTTCCAGCACCGCGTCCAGCATGACAGGGATATGAGGTGGAGTCGTCAGCGTGTCTTCTCCCAGGAACAAAAACGATTCACCACAGAGGACACGGACAGCACAGAGAAAAGCAAGGATAAAACAAGAGAAAAAGCATGCACTTTGTGCCGTGTCAGCAGAATGGTCAGCACCCTGCGGTACGCTACAGTGTAGCGGCGCGTGGGGCGGAGATCAAGGGCAGGAGCGCAATCGATTGTTTAGACATTGTGCCTAACAGCACAATATTCCGTTCGCGCGAATTTTCACCTATACTGATAAGTAACGGGTGATCAGGGTTGGACCGGCTTCATTGGTGAATCAATACGGAGTGGATCATGGCAACTGAATTCTCTGTCGTGCTTGAACACCGTCCCGGCGCGCTGGCCGACCTGACTGAAGCGCTGGCGCAAAACGCGGTGAATATCACCGCCATCCATGCCTCGCCCTGCGGCGACGAGGGGATGGTCCAGTTTATTACCGACAACCCGGACGCGACCATCGATGCGCTGCGCGATCTGGACTTTGAGTATACGGTGCGGGACGTGCTGCTCGTGTCGCTGGCCCACGAGCCGGGATCGCTGGCCCGGCTGGCGCGCGCGCTGGGTAATGCCGAGATCAACATCAACGCCGTGTATATGACGACCGACCGACAGATCGTTCTGGACGTGAACAATCTGCGCAAAGCCCAGGAAGTCGCGATGGGGCTGGGGATACGGTAGCGGTCCTCGTTCAGCGGTGATTAAAAGGGGCGCATTGGGTGCAATGCGCCTTTTTTTATGCGGAACAAGAAATTCGCACGGACGTGCTACAATGAGGGCGCAAAATTCGAGTACGGCTGGTCAGGAAGGGGCAACCGTGAGCACCACATTTCGCATCCTGTTCACTCACCCGGTCAGCTCTGGCTGGCACTGGGGTGTGATCATCCTGGTGGCGATGGCGTTCATCTTCACTCCCCAGTTCGACTACAACGATTGGGAACGCAATACAGACGGGCTGTGGGATGGGCTGGATGTTTATGACAATCCGAACGCAGTCTATCCGCCCTGGGGTCTGATTCTGTTAGTGCCGTATTACTTCCTGACTTCACCGGGTTCGCGGGTGGCATCGGTGTTGGTGGTGGGCTGGCTGACGGCGCGCTGCGGCTGGCCGTTATCGCGATTCTTCGCCATTGTCCTGAGCCCGTTCTTCATCTGGACCATGTTGATGAGCAATATCGACCTGCTGGCCCTGCTGTTTCCTGTGGTACTGTGGGAAGCAGTGCGGAACTCGCGCTGGAAGTGGGCAGGGAGAGGCGCCGCGCTGGCCGTCCTGCTAATCAAACCGCAGGGCAGTTTTCTGCTGATAGCGTACTGGTTGTGGACTGAGCGCACCCGCTGGCGCGAGATGGTCCGGCCGCTGGCGCTGGTCGTGCTGATCGTCGTGCCAATCAGTTTGGTCGGACATCCCACGCTGCTGAGCCAGTGGATCGACAATATTCGGCATCCATCGGAGGACAACCAGGAGTTCTGGGAGTTGAATAACGTCTCGCTGACCGAGGAAATCGGGCCGATCGTGGGGCTGACCGTTGTAGCGAGCGTATTGATTGGCTCTTATGCCTGGAGTCGTGCCCGGAATCGGGCCTGGACGGTTAATCATGCTTACAGTGCGCTGCTGCTGGGCTCGATGCTCTCATCACCCTATACCAGCAACCAATCGGTGATTGTACCCTTTGCGCTGGTTCCGTCGATCCCAGCGGTGATTTTGCAGTATGCGGTGATTTTTATCGCGTCAGCACTTAAGATTTACCGCGATTACGATCCCTGGTGGACCCTGTTCCTGATCGTGAGTGCGCTTTGGTGGTACCGATCAACTCGCAGCGTGCGCGCTGACAATTCGGTTTCGACACCGCCCATCCGGGAGGTCGGCGGCATCGTCTACTAACGACTCAGGATTAAAACTTGACTGTCGGGAAAAGCAGCCCGGCACTCTCATCGTTCACTATCTACTGAAAACTGTCTACTCTAATGGCCGAATACGAACCCATCCCCCACATTCGAGAGATTCTCGACCATATGCCGATTGGCGCGGGCGTCTACCAGATGATCGACCCGAACGGCGCGATCATCTACGTGGGCAAGGCGAAGAACCTGCGGTCGCGCGTGCGGAGCTATTTCCAGGCAGGCAACCACGATCCGAAGGTGCTCAACATCCGCGCCGACGCGGCCGACATCCAGTTTATCCTGACCGGCGATGAGCTCAAGGCGCTGATCACCGAGGCCGAACTGATCCGCGTCCACCAGCCGCGCTATAACGTCCTGCTCAAGGATGACAAACGCTATCCGTATATCCGCGTGACGCACCGGGGACGCCTTCCCCACGGTCGAGATGACGCGCCGCATGGATCGCCACGATGGGCACCGCTACTTCGGGCCGTTCACGTCGGCGGGCGGCGTGCGCGAAACGCTGGACGTACTGCGCAAGGCGTTCCCCTACCTGACCTGCGACCGCGAGATCACCGGCAAGGATCCGCGCCCGTGCCTGTATTACGACATCAAGCTGTGCGGCGGGCCGTGTATCGGCGCGGAGACCCAAGAGGAATACCGGGAGAATATCAACGGGATCATGCGCGTGCTGAGCGGCCATGCCGACGACGTGCTCGACGATCTGCGCGAGCAGATGGCAGCACGCCGCCGAATCGCTGGATTTCGAGCGGGCGGCCCTGCTGCGCGACCGGCTCAAGGTCGTGGCGCAGATCTCCGCGCGGCAGCGGCTCGTGGCGGACGTTGACGCCGATCAGGACGTGATCGCGTTCGCGCAGGAAGGCAGCGATGCCGTGCGTGCAGATGTTCCTGATCCGCAACGGGCGGTTGGTCGGCAGCGAGTATTTCCCGCTGGAAGGGGCCGAGGGCGAAACGATCGAGGAGATCATCGAAAGCTTCCTGATGCAGTTTTACCAGGACGCGACGGACATCCCGCGCGAAGTGATCCTGCCGCACGAGGTCGACCGAGGCGCAGATCATCGAGCAGTGGCTGCGCGATAAGCGCGGCGGGAAGAAGGTCAAGCTCACGGTGCCGCAGCGCGGCAACAAGCGCGAACTGGTCCAGTTGGCGGCGCAGACGGCCACCGAAAAGCTCGGCATCCTGCGCGCGCAGTGGGAGAGCGATACCGTCAAGCAGGAAACGGCCCTGCGCGAGATCCAGGAGGCGCTGAACCTGCCGAACCCGCCCAACCGCATCGAGTGTTACGACATCAGCACGACGCAGGGCACGGCGATCGTCGCCAGCCGGGTGGTGTTTGTGCAGGGCGTGCCGCGCAAGAGCCGAATACCGCCGCTTCAATATCCGCACGGTGGCGCACGAAGGCTCGGACGATTACCAGTCGATGCGCGAGGCGCTGACGCGGCGCTTCCGGCGCTATGTCGATCTGACGAGAACCCGACCGCCGCCGATCCCGGCAAGAAGGATCACGACGAGACGTGGCGCTTGCTGCCCGATCTGCTGATCGTGGATGGCGGCAAGGGGCAGTTGGGCGTGGCGTGCGAGGTGCTGCAGGAGTTCAGCTGACGGATCGCGTGCCGGTGTGCGGGCTGGCGAAGCAGTTCGAGGAGATCTTCCTGCCGGGCCGCGAGCACGTCGATCCTGCTGCCGCGCCGCAGCGAGGGGCTGTTCCTGCTCCAGCGCGTGCGCGACGAGGCGCACCGCTTCGCCATCACGAGTCACCGCCGCCGCCGGGCCAAAGCCGGACTCGCCAGCCAGCTTGAAGCAGGTGCCGGGCATCGGCCCGCAGCGGCGTAAGGCGCTGCTCAGGGCGTTCGACAAGGACATCGAGGCGATCCGCGAGGCGACGGTCGAGGAACTGATGGACGTGCCGGGCATCACGCGCGAGATCGCGGAGAATATCAAGGCCGTGTTGGGGGGTTGAAGACTTCGCTATAATGGGAATATCAAATGAAGGTGTTTGGGAGTGTGGATGATGAGTAGTGTAACGCTTGAACAGGAGATTATCGAGGCTGTGCGCCAGCTTGACGAAGAGCGTAAGCAACAGGTATTAGAGTTCGTCCAAAGTCTGAGTCAGGCTGATATGCAGTCGGAAGCTTGGGTGCAAAAAGCGCACGAGTTTAGAATGACAATCCGCGCCAAGTATGGCGAAGATTTTGTATTCAATTCGCAACATGCGTTAGACGAATCCCGCGAGGAGCGCCTGGATGACATTATGGGTGGTCGCTGATTTAAGTGTTCTTGTGTCTAGTGTCATAAGTGAACCTTTCAGTTCCCAGGCTGAAGCCCTGTTGCAACTCTGGCAGGATCAAAATATTCGTTGGCTGCGCCCGTTTTGCTACGGTACGAAATTGTAGCCGTGATGCGGAAAAACGTTTATCGCGGCTTGATAACACCGGATGATGCGGTGGTTGCGCGCGATATACTGCTCTCGAAACGGTTCACCTAATGATAGACGACCCTTTACTGCGGCGTGGTTATGAACTGGCGACCCAGTTCAACCGCCCTACCGCCTATGATGCTCAATATTTGGCCGTCGCCGAGCGCCTGCAATGTGAATTCTGGACGGCGGATGAGCGGCTGTTTAACGCTGTCAAACAGGCGTTACCGTGGGTCAAATGGCTGGGTAATTTTTCGCCTTAGCTTCTCTTGGGGCGAGAATCGCCGGGCCGTGCAACGACCCGGCTATCTATCGGAAGGACCGCAAGCGGCCCTGGCGAGCCGATTTCCAGCGTCCTTCAGGGCGCTTCCGGTATATAGCCCGGTGCTTGCAGCGCCGGGCGAGCTGTAAAGTCGGTGATGCACACCATCGACTAAATCAACGATAGGTTCTGATGGCGAAGCCTGAGGCACTACTGTATGAATGGATCGCCACTCGTCCTAGAAAACAGTGATCTTCGCCCAATGACAAGCCATCGCTTGAGTGGAATCGAACAATTATACCATGGGCTTGTTTTACCTAGTAAAGATTGCGGGGATCATGAAAATACTCTGATGTATACACGCGTTTTGGCTATGACATGAGTTTATCTCAGCGCTGGACGCTTCTCGATTTTCATGTCCAACTATCGGGCTATGATATCATGGTCGGAGTCGAACCAACAATATCAGAATGTTCTCAGCGGGCTGACGAAAAAGTCTGGCGAATTGGTTTCTGCGTAGCCTTCAGCCCAGCGCATTCTTTGGCCGAATGAATTTCCTTCGGAAACAACACGGCTTTCACATAAATTGGTTTTCAGCTCAGATGAAAAGCGAGTAACTGGTCAATTCAGTGATGCAGGCTGGCATATAACGTTCAACGGATTGATCAAGATGGTAATTTCATTTGAGCTTACGACCCGCAGTGCTCGGCTTAAAAACGTAACGGATCAAGTTTCGATCGAGTCTTCGGATGGAAGCCAGAATTGGATACTTCGGCTTCGGTATCATTGCTGGATTTCGCGCGTCTCAATCGGAGAAGCGTCAAGCCATTTTGCGAATGCCGATCACTTTTCATCCGTTCCGCCAGACAGTTCATTAACCTCGTATGCTGGGACGGAATGATCTCGAGTCCTGAGTATTAAAGACCCGAGCATTTCTTTGTGCAGCAAAGTTCCAGCCTTTTTGGCGATGTCACAGGCTTTTGATGATGGTGCGAGTATTGTATCCACGTATCCAATCTACGGGATGTCACGTTCGCGTTCACCATCGTATTCAAACCCACTGTATCTTCGACTAAAGTCTCAGAACCCTAATGGTCAATATAACTGCAAGAACGTCTCACGTGTATTCCGATTCCTCAGTTATGTCTGGACCTACAGTTCTAAAACCTCCAAGTGTTGACGAACGTCTTAGATATTAATTCCCTTGGAAATATCAAAAGCGGAAACTGCTGGTTTTAGCTGTCGTAGCTCTGAAGATTCATACATGGTTTTACTAAGTTGACGTAAATTTCATGATTTAGCGTGAATTGCGGCTGCTCCCAGTCCCAAACTTGGCTCTTTGCTCGGCATTTTGGGTCTGTATCAGACACACCTCATCTCTACGTGGAGTGTTACCTGACCGTAGCTATATTTCATTCTAGCAGAACTGTCTGGTGCTAATCTGCGGATATTGAGTATCAATAGACTAACTACGTCAGGGCGGACGCCGTTGGCGATCTCCCTCAATCCCCCGCGATCACCGGCTTCGGCCTCTGCCGGGCTCTCACTCGCGGGCGTACTCGTCGCCGCTATTGGCTCCATCTTCAGCGGCATATCGAGCGAGCGCAGGTTCAGCAGTTCCGGGAAGACCTTCGCCACGCCGAGCACGACCAGAATCGTCCCGATCCCGCCGCCGACCACCGCCACCACCGGGCCGAACAGCGCCGCCGCCGCCCCGGATTCGAAGCCGCCCAGCTCGTTCGACGCGCCGATAAAGATGCTGTTCACGGCGGACGTGCGCCCGCGCATCTCGTCGGGCGTGCGGACCAGGATCAGCGTGGTGCGGATCACGACGCTGATGTTATCCAGCGCGCCGAGCGAGAACAGCATCAGCACCGACAACCAGAAATTCCGCGACAGCCCGAAGATGATCGTCGCCACGCCGAACCCGGCCACCGCCAACAGCAGCGTCCGCCCGGCATGCCGGAACGGCGGCAGATGCGCCAGGGAGAGCGCCATCAGCATCGCGCCAATCGACGGCGCCGCGCGCATGATGCCCAAGTCCCTCCGGCCCGACCTTGAGAATATCGGTGGCGTAGACGGGCAGCAGCGTCACCGCGCCGCCGAGCAGCACGGCGAACATATCCAGCGTGATCGCCGCCAGGATCACCTTGGTGCTGCGGATAAAGCGCATCCCTTCCTTCAGCGAATCGAGCGTCGCCGCCTTGCGGGAGAGCGCCAGCGGCCGCCCCTTGATCATCAGGACCAGCACCAGAAAGGTCAGATTGAACATGCGAATCGAGCAGGTAGATCGGCGTGACGTTGTGGATCAGCGCGACGAATCCCCCGGCGAACGCGGGGCCGATGATCGCGGCAAGCTGCCACGACGCTGCTGCTCCACGTCGCGGCGCGGGTGAACAGGTGCGGCGGGACGGTCTGCGGCAGCAGGGTCGAGGTCGCCGGGCTGTTGAACGCGCGCGCCAGCCCGATCCCGAACAGGCACAGGTAGATCAGGGCAAGCGGCCCCTCCACCAGCGAGAGCAGCATCAGGCGAAGGAGCACGACGCCAGCATAATCTGCCCGACGAGCGATGATCCGCTTGCGGTTGTACTGATCCGCCACATGCCCGCCGGGCAGCGAAAACAGCATCACCGGGATCACCTGCACCAGCCCGACCATGCCGAGCGCCAGTTCGTCGTGGGTGCGCAGCCACAGCTCCCAGCCGATGGCGAACGAGAGCATCTGATCGCCGAGGGACGTGATAAACCGGCCGATCAGCAGCAGCCGGAAATCGCGGAAGCGCAGCGGGGCCGAGGGATCGTCGTGCTCGCCGGTCGCCGGGGGGATAGGAGTGGGACGCAGTCGCAGTCGCATATTCTTTTTCGCCGAACAGCTAGCTCACGCAGGCAGGGAAAAGAATGAACCGCAGAGACGCAGAGAGCGCAGATCATTTGAGGTAAGGAGAGAGGGTTTGGCAGGCTGCTGTATCTGACCAGGACCAACGGGCCGATTGGCTTTCCTCTTTTCCCCTTGACCTTTCTCTGTGTCCTCTGCGTCTCTGCGGTTCAAGATTTTTCTCACCTCTGTGGTGAATTGGTTTTTACGGATGGGTGTTTATCATAGCGGAACGGGGCGGCAATCGCCAGCGGCAAAGTAGGGTTTTTTAGGGGGTTTAGCCTATAATGGGAGTGGGGAACAGGTGATAGGGTGTGTGGTAAAGTAGCATGAATTTCTTCAGACGAAATCGAAAACATACGTGGGGCGAACCGGAAGAACCGAGCCTCAATATCTTTCTGCTGATGATCACGGTCGCGGCGGTGGGGCTGACCTGCCTGCTGCTCTATACAGTGCTGTGGCCGGTCCTGTTTGGGGATGACGACCCGGACTATGAGATCGTACCCTACGGCGGCATCCCGACGGATACGCCGGTCGTCACGATCATCCCCTCGCTGACACCGTCCCCGATGCTCACGCTGGCTCCCACCCTGACCCCGGCCGCGCCCACAGCACCCGCCGGCGGGCCGATCGCGGTGGCGAACGTGGATCAGGTGGGGACGATCACGAATCTGGCCGGGCACAGCAACCCCGTGACGAGCGTCGCGTTCAGCCCGGACGGGCGCTATATCGCGTCGGGCGACATGGATGGGCTGGTCAAGGTGTGGGATGCCAACACCTTCGCGGAGCTTTACAGCTTCCGCAGCGCGAGCAACCGCGTGGCCGCCGTTGCCTTCAGCGCGGACAGCAGCCAGCTTGCCGTGGGTGGACAGGATACGCTGGTGCGGCACTGGGATTTGCAGACCGGCGAGGAACTGACCCCGCTCTCGGGTCCGTCCGGCGCCGTGACAAGTCTGGATTACAGCCAGAATTTACTGGCCGCGGGCAGCGATGATGGCAAGGTCTACCTGTGGAGCGTGACGGAGGGTACGGTCCTGGGAGTACTGTCCGGTCACACGTCCTATGTGACGAGCGTCGCGTTCTCGCCGGATGGTTCGATCCTGGCGGCGGGCGGCGAAGACGATACGATCCGCCTGTGGACGGTGCCGGTTGGCAATCTGCTCAGCGTGCTGACCGGCCACACGTCCTCGGTGACGAGTTTGGCCTTCAGCCCGGATGGGACAACTCTCGCCTCAACCAGCGCGGATCGCTCCGTGCGGCTGTGGAATATCCTGTCGCAGTCGCAGGTAGCGACCCTGACCGGGCATACGGAAAACGTCAACGACGTGGCGTATTCGCCCGATGGGCTGATCCTGGCATCGGCGGCGGGCGGGATAGAAGATAACACCGTGCGGCTGTGGGACGTGCGAACCCGGCAGGTTTTGCGCGTGCTGTATCCGGATGGCCCGGTGAACGGCGTCGTCTTTGGGCCGGATGGAGTTGGGCTGGTTGCGGGCGGCGCGACCTATGTCACGCTGTGGGGCGTGACCGGGACAGCCCAGGTCTCCGCCCAGACGCCGACCCCGCAGCCCTCACCGATCGCCGCGCAGCCGGGAGTACCCGGATACGGAGCGGCTGTGTGCTGACCACGCGCACCGCCGACGCGACAATGCGCGCCGGGCCGGGGGCCGATTATGATGCAGCCGGCGCACTGACGCTCAACCAACAGGTCCAGGCGACCGGCTGGATGACCGGCGCGGAGGGCTTCACGTGGTGGCAGTTATCGAACGGAACCTGGGTGCGCGGCGACGCCTTTATCGACGCGACCAACCGCACGTTCTCGCAGGCCTGTATGGATCTGCCCGCCGTGATTTAGACACCCGCCGCGCCGATCGGGGCGACGATCCCGCCGACGCTGCCGCTGATCACCGGCACGCCGACCGGCTGCCTCCTGACCGTGCGCACGAATGAGGCGAATGTCCGCGCCGGGCCGGCCACGACGTATGAGATCCTGAGCAAGTTGACCCTGAACCAACAGGTCCCGGCGGATGGCTGGACCACCGGCGAGCGCGGCTTTACGTGGTGGCGGCTGCCGGGCGGCGGCTGGGTGCGCGGCGACGTGTTTATCGACGCGGCCAACCGGGAACCGCCCGCCGCCTGTCTGACGCTGCCCGCGGTGTCGCCGTAAAAGCTGTCAGCTATCAGCGGTCAGCCGTCAGCTAAAAAAGCCGGACGTTAAAACGTTCCGGCTATTGGAGGGAAAAGTCCGCTAAAGGGACTCCTTTTAGCCCCTTCAGCGGGCTTCCGGCTTCTTGATAGCCGCACGGTTTTAACCCGCGGCGACATGGGGCGGGAGCAGAGTTTCGGGTGACATCCAGGGCCGCCCAACACGAGCTTTTGTCTTTAGCTGAACGCTGAACGCTGACTATTCTTTCTACAAGGGGAGAACACACGATGGATAAAGTACGTTGGGGAATTCTGAGCACGGCCCGCCACGGGGCGATTAGCTGGATCCCGGCGCTGAAGCAGACGAAGCGCGGCGAACTGGTGGCGGTCGCCAGCCGTCACGAGGATCGCGCCAGTGAGTTCGCGGCGGAACACGGCATCCCAAAGGCATATGGCAGCTACGAGGCGATGCTGGCCGACCCAGAGATCGACGCGATCTATATTCCGCTGCCGAATCATCTGCACAAGGAATGGACGATCCGCGCGGCGGAGGCGGGTAAGCATGTGATGTGCGAAAAGCCGCTCGGTCTGGATGCTGCCGAAGCGGAAGTGATGGTCGCGGCGGCCAGGCAGGCGGGGATCATCTTCGCGGAGACGTTCCAGTGGCGGCACCATCCGCAGGGACAAACCGCCCGCGATCTGGTGCGCGCGGGCCGGATCGGCACGCTGCGGCTGATCGAGGCCGGGTTCAGCTTCATGCTGAATCGCCCTGACGATGTGCGCTGGAACCCGGATATGGGCGGCGGCGCGCTGTACGACGTGGGCTGCTATCCGATCTCGCTGGCGCGCTACATCACCGGGCAGGAGCCGGCCGCCGTCACGGCCCAGGCGCATTGGGGCAAATCCGGCGTGGATGACAGCGTCGTGGCGACCCTGGAATTCCCCGGCGATGTGCTGGCGGTGATCAACTGTGGGTTTCACCCTCCCCCTGCGGCGCTATTTTGAGATCACCGGCACCGAAGGTATGCTGCACGTCAACCACGCCTATAACCCGAAAGACGATTATGATGCCCAGATCCTGCGCTTCGGCTCCGACCGCGAGCTGGCCGAGACGATCCCGGTGGGCAAACACAACTCGTACACCCTGATGATCGAGGATTTTAACGACGTGGTGCTCGACGGGAGCGAGCAGCCGTTCCCGCCTGAGGACGCCGTCCGCAACATGCGCGTAATCGATGCGATCTACGCGGCCGCGCGCGAGGGCCGCCGGGTGACGGTGTAGAGGGAACCGGCCTCACCCCGGCGTGCAGGCTACGCTTTCCCCTCTCCATGTGATGGAGAGAGGACTTGAGACGCGCGCCTCTCCCCCTCTCTACGGCGTGGAGAGGGGCCGGGGGTGAGGCTAACCAGGGCCGTTTATGGCCCTTCCGGTATGGAGCCGAGTCGCTGCACGGCCCGGCGAGGCACAACCCCTAAAGGAGAAGTAGATTCCGTGGCGGATGATCACCCGCTCAAACCCGAACCTCTCTCGCCCGAACCGCTGGCAGGGCAGCACGTCGTCGTGCTCGGCATGGCGCGGCAGGGGCGCGCGCTCGGACGCTGGCTCCCGACGATCGGCGCGCGTGTCACGCTTTCGGATATGCGCGGCGCGGACGCATTAAAGGATGCGCTGGCCGAGTTCGCCGGGCGGGACGGGGTGCAGGTTGCACTTGGCGGGCATCCGCTCGATCTGCTGGACGGCTGCGACGTGCTGTGTGTCAGCGGCGGCGTCTCGCCGGACATCCCGATCGTGCAGGAGGCGCAGCGGCGCGGCATCCGCGTTACGAACGACGCGCAGTTGTTCATCGAACGCTGTCCCGCGCCAGTCCTGGGGATCACGGGCAGCGCGGGCAAAACCACCACCACCGCGCTGACCGGGGCGATGTGCCGCGCGTCGGGTCGGCGGACGTTCGTCGGGGGGAATATCGGCGAGGTGCTGCTCGACGTGCTGCCGGAGATCAACGCCGGATGACGTCGTGGTGATGGAACTGAGCAGCTTCCAGCTTGAACTGATGACGGTCAGCCCCCAGGTCGCGGCGGTGCTGAACGTGACCCCCAATCACCTGGATCGCCATGGCACCATGGAAGTCTATATCGACGCCAAGTCGCACATCTACCGGCACCAGCGTCCGCTCGACGTCGCCGTGTTTGGGTGGGATGATCCCAACGCGCGGCAGATGAGCCAGGACGCACCGGGGCGGCTGGCGTACCTTCTCCATGCGCGACAAGGTGATCAGCGGGGCGTTTCTGGACGACGACGACCTGATGATCACGGTGGGCGACAGCGCGCCGGGCATCGCGTATGAGGTCGTCTGCTGTCGGGATCGAATCCGGCTGCGCGGCGATCACAACGTGCTGAACACGCTGGCGGCCTGCGCGGTCGCCGGGGCGGCGTATATCCCGGTGGAAGCGATGCGCGCGGCGATCGAAACGTTCACAGGTGTTGAGCACCGGCTGGAGACGGTCGCCGTGCGGGATGGCGTGACGTGGGTCAACGACAGCATCGCCACCGCGCCGGAGCGAGTTGTCGCCGCGCTGCGCAGTTATGCCGAGCCGCTGATCCTGCTGGCCGGCGGGCGCGATAAAAACCTGCCATGGGATGAGATGGCCGCGCTGGCCGTGACGACATGCCGCGCCGTGATCGCCTTTGGGGAATACGGGCCGCAGGTGGTCGAGCATATGCAGCGGGCGCAGGCGCAGAATCCCACCGCGCGAATCGAGCACATCCTGCCGGTGGACGATCTGGCCCAGGCGGTGAGCGAAGCGCAGCGGATCGCGCGGCCGGGCGATGTGGTACTGCTCAGTCCGGGCGGCACGTCGTTTGACGCCTATGCGGACTTTGCGGCGCGCGGTCAGCATTTCCGCGATCTGGTCCGTGCGATACAATAGTTTTGAGTCGGTGAGTTATGAGTCAGCTCACCCTGATCCCCTCTCCATGGATGGAGAGGGGACCAAAAGGGCGGGCTTGTTAACCCGCCCCTACCAATTCACGGCACGATCTCCCCTCTCCACGGACATGGAGAGGGGGCCGGGGGTGAAGGCTCTCAAAACTCATAACTCACAACTCAAAACCGTTTTTTCACTATATTTCATTTTGATGCATACAAAGGTCAGGGGATCTATGAAATGGCTTAACGAACCGGCGCAGTGGAGCGAGGCAGGCGGCAAGATCACCATCACCGCCGACCCCAAAACCGACTTCTGGCGCAAAACGCACGACGGCGGCATCCGCGACAGCGGGCATTTTTATTTTGAGACGGTCAGCGGCGATTTTGTGGCCGAGGTCAAATTCAGCGGCGACTACCGCGTGCTGTACGATCAGGCCGGGATGATGGCGCGCATCGACCACACGATCTGGCTGAAGTGCGGGATCGAGTTTTTTAACGGCGTGCAGCAGGCCAGCGCCGTCGTCACGCGCGACTTTTCGGATTGGTCGGTGGTTCCGCTGCACGAACCGCCCGCCGCGCTCTGGATGCGGATCGTCCGGCACGGCGGGAATTTTGAGGTACATTATTCCATCGACGGCGCGGCCTACACCATGCTCCGTCAGGCGTATCTGGCCGAGTCCGATGCGGTGCAGGTCGGGGTGATGTCCTGCGCGCCGACGGGGGATGGTTTCACGGCGACGTTCGAGGGGTTTGTTATCCGGCCCCAGTAGGTCAGCAAGGACGGCACATTATGGCTGAGCAGCGCGCGCAGCCCCAATATATCGACGGCGACACCGAATTCGACTATACCGAGGCCTTTTCGCGGCCCAAACGCCCGCCGCTGCCGCCAGTTGAGCGCGAGCGCCGCCGGGGCTACGTCGCCGGGTTCGATCTCTACCTGGCGCTGGTGGTGGGCGTGCTGAGCGCGCTCGGCCTGCTGATGGTCTACAGCGCCTCGATCGACGTGAGTTATCAGGTCACGGGCAAGGCGGACAGCACGACCTACTTTTTCGTGCGGCAGGTGCGCTCGATGGTCGTGGGCCTGGTCTTAATGCTGATCCTGGTGCGGATCGATTACCATATCTGGCGGCGGCTGGCCGTGCCGATGATGTTCGGCGTGATTCTGCTGCTGGTGATGGTGCTGCGCTTTGGCGACCGGCGTTTTGAGGCGCAGCGCGCGCTGATCAATGGCTCGTTCCAGCCGGGCGAATTGGCGAAATTCACCGTCGTGATCTATATGGCGGTCTGGCTGGCGGCCAAACGCAGCCGGATCCGGCACATCACCTATGGTATCCTGCCGTTCAGCATCCTGGTCGGCACGATCGCCTTTCTGATCGTGCTCCAGCCGGATGTCAGCACGGCGGCCAGCATCCTGGCCACGGCGCTGAGCATGTTCTTCATCGCCGGGGCGGACTGGTTCCAGATGCTGTTCATCGGCAGCCTGATGAGTGTGGCGGGCTGGCAGCTTCTCACGCGGCTGGCGTATGCACGCGAACGCCTGGAAAATCACTGGCGCGCGGTCGAGGATCTGACGCAGGCCAGCGATCATGTCCAGCAGGCCGTGACGGCGTTTATCAACGGCGGCCTGACCGGGGTCGGCCTGGGCCAAGGTCAGCTTAAGTTCGCGAACAATCTGCCGTTCCCGCATACGGACAGCATTTTCGCCGTGATCGGGGAGGAACTGGGTCTGCTCGGCAGCTTCACCGTGATCGCGCTGTTTGTCTTCCTGATCTACCGGGGCTTCATGGTATCGCGCCACGCGCCGGATATGTTCGGATCGCTGCTGGCGGCGGGCGTGACCTGCTGGATCGCGTATGACGCGCTGCTGAACATCGCCGTCATGACCGCCGTTATCCCACCAACGGGGGTACCGCTGCCGTTTATCAGCTTCGGCGGGTCGAGCCTCGTGGCGACGCTGGCGGGCGTGGGGCTCATGCTGAATGTCTCGCGGGCATCCAGCCGCGCGGCGCTGGGACCGAAGCCATCAAAATAATGGAGAGACACTCGTGCGCATCATGATCTCCGCCGGGGGGACGGGCGGCGGCGTGTATCCGGCGCTGGCCGTGGTCAGCGCGCTGCGGACCCTGCGCCCGGACGATCTGACGCTGACCTTCGCCGGGGCGCGCGGCGATATGGCGTTCGACCTGATCGACCCGGCGCAGTTCGACGGCACCTATCAGATCCTGGCGGGGCCGCTGCATGGCGTCTCACGAGTGAAGCAGGTCATCAGCGGGATCAAAATCCTCGGCGGGATCGTGCAGGCGCTGGCGCTCGTGATGCGCTTGCGGCCGCAGGTCTTGTTCCTGACCGGCGGATGGGTCGGGTTTCCGGTGGCGGCGGCCTGCTGGCTGCTGCGCCGGCCGATCGTGATCTTCGTGCCGGATATCGAGCCGGGGCTGGCGCTGCGCCTGCTCGGGCGCACCTTCGCGCGGGTGATCGCGGCCACGGTGCAGGAAACGGCGGCGTATTTCCCCGGCAAGCGCTTGATCGTGACCGGCTATCCCCTGCGCCCCCAGATGATCGGGGTGGATCGCGCGGCGGCCATTCAATCCTTCGGGCTTGACCCGGCGCGGCGGATTCTGCTCGTCTTCGGCGGGAGCCGGGGATCACGCGGGATCAATACGCTGTTCAGCCGCATCGCGCCCGATCTGCTGGCGGACGGCGCGCAGATTATCCACGTATCCGGCAAGCTGGACTGGGATCAGGTCCAGGCGCAGCACGCCCAGTTGAGCGAGTCCCAACGGGCGGATTACCTCATCTTCCCCTATATGACGGATATTGAGCGCGCGTTCGCGGCGGCGGATCTCGTGATCAGCCGGGCGGGGGCGGCGACGCTGGCCGAATATCCCGAACACGGCCTGCCCGCGATCCTCGTGCCGTATCCCTACGCGTGGCGCTACCAGAAGGTCAACGCGGATTGGCTGGCAGCGCGCGGCGCGGCGATCCGGCTGGACGAGGAGCAGCTTGCGGCGGACCTGCTGCCCACCATCCGCACGCTGTTCGCGGACCCGGCGCGGCTGGAGTCGATGCGGGCGGCGATGGCGGCGCTGCGGCGCTCGGATGGCGCGGCGCAGATCGCGCGGCTGCTGATCGAGACGGCGGATTAGCCTCGCCGGGGAATGAATCCCCCGGCTATCCCTCGGAAGGGCCATCAATAAGCCCTGGTTGCTCGTCGAGCAAGCAAGTTCCGCCCTTGAACGCAAAGATAGGAGTTCCCGAAAATGCAGAAGCGCAAACTTGGAAACACCAATCTGGAAGTCTCGGCTCTCGGCCTCGGCTGCATGAGAATGAGCTATGGCGACAGAATGTCCTCTGGTGTACCCGGTTGGAGACAAGCAGGAGATGATTTCGTTTCTTCACGCGGCGGTTGACCGTGGCATCACCTTCTTCGATACGGCTGAAGTCTATGGTCCATTCACCAACGAGGAACTCCTTGGTGAAGCGCTTGCTCCTTTCCGCGGACAGGTCGTGATCGCCACCAAGTTCGGGTTCCAACCCAATCCTGATGGGAGTGCATCGGCTGGACAAGTCTGAATAGCCGTCCAGAGCATATCAAGCAGGTCGCCGAGGAGTCACTCAAGCGCCTCAGGGTTGATGCCATCGATCTGTTTTATCAGCACCGGGTTGACCCGAACGTGCCCATCGAAGATGTGGCGGGCGCGGTGAAGGATCTGATTCAGGCGGGCAAGGTGAAGCACTTCGGCCTTTCTGAAGCAGGAGCACAGACAATTCGCCGGGCTCACTCCGTCCAGCCAGTCACGGCGATCCAGAGCGAATACTCGCTGTGGTGGCGAACTCCTGAAGAGGAGGTGCTGCCCGACTATGCGAGGAGCTCGGCATCGGCTTCGTGCCATTCAGCCCCCTGGGCAGGGGCTATCTCACGGGAAAGGTCGACGAAAACACGACCTTCGACAGCTCCGATATCCGCAGCCGCAGCCCGCGCTATACGCCAGAGGCGCGGAAAGCAAACCGGGTGGTCATTGATCTGCTTGCCAGGATCGGAGAACAGAAGGGAGCGACACCGGCTCAGATCGCGCTCGCCTGGCTGCTCGCTCAGAAGCCGTGGATTGTTCCGATTCCGGGCAGCCGGAAGCTCGAGCGCCTGGATGAGAACATCGGCGCACTTGCGGTCGAGCTTACGCCCGACGATCTGCGGGAGATCGAGAGTGCCATTTCAAAGATTACAGTGCAAGGTTCCCGGTATCCTGAAGAGCTGGCTAAACAAACCGGTCTCTAAAGCGTGTTATGGACTTTCTAACCCCTTCTCCCCGTAAACGGAGAAAGGGGAGCGGCTCAAGTCCCTCTCCGCGTGCGGGGAGGGATTTAGGGAGGGGTAAACGACGGCGAGATCGACTGAAACAGGCTATCAAAGTTCATAACAGGCTCTAAACACGACGAGACGTGCATGAAAAATGGACATCGATAGCAATATCATGAAGGAGACGCGCCGATGACCACATGGACAAGCGACGAACTCACCAAAATCGGAACAGCGGAAGAACTGGAGATCGCGTCACTGCGACGCGATGGCACCCTGCGCAAGCCAAGGACGATTTGGGTCGTCCGGGTCGGCGACGACCTCTATGTCCGATCCGTTTATGGGCGCACCTCCGACTGGTTCCGCGGCGTTCAGACGCGCCACGAAGGCCATATCCAGGCGGGCGGTGTTGACAAAGATGTCACCTTCGTGGAGGTGGCTGCCGACCACGAGATCAACGACCCGATCGACGCCGCGTACCGCACGAAGTACCGCCGCTACGCTGCCAACATCGTCAACAGTGTCCTGACCCCCGAGGCACGATCCGCGACAATCAAACTCGTGCCGCGCGCAACACGCTCTTAGGTCTCAACCTATGGCGAGCCGGGTCGTCGCACGCACGGCCCGGCGATCCCCATTTTCCCCTTTCTACGATTTTTCTTGTGTTTTGTTAATGGAAATCTATTACGCATCAGCTACACTACAGTCGCTTGAAATTATTGCGGCACGATAGCCGCTGCCGGATGGGCGCTGCTGCGCCCCGCACGTTCATACCGAAGGGATGCGGAATGAGCGCAAAAAAAAAACAGACGAAACATGAAACCCTCATCGAAAATGAGGTTCAGGACATCGAAGAAAATCGTTCTTCCATGCCGCCCGACAATGGGGAAACCGCGCCGGCCGTGGAGACGATAGAAGCAGAGGAGAACCCGTTGGCTGCACAGTTAACCCAAGCCGAGGAGCGCGCCGCCGAATATCTGGACAGCTTGCAGCGAGAGCGTGCCGCCTTTCAGAATTACAAACGCCGCATCGAGCGCGAGCGCGAGGATCAGGCCTATGCCGCGTCCGGCCGCGTGTTGGTCCGGCTGCTGCCGATCCTGGACGATTTTTACCGCGCAATGGATGCCGTACCAGCGGGCGATCATGCGCCATGGTTCAGCGGCGTTGAGCTGATCTTACGGAAGCTCGAACGGTTTTTGCAGGACGAGGGCGTAAAAGAGATCGCCGCGCTCGGCCAGCCGTTTGACCCGAATTTCCATGAGGCGATTGGCGTGGACAGCAGCACCGATGCACCCAGCGGCACGGTGACGGCGGTGCTTCAGCGTGGCTATCTGAACGGCGACCGGGTGCTGCGCCCGGCGATGGTCCGTGTGGCGGAATGAGTTCACAGTGAGCAGTTGTCAGTGAGCGTTTAGAGCGTTTTGAGTTGTTGGTTTTGAGTTGTGAGCCTTGATCGAGCAGCATGGTCGCTTTGGCTAAACGCTGATAGCTGAAAGCTGACCGCTAAAACTATATAACCAATTACTATCAACTGCTTACTCGTCATTATCAACGCAAACCAGTTTATGCATCTAACAACGAGGTGAACAATGGCTAAAATCATCGGTATTGACCTGGGGACGACCAACTCCGTCGTCGCCGTGATGGAAGGCGGCGAACCGACCGTCATCCCATCGTCGGAAGGCGGGCGTCTGATCCCCTCGGTAGTGGCCGTCAATAAGCAGGGTGAGCGGCTGGTCGGGCAGTTAGCGCGCCGGCAGGCCGTCATGAACCCGGAAAATACCGTCTTTTCGATCAAGCGCTTTATGGGCCGCAAGTTCGACGATCCCGAAGTGCAGAAGGCGGTCAAGCTGGTGCCGTACAAGGTGAGCGCCGCGCCCAACGGCGATGTGCGCGTCCACCTGGGCGGGAAGTCCTACAGCCCGCCGGAGATCTCCGCGATGATCCTGCAGAAGATCAAGCAGGACGCGGAAGCCTACCTGGGCGAAGAAGTCACCGAGGCCGTGATCACGGTGCCGGCGTACTTCAACGACAGCCAGCGTCAGGCGACCAAGGACGCCGGCCGCATCGCCGGGCTGGATGTGAAGCGTATCATCAACGAGCCGACCGCGTCGTCGCTGGCGTATGGGATGGACAAGAAGAACGACGAAACGCTGGCCGTGTATGACCTGGGCGGCGGTACGTTCGATATTTCGATCCTGGACGTGAGCGAGGGCCTGGTTGAAGTACGCTCCACCAACGGCGATACCTTCCTGGGTGGTGACGACTTCGACCAGCGCATCATCGACTGGATCGCGGATGAGTTCAAGAAAGAGCAGGGCATCGACCTGCGCGGCGACCGTCAGGCGCTCCAGCGGCTCAAGGAAGCGGCCGAGAACGCCAAGAAGGAACTGTCGAGCACGATGGCGGCCGAGATCAATCTGCCGTTCATCACGGCGGACGCCAGCGGCCCCAAGCACCTGAATATGACGCTCAGCCGCGCCAAGCTCGAAAGCCTGGCCGGGGATCTGATCGAGCGCAGTATCGCGCCGTGCCGCCGTGCGGTGGAAGACGCGAACCTGAAGAAGGAAAGTATCAACGAAGTGCTGCTCGTCGGTGGTATGACCCGTATGCCGGCGGTGCAGGGCGCGGTGAAGAAATTCTTCGACAAGGAACCGAACAAGAGCGTGAACCCGGACGAGGTCGTGGCGATTGGCGCGGCGATCCAGGCGGGTGTGCTGGGCGGCGAAGTCAAGGAAGTGCTGCTGCTGGACGTGACCCCGCTGACGCTCTCGATCGAGACGCTGGGCGGCGTGTCCACGCCGATTATCGAGCGCAACACGACGATCCCGACCAAGAAGAGCCAGGTCTTCAGCACGGCGTCGGATGGCCAGACGCAGGTAGAGATCCACGTTCTGCAAGGCGAACGCCCGATGGCCGGCGGACAACAAGACGCTCGGCAAATTCATTCTGGACGGCATTCCGCCCGCGCCGCGCGGCGTCCCGCAGATCGAAGTGGCGTTCGACATCGACGCGAACGGTATTCTGAACGTGAGTGCCAAGGATAAAGCGACCGGGCGCGAGCAGAAGATCACCATCACCGCCAGCAGCGGCCTGAGCGAAAACGAGATCCAGGGCATGGTCAACGAGGCGGAAAAGCACGCCGGCGAAGATGCCAAGCGCCGCGAGCAGGTCGAGGTCCGCAACCGCGCCGACAGCATGGTCTTCACGGCCGAGCGCGCGCTGCATGACTATGGCGAGAAGATCCCGGCGGAAACGCGCCAGTCGATCGAATCCAAGATCGAGGACGTGCGGAAGGCGCTCGAAGGCACCGATACCGACCGCATCAAGCGCGTGGCGGACGAACTGGGCGAAGCGATCCAGCAGATCGGGGCCAGCATGTACGAACAGCCGCAGCCCGGTATGGGCGGCACGGGGTACGGTCCTGGCACGAACGGGCAGACCGGCGAGCCGACCGACGAAGACGTGATCGAGGGCGATTTCACCGAGTCGTAAAGGAAGCTGTCAGCGATCAGCCGTCAGCTTTCAGCCAAAACGATTCTCGCAGGGGCGTATGGGATCCATACGTCCCTGTTTGATTTTCGGCGCTTACCCGAGGATGAATTCCCCAACGATTCCCGCCCCGATCCTAGCCGTCTCTCCCCCATGTGGCCCAGTGCAAAACCACCCATTCGGCGGTTACAGGCGGGTGGGTTTCCGGTTATTGTAGAGATACCTCGAACAAGGGAGGATATTGGGAATGGCGACAAACCAGCATATTTTGAGGCAAGTCCAGGAAAGTATGATGGTCTACGACCGTGAGGGCGGACAGGTCGGCCGGGTGGATTACGTTCACTTCGGGGCCGATAAGTACGCCTCCGAATGGAATTTTTTTCCCGAGACCGAGTCCGAGCCGGAAGACATCTTCGGGGTAATGCCCGAGGAGCGAGTGCCCGAGGAAATGCGCGAGCGCCTGTTACAGACCGGGTTCGTGAAAATCAATACCGGGCTGCTGGCAACCGATCGATACATTCTGCCAGAGCAGATCGAATCGGTCAGCAGCGACAGTGTTCACCTGAACGTACACGAAGAGGATACACTCAAGTTCTAAGGTACCGCCTCACAACCCTGTCATCGCGTACAGAGGCGGATTGGCGCAGTCCGCCTCTGATCGCGTCTAGAGCCTGTTATGCACTTTTGACCGCCTATAAAGCGGGGTTTTTCCGAACGTTTACCCCTCCCTAAATCCCTCCCCGTAAACGGAGAGGGACTTGAGGCCCGCTCCCCTTTCTCCGCGTGCGGGGATAAGGGGCGCCGACCAAAGGTCGGCCGGGGATAGGGGTAAACAGTGCATAACATGCTCTAGATCTCCAGCACAATCTTCCCAAACACCGAGCCGGATTCCAGGGCGCGATGCGCCTCCTGCACCTGCTCGATCGGGTACGTCGCCCCGATAACCGCCTTCAGTTTGCCCTTGAACAGCAGCCGCATCACCGTGACATAATCCTCGTGCGGACCCATCGTGCTGCCGATGAGGCTCAGGTGCTTGCTGAACATATAGCGGTTGTCGATCTCGAAGACCGGGCCGCTGGTATTACCCACCGTCAGGATCCGCCCGCCGCGCGCCGCGGATTTCATGCTGTCCATAAAGGTCGCCGCGCCAACGTTATCCACCACCACATCGACGCCGCGCTTGGCCGTGAGCTGAAACAGCATGCGCGACCAGCCGCCCTCCACGTCACGCCGGATGATCACATCCGCGCCGAGTGCTTTCGCCTGCTGCAATTTCTCATCACTGCTGCCGACCACATACACCGTGCAGCCGGCCAGTTTGGCGATCTGGATGCTGGCGGTATTCACGCCGCCGCCCGCGCCAACGATCAGCACGGATTCGCCAGGGCGCACGTTGCCGCGCGTGATCAGGCTGTGCCAGGCCGTCACAAACACGAGCGAGGCCGCCGCCGCTTCCGCGTGCGAAATATGCCCCGGCAGCGCCAGCAAATTCCGCGCCGGCACGACGATATATTCCGCGCAGGTGCCGCTGGTATGCTCGCCCCGCAGCGTGAATCGGGCAGGCTTTTTGTCAGGCGTGTCGCGGATCGTCTCACCGCCCCAGTCCGACGGAGGGATCGATCGCGACGCGATCCCCGACGTTCCACCCGCCGACGCCGGGGCCGAGCTTGTCCACCGTGCCGGACGCATCCGCGCCGGGGATGTGCGGATAGTTCGAGCTTGATGCCCGGCCAGCCGTTGCGCACCCAAATGTCGAGATAGTTCAGCGCCGCCGCGACGACTTTGATCCGCACCTCGCCGGGTCCCGGTTCCGGGATGGGATGATCGGTGACGACCTGTAATTTTTCGGCGGGGCCGTGTTCGTAGATAAGTACGGCTTTCATGGATGAAGTCCTTTCGACAAGTTGCCAGGGTTGATAGCCGTGCGGCTATTGGTTTAGCCTGGTTATGAGCTGATGAGCCATGAGTTATGAGTATGCGCAAGTTATATTTGTAAATGGCTGAGCCGATCACGGTGTAGGCGGCGGGTCGCTCCTACATCGACCTTATCCGCCCAGTGGCTCAATCTGCGGGTTAACGCCCGGCGATGAGCTCACTCGTCCGCAAATGCGGCAGCACGATAAACGTCCCGACGGCGTGCGCGACCACCTGCCCCGCGCCGTCGTACAGATGCGCCTCGGCCACATCCTGCCGCTTGCCGGACTGGATCAGCCGGCCCTCCGCGCGCAGATCCGACTCGATCACCGGCTTGAGCAGATGCACGCTCAGTTCGGACGTCGCCACCCAGACCGAGTCATCGTGCGCCGCCGCCGCGGTGAACCACGCCGCCGAATCGAGCAGGGTCATATAGATGCCGCCATGCACACCGCCCAACGCGTGATCATAATCCGGGTTATAGCGCATCTCGATCACGGCGCGGCGATCCTCGGTGAACGAGAGGCGCAGACCCAACGTCCGCGCGATCCGCGCCCGCTCGTGGAACGATCGCTGCAATTCGGCCAGCCGGTCGGGACTCACTCGCCGCCCCCGCCAACTGCCAGGAATCCGACATCCCGCGTCATGACCAGATCGGCCCATGACAGCCCACCGGCCTGCACCTCTTCACCCTCCGGTGTGGGCGGCGGATCGTCCACGCGCATGACCAGCAGCGCGACCGACAGCCCATTCGCCTCGACGCCCAACGCGCGATCAAACGTCCAGCGGTCGCTGAGCGGCTCCCCGTACCGGGTGCTGATATAGTCCTGGACACGGCTGGCGAGCGCATCGGCAGCGGCCTGCTCATCGGTCGCGGGCGGGAAAACCAGCGCCGCGATCAGGTAGGTCGCATCCTCGCCGTGGCGTGTGGCAAACGCCGCCATGTCATACATGGGCAGTTCGGGCCAGTCTTCCATCCCCAGTTGTTCGCGCAGCGCTTCAACGTCTGCTTCAGAGGCATTCTCGCCCAGCAGAAAAGCCGGGTCCATGGTGACAGCCTCATCCAGCGTCATGACGCCGACCAGTTCGCCCGTATCGTCCAGCGCCGGATCGAAGATGGCCTGCGCCGCCGCTGCATAGGACGGATCGCCGGCCAGCGAGGGCTGATCGGTTTCCGCTTCGATCGCCTGCACGACAACCTCTGTGGCCCGCGCGATGATCATCTGGTTGTCGCGCAGCGCGATCCGGTTGAGGTCCCCAAACATCCCGACGCGCGGACCCTCCCGGTTCATCTCATAATCCTCCCCGAAGCTGTAGAGCGTCCAGCCGTTGGCCTGTTCGCTGGCGGTGTAGCCGTTCGCCAGCAGCCGCGCCGCGATCTCGGCGGGATCGGCGTGATGCTCCACATACGTCACTGTTTCCGGGGGCTGACCGGCCTGGATAAAGCGGTCCATCTGGAAGAAATCGAACCCGTAGAACTCCCGCTGGTCGCCTACCATCAGATAGCGGACACCCAGGCTGTCCGGTGGCAGGGTCTGCCGGTAAAGAATCTGCATCCAGTAGGCGCGTGGATCGCGTTCCAGCGCGTCCAGATCCTCGACCGAATCCAGGCGCGGAACATCCCAACTGGTATGCCACGCGCTCGGGTCGCCAAAGGTCAGCCAGCCGCGCGTGCTGGGCGTATCGGGTACGAAACTGAGCAGGCGCAGAAACTCGTTGGGCGCGGGATCGTCCTGGCCTGACGCGCTCCACCCCGGCACGAGCAGGGCGGCGATCCACAGCATGATGATGATGGTACGGGTTTTCATGTGGGAATCTCCTTGTGTGTTCCAAAAAATCCTTTGAGCGGGTTCACAACTTATCCGTAAATTCCCGCATTCCGTAGGGGCGTATTGCAATACGCCCCTACAAAAACGAATTTCAGGATAGACATTTACCTCACCCCCCAGCCCCTCTCCATCCCAGATGGAGAGGGGAGAAAAGCAGGCTTCCCCCTCTCTAGCTCGGCTGGAGAGGGGGACTGAGGGGGTGAGGCCCTATCTGCTAATTGACCTGAAATTCCAGCGTCTCCTTTTTATCGCCGTCGAGATACAACTCGACCCGATAATCACCGCGTTCCCAACGATCTGTTGGGGGCGTCAGGGTGAAGATGAGCGGGCCGCTGGTCGTGGTAAGTCTCTCACGGTCGATCTCGTTGGTTTCCGGTGTACCCACCTGTTGGAGCACCATATCCACGTCGCGCGCCTCATCATCCGTATCTTTCAGATCGACGCGAACGTAGATGGTATCGGCTGGCTTGAACCCGCGTGTCTTGGTCGTGCCGGCGGCGTCATTATAGGTGCCAGCGTTTTCGAGATGGGCCGTGCTCCACTCGACGCTGCACGCCAGCGCCGCCGCGATCAGCAGCGCCAGCGTGATCCAGACGGGGACATGACGCATGTCGAACTCCTGGTGTGTGGACCCTCGTGCCTGATCATAGGATACTCGTGCGGAGATGGTTGTGCCAAACGTGGGGACAAAGAACGGAACCACAGAGGACACAGAGGGCACAGAGAAGGACAAGTTAAAAGAGGAGAAAACGGGAGAATATCTGATTCTCAGGGCTGGATTCCGCCGCTGACAGGGTCGTACCAGTGGATGGCGATCTCCCGCTTTTCTCCTGTTTTTTCCTTGTTTTTCTCTGTGGTCT
Source organism: uncultured Chloroflexia bacterium (assembly GCA_963850765.1). Classification (GTDB taxonomy): domain Bacteria; phylum Chloroflexota; class Anaerolineae; order Aggregatilineales; family Aggregatilineaceae; genus CAWKMN01. Next base: position 352,708 of record CAWKMN010000009.1, on the reverse strand, counting down.
CTGTGTCCTCTGTGGTGAAAGTTTTTTTACCGCGCCAGAATGTCGGCCATCTCGATATATTCCTCGCCGACCTCGCGCGTGTTGCTGGTCGTTTCTTCCAGCGTCACGGTGCCGATCTCGCGCCCGTGCAGACCGACCATCAGGCCGGACTTGCCTTCGAGCAGCAGTTCGACCGCGCGCACGCCCATGCGGGTCGCCAGCAGACGGTCAAAGGCGCTCGGCTTGCCGCCGCGGATCACGTGGCCCAGCACCGTCATGCGGACCTCAAAGCCGATCTCGTGCTGCGAGAGATATTCCGAGACCTCGTGAATCTTAGGCGTCGCGCCCTCCGCGATGATGCCCATCGCGTGGCTCTTGCCCTTCAGATAGGTGCTTTCGAGCATCTTGCCGATCGCTTCGAGCGTGGTCGGGTGCTCGGGGATCATGACGAACTCCGCGCCGCCCAGAATGCCGCCCATCAGCGCCAGATAGCCGCAGTTGCGCCCCATGACTTCCAGCAGGAAACAGCGTTCGTGGCTGGCCGCCGTATCGCGCAGCTTGTCCACCGCGTCAAGAATCGTGTTGAGCGCGGTGTCGGTGCCGATACTCATGTTGGTGCCCCACATGTCGTTGTCGATGCTGCCCGGTATACCGATCACCGGGAAGCCCAGGTCGTGCAGGGCCTTGGCCCCGCGCAGACTGCCATCCCCGCCGATCACGACCATCGCGTCGATACCGTGCTCGTTCAGGCGGCGCAGGCCGCGTTTCTGCCCCTGCGGGGTCGTGAATTCCAGGTTGCGCGCGGTTTGCAGAATCGTGCCGCCGCGCTGGATGATGCCGCTCACGTCGCGGGCCGACATCAGCTCAAAATCGCCATTTAGCAGGCCGGTATAGGCCTGGCGCACGCCATATACTTCGACGCTGTGTGCAGCCGCCGTCCGTACCACCGCCCGGATCGCCGGATTCATGCCGGGCGCGTCGCCCCCACTGGTCATGACTGCAATACGCCGGATTGTCGCCATAGAACTAGGTGCTCCTCAGATCAAATTGCCGCAAACTGTGATTGCGGAGATGGTTTATACATCCCCGCCGGGCGGCTGTCAACGTCCTTTATGACGAATCGGACTATTTCGGCGTTAGCTCCACCGACTCAATCAGCGCCGTAATGTCGTCTTCATACCGGCCGTACATGTCGTCGGGCAGGCTGAGTTCCCAACGCGCCGCCGTCGTATCACTAAGCGGGACGAAAAACACGATGGTGCGCGTCTGCCCTGGCGGCTCGATGTTCTTGAAGACCTTGGTGGCGGGTCCATCCCCGATGCTGTCCGGCTCGCGCCAGCCGCACTGGCCCCCGTCATAGCGGAACAGGATCGGATAATCATACGACTGTCCGGCCAGCCGGGCCTCGACGGCATCACATTCATAGTCACCGCCGCTCTCGACGTCGGGGAGCAGCTTTAGCTGAATCAGGTCGCCGCCATCGGTCAGATTGGCGGGGTTCACATCCACGATCAGCGCATCCGCGCCGGGCGTGGTTTCCAGGTCGGCCCATTCCCGGCCAGTCTGCTCAAAGGGGATGGTGCTCTCAAGTGCATCCTCCCAGAAGCCCCACATCTGGTCGTTGGTCTGTACAAGATACCAGCTTCGCGGCGCTTTGAGCGACACATCATACATCGTCGGTGGAAAATTCAATATCCTTGCGCCCCATCTCGCCCGGCAGGTAGCTCATGAAAAAGTCGAGCGGCCCCAGGCTGACCGGAGCGAAACTCAGGCCGATGCACAGCACCGCCGGGACGATCACCAGCACGAGCAGCGCCAGGATACAGCCCTGTCCGCAGCCGCCGCAGCCGAGACACCCGCCGCAGCCCGGCACGATCGGCAGCGCGCAGCCCAGACAGCCGCGCCGCCGTTCGACCACCTCCACCCTCTGGATTTCGACTGGCTGCTGCACGGGATACTGCGGGCGCGGGGGTGGCGGCGTGACCTGCTGCCCCATAGATCGGCTGGGGCGGCGGCGCATAGGGTAAGACCGCTGGCGGGCCGGCTGGCTGTTGGGGTGGCGCATAGGTCTGGACGGCGGGCGGTGGCGTGCCATACTGCTGCTGAAGCTCCGCCAGAAGCTGCTGAGCGCGCTGGTTGGCGGGATTGATCCGCAGCACCTCGTTGAGCGCACGCCGGTATTCGCCCTGGTCGGCGGCGACGGACGCCAGCCAGAGCCACGCGACCTCGTTATTCGGTTCGACCTGAAGGAACTGCCAGAGCAACTGGCGTGCCTCGCTCCGCTGGCCGGCCTGGGCCAGTTGAACAGCTTGGTGGAGTTGGGTTGACATGTGGCTCACGGCTCCCGTGATGCAAAATTGAGAAGTTTGGGTGAATTATCCTTCAAATTCGTGCTTTCGGCTAGGAGGCTGTTTACGGGAAACCAGCAAAAAAAAGCTGAACCGCAGAGACGCCGAGGACGCAGAGATTTTTGAGGACGCCCCTCACCCGTCGAGCAAGCTCGCGCCCTCTCCCCGGCCGAGCCAGGGCGAGGAAAAACTCCTGCGCCGATTTCCCCCTCTCTAGCTCGGCTGGAGAGGGGGATGCCGACCGAAGGTCAGACGGGGGTGAGGCCTGCGCATTCAACAGCCGGGCGGACACGGGGGTCCGCCCCTACACGACCTCTCTGCCAGATCGACTCTGTGTTCTCTGCGTCTCTGCGGTTCGATTTTACTTCTAGCTGTTCACACTACGAATCCGTGGCGGTGACGCGCCAGACGGCGACCGTCCAGCCGCCGAGCGGACGCGGCGAGGCATAAACCAGCGCCCACTGCTGCGCCAGATCGTCGGGCACCGTGCCCGAAAACTCGGTGACAAGATACACGAACGGCCACGTCTCGATGCCTTCCATCAGCGGGCCCCATTCGCGCACGTCCGCGGGAATCGCGCCGATGGGGAAGGTCCGCGCGTCGATGCACGACCACATAAAGTCGCCGGTGACGTGCAGGCTGATACTGCCGCAGTGCTGCAAGACGCCGACCGCCGGGATCAGCATGCGGGGCTCTGCCTGACCCTCGACGAGCACCGGCAGCCGCTCCCCGTTTTTGATCAGGAATTGCAGTGCGTCACGCGTGCCCCACCCTGCAAACGGACCTGAGATGTAATCGTAAGTGTCCTTTTTGGGCAGGCTCAGGTTATCGGGATCGGTAGCGGCGTTCCATCCGAACGGCAGCGCAAACAGCGCCGCCCACACACCGACCGTCGCGGCGATGGCCGTATTTGCCGGGACTCGGCGCGGGGCCATTTCGATCAGGGTGGCGACGCCGCCGCCAAACAGCACGGCCAGCGCCGGCACACCCGCCATCAGATAGCGCGTGCGAACCGGATTCCCCAGGACGATGATCGGCACCCACAGCGCCGCCAGCCAGAGCAGCACATAACTCGCAGCCGTGGTCCGCCGCCACAGCAGCAGCACGGCCAGCAGCGGCAGGGCGATCACCGCAACCATGCTCAGAAAGTCACCTGCGCCGTGGACGGTCGCACGCGCGTTGTCAAACAGGCTGAGGTCTTCCGGCCCGCCGTGGACCAGATAGCGGGTGAAGAATTTCGGCTGCTCGCCCGCCAGCCGGTAGGCGATCATGCCGAGCAGGAACCACGCCCACAGGAAGCCGGCGACTGCCACCAGGCCGGCCCAGGCGCGGCGATACCGCTGCCAGACGGCACGGATCCAGGCGCGGAACGCGGCGCGTCTCCGGCCAGATCGGGGGGAAATGCGCCCGAAAAGATTGACCTCACCCCTAAATCCCCTCTCCACACGCGGAGAGGGGACTTGCTCGCGACCGCTCTCGCCCTCTCTGCTCGTGGAGAGCGGGTCGGGGGGTGAGGTTCTCGAGTTGTTTTTGAGCGCGGATCGCAGCATGGGCGACATCCACAACAGGCCGGCGGCAAACGGCAGGGCGAGAACCGGCAGCATGGTCAGCTTGGCGAGGGTGGTCATGCCAAGCAGCAGCCCGACCAGCGCCCCAAAGCGAAAGGTAGGCCGGCACGATCGCGCCAGCCGGATGCTCTGCCAGATGGTCAGCGTGGCGAGTCCACCGGCAAACGGATCGGCCAGTGCCATGCGCTCGAAAAAGAACGCAAAGGGGGCCAGCGCATAGAGTGCCATCGCCGGGAGGATGGCGCGCCGCCCGAACAGGCTATTCGCCACCGCCGCCACGCCTGCCGTCGTGATCAGTGAGAAGATCGCCACCGCCAGCCGGCCCACCGCCAGCGCGCTGTCACCCTGCGGCACAAACAGTCCCAGCCAGTAATAAAACAGCAGCTTGCCGTTGCTGAACTCGATCGGGTTGCGGTCAAACTGGTAGACCAATTCGCCGCGCCGGACGTGATAATCCTCATCCACAAACGCCGGTTGTTCCAGCGGGTTATGGGTTCGTAGGGCGAATTGGACGATCAGCAGCAGGACCAGCAGGGTGAGCTGAACCCCGGTCAGGCGGGCGTGCGGGCGAGGAGCAGACATTCCTTGTCCTTCGGGTGACGAGTGGATCCAGGCCAAGCATAGCACCGAGTGGAAGCGTGTCCAAAAACAGGGGAATCGCCGGGGAATAATCTCCTGGCGATCTCTCGGAAGGGCCATCATGAGGTTAGCGTAAATAAGCGGATAAGGTAGGTGTAGGGGCGGACCTCCGTGTCCGCCCGGCGCGGCCGCGTGTCGCGCTCCGCGCGACTGGGAGCACACAGAGGTGCTCCCCTACGGATCGTTTACGTGATCCTTATCGGATGGGGCAATAAGTGCCGCATTTCATAAAAGATCGGGTAACGCGCTTTTCGTAGGGGCGGGTTAACAAACCCGCCCAGGGCAACCCACCGGGTCGCCCCTACAAGTCAACCATCGGCTCCAATTTAGTTCATCACCCCGCGAAGACCTCGCGGCGCAGCAGGTCGAGCGTTTGCAGAGTGAGCAGGTTGCGCAGCGCATAGCCAGAGACGGCTTCTTCGCCGTGAGCGAACGAGATGGCGAAATAACTCTCGGCTCCCTCGACGGCGGTCAGATGCGTGTAATCCGCGATCAGCCCGAAGTTTGGCAAGGAGCGCGCCGCCCGCCACAAGTTGATCAGCGGCAGCTCGTACTCCTGCGCCAGATCGACCAGCACCGCGTTAAAGCGCAGCGACGTTTCCCACTGGTTGTTTTCGTGCCACGTAAAGGTCGTGATCACCGGGATCACACCCTGCTCGATGGACAGATCCAGGATGCCGCGCACCGCGTCCTCGAACTGCGCGTCCGTCAGGCCGATCATATCGTTCGGGCCGAACATCATCACCACGACGCTCGGCTGGGTCAGGCGGTATTCGCAGGCGAGCGGGCCCTCGCCATCCTGCGGCTCACAGATTTTAGGATCGGACCACATCGGATCGAGCACGGTGGTCGCGTTGAATCCGATCTTCCCGGCGAGGCTGGTATGCTCGAACCAGCCGGCGTAATAATCGATGCTCGGCTCCAGCGCCGTGTAGGGGCCAAGATCGTAGTCGCCCCAATCGAACGCCGCCAGGAAATACGATGTATCGGTGTTGCAGTCGCCGATCTTGGTGAACGCGTGCGGATCGTTGCCGAGCGCCTGCCCGCGCGCGACGATCTCGTGGACGCGGGGGCTGATGCGTTCGGGCAGGATCGGCACATCCATCAGTTGAAGGTAGGCGTCCGGTGGGTCGGGATCGGGTATGGTGGGCAGGATATCACATTCCCCTTGCAGGCGCGTCACCTCGGCGGCGATCCAGGCGTTGGACAGCGGTTGGCCGCCCGCATCGTCAAACTGGACGGCGTACCAGTCGCCTGCGCCGTTCGCACCAAAAAGCGGGAGCGTTTGCCCGGCGGGCAGCGTCCCCAGGATCGCATAATGGGGGGCCGGGCCGCTGCGGATATTCACGTTCTCCGATCCCGCCTGGACGCGGCAGTTGGGCAGCGGGGCCGGCGTGGTCCCTTCCTGCGCGGCCACCATCGAAGGGGCCCACACGATCGTGATCAACAGGAAAAGGGTGCAGAAAAGATGGGAAGCGCGCGATGCAATCGTCATGGTCACATTTCCTGCAAGCCGTAACAGATGGGCACAGGATAACGTTTTGAGGATAGCCGCGCAATAGTTCGAAGGTGGAACAGCGGGACAGGTTACTCCGCCAGCTCGCGGAACAGAACCCAGTGCCCTTTGCGATCGTCCGAGTCTTTGGGCTCGCGGTCGTAGTAGAGATCGAACAGCCGCCCGGACTCGGTCCGCACGCGGAAATGCTGGCGTCCCACGCCCCACGATCCGCGCGTTGCCGCCGTGATCAGATGTGACGGGCGCATATTGCGCGCATTCCGGCCGCGCCGGGTCGTGTCCATCCACTCGTGGATCAGTTCGGTGATGGTATAGGTATCGCCGCGCCAGACAAACCGATCCGGGCAGGATGGTTTTTTCTCCAGCAGCGGCGGCTCATCGAACTCCACGGTGATCGGCTCGTCGATAAAATGCAGCGGTTTGGCATCCATCGTCGGCTAGACCGCCCGCTCGATCAGCGAGGGATCGTCGTTGCTCACCGTATTGACACGTCGCGACACCGGATAGTAAGCCATCTCGTCGGCGGGATAGGGCCGGATCATGGGCATGACCTGCACCGGATCGGTGTAGTCGGGGTCAAGCCACGCGGCGTAATCCTCACGCGGCACGATCACCGGCATGCGGTGATGGAACCGGGCCATGAGTTCGTTGGCGGCCGTGGTGACGATCGTGCAGGTGCGCAGGGTGTCGCCGCTCTGCGGTTCCGTCCAGAACTCGAACAACCCGGCCATTCCAAACGGCCGGCGACTCTCCAGGGTGATGAACATGGGCTGCTTCGGCCCCTCGCCCTTTTCCTGCCACTCGTAGAAGCCATCCGCCACGATCAGGCAGCGCCGCTTGCGCAGGGCCGTGCGGAAGCTCGGCTTTTCGTGGACGGTCTCGCCGCGCGCGTTGATCATCTTGCTGGCGACCGAGGGATCCTTGGACCACGAGGGGATCAGGCCCCAGCGCATCAGTTCCAGGCGAAACTCGCCGCTCTCCGGATCGCGCACGACGGTTGCCACGGTCTGCGTAGGCGCGATATTATAACGAGGAGCGAGTTCGGGCACTGCGCCAGAGAGGGAGAAGGTGTCGACGAGGATCTGTTCGTCCGTTTGGGTGAGCGCAAATCGTCCGCACATGTGTTCTATTCACCCTTATCTGCGCGCGAGGCGCAAGTTTGCGAGCGAGTGTACAGTAGAGAGTTGACGGTCATCAGTAGACAGTTTTCAGTAAACAGCAAACATCTTGACGTTGTCACTCTGGGCCATAAATACGCTCGTCATATCCAGATTTTAGCACAGATGGTCCACTCGATGACCAGGACCCTGCTCATGCTGGACTCATTTAATCCGTTGGCCCCTCCCCCTGCCCCCTCCCCACGGGGTGGAGAGGGGAAAACGCTCGAGACGAAGTCCCTCTCCACGCTGTGGGGAGGGATATAGGGAGGGGCTAAACGACATGTTCAACGTCTGTCCCCAATGCGGGATGTACTCCGAAGCCAAAACCATCGATCCCGATGGGCCGTTTGCGATCTGCCGCCACTGCGGGTATGCGCACCCGTTTAAGCGGCTTCCGCTGTTCGTCGTGACCGGCGCGAGCGCATCCGGCAAATCGGCGGCATGCCTGCAACTGGCACCTATTCTGCCCGAATGTGTCGTGCTGGAATGTGACCTGTTCTGGCGGCGCGAATTCGACACGCCGGACACGAATTACCGCGAATTTCGCAACCTGTGCCTGCGCGTGGCGAAAAACATCGGTCAGGCCGGGCGTCCCATCGTGCTGTGCGGATCGTCGATCCCGGAGCAGTACGAAGGCTGCCCCGAGCGGATTTACTTCAGCGCCATGCATACTGCCGCGCTGGTATGCGACGACAAGATTCTGCGGCAGCGGTTGGTCGATCGCCCCCCGTGGCGCGACAGCAGCAAGCCGATGTCGGTTCAGAAGCAGATCGAGTTCAACCACTGGTTCAAGACTCACGCCGCGCAGATCCAGCCACCGATCACGCTGCTGGATACGAGCCGCGCCTCCGTGGTCAGCACGGCCGGGCAGATCGCCGGGTGGGTGCGCCAGCAGTTATTATCCACCGATTGAGAGCGTTTATGTTCAGCATAGGCGATATTGAGATTCATCTGGTCAGCGACGGCGTGGTGATGATGGACAGCGGCGGCCCGTGGGGATTAGTGCCGCGCGCCCTGTGGACCAAATACCTTCAGCCGGACGATCAGCACCGCGTCCCGATGGTGCTGACCTGTCTGCTCGTGCGCGCCGCCGGGAAGACCATCCTGGTCGATACCGGGCTGGGCGATAAGCTCACCGCCAGGATGGCCGAACAGTGGGGATTGACGCGGCCGCACGGCACGCTGATCGAGGGATTGGCGCGGCTGGGCGTTGCGCCGGGTGACGTGGAGATCGTGATCGACACGCATCTGCACGCCGATCACTGCGCCGGCAATACGATCCTCGCGCCGGATGGATCGGCCGCGGCGGCGTTCCCCAATGCGCGCTATGTCGTGCAGCGCCGCGAGTATGAGGACGCCATGCACCCCAACGAGCGGACGCGCGCCACCTACGCGCCGGTCAACTATGAGCCGCTGATGCATTCCGGCCACCTGACGCTGCTCGACGGCGACAGCGAGATTGTGCCCGGCGTGCGGACGGTCGTCACGCCCGGCCATACGCCCGGCCACCAGTCGGTGCTGTTCGAGAGCAAGGGGCAGTACGCGCTGTTTGTGTCCGATCTGGCGAGCTACGCCGTGCATTTTGAGAAACTCGGCTGGATGACGGCGTATGACGTGGAGCCGCTGGTCACGCTCGAAACCAAGCGCCGCTGGCAGCAGTGGGCGCTGGATACGAACGGCCTGCTCATCTTCCAGCACGATCCCCACGTGATGGCCGGCTGCCTGGTCGAAGACTCGCAGGGTCACCGCAAGATCGCGCCGGTGGAGGCGGGGTATGGTTAAATTCACCCCTTGACTCCGCGCCAAAACCGGATTATTCTTATCATTAGATACATACCGAACGGTTGGTATTTAAAATGAGCAAGAACCAAAAACAGCTTCAGAGCGAGCAAACGCAGCAGCACATCATCGACACGGCGGCAAAGTTATTCGCCAGCCGGGGCTATAACGGCACGTCGATGGCGGATCTCGCGGCAGCGGCCGGGCTGACGAAAGGCGCGTTTTACCATCACTTCGCCAGCAAAGAGGCGCTCTTCTTCGCCGTGATCCAGTCCGTGCGCGAAAAATGGCAGAACGCGGTTGGGATCGAAGTCGTGCAGAGCCAGAACGCGCTGGAACAGATCATGATCCTGCTCACCCAGCATGCGCGGCTGCTGCGCCGGGAGCCAACGCTGTGCCTCGTCATGCACGGCCTCACCGCCGAGATGGAAGAATCCAATCCAGAGCTTCTGGCGGCCCTGCAAAGCGTGTATCGGGATATGATCGCGTTCATTGAAGACGTGATCCGCAGCGGGCAGGCGCAGGGGCAGATCCGCGCCGACGCCGACGCCCGGCTGATCGCGCTTAATATCGTGGGCCTGCTGCGCGGGATAAGCTGCTTCGGGCTGTTGGGCGAGATGGGGCTGGACTGTGTCCAGGTAATTGACGCGCTGAAGCCCGTGCTGGTGAACGGTCTGCGCCCGTAGTGTCATGAGCATTCGCTCTCTTTTTTTGGATTATTGGCATACCGACCGTTTAGTATCTTGTTCGATAAGTTCAGGAGTGAAAGAGATATGCTCGCTCAATGGATCGTGACTACAGCAATTATCGTGCTGCTGATTTCGTTGATCACCGTCATTATCCGCTTGCGACTGCGCGGACATAACGCACTCTCTGGCCGCCCGCCGATCCCGATGTGGGCGTTCCTTGCCGGCAAGCTGTCTATTGCGACGTCCATCCTGCTGATGCTGCTCAAGGCGCTTGGAATGTCCATTGGACCGGCAGTGCCCGCGGGGATCCAGGCGGCAGCTGTGGTGCTGCTGCTGGCGGGATTGGGATTTGCGATCCCGTCGCTGTTCCAGCTTGGCGAGGAACTGCGCTTTGGCCTGTCGCAGCAGCAGGCCGCTATCAAATCGACCGGGCTGTACCGGGTGAGCCGCAACCCGCTCTACCTGGGGTTCTATCTGATCGCCTTCGCCTCGTGCCTGTATGTGCCGCACGCGCTGAACCTGATCCTGGTGCTGATCGCGCTCACCGTGCATCACCGGATCATCCTGGCCGAGGAGCAATTTCTGCACCATCAGTTCGGCAAGACCTACGACCAATATATGTGGCGGGTGCGCCGCTATCTCTAGAGGAGGGACAAGACATGACCGCAGATGCGATCAAAAAACTGGACAAGCGCATTGAGGCGATCGGCTGGAGTTTGTGGCTGATCTGGATCGGCGTGATCGGCATCATCCCCGGCCTGCCGGACGGCACCGGCATGCTCGGAACGGCGCTGCTGCTGCTGGCGCTCAACGTGGCCCGCTGCCGCCGCCACATTCCGGTCAGCGACTTCTCGCTGATCCTCGGCGTGCTGGCGCTGATCGACGGCGGGGTGGATCTGCTGCGCGACCAGTTCGCGTTTCGTCTCGAGCTGGAATTCTTCCCGGTGCTGCTGGTGATCATCGGCACGATCATGGTGGTCCGGGCGGCGGGCCGGCTGCGGCACTTCGACGGCGCGGATCAAACCGGCGATGTGTTCGAAAAGCCGAAGCGCGGCACCGGCGAAACCGAAAGCGCCCTCAATGCGCTGCTGGACGACGGCGCGCGTACCGAGATGATGCAGCGGACGTAAAGCCAGGCCTCACCCCCCGACCCCCTCTCCGGCATAGCCAGAGAGGGAGAGATCGTGTCTTGTGTAGGGGCGGGTTAATAAACCCGCCCGACAAGTCCCCCTCTCTAACTCGGTTGGAGAGGGGGATGCCGACCGAAGGTCGGACGGGGGTGAGGCCTTTACCTGTCTTCACGAACCCAAAAATTATGATCCCTTCGCAACCCTGCCCCGTCCGGCGGGTTTCCAGTATAATCGACAGCAGAAGCTTGTACGACTGAACCTTGGTCGGCAGACGGAGCAGAACCCCCATGAGTGAAACGAAAATCCGCGTATTGATCGCCAAGCCCGGCCTGGATGGGCACGACCGGGGCGCGAAAGTCATCGCCCGCGCGCTGCGTGATGCCGGGATGGAAGTGATCTACACCGGGCTGCGCCAAACGCCCGAAATGATCGCCGAGGCCGCGCTGCAGGAAGATGTAGACGTGATCGGCCTGTCGATCCTCAGCGGCGCGCATATGGCGCTGGTGCCGCGCATCAGGGAACTGCTCCACGCGGAAGGATTGGACGACGTCCTGCTGCTGGTCGGCGGGATCATCCCGGACGAGGACGTTAACGGGCTCAAGGCGCTCGGCGTGAGCGGCGTGTTTGGCCCCGGCACCAATACCAACGACATCGTAGCGCACATTAAAAGCGCGCTTCAGCCCAAAGCCTGAGCGACTGATGCCGAAGCCCCATCACGATCACACTGCGCTGGTCCGGGAGGTGCTGGCCGGGAACCGCCGCGCGCTGGCCCGGCTGATCACCCATGTGGAGAACGCGACCCCGGACGCGGCAGCAGCGCTCGCGGCGCTCTATCCGCACACCGGGCGCGCCTATCTGGTCGGTATCACCGGCGCGCCGGGCACGGGCAAATCGACGCTGGTCAACGCCCTGGCGCGGACGCTGCGCCAGCGGGATCAGACAGTGGGGATCGTCGCGGTGGACCCGACCAGCCCATTCAGCGGCGGCGCGGTGCTTGGCGATCGCATCCGGATGAGCGATCTGGCGGGCGACCGGGGCGTGTTTATCCGCAGCATGGCGAACCGGGGCAGCCTGGGCGGGTTAGCCGCCGCGACCGGCGACGTGGCGCGGGTGATGGACGCGGCAGGTTTTGACATGGTGCTGATCGAAACGGTCGGGGCGGGACAGAGCGAAGTGGACATCGCCCGCACGGCGTACACGACCATCGTGGTCGATGCGCCCGGCCTGGGCGATGACGTGCAGGCGATCAAAGCCGGGATTCTCGAGATCGCGGATATTCTGGTGGTCAACAAAGCCGACCGGCCCGGCGTCGAGAACACGGTGCGCGCGCTGAAAGCCATGCTCGATCTCGGCCACCGCTTCCGCACGATCAGCCATCACGGGCAGATCATGGCGCAGCAGGACGCGCCCGCCGAGCCGGAGTATGATTTCTGGCCGGTGCCGATCCTCAAAACGGTCGCCGCCACTCACGAGGGGATCGACGCCGTGGCAGACGCCATCGATCAGCACCGTGCCTATCTGCGCGAGTCCGGCATCCTGGCGGACCGGGAGCGGCTGCGCGTCGAATCCGAGCTGGCCGAACGGCTGCGTGAAACCCTGTTCCGCCGGCTGATGGCGGATCAGCCGCCCGGCCGCCTGGATGGCGTGATCCAGCGCCTGCTCACCCGCGAACTCGATCCCAACGGGGCCGTGCGCGAGCTGCTGGGCGATTAGGAGAAAGAAGCAAAACCATGCGCAGACGAGACGAGAATGATCCGGGCGACATCAACGATCCGCAGCCACGACGCCGGGGCCGCCGCTTCGAGGATGAATACGATGATGCGTGGGCCGCGGGTGATGAAGACGCCGATTTTGACGATCCCGCCGGGTCGCTGTGGGAGAATCCGCAGCCAGACGCCCGCGAAGAGGAAGCGGATGATAAATTCAGCCCGATCACCCCGCGCCGCCGCCGCTTTCGCAGCCGCCGCCTGAGCAGCAATTACTACGAAAATCCCGCCACCCAGCCCGATCGCTCGCTCCGGGATCGCTCCGACACGGAAGCGTACAACAGCCCAACCTACTATCGTGACCGGGCGCACCGGGGCGAATATGGTGAGTATTACGAGAAGCCGAAGCGCGAGATCCGCGAACCATCCGGGCTGCCCGGCCCGCTCGCGAACATTCCCTACTGGCAGATCCTGATCCTGGTGATCCTGGGGCTGATGGCATTCCTGGCGGTGATGCTGGCCTGCGTCTCGCTCCTGACGCTGTGAGATCTCTCAAGGAGCCTTGCCCGACTCCGGGGGACGCGGATTCTCGCTGCCAGCGGCCCCGATGATGCTGATCCGCCCGTCGCTCTCCATAAATGCCTGCCTGACGTCGCTCAGGTCCTCCAATCCTTGCTCGCGGATCTGTTCCATCAGTTCCTCGCGGGTCACAAGCTCCTTGCGCATGTTGTGCCACAGGATTTTGCCATCTTCGACCAGCGGCAGCGGGCGGGAGGTCGTGAGGCGCTGAAACCACGGGACATTGTAGCCCAGCCAGTCCACGCTGTAACTCCAAAAGAGGATGGTGATCACCAGGATCAACCCGTCGGTGACGGACTCGTAGCTGCCGGCCATCGCGTTCTGCACGGCGTCCGCCAGCAGCACCACGACCAGCAGATCCGAGGCGCTCAGCGTGCCCTTCTCGCGTTTGAGGATGACACGCAGGAGAAAAAAGAGCGCGAGATAGATCGCTGAGCCGCGCACGATGATCTCAAAGACGGGGATGGACGGGGCGAAGATTTTTTCCAGGTCGATGCCCAGGAAGGTGATGATCACGGTGGAATCTCCTTTCGAGTGGTGATGAGTCATGAGTTTTGAGAGCGTGTTTGTAAATTCCTTTTACCCCTCCCTAAATCCCTCCCCGCACGCGGAGAGGGACTTGAGACTCCCCTTTCTCCGCGTGCGGGGATAAGGGGCGCCGACCGAAGGTCGGACGGGGATAGGGGTAAATCATTTAACAAACACGCTCTGAGTTATGAGCCGGTCGTTGGACTTGCTCTCACAACTCAAACCTCATAACTCACAACTCGTTTTCCGCCAGAATCTCGCGGATGAACTGCTGCATCCGGTCGTAGTGCGTGCCCTTCCAATAGATGCGGTCACAGGTCGGGCAGCGGCGGAACTCGTCATAATAGGCCAGGGTGTCGGGTTCCAGGCGGTCGCGGATGGCGGCTTTGTCCACCACTTCGAGCAGGCTGTTGCAGTGAACGCAGCGCTGAAACGGCGCGATCAGCCGGTAGAGATCGAAGCGGCGCAGGACCTCGCTCACCTGCTTGCGGGAATCCGTCTCGCGCACGCAGTAGCCGTGGGTCACCAGCTTGCGCTTGAGCAGGCCGCGGTCGCGCGTCAGCAGCGTGCGATGCTCGGCGGCGGAAATGCGCGCGAGGTTCTCGTCGTCGTAATTCTCCGGGAACAGCGCATCGAAGCCAAGCATGCGCAGGTACGCGGTCAGCCGCCCCAGGTGGACATCCAGAACGAAGGTCGGCTCGCGCAGCGGTTCCGGGCGCACGCGCACCAGCGGCTTGATGTCGAACGACTCGAAGATCGGATACACGCTGATATGATCGCCATCCTGCACCAGATAGGCGAAATCGACCGAGTCGCCGTTGACCAGGATCAGATCGATCTCGGTGTGCGGCACGCCCAATGATTCGATCATGTCCTTGATCGAGATGCGGCCCGCGAAGCGGTGTGTGAAGGCGATCTGCCGCCGCGCCAGGGGGAGAAAATCGTTCAGTTCAGCGTATAAGCGAAACGTCGCGTGAGGCATCCGATCATCCACCGCATAAGGTGAGGTATCCTGGGACGCTGGACCGAAGATGAAATCGGATGAGGTCCGGCCCGCAGGATGCCCGCACGAATACCCTGCTCAACTCTACCGGCATTAAAGCACGATCCGATCGCGCGAGTCAAGAGCCTGGGGTCTGGTGCATCTTATCAAACGCCCCTCCCCCTAACCCCCTCCCCGGCCAAGCCAGGGAGGGGGAAAGCGTGCGACTGACCTCCCCCTCTCTAGCTCGGCTGGAGAGGGGGATGCCGACCGAAGGTCGGACGGGGGTGAGGCCGTTCGGCGCAGGCTGTGTCGCCGCCGTTTATCCTTTGCGCGCGCGAATGCACATGAACACCGGGAAGTGCATCAGCCGGTCGTATTCGTCGGGATCGGCCTGCCGGAACTCCTCGGTGGGCAGCGGCTCGATCAGGCGCTCGATGACGAACCCGGCGCGGAACAGGGATTCGGTCGTCGCGCTCAGCGGGCGGCGGTAGAACGGCATCGTGACCGGCTCCCCGCCGAACCCACGCCACGGCCAGCTTCGCGGCTCCGTGCGGAAGTACATCCGCGTCGTCAAACAGGCGCATATCGTGGAAGGGGTGCCCGGTCGAGAAGATGAACCGCCCGCCGGGGCGCAGGATGCGCTGATACTCCGCGAACAGCGCGTCCCAATCTTCGATATAGTGTACGACCATCGAGCTGTAGACCAGGTCAAACGCGCCGTCGTCGAAGAAGGGCATCGGCTGGCGCAGATCGTGCAGGCGCAGATCGGCCCGCCCGCCGGTACGCTCCTGCCCGTGGTGGAGCATGGCCGGACTGGCTTCCACGCCGGTCACGACCGCGCCGCGATCCAGCAGCATCACGGTTCCCCAGCCGGTTCCGCAGCCTGCGTCGAGCACACGCCAGCCGGTCAGATCGTCCGGCAGCAGCGCCAGCATGGCCGGGCGCTCGTAATACGCATTGTGGGGCTTGGTGGCGATCCGGGCGGCGTACCGGTCCGCCAGCGTTTCGTAGGCGTCGAACGCGATAGGCTTTCATCTAGTCACGGGTCGCACCCTCCTGTTTCAGTATCGACGGGAATCGCCCATTCTAGCAGAGCGCGCGCGGCGTGGGTAGGGAAATCGGCGCGGATACGCTACACTTGGGCCGTTGATGGGGTTTTGAGCCATAAGTCGTGAGTTTTGAGTCGTGAGTCATGAGACGGAAAGCAATCTGGCCGCTCTAACGCCGGACGTTAATGCATATTGAGAAAATAGGCGGATAAGGTCATGTAGGGGCGGACCCCTGTGTCTGCCCAGGGGGAGCACACAGAGGTGCTCCCCTACACAATCACATGATCCGATTGACAAGTAAACCTGCATAAACGTTCCGCTATAAGAAAAGTCCGCTAATGCACGTTAAGAAATTAAGCCGGGTAGGTCGTATTTACCCCTCCCTAAATCCCTCCCCGTAAACGGAGAGGGACTTGCCCCCCTCCCGCGGCGGGGAAGGGCGCCGACCGAAGGTCGGACGGGGATAGGGGTAAACGGAGGGTGACCGGATTTAATTCTTAACCTGCATAAGGGACTCCATCCAGCCCCTTCAGCGGGCTTCCTGGCTTTTGTCATAGCCGCGCGGTTTTAACCCGCGGCGTCGGTGACTTGACACACCAGTCTCTACTCACAACTCATGACTAAACTCACAACTCATAACCTTTGCACGGGGGGAATTGGATGGACCTGACGCACTTGCAGCAGCTTTTCGCCACCACGCCGCCGCGGTTCGAACCCGGCGAGCCGCTGTTCTGGGACGACCCACACATCGCGCAGCAGATGCTCACCTTCCATCTCAACCCGGAGAGCGAAGCGGCCAGCCGCCGCCCCGAAACCATCGCGCAGACGGTGAACTGGCTTGTGAGCTTTCTCGGCCTCAAGGCGGGCGACCGGGTGCTCGATCTCGGCTGCGGGCCGGGGTTATACGCCGAGCGGCTGGCGGAGCGCGGCCTGTGCGTCACGGGGATCGATTATTCGCGCAATTCGATCGCGTATGCCACGCAGCACGCCGCCGAATGCGGGCTGGCGATTGAGTACCGCTATCAGAATTACCTGACGCTGGACGAGCCGCCGATCTATGACGCCGTGCTGCTGATCTACGGCGACCTGTGCCCGCTCGCCCCAGACCGGCGTGACGCGCTGCTCGACCGGATCCTGGCGGCGCTCAAGCCGGGCGGGACGTTTATCTTCGACGTGACAACGCGGGTGCTTCGTGAGCGGTACGGCCTGAAAAATCACTGGTACGCCGCCGAGTCGGGCTTCTGGAAACCCGGCCCGCATCTCGTGCTGGAACAGGGCTTTGATTACCCCGAGCACGACACCTATCTCGACCAGTACATCGTGATCGAGGCGGATGGCAAGATCAGCATTTATCGCAACTGGTTTCTGGATTACTCGCTTGAGACGATCACCCCCGTCGTCGAGGCGCGCGGATTCAGCCTGCGCGCGGCCTGGAACGATCTGACCGGCACGCCCTACACACCCGGCGGGGACTGGATCGGCATCGCGGCGCAAAAGGCTGCGCCACACTCAGTGCAGAAAGCCACGTCCGCATGAACATCCGGCCCTACTGCGACGAGGACTTTGACCGGCTGGTGGACTTTGTCGCCCGGCTGAATCCCGATGGCGCGCACCACATCGGCTATTTTGGGCTGCACCCGGCCGACATTGCCCACACCCTGCAAGCGCTTGATCCGCCGCTGACAGAAGGTTTTATGCTGGTCGAGCAACACGGCGTGCTGATCGGCGTGCTCGGCACGGAGATCGACGCCGAGATCAGCCGCGCGTGGCTGTACGGCCCGCTGATCGATCACCCCGACTGGCATGCGCTGGCGGATGCGCTGTATGAGGCGGTGCGGGTGATCATCCCCACGACGATTCAGGAGCACGAGTTATTCTGCGACCTGCGGAATGTCAACTGCCAGCAGTTCGCGGCGCGCCATGGATTTGAAGCGCGCAGCGAGAACATGATCTTTAAGCTGCCGCGTGCGCGTCTGGCCGGTATCCCGCCCGCCGCAGCCTCCGGTTGGGATCCGCGCTATTGGGAGCAGTTCCGGGCGCTGCATCACTCGGTCTTCCCGAATACGTACTACACGGCGCAGCAGGTGATTGATCTGCAAGACACCCACACCCGGCTGCTGATCGCCGCGCAGGGTGACGACTTGCAGGGCTACCTCTTCGGCAAGGTGGACGTGGACGCCGGCGAAGGGTATATCGACTTCATCGCCGTCGATCCGCGCTGGCGGGGTAAGGGCATCGGGCGGATGCTGCTGGCGGCGGCGGTGCATTGGATGTTCTCGTTCCCGTCCGTGCAGCATATCGATCTGGTGGTCGTGTCGAGCAATGCGGCGGCGGTGCGGCTGTACGAGTCCTTCGGGTTTGAATGCGAACGCACCATGCGCGGCTACCGGACGAAAAAGTGATTGGTTGTTGGTTTTTGGTGATTAGTTTCATCAGTCGGCCTCAGCGTCTCGTTCCATAAGCTGCACGGTGATCTGTAGGGGTGGGCTAACAAACCCGCCCTGGGCGACCCAGTGGGTCGCCCCTACGAGAGTCGCATTGCTGGGTTTTTATGGAACGAAGCGCCCAGGGTGGTTCTACCAACAGCCAACAACGAAGAACCAACATCTGATCCAAGGGCAGCTTATGATCATCGACCAAACTCACCACACCAAGCCGCTCACCCTGCGGCACATCGCCGCGCTCGATCTGGTGCCCCGGCCGCCGTTCGACTTCGATTCGACCTTCCACAAACCGGATCACTTTCCGTCCGGAGATAAAGCGTGGGAGCCGGGCGTGCGCGGGCAGACGTGGCGCTGGCAGAGCGAGCTGCTGGGACTGGTGTTCCGCGGGACCGGCACGCTCGACGCGCCGGGCGTGCGTGTGGATGTGTACGCGGCGCGCGATCTGGACGCGGACTTTCTCGCGTCGCTGGCGGTGGAGATCCGCTATCGTTACAATTTTGATCTGGACCTGAGCGGCTTTTACAGCGCGTTCGAGTCCGACCCGGTGCTGAGCCCGGTGATCCGCCGCTGGCGGGGGATGCGCCCCGGCCACCCCAATTCGCTGTACGAGTACCTGATCATCGGGATTGTGCTGCAAAACGCGACGATCCGCCGCTCGATCCAGATGTATCAGACGCTGCTCGAAACCTACGGCACGCGGGTGAGCTTCGGGGGATATGACCTGTGGGGCCTGTGGAATCCCGGCGATCTGGGGACGGTGACGGAAGCAGACCTGCGCGCGCTGAAAGTGGGCTACCGCGCAAAGTCGATCAAGCGGATCGATGAGCACGTTCGCCCTGGGGCAGATCGACGAGTTCACGCTGCGGGGACAGGATCGGGACACGCAGATGAAGATGCTGCTCCGGCTCTACGGGGTCGGGCCGGCGACGGTCTGGTATCTGCTGTTTGACGTGTTCCACCACTGGGATTTCTTCAACCACATCTCACCGTGGGAACAGAAGATTTACAGCAAGGTGTTTTTTGATCAGGACCCGGACGATCCGCTGCCGGTGGCCCAACTGCTGGCCCATTTTGAGCGGTTCGGGGCGTACAAGCAGTTGGCCGTCCACTACATCTGGGAGGATCTGTGGTGGCAGCGCCACCAGGGGCAGGTTCCCTGGCTGGAAAAGCTCATCCGGCGGTAGGGTACGGGTAGCATCAACTTGCGGTAGGACTGCACTACAGCGTGATTGCCTGAACAAGCCCGCTTTCCCCTCCGAGATAGGGAAAGGGGAGACCAACTCGTGATATTTTCCCCTCCCTAGCTATGCTGGGGAGGGGATTTAGGGGAGGGGCTGGCCGGTAACAAACCGATCACGCAATTTTGTGGAGCTACCCAACACACAAGAGAGCAGGTTTGCATGGGTTTTGAGGTTAAACGCGGCACGAATATTTCGCACTGGCTCAGCCAGAGCGAGCGGCGCGGCGACGCGCGCAAAGCCTGGTTCACCCGCGACGACGTGCTGCGTCTCGCGGATTGGGGCTTCGATCACCTGCGGATCCCGGTGGACGAAGAACAGATGTGGGATGAGCGCGGCAGCCCGGATGGTCCGGCGTTTGCGCTGCTCAACGCGGCGCTGGACTGGTGCGAATCGGCGGGGCTGCGCGCTATCGTGGATCTGCACATTCTGCGCACGCACCATTTTCTCGACCCCGATCCCAAGCTCTACCGCGACCCGGCCGAAGCGGGGCGATTCGTCCGGCTGTGGATTCACCTGTCCGAGCAGCTCTGGGAGCGTTCGACCGACCGGGTAGCGTATGAACTGCTGAACGAGGCCGTCGCGCCCGATCCCGAAGATTGGAACCGTGTCGCGAGGCTGGCGTTTAACGCCGTGCGCGAGCGCGAGCCGGAGCGCACGATCATTCTCGGCTCGAATAACTTCTGCAAGCCTGAGACGTTTGACCAACTGGCGGTGCCCAACGACGAGCACGGCATCCTGACCTTTCATTTTTATTTCCCGATGCTGATCACCCACTATCTGACGTCGTGGAACGCCATTGGTGCGTATCGCGGCCCGGTATCCTATCCGGGCACGATTATCACGCCCGCCGACCTGGCTGCCGTGACGGATGAGGTGCTGGCGGCCGAACTCGCGCGCGAGATCCACCACTACGATCGCGCGGCCATGGTCGCGGAGATCGCCAAGCCGCTGGCTGTGCGCAATCGGACCGGCTGGCCGCTCTACTGCGGCGAGTTTGGCTGTTACTACCAGACGCCGCAGCCGCTCCGTGTGGCGTGGTACCGGGATGTGATCAGCGTGTTCAATGAGTTCGGGATCGCGTGGGCGAACTGGGATTATAAGGCCGATTTTGGGCTGCTGACCCCCAACGGACCGGATCGAGACGTGCTGGCGATTTTGTTACAATAGGATTGGTACAGCTGGCCTCACCCCCGGTCCGACCTTGCGAGTGCAGCGCATCCCCCTCTCCAACATACGTTAGAGAGGGGGACGCGACACCTGCGGGTCGGGCGACTTGAAGGTCGCTCTGGGCGGGTTTGTTAACCCGCCCCTACACAAGACACGGTCTCCTCCTCTCTGGCTATACCGGAGAGGGTGGCTGGGGGGCGAGGCCTGGATTTCAACTGAGCACCAACAACTAACGACCAATAACCAACAACTAACAACCAATCATGCCTGAACTCCCTGAAGTCGAAACCGTCGTGCGCGGACTGCGCGAACCCCTGGCCGGGCGGACGATCACCGGCGTGACGTTCGATTGGCCGCGCGCGCTCAACACCCCGGACGCGCTGAATTTCGCGGCACGTCTGGTCAACCAGCCGGTGCGGAGCGTGAACCGGCGCGGCAAATACATCGTCATCGCGCTCGACCCGGATACGCTGATCATCCACCTGAAGATGACCGGGCGGCTGTATGTCGTGCCGGACGACGCGGCGGATCACGCCGATCAGTGGGTGCATTTCACGTTTCAACTCGATAACGGCCACCAACTGCGCTTTTCGGACGCGCGCAAGTTCGGGCGCGTGTATCTCGTGTCGGACCCGGCGGAGGTGCTCGGCGCGCTGGGACCGGAGCCGCTCGACGACGCGTTTACGCTGGATGTCTTCCGGGCGCGGATCGCGGGGCGAAGCGGGCTGATCAAGCCGCTGCTGCTCAACCAGCAGTTCGTCGCGGGGATCGGCAACATCTACGCGGACGAGTCGCTGTGGGCCAGCCGGATCCATCCCATGCGCGCGGCCAGCAGCCTGACCGAAGACGAGGTCGCGACGCTGTACGCGGCGATCCGCGAGACGCTGTGGAAGGGCATCGCGCGCGAAGGGGCCAGCGTCAACTGGTACCGCAAGGCGGACGGCACCAAAGGATCGGCGCAGGAGTCGTTACAGGTCTATGGGCGGGCGGGCGAGCCGTGCCCGCGCTGCGGCCATCCCATCGAGCGGATCGTGGTGGGCCAGCGTGGCACGCATTTTTGCCCGGTTTGCCAAACCCGCTAGGCCAGACGATACTACAGGCATCGCCACATCAGTGATCCGTGTTTGGTTTTGAGTGAGGGATCACTGCTGAACGTGACGACTGGTGAAAAATGCTATGATACCTGATTTACTTCCCATTCTGGCCCAGTCGGTTTCGGAAAGCTCATCCAGCTTCCAGGAATCGCTGATTCGGATTCTGGCGGTGCTGTGCGTGCTGACCGTCCTGTGGCTGGGCGTGATGTACCTGCTCTATAAGCGCACCGTCGAGCGCCGCCGCCGCGAGCATGACGGGCTGGAGCCGCTGCCGAATCTGGTCAACTCGCTCAGCCAGTGGTTCCAGCGCGTGACGAATCCGAACGCGCCGCCGCCGCGCCCGGTCCGATCCGCCGTGCCCGATGTGGCTATGCCGGATCTGGACCTGCTGACGGGTGATTTTGTTGAGCCGGATTATGCGGCGGCCGATCCTGTCGAGGGTTCACCTGCCCCGGCCCGCGCCGATCTCGAAGCGGCCTTCGAGCTGCCGCCGGCGGTCCTCGAACCGGAACCCGCACCCGAATACGAGATCGAACCCCTGGCCGAGACCTTCGCGCTGGAACCGCTGCCGCGCGAGAATAGTATTCCCGTCGATCAGATGGAGAGTGAGGACGACATGCCTGCTCCGCCCGACTCAATCGAACTGCTGCGCGTCTGGCGCGATCTCTCGGACGGTTCGCTGATCATCGAGATCGGTGGGCAGCGCTTCACGTCGGCGGCGGAACTCCAGGGCGCAAACCTGGACCGGCGTTTCGTGAACGTGGTGCGCGATCTGACCAATCTGCTCAAGGGCGCACCGCAGCAGCCCGCCGCCGCGTCAAAGCTTGACGCGCCGAAACCGGCCCCGGTGGCTCCGGCCGCGCCGCGACGTGCGGCTCCATCCGTGCCGGCCGCCCCTTCCGCAGCATCGGATATTCCCGACAAACCCACGCCCAAGCTGCCGGATCTGAACGGCGAGATGCCCTCGATGAGTCCCAGCACCATGTTCCGGCAAATGGGGCGCGTGGCAATGGGGTATAAGCCCCCGCCGAGCGAAGAAACACCCAACCTCTCCATCCCCGATCAGATCGAAGCGGTTTTGCAGCGCCGTCTGATGGACATGCCCGAATACGCGGATCGCTCGATCCATGTGCGTCCATCCCCATTTGGCGGCGTGCGGATCGAGGTCGATGGGGAGTTCTTCGACGGCGTGGGCGATGTGCCCGACGACGAGGTGCGCGCGATGATTCAGGACGTCGTGCGTGAGTGGGAAGAGGGGCAGTAGAAAGCTATCAGCTTTCAGCGATCAGCGGTCAGCTAAAGGCGGTACTTGCCGCGTGACGGATGGTAGGGGCGGGTTTGGTAGCCCGCCCGCATTAATGTCAAGCCGTGGCCGCCCGCTTTCGCCTCAATGAGCCCCTATCCCCCGTCCGACCTTTGGTCGGCACCTTTCCCCACAAGTGGAGAAAGAGGAGAACTTGAAGTCCCTCTCCACTCTGTGGGGAGGGATTTAGGGAGGGGCCAACCCACCGAAAATCGCCGGCTTACGGTCGATGGGTAGGACATTACTCCACATTAATCGTCACGGTGGCCGCGGTGCCGCGCACATCGTTGCTCCACGGGACGACTTCGAGCACGTGCGCGCCGGTGCTGGTCGCCGGGTAGGAAAACGTGCCGGAGACGTTCTGTTTCCCTTCGCCCGACACCACATCGATGGTTTGATTAAAGCGGCGCAGCTCCACACGCGAAATACCGCGCGCCCCCTGTGCGTTAAAGCGGATGTAAACGACTTCGCCCAGGCTCGCGCTCGCGTTGTTGGGCGGATCTTCGATCTCCGCGCGGGGAAGCTGGCCTTGCGGCGCACCGCCCGGATCAAAAGTCGCGGCGGGCGACGTCGGCTCGGTGGAGTTGTTGTCACGCGCCAGCAGCAGCGCCACCGCCAGCGTCACGGCGAACAACACCCCAACGCCGACCAGCACCGCGATCACGGTCCCCAGAAAACGCGTGATATGAACCGGCTCGTCGCCCGTGTAGAGTTCGTCTCGCTGCGGGAGGGCGCGGCGCGGCTGGTAGGGTGGCAGCGGCGGGACCTCGGCATCGAGCCGCATGGCGGCGCGATGTGCGGCAGCGCGGCATAGGCGCTCTCGTCGCCCTCGTCGAACAGCGGTTCATCTTCCAGAATCTCGTCATCCTGAACAGGCGGCACCTCGGCCCGGCGTGGACGCGGTGGCAGCGGCTCATAGACCGTTTGGGCCGGGAAGCGCAGCGCGTTTTCGAGATCGCGCGCCAGCTCGCTCGCGGATGCATAACGATCGTAGCGGCGCTTGGCGAGCGCCTTGCGCAGCACCGGCTCGACCGCCAGCGGCAGATCGGGACGCTGGGCACGCAGCGGCGGCGGTTCCGCGTCGAGATGCTGGTACATCAGGCCGTGGGGAGTTTCAGCGGCGAACGGTACGCGCCCGGTGAGCATCTGGTAGATGATGATGCCCAGGGCATACACATCGGTGCGCGCGTCCACCGGCTCGGACCGCCACTGCTCCGGGGCCATATAGGTCGGGGTGCCCATGACGGTCCCCGCGGCGGTCAGACCCATCACGGGCTGGCTGGTGATGATCTTGGCGATGCCAAAATCGGTCAGGGCCGCGACGCCCAATTCGTCAAGCAGCACGTTGGTCGGCTTCAGATCGCGGTGGACGATGCCGCGCCCGTGAGCATAGTCCAGCGCCCCGGCGATCTGCCAGGTGAGCTGGATCACCCGTTCGAGCGGCAGCCGCCCGCCGCGCAGCAGATGATCCAGGCTGCCGCCTTCCATCAGCCGCATGACGAGATAGGTCAGCACGCCGTCGCGCCCAAAATCGTGGACCGCCACGATATTCGGGTGCTGAAGTCCCGCCACGACGCGCGCCTCATGCTCGAAGCGCGAGATAAACTCGGCTTCGTCGGCCAGATCGGGTGAGAGCACCTTGACGGCCACATGACGCCCCACGTTCGCCTGGAAAGCGCGGTAGACGGTCGCCATCCCGCCCTTGCCAATCGGCTCTACCAGATAGTACTGACCCAGAGTCGTGCCCGACAGATCGTTCATCCACCATCAACCCGTGTGTAGACTGAAGTCATCAGAACGATACCATATCTTGCCCGAGAGCGACAAGCGTCACCCCTGGCCCCTATCCTCCCCACAGCGTGGAGAAAGGGGAGGCACATCTGCAATCAGACGCGTCTGAAGTCCCTCTCCACCCTGTGGGGAGGGATTTAGGGAGGGGCAAACCTCTCGGCATCATTCAGAAAACCACTATCGATGAGCCAACAACTAACAACCAATAACCAAGAACTAATCACGACTTTGCGCCCTCTGCGCCTCTGCGGTTCATATTTTTCTCATGGGAAGTCCACCCGTGATCCGGTAGAATTGAACCAGGATCCACACAGCCCGCCCATAAGGAGATTCGCCCACTATGACACATATTCTGGTCGTCGGCGGCCGAGGACGAGAACATGCGATCGCCTGGAAGCTGGCCCAGTCGCCGCGCGTCACGCGGCTCAGTATCGCGCCGGGCAACGCGGGCACGGCGTCGCTGCCAAAAGCGCGGAATGTGGACATCGACGCAACGGATGTGGTCAACCTGCTCGACTTTGCGGAGAGCGAAGCGGCGGATCTGACGGTCGTCGGGCCGGAGGAGCCGCTGGCCGGTGGGTTGGTGGATCAGTTCGAGGCGGCGGGGCGGCGGGTGTTTGGTCCGCGCCGGCAGGCCGCGATGATCGAAACTTCCAAGCACTACGCCAAAGAATTGATGACACGCCATCACGTGCCGACCGCGCCGTATAAGGTCTTTGACGACCTGGATCACGCGCTGGATTATGTGATGTCCCAGCGGATTACCGAACTCGTGATCAAGGCGGATGGGCTGGCGCGCGGCAAGGGGGTATTTATCCCGCGCGGCGAGACCGACGCGGAAGGGATTCTGCGCGCCCTGCTCGAACGGGATGCACTGGGGCGCGCCGGGCGCAAAATCATCATCGAGGAACGGCTGGTCGGCACCGAAATCTCCGTCAAGGTGTTTACCGACGGCAGCGCCTACCGGGTCATGCCGGCCGTCAGCGACTATAAGCGGCTGCACGATAACGATATCGGTCCCAACACCGGCGGGATGGGCGCGTTTGCCCCGGCTCCGGCCCTGACACCGGAACTGGCCGCACGTGTCCGCACCGAGATCATCGAGCCGACGCTGAACGGCATCCGCGAGACGGACGGCGCCTTTCGAGGCGTGCTGTCTATCGGCGTAGTGCTGACGCCCGATGGCCCGGCGGCACTGGAATTGAATACGCGCTTTGGCGATCCCGGCGCGCAGACAACTCTGCCCCTGCTTGAAACCGACCTGCTGGACATCATCGATGCCTGTCTGGATGGCGGGTTGGGCGATCTCGATGTGCGCTGGCGTCCGGACGCTGCCGTGACGGTCGTGCTGGCATCGGCCAGCTACCCGGATCGGAATGATCCCGGCATTCCGGTCGTCCTGACGCCGCACATCCCCGATGACGTGCTGATCTTCCACGCCGGGACGCGCCTTGATGAGAGCGGCCGGCTGGTTACGACCGGCGGACGCGTGCTGAATATCACCGCACTCGGGGACGACCTGGCGATGGCCGTTGATCGGGCGTATGCGGCGGCTCACCATATTCATTTTGATGGGATCCATTACCGGACAGACATCGGAGCGCGGGCGCTGTGGCGGTGATCCTGAACCGCGAGTTCTACGAGCAGGAAGCGACCACCGTCGCGCGGGCGCTGCTGGGCGCGCTGCTGGTGCGCCGCCTGGACGGGCAGCGGATCAGCGGGCGCATCGTGGAGGCGGAAGCCTATCGCCGCCTGGACGATGCCGCGTCGCATGCCTTTGGCGGCCTGAAGCTGCGCAACCGGCCCATGTTTGAAGGGCCTGGCCACGCCTATGTTTATTTCACCTATGGGATGTACTGGCTGCTGAACGTGGTGTGCGAACCGGCCGAACATCCGGCGGCGGTGCTGATCCGCGCGATTGAGCCGCTCGAAGGGCTGGACGTGATCGCCGCCAACCGGGCCGGACGACCGTTCACGCAGTGGACCAGCGGACCGGGCCGCCTGACAATAGCCCTGGGGATCACCGGCAGCGAGAATCGCACCGACCTGACGACGGAGGCCAGCGCGCTGTGGATCGAAGCGGGCGATCCCGTGCCGGATGAGCGCGTGCGTACCGGGCCGCGCATCGGGCTGGGCCGCCGGGTTTCCGAGCCCTGGCTGTCGATGCCCTGGCGCTGGTGGATCGCGGACAATCCGCATGTGTCGCGCCCATGACCTTCATCCGTACCTACCGCATCGAAATCAAATATATTGTGCTGACGGCGGTGTTTCTGTCCATCGCGGCCGGGCTGAATACCCTCGGCGCGTTCCAGGGCATCGAAGGCCGGGTCAACGCCCTGATGGACCGGCTGGTGACATATGGTTATGTCGGGTTGTTTGTGATCGGCCTGCTCTCAAACATCACGCTGGTGTTCCTGATCCCCTATGCGCTGCCGCTGCTCACGCTGTCGGTGTATGCGGACTCGATTGCGGAAGTGATCGGGTTGGGCATCGCCGCGGGGATCGGCGCGGGGATTGGGGAGCTCGCGTCGTATACGGTCGCCCACGCCCTGGTCGCGCGCGTGGACGATCTCGAAGACAGCGCATTTTTCCGCTGGGCGCGCCGCACGATCGACCTCCACCCTCGCCTGATCCCGCTGCTCGTCTTCCTGGCTTCCGGGACGCCCGTGCCGGATGCGATCATCATCGTGCCGCTGGCTATGATCCAGTACTCATGGCGGAAAATGTTCTTGCCCATGATCGGCGGCAAGATTTTTCAGAATGTCGTGATGGCACTGGTCTACCGGGTCGCGGCCGATTTCGTCCAGGCGCTCGTTTCGGACAACATCCACTTTGATATGACGGCCAGCCTCGCCCTGATGTTTGTGATGCTGATCGCCTACCAGATCGAAAAAGCGCGCGCGGAGAAACATGCGCCGGTCGAGCGGTAACCCGTCCCCGAAAAGAAAACACCGCCGGGGTTGAGGCGGCGGTGTCTGTGGTGCTGGTGGAGGTGCCGGGAATCGAACCCGGGTCCGTAAGATTCGAGCGCAAACGTCTACAAGCATAGCCGGCTTTTCAGTTTCGCAGGCAGCCACCCAAGCCAGCCCAGGTTAGCCACGCGCTAGCCGATGTGGTCTTAGCTGCCGTTTATCGGCTTATCGGCAGCGCACCCTGTTCTTTGTGACGCCTGCTGGCCGCCCGAACAGGTACGGTCGGGGCAGACGGACTACCCGCAGGTAGTCTGGTGTCTGCTAGGCTGTTTACGCAGCCATTGCGAGACGAGTTGTGCTTTGATTGGCACTTGTTGGTTTGCTCTGGATTAGCGAGGGTAGAGCGCCTCGGCTTGCAGTCTGCGACCAACCTCCCACGTCGAAGCCTGTCACCCCCCGATGCGTAGATTATACCAGATCGCCGTCCGGGTTTAAATGGTTTAAATTTAAGAAAGACATTAGAACCGCTTAGGCAAGCCCAGGCTTGCAGAGACAGGCTTAACACCATGGCAGAGTGGGACAACTACGAAGCACTCTATCCCGACCCGAAAAATACCATTATTGGGACGGTCAAGGTCAGCCAGGGTATCTACAACCCGGCTGTGGATAATTTTCGCGATATTCTGGTCTATCTTCCGCCCGACTACAAGGATTCAACCGAGATCCGCTACCCGGTCATTTATATGCATGACGGGCAGAATCTGTTCAACGACACGATCAGCTCCTCGGGCGAATGGCACGTCGATGAGGTGATGCAGCAGCTCAACGAGGAGCGGCTGGCCGCGATTATCGTGGGTATTCCTAACACCGAAAAACAAACGGCTGGGAGCCGGCTGGACGAATATTCGCCGTTCCACGACGAGACCCACGGCCACGGCGGAAGGGGCGATGATTACCTGACCTTTATCCTCGACATCGTCAAACCGCTGATCGACGAGGACTTCCGCACGCTGCCCGATCGCGAGCACACCGGCATCATGGGATCGAGCATGGGCGCGCTGATCAGCCTGTACGCGTTCTTCAAACAATCCGACGTGTTCGGTTTTGTCGGCGTGCTGAGCCCCGCCTTTTGGTTCGCGAAGGGCGCGATTTACGGGTTCGTCGAGCTTCAGCCGATGGTGCCCGGCAAAATCTACCTGGACGTCGGGACGGACGAAATGAAGGATGTCCCCCCCGAACAGCAGCGCCCCGGCGTGACCTCTGAGGTCTATCTCAACGACGCCCGCCGGATGCGCGATTTGCTGGTCGCCAAAGGCTACGCGCTGGACGGCGATCTGCTGTATGTCGAGGAAGAGGGCGCGCCGCATCACGAAACGGCCTGGGCGCGGCGGCTGCCGGCTGCTCTGCGCTTTTTCGCGCCGACCCCGGCCTTTGGTCCCGCGCCGGACACTGCGACTGCGCCGCCGGCATAGGGCAGCCAGCCTCACCCCCGTCCGACCTTCGGTCGGCATCCCCCTCTCCAGCCAAGCTAGAGAGGGGGACGAGCGTATATTCTCCCCTCTCCATCCAAAATGGACAGGGGCCGGGGGTGAGGCCAGTAAGTGACAAAGGGGAGGTCAGGAGCGCGAAAAATCAGAGCGGTGGCGCGGTACAATTTGGAGTGTTGTGAATAAAGATAGTATACCGCGTGCCCCTGGAACGCCTCAAATTTTCGGTGACTTTCGCGCGCCGCGAGCGCCATAATCGCGCCCTGGTGATGTTCTGATTTACAGGAGCGACGATCATCATGAAATATGCCGTTTATTTACCGCACTTTGGACCGTTCGGCAGCGCGCGCGTGCTGGCCGATCTCGCCCGCGACGCGGAGAACGCCGGCTGGGATGGCTTCTTCATCTGGGATCACATCGCGGGCGGGGGACGCTGGTCCGATCCGATGGTCGATCCGTGGGTGGCGCTGAGCGCGATCGCCATGCAGACGCAGCGCATCCGCATCGGCGCGCTGGTGACGCCGCTGCCCCGCCGCCGTCCCTGGAAGGTCGCGCGCGAAACCGTCTCGATCGATCACCTGTCGGGTGGGCGGCTGACCGTGGGCGTCGGGATCGGGGGCGGCGCGGCCGAGTTTGATCACCTGGGCGAAGAGCCGGATCGACGGGTGCGCGGCGCGATGCTGGACGAGGGCCTCGACGTGCTGACCGGGCTGTGGCGCGGGGAGCGCTTCAGCTACGAGGGCACCTATTACCACGTGCAGGACGCGATCTTTCTGCCGACGCCGGTCCAGCAGCCGCGCATCCCGATCTGGGTGGCCGGGCAGTGGCCGAACCGCGCCCCCATGCGCCGCGCGGTCCGCTGGGATGGCGCGTTCCCGCTGTTTGGCACGGAAGGCGACGCCGAACTTGTCGAGATCCGGGCGTGCATGGACTATCTGCGCTCGCTGGGCGATCTGCCGCCGGGGTTCGACCTCGTATATTCAGGAGCTTCGACGCCGGGCGACGATCCCGCGCAGGCCGCGGAGATCGTGGCGCGGTTCGCGGTGCTTGGCTTTACGTGGTGGATGGAGATGATCGGTCCGCTGCGGGTCGGCATGACCTGGACCGACCCCGGCTGGCCGGTCGAGAAGCTCCGCGAGCGCATTTTGCAGGGGCCGCCGCCGTATCCGTAGATTGCCCAATCCGTAGGGGCGACCCGGTGGGTCGGCGACCTTCCAGGTCGCTTTGGGCGGGTTTGTTAACCCGCCCCTACAGGCCTCACCCCTAAATCCCCTCTCCATGGGATGGAGAGGGGACTTGAACGGCGCACAACTCCCCTTCCCTTAGCTCGGCTGGGGGAAGGGGCCGGGGGTTAGGGGCTTTTTCGTTACGGTTCGCTTTCCGCCCGCGCCGCGTCGCGCGCCGCCAGCAGATTCGGCCCGCGTGGTGATGGCGCGCATCGTCTGCATCCACGCCAGCAGATCCGGGCTGAGCACGCGCAGTTCCTCAATCGCCGGGCCGGTGGGATCGGTGCCGCCCGCGCCCGGCTCATCCTGATAGCCGCCGTAAAACGCAAAATACGCCTGGTTCAGCTTGCGGATCGCGTAGCCCTGGCGCACAAACTCGCGCCGCCGTTCCTCCATATACGCTTCCGCCTCTTCGATCTTTGCCCTCGGCCAGCAGTTGATCGACGTGGACGCGCGTGGCATTCATCTCGGCCCCGAAGTCGAACACGGGCGGCGCGGCAGAACTGCTGGAAGCCGGTTCGGGTGCATCGAGGAATGAGGGATACTCCGGTGGGGGCAGGTCGGGATAATAGCGGTGCATCACCTTGATCGCGATCTCACGCCCGAAAAAGGACGCGGCTGTTTCGTTGATGATGCGCGTTTCGGGCCGCTGGCCATATTCCCAGCCCAACGGGAAAAAGACCAGATAATGATGCGCCCATTCGTGCGCCGTGATCTCGATGGCCCGCGCCACCTTCGCCGCCTGATCGCGCGTGGACGGCTCGACGATCATGCTCGGATACAGGCTCAGCCCGCCCAATGGCACAATGAGCGAGGACACGTCCAGCGCCGAATCGACCTGCCCTTCCAGCGTTCGCGCTCCTCGACAGGCAGCGCGTTCAGTTCAAGCTGCACGGCGAATTCGATCCGGTCGCGCGGCGAGACGACGAGCGTCATCGGCACGGCGCTGAAATGCATCGACACGGGGGGGAGCACCTGCCCCGCCAGCGCAAATCCCTCATCGGCCAGCACGGCGGATACCTGCGCCTCGATGATGCTCTCCGCCAGGGGTTGATCGGCGGCCAGTTGGCGGCGGAGCGCAGTCCCGTTCGGCGCGCAGATCGGCGCTGGCGGCATCGGGATCGGCCACGTTGGGATCGGTGTAAACCCGCTCGATCTCGGCTTCAAGATCCTGCACGTCGCTGAGCCGCGCCAGAAAGTCGATCACCTGATCGTGCTGCCGCTCATCGTCCAGGTAGGGACCCACGCCGAGCCATTCCTGCCGGACCTTGCCCCACAGCGCGTCCACTTCCCACGTTACGTAATCAAACAGCCGGTCGCGTGCCAGCGCCGTGACGCGCGCTTGCAGCGAGTCGTCGCGGAAGGTGCCATCGCCCAACGCACCGAGCAGCGCGACCAGCATCACGAGCCGCCACATCACGCCGGTCAGCAGCCGGATGAACCGGCGGATCTGCCGCCGGATCGAACGGAGAAGCGTCATCGCCTACCTCCGCCGCTGGGTAAGTTCATCGCAGACCGCCCACACCGTCTCTTGTTCTTCTCTTGTTTTTCCCTTGATCTTCTCTGTGTGCTCTGTGCCCTCTGTGGTGAACTGCTTTTGTCGTTCGTCACCGGAAAATCACCACCCGGAAAAACGTCACCCCGGCCAGGACCAGCCCCGCCGCGCTGAGCGCCTGCTCGCCCGCCGCGTAGAGAATCGCGCTGCTGACCGCCAGCCCCGCAAACACCACCGCCGCCGCGAGGCGATTCGCGGCCCCTTCCAGCCGGTGGATCTGCTGTTCGAGGTCCGGGGAGGGTGACGCGCGGATGGTCAGGTCGCCCCGGTCGGCGCGGCGCAGGACGTCGTCAGCCACGGCGGGCAGGTCGATCAGGCGGCGGGCGGTATCCAGCGCCACGGCGAGCAGCCGTTCCCGGTTCGCCTCGGAGAACAGCGCGCGGATCGTCTGCGGATTCAGCCAATCGGCGGACGTCGCCCCGGATCGCAGCACGCCCGGATCGGGCACCGCGCCGTTTTCCAGCAGAGATTGCGCGAACGGCGCGACCTCGTGCCACGGGTCGAAGGCCGGATCCAGCCCGGTACATAACCCGCTGAGAATCGCGACACAGCGCGCCAGATAGAGAAAATCCTGCGGGACCTGAAACGGCAGCGCAAACAGCAGATCGCTGAACTCGCGGCCCAGGGCGGTCATCTCTGAGACGGGCATCGTGGTGATCTCGGACATCGACATGCCCCACACGCGATCAAACACGGCGCGCGCGGCCTGCTCGATGCGATCCAGATCCGCGCCGGGCAGCAGCACGCCCAACCGCTGATAGGACTCGATCAGCCGGCGGGCGTCGCGCGTGGTTAGCGCGACCAGCGTCTCTTTCAGCCCTTCCACGATCTCCGGCGTCAGGCGGCCTACCATGCCAAAATCCACGAAGATCAGGTAAAACGGGCGGCCGTACAACGTCGCTCCATCCGAGGGATACCCGCTGCGGGTGGGCGTGTCGGGTTCGAGCGGGTAGACGAACAGGTTGCCGGGGTGCGGATCGGCGTGATAAAAGCGCCGCACGAAGACCATCCACAGGTAGGTGTTGATCAGCCGCCGGGCCACGTCGCGCCGGTCGATGCCGGACGCCTCGATCCGCGCGTAATCGGTGATCTTGATCGCCGTGACATCTTCGAGCGTCACCACGCGCAGGGTCGAGAAGTCGCGATACAGGCGAGGGATATACACACTTTTGTCGTCCGCGAACATCTGCGCGAACGTCTCGACGTTATCCGCTTCGCGCGCGTAGTCGAGTTCTTCCCACAGCACCTCGCTGAACTCGTCCAGCAGGGCGGGCACATTCGCCCGGCGCGCGATAAACCCCAGGTGCATCGACCAGCGCGCGACCACCGCCAGCGCGGCGAGATCGGTATGCACCAGCGTGCGGATGCCGGGACGCTGCACCTTGACGATCACCCGCTCGCCGTCCGGGAGGCGCGCGCGGTGGGCCTGTCCCAACGATGCCGCCGCGACCGGGGTGCTTTCAAAGCTGGAAAAGCGCTGTTCCGGCGGGCCAAGCTCCGCGACCAATACCTGCCGGATCTCACCAAAGGGCACGACGGGAACCTCGTCTTGCAGGCTGGCGAGTTCCTCGATGATCTCCGGCGGGAGAATATCGACGCGGCTGGAAATGAACTGCCCCAGCTTGATCATCACGCCGCCCATATCCGTCGCCAGCGCCCGGAACTCGCGCGCCCACCGGCGGAAGCGCGCTGTTCGCCCGCGCTGGATCCGCTCGTCCCCAAGGATGTTGCGCAGCACGAGTTCCCACAGCAGGACGCGCGCGAACAGCCACGCCGCGAATCGCAGCGTGCGCCGGTAGCGCCGCCCCAGGATCCGCACGCCGTTGGGCGGGGGCGCGTCAGGAACAGGTGAATTCTCGATGCTCAAAAGTTACTCCAAGTGTGAGCCTCACCCCTATATACAGGGGCCGATGGATCTGGCCTCACCCCCGTCAATCGATCCCCCCTCTCCAACAAAGTTAGAGAGGGGGACGCGACCCTGCGGGTCGTTTGGGCGAGTTTGTTAACCCGCCCCTACACGAGTGACCTTGCACCCTGGCTCCCCTCTCCGCGCGTGGAGAGCGTGCGGAGCACGCCGGGGGTCGGGGGGTGAGGTAATGCTGACCGCTGAAAGCTGATCGCTATAAAGGGGGTGAGGCTAGAGCCTGTTATGCGCTTAAATCAGCTTTGCCCCGGGCGTTTTCCCCTTGAGTTAGCCCCTCCCTAAATCCCTCCCCACCGGGTGGAGAGGGACTTGAAACACGTCCGCAACTCAATGCGCCTCCCTTTCTCCAGGCGTGCTCCGCACGCGCGGGGAAAGGGGTAGGGGATAGGGGCTAAAAATGCATAACACGCTCTAAACTCATAGTCCCCAAAACACAATCATCCCAATCAGCAGCGTCACGAACGTGACCACCGTCATACCCAGCCCGACCTTGAGAAAATCGTTAAAGGTGTAGCCACCCGGCCCCATCATGAGGATGTTGACCGGGTGCGCGACCGGCGTCAGGAAGGCCGTCGAACACGCCACGGCCACCGCTACCGCCACCGCCTGCGGATTCACGCCGAGATCCACGGCGGACGTGATCGCGATCGGCCCGACGATCAGCGCGGCGACCTGCCCGCCGATCACCTGCGTAACCGCCACGGTGAGCAGAAAGAGCCCGGTGATGAGTATGAGGGGCTCGCCGGATGACATCGTATGGACGACGACATCACCAATCCGCGCGGCCAGCCCGGTTTCGACCATCGCCAGACTGATCGGCAGCATCCCGGCGATCAGGAAGATCACGCGCCACTCAATCGCGCGGTAGGCTTCGTCCAGATGGATGCAGCCGGCCAGCACCATCGCCGCCGCCCCGATCATCATGGCTTCGGCGGTAGGGAGCAGCTCGGCCATCGAGATCAGCACGACCAGGGTCGTGATCAGGAACGCCCGCAGCGCTTTACCCGGCTGTAGCGGGCGGCGCAGGGCTCCGCGCTGCAAGACGAGAAAGTCCCGGTTCTGGGCCAGCGTCACGACGGCGCGCACCGTACCCATCGCCAGCAGCGCATCTCCGACTTCGAGCGGCATCGTCCCGACATCCGTGCGGTAGCTGCGCCCGCCGCGCCACAGAGCGACGACCGTCAGCGCGTAATTCCGCCGGAAGTCGATCCCCACCAGCGTTTTGCCGATCACGCTGGACCGCGGGGGGATGATGATCTCAAACAGATCGATGGCCGGATCCGGCGCGGCGGTGGCGTGGGTGATCTGCTCGCCCCACGACGCCATTTGTTGTACACGCTCTTCGCGGCCAAGGACCAGTAAATGATCCCCCGCGTGAATCGATTCCCCGTAGCTGGGATTCATGAGGAAGTGCGTGCCGCGCCGGATGCCGATCACGGTCAGGCCGAGATCGTGCCCGATCTGGCTGGACCCCAACGGCTGGTTTGCGAGACGCGACCGCCCCGGAACGATATACATCCCACAGGCGCTCGTCGAGTTCGTAGGTTTCATACAGGCTGTAGGGCGAGTCGATGGTGCTCTGCCCGACCGAGTCACGGTTCGGCAGCAGCCGCCGCCCGATCAGCACCATAAAGATCAGCGCGGCCACCACGATCAGGCCGCCGGTGGGCACAAAATCGAGCATATTCAGGCGCGGCTGTCCCTGGTCGAGGAGAATGCTGCTGAGGATGATATTCGCCGTGGTGAAATAGGTCGCCATGCCGCCGACCAGCGTGCCGAACGAGAGCGGGATCAGCAGCTTGGACGGGGAGACTCTGGACTCGCGCCCCACCTGGACCGCCGCCGGGAGCAGCACCGCGCCCGCCGCGATGTTGTTCATCACCAGCGAGAACGCCGCGCCCGCCGTCATGAACAGCACGATCAGGCGCACCTCGGAACCCGCGCCGACCCGCCGCAGCCGCCGCGCGATCCACGTGACGACGCCCGTATCTTCGAGCGCCTGGGTCATCATGAACAGGCCGATGATCGTGATCACCACCGAGCGGCTGAAACCCGAAAACGCCTCTTCGGAATCGATGATCCCGGTGACAGGCAGCGTCACCAGCACCAGGATCGCGACGAGATCCGGGCGCACCTGCCCAGACGCGATCGCGATCAGTGCCGCGGCGATAATCCCCACCAGGAGCCATCCATGTGTGCTGAGCATGTTGTTGTTTATCTCTCCTGGCAGGTTGTATCATTAATCCCCGTGTTGTGCCGACTTGATTTCAGTCTACCTTCATTGTACGCTAATCACCAGCGAGATGGGAACAGACGAACGGGGCGAAAACAAACAGGGCGGGTTTGTTAACCCGCCCCTACGTCCTCCCTCGAAAATCTCGCGCCCTCTGTGGTCAATCCTTAGAGCGTATTGTGCACTTTCAGCCCCTATCCCCCGACCCCTTCCCCGTCGTGCATAGCACGCCTAAAGGGGCGGCGTCAAGTCCCTCTCCACTCGGTGGGGAGGGATTTAGGGAGGGCCTACAACGGAAACCCTCTTCTCCAGGAACCTCAGTGCTCAGGCTCTAATTCTCCGACTTCACGAAGTGGATGCGCAGCTTGGACTGCTCAAAGCGCGCGGTGCCGGTCTTGAGGTTCCACAGCGCGTAGGGCAGAATGATATTGCGCCGGTAGGGGCCGACGCGCAGCGTGAGTTCATCCGTCGAGCGAAACAGTTCGAGATCGCCCTTCTGCACGAACGGCAGCGGCACGATCAGGTGATAACCACCGTTGCCATCGGACTCGATGCGGTGGGTCTGCTCGACAGTGAACACCTCGGCGGGGTTGCGATCCCCATAGAGCGCGGTCGCCAGCCGCCGCAGTTTCTCGAATCCACCCACTTCTTCGCCAAACAGCGGCGCTTTAAGCATCGGCAGCTCGCCAAACGCCTCGCGGATGAAGTCCAGATTTTCCTGCTGGCGTTCTTTCCAGGCGGCGAAATACGGATCGGTCACTTCGGGCGGGATGATGCGGTTGATCAGCACGGCGTCCACCGCGTAACCGTACAGGTTGAGATAGGTATAGGTGCGCTGCGTCTCCTTGATGACCATGCGCTCCGGGTTGACGACCAGGCGCAGGCTGCTCTGCTGCGGATCGGCCAGCAGATCGCGCACCTTGTCCAGGGTATCGAACAGGCCGTCGATGCTGTCCAGCGTCGCCGCGTCGGGCAGATCCGCTCCCACCAGCGCCTTGCTCACCGGGCGGAGCAGTTTGCCGCTCGCGCCGCGCATCAGGTTGGTGATCTTCTGGAACCACCAGCGCGACGTATCCGGCAGGCTGAGCAGGCGCAGCGTTTCCGCGGTAGGCGCGGCGTCCACGATCAGCACGTCAAAATCGCCACTTTCGGCGTATTTGTTGATCCAGAGCAGGTGCGCGCCTTCTTCCAGGCCGGGCAGAATCGTGACCTCTTCGGCCACGATCTCGTTCACCTGCCGGGTGTTGATCACATTCAGCATATAGCGCTGGATGCGCCCCCAATATTTGTCCATTGAATAACGCGCGTCCACTTCCTGCGCCCACAGATTGTCCGTGATCTGGATCGGCTCCGGCCCGATCTTCACGTCAAACGAGTCGGCCAGGGAGTGCGCGGTATCGGTCGAGATGACAATTGTCCGCAGGCCGAGTTCGGCGCAGCGTAACGCGGTGGCGGCGGAGATGCTGGTTTTGCCGACGCCGCCTTTACCGGTGTGTACAATGATACGCATCGATTCGGTATCCTTCTTTGTCGAACGATTTCTTTCTATGTGATAATACGCCACCGAGGGGCAAACGATGCGCGGCGGGGGAATTTCCTACGCAGATTTTACACTGCGCGAATCGCGCGGGCATGGATCCGCGGGCTAACTTGGAAGCGCGGCCAACGGGCTGGTAGACTACCCACTCAGGATCTCGCCCAGATGCCGAGGTGATTGGCGACCGGACGTTCGCGCCCTGGAATGTGATTATCGATGGGAGAATTGAGAATATCCGGTCTGCCCGATTGTCCTTGCGGTAAATCCTGTTTACCCTCGGCGGTGGGTACGGTATAACGGCAGGTGATGTAACACATGGGCGCACCCTGCCGCCCCGTGGTTTGCTCCCGGTCGATTACCTCTGCCTCGATATCTACTCCATGCTTAACAAGGGCCTGGTTGCGCTGCCAGGCCGCCCATAGGACTCTGGCTCACAGATAAATGAGCAGGACGCAAACGATCAGCACCAACGCCACGAAACCCAGGATGAGTAACTCCGCCAACATACGTGTCCTATGCTGTGCGGGTGCCGGCTCGTCCTCAGTCCCATCACTATCGACCGCCCTAACCGCCGTCTTTGGCTGATGGCTGACCGCTGATGGCTGACCGCTACCCCTTCACCACCGCTGCCGCGATCCCATCCCCGACCGGGACGATCGTGCTGACGAGGCGCGCATCGCGGGCCATTGTTTCGAGCATCACGCGGGTGGGAGCGGCCTTTTCGTCGGGATGCTCGTCGATCAGCGCACCCTGACGGAAGGCGTTGTGCGCCGTGATCAGCCCGCCGGGGCGGACATGCTCCACCGACCACGCGAGATAAGCCGGGTAGCCGCTCTTGTCCGCGTCGATGAACACCATGTCGAAGGGTTCTTCATTCGTCAGACGCGCCAGCGAGTCCAGCGCGTCGCCTTCGAGCAGATTGACGCGATCCGCTACGCGGGCCATCACAAAATGCTCGCGGGCAACCTGCGCGTGTTTGGGATCGAGTTCGAGTGTCGTCAGCTTCCCACCTTCGGGCAGCGCACGCGCCAGCCAGATCCCGCTGTATCCGGCCAGCGTGCCGATCTCCAGAATGCGCCGCGCGCCGATCGTCGCCGCCAGGAATTGCAGCATTTGCCCTTCTTCGGGGCGGATCTGGATTTCGGGCAGATCGAGTTCCTGAGTGCGGCGGCGAACCGTTTGCAGCACATCATCTTCGGGGGCGAACCACTGGCGCACGTACTGCACGAGTTCGCGCTGCACGTCGGGTTCAAAGGTCAGGATGCGGTCATTGAGAGCAGAGTTGTCGGCCATCAGAGGGAATCTCTCCTAAACTCACTGGACATCATAGAGATAACGCTTGTGCACCATGCGCCTGAGATCGCGCCATCGCGGCGTAAAACCGTTCGTAAAACACCTTCATGATTAGCTGATCCATTCCCGGCGGTAGGATCCCACTCGCGGTGGCGGTAGGCGTTTTTGCAGTCGAGGCAGACGAGCGCCTGATCGAGCTTGCCGCTGTCTCTCCACTTCCAGCGCACCCGCCCCATATGGAAGCGGCAGGTCGGGCGCTGGCAGACGGGACAATAATCGCCCTGGTCGAGCGTAGCATCCCCATACTGGCGCTTTTCAAGCTCGTTTGTTTCGCAGATGTGACAGTACGGAACTGGCATAACTCCCTTTTCCCATCGTGATCGATCGCGGCCCCATTATATCGGGTTCAGTTCAAAATAAAATAGGGTATAGTAGAAGGAACTGGACAGGAGCCGTCACGATGATCCCTACGCCTATCCCATCCCGCCGCCAACGCCGGACCGCGATCGATCCGCGCCTGATTCTGCTGGGGGCTGTGGGGTTGATCGCGAGCGCCATCGCGCTGATGCTCATCGTGCGCGACTGACGCCGAACCCGGTCTGGCGAGCACGAATACCGCGTCACGCCCGCAAGCGCCGGATTTCTCGCTGGCCGGGCTGGAAGACAGCCGGTTCGCGCTGGCGGATTTTCGCGGCCATTACGTGCTGCTGAACTTCTGGGCGACGTGGTGCCCGCCCTGCCAGGCAGAGATGCCCGAGCTTCAGGCGTATTACCGGGAGAATCGCAGTAAGGGGTTTATCCTGCTGGCGGTGAACGTGCAGGAAGATGTCGAGACGGTCAGCGCGTTTATGGAGCAGAACGCGTTCGATTTCCCGGTGGCGCTGGACTTTACGGGCGCGGTGTATTACCAGTATGGCGGGAACGGGCTGCCGAGTTCCTTTTTGATTGGGCCGGATGGTGAGTTGGTCACGATGTGGCGGCCCGGCGCGATCACCCGCTCCATGCTCGAACGCGATGTGTCACCGCTGCTGCGGGGGTAAAGAATGACACCTGTTGTATTACGTAGTGGGCGTTTTACCGTGGTGATCTTTACCAGAGATCATGCGCCTGCCCATGTGCATGTAAAAAGCGCCGAGAAAGAAGCCCGAGTCACACTTGACCCGGTCGAAGTCATGAGCAATTTGGGATTCAAGCCCAGCGAAATTAAATCTATATTGAAACTTGTCGAAGACCACCAAGCTGACCTCTTGGACAAATGGAAGGAATATCACTCATGAGCGACAAAGAGCGCGCCATCCCCTTATCGGTCAGCGTTTTTAGCGGCCGGGTGTGGGTTACATTGAATGACCAGCGCGTGATCGGCTTGCCACTTGAGGCTTTTCCCTGGCTCGAAGCGGCCACGCCCGAACAGCAGCGGAATTATGAAGCCAACGTCATCAGCGTCTACTGGCCGGATCTCGAAGACGGGATCGACATGGAGTATTTCACTGGCGAGTGGTCGCTGACCTCGGAACTGGGCGAAAAAAACATGTAGAGGACTAAAATGGGCCATGCTGACGAGCAAGTATTTATCGACGTTTTTGATAACGAAGTAGTTCTTACCGGCGCGGTACGCGCAGCTATTCTTGCCAAACACCCCGAAGTAGCAGAATTTATTGATCAGGTGGGCGACGTACTGCTGACGCCGGATGAAATTCGTCAGAGTCTGAGCGACAATCGGGTTGTGCTATATTATCAATTCAAGGATCAGGTATTGGACGGTAAATGGATTGTCGTGGTAGTCAAGCGGATTGACCGGCATTTTATCTCGACCATCTACGCGACCGATACGATTAAGTCAGGGAATGTGATATGGACAAAATGACGCAGGTATTTTACGACACAGAAGGCGACGTATTATATCTCTCCATTGGCAAGCCGCGCCCGGCAGTCTCGCAGGAATTAGGGGATGATGTACTGCTACGCGTGGACCCGGATACGGGCGAGATTGTCGGGCTAACGGTGTTGAATTTGTCCTCTCGCTTTGGAGCCGTGCAAATGCCTCAGTCGCTTCCGATTGAAATGGACTTGCGTAAGCTGGCGTGACGGGGCCGGACAGCAATTTACTTCACCGGCGAATGGTCGCCGGCTTCAGATTAGCATTTTCCTGAGTTCTGATAACCCTTATTTATCGGAACTTATTTTTTGGACATCAGCGCAGGCATGATAATCTGCTGCGGAGCCAGCACCGGCACGGCGATCAGATCGTAGACCATCGCGCCCGTGACGCGGACCGGCACCAGTTCGCCCACCGGCAGTTCGCCTTCGATCAACACGTAGCCGTCGATCTCCGGCGCGTCGCGATAGGACCGTGCCAGACTCAGCGTCTCGCCAGTTGGCGTGCCATCTTCGCGGGTCGCTTCGGCGTGCCCCTCGACCAGGACATCCAGCGTGCGCCCGACAAACGCCTGGTTGCGCGCCAGGCTGATCGGCTGCTGCACGCTCATCAGCAGGTCGCGCCGCGCGATCTTGATATCCTCGTCCACCGGATCGGGCAGATCGGCGGAAGGCGTGCCGGGTTCGTGGCTGTAAGTGAAACAGCCCACCCGGTCAAAGCGCATGGTTTCCACGAAGTTCACCAGCGTTTCAAATTCCTCGTCCGTCTCGCCGGGATAGCCAACAATAAACGTCGTGCGGATCGCCAGATCGGGCAGGGTGGCGCGCATCTTGCCGATCGTCTCGTGTACCCATTCGATCTTGGCCGGGCGGCGCATCCGTAACAGCGTGCGCCGATCCGCGTGCTGAAGCGGAATATCGAGATAGGGCACGATCTGCTGGTGCGCGGCCATGGTGGCGATCAGGCGATCTGTAACATAACCCGGATAGGCGTACATCAGGCGGATCCAGGGCACATCCGGCACGGCGGCGACCAACTGATCGAGCAGCACCGCCAACCCATCTTTCATGCCGAGATCGTAACCGTAATCGGTGGTATCCTGCGCGATCAGGATCAGTTCCTTCACGCCGCGATCGCGCAGCATCCGCGCCTCGTCCAGAATGCGATCCACCGGGCGGCTGACGGCGGTTCCTTTGATGGCGGGGATGGCGCAGAACGCGCAGGGGCGGCGGCAGCCATCCGCGATCTTCAGGTAGGCACTCGCGCCCTGCACGGCGACCCGATTCACGCCGCGCTCGTCGCTGCCCACCGTGAGCGCTTCATCCGGCAGGTGATAGATCGGCTGGGGGTGTTTGCGGGCGCGCAGCCGCCGCACCAGATCCACGATATCCATCCAGCGCCGCGTGCCGATCACTCCATCCAGCTGGGGCACCTGTGCCGGCAGATCGTGTCCGTAGCGCTGCGACAGGCAGCCCGCGGCGATCAGATATTGGTCGGGCGATTTGTGTGCGGCCAGTTCGCGCAGCGCGTTGATCGATTCCTCGCGCGCCGGGCCGATAAAGCCGCAGGTGTTGACGATCAACACTTCGGCACGTTGGACGTCGTCGGTGCCGCGCAGCCCCGCCTGTTCGAGCAGCGCCGCCATCGATTCGGAGTTTACGGTGTTTTTCGCGCAGCCGAGGCTGAGCAGATAGTAGGAATTTTTGCGTCTGGACATAACAACTCCGGAATTTTTACGATACAGATTGGACTAATGCCGCGCGTGATCATACCAGAGGGGGACGCGAAAGCAAGTGCGGAATACGAGACTCGCCCGGCGCTGCAATGCTAACCCGACCCTTCCCCCAGCCGAGCTAGGGCAGGAAGCGCCCTTGAGAGCGCTTCCGGTCGATAGCCGGGTGGGCGTAACGGCCCGGCGAGACTTCTAACATTCTTTTTACGGCGCGCTGCGGTAGATTCGCTATAAGTATGGTATGCAGAATCAGGCGAGATTTATCTTACTAAAAACCAACAACTAAGAACCAACAACTGAGGTAGACAACCGATGAGCCAGCAAACCTATGCCTTTCAAGCCGAAATCCAGCAGTTGCTTCATATCCTGGTCCATTCACTCTACACGGACCGCGAAATCTTCCTGCGCGAACTGATCTCGAATGCGTCCGACGCGCTCAACCGCATGCAGTTCGAGATGCTGAGCAGCCGCGACGTGATCGATCCCGAGACCGAACTGGCGATCCACATCGAGACGGACGCCGACGCCGGCACGCTCACCATCTCCGACAGCGGGATCGGCATGAACCGCGACGAGCTGATCGAGAACCTGGGCACCATCGCGCAGTCGGGCGCGGCCAAGTTCCTCAGCGAGATGCAGGCCGCGCAGAAAACCCCCTCGACCGATCTGATCGGGCAGTTCGGCGTCGGCTTCTACTCGGTGTTCATGGTGGCGGATAAGGTTGTGGTCACGTCGCGCTCGTTCCGCCCGGATGATACCGCCTGGGCATGGACGTCGGACGGCAGCACGACCTACACCATCGAACCGGCGGAGAAGAAGTCGCGCGGCACGACCGTCACGGTCTATGTAAAAGAGGATGCGAAAGAATTTCTGGAGCCCTATCGCCTGAAGACTATCGTCAAAAAACACTCGGACTTTATCGCCTTCCCAATCTATTTTGGGGACGAGGTCGCCAACCAGCGCACAGCGATCTGGCGCAGATCCACCCGTGACGTCTCCGACGAGGATTACCGCAATTTTTACCGCCAACTGACGCTCGACTTTCGCGATCCGATGCTGCACCTGCATATCGTCTCGGATGCGCCGGTCCAGTTTTACAGCGTGCTGTTTGTGCCCGAAGCCGCCGACCGGGGACTCTTCTCGCTGCGCACGGATCACGGCCTGAAGCTGTACGCGCGCAAGGTGCTGATCCAGGAATACAACAAGGACTTTCTGCCCAACTACCTGCGCTTTGTCGATGGCGTGGTCGATTCTGGAGGATCTGCCGCTGAACGTGGCCCGCGAGTTGATCCAGGCGACGCGCGCCATCAAACGCATCGGCCAGTCGATCAAGGGCAAGCTGCTGGGTGAGTTCGAGCGGCTGGCGCAGGAGGAGCCGGATCGCTACGCGAAATTCTGGGGCGAGTTTGGCGTGTTCCTCAAGGAAGGCATCGCCACCGAGGCGGGCGACGCGGAGCGGCTGGCGAAACTGCTGCGCTTCCATTCCACGGTGAG
This sequence comes from uncultured Chloroflexia bacterium, assembly GCA_963850765.1. GTDB lineage: Bacteria > Chloroflexota > Anaerolineae > Aggregatilineales > Aggregatilineaceae > CAWKMN01. The sequence goes on along the minus strand of CAWKMN010000009.1, from coordinate 308,744 downwards.
CGACGGCCAGACGCCTACCGTCTCGCTGGATGATTATGTCGCGCGCATGAAGGACGACCAGCAGCACATTTACTATATTCTGGCCGATGACCTGACGTCGGTGGTCCACAGCCCGCATCTGGATCCGTTCCAGGCGCGCGATATTGAGGTGCTGTACTTCACCGAGACGGTGGACAGCTTTATGCTGATGAATTTGCATGAGTTCGCCGGTAAGCCGCTGAAAAACGTGGACGACGCCGGCCTGGATCTGCCCGATCTGCCGGAGCAGGACGCGCCCGATCGCCTGGACGAAGAACCGTTCGAAGCCGTGCGCCAGCGTTTCGCGGACGTGTTGGGCGAGCGCGTGCTCGAAGTGCGCGAATTCGAAGGTGCTGCGCGGGCACCCGGTCCGCCTCGCCGCGCCCGAAGGCCAGCCCGATCGCCATGTCCAGCGCGTCTACCGCATGCTCGAAAAGGATTTTGAGGTTCCGCGCAAGATCCTGGAACTGAACCGCAGCCACCCGCTGATCCACAACCTCTCAGGCGTGGATCGCGTCCGACGCCAACGCGCCGATCGTCCCGCAGGTGATCGAGCAGCTTTATGAGAGCGCCCTGCTGATGGACGGGCTGCATCCCAACCCGGCGGATATGGTCTCGCGCATCGAGACGATCATGGAACTGGCGACGCGGCGGGATTAGCCTCACCCCCCGCCCGGCACTAATGCGGATCCACGCGATCGCGTAGGGGAGCACCTCCGTGTGCTCCCCCTGGGCGGACACGGGGGTCCGCCCCTACAGCACCACAACGCGCGCCGCCAGCTCCCCCTCTCCGCGCGTGGAGAGGGGGCCGGGGGGTGAGGTAAATAAGAGACAAGGGCGGGTTTGTTAACCCGCCCCTACAGCAACTTTGTCCGAATGTATGCTCTTGAGCTAACGGCTAATCGCTAACCGCTAAAAGCTGTTTTTTCTACACGCTGCTCGCCGCCGCCCGCTCGTAGAAGAACCGCATATTGCTCTTGAAGAAATCGGGGGCCAGCCAATCGGAGAACGCGGCGGGGATGGGCCGGCTCTCCGCTTCCTGGACCGTCCCGCCGGCCGCGATCACCTCATGCGCCAGGCGGCGCAGCACCGGAACGTAGCGCCGCAGAGCCGCGAACGCAGCGGGTGTCGCCACCGCGCCATGACCTGGCACTACCACCTCAACCGCCGGGCGCAGCGCCTCGATCCGGTCATAGATGCGCAGCCATTCGTCTGGATCGCCGTGGCCGAGCCAGGGATGAAAGCCGTTAAACAGCAGATCCCCCACGAACGCGATCTGATCGCCGGGCAGGTAGAGGATCGCGTCGCTCTCGGTGTGGCCGCCGCCAAACGTGATCAACTCGGCCGTGCGCGCCGGGCCGTGGAACACAAGTCGACTCTCAAAAGTTGAGTTGGGCAGCCGCAGATCCAGCCGGGGCAGATCGTCCAGCGCCATCCGGTAAATATCGATGGACTGCCCGATGGCGTGGCGTTGGTCGGCGTCCTGCTCGGCCTGAAGCTGCGCCTCGAGTTCCTGCAGCCGCAGCGGCAGATTCTCGCGTAATGAGTTGATGGTGCCTGGGATGCGCTCGGCCATCAATTCGCGGGTGCGGCTGGTCGCGATCACGGCCACGGATCTGGGCAGCGCGGTGTTGCCCAACACATGATCGGCGTGCCAATGGCTGTTGATCGCCAGCGCCAGCGCTTTGCCGGTCTGCCGCCGCGCCATCGTGATCAGGTCGCGGCTGGCCTGCGGGGACCGGAACGTGTCGAAGATCAGGAACCGATCGCCCAGGTCGATGATCCCGGCGTTGGCCCTGGCGATGCCGTCATCCTTGGCGATCGCGGCATAAACCCCGTCGGTGAGCGGTTCAAGCTGGAAGTGCCTGGATGGCATGCGCGTCATCCCCTCTGGGTATCTGTGAAAGCTATGAGAGAAACTTTTCACCACAGAGGACACAGAGAGCACAGAGGAAAGCAAGGTAAAAAGAGAAAAGCAAGAGGGAAAAACCCTGTCTAATTTGCTTTTCCTCTCTATTTTTCTTCTTTAAGAATCTCTGTGTCCTCTGTGCCCTCTGTGGTTCATTCTTTCTTTTCCCGCTCCACCTTCAGGATCAGCGCGCCGAGCGGCGGGACCGTCAGGCTCAGGCTGTGCGGATAACGGTGCCACCAGGTGCCCGCGTCGGCCTGCCGCCCGCCCCCATTGCCCACATCCCCGCCGCCGTAGATGTGCGCGTCACTGTTCAGCAGTTCGCGGTAATAACCCGGCTCCGGCACCCCGATCCGGTAGTGTTCGCGCGGGATCGGCGTGAAGTTGAGCACCACCACGACAAAATCCTGGCGGTTATCGGCGTAACGAACGAAGCTCAACACACTCTGATCGGCGTCGTTCGCCTCGATCCAGTCGAATCCTTGCGGATCAAAATCGTGCTGCCAGAGCGCGGGCTGCTCCCGGTAGAGATGCTGAAGATCGCGCATCCAGGCCAGCAGGCTTTTGTGCGTCTCAAACTCCTCGATCAGATGCCAGTCCAGGCTGCGCATCTCGCTCCACTCGCGCCACTGGCCAAATTCCTGCCCCATGAACAGCAGCTTTTTGCCGGGATGCGTGATCTGGTAGGCGTACAGCGTGCGCAGTGTGGCGAATTTACGCCACCAGTCGCCAGGGATCTTGTTGATCAGCGAGCCTTTGCCGTGGACGACCTCATCATGCGAGAGCGACAGCACAAAGTTCTCCGTGAAGGCGTAGATCAGCGAGAAGGTCAGGTTGTGATGGAACCATTTGCGGTAGAGCGGATCCTTGCCGATGTAGTCGAGCGTGTCATGCATCCAGCCCATGTTCCATTTGAAGGTGAAGCCCAGCCCGCCAATATACGTAGGACGCGAGACCATCGGCCACGCGGTGGATTCCTCCGCAATGGTATAACAGCCGGGGCACTGCTCATGGATCACGGCGTTGGCTTCCTGGATGAAGCGGATCGCGGGCAGATCTTCGCGCCCGCCGTAATCGTTCGGCAGCCATTCGCCGGGGTTGCGTCCGAAGTCGAGATAGAGCATCGACGACACGGCATCCACGCGCAGCCCGTCGATATGATATTTCTTGAGCCAGAACAGCGCGTTGCTGATCAGGAAGTTGCGGACCTCGTTGCGCCCGTAATTGAAGATATACGTGCCCCATTGCGGATGCTCCCCCAGGCGCGGATCGGCGTGCTCGTACAGATGCGTGCCGTCGAAATAGCTCAGCGCAAACCCATCCTTCGGGAAATGCGCGGGCACCCAGTCCAGGATCACGCCGATCCCGTTCTGGTGGCACTGGTCGATCAGATACATCAGGTCGTGCGGCGTCCCGAAGCGGCTGGTCGCGGCGTAATACCCCGTCACCTGATAACCCCACGACATATCCAGCGGGTGTTCGGCCACCGGCATAAGTTCGATGTGCGTGAAGCCTATGTCTTTCACATACGGCACCAACTGATCGGCGATCTCACGGTAGGTCAGCCATTCCAGCCCGCCGGTTTTGCGCCGCCACGATCCCAGATGCACCTCGTAAATCGACATGGGCTCGCGCAGGGCGTTGCGCCCCGCCTGTGCTTCCATCCACGCGCCGTCACCCCACGCATGGCGATCCAGATCGACCACGATCGACGCGGTGCGGGGGCGGATCTCATCGCAGAACGCGTAGGGATCGGTTTTTTGCGTGCGATAGCCGTTCACCTGCGAGCGCAGATCGTATTTGTACAGCGTCCACTCGTCCAGGCCAGGGACAAACAACTCCCACACGCCCGCATCGACGTGACGCCGCATGGGATGCACGCGCACATCCCACTCGTTGAAGTCCCCGATCACACTGACACGGTAGGCGTTGGGAGCCCACACCGCAAAAACGACGCCTTTCACGCCGTCCACCTCGGCCAGATGCGCGCCGAGCTTGTCATAGCTGGTGAAGTGCCGTCCCTCGCTGTGCAGGTAGAGATCAAAATCGGTCAGCAGCGGGCTGAAGCGGTAAGGATCTTCAATGGTCTGTTCGGTGCCGTCGGCTGATGTGGCGATCAACTGGTAGCGCGGAGCGGGGCCGTGGATCGTCGCCTCGAAGAAGCCCTCGTCGTGCAGACGGGTCATGGCGATCCGTTCCCCCGACTTCCTCGCACAGCACCGCCATCGTCTGCGCGGACGGCCGGAAGGCGCGGATCGAAACGCCGCCCTCGACGGGATGCGGACCCAGCAGCGCAAATGGATCGCCGTGATCGCCGCTGATCAGGTTGTGTATCGCGTCGGGGTGCAGCTCAGCCGCCATGTGCCTTCTCCGTTCCAACCCTATCCTAACCTCTGTAGTATAGCGTCAAACTAACACACGGCGAAAGAAAAAGCTGTTTTACCACAGAGGACACAGAGAGCACAGAGATTCATGAGGAAAAAGAGAGGACAAAAGAGTATCATACGGCTGATGCCATAAGTATAAATTCTTGCTTTTCTCGTTTTTTATCTTGCTTTTCTCTGTGCTCTCTGTGTCCTCTGTGGTGATATTGTTTTTCTCTCCGGTGAATTGGCTACGCCCGACCGCCGGACGTGCGACGACCCGCGAATCTCAGGGTACAATAGGCGCGTTGCTGCACACTAATTACGGGCCGCTGCGCCCTGTTTGATCGTACCCGGAGGAACTTTATGATCCGTCGTTCTCTACGCGCGCTGGCGCTGATCCTGATCCTGAGCCTGAGCCTGTTCCCGCTGCCGGTATTCGCGCAGGAGGCCGGCACCCGCTACGAAAGTGCCGCGCTCGGCGTGGCGTTTGATCTGCCCGCCGGCTGGCAGGTAGTCGAAGGCGAAAGCAAACTGGTGGCCGCTGCGCCCGCCGATCTGCCCGTGCTGGATCAGGGCGGCAACCCGCAGGGACTCGCCGTGCGGATGACGTTCGGCACGTTTAACCAGTTGGGGATCACCGACGCGACGCAGCTCCCCGGCTTGCTGGCGCGGCTGGTATCGAGCGAGGTGAGCGCGCCGCCTGCCGAGTCGATCCAGTGGGGCAACGCCAGCGGCTATCAGGCGCAGGTCGTGATGCCGGACGAAGGGCTGACGACGCGCGTCGCGCTGCTGGCCGTCGCGGGCGGGCGCGTGGCGATCGTGCGCGGATTCGCACCCTCGGCGGCGTGGGATGGCGGGGCGGGCGCGCAGTTTGATGCGTTCGCGCAGACGCTCAGCTTCGCGCTGCCGCAGCGTGATCAGGATGTGATCGAGACGATCATCCACAATGACGGCGGCGTGCTGTGGCATTACGTGTCGCCGCAGCCGAGCAGCGGGCGCGTCGTGACGGCGGGCGGCATCACCTTTGACGAGTTCGGCGTGATGTACATGGCCGTGGGGCCGGGCGGCATCCTGGTGATCAATCAGGCGACCGGCCTGGAGATCAGCTACATGGGTCCGTGGGCGGAAGGGAATTTCGTGGACATCGCCATCGGCCCGCAGGATCTCAAGCTCTACCTGGCGAACACCCAGGAAGCGGGCGAGCGGGCGATCTCGGTGGTGGATCGCGCGGGGAACTTTACGCGCAGTTGGGGCGGACGCGGCGACGCCGATGGGCAGTTCGCGCCGGGCATGCCGCGCACCCTGGCCGCGACGAAGGACGCCGTGTGGACCGTCTCCGAGGGCCACGCCAGCGGGATCCGCAACCGGCTGTATCACTTCGATCTGTTTGGCAATTTGCAGCAGACCGTCGATCTCGACGCCGTGAACCCGGATCTCTCCGGCATCCATCTGGACGTCAACCCGCGCACGGGCGCGCTGTATCTCGTCGGCGCGACGGGCAACCTGAACGTGCTCGACGCCAACGGCGAGGCGCTGGTCGTCAATCTGGCCGCCGAGATTTTGCAGGGACTCACGCCGGTTGAGATCGCCATCGAGCCGAATGACAATATCGTGGTGGCGCTGCCCGCGCCCGGCCTGGATGGCTACGGCTTCCTCGAATTGAGCGTCGCGGGGCGGCTGCTGGACGTGTTCGGCTTCCCCTACAACACCGCGCGCGGCGGGCCGTTTCCTGGCCGGCGAGTATCTGACCCCGGCGGGCCTGATCGTCGGGCCGGACGGCACCATCTACTTTACCGACTCCAACCCGGCCAACGGCTACACCCAGGTGCAGCGTTTTGTCTTCAGCGGCGATGGCAACCTGCCGCTCGGCGCGGAGATGGCCGCCGACACCACCACCGAGTCGGATCTGCTTGGCTCGTCGGACCCGGCCAAGGGCGGCGGATCGCTGCTCTATGGGCAGTCGGTGCGCGGCGCGCTGAACAACCGCTTCCCCTCGCACCGCTGGACGTTCGACGGGCGGACGGGCGATCACGTCGTCATCACCATGACCGATCCGAGCGGCGCGGGCCTGCTCGATCCGTGGCTGTCGCTGCAAACGCCGGACGGCAGGGAGATCGCGGCGAATGATGACGTGGGCGACGTGCGGCCCGACGGCATGGCGGCGCGTGATGCCCGGATCGATTTCCTGCTGCCGGGTGATGGGCTGTATGTGATCATGGCGGGGCGCTTCGGCGGGCGCGGGGATTACGTGCTGTCGGTGGACCTGCTCGCGCCGTAAAAGAAGAAAAGCGATTCACCACAGAGGACACAGAGGGCACAGAGAAAAGATAAGGGAAAAGAGAGAAAGGCCCGCTGAAGGGACTCACGATGGGGACGTTCAGCGGGCTTTTTGGTTCGGATGTTTGAGATCGCCGGAAGAGGAAAATCAGGAACCACATAATCTCATTGGAAAATTAAGTACCGCGCCTAGACTGAGGACAGCAGCAGTCATGGTAGCCGAAAGGAGCGCGATTATGAGAGACTAGGGGGCAATGGTGAAAGAGTGTCCGAAGTGCCACAAGCGTTAGGCCGATTATGAGAGGGGTGAGAGATGAATGGGACCTGTTCGGGCGTTCTGTTGGGGAGTAGCTGGCGTCCTCGCAGCTATGCTATTCAGTCATCTCAGGCGTGGGGATGGTCGAGATCCAGAAAACAAGTGGGTATCGTCTTCACACGCTCAGCGGCGAGCTGGCCGAAGACTCTGGGACCCGGTATTACACCTTATTCCGGGTACAGACTCACCATTGGTACAATCCTACGTGCCCAGCAAGAATGCATCTTGGCGGGCCAAGTTAGTGAGGGAGCAGCCAACCGGTAGAAGAGGAGGGATTGAGGCCGATCTGATTCGCAAGGATGGACAGCAGATCGTCTGGATATTACGCATTGTCTACCGAATTGACCCTTCTAAAGTCAATGAGGTTTATATTGAGTGGCGAAATCACTACGAAATAGTGGGCTTGCTGTCTGCGAACCTCCGTTCGCGTGACTGTGCCAGTGAAGCGGTCGGCGCACTTTGATAGCTCTGGAAATTGACAGCGAATATAGCGTCGCGGAATTAGAGATTAAGATCGAAGTCCGGGTCCGGCAACTCCTCGCCCGTGACGGCCTGAAATGTTGACACCATGCTGGTTCGTAACCTCGTTTTCTCGGACGAATTTGAACTGGATTGAGCAGAAGCAGTTAGCCGAACAGCAAGTTCGTGAAGCACAGTTCCGTGCTGAGGAATGCCGTCAGGAAGCGGAATAGGCACGCGAGGAGGCAACCAGCGGGGACGCTCCTGGTACTGATGAGTCGCGATGCGGATCGTGTGTCCTGATGGTACATGCCCTCGTTGGGATCATTTCTACATGCGCGATAGAGATGCACGGTGTTAACCGACACTGACGAGCCAAACTCAACAGGCGAGCATGCACGCCGCACAATAGGGGAGTACTATCGCACCGATCGATCCTTACAACAGCTTGTTATCTCCTCTCTTTCCCTTCCCTTTCTCTGTGTCCTCTGTGTCCTCTGTGGTGAATATCTCTTTTTTCTTGCCACCCCACCCCCACCCATCCTATAATCAAATATAGATTTGATTATTCGCTTTCTACTCGGAGCGGCGTGCTATGGCTCGCAAACCGGCCGAACAGACCGTCCACCCGGATGAGATCGTGCGCGCGGCGGCGCTGGTCTTCCAGCGCCGGGGCTATCACGGCGCGACCATGGCCGATATTGCCGCCGAAGTCAACCTCACCGCGGGCAGCCTCTACCATCATTTCCCCGGCAAAGAAGACCTGCTGGCCGCCGTACTCGCCGCCGGCATGGAGCAGATCACCGCGGGCGTGCGCGCCGTGGTCGATGGCGACGGTTCCCCCGCCGGCAAGCTGCGCGGGATCGTGCACGTCCATATCCGCAGCGAGATCGAGCACGCCAACATCGCCGCCGCCGTGATCTTCGAGACGCGCGCCCTGCTCGACGTGCCGGAGATCCGCGATCAGGTCGTGATGCAGCGCGATACGCTCGAAAAGCTCTACCGGCAGGTGATCGACCAGGGCATCGCGGCAGGGGACTTTCGCCCGGTCGATGCGGGCATTTTCGTCAAGACGATGTTTGGCGCGTTGAACTGGGTCAGCGTGTGGTATCGCGCCGACGGGCGGCTGTCCGGTGCGCAGATCGCGGACGAGATCGCGGATACGTTTCTGGCGGCGCTGCGCCCGTGCTGATCCGCCCTGCCTGTAACATAAGATGAGGAGAACCACCCCATGATCAGCCTGACTCCCACCGACGAACAACAGATGTTGATCGACACGATCCGCCGCTACGCGGAGAAAGAGGTGCGTCCCGCCGCGCATGACGCCGACGAAAGCGGCAGCTTCCCCGCGTCCGTGCTGCAAACGGGCTGGGAACTCGGCATCCTGCCGGGCACTATCCCCGAAAGCCTGGGCGGCTTTGGCGAGACTCACAGCGCCGTCACGGGCGCGCTGGCCTATGAAGAACTGGCCTATGGCGATCTGTCGCTGGCGATGCAGGTGATGGCTCCCGCGCTGGCCGCGATCCCGCTGGTGCTGGACGGCACCGACGAGCAGCGCGATCAGCTTCTCCCGCTGTTTCTGGACGAGCAGCCGCCGCGCCTGACCGCCGCGCTGATCGAGCCGCGCATCGGCTTCAATCCGCGCGCGCTGCACACCACGGCGGAACGCGATAACGGCGGCTATGTGCTGAACGGGCAAAAAGTGTATGTCCCGCTGGCGGAAGGCGCGGAGCAGATTCTGGTCTACGCGCAGCACGGCGACCGGGTCGATGGGTTCCTGGTCAACACGCAGCTCGACGGGGTACACATCGGCCCGCGCGAATCGTTGATGGGCGTGCGCGCGCTGCCCACCTACCCGGTTGCGCTCGACGGCGTCAAGGTCGGCGCGGACTGCCGGCTCGGTGGCGAATCCGGCTGCGACTTCGGGCGGCTGCTGGCGCACAGCCAGGTCGCGCTGGCGGCGCTGGCGGTCGGCGTGATGCGCGGCGCGCTCGACTACGCCGTGCAGTACGCGCAGGAACGCGTGCAGTTCGGCAAGCCGATCGGCACGAAGCAGGCGATCGCGTTCATGCTGGCCGAGTGTGCGATCGAGGTGGACGCGACGCGCCTGATGGTCTGGGAGGCCGCGTGGAAGCTCGATCAGGGCCAGGACGCCGAGCCGCGAAGCCTATCTCGCGAAGCAGTACGCCGATAAAGCCGCGCTCATGGTGGCCGACAGCGCCGTTCAGACGCTCGGCGGCTACGGGTACATCCGCGAATATCCGGTCGAGCGCTGGCTGCGCAATGCGCGCGGCTTTGTCACGTTTGATGGTCTGGCGATGGTGTAGAGCTTTACCCCTCCCCTTGCGAACCCCCCCCGTAAACGCGTCCGTCCGCCTCGAGATCGGCCGCCTATCATCAGCCAGACTGCGCGGGTGATAGTCCGCCCTTTGCCAATAACCATTGGAGCGCTGATCGTGTTTGTCGCGTTATTAGCGTTTGTCCCTTTCGATACGCGTCCTGAAAAGACGTGGCACGCGGCTGGTTTTTTCAGGCTGGCGATGTTCATTAGCAGTTACGTGTTGTGCGCGATGCTGGCAATCTTGGTACACGAACTGGGACACCTATTAGCCGCTAAACTAGCAGGCTATCGTTTTATCTTGTTCAGTGCAGGACCACTGCTGATCACATCAAGCGGACAGCGTATCCATGTCTCAGCCAACAACCGATGGGACACCATTGGTATGATGATGGCCGTGCCGGTCGATGATCATCATCTGGTGCGCCGCGAAATGTTTTTTATCTGGCTGGGCCGTTTACAAGCCTGATGCTGGGGTTCACAGCGATCCACGTGAGTGGAATGATTGAAACGTGGCCGGAGATTTACGATTGGCGTGCATATTGCCCATGGGTTTGCGTGGGCAACTGGATTCCTTTCGTGCGGGCATCGCCGGCCTGTCCTTCACCGCCCTATTTTTCATCGGAGCGGAAGTCCGATGGTCAGCGGTTCTTCATGCTATTGCATGGTGGATGGCCTGCGGAACGTTGGATCGCTCTGCGGCGCACTATTGGAGCGCATCACAGTGGCTATCGCGCCCGTGAATGGGATCGCTCCTGGATAGAAAAGCTGATCGCCCAGCCAGATCATTCGCCTGAGGATGTAGTCGGCAATCTTTATGCTTACTATTGGGCATTAGACAGCCACAAGTTGAGTTCGCCGGCGAATGTATCCGTCATGCCTTGAAAGGGAAACGAAACCAAACTTAACTGTACCATCCGCAGCTGCTGGCTGAAGCTGCTTACTACGAAGCACGCTACGGGGAAAATGCCGAAGCTTCATCTTCGCTGCTTGAGTCCGCTCATGAGGACGGGGCCAGTGACTCTATGATTGCCATTGGCAGGGCGGAGGCGGCGCTGCGGTTGGCACAGAACAAGCCTGATGAAGCCCGGCTGTGGGTTGAAAGAACGATGGAAGTAATCAACCAGCAGGGTCTTCAAAACACAAGACCGGGACAGGCTGAAATCGAATGGCTAGACGACATCCTTCAACAAATCGATTTCCGACAGGAATCGAAGCCTGAAGAAAGCGAGCGGTAACAATGGCAATCAGCTTTGAAATACCCGAACGGATCACCCAGGGCTTGCAGATGACGCAGGCACTCGCCACGGGCATCATGCGCCCGGAAGCGCGATCCCTGGACGAAAACGAGCACACCCGCCCGGAGACGTTCATCAGGATGACATGGCCGGTCATGCGCGATCAGCAGAAGCGCCAGTTGGATAAAGCGGCGGCCCAGGCGCGCGGCGAAGTCTCCGAGCGCAAAGGGCCGGGCATCAACACGCTGAACATGATCTACACCTTCGAGATGCTCAGCTGGGGCGACGTCGGGCCAACTGCTGTGCGTCCCGAACGCGCTGCTGGCCGGGCGCGGCGATCGAGGCGGTCGGCACGCCGGAGCAAAAAGAACGCTTCCTGCGCCGCTTTGCCGAAGGCGATCAGCCCGTGTGGGGCGCGATGGCGATGACCGAGCCCGGCGCAGGGTCGGATACGTCCGCCATCCAGACGACGGCATGGCTCGATCCCGACACGAACGAATGGGTGCTGAACGGCGAAAAGATCTTCTGCACGAACGGCAAGCTCGCGCTGGAAGAATCGAACGGGATCGTCGTCGTGTGGGCGACCATCGACCGCTCGGCGGGGCGCGCGGGCATGAAGCCGTTCGTCGTCGAGGCGGGTACGCCCGGCGTGCGCATCGAGAAGCAGGAGATCAAACACGGCATCCGCGCCAGCGACACCGTGGCGATCGTGCTCGACAACGCGCGCATCCCCTTCGATAACCTGCTGGGATCGGCGGAGGTCCGCCAGCGCGACGACGAGAGCGCCAAGGGCTTCAAGGGCGCGATGGCCACCTTCGACGCCAGCCGCCCGCTGATCGCCGCCAGCGCGATGGGCGTGGGCCGCGCCGCGCTCGACTTCGTGAAGGAGAAGCTGGCCGAAGCGGGGATCGAGATCCCCTACGACAAGCCCTATCACGAGCTGACCGCCGTCCAGCGCGACGTGCTGGAAATGGAAGCGCAGATCAAAGCGGGCTGGCTGCTCACGCTGCGCGCCGCGAGCATGTTCGATCACGGCGAGCGCAACAACCTCGAAGCGTCGATGGCGAAGGCCAAAGCGGGTAAGGTCGTGACGTGGGTCACGCAGAAAGCGGTCGAGATCCTGGGGCCGCTGGGTTACAGCCGCGAGTGGCTGGTCGAAAAGTGGATGCGCGACGCGAGGATCAACGACATCTACGAGGGCACCGGGCAGATCAACACGCTGATCGTCGCGCGGCGGATCCTCGGCTACAGCAGCCGGGAGTTGATATAGATCAGCCTCACCCCTAAATCCCCTCTCCATGGGATGGAAAGGGGACTTGACGGGCGGGTTTTTTAACCCGCCCCTGCAAATCGCCGTGGAGGGGGGCCGGGGGTGAGGCTTATACCCACATCGTTCCATACGGTCCCGGATAGTGGCGGGACTGTTTCATCTGGGGTGGCAGCGCCGCCGGTTTGAACGACGTGATCACGTTCTCCAGCGGTTCGCCCACCAGTTCGATCTCGTCCAGATGGTGCGGACCCAATCCGCGCAGCCGCGCCAGAATGAGATGGTTCAGGCAGTATTCAAACGGCGCGTGCGTCCGTCCTATCGTCGTCGGATCGAACCCCATGACCGTTGTCCCAACCGCATCCGTCGCCACCGGGTTTTTTCCCGCGATCAGCACGTTCGCCTTTTTCGGGTTCCATCCCTCGATCCACGGGCCTTCGCCGCCCTCGGACGTGCGGATCCCGTCGATCAGCGCGAAGTGGATCGGGCGCGCGCGGTTCAGATCCACGATCACGCGCGGCAGGCGGCGGCTGGACTCGTCGCCGGGGCCGTGCAGCGCCGTGCGGTAGCCATCGTTGTTGAGCTGGTAAAACGCCAGCGGCACCGTCCCGACCAGATTTTTCATCGAGAGCGTGACGCCCGCCAGTTGATGAGTTTTGAGCTTGGGCACGGACATAAACACATCGGCCTCGACCAGCGCCGGATTGAAGGTGAACCAGTCGTATACGTACCAGTCATCCCCAACCATCTGCGCGACATAGGTGCCGTAGGGCTGGTCGGAGTTCAGATCGATCAGCGTCGCGTTGAGGTCTTTCGCCGCTTCCACATAGCCCCAGTTCTCGTAGGAGGCCCAGTCCCAGATCGCCTCGGCAATTATCACCTCCCCCGCCCCCGCGTCGATCACCGCTTCAGCCAGCGCGCGCACGACCTCGGCATGTGTGACCATACTCTCGTCGGCGGGCACGTCGATCCACTGCTGCCAGCCGGAGCCGCCGGTCAGATTAGGTTTGATCACGACCTTGTCGCCGGGGCGCACCACGTCCGCTAGCCCGCCAAGCTGATCCAGCAAGGTCTGGACGCGCAGGCGGATCACCGCACGGTTATAGCTGTACGCCCGCGCGATAGCCACCTTGGGGCGCGGCGTCCATTCCTGGATCGCGCGCGCCGGGGCCACGTCCGAGATCAGCATGCCCGCCGCCAGCGCACTCGCCGCACGCAGGAAGTCGCGCCGCGACAGGCGTTGATCGATCAGATGTTTGCGTGTTGTCATGATGGTTGTCCTAACTTGTCGCGGGCATAGAGCAAAAACGCCCCTCACCCTACCCTCTCCCCGGCCGAGCCAGGGAGAGGAAAGGACTAGCAACCTATCCGTAAATTGCCGGGTTCCGTAGGGGCGTATTGCAATACGCCCCTACAAAATACGAATTTTCGGATAGATACTAGCTTTCTTCCCCCTCTAGCTCGGCTGGAGGGGGACCGAGGGGAGGCGTTAGTTTGCTATCCCGCCGAATCGGTCTCAGCCTCGTCGGCCGCCGCGTTGTCGAAGCCCGGCCCGCCAAACAGCCGGCCATCCAGCGCCGACCGCAAGATAGTACCACAATGTTCTGCGTCTAGCTGCACCGCCGGGCCGTAAATCCAGCCGAAATTGCGCGCTTCTTCGTCCAGCGGATCCGTTTGGAAATAAACTTGCAGCCACAGGTTGCCCTCGGTGGCCGATCGCACCCAGAAGACCTGCCCCGCCAGCGTACCCCCCAGGCGGCGGCTGTCCTCGCTGGGAGTCAGCCGCACATTCAGATTGGTGGGGGTGGCAGCCGTACAGACGCCCGCCAGAGTCGGTGTTACGCCGTCGGTACTGAGCACCTGCGCGATACCGGGCGCGCCGACCAGATAGTGATTCGCGTCCACCGGGAACGGCGCTTCATCTCCGACCAGCACCTCAACGCGGCCCCATGTCACCACCAGGGTGGTTTCGCCGGTCTCGGTGACCCACAGCTCGAACTCGCTGCCGAGTGCCTGCACATCAAAAGCGGGTGTGCTGATCGTCAGCGCGCTGCCCAATTCTTCGCCCGGCGCGCCGCCAAATGCCGTCACCAGACGCCCCGCTTCGAGTGTGGTCTCAACCGTAAAGGTACCATCGGCGCTGCTGAGCGTGTCGACCGTCAGACGGGAATTCTGCCCAAGCGCCGACTCGGAGCCATCAGAGGCCCAGGTGATCAGGGCGACACCGTTTTCGTCGGTGCGGAGCGTTTCGCCAGCGTCTATCACGGACGCCGCGCTGAGCCGCACTTCGTCGCCGTCCGCCGGTGTGATCCACACGTCCGGCACGATGATATGGATCGCGCCCATCACGGGCTGGTCCTGCGCCGACGCGGGCGATCCGAGCAGCCCGGCCAGCAGCGCGCCGATCACGAGTCCCAGGTGCAGACGTCGTAGGTTCATTCCGTATTCTCTCCCCTTGTGCGTGGTTGCGGCGTAAGCATAGTGCCAAATGCGCCCGGCGGCAATAGGCCGTTGGAAGGATCAAAATACTCCCTTAGGCTCTTGACCCGCCCAAAAACAAAGGTGTATGATAATTCTAGTAGTCGAGAACGCAGAGTCTCGCCGCCTTACCCCAGGCGCGAGACTTCGGAGGGAAATCCAGGCTGTCGTACCGCGAGTGGGGACCAACCGAAAGGAGTTGCCCTACGAGCGAAGAGCCAGTGATTTCGGAGTTTGAAAGAATTCACATGTCAGTGTCGCAGCCGTGCGATACTTGAGGTGCGGAGAAAACGCCAGGCGAGAGACTCTCAGATAGTCTCAGGCGAGCACCCCTTTTCAAACCGTTGCTCATCCCTTGCACAAGGGTACTGTGCCGGAAACGCCAGCTTTCTCCCTCCATCCAATCTGCGATCTCAATCGGTAGGGGCGTGAACCAGACGCCCCTATCGCATTTTACCCCTATCCCCGTCCGACCTTCGGTCGGCGCCCCTTATCCCCGCACGCGGAGAAAGGGGAGGCTTGTTTGGTTGCAGACACGTTTCAAGTCCCTCTCCGTTGACGGGGAGGGATTTAGGGAGGGGTAAACACGGGAGAAGGACCCTCTTACAGGTAGGTAGAATCACTTCTCCAGCGCCGACAGCCCGGCGTGGAAACGCTCCAGCGCGCCCTGTGTGATGTGCGGCGGCAGCGCGTAGGAGAAGCGGATCCAGCGATCCCCCTCGTCCGAGAATGCGCCACCCGGCACCACCGCGATCCCGTAGTCCGCCGCCAGATATTCGATCAGGGCGAAGCTGTCCGGCAGACTGGCCGCGTCCATCCAGCGCCCGATGTTCACGAAGGCATAATATCCGCCGTCGCCCAGGATGAAATGATAACCGTGCTCGGTCAGGAAGCGGCGCACCATCCGGCGGGATTCGTTCGTCGGCTCGATGATGTTGGCTGCGGCCGTGCGATACCCCATCTCAACCGCTGCCATCGTCACCGCCAGCCCGTGATAGTGCGGGACGACGCTGTGAGACGCATGGCTGCTGATGAACCTGATCACCTCATCCCCGGCCAGCAGATGCGCGCTGCGGATATTCGACCCGCCCATCGATTTGGTGACGCCGTCCAGGATCATGATCCGGCGGCGTTCGTCCGGGTCAAACGCACGCAGCAGATCGTTGGCGCTGGATGGACCCGTTTCGGTGATGTAGTGATACATCCAGTCGTAGAGCACATAGCCGACTCCGGCTTCCAGCGCGCATTTGCCGAGCGCGATCTGCCGCTCCATCGGGAGGGTGCGCCCGGTGGGATTATCGGGCGATGTGATGATCAGCCCGGCGATCCGGCGTCCACCCTGGTTCTGGCAGAAATCCACCGCCGCCACGATGCTGTCCTCGGTGTACTGCCATGCCGAAGTTTCGTCGCCGGGCGCGAGCAGTACGTTCGCGCCGACACCATACGGCCCCCAGGTGTAGCTGATCCACGGCACGCGCGACGTCATGATCGCGTCGCCCACGCGCCCGTGGCCCAGCGCGATCATCGCCGCATACGCCTTCACGAGTCCATCCCGCCCGCCGACAGTCGCCAGCACATTCTTCGGCCCCCAGCCAAGCGCGGGATCAAGCTGCCAGTACTGCTCCGCGATGGCTTTGCGGTAGGCGTCCGTGCCATAGGGGAAATCGTAGCCGGTGCCGTTCGCTTTGAGCATCTCGTTGGCGCGATCCAGGATCTCCGGCGCGACACCCGGCAGCGATGCGCCGCCATCCCCCTGCGACGCGTCGAACATGACCGCATCCGGCCCCATTTTCTCGGCGTATTTTTTCAGCGACAGCTTGATAATGAACATGCGCGAGGGCGGCGTCTCAACCAACTGGCCGGGATAGGGATCGACCGGGATCAGGTGTTGATCCGGCACGGCGAAGCGGGGGGTATCGTAGGCAGTCATGAGTTGGCGCTCCTCGGAAACAGTTGTAAGTGTTGGTGATTGGTTGCCCTCATGCCGGTGACTGGTCTCACCCCCTCTCTGCGTGCGGAGATGGGGCTGCGTGGGCGAGGCCCGGCTATTTCACCTAGACAAAAAATCGTCACCTACGCGGGTAGGTGACAACCAAATCATAACCAAACTGGGACCGGATCTGCTTGGGCAGAATACCTAAATCATGTCGCGGTGCCGACCCGCTGGCGGCACTTGGCGGCCTCCCGGCGGATCATCCACCAGTCGTAGGCGCGGCCCAACCACCCCGGCAGCCGGATCGGATCGTCGTCATCAGCGAGCGCGTCCGTCAGGCGACCGCCCAGGTACACACCGGCGTAGTACATGACCACCGCGACCATAAACCCGGTGATCAGGTCGGGCGAGTTGTGGCGCATCGTCGTGAGCGTCGAGACGGTAATCAGCGTGCCCAGCCCCGTCCAGATCCAGAAGGTACGCTGCGTGGGCCGGAAGCGGATCATGAAGCACATATTCAAGAGCGCATAAAACACATGCTGGCTCGGTGCGGCGTTATGCGAGCTGGCCGCGGCATCGGCCTCGTAGGTGCGCCGCAGCAGCCGCGCGAACCAATCATCGCCGGGCACCGCATCCGGCGCAGGCTTGACCACGTAGGTCGGCACCAGAATATACACCACATAGCTGAACGTCAGCGCCAGCGCCAGCGCCAGCACAAATTCCCGGTAGATCCGGTTCGGCATGGTCAACATGCCCCACAGCGGGATCAGGGACGCGAAGGCTAACCCCATGAAATAGGGGAGCAGCCAATAACCGTTCGGCGTCAGATTATTATCGATCACGTCAATCTTCAGTTCCCAGCCGTCCGTCGGTTCGCGCAGAGTGGTATTGAGCATGTTGATGGAGAAAAACTGAAGCTCAATCACCATCAGGATCGCGTAGAGTGCCAGCCGATTCTGAAGAATCGCTTTGATCCAGGGTTTGTGGAGTATGGTGTGCATCGCGTCGCCCTTTTTTCACTCAGTCGAACCTAAGCGCAGCCCCGATCCGGTGCTGCCTGCGCCCTGCATCCCAGAGATTCAGCGGCGGCGCAGCATCCGAAACACCGCGCGCCACCCGCCCCGCCGGGCCTGCCGGCGTGCCAACCAGCTCATCAACATTCTTCTGATCATACGTGTCCTCCTCTGATAAGTTGCACAAATTGGCCCGAACTGCAAACTCCCCTCTTCACGCGCAGAGAGAAGACTACAGCCCGTATGGCACTCCCCTCTCTACGACGTGGAGAGGGGGCCGGGGGGTGAGGCCAACAGCGCCGCGAGCAGATCGCGCACCGTTTGCAGCGCCTCCGCCGGACAGATCGTCAGATACGCGGCGGCCCGATCGGGTGTGCGCCACGCCGGGTCGAGCTGCATGGCCTGCCGGTAATCGGCCAATGCCGGATCGAGGTGGTTGCGCCGAAAATTCGCCAGCGCACGCAGCGCATACCCGCCGTGAAAATCCGCTTGCAGCCCGATCGCCGTCGAAGCGTCGAGCGCGGCCAGCGCATAGTCTCCGGCGCAGAAGCGAAGCTCGCTGCGACCCGCATAGGCCAGCACGTGCTCCGGGTTGAGCGCAATCACCCGGTCATAATCGGCCAGCGCCGCGTCACGGTTGCCCAGGTTAGCGTGCAGGTTGGCGCGGTTGCCGAGCGCGCTCACATAATCCGCATCAAGTTCGAGCGCCCGATTATAATCCGCCAGCGCATCGTCGGTTAATTTCTGTGCGGCGTAGCTCAATCCCCGGCTGTTATAGTACAGCGGCACCCGGTCGTTGATCTCGATCGCCCACGAATAATGATGCGTCGCCAGCCGCCAGCGGCCCATCGCCATAAAGACCGCCGCCAGATTGTAATGCGCGGTCGTGTAGGCGGGATCGAGCAGCAGCGCTTCGTTCAGATCGGCCAGCGCCGCGGCGATGTTGTTCAGCGCCAGATGCGTCACGCCCCGGTTGTTATACAGCAGCGGGATATCCGGATCGCGGCGTTCGGCCTCACCAAAATCGGACAACGCCTGCGCATAGTCCTTGAGCGAATAGCGCACCATGCCCCGGTGGATATACGCTTCGGCACGGTCGGGCGCGAGCTGGATCGCATCGGTATACGCCTGAGCGGCACCGGCCAGGTCCCCCGCGTGAAAGGCGACATTACCGCGCTTCCAGGCGGCCGCCGCGGCGGCGGGATCGGCGTCGCTGGATGGGACGCTGGGTATATCCGCATCGGGCGCGGCCAGCGGATTCGGCGCGGCGCTGAGCGGCAGCACTTGCAGCAGGTTCGCAATTACGGCATCATAGTCCGCATCCGTCAGCCGGATCCAGTGGGCCGTATGCAGCCGGAACGGGATCTGCTGGTATTCCAGCGGCTCGCAGATCAGCGGCAGCAGCGTTTTGCTGCGGGCGTCGGCGTAATTCCACTCGGCGTGGACGCTGCGCGAGTTGATCGCCGCCTGAGACACCAGCACAATGACATGGCTGCACGCTTCGAGCCCCTGCTGGATCGCATCATCCCACACCGCGCCCGGCGGGATGTCGTAACGATCCATCCAGGCCCGGACGCCAGCGGCCGACAGGTTGTTATACAGCCGGCGGGCGAGGCTTTCCTGAGCGCGGGCATAACTTATAAACGTCGTGGGCTGCAAACCGGGCATTCCGCCCCCATAAACTGTAAACGATAGCCAGCCACTATTATATGTATTTACCCGCAACTGCGCGATCCGATGCGGACGCGGGGAGATTTATGAAAGTCCTCTGAATTTTGCGATGGATTGTTAGGAATCCACAAAGAAGAGTAAAATTTGTTGTATACTACAAGCAGTGGTTTTTTATTCAATATTTATCCTTCGACGATTGTTTCAAGAGGGCGAATCTCGCAGAGGACAAGCGACCATGTTACCAGACTTTCCGGTAAGCCGAGATGAACAGCAAGAGCCGGCAGCGCCCCCCGTCAGCGCCACGAACAACGCCGACGATTTGAGCGTGCCTTCTCAATTAAGCTTTGCGCAGGAAGTGCGCGCCGAACGCTTAGGTATTCTCTGGAAGATCACCCTGTTTGTTGCTTTTATGGTTTGGTGGGCGCTGATCGTGATCAGCGGCGGGCGTCAGGTCTCCATCGTTGCCCTGCTGGCTCCCACCACCGCCCTGTTTATCGGCAGCGTGCTGACCGGGCAGTTCCTCCGGCGGGATATGTTTAGCTGGGCTGTTTGGTCCTACTCGATCGGCGTGATCGCCGCTGTCGGACTGACCATGGCGTATGGTGGGCACTTTGGTGAAGAATACGCGCCGTATATTTTCCCGCTGCTGCTGTTTGTGGTCGGTCTGCTGCTCCCCGTGCGCGATACGCTGATCCTGACGGTGCTTGTAGCCGGTGTCGCTCTTGGCGTACCCAGTGCGGCCGAGGGCGAATTCACCCTGATAAATTCGACCGCGTTTGCACTGATCCTGACCCTGGTCGCAACCGGCCTGTCCGCCCAGGTCAGCGGCGAGCTGTACGCGATCGCGGAGTGGGCGCTCGAAAACTACCGCAAGGAGCGCCAGACCACCTTTGCCCTGTTCGAGAGCCGTGAAGCCCTGCAAAAGAGCCTGATGCGCCAGCAGGCGCTGACCTTTGAACTGCAAGAAACCAACAAGCAGCTCGAAGTCGCCCGCCAATCGGCCGAAGACGCCAAAAACTTCCGCGGCCAGTTCCTCGCCAACATGAGCCATGAACTCCGCACGCCGCTGAACGCGATCATCGGCTTCAGCCAGACGATGCTGGACTTCCCGGCGATGTACGACGGCGTTGATCTGCCCGATCAGTATACGCAGGATATGAACCAGATCCTCAGCAGTGGTAAGCACCTGCTCAACATTATTAACGACATCCTCGACCTGTCCAAAGTGGACGCCGGTAAGCTCGACCTCGAAATCCAGCCGGTCGATCTGGGGCCGATTGTGAAGGGTGTGCTGTCCACGGCGGTGGGTCTGGTTGGGGATAAGATCGGCCAGATCGAACTGAAGAAGCAGCTTGCCGAGCCGCTGCCAATATGCATGGGCGACCCGCTGCGCGTCCGGCAGGTGCTGCTCAACCTGTATTCCAACGCGGCCAAGTTCACCGACCAGGGCTATATCAGGCTGAGCATCTGGGCGGAAGGCAATCAGGTGATCTTCGCCGTTGAAGACTCCGGCATCGGTATTGCCGACAGCGATAAATCCGGTATCTTTGAAGAGTTCCGCCAGGGGACGGCCGGCCGCAAGAAAGGCCGCCAGGGTGCCGGGTTGGGCCTTGCCATCTCGCAGCAGTTGATGCGCCTGATGAACGGCCGCCTGTGGTTCGAGAGTGTCCTGGGCAAAGGCAGCACCTTCTTCTTTGCCCTGCCGGCGTATGTCGTGCCGGGCACTGAGCCACACGTCGAAGCGCCCGCCCGGCCCACCAGGATCGAGCTAACCAAGCCCGAAAGGCCCGTGACGATTAAGTTGAGCCCCGAGCCGCCCACTGCCGGCCCAGTGGAGCCGCAGCCTGAGCAGGCCGTGCCTGCGGCAACAGGCCAAGACCGAACCCGTTGCTACGGCCGATCAGCCGTAGGACACGCGTCCGATCCGGGAATAGTAATGAGAGACAGAACCCTATGCGCATTCTTTACGTCGAAGATAACGAAGTGAACCGGGCACTGGTTGAGCGGGTGATGCGTGCCCGCCAGTGCAGTGTCGTCTTTGAGGACGAAGGTGAAGGCGCGCTGGACACACTCGCCAAAGACCCGGCGATCGATCTGATCCTGCTCGATATTGAGCTGGCTGGCTCGATGACCGGGCTGGATGTGATCCACGCCATGCGCGCCCGCAACGATCATCGCCCGGTGGTCGCCGTGACCGCCTACGCCATGATGGGCGACCGCGAGCGGTTTCTCGAAGCCGGCTGCGATCAATACCTGCCGAAACCGCTGGTCGTGACCGATCTTCTCAACATGATCGATCACTATCAGGCCGAAATCACCAAAGCCGCTGCCAAAACGGCGGAAGCTGCGCCCATCGAACCTGCTGCCGAGGCCAGAGCCGCTGCACAAGCCATCGAGCCCACGACCGTTGTCGTGAACAGCAATGGGCACCGGGCGGATGTCGTAAAGGCAGAAGCCGCGCCAGCGCCCGCCGCATCCGAGACTCCCGTGTCACCCCAGATGCCGGCCGCGCCGGTTGAGACGCCCTCCGCGCCGCCCGCTATCCAGGTATCGGCATCAGCGGCGGCACCGTCCGCACCCGCCCCGCAGGCCGAGCAGAAACCGCCGGAGGAGGATCCGCGCACGCCATGACCGGAGAGAGCGCCCGGAACGAACCGGACACGCCGCAGGCCCATCCCGCGCCCGAACCACCGCCGGCCGACCTGAAGCCATGTGCGCTGGTGATCGATGACGAACCCGCCAACCGCGACTTCTTGGTCCGGCTGCTGCAGCAGGCCAGGCTCGACGTGCTTGGCGCGGAAAACGGGACGAAGGCACTTGAGATCGCTGAAAGTCACGAGTTGATGGCGCTGGTGGTGATCGATAACAAGCTGCCCGATACGGACGGGGTGGAACTGCTGATCAAACTGCGCGCGCGTTATCCCGAGGCGCGGATCGTCATGGCGACGATGCTGGACGAGCGCGCCCTCATGGCCAGAGCTTTCGAGAACGGGTGCAACGTATTTCTGGTTAAGCCGCACGGGTTCATGGAATTGTTCCGCCGTATTCAGCAGCACGGCACCGAGGACCCCGAACTGGATAAGATGATCATCGACCAGTACGGCCTGCGTCCCTACCGGGGGTAGGTTAACGGCGCTATCCTATAAACCACGATTTTCGTAGGGGCGTATGGCGATACGCCCCTACGCATTACCCCATCCGCCTAGAGGGTGTTATGTACTTTGACCGCCCGTGAAAAGAAGTCTTTCCGGCGCGTTTACCCCTCCCTAAATCCCTCCCCGTAAACGGAGAGGGACTTGAGACGCTCCCCTTTCTCCGCGGCGGGGAAAGGGGCCGGGGGATAGGGGTAAAGAATGCACAACCGCTCGTTAGTAAGGTCGCGACAATCTTTGAGAAAACAGGGCGGGTTTGTTAACCCGCCCCTACAATTCTCTCCACCTCAAAAATCTCTGCGCTCTCGGCGTCTCTGCGGTTCAGTCTTTTTCTGATCATTTACGCGAGATCCCTTAACCCCTTAGCTCACCGCCCGGCGCGCGATGATCTGCTCCATGTGGCGGATATGCTCCTTGAGCGTATCGCCGTAGGGGGTTTGCTTGTGGCGCAGCGCCTCATCTTTCAGATGGGGGAGCACCTTGGGCGCGGCTTCGGCCATACGCGCGTACCATGTTTGAGCGGCATCCGTTTCGCCAGCCCCCTCCGCGATCAGCCCCAGGATATACGCGCCATACACGCGTCCCTGCCCGATCAGCGCCGGATCGTCGATCACGCCGAGCAGTGTGGCGCGGGCCGCCGCGTGATCTCCCGCGAGGTACTGGCAGCGGCCGAGGTAGTAACTCGAATTGACGTTCGCCTCAAAGGCGACCGCTTTCCGGATCGCCTCGACAGCTTCCGCGTAGCGCGCCTGATGCCGCCGCAGCGATCCCACCGCGCCGTTGACCGACGCGAAATCCGGCGCGCTGCCTAACGCCTGCCGCAGCAGATCGTCGGCGCGCTGCCACTTGTTCAATTCGATATAGGCCAGCGCGACCATCGCCAGCTTGTCGGGGTGGCCGTTCCCGGCGGTGGCGTCGGCTTCGAGCGCGCGCACCAGTTCCTTATATTTCCCCTGCTGCAAGAGCCGCTCCGCCGCGGGCCGCCACGCATAGATTTTGGAGGCGACGGCGTTCCGCCACTGGCGCAGCCCCATCATCCCCGCCACGAAGATCAGGAACGGCACCCACGCCCGCGATCCGCCCCCGACCAGATACCAGCCAAACGCCCCGATCCCGATGCCCATCAGGAGCAGGTTGGCGACCAGCGTGATCAGCCACGTTCGCGGCGGCTCGACCGCGCGATAACGCCTTGCCTGCCGCAGAATGCCGCGCGCCATGTAGACAAAATAGCCGAGGATCAGCAGGATCAGCAGCGCCACCGGGTCCAACTGCCCGGCGATCACCAGCGCCAGCGCGAACCCGGCAATGATCAGCGCGCCCGCTTCGAGCAGCCCCATGCTGCTGCCAAAAGCGTTTAGTGGTTGTCATGAAGATTCTTCCAAAACATACTGTCTATATCCTATATCCAATTGCAGAGCTAGCCACGGTACTTTTCATGTGAGATCGCATTCAATTCACCCGACTCAGCATCATATAACTGCAGCAATCCATCGTCACCGACCACAAGGAGCATTTGCCCGTCAGGACTCCATTCGATCAGATGTCCGGTAAGGCCGTTAAACGTCTCTACCGCCTCACCTGTGGCAACATCAATAATCGTGGGAGCGCCCCGGTCATCCCATCCAGCACCACAGGAGACAGCCAGTTGAGTTCCATCCGGACTGAGCGCCAAGTGCTCGACACTAGCGCACTGTTCAGGCTCGTACACGAGCAGCAAAAGCTGACTTTCGGCGTCTCGGACGTACACCTCAGACGAATAGAGGCTTCCTCCAAAACGATCATGCTCACCAGCAAATGTGCTGCTGTTATTGCTCCAGATCACTACATCTGTCCCAGCGGGCATATCAATAACTGCTTCTACCCGTTCAGTTACCGGATTCCAAACTCGCACTCCACCATCCCAGCTACCAACAGTTGCAAATCGATCTATCGCCGTGTTGAAAAGCAGCTTTTCAATCGCAGATGAGGTTTCACTATTATGCAGGATAAGAGTCATAGAGGTGTCATCAAGCTCCCAAAAATGCACCCAACCAGAACTCTGTGACTATTACGATTCGGTTGCTAACACCCCAATAAAGACCGGCAATTTCGTAAAACCGATCAAGTTCTCCTTCGTAGGTAAACAAAATCTCGCCTGTGGCCGGATTCAGAATAAACCAGGATTGCGTATAATGAGCGACAGCCAGTTTGGTACTATCTGGACTCCAGGCTAGAGCAAGTCGTCTAAACCAGAAGTATTCATCTGTACCCGGCAGATAATTGATCAAGTTGTCCGACGCCCGATTCCATATCCAAAGTGCATCTTCCACGCTAATCGCCAATTGATTTCCATCAGGACTCCAAACCATCTGGTGAAGTCCTGAAGTTGGGAGAGGCACGTCAAAACGAGCAACCACTTCCAACTGATCGGTATATATCCGGAATCTCATCACAGTACTAAAAATCGATATTCTCGTACTACTAACGGCTAGTAAATCCCCGGTCGGAACCCAAGATACTTGCAAAATCCGTTCCCGCCCCAACGTCCTGACCTCATGATCAGGCTCGGGGCCAGGGTCTTGCGCGCGGGCTGACGGTTGCACTGTCGTCAGCACCAGCACCGCTAGTATGATGATCAATCCCCACCGCGCCATAGGTAGCCGCATGCCTCTATTCTTCCATCCAAATCTGAACGGTGCCATTGCGCATGGCAACGGCGATCTGCGTCCCGTCGGGACTCCAGGCGGCGGCGTTGGCGCGGCCCGGCAGTTCCGCGATCACGTCGCCAGAGGCTGTATCCAGGATGTGCACGATGCCGTCATCGCAAGCATAAACGTTCTTGTATCCATCACGGTTGACGCTGGGGAGTGGATGGTAGAGCCTACGTCGGGTTCAAGTACCACGAGCCCAAGAATTCACCCGTCACTGCATCCCAGGTACGCATAAGACTAAAACCATCTTCGCCGTATGCCTCCACTTCCGTTCCATCTTCGAACCAATCAACTGCTCCACAGCCAATCGGCATGTTCTAGGTCTGCCCGGCTAATATCTCGTCCGACCCTACTTCGCAACACCGAAACATCAGCTATTCCAATCCGCTTTTGCGTTTTTTGTTCCATCTGGACTGACACTCTTCGCCGTCGTGATATGTCCGCGCGCCGAGAAATGCCTCCTCCGGCTGCCCTGTGGATTCGGCTCCACTGTGCCGCCGTGCCCGGCAAGGTATCGAGCAGATCGCCGGTAGTCGCATCCCAAACGCGGATCGTGCCGTCGAACCCGCTGCTGATCACCTGCGATCCATCCGGGCTGAAGGCGACCTGATTCACCCAACCCGTATGCCCTTCGAGCACGCGGATCGCTTCGCCCGTCTCGGCGTCCCACAGCCGCACGGTGAAATCATATGCGCCGCTGGCGACGGTCGATCCATCAGGACTCCACGCGACAGCGACAGTGAGCCCGGTGTGGCCCTCCAGCGTGTGGAGTTCGGTCTGCGCCTCCACATCCCAGATGCGCACGGTCATATCGTGGCTGGCGCTGGCAAGACGTTTGCCGTCCGGGCTGAAGGCGAGTCCGTAGACGGCCTTGGTGTGGCCTTTCAGCAGCCCGACGTCCTCCAGTTCCGGGGTATACAGCCAGATGCCGAGCGCCCCGCCCACCGCGATCAGGCTGCCGTCGGGATTCCACGCGGCGCTGCGGACCATGCCACGTCCGAGCGTCTGCTGAAGCGTATACGGCC
This sequence comes from uncultured Chloroflexia bacterium, assembly GCA_963850765.1. Classification (GTDB taxonomy): domain Bacteria; phylum Chloroflexota; class Anaerolineae; order Aggregatilineales; family Aggregatilineaceae; genus CAWKMN01. Next base: position 282,594 of record CAWKMN010000009.1, on the reverse strand, counting down.
CGGTGTCGGGTCCCTGCGCGGCGGCCGTTGGGCTACCTATTGGACGCCCGGCAAGCAAGATGATGCACAGGGCAAATATCCCGATGAGAAGGATACGCTGGCGAGTTGACCCCTCCCTAAATCCCTCCCCGCACGCGGAGAGGGACTTGCGACTCCCCCTTTCTCTGCTTGCGGGGAAAGGGGGTCGGGGGGATAGGGGTAAATATTTGGCGACTTGCTGCTTCATCCATTCACCTCCGCGCTGCCAGTGGTGCCGGTCACGGTGAGCGTATAGGTCAGCGCCGCGCCGCCCAACTGGTAAAACGGCACCTCGAACGTGACGGCTTCCTGCGGGACCAACTGCGGCTGAGTGATAAACAGCGTCTCCGCGGCGACGACATGCCCCTGGTCATCCCAGATCGCGACGATGACCTTGACGCCGGTCGCCACGCCCGGCCCGATATTGGCCAGATCGCCGCGCACAACCAGCGTTTGGCCCACGTACACCGCTTCATCGTTAGCTACGGCGAAATTCTCTGCGCCGTAGTGATTTTGCAGCGCGTAGTCGTCCACCTCGCGCGCCGCGACGTTCAGCTCGTAGCGCACCGCCGCCGCCGGTTTGCCCCCCTCGAAGCGCAGATCAAACGGCGCACCCTGCCCCGGCCCTAACACGTCCACCGAGAGAATATCGGGCTGCTCGGCCAGCCGCCGCCCCTGGGCGTCGACCAGCACGCCGGAGAGCCGGATCGCTTCGAGCGGGTTAGGCGTGGTGTTGACCGCTTCGCCCGTCAGGTGAAAAACGCCGTCCGGGTCTGTCCAGGCGTAATAGCCGTTAAACCCGATCACGCCAGTGTACGACGTCACGCTCGCCGCGACCTGCTGGACCGTGCCCACCGCCAGTTCCGCGCTCTGATCCACACGGAACGTATTGATCACGGTGGTCAGCGCCTCAAGCATCGGCTGGCTCGCGTCGGTAATATCCACTTCGAGCGCGGAGAAAAACGCGCCGTCGCCCTGCAAAAATACGTTCAGCGTGCGCGGCCCCAGCATCGGATAGCTCCGCACGCCGGTGATGCGGCGGCTGCCGTCGCGCTGATCGGCCCGGCTGGCCTCGGTCCACTCATGCGCGGCGAGATCGCTCGGCGGCTGGTAGGCATTGGCGGCCTCAGCAAACGTTTCGGGCGTCATCGGCTGGCCGGTGTTGACGAGATAGACGCTCAGGCGCGTGATCGCCTGCTCGCCTTCCAGCGACGTGAACTGGACGCGCACGCCGTTCGGATCGGGCAGTTCGCCCGCGATCCAGTCCGGCGGGATGCGCATCGAAAACGCGCCGGTCGTATGTTTGTACGTCACAAAATCGGCATCTGGCGGGATCGGCGTCGCCACGATGAACACCGGGTCATTACTCTGAATGCCCTCACCGCACGCCACCAGCAGCCCGACCAGCACGACCGAGAGGATTATCACGTTGAGCAGCGATCGAACACGCACGGTCCCTCCTCCTTGCATACCGCCGGCTCACCCCGGTCTCTCCCCATTCAAAATGGAGAGGGTGAGGCCAGAAAGAGATAAGGGCGGGTTTGTTAACCCGCCCCTACACGACACGCCCTCCCCTCTCCACGTGTGGAGCGGGGGGAGGGAGTAAGGTTAACTGAGAAGACACAACTGGCATAAGCCCCGACTCAAAACTCAAGACTCACGACTCACAACCCACTCACACCTTAAAATACACGTACAGGCGCAGGCGGCCCAACATAATCTCGTCGCCGTCGCGCAGGCGCTTTTCAACCGAGGGCGACAGCGGCTCGCCGTTCAGCCGCGTGCCATTCGTGCTTTTGAGGTCCATCAGGTAAACAGCCTTGTGATCGCGCAGCATCCGCGCGTGCCGGCGCGAGACGCCCAGATCTTCCGCGCCATAGGGGGTCAGGTTAATAAAGGTCGTGTTGTCGCCCTGCTCCGTCACGCGCCCCAGGATGATCTCGTCGCGCACCTGGACCAGAATCGGCATGTCGTCCTCTTCCATTTGCAGGATGAGCACGTTTTCCGCGCCAAGCTTATCCGTACCGCCGCGTGCAGCGTCGCCTTCCAGTTGGCGCGTCGAGATCGCCACGGGCCCCAGCGCGACTCCACACGACTGGCAGTAAATCATGCCTTCCAGGTTTTCTGTACCGCAATGCGGGCAAATCTGCATCGTTCAATCTCCCCCAACACCAACGGGAATGAGTTATTCGTGATCAGCTTTTAGCCAGACCCCTGTCGTCCCAATAGCCGTAACCCATAACGAAAAACCAACTACTGATCACTTCTCACTTCATTATCACCCAATTTTGTTTCTTATACCACCGGCTTTTCAACAGATGCGCGCGGCGGCACATCCAGATGGGTATCCAGAAACGTGAGCGCCCGCGTCCAGGCTTCTACGGCGGCGTCGGCGTTAAACGCCGGCCGGGAGTCATCAAAGAAGTCACGATCGGCCCCGGCGTACACAACGACTTCGTGCGCCAGCTTGCTGCCCGACAGGAGTTGCCGCATCTGCTCGACCTTCTCCGGCGGACACGCGGCATCGTTCTCCCCGAAGATCGCCAGCACTGGCTCATCCAGCATACGCAGTTCGGCCGCAGATACGCCTTCGGGCAGGCTCGAAAACATGACCACGCCGCACAGATCATCCCGATAGGTGGCCGTTTGCAGCGCCAGTTTGCCGCCCATGCCCCACCCGATCAGCCCGATCTTGCTGTTGCACTTGTGGTGGGTCAGCAGGGCGTGAATCGCGGCGCGGACATGCGACAGCGCCGCCTCGCCAAGCTGCTCAGTCAGGGCGCGCGCCTGGTCGGGAGTAGACGCGATCTGCCGCTTGAACAGATCGGGCACGATCACATAATAGCCCTGCTCGGCAAAGCGCCGCGCCTGGGTGCGCAAATGCGGCGTCACACCCCAGTGATCGTGCAGCATCACCAGGCCGGGGAACGGCCCGCCAAGCTCAGGATGCGCCCAGAACGCCGGCAGGCTGTGCCCATCGGATACGATCTGGATATAGCCGCTGACAATACTGTATTGCAGGTGACTGGCTTCAAACATGCCCGTTTATCCTCACCTTAAACCAATGCGATCCAGCCCACCACCCGCCGCTGTTCGTAACAGCAGGCGCGGGTGAACCCGGCGGCCAGCGCCAGATCGCGCGCCGTCTCAAACCCATAGCCCACCTGATCCGGTTGGTGGCCGTCGCTGCCAATGGTCAGCAGGTCGCCGCCCATCTCGCGATACCAGCGCAGCGCGTCCAGCGACGGATGTGCCTGCCCGACCTCGCGCCGCAGCGACGCGGTGTTGATCTCGATGCCGATGCCCTGCTCGATGCACGCCTGCCACACCGGGCGGATCAGGTCTTCCCAGTCGCGCGCGTCGTAATGCCCATAAACCGTATAGGCGGCCCGCTTGAACACGTCGGCGTGCGCCAGCACATCAAACCGGCCGAAGCGGACCATCGCCAGCAGTTCGATGAAGTACGGCGCGATGGACTCCTGCGCCGTGCGCGAGCGAAAATACTCCTGGTCGAAGATGACGTTATCCCCAACCCAGTGCAGGCTGCCCAGGACAAAATCATAGGGCCACGCGTCCAGCACCGGCTGGATCATCTCATGATAGATATGGTATTCGCCCACCTCGACTCCGGCGCGGATGGTGAGTCCCTGCGGCGCGAACGCGTGGCGCGCGGCTTCCAGGTTCTCGAAATAGACGTCCGCCTTATAAAAGCCGGTGCAGGAGTCCTTCGGGTGCAGATCAAAATGCTCGGTGAACGCGATCTCGGTGATGCCCTGTCGCAGCGCGGCCCGGCACATCTCGGCCATCGTGACGTGCGAATCACAGCTTACGTTGCTGTGCATGTGATAGTCGTGGGTGATCTGTCCGTTGGTGTGCGGTCGATGACTGCTCATACTACCCTTTCTGCTGCTTTATATTATACGCCACGCTGCGCCCTACCGCCGCGAATAGGCCGTGTCGCCCTCGATCAATTCGATCAGCGTGCCGTCGGGATCGGTGAGCACGGCGATCCGTGTGCCGCTGGCCGTCGTGACCGGCAGCCGGGTAAACGAAACCCCCGCCGCGACCAACGGCTTGGCGATGGCATCCAGGCCGGTGACACGCAGCGCGAAGGCCGGATTCGCGGCATGTGCTCCGGCGGTGGGCCGACCGGCAAGCTCCGCGCCGCGCGCAAAACTCACCAGTTCGAGCACGCCGCGCCCGGTGTCCAGATGGGTGACGATGCGCGCGGGTGTGTCGTCGGGATAATCCAGATGGCCGAGCACACGGAAACCAAGCAGGCCCCGGTAAAAACCCAGGGCGCGTTCCAGGTCGCTGACGATCACGCTGACATGATCCAGCCCATGGATTCGGGGGATGGCAGCTTTTTTGTCGCCCGCCGCCTCGACGGGGTCCGGGGCCAACGGGGCAGCCGCGCGCGGTGCTTCTCCGACGAAGATTGGCGGAGGCACCCGATCCGGGTCGTCAATATAACGCACCAGCCGCCGGATCAGGCGGTGTGCGGTTTTGGGATCGGAGGGCACATAAGGCATCACGAGCAGATCCCGGTTCAGCCCCAACAGATCGCGGATTTCGTCCGATGACAGCGCGTCCGGCTCGTTCTGCCGCCCCGCCGCGATGATCAGGTCCGCGTTGGGTTGAACATCATACAGGCGGTGCAAAGCGTTGTGTATGGTACGGGGAGCCAGAATTTTGACGGCGTCGATGATGGCAATATACCCGTCACAGTTGAGCAGCCCCGCCGCGCTCGCCATGTCGTCGCTGAGCGCCTGAATATAGACCGGCTGCGTGGTGACGGACGTGATCTTGATAAACCCTGGCACCTCCGGCGGCGCCACGCCCAGCCGCCGGTCGGGCGGGTCGATTTCCCATGCCGCCCGGATAAAGTCACGCGTGCTGGCCGGTGAGAGATGCCGCCCGGCCTTGTCAGGGTGATGAAAACCAAATACGCCTATTTTCAGCATCCAGCAGGACTCCCTAAGTCTGTTACATTTTACCGACATTATAACCTTGCACAGCCGCCAGCGGCGATCCTGTTTCGCTTGACAAATGCCCCATGCCATGTTAAACTACTAACATAGTTGCGCAATCACGTAATTGTGCAATTTGGCAAAAGGAAGAGGATATGAAACACCAGCCTTTTATTGTTCCGATTGTGAGCCGGTTTTCAGCCTGCGAGACCTTTAGCTGTGTGATGCAAGTTCTAGTCATTGATGAACTGAACGGACCGGCATCCGTTCTAATCGATACGATCAGCCTGCTTCTGGATCGCGAGATCTCGGTCACGGCCATCGCGGATCACGCCGAGGCACTGCGGGCGCTGGACAATTACGAATTCGATCTCGTCCTGGTGGGCCTGCACGAACAGCGCTCCACGCAGCTCACCATTCTGCCGCGCCTGCAGCACGAACGCCCGGAACTCCCGGTGCTGGCGGTGGGACAGGATCTTCCCCCGCTCTACCAGCAGTACGCGCGGAACTATGGCGCGCGCGAGGTGCTGGATCTGCCAAAGCGCGCCGCCGATCTGAAACATCTCGTGGCGCATGTTGCCGAGCGGTATCTGGCGATTGTCGCATAAGCCAATGGATGACGACCGGGCGCACAAACGCCCGGTATTCTTGTGAGGCAAGCTACCCCCTAATCCCCCCAATGCGGAAGGACTTATCGGCCTCTGTCCGCGGGCGGGGAGTAAGTGAGAGGGATCCATCTCCATCTTTGACAACGTCCGGGAATATCTCTATTATCTAGAGAACTATCGTCCAAAATCTGTATGAGTTTCTCTACCAGCCACAGGTGACAATTCCATGCCGCTCGAAGTAATCGAAACCACCGCCGCGACCGCCGAAATCATGCGTTTTCAGGCGTCCCCGATCTACGAAATGATCGTCAGCCTGCAAGTGCTGCTGATGCCGGGCCGCCATGAAGACTGGGCGGCGTCCGTGCGCGGGGAACTGTCACCGGACTTTCTGGACGAGCTGAGCATCGTTTACGGACCGTTCAAAAACGGCGCGGTCTTCTTCGAGCTGCCGATCGATTATGACGATCACGAAGACGTGTTAGGGTTCATCGCGCACGTCCGCCGCATGGACCCGATCCGCTTCCTCTTTTACCTGTTTGGGCGCATCCTGACGCCCGAAGAGATTGAGGCGACCGGCCCGGAATTCAGCGCCATTATCGACGCGATTATGGACACGTCGTATGGGGCGCACTGCGGCTGCAATGATCCCGCCTTTGACGACATGATTCTGCGTGATGTACCCGCCTTCCAGAACCGGCTGGCTGATCTGTGGGAGACGTACTGGCATGCCTTCTTCAAGGCGCACGAGGCCGACTTCCGCCCGCGCTGGGAAGCTGCCATCGAGGAAAAGCGCACCCTGCTCAACCGGATCGGCGGCCAGGAGTTGTATCTGCATATTGTCAACCGCGACAAGCCGCTGCCTACGCTGCCCCCCGGCCATCCCGTGACCGATGTGGTGTTTATCCCGCTGTATCTGCTGCCGGGGCCGGTGTATATGATCTACGGCTATGGCAACGTGACGGTGCTGTTCGACAGCGAGCGCACCGAGGCCCGGATCGCGGAGATGCAGGAGCGCAAAGAGCAGCTTCTCGCCGTGTTCAAGGCCCTGGGCGACAGCTCACGGCTGGATATTCTCCGCACCGTCTCCCAATATGAGGGCGTGATCAACGGCAAGAAGATCGCGGAACATCTGAATCTCTCCGCGCCGACCGTATCCCGCCACCTGACACAGCTGCGCGATGCCGGCCTGATTGTCGAGGAATCGCAGGATAACCGGACGATCACGTATCGCTTGCAGCGCGACGTGATTCAAGAGCTGCCGAATCGCCTGCTGGATTATCTGCGCCATTAGCCTCACCCCCTGCGCCTCATTCCGATCATTTTCCATATCGCACCTTGTCGTAGGGGCGTATGGCGATACGCCCCTGCGACTGATCGCGGATCGCCGGAAGAATCGCCGGGCCGTGCAACGACCCGGCTGTACATCGGAAGGGCCATCAATGGCCCCGGTTGAGGTATTTGCGTGCGCCTGTGAATTGGCCGTGTCGTTCCGCGATTGTTCGCTTTTAGCTGACGGCTGATCGCTGAAAGCTGACAGCTAACCGCAGGCCGCTACTTCAGGACGGGCGTCGGCGTGCGCGTCAGGCGCGGCGGCAGGAACGGTGTCGGCGTGGGGGTATACGACGGCGTGAGTGAGATCAGCGGCGTGGGGGTGTAGCTCGGCGTCGGCGTGCGCGTTGGGGTGACGGTGGGCGTCCGGGTCGGCGTAGCGGACGGCGTGCGGGTCGGTGTCGATGTCGGCGTCCGGGTGGGTGTGACGCTCGGCGTGACCGTCGATGTGGGCGTCCACGTGGGTGTAGATGTTGCTGTCGCCGTCGCGGTAGATGTGACCGTTGGCGTCTGGGTCGCGGTGGCCGTCGGCTGATCGGTGCGCGTTGGCAGCGGCGTACTGCTCGGCGCGGTCGTGGGTGTCGGTCGGGTCACTGTCGGCGTCGCGGACGATGTGCTGGGGTCCGGCGTCGAGGTTGGCTCACGTGCCGTCGGTTCATCCGTCGCGGCCGGTTCGTCCGTTGCCGTGGGCTCCGGTGTGAACGAAGGTTCAAATGTTGACGTGGGCTCATCCGTTGCTGTAGGTTCCGGTGTTGCGGTGGCTCCGGGCGTCTCCGTTGAGTCGGTCTCCGTCGGAGTCGGCGTCTCCGTCGGAGTTGGCGTTGAAACCGGCTCGGCCGTGATCTCGCTCAGCATGCTGCCATCCCCCGGATCAAGCGGCAGCGTGGCCGTTGGTGTGAAGATCAACGTGGGCGTGAAGAACAACGTCGCCCCGGTAGGCGACGCTGTGACAATCAGGGCGGCGGTTGGTGGGGTCAGCGATCCATTTGGATCGCCGGTAGGCACCTCCAGGCCGGTGGGTGCGCTCAGGTTGTCCAGGGTGAAGGTCTGCTCGAACATCTCCCCGCGCCCGCCCAGGATGCCCTGCGGCTGATTGTTGACCGTCAGCTTGATCCCGGCGGCATTGCTCACACGCACGGTCACGCTTTGCTGGCCGGAGAAATTCAGGATTTCGCCCTCATTCGTCCAGCCCTCGTGCATCACCGTGCTGTCCGCCGCGATGCGGATCCACGTGCGTTGAACGACTTCGACAATGACCGAGACGCCCGTCCCGGTGACGAGCGGCGGCGTATAGCCGGGTGTCACAACAGGCGGCGTAAGATCGAACGGCGTTTCGGTGGTGCCGGGCAGCACCGCCTGGCTTTCGGCTTCGAGCGTGGGTGTTGGCATCGGTGATTCGATGATCCCCGAGCCGGAGTCCTGCTCCGCTTCCTGCAAGCTGTCCAGCAGCAGCATCAGCCCGCCGAGCAGCCCCACCACGATCAGGCCCGCGACAAAGACGATCACGACATTGCCCAGCAGCCCGCGCCGCCCACGGGATCGATAGGTGCGCACGCGTGCCGCCTGTGGGGCGGGTTCCGGGATGACGTTGGGAGCCGCCATCCGGGCGCGCCGACGGCGTCCCCGGCCCTTATCCTCGGCGATCTCATCCAGCAGCAGATCATAATCCAGCCCCAAAAAGCGCGCGTAATTCCGCAAAAAGCCCTGCGCCTGGACGCTCGTCATCAGGCTGTAGTCGCCCTGCTCCAGCGCTTCCAGGAATTTGGCGCGGATGCGCGTCGCCCGTTCCGTTTCCAGAAGGGTCAGGTCTCTTGCTTCGCGCGCTTCGCGCAGCCGTTGGCCGAGGAGTTCCGATTCGCTCACGCCTGCATTATTCTCCGGGGTGGTCACCGCGAGGGATCATAACAAAAAGCGGGTGTTTGTGCGAACACCCGCTCGACAGTGCTGCAGGAACCCTGGGTTAAGCGGTTTCCGCTTCGGACTCGCCCGCTTCGGGGGCCGCTTCTTCGGCGGTTTCCTCGACGTAGGTTTCTTCTTCTTCCACGTACTCGATCTTTTCCGGCGCGGCGGTCAGGCTGTCGACCGGCTTGCCTTCCAGGTACAGCGGGACTTCTTCTTCGCGCAGGATCACGATCGTCAGCACGGGCGACGTCGTTGTGCCCAGGCGGACCGGAACCGCGTGCTTGCCGAGTTCGCGCAGCGCACGCTCGCTGATACGACGGCGGTTAATATCCACGCCGGTCTTTTCGAGCAGCGCCGCCGCGATATCGCGCGTCGTCACCGAGCCGTACAGCTTGCGGTTCTTGCCCGCCTTCATGCCAAAGACGAGTTCGACGCCATCGATCTTGACCGCGGCTTCACTTTCGAGCGCGCGCAGCCGTTCGCGGTTCTTGACCGCCTGCTCAAGCAGGTGCTGGTTTTCGCGCATCATACCGGGCGTGGCGCGCACCGCGAGCCCGCGCGGAATCAGGTAGTTACGGGCAAAACCATCGGCCACGGTCACCACATCGCCCGCAACCCCATGCTTGTAGACGTACTCTTTAAGGATGACCTTCATGATTTTATGCTTCCTTGAACATCGCGTTTTTTGCCGCGCGTTATGATACCGCAATCCAAAAGCAAACGCTAGGGTTGAAAATCCGCCAGCATACCGCCGGGCCGCTGATTTTTGACCGCGATGATCTGCGCCATGATGCTCAGCGCGATCTCTTCGGGCGACTTGCCCCCGATGTCCAGCCCAACCGGCGTAAAAATTGGCGGAAGCTGCTCCAAATCCACATCCGATGCGGCCGCGCGCTCCTGGCGCTCGGTGACGCGCTGCGGCTTGCCGATCGCGCCCAGGTAGCCGAGCGTGCGTCCGGCCAGCGCGCGCAGCAGGGCATCCTCAAAGCGCGGCTCGTGGTTGAGCGAGACGACAAACGTCCGGTGATCGACGTGGATCGCTCGCATCACGTCCTCCGGCCACGCCGCCAGCACGAGATCGGCGTCCGGGAACTTGTCGGGCATGGCGAACGCCGGGCGCGCGTCAGTCACGACGGTGCGAAACCCCATGATCTTCGCCAGCCGCACGAGCGGCACCGCCACCACATCGGCCCCCACGATCAGCAGCGTGGGCGGGGGCAGAGTCGGCTCCAGCAGCGCAATCCGGCCGTCGGGATAAGCCGCCGTCACGGCGCGATCCGAGCGGAGCGCGGCCAGCGCGTCGGCCGTCACGCCGGGCGGCAGATCGGGATGGACGGTGCTGTCCGGCGCGACCTGCGCGTGTACCGGCTGCGGATCGAGCGGCTGGTTGGGATAACACAGGGTGACATGGGTATGGGTGTCGGGCGCGGTAAGCTGGTCCAGCAGATCGCGGCTGAGCGGCTCGACCAGCACATCGATGTGTCCGTCGCAGTTCAGCCCGATTTCGAGCAGCGGATTATCCACTTTTTTGTAGTGCAGCATCAGCGGGCCGCCGCCAGACATCACGTCCTGCGCGGCTTCGTACACGTCCGTTTCGACGCATCCCCCGCTGACCGCCCCCACAAAGCGGTTATCACCCGTCATGAACATCCGCGCGCCAAGCGGCTGCGTGGACGATCCCCGGATGCGAACAATCGTGGCCATGACGACCGGCTCGCCGGCTTCCAGCCAGGCGGCGGCTTGTTTCAAAAGATCGTTTTTCATTCCTGATCTACCGGCGGCAGGTTGAACTGCGCGCGCTCTTCCGGCGTGAGGCCGCGCACGGCGCAGCAGTCGCGAGCGAATGCCTCAAGACTATCGTTTTCCTGCCACGTTTGCCAGATCCGCGCGGTTTGATCCGCCCCGCCGGTTATACTGTGCATGCCATCGGGCGACCACGCCACAGCCTCGACATCCGCGGGGTGCCCGGACAGCGTGAGCAGCTCGTTGCCCGTCCTGGCATCCCAGATGCGCGCCGTGCGATCGCCGCTGGACGAGATGATCCGCTCGCTGTTGGGCGACCAGCTTACCCCCGTAACCACGTCCGCATGGCCGGATAGAATCAACAGTTCAGTGCCCAGGGCAGCGTCCCAGATGCGGAGAGTGCCGTCTTCGCTGGCGGTTGCGATCCGCGCGCCGTCCGGCGACCATGCCACGTCATCCACGGCTTCCGTATGGCCGGTGAGCTGCACGATTTCGCGGCCGGTTGTCACATCCCAGATGCGCGCCGTGTCATCACGGGCGGCGGTGACGATCCGGGAACCGTCCGGCGACCACACGACGGCCTCGAGGTTGCCCCGATGCCCGCTCAATGTATACAACTCCTGGCCGGTCACCATATTCCAGAGCTTGATGGTCCGCCCGCCGACCGTCGCCATCCGCGTGTTGTCGGGCGACCACGCTACGCCGCTGACACCGGTCAGGGGGTTATTGTGCCCGGACAGAGTCAGCTGCAAATCACCGGACTGCGCGTTCCAGATGCGCGTGGTATCGTCCAGGCTGGCGGTCGCGATCCGCGCGCCGTTTGGCGACCATGCCACGCGGTTGATCAGATTACTGTGGCCGGACAGTGTGTGCAGCAGTTCGCCCGTCGCCGCGTCCCAGAGTTTCGCGGTGGTATCCGCGCTGCTCGTGGCGACCTGGGTGCCGTCCGGCGACCACGCCACGCTGCTCACCCATGCGCTGTGGCCGGAGAGAATCTGCAATTCATCGCCCAGCGCGGCATTCCAGGCGCGGCCGGTGTCGTCGCTGCTGGCGGAGAGCAAATACTGCTGGTCGGGCGACCAGTCGATCGCGTTTACGTCTTCGCGGTGCCCGGCGGCGGTATATAACAGGGTGCCGCTGGCTGCGTCCCAGACCTTGATGGTGCGATCGCGGCTGCTGGTGGCAATCAAGTCCCCATCCGGCGACCACGCCACCCCGGTCACGCCGCTGATATGCCCGGCCAGCGTGAGCAGTTCGTTGCCGGTCTCAGCATTCCAGACTCGCGCGGTATCGTCCCAACTGGCCGTCGCGATGCGCGTGCCGTCCGGCGACCACGCCAGACCGACCACATTATCGGTGTGGGCCGCAATCTCCTTGACGTTGGTGCCTGTCTCCGCGTCCCAGATAATCACCTTGCGATCCTGCCCTGCCGAGGCCACGAGTTTGCCATTGGGCGACCATGCCACGCTGTTCACATTGTCGCTGTGGCCGGTCAGGGTCAGCACCTCGTTCGTGTTCACATTCCAGATCTTAACGGTATCATCCCAACTGGCGGTTGCCAGCCGGTTTCCGTCCGGGGACCATGCCACGTCCCGGACGAGTTCGCCGTGTGTCTGGCCGTCACGCCGGTTCGGATCGCGCAGCGTCCGCGGCAGGCCCGTCGCCGTGTTCCAGATTTTAGCGGTGTTATCCCAACTGCCGGTCGCAATATAGAGGCTGTCCGGGGACCACGCCACGCTGCTCACACTGCCCGAATGGCCGGTCAGGATCAATTCACGCGCGCCCGTCTGTGCATTCCAGACGCGCGCCGTGCGATCATCGCTGGCGGTCACGATCCATTGACCATCGGGCGACCACGCCGCGTCATTCACGTCGTCGGTATGCTCCCCAAAGATCAGGCGAACCCGGCTGGTCTGGACCGCCGCACCCAATGCGCGATCCGCCTGCCAGACATACGGATAGCGCTCGTCATCCAGCGCGGCGAGAGCCAGCAGCACCCCGCGTTCGGGGAACGAGCCGAACAACTCAAGCTGAGCCTGCGCCGCCAGCCCGATTGCCTGGGCGATCCGGCCCTGCTGTTCGGCCACGTCGCGCGCCTCGCGGGCGGACTCGGCGCTGCGAGCCGCCTCCTGGCGGGCATTTTCCGCGCGGATAAACAGGATCAGTGACAGCACCAGCAGGGTCGCAATGATCCCGACGATGCTGAAAGTCAGCCGGTTCTGGCGCTGGCGGCGGTTCTGCGCCTGCCGGCTCTTGGTGATGTACTCGATGTGCAGGTCGGTGGGCTGGCTGTGGATCTTGCCGCGACTTTCGCGCAGCCACGCCTCGGCGGCGACGAGTTCCGTATCGCGCAAAAGCTGGCTGTTATCGCGCCCGCTCTCCTCCCAACTGCGCGCGCGGACCAGCAGGCGGGTGTGTTCGCGCACGGTGGTGAGATCGGTTTCCATGGCGTTGAGTAACGCCTGAAACGCCGTGTCGAAATTATCCTCCGGGCGGAAGAAGACCCAGTTATGCGCGTTGACGGCAGGGTGGAGCCGCTCTTCGTCGGCCCGCTCCGTGATCGCCCGGTGCATGATGGGGATAATTCGCTTATTGTGCTGCGTGGCATGATCGATCTCGCGGAAGCACGTCACCGAGCGCGCCGAGTCTGGACTAATGACAAAAATGAAGGTGTCCGCGGCTTCGATCCCCGTGCGGATCTCACGCCACCAGTCGGCGGTGAGCGGGATGTCCTCCCAGTCTACCCAGGCATCGCGGCCCGCCGCGGCCAGCGCCTTGTGCAGCCGCCGCACAAACTCGGTATCTTCGCGCGCGTAGGATATGAATACATCACCGGACATAGTCCCGCCTCTCCTCGGTTTCGCGGTCAGGGTGATTTTATTTTGGACCAACCCTCCCGTTCGCGCCAAGTCTATCCGCGCGCAAAGGCTGCCCAAAATAATCTGAACCGCAGAGACGCAGAGCACACAGAGAAAAAGAGGTTTCGAACCGGAGCCGGCAATTGGCCTGTAGGGGCGACCCGGTGGGTCGCCCAGGCTGACAAGAAACATCACCTCTCTATTTTACTCTTGGTCATCCCTTGCTTTTCTCTGTGTCCTCTGCGTCTCTGCGGTTCAGCATTGGTTTTTCGCCGCGGGGTCGCACCTTGCCCATTGGCCGCCAACGCGGGATAATGGGGCCGTGGAGGTAAGGTTGAGTTTAAAACGTCCTGCGATCATTCGGCGCACGGCGGATCTGCGCCGATTGGTGGATACGCTCAAGAGCCAGCCGCTGCTGGCCATCGATACCGAGTCCAACAGCCTGTTCGCGTATTATGAGCGGGTGTGCCTCGTCCAGCTTTCAACCCGTGAGACATGATTATATTGTCGATCCGCTGGCCGTGGACGACATGAGTCCGCTGGGGACGCTGCTGGCCGACCCCGCCATTGAGATCGTGTTTCACGCGGCAGAATACGACATCATCACGCTCAAGCGCGATTTTGGCTGCACGTTTAACAGCATCTTCGATACCATGCTGGCCGCGCGCATCTGCGGCTGGAAAAAGCTCGGTCTGGGCAACGTGCTCGAAGAACTGTTCAACGTGCAGCTTGACAAAAAATACCAGCGGGCCGACTGGTCGCAGCGCCCGCTGCCCGATGAGCAGCTTCGTTATGCCCAGATGGATACGCATTACCTGCCGGACCTGCGCGATCGCCTGCTGCAAGAGCTGATCACATTGGGCCGCCTGGAAGAAGCACGCGAAACCTTCGCGGAACTGCCCGATCTCCCGCCCGCCGGCTACCACTTTGACCCAGACGGCTACTGGCGCATCCACGAGACGAAAGATCTGAAGCGCGACCAGATGGCGATTGTGCGCGAGTTGTATCTGCTGCGGGACCAGATCGCGCAGCGGTGGGATTGGCCGGTGTTCAAAGTCTTCAGCGATCAAACCCTGGTGCAGATGGCCCTGTTAGTCCCGCGCCGCACCGAAGACCTGTTCGCCATCAAGGGGCTGAGCGAGCGCCTGATCCAGCGCAGCGGAGACGCCCTTATCGAGGCGGTGGCACGCGGACGGCGAGCCGAGCCGCCCAGCCCACCCCAACGCACCGAGACGATCCCCAGCCCGGCTATTATCGCGCGCTACGAGGCGCTGCACGAGTGGCGCAAGCAGCGCGCCGCCGAACGCGGCGTCGAATCGGACGTGATCGTTCCGCGCGGGGCGCTGTGGGCGCTGGCGCGCCGTGTCCCGGCAGACGCTGGACGAACTGGATCAGATCCCCGGCCTGGGACCCTGGCGGCGCGCGGAATATGGCGAAGAACTGCTCAATGTGCTGGCGCGGGCAGCCAGCACGCCAGAATAACCGGACGGGCGAGCACGCTGCGCCCCGAACCACCTTCTTGAGAGGGGAGAGTAACACGATGAAAATCACGTTTCATGGAGCCGCCCGCACGGTGACAGGCTCGCAGCATCTGGTGGAGGTGAACGGCCAGCGGCTGCTGCTCGACTGCGGACTGTACCAGGGATCGCGCCGTGAGTCCTTTGAGCGCAACCGCAACCTGCCGTTCGAGGCCGAGTCGATCAACGCCATGGTGCTCAGCCATGCCCACATCGATCACAGCGGCAACATCCCCAATCTGGTGAAGATGGGCTTCCGGGGCGATATCGTCTGCACGTTCGCCACGCGCGATCTCTGCTCGACCATGCTGCTCGACAGCGCGCATATCCAGGAAAAAGACGCCGAGTTCGTCAACAAAAAACGCGCGCAGCGGGGCGAGCCGCCCATCGAGCCGCTCTACAAAACTGAGGATGCCGTCAGCTGCCTGGAATCCTTCAACGCCATCGGCTATCACCGCCAGCGCGAGATTTTGCCGGGCATCCATGTCACCTTTTTGGATGCGGGGCACATGCTCGGCAGCGCGATTGTCGTGCTCGACATCGAGGATCACGACGCCGGGCGGGATGTGCGGCTGGTCTTCAGCGGCGACCTGGGCCGCGCCGGCATTCCGATCATCCGCGACCCGGAAACGGTCGATCACGCCGATATTCTGATCCTGGAGAGCACCTACGGCAACCGCCTGCACGAACCCTACGAGGACTCCGAAAAACGGCTGGAAGCGATCGTCGAAAATACGTACAAACGCGGCGGCGCGATCGTCATCCCATCGTTTGCGGTTGGGCGCACGCAGCAGTTGGTCTACACGCTGCATAAGCTGATGGTGCGCCGCGATATTCCTCAAATCCCGGTGTTTGTGGACAGTCCGCTGGCGATCAATGCGACCTCCGTCTACCGGCTGCACCCCGAAGCGTATGACAGCGAGATCCGCCAGTTTATGCTGGCCGAGGGCGATCCGTTTGGCTTCGATATGCTGCAATATACGCGCTCGGTCGAGCAGAGCAAGGAACTGAACTTCCGCCGCGATCCGTTCATCGTCATCAGCGCCAGCGGCATGGCCGAAACCGGGCGCATTTTGCACCACCTGCGCAACCGCATCGGCGATCCGAAAAATACGGTGCTGATCGTCGGCTGGCAGGCCCCGGATACGCTGGGGCGGCGGCTGGTCGAGCATCAGCCGGTCGTGAAGATCTTCGGCGAAGAATACGAAGTCCACGCGCAGATTGAGGTGCTGAACGGGTTTTCGGGCCACGCCGACTGCCATGAGCTTACAGACTGGGCAAAGGCGATCACCAAGCGCCCCCGGCAGACGTTCCTGGTCCATGGCGAGCCGGACGCGGCCACTCGCGCTGGCCGATACGCTGCGCCGTGATGCCGCCTACGAACAGGTGGACGTGCCGGATCTGCACCAGAGCTTTCGGGTATAAGCGCTTCGGTGCGCAGGATATGCCATTCCGCATCTTGTAAGGTAACTCGTAGGGGCGGACCCCCGTGTCCGCCCGGTTGAATTTGTGCGACTGCGTCGCACCGGGAGCACACAGAGGTGCTCCCCTACAGAAGCCGCGTTACGCCATCATTTACGGGACAAGGCACTCACCAATAACCAATAACCACCAACCAATCACTGTAAACTGTTTACTGTGTACTGAAAACTATTTGGAAGGGCACCATGAGAGAATTTATTAACGGAGCCGAAGCTATCGCGCGGGGGGCGCTGGATCTCGGGCTGTACGTTCTTTGCGGGGTATCCCATCACCCCGGCGACACCCATCTTGCTCCACATGATCGAGGAACTGCCCAAAGTCGGCGGAGTCGCCATCCAGGCCGAGGACGAGATCGCGTCGATCGGGTTCTGTGTCGGCGCGGCCCTGACCGGCGCGCGCGCCATGACGGCGACCAGCGGCCCCGGTATCAGCCTGTACAGCGAAACCATCGGGCTGGCGATTATGGGCGAGATCCCGCTGGTGATCGTGGACGTGCAGCGCATGGGTCCGGCCACCGGCGGCGCGACCACGGTCGCCCAGGGCGATGTCCAGTTTTTGCGCTGGGGCACATCGGGCGGCTACCCGGTGATCGTACTGGCCCCGGCGGACGTGATCGACTGCTACAACCTGACGCGCCGCGCCTTTGACCTGGCGGAACGGTTCCGCGTGCCGGTGTTCATCGCGACGGACAAAGAAACGGTCGCCTCGAATGTCACCGCCGACGTGGACGCCTACGAGGCGATCCCGGTGCGCGAGCGCGCCCTGGCCCCGGAAGCAGACTCCTTCATCCCGTACCGCTACCAGCCCGCCGGCGATGTCCCGCCGATGGCGCATTTCGCCGGGCCGCATATCGTGCGTTTTACCGCGTCCTCACATGACGAGCGCGGCTATCTCTCCAAAAAGCTGAGCGACGTGGGTCCGCTGAACGCGCATCTCGCCGCCAAGATCGACGCGCACGCCGGCGAGATCGAACTTGTCCTGGCGGATGAGCAGCCGGGCGCGGACACGCTGATCCTGAGCTATGGCATCACAGCGCGAACTGCGATGGAAGCGGTCCAGCAGGCGCGCGCCACCGGGAAGCAGGTTTCGCTGCTGACGGTGTATTCGCTCTGGCCGGTGCCGGAGCAGGCGATCCGCGCGGCCCTGCACGGCGTGCGCCGGGTGATCGTGCCTGAGCTTAACCCCGGCCTGTACCGCCGCGAGATCGAGCGGCTGACCGCGCTGGTCAGCGTTGGCGGCACCGTGGAGATCATCGGCGTGAACCGGGTGGACGGCGCGCTGATCACACCCGGCGACATTCTGGCGGCAGGGGGGCTGTCATGACCGATCAAATCCTGGATACGCGCACAAGTTATATCGATGAGAATACCCTGCCGCTGCCATTCTGTCCTGGCTGCGGGCACTCGACTATCGTCAAAGCCCTGGATGCGGCGCTGGTCAGGCTCCAGATCGACCCGCACAAGCTGGTGCTCGTGACCGACATCGGCTGCCAGGGTTTATCGGATAAATTCTTCGCGACGAACGCCTTTCACGGGCTGCATGGCCGCTCCGTGACCTACGCCACCGGGATCAAGCTGGCGAATCCCGATCTCAAGGTGATCGTGCTGATTGGGGATGGCGGCTGTGGGATCGGCGGGCATCACCTGCTAAACGCGGCACGTCGCAACATTGGGATCACGGTCATTGTGTTCAACAACTTCAATTTTGGCATGACCGGCGGGCAGCACTCGATCACCACGCCGCCGGATGGCCTGACCCCCACCACCCCGCGCGGCAATCTGGAACACCCCATGGATATTTGCGGCACCGTGGCGGTGAACGGAGCCGGATTTACCGCCCGCACGACGATCTTCGATAAAGCGCTGCCGGATCTGCTGGCCGACGCAATCCACTATGACGGTTTCGGGTTGGTTGATGTGTGGGAACTCTGCACGGCTTATTTTGCGCCGGCGAACCAGTTCAGGAAGGATTCGATCGAAGCCACGCTGAAGCAGTTGGATTTCCCCACGGGCGTACTGTCGCAGCGCGACCGCCCGGAATACAGCCGCGCCTACCGTGCCGCCTATGGCGCGGCCTATGGCGCCGCCTATGGCGCTGCCAACACCGATCAGCCGGGCCAGCCGACGCTCGCGCCGCACCCGCTCAAAGCCGCCTATACCAGCGATCTCAGCGCGCCGCAGGGCTGGGTGATCGCCGGAGCCGCCGGGCAGAAGATCGGTACCGCCGCCGCGATGTTCTGCCGGGGCGCGATCCTGGCCGGGCTGTGGGCGACCCAGCAGAACGATTACCCGGTCACGGTCAAGACCGGGCACTCGACGGCGGACGTGATTCTCAGCCCGCAGCCGGTGCTGCACCTGGGGATCACCGATCCCGACGTGATGATCGTGCTGTTCCCCGAAGGGCTGGCGAAAGAACGGGCACGCCTCGCCCGGCTGAACCCCGGCGCGACGGTGGTTATCACCGCCGATCTGCTGCCGATCGAGACGCGGGCGCGCGTCGTGGCGCTCGATTTCGACTCTACCGGCCAGCCCAAAACCACCTGGACGATCATGGCGCTGGCGGAGGTGCTGCGCCGGACGGGGGCCTATCCGCTGGACGCCCTGCGCGCCGCCGTGTCGCTCGGTGGGGCCTACGCGGAGAAGAACCTCGCCGCCATCGCCGCGATCGATCGGCTCGTCTGCCGCGAGATTTGAGGGCGAGGATTATCAGCCCCTCCCTAAATCCCTCCCCACGAGTGGAGAGGGACTTGACCCTCGCGCGCTCCTCCCCCTCATCGCTTTCTAACGTCCATGCGCCAAAGATGGACTATAATAAACGTCCAAGTCAGGTAGACTGACCTCTCAGGAGAATAGCGTGGAGCATTACATACGCGTGTACAGCGCCCTGGTTCGCGGGCTGCGGCGTGCCGAGATCGGGCTGATCGTGCTGCCGGCGGCGGTTCTGTTGGCCTGCGAGACGCTGTTTGATCTCTCAGCCGTGGTTCGTGGGATCGGCTTGGCCGCCGCCGTGACGACCACCATCCTGATCGGCGCGCGCTATCTGTCCCGGCAAGAACAGGTGGGCCAATCGCTCCGACGCGTCACGGAAGACCGCTACCGGACCTTCGTCGATACGATCCCGCTCGGCGTCTACCACACCAGACCGGTGGCCGACAGCGAATTCCTGATGGCGAACCCGGCGTTTGTCCAGTTGCTCGGATATGAGTCCGAAGCCGATCTGAAAAAGGTCAGGGTGCCCCAGGTGTATGTGAACCCGGCAGACCGTGCCCGGCTGATCGGCGACCTTATCGCGAAGGGGCGGGTGGCCGGCGCTGAGCTTCAGTTCATGCGCAAGGATGGCACGCCGATCTGGGGGGCTGTCACAGCGTGGCTGGTTCATGACGAGGCGACCGGCACGGATTACTGCGATTGCATTCTGAATGACATTTCCCGGTACAAGCAGATCGAAGCGGCGCTGGTCGAGGGCGAACGGCGCTATCGCGACCTGTTTGATCACTCGCTGAACGGATTCGCCCTTCATCAGGTCGTCACCAACCCGCAGGGCGACGTGATCGACTACATCTTTCTGGAAGCCAACCAGGCTTTCGAGGATATGACAGGGCTGCGCGCCACGGAAATCATCGGGCGGCGGGCGACGGAAGTGCTGCCCGGCACGGACCTCGCTCTGCTCACCATCTACGGCCACGTCGCGCAGACGGGCGAGCCGGCGCGTTTTGAGCAATTCTTCGCGCCGTTGAACCATTATTACGATATCGCCGCGTTTTCGCCGCGTCGCGGGCAGTTCGCCACCCTGTTTTGGGATATTACGGCGCGCGTCCAGGCCGAGACGGCCCTGCGCGAGAGCGAATCACAGTACCATGAGCTGTTCGAAGGTGTCGATGATCTGGTGGTCGTACATGACCTCGAAGGAAATCTCCTGGACATCAACGACGCGGCCTGCCGCCGGCTGGGCTATACGCGCGATGAGCTTCTGCAAATGACCGCCGCGGATATTGATGATCCGGGCGAGTATGCGGATGGATTCCAGGCGCGGCTGCACAAACAACTGGCTCAGGGCAAGCTCAGCGGCTTCACCGGAGCGCACATCACCAAAGACGGCCGCCGCATTGACATCGAGTGTACGACCAAGGTGATCACCTATCACGGGCAGTTGGCGGTGCTGTCGTCGGCGCACGATATTACCGAGCGCAAGCGGACCGAGGAGGCCCTCAAACAGAGTCAGGCCGCCCTGCAAAGCGTCTTCCGCGCCGCGCCCTTCGGCATAGGGCTTTTGTACAACCGCGTCATGCATTGGACGAACGATCAATTTCAGCGGATGATCGGCTACACCGCCGAAGAACTGACTAACCAGAGTACGCGCATCCTTTACGAAACTGAAGAGGAATTCCGGCGGGTGGGGGCCGAAAAGTATGCGCAGTTCGCCTGTGGTCCAGTCGGCACCGTTGAAACTCGCTTCCTGCGCAAAGATGGCACCCTGATCGACATCCTGCTCAGTTCGTCCCCGCTGGACTCATCCGATCTGTCGGCCGGAGTCGTGTTCGCCGTGGTGGACATCACCGAGCGCAAACGCATCGAAGAAACCCTCTATTATGTGGCGCAGCAAAGCTGGACCCTGACCGGGGATGCTTTTTTCTGCTCGCTGGTCGAATATCTCGCCCGAACGCTGAAGGTCGATTACGCCTTGGTCGGCGAACTGCAAGAGGAACCCAACACCGAGCAGACCATCCGCACGGTGGGTTATTATGCCGTGACCGGGCTGGCGGAAAACGTAGACTATGCCCTGGCGCGCACCCCCTGCGCGACGGTCGTCGGGCATCGGCCCCAGTATTATTCGCATGTGACGGCGTTATTCCCGGAATTTCCGTCTTCTCTTTCGATCATCGGCGCGGAGTGTTATCTGGGTATCCCGCTCTGGGACAGCAACGGAAAGCCGCTGGGCGTGATCGCCGTCCTCGATCGTAAGCCGCTGGCCGATCCGCCGCTGGCCGAGAGCCTCATGCAGATCGTCTCGCTGCGGGCATCGCATGAACTCTCGCGCCGGCGCACCGAGCAGCAGGTGCGCGACAGCGAAACCCGCTACCGTGCCATTGTCGAAGATCAGACTGAACTGCTCGTCCGCTGGAGGCCAGATGGCACCCGCACCTTTGTGAACGACGCCTACTGCCGCTATTATGGGCAGCCGCGCGAGTCGCTCATCGGCGTGGATTTCTTCTCGCTGGTTGTGGAAGAAGACCGGCAGCAGATCCGTGATAAGTTGGCCCGACTGACTCCCGCCTCTCCGCTTGAAAGCGATATCCATCGCGTCATCAAGCAGGATGGCAGCATTGGCTGGCAGGAATGGGTGGACAGGGGTTTCTTTGACGAACTCGGGTCACCTGATCGAGATGCAATCGGTTGGGCGCGACATCACCGAGCGCCGCGAGGCAGAAGACGCCCTGCGTGAGCAAACCGAACTGGCCGAGGCCCTGCGCGACATCACCGCGCTGATCAACAGCAGCCTGGACCCCCGACGCGTGTTTGATCGAATCCTGACCAACCTGATCCGCGTGGTGCCGCACGATTTCGCGGACATCATGATGATCGATGCCGGCGTGGCGCGTGTCACCAGCTTCCACTGCTCAATCGACGCCGATCTGGACGAGGCGGCGATGCGCTCCCTCCAGCTTCCACTGGACGCAACGGCCAATCTGCGCCGCATGGCCGCTACCGGCCAGCCGCTGATCGTGCCGGACACCCACGAGTTCGCGGATTGGGTCGATATTCCCGAAACGCGCTTTATACGCTCGTACATGGGCGCTCCGATCCAGGTGGGCGGTGAAACCATCGGTTTCATCAATGTCAACAGCACACAACCCGGCTTCTTTACGGACCGGCATGTGAACCGGCTGCAAGCGTTCGCGGATCAGGCCGCCATCGCCATTAACAACGCCCACTCCTATGATGACCTTGAGCACCGTGTGATCGAACGGACCATCGATCTCAGCGTGCGGAATGCCGTCGCCGAAACGCTGAGCAACACCCTGGAAATCGAGCCGATGCTCAACGGCGTGCTGCGAACCACCGTCGAGCGGATCGGCGTGCATGGCGGCGCGATCCATCTGCTGTCGGACGGCGGCACCACCCTGAGCCTCGCTGCCTGTTATGGCATCTCGCCCGAGACGCTGGAACAGGTCACCGGCTTTACACTGGGTGGGACCAACGTGGGCTTGATCAGCCGGGCATCGGGCGCGCTCAACACCCATCCCTTCAATATTCCAGATGAAACCGGGATCTATGCGGTGCTGAGCGTGCCGATCTGGCGGCAGGGCCAGATCCAGGGCATCATCACGCTGGCCCACAACGAGCTGCGCCCCTGGCGCGCCGAAGAAACGCGTATGCTCGATGCCATCGGGCGGCAGATCGGCGTGGCGCTGGTCAACGCGCGCCTGTACAGCGACGCCATCCGCGACGAAGCACATATCCGCACCATTTTGCAGGGCGTGGCTGACGGGCTGCTGGTCTTTGACCGGCACCACAACTTGACCCTGATGAACCCGGCGGCGGAAGCCCTGTTCTCGTTTTATCCAGAGGAAACGGGGGGCGCAGCGCGGGCGGCGGTCTTGTTGTGGGAATGGCTGCGCACGCGGGATACGAGAATGGGTGAGCCGGTCGAATTCTCACTGCCCACGACGGCCATCGTGCCCACCGATGAGGAAGCGCGCTGCCTGTCGATCAATCGCGTCCATGCTGCCGCGCAGGATCCCGCGTGGCCGTGCTGGCTGCTCGACGGCAGTCCTAACGAGGTTGATATGCGCCGCTGCCCCGTCTACGAGCGAGTTTCGCGCCGCGCGCTCCAGGCGCACAGCGCCGCCGTCCAGGACGCCGACGAGCAGGCCCTGGGCACGGTCATCGTCCTGCACGACGTGACATATTTCCGCGAGTTGGACGAACTCAAGGGCCGGTTTGTCTCGACCGTGTCGCACGAACTGCGCACCCCCTTGTCCGTCGTGCTGCTGCAAGTCAGCACGCTGCTCAAATACTACGACCGCCTGCCCGACCACCAGCGCCGCGAAATGGTGGGCGAGATCCAGCAGCAGGCGCACAATCTGCGCGAGTTGGTGGAAGACATTCTCGAACTATCCCGCTTCGACGCCCGGCGCTCGATGCCCCAGAAACAGTGGTTCGACCTCGTGAGCCACAGCGATGAACTGCTCGGCACGCTCGAACCATCCATACAGGAAAAGAACCTGCATCTGGATGTATCCCGCAATTTGCAGTCCTCGTATCTCTACGCCGATCCGCAGCAGGTAATGCGCGTGCTGCGCAATCTGCTCGGCAATGCCATCAAGTACACCCCCGAAGGCGGCCAGATCACGCTGCGGCTGGAACAGACCGGCAACGAGATCTGCATGTCCGTATCGGATACCGGGATCGGCATCGCGCCCGAGGAGCAGGTGTATCTCTTCGATCAATTCTTCCGGGCGGAGCAGGCCTCGCGCATGGCCTCCGGTCATGGCCTGGGCCTGTCGATCACCAGGGAGATCGTCGATCTGCACGACGGGCGCATCGAGCTTTTGAGCACGCAGGGTGAAGGCAGCACGTTCACTGTCTATCTGCCCGTCCACCGCGAGTGAAATGCGGTAACGGTTCGGTAATTTACCTCACCCCCCGTGCCCCTCTCCGGCATAGCCATAGAGGGGGAGATCGCGCCAGCATGTCCCCCTCTCTAGCTCGGCTGGAGAGGGGGATTGAGGGGGTGAGGCCAGGAAAAACCAATTTGATGCGTTTGCCCTGCCCTCTTCCCCTCACACGGTTGACGAAATGCGACGGCTATGCTACACTGCAACACCAAAATCCAGCATCAATCGTGAAAGGAACACGGCCATCAGCGCAGGAGATTACCGGATCAACCAACAGATACGCGCACGCGAGGTTCGGCTGATCGACGAAAAAAACGAAAATGTCGGGGTCGTATCGCTCCGCGATGCCTTGCAGCGCGCGGCAGATCACGAACTGGACCTCGTTGAAGTTGCGCCCAACGCCGAACCGCCGGTCTGCAAGATCATGGATTTTGGCAAGTTCCTGTACGAACGAGCCAAAAAAGACCGCGAGGCGCGCAAGCAGCAAAAGACCATCGAGGTAAAGGAAATCCGGCTGCGTCCCAAAACCGACGACCATCACCGCTCGTTCAAAGTGCGGGATGCGCGCCGGTGGTTGGAAGAAGGTATGAAGGTCAAGGTCCGCATCCGTTTTCGCGGGCGCGAGATCACCTATCCCGAAATTGCGCGGGATATGCTGACCGAAATTGCCGAAGATCTGAATGATATTGCTGTCGTGGAACAATCGCCCAACATGGAAGGGCGCACGATGCTGATGGTGCTGGCTCCATCGACTGAAAAGAAGAAATAAGCTCATCTGTCTTGATCAGGGTAGGTCTAACTGCGCCGCACTCCTGTGCGGTGCAAGTGTGTTTACAGGGAGTAACACGGTGCCAAAGAAAAAATCAACGAAGAAATACAAGCTGAAGACGTACAAGGCCGCCGCCAAGCGCTTCCGCGTCACCGCCACGGGCAAACTGCTGCGGACCAAGGGCGGCAAGAGCCACCTGCGCCGCCGCAAATCACCGCGCAGCAAGGCGCAGCTCAGCGAAATGCAGCCCGTGACCGCGCGCAACGAGAAAAAGCGTGTGCGTCGTCTGCTGCCGTATATCAAGAAGTTCCGAGCGAATCCCCCGGCGTAGGTCGTGGCGTTTGCGCCCGGCACTGCCGTTACGAACGAATCTAAAGGAGCAAATAGTCCATGACTCGTGTGAAGAGCGGGTACGTTACTCGCCGTCGCCATAAGAAAATTCTGCACATGACACGCGGCCAATGGGGCACCCGGCACCGTCTGTTCCGCCGCGCCAATGAAGCCATGATGAAAAGCCAGTGGTACGCCTATCGCGACCGCCGCAACCGCCGCCGTGACCTGCGCCGGCTGTGGATCGCACGCATCAACGCGGCCGCGCGCATCAACCAGCTATCCTACAGCCGGTTCATGTACGGCCTGAAGCAGGCGCATATCGACCTGGATCGCAAAGTCCTGGCCGATATTGCCGTCCGTGACGGTCAGACCTTCGCTGCCCTGGCGGCTGTCGCGCAGCAGGCACAATAGAAACGGTCAGCGACAAGTCGTCAGCTCGCAGCGGTCTGCGGTCCGCCAAAACAAAAGCTGATGAACGGGATCGTTCAACTGTGTCCATCAACGCGCTGGCAGGAGCTTCTCGGTTTTAGCTGATCGCTGAAGGCTTCTCCGCTTTTCCGGCGCTTGTTGGGTGAGTCGCCGGATTTTTTTGTTTGCAGAAAGGCGGCCAGCCAGCGGCCATGTCACGCGCACGCATCAAGGTTGCAGACGAAGCTCACCGCACGACCCTGACCTACACTCTGCCGGACAGCCGGTGGATGCTGCCTGTGCTGCTGTGGTGTGCCGCGGGCGGGCTGGCCGTGGGGATCGGCGCGGCCGTGGTGCTGACCCTGGCCGGTCTGATTGGGCCTGGGACGCTCGATTTTGGGCTGGCGCTGGTGATTATCGCGGCGGCCGTGGCGGCCCTGCTCTATACAGCAGGTTATCTGTGGGGGCTGCGCGCGCGGTTCCTGCGGATCACGTTTGATTACGCCCGGTGTGCGATCGAAATTGATCCCTCGTACAGCGGGCAGCGCCGGACGCGCTGCACGTTCGACGACGTCGCTGAATTCCGCGTTGTGGATTGCTCGACCAGGCATCATGCGCGCTGCGCCCTGGTGATGGATCGCCGCCGCGGCCCGCAAACGCTGCTGGTGCTCAACTTCCGCCACGATGACGAGGGCTCCGGGCTGCCTCAGTTGGCCGCCCGCCTGGACGCACAGCTATCCCTCGATCCGGCACACCTGGACGACGATCTGCCCCATCTGCCGCCGATCTTCACGGTCGCGCCGCCGGTCCCGGCGCGGCGCTGGTCCGCCGAAGCTGAGTTCGATAGCGACCTGGACGCTTCCAAAGCCTATGATCTCGACCGTCAGCAGTCCCCAGAATGACCGCGTTAAGCAAACCCGGCTGCTCCTGCGGCAGGCCAAGACACGCCGCCAGCAGCGCCGGCTGGTGCTGGAAGGGGTGCGGCTGGTCGCGGACGCCTTCCAGACGGGCGCGCGGCCTGATGCCGTCTTCTTTGCCGAGAGCGCGGGCGAGCCGGTCCAGGATTTGATCGCGCGGCTGGACAGCGCGGGCGTGGACTGCCTGCGCGTGCCCGACACCCTGCTGAGCGACATGGCGGATACCGAGACTCCGCAGGGGATTTTGGGCGTCTTCCCATGGCCCGACCTGCCGATCCCCGCTGTGCCCGGTCTGGTATTCGTGGCGGATGCGTGGCGGGATCCCGGCAATTTGGGCACGGTCATCCGCACCGCCGCTGCCGCGGGCGTCGAACTCCTGGCGCTGATGCCCGGCACCGTCGATCCGTACAATCCCAAGACGCTGCGGGCGGGTATGGGCGCGCAGTATCGCGTGCCGGTTCACGCCCTCAACTGGGCCGATCTCGCGGCGCGCTTCCCCGATCATACGGTCTATCTCGCGGATGCCGCCGCCGATCTGATGTACGACGCCGTGGACTGGACGCGTCCATCGATGCTGATCGTGGGCGGTGAGGCGCACGGAACCGGCAGCGCGGCGCGCGAACGCCCGCACACCTCAATCGCCATCCCGATGGTGCCCGGCGCGGAATCGCTGAACGCGGCGGTCGCCGCCAGCCTGCTTGACCCTCCATCCCTCCTAAACGAGAGGACTTCCCGCGCGACACGGGCCGACCGAATCGGACGGGGATAGGGGTAAACCTGACGGCGTATCCCGCTTTAACTCTTAAACAGCATAAGCGCGTGCTATAAAACCCTTGACCTTTGTGCAGCGCTTATGGTATAAGTGACACGCCTCAGATTGAGGACTGACTAATCGTTCGCAGGAAGCAGAAATCATGGTGACGACACTGTCCACACATCACCGCGCCCTTCCCCTGGTGACAGGGGTTGGCGAAACTGTGCCTTGTCGCATTCCGCCTGCTGACCGATAGACTCTACCCATCGAAACGCGAACCGCAGGCGACCGACCTGCGGTTTTTTGTTGTCCGTCCCCGGACGCACCCGCCCCAGGTCGATCCGCCCGCGCCGCGAGAACCAAGGAGCCGCACTATGTTATCCATCCAACCGTTTGCCTACACCGATGCGGATTATGAGACCATCGCCGCGATCGAAGCGGGCGTCTTCAACACCGCGCCCGCTCTCGCTGGATGAGTGGAAGCACACCGACGGCGCGCGCAGTCCCGACTATCTCTTCCGGCGCGATCTGATCCGGCGCGGCGATGAGGTGGTCGCGTATGGCGAGTACGGGCAGAACCGCTGGGCATTCCACCCGCAGAAGGTTTTCATCACCATCTATGCCAATCCCACCCGCGACGCGGCCGACATCCGCCCGGCCTATCTCGATCACGTGCTGGCGGCGCTGCACGGCAAGGACCTGATCGCCATCACGTCCGGTATGCTGGACGACAAGCCCGAAGCCATGCGCTTTTTTGCCGACTACGGCTTCCGCGAAGTCGCCCGCGAGAATCTCTCCCTGCTGGACGTACCCGCGTTTGATGCCAGCCGGTTTGCGCCCGTGCTCGAACGAGTCCGCACCGCCGGAATTGAGATCCGGGTGCTGCGCGATTTGCAGGCGCAGGATGGCGATTGGCAGCAGAAGCTCTACGAGCTGGATACGACCATCAGCCGCGACATCCCAACGACGGGCGAAAAACACCGGCACACGTTCGACTCTGTGGTGTGCGGCACGCCTCAACGGGCCGGCGTATGACCCGGCTGCCTGGTTTGTCGCGCTGGACGGCGATCGGTACGTGGGCGAGAGTCAGGGCAGTATCAGCGATACCGACCCGGAGCACTTCCAGACCAGTGTAACCGGCGTGCGCCCGGAATATCGCCGCCAGGGGATCGCCACGGCGCTCAAGGTCCGGACGATCACCTACGCGCAGCGGCACGGGGTCAAGGAGATCATGACCAACAACGATTTGCAGAATCCGATGTACCAGCTTAACCTTCGGCTGGGATTCCGGGCGCTGCCCGCCTGGGTGCGCGTCGAAAAGGCGCTGTGAGCCTCACCCCTAATCTAAACACGGAACTCATCCCTGGTATGTTTTTGTAGGGGCGTATTGCAATACGCCCCTACGATGCCAACCGTCTGCTCCGGTTCTACACGAAGCCCCCTCTCCACGCTGTGGAAAGGGGGGCCGGGGGTGAGGCCAACGAGCGCGATTTTCACCGACCGGGGTATACTAGGGAGCAGTTCACGCCTTCGCCACTATCCGATCAGCGAGTGACAGGACAGGTCGTCGTATGCCCCAATCTCCTTCCCCCGAACTGATTGAAGCGTATCGGCTGATTAGGGCCGGCCAACAACAGGACGCGGGCCGGCTGCTCAAAACCTATCTGGCCGCCCATAAGGAAGATCCGCAGGGCTGGTGGCTGATGGCCCATGCCGTGAACCAGCCGGAACTCGTCCGCCGCTGCCTCGAAACCGTGCTGAAGCTCGATCCCACCCATGCCAAGGCGCGCGCCATGCTCGACAAGACGCTGACCGGGTCAGACGCGGCGGCTGAACCCGCGTCGCAACCCGCAGATCCAGCCGAGTCCGCTATGCCGCCCCGCACCGCGAGCCAGCCCCGCAGACTGCCGCCGCGCGCCATATCGCGCCCCGCCGCCCCGGTGATGACCCCGACTCCGGTTTCGGACGACGATTTCCCTTCGGATGAGCTGGTACTGGGTGGATTAGGAGCCGCTGCTAACGCACCCGCCGCACCTGGACTCCCGCCGCGCCCTTCGGCCAAACCAGCCTCGTTTGAGGAATTTCTCACCACATCGCCCGCAGCGGATCTTCGGAGAACCTGTTCGCCCCGAGCAATGTCTCATCCAGCACATCCTACGATCCGTTCGACTCCGCGCGCGCGTTCAATCCGGCCGCCTATGCCAAACTCGGCCGCGAGTTGGAGGGCAGCGCGCAGGCACCCGGCACCGGCAGCCAGCCGGACTGGGGTCCAGGGCTCAAATTCGTGCCGGAAGCGTCGCCCGAAGCAGCCACAGGTACGCCCGTGGAAGAAGACGATGGGTTTGATTACGAACGGGCGAAGCCGCGCGTCCAGCGCACGCTGGGGCTGGCGCTCGCCGTCGTGGCGCTGTTTGCCGTCGCCGTGCTGATCCTGTGGTATCTGGACAGCGCGGGTTGGGTCAGCCTGCGCGGGGATTCCGTCCCCGACCTGACCCGGATGGACGCCGGCTCGTTCACCATCAAATACCCGAAAGGATGGGATCAGCGCTGCGAGAACGATGCGTCGGGCTATCCGGTGTGCGGCATCGCCAACCACAGCTTCTACAACGAGGTGGAGTGGTTCGCCAGCCATGATATTGATTTAGGCGGGATGATGGCGGACAGCATCGGCATGATGTTCAGCGGGGGCAACGTGCCCGAACACCAGGTCTCGATCATCGTGATGGACGTGCCGACCTCATCGCCGTCATATGATAACGGCAGCTGGGCCAAGACGAATTACGAGTGGTACGAAAACGGATGGATGTGGAATGCGGGAAAAGTCCGTTACGACCACAACGAAACGACGATCGACGGCTACAAGGCCTATTATTATGAGTACACCAGCGAAGGCAGCACCAAAAGCGCCGCGTGGGATGTGTATATCGAGCATGACGGGATCATGCTGTGGATGCGCGTCGATTATTGGGGCCCGCGCGACAAGAAAATTCCGCACAATCTGGTCAAAGACATGATCGAATCCATCAACATCCGCCCCGTTGAGGAGTGGTCGAGCAGCGGCCCATGAGGCCGGGTTCTACAGGCTAGCCCCCTTCACCCTGCCGGAGCAGAACGGCTGGTTTTGGTACAAATGCCGTATCAGGCCCCGGCATATTTGCGTTACAATCTGCGCTGTATCGTGTAAGAGTTCGCATTTTCTTAGGGAAAGCTGTGGGCGATGCCTGCCGAATTGAATCACGAACAGGTGATTGGATTTCTCAACCACCAGATGAACGAACTGGATCAAAAAATGGCGCGGCTTCAGAGCGCGCTGGACGGCTGCGAAGACTGCCTTGAAGCGAACGGCCTGCAGGCGTCACTGCATAACGCCGAAATCGAACATGATCAGTTACAAGATCTGCTGATGAGCCAGCTTAATGCGCAGACCCTCTCGCTGGATACGGCGATCATGCAGCGTGTGGAGCACCTCCGGCGCGAGGCGAACCGGCTGGCGCAGCGCTGGCAGCGCGGGCGCGAGACACCGCCCGCCTATTGGGATGTTGAGGTCAAGCAGTCGTTTCTCACCGACCTGTTAAGTCACTTTCATGCCTACGAGGACAGCCGCCCGGTCAATCAGGAGCCGGAAAAGCTCGCCGCCGAGGACGAGAGCCGGACCGAGACGGAATTTCCCTGGTTTATCACTCCACCCGAATCCGATCAACCCGCCACGCCGGCCACGAACCGGCTCCGCGAAGAGATCTTCTCCGCCCTGCGCCGGAACGGGTTAGCGTTTGATCATCTGGAATTGTTCGCTGAGGCGAATGGGCAGGTGATTGTGATCGGCTATACCCACGACGAGGACGAGCGCAAGCGGATTCTGCGCACGATCACCGATGTGGAGGGCGTCAGCCAGACCGTGGCCGATGTGAAGGTGGTCGATCCGGCGGCGTGCCCTGTCTGCAACGCGCGTAAGCCCCGTTAGCCTCACCCCCCGCCCCCCTCTCCACGTCGTAGAGAGGGGGCGATCGTACCGCCGCGCAGGGGCGGGCTTGCCTTGCCCAAATGGGCAACCCAATTGCCCCATCCGGTAAATTGTGAGGTCATCGTAGGGGCGGACCTCTGTGTCCGTCCGCGCGACTGGGAGCACACAGGGGTGCTCTCCTACGGATTGTTTACCTGATCTCTTATCGGATGGGGCACAATTGCCTTGTGTCGTAAATTGCGGGGTAACCTGTAGGGGCGTATTGCAATACGCCCCTACGAGAGATTGCCCGATTAAATTGTAGATATGCATAGGGTTGCCCCTACGAAAACGCCCCTCACCTTACTCTCTACCTTGTGGAGAGAGGGTCGGGGGTGAGGCTCATAACCCCTGCAACTGGTGCTTGAGCTTCTCGGCACGCGTCACGCCGTAATTGATCGTGCGCGGTTGGCCCCGACCGTCCAGGATGAACGTCGTGGGGATGCTGAGCACGCCCCAGCGATCGGCGGCGTCGGGCTGTTCGAGCGCGTCTACCTCGATCACCTGTACCCGGTCGCCCAATTCGCTCAGCAGGCGTTGAATTGCCGGGCGCTGCTGCGTCTTGCACGGAACGCACGTGGGCGACGTGAAATAGAGGACCGCGGGGATGCCCGGCCGCAATGAGCGCAGCAGCGGGTCGCACGGGGCGACGCGCGCCGCCCGGCAGACCTGCCAGCGCCGGAACAGCCGGTACCCCGCCACCGCCAGCACACCCAGCACGATCAGAATCAGCAGCCGTTCGATCATCGGGTGGCCTCGATTCGGGCGCGGTTAAAGCCGGGCACGCCCAGCCGGTTCAGCCAGTAATACATCATGCAGCCGGCGCACCACCCCGCGAACAGGTTGAGACTCGCCAGCACGATCACGATCCCCGGCAGCACCCAGCCGAGTGCATCCGCGCCCGCCAGATGCAGGATGACGCCGAGCGACACCATGATCCCGCCGAGAAGCTGCGCGAAACGGTGCGGCTCCGGGTTGTCGATCAGCACATCCGGCCGGACGATCCCTGCCGGGCGCAGGATATGCCGGTAAATGCGTGTAAACAATCCCAGCGGCGGCACCAGCGCCGAGATCAGCATCACCACGGCGACAAACGCGGCCAGCGCGGGCCAGTCCAGCACAAACGCCAGCGCCAGCAGCGAAATGGTGAAGATTTGATTGGTTCGGATCGCGTTGTGATCAACGCGGCGTTCGTTCGTCATGCTTCCTCCTGAATGGAACAAGGCCAACGGGCAAACAAAAAGCGCGGAGCACCCGTTCGATGGTCGAGGGTCGCTGCCACGCCGTTCAGCCGTTGGCCTTGAAGATAATCTGTCCGGTCTGAGCTAGTTGGCTAACGCCCTCGCTTCAGACACATACAAGCGCAATGATGAAACATGGTTCAATACCTGTTGATGAATTTCATTAGGGTGATTGTACGCGGAATAGGGTCATTCGTCAACGTTTCTTGTGTATTTCCGACAAAAACGAGCGTCACTTCCCGGCGTGCTCTCCCAACTCGCCTGGAGAAGAGGATTTTGATGTACCTTAACGACCAAGATCGGCCACAAATGTGGTGCGGTTAACCTCACCCCTAAATCCCCTCTCCACACGCGGAGAGGGGACTTGCGACTCCCCTTTCTCCGCGTGCGGGGAGAAGGGGTGCCGACCGAAGGTCGGGCGGGGGATAGGGATAAACAAGATCAGGAATGGAAATCCTCGTTGCGGCGGGGCAAGCCCCGCCCAATTGAGCAACCCAAGGGTTGCCCGTACGAAAACCGCACGGTACTTGTTTTGAGCGCAGAGCTCAATAAGTTTGGGTCTGTAAACCCGCCCAGGCCACCCGGCGGAATGCCTTGCTTACTGGACAAAGTCGAGCGAATAGGCTTGGGTTACGTCAAAGGGCTGGCTGAGCATGCCGCCCTCCAATAACAGATTGTAGTTAAACTCAAACATGGCTGGATCCAGGGCTCCCTTGGTGCCGCCCATCGGATCGAGCAGTGGCAGGAAGACCTGCATCCGCGCCTTTTGTCCCGCCAGATCCAGCGTGCTGTTGTAAGACACTGCCAACTCTGCCGCCTTGCCAGGATTATCCACGGTATCCTGAAGCCCTTGCTGGAAGGCACGCATGAAGGCGGCGACTACCTCGTGCTGGTTCTTGATCATATCCTCCGTTGCAAAGACCAGGAAATCAGACGAGTTCGATGCCGTAGTCGCTGAACAGAATGAAGTGAGGTTCGTGCCCTGCCTCCCGCAACTGCTGGCCTTCATTGATAGTCCAGCCGCCCAACACATCCACCTCGCCATTCAGGAGCGGGTCGATTTCAAACGACACGCGCGGGATCGTATTCACGCTGGCCGGATCGATATTGAGGGTCTCCAACAGCGCATTATAGATCAGTCGTGCGCCGCCGTCGGTAATCGCGACCGTTTTACCCACCAGATCGGTAGGCACGGTAATACCCGATTCCGCCAGCGAGATCAGCACAAAGGGGCTGCGCTGTGTGGCTGCGCCGATCGCGACCAGCGGTTTTCCAGCCGCACGAGCCTGCAGCAGGCTGGCCAGATCGGATGTCCCAAACTGCGCCTTGCCATCCAGGACGACTTGAAGGCTGTCCACAAATACGCCTTCCTGAAAACCACCTTCCAACAAGGTAACGTTTAGCCCTTCGTCTCGGAAGTGCTTGTTCTCGACTGCCATATATAACGGAGCGGATGAATACTCATGCGTCCACGACAGTTGGAACGAGATTGGAGTGATAGGCTTCGCATCCGCCTTCTTTTCACCGCCGCCACATGCGGCTAATACCATCACCATCATCAGAATGAGGGCACCGTGTGCGATCTTCATGTCAGCTCCGAAAAATTGACAACATTCACCGGGGAGATAACTACAGCTTAAGCTTTAATCACGTTTATATCAACTGTATTTGATGAATTTTTCAGGAATTGTCAATTTTTACCGGGGAAGGGTTTAGCAGGGGGATTACAGTGGGCTAGCGTATCCTGCACCTCGCCCACGATGGCGAAGGGTGCGCCATCCACGTCGAGCGGATCGGGGTCATCGAACCAGTACGCGCCCACCGCCACCCGGTACACACCCGGCGCGAGATCGTCCGGCAGGGGCAGCGTGTGCCGGTCAAACACCGGCTCGCCGGGAGTCCACTGGCTGGTGGGGAGGGTGCCGGGTGCGCCGTCGTGCTGCGCCACAACCCGATCTTCATCCTGCGCCATCAGGTAGACGCCCACCGAATAATCCAGCGGGGGCGGCTCGACCGCCGACCACCACAGGTCCACATGCAGATCGTCCCCGGCTGAGATCCTTTCCGGCAGCAGCGCGTCCTGCAGGGCCAGCACATTGCCATACACACGCGGCGGCGCATCCAGATCGGGGCGCTCGAACAGGATCGCGCGCACGGTAGGCGACTCCGGATAGCGGTCGGCGTACTGCGTGCCCACCGGGATCGCCTCGTCCAGCACGGGGCGATAACCATCCTCGCCGCTCTCCAACCACGGGATGACCTGCGATCCCTGGAGCCACTGCACCACCCAGACGCGCGGGTGCGCCCGGACGGTATCGGCGACCTGCGGCACGACCGGCGTGATCGTGGCGGGATCGACCCAGGGCAGCGTGCGAATGATGTCGGTATCATCGGGCAGCGCCAGCGACAACTCGTAGCGGAAGGGGTTATCGTCCCAGCCCGTTTCGAGGATCACCAGATCGCCGGGCGAAAAGGACTCTGCGACCGTTCGCGCCGTGACGTCATAATCCAGGCGCGGCTGGATGACCTGATTCTCGTCCAGCGCCAGCAGCACGATCAGCGCGGCGAACACGATCCGCGCGCGCGGCCGGATCAGGGCCAGCCCCACCCCGGCAACCAGCATCAGGAACGGCGTCAGAAACACCAGGGTCCGCGCGGCGAGCACCGCGACCCACAGGTTCGCCACGACCATCAGCACAAACAGTCCGCCCCCGGCCAGAACAAGATAAAGATGAACCGCAGAGGGCACAGAAGAATTGAAAAGCTTTACCTCACCCCTCAATCCCCTCTCCACACGCGGAGAGGGGAGGACGCCCGCTGTCGGCTCCCCCTCTCCGTATATTGGAGAGGGGGGCGGGGGGTGAGGTTGCAATGCCCTCTGTGGTGAATCATGATCCTTTGCCGCAGCAAAAACCATGCGCCGAGCAGATACAGCCCGCCGACCAGCGCCAACTGGCTGCCGAACAGGAATTCGGACAGGGTGCGCACGCTGTCGAGCGTCGTGGCATAGGTGCCGGGTGCGCCTTCGATCCCACCCTGCACGCGATCGCGCTGGCGCAGGATGACGACCAGCCACGGCGCGAACAACACAAACGCGGCGGCGACCGCGGCCCCTAACCGCAGTTTCGCGCGCCACGGTCCGCGCCACAGCAGCGCGATCACCCCCTGCACGGCCAGCACCAGCACGCCAAGATAGACCGTGTACAGCATCAGGGCGACACTCAGCGCGTATCCTACCAGCAGCGAGACACGCGGGCGGCGCAAGTAGCGCACAAAGAACAGCGTCATCAGGCACACCGCCAGCATCAGCGCGCTGTAAGCCCGGATCTCCTGCGCGTAATACACGGCCATGTTCAGCACGGCGAACAGCAGCGCGCCATAACGCGCGGTTCGTGCGCCGCTGACATCTGCGCCGAACGCATCCGCGCCGATGCGGTAGACGAGCGCCGTCGTGAGCAGCCCGCTCATGATCGCCCAGAAGCGCAGCGCGATCCGCGAGTCACCGGCGGCAGTGCGCCAGGTCCCGACCAGCAGCACATACAGCGGCGGGTGGCGATCCCACATCTCGACGCGGTCGATCACCACGTCCGGCGACATGTCCTCCGTGATCCAGGCCATGAAGCCTTCGTCGGTCCAGACCGGGCGAGACGCCGCATCATGAAAACGCGCCGCAGCCGCCAGCAGCAGGATCAGCAGGATCGGCCACAGGCGCAGCGACGCGCGGCGGGTTAATATCCGTCGGGGATTAACATAGAAGGTATATGTTCCCGCGTAGGAAAACCGCTAACCGAGTGACACGTCGGACGGCGAGTCCTCATCATCCCAGAAAGCGAACAGCTCTCCGAGCGACTGCCCCAGGTGATTGCACAGGATCGCGTCACCGAGCACCGACGCGACCGAGATCACTTTTAGCTTCTCGATGCCATCCTCCGCGTGGGGCGCGTAAACCGTATCGGTCGTGACGATCTCCTCCACGCAGTCGAGCGCGTTCAGACGGTTGATCGCCTCGCCGGTGAACAGCCCGTGCGTACAGGCCAGCGAAAAACGTTCGGTGCCGAGCCGGTTCATGGCGCGCACGATCTCGACCATCGTACCGGCCGTGGCGATCTCGTCATCGATCACGATTGCGCGCTTGGCGGCCCGGTCGCCCCCCAGCACCGATTTGATCTCGACCTTGTTATCGTCCAGGCGGACCTTGCTGCCAATCGCCAGCGGGATCTTGAGTCCGCCCGCCAGTTTGGTCGCCTGCTTGGCATAGCCCACATCCGGCGACACCAGCACGGCATCGGTCAGATCGCTCTGGCGGAAATATTCTCGCAGCACGTGTATACTGGTCACGTGATCCAGCGGGACATCAAAGAACCCGTGAATCTGCGGCGAATGCAGCGTCATGGCGATCACCCGGTCTGCGCCGGCTGTTTCGATCAACTGGGCCACCAGCTTGCCGGTGATCGAAATGCGCGGGGCGTCTTTTTTATCCGAGCGGCCATAGACATAATATGGGATCACCGCCGTGACGCGGCGGGCGTCGCCATGCCGGGCAATATCCAGCATCATCAACAGCTGCATGATATGGCGGTGGACCGGCGGCGTGAGGGACTGGATAATATACACATCCTTGCTGCGGACGCTCTCACCTAACTGGACCCGCAGGGTCCCGTGGCTGAAGCGCCGGACGTGCGTCTCACGCAGGGGGACCTTCAGATCGTCGCAGACGCGCTGCGCCAGGCGTTTGTTTGACGTGCCAGAAAAGATAAACAGATCATCGCGTTCGTCGCGCTCTTCGAGAGCCAAACCGGGCCTCCTTAGTGTCTTCATTGTTCGACTCATCGCCCCCCTCTACTTTACCGCCCCGGCGCAAATGTGCAAGGGTTCATAGCGCGCCCACCCATCCGGGGGCTATAATGGAGCGGCTGGGCGCGGTCGCGCCCGGCGATGGATGGGCAGCACGCAAGACCACACACGGGAGATTTGAACTATGTCCCAAATTACCGTGCGACAGGCAACCCTGGCGGATGCCACGAGCATTACCGCGCTGGCGAACGCGGCGATCCCTGCCTGGACGCGCCGCACCCCCGCCGGCGAGCTGATCCCGGCGAGTTATGAGGATCTGTCGCTGTTTGAGCGCTGGCTGAACGGCGGCCCCTGGGCGAGCGTGGAGATGACCGCCGTGCATATCGCCAACCTGCTGCGCGGCAGTGATGGGTTCCCGCTGGTGGCCGAGATCGAAGGGCGCGTCGGGGCGGAAGCCGAAGTTACCATCGGGCACGAGCCGGAGCCGTTCGGCCATCACATCAATATATCCCGGCTGATCGTCCATCCCGATTACGGCGAGTCCGGGCTGGACAGCGCGCTGCTGCGTTATATCCTGCAAATTGCCGAGGCCATCCGCTGCAAGCGCGTAACCGTCGCCGACGGCGAACCAAACGCCGCGCTGCTGGAACATATGCATTTTAACCGCGCGCACAACGGCCAGCGGATCGTGATCCGCTCGCAGGAAGGGCGCGTGTTTTACAAGGCGAGCGAACTCAAGACGTTTGATCCGGCCCAGATCGAGGGCTGGCACATGCCGCTGGGCCGCTACCAGAGCGCCCGCCAGGAGTGGGACCGCATGCCGCCCGGCTTCTGGAACAGCGTGCCGGAGATCGTGGAGCCGGAATCGGCGCGGCTCCAGATCACGGTGACGGGGCAGGAAGCCTACGCGCTGATGCAGCAGGATCGCTACCAGCCGGATCGCGTGCATGCCTATATCTGGTCGCGGCGTCCGATCAACAACCTGCTGATCATGGCGCTGCGCGACTGGACGGCGCGGCACGACTATACGGCGCTGGTCGCGTTCGCCTGGGATTACGTGCTGCCGCTGCTCGAAGTCGAATACGAGGCGGACGGCGCGCCGCAGGTGCTCTACAGCCGCGCGGTGTGAGTTACCCGAAAATCGCCAGGGGCTGCAAGCCCCCGGCTCTCTACCGGAAGGACCGTGAACGGCCCTGGTCGAGGTGGTCAGCGTCCTTCAGGGCGCTTCCGGTAAATAGCCGGGTCGTTGCACGGCCCGGCGGCGCTCGCAGCCTGTAACCTTCATCCCTTGGGGGAACGCATGGAAGACCTCTTCGACCGGCGGCCGTGGCTGGTCCCGGTGATCCTCGCGCTGCTGACCGTGATCCTGCTCCGGCCGGTGATCGCGCCGCCGGAAGCTGGGCAGGTGCTCGACGGCAACGACTTCGTGACGATGTTCTACCCGCTTCAGGAATACATCCGCCAGACTTTGCAGGACGGCGAATTACCCCTGTGGAATCCGCACCAGATGATCGGCGTGCCGCTGATCGGCAACCCGCACGCGGCGCTGTTTTATCCCGGCTCCTGGCTGGTCTGGCTGATCGGCGTGCAGCGTGGGATCGGCCTGCTGATGGCGCTGCACGTGTGGATCGGCGCGTGGGGCATGGCACGGTTGGCGCGCAGTTTCGGCGCGACGCACAGCGGGAGTCTGCTGGCGGGCGTCGTCTTCGCGATGAGCGGCTGGGCCGGCGTGCGTTTTTACATCGGGCACTATAACCTCCTGCTGGTTTTCGCCTGGATTCCCTGGGCCATGCTCGCGTATCGCTATGCGCTAACTCGGCCCGGCTGGTTCGCCCTGCTGCCGGGGATCGGCGTGATCGGCGCGGCGGTGCTGGCGGGCTATACGCCGCTGCTGATCTACATGGGTTGGGGGCTGCTGGCGATCGGGGTGTGGCACGTCGTGTCCTCCCCCGATCCACGGCGGGCGGCGCGTGGGGCGGTGATCCGGCTGGTGATTATTGGGATCGGCGGGGCGATCCTGGGGGCGGCGCTGCTGCTCCCGGCGGCGGAACTGTCGCAGCGCGCCACGCGCGAATCCGGCGATCTCGACTTTGCCAATACGCACGCCCTGCCCCCGGCGCAGTTCCTCTCCGCGCTGGCCCTGCCGGATCTGTTCGGCAATCCCAAAACGCCGCCCTCGTATTACTGGGGCGCGGATTTTTACGAGGAGTTCACCGCCTACGCGGGCCTGCTGCCCCTGCTGGCGATCCCATTGGCGATCCGTTTGCGGCGGCGTGAGACAGCTTTTTTCCTGGGGCTGATCGCGCTGGGGCTGGTGCTGAGCCTGGGCGTGGGCGGCGCGCTGATGCCGCTGCTGGTGCGCTGGGTGCCGGGATATGGGTTGTTCCGCGTGCCGGCGCGGGCGCTGCTGCTGGTCGTGATGGGCATGGCGGGGCTGACCGCTCTGCTGATCACGGCGCTGCAAACCAGTCCACCCGACGAGCGCCGCGCGCTGCTCCACCCGGCGCTGCGCCTGTGGATCCCGGTGGCGGTGGTGGGGCTGTTCGCGCTGGCGATTGTCTTCTCCGGGTGGTATGCCAGCGCCAGCCACGTCGAGCCGATGCCGCACCGAGCCGCGCTGATCGCCGGGGTGCTGGCGAAAGCGGCGGTGATCCTGTGCGGCGTGTGGGGCGTGCTGTGGCTGTGGACCAAACCCGATCCGACGCCCAATACCTCGCGCTGGGCGTTGGGACTGACGGCAGTGCTGATCGTGCTGGACGCGTGGCACGTCGTGATCCCCATCGCCACGGTGAGCCGCGTACCCGAAGCGCCGATCTGGACCGGCGCGCGGACAAACGTCCCAACCGATGGGCGCGTGCTCGTGCCGTATGGGGGTCCGGCCAATCAGGCCAGCATCACCGGGCACTATCATGTGCTAAGCTACGATCCGCTGCCGATTGAGGCGTTCGACCGCCTGCAGCAATCCGCCGACGCGAACGATCCCGCCACGCCGATCAACCGGCTGCTCGGCGTGAACTACTTCGCCTCGCTGGAACCCTACGACAACCCCGACTTCGAGCTGACCGGCATCGCCTTCGACAGCTATTACTACCAGCGGCGCGATCCCTTCCCGCGCGCATGGATCGCGGATACGATTGTGGTCGAACCCAACGATCAGGCGGTGCGCGCTCGCCTGCTGGACCCGGCGACAGATACGCGATCCACCGTCTTCGTGGATCGCGCGGTGGACTGTCCTGGCGGCGAGGGCACGGCGACCATCACGGATTATGGCCCGAACGAGGTGACGATCACCACCGAGGGCGACGGCGGCCTGCTGGTGCTCAGCGACCAATATTATCCCGGCTGGCGCGCGACCATCGACGGCGAACGACGCCGACATCCTCCGCGCCGATACGGTCTTCCGCGCGGTGTGTGTCCCGCCGGGATCGCATAGCGTCAGATTTGAGTATCGCCCCACGTCGTTCTACGCGGGCGTGATCGTCTCGGCGGTGGGGTGGGCGCTGTGGGTGGTGCTGGCGGTGTTCGCGTGGCGGCGGAGACGTTCACGCAACGAGAATCTATTGGCACGAGTCACTCCGGAAAACCTGCACAGTGAAACTGATTGGGGCGCGCCGGTTGGTAAAGAAGCGTGGTGAATTTCGGCAGCCGCCGGGGACTGCAAGCCCCCGGCTATTCACCGGAAGCCCGGTCAACCGGGCTGACCAACACGATCGGCATCCAGTCAGGGCCGCTCGCGGTCCTTCTGATAAATAGCCGGGTCGTTGCACGGCCCGGCGATCGGCCCGGCGATCCTGGTTTTGCGGTACAATACACGCGAAATTACTACACTTTGAGACACTCTTAGAAACGAGGTTCCTTCCCATGCACCCCCACCCGACTCACTCCCGCGCGCTGATCCTCGGCCACGATCCCCTGAGCATCACCGACGTGGTCCGCGTCGCCCGCGAGCAGGCACCCATCCGCCCGCTGCCCGACTCCGCGCCGCCCGGCACCGAACTGGCCGACCGGATCGACCGCGTGGAGCGCAGCGCCGCCTGGGTCCGCCGCACGATGGACGAGATCGAGCGCACCAACGGGCACGCGCCGCTCGTGATCTACGGCGTCAACACCGGGTTTGGCGATAACGCCGGGCGCGCGGTCTTCCGCCACCAGTCCGAAGCCGCCCAGTTAAGCCGCAACCTGCTGCTGAGCCACGCCATCGGCACCGGCCCGCACCTGCCGCCCGACGTAGTCCGCGCGGCAATGCTGATCCGCGCCCATACGCTGGCGCAGGGTTACAGCGGCGTGCGGCGCGAGGTGATCAATACGCTGGTCGAAATGCTCAATCATGATGTGCTGCCCGCCATGCCCGCGCAGGGATCGCTTGGCGCATCCGGCGATCTCGCGCCGCTGGCGCATCTCGCGCTGGTGCTGAGCGCGCCGGTCCCTGGCGAAACACCTCACCCCGGCGCAAACGGACAGGCGTATCACGATGGCGCGCTGATGGACGGTGCGGCCGCGATGGAGGCCGCGCAGATTCGCCCGCGTGCTGCTCGGCGCAAAGGAGGGGGTCGCGCTGATCAACGGCACCTCGGCCACCTGTGGGATCGGCGTGCTGGCGTGGCACGACGCCTTCCAGACGCTCGCCGCCTCGGAGATCGTGCTGCTGCTCACGCTGGAAGCGATGCGCGGCTACCGGGACGCGGTCCTGCCCCATCTGCACGCCGTGCGCGGCCACGAGGGACAGGCGCGGGTCAGCGAGTTCCTCTACCAGATGCTCCAAGGCAGCACGCTCATGCGCGGCGATGCGGCGGTCGATCTCGACCCGACGCAGGGGCCGCCCCAGGATCCGTACAGTCTGCGCGCAGCCCCCGTGGTGATGGGCGCGGTGCTCGATACGCTGGATTACGTGAAGGGCGTGCTCACCCGCGAGATCAACGCCGTGACCGACAACCCGCTGATCTTCGTGGACGAGGACGGCCCGCTGCACCTGCCCCGTGTGATCAAGGCGATCTCCGGCGCGAACTTCCACGGCGCGCCGGTCGGCTATGCACTGGACTTTCTGAAGATCGCCATGGCCGATCTGGGCAGCATCTCCGAGCGGCGCTCGTTTATGCTGACGGATGGCCGGCTCAATCGCGGTCTGCCGCCGTTCCTGGTGATCGATCCGCCGGGCGAGGAAGGGCTGAACAACGGCCTGATGATCGCCCAGTACACAGCGGCGGCGCTGGTCAGCGAGAACAAAACGCTCGCCCACCCCGCCAGCGTGGACAGCATCCCCAGCAGCGCCAACCGCGAGGATCACGTCAGCATGTGTACCATCGCAGCGCGCCACGCGGCGCAGGTGGTCGCGAATACCCAGGGCGTCATCGCGGCGGAACTGCTGTGTGCGTACCAGGCGCTCGAACTGCGCTTGCAGCAGATGCCGGATGCGCGGCTCGGCGTCGGCGCGGAGGCGGTGATGGATTATCTGCGCGGCGTGGACCTTGCACCCGGCCAGCCGCTCCATATGATCACGCGGGACGTGGCGCTCAAGCCCTATCTGGATACGATGACCGAGATCGTGCGGTCCGGCGCGCTGCTGGACGCGATCCACGCGGCCATGTGAGAAGCGTTGAGAGAGTCAACCTCACCCCGTCCGACCTTCGGTCGGCATCCCTTCTCCACACGCGGAGAGGGGACTTCAGAGCGTGCGAGAACCGCCGCTTCCCCTTGCTCGGCTTGCGCGGAAAGGGGGTGCCGACCGAAGGTCGGACGGGGGTTAAATTCAAGCGCAAACATCTGGAGCCTTGAAGCTGCCGCTGAAGGAGTCATGCAATGAAGCGTGTGTTGTATCTGTTGGGAATTGCGTTTCTGGTGCTGCCTGGGTTGCAGGTTCAGGCGCAGGACAGTCCGCGCGTCAGTGATGAACTGATTGCGCAGTATGCCGCGTTGTTCCAATCCGAGATGGCGTATTACGGCATCCCCGGCGCAGCCGTCGCGATTATTCAGGATGGGGAAGTGGTCTATACGAACGGCTTCGGCGTTCGCAATCTCGAAAGGGGCGATCCGTTCACGACGGATACCCTGTCCTTCATCGGCTCGACGACCAAATCCATGACATCGATGCTGGCGGCGCAGTTAGTGGATGAGGGCGTCCTGACCTGGGATACCCCCGTCGCGGCTATTTACTCTGATTTCCAGACGTCCGATCCCGAACTCA
Organism: uncultured Chloroflexia bacterium; assembly: GCA_963850765.1. GTDB lineage: Bacteria > Chloroflexota > Anaerolineae > Aggregatilineales > Aggregatilineaceae > CAWKMN01. Next base: position 239,152 of record CAWKMN010000009.1, on the reverse strand, counting down.
CCAGCCGTTTAACCTTCCGCGATCTGCTGGGCATGGCTACCGGGTTGGTGGACAATAACCTCGCTCTGTTCTCGTGGGGACAGTGGACGATGGACGATTTGCTGGCGGCGATTGCCGTGATGCCGATCGGTGGCGAGTTTGGCGAGTTTTATCACTACAATAATGAAGTTTACGCATCCGCGGGATATCTGGCACTGATCGCCGCCGGTTACGAACCGACCCGAGAAAACTATGTCAGCCTCATGCAAGAACGGATTTTTGCCCCCATTGGGATGAAGGCTCTGATCACGGATGATGTGACGGCCTTAGGCGATAACTACGCCACCGCCTATCAGGTGAACGCGATCAAGGGACTCGAAGACCCCGAAGCATGCCCAATTGGGCCAACTGGATTTATGGCTCCGGCGGGCGGCGTCTGGACCAGCATCAACGATATGGCACGCTATATCATCACGCAGGCGAACGGCGGCGTTACCCCGGATGGAACTCGGATCGTCTCTGCCCAAAATCTGGCTGTCACCTGGGAGCCGGGGGTAGACATGGGCGGCTCGTTTTATGGGATGGGCTGGGTGCTGCAAAATTTTGAAGATGTTGCGATTCGCTGGCATGCGGGAGGCTGGGGCGGCTACCGCGCCGTGATGATGCTGCTGCCCGACTCGAATACGAGTGTGATCATTTTCTGCAACAGCAACCTGGGCGATTTCTTCGGCAACGAGATGGGCTTCACCTTCATCGAGATGCTGTACGGGCTGGAACAGACCATGATCGATGAATTCCATAGGGACTACGAAGACTCTTATGGGCAGTTGGATGAACAGTTTGCCGGACTGCCCGCCCCGGAAGTTGATCCCGCTGTGGCTGCGCCGTTCCTGGGTGCCTATGAAGGCGGCTGGGCGCTCGAACAGCGCGATGATCAAACGCTGTGGATGGTGCATCAGCCGGGGTGGGAGTTCATGCTTAATCCGCTCATGGAAAAAAACAGGTATGTTGTGGTCAATGGGGACGCGCTCGGAACGCCGATCCGACTGGTTATGAACGGCGATCAGGCACAAATGGTATTGATTCTGGCAGAAAACGAACTGCCGCTGAATAAGCTGGCGGAGTAACGGTCTTTTTATGTCTTTCCATCAATTCGCTGAACGGTCATCAGAAGCGAGGGCTAATGGCTGGCATCGACACCCCCATTTTGCTGGATTTTCCCGACTCATTTGAGACGGAACGGCTGATCATCCGCGCGCCGCGCCCCGGCGATGGCGCTGCTGTCAACGCGGGGATCCACGAGTTCATCAAGGAATTGCAGCCGTGGATGCCATGGGCGCACCCCGAGCCCACTGTGCAGGATACGGAGCTTCATCTGCGCGGCGCGGCGGCGCGGTTTCTCCAGCGGGTCGATCTGCCGCTCGTTCTGTGGCGTAAATCGGATGGGGTGTTTGTCGGCAGCAGCGGCCTGCACCGTAATGATTGGTCGGTGCCGTGTATGGAGATCGGCTATTGGGTGCGGACCAGTCTCAGCGGGCAGGGCTATGTCACCGAGGCGGTGCTGGGGATCACCGATTTCGCGTTCAGGCATCTGGGGGCAGAGCGCATCGAGATCCGGTGCGATTCGCGCAATACGCGCAGCGCGGCCGTAGCCGAACGCGCCGGCTATACGCTCGAAGCACGCTTGCATCACCAAGCCCGCGCGACGGACGGCAACCTGCGCGACACGCTGATCTATGTGCGCTTCCCAGAGTGATGGGTTTTTGGTTTTTGGTGATTGGTTAGCACGTTTGAAGGAAGATTAATGGCTGGCATCGACACCCCCATTTTGCTGGATTTTCCCGACTCATTTGAGACGGAGCGGCTGATCATCCGCGCGCCGCGCCCCGGCGATGGCGCTGCTGTCAACGCGGGGATCCGCGAGTTGATCAGGGAGCTTCAGCCATGGGGTCCGTGGGCAGACCCTAAGCCCGCTGTCGAGGATACGGAGTCCCATCTGCGCGGCGCGGCGGCGCGGTTTCTCCAGCGCGTGGATCTGCCGCTGGTGGTGTGGCGCAAAACGGACGGCGCTTTTGTCGGGCGCATCGGCCTCTACCGCATCGATTGGTCGGTGCCGTGTATGGAGATCGGCTACTGGGTGCGGACGAGTTCAGCGGGCAGGGCTACGTCACCGAGGCCGTGCTGGGCATCACCGATTTCGCGTTCAAATACCTGGGCGCACAGCGCATCGAGATCCGGTGTGATTTGCGCAATACGCGCAGCACGGCCGTGGCCGAACGCGCCGGCTATACGCTCGAAGCGCGCTTTCACCACCACGTCCGCGGCACGGATGGCAACCTGCGGGACACGCTGATCTATGTGCGCTTCCCAGAGTGATTGGTTTTTGGTTTTTGGTGATTGGTAAGAACGCCCCTCACCCTACCCTCTCCCCGGCCAGGGAGAGGGAAAAAGATAGCGGCTTTTTCCTCTCGCGTAGGACGAGTCTTTACCCGACGAGACACATACCAAGAACCAATCACCAACAACCAATCACCAACTACGACTGGTACCACGCATAATCGACCAGCACCTCGTAAAAATAGCTGTAGCTCGGTTCGCCGCCGGTCAGGTTATCCTTGCCATATTTTTCATCCGGGCAGTATTCCGGGGCCGATCCCCACGCGCGCAGGATTTTCGCCGGCTGGCCGGTATCCGGGTTGAGCAGATAGACGTTCTGATAGTACTGGATGCGCTTGATGGTATATACACCGCCCGTCATGCCATCCACATAGTCGCAGCTTTCGATCACGTCGTAGTATCGTTTGTCGCCCACACAGGCCACGAGATCGATCGAGTTGCGATCCTCGGCGCGCATTTCCTCCGGCAGCTTGTCATGCCAGCTATGCTGCCTGCCGTCGAGTTTCATCACCACGAGCTTAAACGGGCGGATCCGTGTCTTGAGATTGCGCTCGTCCGGCGTACTGCTCGCGGCGGACTGGCACAGCCCGGCGATGTCTTCGCCATAGGTCTTGCCAATATTCCCGGCGCGATCGCGCAGAAGCAGCGCATAGCCGATTACGCCCGCGCCCAGCAGCAGGACGAAGATCATCGGCAGCCAGTTGGTCGGGAACAGCACCGAACCGGCGCGTGGGCCAGCGGTTGCGGGCTGCTTCTGGCGCGCGATAATCTCCACGATGAGACCCAGGCCGATCAGGCTGACGGCCCCCGCGACGAGGGCCGCGATTGCTAGCGTTGAAATCATGGCCGCTCCTCTCCCATGCGGTTAATTGGTTTCGTGGCTGTTGGACGGCAGGCCGATTGTGCGGCGAGCGAACCACCTTTGAGAAGCCTCTGACCTGCGGGAATATTCTATGTGCGAACCGGATGACGCGCAACCGGGCGCGCGGCGTATCTTCCCTCAATTATCGATGTAAGAGCATCATGTGTATAATTCTAAATGGATGGGCTCCACGAGGAGGCATGGTTGATGAAACGATTGGTACTGAGCGGAACTCTGGCGGCGGGTGTGCTACTCCTGATGGCGGCGCTTGGAACCGCCTACGCTCAGGATGACCACGGCGGGGAGGGAGATGAAGCAGCGGCGCGGGGTGCCGCCGTTTATGCGGAGTTCTGCCAGGCGTGTCACGGCCCCCAGGGTGAAGCGACAGGAACCGGCCTCGCATTCGCGGCCATGGCGTTTGAGGAAGACAGCGCGCGGGAGGTCATCGAACAGGGGCACGAAGACCTGATGCCGCCTTATGCGGATGTGCTCCGCGGCGAGCAGATCGATGATGTGATGGCTTACCTGCACACCTGGGAATCCGGCGACGTCCCGCCGCTGCCGGAGCCGAACATCCACGAAGCACCGGAAAGCGTGCCGGGTTATAACGGCGACCCGCACGAGGGCGCAATCGTCTATGCGAAATTCTGCAACGGCTGCCACGGCCCGCAGGGTGAAGGACGCGGCGAACCGCAGTTCCCGCCATTTGAATTCTCCAGTCAGACCGCGGCGTTCGTGAGTGAGCAGCATCATCCGGCCTTTGGTGAAGCTGCGGGCGGCCCGCTCAGCGATGAGCAGATCACCGATCTCGAAACCTATCTCGCATCCTGGCAGGTGGACGAAGCAGAGGGCGATCAGCCGCGCTCCGAGGGGATCAACGTGCTGATTGTGTTGGGCGGGGCGCTCGCCATCGTGGTAGTGGGAGGCGCTTACCTGAGCCGCATGATCGCGGGGCGGCAGGCATAACCAGGGAAGCAGCGCGGCAGGCCGTTCGATGGGCCGCCGTGTGATGAAATCCGCCGGTTTTACCTTAGATATAGGAGAAGAGAACATGCGTGGATTTATGGATGAGTTCAAGCAGTTTATTATGCGGGGCAACGTCCTGGATCTGGCAATCGGTATCATTATCGGCGCGGCGTTCGGCGGTGTCGTAAGCTCGCTGGTGAATGATATTATCATGCCGCCGATTGGGCGCTTGCTGAGCAACGTGAACTTCACGGACCTGTTTATCAACCTGTCCGACGGAGACTATGACTCGCTGGCGGCCGCGAAGGAGGCCGGTGCGGCAACCATCAATTATGGGTCGTTCATCAACGCGGTGATCAACTTCCTGATCATCGCGTTGGTGGTCTTCATGATCGTCAAGTGGGTGAACCGGATGACTCGCCAGGTCAAGCCCGAACCCGCGCCCAGCGAACCGATCGCCAAGGAATGCCCGTACTGCCTGACCAGCATCCCGATCAAGGCGACCCGCTGCCCGAGCTGCACCTCGCATCTGGAGGAGAAAGCACCGGCGTAGCCCCTGTCGGACGCGCAAGCTGTTTGAACGCAGGGCGGGATACCAAACCCGCCCCATCTGTCCGCTGGTCCCCCGAGAATCTCTGTGCCTTCCGCGTCTCTGCGGTTCAGTCTTTCATTTCACGCTCTGTGGACGGGCGCGCCGGCACATGCTACAATCGTCATTGAATTAAGTTTATAGCGACGAGGACTGAGACTCATTATGGCAGAGATGCAGTGGGAAAAGGACGTCATCCTTCCGCCGGGAGCGCGTAAGGCTAAACGATCCGGGCGCTGGAAATTCCTGGTCGTCGGCGTGGTGATCCTGGGCGCGATCGGTTATCTGCTGTTTTCCAGCACCCTGATCGGCGCGCGCTATTATATGACCGTCGATGAGCTGCTCACCAGCGACAATATCACCGGCAAGACGATCCGGGTTTCCGGGGCGGTGGATGGCGATCCGATCTATGATCCGGCCGCCAAGGAACTGCGCTTTGTCGTGGCGAACATCCCTAATGACAACGACGCGATCCGCGAACAGGGTGGGCTGGCGGCGGTGCTCTACCACGCCGTGAACGATCCGACCGCGTCGCGGCTGCAAGTCGTCGCCCACGACCAGGAGATCCCCGATCTGCTCAAGAACGAAGCGCAGGCGATTATGTCCGGCAAGCTTGAGATCGTGAACGGCGAGCCGGTCTTCTACGCCGAGGAAATCACGCTCAAGTGCCCGACCAAGTATCAGGAAGATGTGCCCGATCAGGTCGTGCAGTGACCTGTCCATGGAGACAATCTACACCGCCGGAGCGTATCCGGCGGTTTTTGTTTGCTGATAACTACAGGGGATTTGCCTGCGCGCTGTCCCCCCGTTCTGTCCAGAAATTTTTCTGTAGGGGCGTATTGATGCTTTTTGACTAATGAATACGGATCGACGGGCTGACGACGCTACCCTCGCAGCCGCAAGCTCCTCTCTCCAGCTCGGCTGGAGAGGGGGCCGGGGGGTGAGGCCTGTATTTTATTTCCGCGCTTAATTGTTAAACCGCATCAATACGCCCCTACGGAGCGCGCGAATTTACGGATGAGGTTGTTAGCCGAAGAGGAGGACAGCGGGTGAGGTCAACCCGAACGGAGCATGCAGGGGCAAGAGGTGAGGTTTGCAGTCAAAACTCTATGCAATCCCTCATCTAAACACCCTGGCGAATCGCCTATGAGATAGTGTATTATTTCTGGCGGATATATTGTTAAAAGTGGACGGTCTATGTCGCCTGCTGTTTTTCACCCTGCGCCATTGAGTAGAAAGCTTTTAGAGCCATGATCGCTGAAATCGGCATTGTTACCACGGGTCTGGCTTTTGTCGCTGCTGTGTTCGCGATAGTGGCGGCACTGGGCGGCGCGTATACCCATCGGGACTCCCTGGTGGTCAGTGCGCGTAACGCTGCGTTGATGACGTTTCCTCTGCTGACGGTATCCGGCCTGCTGCTGATCTTCGCCATGCTGAACCACAAGTTCAGCATCGCGTATGTCTGGCAGACATCCAGCCGCGACACCCCCGACTTCTACCTGATCACCGGGCTGTGGGGCAGCCAGTCCGGATCGCTGCTGTTCTGGTCGTGGCTGATGAGCGGCTTCACCTTCGCGGCGCTGCTGCTCAACTGGAAATCGGAGCGTCGCCTGATGCCCTGGGTGATCGCGATAACGATGCTCACACTCGGCTTTTTCCTGGTGCTGAACAACTTCTTCGAAAACCCCTTCGAGCGCTACTGGAATATGCCGGATGGCAGCGTACAGGCATCGCTGTTCGCGCCCGCCGACGGTGCGAAGGTGCTCAACGAAGCGACCACCGACGGCCAGGGACTTAACCCGCTGCTGCGCCACTTTGGCATGATCTTCCACCCGCCGATGCTCTACCTGGGATTCGTCGGGTTCGTGATCCCGTTCGCGTTCGCGTTCGCGGCGCTGGCGACCGGCCAGTTAGGAACCGGCTGGCTGAAGGCGACACGCGCCTGGGCGCTGGTCGCATGGCTGTTTCTCAGCCTGGGGCTGCTGCTCGGCGGCTGGTGGGCCTATGATGTGCTCGGCTGGGGCGGCTACTGGGGGTGGGATCCCGTCGAAAATGCGGCGCTGCTGCCCTGGCTGACCGGCACGGCCTTCTTGCACAGCTCCATCGTGCAGGAAAAGCGCGGCATGCTCAAATTCTGGAACATGCTGCTCATCATCATCACCTTTTTGCTGGTCGTGCTGGGGACGTTCGCCACGCGCAGCGGCGTGGTCAGCAGCGTGCACGCCTTCGCGGAATCCGAAGTCGGCCGCCCGATGTTCGCTTTCCTCGGCACTGGCGCTGATCGCCAGCATCGGGCTGCTGGCATGGCGGCAGGAGCGCGGCGATCTGCGCGGCAATGATGAACTCGACTCACTGTTCAGCAAAGAAGCCTTCTTCCTGCTGAATAACTGGCTGTTCCTGGGCCTGATGGTTGTCGTCATGTGGGGCACCTGGGCCGAAGCGATCACCACCATTATGGTCGATCTCGGCCTGCGCTCGACGGTCATCAACCTGGGGCCGGACTATTTCCCGCCGGTGACACGCTGGTTCCTGGTGGGGATCTTCCTGCTGATGGGCGTGGCACCGCTGGCGGCGTGGCGGCGCTCGACGGCGGAACGGCTCGGCCGCGCGATGCTGATCCCGGCCGTGCTGGCCGCGGCGGTGCTCGTCGCGCTGATCGCGTCCGGGTATGATGATCTGTGGGCGCTGGCCGGTTTTGGGCTGGTGTCGTTCGTCGGCTTCGCCACCATCGCGGAGATCGTCAAGGGTGTGCGGGCGCGGCATGGGCGCGGCGAGGCCTATAGCGCAGCGCTGGTCCGCTTGATCGGGCGCGATCGCCACCGCTACGGCGGCTACTTTATCCATGTGGGCATGGTGATCCTGGGCATCGGCGTGATCGGCAGTACGGCCTATCAGAAGACCACCACCCAGACGCTCAACGTGGGCGACCGCATGTCGATCAACGAATACACCATGCAGTATAACGGGCTGTACGAGGCGCGCGGCGAAGATGGCCGCACGATGGTGATTGCCCGTGCGACCGTCTACAAAGATGGTAAAATCGTAGATCATATCCGGCCCCGGCGTGACATCTTCATGACCACCGATCCCGCGACCGGCCAGCAGGTCGCCGGCACCAATATGAGCATCCCCGGCACCTACAGCACGATTGAGGGTGATTTTTATGCCCGGATCGAGCATTGGGACGGCAACAGCGTCACCTTCCGGGCGTATCTCAACCCGCTGATCAGTTTTGTGTGGAGCGGCGGCGGGGTGCTGATCCTGGGGACGCTGGTCTCGTTGTGGCCGGCGCGCGGATCGGCGCGGGCGGCGCAGCGTGTCCGCGTGCCTGCCGGTGTGGGCGGTGTCGGCGTGGAGGGGATGGACTAGATGAAACGCCTTAAGTTTAATCAGTCTTCGCGTTGTTTACCCCTCCCTAAATCCCTCCCCGTAAACGGAGAGGGACTTAGCAGCTCCCCCTTTCTCTGCGTGCGGGGAAAGGGGGTTGGGGGGATAGGGGTAAATATCATCCTTGCGCTGATCCTGCTCGCCATGCTGATCTTCACGGCGGACGTGCTGCCCGTCGCGGCGCAGGATGGCGGGGGAAACGGTGGCGAGTTCCCGCTGCCGCCCGGCGTGACGTGGGATCAGATCAACCGCGTGGCGAGCAAGATGTACTGCGACGTGTGCGAGGGGATCCCCCTGGACGAGTGCGAGAGCATCGCCTGCCGCCAGTGGCGCGAGGAGATCGCCCGCCAGTTGAGCCAGGGCCGTAACGAAGATGAGATCATCGATTATTTTGTCGAGCGCTACGGCAACGACGTCTCGGCGGTCCCGCGCGACCGCTCGGATCGTCTGCTGGTGTTCGCCGTGCCGGTCGTGCTGGCGCTGGCGATCGGAGTGGTCGGCGCGTTCCAGGTGCGGCGGCTGCGGCAGCGCGGCCACCAGACCGGGCAGGTCATGCGCCGCTCGGAGGGCAAGCTGAACCGCCGCCCGGTGCCGGACGATCTCTCGGCGGAGCTTATGGAGCGCCTGGAGCGCGATCTGCGGGGATTGGATTAAAGAAAGCTGTTAGCGATGAGCAGTTAGCCGTTAGCTAAAAGCCAACGGCCTCACTCCGTGTGCGGAGACGAATTCGGGCTGAAGCAAGAACAAGCTGGCATCTGGCACCGTGGCTAATCGCTAACAGCTAATAGCTAACGGCCAAAATAGGATTATTTTGAGGGTAAAACGAGCGTGGCTGAACAACAACACACAACATCGAGCGCGGAACAACTGCCGGAGTGGTTACAGCAAGCCGCCGGGGAAACGTCCCAATCGCAGACCGCGCCGGTCGAGCAGAAGCTCTCGCCGCTGATGGTGACGCTGGTCCTGCTGGCGATCGGCGCGCTGGGGGTGATCGGCTATGCGCTGTACGACCGCAGCAAGGAAACGCCCACCGAAGGCCCTGCCCCGGAGTTCGCCGTGACGGTCTGGGACTGGGACCGGGTGGCGATGGCCGGCGAGCCGCTGGATCTCGACGCGCTGAAGGGTAAAACCGTCGTGTTGAACTTCTGGGCAAGCTGGTGCATCCCGTGCCAGCAGGAAGCGCCGATGTTCGAGCGTATCTGGAACGAGTATAAGGATCGGAACGTTGTGTTCCTGGGCGTTAACACCGAGGACACCGACAGCGCGGCCTACGATTACGTGGTCAAATACGGCCTGACGTATCCGCACGCGCCCGATCAGGGCGGCCGCATGGAAAAAGATTACCGCATCACCGGCATCCCGGAGACGTTTATTATTAATGGGGACGGCGAGATCATGCGGCACTTTATCTCGACGCCCAAAGAGGCCGATCTGCGCAGCGAGATCGAGCGTGCGATGGGCGAGTCGTAGGCGTCTATAAATAATTGCACGGGAATTGCACGTAATCTGTAGGGGCGTATTGCAATACGCCCCTACGAAGAACCGTGTTTTTGATACCCCCTTACGGGACAGATACATAGATTTACAGCCGGATTTTTGGTTTACAGGCGCGTTTGCGCCGCGGGCGCGTGCCACATTTCACACTGAATGAGAAAGACATGCTGTCACTTGAAATAACGCTTTTTGCTATCGGGTTGGCCGGGGCGATGGCCGTAGCGGTGCTGTTCCCGATCCTGGAGAGCCGGTCGGATGATGACCAGGAACGCCAGCCCGCGCCGCTGGGTGGCACCGCCCAGCAAAACCGGGCGCTGGAACTGCTGGCGTCCGAACGACTGCGCATCCTGCGCGCGATCCGCGATCTGGATTTTGACTACGATATGGGCAAGCTGGTCGACGAAACCTACGTCGCGCAGCGAGTTCTATCTGATCCGGGTGTACGCCGCGATCGTCGCCCGGATGGACGAGCTTCAGGACGACGTCTACGAGCAGCAGGCCCGCATCGATGCCGCCGTCGCGGCCTTCCGGCAGGCCCGGCGACCCTCATAAAGTGAGCGATTGGTTAACTATATGCTGAAACGTGCAATCTGGATGGGTATGCTGCCGCTGGCAATGCTGTTGAGCGCCTGCGGCGTGAGTTTGTCCGGCGAGCCGGAGATCGTCTCGGAGCGCGAAATTCTGGCCGCGCCGACGGTGGCTCAAGCGCCAACACAGGCGACTACCCCGGAACCGGCCGGGGCGCAGGCCGTCGAAACCACGGAACCGGCAGCCGGCGACACGGGCGAGACCGATCTGGCCTCGGCGGATTATGATCTGGGCTTCGAGCTGTATCTCGCGAACTGTGCCCAATGCCATGGCGCGCAGGATGCATCGCAGGGTCCGAGCCTGAGCAATATGCGCGACAGCGCTGCCACACGCATCGAGGGCGTGGCCCCCGCCGATTACGTCCACCAGTCGATTGTCGATCCCGGCGCGTATGTTGTGGACGGCTACGAGAATATCATGCCGGCCAGCTTCGGGGAGCAGTTCAGCGCGCACGAGCTTGACAGCCTGGTGAGATTCGTTCTCGAATTCGACCCGGCCAGTATGATGGGCGGCGCGGCTGCCTCGTCCGAGGAGCAGGCCACCCCCGCCCCGGTTGCCGTATCCACCGGCGAGGTGCTGACCGTGCGCGGCAAACTGGTGCAGGGCACGGCGGGCGGCGAAGTCATCCCGCCGGATCTCGACGTTCAGTTATACGTGCTGGATGAGCAGGGCAACCTCGCCGGGACATTCGACACGTCGTCGGCAGAAGACAACTCGTACACGTTTGAAAATATCCCCCGCGCGCAGGGTTATATGTACCTGATCCAGACGCGCTATCAGGATGTCCCGCAGGGCACGCAGATCCACCCCATTCAGGGCGACGAGAGCGAACTCGTGCAGGACATGACGCTGTACGAGCGCACCACCGACACCGCCGACATCGCCATCTCGTGGGCGCAGATGCTGATCAATTTCGCCCCCATTGAGGATTTCGGCCTGGAAGTCTGGCTGCGGCTGGAACTGGTCAATAACAGCGACCGGATCGTGACGCACGAGAAAACCGCCGGGGCGCACGATTGGTTTGTGTCCGCCGCGCTCGAACTGCCGGTCGGCGCGTTTGGCATCCAGCCGATGCAGAGCGAAGACAGCCAACGTTACGTGGTCGAGGTGGTGGACGGCGTGCCGGTGGTGCAGGATACCTGGCCGCTGCGCCCTGGACAGATGCACACCATCACCGTCGCCTACTATGTGCCTTACGAAAGCGGCGCGGTGATCGATCAGGTGATGGGTTACCCGGTGCTCGATGCCACCGTCCTGATCCCGAATGACACCGTCGAGTTTTCGAGCGAGCAGTTTGACCCGGTTGGCGAATGGCGCGGCCGGGTTTCGGAGGGCGGCGTGCGCATCACCGAGCTTGAGGCGGGCGAACAGGTTGACCCGGACAGCGATTTTTCGCTGGTCAAGGCGCACGACCTGACCACAGCCACCGACGCTGATGGCCATCTCGTGTTTGAGCTGATCGGACGGCCCACCCGCACGCTGAACGTGATGCCCCCCACGCCAGGCACTGCCGCCAGCACGGATGACGATACCAACACGCTGCCGATGATCCTGGGCGCGGCGGGGTTGGCGGTCGTCGCGCTGGCCGGGGTGCTGTGGTGGCGTCAGCGCGGAACGGTGCAGGTGCCGGTGGCCGCGCTGGGCCATTGGACCCCGCCGGATCCGTCCGCGGGCAAAGAGGAGCTGCTGCGCGCGATCGCCACGCTCGATGATGCGTATGAGGCCGGGCATGTGGACGATGCGGTTTACGAGGAACGGCGCGCTATCCTGACGGAGCGCCTGCTCCCCCTGCTGGATCAAGATGATTGAAGTCCGCAACCTGACGAAAGTGTTCGGCCTCAACCCCGTGCTGCGCGGCCTGGATCTGGACGTGGCGCGCGGGGAATTTTTGACTCTGCTCGGCCCGAACGGCTCCGGCAAGACGACGCTGCTGCGCATCCTGTCGGCGCTGGCGCGTCCGACCAGCGGCACGGTCCGCATTGGCGGGTGGGAGCTTCCTGGCGAAGCGGATTATGTCCGCGCGCAGTTGGGCGTCGTGAGCCATCTCCCGCTGCTGTATGACACGCTGACCGCCGAGGAAAATCTGCTGTTTTTCGCGCGGCTGTATGACATCCCGGCGGACGAGCGGCGCGAGCGGGTCGAAGCGATCCTGCGGCGCGTCGGGCTGTGGAAACGGGCGCGCGACATCGTGCAGACCTACAGCCGGGGCATGCAGCAGCGGCTCGCTATCGCCCGCGCGATCCTGCATGATCCCGCCGTGCTGATCCTGGACGAGCCGTATACCGGGCTGGATGTAGACGCCGCCGCCCTGCTCGATCACCTGCTGCGCGATGTGGCGGTCGCCGGGCGCACGGTGATCATGACCACCCACGATTTGCAGCGCGGGCACGCCCTGGCCGACCGGATCGCCATCCTCAGCCGGGGCAAGATCGCGTTTGACGCGCCCACGCGCGACATCACCTTTGATGCGCTGCCGATGCTGTACGCCGACACGACAGGAGCCGCCACCACGCGATGAGCAAAACCAGCCTCACCCCTCAATCCCCTCTCCATGAGATGGAGAGGGGAGGCGCTCCTGTGGCCGAGTCTCCGGTTCCCCCTCTCTACGGCGTGGAGAGGGATGCCGACCGAAGGTCGGACGGGGGTGAGGCTAAATCCGCCCGGCGCAGACGCGCGATTACCCCGTACTGGCGCGTGGTCGGCGCGGTCGCGTGGAAGGACCTGCGCGCCGAAATCCGCAGCCGCGAACTGATCAACTCGATGATCCTGTTCACGCTCATGACGGTGCTGGTCTTCAGCCTCGCGCTCGAACTGGACGCGGAAGCGCGCCGAAGCACCGTCGCCGGCGTGCTGTGGGTCACGATCGTCTTCGCGGGGATTCTCGGCCTGGGGCGCAGCCTCGCCGCGGAGAAGGATCGCGGCAGCCTGGACGCGCTGCTGCTCGCCCCGATCGACCGCAGCGCGCTGTTTTTCGGCAAGATGATCGGCAATCTGCTGTTCGTGCTGGTGATCGGCCTGGTGCTGATGTTCCTGCTGACGGTGCTATTTAATGTGACGCTGGTCAAGCCGCTGCTGCTCGTGATCGTCGTGTTGGGCAGCGTGGGCTTCACAACCATCGGCACGCTGCTGTCGAGCATGAGCGTCCATGCCCGCGCCCGCGAAACCCTGCTGCCGATCATTCTGATGCCGGTGGTGCTGCCGGTGCTGATCAGCGCGGTGCGGGCGAGTACAGCCATTCTCGACGGCCTGCCGCAAGAGGACTGGCTGCCGTGGATCCAACTGCTCGGCGTGGCCGACGTGATCTATCTGGCGGCGGGTTACGCGCTGTTCGATTTTGTGGTGGAAGAATAGAAGCGATCACGGAGAAAAAACGAGAAAAAAGGAACCGCCGAGACGCAGAGAGCACAGAGTCTCTTAAGGCAAAGAGAGATAATGGCGGTGCTCCCTGGTCGTTTCTCCTTTTTCTTTAGCTCTTTCTCCGCGTCCTCTGCGTCTCTGCGGTTCAGGTCTTTTTTAACGGGTTATGCGAGGGTGTTATGAAACGCCGCTGGCTGATCGCGGTCATCCTGCTGCTGGTCCTGTGGGGCACGCGGATTTTGGCGCTCGACAGCCTGCCGCTCCACAATGACGAAGGGCTGCACCTGGAGCGCGCCGAAAGAGTGTGGGACGGCCATCCCTTCTGGGCGATCGGGGACGGCAAGATCGTGAATCACTGGCCGATCGCCCTGCTCGATCCTCAAGGCAACCCCGTCTATGCCGGGCGTATGGCGACGATCCTGGTGGCGATGATCGGGCTGGCGGCGGGTTATGCGCTGGCCGCGCGGCTGGCCGGGGATCGGGCGGCGCTGCTGGCCGGGGCGCTGTGGATCGCGTCGCCGTACCTGTTTTTCTTCGAGCGGCTCGCCCTGAGTGATGCACAGGCCGGCGCGTGGATCGTGGTGGCGGTGTGGGCGGCGGTGCTCTGGGCGGCGCGTGGAGAGCGGCTTGCCGCGGTTCTGGCGGGAATTGCACTGTCTGCCGCCGTGCTGTTTAAACTTACGGCGCTCCCGTTCGGGCTGGCGGTCGCGCTGATCGTGGGGTTCGCCGGATCGTTCTCCTGGCGGCGGCGCGCGGCGGCACTGGCTCTGATCGGCGCGGTGGTGGCGGCCTGTTTCGCGGTGCCGCTGGTCTATCTCGCCGCGAAAGGAGGCGACTTTGGGATCGCGTTCGGCTGGGTCGGCACGGACGATCAGCGCGGCGGCGGGCTGGCCCTGAACGATAACCTGACCCGCCTGTGGGACCAGCTCACCGGCTTCGGAACGCTGGCGTGGGCCGTGCTGCTGCTGGCCGGCCTGCTGATCCTGCTGGTGTACCGCGCGCTCCGAGCGGACCCCATATCAGGCCGGGACCGCTGGCTGGATGTGCTGCTGGCCGCCGGGTGTATCGTCCCGGTGCTGGTGATGGCCGTGTTTGGCAACGATGTTCGCCCGCGCCATTTTGTCGCCGGCCTGCCGCTGGCGCTGATCCTGGCCGGGCTGGGCTGGGGACGGTTGGTCGAGCGACCAGCGCGCGCCGGGTGGATACTCACGGCCGCGATCGTGCTCGTGCTGGCGGCCGGGCTGATCCCATTTGCCCGCACCGCCTACGACGATCCCGGCGATATGCAGCTGTCCGACGAGCTGCGCGTCGAATATATCACCGGGCACAGTGCCGGATTCGGGCTGCGCGAGGCGACTGAAGCGTTCCCTGCCACGATCGGAGCGACGGGCGTGCCGCTGATCGCCAGCATGTTCCCGGATAGCTGCCAGCGCGCCAATTATTACGATACGGTGGGATATCACATGGCCTGCCCAACCGCGCCCGGCCTGAAGGAAATCCGCGCCGCGCTGAAACAGTTCGGCACGGTGTACGTGCTGGCCGAAAGCCCGCCGATCGGTCTGCGCTTCGACGAGGTGAATTTCAGCGCCACGCGCCTGATCGGCTATCCTCGCCCCGGCGAAACGGAAGCCACCGCCTCGGTGGTGCTGTGGCAGGTGGGCGA
The DNA here is from genome assembly GCA_963850765.1 of uncultured Chloroflexia bacterium. Classification (GTDB taxonomy): domain Bacteria; phylum Chloroflexota; class Anaerolineae; order Aggregatilineales; family Aggregatilineaceae; genus CAWKMN01. The sequence goes on along the minus strand of CAWKMN010000009.1, from coordinate 223,870 downwards.
GTGAAGCGACATATATCAGTTTACCCCTCCCCTGCCCCTCCCCGTAAACGGAGAGGGAAAAACGAGCGGCGTTCAAGTCCCTCTCCGCGTGCGGGGAGGGATTTAGGGAGGGGTAAATCACCCAAGCAACACCTGAGTTGGCATCGAGAGGAGAAACCCTGAATGACAGCGACACCCTACTCCCCACAGCGCACCCGCTTGCTGCAGGGCGTGACCCTGGCGGCGGTGATCCTGTTTGCGATCGCGATCTACCTGGACCTGTTCTGGGTGGGACCGGAGAAAGAACAGGGCGAGGTGCAGCGCATCTTCTATGTCCATCTCGGCTCGTTCCTCGGCGCGTTTATCGCGTTTGGCGGAACGCTCGTCGCCGGGATCGCGTACCTGCGGACGCGCAATCCCAAGTGGGATACCTTCGGGCTGGCTAATGTCGAGATCGGATTGGGCTTTTCGGCCATCACGATCGCGACCGGCTCGGTGTGGGCGCGCCCGATCTGGAATACGTGGTGGACATGGGATCCGCGCCTGACGAGCGTTACGATCATGTGGCTGGCCTACGCGGCCTATGTCATGCTGCGCTCCGGGATTGAAGATCCCGAACGGCGGCGGCGTTTCGCGGCGGTCTATGGGATCATCGCGTTTGCCAGCGTGCTGTTCACCATCATCATCATCCGCGTCCGGCCCGATACCATCCACCCGGTTGTCGCCGGCCCGACCCAGGCCGATCCGACCGGCGGGTTCAGCGTCGAAGGGCGCATCCGCACGACCTTGTTCTTTAACCTGTTCACGTTTGCCGTGATCACGCTGGCGCTGATCTGGCATCGCATCCGCCTGGAAAATCTCTCGCAGCGCGTGATGCGGCGCAAGATCGACGTGCTGGCGGACCTGTAGCGCAGGAGAGAATTTCATGTTCGACTTTGGCAAACACGCCGACTATATGGCGATCGGATATGCCGTCATGGCGATTCTGCTGGGCGGTATGGTGCTGTGGCTCTACCTGCGCTACCGGGCGCTCGAAACCAAATCCGCCGAACTGGATCGCATCGAAGCGGAAGAGCACGCCGAGCACGACCGGGTCGCGTCCGCCGTAGGCGCACTCGAAGAACAGGCCCGGCCCGAAGCCGCCGCTCGGGGAATCAGCGACCTGCCGGGGTGAGAACGAAAGATTCACCACAGAGAACACAGAGAGCACAAGTAACCAGCGGTTAGCTCTTAGCCATTAGCTTTTAGCTAACGGCTAACGGCTAACAGCTAATGGCTAATTCCTCTCTCTGCGGTCTCGCCGGTTCGATTGTCAGTCGCCCCAAGCCCACGATTGATTTTGCGGGCGTTTGGTTTATAATACAGGCGCATTTGGCCCGATGAGGCGATCAAACGCGAACAGCGCCGTCCACAGGACGCCGTCCCTGGGACGGTTGGAATTAGAGAGGTGAACGATGAAAGTCCGGTCTTCAGTGCGCAAAATGTGCGACAAGTGTTATTTCGTGCGGCGGAAGGGCCGTCTGTACGTGATGTGCGCGGGCAATCCCAAGCACAAGCAGCGTCAGGGCTAATTCATGCGCCGTCACGAAAGCCAGAAGCGGACCATACGGTCCGTTTTTGCTTTTTTACGGCAGCGTTGCTTTATCTCGCACCCCGCTTGTGCCATAATAGAATAGTCCTTATCACCGCAGAATCTCCCAAGTCACCCGTTTCCAGCGTGTAGTTCGATAGAGTTTTGCGGTCTAATATCTGGAGAACCGGGCAGCGTGTTTTCAGGAGTTTTGGATGCGCCATATGATTCGTAAAGCAGCCGTGATCGGATCGGGCACGATGGGCAGCGGCATCGCGGCCCTGCTGGCGGGCGTCGGGGTGCCGGTGATCCTGCTGGACATTCCCGCCAAGGACTCCGCGCCCGGCGATCCACCTGAGCGGCGTAACGCGGTTGTGCTGGGCAACCTGAAGGCCATGCAGAAAAGCCGCCCGGCGCAGCTTTTCCACGCGAGCGATGCGGAGCTGATCGCACCCGGCAATCTGGAAGATGACTTCGCGCTCCTGGCCGATGTGGATTGGATCATCGAAGTCATTGTCGAAAATCTGGCGATCAAACAGGACTTGATGGCCCGCCTCGAAAGTGTGCGGAAGCCGACCAGCATCGTCAGCACCAACACCAGCGGCCTGCCGATCGCGGCGGTGGCCGACGGGCGCAGTGACGATTTTCAGCGGCATTTCCTCGGCACTCACTTTTTCAACCCGCCGCGTTATCTCAAGCTGCTCGAAATTATCCCCCACCCCAAAACCGATCCCGCCGTGCTCGATTTTATGATGGATTACGGGCAGAACGTGCTCGGCAAAGGCGTCGTGCTGTGTAAGGACACGCCGAACTTTATCGCCAACCGCTTTATCAGCATGGCGGGCACCTTCGGGATCAATTATGCGCTGGACTGCGGCTATACGGTGGACGAAGTGGACAACCTGACCGGCCCGCTCATCGGGCGGCCCCGGACGGCGACCTTCCGCCTGATGGACCTGATCGGCACCGACATCATGGCGCACGTCAACCGCAACCTGTACCCGGCCATCCCCGGCGACGAATCGCGCGAATTGTTGCAGCATCCCGAAGGCCGCGCAGATGCTCGCAGCGATGCTGGACCGCGGCTGGCTCGGCAACAAGACGAAGCAGGGATTCTATAAGCGCGTCGATCTGCCGTCCGGCGACAAGGAGTTCTGGGCGCTGAACCTGGACACCCTCGACTACGAACCGCCGCAGAAAGTCCGCTTCGAGAGCGTCGGCCAGCACCGCAAGATCGAGGATACCGGGGCGCGCATCCGGGCGCTGGTCCACAGCGAGGATCGCGCCGGGCAGTATCTCTGGCATCTGCACGCCTTTTACCTGACCTACGCCGCGCGCCGCCTGGGCGAGATCGCGGACAGCATTCCCGCGATCGACAACGCGAACAAGTGGGGCTTTAACCACGAGCTTGGCCCGTTCGAAATCTGGGATGCGCTCGGCGTTGAGGACACGATTCCCCGCATGGAAGCAGACGGGTACGCCGTCGAGCCGTGGGTCAAGGCGATGGTCGCCACCGGGCACCCGACCTTCTATCGCCGCGATGAGAACGGCATCGTGACCGGCGTTTACGACAGGGACCGCGCCGCGTATGTTCCGCTGGACGGCGATCCGCGCGTGGTGAATATTCAGAATCTCAAGGCGGCAGGGCTGCGGTTGGAAGGCAACGCCAGCGCCTCCCTGGTCGATATGGGCGACGGCGTGCTGCTGCTCGAATTCCACAGCAAAGCCAACGCCGTGGACGAAGACATCGCCCGGATGGGCTGGCGGGCGCTCGATCTGCTGGAACACGGCTATGATGGGCTGGTGATCGGCAGCCAGGGCGAGCACTTCAGCGCGGGCGCGAATATCTTTCTGATCCTGATGCTGGCGCAGCAGGGCGAATGGAACCGGATCGATGGGCTGGTGCGCGAGATGCAGAACCTGTTCCAGGCGTTCCGATCCGCCCCGGGGCCGGTCGTCACCGCGCCGTTTGGCATGGCGCTCGGCGGCGGCGCGGAAACGCTGATGGCGAATACACGCGCCGTAGCACACGCCGAACTGTACGCCGGGCTGGTCGAGATCGGCGTCGGGCTGATCCCGGCGGGCACCGGCTGCAAGGAGATGCTGCGCCGCCGGGTGAATCCGGTCATGCAGACACCCAACGCCGACGTGCTGCCGCATTTGCAGGCCGTCTTTGAGCAGATCGCGCTGGCGAAAGTCTCGGAGAGCGCGAAGCAGGCCCGCGAGATGGGCTTTCTCGCGCCTGCCGATCGCGTGGTGCTCAACCGCGATCACCTGCTGGCCGAGGCCAGGCGTGAGGTGCGGCATCTGGTGGAGAGCGGATACACGCCGCTGCCTCCGCAAAAGATCTGGGCGGCGGGGCGCGATGCGCTGGCCGCGCTGCGGATGGCCGTCTACACACTGCATGATGGCGGATTCGCGACCGATCACGAGGCGCGCATCGCCTACCAGTTAGCCTATGTGCTGTGCGGCGGCGATCTCTCCGAGCCGGGCTGGGTGCCGGAACAGGTGATCCTGGATCTGGAGCGCGAAGCGTTTGTCGATCTGTGTCACGAACCAAAGTCGCACGAGCGGATGGCGCATATGCTGCAATACAGCAAGCCGCTCCGCAATTAGAGGGTATTATGCACTTTTAGCCCCTATCCCCCCACCCCTTCCCCCAGCCAAGCTAGGGGAAGGGGAGCGGCACGCCAGCTGATCGCCTCTCCCTGGCTTGGCCGGGAAGAGTGGCGCGAGCCCGCTCGACGGGTGAGGGGCGTTTATTTCAGGCAAAGATTATCCGGCCTTGCCGCCCGGCCGCCTCTCGGGTCTTGTCCGAGAGGAGACCATCCCCACCCCGACTCGGACGAAGGGGATTGAGGCGGCAACTCGCCGGTCGTACCGATCAATTGAGTGATGCCAGTACGCCCGCTGCTCCTGGGCATCATGCAGCACGTAAAAGGACGACCAATCATCATGCACCGATTACACCGTATCCTGACCGATCCGATCCCGATCACCATCTCGCTGCGAACCAAGGCGATGCTGCTGGTCGGTACGATGGCGGTGCTGTTGATCCTGCTGCTGTTTGTGCTGTCGCGGATCATTGTGCTCAACAGCTTCACCGATCTGGAAAAGGATGAGGTTACGCAAGACACCGGGCGGGTGATGAATGCCATCAATAACGATCTGACCAACCTGCGCCAGACCGCACGCGATTGGTCACAGTGGGATGACACCTATCAGTTTGTTCAGGATCAGAACGCGGCCTATATCGATGAAAACATGGCGGATGATACATTCGTCACGCTCGACATCAATATGATGCTTTACTTTGACCTGTCGGGTGAAGCCGTCTACGCAAAAGTCTTTGATCTCCAGACGCACGAAGCGTGGGAGCCTGGCCCTGCGATGGTTCGTTTTTATCTGGCCGTCAGCCCGTCGCTCAAAGACTATGTGAGTTTTGCCGTGCAGAATGATGGCGCGTCCGGTTTCATTCTGACACCGGGTGGGCCGACCATGCTCGTCGTTGATCCCATTCTGCCCAGCGACGGCTCCGGCGAGGCGCCCGGCGTGCTGGTGATCGGGCGCTATCTGGATGCGGCGCGGCTCGAACAGTTAGCCCAGATCACCGCGGTGAACTTCCAGCTTTTAAACGTCAATGATCCCGATCTGCCATCGGATTACCGGGACGCTGTCCAGCAGCTTATGACAAAAACCACCATCGTCACCCGTCCGCTGAATACCGATGAGTTCGCCGGTTATGCCCTGATCAATGACGTGATGGGCTATCCCCGGTGGGTCATGCGCGTGGAAATGCCGCGCGAGATCTCGGGCCGGGGACAGGACGTGGTCTGGGTGTTCGTCCTGGCCGCCGCCGTCGTCGCGCTGGCCCTGATCGGAGGGGTCGCCGCGCTAATCGAACGGCTGGTGCTGGCGCGGCTGCTGCGTATCAGCACGGCAATTAACCAGATCAGCCAGACCGGCAACATCAAGAGGCGCGTACCGGTCCAGCGGCAGCGATGAACTGGCCGATCTGGGATATACGATCAATGACATGCTGGCCGCCTTCGAGCGCTCACAGGCTGCCGTCTATACCAGCCAGGACCAGCTATCGAATCTGCTCAATCAGGCGGAAGCGCGCGCCGTCGAATTGGCGACGGTCGCTGCCATCAGCCGCCAGATCACCCGGATCTTTGATGTGGACGTGCTGCCATGGGAAGCCTCGCGCCTGATCAAAGGGTTGTTCAGTTTTTACCACGTGCATATCTATCTGCTCGAAGGCAACAAACTCAAGCTCGTGGCCGGCGAGGGCGAGATTGGGCGGCAGTTGGTCAAACAAGGGTTGGTGATTCCGGTGGACGCCCCCAAAAGCCTGGTAGCCCGTGCGGCCCGCTCGCATGAGCCGCTGCTGATCAATGATGTCTCGCAAGAACCGGACTTTTTGTTCAACGACCTGCTGGCAGCTACCCGCTCTGAGCTTGCCATCCCGATGATCGTTGCCGGCGAGCTGGTCGGTGTGATGAATATCGAAGACGACCAGATCGGCCGGTTCACCCTGGACGATGCCCATATTCAGAGCACCCTGGCCGCGCAGGTGGCGATCGCGATCCACAACGCGCGGCTGTTTGCCGAGAACAACCGGCGGCTGGCGATCATCGAAAATACCAGCAGCCTGATCGCCCTCGCCGATATGGAAACGTATGGGCCGCTCTATATCAACCCGGCCGGTCTGAAACTGTTAGGGCTGGAGCATGTCGAGGACTTTTTCAGCCGGCCGATTTTGGCGAGCTACCCGGCTGAGGCACAGGTTCGGCTGAACGAGGAGGCTATGCCGGCGGTGCGAACCGAGGGGCTGTGGCGGGGTGAAAACGAGATCCTGCGGGCGGATGGCAGTGTGACGCCGGTCGAACAGACGATCTTCGCCATCCCGGATAAAAACGGTCAGCCCCGCGATCTGGCGACGATCATGACCGACATCACGGCCCGTCGCCAGGCCGAACAGGCATTACGCACCGCCAACCGCGCCTATCGGGTTTTGAGCGACTGCAATCAGGCGATGGTCCGCGCCACGGACGAGGATCAACTGCTCGGCGAGGTCTGCACCATCATGGTCAGCACCGGGCATTACCGGTTTGCCTGGGTGAACTACCTGAATGGCACCAATCGTCCCTACACCATGCACCCAGCAGCGCGGGCCGGTTACGAAGAGGGTTATCTGGATGCGATCAAAACGCTGCGGCTGAATGACCCGGATCTCCCGCTCGGACCCAGCCAGCGGGCCGTCCGGTCCAAACAGCCCCAGATCGTGCGGGATATCAGCACGGATCCGCTGTATGTCCCGTGGCGTGAAGCGACCCTGGCGCGCGGCTACCGGTCGATGATCGCGCTGCCGCTGACGGTAGACGAACAGCCCTTCGGCTCGCTGAACATCTACGCCGCCGAGCCAAATGCCTTCGACGATCAGGAGATCATGCTGCTGATCGAGCTTGCCAGCGATCTGGCCTATGGCATTGTCACGCTGCGCACCCGGTTGGAGCGGCGGCGGGCCCTGGAGCAGCTTCAGGAAGCGAACGCCCGCCTGGAGAAACGTCAGGGCGAACTGCTCGCCTTGCAGGAAATCGCCCATGGTCTGATCTCGACCCTGGACCTTCGGCAGATTTATGAGGTGATCTACCGGGAAGTCGCCCAGCGGCTGCTGGGGGCACAGCATCTGCTGATTGCGCTCTACGACCCGGTGCATGAGCAGATCGTGTGCGATTTTGCGGTGATCGATGGCGTTCCGTCCGACGCGACACAGCTTCCACCGATGCCATTCGGCACCGGGCCCAACAGCGAAACCATTCGCACCCGCCAGCCGCGGATCGTCGCGCTGCCCACCCAGCACAACAAGCTTACCCTGCCCGGCACCTATATACGCGTGGGCAATCACGGGACGACAAATTCACAGTCGTCATTGTATCTGCCCCTGCTCAGCGGTGACACGGTGCTGGGCGTCCTGAACATCCAGCACAACGACGCGGACGCCTTTCAGGACACCGATATGAAGCTGCTGATGATCGTCGCCAATCAGGCTGCCGTCGCGATTCATAATGCGCAGCTCTACCGCGCCGAGCACCACCAGCGCGAGTTTGCCGAGGCGCTGAGTCAGCTCGCCACCATGCTGACCGGGCCGCTCAGCCTCGAACAAGTGGTCAACCTCGTGCTGGATCATATCCATCAGGTTGTGCCGCATGACGCCGCCAATATCATGCTCATCGACGCGGACGAAAGGCACGGTTATATCGTCGGCGCGCGCGGCTATGAAGCACACGGCGGCAAAGACGAACACCTGATCCCGCTCATGTACCTGGACGATGTTGAGGCGGGACAGGCGGTTATTATCAACGACACGACCGCCGATCAGCGCTGGGTGGATCTCCCGCAGGATCGCTGGATTCGCGCTTACCTGGGTACTCCGATCCATCTGGGTGAGCAAATGGTCGGAATATTGAATCTCGACAGTGCCACCCCCGGAACGTTTACCGCCGCACACGCCGCGCGCGTCCAGGCGTTTGCCGATCAGGCATCGCTGGCGATCCGCAGTACGAAGTTGTTCGAGCGCGTGCAGCGCCACGCGGCTGAACTCGAACAGCGAGTGCAGGAGCGCACGCAGGAAGTCGAGCAGCAGCGCGGCCAGTTGCAGGCCATTCTGGATTCGATGGGCGAGGGGGTCATTTATGACGAAAAGCTCACCGTCAAGTACATCAACCGGGCTTTGACACAGCTTACCGGCTATTCGCCTGACGACTTCATGGCACACGCCTATCTGGAGCCGTTGTGCCAGTCCATCCAACCGCTCGACGAATACTGCCACTTGATCCAGACAATCTATGATGTGGTTGACACGAAGAGTATCTGGCGGGGTGAATCGCGCTTGCAGCGCCGCGACGGTAGTGTATTTGACGCAGCGCTCACCGTTACCTCGGTGCGGAACACCGCGGGCCAGATCGTCGGCGCGGTCACGGTGATCCGGGACATCAGCCAGGAAAAAGCGCTTCAGGAGCAGCGGGTCCGCTTTATCGCCAACGCCTCGCACGAACTGCGGACGCCGCTGGCGAATATCAAAACCCGGTTATACCTGCTTCTACGCCAGCCCGAAAAGGCCGAGCAGCACCACCAGATCCTGAGCCAGGTGGCGGATAACATGGCGGAACTCGTCGAGAATCTGCTGGACGTGTCGCGCTTCGAGCGCGGCGTGATCCCGCTCAATCGCCGGGTCACGGTGCTGCAGGACCTGGTTCAGAGCGTCACAGAGATCCAGCAGGTGGAAGCTGAGAACAAAAAAATCGGCCTGGAAGTCCTCCTGTCCCCGGTGCCGCTGCGCGTCGTGGTTGATTCGCGCCGGATCATGCAGGTGATCAACAATCTGGTCTGCAATGCGATCAATTACACGTCGGAAGGCGGCTGCATCAAGGTTGAGTTAGTGCCGGAAGGACAGCAGGCCGTGCTGCGGGTATCTGATACCGGGATTGGCATCGAGCCAGACCTGATCGCCCACGTCTTTGAGCCGTTTTTCCGCGCCGATGAAAAAGCCACCGTGGGGACCGGGCTGGGTCTGACGATCGCCCGCGAGATCGTGCAGCTTCACGGCGGACAACTTACGGTTGAGAGTACGCGCGGTCAGGGCAGCGTCTTCACCATGACGTTGAATGTCCTGGCCGAGAATGGTTGAGCCCAGGTGATTGGTGCTAATAATTAGAATAAGTCTGAACCGCAGAGACGCAGAGCGCGGTTAGCCCCTATCCCCAGGCGTGCTTCGCAAGCACGGAGAAAGGGGAGGATCTCAAGTCCCTCTCCACCCTGTGGGGAGGGATATAGGGAGGGGCTAACGCACGCGAAGATCACCTTCACAGCCTGCTAACCGCCCAATAGGTTTTCTCTGCCCTCTCTCGTATGATCTCGGCGCACTCTGCGTCTCTGCGGTTCGTCGTTTCTGGTTTTCGCTCGCGATGGCTGCGAAAGGGTGAACCATGAGAGAAGCGGTGTTGGTCGCCATGGCGCGCACAGCGGTGGGGCGATCCAAAAAGGGTGTTACGCGCACCACCCGCCCCGAAGACCTGGTCAAAGCGGTGATTCAGGACGTGCTGAGCCAGACAGACGGGCGGCTCGACCCGGCCCAGATCGATGACGTGATCCTCGGCTGCGCCATGCCCGAAGGCGCGCAGGGCCTCAACGTGGCCCGCATCGCCAGCGTGATCGCCGGCCTGCCGGACAGCGTCCCCGCCATGACGGTCAACCGGTTCTGTTCGAGCGGGTTGCAGTCCATCGCCCTCGCCGCGGAACGCATCATCGCTAACGGCGCGGACGTGATCCTGGCGGGCGGGGTGGAAACCATGTCGCTCGTCCCGATGACGGGGTTCCGCCTCAGCCCGCATTACGACTCCACCTTCCAGCAGCCGCAAATCTACATGGGCATGGGCCTGACGGCGGAACACGTCGCGGCGCAGTATGGAATCGCGCGCGAGGATCAGGACGAATTCGCCTATCAGAGCCACATGAAAGCGGCGGCGGCGACCGACGCGGGCAAGTTTGCCGAGGAGATCACGCCGGTCACGTTTGAAGTCGTCTCGCTGGTGGAGGGGCAGCGCTGCGCCGAAACGGTCACCTTCGACACGGACGAGCATCTGCGCCGCGATACGACCCTCGAGGCGCTGGCGAAGCTCAAGCCCGTGTTCAAAGAGGGCGGCACCGTCACGCCCGGCAATGCCAGCCCGCTCAGCGACGGCGCGGCGGCGGTGCTGGTGATGGAAGCCGGGACGGCGGCGCAGCTTGGCCTGGACCCGATCGCGCGTTTTGTCGGCTTTGGCGTGGCGGGCGTCCCGCCGGAGATCATGGGGATCGGCCCGGTGGCGGCGGTGCCGCGCGTGCTCAGGCGCACGGGGTTGTCGCTGGCCGATCTGGATCTGATCGAACTGAACGAAGCGTTTGCCGCGCAGTCGCTCGCCGTCCTGCGCGAACTGGATCTCGACGCCGGGCGGGTCAACGTGAACGGCGGCGCGATCGCACTCGGCCATCCGCTCGGCTGCACGGGGGCCAAGCTCACCGTGCAGCTTCTGCACGAACTTCGCCGGCGCGGTGGGCGCTATGGCATGGTGACGATGTGCATCGGCGGCGGTCAGGGCGCGGCGGGCATTTTCGAGCGGGTGTAGCAGGAAGCCGTCAGCGATCAGCGCTCAGCGTTCAGCCAAACGATTTCGCGTGAACCATTAGAAAAAGATTGAACCGCAAAGACGCAGAGAGCGCGGAGATTTTTGAGGGGGAGAATTGTAGGGGCGGGTTAACAATACCCGCCTGTTTTCGAGATTGGGTACAATTTTGCCCCATCCCCAGGCGTTTGGCCACCTCAACGTCAACCAGGCAGCTTGCACGCACGTATGAAGGGGAGCACAGCTCGTGTGCGACGCGTTTCAAGTCCCGCTCCGCGTCGGGCAGGACACGGAGGGGTCGCCCCTCAACCTGATCATGGCCCCGTTCACTCCATGATCTTCCGCGCTTAGCTGACCGCTGAAAGCTGATCGCTGACCGCTGCTCTCCTACCGCCGCAGCAGCCGGAACGTCACATCCGGCCCGTAAGGCGTATTGTAGGCAAGCTGCCCCCACAGGAAGGCCAGCGGCTCGACCAGCCGCGCGACCGCCAGTTCACCGCAGTCCACCGGATCGAACCCAGCATCGGTGCCAACTGCATCACAGTCGCTTTGGCGCCGGCATCGTCACCGCAAATAGAGCATTCGTGCGGTCAGCCGTCGATCTCCGGCGATTTGCCGATATGCTGATAGTAGATCGTGTTGAACGCCTTGACGACCTTCGTACCCGGTGCCCACTGCGCGACCTGTTCCGCCAGGGACGTCGTATGCCCGAAGGCAGGCACGAGATCGGTATCGCCCCAGGCGTTCATCAGGTCGATGACGGTTTTGCCTTGCAGCGCCGAGCCGGACAGCTCCAGCAGATCCTCGGCGGCGGGCCACGGAATCGCCAGCAGCACCACGTCGCCAAAAGCGGCCGCATCGGCATACGAGCCGCCGCGCGCACCATGCCCGGCGGATTGGGCGAACGCCTGCGCTTTGTCGAGATCGCGCCCGGCGAACATCACCTCGTGACCTTTGGCCGCCCACAGTTTGCCCAGGCCGCCGCCCATATTGCCCGCTCCCCAGATTCCAATCCGCATGATGATTCCTCCTGATGGCATTTACCCTTTGGTCACGCAGATTGTAGGGGATTTGCGCGTCAGGTGGTCAATTCCCGTTTCAGGAACGCCTTCACCTCGTGCAGCGGGATGGCAAAACCAATATCCGGCCCGGCGATCATGGTGTTGATCCCGACCAGCCGCCCTTCCACATCGACCAGTGGGCCGCCCGAATGGCCGGGGCGCATGTGCAGACTCACGGTGATCCATTCCTTGCCGCTGTTGGGGAGTTCGGCCAGCGCCGCGCCCGTGCCGATGACGATCCCGCCCGTCACCGCGCCCTCGACGCCCCACGGATGGCCGACCGCCATTACCCAGTCACCCGGGCGGAGCTTGCGCGCATTGCCAAGCTCTACCGCGGGCAGATCCTCGGCCAGCACCGACAGCGCGGCCAGATCGCGTTCCGGGTCGGCGGCGAGCACTTTGGCGGGCAATTTGCGCCCGTCCGGCAGAGTCACATCCAGCGTGCGGCTGACCGCCACGCCGCGCCGCGATACCTGCGCGACGACATGCGCGTTGGTCACGATCAGCCCTGCCGGGTGCCAGATCGTCCCCGCGCCGTTGCCGCCGCTGCCGTTGCTGATCTGCACCAGGGCGCAGCGCGCGCGCTCCACGACCGAGGATAGTTGTAGATTCAGTTGCTCGAAGACACTGGTCATCACGTTGGCTCCGTTCGTTTCCCGGCCTCACCCCCGGCCCCTCTCCATCCTAGATGGAGAGGGGAGCAAAACCGTACTTCCCCCTCTCTAGCTCGGCTGGAGAGGGGGAAAGCGGGCTTGCCCGCCGGGGGTGAGGCCTGCCATTTTTAAAGACGGTATCTACAAAATCCGGCATGATAGCTATCTCCCCTCTCCACGCTGTGGAGAGGGGCCGGGGGTGAGGCCAGCTAACCGCTAATCGCTAACGGCTAATCGCTTCTTTTACCCGCTCTTTTCCCCAATCGTCACGTTCATATCGCGCAGTTCGCCGCCGCGCAGCACGCGGACCGTAACCGCCTTACCCACGCGATCCCCGGTCAGGAGCGCTTGCAGGTCGTCGATATGGCGCACCGGCTCGCCGCCGAGCGCGACAATCGTATCACCCATCGCCAGCCCACCCTTCGCGGCGGGGCTGTCCTGCTCCACACTGACCAGCATCAGCGCGGTTTCCTGGCCGAGTTCCTGCGCGAGATTGTCCGGCAGGCGGACCGGCTGCGATCCGACGCCGAGATAACCCCGGCGCACGTGGCCGTGTTCGAGCAGCGCCGAAACGACCGCCTTCAGCGTGCCGGTGGGGATCGAGACGCTCACGCCTTGCAGCAGCGCCGAGGTGTTCAGCCCGAGGATCGCACCTGACGCGCCGACCAGCGGCCCGCCCGAAAAACCGGGATACATCACGACATCGGTTTGCAGGTAGCGGTCGATCTGCCCGCCCGCCCCGGTGCGCCAGCTTGCGCCGACCGCGCTCACCACGCCGAGCGTCGCCTGGACCGTCCGGCCTGGACGTCCTAATGCCAGTACCAACTGGCCGACCCGCATCGCATCCGACTCGACCCACGCGGGCGCGGTCAGACCACCGCCGCTCACCCGCAGCACGGCCAGATCCGTGCTCGGATCGCGCCCGGCCATCGTCGCGGCGGCTTCATCGCCATTCGGCAGGCCAACCGTCAGTTCATCGTCGCGGGTCACGACATGATGCGCCGTCACGATGACGCCATCCGCCGACCACACGATCCCGCTGGCGGACATTCGCCGCCGGCCATCGACGCGGACCACACTCTGCCCGGCGCGCTCGACGGCTGCCGCCATATCATTCGAAAGAGATTCCAACACGCTTGCCATGAGACTTGCTCCTTGTAAATCGGTATGTTCTATGCTCAATGATAAGCGGTAGCCGTCGCAGCCGGATCACCCTGGTGGGGAGTTCCGCGCCTGTCAAAACGGGGGATGGGCTGTCCAAATGGGTAGGTGGTTGGCGGCGTACATCGTGAGAGAATTTGTAGGGGCGTATTGCAATACGCCCCTACGAATTGGCGATCGTCTAGAGCCTGTTATGCACTTTTGGCCCCTATCCCGCGGCAAGCTCGCTTGCCCCTTTCCCCACGCGGTGGAGAAAGGGGAGCTGCTCAAGTCCCTCTCCACCCTGTGGGGAGGGATTTAGGGAGGGGCTAATTCACGCGAAGAATCGCTCAAAACAGGCAACCAGAGTGCATAACACGCTCTAGGAGCGATTGCGCGTGGCGCTCGACAGCAGATCGTAGATTTTGCGCTGCACGCCTTCGGTCGCTTCGGAGACGTCCAGTTTGCGGCGTGGCACGTCGCCGCTGTCGGCCGCGAGCGGGTTGAGGACAAGATCGACGGCGTCGCGCAGGCGGCCCACCCGGTCGATCAGCGACGTGTCACCGTTCACGACGGCGATAGCTTTGAGTTCCAGCAGATAGGTGTTGATCCGGCTGATATCGGGGGGCGAAAGCACATGGGCCGGGTCGCGCAGCCGGTTGAACATCAGCAGATGAATCGCGCTCGACAGTTCGAGCGCGCGATGCAGCTGGTGCAGCGATTGATCGACGGCCGTCGCCAGCCGGTCGACGCGGTTTTCGAGACTGCGATTCGTCGTGGCGAGGATCTGGGTATCGCGGCTCTGGCTCTGCACTTGCCGTGCCAGCCGGTGCAGCACCAGGGCATTCAACAGGATGGTGACCAGCATCACGGCTATAATCAGGATCAGCTCAGTTTTCATGCTGGCTCATGCTGGCTCCCCGCCTGGGGCTCAACCGTTGAGAGGTATTGATTGGATCTTACAGGAGTTCGAGGAAAAATACATGATCAAACTCTACTCATGGAACGTGAACGGCATCCGCGCCGCCCAGAAAAAAGGGCTGCTCGAATGGTTCGCCGTCACCCGGCCGGATATGCTGTGCATCCAGGAGACGAAAGCGGAGCCGGAACAGCTTGAGGATATTCTGCGCATACCGGACGGCTATCACACCTTCTGGACATGGTCTACCCTGCGCAAAGGCTACAGCGGCGTGGCGCTCTACACCCGGGTCGCGCCGCTGAACGTGCAGATCGGGCTGGGTGTGCCCGAATTCGACGCCGAGGGCCGCACCATCATCGCGGAGTATCCCGACTTTGTGCTGATCGGAGCATATTTTCCCAACGGCGGGCAGGAGAACCAGCGGGTGCCGTTCAAGATGGCGTACAAGGCGGCGTTCCTTGAGGTGTGCGACACCCTGCGCGCGGCCGGCAAATCGATCATCTTCTGCGGGGATGTGAACACGGCCCACCGCGAGATCGATCTGGCGCGCCCCAAGCAGAACCAGAACGTTACGGGCTTTCTGCCTATCGAGCGTGCCTGGATTGACGAGGTCGTGGCGCGCGGCTACGTAGATGTCTATCGCGCCCTGCATCCTGACCAGACCGGCGCGTACACGTACTGGCCGTTCTGGGGCGGCGCGCGCGAGCGTAACACCGGCTGGCGTATCGACTATTTTTTCATCACGCCGGATTTACAGGATCGCGTGATCGATGCGGAGATACACCCCGCCGTGATGGGATCGGATCACTGCCCGGTCAGCCTGACGCTGGCCTGAGTTGAAAAACCACATTCCCGTCTTTAATATTGATGATAAGTCATGGCTACAACTTGCTTGACATCACAAAAAAATTGTCCTATGATCTAGTTAACCTTAAGAACGTAGTCGTGCTTTAACGAACCGAGTATTGGAACCTGACCCAAATGGCGGATAGTTTACAGGAGGCGCGCAGCGAACTTAAGGAAGGCAGTTTCCGGTCGATTTAGGCGGACATTTAACGGTTTCTCTCTTCTCTTCTCACCTGGCCCGGATGGTTTAATCCGGGCGATTTTTTTGTTTCCCCTGCAACGTAGATTCTTCATCAGAGTTTCATCCCTACCCTTGCCGCACGCGTGAGTCTACGCTACATTCGATTTACAGCGGTTGGCCCATCACCAACGGCTAACAGCTAATCGCTAACCGCTAACAGCTATGAATCCTTATCGTATCTTAATTGTTGCGGATGATCCGCTGGCGCGGGCTGGACTGGCGGCGCTGCTCGCCGGGCAGGATGGCTGCACCGTGGTCGGGCAGGTCGCCGGGGACGATCCGGCGCTGGACGTGTACCGCCCGGACGCGCTCATTTGGGATCTCGGTTGGGATCCCGATCCTGCGGCGCTGCCCGATCTGGACGGCGGGCCGCCGGTTGTCGCACTGCTGCCCGATCCCACCCAGGCGGCGGACGCGTGGTCCGCGGGCGCGCGCGGCCTCCTGTTACGCTCCGCCCCTGCGGCCCATCTGATCACGGCGGTGGCGGCCGTCTGCCAGGGACTCGCGGTGCTCGATCCGGCGCTGGCCGGGGCGCTGCCGCTGGACCGTCCGCGTCCGCCGGCTGCGGATCTGACCCCGCGCGAAATCGAGGTGTTGGGGCTGCTGGTGCAGGGGTTATCCAACAAGGCGATTGCGCGCGCGCTGTCGATCAGCGAGCATACGGTCAAGTTCCACATCAACGCGATCCTGGGCAAGCTGCACGCCCAAAGCCGGACCGAGGCCGTCGTCCACGCGATCCGGCTGGGGCTGGTCGCGGTGTAGCGATCCCTCCCTTGTAGGGGCGACCCACTGCGTCGCCGAGGGGAGGCTTGTTAGCCCACCCCTACACGCGTCGATCTCTCCCTGCTTGACGATTTGGGGAGAAGCCAGGGCATAGCCGGGGATTCAAGGCCCCGCTCCACAAACGTCAGGTTGCGCAACCCCACCCCGCCAATTACAATTCCGATTTATGACCGAACAAACAACTCACCCGACCCTACCCGACTTCACGCCCGCGCTGACGGGCTTCCGCGCGGAAGAATTCCTGACCCTGACGGAAACCCTGCTCGCCTTCCCGATTGAGCAGGACCAGGCGCGCCTTGATGCGGCCCCCTTCCGGCTGGATCGCCCCGAGCCGCTGCCCGAAGATCCGCTGCCTCCCTTGCCATCGCGCTGGTATCCACGCCCGGCCGGCCCCGTGCTCGAAGCGGCGCGTGACCGGCTCCAGCCGCCGCCCCGCCCCGCGATCATGGAAGGGCGGACCAACGAACTGGCGCGAATCCTGCGCCCGCTGCTCTCCGGGCACGTGGTGCGAATTCAAGGCGAATGCGGTATCGGCAAGACGACACTGCTGGCCGCGGTCGCTGCCCACGAACGCACCCGCCAGCGCTTCCGCCGCATCTGGTGGATCGACGCGCCGGATCAGATCGAGCAGACGCTCGCACTGGCGCTGAATTTGCCGCACGTGATCGGGGAATCCGACGCGGCGAGGCGGCGCGAATGGCTGGCGGCGCAGGTGGACGATCACACCCTGCTGATCATCGACAACGCCGCGCCCGCCGATCCCATGATCGAGCAGATCACCCGCCTGACGCCGAATGTGCTGGTGGCGGAGGAGATTCCGCTCGATCTCCCCGATCCTGACCAGCCGGCCCCTGACGATCCCGAAGGCGTGGTGACCCTGCACGCCCTGGACGACGCGGCGGCGGTCGATGCGCTGGCGCTGCACGCCGGGATCGAGGATACGCGCCGGCTGCGCGCCCAACTGCTGATCATCGCCACCGCGCTCGCCCACCATCCGTTCGCGCTGATGCTGGCCGGCAAGCTTGTCCGGCGGGACGGGCTGTCGCTGGACGACCTGCAAAGCCTGCTGGTGATCGACCTGTCCGCCGCTGAGTCGCCCGTGCCTGAGCCATCAGATGCCGGAGAAGAACCTACAGAAGCCGACGCCGAAATCACCGCGCAGATCGCACGCCGCGCCAGCCTCAACCGCGCGTTGGATGTGACGATTGAGGCGCTGCCCCGCGATTACCGGCGGCTGCTGGTGACATTTGGCGCGCTCCCTGCCGAGGGCGCACCTTTCGACGCCCTGCACACCGTCGCGCATATCGGGAATACGCTCGCCACGCGGCGTGGGCTGATCATGCTGGAAGAATACGGTTTGATCCGGCGCGATCACCGCGACCCGGATCGTTACCTGATGCATCCCTTCGCCTATACGCGGGTGCAGGAATCCGCGCAGGACGAGATCGGCAAGCTGGCGCGCAAAGTAACCGCATGGGCGCTGCGTTATGCGCGCACCTATGGGGACGATCCCTGCGCGCTCTACCGCGCCGGGGGCAGTCTGCTGCACGCGCTGGCCGCCGAAGATGAGAATCACGCCGCGCTGGACGAGGCGCTGCGCCCGTACCGCTGCGAATATGTGCCGGGCGCGCTGGCAGCATGGGGTGGCGAGCCGCCGGCCCTCACCGGGGTGCGCGCCGAAGCCGCCGCGCTGACGCAGCTTGGGCTGGATCTGACCGATCAGCACGCGTATTACGCCGCCGAAGAGGCCCTCAACCGCGCGCTTGAGATCCGGCAGGCACACGACAGCCCGCACGCCGTCGCGGAGACGCTGGTCGCGCTCGGCCGGCTGTATGACCGTGTGGGACGCTTTGCCGAAGCCGCCGATGTGCTGGAAAAAGCCGCCGAAATGGTCTTTAAGCTGGACGCGATCGGCTCGCTGAGTGTGATGCGGCGCGGGCTGGCGCGGGTTTACCGGCATATGAACCGGCTCAATGATGCGCTCGGCGTGCTGGATGATTCGGCTGAAGCACATTTTGAGCGGGCCGCGATTCTCCGAGCGCAGGGTCACTATGCCGCCGCCGTCGAAGAGATGACGCTCTCCGGCGACGATGCACCCTACGCCCGCGCCGAGACGTTCGTGCTGGCCGGGCGCTATCCGGACGCGCTGGACGCCATCGCCGGGCAGGAAGATCCCGACTCGGCGCTGCTGCGGGCACAGATCTATCACCTGCAAGGCGGAGTCGAGCAGGCCGTGGCCGGGTATCACGCCGCGCTGGACTGCTGCATCGAGAACGGCGCGGAGGGAGTGCGCGCGAAAGCCCTGCGCGGTCTGGGAGCGGCCTTCGCCAGCAGCGGCCAGTATCCCGCCGCCCGCGAGAGCCTGGAATCCGCGCTGGCAATCCACCGGGGCGAAGATACGCCCGATCCCGTGCGCCTGGGCCGGACGCTGCGCCTGCTGGCGGCGGTCCATTTTGCGGCGGGCGATACCGAGTCCGCCATTACCATGGCGCGGGATGCGTTGGTCCAGCTCCGGCAGGTGGGCGCGACAGCCGATCTCGCCGACGCTTACCGCACGCTGGGCCGCGCGCTGTGGTCGGTTGGGGATTATCTCGGCGCGCTCGAAGCGTTCAACGGCGAAGCGGAACACGCGCAGGCGCTCCCGGAGCGCGACGACGCCCGAGTCGGCATGGCCCTGCATCACCTCGCGGACACGTACTGGAAGCGCGGCGAGCACGAGCGGGCCGATCGCCAATTACCGGCGCGCGCTCAGCCACAAAAAGCAGGCTGCCGATCCCCACGGTTATCTGATGACGCAGTTCGCGCTGCACCGCGCACTGTTCGCGGCGGGACGTCTGCCCAACGCGCTCGACGTGGCACAGGAGATCATCGACGACCTGTCCAAACACACGGATTATGACCTGATGTACTTTGGCATCGCGCAGGCACTCCGCGCGCGCACGCAGCAGGCCGTCCAGCGCCCGATCCGTGCCCGCCAGTCGCTCGATGAGTGGGCGAAGGTGCTGGCCGTGCGCGCCAACGAAGCCGCCGCCGATCCCCGGCCGGGGGTGCGCGTGCTGGTACTGGGACTCGCGGCTCGATCGCTGCTGGCCGAAGATCGCCCCACGCTGGCGCTTGAGGTCGCCACGGCAGGACTGGAAACAGCCGCACTGCATTTTTCCGGCACGCATGCCGCCTGGGCCGCGATCCGCGATCTGGGCGAAGCGTACATGGTGCTCGATCGCGGCGAGGAAGCGATTATCACGCTGGAGCCGCTGCTGGCGGATGAGGTCCGCGAAGGGCACGCCCCGACTTATGCCCTGGCGCACGAGCTTTGCGGGCGCGCGTACTGGAAGCTGGGCGATACCGCCGCCGCGCTGTCCTATCTGCGCACCGCGTTTGAGCACGAGCCGGAACCGCACTCCAAAGGGCTGGTCCAGGAGACGATCGCCACCATCCAGCTTGAGATGGGCCAGCCGGGCGATGCCGTGGAGAGCCTGCGGACCGCGCTGCCGCTGCTCAACCGCGCCGATCACCCCGATTCCGTGGCGCGCGTGCTGACCACCACCGCACACACGCTCGGCGGTCTGAACCGTTATGCCGAGGCGATCGACGTGTATGAGGAAGGATTGGCCGCGCTGCGCGACGTGGAAGGCACCAGTCCCACCCACACGGCGGATGTGCTGCACTCGCTGGGGCGCACGCACGAAGCGCAGGGCCAGCCCGCCGAAGCCGCCCGCGCCTACCGCCGCGCGCTCAACGTGCTGGAAAAAGCCGATGCGCCCCGCCAATCGCGCGATCTGCTGCACCTGCTGGCACGCGTCACGGCGGCGATGGGCGATCAGAGCGCCGTGCAGCTTTACGAGCAGACGCGCGACGCCACCGAGTCCTGGGGCACGGTCGAGGAACTGGGGCAGGTTTTGCGCGAACTGGCGAATGTCCACCGCGAGGGCGGGCGGCTGGGGCTGGCGATCCAGAATTATCAGGCGGCGCTGTCGCACCAGCCCGCGCCGATACTCTCCCGCGAGCGGATCGACAGCCTGCGCAACATGGGCCGCGCCTACGCGCAGATGGAGCGCTACGACGAGGCCCGCGACGTCTGGACAGAGGCGCTCGACCTCTCACGCGACCTGCCGGATTCGTCGCCGCTCGAAATGGGCCTGACCCATCACGCCATCGCGGAAGCGTATCGCAGCCAGGGCCAGTTCACCGAGGCCGAAGTCTCGTTCCGCGAGGCGCTGCGCCACTTCGCAGCGGGATCGGTGCCGGCGGCGTCCGCATGGCGCACCCTGGGGCGGACCATCCACGAGGCGGGGCGGCCGGCGGACGCGGTCGAACCCTTGCAGCGCGCGCTCGACATCGAAAAGGTACAGCCGCAGCAGGCCAACGCCCGTCTTGTCCAGACTCTGCAATTCCTGGCCGCCGCGCAGGAAGACGCCGGCAATCTCGACGCGGCCATCACTCGCCATCACGAGGCACTCGTCTACATGGATCGCCGCTTGCAGCCCGCCGCCTATGCCGAGACGCTGCGCACGCTCGGCCGCCTGTATGGTACGCACCGGCAGCACGCCCAGGCGCTCAAGGCGCTCAACGAAGCGTTGGAGATCGAAGGCCAGAACGTCCCGCGCAGCGACGAGCGGATCAGCGGCACCTTGCAGGCCATCGCGGATACGTATCGCGCGTCCGGCGATCTCGAAAAGGCCGCCGAGTATTACCAGAAAGCGACCGTTTACGTCCATTATGCGCGGCGGGCATCCGACGATCTGCGCGAAACGCTGTCCGAACTGGAACGGCGGCGCGGCATGCTCGACGCGGCGCGGCAGTCGTTGGCGCTGCTCAACCGCAGCAGCCGTCCGAACCTGAAAGACGTGGCATCGATCCACGCCATGATCGCCTATGCGCATGCCCAGTTGAACCAGCCGCAGGACAGCGCGGACACGATCCGCGCGCTGATCGATACGCTGGGCGGACGGCGCGACGAACTGAGCACCAGCGATCCTGACGCGGACGGCCGGGCGCTGGCGTGGCTGGCGGCGGTCCAGCAGGCCGAGGAACAGGAGGATCTCGACACGGCGCAGTTTGCGTGCGGATCGGCGCTCGAAGCGGTGCGGAATGCGAACCTGCGCTGGGTGATTGAGCAAGTCGCGCGCTCGTTGGAGTGATGACAACTGGCTACCGAAAATGCATCACATATAACTGATGCAATGACCGGGCCAGCGATACAATAGATCTATCCACTCTAACGAAACGATTTGCGTATGCTGGCACAATCCCAAATTATTCGCACGCTTAAGGCACTGGCCGATCCGAACCGGCTGCACCTGTATGAACTGCTGCTGGTCAGCGACCGGACGAATTCCGAACTCATGGAAGCCACCGGCCTGCGACAGAATCTCCTATCACATCACCTGAATATGATGTGCATGTCCGGCCTGATCCGCGCCGTGCAGAGCATTGGCGACGCGCGCCGCCACTATTACTCCGCCGATCTGCACGCGGCCCGCGCATTTGCCACGTGGTGGCAGCATCACGCGCCCCCGGATACACCTGATTTTTCCGCGATCAAGACCCCGTGCCGGGTGCTGTTCCTGTGCCGGTGTAATGCGTCTCGTTCGGCCATCGCGGAAGTGCTCGCCCGCCACTATGCTCCGCCCACGCTGGAAGTCTACAGCGCCGGGCTGGAAGACTGCGGACCGCCGCTGCCCGCGGTTACGCTGCAAGTGCTGGCCGACCACCAGATTTCGCTCGACGGTTTTTTCGCCAAGCGGTATGTGGACCTGCCTGACGTCGAGTTTGATTACCTGATCACGGTCTGCGACATCGTGCATGAAAATTCGATCCCCGACAGCCTGCGCTACCGGCATTATATTCACTGGTCCCTGCGCGACCCGGTGGACGGGATCGACGTCCGGGCGGATCAGCTTCGGATGGCCCGCGAGCTTTATGACGAGCTCGTGCTGCGGCTGTCCTATTTTGCCCTCCGCCTCGCGGATGACGCCTCGTAACCCGATGTAAGCAAGCCCCTCCCATGCGGTGGAGAGAAATTTCGCCGAAACATGGAACTCATCATGGCGCGGCTTTGTAGGGGCGGGTTAACAAACCCGCCCAGGGCGACCCACCGAGTCGCCCCTACTTGCCGTCTGCTCCGGTTCTGAATTGGGCTAACCTGCCTTGAAGTGTCAATACGTAGGCTAACCGCCCGCCGACCGTCTACCATCCTCTGCGCAGATTTGGTAGAATCCGGTCACGTCAGTTGACAGCGATCAACTGCCAGCCGTCCGCCGACACTTCATAGTCTTCAGTTACCAGAGGCCATGATGAAATTCCGTTCAGTCATCCAGCTTGAAGGTAAAACGGCGACAGGGATTCCGGTCCCGGCAGACGTTGTCGAAGGTCTTGGACAGGGGAAACGGCCCAAGGTTCTTGTGACGATTGGCGATTACCGCTACCGCAGCAGTATCGCTCCCTATAGTGGGGAATACTTTATCCCGCTCAGCGCCGAACATCGGGCGGGGGCCGGGGTCGCGGCCGGTGATGACGTCGAAGTGGACGTCGAACTGGATACGGAGCCGCGCGAGGTCGTGGTGCCCCCGGATTTTGCCGAGGCGCTGGACCAGGACGAGGAAGCCAAGCGCATTTTCGAGCGCCTGTCATACAGTCATAAGCGGCAGCATGTCCTCGCCATCGAGCAGGCCAAGACCGCCGAAACCCGGCAGCGACGGATCGTGAAGGCGATCAGTATCCTGCGAGGGGGATAGGGCTCCGTGCCCGACGCTCCGACTGAACAATCAATAACGAACAACTGTGTACTGTAAACTATTTCAGGAGGTCATTCGTGATTCATCGCCGCCTCTTTATCCTGACAAGTCTGCTGGTGATCGTGGCGTCGTCGCTGCCCTTCGGCGCGGTTAGCGCCAGCGGGCCAGAGGGATCCGCCTGCCTGTCGGATCCGTTTGGGCCAGGCTGCACCGCCGGGCTGCCGAGCGTGGCATATCAAATGCTGCTGGACGAGATGCTGCTGCATCCCGAGCCGGATGTCCGCCCGCTGGCCCCCAACTCGCAGGAGATCGCGCGCTTTGCCTTCCGGCGGATTGTCGGCGGCACGGCCACCATCTATGACGCGCCCGGCGGCAACGCGGTCGGCTCGATCGACGAGGGCTTCAACTACGTGACCGTGACCGGCCAGCAGGGGGATTGGATCCAGATCAACGACGGGCAGTGGATGCCCGCCAGCCAGCTTGCGATCGCGCGGCCGAGCGAGTTTACCGGCGTCTATCTCGACGGTGAACTGGCGTATCCGATGGCCTGGGTGCTGGTGCCGAACTATCCCAGCCCTAACCCCGGCGCGGCCGGCGATCAGGCCCGCCCCATCCTCGAGCGCTATACGCGCGTCAACATCTTCGCCACCGTCGAGCTTGACGGCTGGGAATGGTATCTGGTTGGGCCGGAAGCATGGGTCAAGCAGACCAACGTGGCGCGCGTGCAGTTTGTCGAGCGCCCGCCCGAGGTCAAGGGCCGCTGGTTCGCCATCAACCTGTACGAGCAGGTGATGATCGCGTATGAAGAAGCTACGCCGGTGTTCGCCACGCTCGTGTCGTCCGGCCTGGAAGACTGGCCGACCAACGAGGGCCTGTATAACGTGTGGTCGCGGCAGATCAACGGGTTCATGAGCGGCGCGGAAGGCGGCTCCGACTTTTATTCGCTGGAGAACGTGCCCTGGGTGATGTATTACGATCAGGCGATCTCGCTGCACGGCACCTATTGGCACGACGGATTTGGCTACCGGCACAGTCACGGCTGCGTCAACCTGACCATCACCGACGCGCATTGGGCCTTCAATTGGAGTATGGACGGCGGCTACGAAAAGCCCTTTGTGTACGTCTACAGCACGGGGCAGTATCAATAAGCCCCGCCGGGCCGTGCAACGACCCGGCTATATACCGGAAGCGCCCTCAAGGGCGCTCACCGGATCGCGCGTGATCAGGGCCGCTATGCCGTCTAATCATCAAACGCGGAAAAAAGCGTGGAACCAGGGCCGTTCACGGCCCTTCCGATAGTGAGCCGGGGGCTTGTAGTCCCCGGCAGATCTCCCTGCCTCCTCCGCGCCGGGTTTGCTGCCATTTTTATCCCCCCGGCCCGATTTCCCACAAAAACCATTCCGCATTATCATTGGGTACTATGATAACGAACAACGAGACGCATGAAAGGGCCCGAACATGTTGACGCCCGGACAAATCCGCCCCGCTATCAGCATGGCACTCGAATCACTCGAAATCCCCAGTCTCCAGGCGGAACGCGGCCAGGTTAGCGATAATTATGCGCTGCCGGACGGCCGGCGGGTGATCGTCTCCACCGACCGCTTTAACGTGTTTAATCAGCCTGTGGGGCAGGTGCCATACAAAGGGCAGGTCTTGAACCAGCTGACCAACTGGTGGTTCGAGCACACCGCCGATATTCTGCCCAACCACGTGATCGATGTGCCCGATCCCAACGTGACGATCGCCCTGACGGCCAATCCGCTGCCGGTCGCCGTCGTGGTGCGCGGCTTTATCAGCGGCATTACGCCGGCCAGCCTGTGGAAGCAGTACGAGCAGGGCAAGAGCCGCATTTATGGCATCGATTTCCCGGATGGGCTGCGCAAAAACCAGGAACTTGAGCACCCGATCGTCACGGCCGCCTCGAAGGAATTCGGCCGCGCCCACGATCACCCGCTCACCCACGAAGAAGTGATCAAAAACGGCGTGCATCCGGCGCTGTGGGAGCGCATTCAGGAGATGGCGCTCAAGCTGTTTTTGCGCGGGCGGCAGTTGTGCATCCTGGCCGATCTGATCCTGGTGGACAGCAAATACGAGTTTGGGCTGGATCTCAATGGCGATCTGGTGCTGATCGATGAGCTGCACACCCCCGACAGCAGCCGCTTCTGGCGGGCGGATACTTACGACGAGCTGTTCGAGGCGGGCGAGGAGCCGGAGAACTTCGACAAGGAATTTGTGCGGCTGTGGTATCAGGCGCAGGGCTTCAGCGATAAGGAAACGCTGCCACCGCTCACGGATGATATGATCATCACCATCAGCCAGCGCTACCAGCGCGTCTTGGAACTGCTGTCCGGCCGCCCGTTTATGCCCGCCAGTTACCCCGCCCACAAGCGGATCATGGTGGCGCTGCACTACGCCCACGTTGTTGGTTAAGGGGCCGGGTTCAGAGCACATACAGAAAGCTTACCCCTATCCCCCGTCCGACCTTTGGTCGGCACCCCCTTTCCCCGCAAGCAGAGAAAGGGGGACAATGCGCTTCAAGTCCCTCTCCGCGCGCGGGGAGGGATTTAGGGAGGGGTAAAGAGGCATTCCAGTTCGAGGACACCACCATGACCTATCGTGATCTGCTGGCCGCGGCTCAGGCTGATCCTGCCGGCGCGGATTTTCACGCCCTGCGGATGGCGTATGCCCATTCGGACGAATACAACCCCTATCATCACGATGCGGAGAATATCCACGCGCTGAGTGAGGCGCTGCACAGCGGCGAAAAAGCAAGCCGCGCTCGAGGCGATCAACCGCCTGCTGGATGTTCACTATCTGGACATCGAAGCGCACATGGCGGCCGATTACGTGCATACGCTGCTCGAACACCCCGAGGAATCTGCTTATCATCGCGCATGGGCCACGGGGCTCATCCGCGCGATCCTGGCGACGGGCGACGGGCGCGACTACGACCGCGCGATTATCGTGCTCAGCGTGCCGGAAGAATATACCATGCTGCGTGTGATGGGCTTTACGCCCACCGAGCAGTCGCTGGTTCAGCATGACGGGCACTGGTTCGACGTTCTGGAAGGTCCGCGCCGCCGAGTCGACTGAGACCACGCCAGTGTATTTTAACATCGATCTGCCGCGCGGCTGGCTGAATACCCACGTCGGCGGCGAAGGTGGGGGGTAAAGCCTCACCCCTCTCTTTGTAGGGGCAACCCTTGGGTTGCCCATTTTGGCAGGGCAAGCCCAATCCCACCAAGGATGATTGTACAATTTGTAGGCCGGATTAATACGCCCCTCAGATTTTCCCTTAAATCGACAGAACGTATCGTAGGGACAGGTTTGCAAACCTGCCCCTATTGGGCGGGGCAAGCCCGCGCCCCTACGGTTTTCATGTAAATAGAAGGTCGTGAACCGGCTCCCCCTCTCCGCGCGTGGAGAGGGGGCCGGGGGGTGAGGTAAAGCCAACCGCCAACAGCTAACCGCTAATCGCCAGCTTCTACCCCAACATCTCGCGCGCCGTGTGAGCAGCGCTGCCGCGCGGCACCGTGACCTCGTAGCCATCGCGCAGGCGCTTGAATTTCACCACCCCGCTGCTGATCTCATCCGCGCCCAGGAACGCGACCACCGGCGTCCCCTTGCGATCCGCGTATTGAATCTGCTTGCCAAGGCTGCGATTGGTCTGCATAATCGCCTCGGTGCGGATGCCCGCCGCGCGCAGTTCGTTCGCCAGCCGCAGCGACTCACCCTGCGTCTCGGGGTCAAACACCGTCACCAGCACCTGCACCACCGTGCTCGTGATTTCCGCCGGGTAGAGATCGAGCAGGTCCATCAGGTCGATGATCCGCTCTACGCCGAGCGCGGTGCCGGTCAGCGGCAGACTCTTGGTGCGGAACAGGCCGAGCAGCTCGTCGTAGCGCCCGCCGCCGGTCACGCTGCCGAGATTATCCGGCTTGGTGATGTGCGTCTCGTAGATCGGGCCGGTGTAATAGCTGAGGCCGCGTACCATCGCGAAATCGACCTCAAAATTCTCCGGCGGGACGCCCATGAAACCCATATAGCCGACCATCTCTTCAAGCTCGCGGATGCCCTGCTGCGCGGACTCGATGCCGTCCAGTTCTTCGCGCACCGGCCCAAGCGATTTGATCGTGCCCTGGCGCAGTTCGAGCAGGTTCATCAGCCGGCGGATCATGTCGTCCGCGATGCCGCTCTCGCGCAGTTCCCGCGTCACGCCGTCCAGCCCGATCTTGTCCAACTTATCCACACTGCGGTACAGATCGCCCAACTGCGCGTCGGGCACACCCGCGTACACGCCGATCCCGTTCAGGATCTTCCGGTTGTTGATCTTCACCTTAAAGTCGGTGAATCCCAGGCGGCGCAGCGTGGTCGTCACGACGCTGACGATCTCGGCGTCGGCGGCCATGCTCTCGATCCCGGCGATGTCCACATCACACTGGTAAAACTCGCGGTAGCGGCCTTTCTGCGGGCGCTCGGCACGCCACACCGGGGCGATGTGGTAGCGGCGGAAGGGCATCACCAGATCGTTTTCGTGCATGGCGACATAGCGGCTCAGCGGCACGGTGAGATCGTAGCGCAGCGCGAGTTCTTCCTTGCCATTGGGGTGCTGCGCCTGAAAGATAAGCTTCTCGGCTTCGTCGCCATATTTGCCCAGCAGCGTCTCGCGCATTTCCAGCACGGGTGTCTGGATCGGCTCAAAGCCGAACGTCTCGAATACCTCGGTGATCACGCGGAACACGTACTCGCGCTTGATCACCTCTTCGGGCAAAAAATCGCGCATGCCTTTCGGCAGTCGGGTTTCGATCTTGGGCATGGACTTCCTCACTCCCTGTTTAGCGCAAAAAATAAGACGCAGAAAACGGTCGTTTATAACTGGAACAACTCTTTTAACCAGGCATCGATGTCGTCGCGCAGGCGGCGGAACACGGCTAACTGTTCGTCCTCAGGATACCGCGCCGGGTCGGTGAAGTCGCGGTGATGGCGCTGCGCCGGGCCAGGGAACACCGGGCAGGCTTCGGCGGCATTGTCGCACACGGTCAGCACATAATCAAACGGCTGGCCGTAAAATTCCGCCATGCTCTTGGATCGCGCGCCGCTGATGTCGATCCCGATCTCGGCTAACACCTGGATCGCGCCCGGCAGCACGCGCCCGGACGGGTTGCTGCCCGCGCTGAACACCTCGAACCGATCCCCGGCCCTGGCGCGTAACAGCCCCTCGGCCACCTGCGATCGTGCCGAATTGCCGGTGCATAGGATGAGTACGCGCTGCTTTGGCATATCATTATCCTTTAGTCTGCGTTGTTGGCCTCACCCCCGGCCCCTCTCCATCCAAGATGGAGAGGGGAGCCAGGCCGCGTTTCCCCCTCTCTAGCTCGGCTGGAGAGGGGGATAAAGGGGGTGAGGCCTTTGCTTGACGCCGATAAACCCTTGTCCATCCCCAGGCACAAAAAAAGCGTGGCGACCTGTCCACGCTTTGACGCACGCGCACCACTCGCCCGGTTTATCGCCTCTGGAACGTAGGATGATGGTGCAGCGACATGATCAACTCCTCAAATGGAACTGTTTCAAGTATAGCAGAATCGCGTCGTCTGTAAAGAGAGGTGCAGAGAGAAGGGTATTCCACCAGGGGCGTGTTGAGCGCCCCTGGGTAAGCATCAGGATCCTGATTGGACGGCGGCTACCGGGTTTGCCCGATTTCGATGTAGCGCTTCCACGAGTCCGGCCCGCTGCCCATCTCGATCACGAGATAGCTGGTGCGCGGGATCTTCGGCTCCCAACGGAGTTTCAGACCGGCCTCGCCGGGGAGCCGGTTGCCCTTGCGGTGATTGCACGCGAAGCACGCGCAGGCGGTGTTCGACCACGTGTTTTTCCCCCCGCGTGAAACGGGCAGGATGTGATCCACCGTCAGGTCACGCCGCGTGATAGGCTTCCCATTGAAGAGATCGCCCACCTTGATGCCGCAGTAGATACACGTGTAGTTGTCACGGGCCAGGATGCCCTGGCGGCTCCACTGCGCGTGGCGGCGCGGCACATTGATGAAATGGCGCAAGGCAATAACCGAGGGGACCGGGAACTTATCGCGCACCGTCCGCAGGAAGCGACCCGATTCTTCGACCACGACCGCTTTGCCGGACAGGAGTAGGTTGATTGCACGCGGAATGCTGAGCACAGTCAGCGGCTCCCACGTGCCGCCGTTGAGGAGTAACACTCGCCCTTCGAGCATAACAGCCACTTTCAAACACTTGGACGGCTACGTGTATTATACCCAATTTCACAATAGGGTAACAGGTGTCGTACCGTCTTTGTCGTTCCCTCCAGAGCTTCATCCCTTGTGAGATGATTACCAGTTTATCACAGCGCGAACAGCTGATAAAGGGTCAGAATGGACCATGGCACAAGAAGGGTCTATTCGTGCGGTTTGTGAATAAACACCAAGAAATCGCCGGCCTCACCCCCTGACCCTCTCCATGGGATGGAGAGGGGATTTGTAGGGGCAACCCTTGGGTTGCCAGTTTTTCGGGCAGGGCTACGAATTTATACTTCTACATACGGTTATTGAGACACGTCTGTAGGGGCGGGTTAACAAACCCGCCCAACAAGTCCCCTCTCCGCGTGTGGAGAGGGGGAGCAGGTCGGGAATGAAGCCCCTCTCCATCACATGGAGAGGGGTTTGGGGTGAGGCTGTCATCTACGGCCCCACCTCCACCCACGTCGTGTACGTATCGCCCTCGCCCGCCAGACTCCCGCCCATCAGATCGACCACCTCACCGCGTACCGCCACCGCCAGGATGAACGATACCGGCGCGTTCTCGCTGTCACAGTTGAGGTTGTAGGTGATGACCACCGGGTATACGCCGGGCGGCGCGGATCCTTCCGCCCATGTCCAGCGCTCGACGGGCGTGTAGTTCATCGTGCCGCAGTAATCGTTCGCGCGGGCGGTCGTTTCGCCGCCGGGCAGCGCGGACCCATCCAGATTGAGATCGGCGTCCGACGCCCAAATCAGGACTAACTCCACGTCCAGCCCTTCCGCGGGCACAAACGAGCCCGGATCGACGTCACCAGACGGCGCGGGCAGCACAATCAACTCGTACTCGCCGCTGGTGGTCAGGTCTTCGAGGATCACGTCAATTCTATACACACCCTTTTCGGGAAGCTGCACCTGCGCGATCCGCGCCTCGCCCTGATCCTCCCTGCCCCACGACCGGCTGACCGCGATCTCGCTGCCGTCCGGGTCGAGCAGCGCCAGCGCCGGGTCCAGATCGCCGCCGGTGCGCCGCACGCTGATCGTGATCCATTCCCCGCCCGGTGAGACGAACGTGTAGCGGTCCCGCGACTCGTCCAGATTCATCGAGCCGGTCATCGGCTGGCGGTAATCCATCTGCGCGATCGGGTCCAGCGTCAGCGGCTCGACCGGCTCCGCGTCCGTCTCGATCACCAGCGTGTAATCGCCGCTCGATGGGCCGTTCTCGAAACCGTAGCGGGTGGCGCGGATCAGGTAGGTGTCGGTCGTGGGCAGCGCGAAAGCGGTGATTCCGGCGTCTTTCGACTCGGCGGCGGCGTCGTCATTGCGTGCCAGTTCGATGCCGTTCGCGTCGGTCAGGATCAGGAACGGGTCGAGATCGCCGGAGGTGCCTTCCATGCGGACCGAGATCACGTCCCCGGCGCGCCCGCGAAAGATCGTCCAGTCGTCCACATTATCGCGCGCGATCGTGCCCGTCATCGGGTTGTTATACGTGATCCAGTGCAGACCGGGCGGCAGCGCGCCGGAGGGCAGCCAGGTGATCGCGGCCGATTCGCCTGTCGGCGGCTCGGCGGGAGTGCTGACCACGCCCTGCTTGTCGAGCGTCAGCGGATACTCGCCCGCCGAAAAACCGTTCGCGAAGCCAAAGCGCGTCGCCACCACGGTATACGTGCCATCCGCGGGGAGTTCATAGGCGTCCAGCGCGGGCATGACGCTGCTGGCGGAGTCGTCCGCCTCGATCAGCATCGTGCCGTCCGGCCCCCGCAGAATCAGGTAACCGTCCAGCCCGCCCAGTTCGTCCGTAACGCGCTCCATATTCAGCGTGATCACGTCGCCCTGCTGTCCTTCGAACAGCCAGCGATCCTCATAATGCTCGTCGTCTGAGCGTGCCTGTGACCGTCTCGCCATAGGCAAAGGTGCCGCCTTCAGCCGCCGTAGCCGTATCCGGCGGCGCGGCTTCTTCCGGCCCGGAACGCACGGTCAGCCGGTACGCGCCCGTGGTGAAACCTTCCGCCTCTAAAAAGCGGGTGGCGACCACCAGATACACGCCATCATCCGGCAGCGGCACGACCAGATTGGAGTCCTGGATCACGCCGGGGCTGATGTCGTCGTTTTCCGCGATGCGATCGCCATCGGCGGTCATCAGCACGACATACGGATCCAGCGTCGAGCCGTCGGCCTCCAGGCTGATCTCGATCGATTCGTCCGCGCTGCCCTCAAAACGATAGGCGTGTTGAAAATCTGCCTCAGTGAGCGTGCCCGTGGCCGACTCCCCGATCGCGATCGGCGCGGCGGTTTCGGCTTCGACAGGCAGCAGCACGGCCTGCGGCGTGACCTGATGATCACTCGCCACGAAGTCACCCTCGCCCGGGTTGGCGGCGACGGCGTCCAGAAAGGCCGTGACCGTCGGCGTCACGATGCCGACATGCGCGACCAGCACGGTCCCATCGGTGTCGAGCAGCAGACTCGTCGGGATCGAGAAGATGCTCGCCTGCTCGGCCAGCCGGTCGCCCTCGTCGAGCACGGTGTAGATGTCGCTGGAATACCCGTCCAGATAGATCCGGGCGGAGGTCCGCTCGTCCCACACGTTGACAAACACGACGTCAAAATTGTGCTGATCGGACGACAGCGCCACATTGACCAGATGAGGGAACTCAAGCACGCACGGCGGACACCACGACGCCCAGAAGTTGAGCAGCACGGGCCGCGTGAGGTCCGCGGCGCGGAGGTCCACATCCCCTTCGAGGCCGGCGAGCGTCCAGCGGTCCAGCTTTTCACCCACTGCCGTAATCGGCGCGGCCTGCGTGAAATCGCCCATCAGCCCACCGATCCACGCCGTGTAACTGTGCGCCCGAATATTCTGGGTATGGGTGCGCAGCGCCAGCTCTTCGACCGGCGGATCCGGCTCCTGGGCGGACACGGGCCGCGTCACTACCCAGGGTCCCGATCACCAGCATCAGCAGGGCGGCGAACCGCGAAAGTCCAGGATAGAATTGCATCACACCACGCTCCCAAAGAGTGATTAGTGATTGGTTTTAGTTGTTAGTTCTTGGTTGTCAGTTTTCAGTAGCCAGTCAAGCGGCACCATCGCCCGCATTGCGTGAACTAATAACCAACAACTAACAACTGACAACTTGATCTTTGCCAAGAGTCTAGCATGTTTTGGCGTTTCGCGGGGATCGGGCACGCTACGAGGGTTTATACCCGTTCGGTCTCACCCCCAACCCCCTCTCCAGCACAGCCAGAGAGGGGAGCGTGTCAAGTCCCTCTCCGTTTACGGGGAGGGATTTAGGGAGGGGTAAAATCGCTTATAGCAAACACTCTCTCAGGAGTCACACGCATGTTTGAATCATGGAAAAATCGTGTCCAGCAGTTGAAGACCGAACTCTACGCGCTCTATCTCGCCTACCGCGATCCGCGCGTGCCATGGTATGGGCGACTGTGGGCGGCGGTCGTGGTGGCGTATGCGTTCAGCCCGATCGATCTGATCCCCGATCCGATCCCGGTGCTTGGTTACGTGGATGATCTCATCCTGATCCCATTGGGCATCTGGATCGCCCTGCGGATGATCCCGGCCGAGGTGATGGCCGAAAGCCGCCAGAAGGCCCAGGTGCGGATGGTCAACGGCGCGCCGGTGAACTGGATCGCGGCGGGGGTGGTGGTGCTGCTGTGGATCGCGCTGGCGGCGCTGGCGGTGCGCTGGCTGGTGGGGTAGCCGCTCAATCTCGCCGCGCGGTGAGCAGGTAATGATCCGGCGCATCGACCGCCGCCAACAACCAGTTGCGGAGGGCGCGGACCCAGACTATCATCCTGGCAGCACGATCCAGCGGGTGCGCGGTGCGGCAGTCAGACACAGCGAGTCAGCGACAACATGGTGATCTCAAAACCATTTCTCAAATGGGTGGGCGGGAAGCAGCAGCTTATCGCGCAGTTCGAACCGCTCTTTCCGGCGGAATTCCACCGCTATATCGAACCGTTCGTCGGCGGCGGCGCGATTTTCTTTCACCTGCAAAACCATGCACGGCTGCCCCAGCAGACTTTTTTGTTCGACCATAACCTGGATCTCGTCAACGCCTACCGCGTGGTCCGCGATCAGGTGGACGATCTGATCACGCTGCTAACCCTGCACCGGCAAAATCACAACAAAAAATATTATTACCACGTGCGGAGCCTGGATCGGCGCGGCGTGCCCCTCTCCAGCGTGGAACAGGCCGCGCGGATGATTTACCTGAACAAAACCTGCTATAACGGGCTGTACCGCGTCAACAACCAGGGGCAGTTCAACGTGCCGATCGGCAGCTACCGGCGCCCGCGCATTTTCCACGAGGACGCGCTCCGCACCGCCAGCGCCGCCTTGCAGCATACCTGTCTCGAAAAGCGGGACTTCCGGGATATGGTCAGCCTCGCCCGGCCCGGCGACTTCTTCTACTTTGATCCGCCCTACGACCCGGTGAGTCACACGGCGAGCTTCACCGGCTATACCTCCGATCATTTCGGGCGCGATGATCAGGGTGCCCTGGCCGAAACGTTCGCGCAGTTGAGCGATCGCGGCTGCCTGTGTATGCTCAGCAATTCGCACACCCAATTCATTCTCGACCTGTACCGTGACTTCCGCATCGAGATTGTCCGCGCGAAACGGGTGGTTAATTCGGATGCGAACGGGCGCGGGCCCATCCCCGAAGTGGTGGTGATGAATTATTAGCGGTTAGCGGTTAGCGGTTAGCGATTAGCCGTTAGCTTTACCTCACCCCCCCGGTCCCCTCTCAGAGGCACGTTTTGAGAAGCATGACGCCGTGACGTTAATTGCCTCCATTCCCGCAAATCGATCGGGTATTCTGTAGGGGCGTATTGATGCGGTTTTACAAATTGGGCCGGATTAAACGCCCCTCACCCGGCGAGTGTCCCGCAAATGCCGTTTGGAAGCTGACTCGACGTTAATCGCCTCTCGCCCGGCTTCCAGCCAGGGCGATTGATGCGGGACAGCAGGGCGGGACGCCGCGCTCCCCCTCTCTAGCTCGGCTGGAGAGGGGGCCGGGGGGTGAGGCCGTTACTTGTATATCCGCGTTCAATTGTTAAACGGCATCAATACGCCCCTACGAAAAGCGCATTACCCGATCAATTATGGAATATGCCTCATCCCATAAGAAATCAGGTACCGTTGTTGTCGTAGGGGCGACCCGGTGGGTAGCCCCGACAAAAACGATGGGCAAGGATAGGAGAACAATCGCTAACCGCTAACCGCTAATGGCTAATGGCTAACCACTAACCGCCAACCGCCCCTTGCCGTCTGCTCGCCGTCAGGATCGCGCCCGGTTTCTTCCCGTGGGGCGTGCCTTGCAGAAGGTGATCCCCCGTGCTACACTACCCTGACTTTGTCCATCGACACACTTATCGACGCTATGTCGGACGTGTAAAAGGGCAAAAACTGCGGTTTGAGGAGGAATAATCATGGTTCATCGAGCACTGCATCTAGGGTGGGTTCTGCTGCTGATCGCGCTGGTTCTGGGCATCCTGCCCGCGGCGGCCCAGGAACCCGATGCCACCGTCCGCCCGGACGTTCTGAATATGCGCTACGGCCCTGGCAGCCAGTATGCGGTGGTCACGGTGCTGTCGCGTGGCGCAGGGATCACCCTGCTGGCCCAGGATGATCAGCCCGGCGGCGAGATCTGGCTGTATGGGCACGCGCCCGATGGATCGGAAGGCTGGCTGCTGGCCGATTATCTGACCATTCGCGCCGGTTTTAACATCGCTACCCTGCCAACTCGCGCCGCGCCGGGTGATTTGGGCACGCCGGTCGAAAATCCGCCCGCGGCTGAAGCGCCCGCCGAAGCACCATCCGAGCCGGTTGCGCCACCTCCTGCGACGTTTCCAGAGGGCACCGGCATCCCCGCGACCGTCTCACCCGGCGTGAACGTCCGCACCGGGCCGGGCACGGGCTACCGCGCGCTCCTGACCGTCAGCGGCAGCACGCCCGCTCTGGCGATGGGCCGCGACCCCGCGATCGAGTGGATTTTCGTGCGGGTCGGTGAGCAGGATGGTTGGGTCTATTTCTCGTATGTCCAGCTGGCGTCCGGCGATGTCAGCCAGCTTCCGATCACCGATACGATCACCACGCCCGGCGCGGCTCCCGCCGAAACAACGACTGACGCGCAGGCAGCCGTCGGTCCCAGCGCCGGTTTACGGTGGGCCGGGTCTGGCCGGCTTTGGCTGGGGCGGCCACGTGGAGAGCTTCGCCTACCCGGATAAGATGGCTTACGCCGGTATGACGTGGGCCAAGCGGCAGATCCGCTTCCAGCGCGGCACGCCGGGTGCCGTCGCGGCTGGGGCGATCGATCAGGCGCACGCCAACGGCTTTAAGGTCCTGCTGGGCATCGTCGGTGATCCCGGCGACGTGACGCAGCCCGGTTTTGCCGAGGAATACGCGCGTTTCGTGGGCGAGGTCGCCGCGCTTGGCCCGGATGCGATCGAAGTCTGGAACGAGCAGAATATTGACCGCGAATGGGCCGCCGGTTCGATCGACGCCGGGGCGTATACGCAGCTTCTCGCCGCGGCCTACAACGCCATCAAGGCCGCAAATCCCAACGTGGCTGTGATCAGCGGCGCGCTGGCTCCCACGGGCTATTTTGGCGCGGCGGGCTGTACCGCGCAGGGCTGCAACGACGATGTGTATGTGCGGGCGATGGCGGCGGCGGGTGCGGCCCGCTATATGGACTGCATCGGCGCGCATTACAACGAAGGCATCGTCGGTCCAAACCAGACCAGCGGCGATCCGCGCAGTGAATATTTCACCCGCTACTTCTGGGGCATGGTCAACACCTACTATGGCGCTTTTGGCGGCGCGCGCCCGGTGTGCTTCACCGAACTGGGCTATCTCTCGCCGGAAGGGTTAGGCCCGCTGCCCGGCAGTTTCGCCTGGGGATCGGATACCACCGTGGCCGAACAGGCGCAGTGGTTGCGCGATGCCGTGAGTTTGTCGCGCAGCAGCGGCAAGGTCCGGCTCGTGATCATCTGGAACGTGGACTTCACGTATTACGGCGACGATCCGATGGCGGGCTACGCGATCATCCGTCCTGGCGGCGGCTGCCCATCGTGTGACTCGCTGGCCGGTTTGCGATAAGAGCGTTCAGCTATCAGCCGTCAGCGGTCAGCAAAAGACAAAAGCCAAGCGTCTATCCAGGAATTCGGTTTGGCCGGGGCGGATTGATGCAGTCTAGCAAGTAAACGCGGATATGGACGCAAGGGCCTCACCCCCCTCCGACCTTTGGTCCACCCCCCTCTCCAGCCGAGCTAGAGAGGGGGAGAACAGTGCCACCTCTTACCCTCTCCCTGGCTTGGCCGGGGAGAGGGCAGGGTGAGGGGCGTTATCTCCGGCCTGATTGGTTCACTTGCATCCATACGCCCCTGCGGAATGCAGGCATTTACGGATAGGCTTTAACGCTGAATCATGCTGATAGCTGAAAGCTTTGATTCGATCACCCATACGGAGATGCTCAATCGATGAGCTTTGATCCAGCCGACAACCAGCGGCCCGCCCCAGGCGCAAAACGACTGCGCCCGGTTCCCCCCACGCCGGATGACATCACCGAGCGGCTGGAGGCAACCCACCGGCAGGTCCCGCAGACGCCCGTTCAGGTCCGATTTTCGGAGCCGCCACCGCCCAGGCAGCCGACGAACACGCAGCCCAGGGTGCGAGCGCGGCGCGGGTGTCTCCGCGGCTCGACACTGGCGGCGCTGGCGATCGGGCTGATTGTGCTGGCACTGGTCGCGCTGGCGCTCTATCTGCCGCCGTTCTCCCTGTGGGATACGATCGAAGAACGCCTGAACGAAGACGACTTCGGCAGTGAACCGGATGTCGAGGTGCAGACGGTGGACGGGCTGGACTTTGTGTCGCTGCCCGCCGATTCGCCCCGCGTGGCGGCAGACGGAATTGAAATCACCGCGGAACCGGACGCGCTGCCAGAGTCATTTGGCGTGCATATCACCGCGCTTGCGCCCGCTGATTATCTGGCCGGGAATATCCCATCAGCCGGGTGGTCCTGTGATACGGCCATGCCGCCGACGCTGCCCGCCGGCCACGCGCTCGCCAGCCGCGTCTACAGCTTTGCGCAGATCGGCACCACGCCCGACAAACTGACCATTCTGGTGTCGGCGCTCCCCGGCGCGGAGAACGATCTGGCCGCGCTGGAACTGAACGCCTGGAACGCGGCCGATAGGTCAATGGGAATTTCTCCCCGCCAGCCTCGATCCCGGCCCTGACGGAGCTGGTACATTGACCGTTGAGCTCGATTATTTGCCGCGCTGTCTGGCGATCTTCCGCGAGGCGGAGTTGCAGCGGCAGGTCGGGATCACGCTCGGCCTGACCGACGCGTTCGATCCCGCCGTGATGGCGTCGGGCGTGCGCCTCTACCCCGGCAGCCTGCGCCCCACTCCCACCGGCGCGCTGCAAGTCGTGCTTGCGCCCGGCTTCCAGACGGGGCAGGGATACGACGTGCTGCCCCTGCTGCAAAACTTTGACGCTCCGGACGTGATCGATGTAGCCACGGTGCAGCGAATTCTCGAAAACGCCGCACTGCGCACCGAGCACGCCCGGCAGATCGCCGCCTTTGTGCTGAGCGATCCGGGTTACGCGGGCATCGTGGTGGATTACCGCGCGCTGCCGCCCGCCCTGCGCGAACCCTATACCGCCTTCCTGCGCGATCTCGCCGGGCTGCTGCACAGCCAGGATCGCACGCTGACCGTGGTGCTGCCTGCCCCGACGCAGATCGGCGACACGCTGGACTCCGGCGGGTATGATTGGCCCGCCGTGGGCCGCATCGCGGACGAGATTGTGATCACCGCCCCACTCGATCCGCAGGCTTATGCCGCAGGCGGCGCGGTCGAATCCCTGCTCACCTGGGCGTCGGCGCAGGTCAGCCGCAGCAAGCTGATCCTGGGGCTGGATGCATCCAGCATCGAGGACCAGGGCGGTCTGTTCGCACCGATCGCCGTATCCGACGCGCTGAACTACTTGGGCGACGTGTCGCTCGACGCCGGATCGGATGATGAAACGATCACCGCATGGCTGACGGGCGCATCCGCCGAATTCGGCACCGACGCCAGCAGCCATACGCCTTACGTGCGCTATCTGGACGGCGACGGCAACACGCTCCGCACCATGTGGATCACCGATGCGGGCGCGCTCAGCTACCGCATGGGCATCGCCGCTGCAGCGAATCTCGGCGGGGTGTTCGTGCGCGATCTGCTGTCGCCGGGTGTGCTGCCGGGGATCAACACCGCCCTGGCTGCCTACCGGTTTGACCAGCCGCTTGAGCCCGCCCCCGACATGGCGCTGGAATGGGTCGCGCGCGACGGCGAGACGATCCTGGCACAGGGGACCGGCCCCCGGTTCGAGTTCGAGCCCGGCGATTTTGCGGGCACGCTGACGATCGAGGCGCGGGTTGCGGGACAGGTCATCGGCAGCCAGACGATCACGATCAGCCCGCCGCCGACGCCAACACCTACGGCGCAACCCACCGCGACTCCAACGGTCACGCCCACGGCCACGCCGCAACCGAGCGCCACTGCAACACCTGCGCCATCATCCACCCCGGCGGAAATAACCGAGACGCCCGCCGCCGAGATCACGACCGAGCCGCTGCCGACCGCCGCCGGAGATCGCCGCACCGCCGACAGCCGTTGAGACGGCAGTAGTCGAAGATCAAGCTACGCCCGCGCTGAACATCACGCCGGTGGACCTGAGCCAGCCGCTCCCCGTGGTCGATCCCGCGATCCTGGCGGGGGTGGATACCGGCGCGGCGCTGGAAGTCGGCGTGCAGATGGGCGGCGTCAACGAGCGCAATTCTTTACGCCGGGCGGATGCACGCCAAATGGATCAAGTTCGACGTGCCCTATCGGCTGGGGCAGGACCCCGCCGGGCAGCAGCAGATCATTGACGATGCGCAGGCCAACGGGTTCAAAGTGCTGCTCAATGTGGTGGGCGATCCCTTTGAATTCATGGGCGCGGATCGCGGCACCTATATCGCCGCCTATGCGGATTTCGTGGGCATGTTGGCCGCGAATGGCGCGGACGGCATCGAAGTCTGGCGCGAGATGAACGGGCGCATGACCGCCGAAGAGTACGTGCAGCTTCTCGCTTACGCGTATCAGGCGATCAAAACCGCCGATCCTACCACCCTGGTGATCAGCGGGGCGCTGCGGCCCGTGGCCGAGAGCGAAGACCCGGAAGAACTCGACAGCACCTACTACTACGCGGCTGGCCGAACAGAGCGTGACTCAGTACGCGGACTGCATCGGCATGCAGTACGTGATCGGCACGGTGTCACCGAGCAGCACCAGCGGCGATCCACGCGGCGATAACCCGATCTACTACATGTCATTAGCCGATGATGCGGCACGCGCCGCGGCGGGAACGCGCCCGATCTGTTACACGCGGCTGGGCTATCTCTCGCCCGAAGGTTATCCGCCGCTGCCCGACGATTATGCCTGGGCAAACCCGATCACGTCCGCCCAGCAGGCGCAGTGGCTCGCGGAGGCGATCCAGATCGCCCAGGCGGACGCGGCGATCCGGCTGATCATCCTGTGGAGCCTGGACGCGGCGTATTTTGGCGGCGGCAGTGTCGAAGCGGGTTACGCGATCATCCGCCCCGGCGATACCTGCCCGGCCTGCGATCTGATCGAGCCGCTGCTCAAGCCTGCGGGCACGTAGCGCGTAAAAGAGCAAAAACATGAACCGCAGA
The DNA here is from genome assembly GCA_963850765.1 of uncultured Chloroflexia bacterium. GTDB lineage: Bacteria > Chloroflexota > Anaerolineae > Aggregatilineales > Aggregatilineaceae > CAWKMN01. The sequence continues at coordinate 183,794 of CAWKMN010000009.1, read as the reverse complement.
GACGCAGAGAACACAGAGAAAAACAAGGGAAAAACAGGCAAAAATGGCAATAGAGGGGCGGGGCGATGCGCCAGTCCGCTCGACATCGTTCTTTGCCTTTAAAACCTCTGCGCTCTCTGCGTCTCTGCGGTTCAGTCTTTTTTAGGATAGAATGAGGCACAAGAAATCGGCCCGCCCCGGAGCGATTGACTCTAGAAGCGCCAACAACGGGGCAGCAGGATTGAAGGAGAAAAGATAATGCAGACAACGGCTGTAGCAGCCCGGCAGCGCCAGATCCGCGGGTTTGTGATCATCTGGCTGGGCGTCACCCTTTTGATGGGGGCGCTCACATTCGCCGGCATTTATTACGCCACCGGATTAGTCAATAACAATGATCACAAGAATCCCGACAGCGTCGCCGTAGTGCCCAACGTGGACGAGCCCGACAGCGGCTTTGATCTCAGCCAGATCAGCACCACGCCCGTTCCCACGGCGGTCGCGGCGGCGCTTGTCCCCGCACCGGATAACACCAATGCGGCGGCGGTCGTCGAACCGATCGAACAGGGCGATGCATCAGATGAAACGCAGGCGGAAGCATCGGTTGCCGCTGCGCCAGAAGGACAGGGCGGCGGACCGGCCGAGGTCCGTGCCGCGAGTGTACCCGCTGAGGAACCCGCCGCGGCAGCCGCGCGCCAGGATGCGACCCCCGTGCCATCCCCCACCCCGCGCCCGATGGACGATCCGAGCTTCCAGGTCGGCATTCAGGTCGCGCCCAGCCACGAGCCGGACATTCAGGGTATGTGGATGACCGAAGTCCGCGACAAGCTGCGCCTGGGCTGGATGAAGCAGCAGGTCATCTGGGAAGACGTCGAGCCGCAGCCCGGCCAGTATAACTGGGCGGATCTGGATACGCCGCTGGCGGTGGCCGCCGAATATAACGTTAAAGTGATGCTGAGCGTGGTATCCGCGCCCGACTGGGCCCGCGAGCCGGCTTACCAGGCTTCCGAAACGAACGGCCCGCCCGCCGATCCGCAGGTGTTCGCCAACTTCCTGATCACCCTGCTCTACCGCTATCCGGGCCAGATTCACGCCATCGAAGTCTGGAACGAAATGAATCTGGACCGCGAGTGGACCACCTCGCAGGGCATCAATGCGCAGAATTATGTCAACCTGCTGCGCGCCGCCTACACCGCCATCAAGAGCGTCGATCCGGGCATCATCGTGATCAGCGGGGCGCTCTCCCCCACCGGCGTGACCGACTGGGTGAAGGTGGTCGATGATTTCGTGTATATGGATGCGTTGATCCAGGCCGGGCTGCTCGATACGACGGACTGTGTGGGCGCGCATCACAATGGGATCAACATCGGCCCGAACGTGCCCTATAACAACGTACCCAACGACCCAACCGCGACCTTCCGGGGGCCGTTCGACAACCCGCACCATAGCTGGTCGTTCTACAGCACGCTCAACGGCTATGCGCAGCGGATCCAGCAGGCCGGCAGCGACAAAAAACTGTGTATCACCGAATTCGGCTGGCCCACGACCGAAGCCTTAAACACGCAGCCGCGCGCGGGCTTCGAATTCGCCAACGACAATACCCTGGCCGAACAGGCTCAGTTCATTGGCGAAGCGATCCAGGCGATGGACAGTTGGGAATTTGTGTGGCTGGCCTTCATCTGGAATCTGAACTACGGCGCGATTGTCGATTGGGGCTCCGGCGATGACAACGTGCCCTACGCGCTGCTGCGGCCCGGTTACGCGCAGGCCCCGGCCTACGATGTGATCGCGCAGTATAACTTCCGCGAGCAGGAGTAGCGCGCGCCGCCGGAAATCGCCGGGGCCTCAAGACCCCGGCTCTATACCGGAAGGACCGTGAACGGCCCTGGCCCGATAGCCTCACGTAGGGGCGATGTGCCGGCTCCCCCTCTCCCCAGGTGGAGAGGGGGCCGGGGGGTGAGGCTAACCTCACCTGCGTCAGGGCAGCAACCGAATACCAATGGGCGGGCGTCAGGCCCGCCTGTGTTTGTCCGCAGGAGAAAGCTAACGCGCGTGTCCAATCGTCCAAGTTCCCTGATTCCGCCGACCCGCTCCCCCCGGCGGGGACGGATCGCCGCCATCCTGGCCGGCGCGCTGATCGTCGTCATCCTGGCGAGCGCCGCCGCGATCGGGCTGCGCAGCGGCGATCCCGATCCCACGGCCTTCAACCCCACCGCCACGCCGCCCATCCCGCGCGATCTTGCGCCGGACGCCGTGACCGAGCGCGCCTTCCCGTCGCTGACCTATGGCATCCACGCCTTTCTGTGGTGGAACCCCACCATGCGCACGCTCGATCTGGATAACATCCGGCTGATGGCCTTCACGCACGTCAAGCAGCGCTTTTCGTGGGCCAACATGGAGCCGGTGCAGGGCGAATGGCATTGGGACATGGCCGATGCCGTCGTGGACGAGATCGAGCATCGCGGGCTGGAAGTGGTCGCGCGGCTCGATGGCCCGCCGGACTGGGCGATCCGCCCGGTCAGCCAGCCGGACGATGTGCCGGTCGATCTGGCGGCGTGGGGCGCGTTTTGTGGCGAACTGGCCGCGCGCTACCAGGGGCGCATCGCGGGCTATCAGGTGTGGAACGAGCCGAATCTGCGCCGCGAATGGCTGGAAAATCCGCCCAACGCCGCCGCGTATGTGACGCTGCTGCAAACCTGTTCCACTGCCATCCGCGCCAGCGATCCCGACGCGGTGATTATCTCGGCAGGGCTGGCTCCGACCGGCACCTGGCTGCCCGACGCGATCCCGGACGTGGACTATCTGCGCATGATGTATGCAGCGGGCGCGTCACCCTGGTTCGACGTGCTGGGACTCAATGCGCCGGGCTACAAATGGCCGCCCACGCTCTCCCCGGACGAGGCCGAGGCCGATCCCGAAATCGGACACCGCTGGATGGTCTTCCGCCACGTGGAGGATATGCGCGGGATCATGGTGGAGGCCGGCGACGCGCACAAGCAGATCGCGCTGCTCGAAGTCGGCTGGACGACCGACCCGCGCGAGGATTCGCCCTATCACTGGCACGCCGTCGATGAGGAGACGCAGGCCGCGTATCTGGTCGGCGCGTATGAGTATGCCGCGCAGCACTGGCGGCCCTGGGTGGGGCTGGTCACAGCGATCTACATCGCGGATATTTACTGGACCGAAGACGACGAGCAATACTGGTGGGCCGTCAACCGGGCCGGCTACGGCTTCGACTGGAAAGGCCGCCCGGCGTATTTTAAGCTTTCGATTATGGAACGCTATATTGATGACCAGTATTTCCCGCCGCGCGCCGCCGGCGATCCCAACGTGACCACCGTCGATCCCATCGCCCCCCGCGACGAGGAAAAGCCATAACCGAACCGCAGAGACGCAGAGAGCGCAGAGTTTGATGAAAACCAGAGGTTGTAGGGGCGGGTCTGTGACCCGCCCTCTTTCTGGACTTCTCCCTTTTTCCCCTTAGCTTTTCTCCGCGCCCTCTGCGTCTCTGCGGTTCGATCTTTTCTCCTCCGGCGCTCAGATATGCCGAGAACCACGGAATCGCGTAAAATGGTAACTGATTGGCCCTGTCGAGAAGTGGATGGAGGGGACCATGAGTCAGGAACAGTTCATCCAGGCCCGCGAGTTGATCAAACAGAAACGCTTCGACGACGCGCGCGCCATGCTGCACACCATCGATCACCCGGCGGCGCGGGAATGGCTGGCGAAGCTGGACCGGATCGCGCCTGTTCAGGCTCCGCCCCGACACCGGGCCCCGCGCCGACCCTTCAGCAGCAGATGATCGCCGCCCGCGATCTCATCCTCGCCCGGCGCTACGACGACGCGCGCGCCCTGCTCAACCCGATCGATCACCCCACCGCGAAGCAGTGGCTGGCGAAGCTGGATCAGATCACGCCCGTTCCGACGCCCGCTGTGGCTCCCACTCCGGCTCCGACTCCAGTCACCGACGCAGCCCATGATGAGACGGTGCGCGAGGCTCAGCACCTGCTGCTCAAAGGCGACTATGATCACGCGCGGGAACTGCTCGAACCGCTGAATTCGCCGGTCGCGACCTTCTGGCTCGAAAAAACGGCCATCAACCAGTTCCGCTCGCACGAAAACCTATGGCTCGATATGTTCCACTACACTCTCAGGACGGATACCCCGCCCGACCCGGCGACGTGGCGCTGCCCAACATGCGGCCGCAGTCTGAGCGAAGCGTCTCGCTGCCCGCAGCGCGGCGAACCGTCCTGCCCGATGCAGGTCGATGAGCGTCCCATCGAAGAGGCGCGCCGCCTCGCGCTGATCCTCGAAGCCTTGCAGCACAACCAGACCCAGAACATCGAAAAGCTGGTCGGGACGATGGACTTTGGCCGGCTCGAACGCTGGCAGACCGCCCTGAGATGGCAGCTTGCCCACCTGCTCGAACCGGACATCCGCCGGTCGGCCATCGAAGCCGCCGTTACCCTGCTCGGCCAGTTGATTGAAAAACGCCGCCTCTAGACCTGCGAGGAAACATCATGGCCCACATCGAAGCCGAAAAGGCGCGTCTGGTGTTCGAGCTGGACAGCGCCCGCCGCCGCACCCTGGACATCCTGAAGACCGTTGATGGGAACCAGATTGTCCATCCCGCTTCCGGCTGGCGGGTGAAGGATCTCGCCGCGCATATCCTGATCTGGGAAGAAGACGCGCTGGCCGCGCTGCGCGCCCGCCAGAACGGGGCCGTCTACCGCATCACGGATTTTGGCAGCTTCGAGAGCTACAACGATCGCACGATCGGACGCTACCGCGACACGCCGCTGGACGAGATCCTGGCTGCTCTGCACACCGCGCGCGAGGCGATGAAGGCGATCCTGCTGGCGCTGCCCCCGGAGCACTTCGCCGGGCTGATGCCGTATCCGTGGCCGTGGATGGGATCGCTCAGCAACATGATCGAGGTGATGGTCCGGCACGAGCGCAGTCACGCCGACGAAATCCGGCGATCAGGCGAATTGGGGAAATAGTGTTACAATTCGCCCGGTTGATAACTCCCCCAACTTTGAGGCCACGTTGAATCGTCGTTTAGAAGTTCTATTGGTCTTGGGTCTGCTGCTGCTGGCAGCGGCGCTGCGGGTCTGGGATCTCACCCGGCTGCCCCCTGGGTTTAACGCTCACGAACTGGCATCGATCCGGATCACCGAAACCGTGCGGCAGGGGGATGTGGCCGTCTATTACCAGATCGACGCGGCACCGGGTCGCGCCGGGCTGTATGCGATCGGCAGCATGATCACCACCGAGCTGACTGGCGGCGGGCTGCTCGGCTACCGGCTGTTCTCCCTGGCTGGCGCATCGTTTGCGCTGGCCCTGCTGTATGCGCTGGCGCGGCGGCTGTTTGGCGTGCCCGTGGCTCTGATCGCGCTCGGCATCATGACCGTCAATCTCCGCTCGATCCTGCTGGCGCGCTCGGCCACCGCCGAGTCCTGGGTGCCTGCCTACGTGCTGCTGACCTTACTCCTTCTGACGATGGCCTTTAATCTGCGCCGCGAAGTTCGATTCCATACGCCGTCCACCGTACATTTTGCGCTGCTGGCCGTACTGCTGGGCGGATCGGGCTATCTGCATTACAGCGGGCTGGTGCTTGGACCGCTGGCCGTGTTGTTTTTTATCCACCTGATGATTACGCAGCAGCCGCTCTCGCGCCGGGTGTGGAGCGCGGGCTTTTTTCTGCTCGTGCTGGCGACCATCGTCGCCGCGCCCTACCTGATCTCGACCATTCGCCACCCGGAACTGAGCGAGCCGTACATGGCGTGGACCGAGCGACCGCATGACGTCCGCGACGTGATCGATGGGGCCCTGCACGCCATCGGCGGCGTGATCTGGCGCGGCGATCGGCGCATCACGCACAACCTGCCAGAGACTCCGCTGCTCGGCCCGGTCCTGTCGATTCTGTTTCTGGTGGGAGTAGTCACGGCAGCGCGGCGCTGGCGCGAACCCGGCTACACGCTGATCCTGCTGGCGCTGGCCGCCGGGCTGATCACCGATACCTGGGTCGGCGTCGATTCCACCTTCTCCGCGAACATGGTGCTGCTGCCGGCGGTGGTTATCCTGCCGGGGATCGGCGCGCTGGCCGTGATGCGGGCGCTGCGGGAGCGCCAGTTCGAGAACGCGGCGGCAGTGGTCGCCGTGGGTCTGGTGCTGATCCTGGCCGCCAACGTGCTCACCGTGCGCAATCGCCTGTTCGATGAGTGGGAACATCACCCCAACCTTCGGGCCGAATACCATACCAACCTCGGCTATCTCGCCGCCTACCTCGACCGCACGCCGGACGATCTGCCGGTGGCGCTGTGCGCGGCGCGGCTGAACGAATCCCTGGTGGTTGGCCTGACCCCCCGCCAGATCCTCGGCCTGATGCTCCACCACGACGATCTGCCCCTGCGCCATTCCGACTGCCGGGGCGGGCTGGTGCTGATCAACGCGGGCGCGCCGATGCGCTTTGCCTTTGCCGATATGAACGATCGCGACCAGATGCCGCCCGAACTGCGCGACTGGCTCGACGGGGGCGTGCCGATCCCGGTGGACGGGCTGCCGGATGGCAGCGTGCTGCGCCTGGATGTGGAGCAGCGTGTCCGCGACCTGGGCGGTTATATGGCCTCCTTCTCGAACACCTACTATCTGCCACGGGATGACGGCGACCTCGAACCTGCCAGCCTGCCGGTCCAGTTGGAGCAAAACCTGACCTTTGCCGGTTATGATCCGCGTGCGCTGGAAGGGAAACGAGTTGCCGGCGGTAATCCGATCGTGCTGGTCACGTACTGGCGGGTGGATGGCGAACTGCCGGACAGCCTGGGCATTTTTGCGCACCTGCTCACCTATCCCGAAACCGGGCCGCGCGTGCCCCTGCTCGAACCGTGGGCCGAAGCCAACGCGATCGACGTGGTGCCCGACGAGCTTCAAAACCGCGATATTTTTATCCAGGTGTCGTATCTGTGGCTGCGCGACAACTTGAGGCCGGATACCTATGTGCTGACGGTCGGCGCGTATATCGATACCGTCACCATCCTCGAAAATCACCTGGACGTGCTGGATCCGGCCGATGACTTTCAGCCGCACGGGGACCGCCTGCTGCTCGGCCATATCCTCGTGGATCCCGCGCCCGATCGCAGCGCCGCGCCGCCGCCGGATACCCCTTCGCCCGACGCCGCGCCCTTCTTCGAGAGCCTGGATGATCTGAACGAGGCCTGGTTCGGCGGTGCCCCGTAAGGAAACAAAAACATGTCTCACCACAGAGGGCACAGAGGGCACAGAGCAGGATAGAGGAAAAGAAAAAAAGGCAAGAGAAAAAACCAGTCGAACCGCAGAGACGCAGAGAACGCGGAGCAAGATCAAGGGATAAACCCGCCCCCTTCACTTCTCTCATTCTTTCAGAAATCTCTGCGCCCTCTGCGCCTCTGCGGTTGAATTCTTTCCTCCTTTTTTCTTGCCTTTCTCTGTGCTCTCTGTGTCCTCTGTGGTGAACTGCTCTTATTTTTTCCGGGTCTCGGGAGTGAGAATCACGCCGATCGCGCTACAATCATAGCAGCGAGAGGTCAGGGTAGCGCGAGGACGAACGTGATCACACTGGATGGCAGCCAGGGCGAAGGCGGCGGACAGATTCTCCGCACGGCGATGACGCTCAGTTGTATCACCGGAAAGCCCGTCACCGTCGAGAATATCCGCGCGGGCCGCAAACAGGATGGCCTGCGCCCGCAGCATGTCACCGCGATTCAGGCCGCCGCCGACCTCTGTGATGCCGACCACGGATGGCGTGTATGTCGATTCGACGACCGTCACCTTTGAGCCGGGCGGCCCGGTCAAGGCCGGACAGTATGAATGGGCGGTCGGCACGGCCGGCGCGACCACCCTGGTGATGCAGACGGTGATGCTGCCGCTGGCCCTGGCCGCGGGCGAGTTGCAGGTCCGCATCCACGGCGGGACGCATGTCCCGTTCAGCCCGTCGGGGCACTACCTGCGCGATGTGTATGTGCCGATGCTGCTGCGCCTCGGGGCCGATGTCGAAGTCTATATGGACGCTTACGGCTGGATGCCCGAAGGTGGCGGCACGCTGCTCGCACAGATTCACGGCGGCGCGCAGTTGGCCGGCGCGGATATGCAGGATCGGGGCGAGGTCGAACGGATTTTTGGCGCGGCAATCGGCTGCAACCTGCCCTCGCACATCCCGCAGCGCATCGCCAACCGCGCGATCAATCTGCTCTCCACAGCCGAGGTGCTGATCGATATACGGCCGCTGCGGACGCGCAGCATCAGCGCCGGCGCGGGATTGTTCCTGAGCGTGGAGTTGACCAACGGCTGCGGTGGATTTGGCATCCTGGGGCGCAAGGGCATGCCATCCGAGACGGTGGCCGAACTGGCCGTGACCGAACTGCTCAATTTTCTCGACAGTGGGGCCGCCGTGGACAAACATCTGGCCGATCAGTTGGTGCTGCCGCTGGCTCTGGCCGAGGGCGACAGCGTGGTATCGGTGGAAGCCCTCACCGACCATCTTTCCACCAACATCGCCGTGGTGCACGCGTTTATTGATCGCCCCATTGAGCTTGACGAGCGCGAAAATCTGGTCCGTTTTGGACCCGCACAACACACCAGCTAAAAATCGCTATGTTTGAAATCGTCTTTTTGGGCACATCCGCCAGCGCCCCCTCGATTCACCGGGGGCTGTCGGCACAGGTGGTGATGGTCAAAAATCACCGCTTTCTGATCGACTGCGGCGAAGGCACGCAGCGCCAACTGCTGAAAAGCGGGATCGGCTTCAAACGCCTGAACCGCATCCTGATCACGCACGGCCACCTCGATCACATTCTGGGGCTGGCCGGGCTGATGTCTACCTTCATGCGCTGGGAAAGCCTGGATTATCTCGAAATCTGGGGCGGCAAATTTGCGCTGGACCGCGTGCAGGATCTCGTGTTTGGCGTGGTGCTGCGCGGAGCCAAGCCGCCCATGCCGCTGCATCTGATCGACGTGCGGCCGGGCCTGCTGATGGACGAACCGGATTTCACCGTCTCAGCCTTCCCGGTCGAGCACCGCGGCCGGGACTGCTTCGGCTACGTGTTTCAGGAGAAACCGCGCCGTCCCTTCCTGGTCGATAAGGCAGAGGCGCTCGGCGTGCCGGTGGGGCCGGAGCGTGCGCGGCTGGTGCGCGGCGAAACGATCGCGCTGGACGGCGGGCGCATGATCCGCCCGGATGACGTGTTGGGCCCGGATATTCCCGGCGCGCGGCTGCTTGTCACCGGCGATATTGCGAATCTCGACGGGCTGGCGGACGTCGCCCGGAACGCGCACGCGCTGGTGATCGAAGGGACGTATCTGGACGCCGACGCGGAGATGGCCGAGTTTTTTGGGCATATGACGGTGGGGCGTGCGGCTCGTTTTGCCGCGGAACACGGTGTCCAGACCTTGCTGCTGACTCACCTCTCGCGGCGCTACCGCGAGCGCGACATTGTCAACGAAGCGCAGCGCGATTTCCCCAACGCGTTTGTCGTGCGCGACTTTGATCACTACGTGGTCGCCAAGGATCGCCCGGTGCGGAAAATCGTGGCGGGCGAGGGCGGCGAGGAGATCGCGGCCGAGGAGGAATCGCCGGATTAGCCTCACCCCTAAATCCCCTCCCCATGTAACGGAGAGGGGACTTGTCGGGCGGGTTTGTGAACCCGCGCCTACGCAGGCGCAGATCTCCCCCTCTCTACGACGTGGAGAGGGGGCCGGGGGGTGAGGCTAACCAGACGTTTTCGCCAGAGAGCAGAGAAACGGTGGCTCACGTGATCAACAGCCTGAATCCAGGCGCGAATCCCCTGATCGCGCAGGTGCTCCGCCAGGATCGCCGGGCGAGCCGGGGGTTATCGCTGCGCGCGTGCCTGTGGCTGGCGTTCGGATTGGGGCTGGCCGGGCTGTTCGTGGCGACGTGGCACACCCTCACCACGACCTCGAACGATGTCGGGGTCGGCCCGGCTCTGCTCCTGACGGTGGGCTGGCTGTTTCACGCCGTGATGCCTCTCATCATCGCGTCGGCCGCGGCGACTTTCACGCGGCGCACCATGCAGGCCGGCGACTTCGAGCTGCTGCACATGGCGTCGATCTCAAATGATACGCTGGTGCGCGCCTTTGTCTTCACCGCGCTCTACCGGATGCGCTATGCGCTGGCGCTGATGGTCGCCTTCACGCCGTTTCTGGTCGTTGAGACTTTTCTCCTGTTCATCACCCTTAGAACGATCGTGACCTATTACCCCATAACCGGGGGGCCAGCCTATTGGGAGATCGTGACGCCAACGCTGACCGCGCTCGTGATCCTGATCGGGCTGTGGGGGACAACGGTGCTCGGCGCGGCGGTCGGTGTGCAGACCGCTCTCGCCCGACAGTATACGGCAGTAGCCGCGCTGGTCGCCCCGGCCAGTGTGTTTATGATCATGGCGTGCCCGTCGTTCCTGTGCATGGTCACGGCTCCCGCCCTGCCCGCCCGGAACGATACGCTGGCCCTGTGTCTGAGCGTCGCGGTGCTGCTGGCGCTGCTGGCGGGACCGTATATCATCGCGTTCAGCATTATGCACACCACCGCCGATCAGTGGCGGCGGTAGATGACCCCATCGATAGATGACCCCATCGACAGATGACTGTTGACAGCCGCTGCGCCGTTTGATACCATGATACGCATAAAGGCTGTGACGGAGAAAAGTAGACGCGACAGCCGCTCCCAGGGAGTCCGGGCCAACGACTGCAAGCCCGGATGAGCCGGTCCGCGCCGAAGTTCGCTCCTGAGCCGACGGGTGAACGTGGAGAACAGTAAACAGTTTTCAGTTAACAGTAGACAGTGTTTGGGGTATCGCATCTCCCCAACGGCATATCGCACAGAGTCAAAAACTGTAAACTGACCACTGTAAACTGACCACTCTCCTCAACTAGTCCGCTCCGCAGGCCCAGCGTTAACGGGGTGGTTCATCTCGCCACGGCGATGTGAACAGCGAGCGAGTCTGCCGGTGATCGGTGGGCTAACCAGGGTGGTACCGCGAGAATCCGATCTCGTCCCTGATACAGGCGACGGGATTTTTGTTTTTCGGTCGGATGTGAAACAATACCATGGGCTGGAGGCGGTCTTTCGATGCTCGAACAACTCGATACCATTTACGAACAGGCACTTGCCGAACTGGATACCACGCAGGACAGCGAGACGCTCCAGGCGTGGGAGCGGCGCTACCTGGGCAAAAAGGGCGAGATCACGCTGGCGCTGCGCGCGATGGCCTCGCTGCCCAAGGACGAGCGCGCCGAGTTCGGTAAGCGCGTCAACACCATCAAAATCAACTGCTGGCCGCGTTCACCACGCGCGAAGAGGCCATCCGCGAGCACGAGCTCGCCCGCCAGCTTGAAGAAGGCGAGCTGGATGTCACGCTGCCGGGCCGCCGTTTCCCCACGGGCGGACTGCATCCCGCCACGCAAACGCTGCGCGAGATCTACGCGATCTGGGCGGAGATGGGCTTCCAGGTCTATCGCAGCCGCGACGTCGAAGACGACGAAACCAACTTCACGCTGCTGAATATCCCGCCGCACCACCCCGCGCGCGATATGTGGGATACCTTCCACACCACGACGCCGGGCGTGATCCTGCGGACGCACACCAGCCCCGGCCAGATCCGCGCCATGGCCGAGTACGGCGAGAACGGCACGCAGCCGATCCGCGTGATCCTGCCGGGCATGTGCTACCGCTACGAGCAGATCTCGGCGCGCAAGGAGATCCAGTTCAATCAGGTCGAAGGGCTGGCGGTGGGGCGCAATATCCGCCTGACCGATCTCAAGGGCACGATTGCCGACTTCGCGCGGCGGCTGTTGGGCGAATCGATGCGCGTGCGCTTCCGTGGGGCGTATTTCCCCTTCACCGAGCCGAGCATGGAAGTGGATGTCGAGTGTTTCCTGTGCGGCGGCAAGGGCTGCGCCGTCTGCAAGCAGAGCGGCTGGATCGAGATCGCGGGCTGCGGCATGGTGCATCCGGTCGTGCTGCAAAACGGCGGCTACGATCCCACCGAATGGAGCGGGTTCGCGTTCGGCATGGGGCCGGAGCGCATCACCATGAACAAGTACGGCATCCAGGACATCCGCTACTTCTGGCAGAACGACCTGCGGTTCCTGGAGCAGTTCTAGAAGAAGCGGCCAGCGGTCAGGTTTACCCCTCCCTAAATCCCTCCGCCGTAAACGGAGAGGTGACTGTCGTTCACAACGTGCCGCCCCTTTCTCCGCGTAGCGGGGACACATGGGTGCAAGGGCGGGCTTGTAACCCGTCCGGGACAGCGGGTAACATCGTCTCCCCCTCTCCGCGCGTGGCAAGCGTGCGGAGCACGCCGGGGGCCGGGGGGTGAGGTTAACAGGCCGCTGTAAGCAAATCGCTTAGCGCTGCCTGATAAAGTGCAATATAGCCGAGGAGTTTATTTAGATGCTGCTCAATCTCAACGAGATATTTAAACCGAAGACGGTCGAAGAAGCCGCCGCGCTGCTGAGACGCCCCGGCACCTATCCGCTCTACGGCGGGGCGGTGCTGCAAAAGCGCAGCGATCCCAACGTGACCGCCGCCGTCGATATGAGCCAGTTGGAACTGGACTACGTGCGCGACAGCGAAACCTCGCTGCGCCTGGGCAGCATGCTGACGTTGGAGAAGGCACGGCAGGCGTGCGCGGAGCGCGGCGCGGCGCATCCCAAGCTGGCCGGGATCGCGTTAGCGCTGGCCGAGGAGATGCCCGAAACCTTGCGCAACACCTACACCGTGGGCGATCTGCTCATCGAGCGCAGCCCGAACTCGCTCACGCTGACGATGCTGCTGGCGCTCGGCGCGATCCTCAAGCGGGTGGATGTGGATTTGCACTTCACGATGGCCGCATGGATCGGCATGACGAGCGCCAACGTGGACCGCTATCTGCTGGCGCATCTGCGCGTAACACGCGGCCCGCAGCGCGCCATCGTGACGGTTGAGAAGGTCGCGCGCACGCCCGCTGATACGCCGATCGTGGCGGCGGTGGTCTACAGCGCTCTGCGCGATGATGATCGCACCCATTACACCGCGCTGGCGCTGTGCGGCGCGAATCCGATCCCGACCCGCCAGCCGGAAGTGATCCGCGTGCTGGCCGAAACGGGCGATCTCGACAAGGCGCTCGACAGCCTGGAACTCGATCCGCCCGACGATGCCCTGGGCAGCCGCGAGTATCGGACGGAGATGGCGCGCGTCCTCAGCAAACGCGCCCTCACCCGCGCGATCGGATCGATTGAGTGATTAAGGTCACGATTTATCGTAGGGGCAACCCTATGCTCTTTTACTTTTAAATGCGGTAACGTGAGCGCTTGTGTAGGGGTGGGCTAACAAGCCCACCCAGGGCGACCCGGTGGGTTGCCCCTACCGTTACCCGATTTGATCGTAAATATGCATAGGTTTGCCCAATTGGGCGGGTTTGTTAACCCGCCCCTACAAGGGCAGACTCGTTTGCCGCCGGCTCCCCCTCTCCGCGCGTGGCAAGCGTGCGGAGCACGCCGGGGGCCGGGGGGTGAGGTAACGCTGACCGCTGACCGCTGAAAGCTAAGGAGTTGTGAAATGACCATCGAAAACGAGCGCGATCTGGAAAAACTGCTGCGCATTGGGCGGATCTGCGCCCTGACGCTTCAGCACATGCTGGATCGCGTCGAGCCGGGCATGACCACCGCGCAGCTGGACGCGATTGGCGCGGAATTTCTCAAGCAGTATAACGCCCGCTCCGCGCCGATCCTGGCGTATCGCTTTCCCGGCCATACCTGCATCAGTCTGAACGACGAGGCTGCGCACGGCATCCCCGGCGACCGCGTGATCCAGGCGGGCGATATGATCAACGTGGACGTGTCCGCCGAGCTGGAAGGCTACTGGGCCGATACGGGCGCGAGTATGCCGGTGCCGCCGGTCCTACCCGAATACACGCGGCTGTGCGACTTTACGCGGCGCGCGCGCGATAAGGCCATCAGCCAGGCACGCGCAGGACGCCCGATCAACGTGATCGGCAAGGCGGTGGAGAAAGTCGCGCGTGAAGGCGGATACGCGGTGATCCAGTCGTTGACCGGGCACGGCGTCGGCCGGCATATTCACGAAAAGCCGACCGTCTTCAACTTTTTCCACAAGCGCGATAACGAGCCGCTGACCGAGGGCCTCGTCATCACCATTGAGCCGTTCCTGACGGTTGGGGATGGCCGCATTTATACCGACGCCAACAAGTGGACGTATCGCTCGATGGATGGCAGCATCGCCGCGCAGTTCGAGCACACCGTCGTGATCACGAGAGGTGAGCCGATCCTGATCACGGCGGCATAAAGGCCGTTACCCCAATTCCCCTCCCCTTCTTTACCCGCCCGCGGAGCAAGAAACGGCGTCTCAAGTCCCTCTCCGTTTACGGGGAGGGATTTAGGGAGGGGTAAACGATCCGAAAGACGCTTTAGTTAGACACCTGTAGGGCGGTATGATCCCGCCCCTGCGAATGAGGGAGAGACACGCACGATGAAAGTTCCGATTTCCTGGCTCAAGGATTATGTGGATATCACGCTGTCGATCGAAGAACTGGCCGAGCGTCTGACGCTGGCCGGGCTGGAAGTGGCCGCGATCGAGTACATCGGCATCCCGCAGGGCGACCCGCCGGAGAATATCAAGCTGCCGCCCGTCCGATCATCTCGTGTGGGATCGCGAGAAGATCGTGCTGGGCGCGATCCGCGAGGTGAAAGCGCATCCCAACGCGGACCGGCTGGTGCTGGCCATGGTGGATTACGGCGGCAGCGAGTTCGAACAGTGTGTCACCGGCGCGCCGAACCTGTTCCCCTACAAAGACCAGGGGCCGATCGAGCCGCCGCTGCTCTCCCCCTTCGCGCACGAAGGCGCGGAAGTGATCGACGGGCACGGCGACGGCGTGCAGCGCATGATCCTTCAGGAAAAGAAGCTGCGCGGCATCCCGAACCGCAGCATGGTGTGCTCCGAGAAGGAGCTCGGCATCTCCGGCAGCCACGAGGGGATCCTGCTGCTGGCCTGGGACGAATTCGGCCATTTCGCGCCCGGCACGCCGTTTCAGGATGTGCTGGGCGACGCCGTGCTCGATCTCGAAGTGCTGGCGAACATGGCGCGCTGTTACAGCGTGGTCGGCGTGGCGCGCGAAATCGCGGCGCTGACCGGCGCACCGTTCCGCCTGCCCCCGCTGACCGCCACCACCGAGGGCACGCCGATCGAGGGCACCGCCGGCATCGAGATCCGCGAGCCGGAACTTAACCCGCGCTTCACCCTGGCGCTGATCCGCGATGTGACCATCCGCGAATCGCCCGCCTGGATGCAGCGCCGTCTGCACCCTGGCCGGGATGCGCCCGATCAACAACATCGTGGACGCGACCAACTACGTCATGCTCGAACTCGGCCAGCCGCTGCACGCCTTCGATTATGATACGCTGGTCCAGCGCGCGGGCGGCCAGCCGCCGACCATCATCACGCGCCTGCCCGATCCCGGCGAGCATCTGGTCACGCTCGACGGCGAGGATCACACGCTGGACGAGTTCAACATCCTGGTGGCGGATACCGCCGGATCGCTGAGCATCGGCGGGATCATGGGCGGCCTGGAAAGCGAGATCTGGGACCCGATCACGATGGGCAGCCCGCTCGACGCCGTGGGGATCGAACTGGACGAGAACGCCGAAAAGCCGCAGCATGGCAAAGCCTCGCGCGGCGCGCCCCGCGACTCAGCAACGTGCTGCTCGAAGCGGCGTCGTGGAACTACATCAACATCCGGCGCACGATGCAGAGCCAGAAGATGAACAGCGAAGCCGGGCTGCGCTTCAGCCGGGGCGTCCATCCGGCGATGGCATCCGCGCGGCCTGCTGCGCTGCATCGAACTGATGCGCCAGTCCAGCGGCGGCGTGGTCGCGCAGGGCATTATCGACGAATACCCGCTGCCCGCCCCGACGATCGTGGTCGATCTGCCGGTGAGCGAAGTCGATCGGCTGCTCGGCATTTCGATCCCGCCCGCCGAGATCGCGGACATTCTGCGCCGCCTGGAATTCGAGGTCGAGGCGCGCGGCGACGTGCTGCGCGTGACCGCGCCCGATCACCGGCTGGACATCGGGACCGGCGTCACCGGGCAGGCCGATCTGATCGAAGAGATCGCGCGCATTTACGGCTACGATCGCTTCCCCAATACCGAGATCGCGGATATGCTGCCCCAGCAGCGCTCGAATACCTCGCTCGAACGCGAAGAGGCGCTGCGCGACGTGCTGGCGCGGGCCGGGCTGCGCGAGATCGTGGCCTATCGTCTGACCACGCCCGAAGCCGAAGCGCGCCTGACTCCGGCGGGACTGCCGTCAAGCTGGCGCGGACGCAGCGTATGTGACGCTGGCTAATCCCATCGCCGCCGACAAGGTGGTGATGCGCCATACCCTGCTGTCCGGCATGCTGGATATTCTCGCCGCCAACGCCCGCCACACCGACCGCGCAGCGCCTGTTCGAGATCGGCGCTGTCTACCTGCCGAACGACGAGTCACCCCTGCCGGATGAGCCAGGCCGCCTGGGCATCGTGCTGACCGGGCCGCGCGATGTGCCCCAGTGGCAGGGTAACGGCGCGGCGGGGCTGGCGGACTTCTTCGATCTCAAGGGCGTGATCGAAACCATGCTGCGCGATCTGCACATCGGCGGGGACGTGAGTTTCGTGCCGGTGGAGCACAACACCTTCCACCCTGGCCGCGCCGCGCGGCTGGAGATCGGCGGGCGCGCGATCGGCGTCCTGGGCGAAGTTCACCCGCTGGTACGCCAGCAGTTCGGCCTGGGCCTGGATCTGGATCGCCCCGTGCTGGCCGCCGAACTGGATCTGGACGCGCTGCTGGCCGAGTGTCGCCACGCTGCGCGAGATCAAGCCCGTGCCGACCCAGCCCGCCGTGTATCAGGACATCGCGCTGATCGTGGACGAGGGCACGCCCGCCGCCGAGGTCGAAGCGGTCATCCGGCAGGCCGGCGGCGATCTGCTGGAAGACGTGCGGCTGTTCGACGTCTACCGCGGCGACCCGATCCCGGCGGGGAAAAAGTCGCTGGCCTACAACCTGACCTACCGCGCGCCCGATCGCACGCTCAAGGATGACGAGGTGGCGAAGGTCCACGGCGGCATCGTCCGCGCGGCGGAGAAGCGCCTGGGGGCCGAGCTGCGCGCCTAGCATGATATAATCGGGGGAAAGGAGAATAGCTAATGACCATCACACGCCATGTCATTCTACACCCCGACGAAGACGGCGGGTATTGGGTCGAAGTGCCCAGTCTGCCGGGCTGTATCAGCCAGGGCGACACCAAAGAGGAAGCCCTCGAAAACATCAAGGATGCGATTGAGGGCTATATCGCCTCGCTGAAAAAACACGGCGATCCGATCCCAACTATAACGTTAGCAGAAGCCACCAAGCCAAATCGAAAAGTCCGCCAAAGAGACATTATGCCAGTCCCTTCAGCGGACTTCTGTTGTTCTCGATAGCCGTGCGGTTTATGAAGTTCGACGAAAATAAGCGGATAAGGCGTGTAGGGGCGGACCTCGTGTCCGCCCGACGCTGCGCGCCGCAGTGCGCACAGGGCGCGACTGGAAGACACGAGGTGCTCCCCTACACAAGCGCGTTACTTCCGCTTTCTCACAGTCACGCGGCGGTATTAACCCGACGGCGTCAGCAGCTCTACAACGTAACCGCCGGCATCTTCAGCGTCTGGCCGACCTGGATCAGATCCGGGTTGGTGATGTTGTTCGCGCGGGCCACCTGATCCACCAGCCGGAGATGCGTTTCCGGCGGCAGATACATGCCGTACCAGTAGCGCACAATCCGCAGCAGCGTATCGCCCGGCTTCACGACATACACCCCCGAAGAATAGACGGGCGGCTGAACGGCGAAGGCCGTCCACTTCTGCCCCCCAGTAGCCGATACCGGCATGGAATACAGTTGGCCCAGCTCGTTGAGAGCGAAGACAGTCTGGCCGTTCGCAGAAACGGTCAGCGAAACGACATCCTTGGCGTCCGGGTCTTTTTTCCAGGCATTATTGAGATATTGGTAGACAAAACCATCGGTGCCGTAACCCCACAGCCCGGTTGACGTCCAGACCACGCCGCCCAGCGGCGAGAGTACCGGGATGGTCTTCCAGGTGCTGCCGGCGCTGGGGTTATAATGAAGAACCTGCCCGGCATTGTTGATCACATACAGATTGTCGCCCGTAACGAGTGTGCGAGACATGGTGAAACACCTCCTGATACCTATAGTATTGGCTAGCGGTGGGATAGTTCCCCGGTCGATATGACTCCCCGAAGTTGGCCCCGACGCAATGGAGTTCTGATAGATTTTAGGAAAAGAATAAATAAGATCCAAATTGAATTAGTTTTGTTCGAGGATGATGGAGGCTGAGCCGAGCGCGGAAGGCCGGCGGGTCAGATCAAGCGCTGGACCAGATCGCGCACCTGGCTGTAACTGACCGGCTTCTGCAAGACCAGATCCGCCCCATCAACCGACTCGTCCACCATGTGCGGGTTGGCGCTGATGACGATCACTTTGATGTGCGCCAGTTGATCGTCGGCCCGGATGTGGCGCAGCACTTCCACGCCGGAGACCTTGGGGATATTCAGATCGAGCAGGACAAGATCGGGGGGTGAGGCATGCAGCGCGTGGATCGCTTCTTCGCCATCCCGCGCCGTTGTGGCGGATACGCCGAGGTCTTGCAGAATCAGCTTCATGATCCGTGCGATCTCGTAGCTGTCTTCGACTACTAACGCCTGATGGGCGGCCATCACCGAACCTCTTTTGCTCTATCTCCGCGCTGCTACACTCCTATTGTCTGACCAAACTCTCCGCCGCGCTACTCACAAGAGTTCGAACCGCAGAGACGCAGAGGACACAGAGATTCTTGAGGTTAAGAGGATCGTAGGGGCGGGTTTGTTAACCCGTCCTGTCTTTGAAGGCCGAGACGATTTCAATGAGAAAAATGGGCAAAACCGAGCTTGTCCTCTCTCTTTCCCTTATCTTTCCTCCGCGATCTCTGCGTCTCTGCGGTTCAATGTTTTTACGCGATTCACCCAGGCGGCGGGAAGCGTGCCCGCAGCCACTCCACGATCAGATCGAGCGCCCCCGGCTCCGCGCTGAGGATGTCCGTGCCGTGGCCCGCGCTCGGATAGATCACCAGCCGGTGATCGCCGGCCGCCATCCCGTCCAGGCTGACGCTGTCGGCGGGGTTGTTGTTATCGTTTTCGCTGGCGAGGATCAGCACCGGGCGCGCGCCCAGCCGGGCCATCGCCTCGGCCGTCGTGATCCCGCGATCGTCCAGGCCAGGGCTCAGCATCACCATCCCCGCGCAGCCAAGCTGTTCCACGCACGCGTTGAGTCCCAGGTTTGCGCCGATCCCCGCCCCGATCACCACCAACTGCGTGGTATTGATCCCCGGCAGATCCGCCAGTTGGAACAGCGCCTCCTGCAGATCGCCCTGCGCCAGCGGCCAGCTTACCCCGCCGCCGGTCTCGCCGTGTCCGCGCAGATCGAAAGTCAGAACGGAGTAACCCGCCGCCTGCAATCGCACGGCCAGCGCATCCCAGGCGGTGCGATCGAGGCCCCGGTCATGCACCAGCAGCACACCGGGCGCAGGGCGCACCGCCGCGCCGTAAAACGTCCCGCGCATGACCAACCCATCCGGCGCGCTGATCATCATGGGAACCTGAGCCTGGGTCGCCTGCGGTGTGGGCGTCGGCAGATCAACATCCGGCTGGCCCTCGGCGGCCAACCCGGCCTGGGTCGCGTTGTTGACCCCCGGCGCGTCTATCCCCGGCTCGCGGATTTCGGGCCCTTCGGCCGCAGGTGCCACCGGGTTGATAGTCGGGCTGGCGGCCAGCGGCGGCGCGCCCGTCGGCCAGTCATACGTTGGCGTAGGCTCCGGCGCAGCATCCTCACACCCGGCCAGCAGCATCCCCAGCAGGAGCAGGGCCAACACCACACCGAGATATTCACGCTGCCGGACAAACCAGCCTTGATGCCGACCGGCTCCCCCTCTCCGCGCGTGGCAAGCGTGCTTGCACGCCGGGGGGCGGGGGGTGAGGTTAACCTTCTGTCTGGTGATCCCTTCGCCCTTGACTCTGGTTTGTCCCCTCCCTGGCTCGGCCGGGAGGGGGCAGGGGGAGGGGCGTGCCTTCCCTCTCCGCATGCGGGGAGGGACCGAGGGAGGGGTAAATTCTTTCACGCCCCAGCCCTCGCCCGTTCCGCCACCACGATCATCCGCGGGCAGCCTTCCTCGAAGGGCGCGCGGAAATAGTCGCCGTACACGTCCACGCGACGCAGGCCCGCCGCCGCCAGCAGCAGATCCATCTCGCCGGCAAAGATGTAGCGCAGCAGCAGCGGGGCCAGCGTGCGCCGAACAGTGCTATCGTCGGTGATCTCGTCATAAATCCAGGTGACGTGCAGCTGCTGGTTGATCCGGTTCAGCGTGCTGAACGACTGCTGCATCACCAGATGGCCGGATTCTGGCTCAGTGAACATGCGCTCAAATGCCACCGCGCCGTCATCCTGCGTGCCGAACGCTTCCCCCGCGTTGGGCAGATCCAGGATCAGCACGCCGTCCTCGTCCAGCAGATCGCAGAACCGGCGCAGCGCGGCCAATTGCTGGCTCTGCTCGTTAAAGTGCATGAACGTATTGAACGGCACAATGACCAACTTGAATGGGCCGGGGAGATCGGTGGACAGAATATCACCCTTCACGAAAGTCACCAGCGGCTTGAGGTCGGGCACCGTGTCCAGCTTGCGCTGCCCGCGCACCAGCATCACCTCGGAAATATCGATACCCACCACGCGCAGCCCTTCTTGCGCGAGACACAGCATGACGCGCCCGCTGCCACAGCCCACATCCAGCACCGGGCCGCCGGTTTCCCCGGCCAGATCGCTGTACAGGCCGAGATCGTCTGTCTTGTCGTCGTTTTCGGCGTCGTAAAAACGCGCGATCGTGTCATAGAATTTCATATTGTGCGCCATGCTGTTGCTATCCTCGTGAACAAAGAAAACGGGGGCCGCTTGCCGCCCCCGCCTATTCTATCCCAAACAATCGCGATTTTGGTAAACCGTAGGTGAGCCCCTGAGAAGATCGCCGTGTAGGCGGGATCACTGGGTGCCCCGGTGCCGGTCGACAACGTGCCACTGTCAACGATCAGCTCCGTACCGTGCACTGCAGCTCCCCTCTCCGCGCGTGGAGAGGGGGAGCGCGCTCGGGGGGTGAGGTAAAGCTAACAGCTAATCGCTAATCGCCAACCGCTGCCCTACAGGTGAATCATGTGCCCTTCCAGCCCGTGCGCGACCTCGCCGATCGCCTCGGACAGCGTCGGATGCGCGTGGACGTTGCGCGCGATCTCGTTGGGCGTCAGTTCCCACTTCTGCGCCAGCGTCAGTTCGGGCAGCAGTTCGGTCACGTCCGGGCCGATCAGGTGCGCGCCCAGAATCTCGCCGTACTTCTGATCGCTGATGATCTTGACAAAGCCCGACCCCTTCGCCCAGGCCCTGCGCCTTGCCGTTCGCCTGGAAGGGGAATTTCTCGACCTTGACCTCAAAGCCCGCTTCTTGCGCCTGCTTCTCGGTATAACCGAAGCTGGCGACCTGCGGCTGGCAGTAGGTGCAGCGCGGCATCATGACGATAATCCAGCGTCGTCGTCTCCACCCCCGCGATATTCTCCGCGCAGATGATGCCCATCGCGCTCCCGACATGCGCCAGCATCAGCTTGGCCGTCACGTCGCCAATCGCCCACACGCCGGGGACGTTCGTCGCCATGCGCTCGTCGATCTCGATCGCGCCGCGCTCGGTCAGCTTGAGATCCTTGATATTCTCCAGGCCGTATCCTTCAGGCGCGGCCGGAAGCCGGTCGCCATCAGCGCCTTTTCCGCTTCGAGCACCTGCGATTTGCCGTCCTTGCTCACCGTCACCTTGACGCCGCTGCCCGTATCTTCGACCGATTCCATCCGCGTGCCGGTCATGAATTTGACGCCCAGCTTCTTGTACTGCTTCTCGATCTCCGTCGCAGACCTCTTCATCTTCCAGCGGGCAGCAGGTGCGGCAGATATTCGACGATGGTCACGTCCACGCCGTAATTGTGCATGACGTAGGCGAATTCCATGCCGATCGGCCCCGCCCCGACGATCACGATGCTCTTGGGCAGCGTGTCGGACATGATCACTTCGAGATAGGTGATCACGTTGCTCCGACTGCTTGACGCCGGGCAGCAGGTTCACCGTCGAGCCGGTCGCGATGATCAGGTTCTTGGTCTTGAGCGTCTCCGTGCCGCCCGCGTTGAGTTCGACGCTGACGGTGCGTTTGATCCTGGATCGTGCCCCATCCGTCGTAGGTATCGATCTTGTTCTTCTTCATCAGAAAGCCGACGCCCTTCACCAGCCGGTCGGACGCTTTGCGGCTGCGTTTGAAGGCGACGCGGTAATCGACACTGACGCCCTGGCCGCCGTTGAAGCCGAATTCCTTCATGCGGTGCTGGACGATGATGCGCCAGTTCCGCGTTGCGCAGCAGCGCCTTGGAGGGGATGCAGCCCGACGTTCAGGCACACGCCGCCCCACCACTCTTTTTCGATAATGGCCGTTTTCAGGCCCAACTGCGCGCTGCGGATCGCGGCGACATAACCGCCCGGCCCCGCGCCCAGCACCAGGACATCATATTCTTTCGCCATCCGGTCCAAACTCCTTGTTCGACAATCGCACAATGGTGACGTTCAGAGCTTAACGCAAAGCGGCCTTTTCGCCTAACCAGCGCGCCGCCGTCGCCGTACAAGATAAGAAAAACGAACCGCAGAGACACAGAGGACACAGAGAAAGGAATCGTAGGGGCGGACCCCCGTGTCCGCCCATCAATGACCCTGACATAACCGCCAAAAAAGGACAGGTTTGATCACCTGTCCATCCGCTTTTCCCTTGTTTTTCTCTGTGTCCTCTGCGCCCTCTGCGGTGAATCTAGTCTTTTCACCCCTCCCACACGGACTCGACCACCACGTAGCGCCCCGTTTGCGCCAGCGTGCGGACATTGCCGTAGGCCGCCTGCATATCGTGCGGATAGGGCAGAAAGCGGTTCGCCACGATCCGCAGCCGCCCGCCCGGACACAGCACGTCGCGCGCGTCGCGGATAATCTGCCCGGCAATATCCGTCGTCACGTCCACGCCCTGATGAAACGGTGGATTCGACAGCACCAGATCAAACTGCCGGTCGCGGATGGCCTCGGTCACGTCGCTGGCGAGGACCTCACAGTGCGCTTCGAGGTTGTTGGCGATCACGCTGGCCCGCGCGCAGCGCACCGCCAGCAGATCCACATCCACCATCGTGACCTGCGCCCCCGCACGCGCCGCCATCAGCCCGATGATCCCGTAGCCGCAGCCCATATCCAGCACCGTCATGCCCGGCTCGACGCCCAAATGATCGAGCAGCAGCGCGGTGCCATCGTCCAGGTGATCCCAGGAGAACACGCCGGGCATCGTGATGATCGAGCAGCTGCCGCGCAGGTGCTGGATGCTCCGCATCTGGGGTTTCCACGGCGCGCCCCAGTCGAAGGGCACCGGCCGCGCGGATCCAGCCAAGGTCGCCCGCGCGATCCGGCGGCTGGCCTTATAGCCTAGCAGCGTCACCTCGTCGTAGAGATCCGCCGCGTCTTTGATCGCGGACTTGGCACCCACCGCGTTCGACCCGGCGAGGTACAGGCTCCCACCGGCTACCAGCACATCCGCCGCTGTCGCCAGGTACGCCCGCGCGACATCGCGCCCCTTGGGCAGATCGAGCAGCGCGGTATGGATCGGTCCGTCGTTCCGCGCATCAGGATAAACCACCTCACTCACCACCAGCCCTGGCACGCGCGCCAGCCGCTTGAGTGCCCAATAGGCCGTATGCAGGGCCATCACCAGCCCGTTGGCCCCGACCCGCTCGACCGCCCACTGCGCCAGCGCGGGATCGTCACTGTGCAGCAGCAGGACCCGCTCACCCGGTTCCAGGGTGGCCGTGCGAACAAAG
The DNA here is from genome assembly GCA_963850765.1 of uncultured Chloroflexia bacterium. Classification (GTDB taxonomy): domain Bacteria; phylum Chloroflexota; class Anaerolineae; order Aggregatilineales; family Aggregatilineaceae; genus CAWKMN01. Next base: position 159,786 of record CAWKMN010000009.1, on the reverse strand, counting down.
AGGTCAGTCGTGGGATTCAGGAAACTGGGCGTCATGCCGCTCTCATCCGCGCAGCCAGACCGGGCGGCGCACCAGATCCGCCAGGGCAATCACGTCAACGACCAGCCGGCCCCCGGCCGTGCTGACCAGATGCAGCCTATCCTCTGGGCCTAACGCGGCGCGCACATCGTCCAGGTGGGCGCGAAAGGCCTCCTCTTCCACGATGACGATCTCGGCGGTGGGCGTGGTATCGACCGGGTGCAGACGGCACAACTTGAGCACCGCCCGCAGCGCGGCGTATCGCGTGCTAACCGTCTCATCCGGGTACAATGTGATCCACAACAGCGCGCGCCCCGCTTTGATCGGTGGGAATCGCATCAGGCCCTCCTGCATTCGAGTGAGACTTGAAGTATAGCGCAATTTACAATTCTGGCATGAAAAATGCATGAAAAGTAAAGGATCTCACCGCGTTGCAGGCTTTGGACTCGCCGTGGCTTTTTCTGTCGATCGGAGATAGCACCCCTGGCCCCTCAGATAATCCCCTTGTACGGGTTATCGGGGTGAGATAATGCCCTTTCTCGTCGTTTTGCCCCCAGAAAATGCCCTTTCGTACCGAGATAACGCCCCATTTTGGCTCCCAACCCCCGACTTAAGCGCTTAAGATAATGCCCTATCTCGTCCCTTGGCGTGCGTTCTCGTAGGGCCGGACCCCCTCTCTACGCGCGTGGAGAGGCGTGCTTGCACGCGGGGTGAGGCTGCCTGCCAGACTTAACCGCCCACGTCATGCCCATTTCCCCCCTCCCTGGCTCGGCGCGGGGAGGGGCTGGGGAGGGGCTTGCTGCCCGCTGCCCGCTCCTTACGCGCCTAAGATAATGCCCTTTCCCCTTGTCCACCACGCCCGCCGCCGCCCCTCTCCGCGCGTGGCAAGCGTGCTTGCACGCCGGGGGTGGGGGTGAGGTAAACGGCCCGCCCTTTCCCCCTGCCTCACGCCGCGGGTGAGGTAAAGCCAACAGCTAACCGCTACTAATGGCCAACAGCTAACCGCTAATCGCTCACCGCTTCATTGGTAGGCGCGACCGTATTCTGATCGCCGCGTTCGGGGGACGGTGACGCCGCGGGCGTTGAGGAGGCGGAGCGCCGCGACGCGAGCCGCCGCGCGTAGTCGGGTGGGGGAACAATCAGCGTATCCGAAGCATTTTCCGGCTCAACATGCTCGATCGTGCCGGGTTCGGGGGGCTGGCTGAAGGGGCGAGTGTCGGGTTGAGACTCCGGGTCGGCGAGCGCGCTCGTCAGTTCCGCCAGCCGCTCCCGAAAACTCTGGGCGTGGATGATCACCGTGTCTTCTTCATTCTCGCTGTCGGGATCCGCGTCCGGTGAACTGAGCAGCGCGGCCAGGCGCTCGTGAAAGCTGATCGGGGGGATGATTAGGGTATCCGACTCATTATCGATGGGCGGCTCAGGAATGACATGGTCGGCGGCGGCCGGCGCAAGTTTGCGCTCGGGTGCGCCATCCGTTACCTCGACGGGCGTGGATACGAATTGCTCCGGGGCCGATTGCAGGAACTCGGCCAGCAGATTCGCCTGGACCTCGTCAACCGACGCGCCAGCGCGTACCTTTACCGACAACGATTCGCTGGCCAGCGCCAGCTCACCGGCCGATGCCGTCACCCACAGCCGGGCCGCGAGCGCCTGTTCGCCGGACCGCTGGTTATTTTGCAGCCGCAGCGTCGCCCCGTTGAGCCGGAGCAGTTCTTGCAGCACTTGCAGTTGAAACCCCGTTTCCTGCTCAGCCGGAGCCGGCACGCTGAAGCGTTTGTACAGCGCGCCCAGGCTGGCATACGGGCCTGTCGGCGGCGGATCAAAGACGGCCCGCAGCGATACCCGCTGATCGTCGTCGAGCGCATCGGTGATCACCAGCTTTTTGAGCGTGCCCACCCGGCTCCCGACCAGGCCGATCAGCATCAGACCCTCATAAAACGTTTCCGCCTGGACAAACACCGGGCGCGTCGGTCCGCTCTGGAAGGCGGTCAGTGCGTTCAGGTGCTCGACCAGCCACTCAGGCAGCCCATCCGGCCCGATCAGGCGGCGCTGATCCTGCCGGATCGTCCCGCCGCTCTTGACATGGATCAGCACGGCCCAGGCTTTGAGCAGGTTAAGCGCAATCTCCAGGCTCTGCTCGGCCTTAATAACCTGGGCGCGGATTTCTTCTGCATCGGTGATATGCCGGGCAATTGCCAGCCGGCCTAACGCCCGATTCAGCGGCGTAGCCAGCCGGCGGTAAAGGTGTCTTTTGACGAGATTCAGGGTTGTCCAGCTGAGTTCCTCATAGCCGGTCATGTCCCGCGCTCCTCTTGACTATCAGACGGCGCGTCAGGGGTGGCAGCTTCGGAATCACCCGCAGCGAGGGCATCAGGCCGTGCCATGGTCTGGGTCTGGCGGGTCAGTGCCACGTTCGAGGTGGATGCAGGTGGGGTGCGCAGACGCTCCGGCAGTTTGGGTTCGGGTATTCGGGCGCGCACAATCACGGAAGCCGGGCGTGGTTCGGGAACCGCCGCGCTGCCAGATGGATCGGTGCTTGCGGCGGTGGTCTCGCCCGCTGCCGTCTTCGGCTCGTCCGGTTCACCCGGCGCGATCCGCCCTTCAGATGCCGCCGCGAGAAGTTGTGCCGCGCGCATCATCTGAGGCGGCAGCGGTCGCAGCACGGCGAGAGTCGGCGGGACGACCGGCTCAGGCGGCGCTTCGGACTCTTTCATCACCGGGGTATCGCTCGAAACCTGCGACGACACAATCTCGGGTGCAGTGGCCGCCAGTTGGGAGACAGGGGGCGGGCCGCTGACCTGAGGGCCGCTGACCAGCGGCACACTGTCCGGTGACGCGCCGGGTTCAGGTGTCGTCGCCACCAGAACGGACGGCATCGCGCCGGTCCGCCGTTTGCCGACCGTCGCGGATACGAAAAACGCAAATTCCCCGTATTCCGCCGTGGAGGCCAGCAGCAGCTCGCAGCCGTTCAGCCGCACAAAATCGCGCGCCGTGGTCAGCTCAAACAGCGTATCCTGTGCCCGCCAGTGCTCGCCAAAGCGGGTGATCAACGCGTCAACCAACTCCGGCAGCGGCTTGAAACGGTCGAAGCGGATGCGAAACCACGTGCCGAGCGTCGCCGCCTCACAGACCAGCCGGACACCGCTGCCCTGCGTATATGCCACCGAGTGGAGCAGCAGCAGCGCTTCCTGCAGCGTCTCCTGGTTGGCACGCAGCAGCGGATTGAGCGTCGTGGTCAGCGGCGGGCTGAACTGAAGCTGCACGCCGATCCAGCCCAGGAGTTCATTCGTGTAAAACGGCCGGATCGCCCGTTCGGGGATCGGCTCGCCCATCTTGAAGCGGACTAACCACGTCCACGCCGTGAACATATTGAGCACGTTGAGCACGCGGGCGGTGGCGCGCTCCTTCCAGTAGCCGGGCGGATGATCTGAGGCTTCGGGCATGTCGCTCAGCGTGATGCCGGACAGCGCCTCGTTTAACTGGTTGGCTACCCGGTTATACAATACAAACTGGACATCAGCCAGAGCTTCCCAATCGGGTTCGCGCATCGTCAGGACTTCCGTATCTCGTTAGTGGTAACTGGAAAAAGGCGAATGCGGAACCGAAGTCCCGCATTCGTCGCGCAACCGTGCATAAGGCTAGCCATCAAGAAGTATCTTCTGGCGCGTCAGGTCTGACCAGCAGAGTCGGCGTCCGGTTCTCAAGCTGGTACGCGCGGACATCGGCCAGCGCCTCGTCGTACAGCGCGAGCAGCACGTTGTCCGGCTCCTTAAAGCGGCGGAGAGTCTGGCGCGTACACATGATGCAGCCGCGCATCGCCCGGTAGCTGTCCGTCTCGCACGGCAAACACCCGTTGAGCCGGATCATCATCAGCATAAAGGCCAGCACTTCTTCGTGCGTTTCGGGCAGCATGGTCAGGTGATCGACGAGCTTACGCCACTCCTCGCCGCGCGCGTCGCGTACATGTTGGATGGCATACTGAGGAAACATCAGTTCATTTTTGGTGTACATCCCTCTTCCCCATTCTTTTTTGGGCTACGTCGAGTAGGCGATGTCTTTAGCATAGAGAACGTACAGTTATTATCATAGCGTACTGCGGTACCACTTTGGGTTAGAAAACGGTTTGGTTGTTATGGAATCTGCACAAGATCAAGCAGCGCGCCGGGTGCCAGGACGAGATCGGCGGGCGGCCGATGCCCACAGTGTAATGGTTTGGCGTATCGACCGGGCGCGGCAGCACTTCGTACACCGCGCCGCGCTCGTCCAGGGTGTCGAGCAGCAGCGGCAGCGCGTTCACCACGCGCAGATCCGGGTCGTGCAGCAGGATGATCACGCCGTCCAGCGCGGCGCTCGATGTCATCTGCGGCTGCTCGTCGGGCAGCGGATGCAGATAGTTATCCAGGCCGTTGGGCGCGCTGACCGTCCACCAGACCACCTGCTCCGACGTTTCGACCTCGGCCCACAGCGGCAGCGGGCTGATATGCCACCCGCTGTAATCGTAGACGCCCTTCAGCCAGTCCAGCTTGTCCCGGTAGGCGGAGAGATAACTATCAACTTCAAAAAGCTCCCAGTAACCGCCATTGGGCAGCAAAAACAGGTTGCCGCGTGGATCGTCAAAGCCGCCGCCGGGCCGCCGGAACAGGTGCGGATGGCGCGGCGAGCAATACAACGCCAGCTCGTCAGGATACGGCGCGAGTACCTCGCGGATGCGGATTTCGGTATCGAGATACTGCTGTGCCATAAAACCCGGCGTGGGATTATCGGCCAGCGTGACGCCGCCCTGCTGAAAGGAATGGTTGCCGATGCGGTGCCCCTGGCGGAGCATGCGCGCCAGGACGCCACCCTCGCCCGCGCCGGTATTACGCCCGTGGACAAAAAACGTCGCCCGGACGCCGCGCCCGGCCAATTGATCCAGCACATCGATGGTCGGGCCGGTCTTGCCCAACGCCAGTTCGGTATCCACGCCGTCATCAAACGTCAGGTAGATCGGCACCGCGTCGAGGGTCACGGGGGATGCCGCCAGCGCGCGTTCGAGCCGGGGGATCGTGATCCCGGCGGCGCGGGCCAGGGTCCACGCGCCGAGCGCGGCGAGGAATTGTCGTCGGGTGTGCAGTGGCATGCAGCCTCCGTGGGACGGCGGGCGATAGTGGTCCAAGGTCGGCAGATTATATCACGGTGAGGGGTTGTTAACCTCACCCCCCGACATGCTCCGCACGCTTGCCACACGCGGAGAGGGGGAGCCGGACCGGAGCAGTCAAACGATTAAGCACGAGGTGATTCGCGGAGTCAGCCTCACCCCCGGCCCCTCTCCATGTGATGGAGAGAGGGAGATACGCCGGTGCGGTGGGCCAGGGAGGGGAGGCGGGCAGACACGGGGGTCCGCCCCTACCCGAAGCGATTGATCGGGCGCTCTCAGCCGGTGTTCAGGTGTAATTAAGCAATTTCGGGTAAGATTAGGGTGTTTAACAGGAATCTGTATAAGGAGTGCTGTATGTCAGTGCGCGTGGGGAGAATGGCCCCGGATTTTATGGCGACGGCCTATATTGATGGCGAGTTCCGCCCCATCTGCCTATCGGATTACCAGGGGCAGTGGGTGCTGCTGTACTTTTATCCCGGCGACTTCACCTTTGTCTGACCGACGGAAGTGGCGACAGTTGCCGCCGAATACGACGAACTCCGCTCGCTGGACGTGATCGTCTTCTTCATCAGCACCGACAGCCCTTTTACGCACAAGGCATGGCAGGAGCACGAACTCAACGAGATGGTCGAGGGCGGCGTGCGCTGGCCGATGCTGGGCGATCAGGGCGGGAAGATCGGGTCGCTGTACGGCGTTTACGACGAGGACAAGGGAATCAACCAGCGCAGCCATTTTCTGCTCGACCCTGAGGGAAATGTGCAGGCGATCGAGATCGTGATCGCGGATATCGGGCGCGATATTGACGAGCTGCTGCGGCTGATCAAGGCGGCGCGGCATGTGCGCCAGACCGGCGAGGCGACTCCCGCCAACTGGCAGCCGGGCGCGGCCACGCTCAACCCCAAGCCGGATCTGGTCGGGCGCGTGTGGGAAGTGTGGAAGCCGGATTGAGAGAAGCGATTAGCGGTTAGCGGTTAGCCATTAGCAGCCTCACCCCCGGCCCCTCTCCATAGGATGGAGAGGGGAGAATAGACGATCATCATAGGCGCGTGAGGCGGGCAGGCGGTGGTTTACCTCACGCCCGGCGAGCGTCCTCTAACGAGGCTGCTCGCTTGCCCCCTCTCCACGCGCGGAGAGGGGGAGCCGTTCGATCGAGAAAAACGATTATCTTAAGCGCTTAAGTCCGAAAAGCGAGAGGTTTACCCTACCCGCCTCCGCTGCACGCGCGGCGAGGGGGAGCCGTTCCAGTGAGATAATCGATTATCTTAAGCGCTTAACTCCAGACGTTAGGCGTCTTTCTTTTGGAGTTAGGTCATTATCTCGACGGGCAAAGTCACTTACTGGGGCCAAAAACGCGAGAAAAGTCATTATCTGGAGGGGAAAAAAGGATTATCGTGACGCCGCGAAGCGGCCGCGACTGTTCCATTTCTCACGATCATTCTATCCGGGAGGGTGTAGTACGGCGTCTTTGATGAGGATGCGGGCGTTAACCTCCGGGGCCGCTTCCTGATCGATCCCGACGGGACGATCCAGGCGATGGAAGTCATGACGCCGCCGGTTGGCCGCAACATTAAAGAGTTAATTCGACAGGTGCAGGCGTTCCAGCATGTGCGCGCGACGGGCGACGTGACTCCGGCGGGCTGGTACCCGGGCGATCCGACGCTGAAGCCGGGTCCGGCGCTGGTCGGCAAGGTGTGGACCGTGTGGAAGCCGACAAACGGACATCGGTAAAAAGAGCCTGAACCGCAGAGGCGCGGAGAGAAGATGTAGGGGCGACCTGGCAGGTCGCCCTGGGCGGGTTTGTTAACCCGCCCCTACAAGAACGGTATCCCGCAGGTCATCAGCTCACCCCAGGGCAATTCCCCTGTTTAGACAGCTTTTCCACGCCATTCGCTGTAGAATACTCGCTACGGAGGAAATTCATGGGGTGTCATGCTCACTCTTCGGCATCTTGTGCTAGATCTAAGCCTCACACCCTATTCGGACCTTGTATCATCGTGGCTCTGAGGTCTTATCGGTGAAACACATCCCCCTGCCCGAGCGAATTGCTCAAGCGCTGGGTTATCCACAAGCCATCACGCTGCCCGAAAAGCAGCAGGCCGGTCTGCGCGCCTTCTGGCTCGATGGCCTGTTCGCATCCCTCGCGGGCGGTTTTTCCGATCCATACTACACCCTGTATATGCTGAGCCTGAACGCCAGCAACGCGCAGATCGGGCTGGTGAATACGCTCTCGCAGCTCGCCAGCGCCACCCTGGCCATGCCCGGCGCGGCGATTGCCGTGAGGACCGGGCGCTACAAGCAGCTCTCACTGATCACCGGCCTGATCAGCCGGATGATGTGGGTGGTCATGCTGATCGCACCGTGGCTGTTTCATGACCGGGGAGCCGTGTGGACGGTGCTGATCGCGTGGGTCGCGCTGGCGGCGGCGGGCGCGCTCGGCAACGCGGCCTGGACGGCTCTCTCCGCGGATCTGGTGCCGGCCTCCATGCGCGGTGGGTATTTCGCGTCGCGCAACTTCGTGATGCAGTTCGTGCGGCTGGTATCGATCCCGCTGGCCGGGCAGATCGTGAACTGGATCGGGGAGCCGGATGGCTATCAGTTCAACCTGGGGCTGGCGTTTGTGGTAGGGGCGCTGTCGCTCTATTTCTACAACCAACTGCCCGAACACCCTGCTCCATCCCAAAACGATCGCGGCAGCACGCGGCAGGCATTCCGCCAGATCCGCAGGATGCCCACATTTGTACGGTTTGTGGCGGCACACTCCGTCCTATCCCTGGGGGTGTCGATCGGCGGACCGTTTATCAGTGTCTACATGGCCGAAGAAGCCGAATTCAGCGTCGGCACGATCGGGCTGATCACGACGGCGAACGTCTTCGCCAGCATGGTCGCGATGCGGCTGGTCGGGCGCATCCATGACCGGCTCGGCATCGTCCCGACCATGCGATCCGGCCTGGCGATCGCACTGATCCCGGTGGCGTGGCTGTGGGTGCAGCATCCCTGGCAGGGGTTCCTGGTCCACAGCATGGCGGCGATCACCTGGGCGGGTTATAACCTGGGCGCGTTTAATCTGCTGCTGGCGAGCACGCCGGACGAGCACCGCCCGCGCTATATTGCCATTTATACCACCACGGTCGCGGTGGTGGCAGCTGTCGGCCCGATCATCGGGGGCAGCCTGCTCGACGCGACCGGATTTACGCCGGTCTTCACGCTGTCCACGCTGGTGCGCGGCCTGGGGATCCTGCTGTTTCTGATCCTGGTGCGGGAACCGGCGGGTGAGCTGATGTCTACGCCGGGGGATGCGGCCAATTAGGGGCAATTTGGCGCCTTTCAGTTTACAGTTAACAGTAAGCAGTTCTCAGTTAATTTACCTCACCCCCCGCCCCCCGGCGTGCTCCGCACGATTGCCACGCGCGGAGAGGGGGAGACGGTCGGCAACTTGGCCGTGCTCCGGTGAATGGAGCGGGAAAGTTGACTGAAGACTGATTACTGTTTACTGTCACTATCGACTGTTAACGTTTTCATGCGAGGTTCGGTTGAAAACGCTCTTTTCTCCCCCTGACCGACTGCCGGACCGCCGCTGGTGGCTCCGGGCGGCGGCGATCAACGCCGTGCTGGTGATCGTGGTATTCGGCGCGATCCAGATAATCCCCGTGGGGCGCGACAACCCGCCCATCCAGCGCGAGCCGGTATGGTCGTCGGCGGAAACGCTTAACATGGCGCGGACCGCCTGCTTCGACTGCCACAGCAACGAGACCGAGTGGCCGTGGTACAGCCGGATCGCGCCGATGAGCTGGATGATCTGGTACGATGTGCAGCAGGGGCGCGAGGCGCTCGACTTCTCCGATTGGGACCGGCATGCCGACGATGACTATGTGGATCCCAACGAACCGTTCCCGCCCAAAACGCTGAGCGAGCGCATCGAGGACGAGATCCGCAGCGGGGCGATGCCGCCCGGCACGTACCGGCTGGCGAATCCTGATGCGAGGTTGAGCGATACGGAACGAGAGCAGTTGATCGAAGGGCTGGTCCAGATGGTGAAGGAAAACCAGGACCGTTAACCTCACCCCCCGCCCCCCTCCTTTCAGGGGCAGGTTTTTTATGCTTGGTGCTGGGCATGGTTTACCCCTATCCCCCACCCCCTTTCCCCGCACGCGGAGAAAGGGGCGCGTCGGAAGTCCCTCTCCGTTTACGGGGAGGGATTTAGGGAGGGGTCAACGAGCACGCAGCGCTGATTTATTAAAAACCTACCCCTGAAAGCCCCTCAATCCCCTCTCCACACGTGGAGAGAGGACTTCAACCTCCCCTGCTCCGTTACGATGCGCTGCGCGTGATAACGGGTCTATGACCAACGTACCAGTAAGCTTCAGGGCAACACCCCGGTTTAGTGAATAAGAGTTAACCCTACCGAGGAGGTTGTTTTCTATGTTTGGTAAACGTTTATTTGGTTTGAGTTTGCTGCTCGTGTTGGTGACTGGTCTGCTCTTCAACGTCGATGTGCCCGCGCGTGCACAGGACGATGAACCGGACGAGGACGCGGTCGAGCTGGTGGTCGGATTTACGGCGAAGTCGAATTACTGGACGGAGACATTATCATCGGCGGTGTGACCGTAGCCCCGGCCTCCGCTTTTAACCCATCCGGGCTGGCGGTCGGCGATTGTGTGTTCATCACCGGGACCTACCTGACGAGCGAGACCCTCCAGGCGATTTCACTGGAAATCTCCGCAGACCCGGCGGCATGCGAGCAAGAGGAACCGATCGTTGATGAAGATGAAGATGACGTGCCGGACGAGGACGATAACTGCCCGCTGGTCGCCAATCCTGATCAGGCGGACGAGGATGCTGACGGCGTGGGCGATGCCTGCGAATTAGACGCCGACGGTGACACCGTTCTGGATGATGTGGATAACTGCCCACTGGTCGCGAATCTGGATCAGCTTGACACAGATGGCGATCTCATCGGGGATGCCTGCGAAGACGATACCGATGAAGACGGCGTGATCGACGACGTCGACAACTGCGATCTGGATCCCAACGAGGACCAGCTTGACGCGGATGGCGATGGCCTGGGCGATGCCTGCGACCTGGACTTGGATGCGGATGGCGATGGCGTGGTCGATGTCGAAGACAACTGCCCATCGGTGGCAAATGCTGATCAGGCGGACGCGGACGGTGACGACCTGGGTGATGCCTGCGATGACGAGGACAACAGCGAAGACGAAGAGACCGGCGGCTGCGATCGTGAAGGCCACCCGGTGCTCACCATTTTCTCGGATGAATTTGGCGTCCCCTATGAAGATCTGGCCGGGTACCGCTGCGAAGGTAACGGTATCGGTGAGATCGGCCGCGCGCTGCTCATAGCGGAAGCCCTCGGTGACGGCACCACCTATGAAGACGTTCTCGCCATGAGGACCGATGGCATGGGTTGGGGCGCAATCAAGAAATTTTACGATGTCAAGGGCAGCGACTTAGCGCCGGGCCGCGTGATCTCGGGCAAGAATAAGAAGTCGGGCGACGAGGAAGTCGGCGAAGAGGATGAAGACGCCGGGAAGACGCCGCCGGGACAGGACAAGAAGGAACAAAAAGAGAAGAAGGGCAAGAAGGTTAAGCCACCTAAGCCACCTAAGCCAGCTAAGGGCGGCGGCAAGAAATAACTCGCCTTTCGGAACTCAGTACCTTACCATCTTTGTACAGGGCCTACCCGCCGCGCCAGGGGGTGGGCCCGGCTGAATTTCGCATTGGGCGTAAATTGGGTATAGTCTGAAGGTAGCGGAAAACATGTACCCTGTGAGCTATGACCGAACTATCCGACCAGGCCCTCATCGAGCGCGCCCAAAAGGGCGATGAAGACGCGGTAGCCCAACTCTATCGACGCCACGTCCAGGCGATTACGCATTATGTGGGCTACCGGGTGTCGGACAGCGCCGCCATCGAAGACCTGACGGCGGAGGTCTTTTTGCAGATGGTCGAAGGGCTGCCCCGCTACCGTATCACCGGCGCGCCGTTTGAAGCCTGGTTGTATCGTATCGCCGCCGCGCGGGTCGCAGATCATTACCGGCGCGCGGCCCGTGAGCAGCCGGCGGATACCATACCGGACAGCGTGACGCGGAGTATGCAAACACCGCTCGAACTGGGCATTCAGCAGCGCGAGGAACTCGAAGCGCTCAGCAGGGCACTGGGCCAACTGAGCGACGAATACCAGACCATTCTGATCCTGCGCTTCGTCGAGCGCAAAAGCCATGACGAAGTGGCGCAGATCCTACACAAGAGTACGCGAGCGATCGCAACCGCCCAACACCGCGCCCTGAAGAAACTGGCCGGGCTGCTGGGCACCGACAAAGCCAGCCGCCATTATATTCGTGGGAAATTATCGTGAGCGAAGATTTCCACAACGACATTCGTCTGCTGATGGAGCAGCTTGATCGCAGCCTTCCCCCCGGCACCAACGCCGTGTTGGGAAGGGGTGACGATCCGCTGGTCGAAGCGGCGCGCCAATTGGCGCTTGGCCCGGAGGTACGGCTGTCGGATGCAGCGCTCGATCGGATTGAAGCGCGACTCCGGCAGCGAACTGCCGCGATCCATCACCCGGTGGCCCGCCCGATCCAACGCCCGGTGGCGCGGCGATCATGGGTGCCGGTGCTGCGCTATGCCGCCGCGGCGCTGCTGGTCGTCATTCTGGCGATGACCGGCGTCACGGGCGCATCGGCCAGCAGTGTGCCCGGCGATGAGCTTTATCCGGTCAAACGGGCGGTCGAAGACGTCCGCCTGGCGCTGGCCCCGGCCGGGAGCGAGCCGGGCCTGCACGCGGACTTCGCGGAACGGCGGCTGGACGAGTTCCAGACTCTGCTGGACCGGCGTGAGTTTTATCCGCGCGCGCTGGAAGAAGCATCGGACGAGATGGATCGAGCGCTCGATCTGCTGGCCGGCGGCCACGGCGATCGGACAGAAGTTGATCCACAATTGGCCACGCTGGCACACCGGCAGGCGCAACTGGTCGAACGAGCGGTGCCGCTGGCCTCCGCCTCGCGCTCGCACGAGCGGCTTGCTCAGATTGCCGACGACAACCAGGCGATCCAGGCGCGACTGGCGGCCGAAGGAACCGTCCCCGATTTTGATCCGGACGATCCGCTGGCCGAACCTACTGTGACGCCCACGCCGACGCCGACGCCAACCCGCACGCCCAAGCCGACGCCGACGATCAGCCGGACACCGGTGCCGCTGCACACGCCGGTCCCTGGCAGCCTGGGGGCGCGGGGTTCCGTGCGTGGCCCTACGCGCACCCCACCGGGCCACGGTCCAACCCCTGGCCTCGGCGGTATTTCACCCGGACAGGGTGGCGCGAATCCGGGCATCGGGCAGGGTGGGGATCCGCAGGGCGGCGGCAAGGACAAGGGCAAGTAGGGGCTTATGCCAGATCGGCCTCACCCCCCGGCCCCCTCTCCAACCAAGTTAGAGAGGGGGTGGGACCAGCCAAAAAAAATCAACTCGCATAAGGCCCAAGTAGGATTCTCTATCCCGCAAATCTGTCGTAACCTGTAGGGGCGTATTGCGATACGCCCCTTCAAGATCGCGTTCAGGGGACAACACGCTCGCAAGATCCAGCCGCGCTGATCGGGTATAATGCGCGCCACGTTGTTACCCGGCACCCCCAAAGGAATCCCTATGCAGCACCGCACCGGATCATTCACGGGTCTATCCCACGTGGCGATCTTTACGCAGCACTGGCTCCCCGATGATCCGCCGCGCGCCGTGATCCTGCTCGCGCATGGGATCGGCGAACATTCCGGGCGTTATGCCCACGTCGCCGCGTACCTGACCGCGCACGGATACGCTCTCTATGCGCTCGATCACCGGGGGCACGGGCAGTCGGGCGGCGAGCGGGTGTCGGTGGCCGATTTTGACGAGTTCACCGCCGATCTGCGCACCTATTTTGAGCAGGTCCGCGCCGAGTATCCGTCGCTGCCGGTGTTCCTCTACGGGCACAGCATGGGATCGATCATCGGTCTGCTGTTCGCGGAACGTTACCAGGACGATCTGGCGGGGCTGATCACGACCGGGACGACGTTCAAGCCGCTGGGGATCCACCCGGCAGCCGCGTCGGCGCTCCTCAAGCCGGTCATGGCCCTGATGCCACGAGCGCGTCTGATCAAACTGGAGCCGCGGGGCGTCTCGCGCGATCCGGCGGTGGTCGCGGCATATGAGCGCGATCCACTGGTGTACCATGGGCGGATGCCGTTCAACATTCTGAGCGCACTGGTGCAGGCGATTCATCGCTGCATCGACGGGCTGCCCCAGCTGCGCCTGCCCTATCTGGTGATGCACGGCGGTGCGGACGTGCTGGCCCATGTCTCGGCGGTGGACGTGATCCGCGCGCGCTGCGCCATGCCCGATCTGACGATTAAGGTTTACGAGGGGCTGCATCACGAAATCCACAACGAGCCGGAGCAGGAGCAGGTTTTTCGGGATGTGGTGGGATGGATGGACCAGAGAGTCGTAGTTGTAAGTCGTGAGTTGTGAGTTTTGAGTTACCTCACCCCACGGTCCCACAGAGAGCGGTCAGCGATCAGAGCAGCCTCACCCCTTGTCCCCTCTCCGTGTGATGGAGAGGGGGAGACACTTTTGACGTGTTCGGTTTAAATCGTGACCTTCGCAGGGGCGGGATTTGCCCTGCCCCAATTAGGCAACCCAATTGCCCGATCCCATAAGTGATCAGGTAATGTGATTGTGTAGGGGAGCACCCCTGTGTGCTCCCGGTGCGACTTCGTCGCACAGTTGAGCGTCGCTCAACCGGGCGGACACGGAGGTCCGCCCCTACAACGGCCTCGATATTTATGGAACAGGGCACAATGCGCTTTGACAACATCATTCGGCAGCCGTTTGTTGTAGGGACGTATTGCAATACGCCCCTGCCGGGCGGGGCAAGCCCACGCCCCTACATCGTATGGCCGGATCTGATTGGTAATGTGCATTGTGTTGCCCCTACGTTTTCCCCGTAAACAACCTTTCTGTCAAGAACCGTCCCCCTACCAGCCACGCGCGGAGAGGGGAGCCGGTGGCGTAATCGGCTGGTTGCAGCAGGGGCAGCTTGGCGAGCAGGACGAGGGCGGGTTTGTTAACCCGCCCCTACGATAGCGCGCCAGCCATGAGTCTGGAATCCATAGTTGGGAAGTGAAGCTCACAACTCAAAACTCAAGACTCATGACTCATGACTCAAAACCCCTTTTTCGGCATGACCCTTCCTGACCCTTATAAAACCATAAGAAAACTTGCATACTAGTTCATAGTCTGGTATTTAGGTGTTGACAGACATCAATGGACGTGCTAGACTGTTCTAGTGATAGGAGTTGTGGGAATGTCCAACGGCGGTAAGTTAACAATCAATGAACGAGCCGTATATTCCCGGCAAGAAGCGGCTGAGATCCTCGGTGTGAGTCTCAGCACCTTGAAGAAGCTCATTGACGCGGGATATTTACAGAGTCAGCCGCCCCCTTGGGGTGCGGCGGGTGTTTATTCAAGGTTCCAGCATCGTCGAGATGCTCCATAAGACGGCAGTAGAAAGGCAAGCGTAGATGATACCCGGTTCGCAGAGCAGTCCAAGCGAACTGAATACGATAGACGACCCATCCGGCGACCAAGCGGCGCTGCGTGGGTTATTCGTCAAATCCGAGCGTATCGTCACCGAACACCGTGCCTGGTATGGTTTGCCGACAGGGTTGTTCGTTAACAGCCGAATATGGTCTCATGAGAAATGGAGCGCGGAGGACAGCATTTAGGGCTTTCTGCCGCGACAACCAGCCAGACCCCTCACCGGGGCGTGGGACCAAAACCGGTTCTACGCCCCGGTTTACGTTTCGTTTCGGGGAACGTAACCACAGGGGAGCCGCCAGCCTGGTGCAATCACCAGGTCAGTCCCGAAAAACCATGTATTGACCCGCAAAGGGGAAGTGTACGATGAACCAGTTTCGAGCCACCGATTTACTGCTCACCACGCCGTATGACGCGGCATGGTTTGAGACGGTCTTCAACGCGCTCGACAGCCTGCACGATGCCGTCTGCGCCAATGAATTGGAAGACAACTCACCCATGGCCCCGGCAGAGATGGTAGGCTGGCTGGACGATGTCATCTACACGGCCCAGGAAATCATCTCCGAACTGAAAGCCAGACGTGAGTATGTGACGGAAGCCGGCGCAGCCGGTTTAGAAAGCGAGGTCTGTTATGTCCGGTTCGATCTCAACTAACGAGGATCGCACCAACGCCAAGCGGAACACGCGCCGCCTCGCACTCGTCACCCTCCCAAGTGATTCACGGTCGGAGGGGGCGAATGCCACTCGACCGAACAGTATCCAACCGACAGAAGCGGATTAAGGCCCGATGGACGTGTAAACAGCAGGCGCTGCGACGGGTGAGATGAGACTGTATTGTGAGATGTCGCCCGCCTGAGAACAAGCAAGGGCCAGCACGACCGAACGTACCGAACGTTATCAATTGAGACAATCAACCAGGCCGCGAGGGTGTGAGAGGTCTGTGTGGGAAGATTGAGGTGCGGACAACTGGGTGTTGGCTGCTTCCCACACAGACCCTTTATCCGGCCGGTGGTGGAAATTGGGGGACTCGATCGTTCGCCGGGGCTTTGCCCCTGAGTGGAAAGGTACAACCATCATGGGGAGTTGCTGTTAAATCATTCGTTTGAGATCGCACAGCTCGTTCTGGTGGCCCTGTTGGGCTTTTTGCCGCTCATTATTATGCGTTGGACGTATCATCGTCCACGTCTCCCACGCCCCCATCTGACCCAATCGGTGCTGCATCTGGCGGTTGCGGCGAAAGCAGCCGCGCTGGTCTTGATCGCGCATGTGGCGAGGCGAGTTTTGATTTAAAGCACGTCGATCAGGGGTAGTTTAACCGGCAGAACGCCTGGCCTTGGACCAGGTAGTTGGGGTTCGAATCCCTGCCCCTGAGTATAGCTGTCAGCTTTCAGCTATCAGCCAGCTATCAGCAGTCAGCTAAAAGCTAGGGCCAGGGTTGGATCGCTCAGCAGTCAGGTAAGACCTTGTCCAGCGCTCTTGCTTTTGTTTTTACTGAAAGCTGACTGCTGACCGCTCCCGAAATAAAACCGGCCAGCGTGATTGACGTGGCCGGGTGAGACAAGCTGATCATCTCGATCAATGATTACGCGTGATTCGGGCGATAAAAATCGAGCAGGTCGATCAGGTGGGGAACGCTGACCGGCTTCACGACGAACCGATCGCTGCCCGCCAGTTCGGCCCAACTCATGTAGTCTTGCAGGTCGTAAGCCGTCACGGCGATGATCGGGGCTTTGATCCCCCTGTCGCGCAGCACCTGGGTCAGCTCCAGACCGTTCATGCCGCCCCCAAAGTCAATATCCGTCAGGATCAGATCGGCGTCGCCGGGCTTGATTTGCCGCGCCGCGTCCTCGGCGGACAGATAGGTGGTCAAGGTGTCATCCGCCATCCGAACGACACGCTCAACCAGAGCAATATTGCTCGGGTCATCCTCGACATAAATGATATGCATAGTCACCTCCTGGTGGCCCGGCTGCGTGTGAAAAATCGTACATCCGCACAGGTAAAATAGCAATAGACCCGGAGTAAGGAAGTAAACCGTAGTAAGCAATTAGTTTTTGGGTGTTATGCCAGATCCTGGCCTCACCCCCTCAATCCCCCCTCCATTCGAAATGGGGAGGGGGAAGCACATCCGCGAATCACCTCTTCGACCCTCTCTAGCTCGGCTGGAGAGGGTCGAAGGGGCCGGGGGTTGAGAGGTGAGGCCTTATGAAAACAGCAACTGGCATAAGGGCTTATTTGGTGATTTAAGGCAAGATATGGCATCCAATTGACCAGTAAATCCGGTGCTTCATTTGGGTCAAAACTATAATGGCTGGCTTTCACACCGTGTCTTTGGTGAACTATGCCAAGCATACCATGCTCGGCTTTATTCTGCCTTAAGAAGAAGTTAAGAATTGTGAAAACTTTGCCCATATCCTGTAAAAAATGACCAGGAGGCCGCCATGAAGGGCGACGACATTCTCCGTTTGGGCTACCCGCCCGGCCACGTGATCGGGCTGGCGCTGCAAGCCGCCGAGACTGCCCAGGCAGAAGGTTTCAGCGATGATGTGATTCTGAGCGATCTGGCCGATGTGCTCAGGGCGCCAGACGATTATCGCGGGCGATCCCGTATATGGGCCGGTCGCGGAGGCGCTGGCCGGACGCGCGCGGGAGCGCAGTACAACCTACGATCTCACCCAGGCGGCCCCCTTCCGCGTCTGGGGCGCGGCAGCGATCGAGGCGGGCGCGATGGACCAGATGAAGCGGGCCGTCCGGCTGCCGGTCGCGCTGCGCGGGGCGCTGATGCCCGATGCGCACCAGGGTTATGGGCTGCCGATCGGCGGCGTGCTGGCGACCGAGAACAGCGTGATCCCGTATGCGGTCGGCGTAGACATCGCCTGCCGGATGCGGATGACCGTCTTCAACGTGTCGCCGCGCGTGCTGGACGAGCAGCGCGAGCGCTTCCGGCAGGTGCTCGAAATCGCAGACGAGATTTGGCGCGGGCAGCGAATGGAACCCGAACCGCGAACACGAGGTGCTGGAAGATCCGCTGTGGGATGAACACCCGGTCGCGCGGCGCTACTACGATGTGGCCGTGCGCCAGTTGGGAACGCAGCGGCTCCGGCAATCACTTTGTCGAGTTCGGCGCGCTGACCGTGCATGCGACCATCGACTCGCCAGTCGGGCAAGATCCCGCCGGGCACGTATCTGGCCGCGCTGAGTCACAGCGGGAGCCGGCGCTTCGGGCTGGAAATGGCCGAGCATTATACCAAAGTCGCCATGCAGCTACGGAAGGCGCTGCCCAAGGATTTCCAGCATCTCGCCTGGCTGTCGCTGGACGAGGAAGCCGGGCAGGAATACTGGCACGCGATGACGCTGGCCGGGAAATATGCCAGCGCCAACCATGCCGTCATCCACCGCCAGTTGATTGACATCCTGCGGATGCCGGTGCTGGGCGGGATCGAGAATCACCACAATTTCGCGTGGAAAGAGACGGTCGACGGGCACGAGGCAATCGTCCACCGCAAGGGCGCGACGCCCGGCCGGAAAAGATGTGCTCGGCGTGATCCCTGGCAGCATGAGCGCGCCGGGTTATGTCGTGCGCGGCCTGGGCAACGCGGACTCGCTCAACAGCGCGGCGCATGGCGCGGGCCGCCGGATGAGCCGCAAGCAGGCGTTTGAGCAGTTCAACTGGGATTCGGTCGAGGCGAAGCTCGCGGCGCAGGGCGTGGAACTGCTCTCGGCCGGCCTGGACGAAGCGCCCGACGCTTATAAGGACATCCGGCAGGTGATGGCCGACCAAGTCGGATCTGGTGATCGCGCTGGCCGAGTTCCAGCCGCGGCTGGTCAAGATGGCCGCAGCCGAGAGATCACATCGTGGCGACGGGGGCAAGCGCCAAGGGAAAAAACGGCGGTAGGGTGGAGAGCAGCGGTTAGCGATTAGCCGTTAGCGATTAGCGGTTAGCTAAAATCAGCTGGTTGGGCGACGTGAATGTAGGGGCAGGTTAACAAACCTGCCCTTGTCTTGTGTTTACCTCACCCCTGGCGAGCGTCCTCTAACGAGGCTGCTCACTTGCCCCTCTCCACGCGCGGAGAGGGGGAGCCGAGCGGTGGGCATGACCCGCTTCACTATACGCTCACATTCAGAGAAGCCGTTTGAGAAGCTGACGCCGGACGTTAATGCCGATTAAGCAAATAAGCGGATAAGGCAGGTGTAGGGGCGGACCCCCGTGTCCGCCCGGCGCGGCGCTGCCGCGTGTCGCGCTGGGCGCGACTGGGAGCACACAGAGGTGCTCCCCTACACGATCGCGTTATCCGAATAAATACTTATCCTGCATAAACGGTCCGGCTATTGAATTCAAAAAAGTCCGCTAAAGGGACTCCTAGCTAGCCCCTTCAGTGGGCTTCCCGGCTTTTGGCATAGCCGCGTAGTTTTAACCCGCGGCGTCATTGCCGGAAATCTGCTTTTCAATCGGGCTCAGAGAAACGCCCCCGGTTTGGGGGCGCTCTTTTTCGTTACTCGACTTCGACCTTCACCTTGCCGGGATCTTCCGGCTTCGGTTTGGAGCGGAGCTTATCCAGCCCGGCCTCGAGCGATCCACGACACCATCCGCCAGGGCGGCGAAGCTGGTGCGGGACTCCTTCACGGCGTTGCCGGCGTGCGTGCGGAACTCGCTGCGGCAGCAGCGAGACCAACGCTTTGCCGGTTTCTTCCACCATCTTGCTCTGGTGATACACAAAACCTTTCAGCCCGGTGCGGCGCTCCTCCCGTGGGGGAGCCGCTTCTGGTTGGGTTCTTGCTTTGGTCATGGTTAACCATCCTTCGGAACACACTAACGATCTAGCGCGAATTGTGATGAGCATGCTGCAGGAAAACGCCCCTCACCCTGCCCTCTGCCCTGGCTAATAAGCCAGGGTGCGGCCAAGCCAGGGAGAGGAAAAAAACCGACCCGCACCTCCCCCTCTCTAGCTCGGCTGGAGAGGGGGATTGAGGGGGTGAGGCCAGTCCCAAGACAGTCTCTTTATCCAATTATACGCCAGTTTACGCGGCGGGTTGCGTCAATAGCCCTGGGCATGATCCACGAGGTTCAGCAGGTCTTTGCGCGCGAGATAGCGCTTCAGGTTTTCGATGAACAGGGCGGCGGCTTTCTGATTGTAATCGGGCATGTTGCCGGCGATGTGCGGGCTGATAATCAGGTTCGGCAGTTTCCACAGCGGGCTGTCTTCAGGCAGGGGCTCGGACTCGAACACGTCCATCGCCGCCCCGGCGATCTGCCCGGTTTGCAGGGCGTGCAGCAGGGCCGCTTCATCGACCACCCCGCCCCGGCTGATGTTGATCAGGTAGGCGCTGGTTTTCATTGCCTCGAACACATCCGCGTCGATCAGCGCCCGCGTGGATTCGGTCAGCGGGACGGTCAGCACGACATAATCGCACGCCTTGACCATCGAAATCAGCGCTTCGGGGGGGTAGAGCCGGTGGAAGTACACGCCTTCGGGATCGCCCGCGCCCGGCAGGTTGTAACTGTCGGGATCGGCGGGGTGGCGGACATCGCGCTTGACCGCCAGGACCTCCATGCCGAGCCTATGCGCGACGTGCGCGATCTCGCGCCCGATGCTGCCATAACCGACGATCCCCACGGTGCTGCCATGTAACGGCTGCGGCAAAAACGTCCGGTGGCGATTCTCGGCCGGCCAGGTTGAGCCTTCTTTGTATTCGATCATCGTCAGCAGGCGGTGCCCAAACGCGAGCATCATCATGATGACGTATTCCATCATGATCGTCGCGTGGATGCCGCTGGACGAGGTGAGCAGGACTCCTCCGGTCTGCAAAAGCGCCTGGCTCAGCAGATGTTCCACCCCGGCGCTGTGCGCGTGGACCCAGCGCAGCCGGGGAGCCTGGGCCGGTTCCGGCACGACATCCAGCGTGTACAGCACCATCACCCGGTTCCAGACGTCGTCCGGCACGTCGCGCGGATCGCGCACCGGATACACCAAAATCTCCAGCCGATCCGATACTTTACGCAGGGCTTCAACGATCTCATCTTCGAGGGGAACGGTAATCAGTACCGGGATAATCTCGGATAAGTCGGGCATCTTCGTCTCTTCTCCTCTAACGTGACTTGCGGAAATAGGCAAACCCGGCGATGCCGATGAGCACGATCTGGCCGATCAGCGCCAGCGGGAGCAGATCGCGCACGGTGAGGCCCTGCTCGACCGGGGGCGAGGCGGGGCGCGCCGTCGGAACGGGTGTGGCGGTGGGCGGGATCGGCGTGAGCGTGGCCGGAACCGGCGACGGTGTGGGCGTGGAGGGGATCTCGGTCGGCGTGGGCGAGGCGGCCATGGCTACGCGAGTGGGATTTTGCCCCGAGAGGGCCGCCAGTTCAATCGGCGTGGCGGTGGGCGTAATGGCGGTGAAGGTGGCCGACGGCGTCGCGGTCGGGGTGAGCGTCCAGGTGGCCGACGGGGTGAGCGTCGGAATGGTGGCGGTCGGTGTGCTGGGTGGCGGCGGCGGGACATAGGGCGCGGGCGGACCTGCCGCGGCGGCGACAGAGCCCGGATTCCCACCCTGGCTCGCCGGCTGAATTGGCGGAGCCGATCCATCCCCGGCGCGGCCGAAGACCAGCGTATAGGCATGGCTGCACAGCCCACCGTGTGCCACACCGATCCCGACCTCGGTCACGATCGTATTGACCAGCCCGCTGTAGTGAACAGGCGACGTGATAAAGAAATTCCAGGCGGATGCGGCGGTGGCATTCGTTCCGGCGTAGATATTTTCGATGACGTGCGAGCCGGTATAGCCAGCGGCGGCAGCGCGCGCAGCGGGTGATGTGCCATCCGGCCAGACATGGGCGACGTTGCAGGTCTCGACCAGATACTCGCTTTGCCGCTGGGCGGCGGCGCTGAGCTGCGCGTTGAGCGTATAGGCGGGCAATCCCTGCCCGGCGCGCAGGTTGTTGATCTCGCCCAGCAGCCAGGAGACATCATCCTGAGCCCGCGCGGAGGTTGACGGCCAGCCGCTGAACAGCACCAGCAGCCCCACCACGAGCCAAATCCGACTCAATAACCGTTGCATGATCCAATCTGCCGATCTCATAGGCGCTCTAGTGTACCAGGATCGCGGCGGGGGCTCCAATTTACACCGCTTGAACCCCCGGCGCGAGCAGGAGCAGACAGTTTCAGCGGCCAGCCGTTAGCTTTACCTCACCCCCCGTCCCCCTCTCCACGCGCGGAGAGGGGGAGCCGGTGGCAGACTAAGCCCCTCTCCATGGCATAGAAGTAGAGTCGCGTAAATCTTTAGGAAACAGGGCGGGTTTGTTAACCCGCCCCTACAATTCTCTCTCCTTCAAGACTCTCTGCGATCTCTGCGCCTCTGCGGTTCAGTCTTTTTCTAATCATTTATGCGAGATCCCTGAGAACGGTTTGGCGACGAGGCCAGTCAATCTATGGCTGCCAACTGTCTGCGGGGCGGGCATCGGGGTACAATATCCGGCAGGGCTGAAGCCCTTGGGGGGACCATGACACACACGCAGTTGTTTTATGCTTTACCCGATCATAAATTCGCCCGGCAGCTCGCCGTTCAGCTTGAGCAGCGCGGGGTGGTGGTCTGGCCGGTGCCCGAGATTCCGCCCACTGAGGAACAACTGGCGCTCAGCCGGGCCGAGGGTCTGCCGGACGCTTCTCATATCCTGGGGATTCTATCCATTAACGCCACGCCCGATGTCGAGGCTGACTGCCAGCGCGCGCTGGAGCAGAAAAAGCGAGCCTTCGCCATCGTGATCGACGAGGCGCCGGTGCCTTCCCATCTCAAGAACTGCCCGGTGGTCCGCTTCCAGGGGCGGTTCCTGATGGCGTTCGAGGAGCTGACCGATCACCTGAGAAAGACGCGCGCCGCTATCCGGCCGCTGACGGTGGAGCATCCGCCGCCCGTTGCCAAGGCCGACCTGCTGCCGATCATGTTCCCGAACGAACGCTGCCTGCGCGAAGACCGGCTCCGCATCAACTACAATCTGCCTATGATTCTGGCGCAGGCCGAACTGGACACCCGTCTGCCGGCTTTCCTGGTGGCGTTCCAGTTCGAGTTGGGCGAAAGCACCAAAAAACGCCTCGTCGCGCGGCGGCTGAACCAGAAATTCCCGCTGTTTGATCCGCGCCGGGCCGACCATGAGCTCGCGGTGGAGCGGCGGAAGGGGCATCTGAAGGTGTATTATCAGATGACGCGCATGCAGGTGTATCACTGGTTCCCGGCGCACTACCGCACGCTAGATCGCGAGGCGGCGGCGCTGTATCGCTATCTGGCGACCGGGGACATCCAGGGGATCGTGGAGCCGGTCAATATCCAGGCTCGGCGGGCGCGCGTGCTGTCGGTCGCGGCGCTGGTAATTATCGCGCTGTGTCTGGCGTTTATCGTGCTGCTGATTGCACTGTGAGAGTTGTTGGTGATTGGTGGTTATTGGGGTGTCATGCCAGATCGGCCTCACCCCCTCAATCCCCCTCTCCAACCGAGTTAGAGAGGGGGAAGGCGCGGCGAGCGTCGTAAATTCCGGGGGGACCAGATGAGATTTGAGAGCGTGTTTGTTTAATGATTTACCCCTATCCCCGTCCGACCTTCGGTCGGCACCCCTTATCCCCGCACCCGGAGAAAGGGGAGTCTCAAGTCCCTCTCCACCCTGTGGGGAGGGATTTAGGGAGGGGCTAACACGCGGAATGGGTTAATCATTCCCCTCAAAATGATGACGAATCAGACCTGGGTGTGCGCGTAGGCCAGCGCGTCGTCCAGCGTATAAAACGTCTGAGCCGATACCTGACCGTAGACGTCTTCGCGCAAGCCCTGCGCCGCAAAATAAATCGCTTCGTGAGGAGAAACGATCAGCACGCCCTTGACGTTGGGATGGTGAAAGGTACCCTGGCTGTCGCGGCTGGTGCTGGCCGCCCCCTGAATTATGGTGGTCATGTCGAAAGGCACTTCGGTAGCATCGAGGATGTAGTAGACGGGCTGTTCCGCGCTGTTCAGCAGGTCGCAGACCGCCGCATACGACTTGGGAAAATCCTCAAAGAGATTGTACTCGCTGGACAGCGTCAACAGCAGTGCCGGCGCGTCGGTGAGCATACGAGCAGTGAACGTCATATGATTTGTCCAACCTTCGGGGCTTTACTGACCGTCCCAGACTAAAACTTACCCATATAGTTATTATAGTCCCAGGGGCGCTTACATGGAAGGGTAAGTCCAGAAATGATTAAGCGAACAGCACCAGTCCAAGCCATGTCAACCCGCCGACGATCAGCACGACGAGCGCCCCGTATCCGAGCAGCCAGCGCAGCACCACGCCCTCCGGCGCGCCGACCGTGCTGCACCCGACGGCCACCTTCGCCGGGGACACCATGCTGATCACCGCAGCCGCGCTGGTCTGCGCCGCCAGGATGGGATAGATCGAGAGATCGAGCAGGCGGGCGGTGTTCAGTTGCAGCAGGCCGAATACGGCGTTGCTGTTGATGTTGCTGCCGGTGACAAACGCCCCAAGTGCCCCAATCAGCGGCGCGACAAAGGCGTACAGCCCACCCGGTACGCTCTGGCTCAGCCCGTCCGCCACGATCTCCATCATCCCGGCGCGCTCCATCGTCGCGGCCATGCCCACCATCATAAAGACGCCGATCCCGGTCTTGAGCGTGCGCTGGCCGGAATCGCGCAGAATGGCCCGCGCCGCGCCCGGCGCATAATAGCGGCGGAACAACCCGTAAGCGATGAGGCAGCTATAGAGAATGACGACCCCAGGATGCGCGGGGATGGCAAATCCGGCGTCCGGCTCGCGCGCGACGGTCCAGCCGCGCCCGGTGATCGTGGCGGGGATGTCGACAGCCAATGCCCACTGGCCCAGAAAATCCTTGATTGGGGTGATCCCACGCAGCGCCAGCGCCAAAATAATCAGGATCGCATAGCTGCTGAACGCCCGTCCGATCGAGGGGCGCGGTGTGCTGGCGGTCGTCATGGTGGGAACACCCGGCGCGCCCTGCCAGCGTATCCACAGCACGGAGGCAACCAATCCGGCCAGCCCGCCCATCACCGCGGCGAGCGTCCACAGCCCGCCGATCGCGGTGAGGAACTGGGCGGCGCTCATCGCGGTGCCGGTGATCAGCACATAGGGCAGCGACCGCCGCACCCCGTGCCAGCCGTCGAAGGCGTGCGCGCACATCAGCCCTGAGATATAACATAAGATCCCGAGCATCAGCGCAGCCGGGGCGGCGAGATCGTCACCGGGCAGGCCAGTCACATTCACCAGCACGATAAACGCCGCCGCCAGCGATCCAAACGTGACCGCCCAGCCATGCCCCAGTGATGAAATCACCACGGCGCGCATCTCCGGCACGCCCAACCCGATCAGCAGCGGCGCGACGATCGCCACCGGGACGCCAAAGCCGCCCACACCCTGCAAGAACGACGCGAATACCCAGCCGAGCAGCAAGACCTGGATCAGCCGGTCCGCGGTGAGGCCGGACAGTGCATCGGTCATGACGGCCAGCGCGCCCGCGCGATCCACGATGGCATACAGAAGCAGCGCCCCGCCGATCACGATCACGACGTCGGCGGTGAGGACCAGCGCCTTGAGCTGAGCCGCCAGCACGCCGTCCGATCCCGCACGGAAGCGCCACGCCGCCAGCCCGATCGCCAGCAGCCAGCCGGCCAGCCCGGCGCGGTTGGTGTTCCAGTTCCGGCCGACCATCAGCCCCACAATGACCAGGATGGGCAGCAGTGAGAGCAGCCAATCGAGCGTGGTGTAGGTCATAAAGATGCCCAGAATAGAACGAACCGCAGAGACGCAGAGAGCACAGAGGCGATCTCGCGTAAGTGATTAGAAAAAGATTGAACCGCAGAGACGCAGAGAGCGCAGAGAATTTTTTTAGGAGGAGAAATCGTAGGGGCGGGTTAACAAACCCGCCCTGTTTTCTAAAGCTTTACGCGACTTTACTGAGAAAAGCAAGGAAAAAGCGAGAGAAATAGTACGACAGTGGTTGCCAGATGCATTTGTAGGGGCGTATTGCAATACGCCCCCGCAGACGGTCAGCCCCTCCCCCTGCCCCCTCCCCACCGTGTGGAGAGGGGGAGCAGCCCATAAATTAAGCCCCTCTCCATAACATGGAGAGGGGTTTGGGGTGAGGCCGGCTCCACAAATCACAGCTATCTATTCTTTCCACCTAGAAAGCCATTGCGCACCCGACAATCTTAACCCTACCCAGCGGTCGCGGGCAACATCATAAAGAAGCGCGCGCGAACTCAAATCATCTCAAGGGAAGAGTAGGGATTCCGTAGGGCAGGCGTAGCCCGATCAACCAGAGACAGCCGGGCAGACCTACCGTATGATAGGCTCAGCGAAGGGCGAAATCTCTTCTTCTCCTCCTTAGTGAACCGGGGACTCAGGGTCGCCGGTTCTTGATTCTTCCTCACGTCAGCCTCCGGGAACTCCCATGCTATGATCGGCGTCAGATCATCATCTGCCAATTGGGAGGAAAAAGCGATGAAAAGTCGTTACGGACACCGTATTTTGACCGCCGTGCTGCTGGTCGTGGTGATTGGCGCGGGCAGCCTCACCGGGATCGGCGAAGCACAGGACGATCCCGCGCAGCATTTTCTCGCGGCGGGCAATAATGCCTTCGCGTTCGATCTGTACCATGCGGTGAGCGGTGAGGGCGACAACCTGATCTTTTCGCCGTACAGTATCTCGCTGGCGCTGGCGATGACGTATGCCGGGGCGCGCGGTAACACCGAGGCGCAGATGGCCGAGACGCTGCATTTTATGCTGCCACAGGAGGCAGTTGCATCCCGCGTTCAAGGATCTGGACGCGAGTCTGCCGCGCACCGCCGAAGCCGCCGACAAATCCGACGAGAGCTTCCGGCTGAATATCGCCAACGCGCTGTGGGGCCAGGAAGGCTACCCCTTCCGCGAGGACTTTCTCGCGCTGCTGAACGAGAATTACGGGGCCGGGCTGCAATTGATCGATTTCGCGGCGGATGCCGAAGCCGCCCGCCAGCGGATCAACACCTGGGTCAGCGAGCAGACCGAAGGACGCATCGAAGATCTGATCCCGCCGGACACGATCAACGCCATGACGCGGCTGGTGCTCACCAACGCGGTGTATTTCAAGGCGGCGTGGCTGGACAAATTCGAGGCGGAATTCACCAACGATGAACCGTTCACCCTGCTGGACGGCTCGGAGGTGGAAGTGCCGCTGATGATCACGGAAGAACCGTTCCAGTATGCCAGCGGCGAGGGCTGGCAAGCGATTCTGGTGCCCTATGAAGGGGATCGCATGGGCATGGTGATCCTGCTGCCGGAGCTCGATACCTTCGAGGCATTTGAAGAGTCGCTCGACGCTGAACAATTCTCCGAGATCGTCGGCAGTCTGGCCTGGGAAGACCCGGTGACGCTGTGGATGCCGCGCTGGGAGTATGAATCCGAATTCGGGCTGGCGGATGCGCTGATCGGGCTGGGCATGGCGGACGCGTTCGATCCGGGCGCGGCGGATTTCTCTGGCATGGCCGACACGACGGATACGCTGTTCATCAGCGCGGTGATCCATAAGGCGTTTGTCAAGGTGGATGAGAGCGGGACCGAAGCCGCCGCCGCGACGGCCGTGGTGATGGAGGCCACCTCCGCTCAGGTAGATGAGCCAATCGAAATGCGGGTCGATCACCCGTTCATCTACGCGATCTACGATCAGGAGACGGGCACGATCCTGTTCCTGGGGCGTGTACTGAACCCGGCGGGGTAGCCTCACCCCCAGACCCCCTCTCCACAGATGTAGAGAGGGGGAGAAGACGCACGCGGCCAAGATCCCCTCTCTATCACATGTGAGAGGGGATTTAGGGGTGAGGCTAGCCTTACCCGCAAGTTGTTCAATCCGCGCCGTGGCTCTAAAATCAGACCATGCATCGACACAGGACAGGCAGGAGGCGCAGGTGATCAGGCGAACAGCGCGACGATATGGGCTCTGGTGGGTGGCCGCGGTACTCATGCTGGCGGCGTGCGGCGGGGAGAGCGACGATACGCCCCTGCCGACCGTGTTCAACCGCGATGAGCTTCAAACCCCGCCGGCACCGACCGCCACCAGCATCACCCCGTCGCCCGATGCGCTGCCCATCGCGCAGGGAGCCTCACCGACCGCGCCGCCGGTGGCTCCCACCGATACGCCTTCCCCGACGACCACGCCAAGCGCGACGCCCACCGTGTTAACCGCCGGGCAGATCGAAGCCACCCAGATCGCGCAGACGGCGACAGGCGCAGCGGGCGTGCTGCCTTTCACCCAGACCGTCTGAAGCGATCCGCAACGCGACAGCGACGGCGGTGGCGGGCTTTTCGCCTACACCATCCCTAACGCCCTCCCCCACGCTGGAGCCGGAGTCGTATCAGGTGGTGTACTACACCAACCGCAACGGGAACGACGATATTTACCTGATGACGCTCAACGGCGAGGAACGCGCCCTGGTCCGCGGCGACGCCAACGAGCGCGAGCCGTCCTGCTCGCCGGATGGGCAGACGGTCGTGTATGCGTCCGATGAGTCGGGCAGCTACCAGCTTTACCTGATGCCGCTCAACAGCACGCAGCCCGTACAGATCACCAATACCACCGGCTTGAACTTCGCGCCGGTCTTCAGCGCGGACGGCAGCCAGATCGCGTTCGTATCCACGCGGGGCGAGGGCGGGATCCCGACGATCTGGGTCATGAACGCGGATGGCAGCAATCCGCAGCAGGTGACAACCGAGCTAGGGCGCGATACGTCGCCGTCGTGGGGGCCGGATGGACGCCAGCTTCTGTTTTCGAGCGACCAGCTTGGCCCGTGGGATCTGTTCATGACCATTCTCGAAGAAGAGGTCGAGGGCGAATTCCCGATCCTGCCGCCGGGTTTTAACCCGAGCAACCAGCTCTGGCCGGTGTTTGATGACCAGGGCGAGCGCATCGCCTATACGCTGTGGGCGGATCTGGAAGATCCGCAGACGGCCGATATCTACCTGCTGGACTTCGAGCAGGAAGCGCCGGTCGCTGTGCGCGAGGGGCCGGGCGCGGACATCGCGTGGGCGTGGGGCGACGAATCCCGCCTGCTGGCATCCGTGGGCGGGCCGGATGACGTGCAGATCGCGCTGGTGGATGTCAGCACGGGCGAGGCGATCCCGCTGACCGACGCCGGAACATTCAACGGGGGCGCGCGGCTGTGTACCGTCCGGCCGGGTCTGCTCCCGCCGGAACCCACACCGCCCGC
Source organism: uncultured Chloroflexia bacterium (assembly GCA_963850765.1). Lineage (GTDB taxonomy): Bacteria > Chloroflexota > Anaerolineae > Aggregatilineales > Aggregatilineaceae > CAWKMN01. Next base: position 130,825 of record CAWKMN010000009.1, on the reverse strand, counting down.
CAGCCCGACACCGAGCGCTACGCCGACGGTCGCCCCCACGGCGACGCTCACGCCAACCCCCACGGTCTCGCCGGTGTCCGAAGCGCTGCGCGCCGCCCAGGGCCATCCACACACCGTCCAGCCGGGCGACACGCTGATGGCGATCGGCTACCAGTACGGCGTGAACTGGCGCGACCTTGCCGCGATCAACACCCTGTCCAACCCGGATCAACTCAGTGTCGGCCAGCGCCTGACCGTCCCGTACATCCGCACCGGACGGCCGATGGGTGGTCCGCGCCCGATGGATTTTGACGCCGAGTTGTCCTCATTCACCCGCAAAGAGATCGTGGTGGAACTGGCGCAGCAGCGCGTCCAGGCGTTTGAAAACGGCCGGCTGATCAAAACCGTCACCGTCTCGACGGGGCTGCCCGATACGCCGACCGTGCAGGGCAAATTCAGTATCTACGTCAAGCGCGAGTCGCAGACCATGTCCGGGCCGGGGTATTACCTGCCCAACGTGCCCTATGTCATGTACTTTTACCAGGGCTACGGGCTGCATGGGACGTACTGGCATGAGAATTTCGGCGAGCCGATGAGTCATGGCTGCGTCAATCTGCCCACCGACGAGGCGAAATGGTTCTACCAGTGGGCCGAGGTCGGCACGCCGGTGCTGGTGATGAAGTAGACAGTAGACAGTTTACGGCGAGGAGGTTTTGAGTTATGAGTTTTGAGTTTTGAGTCATGAGCGGCGTTTTTGAATAAATCGCTTTTGTGGACAACTGTCAACTGATCACTGTTCACCCCGAACGTGACGAAAGCGCGCACAGCGTGTTAAAACTGTGATACACCAACACACCAGGAGGAAACAAGCATGGGCTCACTCGATGGCAAGACCGCGCTGGTCTTCGGCGTGGCGAACAACCGCTCGATTGCGTGGGGGATTACCGAGGCACTCCAGCGTGCGGGCGCGGTGATCGGCCTGAGTTACGCCGGGGAAGTGCTCGAAAAGCGCGTTTTCCCGCTGGCGCAGCAGGCCGGGATCGATTTTGTCGAGCAGTGTGATGTCTCGTCTGACGAGCAGATCGAAAGGGTCTTCGCAAAAGCGAAAGCCGCGTTCGGCAAGATCGATATTCTGGTGCATGCGGTGGCCTATGCGCCGGGTGAGGATCTGGGCGGGCGATTCCGTGATGTCAGCCGCACGGGTTTCCGCATGGCGCTGGACATCTCCTCCTACAGCCTGATCCCGATGGCGCGCCACGCCGCCGAGATCATGCCCGATGGGGGGAGCATCATGGCGCTGACCTACTACGCCGCCGAGAAGGTCATGCCGCGCTACAACGTCATGGCGATTGCCAAGGCTGCGCTCGAAAATATCGTGCGTTATCTGGCCGCCGATCTGGGGCCGCAGGGTATCCGCGTCAATGCCCTCAGCCCCGGCCCGATCCGCACGCTGGCAGCGGCGGGCGTGCCCGGCTTCAAGACCATGTACCGCTACAGCGAGAAAATCTCACCCATGCGCGCGCAGATTACGATTGAGGACTGTGGCAACGTGGCAGCGTTCCTGGCGAGTGATGGTGCCCGCCAGATCACCGGCGAGACGATCTATATTGACGGCGGTTATCATACGCTCGGCCTGACGGCCTCGTTTGAGGATATGGAAGAGGAGTAAGCCTCAGCCGCGCGAACAGCGGTCAGCCAACCTCACCCCCCGACCCCCTCTCCACGCGCGGAGAGGGGGAGTCGGTTATGGACCAGGCCCCTCGATGCCGTGTTCAAGGACGAACCGATAGCAGAGAAGTTAAGATAAAGATCAGCAGGGGCGTATTGCGATACGCCCCTACAAAAAAAACGGTTTCAGAGTTGGGCCGGCTATCCCGGTGCGCCAGGATCGTAGGGCGCGGGTTCTTCCTCGTGGCCCTCAAGCGCCGGTGGGAGCTCCCCGATCGTGCGGGGGTAGGCCGGCCGGTTCAGCAGATCCACTCGCGCGCCAACATACTGGTACGACACCTTTTTGGCGGTCCAGCCGCGCGGCCCGCCGCCAATCTTGCGGGTGGAATCGCTGGTCTGGTCTTTCTCCACCAGCGTGATCGACAGGCCAGCGTGCGGCAGCAGATACAGCGTGTGGTACTCATCCCAGATCGCGTTACGGAAATATTTCATGTCCGCGTCGGGGTCCAGCGCGGTAATTTCCTTGCGGACATTTTTTAACGACATATCACTCAAGCGCTGCGCTAATTGTTCGCGTGCCGCTTCGTCCATCATTCCCCCCTCCCAATTGTGGCAAGTATCATTAATTTCTGCTCAATTTTAACACAAACCGCCCGGCGTGCCTTTCGCGTTGCCGGGGGTGCTGATGTACAATCCTGAGTAGGAATCAAGCGGGCATAGAAGGAATCATGGCCGAACCCTACACCGTCTGGCAGTTAACCAGCACTATCCGTGATCTGTTCGATCTCGACCCCCGGATGCAGGATGTCTGGGTCGAGGGGGAGATCAGCAACTTCACCCGCGCGTCGTCCGGGCACCTGTATTTCACGCTGAAGGACGACAAAAGCGAACTGCGCAGCGTGATGTGGAAAGGACAGGCGGCGTGGCTGGGTTTTGAGCCGCGCAACGGCGACGCCGTGCAGGCGCATGGCCGAGTTACGGTCTATGAGGTGCGCGGGGTGTACCAACTGGTCTGCGATACCATCCAGACGGCGGGCGCGGGCGATCTCAACCGGCAGTTCGAACTGCTCAAAGCTAAGCTCGACGCCGAAGGGCTGTTCGACTCGGCGCGCAAGCGCCCGATCCCAACCGCACCGCGCCAGATCGGGATCGTCACGTCGCCCACAACCGCAGCTTTCCAGGATATTCAGAACGTGCTGCGGCGGCGCTACCCGCTGGTCGAGGTGATTCTCAGCCCGGCGCTGGTGCAGGGAGCCGACGCGCCCCCGCAGATCGTCGCCGCACTGGAGCGCCTTAACGAGTATACCGAGGTGGATGTGATCATCCTGGCGCGGGGTGGTGGCAGTTTGGAGGACCTGTGGTGCTTCAACCACGAATCGGTCGTGCGTGCCGTCGCCGCCTCGCGGATCCCGGTCGTGACGGGCGTCGGCCACGAGATCGATTTTACGCTGGTGGATTTCGCCGCCGACCTGCGCGCCCCGACGCCGTCCGCCGCCGCCGAACTGGTGACGCCGGATATGTCCGCGCTGCGCAGCAACGTCCGGGTGCTGTCCGCCCGGCTGGATAACGCCGTCGGTGCGACGCTGGACGCGAGCCGCAGCCAGGTCGAGACGCAGCGGCGCTGGCTGGCACGGCTCTCGCCGGACCGGCAGGTGCAAAACGCGCGGCAGCGGATCGACGACCTGACCGGGCGGATGGCGCTCCACTGGCGGCACCAGGCGCAGCGGCGGCGCGATCAACTGGATGCACAGCGGCGTGCGCTCCAGGCGGCTAATCCTGAGGCGATTTTACAGCGCGGCTACGCGATCGTGACGCGCGGCGATGGTCAGCGCGTGACGAGCGTCGCGCAGGCCGCCGAGGGAGCGCGCGTGCAGATCACCCTGCGCGATGGGCGGTTGGTGGCGGATGTGCGGGAGAGATCAGCAGAGCAAATAGTTATTCAGTAGTTAGTTGTTAGTTGGCAGTTTTTAGTGATACAGTGAACTGCCATAGTCAAGGTGCAGTACGCAAGCTGGGGTGTGGCAGCCATCCCACCTGTTCTGCTCCCCATCTAGTGCAGCCAGTGCGAGATTTCAGCAGCAAGTCGTTCGGCCTAACCAGCCAGCTTCGACGGGCTGACCCGCGTCGGTTCCAGCCAATATTGCGGAAGGTTGTTAACCCGCCCCTACGAAACCAACGTCGAACTAAGACGATTTCTGTATGTGGCTATGGGTCGGCAAGTGAACTAGACTATCATTTGCTGCTTTCACGCGATCTCGGATTTGGTTACTGTAACTGCCTATCAGCGGCTTAGCGACATCTAACAACGATCCGGCGCATGCTCAATGCCCTGATCAAGAAACTAACAACCAAAAACTAAAACCAACAAAACAACCTTTAGATAGAGAAGCATTCATGAGCGAACAACAACCCCTCATCGCCGGGCGGTACCAGCTAGAGCAGCTGATCGGGCGCGGCGGCATGGGCGACGTCTATCGCGGCGTCGATATTGAGACCGGCACCCCGGTGGCGATCAAACAGCTTCACGTGCATATCGTGGACGAAAACCCCGATATTGTGGATCGCTTCATCCGCGAAGGGGAAGCCCTGCGCCGGCTGAATCACCCAGTATCGTCCAGCTGCTGGGAGCCGTCGAGGAAAACGGCAAACATTACCTGATCATGGAATACGTCGGCGGCGGATCGCTGCGCGACCTGATCGACGAACAGGCCCGCCTGCCGCTGGAAGCTGTGCTGAATATCGCGCTCGATCTGGCCGACGCGCTGACTCGCGCCCACCGGCTGAATATCATCCACCGCGACATCAAGCCCGACAACGTGCTGCTGGCCGAAGATGGGACACCGCGCCTGACCGATTTTGGCGTGGCCCACATGGCGGATCGTACCCGCCTGACGCAAACCGGCTCGGTGATCGGCACCTATGCGTATCTCAGCCCGGAAGCGTGCAACGGCCTGGAACTGGACGAGCGCGCCGACATCTGGTCGTTTGGGATCATGCTGTTCGAGATGCTGGCCGGGCGGGTGCCCTTCAGCGAGCAGGGCACGGCGGCGATCCTGACGGCCATCCTGACCAAACCCGCGCCGGACATCACCCGGCTGCGGCCTGGCACGCCCGAGCCGCTGGCCGATCTCGTGGCGCGCATGCTGGAAAAAGACCGCGAGCGGCGGATTTCGAGCGTGCGGGTGATCGGGGCGGAAATCGAGGCGCTGATCCGCGGGCTGGATACGCCCCTGCGCGATCTCGTGCTCGCGGCCGGACCCGAATCCCCGCGCAGCTCGCGTTTCTCCACACCGTCCGATGAAGTCCCGGCGATGGCGCGCAGCCTGCCGCAGCAGACGCATGGGCTCTCGCTTTACCCGTCGCCCCAGTCCGGCGGGACACTCCCGCCGCCGCCCGCCAGTTTTCTGCCGGGAGCCTATACGCCCGGCGGCACACCGATCACGGCGGCAACGGTCCCGCCTGCGACCAAGTGGAAATGGATCGCGCTGATGGTGATCGTCACGGTGCTGGCCTGCTCCATCGTGGCCGTGATCGCGCTCCTGCTCGGGCCGGAAAGCAGCCGGAACAACAACCGGGACGAGTCCGAAGCGAATACGCTGGTGCCCGGCCTGCCCGGCGTGAATCTGCCCCTGACCGGCGGTTCCGCGGCGGGAGCGCCGCCGCTGATCGTCGAGCCGGTGGGGGACAACGAATATATGGTGCTGGTGGCGCAGATGGAGCCGCTGAGCGGGGCCGAACCGCGCGAGGTCAGCCGCTTCATCGTGGATGATCTGGTGCAGACGCTCGAAGTCAGCGTGCCATTCTCCATGGTGCGCATCCGTGACTATCCCGCCGTGATCACGTCAGCGACGCAGGCGCAGCAGGCCGCGAACGCCAACCACGCGACGGTGATCATCTGGGGCAGCTATACGCCGGAGGCGGTCCAGGTTGAGATCCAGACGGGCACGCTCGCCGGCTTTGAAGATATGTTGATGGACCGCAAGCTGATCGAGCAGGCGGCGAATGTGCGCGTGAGCCTGACTGACGAGCGCCAGCAGTCGGTGGCGCAGGAGGTGCTCGGCGTGATGGCCGTGCTGCAAGGCAGTAACGGCGACATTTACGAGTACATGCGCACGCTGGGCGTCATGGCCGAGGTCGAAGACGAGCCGGCGGAGATCGTCGGGGACAACGTGGCCGCCTATATCCATCGCTATTTTATGCTGTACAACGAGAACACCCCGGCCGCGATCGAGGAGATCGACAAGGCTATCGAAAAAGATCCCAGCCACCCGTTCAGTTACGCGCTGCGCAGCGTGGCGCTGCACCATCAGGAGCGTTACGAAGAAGCCCACTGGGCGGCGGAAACCTCGCAGCGTCTCGGCCCGGATGGTTGGGTGGTGCCGCTGGTGCTGATAGCCGAGGGGGGCACGTTTGACGAAGGGCTGTCCGCTTACGATCAGATTGTCGCGCAGCGCCCAAACGATTGGTATGCCTACAGCATGCGCGGCACGATGCACTATATGGCGGGGAACTACGCCGAAGCCCGCGCCGATCTCGAACAGGCGATCGCGCTCACACCAAACGCCAATTATCCCTATGCCATTGCGGCGCTGCTGGCGATGGAAGAGGGGCGCTTCGAGGACGCGGATCGGTCTGTGCAGGTTATTCTCGACGAATTCCCTGACCCGGATCTCTACAGCCGGATCATCGGCGCGACGATCGGCGGGCACGATATCTTCGGGCCGATGATCTCCGCGTTCATCAATCTGGCGATGGGGCGGTACGAACAAGCCGCCCAGAGCGCCGATGCCGCCGTGGAGCGTGCCGGGCCGATGCCCAACCTGTTCACCATCCAGGGGCTGGCCTGGTGCAGCCTGGGCGACTACGAGAGCGCCGCGACCGCGTATACCAGCGCTCTGGCGTCGGCGGGTGAGCTTGGCATCCCGGCGGAGCGAGTCGCGCTGGTGCATCTGCTGCGCGGTGACGTGCTGGCCCGTCAGGGCGACCATGCCGGGGCCAACGCCGATTTTGATACCGCCCGCAATATCGGCAGCCTGCCGCCCGCGATCCAGACGGCTGTTGAAGCGGGCGAACTTGGCTGCGAGAACTTCATCAGCCGGGCCGCCGCGCTGGAAGCGGCACTGCTGGAGGAGCCGGCCGAGGGTGACGAAACTTCCGGCGTGGTGGAACCGATCGAGCCGGGCGAATACATGGTGCTGGTCGCCCCGCTGGAACCCCTGAGCGGCGCGGAAGAGACGGATCAGCCGGCGCGCTTTGTCGCGGACGATCTGCAACGGGCGCTCGAACAGACGGTGCCCTACTCGAATATCCGCGTGCGCCTCTATCCCGATATGATCACGTCCGATGACGAAGCGCAGCTTGCCGCCAAAACCGCGGGAGCGTCCGTCATCGTGTGGGGCAACTACTCCGCCGACCTGATCGAACTGAACGTGCAGATGGGCATCACGGACGGCTTCCCGTATCTGCAGTTCCCGCGCGATCTGCTGGAGCGCTCGGTCAACGTGCGCGTCCACATGACCAGCCCGCAGCGTGAATTGGTGGCCCCGTTTGTGCTGAATATACTCCACATCCTGCACAACGCCGACGGCAACAGCTTCGAGGCGCTGCGAACCGCCGAGATGCAGAGTGTGATCCGTGTGACGCCCGCCGAGGTGGTGGGGAACACCGTCGCCGCCAACATGCACCGGATCGCCATGGCGATGAACGATGCGGCCGCGCTCACCGATTTGCAGGAAGCGCAGGCATTAGACGCGGGCAACGCCCTGCTCTACATCTACAGCAGTATCATCAAGCAGCGGGCCGGGCAGTTCGACGACGCTCGCCGCGACGCCATGACCGCGCAGCGCATCGGCCCACCGGATTGGTCGCTGCCCCTGCTGGTCATGGCGACCATGACGACCGACGAATTGGTGCTTGATCTGTTCAATCAGGTGATCGAGCAGCGCCCGGACGACTGGTTCCCCTACTTTTTCCGGGGATCGATCTACTACGAGCTGAACGGCCTGATCCCGAACGGTTATGAACTGGCGCGGGCCGATCTGGATAAATCCATTGAACTGAAGCCGACCGCAAGTTTCCCCTACGTTTACCGCGCGCTGCTGGCGCTGCACGAGGGCCGCATCGCGGACGCCGCAGCGGTGATCAATCTCGTCCTGACCGAGTTCCCCGATCCGACCTACATGCAGCGGTTGGTCCAGGCGACCTTCAGCGACGAGGTGTTGAGTCCCTACTCGCTCACGCTGTCGGCCTTTACCAACCTGACGTTAGGCCAGTACACCGCCGTGCTCGATGCCACAGCAGCGGGCCTTGAGCAGTACCCGGACGTGTCCGACATCTATTTGGAGCAGGGCACCGCGTACTGCGGTCTGGGCGACTTCGCCAGCGCCGAAACGAGCTTCGCGACCGGCCTGGAAAAAGATCCCGGGTTTGTGCTGCTCCACCTGCTGCGGGCCGATGCACGCTTGCAGCAGGCTGACGAATCCGGCGCGGCGGAGGATCTCGCGGCCATCGAAGCAAGCGACCTCAGCGCGGAGTTCGACCCATTGGTGGACGCCGTTCGGGATGGCTCGCTGGGCTGTGCGAACTTCTTCAGCCCGGATAATCCGTTCTTCCGCGCTGCGAGCGCCGCTGCAGGCGCCGCTGACTTTGAGATCGATGAAACCGCGCTCCAGGCAGTCGAGCCGGTGGAGCCGGGGCAGTACATGGTGCTGGTAGCCGATCTCGAAGCGCTGGACGGCGCGACCGAGCGGGACGTGGCGCGCTTCGTGGCGGAGGATCTGCGCCAGATCTTCGAGGAAGAGATCCGGCTGGCGAATGTGCATGTCCGGCAGTATCCGGCGGTGGTCACGTCGGCTGAGGAGGCGCGCGCCGTGGCGGAGCGCGTCAACGCGCAGATTATCGTTTGGGGCCGCTACACCGCCGAACAGGTGGAACTGGAAGTCCAGGTTGGCGCGACGAGCGCGTACCGCCACATGGTTTTTCCGTATGACACGCTCGCACAAACCGCCAATGTGCGCGTGCAGATCACCGATGAGCGCCGCGAGTCGGTCGCGCCGGCAGTGCTGAATGCGTTTAACATCCTGGCGAACGCCGACGGGGACGAGTTCCGGGTGATCGCGAATATGATGCTGGCCGCGAGCATCACCGCGCCCACCGGAACCATCGACGGCGACAGCCTCGCGGCGCATCTGCATCGAGGGCTGCTCGCTTATGGTCCTACGATCGACGATGCGATCGAGGAGTTTGACGCCGCGATCGAGCAGAATCCTGACAACCCTCTGCCCTATGTCTACCGCAGCCTGGCGTATATGCGGGTGGGCAATGACGAGGGCCACGCTGACACCTCCCAAACGATCCAGCGGCTCGCGCCGGATGGATGGGCCATGCCGCTCTTCTGGACGGTCGAAGAAAACATGCTCACTGCCCGGCGCAATTATGACCGGCTGGCCGAGCTTCGCCCCGATGACTGGTTCGTGTTTTTCCTGCGCGGGACGTTTTATTACTACGGCATGAGCGATCTTGAGCAGGCCCGCGCCGAATTTGGTCAATCCATCGCGCTGAAGCCGGCGGGCAACCTGCCCTATATCGCCGCGTCGATGATCGCGCTGCGCGAGGGCGAAATGAGCGACGCTCAAGACCTGTTCCACACCGTCCTCACCGAGTATCCCGATCCCGAACTGACCAACCGCGCCATGGAGGTGGTCTACGGTGAAAACGCGGAGCACTTCGTGGGCCCATTTTTCTCAGCGGCGACCAATTACACGCTCGGCCAGTACGACGACGTGATCAGCCAGATCGACACGTTCACCACCCACCTGTTTGAACAGCCCGAATTTGAAGCGCTGATCGGACAGGAGCTCACCGAACTGGGCGATCTGTACACGCTGGAAGGGCTGACCTACTGCAATATGAAGGATTACGCCGCGGCCGAAACCGCTTATGACCGGGCTATCGGCTACAGCCACGATTTTAAGCTGCTGTATCTGCTGCGGGGGCAGGCCCGGCAGATGCAGGGCAAAACCGACGCCGCGCAGGAAGACTTCGCCACCGCGCGCGATCATACGCTGGGGGCGGAGTTTGATGCCTGGGTCGAGGCGGGCGCGGCGCAGGAATGGACGTGCGAAACGATGACCGACTACCAGCCGGGAGCGACTGATGAGTAACGATCTTCCCCCCAACCTGACGTTTGAAGAAGCCTACGCGCAACTGGCCGAGATCGTGGCGCAGCTTGAATCCGGCGATCTCTCGCTGGATAACTCGGTGACGCTGTACGCGCGCGGGCAGGAGCTTGCGCGGCTGTGCGGCACGATTCTGGACGCGGCCGAACTGCGCGTGCAGCAGGTCAGCGAGAGCGGCGAGATCCGGCCGTTGGACGAGTGAGCGGTTAGCTGTTAGCGATTAGCGGTTAGCTTTACCTCACCCCCCGACCCCCGGCGTGACGCCCCTTCGGGGTCGCACGCTTTCCACGCGCGGAGAGGGGGAGCCGGTGACGAACAAGGTGGAGCTTGTAGGGGCGGGTTGGTTAGCCATACGCAATACGCTAAGACCACTATCGCCGGCTTTCGCCTTTTGAAGCCCCTCCCCCTGCCCCCTCCTCACCGAGTGGAGAGGGGAAAACACCGGTGGTCAAGTCCCTCTCCGCGTGCGGGGAGGGATTTAGGGAGGGGTAAAACCTGAGCCAAACGGATTTTCCCCGACGCAATCTCCGCTTGTGCACCGCGACCCTGCGCCCCCACCATGCCGATCGGCTCACCACGCCGCCATCAAACCCTTATAATCTGTCTACGGCAGATCCGCGCCGGAGATAAGAGAGGTAGAGAACGATGAAGTGGTCGTGGCGATTGGGGAAATTTCTCGGCATCGACGTCTTTATGCATGTGACGTTTCTGCTGCTCATCGGCTGGATTGTGCTGAGTCACTGGTTAGCCGGCGACGATCTGGCCGCAGTGATCGAGGGCGTCGCGTTTATTCTGCTGCTGTTCGCCTGCGTCGTGCTGCACGAATACGGGCACGCGCTCACCGCGCGGCGCTACGGGATCAAAACGCGCGACATCACCCTGCTGCCGATCGGCGGCGTGGCACGCCTGGAAAAAATGCCCGATAACCCGGTGGAGGAACTGTGGGTCGCGCTGGCGGGGCCGGCGGTGAACGTCGTGATCGCGGCGGTGCTGTTCGTGATCTTGCAGGTGACATCCACCTTTGAGCCGCTGTCCAGCCTGGACGTCGGCGAGGGATCGTTTGTCGAGCGGTTGATGGTGGTGAACATCTTCCTGGTGGTCTTCAATATGATCCCGGCCTTTCCGATGGACGGTGGGCGCGTCGTGCGGGCGCTGCTCGCCATGCGGATGGAATACACCCGCGCCACGCAGATCGCCGCCAGTCTGGGGCAGGTGATTGCCATCGTGTTCGGCTTTATCGGGCTGTTCAGCAACCCGTTCCTGCTGTTTATCGCGTTCTTCGTGTGGATCGGAGCCGCGCAGGAAGCCAGCATGACCCAGATGAAATCCTCCCTGGCCGGTATCCCGGTGAGCCGCGCCATGCTCACCAGCTTTCAGACGCTCGCCCCGCAGAATACGCTGTCCTACGCCGTCGAGCTGATCCTGGCCGGGTCGCAGCAGGATTTCCCGGTGGTGGATGGCGGCAAAGTGGTCGGCGTGCTGACGCGCGGTGATCTGATCAAGGCGCTGCACGCGCGCGGGCAGGATACGCCGGTCAGCGAGGTGATGCAGCGTGACTTCGAGATGGCCGATACGCATGAGATGCTCGAAGTGGCATTCCGGCGGCTGCAGGAATGCGGCTGCCAGACGATGCCGGTGGTCCGGCTGGGGCAGTTGGTCGGGCTGCTGACGAAAGAGAACGTGGGCGAGTTCCTGATGATCCAGGCGGCGCTGAAGACGGCGTGACGAACCCCAAACCCCTCTCCATGTATGCAGGTTAACAAATTGGGCCGGAAATAACGCCCCTCACCCTGCCCTCTCCCCGGCCAAGCCAGGGAGAGGGTGCCGTGCGGCGGGCTCTCCCCTTCCCCTAGCTTGGCTGGGGGGAAGGGGGCGGGGGTTAGGGGCATCCTACGCCCGGATCTCCGGATTAACAAGTTAAAGAGCATTGATGGAGAGGGGCTTAATCGCCGCCGTTCTCCCCTCTCCACGGCGTGGAGAGGGGCCGGGGGTGAGGCTAGCCGGATGCCTACCGACGTAAAATCGTACTCCACGATCGGGACGTCGTTTTCGATGCGCGCTTTCCGATCCTTCATATAGGCGGCGGTCCAGGGATGGTCGATCTGGCTCACGTCATCGAAACTACGATAAATCACACCGAAGAGATCCACTTCGCGCAGCTTCAGGAAATACGGGATTTCGGCCAGCCATGCGGGATCAAGCGGGTACTCGCGGCGGTATCCCGCCCAGAAGCGCGGCATGAATTCGCGGATGAAACCCTCTGGATCGTTGACCCACGGCACCAGCATGTAAAACACGACCATCGCGATGTCGTAGACGTACCAGCCATACACGCAGTCGTCAAAGTCGAACAGCGTGATCTGCCCGGCATCATCCACGAAGAAGTTGCCAGGGTGCGCGTCCTGATGGATCAGCCCGTAGGACTCGGCGTCACGGGGCAGCGCGTCGAGATGCGCTTTGATCTGACGGAACCGTTCCAGTGCGCGCGCCTCTGACGGCGGCAGCCAGCGATCCACGTCGAGATTGCCGGGTGCGTCCCACTCCGGGCGCTTCCAGGCCGGATCAGCGGGCGTATAGTCATGCGATAACGCATGAATGCGGCCCAAGACCTGCCCGTAGTGCTCGTACAGCGCCGGGGACCAGCCATATTCCCCGGCGGGGCGGCCCTGCGCCTTGACAAACGCGGTGGCGAGAAACTGCCCGCCCTGATCGTCGTCGATGCACTCCACCAGCGCGCCGCTCTGCGGACAGGATCGCCCGCGCGACGCCCGCCCCACCCCGCGCCAGATGGTTGATCCAGTCCACCTCGCCCCGGATCAGGTCCACCGAGCGGCGGCGGCTGTGCCCGATACGCAGGATGTACTCGCCGCCGTTGCGCGCGAATTCGTAGATGAAACTCTCGAAGCCGTCCAGCAGGCGGATACAGTCCGGCGCGATCCCATAGCGCCGCATGGCTTCGTGCAAGATCCGGTCGTTATAGCGAGATTTGATTTCAGCTTCCACAGTTCCCCTTTTCTTGGAGCGTGTACGGAGCGTTTACCCCTATCCCCCGTCCGACCTTCGGTCGGCACCCCTTCTCCCGTAAACGGAGAAAGGGGAGCGGTCAAGTCCCTCTCCGCGTGCGGGGAGGGATTTAGGGAGGGGTAAAACGACTTGGCGGATACCTTCTAAACGAAATCTTCTACGCTCTCCGCACCATCGGCGGTGAAAACTCGCGGTTCCGCGCGCACCGGCTCCGATAACGGCTCCAGCCGCAAATTCATCCGGCGCACAAACGGCGGCGCGATGATCGTGGTGCCCAGGATGACCAGCACAATCTGGGGAAATAAGCTCTCCGGCATCAGGCCGGAGCCGAGGCCCACCGAGCCAATCGCCAATCCTACCGCGCCACGCGGCACCATGCCAATCGCCATGTGCAGCGCCGAGCGCGCATCAAAACCGCCCAGCCGCGCGCCGATCCCGCAGCCGATCAGCTTGGTGAGGATGGCCGTCACCAGCAGTGCGAGAATCAATCCCGCGCTGTCGGCGTGGAGCGCGCGTATATCCGTGCGAAGCCCCAGGTTAATCAGAAATACCGGGATCAGCAGTCCCTCGTTGAGTATCCCAACTCCCTGCTCGATCTTGCCATGCACCGAGTCACGGACGCGCCCCAGGCACAACCCGGCGATAAACGCGCCAGAGATGGGAGCCATCCCGCCAATTTTGTCCGCCGCCCAACCGAGCAGCAGGACGGACGCAACCGCGAACACGAGCGCGCCTGCCTGGATGGGCAGTGCGTCGATCCGCTCAGCCAGCCAGGGCAGCACGAACCAGCCGGCGGCGGTCGCCACGATGATAAACGCCGTGACCTGTACGATGACCTGGATCGCGTCGCTCACCACCAGCGCGCCCATCTCGTCAAACGCCACCAGGATCGACAGCATACACATGATCAGGATGTCGTCGATCATGGCAGCATACAGCAGCGCGATCCCGACTTTCGAGCGGATCATGTCCATTTCGAGCACGATCTGCGCCGCGACGCCGTTGCCGGTCCCGGCCAGGGCGACACCGACGAACAGCGCGACATTTGTCTCGAACCCGGCCAGCAGCATCAAGGGGGGCACGGCCAGCATGGTGACGATCACGCCCAGCCACCCGCTGAGGAACACCACCCGCCCCAGTCTGACCAGATCGACAAAACGCAGTTCCAGCCCGGCGCTGAAGACCAGCATCAGGAAGCCGAATTCCGCGATGGCCGCGATCATCGGACCCTGGTTCTGGCTGAAGACCGGCCAGGAGGTGAAGTCTAGGACGCCCGGCCCCAGGAGAATCCCCGCGATCAACGCGCCGACCATCGATGGCTGGCCGAGCCGCACGCTGAGATAACTCGCGGCTTTGGCGGTGATGAGAATAAAGCCGAGCGCAAAAAAGAGTTCTGCCATGCGGTGCCTCGATGGTGAAACGGGTTTCCACGTTGATGATTGTAATCCAAACACCGGGGCGGTTGGCACATCCGGCGAAAAAAAGATGAACCGCAGAGACGCAGAGGACGCAGAGTAAAGACAAAGGAAAAAAAGAGGAAACGAAAGAATTTGAACAACAGAGCATCGGCATCGTGGCACGGTCGTGCTTTTCTCCCGCTTCTCCCTTATCCTTTCTCTGTGTCTCTGCGTACTCTGTGGTTCAAGCTTTTCTTCGTGACACGCCGCATGAGCAGGCGCGGGATCATCTCGATCTCTTCGACGTCCAGCAGCAGCGCCGCGACAGCGAACACCACCGCGCCGATCCCCATCGCGCCGAGCGCGCGGAACAGCACCGGCAGATCGGGCAGCAGCACCAGGAAGCCGCCTGCCGCCGCCGCCATGAGCAGCGCCGCGATCAGCGTCCGCGCCGCGCCGTCGAGCACGCGCCGGTCATCGATCCCGCCCACGCGCCGCCGCAGGATGATCCACAGCCATGCGCTCTCGATGGCCGTCGAGACCGACATCGCCAGCGCCAGCCCGCCGAACGGCCCGCGCTCGAATTCGTCGCTGTCCGGGTAGCCGAGCGCGGTGATCAGCGCCAGCGAGAGCAGCGATATTCAGCAGCATGGTGATCATCCCCACGCGTGACGGGCGTCCAGGTGTCGTGCAGCGCGTAAAACGCCCGCACCAGGATCTCAAGCACGCTGTGCCCCGCCAGCCCGACGCTGAACAGTGCCAGCGCCCAGGCCGTGCCGCCGGTATCCGTGCGCGTCCATTCGCCGCGCTCGAACAGCACCGCGATCACCGGCTGGCTGACCACCGCCAGCCCGATCCCGGCCGGGATCGAGAGGAATAACA
Source organism: uncultured Chloroflexia bacterium (assembly GCA_963850765.1). Classification (GTDB taxonomy): domain Bacteria; phylum Chloroflexota; class Anaerolineae; order Aggregatilineales; family Aggregatilineaceae; genus CAWKMN01. The sequence continues at coordinate 115,698 of CAWKMN010000009.1, read as the reverse complement.
CGCTGCGCAGCGCGCCGGACAACGTGCGGCGGAATTGATCTGCATCGTGCTGCGCGCTGAGCGTCGAGAGCGTCGGGAAAGACCGCCGTCCCGACGCTGCGCCCGACCACGCCCAACACGGTCATCATCAGCACAAACGCCGTCGAGAGTGCGGTCACGCTGCCCGCCACCATGCCCGATGCCAGCGCCGTATTGACCCAGAAATTCACCTGCACGATGCCGAGTCCGAGCACGCGCGGACCCATCAGCACCAGCACTTCGCGCACGCCGGGGATGTTCAGGCTCAGCGCCGGGCGATAGCGGAAGCTCACGCGCAGCAGATCGGGGATCTGCACGAGCATGTGCAGCGCCGCGCCGATCACCGCGCCCCACGCCAGCCCGTGGACGTTATCGTTCCGCGCCAGCACCAGCGCGCCGAAGATCAGCCCGACGTTGTACAGGCTCGGCGCGAGCGCGGGCGTCAGGAAACGCTGGTGCGCGTTGAGCACGCCCATCATCAGCCCGCTGACGCCGAAGATGATCACCGTCGGCAGCATGATCCGCATCAGCTCGGCGGTGAGATCCTGGGTGCTGCGCGCCGCATCCGGAACGAGCAGGTAGCGCGCCAGCGGATCGGCCAGCACAAATGCGATCGCGGCCAGCAGCGTCGCCGCCGCGATCAGCAGCGTGATCACGCCGTTGGCGAGCCGCTGCGCGCCCGGCTGCATCGTCCAGCGCCAGGAAGCGCGCAAACACCGGGATAAACGCCGATCCGAGCGCGCCGCCCGCCACCAGCACGAACAGCGTCTCCGGGACGCGCTGCGCCGCCATGAACGCATCGAGCTTCGCGCCCGCGCCAAACGTCGCGTTGATCGCGGACTGGCGCACGATGCCCAGCACGGCGCTGACGACAAACGCCAGCATCACGATCCCGGCGGCACGGGCGATCTGCCCGCCGGACAGCGCGCGGGCGGAGGGGGATTGGTCGGTCATAATCGGTCCTGTGTGGTTGCGTGGGTCGCCTGGGACTCAAGCCCCAGGCTGTTCATCGGAAGCCCGATAAACCGGGCTGGCAATCCTTCCGTTAGTTCCCGATTCCGTAGGGGCGTATTGATACTATTTAAAGAATTATGCCGGATATGTCCTATAGTTTACCCCTCCCTAAATCCCTCCCCGTAAACGGAGAGGGACTCAAGTCTCCCCTTTCTCCGCGTGCGGGGAAGGGGTGCCGACCAAAGGTCGGACGGGGATAGGGGTAAACCAATACAGCGTATCCGGGTTTAATCTTAAGACCCATCAATACGCCCCTCCAAAAACGAATCTCTGGATACATACATTCCCGGCGATTCCCGGCGATCCGAACTATTCCGGCCCCGCCTGCCCCGTGGCGATGACGTACACCGTCGCCGCGAGCAGTTCCGCCGTGTGTTCGACCTTCTCCGGCACGACGGCGTCGATCGTATCGAGTTCGGTGTGCATGATCTCCGGCTCCTCGGCGGTTTCGATGCCCCACCACGGATCCTCGCCGCCTTCCCACAGCCACGCCTCAAAATAGGCGACCGGCACCCCCGCCTCGACAAACGGATAATGATCGCTCCAGTCGCCGGTGAAGCCGCCCCAGGTGGTATCGGGCGTCGTGCCAAACGGCAGATCCATCTCGGCGGCGAGATCGAGCGCCGTATCGCGCACCCAGGTCGGCCCGCCTTCGAACTGGGGCGGATCGGCTTCGTTCTCCGGCCACGTGACCACCGCTCCGGCGTACACGTTCAGGTTCGTGCCGACGCCCACGGAATCCAGATTGATCATGGCGATGATATTCTCGACGTCGTCGCCCAGGCCGTCGACATAGTTGTACGAGCCGACCAGCCCGACTTCCTCCGCGCCAAACGCGACAAACACGAGCGTGTGAGTCGTCTCCACATCGGCCAGGGCTTGCGCCGCCGCCAGCATCGCCGCCACGCCCGACGCGTTATCGCCCGCGCCGGTCGCCGCGTCCACCGAATCCATGTGCGCGCCCACGACGATCATCTGCTCATCGCCCGCGCGGGTGGCGATCACGTTGCGCGAGACAAACGGCTCCATCCCAGGATCTTCGTCGGACCGATCGACGTCAAATTCCACGATCTCGACCTCGTAACCCAATACCTCAAACCACCCCGCGATATACTCCGCTGCCTCGGCTTCCTGCTCGCTGCCGGCTACCCGCGCGCCAATATCCACCGAGAGCGCCTCAACGTGCGGCATCACATCGTCAGCTTCGATCTGGGCCTGAAAATCCGGGATTCCCTCCTGGGCCAGCGCGGGAAATGTCGCCGCGAATAAGCTCACCAGCAGAATCAACACGGTCGCACGACGCATGGCTTTCTCTCCTGTGATGCCGAACGATTCCTGTGCCTAATTAAACTCGTTCCCGCCAGCGCCGTCAAACTAATAAATAAAGAAGATTCACCACAGAGGGCACAGAGGACACAGAGAAAAACCAGGTAAAAGAGAGCAGGGCGGGTTTGTTAACCCGCCCCTACAGGTTATCCTCTCGATTCTCGATAACCTCTGTGTCCTCTGCGTCTCTGCGGTTCGATCTTGTCTTTTCTCTTGCTTTTCTCTCTTTTTTCCATTTGTCCTTCTCTGTGTCCTCTGTGCCCTCTGTGGTGAACAGCTTTTATCAACCACGCGGTACGTTGGCGGCGAAGCGCTCGTCTTCGGTGATGACGCGGCGCAGACCGTCTTCAAAGTGGACCTCCGGCGTGTAGCCCAGCAGATCACGCGCGCGGGTGAGATCGGCGCGCATCCGCGAGACGCCGCCGCTCTGCGAACCGACGTGCAGCAACTGCGGCTCGCGTCCGGTGATGGTTTCGATCAGCGCGGCCAACTGGTTGATGCTGATCTCGGTGCCGCTGCCCACATTGATCACGCAGCGATCCACGTTCGGCGCGGTCGCCGCGGCGATGAGCGCATTCGTCACATCGTCCACATAGACAAAATCGCGCGTCTGCTGGCCGCTGCCGTGCGTCACGAGCGATCCGCCGTGCAGCGTTTGGTGAATGAAATAGGGGATCACGGGGGGATGGGTGACAGGTAACTGCTGCCCTGGCCCATACGCATTAAACACGCGCAGGCACACCGTTTCGACCTGCCACAACTGGCCGATCGTCCGCACGTACTGTTCGGCGGCCAGCTTGCTCACCGCGTAGGGAGAAAGCGGATTGGGCGTCAGATCCTCGCGGAGCGGCTGATCGGTCTGCTCGCCGTAGATCGCGCCGGACGAGACAAATACCAGCCGCCGCACGCCCACGTCCCGCATGGCTTCCAGGATGCTCACCGTCCCACCCACATTGACGGCATTGTAATCGCGCGGATAGCGCATGCTCTCCTGCACGCTCACCCGCGCCGCCAGATGATACACACACTCGACGCCTTGCAGCAGCGTCCACAGGCGCGGGATGTCGTTCACATCCCCACGCGAAAAACTGGCCTGATCGAGCAGGCGCGCCGGGTCGCCCGCGCTGAGATCGTCGATCACGCGCACGCCGTGACCCAACGCGATCAACCGCCGGACGAGGGCGCTCCCCAAAAAGCCCGCTCCGCCAGTGACTAGGATTTGCATCGTGTCAGCCCCTCCCACAATAATCGCAGAATACCTCCATTATATCAGGAACTTGCCGCGCGTCCGTGCGGTGTATAAACTCCCGTCATGTGATCGGCGGGTTAGCCCTCCCTAATCCCTCCCCACAGAGTGGAGAGGGACTTGAGGTCTCTTCTCCAGGCGTGCCCGGCACGCACGGGAAACGGTCCGGGGATAGGGGCCAAAAATGCATAACGCGTTTTAGATCAAAGGCTTCTTATGAGCGTTTCCGTTTCTTCTCTACCGCGTCCCTATTCGCGAATCATGGTGGGTGTGGTCGCCGTCCTCGCCGGGTTGATCATCGGGCTGTGGCTGTACGGCACGCCGCCCGGTCTGCTCGGCAAAGCGGATGCCGTGGGTTATGCCATCTGCCATCGCATCGCGGAGCGCAGCTTCCACACGCACGATCGCCCGCTGCCGCTGTGCGCGCGCTGCACCGGCATCTACCTGGGCGTGATCACCGGACTCATCTATTTCGCCGGGCGAGGCCGCGCCCGCGCCAGCCATCTGCCGCCGACGAAGGTCTTGCTCGCGATGGGCGTGTTGGGCGCGCTGTATGCGTTTGATGGGCTGAACAGCTACCTGAGCGTGTTCGACTTCTATACGCCGCTGTATACGCCGCATAACACCCTGCGCCTGATCACCGGGACCACCTTCGGGCTGGCGATGATCACGGTGGTGCTGCCGGTCTTCAACTCGATGGCGTGGAATGCGCCCGATACCCGTGCTGTGCTTGGCGGCTTTGGCGATATGAGCCTGTTATACGCGATCGCCGCCATCGTCGCGGCGCTGGTGCTGCTCGATCAGCCGGTGCTGCGCGCGGCGTTTGGCGTGATCAGCGCGATCGGCGTGGTGTTCATGTTCGGCGTGATCGGATCGGTGGCATTCCTGATCACCACGCGGCGCGAAAATGCCGCGCGAAGCGGGCGCGATCTGCTGCTGCCGGCGCTGATCGGGCTGGTGTTTGCGATGGGCATCATCGGCGTGATCGATCTGGTGCGGTATCTGTTCACCGGGACGTGGGGCGGGTTTGTGCTGCCGGGGTGAGAGCTTTACCCCTATCCCCTGGCCCCTTTCCCCGTAAACGGAGAAAGGGGAACGCGCCTGCAACCAGACTCGGCTCAAGTCCCTCTCCGCGAGCGGGGAGGGATTTAGGGAGGGGTAAACGAACCGGCTAATCGCTCAAACGGCGGCTGACGCATTTCCACGAGGCGCTGGATCGCGTCCAGGGCGGCGCGCGCGTGGTCGCGGGTGGATTCGTCCAGGGGCAGCGCGGCGAACTCGTCCTCGTCCAGCACGGTGATCGTCCCATCCGGCGCGACGAACACATCCAGCGCGAGATCGTCGGCGCGGATGGTATCCCCGGTGATCACCGCCGGGCGCGCGATATTGCAGTACCAGCCCACCAGCCGGTCATCGTCCACATCGTGCATCTCGAAGACGTTATACCAGCGGTCGCTGTAAAACCACTCGATGAACCGATCCCCGTGGCGGAAGGTGTGGTAGGCCGTCTGCACGTCGGGGCGGCTGAAAAACGCTTCCAGTCTGACGAACGTCTCATCGCGCGCCAGCACGCGCCCGCTGTAACGCAGGATTTCGCGCCCGGCGTGGTCGGTCTTGATCACCGTGATCGTCATGACGTATACAGCCGCATCACCGCGCCCAACACCTTGACCTCGCCGCTGTCCGGCGTGGGGAAACCGGCCGCGTTCAGATCAAAGAACATCCCGCCGATGGGCTGAAGCTCCCCTTCTGGTACCAACTGGTACGCCTCGATTCGGAGCCGCACGGGACCCTCCTGGCGCGGCGTGACGTGGAAGCTCACCGGGCCGGCGGCGGCGCTGACGGCAACCTCAATCGGGCGCTCGACCGGATCCACGTCGCAGCCCGGCGCACTCAGGCGCAGGATCACGCGCCCCGGCGCATCGAGCGGCGCGGGATCATTGGCGGGCGGCGCATCAAACCCGGCGCGCAGCGTCACCGCACACCGGATCACCAATTCCCTCGGGACGAGCACCGACAACCGCCGCGCGTGGCGGGGTGCCGGTGGAGGCGGCGTATCTGCCTCAGCTTCTGCTGCTTCGGTTGGGGCTGTTTCTGCTTCCGCCTCGATCGGGGCCGGTTCGACCGCTGCTGCCGACGCGGCAGTGGATGCGTCGCCGTCATAGGCCCGCAGATCGTCGGCCGCCTCGCGGCCCTGCCGGGTCAGCACGTAAAAATCCTGCTGCGGCATGTCCACATAAAAGCGCGTCACCAGCCGGCGGATCGCCTTGCGGAATCCGCGCTTGGTGAGACCGGTCCCCTCGACAATCTCATCGACGGTGCCCTGCTCGCCGTGCGTGCTCAGGAAGCGGATCACGTCCAGCGCTTGCGGCGGTAATTTTTGCAGATCCATCGGTAACAACGCCATAACATCCTCTCGCGGCAGTTCAATTTCACCCTCCCTACTATACGTCACCTGCCGCGTTTGGCACAAGAATTTTGAACCGCAGAGACGCAGAGAGCACAGAGATCGTAAGGCAAAAAGAGAACTGCTTTCTGTAGCTTTTTGAGAACTCGCTAGCAGAACTCTACTCTTTTTCACCTTTTTTCTGCTTTTCCCCACTTCTCGGTTGCCCCGCAAATAATCCTCCATTCGTCTTCGGAGCATTAACCATCGTTCAAGGACAGAAACAATGAGTATCCAAGAGCAAAAACCTAAGGCAACAATGAGATAATCTTTCATGTCCACATCGGCTCCTATAAGGACGCTTCATCACCTATGCCCATTGCCGGCTTCGAGCGCGGCGAGCAGATCCGCTTCCAGGCGGCGCAGATCCTCGGAGAGCAGCGAGACGGTTTCGCGCGGGCGGGGCAGATCGACGCGCAGTTCCTTCGTGATCCGGCCGGGGCGCGCGCTGAAGACCAGCACGCGATCCGCCAGATAGACCGCTTCTTCCACGTCGTGCGTGATGAACAGGATCGTCTTGCGGAAGCGCGACCACACGCCGAGCAGCCAGCGCTGAAGCTCGCGGCGCGTCAGGGCATCCAGCGCCCCGAACGGCTCATCCAGCAGCAGCACATCGCGCCCGGTCAGGAACGTGCGCAGCAGCGCGGCCCGCTGGCGCATCCCGCCGGAGAGCGTATCGGGGAAGGCGTTTTCGAACCCGTCCAGCCCGAACAGCGGCATCAGGTCGCGCGCCTGCTGACGCGCCGCCCGCTTCGAGCGCCCGTCGATCTCCGGCCCCAGGATGACGTTGTTGAGCACGGTCCGCCACGGCAGCAGCAGATCGCGCTGCGGCATATAACCCACCCGCCCCGCGTCCTGACGGCGCACCGCTTCGCCCTCGATCACGATCTCGCCGCTGTCGGGCGCGGTCAGTCCGGTGAGCAGGTTAAACAGCGTGCTTTTGCCGCTTCCGCTCGGCCCGATGATGGTGATAAATTCGCCCGGATAGGCGGCAAAACTCACATCCTCCAGCGCGACGACAGGCCGCGCACCATCGTGAAAGGTCTTGCTGACGCCGCGCACTTCCAGACAGGGAGTTAGATCATGCATAGGTGGTATCTCATAGGGGCGACCCGTTGGGTCGGGCGACCCAAGGTCGCTTTGGGCGGGTTTGTTTACCCGCCCCTACACAAACCGTATCGTCAAATTGTCGTGTCCGTAGGGGCGTATTGATGCTTTTTGACTAATAATTCCGGATATATCGCCCCTCCCCTGCCCCCTCCCCGGCAACGGGAGAGGGAATTGCGCGAGCATATCCTCCCGCGTGCGGGGAAAGGGGTCGGGGCTGGGGTAAACATGGCGGCGTACCCCGCTTTAATTCTTAAACAGCATGAATCCCCCTACGAAAACGGACCGTGCGTTCGACGTGCCCTTACTCACCTACTCACCCGGCAGAAAGTCGTTGGTGAAGGCGGCTTCGGCGTCAATGCCCTCGTCCAGAATGCCGTTCTCGACCAGAAAATCGCTGAAGCCCTGCCACACGTCCGCCGACTGCTGGCCCCAGCGCGGCGCGTCGGCCTGATACTGCGGCGCGAGCCATGCGGCGCTGGCGCGGATGAGATCGGCATCGACTTCGGGCGCGGCCTGGATCAGCAGATCGGCGGCTTCGTCGGGCTGCTGGATGGCGTCGGCAAAACCGCGCGCCGTCGCCTGGACAAACGCCGCGACCACATCGGGCTGCTCGTCGATCAGTTCCTGGCGCGTGATCAGGATCGGCGTGTAGTAATCGGGGATGCAGTCGAGATAATCCATCAGCATCACCGCGTCGAGATCCAGGCCGCGCAGCTCGCCCTCGATGCCGGTCCAGCCGTAATACATCCACGCGAAATCGATGCGATCGCGCTCCATGAGATCAAACCCGTCCGCGAAACCGACGTCGATGTACTCAAACGTATCCGGCTCGCCGCCGTCACACGTGATCAACTGGTTAATGATCGCGTTTTCGAGGTCCGGCTGGCCGAATCCACCGTAGCGCAGCCCGGCGAGATCGGCGGGACGGGCAATCGGATCTTCCTCATGCAGCGTGACAAAACCGGACGTGTTGTGCTGGATGATCGCCGCCACCGATACGAGCGGCATCTCGTCCGCCAGCGCATAGGTGAAAAATTCCTGGTAGGTGACGCCAAACTCCGCCGCGCCCGTCGATACCACCGCTTCGACCTGCAAATCGGTCGGCTCCTGAATCGTGACGTCGAGATTGGCCTCGTCGTAATAGCCGCGCGCCTGTGCCACGAAAAAGCCGGTATGGTTGGTGTTGGGCGTCCAGTCGAGGATCACAGTCACGGCGGTGCGCTCATCCGCGCGGGCGAACTCAGTCGCGCCGCCCAGCGGATCGGCCCCACCGTCATCCTGGGCGGCGGCGGGCAGCGCTACCAGCACGGAACCCATTACGATAATGATCAACACGAATCGCCTGAGCGACATGGTTTCTTTCTCCTATTTGGGTAAAACGTCTGCACATTGTCGCCTCACCCCTCGGCATGAGAGGCACGCTTCCCCCTCTCTAGCTCGGCTGGAGAGGGGGATACAGGGGTGAGGCCAGCTCCACCAATCACCAATCACTAATAAATCCCCGACCCGCGCCACGACGCCCGCCGCGAGGTGTAATACCAGCGCAGTGCCAGCCGCTCGACCAGATTCACCAGCAGCACCAGCAGCAGACTCAGCCCGGCGGTCAGGAGGATCGCCAGATACGCCTGATCCAGCCGGAAGCTGCCATACGAGCGCTTGAGGAACATCCCCAGGCCGCGCTGCGCCGTGATGTATTCCCCGAAGATCGCGCCCACCACGCTGTACGTCGCCGCGATACGCAGCCCGGCGAAAAAGGACGGCATCGCCGCCGGGAGCCGCGCTTTGGTCCACGTCTGGCGGGCGTTCGCGCCCATCGCGCGCAGCAGCGAGAGCAGTTCGGGATCGGCGGCTTGCAGGCCGCTGAACGTATTCAGCGCCACCGGGAAAAAGCAGAACAGCACCACGACGGTGATTTTCGGCCCGCTGCCAAACCCGAAGATCAGGATCAGCAGAATGGCGATGGCGAAGATCGGGATGGTCTGCGAGATGACGAGCAGCGGGTACAGAATCCAGCGCAGCAGCGGCGAAAAGTCCATCAGCGCGGCGATGGCCACGCCGAGCACCACGGCCATCGCCAGCCCGGCCAGCGTTTCCCACAGCGTCTCGGGGATGTGCTCCTCCAGCAGCGCGTCCTGATGAGTCTCCCATGCATCCACGATTTCACGCGGTGCGGGGAAAATATCGCGGAAGGAAAGGTCTTCCGTGGCGCGTGCCTCGATCACCAGTTGGAGCGTGCCGGACGCGAAAAAGATCAGCATGAGCCCGGCGACAAGGCTCAGCAGCACGGCGCGAACCAGACCGGGCAGGATCGATTCGGCCCATGCGAACCGGGAGACCGGCGGCAGGTCGCGCATCACGCCCTCCCCATCGTATGCACGACGACGAGCAGGCCCGCGTCGAACGATACCCGCGCCGACCGGCCCTGCATGACGTTGCTCACGCCGCGCGCGGGGCCAAACCGCAGCGTCTCGCCCTTCAGCGGATATTCCAGGCCATCGGTGCGAACGTTGTGCGCGTCGCCCGCCAGCGGAATCAGCGAGATGGTATCACCCGGTGCCCCGTCGAGTGGATGCTGACCGGGTCCGATCAGCCAGAGGGTCTGATTGCCCGCCACGAGCCGCACATCATGCCCGGCCAATTCTGGCAGTTTGAGCAGCATGATATTGGCGAGCATCTGGTCCACGCGTCCACCGATCGCACCGAGCACACGAATCCACGTCGCGCCGCGCTCGACGGCCGCCAGCAGCGCCAGTTCGAGATCGGTCTCATCTTTCGCCGCTGGATAGCGCTCGATCGGAACGCCGCGCGCCATCAGCCCGGCCTGTTCTTCATGTGTGAGCGAGTCCAGATCCCCGATCACGAGATTCGGAACGCGCCCGCAGGCCAGCGCCAGCCGCGCCCCGCCGTCCGCCGCGATGACCGGGGCATCGTCTGCCTCGGTTAGCGCCGCCTGGACTGCCGGTCCGTCATTCAGATCCCCGTTGGCAAACACCAGTAGTCGCAAAAAAAACACTCCCCACCGGGTAGGGAGTGTGCTGAAAGCGTATCGGCCGCATCTCCCTACGCCGGCATTACCCGGATCAGGTTCCAAAGGGTCGGCATCGTACCGCGGATGCACCTCTCAGCCTGGCTACCCCAAGCTCCCCCGGCAAAGTGGACTGTTAAGCTAGTTCAACTATAACAAGATGTGTCCGTGAGTGGCAAGAAGCGCCGCCGGGCCGTGCAACGACCCGGCTATATACCAGAAGCGCCCTGAAGGACGCTGACCGCGCTCGACCAGGGCCGTTCACGGTCCTTCCGATAGAGAGCCGGGGGCTTGCAGCCCCTGGCGATTCTTGCGAACTCACAATCCCCGGCTGTGGAGCACCTGCAAACTTTAGCACTAACAAAAATCGCCAGCGGCTCCCGAAGAATACCCGCTGAACGCTATCTTTACCGCACGCGGCGCACCCAGACTTCTTTCAGGTCGATCTGTTGGACATCGGACGTTTCGAGAAAAGCCAGCAGCAGGCGGGTGAAATCCGCTTTTTCTTCCAGCATGGGGAAGTGCCGCACATCGTCCAGGCCAATCGCGCGGAAGATGGTGCGCCCATCCAAAAGGCCGCTGAGCATCTGCGCGTCGGGCGGGGGAATAAAGGTATCTTTCGCGCCGTAGACCATCACACTCGGCATGGTGAGCGCCTGCATCTCGCGCAGCGTATCCACCTCGCTGAAGGAATCGACGCTCATCGTCAGCGCCATGCTGTCGGCCTTTTCGACCTCGACCTTGAGCTTATCCAGGTCGGGACCGGCCTCGACATGCCGCTTGAGCAGTTCCATCCGGTCGATCACGTCCAGGTGCGCCCGGAGCGGATTAGGGCGCTGCACCTCACTCGCCGCCGGGACATAGGGCAGCTTCGGCATGGCGGGCACGCCGGGCAGAGACTCCGGCAGCACGGCCGCGCTGTTCGTGATCTCCGTCACCGGCTGATCGGTGGGCGGCGTCGCGGCGTCGCGGGGCGACTTAGCAGCCGCCGGTTTCGCGCCGTCCGCTTCAGCCGGGGTCTGTGTCTGCCGGTCGAGCGCAGACCGGATGCGCGACTTCAACTCATCGGAGCGCCACGGCATCGTCTCCGCTTCGGTCTGTACCGAGGCGGCAGGGCGAACACCGTCTGGAGCCACGGGCGGGCTGTCGGTGGGCTGCGCCGCCGGGGCCGGAGCCGGTGCGGCGGGCGGAACGGGGGCCGCCGGTGGGGTTGAGGCCGGGATCTGTGCGGGCGGTGGCGCGGCCTGTGGTGTAGGCAGCGGGTTCGTGGTGAGCGGCTGGCTGGCCGGGGCCATACGGAACAGCGGCGGCGATACGGCCAACAGGCGCGGCACGCGATCGGCGTGCTCCAATGCGTAGCGCACCACGATCGACGCCCCCAGGCCATGACCGATCAGCGCCGCTTTGGTGATCCCCAGTTTCTCCATGAATTCACTAAGCAGCCGGACCTGCGATCGGAAGTCGTAGCGCTTGGCATCGCGCCCCGAATCGCCAAATCCCCACAGGTCCACGGCGTAGGTGCGATATTTCATGCTGAGCTGCTGCATGGCCGGCACCCAGTAGCGCCACGACCCCAGCCAGCTGTGGATCAAGATCACCGGGCGACCGCGCCCCAGCACTTCGTAATGAACCAGATCGTCATCAATCGTGATAGCGCTCATAGTCGGGTTCCAGAGGGATCAGGCGGTGCGCCTACCCCTCTCAGCCTTCAATACCAAATTTCTTCAGAATTTCCGAAATACGGGCCGTGAGTTGATCCGGCGCGAACGGCTTCAGGATGTAGTCGTAGGCCCCCGCATCCAGCCCGGTATTCATCTCAATTTCCTGGCCCTTGGCCGAAAGAAACACCACCGGGATATTCTTCACGTCGTCAATATCCTTCAGGGCGCGGCAGGCCTCGTAGCCCGTCATGCGCGGCATGCGCACATCCATCAGGATCAGATCGGGCCGGACCTGCGGGGCCAGGTCTACGGCTTCGGCTCCATTCGCCGCTTTGACGACTTCGTGGCCCGCGTAGCGCAGCGTAAACTCGATCAGATCGCGGATGTCACGTTCGTCTTCAGCAATAAGTATCTTCGCCATCCATCTACCCCATCGGTGTACAGCGAGCGCTGGCCGCGGGCGTTCGGCGCGCTCGCTGCAAGCGCGCGTTACAGGTTGTGCTCCGAGCCGTTCCCGGTGTCGTCGGGCCGGGACGGCAGTTCGACGTAAAAAGTGGTGCCCTGCCCCATTTCGCTGTCGTACCAGATCCGCCCGCGGTGAACCGTCACCAGTTCCCGCACGATCGACAGCCCCAGGCCGGTGCCGGGCGTATCCATCACCAGCTCGTGCAGCTCGTCCCCCCGGAAGAAGCGCTCAAAGACGCGATCGCCCACGTCGGCCGGGATGCCCACGCCCGTATCCGCCACCTGGAGCACCACGTGGTTGTCGTCATCGCCGGGCCGGGCCGAGAGCGTAATCGTGCCGCCCGTGGGGGTGTAGTTGTACGCATTGTCCGACAGGTTGGTGAGAATCTGCGCAACCTTATCGTAATCTCCCCAGACCGTCAAATGCTGCCCATCGGCGATCTGCACCTCGATATTCATCGGGCGTTTTTCGTCTTCGATGCGGCCCTGCACATGGGCGGCCGCGGCGTTCAGCAGATCCTTGACCTCGACGGTCGTGAAGCGCAGTTCCATACGCCCCTGGTCGATGCGCGAAATATCGAGCAGGTCGTTCACCAGGATGCTCAGGCGATCCGCGTTCTGCTTGATCGTTTCGAGGAAGCGCTGCTGCTGGTCCGAAATATCGCCGGCCGCACCGAGCAGCAGCAGGTCGGCGTAGCCTTTGATCGACGTCATCGGGGTGCGCAGTTCGTGCGAGACCGTCGCCACGAATTCGGACTTGAGACGATCGACCTCGACTTCACGCGTGATGTCGCGGAAGATCGACACCGTGCCCAGGAATTGATCGCCCATATGCACCGGCGAGAGGCGCACGCTGATGACGGCCAGATCTTCGAGCGTGATGCGTTCTTCCAGGAAGACGCCCGGCTGGTACGCCGCGGGATCGGTCATCCAGCGCTCGGCCATATCCGCCCAGCGGCTGTGGCCCCCGCCGTACAGGCCCACGATCTGCGCTATCGGGTGGTTGATGACCTGCTGAGGTGCAAGCTTCAGAATAGCTGAGGCCGCCGTGTTGAACAGGATCACCTTGCCGGCGGGATCGGAAACCATCACACCATCCGCCACGGAGTCGAGAATGGCACCGCTCTTGGTGGCCTCGACCTGCTGCTCGCGCAGCATTGCGCCCAGGCGCTCGGCCTGATCGCGGATCAGGCTGTACAGCTCGGCGTTGTTCATGGCGTTGGCGACCTGACTGGCCGCCGCCGTCACCAGCCGCAGATGGTCTTCGTGGAACGAGCCGGGCTTGTCGCTGTAGAGCATCATCACGCCGAGCACATCTTCACTGGACTCAATCAGCGAGACCATCGCCGCGCACGGAACATCATCCAATGCGCTCAGGCGCAGCCAACGCGGGTCTTCCTGCACGTTGTCTACGACGACGCCGCGCCGGTTGAGAATCGCCCACCCGGCCAGCCCTTCGTTCAGGCTGAGCGACAGATCCTCGCCATCGCCGTTGCCGCTGGTGAGCGGGGGCAGACCAAAACGCGCCCGGAAGATCAGGCGGTCCAGGATCGGGTCGATGGCCAGGATCGCGCCCTGGTTGGCTCCCACCGCGCTCGCCACCATTTCGAGCGAGCGGTTGAGCAGGCGGTCCATATCGAGGCTGGTCGCCAGTTCGGTGGTAATGGCATACAGCGTGCTGATATGCTGGCGTTCCTGTTCGAGTTCGGCGGTACGATCGCGGACGCGCTGATCCAGTTCTTCAGCGAGTTGGAGCGTCTGCTGGAACAGGCGCGTGCTCTGGATCGACACGCCCAACTGCGCGCCGACCGTATTCAGAATACGCTGGTCGTTGTGGGTGAAGGCCAGCGAGTCGTCGTCGTCGCGGATCGCCAGCACGCCGACCACGTCATCGCCGGCAAACAGCGGCACGCCCAGGAAGCACATCGCGCCGGGCATGATCGTCTCGATGCCCAGGCTGCGCCGGACCTGATCGAGGCGGCTGCCCGCCAGCAGCAGAGGCGCTTTTTGCCGGATGATCAGCGAGAATTCGTCTTTTCCCAGCCGGCAGGCCGGCACTTCCAGCGGGCTGTCGTCGCGAACCACGGTCGCCAGCGGGAAGCTGATCTGCTGCGTTTCCTCGTCGTAGATCGCCACGTACATCACCTGAGCTTCGGTCAGGCTCGGAAGCTGCGCGTCGATCACGGTCAGCAGTTCGTCCAGGCTGGTCGCGGACGAAAGCTGTCCGGACATGTCGTTGATGATGTAGAGTTCTTCGACGGTGCGGCGGGTTTCGGTTTGCAGGCGCGCGTTTTCAATCGAGATGGCGGCCTGACTGGCGAGCGTGCGGGCCAGCCGCACGGTTTCGCCCTTGAAGTGCCGCGAGCCGTCCAACGTTTCAAGCTCGACCAACCCGATCGAAATCTCGTTGACGACCAGCGGGATCAGCATGCGGCTGTTGGCTGCGTGCGACTGCATCACCTCATGCTCGCCGGGCGGCAGATCGGGATCGTCGGCGCTCAGGATGAGCAGTTCGCGGTTGCGCAGCGCGCGTTCGCGCAGCGGGAAATCCGCCAGACTGAACACGTCGCCCACCTGAAGGAGTGCGCCCTGCGGCCGGGCGCTGATCTCGCCGCGCACGTCCAGCAGATCGTTGACGTCGTCCCACAGGAAGACCGCACAGGCATCGGCCCCGACCGCCGCGAGCATCTGGATCGCGACGCGCCGCATGACTTCGTTCAAATCGAGCGTCACGGCCGTGGCCTGCGCCGACTCGAACAGGGTTTCCAGTTCGCGCGTGCGGATCTGACCCTGCTCGAACAGGCCGGCATTTTGAACCGCCGTCGCCGCCTGGCTGGTGATCGTCTGCGCCAGTTCGATCTGGTCGGACGTGAACGAGCGGCCCGGCCCGGTCGAGTCCAGCCGCAGCAGGCCGATCACATCGCCGCCAACGACCATCGGCACCAGCAGCGATTGGTGAACGTCGTGCCGGCGTAACACCGGGCGCATGCTGGCTGCTACCGGGTTATCTTCGGTGTAGTCCACCACCAGCGGGATCAGGTTTTCGACGCACACGCTCAAGGGCCTCAATGCGCCCCAGGTGGTAGGATGCTTCGGGCGGCTCATCGCCGCGCGGATATTCCACGATCACGGTGCAGACCCGGTTCTCTCGATCGACCTGCATGGCCGAGCCTTCAATGGCTTCGAGCGCGATCGCGACCTCGCGCAGGGCGATCTCGAAGATGTTTTCGAGATCAAGCGTTTGAGCCAGTGCCAGCGATACGCGGTTGAGCAGCGCCAGCCGCTGCGCCTGCTGATCCAGCGCCGAGGCGCGGGCGCGCGTTTCCTGGAACAGCCGCGCATTATCCAGCGCGACGGCGGCCTGGTTGGCGAAAGTCAGCGCCAGTTGTTCGTGCAGCACGCCGTAATAGTTCGGCTCGCGTTTTTCCAGCGCCAGCACGCCCATGATCTCGCCCTTGCTGATCAGCGGCGCGCCCAGCCAGTTTTTGAAGATCGCTTCAGAGCCATAGGGGAAGCGAGGATCCTCGGCCACGTCGCGGGCGTTGATCACGCGCGCTTTATCCGCCATCTCGCGGAACAGCGGGCTGTATGCGATCTCGACCGTCAGGCCGACCAATTCGTTGACCGCGGTCGCGTCGGGGGTCTCATAGCCGCGCGCCGCCGCGATATAGAGTTCTTCACGGGCCGTCGAGCGCAGCCACAGCGACACGCCGTCGTAGGGAACCACGCGGTTCAGGGCGTCGAGCACGACGTCGATCACCTGATCCGGCTCCAGCGTGGAGGTGATGCGGCTGGAGACTTCGGACAGCGCGGCCATCTGCACGGCGCGCGTATTCAGGTCCGCCTCAAGGCGCGCCCGCTCGGTCACGTCTTCGAGCAGCAGCACGATACCCGTCACCGACGAGCCTTCACGCATGGGGTACAGATAATAGTTGCGGATGGAGGGCGCGCCTGCTTCGTCACGGCGCTCGACTTCGTAGCGCACCTGCGGCTCACCGAGCGCCAGCACCACCGCCACCGGCTCGCGCAGGAAACCCGCATAGTCGGGCCGGTAGTCGAACAACGAGCGGCTGACCGCGCTCGTGGACCAGTTGTAACGGTCCACCATGTAACGGTTCACGCGGCGAATGGTCAGATCACGGTCGAGCACGACGATACCCTGCTGGATGGATTCGACCACCGCCTGGTTGAAGATCGTCAGGCCGAGCGTTTCATCATACAGGCGGGCTTTTTCAACCGCCAGCGATGCCTGACCGGCGACCGTCCCGGCCACTTCGATCTCGACGTCGGTGAAGTCACGGCGCTCGGTGGCGTCCAGCCCGATCGTCCCGATCACCGATTCGCCCACCATCAGCGGCACAATCATCAGCGAGACGGTGCCGCGCTCGCGGAACAGATCCCAGGCCGGCTCCAACAGCGGATCGTGCTGCGCGTCCTCGGAAACCAGCGGCTTGTGCGTGCGAATAATCTGTTCGATCGAGGGGTTGCCGTTTAATGGCAGCAGCGCGGTCCCTTCACCGCCGAACGACGGGTGCGTATCGTAGACCAGCCGGCCAAATTCCTCGTTCTCAAAGACTACCATGCCGCCGTAGGCCACGCTGAGCATGGCCTGCAATTCGTTCAGGACGATGCGGTAAATCTCCTGACTATCGAGCGTCTGGGCCAACTGCGCGGATACCCGGTTAATGAACGAGAGACGCCGCGCCTGCGCGTCCATCTCGACCGCGCGCTGCTGCGTTTCGCTGAACAGGCGCGCTTTTTCAATAGCGACCGCGGCCTGGTTGGCCGCCGTCAACGCCAGTTCGATCTCCGGCTCGGTGAAACGGCGCGGCTTAGCCGAATCCAGCCCGATGGTGCCCGTCACCTGCCCGCCCATGATCACCGGGACGATCAGCATCGCCGCCGTATCGCGGGCCCTCTGAATATCCCACATAAATTCAAAGCGTGGGTCGTTGAACAGGTCTTCGGAGATATACGGCTTATGGGTTTCGATCACGTACTCGGCAATCGGGTTGCCCAGGACCGGGATGCTCAGGTCGGGCAGTGGATCGTCCATCGGGTGCGTGCTGACCACCAGCTTGGAGGTGTGATCATCCTGAATCAGCATCAGGCCGCCGTACTCGATACCGAGCGCCGCCTGCATTTCTTCCAGCACGATGTGGTAGATCTCGTCGGTGACGAGCGTCTGGGCCAGCCGCGAGGACATGCGGTTGAGCGCGGCCAACCGGCGGGCCTGCGCGTCGAGTTCGGCGGCGCGCCGTTCGGCTTCGCCCAGCAGCATCGTCTTTTCGAGCGCGACCGACACCTGGCTGGCGATCGTTTCGGCCAGTTCGAGTTCGCTCTCGCTGAACTCACGCGTTGCGGTAAAGTCCAGTTCGATCGAGCCGATCACCTTGCCGCCGATAATGAGCGGCACCAGCAGCAGCGCCGCCGTCCCGCGCGACGCCAGCACCTTGCGCACCGCCTCGAAGCGTGGATCGGTTTGCATATCGGGCGAAACCACGGGCTTGAGCGTGTCACGCAGCACCGCGATCGACCGGTTGTTGACCAGATTGATCCGAGCCTCGGTCCTGCGGCCGCCCCGGGTCGGATGGCTATCAAGCACGAGGCGGCCTTCTTCGTCGCTCTCGTACATCACGACGCCGCCGTACTGCGCGCCCAGGGCTTCCTGCATTTCGTTCAGCGCGATCGCGTGGATTTCCTCGGAGAGGAGGGCGCGTGACAGCCGCGTAGCGATCCGGTTGATCAGGGCGAGACGGCGGGCCTGCGCGTCAAGCTGCGAGGCGCGCTCGCGGGCCTGCGTAAACAGCCGGGCGTTCTCCAACGCCACCGCCGACAGGTTGGCGAGGCGCTGGATCAGGTCCAGGTTTTCGAGGAAGCCAAAGGCATTCTCTAGCTCGCTGCCCATGCGCAGCACGCCGACGGGCTGACCACCCGCGATCATCGGGACCAGCAGGGTGCTTCGCTCGCCGGTGTGGTACCACGCCTTGAGATCGGCAAAATTCTCGCGCGGGGCGGATTCCTGGCCGAGCCGATAAAGCTCCGCCTCGGCTTCGCGATAGGCCACCCCGATCGCCGTGCCGTCGAAGGGCAGCGGATCGCTGGGATAGACACTCACGGATGAATCGAGCGCAATCTCCGCGCGCAGGATGTTGAAGTGCTGCTGCGCCTCGTCATAGAGGGCGAGACTCATGCGCGTGAAGGGAACCATCTGCTGCAAGCCGCGCCCGATGGCCTGGATCACGCCTTCGGAGCTGATCGCGCCGGAGACCGCTTCCATCACTTCGTTGAGGCGCTGTTCCTGCTCGGCGGCGCGCACGGTTTCCATATACAGGCGCGTCGTCTCGATTGCGGCGGCGGCCTGGGACGCGAACAACTCAAACGGCTTGAGCGAGGCTTCGGTCGGGGCGAGCCCATCCACCGGGTTGTCCATCGCGATCATGCCGATGATACGCTTCTGGTCCTGGCCGACCAGCGGCAGATACAGCACGTCCATCGGGTGCCACAGCTCCGCATCGCACGCTTGCGGGTACGAGATCGCGCCCCTTATGGACATGTTCGCGCACCCAGGGATGATTGTAGCGCAGGTAATAGCCCGCGCCGAGCTTCAGTTCGTGAAAGCCCAGGTCATTGATCCACGCGCGCCATGTCTCGCCCGACACCACCGTGTCGGACAGCAGCATGGCCTCGTCGGGTGTGTAGCCGGCCTGGATCAGCGCGGTTGGCTCAAGATGCTCATCGTGCAGGGTGATGACGACATGCCCCCAGCCGGCCTCGTGAATACCATCGGCCACGACCTGCAAGCGTGAGGGCACATCCGGCGCGCTCTGGATTTCGTTGGCGACGAGGTGAAGCTGCGCCAGACGGTCGCGCTCGCGGCGGGTCGCCTCGGCTTCTTCGCGGATGCGCTGGATCAGGCGGTAGTTCTCGATGGCGAACGCGGCCTGGTTGGCGAAGATCTCCAGCGCCTCGATGGTGGAGACATCCGGCCGGCGGCCCGACTGCGGCTCGTCCACGCTGACAAGGCCCAGCAGGCGGCGGTCGGAGCCGTAGAGCGGCACCACCAGCAGGTCGTTGGCATCCCAGGCGCGCGGGCCTTCGCCCATGCGCTCTTCCAGCACCTTGTAGACAGGCAGATCGGCGCGCAGACCCTCGCTCCGCTCGGACGGGCAGGAAATAGCTGTGGCTGATGCGGTACAACTCCTGCATCAGACTTTGCGCCTGTTCCAGCGGCGGCGTGACCTGCTGCATCTCCGCGAAGGCAGTCAGCGGCAGACCGGCCTGCGCCGTGCGCCGCAGGGTATTGGTCCGCTCGTCCAGCAGACTGATCAGCACGACGTTAAAGCCAACCGTCTCCTGGATGCTGTGCGCGACCTCTTCGAGCATTTCGGGCAGGCTCGCGCCCTGGCGGAACATCTCGCCCAGTTCGAAGATGCGGCCCATCCGCTCGGCACGGACGCGCAGCCGCTCATTCAGCCGCAGCTGCTCCCGGTAGCGGCGGGCATTGGCGATCGCCACCGTCGCGTGGTCGGTCAGGGCCAGCGCGAAGTCCACCGCGCGCGTACTGAACACGCCGGGGGCGGGCTGAACAGGTGAATCACGCCGGTCACGTATTCGCCGTACATCACCGGCACGGCCAGGGCGGATCGGGTCTTGGGCGGGGCGGCCTCAAATTCGCTGTTCTGATACTCATTGACGGTCAGCACGTCGTTGCGCAGAATGGCGGCGCGCTCGATCGGGGCCAGCGAACGCAGCGCGCGTCCCTCGCCAAAGCGCTGCTCGATCACCGGCTCGTCGGGGGTGGGCCAGTCCGACGCGATCGTCGAGCAGCACAATGCTGGCCGCGCTGGCCTCGGTCGAACGCAGCGCTTCCTGCCGGATCACGTCGAGAATACGGTCGAGTTCGAGCGTCTGGCTCAGCTCGTGGCTGACGCGGCTGAGCGCGTTCAATTCCTGCACGCGGGCGCGCAAGTCGTGGTCGGTGGCCTGATACAGCCGCATCCGATCGACCATCGCGGCGACCTGCGTGCCGATCGCCATCAACAACTGCGTGTCCGACGTGGTGAACTCCTGGCCGGTCGTGCGGTTCGCGACCACGAGTTCGCCAATGCTGCGGTCGTGGATGATCAGCGGCGCGAAGATCCCATCGCGCAGCGCCAACTGCTCGATCAGCGGGCGGTACATGCGGCAGCACGCTTCTGATCGCTGCGCAGATCGCCGCTCACGAGCGGGCGGCGCGTGATCAGCACGCTGTCGGCGAAGCCGGGCGCGTAGGCATCGATGCGGAACGGATTGGCGAGCGTGCCGCCAAACACATAGCCGGGCGTCAGCACGAGCGCGCCGGACGTGTCATCCACCAGCGAGATCATGACGACGCCGGCTTCGAGCAGGTTCGACACCGCGATCAACACCTGCTCGATCGTCTCATCGTCCGGCGCGGCCTGCGAGACGATCTCCGTCACGGCGCGCAGACCCTCGGCTTCGTGCGTGCGGCTGAGCATCTCGCGGTACAGACGCGCATTTTCGATCAGGATGGCGGCCTGACCGGCAAAAATAAACAGAAGACGCGCATCGTCTTCAGTGAAATCGGAGTTGTCGAGCTTGTTGGACGCCTGAATGATACCCAGCCGCGTGCCGCTGGCCGAGAGCGTGGCGATGACGGTCTTGTTGACGCCAATTTCCATCGCCAGCGCCGCCAGATCGGTATCCTGCGCGCGAGGGATCGGTGCGCAGGTTGTTGCTGAACCACGTCGAGCGATCCTGCCACAGCCGCGCCACGGCACTGCCCGGCGGCGAGCGAAGCTGATAGAACTTGATCGCCTCTTCGTCGTCCATGCCAAAAAACGGGCGCTGGCTGACCAGCACGCGATCGCTGGGGTCGTACAGCAGAATGCCGCACATCTGCACGTCCATCAGGTTGGCGATGCGCGCGGTGATCTGGCTGTAAAGCTCGATCGGGCTGCGCAGCGAGCCGATCGCCTGGGCGATCTGCTGCAAGCCGCCGAGTTCGCGCGTGCGGCGCTGCTCCTCGTCGTACAGGCGGGCGTTTTCGGCCACCACGGCCGCCTGCGACGCATAGGCCATCAATGAACGCATATCGTCTTCGGTGAACGGCTGGCTGGTGCGCCTGTTCGCCACCATCAGCAGCCCGACGCGCCGCGTGCCGATAATCATGGGGACGAGCGCCATCGCCTCGATCGTCACGGCGGAGGTCAGGTCTTCAAAGCCCATCGCGTGGATCAGCGGTGAGGCGGGATCGTTGGTGATACCACCACGGCTGGTGGTGCCAGATCGAATATAGCTCGGTGCCGGGGACGACTGTCAGGCGGTAATGCGCGATCAGCGAATCCGGCGCGCCGTAAAATGGCGGCTGGCTGCGGAACATCTGCTCGGTGTCATCATAGATCAGGATGCCGCACAGATTCACGTCCATCAGGTTGGCGATGCGCAGGGTAAGCTGCGCGTAGAGGCTGCTCATCTCGCCAAGCTGGCTCATCGCTTCCGAAATCTGCTGCAAGCCGTCGAGTTCGGCCACGCGCGCGCGCTGATCGCGGTAGAGACGCGCCGCCTGCACGGCCGACGCGATCTGTCCGCTGACCGTTTGCAGCAGCGAGAGATCCTGCTGGTCAAACGCGGCCCGGTTGCGGTGGGTCAGTTCGAGCGTGCCGACAAACTGATCGCCCACGATCAGCGGCACGCCCAGGTAGCTCTGGAAATCGCCCCGGAAGGCTTTGGGGAACACATCCACACGCCCGGCTACATCGTTAATCAGCAGCGGTTGGCGATACGCCGCCAGCCAGCCGGTGTAACCTTCACCGACGCGATAGGCGAAATCGGGATGCGACTCCGGCGGGACGACATTACCGGCAGTCGTGCGGACGACGTTATACGCCACGGGGCGCAGCGTTTGCGTTTCTTCATACCACAGCGTAATTTCGGCCGTGTCAAAGCTGATGGTGGGCGTCAGGCTCCTGATAATGGCTTCGACCGTGGTGCTGAGATCCAGCGTCGTGCCGGTGGCGCGGCTGATGTCGTCCAGAATCGCCAGCGCGCGCAGGGGATCATAATCGGTGTAGACCTGCGTCACGCCGCCGGTCAGCTCGCGCATGACGACCATCATCCGCGACCCACCCGGATCGGGGATGGTGTGCGATACGGCCTCCACCTGGCGCGGACCCACGCGGAAGGTGGCATGGCCGGACGCCGCCAGCAGTTCATACAGTGTATCGGCGGGCTGGACCATCTGCGCCATCAGCGTGAGGTTGGGCGCGCCGCCGTCGATGCCGAACCATTTGCGGGCCGGGTCATTGGCGTACACGATCCGCCCGCGCCCCTCGGCCATGATCACCGCTTCGTCGCTGTCGGCCAGATTGACCGGCACGACCGGGCGCGGTGCCGTCATCTGCTCGGCGCTGCTGAAACCGCGCTGGGTCTGCCGGACCAGCGCGTAGAGCCAGACGGCGAAAATAACGCCTATGATGATGAGAAAACTTTCAATCATCCAACTTCACTCGCTTGCCAGGACGGGGCTGCACCACGCCGCCACCGCCCGGCCCCCTGGTCACTACCACTCTGTATTCACGGGCGCTCGTCGTCGGCCCCACCCCGGCGGCGGTTCTCGGCGGCCAGTTCGGTAATCTCGCGGATGTCGGCAAACTGGCGCGTGGCGTTTGACACTTTGCCCACCGTCAGCGTCATCAGCGGCACTTTGTCGTCTGTCTTTCATCATAAAGCCCCGCTCGCGGTCGATAAAGGAATAGTGCTGCTGCACTTCTTCGGAGAAACGGGATACCAGCCGGTTGACCAGATCATCGATCTTGTCGGAATAGGTGATGACGACAAAGTTGTCGCTGCCCGCGTGGCCGATAAAATCGTTGGGCGTGCCGCGCTCGTCCACAACTTCGCCCAGGATCAGCGCCATGAAGCGCAGCACCTCGTTGCCGGCCACAAACCCGTAAACCTCTTTGAAGGGCTCGTAGTTCACCAGCTTGATGTCCAGGTAGCCCCAGACCTTATCTTCGCGCATCAGCTCGCGCAGTTTCTCTTCGATCAGCGAGCTGCTGGGCAGGCCGCTGTTGGGATCGGTGTAGTTGTCGCGCTCGGCCCGTTCGATCTGGTTTTTGACGCGCAGCTTGAGTTCTTCGATGTCGAACGGCTTGGTGATGTAATCATCCGCGCCCATCTCCAACCCGATCAACTTATCACTGCGCTCGTCCTTCTGCGTCAGGAACATGATCGGGATATGGCTGGTGCGCGTGGTGGAGCGAAGCTCGCGGCAGACATCATAACCGTTCATATCGGGCAGCATAATATCCAGCACGATTACCTGAGGAAGCTGCTTGCGCGTCAGCGTCAGCGCATCCCCACCGCGCGGCGCGACCTGCACATCATATCCCTGCCCGGTGAAATAGATGCGCAGCATATTTGAAATATCAAAATCATCTTCAACAACCAGAATTCGACCTTTGCCCATACGAACCCTCCGCGAGATAGGGCGCGACTATAAGCTCTGTTTTATGTGGATAGCAGCACGAGTTGTCTAGAATCTTAATTGTGCTTCAACCGGCCCGGTTACACCGTGTAACACGGCTGATCTTTGGTTCCACTATACCACGATACGCCATGTTCGTACCAGTCCACTTTAGTCACGCGCCGGTTGTGTTTTGGGCCGGATCACGCCAGAATCATCGGTAGAAGAGATGAGGGCACCGAACCTGATGACGCCAGAAACGCTCGGATCCCATGACCTGATACGGATCAGCTGCGCGACCCTGTGCCGGATCGAGCACCAGGGCCGGTTCCTGCTGCTGCTCAACGCCAACCGCCGCCAGAAGGGAACGTATCAGTTGGGGCCGATCGGCGGCGCGCTGCGCCTGCTGGATCTGGACCGGCTGGCCGCGTTCGAGGCCCGGCCCGAAACGCTCGGCAGTGACGATCTGCGCCTGACGCTGCCGCGCCGCCACCTCGACGCCTTCCGCGCATGGTTTGCTACGGGGGAAGGGCGCGAGCGTTC
The DNA here is from genome assembly GCA_963850765.1 of uncultured Chloroflexia bacterium. GTDB lineage: Bacteria > Chloroflexota > Anaerolineae > Aggregatilineales > Aggregatilineaceae > CAWKMN01. The sequence goes on along the minus strand of CAWKMN010000009.1, from coordinate 91,374 downwards.
CCCGTTCCGCGAATTGCACGAGGAACTGGTCAGCGAGGCCGGGCTGCTGCCCGCGCTGCGACCGGAAGAGGTCGACTGCCGCTACCTGTGGACGGTGGAGGAAGAAGCCCTGACGGATCGCCGGGGCCAGACGGGGCTGCTGACGCATTACTTTCTGGAGATCTACGACATCCGCTTCAAGACGAGCAAGGCGCTCGGTCCGCTGCTGGCCGCACCCGCCGACAGCGGCGCGGTCTGGCTGACCGCGGAGCAGATCGCGCACCAGCGGGTGATTGAGCTTGACATTGACGGCACCTGCCGCGACGTGCGGATCCGGGGCGAGTTGGTGCTGCACCCGCCGGAATAGCACAGGGTTGATTGCGTCACTATGCCCCTCGACCCTGCCCTCTCCCCACAAGTCGGAGAGAGGAAACCACGCGGCGCATTGCTCCCTCTTCCACCTCGGGATGGGAAAGGGATTTAGGGTTAGGGGCTCACTGACGGAAGCAAGTCGAGCTCGGCTGCAGGCTGTGCGCGAAATCCTAACACTTCTGAACAGAACCAACAACTAACAACCAATCACCAATAACCGCCCTACTCCCACACATGCCACGGACTTTTGGGATCGTAAGCGCCGTAGATGACGGTCAGGCGCATGAGTTCCGCCCACACCTCGAATGCCTTCTGATCGCCGTTGAGATGCCAGCGCATCCGGCGGGGGAGCCGCAGCCACGCAAACCCCAACTGCCGCCGCTCCTGGCGGGAGGCGTGGCGCAGCAGGTAAAAATACCAGCGGGGCAGCGCTTCGCGCACATCCGGCTGGCGGTAGATCAGAAAGGACGCGCCCCACACCAGAAGAGCCATCGTGAAAAAGAAGACCGGGGGGAACATCCGCCGCAGATAATTCTGCGACGACAGCAGCGAAGGGATCAGCAGGGCCATTACGAACGCCGCCCCACCAAACGCATACATGAACCGGCAGAGGGGATAGACATGCTGCTCATCGCCATAGCGGCGGAACTGAGCCAACATCGAGTCTTTGTAGATACCGCTTGTGACGGCTGCATAATACACCGACGCCGAGACGGTGATGATCAGAAACACCCACAGCGCACAAGGCGGGGCAGTTTGCATGACATCGACTCCATTCGAGAGCCTGATTTTACTCCGCGATCCGCAGATCAGCGAAGTCCAGCGGCACCACCTGGAACCAGGTATTGCCCGGCTTGAGCGTGAGCATCTGCGTCCCGGCTTCGTCCGCCCAGAAGCTCAGCATCGACTCCTCTTCCCAGCGCATCCAGTAACCCGTGATCGCGCGCCCATCCCGGATGATGGTGGCCGGGCCGAGCGTCCAGATCTGGATCTCGATCGAGAAATCCTTGTTCCCCTGGAATTCGCTTTCGACGATGCTGAGATCTTCCTGGTGGTGCGCGTAGATCACGACGACGTTGGCCGCCGTGACCTGATCGCCGGTGTTGGCGTCCACGTGCGGCACGCCATTGATGAAACGCCGGTAGCGACCGCTGGCCGCGTCGTACTGCCAGCTTACCGCATCGCGCCCGTAATCGATCGTGACGCGGTTCGCGGTCTGCCCGCCGGGGAGCGGCGTCTGGCTGAAGGCCATCCCGCCGAGATTGCTGGGTGGATCGTTGACGCCGTCTTCGGCCGCGCGCGCCCAGACATTGGCAGGGATCACGAACAGGTTGTGCGGCGCTTCGATCTCCGGGACGCGGTAATACAGCGGCTCGCCCACGGTCACGCCCTCGTAGGCGCGCGGGGCGAACGGCAGCGCTGCGATCTTGCGGCGGATCGGCTCGCTGGCCCCGGAATAGGCGAACAGCGTATCGTACATGGCCGGGATTTCGAGGTCGATCAGGCGGGCGCTGCGCACCGATCCCACGCGGGGTGGGGTTTGAGTCCAGTAGATCGCCGTGAAGCGAGTCAGCCGGCCCTCGACGTAGTGCTCGAAGACGAGATCCGCCGCGCCGATTCCCGCCTGCGGGCGCACGATCTCCGGCGCGTTCGAGATCTTGACGGCGAGCGGGCGGCGCTGAAGCACGGCGGGATCGTCCACCGGCAGGCCGGTCAGAGGGTTAACACCCGCCGGGAAGTCGAACGGGCCGATCACACCCGGTATCATCGCGATCTGGTCGGGCCGGGGCGTGGCGGTGATGATGATAACCGGCTCGGACTGGCACGCCGCCAGCAGCCCGATCAGCAGCACGGCTCCAGCCAGCACGGAACCAGCCGGCAGAATGCGCATGCGCCGGCGCATCGGTGCGGCGGGTGAGCCAGGGGACTGTAGGGTAGCGCGCTTGCTCGAATTTCGCATATGATGTACAGTAAGAAACCTAAACGTAGCGTTAAGATGGATAGAAGGAAAACGCAGGAATGCCGGCGTCAGGGGTACTTGGCATTGGTCATTTGCTCATATATAATAACCCCATACGACCGGGCATTCCACGACAGCCGATGATTACGTTTGGACACGACCCACTATTGTAACCAGTGACCCCGGGGTAGGAACGTGTAAATATGCCACTCAAAGGAAATCTGGCAGATTTCAGCACCACACAGATCTTGAATCTGATCAATCTTGCCCACAAAACCGGCACGCTGCACATTTATGAGCCGGTTGTCACGAAAGAGATGATCAAGGATGGGCAGGGCCGGCCGCGGCCTAAAGTGATTCCAGGCAAAGAGCGGGTCAATATCGCGTTCAAACAGGGCCGGCTAATCCTGGCCGCGCTGGGGGATCAGGATGGGCATCTGGCCGAGGTGCTGCACAAGACCGGCAAGCTCAACGCCGAGCAGGCGCGCGTCATCCGCGAGCGCGGCAGCAAGTATTCGGATAAAGCCCTGGCGCTGATGCTGATCAACGCCAACTATGTCACCCAGACGGATGTTGTCCGCAGCATCCAGCAGCACACGCTCGATATTGTGTACGATGTGATGACCTGGAACGAAGAGCCGTTCATCTTCGAAGACAACATTGTCCCCCCGCCCGAACGGATTACCGTTCCCATCGATCTGAAAAACGTCATTATCGAAGGCACCCGCCGCGCGAAAGAAGTTAAGCCGCTCGAAGACGAGCTGCCGAACCTGGACATGGCGCTGAAGTTCCCCGAGGCGCCGGGCGACAAGTTCCGCGGGATTCATCTGAGCGTGGAAGAATGGCGCGTGGTCTCGTTCATTAATCCGAAAAACTCTATTCGTCAGATCGCCAAAGCCTGCAATATGACCGATACGGAAATACGGCGGGTCGTCTACGGGCTGCTGCAGGCTGGCTTAGTCGAGTTGGTTAAGCCCCCGGGAGCGCAGGCGTCGCAGTCCAAGCAGCCCACTGCGGGCAGTGGCGCTCGCCGGCCTATTCGAGCGCCAGCCGTTGAAAAGAGTGTCGTTCAACGCCTTATCGCCAAGATTAAAGATGCGTAGTTTTTATCCTGAACAGCCAATTGGCTCTAAGTTATGGATGGAAGAGTGACCGCCCATGCCCATGCAAACAGTCAAAATGGTCATCACTGGCCCCTTCAGCGCGGGCAAGACCGAATTTATTCGCTCGATCAGTGAAATTGATGTCGTAACCACCGACGAGGACATCTCTCGCGACTCGGCGGAGTTCGGCACCAAAGAGCAAACCACCGTGGCGATGGACTTTGGCCGGATCACGGTTGACGATGACCTGGTGCTGTACCTGTTCGGTACGCCCGGCCAGCGCCGGTTTGACTTCATGTGGGAAATCCTGGCGGAAGGCATGCTGGGGTTTGTGGTGATGGTCGACAGCGCCAAGCCCGAAACGTTCCGCGAAGCGAAAAGCATCCTGGAAACCTTCCGGGCCTATGCCCCAACGCCGTATGTGGTCGCTGCCAATAAGCAGGATCATCCCGAAGCCTGGTCTCCTGATGACCTGCGAATCGCCCTGCGCATCGAAGAAAATGTCAAGCTGCTGCCGTGCATTGCGACCCAAAAAGACAGCGTGAAAAACGTGCTGCTGGAACTGCTCTATTCCATCCTGGAAGAGATGGAAACGTAGGTGCATCTGGCCCGGTTGGCTCGGATTCTCCCGGCGTTCATGGGATACAAGCGGCGCTCGCAGCAGCGCTTTTAGCGGCGCTGATCACGTTACCGCTCGTTTGGCGACGGGCGTTTCAGCATGCATCCTCGGCGGTACTCTCGCAGTCTGAAGGAAGCCCGACGTGCCATCACTGGTAACGGATCCCGGTATTATTCATTACGAGACTTATGGTCGCGGGCGGCCCGTGCTGCTGCTGCATGGCTGGCTGGGATCGTGGGAATTGTGGCGCAACACGATCGAGGTGCTGGGGCGCGAGTTCCGAACCTATGCCCTCGATTTTTTTGGCTTTGGCGAGTCCGGCGTGGTCACCGGGGGAGATGCACTCCAGCCGGAGCACCGCCTGCAATCCTTCACCGTCCCGACGTATGTCGAGATGGTGTACCAGTTCATGGATCGGCTGGGCATCAAAAAAGCGCCGCTGATCGGGCACTCGATGGGCGGAACGGTCTCGCTCAGCATGGCGATCCGTTACCCCGAAAAAGTCGTGAAGGTCTGCGTGATCGGCTCCCCGATCAACGGCGCTTCGCTCAACCTGCTGCTTAAGCTGTCCGGCAATCCGACACTGGCGTCTGTGTTCTGGCTGTTTGGCGGGCGCGGGCTGATGATGTTCCTGCGCCTGTACAGTTACTTCATGGCGAAGGATGGCCGTGCCATGTCGCACATGATCGCGCGGGATGTGTCGCGGATCAGCGTGGAGTCGTTCTTCCAGAGCATCGGCACGCTGCGCAAAACCGACCTGCGCCCGGACCTGGGCCGCGTGCAGGTTTCAACGCTCGGCATGTATGGCAAGCGGGATATTATCGTCCGGCCGACCGAGAACAAGACGCTCAAGGCCGGTGTGCCCCACGCCCAGATCGAATGGTTCCCCGACGCCGGGCATTTTATCATGATGGATTCGCCGGAGCGATTTATCACCACGCTGCGAACCTGGCTGATCGATGGATAGGCAGGCGTGGATGCAGGATAAAAGCTGGATTGAGAGATGAGGGAAGGCCTCACCCCCTCAGTCCCCCTCTCCAGCCAAGCTAGAGAGGGGAGGAACGACCGGGGCGTTACCCTCTCCCTGGCTTGGCCGGGGAGAGGGCAGGGTGAGGGGCATTTCCCGGGATATGAGACAAGCCCATGCGATTCCGTGAGCGCAAGCTGCGCAAATTCGTCATCGAAGACAACCACCTCATTACACCCTTTAATGAGCAGGCGCGCGAACTGAATATCCTCAACAAGGCGCTCAAGCTGCACCATGCCGATACGCTGGACGACGTGTGCGGCCCGACCGCCGTCGAAAAGCCGCTGCGGTCGATCGACGACCTGCCCGCGCTGGTCGGTGGCAGCGACGAACTGCTGATATACCGCGATAACCTCTATTTCGACAACGAGTTCTTCAGCGAGTTCTTTGAGCAGGCGCGATCCAGCCAGCTTCCGAGCCGCGCCGTCCTGCCCGCTGACGATGCCGCCTGGATGAAGTACACCGTCCCACTCTCGCGGCTCAAGGCGGTCGAGGATATGCACGGCAAACCGCTGTATTATCCACTCGATCTGTGGTATTTCCCGGAAGGTTATGTCGAGAAGCACAAATGGCGCGGCGTGCCCATCGAGAGCGAATGCAAGGAAATCGGCTTTTACAACGTGCCGGACTCGATGGCCAACCTGCGGCCCGGCCAGGTCAAAGGCCAGATCGGGCGCGAACTGGACCTGACTCACCTGCTGACCGAGCGCTCGTGCCTGTCGATCGACAGCTGGGTGCATGTGTTTTTCGCCAACAGCATCCTGGGCGTGTTCTCACGCGGCAAACGCTTCGAGAAACGCCTGACGACCCACAACATGGACGCGCTGAAGATCCTGTTCCGCGCCGTGCTGGAACAGAAACAGGTGCTCTCGTGCTCGAAGGTCGTCCAGGTGGGCAGCGGCACGGTGATCGATCCTTCCGCCGTGGTGCTCGGCCCGACGACGATCGGGAGCAACTGCTATATCGGGCCGGGCGTGGTGCTCGACAACTGCATGGTCGGGGATAACGTCACGATCGACCAGGGCTGCCAACTGATGCTGAGCGTCATCGGCAACAACTGCTTTTTGCCGTTCCGCGCGGCGCTCTATCTCACCACCCTGATGCCCTATACCATCGTCGCGCAGAACACCTGCCTGCAAATGTGCGTGGTGGGACGCAACAGCTTTATCGGCGCGGGCAACACGTTCACCGACTTTAACCTGCTGCCATCGCCGCTGCGGGCGCTCAACGCCTACGACGAGCTGGAAGATACCGGCCAGCCGGTGCTCGGAAGCTGTGTCGGGCACAATGCGCGCCTGGGATCGGGGCTGGTCATCATGCCGGCGCGTGTCATCGAATCGGACGTGATCCTGTTCGCATCGCCAGAGCGGCGCGTGATTAACCGCAACGTGGCCTATGAGGAGAGCGATCACCACAAGGTGCGCGCCTCCGTCGCCAAGCAGCACCGACGCCGCTACCCGCGTAATATCGATGCCGGCGATATTGCTGAAGTAGACAAGCTCTACCGGGATGACTGGTAATGATCCACAACTTTCAAGCCGTCTTTCAGACGTCGGCCCGCGACCTGATCTCCCGGCGGTATTATCCGCTGTTTCTGGCGGTGGTCTTTATCACCAGCCTGCTGACCGCCTATGCGCTGCTGCGCCCGATCAACGATCTGGACTGGGTGCGCACGGTGCAGCAGATCCGCAACATGTGGCGCGGCGTGAACCCCTACTGTGATCCCCACTGTGCCTTCCACGACTTTGACCCCGACCTGCCCGCCGACGAAAACGCCGTGTCGGTCAAGGTCTATTCGCCGTGGGTGATGTTTTACCTGGGGATTTTGCAGTTTGCCTCAACGCGCGTGCTGGTCGCGCTCAACGCGGCACTGTGGGTCACGTTCATGCTGGACATCGGGCGTCCTGCCGCGCTGATTCTCATTCTCCACCCGGCATTTTTGATGTTGTGGGCCTCCAGCAACGCCGAGTTCGTGATCAACGGAGTTGGTCTGTGGCTGATCCTGCGCGGCGTGCGGGGATGGCGGCGCGGCGTCACGCTTATGCTGCTGGCTACCAAGCCGCAGATCCTCCCCCTGGTGCTGCTGCTTGAAGGATTCCGCATGTTATGGGAGCGCGATTGGGAAGCCCTCGGCGTGATGAGCCTGATCGGAATCGTGTCGGTGGCCCTATACCCCGCCTGGCTGACGGATACCGTTCCGGCGCTGCTTGGCTTTACAGACAGCCTGTCGCCCGAGGAGCAGGCCGGACTGGGTGAGCTCTTTACCTATCCCTTCTCGGTGGTCGGCGCGTGGGGCATCCCTGCGGCGCTGGGTGTTACCGCCTTGATCCTGGTTCTGATGCGCCGCCGCCTGACCGAATGGCGCATGCTCGCGGTGATGTTGGGATTCGTCTGGACGCCGCATCTCAGCCTGTATGACTACGCCCTGCTGTTGATCTTCTTCCGTAAAACGCCGGGCTGGCGCGTCGGTCTATATCTGGCCCTGTCGCTGGCGACCCTGCCGTTCCTGTTTCGCGAATATCACCAGTACGAACGTTATGGCGTGCTGCTGTTTTTACTCCTGGCGGCCGCGCTCACCACGCCGGATGCGGACCAGACCGAAGAAGCGATCGCGGCGCGTTCGGGCCGGCCGATTTTCGCGCGCCCGGTGATCGATTGGTTGGCCCGTTATGCACCGGCCTCAAACTAAGGATTATATCGCTCAGCGTGACTATCGAAGACACTTTCGCCTTTATCATCCACCCGATTGATCCCAAGAGTGACGTCGCGCGGAAGTATCCGCTGCTCGGCAAACTGCTGACCGAGGGGCAGATCAACTACTTTTCGCGCTTTTTCCCGCCGGTTTACATCTCCGAGATCACCGGCGTGCGCTCCGCTGCCACCGGCAAAGAACTGCGCGGCTGGTTTATCGCCTGCCCGTTCACGCCCAAGACCATGCTCGAACTGCCCATCGAGTCGGTCTACCGCAAGATCGTGGCGTGCGGGCACAAGGCCGAACAACTGGGCGCGCGCCTGCTGGGCCTGGGTGCGTATACCTCCGTGGTGGGCGACGCCGGCCTGACGATCGCCGAGCGGCTCGATCTGCCCGTGACGAACGGCGACGCCTACACCGTCTACATGGCGATCGAAGCGGTGCGCGAAGCGGCGCGCTGCATGGATCTGGCGATGGGCGAAGCATCGGCGGCGGTCGTCGGCGCGACCGGCGTGATCGGGCGGGTCTGCGCGCAGATCCTGGCCCGCGAAGTGCCCGACCTGGTGCTGATCGGGCGGCGGGCGGATGCGCTGGACGAGATCCGCGCGCTGTGTACCGGGCATAAGGCCCAGGTCAGGGCCAGCCTGGATCTGCACGCTATTTACGAATCCGACCTGATCCTGACGGTGACGAGCGCCACCCATGCCGTCATCGAGCCGGAGCACCTCAAGCCGGGCACGGTGGTCTGCGACGTCGCCCGCCCACGCGACGTTTCCATCCGCGTGGCGAAGGTGCGCGATGATGTGCTGGTGATCGAAGGGGGCATGGTCGAGGTGCCGGGGCCGGTCGATTTTGGGTTCAACTTCGGCTTCCCGCCCGGCAAGTCGTATGCCTGCATGGCGGAGACGATGGCGCTGGCGCTCGAAGGCCGCTATGAAGATTACAGCGTGGGCAAAAACATCAGCCTGGAGCGGGTCCACGAGATCGGCGCAATCGCGGCGCGGCACGGCTTCCGGCTCAGCGGCTTTCGCAGCTTCGAGCGGGCCGTGACGGATGAGTACATCGAGCGGGTGCGCGATCGCGCGCAGGCCGCGCGCCGCAGCCGTCCGCGTTCGACGAAGTGAGAGAGACGGCCTCACCCCCGTCCGACCTTCGGTCGGCATCCCCCTCTCCAACCAAGTTAGAGAGGGGGACTGGTTCGGCGCACCGGCTCCCCCTCTCCGCGTGTGGAGAGGGGGGCGGGGGGTGAGGTAAACTGACGGCTGATCGCGGCATTCTGGAGGATACAGACGCGCATGAATCCCGATCGCTCCCTGGCGCAGTGGGTCGCGCTGAGCCTCGTGCCCAACCTGGGCCGGCGCAGCATGACCCGCCTGATCGAGCAGTTTGGCTCGCTCGACGCCGTGTTCGCCGCGGACGAGGCCGCGCTGCGTGCGGTGCCGCGGATCGGTCCGAAGCTGGCGGCGGCGATCCGGGCGGTCGATGTGGAGTCCACGCAGTGCGCGCTGGCGGCATGGCATAGCGCCGGGATCGGGCTGGCGCTGCATCCCGATGCACCCTGCGCCGGGTCCGTACCCTTCCCGCCGGCACTCGCCGGGCTGACGGATGCACCGCCGATCCTCTTTCAGCGGGGAACACGGCTGCCCGCCGACGATCGTGCGGTGGCGATAATCGGAACGCGCCGGCCTACCCCCGCCGCCCGCCAGATCGCGGGATCGCTGGCCGGATTCCTGGCCGCTCACGGCTGGACGATCGTCAGCGGGCTCGCCGAAGGGATCGACACGGCGGCACACGACGGCGCGCTGCGCTCCGGCGGGCGAACGCTGGCGGTCCTGGGCTGCGGCGTGCGCGTGGTCTATCCGCCCGGCAGCGCCGAACTCGCGGCGCGGATCGCCCAACGCGGCGCGATCCTCTCCGAAACGCATCCCGACGCTAACCCCAGCAGCCCCACACTGGTCGCCCGCAACCGTCTGATTAGCGGGTTGGCCCGCGCGCTGATCGTGGTGGAAACCGGCGAAACAGGCGGAAGTCTGCATGCCGTGCGCTTTGCGCGCGACCAGGGGCGAACGGTGATCGCCCTCGATCTCCACGCGGCGGGAAACCGGCTGCTGATCGCGGAAGGGGCGGTCGCTTTGCCGCCTGATGCTGACCATTGGGACTCGCTGCTTGCGTGTTTGGAACAGGCAGATTAGGATATGGTTTCAATCAGGATTGTGAAAGATTTGTGAAATAGCTCATATCACAACCTTTCATATCTCGCAACAATAGAAAGCAGTGCTATAATAAAACATATCTCTAAAAGTTTTGAACTGTTGGCGCTAACATCAGGCGGTGCTGCGACGCTAAAGCTCCTCATAGGTGAGTAGAGCACCAGCCAACGTTAACCGTAACAGTCGGGCATGTAGTAGCTCGGTTCATGCGTTCACCCTCGCCGGGAGCAAGGCAATCATGTAATAAGGAGAGACACCGCTATGGGACGCGATCCGCATCGCGCGCCGGGCCGTCTGGCACCGTTACGGCCCGACTACGAACGAGGAACATCTGCGCAGCCTCCCCCGGAACGTCCGCCCGCCAGACCGCCGGGCCGGCCGCCGGATCATGGCGCGCCCGCTGCTAAGGCACCGGAGCCGCCCGATTACGACGATCGCCCCACTTATGCGGATGACGATTATCCCCCAGAGGAACCGGCCTACCGGCCCCCAACGATCGATCGGGGGTCGAACGGGGATACGCCGTGGACCAACGACGACACCCAGCCCAGACTGCGCGTTCCGCTCCCCAAACCGGCACCGCTGCCCATGAGCGATCCCGACGTGCTGTCGATCCAGGAGCGGCACGAACTCCTGATCCACACCATCAGCCTGTACGAAGATCGGTGGCGGCTGGCCGGCATCCAGGCGAATCCCAAGACCAACCGGCTGCAAGCGTATCTGCTGCCCCGCAACCGGCAGATCGATCTCAAAGAGGCGATCAGCAAGGATCTGGCGCTGAGCATCACCGTCGATCCACGCGGCAGCACGATCGTCAAGGAGCCGAAAAGTCACGGTCTGTTCGCCCGGATCAAACGCTGGCTGTGGGGGGATTAAGGTTAGGTTCTGAACAGGCTCAGCAATAGTGTTTTTGCAGGGACTTATTGATGCAGGCTAAAAATCCGATACGGAATTCATCGTAGGGGCGACCCACTGGGCCGCCCCTTACTGATCCTCGCAATGAAAACTAAACTTTTGGGCCGCATCGCAAGCCTCACCCCTTAACCCCCAGCCCCTTTTCCCCTCTCCATGTCATGGAGAGGGGCCAGGGGTGAGGCCAACCGGCGCGCTCGCCACCGCATCCGTTTAGAAAGCTGTGCAAGGCTCAGTAACATTCCGCACGCTACACCCCGTAGATGTCGGTGTATTTATTCTTGAGATACTTTAAGAACGAGCGCACCTGGATTGACTTGCCGGTAATTCGCTCGGTGAGTTCGGGCGGCCAGTATCTGCGCCCATACTGGTGAATGTTCTGGCGCAGCCAGTTCAGCAGCGTTGAGAAGTCGCCACGCTCAATGTCAGACGGGATCGACGGCACATCGGCCAGCGCCTTATCCCAATATTGCGCCGCGAGGAAGTTCCCCAGCGAGTAGGTCGGGAAATAGCCCACCAGACACGACGACCAATGCACATCCTGCAAAACGCCCTCTTTGCCATCGTTGGGCGGCGTGATGCCGAGGTACTGCTCCATCTTGGCGTTCCAGGCGTCGCGCAGATCCTTGACGGCCAGCCGCTCCTCGAGCAGCGCGTTCTCCAGCTCGAAGCGCAGCATGATATGCAGGTTATACGTCACCTCGTCGGCTTCCACGCGAATCAGCGAGCGCGAGACTGAGTTAATGGCGCGGTAGAACGCTTCCTGATCCACCTGCCCCAACTGCTCCGGAAAGGTCGCCTGAAGCTGCGGATAGAAGTGCTGCCAGAAGCCCCGGCTGCGGCCGACCACATTTTCCCACAGGCGCGACTGGCTTTCATGCACGCCGAGCGACGTACCACCGGCCAGCAGGGTGCCTTCCAGCGACTGATCGCTGCCCTGCTCATACATGGCGTGACCGGCCTCGTGGATCGAGCCGAACAGCGCCGTCGGCATATAGTCTTCATAGTAGCGCGTGGTGATCCGCACGTCGTTGGTCGAAAAGGTGGTGGTGAACGGATGCACCGACTTATCCTGGCGGCCGCGGGTCATGTCATAACCCAACTGCTTGATGACCTTCAGGCCAAATTCCGCCTGCCTGTCCTCAGGATAATGCAGATAGATCAGCTTCCGATCCACGGCGTCCAGGCGCTCGAAGATCGACGCGACAAACGGAACCAGATCCGCGCGAAGCTCCACGAACAGCCGCTCAACGTCGGCGGTTTTCATGTTCGGCTCGTACTGGTCGAGCAGCGCGTCATAGGGGCGATCGGTATAGCCGAGGGCGCTGGCCTGCTGGCGCATCAGGTCGAAGATCTTCTCCAACATGGGCACAAACGCCGCGAAGTTGTTCTCGGCGCGCGCCTTGGCCCAGACTTCGTGCGCCAGCGCCGAGGTCCGTGCGATCTCCTCGACCAGCGCGGTAGGCAGGCGCGTTTCCAGGTCGTAATCGTGGCGGGCCACGCGCACCAGGGCCGCCTCATTGTGGCTGACGTCCATGCCGGCGACTTCGGCCGCCGCGCCGTCCAGCAGCTTGCCGACCTCGTCCGAGGCGAACATCTCATGCGCGAGCTTGCTCAGCGTCGCCAACTGCTCGGCGCGGGCATGAGCGCCGCCCGGCGGCATGTTCACCTGCTGATCCCAACCCAGCAGGGCCGCGGTCTGGCGCAGATTCACGACATCGGCCAGCCGCTGCTTTAGCTGATTGACTTTTTCCATGGGCTAGAAATCTCTCTTTCGTTGCATCGTGCGGATAAAACGCCCCTCCCCCTAACCCCTCCCCGGCCTAGCCAGGGAGAGGATAAAGGCACGCCAACGCCCTCCCGCTGTTTGTGTGTGGAGAGAGGCCGGGAGGTGAAGTAAGCTTTTAGCTGACCGCTGAAAGCCGACGGCTGACAGCTTTATATCAACCGGCCTGCGCGGCCGTCTGGATCACCACGACTTGCGCACCCGTGCAGACGGCACCACTCGCGACGACGCGCGCCATGACGCCCAGCCGCCCCGCCGCGTCGGCGGGTTTTTTGCCCTGGATCAGTTCCAGCCAGTCGCAGCCGGTGCGGAGCTTCACCACTTCGATCACGGCGCTGTCACCAAACTGCAAGCGGGTGCCGGGTGCAAGCGACGCGATGTCCAAGCCGCTGATCACAATCTGCTCGCCTAACTGTCCTGGCTCGGTCTTCCATCCCTCCTGCGCCAGCGAACGCACGTCGTCGAGCGACATGATATTCAAGTGCCGGTCGGGATGATGCCCGGCCTTGCGGTCACCCTCGATGCCGTGCCCGGCGATCAGGTTGACGCAGTCCACGGGCACGCGGTTGTAATGGTAGGGTGGTGTGTGCTCGGATGGTTCCGGCTGGTATACGAGACTGTGTATGCTGCTCATGTTGTTGGCCCTCGCGGTCTATGCAGCCCCATCTGAATATACGATCATACCGCGCGAAGTTGCCAGCGGAAAGCGCCAGAATCAAAAACCGGGCATGAGAATGTCCCATGCCCGGTGAATTTCAACGGCTGAACTTACATCATGCCGCCCATGCCACCCATACCGCCTGCGCCACCCGCCGGCATCGGCGGTTCGGGCTGCGGGATATCGGTGACGAGGGCTTCGGTGGTGAGGATCATGGCGGCGATGGAGGCGGCATTTTCGAGCGCGCCCTTGGTCACCTTGGCCGGGTCGATGATGCCGGCCTTGATCATGTCGACGTACTCCCCGCTCATCACGTCGAAGCCGATGTTGGTGCTCTTCTTGCGCTTCTGCTCGGCGGCCACCTGCTGCTGGATGACGCCGCCATCGTAGCCGGCGTTGCCCACGATGCCGCGCAGCGGCATCTGCAAGGCATGGCGCACGATCTTGATGCCGGTCGTTTCGTCGTCGTACTGCAGCTTCAGCCCGTCCAGCGCGCTCATGGCGTTGATCAGCGCCACGCCGCCGCCCGGCACGATGCCTTCCTCGACCGCCGCCCGCGTCGCGCTCAGCGCATCTTCCACGCGGTGCTTCTTTTCCTTCAGCTCGGTCTCGGTCGCCGCGCCCACGCCGATGACGGCCACCCCGCCGCTCAGCTTGGCCAGCCGCTCCTGCAGCTTCTCGCGGTCGTAGTCGCTGGTCGAGGCGTCGATCTCGACCTTGATCTCTTCGACGCGGCCCTTGATCTGCTTCTCGTCGCCCGCGCCGTCCACAATCGTGGTGTTGTTCTTGTCGCTGACCACCTTGCCAGCCCGCCCCAGGTCGTCCAGCCGCACCGATTCGAGCTTGCGGCCCATCTCCTCGGTGATGACCTGCGCGCCGGTCAGCGTCGCGATGTCCTGCAGCATCGCCTTGCGCCGGTCGCCAAAGCCCGGCGCCTTGACCGCCAGCACATTCAGCATGCCGCGCAGCTTGTTCAGCACCAGCGTCGCCAGCGCCTCGCCGTCGATGTCCTCGGCGATGATGACCAGCTCGCGCCGCCCCACCTGCAGCAGCTTCTCCAGAATCGGCACCAGGTCCTGCGCCGCCGAGATCTTCTTGTCGTAGATCAGCAGATACGGGTTCTCAATCACCGCTTCCATCGTGTCGGGCGAGGTGATGAAGTACGGCGAAATGTAGCCCCGGTCGAACTGCATGCCTTCCACAAACTTCGTCTCGAAGGCCAGCCCCTTGCTCTCCTCGACCGTGATGACGCCGTCCTTGCCGACTTTGTCCATCACGTCCGCAATCAGCTCGCCGATCTCGCGGTCCTGCGCCGAAATGGCCGCCACCGACGCGATCTCTTCCTTCGTGCTGATCTCCAGCGCCATCGTCCCGATGCGGTCCGATACCGCCTTGGCCGCCGCCTCAATGCCACGCTTCAGCAGCATCGGGTTGGCCCCCGCCGCCAGATTGCGCAAGCCTTCCATCACCATGTAGTACGCCAGCACCGTCGCCGTCGTCGTCCCATCGCCCGCAATGTCGTTCGTCTTGGTCGCCGCTTCCTTCAGACAGCTGCGCCCCCATGTTCTGATACGGGTCTTCCAGCTCGATTTCCTTCGCCACCGACACCCCATCATGCGTGATCGTCGGCGCGCCCCATTTCTTGTCGATCGCCACATTCCGGCCCTTCGGCCCCAGCGTCGTCATCACTGCCTGCGCCAGGATGTCGATCCCAGCCTTCAGCCCGTTCCGCGCTTCCTGCTCAAAGACTAACTGCTTCGGCATGAGTAAACTTACTCCTCGTTGGATGGTTATTCGTGTTGTGATCGTTACCGTTAGCTTGGATGCACCCTTCCACGAAGGGGTTGCATAAATCAGCGTTATTCTAGCGGCTTTTCCAGCCGAAAAACGTAAGAAAGCCATATGAACTTTCGAGGAAGATTTCAGAAATCGCGCGTCTGCCGATCTGCGGAAGATGGAGTATGATAGCAGGGGCGAACACGTGACGAGAATACGAAATACGTTGCAGGGCGACCCGCCAGGTGCCCTGGGCGGGTTTGTTAACCCGCCCCTACATGAGAATCGCGTCACCCGATCTTTGGCGGAACGGAGCACTCTGGCTCTGTTCGACCAAGAACCAACAACCAAAAACTGAATACTGTTTACTGTTTACTGTCTACTGATTACGAGGACTCCACTGTGACACTCCGATTTCGACTTCTTTTCGCGGCGGGCGGCCTGATCCTGCTGGCGCTGCTGATCCTGCCCGCATCTGATGCTTACCCACAGGATGCGACTCCCCCGCCGACCGTCAACAGCCAGGCCATGCTGGTCGCGCTGCCGTTTGGCGATCCGTTCGAGGATACGCAGGCGCAGTGGCGCACCGACGGGAACTGGTCGTTTGACCCCAGCGGCGGCTACGAGGGCGGCGGCTGGAGGTTGGACGGCTTCCAGCCCAACAAAACGAGCACGCTCGAATATCGGCCGTATATCGACCTGCACGGCATACTCGGCGCGCAGATCATGTTCCGCCAGCGCGGCAGCCTGCCCCTGAGCGATCTGGTGGCCGTCGAGATCAGCCTGGATGGTGGCACCACGTGGTTTATCGTGGATACGCAGATCGGCGTGCAGCCGGTGATCCCGAAGGGTGACAACGCGCCGCCGCAGATCGTCGAAAATACCGCGCCCGGTATCATAGATGACTGGATCCTGCGCGAGATCGATCTGGAAGATTATCGCGGACAGGTGATCCGCCTGCGCTTCCGGGTGCAGACCGGCGTCCGCACCGCGGAACAGGCCGGGCAGCCAGCGATCTACCAGATCGACAACCTGTCGATCCAATTTGTCGATAAGCGCGTCTTTGAGCCGCTGTTTACCGGGCAGCGCGCGCGGCTCGGCCTGCATCTGATCGTCGGCGCACAGGGCGGCCCGGTGGTTGATCTCGCCCGACGCCTGCACGACATCGGCTGGCCGATGAGCACGATCAAAGGCACCAGCGGCACCGAGCCGATCCTGCGCAGCATCGATCAGGTCTCGCCCGAAACGCTCATCGTGTACCGCTCGCTCGAAACGCCGCGCGGCATGGTGGACTGCCCCGACAGCTCACAGGATCCCGTCGTCGAGGCGAACGCCTGGATGGCGGGTCTGTGGGGGGAATGGGCCAACGTGCCCGCCGATTATTTTGAGATCATGAACGAGTGTTTCCCGCCGTTCGATTGGCTGGTGCCCTTCACCATCGAGGCGATGCGGCTGGCCGGCGAGCGCGGCACCTGTCTGCTGGCGTTTTCGTTCGCCGTGGGCAACCCCGAACCCTACCAGTTTGACGATCTGCGCCCGGTGTACGAATATGCGCTGCGGCATCCCTGCCAGCCGGGCCGGCTGCACGGGGTCGCGCTGCACGCCTATGCCGTCGATACCACCAAGCTCCTCTCGGAATCGGGGATCTGGTTGGGTTACCGCTACCGGCTCTATTATGAGCAGTTACTGCCGCAGATGCCGGAAGCGATCCGCATCCCGGTGTTTCTCACCGAGGCCAGCCCCGGCGACGGCAGCACGCCGTTTCGCTGCGAAGATCTCACCCGCGACATGCTGCAATATACGCAGCAGGTGGAGAACGATCCGTATATCGTGGGTTTCCACCTGTGGAATGTCGGCACGCCCGAATATCACTGGAACGACGTGACCGACTGCCTGCCGATGTTGGGGGATGCGCTGGTTAACTATTACAGCCAGAAATAGCGCTTTGTGGGTGTGTACCGCACGCCCGTGTCGATGCAAAAGGGTTAAGATAATGGATTACTCACAGGAAGTTCAAACGAAACTGGGCCGCGTCCGGGCGCTGATGGCCGAGCATCAGGTGAGCGCGCTGTGGTTGCAGCGGGTAGATAACGTCGCGTGGATCACAGGCGGCGTCGATGTGGCGGTGAATATCGCGGACGTGACCGGTGTCGCCAGCGTGCTGATCACCGATGACCGCGCCGAGCTGTGGACCACGACGATCGAAGCGCCGCGCCTGCGGGTCGAAGATGACGTCGAAGGGCGCGGCTTCGAACTCCATGTCTCGCCGTGGGAGCAGCCCATGCCGATCCACGTTGGCGGGACGCTGGCGGTCGATGTGCCGGTAGACGGCGCGCTGAACCTGGGCACCGCGATCCAGCAGGTTCGCGCGCGTCTGCTCCCGGTCGAGGTCGAGCGCTTCCGCGTGCTGGGCGAACTGTGCGCCGATGCGATGGGCGCGGCGATCGAGTCCATCGAGCCGGGGCTGACGGAGTGGGAGATCAGCGGCATCCTGGCCGACGAGGTGCGGATCCGAACCATCACGCCGATCGTCATCCTGATCGCGACCGACGAGCGGATTCACCGGGTCCGCCACCCACTCCCGCTCGACAAAGAGATGGAACGCTACGCGATGCTGGTGCTCGGCGGGCGGCGGTACGGGCTGGTGTGCTCATTGACGCGGCTGCTGCACTTTGGCGATCTGTCGGATGATCTGCGCCGCCGGATGCACGCCTGCGCCGAGATCGACGCGGCGATGATCGCCGCCAGCAAGCCCGGCGCGACTCTCGGCGATATTTTCACAATCACCCAGGATGCTTACGCCCGCGCCGGTTACGAGGGGGAGTGGAAGCTGCATCACCAGGGCGGGATCGCCGGCTACAGCGCGCGGGAATTTCTCGCCACGCCGGGTCACCCAACCGCGCTGGAAGCGGGCATGGTCTGCGCGTGGAACCCGTCGATCACGGGCGTGAAGTTCGAGGATACGATCCTGGTGACAGATGGCGCGCCGGAGGTGCTGACGGCCATCGACGGCTGGCCGGTGAAGCCGGTTACAGCGGGCGGAATCACTATCGCGCGACCGATCATCCTGGAACTGGAGGAGTAAAGAGCCTCACCCCTAAACAGTAGACGACCCCTCATCCTCCCCTCGGCAGCATGGAGAGGGCCGGACTTGCTCCCCCCACTTGGCAAAACACGCTATACATACGATGATTCTTACAGGGGAGTTCCTCAGTCGATCGTGACACGCAGACCCGCCCGCTGACGGTCGCGTAGGATGGGCGTAGGCAGCGCGCAGGCGGCACACAGGCAGCGCGGCAGGAACGCCCGGCAGGTGAGAGCGTACAAACCCTATAGAGTGTCCGCTTCATTACCTTGAAAGGGGATAATACGATGGTTCGGGTGATTTTGGCGATCCTCATGGGATTTTTGGCGATCTTCATGCCACTTGCGCCGGATGGCGCAGCCCAGGCGGCAGCTCAGGCCGGCGGCGCACCGCTGGTCTTCTTGAAAGACGGCGATCTGTGGAAATGGGATGGCAGCACCGTCACGCAGCTTACCACCTGGGGCTATAACGAGCGCCCGGTCCTCTCCCCCAACGGGCAGCGCGTCGCGTACAACTCGTGGGCGACGATTACCATCGAAGCCATTGCCGCCGGGAAGCCCGTCATGGGCCTGATCCCCAGCACGATCTGGGTGATGGAGCCGGCGACCGGGAACGCCGTCCGCGTTGCGGATCAGCCCCCGGACGCGGTCTTTTGGCAAGAGGGCACCCCGGATCGCGTGATCATGCGCGGCACGCCGGTCTGGTCGCCCGACGGGAACCGCCTCGCCTGGTCCGAACTCGTCCTGCCGGACAGCCACTACCAACTGGTGGTTTACGACTTCGCATCCGGCCAGCAGACGGCAATCGTAACCAACCTGCCATTCCCGTTCGCGGACGCCGGTTTTATCCCCGTCCACGAGGTGCTGTGGGGCGACCGGGGAATTCTGGTGCGCAACGTAGCGGTAAGCGAAACAACGAGCGAGTTTGAAGAACATGCCTATCTCTACGCGCCGGACGGCACGCTGATCCACGATACGCTGATCGGCAGTTCCGCGACAGAGTGGGTTTCCCGCGCGGACTGGGTAATGAACGTGGGCCAGCAGTATCTCGGCCTGATTTACGCATCTGGCCGGCGGTATCTGGTCGATCCGGCTACCGGCGATCAATATGAGATGCCCGCCGAGCCCGAACTCTACAGCACGGTAACACCGAACAATTCCGCGACGGCGTTTGTCGGGACCAGCACCGCCGCCGATGGCAATATCGTGAATACCTGGACGGCGGTTTATCCCAGCCGGCAGCAGGAGCAGATGCTCAACTTCACGGGCGAGTCCCGGAACATCGCCATATCGTCCGATGGGCAGTCCCTCGCGTATATCAGCGACGCGGTGTATGTGTGGCAGAACGGCACCGCAACGCGCGTACCCGGCACCGAGGGCATCGCGTCGCCGTGGAATGTGAGCCTCGTCTGGGGGCCGAATGCGTGGCGAGTCCGCACCGACTTTCCGTCGGGCGGTGGCTCACCGGCCCCGATCGCGTGTACGCTGGCCCCGCGCCTGACGATCGGCGGGAGCGGACAGGTTACGCCCGGCCTGCCCAACGCACTCCGCACGCAGCCCCGGCGCGGCCCCGACAGCCTGATTATGGGCACCATTCCGGGCGGCGGAGTCTTCACGGTGGTGAGCGGCCCGCAGTGTGATAACGAGGGGCGTAACTGGTGGCAGGTCAGCTATAACAGTCAGATCGGCTGGACGCCTGAAGGTGAAGGCGGGATCTACTGGCTGATGCCGTACAGCACCACGCCCGTGCCGATCGCCTGCACCTTGCAGCCGCGCCTGGCCGCCGGCACCACGGCGTATGTGACACCCGGCTTGCCCAACCTGATCCGCTCCCTGCCCCGGCGTGGCCCCGACAGCCTGATCTTCGGGCGTATCCCCGGCACCGGCGTCTTCAGCGTGCTCAGCGGGCCGCAGTGCGATAACGAGGGGCGCTACTGGTGGCAGGTCAATTACGCGGGTATCACCGGCTGGACGCCCGAAGGCGAGAACGGTATCTACTGGCTTGCGCCGTTTGGCTGCCCGCTCAGCCCCGCGCCGCGCCTCGCGCCCGGCATGCAGGCCCAGGTCACACCCGGCCTGCCGAACCGGCTGCGCGTTGGCCCCGGCACCAACTATGAAACCATCACCCAGATCCCGGCGGGCGGCGTGTTCACCGTGCTGACCGGCCCGCAGTGCGGACCGGAAGGCTGGTCATACTGGCGCGTGCAGTACGGCACCACGATCGGCTGGACAGCGGAAGGCGAAGGCAGCACCTACTGGATCCAGCCCTTGGGCGGGACGCCACCCCCCCCGGTCCCGACGCCAACTCCGTTTCCCGTGAGCTGCACGCTGCCGCCCCGGATGATCGTCGGCGTGGCGGGGAGCGTGCTGCCCGGCCTGCCGAATATCCTGCGCAGCGCCCCCGGCACCGGCACGACCAGCGCCATCCTGGGCGAGATTCCGGGCGGTGCATTCTTTACCGTGCTGGCGGGTCCGCAGTGCGGCAACGATGGGCGCTACTGGTGGCAGGTCAATTACAACGGCAATATCGGCTGGACGCCCGAAGGCGAAGGCAACAGCTACTGGATCCAGCCCCACCCCGGCGATGGCCCGCCGCCGCCGATGTCCTGCTCGCCCAACCCACGCCTGACGGTCGCCGCATCGGCCTTCGTGATCCCCGGCCCGGCTAACGTGATCCGCGGCAATGTGCCCGGCTCCGGCGGCGACGGCGTGATCGGAGAGATCCCCGGCGGTGCATTCTTCTACGTCCTTGGAGGGCCGCAGTGTGGCACCGATGGGCGCTACTGGTGGCAGATCAACTATAACGGCCTGACCGGCTGGACGGGCGAAGGAGAAGGACTCAACTACTGGGTCGAGCCGTTTGTCTGCACAAACAGCGGCCCCGCGCGGCTCGTGCCCGGCGGGGTTGGGCGCGTGCTGCCCGGCCTGCCCAACGCGCTCCGCAGCGCGCCCGGCACGGTGAGCGGCAGCGTGATCGGGGAGATCCCCGGCGGCGCGACGTTCACTGTCGTGGGCGGGCCGCAGTGTGGCAACGATAACCGGATCTGGTGGCAGGTCAACTACGCCGGCACCGTCGGCTGGACGGCGGAAGGCGAGCGCGGCGCGTATTGGGTCGAGCCGGTGATTCAGTAGCCGGATTGGCCTCACCCCCTGCCCCTCTCCATGTGATGGAGAGGGGAGAAAGGTGCTTGCTGCGCGCCAATTCGTAGGGGCGGGCTAACAAGCCCGCCCGCAAAGGCGTATCAGGCGGCATTCCTTCTTTACCCCTATCCCCGTCCGACCTTCGGTCGGCGTCCCTTATCCCCGCACGCGGAGAAAGGGGAGAGTGAAGTCCCTCTCCACCTGCGGGGAGGGATTTAGGGAGGGGTAAACTATGTGAACAAACCGGGGAGTTAGGCTCTCCCTCAGAACATCGACAATTGATGCGGTGAAGGCGGCTGATCGGCATCGGGCGGCGGCTCGTCCTCAGCACCCTCAACACCCTCAGCGCCATCGTCGGCGGCAGGAGTCTCGTCGAGGGGTGCCGGTTCCGATTCGTCGTCGGGCGGGATCTCGTCAGGGAGCGCTGTCTCGTCGCCCGCTTCCTCGTCGGTAACGAGTGCCTCCGGCTCGGCCGGAAGCTCATCGGCGGCCGTGAGGTCCGGCTCCATACGGATCTCATCGTCGGGATCCACCGGGCCAAGCGCAAATGCCTCATCGACCAGCCGCTGGAGATCCGCGTCGGTCAGGCCGCTTTGCCGCAAGACCGATCGCAGCGTCCGCTCGGTCACGGCGTCATTGGTGCGGATGACGTGGATATAGTGCGCGCGCAGGCACGCCTGCCACTCGTCAAAGAAGATGCTGCGCTTGCTGGTCATGCCGATCGTTACCTGCTATTCCAATCGCTCAACCGTCAGGTACCACACTTCATAGAGGGCCATCCCCGCCGGGATGGAGAGGACACACGTCCCCGCGTTCGTGCCAAAAATAACGCTCAGGAACAGAAACGCACCGATCACCGCGGCCGCGAGTCCGAGCGCCCGCCAGATATTCCAGCGGGGTCGCGCGGGGCGATCCTCCTCACCGCCAACCAGCCAGTCGTCCACGCGGGGCGGCGGTTTGGGTCCGGGCGGCAATCCGTGCGACTGCCGGGCCATTGCTTATGGCTCCTTGCCAGCGGGCGGATCGTCCTCGTCGTCTTCGAAATAGGCCCAATCCGGGCGGTAGCCCTCGATCCGCAGGGTGCCTTCTTGCAGCAGGCGGCGGAGCGTGCCGCGCGTCAGATTCGCCATTGTCTCGCGCGACCCTACCCGCGTATAAATCAGGCCGTGTGCGGTCCACCGCAAAAAATCGACCTCGACTCCGCCCATCCACAACCGGGTTGTTAAAGGTTCATCGTCCATGCCGTGCTGATCTCCTTCCGGTTATTGGTGATTGGTTTTTAGTTATTGGTAAGAGCCAGCCGTCGAACAGTGGGAATCCTTCGAGACGACGGACCTCACTAAAAACCAAGAACCAAAAACTAACAACCAACCACCAATCACTGCGTTCCTAATACAGCGCGCTCAGCAATCCCATCCCGGCCCCGAACAGCACCAGCCCTACTGAATTGATATTATAACGAAGCATCAGCACCGCGGCGACAGCGCCCAGCGCCAGTGTGAATACGTCCGGGTAGGCGGCGCGGGCCAGTTCCCAGGTGACGCCCGTCATCAGCCCAAGCGAGGCGACGTTCACGCCGTCCAGCAGGCTGCTTGCCCACACCGACCGGCGGATACGCGGGATCAGCGGGTTGCTGAGGGCCACGACGATAAACGCCGGCAGGTAAAAGGCAAACGTCGCCAGCAGCGCCCCCGGCACCCCGGCCAGCAGGTAGCCGATGAACGTGGTCGTCGTGGACAGCGGGCCGGGCGTCATCTGCCCAAACGCGATCGCGTCGATCAACTGCTGCTCGGTCAGCCAGCCGTAGTGTTCGACCAGTTCGGCGTGCATAAAGGCAAACAGCACGTAGCCGGAGCCGTAGAGCAGCGCCCCGATCTTAAAGAACACCCAGGCCAGCCGGGCCATATTGATTGTCGCGGCGGCTGCACCTGCGGCTGTACCTGCGGCCGCACTGACGGCTGTACTTGCGGCGAATGGCAGTGGAACCAGCGCCGCGTGCAGCGGGCCTGACCGGGCGCGCATCAGCATGACCAGCAGCCCGCCGCCCACCAGGATCAGCACGAAGTTCACGCCCGCAAAGTACAGGATCAGGCTCAGCACGCCGACGACGCCGGTCAGCCAGTCATGCACGGCCTTTTGCGCCAGACTCCACAGCGCCACCAGGATCAGCGGGATAATCACGGGCTTGATGCCGTACAGCAGCCAGCCGGCCGCCGGAGTTGTGCCGTACTCAACATAGCCCCAGGCCAGCGCCAGCGTCATAATCATGCCCGGCAGCAGAAAGCCCAACCCGCCCGCCAGCAGGCCGCGCAGCCCGGCGCGCACGTAGCCGATATGCATCGCCATCTCGCTCGAATTGGGGCCAGGGATGAGGTTGGTCGCGCCGAGCAGATCGAGGAAATGCTGCTCGTCGATCCATTTGCGCTTTGCGATCACGTCCTGGCGCATCATGGCGATATGCGCGGCTGGACCGCCAAACGCGGTCGCGCCGATGCGCAAAAACAGCGCCGCGACTTCGAGCACGGGTCGCGGCGGTTTGGGAGCGGGAGAAGACGAATCGGACATCAGAATGGGTGCGCTGCTTGCGGCGCCGTTTACAGCGTCTCGACGGCGCTGCCCGCGGCGGCCTGACAGACGTACAGGCGCGGATTTAAGCCGGTCTTTTCGGTATAGGCCGGGCCGACCGCCTGCACAAACGCCTCGACCGCCCCATTTTCCACCAGTGCCACCGCGCACCCGCCGAAGCCGCCGCCGGTCATCCGCGCGCCGTAACAACCGGGCTGCGCGTTCGCCAGTTCGACCATCGTATCGAGTTCGGGGCAGCTTACCTCGTAATCGTTGCGCAGGCTGAGGTGGCTTTTCTGGAGCGCCGTGCCCACCGTCTTCAATCCTCCCGCGCGCAGCGCGACGACCGTGAGATTGACGCGGTCATTTTCCGTCACGACATGCTTGGCGCGGCGGTAGAGTATATCACCTAACAATTCGCGGTTTGCTTCCACCTGCGAGGCGGTCACGTCGCGCAGGGCCGCGACGCCCAACTTCTCGGCGGCGGTCTCGCACTGTTCGCGCCGCGCCGCATATTCGGAATCGACCAGCCC
Organism: uncultured Chloroflexia bacterium; assembly: GCA_963850765.1. Lineage (GTDB taxonomy): Bacteria > Chloroflexota > Anaerolineae > Aggregatilineales > Aggregatilineaceae > CAWKMN01. Next base: position 66,957 of record CAWKMN010000009.1, on the reverse strand, counting down.
GCGCTGCTTAGCCGTATCCATGATCACGATGCTCACGCTGGCCGGCACGGGGATCGGCTCCGCGCCGAGCGTGCGGCAGTCGATCAGCAGCAGGTGCCCGGCCTTGCCCATCGCGGATGCCATCTGATCCATCACGCCGCATGGCATCCCGATAAACTGGTGCTCGACCTCGACGCCGGCCAGCGCCTTATCCACCTGATCCATGCGCCCGCCGCCCAGTGCCAGCCCCAACTCGATCATCCCGACCTCGACGGCCGCCGACGACGACAGCCCCGCGCCGATCGGAATATCACCGCCGATGACCGCGTCGAAGCCAGGCACATAGTGGCCGTGGCCTTGCAGCCACCACAGCACCCCGCGCGGATAGCGGCTCCACGCCGGAAGATCGGGATCGTCCAGCTTATCAAGCTCAAACTGCGTGCGGGCGTCAAAATCCACCGACACGATGCGAACGGTCGTATCGGTGCGGGGCCGCGCCGCGATGTACACCGCCCGGTCAATCGCCGCGGGCAGCACAAAGCCGTCGTTGTAATCGGTGTGCTCCCCGATGATATTGACGCGGCCCGGTGCGTGCGCCAGCAGCGTCGGCGGCGTGTGGAAATGTTTTTCGAAGGTGCTGAGAATGGTCTCCCTCAGAGCGGACATAAGTTCCTTTCCTCAGATGTTAAGGTGATTCCATGAGCAGGGTGGCTTCCTCGCTCGTATCCACGAGGAAGACCGTAATCCCGTTAAACTGCCGCTGATCGATAATCTGCGCGCGGCGCTGATCCACCCAGGGCGGCCAGTACGTCACCGGGTCCGACCCGCGCTCCCCTGGCTGAACCAGTTCGTTGTTGTGCGTGGTCTTCCGGTGGGTGAGATGGCTGATCATCCACACCCGGCTGACCGGCTCCTGGTACGGCTCAATGGTTTGAAGATTATCTTCTTTCGTCCAGGAATAGGCGAAATCCTGCACAGCGAAGTACCGTTTGAACAGGAGCAGTTCGGGCGGCGTACCCGCCAGCACGCCGTCGCCGGGCTGGAAGTTGGCGGCCACGTAATCAGCCGCCTGCTCCCACTCTTCCTTGTAATAGCGGCGCGCGTCGATGGTCGTGATCACCTGCACCAGCCCGGTCAGCGCGATCACCGCCAGCGCCCCCGTGCTAAGCCACGGGGCTGCCGCGCCCCATCGCGGGCGGCCGCGTTCGGCCAGTGTATCCCATCCGTAGACCACAAGCAGGATGATCCCCGGCAGAAACAGCGCGAAATAGCGGTCCACATACAGCGGGTGGAGCAGCCACGAGACAGCAAAAATGCTGAGCAAAGTCAGGGTCACCAGCCAGAACCAGTACCAGCGCTCGGTCTGGATCACCGGCTGGCGGACAGTGCGTGCCACCCCGATCGCTAATCCGGCCAGCGCCAGCGCGAGTCCGGGCAGCGCGTACCAGGGGACATCCTGCGTATAGCCCACCGTCATGTTGGTTAGCGTGAGCAGAATATCTTCCGGCGCGGGCTTTTCGATCCAGTTGATCCCGGCCGACACAGTTCCCCCTCGCATCAGGTAGATCACCCACAGCAGCAGCGGAATCCCGGCCACAATCTGGGCCAGCAGCCAGTGACGGAAAAAGCGGCGTCGCCGGCGCAGCACAAAGCCTAACACGACGTACTGCGCCACGGGCAGCGCGACCGTCAGATAGTGGGTGATATAGGCCGCCGCGCTGGACAGCACCAGCAGCACCCAATGGACTCTCGACTGCTGGTGGTTGATCAGCCACAAAAAGCTGTACGATGCCAGCAGTGCCAGCACAAACACCAGGCTGTAGAACCGTCCGTTGCGCGACAGCCAGACGTGATAGGGGTTGACGGCCAGCAGCGCCGCCGCCCACAGCGCCACGTCCGCCCGGCCATAAAGCTGCCGGACGGTGTACGCCAGCAGCACGATCCCCAGCAGGCCGAGCAGCGCCGAAAACGAGCGCAGCGCCCATTCCGACCCCGTTGGATAGGCTTGCAGGGCGAGGTAATAAAAGGGCGTCTGGTTGCCGGATTCGCGCACCAGCACGAACATCCGCTGGAGCGACGCCTGCGCCCGCATCGCGGTGAACATCTCGTCGATCCACAGGCTCGGACCGCCCAGATCGACAAAGCGCAGCGCGGCCCCGGCGATCACCAGCAGGGCGACCACCGGCCAGAACAGGCGTGAGAGACGTTCGGATGATGCCATACCCCCCTCAGTCGCGGTCATTGGCGGCTGTAGTGCGGGTCGCTCAGATCGCGCAGCCGGGCCGCGGCCTGCTCGGCGGGAATATCGCGCTGCGGTGTGGCGAGCAGTTCGTAGCCCACCATGAACTTTTTGATCGTCGCACTGCGCAGCAGCGGCGGGTAGTAGTGCGCGTGCAGGTGCCAGTAGGGATAGTCCGCGCCGTCGGTTGGCTGCTGGTGCCAGCCCATGCTGTAGGGAAACGACGTCAGGAACAGGTTGTCGTAGCGCACGGTCAGGTGATGGATGGCGTCGGCCAGGGCGTCGCGCTCGGCGCTGTCCAGATCCGGCAGGCGGCGCGCGGGCCGGTTGCTGACCAGCAGGGTCTCGAAGGGCCACGTCGCCCAGAACGGAACCAACACCGTCCAATGCTCGTTGGCGTAGACGATGCGCTCCTGGCGGCGCTGTTCTTCGGCCAGATAATCGGCCAGCAGCGTGACGCCGTGCGCGTTGAAATACTCCCGCTGCGCGACGATCTCCTTAGCGACTTCGCGCGGCATCCACGTGGTGGACCAGATCTGCCCGTGCGGGTGCGGATCGGAGCAGCCCATCATCTCGCCCTTGTTCTCGAAGATCTGCACGTAGCCGATAAAATCGTGCCCGCCGATGTCGAGCGTCTGCTCGGCCCACGTATCAACCACGCGGCGAATGTCGGCCGTTTCCATCAGCGCCAGCGTCAGATCGTGGCGCGGCGAGAAGCAGATCACGCGGCAGATCCCCCGGTCGCCCTGGGCGCGGAACAGCGGGTGATCGGTCGATTCGGTGGTCGGTGTGTCGCGCAGCAGCGCCGGGAAGTCGTTATCGAAGACATAGGTCGCGGCATAGGCGGGATTGACCTGTCCGCCTACGCGTTTGTTGCCGGGACACAGGTAACAGGTCGGATCGTGGGTGGGGCGGACTTCGGGTGCTGGCGGTTCGACCTGTCCGCGCCAGGGGCGTTTGGCGCGATGCGGCGAGACGAGAATCCACTCGTTGGTCAGCGGGTTATAAGCGGCGATGCGGGTGTTCGTTCAGATCAAGATTCGGCTTCGGCTTCGGCATGCTCATCACTCAAGACCACGTTCAGCATCAGGCACCATGCAGCGCTTTAATCATACGCTTGCGCCGCGCGAATTGCGAATGGTGATGGCGCGCGCAGTGTGGTAGAACAGAGGGAATGGGTTATGAGTTTTGAGTCTTGAGTTCTGAGTTTGCGCCGCACCCCTCTTGATGCTTCTCTCCAACCGGGGTAGAGAAGGGGACGCGACCCAGCGGGTCGGGCAACCCCCAGGGCCTCTTTGGGCGGGTTTGTTAACCCGCCCCTACAAGACGCTCCCCTCTCTCTGACTATGCTGGAGAGGGGGTCGGGGGTGAGGCCGATCGAGCATAAAGCCTAACTCATAACTCAAAACTCATGACTTAAAACCCATAACGAACAACCGACGACCTTTTTCTCAACTATGAGGATACCCGATGGCTGACCTGTTACAGTTCTTTAACGAGCGCACGCCCGAAATGGTGGACCTGCTGCGGCGGCTGGTCCTGATGGAATCACCGAGCACGAGCAAGGACCACGTCGATGTGCTGGGGCGCTATGTGGCCGACACCTGCCGCGACATGGGCGCGGAGGTGACGATCTACCCCGGCGGCACGTCCGGTGATCTGCCGTTCGCCGTCTGGAACGGCGACGCACCCGGCAAACCGATCCTGCTCATCACGCATCTGGATACGGTGTGGCCGGTCGGCACGCTCGACACGATGCCGCTGCGCGAGGAAAACGGCACGCTCTACGGGCCGGGCGCAGCCGATATGAAGGCGGGCGTGACGATTGCGCTCGAAGTGATGCGCGGCCTGCGCGATCGCGGCGAGATCCCGCGCCGCCCGATCTGGATGTTCCATAACAGCGACGAGGAGATCGGCAGCCTCAGCTCGCGCGCGCTGATCGAGGAGAAGGCGAGAGCGGCGGGTCTGGTGCTGGTCATGGAGCCAGCCTCGGAAGGGGAAGCGCTCAAGGCGTGGCGCAAAGGGATCGGGCGGTACACGGTCCGCACGAAGGGGCGCGCGTCGCATGCCGGGCAGGCCCCCGAAAAGGGTATCAACGCGGTGATCGAGGCGGCGCATCAGGCGCTCTATCTGCACAGCCTCAACGATCTGCCCAACGGAACCTCTGTATCGGTCACGGTGATCAGCGGCGGCATCGCCACCAACGTCATCCCGCCCGAAGCGACTCTCGAAGTTGATGTGCGTTTCCTCAAGGCGAGCGAGGCCGCGCGCATCGACGGCGCGATCCAGAACCTGCTGCCTACCCTGCCGGGCGCGGAAGTCGTCGTCGAGGGAGGCGTTGATCGCGGGCCAATGGAGCGCAACGAGCAGATGATCCGCACCGTCCGGCAGGCGCAGGCGATCGCGGCCTCGCTTGGGCTGGAACTCCGTGAGGATGGCAGCGGCGGCGCGAGTGACGGCAATTTCACCGCCGCGACTCGGCATCCCCACGCTCGATGGTCTGGGCGGCGACGGCGGCGGGCTGCATGCCGCACACGAGCATGTGCATATCCGGTCGCTGCACCGCCGGGCCGCGCTGGTCGCCCGGATGCTGATCGACTGGCAGATGGATTAAGCCGCGATCAGGGGGATCGCCACCAGCACCGCGCCGATCCCGATCGCCTGCACGCGCGTGATATGCTCGTGCAGCAGCGTGCGCGCCAGCACGACCGTCGCCGCCGGGTAGAGCGAGGACAGCACGGTCGCCACATCCAGCCGCCCGGATTGGGATGCCAGCAGAAAAAACGTGTTGCCGGCCACGTCCAGCACGCCGGCCAGGATCACGACCGGCAGGCCATCACGCCGGGGAAGCCACCCGACGCGGCTGGACAACATCACGACGATCAGCAAGGCCGCGAACGATGCGCCCCGCGCCGCGACCAGCGGCCAGAAGACCGCATCTTCACTCACCTGATCGATCAGGACGAAAAACAGGCCAAATCCCGTTCCCGCCATCACCGCCAGCCCGAGCCCATTCGAGCCGCCGCTCGCCGCATGCGCCCGCGAGATGAGGGCCACCCCGACAATCGCCAGCGCGAAGCCGGCCAGCTTCGACGCGCCGGGCATGCCATCGGCAAACGCGCTGAAGATCACGGGGATGGTTGCGCCGAGCACGGCGGCGACCGGCGCGGCGATGCCCATCCGCCCCATCGCCAGCGCGCGGTACTGCGCCGTCAGACCTGCTCCACCCGCGACGCCCGCGACGGCTGCCCAGATCAAATCCGCCGACGACGCGAGAGGTTCCCGGCTGACCATCGCCAGCGCGACGAGCAGCACCAATCCCACCGCATAGGAGACAAGCATCACGCCAAATACCGGCGCGCGTTTGGACGCCATTCCGCCGCTAAAATCGCTCGTGCCCCACGACAGGGACGCCGCCAGCCCGAATCCTAGTGCTGCCAGTTGTGATCCATCCACGCTAGTTATCCGCCGCTTCGAGATAGGCCACCATATCGTCCACGTGCATCGCGCCGATATGGCGGCCGCGCACCCGCCCTGCCCGGTCGATGATCAGCGTGGTGGGGATCGGCTCTACGCCAAACTGGCGGTAAAACGCCGCATCCGACGACAGCGCGATGGTGAATGTCAGATCGTATTCATCCACGAACGCGCGAATATCCGCCTCGGTCTGCCCGTCGGTTGGATCGGTCACGGCGATCACGCGCACACCCCGATCGCCGTAGTCATCCTGAAACGCCTGGAGATCGGGCATCTCCTCGCGGCAGGGCACGCACCACGTCGCCCAGAAATTGAGGAAGACAACCTCACCGCTCAAATCGCGCAGCCGGATCGTGCCGCCGTCGAGCGTCGCCAGTTCGACGTCCGGCACCGGGCGCGACACCACCGGATCGGTGGGCGTGATCGTCGGCGGGAGCGGCGTCGGCGGGACGAACGTCACCGGCGCGGGCGTCGGATAATCGGTGCGCGGCGTGGGGCGCTCCGGCGTCTCCGATTTGCACGCGGTCATGACGAGTGCGGCGAGAATCAGTATCGTGATGAATCTGAACATTGTATGTCCTTGCGTGGGTAAACCTCACCCGCTGTTAGTATCCCGCTGCATGGCGCGCCACGTCTGCCAGACCACCCGGAAAAAATGGATGGTCTGGGGCACCGGCTTGATATGGCTGCCCTGCCCCGCGTAGATCGTGCGGATCGGCACGCCCGCCAGCGTATAGCCGCGCCGCACGCACGTGACGATCATCTCGACCTCGAACTCAAAGCCCCCTTCGCGGCTGTCGAGCGTGGCCTGCATCAGCCGGCGGCTGATCAGCCGGTAGCCGGACTGGTTATCGCGCACCGTCTGGCCGAGCGCCTTGGAGAACAGCCACCGCCCGAAGGTATTGGACAGGTTGCGCGGAAAGGGCATCTTGGTGAACTGCCGCTCCCCGATGATCAGATCCGGCTGGCGAATCTCGTACAGATCGAGAAACTTGAAGATCTCGGCGGGGTCGTGCTGGCCGTCGGCGTCGAGCGTCACCACGGCGTCATAATCGTGATCCAGCGCCCAGCCGAACCCGGTCCGCAGCGCGACGCCTTTGCCCTGGTTAGGCTTCTGGCGGATCACCTCGACCCCGGCGGACTCGGCCACGGTGGCCGTGGCATCGATGGAGCCGTCATCGACCACCAGGACGGGAAGCTGGTGCTTCGTCGCGGCGATCACGCCGCCCAACCGCTCGGCTTCGTTATAGGCGGGAATCAGCGCGAGAATCCGCGCGGCGCTGTCGTTGGTCATCGGGTGTTCACTCGCCGGGTTTTCATGCCAATCGTGCGCTCGACGTCGATCACGAACATGATCCCGGCGTCTGGCTCGTCCAGGCTCTCGACCGCCAGCGTTTTGCGCGCCGCCTCGACCAGGGCATCGACCAGATCATCGTCCACCACGGTGAACAGCGTCTGGTTGGTCTGTTCGATCTCGCGCATCACCTGGGCCATCGACACAAACAGGGGCAGCTCGACGCCCTTGCTGCGCTGGCGCAGGTGATACAGTCCGTAACTGTCGATCAGGGTGATGCCGGCCGCGCCGGCCGCTTCCCACGCCTCGGCCACGGCAACCCCTTTTTCGATCTGCGAGGTGACAAGCAGGACCAGTTTGGCCATAACCATACATCTCCTCAGATGGTTGTTCAAGCGTGTTATGCAGTTTTTTTGGCCCCTTTCCCCAGGCGTGCTTTGCACGCACGGAGAAAGGGGGAGCCTCAAGTCCCTCTCCACTCTGTGGGGAGGGATTTAGGGAGGGGCTGACAGGCACTAGCGCATTTCGCTCTGGAGCGTCGGCTGGACGCTGTTCGTCTCCGTCATGGTGCTGTGCGAGCGGAAAACCAGCCGCACCATCGGCGGCGTGAGGACCGTCGTCAGCAGGATCACCACGAACAAGGGCTGGAACAGATCGTCTTCGAGCAGCCCATTCGTCAGCCCCAACGACGCGATGATCAGGCCGACCTCGCCGCGCGATACCATGCAGACGCCCAAGCCGGAACGCCTCGTCCCGGTCGAAGCCGCCGATCCGCGCCCCGACGCCGCTGCCGACGATTTTGGTGATCACGGCGATAATCAACACCAGCACCGTCAGCGGGATGGCCGACAGGCTGATCTCGGTCAGATCGGCGTTGCAGGCCGACGTTGATGAAGAAGATCGGCACCAGCAACGAGTACGAAATGCGCGCGGACGGTATCCTCGATCTCCACTCTTGATCCGGGGGTTCATCTGGCTCAGCCCGACGCCCGCGATAAACGCCCCGGTGATGGCCGCCACGCCGCCCAGGACATCGGCTCCCCAGCCGAACACCAGCGCCGCGATCAGCGCAAACGATGCCAGCCCGCCCGATAACTGCCGCTGGTGATAAATCCACTGAAACAGCCGCGGCAGCACGAACCAGGCCACCGCCAGCGCCCCGCCCAGGTAGAGCGCCATCCGCACGAGAATCCAGAGGATCGACCCGATGGAGGCTCCCTCGGCGTCCGGCGACATGGTCGCAATCACGATGGACAGCAGCAGGATCGCCAGCACGTCATCGACGACCGCCGTCGCCAGCAGCCCTAACCCTTCTTTGGTGCGCAGCACGCCGAGTTCGAGCAGCGTTTGCGCCGAGATGCTGACCGAGGTCGCGGCCAGCACCACACCCGCGTACACCGACGACTCGAGCGAATGGTCAAACGCCCACACGATCGGCATGCCGATCAGCACGGGCAGCAGCGCGCCGAGCGTGCCGCCCCACAGCGCGACTTTGCCCACCGAGAGCAGCTCGCGCAGATGCACTTCCAGCCCGATGGTGAACATCAGCAGCAGCACGCCCAGTTCGGCCAGTTGGTGCAGCGTGTCTTCCAGCAGCACGGGATCGTCAAACACATCCCAGTGCAGCATATCGAGCAGGGTGGGGCCGAGAATCACGCCGGCCAGCAGTTCGCCAAACACCCGCGGCTGCCGGACCGATCGAGCGGCGGCCCCGGCAAGCTGCGCCGCCCCGACGACCAACGCCAACGACGAGAAACAGTTGTGCAAAAGCCTGACTTTCCAACGATCTGTCCTTCTATCCGTCGCTGCCCGGCTCCGGCCGGGTGTTCGAGCGAGAATTCCTGTTTATACCCAAACCGCCGCGCGTTATCCAGCCAGCGGATCCAGCGCGGACGCAGCACATACACCACGCTCTGCGCGATCAGGTCAGTGAACTTGTCGGTAACGAACGGGAACTTCGCCCGGTACAGATCCAAGGCGCGCTGCCGCTCGTCCGCGTCGGTGACAGCCAGGGCGCGGCCTTCCACCTGGACCCCTTTGATCCCATTCCAGTCCCAGGTTGAGGCGAAGATCGCGGCGGCGGCATCATCCCAATCGTGCAGGTTGGCGCTGTGGCGGCTCTCCGGGTCCGAGATCCAGTACAGGTTCAGATCATCATCGCTGGCGAAAAACAGCGGCGATACCTGCGGGCGGCCGTCGGTCAGCCCGGCGGTGCCGAGAGCCAGCGTGGACTGTCCGGCCAGAAACGCGCGTAACACCGGGCGCAGATCATCCGGCAGCGGCGGAAGGGTTTCAGTCATGGGGTCTGCCTTTCAAACCCAGCCATTCAAAATAGAGGTCGTTTTCGATCCCCAACCGCAGCAGCACGCGGCCCACCGTGCCATTGATGAGATCATCGACCGTTTGGGGGCGGCTGTAAAAGGCGGGCACGGGCGGCAGAATCACCGCGCCGATCTCCGCCGCCTGGACCATCAGGCGCAGGTGGCCCAGATGCAGCGGCGTTTCGCGCACCACCAGCACCAGCGGGCGGCCCTCCTTGAGCTGCACATCCGCCGCGCGCGCCAGCAGATCCCCGGCGCTGCTGTGCGCGATGTTGGAGAGGCTTTTGACGCTGCACGGCACCACGGCCATGCCCATTGTGCGGAACGAGCCGCTGGCGATGCTCGCGCCGATGTTGGTGGGCTTGTGAACTTCATCGGCCAGCGCCTCAACCGCGCTGATCTTCCAATCCGTTTCCTGCGCGATGGTGATCCGGGCGGCGTCGGTCAGGATCAGGTGCGTTTCGATGGCGGCATCCTGGCGCAGCGCTTCCAGGAGCCGGATGCCGTAGATCACGCCGCTCGCGCCCGAAATCGCGACGATCAGGCGGCGGGGCACACCCGATGCTGTTTGCGCGCTGCTCACGATGGTTTTTGCCCCCAGTGGACGGCCATCGTCCTGAACATGAAGCGCCGGTACTGCACCTGCACGAGTCCCGCCGCGCGCATGAGAGCCGCCAGTTCATCGGCGGTCTTGAAGCCGAGCGTGCTTTCGGGCAGATAGCGGTACGCGTCCGCCTCGCCGGTGATGATCCGCCCCAGCAGCGGGATCACGAAACGCAGATGGAACTGGATCGCCGGGCGCAAGCAGATTGTGCGGAGGTGGGGTTGTGTCCAGCGTGACGAGCCAGCCGCCCGGCTTGAGTACACGCATCTGTTCGCGCAGCGCGCCGGGAATATCCGGCACATTGCGGAACAGGTAGCCGCTGGTCACGGCGTCGAACACGGCACCGGCATAGGGCAGGCACAGCGTATCCGCCGCCTGCCACGCGATCGCATCCGCGCCGCTGCGCCGCTGGCCCACGCGCATCATCGGCAGGGTGAGATCCGCCGCCGCCACGCGCAGATCGGGCACCTGGCTGCCGCGCTTCGAGCGCGATGTCGCCCGTCCCGGTGGCGATGTCGAGCAGCCAGCCGCCGGGCCGCAGCCGCGCCTGCTGCACGACAAAGCGCCGCCAGCGCCGGTCCTGCCCGAAGGTCATCAGGCGGTTCATCAGGTCATAACGCGCGGCAATGCGCCCAAACATATCCTGCATCATGTGTCGATTATCAGCCATGCGCCTCACGATCTGGGATAAAGGTAAGTTGCTCGTTCTACCGACATGCATGTAGCCTCACTCCCCTGAGCCCCTCTCCCTTCGCAAGCGGAGAGGGACTTGGTTCAATGCCATTTTCCCCTCTCCACCTGTGGGGAGGGGACAGGGGATGGGGCTGTTATTTCACGCCGGGATCGTCACCGGGCGCGTCGGGGGGCGAGGGGCCGGCGGAGTCGGATGGTTGCGGAGATAGGCGGCCAGCACCGGCGGCGCCACGCGGATCACGCCCCCCTGCGACAGAGTCAGCAGCGACTTGTTGATCAACTCACGGATCGTCTCCGGGTCCAGATCGGTCTGCTCCGCCGCCATCCCGTACAGCGTGCGGACCTCGTCGTTGTTCAGCCCGCGGATCAGCATCTTGCATTCTTCCTGCACGTTGTCTTCGGCGGCCAAACGGGTCGCGGCCAGCCCAATCGACTGGGTGCTGTCGCCCGCCTGGATGCCCGCCAGCTTGTCGGCGTGCTTAAAGCCCGCCCGCAAAAAGCCCGCGAAGCCGCCCGTCGCCCGGATCAGCAGGCCGAGCGCGTAATCGCCCTTCGAGACGCTGCGCTCTTCTAACTGCTCGATCATGCGCCACGCGTCGTCATCGCCAAACGGCTTGAGATAGACCGGGTTATCGAAGAACAGCTCGGCAAACGGTTCCAGCGTCGTCATGCGCTCATCTTTGATCAGGTAAGGCAGGCTGTTGCGCGTAAACGTCACGAACATCACCTGATATTTGAAGCGGTCGCGGATGCTGCGCAGCGCCACGAAAAAGTAATCCGGCATGGTATCCAGAAACCGCTCGAACTCGTCCATAAAGTAGACGATGCGGATCAGATCCTCCTGAATGCGGTGGCTGGTCAGGGCCGCGTTGAGGATGTTCTCCAGGTGGCGCAGCGCGAGGTGCGCGTGCAGGTGATCCTCAAAGTCCGTCAGATCCGGGTGCGCGTTCTCGAAGCGCTCCTGCATCCGCGCGATCTCGCGCACGAGATCGGTATCCCCCGCGCGCTGGGTGGCGGTGAAGGTCGGGTAAAGCTGCGGCGTGATCGTGGTGCGGTGCGTGATCAGCTCAAAGCCGGGCCATGCCCCGGCCGCGATATCGCCTCTGGCGGCGGGCAGCGCGGGCAGCAGCGCATTCGGATCGATGCTGACGCACACCATCCGCCCTTTGTGCATGGCGCTCGGCGCGTACTGCACCCACGGACTGCCCGGATCGCTGAGGGACAGCCGCTCCTGATCCAGAAACTTGAGCAGGTTGGATTTGCCGATGCTCGGCGGTCCGACCACGGACACACAGAAGCCCTGATCCAGCGCCTTGACGATGGCCGAGACCTCGTTCTTCCGATAGTCGGGGGCGTAGTATCGTTCGGTCATGCGGTTGGACCTTTCGCCAGGCCGATATGCTCCCTAGTGTAGACGACCTTGCCGCACCTGACCAGGGAGAAAGCGGTGAACAGTTGTTAGTCCCTCCCTAAATCCCTCCCCACGCTTTTGGAGATGGGCTTTGTCCCGTGCGTTTTCCCCTCTCCACCCAGTGGGGAGGGGAGCCAACAACAAAGACCAGACGAGGAAGGGCCAACAACAACCAACCACTATGTCGCGCCGGGAGGCCAGAGACCCATCACCTGCCGCAGGATGGCGAATTCCCCAACATGATAGGCGTTGTGATCGGCCACCAGCAGAAGCTCGCGCAGATAGGTATGCTGCGGCGCGTAAGGCAGCGGCGCGCCCAGATCGATAGCCGGGTTCTCGACCATCACTTCCAGCGCCCGCAGATCGTCGCGGAAGCGGCTCAGCGTTTCGTTCCACTGCGTTTCATCCGCCTGGGCGTCCGGTGCCGGCCAGTAATCAGCCGGCCAGCTCGGCCATTGATAGTCCGGGTTGCGCATGTAGTCCAGAATATCCCACTGGGCAAAGCGCAGGTGTTCGATCAGGTGCCAGAAGGTGTAGGTCACATTCGGCGGGCGGGCGTTGAAATACATCTCCGGGAAATCCGCCACGGCGTGATCCAGACTCATATGGGCCTGACCGCCGCGCAGCAGGTCCAGGAGTTGTTGGCGAAGGATCGTGTCGGCGCTCATGAAACGTTCGCTCCTATGAAAGGGTTGTGAGTTGTGAGTTTTGAGTCGTGAGTCAGGGCCTCACCCCCGCCCGACCTTCGGTCGGCACCCCTCTCCACGGTATAGAGAGGGGAGATTGCACCGCCGTGCAGGGGCGGGCTAACAAGCGCGCCCGGTAATCCCCGGTCCATTTGATGGAAAGGGGATTTAGCGGTGAGGCTGCTACGACAGGTAAAATTCCGTCCCGCAGAACTTGCACTGCGCGATACCCTTGCCGGTCAGGTTGATCTCGCCGCCGCAGTTGGGGCACTGCTTCAGATCCCGAAGCTGGCTGGCCTGCTCCGAATACAGCACGCCCTTATCCCAGTTGATATAACCGCTGAAGACGCCCAGCCCAACCAGCGAGTAAATCGCCTCACGGATCTGCTCGCGCGGAAGCTGCATCTCCACGGCGACTTCGTCGATCGGCACCTGACCCCGGCTCTGCACGATATTCAGCAGCTTGCGCTGCTGTGCCGCGTCCTGAGCCTGACGCGCTTCCTGCCCGCCGGCGAACGCGAGATAGGCCCCCGCCCCGACCATCGGCGCGACCAGCACGATCAGCGCCAGCCCCAACCCCAGGATCCGCGCGGATGTGGATTCCAGATCTTCGTTAGTCAGCAGCCACGCCGCCGCGACCACCCCCACCGCGATCCCGGCCAGCAGCAGCACGATTCCCATCAGGCGATTCGTGTTCACACCGTCTCTCCTCGCACATGAAAAACGCACATCCCAATTATAGATCGAGCGGATCAAACATACCCAACCCGCCGAAGCCGGCGACTTCTGGACCGACCGGCGGCTCGAACACGAGGCCATCGAAGAAGAAGACGATCAGGCGGATCCGCCGGGACAGCCTCCCCCTGGCGTGCTGTCCCCTCTCTATGGGAGTGGACTGCAGGGGGATAATTGCGCAAAGCTGTCGACAGTCCCTCTCCACTCTCGTGGGGAGGGGATGTTAGCAGCCCGGAGGGGCAAACGCCAGGCGCTAACCAAACCCCCGGCTGCCGCCACCCGATCCGCCGCCGCGACCACCGCCGCTGAACCCGCCGCCGCGCCGCCCGCCGGACGTGCTCTGCTTGGGGCGCGTATTCATCACGCGAGACGTTTCGTTGAGCACCTGGGTGATGCCCCGGTTCATCGAGTTCAGCCCCTCACCCAGCGAGCGATCCAGCCCGCCAAGCGAAAAATCGCCGCCTGGCAGATCGATCCCGCCCGCGCCGGAGCCGGAATTCGCCTGCCCGCCGCCGAGAACGGTCCGCCCGCGGTAGCCGCCGTGCCAGGGGCCGCCCATGTAGGTGGGATGGTACCACGTCGGCATTTTGGTCAGAGTTGGCGCGATGTCGCGCATAAACTGCTGATCCATGCCAAAGGCGATGGCATAAGGCAGATACTTCTGGAACTGCTCATCCGACGGTTTTTCGCCCTGATAGCGGGTGATGTTCTGCAAATAGCGGCGGAAGGCGCGCCACAGCGCCGCCTGCTGCGATCCTTTTTCCGTCTTGGCGGGCATACTCTCAGCAAACAGCAGCGCCGCCGCCCCCACGATGCCCAGCCCGATCGGCGGCAGAATGATCAGCGGCGAGATGAGCGTGGCCGAGCGGAGCAGCCAGAAGCCCACCGAGGCGATCACAATCATGGCGATGCTGCCCCACAACCAATTGTTACGCGTGCTTTCGGGCGAGCGCTTGAAGTAGTCGGCCTGGACCAGATCGTAGTACATCAACTGCTTGATCGCCGGGATGAACGTGTAGAACTTCTCTCTGAGCTGGGTTAGCTCCGTATCGCTGCGCCCCTTGGGGAAGAGGCCATCCAGCAGCTTCTTTTCAAAGCCCTTGAGATCGTCCGCAGGCTTCTCGGTGCGGTGGAACTCAAACGCCGAGCTTGAGAACAGCCCACCGAGCGAGCGTTCTTCGGTCTGCTCGATGACAAAATACTCGCGGCGGGCCAGATCCACGAAGGTTGCCATGATGTCCTTCATATCGGCTTTTTCGTCCAGCAGCAGCCCGACGATCCCCGGTGATTCGTCACCCGGCGGCTCGGTCAGATATTCCGGCACCGTGACGGCCACAGGATCGCGGCCCTTGCGCAGGTAACGCAGGACAACCAGCAGCACGCCGCCAACGGTCAGCAGCACGGTGAACGCGCCGAGCAGCAGCGTCACGAAGGGCCGCACGTTATCGATATACTGCTGTTCGAGATCATAACTTGCCTGCCACGACGGTTTGTCCATGGCGGGGTTGTGCGGATATTGGACACGCACCTCGAACGAGCCGTCATCGCTGGGGCGGCGCGGCGAGTCCCAGGTGAGCGTATTCCCGTCCCCGGTGACGGTCCAGCCCTCGTCGGGGTAGCTGGTCCAGTCCTGCGGGGGCGCGTCGTCGGGCATCACGACCACCACGCGCGAATTCTCGACGTCAAAGCCGGACAGATCTTCGGGTATCGCTACCCAGAACAGCTCGTCACCCTTGTCATAGGAGCGCAGCGCCCCGTGGACGGTGTATTCGATGCGAATCTGGCGCTGCTCGCCGGTCTGCGCCGGGCGGAGAAAATAATACTCAATCGACACATTCTTGCCGTCCTGGGTGACGCACGAAGTCCCCGGCTGGGCGAAACAATTCCCCGTCAGGGTGGTATCGCGGTCGTATACGCGGACATTGTCAATGCGTGTCACCCGCTTCAGCGGGATCTCCGCGAAGCCGTAACGGTACGGCCCGCGCTCGATGTCGATGATATACGATTCGGTCACGTCAAAACGGTTGCCGGACGTGTTGATATTGTCGATGGTGACGTCGTAGCGGTACCAACTCAGGCTGCGCGAATCGCTGACCTGCTCGCTGAAGCTGTTAAAGATGCCAAAGGAGGCATTGGAAACCAGAAAGATGAGGACAATGATTCCCCACCGGACAACCGAGCCGCGACTCATAGCCCCTCCATATCGGGTTTTTCGCCGATCCTAGCACTTTTTAGCGCGATAGGACAGGCATCAAAACTCCCCGGCATGCCGCCAGCGCCCGACGATCCGTTCCAGCACGTCGATCACCACGTACAGCACCAACCCAAGCAAACTCATCGCCAGGATGCCCGCGTACATGCGCTCGTAGCGGAGCCGCTGCCACGTCAGTGTGACGATGTAGTAGCCGAGTCCGTACTTCGTGCTGTACTGCTCCGCGATGAACAGCACCGCGATCGCCGTGCCGACCGAAACCCGCAGCGCCGTCAGCACCGCCGGCAGCGACGCGGGCAGATAGACGTAGCGGAACAGCGCGCGCCGCCCCGCCCCCACCGACCGCACCGACTGGATCAGCTCCGGTCGCAGACTGGCGGCCTGGTCACGCACGACGACGAGGATCTGAAAGAACAGGATGAGCGAGATGAGGAAAACTTTCGAGGTTTCGTCGATGCCGAGCACGACGAGAATCACCGGCAGGAAGACGATCTTGGGGATCGGGTGGACGAGCGCGATCAGCGGGGAGAAGATCCGGTTGAGGACGCGGATCTGTCCCAGACCCAATCCGACCGGCGTGGCGATGATCACCGCGAAGAAGATCGCTTTCAGCACGCGCCCCGCGCTGACCACGGTGTGATCCCACAGATCGCCCTGAATCTGCTCGACAAAAACCGGCAGCACGTCCCACGGATAGGGCATGATGCTGCGATCCAGATAGGCGGCCAGCGCGATCCAGCACAACACGAAGATGGTGAGCGCCAGCGCGAGATTGAGCAGACGCGCCAGAATCGCTCTGGCCGTCGAACCGAGCCGAATGTCGTCGGGGCGGACATGGTAGCCCGCCCATGCCGCGCGGCGGGGCGGCGGATCGGACGTTACACGGTCAGGCCGAGCAGGTGGCGTAGTTGGTTGCATTGGTCGAGAAACAGTCCTGTGCTGCGATAACCGGGCGTGCCCGCTTCGGGATTGGATACAACCACCGGGGCGGTATTGGGCGGCTCGCCCAGGACAAGAATTTGCCGTCCCAGGATGGCCGCTTCTTCGATGGCGTGCGTGACGATCACGCTCGTCAGGTTCATTTCGGCGCGAAGCTGCAAAATGAGATTTTGCAGGTCTTCGCGGGTGGGTGCGTCCAGGCTGCTGAACGGCTCATCCATCAGCAGCAGATCGGGCGAGAGGGCGAGCGTCCGCGCGATGGCGGTGCGCTGGCGCTGACCGCCGCTGATCGCGCCGGGGAACTTGTTGCGCTGGTCGTAGATATTCAGCCGCCGCAGCCAGCCCTCGACCATCTGGCGCGCTTCATGCCGTGAGGGGGGCGGCTGGGTTCGGGGAGCGTGTTTGCCGTCGGGACCGTAAAAACGGCGGACGCGCAGGCCCAGCGCCACGTTATCCCAGACCGTCGCCCACGGCAGCAGCCCGTAATCCTGCAAAATCAGGCCGGACTCCGGGCGCGGGCGGTGGATCACGGTGTCGCCCACGCGGATCGATCCGCCGGACGGGTGGCGCAGCCCGGCGATCAGGGTGAGCAGCGTCGTCTTGCCGCAGCCCGACGGCCCGATGATCGACCACATCTCACCTGGCGCGACATGCCAGGAGAAATTCTCGAATATGGGTGTTCCGCGCCTGTAGCGGAAGGTCAGGTTGTCGATGGTGATCATAGGATTCGCCGGGTTGTCGCAACGTTAACCTCACCCCCGTCCGACCTTCGGTCGGCACCCCTCTCCACACGCGGAGAGGGGACTTTCCTCGCGTGCGTGCTCCCCCTCAGCTGGCTTGGCCGGAGAGGGGGTTGGGGGGTGAGGCCAGCTAATCGCTAACGGCTAATAGCTCTACTCCAACGTCATCAGATACGCGATCAGATCGTTCAGATCGCTGTCGCTCAGCGTGCCGAAAGGCGGCATGATGTCGGCATAGCCCTCGGCAACATGCGCGCCCGGCTCAACGATCGACTGGTGGAGATACTCCACCGCGCTCATGCCCTCGACCTCTTCGCCCGCTTCCCCAGCGATCCCGGCCAGCGACGGCCCCGCGCCCGCCGTGCCATCCAGCGAGTGGCAGCCCACGCAGCCCAGACTGGCGAACAGTGCCTCGCCGTTGGCCGCGTCGCCGGACACATCCGCGCCGGTATCTGTATCCGCGGGCTTGATCGCGTCGATAAAGGTGGGATTCACGCTGTCTTCGTAGCTGGCGGCGTTATCGACAATATCCTGATCGACAAGCCACTGCACGGTGTCTTCCCAGGCGGATTCGCTGGTGATCTCATACGTCGGGAAGGGCGGCAGAACATACGAATCTTTCACGCTGTCGGGCACATTCGTCTTTTCGAGCCACAGATCGCGGTAGGCTTCCGGGTCGGCGTTGATGTCCTCGGCGGCGCGCATCCACACGCGCAGGAACGCCTCGACCGCTTCCGGGTTGTCCTCGATCACCTCGGTGCGGAATGACAGCACACTCTGGCTAAAGCCCGTATCAACCAGCGCGCTGTCGTCCGCGATCAGGATCGCGCCGCCTTCGATCGCCGCCTGCGCCAGCGGATCGGGCAGCGTGACGACTTTGAGCGTGCCTTCCATCAGCAGTTGGAAGCGCACGGGGATATTCGGCTCGGTGCGGTATGACAATTCATCGGCGCTCACGCCTTCATGCTCCATGATACGCTGCGTGATGTAGTGAATGACCGAGTTCTCGGAGATGCCGATCTCGAAGTTCGCCGCTTCGCTAGGGAGCGTGATGTTGCTGCGCGGCGCGGCCAGGATGCGGAACTGCGGGCTGTCCGGATAGGCGCGGCGGGCCAGCGCGACGATCTGGATCAGCGCTTCATCCTGGTTAAAGATGCCGGTGCTGATCAGATCGTTGAGCATCCCGTCGATCTCACCCGCGAGCAGCAGTTGATCCCGCTCCAGCGCGCTGCTGACCGGGATCAGTTCGATATCCAATCCCTCTTCTTCGAAATAACCTGCTTGCTCCGCCACGTAAAACGGCAGCACGTCGAGGATCGGCAGCAGGCCCATTTTGAGGCTGGTCGTCTGGCGTTCAGCCGGCGCGGCGTGAACCGGCGCGATCGCCGCGACGAGCAGCACGATAATCAGAATGAGCGACCCATGTACTTTACGCATGATGTGTTTCTCTCCTTGTGTTGAGTAAGCTGTCAGCCAGCCCCTCCCTAAATCCCTCCCCACAAGTGGAGAGGGACTTGAAGTTCGCGGTTTCCCCTCTCCACCCAGTGGGGAGGGGGCAGGGGGAGGGGCTAATCTCTACAAAATAACCGAAACAAACGTCCCGACGAACAACGTCACCGCGATATACGAATTCATGTTGAAGAACGCCACGTTCACCCGGCTGAGATCGTCCGGCGCGACGAGGCGATGCTCATAGATCAGCATGCCCGCCGTGATCAGCGCGGCGAGATAGTAGGGCCACGCCATGCCCGCCGCTAATCCCGCCAGCAGCAGGAACAGCATAAAGGCCACATGATTCAGCTTCGCCAGGAACAGCGCGCTGGCGATCCCATACCGCGCGGGCCACGCGTACAGCCCTTCCGCCACGTCGTGATCCACATCCTGGCAGGCGTAGATCAGGTCGAAGCCCGCGATCCAGAACGTCACCGCGCCGATCAGCAGCCACGCGGGGAGATCGTCCGCCCCGAAGAACGATCCGCGCACGGCGATCCAGCCGCCGCCGACCGCCAGCGCATCGGTAAAGCCGAGTATCCAGTGAGCGAACACGGTAAAGCGCTTGGTGAAGCTGTAGCCGATCAGGAACAGCACCGCGACCGGCGCGAGTTCCAACGCCAGCGGATCGAGCAGCGCGGCGGCGGTCAGCAGCACGAGCAGCGATACACCCGCGAACAGCAGGATCGTGCGGGGCGCGATCTGTCCGGTCACGCTGGGGCGGTTTTGGGTGCGCGGATTGCGCGCGTCGTAGGTGCGATCCGCGAAGCGGTTGATGGCAAAGGCCAGCGTGCGCGCCGCCGCCATCGCGACCGTCACCCAGACGAACTGCCAGAGCGTCGGCAGGCCCTCCGCCGCCAGCACCATCCCGATATACGCGAACGGCAGCGCGAAGATGGTATGCTCGAACCGCACGAGGTCGAGGAACACGCGCAGCTTATAGGCGAACGTGTCCGGCTGGTGTCCGCGCTGGCGGGCGGAGTCTTTAGCGCGCTGTGTTGATGAGCCCATAATTCTCCTGTGATGCGAGAATCACCGGGCCGTGCAACGACCCGGCTATCCATCGGAAGGACCGCAAGCGGCCCTGATTAACGCCCTGATACACGTCTCGAGAGACACCGACTATGGCGCTAAAGACGCCCCTCACCCGGCGAGCAAGCTCGCGCCCTCTCCCCGGCCAAGCCAGGGAGAGGGAAAAGACGCGGTACCGGCTCCCCCTCTCCGCGCGTGGAGAGGGGGCCGGGGGGTGAGGTTATATCCCATAACTTTCCCACTTCTGATCGACCAGCGCCTTGATCGCCTCACTCATCACGATCTCCGGCGGCCAGCCGCGCGGATGCCCGTCCGCCGGACCCTTCGCCGTCGCGTCAATCCCGACCTGACCGGGCGGCGTGCTGTCCTTCGCAAAGTGATCGACCGCGCCGCTGTTGATCAGAATATCGCGCCGCCAGTCCACATTGCCGAGCGTGCGCCATGCCACTTCGGACAGGTTGCGCACGTCCACGTCCTGATCCAGCACGATCAGGTTCGCATCCGGGCAGACCCCCCACAGCGCGCCAAACCATTCCCGCACGCGGCGCTGCGACTTGTCCGCCGCCACAATCAGCACGCCGTCGCAGGGGATCGACCAGTTCTCGCCAACCAGCCTGTTCAAGCGTTCCGGCGCGACCGTCACGCAGTCGCGCAGCGGGCCGCGATCGGGCTTGCGGGTGGCGTCCACGCCGATCTTGCCGCCGTAGGAATCGCGGATGGCGCTGTGATCAAGCTGATCGACCGGGCCATCGACGACGGTTACATCGCGCAGCCAGTCCACGTTTTCCAGCACGGCATCCGCGATCGCGCCGAGATCGTGCACATTCACGTCCTCATCCACCACGACGATCCCCTTGGCCAGCATCATCAGCCCCAGGCCCCACAGCCCATACATCACCTTTTGCGGGTGACCGGGAAAGCGCGTCTTGAGGCTGGCGATCACCAGGTTGTGGAACACGCCCTGCGGCGGGCATGTTCACATCCACGATCTCGCCCATGGAACAACTGCAGCAGCGGCAGAAACAGGCGCTCGGTCGCCTTGCCCATCCAGTAATCTTCCATCGGCGGCTTGCCGACGATCGTCGTCGGGTAGATCGCGCCGCGCCGGTGGGTGATCGCCGTGACGTGAAACACCGGGAACAGATCGGCGGCGTGTAGAACCCGGTGTGATCCCCGAACGGCCCTTCCATGCGGTGCTCGTTCGGATCGACGTAACCCTCGATCACGATCTCCGCATTGGCGGGCGCTTCGATGTCCTGCGTCATCGCCTTGACGAACTCGACCGGCTTGCCGCGCAGCCAGCCTGCCAGCAGATATTCGTCGATGCCGGGCGGCAGCGGCGCCGACGCGCACCACATCTGCGCCGGATCGCCGCCGAGCACAATCGCACACGGGATCAGGTCTTTTTTCAGGTCGCGGGCCTCGCGCTCGTGTTCCGCGCCGCCCTTGTGCCGCTGCCAGTGCATCACCAGCGTTTGCCCGTCTTACTTCTGCAAGCGGTACATGCCCACGTTGCGCTGACCTGTCACCGGATCGCGCGTGATGACCTGCAGCAGCGTGATGTACTTGCCGCCGTCGTCCGGCCAGCACTTGAGGATCGGCAGCATGTCGAGCGATGGATTCTCGCTGATGACGACTGTCCTGGCACGGGGCGCGGCGCGTCATGCTCGGCCCGAATCCGATGCTGCGCAGCACGCCGAGCATTTCCGTCCGCGCTTGACCATCTCGCCCATGCCCTGCGGCAGCTTGGGATCGATCACCCGCGCCGAGATTGTGCCGCAGTTCCTCAAGATCGTCCACGCCAAGCGCCAGCGCCATGCGCCGCGCCGATCCGAAGGCGTTGATCAGCACCGGCATGGTGCTGCCTTCGACGTTTTCAAACAGCAGCGCCTTATTCTGGCCGGCCGGGCCTTTGCTCACCCGATCGGTGATCTCGGTGATCTCCAGGTGGGCGCTGACCGGGGCGGTGATGCGGATCAGCTCGCCGTCGGCTTCCAGGCGCGTCAGAAAGTCGCGCAGATCGGTGTAGGCCATGCAGCGGCCCTCCATCGTTTAGATTTTTCTGAAAGATACGAAACCTTGTAGATTTTATCACGATCCCGCGAGACCACCAAACCGCCCGACTTGCAGAGCATAACGCGCCTGTCAAGGATTTGTCAAAGTCACTTGTTTTTATGATTTGTATCTTGTTTATTGTGTTTATTGGGACTACGATCAAGGGCGTATCAACACTCTTCTCCGACCCCGCCGCGATGACTTCACCGTCGACCTGGCCGGACTGTAAAGGAAGGAGAATTCGGCCATGAACATCAATGGCTATACCCTCGCATGCCCAATCGAGATCCTGCCTCCGCGCGGCAAAAAAACGATCTCCCTGGACGGTCATATCATCCTGGTGATCGTATGCGATTTCGAGATCTATGCGGTGCTGGAAATCACCCGGAAAATGCCCACAGCCTCGCGCACGGTACGGTACTCAATGGGGTTCTGATCCTGGCGAATGGTGCCCACTATGATCTGAAAACGGGCAAATATCTGGGCGGGTGCCCGTGGACTTCTGCCCATGACTCGCTCCATATGCTCAACACCAAAGTCATCGACGGCGGCCTGTACATCCGTGTGTTAGACTTAGCGCCGGTTGGCCGTACAATCCGGCGTTCGCAGAGGTCAGGCTGGGCCAAACCCGTTGTATAATGGAAGTAAGGAAATCCTCTCCTGCTGGCTGCACAGCATCGCGCAGCAAGTCGCGTCGTTCAACTCAAAAGTTGAGTCAGGAGGGATGGACGATGACTACCACCACCGAAACTCGGGCCCCTGAAGGCTACACCTTTGTCTGCGAACTCAATACCCTTCCCGCACGGGGCAAGAAAACCGTTCCGATCGGCGCGACCCGCGTGCTGCTCGTCGCCTGTGATAAGCACCTGTATGCCGTCGAGGATCGCTGCCCGCAGACCGCCCGC
This sequence comes from uncultured Chloroflexia bacterium, assembly GCA_963850765.1. Taxonomy (GTDB): domain Bacteria; phylum Chloroflexota; class Anaerolineae; order Aggregatilineales; family Aggregatilineaceae; genus CAWKMN01. The sequence continues at coordinate 44,144 of CAWKMN010000009.1, read as the reverse complement.
TCGATTGCCACCAGCGAGGTGCTGAACTGCGTGATCAAAACGCCCATCGGCGCGCGCTACAGCCTGCAAACCGGGCAGTATCTCGGCGGCGGGACGCTGCCTGTGCTGCTTCAATCACACTGGCTGACGCTGTTCCCGGTGAAGGTGATCGAGGGCCGCGTGTACGTGCGGCTGCCGCACGAAAAAAGATCGAATTGGGGCGGATAGGTCGATCCGCCCCAACGCGGCCTCGACACAGTCCAGCACGAGCGGACCTAGTCCACCGTCATGACGACTTTGCCGCGCACATGCTGTGTCTGGCTCAGCCGCAGCGCTTCATGAACCTCGTCCAGCTTCAATAGCTGGTCGATGTGGGGCTTACGTGGCCCTGGTCGATCAGTTGGGCGATCTCGGTGAGAACTTCCGAAGTTGCCTGCCCGGCCTGGTATTTGGCCCGGATGCCATATTTTTCGACGTCTTCGGCGGGCGGCGGCGTTACAAAGCAGACCAGCGTGCCGCCGGGTTTGATCACCTGGCAGGAACGCACCGACGTATCAAACCCCACGGTGTCCAGCACAATATCGACGTCCTGGACGACCGTTTCAAAGGGTGTCGCCGGGTAATCGACAAATTCATCGGCCCCCAGTGCTTTCACAAACCCTTCGTTATGCGCCGATCCCGTGCCGATCACATAAGCACCGCGCAGTTTCGCAAGCTGGGTGGCGAAATGTCCCACGCCGCCCGCCGCCGCATGAACCAGGATCCGCTTGCCGTCATGCTGTCGCCATCAAACAACGCCTGCCAGGCCGTAACCGCCGCATGGGGCACGGCGGCAGCCTCGGTGTAACTGAGGCTTTCAGGCTTGCGGGCAAATTCCGAGGGCAGCGCCGTGGTATATTCGGCAAAGGCTCCACCCCGCAGACCTTTCATACCATAGACCGGCGTGCCAGGTTCCAAGCCGGTGACGCCCTCGCCTACCGCTTCAATATCGCCGGCGAAATCCGACCCCAGGAAAAAGGGCAGGGATATCCAATCTTTCAGGTACCCTTCGCGGATCTTCCAATCCACCGGGTTCACCGCCGCCGCTCTGACCCGGACCAATACCTCGCCGGGAGCCGGCTGAGGTCGTTCCACCTTTTCGATTACCGCAGCGTCCGACCCACCCCACTGATTGACTCGTACCGCTTTCATCGTTAATACCCTTTTTGATCTACCATGGCTCCGGCTGGGAGCAGAGAACGATTAAGGGCGAACAACGTGTGCGCCACCGTGGTAGACGCTGCCATCGGCGATACCGGCCACTGCCGGAGAGATGGCTTCATCTGCAAATCGCCCTCGTCCCTCACGCGGAGAGGGTCTAGGCCAAATGTCATACTCGTCTAGGAATATCCGGATGAATTAACAAGATGGTTGTAATATTTATCAGAATATATATCTAAACTGCGGTGCAAATCAAGAAGCTGAAGCTCGCGACGACCAGGGCCAGCCCACTGTCTTTCCGCGCGCGACCGACGGTATAATGAGGGCCGTCAACTCTCCATTCTTTTGTTACGAAAGGTTGATGATCCGCTATGGCCAAATTTATTTTGGCGCTGGACCAGGGCACGACCAGTTCCCGCGCGATCCTGTTTGACGAAGACGGACAGCCGGTCGCCGCCGCGCAGCAGGAATTCGCGCAGCATTTCCCCAAACCCGGCTGGGTCGAACACGATCCGCACGACATCTGGCGCACGCAGCGCGACGTGGCCCGCGCCGTGCTGGATCAGCAGAAGACCAGCGCGGCGGACGTGGCGGCGATTGGCATCACCAACCAGCGCGAAACGACGCTGATCTGGGATCGCAAAACGGGCGAGCCGGTCCATAACGCGATTGTGTGGCAGTGCCGCCGCACCGCGCCGATGTGCGACATGATCCGCGCGGACGGGTTCGACCGGACGATCCGCGCGAAAACGGGGCTGGTCACGGATGCGTATTTCTCCGGCACGAAAGTCGCGTGGCTGCTGGATAACGTGCCCGGCGTCCGCGCCAGGGCCGAAGCGGGCGAACTCGCCTTCGGGACGGTCGATACGTGGCTGCTGTGGAATCTGAGCGGCGGCACGCTGCACTGTCACCGATGTGAGCAACGCCAGCCGCACCCTGCTCTACAACATTTACACGGGCGACTGGGACGACGAGATTCTGGCCTATCTGAACATTCCGCGCGCGCTGCTGCCGGAGGTCCAGCCGTCGAGCCCGGTGTACGGCGAATCGGTCAGCCATGTGCTCGGCGCGTCGATCCCGCTGGCAGGCATCGCGGGCGATCAGCAGGCGGCGACGTTCGGGCAGGCGTGTATCACGCCCGGCATGGCGAAAAACACCTACGGCACCGGCAGCTTTCTGCTGATGAATACCGGCGAAACCGGCGTGCCGTCCGAATCCGGCCTGCTGACGACGATCGCCTGGCAGTTGGACGGCGGCCCGGTGATCTATGCGCTGGAAGGCAGCGTATTTATCACGGGCGCGGCGGTGCAGTGGCTCCGCGACGGCTTGCAGATCATCAAGAGCGCGGCGGAAGTGGAAGAGCTCGCGGCCAGCGTCGAGAGCGCGGACGGCGTGTATCTCGTCCCGGCGTTTGTGGGACTCGGCGCGCCGCACTGGGACGCCTACGCACGCGGGACGCTGGTCGGCATGACGCGCGGCACGACGCGCGCCCATATCGCCCGCGCCACGCTCAACGCCATCGCGCTGCAATCGCAAAGATGTGCTCGACGCCATGCGCCAGGATGCCCAGGCGGACCTGAGCGCGCTGCGGGTGGATGGCGGCGCGGCGAAAAACGACCTGCTCATGCAGATTCAGGCGGATGTGCTGGCGTGCCGGTCCAGCGCCCCGCCGTGACCGAGACAACGGCGCTCGGCGCGGCCTATCTCGCCGGGCTGGCGGTCGGGTTCTGGCCGGACGTGCAGACGCTGGCGGATCAGTGGACGATTGAGCGCACCTTCGAGCCGCGCATGTCCGATGGGGAGCGGGATACGCTGGTCGCGGGCTGGCAGCGCGCGGTGGAAAGATCGAAGGGGTGGGCGGTTAGCTTACCCCCGACAATAATGAGAAGGGCGGACACGGTGGTCCGCCCCTACAAGTTCCGCTGAGTTTGAATGCTTGTTTTCTACAATAGCATCAGGTTCCTTTATTGCACTTGATCCATGTGCCGAGTTTGCGCCTCCCGAAACCTAGAGGCGTTTGATTGGTCACAGTTCTTCCCCGCGAAAATGAAGACTTCGAAGAAACACTGAATCGTTTTCACCCAGCACTTCGCAGAGGCTATGAACGCCCCTGGTATAGGTGGCGCTATGGTTACTATGAAAAGCCGAGTACCCTCCGCCGCAAGCAAACCAGAACCAAACCTAGGTTGTGCATCGGTCTAGAGGCACAATTCCGGCGTGAAGGCCCATCAAATGCTATGGGACACTAACGCCGCAGGTTAAAACCGCGTGGCTAGAACCAAAAGGTAAGCCCGCTGAAGGGGCTGAACGGAGTCCCTTCAGTGGGCTTTTTTTCTCATAGCCGGGACGTTTTAACGCCCGGCGATCAACGCCCGACCCCATCCCTTTATCCCAGCCACCACCGGCTTGATCTGCTGCCGCACGAACACCAGCGCGAAGATCGCCGTCGCCGTCAGGACTATCGCCGGGCCGGTGGCAATATCCTCGTGATACGAGAGGTAAAACCCGATCATGCTGGATACCGCGCCGATCAGCGCCGAGATCCCCATCATCGGCAGCAGGCGCTTGCTCATCAGGTTGGCGGTCGCGGCGGGCGTGACCAGCAGCGCCACCATCAGCGCGATCCCCACCGTTTGCAGCGAGATCACAATCGTCACCGCGATCAGCACCAGCAGCAGCAGCCGGAACAGTTCGGCGGGCAGGCGCAGCGTCCGCGCCAGCGTGGGATCGAACGAGATGATCATAAATTCCTTGTAAAACAGCGCGACCACCACCAGCACGACCACCGCGAACAGCGCGATCAGGCGCAGATCGCCCGGCGAGACGCCGAAAATCTGCCCGAAGAGGATATGCGACAGGTCGCCCGCGTAATTGTCGATGCGCGAGATCATGGCGATCCCCAGCGCGAACGACGCCGCGAACACAATGCCGATCGCGGTATCTTCGCGCATCTTCTCGTGGCGCGTCAGCACGCCGATCCCCAGGGCGCTGAGCACGCCTGCCAGCAGTCCGCCCCAGAACAGCTCATCGGTTTTGCCGTTGGTGCGCTGGTACACAAACGCCACGCCCGGCAGGATGGCGTGCGCCAGCGCGTCCCCGAAGAACGCCATCCCGCGCACCACGACAAACGTGCCCATTACGCCGCTGACGATCCCGACGATGATCGCCGCTTCCAGGCTGCGCAGCAGCAGCGGATAGTCCAGCGGCTCCAGGAACAACTCGTCCAGATTGAGCATCAGGGCTTCAATGCCGTGTTGGATCACCGTCCAGAGGTCCGCCGGGAACATGAGCTACTCCGCGCGATGGCCGTTGTTGTTATCGCACGAATCGCCGTTCAGCAGCGTGTGGAGCACCTGCGCCTCGACGCGCGACGTGATGTCCAGCATAAGCGGCGTGACGGCGACCCGCCCGCTCCATACGACCGCCGCATCCGACTCCTGGTCGATCCCGATCCGGCGGTCGTAGATGTAACCGAGGCGGCCTACGTCGCCCAGTTCGCGGCGCAGCGGCGGCGTCGGGACAAAACAGCGCGCGCGTTCCAGGCGGGCCAACTGCCAGGGCGTCTCCGGCGTGGCGTGCATCGGAACATCGATCTTGAGCACGTCCACGTCCGGCGGGCACTTCACGGCGAGCCATTTCTGCGCGAAAAAGCGCGTAAAGTGGATCGCCGCGCTGAAATCCACCGAGGGATCGTTGTTGATGTGCATGGACGGATCGACTTCCAGCGAGATCGCCAGCGCCGGGATGCCGAAGCCCGCCGCTTCGAGCGCCGCGCCGACCGTGCCGGAGCCGGTCACGCCGATGCCGACGTTTTCACCGTAGTTGATGCCGGACGCCACCAGCGACGGCGGGCGATCCGCCAGTTCGACGATGCCATGCTGCACCGCCTGGGCGGGCGATGCGTTCACCGCGTAGGCGTCCCAGCTCTGCCCGTTAAAGCTAATCCGGCGCTCGAAGATCCGCCCGTCGTTGGTGTGGGGAAGCTGCGCCCCATGCCGGACTGCTGCACGCTCGGCGCGACGATCAGCAGATCGCCCAGCGGGTCGAGCGCCGCCGCCATCGCCGCCAGCCCTGGCGAGTCGATCCCGTCGTCGTTGGTGAGGAGAATGAGAGGTCGTATCATGATGTGTTTGATTCTGTGTGTACTGCCGACGGGTTAAAACCGCGCGGCTATAAGAAAAGCCCGGAAGCCCGCTAAAGGGGCTGAGCAGAGTCGCCTAAGGGGCTATACAGGAGTCCCTTCAGCGGACTTTTTTCAATCCATAGCCGGACCGTTTTAACGCTCCGGCGTCAGGCTGAGCACTATCTACTGATCACTGTCTGCTGTCCACTAATCACCGCACTCGTGGCACGGATCATCCGCGACCAGCACGAACCGGCCGCCGTTCTGCCACAGCGCGATCCGCTGGCCGAAAGTCGCGCCCAGATTCTCCGGCGTATAGACTTCCTCCGGCGCGCCGTAGGCGATCATGCGCCCGCGATGGAGCATCATGAGTTTATCGTAATGCGTGCCGGCCTGCACGAGATTGTGCGTCGCCAGCAGCACGGCCACGCCCTCGGTGCGGAGCACGTCGAGCACCTGGAATATATCGGTTTCCGCCGCCGCATCCACCCCGCTGAACGGTTCGTCGAGCAGCAGGACGCTCGCCTGCTGCGCCAGTGCGCGCGCCACGAAGACGCGCCGCCGCTGGCCGCCGCTCAATTCGCCGATCTGGCGCTTGCGCAGATCCCACATCCCGACGCGGCGCAGAGCGTCATGCACGGCGTCCCGATCGCGCTTGCGGGGCGGCAGCACGTAGCCGATCTGGCGGGCGCGGCCCATCATGACCACGTCCCACACCGTCGCCGGGAAATTCCAGTCGATCGCCTGGTGCTGCGGCACATACGCGATCCGGGTGTGGCTGTCCTCGCAGGACGCGCCCGCCAGTGAGATCGCGCCCTGGTGCGGCAGCAGCCCGACCAGCGCCTTGAACAGTGTGGATTTGCCCGCACCGTTCGGCCCGATGATCGCGACCCGCTCGCCCTGGTACACGTCGAACGAGATGCCCTCGATGGCGCGTTCGCCGTTGTAGCCCGCCGAGAGATCGCGCACGGCCAGCACGCGCGCCGCGCCATCGCCGTCTATCATCAGATCGTTGTGAGTGCCATCGGTTCGCCGGAACCATTCGCGCAGAGATTGAGCCGCCATGTTTATCCCTCGTTGAGCGCGTCGTGAATCGTCTGCGCGGTGAGGCGCATATAATCGAGATACGTGGAGGCCGGGCCGCCCGGCTCGTGAGCGAGCCCTCGTAAAGCTGGACGATCCGCGCGCCGGTTTCGTCCGCGATCTGCTGCGCGAGTCTTCGCGCACGGTCGATTCGGTGAAAATCACCCGGACGTCATGTTTCTGACCGTCTCGATCAGATTGAGCACATCCTCGACGGACGGTTCCGACGTGGTGCTGCCGCCGGGGATCACCACGCCGACCAGCCGCAGCCCATAGCGCGCGGCGAAATAGTTCAGCGAGGCATGGTTGGTCATGATGACGCGCCGTTCCGCCGGGATCGCCTCGATCAGCCCGGCCAGTTCGGTGTCCAGCGCGGCCAGTTCCGCGAGATAAGCATCCGCGTTGGCCGCGTAGGTCGCGGCATGGTCCGGGATCGAGTGCGGACAGCGTATCCCGGATGGACAGCGCCCACAGCGCCACGTTGGCGGGATCGGTCCATATATGCGGATCGCAGGAGACATCCTGGCACACGCCCGCGTAGGCCATGCCGAGCGTATCCGCTGGCGTGGTGCGCCCCGCCCCAAAGACGTGATCGGCGGAATCGTGGTGAGACTGGCAGGTTACGCCTGCTTCCGGGTGTTCGTCGTCGCGATGGACTCGTCGGCGTGATGATCGCCTTCGCCCGCATGATCCTGATCGATCTCGCGGCTGACTTCGCGCACCGCCACGCAGTCCGATACCGGCACCACACGATCCCCGGCGGCCTCGTTGAGCACATCCAGCAGCCCGGCCTCAAAGTTTAGGCCGACAATAAACACCACGTCGGCATCGCTCAGCGTCACGACGTTCTGCGCCGATGCCTCGAACGTATGCGGGTCCGCGCCCAGCGGGATCAGCGTCTCGACGTCGGCGGCATCGCCCGCCACCTGCCCCACCACATCCGCCAGGATGCTGAAGCTCGCGACGACGTGCAGGCGCTCGTCCTGTGCATGAGCTGACGCGGGCACGAGCAGCGAATAAACCATGAGCAGCACAATCGCGACGCGCAAAATCCATCGGAGAGGTGACCTAACACCGCCGGTTAAAACCGGGCGGCTATGCTCAAAGCCTGGAAGCCCACTAAAGGGACTCACGTAGAGCCCCTTTAGTGGACTTATATTTCTCAATAGCCGGAGCGTTTTAACGTCCCGCGTCGGGCTTTTAAATCAATATTCGTTACTGAAGGGAAGTGTTTCATCGCCCCTCCTGCTGGCACTGCGCGCACACGCCGGCAATCTCCAGCCAGTGGCCGGTGATCGCGTAGCCCGTGTGGGCGGCGACGGTGCCCAGAAAATCGCCTAACTCGCAGCCGGTGATCTCGATCACGGTGTGACAGCGCTCGCAGATCAGGTGATGGGTGTGGCCGGGCGTCGCCAGCGCGTATCCGTGGCAGTTATCCGCGAGGTGGACCGGACGCACCAGGCCGATCTGCTCCATCAGTTCGAGCGTGCGGTAGACCGTCACCAGCCCCAACTCGTGACAGAGCACCTGTCCGCGCGCCTGGATCTCGGCGGGCGAGAGTGGGCACGCCGCGCCAAGCAGCACCCGCAAAATCGCGCTGCGCGGCTGGGTGAGCTTGTGGCCCCCGGTGCGGAACTGGTCCGCCAGCATCTCAAAGTGGTGATCCATACCTGTCCGTAACTGAAAAAGTTTTTCAATACCGGAGATTGTAAAGAAGGGAGAGACACCTGTCAAAGAGTTCCGGTGTACAATAGAACGATCGTGCTGTTCATTCGCGCAGAGGAGGCGAGCCGTGGAATGCAAACTCGATAGCACGACCGTCTGATTATGAGTTTGTGGGCGAAGGCCGACCGCTGATCATGCTGCACGGGATGCCGACCGACCATCGCAGCATGAAAGCGGATATGGAGCCGGTGTTCGAGCAGCGCCCCGGCTGGCAGCGGATCTATCCTGACCTGCCGGGGATGGGCAAAACGCCGGGATCGAGCGCCATCACCAGCGAGGATCACATGCTGGACGTGGTGATGCAGTTCATCGACCGGCTGATCCCCGGCCAGCGCTACAGTGTGGCGGGCCTATCCTATGGTGGCTATCTGGCGCGCGGGCTGGTTTATCGCCAAGGCGCACGGATCGACGGCGTGCTGATGACGGTCCCGGCGGTGATTATGGACGAGGCTCGCCGCGACCTGCCTACGCTGACCGTCATCCGGCGGGATGAGGAGCTGATGGCCGAGATCGAGCCGGCGCTGCGTCAGGCCATGGAACCGATTGTCGTCGCGCAGAGCCGCCGGGTGGTCGAGGCGTGGCAGCGCGACATCCTGCCCGCTATCAGCATGGCGGATCACGAGTTCCTTAAGCGAATCCGGCAGATCGAGCAGTTCTCGTTTGAGGCCGATCTCTGGCCGCGTCGTGTTTGACCGGCCCACGCTGATTACTCACCGGGGCGGCAGGATAACGTATGCGGGTACAGGCAGGCATGGGATCTGCTCGACCAATTCACGCGCGCGACGTTCGCCGTGCTGGATCGTGCCGGGCACTTCCTGGCGATAGAGCAGGACGGGCTGTTCCGCGCGCTGGTGTCCGAGTGGCTGGATCGGGTCGAGGAGGCGGGATAGCGGAGCAGCCTTCGAGAGATCTGTACGGGAGGCCCGCGGGTCGCCCAGGGCGGGTTTGTTAACCCGCTCCCTACAAAAAACATGCTTGCGATACAGGCTACCGCCGCCGCAGCGTGTCGCGGAGTGCGTCGCCAGGGAACGGCAGGCCGAACACAGGCGCGAACACGCAATAATCAAACACGCCCGCCAGCAGCGGGACCAGTCCGATCAATTCCACGATATAACTGGCCGGGCTGTCCAGCACCAGCACGCCGATCAAAATCAGCACCACGCCCGCAACAATCCGCACGATGCGGCCATTCATACTCGCCAGAAACGAAAATAACGCGTTCATCCGAACCTTCTCCTTGATGTTCTCACCGTGACTGCTGGTTAGATGCGGCGAGGCTTATTTGGTTGTTCGGATGGCTAGAGCCCATAGGTTAGCGCGCCGGGCGAATCCTTCCACAGCAGGTAGCCGCGCCGTAAAAACGTGCGGCGCAGTTCCAGCGGGTAACTTTGAGCGGCAAGCGCGTGGGCGCTGGCGGCGAACCACTGGCGCAGCCCCCATTCTTTGTGGGCGACAGTGGCGCGGATTGCCTCGTTCCACGCGGTCATCATCGTGTCGATCTTTTCGCCGGGCACCATGCGGTGAATACAGTTCTTGGGCAGCACGGGCTGAAGATCCCCGGCGCGAATCCCCAGCGGAAATTCGTGCTGAACAGCAGCCCCTCGTAGCGCAGATGGTCCCCGACACGGCGCAGCAGATTCGCCGTCAGGACGCGCCCATACGGATCGGACGTGCCCTCGATCAGCAGGCCGCCGGGCAGCAGCGCCCGCCCCATCGTCTGCCACGCCGGGATCACATCGGCTTCGTCATACTGGCGGAGCACGTTCAGCGCGCGGATGATCCGGCGGATTCGCCGGGCAGCAGCGGCAGGTTAAACCCGCCCAGCCGGAATTGAGTCTGATCGTCGGCGTAGGGCGCGGCGCGGGCGATCCGTTCGGGATCGATCTCGACGCCGAGCACAGGCAGCGCCGGGTTGATGACGCGCAGCCGGTCCGCGCTTTCGAGCGTGGTGAATGGCTCCGCGCCGTATCCCAGATCCACGTAAAAGGCGTGCGGATCCTGACGGCGGACGAGGGCGCTGTCGTAGAGCAGCAGAAAGGTATCCACGCGGCGCAGGCGGTTGCGTGCCGTCTTGCCGCGTGTGGGTTGGCCTTCGGGGCGGTCCTTACGTCGTGGCATAGACGTTGGCCTAGCGTCGGTATCCGGTCAGGTAAGCGTTCAATTGGCATCAGCCGGTAAATCGTATAATACTTTATTAGTGCCCTGCGCCACTCTTCACCAACCATCCGCAGGGAGAAAATGGGGAGACCATGTTCACACGATTGAGCGCCAAACTGCTGCTGCTGGCGGTGCTGCTGATCATACCGGCAGCGTGCAGCCTGACAAGTGACGGCGACAATAACGGCGGGAATCGCCCTACCGTGATCCCAACCACCTTTGTCTTCGTCACCGCCACGCCAATGGGTACCGCCACAGTTGGGCCGACGGCCACGGTCGCACCAACCGCGACATCGACGGCGGCCACCCGGCCACCGGTTCGCAGCCGTGCGTGCCTCCAGCCGGCTGGATCCCGTACCGCGTCGTCGCAGGGGATACGGTGGGGAACATCGCGCAGCGGACCGGCACCACGGCCACGCAGCTCGCAAATGGCAACTGCCTGAGCAATGCGAACGTGATCCAGGTCGGCCAACTGCTCTATATTCCGAATGTCATCATCGTCACCAATACGCCGCCTGTCATTGTCTGCACGCTGCCGCCGCGCCTGACGGTTGGCGCTCAGGGGCGCGTGGTCCCTGGGCTCTTCGAACGCGCTGCGCACGCTGCCGGGCCGCGGCCTGGGCAGTATCGTGATCGGCGAGATCCCCGGCGGCAGTGTCTTCACCGTGCTGGCAGGTCCGCAGTGCGCCGATGGATTTTACTGGTGGCAGATCAACTATAACGGCGTGCCCGGCTGGACCGCCGAAGGCCAGGGCCTCACCTACTGGATCGAACCCTACGCGGTGCAGGGCTGCACCATGCCAACCCGCCTGCAAGCGGGCCGCACGGGTCGTGTTCTGCCCGGCCTGGGGAATGCGCTGCGCTCGCAGCCCGGCACTGGTGCAGGCAGCGTGGTCATCGGGCAGATCGGTGGCGGCGGTATGTTCCGCGTGATCCAGGGTCCGCAGTGTGCGGATGGGTATAACTGGTGGCAGGTCATCTATAACGGTGTGACCGGCTGGACCGCCGAAGGTCAGGCGGGGACCTTCTGGACCGAGCCGCTGGTCTGCCCGTCGTCGCATGTGTCGCAGCTTCTGCCCGGCATGACGGCTCGCGTCACGCCTGGACTTCCGAACCGGCTGCGTCTCACGCCCGGCACGGATGGCGAGGTGATCACCGAAATTCCTGGCGGGACGGCAATTGCCGTGATCGGTGGGCCGGAGTGCGGTATGGAAGGCTGGATGTGGTGGCAGGTCAACTATAACGGCACGGTCGGATGGACCGCCGAAGGTGACCTGACGAGCTTCTGGCTGGAGCCGGTGTTCTAAGCAAGCTACCCTAACCATATCAAGCATTTTGTAGGGGCGTATTGCGATACGCCCCTTCGTGTTGGTTGCCTCGTCCGCGTGCAAGGACGGCCCGGCAGATCGGCCCAGGGCGGGGTTGTTAACCCGCCCATACGAGAACAGTGCGCTCGCCAGCGGCTCCCCCTCTCCGCGTGTGGAGAGGGGGACGGGGGGTGAGGTTAAGCTAACGGCAAGAACCGATAAAATGGCGTAAATCTTTTGAAAACAGGGCGGGTTTGTTAACCCGCCCCTACAAAAAACGGTATCTGCATCATTTTCCAGGGCCATTGAAGGCCGGGGGTGAGGCTAATTCCCCCCACTGGCGCGATGCGCCCCGCGCGCTATACTACCCGCATGACCAAACGCCTGTATCTCTGCACTGCCCTGCTGCTGAGCGCGCTGATCGCGGCGTGCGGCCCGGTCGCCGATGTGATTGGGGACCGCGAAGCGCCCACGCCCACCAGCCGGGTCTTTTCGACGGCCACGCCCGGCGGCAAACTGTCCGTCTGGCTGATCACGCCCACCGGCCAGTACGTGCAGCCCGCCACCCCAACGCCCGGTGGAGTCGGCAACCCGGTCGGGCCAAACGCCACCGCGACCGCCGCAATCGCGACCATCCAGGCCGCTACGTTGACTGCTGCCGCGCCGCCGCCTGCACCGTACTTCCAGCCGACCAATGCCCGGTATGGGTGCGCCACCCCCACCGCCGCCCCCGTCGGACTTTAACGACACCAGCATCGTGATCGGGCGCTACCTGTCGGCGGGCGGACCGGCGACCGTGCTTGAAGCCACCCTGCGCAACTGGGGCGCGATCACGGATAAGGGGGGCGTCGTGCAGGCCAACACCGACATCACGGGCGACGGCGTGCTCGAAGTGATCGTCACGCTGTACAATCCCACGACCTACAATGAAGAGGCGCTGCTCAACGCCGGTCAGCTTCTCGTCTATGGCTGCGAGGCCGGCGGCTATCGCCTGCTGTACAAATCCCAGTTCAATCCTGGGTTGGCCCTGCCGGAACTGCTGCGCGTGGGCGATATGAATACCGACGTCAAAAACGAGCTGGTCTACTTCACCGAGACGTGCAATGGCACAAGCTGCTACAAAGAGGGCAAAATCCTGTCGTGGAACGCCATCGTCGGGGCGTTCGAGGAGCTGAACAACGGCCAGATTGTCGCCATCAACGGGCGGATCGGCATCGCGGATATCGACGGCGACGGCGTGCTTGAACTGACGGCCAACATCAATGCGCCAGACAGCAGCCTGACCGGGCCGGGGCGCAGCGTGATCGATACGTGGGATTGGAATGGGATGGATTACGTGCTGGCGCTGCGCGAAGAATCGAGCAGCGCGCGCTGACGTATCCACGCCACGCTGCCTGCGCTCAGGCGATCACCGCCGGGGCAGCGGTCAACGTGACCGGCCCGCTCAACAGCTGCGGCGCGGCTAACCGCTCGTATACGCTGACCGATGTGTGTCCGTTTTAGCGCGCGAAAGATCTTCAATTTCTGCATGACCGACCTCCCCACCGCCCAACTGATCTATGACCGGCTCTGGGCCGACGCGCAGGCCTTGTTTGCGACCGGCTGCGTCAGGACCGATCCGCACCTGCTCAACCGGGGCGCGGACACCCGGCGCGGGATCACGGTCGTCATCCGCCCCACCCCGGACATGATCGCGCGCATCAGCGGCGTGATGGACGAGCTGCGCGCGCTCGCGCCCGGCCAGCACATCTACCGCCCGGATGAGCTGCACATCACCATTCTCTCGCTGATCAGCGCCTCCGCCGGGTTTAGCCTCGACGCGATCCCGCTGGACAGGTATCGTGCCGTGCTGGGTGATCTGTTTGCACACGTCAAACCGATCTCGATTCACTTCAGCGGCGTAACCGCCAGCCCGGACAGCGTGTTCGTCTGCGGGCAGGCTGAACACGACGCGCTGAACGCTCTGCGCGACCGGCTGCGCAAATCCCTCACACGCGCGGACCTGGGGGATCCCTCGACCGCCGCTACCGGATCGTCACCGCCCATTCCACGATTTTGCGCTTCCAGTCACAGCCGGAGAATCTCCCGGCGCTGATCCGCTATCTCGAAGCAGCGCGCACCCGCGACTTGGGCACGTTCACGGCGGACGCAGCCGAGTTCACCTTCAACGACTGGTATATGTCGCACGACGTCGTGCGTGTGCTGGCGCGATACCCCTTCTCGGCGTGATAATGAAGTAAACAATCATTAGTCTTGAGTTTTTAGTTCTGAGTTTTTATTGCTTCCCCGCCCTGAAAACGGATGGAGCGGAGTGCTGGCACTCGAGCAAGTCCCCTCTCCGCGCGTGGAGAGGGGAAAGCGGGCAGCCCGCCTGCGGGACGCCCGCCGGGGTGAGGTAAACTGTTCGCTGATCGCTTTGAGGAGGCTGAATATGTTCAAGCGTAGAGGAATTATCCTGTTTGTGATCATTGCCGCGCTGCTGATCGGGGCCGCGCTGCCGGGAAGTGCCGGCGCGCAGGACGATCCGGCTGTGAGGGTTGTTCCGGTGATGGGGGAACTGCTCATCGCGGAATTGTCGCCCGATGGCCACACGCTGGCTGTGTTCGACAACGTCAATTTCCACAACGATTATGAGGTGATTCCCGAACACCTGCCGATCCAATTGGTGGATCTGGACAGCGGCGAGGTGTCGTGGCTGCTCGGCTTCAGCGATCACGCCTGGGCGGTGGCATTCTCACCCGACAGCACGCGGCTTGTGTCAGCACATGGCAACGGCGAGGTATTCCTGTGGGATGTGGCGAGCCATACCATGATCAGCCAGCTATGGGGCTATCCTGGTATGCGCGCGCTCGCCCTGCTGCCCGATAACAATACCCTGATCGCCAACATGTCCACGACCTACACCCAGATCGGGCAGTGGGATCTGACGACGGGCTATATGACGGCCCTGATGATGGACCGTTACGCGACATATGGTGAATTTCGCGCACAGGTCGAAAGCAGCCCCGCCAATGGCGTGATCGGCCTGGACGTCGCCCCCGATGGCGAAACACTCGCGGCTGTAACCTCTTATGGGCGCATCTGGCGCTGGGATCTGACGACACACGAGCCGACTCTGCTGGTCGATACGGAAAATACCCAGCCCATGCTCGATATCAGTGCGGGTGAACTATTTGGCGGACGGCTCGACCATCGTTTACCTGAACCGGCGCGAAGGCATCCTTCATTTTGTCGATGCGACCAGCGGGGCGGAAACGCAGACCATCGAGGTCGCGACGCGCTTTGAACCTGCCATGTTACCGGACGGCAGCCGGATCTTCTGGTTCGATAAAGAGGCCGCCATGATCAAGCAGTGGGAAGCCGGGAAAATCACCGATCTGAACCTGCCGCCGGTTCCCCTCACTGCGGACCTTGATCCTGCGCCAGCGTCGCCCATGCCTGTTCTTTTCCTGACGCCGGACGGGACGCGGCTGGTCTTCACGGGCTTTGAAGCACTGGGCAGCGGGATCAATGCGGTGGCGATCATCGATTTGGAGTAGTGCGGCAGCGACTTAGTATTGAGCCTGCGAGGCATTTGCTGGTAAGATCGACATACACGTTCAGCGGGAGCACAGATCATGACGGCCAATAAGGAACGGCGTGGACCCAACGTGGCACGCGGACCGCGCCGCCAGATCGCAGTGGAAAGCGTCTATCACGGCGCGTATATGCGCTCGCTGTTTGAGGTCGAGTTCGCCAAAGAACTGGATCGCCGCGAGATCGCGTGGCAGTACGAACCGGAGCGCGTCGGCGGCGGGCGCTACCTGATCGACTTTTACCTGCCCGATCTGAAGTGCTGGGTGGAGGTCAAGGGGCGCTTCGAGGCGCGTGACGATCTGCTGCTGCCGCTTGCGGCCAGCCAGCTGCGCACCGAGCGTGGCGAGCGCCTGTTCCTCTACATGAAAAAGGACGCCTACCGGGTCAACACCAAAGGCTTCGAGCCGCTGACACACGAGGCGTTCTGGGAGGCGATCCGCGTGCTCCCCGACGAGGAGCCGCTCAAGCGTGCGCCGGTGCGCGGGCGGCGGCGTCCGTGGCAGCCTGAATAGAGGAGAAAGCACGATGCGAGTGATCCTGGTCCGGCACGGCAAAGCATCCAAAGATCCCACCATCCCCACCGACGCCGAGCGGCCGCTCACCAAGCGCGGCCGGGCCGATGTCGAAGCGATTGCCCGCTTTATCGCGGGGGCGGGCATGCAGGTGCATGAGATCCGGCACAGCGGGCTGGTCCGCGCGCGCGAAACCGCGGAGATCTTCGGCACCCACCTGAAGCCCGCAGGCGGCGTGAATGCGGTGCGCGGCCTGCATTATGCCGATCCCGTGGACGACCTGGCGCGCGATCTGCACCTGGAAGTGCAGCCGGTCATGCTGGTGGGGCACAACCCGTTCATGGAGCGTCTGACCGCGGCCATGCTGCTGATCAACCGCGACAGCACGCCGGTCTGGTTCGCCACGTCGAGCACCGTGTGCCTGGACTATATCGAGGGCGCGTGGTCGGTGCAGTGGGCGCTGCATCGCAGCCTGTTCAGCGGATCGGATGAGGAATAGAAAGACATTTTACCACAGAGGACACAGAGCCCACAGAGAAGAACAAGGGAAAAGCAAGAGAAAAAGCGGATAGATATTAAGGGCAGAACGCCGTGGTTGTACACGAAAAGCTGATGACCGTCGAGGAATTCTGGGCGCAGTATGCGGGCCAGCCGTTCGAGCTGGTGAACGGGAAAGTCGTGGAAATGACGCCTGCCGGGCTTTTACACGGCGCAGTTACCAGCCGCGTCGGGGCGCTGCTGCGCGCATTTGTTAATTCGCATGGATTGGGGAGAGTTCTCGGCGCGGAGACCGGCTTTTGGCTCGACCCGCATACGCTGCGTGGGCCGGATTGTGCGTATATCAGCCAGGAGAAGATCGCGTCCATCACCGAGCCGGACAAATACGCGCCGTTCGCGCCCGATCTGGCGGTTGAGGTCGTGTCACCCGGCGATACGGCGTCTGATATCCGCGACAAAGTGGACCAGTACCGCGCGGCTGGCACACGCTTGATCTGGGTGATCTATCCGTCGCTGCGCAAAGTGGATGTGTACCACCCGGATGGCACATCCTACGAGGTTAAGGCAGACAGCACACTCGACGGCGGCGACGTGCTGCCCGGCTTGCAGATCAGGGTGGCCGACCTGTTCCCGTCTGGATAAGCCCTTATGCTAAACTGGCCTCACCCCCGACGGGCAAGCCCGCTTCCCCCTCTCCAGCTCAGCTAGAGAGGGGGCTGAGGCCGAGGAAAAACAAACTGCTTACTACCCCCGCCCTGCGGCGGCTTTCGCGGTGCTGACCGGCGGCTTGTAGCGATCCACCGACAGCCCGTAGGCCTGCGCGACCAGTTCCACCGGGTGGATCGTCTTCGCCCCGGTCAGCGCTTTGATCTGCCAGCGGCATGTTTCGGTATCGCAGACCACCGTATCCGCCTCCGCCTCGTACACCTGCTCCGCGATCGGCCAGCCGACCGCTTCGGAAATCGCGCGTTTTTCAGCCTTGTAACCATACGTCCCCGCGATCCCGCAGCAGTCCGCGTCGATCTCCCAGCAGCGCAGGCCGGGGATCAGGTCCAGCACGTCCAGCGCAGGGCGGCCCATGCCGTGCGCCTTAACTGGCAGGGCGCATGATAGGGCAGTTCGCGCTCGATGCGCTGGAAATCAGTGCGGAGCCGGCCCTCGCGGTGCAGTTTCGCCAGAAACTCCATGAAATCGATAGGTATTCGCCGCGACGAGCCGCGCGTCGGGATCGTCCATGCCGAGCACATGCTGGTAATCGCCCTTGATGGCGGTCATGCAGCTTGCCGACGTGCCGACGATCGGAATCCCGCGCCGCGCGTAGTCCTTAAACGAGTCGATATTCTTGCGGGCGTAGCGCCGCGCGCCTTAAAATCGCCGTTGGACTGCGCCGGCAGGCCGCAGCAGGTTTGCTCCGGCATTTCGACATGAAGGCCGAGATGTTCCAGCACGGCGACCGCCAACTTGCCGATAAACGGCTCGTAGGTGTTGGTCGAGCAGCCGTGAAAATAGACCACGCGCTGCGCGTCCGAGGCCGGCTCGGGGCGCGGATGCCGTTTGATCTGCTTCTTCCACCAGCCCCGGAAGGTATAGCCCGCCCAGCCGGGAAGCGGCGCGCGCGCGGAGACCTTCGAGCGTCTTTTCCGCGATCAGGCGCAGAGCATGATTGCGCAGGCCAAAATTGACCAGCGGCGCGAAGGGCGTTCCCAGCCGGCCCCACAACTCGTTCCGGCTCAGCAACCAGTTGCGCAGCGACATGCCTTGCGTCTCGATCATCGCGCTTTGGCCTGCGTGTTGATCTCCATCACCTTGACGCCGTGCGGACAGACCAGCGTACAGATGCCGCAGCCGGAGCAGTAATCAATCGAGTGATCGAGCGAGGGCCGTCCGGATCGCGGAAACGCTGTGCCTGCGGGCCGACCGCTTTGGGACCGGGGAACAGCGGAGTCACCGCCGCATAGGGACACGCCGAGGTGCAGATATTGCACTTGATGCAGTGATCGGCGGTGAAGGGTGTTTCAGATCGATCAGTGATGGGTTTTTATCCAGGTTAATTCGTGTCACTTAATTACCTCACCGGCCCCTCTCATAAAAAAGCATGGAGAGGGGAGAAAAGCAGAATATCGGGTGATCTGGAGTCCCTTTAGTGGACTTTTTTCGTCATAGCTGTAGGTCAACCTAAGCGACGCCAAACGAGAAGTTTTTTCTTTTGACACTAGGATCATTGTTCTTCCAGCCTAACGCGACTGCACCGCTTTGAACGCCGTCGACAGCGCGATCCCTTCAGCACAGCCATCCGTCAGCGGATTGAATCCCGGCAGCATATGCCCACCGATAGCACATTGTCCAACACCGGATCGCCTTTCGCATCCAGCGGCCGCATCTGTTTGTTCACGCGGATGCCGGCCGCGCGGTGGATCGGATGGCCGCGCTGCGACAGCAGGCTATCGTGATACCAGCCGTGCGACCTTCGCCGGGCGGACGCTTGCACAGGCAGATCGAAGATCGGCTCCCACAAGCGGCCCGACTCGTCGCTGAGGATCCCACCGTTATACAGTCCGCCTGTCGCCAGGATGATATGATCGGCATAGAACGGGTTGGTGTGGCCGAGCGCCTCGACTTCGACGCCCACGCAGCGCTTATTTTCGATGATCCCGCGCACGACCGGATGCCCGATCTGGACGCGGACGCCCTGCCGCAGCAGCCAGCGCCGCAGCACATTATCTCAGACGCATACCAGGCACGCTCGGCGGCAGCGTCGGAATCTCGAACACGGACGGCCGATCTGCTGCTTGAGATCCTCCAATACCTCCAGTGTTTATCCAACCCCAGCACCGCCGGGAATCCGATTTTTGCCGCGCCCTGCAGTGCGGCTTGACCTGCCGGATCGACCTCCCGGCGAAAATCGGGATCGTCAAACTGGCGCGCGATATCGCTGGGCCACATATCCCAGGTCTGCTGCGCGCATCCGGCAGATCGATCCAGATCGCGCGCGCGCATCGATGCCCTGTTCGCACAAATTTCCCGCCGCCAGTTCGGGATTGAAATCGCGCCAGCCCTTGAATCCCACCAGCAGCACCGGCCCGCTGATATCGGTCAGATCGCCGTTGGCGATGCCGCGCGGAGCCATCATCGCCTTCTGCATCGCGCCCAACATCGGTGATCAGGCGCATGTTATGCCCATCTTTTTGGCGCACATCGTAGGGCAGACCGATCTCTTCATGTGAGCGCGGAAGGCGTCGATGCTGTCGACCATCGCGTCATCCGCCGCCAGCGCGTAGGGGTGTTCCGGGTGCAGCGCCGCATAACCGCGCACCTCCGCGATCACGTCATCATCGGCACGATCACACACGCTGATCCAGCCCGGCGTGACCATCTGCTGGCCCCAGCCCTGCGCGATCAGGCGCACTCTTGCGCCCGCTTTGACCGCATGCACCGCCGCGGTCAGTCCAGCCAGCCCTGCGCCAATCACCATCACGTCTTCCGCGCTGCGCTGCGTTCAGATCATCGTCCGCTGTCATGACTGCATCGGACTCGCTCCTGCGGCTCGTAATCGCCGATCAGTTGATCCAGCCCCATCGTGCGGCGGTAGATCATTTCGTCCAGGTAAAACTGGCGCAGATGGTGGCCCCACAGCAGCGGGCGTACTCCCCTGTAACGCTCGTGACAAAATCCGCCAGCGCGTGAGTCGCTTGGTCGCTGGTCTGATCTTTGACTCGCGCAGAATGCCCGCCGCGCGGTAGCTGCAAAATCCGCCCTGACACGGCCCCATACCCAACCGCAGATCGCGCCGCAGATCGTCCAGCGCGACAGGCTGATCGCCATAGGCGTCGATCGCCTGCTTCAAGCTGCGCGCGCGTGACCATTCGCACTCGCAGATCAATTCGCCGGGCATCTCGCCATGTTCCAGGCTGTGCAGACGGTGATCAGTCGGTGATGATGCTTGCGGCGACGCCGGGGAGCACATCGTCAGCGTCGTGGTGCAGGGCTTGGTCACACCCAACTGCTGGCAGACCACATCCACCGCTTTTTCCGCCATCAGGCGGCAGGTGGTCAGCTTGCCGCCCACCACCGTCACCAGCCCGCGCACGCCGTCGCGCTCGGCATGATCGATCACGGAAAACGTGCGCTTGACGTCGCGCCCGGCCGCATTGCCATTATTGGCTTCGGGCGGCTCGTAGAGCGGACGCACTCCCGCCCACGCGCGCAGCGCGCGCCCTTGTCGGATGCCCGGCACGACGACATCCGCCTCACTCAGAATTTTGCTGACTTCCCAGGCTTCGATGCGGTAATCGTCCGGTTGATCGGTGATGCACCGACGTGGTTCCCAGCACGCAAACCGTCCCCACGGGCACCAGGATATCGCCATCGGTCGGCAGGGCGCAGCCGGTTGATGACTGTATTCACCCAGCGCGTATTCATGGCGATCATCGCGCCCCGGTCAAATTCGATCGCTCACGTCCAGCCCGGCCAGTTCCGCGATCTGGCCCGACCACGGTCCCGCCGCATTCAGCACACAGGCCGCGTGAACCGTGCGCGCTTCGCCCGGTGCGTGTATCGTCCAGCCGCGCGCCGACGATCGTATCGCCTTCGCGGATCAATTCGGTAACGCGGTGATAGATCCAGGCATCGCTGCCCAACAGCGCGCGCCGCCTCGACAAATCCATGAATCAGATCGAACGATCGCACGTTCCATCCGGCACGCGGTAAACCGCCGTGATTTCGCGGCGTCAGGGCGGATTCCTGCGGTCGCGCGCCTGCGTCGGAGTTAGATCGTTCGGTGGGAATGCCCGCGGCCGCGCAGCCCTTGAGCCATTTTTCGGGGAAATCGGCGGATCGTCGGGCGTGGCGACAAACAGCCCGCCGGTTTCTTCGATGGCGAAGGGGGCGATCCGGCGCAGGATTTGATTTTCAACAATACATTCTGCGGCCGTTTCAGGATCGCGCACGGCATAACGCGCGCCGGAATGCAGCAGTCCATGATAGCGCCCGGAAGTGCCGGTGGAGAGATCGTGCTGCTCCACCAGCAGCGCCCGCACCCCGCGCCGCGCCAGATCGTACAGGGCTGCGGCCCCGGTTGCGCCGCCGCCGATCACCAGTACATCAACCGATGGTAGTCAAAAATGTTGCTCCTCAACGATTTTTCTAGATTTTAGCAAAGACACCTGATGTATTGGGAGCGTAACATGCTCCGGCACGGGGGAAATAGTGTAACCTGTCACGATGTGCAATGCTAAAGAGAGAGAGTCTGGTTGGCGGAAAACGAACTCGGATAAATTCGACCCAGGCCGCTGAAACCGCCGTCACGGTCAAAGGCAGCCGGAGTTTATCGCGGTCATGTTTGCTGAAGCTTGCGCCGCCGGTTAAACACCTGGCGTGTTAAAAAAACACGGGAAGTCCGCTCAAGTGGGCTGGTTGGAGAGTCCCTTCACGGTCATGACTTTTTTTTGATCCTACGGAATTCGTTTATGCAGATTAAAAATTAAATACAGATATGCGTCGTTGTTTACCTCACCCGCAATCCATGCGATGGAGAGGGGGCTTGCTCGCCGTTGGTCTCCCCCTCTCCAGCTTGGCTGGGGAGGGGGTCGGGGGGTGGGGTGGCAATCACAGATATCCGGCCGCCAATTTCTTTATAGAGTATCGCGTCCGCCGTTTGGTCGTGTGTTCAAACTGAAACGCCCCAATGCTCTCGGTCCGCGCTGCGGTGAAAGCTGATCGCTGACGGTTATCGCTTAACATCGGACACCATTGTGAACCAACGTGGCTAGGGCAGGGCGCTGCTTGTCAACCGCCCGCTAGTGGGCGTATTGCAATACGCCCCTACGAAAATATGCGGCCATTTCTGATTGATTCTTATCGCTTAGATCAACAGCCGCATCGGGTTTTCGAGCAGATCCTTGAACGCCTGCATGAACTCCGCGCGCTTCCGCGCCATCGCTGACGCGGTGATCGACGCTGATCGTCGCTTTCATGCGCATGCCGACGCCGAGCGTACCATCGGCCAGCACGACCGGGCACTTTTTGCGCCGAGCCAACCGCCAGGATCCCGGCTTCGGGCGGGTTGATGATCGGCGATGAAGTGATCCACATCATACGGGCCGAGGTTGCTGACGCTGAAGGTGCCGCCTTCGATATCTTCGCGGCTTGACCTTGCCTTCACGCGCGCGGGCGATCATATCGCGTTGTTGACCGCCATCGTGCCGAGCGCGGTTTTGTCGGCGTCGTGCGCGATCACATTCATCAGACCGCCGCCGGGCAGCGCCACCGCGATCCCGATGTTGATGCGCTTGTGGCGCGACCAGTTTATCGCCGTAGTAGTGCGAGTTCAGGTTCGGGAACTGGCGCAGCGTCAGCGCCGCCGCCTTGACGATCAGATCGTTGACGCTGATCTTCTGGCGTCGTCGGCATCGATCTGCATTCAACTGCTTGCGCAGCGTCCAGCAGTCCGCGACATGCGATCTCGGTGGTGACGTAGAAATGCGGCACCTGCTGCTTGCTCTCGACCATGCGCTGTGCCGATGCGGCGGCGCATCTTGCTGAGTTCGATGATTTCCACATCCGGGCCAGACGGGATCTCGCCAAAGGCTCGCGTGCAGGGCAGGCGGCGCGGCAGCGGGTCGGCGCTTCGGCGGGACGCTGAGCCGCTGGTGCGACGAGGCGCGGCGGGTGCTTCGTCCGACCGGGAAGTCTTCCACGTCTTTTTGACGATACGCCCACCGGGGCCGGTGCCCTGGACGCGGCCGCAGATCGACGCCTTTTTCGTCGGCGATACGGCGCGCGATGGGGCTGGCCTTGATCCCGCCCGGATACTGCCATCGCCTCAACCGCGTTCGCCGGTTCGGCAGTCAGCGGCGGGTCGGTACCGCGACGTTCGGCGTTTCGGTGGTTGGCCGGGCTGGTCCTTACGTCGCTTCGGCGGCAGCTTCCGGCTCTGGTGCGCTGCCTGGGCGGCAGCGCGGTCTGGCTTCTGCGACCGCCGCCGGGAGCCGCTTCGCCTGCCGCGCCGACATACCGCAATCGGCGCGCCCACCGCGACCACGTCACCCGGGTTGGCCAGAAACTGCAACATCGACGCCGCCCGCCTGCGCTTCGATTTCAATCGTCGCCTTGTCGGTTTCGATCTCGGCGATCACATCGCCCTTGTTGATCGTCTCGCCGACCTGTTTCTGTCCAGTTGATCAGCGTGCCTTCCGCCATGTCGAAGCCGAGCTTGGGCATCGTCAATTGCTTCAGCCATCAGACAACCTCCTTCACCGCTTCGACGACCTTCTCCGCGCTGGGCAGCGCCATCAATTCGATCTCGCGCGAGTAGGGCAGCGGCACATCCATCGCGCGATCACCCGCTTGACCGGCGCGTCCATGTAATCGAACATTTCATCCTGAATGCTGCGCGGCGATTTCGGCCCCGACGTTGAAGATGCGGCAGGCTTTCTTCGACCACCACGCAGCGGTTGGTCTTCTTGAAGCTCTCGAACACCGGCTCCATATCCAGCGGACGCAGCCAGCGCAGATCGACGATTTCCGCTTCGATGCCGTCCTTCGCCAGGTCGTCCGCCGCGGCCAACGACCATTCCAGGCCCTTGCCGATAGGTGACGATCGTCACATCGTCGCCCTCGCGCTTGACGTCGCTCTTGCCGATCGGCAGGACAAAATCGGGATCGTCCGGCACCGGGCTGCGGCGCTGGAGCATGGTGCTGTGTTCGACAAACAGCACCGGGTTATCGTCGCGGATGGCCGCCTTCAACATGCCCTTGGCGTCGTAGGCCGTGCCGGGCACGCCCACGTACAGGCCGGGGAAATGCGCGAAGATCACTTCCGGCGTGTGGGAATGGGTCGCGCCGAGCTGTTTGCCGCCGCCGGTCGTGGTGCGGATCACCAGCGGCACGGTGAACTGCCCGTTGAACATATAGTGCACTTTGGCCGCGTGGTTGATGATCGCATCCAGCGCCAGGAACGCGAAGTTGATCGTCATGATCTCGGCAACCGGACGCAGACCAGCCATCGCCGCGCCGACTGCCGCACCCGGCGATCACCATCTCGGAGATCGGCGTATCGCGCACGCGCTTTGCGCCGAACTCATCGAGAAAGCCGCGCGTCACGGCATAGGTGCCGCCCCACACGCCGACTTCTTCACCCATGATAAATACGCGCTCGTCGCGCAGCATTTCCTCGCGCAGGGCCGCGCTCAGCGCCTCGCGGATCGTAATCGGTTTATCTGCCATTGTTCCGCCTCTAGTCCACGTACACGTGGCTGATCAAATCTTCATAGGTCGGATCAGGGCTGTTCTTCGCGAACTCGACAGCCTCGTCCACCGCTTTCAGCACGTCCGCATCGATGCTTGTCCAGTTTGGACTCGATGCCCTTGTATTTATCGCTCGAGCATATCTGGCGGAAGCGCGTCGATCGGGCCTTTCGCACGTAACGACTCGACTTCTTCCTTGGTGCGGTAGCGCTGCGGATCGCCCATGCTGTGACCTTCAAGACGGTAAGTCAGCGATTCGACCAGGATCGGGCCGTGTTTGCGCGGCGTATTCTGCTGCTTCGCAGATCGCCGTTGTAGACCGCCATCACGTCCATGCCATCGAGGCGCGGGCCCATCTTTCATGCCGCGCCCATCCGACCGCAGCAGTACGCCGCGCGCTTTCTGGACGATTTCAACCGCGCCGCTGGCACGATCCACTGCCGTACCCATACCATACTGGTTGTTTTCGACCAGCCAGACCACCGGCAGATCCCAGACGGCGCTCAGGTTCAGCGCTTCGTGGAAATAGCCGATATTGGTCGCGCCGTCGCCCATGAAGCACAGCACGACTTCATCTTTGCTTCCTTGTATTGGATCTGCCAGCGCGATACCCGCCGCCAGCGGCAGATGCCCGCCCACGATGCCATAGCCGCCCCAGAAATGCTGCTCGCGATCCGCCAGGTGCATCGAGCCGCCTTTGCCGCCGCTGACGCCGGTCCGCTTGCCGAGCATTTCGGCCATGATCGCATTAACATCCAGACCGCGCGCCATGGCGATGCCGTGATCGCGGTAGGCGGTGATGACGTGATCCTGTTCGCGCAGCGCGCGCAACCGCGCCCACGCCGGTAGCTTCCTGCCCGATATACAGGTGCAAAAAGCCGCCGATCAGCCCTTGCTGGTAGAGTTCGGCGCAGCGTTCCTCAAACCGCCGGATCAGAACCATCTGGCGATACCAGTCGAGCAAAGTCTCCTTATTCGGTTTTGCCATGGAATCTTTCCTTGAAGAGCAGAAAACAGGCGTGTGATACGTGCCAATAACGCCATGGAGTTTCACAGCGGCGCTAGGATGATTTTACAGAAGACCCGGCTCCAATGGCAAGCAGCGCACATGAATTCTATCGTGTACTTTCACCGAAAAACAGGAGGCTGGCCCTTTGGATAACCAAGCTGGCTTCTGGCCGCATCTGGACCGGCTCGTGGCCGAGAGCCGCATCATGATTGACTCCTCAAATGAATGCTCCTCAGTCAACCACTACTGCTATGACCACACTCAGAAGTGTTTGCCAGGCCGATCAATGACCTGTGGCTATTTATAGAACAGCTACTGTAAAATCATTCCAGGGTTACGATATTGTGGGATAGATCGTTTCGGTCATCACTCCATCCAATAGCTAAAGGAAAATAGCCATGAAGCTGTTGCACATTATTGCCACGCCGCGCAAACAGGGTTCTCACACGCTGCAAGTTGCAGATGCTTTTCTTGAAAGTCTGCACGCTAAATATCCCGCTTTGAGCACAGAGGTTATGGACCTGTTTGATAGAGATTTACCCGCTGTCGACGGAGACAACATCGAGAGCAAGTACACCTTAATGGTTGGCAAATCGATCGATAAACGCCATCAGGAATCGTGGAAGCATATTGAGATCCTGATTGAGCACTTCTTATCGGCGGATATCTATTTGCTCACCGTGCCAATGTGGAACTTCGGTATTCCATATCCCTTGAAGTATTATATTGATGCAATTGTGCAGCCCACCTATCTGTTCACATTCAATGAACAGGGACAAGCCGTTGGCTTGGTTCACAACAGAAAGATGGTTTGCATCACCAGCCGTGGTGGAGACTACTCCGAACAGAGTCCATTCCACGCCTATGATTTTCAAGAACCGTACCTGCGGGCAATTTTCGGCTATGTCGGAATTTCTGACATTCACTTCGTTAACGCGCAGCCGATGGATGTGACCCTGCAATTGCGCGAAACTGCTATGTCAGCCGCGATCAAAGAGGCTAGAAGCCTGGCCGCTAGTTTGGACTGCAAGGAGGTCCAATCCGCTGTTCCCAATCCGCCAGGGATAAAACCTCCTCCAATCTAGAGCGTGTTACGCAGTTCACGAATCCCGGCGGCGACGGCGGCGGCGGAGGCCAGCGGATCGTCCGCGCGGGAGGGATCTTTGACACCGGGCGTATCATCCGCCGCACCCGGCGGTGGAGCGGGCGGCGGGAGAGCTTTTCGTGAGCCTATCCAATCAACAACACGATTACAGGCAGTCGGGCTGCCCCCAACACGCGATGATGATCCACACTACAAAACACAGGTATAGTGCCCCTAAAACGACGAAAACCACATCTGTAACGATGATCCTACCGTTATGGCTTTCGTACTTTTGCGTAGGTTCGTCCATCGCTTGAAGTTTCGCGTGGCCCGGAGGCTATAGAGGTTGGCGGCCAGCAGGAAAAGCCCCACCGCCCAGAAGATAACCATGCTCTGATCGTCACGGGGAGCCTCGCGCGTAATGATCTGTTCCCCATCCAGATACAGCCCGCAGACACGAGCAGACCGGCGAAGGTCAGGCTGCGCAGCATCAACCGGCGGTCAGGGCGGATTCGCATGGGCATAGTCTAAACACCCCCCTAAAACAACGCTGTTACTCGCGGCGGCGCTTCCGGCGGCGCGCCAGTGGATCGTCCGCGCGGGAGGGATCTTTGACGGCGGGCGTATCGTCAACAGCCGGCGATGGCACCGGCGGTGGGGTCGGCGCGCGATCCACGGCAGGCGGTGGCGGGTTATCCGGCGGTGATCCGGCGGCGTTTCGGACGGTGGTATTGGCGCGACTGGAAGCGGTGCGAACTGCACTGGGATCGACCGGGCAGCCAGGGCTGCTGGAAGGCAGGCGCGAAGGTCGTCGCGGGCGCTTGGCGCACCTGAACCATCACCGGGCGGCTCGATGCGAGCGTCAAACCCAACGCTTTGAGATACACCAACTGATCCGCGATCGCCTCTTCGAGCGCCCGCGTGTTGCGCAAACCCCCGGCTGGTGATCCGGCGCAACCAGCCGGAAATGCTTTCGCATGATGTCGCGCACGTCCCGCGCGATCAGCGTCTCAAAGTCCTCGCGCGTGGTCATCTTCCGAAGCTGGGCGGCTCGCGCTGCCTCCGCTTCGGCAGGATTGAACGCCATAAGCACGGTGACATCCATATCGACAACCGGCCCGCTCCCCGCCAGGACGTCCGCGATCACAGCGGTGGCCGTGATCGTGTTGAAGTCCACGTAATCGCGCACTTTCGCGCCCCAGCGCCACGTCACGAACCAGCGGCCCGGCTCAAGATATTCGGCGGTGTATCCGTCAGCGTCTTCGACCACGCAGAAGCGATTTTCGGGCACAATGACGACCCATTGGCAGGTCGCCGGGGCCAGCGCGTAACGCAGCATGATCCCCAACCCGATCAGCAGCAGCACCGATCCGAGCCAGGCCCAGCCCCGGCCAGCATCGAACATTGCCGTCGCCACAATGAGCATCATCCCCAGCGCGAACGGCCCGCCACCGATCAGCACGCCCTGCAAGGTTTTCATCGCCCACCACGACATACTGTCGGCCCGCGCGCGCTGGCGCAGCCCGCCATAACGCCGCAGTGCCAGATACCCCGCCCATAAAGACCCTTGGGCGGCGCGGGTGGGGGTGTATAAGGCGGCGTATAGCCTACGCCCGGCGCGAAATGGTTATAGTCTGGCCGGGAGAAGCCAGGGGACTCAGGATATTGGGGTGGCCGGCGGCCACCGGGCGGTTGTTGCTTGGTCATGATAGTGACCGTCTGTAATCAGGATGCAGTTGCCCTCAGTATACATGGTTTTGAGCCGGGATGGGATGGTCAGCATGGGTGTATTTCAGTTTGGTTCGCCGGCGACGCCGGGCGTTAAAAGCGCCGGGTATTCTGTAGGGGAGCGCCTCCGTGTGTCCGCGCGGCAGCGCCGCGTTGGGCGGAGGCAAGGTCCGCCCCTACACCTGCCTTATCCGCTTATTTTCTCAATCGACATCAACCCGCGGCGTCAGTGGCCGGATACGCGCCTCCGTGACCTATTCTGAAATACGCCCGTCATCATTTTACAGATCGCGGCTCCTGGCGTATGCTTATAAATCGGGAAACGGATCCGTAGGGAAAAGGGGCAAATACCGTGTCTGAACCGCCTGCTCATGTCACGGCGCAAGAGAGGATACCCGATCAAGGTCCGGCATCGTGATTCCACAGCAAGCCGATTTCGACATAGACTGTCTGCTACGGCTCACCTTTGGGCGACCCGTCTCGGCCACGCCGGTCCCGTTGGCTTATGCTCCCAGTACACGCGGGACGGTATACGCCCTGCACGGTGAAGGCGTGCCACCGCGCGTCCTGCTGCAGCGCTTCCTTCCGCGCGACCAGATCCAGGTGATGCGATCATTCACAGTGATGCGTGTCCTTTCCGCACGACAGTTCCCTGTGCCCGAGGTCTACTATCTAGGCTGGAGCACCACGACCCAGTACATCCTGATGCTGAGGGAATACGTTCGCGGCAGCAGGATGAGCGAGCCGCCCCACGCGTTTTTCCAGCGATTTGGACGTTCGTTCGCTCATACACTGGCAGAGCTGCGCGATCTGGCATGGGATCCACCGCCGGATCTGGCGGTGATTCCGTTCTGGTTGTCCTTCCGTGAGATGACGGAGCGCGTGCGCCACCTGCAAGTACCCCAGTTATTGCGCATTCTCGAATGGCTGCTAGCCCATCTTAACCGGATCACGGAACTTCCCTATACGGTCATCCACCGCAATTACACGCTGCAAAATGTGCTGGTAAACGACACCGGGATCGTCGCAGTGCAGGGGTGGGAACAGGCGGCGGTGGGCGATCCGCGCTTTGACGTGGGTCATACCAGCGCGGTTTTAGGGGCATATGGCGTCGCGCTCAGCGACCAGTTTCTCGAAGACTATCGGGCGGCGGCGGGTCCGCTGCAGGACAGTACCTTCTGGGAAGTCTTCTGCGCGCTGAGCCTGCTGTCGCGTATGGCGCGCACCGTTGATACGCTGCCCCCACAACAGCGCAACCGCGCGCTTCAGCAGGCGATCCCGGCTTGGCGCGGCCTGCTGCTGTTGGTCACGCACCGCACGGGCCTGGAACTGTGGTAACGCGCTCGCGCCGCGCATGATACAATGAGTTTCCGAAACTATTCAAACATTGAAAGGTTTTTTTATGGACGCACGTATTCAAAAAATGGCTCATACCTGATCAACTATTCGACCGAGGTCAAACCGGGCGAGCGTGTCCTGATCCGCAGCACCAGCCCGGCAGGCGAGCCGCTCTGCCAGGCGCTCTACGCGAGGCGCTGAGGGCGGGTGGGCTGGCGTCGGTGTATATCCACATGAGCCAGGAAGACCCTCTCGCGCTCGAAGCGACCAGCAATCTGCAGCCAGCTTCGCACGTCAACCCGATGCTCAAGCTGATGTACGACGACGCCGACGTGATCATCCGCGTCGACGCCGCACGAGAATACGCAGGACCGGCAGCCAGTTCCCGCAGGACAAAGCAGATGCGCGGCCAATTCGCCACTACGGCGGTTGATCAATGTCCAGTCGGCACGGGAAGCCGCAAGAACGCTGCGCCGCTGCTCAACGCTGTTCCCCACGCTGTGCTATGCGCAGCAAGCCGGGATGTCGCTGCGCCAGTACGAGGATTTTGTGTTTAGCGCCTGTAAGCTCAATCTGGATGATCCGGTAGCCTACTGGAAGCAGAGTGTACGCGGAACAGCAGCGCCTGTCGACTATCTGAAGGGCACAAAAATCTGCAAGTGCGCGGCAAGAATATCGATATGGAGATGTGCATCGATGGGCGGCATCTTCATGAATGCCGATGGCACAGCCAACTTCCCCGATGGCGAAATCTTCACCGGGCCGGTGGAAGACAGCGTAAACGGCTGGGTCAACTTCACCTACCCCGCGTATCTATCAGGGAACGATGGTCAAGGGCGTCGAAGCTGGTCCTCGAAAGGGCGTGGCGGTCAAGGCTACTGCCGATAAGAACGAGGACTACCTGAACGCCATGCTGGATACCGACGCCGGCTCGCGTCGGCTGGGTGAATTCGCCATCGGCACGAACCACGGCATTCAATCGCTTCACCGGGCGATCCTGTTTGATGAGAAGATCGGCGGAACCGTCCACATGGCGTTGGGCAGTGCTATCCGCAGACCGGCAGCGTCAACAAATCGAACGTCCACTGGGATATGATCTGCGATATGCGCGACGGCGGCGAAATCCTCGTGGACGGCGAGCTGTTCTATAAAGATGGCGAGTTCGTCGTGTAATGATGGGATAGCGGCTTCATCCGAAAATTTTCGGGTACGGTAGGGGGAATTGATGCTAGTTATACAATTTAATGCGGATATAGAGCTTGAGGCCTCACCCCCCAACCCCCTCTCCAGCCGAGCTAGAGAGGGGGAGATGCAGTGACACAGTTTTCCCTCTCCCTGGCTTGGCGGGGGAGAGGCGTGAGCTTGCTCGACGGGTGAGGGGCGTCGTCAGCCCGTTTATCCGTATTCATTAGTCAAAATAGCATCAATACACCCCTACAAAATCTCTCATCGAACAAGGCCCTGGAAAAACAAAAACCCCGGCTTGTCGCAGGGGTTTTCTGATGGCTCCTGAGGTAGGATTCGAACCTACAACCCACCGGTTAACAGCCGGTTGCTCTGCCATTGAGCTACTCA
Source organism: uncultured Chloroflexia bacterium (assembly GCA_963850765.1). GTDB lineage: Bacteria > Chloroflexota > Anaerolineae > Aggregatilineales > Aggregatilineaceae > CAWKMN01. The sequence goes on along the minus strand of CAWKMN010000009.1, from coordinate 13,006 downwards.
GGAACGGCACGGAGAAGCATACCAGAGCCACCGGGGACTGTCAAGAGAACATTTAGCCATTCTGGACAAAACAACGGATGCCCGGTTTGACCTCTTGCCCGGTGGGAGTATCATTGAGAGTGAGTTGTGAGTTATGAGTTTTGAGTTTTGAGTTAAGCGTATGGCTTCGCCGTGCGCGCTCCTGTTGGGGATCGGTGATGGTTCAACGGGCCTCACCCCTGACGCCCTCGCCATTTCGGATGGAGAGGGCGAATTGTCTGCGCTGCTAAGGCGATACGCCCAAACTCACAACTCAGAACTCACACTTACAGCTAACTTGTGCCGCTACCGCCACCACTGGGAGGGCATCACCTATGTCCGCTGAGCTGATTGTTCGTAAGGTTGAGACCAAGGCGGATTTCAACACCTTTCTCGCCTTTCCCTGGACGCTGTACCAACACGATCCCTACTGGGTACCGCCTTTGCTCTCGATGCAGCGGCACAAACTCGACAAGACCCAAAACGCGACCTGGAAGCACATGGAGGGCGATTATTTCATCGCGCGGCGCGGGGATTGTCCGGTCGGGACGATTGCCGCATTTATCAACCACCGCCACGACGAGCACTGGAACGAACACATGGGGTTCTTCGGTGCGTTCGAAGTTTATGACGACGCCGAAGCCGCTCACGCTCTGCTGAATACGGCGGCGGATTGGGCGCGCGCACGCGGCTGTAGCGCCTTGCGCGGCCCGTTCACCTTCACCATCAACGAGGAATGCGGGCTGCTGTTCGAGGGGAACAACGATATTCCCGTCGTTGCCTACGCCTACAACCCGCCGTACTACCAGGCGCTGGTCGAAAGCGCGGGCGGCTTCGAGAAGGCTATGGACGTCTACGCCTATTATCTGACGCTGCAAGGTACTCAGCAGTCTGGCACCGCCGACAAGCTGCTGCGCGTGATCGCCAAAAACAACGAGCGGCGCGGCATCAGCGTCCGCCCGGTGGACGCGCGCCGCGTTCGGCAGGACATCACCACACTCAAGGATATTTTTAACAAGGCGTGGGAGAAAAACTGGGGATTCGTCCCGTTCACGGAAGCTGAACTGGATGAACTGGTCGAGAATCTCGGCCAATACCTGGAGCGTGACCTGACGCTGATCGCGGAAGTGGAAGGAAAGCCGATCGCCTTTCTGCTGACCGTGCCCGACCTGAACCAGCTTTTGCGGCGCGTCTACCCTCGTCCTGGCAAGCCGGATCTGATCAGCATGGCCCAGGTTTTCTGGCATTGGAAGATCCGGCCCAAAGTCACGCGCATTCGTATTCCGTTCATGGGCGTCGAGGAAGGCTATCGAGGGATCGGGGTCGAGGCGGCGATGTTTGCCGAGCTGTACCGGCGCGCTGTCAGGATGGCACCGGCGCGCGGCTGGACCTACGCGGACGGGGGTTGGGTGCTGGAAACAAATGACGCGATGAGCCGTTTGTGCGAAACTTTTGACGGGTACGTGTATAAGCGCTTCCGCTTTTACGAACGAAAATTATAAGCACCGGAGTCACAAAAGGAAGAGCCATGGCTGATCAAAGAGTAGTATTGGTGATTGACGACGAACCCTTCATTATCGATATGATCACAACCTACATGCGACTCAAGGGATACCAGGTGCGCGGGGCGACTAACGGCACGGATGGGTTGGCGCTGCTCCCTCTTGAAAAGCCTGATGCGCTGCTGCTCGACCTGATGCTGCCGGATATTCAGGGTTTTGAGGTTTGCGAGCGCATCCGCGCCATGCCCGACTTTGCGGATCTGCCGATCCTGATCATCTCAGCGCGCACCGATCCCGACGCCAAAGCACGGGCGGAGCGGGCCGGGGCGAACGGCTACCTGACCAAACCGATCAAGATGTCGGAGCTATTCGGGGAACTGGAGCGCCTGTTCAAGCCCACTCCGCAAGTATAAGCGTGTCGTTCCACAGGTTCGTGTTACGCGGCTTTTGGACAGCTACCGATTACTTCGTTCCAGAAATTCCGCGATCATTGCAGGGGCGAGGCAGTGCCTCGCCCAATGAGCGTCAAGATGACGAAAAAAACGCCCGTCTCCGTGGGATACAGGCGTAGATTGGACTTGCTATGTGATGCGCGACTATGAATTGTTCGCGCGCATGACCTGGCTGGCCTGAGGACCTTTTTGACCCTGGGTGACCACAAAGGTGACACGTTCACCTTCGGTCAGTTCACGGTACCCATCACCCTGGATCTCGGTATGGTGGACAAATACATCCGGCGCGCCTTCACGCTCGATGAAGCCGAAACCCTTCTGGGCATTGAACCATTTCACGGTACCTGTTGCACGTTCTTCATTCATTGGGGAGATTCCTTTCCCACTAAATTGGCTGGATGTCGTGGGAATGGAGCTGCTTGGGGGATAAAAAATCCCGGCGCGTTGATTCAGTTGCGCTGGGAATTGTTTTCCTATTCTGCGAACAACCTTTTCCACTACACCAAACATTATATACCAGATTTTCTAAACTGTCCAATTTATGTGCTATAATAACTATTAACACATTTCTCTGTCATAAAAACTCTCATTCATCTTTTCAATTTTACAACTCTTTCCCCCTCAGGCACTTGAGCGCCCGTTGAAACGTAGTTATGGAGAAAATCATGATCAAAACACAAAATGAAAAACTGAAGGGGAAGATCCTTAAGATCATTAAGCGAAGTGGACTTCCTGTTCGCACACAATACCTTACCGATCGGGTAAGGCTGCCAGAGCATATTGTCCTGAACGATTTACTCACGGAACTGGTGGCCGAAAAGCGCCTGAGCCGATCCTATACATTGTTGGCGAATGGCGAACCCGACTGCACTTACGACGTCATCATCTAGATCGCTCCCGCGCGAACAACACCCCAACACAGAAAGGAAGTGGCAGTTGCAGAAGTGGGAATATCTCCATATTTGGGTGGAGCATCAAGAAGTGAGAATGGTGAACGGGCATCCCCTGGATAAATTAAGAGAGGGGAGCGCCTGGCCGGTGAAAGGGCAGGGTTTATATGAAATTCTGACTCATGCCGGAGAAGATGGCTGGGAGCTGATATCGCATATTATGCCGAATATTGGGACAGAGGTTTTTGTCTTCAAGCGTTCCACGGGTTAAGGTGTCACCTTCACCCTCCGGTTCGCCCGCCCGGTTAGCCACAACTGTCCGACCTCTACCCCACCAGCGCGGCCAGCGCATGATCGGCGGCGGCATCAGCCGATGAGCCGCCCAAGACGTCCACCAGGGCCGTTTGCAGCGCCAGACTCGCCGCATCATTGCGCTGCACCAGTGGGACCGAATCCGCCGACTCGATGAGCGACCGGGCGAACTCCGCGTAAGCCTCGTCATTCCACAGGCGCAGGGCGCGCTGTTGAGACGGCAGAACACCAAATGCCTCGGTAAAACTGCTCTGCTGGCTGATCCGCATCATCCACGAGAGGAACACGAGTGCCTGCTGCTGGCGATCGGGATCGCTGGTTGTGACCACCCACATCCAGCCATCCAGCGCCGTGTACGGCGTGCCGCCCAGCGTCGGCAGCGGGATCAATCCCATATTCTGCACGGCGTTTTTATGCGCGAGATAGGCGGTCGAATCCACATCGATCAGGTGGGCTTCGGCACTGGCAAAGCGGTTCCAGTAATCATCAAAGCGTGTGTATTGCAGCAGCGTCGAGTTGAACAGCCCCTTATCGACGCCGCGCTCATAATAGTTGAGCACTGCGACCAGCGGCTCACGATCCAGCACAGGCGAACCCTCGGCATCCGCCAGCCGGCCCCCCGCCGCCCGATATTGGAGCAGCAGCGTCCAACTCACCGGGGGCGTACCGGCTGGGAACAGATAGACCGCTCCTGCGCCAGCACATCATTGAAAGACAGGGGCGGCTCTTCGACCATCGACACGCGGTAGATGCTGTGGACGATATTCAGGGCATACGGCACGCCATAGAGCAGCCCATTGATCTCGCCTAACGTCTGCGTACCGGGCAGCAGATCGCCCACCAGATCCGACGGGAGCCAGCTATCCAGCGGGACGATCAGCCCTTCGGTCGCCGCCACGAGCATATCGGCGCGGCGCATCAGAGTGAGATCGGGCAGCGCACCCGGCGCGACCGGACCGGCTGTCCGCAGGCTGGGCATAATCCCGCCCATGCCGCTGGTGCGCTTGCGCCGCATATCCATCTCGTAAGAGGTATACGTCAGGCGGAAAGCCTCAAACTGGTCGAGCAGAATATCCTCGGCCTCCCCGGCGGTCTGCGGATACAGCTCATCGGGCCACCACACACGGATCACCGTCCGGGCCGGAGTGGCCGGCGGCGTGGCGGGCGTCGCGGCTAACGCGCTGGCCCCGGCGGTCTCGCTGCGTGACACCACCGAGGATTTGAGTCGCGGCCACCGTCGGCGTGTCCACCGAAGCGTCGAGCGGGATCTGATCGGGATCGGCAGCACACGCGCCGAGCAGCGCTGCGAGCAGCACGCCCAGTGTGATCACCCCCGCCATCGTCTGCTTCATATGCCTCACCGCCTCCGAGCGGCCCGGATAACCGAACATCCGCGCCGACAGACTCTCTATTTCATATCCCGCATCACGCGGTCGATCATCTGGTTCAGCGTGTCGAGATTTTCCACAGTCAGGTCAGGATCAGGAATATAGATGCCATAAGTTTCCTCGACAAACACGCCAAACAGCGCCAGCGAAAACGAATTGACCAGCCCGCCCGTGATCAGCGGCTCATCATCCCGCAGGTTATATTTCGGCATTCGGATCATGTCGTTCAGCACAAAAGCACGCAGTTTTTCCCGGACTTCGTTGCGATCCATCCTGTTTTCCCTTTGTCAGAATCCATAAACCACAATGCCGCGCGCCGCACAATCCATTCGCTACGACGACGGTATTGTATCCAATCTCGTCACAATGTCGGAATCAGAATTATGCAATCTTCAGGCAAGCCAGATAAGCTCAAGCCTGGATAGTCAAGGAAAACGGCTCATGCGGTAAAACAGGCGATACAAAAACTCTGGCGGAGGGGGTGGGATTCGAACCCACGGTAGCGCAAGCGCTACAACGGTTTTCGAGACCGCCCCGATCAACCACTCCGGCACCCCTCCGTATTTCGAACTATGCAGTTGTTATTTCTGGCCCTGCGCGCGCAGCCCGGCGAAAAACTCCGGATCAGCGCCGCCGCTTCGTCGGCCAGCACGCCCCCCGTCACCTCGACCGCGGTGATTCAGTCGGGGATGGTGCAGCAGGTCCATCACGCTGCCCCCGGCTCCCGCTTTCGGATCGGACGCGGCGATAGACCAGCCGCGGCAGCCGGGCCAGGACCATCGCTCCCGCGCACATCGCGCACGGTTCGAGCGTGCAGTACAGCGTCACCTCTTCCAGCCGCCAATGGCCGATCACCTGGGACGCCGCGCGGATCGCCAGCATTTCCGCGTGGGCGGTCGGGTCGCCGTCGATCTCGCGCCGGTTGTGCGCCCGCGCGATCATTTCCCCGTTCCGCACGGCCACCGCGCCAATCGGCACGTCGCCGTGTTCGATGGCGCGGCGGGCTTCGTCCAGCGCCAGACGCATCCAGGCTTCATGTCCATCGTGCGGGCATTATAGCACGCCCCGCCGGAATCGGAAGAGGGAGTTACGCATCCGAGCCGGTCCAAAGAAAAGCGATTCACCACAGAGGACACAGAGAGCACAGAGAAGACAAGGGGAGAAAAAGAGGAATAAGAGAGCGAACCGCAGAGGCGCAGAGGTCACAGATTTAACAAGGAACAGAGCAGGCGGGTTTGTGAACCCGCCCTACATGTTCGCTCCTTTTTCCGACGGCTCCCCTTCTCTGCGCTGGAGAGGGGCCGGGGGGGTGAGGTTGATGCTCAACACATCCCCCCGGTGGGACGCATAGTGCAATAGAATACACCGTATAATTCCTGCACGATGGGCGACCGGGAAAGGGCCTTATTCAGCTGACGGACTTGACACGCGCACTCAAGTTTCCGTTCGACGACGAAAACTGGCTGATGAAGTTCGTGATCGGCACGTCGATGTCGCTGGTCGGCCTGATCCGCCGTTTATCCCGCTGGGCTATCAGGTACACGTTGCCCGCAGCGTGATGCGCGGCCACGATCGCCCGCTGCCCGGCTCCGAGGATATTGGACAGGTGGTCGCGGACGGCCTGATGGCCTTTATCGGCGGGCTGGTTTACGCAGATACCGGGCCTGCTGATCGCCTGTTTCCTGGCGTTCTCGGATGCGATCCTGAGCGGCTCGGATATTGGCGGCCTGTTGTTTTTGTGCCTGCTGTGCGTCTTTGTACCTCTTATGATCCTGTATGTCATCGCGGCAACAGCCATGACCTGGATGGGCATCATCCGGTACACCGAAAGCGGCAATTTCTCCGAGTTTTTGCGCTTCGGCGAGCTGTTCCGGGATGTGCGCGATCACATGAGCACGCTGCTCCGCCTGGTGCTGTACGTTTTCCTGGTGGGGCTGGTGGTATCGGTAGCGGCGATACCTTTGGCGATCACCTGCGTTGGCATTCCGGCCCTGTTGTTCTATTCACAGGTGGTCAGCGGGCACCTGCTGGGACAGGCGGGCCTGGAAATCACCAGGGGATAACATCCGAAAGAGCCTGATGAGCACCCGCGACCGGCTGTTGGCTACCCTGATCATCTGGGCGGCGTGGATGATCACGCTGGTGGTCTTGTTTGAAGGGCAGGTTCCCGGCATGGTCAGCGCGCTTACGCTGATCACGCTGGCATTGATCTCTGTTGGGCCGCTGTCCTGGGTACGGCGGCGGTCTGGCGTCGTGCCGACCCGCGAAAAAAACTAAACGGGCGCAGCGGGTGGCGCGGCTGGCCGAAATGTTGAATGGCGACGAGAGCCACGAACGCGATACACTGATCGCGGCTCGCATACGCTGCCCGACCATCACTCTCAACATCATGAGGAGTAATCCACTATGCGCGACTTCTGGCGACTTAACGTGATCACCATCTGGGGTATGCTGACGCTGGTCATGATTTTCACGATAACCTCGGCCACTGGCCCGATTGCCAACGCCGACGGCGGACAGGTCACGGCCATTGTGACCGTGCTGGCTATCGCCGCCACGATCGGCACCGCGGCAATTTGGAGGGGAGGCAGTGGGGAAGATCACCATGACGAAGCGGCCCACGTGGCGCGCGGTAAGATCAAGCGCGCCGGGCGGGACCGGATCGAGCGGCTGATCCAATCGCTGGACGACGATGAAATCTACGATCTCGAAGCGCTGCTGCTGGCGCGTGAGGAAGACTTGGCTCACCGCGAAAAATTGTAGGGAGCAGGATGTTCGATCTGCCCCATGCGCTCAATTACCCGTCTCCGGGGTGCGACGCGATCACCCGGACGATCACCGGCGGGCTAAAGCCGCGCACCGTCTAAGGCTGCGCCTGATTTGGCGTTCCGGGTCCCCTCGCTGTTATTCACACCACACCTTTTTATCAAAACATTTATAAGCCTTGATTGAATTGATACACTGATCGGGCGTAAGATAAGGCTGCGCAATATCACATTTGAATTTGGGTTTACCCCCACCCACTGTCATGAGGAGACATCAGAATGACCCGTCTGCAACGATTTTGTCTGTTGATCGTCGGTGCGGCGCTGCTGGTCGCGCTGCCCGTCGCAAATGCCGAAATCGGCGGCAGTGCGCCCGACCGAGCCGTCTCGCTCGCGCTGCCGACCAGCGCGTGGTGGCTGGTGATCCATAACCAGTGTGCGCGACACCCTGCACTGGATCAACCCGTCCGGCGAATTTGCCTCGATCCCACGCCCTGGCTACCCAACGAGGCTCCCAGCATTCGTGCAGCTATAGAGCCGCTGCACATTCGCAAAATGGGCGCTTTCTCGCGCCGAGATCGCCACGCTGAACAATGGGCGCGTGGCGCTCGGGTTTTACGATCTCCAGACGGCGGCGTGGCTCCAAGTCTTTGAAGCGCAGCCAGGACGAACTCGCGCGTGTTCTGCGCGCGTTACTCGTCGGACGCGAACAGCCGGATCGCCATCAGCTTTCGTACGAACAGAGCGCCGCGCCGCGCGCGTGGCGCGTGGCGCTCTTCGACATGGTCACGGGCAACTCAGTTGGACGAACTGCGCAGCGATGGCCCGGAACTGGCGAATTTCGTGGGCGCAGAGTTCCTTGCCACGGAGCACACGATACCGACCGTTGTACTGCTGGCCCATGATACGGCGACTAACAGCGATCAGATCCATCTTCGCTTCGACGGGTCAGAACCGGCGGACGAACCATTCGGCGCGGCGGTGTGGTATCCGGCTGGCGCGCCCGGTGTCGAACAGGAATTGATCAGCGGCGGCTACAAGCAGGAAGACCTGGACCTGCTGCCGAACGGTCACGCTGTTTTTGCCTACAATGAGCCCAGTTTCCCGGCGGGTCCGCCTGCCGGCGAGATGGGGGCCATCACCACCAATACCATCGGCGTGTTGCAGCCCACGTCGCTCGGCGCGTCGGCCAGCACGCAGCCCTTCTATGCGGATGGGATGAGCACCGTTTATGGTCCTGTCTGGGCCTCGGATGGGCGGCTGGTGATGTTCCGGCGTACCGACACCACCACCACCGGCCTGTACTGGATCAAACTGGGAACCGCCGTTCTGATCCCACTTGGGGCGGATGCCACGGAAATTCTCGGTGTGCCCACCGGGTTTGTGTATAACACGGGCAGCAGCATCTACTTCCTGGCGGAAAACGCGACAACGCCCACCGGCCCGATCTTCTCTGACCCAATGCTCAGCGGCTCCGCGCATCTGGTCTGGGCGACGGCGTTCGGCAACCCGCCCCTGGCGCTCGACAATCTGGGGACGGCGACACTGCCCAATGTCGTGATCGCGACCGCCGTCCCTACCCTGCCGCCGCAGGTGGTCGTCACCGTCACGCCTGATAACAGCGCGTGCCGCCTCGCCAGCGCCGACGGCTCGAATATCAATATCCGCTCCGGGCCGGGTACGAACTACCCGACCATCGGCCAGATGAGCGGCGCAACGGAACTGAACATCACCGGCATCAACGGCACATGGTACGTCGTCAATTATTCGGGTACGCAGGGCTGGATCGCGGCGTGGGTCGCCACGCTGAAAGGCAACCGTGGTGCCCTGACCTATGTCGCCGCCCCGCCGCCTCCACCCCCTACCGCTGTCCCCACTGTCCCTGCCGGACCGGCGGGAGCGATTATCGAGTTCTGGGCCGACCGGACCAGCATCAACGCGGGCGAGTGCGTGACTATCAACTGGCAGGTCGAAAATATCCGCGAAGTGTACTTTGAAGGGGCGGGGGTGGTAGGCCTGGGATCGCAGCAGAAATGCCCAACCGCCACGACCACTTACACGCTCACTGTCATCCTGACGGATGGCTCGACTTAGACCCGCACCGTGACGATCGCGGTTGGCGGGGGGTGGCAGCGGCGGAGCACCCGACTTGATTGTAACCGACATCACGCTCAACCCGTCCATCCCCACCAACGGGCAGCCGGTTCAGGTCGCCGTGACGGTCTACAACCAGGGCACCGCCGCAGTGAGCGGTACGAACTTCCACATCGAATGGTATCCCGGCGAGAACTATCCAAACCCGGCCTGTGCCTGGGATCTGGACAGCATGAATGCCAATGGCGGGCGTGTCCTGACCTGCACCTATGCGGGCTATCCCAGCCCCTACGGCGCGATCAACACGATGGCGCTCGTCGATACCTACAACGCGGTACAAGAGATCAACGAAGGCAATAACAACTATCGTAAGCTGATCTCGGTGAATTAACCTGGCACCACGGGTTTATTCGTCAGCCCGCTGGACTCCCGGCGGGCTTTTTGATTCTGCCGCGCTTTGCCGTACAATGAGGGGAAAATGCACTAATAACGCGGCTTTGTCCCAGAACAAATCAGATCACATGGTTTTGGAATGAAAGTCCACCCTATGACAGCAAGAACCGGATTGGGAATTGACGATCTGCTCCGCGACAAGCGGGAAGCCATACTGCGGATTGCTGAGCAGTATGGTGCCAGCAATATCCGCGTGTTTGGCTCTGTGGCGCGGGGAGAAGCGCGGCCTGACAGCGACATCGATCTGTTGGTCGATTTTCCCTCTGATTACCGGCTGTGGGACAAGATCGGCCTGAAACAAGATATTGAAGCGCTGCTTGGGCGTCAGGTTGATATTGTCCATGCGCGTTTTATTCGTAAAGAACTCGCGCTATCCATCTTGAGAGATGCGGTCCTGCTGTGAGACAGCAACGGCTTTACCTTGTTGACATCTTGGAACGAATCCGGCGAATTGAGATCATCACGAACACCGGCCAAGATAGTTTTTTGGCGTCCTTTGTGAGCCAGGATGCGGTCATCCGCAGCTTTGAGGTGATCGGTGAAGTCGTCAAGCGTCTTTCACCAGAAATGACGAACGCCTATCCTGCTATTCCCTGGCGGCAGATCACCGGTTTCCGCGATGTGCTGATTTACGACTATGAAGAGGTGGATCTGGTGGCCGTCTGGCGTATCGTGGCTGAGGATTTGGTTCCTCTCAAAGAGGCAGTCACGGCAATGTTGGCCGGGCTGGCAGAGGAGGATGAGGGGAATCAGGAATAACCAGCGTTACAAGGAGCGATCTTGATGCGGGCGGTGTTGCAGCGGGTCAGATTCGGCGCGGTGCGCGTGGATGGGCAGATCGCTGGGGCTATCGACCAGGGGTTCGTGATCCTGGTCGGCGTTGGGCACGAGGACGGCGACGAGCAGGCATTGTGGCTGGCGCGCAAAATCGCCGGGCTGCGCGTCTTCGAGGATGCTGACGGCAAGTTCAATCTATCGCTGCTGGATATGGGTGGTGGGTGCCTCGTCGTATCGCAGTTCACGCTGTATGCCGACGTGCGCAAGGGCCGCCGTCCGAGTTTTACCGACGCCGCCCCACCCGCCATCGCGGAGCCGTTGATCGAGCGTTTCGCGGCCATGCTGCGGCAGGAAGGGATCGCGCGGGTGGAAATGGGTATCTTCGGCGCGCGGATGCAGGTCGAGATCCACAACGACGGCCCGGTGACGATTCTGCTCGATACGGATGCGATGTGACGTGCATTTGCGCCGTATCCTTATTGATTGATCCGCGAAACCACGGAGGGGCGTATTGATGCATATTTACAAATTAATGGGGCAATACCTGTAGGGGCGAGGCACTGCCTCGCCCAGGGCGACCCGGTGGGTCGCCCCTACCCAAGCGTCTTAATTGCCGCATTTAAAAGTTAAACTGCATAATACGCCCCTACAGCTTACGTCTCAATTCACAACACACAACAATGAGGGAAATTTCTCTCTTCCTACTTCGCCGGACGCTTCTCGATGGCACCTGCGCTGACCTTCGCCTTCACCACGCGTCCGAGCATATCCAGCAGCACCTGCACGCGTTCCTGTCCCGTCAGACGCAGATCGAAAATCGCCTCGTAACCGGCCAGCGGGCCGTGCGTGATCCGCACCGGATCGCCCGGTTTCAGCCCGTCGAACTGGATACCCCCGGCCTTTTCGATGCGTACCAGCCGCCGCTTGAGTTCCGCAATCACACCATCCGAGATCGGAGCCGCGTAACCATCGAACTGGACGATGCCGATCGCGCCCGGCACCCAGCTCAGCGCGGACAGTCCAATCTCTTCCAGATCAACATGGGCGAACATATAACGGGGGAAATAAGGACGTATCTTGGACGAGCGCGGGTTGACCGGCTGAACCGTTATCGTCGGATAGAAGACCTCGAGTCCCTGCGACTTAAAATAGGCGTAGAGCTGGTTTTCTTTGTGGGGTTTGCTTTGAATGACATACCAGTTCTGGCTCATTGCTCCACCTCATCACACTAAGCTCGGTTGTCGAGGGATTTGGTCCGATCGGCCTATTTTGGTCAACTATCACGTGAGTTCGATTTTGGACGCTCTGGATACGACAACCACCAGCATCACCGCCCCTGCCCAGTTCGCCCCCAGATCGAACAGGTTGGCCCCGCGCGCAGGAATCCAGTTCTGAGCCAGCTCGAGGATCAGACCCAACATCAGCGCGCTGCCAAGGGTCAGAGCAGACGCGTGGCGCGGGAAATAACGGCGGAACAGGCCGTACAGCAAGGCCGTCTCAACGAAGGCCAACACGACATGACCTAATGAATTGGTGAGGTCGGAGCCGCCAAAGAAGGATGAAACATTCTCGACGGATGTCCCCTCACTGGGCCACAACAGCAGATAACAGGTAAGCGCGGTCCACAGGCCGGCCAACAGCCAGACCACGACAAGTTGCCAGGACGATTTCAGCGTAATCCCTATCTCGTAAGCTGTTTCGAGCGATGAATGGTCGAACGGCCCAACTCCAGGCACCGCCGAGCGCGCGTGCCCTACCTCAACCGCTGAGAATGGATTTTCTTCTCATCTCTCCATTATGTCAAATAGATCAAAATTTCGCCGGGGGTTGGTTTGCGGCGCTATTTGAGAGATAATTCGCGCGCTGCTGGTCGTTGGTGGTTGGTTATTGGTATTTAGTTTTTGGTTCCTGGTAGAGCCTTTACCGTTGGGATTTGGCCATCACTAACAACTAACAACCTTGCCAATGTCAGATTACCCATTGTGATCCGTTGGCCCTTCCCCCTGCCCCCTCTCCACCGCGTGGGGAGGGATTTAGGGAGGAGCTAACCGTTCACTGCACGTATCGAATGTGCCATTGTCAAGCAACTAACAACCAACAACTAAAAACTGAAAACTGTCGACTGAAAACTGTTACTGAATCCATGGAAAGGTCATCGTATGAAAACAGCGTTAGTATGTGGCGCGGGCGGATTTATCGGCGGGCATCTGGTCAAGCGGCTGAAACGCGAAGGTTACTGGGTGCGCGGCGCGGACATCAAGCGGCACGAGTTCGCCCCGACCCAGGCGGATGAGTTCTTGCAGGTCGATCTGCGCGAAGAAGAGAACTGCCGGGAAGCGCTCACGCTCAACAGCG
>CAWKMN010000008.1:0-29492 GCA_963850765.1 uncultured Chloroflexia bacterium | reverse complement strand
TTTTTGGACGGATCCGGCGGGGCATTTGCGGTATACTGGCAGGGGAATCAACGAAAGGAGTGAGTTATGTCTGCACAGGCTGCCGCCGTCATCCAGACGCGCAGCCTGACGCACCGTTACGGCAATTTCGCCGCGATCCAGGATGTGAATCTGAGGTGCGGCAGGGCGAGATTTTCGGCTTTCTCGGCCCGAACGGGGCCGGAAAAACGACCACGATCCGCACCCTGCTGGATTTCATCCGCCCGACGCCAGGCCCGCGTCGATCTTCGGGCTGGACAGCGTGCGCGACAGCGTCGCCATCCGCCAGCGGATCGGCTATCTGCCGTCCGAGCTGAAGCTGTGGGAGAACTGGACCGGCGTGGAGTACATCCGCTGGCTGGAACCGATGCGCGGCATGCGCGGCGGTTCTCTGGACGAAGCGCCCGGCTGGCCGAACGGCTGGATTACGATCTCAAGCGCTCGCTGAAGGGCATGTCCACCGGCATGAGGCGCAAAATGGGCTTGATCGCGGCGCTGGCGCACAAGCCGAACTGCTGATCCTGGACGAGCCGACCACCGGCCTGGATCCGCTGATGCAGCAGGTGTTTCACGAGCTGATGCGCGAAGTCCGCGCCGAAGGGCGCACCGTGTTCCTCTCGTCGCACAACCTGCCGGAAGTCGAAGCGATCTGCGACCGGGTGGGCATCATCCGCGAAGGGCGGCTGGAAGCGGTCGAGTCCATCTCGAACCTGACGCGTGTCACCTTCCGCTGGCTGACGCTGACCCCCGACGGCCCGGCCAGCGTCGACGGCTTCAGCCAGATCGACGGCGTGACCGATCTCAGCGCGGACGGCACGAACTGCGGATGCGCATCAGCGGCCATACCAACATCGACGCCGTGATCAAGCAGGCCGCGCGCTGACCATCAACGATCTGCCATCGAGCATCCGACGCTGGAAGAAATCTTCCTGGCGTATTACGGCAAAGGAGAGGGGAACCATGCAGGCCGCTAAATCACCCAGCGCCTCCCCCATGACGACTGCATCGCCGTCTTCCGCAAGGCGTTTCACGATTCGTGGCGGGTGACCTTCTGGATATCGGTGGTCTCAGTCCTCTATGTGCTGCTGATCATGGTGTTTTACCCCTCGATGATCGAGCAGTCCGCCGAAATGGACAAGCTGATGGACGCCTACCCCAAAGAGATGATGCAGGCGTTTTACGGCGGTGATGTCGAAGACCTCAGCATCAGCGAGCCGGGCAACTACGTGCAGTCGCAATTTATCACGTGGATGGAACTGATGCTGGGCGCGATTGTGATCGTGCAGGCGTTCAACGCGTTCACCAACGCCGAGCGCGACGGCACGCTCGACGTGATGATGAGCCTGCCGGTCTCGCGCCGCACGTATTTGTTGGGCCGCATCGCCAATACCGCCGCGGTGATGCTGATTTTGCTGGCGGCGTGTTGGGTGCCGCTCTGGCTCTCGACCTATATCTGGCCGGAGTTCGACGTCTCGCCGGGCCGGCTGGCGCTGGGCGTTTGGCTGATTCTGGCCGGTGATGGTCGTGGCGGGCTTCGCGTATCTGCTGGCGGCGGTGGTGCCGTCCAGCAAACATTTCGCCGGGCCGATGGCCTACCTGTTCCTGATGGGATCGTACATCCTCTACATGTTCGCCGTCACCATCGAGAGCCTGAACGCCTTCAAGCCGGTCTTCCTGTTCCACTACTACAACGGCGGGCAGATCATCCGCGAGGGCGTGGACCTGGGCAACTGGGCGCTGATGGCCGCCGTGGCGCTGGTCTACTTCGTGCTGGCGTGGTGGCGCATCGATAAGAAGGAGTTGGGGGTGTAGAGCCTCACCCCCTGCTGCCGAGCTGTCGCCGGACGTTACTGCAGGTTAACTATTAAAACGGATAACGCGTTCGTGTAGGGGAGCACCCCTGTGTGCTCCCAGTCGCGCGGCGCGCGACACGCGGCCGCGCCGCGTTGGGCGGACACGAGGTCCGCCCCTACGATTGCCCTTTAAATTTACGGGACGGAGCAATAAACGTTCCGGCTATGTCAGAAGGAAAAAAGTCCACTAAAGGCACTCTGAACCAGCCACTTCAGTGGGCTTCCGGGTTTTTATCATAGCCGCCCGGTTTCAACCGGCGGCGTTAGCTTTCACATCAAAGGTTATTCAGCATGAGCGACATCATCTTCCAACCGGTCGGGCGGCGTGTGGAGAGCGAGCCGGGCGAAACCGTGCTCGAAGCGGCGCAGCGTGCGGGCGTCTCACTCTCGGCGGTGTGCGGCGGGGTCGGCGTGTGCGGCGACTGCCGGGTGCGTATCCTGAGCGGGGGCGTCAGCGAACTGAACGACACCGAAGAAGACCATCTGAGCCGCGCCGATCTCGCGGATGGGCTGCGGCTGGCCTGCCAGATGATCGTTGGGACGGAAACGATCGTCGTGGATGTCCCGCCGGATTTGCTCAGTGCTGTGCAGCGCAGCCAGGTGGAAGGTCACGAGCAGCCGCTCGCGCTCGACCCGGTGATCGCGGCGCGCGTGTGCCGGGGTGTTCCCCCATCGATTGAGGATCTGCGCGGCGATTGGGAGCGTCTGGACGCGCCCGGCAAATCGGAGGGATCTGACTGCGCCGGTCCTGGCCGATCTGCCGGAGGTGCTGCGCGAACACGGCTGGCAGACGCGCATGATCACGCGCGGATCGGACGTGATAGGCTTCCTCGCGCCCGATACGACCGGGGTCCCGCTCGGCTTCGCGGTGGACGTGGCACGACGGGGCTGGCGGCCTATCTGGTCGATCTGCTCAGTGGGGAAACGGTTGGGGTCGCTGGCGCGAATAACCCGCAGATCGCCTATGGCGAGGACGTCATGGCGCGGCTGACGCTGGCGGTACACGATCCCTCATCGCGCCAACGTCTGCAATCGGTCATCGTGGAAGGGCTGAACGGCCTGCTGCGCGAAGTCTGCACCCAGGCGGGCGTAAATCCCGCGCAGGTGGTGGATATGGTCGCGGTGGGCAACACGGCCATGCATCATCTGCTGCTGGCGCTGCCGGTCGAGCAGTTGGGTCCGCGCCCTATGTCCCGGCCATCTCCTCGCCGCTCTCGACGCCCGCGCGCCATCTCGGCCTGGAAACGGCTCCCGGCGCGCATCTCTATGTCCGCCGAATGTAGCCGGGTTTATCGGCGGGGATCATGTGGCGATGCTGCTGGCGACCAATACCGCCGAACAGCCGGGCGTGACGCTGAGTATCGACATCGGCACGAACACGGAATTGACTCTCAACGCCCACGGGCAGCTGTGGAGCTGCTCGACGGCGTCCGGCCCGGCGCTGGAAGGCGCGCATATTCGCGACGGGATGCGCGCGGCGGATGGTGCGATCGAGCGGCTGATCTGGCAGGATGACCGGCTGGCGTGGCTCACCATCAACCACGCGCGCCCGGTGGGGCTGTGCGGATCGGGTATTGTGGATGCGGTCGCCGCGCTGCGCAGCGCCGATATTCTCTCTGCGACGGGCATGATGCGGCGCGATCATCCGGGCGTGCAGCACGACGGCTATACCGCGTATTATCGCATCGTCACGGCGGAGGAAAGCGGTAATGGGCGCGAGATCGTCATGAGCCGTCACGACGTGGGCGAGGTGCAGTTGGCGAAGGGTGCGATCCGGGCGGGGATTAAGCTCATGGCGGAGCAGGCGGGCATCACCGAGCAGGCCATCGACCGCGTGATCGTGGCGGGCGCATTTGGCAACTATATCGACATCGACAGCGCGAACACCATCGGGCTGTATCCGCCCCTGCCGCGCGAACGGTTTATCCAGGTGGGCAACGCGGCGGGCATGGGCGCAAAACGGCTGCTGATTAACCACCACGAGCGCGAACGTGCCAAACGACCGTGGAGCGCCTGCATTACGTTGAACTGACCAACCATCCCGACTTCGCGGATCGCTTCAGCCAGGGGCTTCGCCTGCTGCCCGATCCGTGGGATTAAGAGCCTCACCCCCCGCCCCCTCTCCACGCCGTGGAGAGGGGAGCCAAGCCCGCGTTATTGGGTAAGGGCGTAAAACAAATTCGCCTGAGAGTCCCCTCTCCTATCACATGGAGAGGGGATTTAAGGCCCGGCGATTGGCCTGACATCACGGCATATTCGCCCGCAGCCACATATACATCAGTACGCCGCCGGCCACGGACACATTCAGCGACTCCGCCTTGCCGACGATCGGCAGCCGCACCCAGTCTTCCAGATAGGCGCGCACGTCATCCGAGAGGCCGCGCGCCTCGTTGCCGAGCACCAGCGCCGCCCCGCCCGCCGCGATGTCCCACACGCCCTGAAACGGATCGGCCCCGACCCGGCGCAGGCCGGTTCCTGCCAGCCAGTCGAACAGGCGCGGCACATCCGGCGTGACGATCAGCGGCACGTTGAACAGCGATCCCATGCTGGCGCGCACCACCTTGGGATCGAACACGTCCACACACGGCTCGATCAGGGCGATCAGCGCGGCCCCGGCAGCGTCGGCCGTGCGGATCAGCGTGCCGAGATTGCCGGGATCTTGCAGGCGATCCAGCACCAGCACGAGTTCATCCCCGGCCAGCGGCATCTCGAACGACGTGTCGAACAGCGCGAACGTCGCCACGATCCCCTGCGGCCCGCTCCGATCCGAGAGGCGCTCCATCACCAATTCGGACACCGGCACGAGATCAGCGCGGGCGGCGGCGAACCGCTGGATCAGCGCCGGGCCTTCAGTCCCCTTCAGCATCGGCTCGCAGGTGAAGACCTCAACGGGGCGAATCCCCGCATCGAGCGCCATGTGCAGCAGTTGGAGGCCTTCGACCAGAAACCGCCGCTGATCCTGGCGGTGTTTGCGCTGCACCAGCTTGACCGCCTCGGTGATGCGGCGGTTGTGCGTGCTGGTGATGAGGGGGGAGTCGGGAGTCATGTTGGGTTATGAGTTATGAGTCCTGAGTCGTGAGATGACCCGATCAACGTCTCCGTTGATCCGGTGATTTTACCCCTCCTAAATCCCTCCCCGCAGGAGAGGGACTTTCCCCCCTCTCTACGGCGTGGAGAGGGGGTAGGGGGTGAGGCTTACTCCGGCGGCTGGGCGGCGATCAGGCCGCTGTCGCCGGACGCGATCAGCGTATAGCCGGGCGGCACGACCAGGAACTCGTCCTCCGGCCAGTCGCCCTGAACCAGCATATTGAGCAGGCGCTGATCACCCTGCCGGCGCTCAAACAGCCACTGCCGGCGCTCTGCCTGTTCGCGGGCCAGCGCTTCATAGGGCCGGTTGTCGCCGTGTCCCATGTCGATAAACACGGCACGGTTGTAGTGCTTGCCCCACTCGCCCAGCACTTCCATCAGGTAATCGGCGTTATCCTGGCCGTACTTCTCGACGTATTCGGCGTAAACCTCGTCCATGATGCCGAGATTCGTCGAGCCCAGGCCGATGTTCCCGTTCGGTTCGTTATGCTCCATGTAATCCAGGCTGTACCAGTAGGTGCCGGGGTTCGCGTCAAACTCCTCCTGGTAGCGCTGGCTCGAGCCGAGATAGAGCGTAATACAGTCGTGGGCGCGCGGCATAACCAGCGGGGTATCCCGCGCGGTAAGCCCGACGGTCGCGGTGCCGCACATGCCATACACCAGCAGGATCGCGTCGTGCTTGCCCGGTGGGACCGCGTCGATCGCGGCCTGCAAGGTGTGGCGCAGGCTTTTCGGCGTATTATGGAGGCCCTGCCGGTAAAGCTGCACTTCGATCGCGGGCCGCGCATTGCTCGCCACTGCATACACGGATCGCGCCAGTGCCTCGCACGTCAGCGCCACATAGCTCGGAGTTTGGGAAAGTGGATTGTTGTTGGTCACAGTGATCCGTTCTCAGCTAACAGTTGACGGTTTTTGGTGGTTGGTAGGAACTTAGCCTCATCCCCTCGGCCCCCCACTCCATCATATGGAGAGGAGATTGGGCGCACGATCGGAGCAAATGTTGCCATCGTAGGGGCGTAGTTGTATCAATACGCCCCTACCTGGACATGCCACCGAGTTATCTCCTGATGCTGGTTCACCATCAGGCGTGAGGCTCGTTCAGCTTTTGCAGGGCGCGGAACGACTTAATATACGCCATGCCATAATCGTCGCGGCCCATCAGCAGATCGGCCGCGCGGATCGCCAGCCCGTTTTTCAGCGGGTTCGAGATCGGCGCGTTGATCCCGGCCTGGATCAGCAGCGTCAGAAAGACGATATTCAGCGTCTCACGGTCGGGCATGCCAAACGAGCCATTGCTGGCCCCGGCCGTCATATTGCAGCCCGTCTGGCTGCGGATCATCCGCGCCGTTTCGAGCGTGACCTTCCCCGCAGCAAAATCCGCGCCAACCGCCAGCACCAGCGGATCGAACAGAATGTCCTCCGGCGGGATGCCGTGGCCCCGTGCCGCGTCCAGAATACTCGCTGCCACTTCGAGACGCTGGCCGGGCGTGACCGGGATGCCGGTATCGTCCATGCACAGCGCGATCACCGCCGCGCCATATTCCGCGACCAGCGGCAGTACCGATGCCAGCTTGCCCTTTTCGCCGTTGACCGAATTGATCAACGCGCGGCCCTGGATCACCTTCAGCCCGGCTTCGAGTGCGGCGGGATTGGGCGAGTCCAGGCAGATCGGCAGATCGACCGTGTCCTGCACAATGCAGATCGCTTCGGGCAGCAGCTTGACTTCGTCCACCCCCGCCGCGCCGACGTTGACATCCAGCACGTTCGCGCCCGCGAGCGCCTGTGCCTGCGCATCTTTGGCGATCCGGCTCAGGTCACCCGCCTGGAGTTCGGCGCTGAACGCCTTACGCCCGGTGGGGTTGATCCGCTCCCCGATGATGACGACCGGCTGATCGGGTCCGATGATGACTTCAGTGGCAGCGCTCTTCAAAATCGTTTGCATGACGCGGCCCTAACCAGCTAACAGTTCCTTCGCCTTGCGCACGGCGGCGGAAGCATCGGGGGCGTACCCGTCCGCGCCGATCTGCTTGGCATAGGCCTCAGTGACGGGCGCACCGCCCACCATGACATGCACTTTTTCGCGCAGGCCGGCGTCGGTGAGCGCCTTGATGGTGTTCTGCATATTGGGCATGGTGGTCGTCAGCAGGGCCGACATTGCCACGACATTCGCACCGTTGTTGACCGCGGCTACGAATTTCTCCGGGGTGACGTCTACGCCGAGATCCATGATCTCGAACCCCGCCCCTTCGAGCATCATCGCCACCAGCGATTTGCCGATGTCGTGCAGGTCGCCCTTGACCGTGCCGATCGCGACCGTGCCGATCGGTTCTGCGCCGCTGGCGGCCAGCAGGGGCTTGAGCAGCTTGAGGCCGGCCTGCATCGCGCGGGCGGCGATCAGCATTTCGGGCACGAAATATTCACCGTCTTCAAACTTCTGGCCGACTTCGCTCATGGCGGGGATCAGCGCCGAGTTGAGCACCACATCGGGCTTTTCCCCGGCGTCCAACGCCTGCTGGACCTGCGCTTCGGCGGCCTTCGCATTACCTTCGATTACACTTGCACGGATTTGTTCAAGAATGGTAGACATCATTAACCTTTCTGCAAGAATTGAGCAACCTCAAAGAACATCCTCTATCCTTTAGGGAACGTCTCTATAGTATATCGCGTTCTCAAGAATGGGAGAAAAAAAGCTCCCAGGTTGGGAGCGCAACATCGCCTGCCAGAAAGCGTAGGCGCGAAACAAATCCTTGTCGGGCCAGGCGGACAGGGAAGGGGGAGCCGGCGAACCGCGCACATCCACGCTTAGGCGCGATCGTCCCATTCGATATGCAGCTTGTGGATAACGTCCTGGGGATCGGCCTCCTGCCAGATTTCCGGGCCTGCCCCGTCCGGTCCGACGATGCGGGGTTTGTCCACCTCAACGGCCAGTTCGGGCTGAGTCAGGCTGTCGACAATCAGGCCAATCAGTTCCTTCCGTTTTTCGACCGGCAGCGCGCGAACCTTCTTTACAATGTCCTCGAATGTCATGCTGATGATCTCCATAATGCCAGATGATCTGTGCTGCCCCTATTATACTTCATTGCGCCAGAGTGTTAATCCACCATTTCTCCCATACTGCCGGGCTGGAACGGTGCGAACCCGTGCATGTGATCCAGCAGTTCCGCGAGGCCGCTTCCAGGCTGACCTGCGGATACCAGCCGAGGGCGTTGAGCTTGCTCCCGTCGATGGCAAATGAAAGATGCGTCAGCACATCCTGCTCGGTATAGCGCACGTCGATCGAGGGGTGCAGCGCGCGGATCGCATCGGTCAGCCCCAGGATCGAGACGTTCTCGCCCACCACGTTGACCGTCGCGCCCGCCAGTTGATCGGGGTGCGCCAGCGCAAACCGGATCGCGCTGCTGGCGTCGCTGACGTGTAACTGCGGGCGGACCTGATCCCCCGCGCCGTAAACCGTCAGCGCGCGGTGAACCCCGGCCAGATACGCGAATCGGTTCGCCACGGCGTCAAAGCGCACGGCGGGCGCATGCCCAAACACGGTGCCCAGCCGCAGGATCGCCGTTTGCAGCCGGCCCTGCTCGGCGGCCGCGCGGACGTGGCGCTCGGCGCGCAGTTTGCTCTCGGCATAGAGTCCGACCGGGCGGCAGTAATCGCCCTCGCGGAAGGGCTGGCCGCCGAGCGAGTCCATCGGGCCGTAGACGGCCGCGCTGCTGGTATAGATGAGCACCTGCACGCCTGCCGCTGCTGCCGCGTCGATCAGATTGGCCGTGCCCCAGTGATTGACCTGTTCCACCCAGCCCGGCGGTCCAAACGACAGCGGCGTGCGGACAATCGCCGCCATGTGGATCACCGCCCAGACGCCATCCAGCGCGCGCCGCACGCCCGCGTTATCGAGAATATCGCCCTCGACAAACTGGAAACACCCGCAGCCGGGCAGGTCAAGCAGGGTGCTGTAGGTTTCGCGCTGAAGATTGTCATAAACGCGGATGGTGCAGCCAGTCAGGGACGGATCCGCCGCCAGATCGCGGATCAGCCGCGAACCGATATAGCCGGCTCCGCCCGTGACGAGGATGGTACGGGACATAACAGCCCCCCTTAATATTCGGTGTACTTTTTCGCGCTGCCCCGGACGATGTCGGCCGGGTATTTTTGCTCGTTGAGACGCAGCTTTTCACGCGCACAGGTGAGCAGGTCGAGATCAAACTGGTTTGCCAGATAGACGAGATAGATCACCATGTCGCCGATCTCTTCTTTCAGCGCGGCCAGTTGGGTCTCGTCCAGATTTTTGCTTTCGCTCTCGGACAGCCACAGGAAAATCTCCAGCAGTTCGCCGGACTCGGCGGCCACGCCCATCGCCAAATTCTTGGGCGAATGGAACTTCTCCCAATCGCGGGCTTCGGCAAATTGGCGCACAGCTTCGCGCAGATCGTCCATTGAGATCACTTTACCCGAAAGACGCCGCGGGTTAAAACCGCGCGGCTATGAACAAAACTTGGAAGCCCGCTAAAGGGGCTGGAAAGGAGTCCCTTCCGCGGACTTTTTTGATCTCAATAGCCGGAACGTTTTAGCGTCCGGCGTCTCAAACGGCCTCTTGCGTATCGCTGCCCTTAATCGGATGGTTGAGCGCGTCCGTATGCAGGCCGCACTCGGTTTTGCCGGTGCCCGCCCACCGCCCGGATCGCTCATCGCTGCCGGGCGCGACCGGAGCCGTACACGGCGCGCAGCCCACGCTCAGATAGCCCTGGCTGAACAGCGGGTGCGCGGGCAGATCATAGCGGCTGATATACGTCCAGAGATCCTGGCGCGTCCACGCCAGCAGGGGATTGATCTTGACGCGGCCATCCGGCAGCGCTTCGACGGTCTGCGCCTGGGCGCGATTCTCGGTCTGGTCGCGGCGGATGCCCGTGATCCACGCGTCGAGATCGCGCAGGGCGCGCTGCATCGGCTCGACCTTGTGCAGATAGCAGCACATCTCCGGGTCGTGGCGGTAGAGCGCATCGCCGTGCTGCCGGACCACGTCCGCCGGGCTGGTCGCCGGGCGGATCACGTGCAGGGTCAATCCAAACTGCGCGACCAGTTGATCGCGGTAGGCCAGCGTTTCGGGAAAGTGATAGCCGGTGTCGAGGAAGATCACCGGGAGGTCGGGGCGCGTCTGGCCGATCAGGTGCAGCAGCGCGACGCTCTGCGTCTGGAACGACGACGTCACCGCCAGACGCGGCATAAATCGCTCCGCCGCCCAGGTGATGATCGTCCGGGGATCGGCCCCTTCAAAACGCGCGTTCAGGTCGTACAGTTCGTTGATGTCCACAGGTATAAGCTCGATCAATGCGTACCGGCTCTTCTAACCCACAATCCTACCACAAGATGCGCGGGTCGGGGAGAAAACTTTTGTGAATGTTTCGCGACAAACCATCAGGATCCATTCGGATCGACAGCCCGGAAAAGTGCGTTATGATCGTCCCTGTGCGTATCAGGAGTGAGGAGTCGATCATGAACATCAACCGTGAAGAACTGGCCCGGCAGACCGAAGAATACGGCGGCGCATGGGGCATCAACCACACCCGCCGCCTGCTGCACCTGATCGACCAGATCGGCGCAGAGCAGTCGTACAGCACCGATGTGGTCTGGGTGGCGGCGCATCTGCACGACTGGGGCGGCTACGAGCCCTGGCTGCTCGCCGGCGTCGATCATGCGGCGCGCTCCAAAGAGGTCGCCGCCGAGTATCTGGCCGCGCGCGACTGCCCGCCGGATTTTGCCGCGCACGTGCTGGAATGCATCGAGTTCCACCACAGCCCCGATCCGGCCCGCAGCATCGAGGCAATCCTGCTGTGCGATGCGGATGCGCTGGACTTTCTCGGCGTGGTCGGGGTGCTGCGCGATTTCTCAAAGAACGCCAAAGACCTGCGCAAAGCCTACGAGATCACTCGCAAGCGCCGCGCCAAACTGCCGGACGCGCTGATTCTGGATGCGTCCAAATCGCTGGCCGCGGCACGGATTCAACGCATGGACGATCTGCTCGCCGCGTTCGAGGCGGAGACGTTTGGGTGTTTCTAGCGGAGAAGCGGTCAGCGTCAGCTATCAGCTAAAAGCCTAACGCCCCTCCCTCTGACCCCCTCCCCGGCCAAGCCAGGGAGAGGGAAAAACGCGCCATTGGCTCCCCCTCTCCGCGCGTGGCAAGCGTGCTTGCACGCCGGGGGCGGGGGGTGAGGTTAAGCCGACCGCTGATAGCTGATGGCTGCTACCCCACCGTGCCGAGCTCGCCCGGCGCGCGCACATCCGCCGGGACATAAAACAGCACAAACGCCTTCTCCGGCGGGATGTCATCATAGGGCGTGCGACGCAGCGGGCGCGGGGCAAAAACCTCGGTCAGCTTCTGGAGCGTCGCCTCGTCGTCCGGGTCGAAGAAGAAGGCGAGATCGCGATCACGGGGCAGGGCGGCCAATTCGGCCACCGTCACATTCATCGGCGCGACCTCGACGATCACGAGATCGTCCGCGAAGAAGTTGATGGTGCGCTGCGCGTCCGTCTGGGCCATCATCGAGCCGTCCCCGATCAGCCAGATCTCGGTGCCGGGCGGGAAATCCGCCGATCGCAGCAGCGCGTCCTCGACGTCGTGCGCGACCTGCAGCCGCAGTTCCCGGTTGAAGTGATCCAGATGCGGCCCGAAATAATACACCACCTGTCCCACGGCGATCGCCACGGCCAGCGCGACCATCAGCGCTCCCCGCGCGGAGTCCAATCGCTCCCCGCGCCAGAGCAAATCCAGCGGCACCCGGATCCCCAACGCAACCAGGATCGCCACCGCCGGGAACGCCAGCACATACCGCGCCGACACCGCGCTTTCGAGCAGGAAGGCATTGCCGAGCGAGGTCAGCAGCATCCACAGCACCAGCACCACGCCGGGTCTGCGCCACTGGCTCAGGGCGATCACCCCGCCCAGGAAGAACGGCGGGATGACGTAGACGAGCAGCAGCGGGTGCTGCCCGCCGTAGTACAGGTAAAAGTGAAACAGGGTATTTTCCGGCGAATTGACGTAGTGCAGCAGCGAATGCTCGAAGCGATTCACACGCGCCTGCCAGTCATTTGTCTCGCGCTTGCGCTCCCAGTAATGTTGGTCCAGATCGGCTTTGTTGGCGCGATCGAACAGCGGAAAGTCGATGCCAACCAGCGTATAGTAGACTGGCATGGCGATCACCACGAAGGCCAGCGCCGCCAGGATCAGCCCGCGCAGCGACGGGCGCGGCCGCCACAGCACCAACCCCATCCCCATCCAGCCAGCCGCCAGCATGGGGAACAGAATCCGCCCGCCCTCGTAAAAATACTGCGTCGCGCCGAGCATCACCCCGGCCAGCACATAATCGCGGCGGTGGTGGGTGCGCAGCGCCCGCGCCAGGAAATACAGGACCAGCGTGCCAACCAGCGGATCCGCGATGTTGTTCAGCGCCAGCCGGCTGTAGTGGACGTGGGGCGGGAAGGTCAGCAGGATCAGCGCGGCCAGCAGCGCCGTCCGCCGGTCGAACAGCTCGCGCGCCAGCCCATACGTCGCGGGGATGGTCAGCGCCCCCAGGATCGCACTGAACGCGCGCAGCCCCAGGAACGTCCGCCCGAAGATCTGCACCGTGCCGTAGATGCCGTAGGAATAGATGAACGGGAATGAGGCGCTGGTCGGCATGGGTTCGAGCAGGTTGACGTCGGGGAAGGTCCAGAAATAGGCCGAGCCCAGCGCGAAGTGGATCTCGTCGATCATCATGCGGACGCTCGTATCCAGCCGGTAGAAGCGCACGACAAGCGCGATCAGGGTGAGCAGCACGAGCAGCGGGATCTCAGCCTGTTCGAGCCTCACCCCTAAATCGCCTCTCCATGTGATGGAGACGGGACTTGACGGGCGCGTATCATCCTCTATCGCAGCCGTAGGGACTGGGTCGCGGGGTGGGGCTGGCGGCAGTCCACCCAGTCCGGCTGCGATCAGGGCTGTTCCCATCATGAGCAGGACGAGTTGATCGAGCGGGGTTGCTTTCCACAGCCAATCGAACTGCGGGACCATTTCCCCGTTGACCTCGGCGGCGGCGAGCAGCAGCAGGACGCCCGGCACCACCAGCAGCCACGCGCGCGGCGGTATCAGCGCGCTGAGCCGGCCTGCCGTCCGTGCCGGCGATGGGACCACCTGCCGGGCCAGCAGCAGCGCCCCACCGAGCGCGAGCGCCCCGGCGACAAAATACCACGGCGCGCGCGGATCGTAATAATCCTTGGGGCCGGGCGTGGGCCGGTAGCGGATCAGGCTCTCCGGCTGCGGGAGGAAAAAATACGCGCTGAGGATCATACACAGCACGGCGACCAGCACGAGCGCCTGGATCAGATCGGCGCGGTGGTTCGAGATAAATGCCAGGATGGCGCGGCCCACCATTACCCCCACTGATAGAGCGACCATAACACCTGCATGGTGATCGTATGCGGGAATCGGCGCGGCGGCAAGAAATCGGCGGTTGGCGATGAGCCATTAGCCGTTAGCGGTTAGTGATTAGCGGGTGGTGGTTAGAGGGAATGGGATGGTCGCGCCGGGTGTTTGCCCCTCCCTAAATCCCTCCCCACAAGGTGGAGAGGGACTTCAAGTGTGTCTGAGATCAGGCGTGCCTCCCCTTTCTCCACGTTGTGGGGAAAGGGGCCGGGGGATAGGGGCTAAAAGCGCATCACACGCTCTACCCGCTCATCGTCCACCGCTTTGTTACGAAATGGGCGTGACGCGCTAAAATACCCCTATTGAATAACGTCCGAAGGAGTGGAGCATGTTTGAAGCACTGTTCGGAGGCTGTTTTGGGCAATGCGGCGGCTGCTGCTTCTTCATCGCGATCATTGCCCTGATCGCGTGCGTCCTGGTGGGCGGCGTCGCGTATTTTGTCTATACCCAGGGCCCCGAACCGCCGACGGAAGCGAGCTTTAAGCCGAGTGCGTCTGACGCGCAGGCCTTTGAAAACGAGATCGCGCGCGCCACGAATCAGGCAAGCCAGGAAGGCTGGTTCTATATCCAGCTCACCGAGGACCAGATCGGCTCGTGGATGGCGCTTGAGGGCGAAGACTTCGCCGCCGAGCACGGGTACGACTTCCCCTTTGAAGATGTGCAGGTGTCGCTTGATGATGGGAAGATTACGGTCTTTGGGGAGTTGACGCCCCTTGGCGTTAATTTGCCGGCCGAGACGGTCGTCAAGCCGAAGATCAGCAGCAGCGGCGAAGTGGATTTTGACATCACCTCGGTGGACGTGGGCGGCGTGCGGCTGCCGGATGCCGTGGTGCGGTCGGTCAAGCAGCAGTTTGAAGAGGCGCTGCTCAAGCCCTTTAACGATCTGCCGGGCACGCCGGTATTTTATGAACAAACGCTGACCATCGAAGATGGGGTCTTCGCGGTTCAGGGACTCGTGAATTAATTCGGGAAAGGACGAATGGACCTATGGCAATCTTAGTCACGGGCGGGGCGGGGTTTATCGGCAGCCATCTGTGCCGCGCGCTGTTGGATCGCGGCGAGACAGTGGTCGCGATCGACAATTTCAACAATTACTATGACCCGGCCATCAAACGCGCCAACGCCGCGCGGCTGGCCGATCACCCCGCGTTTACCATCATCGAAGGCGACATCCGCGATACGCTGACGGTCAACGCGCTGTTCGAAACGCACGACATCCGCCGCGTGGCGCATCTGGCGGCGATGGCCGGCGTGCGCGAGAGCGTCAAGCAGACCGCGCTGTATATGGAAGTCAACCTGAACGCCTCGATGAACCTGATGGAAGCCGCCAGCCGCGGCGATGTGGATGTGTTTGTGCAGGCATCTACCTCGTCCGTCTATGGCGAGACACAGCGGCTCCCCTTCCGCGAGGATGACGCCGCGGACCGGCCGCTGGCCGCGTATCCCGCCAGCAAGCGCGCCGCCGAGATCCTGGCGCACACCTATCACCACCTGCACGGCATGAATATGACCGTGCTGCGCTTCTTTAACGTCTATGGACCGGCGGGCCGCCCGGATATGATGCCGATGCGCGTCATGAACGCTGTGCTCGACGGCACCGTGATCCCGATCTTCAACGGCGGCGATATTCACCGCGACTGGACCTATATCGATGACACCGTGCGGGGCGTGATGGCCGCGCTGGACCGGCCGCTCGGGTACGAAGTGATCAACCTGGGCGTGGGCGCGCCGATCTCGCTGCGCGAATTTATCGACGTGATCGAGGAATTATCCGGGCGCCAGCTCAATACACGGGACGTCCCCACACCGCCCAGTGACCCGCCCATCACTTTCTGCGATAATACGCGGGCGCGCGATCTGCTGGACTTCGCGCCCCAAACGAAGGTTCACGACGGTCTGTCCAAAACCTGGGACTGGTTCCGCGCGTGGAAAAAATCAACCGGCACATGGCCGGAAGGATAAGCCTCATGCACCGCATCAGCATCAAAGCTTACATTGCGACCCTGGTGGTGGTCGTGCTGGCCGTTATCGCGTTGTTCGCTGCGCGGTTTCTCACCCAGGACGACGAGAACGGCTCACAACCGGCGGACTCGGTGGCGATCCAGCCAGCCGCTCCGCCGATCGTCGCGCCGGTGGATGGCACGGCGTTTGTCGAGTCGGATATGGTGTTGGAGTGGGAATGGCCGCGCGCGCTGCCCGCCAACCAGACGTTCGCCGTCCGGCTGTGGTTTGGCGAGGACGCCCCGCGCGAAGTGTGGACGTCCGAAACCAGCCTGAGCGCCCAGGAGATGATCGACAGCTACAGCCAGCAGATTGGCGCGTTTCACTGGCAGGTGGCGCTGATCCAGGTGGCGGAGGGCGGCGGCTTCGAGAGCATGGCGAGCGAGTGGAGCCCGATCCAGACCTTGAGCCGGGTCCGCCACATCTCGCCCACGCCCTACGCGGCGGCCGATCAATCCCCGCTGACGCAGCACATCCTGGCGCAAAATCTGCCCACCGCCACCGAGGTGATCGACTACACGCGCCAATTGATTTACGATAACGCGCTGAGCGGGCATGAGGGCCGGGACGACAAAAACGTGGTGGCGATCCAGATGATGTACGACCACCTCCAGGGGCAGAGCGAGAAGCCGTACCTGTGGTGCGATGGGCGCGCCACGGCGTTGATGACCCTGCTCCGCGAGATGGGCATCGACAGCCGCCTGATCTTTCTCTACGGCGATAATTCGAGCCAGGTTCAGGAGCACACGTTTCTGGAAGTCTTCAACCCGGATACGCAGCAGTGGGAAGTGTCCGACCCGTTCTTCAATATCTACTATGTCGATACCAACTCGCAGGGGCGCGCCTCGATTGAGCGGCTGGTCTTCGGCCCGCTGGACACGATCGCCGGGTGTGATGGCGTGAGCGGCACCTGCGGCCCGGAGAATATCAAGCCCTACCGCAAGTATTTTGAGGCGTTCCGCTACGGCTACACCGATACGTTTTACGTCAACCCGGATCGCTTCGATCTCTCGAAGCGCTTCCCGAACAACGAGGGCGCGAATCTGTCCGAGTACCTGACCGGCAACCCGCGCGATTTCAAATTTATTTTTGACAGCTGGGTAACCGAGAATGCGAGTTCTTAAACGCCATCCGTGGCGCGCGGCGGCGGTGTTGATCATCCTCCTGCCGGTGCTGATCGGGTTGGCGCTGCGGGGCTATACGGCGCTGCGTGCGCGGGATCGGATCTACACGATCCAGACGGTGCCGGAGCGCCGCGTGGCGATCGTGTTTGGCGCGCTCGTCCATCGGAGCGGGCGGCTGAGTCACATGCTGGCGGATCGCGTCGCCACGGGCGCGGATCTCTACCACGCGGGCAAAGTGGACGTCCTCCTGCTGACGGGCGATAACCGAATCGCCACCTATAACGAGCCGGAAGCCATGCGGTCGTATGCGCGGGCGCTGGGCGTGCCGGACAGCGCGCTGGTGCTGGACTACGCCGGGCGGCGGACGTATGATAGCTGCTACCGCGCCCATGCGATCTTCCACGTGGACGACGCGATCCTGGTGACGCAGCGCTTCCACCTGGACCGCGCGCTGCTGACCTGCAGCGAACTGGGCATCGAGTCGCTGGGCGTGGCCGCCGACAGCCAGCGCCCGCAGGGTTATTCACCACGTTCGATGTTCTTCAGCCAGACGCGCGAGTTCCCCGCGACGGTGGCCGCGGTGATCGACCTGATCCGCCGCCCGGAACCTGTGCTGGGTGAGCCTTTGCCGATTTTTGCGGATTCTCAACCCTAGAAAGCAGAACCATTCCGTATGTCAATCCTCCCTCATCATCAAGCTGCCATTGATCGCCTGACCGCTCATTTTGAGCCAGACCCCGCCTATCACGCCCTGATCATCGGCGGATCGGTGGCGAAGGGGCTGAGCCGCTCGGATTCGGACATTGATTTTGTGCTCGTCGTGTCGGCTGACGAATACGCCCGGCGCTGCACCGAGAACGCCTTTCACTATTTTTCGCAGGACTTCACGGACTACCCTGGCGGCTACGTGGACGGCAAGATCATCGACGTGGAATTTCTGCGCGACGCGGCCGATCATGGCAGCGAACCGGCGCGGGCGGCCTTCGCCGGCGCGTTTGTCACATTTTCGCGCGCCCCCGAGATCAACGATCTGATGCGGCGTATCCCGGTCTATCCCGAACACGAGCGCTGCGCCAAGATCCAGTCGTTTCTGGCGCAGGTCCAGGCGCTGCAGTGGTACATCGGCGAGGCCGAAAAACGCCACGATCCCTACCTGATGATGCACGTCGTCTCGAATCTGGTGCTGTTCGGCGGGCGGCTGATCCTGGCGCACAACCGGATTTTGTATCCCTATCACAAGTGGTTTATGACCGCGCTGCAAAACGCGCCCGACAAACCCGCCGACCTTATGGAGCGGATCGACACCCTGCTGGCGCAGCCGAACAAGGCCAACGCCGATGCCTTTTGCGAGTGCGTGCTGACCTTCGCCAACTGGGCAGAATACGGCGGCGTGTTCTGGCCGATCCAGTTTATGCTGGACAGCGAATGGAACTGGCGCAGCGGCGCGCGCCCGCCGCTGGCAGACTGGTAAAACGTGATGATCACCGTCATTCTGTCCATTCTCGCGGCGCTCTCCGCGGCGCTGACGATCGCGGCCAAGTACCGCGCCAACCGGCGGCTCGAAACGATCTTCAAGCCGCTGACGATGCTCCTGATTATTGGGATCGCAGCGCTTAACGACGATCCGCTGTCCGGGCGCTATCAAATCCTGATCATCCTCGGCTTGCTGGCGTCGCTGGCCGGCGATATGCTGCTGATGCAGGCCGGCCGTCTTCTTCGTGGGCTGATCGCCTTTCTGATCGCGCATGTGTTTTATATCCTGGCATTTACGGTCGAGGGCGGCACCGCGCCGATCCTCTATATTGTCCCGTTTGTGCTGTACGGGGTGGTGCTGATGTTCTGGCTGTGGCCGTACCTGGGCTCGATGCGCCGCCCGGTGCTGCTCTATGTCGGCGTGATCCTGATCATGGCGTGGCAGGCGGCGAATCGCTGGCTCGGCCCGCGCCTGGATGGATCGCTGCTGGCGATGATCGGGGCGTATCTGTTTGTGCTGTCGGATTCCGTGCTGGCTGTTGAGCGGTTCCGCGGATCGTGGCGCAGCGCGCCGTTCTGGGTGCTGACGTCCTATTTTGCCGCGCAGTGGTTGATCGCGCTGTCGGTATAGCAGCCTCACCCCCTGGCCCCCTCTCCACGTCGTGGAGAGGGGGAATTTGCACGACGATAAAGTCCCCTCTCCATCCCATGGAGAGGGGATTTAGGGGTGAGGCTAATCGGGCGGACACGAGGGTCCGCCCCTATATGATTTGGCTGTTGTCGAAAGGAACAAACCCTGACCCACTCACATCATCCGAACGGCGGGGATATTGGCAGCATCCGGGCTGCGTTCCTGCTTAACTTCATTTTCACGCTGCTGGAGATCGTCGGCGGGCTGATGATCAACAGCGTGGCGATCCTGTCCGATGCGCTGCACGACCTGGGCGACAGCTTCTCGTTGGGGCTGGCGTGGTTCCTGGCGAATTACGCCGAAAAAGGCAGCGACGAGAAATATTCCTACGGCTACCGGCGCTTTTCGCTGCTCGGCGGGCTGATCAACGCGCTGATCCTGCTCGGCGGGTCGCTGCTGATCCTGTCCGAAGCGATCCCGCGTCTGCGCGATCCCGAGTCGTTCAGCGCGCCGGGGATGATCGCCTTTGCGCTGGTCGGGATCGCGGTCAACGGGCTGGCGGCGCTGCGACTGCGGGGCAGCGCGACCCCCAACGCCCGCGTGATCGGGCTGCATCTGCTCGAAGACGTGCTCGGCTGGGCGGCCGTGCTGATCGTGGGGCTGCTCTCCCTGGTCGTGGATTGGCCGATCCTGGACCCGATCCTCTCGATCCTGATCACCGCGTTTGTGCTGGTCAACGTGCTGAGCCGGCTGAAAGAAGTGGCCGAGTTGTTTCTGCAAGCGGTGCCCGATCATACCAGCCTGCGGGCGATCCGATCCCGGCTGGAAGCGATCGCGGGCGTGCAGTCGGCGCACCACGTCCATCTATGGTCATTAGATGGCGAGCATCATGTGCTGACGGCGCATCTGGTCGTGGCCGCGGATGCCGATCTGGGCAGCGTGCTTCAGATCAAATGCGAGAGCCGGAAGCAGATCGAGGCGCTGGGCGAGCAGATTGAGCATGTAACGCTCGAAATTGAGTACAGCGACGACGACTGCTCGATGGGCACGAATGGGGGATCGGCGTCATCGTCGTAGCGTTTGTTTACCCCTATCCCCGTCCCTTTCCCCGCACGCGGAGAAAGGGCGC
Source organism: uncultured Chloroflexia bacterium (assembly GCA_963850765.1). Classification (GTDB taxonomy): domain Bacteria; phylum Chloroflexota; class Anaerolineae; order Aggregatilineales; family Aggregatilineaceae; genus CAWKMN01. Next base: position 9,724 of record CAWKMN010000008.1, on the reverse strand, counting down.
CGCTCAAGTCCCTCTCCACCGTGTAGGGAGGGGCTACTTCACGGGAAGAACTGCTCAATATCGGCAACCAGAATGCATAACACCCTCTACGTGGCGGCCGGCATGGAGGCGTCGAGGAACGATGCGATCATGGGAACCAGCAGCTCGGCTCGGTCTTTCAGCGACACATGCGAGGTGCCGGGCAGCACGGCAAGCTGGGACGCCGGCAGTCCAGGGGGCATATCGCCGAAGACACCACCCCCCAGCAGCCGGAACATCTCAACGGCGTGCTCCGGGCGGACGAGATCGGAATCGCCGATGATGAGCAGAGTCGGTGCCTGGATCGCCCGGATTGTCTCGGCGGGGATGTCCTGGGTGCCCCGATCCATCTCGGTTTTTTTGGCGAACAGGGTGGCGAAATCTTCAGGGTGTGGGGCGATCCGCATGTACTCGTCATGCCACAGCGAGCCATGCATCATTTCCGGTTTCATTTCGGCCAATCCGTCCATCAGACCGGGGTGGACACCTTCCATTTTGTAGGTGATCGAGGCGAGCACGAGCTTGCGCACCACGTCCGGGTGGCGAATCACCAGACGGAGGGCGACGCTGGAACCCATGCTGTAACCAAAGACATCGGCGCGGTCGATCCCCAGGTGCCGGAGCGCGGCGCTGACATCATCCGCCATCTGTTCGAGGGTCAACGGGCGGTCAATATCCGCGGTGCGCCCGTGCGCTTGCAGCTCGAAGGCGACGATCTGACGGGTCTGGGCCAGGGAAGGCCAAAGCTTTCCGAATGATGTGTCGATGCCCGAAAAAGCGCCGTGTAGCAGCACGAGCGGCTGTCCGGTGCCGTGGATCTCGTAGTACATGGTGAGGCCGTTCACCGGAGCATAGCCGGTGTGTGCGGTGATGTTTGACATCTCGGTTCCTTTCGACAACTTCGTCTTCCATGACGCCTTCTCACCTTGATTCTAGCAGCACACCGGGGACCTTGGCGGTGACTGAAGACAGTTCCCGTGGGCTAACGCATCAAAACGGCCTCACCCCCCGGCCCTCCTCTCTGGCTTGGCCGGGGAAGGGGCGTTTGATCCGGCTTAATTTGCCAAACTGCATCGATACGCCCCTACGAGCCCAACCCGTGATCGGCTAACTTGCTTATTTCCTCAATTTTCTGTACGCTCTAACGATGTCACGACTATTCGAATGCAGTCCGTCTCAGCGAGCGACATCCTATGACGAACGACGATCTCATTAACCAGAAGATAGGCAGAGGCCAGTACGAAATCCGTTCTTTGTTGGGGCGGGGCGGGATGGCGGCCGTATATATGGCCCGGCAGGCGTCGATGAGCCGCGACGTGGCGATCAAGATCATGACGCCCGAACTGGCCGACGACGAGCAGTTCGTGGCTCGTTTTGAGCACGAGGCCAAGCTGATCGCCCAGCTTCAGCACCCTCACATTCTGCCGGTGATCGATTTTGGGCGCGAAGACCGGAATATTTTCATCGTGATGCAGTTGGTACGCGGTGGCAGCCTGGATGACCGGCTGCACGAAGGGCCGCTGCCCCTGCGGCTGGCGGGCCGCATGCTGACGCAGATCGCCAGCGCGCTGACCTTTGCGCACGAGCAGGGCATTATCCACCGCGATCTGAAGCCGAACAACGTCATGCTGGACGAGCGCAACAATGCCTATCTGGTGGACTTTGGCATCGCCAAGATGCTGGCCGGGACCACCAAGCTGACGGCAACCGGCAATATCCTGGGCACACCGGCGTATATGGCCCCGGAGCAGTGGCGCGGCGATCCGGTGGACGCTCGCACCGACATTTATTCGCTCGGCATCATGGTCTATGAAATGGTCCTGGGCCGGCTGCCCTTTACCGGCGACACGCCCTTCACTTTGATGTACAAGCATTTTAACGACGCGCCGCCGCCCCCGCGTTCGGTAAAACCGGATATTGATCCCGGCATCGAGGACGTGATCCTGAAGGCGCTTGCCAAGGATGCCGACGATCGGTACCAATCCGCCGACCAGCTGGCCGAGGAATTTAACATCGCCGTGCAGCGCCTGCCGACCGGATTAGCGCCGCGCCCCCCGGCTCACGCGATGGATCGCACCATCATCGGGGACGAGGAGGGTCTAACCACCCCGCCGCCCGGCGCGCCACCCGTGGGTGATATGACGATGCGGCCAGATACTCCTGTCCCGGCGGCCCGGGTGACGCCCACCCCAGGGACGCGGGCCGGTGCGACGCGCGGCGCGGTTTCTCCGCCGTCATCGGTCGCGCCACCCGCCGAGGCGGTTCCCGGCCGGCGCGGACTCAGCCCGCTGGTTATCGGTGGGGCAGTCGTCGGCGTGATCGTGGTCATTGCCATTATTGCGCTGCTGGTGTTTGGCGGCGGTGATGATGATAACGGCAAGAAGGTCGTCGCCCAGCCCACCGAGACGGAGACGCTCACACCGACGGAGGAGCCAACCCATACGCCCGGGCCGACCGACACGCCCACAGAAGCGCCATCCAATACACCCGCACCGACCGATACGCCCACGAATACGCCGGAGCCGACCGCTACCTCACGTAACACGATGGCGACCATCCTGGCCGAACGGGCGAACGTGCGCAGCGGGCCGGGCCTCGACTATGAGATACGCGGCACGCTGGCGCGTGACGAAGAGGTATTTGTGCTCGGCGTCAGCGAAGATGGCGACTGGTATCAGGTCGCCGTGCTGGGTATCGGCAGCGGGTGGGTATCGGCCGAGGTGGTGCGCATCTCCGGCAACACGAATATCCAGGTGATCGTGATGCCGACCAGCACGCCCACCGTGACCCCACAGCCGACCGATACGCCCACGAATACGCCGGAACCCACCTCGACCGCCACGGAGACCCCGCCGCCCACCGCAGCGCCCACCGAAGGTCCGGAAGCGACCGCGACGACGCCCACGACCGGCGTTGATCCGGCGCTGTTTGTGCCGACCGAGTTCGAGCGCGTAACGATAGATTCGCTCGGCCTGTCGTTCGATTACCCGGCGAACTGGCCCGCTATCACCTGGATGGGGCCGATGACTATTCTTGCGCCGGTCGCGGGGGACTCGGAGCTGTGGAGCAGCTATCCCAGCCTGGCCCTGGCGCGTGGGACACCCGAAGACTTGCAGACCGTCGGGCTGACGTCGTTTATTCTTGACCCGGTGAGCGCTCTCGAACACCCCTTTGATATCGATCTGAGCGGACTGAGTCAGCCGGTAGAAGGTTATGCCTATCCAGGTTATATGCTGGACACTACGGAAGGCGGGCTGCGCAGCCTGGGCTGGCTGTTTCAGCTTAACGGTGACGAGGACTGGCTGTATGTCTTCGCGACCTTGCCATCGGGCGAGTATGAGGAAGCGTTCAAAGAGCAGGTCCTCGGACGGATGCTGCGCAGCATGACGATCGACGGCGTGGCGCTGGCCCCCGTGCCCGAAAATACGGAGACTCTCAGCGCCGTGCCGCTTCAGTTGGGCACGCCCACGCTGGATCGGTTCGATAACAACGCGAACGACTGGCGCTTCGGTGAGATCATCGACGGCGAGCTGCGCGTCGAATCGGACTCGCTTGATAATATCCGCTGGTCCTATCCTGATCCACTGATCGATGGCGACTCCGCCTACTACGCGCAGGTGGATGGCAAGCTGATCAGCGATACGGATTTCTATGACATCGCGCTGGCGTTCCGCGTGGTGGATGGCAGCAACTTCTATCTGTTCAGCATCAGCCACGCCGGGCAGTACAAGCTGGAATCCGCGGTAGATGGAAACTGGAGCACCCTGATCGAGCCCGCCGTCGATAACAGTATCCAGGTCGGCCGCGATGCTCAGAATACGCTGGGCGTGCTGGTTGTCGGGGATTACATCGAAGTTTATCTGAACGGCAAGCTCGTCGGCTCGGTGGTAGACAGTGCGCATACGGCTGGCGGCGCGCGGCCGGCCAGCTACACCTATGTGGACTCCAACAGCCCGGTCCTCGCGGCGTTTGACGATTTTGCCTACGTACCGCTGACCATCGCCGGCAACCCGGATCTGGTCAACGAAGGGATCGCGATCACTGGCAGGGCCGGGCCGAGCGGCACCAAGATCCTAAGCGCGGCGGAGGCAAACGCGACCGTGCTCGAGACGGTGGGCGCGGACAAACCGATCGTGGCGCTGGCCCGCACGGACGACAACCAGTTTATCTATGGGTACGCGCGCGGTGCGACCGGCTGGCTGTCCGCGGACAGCGTTACCTTGCAGCGCGCCGGCGAATCGAGTGCAATCCAGGCGCTTCCGATCCTGGGCAGTAGCGCGGTGGGCGAGCGTGTCGGGGTGTGGCCGGTGATCTGGCCGGACGAAGGCTCACCCATCCCCGCCGGCCCGACGCCGACTTCCCCGCCTCAGAGCATGATGCTCGCCTATGGGCAGACGATCACCGACACCATCGAAGACGGGACAAGCGATCTGTGGATCTTCAGCGGGATCGAAGGAGATACGATCACGCTGGAAGTCACGTCGAGCGGCGACGCCAACATGGATCTGATGATGAACCTGCTCAACGGCACGGGCACCGAGACGCTGGCGTTCAACGATGATGACGGCCCCGGCCTGAACCCGCTGATCGAAAACTTTAGCCTGCCGGCCTCCGGTACGTATATGATCGAGATTGAGAGTTTTGTCGGCAGCGGGTCGTATACGCTGCGGCTGACGAAGGGGAGTTAACGAAATCGTCGATGTGTAGGGGCACGCTTGGGTTGCCCATTTTTGGGGCAGGGCAATGCACTTTGACATAATAATTCGGCAACCGTTTTTTGTAGGGGCGTATTGCAATACGCCCCTACGTCGTATGGTCGGATTCAAATGTAAATCTGCACAGCCCTGCGCCTAGAGGGATTTCGCACCCCCCAAAGCACCCAGACAGCCGCGGTTCAGTGTTCTCTAGAGCAAGGACGGCGCGTGGATAGTTCAGAGCTTCTCCAGTGGATTCTTTATCTTCGGATTTGTGATCTTCTGCATCATGCCGCTGGTTTTGTTCGCCGTGGCATTCGTGCTGGTGCGGCGTTATCTCCGCAGCGTCTCCACGCCCGATGTGGATCGCATCGACAGGGAATACCAGGCCATGCGCGCCGCCAATCCGCGCCTGAGCACCGATCAACTGGTGCAGCACATCATCCGGCGGCAGGCGATCCGCAGCGGCATGGTGGGCGCGATCACCGGGTTGGGGGGCTTCGTCACGATCCTGATTGGCCTGCCGATCGATGTGCTGGCCTCCGCTCGCATCCAGGCGACGATGGTGCAGTTCATCGCCACGGCCTATGGGCGCGGCACCGCCAGCCCCACCGAACTGCAGATCCGGCAGGCGCTCGTCCTGGCGGGCGGATCGCGGCTGGCGCGGTCCACGCAGCGCGTGCTGCTCGAATTTGGGGTGCAGTTTCTCGGCAAATCGCTGGCGAAGGTCATCCCCTTTGTCGGCGCGTTGATCAGTTTTGGGGTGAATTACGCACTGGCCCAGGCGTCGGGCCGATTGGCGCAGAAGTGGTATTCCGGCCAGCTTCGCCTGCCGGAAGGGGATGGGCCGTGACTCGTGACCCGATCCCCTCGTGGTATTTTGTGTTGGTCGTCGTGCGCCACGAGGATCGGTTTTTGCTGGTTCACGAGGTCAAACAGGGTCAGTTATGGTATCTGCCGGCGGGACGCGTCGAGCCGGGTGAAACGCTGGAACACGCCGCCATCCGCGAGACGCTGGAAGAGACCGGCGTAAGGATCGCTCTGGACGGCGTGCTGCGCGTGGAACATACCCCGATGCGGATGGGCTTGCACCCCGGCTCACGCGTCCGAGTGTTTTACGCCGCGCATCCGGCCGGTGATAGCACGCCCAAAAGCACGCCAGACGAGCACTCGCTCGAGGCGGCGTGGGTTGCTCTGGCGGATCTGCCCCGGCTGCGGCTGCGCGGCCCCGATGTCACCGACGTGATCGACTACCTCGCGAACGGCGGCGATCGTCCATCCCCTGAACCTGATCACCTATGAGGGAGCACCCTGGTAGGCGAAGCTCCTGGCGTCAGGGAAGCGTGCTGATTTCTGGCGCGCGAGGACGACGGGGACCCGTATTGGCAGACAGCGGTTAGCGATCCCCACCACGTCAGTGATGAAATAGTCCTCTTGATACTTCAGCCAGGGCAGCGGGCGGGCTGCCCTCTGTGTTTTCAGACGGGAAGGTGCACGCGCTAGCCCACTTTCGCCAAGTAGGCGTCCTCGGTGATGACAGGGTTGTCAATATAGGCATCGTACATGCCAGACAACACCTCGATGCGAGCCGTAGCCGCGCGCGGCTGCCCCTTGCCGGTCGCAGTCCACTCGATCCGGATGGCAAGATCAAAATACCCGCCGCCCTCATCCTCATACGCCTGGAACACGGTGTCGAGCGTCGCCGACTTGAGCCCTGGGTGGACGGTGAAATCGCTCGCGTCCAGGGTGACCGGCCCCTGGGGAAGCGAGACGGAGTTGTAGTCGAGGACCTCGAACCAGCACTCCAAGCTGTTGCTCACCCGATAGACAAAATCGTCCAGCACGACCTCCACCTGCGGTGGACCCGGCGGCTGATGCACCGTCGTCTGGGTGATGGTGACTACGCCCTGGGTGTGGAGACAGGTAGGCAACTCGAAAGGTCCGTCATTGGGATAGACATACGACCATTCGGCGTGGGCGGTGAAGACCTGCTCGCCGCCCTGAGCGAATGATGGCCCTGACGGAAACAGCATCAGAGCCACCCACAACACGAGTAGGAAGCACACACTTTGCTTTTTCATGGTTGGAACCTTTTTCTCGAATAACGACGGACGAACGTTGACGATGTCAGCAATGATGCGAGAATAACAAACCTCTCGAATCTATTATACTATTAATGTTCCTCTTTGTGAACATCATCGAGGTCGTCGCCGTTTTTTTCATCGCCTTTGCCGGACTCCGATTTGCCCGGCGGCAGTTCCCACGTCCCGCCGATAACCTGGATCGCGCGCCTCCCCACCAGCCGGATCCGCCCATCGTGCTCCAACATCATGAGATGATAGCGGGCCGTCGTCCGGTGCAGAAAGAGCGCCTTGGCGATCTCCGTCACCGAGGGCGACAGGCCGTCGTGCTGCCGTTTGTAATCGACAATAAAGTCAAAAACCTGCTCGCGCGTGACCGCGCTGGGATCGTTCACTGTCAGTGACCCTCCTCCAACCCTCACCCCTTAATGTTTGTCATGCACTAGAACATATGTTCGTTCACCTGAACAGTATAATGGACATGTTCGGGCCTTGTCAACGGACTCTTTAGTTTCGAACGATTTCTGAGCCGTGTCCTAACGCGGCGTATACCCGGTGGGTCCTTTGCCCCCGTTGCCCGTGGCGGCGTCTCGTGCTATAGTGCGTGGTACTTCATCGTGGAAGTGAGCATGTTATGCGACGCATAGGAGGCATAACGATGTCTGAGGAACAGAAACCACCCGAACGGCCTGCGCCCAGCCAGTTCCAGAGTCCGCCCCTGCCCAACGATCAAGCGCTGCGGGCGGCCGCAACAGAGCGCCCCGACCCGCGGCAGATCTACATGGAGCAGGCACAGAGCTATATGAAGCAAATTGGGATCAATATCGATCTGGCGATTAAGGTGCTGATCATCGCGGCGGTGTCGGGCGTGCTGGCCGCGCTGCTGGATCGGATCGTGGGCCTGCCGGTGGGCGGGCTGGCCTTCACCTTTGGCTGGATCATCGCGGCGCTGAACGGCGCGACCTATGCGTATTACAGCGGAAACCACAACCTCTCCGGGCTGATCATGGCGGCGGTCAGTGGGGTGGTGACGCTGCTGCTGTGGTACGTCGTGATGGAGATCATCGGCCGGGACCCGCGCGACTTCAAAATCGACGATTACGACTCGCAGGTGTTTGCATTTTCGGCTTGGTTCGATCAGTTGAACGTGCTCAAAGTCATTCTGACCGGGATCATCGTCGGGATGCTGGGATTCGGCTGGTTCGCGCTGCTGCGCCGCCTGCCCGAGAAGTTCATCCCCTGATCCGATCGCCGCGGGTTAATGCAGGTTGACTATTAAATCGGATCACGCGCTGGTGTAGGGGAGCACCTCGTGTGCTCCGCGCGGCCGCGCCGCGTTGGGCGGACACAAGGTCCGCCCCTTGTATCTTACTGGCCTCACCCCCGGCCCCTCTCCATCCAAGATGGCGAGGGGAGAAAAAGGTGTGCTTCCCCTCTCTAGCTCGGCTGGAGAGGGGGATTGAGGGGGTGAGGCCGGCCATTTTCAAGACGGTATCTACATCAGCGCTCGGCGTCCGATCTGATCCCCGTTTGCCGCCGCATAATCGTCCTGCAAAAATCAGTACAGTTTTCATCGTCTGACCATACCACAGGAGAATCCACCGTGACCGCACTGATGCAAGCTGTCAATCAGAATGATGTAGCCCGCGTGCGCGATCTGATCGCACAGGGCGTGAACGTGAGCGAACTCGATTTCGAGCCGGGATGCGCCCTTGGTGATGGCGGCTTACCTGGGCCACGCGGAGATCGTGCGGCTGCTGCTCGAAGCCGGGGCGGATGTCACCGCCGTCGATCCGGGCATGAAGGCGACCGCGCTGCACGCGGCGGCCTATGCCGGTCGCACCGAGGCGGCGAAGCTGCTGATCCAGTACGGCGTGGAGATCGACAAGCAGGGGCCGTCCAATGGCTATACCGCGCTGCACGATGCGATCTGGCAGAACCACATCGAGACGGCTCAGGTGATTATTGACGCGGGGGCCAACCTGACCTTGCGATCGCACGCGGGCGAAACCCCGCTGGAATTCGCGCGATCCAAGCATCACCACCAGATCGCGGCGCTGATCGAGCGCAAGCTGGCGGGATCGGTGGGGTAGGCAGGACGGCCTACAACGACCGCGCCCATAAACAGGAAGCGCCCTCATGGCCGCTCTCCAGCTCGGCTGGAGAGGGTACGTTGTCGAGGGCGGGTTATCAGACCCGCCCTTACAGGACCATGCCGCACGATGAGATCGCGTATTGCGCGGCCAGGGCGTATCACAGCCGCCCGTAGATAGCCGTGCTGAGCGCGGGCTATGTTCTCTACTTCCGCACCTGCGAATCGGCCTTCTCCGCCATCAGCGTATTGACGGCCAGCTCGGCCTGCCGCGCGAGGTCGATCGACTCGGCCAGGATGCGCGCGGCTTCCTGCGGGCTGTGGAAGCCGGTGCTGTTCTCTGATGAGACGAAATCCCAACGCATCTGGGCCGCTTTTTGCAGCGCGAAGACGTCCGCCAGTTCCTCGTCGGTCAGACCCGCCGCTTTAGCCGCGACGATCGCATCCTGCGACGACAGCAGCGCGTCTTCACTGCGGCGCAGCAAACCGGCGGTCGTATCCTGACTATCGGTGATGCGGTCGGCCAGTTCTTCCTCAGGCCAGTTGTGGCAGGTGCCGCAGGACTGGTTGACGTTGTTGAGCGGGCTGCGCAGCCAGTGATCGGAAATCTTCACGCCGCCGACGCGCATATAGGGCATGTGGCAGTCGGCGCACGATACACCCGACCGCGCGTGAATGCCGGTTGTCCACATCTCATATTCCGGGTGCTGCATCTTGAGCATCGGCGCGCCGGTTTCGGCGTGGACCCAGTCCTTGTGGCCGACTTCCTGATAGTACGCTTCGATGTCGTCAATGGTCGTGCCGTTGTCCCACGGGAAGGTCAGCACCTTGTTTTCGCC
>CAWKMN010000007.1:0-17031 GCA_963850765.1 uncultured Chloroflexia bacterium | reverse complement strand
GAACACCGGGCACATGACCAGAGCACATTGGCGGGTTTGGCGATAGGCGCGTCGTCCCATTCGACGGTGCCTATCAGCCGGTGACAGGAATACACTCGCCGCACCTGCGGATCGAGCACCACATATGCCTCGCTGATCCAGCCGGTCTGGTTGTTATAGCGGATGTTCCACCACGAGCCGGACACGTTCCGCCCGACGATCGGCACCCGTTGGCGGTAACACGACGTTGATCACATTGGAGATCAAGCTCGGCCCGCTGCGCAGATTTACGTTGGAGGTCGTGGTCAGCATGGGATCGGATGGCGCAGGCTGGGCCGGCGTCCCTCCACGGATCGTGACATACAGGCTGCTGACCAAGCCCAGCGTGCCGTTGATATTGAGCTGCACCGACGCCGTCCGGGCTTTCAGCGACCACGGGATAGCTCTCGCCCCGGTTGATGCGGGTGATGACGGTGCCGGTGATGGCGTTCGGCGCGCTGCGCACGTTCAGCCGAAATGCCCTGACGGTCGCCGTCGCACCGCTGACGGGCGGCGGAGTCTGCCCATCCAGCCGGGTCAGGTCATAATCGAGAATGGCCGGTCCGGTCGCGTCGAAGTATTCCACGATAACCGTATGCACCCCCGCCGATAGATCCAGGGTCCGGGTATAGGTCTGGTCCACGAAGCCATGAAACTCGTTGATGACCAGCGCGTTGTCGATGAACACGCGCACACCGTCGTCTGCAAAAGCGCTGACGCGGTAGCTGCCGCCGTCGAGCAGCAGAGTTGCCGTCCAGCGCGCCGAGAAATTATCCACGGGCACACCCTGCATGGGCGCACCCTGGCCCCAGTTGTGCGATGGATCGGCCTCGGCAAATGTGACCACCGGCAGGCCGTACAGGCTGCTGTTGTCGTAATACTGTGCCAGCCACGGGCTGCCGGTCACCGGGCCGGGCTGCTGGACGGGCGGTGGCGCGACGGGCGGCACCCCTGGCGCGCCGGGCTGCTGAAGCGTCCAGCTAAAAAAGAGCGACGCCATCCCGGTGTTCTCGCGGAAATCGATCTGGACATACTGCCAGCCCACATTGAGCGCGACATCGACCGTCAGCATCTCGCCGGGGCGCGGCGCGCCGATGGTCGAGAGCTTGGGCTGCTGCACCGATCCCACCCACAACTGCACTTCGTCGTCCGCCTGCACATAGAATCGATAAGTCCCGGCGTCGAAATACAGGTTGGTGCTGAAGCGGGCGCTCCAGTAGTCGGTGCTGATGCCGCTGGCGGGAAGTTCTGACCCCATATCAGGGTCAGGCTGGGACCGCCGATGGTCTGGACCACGGGCTGACCGCTGAGATAGATATTGTTGTAATACTGCACCGTCCAGATGGCTGGCTGCTGGGCGGCCGCGATCTGGGCCGGCGGCTGCATCGGCCAGCCGGTCAGCGCCAGCGCCGTCCCCATGATGAGCGCGGCGATCCCTGCCGCGATGTGCTTGATCATGATCGTTCTCCTTTGTCACCGCCGGTGATATGCGGGCGGCCCTGAAAATGCCAGGAAGATTGGGATGATTTCTGTATCGTGCAAATCACAAGCGAAGCTAGCCCCGCAATCGTTGGTCGGTATTGTGTTATACAGGCCCCTCCCATTAATCCCCTCCCCGGCCGAGCCATGGAGGGGAAAGGTCCACAAGCCGACCCCCCTTTCCCTATCTCGGATGGGGAAAGGGGTTGGGGGATAGGGGCTTTTGCATGTCTCTCACCGCGCCTGGGCCGCCTGCCGCAGCAGATCGCGCACCTCGGCATCGCTCGTCTGCCCAAAATCCTCATACCAGCGCCCCACCCCGCCAAACGGCTCGGGGGTGATCGCGCAGACAATCTCATCGACCTCGGGTGCGAACGCGGCGCAGGTTTCCGGGGCTGCTGCCGGCACAGCCACCACAATATGGGCCGGGTTAAGCTGGCGCAGGGCCACGACCGCCGCCCACATCGTCGCGCCGGTCGCCAGCCCATCGTCCACCAGGACCACCGTCTTGCCGGCGAGATCCGGGGCCGAGCGCTGATCGCGGTAGGCCAGCTCGCGGCGGTCAAGCTCACGCCACTCTTCGGTTTCGATATGTTCGAGATCTTCCACGCTGATCCCAACGGCGCGCACCACGTCCCGGTTGATCACGCGCGTCCCGCCGGACGCAATCGCACCCATCGCCAGTTCCTCGTGGCCGGGCACGCCGAGCTTGCGCACGACGAACACGTCCAGCGGCGCATGGAGCGCCCGGGCGACTTCATACGCGACCGGCACCCCGCCGCGCGGGAGCGCCAGCACGACGACATCCTGGCGGTTCGCATAGGGACTTAGTTTCGCGGCCAGGAGCCGGCCGGCTTCGCTGCGGTTCTTGAATGGCTGCATGGCGTTCTCCCCTTCCTATGCATTAAGATGCTGCACGAACCACGCCTGTGCGAGTTCCGCGACACGCTCCAGCGCGCCCGGTTCCTGAAAAAGATGGGTCGCGCCGGGCACGATCTCAAGCCGGACGTCGGCGCTCATCTGCTCCATCGCGTCACGATTCATGCCGATCGCCCGGATGTCCTGGCTGCCGACGATCAGAAGGGTGGGCGCGCGCACCCGGGCCAGCATCTCCCCGGCCAGATCGGGCCGCCCGCCGCGCGAGACAACCGCTCTGACCACGTCCGGCTTTTCCGCTGCTGCGATCAGCGCCGCCGCGATCAGCGCCGCTGCCGCGCCCGTGCTGCTCCCAAATAACCCGATCCTGAGGTCCCGCGTGGCCGGCTGTGTTTGCAGCCAGTCCACCGCCCCGGCCAGCCGCCGCGCGAGCAGCGAAATATTGAAGCGGTATTCGCGCGTGCGAGAATCGTGGTACTCCTCTTCGGGGGTCAGCAGATCGAACAGCAGCGTGCCCAGCCCGGCGTTATTGAGCGCATGGGCGACAAACTGGTTCCGCGCGCTGTGACGGCTGCTGCCGCTGCCATGCGCAAACGCAACCATGCCAATCGCGTGGGGAGGCACACTCAGAAAGCCATCCAGCGCGGTTAGCCCGTCCGCCATCACCCGGATCTGCCGCTGACGGGTGCTCGTGTTCTCGCTCATGGCACACTCCTTTCGGCGCGACCAGTGCCCATAGCATCCACCTGTCTCTAAGAGTCTAAGGAAATTCGGCGCATACCGCATGATGTAAATGTCGTGTCTTCGGCTAGGAGAAGTGGCGGAGATAGAGGGGGGTCATTTGACCAGCCGGGGCTCACCGTTTTAAAGATGGCCTAACTTTTCCTAAAATAACTGTGCCTTGTTGATAACGTTCTCTTAACCGCCATCCCCTAGAATGAAAGCAGTGATTGAATTTAAGGAGCACAGACGATGAGCGTCCAGTCTAAGGATATATATCTGTCCTTCCCAAAGGGGGCCTATCGCGACGAGCCGCTGGCCCAACGGTCCGCTGGCCTCCGGGCGGTTTCCCTAATCGGGCTTCTGTTTCTGTTCACCCTGGTGGGCAGCCTCTTCTGGTTCCGGACTTTCCCGGCCTGGCAAGACGCGAATGAACTGGCCTCCCAAGGCCAGATCGCTAAAGCGCAAATCAAGTCCCGCCGCGTGGCCCAGGACCGTGAAGGTAATGACTCCTACTACGTAACCTATGGCTTCCGGGCAGCCGAAACCGGGCGCTATCTCACGAGAGAGCAGCGTGTCAGCCGTGACACCTACGAGCGTTTGGAAGACGCCGCGCCGGTCAATGTGCGTTACCTGCCATCCAACGCGGATCGCTCCACCCTGGCCGACGATCGCACCGAGTTCACGGCGCGAACCGTGGCCGCCGGGCTGAACGCCGCTGCCGCGATCGCCGTCCTGATCGGTCTGGTCGTCCAGGTCGAGAAACGGAACCGGCAGAATACGCGGGTGCGCCGGGAGCCCGTGTTCCTCGGCAATCGGGCCTGATCCGTTCCTCCAAGATCCCGCCCAGGCAACTCCGATCCAGCCCGGCAGCGGGCTTCCTTGCGTTGACAACAGGCGCACGGTATGAACCCGGTCATCGTTCGCCGCTCGATGCACATGCACATAATACGCGCGTCTGATATATTAACTTGGTGATCTGCTGTATTTTGCAGTATACTGCTAAACATCAGATTAGAGTCTTTTTGCAAGTTATTGCTTTCGCAAGAACGGCCAGGAGCGGCTATGCACCGGGCAGCGCCCGACCAGACCTCTCGGAACCGTATTTACACCGAACTCCGGCGTTCGATCATCATGGGCTACCGCGCGCCCGGCGAACGTCTCAGCGTGGACCAACTGGCGCAGGGCTACGGCACGAGCGTCACGCCGATCCGCGACGCCCTTCAGATGCTCAGCGAATCCGGCCTCGTCACCATCAAACCCCGCTCAGGCTATTTTGTCACCCGCATCACCCTCAAACAGCTCCGCGACCTGCTCGATCTGCGCGAAATCCTGGAATTGGCGTCGGTAGAACGCGCGGTCGCCAACATCACCGATGCACAACTCGACGGTCTGGAACGCATCTACCGCGGCTACACCGGCGATGATGACGAATCCTACGACCGTTATACCGAGGAAAACCGGCAGTTTCATGTGATGCTGGCCCAGGCATCCGGCAATCAGGAATTGGCCGACGCCGTGGGCCGCCTGCATGACCGGCTGGCCCGCCTGATGGTCATCTGCCACGCCGGCAAAACGATGGAAAGCACCCACGCGCACACCGTCCACGCGCTGCGCGCCGGCGATGTCGAGGCCGCGCAGGAAGCGATGCGTGCCGAACTCAGCCACACGCGCGCGATTATCCTGGACTACATCATCCAGGAAGAAGGAGGAGCCTGGCATCTTGATACCTGACCGCCATCTGGGCACTCACCGTATTACGCGCACGCCGCGCGGCGCGGCGCACATGGCATGTGTATTGGCATATAATGCGGAACAGGTCCACGCTCGGTGTTCCGCAGCAGAAAATCCGCTTTGAGTTAAGGAGAGATCGATAATGCACATTTGGAAGAAGACTCCCAAAAACGTTCATCCGTACATTCCCGAACTGCACGAGCAGTACCGGAACGGCCGCGTCACCCGGCGCGAGTTCCTGCGCATGGCGACCCTGCTCGGCGTATCGGCAGCGGGTGCCCGCCTGATGGCCGATGGCCCGGCGGCAGCCCTGGCGGCTGCGCCCGCCCGGCAGGCGATCAAGCGCGGCGGCACCATGACCATCGCCACGCGCGTGCAGCGGGTGGATCACCCCGCGCGCTTCTCATGGATCGAAGCCGTCAACCAGTTCCGGCAGGTCTGCGAATACCTGACCCGCACCAACTGGGATAACATCACCGAACCGTGGCTGCTCGAAAGCTGGGAGGCCAACGAGGCAGTCGACGAGTGGACGCTGCATCTCCGTCAGGGGATCAAGTTCAATGATGGCGCGGACCTCACCGCCGATGATGTCGTCTTCAACTTTGGTCAGTGGCTCGATCCCGAAATCGGCTCCTCGATGCTCGGCCTGATGAGCTATCTCCAGCCGACCAACGTCGAAAAGGTGGACGATTACACGATCAAACTCCATCTTGACATCCCACAGATCGCCGTGCCGGAGCACCTGTTCCACTATCCGGCGCAAATCGTGCCCAAGACCTTTGAAGGCGATCTGGTTCGCCAGCCCATCGGCACCGGCCCGTTTCTGCTGGAAGAATACGCCGAAACCGAGCGCGCCGTGTTTGTGCGCCGCGAGGATTACTGGCGCAATGGCGAAGATGGCAGCCCGCTGCCCTACCTGGATCGGCTGGTGTTCGTAGACCTGGGCGAAGATACCGCAGCCCAGATCGCTGCGCTGCAAAGCGGTCAGGTGGACAACATCTACAACCCCGGCGCGGATGTCTGGCAGGCAGTCAAGGATCTGCCCGACATGGGTGTCTACTCCGTCTCGACCGCGCAGACCTTCCATGTCCGTATGCGCGTCGATCAGGCGCCGTTTGACGATGTGCGCGTGCGGCAGGCGCTCAAGAAGTGCATCGATCGTCAGAAAATGCTGGACCTGGCATGGTTCGGCGAAGGCGATCTCGGCCACGACTCGGTGTTCGCACCGATCCATCCCGAATATGCCCCCAAGGAAATCCCGGCTTACGATCCCGAAGGCGCAAAGGCGCTGCTGGCCGAAGCCGGCTATGCTGACGGCGTGACCGTCGATCTCTCGACGCAGGCGGCGCGCGCCGAACCGGCCATGGCGCAGTCCCTCAAGGAGACGGCAGCGGCGGGCGGCTTCACCATCAACCTCAATATCCTGCCGTCCGCGCAGTATTGGGACATCTGGACCGAGGTGCCGCTGGGCATCACCATCTGGGCGCACCGTCCGCTGGGGATCATGATCCCGGCGCTGGCCTTCACGGCGGATGCCGAGGGCAACCCCGGTGCCTGGAACGAAACCCGCTGGGTCGATGAGGAATATGTCACCCTGCTGCGCCAGGCCGAAAGCACGCTGGACGTCGAAGCCCGGCGCGCGATCGCCAGCCAGATGGAAGACATCGAGGCGGAACGCGGTTCGTGCGCCATTCCGTTCTTCACCAAGGTGTGGTATGCCTGCCACAGCCGCTTCCAGGGCGTCCGGGCCCATCCGACCAACTACGATCTGTTCGACGAGGTGTGGGAAGACAAGTAGACCTGTAAGCCTCACGCCTCATTCCCCTCTCTATAGGATGGAGAGGGGGAGATTGGGTGCAAGTACGGCGCGAACGGTTAGCATCGTAGGGGCGTATTGCAATACGCCCCTACAAAAACGCACCGACTGTCCGATCCGGGGGTGAGGCTAACCCCACCCAGGAGGCCGCATGATCCGCTACATCGCCCGCCGCCTCGGTTTTATGCTGCTTACGATGCTGCTGGTGTCCATCGTGATCTTCGTCGTGTCCGAGGTCGCCCCCGGCGATGTGGCACGCCATATCCTCGGGCCGTTCGCCACCCAGGAGCAGGTCGATCTGCTGCGGCAGCAGATGGGGTTGGATAAGCCGCTCTACGTGCGCTATTTCGACTGGCTGGCCGGCAACGATTGGCGGCTGGATGATAAAGTGGGCATGCCGCTCACCTTCACCAAGGCCCGCCCCCAGGATGATGAGCAGTGGTGGGCCGTCGAGCCGGACGGCACGCTCGTCCAGTGGAAGGCGAAAAAATCCGGCGATCTGGAACAGATCCGCATCGCGCCCGACGATACGCGCGAAGTCGTGGATTTCGAGGGCTGGAACGTAGACGAGAACGGGCAGGAAAGCTTCTGGGGCGTGGATACCGCCGGGCACGTGGTGCTGTGGGTGCGCGGTCAGGCCGAATCGACCGGGCCGGCCGCGGCGGGCCGCACGGCCACCACAGGCGGCGGTAAGGAGTATTATGCGCTCAAGAAAGGGCTGATCCGCGCCGATCCGGGGATCTCGCTGCGCACCAACCGCCCGGTCGGGCCGACACTGATGCGCCGCCTGCGCAACTCCGCCAGCCTCGCCGTGATCGCCTTTGTGTTCATCATGCCGATTGCGCTGGTGTTGGGCATTCTGGCCGGGGTGCGCGAAGGCAGCATGCTGGACCGCTCGATCTCGTTGTTCAGTCTTATCACAACCTCCGTGCCGGAGTTCGCCAGCGGCGTCTTCCTGATCCTGATATTCCAATTCTGGCTGGACCTGCTGCCGGGCGCGGTGGTCTTTGTGGACGATTCCGCCCCGCTCGAACACCCGGATCTGCTGGTGCTGCCGATCCTGACGCTGACGCTGGCCGAAGTCGGGTATGTGGCGCGCATGACCCGCGCCAGCATGGTCGAAGTGATGAACGCGCCCTATATCCGCACGGCGGTGCTCAAGGGCCTGCCCTACCGCCGGATCGTGATCGGCACGCGCTGCGCAACGCGCTCATGGCCCCGATCACCGTGATCATGCTGCACGTCAACTGGCTGATCGGCGGGATCGTTGTGGTGGAGGCCGTCTATGGCTATCCGGGCGTCGGGCGCTACCTGCTCGACGCGGCCCTGTTCAAAGACATCAACGCGATCGAAGCCGGTGCGATGGTCATGGTGGCGCTGGCTGTCAGCACGCAGTTGATCGCGGACATCATCTATACGTTTCTGAACCCGCGCATCCGGTACACGTGAGAAGCGAGGCCCAGCGATGACCAGCATCCCGACCACCTCAGCCGCCGAGCCGCGCAAAAACCGGCTGCACCAGCTTTGGGACGGCTTCTCGATCATTCTGAACTCGCGGGTGGCCGTCATTGGCCTGATCATCATCGTGTTCTGGGTGCTGGTGGCGATCACCGCGCCGCTGATCGCGCCGCATGATCCGCTCGACCAGGACTCAAACGCCATCAATCAGAAATCGTCGGACCACTATTTGCTCGGCACGGATTATCTGGGCCGCGATATCCTCTCGCGCCTGATCTACGGAACGCGTACCATTCTGATCCTCGCCCCGGCGTCGGTGCTGGCGTCGGTGGCGGTGGGGACCGTGCTTGGCCTCGTTGGCGGCTATTTCGGCGGGCTGGTGGATGAGATCGTGATGCGTCTGCTCGATGCGATCATGGCCTTCCCGACGATTCTGCTGTATCTGATCATCATCGCCGCGATCGGCCCGTCCGCGCTCAACGTCGTGATCGCGATCACGTTTGTCGGCACACCGGGCATCGCACGGCTCGTGCGCAGCCTCACATTGGATATCCGCACGCGGGATTACATCCGGGCGGCCCAGTCACGCGGCGAGCATCCCGTCTATATTATGTTCGTGGAGATCCTGCCGAACGTGCGCGGCCCGCTCATCATCGACAGCCTGCTGCGCGTGGGCTACGCTATCTTCGCCATCGGGACGCTTGGCTTCCTGGGGTTGGGGCTGCCACCGCCCACGCCCGATTGGGGCGGCATGGTCGCGGACGCGCGTAAATTCATCTGGACGAACCCGCTCGGCGTGCTGTGGCCGATCCTGGCGATCACGAGTCTGGTAGTCGGGCTGAATCTGTTCGCGGACGGCCTGCGCGAAGAAACCACGCGCTACCAGTGATACACCGTGTAGACCTATAGACATTCTGTGGAGGGAGCTTTCAGCGGTCCGCTTTCAGCTATAAAACCCAAAGCGCATACCTTGTCCCGTAAATCGCGGGGTAATCGGTAGGGGCGACCTGGTGGGTCGCCCAGGGCGGGTTTGTTAACCCGCCCCTACAAGAAGCCCCATTCGCCACCGGCTCCCCCTCTCCGCGTGTGGAGAGGGGGTCGGGGGGTGAGGTAAAGCTAATCGCTGACCGCTAACAGCTAAAACATGCGAAGCCCACGCGATATTCCTATCCTGCAAATCGACCGGCTGGCGGTGGCCTACGAAACCCGCTATGGTGACATCGCCGCCGTGCGGGATGTCTCGCTCGACATCGGCCGCGCGGAGACGTTTGGCATCGTCGGAGAGTCGGGCTGCGGCAAGAGCACCGTCGCTTTCAGCATTGTCAACTTCCTGGGGCGCAACGGCAAGATCACCGGCGGGCGGATTTTGTTTCAGGGGCAGGACCTCGTCAAACGCTCCGAAAAAGAGCTGCGCAAGCTGCGCGGCGACCGGATCGCGATGGTCTATCAGGACCCGATGCAGGCGCTCAACCCGTCGATGACGCTGGGCGACCAGATGGCCGAAGTGCTGATCGTCCACCGCGGCATGAAGCGCGCCGCCGCCCTGGATCGCTGCGAGCAGATGCTCGAACGGGTCTATATGCCGGACCCGGCCAGCGTCATGCGGCGCTATCCGCATCAGGTGTCGGGTGGGCAGCAGCAGCGTATCGTGATCGCCATGGCGCTGCTCAACGATCCCGCTCTGCTGATCATGGACGAGCCGACGACCGCGCTCGACGTGACGGTTGAAGCTGCCGTGCTGGACCTGATCAACGACTTGCAGCGCGAGTTCGACACCGCCATCATGTATATCAGCCACAATCTCGGCGTGATCGCGCGCGTGTCCAATACGATCGCGGTCATGTATGCGGGTGAAGTGGTGGAGCGCGCCAGCGTGCAGGATATTTTCCTGAAACCGAGCCACCCCTATACGCTGGGCCTGCTGCGCTGCGTGCCCCGCCTGGATACGACGAAGGATAACACCACCTTGCAGCCGATACGCGGGCGTGTGCCATCGCCCAAGGCGCTGCCGCCGGGCTGTATCTTCGAGCCGCGCTGCGCGTTCGCCCGCCCGATCTGCGCCCGCCAGCCGGTCGAGATGCGCGAGATCGCCCCCGGCCACTGGGCGCGCTGCCTGTTTGCCGAAGAGGTTATGGCGCATCAGGACGAGCCGCCCGACGAGCGCGCCGGACGACCGGCCGAGGTCCAGCAACCGGCCAGCGAGCAAAAGCCAATTCTCACGATCACCGACGCCAAAACCTACTACCGCGCCCCGTCCAAACACCTGATCGGCGGGCCGAAAGAATACGTCAAAGCGGTAGACGGCGTCAGCATCAAAGTGGTGCCCGGCCAGACGCTCGGCATCGTGGGCGAATCCGGCTGCGGCAAAAGCACGCTGGTCAAAACCGTGATCGGCCTGGAGAAGCTCACCGGCGGCGAGATGGAGTTCATGGGCATCGACATCTCGAACGCGGTGTCGAAGCGCAGCCTGTCGCTGATTAAAGAATTGCAGATGGTCTTCCAGAACCCGGATTCGACGCTCAACCCATCGTTCAGCGTCGGCTACCAGATCGCGCGCCCGCTGCGCCGCTTTAAGACCGTGCCGCGCAACCAGATCCGCGCCGAAGTGGTCCGCCTGCTGGACATGATGAAGCTCGGCGAGAACTACTACCGGCGGCTGCCGCGCCAGCTCAGCGGCGGCGAAAAGCAGCGTGTCGCGATCGCACGGGCCATCGCCGCGCAGCCCGATCTCGTGTTGTGCGATGAGCCGGTGTCCGCGCTGGATGTGTCGGTCCAGGCAGCGGTGCTCAACCTGCTGCTGGAGATCCAGCAGAAGCTCGGCACGACCATGATCTTTATCGCGCACGATCTGAGTGTGGTGCGCTTCTTCTGCGATCATCTGGCGGTGATGTATCTCGGCCAGATCGCGGAGATCGGCCCCGCGGAGGCGATCTACCAGCCCCCCTATCACCCGTATACCGAGGCGCTGCTGTCGGCCGTGCCGATCCCCGATCCCCGCGCCGAGCAGAAGCATATTCGCCTGAGCGGGACCGTGCCAAGCGCGCTCCACCCGCCGAGCGGATGCCGGTTCCATACGCGCTGCCCCCGCCGCCACACCCTGCCCGACGGCGGCGCGATCTGTGCTGTGGAGTCCCCGCCGGAGCAGTTCGACACGCCGGAGCACCGCATCTTCTGCCATATCCCGCTGGAAACGCTGCGCCAGATCGAGCCGGTGGTGAAGATCGAGAAGGAAGGTTCTCATGCTGGTTAAAGACTACATGATCAAACACCCATCAATGGCGGAGCCGAAGATGTCGGTGGTCGAGGCGCAGCAGTATATGACCGAAAACAACCTGCGCTACCTGCCGGTAGTGGGCGATGGTAAGCGGCTGGTCGGGCTGCTCACCCCGCAGGCCATGCTGATCGATCCGCGCCGGATGGCCAGCCTCGACATCTGGGAGATCACCCGGCTGCTTTCGGACCTGAAGGTGAAGGATGTGATGGTCAAAGCGCGCGATGTGATCACCATCGATCCCGACACGCCGATCGAACAGGCCGCCACCGTAATGGTCAAAAACCGGGTGGGCTGCCTGCCCGTGGTGAGCGAGGGGATTGTCGTCGGATTGATCACCGAAAGCGATTTGCTCTCGCACCTTGCCAATCTGATGGCCGGCCAGATCTCCGGCGTGCGCATCACGATCCGTATGCCGAACATCCGCGGTGAGCTGGCTAAGCTGGTGATGACCATCGCGCAGAACGGCTGGGGTATCGAGACGATGGGCGGCGCGTTCTCGCAGAAGGACCCGGACAAATGGGACGCTGTGGTGAAGATCCGCGCGGCCAAGGCGGACGTCGTCGCGGCGCTCCGCACGATCGAGGGTCAGGAGATCATCGACGCGCGCGAGGTGTAGCAGCCTCACCCCTCGCCTCTCGCCACGCGGCGGAGAGGGAGAATTGCGCGCCGATCAAGTCCCTCTCCGCGTGCGGGGAGGGATTTAGGGAGGGGTAAACCGGGCGGGCTTGTTAGCCCGCCCCTACAAAAGATTTCTCTGTGCTCTTTGTATACTCTGTGGTGAAAGACTTTATCTCTTATGGACAGCAACTATTCGTCTCATCAAACCCCGCAGTTTCGCGTGCTAGCAGATAACCAGATCATCAAAGTCTATCAGGCGACGCTCGAATGCTTGCAGCGCACGGGCGTCAACGTGCTCAACGAGGAGGCGCGCGACCTGCTCCGATCGGCGGGCGCGTGCGTGGACGGCGTCCGAGTCCGCATCCCACCGCACATCATTCAGGATGCGGTCGCATCGACCCCGCGCACCTTCACCATCTGGGGGCGCGATCGGCGGCACGCCATGCGCATCGTGCCGGATCGGGTGCATTTTGGCCCCGGCCCCACCTGTACCTACTATGTCGATCCCGACACCGGCGAGCGGCGCTACGCCCGGCGCGGCGATCCCGGCACGACGGCGCGGGTATGTGACGCGCTCGACCAGATCGATTATGTGATGGGCCTGGGCCTGATCAGCGACGTAGCCAGCGAACTTGCGCCCGTTTATGAATTCGCGGAAATGCTGGCGAATACGGGCAAGCCGGTCCTGTCGTGGGCGTACAGCCTGGACAATATGTGCGATATGTACCAGATCGCGCTGGCCGTGGCGGGCAGTGAAGCCGAGCTCCGCCAGTATCCGTTCTTCGGGCTGTTCGGCACCTACCAATCCCCCTTGCAGCACACCGATCACGAACTGGCGAACGCGATGTGGGCGGCCGAGCACGGCGTCCCCGTGATCTACATCGGCGGCGGCTGCACGGGCATGACGGCTCCGATCACCGGGGCGGGCACGCTGGTCATCTATCTGGCCGGGCGCGCTGAGCGGGCTGGCGATCATCCAGTTGAAGCAGCGCGGCGCGAACGTGTGTATCGGCGGCGTGCCGCAGGCGATGGACCTGCGCGAAGCGGTCCCGGCCTATGGCAGCCCCGAAATGAGCCTGGTCAGCGCGGCGATGTCCGATATTTCGCGCTGGCTGGGCGTGCCGTTTATGGGCACAGCGGGCGCGTCCGAATTGAAGCTCGCCGATTTGCAGGCCGCCATCGAGAGCGCGATCCAGGTGGTGCTGGCCGGTCTGAGCGGCGCGACGCTGGTGCATGACGTGGGCTTTTTGGAGAACTCGAACCTGGGATCGCTCGACATGCTGGTGATGAACGACGAGATTATCGCCATGACGCGGCGCATCATGCGCGGAATCGAGATCAGCGACGACACGCTGATGCTGGACCTGATCGATGAGGTTGGGCCGGTGGGCGAATTCATGTCCGCCGAAACCACCGCGCGCCGCTGCCGCTCCGAAATCTGGATGCCGCGCCTGATGGATCGCCGCCGCTGGCTGGATTGGGAAACCGCGGGATCATCGTCCATGAATGACCGCATCCACGCCCGGCTGAAGCAGATTCTTGCCACGCACCAGCCGCCGCCGCTCCCGCCCGGCGCTGCGGAGAAAATCCAGGCGGTGCTGGACGCGGCAGAGATGCGGCACGCCGGATAGCCTCCCCCCGGCCCCTCTCCATGTGATGGAGAGGGGAGATCATGCTCCGCTAGAGGAAGATCTCCTAGACAGCCGGGAACGGAGACTCACAATGAAACAACGTGAATTTAGCCAAGCTACAGAGACTGGTGTCGGAGTGCGCATTTGGCTCGGGACGTTGCCTGAATGCTATTTATTCCCTCCTGAGGAATGGCTGTCTGACGCTCTGTATCGACCTCAGTCGCAGACCCCAGATGAGATTCGGTGTGCCGGCCTCCGCTTGCGAATTGAAGGATTGAATCATAGCTCAGGGATTTTTGGGGCACGCTTCACACCAGAGAAAACTGAGCGGCTAGTCGTCAAGGTTCCTGTCACTCTGACAACCACTGAACAGGCGAACGGATTCACACGTCCAGGATTACCACCCCAGTGCGCCCCCGCAGTATTAGCGAGGGCCGTCAAGGCTTTAGAGCAAGCGGACTGCTTCGGTCCGGGCACGCTTGAGTTTAATTTTGGCGCTTATCACATTCACTACTACAGTCCGATGTTCTTTGGCATCCTCACTGAGATGGTGTTGCTTCTACTCGATCCTGCCCTGGATGAAGCCTCTGAAGCAGAAATTTTCGCCAAGGTGATAGAGGTCATTAAAACAGGGTAGTTGAATTAGGAGTTATGGGCACGAGAAGCAGGGCGGGTTTGTTAACCCGCCCCTACACAACCTCGCACGCTCCCCTCTCCACGGCGTGGAGAGGGGCCGGGGGTGAGGCTAACACCACGTCCGCCCTACAAGTATCTGTCTTTTTGCTGCCGCTGCCGCTGACCGCTATAATCTCCCCAACGCCTGATCCAAATCCGCGATCACATCCTCCGCGTTCTCCAGCCCCACCGACAGCCGGATCAGCCCATCGTCGATCCCAGCGGCGGCGCGCTCGTCCGGCGTCAGATGCTCATGCGTGATCGTCGCCGGGTGCATACAGATCGTGCGGCTCGTCCCAAACGTGACGGCGTGGATCACCAGCCGGACGCTGTCCATCACCGCCGCCGCGCCCTTCATGCCATCCGGCACGACAAACGACAGCAGCCCGCCGTGACAGGTCATCTGCCGCCGCGCCAGATCGTGCTGCGGATGGCTGCGCAGACCCGAATAGTTGACGTGTTTGACCTTCGGATGCGCCACCAGGAACTCGGCCACCTGCTGCGCGTTGTGGCTGTGACGCTCCATGCGCAGCGAGAGCGTCTCGAGGAATTGCAGCGCCAGCCACGCCTCGAACGGCTGCATCACCGCGCCGACAAATTCCTGCGTATTCCAGCGAATATCCTCGACCAGCCCTTCCGGCCCGACGATCGCGCCGCCGATCACGGTGGCGTTGCCGCACAGGAACTTGGTGATCGACAGCAGGATGATGTCCGCGCCGAGCTTGAGCGGCTGCTGCAGCGCCGCCGTCACGATGGTGTTATCGACCAGCAGCGGGACGCCGTGTGAATGGGCGACATCGGCCACCGCCGCGATGTCCGTGATGAACAGGCAGGGATTACTCGGCGTCTCGATCCACACCAGCCGCGTCTTTGCGTCGATCTGCGCATCCCACGATTTGGGATCGCTTGGATCGCTGACGAAGCGGAACTCTACGCCCGTGCGCTGCGGGAAGATCGATGCCGCCTGTTTGTACCCTTCCCCGAAGATATTCAGGCTGGTCACGATGTTGTCACCGGGTTTCGCCAGCGTGAAGATCAGGCTGAACAGCGACTGCGACCCCGAACTGCCGGTGACGGCTCCCGCCCCGCCTTCGAGCGCGGCCAACCGTTCTTCCAACACGCTGACGGTGGGTGTTTTGCTGCGCCCGTAAATGTAGTCGGGGAACTTGTCGAAACGCTCATACGGATACGTCATCGACTGGACGATCGGCGTCACGAACGAGCGGAATTCCTTCACATCGCGCAGCGGCCGGAAACCGCTGTGCAGCGCCCGCGTATCGAATCCCAGGTCGTCATCCGGGCCGGGGCCGGGTTGATGCGCCGGGTCGTACTGCCAGGGATCACGCATGAAAAATGGTTTTTTGTCGCGCATAGATACAAATTCCTTATGTGTATCGAATTCAGCCAGGCAATTGGGACAAATCAATTCCCCAATCTACAATAGTGACTGTTTGTCTTTCAGCAAGGTAATTATCAAATTGCGTGTGATCAATCACACGTTCCAACACATGATTATGAGCATCATAAACATACGTATCGATCAATACTGTCTGGTTAACAACACTCCACATGGTAAATACATAATGCTCGTCGCGTGACCACGAAGGATGTGTATGGTAGTCATTTGCACCTACCAGACAGAATGGAAGAATCTCAGCTTCTGAAAAATTTAGCTTCACTAGATAGATTTGATCTGTGAATATGCGCGAAGCAGTGTCTGTATGGAATACGATGTTCATACCATCATTTGATGGGAAAAAGTAGCCTGCATTCTCGAAAATTGACTGCTCTGTCTCTGGTATTGCCATAGCAATGTGTTCACCAGATTGTAAGTCAAGTAAAACAAGTGCATTTTCTGGGTTATCGAATACGATCCGTGTTCCTCTTTCATCGAAGGATAATTTCGAAGCGTTAACGAGGAGATCGTTTATAGTCATATCTCCGGTAGAAAGGTCTATAACATCCAATTCCCAAAACCCAGAATGTGTAGGCGAAAATCGTGCATGAAACCCAAAATAGCTAACTTTAGCTCCCCCTAAACGCCATGAATTTGGCACATCTACTAACGGATTAGCAGGCCACGCCTGAACCGTATGCTCTCCCGTTTCTGTGTCGAACAGATGCCGTGCTTCAGGTTGATTGAAGACAATCGTATTATTGTCAACCCCCATAACAGATCGCTACGGTCTGAGTGATAACCTGCGATCTCAAACCGACTATGTGCACCGATCCATCATAATATTGGGGTTCCAGATTAAACGAATGACTTTGAGTAACACTGCTCAACAAATCGACCAGAATCAGAGTTACTTGGCTTGACATTTTTGGTGGATCGCCCTAACTTACAAAAAAGAGTAGGGTTATGTGATCGCCCGATGGGGATATTCGTGCGCGAAATAGGTCCATCGGGGGTGGAAACGGCACTCTTGTCCCGGTATCATGATGTCCTTGCCCATCGATAAACCATAATTGAACAACTCGTTCCAGCGTAGAGCCATAAATACGTATACCAGATAGTACAATCGCTCGTCACTGGTAATGCTTCCACGTCTATCACAGCCGGACACTCTGGCGACTGTTGAAGCGCATTTACAGGATGGAGTCCATCTGTGTTTGCACTCAAGACAACGGCAAACACAAACCAACTATGAAGCAACCATCTTATAAGGGTTGATGAAAAGTTCACAGCGGAACTCCATTAATCTATCGGGCGCAGGTCGGAACCTATGGTT
>CAWKMN010000006.1:0-696163 GCA_963850765.1 uncultured Chloroflexia bacterium | reverse complement strand
GATAATCGATCAGCGTGTTGAAAAAGTGCTCTAGGCGGAAGGGTGTTAGGATGAACCCCAGTCATCAAACACCAAAGCTGGAGCAGCCACATGCTGGGGCACAAAGGCAGAGTATTCAAAACCCATCGCGCGCTTTCGGTGGAAGCTCTAGTGCCACCCGACAACTTCTACCGTGAGCTTGAGGCGAAACTCGACCTAACCTTTGTGCGGGATCTGGTCAGCGCGTGTTATTCCCCCCGTCTGGGACGTCCCTCCATTGACCCGGTAGTGTTCTTCAAGCTCCAGTTAATCATGTTCTTCGAGGGTTTTCGTTCCGAGCGGCAGCTGATGGAACATGTCCAGCTGAACCTGGCGTTTCGCTGGTACATCGGGTATGACCTGGACGAGCCAGTGCCGGATCACAGCAGCCTGAGCAGGATACGCGAACGATATGGGCTGGAGGTGTTCCAGCGGTTCTTTGAACGGATTGTCGAATGCTGTATCGAGGCGGGGCTGGTGTGGGGTAAGGAGTTGTATTTCGATGGCACGCAAGTCCAGGCCAATGCGGTTATGGACAGCCTGATGCCCCGTTTCTATGTGGAAGCCAAGCGCCACTTGAACGCGTTGTTCACGGAAGCGCATGACGACGCGCACCGATCCTCCCAAAAGCCCGCATTGCCCGCTCAACCACGCGGATTTACCGACAAGTACCACGGCGAACGGATCCCGGAGCAAACCCAGCCGCTGTCCTATCACCGGGTGACAGACGATAAGGCCAGCCTGACCGATCCCGAAGCGACTCCGATGCGCGCGACGTCCGGTGGGTTCACGCATCTAGGTTATCACACCCACTATGTGGTGGACGGGGGCAAGGCCCGCATCATTCTCGCCGCCCTGGTTACTCCAGCCTCGGTGATCGACAACACGCCTATGCTGGATTTGGCGCGGTGGGTACGATTCCGCTGGCGCTTACACCCTGCGATTGCGGTGGCCGATGCCAAGTATGGCACGCGCTACAACATTATTGGCCTGGAACAGGATGGCTTGCGCGCCTACATGCCACCCCATGACCAAGAACACAAGCAGCACGTGGCGTACTATCCCAAATCCCTTTTCCAGTTCGATGCCGCCCACAATTGTTACCTCTGCCCGCAAGGCCATCCACTCCCTTTCAAATATCCGGTGCACAGCCTGCAGATTGCCGTCTATCGGGCGAAAAAAGCCACCTGTGATGCCTGTCCGGTCCAGACCGAGTGTCGGACTGGCAAATATGGCCGCAGTATTTCTCGCGCGGTTGGCGAGGAATACATCGAACGGGTCGAAGCCTATCAGCAGACCGAAGCCTATCGGAAGGCGATGCGCAAGCGCCAAGTATGGCCCGAACCCCTCTTCGGTGAAGCAAAACAGTGGCATGGCCTGGCACGCTTTCGCCTGCGTCGCCTCATCCGCGTCAATATCGAAGGGTTGCTGATTGCGGCGGGACAGAATATCAAACGACTCTTGCAACACTCGGGTAGACTTGCTCCATTCCGACCGGCCGGAGCAGGGGTATTGGAGAGACCCCTATCCGCCCTGCTGGAGCTATGGCGTTTTTGAAATCGTGTTTAGGTGTCGGGGATTGTTGCGCCAAGGACAAAGCTAGCAGGTCGAAAGTCCACTTCCCCAATTGACTTTTTCAACACGCTGATGCGTTCTCACAATCACCCTCATTTTTCAAGCGAGATGTCGACCATGCCCACTTCCCAAGCCCTCATCCTCATTCCAGAACAGCAGCACCCACTCGTTCTAGCCACGCCACTCTATCCGGATCAGAACCCCGCCATCATCTATCTGGCCTCGTTATCCGCTGGATCACGCCGCACCATGCAAAACGCGCTCAATACCATTGCGGAAATCATCGGCACAGACCTCGTACAGATGAATCGGCCCGATAAACGCTCCAATTCCGGCAGAACCATCGCTGTCAATGTCTCGTACCAATTCGTCAACTGGTCGGCGCTGCGTTACCAGCATACGGCAGTCATCCGCGCCCGGTTAGCGGAGAAGTATTCACCGGCCACGGCCAACAAGATGCTGTCCGCCCTGCGGCAGGTTGTGAAGGAAGCATGGCGGCTGGGCCAGATGACGGCGGAGGAATATCAGCGGGCGACCGACGTGAAGAACGTGACCGGGCAGACCTTACCGGCAGGGCGCGACATCAGAATTGGAGAGATCAGTGCGCTCGTGCGAGAGTGTGTTGAGGATCAGACTCCGTCAGGGGCGCGCGATTTGGCACTGATTGCCGTGATGGCCACCACCGGCATTCGTCGCGCCAGCGTGGTGAAGCTGGATGTGAGTGACTACAACGTTGAAACGGGTACGCTGGTGATCCGGCAGGCCAAGGGCAACAAGGAGTATCTGGCCTATGTGGTCAGCGGCGCGAAAAAGGCGCTGGACGACTGGCTGGCGATACGTGGGGATAGTGCAGGGCCGATTTTCACGCCAATTACCCAGAAGGGGCAGGTACAACTTCGCCGGATGTCCGACCAGGCGATCTACAATGCGCTGGTTAAGCGCGGCGAGCAGGCTGAGCTACAGCATTTCTCACCGCATGACTTTCGCCGTACCTTGGCAGAGGATCTGCTGGATGCCGGTGCGGATATTGTGACGGTTCAGAAGATCCTGAATCATGCCAATGTGCAAACGACGGCACGGTATGATCGTCGTCCTGAAGAAACCAAGCGCAAAGCGGCGGAGTTGGTTCATTTCCCATATGGATACAGGCGGCGATAACCTGAAGGAAACCGAGCGGCGTGTGGACATTGAACATTTTCAGCCCGCACGATGCCCGCTGCACGCTGATTACCGAGTTACTGAGAACCGGAACACCCCTTGCAGATGCGCAGGCCCAGGCCGGACACAGCCAGGGCCAAACCACGCTGCACTATGCCCAAGCCGCCGATGCCCGTCAGGGCCGACAGAAGGGACGGTTGCGGTATGGAGCATCCATCATAGAAGAAAGTTGAGTTCCGAACTCGCTGCCTTACTTGATGCGTCCGCGATTTTACGGTCAGAAACTTCTTGAAACCCCTCGGCAAGTCTTTGTTGCGGCTTTCGCTGCCTTAGGTGCTTCCTCAATCATTCGCCCAATTTGGATTCGGAACAGTCTAGTGGAAGCAGGTCGATCCTGCCAAACTGGCGCGGTTCTCAGAAGCGCAATATAAAAAGCAGGTAATAAAGATTGTTCATTGTGCGGAAAAGATAGTTCAATCTCCGGTGTAATTTTTCTTGCGGAACGAAACATTCCGCTTCCTAAATACAATGAAAGTAGAGATAAGTGGGAGGTAGTACTAGGGTGTATTTGCAAACTCATAGCCACAACATGATAGCAGCGATCGTCACGACAGCCCGGTAACACTCAGCACGTTTTTCGTAGCGTGTGGCGACGCGACGGAACTGCTTGAGTCGATTGATAAAGCGCTCCACCCGATTGCGGAGGCGATAGATGGTACGGTCAAAGGGACCCGAGCGATGCTCATTGCGTTTGTGCGGGATGGTGATGCGAATCCCGCGCCGCCGCAGGGTGATGCGGAACTTGCGGCTGCTATATCCTTTGTCGGCTACCAGTCGTTTGGGACGGCGTTTGGGGTGTCCTCTCCCGCCCGCTTGACCCCGCCCTTGTCCAACAGGGCTTCCGCGACGGTGGCTTCGTGCTGTTGGCCAGGCGTGAGCACAAAGGTCATCAACTGCCCGTTTCCCTCCACGCGCACATGCAGCTTGGTGCTGAACCCACCCTGGCTGCGACCTAACGCTTCACTCGCCGGGTCACTTTTTTTGCCCCCGCGGCGTGCTGATGTGCCCGAACAATCGTGCCATCCACAAAATGCACTTCCCAGTCCAGTTGGCCCGTCTCGTCCGCCTGTTCTTGCAGGGTTGCCAGGATGCGGTCCCATAGTCCGCTATGCGTCCATCGGTAGAAACGACTGGCCACCGTGGACCATGAGCCATAGCGTTCGGGCAAATCACGCCAGGGCGCTCCTGTACGAATGGCCCAGAGGATGCCATTGATGACCCGACGATGGACTTCCGCTGGGCATCCTGTCTTGGGTTTCTGGGGCGGCAGCATCGGCTCCAGCCGCTCCCATTGTTTGTCGGTTAGTTCATGTCGTTTACTCATGCGCCGCAGTATAGCCGCCGCGCCCGACTCTGCAAACACGCCCTAGATTGATTCTTGTAGGCACGGCAAAAACCGAAAATTGGTCGACCATCGGTGCATCGTGATTATCTCGTTTCAGTTACCCCCACCTTCCATCTATGCTTCAAATGTTACATCTATCACTAGATCGCGGTTTCACTCTCAGATAAACTTACTCTTAGATGCTTACACATCGCAGCCTCGCGGGGCACTGCGCGTCGCCATGACTTAAGCCGTGTCAGTCGATGCTGTATCCCGCACATCGCGTCCCCGATCGACAGTCCCGCCTGGCGGGTGAAAAAGGGTGGAGAAAATGCCTCGCTGGTCCAATCTCATGACAGGTGTCATTTCCCGGCGCTGGATGGTGTGGGGACTCCTGGCCGTGTTCGCGTTCAGCTTGCTGGCCAGCCTCGATGTGGCGCAGGGCGCATCAATTACAGGGGCGAACACGAACGTCTCTGCCCCCGACAGGCTGCAACAGTTGCTCTTTGATAAGAATGCCAACCCCGGCACAGCCACAAGATCGCTTGACCTTCCTGGTATACGCCCCTACTCGTTTACTCCTCATAGGAACCAAGTGGCATGCGATATTGAGGTTCCCGCATCCGACACAGTGGCATTGGTTAACGCGATCAACACAGCCAATGCAAATGAGACAGCCGACACGATCTGCCTGGGCGGTGGCACGTATCCGCTAACCAGTGCCTATTATACTGACACCACTGGGGGCACTGGCTTGCCAGACATCACTAGCGACATTACTATTCTCGGCAACGGCGCGACTATCACCCGCAGCAGTTCATACAAGTTTCGCATCTTTAAGGTGGCCCCGGCGGGTTGGCTCACCCTGGAAAACGTAACTCTGAGCAATGGCGCTCTCGATGGTTACACCTATCCAGGCGGGGCAGTCTTCAGTCAGGGCTGCCTAACGGTGCAGCAGGTGCTTTTCTCCAATAACCAGACGTATACCGGATTAGGCGGGGCTATTTACCTGGAAGGCTCCAACAGTCACCTGACCGTTTTAAACTCTTCCTTTATAAATAACCGCACAACATTATCCAATGGTGGAGCTATCGCGGGGGGAGCAAGTATTATCATCCGTGACAGCTTGTTCGAGAACAATGCCGCGCCCAATACTTTCTACGATGGCAAGGGCGGCGCGTTAATGACATCGGCCTTGACGGAGATTACGGGCAGCATATTTCGCAACAACACAGGTCGTAGCGCCGGTGCGATTTCGAGCACCGATGAAAATATCACGATCCGCGACAGCCTGTTTGAAGGGAATACGGCGACACGTGGAACCGCAGCACTTCAGACCTTCGGAAACACAGCGATCGTCACCAACTCGCGGTTTCTAAATAATTCCGCCCTGCCAGTTCCCAGTATCACGACGAGCGTGATTGGCATCTTTGGCACGGATGAGCCGCACACAGCACGGGGAGTGCTGTTGATGAGCGATAGCTGTATCGTGGGAAATTCCGCTCCGGCGCTCTATATGATCCGGCCTGTCTCTGATGCACGCAACAACTGGTGGGGCACTGCCGATGGACCATCCGGCGCGGGGAGCGGGCACGGCGACGACGTGTATGAAACCAACGCACCATTTGAGCCGTTCCTGACCGCGCCGCCAGATGGCTGTCCTGTTTTACTGCCGATAGCGACGGACCAAACCGTCCAGGTGTTGTACGAATCACCCAAGCTGATCACCCTTTCGGCGGTGGGGGGTTTGCCGCCTTATACCTTTTCCACGACGCAGCCTGCACACGGCACAGTATCGAGCGGCGGCGGCGGTGAGGTGGTCTATACACCTGATGCTGGCTTTAGCGGCCCTGACTCCTTTACCTTTACTGTCAGCGATGAAGGCGGCAGTGTAACCAGAACGATCACACTGAACGTAGGCTCCGATCTCCAGCCCACCAATCAAACGCTTTACCTGCCTTACGAGACCCCGCTGATCTGACACTGCAAGCAGCCGGGAGCTTCCTGCCGTTTGTTTTCAGCGCGCTCACCACGCCGCTGCATGGTACGCTGACGGGAACGCCGCCCGATCTGGTCTATACGCCCAATGCGCGATTTTCAGGGGTGGACAACCTGGAATTTACCGTGACCGACAGCTCCGGATTTGCCCGCACGGGACACATCACCTTCAACGTGGCCCCGACGCTGATCGCCCCGGATCAGCAGCGCTATTATGCAGGGTCGCCCCTGTATTTTTCGATCGAAGCGACGGGCGGGCGATGGCCCTATGCATGGTATGTGATTTCCTATCCGGAGCATGGCGTGTTGAGCGAGGTCCTGAGTGAGGGATACTCGTATCTGCAATACACGTTGAATGCCGGGTACAGCGGAGTCGACTCGTTTGTGGCGGACATCGTAGACGCCAACGGCACGGCCGTCACCTCTACGATTCAGAATCTCAACCGCGCCACGGTTGCTGGCAGCCGATCTCAACCTGACAACGGCTTACGAAACGCCCATCCTGTTCAGCCTGAGCGCGACGGGCGGCTTTGGGCCATATACTTATCTGCTGGAAAGCGAGCCAGCGTTCGGGACGCAGACCGGCTCCCTGCCTGCCCAGACCTATACTCCCAACCCAGATTTTTCTGGCAGGGATGAATACCGGTATCGCGTCATGGATCATTATGGTTTTTGGGACTCTGCCACGATTTAGGTCATGGTGAGGCCGCCATTGGTCCTGGACGATCAGAGCTCGATCACCGCGTTTGAAACTCCCCTGGCAATGACCATTCAAGCGACGGGTGGCATCACCCCATACACCTATACCGTCACGCAGGATCCGGCGCATGGCGGGCTGACAGGGTCATTCCCCAACCTGACTTATACGCCGGAAATGGATTTTGTTGGAGAGGACGCCTTCACCGTCCAGGTAACCGACGCTTACAGCCACACCGACACGGGGGCCATCACCGTGACCGTTAATCCGCCGCCGCTGTTGGTGCTGCCCGATCAAACCCTGGACACGCCATTTGAAAGACCGCTTACGATCATGGCACAGGCCACGGGGGGCGTGCTGCCGTTGACCTATACAGTTTCCGATCCGATGCATGGCACGGTGACGGGCACGATCCCGAACCTGACCTACACGCCCGATTCAGGTTTTGACGGCAGCGATACCTTTTCCATCCAGGTCACGGATCGACGTGGAACCACTGTCCAGGCGACCATCTCGATCACGGTCCACGCGGCATATACGGTCGCAGCAGACGATGTGAATGGGCTGATCGCTGCGATCAGCGCCGCCAATGCGAATACGTGGCCCGATACGATCATCCTTACGCCGGGAACATACACGCTGACAGCTATCAACAACTCCGACAGCAACGGCAAAAATGGCCTGCCCGTTATCGCGACAGAGATCGCCATTCGGGGCAATGGCGCGACAATTGCGCGCAGCGGGACGAACTATTTCCGATTTTTCACCGTATCTCAGACGGGTATTCTATCGCTGGACAACCTCACGCTGAACAACGGCCATGTCGTTGATGTTCCCTATGGCGGCGGCGCCATATTCAATCTCGGCTCGCTGACCATCAGCAACAGCACGTTAAGCAATAACACCGCCAGAACTGCGCGTGGGGGCGCGATTTTCAGCAACCCGGCAGCGATCACCCGTCCGCTGACGATCACCAACACAACCTTTACCCATAACGTCGCCGGTGGAGATGGCGGGGCCATATATGTCACAGGATCGGCAGCGATGGAGATCGCCGGTTCAGTGTTCAGTGACAACGGAGGCCTTCACGGAGGCGCAGTCCTTACCCGCGTCGTATCATCGATCACGAATACGTCGTTCATCCGCAATCAGGCATCAGAGGGAGCCGACCTGTATGCGGAAAATTCCAAAGCCAACAGACAAATCACCATTGCGGACAGCAGCTTTGACGGCGATCACGTCGCCACAGGCAGCGCGATTTGGGTCCTATATGGGCAAGTCTATATTACCCGCTCGATCTTCGTCAATCACTCCCCCGGCGGTTACGCGGCGAGTGTTCTCTATACGGAGCCATACTATTCACAAAATTACGCCGTCATCACTGATAGTTGTATTGTCAACAATGGGGGCACAGCACTGCGGGAAGGGCGCAACCTCCAATACATTAGTGCGGAACATACCTGGTGGGGCGCAGCAGATGGTCCGACCCTTGACAACGGCAGCCCTGCCGGTTCGGGGCAATTGATCGACGCCGATGTTTATTACGCATCGCACCTGACAAACCCGCCCATGCCCGGCTGCCCGATTATGCCGCCTGTCATCGATACGCAGACGGTTAATGTCCCATCCGGCGTGGCGGTGCCAGTCCCGTTGGCGGCCAGAGGAGGCCTGCCGCCGTACACCTACGGCGACGTTTCGATCCCGGCCCATGGCACGCTGACCGGGACCGCACCCAATTTGGTGTACACGCCGGAGGCGGACTATACCGGGCCGGATTCGTTCACCTTTATGGCCACCGACAGCGTCGGCGGCACGGCAAATGGCACCGTTGAAATCAAAGTCAAATTGCCCGTCCAGGCCGTTGATCAGGTTTTGAGTGCGGAGCAGAACGTACTGGTGGCGTCACGCTGTCTGCAAGCGGCGGCATCCCACCCTATAGCTACATGGCGACCAGCCAGACTGCGCACGGCATGCTCGTCAAAACTGCGCCCAACCTGATCTACCTCCCTGACGAGCAATATACTGGCACGGATCGTTCACCTTTGTAGTGCAGGATGCCAGCGGAGCGAGCGACACAGGCACGGTTACGACCACAGTCAACTCCGCTCCTCCTGCGACCATTATCGTGAACAGCACCGCGCAGGAGATTTATCCCAACATCATCAACGGTAACTGCACACTGGGCGAAGCTCTTGCCTATGCCGAAATACGATACGGCACTAGATGGTTGCGCTGCGGGGAATGGCCGCGATATTATCGACGTCCCCGCCGGAACGTACATCGTCACGATTGGTGACGGCTCAACGAGAGCACCATCTTCCGAACCGTCTCTCACCCGTGACGATCCGGGGCGCGGGCATGGACCAAACGATCATCGACGCCCAGCAACCCTAATCCACGATCCAATTTCTTTGATAATTCCAGCAGCGACTGGTGATCGAACAGCTGACACTCCGCAGTGGCGGCGCAGGCAACGGCAGTACCTACGGCTAGTGGCGGCGCGATTGTCAATAACGGCACGCTGACCGTTCG
Source organism: uncultured Chloroflexia bacterium (assembly GCA_963850765.1). Lineage (GTDB taxonomy): Bacteria > Chloroflexota > Anaerolineae > Aggregatilineales > Aggregatilineaceae > CAWKMN01. Next base: position 686,801 of record CAWKMN010000006.1, on the reverse strand, counting down.
TTACGTCCGCTTTGAAAATAACACCGCCTATAACAGCGGTGGTGCGATCTATAATGCCAGCGGCACGGCCTTACCCTTTACCGGAACGTTTTTCGTGGGCAACCATACCGAATTCGACGGCGGTGCGCTCTACAATATCTATGGCGCACAGATGAACGTCTGGAAGAGTGCCTTTTACGAAAATGGCTGGACGATGGATGACACCAACAATTTTGGCACATCCCTCGATAATCTAGGCCTGGCAACCTTCCAGTACAACTGTCTGTTAGATGGTTATAGGTATCATGGAATTGTTGCCACCAATGGATTCGGTGTCACCGATGCCCGCTATAACTGGTGGGGCGAAAGGTGGAACCCAAATTCACACGGAAGGCACGGTTACAACTACCCCTACCCTCGTCACACGCCCGGCAATCTGCGACGCGGCCCATCCGCCGAGCCTCACGATCGCCGGTGGAGACGTGAACGGGCTGATCGCTGCCATAAACTACGCGAATATGCTCAACGAGCCCATCACAATCACTCTGGCGGAAAACGGCACGTATTTCTTAACTACCACCTATGGTCCAGGCGGAGGTCGCGGTTATTACGCGCTGCCGCTCATCAGCGGCCAGATCACGATTGAAGGCCATGGCGCAACGCTTACCAAAGACCCTGCGGTTAACGCCAGGCTCATCTATATGTCGGGCGGCAATCTGACGCTTCGCAATGTCACGATCCGCAATGGAAGCGCCACAGACGGCGCAGGTATTTACGCTTTCAAAAGCCGTCTGGAAGTTGTCGATTTGGCATTTTACGACAATGCCGGTCTGCTGGGGACTTCTTCTGAGCGGTGGTGCGATTTACACCAGCTATTTTACCGATCTGATAGTTACTAACACGACATTTACGAATAACACCTCAACTATAGGTGGGGCTATTCGGGCCGGGTTTAGCAGCTTAAGTGCGCATGGTAATATTTTCACTCATAATCAGGCCGCGAATGGCAGCAGTGTGTATCTCGATTCTCCTAATGAAATAGATATCACCCACAACTGCTTCTCTGAAAACTCTGGGACCAGCTTCTACCACAACAACTACACTATGATTGAGGCCACTGATAACTGGTGGGGAGCGACCAATGGGCCATCGGGATCGGGTCCTGGCGTGGGTGACGCGGTAGGCGAGTGGGTTAACTACGATCCCTTCCTGACGACAATTCCAGACTATTGTCCGCCTGCCCTATTAATCCCGGTTAACCAGGCGATAGAGATGTTCATCTATGAGGGTGACATCGCATTCACTCTGCGAGCCGAAGGTGGGATCAGGCCCTATACGTTTAATGTCACGGTGCCGCCTACACACGGTACGCTGTCCGGCACTGCGCCCGATCTGGTTTATACGCCCGACGAAGGTTTTGCGGGCACCGACAGTCTGACATTCGACGCCACCGATCAGGCCGGGATCACGGCGACAGGCACGATCACGATCGAGGTGATCGCCACCGAGATCGTGGTAGACAGCTTCGCGCAAGAAGTCCCGTTTGTGACCAACGGCAACTGTACCCTGGGCGAAGCGATCCAGGCGGCCAACACCGATACAGCGGTAGATGGCTGTGCCGCCGGAGTTGGCGACGATTTGATCACGCTGCCCGCCGGAACTTACACGTTGAGTCAAGTGGACAATACCGCCGATAATCATGGTCCCAACGGCCTGCCCGCCATCACCACGCGGATCGTGATCGCCAGTCCCGGCGCAGAGATCATGCGCAGCACCGCAGATGGTACGCCGAGTTTCCGCTTTTTCTACGTGCCGCAAACCGGGCAGTTGGACTTGTATAACCTGACCCTGCGCAACGGCCAGCTTGACACGTATTTTTCTGATCCCGATCATGCGGTGGACTATGGCGCAGCCATTCTAAACGCTGGCGAGCTAAACCTTTATCACATGATCCTGACCGAAAACTGGGCTTTTCTGGATGGCGGCGCGATTGCCAGCAGTGGCCCGCTAACCATTCAGGACAGCACGTTTTCGGACAATACAGCCCGTTTGGTGGGCGGGGCGCTCGAACTATACCTTGGTCCAACCCAGATCAGCGGCAGCACCTTTACGGGCAATCAGGCGAGTTATGGCGGAGCGATTATTAATTACGGCGGTTCCTACTACAACAGCGTTCTCACGATCACGGACAGCTATTTCTCTGGCAACACCGCAACCAAAGGTGGTGCCATTTTCAACGATCACCCCAATGGCAGGATCACGATTCGAGATAGCATCCTGCTGAACAATGTGGCTGACACAGGCAGCAGCCTGCTGTCTTACGTGGATACCAATCCTCCCCATTATGGCTCAAGCTCAATCACCGTCGAACACAGCTGTATCATAGATCCGTCACCTGCCGCCGTCGTGGATCAAGTGTCTTTTGGCGCGTCCTTCAGCACCATTAACGCTGCAGGAAATTGGTGGGGGTCCGTGACTGGCCCTGGCGGATCGGCTCCTGGCCGGGGAACAACCATTTCCGGGCGTGTGGTGTATGAGCCGTTTCTGACCGAACAGATCCTGGGCTGCGACATTTTGCCGCTACAGGCCACCGACCAGGCACTCTATACCGCCTTTGAACAGCCGGTTGCTATCACGCTCACGGCAGTGGATGGTGAACCACCCTACGCCTATACCAACCTCAGCACTCCGGCTCTCGGCACGCTAACAGGCACGCCGCCCGATCTGATTTATATGCCTGATCCGCAAACCTCTGGTTGGGACTCTGTTCACGTTTGATGTTACCGACATCGACGGACAAATAGATACAGGAACGGTGACTATCACCATCGCGCCGTTGTTGGTCGCCGTCGATCAGGATGTAAGCGTCCCACACGATACCTCAGCATTATTTAAACTCACAGCGCAAGGAGGCCGCCCACCTTATACCTTTGGCAATCTCTCTACGCTGTCCAATGGCACCCTGTCTGGCACACCACCAAACCTGACGTATACGCCCAACGGAGGGTTTGACGGAACTGACACCGTGTCATTTGAGGTCACGGATGCCAACGGTAGCGTAGCGACGGGCACGGTTACATTCAACATCGTTGGCCCACTGCAAGCCGTTGATCAAACCCTCGATACCGTTATCAATACGGCTATCCCGGTGACATTTGGAGCCGAGGCGGGCCGTTCGCCCTATCACTTTATTTTAAACACACGACCAGCCAACGGCGCAGTGCTCGGCGACGAGCCTGCCGTAACCTATATCCCCTATCAGGGCTTTTTAGGCAGCGACTCATTCACATTCATTGCTACCGACGCCAATGGCGCAGCCGACGAGGGCACGATCACGGTGGTCGTGTCGGAGGCGATGACGCCCATTCCGCCGAGCGATGTGGGCAGCCTGGCCGCTGCGATTCAGGCAGCCAACAGCACGGGCACGCCGGTCAGCCTTAGCCTGATGGCAGGCAGTACCTATATGCTCACCGGACCACTACCTGAGATCACCGGGCATCTCACGCTGGTCGGTAATGGCGCGACCTTAAACGGCAGCGGCAGCAGCGCCGCTGTGCTAACGGTTGCCGCTGGAGGCGCGTTGACGGTCAACGATCTGATGATCACAGCCGGGACAAACGGCGGCCTGAGCAACAACGGCGGCGTACTGCTGATCATCAACAGTACCATCTATGATAATTCCACGCTGGGAGACGGCGGCGGAGTCCAGACTAACGGTGGTCATACACAGGTTGTGAACAGCACGATCACCGGGAATCAGGCGGCACGAGGCGGCGGGGTATACAATGCTGCCGACGGCGTAACAACCCTGATCAGCGCCACGGTGTCGAGTAATGACGCATCCCAGGGTGACGGGCTGTCTAACATCAGCGGGCAGATTGTACTTGAAAACTCATTGATCGCGGACAACAACGGGGTCAACTGCGCCGGAGTTATACAATCCAACGGCCATAACATTGAGTATGGAAACACATGCAGCCTCAACGCTGTCGGCGACCAAACCGATACCGATCCACTGCTGCAACCGCTGCAAAGCTATGGCGGCCCAACGCTGACCCAGGCCATCCCTGCGAACAGTCCGGCAATCGATAGCGGCGACTCCACCGCCTGCTATTGGGCCGATCAGCGGGGCGCAGACCGTCCCCAGGACGGTAATGGCGATGGCCGTGCTGGCTGTGATGTCGGGCCGTTTGAAGTACAGGATGTGAACAATCCGCCCCTGAATACTGTGCCCGGCCCGCATGACATGATCGAGGATGATAATCTGGTCTTCAGCACCAGCGCCCAAAACGCACTCAGCATCAGCGATCCCGACGCCGGGAGTAATCCGGTTCAGGTGACACTGAGTGTTATGCCGGGCGGCGTGACCTTGACGAGACGCACTGGGCTGACTTTTAGCGTAGGAGATGGAATAAACGATCCGACTATGACCTTTACGGGCACAATCTCGGCCATCAACGCAGCCTTGCGGTACCAACTATCTTACAAACCGCCGGCTCTTTACGTCGGCACGGCAACATTGACGATTACGACAAACGATCAAGGTCATCAGGGCGCGGGCGGCCCGCAGTCAGACATCGATCAGGTCCTCATCACAATCCAGCCCTATAATACCGCGCCTGACATCACCATCCCGCCAGCGCAAACGATCCTGGTAGATACATCGTTGGTCTTTAGCAGTGCAGAGGGCAACCCAATCTCAATCCAGGACAGCGACGCCGGAGAAGGTATGCTCAAGGTTATGCTCTCGGTGGAGCACGGAAACCTGACTCTGAGCAGTACAACAGGGTTGGCATTCAATGGCGGCGACGGCCTGAATGATTTAGCCATGACGTTCCAGGGCTCACTGACGGCGATCAATGCGGCGCTGGATGGGCTGATATATATGCCCGCTGTCAGCTACCTGGGAGAAGATACGCTATACGTCTTTGTCGATGATCAGGGGCATACCGGCTATGGTGGGGTGCGCACGAAAGGCAAGAGTGTCTCTATAGGAATCAGGCTGCTCGGCACACCCGCCTTGCTCACACCTTCAGACGGCGCACTGACCGCCGACAATACGCCCATGTTCGCTTGGGAGCCAGTGCCCGGCGCGGCGCAGTATCGCCTCCAGGTGGATAAGGTCATCAACTTCAGTAGCCCGGCGGCGCTTGTGATAGTGACCGGGACGACCTATACACTGGACACGCCCCTGAACAACAATACGATCTATTTCTGGCGCGTGCAGGCATTATCAGGCGGTGGTGCTGGAGGCGATTGGAGCGCTGCGTGGTCGTTCACAATCGACACAGCCCGGCTGCGTGCACCGACCCTGGCTCTACCGAAAGACCGCACGAACACAGCCGGATCAGACGCCGACGCTCAGTTGGAGTGCGGTGAGCGGCGCGAAGGGCTATCAGGTGCAGTGGTCCGTCCGATCCCCCCTGGCCGGTGCGCATCGAAGGGCAGGTCACCACGCTGACCTACACCTGCCCGAACAACCCTACGGGGTCTACTTCTGGCGGGTGCGGGCGCAGAGATGCAGCCGGGCGCTGGAGCGATTGGAGCCTGACCCGCACGCTGACCATCACGATCCTCTCCACGCCGACCAACGCGCAGCACCTGACCGATACCACGCCCGCGTTCGTGTGGAAAGCGGTGACGGGTGCGAGCGAGTACCATCTGGAAGTGTACGATGATGAGGCGCTGACCCACGTCGTGTTCGAGTTCACCGGCGCTGGGACGACGATCACGCCGCCGCCGAGCGAGGCGCTGGCCGAGGGGCAGCACTGGTGGCGGATGCAGGTGCGACGCGGCGCGGAGTTCGAGGCATGGACGCCGGTCTGGACGTTCACCGTCACGCCGCCGACCACCGTCGCCCCGAAGCTGATCCAGCCCGCCAACTTGCCAGACTCGGATCACCAACACGCCGCGTCTTTGAGTGGCAGGGTGTGCCCGGTGGGGTGCGCTACCAGATCCAGATCGACAACAACGACACGTTCGCCAGCCCGGTGCAGGATGCAGAAACGCCAACCGGCAGGCACGCTGACTTACACCGCCAGCCCGATGCCGGACGGCGGCAAGTTCTACTGGCGGGTGCGCGCCATCAACAGCGCAGGCGTGGCGGGGGCATGGAGCGCCGCCCGGAGCTTCACGCTTACAGCAGGTGGCCGCGCCGGTGCTGCTCTCGCCCGTCAACCCGACGCCCACGGCCGACACCACGCCCGCGTTCACCTGGAAAGCCGTCACCGACGCGGACACGCTACCAGTTCCAGATGAGCACGACGTCCAACTTTCGCCACGCTGGCCCACCAGGGCAGCGACATCCGCCACCGACAGCTACACCGTGCCTGACGACACGCTGCCGGATGGCAAATACTTCTGGCGGGTGCGCGGCGTGACAGCGGCGGGTGTCGCGGGCAAGTGGAGCGCGGCCTGGGTCATCACCATCGATACGACCGGTCCCGCCAGCCGGTGCTGGCAACTCCGGCCGACCTGAAGCGGGCACGACCGACACGACGCCCGACCTTCACCTGGCAGGCCGCGACGGGGGCGAAGGGTTACCAGTTCCGAACGTCGCACCATACGCCGACTTCGCCGGCGCGACAGCGCGATTCCGGTCACCGGCTTAACCTACACCGCTGCCGGGCACGCTGCTCGACTATGGCGTCTACTTACTGGCGCGTGCAGGCGAAGGATGCGCTGGGCAACTGGGGCGCATGGAGTCCCGCCCGCCGTTTCGCCGTGACCATCCACAAGACGCCGAAGGACGGCTCGACCACCACCGACACCACGCCGATCTTCACCTGGGCGGCGGTGACCGGGGCGAGTGCATACGAGCTGCAAGTCGATACTCTCGCCCGACTTCGACAGCCTACCGCTGCCCTTCAGCTACCAGGGTACCGCCCTCACCGCGACACCCGGCGCAGCACCGCTCAGCCCGGATACCTACTACTGGCGGGTGCAGCGCCGCCGCGCTGGCGACCTGGATGCCCACCTGGACGCTCGTCATCAGCCCGACCAAACCCGCACAGGTGGTCCTGTCGGCTCCGGCCAGCGGCACGCTCGACCAACGACAGCACCCCAACCCTGAGTTGGAAGCCGGCCAACAACGCGGACACCTACCAGGTCCAGATCGACAACAACGGCACCTTCACCAGCCCGGAACAGGATGTCACGGTGAGCGGCAACCGACGAGCTACATCGCCAGCGACCTGCCCGACGGCGTGTATTCGTGGCGGGTGCGCGCGGTCAACAGCGCCGGCGCGCCGGGCGCGTGGTCGTACAAGCGCACCTTTACGGTCGATACCACGCCGCTGGCCGCTGCCGCTGCTGGTCGCCCCGCTGGATGGCGCATCCTCGACCAACACCAAACTCACCCTGAGTTGGGGTGCGGTGGCCGGCACGTCTCCGCTATCAGATCCAGCTCGATCCCGACCCGGCCTTCCCGCTGCCGGTCATCGATGCGGGCACGCTGCTCACCTACAAGTCGCCGACGCCGCTGTCGCGCGGCGTCTACTACTGGCACGTGCGGACGGTGGACAAAGCCGGCAACGTCTCTGAATGGAGCGAAACGCGCTCCTTCACCATCGTCGCCGGTGTGACGGCTCCACCGCTCCCCACGCAGACACCCATTCCAACCGACGTGCCGATCGAGCCGACGGACGAGGTAATCGTTGAGCCAACGCTCGAGCCGACCGCCGAACCCACCGTCGAGCCGACGAGCGAGCCAACAGCGAACCATCGTAGAACCCACGGTCGAACCAACCAATGCGCCCGATCCGTCGCTGCTCGTCGTCGAGTCGGATGATGCGCGTGTTCAGACGAGCGGAAGCTGGACCGCGCACGACACGACCGCTGGCCAGCGGCGGGCGGTATCTGTACAGCAGCGGCAGCGTGGACGACACGCTCACCCTGAACTTCGCTGGCTCGCGCATCGACGTCATCTTCGTCCAGCACCCGGCGCTCGGCAGCTTTGCGGTAGTCATCGATGGTAATCCCGTCCAAACGGTGAACAGCACCGCGACCGATGCGACGTTTGGCGCGCGGATCTCACTCAGTCTGAGCGCAGGATCGCACACGCTGCGCATTGTGCCGGTGAGCGGCGTGATCGCCATCGATGCGTTCGCCGTGGAAGCGGTCGCTGAGCCGATCGTGCCCCCAACCGAAGAACCTGTTGTCACAGAGCCACTCGCCGAGACGCCTATCCCGCCCGACGTGCCTCTGCTGACGCCTGAGCCGCCCGGTGGGCCAACTCCTGAATCGCCGGAAAGTTTCGGCCGCGGCTAGTTTCGTATCGTTTATGAGTTCGAAGCGCCCTGGAAATTCGTATCCGGGGCTGCCGTTTCCTCGGTCTGGTTCTAGCTTCGTTATGGTAGACGCGAATAAGCGTCCACCATACAAATTGCCCGAAACGATCATACAAACACCGAGCAGTCGAATGCCTTGCCCTCAACATTTAGGCATACCAAACAGAACGAGCGACTTGAGCCCGTAGTCTCAAAAAACCTCGTAAATGCGCCGGTTTTCCCCTACGCAGCGTCGCGGTAGTAGTCATGGATGATGCCACCGAGCACGGTGCGACAGCGCACTGGACCATGGCCTTGACCACTCGCTTGGGAAACCGGAAGCTGTTGCTCGAGGCCTTGATGGGGGCGTGCCGTGTTGAAGAACGCGACATAATCGCGCATAACGTGTCTCAAGTGCGTCTGGTTGATGATCAGGAGTTTGTCCAAGCATTCTCCCCGCGCGGATCGAATCCAGCGTTCCATAAAGGCGTTGGCATTCGGCGCGCGAACAGGGATCGGAATCACGTCGATCCCTTCGGAGCGAAAAACCGTGTCGAACGCTTCTGCAAACTTCTTGTCATTGTCACGAATCAGAAACCGGATGTTGGGCTCGCGGTCTTCCAACTCCCACATGAGTTGACGGGCTTGTTGCGCCACCCATGCACCGTTCGGATGCGCCGTGCACCCCGCGAAATGGACGCGTCGACTGCCAATCTCGATGAATGAGGACGTAGATTGTCTGCAGAAACAGCGTTTCCACGGTGAAAAAGTCGCACGCCAGCAGCTGTTCCCTATAGTGGGTCATCAGATGACGCCAACTCGGCGACGTCTCGCGTTCTGGCGCAGGGGGAATGTTATGGCGACGCAGAAGGTTGCCTATGGTCTCGTGGCTGATGGTGTACCCCAGTTTCTTTAGTTCGCCCTCAATCCGCTCAATGCCCCAATCGTTCTCGCGGGCCAGACGCACCACCAGCCGCTCGATCTCCCGATCGGTTTGCGGTCGCCCTCCCGGATTGCGGCGTCGGTAGGTCCATTTGAGCCGGACCAACTCCTTGTGCCAACCGAAAACTGTGGCGGGTTTCACAATCCGAATCACCTCACCCATGGCTTTGATCGTGCGCCCCGTCTTGACTTTCAGCTTCGTCGCCAACACCACCAGCGCCAGTTTCTCGCCCCGCGACAAGCGCGGTGCCCGCTCTTGCCTCCGTTCGTAGATGGCCAACTGCCGGCGCAGCAGCAGAATCTCCAAATCCTTCTCGCCCTCTGATTGGCGTCCCAGCCTGACCAGTTCGACCAGCATGGAGACGACTTGCAGCACCATAAACCAGATCATTCAACACCCTTTCCCAGCGGTAAGGTACGCACCTATTCTACCAGCCGGTTCGGGCCTGATCTCGCCTCAGTTCATGGGCGTATAGAGTTTTTTGAGACTACGCGGTGGAAACCATGACAGATAGCCTCTCAGCCGTATTAATAGAAGTTGTTTTGAAAGCGCTTCCGATTCCGAGTGATGATCCATAAATGATGCCTGAGCCGCCAGGAGAACCAACGCCGAACTCTCCGGCGATCCTCGGCCGCGGGTAGGCAAAATCCTTCTGAATACGAGCTAGCCTGGACCGCATATTCTCCAGGGCGATTTTCGTTTGGTCGGGCTTCATTTCCGACGTTCATTCAAAATCTGCCAGATGCGCTGCTCCGTGATGCCGAAGACCTCGGCCAACGTCGCGATTAACTCGCCGTTTTGGTGACAAGCGCGGATCTCGGCATTACGAGCGCGCTTGGGAGAAATGCCAGAGACAGGAACTCGAGAGGAAACCAAACCGCGATACGAGAGGGAAATCCTGCTTGGAATCATTGCCTCGCGGCTTAGCTCCCATTTTCACCGAGCTATCTCTCCAAGTCACGAACACAACTTACGCCTTCGATTTCCTTGCCGGCGGTGATGTCTGCCACTTGCACAGAGTGAATGGCTGATGCAAGAAAACACGCTCGACGCACCCTGCATGGTCTGTGGTCATCACACGCTTCGGCGGAGTCGCATCACACCGTTTGGCATGGTATGCTTGGCCCGGAACCACTCGATAAAGGGCCCTTCTCCCATGAGCGTTGACACTTCTACTCGTATCGGCATCCTCCATCCTGGTGTGATGGGTATTTCGGTCGCTGCCACCCTCCAGAACACCGGTCATCGCGTTTTCTGGGCCTCGGAGGGGCGCAGCCACCAAACGTGCGAGCGTGCCGCCCAACACAACTTGACGGACGCGCGCTCTCTGACATCCCTCTGTGATAAGTGCCATGTCATCATCAGCGTCTGCCCGCCCAGCGCCGCCGAAGTCGGTGGCCGACGCCGTCATTACGGAGGGCTTCGAAGGTATCTATCTGGACGCCAACGCGATTGCACCCCAGACCACGATCCGTATCGGGGACAAGATGCGGGACGCGGGGATCGCCTTCGTCGACGGCGGGATTATCGGTGGCCCCGCCTGGGAGCCAGAGCAAACCTGGTTGTACTTGTCGGGGGAGGCCGCCGGTGAAATCAGCCCGCTCTTCCGAGCAGGTCCTCTCGAAACCGAGATCATCGGGCTCAAGATCGGCAAAGCCTCCGCCTTGAAGATGTGCTTTGCAGCACGCACCAAGGGCACGACCGCCCTCCTGTGCGCCGTGCTCGCTGCCGCCGAACAACTGGGCGTGCGCGAGGCGCTTGAACGCGACTGGGCACGACGTGATCCCGAGTTGGTGCCGCAGACCCAGCAGAGCATCCGACGGGTAACCGCCAAGGCCTGGCGCTTCGCGGGGGAGATGGAGGAAATTGCGGCGACGTTTGACGCAGTCGGACTGCCCGATGGATTTCACAGCGCCGCTGCCGAGCTGTACCGTCAGTTAGCTCCGTTCAAAGACGCCCCCGATCTGCCCGAGCTTGATGTGGTCCTGGCGGCACTGATCAGGGACGACGATGTCAGCGGCGGAGGGCAAGCTGTAGACCGAACACTGCGTTGAAAAAGCCGAAGTCTTCGCCCATTCCGCCCACGAGCTAGACGAGGTGACCCCATGACGAGTAAACTCACCTGGAAAGGCCGGGCTGTGATCTCCGTTCAACCCGCGCATTCGTCTGACCCGATCCTTCGACCAGCTTAGCCATACCTATCTCGGCTACTGCCTGATCATCGATGGCGCTATTGGTGGTGAGGAAACGGAGTTCTCCGTCGGCATTGGCAAAGCCGCGCAAGCGAAGCACCAGTTCCAGGTTGGCGATGAAGTCAGCGGCGAGCGCTGCCAGTCGCCGATCCGCGCCTGGAACCCGTGGAATACTATAAGGTGAGCAAACTGAAGGTCTTGAGACGCCCAGAGCAAACGACGCAGACGCCACCGCCCTGGCATGGTGCCCCGTCGACCTTGAAACGTATCGGGAACGTGGCCATCGTCGCCTGGCCGCGCGCACCTACACCACCCACTGCCAGAAGCTGCGTATGGGGCTGCCGGATGCCAGTGGAGATCATCGTCGACCAGTGGAATCCGCAGAAGAAACGGTATCGCTTTGAAATCCTTCTGCTATGGGCCCAAATCGTGCACGATCTACAACCCGGGCCCCGCCCGGCATGTACCGGGACGACGGGGGATGGTTTGGGAAGAGCCCGACTGGGTTGACGAAGATGCCACAGCCCATCGTGCTCTGGATCAGTGACCAGGAAATCCGCTACTCCCCAACACCGTCGTAAACGTCGCGAGTTTCACCTGTACAGAGTTCGCGGAGGGGGGTGGAAGAGCTCTCTGGCGGCCACTTCCGCCGCACCGGGTACTGTGATTGTTCGGTGACTCGCGACTTCCCCAGTCAACACTTGTCCCTTTGGATCAATTAGCCAAGCACATGTTTTCCGGTGTGAGTGAGCGACCGGAAATTGAGCATCAGGAAGGATCCCTCAGCGAACAACCCCCGTAAGGCCAAAAAACCTCACGGATACCCCGATTCTCGCCTACGCAGCATCGCGGTAGTAGTCATGAATGATGCCACCCAGAATATTGCGACAGCGCACCGGACCGCTCGTTGCTCGACTTGCTGGAGGGACGGGAATCTGCTGATCAATCCCCTGATGCGGGCGCGCCGTATTGAAAAATGCGATGTATTCGCGCATGACACGGCGCAAATGTGCCTGATTGATGATCAACACCTTGTCCAGGCATTCTTCCCGGACGGAGCGGATCCACCATTCCGCAAACGCGTTCGCATTTGGGTGTGGGGACTAAAAAATCGATCTACGCAAGACAGACCACAAGAATAGGGTAGAATTCGCGGCGGTATCCGAATATTTCCCTCCTCAAAGGTTAGCCCATCATTGATAGCCCAATATATATACAGCCAGTTGAGACGAGTGCTACGAACGGTTGTGGCCAATGTGGAGTCGCGGTTCAAGGACTGGACGAAGCCAGCCAGGACGAACCAGGTGTTGAGTACGGTGGCCGATCTGAGTCGAAGCAAAGCCGAATTGATCGCGGAAAACATGTTCTTGCGGCAGCAGGTGATCGTGTTGGAACGACAGGTGGCACGGCCACTGTTGAAGCCACGCGATCGGCAGGTCTTGGTCTGGCTGGCGAGTTGGTTACCGAGTTGGCGAGAAGCGCTGATGATCGTGAAACCTGACACGCTGATCGGTTGGCACCAGCAAGGGTTCAGGTTGTACTGGAGGCGCAAATCGCGCGTAAGGCAGGGACGACCGCCGATCTCGTCTGAGACGATTAGGTTGATCGAGGAGATGGCACTCAACAATCGGACGTGGCGCGCCAAACGGATCCAAGGCGAGCTGTTGAAGTTGGGCATCCAGGTCAGCACCGAAACGGTCAAGAAGTATATGCGGCGAGCGCGAAGGGGACTGTTACCACCCAGAGGAGGACAGACCTGGGCAACCTTCCTGGCCAATCACGCGGGAGAGACCTGGGCCTGCGATTTCGTACAAGCCTATGATGTGTTCTTTCGGGCGATCTTCGTGTATTTCATCATCGAGTTGGGCTCACGCCGGGTCGTCCAGTATGGGGTGACACGCGCACCAAGTGATATCTGGGTCGCTCAACAGGTGAGAGAGGCGACCCCCTATGATGAACGACCGCGCTTTTTGATCCGAGACAATGACAAGAAATATGGAGCGTGTTTCACTCGAGTGGCACAGGACCGAGGCATCGACGTGATCCGGACACCGGTGCGCGCTCCCAAAGCCAACGCGGTGTGCGAACGGTTCATCGGCAGTGTGCGACGGGAATGCCTCGATCACATCTTCATCCTGAGTGAGCGCCAGTTGTATCGGCTCATCGGTGAATATGTGGCCTACTTTAATCACGCGCGACCTCACCAGGGAATCAACCAGCGCATCCCCGACCCGCAGGAATCAGATGCGCAGTGGTGTGGAACCGAGCAGCCAGCGTATTGTTGGGTATCCGGTGCTGGGGGGCTTGCACCATGACTATCGAAGGGTTGCTTGAGGGAAGAAACAGCAGCGGATCGGACTTTTTAGCCCCCACAGCATGATTTCCAGATCTTTTTCATCATTCGCCATGCGCATCACGGCTACCAGGTCCAGCACAAACTCCCAGACAAACATCACCATGTGAAAGAACATTCAGTGTCACTATCGTTTTGAGCAATACAAAACCCCGCAAGCATAACACACTCGCGCTGCCTGTCATTTCTCTCGCTTGACTGAGTTTTAAACCCTCTAGCCGCTGCACAATTGCTTCACCTCACAAGCCATTCTATAATATGCTCATTACATCCCCGCTCGCTCAACCAAAGTGTGCCCGAAAGGAGGTGCCGCCCAAATGCTCACCCGCCTGGCCGACGGGCAAGTTAGGCGCTCCAGTTCAAATAGAGTGAAAGCAGGAGGCAATAAGATGTCACGCTTCAAAGTGTTATTTATTGTCACTCTTTTCATTGTGTTGGCCCTGGCACTCGACAGCAGCATAGCCCAGGAAGATAATGTCGATGTCTACGGGCGCACTCTGCCAGAGGATGCCGCCCCCTACGAAATGCAGACCTGGCGCGAAATATGCAACGCGAACCGCACAGAAATCTCGCTGTCGTCGGTTGTTTCGGTCTACCAGCGCATCTGCGATCTCCACGGTTTTGACCAGTTCGCCGACTCGTTGGTCCAGCTTGACCAAAACATGCAACTGTTTCCCGGCGCAGCGACGAGTTGGGAACCGACCGAAGACGGTCTGGGCTGGATTTTTCACCTGCGCGGCGACCAGATGTGGTCCGACGGCACGCCCGTCACCGCGATGGACTGGGTGCGCAGCTACCAGTTTATGGCCGATCCGGCGAACGCTTACGACTTCCAGTGGATGTGGAACGGCGTGATCCAGGGCTGGGACGAAGCTGCCGCTGGTGAAATCGCTCCCGACGAGATCGGCGTCGAAGCGGTCGATGACAACACCCTGCTGATCCGCACCCAGAACTCCCTTCCCGCCGCTGCCCGCAACGACGATGTACTGGCCGCCGATGCAGGCCAAGGCGCTGGGCGAGCCGGGCAACTGGCATCCTGAATATATTCTTGACCCGGCAACATCGGTGTCGTCCGGTCCGTTCATCCTCAGGGAATTCGTGGCCGGTGACCACCTGCTGCTGGAAGCCAATCCAGATTACATTGGCCCGCGCACACCTTGGCTGCGCCAACTCATCGGGGTGTACGGGGACCAGTTGAATGGCGGCTTCATCGCCTTTCAGAATCACGAAGTGGATCGCGTTGATTATATCCACCTGAAGCCGTCGGACTATGTGATCATCAACGAGAACGAGGAATTGCGGGTGAACTTCCGTCCGCACGCCGGCGACTTCCGCACCGACTATCTACTGTTCGATACGTTCAACCCACCGTTTGATGATGTACGCGTGCGTCTGGCATTCGCCAAAGCCGTGGATCGAGAGGCGATTGTCGAGAACGTGATCAATGTTGGCGGCGCGCAGGCCGCTTACCCGGCCTATTCGTTCCTGGCTCCGGGCTTTCCAGGTTGGGATGAAGCGGGCGACTTCCGCGACGTCCAGGCTTATGACTGCGACGCAGCCAAAGCGCTGCTTGCTGAAGCAGGGTATCCGGATGGCGAGGGCTTCCCGGCGCAGGAATTGAAGCTGCGCGGCGAAGCAGAGGGGATCATGAGCTGGTATGTCGCAGTCGCGGCCTCGATCAGCCAGTGCCTCAACATTGAGATCGAAATCAACAATATGGAATTCAACGCCTATATGGCGGCGCTGTTGGAACGTCCCACCACATTGCAATTCGGTGGCGTTTCCTATGGCATGGACTTTCTGGACCCGGCCAACATGCTCGGCGTCTGGAAATCGACCGGCCGTCATTCGTGGCGCAGCGCTGAGTTTGACAATCTGGTAAGTGAGGCCGATCAAATGGTCGGAGATCCTGCCGAGCGTATGGCACAGTATCATGAAGCCGAGCGCATCCTGGTCGAGGACGTTGGCGGCGTGTTCCTGTTCCACCGCAATCTGGGCGCACTGTTCCAGCCCTATATCGCGGGTGGCAAGTGCTTCACCCCAGACAACCAGGGGATCGCCGCCTGGCATTGGAACAACCAGTGGTGCTGGGGTGAATTCTACATCACCAATGATGTGATGAATTACGATACCTACCGCACCCAGTAACCCGGTTGCGGCTCACGAGCGGGGCTGATCGGCTGCGGCAGACGTCCCGACATCGTGTTAATCCCTGGGAAGCGAACGCACTCTCGCTTCCCAGGATTCCATCATGGCGATTGGAGCAATCATGGTTGGCTTTATTGTCCGGCGGACCATCTCGTTGGTTTTCGTGATGTTTGTCGTTTCAGTCATCGTGTTTTATCTAATGAGTATTGTGCCCGGCGGACCCTTCAGTTATGGCGAGCGCGGTTACACCGAAGAAGCGATGCGCAACGTGCGCCGCAAATATGGTCTGGACAAGCCTGTAACTGTCCGTTATTGGAACTATGTCTCCAGCGCGGTCCAGCTGGATTTCGGGCATTCGTTTGCCGTAGCGGGCAACCCACCCGTGATCGATGTCATACGCCGCACCTGGCCGGTAACGCTGCACCTGGGCCTCTATACGATCATTTTTTCGTTTGGTCTGGGCCTGCCGATGGGGATGGCGGCAGCGTACTATCGCAACACCTGGATTGACAACCTGGTAACGTTTTTGGCGATGCTCGGCTATGCCGTGCCGAACTTCATCATCGCCACGTGGTTTTTACTGATCTTTGGGTATCAGTTGGGCTGGGGCAAACCGAGCGAATGGATCGTTGGTCCCGTGTTCGGGAACGGCTCGGCGCTGCTTTCGAAAGACTATTTCTTGCCGGTGGTGACGTATGGGCTGGCCCCGCTGGCGCTGGTAGCGCGTTATACGAGGGCGAGTGTGGCTGACGTGCTGACCGCCGATTTTGTGCGGACAGCGCGCGCCAAAGGGCTGACGGAGCGCATGGTTACGCGGCGCCATGTGTTGCGGAACGCACTCATCCCCATGATCACGGTCCTGCTCCCGCAAATCCCGAATCTGTTGACGGGTTCATTGTTTATCGAAGTGGTGTACGGCATTCCCGGCCTCGGCAAGTTTTTTGTCACCAGTATTTTCAACCGCGATTATCCAATGATTATGGCCGTGGTGCTCATGATCGCCTTTTTGTGGGGCCTCACCTACCTGATCACCGACCTGCTTTATGTTTGGGTTGATCCGCGCGTGCGTTTGCCCGGCTCTGCAGGAAGTACGTCGTGAGCTCACCAGAGACAGCAGCCTCCAACAAGATCGCCAGCACCGAATTGAAACCCAAAAGTGAGCAATACCGGTCACTGTGGCTCGATGCGGCCCGCCGATTTTCCAGAAACCGGCTGGCAATGCTGGGGTTGATCATTATGCTGCTGCTGGTGCTGCTGGCGGTGTTAGCCCCAGTCCTCGCGCCGTATGATTACGCCTATGCGAATTTTCGTGTCGCCAACCGTCTGCCTTTCCGTGATCCCAATCATCTTCTGGGGACAGACGCGATTGGGCGCGACTATCTGTCGCGACTCCTGTATGGCGCGCGCACGTCACTGATGGTGGGTCTGTTAGTGCCTGTGCTTTCCTTTGTAATCGGGGTGCCTATCGGCGCACTGGCCGGGTATCGCGGCGGCTGGGTGGATTTCATCGCGCTGCGCCTCGTGGAGACAATGACGGCGGTGCCACCGCTGCTGTTTGCGCTATTTTTGCTCAGCGTGGTAGGCAGCGGGCTACATAATGTGATTCTTGTGCTGGCTGTCACGGCCTGGATCGAACCCCTACGGATTGCACGCGCCCAGTTTCTGGCACTACGCGAGCAAGAATACACGATGGCAGCGCGGGCGATTGGCGCATCCGACGGGAGGATTATCGTCTCGCATATCCTGCCCAACGCGCTGACGCCGCTGCTGGTGTCATTTACCTTCGCCGTGCCTTTGGCTATTTTTTCTGAGGCAGCGCTCAGCTTTTTGGGTCTGGGTATCAACGAACCGGCGCCGAGCTGGGGCCGTATGGTGGGTTCAGGCGTTGGCACCTCGATCCAGGTATACTACCATCTCGCTTTGTTTCCAACGGTTCTCGTAGGGTTAACCATGTTGGCTTTTTCGTTTGTCGGTGATGGTTTGCAGGATGCCTTGAACCCCCACCGGGGACGATAACCGGTTGCGAGGAGGGAGTGTGAACAGGTTCCCATTACTCAGCGACGTTTTAAGATCCCTGGCGATCATGGCCTCAGTATCAGTCGTGTTAGCTGCATGCGGATCGGGCAGCGAAGAGAACGCCCGGCCCACCAGTACTAAGTTGCCTATATTCCAAGAACTAAATCCCCCGACCGTGCCGGCTATCATCGCCACCGCTGCCGCGACCACCTCGGTCGGCCAATCAGATACCAGCGACCTGAATCCGACGGCGGTCGCGCGAGGTGCAAGTAATTGGGACCGTTTGGGCTGCGCGACGTGTCACGGCGCAGCGGGTGACGGTGGAACAGGTGAGATCGATGGCACGCCAGCGCCTTCACTACAGAATCTGGCGCTGACTGAAGATGCGTTTATTGACTGGATGCGCTCAGGGGGTACGTTGGGCAGCAAGCACCAATACTCGACCGATCGTCTGAGCGACAGCGGCGGCAGGAATTTATATCAGTATCTGCTGTCGCTGCATATGGATCCGTAGCAGGATGCCAGCACAAAGGACAGAAAGAGGCGAGCAAACGCCGGAATCGCCGATTGGCGGTGGTGTTATCCTGGCAGGGGTCGGTCTGCTGATGGTCTTGAGTGTGGCGGTGTTTATTCTCGTTCGTGATGATGGCGCCCCGTCAGATCAGCAGCGGCCCGTGATGACACTCGATCCGCAGGTCGTGATCAATCTCACCGAACTGCCCCAGGCAACGCCACTCTCAGGCGCAGAGGCTGACACCTGGAATGAGTTTCGCGCTCAAGTCGACGCCTGCGATGCCTATTCGCCGGAACGTCGTCGCCAGATGGAACAGCATATTCAATGGTTGCTCGATCCGTCTGACATGCCGCCAGATGTGATCCTGGCAATGGGTGGTCATCCCACCGAGCGCCTTATCTTTGGTATGGCAACCTATACCTCTACCCAATGGCGTTTGGATAACCGCCCGCCGGATTCGTGTCTCGTGCCCATTGGCCGCATTCTGAACAATATGCTGGTCTCTTTGGGTCAACCACCATTTGATATCTACGACGACACCGGAGGTTCACCATAGCACATGACTAACGACGATCTGCGTTCTCTTTTCTTGCTTGATCCAACGGTCATCTATTTGAACCATGGCGGTTACGGCGCGTGCCCGCGTCCTGTATTCGAGGAATACCAGCGTTGGCAGCTGGAACTGGAACGCCAGCCATCTCTGTTTTTCTCGAAGCGGGCTAATGATCTTCTCAGAGAGGCGCGCACGCAGTTAGCGGGTTACCTTTTCACCAGCCCAGACAACCTGATTTTCGTCACCAACGCGACCATTGGAGGAAACTACGTCGCGCAATCGCTTGATCTCCACTCCGGCGACGAGATTTTGACGACGGATCACGAATATGGCGCGATGGATCGGTTGTGGGAAATCGTCTGCAACCGGACAGGTGCGCGTTATATTCGACAGCCGATACCCCTTCCGATCAACTCGGTAGAAGACGTGGTCGAAACGTTATGGCAAGCGGTGACGCCCCGTACCCGTCTGATTTTCATGAGTCATATTACTTCGCCCACCGCCCTCATTCTGCCGGCGGAGGCGGTATGCCGCCACGCGCGCGAAGCCGGTATCCTTACGATGATCGATGGCGCACACGCGCCCGGCCAAATCCCGCTCAATCTGGAGGCGCTGGGCGCTGATTTTTATGTTGGTAACTGTCATAAGTGGATGTGTGCACCCAAAGGCGCGGGATTTTTGTATGCTCGCCCAGAATGCCGATCCATTATCATGCCGCTGATTGTGAGCTGGGAAGTGGACGACACTTCGGATTTTGTCCGATCGACCCAATGGCAGGGCACGCGCGATCTCGCCGCATTTCTGGCCGTTCCAGCAGCGATTGAGTTTATGCAGACGCACAATTGGGAAGCAGTTCAACGGCGATGCCATGCACTTGCCAGCGACTCTAGACAACGGTTGTGTGATTGGTATGGCGTTCGGCCCCTTACACCGGATTCGCCAGAGTGGTTCGCCCAGATGTTCACGGTCCTGCTGCCGCCCACGGATCCAGTCCAGCTTCAGGCCCAACTTTATGACGAGCAACGGATTCAATTGGCAATTGGGACTTGGCACGATCAGCTTCATCTGCGTGTGTCTGTACAGGGTTATAACGACTGCAAGGATCTTGACAGGATGTTCGCCGCGATCACCGATTTCCTGCCCCGACAATAACGGTTTAAGGCGCGGAAATAACATCTTCAGCCTCAAAGCAGCATACTTTCGAAATAGAAAATGCGCCGGTTTTCTCTTACGCGGCGTCGCGATAGTAGTCGTGAATGATGCTCGTTTTTTCAAGAAATACGGGTGGTGGGGGCCAAAATGTGGACTCTGTGCCCTCAGCTACCTATTTTCTATCTGCGCCGGCGATGGATGATTTGCGATACGCGTTGCTCAGATATTCCGAATAAACGGGCAAGATAACCAACCGATTGTCCTTTCGAATAGCTCGTTCGGATTTCCTGATTGCGCTGTTCTTTCGTTGGTGTGTGATCCGTAAGCGGAAACCCCGGCGCGGATTGGCCAATATAGAGCAGCACCATCCCGTACGCAATACCATCCACAAGGCGTTGGAATGCCCCGGTCCATAGGCCCTATGGGGCACAGCTTGCTTCGCCTCTCGAGGAAAAGCTTTTTTAGGAATTTCCCGGGAAAAGTTATCTGGTACTACGTAGAATGATCTCGATTTCCAGATTCTCCTCTACAGCTTGCCTTTTAAGTCTCTGCAAGGGGCTTGATTGCGAGTATCGCGGTAATCGCTCCCTTTCGCATTCACAGCCCCACGATTGAGATATCCGCTTATCAGTTACAGGTCAATCTGAAAAGGCATCCAGTTCTAGCACCGTAAACTCTGGAAAGAGCCCCGCTGCCTCAAGCATGACACGGATACCGCTCGCCAGCACCGATTCCGGGAGAATCACGTCAAAAATCTGGACCGGTGTTTCGGAGGTGAGGGCAGGAGGAAATATTGTTCCATCCGGCACTGACACCCAGACCCCATCGATCAGCAGCTCCACAGGAAACACAGGATCGGCCACGTTTCCCGCAATTAATCGAATGGTCATTACTTCCACATCGCGATCATATTGGACGGCTATGGTTACCGCCCCATCAGTCGTAAGGCGTCTATAGGGTTGAGGTATCCGCCGGGCAGGTTCCCGGCCGGAGAAGTCATGTTCCAGGCCATCCGCAATACCCCGTAGGCGTGAGGCCGCCACTTCACCGCTCACGCTGACCTCAATCGTGCCGCCGGACAGTCGTACCTGATTATTCGCGCTGTGACGATACAGCTGGAACTGGGGATTGAGATCCAGAGGGGGATCATCAGCGGGTGGTGGCAGAAGCCATATGTCGCCATCAACGCTTCCCCCCGATTGGAGAATGACCGTCTCCACGAGCGGCAGCATCCGTTCAGCCATCAGGGTGAAGGTGTCCTCCGCACGGGGATCATCCGGAAGGTAATCGGGCAGCGTGTCGCGCGTGCGGTGGATGTTGTACCGATCCGACAAAGTTACCTCCGGAAAGTGCGCCACGAGGGCATCGTAGCCGAGCATCAGACCCAGCAGACCGCCCATCGTCGACGTGCCATTGTCGGAGTCCCACCCGCTGAGGGTGCCGATCTGAACCGTGCGCCGGAAATCGCCCTCGCCATACAGCAGCGCAATCAATCCAGCCGCGAAGTTAACCGAAGACTCGGTCCATCCGCGATAGATAAACCCGTGGTCGTCGGCGTGCTCATGGTAGCGTTCATAGACTTTGTCGCGCGTGCGCTCCCAATCGTTCGCATCTGGGTTAGCCTGATAATCTGCCAGCACAAAATCGACAATATCCGCGGCTTTGGAGGTATCGGGGATGTAGCGTCGCGCTTCCGTTATCATCCAGATGATTTGGTCACGCGATGGCTGCTGGGGGTCAACCTGCGTGGCGAGCGAATAAAGCACCACATAAAACTGAGCGGCGTGCGCGGCATAGCTTCCGGCGGTGGATCGTATCGGCAGATCCGCCAGAATGAGCGCTTTTTCGGGCATTCCTGGTGCCAAAGCCCCAAAAATCTCCGTCGTCAGTTGCGCGTCGATCTGCAAGTAATATTCATTGACGCTCGCCATGCCGGTAACCGGGGGCACAACACCCATTTCCATCAGGCTGCGCGCCTGCTCGTTGGAAACCCAAATCCAATCGTTGATGTGCGTTTGCCAGCCATCGGCAATCTCTTGCGCAGAGAGCAGCGGTCTCCGGTGTTGATCCATCAGGTGTAGATAGACGTACTCGATGTCGGTGTCGTCGTCAGCTTGCCAGGGGTCTTGCAAGACGAAGTCGATCACCGAATTAGGCTTCCAGTCAATCTGCTGGTCGAGGGCCCAGTCCTCGTCGGTGTAGAATGGCGCGTCCTGTTTGACAGCTTCGGTCGTCAGGCCAGTCCAGTTGGCAATCGTCTCCCCGAGCCACATCGCCTGGAGCCGATCTGCATAATCCTGCCGGCTGATTTGCCGGGTTTCAAGCGGATTTGGCCCAACGGGATCTTCAGCCGTGGTCAGCGATCCAAAAACAAGCGAGAACAACACGCTCGAGATAATGAATATCTTCTTCATTGCCAATGTCCTTGACACCGCTCAATAAATCACTATACAATTCAATTATACGTATAAGTCATACGTATCAACAGGATCAACATGCCGCCGCGACGATCCAGTAAAAAACGGATTACCCAGGAAGATGTGGCGCGACACGCCAATGTATCGCAGTCATTAGTATCTTACGTCATAAACGACAACGCGGCGATCTCAATTCCGCCAGAGACCCGGCAGCGTATCCTGGACGCGATGAATGAACTGGGTTATGTCCCCAATATCACGGCTCGGCGACTTCGTTCGAGCAAAACGTATACCATCGCTGGAATTATCCCAGACATACTCAATCCCTTTTATCCGGCATTCGAGCGTGGCATCCAGGACGTGACCGAGCGGCACGGATACGACCTGATGATGTACAACACCAATTCAGATGTCGACAAAGAGCGTAAGTGTATCGACTTGCTGCTGCAAGGACATGTCGATGGGTTGGTCGGTGTTTTTTTTCATGTGACCGCACGCGACCTGCTGCCCGCGCTTGAGCAAAACATCTGCGTAGTGCGGTTAGAAGCCCGGGAGAAACCGACTGGCACATGGCCTTTGGATAACATCTTTGTCGATAACATTGCGGCGGCGCGAACGGCGACCAGCTATCTGATCGAGCAAGGCCATACCTGTATCGGCATGCTGGCAAGTCACGATGGCCCGTCCCAGGTTCGTGTGCAGGGCTATCGTAACGCTTTGCAGGAACATGACCTGCCGGCGGACTCCAGACTGATCGTTGTTGGTGAGTTCAATGCCGATGGTGGCTACGAAACGATGCACCAGTTGCTTCAAGTGAAGCAACGCCCAACAGCCGTGTTCGCGTCTAATGATCTGATGGCAATGGGCGCTATGGCCGCCATCCGGCAGGCCGGTCTTTCCATCCCCCGCGATATAGCCGTAATTGGTTTTGATGATATACCCGCTGCGCGTCTGGTTCACCCCGCGCTGACCACGATTGCCCAACAGCAGCGTCAGATGGGACAACGCGCCGCTGAAATGTTGTTTGAACGCCTGAATGGCTACGCGCCCATGATCGGGCGCAATGAACAGATACCCTATAAGCTGGTGATCCGGGACTCGGCCTGATTGAAAGGAAGGATATATCGACTAAGCGGTCCGTATAGCTCACAACAGAATCTATTTGATTTAGTTGTCTAGGAGAGAAACAGCATGAAATCGCCACGCATCGTATTGGCTCTGGTCGTGATTCTTGTGTTGGCTCTGAGCGCGTTGGGCCCGGCCGCCGAGGCCCAGGACGAAGTAGTCGTGACCTGGTGGACCGAGGATTTCATGGACATCGAGCAGCTTAACGCGGCCTTCGCCGAGCCGTTTAACGCGGCGAATCCCGGGATCAGACTAGAGATTTCCGCTCAGCAAAACCTGAACGACACAATCCGTACAGCTTTCGCCGCGGGCGAAGCCCCCGATATTCTGCAAACACCGGGCGCATCCTTCATCGCGGAGTTCATCGACGCCGGCCTGATCCTGTCGCTGACGGAGGCTGCCGCCGAACACAGCTGGGAAGACAAGTTGCTGCCATGGGCTTACCAATCGGGCATTATTGAGGGTGAGCTGTACAGCATTCCCCTCACCTACGAGAGCATGGTGCTCATTTACAACAAGACGCTGTTCGATGAAAAGGGGTGGACAGTCCCGACTAACCTGGCCGAATTCGAAGCACTGGCTGAGGCGGCAGAAGCCGAAGGCATCAATCCCCTCAGCTACGGCAATTCCGACTGGAAGCCGTCCAACGAACACCTGATCGGGATCTATCTCAACAATTACGCCGGACCGGAGAATGTGTATAAGGCCCTCATCGGCGAGAAGAAATGGGACGATCCGGAATTTGTGGAAGCGATGCAGTTGCTGAAGACCCATATTGCAGATAACGGCTGGTTCGCGGGCAGCCTCGAGACATACTTCGCCTACACCTGGAATGACTGGTGGGCGGAGCTGGCGAACAAGGATGCCGCGATGGTCATGGTCGGCACCTGGGGCTTCCGTGGCGCGGACGAGTTCTTCACCGAGGCCGGCACCGAATGGGATTGGGCACCGCTGCCCGTTTTTTCAGACATGGCCGGGGAGTACAACTATGAACTGGCGACCGGCAGCACGCTGTCTGTCAACGGCCAGACCGAGCATCCCGAAGCCGTCATCGACGTGCTCGATTTTCTGCTGAGCGACCCGGCCCGCGTGCTGGAGATCTCCTCCCACTACAGCTTTGGAGAGGTCGTCGTGCCGCTGCATTTCACGGAAGCTGACTTTCCTGAAGGAACCGATCCCCGGATTGTCCGGTTCTTCACCGACTTCGCCAAGGTAACCGGCGAAGGCCGTTACGGTTACACCACCTGGACCTTCTGGCCGGCCGATGCCAATGTCCAGATCTGGGAAGCGGTCGAGAGTGTGTGGTTCGATGAAATGTCCGTCGAAGACTACCTTGCTGAACAGCAGGCTCTCTGGGAGCAGGCCCGCGACGAAGGCAAGACCCTGCCTATTCCAGCACGTCAGTAAATCAGATTGATGATGGGGAGGGATTGCAGCCCTCCCCATTCAGTCTCAGTTACGGTGTGGAGCAACCCTATGGAACAAGCTACTCAGGCGTTAAAGCCGGTTGGCACACAGGGGGATATTGCACCTGCGCGGTCCAAATATGGATTCCGCGCGACCCTGGGCCGGTGGATGTTTATTCTGCCCATCCTGCTTATCAATCTGATTATCATCATCATCCCGTCAGCCTTCGGTCTGCTGGTCGCCTTCACGGATTGGACCGGATATGGTTCGCTGAACTTCATCGGGCTCGACAATTTCCAAAAGCTGTTCCACGATGACATCTTCTTTAAGGCACTAAAAAATAACCTGATGTGGACAGCGTTCTTCCTGACAGCGCCTATCGCGGTGGGCCTGACGGGCGCGTATCTACTGTCTGGGATCAAACGAGGGCAGATGTTCTTCCGCGTTGCCTTTTTTATCCCCTATGTCATTGCCAGCGTCGTCAATTCACAGCTCTGGCGGCAACTGCTTCACCCACGGGTAGGGATTGGCGCGTGGCTGGCTGACCAAGGGATCACCATCCTGGATTTCCCGATCTTTGGCTCGCGAGGGTATGCTCTTTTTGGCGTGGCCTTTGTGGATGGCTGGCACTTTTGGGGCTTTCTGGTTGTGATCTATCTGGCGGCGATGTCGGCCGTGGATATTGAGCTGTACGAAGTCGCCCGACTGGATGGCGCGAGCCGTTTCCAGCAGTTCCGTCACATCACCCTGCCCAGCATTCGCCCCACCCTGGTCTTCACGATCCTGATGATCATTATCTGGTCATCGCTCGTGTTTGACTATGTCTATATGCTCACGGGTGGCGGACCGGCCAACGCATCCGAAGTCATGGCAACCTATCTCTATGAAAACGCCTTCAGCCGCTTCGATGCCGGTTATGCGGCTTCTATCGGAGTCATGATGAGCCTTTGGGTTGCGCTGGCTGTGGTGGGCTTCCTGATTCTGAGAAAACGCGGATGGGAGATTTAGACGATGATACGAGCAAAACGCGTTCAATCGACCCTTCCAAACTACATCATCCTGACGTTGTTGACGCTTTTCGCCCTGGTTCCCATTGTGATCCTTCTGATGAACTCGGTCAAGTCCACACCGGAGATCGGCCGTAACCCGCTGGGTTTCCCTGACAAAATCATCCTGGAGAATTATTCGGAGGCCTGGAACGTCGGCGAATATACCAGGACGATTTGTAACAGCCTCATCCTGACTGGCGGAACTATCCTGGGGACTTTCACCCTCGCCGGTCTGGCCGCGTATGCCCTGGCCCGGCTGAAGCTTCGCGGCGGAGACTTCATAGCCTTCTACTTTCTGATCGGCACCAGTGTGCCGCCGCAATTATTCATGGTTCCGCTGTTCTTCATGTGGCGGCGAGTTGGGTTGATCAATTCCCATTTTGGGCTGATCCTCATCTACTGCGGCCTGTTCTCACCGTTTGCGACCTATCTGCTGCGTTCGTATATGATCTCGCT
Source organism: uncultured Chloroflexia bacterium (assembly GCA_963850765.1). Classification (GTDB taxonomy): domain Bacteria; phylum Chloroflexota; class Anaerolineae; order Aggregatilineales; family Aggregatilineaceae; genus CAWKMN01. The sequence continues at coordinate 660,230 of CAWKMN010000006.1, read as the reverse complement.
GCCCGAGGAGTTTGTGGAAGCAGCGCGCATCGATGGCGCGTCGCATTTTCAGGTGTTTCGGCACGTGATTCTGCCGCTGTCGTGGCCCGGCTTCTTGACGGCGGGTCTGGTCGTCGGGTTGGGAGTTTGGAACGAGTTTCTGTTTGCTGTCACGTTCCTGCTGAGACCCGATCTCAAGCCGGTTGCAACCAGTCTATTCGCGTTCCAGGAACGCTTCGGTCGCGACTGGGGACTGACCAGCGCAGGTTCCGTCATCATGATGCTGCCCGTCATCATCCTGTTCCTGCTGCTGCAACGGCGCTTTATTGAAGGGCTGACTCAGGGTGGCTTGAAAGCATAGATTACTTCCTCTCAGAAAGGGACTGAAGATGGACCTCCCTGCTGACTATACCGAGCGCGTGTACGCGGGTGTGCTGGGCAAGATTATCGGCGTATATCTTGGTCGTCCTTTCGAAGGTTGGACCTACGAGCGCATCACGAAGGAACTCGGGCGAGATTTACTATTATGTCCACGACCGGTTTGATGTGCCGCTCATCGTCACGGATGACGACATCTCGGGCACGTTTACCTTTGTCCGGGCGCTGGCCGATTACGGCTACACGCGCGATCTGACTCCCGCTCAGATCGGCCAGACCTGGCTGAATTACATCATCGAGAACCGCACCATTCTCTGGTGGGGCGGCATGGGCAACTCGACCGAGCACACGGCCTTTCTGCGCCTGAAAGCGGGCATTGGTGCCCCTCGCAGCGGCTCTATCGAGCTGAATGGAAAAGTCGTTGCAGAACAGATTGGCTCGCAGATCTTCATCGACGGGTGGGCGATGGTTGCGCCCGGCGATCCAGAATTCGCGGCCGATCTGGCAAAGCGTGCCGCCAGCGTAAGTCACGATGGTGAGGCGATCTATGGCGCCCAAGTCATCGCGGCGATGGAAGCGCAGGCTTTTGTTGAGCCGGACCTGAATAAGTTGATCGACACGGCGGTCGGCCTGATCCCGGCGGACTCGGTGATCTATCGCATGATCCAGGATATACGCGATTGGCACAGCAAAGAACCGGACTGGCACAAAGCGCGCGAGTCCCTGGCTGACCGCTACGGCTACCACAAATATGGTGGCAACTGCCACATGGTGCCGAACCACGGCTTGATCATCTTCTCCCTGCTCTATGGCGACGAGGACTTCCAGAAATCGCTGATGATCGTCAATACCTCCGGCTGGGATACAGACTGCAACTCCGGCAACGTCGGCTGTCTGCTGGGGATCAAGAACGGGTTGGCGGGCTTGCAGGCCGGACCGGACTTTCGCGGCCCGGTGGCCGATCGTCTGTACCTGCCGACGGCGGACGGCGGGCGTTCCATCTCGGACGCCGTTACCGAGACGATTCATCTGGTCAACGCCGGGCGAAGGCTGGCAGGGCAGGAGCCGCTTGCTCCCAAACATGGTGCGCAGTTCCACTTCGATCTTCCCGGCTCGGTGCAGGGCTTCCAGCCAGAAAATACCACCGAGACACAGGGGACTGTGACGGTGGAAAACGTGACCGGCCATAGCGCGAGTGGAAGTCGGTCGTTAGCCTTGCATTACGTTGGATTGGCACAAGGTCGTGTGGCGCGTGTCGCAACCCCGACCTTCATCCCGTCGCTCAAGCTTGCGGATTACTTCGACCGCCGGGGCTACTCCCTGTTTGCATCACCGAACTCTATCCTGGTCAGACGGTGCATGCTCGAGTTGTGGCTGCCCAGAATAACGCACAGGCTGTCGTCTGCAAACTGTATGGTCGCCCCTATCTGGCCGATGATGAGTTGGGGTATATGAGCGGGCCGGACGTGGTCTTGTCCGCCGGCCAGGATTGCCCCCTGGAATGGACGATTGATGACCCGGATCTGTCGCCTATTGCCTTTATTGGTATTGAACTGGAGGGCGATGGAGGCGCATCAGGAACCGTATACCTTGACTATTTGCGCTGGAGCGGCGTGCCGAATGTACGTTTTGACCGTCCGGCCCATCGCGGCTTGATGTGGAAGCGAGCCTGGGTTAATGGGCTGGATCATGCCGACCGGCTGACTCAAATGGACTTCTACCCCGAGCCTTACCGCCTGCTGCAAAATCATGGGCGCGGGCTCATGATCCAGGGCACGCGCGAATGGACGGACTATCAGGCCAGCGCGCGGTTGACTCCTCACATGTGCCGGGCCGGCGGAATTGGCGTACGTGCGCAGGGGATGCAGCGCTACTATGCCATGCTGGTGGACCAGGAGACAACTCGTCTGGTGCGAACCCTTGGAAGCGACACGGTACTGGCTGAAACCCATGTGGGATGGGGCTTTGGCAGACCCTACGAATTGACGCTGCAAATCAGGGGTAACCGGCTGGTGGGGCTGATCGACGGCAAGCCGGTCATCGAGGCTACCGATCCTGAATACACGTTTGAGGGCGGCGGTATCGCGCTGATCTGCGAAGAGGGGCGGATCGGCTGCGATTCGGTCCGGGTACAGCCGATCTAGACAATTTTTGCCAATTGTCGGGCTGTCCGCCGAACGCGATCCTATTCGCGACTATTTAGCTTTGTACAAACAACCTTAGAGAAGGACAAGTACGATGATGTCACTGCCTCAAGATTATGCAGAGCGTGTGTATGCCGGTGTACTCGGCAAGTTGATCGGGGTGTATCTGGGCCGTCCATTCGAAGGCTGGTGGTATGACCGCATCATGGCCGAACTGGGCGAGATCAATTACTACGTGCATGAAAAACTCGGCCATCCTCTGATCGTTACCGATGATGACATTACCGGGACTTTTACCTTTCTGCGAGCACTGCCCGATTACGGCAATTCGCTCGATCTGACCGCCGAGCAGATTGGACAGACATGGCTCAACTACCTCATCGAGAAGCGCACGATTTTCTGGTGGGGTGGCGTAGGCAATTCCACCGAACACACGGCCTACCAGCGCCTCAAGAGCGGCATCAAGGCCCCGGCCAGCGGTTCGATTGCGGTCAATGGCAAGACGGTAGCCGAGCAGATCGGGGCACAGATTTTCATTGACGGGTGGGCGATGGTCGCGCCGGGTGATCCCGAACTGGCGGCGGACCTCGCCCGGCGGGCAGGCAGCGTCAGCCACGACGGTGAAGCCGTCTATGGCGCGCAGGTTATCGCGGCGATGGAAGCGCAGGCGTTTGTTGAATTGGACCTCGATAGGCTGTTCGATACAGCCGCCGCGCTGATCCCCGCCGACTCGACGATCTATCGTATGATTGCCGAACTCCGCGAACTGCGCAGCAAGGAAAAAGATTGGAAAGTGGCGCGCGAATGGCTGGAAGCCCACTATGGCTACCAGCATTATGGAGGCGTTTGCCACATGGTGCCCAATCATGGGCTTATTGCGCTGAGCTTGCTCTATGGGGATGATGACTTCCAGAAGTCACTAATGATCTGCAATACATCGGGCTGGGATACCGACTGCAACTCGGGAAATGTGGGCTGTCTGATGGGTATCAAGAACGGTCTGGCCGGCATCGACGCAGGTCCCGACTGGCGCGGCCCCGTCGCAGATCGGCTGTACATGCCCACTGCCGATGGTGGACGGGCCATCACTGATGCAGTCATCGAAACCTACCATGTGGTCAATATCGGCCGCGCACTTCACGGACTGCCGCTCGCCGCCCCCAAAGCCGGTGCTCGCTACCACTTTGAGCTGCCGGGATCGGTACAGGGATTTATACCGGAAGACAGCGTCGAAGTCCGAGACACGGTCGCGGTGGAGAATGTTGAAGGATACAGCCAAAGTGGCAGCCGGAGCCTTGCTGTTCGCTACCACAAACTCGCCCCGGGACGTGTCGCGCGGGTCAAAACCGCTACATTCGCTCCTGCCGATGCTGCCAATATGGGCATCTATGAGCTTATCGCGTCCCCGTCGGTGTATCCAGGCCAGGAGGTTCGTGCCCGCATCCAGGCAGATCCCGCCAATGGTGGACCCGTCCAGTGTCGCTTATATGTGTCGGTTTACAAGCCGCGCAGCGGCGTGAAGATCTCGGTTGGCCCCGAAGCGTTGGAGGCAATGAAGCGGATGCGGGATGATCTGGTGATTTTGTATGGGCCGGAGACTGTACTTACTCCCGGTTCGTCACACGACTTCGCATGGCTGCTACCGGATACGGGCTGCTGTCCCATTGCGGAGGTTGGCATTGAGATTGAGCCAGTGACCGGGTTTGTGGCGTCAGGCAGTGTCTACCTGGACTATCTGACCTGGGAGGGCAGCCCCACCGTGCGCCTGGGAAAGCCCGACGGCGGCGGTGTGATGTGGAGCAAAGCTTGGGCGCAAGGCGTGGATGACTGGTGGGCGTGGTGGCCGGTCAATACTTTTCGCATCATGCATAACGAGGGCACCGGTCTGCTCATTCAGGGTACCCGCAACTGGCACCATTACAGCGTCAGCACCCAGCTCAATCCACACCTAACGAATTCCGCCGGAATTGCAGCCTATGTGCAAGGGATGCGCCGCTACTACGCTCTGGTGCTGCGCCCCGGTCCCAAAGCCTGCCTCGTCAAAGCGCTGGATGGCGAGAGCATTCTGGCCGAAACCGATTTTCCCTGGGAGTTTGACGGATTTTATGACCTCAGGCTGGAGGTCGTCGGCACCCGGCTGCGCGGGTGGATCGATGGCCGGTTGATCCTCGAAGCGGAGGACAACGATTATCCGCTGGATGGTGGCGCGGTTGCCCTGCTGTGCGACACCGGCACCATCGAGGCTGGCGATGTCATGGTGCAGGCACTGTAGAACGAGCATAGAAGACAATAGTATATCACTGCAGTTCTGCACATTATGTTAGCTCGAGAATGTATCCGTTCGGCTTGTGTGCGAAAAATGGACGAGTGATTGGACGGATGAAGTGATCCGTGGTGCCGATGCACGCACGCAACTATTTTCGTTTGCCCTGCAGGATCTGATACACGCGCTTGCTCCGTGATGCCGAAAGCCTGAGCCAGCGTCGCGCTCGTTTCGCCTTTTTTTATGACGGGCACGGATTTCGGCGTTGCGCACGTACTTGGGAGCGATACCTGAGACGGGAGATGGAGGGCAATAGTCTCAAAAAACCTCGTAAATGCTCCGGTTTTCCCCTACGCAGCGTCACGGTAGTAGTCGTGGATGATGCCGCCGAGAACGTTGCGACAGCGCACCGGCCCATGGCCTTGGCAACTCGTTTTGGGGACCGGAATCTGTTGATCAAGGCCTTGATGCGGGCGCGCCGTGTTGAAGAACGCAATGTATTCACGCATGACGCGTCGAAGATGAGCCTCATTGATGATCAACAGCTTGTCCAGGCATTCTTCCCGTGCTGATCGAATCCACCGTTCCATAAAGGCATTGGCATTCGGCGCGCGAACCGGCGTCGGGATCACATCGATGCCTTCGGCGCGGAAGACCGTATCGAAAGCTTCTGTAAACTTCTTGTCATTATCACGGATCAGAAACCGGATGTTGGGCTCACGGTCGGTCAACTCCCACATGAGTTGTCGGGCTTGTTGCTCCACCCACGCGCCGTTCGGATGCGCGGTGCAGCCGGCGAAATGGACGCGGCGACGGCCGATCTCGATGAACATGAGGACATAGATCGTTTGCAAGAACAGCGTTTCCACGGTGAAAAAGTCGCACGCCAACAGCTGGTCTTTGTAGTGGGTCATCAGATGACGCCAACTCGGCGACGTTTCGCGCTCTGGCGCGGGCGGAATGTTGTGGCGACGCAGGATGGCCCCCACCGTCTCGTGGCTGACGGCGTAGTCCAGTTTGAGCAATTCGCCCTCAATACGCTCAAAGCCCCAGCCGTTCTCGCGGGCCAGACGCACCACCAGCCGCTCGATCTCCCGATCGGTCCTGATCTCGCCTCAATATCATCATGGCATGGAGTTTTTTGAGACTACGGGTTAATTCTCCTCCCGCAAAATAGTCCATAAATGCTCTATGTCGAAATTCGAACTGACCATCAAGATTTCTGATAAGTAACCCGGAACGTTCATGGTGATGCTCAAGCCAGGCACTACCAATCAGGCGATCATCGCACGATTTCGTTAGCCCTTCATTCCCGACAGAATAATACCTTCGATAAAGTAACGCTGAAAGAAGACAAACAGCAGTGCGACCGGCAGAGTTGCGATGGTTGAAACAGCCATTGCGACCGCCCACTCGGGCTGACGCGTATGCGCCTGCGTGAATCCCGTGATCCCGACTGGGATAGTCGCGATGTCCTGGTTTTTGACCACGATAAGCGGCCACAGGAAATTGTTCCAGCTAAACAAGAAAATGATCAATGCCAGGCTGGCTGAGGCCGGCGCGAGTAGCGGAAAGACAATCCGAAGGAAAATTCGAAATTCACTTGCACCGTCGATGCGGGCCGCGTCCAGCATCTCGTCGGGAATGCTGTAGGCAAACTGGCGCATCATGAACACGCCCAAGGCATTCATGATGCCGGGAATAATCAACCCTCTGTAGGTATCGTCCCAGCCGAAGCGGTGGATCTCCATAAACAGAGGGACCAGCAAAATCTGGAATGGAACGGTCAGCAGACTAAGAATGAAGAAGAACATCAGCCGTCGCCCGGGAAACCGAAATTTGGCAAAGCCATACCCTGCCAGCGCCGAGAAGAAGACGGTCACAATGACGTCGACGGTCGCCATGAGCGTGCTGTTGAGGAAGAACCGGCCGAGGGGGAGGGCATCGAAAGCCGACTCGAAATTCTTGAGCCCCTGAAACTCATGTGGAAACCAGTGAATGGGCACCGCGAGGACTTCAGTTTCGGCCTTAAAGCTGCTGCTGACCATGAAGTAGAGCGGGAAGAAGAAGACAATCGCCAAAAAGAGCGCAAGCAGAAACCACACGGCGACTGACACGGTTTTGCGGAAGTTGCGCCTTGTCAACCAGAACATGCTTGTCTGAGTCTGCACTTGATCCGTCATGAGGTTGCCTTTAGTTCAATGAGAATTGCTCGCCTCGGCTCAGCAGGAGCTGAACACCCGTGACGATCATAATCATGGCAAAAAGCACGACCGACACCGCCGCCGCATCGCCCATCCGGTAATATTGAAAGCCATATTTCCAGATCAACAGGCCCATCGTCGTGTTGACGTCAATCGGCCCACCGCGGCCCGGTGTGATTGCATACTGCAGGGTGAATGCCTGAAATGCCTGAATGGTCGTGATCGTGGAGATAAACACCGCGGTTGGACGCAGCAAAGGGAGTTCCACACGCAGAAACGATTGGGCGGCGTTTGCTCCGTCCACCCGGGCGGCATCGCGGAGTTCCTGTGGAATAGCGCTCAATCCTGCCAGCCAGATGATCATGAAGAAAGGAATGATGGTCCAGTCATTGATGATCACCATCGACAAAGGAGATAGCGTCGGGTCGCTCAACCAGTTAATCTCCGCCATGCCCGTAAACGGGCGCAAGGCCGTCGTGAGTACCCCGCCTGGACTCAGCATAATCCGCCAGACAATCGCCACGACGATCAGTGAAGGGAGCACCGGCGCGAAAAAGAAGAGCTTCAGAATATCGCGCGCAGGGAACTTCCGGTAGAAGACCACTGCTGCCATCAGAGACAGAATCCACACGGGTATGGTGGAGCCGACAACGAATTTGAGCGTGACTTTGATCGATGTCAGGAACAGGCGATCTTTAAACAGGTCCTTATAGTTTTGTAGCCCAACCCAAACCGGCGGTTTGAGAACCGTAAAATCCGTGAAGCTGTAGTAAATTCCACTTAACATTGGGTAGAGGAAAAAAATCAGAAAAAACATCACGGCCGGCAGGACAAAGATCAGCCCCCAGTACTGCCGCCGCTAAATCATCGAACGATTTGTGAAGGGAACTCCCAGCCGTGCCATCGAGTACCGATTCCAGTCTTAAGGGGTCGCGGGGCGCGCGGCCGCGCGCCCCTGGGTGATCACTATAGCTGTTATTGGGGTTTGACCCGGTCAAGAATACTCTCTACTTCGCTCTGCGTGTCCTCCAATACGCCGTCGATTTCCTCACCGCCCACGACGACCCGGTCGCGAGCGCGGAAGAGCGCGTCGGCTACTTCAAAGAACCCGGCGATGCGTGGATGGTACATACTGATACCAAGTTCCTCAAGGAAGGTTGGCATGATAGTGTTGGTCTGGAATTCCTCCGAGGCAATGAAGTCGGCCTTGGGCTGGAACAGACCCGCCACTTCGAGGTAACGCGCCGGCTCAGTGGTCAGGTAACCGGCCAGCTTCCAGGCGGCTGCCTGGACGTCGTCAGGCGAATACTTGTTGACCATGAAGAAGTAGGCGTAGTTGGCAAAGGCATTGTTGCTAACGGCGTTCTCCCACACCGGTACGCGGTGAATCGTGTACTCAATGCCTGCGTCCTCCATTTGAGGAACGCCCCAATTGCCGAAGTCGCAGTCGATGGCCAGGTTGCCGGCCAGGAACGCGTCGCGGTCGATTTCGTACTGCGGCCCACCGAGCTTCCAGGTGTTGACCCAGTCATAATAATACTGCATGACCTGTTTCACTTCGGGTGTATTGATAGCGGCGGTGTAGTTCGTCTCGTCGATCATGTTGCCGCCCAGCTGCTGCACCATGGGGTTGAAGATCAGCAGCATGAAGATCGAGTTGCCCCAGTGGAAATCAAAGCCGCGTTGAACCAGTGCGCCATTTTCGTCGCGAATAGTCAGCTTTTCGGCAACATCCTTCATTTCTTCCCAAGTGGTGGGGAAGTCGTTCACCGGGTCAAGGCCTGCCGCTTCCCACAGGGCATTGTTGGTATAGCAGGCGTAAGCGCTCACTTCGGTCGGCAGGCCGTACAGGACGCCCTCAAAGGTGGCCCCTGCCAGCACCGATTCACCCAACTCATAGGCGGCGACGACAGCCTCCTGATCGGCATAACCCGCTGCTACGGGATCGACCGGCGCAAGAATATCGTCACCCTTGAACTGGCCGATAGCAAACGTCGCCTGGTTGAACAGATCTGGACCGCTGCCGGATGCAAGAGCGGTGTTCAGGGCTGTGTCCCATTCCTGGTCGGGCACGGTCGTGTACTCGACCTTGATATTGGGATTCTCTTCCTGAAATTTGGCGAGCAGTTCCTCATCCAGGGCAATGCGGGGCGGGTGTACATGCATCCACAGCTTGACGGTTACGGTATCCTGGCGGGCGAAGGTCGATGCAGACATGCCAGCCAACAGGCCCAGTACTACGAGAACAACAAACAAGCGCCGAAACATATCAGATTCTCTCCTAAGTAATTAAGATGCACTTGGATAGCAAACTCGAACAGTTGGTTTGCTCGGTTTCAGCAGTTCATCACCTCCTTGCACGACGTTCGTTCTTGCGAAAAACTCACGGTGTGCTGTTCATGTGCAGTTTGCTGCTTTGCAGTCACCGACTACCAAGCCACGCCGCACACCCACCGGCTCATGGACTCTGGCCCACCTCACACCTCCCGTTTTAGCAGCACACAGTACTCATAGCGATCCGCACGGTAGCAGTTCTGCCCGAATTCTATTGCTACCCCAGGCTGGTCATAGGTAACGGTTTCCACCAGCAGTATTGGGTGCTTGACCTCAATCTCCAGAAGCAAGCTCTCTGTTTCGTCGGCTGCTGCCGCCCTGATCGTTTGCCGCGCTGACTCAGGACTGACCTGGTATTTTGCGTGCAGCAGAGCAAAGAGCGAGGTTTCAGCCGTCCACGGCTGGTCGAGAAGATCGCGGAAACGAGCGTAGGGGCTGAAGGATGTCTCCAGGGCGATAGGGATACCGTTGGCAAAACGCAGCCGCTTGAGTATATTGACCCGGTCTCCCGATGCGATCTGCAGCTTGGCGGCCACCACATTGCTAGCGATCGAAATCTCTCGCTGCAAGATCCGGGAGCTGGGTGTCATGCCGCGCTCGCGCGTAATCTCGGTGAAGCTATGCAAACTGCCGCTGGAACGAATGACGCGCTTACTGCTAATGAATGTCCCGCGACCGTGGACAACCTCTACCAATCCCTTCGTCTGCAGCATTCGTAGGGCCTCCCGAATCGTGCTTCGGCCGACCTCCATATCAGCGGCCAAGGCTTCAATCGACGGAAGCTGATACCCAGGAGGATAGCGCTGGGTGTGGATAGCCTTCTCAAGCTCATCCGCCACCTGATCGGTGAAGTTGCTGCGGTTCGTGCGGTTGACCATGATTGATCAGCTCATCTGATGATCTGATCTCACCATAGTATGAAATTAGCCCGGTGTCAATAGAATCAGATCGGCAGCAGCCCACTCAACAAGTGCAACCGCTCACCGGAGCAATGTCAGGCTCATTGGGTCACAAGTTCCAAAGCGGCATCGACCAGGATGGCGGAAACATTGGGTGAAAAAGGCGGCCGATCATAGACGGCTGCTGCAAGCAGGGCTGCATAACTCTGCTTATCAAACTCCTCGGCTGGTGGGATGTAACCGACCAGATCGTTGGCATAACATACGGTGAGGGTATGCTCATAGATCGAGTGTTGGCGGATCGCCATGCCTTCCCTCGTATAAACCTCGGCGGGCAGGCCCAGAACGCACAGATCTTTCCCGACATAAAGCGCCTGCAAGTCGCACTCGACATAGGGTGGTTCGCCGCGTTCGAGCCATTCACTCAGCGCCTCATAATAACCGAGCCAGAAGCTGGGCATCTCAACGGTCTCAGTCACCGCGCCGAAGCGTTGTTTCACTGATCCGATTTCCTCAAGCTGCTTTCGATAGTGTTGGATGTTCTCCCGGACTTCGTTCCCGCTGGGCACCTGATACTGCAGCCGGACGCGGCGCTGCGCCGTTCGTATAGTTGTATTCGCGCACGGCATCGCCGCCTGAGTCGCTTGCCATGCGGCCTCGCCAAGCACGCTGCCGGCTTGTTCCACATCCGAGAAGGTACCGCTGCCCCACACTTCCCGGTTGGTGACCGGGTCGATATCCCCGCAGGCCCCGTTCATAAACAGGGTCGTAACACCAGGGGAACGCTGGCGCAGATATTGGCGCAGCGCGCCAGGATAGTCAGCTGAGACATGGGGAACCGGCCCCAGGATCACCGGATGACACGCATAGTGGACCACCGTTGCCAGCGGCTCGCCGGATGTCTGATGGTCAATTCGGATGATCTCGACGGTTGGGTCTACCTCCAATTTTCCCGTACGGTTCCATGCCAGCGCCGAGTGTTCGGTTCGCCCAACTGACAACTGGCCAGGGACCAGCGCACGCGCCGCGGAGACAGCAGCCTGGACCAGCTTGCACGAGGTGTCGTGGACGTAAACAGGATCGGGATTGCCCCATTCACGCGACGGCATAGTCGTCGGCGCGGTGTGAATGTGAGCCGCCGCAATCATGATATTCCCGGCCGGTATGCCGGTTTGGGCCTCAATCTCGCGGCGCACGCCGTTTGTGAACGCCGCATCCACACCGATCAGGTCCAGTGTGATAATCATCACCCTGTTCTGTCCATCATCGAGTGCCAGGGCCTGAGCGGTCAATGGGTCATGAACGTCCGTCGCGTATCTCCCAATATCGGGGCCATATCCACCAAGTTCGACCCCAATCGGCGGTGTGATGGTGACTTCGCTTACCCCTGCCTGCAACATCTTGCACCTGACCTTCCAGCTACCGATGGCTGCTACAATCCGAGTTCGGTTGCTTTCTCCCGAAAAATGCGGATTATCTGGTCACACGTCGCAGTGGTCATAATAGGCGGCACTTCCAGCAAACTCGTTCGCGAGAACAGATCGTCAGCCTGAGGAAGTGTGCCGCGATCATAATGGTAATCCGCCGCAAAGCTGTTCAATGGATCCGTCCAGGGGCGTCCGGCTGAGTTCACCCCGCGCTTGTTGGTGAGGCTGACATTGTTGTAATAGAGATGCAGACCCCAGTTCGACATTGCGACGTTGTTCATGCCCTCCGGCCCGGTGCGCACGCCAGCTTCACGCGTGGCGTCGACCATCCGGTGGCATGTATCCGAGTCTGGCCAGATGAGAAGTGCGAACGCACCGCTGTCTCCGGCAGGATCGATCACGCGGCGGGGGCGCAGATCGCCAATGCCACTCAAGCCCGCATAGAGGTAGTGGTTGAGCTCTCGCATACGGGCAGTAATCATGTCCAGTTTCTTTTCCTGCGCGCAAAGCACCGCGGCTGTCAGCTCATTCATGCGGCTGCCCTGACCCCACAGCTGCATGTCTGGATCGTCGGTGACCAACCGTCCTTCCGGATTACGGGCATAACCGAGATCGTGGAAAGCAACCGTGCGATCGAAAAGAGTTTCGTCGTCGCATGTCACCAGACCGCCTTCGCCCGCCGTCATGTTCTTGTTGAGCTGGAAGCTGAAGATTGCCATATCGCCCCAGCTTCCCAGCGGCCGCCCACGGAAGCTCGCCCCATTAGCCTGCGCCGTATCCTCCAACACCAGTAAATTGTGTGCGTGCGCTATCTCCACTACGCGGACAATATCGCCCGTCGCGCCGCTCATATTGACATAAAGCACGGCCTTTGAGTGGGGGGTAATCTTGCGCTCCAGGTCATTCGAGTCCATGCAGAAGGTGTCGTCAATATCAACCAGGCGGGGAATGGCCCCTGCACGCACGACGGCGGCGATGCAGGAAACCCAGAGATAGCCCGGCAGCAGGACTTCATCACCAGGACCTACATCCATCGCACTGAGGGCAATGCTCAGGGCCGCTGTACCGCTGTTGACGCCAAGAGCATACTGCCGGTTGAGACGTTTGCGGTATGCCTCCTCAAGTCCTTCTGCGGAGTGTTGCAGGTCATGTCCATAATACCGGAACGGGCTGCGCGCCAGCAGCACGCGTGTAACCGCTTCAATTTCCTCTTCACCGAGAAAATAACTTCCTGGCCATTCGTATGGAAGCAACGGCTCCTCAGCGGACATATGCTTTCTTCTCCAGTTCTCAGAAAAACCGCGACACTCGAAGTGAGCGACAGTATTGCATTCAACGGTCACTCAGTTACGGCTCAGCTGCCTATGACCGCGTATTATCCCTGACACGTTGAGGATTGAGCCCGAGTACTGTTCTTACCCACTATGAGTTCATTGTGGATCAACGCCCACATTTTGACAACTACCCGTAGGCTTAGTCCTGTTAAGTCCTGAAATTGTCCATCATTGCCGTGGGCGGTACCCGAAATCAGTATGGTGCCTGAGTGGCATCATGCATGACCACTACCGTGAGGTTTTCTACGCGGATGTTGGTTGTGGATGGATATTTTTGGGGGTACGGGGCTCCTCCACCTTACAAACAACGAGATCTGCTACAATGAAGGTGCTCCTGAACAACGCGAAAAGATTTTTGCATCCCCTCAATCGGATCATCGTGCTGCAGGAGCGTGTTGTGATGTTGTCCGCCAAGACTTATCGCTGATAATAGTTCTTTGATGGAAGCTGTCTATGGAGATGGGTGAAGAAAAAGCAGCGCGATTTCGGTATTCACGAGATCAATTCTTGGAATTGGTCAAGGATGCTCTTGAACACGTCTATGACCTTACCCACCTGGAAAACCATCCTTTTGCCCCATGGGTAAACCGCAAAGACGACACAGTCGAAGACACTCGTGGCCAACTTCTGCAAAAAGACCTGTCCAGAGCCATCGATATGTTGGATTCCGGTCAGGCTCGTTCATCTGGTTCGAGTCCTTTAAGGCGACACAATATAATGCGTCTGCGCTATCTAGAGCGCCTCACTATTCCAAACATCTCGTATGAATTAGGTATCTCCGAACGACAAATCCACCGCGATTTGCGGCAGGGCGAAGAGGATTTGGCTACAATTCTGTGGTCTTGGTACATGGGCGAGATGGCCGTTCTTAGCAGCAGGGATTCCGCGCAGGACGAGTCGATAGCTGTGGAAATAGAACAATTGCAGACCAATTTTCAGAGGATCGATATCGGCAGACTCGTGTCTGCCGCCATTTCATCAATCGAACAACTTGCTTCCAAAAGGAACGTGAAATTAGTCATCAACGTTCCTTTGGAACCCGTTATGATTTCAACGGATCCAGTCATTGCCAAGCATGTGCTTATTAATCTGTTCAGTAGCGCTGTCCAGAAGTCCGACGGTCATCAAGTTGATATGCTAGTCAGATCAAACGACGAACGAACCATTCTGACCCTGCGTTTCGTCTGTGCACGCGAAAGTAATGAGAGCCTGATTAATGATATTACGGGTCAGCTTCTCCACCGGCTCAGGTGGGAAATCAGTCAGAACATATCGCAAGGCGCGACGTGCATCATCGAGCTTACTTTTGGGAAGAATGTGCCAACGGTACTCGTGATTGATGATTACGAGGGCTTGAGCCGCTTATTGAAGCGGTACCTGGCAGGTTATCCGTGCCGCATCCTGGCAGCGACTGACGGTGCATCGGGGTTAAGTCTGGCGAGAGATATTCAGCCGGACGCTGTCATACTTGATGTGATGATGCCCAATATGGATGGCTGGGAAGTGCTTCAGCGCCTCCGGAATCACCCTGATACGCAGCATATCGCCGTAGTTATTTGTTCAGTGTTCGACGATCCCGAACTGGCATATGCACTGGGCGCTTCGTCGTTTCTGTCGAAACCCGTTAAGCGGGAGGATATTATCAGAGCCTTGAGAATGGAGCACATTCTATAACGATGTTTTTGTCAGCGCCTTCTGTTCACGAAGCCGAACTTGATGATCTGTTGTGGGAGATAACACGCAGCTTATCTTTGTTGATCGTAATCGGAGCCGCCGTTGTTTGCTGGTTCATCATTATCGAAAACAAGTTAAATGCCGATACGCTTCTCGCCACATCAGTGCTGATGACAGTTGACACAATAGTCTATCGGCACGGGGCAGGAAATCGACGGCTGGCGCGCTATGCATTCATTTGGTCGATCACCTTGTGGCTGATTATTGTCCTCCTGTTTAATCCAGAAGCCTGGTGGATTTTCCTGGGATTGCCGACCATCATGGCGAGCATCGTCTTACTCTCGATTGACGGCGCACTGAACAGTGGCCTCATCGTGGTCACTATTCTGCTTCTGACCCTGACTGGTGAGCGTGACTATCCGGTGCTTGGTTTTGTCGCTTTTTCTTTGTTTACGGGAGTGTTGTCTTGGGTAACGGTCGAAACTATCTACGTAACATTCCACTGGACGAAGCTGAATGAACAACGCGCCAATGCATTACTTGAGGAGGCACATAAGAACCGCGAAGAAATCCTGAGAACCTTAAAATCCTTAGAAAGGTCAAATGCCGCTCTGCGTCGAGCGCAGATTGAGCTGCGTGCCGCCCACAAAGAAGCAGAGGACGCCCGTCAGCTCAAGGAGCAATTCGCCGCCAATATTAGCCATGAACTGCGCACACCGCTGAATTTGGTGCTGGGTTTCACCGAGGTCATGCACCTGTCTCCCGAAGTCTATGGCGGTGCTGATTGGCCTCCAACCTTGAAGGGGGACATTTACCAGATTTATCGGAGCAGCCGTCATTTATTAGAGATGATCGATGACATTCTCGATCTGTCACGGTTCCAAATGTCGGCCTTTAGGCTTCATAGGGAATTGACACCGATTACACTCATCCTTGAAGAAGGAATTGACATCGCCAAGGATCTGTTCCGCGAGCGACAGGTTCAATTCCAGGTCGATCTAGCTCACGATCTTCCCATCGTCAAAGTGGATAAGACACGGATCCGTCAGGTGATTTTGAACCTGATCAATAACGCTTATCGTTTTACTGAAACAGGATACGTTCGGCTCACTGCGAGAGCCGATGAACATGAAGTATCCATCAGTGTCAGCGATAGTGGGGTAGGTATCCCTGCTGAGAAAGTTTCCTTCATTTTCGATGAGTTTTATCAGGTTGATGGCTCGCTCAACCGGCGTCATGGAGGCACCGGACTAGGATTAGCCATTTCAAAGGAGTTTGTCGAATCCCATGGCGGGGAAATTCGCGTGGAAAGCAAGGTCGGCGTTGGCTCCACCTTTACGTTTACCGTTCCGATCTTCGAAGAGGAGATGAAGACGACGTTCAAACTGCCCGACAATATCGAGGAGTTACCCCCAACCGGGGATAAAGCGGTTATGTTGGTGATTGACTCGGATCCCCTGGTGGCCGCGATGGTGAAGGAGTATATGGGCAAATACGAGATTGCTCAGGTTGATAGTCTGGCAATGCTGGATACAGCCATCAGTGAATACTATCCCGACATTATTGTCCATAACATCGCGCCGCACATCAACCACAAAGCGGGCCCCTCGCTGCCGACTTTGGTGCCGTGGATCGAATGTTCGCTCCCAAGTCGATCCTGGATTTTGAAACAACTGAATGTGGCGGCCAGCTTCGTTAAACCGGTGACGTCAGTCGAGCTTATCCAGGCTGTTCAGAATATTGGACCTGTTCATGACGTATTGATTATCGATGACGATCCCGGTTTTGCTCAACTGGTGGAGCGTGTTCTCCAGGCATCAGGGGATCATTACAGCATCCAATGTATCCACACCGGTGATAACGCGATTGAGCGGATAAAACTGAAGACTCCCGGCGTGGTCTTGCTCGATTCCACCATGCCAGGTACGAATGGTATGCTCATTCTGGACTATATGCGCAACAATGCGGAGTTGGCGAGTGTGCCCATCATCCTGCTGAGCGCCACTAATTTTGCAGAAGACCTGTTAGCCAACCAGGGCAGCCGGATTGTAGTGCAACACCCAAACCGGATATCCACTGCCAAAATCCTGGAATACATTCGGGCGAACAGCGACGTTATTCGAAATGCCTGACGGCACAACCGCTTCGACGTCTCCTGCTTCAACTGTGTCAGCATACTGGCAGAGTCTTGGCAGGTCCTTCATGACCTTTCCCCACTATAATATATAATAAGAGTGAAAGAAATATTCGCTCCGCCTTGGCTTCTTTCAGCTTAGAATGAGTGAAAGAGCCGCACTCGTATCCGAATCTGTTTTGCCTTGGTTCCCTAGTTTTCTCGAAAGTCGCCGCCGCTTCGATTCCGAAAAAGCTGAGTGCTACAGGGAGGTGAAGGTACTGAAGAAGTTGTCTGAACTTTCGATGGAGAGTCTTGCGACTCGAAGAAATCGGCATTTGCCGTCAAATTGTGATTTAAGGGAGAAGGGAAATGAAAAAGCTAATTACCTTTGTTGTGTTATTGGCTGTTCTCAGCGGCTTTGGGCTGACCGCCAACGCGCAGGAAGAAAGCTGGTGGAAGACGGCGGCGGAACCGTATGCAGGCGTCACCCTCCACGGCATCTCAGAAAGCACTCCCCCGTCCAATTATGCCGCTGACGTGTTGGCTCCTCAGTTCGAGGAACTGACCGGCATCAAGGTTGAGCTTGAGCCCACGTCCTGGGATCAGATGTATTCCAAAGCCATCCAAGACATGGAAGCCAGCTCCGGCATCTATGACTTTGTCTACATCGAGCAGGACATCGTCTTCAGCTACCTGGCTCAGGATTATCTGGTTGACCTTACCCAGACACTGACGGACCATCCTGAATTGGTAGCGCCCGACTTCGATTTCGCCGACTTTACGTCCTTCATCAACGACTTCAAGAATGCCGACGGCCACGTCTTCGGCGTTCCGATGGAAGCCTTTGTGAAGATCTACCTGTATCGCACGGATCTGTTCGGCGATCCCGAGATTCAGGCCGCGTTTGAGGCGGAATACGGCTACCCGCTGGCTCCGGCGACCACGCACCAACAGTACGAAGACATCGCCAAGTTCTTCACCAAATGGGGCGAAGATCACGACATGGAGCTGTGGGGCACCACGGTTCAGGGGACTACGGGCCACTCGGCCTCCTTCTACGAGTTCTTCGAAATCGATTGCGCCCACCTTCGGTGTGTACAACTGGGGCATCAACGAGGAGAACTGGAAGGCCACGGTCGAAAATGGCGGCGCGATGAACAGCGACGCCGCCAAGCAAGCCCTGGCCTGGTGGGTTAGTCTGCTCCAATATGCACCACCGGAATCGACCGCCAGCACCTGGGATGAGGTCGCGGCCACGTTTGCCGCCGGCCGCGCCGCCCAGGGTTGGGTTTACGGCGAGAACACCGCCTGGATCGCCTCGAATGCCGAAAAGTCGAGTGTGGTAGGGAAGGTTGGTGTGGCGCTGCCCCCCGTGGCTGAAGGCGTGATGGAAGCCGCCGAAGCGGGCGAAGGTTACATCGGTTACTATGACGGTGGCGCTTTTGGTATCCCACACTCCTCCAAGA
This sequence comes from uncultured Chloroflexia bacterium, assembly GCA_963850765.1. Classification (GTDB taxonomy): domain Bacteria; phylum Chloroflexota; class Anaerolineae; order Aggregatilineales; family Aggregatilineaceae; genus CAWKMN01. The sequence goes on along the minus strand of CAWKMN010000006.1, from coordinate 642,012 downwards.
ACAAAGAAGCAACCCTGCTCTGGCTCCAGTTCATCGGCCAGCCTTCTGTCCAGGCTGAATGGGCGGTGGCTGGCTCGCGGATCGTCCACGACGCGACCTTCGATGATCCGCTGGTCGTTGAAATGGATGCGCAGACCAATGGGTACTATACCCTGATGAGGGAACAGGGCTATCTGTTCAAGGGCGCTCCTGCCCACCCGTTCCATGCTCAGGTACGTTCGGTGGTGGAACCGTTCATCTGGCAGGCTCTCGCGGGTGAAATCACGGCGGAAGAGGCGCTTGATCAAGCAGCGGCTGCCGCCGATGAGGAAATGGCCCGTCTAGGCTACGGCCAGTAGTAGACCATGCTAAGCCTTTGGGGGTATGACGTGCCCTTGTCCTGGGGCCTCATACCCTCACAGGGGTAGGTTAATGACGATCTGAGCGAGAATGAGCAAACCCCTTTTCGCCCGGATGCATCGATAACCTACCCCTGACAATCTGTATGTCCCGTTCGAGCACGGAATGGGTTTTGCGGCCTGTACTCTGCTCGCACGCCGATTTCCGGCACTGGGGAAAATGGTATGCGCAGGAATCGGACAGCATGGTCCTTCTATATCACCAACGCTGATCATTTTGTTCATTGTTGGTCTCCTTCCGTTCTTCTACATCTTGTATGTGGGATTCTTCGATTGGAATGCCTTCTCAGCCGAAAAAGGCATGCACTACGCAGGGCTTAACAATTATCGCCGCCTGGTGTTTGACGACCCCTTTCTGAAGTCGCTTCTCCTGACCTTCAAGTTTGCCACCTATGCGATTCTGGTCCAGCTCGTGATCGGTTATTTGCTCGCCAACCTGTTGGCCATCGACTTTCCAGGCAAGTCGATCTTTCGCATTATTCACACCATTCCCCTGATGGTCGCGCCGCTGGCGGTCGGCGCCACCTGGCGGCTGCTCACCATCCCTGGGTTTGGCCCGGTCCCCTATTATCTGGACCGCTGGTTCGACTTCAACTACAGCATCTCGGCGAATGCGACTCAGGCGTTTTGGACGACGGTGGTGATGGATGTATGGCACTGGACCCCGTTTGTCACGCTGACCATGCTCGCCGGGTTGGTCTCCCTCCCTAAAGAGCCTCTGGAACAGGCGCTGGTCGATGGAGCCAACCGACTGCAGGTGTTCTGGTATATCAAAGTACCACTCCTGCGCCCGATTATCTTGAGCACGGTGTTCATCCGGCTCATGGACGCGCTGCGCACGGTGGATGAGGTCTGGATGCTGACCGGCGGCGGCCCGGCGGCGGCCACCCGGTATACCGGGCTTCACATCTGGCGCATCGTGTTTCCCAAGACCGATTACGGTTACGGCTCGGCCATGTCCTTGCTGACGCTGTACTTCACCATAGTGATCTCATGGCTGCTGTACACCAGCATCGGGGCGCAAAGGAGAGGAGAACGCTAATTGTGCTTAACTCAAAGATCGCACGCAAAATATCGAGATACGCCACCGCTTACAGCGTCTGGGTGCTGGCTTCGTTCATCACCCTGATCCCGATCTACTGGATGGTGGTCATTTCAGCGCGCAGCCGCAGAGAGCTATTTGACCGGCCCAACTTCATCATCAATTCCTTCTTTGAGCAGAATTACACCAATACGATCAACGATCCTGTTCTCCGGAAGTACATGGTCAATTCGATCGTCATTGCGACCTCCAATGCCCTTCTGGTGACGATCCTGGCGCTGCTGGCGACCTATGCGCTCTCGCGCTGGCGTCTGCCCGGGTCCGACAACATCTTCTTCTGGACGATCACCAACCGGATGGCTCCCCCTGCCGTGTTCCTGCTGCCCTTGTTTCTGCTTTTCACCAAGACCTTTAAGTATGGCGATTGGATGCTCGTATGATACGCGCATCGGGCTGATCCTGTTGTACTGCGTCTTTAACTTGCCATTCGCAATATGGGTGCTGCAAGGCATGATCGACGGCATCCCAATAGAACTGGATGAAGCGGCCATGGTCGATGGCGCTGGCACGGGGACCATCTTGCGGCGCATCATCATTCCGCTGGCCGCACCGGGCCTGGCTATCACGGCCATCTTGAGTTGGATCTTTGCCTGGAATGAGTACCTGTATGCCGCCACGCTAACCAGTGTCAAAGCGCGTACCATCACCACCGGCCTGGCGGAATTCGTGACCGTAACGGGCACCAATTGGGGCGAGATGGCGGCGGTCGCCACCCTCACTTTGATCCCTTCGCTGATCTTCATCTCGTTTGTCCAACGCTACATTGTCATGGGGCTGACGTTTGGCGCGGTAAAGGAGTAGGGTCGTGCCCAAAGGAAAACTGGATGTACAGAGCGAACGGCCTGCAGCCAGGAATATGCCCAGGTTTCTCGAGATTGTGCATCGGAAGAAGTCCGGTCCCGATCAAGGGCAAACGGCGGGGATTTCTCCCCTTCGACACCAACCCGTTCGATCGGGTATTTGTCAGCATCATTCTCATGGTCGCCATCCACCTGTTATGGATGCGTTTCCTGGAGGAATATATCACGCTCACGTTAGCCACCATTCTGACGTTGATCCTTTCTGCCCTCATTTTTACGCGAGGATAAACGAGAAAATACAGGTTGAACAGGAGCACAATATGGAAGCCTTGTTCTGGAAAAGACCAAGAAGCTTAATCTGCGTGATATTGATATTCAAGAAGTACTGGGCCCGCATGATGTTCGCATCAAGCTCCACACGGTCGGGATTTGTGGCAGCGATGTCCATTATTACGAAACAGGGCGCATTGGCCCCTTTGTCGTCAAAGAGCCGATGGTATTAGGGCACGAGGCTTCGGGCACCATCATCGAGATCGGCGATCAGGTCAAGAATCTGAAAGTCGGCGACCGCGTGTGCATGGAACCGGGCATCCCCGATCCCAACAGCAAGGCCACCCGGTTGGGAAAATACAACCTGGACCCAGCCGTGCGCTTCTGGGCCACCCCGCCGATTCATGGCGTGCTGCGTCCCGAAGTGGTGCACCCTGCCGCCTTTACATTCAAGCTCCCGGATAATGTCAGTTTTGCCGAGGGGGCGTTGGTTGAACCGCTGGCGATCGGTATGCATTCCGCCACCAAAGCGCAGATCAAGCCGGGCGATGTCGCCGTGGTGATGGGCGCTGGCACGATTGGCATGGTTACCATTCTGGCGGCCCTGGCCGGGGGCTGTGGTCAGGTCATTGTTACCGATGTGGTTCAACCCAAGCTCGATCTGGCAGCGACCCTGGGGCCGGTTACGCCCGTCAACGTCAGCCAAGACAGCCTGACCGATGTCGTAAACGAAATGACCCAGGGCTGGGGAGCCGACATCGTTTTTGAAGCCAGCGGCAACGAGAAGGCCGCCGCGAGTGTCTTCGACATTCTGGCTCCCGGCGGTTGTGTGGTTTATATCGGTATGCCCGGCAATCCGATCGCCTATGATGTGGTTGCCGCGCAGATCAAGGAGGCCCGCGTAGAACACATCTTCCGTTACGCGCACGTCTATCCCAAAGCACTGTCGCTGATGGGAGGCGGGCGGCTCGATGTCAAACCGCTGATCACAGACAAGTACGATTTTTCCGACGAGTATCGAGGCTTTTGAGTTCGCAGCTCACATGCCGCCAACTTCGGTCAAGGTTCAGATCGAATTGCCACAATAAGGCCAAATAACCATGAACTACGAGGCAAAAGAACCACTGCCCCAAACCATGCTTGCGGTTGTTTGCTTATGGCCCGGGAGATTACCGGTTGCAGGAATGGAAAGTCCCGGAGCCGGGCCCGGAAGAAGTTGTGATTCGTGTACATGCTGTGGGTATCTGCGCCAGTGATTTGAAATGCTATCAGGGCGCGGACGCGTTCTGGGGGAACGGGGGAGCTGAAGGATACTGCCAGCCGCCGGTGATCCCCGGTCATGAGTTCGTGGGGAAGTCGTCGCGCTGGGTAAGGGTGCTGGCGAAAAGTATGGGCTGGCGCTGGGTGATCTGGCAGTATCAGAGCAGATCGTTCCAACCTGGACCGATCGTTATGCGGCACGGGGGCAGTACTGGCTGTGTTCAGAGCATAATGTGTATGGTTTTCGTCAGAAAACCTTTGGTGCCATGGCGGAATACATGAAATTTCCGCGCGGCGCTCTCAACTACAAGGTGCCCGCGTCAATTCCCGCCACCCATGCCGCTTTTATTGAACCGCTGGCTTGTTCGATACACGCGGTACAACGAGGGGAAATTGATTTCGATCACGTCGTAGTGATTGCCGGGTGCTGGGCCGTTGGGGTTAGGCATGGTGGCGGCCGCTCGCCTTAAGAATCCGCGCTTGCTGATCGCGCTTGATGTGAATGATAAGCGTCTGGGGGTCGCCAAAGCGTGCGGGGCTGATCTCGTTATGAATCCCAGAAAAGAGATGTTATAGCCGAAATCTCAAGCTTGACAGACGGTTATGGTTGTGATGTCTATATCGAGGCGACGGGACATCCGGCAGCGGTACAGCAGGGATTGGACATGCTGTGCAAGGGCGGCACGTTCGTTGAGTTCAGCGTGATGGGCGAACCGGCTACGATAGACTGGTCGATTATCGGGGATCACAAAGAGTTGAATATCCACGGATCGAGCCTCAGCCCGTATACCTACCCGGTGGCAATCGATATGATCGCGAAAAAACAACTGCCTCTGGATCAGATCATCACCCACGAACTGCCGCTGTCCGATTTCCAGCAAGGCGATTGATCTGGTGGCCTCCGGTGAGCAGTCTATCAAGGTCATTCTCAAACCATAACTGAATGATAAGGCGAGATAAACTATGAGAGCCGGGAAAATCGAAGCGCCAGGACAGGCTGAATTCACAAGTGCGGAAATCCCCCAAATAGGGTCGGACGATGTACTCATTCAGGTTCATGCGGCTGGTATTTGCGGTACAGACATTCATATTTTTAAGGGTGAATACGAGGCCCAATATCCGCTGATCCCTGGACATGAGTTCAGCGGTGTGGTGGCTGGTGTTGGCGATCGCGTTACCCGCTACAAGGTGGGTGACCGGGTTACGGCGGATCCGAATATCCCCTGCAACCGTTGCCCCGCGTGTCAGCGCAACGAACCCAACCAGTGCCATAATCTGGCCGCAGTCGGGGTCACTCGTGATGGCGCGTTTGCCGAATATGTCGTGGTTCCGGAGGGCAACGTGTTTGCCCATCGGCAATATGTCGTTTGCGGCGGCGGCCATGGTCGAACCATTGGCCTGTGTGGCCTGGGGGCTGGAGCGCGTGCGTATTCCGCCGGGCGCGAGTGTGCTGATCTTGGGTGCAGGGCCAATGGGCTGCCTGTTGGCCCAGGCGATCCGCTACAGCGGCGCTTCGAAAGCTGGTGGTTTCGGATACCGTCCCTTATCGGCTGGCGCTGGTGGCCGAACTGGGCGCGACTGAAACGGTGTTGGCGGATGAAAAACAGGCGAAGCGATTGAAAACTATTGAACCCGATGGTTTCAATATGGTGGTGGATGCAACCGGCATACCTCATGTGCTTGAAGCCGCTTTTGACTACCTGCGCCCGCGAGGAACGCTCTGGGTATTCGGCGTCACACCGCGCGATACGCGGATTTCATTTATGCCCTATGAAGTCTTCCGCAAAGACCTGACCATCGTCGGCAGTTTCGCCGTCAACCGGACGTTTCAGGCAAGTATCGCCATGATCGAGAGCGGCGTGGTCAAAGTGGAGCCGCTGATTTCTCACCGGCTGCCCCTTGAGGAGTTTGCCAAAGGGCTTGAACTGGCGCAATCTGATCCAAAACGCATGAAAGTTCAATACCAAATAATGTCTTGATTATTGAACACAAGTATTTTTCTGAGCAGGAGAAAATACCATGACAGACGTTGTTTTGTCATCAAAGCCGATCCTTGAACGCTTCACATTAGCGGGTCGTGTGGCGCTGGTCACGGGCGCGGGGCAGAGGCATTGGCCGCGCGTTCGCCCATGCGCTGGGCGAGGCCGGCGCTGCCGTAGCTGTGGTGGACATTAAAGCTGATCTGGCTGAGGCGGTGGCGGGCGAGCTTGCGGCAAAAGGGATTGACGCGATCGCTGTTACGGCGGATGTCACTCAGAACGCGCAAATTCAAAAAATGGTCGCCGCAGTAGTCAACAAATGGGGCAAGCTGACGATTGCTGTGAACAATGCTGGCATGGGAGATTGGACTGGCAGCCGAAGACGTTGACGAAGAGAATTGGGACCGCATATCCAACCTGAACCTGCGTGGCCTGTTTTTCTGCGCTCAAGCCGAGGGCCGCGTTATGCTGCCAGCGGGATATGGTAAGATCATCAATACAGCATCCATTTCCGGTTCCATTGTGAACACACCCCAGAAACAGGTCGTCTACAATACCACGAAGGCTGGCGTCGTGCATATGACGCGGTCCCTCGCTGCGGAATGGGCACCCAAAGGCATTCGCGTAAACAGTATCAGTCCGGGGTATACACGCACGAAACTGCTGGACGATCTGGTAGCAACTCCGATCGGCATGGAGATGATGCCCCTATGGATGTCCCGTACCCCCCTGGGCAAAACTGCGGAAGTTACCGATCTGCAAGGCGCTGTGGTGTATCTGGCTGCAGAAGTCTCCGATTTCATGACGGGGCACGATCTGATCATTGATGGCGGTTATTGTACCTGGTGAGTAGCGTGGATCCCAATGGCGCACCACTCACTCAATATCCCAACTCAAGCCGGTGACGTGATCACATCCGGGTATGTGTTGGGTTATCACCTGTCCAGGCACGTTCCCGATCTGGCTGTGGGGGTCAATAGAGCTATCCGAGGCCGTCTTCTCGGTTATACGATCCGTCGGTAGTCGTGGTGAAGACCCCCAAAATCAGAGACGAGTGTTGCTCAATTCATGGGTACCCGGAGTGGGCTGGCCTACCCGTCCGCATCGTAGTTATCAGCTGGATGCTACGAACCGTGCCGTTACTGTCAGCACTCCATGAGTCAACACAACCTGGATTGCCACCAGCATAATCAACACTCCACCTAGCAGAACGCTATATTCTACATCGGTCCACAGCTGCAAGAGTGCTGGCAGGTTGGTGAAACCCAGGCCCTGATCACCCACAATCCCGATCAGCACCAGGTCAACTAATCGAAGCGATGCATGTGAACCGAGGTCGGCATTCAACAGCTCCAGCAGGGCGGGAAACACCAGCCCAAACAAGCCTAACTCAGCAGCGAACGTGCCGGTCCGCACCAGCCCCGCCAACGCTGATTTCCGAAAGGCGGCTGAAATCAACATGCCAATCGCCGCATTTAGCCCGAGCAGCACAGGGATCTGAATAAGTTGGGTTATGACCAGAGCGGCAAGCATCATTACAGCCACACCAGAAGGGACTTGCGGTGTGATTTCGGTGGCGTAAAGGTCCAGGTGGTGTCCCTGGTAATCTCCTAGCTGCAGCCACATAAATCCAGCGAAGAGGATGCGTGGTCCTAGGAGCAGCAACAGCCAGTGCCGCATCTGGTAAAATATTGCCACCCAACGGGTGAAGCAGACGAGATGAACACCATGACTGGTAGCCCGGATCATCTCCCAGGAACTGGTCTCTCGCACTACTGTCTCCAGGTCTGAAACCCACAGCAGAGTTATCATCAACGCCACTAACTGCAGGATGAGCAGCGGGAAATAGAGCACGGACACGAGTGGCGAGCCAGTGGAGTTGTTGACGACCAGCGGCATATGCGCGGCATGGGCAGCCCAGCTGATCGCGAGTAAACCCGCAGCGAACACGAGCCCGCCTGACCGTCCGATGAACTGCCACCCCCATTGTTTTGTCTTCCGCTGCAGCATGTAACGCAGTACGGCGTGACTGGGTCTGGTCCATTCAGGCAGGTGTGTATTTATTGCTTGTCGTAGTGACGTCACGAATTCCCCCTTGAATAACGCCCCATTCTCGAAGGTTAAGCCAGCCAGCAGCAGGCTTAGCTTGAGGTGGGTGATGGGCCACTAGTGCAGCCTGACGGAAGTTGATCCAGGGTTTTTCGCAGGGGCGAGGCTTGCCCTACCCCTACGAAACCAGAGGCGAATTTCAGCCGACGTGTACTAGGGTGGGGTTGCAGTCCCACTGTGCCTGCAGCTCTCGTAGCTGTCCAGGGACACAAGCCCTCGCCAGTTCCCTGGTTGATCTTGCAGATTGTTTGTTTCCAACTCGTAGCAGTAAAGTACGTATACTGGCGCATCAGGCATGAGACGCTTGGTGATACTGGGGACCGCAGAATAGGCTTCAATGCGCCCATCGCCAAGTATCAGTCGCACCCAGATCACGGGTTCTCCATGCAGTCTGCCATAGTCCAGACATCCGGCCTGAGGGCGACCTGCGGTCAGCAGCAGGTCAGCCAGGGTGACTGCCCCGGCGCTATAGATTTCGTAATCTGCCTGGAACTTGCTGGGACCTGGCACCGATCCCTGGTACGACATTTTGCCTTCAGCAATCGTCTGCGCGTGCGTCTCAGGCTCTAACCCGAGTAAGCACGCCTGCTCCCACTCAGCCAGTGCCACTTGCCGTAGCGGCGAGGTTTCCTGACGGACAGTCAACAGTACGCCACTCATGGACAACGTACATCCGACCACGCCCAGCACCATCATCAAGACGAACCACAAGAGACGGCGTACCGCCCGCCCATTCCCTGACTCTTCCCTCACGAAAAGGGATGGGCGTGAACTGCCGTTAGGGTGGCAAGAGTTGCGCTCCGCTGCTGCCTTTAATTGCAGACCATGTGATGCTTTCCGAGTAAGCGACATTGTCTCACCTGGTTTTGTCTGTTTTGTTTTTCTTCGGCCTGATAGAATGTGGTGGCTGAGTGAGGTGATCCGATTGCTCTCTCAGTTATTCATGACATTTCCTTGGATATAAAACGGGAAGCCTCCTCCACGAAAATCACTAGAGCACCTGGTACACTCGATACGATACCCACTTGAAACTGGGGCCTACTTCCCCAACCCCAACGGCAATAGTCCGGTTGAGCCAACTGTACTGTTCCGAACCTGTCTCAAAGCGCGGTGTAACCCGAAAATAGTAGTGAGAGGGCTCGATCGATTCACCGGCAAGCAGGCGGTCCCGGACTTCCGGCGATGCAATGAAGTAGCCGGGATACGCAATGTACAGCAGATGTTCATCATCGAGGCGAACGGTGACCCGGGCATCCAACTCCGCCACCCCGTCCACGCGCATGCACGGCCAGTCGGTTGTGCCGGGCAGCAGTTCTCCCGCTATGGCTGGCCCGACGAGCCGCCCACCTGTCGCGGCGAGGATCTGGCGCGTCCCACGCGGTGTATTTTCGAGGACCAGAGGCGGCTTCAGAATAACCGTCATTTGAAACACAAACTGGCAATTCAGCGGCGTTTCCTGGGCTTTCGACCGGGCTACCACCCCATCCTTATGACTCTCTCACCGGCAGGTATGGCGGTCGGCAGCAAAGTCGGGAACTCGGCGGCGGCCTGTCGCAGTTCATGGAGATTTAGTTTCATTACCTGTTTTTCACGTTTCTCCGGTTGATTATTCATGCTTCCCTCCACACTGGACTGAGCCTTTAGGATAGATAACGGACGAATGTTTCTGCTCTCCCAAACCGGGTCAGTATCTCAAGGTAGTGTGCGACATGCAGCCCTCGTTTGGGGGGCTGCATGCTTCGCAGGACGACTAAAAAATCACTGGATATCATCCATCATGGCGCGTGCGATCACAGCATCGGCGACCGACTTACCGAGCGCCTCACCGGCCACAATATCACTACGAAAATGGATGCCTCCCCACACGCGGGCCTGGCCGGCCTCGTGCGCCAGCGCGATCACGTCAGCCGCGTTAGGTGGGAACAGATAGGCCAGGGTGTTGGCGGCGGCCGTTGAGAGGCACGAATGTGCGGACGGATAGCTGGGGTGGTTGGGTGTGGTAAACAGCGGGCTGAATTCCGGGTCGAGCTGGAAGGGCCGCATATCCCAATACGTGTACTTCGCGTCCCAGCAGGCAGTCAGGGCATCGTGCGTGGCGATATTGAGGAGCGCGTAGGCGCGGGCGGCCAGCGGCGGGTTGTCCCCCAGACCAGCTTCCAGGACGAGCCGGCTCGCCTCCTCGTTCCAGAAGCGGTGGACACGACGACCACCAGCGCCATATTCCCAGAACATCGCCGTGGCGTTGGTGGCGGGCGTGCGTTCAAAGGCGTACGTGCAGTTCGTCCATTTCAGCCGCCAGCTCTGCGGAGTTGTAAGCGGCGCGCGGCCCAGGGCGGAACTGATCCGGTGACGTCAGCACCCAGGTCTGCCAGGTTCCTTCCATCGCGAAGGCGGGATTCTCGCCGGTCCAGTAGCCGGGTTCGGTGGGAACCGTGCCGGTCCACTGCGCACTCGTGCCATCCGCGTTCCCGCGCTCGATCACAAGTTCCGCTACTTGTTGACCTAAAGCCAGACCGGCCTCAATATCACTCGGATATTCGACACCCGCCAGCAGGCGCGAATTCACCGCCTCCTGAACCTTGTCCTGGAACATCTGGGCATCCTCGGGGAACAGCCAGGACAGGATGGCGACCGCAGCCCCCGCCGTGACGGCATATTCGGACGGGTAGGACGGGCTGTCGGGGTTATCGAACACCGTCGTCAGCGATGGGTCGACCTCGCTGGGGCGCAACCGATTATAGGTGTATTTGCTATCCCAGGCGGCAATCGTCGCATCATAGATCGCCACATGCAGGAGGGCGAGATCGCGGAAGGCAATGTTCGCAGGGATGCCCCGTTTCACCAGCGCATCGATCGCAATCTGGTTCCAGCGGTAGACGGGGGCACCGGCATTCCAGTAGGCAATCTGGAGGAGCGCCGCCTCGTCACGCTGCGCGGCCAAATCCATCAACTGCGCGATCTCTTCGGCCGTCGCTGCTTCATCCGGCGGCGCGTCCAGGCGGAACTGGTCGCCCGACGTCAGCACCCAGGGCGTCCACTTGGCGACCTGCATGCCGGTGGGTTGGACGGAGTCCTGCGATGGTGGACTTCGCTAGCACCGGACTGAGTACCCCTAGACCAAGTACAACAAGGAGTATCGTGGCTAACAATATGATTGGGCGGTTGAGAAAACTTGAGCGGACGTGGTGCGACATAGCATTTTCTCCCCTGCTAAATGTGAATGACCGTTCTGCCGGGTGTTTCGGTTGCCCAGAAGCGTATCGAGGCTTCCTGAACGTCCCGGCATTGGTTTCACGATAGCAGGGAGTTGGATGAACTGTCGTCAACCAAAAGGAGAATAGAGCCGGTGAAGTGGGTGAATTTCAGGTGATGATGCGCAGATTGCGGGCGTAAGCGACTGCCTGCGTGCGGTTTTTCACATCGAGTTTGTCGAAGATGTGGTTGATATGCTTCTTGACAGTGCTCACGCCGACAAACAGCCGGTCCGCGATTTCTTGGTTCGAGTGTCCCTCAGCGACAAGATGCAGGACTTCCAGCTCGCGCTCGCTCAAGGGATCGATGAGCGGCGGGGCGATTGAGGCTTGTGGGCCTTGTCCGAAATCACCATCAGTAGGGAACACAGTATTTCCGGGAAGCTCGTCCGACACCTCATCCAGCAGGGCTGATATCATCGCGTTGAGATTGCCGTTTTCTCCACGGTGTCTGGCAGCAGCGAAAACCTCCGGCGGGAGAGCGATTTCCAGTTCGGTGATCAAAGACTTTATCTCGGCGTCGATTGCATGCAGTTCTCCCGGCGCGAAAGAGGTGGCTGCGGCTATCATCTCGACAGCCCGCTCGTTTTGGCCGTTTGCTGTGAAAAACCTGGCTATTGGGATCAGAGCCCACATGGCAATATTCCAGTCTGTTCCGCGCCGCAAAGCTTCGTGGAAATAGCGTCTGGCCTGACGGAAGTCACCCATCGCAATGGCAATTTGTCCTAAGGTGGTGATAGGTCTGGTATCCCCGGGAAATACTTCCGCGTATAGAGGAAGACTTTGTTCCACGATCTGCTTCGCCTCGGTATACGCGCCCAGGTTGTATGCCGCCTGGCCCATGGCCAGCAGCGCCGCGGCGATTCCCGCCCGATCGTCGATCGCAGTGGCAAGGGTGAACGCTTCGTGTGCATACCGTCTTTGCTCCAGATATGTACCCTGTGCAGAAGCTACCTTGATGAGTGCCTGAAGTGCGGCTGCCATTCCCAGCTGATCGTTGATCTCCCTGAAGATCACAAATGCTTCCCAGGAATACCCGTGTGCTTCCTCGTAGGCGCCCTCTAACAGAGGAATATTCCCCAACCCAATCAATGTCCATGCGGCTCCCCACCGGTCTCCTTTTTTCCTGTGTGCGGCGAGGCTATCCAGACAAAACTGATTGATTTCATCACGCCTCTCCGGGTTGTCATTCCAGTTACTCAACAACCAGAGAGGCATGGCGGTTTCTCCATACGCATCCAGTTCACGCAGCATGGCAACTCCCTCCTGAAGCAGGCGACTGATCTTATTGGGAAGGTCAGGCTCATCGAGCACGAACGAGAAATGACCCTGCCATAAGAGTAATCGCGCCAGGACTACGGAGCGCTCGGGTCTCAGCTTTGCGGCAGCCCTTCGCAACAACTCTTCGGCCTCGTTAAACCAGGATCGTACATGATAAAAGACGGCAAGGCTGTCGAGGGATATCTCAATTTCTCGTACCATTCCCTTTCGGACCGCCCACCGCCACATGGTGCGAATGTTGTCGATCTCAAGACGAATCTCGGCCAGGGCGCGCAGAAGACCGGCCCCTTTCAAATCGGCTTCGTGCTGCTGCAGGAAAGCAGCATAATAGACACAATGACGGTCGTGAACATATTCGCTTTGGCCGTGAGTATCTTCGAGACAGCAGGCTTCCGCGTATTGACGGACCAGTTCGTGCATCTCATAGCGGCCTGTCGATGTCAGTTGTACCAGAGATTTATCCGCCAGTGCAGAGAGCATGAGCGGGGATGCGCCGGCGACTGCTTCGGCAGCCGCACGGGTGAAGCCGCCGCGAAAGACGCTCAGCCGCATGAACACGTCGCGCTCGTCGTCACGCAGCCGCGCCCACATCGGTTCGAATACCGCCCGCATACTGCGATGGCGCGCCTCGATGTTGCGCGCGGGTGTCTCAAGGATATCCAGGCTGTGCGCGATTTCGTCGGCAATCGCCTCACAGGAGAGTGCTCGCACCCAACTGGCGGCCAGTTCAATGCCCAGCGGCATCCCACCCACCAAGCGGCAGATGCGCACGACAGCGGGGCGGTTGGCAGCTGTCACGATGAAGCCGACCTTCGCTCGCCGTGCGTGCTGAACAAACAGCTCGACGGCGCTGTACGCCTCAGCATCGGCCACGGTTTCGCCGGCAGGGTATGCTAATCCCTCGACATCCAATACCCATTCCTCGACCAGATTGAGCCGCTCGCGCGACGTGACCAGCATCCGCACGTCGGGGGCATACGCCAGAATTTCGGAGAGAAGCGCCGCCCCATTGAGCAAATGCTCGAAGTTGTCCAGCACCAGCAGCCTAGCCTTCTCATGCAGATAGTCGAGAAGTTGCTGTTGCGGATCGTTGCCGAAATTGAAGCGCAAGCCAAGCGCATCCGCCATGGCGGAGACAAGGAAATCCGCTGAGGTGAGCGGCTGGAGCGGGATAAAGTAGGCGTGCCCGAGGAATTGGTGGGCGGCTTCGAGCGCCAGCCGGGTCTTGCCGATGCCCCCGAGGCCGACCAGCGTCAGCAGGCGGCAGGCAGGATCATCCAGTAGAGCAGAAATCTGCGCGAGTTCTTGAGTTCTTCCGACGAAAGGATTAGCCTGAGGTGGAAGATGGTATGCGACCATGGCAGCGGCATGTCACCCACTCAACGTACCAACGAGTTCATACAATTATAAACCTCGTAGTTAATCCGTGGAAACCCTTGCGCTGCCGCGAGGGTAGGCAGCTGCGCGTTTTTTGGGGGAGAAAAGTTTACACGCAATCCTCGAATGGAGTTGGTATTACGAGCCAGGATTGAAGGCGAAGTGTACGCGACACTTCAAGCACAAGCGATGTGAAATTGAGCATCCGCTTCGACGCTTGAATGCGGATAAAGGCCAACCGAAATCGTTGATCGGATGGCTGTGGATACAGACTGCCTTTGCTCAACTTCCTGCTTGATATAGACAGGTTAAATTGGAAATTGGCATTAGTGGCCACTCGGCCTGATGTTCTGATTCAAACGGAAGAAGTTGGTCGGGTCGTAGCGATCCTTGAGCGCCACCAAGTGTTCATATTTCTCCAGGCCATACGCGGCTTTCACCCGTTCCTGCCCCTCATCGCCGAGGAAATTTGTATAGACTCCGCCCGTGGAATAGGGCGCAAGCGCTGACCACATCGCGCGTGCCCATTCGATGTCCTCACTTCCTCCCTCAAGTTCCGCTGGCCATGCCGCGTCGATGTTGATGGCGTGCTCGGCACCACGTCCGCCGAACGCCGTCGCATCATCGCTCAAATGCCGCACGGCGCCCCCCAAGTGGAACATGATGGTGTAGGACTGGGGTGAATGCGTTTGCCACGCCTGATCGATCATCGTGCGGATCGCGTCGTCGCTTAAAACACCCAGATAGTGCGATTTCCAGTAATAATTCCACCCGTGCGGCACGCCAGGGTCGAACATGGCCTGGTTTGCCTTGTAGGTCGTCGGGCGCACGCTGTCCGCCAGCGGAGCGCCCAGGCTGCGCAGTGGCCTGAACAACACTCTCCGCATCCGCTATCGGCCCAGCGTAGCACACTGCGATGCTCACGATCGGTTGCCCATGCACGTCTTCGGGTAGCCAGGGTACGGCGGGCGCATGGCTGCAGGACGACAATGGTTCCAAGCTCGTTCGGAGCGGTGGCGATAGTGTCGCGGTAAGTACGCATCACGCCTTCAGCCTGATCCGCCGGATACACAACTTGCCCGGCCAGAATCTCAGGTCCGAGCGGGTGCAGCGCGAACTCAAACGATGTGATCAATGCCAAAGTTGCCGCCCCCACCGCGAACGCCCCAGAACAGATCAGCGTTCTGGGTCGCGTTTGCCCTCACAAATTCCCCATCGGCAGTCACCACATCGACCGACAGCAAATTGTCGCAGGCTAAGCCATGCTTGCGCATCAGCCAGCCCAGACCGCCGCCCAGCGTTAGCCCGGCAATCCCGGTATGTGTCACAATTCCGCCGGTCGTCGCCAAGCCAAACGCCTGTGTTTCATGGTCGAATTCACCCCACAGCAGCCCTGCTTCAGCGCGCGCTGTTCGCCTATCCGGGTCCACATGCATCCCTTTCATCCGTGAGAGGTCAATCACCAGCCCCTCATCGCACACTGCCGAGCCTGCGACGTTGTGACCCCCGCCACGCACCGCGACGAGCAGGTTGCGTTGGCGTGCAAAGCGCACCGCGGTTATCACATCGGCCACACCCGAACAGACGGCAATCAAGCCCGGTCGGCGGTTGATCATCGCGTTCCAGATTTTGCGTGTTTCATCATAAGCAGGGTCGTGAGGATTGATCAATTGACCTTGAAAGTGGACCTGCAAGGCCTCAATGTCCGCGCGCTCGATCCGTCTAGTTGTTAACGTCCTATCCAGGGTCATAATGATGACCTCCTTTTATCATTTCCCACGGGGTGGGTTACCGGCATTCCTATGGTTTGCAGGTTATGATAAGCGGCCCAACGGCATTAAGACTAGTTCTAGAAACGAACTGGTTGCTGAAGGTGATTTCAGTTAGTCTTTAGAGAAGGTTGGACTATAAGGTCGGAAGCTGCGATGTATCAGTATGGTCAGTACTGCCCCATTGCCAGAGCAGCCGAAATTCTCGGCGACCGCTGGACTTTGCTCATCGTCCGTGATCTGCTGCTGGGCATACGACACTTCAACGACCTGGAGCGCGGTTTGCCCGGTATCTCTCGCTCGGTGTTGTCTGAGCGGTTACGCCGGTTAGAGAGGATGGGACTGCTTGAAAAGAGCTCGCACCTTGATGGCCGCCGAACAACCGAATATGTTCTGACCGAGGCTGGTACAGAACTTCAATGCGTGATCGACGCGCTGTTGAGCTGGGGGTCGACTTGGGCTTTCGGTGGCCCCAGAACCGAGGAGCTTGATCCGGTTTTGCTGTTATGGTGGATGCATGATCGTGTTGTCAGGGAGCATCTCCCCGATCAGCGAATCCTGATTCAGTTCGATTTTTATGGCCAGCGTCGAGAGTCCGTCTGGTTGCTTATTGCAGACGATGACGTATCGGTATGCCTGACCGATCCCGGTTACGAGGTCAACGTTCTCGTCACGGCGGATCTATCCGTATTCTACCAACTCTGGTTGGGCCGCCTGAGCTATCGCGAGGCGATTAGTGAACACGGCGTCCGAATCGATGGCATTCCCGCTTACGTGCGCGCTTTCCCTCGCTGGTTCGCATGGAGTCCCGTCGCTCCGACCGTGTGCGCCTCGAGGAGCAGACAGCAAGCGCTGCCGTAATCGGCCTTCCTTGTAGACCGCGCGCACGGATACAGTCATCTGCATACCTCCTGTACTCTGACCTGATTGTAATACGGTTGCGGGCAGGAGAGGTTCGCTATTTTCAACGTCCATGCACGATCTGATGTACGCGCTGGTACGAAATGCCGAACTCCCGTGCCAGTTCCGCCTGGGACTCGCCGGCGGCGTATCGGGCGCGAATGAGAGCGTCACGTTCTTTGGTGGCGATGGATTTGTTACGCGGCGAGGGGTCGTGGTAGATGTATTGCAAATCGAAATGATGGATGATTTATGGTGGTACTTAAAGGCCAGAAACAGGTAAAAAGACAAGCGAGACGGAGCAAAACCGTGTCGAAGGGTCAAAAGGTCAGAATCCCCGCCCCATTCAGCCGGAACGAGGCGTTTTTCAGCTGAACAGGTCACAACTTCATTGGCATCTTACTCGTTGGCTTAGTCCTGTCAAGTCCTGAAATTGTCCATCATTCCCATGGGCGGTACCTTCGCGGGATGTTGAGGTAAAACACCCCGGTGAACAAGCAAGAAATCCGCGCGTCGTGTGCATCCTACCTGTTCCGCACAAGCGGCTAACCGCCATAGGCGGGCGAAAGGGGGTTCCGTGAGCGCCAGAAGTCAGGATGGGCTGGGTCGGTGAAGCGTGCCATATCCGTGTCGGGCGTCCAGAATTGGCCGTCCGGCAGCACAGTTTTGTCGTCGTAGGATGCGCCGGTCAGTTGTGCCTGGCTCAGATCCGCCCCGGTGAAGATCGTGCCCAAGAGGTTCGTATTGGACAAATTCGCACCCGTGAGTATGACATTTTCAAAGGAGGCTCCCCTAAGGTACGCTGCGTGCAAGTCTGCTTCGCGCAGATTGGCCGCGATGAACACTTTATCCTTCAGCGTGCGATTGGTCAGCCAGCCCTGCGCCCGCAAACGTTCGACGGCGTGCTGCGCCTCCCGGTTATCCAGGCTGCCCATATCATAGATGAGACGGGCGCGGGTGTATTCGCGCTGTAAGGTTTCTTTGGTATCCCGCTCCTCCAAATAGCCGAGCGCCAAGCCAAACAAGACCGTCGCGATGAGCGCACCCGTCATTTCGGTGCTCATGCCTTGCTGCCAATCGGCCCACCAGCTGCGTCTATCTTCGTCGCCCGCTACCCGGCGACGCCAGGACAAGCGACCCAGCAGAAACGAAAATCCCAAGAACACAAACACACAGATTAAAACTCCGATGTAGGCGGTTGACATGGTTTGGACTCCTTTGGGCCTTTCCCATAATAGTAATGCCAAAAAGGATCGTTGAGCAGGCTGGCATTTTTTCGGGTGCTCACTACAATAATTGCTTCCAGCAACGCAGCGGCGCTGCACCATATTTTCATCTGGACAGGGGGGACGGCCGGAGGTCTTATGAGACAGTTAAGTTCTAATCTCTACGTTTTTGAAGATACCTGTAACGTGTATCTCATCCGGCGTAATCATGAGGCCGTGCTGGTCGATTTCGGCAGTGGCGCGATCCTGGACGAACTGCCCGCGCTGGGTGTGGATCGGATCGCCGCGATCCTGATGACGCACCACCACCGCGACCAGGGTCAGGGACTGCCCAAAGCCGTCGCGCGCGGAATCCCGATCTGGGTGCCGCATAGTGAGCAGGACTTGTTCGCCCGCGTCGACGCACATTGGCAGGCGCGCCCGGTCTACAACAATTACAATAACCGCCAGGATCGCTTCTCACTGCTGGAGCCGGTGACAGTCGCCGGACTGCTGCGCGACCACACGACACCCACGTTCGCCGGGATTCAGTTCAAAGTGCTGCCGACGCCCGGCCATACAACCGGCTCGATCACGCTGCTGGCCGAGATCGATGGGCAGCGCGTCGGGTTCTCCGGTGATCTGATTGCCGCGCCGGGCAAGGTCTGGTCGTTAGCGGCAACGCAGTGGAGCTATAACGGGACAGAAGGCATCGCGGCCAGCATCCCGTCACTGAAGCTGCTCCAGAACGAAAAGCCCGACCTGCTGCTGCCCTCGCACGGCCATCCTATCCACGAGGCCGATGCAGCCATCGATGGATTAGTGGATCGCCTGTGGGCACTGCTGCATGATCGAAGTGAATATCCCTCCTTGTTTCAATTGCTGGACCGGCCCTTCCACGTGGTGACTCCGCATCTGCTGTGGAACATGAGCTGCTGGGCGCATTCTTATGTGCTGCTCTCGCAGAGTGGCAAAGCGCTGTTGATCGATTACGGATACGACTTTTCCACCAGCCTCCCGGCGGGGACCGATCGCGCGTCGCGCCGCCCCTGGCTCTATTCCCTGCCTAAACTCAAAAGTCAGTTTGGCGTCACCCATCTAGACGCCGCCATCCTGACGCATTATCACGACGATCATGTGGCGGGCCTCAACCTGCTGCGTGAGGTGGAAGGAGCGCAGGTGTGGGCCGCCGAAAATTTCGCGGACATCTTGCAGCGCCCGGATTATTACGATCTGCCGTGCCTGTGGTACGACCCGATCCCGGTAGACCGCGTGCTGCCGCTCGACACACCGATCCACTGGGAAGAATACACGCTGACCTGTTACCCACTGCCCGGCCATACCCGCCATGCCGTCGCCGTCTTGTTCGAGGTGGACGGTAAGCGCGTGCTCGCCGTCGGGGATCAGTATCAGGGCAAAGCGGGGCTGGAATGGAATTATGTCTACAACAACCGTTTCCACTTGACCGACTACCCGATCACTGCCGCGTTGTACCGCCGCCTCGCGCCGGACCTGATTATTTCGGGCCACTGGAAGCCGCATTGGGTCGAGCCGGATTATTTTGACCGGGTAGATCTGCGTGCCGCCGCTATCGAAGCGCATCACCGGGGCCTGTTACCACTCGATGAATTCGACCTGGGCGGCGAAGACCGGGCCGCCTATATCCATCCCTACCAGATCGTGGTGCACCCCGGTGAAGAAAGCACCGTCACCGTTGAAGTGCTCAACCCGTTTGATCACACGGTGACAGCCACCGTCCAGATGGTGATCCCATCCGGCTGGACGAGCGAGCCGCCCGAGCAGAATATCACCCTTGAAGCGCGCAGCCGCGCCGAAACCCTCTTCACCGTGCGGGTGCCCCCTGTGCCGCCCGCCCGACGTGTTCGGATTGCCGCCAATCTCACCATCGACGAACAGCGGTTGGGGCAGGTGGCCGAGGCGTTAGTGACCATTGCTTAGGACGACAGCCGCAGATAGTAAGGTAAAAGGGCCTGACGGCGACGCTGCCAGACGGACCAGGCGAGGATGAAGTCAATGGAGTGAGCTGCTCGCCAAACCAGCCGCCCGATGACGCGTCGAAACAGCGGTTGCTCGCTCGTCGAGGTTATGTCCCCGTTAATCGCGGCTACTGGCGCTTCAGTGACAGGGCGATCTTATCCGTCGCGGCGTTGGTGAGTTCCAGTTCGACGCCCAGGTATTTCTTAGTCACATCGAGGCTGCTGTGGCCCAGGATCAGCGAGATTTGTTCCAGGGACGCGCCGCCTTGCAGCATGAGTTTGGCGGCCGTCCGGCGCAGGTCATGCGGGGCGATTTTGGCGAAGCCGAGCGCCGTCGCGTACTCATGGACGACCAGCCAGATCGCCTGGCTGGTCAGGCCGGTGCTGTTGTGATCCAGCGTATTTCCCTTGAAGAAGGTGCGCCACAGACCGCCCGTCGTGATGCTCGCGGCCTCGGTCCAGGCGTCCAGCGCGGCTTTCACCCAGGATGGCATAGGAACCGAACGCATCTTACCGCGCTTGCCGATCAGGTCCACGATCACCCAGCGTCCCTCGCGCTGCTGGATATGTTCCATCCGCAAGCCGGCACATTCCTCCCGGCGTAAGGCACAGCCCACGAGCAGCGCCAGGATCGCCCGGTCTCGCAGACCCTTGACCGTGCTGGTATCGGGTGCGTCGATCAGCGCTTGGGCCTGCGCTAAGCTGAGCCAGTCCCCCATGCGAACCGCTTCCGACTTGACCCCCTTGACCCGGCTGATGCCGTTCGCCATGTCCTGTGGGATCACACCGTTGTCCGCCAGTTCGCTGACCAGTTTGCGCACGGCCGACAGCTTCAGGTTGATGGTGGACGGTGCTAAGCCCTGCCCCTGTAGATGCGCCTTAAAGCGCTGCACCAGGGCCTTCGACAGCACGGGCGCGCCTTGCGTCTCGTGCCAGTCTAGAAACCCGTTGAGTGCGATCCGGTAATTGCGGACCGTGGCCGGGCTGTCGACGCCGTCCGTCGCCAGCCGGATCAATTCATCCCGTTTGTGGTATCTGTCGCTGAGTTGGAGGTCGTTCAATGGAGATCCTCAATTGCTTGTGCTAAATCATTTTGTCATAAGCTATTTTAGCACATCTTAAGGGAAAAAAACAGTCCAAGAAACCGGTGCGCCACCCGCCAGCAGACTGACGCGCGGGACGGCGCGTCCTCGACCAACACGAACTCGGCCTAAGTTGGGGGCAGTCCCGGTGTCTATCGCTACCAGATCCAGCTCGATCCCGACCCAGCATTTCCGCTGCCGGTGATCGATGCGGGCACGCTGCTCACCTACAAATCGCCGACTTTGCTATCCCGCGACATCTACTTCTGGCACGTCCGCACCGTGGATAAAGCCGGCAACGTCTCTGAATGGAGCGAGACGCGCTCCTTTACCATCGTTGCGGGTGTGACCGCGCCGCTGCTGCCGACACAGACGCCGGTCCCGCCCGATGTTCCGCTGGTGACGCCTGACTCGCCCGGCGGACCAACTCCGGTTTCTCCCGCGATCCTCGGCCGCGGCTAGTCAACAGCCGACCGGTGTTGGCTGTCAGGCGGACGGCCAACACCACAGGGGTCAGTTTTTCCCCTCGTGTCAGGCGCTACTGCCGCCAGATCCAACACAAAGTCCCAGGTGAACAAGATCACACGAAAGATCATCTGTTCCTCACCTTTGCACCCCTACCAAACAAAAACCCCGCAAGCTTAGCGCACTTGTGGGGGTTTCCAGGAACTGGTCTCTAGAGCGTGTTATGCACTTTTGGCCCCTATCCCCCGGCCCCTTTCCCCACACGGTGGAGAAAGGGAGGGCACAAGTCCCTCTCCACCCGGTGGGGAGGGATTTAGGGAGGGGCTGTTTCCCAGCAAAAGCCGTTCCATGCCGACAATCTGAGTGCATAACACCCTCTAGTTTGGGACGGTCGGTTTCTTGCGAGGATTAGTTTTCGCACCATACGGGATTGCGTCTTGATCACCCTAGCCCCTGCACAGGGCAGGAGGGACTGTTCGATTCTCGGACCACCAGTTCTGTAGCGAGCGTTAGTTGAACTCTCGGCAACTCGTCGCCCCGGACGCGGCGCAGCAGGATCTTAGCTGCCTTTTGCCCCAGTTCGTATTTTGGCTGGCGAACGGTGGTGAGGCTGGGCGTGGAATAAGTGGCCATCATCATGTCATCGAAGCCAATCACCGACAACTGCTCGGGTATGGCAATGCAGTGGGTATGGGCATAACGGATGACGCCAAACGCCATCAGGTCATTAAAGGCGAAAATTGCCGTAGGCGGGACGGCTTGTGTCAAAATCCTCTCAGCGCCCTCGTATCCCGAACCTGGAAGCTCATCGCCATCCATATACACCAATGCCGGATCAAGGTCCAATCCTGCCGCATGCATCGCTTCTTGTGCGCCGGCCCAGCGGCCCTGGATCGTTTCATGTTCCAGGTTAGACACGACAAACCCGATCCGGCGATGGCCCAACTCGATGAGGTGCTCGACGGCCTGCCGGCCTCCACCATAGTTATCAGAGACGACTAAATCCGTTGCGAGCGTTGACAGACCGCGATCGACCAGCACGATCCGATATTTATCGTCAAGCAACTGCTGCAAGTGAGGGGTAATATGTCCGGGACTGACGACAATAAAGCCGGTAGCCCGTTGTTGAAAGAGCAGGTCGAGATGGCCCATTGCCTTCGAGGGTTGTTCATCTGTATCACAAAGCACGGCAATAAATCCCTGGGCAAAACAGATGTCCTGCGCGCCTTTTGCCATCTCGGCAAAAAAAGGGTTTTTCGAGTCGGGGATCAGAATGCCAATGCTGGAGTTCTCATTTCGTCGCAGATGCCTTGCCAGTACATTGGGACGATAGCTCAACTGCTCAATCGCCTTTTGCACCCGCGCTTCCAACTCTGGACTCACATAAGCCGTACCATTGAGGAACTCCAGACACTGTCGCAATGGACACATTGGCGAGTTCTGGCAACATCTGTGATTGTTGGCATGAGACCTTTTCGAGATACTGAAGAAACAGCAAATGGCTCAACAATATCTGACAAGTTATCGTTTGTCTATCAATTCACCCAACGACCACTGCTTGACAGCCACCTAAAGCTATTATATGCTAAGAAAAGCTTTACGTAAACCTTTTCATGGCTCCACTGTGTCCTCACTCGTGTCTGGATCTTCTACACACCTTCAGGTTTGAAAAGGAGGTGAACCGCCGAATATCTCAAACTGGTTAACACACAGGAACATTGGCTCAAACGTCTCACGCGAATATTGTTTAGGAGGATTCCCCATGTTAAAGCGGCTTGTCAGCCTGACGCTTATTCTGGCTTGTATTAGTTTGCCGTTGTCTTTGGCGCAGGCCCAGGACGGCGGTATCGATTGGGATGCGGAACTCGGCGACTGGTCGGGCAAGACCCTCAAGGTCCTCATGATTGGCGACCCGTGGGTCGGTGCCTTTGACACGATCAACCCGGCGTTCGAAGAACTCACCGGCGCTGAAGTTATCGTCAACTCGTACGGGTACGATGCGACCCACGAGAAAGAGGTCCTGGTCGGAGCTTCTCAAAGCAGTGATTACGATGTGATCGTTCTCAACTCGCCCTGGGTGGGCGAATTCGCTGAAGGTGGGTTTGTCGAAGACCTGACACCTTATATCGACGCAACCGACCCCGCGATCATCGCCTGGGACGATTTCATGCCGTCCTTCATCGACGTGGTCACGTGGAAGGATCAGATCGTCGGCGTTCCGTTCGGGCCGTATATTGCAATTACCCACTACCGCACTGACCTGTTCGAGGAAGCTGGACTTGAAGCGCCCGTAGACCGTTGACGACCTGAAGGAAGCAGCGGCAGCCCTGACCAAGGACGGCATGTACGGCGCCAGTTTGAACAACCAGCGCGGCTCACCTGTCGGCCAGGCCTACTTTGAGTACATCTATGCCTTCGGTGGCAAACCGTTTGAAAGCACGTACCCCGGCTCGCCCGACCCGTATGCGGATATCACCCCGCTGCTGGACTCGCCTGAGAGTATCGCGCTCGCGCAGTTCTTCGTCGATATGATGGAATACGAACCCGTTGGCGCTGAGAACGTGGCCTGGGATGAGCGCGCCGCGCTGTTCTCCACCGGCCAGGTAGCGGTGGATCACCGCGTGGACAGTCCGTACGCCAGGCTTCGCCAATCCTGAGCAATCGATCATTACCGACAAATTCGGGACGGCGTTGTTCCCCCATGCTGAGGTGCCGAGCCGTCACCGCCGCTCGGTGGCTGGCTCATGGGCATCAACAAGTTCGCTGACGCAAAAAGACATGGCCTGGGACTATATCAAGTGGTGCACCAATCAGGAGATCCTCAACAGTTCGTCCTTGCGGCTACCGGCCCCCGGCATGTCTCACATGGCGATCCTCGACATACTCGCTGCCCAGTGGTGGGTACCTATTGTTGCAGAATCAGTCCCCTACACCTATGCGGATTGCCGTCCGCGCATCCCCGGAATCCAGCGACATCATCACCACCATCGGCAACTACATCTCTGAAGCGATCGTGGGCAATATGACCGCTGAAGAAGCGATGAAGGCGGCGGACGAAGACGTCGCTGCGTTGCTGAAGGAAGCTGGCTACGTGGTAAACCAGTAAGCTTAGCAGTACCTTTCGGGTGGCTGAGGATCATTTCAGCCACCCATTGTCTTGTTTGGTCGACAATGAAAGGTCAATAGGATGGGGAACCGGCGCATCCGAAATCTTTTTTTAACTCCTGCGATAATCTATCTTATTATTCATGTCGATTTACCCGTTTTTGTATTCTCTTTACCTCAGCACCACCCGCAAGAACCTGTCCCGACCCTATCAGAAGGGCTTTATCGGGCTGGAAAACTACCAGACTTTACTCAGCGATGATCTGTTCCGGACCTCCATCAAAAATACACTGGAACTCATAATCTTTTCGATCCTGATCGAGCTGCTGATCGCCTTTTTAGTGGCCCGCCTCTTTTCATCAATTTCGCATGTGCCCGGAAGCAGTTTCATTCGGACTGTATATATTCTCCCCATGATGCTTACGCCGGTCGTCTCTGGCCTGCTCTGGTCCTATATCTTTAGTCCTTCCCTGGGGATTTCCAATTACATCCTGCGTCAGCTAGGGATGGCACCGTATCCCTGGTTCGCCTCAGTTAATTCGGCGCTCAAATCCCTGATAATGGTCAACGTCTGGCAGTGGAGTCCGTTCCTCATGCTTTTGATCCTGGCTGGACTGCAGTCGATCCCGCGTGAGCAGTATGAGGCGGCGGCCATTGATGGGGCCAATTTTCTGCAGATTATTCGGCATGTTGAGCTGCCATTTCTACGCAATGTGATTCTGATCGGCATTATTTTCCGCGTCATTGACAACTTCAGGATGTTCGACGTGGTATATGTCGCCACACGAGGTGGACCAGGGAGCGCAACCGAGGTGGTGAGCATGTATGCGTACCGCGAGATGTTCGGGTTCTTTAATGTAGGCTATGGCTCAGCAGCGGCAGTTATTATTTTAATCATGGCGACTATTGTGACCAATGTCCTGTACCGTTTCATGCGGGAGGAAGGGATCGATGCGACTTAGCAAATGGTTAAAAACAACGATCCTCGTCTTGCTGGCTGTTGCGCTCACCCTCGCCTAATATTGCCCCGTTGATCTGGACTCTCCTTACGGGCTTCAAAACCCGGCTTGAGATCTTCACGGTCAATCCGCCCGTCTGGATACCGGCAACATTAAACACCCACAACTACAACACGATCCTTGACCGACGCCTGCCCAACCTTGAGAACTCTGTTCTCATCACATTGGGCAGTACGGTGGGGGTGCTGCTCATCGCGGTCCCTGCTGCTTTTGCCCTGGCCGTGTTCGCCTTCAAACGCAAACAAGATCTCGAACTCTGGATTTTGAGCACACGCATGATGCCCCCTATTGCGGCGGCGATCCCCCTCTATTTAGGGATCAGGAGATCGGGTTGTATGATTCGCGTTGGGGCTCTGATACTCATCTACATTGGCTTCAATCTCCCCTTCGCCATCTGGATGTCGAGCACATTCCTCCGGCAGTTGCCCCGCGAAGTCTTCGAGGCGGCTTTAGTCGATGGATGTTCGTGGCCTCAGGTGCTTCTCCGCATCGCGGTCCCGCTGTCTGCGGGCGGTCTTTCGACGGTGGCGATCTTCACCGCCTTGTTCTGTTGGAATGAACTTCTGTTAGCGATCTTTCTGACCAGCAGCAATTCCAAGACATTTACTGTTGTCCTGACCGAGTTTGTTGGGCAAACAAACATCGTGTGGGAACTGATGGCCGCCGGAGCCGTTATTCAAATTGTGCCGATTATTATCCTGACATTCCTCACCCAACGCTACATGTGGCCGGGCTTACTCTCGGAGCAGTCAAGGGATAATCTAGATCGATCTCCCAATGATGGACTTTTCGGAAAATCGAAGGGTGAACGTACCTATAGATTGTAATAAGGTGCCTGGATCGAATCTTGTTAGGAGGTTCTATTTATGAGTGAAGTAGTTTTGGTCACGGGTGCCGCCAAAGGCATTGGCTGCGCGACTCGCCCTTGGCATGGCCGACCGGGGATACGATCTGGTGATTAACGATCTGCCCTCGGATGAAGCCGTGCTGAACGATGTCGCGGCGAAAATCCGTGCAAAGGGTCAGCGTGCGCTGCCCGTCCTCGCTGATGTCAGTTCCAAAACCCAGGTCCAGGATATGGTCCGCAAGGCCCTTCAGGAGTTCGGCCGGATCGACGTGTTGGTGAACAACGCGGGGATCCTGACGGTGAATATGATCGAAGAGATGCCTGAGGAAATCTGGGACAAGATTTTTGATGTCAACGCCAAAGGCACGTTCCTGGTAACTCAGGCCGTCATGCCGCATATGAAAGCGCGGCGTTCAGGCCGAATCATTCATATTGCATCCATTGGTGGTAAAGAAGGAGCGCCAGGTCAAGCACATTACTGCTCGTCCAAAGCGGCCATCATCGAATTCACGCGTGTCCTGGCGATGGAGTTAGGCCCTTATGGCATCACGGTCAATGCGGTGTGTCCCGGTATCATCCTGACCGAAATGGGACGAAACAACCTCGGCTCTCAGGAGAATATCGACAAATGGACCAGCGCCACGGCTCTCAAACGGTTGGGTGAGCCGGAGGATGTGGTCGGGTCTGTGGCGTTTTTTGCCTCGCCCGATTCGTCCTACATTACCGGCCAGTCACTGAATGTGTGTGGAGGGATTATCTTCTACTAGAACCATGACGATGGGACAAACGACGGTTGACGGTTTTGTGTTTGACCTGGACGGAACAGTCTATCTCGGCGACAAGGCTATTCCAGGGGCCGTTGAGACGATTGCGTATCTGCGAGAACGTGGCAAACGTGTGCTTTTCGTCAGCAATAAACCGTTACAGCCCCGGACCGCCTACGCCGAAAAACTATCCCGGCTCAATATCCCAACCGACGCCGATGATGTGATCACCTCCGGGTATGTGTTGGGCTATCACCTGTCCAGGCATTTTCCCGATCTGGCGTATTACGTGATCGGCGAACAGGCGCTCCACGATGAGCTGCGGGGTCATGGTCTGCACGTTCTGGATGAATTCCGCGATCAGGATTCCCACGAAGTCATTCACGCCGATGGGGTGGATGCGGTGGTGGTCGCGTTTGATCGCACGCTGGACTATCGTAAGCTGAACACGGCCTACCAGGCGCTGATCAACGGTGCCCGGTTTTTTGCCACGAATGCGGACAAAGCCTGTCCAATGCCCGGCGGTGGGATCCCCGATGCGGGCGCAACGATCGCCGCCCTGGAGCACATCACCGGGCGCAAACTGGAACTGCTCGCCGGCAAACCCTCCAGGCTGATTATGGAAGTCGCCTTAAACCGGCTCGGCCTTCCAGCCGATCGCTGCCTGATGGTTGGGGATCGGCTGGAGACCGATATGTTCATGGGGCAGCAAGCCGGCATGCTGACCGCCGTCGTACTCACGGGAGCATCCACGCGCGAGGGGGTCGCCCGTATGGAGCGTCCGCCCGACTTTGTGCTGGAAAACATTGGGGAAATACCATCCGCCTTGCAGGCTGTTTTGTGAACACCTGATCGGCCTTGAAGGTTTTCCCTGGCGCACTATCTTACTTATTGCTGCAAAAGGAGTTTGATATGCCGAAATTTGGGGCTCATGCCTTTGTCTGGATTCCTGAATGGACTACCGAAGCCGGCAATTACGCAATTGCCCAGGCGGGTAAGGTTGGTTTTGATTTCCTGGAGATACCGCTGCTTAAGCCAGCCGAGTTCGACGCTGCGGCGCACAAAAAAGCCATCAGCGCAGCAGGGATTGACGTGGTCGCCTCGCTGGTGCTGCCGCGTGATTCCCACATGCCCGATCAACCCGAAAAGGCCAAAAGGTTTCTGTTCGCTGCCATGGACAAACTCGAAGCGATCGGAGGCACTTATTTATGTGGGTGCATCGGGTATGCCCATGGCCTCCTGACGGGCAAACCGCCTTCAGACGCGGAACGAGCAGGTCGTCGTTGATACGCTGACCGAAGTGGCGGAAGAAGCGAAAAAGCGCGGAATGACGCTCGGTCTTGAATGCTGCAACCGCTATGAAACGTATATGTACAATACGTTGGAAGATGGTCAGGCTGCCGTGAAAGCCGATCCGAGATCGGGGCGCTCACAATATCCAACTGCACGCCGATACATATCACATGAACATCGAAGAAGAAGGCTTCTACAAGCCAATCGTCGCCTGCGCAGAAACGCTCGGCTATATTCATATGAGTGAAAGCCATCGCGGCCTGGTCGGCACCGGCACCGTGAATTGGGATCAGTTCTTCAGGGGCTTGGTTGACGCCCGGTATGCGGGTCCCCTGGTGCTGGAATCATTCGCGGCGATCAATCCTGACCTGATCGCGGCGACCTGTCTGTGGCGTCCACCGAACCGCCCATCGGACGTGTTGGCGGCAGAGGGTCTGCGGTTTCTGCGCGAGCGGGCTGCCCAGTACGGCCTGCACTAGCCGTGCTTTTCGTTCCTGAATTCCCCCTCAATACGCAACCTCGGTTGAGGGGGATGCCAAACTTGATCCGACAGAGCGCAGGTGTTATCCGTCTCGCCGGCGATAGGTCGTCCCTATGAAAGTGCTAAGGAGAACTCATATGCACCCCGATGTCCATATCTATGTTGGCCGAGACGCAGTCGAACACCTGCTGGCTTACTGCAAAGCTTTGCCCTCTACCCGTTTTACTCTCGTCTCCGATACGAATACCTATCCTGCGCTGGGTGAGCGTATTGAGGCGGCACTGACGGGCGCGGGACTTCCGATCACCCATGTTGTGCTGACAGGCGATGAGGTGGTTGCGGATGAGAAATATCTCATGCAGTTATTAATCCAGGCACCGCCCGGCGATCAGGTGTTTGTCGGCATCGGCAGCGGGACGATCACCGACATCACCCGCTATATCGCCTTCCGAACTCGCAACCCGTTTATCTCGGCCCCGACCGCGGCATCGGTGGATGGGTTTTTGTCGACGGGCGCGCCCCTGGTGGTGGGTGGGATCAAGGAAACCTACAAGGCGCAAGGCCCGATCGCGGTTTTTGCTGACCTCGATACCCTCGTCGCGGCTCCTCACCGGCTCACGGCAGCGGGCTTTGGCGACGTGATCGGCAAGACGACGGCGTTAGCGGACTGGCAGCTCGGACAACTGCTCTGGAATGAACCCTTTGATCAGAACATCGATCGACGAGTCCGTTCGGCCATGGCGAACTGCTTTGAGGCGGCTGACGATATTGCCACGGGAACAGAGCCGGGCGTTCGATTCCTGATTGACGGCCTGATTGAAACCGGGTTATGCATGTTGGAAATTGGGGATTCGCGGCCCGCCTCCGGCTCGGAGCATCACTGTTCGCACTATTGGGAGATGCAGCTTCTCAAAGCTAACAAACCGGCGATCCTGCACGGTTCCAAGGTGGGCTATGCGACGTCGTTGATCGCGCAGCTTTACGACAAGGTGCGCAACCTGACGCAGGACGAGGTACGCGGACTGGTGCAGAATGCCAAGTATTCGGGACCCGACGCCGCGATCGCTGAGATCAGGCACGCCTACGGGCCGGGAGCGGAGCAGGTGCTGCGCATCCAGGAACCGTTCCTCAACATGACCGAGGCGGAGCATAACCGTTTGCAGCAGCGCATCGTGGAGAACTGGCCGCGGATACAGCAGATTGCGCAAACCGTGCTGCCCTCAAACACAATTCTGGACCTGCTGCGTCAGGTTGGCGCGCCGACCGACTGGAAAACGTTGGGGCTGGATGAGGCGATGGTCGAACCGGCGCTGTTGTATGGGCACTACCTCCGTAACCGGTTCACAGTGATCAAACTTTGCGGGGTGCTGGGTATTGACGTGAAACCCGACATAAAGTGACCCCCGAAGTCAAGACCAAAAAGCGAGCGAATCATGAGCACCCAAGCGCCTCTCCGAGTAGCCCTGATCGGCACCGCACCGCGCGCGTTGTATATGTATGCACCTGTGCTGCGCGGGCTGGCGGGAGAAGTCGAAGTGGTAGCCGCGTGGGGACGCCGCGAAGAGTCAGCGGCCCGGCTGGGCCAGGCTCTCGGCGTGCCCTGGTACCTGGATGCGGAGCGCCTGGTGCGCGAGACCGCGCCGGATATTGGCGTTGTGTGTGTCACCTATCATGCCAACGGCGAGGTCGGGCTGATGGCGGTTCGAGGCCGGGCTGAACGTGCTGCTCGAGACGCCGATCGCGCACAGGCTGGGCGAAGCCGATGCCATCATCGCGCTGCTGCCGAGCGCGGGCTGAAGATCGAGGTGGCCGAGCAGTTCCACCGCCGCCCGCTGGAGCAGATCAAGCTGAAGCTGATTGAGTCCGGCGTGTTCGGCCGTGTCCATACATCGTTCAGCGACTTTGCCGGGCATGGCTATCATGGCGTCAGCGTCATGCGCAGCTACCTGGGCTTCGACGCAGTGCCGATCCACGTGACCGGCGCGGTACACACCTTCGATCTTGCTCCGCATTGGTCAAGGCTGGCGCAGACACGCGGCCCGCGCGCCGAAGTGCAGGAGCACGGCATGATCGAGTTCGAGGACGGGCGGCTGGGCATCTTCCACTGGACCGACGTTGGCTACGACTCGGCCTTGCGCTGGTGGCGCAGCAGCCGCTTCCTGGCGGAGAAGGGCATGGGCATCACGATCGGCCGTGGGTTGGAGGTGCAGGAGTGGCTCAGCCTGCTCGCACCCGGAGGCGAAGCGCCGCGTTTCATCACCCTCGAGCGGCGCTGGGAGCGCGTCGATGGGGGGCGCTCGAAGCGATGGTGGCGCACACGGGCGACCCGGACCAGCCGATCAGTGGTCTGGGACAACCCCTTCCGGCTGCCAGGCGTGGGCACGGCCCACAGTGGCACGACGACGAGATCGGCGTGGCCGGCTGTATGATGAGCCTGGTGAAGGCCGTGCGCGACAGTACGCGCCCAGCTACGGCCCACTACAGGCCCGGCTGGATCAGGAGATCATCCTGGCCATCCGCCAGTCCGCGGCAGACGGTGGCAACCCCATCAGCTTACCGCTCGATCCACAGGCACAGACGCTTTGACGAAACAGGCGAAGTTCCTGAACAGGCTTGATTTTCTTGTGAAACGTGTGCCGGATTCGCGCGCTAGAGCCTGTTAGGCACTTTTGGCCCCTATCCCCCGACCCCTTTCCCCAGGCGTGCTTCGCACGCACGGAGAAAGGGGAGAGCTCAAGTCCCTCTCCACGCTGTGGGGAGGGATTTAGGGAGGGGCTAACTCAGACGAAAACTCCTGGACAACGGGGATGCAAATGCATAACACCCTCTAGAGAAATGACGAGAAATGGCGGGCAACAAACATGTAACGGTATCCTTCCGCAGACGACTACCGCATCATACCCTCGCATCGGCAGCAGAAGTCTCCACACCCGCATATTTCCACCAGCCCCGAACATCTCATTGAAAACGCGCAGATCGCTCTGGAAAATGGGGCGACGGCGTTGATGGTGAATTTCTTTGGCGCCAGGTTCAACAGCCTGCATACCCTGCGGACGAAGATCGAGCCGCATGTGCCGTTCTATGCCCATTGTGGCGGTAAGGAAGCCGTTGGTCGGGAACCAGGCCAATGTGAGAGCGGTCAACGCGGATTGATTTTTTGGCCCCACAACCCGATCTCCCTGAGGGATCAGTATGAATTGACAAACGAACATAATCATTGTACATTTTAAACAAATACGAACATATTCAGGACTTACCAGGTCTATTGCCGATGCGTACTGAACGCCAGCGAAAAATCCTTGAGCTTGTCCTTCAGAATAACGAAATCAGCGTGACGCAGATCTGCAAGCTGTTTAATGTCTCCGAGATGACCGCGCGCCGCGACTTGCAGGACCTGGCGCGGGACGGGCTGTTGTGGCGCGTGCATGGCGGTGCGGTCAACAACCTGGGGCGAGGCTACGAACCCCCGTACCCGCTGCGTTCCAACAAACACTCTGGCCAAAAACGATGCATCGGCCAGCGCGCCGCCGAAATGGTCTACAACGGCGACAGCATTGCATTGGATATTGGGACCACAACCCTTGAGATCGCCCGCGCGCTTCAGGGTAAGCGCAATCTGACCGTCGTCACGGCCAGCCTGCCGATTGCCAACGAAATTGTCTCTTCCTTTTCTCTGAATGATGATATTCGCCTGATCCTTACCGGAGGTATTGTCCGGGCTGGTGAGCTGTCGATGATCGGCACCTTTGCGGCGCAGCTTTACAGTCAGCTTCATATCGACAAAGCCTTTGTGGGCATCGGCGGCCTCAGCCTGCAAGACGGGTTGACCGAATACAACCTTGAAGATGCCGCTGTGAAATGGTCGATGATCAAAAGCGCACGCCAGGTTATTGTGGTCGCTGATGGCTCTAAGTTCGGCAAGACGACATTCGCCTCGATTGCAGGACTTGCGGCGGTCGATACGATTATCACCGATCCTACGGTTCCACCCGATATGGTTGAGCAGCTTCGTGCCCAGGAGATTGAGGTCATCATCGCCGAATAGTGATTTACGAGCGCATCTGAAAGGCAGCTTATGTGGCTAAAAGACGTGTTTGGAACGGACAAGCCGGTGATCGCCATGGCCCATTTGCCTGCGCTGCCCGGCACGCCCCGCTACGATCGGGAGCGAGGTATTGACCATCTGGTTCAGCATGTGGCGACGGATGTCGAGAAACTGGTCGCCGGTGGTGTGGATGCGCTGATGTTCTGCAATGAAGATGACCGTCCCTATGTGTTGAAAGCCGGCATGGAGCAGGTCACAGCCATGACGCGGGTGGTAACAGAAGTGGCCCCCAAGTCCATACCCTTTGGCGTGGACTTCTTGTGGGATCCAATGGCCGCTATCGCGATCGCCCATGCCACAGGCGCGTCATTCATCCGTGAGGTGCTCACCGGGTTGTATGAATTGGATATGGGGATGTGGTCACCGAATGCCGGTGAGGTCATGCGTTTTCGCGAACGTATCGGTGCGCAGCACGTCCGCGTCTTCTACAACATCGTGCCCGAATTCGCCGCGCCACTGGGCACGCGCGACATCGCCCAACGCGCCCGCAGTGTTGTCACCTCCTGCCTGCCAGACGGCATCCTTATTTCTGGCCTGATGGCGGGGGAGGAACCGAATATCAGCTTTTTCCAGGATGTTAAAGGCGTTGTGAAAGATATTCCCCTGCTGCTGAACACAGGGGCGAAACCGGAAAATATCGAATTGTATTTGCAGGTTGCCGATGGTGTCGTTGTCGGCTCCAGCCTCAAAATAGACGGCTATACCTGGAATTCGGTCGATCCCAGCCGGGTGAAGAGCTTCATGGATGCAGTCCACCGGGCACGACGGGGTGAGAAAGTGCGTGGTCAGCGAAAGTGACACTACGCGCAAGTTCGGCGGCAGTAATCCCTGCGGTGCAGCAGGTCATGGCGCGTTTTGCGGCCCTGGAGCTGCACGCGGCGCGCGGCGGGCGCGAGGTGATGCAGGCGCTGGCCGAAACCGTGCGCCTCAGTTCTGCCCAGACTCTGAATGAGTTAGCCGCCGACCTGCTAGCGGCGGTGGATGCGATTTTGTCCGTCATGCCCGCCTATGCGCCACCGCTGAACGTCATGCACCGCGTGCTGGCCCACCTGGAAACGGCCCAGGCCGCCAATGCTTCGGCTGATGCACTTCGCGCCGTGATCGAACAAGACGCGGCTGAGTATCAGCGCTGGTCCGACTCTGCCCGACGCAAAATCGCCGACGCCGGAGCGGAATGCATTACCAGCGGATGCACGGTGTTCACCTTCACATTGAGCGAAACTGCGTTGCGCACGCTGCGCCATGCCGCCGAACAGGGCAAGCAGTTCCGGGTGCTGGTCACGGAATCCCGCCCGAACCAGGACGGGCTGCACACCGCGCGTGAGCTGTCCGGGCTCGGAGTTAAGGTGCAGGTCAGCATCGACGCATGTGCGGGATTGATGATGTCCGATGCGGATCTGATGCTTGTTGGCGCGGAGTCAATCATGGCGGATGGCAGCGCCATAGCCAAGATCGGCACATATCCCGCTGCCCTGGCTGCCGCCCGGATCGGTGTGCCGGTCTATGTCGTCGTCGATACGCTCAAATTCAATGTGTCCTCACGACTGGGACTGGCGCTCGAGCTGGATCCGATTGTCAGGGAGAGTGTGCTGCCCACAGGTACATCCGCAGAGATCGAGGTCGTGGGACACCTGTTTGACCGCACGCCCGCGCCACTGATCCACGCTATTGTCACCGAACAGGGCGTGATCAGCCCGGCAGCGGCAGAGGTTCTGATGCGCTCTATGCCGGTCAGCCGGCTCCTGAGTGAAAAGCTGACCCACTGGCCGAGTATCGCAGGCCCTGAGCCGAACCAGGAGAGAAACTGAATGTCCGATCACGCAGCGATCAAAACGGTTGTCGAGCGGATTTGCACGGATGCCATCGGCGGCGCGGCAGATATTGCCAAAGAAGTCGTTGCTGCGATGGCTAAGCTCTCCGCCGACAGTACTGCCTCCACTGAGGACGCTTTCACGGCTGAGTTGATGGACGCCGTGCGCGATATTTTGAGTGTCACTCCCTCGTTTGCGCCGCCGATCAACGCCCTCCACCGCCTTCTGGGCCGGATGGAAGCGGCTCTCGCACGCGGCGCGGCGGTCGGTGAACTCCAGATTGAGATCAGGGACGCCAGTCAGGACTTCTTTTCATGGGCCGAAAGCGCGCTCGAAAAAGTCGCCCAGTATGGTGCAGAAATCGTGAACGACGGCGATACCGTCTTTATGTACAGCATGAGTTCGACCGTCTGGCGCATCCTGAAGCGTGCGAAGGCGCAGGGCAAGTCCTTCAATGTCATCGTTACCGAATCGCGGCCCGGTAACGAAGGGCTGTGGACGGTCAACGAAATGCACAAGCACAACATCCCGGTGGTCGTAAGCATCGATGCCACGATTGGCGAACTGGTGCCGCAGAGCAACGTGGTCTTTGTCGGCGCTGATGCCATTTCCTCGACCGGTGCTTCCTTTGTCAAAGTGGGCAGCTATCCGGCAGCGCTGGTGGCCCGGGCGCACGGCGTCCCGTTTTACGTCGCCGCCGATACGCTCAAAGTCGATTTGAGCACGCTGCTGGGATTACCATTCCGTGGCGAACCCATCCCACGTCGGGACGTGTTAAGCCACGATTATCCGGCGTCCGTAGAAGTGATCGGCGACCTTTTTGAGTCAGTGCCGCCCGACCTGGTGACGGCAATTATCACCGAAATGGGCCTGTTCAGCCCGACGTCAGTGATCAACGTGATGTGGCAGATGAAGCTGAGCAGACCGCCTGAACGAGCTGATTCCCGCCTGGGCACGCGGCGAATTGACGGAGCGAACACGCATGAGCGATCCGCGCTGGGACCAACTGGCCGATATTCTGGTGAACTATTCCACCCAGGTCAAACCGGGTGAAAAAGTGCAGATCACGATGATGGAAACCGAAACGTTTTCGCTCGCGCGGGCGGTGTATGCAGCCGCCATCAAAGCCGGTGGGCTGCCGAACATTGAATTCCAATCCGCTTACCTGGAGCGCGACCTGATGCGCTATGGCAACCCGCAGCAGTTGGATTGGGTTCCCGAAATGAACGCCTATGGGATGGAATGGGGCGACGTATATATCGGGCTGCGCGGCGCGCGCAATCCGCACGAATTTAACGGCATTTCTGCCGCTAAAATCGCCGCTCACAAGCGCGCGATGGGCAAAGTCTCGGCCATGCGGAACGAGCTGACGCGCTGGGTGCTCATCCGCGTCCCAAACGAATCCTTTGCGCAGCAGGCAGAAACCAGTCTGGACGAGATGATGGACTTCTTTTTCAGCGCCACGCTGCGCGATTGGCAGGCGGAACGCCAGCGACTGGAAGTGCTCTGCGATGTCTATCAGGCCGCCGAACAGGTGCGGATCGTGGGCGAAGAAACCGACATCCGGTTTTCGACCAAAGGGCGCATCTACGTTATTGCCGATGGTAAGCTTAACATGCCCGACGGCGAGATTTTCACAGCCCCGGTGGATGACAGCGTAGAGGGGCATATCTATTTTGAATTTCCCGGCGTCTACGTGGGCAAACAGGTGCACGGCATTCGGCTGACCTTCAAAGAAGGCAAAGTGATCCATGCCAGTGCGGACAGCAACGAGGACCTGCTCCACCAGCTGTTAGAGATGGATGCGGGAGCGCGCTATGTAGGGGAATTCGGCGTGGGTCTGAACTTCGGTATCGATCGCTACAGCTACGACATTCTGTACGATGAAAAGATCGGCGGCACGATTCATCTGGCACTGGGGCGTGCCTACCATGAATGCGGCGGAACCAACGAATTGGCGCTGCATTGGGACATCGTGAAAGACCTGCGCCGGAATGGAACGATTTACCTGGACAACCGGAAGGTTTTTGAAAACGGAAAGTATCTCGTATAACGATGTGGCGAACCGGTAACCGCAGCATTGAACTAGGGTTGGGCCTCTGGCAACAATACCCTTACCACCGTCTGGTGGATCTGGCGACACAGGCCGAAGACGCCGGTTATGACGTGCTGTGGTGTGGCAATGAAAAGTTTTACCGCGATATGTGGGTGATGGCCGGATTGGTCGCTGCTCATATCAAACATGCGCGGATTGGCACGTTTATCGCAGAGCCATACAGTTACCACCCGGCGATGATTGCAGCGGCGATCGCCACGCTGGACGAAGCCACCAACGGACGCGCAATCTTGCTGTTGGGCGCAGGAGGCGTCGGCTTTCGTGAGATGGGCATCACGCGCGATAGGCCGGTCAGGGCAGTTGAAGACGCGATCCGGATTATCCGCACCATGCTGCGCGGTGAATCTGCCACGCTCGAAGACAGCGTGATCGAAGCGCACGGTGCGCGGCTGGCCTTTGAGGCGCGGGCTGATCTCCCGTTATGGGTTGCCAGCCGGGGGAACGCCATGCTGCGTATGGCGGCGCGCGCGGCTGACGGCATCATGATCGCGACTTACGCCACGCCACCAGGCATCCGGGCGGCGCTGGATCAAATCGCTGCGGTAAGCGGACAGCGGCACGCTGGTAAGGAATTGGCGCTGACGGTGCGGGTCGATGTCGCGCTGGACGATGATCCGGCAGCGGCACGAGCGGCAGTCAAACCCATGATCGCCGGCATGATTAAAGCCAGCTACCCCAACGCAGATTTTGTCCGGCAGGCGGGTCTGGAGCTTTCGCCCGACCTGCACGAAACGCTGGCGCAGCTCGATTTTGCCGAGCTTGATCGCGCGGTGGCCTTTTTGCCGGAAGAATTCGTCGATGCCTTTGCCTGGGCAGGCACTCCTGTACAGGTGGCGGAAAAAGTCGCCGCCGTGGTGAAGATGGGCATTAGCAGGATCACATTTCTGCCTCACGCCACACCGGACTGCCCGACCGAAGCCGTTGTAGCGCGGTTTGCGACTGACGTGATGCCGCGCGTAGTCGCCCTGCTGGGAGGATAAGATGGCGAAACGTTTGGCAGGCAAAACGGCACTTGTGACCGGCGCGGGCTCTGGAATTGGCCGGGCTATCGCGCTGCTGTTCGCCGCTGAAGGCGCGCAGGTGGTCGCCGTGGATCGCGACCAAACAGGGCTGGACGCGACCATGCAGCAGATCGCCGAGGGGGGCTTCACCGTCCTGGCACTGAAAACCGATATTGCTGAGCCCGAGCAGGTGCGGTCGATGATCGAGCGGGCCCTTCAGCACTACGGGCGGCTGGATGTGCTTGTGAATAACGCCGGGCTGGATCAGCCGGTTGTGCCAGTTGCTCGTATGGAGATCGACCTGTGGGATCGCATTATGAGCGTCAACGTCAGAGGAACATTTCTCTGCTGCCGCTATGCCCTGCCCCCGATGATCGAGGCGGGCGGCGGCGCAATTGTTAACATGGCTTCGGACCTGGGATACATCGTTGTGCCGGGGTTGGGCGCGTACTGCTCGTCCAAAGGTGCGGTTCTGCAATTGACGCGCGTGCTGGCCGCTGAAAACGGTCCCTATCACATCCGGGTGAATGCGCTGTGCCCCACCATGATCGATACGCCCATGGCGCGCCGCACGCTGGACACTCACCCGGATGCGAAGAAGTGGCTGGCCGAGCTTGAGTCCGGGATTCCCCTGCAACGGATCGGCACCCCTCAAGAGGTGGCGAGCGCCGCGCTTTTTCTCGCCTCCGATGAGGCGGCTTACATCAATGGCGTGTGTCTGCCGGTGGACGGTGGGCGCACGGTTTTGTAGAGGGACGCAAAAATGATTGTGAACCCCCATGCTCATATTGGCGACACGGTTGTTTTTGACGCCGAGAATTTTGAAGATGATCTGATCGGAGCGATGGATCGGAACGGCATCGACGTGTCGATAGTGATGCCCAGCGCCGGGGCGCGCAGCGCTTCAGCGGTCCATGACCGTATCGCGCAGATGGGGCGTGATCACCCTGGCCGGATTTTCGGCATGATCCAGTACAACCCGCACACGCCAGTCGGTGAGTTGGAACAAGAAGCCGAACGCTGCGTCAAAGAACTGCGCTTCGTGGGGATCAAGCTGCACCCCCTGGGTGGTGCGGTCAACCCCTTGGGGATTGACGGGCAGCGTGTCTGCCAGATTGCCCAGACACTTGGCATCCCTGTGATGATTCACACGGGAACCGGCGTTCCCTGGGCGCTGCCATCCCTATCGATTCCGCTGGCCCGCAAGTATCCCGATGTGTCTTTTGTGCTGGCCCATGCCGGCATGATGATCTACACCATGGAAGCCTGGGTAGCCGCGGACACGTGCTCCAACATCTACCTGGAAACCTCCTGGTGCGCGGCACATGACATCGCCTTCCTGATCAAAGCGCTGGGTGCCAGTCGAGTTCATGTGGGGCGGCGACCTGATCTCTAATTTCCCCGTCGAACTCGCCAAGTTCCGGTCCTTAGAGCTTCCAGAAGACCAATTGAACTGGTGTCTGGCAAAAACCGCCATTGAGGTCTTCAAACTTCCCATCCAGGCGTAGAGCAAGTGAAAGGGACAGGTTATTGCAGCAACTACCGGATGGCACGAAACGCAAAACTCTTCCAGTCCGCAATTAGGCCAAGGAGAAACAAGTCATGCAAAGAAAAAGCTTGCTTAGGAAGATCGCTTTATTTCTCGTAGCGCTGGCCTTACTCCCTGTAATATCTCTAGGCGCTCAGGCTCAAGACGACGAGCCGCTGATCGTGACCTGGTGGTCAGAACCCAGCAACTTCGATTATCATGCCTTCGGCACGGATGGCGACGGCGATATTCGTGTGGCTATCGGCAACACGCTGATTACGCGCAAACAGGTTGAAGGTCCGTACGAGAATACAACAATCGCCATGCCGGGTGAGTATGTCGGCGTGCTGGCCGAGAGTTGGGAAGTCGACGACGCAGCCGGGACGATCACCTTCAAGCTGCGCGAAGATGCCATGCTTGCCAACGGCAACCAAATCACGGCGGAAGACGTGAAATACACGGTAGAGCGCGGCTTCCTTTCGCCCACCACGTACATGAATCTGCTCATGCCCCTGGGCGGGATCAACAGTGTCGATCAGGTCGAAGTGGTGGATGGATTCACCGTGCGCCTGCACCCGGCCAACGGAGTCACACCGCTGTTGATGGAACTGCTGGCCATCGTCAATATGTCGATTGTTGACCAGCAGACGATTGAAGAACACGCCACCGATGCCGACCCCTATGCGACGGAATGGCTGCCGCTTAATCAGGCAAGTGTGGGCGCTTATGTGCTGACGGAGGCTGAACCGGGCGTACAGATTGTCCTGGATCCCTATGAAGATTACTTTGTGGAGGACCTCCCCCGTAACTCCGGCTTCGTGTTCCGGGTGATTCCCACGGCGGCGGATCGCCTGCTTCTGCTGCGTTCCGGCGAGATCGACGTGCTGCGCGGGGTGCCTTACACCGAGATCGATGCCCTGAAGGAGACCGATGGGATCAAGGTGTTGGACTATCCCAGCACCGACACGCGCGCGATTGCCTTTAACGTCAATATTGAGCCGTTTGACGATCCGCTGGTCCGCCAGGCGATCTCCTATGCGATCCCCTACCAGGACATCATCGATACAGTGTGGGCGGGTTATGCACAACCGCTGCACAGCATCATCCCGCAGGGAATGCCGACCAGCGATTTTAGCATGTGGCCTTATGAAACAGATGTGGACAAGGCACGCGAGCTGCTGGCCCAGGCGGGCTTCGAAGACGGCTTTGAAACCACCCTCTTTACTCGTGCCGACAATCAGGACGACCAGCAGATCGCCTTGTTGGTACAGGATGCCCTGCGCGATATTGGGATTGATGTGACCATCGAAGCGCTGACCAGCGGTGCCTATGCCGCGCGCCAGTTTGGCGACCGCGACATGCCGATGCACTTCTTTGATTTCATCTCCTATGTCAACGATCCCTTCTATCACTTCCACTGGCTGGCCCGCTGTGGACAGGGGACCAACTACGGCAACTACTGTAATCCCGACATTGACGCCTTGATCGACGCTGGGCTGGCGGAGACCGATCCGGAGGTACGTGCCGAGATCAGCCGTCAAATTCAGGAGATGCATCTGAACGACGCCCCCTGGATTTACCTGGCGCAGCCTAATTCCGTCACGGCTATGCGCGAGAATATTCAGGGCTGGGCGGAATCGCCGGACCGGATCGCGCAGTACTGGCTGCTCTACCGCGACTAGAGCGTGTTATGCACTCTGTTCGCTGGGCTTGAGAGGCTGTTGGCGCGTGTTAGCCCCTCCCTAAATCCCTCCCCACGTCGTGGAGAGGGACTTGACGCCCCCCTTTCTCCACTTGTGGGGAAAGGGGCAGGGGGATAGGGGCTAAAAATGCATAACACGCTCTAGAGGCTTCAGCTCGTTAACTTGTGATAGGGACAAAGCCCGGTGCGTCGGGATGGTTCACGGACCATCCCGGCGCGCCCACTGGACGCCGTTAAATCCTAAAAGGGGTCTCATTCCTCACAGCGTGCTGCGCACACAGGCTTGTTGGGCAGCATGACGTTGGATAAGATCATTGATGAGGTACTGATGCGCTTTTTACGCTACATCCTCCAGCGAACTGCGCTGTCTATTCTGTCATTCTTGGGGGCTGTAACTTTTGTGTTCTTCCTGACTCACTATTTGCCGGGCAATCCGGTCATGGTGCGCGCGGGTGTCGCCACCCAGGAGAGCGTTGAGCTTATCGAGCGTCAGCTGGGGCTGGATCGTCCCCTCGGCGAGCAGTATGTAGAGTATATGACAGGCCTGTTCCGGGGTGACCTGGGCAGGTCTTGGGTCACCAACCGCCCAGTGGTGGACGATCTCCGGGCGCGAATGCCGGTAAGCCTGGAACTGGCAGTCTATGGGACGCTGGCCTCGCTGCTGTTGGGGCTGCCGCTGGGCATCCTGGCCGCGGTCAAGCAGGGTACACTGGCAGACCATATCGCGCGGCTGATTGGAGCCCTGGGAGTCTCGACACCTGCCTTCTGGCTGGGACTGATTCTAATCTACTTTTTCTTCTTTAAGCTGGAATGGGCCGCTGCGCCACTGGGGCAGCTGAGTTATGGTATTGACGAGCCCAAAACAATTACAGGCTTCTTGTCCATCGACCTGTTGCTGGCGGGCAATACCGAAGGTTTCCGCGATGCGCTGGCCCACCTGGTGCTGCCCTCGATCACGCTGGCTGCCGTCGAACTTCCGGTGGTGATGCGCCTGACCCGTGCCACGATGATCGAAGTCCTCCAGCAAGACTACATCACTACGGCGCGCGCGCTCGGTTTCCCGTACTGGCGGATCGTGCTCCGGGATGGAGTGCAAAACTCGATGGTCCAAATTTTGACCGTTACCGGGCTGATTTTTGCCTACCTGATCGCAGGGAGCGTCCTGGTGGAGCGCGTGTTTTCCTGGCCGGGAATCGGGCTGTACGCGTACCGGGCGCTGACCAATAACGATTTCGCCGCGATCCAGGCGTTTATCATTGTCACAACGCTGACCTATATTCTGATCAACTGGCTGTCGGATGTGCTGTATGGCATCGTTGATCCCCGGATTCGGATATAACGGATGGCGATTGAGGAGTTCACCCACCCAACGACAGCCCAACCGGCAGCTGCGCCGCGCCCGATGATGGCCCGTCTCTCAACCCTGTGGGCGGTGCTGCGCTGGCACCCGAGTCTGCTGCTCGGCCTGCTGCTGCTGGTGATCATCCTGGCCATCGCCACTCTCGGCCCGCTGCTGATCAAGACCGATCCCCTTGAGACTCTGCCGCGCCTGGCACGCCAAGCGCCATCGGACACTTATCCCTTCGGCAACGATTCATCGGGGCGCGATATTCTGAGCCGCGTGGTTCATGCTGTTCGCCTCGATCTGGCGATAGCGCTGGCGGTTGCCGGTGTCGCAACCCTGGTCGGCGCGACTATTGGTCTGGTAACGGGCTACATTGGCGGCTTACTCGACCAGATCCTGATGCGTTTTGTTGATATTCTGATGGCGTTTCCCGGTTTTCTGCTGGCGCTGACGGTGACCGCCGTGCTGGGCAATACGACGCGCACCATCGTCTTTGCCCTCGGAATTGCCTATGCCCCGGTCATGATCCGGGTGGTTCGGGCCCAGGTGCTGTCGCTGCGCGAAGCCCAATACATCGAAGCCTCGCAGGCTATCGGCACTCCGACCTGGGAGATCATCTTTTTCCATCTGCTGCCCAATACGTACTCGGTACTGCTGGCGCAAGCCACCCTTTTTCTGGCGTGGGCGGTGCTGGATATTGCCGGATTGAGCTTCTTGGGTCTGGGAATCAAGCCGCCCACAGCCGAACTGGGCGCGATGACCGCCGACGGCAGCGAGCACATAATCTCAGGGCAATGGTGGATGTCGGTTTTTCCAGGCGGATTCATCATGTTGATGGCGCTCACCTTTACACTCATTGGCGACGGGCTGCGCGACATTCTCGATCCCAGGTCTCAGATATAGCCCATGAACGAGCAGAGCATCACGCTGAGGGTTGAAAACCTCTCTATCTCGCTCCACACCCACGGCCAGCACGTCAACATTGTGGACCGCATCAACCTGGTCGTGCCCGACGGCAAGGTGGTCGGCCTGGTGGGCGAAAGCGGCTCTGGCAAG
Organism: uncultured Chloroflexia bacterium; assembly: GCA_963850765.1. Classification (GTDB taxonomy): domain Bacteria; phylum Chloroflexota; class Anaerolineae; order Aggregatilineales; family Aggregatilineaceae; genus CAWKMN01. The sequence goes on along the minus strand of CAWKMN010000006.1, from coordinate 598,594 downwards.
TCGATGACTGCCCTGGCGATCATGCAGCTCCTGCCGAAATCCGCCGCTCTGGCAGGCGGATGTATTGCATTGAACGGCACCGATCTGACCCAATATGGCGAACGTGAAATGCAGAAGGTGCGCGGGCGTGACATCGCCTTGATTTTCCAAAGCTCGAAGACGGCTCTCAACCCGCTGATGACGGCAGGCAACCAGATCGCGCGTGTTTACCAGCGGCGCTTCAATTACTCGCGGCGCGAAGCCTGGGCCAGGGCGGTCGAGATGCTGGATCGCGTGGGTATCCCGCGCGCCCAACAGCGTGCCAAACATTTCCCGCATCAGTTCAGCGGAGGCATGGCCCAGCGCATCATGATCGCGTTGGCAGTAGCCTGCAAAGCCAAACTCCTCATCGCCGATGAACCGACCACTGGGCTGGATGTAACGACCGAAGCTCAGATTCTGGACCTGTTGGAAGAACTCCGGCAGGCAGAGGGCAGTTCGCTGCTCCTGATTACCCACAGCCTGGGACTTGTCGCTACTCACTGCGACTATATCGCCGTCATGCACGCCGGGCACGTGGTGGAGTTTGGGCCGCTGCGCGAAGTTTTTCATAACCCAACCCATCCGTACACCCAGGGCCTGCTCTCATCGATGCCGCGCCCCGACCGTGCGCTGCTGGACGGCACCACACTGATTGGTCGCGCCCCCGATCCACTTTCGCTGCCACGGGTAGGCTGCCGGTTCATTCATCGCTGCCCAAAACGGATGCCACACTGCGATCAGCCGGTTCCACTGGCGACGGTGGGTCCCGATCACACCAGCTACTGTCACCTGTACAAGGACCAGGCATGAGCGAGTATCTGATCGAGGTTCGGGATTTAACCAAAGTCTTCCACGGCAGACGCGGCACAGCGCAAGTTGGCACGACTCTCACCCGGTGGTTCGGAACTCGTACGGGCGACGACGAGTCAACGCCTCAACAGGACGGAAACATCGTCGCCGTTCGCAATTTGGACCTGGCGATCCGGCCGGGTGAGAGCGTGGGGTTGGTCGGTGAGAGCGGGTCCGGCAAATCGACCGTCGCGCGCTGCCTGCTGCATCTGGTTGACCCTACCAGTGGGGACATTCTCTACGAAGATCGTTCCATCCTGAATTTGCGAGGCGGTCAGCTCAAGGCTTTTCGCCAAAAGGTGCAGTTGGTCTTTCAGGACCCGACCGCTTCACTCGATCCGCGTTTTACCGTCGAGCGGACGCTGGCCGAACCACTGCGCGTTCACCGCATTACGACGCGCCGGGACCGGCATGCTCATATGCGGGAACTGCTCAATTCGGTACACTTGCGACGCGACCACCTGGATCGCTATCCGCACCAACTGAGCGGCGGCGAAAAGCAGCGGGTCGTGATCGCACGGGCACTGGCGACCAACCCGCGCTTCCTGATTCTCGACGAGCCCACCTCCGCGCTCGATGCTTCGGTCCAGGTGCGGGTAATCAGCCTGCTTCAGGAACTCAAAGAACGCTTTCAGATGACGTATCTCGTCATCTCGCACGACTTGAGCGTGATCCGGCACCTGTGCGAGCGGGTGATCGTCATGTACCTGGGGGAGGCCATCGAAAAAGCGCCCACGACCGAGTTGATCGACAACCCGCGACATCCCTATACCCAGGCGCTGATGTCCGCTATTCCAATCCCTGATCCCGACTACGAGCGCGCCCGTATTCGCTTGAAGGGGGATATACAGAGTTCGCTTCCGCCAGAGATCGGCTGCCCGTTGGCTTATCGCTGCCCTCATGCGGTGGAGGCCTGTTTTCATACGCCCCAACGGTTGGTCCAGATCAGTGACAGGCGTTGGGTGGCCTGCCACCGTGTCGTCAACGGGGAGATTTAGCCATGCCGGGTGACTATCTGCTCGCGCTGGACATCGGCACGACAGCAATCAAAGTTGGCCTGTTCCGCTCGGATGGCACACTGGCCGGGATGGCGACCCGCGAGCAGCAGCTTGCCTTTCCTGCGCCCGGTCGCGTCGAGCAGTCGCCCCAGGGAGCCATTGATCTGCTGGCGCAGGGAGTGGGTGAACTCCTGGCTGGCGCTGATCCCAGTGCCATTGCGGGCATCGCGCTCACAAATCATCGCGGCACGGCTATTGCTCTGGATGCGGACGGCAGTCCACTGTCCGACTTCGTGGTCTGGATGGACAAGCGCGGCGTGCCGTACGTCGATTGGCTGAACGAACGGCTCGGGCTTGAGCGCTACTATGACACAGCGGGACACCCGATCGTGTCCTACACCGGAGTCAGTAAGGTGCTGTGGTTCCAGCGGAGCGCCTCCGCTCTCTGGGAGAAAGCGGCTGTCGTCGGTCCCCCCCAGACGTTTTTTCTTAAGTGGTTGGGCTGTGACGACCTGGTGTGCGATGTCTCGTCCGGCACGTTCCTCTTTCCTTTCGACATTGACGCCCAAACCTGGTCGTCCGAGCTGGCAGCACAGATCGGTTATCCCCTGGAAAAGCTGCCACGCCTGGTTCACGCCACCGATGTGGTCGGTGAACTCAGCGCAACAGCCGCCGCGACGCTGGGACTCTGTCCGGGGATTCCCCTGATCGCCGGTGGGGGCGATGGGCAGTGTGCGGGCGTCGGCAGCGGCGTGATCCAAGCTGGCCGGGCGATGATCAACATCGGCACCGGGGCGGGCGTACAGGTCTTCATGGAAGAACCCCGCCGCGATCCTACTCATACCCTGAACATTGCTGCCCATGTGGTGCGCGGCTTTTGGGAGATGGAAGGGCATACCCAATCGTCTGGCGCCGCTTTCCGCTGGCTGCGCGACACCTTCGGTGCAGCGGAACTGGCGCTCGAACGCTCCTCCACGCTCGACGCCTACGACCTGCTGATTGCCCAGGCGCATACGGCACCTCCCGGCGCGGAGGGCCTGATCTTTATACCCACCTTCAACGGCAGCAGTGCCCCCATCGTTGATCTGCATGCTCGAAGCTGCCTGTTGGGTTTGTCACTGAACCACACGCGCGGGCATGTTATCCGGGCACTGCTGGAAGGCATCTCGATGGAACTGCGCTGGATGCTGGACGCCATCAAGGAAGCCGGAGCTGAGGTCAATGCGATCTACCTGGCGGGCGGCGGAGCGAGCAATTCGATCTGGAACCAGATTCACACCAATGTCTTTGACCAGCCGGTGCGCACCCTTCGTATTCGTAATGCGGCGATGACCGGCGCGGCGATGTGTGCAGCTATCGGCCTTGGCTTCTACCAGGACTGGCAGTCGGCGGCCGATGCGTTTATTGAAATCGACGCCGTACTCGAGCCGCAGGCCGAACACCGTGTGATCTATGAGCAGCTTTACGCCAACTATAAGGACTTCTTCCGCCTGTTAAGCGACAGCAGCCTGATGCGCCGCTTGAGCCATCAAACGATTGGTTAGCACCCAAGGAGCTTGAAAATCCATGACACCTCAAGAAGAGCACAATCGTGACGTAGTCCGGAAAGCGATCAAAGCGCTGAGTGATCATGATGTGGCCGGATTCTTCTCCTATCACACGGACGACATGACTTCGCATGAAGTCTTTTTCCCACTACCCCTGGGCAAAGTCGACCTTGAGGCGTTTCTGCACGACTGGCTGCACGCTTATCCGGATGTTAGGATCGAGACGCAGAATATCAGGGTCGAAGGCGATACAGTCGCCGTCGAGAATGTGGTTAGCGGCACCTTTGTCAACGATCTGCGTGGTGTCAAAGCTACCGGACGTTTTTACCGGGTGCGAGAGGCGGTCTTCTTCGATATGAAGGAGGGCAAAATCAAAGACGAGCGCATCTACATCGATCAAAAGTCGATTGAAGAACAACTGGGAATCTGGCAAGCCTGAAGGAGTTCAAACGATGAGTGAGCAGCACGAACGTAATAAACAAGCAGTCCGCAACGCCATTGCCGCCTTTAACGCCCAGGACCTCGCGGAATACTGGCGCTGGCATACCGAGGATACGACGTCGCACGAGGTCTATTTTCCCGAACCGCTGACAAAAGCGCAGATGTCTGTCTTTGTGCCCAGACTCTGGCATTCGTATCCCGACTGGCATATCGAAACCAAAAACATGATCGCCGACGGTGATACCGTCGTGGTCGAGAACGTGATGTCGGCCACCTTCGTCAACGATTTTGAAGGACAGAAAGCTACCGGCAAAAAGTTTACGGTGCGTGAAGCAGTGTTCTTTGTGATGAAAGACGGCTTGATTAAGGATGTACGAGTTTACCTGGATCGCAAGTCCCAAGAGGAACAACTGGGTCAGATTTAGGAAAGGTATCCTGCGGTGTCCCTGATACAGGCTCGACCCGATCCGCTGCCACCGGACGGCTCTCGGCACGAACTTCTGGCGTTTGTTTCGCCATCCGATGGCACTCGCCAGACGGCGAACATCTACTCGCCAGCACCGCTGGGCCGCCCACTACCCGTTGTCCTGGCACCTCATCCCATTACCTGGACTGCCGAGCAGGATTATCACGAAGGCTATCCGGGGTACACACGCGGCTACCATGCCGGTTACTACAATCTGGCAGACCGCTATGGAGTGATCATTGTCATGCCGCACGGGCATCATCGCCGCGAAGAAAACTGCTCGCTGGCCAGCCCGGAACAGATCGATGACATGATCTATCTGCTCGATGTGCTGCCAGAGCACGGCTATCTCATCGACCCTGGCCGCGTTTACGCCTGTGGCTTGAGCATGGGCGGTCAGGAAGCGCTGGTCGTGGCAGGGCGCTACCCGGATCGAGTAGCCGCCGGAGTGGCATTCAATCCTATTGTCGATCTGGCCGCATGGCAGGAAGACCTCGCCAATACAGATATCGAGGCGATCCGCGAATTTGGCACGGCCCGGCGCATCGCGAATGAAGTCGGCGGCCTGCCGGAGCATGTGCCAGAACTCTACGCTGAGCGCAGCGCGACGGCTTACGTCGAAGGGCTTGCGCGGGTTCCAATACTGATCTTCTGGACGCCCGATGACCTGATTGTCCCCCGCCAGGTCACGCATCACAGCTACTTGCTCTACCAAAAGGTTAAAGAGCGTTCAACAGCGGCCCCGATAGCCGAGTATAACCATACCCAGGCTCACGGAATCCGTAAGATCGACCAGCAGGTGGGCTGGCAGCTTCACGAATGGGCAGATTATGAGCTCGCTCTGAACTGGCTGCTGATTCATCGACAATGAGGGTGATCCCCGAATAAAGTGTGGTTAATTCGGGGAGGGGTTAAAAAAGGCTCCAAACCTTGATGACACAGCGCCTGTGACGACAATCGTCCGCGGTCGTCCTTCCTGGTTGTGGCGACGATTGGTCCAGTTCCAGCGCACCAACTGATTATGCCAGCGCAAGAGTGTCTAGGACGAATCTAAAATATTGACTTTGTATATTGATGAATGATTAAATAGAAGTGTCGAGGTGGTTATCCCGATATATCGGTCCTTCGTCGAGCTTCGCACACTCACCCCACTCCCTCTACCACCTTAGGCTTAGAACTAACAGCTTATCCGTCAATTGCTGCGTTCCGTAGGGGCGTATCGCAATACGCCCCTACAAAAACGAATCTCTGGATAGATACTAAGCTGAGTTTGGCCACTCTTCTGATTTGCTTGAGAAAAAGACTCGGCGACCAGCGGCAGGCTGTTTTGTGCCCGGTCATTCCCGACCATTTCACGCTGACGCTAGCCAGAAAGGAGGGGATGTGTTTGAGGCAATGAACAAAGCTTGGCCGAAGCCCAAATAAACGATATGTGAGGAGGAACGAATGATTCGGTTTGACAGAGTACTCATGGTTCCCGAGTGGCTTATTCCACGCTGGTGGAGAATCGCCTACCTGATCATTGACCATCTCCGCGAAGACCTGGTCGCTGTGGCCCGTGTGCGGCCCGATGAGAAGTTTGACGCTTTTGTGGTCAATCAGCTCCAATCCTTTGTAAAAGAAGGCACCGCGCCTGACGCCATCCTGCCGGCCATTCTCAACCTGCACGACGATCTCGCGGCGGGTCGGGAAATGACCATGCGAGCCGGCGACTACATTGCCCTGCAAGGATACTTCCGCCAGCAAAAAGGGCGGACCGCTAAAAAGTAACGCTGCTGTCACAGAATCCCGCTCGGAAGGAGATCAACAACTCCTTCCGAGCCTTTTTAGAAGGGAGTTTTCCCAATGGGCTTTGAAGGATTTCCTCTTATCGTCGGATGGGAACTAACGCTCATCTGCAATTTGCGCTGCCGTCACTGCGCATCCTCCGCTGGGCAGCCGCGCCCCCAAGAACTATCACCCGACGAGGCGTTAGCGATCTGTGATCAATTTCCCGCATTGCTGGTGCAGGAAGTCGATTTTACAGGCGGTGAGCCGCTGCTGCGACCGGATTGGCCCGCGATTGCCACCCGTTTGAGAGATCTGGATATCCGGACCAAAATCATCACGAATGGGCTGGTCTTAAAGCCGAGTGTCATCGAACAGATCAAAGACACAGGCATCAGCGGGGTCGGGGTCAGTCTGGATGGGCTGGCGGCCACCCATGAGATCATGCGCGGCTGTCCGGGCCTTTTCCACCGTGCACTCAGCGGGATCGAGCAGGTGCAAAAGGCAGGGTTGCCGGTCACGGTTCTGACCACCATCACCGGACTGAACATTCACGAGCTTCCCGCGATGTACGAACTGCTGTGTTCGATGGGGATCACCGCCTGGCAGTTGCAGCCGATCTTTCCTCTAGGGCGTGCTCATGAGAACAACGGGCTGGAACTCTCCCAGCAGGCTTATCTGGAGATGGGGGCGTTTGTTCAGCAGTGCTGGTTGCAGATGGATGTGCGCGGGTTGAAGATCGAACCCGCCGACAGCTTTGGATACTACACCGATCTCGATCCCCGTGTGCCCCCCTGGCGGGGTTGCCCAGCCGGGCAGCTTGCTTGTGGGATCACGAGTGATGGCAAGGTAAAGGGCTGCCTGTCGCTACCGGACCACTTGATCGAGGGGGATCTGCGACAGCATGACCTGTGGGACATCTGGTTCCACCCTGACGCCTTTGCCTATACGCGCCAGTTTGCTCCCCAGGACCTGGGCCAACACTGCCAGGCGTGCCCCATGGCCGACGCCTGTCGCGGAGGATGTTCCGCCATGTCTTACGGCCAAACGGGACAGTTTCATAACAACCCTTGCTGCTTTCTCGCCATCGAGCAGCGGCGCCAGGAGGGCAATCACGATAAAGGCATCCGTGCGCTCGCGGCCACGCAGAGCGGTGACAACCCGGTGAGCTAGGATCGCCTGCTCCAGGTGATCGTGGTGCTGTCGCAGATGGGACAGGCCATCGAAGGCCAGCCCCAGTGCGGACACGGCATGCCAGTCTGCTGCTGACGTCGGGCCGGTGTCTGAGCTGGCCAGGTTTGATCACAGGTTTCTTGATACTATTCAGGTGCACCATTTGGTACACCTGAGTTGTTGCCTTTTTGTTCTCTACGAGTGTGTTTGCTAAGCTATTTTAACCCTCACTAGAGGGTGTTATGCAGTTGCACCACCTCAGCCGAGTGCCTTGTCCCGTGAGTGAGCCCCTCCCTAAATCCCTCCTCCCACAATGTGGAGAGGGACTTGCGCGCCCCTTTCTCCACCGGGTGGGGATAAGGGGCGCCGACCGAAGGTGGGACGGGGATAGGGGTAAACGCTTTCCGTACACGCTCTAAAAACTCGTTCCGTGCAGCCGCTAAAAAGCTAAAGGGCCAGCGATCCCGAAGCGCCAGCACCTGTTCCACCATCCGGGGCGTTCGCCGGGTACACGGGCGGGGGCCAGGCGGCATCACGCATTGTTTCTGATAAGATCTGCGAGATCGGAAGCTGTCGGGCGCGTGTTAACATCCTGATAAAATTCATAAAGGTTTTGTTATTATTTCATATAGGTGCGTAGAAAGGCATGCATTAATCATAGAACAGCGTTACAATAAAACAAATCTCCTGATGAGGCGAAACTGTATGCTGATTCTGCGCCACCTCCAGAAATCATCCGCCTGCTTGCGTCAGTCAACCGTTGTGCTGTTGGCGGTTTTCACGGCGGCGTGTGTGGTTGGCATGATGATGCGAACGGAACATGCCAGCCAGGCCGCAGCAGTTAACGCTGGATACAGGGATTACAATTACGGCACATCTGGCAGTTCGGCCCCAACGGGTGAGAAAGCGGAAAGCAAGCTGTGGTATAACGATGGGCTGTGGTGGGGTAGTCTCTACAACAGCAGCGCCCAGGAGTTTCGCATTTACCGCTTTAACCCGACCACACAAAGCTGGAGTGACACAGGGACCGCCCTCGACGACCGCAACACCTCGAGAGCCGATGTGCTGTGGGATGCGAACACGCAGAAGCTCTATGTGGTCTCACACCTCTTCAACACCAATGCCATCGCAGAGGCCTCAAGCGCAAACTGGGCGCGACTTTACCGATACAGCTACAACAGCGCGACGAAGATCTACAGCCTGGATGCCGGCTTTCCGGTTACGGTTTCTCAGGGTTCCTGTGAGGATCTCACCATTGCCAAAGACTCGACTGGGCGTTTGTGGGTTACCTATGTCGAAAACCGGCAGGTGATGGTGAATTACAGCGTGAATAACGATGCAACATGGGCAACCCCTTTTGCCCTGCCGGCTGCCAATACCAGTACGTCCAGCGATGACATCGCCGCCATCATTGCGTTTCAGGGGAACAAGATCGGCGTTGCGTGGAGCAACCAGTTATCCTCCGGCGTTTACCTGGCGATTTACAATGATGGGGCGGGAGTTAATACGTGGCAGCTTGAGACGATTATTCAGGGCACCGGTTGGCCGGATGATCACCTGAGTCTGAAAACCGATAGCAGCGGAAGGCTGTTTGTGGCGTCCAAGACCAGCAAGACGGGCAGCAGCCCACTCATTGTACTCCATGTTCGGGCCGCTGGTGGCGGTTGGACTATGGTTACTTTCTCGACAGGCAATGACGGCCATACCCGCCCGATCGTGGTGCTCGATGACACCAATAACCAGGTCCACGTATTCGTCACGTCGAGTGAAAGCAGTGGAGAGATTTATCACAAAGCGGCCGACAGGAACGCCATTGCTTTTTCGCCCGGTATGGGCAATCTCTTTATCAGCGATTCCAATTCGTTGAAGATCAACAACGCTTCTTCGACAAAACAAAACGTCACCGATTCTTCCGGTTTGCTTGTGATCGCGAGTAATTCTGCCAACAAATATTATTATCATAATGACGCCCTGGCCGGGGGAGGTGGAACCTCAACCCCAACGCCGACTAATACCCCGACCCGGACCCCGACGGCTACGTGCGACGCCGTTGATTTCCCTGACGCCTTCGATACGCCGCACGCCATCGAACACGCCGACGAATACGGCGACGCCGACGGCGACGTTTACGCCCACCGTCACGCCGATACCGCCGGCGATACAGACGTTCGCGCCGAGCGGCGACACGCAGGTCAAGTCGGCGTTCCCGGCCTCGAACTACGGCACGCTGGACAACCTGCGGCTGCGGCTGGCGCTGCCTTCTGACCAGATTAACAGCTATCTGAAGTTTGCCGTGCCCGATGTCGGCGGGGTGATCACCCAAGCGACCCTGCGCCTGTATTCGTATGACGGCAGCGACGATGGCGGGAGCGTGTATCTGGTCAGCAATACCTACCGCGACAGCAGCACGCCCTGGACCGAAACCGGGCTGAACTGGAACAACGCGCCACTGCTGAGCGGGTCACCGCTGAGTTCGGCCGGCTCAGTGAGTACCAACGTCTTTGTCGACTTTGACGTTACGGCGGCGGTGACGGGCAGCGGCACCTACAGCTTTGGCCTGAGCAACACGTCATCCAACAGCTCGCTCTACTACTCCAAAGAGAGCGCCGTCAATCCACCGACGCTGATCCTCAACGTTCAGACCGGAGCGCCCGCGACCAGCACTGCCGTGCCAACGGCAACGAATACGCCGACGCCGTTGATTTCGCTGACGCCTTCGGATACACCGCACCAACGCGCCATCCGAACACGCCGACGAATACGGCGACGCCGACGGCGACGTTTACGCCCACCGTCACACCGATACCGCCAGCGATACAGACGTTCGCGCCGAGCGGCGACACGCAGGTCAAGTCGGCGTTCCCGGCCTCGAACTATGGCACGCTCGACAACCTGCGGCTGCGGCTGGCGCTGCCTTCTGACCAGATTAACAGCTATCTGAAGTTTGCCGTGCCCGATGTCGGCGGGGTGATCACCCAAGCGACCCTGCGCCTGTATTCGTATGACGGCAGCGACGATGGCGGGAGCGTGTATCTGGTCAGCAATACCTACCGCGACAGCAGCACGCCCTGGACCGAAACCGGGCTGAACTGGAACAACGCGCCACTGCTGAGCGCGTCACCGCTGGCAGCGGTGGGCAGTGTGAGCACCGGCGTGTTTGTCGACTTTGACGTTACGGCGGCGGTGACGGGCAGCGGCACCTACAGCTTTGGCCTGAGCAACACGTCATCCAACAGCGCGCTCTATTACTCGAAAGAGAGCGCCGTCAATCCACCGACGCTGATCCTCAACGTTCAGACCGGAGAAACGCAGACAATCTTTGCAACCGGGCTTACGCCCACAGTACCCGCGCTGGATAGCTCTGCTCTATTCGAAGTTGAATCCGACAACCCGATCATCGAGCAGTCTGGCGTATGGACGGCCTATGCTACCGGTGTGGCCAGCGGGGGCCGTTACCTCTACAGCAGTGGCAGTTCGAGTGATACGCTGACGATGCACTTCCAGGGCACTCAGGTACAGATCGTGTATGTTGAACATCCCGCACTGGGAGATTTCGCCATTGAAGTGGATGGTGTGCCCATGCAGGTCGTCGACTCTACTGCATCAAATGCGGTTTTTGGCGTGCGTGCATCGATATCGGGGTTGTCTCAAGGAAACCATACGGTTCGGCTTGTTCCAGTGAACGGCACGATGGCGATTGACGCCTTTGCCGTCGAAGCGCTGGCGCAAGTCTCCTCTCCAATGCCGACGGCTGCTGTTAACCCGGAGCCGAGCTTCACTCCAACAGCCACGGCGATCAGCGCCCCACCGGAGTTGACGGCCTCGCCTACCGCTACACCTGTCCCTGTCCTGCTGCCCTGGAGCGAGACCTTTGAAACCAACACAATGAACTGGACCGCCAGCGGCGCATGGTTGTTCGCGCCTCAAGCGGGCTACCAGGGGAGCGGTTGGTTTGCCGATGGCCGGGTCGGTGGGCAAAGCAGCCGCCTTACGTCGGAAGTGGCGGTTGATCTGCGCATGGCCCAGCATCCCGAACTTAGTTTCTGGCAAAGTGCGGACCTGGCTCCTGACGATGTGATCGCCGTCGATATTCTGCTGGACGGGACAACGTGGCTGACGATTGACCAACAGGCGGGCGCAGTATGGGCTTGGACGCAGCGCACGCTCGACCTGACGCCTTACCGGAATTCGGTCATCAACCTGCGCTTCCGGCTCGAAGCGTCACTGTCTCGCCCCGAAACAGGCGACATCCTCGGTTTCTGGCTCGATGAGCTGGTCATCTATGATCGGCCAGTCCCAACAGCAACTCCGCTGCCAACGGTAGCGCCTTTACCAACGAACACGGAAATCCCGCTGCCGGCGGAAACGCCGACGCCTGTTCCGACGGAGACCGAAACGTCGCGGCCGACGGAAACACCAACACAGCTTCCCACCGAAACACTTCCTGCATCGTGACCCATTGAAAGTCCCTCCCGACGCCACTTTTTTGCGGCAGGGAGGGACTACTGAATACGGCAAACGCTCTATGGTGCGTCCCCTTGAAGCTGAAAGTTAGATCGAGGTCAGGCATTTTTGAATCGGTTTTTCCCCTGTCCTCTACCGGCCGCTGATACCCGCGGCTTAGATGATTCCGGTTGCGGTCTGCAACGACCTCAAACCGGCGGGGTTTCTTCCGGCCGATAGACCCCTCCACGTCCTTTTCGCCTTGGTTCGCCCCTCTTTTTCCCTGTTTCCCTTGTCCTTAACCCATTTCGAAGTGTCCATCGTTCCCATTTGCAGTACCTGGGTAGTCAATAGCTGCAAAAAATTCTAAAATACGTACTTGGGGACTTTCTACACCCACTTCAAATCCAGGAATACTCGTAGTGCTCGTCGCACATCAACCTAGGCATTTGACAGAGTGTACCAATGAACATCGAGTTCACCGGCACAATTTGGTTCTGGAAGGGACCCGCCCCGTGGTTCTTCGTTACCGTTCCAGCAGAACAGAGCCGCGAACTGAAAGCGATATCAGGATTCGTGACGTATGGTTGGGGAGTGATTCCGGTCCAGGTTCGGATCGGCAAAACCGAGTGGGAAACTTCCTTGTTTCCCAAAGATGGCCGCTACCTTGTGCCCATCAAAGCGAGTGTCCGAAAAGCAGAAAATCTTGAGGAAGGCGACACAGTGACGATACGGCTCGAAGTTCGTTGATAAACGAAACGAGCGCGTATCTGTTCGGTACCTCCTGTGATTCTTATTTGCAGCACCGGTCCTTTCCTTAGCACATCACAAGTGCGTCACAACAGGATCGGCGGGGCAACGAGCAAAAAGATGCTCCATGCCAGATAGGCGACAGCTGCCCGGCTGAAAACGGACTGAAGTGTCTCTATCCATCCATCAAGGTCCGTGCGGAGCTGCGTGACGATCAACGTGACCAGGATGCCGATGTTGATGCCGTTCCAGCCGATGACCGCCAGGCGATTGAGGGTCAATTCGCCCTCCAGCGTGCGATCCACGACCGCTGCCAGTGCATAGATACTGACCAGGACAGCCAGCCCCGCCACGGCGATGATGCCGTTCCGCATCACCCGTTGCAGATCCGGCGACAAGTCATCGCCTTTGATGGGCGTCGTGCCGACCAACAGGCCAACGATGGCGAACAGCATCGCGTTGTAGACGATCAGCACGTCGCGGTTCTCAAAGGGTGCCATGAAGTTGAACGGGATCACCAGCACGTAGATGACCAGCACGATCAGCGTCAAGGGCAGCAGCAGGCGCATCAAGGTGGCGATTAATCGGCTCATGCCCTGGTCGAAGTCCTGGGCCGAGGGTGCAGCGGTCGGATCGTATACGGTGGCGAGCGCCAGCACCGGCAGCAGGCCAAACCCACCCGCCGCGATCAGACGCAGCAGCACCTCTGGCAGTTCGACCGACAACGCCTCAAACATGCCGACGGTGATGCCGCCAAAGGCCATCCCGGCCAGCAGATAGAGTCCGGCGACAATCGCCACCTCGATCGACTTGAACAGGAAGGCGAAGCGATCGGCGGCGCTCGACTGTGCCCCCAGCGCCATAACGCCCAGGGCAGCCCAACACAACAGTGGAATGTGGATCGCGGCGACGATGAGATACTGTTCGCTGGCCCATTCCGGCCCGAAGGTAGGTGCGACCACAACGCAATACGCGGTGGCAATCAGCACGCTCACCCCCAGGACGATGGCCCGGGTGAACTCGGTCCCGGCTGTGATGGCCATGAAGATCAGGGCGCTCATGGTGGCGACCGGCGACCACCAAAGCAGGAGGTGCGGCACCTCGTCGAGGACCTGCAGGTTTTCGACATCGCTGAGCGCCCAGAAGATCAGCCCGGTGAGTATGCTCAGCGGCACAGCGATCAACCAGTTGGTCTGTCGGGCGGACTTCCGGGCGTCTTCCGCGCCGTTTTGCAGGCGATAGTACCACGCCGCCAGCAGCACGTTGTCAGGTGCAGCTTCATAACGGGCGATCAACGCGTTCCGGAACGCCCCAGCCTGATCGTTCCGCCGCGCAAGCTGGTAGATTTCTTCCAACTGCTGCGGGTTCGATTCGGCCGCGCGGATTTCTCCGTCGAATTCCATATTTATGTGCCTTTCACGCAGGTGGGCATTGATCAACAGGACGGGCAGAGGGCGCAGCTCACGCCACATGATCCGCAGCGTGTGCCACAGGTTGAGGCTCGGCATGTCGTCGATCTGCATCTGGAAGACGAGCAGCATCTCGTCGGCGTAGGCGTCGCGGAACTTGAGCGGATACAGCCCCAGTATCCAGCGGTAGAAGGCGATCAGGCTGCGATAGAAAGCGTGCATCAGGTCCCCTCAGGTAGATGCTGGCGAGCGGTCTGCACCAGCGCGCCCAACCGCGCCACCTCAGCGTGCAGCACGACCAGCCCGGTCCGTGTAATCTGATAGGCTTTGCGCGGCTTGCCGCTGGTCTGCGCGTCGCTCGTCTGAGCGCCGTCACTGGCGACGCGCTCGATCAAACCCTGATCCTGCAACCGGGTCAGCGCACCGTAAAGTGTGCCGTTGCTCAGCCTGATCTTGCCTTTGCTGAGGGCTTCGACCTCTTGCAGAATGGCGTAGCCATGCTTTTTCTCAGTCGAAATGCTCAGCAGGATGAAAAAGGTTGGCTCCCGAAGCGGGAGAAGGTCTCGCGTCATCGTGTGACACCTTGTATAGGTCGGTAAACGACTGTCGTTTAACGACATATTATAATTGTTGAGGTCGTTTGTCAAGTGAAGTCCAGCGTTAAGCACGGAAAACTCACCGGCGATGCAGGAGCAGCGCGAGCCTGTAGGGTTGAAAAACTCAATCTGCACGTCCATTGCGCGAAGAAACGTCGAGCCCTTTCTCGTCTGGCTACGCTATTCCCTCGCCAGCAGTTGACAAATCCGGCAGAGGGTGCTAAATTATGAAGAGCTTTCTTTATTCATTGAACAAAGAATATGGCTCAACGACAATTACTTAAAGCGATCAACCGCGCCCTGATACTCAATGCCATCAAAATGCATGGCTCTATTGCACGCGCCGATATTGCCGAACAAACCGGGCTGAGTCCGGCGACGGTCACGGGGCTGACCACCGGCTTGATCGAAGACGGGTTGATCTTCGAAAAAGAAGAGGGTGTCTCACGCGGGGGACGTCCGCCGATCATGCTGGCACTCGATCCCTCTAACGTGTACGTAATCGGTATCAAGTTGGCCGAAGAACATGCCGTATTTGCGCTCGCCAATCTGAACGCCGACATCGCCGCCCGGAAGACCATTCTTCTCATGGACCGCACTCCCGAAAGTACATCTGACCAGCTCGCTCAAGGGGTGCGTACATTGCTGGCTTCCGTGCAGGTTGGGCTGGAAAGAGTGATTGGTATCGGCGTCGGATTGTCCGGCATCATTGATTCGGCAGAGGGTGTCTGCCGGGTGTCACCGCATAACGGCTGGCGTGATGTCCCCTTCGCCCAGCTTCTGGAAGATCGGCTCGGCTGCCTGGTCTACCTCGATAACAACGTCAATTCGCTCACACTCATGGAACTGCTGTATGGCGCAGGTCAGCACGCGCGTGATTTTCTGGTGGTGACGATTGGGCGCGGCGTAGGATTGGGGATTGTCGCCAACGGGCAGGTATATCGCGGCGCGCGCGGCGGGGGCGGCGAATTCGGCCATATCGTGCTCGAACCGGATGGGTTCTTGTGCAACTGTGGCAACCAGGGCTGTTTGGAAACGTTTGTCGCGGAACCCTGGCTGGTCCAGCGAGCCCAACTTAAAGGTCTAAAGGTCGAAACCCCTGAGGATTTGCTGTCGGCGGCGGAGGCCGGCAGCCCGGTGGCGCTGAATGTACTGGAACGCGCCGGTCAGCTGCTCGGCCAATCGATTGCCAATCTGGTCAACCTGTTCGACCCCAAACTGATCATCATCAGTGGTGAGGGCGTCCGCGCAGGGAAGTTTATGTTCTGCGCCATGCACGACGCGATACGACGGCACACGTTCAGCCAGCTTGGCGATGACGTGACGATCCAGATCGAGCCGCTGAGTGATGATGCCTGGGCGCGCGGCGCAGCCAGTCTGGTTCTGAATAAGTTCTTTAGCGTGCCCGAATTGGAATGAATTTTTTTTGCACGAACTTTATTCAATTAGGAAACAAAGTGACGAAGGATTCAGGAGGTGTATCCATCGACCGATAAAAACAGCGGAAACAGCTCAGCGTGCCCCGGTTATTTGAATAGAGCTTGTTCAAGGAGAAAAGGTACCATGAAGGCTAAATTGCTCGTTCTTCTGCTGATCGCAGCGCTCGCGATACCGTTTGGTGTCGCCCAGGCGCGGCAAGACGTCGTGACGATTGAATTCTGGCACACCTATAACGAAACGTCTCCCGAAAGCGAAATGCTGGTCAATACGCTGATCCCGATGTTCGAGGCCGAGCACCCAAACATCAAGGTCGAGTTCGGTGCCGTTCCCCTACGGCGAGTTTCGCCAGACCCTGCTGACCTCGCTGGCTGGCGAGGAAGGTCCCGATCTGGCCCGCCTGGATATCATCTGGTCGCCGGAATTTGCCCAGTTGGGCGTGCTGACCGCGCTGGATGAAGCCATGCCCGATTTCCAGGACCTGGCCGCTCGCGTTTTCCCTGGCCCACTCTCGACCAACACCTATGATGGTCACACCTGGGGTCTGCCGCTCGATACCAACACCCGCGTGTTCATGTATAACCAGACGCTCTTCGACGCGGCCGGCATCACCGCCCCGCCGGCGACCATTGACGAGCTGAAGGCGCTGTGCGAGCCGATCAAAGCCCTTGGCGACGACAAATACCTGTTCAGTGATGGCGGGACCTATGGCTGGGCTGTCCTGCCGTGGATCTGGAGCTTCGGCGGCGACATTACCGACCCCGAGATCACGACTGCCTCCGGTTATCTGAACAGCGAGCAGACCGTCGCGGCCTACGAATTCCTGGCCGAGATGGTGGACAGCGGCTGCTTCTCTCCCTCCTACCTGGGCGGCGGTATGGACACGGGCACGGGTTACTTCACGGACATATTCGGTTCCATGCTGGATGGCCCCTGGATGTACCCGATTGCCGAAGCGCAGTATCCCGATTTCGATATTAAGGCGACCCTGATGCCCGCCGGTGAGGGCGGCTCGATCTCGGTGGTCGGCGGCGAGAATATCGTGCTGTTCGCCGGCTCCGATCATCCCGAAGAGGCGATGGAATTCCTCCGCTTCACGCAGTCGGACGAATACCAGCTGAAGATGTCCGAAGTCGGCCAGTTGACGGTGATTCCCGCCCTGCTGGAAAACGAATACTTCCAGAATCACCCCTACTATGGAACGTTCCTCACGCAGCTTGAAACGGCCAAAGCCCGCACACCGCATCCCGCCTGGACGCAGATGGAAGAAATCCTGGGCGACACAGGTCAGTTGATCCTGCGCGGCGAAGTTTCTGCTCAGGAAGCGCTCGACGCGGCAGCCGAAGAGATCGACGCGCTGCTGGCGGAATAACCCGTTGACCTCACCCCCCACCCCCCTCTCCAAATACGGAGAGCGGGAGCCGGTGCGCCGAACAAGTCCCCTCTCCGTGTGTGGAGAGGGGAAAGCGGGCAGCCTCGAAGGCGACGCCCGCCGGGGTGAGGTAAACGGGAGCTCGATCAGAAATCCGTACTTTAATCATCCCAGATTGTTCTTGCTTTTGCTGATGGCTGACCGCTGAAAGCTGAAAGCTCTGGAGAGGCCGTTCCATGCGCTCCAAACTGCATCACCGCTGGTATGTCCCCTACTTATTCCTGCTGCCCGGCATGGTATTGTATGTGCTGTGGATGATTTATCCGCTCGGCTACGAGCTTTATATCAGCTTTTTTGACTGGAAGATCATGCCCGGCCAGCACAGCGAATTCGTCGCACTGGACAACTATCGAGACGTATTAGAGGATAAATATTTCTGGCTGGCGCTGAAAAACACGGCGCACTACACCGTGATCACCGTGGCCGGGCAGATGATCATCGGCCTGGCGCTGGCGGTGCTGGTTCACCGTGTATTCATCGGCAAACGCGTCTTCCGCGCGATCTACTATGTGCCGGTCATTACGTCCTGGGTCGTGGTAAGTTTTCTGTTCCAGTTTCTGTTCAGTTCCGATCGCGGCGGTTTTGTGAATTACATCCTCGTCTCGGTCTTCGGGCTGCTGGATGAGCCCGTGGGCTGGATGAGCGAAACGCGAACAGCGTGGATCATCATCTATGCGCTTGGCATTTGGAAGGGCGTCGGCTGGACGATGGTGATTTTCCTGGCGGCGCTGCAAGGGGTTCCGGTCGAGCTATACGAAGTCGCGGCGATCGACGGCGCGGGCGAATGGCGGCAGTTCCGGCATGTGACCGTGCCGCTGATCCGGCGCACGACACTGTTTATCATGGTCGCGCTGATCATCGGCGGATTCCAGGCGTTTATTTCGATCTATCTGATCACGGGCGGCGGCCCCCTGCACCGCACCGAAGTGGTGTTGAGTTATATGTACGACCGCGCGTTTGATAAGCTGCGCTTCGGTTACGGCGCGTCCCTGAGCTATATCCTGGCCGCGATTGTGGTGTTCGTCAGTTTCGCCCAGCTGCGGCTGTTCAGCCGTCCCGCCGATGACTAGGAGGCCCGAGTGAACGAAACCACTCTTTCGATGCAGTCGGTTCACTATCGCAGCCAGCGCCGCTTCCAGATCATGGTTTTCATTATCCTGTGCCTGGGTGTGGTTGTGGCCATGTCGCCCATGGCCTATATGATCAGCACGGCGTTTAAGGCCAACGCCTACACGCCGGAATATCCGCTGCAATTTATCCCCAGCAATCCGACCCTGAAGAATTTCGATACGGCATTCAACAGCCGCAATTTTGACACGGCGCTGTTTAACAGCGTGCGCGTGGCGGTGGCGACGTCCGTGCTGGTCACGACTCTGACGGCGATGATGGCCTACAGCTTTGCACGTTTTGATTTCTTCGGCAAGAACATCCTCTTTTATTCCATTCTGGCGATGATGATGGTCCCCACCATGATGTTGATCATCCCCCAGTTTTTGCTTGCGAAACGACTGGATCTGCTCAACAGTCTCAACGGGGTGATCCTGGTGTATTCGGCGGGGGCGATGGCGTTTAATATGTTTCTGCTGCGCGGATTCTTTGAAAGTCTGCCGCGTGAGCTTGAAGAGTTGGCGCTGATCGACGGGGCGAACCATTTTGTTATCTTCACGCGGATCATGATCCCGCTAGCCAAACCGGCGCTGAGTACGGTCGCCGTGTTCAGTTTTCTCGGCGCGTGGGATGAGTATATCTGGGCGCTGACGGTGCTGACCGATGTAGAGAAACGTACCCTACCCATTGCGATCGCCAATTTCCGCGGCGTGCATGCGACGGATTGGGGACTGATTTTCGCCGCGTCGCTCACCGCGGTGATCCCAACGCTGGTGATCTTTGTGCTGTTCCAGCGATTTTTTGTCCAGGGTCTTACCACGGGCGCGGTCAAGGGATGAAGCGATTTATCGTCACAATACTCATTTGCGCGGCGCTGATGACTCAAGAAGGATTAGCATTCATGTTCGCCGAGGAAATCACGATTTCTGTAACACCAGACAAAGCGTTTTTCCGGCCCGGTGAGGCGGCCACCTTTACCCTGGCGGCCAGTGGTGGAACACGTGCCGAGATCACCATCAGCCATCTCGCTGAGGTGATCGACACATTCAGCGCGGAGCTGTTCGATCGGGAAGCGGCGCTAAGCTGGACACCACCCGACGTCGCGCCGCGCGGCTACGGCCTGACGGCCAGGCTGCTGGACAGTAACGGAACGGTGCTGGCCACAACCTCTACCGCTTTCGACGTGCTGGATCACTGGCTGCAAGCGCCGCGTTACGGGTTCCTGAGCCAGTTCGAAGCGGGGCGCGACAATATCGACGCGACGATGGATTGGAATGCGCGCTACCATATCAACGGGTTGCAGTTCTATGACTGGCAGTACCGCCATGAATCCCTGCTGCCCACCGAAGAAAATTACAGCGATCTGCTGGGCCGCCGGATGTCGCTCGACACCGTGCGGCGGTTGATCGACGCGGCGCATACGCGCTACATCGCCGCCATGCCCTACACCGCGATCTATGGCGCATCGGTGGCCTTTTACCGCGCGCATCCCGACTGGGCGTTGTTCGAGCGGTCGGATCATCCCTACGAGTTTGGCGACAACTTCCTGATCATTATGGACCCCAGCCCGGACTCGCCGTGGACCGATCACCTGATGGCGGAGTTCGGTCGCGTGCTCGACGGCCTGCCGTTCGATGGCATTCACCTCGACCAATATGGGGCACCGAAAGTCGGCTACAACAGCGCCGGGGATCGGATCGATCTGGCCGAGGCAATCCCCGGCTTCATCAACCGGACGGCGGACGTGGTGCGGGAGAAGCGCGCTGATTCTGGCGCGGTGATCTTCAACGCGGTCGGCAACTGGCCGGTGGACACGGTCGCACCCTCCAATCAGGATGCGGTTTACGTCGAAGTATGGGCACCCTACCGCGACTTTTTGGATCTGCACCGGATTATCGCCGGGGCCGAGAAGCTCGGCGGCGGTAAGCCAGTGATCATCGCGGCGTATATCCACCCGGAGCGCATCCACAATGTCCGGCTGGCGAACGCGGTGATTTTCGCCAGCGGCGCTTATCACCTGGAACTCGGCGAGCCGGGCGCAATGCTGGCCGACCCGTACTTCCCCAGGTTCGGCCAGATGGATGAAACCCTGCAAGTGATCACGCAGCATTATTATGATTTCCTGGTGCGCTACGAGGAAGTGCTCGCGCTGGATACGACCAATGCGCCAGACCGCGCCGAAGCGCTGACCATCGAAGGCGTCGAGTCGCACAAAACTCGCGCCCGCGATCAGGTGGCGGTGATTGCGCGCCAGGGCCAGGGTTTTGAAACGTTCAGCCTGGTGAATTTCATGGGTGTGGATACCAACCGTTGGGAAACCGCGCTCGGCAAAGGCCCGGATCCACTGATGAATTTAGCCGTCATGCTCCGCACCGATCGTCCGGTAGCGCGCGTCTGGTGGGCATCGCCGGATGCCGGGTCGCTGGACGCGCAGCCAATTTCGTTCACCGCCGGGCCAGGTGGCATCTCTTTCAGCCTGCCACGCCTGGATTACTGGTCAATGATCGTCGTGGAGTACCAATCATGACCGTCTATCTTCACGATCAAGCGCTTCATCGCCGCAGTCTGGAAATAATCCTGGAAAATCAACAGGCGAGCGGCGCGTATCTCGCGTGCCCCACCATGCCGGATTACCAGTTTTCCTGGTTCCGCGACGGTGCATTTATCGCCTACGCGCTGACACTGGACGGCTACCGGGGGAATATTAGGCACCAGGGGAACATAAATTCGCAGTGGGACAGCGCCGTCCGTTTTCATAGCTGGTGTGCAGATCTGATCAATCAGCGGTCAGAAGCATTGGAACGGGCAATCACATGCGCCCAGGCCGGTCAGCCGCTCGCTGTTGCTGATCTGCTCAAATCGCGCTACCGTGCAGATGGCGAAGAGGGCCCTGACGACTGGCCGGAATTCCAGCTTGATGGCCCCGGCACATGGCTGTGGTCGCTGGCTGAGTACGTGCGTTATGCGCGTGTTGTGCCGCTGCCCGCTGAATGGGAGCAGGCGATTATCACCACCGCGCGCTATCTGATGGCCCTATGGCTTACGCCCTGTTATGACTGTTGGGAAGAGCGTGGAACCGATCTCCACATCAGCACCCTGGCCGCGATCTATGCCGGGCTGGTCGCCGCGCAAAAGCTGGTCCCCTCGCTGGATGTGGCCGATACGGCGCAGCAGATCCGCGCTTATGTGCTGACGCATGGTCTGACCCCGTCCCGCGAGTTAGCGAAATCGGTGGGGCTGGACATGGTAGACGCGAATCTGATCGGCGTGTCCGTGCCGCACGGCCTACTGAGTCCCACCGATCCGATCATGCAGCGCACGATCGCCCGCATCGAGCGCGAACTGCGCGCGCCTGGCAGCGGTATTCATCGCCACGTAGAAGATGTGTATTACGGCGGCGGCGCGTGGGTGCTGCTGGCGTTATGGCTGGCGTGGTATTACCTGGAAACAGGCGATATTCAGTGCGCCGGCGATCTCATCACGTGGAGCGCGCAGCAGGCCGACGCCGGGCTGAATTTGCCGGAACAGGTCAATGGGGTGATGCTCGACCCGGCCCATTACGAAGGATGGGTCGCGCGGCGCGGTCCGATTGCCAATCCGCTATTGTGGACTCACGCCCAATATCTGATCGCGCATAATCTCTGGGCCGGCTTGACCAATACAACTGCCTGACGCGCAGCCGGATCACAGGCATTCCACCAAAAACCCGCCGTCATCAAAAATAGTCTGCGAGAGAAGCTCGCTCTGACGCCGCGAGGTGGAGTTGGCTGAGCTTCCTTCGCCATCAACCTCGTCTCCTCTGTTTTAGCCTGCCTTGTGGTCTCACTAATTCTGACACGCAACAAACTCCGGTCGTGTAACAAGTTACATATTTTCCGCACAATATTGACTTTGTTTCATATCAAACGTTACACTTATGACAGGTTTGTTTCACAACGTTACTTTTTTTTGCTGATTGGTCAGGTGGTTTGGTGGCAACAGTCCGGGAAATAGCAGAACGAGCCCATGTTTCCATTGCCACAGTATCTCGAGTGCTCAACGACAGCCCCCGAGTGAGCGAGGAAACCCGGCTGATCGTCCTGCAGGCGGCCCATGAATTAGGGTATTCGATGGAACGGCTGCCCAGCACCCCGCAGGTTTCCCGCTCCGTGCTGGTACTGACTCGCGAGGAGGCTGCCGAAACGCAAAATGGGGCATCACCTGCCGGGGGCGAATTCGAGCGGCGCGTCTGGGTCGGGGTTCACTCCTATCTGGAACAGCGCGGGATCGCCGTCCGGCTCCAGCACTCGACGGTCTCCCCAGAAGAAGCGCGGCTGCACGCCAGTGACATCGGGGTATCGGGATTGGTGCTGCTGGGTGGCGTTCGCGACCGTGCGTTCGTCAGAGAATTGCAGACGCTTGAAATCCCCTTTGTGATTGCCGGCGCGCATCTCCGCCCAACGGAAGTCAACTGCGTGATGGCGGACGTCGGCCAGGGAATTCAGCAAGCCATGCAGCACCTGATCGAGCGCGGCCGCCAGCGAATCGGTTTTGTCAACGGCCCGTCCACAACCACTACGAGCGCCGAAAAGCTGGATGCCTACCGGCTGATGCTGTGCCTGCACCAGTTGTCGTTTGATCCCACCCAGGTGGTAGTGAGCGATTTCAGCGCCGAGTCCGGCTATCAGCAGACCCGCCGTCTTCTGCAACAGAATGCTCATCTGGACGCCGTGCTGTTCGCGGATGACGTGATCGCTCTCGGCGGGATGCGCGCCATCCGTGAACATGGATTGCACGTCCCGGACGATCTGGACGTGATCGGTTTTGGTGATTACGAACTGGCGCGATACGTCAGCCCGGCGCTCACATCGGTCTATTTTGATATGCACCGGATGGGCATGATCGCAGCCCGGCGGCTGTGTATGTTGTTTGATGAGCCGGATGATGATCCCTGGCTGGTGCGCGTACCCACCTCACTCATCGTCCGCGATTTCGAGCTGACGTTGGGCCGCGGCAACCTGACCCTGCCAGAATGTATCAGGCATAGATTTTTCGACGCATCAATACTCCCAAGTGCGGAAATTTACGGAAAAATTGTTACGGAGTCCCGTCCATGCTCGTGAAAAGCCAGCCTTTCCCTCGGTTCAGACTTTCCGATGGACAATTTGGCATTCTGCTGGCGCTGCCGGCCCTGGCGCTGTTCGGTGCGATCACGATGTATCCACTTTTCACTTCGATGTACCAGGGACTGCTCGAAAAAAGCCTGCTGTGGCCCGGCCAGGAATACGTGGGGCTGGAGAATATCAAAGCCCTCCTCGAAGACGATTTTGAGCCGCTGCTGCGCACCACCCTGAACTTCACCATCTACGCGACGCTGCTCCCGTTTATCGTGGGCTTTGCCGTGGCGTTGATCCTGAACTCGTCGATCCGCGGCAAGGGCCTGTTACGCAGCCTGTTTCTGCTGCCCTGGCTGATCCCCGCCGTGGTAGTGTCCTTCCTGTGGATGTGGATTTTTAACGCGAACTATGGCGTCCTGAACGGATTTTTGAGAGAGGCCGGCCTCATTTCGGAGAATATCAACTGGCTTGGCCAACGCGATCGGGCCATGGCCGCCGTCGTCATCGCCAAGACCTGGAATACCTTCCCCTGGATGGCCGTGATGCTGCTGGCCGGGCTGCAAACCATCCCCAGAGAACTGAACGAGGCGGCCGCGATTGACGGCGCGAATCGCGAGCAGATCTTCCGGCGGATTACGATCCCGCAGCTGCGCGGCATTATCGGCACGGTGCTGCTGCTCAGTTTTATCTGGAATTTCCAGCACTTCGAGACGATCTATGTCATGACGACGGGCGGCCCGGCCAAGGCGACTACGACCTTTTCCGTTGCCGTCTACAAAACCGCCTTCCAGAAATTCGACCTGGGCGAGGCGGGCGCGATTGGCATCCTGTGGATGGGCCTGCTGTCGGTGATTGTGGCGCTGTATCTCAAGTTCGGCACGGATAACGATTAGGGGCCAGCATGACGCTTTCAAGATATATCGAAACGACCCATATGGCCGCCTCACAGCGCCAGCAGTGGCTGGACAAATTCGGGCTTTACCTGTCGTTCGCCGTGATTGCGCTGTTTGCCTTCTTCCCGATCTACTGGATGCTCATCACGTCGCTCACACCGGCGGATCAGGTATTCCAGTTCCCGCCGCGGTTGTTCCCTACTGATCTGACGCTCGATCACTACCAGGCGTTTTTCGACAACTCATCACTGCTGCGTTACTTCCGTAACAGCCTGTTGGTTTCGACGGCGACGGCGGTAGGCAGCATTGTTGTATCCGCCTACGCGGCCTATTCGTTCTCCAAGTTTCGTTATGCCGGACGCCGCGCGCTGATGTTCCTGATCCTCTCGGCGCAGATGTTCCCGCAGGCGCTGCTGCTCATCGCGCTCTACCTGATGTTCGATGACCTGGGCCTGCTCAATTCGTACTGGTCGATGATCCTGGCCTTCACCACGTTCACCCTGCCCCTGTGTATCTGGATGCTCAAAAGTTACTTCGACACCATCCCTGATGATCTGATCGAAGCGGCCAAGGTGGACGGCGCCAGCCAGCTTCAGATCATTCACCGCATCCTGCTGCCTGTAGCCGCGCCCGCCCTGGTATCGACCAGCCTGTTCGCGTTCATTCGAGGCTGGAACGATTACATCTACGCGCTGACGCTGGCCGGGCCGCAGAAAATGACGCTGCCGCCGGGCCTGGTCCTGACCTATATCGGGGAGTTTCAGACATCGTGGCCGAGTCTTATGGCGTCGTCGTTTATCGTCTCGCTGCCGATTGTGATCGCCTTCCTGTTCATGCAGCGTTATATCGCGGGCGGGCTGATGGCCGGGGCGGTCAAAGGTTAGTATCTATCCAAAAATTCGTTTTTGTAGGGGCATATTGCAAACCGCCCTATGGAATGCAGGAATTTACGGATAGCCTGTTAGTCGAATACGGCGGATACACCGCTGTCTAGTCAATCGATTAGTCTGTTACTTTGATGATGGAGGATAGAATGTCTCGAAAAACGTTAACAACACTGCTCGTTCTGACCCTCGTTCTGCTGATCGGACTTGCACCCGTGATGGCCCAGGACGGTGGGAAGTTCACTTTCACCGGCTGGTCACTGCAAGAAGGCGCGACGCGCGACGTGATCATGGGGGTGGTGGGTGAATACAGCGCGGCAACCGGCGCAGAGATCACCGATGTCTCGTACCCCTACAATGAGTATCTCAACCAGATTCTGCTTCAGGCACGCGGCGGCAACCTGAGCGGCGCGGTGCAGCTTGACATCGCGTGGCTCGCTCCGCTGGCCGCGATGGGCGTCCTCAAGGACCTCGGCCCGGTTGCCGAAGGGGCCGGTTACACCGACGCCGCGCTGAGCAGCGGTCAGGTCAACGGCGTGCAGTACGGTCTGCCCTGGACCACCGCCTCGATCGGCATGGTCGCCAACATGAAGCTGTTGGTAGAAGCGGGCGTCACCGAACTGCCCACCACCATCGCCGAATTTGAGGCGGCGCTCGAAGCCTTGAAAGCCTACAGCCCGGACGTGATCCCCTACGCCGGCATGACTGACACCGCGCAGTTGAAGGACGTCATCCCGTGGATCTGGACATTTGGCGGCACCGTGATCGATGACGAAGGTAACGTGGTCCTGAACGATGAGGGCACCATTGCCGCCGTCGAGTGGTACGCCAGCCTGCTTGAGCGCGGCCTGATCGCGCCGGACATGGATCGCTTCGATGCTCGCCAGTTGTTCGCCCAGGGCCGCGTCGGTTTCTACGATGATGCGATCGTCGCGCGTGGTCTCGTCACGACCAATGCCCCGGATTCGGGTCTGGAAGAGTTTGTCGTCCCGGTACCGCGCCCGGTGCTGAACGAAGGCGACACGCCGCAGGCACTGTTGTGGGGGCATATCATCGTTGTGATTGATGATGACGCCGCCGACGCTGCTTCGGCCTTTGCCAAACACATCACTACTGATGAAGCTACCATCCTGAACTACTTCGACAAGCTCGCCCTGCCGCCCACTACGCAGGCCGCGCTGGACTCCGAAGCCGTCCAGAACAATTCCTATGTCGCCACGTGGTCATCCGGCATCACGGCGACCGCTCGCACGAACCCGTTCTGGCCCTATGCCGAAGCTGCCGCGATGGAAACCATCCTCAACGAAAACGTCCAGGCGGCGCTGATCGGCGATATGAGCGCCGAAGATGCACTGAACGAAGCCCACGACGAGATCAGCGATCTGGCCGAGTAGACGTAAGATTCAGGCCGCTCGCGGCTGTGGGCGGTCTTCATGTAGGGGCGGGTTAACAAACCCGCCCTTAGCAACAAGGGGCCGAGGACCGTATGACCACCTCACGCGAGCGTTTTCTAAAGGTACTCAACGGCGAGCAGCCGGATCGGGTGCCGGTGACGCTGTTCATCCACGATCACGGTCACTTTCTCAGCCAGCTTTATCCCGATCTCGATCCCTGGGATTGGGAAGCCCGGCAGATCAAGGTCGTGGAGCTGCAAAAACAGCTCGGCTGTGATGTCTTCGTGCGCCTCGGGAACTATGCCGGCAGCGCCGGGTTCATGTCACGCGGGGAACTGGATACCGAGCAGCAAACGGATACGTGGCAGGTCAGCATCGAACAGACCGGCCAGACGCGCCGCGCCACGATCACAACTCCGCGCGGGGTCCTCACCCAGGAGCAGACGCTTCAGCAGGTCGGCCCCCATACGTTTGTTACGGCCCCCACCAAACCCGCCATCGAAACACCCACGGACCTCGCCATTGTCACGGAATACGAGCCGTCCTGGCCGGCATCCTGGGCACAGCACGCGAAGGATCGGGTGGCCCTGATCCGCGCGCTGGTGGGGGATGATGGTATCGTCGGCCTGTGGACCACCGGCGGCCCTTTTAACTATGTCTCGCGGCTGGTCCGGCTCGAAACACTGTATACGCTGTTCCTGACCGACTACGAATTTTATGTGCAGTTGATGGACTATGCGCTGCGCCGGATTCGGGCCTTTTATGATCTCGTGGCCGGTGCGGGAGCGGATGTGTTTATCGTGGGGGGCAACGTCGCGGGCGGTTTTCTGGGCAGGAAAACCTATGAGCGGTACGTGCTGCCGTTTGAAAAGCAGTGTATCGATGTGTTCCAGCGCGATGGTACGCCCGCGATGGTCCACAACTGCGGCCAGATCATGGATCTCGTCGAGTCCTACAAGGCGCTGGGCGCGCGGGTGATCGAGCCGTTCTCGCCACCGCCCACGCTGGGAGACGCCGATCTGAACCACGCGATCGATCTCATTCGGGGAGACTACGCGATCATCGGCGGTGTCGATCAGGTGAACGTGCTCAAAAATGGCCGCGTGGACGAGGTGCGCCGGGCAACCGAAGCAACAATCAAGACCGGCAAGCAGCCGAAACAGCGCCGGCGGTTTATCCTGCAATCCGCCGATTTTCTGGAATACGACACGCCGATCGAAAACGTACAGGCCTATATCGAAACTGCGATGGAATATGCAGCTTATTAGATCTTTTTAGCCCCTATCCCCCGTCCGACCTTTGGTCGGCACCCCTTCTCCCCAGGCGTGCTTCGCACGCACGGAGAAAGAGAAGGCGCGCGGCAACCCGGCGCGGCTCAAGTCCCTCTCCGCCTGCGGGGAGGGATTTAGGGAGGGGCCAACTCACGGAATGCTAGACGCCTGAATAAGGATTATCAACTATGAAAACCTATCCGCCCGCTGAACAGCGCACACCTGTGACCGAGAACCTCCTCTGCGATCTGGCGATCGTGGGTGGCGGCATGGCCGGGACGTGCTGCGCCATCACGGCCGCGCGCGCCGGCCTGCGGGTGACGCTGATCCAGGATCGCCCGGTGTTGGGCGGCAACGCGTCCAGCGAGGTCCGGCTGTGGATTCTGGGTGCGACGTCGCACATGGGCAATAACAACCGCTGGGCGCGGGAGGGCGGCGTTATCGATGAGATTCTGGTTGAAAACATGGTTCGCAACCCGGAAGGCAACCCGCTTATCTTCGATACCATCCTGCTCGAAAAGGTGACCGACGAGCCGAAGATCCGTCTGCTGCTCAACACCGTGTTATACGAGGCGCACAAGTCCGGTCCCGATACGATCGAATCGGTCCGCGCCTTTTGCAGCCAGAATTCGACGCAGTACGACGTGCATGCGCCCCTGTTCTGTGACGCGTCCGGCGACGGCATCCTGGGTTTTCTGAGCGGCGCGGCCTTCCGTATGGGTGCGGAGAGCACCCGCGAATTCGGCGAGAAGCTGGCTCCTGGCCACGAATACGGGGAACTGCTCGGCCACTCGCTTTATTTCTACAGCAAGGATGTTGGCCGTCCTGTGAAATTTGTCCCGCCGCGCTTCGCCCTGGACGACATCTCACAGATTCCGCGCTTTCGCAGCTTCAACGCGCGGGACTATGGGTGCCGCCTGTGGTGGATCGAATACGGCGGGCGGCTGGACACGGTGCATGATACTGAGACCATCAAATGGGAATTGTGGAAGGTCGTTTACGGCGTCTGGAACCATATCAAGAACTCCGGTGAATTCCCCGAAGCCGAGACATTGACGCTCGAATGGGTGGGGCACATCCCCGGCAAGCGCGAAAGCCGCCGTTTTGAGGGTGATTACATGCTGCGCCAGCAGGACCTGATCGAGCAGCACGCGCATCCTGACGCCGTCTCGTTCGGCGGCTGGGCGCTGGATCTGCACCCTGCTGACGGCATCTACAGCGAGAAACCCGGCTGCAATCAGTGGCATTCCCGCGGTGTCTACCCGATCCCTTACCGCTGCTTCTACAGCCGGAATATCAGCAACCTGTTCCTGGCCGGGCGGATTTTCAGTGCGTCGCACGTCGCTTTTAGCTCGACTCGTGTGCAGGCGACGCTTTCATCGGCGTCGCAGGCCGTCGGGATGGCGGCGGTGCTGTGCATCCGGCATCATCTGCTTCCTGCCGATATTGCCCAACCGCCCTATATTCAGCAGTTGCAGCGCGAATTGCTGCGCCGGGGCCAGTATATCCCCACGGTGCGCCTGGATGATCCCGACGATCTCGCCCGCACCGCGCGGATCACGGCGTCCAGCGCCTTTCAGTTGTCCACGCTGCCGGCCGATGGTCCGGTGGTGGCGCTCGAAAACTCGTGGGCACAGATGCTCCCGGTCGTGCCCGGTCCGATGCCGAAAATGACCCTGCTGCTTGACATTGCAGAACCGACCACGGTCCAGGTTGAACTGCGCACCAGTGACCGACCCGAGAACTACACACCGGATAGGATTTTGGAGACGCGATCGTTCGACCTGCAAGCAGGTAGAGCCCAACCGATTACAGTTGCATTCAACACAGCGATCAACACGGCGCGCTATGTATTTGTGTGCCTCCTGAAGAATCCGGCGGCGGCGGTGCATACCAGCGAGCTGCGAGTGACGGGCCTGCTCTCTGTCTGCAATACGCAGAACCCCTCGGTCTCGAACTACGGCGCGCAGAAGCCAACCCAGGACATAGGGATTGAAGCCTTTGAATTCTGGGTTCCCCTGCGCCGTCCAAACGGCCAGAATTTGGCGATCACCGTTGAGCCGCCACTGGCAGTGTTTGAGCCAACCAACGTGACCAACGGGTGGGCGCGCCCCACCGTCGGGCCGAATGCCTGGGTCGCTGCACCGGGCGATCCTGCCCCAACGCTCAGGCTCGAATGGGATCGGCCGCAAACGATCCGGCGGATTGAATTATCGTTTGACACCGATTTTGATCACCCAATGGAGTCTGTTCTGATGGGCCATCCTGAGCGTTTCATGCCGTTTTGTGTGAAGCGTTATCGTGTGCTGGATGCGGGAATGCAGGTTATCGCGACGTGTGATAGCAACCACCAAACACGCAATACCATCTGTTTGGAAGAGCCTATCTCCACCTCCTGTCTCACAATTGAGTTATTGGAAACTCAAGGCAATACGCCCGCCGCTCTGTTTGACATACGCTGCTACGCTAACGATTAGCCCGTATATAAAACGCGCGGGGAGTTGATCTCCTCGCGCGCTGTGTTTGGCTCTGATCCGCGACTACCCGGTTCTTTAGGCGTCTGTTAGGTGCGTTTGGCCCTCAGGCGTCCTTCTTCCTGGCGAATTCGCTTGAGTGCGGCGGTGTACGGGCGGTTATGGGTGCAGCACCCCACATTCTGCTGGCGGATCAGCAGTTCGATGCAGTTGTCGCACGCCGAGCACCAATTGATTTCGTCCAGCTTGCCCGCCATGATTTTGGCTGGCAGCATCGGGTCCGCCAGCGACTGCCGCCCAATCGCGATCATGTCGACGACGCCATCCCTGATATTCTTGTCACCCCAGTACGTCAGTGAGGCTTCTTCTCGTTTGACGGCCTGGAGGTTGTTCTGGCCGTCACGGAAAACGGAATAGGCCGACCCGATGACCACGGTTTCGGGCTTAAGGTTTTTCTTGAACGTGTGCGAGAAATAGTGGTGCAGATAGGCGTAATCGGGGATCGCCTTATCCGGCTGCGACAGCGCCAGGGTGATCGATGGGCTGCCGGCGGACTGAAGAATATAGGCCGCGCCGCGCTCTTCCAGCCCTTTGATCAACGCGATGGTTTCGGTGAGGTCCATGATCGATGAGTTGGGTCCAGCCGAACCGCAGCCGCCCGGAAATCCTTCCCAGGCTGACACCTTCGAGCCGATCAGGAAGTTGGGGTCGTTGACTTCTTTGACGATGCGCTCCATCAGCTCAAAGGCGAACCGGCTGCGGTTTTCCCACGAGCCGCCGTATTTCCACTGGCGGTCGTTGTACGGACGAAGGAGCTGTGAGCCGAGATAGCCATGGCACAGCTTCATATCAATGCCATCTGCGCCGCTGTCATGGCAGATCTTGGCAGCCAGAACGAACTCATCCATGATCCGCTCGATATCTTCTTCGCTGAGCAGATCCCCCCCAAAGCCGGGCAGCGGCTTGACACACACGCGCCGCGAAAAGTCGGGGTGGCTCAGCTCTCCTGAATGAGTCAATTGGAACAGGAACAGCGGCTTGTCATTGACCTTGCGCATCTCCGCAACGAACCGGGTCAGCGCCTCAGCGTTATGAGGCATAATGCTCAACTGCGTGTCTCGACCGCGATTCTCGTAGGATACGGTAATCGCTTCGAGCACGATGACGCCAGCATTGCCTTTGAACAAGTTCGAATAACGTTGGTAAGTCTTTTCTGTCGGGTTGCCGCGCTCATCGGAGTCGCAGCACTCCATGGCGTTAATCACGAAACGGTTACTGGCTGTCTTTGGTCCTATTCTGATAGGGGTAAACAGTGCACTTTGTTCAAACATGAAAACCTCCAAGCTAATCAATAGTTGAGTGTATTTCGCATTGCAGGACAAGTTCGCCTAATGTCATTGTAGTAGCCTCAAAACCCTAGTACAATACCATTTAAACGCGATAAAAACCCTGGCTTTTTCCTGGGGTAACGCAGACTATCATCAAAATTATCGCCGCACTTATGAGCACACCAAACGGGCAGGACATCCAGTCGGGAGCCGAGCAACAGCGATGGATAGAACGTTTAGCGACAATGGACCACTGTCAACGGCATCGATCGAATTTACCAACGCTATGAAGTGGGTATTTATGCCGCGCATCGATATCGATGCGGCAAACGAGACGGATGCGTTTGTTTTTGAGAGTAAGGAACTGCTGGAATACATTATCAACAGCATTCAGGATGGAATCAGCGTGCTGGACAACGACCTGAATATTCGCTATGTGAATGCGCTGATGAACCACTGGTACTCTGATGCCGAGACGCTGATCGATCAGAAATGTTACAGGGCGTATCACCGGCGCAATACTCCTTGCGAGAACTGTCCTATCCTCCAGGCAATCGAGCACAAAGCCCCCTTTGTGGGGATTGTGAAGTATTCGCCCTCAGGCGCTGACAAGGGGTGGCAGGAGCTATTCGCGATTCCAATTCTCGACAGTAACCATGAGGTGCTGGGAGTTTTGGAATACGTCCGTGACATCACGGTCGTATTCAAGATCAGCAATCAGCTTAACGGCCTGCTGCAGCGATTTGAGAAGCTGAAGCAAGAGAATGAGGCTTTCTCGCATTTGCTGTCGCAGCGCAAAGTCGAAATCGAAGTGCTTGAGGCCACAATCACCACCAACATGGAACGATTTGTCAGGCCCTCCCTGGATATTCTGAAAAAGGAGTTGGCCCCCAACGATCTTGAGTTGGTAGAGAGCTTGATCAATGAGATTGTCTATCCCATTACCCGGCGACGGTCAACCAGGGTTGAGCAGCTGACGTCTCGAGAACTCCAGATCGCCACACTGATCAAAGAGGGGAAGACGAGCAAAGCGATCGCAAACACCTTGTGCATCACGCTGAAGACCGTTGAATATCATCGGGCTAATATTCGCAGGAAACTTGGATTAGCCAATACCCCCGAGCATAAGATGAACCTGAGAAACTATCTGATCTCCAACCTGTGAGCCTGTAAGGTGGCACAACCTCAACCACGAGAGAAAAAGGTGGTCAGGCAGCCTCACGGTAGCAGACGTGGATGAGACCACCCCACCCGCCTAGCCGTTGGCACCGGCAAGA
Source organism: uncultured Chloroflexia bacterium (assembly GCA_963850765.1). Classification (GTDB taxonomy): domain Bacteria; phylum Chloroflexota; class Anaerolineae; order Aggregatilineales; family Aggregatilineaceae; genus CAWKMN01. The sequence continues at coordinate 565,541 of CAWKMN010000006.1, read as the reverse complement.
AAACTGCGCAAAGCGATCTGGAATTTATTCCACGCGGGTTCAACCCATCTACAATCATTTCCGAGCCTGCCACACAGATAGAGACACGGTAAACCAAACGCAAGTCAGTGAGGAGGCGTACTCTTGAAAGCAGTTGCGTACGAAAAATACGGGCCGCCGGAGGTTCTTCAACTTAAAGAGATTGAAAAACCTGTACCCAGGGACAATGAGGTACTTGTCAAAATTCATGCGACAACAGTAACCATAGGGGATACGATCATGCGAAGTCTCAAAATCCCCGGTCCTCTCTGGCAGCGGCTCTTCGCGCGACTATACCTGGGTATTAGAAAACCAAAAAGAAACATCCTCGGGATGGAGCTGGCCGGGGAAATCGAATCAGTAGGCAAGGATGTGACACGCTTTAAGCCAGGCGACCGGGTTTTTGCATCAACCGTCTCTGTAAGGTTTGGTGGCTATGCCGAGTACAAATGTCTGCCCGAAGACGGGATACTGGCTATAAAACCGGCCAATCTAACCTACGAGGAAGCTGCCGCCGCGCCGGGTGGAGGAATGACCGCATTGCGTTGTCTTAGAAAAGGCAATATCCAGGGCGGACAAAAAGTTCTGATCTATGGCGCTTCTGGCGCGGTAGGCACAAACGCGGTGCAGATTGCCAGTCATCACTTTGGGGCAGAAGTGACCGGGGTATGCAGCACCACGAATTTGGAATTGGTCAAACATCTGGGTGCCGCTCAGGTCATTGATTACACCAGAGAGGATTTCACCCGGAGCGGTGAGACCTATGACGTCATTTTTGATGCCGTAGGCAAGCTTTCAGCTTCACAAGGTAAAAAGGCGCTCAAGAAGGCAGGCATCTATCTCAACGTTCTGGTACATTCTGGCAGCGGCGAAAAGATTGAGGAGTTCATTTTCCTCAAGCAGCTCATTGAAGCGGGCAAGCTAAAACCGGTCATCGATAGATCCTATCCGTTGGAACAGATTGTCGAGGCGCACCGGTATGTCGATACAGGGCACAAAAAGGGCAATGTCGCCATCACGCTGGCCCCTAACGACAAAAGCTGACAAGACCACTGTACGGGACAACCGAGCTTTGCGGCAGGGAATACTCTGCCAGGGGTTGGGCGAGTTTGCCCCCAAGAATTCGACGACGTCCACACGGGGATTACAAATCCTTGCGGGCGAAATGAGCGACGGCCATTGTGATGACCGCTGCCGAAATCGTCGTGAACGCGAACAGGATACGCCAAGGGTGCACGGCGGCAAATTGCCCCTGCAAGATGTCGGGCAGCTTGTCCACAATATGCAGCGGGGAAAGGTAGTCGAGCTGGAATAGAGCGGCAATCCCGCCTGCCGCATACCACAGCACCCAGGCGACGATCAGGGCCACCAGGGTGCGGTTAAAGAGCGAACTGAGCGCGACCGAAAGCGTGGTCAGCAGCAGCAGCGTCATCCCGATGAGCAGCAGACCCCAGGCCGTGCCTGTGCGGGTCAGCGGACCATGGCCATAGCGTGAGATCAGATAGGCAGCCGGTATCGTGATCACCAGATACAGGCCGAGTACCATTACCAGCCGGGAAGTGATCTTGGCCAAAATGTAATCGTAGCGGGTGACCGCTTTGCTGAGGATGCTGTCCGCGACCACCCCCGTTTCCGAAGAAACCGCGCCGCTGCTGTTGATGATGATGAAGGTGCTCCAGATCACCGGAAACGTGCCGAGCAGCCCGGCGAGGGCGTCCGCTTTAGTCCCTTCGTTCGTCGAAACCGCGATCATGAACAAGGACTGGGCAGCCATCAGGCCCAACCAGATGCGCACGGCCCATGACCTAACCAGGCTGATCAGGTCCGCTTCCACCAGGGCCTGGAACGTCATGATTCGCAGTTTCCATTCGGAGGATTCGTGAAAAACCATGGGATCGTTCCTCTTCAAGCAGCCGGATAAAAGCATCCACCATTTCATCGTGCAAGGAGTGAATAGCGACTAGCGCCACCCCGCTGTCGACAAGCATCTGCATCACCTGGCCCAGCCCGGCGGCGACCAGTTCCTTTTGAGCAAAGTGAAGTTTGATCCCAGACGGCTGGCGCTCGACCTGGAGTGGGCTGGCGTCGAGCCGCTCGTACAGGAGGGCCAGATCCCCATCCAGTTCCAGTTCGATGGTGCCGGAGCGCGTGAACTGCTTGATGTCACTCATGGGGCCGCTGAAAATCAGCTTGCTCTCGCTGATGATCCCGATATAGTCGCACACTTTTTTGATGTCGCCGAGATTGTGCGAGGACACCAGGATCGTTTTATCCTGGCCTAATTCCTGGATCAGATCAATCGTATACTTGTGGCCTTCCGGGTCCAGGCCAGCGGTGGGTTCATCCCAGATCAGCAGTTCCGGGTCGCTCATCAATGAGGCCGCGATCCCCAGCCGGGTCGTCATGCCGGTGGAGAAGTTCCTGATTTTCTGGGAACTCGCGGAGAGCAACCCGACGGCGCGCAGCAGCGCGGCCAGCCGGGGCTTGCGGAGGGCGGGGGGCAGGCCGGACAGCTTACCGACAAAATCCAGATACATGATCGGATTCATATCTTTAGGAAACTGGGGATTGGTCGGCAGAAACCCGATCCGGCGGCGCAGATGGACCGCATTCGGTGTCATCGGCTCGCCAAACACGCGGATCGTCCCGGCGGTGGGGCTGTGTAAGCCGAGCAGCAGCCGGATGGTCGTGGTTTTGCCCGCACCGTTAGGGCCGACCAGACCAAACACGGCCCCCCTGGGTACGACTAAATTCGCTCCATTGAGCGCAATGTGCTTGTTGGCGTAGATTTTGGTCAGGTTGCGGGTTTCAATGACGTTCAATCGGCATCCTCGTGTTCCCTGCAGAACCAGCAAACATTGTCATGCTCAATTATACGCCACTCTTAAGTTCGGGTTTCGTCGTCACACAGCGCGCCAGTCCAGGGGCAAGTCACCACAACACTCTGCCCAGCGGCGGTGATCCCCTGCAAAAGTGTGTTTGATTCATGTAGGATTTGAACGAGGGCCAAAATAGAGATGCAAGTGACGCATTTGGACGTGTGCTGCCGAACCTCTACAGGCAGGTTCCCCCTTAAAAACGATGGCTTGGAAATTATCCACGCTTCCACAGGGGATTGCCCGCAGCGAGTTGTCAGGTTCAGTTGGCTTGGTGCACCGTGATCACGACTTTTCCCTGGGCGTGTCCTGCTTCAAGATACCGGATCGCTTCAGCAGTCTCACTTAACGGATAACATCTATCGATCACTGGAACGACTTTGCCGGCTTCAAGAAGCTCTTTCAGGAAAGCCAGATCCTTCTGGTTGGCTTTCGCCGTATCCATTTGACCGACTCGCTTACCGCCGGCCTTCGACCGGAACGGCCCAAGGATCAGGTGCTCGAACAACAGCCGCAGGTTGGTGAACCCCGCAATGACGCAAACCCCTTGGGGGGTTAGTGCGCGCAGGTAATCCGCCGTGGTACGATTTCCAACCGCACAGTAAATCAGGTCATAGTGCTGCCCGCTGTTGGTGAAGTCTTCTCGCGTGTAATCAATGACGTGGTCTGCGCCAATCGAGCGCACCATCGTCCAAATTCCGGGTGCTGCACACGCCCGTAACTTCAGCCCCGTAGGATTTGGCAATCTGCACGGCAAATGTACCAACGCCGCCGGATGCCCCATTAATCAATACCTTTTGCCCGGCTTGTATCTGTCCTTTATCGCGCAGACCCTGCAAAGCGGTGAATGCCGCTAAGGGGACGGCGGCTGCTTGCTCGAAGGTCATCTTGGCCGGTTTCAACACCAAAGCATCTTCCTTGGCACAGAGGTACTCGGCAAAACTGCTCAACTCATTGAGGGGCATGCACCCAAATACGTCATCACCCACGTGAAACTGCGTGACGGTTCTGCCAACCGCTTCAACGCGCCCCGCTACATCCGCGCCGAGCCGGGGGTTTTTCGGTTTGAAAAATCCGTTTACTAAGCGGGCTAAGAACGGTGCGGCTCTCATGGTATGCCAGTCCGCTGGATTGGCGGATGCCGCGTAAATCTTCACCAAGACTTCATTGTCCTTAGGCGTGGGTTTTTCGACGTCTTTGAACTGAAGCACATCGGGTGATCCATATTTGGTGTAAACAATGGCTTTCACTTGAGAATCCTCCTTGTTGCAGATGGGTTGCTATGTACGGCACAAAGAGCTGCCGGGAGCAGAAAGGGAGTTTGGTAGGGAGGGCCTTCAGACCTCCCTGACTCCCTACATTACGTATCTATGCCACGCTCAACAGCTCGTTCGCTGCTATTGGTGCAGACTCGGAAAGGGTTGTAGATGACTTGAAGCCCTTGACGATGAGCCAGACGCCCAGCGAAAACTCAAATAGCGCGACCGGAAGTGCGGACAGCCCTGCCAAGGGGGCATGTTGCCCGATGAGACCGAACATCACGGCGAGGTAGCCAGCGATGAGCAGTGACCCCTCCGACGATTCCGAGCAAGGAAAGGGCTCGAGGCACCAGGCGCGACTGGTACAGCAGGAAGCCCAGTAACAGGTCGTTTATGGCCGGCATAAAGCTTTGTCCGAGGAGGAAGATGCGGTCATAAAGGGAGACAAGTGTATGGCTGGTGACCAACGCATCTGCTCCAGCTCCGGCCTGCCGCAAGGTCACGATCGACAGGAGGAACGCCACGCCGAGGAAGATGGTGCTGGCTTCCAGAATTCGGGAGGCGACGAGGCCCAGCGCAAGCCCTTCGTTCTGCTTCTTGAGCATCGGGAACAGCACGACGGCGGTGCCGATGCCGGCGAGGGCCACGATGATCTCCAGGATACCGCCAATGATGACGGCAGTGTCCGGGCCAGCGCCGAGGATGTAATTCGCACCCTTTACCTGGCCGTAGAGAGCGAGGGTCGGGATCGAGACAAAGGTGAGCAGGTAGAGCACGCCCGCCGCCATCGCGATTTTTCTCGATGAGGCCACAGTTGTGGCAGCCTGCCGATTGATATTCATGTGTTTGTTCCTTTTCTAAACGAGTGTGATACAGGTCAAGATTTGATATCCGGCACGTCTGTCGTTTGAGTTCAACGGGAATGACCGCGACCCGTCGATCGGTGCTTCAAGGCAGAATGCCACCTGTCGCAATTCCAGATATATCAGATGAGGAATAGCTGAACGGTGCTCCGATCCCGATTCGGGATGAGCGGATTGAAGTGTCCGGATGACAACAGGTATACGAAATTAGACGGTCTTCAAGGGAAATTTATAGTGTATGATAGAATATACTCTCTTATTGAATAATGTACCAGATATTATATGAAAAATAGATAAATTGAGATGATTCTCTGGACTAATGAGACATTCCGGCGTATCCGGTTTTTAGTACGAAGCTGACACCTCAGCAAATTCAATTCGCGCCCCCTTCCCCCTCCCCAGTATCCCCTTCTCGTAAACGGATGAGATCGTGGTTTACATCAGCTTTGCACAATTAATCGCCCACCTGTCCAGGAGGCATATTTTTAATCCGGATCAGCGACGCTTTGAATTTTCAACACTGTCGTTCTGTGTAAGCCTAAAATGCTATGTCGTTTGCACGGTTATCCACCATGTTGATCGTCCCCCGGCAAAGGATCATCTTGTTTTTGAGTCCGTGGGATGATGGTATACTGAGAGCAAAACTCTAGAGAAGTTCTCTCACGAGTTACTGACTAGAAAATTTCCAGTTCTTAAAAGGCCGAACCTATGCCACCACTATTGGAGTTAAGACATATCTCCAAGACATTTCCGGGCGTCAAAGCGCTGGACGATGTCCAGTTCGACATCGCTGGCGGTGAAGTTCACGCGCTGTTGGGCGAGAACGGTGCCGGAAAGTCCACGCTGATCAAGATCGCGTCGGGTGTCTACCAGCCCGATGCTGGCGAGATTATCGTCGCGGGAGATGCCGTTCGCTTTAACAATCCGCACGAAGCCCAAAGTTACGGTATCGCGACCATCTATCAGGAACTCCTGCTCTACCCTGAGCTGACCGTAGCCGAGAACATCTTTATGGGCCATGCTCCGCGCAACGCCTTTGGCGCGATTCGGTGGTCGGTCATGCAGGAAGAAGCGCAAAAACTCCTGGCTTCACTGAATATTCACGATCTCGATGTCACGCGCAAAGTCGGCTCACTCACGGTTGGCAACCGCCAGCGAGTTGAAATCGCCAAAGCCCTGTCGCTGAATGCGCGTATTCTGATCATGGACGAGCCGACCGCCGCGCTGACCGAATCGGACGTCGAGCGGCTGTTCAGCATTATGAACCTGCTCAAAGAGCGAGAAGTGGGTATCATTTATATCAGCCACCGGCTGCCCGAAGTGTTTGTCATCGCCGACCGCGTGACGGTGCTGAGAGACGGGCGCTATATCGCCACCAAACAGGTCGCAGACACCAGTGAAGACGAACTTGTCAGCCTCATGGTTGGACGCACTATTGATAACTTGTATCCGAAACTCGATACGCAGACCGGCAGTGTCGTGCTCGAAGTCAGAAATCTCAACCGCAGACCTCTTACCCGGGATGTCAGCTTCCAGCTTCGGGAAGGTGAGATTGTTGGGCTGGCCGGGCTGGTTGGATCCGGGCGTAGTGAACTCGCGCAGGTTATTTTTGGCTTTACGCCTGCCCAGTCCGGTACGATTCTCATCGACGGCAAACCCATTAGGATCAAAAATCCCGCCCACGCCATGAGCTGCGGGATCGCCTATGTCCCCGAAGATCGCGGCACCCAGGGCCTGGTCCGGCAGATGAATGTGCGCGAAAACACTTCCCTCACCGTGCTGAGGATGCTCTCACGCGCCTCGTTCATCAACCGGCAGAAAGAAACCCGGCTGGCCCAGAGCACGATTGAAAAGCTCCAGATCCGCACGTATGGTCCCCATCAGATCGTCGGCAAGCTCTCCGGCGGCAACCAGCAGAAGGTCGTCGTGGGGAAATGGCTGGCAACCACGCCGCGCATCCTGATTATGGACGAACCCACGCGCGGGATCGACGTGGGCGCGAAAGCCGAAATTCACCGCCTGATGAGTGAGCTTGCCCAGCAGGGGCTGGCGATTCTGATGATCTCGAGCGAACTGCCCGAGGTGTTGGGGATGAGTGACCGTATTCTGGTGATGCGTGAAGGGCGCGTCGTGGCTGAGTTCAGCAGCGCCGACGCCACTCAGGAGAGCATCGGCATGGCGATGATGGGCAATTGGCCGGGGAACAATCAGCATCACCCCGTGGAAGCAAGCAACGGACGGTAAAGAATGGCAAATATCACACAAGCAGCACCACCCATGAGCCAGAGAATTGCCGTTCCGCGCGCGGTGCGCACGCTGTTCGGCAGCCAGGAAGCGATCCTGCTGCTGGCCCTGGTCTTTCTGATAGCCTACACCGGCCAGGAAAGCAGCCGCTTCTTGTCGACCCGTAATATGGCGAACTTGTTCGCCGGGAACGCCTATATCGGTGTGGCCGCCATCGGGATGTGCATGGTGATCATCTCCGGCAACATCGACATCTCGGTGGGGTCGCTGATGGTGACCCTCTCGATGCTCAGCGGCGCAATCGTCACGTATTCCGGTTTTCCAGACTGGATGTCGGTGAACCTTATCATCGCGCTGTCGTGGATCCTGCCGGTGCTGCTCGGCGCGCTGGTCGAAGGCGTGGTCGGCTTTCTGGTCACCTACCTGCGGATCCCGGCCATCGTCGTTACGCTGGGCTTTTTGAGCATTCTGAAAGGTATCCTCATTATTGTCAGCGGGGGTGCGCGTATTACCGGGATGCCGGATGGCTATGCCCTGGCGCAGATGCGGCCGCTCGAAGATGTGCCGCTTCCGATCTTTGAGGACTTTTTCCACACCCTGACCATGCCGGTGTTCTTCATGATCATCCTGACAGTTCTGGCTGCGATCTGGATGCGGTACAGCCCGACGGGCCGCGCGATCTACGCGGTCGGGGGAAATGCAGAGGCGGCGCGTCTGTCCGGTATCTCCGAGCACCGTATCGTCATGACGGCCTTCATTCTGAACGGGGTGTTTGTCGGGATAGCGGCGGTTCTGAACGCGACCCAGTTCAGCGTGATCCAGGTCACGCTGCCGCCCATTGAGCTTCTGATCATCACGTCCGCCGTCGTCGGTGGGGTGAGCATCCTGGGCGGGTCGGGCACGGTGATCGGTGCGATGCTGGCTGCGATCCTGCTCAATACGATTACGAAGTCGCTGGTGTTCCTGGATATTTCGCCCTTCTGGACACGCTCCATCCAGGGCGTCCTGATCCTGATTACTGTGCTGGCCGATCTGCTGCGCCGCCGCCGGCAGTCCGCGTAGAAGGAGCGATGAGACATGACTGTACAGGAAACATCTCTCAGAAAAGCACCCTCTTCGCTGATGGAGCAATTAAAGGCCCTGCTGCGGTCACAGGAAAGCGTGCTGCTGATCATCACCGTGATCGCGGTGCTGGTGCTGTCGATCCAGACCGACAAATTTCTGACCGTGGACAACCTGCTCAACCAGGGCCGGCTGATGACCGAGATCGGCCTGATCGCGCTGCCGATGACTTATATCATCATCACCGGGGGGATCGATCTCTCGGCGGGGTCGATCGTGGGCCTCAGCGCGATCATGTTGGGTTATAGCTGGTACAACTGGGGTCTGCCGCTCGGTGTGGCCATCGTGATCGCGCTGGCGGTCGGTGCGCTGGCCGGTTTTGTGAACGGTCTGTTCATCATTCGCCTGAAGGTGCCGCCGCTCATCATGACGCTGGCGACCCTGGCATTCTATCGCGGGCTGGCCGAAGGGATCGCCCAGGCGCGTTCGGTGCGTGATTATCCCGACTGGTTCTACCAGTTGGGGCAGGAAGAGAGTTTGGGCATCCCGAACCAGTTGTATCTGCTGGTGATTGCCACGATTATTTCGGCCATCATTCTGTCTCGGACCACGTTTGGACGCTCGCTCTATGCGATTGGCAACAACGAACTGGCGGCCCGTTTTTCCGGTATTCCGGTGGGACTCTACAAGCTGCTGATCTACACGTTTTCGGGGTTTATGTCGGGTCTGGCCGGTTATATCCTCGTCTCACGCGTAACGACGACGCGCTCGGATATGGGGTCTGGCTGGGAGTTGGATGCCATCGCGGCGGTGGTCCTGGGCGGAACGAGCATTTTTGGCGGCTCGGGCAGCATCGTCGGCACGGCGATCGGTCTGGTGCTGATCCAACTGCTTAAAAACGGACTGGCTCTGACGGGCGTGACCGGCGATGCGACGATCGTGGTGATTGGAAGTGTGCTCATTTTCTCGGTGCTGGTCAACAAAATTGTCCAGCGCCGCACAGTTGGAGTATAGTTGTAAGGAGGTGATGCGGCGATTCGTTAATGACCTGTGTTACCTGTGTGCCTATTTCGTTGCAGGATAGTGAGCAAGGAGAAGAGTTCTATGTTGAAAAGATTGTTCTTTGTTCTGACGATACTCAGTCTGTTGATCGGCTCCGTGGCTATCATGCCCGCCGCGGCTCAGGAAGAAGAAGAGCGCTGGGATGGTGCCGATGACCTGCCCGTGAACCCGCTCCCCTGCGGTGATGAAGAAGCTCCCGCCCCGGAACCTAAAGACTATGACGGCGGCCAGCCGGTGGATGCGCCCGATAAAGCCGGGCAGGATCTCGTCCTGGTGGATGTGCCCAAGCTGGTTGGTATCGGCTATTTCGCCGCGACGACCCTGGGCCAGCAGCAGGCGGCCGAAGAACTGGGCAACGTGACGGTGACGACCGACGCCCCGACCGAGGCCAATATTGACGAGCAGATCACGTTCATTGATAACTACATCACGCAGGGCGTGGATGGTGTTCTGTTCGCGGCGAACGACCCGGTCGCGATCGCGCCGGTGCTGCGTAAGGCCCTCGAATCGGGTATCCATGTCGTCGGATACGATGCCAATGCCGAGCCGGATGCCCGCGAATGGTTCGTGAACCAGGCGGAATTCAATGGCATTGCGAAATCCATGATCGACAGCCTTGCGGCGGAAAAAGGCGAAGAGGCCAGCTTCGGTATTGTGACCAGCACCTTCACGACCCCTAACCAGGCTCGCTGGATCGCGGAAATGTGGGCGTATGCGGGACAGTGCTACCCGGACATGACCTGGTTGGAAACGCTGGAAGCCCAGGAAGACAACAACCTGTCGTTTGAGCAGGCCAACACCCTGATCGACAAGTATGGTGAGGACCTGGATGGTTTGTTCGGTATGACCAGCGTGGCGACCCCTGCTGCGGCCGATGCCGTCACTCAGGCGGGGCTGTGCGGTGAAGTTGCGGTGGTCGGTCTTGCGACCCCGAACGCCATGAAACCCTATGTTGAGGATGAATGCGTCAAGTCCGTCGTGCTGTGGAACCCGGTTGATCTGGGCTACGCCGCGGTGTACGTCATGCGCGCCGTGGTCGATGGCGATCTCAAGCCGGGCGACACCGAAGTGGAAGCCGGACGTCTGGGCACGCTCCAGATCGTTAATGGCAGCGAAGTGCTGCTTGGCCCGCCCTTCATCTACACCGCCGAGAACATCAACGACTTCGACTTCTAGTCATTTCCATGTTGTCTGCCATACTCCCTTTCTCATGACTTGAAGGGGAGCATACCACCGGGCTGGCGGTAGCGTCGGCCCGGTGCTGTTCCTTTGATGGTGCGTTCATTTTCCGTTCCTCTGCCGTCACTTCGGGACCTCACTTATCCCGCCTTCGATTCCCGACCATACCCTGGCGCAGGTCGGCGAAATCGACATCCGGCACGCGGCTCGCGGCGTGTGGTCCAATCGCTTGTCCTGGGGTAAGATCAAGCAGCGCAGAGTCACCCTTGCAATTCCCCAGCCATGTGAGACAATACATCATGATAGAGTACACAAATCCACAAAGCCGAAATCTTCAATCTGGCTCCTGTTGGAAGACAAGACGCTGTTTCGAGACTTTCGCTGCATCAGATTTTGCCTCTATTGAATCCGGGTAGTGGTTAACGCTAAGCGATTGGCCCTCAACAACCAATCAGACGTGGCCCTGCCTTTCGGTAGTTTTTATTCTACAGGAGTGAATCAATGTCCTTACGGCTATATGTGGGTAACTTGTCCTTCGATACCACGGAAGCTCAACTCCGCGACCTGTTTGCGCAGGCCGGGGAAGTTGATGAAGTGACCCTCATCACGGATCGTGATACGGGCCGCGCCAAGGGGTTCGGCTTTGTCGTCATGAACACCGCGGAGCAGGGCCAGGAAGCCATCAACCGCTTCAACGGCTACACGCTCAATGAGCGCGCGCTGACCGTCAATGAAGCCCGCCCACGCGAAGAGCGTCCAGGCGGCTCGGGTGGTAATTTCGGCGGTGGCCGCCGGGACAACCGCCCGCCCAACAATCGCTCGAAGAGTGGTTACACCGGTAATCGCAAGCGCTTTTAGTCCGAGCCGATAAACAATCGCTGATCTAAACGGTCCAGGATGCAACTATCCTGGACCGTTTTTTGTCGGTACAATTCGCCCCGTATCAGTTAATGGTTCACCACGATCCGCAGGGCTTCGATAATACGACTCACGTTGGGGATCACTTCATCTTCTAGGGGTGGGCTGTAGGCAACCAGGGCTGATCCCATATTGACTCGCTTGACGGGGGCTTCCAGGTCATAAATCCCGGCATCAGCGGCAAGGGAGGCAATATCCCCTCCCCACCCAGCCGAATGGGGTGCTTCTTCCACGATGACGAGACGGTTGGTCTTGCGCAGCGACTGCAAAATCGTTGTGGTATCCAGCGGCACAAACGAGCGGACATCAATCACTTCACAGTCAATGGCCCCAGCCAACTGGCGCGCCGCTTCGATCGAGCGATGCAGCATGAGCTGGCTGGCAACTATCGTCACGTCGGAGCCCTGCCGCACGATCTGTGCTTTGCCGAGTGGCATCGGGGTTGTCTCTGCTGGCACTTCGCCTTTGATGTTGTACAGCCCTTTATGTTCGAGCACAAACACCGGGTTATTCTCGCGGATTGCCCCGCGCAGCAGTCCATACGCATCCACGGGAGTCGACGGTGAGACGACCTTTATGCCCGGAAAACTCATTAACCAGCTTTCAGCGCACTGCGAATGTTGTGTGCCAAAGCCGCTGCCGCCACCCTGTGCCGCCCGGATGGTTAGCGGCACAATGAACTGCCCGCCACTCATATAGCGATATTTGGCCACCTGATTGACTAACTGATCCATCGCAACCGGAACAAAATCGGCAAACATCAATTCTGCAACAGGGCGCAAGCCGGTAATGGCTGCGCCAAGTGCCGTGCCAATAATCGCCTGCTCTGAGATAGGGGTATCCCGCACACGGGATCCGCCAAATTCCTCATAGAGACCGGGCGTAACTTTAAAGACTCCCCCCGCCGCGGCCACGTCCTCGCCAAAGAAAACGACATCCGGGTCACTCCGCAGTTCATCAGCAAGCGCTTTGCAGACGGCCTCGCGATACGTCATTTCTGGCATGGTATATTATCCCTCGTAGAACACATCCTGGTATAAAGAGTCGAGCGGCGGGAAGGGTTCGGCTTTGGCCCATTCTATGGCCGTGACCACATTCTGCTCGGCAGCCTGCAGCATTTCAGCATATTCAGGTTCGTCCAACTGTCCGTCGGCCATCATACGCTCTTTGAGGATGATCAGCGGATCGCGCTGCTGCCACTGCTCTAGCTCGCCTGCCGGACGATAGGGCCCCGTATCCGTGCGCGAATGACCTCGATAGCGGTAGGTCTTGAGTTCCAACAGGGTCGGCCCGTCACCCGCACGCGCGTGAGCAACCGCCGCCGCCGCCGCCGCCGCGACACCCTCGACATCCTGCCCATCCACGATAGCGCCCGGCATGGCGTAACTTGCGGCTCGCTGTGCAATATCCTGAATAGGGGTGGTTTTGTGCCATACGCTGTATTCGCCGTACAGGTTATTCTCGCACACAAAGACCACGGGCAGTTTCCAGATCGAAGCCATATTCAACGTTTCGTGAAAAACGCCGATATTGGCCGCGCCTTCGCCAAAGAACGTCACCGAGACGGCCCCGGTGTTCTTCACCTGGGCAGTCAGCGCCGCGCCCAATGCGATCGGCAGTTGTGCGCCGACGATGGCGTTTGCGCCTAATAATCCGAGTGTGGCATCGGTCATGTGCATACTGCCCCCCTTGCCTTTACACGCGCCGCTGGCTTTGCCCATCATCTCGGCCATCAGGGCGCGCAGGCTCATGCCCATGGCCAGCGCATGATGATGCCCCCGATAGGTGCAGGTCACGCTGTCACCGGGGCGCAGCGCATAAATCACGCCGACGGCGCAGGCTTCTTGCCCGATGGCAAGGTGGGTGGTGCCACGAACCAGATTGGCGAGGAAGAGTTCTTGAATATGCTCTTCCGCGCTGCGGATCTCCACCATCTTTTGCAGGGCACTCTGGCGATCGCTGGTTGACAGGGGTGGGGACTGCATAGTTTCACTCGTCTCTCAAGCAAGGATAAAACGGTCGATCTCACCCTGGAAGGCAGCCATAAAATCGGCCAGGTCCATGCCATCCACGACTCGGTGATCGCCGCTGAGGGTGCAGTGTACAGTATGATGCAGAAACAGCCCGCCATCTTGAACGACGACGCGCGGTTTGACGCTGCCCACAGCCAGAATCGCGACTTGTGGGGGGTTAATAACGGCGGTGAACTGCTCCACCTGGGGTACCATCCCCAAATTGCTGATGGTAAATGTGCCGCCGCTTAGATCCTCTGCTCGCAGGCGATTTTCGCGGGCACGTTGAATAAGGGCGCGACTCTGAGCAGCCAAACCCGTGAACGAGTACTGCTGCGCATCATGCACAATGGGCGTTATCAGGCCGCCTTCCAGGGCGACGGCGATCGCCAGATGGACCCCTTCGTACTGAAGCAAGCGTCCGTCATGGTAGGTTGCATTCAGGGCAGGGACGCGCAGAAGCGTTTGCACAGCGAAATATTGAAGCACATCGTTTATTTTTGCATCCGGTTGTGTTTTTAGACGCTGCACCACCGCTTCCAAATCAAATTCACCGCTGACATAAAAATGGGGTGCCTGGCGCATACTCTCAGCGAGCTGCCGTCCGATGGCCTGGCGCATGCGGGTAATCGGGACTTCGCGCGCGTCAGCGGGGAGGGCGTCAGCAGGCTTGGGCACAGCGTCTACCGCTGGGGCTGTCGCGGAAGGGGTTTGCTGCGCGAGAAAACTCTGCACATCCTGCATCTGGATCGGGTTGCGGCGGGTTTGGTCGTAGACTTGTTCCAGCGTGAGTCCTGCCTGGCGCAGCGCGCGGCGCACTTTGGGCAAGGCACCGAGTTGAATGCTCTCATGGGTTCGCCGGGCTAGTTGTTGTTCCACATCCTGGCGCATCACGCGCCCGCGCGGGCCACTGCCATCAATGGCCGCCAAATCAAGCGTGTTTGCCTGGGCGATACGCGCCGCGATGGGTGAAGCCGTATTCGCAGCCGTCGAGTTGAACCGCTGCCGATCTTCTTCGGCACTGCCCACGCGGGCGATGACCGCGCCGATTGGCACTTCTTCGCCGGGTTGGAAAAGCAATTCCAGAACGACACCCGCCGTAATGCTTTCCAGTTCCACATCGGCTTTATCCAACTCGATGATGGCTATGGCTTCGCCTCTCTGGATAGTTTCGCCCGGCTGCTTGAGCCACTGCACCAATGAGGCCGTTTGAGCATCGAACCCCAGATTGGGCATTACGATGTCATGCGCCATCCGATTGCTCCCTATCCGGCTGCCCAAGCGGCGGCTCGCCGGGATTGAGCAGGTCACGACCCCGCGCCGAATTACCTGCTTCGATATGCTGGAAAATGACCAACACATCTTCAGGGCGTGCCGCACCGTCTTCGACCAGCGCTTGCGCCATCCGCTTCGCCACGCGTCGTTTTTGCTCTTCGGTTCGTCCCGGTGACCAGTAGACGATTACGGTCGGCATGAGTTCATTTCCATTTCTGACAATCCGCCCCCGTTGGCTCAGACTCGGATACAAAAGATATTTGAATTTTATAAATTATAATTTATAATTTTAGACAGTGTTTGTCAATAGGGATTGAGCATGACACTGCTGCCAATTGAGCATACCCGCAAAACGTTGAGCGCACAGGTATACGAGCGCATCCGAGAAGCTATTATCCAGCAGGTATTGTTCCCCGGACAGCGCCTTGATCAGAATAAACTGGCGGATGAGTTACAGGTGAGTTTGGTCCCCGTGCGGGAAGCACTCAAAAAGCTGGAGGCAGAAGGGCTGGTGTCCATTATCCCGCGCCGGGGCGCTTTCGTGACCGAGATTTCGCTCAAAGACCTTGCGGACCTGTACTTCGCGCGGCAGATTATCGAAGGCGAAACCATTTATCACGCCGTTGAGCTGCTGACCGAGAGCGATTTTTCCAGCCTGGAAACGTGGATCCAGAAGATGCGTGAAGCCACGGACCGCGAAGACATGCACGATTTTATGCGTTTCAATCGCGGCTTTCACATGACCATCTACCGCGCCTTAAATAACGCGCATCTGATGCAAACCATCGAAGGGCATTGGGAACGCAGCGAGATTTACCGCTTTCGCTACCTGTTCATCGCGCACAGTGTCCAAAATATTCATGCGGAACACGAAGCGATCCTGCACGCCTGCCGCCAGCGTGACAGGGATCAGGCGAAGGAACTCGCCCGGCAGCATATCGCCAATACCCGCGCTGGCCTGGAGCGCGTGCTGCTAAGCCATCAGGTCTGAGGATACGCCCGCATTATGCCGTCTCACATGATTGACTCGGTCTTTTTTCGTGATCTGTTTGGTTCGGACGCCATGCGTGCCATCTTCGACGACGCCAGCTTACTGCAAAAGTGGTTGGATGTGGAAGCCGCCATTGCGCGGGGACAGGCGCGCGCGGGCCTTATTCCCGCCTGGGCCGCCGAAGAGATCACGCGGCAGGCACGTGCCGAAATTATGGATACCGATGCCATCAAGAAGGGTATTGATAAGACGGTGCATCCGCTGGTTTCGGTGATCTGGCAGCTTTCGGATCGCTGTGCGGGCGATGCGGGCGGTTATGTTCACTGGGGCGCAACCACGCAGGATGTCATGGATACGGCCATCATCCTGCAGCTGCGCGATGCCTTTAGCCTCGTCACGACGACCCTGGGTGAGCTGCTGGTAACGCTGCGCGAACTCGCGGTGCGGCACCAACACACGCCGATCGCTGCCCGCACCCATGGACAGCAGGCGCTGCCAACGACATTTGGCTTCAAGGTGGCGGTCTGGTTAGCCGAAGCGCTCCGCCACCAGGAAAGGTTTCACCAGTTGTATCCGCGTCTGATGGTCGGTGAGTATGGCGGCGCAGTCGGCACGCTGGCGGGTTTGAACGAGGATCCGCACGTCGACAGCCTCACGGTTCAACGGCTGGTGATGGCCGAACTGGGGCTCAATGTGCCGGTGATTGCGTGGCATACCTCGCGCGATCACATTGTCGAATTCGCGCATACCTTCAACATGATGGTCGCATTAATGGGACGCATCGCTCACGAAATCATCGACCTCCAAAAACGCGAATTCGGTGAACTGGAAGAACCTTTCGAAATGGGCAAAATCGGCAGCAGTACGATGCCGCAAAAACGCAACCCGATGATCTGCGAAACGATCCTGACCCTGGCGCGTCTGTGCCGCGAAAAAGCCAGCACGGCCGTAGACACCCTGCTCTACAACGAACATGAACGCGATTGGTCGTCCTTCCAGATGGAATGGGTATATCTGGCCGAACTCTTCGTGATGGGGCAGCGGGCAGTGGAACTGATGCTGCGCGTGCTGCGCGGCCTCATTGTGTACCCGGAGCAGATGCGTCGAAACCTCGATCTGACGCAGGGCTTACTGCTGGCGGAGCGTGTGATGTTCGCCCTCGGAAAGCATATCGGACGGCAGGCAGCGCACGATCTGGTGTACGGCTGTGCGATGCGTGCGATTGGTGAAGGACGCCTGTTTCTGGATGTGCTGTGCGATGAGCCGCTGATACAGACCCATTTGAGTCGTGCGGACCTGGAGCTGCTGCTTGATCCCGCTCAATATACCGGGCTGGCAGCCCAATTTGTCGAGCGAGTAACCAACGAACGCTTGATGGAGGGAGAGGCGGGATGATTGTTGATACCCATCTGCATTTCTGGAATCTCACTAAGGCGGAGTATTCATGGCTGGTCCCTGAGTATGGGCCGATCTATGCCAATTTCGAAGCGCCGGATATCGCGCCGCAGCTTGCCGCCAACCAGATCGACAAGGCTGTCCTGGTACAGGCCGCCAATTCGTATGAAGATACCGCGCTGATGCTGGAAGTGGCCGATCGAAACTCGTGGGTGGCCGGGGTGGTCGGTTGGGTGAATCTGCTCGACCCCGAAGAAACGTATAAGCGGCTGAGCATGTACAGCAATAATCGTCATTATAAGGGGATGCGCCACCTTATCCACGACGAGGCCGACCCGGACTGGATTGTACAGGACCGGGCGATCGAAGGTCTTAAAGTCGTCGCGTCGTTTGGCATGACCTTTGACATGGTGGCCATTTACCCCAGGCATATTGTCCACATTCCGACGCTGGTCGAAAAAATCCCGCAGCTGCGGATCGTGATCGACCACCTGGCGAAACCCCCCTTCAGCGACAGCGCCGCGATGACCGGCTGGCGCGACGCGATGCGCACTGCCGCCCAAAGTCCGAACATCTATGTCAAAGTGTCGGGTTTGAATACAGCTGTTGGTAAACCGGACTGGTCGTATCGGGACATTAAACCGGGGATCGATTTCGCGCGCGAGGTCTTCGGCGCGCAGCGTATGATGTTCGGCGGCGATTGGCCCGTCGTGATACTCGCCGGCGATTATACGCAGGTCGTGACGGAAACCGCGCGCGCGATTGCCGATTACAGTGCCGAAGAACAGGCGCACATCTGGTACAAGACCGCTGTCGAGTTCTACAAATTGACTGTCTAGACGAGGTCCGGCATGATTAACGTTAGATGGCGTCCCGAATTTCCCTGCAAGAGAGATTATAACATTGCGCATATTGGCTGCGGCGGCATCGTCCAGCAAGCGCACGAGCCCGCCTATCGTAACGCAGGCTTGCGCATCATCGGCGCGTTCGATGTCAACCGCGCCAACGCCGAAAAACTGGCCGCGGAGTGGGGTATTCCTAAAGTTTACGATACGGTGGACGATCTTCTCGCCGACCCGGCTGTCGAGGTTGTCGATATTGCCGTGCCGCCCTGGGAGCAACTCGCCATTGTCGAAAAAGTCGCCGCCGCCGGCAAGCACATGCTCTGTCAGAAGCCGCTGTCCGATAACTTCGGTGATGCGGTCAAAATCGTTGAACTTGCCCGGCACCACGGCGTTAAACAGGCCATCAACCAGCAGATGCGCTGGACGGCGGGGATCGCGGCCAGTCACGACCTGATCACGCGTGGATACATCGGCCAGCCCACGGACGCCCAGATTGAGGTGACCTGCCACACCGACTGGGGGATGTGGGCCTGGTTAGCCTCTCGACCACGCCTCGAAGTGTTGTATCACAGCATTCATTACCTGGATGCGCTGCGGTTTCTCTTTGGCAATCCCGATTGGATCACCAGCCGCCATGCCCGCTATCCCCTGCAAGGGGATGTCAAAGGCGAATCCAAGACCGTGACCATCTGGGATTATGAGGGCACAGGATTGCAGGCACTCGTCAACGTCAACCATTACAACATTCACGGCACCACCACCGCGACCTTCCGCTTTTCCGGCACCCAGGGCGCACTGGAAGGGAAACTCGGCCTCATGTACAACTATCCCTATGGTGAGCCGGATTCGCTGGTCTTGCGCCGAAAGGGACAGCCTGACGAGGTTTTTGCCTTCGACCAAAAATGGATACCGGATGCGTTTGTAGGCCCAATGGCAGGCCTGATGTGCGCCATTGAAACCGACGGCACGCCCCCTACCAATGGGATCGATAACCTGGATACCCTGCGGGCGGTTCACGCATCGTATTTGTCCCACGCGGAGCGGCGCTCGGTGCGACTTGCCGACATTAAGGGCTGAGCCATGAACAGTGCGACAGAGCGTCATCGCGGCAAAGTGGCGATTGTAACCGGGGCAGGACAGGGTATTGGTCAAGGCGTAGCGCTGCGCCTGGCGCAGGAAGGCGCGCACGTGGTCATCGCGGAATACCAGGCGGAACGCGCCCATACTGTGGCCCAGGAATGCAGCGCCTATACCGAAGCGCTCGCCTATCCTATCGATATTGGCGACATTGACCAGATCGACCGGATGGTGCAGGCCGTCGTCGCCCATTTTGGCCGAATCGATAGTCTGGTGAATAATGCGGGCGTCCTGGAGACGGTGCCCTTATTCGATCTGACACCTGAAAAATGGGATTGGCTTCAGCGCGTCAACCAGCGCGGATTGTTCTTTTGCTTGCAGCGGGTCGCCATACAAATGGTGGCCCAGGTCCCGCCCGAAGTGAAAGAACAGGGGCGGGCGGAACGCAGCCATGGGAAAATCGTCAACTTTTCTTCGATAGCCGGGCGCAGCGGCCGCCCCTATGCGGCGCATTATTCCGCCGCCAAGTGGGCCGTCATCAGCATTACACAGAGCGCCGCCGGCTATCTCGCCCCGTACAATATCAACGTCAATGCCGTCTGTCCCGGCATTGTTCTGACGCCCATGTGGGATGAAATTGACCGTGTCCAGGCGGAGCGATTTGGACTGCCGCGCGGCGGCTGGATTCAAAAGACGATCGACGGTATTCCCCTCAAGCGGGCCGCTACCGCGGACGACCTGGCAGCGGCGGTATCGTTTCTTTGCTCCGCCGACGCCGATTACATCACCGGACAAACCCTCAATGTCGATGGCGGCGTTGAGATGAACTAGGAGCCGCCATGAAAATCGGGCTGTTGGGGCTGGTGTGGGGAGATTGGCAGGACGTGGATTACCAGAAAGTGCGTTACGCGGCTGAACTGGGTTTTCACGGGATGGGCGCGCATTTGACCGTTCCTGCCAGTACGATCCGTCCCGAAGTTGCCGCCAATGTGCGCGCCGTCTTTGACCAACAAGACATGCCTCTGCTGCAAATCTGGGGGCCGTACCCCTGCATCATATCACCCGATGAAACCGTGCGTCAGGCGGGCGTGCGCGGCGCGCAGGACGTGGTGCGCCTCGCCGCCAGTATGGGTGTTAAGGAATCGGGGGTGCGTCCCACCAGCCTGAACCCGCGCGGTGAATGGTTTCCTCACCCCGAAAATTACTCGCAGGCCGCGGAAGACCGGCTCGTCCGCAGTCTATGCGAAATCCTGGAGACGGCTGAAGCCCTGGACGTTACCATTGTTTTAGAAACACACGTGACGACGACGCTGCATTCCCCGGCGCGTATTCGGAAAGTGATTGAGCGTACCGGTTCCAGGCGTCTCAAGGTCAATATCGACCCGTGTAATTTTGTGGGAGATCTGCCCACCGCGTTTGCTCCACAGGCCATGATTCGGGAGTTATTTGCGACGCTGGGCGAATTCTGTACGACTGTTCATTGCAAAGATTACACCCTCGGTGAGCATTTTGTCGTCCATATCTCCGAGGCGGTCATCGGCACCGGCTTGATGGATTGGGATACGCTGCTGCGCGAGGCATATGCTGCCCATCCTGATGGGTATGTGATGGTGGAGCACCTGCCTGTCCCGATGATCGCGCAGGCCAAACGTAACCTGACCGAAAAAATTCGTGCGCTGAATATCCCACTTGGTTGATGCATTTCGACAGGGATGCGTTACAATGTCTGTATTATGAACAGGTGCTTCCGACAATCCTGCCGTTTGGATTGGAGTGCCTGTACTTACCTCATCAGTTAATAGTTCTCCACTGCTGGGAACTGCTGTCAGAATATAATATTGATTGGACAATAAAATTATGAACTCAAAACAAAGAATGTTGACCGCTCTTCATCGTGGCAAACCCGACCGGCTCCCCGTAACCGTGCATCAGTGGCAGGGCTATCATCTTGACGAGTATATGGGCGGCGTTGACCCGCTGGACGCCTTCCAGGCCGTCGGCATGGATGCCTCCATCCAATACTTTGCCGATATGGGGCAGTTCTGGCTGGTCGACGCCGACTATACCAAATTCTCTACCCCCGAATGGCAGGACGACGTCGAGGTCGTCAGCGCTAACCCCGATCACCGCATCAACCATCACACCATTACCACCCCCGGTGGGGTACTCACCTACAAAACCGAGGGTGACCGCAAAACCACCTGGATCACCGAGTATCTCATCAAAAATGATGAGGACATCGAATTGATCCGCCGATACATGCCGGTCCCGGCGCTTGACCCTGAGCCCATCACCAAACTGTATGACCGGATCGGCGATAAAGGCATTTTGCGCGGCTTCGTCTGGGGCGATCAGGCAGGCTGCTGGCAGCACGCGGCGTGCCTGTTCGATATTCAAGCCCTGATCTATGCCTGTTTCGACAAGCCGGGCTGGGTGCATGAGCTGCTGAAAATTCTGCTTGAGAAGAAGCTGCAATTTGTCGAAACCATGAAGGGCGCCAGATTCGATGTCATCGAAACCGGCGGCGGAGCGGCTTCATCGACGGTCATTTCTCCAAAGGTTCACCAGGAGTTTTGCCTGCCCTATGATCGCCAACTGCATAATGCTCTGCATTCGGTCGGGTTCGACATGGTGTCCTATCACACCTGCGGCGGCACCTTAAAAATCGAAGAACTCATCGTCGCGAACGGCTGCGATGCTTCTGAGACACTGGCCCCGGTCAGCATCGGCGGTAACCAGGAACCCTGGGAATTCAAAGCGAAGATCGGGGACAGGTTAGCTGTGATCGGCGGCATGGATCAATTCAACGTGCTGACCGATGGCTCAGAAAAAGATATCCGCGACATGGTGTTCACCTTGTTTGAAAAGGTCGGGCCAGATGGCGGTTACGTGATGTCCGCTTCCGATCATTTCTTTGAAACGCCGGTTGAAAAGCTGAAAGTATTTGCCGACGCCGCCAAAGAGTGTACCTACTAAAGAGCAGCTATGGCCGACAAAATGACTTCCAAAGAGCGGGTCATGGCCGCCTTTGACCATGAGGAACCGGATCATGTCCCGGCCTGGCTGGGCGCGTCACCGGAATTCCGAAAGCTGCTCGTTGAGCGTCTGGGTCTAGCGGATGATGAAGCCCTGTCCGTTTACCTGGGGGACGATTTCCGCCGGGTACAGGCTACTTACGCCGGGCCGAAGGAGTTCAGTCCCGATCAGAATCTTTCACCCGGTTCGACCTACCGCACCCCGTTCGGGGTCGAACGTACTGGTTACGGGTATGGGATGCCGATGGATCATCCCCTGAAAAATGCCTCGTTGAAAGAGGTGCATGAGTATCCCTGGCCCGACCCGGCCTGGATGGACCCATCCGGTATTCGACAGGATGCAGAACGATGGTGCGGTCAATTTGCCATCCTGGGCGGCGACTGGTCACCCTTCTGGCACGACGGGATCGACCTCATGGATATGGACGGGCTCTTCTACCGGATGCATGACGAAGCGGATGTGGTAGATGCGTTGTTTGCCCACATCGTGGACTATTACTTCGGGACCAGCCTCCGCATTTTTGAAGCGGCCGCCGATGTCATCGATATTTTTTTTATCGGCAATGACTTTGGCGGCAAGACCGGCCCCCTGATGAGCGACGCCATGTTCAGACGGTTTTTTCTGCCACACCTCAAACGCCTCATTGATTTGGGGCACGATTATGGATTAAAGGTCATGATGCACTGCTGCGGCGGTTATGCACCCCTCATCCCGACCTTGATCGAAGCCGGGTTGGATGGATTGCAGGCGCTGCAGCCATCGACACGGGGGATGGAGCCTGCCCGGCTTAAAGCGGCTTTTGGGGATAAGATCACGTTCAATGGTTGTATTGACACGCAGTTTGTCCTGATTGAAGGCACCCCGGAACTGGTCCGGGAAAAAACCCGTGAGGTGCTTGACATCATGAAGCCCGGCGGCGGATACATCGCTTCGCCCAGCCATGACTACCTGCTGCCAGAAACTCCCGCCGAGAATGTGTTGGCCCTGTATGATACTATCCGGGAGTACGGCGTCTATTCTTAACGACGAGAGCATCAAACGATGAAACCCAACGGTGAGATGACCTCCAGAGAGCGGATTTTGGCGAGCATACGGCACGAGCAGCCGGATCGCGTGCCCGTTGACCTGGGAGCCACGCCCAGTTCCGGAATTTCAGCGATTGCCTACCATAATCTCAAAGACTATCTCGGCATCACCGAAGGGCATACGCGCGTCTATGACGTGGTACAGCAGATTGCCCAACCCGAAGCGATGATCCTCGATCGTTTTGGTATTGACGCGGTCGATATCGGGCGCATGTTCGATACGCGCGACGAGGATTGGTACGATATCGTGCTGCCTCAAGGAATCACGGTGCAGTTCCCGGCCTGGTTCTGCCCCAAGCACCAACCTGACGGAGTCCTGGATGCGTTTGCGCCCGATGGACAACGCATCGCGACGAAGCCCCTCGGCGCAGATTTCTTCGACCAGACCTACTTTCCCTACGTAGATGGCTATCCTGACGATTACCGCGATCTCGCCAGGGAGATGCCCAAAATCCATTGGGCTGGACTGGCTCACAGCCCGTGGGACCACGCCGGCGAGGACGATTTTTGGCAGCAACTGCGCGACAAAGCGATCGCCCTGCGCCAGACTTCTGACCGGGCGCTGATGGTGGTGGCCGGGTGTAACCTGTTTGAATGGGGAACGTTCCTGCGCCGCATCGACAACTTCCTGATGGACCTTGTCTCGGATCAGGACAACGTCGAACGTTTGTTGGATGCGCTGATGGAAAACCATCTGAAAACGCTCGAAAACGTGTGCAAGGCGGTGGGCGATGTCGTGGATTTGCTCCGGTTTGGGGACGATCTCGGCATGGATTCCGGACCATTCATGGCCCCCGGAATCTACCGGAAACTCTTCAAGCCCCGCCACAAGATCCTGTGTGATTACGTTAAAGAACACAGCCAGATGCACACCTTTTTGCATTCGTGTGGGTCGATCTACAAACTGCTGCCCGATCTCATCGAGGCTGGCTACGAGGTCATCAACCCGGTACAGACCAACACCCGCGATATGGATCCCCGGCGTCTGAAAGAGGAATTTGGCGCTGACATCACCTTCTGGGGTGGCGGGGCGGATACGCGCCATATTCTTAACCATGCCACGCCCGCCGAAGTCAAGGATCATGTGACCGAGCGTCTTGAGATCTTCTCGCGAGGTGGCGGGTTTGTGTTCAACACGATCCATAATATGCTGCCGGACGTCCCGCCTCAAAACATCGTCGCCATGTTTGAAGCTGTTGCTGAGTTCAATAAAGCATAGAGTTTTTGATTCGCCGTGCTTATGAAAGGAATCGAAACGCATGAAACGCTTTGGTCAGGTTATTCGCGTCAGGCCCGAAACATTCGATGAGTACGTCCGGTATCACGCGGCCGTATGGCCGGACGTGCTCGCGATGATCAGTGAGTGCAATATCCGCAATTACTCCATCTATCATAAAGATGGGTATCTCTTTGCTTATTTTGAATACCACGGTGTAGACTTTGCGACAGACATGGCAAAAATGGCCGCCGACCCCACGACCCAAAAGTGGTGGGCTATCATGATGCCCATGCAGCAGCCGCTCGACACGCGCGCCGAGGGCGAGTGGTGGGCTACCATGGACGAGGTCTTCCACACGGATTGAGGAGTCCTATGATGAGCGAGCGTACCGCTAATTGTCTGGCAAAACTGGATCGCATGAATAAGGCCCTGCGCCACGAGGAACCGGATTGCGTGCCAATCGGGGACTTTTTTTGGGGCAATTTCCTGAAACGCTGGCGCGCGGAAAAAGACCTTCCTGAAAACACCGATATTTATACCTACTATGATCTTGATTGGCAGGTCACCATCCCCAATATGGACCCCCATATCAAGAGTTTTGAGATTCTGAGACAGAATGAAGAAGAGGTCGTCGTTCGCACAGGCTTCGAGGCCGTCATCCGTAAGAAGTTTGCGGATCCGATGCCGGAATTTATTGGGTTCGATACGGACACCATAGAAAAAGCTGAGGCGTTCGAGTTCGATGATCCCTGGGACAACCGGCGCTATTTCGAGGCGGGGGATAACCAGCTCGCGGGGGTAGGTGATGGGTTCGCCACGAACTCGCCACCCTGGATCGAAACGGTCAAAGGATTACGGCCCAATTTCGCGGTCTACGGCAGCCAGTGTGAGGCCAACGAATATATGACCCGCATTGTCGGACCGCAGAACTTATTACTGTGGGTAGGGCTCTATCCTGAGCGTTTCGGGCGTTTTGTCCAACGGACCAACGAATGGGCTTTGGAACTGCTCAAATCTCAGATCAAAGCGGCTGACGGTCTGATCGACGGGATGGTGATCTGGGGTGACGTGGCGTATCGCAAGGACGTGTTTTTCCGGCCCGACTACTGGCGCGAATACTACAAGCCGGGCTTAAAGGCGATGGTCGACGTGTGCCACGCGAACGGACTGCCCGTGATCTATCACGGTTGTGGCAATGTCAAACGCATCTTTGAGGATTTTATCGAGGTGGGGATCGATGCCTACAACCCGTTGGAGTCTAAAGCCGGCCTGGACGTCGTCGATTTGCGCCGCCAGTACGGTCACCGGATCGCTTTTTGCGGCAACATGGATGTCATCGAGTGGGCTGGCTACGATAAAGCCCAACTGAAAGCCACCGTCATGCGCAAGTTGAATGCGGCCAAGGGCGGCGGCATGATCTTCCAGTCGGATCACTCGGTGCCCAGCAACGTCTCAGCGGAAAATTACGAGTATGTGGTCAATCTGGTTCGTGAATACGGCCGGTATCCCCTGGAACTAGGCGAGTACGATATTCCTGATCTTTAGGATGCTTCGCTGGACCTCTATGCCATGGTCGATGAAACAGAGCAAAAAAAGGAGGCATACAGAGTCATAAGCATTTTCAAGGTAAAAATACATCGCCAATATGAAAAGTAACAATTAACAAGAAAGGATTTCTTCAATGGCTCAAGCACGTAAACTCTCCAGGAGAGACTTTTTGAAAGCCACGGCCGCTGCCACTGGTGCGGCAGCTTTATCCGCGGTTGGGGTCCGCTCCGCCTCGGCGAATTCAAGGCCGCTATCGGTGCCCACGCTGATCGGGCACCCATTTCAGGGCAAGACTCTGCGGGTGCATGCCATCAGCGGGGCCAACTATGATGAGCTGTACAAGTTGATTCCCGCGTGGGAAGAAGAAACGGGTGCCAAGGTCGAATTCGTTTTCAAGGGCAACGGTTTTGAAACGGATAAGCGCCTGGTACAAGACTTCGCTGCCGGGACGGTGGACTACGATGTGTCCTGGGATCACACCAGTTTCTTCTCCCAGTATGTCAAAGCTGATGGTCTGGAACCGCTGGATGCGTATTGGAGCGAAGAGGAACTGGCTGACTTCATTCCAGCGATCCTGAACTCGGGTCGTAAGGAAGGCAGTCTATGGTTGATCCCGCGCCATTACGACATCTCTTGCCTGCACTGGCGCACCGACCTGATGACCGAAGACCAGGTCCCGGCCACCTGGGACGATTTTAAAGCTTTGGCGCTTCAGCTTACCAAGGACAATCCGGGCCTGTTCGGCACGGAGTTTGCCGGTAAGGAAGAGGCGCTGTCGGGCCGGTTCTACGAAGTCCTGATGGCCGAGGGCGGCCTGCTGCTGGACGACAAATGGGAACCCGTTTTCAACAGCGCGGCTGGCGTCAAGGCAGCCAGCATGTTTGCCGAGCTGTATCAGGCAGGTGCTATGCCGCCCGATATGCCGAACTTCCTATGGGAAGATGTTGCAGGGCAGTGGGCGAATGGCCTGATCGGTATGTACACCGAGTGGTACGGCTGGTACAGCTACTTCCAGGATCCCAACTCAAGTCAGGTTGCTGGAAAGTTCGACCTGTCCCGCCAGCCCATGGGCGATGGTGGTATTCACAGCGGATGGTCCGGTGTTCATGGTTTCTCGATCACCAAAGCCTCCCAGGATAAGGAAATGGCTGCTTCGTTCATCAAGCACCTGACCAGTCCTGAGGGCGAGATCGTGGAATCTGACCTCGGCTTCACCGTGCCGCGCCAGAGCGTGTGGGACGAGCACACCCTGCCAAAGGCCGAAGAGTCTGAAAACCCGCTGGACAAGAAACGCCTGGAACTGGCGCTGCTGCAGGCTCAGGAGGATCTCTTCACCCCGCCGCTCATTGCCGAGTGGCTGCCGCTGTCCAATATCCTCTATCCCATTTTGCAGCAGATCATTCTGGGTGATACCGAAGCTCAGAGCGGCCTGGATGATGCGGTCTCGAAGGTTCGGGACATGATGTCACAGGCTGGATACTACTAATTCGTCAGCATAAGATCGCGCTGGGCGGAAGACTGGCTGTACCTTCAGTTTTCCGCCCGGTTTTGACTCAAATCTTCACCCACAATTCCAGCGCGGACATCACGGAAGGTTACAAATGTCAGTTCTGACACTGAGGAGACGTAGGAACGGCCAAACGCAGCGGGGATCTAAACAACGCCCCTGGCTGCTCCCGGCTGCCTTTTTGACGCCCAGCATCGTGATCCTGGTGGCAGTTGTCGGGGTTCCGATGATCTACTCTCTGTTTCTCAGTGTGACCGACTACACACTCACAGAGCCCTCGTATAAATTTGTCGGATTGAAGAACTATATTACCCTGTATAATGACCCCCTCTTCTGGGCGTCGTTTAAACGCACCATTATTTTCATTAGCCTGGCGGTCAATATCGAGTTTCTGATTGGTCTGCTGCTGGCCCAATTGATCGCCCGTGCCGTTCGGGGGCAGGGGCTGGCCCGAACGTTAATTATGATGCCCATGATGTTCGCGCCGGTCCTGGTGGGTTTTCAGTTTAAATGGTTTTTCAACGCTCAGGTTGGCCTCGTAAATAATCTCCTTTACTCGGTTTCAGGCGAGCCGCATTTCATCCCCTGGCTGATCAATCGGCCGCATGGATTTATCGCTATTCTGGTGGCAGAAATCTGGATGAGCACGCCGTTCATGGCGGTGATCCTGGAAGCGGGATTGCTGTCACTGCCGCAGGAACCGTTTGAGGCGGCCGATGTGGATGGAGCGTCGGGCTGGCAGAAGTTCCGGCACCTGACGCTGCCCATGCTGATGCCCTTCATCTATACGGCGATGGCGATCCGCTCGCTGGATATCGCGCGCGTCTACGACGCCGTGAATCTGATGACCGGCGGTGGGCCGGCAAATCGTACCGAGTTGATCTGGACCTATGTCAACCGGCTGGCGTTCACGGGTCACCAGTTTGCCCTGGGCGCAGCCATGTCTTATATCACCGTGATTCTGAGTTTTATCTTCACGGCCATGTTCTTCCGCAATGTGCTCAAGAGCCGCTGGGCAGAGTAAAAAGATGATATTAACAAAATACCGAACTCGTAGAACCAGCCACGAAAGCGGCGCTTTGCGCACCGGCAGGCACCAGCGGCGCTTCAAGCGGGACCGGTGGAAGAACCTGTTGAACGACGTGCTGCTCTGGGCGCTGCTGTTCATCTTCTTCGTGCCCGTGTTGTGGATTATTCTCACATCAGTGCGCATACGGGCCGAAGTCAATGCCTTTCCACCGGTCTGGATTCCAACCGAACTTAGCCTGGATTCCTATAAGATTCTATTGGGAATGGCTACACCGCAGGGCGCGTTTGGCATGGGCAGTGCGATCCCTGTCGCCGACTATGCCCGTAACTCGATTGAGATCGCGCTAACGAGCACCCTGTTCGCCCTGACCTGCGGCACGCTCGCCGGGTATGCGTTTGCGCGCTTTCAGTTCAGAGCCAAAAACGGCCTCTTTCTCGGCATGATGTTGGCACGCGCCATTCCGGGTATTGCACTCAGTTTGCCTCTGTTCATCGTGTATGCCAGAGTGGGCCTGTCGGATACGCTGCAAGGCATGATTCTGACTTATGCGGCGCTCAATATCCCGTTCACGGTCTGGCTCATGGAGGGTTTTTTCCGGGCGATTCCCAAAGAGCTGGACGAGAGCGCCCGGATCGATGGCTGCTCGGCCTGGGGGGCCTTTGTGCGGGTCGACCTGCCGTTGGCGCTGCCTGGAACGGCGGCGGCGGGTATTTTTGCTTTTCTGACCGCGTGGAACGAGTTTGCGCTCGCGAGTCAAATTACGCGTACCCCCGCTTCGCGTACATTCCCTCCCGCGCTGTTTGAGTTCACCGGACAGTTTGTGTCCGACTGGCGCGGCATGACAGCCTTGTCGGTCCTGATGTTGATCCCGGCTGTGATCTTTGTCGCGCTCATCCAGCGCCAACTGATAGAAGGGCTGACATCCGGCGCAACCAAGGGATAAGATTTGAACCGGGACCGACGAACCGTACCCAAAAAACTCTGTGTACTCGTGAATTGAGCGACGCTCTTCTCCTTGCAGGGGTTACTTAGTGAGCGAAGGAAGCATTCCATGTGCGATACATGGGTCGCCCTGCCCAACTCCACCTCGACACATAATCTCATCCTCGGCAAAAACAGCGACCGTCCCGTTTTTGATAGCCAGCCCCTCCTGTTCTATCCCCGTCAAACATGGCCGCGCGGCGAACCCCTTAGACTGGAGTACTGCGAACTCCCGCAGGCGGAATGTACCTACGCCACATTAGGATCAAGTCCTTACTGGTGTTGGGGCTACGAAGAGGGAATCAACGAGTACAGCGTCGTCATCGGCAATGAAGCCATCTTTACCAGGACATTCCGGCAAGCTGTGGAGGCAAATCAGGACAGCCAAGAGCCGGCATTGGGCTTGCTTGGCATGGACGTGATACGGCTGGCTTTGGAACGCAGTCGGACGGCGCGCCAGGCAGTCGAGATCATGGGGCGACTAATTGAAGAATACGGGCAATTTGGCTCCGGTGTGCCTGCCCAATCCCACGCCAGAGGCGGCTACGACAACTCCTTTATCATTGCTGACCCTGCGGAAGCCTGGGTTCTGGAAGCCGCCGGACGCCGTTGGCTTGCCCGGCGTATTACCGAGGGATTCTGGTCGATTTCCAACGAACCGACCATCCGCCAGCAGTGGGATTTGGGCAGCCAGGACGTGAGAGCGTACGCCCTTCGGCAAGGCTGGTGGCCCGCCGAATGCCAGGAGGACTTTGAGTTTGCGCGCGCCTACGCGGACGACCAAATCCCTCGGCAGGTCTCTCACATCCGGGCGCTGCGTTCGCGCCAACTCCTTGCCCAGCGCGAAGGCCGAATCGACGCCTCCTGGATGAAGCGCATCGCCCGCGATCACTACGAGGACACCTTCCTTCACGGCCCCTACTTCGACGCTGCCGACCCTGACTTTCACTCCCTGTGTATGCATGTCTCGCCTGCCGGTTTTACCTGGGGTAACACCGCGACGTCGTGCGTCGCCATGCTGCCGAAATCCGCCAGCGAGCTGCCCGTCTTCTGGTGGACGCCGGGGCCGCCCTGTAATGGCTGCTACATTCCTTGCTTTGTGCATGGAAATGGTTTGCCATCCATCGTTTCGCAGGCAGGCACATTCGGAAAAAGAGTCGTTCCGCCACCTGAAGCTGTCCCCGACGAATTCGACTCCAATTCCTACTGGTGGCTCTTTCGGCGTCTGATGGATCGCGTTAAGGGTGATCCTATCAAAAGCATTCCCGGCTACTATCCCGCGCGAAACGGCTTGGTGAGGGAACAGTTTGATGTTCTGGAGCAGCAGTTCGAATCCCAACTGCCGCAGGTGATGAGTCAGGCTGTCGCATCCCGAAAACCGGACGGTGAAATCGACCGAACCATCCTTGACCGCTTTACGACCAGCTGCGTCGATCAAGTTGTTTCGGTACTGCACGACTTGCTGCGCCAGTTCGGCGAGCCGCTTTCAGAATGATCGTCAAACCTTAGGGGCAAGCAAACTCACATCCATACGATCTTGCTCGATCTTGCCAGGGGCGGATAAGCGCTTCGAGCGCGTGTACCCGCCCCTGGATACTATGAATCTGTCTTCCTTTGCTCCCTTACAACAGTCGTTTTCGCTGCGGCAAAACCTCGCTCACGGTTGTCCGCCCCGCCTGTACGCCTGCCACATTGAGTACTGCGAGTACTTGGTTCACGGACATGCCAGGTAAAAGAGCTTTCTTATCAAGCTACTCCCGGCTTACCGCACGATCGGCGGCTGCATAACCTCACTGAGCGGGATACCGAGGGCCCTGGCGACCCCTTCGCCGTAGGCAGGATCGGCCTTCAGACAGTTGCAGGCATGGCGGATCTTGACCTCGAGCGGCGCATCGCCCATGGCGCGGGCGGTGTTCTCGAAGAGCACCTGCTGCTGGGCAGGATTCATCAGGCGGAAGAGCTTACCGGGTTGGGTGTAATAATCCTCATCGTCTTCACGGAAATTCCAGTGATCAGCCGCGCCTTCCAGGGCCAGCGGAGGCTCTCTGAATTCCGGCTGCTCCTGCCACTCGTCGTAGCTGTTGGGCTCGTAGCCCAGCGTACCGCCGTAGTTGCCATCGACCCGCATCTGACCATCCCGATGGTAGCTGTGCGCTCCATTCCGAGGAGTGTTGACCGGGATCGAGTGGTGGTTAACCCCCAGGCGATAACGCTGTGCATCGCCGTAGGAGAACAGCCGCCCTTGCAGCATTTTATCCGGCGAGAAGCCAATTCCTGGCACGATATTGGCCGGGTTGAATGCCGCCTGCTCCACATCCGCAAAGTAATTTTCCGGGTTGCGGTTCAGCTCCATCACGCCCACTTCAATGAGTGGGAAATCCTTTTTATACCAGACCTTGGTCAGGTCAAAAGGATTATAGGGCATTTCAGCCGCTTGTTTTTCCGTCATAACCTGGATGAAGAGCTTCCAGCGCGGGAATTCGCCCCGCTCGATGGCTTCGTACAGATCACGCTGGTGGCTCTCACGATCT
Organism: uncultured Chloroflexia bacterium; assembly: GCA_963850765.1. Classification (GTDB taxonomy): domain Bacteria; phylum Chloroflexota; class Anaerolineae; order Aggregatilineales; family Aggregatilineaceae; genus CAWKMN01. The sequence goes on along the minus strand of CAWKMN010000006.1, from coordinate 533,528 downwards.
TTGCCCACCAGTGCTGCGGCTTCAGCATCCGTCAGATTCTTGATTCCCTGCTGGCAAACCCACTGGAATTTGACCCAATGGCGTACATTTTTGGCGTTGATCATGCTGAAGGCGTGGCTGCCAAACCCGTGCATATGACGATAACTGGCCGGGATACCGCGCTCGCTCATCGTGATGGTCACCTGGTGCAGCGCTTCAGGCAGTGACGTCCAGAAATCCCAGTTGTTACGCGCGCTGCGCAGGTTGGTACGCGGGTCGCGTTTGACGGCGTGGTTGAGATCGGGAAATTTGAGCGGATCACGCAGGAAGAAAACCGGCGTGTTGTTACCCACCAGGTCCCAGTTGCCTTCCTCAGTGTAGAACTTGACGGCGAAGCCGCGAATATCGCGCTCCGCGTCCGCCGCGCCGCGCTCACCGGCCACTGTCGAAAAGCGTACGAAAAGCTCCGTCTTCTTACCGACTTTCGAAAAGATCTTGGCCTTGGTGTAGCGTGTTATGTTGTGCGTAACAGTGAACGTGCCAAACGCCCCAGAACCTTTGGCGTGCATCCGCCGTTCGGGGATCACTTCCCGGTCGAAGTGGGCAAGCTTTTCAAGAAACCAGACATCCTGTAACAACTGCGGTCCGCGTCTTCCAGCCGTCATCACATTCTGGTTATCAGGAACGGGCGCTCCGGCAACGGTGGTTAACTTCTTTTTTTCTTTCATCATCTTTCCCTTTCCAAGTAAGAATAAAATACTTCCCTGTTCTGTAGAATAATCCATCGGTTTGAGGATGAGGGGGAAGCGCGTACGGACGTGTTGAGCATCCCGCACCCCTCATCAACAAGACTTTTCGGTTGCGGATGGGAGACGGCGATCCGAGTATGCTGTCAGATGCAGCGGGAGACAACTCGTGTCTAAGTATAGGTCAATTAGCCGATTTGGGCTAGCAATGCGACAGGCGAGTGCCCCGAACGCTCCCTGGTCGATACGCTCGTGGATGTTGTACCCCTTGAGGCTTTGACCGCTGACAACGGCTATCGACCATCAAGCAAGTACAGATACTCGCCAGCATCACGGCGAACACACCGCTGCTTGATGGTTCTTATTATTGACTGCGTTTACCGCCCACCCCGCCTGATTACAGCCACTTCAATCCTTTACGAACGATCGCGTTGTACGAGTTAACCGAGCGGCGCAAATTACTCCGAAATTCCTCGTCGTCGCTGTACAGGGCAAAGTAGGCGTGCCAGCAGCCTTTGCGAAGCACATCAACCAGACATCCAACCTCATACATCGACTGCCACCGATCCGGATCAAATCGATCCCCCAGGCGTGCGGCAAGCTGTGTGCGGTAGTATTCTGCTGCCTCATCCTGTATCTGGAGAAATTCGGCGGTCATTACTAACCAGCACAGACAGATAATGGCGGGTGCGTAGCCGGACCACTGCCAGTCAAGGGCAACCACTTGATTAGTTTCGGGCAGTACGGCAAGGTTGCCGGTCCGGTAATCCCCATGAACCAGAGTCGATGGATAGTTTGCGAGGGCATCAAACAGCGGTTGCGGGTTCTTCAGGAGCGATTGAAGGCTATCGCGCACATCGGTTTCTACTAACTCAAATAAAGCTTCCCAGCCGTTGGTTATGTATCCGACTGTCGTGGGATCATCGCGATAACGATCCACGTGTTCCGGCCAACAGCCCTTGACCATTCGTTCAACGTCACATAATCCCAATTGAGGGTCTTTGAGACTATCATCTTCCCAGAACATGGCGTGCAGAGTGGCTAGAGAATCGAGTAGCCGGTGGAACGTACTCTGGGGAATGGTTTGCTCCCAACGAAACAACCCGCGCGAAACATCCTGCATCAGAATCGCGTAATCATCCCCATCCTGGCACGCGGCGAGCTTCGCGTGTTCCAGGTGAGGACGGATGCGATCCAACAGACCATACTGCCACAAGCGAACCGCGCGACATCGCGCATCGCCGGTCACAACACAGATCCAGTCGAGCGAGGGGCGTTGGCGCTTCATCACCAGCCGCTGATCATCTGCCATGACGTCATACAACTGGCTGCCTGACAGACCGACAAACGTATCAGATGGCTGATACGTCACCCGCACCACTTTGCGTTGAAGGATGTCGCTCATCGTCTCAGGCGACAGCATCTCCTCAATGCTGTTCAGCAGTACGTGCTTCGCTTCCCGTTGTCTCTGCATGATCATGTCTGCCTCGCGTTATTCTGGCTTCTGCGCCACCGTGAGCAGCGCCGGCCATGCCAGCGTGATGATCCCATCCCTCCGGCGCGCTTCCGCTTCGGACAGGATATGGTCATGGATGCGCTGCTGCGTTTCGGGCGGCTGGCTGTCGATCACCAGCTTCGTGCGGACGGAAAGCTGGGTGACTAATCGGAACAAATCCTGCACCGCAGTTCGCCGCCAGACGATCGGCAGCCTCTTGAACGTCGGCGGGAGAAAACCCGCCTGTTGGGCGATGCTTGCGCACGCGTCAAAATCAGCATACCGGAGCACAGTCCATGCTTCGGGCAGCGATACTTTCACCGCAGCGTGGGCGTCGATGGCTGCTTTGGTTATCGCGTACAGTTCGCTGCCATCCTCCGGACCGAACCACAGCGCAAACGCGAACCTGCCGCCCGGCTGTAGCACACGAAACGCCTCGTGGACCGCGGTCTGCGGGTGTTCCATGTGCAGCAATCCAAACGCGCAGGTCACGGCATCAAACAAATCATCCTCATAGGGGAGTTGGGTCGCATCCCCGACAGCAAAGTTTTCACCGGGATAGTTCGCCCGCGCCGCGTCGATCATGGGCGGGGCGAAATCGATGCCCTCGCTGATCGCGCCGCGCCGGGATGCCGCCGCCACCAGATGCCCGGTTCCGCACGCCACATCCAGGAGTTTGCGGCCGGTGAGCTGGCCCAGAGTATCGAGCGTGGGGCCGATACTCTGGGCGCTGACATCCGCAAACAGGTCATCATAGAATGCGGCACGCTCCGACCAGCTTTCGAGCTCATGGTCGTGGAAGGTTTTCGTGCGCATCGTCATCCTACTTACGGCAGATGTAGTAGTTGTTCAGAATGTCGCCATCGACGTGCTTGATGTCCACCTGCGTGAAGCCAGCAGCCGCCAGCATATCCCGCGCTTTTTGCTCACCCCACACTGTGCCCAGTCCCGCGCCATCCAGCGCCAGCGACACGGTCATGCAGTGCATGGTTGAGACCGTATACAGGAACGGTCCGAGGGGATGCTCGATATTTTCATGCACATGGCTCGACGCGCGGATGTCCACCATCAGGAACACACCATCCGGCTTGAGCGCCTGGGAAACTGCGTCCAGCACGCGCGCCGGCTGCGCCTGATCGTGAATCACATCAAAGCCGGTAATCAGGTCATATTGGCCGGGCTCATGCATGATTGCCAGATCCTTGACCTCGAAGGAGACGTTACCCAGTCCAAGCGCCGCCGCTTCTGCTTTGGCTGCCGCAATCGCTTCCTGGGAGAAGTCGTAGCCCTTGAACCGGCTGGCGGGATAGGCCTTGGCCAGCAGGTTAGCGGCGTGGCCCTGCCCACAGCCGATGTCCAGCGCCTTTATTCCACGCGCCAGCGCCTCAGCCAGACCGGGCACGAGGGGCACGATCGCACCGACCAGCGCCGTGTCATGCACGACGCCGCTGACCTCGGCCATCAACGAATGAAAATGCGGAAACCCGGCATAGGGCACACCGCCGCCATTACGAAAGCTGGCGATGATGCCTTGTTCCACGGACGCCATCAGCGGGACAAACTGCATCTGCATCCCCAGGTTATTCGGCCCCGCGGCCCGCGTGGTCCACGCGGCGTGTTCCGGTGGAAGCCAATACGTGTTCGTGTGCGGGTCGTGTTCCACGATACCGCCAGTTGTCATCGCGCCCAGCCATTCGCGCACATAGCGTTCATTCAGGCCGGCGGCTTGCGCCAGCTCGGTGCTCGTCACGGGCGGGAGTCCAGCCAGCACATCAAACAGGTTGGTCTGATGCCCAATGCTGATCATCAGCGCCGTGGATGCGCTGTTGAGCACATTCATCATTTTCCCGGCGAATGCTTCGGATTTCGTTGGATCGAGTGTGTAGTCAACCATGTCGTCTTCTCCTTGAAAGACTTCCAAACGGATGACTACAGCTTACGACAGGCAAGATGCGCCTGTCATCGAGAGGAATACGGATTTTGGAGAAGCAGCCCTGCCGGCGCGATCTACGCATATTTACGTAGACGCCAGTTTGTGCTGAAGCGCAAAGGCGGTGGCCGCCGTGCGATTGTCGCAGTTGGTCTTGTTGAGGATATTGGTCACGTGGGTGGTCACGGTGCGCACGCTGATAGACAGCGCATCCGCAATCTGATGGTTGGTCGCGCCGCTGGCGATCAGGCGCAGCACTTCGACTTCCCGCGCGGTGAGTCCGGCCGGAAACAACTCGGCGGCGGGTTGGACGGCATACAGGGCCTGTACCAGCGGCGCGGAGAAAAAGGCAGTCTGGAGCGGCGAGCCCTTCAGCGAACGAACGATCGTCTCCACGATTTCAACCGCCTGCTGACGCGCGTCCGAATCGCCTGCCTGCGCCAATCGCAGCCGCGTGATCCAGCGCAGCGACCCGTGTTCGATTTTGTCGGCCTGCGACACGGCGTACTTCAGCGTTTCGCGCGCCGCGCCCATCCGCTTGAGTCCGAACAGCGCCTGTCCCTCAAACAGGCAGCTCCAGGCAATATTCTTCCGCATCCCGTGGGCCGCGGCCGTTTCACGCGCGGCTAATGCCTGTTCCAGGGCGGATTGATAATCCCCGCGCGCCAGATCGGTCTCAGCCAGGAGGAGTTGATAGCGGTTGAAATAGCGAAATCGTACAAACTCGGACATATCTTTGATGGCCTCGAACTCGGCCAGGTTGTCGAGCGCCTCGTCCAATCGTCCGAGCCGCAGGAGATCGACGGCCACATTCAGCAGACTGTAGCGCTCCATTTCATGCACAGGCTGCCTATTATGACGACTCGCGGCCAGGGCCCGGCGATCCCATTCCAGCGCGCGCTCGTAGTCGCGAATCTCCTGATGCAGGTATCCCATTTGATTCAGAAACCTGGGCAGTTGGTGATGGTGCGCACCGATCGACTCACCCGCCTCAAGCGCGGATAACAAATCCTGATACGCCCGCGCATACTGGCCGAGCTCGATCCGGGCGTGGCTCAGAATCTGCATCCCGCCCGTAATCAGCAGAATATCATGGGCTGAGCGCGCATGGTCCAGTGCGGCCAGGGCCAGCCGTTCGCCCTCACGATAATTACCGGACCAGATTGCCAGATAAGCTTGCTGGCGGTAAATGGGACTCAGGATGTGGTGATCCCCGGAGCTGTGCGCGGAATGGAAAGCCTGTTCAAGATGCTGTTGACTGCTGGCAAGCTGGCCGCGCCCCAGGCTGACATACCCAAGCGTTGCATGCGCCTGTGCGATGAGGGATGCGAGATTGATCTGCTCAGCCAGCCGCAGCGCCTGAAGCGCCGTGGTTTCGGCCAGCTCAAGCTGGTAGAGATGGGCCCGGCTGTTCGCCAGACCGATCAGCGCGCGAGCCTGCGCCACCGGATCGCCCGCTTGTTCGGCCGCATCGCGCATCCGTGCGTAGGCTGTCTCAACCGCCTCTTTCTGCTCCAGAACCTGATGCGCATGGGCCAGCCGCTCATAAACGGTAATGAAGGCTGTGATCTCCGCATGAACCGTCCGATTTTCCAGCGCATCCAGCGCCCGCCGATAAAAGCGCAGCGCGCTGTTGGTGGCAAATGACCGGCTGGCCGCGTCTCCCGCCGCGCAGCAATGCAGATACGCCTGCTCCCACAGTTCCGCCTGATAACAGTGATAGGCCAGCGCGGTCACGTTGTTCGGCTGTTGCCCGGCCATAACCTCCGAAATCTGGCGGTGCAGTTGTTTGCGTCGCCGCGCGATTGGCTGGCTGTACAGCACTTCATGAATCAGGCCGTGCGTGAAACGATAACACTCGCCACAGTCATCCGCGGCGCGAATCAGATGAGCACCCAGGGCTTGTTCCAGCGCGCTCAACAACTCCTCTTCGGTAATATTGAGGACCGCTTCGACCGTTGCCAGATCCCACGTTTCGCCGACGACCGCCGCCACCGTGAGCAGGCGTTCAGCCGTTTCTCCCAGACGCCCTACCCTCTGCGTGATAATCTGGCGGAGCAGCGTCGGTACGGGACTATCGTGTTGGGGCGAAAGCCACCGCCCGTCCGAGTCACGTACGAGCAGATGTTGGTCAACCAGATCGCGCAGAAGCTCAACCGAAAACAAGGGATGACCTTCGGCCCGCTGATAGAGGTAGGATGCGAGATTGGGATGAGGTGGACCCAGAAAGTTTTCGATGAGGCGCTGCGTCTCATCCAGATCGAGCGGCTTCAGGCGAATTACCTCAACGAAGGGCGAACGCTGTAACGCGGGCAGCGAGCGATACAAGGGGTGATCGCGGTGGGTATCCTCTGTGCGATAGGTAGCCAGGAACAGCACCGGCAGCCGGTCAAGGTGGCGGGTGATGAGCTCCAGCAGCGCCAGGGAGTCGGGATCGGCCCAATGTACATCATCCAGCAGCGCCACCAGAGGCGTTCCAGCCGCCGTGTCCCTTAACCACTCAATCACCATGTGCAGCAGGTGATGGACCGAATTGGCCGGCGGTCCGCTGCCAAACGGCTCCGGCAAGGTCTCCAGGCGAGCTCGAGTCACGTTCGTAATGTCTCTGAGCAGTTCCTGCCACAGCAGATAGGGAGCCATCCCCCATTCGTAGCAGCGCCCGGTGATGAACACCGCGTTGAGTTCGTGCGCCTGATCCCGACTTGCCAGCGCCAGCGATGTTTTGCCCAGACCTGCCTCGCCACCGATCAGGATGAGGGCGCCGCGCCCTTCAACGCTGCTGTGCATTCGCCGGTCGATCACCGATAAAGCAACCGCCCGACTGCGCTGCAGCATCAAAAGATGAGCCAACTGCTGATCGGCAGGTTCGTAAGCTGGCATAGCCGTCCCCCCATTCGCCGCCGTGTTCACACTATTATTAAATTATATGCAAATTAAGAATATTCTGGAGGAGGTGCTGCGAGAATGATGGCCAATTCGAAATGGGGTGAGGACAAGGGAAGTTGGCGAAAAAGGGGGCCCGATCGCGTGGATAAGGCCATTGAGCCTTGTCGCCGGGTATGTGGCCGGCCATTTTCGACAAGATCCGGATGGTATCTTCACCACAGCCACCCGAATCTTTTTAGTACGTTCCATACTCCTGTAATGTCTCCCACCAGGCGACAATGTTCTCCGGGGGGACTTCGCTTTGTATCACATGGATGGGCGCAAATATGAATCCACCGCCGGGAGCCAGATCCTCAATGCGCCGCCGGGTTTCGTCCCTCACCTCCTGGGGGGTTCCAAAGGGCATAACTCTCTGCGAATCGCAGCTTCCGCCCCAGATGGTCAGATCCTTACCATATTCACGCTTGAATCTGGCGGTGTCGTCCATTCCTCTTGAGCTGACTTGCCAGGGATTGAGGATGTCAACTCCAGCTTCAATCAACAAGGGTATGGCGTCGTAGATGGCCCCATCCGTGTGAAAGAAGATAAACACCTCGCAATCAGCGATTCCCTTTATGAACTGGAACAGCCGCCTGTGGTACGGCCAGATCATCTCTTTGTACAGGTCAAGCGATACGAGCAGGCCATTCTGATGGCCCAGATCATCCGCGCAGGAGATGATCAGGAATTCCTGCGGGCCGACGGTTTGAATAGCCTTCTCCCAGTACTGCATCTTGATTTCCAGAATTCGGGTCATAATGGCATGGATCAGTTTCTTATTCTGGATCATGTTCATAAAGAACTGTGCGTAGCCGCACATCCACGTGGCATGTTCCCACATGCCCGAACTCATTCTGCCCAGAATAAACGCTTTGTTTTTATCTTTGACGATGTGTTCGGCCCTCGATCTCATTCCCTCGTAGCGCAGCGGATCAAGGGGATCGGGCCACGCGAAGCGCTCCACATCCTGGACGGTTTCGGCGGATGCGAGGGGACTGTGATAGAGATCGTAATAATGCCCTCCCTCGGTGGGCATTTGCCAGCCCATCCCCCATTCGTCGATCATGCGCCGGTAGTCGCCCACCTGTCCGAGGTCCTGAGCAGGGCCGGGATTCGCGGGTGGATTAGGCCCGACATTCATCACATCAATCTTCAGCCTCGCCACCGTTTCGTCGTCCACAATGGCGCGCTGCCCAATCTTGTTCCCCAGGCTGACTTCCGGGGACATATTCAGATACCGTTTCAGGTTCCGCAGCGCATGGATGTTGATCCCGGCAACTTCAGCCCCACCCAGATCGAAGGGAACACGATCCGGCTCCTGGTGCCTCAACGCCATCTTCACACGTTCATAACTGGTAAGTTCCACGCTGTTCTCAACTCCTTCGGGTCGGGTGTGATATGGGGCCAGAGGGCGGTTTTTGAGCGGCGTGCGGGCGAGAGCGCGTACTCTATTCATCGAACCAGCGCGATTCCGGCAGGCGGTAGCGTTTGGCGAGGTTCTCGTTAAGCTCAATCCCATAGCCGGGCACGTCCAGCGGTTTTACCCATCCTGGGCGAAACCATTGGTCGGTCCCATTGGCGACAAGCTCGTGAAAAAACGGTACGTCATGCGCATGGAACTCGCAAACCATGAAGTTGGGAATGGTCAGGCACAGGTGAGCGGTAGCCATCAGGGCCAGGGGGCTGCCGATCATGTGGGGCGCAACGGACTTGTTGGCGGTGGCACACAGGTCCGCGATTTTCTTGCATTCTGCGAGGCCGCCTGCCTTCTGCAAATCGGGAGTAATCACATCACAGAGATCGTTGACAATCAGATTCCAGAAGCCTCTTCGTAACTGAAGGTTCTCTCCCGTGCCGATGGGCGTACTGCTGTGCTGTCGAAGATAGGCCAGCGACTTCTCATCATCCGGCGGTACTGGATCCTCCAACCACATCAGCCGAAAGGGTTCGAGCTGCCTTGCGACCTGAAGGATGTCGTTGGGTCGATACCGCCAGTGCGCGTCCATCGCCAGATCGACATCCGGCCCGATGGCCTGCCGGATGCCTGCGGTGAGGGCGACCATCCAGTCCATATCCTTGGCGCGGAGAGGATAGCCCGTAGCCGAATCAAATGTGCTGCCCGGCAAGTCCAGGTCGAACTTGAGCGCCGAGTACCCTCTGGCTGCCATGTCGCTGGCGCGGGCCGCCGAAGCGGAGATGATCTCGTCTTCGGGCAGCCCCGGCAGGCGCGGTCTCCACGAGGTTGGCACCGATTGCAGAAGCGGTGATAAACATTCCAGTCCGCCCTCGGCGTGACAGTCCAGGTAAATGCGCGCCTCATCCCGGAATTTGCCACCGAGAAGCTGCCACACCGGAAGCCCAAGCAGCTTGCCTTTCAGATCCCATAACGCGGCTTCAATACCTGAGATCGCATTCCAGATGATCCCGGCCGTGGAACCAGCACCCGATGCGGCCCAGCGCATCTTCTCGAACAACTTCTCAATGGAGGTGCAGTCCTCGCCCACGAGAATCGGCTCAAATTCCTGGATTATCGCGGGTAATCCGGGGGCGAAAAAGCACTCTCCCGTCCCGTATAACCCGCCGTCGGCGTCACTGTAGACGCGCACGTAAGTCCAGTTAAAATTCGCCTGTACCACGGCGGTGGAGAGCTTGACGATCCGGTTCATGCTGCCCAACCCTACATGATGCCAAACCGCCGAAATGCTTCGACGGTACTCATGCCGTCTTCGATGGCTTTCTTCACCAGCTTTTCCCCGCGTGCCTTTTCCAGGGCCTGCGAAAATACGTCTTGTTCCGCGCTCGCGGGTACGATGCAGACTCCATCAATGTCGCCAAATACGATATCCCCGCTGCGGATGGTCACGCCAGCCATCTGAATGGGCACGCGAAAATCGATGACTTTGCCGCGCGGTCCCTGGTCCTGCGCATAGGGGCCATATGAAAAGGTGGGGAAGCCCAGGTTCAGGATACCGTTGGTGTCACGCGAATAGCCGTCCAACACCGCGCCGGCGGCTCCCAGTCTCATGGCTCTTGTGCTCATCAGCTCCCCCCACAGGGCGTAGCGCGGGGACGAGCCCGTACAGATGTAAACCTCGCCGGGTTTGAGGTCGTCCAGGGCTTCCAGCATCAGGCCAAATGGTTTGGCTAACACCGGATTCAGACGGGTGCTGGATTGGGGTTCGAAGCAGTCGGCTTCGAGCACCGTCATGGCTCTGCCTACGACGACCATAGCCGCGGCCAGCGGTCGAATCTGGGGCGGCAGGAACTGCTGCGTCAAACCGAGCTTGTCCATGCAATCGCCCACCACGGCCGTAAACAGCTCGTTCCGCGCCAGTGAGAAGAGCTCTTCATCAGAAGACCATAATGTGCTCACGCTGGTTTCCCCTATATGTAGTAGGCCCGGTCGGCTGGAGGTTTCCTGAGACCGGGGTGCCGTAACAGTTCGTCTTCGTTGATCTCGAACCCCAGGCCGGGCCGATCGGGCAGCATGAAGTACCCGTTCTCGATGGGCAGCGGATGCGATAAACAGCCATCACGCCAGGGTACGTCCTGCAGCATGAATTCCTGCATGAAGAAATTGGGTATAGTTGCCATGGTGTGGGCAGAAGCGATCGTCGAGATCGGGCCGTTGGGATTATGGGGCGCAACGGGAATATTGTAAGCTTCGGCCAAGGTGGCGATCTTACGCAGTTCGCTGATCCCGCCGCAGCGCGTCACGTCCGGCATGAGGATGTCGGCGGCCTGCGCATCCAGCACGCGTTTCGCCATAAACCGGCTGTGCAGACGCTCGCCGACACAAACGGGGAAAGGTATCCGCCGGCGAATATCGGCAATCATGTCGGGAAATTCCGGCAGGGCAGGTTCTTCGTACCACATACAGTTAAAGTTCAGCTTGTTGAGCCGGTGGGCCATTTCGACCGCGGTCGGGCTGTTCAAAAAAGCATGCGTTTCGATGGCGAGCGCCACATCCGGGCCGACTGCCTCCGCGACCGCGGCCACAAGGTCCAGAGCGAGCTGTTTCTGAGGCTCGGTCAGGCTGTTTTCGTTGCTCAGGTTTTCTCCGTACCAGTAGTGAACATGAGCAAACGGATCAAACTTCAGCGCCCTGAACCCCTGCGCAACCGCTGCCCTGGCCTGCTGAGCATAGTCGCCGGCGGTGTGCCCGCCTTCAATGAACCAGTAGTTGGCGTAGAGTTGGACGCAGTTTCGATAGGCCCCGCCGAGCAGTTCATAGATTGGCACGCCCAGGGCCTTGCCCTTGATGTCCCACAAGGCGATGTCGATCGCGCTGATGGCGGACAGCAGCGGCCCGGCCTGTCCGAGCCAGCTCATATCCCGGTAGATTTTCGTCCAGATGAAGTCGATACGGCGTGCATCATGGCCGGTAACGAACTGTCCGACGTGCTGGCAGGCCGCCTCGATCAAGGGCGAACCGGGCCAGTTGGTCGCCTCGCCCCAGCCGTGAATCCCGCTGTCGGTTTCCACTTTGACCAGGGTCCAGTTGTATTTGATGCCTTCGACCAGGTAAGTTTTCACGTCCGTAATGATCATCATGCCTCCGGGGCAGGGAATGAGGCTGGCTCAGGGTCTGGCGAGTGAGTGTTTTTGTTGAGCATCCGTGCAGCGCGCGATGTAGTCCCGGTATTCGACCAGTCCAAACTCAGCTATGACTTCGTCTACAGAAAGCTGCGGATCATCGCTTTGGAGTGTGAAGAGATGCTCCTCATTGAAGGTTTCGAGATCCACGCGCTGGCCGTATTTTGCCTGAATGTCCAGAATGTGATGATACTGCCCGTCGGTGTGGAACAAACGTTTATCCAAATCGAGATCGCTGACGGCCAGCCGTCCCCAGCGTGTCGCCTGCGCCAGGATCTTGCCGGTAAAATCGATGATGCGTGCCTCATACGTCCAGACGGATGTGGCGATCCGATACTGGTGCTGCCAGGCATACGCTTGCAGGGGAAAACCACCCGGATAGGCTGACAGCCAGCAGATCAGTTCTGCGCCCTGGCTCGCCATCTCCGCCCAATGAGCAGGCCAGTTCAGGTCGAAGCAGATTGCGAGTCCGACGCGGCCAAAATCCGTCTGGAATACCGCGCCTTTGTTACCCGGCACGACACCGCTGGCGATTTCCCCTTCGGTGGGATGCATTTTTGCATACGTCCCAACGAGCCCGCCCTGACGGTCGATCAATACCGCGACGTTCTGAACGTCCTCATCCCCATGTTTGAGCGGCAGTCCGGCAACCACATACATCCCATAGCGCCGGGCACGCGCCGCCAGGGTATCGAACGTCGGGCCGGGAATGGTCTCGGCCACCTTCGCCAGCGCACCCCGCTCATAGGGCAGGCCCGCCGCCGTGAATGTTTCCGGCAGCAACGCGATATCGGCCTTTTGGCTGCCTGCCGCGTCGAGCAGCGAAAGCCCAAGCGCGATATTCTCCCGTGGGTCAGGGTAACGCAGGTTGTACGGCGGCTTTACATCTTCAAACGTTGCCAGTGACGTCGTGGCAACCCGCACTTTTTGGGACATGGTCTCGCTCCCCTCAAAGGAAGGGTCGATAGCTCATCCGGGCGATACGGCCGCGCAGGCGGTTATCCACTGTTCCGATGTGGCCGTGTAGCCGATGGCACACTCGTGATACAGAATCCAGCGGTTGGTCCATGCGCCCAATTCATCGACTTCGGGTATCTCCACGGCGAACGTGCAATCGCGCAGCAGCAGCACGCGGTAGTTGCGCCACAGCGCATCGATCATGGTCGCGCCCAGGCACATGTCGAGCGCAAAGCCGACGCATACCAGATTCTCACAGCGCAGGTTGCGCAGCAGGGTATCCAGGCGCGTATCGAAAAACCCGCTGTGGGTGTGCTTGCGCACGTAATAATCACCCGGCTGCGGCTTGATAATCTCGCTGTACTTGAGCACCTTGGAACTGCCACAGTGGTATTCCAGCGGGTCGATGTTATCTTCCGAGTAAAGGTCATTCTTGTTCACCTGGAGCGTATCGGTCTTGAACTCCTGGTAGGTGGAGTGTTCCAGCGCGATTCGTGGGGCGCTGTTGCTCACATAGACGATGGGCAGACCCGAGCGGCGGGCCGCATCCAGCGCGGGCCGGATGTGCTCGACAATGATGCGATCATGGGGATCCGTGGACCGATCGGACACGAGTCCCACCCAGGTTTTTTTCGACTCCTCGTCAAGTTCATCCGCGCCCAAACCGTAGACGTCAACGATCAAAAACGCGGTATTCGTCGTATCAAGTTGAATCTCTTTTTGTGCGTGACCCAGGAATTTCTCTGGCGGGTACATCCGGTAAAAGCGGCCGCTGATGCTGATGGCAGACATAGGCTCTATCCTCGGTGATAACCAGCAATTGGCAAGGGCACCGCCAGCACCGCCAGCGACGCCCTTGCGATTATTTAACGGAATGAAACTCTGCCGTTACCAGCACTGCTCATACCATTGATCGATGTTGTTGGCATCCACGCCGGCCGTCGGAGCGGCGATGAACTTGGGAATCAGGCGTCCATGCAGCACGTCGTACGAGGCGCGCACACCATACACACCCGCCAGGTAGCTCAACTGGAGCGCCGTACCCTGCATTTCGCCGGCCTTGATGGCGTCACAGGCTTCCTTGTTGCCATTCACACCGTAGACCTGGAATTCCTCCAACCGGCCGGACGCTTTGATCGCTTCCAGCGCGCCCAGGGCCATCGGGTCATCCAGGGCGTAGACAAAGTTGATCTCACCGGATGGGTAGAGTGTCAGGAAGTCCTGCATGACGGTCAGCGCCTTGTCTTTACTCCACTCGGCAGGCTGCTGATCGACAAACTGGATATCCTTGCCGGACGCATCGATCACTTCCTGGGCCCCGTCAATACGCTCCTGCACGCCGGTCTGGCCGGGTTTACCAATGATAATCACGCCGCGTGACCCGTCAGGCAGGTTGGCCACCATGGTTTCGCCCACGGCGCGACCCTGCTCCACATAGTCTGAGCCGATGAAAGCCAGGCTGTACTGCTGACCCTCTTCATTGGTATCGGCGTTGTGCATGATCAGCGGAATACCTGCATCGTGTACCTTTTTGAGGCTCGGCACCACCGCCGCCGGGTCAACCGCGTTAACGAGAATCACATCCGCCTCAAGCGCGATGCAGTCCTCAATCTGTGAGGCCTGCTTGGCCGGGTCAAACGCCGGGTCAAAGAAAACGACCTCAAAGTTGAAGACCTCGGCCTCGTCCGTAAACCCGTTCGCGGTGGCAGTGATCGAGGGGTGATCCGCGTTGTTGTGGACAACGCATAGGGTGGCTTCCGGTTCGTCCTGAGCTACGACAGGCGCGACGACAAACAGAAGCATAGCAACGAGTAGCAGAGTGCAAGCAGCATGTTTCCTCATCTTATTCTCCTTAAGCACTAGAAAAACACTCATTATTATGAGCCCAACGACGTGCTGGGAACTCCAGAGGCTTTCTCCGCCCCAACCGCCGACGAGCGCGACAACCGACTGCTGATGTTGGTGATATAGAACGCATCGACCGCAACGACAATGATCAGAATCATCGCGCGGATACCGATTTGATAATATGTCGGCACATGGCGCAGATTCATCCCGTTATCCAGAATGCCCAGCGCCAGCACACCCCAGAATGCACCGATCGCACTGCCGCGACCGCCCAGGATGCTCGCGCCGCCCATGATGGTAGCGGCCAGGATGTACAGCGGCGTGTTCAGACCAATATGGATGGTGGCGGAATTCAGGCGCGACGCCAGCAGGACGCCCGCGAAGGCGGCACACAACCCGCTGATGACATACGACCAGAACTGGTACCGTTCGACGCGGATACCAGCGAGCTTCGCCGCTTCATTGTTACCACCGACCGCATACATATTGCGCCCGAAGCGTGTGTAGTTGAGGGCCACGTGGAAAATGATCAGGAGGACCAGCGCAAAGATGATCGGCACGGGAATGGGGCCAATGCTGCCATCGCCGAAATAGGTGAACCAATCGACATGCCCCGGAATCGGGTCCTGGTTGGTATACGTCAGCACCCACCCGTAGACAACCGTCATCGTACCGAGTGTGACGATGAACGGCACAATCTTCAGCCTCGTGACCATCCAGCCGTTGACGACGCCGACACCTGCCCCCATCGCCAGCGCGGCCGCCACGGCCACTCCCACGCCTCTTGGCTGCAAGCCCATCGTAAGGGCCGCGGACATTGCCAGCACGGAACCTACCGAAAGGTCGATCCCGCCTGCGATCAGGACCACGGCCATGCCAAAGGCAATGATCGCATCAAAGGATATCTGCCGGGCGACATTATGCACGTTCCGTTCAGTGACAAAGTGAGATGTACTGAGGGAGAAGAAGAGTATCAGGCCAACCAACACAATGAAGATGGTCTGCTTCGCCAGAATGCTCAGTAGTCTCGTAACCAGGCTTTCCTGTTGCATCGGAATCTCCGCATTAGTTTGTCACTGAAAGACGGCAGCGGACTCGAATCAGTCCTTACCGGCGCAGGTTGAAATTGGTCGAGATACCGACGACCAGCAGGAACACCAGCCCCTTGCCGATGAACTGTCCTTCATACGGGACGCGCGCCAGCACCATCAGGTTGTCCAGGATGCCCAGAACGAGCACGCCAATGACCGTTCGTAACGTTCCACCCGATCCGCCAAATAAACTCGTGCCGCCGAGCACCACCGCAATAATCGAGTCGAAGTCCATACCGACAGCCCCGCTGGCGTTGGTGCTGTTGAGCCGCGAACTCATGACAATCCCACCGAGAGCAGCGGTAAATGCGCAGAATGTGAAGGTGAACAACTTGATCCGCTTCACCAGGACGCCCGACAGCCTGCCTGCTTCTTCGTTGATGCCGATC
This sequence comes from uncultured Chloroflexia bacterium, assembly GCA_963850765.1. Taxonomy (GTDB): domain Bacteria; phylum Chloroflexota; class Anaerolineae; order Aggregatilineales; family Aggregatilineaceae; genus CAWKMN01. The sequence continues at coordinate 517,572 of CAWKMN010000006.1, read as the reverse complement.
ACATACAGGCTGCGCCCATAGGCTGTCCGCCGCAGTACAAATTCGAGAATCACCGCTAGCGCCAGGAAGATGACGATCGAATAATGGACCTCGTTAAACAGCTTGCCGCGCCCAATGACGTTGAAATCCGGAATGGTCCCATACCATGTCTTGGCTTCGGTCAGCGCCAGCGAAATGGAGTAGACCAGCGTTTGTGTGCCCAGGGTGATCAGGAACGGATTGGCCTTGGTGATCACGACCAACGCGCCGTTCAGCACGCCAACCGCACATCCGGCCAGGACTCCGCCCGCAATCGAAGGCATTAACTCCCATCCCTGAATTTGCAGGCCGATCGTCACCACGCCGACGAAGGGAACGACCATGCTGATGGACATGTCGAAGTTCTTGGTGATCAGCAGCAGGGTCTGCCCCATCGAGACGATTCCAAGAATTGAGACGGCCCACAGGATGTTGCGAAGATTATTCAGGGTAAGGAATTTGTCTGAGATAAACGATCCGGCGATGATGAGGATGAGCAGGAGAATGAGCGCAATGTTCGCTTTGGCAAATGCGATAGGCTGCCGGTAAACGGGTCGTGTCTTGGGCCGGAGAGACTCTTCTGCATCAACAGCCACACTCGATACGTTATCACCCGTTCCCACTGTTCTGGCTGAATCGGGCAGAGAACCGGTGCTAGACATTAACTCTATCTCCTGTTGCTGCTGCCATTAGTTTCTCGCCGGTTGCTTCTTCTCGCGAAAACTCTGCCGAGATACGTCCCCTATGCATGACCAAAATCCGATCGCTCATGGCCAGCACTTCGGGCAGCTCCGATGAGATCAACAAGATCCCCACGCCCTGCTCCGCCAGATCAACGATCAGCGTGTGGATCGATGCCTTCGCGCCGATGTCTACCCCCTTCGTCGGCTCATCCAGGATCAGCAGTTTCGGATTGGTACCCAGCCATTTGCCGATCACGACGCGCTGCTGGTTGCCGCCGCTCAGGAGCTTGACCTGCTGATCGATTGAAGGGGTGCGGACCTGAAGGTGCTTGACCTGCCGCTGCGCCAGCTCGGTTTCTTTCCTTTGGTTGATCACGCCGAACGGTGCCAGGCGGTTAAGCTGAGGCAGACTGATATTGGCTTTCACCGACTGCTCAAGCACCAGACCCTGCTGTCGGCGATCTTCTGGGACCAAGCCCATGCCATATTGAATGGCGTGATGGGGATGGCGGGGACTGATGGCTTTGCCGTCCAGGAAGATTTCACCATCATCAAACGCTTCGGCTCCAAAGAGCATCCGGGCGAGTTCGGTGCGTCCCGCGCCCGCCAGACCAAAAACGCCGACGATCTCTCCCTTACATACCTTCAAGGAGATTTCTTCAATCATTCCCTGCCGCCGGAGATTGTGGACTTCGAGAATCGGCTCGCGGATCGGGACGCTTCTTTTGTGGAAGAGATCACTCACGGACCGGCCAATCATCAGTGAGATGATTTCGTCCATGTCCGTTTCGCCGATGTCCATCGTCTTGACGTATTGACCGTCGCGCAGGATGGTGACGCGATCCACGATCTGAAAGATCTCTTCCAGCCGATGAGAAATGTAGACGACGGCGATCCCCTGATCGCGAAGGCGCCGCACAATATCAAACAGCATTTCGGTTTCGTGTTCGGTCAATGGGGCAGTCGGCTCGTCCATGATCACAATACGAGCCTGAATTGAGACCGCGTGGGCGATGGAGATCATCTGGCGCTGCGCGACTGCCAGTTCCGCAGTAGGCCGCCGGATGGGCACCTTCATGCCCAGACTGTCAAGAAGCCGGCCGGCTTCCCGGTACATGCGCCCGTAGTTGATCAGTCCAAAGCGATTGAGCGGCTGTCGACCCAGGAAGATATTCTCGGCGGCGGTCAGATAGGGCTCAAGGTTCAATTCCTGGTGTACAGTGCTGATCCCCAGGGCCTCGGCCTCATGGGGATGGCGAATAGTCACCGGTTTGCCGTCGAGGGTGATGCTGCCGGAATCAGGGGTGTATACGCCGCAGAGTATTTTAATCAGAGTGGATTTGCCGGCCCCGTTTTCGCCCAGCAGACCGTGGACTTCCCCGGCGCGCAGTTCAAAGCAGACGCTGTCCAGCGCGCGTACACCAGGAAACGCCTTGCGGATGTCTTGCATAGAAAGAAGCAACGGGTCAGTCATAATCAACAATTTCCACTATGGCGCAAAAATCTTCAGAACTCGTTGGCACAACAAAATGAACTGCGACACGTGTAACTTCTCCCACTCAAAATATCACAAAACGGAGAGAGTGTCAACTGATTAGGAAAATAGTTTCCCCGTAAATCGGCACACAAGACTTGACAGCTACCGAATCTTTAGAGTAATTTAATTATGAGATGTTACACGTGTCCCCAAACCTGGGGGAGTGCGGAAGTCTTGCGCATGGACAAGAAACGAGTCAGCAGCAGCGATGTTGCCAGAGCGGCTGGCGTCTCACGAGCCACCGTCTCAGCGATCATCAACAACAGCCGCCCGGTGAGCGACGCACTTGCCCAGCACGTCAGGCAGGTGATGCAGCAGCTCAATTATGAGCCGAGTGCCCTGGCGCGCGGGTTGAAAAGCAAACGGACTAACTCGCTGGGACTCGTGGTTGCGAGCCTCTCAAGCCCGTATTGGGCCAGAGTGATCAGTACCATGCAAGAAACAGCTTATGCGCACGGCTTTCATATCGTTCTCAGCCACACCGATGAGGACCCCGAGAAAGAAATCGCTCAATTACGGATGATGGTTGGGCATCATGTGGATGGGATTCTGCTTGCCTCTTGCGGCAGAGTCGATCCGGGATACATCGCCGGGCTGCGTGAGAGTATTCCCATAGTGCTCTACGATCGCTCCCTTCCGAACAAAACGATTGACAGTATCGGTTGTGACAATGTCCATGGCAGTTATATCGCGACACGGCACTTCATTGAAGCGGTTGGGATTGATCGGATCGCCTGTCTGGGTATAGACACGGAGGCCAGTACGGGCATTGAGCGAATCGACGGCTACCGCCGCGCGCTCGCTGAGTATGCTATTCCCTTTAGACCCGAGTGGGTGAAAAGCGGGGAATACACCGAGGAGTCCGGCTTCGAGGACGCACTGGAGCTTTTGCGCTCGCCAGATAGACCGCGCGCGATTCTGGCTTGTTCGCACCTGAAGGCCGTCGGAGTATTCCGGGCTGCCCAGGAACTACAGCTTTATATCCCCGTGCACATCGCTCTGATTGGCTGGGACGATATGCCTTGGGCTCCGTTTTTGTCTCCTCCGCTCTCGGTAATCGTACAGCCTGTGGTAGAGATGGCGACGTATGCGATAGAGAAGCTGATCGCCTTAGTCAACAGGCGATTTAGTCACGAGCAAGACCGGCGCTTCGATCGGGTGGAGCAGACACTTTATCGGCCCACACTGACTATTCGCCAATCCTGTGGGTATGACCATGCTCGATTGGCGGATCATCATTTTCATAGTAACACTGGTCGGTCTCACGATCACGGCGGATCGACTGGCAACTGACCTGACAGGAGACTTTGGAGAATACGATGACTTTTACCCTTGATTTGAGCGGACAGACGGCGCTTGTGACTGGCGCAAGCAGCGGTATTGGCAGGGCCATAGCCTGTTCCCTCGCCAGCAGTGGTGCGAGAGTGGCCGTGAATTATAACCAATCAGAGGCCGAGGCCCGCGAGGTTGTTGAAGCGATCGAGCAAAGTGGCGGACAGGCCTTTCTGGTCAAGGCCGATGTCTCGAATTTGGATGAGGTTCAGGCCATGGCCGATCAGGTTCTGGATCGATTTGGCAACCGTCTTGACATTCTGGTTAACAACGCAGGCTCCCTGATTCAGCGCAGCTCGATTGCGGAGTGCCCCGTAGAGCTGTGGGATAAGATCGTTGCGGTGAACTTGCGCAGCGTTTTCCTCGTGTCCCATGCCTTCCTGCCCAACATGATCGAGCGGCAGTCGGGCTGTATCGTCAACGTGGCGTCGATCGCGGGCCGCAATGGCGGTGGTGGCGGGTCCGTGCCCTATGGCTCTGCCAAAGGGGGTGTAATCGCCCTGACTTTTGGCCTGGCGCAAGAAGTTGCCAAGCATGGTATTCGAGTTAATGGCATTAATCCGGGTGTCATTGACACCCGTTTTCATCAGCGATTCACGCCCAAACAGCGGCTGGAGCAGCTCTCGGAGATGATTCCGTTGCATCGCCTCGGTACCGCAGAAGAATGTGCTCAAGTGGTGCTTTTCCTGGTTTCGCCGGCTGCCAGTTATATCACGGGAGAAGTCATTGAAGTGAATGGCGGTCAGTTAGTCCACTAGAGCGTGTGATGCACTTGAATGAGCTTGTGGGCTGGATTTTCCCCTGAGTTAGCCCCTCCCTAAATCCCTCCCCACTGGGTGGAGAGGGACTTGCGCCCACCCCTTTCTCCACATGGTGGGGAAAGGGGTCGGGGGATAGGGGCTGAAAGTGCACAACAGGCTCTGGCCGCCCAGGGCGAACTCCAATGGGCCGCTTTAGGCCGCGGACAGGGAAGCAGCCGATGGTTTCACAGGGGCCATCAGAACATCGCCGTCGGTGGCCGCAGCGACTGTTTTGCCGGCTGCGATATAATCGACCCACGTAACAATGCTGTTGATGTCCAGGCCTTACGGGCACGGCAGTTCACGGGCCAGCAGTCAGCGCAGGTGTGATCGATGGCGTCAGCGTTGGCAAGGGCGTGATGGTCGGTCCCGGTAAGGTCATCACCGGCGTAGGCGTGTGGGTCGGTTCAAATGTCGGCAGGAAGAACTCCACCCGCTGCCGGTTCGTGAGATCGCGCGTCTTGCGCGCTGCCGCGTGGGCAATCAATTCGGTGACATTGCCCGGCCACACACGAACCATGCCGTCGCTGTCCCAGGCGAGAATTTCGGTTTCGTCGGCGTTCCAGACCGCTCCCGACACCGAACCCCCGGACCGCAACGCCAGAAGATTTTCGCCGGTGGTCGCGTCCCACACATAGAGCCCACCCGCGGACCAGGTGAGAATACGCGTTTCGTCAGCGTTCCAGATCGCACCAAAGACCGGGGACTCGTGTTCCAGGGACAGCACAGCCTCGCCCGTCTGGGAATCCCAAACCTTGACGGTCTGGTCTTCTGACCAGGAGAGAATTCGGGTCGAAGCACGATTCCAGGCTGCGCCCTCGACAAAAAGGTAGTGATCCAGGATAAGACGCGGCTCGCGGCTCACACTATCGCCAGAGGGCGTGCTATCCGAGACCGCAACCGTATAGTTGCCAAGCCACGCCACAATCTGCGTCTGGTCGCTGTTCCAGGCGGCACCCCTGATCCAGCCTTGGTGGCGGACGATCAGGCGCGGATTGCCCGTGACTGCATCCCACACCGTCAGCACATCGCCGGACCAGGTGAGAATTTCGGACCCATCCTCATTCCATTGGGCACCATCGACGCTTTCCTCATGGCGCAGGGTCAGCCGCGCCGTCTCGCTGGTACCGTCTCCCACAGGGGTTATATCCCACACGCGGGCGGTGCCATCGCCAGACCAGGACAGGATCGCCGTCTCGTCGGGATTCCAGGCGGCCCCTTCCACAACACCCTCGTGAACCAGCGCGAGTTGTTCCGCGCCGGTGATCGCGTCCCACACGCGGACGATCCCATCGGCTGACCAGGAGAGAATTAGTGTTTCGTCACGATTCCAGGCCGCTCCGCTCACGTTATCCGCATGGCGCAGCCTCAGGCGTTCTGCCCCGGTGGCGGCGTCCCACACGCGAGCGGTGCTATCTTCGGACCAGGACAGGATCGCCGTCTCGTCGCGATTCCAGGCCGCGCCACCAACCCAGTCGTCGTGTGCCAGGGTGACACGCAGTGCGCCGGTGGCCGCGTCCCACACGCGGGCGGTGCCATCGCCGGACCAGGACAGGATCGCCGTCTCGGCACGATTCCAGGCCGCGCCTACCACCACGCTCTCGTGGTGCAGCGCAAGACGCGCCGCGTCACTGGCGGTGAGCCACACGCGGGCACTGCCATCGAACGCCCAGGTCAGGATCCGCGACGCGTCGCGATTCCAGGCCGCCCCTTGAACGGTTACGCCATGGGTGAGCATCAGGCGGCGCTCACCCGTAACCGCATCCCACACATGCAGGGTGCCATCAAAAGCCCAGGTGAGGATCGCCGTCTCGTCGGGACTCCAGGCCGCGCCCGCAACCGCGTCGTCATGGGACATAAGCAGGCGACGCTCCCCCGTGACGGCATCCCACAGGCAGGCCGTGTGGTCACGTGACCAACTGAGGATCAGGGTTTGCGCACGATTCCACTGCGCGCCCTCGACCGAGTCCTCGTGGCGCATGGTGAGGCGTTCGCTGCCGGTAATGCCATTCTCCGGCAGGGCCGCATCCCAGAGGCGGACCGTACCGTCGCCAGACCAGGTAAGAATCGATGTCTCCGCGTCATCCCACATCGCTCCCCAGATCGCCTCGTCATGAAGCAGGACCAGGCGCAGGTCGCCCGTGACCGCATCCCACACGTGGGCCGTACCGTCATTTGACCAGGTGAGAATCAGGGTCTCGTCGCGATTCCAGGCCGCTCCCCCGACCCAATCGCCATGGTGCAGAACGAGGCGCTCCGCCCCACTGGCGGCGTCCCAGACCCGGACGATGCCGTGATCGGACCAGGCAAGGATCAGCGTTTCGTCGTCGTTCCAGGCCGCCCCCCTGACCGCCCCTTCGTGGCGCAGAAGCAGGTGCGAATAGCCGGTAGCCGAATCCCAAACGCGGACAGTACCATCGCCAGACCACGAGAGAATCCGTGTCTCATCGCGGTTCCACGCCGCACCAGAGACCCAGCCCTCGTGGCGGACAACCAGACGCTGCTCGCCCGTGACGGCATCCCAGTCTCTTATGGTGCCATCCTCAGACCAGGACAGGATGTGCGTCTCGTCGTGATTCCAGGCTGCCCCATCGACCGGGCCGTCGTGGCGCAGAAGCAGGCGCTGTTCGCCCGTGACCGCATCCCAGACCCGCACCGTGTAATCCCGGGACCAGGTCATGAACGCTGTTTCGTCGCCATTCCACGCTGCGCCTTCCACGCCGAACTCATGCGTTACGTAGACGGCTTCGCGCGAGGGCACGTTCAGCGCACTGCTGATGGCGCGGCTGCCTTCGGTGGTGAATACGCTGCCCGGTTCACCACGGTGATAATGCGCCAGCAATTCCAGGCCAAGCAAGAGCGCATCCTGCACCGCACCGGTTGCCATCTGCTGCCTCGACAGGTCTGCCAAAAACAACGACTGGATGCGGCGTAACTCGTACAGGTTGGCTTCACTGGTTTGCTGCGCCGCGACCGCCTGGGCTTCATTCTGCTGCGCGATGGCCGCCTGGGTCTGAGCGTCCTCCTCGCTGGCAACCGACTGGCGGAACAGGCCAAATGACAGCAGCGCCAGCGCGGCCACGATCGTCAGGGCCAAACTCACGCTCACCAGCACGATGCGCTGAAAGCGATTCACCGCGCGGCGGCTCGCCAGGATGTAGGCGACCTGCAGTTCGGTGGGCTTAGGTTCCTTGTCGCCGATCGACGCTAACCATTCCTCCGCCGCACGCAGATCCGCGCCGCGCAGCAGCGGGCTGGACGCACGCCCGATCCTATCCCAGTTCTTGGCGCGCAGCAGCAGATCCGTGTGGTGCTTGACGTGGCCGAGATCGGTATCGAGCGCCGTGATCAGTCTCTCGAATGCCTCTCCAAAGTCGACTTCGGCGCGGAAAAAGACCCAATTGTGCCGGCTGACAGTCCAATGCATGCGGTCCTGGTCGGGCTTTTCAGTCACGTCGCGCAGCAGGATCGGCACGATGCGCTTCTGGTTCTGGTGGGCATGCTCGACTTCGTCAAAGCATACCTTGGAGCGGACTGAATCCGGGCTGATGATGAATACGAAGGTGTCCGCCGCCTCAATCCCGGCTTTGATCTCTTCCCACCATTCGGCTGTCAGCGGAATGTCTTCCCAGTCGACCCAGGTATCGCGGTTGCGAGCGGCCAGTGCCTGATGCAGGCGCCGCACAAATTCGGTATCTACACGTGAATAGGAGATAAACACGTCGGACATACCGGCCTCCCATGAGATGAAGGGGCGTGCAAGCGAAAAGCCAGTTCTCATTGTAGAGGCAACTTGGTTGAACGGAAAGCGGGGTATCCGGCTGTGGAGAGTTTTGTATTACGAAACGGGCGGCTCAGGGCCGGTTGGTTCGTCGGGCGGGATTCCGTATTGCCGCCGCTCTACAAACGAACAGCCTCTGTCGAGCCCCTCACAGAGAATTCTCGTCGTGTTCCACCCAGGGCACGTCGAACCCAAAATGCGCAAAGGACGGATCGGCCAACTCACTGCGCAGCACTTTGGAAGCGATGATCTCACCGGCTGCCGGTGAGGTCATAATCCCGTGCCCGGCATGGGCCGTGGATACGAACAGGCCCTCGATTCCGGGATAGGCATCGATAATCGCTCGCTCGCTGGGATAGGGCGTCTGTGTCCCGTCCGGGTGTGTGCGGTAAGCGGCTGCTGCGCCGCGGTACACATAGTACCCAACGTTGTGCCGGATGCCCCGCAAATAACGCGAATCGGCAAATCCCTTTCCATCCGTGTGACCAAACTGGCGCGCCAGGAGGAGCAGGGTCATCGATGGGAAACGCAGGTCTTTCAGTTTGTCGACCGGGTATATGGGATCGCGCAGCGCATCGGGTCCGGCAGGATGGTCGGCCTGTTTGGAATGCCAGTGATATTCCCAGCCAAAAATCGCGCCGCTGTGGGATTCCGGGCGAACGTGTGGGAAGGGCGCGGCTCCGATGATCAACGGGGCGTCCGGGGGAAATGGATCATGCCGCCAGGTGGTTGTGAAGCTTTGGCGTGGGCGCAGAATCACAGGTATGTCGATGCCCGCAGTCTGCCCCAGCAAGCGGGTTCCTGCCCCAGCCGCTATCACGACGTTGGGTGCGGCGATGTCGCCAGCACGGGTGGTTACGCCCCTGACTTGCATCCGTTCAATCCGAACCTGAATATCGGCCACATTCAGCACTACGGTAGCGGACGGTGCGCTGCGAACGTACTGGTGGATCAATCCATTGGAATCAAGCGATCCGGCCTGGGGATCATATTTGGCCGCGATGACGGTGCGGTCCAGCCATGGAAAGCGGTACGCAACTTCATCGCTGCCCAGGAATTCCACATGGGCCAGACCAAGACCGTGGAGATGATTTACGTCACGCTTTAAGGCGTCGGCTTGTTGTTGATTGAATCCGCAGAACAAGTACCCGTGCTGTCTGACAGCCAATGCCTGTGCAGCACCATCACCCAGATAATCGTTGGCGTTGTGGAATACTTCGATGCTGCGCGCCATCTGGTGGGCAATACACGAGGTAGACCAACCAGACCGATAACACTCCAGCGATGCCAGCGTACTGCCCGCTCCCAGCGTCAGCATGTTGTTCGAGCAGGACCGATCTTGTGCCGGGTGCAGCGCGCTCAATGGCCCATAACGCCGCTGTCCCGGCTGGACCGCCGCCGATGATGATCACGTCCGCAGTGCGCGGTAATTCGTCGCTTGAGGCGGCCAGAGTTTTTGCCATTGAATGGTTCCCCCGACGAAAGCTCTAACGGAAATCCTGACGACGATCTTCTAGATCGAGCGCATCTTGCCGCCATCGACACGGAGGATCGCGCCGGTGATGTAACCCGCTGCGGGCGAGAGCAGGAACGCCGCGGCCGTGCCGTACTCATCAATTGTACCGAGGCGGCCCAACGGGATCGTCGCGATGCTCCTGGCGCGGACGTCGTCGAAGCTGGCGCCCTGTCGTTCGGCGGCGATACGATCAAGCTGGGCCACACGCGCGGTATCGATTCGGCCAGGCATGAGGTTGTTGATACGGATGCCGTCAGGCGCGAGCTCGTCCGCGAGTGTCTTGACCAGCCCGGCCACGCCGGCGCGCATCACGTTCGAGAGGACCAGCCGTTCAATCGGTTCGATGACGGACGACGATGTGCTCGCCACAATCGCGCTGCCCGCCGGCATGTGGGGCAGCGCCGTGCGGATCAGACGGATCGCACTCATCAGGGTCAGCTCGAACGCTGCCTGCCACTGCCCATCGCTGAGTTCCTTGAAATAACCAGCGGGCGGCCCTCCGGCGTTGGCGAACAGCCCATCGACGCGACTCCACGCCGCCACTGTGCGATCGGTCCACGCCTGGATCGCCGCCGGATCGCGAACATCGCACACGGCCGCCATGACCTGACCGCCGGTTTCTTCTTTGAGGCGTGCTTCGGCCGCCTGGATCTCGTCCGCGCCGTGACTGCAAATGGATACCCGTGCGCCTTCGCGTGCCAGTGCCCGCGCCGTTCCATAGCCAAGCCCCTGGCCCGCGCCTGCGACCATCACGACCTTGTCTTTCAATCCCAGGTCCATTGTGTTATCCCCTTTGTGTCACAAATCGAGTTTTTGTACGGGGTTCTCGATCCCGACCCGTTTCAGAATCCAGTCGATTTCGTCGTGGGTGCCCCGGTCAACCGGCGCGGAAGGGCTGCGCAGCCCAGGATAGGCAATCGCTCCACGCCGGCAGAGCAGTTCCTTACGAATCGACAGGTTGATGACCGGCTGATTTTCAAAACGAATCAGCGGCAGATAGTGATCAAAGATCCGCTCGGCATCCGCCAGCCGTCCTTCGCTGAAGGCTCGGAAGACCGCCACCAGAATTTCAGTGAATGCGAAGCCGGTCATGGTTCCGTTGGCACCGCGCTTCAGTTCCTCCAGAAAAAACATGCCGCCCAACCCGCCGAAAATCGCCAGCCGGTCGGTACGGGCGCGGATCGCGCTGATTTTCTGCATAAGCGGGGGGTCTTCCAATTTCAGGTAACGTGCGTAGGGTACACGCTCGGCCAGTGCCGCCAGCATATCCGGCGTCATGTTGATATTGTTCACCACCGGATAGTCCTGGACCACGATCGGCTGAACAATCGCGCTCGCGATCTGGTCGTAGAGCGCGATCACGTCGTCATCGGTTGGCTTGTCCATCGGCGGCGGCGCGACCATCACACCCGTTGCCCCGGCCGCAATCGCGGCTCTGCTCAGGGCGATGCAGGTCGCCCGGTCGTTGTGACTGGTGCCAACAATGATCGGCACACGCCCCCTGACCGTGTCGATCACCGTTTTCATCACACTGTATCGCTCATCGACGGTCAGTTTGGCGGCTTCGCCCAACACACCGAGAATGGTCAGACCAAAGGCCCCCTTGTCAAGCTGAAATTCGACCAGACGGCGCAGGCTGTCGTAATCGACCTGCTGCTGCGCATCGAATGGCGTGGCCAGGATATTAAAAACACCTGTGATTTCGCTCATCCAAAATCCTTTCGCTTGAATCATGGTCCCGTTTGGGAAACCCTGCAATCGGGCAGCGACTTTGGTGACCAACCGATGATCGCAGTCGCTATCCGAGCGGTTTCGCAATCACATACATCAACGCCGAACCTTCCACCACGCAGATCTGCGGACGCAAGCAGCATCATGGCTGTCTGGGCATGGGGAGCCGTAAACACCTGCAGTTCGGCCAGCGTATGCAGATCCAGTATTTTACCCAACTCCGTGCCTGCCGGGACGTTCTTGCCAACCACTTCCTCGCGCACGGTCGGGACAAAGATGCCGCCAACCTGGGCCCGCATCACCTCAGTGCCGGCGACCTCGATCGCTGGAACAGGGGCAGCCGGTGGGCTATCCAAACCCAACACACCCATATGATATAAGGCGCGCTCCATGCCGCTTACGATCTGATTGCACCAGTCCATCTCTGCGCCAGAGCGTCCACCCACCTCGACGTTCACCACCTTGATTCCCAGCGAGCGGGCGTAAGTGGTCAGCCCACCGGGTTTATTGGGCGCGTTGCTGATAAAAGGCGCGCCGAGATCGGCGGCGAGATCCTCAGAGCCCTCGAAACGCTTAACAAACGCGTTCACACACCAACTCCCGCCGCCGTGTAAGTCGATGACGACATCGCTGTCCGCGATCAGCGGTGCCAGATGGGCGGCCAGCCGCTCGGTATGCGACCCCTGCGGATTTCCCGGAAAACAGCCGTCAAGGTCTACCGAATTCGGGGAATCGATAGAGGAGTTACGTGCATTCGCTTCGGCAGCCAGCGCATTGGCGGTCGGAATGAGTTGGATGCGCCCCTTGAGGCTGTTGATCGGATGGCGCAGCAGCAGCTTCATCGCTAACGCGGACCACGGCCCCTCGTCACCATGGGTCCCCGCCACCAGCGTAATACGCGTCCCCGCTGTACCCACTTCGCCATAAACGAGCGGAATATGGCGTGATGCTGCGTTACTGGTTACCTGGATTTCGTGCCAACTGACTGACTCATAGATTGTTTTCATTGTCATGACACTCCTTATCGTCAAGCATCGTCAAGCGAATTCAGATCCGCAGAACATCGCCGGCGGACTTAAGGCCAGACCGTATCTAAGAGGAAAAGAGCGAGCCCGCGAGCGGTTCACTCAAACCGGAAACCCAGGTTCTCCAAAGCCGCGCGCATACCTGGGCGGGCAGGTTTCGGAAACCGATCCGCCATTTTGCTGGTCCAGGCCGTGTCGGGAGTCTCTTGTCCAATTGCGCGGCGGTATTCGGCCAACTGACGATCATACTCGCGCAGATGATCATCAAGGCTGTCCTGCCGGTAACGTTCAAAATGGAAGATTAACTCCTCGGGCATGCGGGGCTGCTGAGCAGGACGTTCGGCGGGCCAGCCGATGCACAGACCAAAGACCACGAATACCCCTTCCGGCAGCCCGAGAATCCTGGCAGCCTCTTCCGGGTCGTTGCGGATACTGCCCACCATGACCGTGCCTAATCCAATCGATTCAGCAGCAGCGGCTAGCGACATCCCGACCAGCGCCGCGTCCACTGTGGCGACCATACTGATCTCGAGGGTGCGGGCCAGCGTTTTCCCATGCAGTTCACAGGCACGAATGACCCGCGAGATGTCGCCGCAGACGGCAAAAAACACCTGACACGTATCGACATGATCCTGGTTCCCGACCATAAAGGCTTTCAGTTTCCTGCGGGTCTCAAGATCGCGCACCGCTATCAGGCTGCACGTCTGCATATTAGAAGATGTCGGCGCACGGCGCGCGGCGCGCATGAGGGTCAGGATGGTTTCATCGTCAACCGGCTCGTCGGTGTACTGGCGAATACTCACGTGCTTATTGAGCGTTTCAATGGTATCTGACGTAAACGTTATTCCACTTTTGCCGGTCATTTGCTCCTCCCAAGTTCAGGTAAGCCATAAAATCTCAATAGAGCTGTTCGGTATCCAATACGTTGAGCAAGCGCTCGCCAGCCAAAAACCGTCTCAGATTATCGCAGAACAGTCGCGTCAATTTCCGATTCTCCGAGTCCGCTGTGCTGGCGGAATGAGGGCTGATGATCACATTGGGCATCGACCACAGGGGATCATCAGGCGGCAGAGGTTCCACCTCAAACACGTCCAGCGCGGCGCCGCCCAGATGCCCGGTTTGCAGCGCTGCCCTCAGAGCGGCCTGATCCACCACGCTGCCGCGCGCCATGTTGATCAGCACCGCCCCTTGCGGCAGCAAAGCCAGCTCGGCGCTCCCGATCAGGTGGTCGGTTTCATCCGTATGCGGCGCTGCCAACACCAAAAACTGCGACTGCCTGAGGATCTGGGGCAGGTCATCGGGCCCATACAAGGCATCGATAAAGGGCAATTTCTCCCCGGATGGACGGCGGCGGCTCCCGATGACCGTCATATCAAACGCTTTCGCCAGACGCGCCGTTTCTCGCCCAATCTTGCCAAGCCCGATTATTCCCACCGTGAAGCTGGACAGCTCAGCCGCACAATACCGCTCCCAATGGCGTGCCTCTTTCTCTGCCTCAAGGTAGAAGACGTTCTTGGCAAACATCAGCATGGACATCACCGCGAATTCAGCGAGGGGGCGGGCATGCACCCCACTCGCGGTGGTAAATATCCAATCCGTGCGGTCTGCATAACCCATGCGCCGGACGAACTGCCCTATGCCCGCACTGGTCGCCTGGATCCACTTCAGGTTAGGGGCAAGGTTGGGCAGATCCTCACGGTGGGAAACGTCAAAATCGAAGAGAATATCGGCCTCGGACAGCAGCGCTTGCCATTGGGCCTCCTGCTCCGGGGAACGGGACACCGGGGCAGTATGATCCGCAATGTAACGCGGTGAGCCCAGCAGCGCCGGGTCATAAAGCACATTGATTTCCGGAACTTCCTCGCGGATCTGTTCAATAAATTCGGGCTCCAGATAGGATGCGATGAGTACATTGAGTGGTTCACCGTTTGCCAAGTTGTAACTCCTAAGCGATTAGCGGTTAGCAGTTAGCTTTACCTCACCCCCGGCGAGCAAGCTCGCTTCCCCCTCTCCACGCGCGGAGAGGGGGAGCCGGTGGCGAACAAGATGGAGCTTGTAGGGGCGGGTTAACAAACCCGCCCTGTTTTCTAAAGCTTTACGCGACCCTACTTAGAGTTTTAAGCGGGGGTCAAGTACATCGCGCAGGCCATCACCGAGCAGATTGATCGCCATGACCGTAATCATAATCGCCAAACCGGGAAAAGTAGTAACCCACCAGGCGGTCCGAAGATAGACCCGGCCATCACTGAGCATGATCCCCCATTCGGGTGTGGGTGACTGCGCGCCCAATCCCAGGAAGCTTAAGGCCGCCCCGGCAATGATCGCCCCCGCAATGCCATTCGTCGTGATCACGATCAGGGGCGCCAGCACATTCGGCAGGATATGCCGTAATAAGATGCGAGACGTTGGCATTCCGATCGCGTGAGCCGCGGTGACGTAGTCGAATTCCCTAACGGATAGGGTGCTCGCCCTGGCGATGCGCGCATAGACGGGTATCGTCGCGATTCCAATCGCAAGCATCACATTGGACAGGCTGCGGCCCAAAACGGCCACAATCGCCAGCGCCAACAGAATACTGGGAAAAGACAGCATCACATCGATGATACGCATCAACAGGGAATCGATCCACCGCCCATAGTATCCGGCAACAAGGCCAACGGTTGTCCCCGTAATCGAAGCCAGCGCGACTGAAACCAGACCGACTTGAATGGACAACCGTCCGCCGTGGAGTACACGGCTGAAGATGTCGCGCCCAAAGTTGTCCGTGCCGAACAGGTGCTCCTGGCTGGGCGGAAGCAGGCGATCCGGGGGGACAATGGCGACAGGATCAAAGCCGGTAATGACCGGCGCAGCAAGGGCGAGCGCTATGATAATCAGAAGAAGGACCGCGCCCACCATGATATTCCAACTGTGCGTCACCCGGCGCAATGCAAGCCGAATCCTGCCACGCCGCGAATAGCGCAGATCAACCAGCGTGCCGGAAGACAGAGGATCACTCATAACTTATTCGAGGATCAACATAGGCATACGCGACATCAATGGCGATATTGATGAACACATACCCGACTGCAATAAACAGCGTGGCTCCCTGAACAACCGTAAAATCCTTGTTGAGGATGGCGTCGACATACATCCGGCCAATGCCCAACCGCGCAAAAATCGTTTCAGTGAGAACCGCCCCACCGAGAAGCTGTCCGAACGTCAGGCCCAGGATCGTAATGATTGGAATTAAAGCATTGCTCATCGTATGGCGAAGGATGACGATTCGCTGCGGTAGTCCCTTGGCACGCGCCGTCAGAATATAATCCTGATTGAGAATTTCAAGCATACTCGACCGGACCAGCCGCGCCAGCGAACCCGCCGACAGGAAACCCAGGGCGGTAGCCGGCATGATCAGGCGTTCCATGCTGCCCTGCCCAATGGGGGGAAACCACTTGAGATTCACAGAAAAGAACACGATCAGAAGCAGTGAGGACCAATAGACCGGGACCGAAATGCCTAACAGCGCAATGGTCATTGAAATGGTATCGACGAGCGTGTTATGCCATAGGGCTGCCACTACGCCAAGCACAAGGCCCAACACCGTCGACATGAGCAGGGCGGCCAGGGTGAGCTCAAGCGTATAGGGCAGGCGGGACAGAATCTCATCCACCACCGGACGCCGGCTGTTGAGTGAGGTCCCCAGGTCCCCCTGCACGGCGTGGCCCATATAGTCGAGATATTGCACGACGAGGGGTCGATTCAGCCCCATTCGCTCTCGAACCTGTTCCAACCGTTCGGGAGTCGTCTCGCGGTCTCCGATGAAGATCTCAGCCGGATCGCCGGGGGTGAAATGCAGCATCAGAAACACGAGAATGCTCACGACCAGCACCGTGGGGATCGCCTGGAGCAGCCGGTTGATGATGTATTTGGTCATGATTGACAGTGTGAAGCAGGGCAGTGACCATCGCCACTGCCCCGATTGAATCTCAGAACCTTATCACCCACCCAGGGTAGCTGCGTAGAAGCTCGGTGAATAACCGCCGCCCAGGTAGACTACGCCCTCAAGCGATGCATCGAACGCGAACAGCAGGAACGGATCGTTGAAGAAGTCCATGATCGCGTCGTCCTCCACGAGCTGCTGGATCTCGAGATATAACTCCTGCTGACGCACGGGGTCTGTCTCACCAGCCGCATCGACAATGAGCTGATCCATCGTGTCGCTGCGATAGCGGTTGCGGTTAGTACCCCCATCGGCGTTAGAAGAGTGATACAGGGTGCGCACCACCGCGCCGGGATCCGTCTGGGTATCCCACCAGTTCTGGGTATTATGCTCGCCTGCGCGGACCGCATCGAAATAGCCCGACTGAGAAGCCCCATTCAAATTCACCTGAATGCCAATCTGAGCCAGATCAAACTGCATGAAGGTGGCCATCTCATTCCCCGGCCACGCGTCCGCCCGGTACCAGTGTTCGATGACGAGGGGCTGCCCGTCTTTTTCCCGGACGCCCGTGCTTTCGTTCATGACCCAGCCCGCCTCGTCCAAAACCTGTCCGGCGGCTTCTTTGTCATAGGGATATTGCTCGCATTGCAGCGGTGCGTAAGCAAACATCACTTTGGTCAATGGGCTGCACCCCGGGGTACCAAACCCATTGAACACGGTATCGATCATGCCCTGCTTGTCGCTCCCCATGATAATCGCCTGCCGCACCGCCAGGTCGCTGGTAGGTGCCTTTTCAAAATTGAACATGAGGGACCAACCGTGACCGGGTTGTTCAATCTGCATCACCTCGAAGTTTGAATCCTCACCCAGGCGCTCGACATCCAGCGCGGGAACTTCGTCAATGAAGGCCACCTCGCCGCTTTCCAGCGCGGCCAGACGAGTCGCCGGTTCCTGGATGATCTTAAAGACCAGCTGTTCCACGTTGGCGGGGCCGCTCTGCCCAAATATCGCCTCCGGTCCCCAGTTGTAATCGGGATTGCGCTCGAGCACGACTTCCAGAGTCGGGCACGTACGAGACCAGCTTGAACGGGCCCGTTCCAACCACCATCGACAGACCGTATTCTTCGCCCAGTTCGGCCACGGCGGTAGGGGAGGTCATGCCGAGTTGTGGCTGCGACGCGGAATCCAGGAAGGCCGCGAAAGGCGCGCTGAACTTCACGACTGCGGTAAATTCGTCAACCACTTCCGTTTCAACATACGGGCCGAGATAGCTGAAGGCCATCTGCAACTCCGTGTCCGGATTGACAATCCGGTCAAAGGTGAACTTGACCGCCTCGGCATTAAACGGCGTGCCATCGTGGAAGACGACATCCTGACGCAGTGTGAAGGTATATTCGGTCGCGTCCTCGTTGACGCTCCATTCGGTCGCCAGCCCAGGATGGAATTCTCCAAGCGGATATTGCCAGACGAGGGGATCGAACACATGCTGCATGATGACACCCACGCTTGAGAATGTCGTCACATTCGGATCGAGCGTGTCCACGTTATTGCTGATGCCAAACGTGATCGTGGATTCCTGCGCCGAGGCCGGCGCCGAGGCCGGCACTGCGACCAAACTCAGCAACAGGACCACAACGAGTATCACGGGTGGAATCCACGAGCTTTGTGCCAAAACCTGTCCCTTACGCATGACGTCCTCCTTGTTACACTACAGGTCGTTTGTTCCTATCGAGGTCTGATCATACTTAATACTAGAATAATGTGCGGAAATCCTTGAATTATACTATACTCAATTGTCAGTTTTTGTCCAACGACTTGTTCACAATACATGCTCAGCTCTGAGGGGGTTGGTGCTTGTGACAAGCTCATAGCACCTTACGACAGGATACAGACTATGGCTGATCAGGAAATCCCCACGGGTAAAGGGGCCATCATCACCGGAGCAGCGATGGGTTTTGGCAAAGCCATTGCCACGGCCTATGTGCGCGCCGGTTTGCGGGTTGCACTGCTGGATCGCGCCGCAGCCGAACTTCAGGAGACCGCGGCTGTGCTCCAGGCTGAAGGCGGTACGGTATTCCCGATGGCGGTTGATCTGCTTGACGCGGCGGCAGCAACCCAGGCCGTCCATGATGCCATCGCTGCTCTGGGAGCCGTGGATGTCCTTGTCAGCAATGCAGGTATCCTGCGTACAAAATCCTTTGAAGATCACACCCTGGCGGACTGGGACGAAACGCTGCACATCAATCTGCGCCCCGCTTTTGTGCTGGCAAAAGTCATGTTCCCCTATTTCAAGCAGCGTGGGGGTGGGATTATCCTGTTGGTCACATCGATGTCGGGCCTGATCGGCTTCCTGAATGAATTGGCTTACTGCGCCTCAAAGCATGGGCTCGAAGGATTCATGAAGTGTCTGGCGATGGAGGGCGAACCGCACAACATCCGTGTGAACACCGTGACGCCAGGGCACGGGATGCACACGCCGCTGTCAGAAGCGAACTATACCGCAGAAGAGAAACAGCGCTGGGTTGATCCAATGCTGCTCACCCCGGCGTTCGTCGAACTGGTGTCCACGCAGCTCACCGGCCAGCGTCTGAACGCCTGGGAAATGTCGGAACAAATCCGAGCGAGAGGCTAGCCCGATGACCGCCCTCATCGATCGAATGATTTGGGAATATATTCCAGTCCCGGCAGGCGCAGCCGTCGGACATGTACGGCTGGGTATCGGGTATGTCGGGAGCGGCCATCCGATCGGGCTGATCACCGCCGGCGTTCACGGCGATGAAGGACCCTGGGGCGCATGGGCGATCCGAAAACTTTTGATGGAGACACAGAGCGAGGAATTGCTTGGGTCGCTGCGAGTCGTTCCCGTGGCGAACCCACTGGCCATGCAGGCCGATGCCCGGAATGCCCCACTCGATACCCTGGATCTGAATCGCGTTTTCCCCGGCGATCCGACGGGATCGCATACCGAACGGTTGGCGGCCCTGCTCGTGGCCAATGGGGTCGATGAGGCGGAGATCGTGATTGATCTGCACGGTGGCGGAAGCTGGTGTGTGAACGCGTTCGTGTTTCAATTCGAAGGCGGCGAAGCGCTGGCACGAGCTTTTCCGGCTCCCTTCGTCGTGGCTGGGCCCGATCGCAATATCACCCTGACCGGCTGCGCGCGATCTCGTGGGGCGATGGTCACAGCGGTAGAGATGGGTGGACGGAGTGAATTCGAGGACCAGTGGGCTCAGAAAATCGCCGCAGGATTGCGCGGCGCGCTGCAAGCGGCTGGCATCCTGAAGGCAGAGCCGTCGCGACTTCGTGATCAGGAGCCGATTCCGGTGGGAGCCACAACGGTGCTTCGACCACATGAGGGAGGGGTGTTTGTTCCACGTGTGCGTGCTGGCGACGTAGGCACCATCGTTCCGCGCGGTACTGTATTGGGCTACCTGCACGATCCGGTGACGCAGGTCGTGATCGAAACCTTCGAAGCCCCGTTTGACCGGACGGCATTACTCCTGTTAAGGCCCATGATGGCCCAACTCGAAGGCGGCGCAATGACCTACGTCGTGGCAGAACCGAGTGATTGATAGGGTGAGGTAGCTATGACCACAGAGCTTAGAATTGGTGTGATCGGCGCAGGGCGCTGGGCAGCGAGTGCGCATCTGCCGGGGTTCGCCCGGTCGCCGCTCTCGAAGGTCGTCGCGATCTGCGACCTCAATCGAGAACTGGCGGCTCAGCGTGCCAAAGAATTCGACATTCCCCATATTTACACCGATTTTGAGGAGATGTTGGCGCGCGAAGACATCGATGTGATTGATGTGTGCACGCGCGGCTCTTCCGCCGATCGTGACAATCACGAGGCCCTGGCCTTCGCGGCACTCGTAGC
Source organism: uncultured Chloroflexia bacterium (assembly GCA_963850765.1). Lineage (GTDB taxonomy): Bacteria > Chloroflexota > Anaerolineae > Aggregatilineales > Aggregatilineaceae > CAWKMN01. The sequence goes on along the minus strand of CAWKMN010000006.1, from coordinate 497,356 downwards.
CAACAAACACTGTCTCTGTGAAAAACCCGTCGCACATGACTACAAGCGTACCTGGGAGGCGCACCGCCTGGCCGAGTCCAAAGGTTTGAAGACCAAGGTCGGACTGACCTTCCGTTATGCCCCGGCCATGCAGTACATGCGCGAGCTGATTGCGGACGGATTTATTGGTGATCCGTTCATTTTCAACGGCTTCGAGCAGAACTCGCAGTTCATAAGTCCCCACATACCCGTGACCAAGCAAGACCTTATCCCCGAGACCGAGCGCGACGAGATCAAGATGTCATCCCTCGAGGGCTATGGAGCGCCCATCATCGACCTCAGCCTGTGGTTCATGGATAGCGAACTTTCCAGCGTCGTGGGTATGTTGAAGAACTTCGTCCCGTATCGCACGGACGCCAACGGCCGGACGGTACGCACCCATATCGATGACGGCGATATCTATCTGGGCGAATACGCGAATGGAGCCATCTGCTCCATTCAGTCAAGCTATGTCACCGTTGGGAACTATCCCGGTCTCGAAGCGCGTGCCTACGGGTCGAAGGGCGCGCTGATTTGCCGGCTAGTTGAGGAATTCGGTGAGTGCCAGACCCTGCACAACGCAACACCAGACGCCGTCGAATTTGTTCCGGTCAAAATTCCTGACCGATTCTTTCCACCCGGTTACATCCCAGGCGAGCCTTGGCCCTCCCTGTTTTACTGCAATCTGGTCCACAATTTCTTGCAGGAAATCGTCGCTGGGGGCGCCGAGAATCAGGGCAATTTTGCACAAAGCGCTCGTGTGCAGCAAATCATCAACGCGGTGGAACTCTCGTTCCGCGAGCGGCGATGGGTTGATATTCAGAATATGGACTCTTGAAATCGCGTAAGTCGCGAGTCTCAGGAACCCATCCAACGTCCTCACGGACCTGACCGCAGGGCGCGAAACCCCCAGTAGGTCGTGGCGAAGGCGGGACTTTCCTGGTACAGCGCATCGATACGGCAGAAGCCGGGATAACTGCTCCAACTGCCGCCTTTCAGCGGATGATGCCGCAGCGTCTGACCATCGAGCCGCGTGTCAAGGATGACATCCTGGCACCATTCATAGACATTCCCGCTGAGATCGGCCACACCCTGGGGCGTGCTGCCGCGTGGAAACATGCCGGCAGCCGTTGTGCGCCCGGCCCCACTCAGATAGGTGTTGCCACGGGTCGCATCAAAGGTCCCACCATAAGGAAAGATGTGTTCGTCCGCGCCGCGTGCCGCTCGGATCCACTCCGCTACCGTAGGCAGCCGGATTTCTGCCCCCAATTCGGCACTCAGCCACCGGCAGAACGCCGCCGCTTCGTACCATGTCACGCCGATCACCGGATGATTCGGCACATGCCACGCGGGATCGTGCCAGCCCACATCAGGATGCGTGCGCCCCTGGCACCAGACCCAGCCTGAATCATCATTCCCATCGACCCAAAAGCGCTGCTCCTGATAGCCGCCCGCCTCGACAAACGCTTCGTACTGCGCATAAGTCACCGGGTAGCGCCCGATTTGGAACGCGGGCACCTGGATCTCCTGGCGCGCTGACGTATCCTCCGGTCCATAGGGATCGCTCAGGTGACTGCCGCCCACGAACGCCTTTCCGGCGGGAATCGCTGCCCATTCGATGGGCAGGCCGATCCCGGCCCGGGTATCGCCTGACACGCCGAGCATCCGCCCGATTTCCGCCCGCTTCACCAGACTGGACGGCTGAGAACCGCTGCTGTCCCGCATCAGCGCATCGGGGGATTCGATCAGCGCGATCAACCAGTCGATCAGGTTGCCGAAGATGCTCCGCTCGCTGGCCCGCAGCCGCCCGCTGTTCAGGCTGTGATTGAGGGCGATCCGCGCAGCGATCCGGACCGCCTCCGCATGGCTGGTGAGGGAGGGGGCCTCGGGATCATCCGGTGCAGCGTCTCCGATCAGATCTTCGATCAGGTCCCAGACGCGGTTGAGCGCACCGTGACTCTCGTCTACCAGCAGGTCCCCGATCATCTCAATGGGGTCGGCCCAGATGCGCGGCTGCTCCCACATGAGGCGGCGCGCCAGGGGAACCGAATCAGAGGTGGCGGCTTGCGGCTCGTTTCTCGCGATCTGTTTGAGAAGATGTTCCGCCAGAAAATATTGGCGGAAGTCGTCGTGGGCAAAGCGGAAGTTATCGCCGCTGCCCACCAGCACCCCGGCGTTTTCGCTCAGATAGGCGCGCACCCGTTCGGGATTGAGATCATAATACGCGCCGAGGTCGCCCAGGTGATGGAGCACGCTGCTGCGCAACGTTTCCCCGATCGCGGCCCGGTCCGGGAACTGCTGGGCGGTTTCAAAAACCACTTCTCCCAGGGTTTCGATCAGTTTTTCCTCGGCTTCGGCCACCGACATGTCCGCGCTTTGGAAGATTTCCATGATACTGGGCAGCCCTGGGCTGGGCTGGGTCCAGTTGTCGAGCAGCAGATCGATGGTGCGACGGTAGAGAATGCCCCGTTTCGCCGGGTAGACGGTCGAAAGCAGCGCCGCAAAACGCGGATTGCTGCTGAACTGGGGCGAAAACTGGTTGAGGAAACCTGTCAATTCGTAGGCAGTGTTGGTGGCTGTTTCGGGTTTCAGACTGTGGCGGTTAGCATAGATCTGCGCAGCCAGCCGGGTTTGAGATACGGGTGACAGCCCCGCCAGGTGCGCTACCGATGCCTGACTCGGCTGCCAATGCGTAAAATATTCGGGCCGCCCGGTCATCAATAAGCGGCACTGGTCGTAGTGGGTACGGAGCGACGCCAGCAGTTGATCCAGTTCACGGTGGCGCTCGTCGAGTTTGAAGCGCGGCACCTGCAGCAGGCGCTCCAACCCATCGAGTACAATGATTTCGTAGCCGGCTTCCAGATCGCGCTGTAATTCGGGGAAAAACGCGGCGTTATCCTTGAGCAGCCGTCCCTGGATATAGGCTTCGACGGCAGCGGTGCTCCAGCCAAAGCGTTCAATATCGTCCAGCAGCCAGCGCATTTTAATATACACAGGCGTGAGTTCGCCGTGAGTCCAGCGCCCCAACGCGGCATGGTTGAGCGGCCGCTGGAAATTGGGCAGCAGATGACCCGCCAGACAGGCGCTGAGATAGTTGGAGAAGGTTGTTTTGCCCGTGCCCGCTTCACCTATCAGCAGCAGTTGGCGGCTCATCACGGCCACCTGTCCGGCGTCCAGCGCGATCACCTGATAGGCACGGTCCAGGCGGGCCATGCGGCTGCGGCGCGCCTCTTTTTCTTCCTGGAAGAGCGATTCGCGGCGTTCCTCGACCAGGATTTCGATCAGTCCCAGATCCCAATCACCGCTGGTCATCACCGCGTCATGGGCCGCGTCCAGAGCCGCGCGCTCGGAGGCGTTCAGGCGTCGATGTTCGATGCGTTCCGCCTCAAAAAGATCGCGGCGGCACAGCCACCACCGTTCCACATCATATTTTTCGATGGCCAGCACCAGCCGCAGATCGGTCTGCAGGGGTACATACAGGTTCTCAATCGGCATTTGGCTGCCATCGTAGTCGGGGTTTACCTCGTGCAGCCGGATCGTTCCTGCGTCGTCGATCAACTGGCGCAGGTAGCGCTGCTCGTGCAGATCCTCCTGTTTGCGCTGGCGCAGTTGGTGCAGGGTCGGGCGGATGCCCTGCGCGTAGAGATCGCGAATTAACCGCTCAAGATTCGCCTCGATCCGGTCTTTCTGCGTAAAGTCCATCGCCTGATACCGCTCATTCAGACCCATCGAGCGCAGTTCGGCTTCGGAGGGGAAGATGTTTTCAAACGGCTGGATCACGACGATGAAGATCGGCTTATTTTTGCTGTGGGCGGTGCGAATCTCAAAACGGATGGTCTGCGATTCCAGGACGCGCGGGGAAAAACACAGCACCACCGCGTCACTGCTCTCCATGCCGCGCACGATACTTTCCTGCCAGTCAGGATCGCCCAGCAGAATGTTATCGGTGTCGAACCAGATCGCATAGTGCGCCTGCTTGAGACGTTCCTTTAGATACTGTACGCCATCATCTTGTCGCCGGTATGAAATAAAGAGACGTGCCATAATTCTCCCTACCTGAGCCGCTATGCCGGGCGTTATAATCAATACATTATACTAGCCGATGCCGCCGTGACACATAAAGGATGCTGCCGATGAAGCCCCCGGAAAAACCCCAGATGGCACCCTATTTCATCGACCGCCACAATTATGTCAAAACCTTTTTTCACCTGTTGGATCAGCGCAGCATTATCCAGTTTATCGGAGATACCTACAGCCGCTATGGAACCGGCAAAACGACGGTGCTCTCCACGCTGTACTACCAGATCGACGCGGCCTATCCCGATCTCAAACCGCTCTGGCTGTCGCTCGATCAGGTCTCGGTCCATTACCAGAATCCCCAGCTTGCCGAGTCGAATACGCCGTTCACCGATATTTTGATCCGCGTGCAAAACGTGATCGATTACCGGACCGTGCTCATCGAACTCGCCAAAGAAAGCCTGCCCCATCTGGTGAACTTCCCCGGCATGCTGGAAACATCCAGCTTTAACGTGATCCGCGAGTTTTTTGGCGTCGAACGGGATGTCAATGCGTCGGCGGCGGACGCCTGGAAGCTGATCGTGCAGGATGTCCAGGAAGGGCGCAGGGAGCGTAAGACACTGGAAGCGGCAATTGACGCCGAAGTGTCGCGTCTGACCAAGGAGTTCCTGGGTTATTACAACCCCAGCCTGCGCGGCGGGGAGCATGCCATCCTGTTCGCGGACGATTACTGCTGGATCAGCGACCAGCCCATTGGCGATTGGGTTCTGAACGATCTGACCGGGCACATGGACAGCACCTGGGTGATCATTTCGCGCACCACGGATCAGTTAAACGTGCGGCAAAAAAACCGTCTGGTTGAAAACCTGTATCTGAGCAACTTTACGCCGGAAGAAGTCGCCAGTTACCTGCACAGGCGGCTGGGGGTGGAGCAGTTCCCCCCCATGATGGTGGAAAACGTCTATCGTTTTTCGAAGGGTCACGCTCAGACCGTGAGCCTGGTGGCGGACCTGCTGCAGACCAGTCTGGCCGCTCAGCCGGACCTGCTCTCGAACCTGCCGCGCTGGCAGGAAGGGGAATATGAGCAGACCATCCCCGAACTGCTGCTGCAACTGATCGAAGATACGCCAACCTCCTGGTTATGCGAGTCGCTGTGGCTGGGCATCATCGCCCGCCGCTTCGATGCCGATCTGCTTTACCGGGTGTTGATGTCTTCCGATGATCACCTGCCTGCGCTGACCGCTGGCCTGCTCCACGAGGAAGACCTTGAAGATCAGCCGGTTTCGCTCACCGACTCGGACGCCGCCGCCGAGGATCCGGACGAGAACGAGGAGGACGAAGACGAAGAGCATCCGCTGGCAGCAGAGATTAAAGAGCGCATCTTGCAGGCTGTGACCCGCTATTCGTTCGTGGAACAGCACCACGACGAGTACGGCATCTATTACGCCTTTCACAACAACATGCGCGATGTGGTGAACACCTATCTGAAAGAAAATCGCGCCGAGCAGTATGCCCTGCTCCATCAAAAACTGGCCGACGCGTATGCCGAGATCATGGCGGGCTACGATGAACAAGACCCTTCCGAGCGTTATGTGGCACTCTATCGCTACGAAGACCCAACATGGCAGCGCACGGTTTCCGAATGGCTGTATCACGTGTCGCAGATCCACAACCGGCAGGATGCCGACCTGGAATTCCTGAATGTCTATTTTCTGGCTTTTCAGTGGTGGGAATATTACCTGCCGTTCCCGTTCTGCGAGCACATTCTCAAGCACTGGGGCTGGACGCAGGCGGCAGAAGCCGGCAGTCCGATTTTCGAGCTGGTCAGCCGCTTTCACGAAATTTACCCGCGTGGGTTTCAGAAGGATGTGAAGGACGATCCCCGCTGGGACGAGGTTCGGACCCTGCTCGAGCAGATTGCTGACGTGTTTGATCTGCGCTTGACCGATCCGGCGGACATGACCGCCAAACAGCGGGCGCTGCGGGCGGCCATCCTCGAAATGTACACCAACAGCCTGCGATTTGCGCGCCAGCCGGATTATGAAGCCGCCGAAAGCCAGTATCGAGAGGTGATTCAGACGGCGGTTGAAGATGGCGACCAGTACAACCAGTCGTATATGACGGCGTATCTCTCCGACATGCTGCTCGAAATGGGCCGCTGTGAGGAGGCCTACGCCGAAGCGGAGACGGTAAACACCCTGATGGATGCCGAGGGGCCGTTCGACGTGGAGAAGGATTACGAAGTCCTGACACTCAGCTACCGTGTGATGGGCGATGCGTGCTTGTTCCAGGGTCGCTACGACGAGGTAGCGCCGCTCTATATCCGGGCCAGCATGTGCGGTTATGCCCAGAACTACGTGCTGATGCACCCGCCCGACCCTTACACGGTTAAATGGTACGAGGACACCATGCGCCTGATCGCCCGCTACCTGATCCAGACGGCGCAGGAGCACGCGGTGTTTGCTGAAATCGAGGCGATCTGCCACGCCATCCATGCCGTATGGGACTCGTTCTGGCGGAAAAATGGCTGCACCTGCGATGAGAGTCAGGTCGCGCTTGCGCTGCAAGGTGGCGAGATAGACCGGCTGCGGGCCTACCTCTCCCCGCCCGTGCCCGATCTCAACCTGCCGGACGCTTTTTCGGCGGAAGTGCTGCAAGACGAGCACAACCGTATCGCCGCGCTGTTCGGAATTTCTGAGAAGCTGTTGGATTAGGAGACCGGCATGGATCGAGACGCAATTATTCAGGCTGCGAATGCGGAGTTCAACCGGGCGCTGGCAGACGGCGCGGAGCCGGATGAGGGTGTTCTCGCGATGCTAATGGCGGCGGATGCGGACTTAATGAACCAGATGCAGACCGCTTTTAAAGCGGCCCAGCAGCCCAACGCCTTTTTTGACGAATCCATCTGGTGCATCGATGAGCGTTTTGAAATGGGCTACGAACTGATGCGCCTGACTTTCGAGCCCGATGTGCTCGATCCACGTTCCGCTTATGTGGAATGGCTGGGAGGGCGAACCGAGCCTATACCCGACTGTGTGATGATTGGGCGCTACTGGCGCGTGTCGGGCCGGCACCGTTATGCACAGGATGGACAACTGGTGCATTTTGAGTTTGATCCCCTGGTCTCTACCGAGTCCGTCGCATCCGTGATCGCAGCCAGCTATTTTTCACACGATTCGCCGGTGCTGGGGCAGCAGGTGGGCGTCGGGGCGATCAGCTATCTCGCGACCCGCCCGGCCCTGCGCGGTAAAGGCGGGCATGGGCGTCATTTGCTGGAGGCATTCGAGGCCGCTCTGCATCAGCTTGCCGCCCGACAGAACGAGCCGCTGCGGGCTATTGTGCTGGAAAGCGAAGGGCGCGCGATGGGCTTCTGGAGCAAAATGGGCTTCCGGTGTGCGGAGGGCAGCCACTACATTCAGCCCCCTCTCAGCTTCGATCCGCGCACGGGTGAGCCGATCAGCAACACCGCCCCTGAAACGTTTATGGTCAAGTTTATGGACGGCTCGTCACCGGACTGTATCCGGCGGGATGAACTGCTGGAACTGGTGCATCTCACCTACGAGCGCTGGTATTCGCCCAATCTCGACACCGAAACGGCAACCGCCCGCGCCCGCGCGCTGGTATTCGACGAGCTGTTTGGTGTGTTCCGAGACTCGCTGCCCGCTGGCGCCGACCTGATCCCGCTCGTGCCCATGCCATAGGCCCGTCGATAGAAACCACCGTGGTTATGCGCTTTTGGCCCCTTTCCCCAGGCGTGCTGGCACTCACGGAGAAAGGGAAGTGCTGGAAGTCCCTCTCCACCCGGTGGGGAGGGATTTAGGGAGGGGCTACTACACGGGAAAACCCCTCTCCAGGGCAAACCTAAGTGCATAACAGGCTCTAGAAAGTTTTACCTCACCCCTGAATCCCCTCTCCACACGCGGAGAGGGGATTTTTGCGCCCACTCTCTCCCCCTCTCCGTACGTGGGCTGGGAGTGAGGTTTTCAAATGGCCTATGAGGCATCACCGGCGAACCAGGGTTAGAAACTCGCTGCGCGCGTTACCGTTGGCTAAGAATGTGCCCAGCATAGCGCTGGTGGTCATGCTGGAGTCGTGTTTTTCTACGCCTCGAATGGTCGAGCACATGTGTTTCCCATCCATCACAACAGCCACACCCTGCGGTTCAAGCACCGCGTCAATAAAATCAGCAATCTGCCGGGTAAGGCGTTCCTGCAACTGCAGGCGATGTGAGAACATATCCACAATGCGGGGGATTTTTGAGAGACCAATCACCTTGCCGCGCGGGATGTAGGCAACGTGCGCATGCCCCGTGAATGGGAGCAGATGGTGTTCGCAAAGACTGGAAAATTCAATGTCGCGGACGACGACCATATCATCATGGTCAATATTGAATATCGCGCCATTGATCAGTTTCAGCGGATCTGTACGGTAGCCGATGAGCAGCTCGTCGTACATCTGCGCTACACGCTGCGGTGTGTTCTGCAGCCCTTCGCGGTGAATATCCTCCCCAACGGCTTCCAAGACGTCAGTGATGGCCGTTTCGATCCGCGCCTGATCAACCGAGGGGAAATCCAGCTCAAACGTGTTCAGAAAGCTTGCCGAGCGCAGCTTGTCGTTGAAAAGCAGGTGTTTGCTTCCATTGCCATTTGCTCTAGTTTGACCGTTAGAATCAGTCATGCCGTATCTCTCCATTCCTGCACTACCAATTACCGCTTGCCACGTGCGTATCCGATAAAATCGAAAGAAGGATCATGCATTTGGTCGAGCGACAGCGGCATTTGATCGCGCAAAATGAACTCAATGGCGTCCAGTTCAGCATCAAAACCACAGCCTGCAGCGGCTTGCATTTGGCCGCCCCGGACATAAAAGGCGATGAATTTTCTCTGTTCTGGCGTGCCGCCCCAGTAAATGATTTCATCCCACGCGGATGCATGACCCACATAATTCAGTCTGAGCTTCCACTGGGTGGTCCAGAAAAACGGCACGTGCTGATCGATGGTCTGATTTTCGCCAAGCATATTGTGTGCCGCGACAAGGCCCTGCTGCTGGGCGGCTCGCCAGTGTTCAATCCGCACGCCTTGATCACTGCCATCGTCCCACCGGGCAATATCACCTGCCGCATAGATATCAACATGACTGGTCTGCAAGTGGCGGTTTACCCGTACAGATTGGTCTTGTGCATTCAGTGAAAGGCCCGAGTTCGCGAAGGAAATTGGTGGCAGGCACAACCCCGACGCCGACAACCACGAACTCAGCATCCAGACTCTCGCCGCTCTTGAGATCCACACGTCGGACTTGTCCATTTTGGCCCGAAAAACTGACTACACCATCGCCCAGGCGGAATTGCACCCCATTTTGTTCGTGCGCCTGCTGGTACATACGCCCAATGTCGTCTCCCAAGATGCGACTAAAAGGCACCACTTCAGGGGCCACGACGGTTACAGCCGCACCTCGTCCGCCCGCCAGCGAAGCAGCCACTTCCATACCGATGAAACTTGCGCCAATGATGACCGCCCGCTTGCCGCTCTCCACAGCTTGAATGATCCGGGTCGCATCGTCGAGGGTTCGCAGCGTATAAATCCCGTTCAGCTCCGCGCCAGGGACGTTGTTGAGCTGGCGCGGTGTCCCGCCTGTTGCCAGAAGGAGTTTATCGTAGTGAAGCAGCGTTCCCTGGTTGGAATCGATCGTGTGTGCTTCCGGATCAATTCGGGTGATATGGGTGCCGAGGAGAAGCTCGATGTCGCGCTCGGCGTACCATTCCGGGCTGCGCAGGGGAATCCATTCCGGCTTGGCATGTCCATCCAAATAATCCTTTGACAGGTTGGGCCTATCGATCGGCACGTTCGGCGCAGCGCTAACCACGGTGATCCGACCCTCGAAGCCAGCCCGGCGCAGTTCCTCCGCCGCAGCATTCCCTGCCGCCCCGCCTCCCACGATGACGAAATGGCGCGAATCGGCTGGATTCACTTTTCCCTGAGGTTCTGTCTCATTAGTGTGAGGGATCGTTACGGTCACATCGCCGTCTTCGATATGGACCGGATAGTGAGGGAGATCGTTGAGGGCGGGTGGCTCTAAACGTAATCCGCTCCGAATGTCGAAACAGGCATGATGCCAGGGGCAGATCAGCGAATATCCCTTTAATACGCCTTTGTCGAGCGGCCCGCCATAGTGGGTGCATTTGCCGCCAAAGGCATAATACTCCCCTTGCACGCGCGCCAGGACAATCGGCTTACCTTCCAATTCGATCCGCTGCATTTGCCCATCTTGCAGAAGGCTCTCTGCCCGACCGACCCGATGCTCAGCCATGCTATCTACTCCGCTCACTCTAGTAGTTGTCACGACAGCTACTATGAATATAGGACATATCCTGAGAAAGAGTTTATATTCTGCCTGAGGATATTTGCCAAACTCACACACCCAGCACCTCCCCATGGAGAGCTTAACGATCCTTCCGGTCATTTCAGGTCAATATGAGTTTGGACGTTCCAGTTCGGTCATTTACCTCACCCCGTCTCCCTCTCCAAATACGGCGAGGGGGCGTCGGCACGCCGAGCAGGTCCCCTCTCCGCGTGTGAAGAGGACGTCCCCCACTTCCGTGAGCTATTTTGCAGGGCCCCCCGCGATACCCGTGTAGTATGCGTGCAGGGTATTTGGATGTACAATTTATGGTGTTGGTAGTAGATCCATAGAGAACAATATCCATCCAAGAGTATATGGAAGGGGGTGCCTGCGGATGCTCCATCTCATTAACCCTGGTTCACTACATGGCATGAAGCATGATGGCTGGTGATACCCATCGCCCTCGCAAATTCAGATCGGGCCGGTTGTTCTAGGAGAGGAAAACACGATGAAAAAGCGATTCTTAGTCGTAGTCCCGCTTTTGATTATGGCGCTTACACTCCCCGTAATGCCGATCAGCGCCCAGGAAGAACGTGTTCTGGAAGTCTGGACTCATGATTACCAACCGCTGGCAGACGCCATCACGACGAAATGGGGACCGGAGTTTGAAGCCGCGAATCCGGGCGTGAAAATTGAATACACCTCGATCCCGTTCGCCGGTGCAGTAGACTATGATACCAAGCTGCTGGCCGATCTTTCGAGCGGCGGCGGGCCCGATGTCTGGGTGATGGGGAGTTGGAACTACCTGGAGAACGGCTACATCGAGTCCGGTCTGGTCGCCCCGCTGGATCCCACGATCCTGGGTTATGAATCGGTGGACGATCTGGTTGCCGACTATCCGCCCAACAGCCTGAATGCCTTCGTGCGCGATGGGCAGATCTATGGGCTGTTCAACGAATTGACCACGCTGGCGCTGTTTTATAACAAGAACATGTTCGATGAAGCCGGTATCGAATACCTGCCCGAAGATAAGCCGGTAAGCTGGCAGCACATCGGCGAGATCAGCCAGCAGCTGCGCAAGACCGATCCCAGCACGAACGCGCTGGCCCAGATTGGCTTCCAGTTCGGTTTCTTCGCGGCCTACCGCTCGCCGCAGTGGTACGCCCAGGACTACTACATCTTCCTGCGCCAGTTCGGGCAAGACGATCTGTTTGTGGACGGCGAACCCGCAGCCAACACCGAAGCAGCGGTCAACGCGTTCCAGATGATCTACGACTTCACGTATACCTATGAGGCGTATGATCCGACGTTCATCCAGAACTGGTTCGCGGACTTCCCCAACAACCGCGTCGCCATGGTGGTCGCGGGGCCGTGGTTCGTCGGTGCAGCCCGCCTGACCGATCCCGAACTGAACTTTGGTGTCGCCCCGGTTCCCGTAGTGAACCCGGACGATCCGGCCACCTATCACAATGTGGTCTATAACTGGGGCTGGTCGGTGAACGCCAACAAGTCGGATGAGCAGCAGCAGTTGGCGCAGGAATTCCTGGCGTTCATCCTGGGCAAAAAGGGCGAAGTCGAGCAGCCGGTCTATTGGTTCGAGAACATGGGGCTGGCCCAGCCGCGCAGCGCCTTCCTCGAATCCGAAGGGTATCAGACCGCGCTCGCCAACGAACCCTGGATGGCGCTGTTCGATGAATCCTATGCCATGTTCGATACGGATTACCTGCAACATTCGTATGATCTGGCCGGTGCCGCCTTGATCCGGGCGATTGACCGCGTCGTCTACGATGGCATGTCGGCCCAAGAAACCGCGGATTTGCTCCAGCGCGAACTGCAGCGGCTTCAGTAATATGCTGGGGTTGAGACGCCTCTTTCGAAGCCGAGGACGTCGTGAATTTTTCTGGGGCCTGGTGTTTATCTCACCGGGCCTCACCTATTTCGTCGTCTTCTGGATTGCCCCGGTCATTATGACCGTGGAGCAAAGCCTCTGGCGCTGGAAATTCGGGCGCGCAGATGAGTATGTTGGCCTGCGAAATTACGAGCTTCTGCTCACCGATCCGCTGTTTCGTGACTCGGTGAAGGCCACGCTCTGGATCACGTTTGGTGCGCTCGTTGCCTGTACGGTCATCGCTTTTGGCCTCGCCTGGCTGCTCAATGACAGCACCCTGCGCGGCGCTCGCTGGTTCCGCCTGATCTTTTTTCTGCCGGTGATTACCGACTGGGTGGCCACGGCGCTGGTGTGGCAGTTGATCTTTTTACCGCATCAGGGAGTACTGCCAGCACTCTTTCACAGCCTGGGCCTGAGCGACACCTCACTGCCGACGCTGCGCTGGACCGCGTCGCGCGAGCTGGCCCCCATCTCCATCATCATCTTCGCCGTCTGGAAAACCACCGGGCTGTATATGGTGATTTTCCTGGCAGGACTGAGGAGCATTCCCAAAGAACTGATCGAAGCCGCCCGCGTGGATGGCGCACGGGAGTGGGGACTCATCCGTCATGTGATCCTGCCGCTGCTGTCGCCGATCACCATCTTCGTCGTGCTGGTCGGCTTCGTGAACGCGATTGGCATGTTCGAGCCGGTCTGGATGCTGACGGGGGGTGGTCCGGCCGAGGCGACCAAAACTCTGCCGTTGTTCATTCACGAGACGTTCTTTCGTTTCCGTCAGGGCGGCTATGCCAGCGCCGCGGCGATCCTGTTCCTGCTCTTCACGTTGTTGTTCGCGATCATCGCCACGTGGAGAATCCGTATGTCAGCGTATCAAGAGTAGGCCATTATGCGCACCCGTGGTTTGAAGCGCATCCCCAAATACGCCATCCTCATCCTGTATGCGGTGTTCAGCCTGCTGCCGTTTATCTGGATGCTGTCGGCGTCGCTCAAGTCCGTGGAAGAAGTGCTCAAGATCCCGATTGTCTGGATCCCCTCAACCTTTCACTGGGACAACTATCGTGAGGCTATGTTCGAGCCCCGTTTTGGCGAGATCCGCATGTGGGATTACATGCTGAACAGCATCAAGGTCGCTCTGGGCACCGCCGGGCTGACGATCGTGCTGTCGATTTTCGTCGGCTACGGCTTCGCCAAGTTTCGTTTTCGCGGGCGCGATCTGCTGATGTGGGCCATGCTCAGCACCACGTTACTCCCGTTTTCGGCGGTCCTGATCCCGATGATTCTGATCTCGCGGGAACTGGGCATCTTCAACAGCCTGTGGGCGCTGGTGATCCCCTTCGCCCTGACGGGACAGAGCATCTTTCTGGCGCGGCAGTTTATGATCACGATCCCGGACGAATACATGGATGCGGCACGGGTAGACGGCGCGAACGAGATCCAGATTTTCGCCCGGATCGTCCTGCCCATGCTGCGGCCCGCGATTGGCACGCTCGGCGTGATGGCCTTCACGACATCGTGGATGCAGTTTCTATGGCCGCTGGTCTCGCAGTCGTCGCAGGGGAATTTTACGCTGCCGGTGGGACTGTCGCTCATGGGCCAGGGCTCGCTCTACGAGGTCAATTATCAGTTGTGGATGGCGTCAGCGGTTATGGCGGTGATCCCGCCGTTGATCTTCTTCCTCGTGCTGGAGAACGCCTATATGCGCGGGCTGGAGACACTGTCTGGATTGAGAGGATAGCGTAATGGCAAGAACAGTGGGCGCTTTTATTTTCCCCATGGTGTGGGAAGCCTGGGATCGTGCCGAGGCGACGCGGGTACTCAAATCGCTGCAGGATTTTGGTGTCAACACCATCGCGACCGAATCCCTGACGTACCGCGATGACCTGATCGAGCTGGCCCACGCGCTGGATATGCGTTTTGTCGGCGGGATCTCCTGTTTTTCCGAACATGGCAGCAACCATCAGGCTCTTCACGATCGACCCGAATTGTGGCCCATCCTCGAAACCGGCGAGCGCCGTCCGCTCATGGAGTGGTACATCGGCGTGACGCCCACCTTCGAGGATTACAACCAGTCGCGGCTGGACGACATCGAGCGGATCATGCGCGACCACGAGCTGGATGGGATGTGTCTGGATTTCGTCCGGTGGCCGCTGCACTGGGAGCTTGAACTCCGGCCCGGCGCGCCGGAGCCCCTTCAGAGCAGCTTTGATGCGCACACCCTGGAGCGTTTCTGGCAGTTCGCCGCGCGTGAACAACCCGCCGATCTCGACCGTGTTCCTGAGGTGGCGCAGTGCATTCTGACCGAGTACCGCGATCAGTGGGTGGATTTTAAGTGTAAGGTGATCGCGGATTTTGTGGCTCAGGCGCGTGAACGCGTGAAGGCGCAGCGCAGCGACGCCCAGATCGGCGCGTATCTCGTGGCCGCCCCGGATGATCAGCGCGCGGCATTGGTCGGGCAGCGGGTGCGCGACTTACGCCCGGTCACAGATTTTCTGGCTCCGATGGTCTACCATCCGGTTCTGCACCGCCCGCCGGATTGGGTGGCCGCAACGATCGATGAAATCGTGCATCTTGCGCCGGGGCAGGTCCAGCCCGTTTTGCAGGTTGACTCCGCGGAAGGCGAGGAAATGGGATCGGATTGGGGGCCGCCCGTCCCCGCCGAAGAATGGCGGCAGGTCGCGTGTCACGCGGCAGGGCGACAGGATGTGCTCGGTTTTGTCGCTTTCACCGGAACGGCCCTTTTTGCCAACAACCGGGGCCAGATTCTGGCGGAGTGTCTTGCCGAGAATCGATAATTGGTATCATAGAGGCGTGAAACAAGGAAAAGACCATGTCGTTACCTACGCTCGCTGGAATATGCACCTATGAGGAAGCCGCGCGTCCGGGCCATCCGGTTGAGGAGACGGTCCGGCTGCTCGTGCGTTATGCCTGGATCAAAAAACGTGCGATGGAAACCGGGCTCTACTGGCTGAATCCCACGCCCGAATGGGAAGTCAAAGAAGCGCTCAGCCTGCACCTGTACCAGGATACGGAACATGCCAAACTGATCCGCGCACGAGTGAGCGAAATGCGCAATCCACCCCCGCGCATGGATGCCAGCCCCGATCCGGCCCTGGATCGCTTCTTTGCCGAACTGTGGACGGCCTCGGATACGCTCGAAAAGATCGTGGGACTGTATGGCGTGCTGAGAGCGGCGCTGCTGGCCGCGTTTCGTGCCCATTATGAGCATGCGAACCCGCTGGTTGATCATCCTACGCGGCGGGTGCTGCGCTTCATGATCCTCGAAGACGAGGACGCCAACGCCTGGGGTGAGGCCGCACTGGCCGCGCTCATCCAGTCGCCGGAGGATCAGGCGCGCGCGGATGCCTGGGCCGCTCACCTGCGTGCCTGTCTGGCAGCCGCCGGTGGCATCCTGGGCGATCAGCCGGTCCCCGATACACTCCCTGTGCCGCGCGCACACGGCGGATTTACGCCGGACTTTGCCCCGCAGCGGGACGAGCGGTTTGTGGGCCGGTGGAATTTTGTCTTCCCGCCGCACGAAGTCGCGCGCACCGAGGGCGTTTCCGTCGAGGAAAAAACCCTGGCGCTGATGTGCAAGCGCGCGCTTGAAATGGATGTCCCGGAGGCGATGGCACGCATGATCGCCGCCGCCGAAAACCAGCCCTGGGATTATTATGTGGATATGTGCCGCCAACTGTGGGACGAAGCCCGCCACGCCATGATGGGATCGGCCTACTTTGAGCATCACGGCATCGACTGGCGAGCGGAGATTCCGCTGCATCCGGGGTTTGCGCTGCGTCTCAACCTGCACATGACGCCGCTCGACGCGCACGCGGTTCTGTATACCATCGAACAGAGTCTCATGCCCGCCAAAACCGGCAAGCGCTACGAATACGAAACCGCCATCGATGCAAACGACGAACTGGCCACGCTGTATCAGGATTACGACTGGGCCGACGAGGTGTTACATGCGCAGATCGGGCGCAAGTGGCTGCTGGCTGCGCAGAATTTGAGCCGCGAGGACGTCATCAGGATCGGCCAGCAGAAAGCGATCGAATTGGAGGACGCGCTTACCCGGTACATGGAGCGCGGCGAGCAGGTCAACTGGTGGCCGGATTTTGTGCGCAAGGTGCTCGGTCATGAAACGGCCATGCAGGAATTCGCGCTCGGCACGGCCGACCCGGTCTATCGTCACGCCAGCGGCGAGGGGTAACGGCCGTCGATTCTTCGACCTTGAGGCGCTGGTTCAAACTGTTACGGCAAATAAGCGGAAAAAGGCAGCGTAGGGGCGGACCCCCGTGTCCGCCCGCTTGAACGAAGCCCAATGTCTTTTGTGCGACTTCGTCGCTCCGGGAGCACACAGAGGTGCTCCCCTACAAGATCGCGTTATCTGAATTGGGCTAAACCAGTGGTTAATGCCCAACGTTGTACCGCCCCTCGGACTCGACCAGATCGGCCAGCGCTTCGAGCTTCTCCGGCTGGACGAGCGGCCCCACCGAGCACGCCGTGCTCAGGATGTATCCCCCGCCCGGCATCCCATCGCGCAGCCGCTCGCGCGCGTGGTCCAGCACCGCCTCAGCGGAGTCCGCTTGCAGCAGAAACACAGCGTTCATATTACCCTTGATAAACATCCGGCCGCCGATGCGGGTTTTGGCGTCGGCCAGTTCGGTGTTGCCGATCGGGGGCGGATCGAGCGTATCCACGCCGTCGGTGCCGGTTTCCATCAGCAGTTCGAGCCGGTCCCCCAGATGGCCGCAGGTATGAGTATAAACCGGCACGCCGGGAGCCTGAGTGTGAATCGCGTCCACCACGCGTTTTTCGTAGGGCAGGACAACCTGTTCATACATCCGCTTTGAGATAAAGCCGCCGCCCGCATAAGCCGACGAGATCAGCACCGCGTCCACGCCGTGGCGGGCCTGCGCGACTCCCCACGCGATGCTCGCTTCTGTCAGCCGGTCCAGAATCGCCAGCGCTTTATCCGGCTGCAGCGCCAGATTCATGAGCGCATCTTCGTAGCTGAACAGCTCCATCAGGTGCGTGAAGGGGGAGAATATCTCACCATGCACGGCAATTTCACCACCCGTGAGCGCCCTGACCTGATCGATCGTGTGGAAAAAGTAGTCGGGCGGCGTGGTCAGCAGCCCCGGCGCTTTTCCCGGCAGGGCGGGCGTATGGTACACGCCCCAGGTGTACATCGGCCAATCGTCGAGGCGATCAAAATCGCGATCCGGATCAAATTCGTCGAACCGGGGCCGCGCAGCCGCGGGATCAGCGGGGCGGTGCTGGGCATTGTCATCCCAGGGGATCAGCGTCTCATCCCTGTTGTTCCAGCGCACGATCTCGCCCTCGGCAAATTCGGTGATCGAGGCCACCTGATCCAGCCAGCGCGGGTCGCGGCCGGGGAGGTTGATCAGAATGCCATCGAAGTGGTAGCGGCGCTGCAGCGTAACCAACGCCTCGGCAAAACCTTCGCTGGTGAACCAGATCTGATGGGGTTTCAGATCCGTGTTCAGAAAGTAATGGCCGAGCGCCAACTGGCACATCCACGGCACACGATCGGGAATCTGATGCTGCATGGCCATCGCCATCCGTTGTCTGCCATTCATAGGGTTTACTCTTCCATTCTGGTTATGACAGGCAGCGCCTCGAAAGCGGCGTGGAATTCCTCATTTGAACCAGTGGTATGCCTGGCCATAGCGGACCAGCGCCAGGCTGAGGCCGATAGCCACTAAGGTCACGACGGTCCAGCACATAACCGAAACCGGCGCATCAAACAGATTGGCATCGTCCGGCAGCGCGGCGACGACCACGGCTCCCGCCGATCCGGCCAGGCCCCCCAGAAGGCCGGCCAGTTTGTCGGGGGCCAATCCCCCCGCCGCGAGCCCTTCGGTGTCCTTGTGGATGACAAATAACTCGACGATCCGAACGATGGCTATCAGGGGCAGAAAGAGTATCACACTGGTGATCAGACCAATCAAGAAGCCGACCGTGACCTGACAGGCCAGCAGACCGCCCAGTTGACTTGCCGCCGCACCGACGGCTCCGCCCAGCATCGCACTCCACAAACTGACGAGGGTCGTCAACAGGTCATCACGAGAAGAATTGTCCATAGTCGGGAGTATATCAGCGCTGGCCCTTCTTTTCGAGCGCCGCCATGATATCGTAGACTACCTGCGCGCTCACGGGCACGAACGCAGCAAACAGCCCGGTCCCAACTGCCACGGGCAGGGCGAACAGCACACTGTAAAGCACGGTGATGGGGCCGCAGTAGGACAAGATCCGGCTCTGAAATTCCAGCGGCCCATAGATGGCCCGGGTCAGTAACAACTGGCCCAGAAAATGCGCGAACCCCACCACGATCCATCCCACCACAAAACCCGCTCGCGCTCCGCGCCACGCTGAGCGGATCATGTTATACGATTTACCGAAGCGGGGATCATTTGTGCTGCGAAAGCCTGCTGCCACGAAGACAAACGCCATCACCGAGGGCACGATCATCGCGGCGATTAACTCTTCGGTCGAAAGCTCGGCGGAGACCAGAAACTGTGCAAACAGCGCCGAAAGCCCCGCGATCATGGCCGCGCTGAGGATCGCCCAGACCGCCGTGCTGGCGACCAACCCGATCTCATAGAGGGCGCGCGTGCGTGGTGGAAAGGCCCGCAGGGCATCGAAAAGTTCCGTTTTGTTCATCATAATGAACTGGCCGGCCGCCTTTCGTCCGTTGGTTCAGGGTGCTATGTCCATTGTACCAGGATGCGAATTTGAATACATTATTAAAATATCACGACTTTCAATCGAAATTTCATTGAAACCTGTTGACATGCTCACAAATATCTCATAAGCTAGAGACAAAGATTCTCATTTCGTAAAAATTGTCTTCCTTTCCAATAGCATTTTGGGGATGGCTTCATGCGTGATCGGCCAAGGCTCCAGGATGTTGCAGATCTTGCCGGCGTATCCATCGGCACAGCTTCCCACGCGCTGAACAATAAAGTGTCGGTTTCGACCGAGACACGCGAACGGGTGCAGCAGGCCGCCGCGAAGCTTGGTTATCAACTTCCCCCCCGCGCTCCCCTGTCTTCTGACACTCGACTTTCCACCATCGGGATTCTCATCAAGCGGCACACCGAGCAGGACACCCCCATCGATCCCTTCTATTCGGCGCTGCTGAACGGCGTCGAGCAGGCGTGTCAGCGGCGTCATCTCAGCCTGATGTACGCCAGCATCGAGGTCGACGGCGAGTTGCGCGCCCAGAAGTGGCCGCCGCTCTGGAACGAACAGAAAGCCGATGGCTGGCTGATTCTGGGAGTTCTTCTAAAGGATTCGCCGCCTTTCCCCCGCGACCATCTATCCCCGGCGATTGTCCTGGTGGACGCTTACGCAGAGCAGCCTTACGACATGATCAGCATCGATAACGCGCATGGCGCTTATACCGCCGTGAGCTACCTGATCCGGCAGGGCCACCGGCAGATCGGCCTGATCGGGAGTTGGACCAATGGCTATCCGGGCATCGACCAGCGCCGCCAGGCGTACCTGAAGGCGCTTGCCGATTATGGCATCACGCAGAGCTACATTGAGGATGGTGGGCTGAACAGCATCCTGGGATACACCACCACGCTGCAGCTGCTGCAGCGATCCCCGGAGATCACCGCCATCTTCGCCTGCAATGATGATTCGGCATTGGGGGTGCTGCGCGCCGCGTATGAATTGGGCCGCCGCGTGCCTGAGGATTTATCGGTGATCGGCTTCGATAACCTGAGAGCCGCCGCCGAGAGCGTTCCGCCCCTGACGACGATGAACGTGGACAAACTGCTGATGGGAGAACTGGCCGTCCAGCAGTTGATCAACCGCTGTGAATATCCTAACCGCGCACCGATTACGATCCTGGTGAGAACCGAATTGATCCGCCGGCAGTCGGTGCGCTGTTTGTTTACCGATCGTGCAGAGGGGTGAAAGGCCATTCTCACGCGAGTTGTTTCGCTTGGCAGGCACACTCGCGGATGCCGGCCCCCCACCCGCCGCAGAGAGGAGGTGAGTGAGTCTCACCGGGCCTTCTACTATCCCATACTTTAACACAACCTGGGGCTGTTCCACAGGCGAAGTTGGGAGTGGGTGATAGAGTTGAACCGGCTGAGATGCCGCCCAGATTTTCCGACTGACTAAGCGCTATCACCCGCCCGCTAAATGACAACACGCCTTTTTCAAGGAGGGTCTCAGGATGTTTAGTCGTACCGTTGCCAGACTGGGGTTTTTCGTCGTCGCCGTGGCGATGGCCGCTGCGTTCGCCGTCCCCTTTGTTTCCCAAAGTGAGGCGCAGGGCGCCTTTAACGAATTGCCGCTGCTGGCCGCGCAGGTCGCAGCGGGCGAGCTGCCCCCCGTCGAAGAACGTCTGCCCGAAAATCCCGCCGTTGTTGCGCCGTTTAACGAAACCGGCACCTATGGCGGCGAGCTGCGCGTCGGCTTCACCGGCAGCAGTCCGGGCTGGGGCGGCCTGTGGTTTATCGCCGGGTGGGAAAACCTGGTGATCTGGAAGCCGGACTTTTCGGGTGTTGAGCCCAACATCGCCGAAAGCTGGGAAGTGAGCGACGATGTGCGCGAATACACCTTCCATCTGCGCAAGGGCCTCAAGTGGTCGGATGGTGTGGATTTCACCGCCGATGATATCATGTTCTACTTTGAAGATGTGGTCTTCAACGAAGAGATCAACCGCGGCCAGGGTGCGGTAGCCGACTGGCTGCCGCGCGAAGGGGCCAACGACTTCAAGGCGGAGAAGATCGACGACTACACCTTCAAGATGACCTTCGCCAACCCGAACGGTACTTTCCTGTATTTCCTGGCGACATGGTCAGGCCGCCATATCACCTTCTTCCCCAAGCACTTCCTGCAGCAGTATCACAAGAAATATAACCCGGACATTGATGCGCTGGTGGCGCAGGAAGAAGGCGTTGAGGACTGGGTGGGCCTGTTCAACAAGTACGCGGCCGGCCCGTCCGACGATACGCAGAACTACTTCCTCTATCCGCAGCGGCCCACCCTGTTCCCCTGGATCGTACAGGAACCGCTCGGCAGCGGCACCACGATCACCATGGTGCGCAACCCCTACTACTGGAAGGTGGACGGCGAGGGCAACCAGCTTCCGTATATTGACTACCTCAAGGGCTACAGCTACCAGGAAGACGAAAGCCGCACCTTCGCAATGCTCAACGGCGACCTGGATTACATCAAGGACCCCGGCGACGCCAACCGGATCCTTTACTTCGATGCGATGGACGAGGGCAAACCGCTGGCGATCAGCAACCTGATCAACGACGGCGCGAACACCAACTCGATCCACTTCAACCGCACGGTTGACGACCCGGTTAAAGCGCAGGTCTTTGCCGACAAGAATTTCCGCATCGGCATGTCCTACGCCATCAACCGCCCAGAGATCATCGAAATCGTTCACTCCGGCCAGGGCGTCCCGTCGCAGGCTGCCCCGCTCGAGAGCAGCCCGCTCTATAACGAACAGCTTGCCACGCAGTTCGTCGAATACGACGTGGACAAGGCCAACGAATATCTCGACATGGTGCTGCCGGAGAAAGACGCTGATGGCTACCGTCTCGGCTCGGATGGCAGCCGCTTCTCGATCATCCTGTCCATCTCCAACGACCTGGGCTATGGCACAAACTGGATCCAGATCGCGGAACTGCTGATCGGCTACTGGGATGCGGTCGGTGTGGAAGTGAAGCTCAATTCGCTGGCCGACGTGGTCTTCATCGAGAACAAGAAGGCCAACGAACTCGAAGCGACCATCTACACCGGCGAAGGTGGAGCCGGCATCACCGCTATCCTGGACGTGCGTAACTACGTTCCGGGTGATTACTTTGGCATGTTCGGCAACGGCTGGTATGCGTGGCGTACCAAGTCGGTCGACTCCACCCAGGTGGAAATGCCCGCCGAATTCGTCGAGATACGCACCATGTACGACCAAGGCGTGCTCGGCGCGGCAACTCAGGAAGAGCAGGTCGCGCTGATGAACGAAGTCCTTCAGACCGCCGCCGATAATTTCTGGGTGATCGGCATCTCGCGTCCTGGCATGGGCTATCAGGTCTACCATACACGCCTGGGCAACCAGCCGGCTGAGTGGATTGCGGGCTGGCTCGAAGGTGTGCAGAAGCTGACCTATCCCGAGCAGTGGTACATTATCGAATAGGTCCGGCGTTCAATCAATGAGGTGCGCTCCGGCCTGGTGCCGGAGTGCATCTCCCGGCGAACATCCATCGCACTGCGCGTCCCATGATGGAGAAAAAGGGGAACGCTTATGTGGCAGTACATTTTTCGCCGATTCACCTACGCGGTCTTCACGGTGTGGATTATCTCCCTGATCATGTTCGCGGTGATCCAGCTTCCACCGGGCGACTATATTACGTTTATGGTCACGCAGATGATCTCCTCGGGCATGGACGAACTTCCACCCGGCTTTGAGGACCAGTTGCGCGAGCAGTACGGGCTCGATCAGCCGGTTTATGTGCAGTACTACAAATGGATGAAGAATATCATCACCAAAGGTGATTTTGGCTATTCGTTCGTCTACCGGCGCGACGCCAAGGAGATTATCACCGAACGCCTGCCAATCACCTTCATTGTCTCGGCCTTTTCCGTATTTTTTTCCTGGCTTGTCGCTTTACCGATTGGCATCTATTCCGCTGTCAAAAAATACTCACTGACCGACTATCTGGTGACTCTGATAGGCTTTATCGGGCTGGCAGTTCCCAGTTTTTTGTCCGCGCTCGTGCTGATGTTCATCTCCTATAAGTACATGGATCAAGCCATGATCGGCCTGTTTTCGCGCCAGTACGAAGAAGCCCCGTGGAGCTTCGCAAAATTCTGGGATCTCGTGAAACATCTGTGGATCCCGGTGATTATCATCGGGACAGCCGGCACGGCCGGGCTGATCCGCACCATGCGCGCGAACCTGCTCGACGAACTCAACAAGCCCTATGTTGATACCGCCCGCTCGAAAGGGCTGACCGAGCGGCGGCTGCTGTGGAAATACCCCGTCCGCCACGCGCTTAACCCCTTTATCAGCACGATCGGGTGGGTGCTGCCGACGCTGGTCGCCGGCGAAGTGATCGTATCTATCGTCCTCAACCTGCCCACATCGGGGCCGGTTCTCTATCAAGCCCTGCTCCAGCAGGATATGTACGTGGCGGCCGGTTTTCTGCTGGTCATCAGCAGCCTGACGATCCTGGGAACGTTCATCAGCGATCTGTCGCTGGCCCTGCTGGATCCGCGCATCCGTTTGCAGTGAGATCGGAATAGGGACATCGGAGCATCAAAATGGGTGTGATAGTGCCTGAGCAGAGCCTGGAACAAAAAAGCCCGCCGGCCCAGGGGCCGATTCTGGTCGAGGACGAAGAGAGCCTGAGGCTTGAAGTTGCCACGCAGTGGCGGCTGATGTGGTGGAAGTTTCGCAAGCACCGGCTGGCGATGATCAGTGCCGGGATCCTGATACTCTACTATCTCGTCGCCCTCTTCGCCGAATTCTTCGCCCCATGGGAGCGGACGCAGTATATTGCCGATTACGTCTACGCGCCGCCGCAGCCGATTCATTTTTTCGACGATGGCAAATTCGCCCCCTACGTCAAAGGGCTGAAATTCGAGCGCGATCCACGTTCGTTCAAAAAAATCTGGTCGATCGACGAAGAGGCGAAAATCCCGATCGGGCTGTTTGTCAAAGGGCCGGAGTATAAAGTCGGCCTGCACTGGCTGCCGGTTCCCTATGTCAAGGGGCTCTATTTCACCGCCGACCGCCACCTGATCGGCGCGAAGGACAAGACTCAGCCGATGTATCTGATGGGGGCCGACAAAAGCGGGCGTGATATCTTCAGCCGGCTGATTTACAGCACCCGTATTTCACTGAGCGTGGGGTTGGTAGGCGTGGCGCTCAGCCTGATCCTGGGGATTGTGCTGGGCGGCGTATCGGGGTTGATCGGCGGCTGGGTGGATAACCTCGTCCAACGGCTGATCGAGATCGTGCTGTCGGTGCCCGACCTGCCGATCATGCTGGCGATCGCGGCCACGGTCCCGCTCGACTGGCCGGTGGAACGCGTATATTTCTTCATTACGATCCTGATCGCGCTGCGCAGCTGGACCGGGTTGGCGCGCGTGGTACGGTCTAAATTCCTGTCGCTGCGCGAAGACGATTTTATCCTGGCCGCCCGGCTGGATGGCACCGGCACGCGCCGCCTGATTTTCCGGCACATGCTGCCGAGTTTCTACAGCCACATCATCGCGTCGCTCACCCTGGCGCTGCCCGGCATGATCCTGGCCGAAACCGCGCTGAGCTTTCTGGGGCTGGGGCTGCGACCACCCGCCGTTAGCTGGGGAGTGATGCTTCAGGAAACCCAGAAGGTCGCGGTGCTGGCCCTGTATCCGTGGCTGCTGTGGCCGGCCGCGGCGGTGATTATCGTGGTGCTGGCGTTTAACTTCCTCGGTGACGGCCTGCGTGACGCGGCTGACCCGTACTAGAGAGAAAGGTCGCTCATGGCAGAACCGCTGCTCGAAGTCACGGACCTGAAGATTCACTTTTTCACCGATGAAGGCGTGGTCAAAGCCGTCGATGGCGTGGACATGACGATCGAGCGCGGCAAGACGTTGTGTCTGGTGGGCGAGAGCGGCTGTGGCAAAAGTGTCGCCAGCCGCGCCTTTTTGCAGATCATCCGCACCCCCGGCCGGCTGGTTTCTGGCAAGATACTGTTCCACCGCCCCTCCCCAGACGGCACGACGTCCCTCATTGATCTCGCCAGGCTCGATCCGCAGGGCGCGGAGATCCGCAAGATTCGTGGCAAAGAGATCGCCATGATCTTTCAGGAGCCGATGACCTCGCTGAGCCTGATGCACACGATCGGCAACCAGATCATGGAAAATATCCTGCTGCACGAAAACGTGACCAAAAAGGCCGCACGCGACCGTGCCATCGATATGCTGCATCTGGTGGGCATCCCCAAGCCGGATCGGCTGGTGGATGAATATCCCTTCCGGCTCAGCGGCGGCATGCGCCAGCGGGCGATGATCGCGATGGCGCTGTCCTGCAATCCGACCATGCTGATCGCGGACGAACCCACGACCGCGCTCGACGTAACCACCCAGGCGCAGATCCTCGATCTGATGCTTCAGCTTCAGCAGAATTACGGAATGGCTCTGCTGTTTATCACGCACGATCTGGGGGTTGTGGCCGAGATCGCGGACGACGTCGCCGTGATGTACCTGGGTCAGATCGTGGAACGCAGCGACGCGGTTACGATTTTTAACACGCCCAAACACCCCTATACTCAAGCGCTGCTGCGCTCCATCCCAAAGCTTTCGAAACAGCGCGAGGAATTGGAGCCGATCCAGGGCATGGTGCCGAGCCCATTCCGGCGGCCGTCGGGCTGCCAGTTTAACCCGCGCTGCACCCAGGCGATGGTCCAATGCAGGCACATCACCCCCCGGATGACGTGGCTCAATGAAACCCATTCGGTAAGCTGCCTGCTGTACGAAAACACCCCCAAACAAGACACGATGGAAACGGTGAATCATGGCTGAGCCAATCCACCCAACTGCCCCTGAGCCCGAAGCCGCCTCGCCGGTCACGGCTGAGAATCTGGTTGACGTCCGCCATCTGAAGATGCACTTTCCGATCACCGTTGGCATCTTCGCCCGGGTGAAAGGCTACACCAAGGCGGTGGACGATGTCAGCTTTTATATCCGGCGCGGCGAAACGCTGGGGCTGGTGGGTGAAAGCGGCTGCGGCAAGACCACGGTCGGGCGCTGTCTGGTCCGGGCGTATGAGCCAACGGCGGGTGAAATCCTCTATGACGAGGGCAAAAGCGGCCAGGAACATGTGGTTGATCTTGCAAGGCTTTCTGGCAGAGATCTGAAACCGTATAACCGGCAGGTCCGCATGATTTTTCAGGACCCGTATTCCTCGCTCAACCCACGCATGACGGTTTTTGAGAACATCAGCGAGGCGCTGAAGGTCGCCCGGGTTGCCAGCCGGTCAGAGATGGAGGATCGGGTGGGCCAACTGCTGCGGCGGGTCGGCCTGCACCCGGAATATATGATCCGCTATCCGCACGCCTTTAGCGGCGGGGAGCGCCAGCGCATTGCGATCGCCCGCGCCCTGATCACCAATCCGCGCCTGATCATCGCCGACGAAGCCGTGTCGGCGCTGGATGTGTCCGTGCGCGCCCAGATCCTGAACCTGATGGAAAAACTTCAGAGGGATGCCGACCTGACTTATCTGTTCATTTCGCATGATCTGAGTGTGATCCGGCACATCTGCAATCGGGTGATCGTCATGTACGTGGGCAAGATCGTCGAGAGCGCGGAAGGGCTGGACATCTACACCGAGCCGAAACATCCCTATACCGAGGCGTTGATGTCCGCCGTGCCGATCGCTAACCCCCTGCATCGCAAGCAGAGCGAGCGCATCCGGCTGGCCGGCGAAGTGGCCGACCCTTCGAATCCACCCTCCGGCTGTTATTTCCATCCGCGCTGCCGCTATGCCAAGGACATCTGTGCGCAGGAAGAACCACCGCTGCGCCCGGTCGGCGGCAGTGGGCATCTGGCCGCCTGTCATTTCGCTGACGAATTGCAGTTGCGGGGAGCCGTCTTCAGCTAGAGCCTGTTATGCTCTTTTGCTCCTATCCCGGCGAGCGTCCCGCAAGCGGGCTGCTCGCTTGCCCCTTTCCCCGTGCGTGCGGAGCACACCTGGAGAAAGAAAGGGGAGCGCCTCAAGTCCCTCTCCAGCCGGTGAGGAGGGAGGCAGGGGGAGGGGCTAAAGCCCGGTGACGACCGTTACGCCACCTTATCTTGACGCAGATTGGGCATATTGCAATACGCCCCTACGAAAACAACGTCACCTGATTTCTTAGGGGATGAGGCAATAAACGGTCCGGCTATTACGTTCAAAAAGCCCACTAAAGGGACTCCTGCCAGCCCCTTCAGCGGGCTTCCCGGCTTTTGTCATTGCCGCGTGGTCTTAACCTGCGGTCTCGCTGTTTCAGGACTTGACGTAGACTTTCGCTTCACTCTCGGCCAGCGTATCGGTCAGCCGCCCGTCGTGAACCTCCGTTTCATAGTTGAAGATCTTCTCACACCACTTGCCATCACCCAGTCCGGCATCGGCAATTTGAAATTCCCCGGCGTAATGGGGTGTGAGATTGGCGACAACCACCACGACATTCCCTTCACTGTTCCACCGCTTAAAGCCGATCAGCCCGCGCCCCGGATCATCAAGGATGGCTTCAAAGGTATCACTGGTCAGGGCGGGCAGGGATTTACGCAGCTGGATGAGGTGCTTGTAGTGCTGGAACAACCCCTGATTGCGCTCGTGGTCGAGCATCGCCCAATGGAGCGGGTTGGGGCCTAACGTTTTCTGGCTGGCCTGCCCGAATTCTTCGCCCATCCACAGCATGGGAACGCCCGGTGCGGTGAGCAGCAGGGTGGCTCCCAGTTTCGCGCGGCGGAACGCGGCATCGTCAAAGACGCCAGCCATCGCCCCCAACATGTACATAATCCGTTCCTGGTCGTGGTTGTTGATATAGTGAACCGTATTATACGGGCTGGGGAAACCATCCTGCCGCCCATCCATCAGGCGCAGAGCTTCACTCGTGTTAAAGGGTTCGCGGCCCTCTTTGGGAATGCCGAGCACGGTCGAGCTGAGCTGACGGTAAAAATTGTCGTGCCATGCGGCGTCCATGGGGCCATCCGGCCCGGCGATCGTGCTGTCCTGGGGGATGTGCTCGGCAATAGTGTAGAAGGGCTTAAAGCCTTCCAGCCGGTGCGCTTCTTCGCTGAACCAGTTGAGCAGGTCGAAATATTTGAGCGCCAGGGTGGCGTCAAAGCGGATGCCGTCCATATGGAAGCCGCCGATCCACGAGCGCATCGCGCCGATGACGTGATCGCGCGCGGGAAACGTCTTCAGATTCTCATCGTAGTGCTCATAATTGAACTTGGGGCCCCAGTGAAGCTTTTCTTCGTCGGGGTTTTGCTCGTAGAACCAATAGCTGTAATCGATCTGCGTCAGGGGAGCCTCCATCTCCAGGTGGTTGTAGACCGCGTCGTGAATGACGCGGATCCCCCGCGCGTGACATTCATCGACCAGCCGGGCCAGATCGTCGGGGCTGCCATAGCTGTTTTCGACCGCGTAGAGGCTGCGCAGCGAGTAGCCCCAACTGTGATGGCCGGGGAATTCGTTAACGGGCATGAGCTCGATGGCGTTGATACCCAGGTCCACCAGATAATCCAGCTTATTGGTGAGGTCCGCAAACGTCCCGATCTTGCCTGTGTCGCCGTTTGACGTTCCGCTGTAATCGCCGACGTGCAGCTCGTAGAGGATCAGTTGTTCGTTGGGTGGCAGGGGTTTGTCATCGTGCTGCCAGTCGTAGCTCAGGGTGATCCGCTGGCCGTTACGCACCCGGACAATCGAATTCTCGTGGCTGTCGAGCGTGTGTTCCAGCGCTTTGGGATCCGCGACTGTCCGGGTTTCGCCAGCCGCGAAATAACTCTTCGAGACGACCTGAAATTTGTACTCATAATCGCCATCCGCCAGGGGGACTTCGGCGCGCCAGACTCCCTGATTGTCCTTCTTCATCGGGATCGGTTCCCAGTCGTTCCAACTGCCCAGCAGGGCAACCGACTCATTGTAGGGGGCAAGCAGTTCAAAAGGTATCCCGTTGGTCTTGCGTTCATTTGCCATATGACACTCCATACTCAGACTTGAGATGATGTTTTATTGCGATCAACTATAAATCGGCCCGCAAGCGGCCATCGACATAAGCATACGTCTGGCCCTGATAGTGCAGTCCCGCAAACCGGGCATCGGGTTGATACCGGGGTAGATCACCGGACGCCGTGATTCCGTCGTAGAGCGTGGCCCGGACGCCGAACACCCCTTCCAGCACGGAACCGATATAGGCCCCGCCCGCCACGCAGATCCATTCTTCGTAGTGGGGCGGGTCGTCGGGTGCCTTGCGCCCGGCCCCGTTTTCAAGCAGGCTGCCTGGACCGCCGTGAAAAGTGCCCTGTCCCAAGGGACCCTGCCGGGCAACCCCGGCCAATCCGCCCAACTCGTTCCCCACGCCGATCCAGCGCAGCGCTTCGGAAAGATGGCCGGTCTGGCAAAGCGCCTGAAGGGCATACGCGGGCCAGGAGGCATACGCGCCCGTCGCCATATGATCGGTGCGCAGACTGAAAGCCGCCGCGGGATCGTCCGCGGCCAGCGCGCGCATCCAGCTTGGCGTTTGCAGCTTGGTCTGGAAGAACCGGATCATCTGCTGACGCCGCTGCGGACCCAGGTCATCAAACAGCGCCGCCATCACCACGCCAAAATCATAGCAGTGCTGCACATCCACTTCGGAGCCGTCCGGCTGGCGGCAGGCAAAGTGGCCCCCTGGGCGATACAGTTGCAGCACGGCCTGCGTGATCGCCTGGGCATCGGCGCGGCGTTTTCGCGCGGACGCGGCTTCCCCACGCCGTTCTTCGATCTCGGCCAGCGTCCGATTCATCCAGGCATTGGCGGCGTTGAGGGATGCGACCTTGTGGGTGTAGGTCCGCACGCATTCGAGCAGGTTGCGCTCGGTGCCGTAGTCCGCGAGAGAGTCGGCGGCGTTCAACTGCTGCCAGTGATCCGCGCACCGCTGCAAATGCTGAATAACCGTCCGGCCCTCGATCGGCTGATCCAGCCAGCGAAAGTCGCCCGTATAGCGCAGATAGTGATGGGCCATCGTGAACAGGGCGTAATCGTTCACCGAGTACCAGGGGCCGAGCGGATGGCCGTTCAGGTAGTTTGTGCCCCAACAGTGATCAATATCGGTATGCATCCACCACTCGACCATCGTTCGGAGGGCGATGGGATCCAGGTGGACCAGACCCGCCGCCGCCTGCTGGGTGTCCCATAACCACGACGTAGCGCCACTGCGTGGGCTGATCGTTTTGTAGGACGTGCCGAACTTATTGCGCGGGCCGGTGCGTTTCATGAACAGCAGGTTGGCCGCGCCGGTCAGATAGAGCCGCTGAACCGATTCGTCCACCCCTTCGACCAGCGGCAGGCTGCCGGAAAAACGATCGCTGCCACGCGTAAAAGCGGCTTCGATCTCTGCCTGCCATGCCGCGTGCATTTCTGCCTGCCGGGCTTCAAAGTGAGCCTGAGCATCGTCATACGCTTCCAGCGCCGCTGACAGCGTCTCCGCCAGCGCATTCACGTAGCGCAGCCGCCAGGACTCGCCCGGCAGAAGTGTAATCTCATACTCGAATCCGGCGCAGACTGAGACCGGACGGACCCGATTGGAGACAATGCCGTTCAGGTTGGCGTCACCCAGCCATTCCATGAGCGCGATGCTGGCCCGGTAGCTGCGCGATCGCTGGTCGGTGCCCTGCACGGAATAGGCCGGACCATCGCCCGAAAAAATGTAGGCGTTGCGATCCGGATCGACGGTGGTGTGGGCCAGTGGGACGGCGACGGAATTCCACGCCGAAAAATCCTCGAGCTTCTGCACGCCCGACAGCAGCCGCAAAAAGAGCTTGCCCGACCACGCGGTAGGATGGGTGTTGGTGATCGTGGTTTCCAGGAGCAGCACATCCCGGCCCGCGGCGAGGCATAACGTGCTTTCAAAGCGCAAACCCTGATAGGTCATGCTGCGGATCACGCGATCGGGGTACCACTGATAGCTGATCGGCTCGCCCAGGGCGCTAAGCGGAACGATCCGATCCTCTTCGGGCAGGCGCAGATAAAGCTCGGCGTGGATCCCCTCGGCGGTGGCAATGGGAGGCGCAGAGAAAAAACGATAAGCGACCGGATCGCGCCACGCCTGAGCCTCGGCCCACCAGTTGGTGACCATGGGTGGGGCGAACAACTCCGTGGCGCGATGAGTTATTACCATGCTGGCAAAAGCTTCCCCACCCCACATCGTGCCGCCGCCTCCCATCAGGACCAAATCACCTAGTCAAAACATAGCTGTCCTGGTGACGAAGTGCCCACAAAGGTTTCTGACGTATCGCTGCCAGGATGTTTTGTTAGCCCCTCCCTAAATCCCTCCCCACAAGGTGGAGAGGGACTTTAAGTGCGCGCCCCTTTCTCCGCATGCGGGGAAAGGGCAAGCGAGCAGCCCGCTTGCGGGACGCTCGCCGGGATAGGGGCCAATACGCGCCCATCCTCGCTCAGGCCGCTGATTTTTTATATAATTTATTCAGCTAACACTTAAAAAGGTCACGACCTGCTATGCAGATACAAACTAAAAATGCCACCACGTTCGAGCGGAACCAACCGACTCCCCTTGATCTGGGCTATGTCTACGATACACGCGTCAATCCGAGCGCCACGCAGCGCCGCGCCGCAACCCTGGGCAAACGCCGCTCCATCAAAAAAGACTGGCAGGCCGCCTGGCTGCTGCGCGCCGTGACATGTATCGACCTGACCACGCTGGCGGGGGATGATACGCCCGGCAACGTGCAGCGCCTCGCGGCCAAAGCGCGTCAGCCGGTGCGCCAGGATATTCTTGAGGCGTTGGGGGTTGGCGACGAGCGCATCACGGTCGGCGCGGTGTGTGTGTATCATGCGCGCGTCCCCGATGCCGTGCGCGCGCTTCAGGGCACCGATATCCCTGTCGCCGCCGTTTCGACCGGGTTTCCGGCGGGCCTCAACCCCTATAAGCTGCGCATCGCCGAGATCCGGGAATCCGTTGCCGCGGGTGCCCGTGAGATCGATATTGTCATCTCGCGCGAGCATGTCCTGCGGGGGAACTGGCAGGCGCTCTATGATGAGGTCTGCGAGATGCGTCAGGCGTGCGGCGACGCCCATATGAAAACTATCCTGGCGACGGGCGAACTGGGGCCGCTGTGGCATGTGGCCATGGCGAGCAAAGTCTGCATGATGGCCGGGGCGGATTTTATCAAAACGTCGACCGGCAAAGAATCGGTTAACGCCACGCTGGAAGTCGGCCTCACCATGACACGCACCATCCGCGAATATTACGAGCGGACCGGCTACCGGGTGGGGTTCAAGCCCGCCGGCGGGATCCGCAAGGCGAAAGAGGTGCTGGATTGGCTCGTGCTGATGAAAGAGGAATTGGGCGACGAGTGGCTGAGCCCTGCCCTGTTTCGCATCGGGGCCAGTACGCTGCTGGGCGACATTGAGCGCCAACTGTCGCACCACGTCACCGGCCACTACGCCGCCCGGCACCACATGCCAATGGGATAAAAGGAGTGTTTCAGGTGAGCGTCGCAGAGATCTTTAAGACGATGGACTATGGCCCGGCTCCTGAATCCGCCGAGACCGTGACCGCATGGCTGGACAGCCATCAGCGCCAGTTCGACCTGTTTATCGACAACGCCTGGCAGTCCCCGGCCAAGGGCTCTTATCTGGACGTCAAGAATCCGGCATCGGGCGAGCATCTGGCGAAAGTGGCGATAGCGGGTGAGGCCGAGATCGATCAGGCGGTCGCGGCGGCACGTCAGGCATTCACGAGTTGGAGCCAGACGAGCGGACATGCCCGCGCGCGGTATCTCTACGCAATCGCGCGCAATCTCCAGAAACACGCGCGGCTGTTCGCCGTGCTCGAATCGATGGATAACGGCAAGCCGATCCGCGAATCGCGCGACCTGGATATTCCGCTGGTCGTGCGCCACTTTTATCACCATGCGGGCTGGGCCCAGCTTATGCCGACCGAACTGGCCGGCTACCAGCCGGTGGGCGTGGTTGGGCAGATCATCCCCTGGAATTTCCCGCTGCTGATGCTGGCCTGGAAAATCGCGCCGGCGCTGGCGATGGGCAACACGGTCGTTCTGAAACCCGCTCCCTATACGCCGCTTACGGCCCTGCTGTTTGCCGAGATCGTGGCGGAAGCGGGGCTGCCGCCCGGAGTGGTCAACATCGTGACCGGCGATGATCAGACCGGGGCGCTCATCGTCGCCCATCCCGACATCGACAAGATCGCGTTTACGGGGTCTACCGCGGTGGGGCGCATTCTGCGGCGGGTGACGGCCGGCACCGGCAAACGGCTCTCGCTCGAACTGGGCGGAAAATCCCCGTTTGTCGTGTTCGATGATGCCGATCAGGATGCCGCCGTCGAGGGGCTGGTCGACGCCATCTGGTTCAACCAGGGGCAGGTCTGCTGCGCCGGATCGCGCCTGCTGGTGCAGGAGAACATCGCGGACCGTTTTCTGGACAAAGTGCGCCGGCGGATGGCGCGCCTGCGCACCGGCGATTCGCTGGATAAAGGGATCGACCTGGGCGCGGTGGTCGATCCGGTGCAGCACGCCACGATCGATCGCTGGGTCAAAATCGGCATCGAAGAAGGCGCGGAGATTTTCCAGCCCGATACGCCGCTGCCCGCTGCGGGATGTTTTTACCCGCCCACGCTGCTCACCAACGTATCGCCCGCGTCGACGGTGGCGCAGGAAGAGATCTTCGGCCCGGTCCTGGTCGCAATGACCTTCCGCACCCCGGCCGAAGCGATCGAACTGGCGAACAATACCCGCTACGGATTGGCCGCCAGCGTCTGGAGCGAGAATATCAACCTCGCCCTTGAGGCCGCTCACAAGATCAAGGCGGGCTCGATCTGGGTGAACTCGACGAACCTGTTTGATGCGGCGTCGGGGTTCGGCGGCTACCGCGAGAGCGGCTATGGCCGTGAAGGCGGCAAAGAAGGGCTGATGGAATATGTGCGCCCTGCGTGGCAGCAGCGGCCGCGTCCGCAGGTTGCATCGCCGTCCAAACGGAAAAAGACTGCTCCCGACGTGAAAACCTGGGCCAGCGCCGTGCCGGGGTATCCGCGCCCGCTGAACTCCAACTCGAAGATGAACGGCCTGCCGCCGGTTGATCACACCACCAAGTTGTATATTGGCGGCAAGCAGAAACGGCCGGACGGTGAATACAGCCGCCCCGTGCTCAGCCCGGACGGCCACGAGATCGGGCAGGTGGGCGATGGCAACCGCAAAGATATTCGGGATGCGGTTGAAGCGGCGCATGCGGCGAAGGGCTGGGCGGATCGCTCCCCCTACAACCGCGCGCAGATTCTCTACTACATTGCCGAGAATCTGGCGATCCGCAGTGGTGAGTTTGCGCAGCGGCTCGTCGCCATGACGGGATGCTCCGCCAAAGATGCGCGGCGCGAAGTGGATCTGAGCATCGAGCGCCTGTTCACTTACGCCGCGTGGGCAGACAAATACGGCGGCACGGTGCAGGAAACTCCCTTGAAGGGGTTGGTGGTCGCCACCCATGACTATCTGGGCGCGATTGGCATCGCCTGCCCGGACGAATCCCCGCTGCTGGCGTTTGTGTCGCTGCTCGCGCCGGCGATCGCGCGGGGGAACACCGTCACAATCATCCCGTCGGAGAGGTACCCCCTGTGCGCCACGGACTTTTACCAGATCCTCGAAACGTCCGATCTGCCGCCGGGAGTCGTCAACATCGTGACCGGGGCGCGCGATCATCTCACCAAAACGCTGGTCGAGCACGAAGATGTCGATGCGGTCTGGTATTTTGGCAGCGCGGAAGGCAGTTACTTTGTCGAGCTGCTGTCCGTCTCGAATCTGAAGCGCACCTGGGTGGATTATGGCGAACCCCGCGATTGGGCGGACTCCGAGCAGGGCATGGGCGAGGAATTCCTGCGGGCATCCGTTCAGGTGAAAAATATCTGGGTGCCCACGGGAACGTAGGCACCTTATGCACGCTGACAGCGGTTCTTCAGGAGTTTTTCCTGCGAGTTAGCCCCTCCCTAAATCCCTCCCCACCGGGTGGAGAGGGACTTCAAACGCGCCGTCTTGCCGACGCGCCTCTCCTTTCTCCACGATGTGGGGAGAAGGGGTGCCGACCGAAGGTCGGACGGGGATAGGGGCTAACCCTTGTCGTTGTCATCCTTTTTTGCTACGATTGGCATTGTTGTGCCCAACGAAGTTAACGGGAGATCCGAACATGTCATCCATGCACTCCACCATACTCACCGTCGATTCGGGCATCGCTGTG
This sequence comes from uncultured Chloroflexia bacterium, assembly GCA_963850765.1. Lineage (GTDB taxonomy): Bacteria > Chloroflexota > Anaerolineae > Aggregatilineales > Aggregatilineaceae > CAWKMN01. Next base: position 462,110 of record CAWKMN010000006.1, on the reverse strand, counting down.
TTCTGCTGCGCTTAGCCGTTATCCAGAGCCGTTTGGAAGCTCCTGGATAATTTTCCTGCTTTGCCGTAATTCTCCTCTAAGTGCCAGTCTGACCAGGCGTGCCTGACGACATCCTGTCGTGAGGTGGTACGGCGCTGCCTGGTGCTTCCTGAATACAATCATCACCGCGCTTCGCATCACCTCTGAGCCTTCAGCACCTGACGCTGTACACGCCGACCATCCATCCAATCAAAGGTACAGACGGCTTGAGGAGAAACGTTTTGAACTCTCGGAGCAGGAAATTCCTGTCATATTACAGACCCTATGCACGCCTGTTTCTGGCTGACATGGCCTGTGCCGTTGTGGTATCGGTCACGACGCTGATCCTTCCCTTATGCGCGCGCTATCTCACCCAAAATGTGCTGGGAGAAAACACGGCCCATGCCCTTAGACAGATCTATGCGGTGGGCGCCATCATGCTTGTTTTGGTGCTGCTGCATACCCTGTGCAACATGTTTGTGGACTACCAGGGGCATATGATGGGAGCGAAAATGGAAAGCGATATGCGCGAGGAGTTGTTTGACCATTATCAATCGCTTTCGTTCAGCTTCTATGATGAACAGAAGACCGGCCAGTTGATGTCCCGGATCACCAATGACCTGTTCTGGCTTTCCGAGCTCTACCATCATGGGCCGGAAGATCTCGCCATTGCCATCCTGAAGTTCACCGGGGCCTTTGTGATTCTGATCCACATCAATGTCGAGCTTACCCTGATCATCTTTCTGTTTTTGCCGGTGATGGCGGCCTTTACTTTCTATTTCAACAGACGAATGAACGCCGCGTTGATGAGAAGCAAAGACCGGATCGGGGACATCAACGCCCAGGTGGAAGATACGCTGGCGGGTATTCGCGTGGTCAAATCGTTCACCAACGAAGACATCGAGAAGCGCAAGTTTGCTCATGCCAACCAGCGTTTTGTGGACAGCCGGCGCGAGGGCTACCGAAGCGAGGCGACCTTTTCGGCGGGGATGGCGGCGTTCACCCAGCTTATCGTAATCGCCATGATGGTCTTTGGCGGCGTGGGGATTGTCCAGGCCCGGCTGGATCTGGCCGATTTGCTGACGTACCTGTTGTGTGTGGGCATCCTGATCGAGCCGATTCAGCGGCTGGTCAATTTCTCCCGACTGTACAACGAGGGTATCACCGGCTTTTCCCGCTTTATGGATATGCTGGAGATCGAGCCGCGGATCAAGGAGTCTGCCGATGGCGATAAACTGACTCGTGTTCGGGGACATGTACAGTTCAGAGATGTCTGTTTCAGGTATAAAGAAGACTACGAATACGTCCTGAAGGATCTTTCCCTGAACATAAACGCCGGAGACTATATCGCTTTGGTCGGGCCATCGGGGGTGGGCAAAACTACCCTGTGCTCGCTGATCCCTCGCTTTTATGACGTAACCGAGGGACAAATCCTGATCGACGGTCAGGACATCCGCGATTTTAGCCTGCGCTCGTTACGGCGGAACATCGGCGTCGTGCAGCAGGATGTCTATCTGTTTGCCGGCACCGTCCTGGAAAATATCCGCTACGGCAAGCCGGATGCCAGCCGGGAAGAAATCATCGCGGCAGCGAAAAAGGCGAATGCGCACGATTTTATCATGGCGCTGCCGGATGGTTACGACACAGATATTGGTCAGCGCGGCGTCAAATTGTCGGGAGGGCAAAAGCAGCGATTGAGTATCGCCCGCGTGTTCCTGAAAAACCCTCCGATCCTCATTTTCGATGAGGCGACAAGCGCCCTGGACAACGAGAGTGAAAAGGCCGTTCAGGAAGCATTGGAAGAATTGACCCACAACCGCACGACGCTGGTCATTGCACATCGTCTGTCCACCATCATCAACGCGCAGCGAATTGTCGTGCTGGCGGATAACGGGATCGAGGAACAAGGTACCCATGCTGAGCTCATCGCCTTGAACGGCCTGTACGCGAATCTGTACGATTTGCAGCTGGAAGTGATGGACCCAAACGCTCGGGGCTAGGGCAGATAGCGCAGCGTCAGCACGTGTTCGCCGCTGTGCAGGCGCACAAGCGATCGGCTGTCTGGCGGTACGGGTGCATCGAGCGGGATCGCGTCGAGGTCAAGCGGGATCAGGCGGCGGGTCGTGATCGCCCACAGGGAACCGGGCTGCTTAGCGGCCGCCGCGCGGAGATCGCGCCGCGCCAGGACTTTGATTCCCAGGTCGGACCCGTTGCTGAAGGCAAGCGCGCGGGTGTTGAGTTGCTTGCCGCGCCCGTGCGCGTCCATCAGCAGCAGATCGGCGGGCTGATCCAGCGGGAGCACGCTGACGATGACCTCATCTTTGCGCAGGCGCATCAGGCGCTGCGTCCCGATCGTGAGGTTCGCCGCCTGAAGGCGTGCGACCGACCCGGCATTCGTCACCAGCACGATCTCACCCGTGTCCGCCGGGATCAGCGCGGCCGGCTCGCCTGGCAGGCGCTCAAGCCGGTACGGCTGCAACTGGTCGAGATGATCCCGCAGGGCAGGCCCCGCCACGATTTTCGCCTCGCCCCGCGACGATACCAGTGCGATCCGCTCCGCCGCTTGCAGATCGTCCCATGCCGCCACCGCGCACACCGTCTCGCGGCCAAACTGGTCCGCGTACAGACCTTCCATCTCGGCCAGGCTCAGATCAATCACCGCGAGTTCGGCCAGATCTTGCCGCACGCGCAGCAGGAACCGGTATTCGGACGTCATCAGCAGCACGCGCGCATCGGGTGCGCCCGACGTGACCAGTCCACCGTCCAGCGTGCCGATCCCTAACTCATCGAGGGTCAGCGGCGCATGGCCGAAACGGCTCTGCGGAACGGTCGCGGCGCGGATGGTGCTCTCAGGCGTAATGACCACCACACACGTTTGATTCTCCTGGGATTCGCCCTGCCGCTCTTCCAGGTCCACGAATTTTTTCATCAGGTCCAGGTCCACTTTGGGCGCGCCGGGTTTGCCCTCCTGGCGCAGCGTGGAGCCGTAGGTCCAGCCGTCGCGATGGTAGCCGGGCAGTTCGACCGCGCCCGTTGCCAACTGGTGCCCCAGGATGCCCAGGCCAGAGGTCACGCTGCTGAACGTGTCGATCGCGCGCACCTTGTCGCGGCCAAACCGTTCTTCGAGAAGCTGGATAAAGGCAGGGATTTGCGCCGATCCACCCGTGCGGATCACCGCGTCGATCTGATCGTGGGCCAGCCCTGCCTGATCAAGCACCTCGTCCAGCGTGGCGGCGATCAGGTTGACTTCATCCTGGATCAGCCGCTCAAACTCATTGCGGGTGAGCGGCTGCTGCACACGGAAGCCCGGCCCATCCAGCCGGATCATCGAGACCAGACGGCTGGAAAGCTCGGCCTTGGACGCTTCGACGGCGTCGAACATCTTCAGGCTGTAGCTGCTCGTGATCAGGTCGCGCAGCATATGAAGCGGCCGCCGTTTATCGGCCGTCCGCATCATGTGATCCAGCATGCGCAGAAAGTCCGGGCGGTTAAGCTCAAGCATCTCCTGCCAGTCCGCGAACGCCTCATAAAACGTCAGCGGAACGGGCAGACGCAGCCCGGTATCGTCTCGGTAATAACTGCCCTCGCCAAAGTGACGTGGCAGCCAGCCCCGCACCAGCTTTTGATCGAAGATGTCACCCGCCACCGGCACGCCGCCCGTCGCCAGGATGCGCCGCTCCTGCGGATCGCCCAGCCGCGCCACCGTAATATCGAGCGTACCGCCGCCGAAGTCGAAGATCAGCACGTTCTCCGGATGGTCGATGCTCGTTTCGTAGAAATACGCCGCCGCAATCGGTTCGGGCTGCAAATAAACTTCGTCGTAGCCGGCCAGGAACGCCGCGTGTACGAGTCGCTGCGCCGCCAGCTTATCCTGCTGCGGATCGGTCGAGAAGTGGACCGGACGCCCCAGCACGATCCGGCGCAGATCCGTGCCGAAATACTGTTCGGCCCGCAGGCGCGTCACGTACAGGTAGAGCGCGACAATATCCTCGAGCAGATAAAACTGCGAGCCGACGACGGTTCCCAGGTAAGACGGCGAGCGCAGCCCGGTTTTGAAGGAGAGAAAAAGCCGCCCCGGCGAGAGCACGTCTTTTTCCACGGATACATCACGCACCCACATGGGCAGTTCGGCAAATTCCAGCGTGATCTCGCCCACCCAGACGCGCTGGTACTTCACCTTGCGGTTGATGTTCTGCTCGTAATACTTCTCGACGGCTTCACGCCCCATGTACACGCGCCGCTGGTTGGTAATATACAGCGCGGACCGGGCTACGGTGGGGTTTGCGCTGGCGTGATCCAGGGGGACCAACTGGAGCCGCCGGCCATCATAGAACGACATGCCGGAATTCGTCGTGCCAAAGTCCATGCCGACGATCATGAGGGCGTATCCTTTCTATTATTGCGATCCGGTCTTTTGGTCTGACGATGACGGGTCCCGCCCGGCGGCGGGGAAGTGAGCAGTCCGGCAGCGGCTCAGGCGTGCGCCTCGCTGAGCATGGCGCGGACTCCGGCGGGTGCTGGTCAACCGAACGCGCGCGAACCGTCTATTTTAGAGGAAAATTCCGGGAGTGTGTAGGGTCAGGAACTCCCCGCTTATGCGGCGAGCATTCGGCGAATAATTTCGGTGAGATTCAGGGGTGAGCCTCACCCTCTGGCTCCGCCGTGCAAGCACGCTTGCCACGCCGTGGAGAGGGGAGATCGCAGGCCGATCAAGTCCCCTCTCCATTTAATGGAGTTAATGGAGAGGGGACTTAGGGGTGAGGCTGTCTTACGCTGAGTGGTGATACACTTCCCAGCCCATGTAGGTTTCGAACGCCTCGGCCAGCACACCCGCCGAGGGCGCTGCCGCCATAGCCGCGTGATGCTCGTAGCCGTTTTTGCACACATAGCGCATCAGCTTTTGCAGGCCGGGGATCTCCACCACGGCCCGGCTGCCGAACGTATCGAGCGGATCGTCGATGAACTGCCCGTCGCCCACATAGGTACGGATGCACCCGTGCCGGTCATCGGTCGTGACGCGGGCGTAGCTCATTGGCCCGGCGGGCGTGCGCCCGGCCACCGTGCCGTAGGTGTTCTCGGTCCCTAACGTCGTCGCCAGGATCTCGGCGTTAGCCATCTTGACGTCGCTGAAGAAGCTCTTGGCCCAGTTGCCGCAGTGGAACAGCACACACTTATCTGGATCGTCGCCGTAGTTGTTGTTCCAGTCCACCAGGGCGCTCGGCTGGCCGGTTGCCAGCGTGAGGGCATACATCGACGTGACGCCGGTAATATCCACCTCGCAGGCGCTCGGCATCAACTGCTCGCTCATCATGCTCATCAGCGTGCAGACATTGATCCCGTAGTTCTGCTGGAGCGAGGTCCAGCATTGGATCGCCGTCGCACCCAGATCGTACTTCGCCATCCAGTCGTCGATCACGATGCCCATCTTCGCCATTTTGACCACCGGCTCGGCGGGAATGCCATCCGTGCGGACGTAGCCGCGAATCGACTCCAGTTTCCGCTTCACGCGCGGATCGTCGCTCGCCAGCTTGTTCGCCCAGCCGAAGATCTCCGACAGATCGAGCGTGGTCACGCTGACGCCGGCGCTTTGCAGCAGTTTTTCGCTGTAGCGCGTGGTGTTGAAATTGCCGGGGCGCGCGCCGATCGCGCCGATGCGGGCGCTGCGCAGTCCTTTGACCACGCGGCACACGGCCAGAAACTCCCGCAGGTCGGTCTTGAAGGACTCGCTGAACGGATGGACGGTATGCAGGGTGGTCAGCGAGAAGGGGAACCCATACTGCACGAGGTTGTTGCACACCGAGATCTTGCCGCAGTAGGCATCGCGCCGCCGCTCGACGTTAAACTGAGCCGGGTCGTCGGGATACGCTTGCACCAGAATCGGCACATTCAGGCCGGAGAGTTTGATCGTATCGGCTACGCCTTTTTCGTCACCAAAATTCGGCAGCACCACCAGTATCCCATCGATCCGCGAGCGGTTCTCGTGGAACAGCGCCGCACACTTTTTCGCGTGCTCCCAGGTTTCGACGCCGCCCAGTTTGGTCGCGTGTTCGTCCAGGATCACGGCCTCAATGCCGAACTCCTTGAAGACCGCCAGAATATCCTCTCGCCCCTCCGTGACCAGCCGATCCGGGAAAAAGTCGCGGTTGCCCACGATGACACCTAAGGTGATTTTGTCGGGTAACATGAAGCTAAGTCCTTTCTACTGTACAAAGCTGTGTGCAGTGATTTTGTGTCTGTCCATAAATTGGTTTTTGCAGAAGCGTATGGCGATACACCCCTACGGCATAGCGGAAATCTGAGGACAGGTTGTTCGCGACCGAAGGCCGAACAGGCGCGGTGGATTATCACATCGTTTCCCCAATGTCGCCAATCAACCCTGTCCACAACAACTGCCCGGTTGTGCATGGAGATTAATGATCCTATAATTATATTACATACATATTAAAGCGCAATCAGGCCCAGCGTGGCGGATTGGCGCTGAAATGAGGGTTACAATGCAAACAATCATCGCTCGGTTCGGGAATTCGGCTGTGTTTCGACTTGGGTTCATCTCCGCAGCCCTGCTCATGCTGACCGGCTGCATGTTCTTTGCATTCGGGACTGGCGGTGGTACCACCAACGGCGGCAGCACAGGGGGCGGACGCTCCGGGTGGCGGGGCGGTTGATCTGACCCCCTTCATCGAGAGGGCACAAACCGCCATGTGCGCGGACATCCACAACCGGCTGTTCCTGATTGACGACCAACTGGTGTTCTGGGATATCGCCGGCAACTGTGCCGACGCGTCGTACAGCCAGATCCTCTTCGGCAGCACCCCGGATGAAATCCTATGCCGCTTGAATGACTCGATCGCAGGGCCGATGAAAAGCTGCGACGATGAAAGCTACCAGGAAATGTTCGACACCATCACCGCTAATCTGGACCAGCCGGATCTCGGACTTGGGGAGGCTCACACTGTGGAAGCAGTTTCTTTCTGAAAACGATCTTACTGATCCTCACCTTAACCGTTTCGCCGCTTAATTGGCGAAGGTCTTGATTCCCGGAGGGGTTTTTCTTTCCGTGCAGGTTTGTACGACATTACCAAGTAGAGCGCGGGACTCGCTGGGTATAACTGTAGGTTAGTTATCACTTGCGAGGAGTATCAAAAATGAAATTCTTAACGAACAGCCGCACTGTTCTATTGATGTGGCTGGGCTGGGCGCTGGTCATGATCGGTTACCAGTATTATGTGCTGGCGCGTTTTGAGCCTCAACGTCCCGATCATTCCCTCTTCTGGACGCCTTATGAAACCGAAAAAAACAGCCAGCTCGACCATCCTAACTTACGCGAACCGTTTATGAATCAGCATGTGTCGTGGGACTCGGATTATTATATTTCGATTGCCATCGGTGGCTACGACAATCCAGACATGCGCGCCATTCCCCCCAATTATGATTTGGAACAATACCCTCTTGTCCGTCCACAACGCCTCGTGCCGGACTGGATCTCGATGAATCACGCCTTTTTCCCATTCTATCCTCATACCATGCGCGTGGTGATGGTTCCCTTGCAGATTTTCGGCCTGAACCAAGTCGCGACGGCGACGCTGGCGGGGGTGCTGGTGTCGACGTTGGGAACGTTGGTGGCGGCGCTGGCGCTGTATGATCTGGGGCGGGCCGATTGTGATAACACGGCAGGCCTCCGTGCGGCGTTTTACCTCCTGATCTGGCCCGCGGGTATGTTTTTAGCCGAGGTCTATACCGAAGGGTTGTTCCTGGGATTGTCATTTGGCGCGCTCGCCCTGGCGCGCCGCCAGCAGTGGATCGGCGCGGCGATTCTCGCGATGTGCGCCACATGGACGCGCGCGGCAGGAGGATTCCTGCTGCTGCCGATGGTGTGGTACTGGTGGCAGGGCGGCGGTTTAAAGCGTTTGTGGAAGGATCGTGCCTGGATCGAAATCGGCACACTGCTGCTGGTGATCAGCCCGATCTACGCTTACCTGATCTGGAATGCTACGCTAGGCGAATCGTTCCATATCGTCGAAGCTCGCTTTTTCAACCGAGGACTTTTGCTGATCAGCCAATCCATGGATGGTTGGCAATCGGCGTGGGACTCGATGTGGGGCCATAATCTTGAGGCGCGCGCCTATTATCTGGTAGAGTTTGGCGCCATCGCATTTGGATTGCTGGCATGTGTGCTGATGCTGCGGCGTAATCTCGGACTGGCGGCGTACAGCTTCGTGACGATCTTCTTTTCGCTGATGAGCGGCGCGCCACAGGGTATGCACCGCTATGTGCTCGCTGCCCCGGTGATCTTTTTGCTGCTGGGGCATTGGGGGCGGAATGATGCGTTTGATCGAGTCTGGTCGCTGACGAGCATTTTGCTGATGGGCGTGTTCGCGATGACGTTCAGCTTCGATTTTTGGGCTGGATAATTGTTGTTTCATACCTTCGCCAAAAAATGAAGGAATAAAGGGCTTTTGAGGTAGAGTAGTTGTTGACCAAACTAAGTAAAGCCCATGAGCGATATTGTATCAAGGGCATATGATTCATGACCTGTCCAGGTCTGATACATGGTGCCCCTTGCCGGCCCATTTTTTACGCTCTACAATACACTCAACTTCGGGGTGGATCCTCTGAATGGATCGGCTCTGCCGCCGGATTGTGCCGCCCTGCCTGAAGTCACACCGTGAGTGGATAAGGATGCGAGGTCTGCTATGAAAACCACCCTGCAAGCCCTGCTCGATTCCGGCCAGCCGATCATCGCCGACGGTGCGATGGGATCCATGCTGTTCTCGATGGGATTGGATCGTGGCGCGTCGGCAGAACTTTGGAACGTGGAACAGCCGGAAAAAGTCGCCAGCGTCCACCGGGCGTATATCGAGGCCGGAGCGCAGATCATCCTGACCAACACACTCGGCGGGACTCGCATCCGGCTGCAGATGGATGGACTGGACGATCGCACGGCGGAAGTCAACCGGGCCGGGGCCCGGCTCGCCAGCGCCGAAGCCGAAGCCGCGGCACACCCGGTCGCCGTTGCCGGAGACGTCGGCCCAACCGGGCAGATCCTTGAACCGCTCGGCCCCCTTCCCTTTGAAACCGCCGTCGCTGCCTATGAAGAACAGGCTCGCGCGCTGGTCGAAGGCGGCGTGACCGTGCTGTGGATCGAAACGATGTCCGACCTGGAAGAAGTGCGCGCGGCCGTCGAAGGCTGCCGCCGTGCCGCGCCCGATATGCCGATCATCACCACCATGACGTTCGATACCAAAGGGCGGACGATGATGGGTGTAAAGCCCGAACAAGCCCTGGAAACCCTCAGCGAATTTGACGTCACCGCGCTGGGCGCCAACTGCGGCAATGGTCCTGATGAACTGGAAGCAGCGATCACCAAAATGAGCGGCGCAGGTGCAGTCCTGCCGCTGGTCGCGAAAGCCAATGCCGGCATACCCCGTCTGCAAGGCGGGCAAACCGTCTACGGAGCCAGCCCGGCCGATATGGCGGCGTATGCGCTGCGCGTGCGGGAATTAGGCGCGCAGATCATCGGGGCATGCTGCGGCAGCACGCCGGCCCACATCCGGGCCATCACGGATGCGTTGAGAAGCTGACGACCTATCAAATTCCCGTATTCTGCAGGGGCGTATGGCCATACGCCCCTACAAACACACATTCCACGATAGAGAAAAATTGAGATCTCACCCTTTCTTCACGTGTGGGGAAGGGGCCGGGGATAGGGGCTACCCATGCAGCTTATGTTCTAGCGGCCTGCCGACGTCTCAGCCGGCGCATACGGCTGGTGCAGTTCCACCGGCTCTTGACCTTTCGGGGCACGGGCACGAAGATTGAGCATTTCCACGAACACCGAGAAGCCCATCGCGAAATAGATGTAGCCCTTCGGGATATGCTGGTGCAGCCCCTCGACCAGAAGGGTCATGCCGATCAGCAGCAAAAAGCTGAGCGCCAGCATTTTGACCGTTGGGTGGTGGTTGACGAAATCACTGATCCGGCTCGCTGACAGCAGCATGATGCCGACCGCGATGATGACGGCGGCGATCATGACGGCGATCTCGTCCACCATCCCGACAGCCGTGATCACGGAATCCAGCGAAAACACGATATCCAGCAGCATGATCTGCACGATGACAGCGGCAAACGATGGAGGAACTTTGGCGCTGGCGTGGCCTGTTTCCCCTTCGAGGCGGTCATGGATTTCATAGGTAGCCTTTGCCAGCAGGAACAGCCCGCCGCCGATGAGAATCAGATCGCGCCCGGAGATCTCCTGATCAGAGACCTCAAACAGCGGCTCAGTCAGTCCAATCACCCACGAGAGCGTCAGCAGCAGCAGAATGCGTGTGATCAGGGCCATGCCGAGCCCGACCGTCCGGGCGCGGGGCTGCTGCTCGGCGGGGAGCTTTCCCGACAAGATCGAGATAAAAACGATGTTATCCACACCCAACACAATCTCTAACAGTACGAGGGTCAAAAACCCGATCCAGGCATCGGGGCTGGTGATCCAATCCATCAGTCATCCTTCCTTGCTCGTCACGTTCAGTAAGAACAGTTGTATCAACAAACGAGAGCCGGTGACAATCGGAGAGCGAAAAGAACAGCGCCATTTTTCGCGGCAGGGCTCCGGGGGCATGCCCCTGGCTTGTGGTGTGCTTCAATATGGTGCATTATTATGCATCAGGCATGCTTGTCCCTGATCATAATCGTGAGTTATCTCGTATAAATAGGATGTCCAACCTGTGCAATTGCTGAACTATTGGCCCCTCCCTGTATTGCGAAGTATCGTTACGCCGCTGCCTTTTTGACTGTTTGAGGTCCCGAGATTCGATTCCCCGACAGGCCGCTGCAGCCCTATGCGCAATCGGTTACAGAAAGGAGTCGACAGATCCCAAAACCATTAACTGCTTTAACTGCTGCACACACCCATGCAAGTACACCTTGATATTAGGAGAAAAGAGCAATGAAACATCGTGCAAATCTTGTGATTAGGCTGGTTCTTTTAATCTCCCTGTTGGGCATTACCGGAAGTATCGTCAACGCGCAGGACGAAAAAATCGTCATCGTGTCGATTATGGGACAAGATGATATTCCGACTCTCGATCCATCGTTGGCTGAAGACGTGAGCGCCGTTCAGGCCCTTGACGGGATGCTGCCCGGTCTGACCACCCTGAATGAAACCACCGTCACGGTCGAATTGGGAATCGCCTCAAGCTGGGATATTTCGGAAGATGGGATGACGTATACCTTCCATCTGATCCCGGAGATTTCGTGGGTGCGCTATGATACGGCGAGCGGCGAGGTCGTTCAGGTGACCGACGAGGCCGGCAGCGTGCGTTATGTGACGGCGCACGATGTCGTCTACGGATGGCAGCGGTCGCTCAACCCCCTGACCATCAGCTACTATGGTGCCGGCGTGCTGGCTCCCTGGGTGGTTGGCGCGGATGCGATGGTTAATCTCGAAGCGGACGAATCCGGCAATCTCGACGAGGAAGCCCTGGCCGCCGCAGTCGCGGGCCTCGGCATCGCCGCGCTTGACGATTACACGTTTGAAGTGAAGACCACGGGCGATTTCGCTTTCCTGCCCAATATCTTCGGCATGTGGATGGCTCGCCCGCTGCCCCAGTGGGCCATTGAGGAATTTGGCGAGTCCTGGATCGAAGCGGGCAACTTCCAGAGCTATGGGCCTTTTGCTCTGAAAGAATGGAACCACGGCGAGAGCGTGACGTTTGTCCGCAATCCGTTCTGGATGGGCACCGATACGATCCCCGTAGCGAAGATCGACGGCTGGACGAACCTGTTCCTGGAGCGCTCGGCAGCCCTTGCCAACTATGAGGCGGATCAACTGCACTACATCAACCCGGTGCCCACCCCCGATCTGGACCGCATTCGCACCGAATTTCCTGAGGAATTTGGTGTGGGTCCGAACCCCTGCACCTACTACTATGGGTTCAATGTGGAGAAAGCGCCGCTGGACAATGTCCATATGCGCCGCGCCCTGTCGCTGATGATCGACCGTCAGGCTATCACCGTGGCGATCACCCGCGCCGGTGAGATGCCCGCCGCGTTCTTCACGCGGCCCGACATGGTGGCGGCTCCGCAGCAGACGGATTACCCCGATGTGGCTCCGCTGCTGGCCGATCCGGCAACCCGCACCGCACTTGCCCAGGAAGAACTGGCCGCTTACTTTGAAGAAACCGGCACAACCCTGGCCGACCTGCCGCCGATCACGCTGGTGTACAACGATGCAGAGCTCCACGTGTCCATTGCCGAGGCCATTCAGGAAATGTGGGCCAATGAGCTTGGTATCGAAGTCTCCCTATCCGGTATGGAATTTGCGACCTTTCTCGACCTGCGCGAAAACGACGCTCCCCAGATCTACCGCGCATCCTGGTGCTATGACTACCCGGATGCCCACAACTGGGACTTTGACGTTTTCCGCTCCGACTCCGCACAGGCGGCCGATGGTGGCAACGAACCCAACTGGACCAACACAAACTTTGACGCCCTGGTTCAGGAAGCAGCCGCCGAAAAAGATCCCGACGCACGCCGCGCGCTGTACGGTCAGGCCGAAGTCATCCTGACCTGGGAAGATGCCGTGGTTGCGCCCATCTACTACTACTCGACGACCTATATGGTCAGCCCGGCCGTGGAAGCTCCCATTTCCAATACGGGCATTGAGCGGTTTGAGAAATGGGATCTCGTAAATTAGCCGGATACCCATCGTAGCTTAGTTCTGGTCTCGAACGCTCGGGGGCCATTTGAAACCTCACCCGCCGTCCCCCCTCTCCATGCACGGAGAGGGGGAGCCGATCGCAGACCAAGTCCCCTCTCCGCGTGTGGAGAGGGGATTTAGGGGTGAGGTAGATCTTTTCAAACGGTTCTCATGGGGAGAGCGCTGCTCTCCCCCGTAGTCAGGCTCACCTTTTTGAAGGATCAGTCGATGGGCAAATATCTTGTACGACGCATGATATGGATGCTTTTTGTCTTATTTCTGGTCTCTTTAATAACCTTTATTTTGATGCATCAGGTGCCGGGCGGTCCCTTTGATCGCGAACGATCGCTGCCGCAGGTGGTGATCGAGAATCGTGAGGCGCGCTACCATCTGGACGATCCGCTCTGGAAGCAATACGTCGATTACGTCCACAACATCAGCATCCCGCGCATCACCACCGAGAAGCAGGATGTCACCACCCTGAACGACTATCTGATCAATGTCGATCTGTCCTTCCTCGGAGATCACACCGCGTTTCGCTGGATGAATTTCGGACCCTCGCTGACCCAGCGCAGCCGCACCGTGAACGATATTTTTCGCGAAAACCTGCCGGTTTCGGCCCAGTTGGGTTTTGCCGCCGTGGTAGTTGCCTGCGTCATCGGGATCCCCCTGGGCACGCTGGCCGCGCTCAATCGTAACAGCGCGGTGGATTACCTGGGGATGGGCGTGGCGATTCTCGGCGTGTCGGTGCCGATTGTCGTGATGGGGCCGCTGCTGCGCTATGTCTTCGGCGTGCAGCTCCGCGTGCTGCCGCCCACGGGCTGGGGCTCTCTCGAACAACTGATCATGCCGGCTTTCGCGCTGGGATTCGCGTCCTCGGCGCTGCTGGCACGCCTGACCCGCGCCAGCCTGCTCCAGGTGCTCGACGAGGACTACATCCGCACGGCCCACTCTAAAGGCTTACGCAAAACCACGGTCATCACCCGGCATGCCATGAAAAACGCGATGATCCCCGTCGTGACGGTGCTTGGGCCGCTGCTGGCCGCGCTGATGACCGGCACTTTCGTGACCGAACAGGTCTTCGCGATTAACGGCATGGGCAAATTCTTCATCGTCAGCGTCACCAACCGGGATTACCCGGTGGTTATGGGGACCATTCTGCTTTACGCCGCCTCCCTGGTGGTCGCTAACTTCTTTGTCGATCTCACCTATGCCTGGCTGGATCCCCGAATCCGGTTCGATTGAGAAAGAGAAGCATAAGCTGTGGCACAAACAGATAGCCCCTGGACAGAAGCGCCAGAGAAGCATGACATTATCAATCTGGCGGATAAAGAAACGTACCACCATCGCGGCCCGTGGATCGATGCATGGCGACGTCTGCGCCGCAACCGGGCGGCAATCATCGGTCTCGTCATTATCGTGCTGAACATTCTGGTCGCCTTCTTCGCGTCCTCTATTGCTCCGCATTCGTTCCGCACGCAGGAGCTTTACGACGCGCAGACCGGCCTGGCGATGAACAACACGGCCCCCGAATGGGTGATGCGCATTTTCACGACGATGAAAGCGATCAAGCGCGATCGCTGGACCTTCGAGGGCACGGAAGGCGCTACGCTCAACATTGATGTGGGCAGCCCGAATCTTGAGAAAGGGATGCCGACGGTGGGCACGGCGCGCACCGGCTTCACGACGAATGTGCAGGTGCTCTCGCCCGATGGCAACTCGCTGGCGGCGAAGCAGGGCACGACCATCGATTTTGGCGCGCACATCCAGGGGCTGGTGCTGCCGGCTACGGGCACCTATACGCTGATCGTCCAGCGGCACACCCCCGGCGAGCGCGGTGATTACGCGCTGTCCATCACCCGCAGCGATACCACGGAGGCGGCCACCGATTGTGCCGAGTGTGTCTGTGATGTCGAGCCTTCCACGACCAGCGGGATCGCGCCGTGCGGTCGGGTCCAGGTGGGGCAGCTGGCACACGGCAGCATGTCAGGTGACGGCTACGCCAAGGTCAACAATAAGTTTATGCTCGGCACCGATGATCTGGGGCGCGATTTGCTCAGCCGTATCCTCTATGGGGCGCGCGTTTCGCTGGCGGTGGCCCTTGTTGGTCCGCTGGTCAGTCTGCTGGTGGGGACGCTGGTTGGGCTGGTGTCAGGTTATGTGGGCGGCGGGCTCGATAATTTTCTGATGCGGATCGTGGATACGATGTACGCGTTCCCGACGATCCTGCTGATCATCCTGATGATGGCCTATTTCCGCGCGTCCTTTACCGTCAGCGCGCCGGGGACCTTCGCCTACAACATGAATGAAATCGACGAGCAATTCGGCGGCATGCTGTTCATTTTTGTGGGGGTTGGCCTGACCTCGTGGATGGGCGTCGCACGCCTGACGCGGGGGCAGGTGCTCGCCGTCCGCGAAAAAGCCTACATCGAAGCGGCGGTTTCGATCGGCACGCCGCACCGCACGATCATTTTCCGGCACGTGCTGCCGAATATCCTGGGGCCGATTGTTGTGGCAGAGACTCTCACCATCCCGACGTATATTTCTTACGAAGCCTTTTTGAGCTTTATCGGCCTGGGCGTCAACCGTCCAACCCCCAGTTGGGGATCGATGATCGCGGATGGCGCAGAGTCCATCAGCACGTATCCGCATCAGGCGCTTTTTCCGGCGCTGGCGCTCTTTCTGCTGATGTTCGCCTTTAACTTTTTGGGGGATGGACTGCGCGATGCCCTGGATCCGCACTCGACGCGATAACGCATGAGCGGAAAGCTGGTGACATCCAGAGCCTGTTATGCACTTTTTTACCCCTATCCCCGCCCGACCTTGGGTCGGCCCCCCTTATCCCCGCACGCGCAGAAAGGGGCGCGCCGCAAGTCCCTCTCCGTTATTGCTGCATTCCATAAAAAATCGGATAAAATAGACAGCAGGAGGAGAGCATGCCCAAACCGAAAGAACGTAGGCGAACTCACTGCTGAAGAACAGGCGATATTGGAAAAACTCAGCCGGTCAGGGACGGTCGAAAGTCGGTTAGTGGAACGCGCCAAGATGGTGTTGTGGTCGCGTGAAGGGATCAGTGGCAACCAGATCGCGCAACGGCTGGGCCATAAAGCGGAGACGGTATATCGCCAACTGGATCGCTTTGAGGCGGAAGGGCTAAGCGGGCTGCAAGACCGGGCCGGACGCGGACGTCCCCCAGAATATAGTGAAACGGAACGAGGGCAAATCATCGCGGTGGCACGGAGCCATCCCCAGACGCTTGGCTGTGAGTTTGGATACTGGTCGTTGGATCGTCTGGTCGAGTATGTGAACCTGACGCTGGGGATTCCCATCGGACGGACGCAGTTGTACCGGGTGCTGCGCGCCGAAGGTTTGCGCTGGTACCAAGAGAAAACGTATTTTACCGAACGGCCCGACCCGCAGTTTGCGGAAAAAAGGGGGCGATCATAGCGGTGTACAAGCAACCGCCGCCCAAGACCCAGGTGGTGTGCGTGGACGAGATGGGTCCCCAGCGTCAGGTTCACATACTCGACCAGACGATCCAACGACCAGTATCCAAACTCACAGCCAAGCGTCTGGGGATGGCTCCGTGCCACCGCGATGATTTGCCCTCGTTCCGTTTCACTATATTCTGGGGGACGTCCGCGTCCGGCCCGGTCTTGCAGCCCGCTTAGCCCTTCCGCCTCAAAGCGATCCAGTTGGCGATATACCGTCTCCGCTTTATGGCCCAGCCGTTGCGCGATCTGGTTGCCACTGATCCCTTCACGCGACCACAACACCATCTTGGCGCGTTCCACTAACCGACTTTCGACCGTCCCTGACCGGCTGAGTTTTTCCAATATCGCCTGTTCTTCAGCAGTGAGTCGCCTACGTTCTTTCGGTTTGGGCATGCTCTCCTCCTGCTGTCTATTTTATCCGATTTTTTATGGAATGCAGCAATTACGGAGAGGGATTTAGGGAGGGGTAGACCTGCGGCAGTAGGTCGAGCCGCTCACCCGCTGACCTTGGCCCGGACAGCCGGGATCACCTCCTGAGCGTAGGCGGCCAACTGAGCCAGCGGCGCGTCCGCAACCGGCCAGAAGATAAATGTGTCCAGGCGATAGTCGGTATGATACCGCACCAGCAGATCGACCCACTCCTGGACTGAGCCGTAGAGTACCCCCGGCTCGTG
Source organism: uncultured Chloroflexia bacterium (assembly GCA_963850765.1). Classification (GTDB taxonomy): domain Bacteria; phylum Chloroflexota; class Anaerolineae; order Aggregatilineales; family Aggregatilineaceae; genus CAWKMN01. The sequence continues at coordinate 445,230 of CAWKMN010000006.1, read as the reverse complement.
AGAGGGTATGCCGCTGCCGAACTGGCCCACGTCGATGATGCCCATGAGGTTATAGCCGCGCCGGATCGCATCCATCGGGCGACCTGCTTCGGCCGCGCCCTGATCGATGCGCTCATTCATCTCTACCAGCCGTTCGGGCGGCACATACGTGCTCGACACCAGGATGCCATCCGCCAGACGCCCGGTGAGGCGCTGCATCTTCGGCCCCACGGCCCCCGTCCAAATGCGGATCGGATGTGCCGGGACCGGGCCGGGCTGCGCGCCCTTGACCCGGTAGAACTCGCCCTCGTAGGTAAAAGCCCGCCCGGCATTGGCCCACATCCCTTTGATGATGTACAGGGCTTCTTCAAACGCCCCATAGGCTTCAGCCGGGCTGCGCTTCGGACCCCCCATTGCCATGATGCCCGGCCAGTATGCGCCCGCGCCGAGACCAAGCTCGAGCCGGCCGCCGGAGAGCACATCCAGCGTAGCCGCCTGCTTGGCCAGCATGGCGGGCGGACGCAGCGGCAGATTGGCCACGTTCGTCCCCAGGTGGATGTGCTGCGTGCGGGCCGCGAGAAAGGCCAGCAGCGTCCAGGTATCCAGATAACGGCGGTTGTAGGGATGATCCTGAATGGTGCAAAGATCGAGGCCATTGTCATCGGCCAGTTGGGTGCGCTGAAGCGTTTCGTCAAGCTCATCGGTGGTGGGATCAACGTTGATCCCAAACAACAGGGGTTGGGCCATGACTCTCTCCGGCAGTACGACTGGAACAAACAGTCTGATGCCGAGGTTACTCCTCGGGCAGACCTTTGCCGCCGAGCGGCGTGAATTCAAACCGTTCGGCCATGTCCGCGATCAGAGGTCGAGCGACGGTGATCAGATCCTGAACGGCCTGGTGCGTTAGCGAAGCCTGGTGATCCGCCTGGCTGCGCCACATTTCCGTCACCCAGATCCCGTCCGGATCATCCGGTGAGCTGGAGATGATATAGATATAACATCCGTCCAGGCCGCGCAGCAGATTCGCGGCGTGCAGCAGATGGGCGATCAGGGCATTGCGCTTGCCGGGGCGCGATCGCATTTTCCCAAACAGACCGTACATTGTGGTTGTCTCGCTCAGCTTTACAGAACGTAAAGCGCTGGCCGGGATTGATCGGCCGGCCCTGTCTCGATCTTCACACAGCGCCGGCCGTTTGCCCACCGGGCGGGCGATAGAGGTGCCTGAGCTTCGGTTCCGGCCTGACTCAGTCGCCGGCCTGGGGAACCGTCCGGCGGCGATCGCCCTCGGCGGCGGCATCAGCTTCTGCGCGAGCGGCCGCTGGCCGGGCACGCTGAGGCTTTGGGGCCGATGCCTGCCTGACCCCGATGCGGTAGCCCAACAGGATCACGGTGAGCAGCACGCTCAGGCCGAACAGCAGGCGAAATCCCAGGTTAGGCGCGTCGGTCCCAGCCATCAGCCCGTGGGCAGTCACCAGCAGGAAGGCGGCATAACTCAGGAAGTGCAGGGTTCTCCAGGCGCGATAGCTGAACAGGTGTTTTTTCAGCGCAAAGCTGGGTGTCACGAGCAGGGTGATCCACAAGCCGAGGGTTCCCAGCCCTGTGGCGAATGGGCGGTAAGGCCCGACGAACGGCACGACGATATCGGTGATCCGGTAGGTGAAATAGCTGTCGAGCAGGAGCATGAGTCCGTGCGCCATCCCGATCACCAGCCCCGCCCAGGAGAGGGTCGAATGGAGCAGCATGGTCAGCGGGCCGGGCGACCAGTCTTTCACCACGCTGCTGCTCAGCGCCAGCCCCCAGATCACCGAGAGCGTGATCAGGATATAGGCGGCGATGCCGGAAGACCGGATGAGATACCAGGACAGGTTTTGCCCCGGCAAGAGACCCTCATCGAAAGTGCCGTTATAAACCAGCCAGGCGGCGGCCAGCACGATCACCAGCAGGCTGAAGACAAAGGTCAGGTTGTCGATGCGGTGTGAGTCGTTTTCCATGGCTGTCTGCTCCCTATGCATAAAACGCGGGACGAGAGAGGCGTGCCCTCCCGTCCCGCTGAAGGGTTCTATCGGGCGCTAATCGTCGTCATCCTCGTGTTCGTCCTCATGCTCGTCTTCGTGATCATCATCGCCGCTTGACGAAGCTATGCTCACTCCAGCCGAACTCGCCGTTGTGGAGACCACAAAGGTGGGCGGCTGCTGCACCACGACCACCTGCGGCTCCGGGGCTTCACGATAGGGGATATCGTAGACGGTCAGGGCGGAACAGTTCTCGCTGAGGGCGCCGGTATTGCGCGACATCCAGGCCGATCCACCGTCGAGCGTGGCGACCACCACCCACGATCCATCGAAGCTCATGCCGCCCACCTGGAACTGGTCGTTGCGGAAGCCATAGTCCAGCACGCTGTAGCCGGTTCCAGGGCCGCTGCGCAGATTTACCGATGCGGCATCGACCGTGATTGCACAGGCGACCGCCGGCTGTGTCGCCATAGAGGGGATCAGGCCGTCCAGACTGGTTGGCAGCGCGGGCAGAATCTCCATATTGGCGAGCGTTTCGCGGGCCGGATCGGTATTCAGCAGGGTAAGTTGATAGGTGCCGCTGTCCAGCACGAGACTCAGGCCATCAAAGCCGCTGCCGGACAGCATGGCGACGACTAATCCCGTCTCATCGACCACCTGAGCCGCGACCGGCGCACCGGGAAACGAGACCTTCATGGTGCCGGCCTGACCCGCCGGGATGGTGAAACCAGTAATGTGGGACGGCGCGGCCGCCGTGAGCGGCATATCGACCGACTGCTGGACTCCCAGCGGCTCCAGCCCATCGGAGACCAGCAGGGTTTCGCCCGCTTCGGACAGGTCGGCCTGGGACCCGATCTGGATATACGCTTCGGCGACACCGGGCAGGCGCTCGGCCGTCAGCGTATAGGGGCCGGCGTTGGGAGCCAGCCGCAGCTCGAGTTTGTGAACGCGCGGATCCGCCATCTGGAAGATCACCGCGCCGCTCGTATCGACGACCCGGACCGAAGCCTGAGCCAGTTCGAGGGCAATCGCGCCAGTGGTGCCAGGCGCGGGCGTGATCACGATGTCCACGCCGGGCGTGGCGTCATTGAGGGCCATGGCGTTACCGCCATCCTGGGCGAAGGAGGTCCGCCCGAACAGCAGGCTGACCACCAGCAACACGAACAGGGCTGTATACCGCTTTTTCATCTTCTCTTCTCCTGGTGTTACGGAATAATGGCGGGTGTAAGCATGTGAGCCTGAAAATCCGGCGTGGCGAGGACCGCCCCATCGCTGCGCACGAGCAGCGCGGCGCTTTGCGGCTGGCGCACGAGCCAGGGAAGCCCTTCCTGGCTGCCTAAGATGACCAGCGCTTTGGCAAATCCTTCGGCCAGCGTTGCGTCGGTGTGAATAACGGTCGCGGATACGACATCGGTCACGGCAGGACCGCCGGTGCGCGGATCGATCAGGTGATGCTGCGGTTTCCCATTGACGGTCCAGCGCCGGTAGTCGGTGCCGCTCGTGGCTACCGCCGCATTCGCCAGCGTGATCGTCGTCAGGGGCGGCTGGTCGTCGGACGCGCCCGGCTCGGCCACATTGACCTCCCAGCCGGGCTTTCCCAAGGGTTTGCCGCGCGCCACGATATCACCGCCCGCATCAACCAGGCAGGGGCCGTGAGCCGACAGGTGGCGCACGATTTGGGCAGCCGTCCAACCCTTGCCCGTCCCTCCCAGATCGAGTTGGGCGTGGGGGAGCAGCCGGATCGCGCTCTGCCGGGTCCAGACGGTGATCGTGCGCCAATCGTACACGGCAGCCGGGAACGGCTCATCGTCCGGCGCGACATGCTGGTCGCGATCCATATCGGCGAAGCTTTCACGGTAGCCGGCTTCCAGCAGGGCCCGCAGCACCAGGGGAGTGCAGAGGCCATCCGTCAGTTCGGCCACGCGACGAGCCGTGATCACAGCCTGGAGCAGGGTGTCGCTGATCTTAACCCATTTGCCATTGTGTGTGTTGAGACGGCTCAGTTCGCTTTCAGGACGGAAGCGCGACAGCACCGCCTCGATCTCCTCCACCCAGGCGGGCACCTGCCGCAGGATCGCCAGGCCGTCGTGGGATGTTTGCAGCCAGGCACGAAAGGTACTGCCCATCGCCGGAAATGAAATGGTATACATCCGAATCATCGTGAGGACCTCGTGGTGGGCCGCGAGGGAGCGGCGGCGGCGGGCGCGGATCCGGCGACTTGAATCACCTGACCCGGTGCCTGTACGACAATGGGCTCAGGCGCAGCAAGCTGGACCGGATCGGGCGGTTTGATGCTGCTCACACTCGGTTGGGCGGACGTTGTACCGCCGCTCTGGCCGGGATGGCGCAGAATGGTGATGACGGGGGCCGCATGGACGGTGATGCCCGGCGTGTTTGAGGTGGGCGTCGCGATCAGCGAACGATTCTCCAGGGACGACGTGTCCGACGGCAGCAGCGACGGATCGACGACCACCGGCGCGGAGATGTCAGGTACGTTGGCGGTTTTCTTGTCTAGAGAAGCCAGACTTTGCGCGCCGATGATGACGGCCAGCGTGCTGCCTGTCACCAGAGAGACTCGTACTGCGAAACGTTTGCTAGAGGTGAGTTTGGTTGGCGGCATCTGTCTTCCTCTCTGAATTCATGGCTTGTTCGGGACAGCACGATCCACCTTGGGCTTCTGATCAGGCGGCGGCTGACGATTTCAACTATACCGACTAAAAATATCTGAGAAAGTTTCGTAATCCTCTATAAGACATTGGTACTAGGCCGAAACTGAGAAAACTCGATCGACAAGAGATAGAACGGACTGCACAGGGTTTGCCCCTTCCGGCGGGTGCATGTCAGTTGATTCACGACAGGTGTTGTAGGGGCGGACCGCCGTGTCCGCCCGGCGCGGCGCTGCCGCGTGTCGCGCTGCGCGACTGGGAGCACACGGGGTGCTCCCCTACATCAACTTCTGTGATATGCACCCCTTCCGGCAACTCAGCCTGCTTTTGGCCGGAAGACGGGTATAATAGCTCCCCTCCGATGACGCAAGTGGGGACACCATCGCATTTGGCGCCCCGATCGTGTATAGACTGATGGAATCAGATTTTATGACAAAATCACAGACTGCCCGAATTCTGCTGCGTTGTTTCGGGTTTCTGCGTCCTTATCGGCGCATCGTAACCGTGGCCTATCTGGCAGCCCTGGGCAGCAACTTGCTGGCGGCGGTCGTGCCGCAGGTGATCGGCCGGATCGTGGATGAGGGGATCGCGGCGGGGCGCACCGGCGTGCTCGGCTGGGGCGTGATGGGTCTGCTCGGATTGACGGTGATCAACGGGGTGCTGGGCTACCTGCTGGGAGTCTGGTCGGAAGTCGCATCGCAGAACGTGGCGTATGACCTGCGCAACGCCATCCATGGCCGGCTGACGAGTCTGTCCTTTTCGTATCACGATCACGCACAGACCGGCCAACTGCTCTCCCGCTCGATTCAGGACGTCGAGCGCATCCGGTTTCTGACCGGGCGGGCCGTGCTGCGCATCTTCCAGGCGATCACGCTGCTGGCCGTAACCTTCGTCGCGCTGGCGCTGATCAACCCCCGCCTGACTGTGCTCTCCCTGGCGACGATGCCGCTGCTGGCCTACACGGGCTATCGCTTCGGGAGCGTCTATCGCCCGCTGTCGCTGCAAATTCAACAGCAGCTTGCCGTCCTGACGACGGTGCTGGAGCAAAATCTGCGTGGGACGCGCGTCGTCAAGGCGTTCGCGCAGGAAGACGCCGAGGTGGCGAAATTTGAAGTGCAGAATAATCACTGGTTTGCCCTGTCGGCACGCTCGATCCGGGCCGATGCGCTGTATGTCCCGCTCATCGACGGCATCGCGGGCGTCAGCACGATCCTGATCGTGTGGTACGGCGGGCGGTTGGTCATGCGCGACGAGTTGACCCTGGGCGAGCTGGTCGCTTTCACGGCGTATCTGGGCCAACTCACGCAGCCCGTGCGCCGCCTGGGCGTGATCATTCCGGCCGTGGCGATGGCCGCTTCCGCCGGCGAGCGTATCTTTGAGATCCTGGACAGCAAGTCGGAGGTGGAAGAAGCGCTGGACGCGATCGAACTGCCGCCGGTGCAGGGCCATGTCCGTTTCGAGAACGTGTCCTTCGCCTACCTGGGGCGGCGCTCGGTGCTGAGCGATCTGAGCTTCGAAGCGCAGCCGGGGCAGGTGATCGCGCTGCTCGGCACGACCGGCAGCGGCAAATCGACCGTGATCAACCTGATCCCGCGTTTTTACGATCCCGACGCGGGCCGCATCACGATCGATGGGCTCGACATTCGCCGGGTGACGCTCAATTCGCTGCGCGACCAGATCGGGATCGTCTTGCAGGATACCACGCTGTTTGCCGCCACCCTCCGCGAGAATATCGCGTTTGGCCTGCCGGATGCCCGTGAGGAGGATGTGATCGCGGCGGCGCGCGCGGCGCAGGCGCACGAGTTTATCCTGCACATGCCCGAAGGCTACGAAACGAAAGTCGGGGAGCGGGGTATCACCCTGTCCGGCGGGCAAAAGCAGCGGGTGGCAATTGCGCGCGCGCTGCTCAAAGACCCGCGAATCCTGCTGCTGGATGATGCCACGTCGAGCGTGGATACCGAAACCGAGCGTCTGATCCAGCAGGCGCTTGAGCACCTGATGCACGGCCGGACATCGTTTGTGATCGCGCAGCGGCTCAGCACGGTGCGCATGGCGGATCAGGTGCTGGTGCTGGATCGCGGCCGGCTGGCAGCCAGCGGGTCGCACGAGGAACTGCTGCAACAATCCAGTCTGTACGCGGAAATTTATAACCGGCAGTTGCATTAGGAGCGGTCAGCCGTCAGCTATCAGTGATCAGCCAAAAGCCGAAGCTCAGACCGGCCGGACGCTTTGAGTTCTTGTTTTTAGCTGAAAGCTGAACGCTGAACGCTCTGTTTGAGGTATATCACACACGTCGGGTAAGGATTTCACATGTCATTTTCCATTGGCGGCGGCGCTAACGTCGGCGGGCCGCGCAGCGCGATCGAAGGGTTTGGCGACCCGGTTGAAGGGAAGAGTTTTAACCCGCACGTGGTACAGCGCCTGCTGGCTTTTGTGCGCCCCTACTGGCAGCGGATGGCCGTTGCGTTTGTGGGGATGTTCGTCTCATCGGCGCTTACGCTGGTCGTACCCTATCTGATGAAAGAGGCCATCGACGGGCCGATCCGCCGGGGTGATGGCAGCGGCCTGAACCGGCTGGTGCTCATCATGTGTGCCGCGCTGATTGGGCTCTATGGTTCGTCCGCCGTGCAGCGTTATATGCTGGCGTGGGTGGGACAGCGGGTGCTGGTCGATCTGCGCGCCGCGCTGTTCCGCCATTTGCAGCGGTTGTCGCTGGGCTATCACGATACGCACATCGTCGGCGTCACGATCTCAACCGTCATCAGCGACGTGTCCGTGATCAACCAACTGCTGTCTGAAGGGCTGGTCATGCTGATCGGGGATACGCTGCTGCTGGTGGGGATTGTCGGCGTCATGGTCTCGATGAGTCCCGAGCTGGCGCTGCTCACCTTTAGCGTGCTCCCGCTGATGGTGCTGGCGACCATGATCTTTGCGCGGCGCGCGAAGGTCGCGTACCGGCGGACGCGCGCGCGGATCGCGGCGGTGATTGGGGATCTGGCCGAGAATTTATCGGGGATGCGCGTGATCCAGGCGTTTGCGCAGGAAGAAACGTCGCTCGAGCGCTTCGACGAAGTGAACCGCGCCAACCGTGATGCGATCGTCAGCGCGATGCGGCTTTCGTTCGTGTTCCTGCCGTCGGTCGAATTTCTGGGCATGCTGGCTACCGGGATCGTGTTGTGGTCGGGCGGGCTGCTGGTGAACAGTGACGATCTGACAGTAGGCGTGGTCGTCGCATTCCTGGCCTATGTCACGCGTTTTTTCCAGCCGATTCAGGAGCTCAGCCAGCTTTACACGACGATGCAGGCGGCTATGGCGGGCGGCGAGCGCGTGTTGGAACTGCTTGATACGCCGCCGTCGGTCGCGGATCGGGAGGATGCGATCCCGATGCCGCTCATCGCCGGGCGCGTGGACCTTTGCGACGTCTCGTTCGCCTACCGCGATGGCGTGCCGGTGCTGGACCATATCAATCTGGCGATCGAGCCGGGGCAGACCGTGGCGCTGGTGGGTCCGACCGGCGCGGGCAAAACGTCGATCGCCAACCTTGTCGCGCGCTTTTATGACGTGACGGATGGCGCGGTGCGGATCGACGGGCGGGATGTGCGCAGCGTGACGCAGCAATCGCTGCGCGAGCAGATGGCGATCGTGCCGCAGGATCCATTTTTGTTCGCGGGCACGGTGGCCGACAACATCCGCTATGGCAACCCGCAGGCGGATGCGGCCGCGGTCGAAGAGGCGGCGCGGCTGGCGAACATCCACGATTTCATCAGCACGCTGCCCGATGGGTACAACGCCGTGATTCTGGAAGACGCGGCGAATCTCTCGGTGGGCCAGCGCCAGTTGATCTCCATCGCCCGCGCGGTGCTCGCGGACCCGCGCATCCTGATTCTGGACGAGGCGACGTCCAGTGTGGACATGGTGACAGAGACTCTGATTCAGGATGCACTGGAGCGCCTGCTGCACGGCCGCACCGCGATCGTGATCGCCCACCGCCTGACCACCATCGAAAACGCCGATCTGATCGCGGTGGTGGACGACGGCCGGATTGTCGAACGCGGCACCCACCAGGAATTAATGGTGCACGATGGTATCTACCGCCAACTGCACGCGCGGCAGTTCGTCAGCCTGTCGGAATAACCCCGTTGTCAGAAAAAGGGCGAACCGCAGAGGCGCAGAGCACGCAGAGGTTATGGAAGGAAAGAGAAAGTAGGGGTGGACCCCTGTGTCTGCCCATGGGGTGGAGCAGGGAAAACGCCCGCGGCCAAGTCCCTCTCCACTCCGTGGGGAGGGATTTAGGGAGGGGCCAGCAAGCCGGGTCGCGCTTCGGCCAAAAGTGTGGTAAAAAATCCCCTGGTCACAACAGAAACGAGGGGGATATGACACACAAATATGTCGTGGTCGGCACGGGATCGCGCGCCGGCATGTATATCAAAGCAATAACGGGCACGTATCGCGACTCGTGCGCGCTGGTCGGGCTGTGCGATCTCAACCAGACGCGCATGGACTGGTATAACCGGCGGCTGGTGGACGAATTCGATTATGCACCCTGCCCGACCTATCACGCCTCGCAGTTTGACCAGATGATCGCCGACACACAGCCGGATACCGTCATCGTGACGTCCATCGACGCGACGCACCATCTGTATATCAGCCGGGCGATGGAACTGGGCTGCAACGCCATCACCGAAAAACCCATGACGATCGACGTGGAGAAAGCCCGCTCGATCTTTGATACGATCCAGCGCACCGGCAAATCGCTGCGCGTGGCGTTTAACTACCGTTATGCCCCGGCGTATACCCGCCTGCGCGAGGTCGTCATGCAAGGGACGATCGGCCGGCCGTTGAGCATCGATTTTTCGTGGATGCTCGATACGCGCCACGGGGCCGATTATTTCCGACGCTGGCATCGCGAGAAGCACAATTCCGGCGGGCTGATGGTCCATAAGGCGACGCACCACTTTGATCTGGTCAACTGGTGGATCGACTCGTATCCGACCGACGTGTTCGCGTTTGGGGATCTCAAGTTCTACGGCCGGGCGAATGCGGAAGCGCGCGGCGAGACTTACTCTTATGCGCGTTATACCGGCGAGCCGGCCGCCCAAAAGGACCCGTTCGCGCTGTTTCTGGACGCGGACGATCAACTGCGCGAGTTGTATCTCGACGCGGAAGCCGAAGACGGCTATATCCGCGATCGGAACGTCTTCGGCGAGCCGATCACGATTGAGGACACGATGGCCGTGACCGCGCGCTATCAGAACGGCGTGATCCTGTCGTACTGCCTGATCGCCTACTCACCCTGGGAGGGGCTGCGCGTGGCGATCAACGGCACCAAGGGCCGCGCCGAGCTCGACGTGCAGGAGACTACCGCCTGGCTGAAAGGCCAGCCCGGTCTGCCCGAACCGGATCTCACCGCCAGCACGGGCGCGTTTAAGCGTTCTACTCTGAAGGTGTTCCCGATGTTCGGTGAGGGTTACGAGGTTCCCATTCCGGCGAGCGAAGGAGGACATGGCGGGGCCGATCCGGTCTTGCTGGCACAGTTGTTTGCGCCCGTGCCGCCGCCCGATCCCTTCCACCGTGCCGCCTCGCATATCGACGGGGCCGCGTCCATCCTGACCGGGATCGCCGCCAACCTGTCGATGGAAACGCGGCGGCCGGTGCGGATCAGCGATCTGTTTGATCTGCCGGAGAAACAGCCCACATCATAATGTGCTGGGCTGTTTGATAGTGAGATATTCCGTCATCAGCAGAATCGCCAACGCCTGCCCGTAGAGGCGCGGGGCGATGGGGATATGGTTGTACTGCTCATAGGGGATGAACCCGGAGGTGCCGCTCGACACCTGATTCACAATGCCGTTCTCGCCCACATGGGACAAGACAGCCTCCAGCGCGCGTTCGCCTACCGCGTCAAATTCGCCGTCGAGCAGGTTCAGGCGGGTGCCTTTGAGCGCCGCATATCCCAGTGCCGCCGTCGCGGACATTTCCACATAAGTGTCTGGGTCGTCCAGAATCGTATGGAACGCGCCGTCCGGCTTCTGAACGGATCGCACGGCGTTCATCTGGCGCTGGAAGGACGCGACAATGTCCGCGTGGGCCGGATCCTCGACGCCGACCGCCGCCAGCATATCCGCCACGCTCGCCGCCATCCAGCCGTTGCCGCGTCCCCAGAACGCCCCGGCCGCGTAGCTGTTCGTGTCCACCTGATAAAAATGGCGGTAGAAACCTGTGGCCGGATCCTGCAAACAGGCCTGATGTGCCGAGAACTGCCGGAGCGCTTCGGCCTTGCAGTCTGTGCGGCCCAACAGCCGGAAGCTGTCCGCCAGCACAATCCCCGCCATGAACAGCGTATCGATCCACACCTGTTCGGCCAGATTGGCGTCCGTTTCGGTCCAGGTGTGCTCAAAGCAGCCGTTTTGACATTTCGGGGCGCTGCGCAGCAGCCAGCGCAGATAATAGCGAAGCTCCTGCTCGTAGCGCGGATCGCGGGTGTGCTCGTAGAGCTTGAGCACGGCCTCAAACATGATCGAGCCATTGATCGAATACGACACGATCTCCCGATCGAGCAGCCGGTCGACGTAGTGCTTCGGATACTCCAGATATTTCGGCTCACCCAAAACTTCGCAGGCGCGGATCAGCCCATACAGTCCAACGCCGGGCATCCAGTCCCAACGGTTGATCTCGGGCAGGAAATTCTCGTAGTCGTCCTGCAGCATGCGGATCAGGGCCTGGGCAACCCGGTGGATTTTCGTGTCGAGCGGTTCGCTCATCGAATTCAGTTCCTCTCAAGTGGGCCGAGCACGCGCCACGCCCCCCAGCTTACCAGCAGGGCGCACGTCGAAAACGTCCCCATCAGGACGATAAAGCGCGGTAGAATAAACACACCCAACAACGGTCCCATCGCCAGCAGTGCGACGAAGATCGACCAGATCGGGTGCAGCAGCGCGACACTGGCGGCGGTCCGCACCAGCTGCGACAGCGGCGCGTCGACCGTCACCAGCAGCGGCCACAGATACAGGTTGGTCGCGACGGCGGCAGCCGCCACGACAATCGTCACGTTGAGCGACAGCAGCGCCGGCAAATTCAGGCCGTCCATCTGGCGAAAGATCTGAAAATTCACCCAGATCAGCAGCCCGATCCCCACATCGCCCAGGAAGATCATATAACTCTGGACCGCATAACGCCGCATCGCGCCGAAAAAATCGCGGAACGGCTCGGACGTCTTGCCGCGCATCCACGGCATCAGCGTGGCGAACAGACCGGCGGTGGCCGGCGGCAGGGTGATGATCAGTGCCGCCAGCACCATCCAGAGCATGTTGACCAGAATAAAGGTCGTCACTTTGTCGAGAATGTCAGCCCACCCGCGCGGCGGCTTTTCGGCCATGGTCGGCTCATTCACAGGCGGCCAGCCCTAACCTTTCAGCCCGGTGGTGGCAATCCCTTCGACCAGATAGCGCTGGAAGAAGATAAAGATGATGAACACCGGCAGCAGTGAAAGGGTGGACATCGCAAAAATAGCGCCCCAGTCCGTCGCGCTCGCCGGGTCAGAGAACGAGCGCAGCGCGACCGACACGGTGTGCAGTTCCGGGCGCGTCAGGTAAATGAACGGGGTCATAAAATCGTCCCACGCCCAGTAGAACGAGAAGATCGCGGCCGTGATGATCGCCGGTTTCAGTTGGGGCAGGATGATGCGGAAGAAGATCCCCCCCTTCGAGCAGCCATCGATGAGCGCCGCTTCGTCAAGCTCGGTGGGGATGCCGCGAATAAACTGCACGATCATGAAGATGAAAAACGGCGCACCGCCCAGGCGTGGCAGGAGCAGGGGATAGAAGGTGTTGATCCAGCCCAGGCGATCAAACACGATATACTGCGGGATCATCCGCACCTGATCGGGCAGCATCAGCGTCGCCAGCATCACGGTAAACCAGATGCGCTTGCCGAAAAAATCCATCCGTGCGAAGCCATAGGCAACTACGGCCGACGTCGCGACCTGGAACAGCGTGCCAATCCCCGCGTAGATAAACGAGTTTTTGTAGTAGGTGGTGAAGGTGATTCCGCCGATCCCTTTCCAGCCATTCGTATAGTTTTCGAGGTGGATTTCGCGCGGGAGCAGCGAATCGACGTTGGTCCAGATCTCGGATGTCTCCTTAAACGACGCGGCGACCATCCACAGGATCGGGTAGATCATGGCAAGGCCGGTCAGGCCAACGGCCAGATGGTAAAGCGCTGCCCGCAGGAAATTCTTCTGACGCCTGGTCAGTTCGATGGCTGCCGCTTTTTGTTCGATGTTGATGCCCGTCATCGGCTGTCTCCCTGGTAATACACCCACCGGCGCGACGTCAGGAACAGAATGCCGGTCAAAACGGCAATCGTGCCCAGCAAAATCCACGACATCGCGGAAGCGTATCCCATTTCATAATTCACGAACGCGCGCCGGTAGAGATAGATCGGATATAACAGGGTGCGATCAAGCGGCCGGCCGTTGCCACCTGAGATGATAAACGCCTGGGTAAACTGCTGGAAATTCTGGATGGTCTGCATCACGAGGTTGAAGAAGATGATGGGCGTGAGCATGGGCAGCGTAATCCGCAGGAATCGCTGCCGCGCACTCGCCCCATCAATCGAAGCGGCTTCATATAACTCGTGCGGTATCTGGCGCAGCCCGGCCAGGAAGATCAGCATAGGGGAACCAAACTGCCAGACGGCCAGCGTAACCAGCGTACCGAGCGCGTAACGCGGATCGCCGATCCACTTGATATCGGTTGAAAAGATGGTGTTGACCAACCCGTCGGTGCCGAAAATCTGCCGCCACATCACCGCCACGGCCACGCTGCCGCCCACAATCGACGGGGTGTAGTAAGCCGCGCGGTACAGGTAAACGCCGCGGCGCTTGGTGTTCAGCAGCATGGCGACGGCCAGGGCAAAGGTCAGGCGCAGTGGAACCGCAAAAAAGACGTACTTTACGGTGGCGCGCACGGCCTTCCAATAGCGCAAGTCGTGGTAAAACATGCGGTCGAAGTTATCGAACTCGATAAATTTGAGATCCCCACCGAGCAGATCATAGTTCGTAAACGCAAGCGCGAACGATGCCGCGATCGGGATCAGACTGAACAGAAAAAAGCCGATCAGCCAGGGAGAAATGAACAAATAACCGAAAAAATTATTGCGGCTGAAGGAATACTGTTTTCGCGGAGCCAAAAAGCGTGCCTTTTGTTTTGCCAGTGGCTGTTCGGTCTTGGCGGCCAAACTCGTTTCGCCCATGCGTTATGCTCCTCAAAAGAGGTATAGGGCAGGCAGTGCCGCGCTGCCCTATACCTGGTCTCTCGACAACGACTACTTATTCTGGGCTAAAATACGGTTCGCTTCCTCACGGAAGAACTGTACGCCTTCTTCGGGACTCATTTCGCCAAATCGGATAGGATCGGCGAACTGCGGGCCATACACGTTCAACCGAATATCGGCCCACCCCGGAGGATCCGGCGGAGGAACTGGGCTGCTGTCGGCCTCGACGCGGACCAGGAAGTCGAAAGTTTCCGCCATGATCGGGTCCAGGTTCGGCAGCAGGTGCTCGCGCACGGCGGCGGAGATCGGCACACCACGCTCGGCGGCCAGGATCTCGTTGGCTTCCAGCGAGTTGGTGAAGAAGTCGATGAACATGGCGGCTTCTTCGGGATGCTTGGCGGTCGCCGGGATCGCGAAGAACTGCGACGGTTTCAGATAGTTGGAGGACTGTCCACCTTCGGGGCGGGGCAGGTGCCACAGCTTGAAGTGACGTTCCGGCCCGGCCGCATTGGCAACGGCGAGAACCTGATTGCTCCACTGGTACTGCATGGCGGAATTGCCGGTCACGAGCGGGCTGCCTTCGGGCCCGGCCGTGTCGAGTTCGATCTCGGTCTCAATGTCAGGGATTGCGTCGGCGTCTTGCAGGCGCATGACCATGTTCAGGTGGTCGATCATCGGCTGGTCGTCTTCATAACCGAGCGCCGTGCCATCCTCGTTGAACGCCCACTGGCCGTGTCCAATCTGGATCGACTTCCACAGGGCTTCGTCGTCCAGCAGCGTGCCGAATCCCCAGATGCCGAGTTTATCGTGCAGGGCCGTCACGGTTTCTTCAAATTCCTGCCACGTCCAGTCAGGCGAAGGCAGTTCCAACCCGGCCTGCTCGTATGCATCCACGTCGAGGATGATTGCCTGGGAGTTGGATCCCAGCGAGACGCCGTAGGTTACGCCGTCGATCTTCCCGGAATCGAGAATGGACTGCGACACATCCGGCACGTTGATCGCGCCGCTGGCGATAAAGTCATCGAGCGGCATCAACTGCCCGCGGGATGCCCATTCGGCCAGATAGGCATAGTCGTGCTGCATCAGATCCGGCAGGCTGTCGCTGGCGGCTTTGGTGGAGAGCAGCGTCCAATAGTCGGTAAAGTTGGCGAATTCGTAGACAATTTTAATATTGGGGTGCTCTTGCTGGAACATTTCGATGACGGCAATGGTTTTATCGTGCCGGGTCTGCGATCCCCACCAGGTCATCTGTAATTCGATCGTCTCCTGACCATGAATCACAGCCGCCGGCAGGGCCAAACTCGCCACCATGACGAAAACGAACAACAATTTCAGGGCTTTCATCGGCTTTTTCCTTTCATAAGGTGTAGCGTACTTCCAATTGCCGGGTCATTCAAAAAGGCTGGTGCGCTCGCGCCTCCTTTCCCAGACTTGGTCGAGTCTACAAAACGATGTGATCGGTCACATTCATGGTATAATTATTTGCATCTGATGTCAAGTAAGCTGAGGAGCCGGTTGATCAACAGGCGCGCTCTGCGTGGGATACGGTCGCCATTTTCAGGCGAATGTGCTACAATCAGATGGATCCTGAAGCATTTGGGCAGCAGTCAATCATCCGGCAAGCATACATGTGACCCTTCACATCGGGGCTGGAAATGCTAAAAGAGAATCGCCCTACTATTCATGACGTCGCGCGCGAGGCGGGCGTGTCGTACCAGACGGTTTCGCGCGTGCTCAACGAAAGTCCATCCGTTGCACCGGCCACGCGTCAGCGCGTCTTGCAGATCATGAAAAAAATGGGCTACCACCGGAATGTCGCCGCCCAAATGTTGAACACCAACCGCTCCTATACCATCCAGATCATCAACCTGGAAGGTAAGTTCCCGTTCGAAATCCCCCTGCCCGAAGCAGCCAGCAAGGCCGGCTATTCCGCCATCTATGCCGAATGCACGTGGGATACCTTCGCCCATACGCTGGATATGGCCGCCGCGCGGATGGTCGACGGCATTTTTCTCTATGCGCCCAAGCTGGTCATCGACGACAACACGCTGCTGAGCATGTGTCACGGGATCCCGATTGTGCGGCGCGACTTCGCGCTGGGCTCGAAGATCACCTGGGTGGGTTACGATCAGGTACGTGCCACCGAGTTGGTCGTTCAGCACCTTCTCGATCGGGGGCACCGCCGGATCGCTGAAGTCACCGGCCTGATCGACGCGATCAATCCACGCCTGCGCCACGAAACCTGCCAAAAGATGCTGCACAGTTATGGGCTTGAGCTCGTGTCGAGTGCTGCCGGGGATTATTTTTCGCATGACCGCGCGGTAACGTCCGGCTACGAAGGCATGGGCCGGCTGATCGAAAGCGGACAGCACTTTACGGCCGTGGTCATTGGCAATGATCAGATGGCAATCGGTGCGCTGGCGGCCCTGCATGAATACGGCCTGCGGGTGCCCGACGATGTGTCGGTGGTCGGCTTTGACAATTCCTATTTTTCGCGGTTTCTGATTCCCCCTCTGACCACGGTTGCCTTTAACTTCGATTTGCAGAGCCGGTTAGCGTTCCAGTTTTTGTTTGAACAGATCGAGAATCCCGACCTGGAACCCCACCCGCATGTGCTCTTACCAGAGCTTATCGTCCGGCAGAGCACGCGCAGCCTGGATACCGAGTAAGGGTACGATCCGGCGGTACCCGAACCAATTCCCCCGCGTTTCTCTCGCCAGCACCATCTGCTTCATCAGGCTGGAGTATTACGCTCCAGCCTGTTCTTGTGGTTCGATGGGGGGAATCAGAAGGTTTTGACCCAGGCGCGGGTGGACGTGTAGTGTTCCAAGCCCAGGGAGGCGTAAAGCTTGCCCGCGTCGGCGGTGCCCCAGTTCGCCACGTAAACCGTGTCGGCGGTGCCGAGCATTTGCAGGCGGCGGATGCCTTCGAGCATGAGCACCCGCGCCAGCCTCTTGCGGCGATGATCGGGATGCGTGCCGACGGGCTCAAATACGGCGGTGCGGTTCGCGGTATCGACCGTCAAACCGGCGAAGGCGGCGATGGTGCCGTCGGGCGCTTCAGCGACGAGATGCAGATCATAGTTGTGCGATGGCGCGCAGCGCTGAAAGTTGCGGTGGAAATCCACCCGATAGGCCTGCCCAAACACCGTATTGGAACATGCCACCCAGCGTTCACCATCCTCGTCTGTGTCGTACACGCTGCGCATGTGATAACCCTCGGCGAGCGGGACATCCGGCACAGGATCACTCACTGTGCGCCGGCGATTATGCCAGAACCATTCTGGTCTCAGGACATAGCCCCGCCGCGCCAGCCGCTCCTGGCGAACCGTATCCCAGTCGAACGCCCAGGCAATCAGCTCGTGCTGGCCGGACGCATTCGTATTGGCGAAATGATCCTCTGCCCAGTCCAGTATGGCGTCTTCCAGGTCGCGGTAGGCGGGATGGATCTGCAAGGCCACATCGCCGGGTCCGTCGAGGATAGCTGCGCCGATCAGCTGTCCGTCGGCGGTTTCCCAAAGCTGCGTGCCCGCGTTCCGAGTCGGATCGGCCCGATCTGCATCACTGACGCACCAATAGGTACCTTCCCAGCGGCGCGTTTCCCAGTTGAACTCGCGCCCGATCAGGTCATAGGTGTCGATCAGAAATTGGCGGAGGCGCATGGCATCGGCCTCGCTCGCCAGCGGGCGATCGGCTGTATGGGTGTGAATCATCGTGGTTTTGGTGTGCATAGTTGTCTCCATCCTCAGAAATTTCGCGGTTTTACCACGTTTTTTCCCAGCGTTCGATCAGCTCACAGTCGGGCGACATGACCGCGCTGTACAGGGCGTTCGCCGCGGCGGAATAGCCCCCAACGCTGACCAGCGTCGCGCCGAGGCACTGGATGCGGCGCAGCGCTTCCGTCATGAGCGCTTTGCCCAGGCCGCGCTGCTGGTGTTCGGGCACGACACCCACCGGCTCGAAGTAGCCCATCCGGGTGACATCGTCGTACCACAGCGTGCAGAACCCGGCGATCGTGCCATCGGGCGCAGCCGCCACCACATCGAGATCGCGGCGGTACTGCGGGATGCGTTGGATGCCGTGGTACCAAGTCCAGCCCTGGTACGCCTCGTCCGGCTCGTCCGGGTGGAAGGCGCGCCATGAGGCCCAACTGCGCGCGGGCAGTTCGTCCGCATCACCCAGCGCGCGGATCGTGTAACCCGGCGCGGGCTGCGCCACGGTGATCGGTCCATTGAGCACGCGAGTTCGCTTGTGTTCGGGCCAATCGCCTTTGGTATACCCGTGCGCGGCCAACACGGATTGCAGTACGGTATTATGAGCATGTGCCCAAGGAGTCAGCCTGGAACGGCCATCGTCCGTGTGTATAGCGAGATGCTGTTCGGCCACCGCCAGCATGGCCGCATACTGATCGGGCGTGCGATAGGCCGGATGGACCTGGCAATGGGCGTCGCCGCGACCTTCCAGGTTGAGCACGGCGGCGAGCTGCCCGCCGTTGGTCTCCCACAGGAATGTCTGGTCTTCAAGCGAGATCGACGGCTCGCAGTTGGCGATGACGTGCCAGCGCCAGTAATCGAGCCGCGCGACCTGCCACGTGATCTCATGCCGGTTGTCGAGCAGGCCGATCTCGCGCAAAAAGACGCGGATCCGCCAGTAATCATCTTCGTGCTGGTAGGGACGCAAGGTCAGAGTCATGGTGTAATACCTTCTGTGTGCAAAAACGGATTGGACGGGTCAGTTTCCCCGGCGCGACCGGGCCGCAGGAACCTTCATTATGCTTGCCGAACCATTCGATCCTCCTCAACCTGTCACCACAAAAAGCAGGCTGCCTGCTAAGCAGGTTGCCTGCGGGATCTCGGAGCACAGAAGACAGACAACAAAAAACCGCAGGCCATGCACCTGCGGTCACACCGCAACGGATATGGAATTCATGAGGACCAGCAGGCGCAGATCGACAAGGTCCGCTGCCCTCGCCGTCAGGGGGGCGCGGATCAAAATACTTGTCGCGTAGAATGCCTGCTAGTTAACCATCGGACCTGTGATACCTTTCACTAACCGCGCGTAGTGTAGCAGGCAGGAGCGCCGGTTGTCAAGAGCAGCAAGCCTAAAAAGCCCGTTCGAAATATTACCCAACAGCGGTTTGACATTTCGTGAGAAGAGCCATATAGTTAATAGAACGCGTGTGCGAATCATTACGTTGGACAGCAGCAAAGGAGCACCGCCATGAATCATGATCCCCACGCCGACAACCTCCCGAAAAGCTCGCCCAACCGGCGCGCCGGGCGCTGAACGGCGCGGGGATTTCCCGCCTTGAGCAGTTGGCGACCATCAGCGAGGCCGAACTCAGGCGGCTGCACGGAATCGGCAATAAGGCCGTCGAACAACTGCGTCAAGCCCTTGCCGCTCACGGCCTATCCTTCGCGGACGAAAAAGGTCGGGACGAGGGCGACTAATCTGCTACGATCCTGCTTGGTATGGTACACCATTACGATCGCGGAGCAGATGAAACTATGTCCCGAATTGCCTGGCAGCGGCTCTACAGCCAACATCTGGAAGGACCAAAATTTCAGCGGCCTGAGGATGTGGTGTCCTGGTTCGGGGCAGTCCAGGCGCAGGAATATGCGCTCGCCAAGTGGGCGCTCGGCCTGCGGATGGAAGAGGCGACCGATGCCGTGGTCGAGCAGGCCTTTGCGGACGGTGCGATTCTGCGCACCCATGTGATGCGCCCCACCTGGCATTTTGTCACCCCGGCAGATATTCGCTGGATGCTCGAACTGACAGCGCCGCGCGTCCATGCGGTGAATGGCACCATGTACCGCAGACTTGGACTGGATGATACCCTGCTCCGCCGCTGCGACGCGATCATCGCGCGGGCCGTCGAGGGGGACCGGCACCTGACACGGGCGGAACTGGGTGCTGTCCTGTCGCAGGCCGGGATCGATACCGCAGACAACCTGCGACTTGGTTACATGGTACACCATGCCGAATTGGAAGGGGTGATCTGCAGCGGACGCCGGCACGGCAAGAAGCAGACTTACGCACTGATCGCAGAGCGCGCGCCACAAGCTCGCCGCCTTGCGCGCGACGAAGCGCTGGCCGAACTCACCCGGCGGTACTTTACCAGCCATGGACCGGCCACCGTGAAGGACTTCGCGTGGTGGTCAGGCTTGACCGTGGCGGATGTCAAGGCCGGGCTGGCCATGCTCGATTTGTCTCATGACGAGATCGACGGCGAGATCTACTGGTATGTCGCAGGCGCGCCGGTCGACTCGATTCCGCCGGCACAGGGCCATCTGCTGCCCGTATACGACGAGTTCACGATCGCCTATAAAAACCACAGTGCGAGCCTTGACCCGAAATATAACGAACTGGTTACGAATCGTTTTTTCACATCACCCTTCGTTCTGCGGGGTGAGCTAATCGGGCTGTGGCGGCGCACGTTTCGCCAAAAATCCGTGGTGATCGAGTCGGCACCGTTCCGTCCCTATAATGCGGCGGAGCGTGACGCGTTCGCGGCCGCGGGCCAACGTTTTGGGGAATTTCTTGGGATGCCTGTCGTGTTCGCAGGGGACGAAAACCAGCCATGAACGATCTGCCGGTTATCGCGTTTGAATCCGAAGCGGCCTGGACGGAATGGCTCGAAGCCCATCACACCTCGTCGCAAGGGCTGTGGATGAAGATCGCCAAAAAGGATTTGGGGCATGCTACCGTCTCATACCAGGAAGCCCTCACCGCGGCGCTGTGCTTCGGCTGGATCGACGGCCAGAAGAACAAGCTGGATGACGAGTATTGGCTGCAAAAGTTCACGCCGCGCCGCGCCCGGAGTCCATGGTCACGCATCAACCGCGAGAAGGCGGAACACCTGATCGCGCAGGGGCAGATGCGCCCGGCGGGACTGGCTGAGGTCGAGCGCGCCAAAGCGGATGGACGCTGGCAGGCGGCGTATGCATCCCAGCGCGAGATCGCGGTGCCGGACGACCTCCAGGCGGCTCTGCGGGAGAATCCAGCGGCACAGGCGTTATTTGATCGGCTCAACAGCGCGAATCGATATGTGGTTCTCTATGAGGTCACGACCGCCAAAAAACCCGAAACCCGGCAGCGGCGGATCGACAAATTCATCGCTATGTTGAATACAGGGAAGAAGCCCATCGGCGGCTGACGTCGCTTCTCACCGGCGAATCGGATCGCGAGTCAGCTCGTGATCGACGGTGCGCCAGATGTTCAGCGGATTGGCATCTTTTAGCGCATCCGGCAGAAGGGCATCCGGCATGTTCTGAAACGCGACCGGGCGCATGAACCGTTTGATGGCCGTCAATCCCACCGACGTAGTATGCGGGGCCGTGGTTGCCGGGTAAGGGCCGCCGTGCTGCATGGCATAAACGACCTCGACGCCGGTCGGGAAGCCGTTCCAGATCAGGCGGCCTACTTTCTCCCGCAGCCGTGAGAACACCTCACCGGCGATGGTCAGATCCTCATCTTCCGCATGGACAGCCCCGGTCAAATTGCCTTGCAGCGTATCGACCGCCGCGAATAATTCGTCCAGGGTGGGGCACACCACAAACAGCGCAACCGGGCCAAAATGCTCGGCTTGCAGCGACTCATCACGGATGAACCGATCCGAGGTCGTCTGCAACGCTGTGTTCGCGAAGCAGAAGCCCTCTGCATCAACTGACGCCGCGCTGGTGCGCTGCTCCACTGAGCCGGATGCCAGAGTCTGCTCAACCCGATCCGATAGATGGCTCAGAACGGCCTGATTGAGCAGCACGCCGGGCTGGCGCTGATCCATCAGGTCGCTGACGCGGGCGATCAACGCCTGGCTGTCGGCGTTATCGACGACGAACACCAGTCCCGGTTTCGTGCAGAACTGGCCCGATCCCAGCGTCACGGAATTCACCAATCCTTCGGCGATACTCTCACCGCGCGCTTTGAGGGCATTGGGTGTGATCACAATCGGATTGACGCTGCCCATCTCGGCATAGACGGGGATAGGCCGCGGGCGCTGCGCCGCCGCATCAAACAACGCGCGCCCGCCCCGCAGCGATCCCGTGAACCCCACTGCTTCGAGCTGCGGGTGCGTGACAAGCGCCTGTCCCACGGTCACGCTGTTGCCCTGGATCATCGAAAAGAAGCCCGGCGGAAAATCGCAGCGTTCGCCCGCCGCCTGAATCGCGCGGGCAACGAGTTCCGACGTGCCGGGATGACCCGGGTGCGCCTTGACGATCACCGGGCAGCCCGCCGCGAACGCCGAGGCGGTATCACCTCCGGCCGCACCAAACGCCAGCGGGAAGTTGCTTGCCCCAAACACCCCAACCGGCCCCAGCGGGATCAGCATGCGCCGGAGGTCGGGGCGAGGTGCCGGCTTCCGGTCGGGCAGCGCCGTGTCGATAATTGCTTCCACGTAGGATCCCTCGCGGAGCAGACGGGCGAACAGCCGCAGTTGCGCCGTGGTCCGCCCGCGCTCGCTCTCTAACCGGGGCGCGCCCAGCGCGGTTTCGGCATCGGCTGTCTCGATCAGCGCCGGACCCAGCTTTTCGATCTCTTCCGCGGCGGTCTCGAGAAACCCTGCCAGCGTCTCGGCGCTGTACTGGCGCATGATTCCGAACGCGTCGGCGGCCATCCGCACGGCCCGATCGATCTCGCCCGCTGTCGCATTGATGAACCGGATCGGGTTATCGGTCCGGGTTCGGGGGTTGACGCCGAAGAATGTTTCGTCTCCCTGCGCCAACCATCGACCCGCAATCAGATTTTGACCGGATAGCATGTTACCTCCCGCGAAAACAGAAGACATTCACCACAGAGAGCACAGAGTACACAGAGAAAATCAAGGGAAAAACTGGAGAAAAAGCAAGATTTTCATCCCGCTGCACGAGGATGTTTTATCCCTATTGGTTTCAACTTAGCAGGTCGGGCGCGCGCTGCCAAACGACTTTGTGCGGATCTCTCGATCCGCTACAATCAACCCTATAACACTTCTGTCACATTTTGAGCGCAAAAAGGGGCGAGTAAACCCATGTGGCTGGTGCGTTTTTTTGATCCCGATCGCGGTATTCGGATTGGTGTGCATCATGGGGATTCCGTGGCGGATGTGAGCGAAACGGTACCCACGATCAGCGCGTGGCTGCAAGGATCGGCAGGGAATGTCAAGGCGGCACTGGACGCGCTCGCACAACAGGCGGAGTCGGCATCATCCGTGTATCCGGCGGCGATGTTCGAGAATGTGCCGTCGTCCGGCGTCCCGCATTGGCTCGCGCCGGTTGATACTCAGGACATCTGGGCCGCGGGTGTCACGTATGAGCGCAGCCGCGAGGCTCGTCAGGAAGAAGCCGACGACGGCGGCGATATTTACCTGCGGGTTTATGGGGCGCAGCGTCCCGAACTGTTTTTTAAGGCGCGCGGCGAATGGGCAGTCGGCCACCTGGGAGAGGTTGGCATCCGGTCGGATGCGACATGGAACGTGCCGGAGGCGGAACTGGCCCTGGTCATCAATCCGGCGCTCGAAGTCGTGGGGATGACAGCCGGCAACGATATGAGCAGCCGTGATATCGAGGGCGAAAACCCGCTCTATCTGCCCCAGGCGAAGATCTATACCGCCTCCTGCGCGTTGGGACATGGTATCTGGCTGCGGTCCGTCGAGGAGTTTCCCTCCCTTCCGGTCCGCATGGAGATCCGACGCCGGGATGAGGTCGTATTCGCGGGCGAAACCGATACGAAGCGCATTCGCCGCCGCGTGAGTGAACTGCTCGCCTATCTCGGCCGCAGCCTGCAATTTCCGCATGGTGTGGCTCTGCTGACCGGAACGGGGATCGTGCCGCCGGGCGAATTCACCCTGCAAGCCGGCGATACGGTACGGATTATGATCGACGGCGTGGATACGCTGACCAACCGGGTAAAGGTGGTGTGATGGCAGTCGCGGAAGCCATTTTAGGCGACGAAACGCTGGTTAGGCAGACGCGGCTGTTCGGGCCCTGGAACCGCTGTGGTTACGATGTGGATCGGATCGTGGCGGTTATCGAAACGGGAACTCGCGGCTCTTGCGCAGGGCGATGTGTCCACGGGCTAGAACTCTGGAATGGCCGCCCCCGCAATCATCGGACTACGTAGGGGCGTATCGCAATACTCCCCTGCAAAAACGGATTTTCGGATAGAAATGAAGTCCCTCCCCACGGTGTGGAGAGGGATTTAGGGAGGGGCTAGCTCACGGCATCGCGATCACGCACTTCACCACCGACGGGTCACGCAGCAGCTCGTCAAACAGGGTCGGACCTTCGTCCAGCGCGGCCCGGCGATTAATGATCGGGGTTACGTTCACCCGCCCATCCGAGACCATTTGCAGCGAGCGCTGAAAATCACGCTCGTTCATGCCGTAGGTGCCGGCGACATGCAGTTCGCGCGTGACGATCGCCTGCATATCGACCTCCACCAGCCGCACATTGTTACCGATCCATACGGTGGTGCCGCCGTCGCGCAGCGCGATCAGCGATTGGCTCACCGTGGCACTCATGCCCACCGCCTCGAAGGTAACATCAAACCCCTGACCCGCCGTGTAGTCGCTCACAAAGGCCTGGAAATCCTGGGTGGCCGGGTTGACGGTGGACGCCGCCCCCATCGAGCGGGCGATGGCCAGCCGGTCGTCGCTCACGTCGCTGACCACCACGCTCTGCACGCCCGCCAGCAGCAAAACCTTCATGGTGAGCAGCCCGATCGTGCCCGCGCCCATGACAATCGCGCGGTCGTAGGGACGGATCTGGGTGGTGCCCACCGCATGCACGGCCACCGCCAGGGGTTCAGTCAGGGAGGCGACCTCAAAGGGCAGCGCATCCGGGATGCGATACAGATTCTTCTCGGGAACAATCGTATATTCGGCATACGCGCCGGGCAGGTTCATCCCGATCAGACGGCGCACGACGCGCCCGGTGGCCGGATCCGGGCGGTAAACGAGCGGTTGGATCGAAACGCGCTCGCCCGGCTGGATTCGCTCGACGCCCGCGCCCACCGCCGCGACCTCTCCCGACGCCTCGTGGCCCATGATCAGCGGGGGCTTGCGGCGGCCGCTCTTGCCCGTGTAACCATGCAGATCGCTGCCGCACACCGCAGCGGCACGAATCCGAACCAGCACGTCGTCCGGCTCGATCAGCGCGGGTACGGGTACGGATTGCAGGTCCATCCGGTTGTAATCGGTAAAAACCAGTGCTTCCATCGTGGATTGCGCAGTCATATCAGGCATCAACCTTTAATCACGCTGGCAGTCTCTTCAAGAAAATTGCCAGGATGGCTCAACCGAAAGTAGTATAACACATAGAAACAAACTGGTGCCTGAACCCATAGGAAACTTTAAACGTGAGAAAATTAAAAACAGCCCTCGTCGGTTATGGAAAAGTAGCTCATCTGCACGCTAAGGCTCTGCAATCGCTGCCCGAATCCGATCTGGTCGCCGTGTGCGGCCACAATCTGCCGCGCGCCCAGGCGTTTGCCGATCAGTACGGCATCCGTGCGTTCAGTTGCGTAGACGACCTGATCGAACAGACGGGCGCGGAAGCCGTCGTGATCTGCACGCCGCACCCGGCCCATAGGCAGGACACGGTCGAAGCGCTGAATCGGGGGGTGCATGCCCTCGTTGAAAAGCCGCTCGCGTCCACGCTGGCCGATTGTGACGCGATGAATGGCGCGGCCAACGCATCAGGCGCGAAGCTGGGTGTGATCAGCCAGCGGCGCTTTTATGAGCCGGTGATCCGCGCCAAACAGGCGATCAGCGACGGCAAACTGGGGCGTCCGATCCTGGCGACAGCGCAGATGTACAGCTGGCGCGACCAGAAATATTATGAGTTTGACCCGTGGCGCGGCAAGTGGGATACCGAAGGCGGCGGAGTGCTGGTCAACCAGGCACCGCATATACTAGATCTGTTTCAGTGGTATATGGGCCCTATCGACGAGCTGTTCGGATACTGGGACAACCTGAATCATCCCTATATCGAGGTGGACGACACGGCGCTGGCCGTCCTTCGGTTTAAGAACGGCGGCATGGGCAGCATTGTCCTCAGCAACTCTCAGAATCCGGGCCTCTATAGCAAGATCCACATCCACGGCTCGAATGGCAGTTCAATCGGCATCCAGCCAGAAGGCGGCTCCATGTTCATCGCCGGGATGACGTCGGTGCAGGAACCGCCGGTCAACGATCTCTGGACCATCCCCGGCGAAGAGGCGCTGCTGGAACCGTGGCAGCGCGAGGATCGCGCCCGGTTCGAGCAGATCGAGCCGATGGGCCACTATCTGACGCTGCAAGACCGCGATTTTCTGCTGGCGATTCTGGAGGGCCGCGATCCGGCCGTGACCGGGGCGCAGGGGCGCATCACCGTCGAGATCTTCACCGCCATCTATCGCTCGCAGCGCGATCGCGTGCCGGTTAAGTTTCCCGTCCAGGCAGAGGACGATGATCTGGCGGCGCGGCCGGCCGGCGCTTCTCACTGACAACCCGATTGAAATGATTTACCTCACCCCTAAATCCCCTCTCCACACGCGGAGAGGGGACTTTTTGGCCCCCGCGCCCTCTCCGTCGTGTTTAGCGGATATAGTGCGATTTCACCAATGTTTTATGATGGATTTGTCGAGAGTTGGGTATAATCAGTCACACTGATTCGGAGAAGCGGGGCCGCGACCTCCTAACCCACCGGCCGCCGGATCCCAAAAAATCCTTATCGTCCTTTCGACCGAATATACCGGGGCGCACTCGCCCGGCTTCTGGCACGCTCGATAAACCGCCAGTCGCTTCAGTGCCGCAGTTGGCAGCCGCGACCGCCGCTGCCGGAGGTACAGACCTATGGAAATCATCCCGGGTGTTCTTGTTGCAGTTCTGCTGGTGGGCGGCCTGCTGGTTGCCTTGTTTGAGTACCGCATCCGCCAGCCGGATGTGATTGTACTGTACGAGGCGAACGGGCAGATTCGCATCCGCAGAGGGCTGCTGTATCCGCGCCATTTCAGCCTGCCGCTCAAGCGCACCACGAGCCCGCTCCATCTGACCGTCGAAGCGGCCGCGATGGGCAATCTGGTCGTGCGGATCAAGCTGGTCGGCTCGGCCGCGCCATCCGTCGAGCATATCCAATCGCTGATCCGGGTGGGGGGATGGGACGGCGAGGCCGTGGCGCGCGCCGTCGATCAGGTCGGGTTCCTGCTGCAAGGGCTGGTCAAGGAATTTACCGAGCGGTCCGAGATTCACGCCATTACCTCACCGGCCATCCTGACGCACCTGAATGAGCACCTGAAGCTGATCGAAGAGCGGTTTGGCGTGGAGTTGATCTCGCTCACCGTGCAATCACTCGATCCGGCGGATCCGAAAATTGCCGATGCGCTGAGCCAGCAGGAAGAAGCGCGGCTGCTCGAACGCACCGAGCAGTTGAATCATCAGGCGCGCGTGGTCGCGGCCAAAGCCAAGTACGCCGCCGATGAGGAAATCGCGGAAATGGAACACGCCCTCGAATTGAAACGGGCGGAACTGAGGAAAGTCCAGTTTGAGAGCGATTCCGAACTGGCCCGCCAGCGCATCAAAGACGAGTTGGAGCGCAGCCGGCTGCGTCTGGCGTTTGAAAAAGAGGAACTGGAGATCCTGCGCCGGAATCCGGAACTGCTGATGCTGACTCCCCAGGCGGCCCGGCTGGCGGAAGCGAGCCAAAGCCTGAAGAATGCCCGGACGGTCATCTCCCTGACGCCGCAGGAACTCACCAACGGGTCGGCGCTGTTCACCCTGTTCCGCAATCTGGTGCAGAAAGAACTCGAATCCAAGAACGAAAAATAGGTCGAGGCGAGGGAGAGCATAAGGATCTATCCAGAAATTCGTTTTTGTAGGGGCGTATCGCAATACGCCCCTACGGATGACAGCAATTGACAGATAGGTTGTAAGCCTGCCCGCCTCGTAACAAGGTTCAAGCGAGCGCCAACCCATGCCCCACCTGCCCGATCCCATGGCCCTTTTCCGGCTGAGACCCGTCCGCGCCGCGCGTGTTTCCGAAGTCAGCGAAACGACCGCCGCCGCGCCGGTTCCGCCCGAGGAGCGTATCAATTTCCACATCGGGAACCCGCTGCAAGATCCGCGCCTGTCGTCCGCGTTTCTGCGCACGGCGCTTGGCATCGACATTGGGCAGGAGGAGTTGAACGACGCCGACCCAGAGGCGATCCTGGAATTTCTGGGATGGGACGCCGCTGACAAACCCAAGCTTGAGTTTCTGATCCGCACCATCCAGAAGAGCGCCCCCTACATGCCGCGCGGAGGATATTCTTCCAAAGCGCCCCATGCGCTGATCAAAGCGTTCTGCTCGTGGATCGAGCATCAGCAGGAAGCCCTGTACTACGATAACGGGGAAAAGTCCGGCCGCCGGGAACTGATCCTGGCCTCGGGCGGGATGCAGGAGGCGCTGCGCGTGGTCCTGTTCACGCTGTCGTCGCGCCTGGAGACGCTGCCCGCTCGCATCCTGTGTTACGACGTCGATCTGCTGCCGCACTTTATGGCGCTCCCCGGTCTGCTGTTTGAGGACCTGCCATCCGATGAACAGCTTGCCTACCAACGTATTGAACAATGTCTGATCGATCAGGCTCAGACGCCGACGTTTCTGGTGCTGGGCGGTATCCCCGGCGAAGTGACCCGACGCCGGCTGCGCCTGCTGAGCGTGGACCGGCCGCTGTTTTTTGTCGAGGCGAACAACGCGCCTAACCATCTCTCGCTCGCTCGCGAAGCCAAACTGGTGCAGCGCGTGATCCGGCTGCTGACACCCGCGATCTTTTCGCCGCAGCTGCACGCCCTGCCGACCGTGTTTATGGTGGGCAATGCGGATTTTCTGAGCGCGATCGAGAATGTGCATTTTAATCTCAAGGGAACGCCGTCTGCCTCCGAGGTGGAGTTCCTGTCCTTTTTGCTCGACCAGAAATTAGCCGGCCCCCCGCAGGACGCCGCGCCCTCGATCCCGCAGGCGCGGCCCCCATTCGAGGGGGTGGCGATCAATGGCGCGACCTTAACGGCGCTGCCCCATCTGGCCGAACAGGTGGGCCAGCACCTGGACGAACTGCTCAATGTCCACAACCAGACATTGGAGCATTCGCTGCGGATGCTGGAAGAGAAAAGCGCGCTGTTTGCCCGGCGGATTCAGAGTGCGTGGAAGGCGCATGTGCTGGACGAGTTCGCCGGGATCGAGGTGCGCGAACTGCTCGATCGGCTGGTCGAGAACCTGCACCGGGAGGAAACCGTCGAGGCGCTGCTGCGCAGCTACCTGAGCGTGTTTGTCAGACACCAGCCGCAGTATCAGCCGGAAGCGTGTACGGTCGTGAGCGGATCATCGCGTTCGGCGCTGGGCATCCTGGGCTTTCACTGCGGCATCACCGAAGTCGTGATCCCGGATCTGAGCTGGTCCTACGAGCAGTGCTTCCCCAAGGTCCACGCCGTGCCGCTGACCGAGTCGCTGGAACTGGACGCCGAGGCCATGATCGACAAGGTGGAGGACCTCTGCCGGCGGGATCCGGCGTGGCAGCAGCGACGGCGCGATCGCGCTCAATAACCCGCACAATGCCACGGGCCGCGTTTTCCAGCAGGAAGCGGTTCAAAAGCTCATCACCTACTGCCTCGAACACAACATTTATATCATCGACGATCTGGCCTACCAGAACGTCGCGCCGGTCGATGATCTGCCCGAGATCAAGACGATCCGCCAGTTGGCGTCGGAACTGGTGTGGCTGGGTATTGCCGACGAGCACCATGCCGACCGGGTGATTACCGTTCACTCCATGTCGAAGACCGATTGTCTGGCGGGGGCGCGGCTGGCCGTGGTCGAGATCCGTGATGAGGCGCTGCGGGAGCGCTTTGAGGCGATCAACCGGCAGATCCGGCCCAATATCGCCGCCGTGCTGATCTGCTACCTGTTCTATCGCGGGACGACGCAGGCGGTGCGGACCTACTGGCATCTGCGCAACGCCATTTTTGCCGAACGGACGCGCGCCCTGCTGGCGGCGGTGGAAAATCTGCCGCCGGATCGCAATCCGTTCGGGCTGGTCGATTATCCCGCCGGTGGGGAGCATGTATCCGCTGCTGCACGTCAGGAAGCTGCCGGCCGGCCTGTCGCTGGACTGGCTGTCGGCATCGCTGGCGCGGCGCGGCATCGGCCTGCTGCCGCTGGCGACGTTCGCGCGCACCGAGAAGGGTTTTGAAACCGGCCGGACGACGTTCCGCCTGACGCTGGGCGGTGTGGACAATGCCGAAATCACTGCTGGCGAAGACCCGCCGCCTGCTGATCGATCTGAACCGCCTGATCGCCAACGAGGACGCGCGCTATAACCGCAAGCAGTTGGCCTTCCGCCCGATCGACTCGGGCAGGGCGTGCGGTCGTCCGAACTGGCGCATGCCATCGACGCCATCACCGAGCGCATCGTGCAGCAGGCGCTGAACAGCCGGGCGGGCCGCCGCCTGATGGCGATGCCCCTGCTGGACGCCGAACAGGTCCGCCGCGAGTTTGTGCAGCACTATGCGCCCGAACGGCTGGATCTGTTCCGCACGCGGCTGCTCGATCGCGCGCTCGTCAACGACGAGTTGATGCGGCAGGCGTTGGGCGATGGCGGCAAACGGCTGGCCGAACGGCTTGATCGGGAATTCATGAAGGATTCGCTGCCGCGCCGCCAGGAGCTTTTCCGGCTGCGCTCCTACGACCGGACGGTACACCCGACGCAGATGTATTCGCTGCAAGCCGAATTGGCCCTGGATGCGATTCTCAAAGCGCTGATCGCCGGAGAGCCGGTCGCAGCCGCGCTCGATCGAACAGGCGGCGCAGGAACTGCTGCAAGGAGTATCTGGGGCTGAATGTCAGCGTGTCATCACGGCAGGAGGCCGACGAAATCCTGCTCGATCTCGCGGCCCTGACCGCGGGCGAGCAGTATACCGAACTGTTTACCGACACCTCGCTGACCTCGTTCCTGTCCTTCTGGAGCGACTGGGACGGCAGCAACCGGCCATCGGGCCAGGGGCACCAGTTGGCCGCGGCCGTGGTGATGGAAAACGTGCGGCGCATGGCGCGTATTCTCGGCATCCTGCGGCAGGTGGATCTCGGACATCACGGTGAGTCCCGACCTGCTGTCCGAACTGGATCGGCTGGCGCAGCGCAACCAGCGCTTCACCGAACTGCTGAATGAGATCACCCAACTGACGCACCAACTCGAACGGCGCTATCGGGGTATTCTGCCGTTTTCGGTCGAGACCACGCCGGTGCAGCGCATCACGACGCGGCTGCATCTGCGCCGCGATCCCGGCGAAAGTGCTGTGGCAGCACAACGACCGCTACGAACAGAAGATGTTCGAGCTGCGGCAGGAGCGGCGCAAGACGCTTGAATACTACTTCGCGCTGAACAAGCAGCTTCGCAAGCAGCTGCACGCCCTGATCCCGGCCATCCAGATGAACCGCTCGTCCGAGCGCCTGCTGCGCGAAGTCGTGGCGTATCAGGATATTTTGCAGCGGGTCGTCATCACGCCGCGCATCCAGCAGTCGATGATCACCGCGCGGGACTCGTTCGCCATCGATACGACCGTCTACAATATGCACGAGATCAACACCATCTCGGGCAAGTACGGCAATCCGGGCATGGCGCTGGCGATGCAGATCAGCCTGTCCACCCGGCCGGAGACGCTGATCTCGCTCGACCGGAAGATGCGCACCCAGCTGGAGCAGGCGCACCGGGAGCATCCATCGTCTGATCTGCCGTCGATCTGGCTGATCCCCCTGTTTGAAGCGATCGAGTCCGTCCAGAATATCCGCGCCTATCTCGATCAGGTCTGGGATTACGCGACGCAAAGCCGCCACACCGCCCAGTCGCCGCAGGAGCGTTTTACCGAAA
Organism: uncultured Chloroflexia bacterium; assembly: GCA_963850765.1. Taxonomy (GTDB): domain Bacteria; phylum Chloroflexota; class Anaerolineae; order Aggregatilineales; family Aggregatilineaceae; genus CAWKMN01. The sequence goes on along the minus strand of CAWKMN010000006.1, from coordinate 413,448 downwards.
TCATCCCCGAGGTGTTTATCGCCGGCTCCGACCTGAGCCAGCAGGTCAGCCAGGCGACGGCTGCCTTTCTGTACAGGAAAGCCAAGTATGATGTGCAGTCGTGGCTGGCGGAACACGGCGTCGCGGAATCGGTGCGGATCAAAATGGGCAGCGGCGAGCCGATGCAGCGCCAGGGAGGGTACTATTCGCTGGTGGCCGGCGAACATGCCTTCCAGAACTCCGCCCATAACAAGCATCGTTTCTCCGAGCACCTGCTGCCCGCCGCACGCAAAAGCACGGCCTACGCGGTGACTCCGTTGCAGGGGGTTTTCCTGGGCGGCGAGCTGCGGACGTTTCAGAGCAACCTGTCGGAACAGCTGCGCTTCCTGCCGGTGCAGGATTTGGTCAGCCTGCTCTATCACGTGCGCGAATCGCAGCAGATCCACCGCGAGGATCTGATCCGCGCGGCCGGAAATGGCCGGGGAGAGCCGTCTGGTCGCGCAGAGCCGCAGCTTGCAGGAGCTGGAACGCCTGACGATCGGGACCAAAGACGCGCTTTACGAGGAGTTCCTCGAAGAACTGACCGACAGCTTCCGGCATATCCTCTACGGCCGCGAAGAAGACGTGCTCGGCATCCACATCATCTCCTATTTCATCGGGCGGTCGGTGCCGCAACTGCGCGACCGTCCGACCAGCCGGCGCACCGCTGGGCACTGGGGCCGAGCGCGGCCAGCGGATCCTCGCGAATATCGCCGAAATCATCCCGCTGGCGAAGCAGGGCAGCCTGCTGCGGGCGATCGCGCACAACCAGGCACAAACCGCGGTGCTGGGCATCAACCAGCTTACGACCGGGTTGTTCCGCGCGCTGGAACGCTTTGCGCAAAAAGCCTTCGTGCCGGCCGAGCAGGAGCGCATGATCGCGGAACGCCTGCTGCCGCATCTGCCCGTGTACGAGATTCTGAACACGCTGCGCGTCTACCAGGATCGTAAGGGTGAATTCCTGCGGACGATCGAAACGGCGTTCCCGGCGGGCAATTCGGCGTTTGTGGCCCTGCGCGAGGATAACGACGCCTTACAGCGCTATTTGCCGCTGTTCCAGCAGGAACTTTTGCGCTGCCACGGCGTGAATGTCAGTGAATTTTTCTCCAACGGCGTCTTTATCCCCGATCTTCTCCCGACGCTCCGGCCCGATCTCGCCGTGCTGCTGCAAAGGGACCTGTTCAACACCGATATCGAGACGATGCTGGAACGAGTATCCGGCACCATCGCGGACGACTGGCGGGACGAGGTCAGCCGGCTGCTCCGCGTGCCCCAGCAGATCCACGTCTGGCGCTCGATCATCTGGGGTGAATTCGGTGAATCGATCACGCAGCGGGTGCGAAGTTTCGCCGAACTCGCCACGGCACTGTATGCGTTTGCCTCGACGCGCTCCTTCAGCGCGACGCCGCCCGCGCTGCGCGGGGCCAAGCTGTCTCCGATCCTGGCGGGCTTCTTCCGCACCGCCCGCGCCGATGACGAGATGCGCGATTTTCTGATCGGCGCCCTCGAATATCTGAGTTCATTCACCGATGGCAACCTCGAGATGCCGGTCAGCATCATCCGGGCGATGAACGATGTGGAACGCATCGCGCATATCGAGGAGAGCGCGCTCCCCCTGGAAAAGCAGAATTTGTTCCGCCACTGCGTGCTTCAGATCGCCCGGCTGGCCGGCGAAAACGGGTAACGACTGGGCGTAACGCTTCTGGAATAAGCTGGGATGCTTTCCGGGTAGTTTACCCCTCCCTATATCCCTCCCCGTACGCGGAGAGGGACTTCCGACGCGCCCCTTTCTCCGCGTGCGGGGACAGGGGGTGGGGGATAGGGGTAAACCATGCCCAGCACCAAGCATAAATAACCTACCCCTGAAAGCCGGCCCCCTCTTCGGCACAGCCAGAGAGGGGGAGCGCGTCTTGTATGTAGGGGCGGGTTAACAAACCCGCCCAAAGCGACCCACTGGGTCGCCCGACCCATCGTCCGTGGTGTACCTTGTATCATGGAAAGCCCCAAAAACCAACCTCACAACCTATCTTTCGGCAGGTGAACGACTCTTCAGGGTTTCGTATACTAGGGAGGTTATAAACGAACGAGGCAGTATAAGGAGTAACCACCATGTTTGCACCGATGAGTCCTCTGACCGAGCGCACCCGGATCCAGAATGAGCAGCAGTTGCAGGCCCGTCACGAAACATCCTTCGTGCGGCCCACGCTCAATTTTGCCGCACTGCGCAAGTTGTTTGTGGTTCGTCGCCCTGCCATGCAGCGCCAGACCCGCACGGCAGCCGAGGTCTCGGGGTGTTAGTGAGTCACACTCGCATCCAGCCGTTTAGCTGAAAAAACCGCGACCGCCAACGCTGTCAAACTGAGGATTGATGATGTTCCTGCTCTGGTTGTTTGTCTCTCCCGAACCAATGCTCTCCCGGATTCTTTCCTGAACATCACGGCTGGACCATAACGCTCTGGTCTTTAACAAGGTGAACACTTGTGCAGAATTCATCCTCCCTTCAAGCAGAACAAATGTACACTATCGTCAAGGTAAGGTAACGGAGGTCACTCTATGGAAAGCAAAGCATTCCACGCGGCAGACAACGCCATTGTAGTCAAGGATCTCCAGAAGTCGTTCAAAGATCTGAAGGTGCTGCATGGCATTAACTTCAGTGTCCGGCGCGGCTCGATCCTGGCGCTGCTTGGGCCCAATGGGGCCGGCAAAACCACGACCATTCGCATCCTGAGCACTCTGCTGTCGCCTGATGGTGGCGAAGCTCAGGTGAACGGCTACGACGTCGTGAAGCAGGACTGCGACGTTCGCGGCAGCATCGGCCTGACGGGCCAATTCGCGGCGGTGGATCCATATCTGACTGCCGAAGAGAACCTGCTGATGCTCGGCCGGCTTTACCGCCTGAGCCGCGAGGATACGAAGCGCCGCACAAGGGAGTTGTTGGAGCAGTTTGATCTGGTTGATGCCGCGCGCCGTCCGGTGAAAACCTACTCCGGTGGTATGAAACGCCGCCTGGATCTCGCGATGAGCCTCATCGCCGCCCCGCCCATCATCTTTCTGGATGAGCCAACCACCGGCCTGGATCCGCGCAGCCGGCTGGCGATGTGGGCGCTGATCAAGGATCTGGCGAACAGCGGCGCGACGATTCTGCTCACCACTCAGTACATGGACGAGGCCGATCATCTGGCCGATTGGATCGTGGTGATCGACGAGGGCAAGGTGATCGCGGAAGGTGATAAGAATACCCTCAAAGCCCGCGTCGGCGCAGAACATGTCGATCTGATCATTTCGAAGAACAGCAGCTTCACCAAGGCGCAGGAGGCTGCCGATGGGACGCAGTTGCAGGCGAACCCCGAAGAGCGGATCCTGACGATCGCGGCCACCGATGGTGCCGCCACGCTCAAGCAGATCTTGCAGCGCCTCGAAGACGCGCAGATCGAAGTTGAGAGCGTGAACATGCGCCGCCCGACACTCGATGATGTATTCCTTTTCCTGACCGGCAGTGGCTCACATCGCGAAACCGAGGAGATCGAACAATGAGTGAGATGACTCTTAAATCGCCCGTCCAGGCCGAGAAGCGAGAGATGACGCTGATGGCCGCCTTGCAGCCCGAACGCCGTTCAGCTCTCTACTGGCTGGTGTCCGATTCGTGGCTCATGGCCAAGCGCAGCATTATGCACATCCTCCGCAGCCTGGATCAGGTGCTGTCGCTGATCATGTTCCCGGTCATGTTCATGCTGCTGAACCGCTACGTGTTGGGCGGAGCCATCGACACCGGCGATGTGAGTTATGCGAACTACCTGTTCGCCGGGATTCTGATCCAGACGCTGGCGTTTGGCGCGAACTACACGACGATCAATCTGGCGGTCGATATGAAAGAGGGCATTGTCGATCGGTTCCGGTCGCTGCCGATGGCGAACACGGCTCTGGTGATCGGGCACATCGCGGCGGATCTGGTGCGCAACGTCATCTCGGGGATCATCATCCTCGTGGCCGGTTTCGCGGTAGGATTCCGCCCCAACGCGAGTGCCCTCGAATGGGTGTATGTCGTCGGGCTGGCGCTGCTCTTCACGCTGGCGATCTCGTGGGTGTCCGCGATCCTGGGGCTGCTCGTCAAGAGCCTGGAGGCGGCGCAGTGGGTCGGTTTCATGCTGATCTTCCCGCTGACCTTCGTATCCAGCGCCTTCGTGCCCACGGAAACGATGCCGGCCGCGATCCGCACGTTTGCCGAGAATCAGCCGATGACCCACGCCATCAACGCGATCCGGGCATGGCTGGTCGGCACGCCGCTGGGCGATTCGGCGTGGCTGTCTGTCGCGTGGTCACTGGCGATGATTGCCATCTCCATCCCAATCACCGCATGGCTGTTCCGCCGCCACTCGGCGCAGTAAATCCCCTCATGCGTTCCGCAGGGGCAGGTCTCTAAACCTGCCCCCTTTGCGTTGCTGACCGGCCCACGGTGAACCGGGCGTAGGGGCTTGATAACCCCCTCTTACGACATTCATGACCGTTGCACCATGCGTGATCAGTATTATAATTAAACATAGTATCATAAATATTCGCGACGCAATGCTCCAGGAACACACTCACTATCTGCACGCTGTGCCGGGCCGATTATTCTCCAACGCCCGTGCTGGTCGTACCTCAGGAGAGATAGGCTGTGACTGAAAACTTACGCCTGATGTGCGTGCTTGCTCACCCCGACGACGAGTTGCTGGGCAATGGGGGCATGCTGGCAAAATATGCGGCGGAGGGCGTCTCGACCCATCTGGTGACGGCCACGCGGGGCGAACGCGGTTGGGCCGGGGATCCCGTCACCTATCCGGGCCCGGACGCTGTGGGCCAGATCCGCGAAAACGAACTCCGCGCCGCCGCGCATATCCTGGGGATTCAGACCGTGGATTTTCTCGATTATATGGACGGTGATCTCGATCAGGCCGATCCGGCCGAACTGATGGCCCGGATTGTCGAGCATATCCGCCGCGTCCGTCCTCATGTGGTGGTGACGTTTGGTCCCGATGGCGCATACGGCCACCCGGACCATATCGCGATCAGCCAGTCCACCACGGCGGCGCTTGTGTGTGCCGCCGATCCCACCTATGCGGCCGGGAACGGCTCCATGCCACACCGGGTATCCAAGCTGTATTATATGGCTGCGCCGGCGCGTCTGCTTTCGCTGTACGAGGACGTGTTCGGCGAACTGGTCATGACCATCGACGGGGCCGAGCGGCGCTCGGTCGGGTGGAACGACTGGGCGATCACCACCTGGCTGGATGTCGCATCGCACTGGCGTACCGTCTGGCAAGCGGTGCTGTGCCATCAGACGCAGATTCCATCCAACGGCGCACTGAGTCACCTGCCGGATGATCTGTTGATCACGCTGTGGGGGCAGCAGTGGTACTACCGCGCTTTTAGTCTGGTCAACGGCGGGCGCAGACCCGAACACGATCTCTTTGAAGGCTTACGCCAGGAGGTATCATCATGAATGCAGCGGATATTCTGAAATATGGGCACCTGACGGTGTGCACGGTGATCGATGGGCTGCCCGAGGCGCATTGGGAAACGGAGGGCGTGTGCGGCTACTGGTCGGTGAAGGATGTTATCGGGCACCTTGCCGCCTTTGAGCACGTGCTGACCGAGGTGCTGTCCTCGTTTCTGGACGGCGGCGAGACTCCCTATCTGAAGCTGATGGGCAAGGATCCGATGGGCTTCAACGATATCGAAGCCGAAAAGCGCCACAATCGGCCCGTAGTCGAGGTCCTGGCGGAATATAACGATACGCAGGCGCAGGCGATGGCCCTGGCCCGGCGCATCCCGGCGGCGACGTGGACCGCCGTCGGAACGCTGCCCTGGTACGGTCTGGAATATTCCCTGGATGACTATATCGTGTACGCTTTTTACGGCCACAAGCGCGAACACAGCGCGCAGATCGCCGTTTTTCGCGACAGCCTCAAGTAGTCGCCCGCGTCTTCCAACCACAGCGCCAATGAAGCAGCGCTCCCTTCAATGTAGGGAACGCTGCTTTTAGATCTCTCCGCCCTCCAACTTGCAGGACCCTGGTCGTTCAGGGTATGGTATAGTCGACTTGCCCATGAGAGAAGTAGCTGGGCTGGGTGCAAAAAACGGTTGTAATGATACCGAACAGTGATTTTACTGCTTCGCCAGTGATTGGCGTCGGATCACTAGATTTTTAGAGAGGGTTCCCTGATGACGGCTGTTTCTTCTTTACAGGCTGATCACGTGGTTCGCACGACCTGTCCATACTGCGGCGTGGGCTGCCAGTTGGAACTCCATGTCAAAGATCGGATGATTTATCGTGTCGCCGCGCCGTTTGATGCCCAACCTAACGAGGGCAAGCTCTGCGTCAAAGGGCGTTTTGGGCACGATTACCTCTGGCACCATGACCGGCTGACCACTCCATTGATCCGTCGCAATGGGCAGCTTGAGCCCGCCACCTGGGACGACGCTCTGACTCTGATCGCCAGCCGGTTCACGGCCATCAAGGCGGAAAGCGGCCCTGACGCCATCGCTTTGCTGTGCAGCGCCAAATGCACCAACGAAGAAAATTACCTGATGCAAAAGCTGGCACGCCAGGTCATCGGCACCCACAATATCGACCACTGCGCTCGCCTCTGACACAGCAGCACAGTGACAGGCCTCGTGCAGGCCTTCGGTAGTGGTGCCATGACGAACTCGATCGCCGACATCGCTGAGGCGAAAGTCATTCTGGCGATCGGGACCAATACAACGGAACAGCATCCGGTACTCAGCTTGCAGATCAAAAAAGCGGTCAGACAGCACGGCGCGCTGCTGATCGTGGCCGATCCGCGCCGGATCGAACTGGCCGAGTTCGCCACGCTGCACCTGTGCCACGAAGCGGGGACCGACCTCGCCCTGCTCAACGGGCTGGCGCATGTCATCCTGAGCGAAAACCTGCATAACACGGCGTTCATATCCGAGCGGGCCGAAGATTTCGAGGTGTGGTGCGAGTCCATCGCGGAGTACACCCCCGACCGCGTCAGCCAGATCACCGGCGTGCCAGCCGACGATCTGATCCGGGCGGCGCGGCTGTACGGCAGTTACCACCCGGCCAGCATCTTTTACGCGATGGGGATCACGCAGCACACGGTCGGTCATCAGAACGTGCTGGCAGTCGCCAATCTGGCGCTGCTGACCGGCAACCTGGGCATTCGGGGCGGGGGAGTCAATCCGCTGCGCGGTCAGAATAACGTGCAGGGATCGTGTGATATGGGCGGCCTGCCCAACTACTATTCCGGTTATCAATCCGTCACTGATCCGGCGGTGCGTGAGAAATTCGCCGCCTATTACGGCGTTGAGCAGCCGCCTGCCAAAGCCGGGCTGACCATCACCGAGATGCTTCAGGCGGCGCATGATGGCGAAGTGCGCGCTCTGTATATCATGGGCGAAAACCCCGCGATGAGCGACCCGGACGCCAACCACGTCCGCGAGTGTCTGGAGAAGGTCGATTTCCTGGTGATGCAGGACATCTTTTTGAACGAGACGGCTGAACTGGCCGATGTCGTGCTGCCCGCGGCAGGGTTTGCCGAAAAGGAAGGGACGTTCACCAACACCGAACGCCGTGTCCAGCGAGTGCGTCAGGCGTTCAGTCCGCCCGGCGAGGCGCTGGCAGATTGGCAGATCTTCTGCCGGATTGCGCAGCAGATGGGCGCGGCCGGCTGGGATTATCGAACCCGGCCGAGATCATGGAAGAAATCGCCGACATCACTCCCTCTTATGGCGGGATCCACTATGATCGGTTGGACGGCGATGGCTTGCAGTGGCCGTGCCCGTCGCGCGATCACGCCGGGACGCCGATCCTGCATACCGCCAAATTCCCACGCGGACGTGGGCGCTTCAGCCCGGTTCAGCACCAGCCGCCGGCCGAAATGCCCGACGATGAGTATCCATTCATGCTGACTACCGGGCGCATCCTCCAGCACTATCATACCGGCACGATGACGCGCCGCGTCAACGGCCTGGATGTCCTCGCGCCGGAAGAGCGGGTTGAGGTCAACCCCCACGATGCTGCCGCGCTGGATATTTCGGATGGGGACTGGATCCGCGTCTCGTCGCGGCGGGGTACGGTGAAAGCGCGCGCTCGCGTCTGTGATCGTCCGCGGCGGGGCCTGGTGTTCATGACGTTCCACTTTGCCGAAGCCTTGGGCAACACCCTGACGAATAACGCCGTAGATCCCATCGCCAAAATCCCCGAATACAAGGTGTGCGCGGTCAAGGTCGAGAGGATGCCTGTTGAGGCAACTCAGACGTAATTTTGCGTCAATATCGAGAAGAACATGGAACCGCAGAGACACAGAGGACGCAGAGATTCTTGAGGGAAAGAGAGATCATGTAGGGGCGGGTTTGTTAACCCGCCCGGTTTCTATGAGCAATCTGATATTCGTGAGCGTGCAGCGCCCGCCTAACCCGCTCTAACCACTCAGGGAATGTCATGCCCATTTCAGCCGATTTCCGCGGCCGCTTGTATCCACACCTCCACAGGATTGCCGACCACTTCGGCACGCCGTTTCACATCTACGATGAGGCGGGGATCCGCCAGACGGTGCGGCAGTTATATGCTGCTTTTCAGCACTTCGACTACCGCGAATACGACGCGGTCAAGGCGCTGCCCAACCCGCATATCCTCGGTATCCTGCGCGAAGAAGGCTGCGGATTCGATTGCAGTTCCATCCCAGAGCTGATGCTGGCGCGGCAGATCGGCGCGGCGGGCGAAAGCATCATGTTCACCAGCAACAACACCTCGGCGCAGGAATTCGCGTTCGCCGCCCAGGATGGGGGATGCATCCTCAACCTGGACGACATCAGCCTGATCGACAAGGTCCCGCAGTTTCCCGACCTGATCAGCTTCCGCTTCAATCCCGGCAGCGATACCGGCAATCCGATCATCGGGCGACCGGAGGAGGCGAAATTTGGCGTGCCGAGGGCGCACATCGTGGACGCGTACCGCCGGGCGCGCGCACGGGGTGCCCGCCGATTCGGCCTGCACGCCATGATTGTCTCCAACGAACGTGACGTTGAGATCCTGCTGGCTATCGTGAGCGATCTGTGCCGCGCCGCACGGCTGTTGCAGACTGAACTCGGCATCCGGTTTGAGTTCATCAATATCGGGGGCGGACTGGGGATTCCGTACCGGCCGGACGAGCACCCGCTCGACGTGGAATCGCTGGCGGATGGCATCCACCGGCTGTGGCAGGACGCCGATCTGTTTCCAACCCGGCTTTATACCGAAGCGGGGCGCTATGTCACCGGGCCGCATGGCGTGCTCGTGACGCGCGTGATCAACCAGAAGGCGAGCTACCGGCATTATATCGGCGTGGATGCGAACATGTCCGCGCTCATGCGCCCTGGGATCTACGGCGCGTACCATCATATCGACGTGGCCGGTAAGACGATCGATGACCGTGCCCAGGTGGTGGATGTGGTCGGCTCGCTGTGCGAGAACAATGACAAATTCGCCGTGCAGCGCCTCTTGCCCCCGGTGGATGACGGCGACCTGCTGGTGATTCACGATACCGGCGCGCATGGGCACGCGATGGGCTTCAACTACAATGGCCGTCTGCGCCCGCAGGAATTATTATACCGTCGTGATGGGACGGTGGAGAAAATCCGCCGGGCAGAAACGCCGGAGGATTATTTTGCCACGTTGAGCTTCACCCGTTCGACCATAACGCTTGAAGAAACCGCGCACTTCAGTGAAAAGGCTTAAGCGAACCGATGAAAATCTTTATCTCTGCCGATATCGAAGGCGTCACGGGCGCGACCCATTGGGACGAAACCGACAAGTCGCACGCTGATTATGGAGAGTTCCGCGAGCAGATGACGGCGGAAGTCGTCGCCGCCTGTGAGGGAGCTCTTAACGCGGGGGCGACCGAGATCGTGATCAAGGACGCGCACTGGACCGGGCGCAACCTCATCGCCGCGAAACTGCCGCGCGAGGCCCGGCTGATCCGAGGCTGGACCCAGGACCCCTATTCCATGATGGCCGGCCTTGACGAGAGTTTTCACGCAGCGCTGATGGTCGGATACCATTCACGCGCCGGGTCGGATGCAGCCCCGCTGGCGCACACGCTCACGGGCCGCGTCGTCACCCTCAAGATCAACGACCGTTACGCCGCCGAATTCCTGATCAACGCGTACACGGCGGGCTGGCTGCGCGTGCCGGTTGTCTTCCTCTCCGGGGATGCGGGGATCTGCCAGGATGCGACGGCGTTCCTGCCCGACCTGACGACCGTCGCCGTCATGACGGGCACCGGCGCAGCGACCAGCAGCATGCACCCCGCGCTGGCTGTCCAACGGATCCGCACCGACGTCGAGACGGCGCTCCGGGGCGAGGTCGCCCGCTGCTCCGTCGCCATGCCGCCGCACTTCGTGGCCGAGGTGCGCTACCGGGGCCATACCTCGGCGCGTCAGGCGAGCTTCTTCCCCGGTACCCGCCTGATCGAGCCGCACACCGTGCAGTTCGAGGCGGATGATTATTTTGAGGTGCTGCGGTTTTTCATGTTCGGTATTTCGATGGTGGGCGAATGACACGAAGTTTTTGTAGGGGCGGGTTTGATTGCCCGTCCCGTAAATTGTGAGGAGGCGGACCCGGGGGTCCGCCCCCTTGTAGCTTGCTCGCCGGGGGTGAGGCCGTCGTACCGCCGCGCATCAGTGCCTTCTTCAGGACGGTATCTACGTTTGCGGCACAATTCCTGGGACAAGGCATTGATGCACTTTACGTAATTGTGCCGGACAGATTCGGTGGTTATTCCTCGCAAAATCCCTCCCCGTAAGCGGAGAGAGACTTGAAACGAGTCGGGTTGCAGACGCGCCTCTCTTTTCTCCGCGGGCGGGGAAAAAAAACGCATCACGCTTTCTTCGGTTCATTCGTGGGCAGCGACACGCACCGTGGTTGACAAGGCTGCACAACCAGCGTACTATAAGATCCGATAAGTAAGAGAGAGAAAATTATTTGTATATGCATTACCAATTAAAAGGAGCCTTCTATGGCAAAATTGGGCATTGGCGTGATCGGTCTGGGCCGGATGGGACAGGTGTACGGCACCCATATCGCCCGGCAGGTTGAAGGCGCGGCACTGGTCGCCGTGGCCGATCCCCAACAGGCGGCGCTGGATCGGTTCGCCGCGCTGGTGAACGGGGTGCAAACGTTCACCGATTATCATGACCTGCTCAACCATCCTCAAATCGAGGCCGTCATCATCGCCAGTTCGACCTTCACGCACCGCGCCGTGGCGATCGACGCGGCCCAGGCAGGCCGGGCCATCTTCTGCGAAAAACCGCTCGCTCTCACCCTCAAAGATACCGATGACATCATCACCGCCGTTAACCGGGCCGGGGTTCCCCTGCAGGTCGGCTTTATGCGCCGCTTCGACCAGGGGTATGTCGCCGCCAAACAGAAAATCGATGCGGGGGAGATCGGCCAGCCGGTCACGATCCGCTCGATTGGGCGCGACCCGTACCGGACCAGCCTCGAATTTGCGAATCCGGCGGTCAGCGGCGGGTTGATCGTGGATATGGCGATCCATGACTTTGACAGCATTCGCTGGCTGATGGGCGACGACGTCGAGCGCGTGTACAGCGAAACGGCCGCGCTGGTCTACCCGGAACTGTGCGACGTTGGCGATGTGGACAACGCCATGATCAACCTCCGGTTTGCACGCGGCGGCCTGGGGAACGTCGAAGTCAGCCGCACCGCCGTATATGGCTATGACATCCGGTGCGAAGTGATCGGCTCACAGGGCACCATCGAGATCGGGTATCTGCGCGAAACGCCGATCCGGGTCATGACCAAAGCCGGGATCACGCATGACGTGGTGCCCCATTTCCCGCAGCGCTTCGGCCCCGCCTATACCCGCCAGATCGAGCATTTTGTTGAGTGTTTGTTGCACGATCGCCCGCCCATCGTGTCGGCAGCGGACGCCCGCGCCGCCTTGCAGATCGGTCTGGCCGCGACCCTATCTCAGCACGAACATCGTGTGGTTTATGTTGAGGAAGTACACGCATGACAAGTTCGCCTGAAAATGATCTGTTTGCAGGCGAAAGGAGGTACTTGAGGTAACGATCGGTGCCAGAAGAAGTGTTACATCCTTCATCCGTGAAAATAAGTTTTAGGGAGGAAAAACCGTGAAACGCCTTTTCACAATTCTGCTGGTTTTGCTGGTGGCCGTCGCGACGGTGGGAACCGCCACTGCTCAGGAAGAAATGCGCCCCTACCGGATCGTCGTCGTCACGCATGGACAGGCGGCTGACTCGTTCTGGTCGGTGGTGATCAACGGCGTGAATCAGGCCGGCGCAGATATGCGGGTGACGGTGGAATACCAGGCTCCCGCCACATTCGACATGGTCGCGATGGCGCAGTTGATTGACGCCGTGGTCGCATCCGCTCCGGATGGCCTGGTGGTGTCGATCCCCGATGCAGACGCGCTCGGCCCGTCGATCCAGGCGGCTGTCGCGGCGGGTATCCCGGTGATCTCGATCAATTCCGGCGGTGATGTGTCGCAGTCCCTCGGCGCGATGGCCCACATCGGACAGGGAGAATACGATGCCGGTTACGGTGGCGGTCAGCGCATGGCCGCTGCCGGCGCGACGAAAGCCCTGTGCGTGAACCATGAAGTCGGCAATGTGGGGCTCGACCAGCGCTGCGAGGGCTTCACCCAGGCGATGACGGAAGCCGGTGGTTCGGTTGAGGTTCTGGCCGTTGATCTGGCCGATCCGACGGACGCCGCCAACCGCATCGCGGCGGCCCTGACCGCCGACGAGTCGATCGACTCCATGCTCACGTTGGGCCCCGGCGGGGCGCTCCCCGCGCTCCAGGCGCTGACCGATGAAGAACTGCTGGGCACCCTCAAGCTGGCCACGTTCGACCTGTCGCCCGAAGTGCTGGAGGCGATCCAGGCCGGCAATATGCTGTTTGCGATTGACCAGCAGCAGTATCTGCAGGGCTATCTGCCCATTGTGTATCTGACGCTGTACCTGGAAAACCTGAACACACCCGGCTCATTCTTTATCCCAACAGGTCCTGGCTTTGTGACGCAGGACACCGCCGCGCAGGTCATCGAGTTTTCGGCGCGCGGCACCCGCTAACTCAGAGCACATACTCAGGGGCGCCGCGCAGGCTGCGCCCCAACTGACAACCACCCGAAACAGGATGAGTGGAAGGCTGGCATGTCAATTCGGGCAGTAGCCGATATAAGCCAAGATGAACGTGTGCTGCGAGAGAGCGCCCTCAAAAAACTGCTGCGCCGTCCCGAATTAGGCGCGGTGGGTGGGGCGATCCTGGTCTGGATCTTGTTCGCCGTGATCGCCCAGGATCGCGGCTTTCGTCAGCCTGCGCGCCACGGCTAACTTCCTCGAAGTGGCGGCCGAACTGGGTATCCTGTCTGTGATGGTGGCGCTCCTGATGATCGGCGGGGAGTTTGATCTCTCGATCGGCTCGATCATCGGCGGGGCAGGCATGGCGATCACGATCCTCACCACGGAATATCACTGGAATATCTGGCCGGCGCTCGGAGTCTCCCTGATGATGGCGCTGGCGGTCGGCGCGATCAACGGGATTCTCGTGGTCCGCACGCGGCTTCCCTCGTTCATCATCACCCTCGGCAGCCTGTTTATCATTCGCGGCGGCACCATCGGCCTGACCCGCCTCATCACCGGGCGAACCCAGGTCGGCGGGATTAAGCAGGTGGCGGGTTACGACTCGGCGGAACGGTTTTTCGCCAGCGCGCTCAGCATCGCCGATCCGGCTTCCAAACGCGGACTCTCGGCGGAGTTCCCCATCTCGATTTTCTGGTGGCTGCTCATCGCGGCCATCGCGACGTATATCCTGCTGCGCACCCGGCCCGGCAACTGGATCTTTGGCATTGGCGGGGACCAGAACGCCGCGCGGAATATGGGTGTGCCGGTCAACCGCATGAAGATCATCCTGTTCATGGCGACGGCAGCGGCGGCGTGGCTGGTCGCCACCATCCAGGTGATCTCGACCGGCGGCGCAGATACCCTGCGCGGCGAACAGCGTGAGTTTTACGCGATCATCGCCGTCGTCATCGGTGGGACGCTGCTCACCGGGGGGTACGGATCGGCATTGGGCGCGGTCTTTGGCGCAGTGACCGTCGGCATGGTGCAGCAGGGAATTGTCTACACCGGGATCGACTCTGGACTGGTTCATGGTGTTCCTGGGCGCGATGCTGATCCTGGCCGTGCTGGTGAACAATTACATCCGTAAACGGGTGGCGGAGCCGAAGTGAGATGGACGATCATACGCCTATCGTTGAAGTCCGCGAGATTACGAAATACTTTGGCGGCGTGATCGCCCTCAACGGCGTCTCGATGACCCTGTTCCCCGGCGAGGTGATGTGCCTGCTTGGCGACAACGGCGCGGGCAAATCGACGCTGATCAAAGTGCTGTCCGGCGTGCATCAGCCGGACGAGGGCGAATACCGGGTAGAAGGGCAGCCGGTGCATTTTACGTCGCCGCGAGATGCGCTGGAACATGGCATCGCGACGGTTTACCAGGACCTCGCCATGATCCCGCTGATGAGCATCACGCGGAACTTCTTTCTCGGCTCCGAGCCGACTAAAGGCCGCGGCCCCTTCCGGCGGTTCGACATCCACAGCGCCCGCGCCATTGTGCGCGACGAACTGCATAAAATCGGCATCGACATCCGCGACCCCGATCAGCCGGTCGGCACGCTGTCGGGCGGCGAGCGCCAGTCGGTCGCGATTGCGCGGGCCGTCTATTTTGGCGCGAAGGTGCTGATCCTGGATGAGCCGACGTCGGCGTTAGGGGTTAAACAGGCGGCAACCGTGCTGCGTTACGTGGCGCAGTCCCGCGCGCGGGGGATCGCCGTTATTCTCATCACGCATAACCCGCACCATGCCTATCCCATCGGGGACCGCTTTACCATCCTCAAGCGGGGGCGGACCCTGGGCACGTATGTCAAGGCCGACCTGCCGCGCGACGAGATGATCCACATGATGTCGGGCGGCGAGGAGCTGGACCGGCTCGAACACGAACTGCGCGAGTTCCGCGATCAGCAGGTGCAGGCATCGGGCGCTGCTTTGCTCCAGGGAGAGGACCTATCGATGTGACCTGTCCCTGAGCAGGTCATCCGCTGCTGGCATCTGTCGATCGTTCGTATCCAGGCCGAAGAACCAACCGTGTGAGTAAAGGAGAAGAGTAATGGCTATCGTTAAAGTGATCGAAGTGCTCGCCCAATCGAACGTAAGCTGGGAGGACGCCGCTCAACAGGCGCTCCTCGAGGCCAGCAAGACCATTCGGCATATCGAGACGATCTATATCGAGCATTTTCAGGCTGTGGTCCACGACGATCAGCGAACGTTGACCTATCGGGTCAACGCCAAGATCTCGTTTGTTGTGGACGACGGCGAGCGCGCGGGATAACTTGCCGATCGGCAATGAGGGCCCAAGTCGCGTAATCCGAAGGGGCCGGTCCATGCATATTTACAATTAAATACGGCAATACAACGCAGGGGCGTGGGTTTGCCCCGCGGGGCGTATGCATACGCCCCTACAAAAAACGGTTGCCGGATTATTGTGTCAAAGTGCATTGCCCTGCCCACATTGGGCAACCCTGGTTGCCCCTACACAGATCGTGTTTATGAATGTTCTCCTGTCCTCCAATTCGGTTAGAGGACAGTTTTTTGATCCGTTGTTCTACGCGCCCCGCGACAGCAGCTAGGCTGCCTCGTTCCAGCCGAATTACTAAAAGCGCGTTACCCGATCTTTTATGGAATGCGGCAATTAACGTCCGGCGTCAAAGGCTGAAAATGGCCTGGCCCAAAACAGGATATTGTCAAAATGCGCTCGCGCAGGAGCCCCGCTCTGCCCGTCGCGGCAGTACCTCCTTCTCAATTTACCCGAATAATATTGCTTTTTATCATAATTATCGTATTATTTAAGATACGTCCATTGATCGTGCTCCCCGCTTTATGCTTTATAGAGAGAGCAAAGGTGAAGAGTCATGCGGCTTGGCCTGTTCGACTTACTTGCTCCTCAGTTCCTGGTCGGGGTGCGCCTGCCGGACGAACTGCACAAGATTGTGTCGTTTCTGCGCGTGAACGAGCTCCACACGTCGTGGGACGAGACAGGCGTCGTGCATGTCGGCAAGGCGTCCTTTGTAGGTGAAGGGGATGCCTCGCCTGTTCCACGCCACAGCGCGCCATCGGGCGCGTTTTTTGACTGGAACGACATCCTGAATATCGGCTTCCGGCTGACCCTGCCGCGCCGGGGATCCCAGTTCGTCAAGGATCAGGTTGACACCGTAGCCGGTGCCGCTCCCGTTGGATCACCGATCATCACGCTGCGCGATACGCTGAACACGCTCGGCAGTGTGCCGGGCGACGGGTCCGATTATCCGGGTGTGGCTTTCCGGCTCGAACTGCTGATCAACGTGATGACGCTGCACCTGCCCACCGACACGTTTTCCCCGGCCCGTGTGGGGGCGGACGGCTGGCTTGAGCCTGACCCTGACTTCCCCGATGTACAGATCCGCCTGCCCAAGGTCGCGCTGCTGCTTACGCAGGGTGATGAAATTGGCGATGTGGACGTCACCTTCGCCGGCTGGGGGGTCAACGGCCTGGATGATCCCGCCGATCCCGAAGCAGGCGAACTGATCGCGATGGTGCCACCGCTGGCCCTGCACGAGTCCGGCGTCGTTGGGTTTGGGATGGAAAAAGCCGTGCTCGACCTGAGCGATGATTTCACGCCGCCTGACATCCTGGAGCTATTCGGCACGGGCGACGACTTCACGGGGCTGTGGCTGCCGCATCTGCGCTTCTTCGTCGCGCCGAACCGCACGACGGGCAAATCGTTCGATCTGCACGCCAACGACCTGCTGATCGACTTCGATCACGGCGTGTCGGGCGAGTTCGCCTTTGAAGTCATGAGTTGCAACGCGAAACTGGCCGTCGAGCCGCGTTTATTTGAGGGTGACAAGCTGGTTCAGGTGACGCGCGGACGCAAGACGGAGCCACCGGGCGGCGCGCGCGGAACGATCACCGTGACCGGCAGCCGGGCCAGCGTCGCGGCGGACGGCGAACTACAGTTGGCGATCTCCGGCGGCACGCCGCCGTATACCGTCACGGTAAGGCTGGATGGATCGACTCTGCCCGCATCACCGTTCAACAGTGATCCGAACCGTCTGCGCTGGCTGATCGGCGCGACGGCGGCGGGGAATCGCAAGCTGCGCATTACGGTTGAAGACAGTTCGCCCGCTCCGACCTGGGGATGGGATGAAACCATTGATCTGCAACTGCGCGAGCCGGGCACGGTCGTCGGCACCCGGACCACGCCTGAAGAGCCGGTATTTACCGAGGGCGCAGGCACGAATGGCTACCGGCTGGTGGTGAATGCTGAACAGTCGGAAACCGAGGCGATCATCCTGCGCGCCGAGCCGCGTAATGTCGCATCGGTCAATATCATCGGCGGCGGGTCGCTGAACGTCTCGCCAGAGGGATTGATCCGCGTGCCCGTGACGGCGAACAACACGCCTGTCGGCGTCGAGGCGCAGTGGCCGTCGCCCACCACCGCCGGTGAGGAAACGTCAAGCGAGATCAGATTCTGCATACCAGGTGCCATCCGAGAGCCAGAAGGCGGCGGAAGTATCGCGAATTCTGAGGAATCCTGCGACGCGAAATGCGCTAAGCGAGATGATCCGACGCGCGAACGGCGCCAATATTGATATTACAGGCCGTGCCTCGTATGAGGCCGATGACACGCAGGAAGATTACAACCAGGGGCTTTCACTACGTCGGGCCCAGGTGCTGGAGACCGTGCTGGAGCGCCTGGGAACCGATCTCAGTGTTCCGGTGAATGTCGTCAACCGTACTGGTACAGGCTTCATTGATGGAAGAAACGCCTATCAGGCAGCGCAGAACGGCAACGGAACCTACGACGCTCCTAAGTTCCGTAATTCCAGCGCCACTTACACGCCGCCACCCCCGATCATCCCCACCCGGCAGGTATCGGTAAGACGACCGCCCCCGCATACGGAGCCGATCAAAACGCCCACCGAACGCGGTCCGGCCCCCAATGCGCCGGAGCGCCCGCCGGTCTTTCGCTCGATCAAAATCCGCGCGCGCCTGGAGCGCAACCGCCTTGTGCTGGCCGAGGTCGCCGGTGAGTTGGACTTTGTGACGCAGGTTGAAGCCAGCGCGCAAACCATCCGCGACGGCTCCGGGCACAGTGACGCAACAAATCTGACGATCGCCTCGCAGCCCAACGCCACCGCCGATCCGAACGCCAACCCCGGCGATGGTATCGTCGATTACCGCCTGACGATGAGTTACGACTCCGCGACCAAAAAGCTGCGCCAGGAGCTTGTATTCGGCGCGGGCGAGACCGATCGTGATGGCCTGCTCCACGTCTTCAACAGCAGTGAGGGTGCCTCGTCCGTGATTGGGGATATATCCGGCGCGCTGCTGATCTTCGCGCCGCTGCTGGCGGGTTCCGTCGATTCCGCGGTGACGGCCGAGGGTGACGAAGCCACGGTTGCGATCGCTATCGCGGCGGCGGAGATCGGGCTGGCGACGACGCTCGGCCTGACGGGCGTGATCGGAATGAAGCGCATCATCTGGTTCGGCGCGGCCTTGAGCGCGACGGAGAGCATCCAGGGCGATCCGTATTACCTGCTGGACATCGAAGGGGCCGACCTGGACGAAGTCAGCGCGCTGTTTGATTATGGCGTGGATTTTGCCATCGCCTTCAGCGTGGGGCCGGTCAACATCAACTCCAGCCTGGATACGCCGCTGCGGGTGCGCTACCGGGCGCTCGGCTTTAAGCTCAATTTCCAGAACGGGGTGCACTACAGCCCGGTGTTTGATACCAGCAAGGGTTATGAGATCAATCTGTCCGATCCCGGCCTGTTCGACGTGGGCGCGCCGCTCGATAAAATACTGAAAGTGCTCGGCGTGCGCGTGGCCCGGAACAATCCCCTGGTCCTTGAGCTGGACATCGGCCTGAGAGTGAACCTGGGCGTGATCAGCGTGGAGAGTATGCGCATCACCCAGCCGCTCGACCCATTTGGCCCGCCCACGCTGCTCCCGACCGAGTGTATCGGTCAACATCCCCGGCGCGCTGGCCGGATCCGGCTATCTGGATCTGCGCGACGGCATCAAAGGCTCGCTCGATCTCACCCTGGTTCCCACCGGGCTGCGCGTCATGGCCGGGCTGGCGATCCAGCCGATTGACCAGGATGGCCGGCATGTCACCGGCGTATTCCTGGGGTTGGGTGTGGAGTTCCCCGTGCCGATCCCAATCGGCAGCTCCGGCCTGGGTCTGATCGGAATCCTGGGCTTATTTGCGATGCACTTTAAACGGCTGGAAAACCCGGCGGCGTTTGTCCCGGCGCTGGACTGGCTGAACGACCCTGCCAAAGCCAACGGCAACCCGACACGCGTGCAGGCATGGGGACCAGAGATCGACCGCTGGAGCTTCGGCGTGGGCGTGGTGTTGGGCACGGTCGAAGGCGGCTTCCTCCTGAACCTGAAAGGGATGCTGCTGCTCGAACTGCCCGGCCCGCGCATTCTGATCTTCGCCAAGCTGCAAATTATCAAAACGCCGCCGCCGACCAAAGGCAGCGTCTCCGAACTCGGCATCCTGGCGGTGGTGGATCTCAACTTCGCCATCTGCCGGACTCACGATCGGCGTGCTGATCAGCTATGAGGTCAAGAAGCTGATCAGTCTGAAAATTCCGGTTGAGGCGTCCTTCTTCCTGGACGACATCCGCAAATGGCATCTCTACATCGGCAGCATCGCGACGCCCGCCTCCGCCGACGTGTTAGGGCTGGTGAAGGCCCAGGCCTACCTGATGTTCGACGGCGACAAGATCGACAATTTCCCCGGCCCCAACGGCCCGATTACGCTGCCAGGGCTGGCGATTGCGCTCGGCATCCGCGCCTCGATCGTGTTTGGCAGGGAAAGCTCCGGTCTTTATCTCAAGGTGTCGGCGCAGCTGGACGCCGGGATTTCGTTCTCGCCGTTTTACATCATCGGCATCCTGGATCTGCGCGGCAAGCTGCGCCTGTTCATCGTCTCGATCTCCGCGTGGGCGCGGCTGGTCGTGCAGTCGTGGATCGAAAACGGTGATACGCGCACCTCAATCAGCGGCGAGGTGTGCGGCAAGGTGTCGTTCTTCTTCTTCAGCGTCAAAGGCTGCGTGCCGATCCGCATCGGCGGCGGGACGCCTGTGCTGCCCGCGCCGCCGCTGGTTACCGGGCTGGTGCTGCAAAGCCGCTCGCCCGCTCTGGTCGAAGGACAGGGCACCGACGCGCCGATCGATGGCTCGCTCGGCGAGGGTAAGCCCGAAACCACGCCGGAAGACGATCTGACGGTGGTGCCGATCGATGTGATCCCGGTGCTGCAAATGGAGATCGCACCCCTGCAAGACGCGACCTTCACGACCTTTACGCTGCCGCTGGAACAGGCTCCCCGGCTGTTCCCGGAGGGCTGGGTGGATCAGGGCGGCGGGCGCTCGATTCGCTATACGCTGAAGTCGCTCACCATCGATCCGCCGGTACCCGCATCATCCGCGGGCGATCCGCCGGCGACGTGGCGCTCCGCCCGAGTGGATCCGCAGGGGACCGATAACAGCGTCGAACTGGCGATGTTCTCCTGGGAACCCGATCCCGCCCCGCGCGCCGTGGAGCGTTCCACCACGCTGACCGACCACGTCAGCGACCACTGGGAAGGAATCTGCGATGAGGTCGCGCCGCCCACGTCCGTGCTGTGGACGTTCAACCCGCAGCCGCTCGGACCGTCCGAACCGGGCTGGCATATGGTCGGCGCGATGTGGCCGGATCCGCCCGACACGACGCGATCCACGCCGCCCGATCGGCATCTGCACGTTCACGAAGCGTTCGGCCCGGCGCTGTCCGATCTGGTCGTGGCGCTGCTGGCCCTGGCCGGCCTGCCCGCCCCGGAGCCGGCCAAAGTGATCGGAGCGGGATTCTTCGGTGTGGGAGCAGGGCTGACCCTGTCGGCATCGGCCGCGGGCGAACTGCGGGGGCGGGTGCTGCAATTCCCGTTTCTGCACGATTCCGGCGGCCCGAACGAGCAGGGCTTTGAACTGCCGCAAGAATACAAGGATTTCCTCGACTCCGAGCCGCAGCGCATCATCATCGAAAGCGACCGCATCGAGCACGCGCTGATGCTGCTGGCGGTCGATCCGGAGCTTCAGCGCAGCGACCGCTTTGTGATCCGCGCCCTGGCCGCCGACAGCACCGTGTTGGAGGAAGTCATCGTCCACGATCACATCGTGGGCACGCCGAACACGCTGGCCGATCTGCCCGCGTTCTGGCAGGACCCCAGCGGCCCCTGGGTGGTGGACGTCGCGCAGGTGATGCAGTTCCTCATAATCCGCCATCCTCGCCTGAACCGGATCCTGGTGGACTACAAGCCGCCCGCCGACGCCGTCCGCCTGGAGATCGTGCTGCTCGACAAGCCCAAAGACCCGGTGCCGCCGGCTGTGCTGCTGGGTGTGGTTGAACTGCTGCGCCGGGGTGAGGTCATCCGCGCCGATCACGACGAGGCCGCGCACGATTCCCTGATCTCGACGGTGGAGGGCGCGCTGGCCGCCGGGCAGCCGCGGCCGCTGCTGGCCCCCAATACCCGCTACACCATCACCCTGAGCTACACCTCGCAGGCGCGGCAGATCATACCGCCGGAGGATGATGGGGGCGTGGACGAATCCGATCCCGAAGACCATACCCAGTCATTCGACTTCAAGACGAACGATGCGCCGCCCGCCCGCCTGAATCCCTGGGTGCTGGCGACGACGCCGCAGAATGATGAGGGTTTCCATTTTGTGGATGATCCGGTGCAGATCGTGTTTAACGACAGCGCCGCGATCCAGTTGTTCGAGGCTTACGGCAAATCGCTGCGCGCGGTGGTGCGTCAGGCCAACGGCGATCACCCAACCGACCAGCCGCCGCTCAACCTGGACGCGTTGATCGCGGTCGAAGCCACGGTGCTGACGCCCTATGAGGATACGCTGCGCGATGTGGTGGTGGAGTTTGGTCTGGACGAGTGCGTTCACGTGCCGCCGAGCGAATCGCATCAGGTGTTCACTGTGCCGATCCAACTGGAACGTGGCATGGGGTACACG
Organism: uncultured Chloroflexia bacterium; assembly: GCA_963850765.1. Classification (GTDB taxonomy): domain Bacteria; phylum Chloroflexota; class Anaerolineae; order Aggregatilineales; family Aggregatilineaceae; genus CAWKMN01. The sequence continues at coordinate 391,276 of CAWKMN010000006.1, read as the reverse complement.
CTGGACATCGAGACCGGCGATCCGCCGCCCGAAGGACCGCGCTCACTGCTGTTCCGCATCGCGTTTAGCACGTCACGCTTCCTCGGCGCGGGCGAGCTGGCCGGTGTGATGCGCGCCACCCCGATCCAGCACCGGGTGCTGAAATCCGCACTGGCGGCGCTGCCCGATACGCCCACCGACGCGGAGATCGAGTCCGCGCTGCTGGCGGCCGGCCTGGATGCCCTGTCACCCTCATCACAGCCGGGTTTCATGGTCCTGTGGCAGGCCGTGGGTGCGGATTTCCGTCCCGCCGCGCTGCTGATCGATGCGCCGGAGCCGCTCTGGCGGTCGCGCCTGGAACCGATCAAGGTTACTGAGACGGCCACGGATGGCAGCACGCTCGAACGCTGGGTCTCCCAGCCGCGCCAGTATCTTGAACTGGCCGAAGATGGCACCAGCGCGGTGCAGCAGTTTGTGCGCTCGCCGGGCGGGACGCGCACGCTGCTTATCCTGAACCCGGCGCTGGGCGACCTGACCCTCGTGCTGCGCCAGCACGAGCTTGAATTGCTGAACAGTCCGACGCCGACCGCCGATGATCTGATCTTCTCGGCACCGCTTCCGTCCGTCGCGCCCTGGATACTCGACAGCGAGTGAGGTCGATATGGCTCCCTTTTTCCTGATGCCGCGCGTGTTCGAGTTCGAGATGATGCTGCGCGAGGACGTGATTGCCGCGGAGCGGATGCCCCAACTGCGGGAATTTCTGAAGACTCTCGGCATTGAACTGCCCGCCCCGAGTTCCGGCGGCACCACGAATGTTCCGCCGGTCATCGCGCCGATCTCGCTGCGCTGGCGCGTCTCCCCGCAGATCGGAATTCCGCGCGTGCCGTTCGAGGTCTGGTTGCGTCCACTGGGGCGGAACCGCCCAGGCCGCGAACTGCCCATCGCGGACGTGACGGTGGCAGGCGAAACCTATATCACATGGGGCAATCTGCCCTTGATCGAGCTTGAGGTCCATGCGATTCCGGCGGCGGGATCCGGGCTGAGGTTGCAGGCGTTGGACGATCACCTGGATCCGATCGTGGGCGAGGAAGTCCTCCTCAACGGGCCGGGACATGTCCGTTTTCATACGCCTAACATCTGCGCCCTGTGGGCCAACGGCAGCGGGGTGGTGTCGGGATTTTTTGTGACCACGATGGCCGATTACGCCAACGATGGCGGCTGGCAGTTGTTCGAGACGGTGGGGCTGCCGGTGAAGCTCGGTGAAACGCCCGATGAGGTCTACGATGCGCGCGAGCAGGGATACGTCACGCAGCCCAAGCCCGGCCTGGACGCCGCGCGGGACCGCCTAATCATCGGGATGCTGATGGCGCTGGCCCCGCCCAACACCGCGCCGGACGGCCTGCCCGCCCCGAATTGGCCCGTGCCCCCACTGGACGAACTGATTTCGGCCATGCGGGACGCCCCCGACAGCCCGGTGCAGTTGATCCTTGAGATGCTGGATATTGTTGATCCCAGCAGTTTTGAGCAGGCACAGATCGACTACCGCCGCAACATCCCGACGGATGGTTTCAGCCAGCCGGGGACGGGGGTCGCGTCCGAGCCGGGCGAGGCGGAAGTGCCCGTTTCGCCCATGGCGCTGATCACGGCGGGAACCGATAACTGGACGTCGCTTTCGCTGGGTTTTGGCTCCACCGGCTTCGCCACCATCGAGCGCGACAATCCCGATATAGTGCAGCCATCCGGCCTGCCGAGGCCCTCCTTCGATTACATGGTCACTGCGACCTACCACCTGCCCTTTGGCCTCAAGATCGAACTGGCCGCGATTGCCGCGCTGGCGCGGGTGCTGCCCATTGCCCCCATCGCATTCGCCGCCGGAACCTATCAGCGCCAGCGGCCGGTCAGCCGAGACGGCTTGTATGGCGAAGATGTCTCGCTGCGCTGGCAGCGTCTGCCCGGACAGGCTCCGCCGCACGGATACGCGCTGGCGATCCGGCCGGGTGGGGGCACGCCCGAGATCCTGAACGAGAAGCAGACCAGCACCAGCTTCACGCCGTTTCTCCCAGCACAGCGCCCGGATGGGGATCTCGACGATGAGCTGTTCGTGCGTTTTGTCGATACGATGCGCGATGTGCCGTTCACAGGCAGCCGCACGGATCACTACCTGGGCGCGGCGCTCGACGTCTTCGGGCGGTGGAGCGAGTGGCGGGTAGCGAACTACACGCTGAACGCGGCTGCGCCGCTTCGCCCGCAGGTTCTCGGCGCGAAATTCATCCTGGACACCGCGGCCGCCGTGGGGCGCGCGATCCCCGCCGACCTGGAAATCGAAGTGGCCTGGGACTGGGAAGATCGCAGCCCGCAGGAGATCCAACTGGTCGGCGTGTTTTATGACCCGACTGGCACGCCGCCGGCAGCGGCTCCAGGTGGTTTGCAGATCGCGCCGGGCGGTCCCCTGTTGGCGGCCGCCTCGATCACGTTTTCCGCAGCGGGCGTTCCGACGCTGTCCGTAGGCAGTGGGAGCGTGGAGCAGCTTCCGCCCGAACCAGACGACGGCGAATCGCGGCGCTACAAAGTGGTCCTCACCGGCTACACAGCCGATTTCAACAGCGTCGCGCGGCTGGCCTATGCGGTTTACACGCGCGGCCGCGAGCAGGTCAATCCCGGCGTATTCAGCGATTTTGCGCCGCCGGGCTCGGCGCGGGTCAACGATCCGCTCCCGGCGGATGTGCCCTTTATCCCGCCGGTGATCACCTGGACGGCACTGCCTGACGCGACCGGCATGGCGCGCGCGCGGCTCACCTTCCCGGCTGTGCCCCACGCGGCAGGCTATGTCGTGTATGAAGCCAGCGAAACGGCCCTGCGCGAACTGGCCGGCCTAGGCGCGCCAGACAGCGATCTGATCACGCGGGCGACTGAGGTCCGCAGTATTGCCGGAACCCCCGCCGCGCTTGACGCCTTCACGCGCGTCAGCCGCGAGATCTTCCCCGGTCCGGTCGCCGAAGTCCGCCTGCCGGGCACCGTCGATGGGTTATACCTCTACACGGTCGCATCCGTGACATCGGAGCAGGTCGAGTCCGAACGGTCGGACCCCCTGTTCGTGGCCGTGGCGCGGCGGCTTACGCCGGGTACGCCGCGTCTGCGCGCGCGTGCCGAGGCCGACGGCGTGCATATCCGTGTGGAAGGCGTGCCGGGCGCTCCTACGGCGGGCGTGGCGCTGTTCCGCACGCAGTCCGATGTGCTGATGGTCGAGGCTGATCTGATGGGCCCGCCGGTCATGGATGCCGACAATCCAGCCTGGACGGTGGCCGACAACGTGTTCACACTGACCGACCCGGTAACGCCAAGCTGGCGGCCGTATTTTTACCGCGCCGCTGCGTTTGGTCCGAACGATGCAGCGAACGGGCGGCTGCCGGGGCGATCCGGCCCATCCGGCGCGATTGACGTGTTTGTTCCACCGCCCGACCCACCCGATTTGCAGCCCATTGAGCAGGAGATGACGGTCGATGGGACGCTGGTGCGCATCCACGTGCGCAGTCTGGCGGAGACGCGGGTCACGCCGCTGGGTGTCCACCGGATCGAATTCCTGACGGTGGACCGATCGACGCCTGCGCCCACGCAGACCGAGCACGCCCGCGCCAATCTGAACGTCATTCCGGCGATACCGGCAACCCCCGTCGAAGCGGCGGGCACGGTGACGCGCGGCCCCAAGGACACCGACGGGCGCTGGCTGTACGAGAGTTACGTGCCGGCGGGCGATGATGAAGTGCTCGTGCGGATGATCGATCCGCTCGGGCGCGTGACAGAACAGCGCGCCGCGCTCACCACCACGCCGCCCGGCCCGGATCTGACCGGCTTCGACGGGCGCGCGATCCTGTGCCTGTTGACCGTCCGGGCGCGCAGCAGCGCCCCAATCAACATACCGATTTTTGGCACCTTTGAGATCGCGCTGTTTAACATCACCGGCGGGGCGAATACCCTGATGGCCTCCGCGCAGCTACATACCATCGGCACGACGCGCACGTTTGGGAGTTTCTGGCGCAGCGGCCCGGATGCCGATGGGCGCTTCACCTACAGCATTACGCTGACGATCACGCCGGGCAGCGTAAACCGTGTCCGCGTCCGGCTGACCGATCCGCTTGGGCAGTTTAGTGATGTCGAGGGCGATGTCTGATGGCAAACGCGAATGATATCCAGCAGATCGTGAGCAACCTCGGTCTGACCGCGTTGGGGATCGCGTCGCCCCGGCTGGCGATCCGTTGGGTCGTGGGTGCCGATCCCGCGGAAGGCGCGGCCGCGACGATGAGCCTGACCTCCACCGATGAATGGGCAGCGCCCGCCGCCGGAGTCTTTATCAAGACGGACGCCACGGCGGGGATCGTGATGCCCGACGGATCGACTGCCCCGACAACGGCTGCCGTGCTGCGCCTGTTTCCGCAGGTGGTGCTCCGGCTGACGCGGTTGATCGCCTCGGTGATCGAGGGCCGCACCGATGACCGCCCGGTGCGCCCGGTCCCGGTCTATTTTGTCTACAGCAATTTCACCGAGCTGAGCACAGTCGAATCCGGTCTGGTCGAAGCCGATACGCCCCTGGGCATCAATGGGACGCTGACCGTACACGATCAGAATGGACTGCCCATCGACCCGGTAGCGGTGGCGGGCGTGCTGGATGCGCTGATCGCTCGCTTCGATGTGCTTGAGGCGCGTGCGCTGCTGAGTTCGCCGCCGACACCCAACCGCCCGCTGACGACAATCGCCGGGCTGGGCACCGCCGGTAAACGCGTCCGGCTGGTGGATCCGCACGGCCAGCCGCGCAACGGCGAGCAGCTTACCGGGTTGACGGCCGTGGCTGCCCCGCAGGGATTGTTCAGCGTGTCGGGCACGTCCGTTGGCAAGGCCACCGGAGCGCCGGAACATCTGCGGCTCGGCCCGGCGACAAACGGCACCCTCGGCACCAGCTTCGCGCTCCCGACTCCGTCCGGATCGATCACGCTGCACCGTGACTTTTTCAGCGGCATGGTGGTCGATTTGCAGCCGTTTCTGATCGGCACGCGGCCGGACGATGATCCGGCGGCGAACTTTGAAGCGCGGCCCGACATCCGCCACGACGAGGCGATGACCTTCTCCTTCAATGGCAATGCGATGCTCGGTGCCGCCAACCAGGTTCTTACCGGCACGCCGACCGATTCGCTGGTCGTGTCGCCGGTCGTTCAGGGCAATTATGCGCTGCCGGTTGACGCCACCGACGCAAACGCGCAGTGGCCGAACTTCCCGGCCGGGCTGCCCGCCGCCAACGATCTGATCCCAGCGTCGTTACGGGACGCGCTCAATCCGACCGCCAACTTCATCACCGGGACCCAGGCCGACGTGGCGCTGACTCTGAACGGGCTGACTCCTGGGCAGGCGGTGCGGGTCTATAACCGGCTGTTTTTGCCCGATGCGCGCGAAGGGCGCGGCGACGGGGCAGGCGCGGCAGTCCCGGCTGGCGGCACGGTGACGCTGGTCATGAAAGATCCGCTTGGGCTGGTGCAGCGCGGTTTGGAGACGGAACTGCCAACCGATGCGACGCTGCATGTGGATCTGGTCATCGTCAACAGCCAGAACAAAGCGCGGGTCTTTGGCAACGTCACCGCCCAGGTGGATCCCCCTGCGGCTCCGCCCGCGCTGCCTCCCGAAACCAATCCTTTCGGCACGGCCACGGATCGCGGCGCATCGTCGTCCGGCCTGTTGGGTTTGCCCGCGCCCGATCTGCCCGGCACCCCGATCACCGATCTGAGCAGCATCGTCGATCTGGTGCTGGATTTGGGCGAAGAGGGCGCGATCCGCGAATCGCCGCGCCTGCCGACGATGGCCCGGCGGGATACGATCGTCGCGGCGAATGCCAGTGGCACCTTTCGCGGACAGGTGAGCGGAGTCTTTCTGGCTCCCAGCGCGCGCAACGCGCTGAGCCGGATCGGTAGCCCTGGCAGTCCGGGCGGGCCGGAATTTCATGGTACCTCGGCGCAGACTCAGAACGGGCGGCTGGCGTATGACATCGCGCGAGCGGCGCTGCGACGTACCCGAGGGCTGGCGAATCGGCTGGAAGTGCTGGCAGAATCGCGTTGGGATTTACCAGCGGCCGCGACCGGCGGGACGATCTCAGGGGCGGTGCTGCAAACGGTGGCACCCGTGGCCGAAACGCCGGAATTCGCGTTGATCGCCGGACAGCTCAGCAATATCCCGGCGACGTGGACCGCGCTGGTCGATGAAGTAGTGAATGGCAACATCCTGTCCGGAGTACCCGCCGCGTTCCGCAACCAGCTTCAGACACAGTTGAACAATCTGCGCAATTCCACCGCCGGGAACCGCCTGTACGACGAGTTCAAGCGCGATTTCACGGCCAGCGTCCACGGGCGGCGCGATGCGCTGTGGGCGCTCAAGCGGGCGCTGTCGTCGGCGCGCGAACTGATTTATATCGAAGGGCCGGCTTTTACGTCCACCGCTTACGGGGCGTCGCTGGATAACGATCTGGTCACGATTATCGGCAACCGCCTGACCGCGCGGCCGGATTTGCAGCTGATCCTGGCACTGTCCAAACAGTTGGATTACGGGCCGGGTTATGAAGTGTTCGCAGCGCGAGAGATCGCCAAGCGCAAGGCAGTGGTTGACAACCTGAAAGCACTCGCGGTGGTTCAGGTAGGCGATCAAGAGGTAGATCGGGTGGTGGCGTTCCATCCAATCGGCTTTCCGGGACGGCCGCTGCGCCTGGCAACCAATATCGTGATCGTGGACGATGTGTGGGCGCTGATCGGGACCAGCACGATCCGGCGGCGCGGTTTGACGTTTGATGGCGGTGTCGATGTCGTGCTGTTCGACCGCACGATCCGCGATGGTCGCGGCGCGGCGATTGGGGACTTGCGGCGGCGGCTGATGGCGGAACATCTCGGAGTGAAGCCGCCCGCAGCGGGCGAGGTTCCGCAGGCGAATTGGGTGCAGCTAAACGATGGGCCGACCGCCTTCACCGCGATCAAGCAGCTTCTCGATTCGGGTGGGGCCGGGCTGATTGAGCCGCTGTGGGATGGGCGCATCCCCGGCGTCACGCCGATCCCGCCGAGCAGCTTCCCGTCGGACGCCGTGGCGGATCCTGAGGGGCGCGACTTCAACACGGCGGTCGCGCTGATCGTGGCGGCGCTGTCCTCCGTGGGGACACCTCCCCTGCTGCCGTAGGATCACCGCGCTCTGGAGCGGGTACTACCCTCTGACTGCTGGTATGGAGAGGCTTTTCCCGTGGAGAGGGATTTCAGGGAGAGGTAAATTCACGCGGAAAACATCTTTTCACCAGCAGTCAAAGTAGATGACACGCTCTTAGCGCCCATGACTGCCGCCGCGATTGGGCGACGGACTGGGCCTCCGAGGTGGATGGGCTCCGGCCCCAGGACGCAGGTGGTCGTCTGTAACCCCATGCTGAGCAAATTCCTGGTGCTTGACACCCCAGGCCGCATTTGTGCTACGCTATAGATGGACCCATTTTCGTCCAGACCAATGATGATAGAGGAGAGAGACACATGACCGAACATCAGCTTATCTATGGTCTGATCATCGTCGGTGTTGTATTGGCGCTGGCATCCCTCCTGGTGGATGTGGTCGGTATCGGCACCGACGGATTTGGCGTTGGCCAGATCGTTGGGCTCATTGTGGGCATCGTCCTGATCGCGGTGGGTATCTACCGGCGCATCTACCGCCCCCTGGCTCCCTGATCGACTGCGTCACCCGATTGCGCAGCGAGATTGCAGCGGGCGCATGGCGCGACGGCGAAGGATGCTCATCGATCGGCGGACGGAGTGCTAAGGAGAACATCCCATGGATCTGGGGCTGGCCCTGTCAGGAGGCGGATTTCGCGCGACGGCCTATCATCTGGGCGTTCTGGCCCGGCTGGCGCACGAAGACCGGCTGGAAGATGTGACGTTCCTCTCCACCGTTTCGGGTGGCAGCCTGTGTGTGGGATTGGTGTACGCCCTCAACCAATTCCACTGGCCGTCCAGCCAGGCTTATCGCGAGATTGTGCTGCCGCAGGCGCGCCGCCATATGACCCGCAATGATTTTCAGGTGGGGCTGCTGCGACGGGCAGCGCGTACTCCCTGGCGTATCTTCCGGACCAAGGCCGACAGTGTGTCACGGCTGCTCCAGGAATACTGGGGCGTGACAATCCGCCTGAACGAGCTGCCCAGCCATCCTCGCTGGATGATCAATGCGACCTGTTATGAAACTGGAAAAAACTGGCGGTTTGAGCGGTTTCGTATGGGGGATTACGTCTTTGGCTACACCAATGACACCGATATTCCGCTGAGTGACGCGTTGGCTGCATCAGCGGGTTTTCCGGGCCTGATTGGTCCGCTGGTGTTGACCACGGATCGGCGGAAGTGGTTCAAGTACAAGGCGCGAGACCTGGAACCCGCGGCGGGCGAGCCGGATGACCCACATCTGACAGAAGTGATCCAACCCGCCTACCGGAGCGTTCATCTGTGGGATGGCGGCGTGTACGACAATCACGGGCTGGAGGGGGTACATGATTTCCGCACCGGCTGGCGACTGGGGATCGACTTCCTGCTGGTGAGCGACGGCTCAGGTAAGGCGAAGGCCGAGACCTACCGGGTGGGCGCAAGGGTGTTTCTGCGGATTATCACGGGCGTGATGATGGACCAGATCCGGTCGCTCCGAAGCCGCGCCATTCTTGAGCGGATCAGGACCCACGGCGACAAAGGAGTGTATCTCACCATTGGCCGGGCCTGCCCCTCCATTATTGCTGCGGCTGGGAAATCCCACGAGCTGGCCCATTTGTGCGAGACCTGTCTTAGCGAGGAGGAGGCCGACCGCGCCGGGAATTTCCCCACCGTGATCCGCAAATTGACCGACGGTGAGTTTGAATTACTTTTTCGGCATGGCTTCGAGGTGGCCGATTGTTCGCTGCACGCGTTCTATCCCGATTTGTTTGGGCACATTGCGTACCAGACAGCAAAGTAAGGGCGGTCCGGCCCCGTCGGTCCATGGAGAAGGATGGAAGGTAAGGGCAAACAAGGGCATCACAGGCTCTAAATAACTTGTCCATAGGGTCTGCAGATCGCTAACGGCTTCTCCACCCCGCTATTCGGCGGCCGCTTGCAGGCGGCGGCGCGCCATCTGGATCCAGGCGTGCTGCATATTGAGCTCCATCAGCGTCGCTTCGTGGATCAACTGCTGGTGCAGGGTAGACCCCTTGATCAGTGCCTCGTGAAACATGCGGCGGGGGCCGTCGTATTCTTCGGTCAGGCGCTCGTATTCAGCCAGCCATGCGATCACTTCCGCACGGGGCAGGCGCTTCTCCATAAACAGGAACTTGATCATCACCACGTCGCGCTCGTCCAGCACTTCACTCCACGGCAGCGGGGATCGCAGCCAGTGTACGAGCAGATCCTCGCCGCGCTCGGTCAGGCGGTACATCTTGCGCGGGCGCGTTTCATGTACGACTTCGAGTTCGCCTTCGATGCACCCCAGTTTTTCCAGCCGCTTCAGAATCGGATAGATCGAACCAGGGCTGGCGCTCCAGCGGTGGATGCCAGTTTCGAGCGCGCTGATGATGCTGTAGCCAGACTGCGGCCCTTCACCGATCAGGCCCAGAACGATCTGTTCGAGCGTGGTTAACTCACGTTCGATTTCAATACTCATGATACACTCGCCCGGATATATTACGTCACGTAAGTATCGTAAAGCATTCCGCGAGATATTGCAAGCTGTTCTATACGACTTTTTTGCGGCTTGGCTGTTGACTCGCGGCGCGAAGCTGTGCTAGGATAGTTACGAAGCGTAATATTATGCCGGGTAATGTTCGGAAGCGTAGCATCGTGTATCAGGAGGAGCATTCTATGAGCCATCTTGTGCTGCGAGATGTGCGAAAAACCTACCGCATGGGTGACAGCGTGATCACCGCGCTGGACGACGTATCGCTGGAGATCTGCGCGGGCGAATTTGTCGTCGTGCTGGGTCCGAGCGGCAGCGGCAAAACCACCCTGCTCAATATCCTGGGCGGGCTCGAAGCGCCGGACAGCGGCGAGGTGATGATGGACGGTGCCGCCATCGCGCATCTCTCCGAATCGCAGATGACGCTCTACCGCCGCCGCAAAGTCGGGTTTGTCTTCCAGTTCTTCAACCTGCTCCCCACGCTGACCGCGCGGGAGAATGTCGCGCTCGCCGCCGAGATGGGCAGTGGGCGCGGGTTTGATCCCGCCGAGATCCTGAGCCGCGTCGGGTTGAGTGACCGGGTGGATCATTATCCCGGCCAGCTTTCGGGCGGGCAGCAGCAGCGGGTGGCTGTGGCGCGCGCCCTGGCGAAAAATCCCGCGCTGGTCCTGGCCGATGAGCCCACCGGCAGCCTGGACGTCGAAACCGGGATCGAGGTGCTGCGCACCATGCGCAAGCTCAACCGCGAAACCGGGCACACCTTTGTCGTCGTGACCCACAACTCGGCTATCGCCATGATCGCGGACCGCGTGATCCGTCTGGGCAGCGGCAAAGTGCAGAGCGTCGTCCAAATATCCGACCCGTATGAGCCGGGCGATATCAACTGGTAGGCCGCCATGTCCAAAACGCTGCGACGTAAAGTATGGAGCGATCTGCGCGCCAACCGGGGCCAGTTTTTCGCCGTGTGGCTGATCGTCACGCTGGGCACGACCTTCTACGGCGCGATGTACCCGGCGGGCCAGAATATGCTCGCCTCGATCTACCGGAGTTATGACGAGTTGAATTCGCTGGATTTCCAGGCGCAGATCGACTCCGCCGCGCCGGACGCGATCGAACCCGTGCGCGCGATCCCCGGCGTGGAACAGGTCGAAGGCCGCCTGATCGTGGAGAGCGGCTTGCAGGTAGATCCTGCGCACGACTACCTGATCAACCTGCGCCTGATCTCGGTCCCGGATGACCGCGAACCCACCGTCAGCCAGTCCCATCTGCGCAGCGGGCACAACATCCGCGCGGCGGGTGAGGTGCTGGTGCTGGAACGCTTTGCCAAAACGCACGATCTCAAAGCGGGCGATATGCTGCGCGTGCTGGTCAACGGCCAGATGGTGGATCTGACGATCGCGGGCATCGTCTTTAATGCAGAATATTTTGTCTCCGGGCGCAGCCCCGAAGCGCCGTTCCCGATTCCATCGACATTTGGCGTGGCGTGGATCCGCTACAGCGAGCTGGCCGCGCTGGCCGGGCGCGAAGGGGAGATCAACGACATCGCCGTTCACCTGGAAGGCAAAGCCAGCCAGGATCGCCGCGAGCTATACGCGTCAGTCGAAGCGGCGCTGCGGGAGATGTTTGCCGACAACGGCGCGGTGATCTACGCGCGCGAGCAGACGGCCAGCGGCGGCATCGTGCGGGCGCTGATCAACGGCAATTTCCCGCTGATGCGTTTTTATTCGGGTATGTTTCTGCTGGGCGGCACGCTGATCACCGGGATCCTGCTGGCGCGCCTCGTGGAGTCCGAGCGGCGGCGGATCGGCACGATGCGCTCGATGGGCGTTACACGGCGCGAACTGGTGATGCACTATCTCACGTTTGGCCTGATCATCGGCGTGTCTGGCGGCGTGGTGGGGAGCATTCTCGGCTATCTGAACTCCTTCTGGGTGATGTACACCTTCCTGAGTTACATCGCGGGCGGGCCGCTGCCGAACTTCGTCAACACACCACAGATCGGGTTTATCCTGCTCGGCTTCCTGATCGTCGTGGCCGGCTCGACATTCGCGGGCGCGTATCCGGTCTGGGCACAGTCCGCCACGCCACCCGGAATCGCCCTGCGACCGGCGACGCCCCGGACCCCCAATGCGCTCAGCCGGGCCCCGCTGGGCTTTCTGCCGGTGACGCTGCGCCAGACGATCCGCAACCTGCTGCGCGCGCCGGGCCGCTCGATCAGCACGGCGATCGGTATGGCGGCGGGCGCGATGATGATCTTCTCTGCGCTGGCGATGTGGGACACGATGAACGTGCGCTTTGACGAGTTCTTTGATGCAAACGACTACGATCTGCGCGTGGAACTGAGCACGCTGACCGCAGGAGAACCACTCGAAGCCCAGTATGGCGCGATCGAGGGCGTTCAGGCGGTGCAGGCGGCGCTGATCGGACCGACCACCGCAATCGCGGCGGATGGAGATACCTTCGACACCGTGGCCGTCAGCGTGGACGAATCCGATCCTTTCTTCGACCTGGAACCGATCACGGGCGCGGCCCCGTTCTCCCGTGCGGACGGCGTGTGGATCGGGAACAACCTTCAGCGCGTGCTCGATGTGCAGGTGGGTGATACGCTGACGCTGCGCGCGCTCGGCCAGGAACAGCAGGCGGAGGTGCTGGGCGTCGTGTCCTATGTGATCGGGAATCCGGTCTTCGTGCCGCGCTCGCTGATGCAGCAGTGGACACCCGGCGGGATCTTCCCGGCGAACATGGTGCTGGTCCGCGCCGAAGACGGGCAGCTAGGCGCGGTGCGGGACGCCGTAGTCCAGCAGCCGAACGTGGTCGCCGCCGAAGTCTTTGCCGAGTTCGAAACGGATCTGAACCATTACCTGGAATACTTCCGCGTGGGCACGATCATCTTTGGCAGCTTCGGCTATATCCTGACGCTGGCGCTGCTGTTTAACACGGTGAGCGCGAGTTTGCGCGAGCGCCACGAGGAGCTGGCCGTCCTGCGCGCGCTCGGTTCGACGCGGCGCGAGATCGCGCTGACGGTGACGCTCGAACTGCTGGTGATGATCACGCTGGGCGCGATCGTCGGCGTACCGCTCGGCCGCGAGATGGGCTTTTACCTGTTCAAATCGTATGAGGCGGATTTTTACGGGACGGTCAACCTGATCAACCCGCTCACGTATGCGGCCGGGCTGGCGAGCCTGCTGATGGTCGTGTTCGTGGCGGAGATGCCGGGGCTGCGCGCCGTGCAGCGCGCCGATCTGGGGCAGGTCAGCAAAGCGCAGTCGTTTTAGCCTCACCCCCAGCCCCTCTCCACCCCGTGAAGAGGGGAGAAATTCTCGCGCGTATCAAGTCCCCTCTCCATGTCATGGAGAGGGGATTTAGGGGTGAGGCTAGATCACAAACGACAGCGCGACCAGCACGATCATAAACGCGGCGGCGAGAGTCGCCATGTTGCGCAGGTCGTTGATCACATACGCGTATTCCGTACGCAGGTCCGCCTGGTACAGCGGGCGCTTGGGCCTGGGGGCCGCGACCGCCGCCACGGGCTGGCCGGCCTCGGTGGGACGCACGGGCTGCTCATCCACAAGAACGCCGCCTTGAGCCAGCTCGCGCCGCGCGCGTTCGAGCGTTTCCTGGGGTAAATTGGGTCGAGTAGTCTTCTTAGCCAACGCAATATGCTCCTTCAAATAGCCTGATCGAATTAGGTTAGCAGTGCGACGCGGCCGCGGACGCAAAGCGGCTTTTTCCCCCTCACCACGCGACGGCCGCTAGCGCCCGCCAAGCGCTGCTCACCGTCATCCATCAGGACCCGCAGGTGTATGGTCAACGGCAAAGCCGCTGGACGTTAGCGGCGTTGCAGGCGAGTTGTCCCTGGCTCGGAGTAAACACGCTGGGCGGGTTGTCCCAGCTGCTGGATCGCTTAGCGGTGCGGCGTAAACGCGCGCGGACCTACCTGCACAGCCCCGATGCCGACTACGCCGCCAAAGTCGCCTATCTGGAGGCCTGTCGGGCCGCCGCACAGGCCTATCCCGAGGCCATCCTTTTCGTGTATCTGGACGAGTTTGGCTTTGAACGCCAACCCACCCTCGCCCAGGACTACGAAGCGCGGGGACGGCGGGCCCCCTTAGCTCGGTTGAGTTATCGTTGCAATACGCGCTGTCGGGGCCTGGGCGGGCTGAATGCCGCGACGGGACAAGTGACCTATGGGCGAAGATTCGCCTTCACTCAGCCGGGCGAAGACGATCATACGCATGTTGTCCACACGGTAAGGGTGGCACGTGATCAGCGTGAGAATCGAACTCGCGACCACGTTCCAGCACCCACACATCCGAGGGTGCGACTACCTGTTTGTCGTAAACCACATAAGTATACCAGCGACCGTCGCGCGCTTGTATCCTGACTTCGTCGCCCGGCGTCAGATATTGTATATCACGGAAAATCTCGCCGAAAATATCATTATGCGCGGCCAGCACCATATTCGCGTCTTCGCCGGGATTGGCGCTGCCAGCAAGATGCCCGACGCCTTTCTGCAGCTGCGCCCAGTCGTCACCGCCGTAAATGGACGCATCGACGCTCACCTTGTCCGTCGCGATCACGATCCGGTTCGGGCTGCTCGGCTGCGTCGCGACACGCTCGGCCTGTGGGGCCAGAATCTGGGCCAGCGCCATCGGGCGGATGCTATCGGGCAGTTCGTCCAGGTTAAAAGCTGCCTCACCCCCGGTTTGGTCGGGTGAATAGTGGCCGGTGGGCAGCACGTAATCGGAGAGGCGCAGACTCAAAATCGGGGCGGGCGTCGGCGTCTCGCGCATGGCGTCGGCGTCGCGCTGAATCTCCGCCGATTTCTCGTCCAGCGCGTCGATTTTGTCTTGCTCGCTGATGATCAGATACCCCCCGACGATCAGCACGCCGAAGATCCCCATCACGCCCAGCACCTCGACGGCCAGCAGCAGATGATCCCAGACGGCGCGGCGGCGCGATCGCCCTTCGCCCGATTCGGCGCGGCGCGCGGGGCGCTCAATTCGGCGGCGCTTCTGCTGGCGCTGGGCGAATTCATCCTCGACCTCGTCTTCAAAACGCGGGATGTCGCCGGTCAGATCATATGTAACGGGCGGCTCCATCGGCGGGAGATCCTGCGCGGCTTCATGCTGCTGCGGAACCATCACCGGCGCGAGCAGCGGCTCCGGCTCCTGGTCGATCGGGGAAACGGCCGGGATACGCCGTCCCTCGCGAACATAACGCTGAAGTCGCTTCTGGCGCATATCGCGCTTGCGAATGGCGAGAATGCGCTCCAGGTCTTCAATTGAAAGCTCGTCTACCGGTCGTCTATCGCGCATTTTACCCATTCTCATCGTGATCAGTTTTTAGTGGTTAGTTTTTGGTTTTTAGTTATCGGTGAAAGCCGTTGAGGGGAGAATCGCCTTCACTAAAAACTAATAACCATAAACCAACAACCAATGACTACATCTTCTTGCGCGCCACGGCGAACACTTCCCGCTCAAAAAACCAGCGGAACGGCGGCCAGTTGAACAGGACATAGCGCAGCCCGCCCAGCAGCGGGTTCTCCTGGCGATTCTGCGGCGGCGAATCCAGCCAGACGCGCCCGGCGAATCCCGCCCGATCCAGCGTGCGGCGCAGCCCGAACATCGACTGTTCGTTGACATGCACGTCGAGATTATGCTCGACCAGAAACTCGCGCGGGTTGGCCGGATATTTGCTGCCCTCGCCCGCGAATCGCCGGAACAGCCGCACGACCGGATAGGCATAGCGGTCGTACCAGATATTCGGCGCGGTGTGGATGATCAGCCGGCCGTCCGCCTTGAGCACGCGCCGTGCTTCGAGCAGCATGCGGTGGAGTTCCCACGGGTGCAGGTGCTCAACAATATCGAACATCAGCACACGGTCAAAGGCGGCATCGGGAAACGGGAAATTTTTCGCTTCGGCCTGGACAAAGGCCATCACCCCACGCGCCTTGTCCTTATCGCGCGCCAGCAGTTTGCGCGACAGCCGGATCGCGGCGTGAGCGTAGTCGAAACCATACGCCTCTGCCCCGAGCAGCGCGCAGTGGCGCACGATCTCACCCCGCCCGCAGGCGACATCCAGCACGTTCATCCCCGGCATGATGGCGGCGTATTCAAAGGCCGCCTTCAGCCGCCGCGACAGGTTCTCGCCGTCACTGTTCAGGAAATCTTCGTAGCCTTCGCACGCGGTCAGAAAATATTCTTCGGTGTAGAGTTCCTGCGCGACGGGTGCGGGTCGTTTGTCGTCTGTCAAGCCGGGCTGCCTCTGTTGCTGCGTATCCACACACGCCGCGATTATACAAAGGGCGCGCCCGGTCTGCCAGCGGCGCGTTACGCGGCAAGCTGCGCGCGGTAGTGGGTCAGCCGATCGAGCACAGCGGTATTCGAGATAGCGGCGATTACACCCCAGGTGAGCAGCAGCCAGGCCGCGACCAGCACGGTACTGATCAGCGCCAGCAGCAGGATCACGATCAGCAGCACGAGGGTATACAGGGGATTACGCAGCACCATGACGAGCGCATTCCGCATCGCGCCGATCACGCTTGGCTGCTGCATTTCATAGTAGATGGGCCACGTGTAGAACAGCATGCCCAGCCAGATCAGCGCCGCCAGCAGCCAGATCGTTTCGAGCGCCAGCACGATCGGAGTGTCGATCGCGGCGTAGGCGATCAGGTTGTTGAAATTTACCAGCGCAAAGAGGCCATTAGCCAATCCCCACAGCAGCGCGCGGCCAAAGTTGGCACGAAACGCCGACCAGAACGCCGCGAGATCCGCCTCGGAGGGATCGGCGTGGGCGAGATGCCCGACGCGCATCAGCGCGCTGTAGGCGGCGGGCGCGGTGATCACCGGCAGGCACAGCGCCACGAACGCCAGATTGGTCCAGACATAGGCATAGCCCAGGTTGCGAAAATTCCCCAGGCCGCGCCACACGGCGCGCAGTCCATCGGCCATCGTGATCTCCGTGCTCAAAGGCCTCACCCCCTCGGTCCCCCTCTCCAGCCAAGCTAGAGAGGGGAGACCCTTTATTCTCCCCTCTCCATTTTGAATGGAGAGGGGCCGGGGGTGAGGCCAACAAAATACAAGGGGCGGATTGGTTTCCGCCCCAATTAAGAGCTACTATATAATGCGGATCACCCCTTCAACCCGCTGTAGCTGATCCCCTCGACAAAATAGCGCTGGAAGTAGAAGAAGATCAGCGCCAGGGGCAGCGTGGTGATCACCGAGCCGGCCAGGAACGCGTGCCAGCGCAGCGTTTCGCCATAGGCCCCCCGCAAGAAGGCGAGGCCAAGCGGCAGGGTCCACAGGTCCCGGTTGCCCGACAGGATAATCAGCGGCATCAGGAAGTCGTTCCAGGTGCCCTGAAAGGCGAAGATCGCCAGCGCGGTCAGCGCCGGGGTCGCCATCGGCAGCACGACGCGGAAGAACAGCACGAACCGATTCGCGCCGTCCACCAGCGCCGCCTCTTCGATCTCACCGGGGATGGACTCGAAGAACTGTTTCATCAAAAAGATGCCAAACGCATCCACCGCCAGCGGGACGATCAACCCCTGGTAGGTGTTGAGCATACTCAACTCCTTCAGGATGATGAAGCGCGGGATCAGCAGCACGACCGGCGGCACCATCATGGTGCCGAGAATGGTATAAAAGAGCAGCCGGTTGCCGGGGAATTTGAGCCGTGCCAGCGCGTAACCGGCCAGCGAGTCGAACGCCAGCCGTAAGATCGTCACGGCAATGGCGAACACACCCGTGTTGTAGAGCCAGCGCAGCAGATCTGCGTCAAAGATTTCCCGGTAGCCTTCGGTCGTGGGGTGAAACGTCAGCGGCGCGGCTGTTTCGCTGGGCGGACGGCTGACTCCTTCGCGCTCGCCTGAATACTCACACTCTGCGCCAAACGGCGGCACCGGGATGACCGCGCGTGGATAGGTCTGCACGGCGGGCAGGCACTTAAACGAGTTCGCCACGGTGAACACGAACGGGAAGATCTCCAGGGCGGCAAACACCAGCAGCACGGTCCACCCGGCGACCGTGAACGCGAGAGACAGGGGCGTTCGGCGTTCCGCTTCGGCTGAGACTTGGGCAGTTGTTGTCATCGGTCGTCACCTTTCCCCGCTGCTACTCGTTCGCTCGTTCGCCCACAAACAGGCGTTGGAGCATCGTGAACGTAAAAATAATGATGAACAGCAGGATCGCCGTCGCTGCCGCCAGTCCCATCGCGGACCGGTCGAAGCCGTTCAGATAGACCATGTAGGCAATGGTATAGGTGGTCTTGGCGGGGCCGCCGCTGGAGATGACAAACACCTGATCGAAGACCTGGAACGTACCGATCAGGCCCAGCGTGACGACAAAAAACGTCGTCGGTCGCAGCAGCGGCACCGTGATCCGGCGGAAGATCTGCCAGCCGTTTGCACCGTCAATCGCCGCCGCTTCGTACACGTGCGACGGGATACCTTGCAGCGCCGCCAGGAAGATCACCATCATCGTGCCGATCGTCGTCCAGGTGTTCAGGATCATGATGGTGAGCATGGTGACACTGGGGCCGCTGAACCAGTCCCAGACGGTATTGCCAAAGTAGCGATTGCTGGCCCAGTCGCCCACGTCCAACCGGACGACGCCGAACTTTTCCAGAATGATATGGATAATCCCGCGCGGGTCGTCGAGCCAGTTGACAAAGTCGGCGTTGCCATAACCAGAGGCGAACGCCTGGATCGACGTATTCACCAGACCGCCGCGCTGGAACAGCCACATAAAGATGATCGAGATCACCACCGACGAGGTGATCGATGGGAAATAAAACGCGGTGCGGAAGAAGCCCTTCGCCTTGAGCCAGCGCTGATTCAGGATCACGGCCAGGATGAGCGCGATCACCGTCTGAAACGGGACCACCCCCATCACATAATAGATCGTGTTTTTCAGCGCGATAAAGAAGTCTTTTTGCCGCGTAGACGCTTTGACCACGCGCCCATCATCTTCCACATGCTGGCCGCGCAGCAGGTCACTGTAGTTGTCAAAGCCGATGGACTGAAAAGCATCGTCTTCCCGGACCGGCGTAATCCCATTCCAGTCGGTGAAACTGAGGTAGATCGACGCCGCAATCGGGATGATCAGGAAGACGAGAAAGATGATGAGGGCTGGCAGCATAAACAGATAGGCAGCCGTGGCCTCCTGCCGCTTTTTGGCGGCCATCGTCGTGAGCCGCCTCTTTTGTTGAACGCCCGCTACGGCCATCGCACCGCATCCTTTCCGTAATCTATTTACAGCGTATCCGTAAATTGCCGGGTTCCGTAGGGGCGTATTGCAATACGCCCCTACAAGACATGCATTTTCGGATAGCTACTAGAGTAGGTGCGCCCCTTTGAGAGCGCACCCTGTTGTTTGCTGGCGGATTAGCGGGCGAGGACTTCTTCGGCCACGCCGGCGGTATCAACGATCACATCGTCGGGCAGTGACGATCCTTCAAACGCAAGCTGCAAGCCGGCGTTAAACGTATCGAACACGTCGCCAAAGCCGACCGGGAATGACCACTCATGCGCGTAGTCGGCACCGGCCAGGAAGCCCGCCGCGTATTCTTCACCGCGCGCGTCAAGCCAGGTTTGCGCCGCGCTCATGGCGGGCGGGATCACACCAAAGCCCTCTTTGGCTATCAGTTCCGAGCCTTCGGGGCCGGTCAGGAAGTTAGCCAGTTTCCAGGACTCTTCGGGGTGATCGTTATCCGCGGCCACGCCGTAGCAGACGGTGAAGACCATCGTCGCCTGACCCCCATTGGGGTGCTTGGGCAGCTCGGTCACGCCCCAGTTCAGCTCAGGGAAGGTATCCAGCAGGTAGGTGATGACCCAGTTACCTTCCATCGCCATCGCGACGCGGCCATTGCCGAACGCTTCACCACCCCAGCCGGCGTCAACTGCGGTCGGCGGGCCGGCGATGCCGTCCGTCACCATGCCGACATAGAAGTCCAGCGCTTCGCGCGCCTGGTCGCTGTCGAGCGTGACTTCGGTCCAGTCATCGTTCAGCACCGAGCCGCCCGCCTGATACAGGAAGGGCAGCCAGCGCTCGAAGTTCGCCGGGGTCACGAGGCCGAGCACCGTGTTACCTTCGGCGTCGGTGCCGGTCAGCGCTTCAGCCGCCGCGCGCAGATCGTCCCAGGTCCAGTCGGGCGTGGGATATTCCAGGCCAGCCGCGTCGAACAGGTCCTTATTATATTGCAGGGCCATGATCGAGAAGTCCTTGGGCGCGCAGTACAGCGTATCGCCGACCGTGAACACGTCGAGCAGCGCCGGATAGTGATCGTCCAGGTTCTCGATCATGCCTTCACCCGACGCCAGCACACCGGCTTCGGCCCAGTCGGCCAGCTTGGAGCTGTCTACGTAGAAGACATTGGGCGGATCACCGCTGGCAAACGCGGCCTGGATGGTGGGATCGTACTCAGGCACCAGATTGACATTGACGGTGATGCCAGGATTGGCTTCTTCAAACGCCGCCACCTGAGCCGCTAACGCATCGTTTTCCAGAGTGGACGATGACCAGCCCATCAGCGTCAGTTCGACATCATCCTGACGGGCCATCGCCGCACCCGCGCCGGAGATCACCAGCGCGAGCAGCACGAGGAAGGTTAACATTTGGACTTTACGCATTCCGTTCTTCTCCTAAGAACTCATTCGTACAGGCCATACGGGTAAAACAGGGCAGCCGGTTAGTCCGACGCCCGGCGGACAATCGTCGTTTCACCTCCTTGTCTGATGTCCACGCGATACCAATCGCCGCGATAGCGGACGCAAAAAGCGAGCTGCTGCCAGTGTGCGGGCAGGTGGGGCTTCAGGATCAGACCTTGACCGTTGGGGCGCAAACCGGCGAACCCAAAGACCAGCGCCTGCCACAACCCGCCCGCCGAGGCCGCGTGGATACCGTCGTCGGCATTGCCACGCACATCATACAGATCGGCCCGCGCCGCCAGCATAAAATGATCGTAACCCTCTTCGGGCTTGTCCATCTCGCAGGCCGCCCACGCATGGAAGCTCGGCCCCAACGACGAGCCGTAGCGGTGGTCGGTGATGGGCATATAGGTGTCCCAGTTGGTCTGCCACGTGCGCGCGTCGTATTCATCGCGCAGCAGGCACAGCAGCATGATCACATCGGCCTGCTTGATCACCTGGCTCTCGTTCGCCCCTTCGATGCCGAGCACCACCTGCATCGAGCGATCCGTGCTGGCGATGACGGCGGGATCGATGCGCTTCAGGTCGAAAAAATCCTCAAATTGCAGCATCAGCCCGGTGTCGGGATCGTGGTGGATGATCACGTGGTCGATCACATCCTGCCAGTGCGCCAGCCGCGCCGGGGTCAGATCCAGTTGGGCGCGCAGATCCCGCGCCTTGTCGGGATAGTCGCGGTCCAGCCAGCCGAGCACATCAAAGGCCGTTTGCAGGTGCCACTGCGCCATCCGGTTCGTATACACGTTGTTATCGACGTGATCGTGATATTCATCCGGGCCGATCACGTCGCGGAAGGCATACTGGCGCTGGCCGTTGGCCTCTTCCGGTTCGGCGCGATCGCCCCAGAAGCACGCCGTATCAAGGATCATCTCCGCGCCATAGTCGCGCATAAAGGCATCGTCGCCGGTCGTCTGCCAGTACTGCACCAGCGCATACGCCACGTCCGACGAGATATGAATCTCAATATCGCCCGTCCAGATGCGTACCAGCCCGTCGCCGCTGTGATGTGGCACCCAGGTCGGTGTGACTTCGTCGCCGGTGGCGGCGCTCTCCCAGGCATACTGCGCCCCGGAATAACCGTTTTTGGCGGCTTTGCGGCGCGCGCCCGGCAGCGTGTGGTAGCGATACATCAGCATATTGCGGACGAGATGCGGCAGGGTATACGTGAAAAACGGCAGAATGAAGATCTCGGTATCCCAGAAGGCATGCCCGCGATAACCCAGGCCGCTGAGCGTCTTGGCCCCGATGCTGACCCGCTCATCGTGCTGCGGCGCGGCGATAATCAACTGGAACAGGTGGAAGCGAATCGCAAGCTGCGCTTCGTCGTCCCCCGCGATGATCACATCGCAGTCGCGCCACAGGTTGCCCCACGCCTGGACCTGTTCCGCCCGCAGCCGGTCATAAGAGAGGGGTTGGTCCTCAACGTTTTCCGTGATGATGAGGCCCTCTACCTCGGCGGCGGCGCGGCTCACCACGTCCGCTGCATTGGGGACAGCGTCGCGGCTGGCGGTGTAGCTCACCAGCTTATCGACTTGCAAGGTTTGCGCGGTATCGAGGTCATGCTGCACGATAAACCGCGGGCTGCCGGGGCATGGCTGGACCATTACGGGCTCGCGTGCCGATGTCACCAGGGCCGTCGCGGCGGCCAGTTCGATCCCGGAGTGGCGGGTGCGGCTGTGCAGACACAGCACGTTGGTGGGCGACGTCCCTTGCGCGAGATGATTCCAGTGCAGCAGGTCTTCGTTTGAGACATGCCCATCGATGCCGGTTTCGACGGTGACACGGCAGGGCCGGTTCACGGCGGTGATCAGCAGGCGGAGCGCCGCCACATGCTCGCAGGTATAACTGGCGAACCGTTCAAAGGTCAGATCCAGCACCGCGCCGTTTGGAGCCTGCCAGCGGACTTCGCGCCGCAAAATGCCCGTGCGCAGATCCAGATGGCGATCAAAACTCACGCATTCGCCCTGATCCAGCCGGAAAAGCTGACCATCGACTGTGAGCGTCAGGTCCATCCAGTCGGGCAGGTTGGCAAGTTCCGTGCGCACGATGGGAATATCGTCAAAAATGCCGTGCGCCAGGGTCAGCGGGTGATCGCCGGGATAGCCTTCTTCAAAGCTTCCCCGGCTGCAAAAATAGCCGTTGCCCGCCGTGAAGACGGTTTCCATGTGGTGCTGCTGATCCGCGTTGAATTGGTTCTGGCTGACGGACCACGTCACAGCGCGCCGGGCAGCCGTTTCGATCTCAGCTAACTGAAGGCCGTTCAGATCGTCCCGGCGGGGATGGGGCCGTAGCGCGCTTCGATCAGGGCGAAGCGTTCCGCCGGTCCCAGCGCCAGACACGGCATCCCTGCCCGCAGCGCCGCGTCGATACCCGCCGCCGCATCTTCGACCACCAGGGATTTGCCGGGCAGACAGCCCAGGCGTGCCGCCGCAAATCGGAAGAGGTCCGGCTGCGGCTTGGGCCGCGTGACGCTGTGACCATCGGCCACCACAGCCAGCCGGTCCGCGATGCCCAGCCGTTCGAGCACCATGGCAGCGTTGCGGCTGGCAGAGGCCAGCGCACTCTGGATGTGGGCCGCTTCCAGCCGGTCAAACAGATCGAGCACGCCGGGCAGCAGATCATCGGGTGTGATCTGCGTCAGCATGTCCTGATAATACCGATTTTTGCGGTCCATCATCTCCTGCATCTGGACTTCGCTGTACGGGCGGCCCTTCAGCAGAAGCAGCAGCGATTCGCGGCGCGATACGCCGCGCAGGAACTCGTTATCCGCACGGGTAAAGGGAATGCCTTCCTCGTCGGCCAATCGTTTCCATGCCCGGTAGTGATACTCGGCGGTGTCGGTGATCACACCGTCCAGATCAAAAATGAGGGCCTTGATTTTGCCTGGCATAAGCTCCCCTAATGCGGTTGATAACCCTGGCTGGATTTGCGGATCACCAGCACGGGCGGCAGCAATACGTGCTGCAAACCGGGGTCCCGGCCTTCGAGCAGACAAACCAGGATGTTGATCACCCGCTGCCCGACTTCCCAGACCGGCTGGCGCAGGGTCGTCAGGCCCGGCTTCAGATAAAAGATCACGGGCATGTCGTCAAAGCCGGTGATGGCGATGTCACGCCCAACGGTCAGGCCCCGATCCTGCACCGCCTGCATCGCGCCTACCGCGATCAGATCAACCACCGTCACAATGGCCGTCGGGCGGCGGCTGGCCGGCAGGTCGAGCAGGTCGAGCGCCGCGACATAACCGTATTCATATTCGCCCGCACCGCGTTTCACCCAGGCCGGATCGATGCGGATACCGGCTGTTTCCATCGCGGCCCAATAGCCTGACAGGCGATCCGACCCCACTCGCGATGCTTCGGGCCAGCCGAGCGCCGCAATCCGCTGATGCCCCTGTGCCAGCAGATGTTCCACCGCCAGCCGGACGCCGGCACCACCATCAATATCGACGTAGGCAAACGCACAATCATCCTGGCACTGGGTGCGACCAAATGCCACCAGCGGCACATTGAGATGTTGCAGAGCAGGAATACGCGGGTCGCTGAAGCCGAGATCGGACAGGATAAACCCATCGACGCGGCCCGAATAAACGAGCTTCTGATAGGTGCCCGACGAGTTGGTTCCCTCGCGCTGTGGGAACAGCAGAATGTGATAACCCTGCTCCTCGGCGGCTTCGACGATGCTCTGCTCAAACTCTTCGAGAATCGGGCTGAAGAAGTTCTGGCGCGAGGGCTCCCAGGAATAGCCGATCAGGTGGCTGGATTGGGTGCGGAGATTGCGAGCCGTCACATTGGGCCGGTAGCCAAGCTGCTCGACGGCGTGCTGCACACGGGCGCGAACTTCGGGTGTCACCTGCATCTGGTTCCGCAGGATCTTGGACACGGTTTGGTAACTGACACCCGCGCGCGCGGCTACGTCCTTAAGTGTGACGTTCTTAGCCATAAAACAGGACTTTCAAGAAAACCATAGTGTTCCAGAAAGTTAGGCGAACGTTCGCCTTATCTTTATTAAACAGGAATTCCCGGAACGTGTCAAGTAGTTGCACCGGACTCCGTTTAGGAGCAGAATTCTTCACTAGCATCTCGTGTTGAACAGGAGCAATACTATGGACTCTCATGAACGGCAGGAAATTCTCAAATCGCTCAATCAGGTCATGAGCACCCGCGCGAAAAATCAGGCGATGCTCCAGCGGCATCTCAAGGAGTTTACCGGCCACCTGTTCGAGGCGATTGAGACGGTGCTGGCCACGTTGGAAGCGTCCGGCATTCCCGGCTTCGGCAAATCGCGCCGGCTGGTTCATCCTGCCGGTGGAGGGCGCGAGGGACTTCAGGTTTTTATCGAGGATTGGAGTATTATCTTTGTTCCGCTGCCGGGGTTTGCCCGCCCAAACTCCTTTGATGAGGCGCGTATCCCGCCGATCCAGTTCAAAGAGCTCTGCGGCCGGATCGGCGTTTTTCTGACCGACGAGCCGCAAGGCACCGCGTTTTACGACTTCCTGATCTTTCAGGATGGCTCCTGGTTTGCGTGGGGTTACGGCTGGCCCAAACAGCAGGCCGATATCGCCAGCACCGATTTTGAGGGCCTGGCGCTGGAACTGCTCTACAGCTTCACCAAGGATATTTTCATGACCTGGCACGCGCGCAACCAGACCGCCCTGTCGATCGCGCTGGACACCAAGAAACGCGTCTATAACTTTGGTCTGCCCGGCGAAGAGCAGCAGGGTCTTTGATCCAACCCGTCAAAATCCGGTACGCGAGTTCCTAACAGAACAGCCGTGCCGGACCTATTACTAAAATTCCGAACAGGCGTGCGTCTTGCAGTGCCAGTTTGAATCCTATTCCCCAAAAGGGGGTCTAGAAAGTCGAATCTTAAAATTTCTGGAAAGTCTGAAAAATTTAAGGTGGGATAACCGCAAAATTTCCCACATATGCCACAAACCCCCACATCTGGGGTTACTAATAAAGCTGTACCCCTAGATGTGGCGGTCGTCACGGCTGTGACTCTGTTTGGTGGTGCGCTCTTTCAGCGGTTTGGATTCCTGAAACGTGTGTGCAGTTGGGCAAAACCTAAAAAGTTGAATTTTTTAAGGTTTGAAATGCCGGATCTCATTGAGTCCGAGCTCAAAATTTGTTAAAATAGTTTTATCCGTAGTGAACAGGGGATGACTTCTACCCCACCATCAAAAAGCCTCACTTGAAGGCAAAGGCTCCTCCGCTGGAGCACGATGTTCTACAAATAGTCAACAACAGAAGATTTATAACCTTGTTTGCCAGCAGACCGCCACAGTCGCACGCTGTATGGTTGTGCGCGTCTATCCGGCTGCCGGTCAGTAAGCTATTTTGGGTGATTGAAGATGTTAACGCCTCGAGACGCCTGGCAGGCTACACTCGGCCAGCTTCAGCTCCAGCTTAACCGCTCAACCTTTGAGACCTGGCTCAAGGGTTCTGAGGTGCTGGCCTATGAAGATGGGGATTTTATCATCCGGGTGCGCCACGCCTACGCCAAAGACTGGCTGGACCAACATCTGCGATCCCAGATCACCGAAATCCTGGGCGGGATCCTCAAGCGCACCGTGCAGGTGAATTTCGTGGTCTATCTGCCCAACCGGCAGCGCCTCGATCCCTCCGATATTGGCCCGCTGTTCGCCAACAGCCCGGCCCGCCCGATCGCTGAGCCGGCCCAGGATGACGCTGTCGCCGCGCCCGCGAACTGGCTGCACGAAGACGCGGAATGGGATCCCCGTGTCACCTATCTGCGGCACAGCACGAACCGCGAGATCGAAGCGCCGCGCAACGCGCTGCCTCTGGACCGGCGCTTCACCTTCGAGAGTTTTGTCACCGGGCCCAGCAATCATTTTGCGCATGCAGCCGCACTGGCCGTCAGCGACACGCCGGGCAAACGGTTTAACCCGCTGGTGATCTATGGCGGCGTTGGCCTTGGGAAAACCCATCTGCTTCAGTCTCTTGGGAACAAGGGCGAGGACACCGGCAGTCAGGTGGTCTATATCACCGCCGAGGCGTTTACGAATGAACTGGTCGAGTCGATCCGCGCGCAAAAAACCGAGGATTTCCGGGCGCGCTATCGCAGCATCGACCTGCTGCTGCTGGACGACATCCAGTTCATGGCCGGCAAAACGGCCACCGAAGAAGAGTTTTACCACACCTTCAACGCGATATGCAGCCAGGGCGGGCAGATCGGCGTCGTCTGCAACCAGCATCCGCGCCAGATCGGCCGCCTGGACGAGCGGATCCGCTCCCGGCTGGAAGGTGGGCTGCTGGTCGATATTCAGCCGCCCGAATTTGAAACCCGCTTCGAGATCGTAACGGCCAAAGCGTCGGCCCAGGGTATCATGATCCCCGCCGAGGTGGCGAGTGTGCTCGCCCACTATGATACGGCCAACATCCGCGAGTTGGAGGGGCTGCTCAATCAGGTGCTCGCCCGTGTCCTGCTGTCTCACGAGCCGCTGACGATGGCGCTGGCCCGGCACATCATCGAGAAGAACTGTGGGCCGACTTCGACCCCGCGCGCCCGCCGATCCGGCCTGACGGATGTGTTCGAAGCCACGGCGACCTATCATCAGCTTTCGCTGGACGACCTGCTCGGCAAGAGCCGCGCCAAGAAAGTCGTGCGGGCACGCCATATCGCCATGTATCTGGCCCGCGAAGAGACCGACGCCACGCTGCCGCAAATCGGGGATGCGCTGGGCGGGCGCGATCACAGTACGATTCTGCACGGCTGCCAGAAGATCGCCGACGAGATGAACGACTCGCTGCGCCGCGAGTTATCCGCCATCCGCAATCAGCTCCATCTGTTCTCCAACGACTGAATCTTCGTTTGAATCCGGCTTAAGACGATCCGCCCAGACAGGCGGATTTTTTACGATTCCCCGACAAACGTAGAACAAACCAAAAAATTACTAGAAATGAATGTGGATAACCCTGTGGATTGTATGTGGATAACCTGTGGATAAGTGTGGATAACCTGTGGATAACTTTTTATCCCACAAAATCCCACCACCCCCACAGGTAGGGGTTTGGCACAGGCTGACCCCCAGATATGGTGGTCAGGCGATAAAACAGACATTTTTGCTCCAAATAGCGATTGTGGATAACTGTGGATAACTGCCAGGTTATCCACAATTTGTGTGGATAACTTTTTGGGATAACGGACGCGAGTCACCGCCAGATATAGGGCCAAAACGGGTGTTCGCCGCCAGATATGGGGGTTCACCCTCCGAATCGCATGATTCTGACCGAAGTTATCCACATATCCACAGACTCTACTACGGCTGCTAAAAGATAAAAGAGATTCCAGATGGAGAACAATCCTTAAGGGCATTATCCCACACACCCCCAACGAATTGCTGTCCATGGGGCTATCGTGTAGGATTAATCCCACTTGAGGGGATGCCTCAGACCGCCAAAGGCAAGGGTAACATGACCGGACAGCCAGACCTGCTCACCGATTATGAGCGCGAAATTCATCGCCTGAACCGTCTGGTGCAGGCCAGCCTCGTGATCAATTCCACGCTGGAACTCCGCCCGCTGCTCTCGGTGATCATGGACCACGTAGCCGATCTCACCAACGCCGAGTCCGCGTCGGTCATGTTATACGATCCGATCACCGATCAGCTTCGGTTTGTCGCCGCGACGACCAACGATCCCTTTGTCGAAAACCTGCTGAATATTCTCGTACCGCTGGAAGGCAGCCTGGCCGGTGCGGTGCTGCGCGAAAACCGCGTGATTATGCGCGACGACCTGACCAACGATCCCCAGCATTTTCGGGCCGCCGACGCCAAGAGCGGCTTTGATACGCGCTCCCTGATCGGTGTGCCGATGCGTTACAAGGACGAGCCGATCGGCGTGCTCGAAGCGGTGAACAAAAAAGAAGGCCGCTGGACAGACGATGACCGGCGGAATATGCTCATCCTGGCGTCTCAGGCGGCGGTTGCCATCAAAAACGCGCAGATGATCGAGCAGCTTAAGCGCGCCTATAACGAGCTGGACCAGATCGATAAACTCAAGAACGATTTCATTTCCATCGCATCGCACGAGCTCCGCACCCCGCTGAGTGTGATCCTGGGATACGCGACGTTTCTCAAAGAAGATGCGCAGGGCGAAATCAGCGCGCATGCCAGCGCCGTCCTGAACAGCGCCTTGCGGATGCGCAACCTGATCGAGGATATGATCAACCTGCGCTATCTGAAGCTTGGCGAGGCCGATCTGGTCCGCGAACATCTCCCGCTGGCCGCGATCTTCCAGGCGGCGCAGAGTGATGTCGAAGGGCTGATGCAGGCTAAGGGCCATACGCTCCAGGTTCACCCGCCCGACCTGAGCCTCATCGTCGTGGTGGACCGGCTGAAGCTCGGCATGGCGCTGACGAACCTGCTGAACAACGCCAACAAGTTCACGCCCAGCGGTGGGCGGATCGTGCTGTCGTATGAGCGCAAGCCGGCTGCCGTCTGGATTACGGTCAAAGATACTGGCGTGGGCATCCCGCAGGATCAGCTTGAGCGCGTCTTCGAGGCGTTCCATCAGGTCGAGGATCACATGACGCGGCGGCACGGGGGTATGGGGCTCGGGCTGTCGATTGCCAAAGGCTTTGTCGAGGCGCACGGTGGGCGCATGTGGGCTGAGAGCGATGGGCCGGGTCGCGGCAGTACGTTTTATATCAGTCTGCCGCTGCCCAAGGGATAAGAAAGATCGAACCGCAGAGGCGCAGAGATCGCGGATACATTTGGGGGAAAAAGTGTAGGGGCGGGTTAACAAACCCGCCTTTGTCTTTGTCGGTGGTCGATTAAGGCTGTGTCCCCTGCTTGCCTGTCGGAGGAGAGGCCATTTTGATGCGCCGAGCCTTCCGTCCGCCCGGCGCTGATTGTTAAAATGAGCGTTTGGAGTACAATGGTAAAGAACCGCCTGAAAGCTGATATTTGAAATATATGTTGTTAGCTGGGCTCGGGCTGCCCTTCACCATAATAAACGCACTTCCCGTTTTCCAAAAACATATTCTTTGACCGGGGGCACTCATGAAGCAGAGAAACGCCAGAGGGCTGTGGTTTTTGATCTGTTTATGCGCCGTCCTGGCCGTTCCGTTGACGCGGGCTCAGGCGCAGGATGACGAAGGTCGAGGACTGACAATAGGCTTCTCGCAGGTTGGCTCCGAAAGTGATTGGCGCACCGCCTTCACCGAAATCACCCTGGCCGAGGCCGAACGACGCGGGATCAACCTCTTGTTTCTCAATGCCGAAAACAGCCAGGAAGCCCAGATCGAGGCGATTCATTCCTTTATCGAGCAGCAAGTAGACGCGATCATTCTGGCCCCGGTGATCGAAACGGGCTGGGCGCAGACCCTTCAGGAAGTCCGGGCGGCCAACATCCCGGTGGTGATCATCGACCGGAACGTGACCGCGGACGAATCGCTTTACCTGACCCGTGTATCGTCCGATTTTGTGCTTGAGGGTCGTCTGGCGGCGGCGTGGCTGGCCCAGGCCACGTCGGGAGACTGCAATATTGTCGAGCTTGAAGGCACCGCCGGATCCAGTGCGGCGCGGGATCGCCAGATCGGTTTTAACGAGGTGATCACGCTGTTTCCCCAGATGCAGATCATCGTATCGCAGACGGGCGATTTTCGGCGGGCGATGGGCAAAGAGGTCATGGAAAGTATTCTGCACACCGAGGATCCGGCGCAGATCTGCGCGGTGTGGTCGCACAATGACGATATGGCGATCGGGGCTATCGAGGCGATCAAAGAGGCCGGGCTGGATCCGAGCGAGGATATTCTGATTGTCTCGGTTGATGCCATCCCGGACATCTTCAAAGCGATGATGGATGGAGATGCCAATGCGACGGTTGAGCTGAGCCCCTATATGGCCGGCCCGGCCTTTGATGCGATCGTCGCTTATCTGAACGGCGAAAGCGTGCCGAAGTGGATCCCCGTGACCGGCGGGATTTATTTCCCCAACACGGCCGCCGAAGAATACGCTAAACGCGCGCGGTGAGAGTTCGCTCTCGCCGCCTAAATGAACCTGATACGACCGGAACGTTCAATGCCCAATTTCAAATCATCACGTCCAACGATGTTGGATGTTGCCAAACTCGCCGGGGTCTCGTACCAGACCGTCTCGCGGGTAATCAACGATCACCCCTATGTATCCAAAGACGTGCGCCAGCGGGTACGCGAAGCGATTGATACGCTGGGCTACCGTCCGAGCAAAGCGGCGACCAAGCTGGCGTCCAAATCCTCCAAGATCATTGCCACGGTGTTATATGGGAGTTGGTTCCCCGGGCTGTCCGAAATCGCGCTGAATGTCGAACTCGCCGCAAAAACCAGCGGCTTTGACGTGATTCTGATCAACATCACCGAGCCGAAACAGCAGCTTGTCGAGGCGCTGGAAAATGTCAAAGCCTGGGCGGTTGATGGATTGATCCTGATCGTCCCGGTGCAGAGTCTATCGGTTGAAGAGATCCAGGCGATCTGCGGAGATACCCCCTTCGTATTTATTGACAGCCATCAGGCGTCGAACACCCCTTCGGTCGTCGTAGACGAGGCATACGGCACCGAGCAGTTGGTTGAGCACCTGATCCAACAGGGTCACACCCGGTTCTGCGAGATCAGCGGCCCGCTGGACTGGCTCAATGCCCAGGTACGGCACGAAGCCTGCGTGCAAACCTTCCAGGCGCACAGCCGGGATCTGCCGGTTTATATCGAGGCGAACTGGACCGTATCGGGCGGATACCGCGCCGCCAAGAAACTCCTGGCCGATCCGCACGACTGCACGGCCATCATCGCCGCGAACGACAGCATGGCGCTCGGAGTGATCCGGGCGCTGCACGAGGCCGGGCTGTCGGTGCCTGAGGATGTATCGGTCGTCGGGTTCGACGATATTCCTGAAGCCGCCTATTTTTCCCCCCCTCTGACCACGGTGCGCCGCAACCTGATTCAACTTGGCGTGACCGGGTTTGAATACCTGATGCAGCGCATGGACGAGCTCGATATCCCGCTGCAGCAGCGCTTGATCCAGCCCCGCGTGATCTTCCGGTCCAGCACGCAGGCGGTATAACGTTCGTAATACCCTCTCTTTTCTTCAATCCAGGACACTTTTGCGCAAAGCTTGACATGGCTCAAAAACCATGATTTACTATGTGTGAGCGTTCACACATAGCATCATCCGCGATCTATAGCCTGCATTTTCTAATCGCCCCTAGTCCGGGCGGAAGAGAGGAGATTGATCCGCGATCAATAATCAACCATCCCCCCACCTCACCAATTGCTGTTCGTTTTCTAGTCATGTCATAACAGGAGAATAAAATGCGGTACGTTAAATGGTTCGTCCTTGTTGTCCTCATCCTGTCGTTTGTCGCCCCGGTGGCGATGGCCCAGGATAACACCGGCGCTGGCCTGACCATCGGCTTTTCGCAGATCGGTTCCGAAAGCGCCTGGCGCACCTCCTTCACCAATGCCGTAAAGGCCGAAGCCGAAGCCCGCGGCATCAATCTGCTCTTCTCGGATGCCCAGCAGCAGCAGGAAAACCAGATCGCCGCCATCCGCGCCTGGATCGCTCAGGGTGATGTGGATGCGATCATTCTCGCGCCCGTACTCGAAAGTGGCTGGGACGAGGTTCTGCAGGAAGCCGCCGATGCGGGTATCCCCGTGGTGATTGTGGACCGCAACGTCGACTCCGATCCGTCGCTGTATGTGACCCGCGTTTCGTCTGACTTCGTGCACGAAGGCCGTCTGGCCGCTGCGTGGCTTGTTCAGGCAACCTCGGGCAAGTGCAATATCGTGGAACTGTACGGCACCGTGGGTTCGGCCGCCGCTGAGGATCGCGCCAAGGGCTTCCGCGAAGTTATCGCCCTCTTCCCCAACATGCAGATTATCCGCTCCGAAACGGGCAACTTTGTCCGCACCGAAGGTAAGGCCGTGATGGAAAGCTTCCTGAGCGCCGAAGACCCCGCCAACATCTGCGCCGTGTTTGCTCACAATGATGACATGGGCATTGGTGCGATCGAAGCCATCAAGGAAGCCGGGCTGGTTCCTGCCCAGGATATTCTGATGGTCTCGGTTGATGCCATCCCCGACATTTTCGTATCGCTGGATGCGGGCGAAGCCAACGCGACGGTCGAGCTCAGCCCCTTCATGGGTGGCCCTGCGTTTGACGCTGTGGTTGCGACCTTGAATGGCGAAGAACTGCCGAAGTGGATCCCGGTCGGTGGCAAGCTGTACACCACCCGCGCGGCCTACGATGCGGATCATCAGTAAAGTCATGCGACTACCGAGTATCGCCGCGGGAGGCTGAAACAGCCTTTCCGTCTCGGATACTCAGGGGGAAACCAGCAAGGCTGTGCCGACAGCCGGTTGGTTCCCCCCCTCACCGGAGCGTGTTATGAGCCAACAATCGTTATGCGAACGCATAACACGCTCCAAAAATATCATAACATATTTGGGGTAGTCCCTCGACAACTTCTGGAAAAATCATAGTTTTCAGGTAAAGCCACCTATGAGCGCCAACGAGCCAAAATCGTCTCCCCTGTTGGAGACACGGAGCCTCACCAAAACCTTTACCGCGACACCGGCCCTGGACAGTGTCGATTTTAACCTCCTTCCCGGCGAGATTCATGCTCTGTTGGGGGAAAATGGCGCCGGGAAATCCACCCTGATTAAGCTGATCACAGGGGTCTACAAAAAAGATGCGGGCAGCATTTATCTGGAAGGCAAAGAGATCGACCCGCACAGCCCGCGCCATGCCCAGGGGCTTGGCATCAGCGCCGTCTATCAGGAGATCAACCTGATCCCGACGCTGTCGGTAGCCGAAAACATCTACCTGGGACGGCAGCCGATGCGCTTTGGGCTCATCAACATGCGGGCGGCTAACCGGCAGGCGCGCGACCTGCTCAAGACCTTCAACATTGATATTGATGTCACCCGCGATCTGTCCTCCTATTCGATCGCCATCCAGCAAATCGTGGCGATTGTGCGCGGGGTTGACCTGTCGGTGAAAGTGCTGATCCTGGATGAGCCTACCTCCAGCCTGGATCGCCACGAAGTCGAAACCCTCTTTTCGGTGCTGCGCTCGCTCAAAGAACGCGGGATCGGCGTGGTGCTCATCACGCATTTTCTCGATCAGGTCTACGAAATTGCAGACCGCATCACCGTGCTGCGCAACGGGCGCAAAGTGGGCGAGCATCAGGTCAGCGAGCTCTCCAAGATGAAGCTGATTACCGAGATGCTGGGTCGCGAACTGACCGAAGAACTGGTCGCCGGGCAAAAACGGGGCACCAACGGCAGGGTTGACCGCGAGGCATTCTTGCAGGTGCGCGGCTTCGCGCATCACAGCAAGATGGAGCCGTTTGATCTCGACATCAACAAGGGCGAGATTGTGGGGCTGGCCGGCCTGCTCGGATCGGGACGGACCGAAACCGCCCATCTGATCTTCGGCATCGTCAAAAGCGAAAAAGGTGAGGCCCGTGTGCGCGGCCAGAAGGTGACTCTCGGTTCACCACGGCAGGCGATCCGCCAGGGGTTTGGCCTGTGCCCGGAAGATCGTAAGGTTGAGGGCATTATCGCGGATTTGTCCGTGCGCGAAAACATTATCCTCGCGCTGCAAGCGAAACTCGGTTGGTTCAAATTCCTCTCCTACAAAAAGCAGCAGCAGTTGGCGCTCGACATGATCGAAGCGCTGCGCATCGTCACCCCGGACTCGGATACGCCGGTCAAGTCCTTATCCGGCGGGAACCAGCAGAAGGTGATTCTGGCGCGCTGGCTGGTTTCGAACCCCGAGCTGCTGATCCTCGATGAGCCGACGCGCGGTATCGATGTTGGCGCACACGCGGAGATCATCAACATCATCAAGCGTCTGGCGAAAGACGGCAAAGCGATGATGATTATTTCCTCAGAGTTGGGCGAAGTGGTCGATTACAGTGATCGAGTCGTGGTGCTGCGCGACCGTAAAAAGCTCACCGAACTGGAAGGGGATGACATCAGCGAAAATATGATTATGCAGGCGATTGCGGAGCAGTAATCATGAGCCAACACGTAAGCACCACTTCCCTGAGAAATAGAATGAGCGAATTCGGCCTGGCCGACCTCATCCGGCGCAACAGCCGCGCCTTCTGGACGGTGATGGCGCTGATTATTATCCTGATCGCGAACCGGCTCATTTCAGACAACTTCTTTTCGATCCGGTTGGTGAACGGCCGGCTGATCGGCAGCCCAATCAATATCCTCGACAGCGCGGCTCCCATTGTGATGCTGTCGATCGGCATGACCCTGGTGATCGCCACCAAGGGCATTGACCTGTCGGTGGGCGCGGTGATGGCGATCTGCACCGCCGTGGCCGTTGTGCTGATCAACCGCTACGAGCGCGGCTCCGACAACATCCTCTACACGCCGGGGTTTGTCATTCTCATCGCCGTGGGCGTCGGGGCCTTGTGCGGGCTCTGGAATGGGATCCTGGTCGCCTTCATGGATATCCAACCGATTATTGCCACCCTCATTTTAATGATTGCGGGCCGTGGTATCGCGCAGATGATCACCGAGGGACAGTCGCCCACCTATACCAACGAAACCCTCGCTTTTGTGGGCCGGGGCGTCATCTACGGCATACCATTCCCGATCATCCTGTCCCTGGTCATGGTGCTGGTCGTTTATGTGATCGTGCGCAAGACGGCCATTGGAATGATGATTGAATCGGTCGGGATCAACGCGCGGGCCAGCCACTATGCCGGGATCAATGCCACCCTCATCAAGCTGTTCGTCTATGTCGTGTCCGGCATGTGTGCCGCCGTGGCGGGTCTGAAGGTCGCCGGCGAAGTCAAGTCAGCCGATCCCCACAAGGCGGGCGAATGGGCGGAACTCGACGCCATCCTGGCCGTCGTTATCGGGGGCACGGTGCTGACCGGCGGACGTTTTAACCTGATTACGAGCGCGTTGGGGGCGCTGGTGATCCAGAGCCTGATCACCGGCCTGTACGTCAGCAAACTGCACCCAACCGCGAACCTGGTCGTCAAGGCTCTCGTGGTGCTGGCGGTTCTGCTGCTCCAGTCGCCCGAATTCAGAGGGTTTATACTGCGGCCCTTCAGGAGAAAATCATGAAATCGCGATTTTTCCCCCTATTGATGACGTTTGTTGTGTTCTCGCTGCTCTATGCTTACTGTTATTCTCAGTATTCCAGTTTTGGCACGATGCGCGTGGTCTGCAACCTGCTGCGAGACAATGCCTATCTGGGTATTCCCGCCGTGGGCATGACCTTTGTGATTATCTCGGGCGGGATCGATCTGTCGGTGGGCTCGGTGATCGGCTTCACCGGCGTGTTCTGTGCCCTCATGATCGAGCGTGAAGGGTGGCACCCGCTGCCGGTGTTTGCCGCCATCCTGCTGATCGGGACTCTCTTCGGGGCCACCATAGGGTGTATCATCTACTATTTCAAGATACCCCCGTTTATCGCGACGCTTTCGGGCATGTTCCTGGCGCGCGGTGGTGCTTATGTCCTCACGACCGATTCGATCAGCATCAAAGACCCGTTTTATAACGAAGTCGCGAAGCTCGTTTATATTTTCCCCGACAAAGGCCGGTTCACCTTTGCGGCTGGCGCGTTTGTGATGGTGCTGCTCGTCGGGATCTTCCTGGCCCATTTCACCCGCTTTGGCCGCAACGTCTACGCGATGGGTGGGAACGATACGGGCGCGCTGCTGCTCGGCGTGCCGATTGCGCGCACGACCATCAATGTCTATGCGCTCAGCAGCTTCCTGGCTACGTTCGCCGGGATTGTGCTGTCGCTGTCCAAAAAATCCGGCGACTCGACCATCGCCGTCGGCGCTGAAATGGATGTCATCGCAGCGGTGGTGATCGGCGGCACCCTGCTCACCGGCGGCGTCGGCTACGTGATAGGGACGTTCATTGGCACGCTGCTGCCCGGCGTGATTCGAACCTACCTGACGCTGGATGGCTCGCTGACTCCCTGGTGGACCAAGATCATCATCGGTATCCTGTTGTTCGCGTTCATCGCCATGCAAAAACTGCTCACCAGCCAGTATAATTTCCCGAAGCTGTTTCGGGTGCCGTTCCGGTCGCGGCAGCCAGCCCGATCGGAGCCGTAGCGCCCGGCGCATCAGGCACAGAGGTTCAAATGGGAGAAAGGGCGGGTTAACAAACCCGCCCTTTCTCAAAAGAGCACGATGATTTACTGAAAGAACCCGTTTCGCCCTACCAAGAACCAACAACTAACCACCAATACCTTTTTTCACTGCGGGGGACGAACATGAGCAAATTGCTCCAAAGACCAGGGCTGGGTGTAAAACTCAATTTTTTTGTGTTGTTTGTCCTGAGCATCTTTCTGGTCAATATCGTTTTTCTGTTGAATCGCAACACCAAAAGCCTGACCGATCAGGTCGGCAGCCAGCAAGTGAGCGAGGAAGTGAAAATCCTCGAAAGCCGCATCGCCGAGATCGAAGACAAGCTGCTGATCGACATCAATTTCCTGGCGACGAGTTGGGATTTCTATTCGGCCGTCGCCCGGCGCAGTGCGGACGATGTGGCGGAGATCGCCAATACCGCCAACGTATCGCTCAAGATGGACGACATCACCGTGGTGGATGGCGATGGCAAACGCCTGGTGGATACGGGGGTGGATCAGGGAGACCTGATCGAAGAAGACAAACTGCTGACCGTTGGGCTTTTGGGGCATGAGACTATCGCGCTGCTGATCGAACCCGGCGGCGAACAGCCTCAGATTAGCATCGCCGCCGTGGCTCCCGTTCTCAGCGACACTGGCAACCGGCTAGGTGCAATCATGATGAGTCGCCGGATCAACAACCAGTTTCTGCAAAACCTGACGTTTGGGCGTGCCGATGTTCACCTCGGCGTGATTTACAATGACCAGATCATCGCCCGCACGATCCTGACCTCGGCGGACCGGCGTCTGCCGAGCGACATATTAGCCAATGGCATCAATGTGGATCGATCTCCACTTACCCTGGCCCAGACCGGGCAGGCCGTGTTTGTGGACAAGCTGGTCTCCGGCGACCGAGGCGTGCCTCATGCGGTGGCTTACGTGCCCATCCTGGCCGGCACCGAGATTTCGCCGGTCGTCGTGGCGATCCTGGTCGAACTGGAGGACATCTACTCCTTCCAGAACAGCACGCTGAACAACACCGTCCTGATCTTTACCGCGCTGACCTTGCTGGCCCTCGGCATCATTTACGGCGCGATCCATTACACGACCATTCGACCATTGAACAAGCTGCAAGACATTGCCCATGCCATGACCAGCGGGCAGTACGACCGGCGCGCGCCCGTCAATTCGCAGGACGAAGTCGGCCAGCTCGCGACCGCGTTTAATGAGATGGCGAACAGTATCCAGCAGCGCGAGATCAGCCTGGAAGAGGCGCTCGCGCGCGCCGAACAGGCCGATCGCGTCAAATCGATGTTCCTGGCGAGCGTATCACACGAACTGCGCACGCCGCTTAACGCGATCATCAACCTGACCAAGTTCGTCGCCTTGGGCATGTATGGTGAAACGAACGCCGAACAACAAGACACGCTGACCAAGGTCGAAACCAGCGGCAAACACCTGCTCAACCTGATCAACGATGTGCTGGATATTTCCAAGATCGAGGCGGGCTCGCTCGAACTCTTCGTGGAAGAAGGGCTCAAAGTGGGCGAGATCATCCAGGTGGTGATCGACACGGTGAAGGGACTGGTGATGCAAAAGCCGGTCGCGATCCACTGCGAGATCGAACCGGGGCTGCCGGTGCTCACCGGCGACGAGCAGCGGATCCGGCAGATCATCTTCAATCTGCTCTCGAACGCGTGCAAATTCACCGAGCAGGGCGCGATCACCGTCCGGGCCTGCCGCCGGAATGGCGAGATCGTGATTGCCGTCCAGGATACCGGCCCCGGCATCGCGCCCAAAGATCACGAGCTGATCTTCGAAGTCTTCCGGCAAGCGCGGTCGGGCGTACGCAAATCCGAAGGAACGGGACTCGGGCTGCCGATCTCGCGGCGGCTGGCCGAGGCTCATGGTGGCAAGCTGTGGGTGGAAAGCATCCTGGGACAAGGCGCTACCTTTTATGTCACTTTGCCGATAGAATCATCGCTAGTACCGACGGTCTAGCCATACGCAGAAGGGTAGCTTAATGCCTGACCAGGTGATCCTTTATTTCGAGGATGATCCGTTAAGCCGCGAAGTGATGAAGGTCTGTCTGACGCGAGGCATGGGATACCAGAATGTGTGGATTTTTGAGGACAGCACCGATTTCGACAGCCGGCTGAAAAGCGTGGGGATGAAACCGGACATCATTTTTTTGGATATTCACATGGAACCCATCGACGGTTTTGCCATGCTCAAGCTGATCCGCCAGAGCGAAACGTACCAATCCACCAAAGTGATCGCGCTGACGGCCAGCGTTATGAACGAAGAAGTGACCATCCTCCGCGAAGCGGGGTTTGACGGTGTGATCGCAAAGCCTTTGGATTACGATACATTTCCTAACATGCTGCGTCGAATCTTAAATGGCGAACAGGTCTGGCATATCAAGTGATTGGTGATTAGTTCTTGGTTTTTGGTAGGGCGAAATCTTCCTTGAATTGCTCTAACAAATCACTGAAAACTAAAAACTGATTACTCAAATAGTATTTCAAGCGGCGTTTTTGGGTTTCACAGTTAGTTGTTAGTTAGGACAAGTACGAATGACCATTCTCCATGCTCTGATTATCGACGACGACGCCTACAGCCTCCATGTGATGGAGCGACTGCTGGATCAGGAGGACATTTCCTATACGGCCGTCGCCGATCCCACGCGCCTCGAAGATCTGCTGCAAACGCTCGACGCGGTTGATATTGTGTTCCTCGACCTGGAAATGCCGAAGCTCGACGGCTACGAAGTGTTGGGAATCCTCAAGAAGCACCTCGACGCCAAAGTGCCCATCGTGGCCTGCACCGTCCACACCGCCGAGATCAACAATACGCGCCGGCAGGGGTTTTTTAGCTTTGTCGCCAAACCGCTGGATCTTGATCGCTTTTCCGATCAGCTTCACCGCATCCTGAACGGGATCCCCGTGTGGGAAGCACGCTGACCGGCACGGCCCTGGCATTTTTCACCGGAGCGATAAAAAGCCCGCCTGGTCGCACGCAGCCAGCATGGCGCGGATGTCGTCGTAATCTGCGTCGCTCACCGTCTCGAAATGGTCGATCAAACCCCGGTCGAGCCACTCTCGGCCGGCCGGGTCCTGATGCATCTCGGCCAAAACCGCCTGAATATCCCGCTTGAGTTCGGCAGGTAATCGGCTCGACGCGGCCAGGGGTTGGATGCTCGATGGTCCCAGGCTGTCGATCACCCGCAGCTGCCCGGCCAGTTCGGGATGATCACGCAGTTCGACGGCCAACACCTGGGCGTCTATCGCTGAGGCGTCGATTTCGCCGCTGCACACCATTTGGATCGCCTTTTGGTGGATAACCCGCCTCTATCACCCGGCCGAAATAGCCGTTGGTCTCGCCCAGTTTCACCAGCCAGTAGCGGGTGATACCGTAGCCCGATTGGGACAGCGGCTCGTTGTAAGCCCAGGAGCAGCCGCGCAGATCCGCGAACGAGGTGAACGGGCTGTCGTGGCGAACGATCACGTCCGAAAAATAGATCGGCCGGTTCTGGAAACGGTCGCCGCGCAGCACGGGCGCGCTCAGCGCTTCGATCGGGGAAGGATCACGGCGAGGGGTTGTGTACAGCACATAGGGCAGTCCGCAGATGAACGCCAGATCCGCCCGCATCACGTCGTCGTAATCCGATCCGACCGTCAGATTGATATCACAGCCAAGCCGCCGGCCCAGATAGTCCATCGTGAAGCGGTAGACCGGCAGCATGTTCGGCGCGAGAAAGGTTACGGCGTGCAGGGTGGTTTTGGTCATGGGCGGGAACTCGATAGAGGGATAGATGCGGGCGGGTTAACAAACCCGCCCCTACAACGCTCAGCCGTATTTTTCGGCTAATCGCTAACGGCTAACCGCTAATGGCGTCTTATTCTGCGTGCTCTTCGGCGTTTTTCTTGACCTGCCGCAGCGCGTCCGGCGCGCGTTCGACCAGTCTGAAATCGATCTCGCCGTCTTCGTTGACGAAGATCTCCACCATGTCACCGCGCACGTACTGGCCGCGCAAAAGCTGCACGCTCAGCGGGCTTTCGACGTAGCGCTGCAACGCCCGGCGCAGCGGTCGCGCCCCGAACTGCGGATCATAGCCGGTCTGCGCCAGCTTGGTGCGGGCGTCTTCGGTCAGGGCGACGTAGAGACCCTGCTCCTCCATACGCCCCGCGATGTCCTTCATTTGCAGGTCCACGATCTGCTTGACATGCTCAATGGACAGCGGCTCGAACACGATGATCTCGTCAATCCGGTTCAGGAACTCCGGCCGGAAGGTCCGCCGCATCGCCTCTTCGATCTTCTTGTGATCCGCCACCAGTTCGGGATCGCCGCCGGGCACGAAGCCCAGCGCGCCGCCCGAACGGGCAAACTCGGTGCCCAGGTTGCTCGTCATGATGATCACGGCGTTGCGGAAGTCCACCGTGCGGCCCTGCCCATCCGTCATACGCCCATCTTCGAGGATCTGCATCAGCGCGTTCCACACTTCCGGGTGCG
Organism: uncultured Chloroflexia bacterium; assembly: GCA_963850765.1. GTDB lineage: Bacteria > Chloroflexota > Anaerolineae > Aggregatilineales > Aggregatilineaceae > CAWKMN01. The sequence continues at coordinate 350,288 of CAWKMN010000006.1, read as the reverse complement.
CTTTTTCGATCTCGTCGAACAGGATCACGCGGTATGGACGGCGGCGCACCGCTTCGGTGAGCTGGCCGCCCTCTTCATAACCGATGTAGCCGGGGGGCGCGCCGAACAGCCGGCTGACGGTGTGCTGCTCGCGGTACTCGCTCATGTCGATCCGCAGCAGCGCGTCTTCATCGTCGAACATGAACTCGGCCAGCGCCTTCGCCAGTTCGGTCTTGCCCACGCCGCTGCTGCCCAGGAAGATGAACGATCCGATGGGCCGGCGCGGGTCTTTCAGGCCGCTGCGCGCCCGGCGGATGGCGTCGGCAATCGCGGCGACAGCGGCTTGCTGCCCGATGATCCGCTTGTGGAGTTCGTCCTCCATGCGGAGCAGTTTTTGGGCTTCGGTCTCCATCATCTGGCTGACCGGGATGCCGGTCCACTGCGCGACGACGCCCGCGATGTCGTCCACATCGACGGTTTCATCGAGCGTATGCTCGTGCTGCCAGCGCTCGCGCTCCTCTTCGTATTCCTGCTCCAGCTTCAGCCGCGAAGCCTTGATCGTCGCGGCGCGTTCGTAATCGCGCTGCAGGCTGGATTCTTCTTCCTCGGCTCCCAGCCGGTCCAGGTCCTTCTTCATGTTCTTGAGGGCTTCCGGCATCGAATAGAGCGCAACGCGCAGCTTCGACGCAGCCTCGTCCATCAGGTCGATGGCCTTGTCGGGCAGCTTACGCTCGGTGACATAACGGTGGCTCAGCCGGGCCGCCGCGATCAGCGCCTCATCGGAGAACGTGACCTTGTGGTGTGCCTCATAGCGATCGCGCAGCCCGCGCAGCATCTCAATCGTCGCTTCGACGTTGGGCTCTTCGACAAACACAGGTGCAAACCGGCGATCCAGCGCCGAGTCGCGCTCGATGTGCTGGCGGTATTCGTCCAGCGTTGTCGCGCCGATACAGTTCAGTTCGCCGCGAGCCAGCGCCGGCTTCATCATATTGCTGGCGTCCAGCGCGCCCGCGGCCGCGCCTGCCCCGACGACCTGATGCAGCTCGTCGATGAACAGGATGATCTCGCCTTCCGATCGCTGGATCTCTTCGATCGCGGCCTTGAGGCGTTCCTCAAAATCACCGCGAAAACGGCTGCCGGCGACCATGCCGCCCAGATCCAGACTGACGACCCGCTTGCCCATCAGGATTTCGGGCACGTCGTTATCCGCGATTTTCTGGGCCAGGCCCTCGACAATCGCCGTCTTGCCGACGCCCGCTTCCCCGATCAGAACCGGGTTATTTTTGGTGCGGCGGCTGAGAATCTGGATGACGCGCAGAATCTCCTCGTCGCGCCCGATCACGGGATCGAGCTTACCTTCGACCGCCATGCGAGTCAGGTCGCGGCTGTACTTTTCCAGCGTGCGATAGCGAGTCTCGGCCTGTGGATCGGTAACGCGCTGGCCGCCGCGAATCTCTTTGATCACATCCAGCACGCGTTCTTTGGTGATCCCGGCTTCAGCCAGGATGCGCGCTACCGCCGTCCGGCGCTCGCTCAGGATTGCCATGAACAGGTGCTCGGTGCTGATGTAGTCGTCTTTGAGACGGTTAGCCTCTTCGTTGGCGATGTCCACCACGCGCTTCACGCGCGGCGTGATAAAGACCTGTCCGGCCCCGCCCCCATAGATGGCGGCCTTGGGGCTGGCGCGCAGCACTTCATCCAACCGCGATTTGATCGCCTGCTGGTCAACGCCCATTTTATCGAGCATCTGCGGGATCACGCCGTCGGGTTGTTCCAACAGCGCGAGCAGCATATGCTCGGTGTCTACCTGATTGTGTCCGTAACGCTGCAAGATCTCATAGGCACGGACGGCCGCATCCTGCGCGCGTTCGGTAAAACGGTCAAAACGCATCATCGTGGTTTGGTCCCTCTTGTCTTACGCTACACTCTGGATGGTCCGACGCAGAGACTACCCTTCTTGTTCCATGTACATCCAAGTTTACACCCAAGCCCAAACGCCAGCTATCAGAAACCTGTTTGAAGTTCCCTGTGATTCGTATACGCTGTTAATAACCTCGCTTACGTCACGTCGAGCGCCTGCTCGATGAGTTTTTCGGTGAGGTCGAAGACAAAATCGTTCGAACCATCTTTTTCGATCTGGCGTTTTTCGAGTGCTTTGGACAGCATAAAGACGGTATCCCGGATCTGCTCCTGGGGCATCGATACGCGCGCGTTGGCGACCACCCCCGCCATGATCAGCGGCAGGTAGGCGCGGGCAAAATCGAGCGGCTGCCCGGTGGAGAGGGAATCGACAATTTCTTCGGCATAGTCGCTGGTTTCTTCGTCCGTGCCAAAATTCTCGTGGGTGATGCCGGTCACGGTTTTGAAGCCCGCCATGATCGCATCGTAGATCAGGTCGTTATAAAGATGTTTTGTGACCAGCGCCTCGGTTTGCCCCGCTGCCGCCGCATCCTGGGCCAGCAGGCGGCACAGCCTGATATACCAGCGCGGCCAGACCGGGCGCGGCGTGTTCGGCGTGACCTCGACGACGCCCGCCTCCAGCAGCAGCGTAAGCTGTTTGGTGATAAAGATCGCTTCGGGGGGCAGCAGCGAATAGCCGCAGACCGCGTAATACTGCTGCGTTGCCTTGAGCAGCGGCATAAACACGTTCTGCCGCTTGAACGCTGCCACACTGGCCCGCGCCGGCTCCGCGACCTGCCGCGCGATCGCATACTCGTCGGAAAGATAACTCATCGTCCACAGCGCGATCCAGCGGGCGCTCGGCGCACCCAATCCGGTTACACCGGCGGGGAGCACATTAAATGACGTCTGAAGATATTTCTTCTTCTTGCCGGGGTCGGCCGAAAACGACAGCTCGCGCAGCGCACGCAGGTGATTCTGCTCGGTTTCCGGCACATCCTGCGCCTGGAAGCGCCCGCCGCCCGCCGCGGCCCGGATGCGCTGTGGGGCGGTCTTCTTCGTCACGCGCTGGACGTCAAGATTCAGCCCGGCGATGTACCCCGGCGCGGGGCGGGTGATCGGCGCGACGGTAATGGGCAGCGCCAGGAATCCCACTTCGGCCGGACGCAAACCGATCCGCAGCTTGGTTTTCGCAGCGGTGAAGACGTTCTTCTGCCTGGCCTGATCGCGCTCCGGCAGTTCGACCTGGATCAGCACGTCTATATCCTGATCGGAGGCGTTCTGCGCCAGCAGGATCAGCTCGCCCGTTTGCCCGGCGGGGATCTGGGCCGGACGTATCGCCAGCGCGACCTGCACCACGTCAATATTGAGGCGCGGGCCGCCCGTGATCGCGCCAAGGACATCGGGATAATTGGGGGTATCAGGGCTGCTCACAGTCGCCTCCTTTGTCGTCTCTGGGGTCCGTTGGTCTCATTCTACTGATTATGTGCGGGTACGGAAAGTTCAGGGGACCGGGCTGCCGGGTCGCCTCTTCAGTCGGTGGGGCAGAAATCCAATGTCATCCAATCATCCGTACTAATCAATGTAAGCTGTGTTGTAAGTGAAGTCGAGATTCCTGACTCAAACGGTCAGGCTGACTTAATGCCTACGCACAACAACCGCATATGGCCGATTGTTGAATCAGTAAGGAGCAACGTATGCAACGCAAGCAGTGGTATGTCGTTTCTGTTTTCGTCCTGGCGGCACTCTTCCTCGGTTCATTCCTGGCGACCGGGGGTACCCGCGCCCAGGACACACAGATGTCGGCTTTGGATTTCCACAACACCATGCGCAAGCTGTGGGAGGATCACATCACCTGGACCCGCCTGTACATTGTCAGTGTCGCCGCCGATCTTCCTGACAAGGATCTGGTCGCGGAGCGGCTGTTGCAGAACCAGGTGGACATTGGGGATGCGATCAGACCTTTTTATGGCGATGAGGCTGCGGATCAACTGACCGCGCTCCTGAAGGATCATATCCTTGGCGCGGCTGAAATCCTGGATGCCGCGAAGGCCGGGGATCAAGCTCAGGTCGATGCCGCCAGCCAGAAATGGTATGCGAACGCCGACGAGATCGCGGTGTTCCTCAGCAGCGCGAACCCCGACAACTGGCCGGAAGCCGATATGAAAGCCGGTATGAAGATGCATCTGGATCTCACGCTGAAAGAAGCGGTGGATCGTCTCGAAGGCAATACGGCCGCCGATATTCAGGACTACGATCAGGTGCATGACCATATTCTCGGGCTGGCGGATCTGCTCAGCAGCGGGATCATGGCTCAGTTCCCGGATCAGTTTGCGCCGTCCAGCCTGCCCTAGTTAAATCATATGGCACGTTTTCGTGGGCGGGTTACAACCGCCAGGCGACCCAACGGTCACCCCTGCACGCAAACCGAAGCTGAAGAGCCTGGTCGTGATAACAGCGCCAGGCTCTTCTGTCGCTCACATCCCCATTTACTTCCGGCCCCCGATCGCCTACACTACTCGGGGCTTATGCTGGATCGGCCTCACCCCATCAGTCCCTTTCTCCGACCAATAGCATAAGGCCCGACTCGTGTCTTCGAATCACCAGGGGAGAACCACTTGGAAATTATACCATTCCGGCAGGAACACATTCCAGAAGCCGCCGCGCTGTTTGTTCGGAATTTCCGGCGGCTGCGCCAGAATCTCCCGATCGTGCCGGATCGCCTGGAGAACCCGGCGGTCGCGGCCGAATACCTGGGGTATCTGCTTGATTCGGCCGTCGCCGCGCTGGATGGGGGCAGACTGATCGGCTATCTGGGCTGGTTCGTGGTCGATCACTTTCGCGAATCCGAACGGCAGGGGGCTTACGTCCCGGAATGGGGACACGCGGCCGCGGACGGACACAAACTCGCCATTTATCGCGCCATGTATCGTTGCGCATCGGCGCGGTGGGCTGATGCAGGGTGTCGGGTCCACGCGGTGACGATCCTGGCCGATGACCACGAAGCCGAAAAGTCATGGTTCTGGAACGGATTCGGCCTGACGGTCGTGGACGCGGTCCGGACGATGGACCCCACGGGAATCCTCGCCGGGGATGATTTTACCGTCCGCAAGGCCACACCAGACGACGCCGCGCTGCTGGCCGTGCTTGATGCCGAACACTGGCAGCACTATTCGCAGCCACCCGTGTTCATGGCGCGCCAGCAGCCCAGTGATGCCGCCGCGCTCGTGCCGTTTCTGAACGACCCCGACAACCGCATCTGGCTGGCGATGTGCGGCAGCGATCCGGTGGGGTTCATGCGCTTTGAAGGGCGCGGCTGTGAGCTGCCCATCCTGAGCGCGGACACGACTACCGCGATCACGGGTGCTTATACTCGCCCAGCCTACCGGGGACGGCGTGCCGCCGGGGCGCTGCTGGCGGCGGCGCTGCGTGATTATGCCGATCAGGGCTACCAGCGCTGCGCGGTGGACTTTGAGTCATTTAATCCCGAAGCGGCGGCTTTCTGGATGAAATACTTCGATCCTGTCTGTTTCTCTTTGCTGCGCGTACCCGAAAACGCCGAGTAACGCGGCCGGTCAAGTGGTTGGTGTGCTTTGAGGTAGCTCTACCGTGCTTCCACCGCCGCGACCTGATCGCGGATCGCGCCGGCATCGATGCGCCCGGTCTGGCGCAAAATCACACTGCCGCGGCCATCAAACAGCAGCAGGGTCGGGACCGCTTTCACGCCGTACTGCCTGGCGGCGCTGCGGCCCACATCACTCAACATATCCAGGCGCAGCACGACGGCGCGCCCTTCCAGATCGTCCTCGATCCCGTCCACGACGGGCTTATTCAGGGTACACACCGTTCAAAGATTGGAGTAGAACTCCACGACGGTCGGCTGGCCGGCGGCCAGGCGTGTGTTCAGATCCTCGACGGATTTCACGTCGCTGGGGTGGATATACCAGACGATGTGGATCCCGGCAAAGCCGATCACAGCGGTGAGCACGATCAGGAGCAGCCAGTTGCTTTTGAAAAACGACAGAACGGATAACGCGGCCATAACCTCTCCTTTTGCGGCAGTCAATATATTGGTTGGATGCAGGAGACGACCAAACGTTACCCGGCTGCTGAATTTTCAGCGCCCCAGGGCATAACGCGGCGTCAGTTCGGGCACCAGATTCAGTGCCGGGATCAGGAAATGGGCCAGCCACCACACCGTATCCTGAATATCGCCTAACTGCGCTGATTCGTAGCCCGTGTGGGGATCGGTGGACGGCGGGCCGATCAAGGCCAGGATGCGCGCCCACTGGCTGAGGAACACCTCGTCGCTGCGCGAGATCGCGCCGTGATTGAGCTGCACGGTGCCGGGGCGCTGCCCGTTGATCGCCTCGGCCAGATCGACCGCCAGCGCGTGATAGTTGGGCGGGACAATCGCCCCCTTGCCCCAACGCGATACCGCACCATGACATGCGCCCTGTCCCAACTGGGGTTCCAGCCCCGCGCCGGCGGTCTGTGTATCGACCACGATGCAGCCGTAGGTCGGCGGGGGGAGGGTGTGCATAAGGCGGGCCGCGCCCTGCCCAAAGAGGGCATCCGGTGGGCCTTCTTCCTGGTCGGTGAAGACGAAAATACAGCGCCGCTCGCGCTCGCGCATGACGTTTTCCACCTCGCGCAGCACCGCCGCCGTCAGCAGCGCCGTCAGGACGCCCAGGCTGTTATCCAGCCCGGTAGCGACGATCTTCTCACCGTCGCGCGCGGGATAGACGTCGAGCAGCACCGTATCGTGCCACGCCAGCTTGCCCCGCCGGCCCTCAAAGCGCAGATCTTCGGCGCTGTCTTCTTTATTCGAGACCAGCATCCCCTCGGCGCTCACGACCAGCCGGCCGCGCTCGAACCGGACGGCTTTAGCCGGCACGCGGTATTCGCCCGGCGGGAAGCGGTTCGCGCAGATCGGGTAGAGCGTGCCCTCGTCCACGGAGCGCACGCGGAACGACGGCCGGTCCATGTGCGCGCACACGACCACATCGGCACCCGGCTTATCCGCGCCGAGCCAGATCGCCGTGTTGCCCGTCGAGCCAAGATGCGGCGTGACGCGGTCGCGCAGGCCCAGGTTATCGGCCAGCACGGCAATATCATCGCCCACCCCGCCGAGCAGATTCGCTCCTCCGCTGGGCGCATGCGCGGATAACAGCCGGCGCAGCAGCTCCCAGATCGATTCGAGGTCATTGAGCGCGGGCAGCCGGTTCAGGCTGTCTTGCAGCGCGGGCAGGGCCTTGTTCAGAATCTCGACAGGCATCACACTACCTCGCAACCTGATTCGGCTAGACCAGCATGTGCTCGTACAGGCGGAGAACCCCCTGTATATTCACGCCGGTGATGATGTCTACGTTGGGCGCGTGCCCCACAGTGCCAAAATGATCGATGACGGTCTGGCCACGCGTAAGCCTGCCTTGCAGTTCAACGGTGACATAACGCTGCTCGCGAGCCAGGATTAAATCCGGCTCCAGCGCTACGGCCATCGCCAGGGGATCGGGCAGCAAGAAGCCCGCTTCGGGGCGCACCTTGCGCACAAATTCGATGCCGACCTGTGTCGTTTCGTGGAAAAAGCGCGCCGCTGCTGTTGGCATGGCGGTCAGGCTGTCGTATTCTTTCCACGAGAAGCTGTGTTTCAGCGTCGTTTCCCACGAGAGCATCGTCGCCTGCGGGAAGGCATCCAGCACGATGAGCGCGGCCTCGGGGTCGCAGAAGATATTGAATTCGGCGCTCAGGTTTTTCGTATTGCCCACCGCCGAGATGGTGCCGCCCATAAAGACCAACTGCCGGATCTTTTGCGGGAAGGTTGGATCCAGCCGGCAGGCCAGCGCGATATTCGTGAGCGGACCGAGCGTGATCAGCACCAGCTCGCCGGGCATTTCGTTCGCCAGCCGGACCAGCGCCACCGCGGCCGGAGCTGCCTTCGGCTGCCGGTTGGCGTTCTGAGAGCGGTTTTTCAGCCCGCCCAACCCGTCTTCGCCATGATAACGTACCTCGGGCTGCCAGTAGCCCGGCACCAGCGGCTGATCAGCTCCCCGGTAGATCGGCACTTCCGTGCCCATCAGATCCAGCACGGTAAACACATTTCGGATCACGTTATCCACATGAACATTGCCGGTGACGGTAGTGATGGCTTCAATGGTCACCTCCGGGTAGCTCAGGGCCATCATGAGGGCCTGAGCATCGTCCACACCGGCATCCGTATCGATCACTATTCGCACGGGAATCAACCTCTCATTGGCGCAAAAATCAAGTAAGAACGTGCGCGCAGTGTACCATTCTTCCCGTGATTGCGAAAAAAAGGATCTTTTTGGCGATCCGTGAACTATCCTTATTCACCACCGATCACCCGGTAAATCGTCAGGCTGCCGTGCTCAAAGGCGACGTCCAGACACGCCAATTCGTCCGGCTGCCAGATCCCGGTCGTGAGCACGTAGGGCAGGTCGTACCACACATACGCCGCGCCAATCTCGCGCAGGAAGGCGCAGCGCCACGCATCGGACGTGGTCGGGTCGTAAAACCGCTCGACCTGATCGCTCTTGTGCTCAAAATCCACCGTCTCGAACCAGTGCCCCAGATAGACGCGCCGGCCCGTCGCCGCGACGACCGATCCCCCGCTGCGCTTCTCTTTCGCTTTGAACGTCGTCAGGATGATGTCGTCAGGATCGGTGTGCGCTGTCAGCCAGTCGTAGCCGGCGCGCTCGTCAGGCTGCCAGAAGACGTGCGTATTCTCTTCGGGGCGGAAGGCGGCCAGCGTGTTCACCGCGATCATCAGCAGCAGGCTGATCGACGCGAACATCAGATAGATCATGGTGGCGAGCGGGCGGCGGCGGTATTTCATACGCGGCAGGATCACCTGCACCCACCCGGCGGCGGCTGGGATCGCCAGCATCGTTTGCAGCCCCAGCGTGTAGCGGCGCTGGGTAGGCAGGGGCATATACAGCAGCAGCGCGACCAGCACGATCCAGACCCAGGCGATCAGCAAATGCCGCTGCGGGCGGCGCAGACTCAGCGCGGCGGGGATCAGCAGGGGCAGGTAGCCGAGCACATAGTAGATGACGGGCGGCGACAGGGTATCGTTCTGCTCGACGAATCCGCGCCAGACGGCATTCGACTGCATGGCGAGATACTGGTAGAGCACCAGCGCGGCATGAACCGCCAGCGGGAGCGCCAGCCACAGTGCCCGCCGAAAGGATAACCGCTCCGGCGCGATAAACAGGTGATAGGCCGTCATGAGTCCGATCAGCAGGCCGGTCAGCGGGGCGATGTACGGCTGGACGATGCTCAGTCCGGCCAGCGCGACGGTCAGGATCGCCAGCGGACGCGCGCCGCCCCCCTGGATCCAGCGTTCATAAGCCAGCACGGCCGCCGCCTGAAAAATCAGCGCCAGTGCAAAATGCATGGCGTAAAACATGCCCAGCAGGTTAAACGCGTCGAACAGCCAGAACTCGATCGGGGAAATATCCGAGCGCCCCACCGGGATCACGAGCACCAGCCAGCTCCAGCCGCCGGCGACCGTGGCAAAAAGCAGCACCATCCACCGTGTCAGCGAATCTGCGAAAAAGTGCGCCGCCAGCGCCCAAATCGCCAGCACGGCGCCGATTGTGAGCACAAACCGCGCAAGGTGGTAGGTGAGCGGCAGACCGAGTCCGATCATGCCCGCGGTCCAGCCCAGGGCCACGCGCGCCCCAAACGCCACGGGGATCGGCGGATGATCCTCGTGGGTGAAGCGCAGTTCATAACCCATCTGTCCCTGCGCGCCGAGCCGCAGCGCGGCCAGATAGCTGTTGTAATCAACAATGGCACTGGCGGGGTGAGCCGCCGATCCGCTGTACGCCCATCCATCCGGCGTGTTGAGCGTGAAGGCGATATAGGGCAGGCTGGTCACCAGGGCCAGCAGCACGGCAAAACCGAGCACCGGGGCCGGGATATGAAATACCGTTCGCATGGAAATATCCGTCCGACGATCAGCAGGTGAGACTGCGTGTATTGTGGACGCGGATCGGGTTTGCGGCAAGCGGATAGGAGGCTTGTTGTAGGGGCGGGTTTACAAACCCGCCCAGGTGCCAACGTAAGCGTGTTTTCGTGGGTTGGCCCCTCCCTAAATCCCTCCCCACAAGGTGGAGAGGGACTTGATCCGCTCGGCTACCCAGTGGGGAAGGGCTGATCCCTACGCCGAGGTTTCAGCCTCCACGACCGAAGTGCGTACGTCGAACGTGGGCGGATTTTCGAGATGCTTCTTGACGGCGCACAGTTCTGCCGACCGGATCACCGCGTCTTTGTACTTCATCGGGAAATTGGCCGGCAGTTGGATGTCGAGCTCAACCTGAGACACCATGCGGGTGTAGGGGTCGGTGTGCATGCGCTGCACGATGCGGAGCCCATCGGTGGGCAGGCCGCGCTGCTGGCAGAAATTCAGCACATAAATGCCCGCGCAGGTGCCCATCGACGCCAGAAACAGCGCAAACGGCGACGGGGCCGAGCCGTCCTGATTGGTTGTTATGACCAGATCGCCCGCAATTGCATCCACCTGAGCGCCACCGGGGAAGACGATTTCCATTTCCATCGAGACCTGTTCCTTTATCGTTAGCTGAAATCCAGTCGTTTTCAGGGCGTTAGATGCACAAAATCGTCAGAAGATTCATTCAACTGAGCAATCATGCGTCCGGGCGTGTATGGAATGGAGAACCAATCTGGCAGGTTTGACAACGCGGCACGAATAGGCGACAATTTTCTCGCTATCACGAGTTGAGAAATTTATCACCTGCCGTGGAGTGCCCTACAATGACCATAAAAGATGTTTTGAAAGATGCCGAAGACCGTATGAAAAGTACGGTCGTTGTTCTCGAAGATGACTTGCGCGGGATGCGGACCGGGCGCGCGTCGTCTGGGCTGGTCGAGAAGCTGACCGTGGATTATTACGGTACAGAGACGCCGCTGTACCAACTGGCAACCATCTCCGTCCCGGAGCCGCAGTTGATCGCCATCCGCCCATTTGACAAAGGCTCGCTGAAGACGATTGAGCGGGCGATCCTGGCGTCCGAACTGGGCCTCACCCCGAACAATGACGGGACGGTCATCCGGCTCAATATTCCCCCGCTGACACAGCAGCGCCGCGCCGAGCTTCAGAAGCTCGTCCACCGCCGGGTCGAGGAGGCACGCGTGTCGGTGCGCAACATCCGCCGCAGTGCCATTGACGATCTGCGCGAGTTCGAGAAGGAAAAGCTGATCTCCGAGGACGAAAACAAGCACGGCCAGGACGACGTACAGAAACTCACGGATAAGTACATCCATGAGGTCGAAGAGGCCGGTAAGCGCAAAGAGGCCGAGATCATGGAAGTCTAGCGGGTGTGATGCACTTGCAGCCCCTATCCCCCGACCCCTTTCCCCAGGCGTGCTTTGCACGCACGGAGAAAGGGGAGGCACGTCGGCAGCCGAACGCGCCTGAAGTCCCTCTCCACTCGTGGGGAGGGATTTAGGGAGGGGCATGCTAACCGCTTCACCAGCACATACACGGGCGCGGCGATCCACGCCCTCACAGGAGCATTGACGTAATGAGCGACGGAGCCACCCTGCCCGAACGAATCCCGTATCACCTGGCCGTCATTATGGACGGCAACGGCCGGTGGGCCAAAGCGCGCGGCCTGCCGCGTCTGGCCGGCCACCGGGCGGGCGTCGAGAACCTGCGGCGTATTCTGAACGCCTGCGGCGAATTCGGCATCAAGATCCTGACGATCTACGCATTTTCGACCGAAAACTGGAGACGTCCCGAAGCCGAAGTGCGCGGCCTGATGAATATCCTCGAAACGGTCATCGACCGCGAGCTGCGGCAGCTTCATGCCAACGGCGTGCAGCTCCGGCATATAGGTGAGCTGGATGGCCTCTCGGAATCGCTGCAAACAAAGGTCCGCAAGGCGGTTGATCTTACCCGGAACAACGAGCATCTGGTGCTCAACGTGGCCTTTAATTACGGCGGGCGGCAGGATTTGATCCAGGCGTTCCGCCGCATCGTCGAAGACGGCACCCCCCCGGAACAGATCAACGAGCGGCTGATTGACCACTACCTCTACACGGCCGGCCAGCCCGATCCTGATCTGGTGATCCGCACCGGGGGCGAGATGCGCCTGAGCAACTTCCTGCTCTGGCAGGCCTCCTATGCGGAATATTATTCCACCCCAACGTACTGGCCGGATTTTGACCGGGATGAACTGCTGAAGGCGATCGTGCAGTTTGCGCAGCGCGAGCGCCGCTTTGGGCTGGTTCTGCAAAGCTAGGATAAAACATGCTGAAAACACGCGCCCTGGTTGCGGTGGTGGCGCTGCCGATCCTGATCGCCGTGATCGTGGTGGGGGGTTGGCCGTTTGCATTGGTGGTGGCGGCGGCGCTGCTGATCGGCGGGGATGAATACGTGCGTCTGCTGCGGCAGGGCCCCTATCGCCCGCCTGAATGGCTGGTGCTGGCGCTGATCGTGCTGCCCGCCGCGGCCGTATCGCTGGACGAGCCGGATTGGCGCGAGCCAGGACTGGCGCTGCTGCTGATCGGCGGCGCATTCTACGGCGTCTGGGCGATGGAGCGGGGCCATTCCCAACCCCTGATCGATGTCGCGCTGGCCGTCTTCGGCGGTCTGTTTATCGGCTGGTTGGGCAGTTATGTGCTTTCCGTGCGAAAACTGGAAGAAGGGGCGTATCTGACGCTCTTTTTGTATGGCTGCGTGGCGTTTTCGGATACCGCCGCTTACATGATCGGGCGGACGTGGGGGCGTCACAAGATGACACCCCGAGTCAGCCCCAAGAAAAGCTGGGAAGGCTACGCGGCCAGTGTGGCCGGCGGCGCGCTGTTCGGAGCCGTAGTCGGCGGGTTGGTTCACAGCGATGTGCTGAATGCCGGGCATGGTCTGGCGATCGGCCTGCTGATCGGCACCCTGGGCACCGTTGGGGATCTGGCCGAGTCGATGATCAAGCGGCAGGTCGGCGCGAAAGATTCCAGCCACCTGATCCCCGGTCACGGCGGCATCCTGGACCGGATCGACTCGGTGCTGGTCTCGGCCGCGGTGGGCTATTATTATCTGACGTGGTTTGTGTTCTGAGGAAGCTTTCAGAGCGTGTATGTAAATTCCTTTTACCCCTCCCTAAATCCCTCCCCGCACGCGGAGAGGGACTAGAGACTCCCCTTTCTCCGCGTGCGGGGAAAGGGGCGGGGGGATAGGGGTAAATCGTTTAACAAACACGCTCTCAGCGTTCAGCGAAACCCTCAAGCCAGAAGTGCCTGACCCCTGCTTGCTGGATACCGTTGAATGGATCTCGATCGGCTTTTGGCTGACCGCTGATCGCGGACCGTTTCTCTTATAGGAAAATTGGGGGTTTGACCGGCGGCCCACACTGTGATATATTCCCAATAAGTTAGTTGCATTCTACTCCTTGTCCACACGCGTTAACGTTTCCGTCCTCAAGGTTTCTTGACGACATCTATTTGTCTAATGGTGTAATCGCGAATGCGGTTTCCCCTGGATCTGATCGGTATAGTGAAGGGTGTCATGAGGTAAACGTGGCATCCCGTAGTCGTGTGTCGTATGGGCATGACTGCCCAACCTCGCTCGGAGAATTCCCACATGGATATTGCAGAACTTGAAGTACAAACGTTAGAAACCCTGCGCGATCTGGCGCGTGATGCGGATATCGCAGGGTTCAGCCGCCTCAAAAAGCAAGACCTGATCATCCGCCTGCTGCGTGACAAAGCCGAAAAACAGGGCTTTGAGCTGCGCGGCGGCATCCTCGAAGTCATTGACGACGGGATCGGGTTCTTGCGTTCGGATCACTATCTGCCCGGCCCGGACGATATTTACGTCAGTCAGACGCAGATTCGCCGCTTTGGGCTGCGCACGGGCGATATGGTGATCGGGCAGGTCCGCCCGCCGAAGGACTCGGAAAAATACTATGGGCTGCTGCGCGTGGAAGCCGTCAACGGGCTCGATCCCGAACAGGCCAAGCGCCGCCCGCGCTTTGACGATCTGACCGCCATCTTCCCGGCCGAACGTTACAACCTGGAAACCAACCCGCGCATCCTGTCTACCCGGCTGCTCAACCTGATCGCCCCAGTAGGATTCGGCCAGCGCGGTTTGATCGTCAGCCCGCCCAAAGCCGGCAAGACCACCGTGCTGAAAGAAATGGCGAACGCCATCAGCCACAATTATCCCTCCGTGCATCTGATGGTTGTGCTGATCGGCGAGCGCCCCGAAGAAGTCACCGATATGGATCGCTCGGTCGATGCCGAAGTGATCAGCAGCACGTTTGACGAGCCGGTGGCCTATCATGTGCGCGTGGCCGAAATGGCGCTCGAACGGGCCAAACGCCTCGTTGAATCCAAACAGCATGTCGCGATCCTGCTCGACAGCATTACCCGGTTGGCGCGTGCCTATAACCTCACCGTGCCGCCCAGCGGCCGCACCCTGACGGGCGGTCTCGATCCCTCGGCGCTGTACCCGCCCAAGCGGTTTTTTGGTGCCGCGCGTAACGTCGAAGAGGGCGGCAGCCTGACGATCGTGGCGACGTGCCTGGTCAAGACGGGCAGCCGCATGGACGACGTGATCTACGAGGAATTCAAGGGCACGGGCAACATGGAACTGCACCTCTCGCGCGAACTGCAAGAGCGGCGCGTTTTCCCCGCCTTCGATATTATCCAGTCGTCCACACGGCGTGAAGAGATGCTGCTGGGGCCGGATATTTTGCAGCGGGTCTGGATGATGCGCCGGATGCTGGTCCAGATGACGCAGCCGCCCGCCAACTACGATAATATCAGCGCCACCGAAGCCTTGATCAACCAGTTGCGGCGTACCGACGACAACGAGCAGTTCCTCGACGACCTGATGCGCGGCAGCTAAATAGGCGCCGCACGTGGTGCCCGGTCTCCATCACCGGCGGGGGGTGGATTTGTCATGCCCTGCGCCCGGATGGGACTTCTGTTATACTCGGCACACGTGCAGAGGAGCATCATGTCGTGATGGACAAACAGCCCGACTATGAAGGGGCCAAGCAGTACGCTTTAGAGCGTCTGGCCCGCGAAGTGCCCCCAACCCGGTTCTATCATTCACTTGCCCACACCCGCAGCGACGTTCTGCCGGCCGCCGAACGGCTGGCGCGTATCGCGGGTGTTCAGGGTGAGGATATGTTATGCCTGCTGACGGCCGCGGTTTTTCACGACGTGGGGTATATCGACCGGCCCGAGGATCACGAAGCGCGCAGCATCGAGATCGCGGCGGAGGTGCTGCCGGGCTTTGGATATACACCGCAGCAAATCGCGCTGATCGGTTCGCTGATCCTGGCGACCAAACTGCCCAACAACCCGCAGACGCTGCTCGAAAAGATCATGGCGGATGCCGATATGGATTCGCTGGGGCGCGAAGACTTTTTGAGCGCGGGCCTGCATCTGCGCCACGAACTCGAAGGGTTAGGCAGCAACACGTCGGACGTGGAATGGTATCAGGGGCAGTTGGCGTTTCTCCAGCAGCACCACTACTATACCGAGGCGGCCCGCCAGTATCGCGGCCCCGGCAAACAGCGCAACATCGAAACGGTGCTCCGCCTGCTGGAGAAAGCCCGCCAGGACGGACACGCGCCGTAAGGGGTTGGCTACTCTCTCATCAGCAGCGACGCCGCCAGCCCGGCGTAAACATGCGCGGCGGTTTTGAGATCGTCCAGACGGACGGCTTCGTAGCTGGTATGCGCCAGCGTGGGATCGCCGGGACCAAAGCCCACGGTCGGAACATTCGCCTGTCCCATTGTGTAAACGCCATCGGTTGAGAACGGCCAGTGACCTACCTCGGGCGCACTGCCGCGTACCGTGTGGATCGTCTGGTGGAGCGCCATGACCAGCGGATGCGCGCGATCCAGCACCCAGGCCGGATGCGCCTCCCGCGCGACCCGGATCAGCCCGGTATAGGATGGCTCTTTGTAGGTCGTGATCTCCACTGTCGCGGGGATCCCTTCGCGGCTGATCAGGCTTTCGAGCTGCGCCTGCGCCGCCATCACCGTTTCGCCCAACGTCAGGCGGCGATCGATGTAGACTTTGCACAGATCCGGGATAGCGTTCAGACTTGCGGCCAGGCTTTCGATGTGGGTCACGGCGATGCTGCCCGGCCCCAGAAACGGGTCCTGCGGCAGTGCGCCCGCGAGAAGCTGCACGGCGAATACCAGGCGCGCCGCCGCGTAGATCGCGTTCTGGCCGAGATCGGGACGGCTGCCGTGCGCCGACCGGCCCTCGACCGTCACTTTGAACATCACGCGCCCGCGCTGCCCCCGGCTGATCTGCAGATTGGTCGGTTCGCCCAACAGCACAAAATCCGGCTGGAAACCATCTTCTTCGAACAGAACCCGCGCCGCCAACCCTTCGCACGGCTCTTCCTGCACGACAAACGCCAGCACGAGCGTCCCGTTCAGGTGATCCTGGTGGGGTAAAAGCTGGTGCGCTCCGTAGATCATGCTGGCGAGCGCGCTTTTCATATCGACCGCACCCAGCCCGTACAGCGTGCCGTCCTCGATCACGCCGGCGTGCGGGGGATGCGGCCAGTGTTCGGCGGCGGCTGGCGCGACTGTGTCCATGTGCGCGTCGTAGAGCAGCATCGGGCCGTCGCCATTGCCGAGCGTGACGATCACGCTGCCCATCTCGTTCACCCTTACGTGAGGGAAGCCCAACGCCGCCAGGTGCTCGACGATCAGCGCGGCGACGTCGCCTTCCTGCGCGGACAGGCTCGGCGTCTGGATCAGCCGTTGGGCGAACTGGTAAAGCTCCTGAGCGGTGGCCCATTCCAGTTCGAGGTGAGGGATCAGTTGGTTAGCCACGATCAGGATGCTCCATGCGCTAAGAGAACATGCGGAACCGTCCGCAGGATGATTTGCATGTCCATCGGCAGCGACCAGTTTTCGATGTAATACAGATCCAGCAGGCACATTTCCTCAAACGGTACTTCGCTGCGCCCACTGACCTGCCACAGCCCGGTCAGGCCGGGCAGCACGCGGAGGCGCTGGCGGTGCCAGGGTTCGTAGAGCTCGACTTCGTCCGGGGTGGCCGGGCGCGGACCGACCCAGCTCATCTCGCCGCGCAGAATATTCCAGATCTGCGGCACCTCGTCGATGCTGAAGCGCCGGATCCAGCGCCCCACGCGCGTGATGCGCGGATCGTTGATCAGCTTGGGGTGGCGCGGATCTTCGCCCGTCTGGCGGATCAGGTCGGCCCGGTATTTGTCGGCATCGGCAATCATCGAACGGAACTTGTAGACCTTGAAGGGCCTGCCGTTCAGACCAATGCGCTTCTGGGCGTAGAAGATTGGACCGGGCGTATCAAGCCGGATCGCGAGCGCGATAATCCCCGTGACCAGCGCGACCACCGGCATCGCCAGCACGGTCAGGACCACGTCCAGCACACGCTTGACGACGCGGCTGCTGGTGTGGAAGCGTGCGTCCCCGTTGAGGCCGAGCAGCGGAATCCCGCCGAGCATCTCCACCTGAACCTGGCTCAGACTCAGTTCGAACATATCGGGCACCGTGCGGACTTTCACCTGCTTGCGCTCGCACTCGCGCACGATCTGCAAAATCTTGCGCTGCACCTGCCAGGGCAGCGTGATAATCACCAGATCGACGTTATAGCGGTCGATCAGGCCCGGCAGGTTATCGACTTGCCCCAGAGCCGGGACGCGCCCCAGATCGTTCGCGCCGCGCTCGGGATCGTCGTCCACGAATCCCACCACTTTAAAGCCCAGGTCCGGCCGCGCCAGCATGATCTGCAGCACAGACAATCCCACCGACCCCGCGCCGACCACCAGCACCCGCTCGATCCCGATCCCGCGCTTGCGCATTTCGCTGCGCACGGCGCGCAGCACCGCCCGCCAGATACCGAGCACCACCACGACCAGAATCGCCGCCTGCACGATCAGCAGACGGGAGAAGACCAGCGGACGCAGCAGGAAGCTCAGCGCCATCACCACGACGGCGGCATTGGTCGCGCTGTTGCTGATCGAGAACACTTCGTCCCACCAGGACCGGCCGCGCCGCTCGCGGTACAGCCCGGCACTGTGGTTAAAGATCAGCATCAGGGCGGCAAATATGGCGGTATAGGGGAGATAGGGTGAAAACGGCGCGGCGTTGGCCTCGTCTACCGGCTGCAAGAACTGGACTTCGTAGCGCAGCGTGTAGGAGATCAGAAAAGCGACGCCCACCAGCAGGGCATCCATCGTACCCAGCAGCCAGCGCGGCCATTTGAAAGCGGAATTATCCATTACATCTTTCTCAAAAGGGTTTTAAGTTTTGAGTCCTGAGTTCTGAGAGCATGTATGTTGAATATTTTACCCCTATCCCCCAGCCCCTTTCCCCGCAAGCAGAGAAAGGGGAGGCGCGTCAGGTTGCCGACGCGTTTCAAGTCCCTCTCCGCGTGCGGGGAGGGATTTAGGGAGGGGTAAAACGAATTTACACACACGCTCTGAAAGGGGTTCCTCACCGCTTTGACTCACAACTCACAACTCATAACTCACGACTCAAGATTCAACGCCCGGCGGTAGCTGTCCACCGTCGCGGCGGCAGTGCGCGCCCAGGTAAAACCCGCCGCG
The DNA here is from genome assembly GCA_963850765.1 of uncultured Chloroflexia bacterium. Taxonomy (GTDB): domain Bacteria; phylum Chloroflexota; class Anaerolineae; order Aggregatilineales; family Aggregatilineaceae; genus CAWKMN01. The sequence continues at coordinate 331,801 of CAWKMN010000006.1, read as the reverse complement.
TGCGCCCGCCCGCGCTGGCTGGCCTCGGCCCGCCAGACCGGATCGGATATAACGTGCGCCAAGGCATCCGTCCACGCCGCGACATCACCGGGCGGAAGACAACGGCCGGCATCGCCCGCCGCCTCGGGCAGCGACGACACATCCGAGACGAGCACGGGCGTACCACACGCCAGCGCCTCGACAACGGGCAGCCCGAAGCCCTCGAAGACCGATGGGTATACAAATACGTCGGCCGCATTGTACCACAACGGAAGCTCATCGGGAGAGACATAGCCTGGGAAATGCACGCTATCCGCCAGATCGAGCGCCTCCACCGTGCGGAATATGTCTTCGAACATCCAGCCTTTGCCGCCCGCCAGTACGAGATGCACTGTCGCGCGGTCCGCAGCAGGCAGCCTGGCATAGGCGCGCAGCAGCACGGGCAGATTCTTACGCGGCTCCAGCGTGCCCAGGAACAGCAGAAAGCGATCGGGCAGCCCTTTGCGGGCGCGAAACGCGGCGATCTCCGCTGAGAGCAGCGGCGCGAACTGGCCTCCGACCCCCGGCACCGCCACGTCGATCTTATCCGGCGGGATGCCAAACGTCTGCGTCAGGTCGTGAGCGGTGCTGCGCGAAATGGCGATCACCCGCCGCGCGTGCTGGCAGGATCGCCGCGTGAACAGCCGCAGATACAGCCGGCGAGCGGCAGGCAGCAGGTCCGGGTAGTGGATGAAGCTGAGATCGTACACCGTCACGACCGACGGCACGCGGCTGAACACCGGCGCGACAAACGCGAGCGCATGCGCCAGATCGGGCCGCACCTGCCGCAGCGCCCACGGCTGAACCGCCTGCTCCCACAAAATCCGGCGCAGAGGTGATTCGGTGTTCCAGCGCGCGCGGCGGATCACCATCCGCGCGGACTGGGGTGGGCGACTCGGCTGGCGCTCTGGCTGGCGCTCTGGCTGGCGCTCTGGCTGCCCGTTAGCAGCGTGTAAGAGAACGATGGATCGACCTCAGGCAAGGCGCGGATCAGGTTGTAGATATAACCGTTGATCCCGGCACTCCGGTAGCCCGCCTGAGCGGTGAGTAAATGCGCGTTCAATGCTACGTGCGTTTCAGGCATGAGGCGGGATTATAGCAGAGTTGGGCATGATTGCGGAATGGGATACGGTTTGGTTTTAAGTCTTAAGTCATGAGTCTTGAGTTGCCCCTCCCCCTGCTCCTTCCACAGGTGGAGACGGGAAAAACGCGCGTGCGACAAAGTCCCTCTCCACTTGTGGGGAGGGATTTAGGGAGGGGCTAAGAAATATTCAAAAATTGTCCGATCGGCGCTAAACTGTGTCCGGCTCGAGTTATTGTTATTGGTTATACTGAGATTGGAGAGATCATGACTCAGCATTCCCCGAACAGCATACACCAGATGCTTCATAAAATCCGGCTGTTCGAGCAACTGGATAAGCCTGCGCTGACCGTGGTGGCTGGCCTGCTCGAAGTGGTGGAATACCAGCCCCGGCAGTACCTGTTTCACGAGCGTGATCCGCGCCAGTCGGTGATGATCATCGAAAGCGGCGAGGTGGTGGTTACGCATGGTATCGGGCAGCGCCCGATCACCCTGGTAACGCTGGGACCGGGGGCTCTGCTCGGCGAGCGCCTGCTGCTCGGCAGTCCAACTCATGTCGCATCGGCCTATGCGAAAACCGCGGTGCGAATCCTGCGTTTCTCCCGCGCCGTGCTGGACGATCTGGCCGAAAAGCACCCCGATATCCACCAACAGCTTGTCGTGGCCGCCGCCGAGACTCTGAGCGAGCGGCTGATGCATTCAGCCAGCCAGTTGGCGGGGGGCGGCACGACCATGCCATCCGGCCGCTACCGCACCGAACAGGACTCGCTGGGCGAGCGCCGTCTCCCCGACGAGGTCTACTACGGCGTGCAAACCCTGCGCGCCGTCGAAAACTTCCCAATATCCGATATGCCGATCAGCAAATATCCGTTTTTGATCGAGGCATTGGGCTGTATCAAGCAGGCGGCGGCCATGGCGAATTCGGACCTCGGCCTGCTCGATCCCCCGGTCGCCGGGGCGATCATCTCCGCGGCGGAGGAAGTCCGGCAGGGGATGTGGACCGATCATTTTGTCGTGGATGTCATCCAGGGTGGGGCGGGGACATCGACCAATATGAACGCGAACGAGGTGATCGCCAACCGCGCGCTGGAACTGCTCGGCCGCGGGCGGGGGGACTATGCGTTCGTTCATCCGCTCAATCATGTGAACCTGTCCCAGAGCACGAATGATGTGTATCCCACCGCCCTCAAGATCGCGCTGCGTTTTGCGATCGATGACCTGCTGCGTGCCATGCACGCCCTGCGGGACGGGTTCGCGGCCAAAGCCGACAGCTTTGGCGACGTGATCAAAATGGGGCGCACGCAGCTTCAGGATGCCGTGCCGATGACGCTGGGGCAGGAATTCAGCACTTATGCGGTGATGCTGGACGAAGATATGGACCGTCTGCGCGAAGCGGCGCAACTGATTATCGAGATCAACATGGGGGCCACCGCCATCGGCACCGGGATCAACGCGCATCCCGGTTTTGCGGCGCTGGTGTGCCAGCATCTCCGCACGCTGACCGGACTGCCGCTCATGATCGCGCCCAACCTGATCGAAGCCACGCAGGATACCGGCGTGTTTGTGCAGTTATCGGGCGTGCTGAAGCGGATCGCGGTGAAGCTCTCGAAGACGGCCAACGATCTCCGGCTGCTGTCGTCCGGGCCGCGGACCGGGCTGCACGAAATCAACCTGCCCGCCGTGCAGCCCGGCTCATCGATCATGCCCGGCAAGGTGAACCCCGTCATTCCAGAGGTCGTTAACCAGGTGGCGTTCGACGTGATCGGCAACGATCTCACCGTGACCATGGCGGCACAGGCCGGACAGCTTCAACTGAACGTGATGGAGCCGGTGATCGCTTATGCGCTGTTCAACAGCCTCACGCATCTGCGCAACGCCTGCCGCATCTTCCTGACTCGCTGTGTGGAGGGCATTACGGCCAACCGCGAGCATCTGCGCCAGATGGTCGAGCATTCGATCGGGATCGTCACCGCGCTGAATCCCTATATCGGCTACGACCAGTCCGCCGCCATCGCCAAAGAGGCTCTTGCCACCGGGCGCGGCGTGGTCGAACTGGTCCTGGAACGGGGTCTGCTTACCCGAGAGCAGGTGGACGAAATCCTCAAGCCAGAGAATATGGTCACCCCGCGCTGGAAAACCGAGGACTTGTAATCGAGCGGCATTTGAAAGTAGGATCAACCATGCGGGATGCGAAACAATGAGTGATGATGGTTAGGTAATGGCTCTCAACAGTCGATACAGCCAACATGCCCGGCGGGCGTTGGCCCAGGCCCGTCTCATGGCCCAGGATTACCAGCACGACGCCGTGGATACCGATCATTTGCTGGTGGGGATCCTGTGCGAGCGGGGCAGCCTGGGATCACACGTATTGACTGATCTGGACATCGATCTGCGCCGCGCCGAGCTTGAGGTCCGCGTGCTGCACGGCATGGCCGATCCGCTGGCCGCGCCGCTCGAACTGACCGACGCCCTGCTCGAAGTGCTGCAACTCTCCGCCGAAGAATCGCGCGGGTTTGGCCATCACTACATCGGCACCGAGCATATGCTGCTGGCCCTGGCGCGCAGCCGGGCAGGGGGCGCGGCCGACCTGCTGCGGACGCTGGCCGTCAGCCCGGACCAGATCCGGCGGCGCGTGCGGCTGCTGCTCAGCGATGGCGTGACCGAACTCAGTATCGAAACCGCCAAACGCGTCGCCCGCCTGAGCGAGTTATCGCGCCGGGTGCTGAACGCCGCCGCCCAGCTTGCCGCGCAGGACGACACCGGACCGGCCGGGATCGATCATCTGCTGCTGGTGCTGGCGCGCGAACAACGCAGCCAGGTCAGCCGCATTTTACGCGACTGCGGGCTGGACGAAATAACGCTGGCGGGCGCGCTTCACCAGCGGAACGTCGCCACCGTCCCAACCTCGGGAGCCCTGCTCGAAGACGTGATCGACCATGCGGTTGATCGCGCAGATCATCTAGGCACCCACTACACCGGCACGGATCATATGTTGCTGGCGCTGGCGGAAAATCCACACGGGGCCGCGTTGTTGCAGCGTTATGGGGTGAACCTGGGAAAGCTGTTCGAGGCGATTTGCCGCGATCTGTTACCGCGACAGAGCGGCCGTTAGCTTTTGAGTGATCTCGCGACAATAATTGGAAAAAGATTGAACCGCAGAGACGCAGAGATCGCAGAGATATTTGAGGGAAAGCTGAGAGTAGGGGCGGGTTAACAAACCCGCCCAATCTTCCGATGAATAATGCACAGCCAATAGCTAACGGCTAGCCGCTAACCGCTTAACTTGCCGGCGGCTTGATGTTCGTCGGCGGTGAGATGGACGAGGATTCCGCCTTCTTGACCCGACGCCCGCTGATGATGCCGAACAGCACCGCGCCAATCCCCACCAGGAAGATCATCACGACCATCGATCCGACCGTCGCAACCATCAGCCGCGTCGAGGTTTCGAGCGGCTCGTCCTGCTCTTGTTGGGCGGCGATCTGCGCGGCGACTTCGGCCCGCAGGCTGGACGCGGGAATCGGGAATGCGCCAAAATCGTTGATCATGAGGCGCTGCCCGCTGCTGAGCGCGAACGTGCCTTCGTTGGCCGTCGTGGGGCGGTACATCGGGCTGTCGGTGAACGTGACCGTATAGATCCCGGTCAGCAGGTTATCAAAGCAATACTGCGTTTCGGTGGGCTCGATAATATGCGTAGCGATGATCACGCCGCCCGTGGCCAGATTCACGTTGACTCCGGCCAGCACGCCCTCGGCTGCGTCGCGTATCCCGTTCCCGTTGGCATCGGCAAAGGTCGCCACGCACAGCGAGCCCGTCTCCGCCTGTCCCACTGCGGGGACACCCGGCAGGATCAGCAGCAGCGCTACAATCAGAAGAAGGAAAGCTCGCCTCACCGTCTCACCTCAGGGTGAAATGCACAGGTTAAGCCGGGGATTCGGTGCCCGGCTCGTGAATCGCCGGGAGCCCGTGCTCCGCGCGGATCAGGTTCTCGATCTCCAACGCCATGGCAGGATGCTGGTGCAGAAACTCCTTGGCATTTTCGCGGCCCTGGCCCAGCGATTCGCCCTTGTAGCGGAAGAACGCGCCGCGCTTCTCAATCATCTCCAGGGTAGTCGCAAGATCGAGCACGTCCCCCACCTTGCTGATGCCCTTCGTTGAACATGATGTCAAACTCGGCTTCGCGGAAGGGCGGCGCGACCTTATTCTTGGTCACGCGCACGCGGGTGCGGTTGCCGACATCCTCACCGCCGGCTTTGATCGCCTGGATGCGGCGTATATCGAGGCGCACGCTGGCGTAAAACTTGAGGGCCCGCCCGCCGCTGGTGGTCTCCGGGTTGCCGAACATGACGCCGATCTTCTCGCGGAGCTGATTGGTGAAGATCATGCAGGTGTTGGTCTGCTTGATCGCGCCGGAGAGCTTGCGCAGCGCCTGCGACATCAGCCGCGCCTGCAAGCCTACATGGGTGTCGCCCATTTCGCCCTCAAGCTCCGCGCGGGGGACCAGGGCTGCCACGCTGTCGAGTACGATCACATCCAACGCGGCGCTGCGCACCAGCACATCCGCGATCTCCAGGGCTTGCTCGGCCATATCGGGCTGCGCGATGTACAGGTTGTTAACATCCACCCCGATCCGCGCGGCATAGGCCGGATCGAGCGCGTGCTCCATGTCGATAAACGCACAGATGCCGCCGCGTTTTTGCGCCTCCGCAATGGTATGCAGGCATAACGTGGTTTTACCCGAACTCTCCGGGCCGTAGATTTCCGTCACGCGCCCACGGGGCAGGCCGCCCACACCCAGCGCAATATCGATCGCCAGCGAGCCGGACGGGATGGCATCCACATGCAGATGGGCGGCGTCTCCCAGGCGCAGAATCGCCCCATCGCCAAATCGTTTGGTGATGTCGGACAGCGCTGATTCTAGCGCTTTGGAACGGCCCTCGTCGCTCATTGCGGGTTCCCTCTTCTAACTGCGCCGGTGTTGATCACGCGCAGAGTCTACAACGCCAGCCGGAACTTCGCCACCCTGATTCGCTCGATGAGCGCCGATTCTAACCCCACAGAAACCATGTTGAGCCGCTGGGCCGGGGCGGCGATCCGGCAGGATTGATGCCGGCTTGCGGCTCATTGTCAGCGATTCGTCAGCGGCTTGTCTGTACACATGGAGCGTTTGGGGGGATAATGCGAAGCAGATGTGTTTTCCACACTCAGGAGAGATCCTCATGTTTGAGCGGTTGTCGAGAAGTTGGGAACTGGTCAAAGCCAGTTATGCCGTGCTGCGCGCCGACAAAGAACTCATCGTGTTTCCCATCGTGTCCCTGCTGGGCACCATCGCCGTGATGATTGTCTTCGCCGTGCCGATGGCGATTGCCGGGTCATTCGGCCGCCTGGCGGATAACAATACCGGGATTTTCGAGTATGTCGTCGCCTTTCTGTTTTATATCGTGATGTACACCGTCGTGATCTTCTCCAATGCGGCGCTGACCGGCGCGGCCCTGATCCGCCTGCGTGGGGGTGATCCCACCGTGTCGGATGGCTTCCGCATCGCCCTCGATCACCTGGGCCAGATCGTCGGTTACGCGGTGATCGCGGCGACGGTCGGAGTGCTGCTGCGGGCACTGCGCGAGCGCGGCGGCCTCATAGGCCAGATCGTGGCCTGGATCGGGGGCATCGCCTGGAATCTGGCGACCTATCTGGTGGTGCCGATCCTGGTTGTGGAGAATATCGGCCCGATTGAAGCGATCCGCCGCAGCACCGGCCTGCTCAAGAGGACGTGGGGCGAGCAGATCGTCGGCAACTTCAGCATTGGGCTGGTGTTTGGCCTGCTGACTCTGGCCGCTATTCTGCTGGTTGGCGTGCCGCTGATCGCGCTGGCCTCCGCCACGGGTTCAGTCGTGATCATCGTCTTGGCGATTGCTATCGTCGTGCTGCTCGTCGCGGCGATCAGCCTGATCGGGTCCGCGCTGAACGGGATCTATGTGGCGGCGCTGTATCGTTTTGCCTCCGAAAACGCCGTCGCGGATCAGTATTTCTCGCCGGAACTGGTGCAGGGCGCGTTCCGCCCGAAGTAGATTGAGGTGAGGCGTGATCTCGCAAACGAGTCAGTTAGCATGTTTCGGTAGGGGCGGGCTAACAAACCCGCCCAGCGACCGTTCCTGCTCGCCTGACCCACCGGGCCTACATGGCAGCGGTCTGCTCCGGTCGCGTGAGGTGGCCAGCTCACGGGAACTGCCTCTCAACATCGATTGGTCGACGCCCGATTTTCTATTGCAAAGCTGAGGTGCGCAGCGCATCCAGCGTTTGCAGGGTCAGCAGGTTGCGCAGCGTAAACCCCGCCTGCTGCTCCTCGCCGTTAAAATGGCCCGTGGAGGTAAGAACCGGCATGCTCAGATGAGTGGCATCGGCCAGCCCGCAGTTAGGCAGGCCCTGCGCGGCTCGCCAGAAGTTGATCAGAGGGATGTCGTTTTCCTGCGCGACGGCCGCCGTAATCAGGTTAAATTGCAGCCCGAGGTCGTGACGGCTGCCGGACTCACACCACGTGAAGGTGGTCAGCACCGGGATCGTGCCATTCGCGATTGTGGTGGCTACCACTTGCCGCAGGGAGGCTTCAAACTGGGCCGGGCTGAGATGAGCCACATCATTTGAGCCAAACATCATCACGGCGACGCCCGGCCGGTAGCGGCGCAGCTCGCAGTTCAGCGGCGTTTCATTGGGCAGACATTGGCCGTTGTTGGCCCAGGTCGGATCGGTGACCGCGGATATCGTAAATCCGCCGTGCGCAGTGATATTCGTCACGCCGAACGAGTCCCGGAAAAAATCCACCGCCGGCTGTAAGTAGCTGTACGATCCCAGGTCATAGTTTCCACCATTGAAAGGGCCGAGGAATTCCCACTCTTCGCTGTTGCAGTCGCCGATCTTCAGGATTGTGTGGGGATCGTTGCCGCTTCCCTGGTAAATCTCCCCGGCCCGCCCGCTGATCGAGGGCAGCACGGGGATCGACATCAGAACCGCGTCGGCGGCGGTGGAGCCAATAGCCACTGGCACGGCTGGTGCTTCTGCGGCGACAGCGATCGTTTCCTCGCTCACTGGCAGATGTGCGGCCGTGAAACCATCCCGGTAGCGCACGTAGAAACTCGCGACCCAGCCCCGCAGCGCGCCATCTTCGGTGTGTCCCAACAGCCAGCTCAAATCGGCGGTGCGCGCTTCGAAGACCAGACCGGTGCCGCCGGGTAGCTGCGTGATCACCGCATAGCTCGTGCTCGGCCCGGTACGCAGGTTGAGCGGATAGCTCGTCCAGCCATCCGCGCCAGATTGAGCCTGAGCCGGCAAAAGCGCAGAAGCCAGCAGTAACACCACAACCAGCGGCAGAAGTTGCCTATGGGCGGTTTTGAAGTTGAACCCTTGTGTGTTCACCGATCAGTACCTCCTGAATCACTCAGGTACGGGGTATTCCCTTGGCGACATGGGCGCGCATGGCATCGACATCCCAGGGATCCAGCCAGTCGGTGCCGAAGGACGGCGCGCGAAATTCCTCGATCCACCACGTTACACCCATGCTGGCAGCCCGAGCAGCCTGATCGGCAAAAAGCGCCGGATCGCGGCTGACCGGCCCGGGGATATAGACAATGTCGAAGGGGGCGGCAGGATCGGGGCGGCAGCTTTGGGTGAAGTCGATGGCGTCTTTCAGGTGCGCCAGCGGATCGCCTTCCTCGGGCAGCAGCGGGCACATGCCGTCCCAGCGGGCCGCCCGCCGGAAGGGAGCTTTTTTCGGCCACACGCCCGCGATCCAGATCGGGATGCGCGGCTGCTGCACCGGCGTCGGGGTGAAGGTGCTGCCCTGCACCCGATAATGCTGCCCGGCATAGCTGAAGGGCTGCCCGCTCCACAGCCCGGTGAGAACGTCCAGTCCTTCGTCGAGCATCTCGCCCCGCAGCCGGGGATCGGTCTGCTCGTCAAAATTTTCCCATTCCTCGATGCGGCCGGAGCCGATGCCCGCCCCGAAGATGAACCGCCCTTTGGAGAGAAGGTCCAGCGCGACCGTCTGGCGGGCGACCTTCCAGGGGCGGCGGCGCGGGAGAGGCGTGACCAGCGTGCCGAGCCGGATCCGCTCGGTGTTCACGGCGACAGCGGCCAGCGCCATCCAGGGATCCAGCAGGGGGTGGTGCGTCGGGCGATCCAGGTGATCCCACAGGAAAAAGCCATCCCAGCCGGCCTGTTCCGCCAACCGCGCGAACTCGATCATCCGAAACGGATCGCTGAAGGGGCCAAAGTTGGGCAGGTCAATCCCAAATCGCATCATGGCGGTTATTATCCTGAGTGCTGGCTCGAACTTCGGAGACTATACAGCTTGCCTATACTACCACCAGCAGGACCATTGCGGCTATCACCACCCGGTACCAGCCAAACTGCTTGAGCGTATAGGTTCCCAGCAGCCGGATGAAGAGCTCGACGGCAAACCACGCCGAGATGAACGCCACCACGAGGCCGATCCCAAAGATCGGCACGTCCGATGATTGCAGCGATCCCATACTCTGAACCAGATCATAGGTGGTCGCCGCCAGCAGGGTGGGGACCGCGGCAAAGAACGAATATTCCGCCGCCGTTCTGCGCTCGATACCGATCAGCATCGCCCCGACAATCGTTGCCGCCGACCGGGACACTCCCGGCCACAGGGCGAGGCACTGGAAGAGACCGACGGCCAGCGCCTCCCGCCACGTAATAGAATCCAGGCCGCAGCGTTTGACCGGGGGCAGCCGCAACTCGATGAGCAGCATGGCGACACCGCCGACCAACAGACCCACGGCCACCGTCGCCGGGCTGAACAGATCCTCTTTGATCGTGTGATAGCTCAGCGCACCGAACACGAGCGCCGGAAACGTGGTGAGTGCGAGCAGCAGCAGCCCGCGTAACCCGCTCATACCCTGTTCCGGCTTCACCTCCAGTTCGGTTGGGATCAGCCGCCAGAAACGCTCTTTATAAAGCAGCACCACGGCCAGAATCGCCCCCAGTTGGATAAAGATCTGGAAGGTCGCGGCGCGGTCGCCTTCAAAACCGATTAAATGGCCCGCGATAATCAGGTGCCCGGTGGATGATACAGGGATAAATTCGGTGAGTCCTTCGACCACACCCAGGATAATAGCCGCTATCCAGTCCGGCATAGCTTAGCCTCCGTTTTTGGCCGTCCTATAAGGTTGCGTGGTGAGATGCACTTCAGGCTGCATGTCCCCCAGATTGGAAGTGCTATCAGGTTATAGGGGAAGTACGCGCGTCCAGACCAGTGTCGCCCTTCGCTCGCTGATCGTAACCCTGTTATATTCTGAAGGATATAACGTGCAAAGAGGCAGAAGAGTTTCGGCGTGATCCATCCCAAAGCCTTTGTTTTTGATATGGACGGCGTGCTCGTGAACACGCTGGAATTCCACTACCTGGCCTGGAAGCAGGTAGCCGAAGCCGGCCATGTCTCCTTCACCCGTGACGATATGGATCACTTTCGCGGCCTGCATCGGCGTGAGTGCGTGAGCCGTCTGTTTCCCCATACGGATCTGAGCGAACAGGAGATCGCCACCTATTTTTCGGTCAAGGATGAGCAGTATGACCGATCCCTGCAAACCATGAGCGCGAAGGACATCCTGCCCGGCGTGTGCGGCCTCCTGGCAGAGGCCCGGAAGTCCGGGATCAGGCTGGGCGTTGCGTCGTCCAGCATCTATGCCCGCCCGGTCCTGGAACGCACGGGCCTGACTGGCTGGTTTGACGCGATCGCGGATGGATACACGGTCGTGCAGTGCAAGCCGGAACCGGATGTGTTTTTGTGGGTGGCCGCGGCTCTCGCTATCGAGCCGGCGGAAGCGATCGTATTTGAGGATGCGCAGGCCGGCATCGACGCGGCCCGCAAGGCCAACATGTTTGTGATCGGTGTGGGCGATCCGGCGCTGGTCCGCGGCGCGGATCTGTTCGTCCCAACGCTGGAGGGGCTGCACGTGCAGGATATTTTCGATGCCTGGGCTGCCCGCCGCCGCTGATTATATCCATACCCCTGATTTGGATATGCCAGCAAATCTCATTCCTGAAGTGCCCCGGTAAGTCTTGTATTCCCCTGCTTGCCATGCAATCCAAAATTCACCCTTTACAGGTGTTTAAACCCGTATTAGACTATAAACCATTCTTAACAACTGTATAAGGTTCATAAAGGGTCACGTGTAGAGGCGCTGTCGGGAGTTACTTCGACTATGGATCGACAGGTTGCGGGTTCGAGTCCCGCCGTCCTCCCTATCGCATGGAGGACGTAGCTCAATGGCAGAGCAGTAATGTCTTCCGGCGATATTCCCTCTACACACCCTTTACAGCCTGATCTTGTGTAGAGGTGCTGCTCGGCGTTACTTCGTTCCGATCGAAACCAGACGTCGGGCGATTTTCCCTCTACACACCCATTCGGATCTTCTGGCGCGGAGGCGCTGTCGGGAGCTACTTCGGATAACGCGCAGGAGCGAGACCTGCAACTTCCGGCGACATTCCCTCCGCGCCCCTTAACAAGTACATACACGGCATAGAGGCGCTGTTGGGAGTTCCTTCGTCAGAGCACTCGCAGCACATGCGAGAGGTCACAGGTGCAACTCCTGTCGTCCCCATACGTGGGGACGTAGCTCAGTTTTCACTTCTGACGCCATTCCCTCTATGCCCACACGCGAACATCGCGCGTAGAGGCGCTGTTGGGAGCTACTTCGGGACCTATGGGTTGCGAGTTCGAAGTCTTGCCCTCTCACCGTGGTGAGATGTAGCTCAACAGGCAGAGCAATAGGCTAAAACCTTCCGGCGACCTTCCCTCTACGCACCACATTTTTTGAACCCTGCGCAGGCGGGTAGCTCAGACGGTGAGAGCAGCGGTCTTATAAGCCGCCGGTCGTGGGTTCGAGTCCCACCCTGCCTAATCACAGAGGTGCCGTTGGGAGTTACTTCGAGTTCGATTCTCGACTCCCCGACCTATTCTCACCGGGGAGTGCCCAGGCGGGCAGCTTCCACAATTTTCCCTCTGTGTGTCGATCTTAGTGATTGGTAATCAGTGATTGGTTTTTGGTATGGCAAATCTCCCTGCAATCGCGCTGAACCAATGACCAAAAACTAAAAACCAACCACTTGTTTCTCTCAGGAGGTGCAGCATGGCACGAGTTCTCGATAAATTCAACCTCCGCAAGAGTCCCTATGTGCGGGCCGACCGCATCAACCCGGAAGGATTCCCGTCCTTCCAGCGGTCCGACGAAGAGGCGTATCTCCAGGTTTTGCTGACCAACACGCTGACCGGGACGTTCTACGCCCAGGAGTCGCAGCTTCTTCAGGAATCGCTGGCGCTGCACACGAGCATGACTCAGCGCGACCCCGCCTTCGCGGCGCGGGCGCTCGTCTACGCGCGCAACGCGGGCATGATGCGCATGCAGCCGATCGTCGGGCTGGCGTATCTGGCGAAAGCCGATCATACGCTGTTCCACCGGGTCTTTGGCCGTGTCATCCTGACGCCCGGCGACCTGACGGATTTTGTCGAGATCGTGCGCGGTGACGTCGTGCCGGGTGGCATGGGCCGCTCGATCAAGACGGCGGTCAACGGCTGGCTGAACGGCCTGAGCGAATATCATGCCCTCAAGTATGCGACCGGCGGCCAGGGTTACAGCCTGCGCGATGTGCTGCGGGTGACGCACCCCAAGCCGGTAAACCCGGTGCAGGATGCGATCTTCATCTGGCTGACCGACCCGGAAAAGTGGCAGTCAGACCGTCCAGCACGATCTCACCCCGCAGATCGACGCCTTCGAGCAGATCAAGCGGCTGGATCCGGGCGACAATGCGGATCAAAGCGCCCTGCGCGCCCTGATCGACGCGGGCCGCCTGCCCTACGAGATCGTGACCGGCGTGGCGAAGCCGGACGTGGATACCTGGGCGGGCCTGATGCGCCAGATGCCCTATCTCGCGCTGCTGCGTCACCTGAACACGCTTCAGCGCGCGAAGGTGCTCAGCGTGCCGGCCCACGCCGACTATGTTGCCGCGCGGCTGACTAATGCCGAGGCGCTGCGTAAGGCCAAGATCCTGCCGTTCCAGCTTTACACGGCGTACCAGATGTTCGAGGTGAAGGACCCCGCCGAACGCACCGTGGCGGATGCGCTGGTCGAGGCGATGGACGCGGCATTCGTCAACCTGCCCGACCTGGGTGGGGCGGTGTGCATCGGGCCGGATGTGTCCGGCAGTATGTCAGGCCCCATCAGCCGGATGACGAAAGTCCGCTACATCGACATCGCGGGAATTTTTGCCGGGGCGCTGCTCAAGGCTAACCCGCACGCGCTGGTGCTGCCGTTCGAGAACAAGGTGGTCAGCGTGAAGCTCAGCGCCCGTGACAGCCTGATGACCAACGCCGACAAGCTCGCGAAGATCGGCGGCGGTGGGACGGCCGTCAGCGCGCCGATCAGCGCCCTGCTGGATCGGAAGATCAAGGTGGATACGTTCATCGGGATCACCGACAACATCGAGTGGGCGACCGATCAGAGTGGGCGGCACGGCTTCCTGCCGGCGTGGTACGAGTACAAGGACAAGATCGCGCCGAACGCGCAGGCGTTCCTGCTCACGATCGCACCTTACCGGCACGCCGTCGCGCCGCAGGACAGCAAGGACATCTTCACTATCTACGGGTGGAGCGACTCGGTGCTGGCCTACATCGCCCTGACGCGGCACGGTCTGGCCGGACAGGTCGCAGTCGGTCCGCGCGATGGAGATCTGACTGCGAGAATCAATTCCCCTCTCGAGTCTGATAGGCTTGAGAGGGGAAAGGCCCGATCGATCGAACTGAAAGCTGGCCTTCTCGTTAAGATCCCGAACGTTCGGCCGCCGGCGGGATATTCTGATTGAGCCGGAAGAGGTTGGCCGGATCGTAGCGGCGCTTGACCGCCACAAGCCGATCCCAGGTCGCGCCCGGATAGGCCGCGCGAACCCGTTCCTTGCCCTCATCCCCCAGGAAATTGACGTATACGCCCCCATCTCCCTGCTGCAGCGCCGCCGCGAAGTCCGCAGCCCAGCGCTGGTGAACCGGCGCATCCTCAGGAGACTGGTAGAGCGCGGCCACGTTCACCATGATTCGCCGATCGCGATGTGCATACGCGGTCGCATCGGCGGGTACGCGCGCCATTGCCCCACCCAGCACGCGAAGCTGGGTAACGGCCATGTGGGCAGTCGAGGATTGCAGGCGATCGACGATCAATTCCGCCGTGCTCTGATCGACTTCGTCAATGAACAGGGTGCGCGCCGCCGCGACCGGGTGGTAACTCGGATCATCGGGCGGATAAATCTCCGGGTAGGGCATCGGCCGGAGCATATCCGCGATCGGTGCGGCCAGAGCGCGGAAGGGGGCGAGCGCGCGCTGTCCGGCATCGGGATCACCCGCGTAGACCATCAGCGCCATGATGATGAGCTTGCCGTGATGTTCGGCGGGCACAAAGGGCATCGGCGGGGCGGGCATCACGTTGGCGATCGTGGAGAGTTCCACTGGCGCGGCCTCTGCCGCCGCCACAAACGCGCGGATCGTGTCAGGCGTCGCGGGCAGCATGAGCATCCCGCCGACGACGGTATCGACCTCGTGCAGCCGGAACTGGAACCGGGTCACCACGCCAAAATTGCCGCCGCCGCCCCGGATCGCCCAAAACAGGTCCGGGTGGGTCTTGGCGTCCACACGCAGGATTTGGCCGTCGGCCGTCACGATCTCCGCGGCCAGCAGATTGTCAATCGTCAGGCCGTGCTTGCGCACGAGATAACCGACCCCGCCGCCCAGCGTCAGCCCACCGAGGCCGACCGAGCCGGTGTCGCCAAACCCGGTCGCCAGACCATATTCGGCTGCTGCGGCCGTATATTCGCCCGCGGTCAGGCCCGTCTCGGCCCAGGCGGTGCGCCCTTCGACGTCAATGGACAACTCTTTCATAGCCGAGAGATCGAGCACGATTCCACCCTCGGAAACGCTGTGACCGGCGGCGCTGTGACCCCCGCTGCGGACGGCCAGCTCGACCCCGGTTTCGCGCGCCAGAGAAACAACGTAAGCGACGTCGGATTCATCCGCCGCCCGGACGATGACAGCGGGCCGGCGGTTAACTCCCCCAGAGAAGACCGTGCGCGCCGCGTCATACCCAGAGTCGCCGGGGGTGATCACCTGACCTCGGACGTCCGCACGAAGCTGCTGGATTGAGATCCGCTCCAGAAAAGCAGTGCCAACCTCTGCGCCGCTTGATTCATCTCGTTCCCTGGTTAGAGTTTTCCTGGTTTCGACTGGCATTTTTGTTCTCCGATGGGTCTAGTTTGTGCTGTCGACTCTCAGAGTATAAGGGCATCGGGAACCCGGTTCACCTGTCGAAAGTCAGGTCTTGCGGTTGGTTTTTGCCGGTCGGATGGGGAAAATTCGCTCCCATCGTTCCGGCTGAGGGCATTTCCCCGTGTCCGCCCGGTTAGCCGAACCGCCCGGTGATATAGTCCTCGGTGCGCTTGTCGGCGGGATGGCCGAAGAGCCGCTCGGTGCGATCGTACTCGATCAGTTCACCCGCCCGGCGCTCGTTTGAGAGCATAAACGCGGTGAAGTCCGATACGCGCGCCGCCTGCTGCATGTTGTGAGTCACGATCACGATCGTGTAGTGCGCCTTCAGATCGCGCATCAGTTCCTCAATGCGCAGCGTTGCGATCGGATCCAGCGCCGAACACGGCTCGTCCATCAGGATGATTTCGGGCTCAACGGCCAGCGCGCGGGCGATGCACAGCCGCTGCTGCTGGCCACCGGAGAGCGCCAGCCCGGACCTCTTCAGATTGTCCTTGACCTCATCCCACAGCGCGGCCTGACGCAAGCTGCGCTCCACGATCTCCTCCAGGGCGGACTTATCGCGCAGACCCAGGACGCGCGGCCCATAGGACACGTTGTCGAAGATCGATTTCGGGAACGGATTCGGCTTCTGGAACACCATGCCGATCCGGCGGCGCACTTCGACCGCATCCACGGAAGCATCGTACAGATTCGTGCCCCGGAACCAGATCTGCCCGGTCGTGCGCGTGCCGGGGATCAGATCGTTCATCCGGTTGATCGAGCGCAGCAGCGTGCTTTTGCCGCAGCCCGATGGCCCGATCAGCGCGGTGATCTTGTTTGGTTCGATTCTCAGATTCACAGCGTTTACGGCGAGAAACTGGTCGTAGTAGACGCTGAGGTTAGCCATTTCAACGGCATATCGAGTCCCTGTGGCGACACTCATGAAGGTCTCCTGCTAAAGCGATTACGTAGAATGATGGCGATCGAGTTCAGGCCCAGCAGCAGCACGAGCAGCACGACGATCGCGGCGGCGGCGGCGTTGCCAAACTCGGCCTGCGGATAGGTGGTCCAGCGATAGATGACCATCGGCAGAGCGGTGAAATGGGAGAAGGGGCCTTTGGGGTCCTGCGTGAGAAAGGTCGCCGCGCCGATCAGGATCAGCGGCGCGGTTTCGCCCACGGCGCGCGAGATCGCCAGGATCGTCCCGGTCAGGATGCCCGGCAGCGAATACGGCAGCACGTGATGCCAGATCGTCTGCCAGCGCGTCGCGCCCAGCCCGTAACTCGCCTGTCGCAGCGACCCCGGCACCGCCCGGATTGCTTCCTGCGCGTTGATGATGATTAAGGGCAGGATCAGCAGGGCCAGCGTAAACGCGGCCGAGGCGATGGTCTGCCCGTTGGCCGTCGTCGTGCCGAACGCGTTGCCGCTGGTCAGATCGCCCAGTGCCCGCACGAAGATCGCGAGGCCGAGCATGCCATAAATGATCGAGGGCACCCCCGCCAGATTACTGATATTGGTCTGGATCAGGCGGTTGAGCGGGCCGCCGCCGGCGTACTCTTCCAGATAGATCGCCGCGCCCACCCCCACCGGGAACGCGACCACGATGGTGAGCACGATGATCAGCACCGAGCCATACAGCGCCGGGCGCAGGCCGGTCGCATCCGGGCGGCGGGGATCCAGCGAGCCGCTGATGAATTCCCAATTCAGCCACGAATGCCATTCCAGCCGGGCCTGCGGATACTTTTCCTGCGCAGCCTGTTCGATGCCTGCCTTGTCGGTCAGCGATTCCCACAGCGTCCACCCTTTGACGATTTGCGGCTGGACAATCTCATCGAGGATGACCTGTCTCAAATCACTCTCCGACAGGTTGGCGCGCAGAATTTGTGCGGCCTGGGCGGCGTCGATCTGGTTAAATGGCAGATCGGCCAAGTCATCGGGGTAGTTATATCCTCGCAGGGCCTCATGGATCGGCTGCTGGCTAAGGCCGGCAAATTCCTCCTGGGCGGCCCCTCGAACCTGCTCTAATACCATGACGCGCAGCCGCGCGACCCGCAGCCCGTCGGCCAGCACCAGCGCCATATCGTCTCCCGACAGATCGTCCAGGGCGCGCCCGGTGGGCTGCTCGTTGATCGTCAGGTCTTCAGGCTCCACCGCATACTGAACGGCTGTATAACCGATGGTTTTGTTTACGATCGTCCAGAGCAGCGTCACCAGCGACAGCAGCGCAAAAACGATGGAGACGAGGAACAACCCCCGCATCAACCGGCCGCGCAGATGGCGCGCCGCGACGTTTCGCTGCAAGTCCTGACCCTCCGGGAGAGCGGTCTGCGACTCGCTCCGGTTCGGGGGGAGATTCCACAGTGCGGCCAGTCCGGCCAGGCCGCCCACCAACCCGCCGAGAACGCCGGCGCTGTCACTGAAAACCGTCCCGATCAGCAGGGCTGCGATCCAGGTCCCGGCAAAGCCGGCGACTCCTCCCGCCAGCAGGCCGAGCTTCGGGCTGTAGCCCCGGCGGGCCGCGATGGCCGGCGTGCGCAGACTGCCGTTAAAACCCAACAGCAGGCTGAGAAACCAAACGGCAAAAACTGCGACGTTGCTTGCCATGGTTATTCGTAGACCTCGCGGAAGTGAGCCACAACGGCCCGGCTGAGCAGGTTAAGGGCAAAGGTCATCATAAAGAGCAGCAGCCCCACCACAAAAACGCTGTTATAGTCCAGCGTGTCGTAAGCCAGATCGCCGCCGCTGATGCTCGCCATGTAGCCGGTCATCGTCCAGGCCGACTCGAATGGGTTGGCGGTCAGGTTGGGACGCGCGCCCGCCGCGATCGCCATGATCATCGTTTCGCCGATGGCGCGGGAGATCGCGATGATGAACGCCGCGATAATGCCCGACAGCGCCGCCGGCAGGACAATCCGAATGGAGGTTTCCAGCTTAGTCGACCCCAGACCGTAGGCAGCTTCGCGCAGGGAGCGCGGCACCGAACTGAGCGCATCTTCGCTCATCGACGCGACGAGCGGCAGGATCATAATCCCCATTACCATCCCAGCCGACGCCAGATTGAACGTTTCGACCACTGAAGCACCGAACAGGCTGCGCAGCAGCGGAGTCATGAATTGCAGCGCGAAGAAGCCGTACACCACCGTAGGGATGCCCGCCAGCACTTCCAGGATCGGCTTGAGCGTGCTCCGCGTGCGCGGCGATGCGTATTCGCTCAGATAAATGGCTGACCCCAATCCCAAGGGCAGCGCGACCAGCATGGCGATTACGGAACTCATCACGGTAGCCGACACCAGCGGTGCGATACCCAGTTCGTAGCGGTGCGGCTGCCATTCGATGGTGTTCACAAAGTCCAGCGGCGTGATCTGGTGAACGATGCCGCTGCCATCCACGTATTCTGACGTGAGCAGCAGAAGGGATTCACGCCCCAGGACGATCACGATCGCGACCGTCGTAAAAATGGTGAGGAACCCGCAGAAAAACAAAAACGCCTGGATCACGGCTTCGCCGCGGCGGAACTGCTTACGCAGCAGGGGCTTTTCGGTTCGGATGTTCGCCAGCAGGTTACTTTTGGGCTGGACCATCATAGTCGGACTATCCATCGTGCATTCCTCACTGTTTGTTGGCACAGCACCAGGGGAAGGAACGCATCCCCTCCCCTGGTGTAATGGCTCGCTTGGTGTACCCGTGCTTATTGGGCCGCCATACTCATCGCATCCAGCCAAACCTGCTTGGCAGTATTGAGCGCCTCGACACTGCTGGGGAAGTAGCCCACTTCGGTCACGACCTCAGTAGCGTTCGTCAGGTAGTAGTTGATGAACGCGGCCACCTGCGGCTTCTCGGCCAGGATGCTGGCGTCGCTGTAGATGAACAGCGGACGGCTGAGCATGTACTCGCCCGATTCGGCGGTCTCTTCGTTCGGTTCGACAAATTCCACGGGATTTTCGGCGTCGGCGGTCCATTCTTCTTCGGGGATGACGACAAGGTTGCCATCATCATCGACCGTCACATCGTTGGCGATTGCCAGCGCTGTCAGGTCATCCTGATTCGCCAGGTAGTAGGCGAAACCGAAGTAACCAATCGCGTAGGGGCTGCCCTTCACGCCTTCGACCAGGGTGTTGTCGTTTTCGCTGACGGTCGGGTTGGCGGCCAGCAGAGCTTCGGTACGGGCCTCACCTTCCGCGTACATGCCGGCCGTGCCCAGGACAGCCTCACCAAAGTAATCGAACGTGCCGCTGTCGGTGCCGGGGGTGAAAAGCTGGATCGCTTCGGCGGGCCAGTCAGGATTGATTTCGTTCCACTGGGTGACTTCGCCGGTGAAGATCTTGATCAGGTCGCTGCGCTTCAGCTCGGTCACGAAGTCGTTGTCCTTGTTCACCACGACTGTCAGAGCATCAATCCCGACCCGGAATTCGAGGACATGGTCGCGGCCAATCGCGGCGCAGTTTTCCAACTCGGAATCCTTGATGGGACGGCTGGCGTTGCTGATGTCGGTCGAGCCTTCACCACAGAAGCGCTCGAAGCCTGCGCCCGTGCCAGTCTCGGCCACGGAGATATTGCCCGCAAAGCCATCTTCGTTAAAGCGCGCGGCCACGGCGACCGTGACCGGCTCCACGGTTGAGCTTCCGGCGATGCTGATGTCGCCCGTTACGCTCAAGGGATCGACCTCGGGCAGTGTAATCGGTTCGGGGTCTTGCGCCAGCGCCGCGGACACCGGGACGACCAGCGTCAGAATCAGGGCCAGGGCCAGCAATTTTATCCAACGGTTGACCTGCATGACATGCTCCTCTTTGAGTGTAGATTTGAGTTTGATATGTTTGTTTTCCATAGTCCAGATGTTAGGGACCGGACATAAACGGCTTGGTAAACCGAGTTTAATAGTTGGATGGAGATCGTTTAAAGGTTTTTAAATCCGCTGGTAAAATCCGGCCCTGTGGTCTTGGCTTGCCCGGCGGTTTTTCAGAGGGATGGGCGTGATAGTGCGCAAAGACAAATCGCCGTAGAATAAGGACTGAGCACCGTAAACAACACTTAATTCCATAGCCGTGCTGGTTCACCTTCTTGCCGGGATTTGGGTGGATATCCGATTAGTGTATGGGGAGTTCGGGTGATGGAGCGATCAGAAACTGCTAACGCTGGACGTGCTAAGCTGCACCGTATACGTCCGACCATCGGGTTTATGGTGGATTCGCTGACTGTCCACGAATCGGTGCTGTGGAACGGGGCGCTGGATGCGGTTCGATCCCATGATGCCAACCTGATCGGCTTCCAGGGCAATCTGTTGGAAAGCCCCGATGGATTCGCGGCACAGGCTAACGTCATCTACCAGTTGGCAAGCGCCGATAACGTGGATGGGCTGGTGTTCAGCAGCGCCACGATGGCCCACTGGGTCAGCCTGGATGGGATGCAGCGATTTGCCGACCGCTACCACCCACTGCCCAGGGTGAGTCTGGGTCTGCCGCTGAAGGGTATCCCAAGCCTCACAGTGGACAATTTCCAGGGCATGCGCCAGCTGATCAACCATCTCATCGAGGCCCACCGGTTTCGCCGGATCGCCTATATCAGCGGGCCGCAAGAACACCCGGAGTTCAGGATCCGCTATCAAGCCTATACCGACGTGCTGGCGGAATACGGCCTGCCGCTGGATCCGGCGCTCGTCAGCCCGCCTACCACGTGGGTAGAAAGCTCCGGGCGCGACGCGATCAGGGTGCTGATCGACGAACGAGGGCTGCGGCCGGGTGTTGACTTCGACGCCGTAGCCGCCAGCAACGATGCGTCGGCCCTGGGCGTGCTGATCGAATTGCAGGCGCGGGGATTTCGGGTGCCAGAAGACGTCGCCGTGACAGGCTTCGACGGTCATCGCAGCGGGGAATACAGCGCCCCGTCGCTGACGTCTGTCCGCCAGCCGATCTATGAACAGGGCCGGCTGGCGATTGAGATGGTGCTGGCACAGCTTCGCGGCGAGGATATACCGCTTCAGAAAAATATGCCCACCGAGCTGGTGATTCGACAATCCTGCGGCTGTCCCGATCCCATCGTGCTGCAGGGCGCTACCGGACCTATCGCTGAGCTGAGGCTGAAAAACGCCGCCGGCGAGACACCCGGAGGTACGCTTGGGACCGCCACCGAGCACATCCAGGCGGAGATGATCAACGTAACGCGCTCCGTATTTGAGGACCTTGATCCTGCCTGGGTCAGGCGGCTGCTGGTTGCCTTTTCAGACGATGTACTGGGCGATTTAATCGATGCATTTGGCTCGGCGCTGGACGAAGCCATCCGCCATACGGTGGCGATCAAACGTGAAGTGCGAGCGTGGCAGAGCATCATATCCGAGCATCGCCGCCTTGTCTTACCCCTTCTGGCCGAGCAGGAGCATCTGTGCCGGGCAGAGGATCTGTGGCAGCAAGCGCGTGTGATCATTGCGGAAGCGACCAATCGCTTCGGCGGCCTGCAAGAGTTGCTGGCACACCAGCAGGCTGATATTCTGCACAGCATTGGCGAAATCCTGATCACCACCTTCGACCTGTCCGAGTTGATTGAAGCGCTGACCAGCGGTCTGCCGCGGCTGGGCCTTCCCGGCTGCTATCTGGCGCTGTACGATTATCCCGAACGGCCGAAAGAAGGGGCCAACCTGATATTTGCTTATAACGAAAATGGTCCCGTTGAGGTGCCGCGCGGAGGGCTGCGCTATCCATCGCTTCAGCTTGTTCCGCACCGGCTGCGAACGGGTGATAAACTGCTCTCGGCGGTGATCGTACCGGTCTACTTCCGGGAACAGCAGTTCGGCTACATCATCTTTGAGACCGGCCCGTCGGATGTCGGGATTTACGAAAGCCTGCGCGTCCAGATCAGCAGTATGCTGCAAGGGGCTATGCTGATGCAGCAGGTTCAGCAGCATACGGCGCAGTTGGATACCATCGTGACCGAGACCCTGGCAACCTCCGAGCAGATCCGGGTCACGATCGCGGAGACATCCCGGCAGGCGCAGACGGTCGCGAATACCGCCCAACAATCGGTGGACGTCTCAAAATCCGGCCAGAACGCCGTCACCGCGACGGTGGCCGGTATGGAAACGATTCAGCATCAGGTGGCGGATATTGCCCAGAGCATTCTGGCGCTGTCGGAGCGGACCCAGCAGATCGGTGAGATCATCAGCGCGGTGGAAGAAATCGCGAATCAGTCCCGGCTGCTGGCGCTGAATGCCAGCATCGAAGCGGCGCGGGCCGGCAATGATGGGCTGGGATTCGCCGTGGTCGCCCGTGAAATGCGGCAGCTATCGGGGCAGTCGCAGGCGGCGACAGCCAGGGTCAGCGGCATTCTGAACGAGATTCAGCGCGCGGCGAATAACGCTGTGATGGTCACGGAAGAGGGCATCAAGGGCGCGCAGTCTGGTATGGGACTGGCGAACCAGGCCGGGGTCGCCATCCGCGATCTGGCGGCTGTCATTGAGGAGGCGGCCACGGTCGCCATCCAGATCGCGGCCAGCACCCGCCAGCAGAATAACGCCATGAATCAGCTTGTCGCGGCGATGAAGTCGATCAAACAGGCCAGCGCGCAGACCCAGGCCAGGATCAGCGAGGCCGGGTTCTAGAGCCTGTGATGCACTTGGGTTAGCCTTGGAGAAGGGGTTTTTCCCGTGAGTGAGCCCCTCCCTAAATCCCTCCCCACCGGGTGGAGAGGGACTTGAGCCGCCCCTGTCTTTCTCCAGGTGTGCTCCGCACGCACGGGGAAAGGGGCAAGCGAGCAGCCCGCTTGCGGGACGCTCGCCGGGATAGGGGCCAGAAGTGCATCACACGCGCTAGTCAAAGATCAATTTGCCGGGATTCATAATATCTGCTGGGTCCAATGCCGCCTTGATCCGTTCCAGGACGACCGCCGAAGATGACAGTTCCTGGCGCAAGAACCGCCGGCGCGCCAGCCCGATTCCGTGATGGTGCGAAATCGCGGCCCCGGTTTCCAGGCAGCTGCGCATGGCGGCATCCCAGATCGCTAGCAGGCGCTGTTCGGCGGCCGCGTCGTCGTCGGCCTCGCCAAACACAATCATATAGAGCGACGTCCCTTGGGAATACACATGCGAAAAATGGCCTAACTGCTCGCTGGTCAAGGGTTCCAGGGCACCCTTCAACCTATGATACGTGTCCAGAATCTTGGACCACAGGTGCGCGATCTCGATGGTTTCGGCAATCCCGCCTGGACGTGCCAGAACGCCTTCGATGGTCGAAAAGTCAAAGCGCCGTTCCATCCACTCGTCAACTGGCGTTGAGCCGAGCAGTTGACCACCTTCTGCCCGGCACATGGTCAAGGCGGCCTGGTACTCGGCCTCGGCGACACCCCGCATCCCCTCAAAACCCAGAAACATCGCGCAGCCGGTGAATGCCTTGTCTCGCATGGCGTAACGGGTTTCGTTCTCATCATAAAAACGGACCAGAAAGGGACGCAGCCCGGCTTGCATGATACGGCGCATGACCAGCAGACCACTTTCGAGGTTCGGAAATGCCAGAGCCTCAAGAATACAATGTTCAGCCAGTGGAAAAACCTTCAGGGTAACCTCGGTCACCACGCCAAGTATGCCCTCAGACCCGATAAACACGTGACGCAGATCGGGCCCGATCGCGGCGCGGGGCACGAGGCGAGTTTCTACGATCTCGCCGGTCGCCAGTACCACGGTAAACGCCGCGGCCAAATCCTCGATGCCGCCCCAACGCGACGAAAATTGCCCGGTGGCACGAGTAGCGACCCAGCCTCCTACGCTGGAGCGCTCCAGCGATTGGGGAGAATGGTTGAGCGTGAGGCCCTGCCGGTTCAACTCCTGGGCCAGAATGTGGCCCATCGTACCCGCCTGTACCCGGACAAGCAGATTCGTTTCATCCAATGCCAGTATCTGATTCATGGCCGACATATCCAGGCAGATACCCCCGCGCACGACCAGGGCCGCGCCGGTTACGCCCGAGCCAGCACCGCGCGGCGTGACAGGGATCCGGTTTTCGGAAGCCCAGCGCAGCAACCGGCTCACCTCATCGGTCGTGCGCGGCAGGACAACCACATCGGGGCGGAAAGGCTGCTTGTGCTGTTGTTTCCACTTCTGAGCGACCGGCCACCAGTCATAGCTGCATTGGCGGATCGTGTCTTCGTCCGTGATTACGGCCCCCGAGCCAAGCAAGGTTTTGAGTTCGTCAACCCAGCTCATGCGTTTTACCCGTATTGATGGGATAGGTTCCATACGCAGCAATGGCATCACGAATGGCCACCAAATTCTCAGCAGGCACATCGCTCTGAACGTTATGCGCAGGTGCGACAATATACCCGCCACCAGGGGCCAGCGCCTGAATATAACGCCGTACCTCGGCCTGTACTTCGTCCGGCGTGCCAAGCGGAAGGGTATGCTGAAGGTCGATCCCCCCGTGAAAGACAAGCTGTTGGCCAAAATCGCGCTTCAGTGCATATGGCTCCATTCCTTGGGCGCGCGGCTGAATGGGGTCCAGGACATCCAGGCCCATCTCGATCCAGGATGGGATAAACGCGCGCACATTGCCACACGAGTGCAGCATGAGCTTGGCCGCCGGGTTTTTGTCGCGGAGTCTGTCTTTGGCAAACGACCAATACCGCTGGAAGCGCGGCCTGACCATCTGGTTATACATGCGCATCGATATCATCGGGCTGATCTGCGTGCCAAGATCTTCACCACTGAGCCGTAGAATGTCGATAAGATCGCCTACCGCATCGATCCCCACATCGACAAAACCGATCGCCAGATCGCATACCTTGTCCATGATGGCGGCGCAAATTTCCGGCTTCAGAGCCATGTCCATCATCCAGGCTTCCATGCCGTACAGCCACCAGGATTGTTCCCAGATCGAATTGGCGAACTTGGCCATAATCGCCTTGTCGGTATCCTGCCGGATGCGCTTAACTTTGTCGCGCAGACCATCCACTCGGCCCGGATCATAAGGATCGGGCCAGGGAAAGTCCGCGATATCTTGCAGGGTGGCGTTAGCAAGCGGATGGCTCACCATCTCGAAATAAACACTACCATCGCCGCGATCCACCCGGGTGCGGCCAATCTGCCACTCGTCATACAACAGGCCATCGTCGGGGGATGCTGGCTTGCGGCCCGATGGCGCGTTCAGACCGGCATAATAGAAATCGACTCCCATCGCATCCAGCAGATCAAGGTTGGGTGATACATTCGTCCACACGCCGATCGGCTTATCGGGATCGGGAGGCAGTCCCAGGTAGGCGCGCAGCCGATGGTAGATTTCGACTGTCAGGGTGAGGTTAAACGGCACGCGATCCGGTTCGCGGTGATCCAGAGCCAGCAGTACTCGCTCGCGTGAGCCGAGTGGGCTTTCAGTCATAAGTCCTCTCCTGTTCGTTTATGCCCGACCTGACCGGAGGCAAGCTGCATAACGCTCTCCTCGGTAGCCGTGTCCCGACCCAGTTCACCCACCAACTGCCCTTCGTGCATCACCAGAATCCGGTCACTCATGCCCAGAATCTCCGGCAGTTCAGATGATATGAACAGAATACCGACGCCCTGAGCCGCCAGATAATTCACCAGCTTATGAACTTCGGCTTTTCCCGCGACATCGATCCCGCGCGTGGGCTCATCCAAAATGAGCACTTTGGGGCGGGTAGCCAACCATTTCGCGATCACGACTTTTTGCTGGTTGCCTCCCGACAGGGAACGAGCCGGTGTCTCAAGGGACGGGGTGCGAATATCGAGCCGATCTTTGTACTCCCAGGCTAATTTCTTTTCAGAACCAAAGCGCAAAAAACCGAGGCGACGCAGCAGCTTCAGGATGGGCAGGGAGATGTTGGATTGAACAGACATCCCAAGCACAAGCCCCTGTGATTTTCGATCTTCCGGCGCAAGTGCGACGCCAGCGTTGATTGCAGCTCTCGGAGAGCGCAGGTGCAGTGTCTGGTCCTCAAGCTCTACCGAACCATTCCTGAGTCGGTCGGCTCCAAATAATGCCCGTGCCACCTCAGTTCGCCCTGAGCCTACTAACCCAAACATGCCCACAACTTCTGCCTCGTGGACTTCAAAGGACACATTGTGGAAACCCTGCCCGGATGCATCGTGAACACGCAGCAATCTTTTGCCCACCGTCGCCTCATCCTTTTCGTACAGGTTAGCGATCTGGCGGCCTACCATCTGCGACACAAGGATATTGGGGCTGGTCTCGCCGATCGGAGCTGTGGACACCCAGTGCCCGTCGCGCAGCACCGTCACCCGGTCTGCAAGCTTGAACACCTCCTCCAAGCGGTGCGAGATGAACACAATGGTCACGCCCTGATCGCGCAGACGACGCATCACGGCCATTAGAACGTCGACTTCGGAACCGGTCAGAGAGGCGGTTGGCTCGTCCATAACAATAATTTTAGCCGACATCGAAAGGGCTTTGGCGATCTCGGTCATCTGGCGCTGTGCGGGTGATAGTTCCTTGACCTGGGTGCGAGCATGGAACGTGGTGCCAAGCTGATCCAGGAGTTGCTGCGCATCCTGATAAAGCTGCGGCCAGTTGACAAAAATACGCGCGACGCGCGGCAGCCGGCCCATAAAAATGTTTTCGGCAACACTGAGTTCGGGTGAAAGATTCGACTCCTGGTAAATGGTAACAATTCCAAACTGGAGCGCTTGGTTGGGGTTTGAGAGGTGGACTTCCTGCCCGTGCAGCAGGATTCGCCCGGTATCGCGCGCGTACGCCCCGCTCAATATTTTCATCAGGGTGCTTTTGCCGGCTCCATTTTCGCCCACCAACGCATGGATCTCGGCGGGCCTTAACTGCAAGGTAACATCGGTCAAGGCCTGGACACCGGGGAAGCTCTTGGAGATGCCGAGCATCTCAAGCACATAAGGTTGATCTGACATAGGTTCGTCCTCGATCATGGTCAGTGCTGACGTCCCCACTGGTCCATCAAGATCGCGAAAAGGATGATCAACCCCTTGATGATGTATTGGTAAAAGGGATTGACCTGGAGCAGGTTAAGCCCGTTGCTGATCATGCCCAGGATGAGCACCCCCGCAATGGTACCGATCACTGTGCCCGCACCGCCGCTGAGACTCGCACCACCAATGAGAACCGCCCCGACAGCGTTGAGTTCGTCTCCGACGCCGGCAGTCGGTTGGGCAGAAGAAACGCGGGCGATCAGGATCAAGGCAGCCAGTGCGGACAAGCTGGCAGAAATCAGGAACCCAGTGATAATTCGCCGCTTGACCGGGATACCGGATAGACGGGCGGCTTCCTGGTTGCCCCCAATGGCGTAGAGTTCGCGTCCAAAGGCGGTGTAGCGCAGCATGATATGAATCACCATGGCGACGATGATGGCGATCACCACCGGCCACGGAATCGGCCCAAGATAGCCACGGCCCAGCTCTCGCAGATTATCCGGCAGGCCACTGATGGGGCGGCCATCGGTATAGAGCAAGGTTGCGCCCTGGAAGATCGTCAACATGGCGAGCGTGACGATGACCGATAGTCCCGCGCCTCGTGTAGACAGAAAGCCGGTCACGGTGCCCGCAAGAAGTGCGACGCCAAAACCCATGACAATCGCCTGTGTCAACCCGTAATCCAGCGTCCAACCTGCGAATAATGCGCCCACAAACCCCATGAACGCGCCCACGGTCAGGTCCACGTTACCGGTAATGACCACCACCAGAATACCGAACGAAAGCAGCGACATCACCGATACTTGCCGCCCGACGTTTAAGAGATTACGTGTGGTCAGGAACCGGTCGGTCAGCAGGGACAGCGCAATGGCGAAGACGATCATGATAATGATGATCCCAAAACGGTTCCAGATCTGCCAGAACTGCTGAGCATAACTGGATGTTGGCGTGATACGACCGCTGCTTTGGATATTCGCTGGCTCAAACGAAATCATTTATGTTGTTCCTATGATTCGTATTGTATAGACAAAGGCGAGACGGCAGCGGATCATTAACAAGTGACTTCTGCCGTCCCGCCGTTTCCTGCATATTTACTTCAGAAACTCCGCGATATTGTCCGCGGTGACGAAGGTCATGGGGGTACCGATGACGGGTTCGACTTCCTCACCGGCATGGACGGCGACGACGGCTTCACCGGCGACTTTGCCGAGTGCCGCGGGGAAGAGTTCCCAACTGGCGTCGAGACGACCCGCCTGGATGGCTTCGGGACCGCCCGCGAACATACCCATACCCACGGTGACGACCTGCTCATTCAGGTCTTCGGCTTCGAGCGCTTCCACCGCGCCCATGATGATCGAGTCGGCGTGCGCCCAGATGCCGACGACATCGGGATGGGCGACCAGCAGGTCCTCGGTGGCGGACAGCCCCTGGGCGGTCGACCAGTCGGTGGGCTGCTCGAACACGATCTCCATGTCGGGGTACTGGGCAATCGCATCGCGGAAGCCCTGCCCGCGCTCGCGCGCGACCGAGGTGCCCGCCTGCCCTTCCAACTGGGCGACCTTGCCCTGACCACCGTTCTGCTCGGCGATGTAGATGCCCGCGTCGTAGCCGGCTTTGTAGTTGTCAAAGCCGACATGCACCCGCACCTCACCCCCGCCCGATGCCCGGTCGATGGTGAAGACCGGCACGCCCGCCTCGTTGGCCGCTTCCACCGCCGCCACGATGCCCGCCTCGTCCACCGGGTTGATCACCAGATAGTCGATCTCCTGGGCCAGCAGGTCCTCGATGTCCGCAATCTGCTTGGCGATGTCGTTCTGCGAGTCGACCAGGATCACCTGGCCGCCGGCCGCCTCCACGACCTCGGTCAGCCCTTCACTCCACGCAATTTGCAGCTCGTCGATCAGCCCCGCCGCCGAATACCCCACGACAAACGGTTCCAAGTCCTGGGCCGGAGCCGCGGTCATGGCCTGCACTTCCGCGATATTGTCCGCGGTGACGAAGGTCATGGGGGTGCCGATGACGGGTTCGACATCCTCACCGGCATGGACGGCGACGACGGCATCACCGGCGACTTTGCCGAGTGCCGCGGGGAAGAGTTCCCAACTGGCGTCAAGACGACCCGCCTGGATGGCTTCGGGACCGCCGGCGAACATACCCATACCCACGGTGACGACCTGCTCATTCAGGTCTTCGGCTTCGAGCGCTTCCACCGCGCCCATGATGATCGAGTCGGCGTGCGCCCAGATGCCGACGACATCGGGATGGGCGACCAGCAGGTCCTCGGTGGCGGACAGCCCCTGGGCGGTCGACCAGTCGGTGGGCTGCTCGAACACGATCTCCATGTCGGGGTACTGGGCAATCGCATCGCGGAAGCCCTGCCCGCGCTCGCGCGCGACCGAGGTGCCCGCCTGCCCTTCCAACTGGGCGACCTTGCCCTGACCACCGTTCTGCTCGGCGATGTAGATGCCCGCGTCGTAGCCGGCTTTGTAGTTGTCAAAGCCGACGTGCACCCGCACCTCACCCCCGCCCGATGCCCGGTCGATGGTGAAGACCGGCACGCCCGCCTCGTTGGCCGCTTCCACCGCGGCCACGATGCCCGCCTCGTCCACCGGGTTGATCACCAGATAGTCGATCTCCTGGGCCAGCAGGTCCTCGATGTCCGCAATCTGCTTGGCGATGTCGTTCTGCGAGTCGACCAGGATCACCTGGCCGCCGGCCGCCTCCACGACCTCGGTCAGCCCTTCACTCCACGCAATTTGCAGCTCGTCGATCAACCCCGCCGCCGAATACCCCACGACGAAGGGACCTTCATCCTGGGCAGACGCCACCGGCAGCGCCGAGAACACGAGCACGATGAGTGAAATAACTGTCAGGAATTTGCGTGAAACTACCATGTTTTTCTCTCCTTAAACCGTAATTATGTTTGCCACGAAGGATATATCGTCCGATTGGTTGCCCCGCTATCACGCTCCTTTCGTAATGCTATGCCAGATTGAAGTACGGCATCATGACTTCGGGTTGAGTGAGAAATGAGTACGACCCAGGCTGAGAGATAAACGCTTCCCACAGCGGTCTGCCAGGGTGCGGAGGAGCGAAAACTGTGCCTGTCAACGTGTCTGGCTGCTTCAGCGGAGGTGGATCCGTATAGCGCGGATTCGGCTCAATGCCGATAGTGCCGTTCTGATCCAGGATATAGTATGCCAACCCTCGATGCTCATAAACTTCCGTATAGTCCGGCTTAAAATCGGGACTGTAGAGTCCGGCCATCAGCGCGATCTCGGGGGTGGGATTGATCAGCACATGGGCGTATTCGGGTGGAACGGTGACAGTGACTCCGGGGGTCATATCGATCAGCACGCAGTCCAGCGGCGTATCCGGGTTCGCCCGGTTGCGTTTCTGGAGGAACAGCAGCAAGCGGCCGTATAACTGGGTATAAACTTCCGGATACCCGTAGGGTGTGCCAGGTACAGCCGGGTGGTAGTGTCCCTGGGTTTTGGCGAACTCACCATCGATAGACAACGGCGGCAGCAGGACAAGGCTGTAGGTAAGCTGATGGCGATCCAGTATCTGCTGAACCGCCTCGGCTGCGCAGGTGGGATAATACGTGTAATACATCACCTGATCAGGGGAAACCGCGCCGGGCGACCGGAGCACATTCCGCAGCGATTCGGCGGTTCGGGGAGTCTGTCTAAAAACCAGCGTACCGTCGGTCTCGACGTCCAGGGTGTCAGGATCAAGCAGCAACCGGAAACCAGCGTATGCGGTCGCGTCAATTGTCATGATAGATTCTCCAGGATAGGATTGATGCGCAAATCATGAAATACCATCGCCGCTGCGCCATAGATACCAGAGAGATCGCCCAAGGCGGCCTGAACGACCTCGGCCCGCCGGTGCGGCGGCGGAAATGCGCGCTCGCGGATCACCAGCCGCGCCGGTTCGAGCAGCAGATCACCCGCTTGCGAAATGCCACCGCCGACCACGATGCGCGTTGGAGACACGATGTTGACCAGATTCATTAACCCGATGCCCAGCGCATGGCCGGCAGACTGCCAGACGCGTTGGGCGGCTGGATCAAGCTGCTGGGCTGCGCGAAACACAATCTCAGGCGTGATGGCCGCCGGGTCACCCCCGGCAAGTGGCAGCATCAGGCTGTCGGGGTGTTCCTGCAGGAGTTCTTGCGCGGTGGTGATGATTCCTTGTGTGGCCGCAAAGGTTTCGAGACAGCCCGCATTGCCGCAGCCGTGGCAGATGCGCGGGCTCATTTCGTCAATGATGGTATGCCCGACACCGCCGGCCCAGCCCAATCCCCCGGTGTAGTATCTGCCACCCAGAATCATACCAGCCCCAATACCCGTCGATACGGTGACGTAAACAAAGTGCTCCAGTCCCTTGCCCGCCCCATAATAGGCTTCGCCCAGGGCTGGGGCAGGCGCATCGAGTGCAAAATAGAACTCCGTATCGAATACCTGACGAAGGGGCGCGCCGAGGTCGAAACCAATCCATTCACGGGAGAGATGTGCCGACGCGACCACCTGCCCATAAGTTGAGATGAAGGCCGCAATTGAGATTCCTATTCCGTGCAATTCGTTCGTGGTCAGACGGTTTTCGGCGCAGATCTCGTGTGCGAGCGCAATGATTTGATGGACGATATGTTCGGGTGGAGACTGCGCCGGGGTCGCGAGTTGTTTCAGGGAGGACAAGCCGCCGTCTCTATCGATCAGACCGGCTTTGATTTTTGTGCCCCCAATATCAATGGCAAGTGCCAGCGGCTGAACCATCATGATAATTCCCGTATTGGTTCTGTTGTCGTCCGTTCAAGATAGGTGTACACATCATCCAGATTGAGCGCGCCGCACACGACCTGCTGGATACTGGCCACCGCAGCGGCCGACGCGAAGCGGGCAGCCTGCTCAACGGCGTCACCCCTTCCCAGGGCCAGCAGCAGCGCCGCCATATACGTATCCCCCGCGCCCGCCGTGCTGATCCAGGTTTCTACAGGAGTCAACACGCGGAACGGCGCGATTTCAGGCGCGAACACGTACGCGCCGCGAGGACCGTCGGTAATGATCAGGAGGTCCAGGCCGTTCTGGTGCAAGCGGTCAAAGACCCCGACAGCCACCTGCCAGTCACGCGAACCTGTAAACGCAAACTCGAACTCTTCGCGGTTGATCTTGATGATGGCAGGCCCGGCCTCCGCCCCTAACCGAAGTGGTTCTCCGGCTGTATCCAGGCACACACGGACGGGGCCGTTCGGCGAGATCGCGGATCATGGTGGCATAAAAGTTGTCAGGAAAATCGGGTGGGAGACTGCCGTTGAGTGTCAGGTAGGGTGCGCACGCAGCATGAGCCCGGATTTTGTCAGCGAACTGATGGCGGGCCTCCTCTCCGGTTGGCCCCCCTGATTCGAGCACGACAGTTGTCTGGCGAACGTCGAGGGCGGGCACCGTCACACAGCGTCGGGTTTCGTGCGGTGTCCAGACCATATCGAACGCGATCCCCTCTTGTTCGAGATCGCGTACAATGAGCTGACCGGCACCCCCCCTACGATTCCCAGGCTCAAGACGCGTGCCCCCAGCCGGGCCGCAGCGCGCGCCATGTTGTTCCCTTTGCCACCCGCCGTATGCAGAGCATGCTCGGATCGGTTCACTGTGCCGACCTCAAGCTGCTGCAGCGGATAGTACGAATCAACGGCGGCGTTGGGTGATGCGATCACAATATCAAATTCGTGCCTGCTCGAATCTGAATCCGTCACTGCCGCTCCAGAAGCTTGCTAAGGAAAATGGCGGTCGCATTAAATTCGATTCGCTCCAGCAGGTCAAAGGCATCATCCAGGGTAGGCGCAGCGACCAGAATGCCGTGAAAGGGATAAAAGACGGCGTGCCCGTGCTTCTTGAAACTTGGCTCGGTTGCCCTGAAAATATCAACGATTGCCTGCCCAAATTCAGGGCTGTCGACTTTCAGCTCGCGTGGGAGGACAGGAATCGGGCCGTATTTCTTCATGGCATCCAGCAAAGGCGGCATAGGCTCGGCTTGACAGGCAAAAGCCGTGGCCGTTTTGGGATGGGCATGGATTGCCGCGCCCACGTAGTCAAATTCCTCATACAGGCGGCGGTGGGTGGGCCAGCTAACACTCAGATCGCCGCGCCCATCCAATGTCCGCCCCTGCAGATCGACCAGGAGCAGGTCGTCGGGTGTCATGCGCAGCCGGTTCCGTTTGGCATTGCCGGTCGGGGTCAGATAGACGGCTGCCGCTGAGGCGCGTGCGCTGAAATTGCTGCCGGCCGCGTTGGTTAGGTCTCGATCATAAACCAGGCGGCAGACTTCGAGCAGTTCAGTTCGGGTAGCGATATACATCCAATTCCTTCTCCTCTAGTGAGCCGGGGGAGCACACGATTCGCGAACAACTAACTCAATATCCAATATCGTTGTTCGGGCACCTTCAATCCGGTCGTTTTCCATGCGTTCAACAAGGTAAGTAACAGCCTGTTCGCCGGCCTTCTGTTTCGGTTGGGCGACTGTGGTCAGGGGCGGATCAACGTACGAGGCCAGGATGATATCATCAATACCGATCACACTGACATCCTCAGGGATGCGATAGCCCCGGCTGCATAGAGCGCGCATCGCCCCAATTGCCATCGCATCATTGCTGGCAAAGATAGCCGTGAATTCGACGCCGTTATTCAGCAATTGGTGAACGGCTTCCTCGCCGCCGCTCAATAAATTATCGCCCTGACGTACAAGCTGTTCGCTCCATGTCAATCCGTGCGCTGTCAGTGCCTCCTCGTAGCCCAGTACCCGCTTGCTGCTGGGCGATTCGGCAAACGCCGGGCGGATGCAGGCAATCGCCTTGTGTCCCAGATCGATGAGATGTTCCGTTGCGATATAGCCAGCTCGCTCATTGTCTATTTTGAAGGTGTCCACATTCAGATCGCCGGGATCCCGGTAGAACATGACCACCGGGATCCCACTGTCAACGAGCGGCCTGATCTGATCGATATGAGTTGTGCTGGCAATGAAAATGATCCCATCAACCTGCTTGGCCTGAAGCATTCTGAGGTGCTCCAACTCACGTTGAAGGGATTTGTTCGAATTGCAGAGGACGACGCTGTACCCTGCTTCGAAGCCGGCATTTTCGACACCACGGGCGATCTCGGCAAAAAAAGGATTAGCGTTATCGGGCACGATGAGGCCGATCGTTTTGGTGCCCTGGTAGCGCAGGCTGCGCGCGGCGGTGCTGGGGACATAGCTCAGTTCATCAATGATTTGCTCGATGCGCCGGCGCGTGTCTTCGGCTACGTCGGGCTTACCATTAAGCACGCGGGAGACCGTTTGGTTCGATACCCCGGCCCGCTTGGCAATATCTTGAATGGTTATTTTTTGTCTGGACATTATAGTGTTGGTATACTGGTCCATCCATCATCCGTGATCGTTGCCGTGATCGTTAACGGCAACGATCACATCATAACCTGGAAGATTCTTTGCTGTCAAGTCGTCTGGCTTGTGCTTTGATCTTTTGTGCGCGGCAAATTCCTTCGGTTGGTTTCAAATCGGAGGGAAAGCGCAAGCGCCAATCCGGTTGCTCCGCCTGATGTTGAATGA
This sequence comes from uncultured Chloroflexia bacterium, assembly GCA_963850765.1. Classification (GTDB taxonomy): domain Bacteria; phylum Chloroflexota; class Anaerolineae; order Aggregatilineales; family Aggregatilineaceae; genus CAWKMN01. The sequence goes on along the minus strand of CAWKMN010000006.1, from coordinate 296,914 downwards.
TACACTCTCGGCTGACCGAGCGCTCGCAGAAGACTTATCTGCCGATCTTGGTCCAAACCAAGTAATGTGATTTACATTTTCGAGGGGCTTCTGTGGTCATTCCTCCTCTGACTGACGCGGTTCAACTCTTCTCGGATTATCTCAAAGTCACCGGGGTCGCCCACATTGACCCAGAGCCGGATGGCGACCCGGCGTTGATGGGCAAGCGCCTGGGCCTGCTCAATGGGTCATCGTGGATCACGTTATGGTCCAACTACTTTGGTCGCCTCTTCCTCCCAGGGGTTCATCTCGTTAATATCGGCAACGAGGCAATCCAGATGAATTTCATGAAGGCGCATCATGACGGGCAGCCAACCCCGCCGCTGTCCAACGTCGAAGCATTCGTGCACTATGCCGAGGACCTCGTCACGTTCGGGCAAGTTGATGCGGTCCTGATTACGTGCTCCACCATGAACCGGGCGTATGCACAGGTTCAGGCTGCACTCGATCCCCACGGTGTGCCAGTGGTTCAGATTGATCGCCCGATGATGGAGCGCGCCGTCGAGCGCGGAGGGCGCATCCTGGTTATCGCCACGCACGGCCCGACCGTAGTGAGCACTCAGGCCCTGCTGCGCGAAACGGCTAGCAGGATGGGCAAGTCGGTTGCTTTTTCTGGCCTCACTGTCGAGGAAGCCTGGACGCAGCTGGCGGTAGGGGACGTGAACGGGCATAACGAGGCCCTGAACCATGCAATCCAAACGGCGCTGCGTGCCGAGTCATTTGACAGCGTGGTGCTGGCCCAGTTGTCAATGACGGCGTTCCTGCTATCCCATCCCGTTCCCGAAGCGGAATATGGAATCCCGGTGTTTACCAGTGGGCAGTGTGGATTCGAGTATATGCGGGAGCAGTTGGCGCATGGCACTCTCTAAACCGGCCGCGCTCGCCAGCCTGCCGCCCGAATGGGTGGACGATCTGCGCCCAGCGATCCGGCGCGAGGTTGCGGCCAGCCAGCGGGCCCTGATCGTGCTTGATGATGACCCGACAGGCACCCAGACAGTTCATGACCTCCCGGTGCTGACCCACTGGTCGGTGGACGCGCTGCGAGATGAACTGGCGCGTGGAACCGAAACCTTCTATCTCCTGACGAATTCGCGCAGCCTGCCCACACGAGAGGCGCAGCAGCTAAACCGGACGATTGGGGAGAACCTGCTTTCGGCGTCGCGGCTCGCGCAGCGCGCGATTGCGGTAGTCAGTCGCAGCAACTCGACCTTGCGCGGGCATTTCCCCGCCGAAGTCGAAGCCCTTGCCGCCGCACTGGAAACCACGTTCGACGCCTGGCTGATCATCCCCTGCTTCTTTGAAGGGGGTCGTTACACCATTGGGGATACGCATTACGCCGCTGAAGGCGAGCAGTTGATCCCTGTGGGCGAGACGGCGTATGCGCAAGACGCCGCCTTCGGCTATCGTGCTTCCGATCTGACGGAGTGGGTCGCCGAAAAGACCGGCGGCAAGATCGCAGCGAGCAGCGTCGCGTCGATTTCTTTGGACGACATCCGGCGTGGCGGGCCGTCGCTCATCACCGAACGCCTGCTCGCCCTGACTGACAGCAGGATATGTGTAATCAATGCGGCGAGCTACCGCGATCTTCAGGTGCTGGTGCTGGGTCTTCTCCACGCCGAAGCACAGGGATCGCGCTTTCTGTACCGGACCGCCGCCTCGTTCGTGCAAGAGCGCGGCGGAATCACCCCGCGACCTTTGCTCACAACGGATGATCTCGATCTGCCCGCGACCGGCGGAGCGCTGATCGTCGTAGGGTCCTATCTCGCCCGCACGAGCGATCAGTTGCGCTGCCTCTTGGACCAGCCGCGAGTCTCATCAGTGGAAGCGCATATCCCGTTGCTGCTCGGCCGCGAGCGTTCCCAGGAGATCGCGCGGTGTGCGGCGGCACTCGATCAGGCGCTCGGCGCTGACCGAACGGCAGTGCTCTACACCAGCCGGGAGTTGATCACGGGCAATGACGCCAGTAGCAGCCTGGATATTGGCCGACGCGTTTCGGAGAGCCTGGTCGCGATCCTTCGTCAGATCACGGCCACGCCACGCTGCATCGTGGCAAAAGGAGGCATCACTTCCAGCGATGTCGCGACTGCTGGACTGGGTGTGCGCCGTGCCTGGGTGCTGGGACAAATACTTCCGGGGGTCCCCGTCTGGCGGCTCGGACCGGAGAGCCGCTACCCTGGCATTCCCTATATCGTCTTCCCCGGTAACGTCGGTGGGCCGGATTCGCTGGCGCGTATTGCCGCCGATCTCGCCCTGGAACGTTGACCGCGTCGGGCTTATTTGTGGAGACACACTCAATGCCACCTGTCCCTGAAGTAACCATGCAGCTGCTGCAGGACACCGCCTATCAGATCCGGCGCCTCAGCGTCGAGATGATCACCTACGGAACGTGGGGACATATCGGCGGCTCGTTTTCGATGGCCGAGTTATTGGCGGTGCTCTATTTCCAGCATATGCGGATTGACCCGGCCCGCCCGGAATGGCCGGACCGTGACCGTCTGGTGCTCTCGAAAGCCCACGGGTCTCCGGCGCTCTACGCAGCGTTAGCGCTGCGCGGGTACTACCCCGTTGAGAAGCTGTACACCTATTGCGAGCTGAATGGAATCGAAGGTCATACCGACATGCGCCGCACGTCAGGACTTGAAGCATCGGGCGGGCCGCTGGGGATGGGCCTCTCGGTGGCAACGGGGATTGCTCTGGGCCTGCGCTATCGCGAAAATGCCTTCGCGCGGTCGTTCTGCATCCTCGGTGACGGCGAATGTAACGAAGGTAATGTGTGGGAAGCGGCGATGTCCGCCGCGCACTACCATCTGGACAACCTGATCGCCATTGTCGACTATAACAAAGTGATGGCAAAGGGCTTCACCTGGAACCTGATGAGTGTCGAGCCGTTTGCTGACAAATGGCGGGCCTTCGGGTGGGATGTATTGGAAATCGACGGTCATGATATAGAGGCTGTGATCGGCGCGCTGCATGAAGCCCGGTGGGTACGGCCTCGCGGCAAGCCGCTCATGATCATCGCGCACACGGTCAAAGGGCGCGGTGTTGAGATGGCCGAATTCAACTATAAATGGCATACCCATGCCCCTGATCCCGAGACAGCCGACGCCATGCTCCGCGAACTCGCGCGCCGTTACGGCTATCCCGAAGAGGGCTACAGCCGTCTGGTGGGCACTGTTGAGAAGGAGACCTTCTATGGAGGGGAATAACGACGGCCATACCCCTGAGATGCGCGATGTGTTTGGGCAGACTCTGGTGACACTAGGGCGCGAGTACCCGAATATGATCGTGCTGGATGCGGATCTCCATACCTCCTCCAAAGCGGGATATTTCAAACACGCCTATCCCGACCGGTTTATTCAGGTTGGCATTGCGGAGCAGAACCTGTTCGGCATTGCCGCAGGGCTGGCGCTAACCGGGTTCATCCCGTTCCCCAGCACGTTTGCTGTGTTCGCTACCCGGCGCGCCCTGGACCAGATCGCCATCTCGATTGCGTATCCCCAACTGAATGTCAAAATCCCCGGTTCTTATGTCGGGCTGCCGACCAGCCGTGCCGGAGCGTCGCACAACTGCATCGAGGATCTGGCTGTCATGCGCGCGCTTCCGAATATGCGTGTCGCTGATCCGGGTGACAACGCCGATCTGCGCGCGATTATGCGGGCGGCGGTGGATGTTGAAGGGCCGGTTTACTTTCGCATCGCGCGCTACACCTTGCCCGACATCTTTCCACCCGATCACGTGTTTGAGTGGGGCAAGGGCGAGATCGTGCGGAAGGGCCGGGACGTGAGCCTGTTCGGTACCGGCCTGATGACGGGACAATGCCTCGAAGCGGCAGCCTTGCTGGAAGGGCAGGAAATCGACGCCGAAGTTGTGCACTTAGCCTCGGTCAAGCCCATTGATCGAGAACTAATCCGGGAATCGGCCAGCCGGACGGGATGTGCCGTCACGGCAGAGAACGCATCGATCATAGGCGGCTTTGGCTCGGCAGTGGCCGAGGTTTTGGGCGAATTCTGCCCGGTCCCAATCCGGCGCATCGGCGTGCCTGACCGTTGGGTAGAGAGTGGGGGGATCGACGATCTCTTCGCCTATCACCATATGACCCCAAACGATATTGCCCAGGCCGCATTACAGGTCATCGCCATGAAGAAAAAATAGGAAAAGGAGATCGAGCTCATGAGCAGGACGATCCGGCTGAACACCCGCTATTATCGCTTGTTCCCCTCTGAGCACTACGCCGGCTATGCCTATGAGACGTTTGAAGCCGGCTTCGACCGCTCGGCGTTGCTGGTGGTCGATGTCTACGGGCTGGGCTTCCACCCGGACGATCCGGTCCCCAGCTACGCCGCCGGCCAGGGTCACGATGAGGCGCGGCCCGCGCTCTGCTGGTTGGAGAGTGCCGATCACGAGCGCCATATCGTAGAGACCGCGCTGCTGCCGGCTCTCAGCGCAGCCCGGGAAGCGGGGCTGACCGTGATCTATCTGAACAACAGCGCGCCGAAAATCGGTCTGCCGTTTTCCGAGTTCGGCAAGATGCTCAAGCGGCAGCTTAATACCACCATGGCAGAGATGTTCGCCGAGGACGAGGTCGATCCCAAAGAGTATCACTACGGCGAATCAGACCATGTCAAGATCTCCAAGCTGCTTTATCCACGCGAGAATGAGTATTTCATCCGGAAGCACGTCTACAGCGGTTTTGTCGGAACCCGCCTGGACTTGTTGCTGCGCTATCTGGACATCAAGAACTTGTTCGCCGTTGGCTTCTCCGCGGACGCATGCCTGCTGACGACCGTCATCGATGCGCTGTGGCATGATTACAAAGTGGTTCTGCTGCGCGACTGCACCCTGGCGAACGATATGCCAGAGGAACAGGCCGAACTGTTGGGGACACAGCGTATGGTGCGCCTGATGGAATCGTTGTACTGCGTTTCGGTCACGTCTCAGGAATTTGTCGAGGCGCTGGCGGCTTCGAAAACATAATTGATGGGCAGCATCGCTGCATCGTTTCAAAACTTTTTGAGCTTGCTTACACCTTTAACGGCTGCCGACATCGCATCCAGATACACGTTCACGTCGCTGCTGAAGGAGATTACGTCGAAGCCCATGGTCAGCCATTCTTGCGCCTGCTCCAGGTTGCGTGGCTGCCCGGCCATGGTCAGCCCGTGTTTCTGCGCGGCAGCGACGATCTGGCGCAGCGCGCTCAGGAAATTCTCGTGGTGAAATTGGCCCACGATGCCAAGGGTGTGGCTCAGGTCGAAGTGTCCAACCCACAGCATGTCCAGCCCCGGCGTTGAGGCAATTGCCTCCAGGTTTTCCAGGCCCTGTGGGCTTTCAATCTGGGCAATGATTGTCGTGTTTTGGTTGGAGTATTCGAGGAACTCCAGCGCATTCACGGGTTTAAAATCGGTCTGCGCCAGTCCCAGCCCCAATCCGCGTTCGCCCAGCGGTGCGTACTTCGCTGCCCTGACCACTGCCTGAATCTGTTCCGCATTTCTGACATCGGGAACCATGATTCCGAGAGCCCCGGCGTCCAAAAGGCGCGCGATGAAATACCGCTCGATCTGCGGGATGCGCACGAGCGGCGCAACGGGCGTGGCTTTGAACCACGCAATCAGGTTAGAGACTTCGTTCATGCTGAAGCCGGTGTGCTCCATGTCAATCACGACAAAATCCAGTCCGGCGGTCTCCAATATCTGCGCGATCCCCCGCGTGCCAAATTCCATGATCATATGCCCAACAGGGATTTGCCCTTCTTCACGCGCCTGTTTGAGACGATTCGGTTTCATAAGCTTTGTTCCTTTGTGGTTAGCTGCTCACCGCCAGGGCGTGCCAGCGCTCGCGCAACGCCGCCAGTTTCCGCTGGAAAACAGGGCGTTCCACCACCTCCGGATTAACGATATGCTTCGGCACCTCGCCGCGAAACAGCGTGAGGATGTTTTGACATGCGCCGGAGCTGTTACCGTAATAGAGGTCATCTGTCCATGCCAGGCCGTGAGGCGAAAGAATCACATTGTCTAGTCGCGCCAGCGGGTGATCGGCGGGCAGCGGCTCCTGAGTGAACACATCTAATCCCGCCCCGGCGATCTGGCCTGTCTGCAACACCGCCAACAGGTCGTCCTCGTTGATAATGGGGCCTCGCGCCGTGTTGATCAGATACGCGGTCGGTTTCATCAGCGACAGCAGCCCGGCGTCTACCATACCCCGCGTACTCTCATTGAGTGGGCAGTTGATGGTGACGAAGTCCGCCTCGCGGAATACTGTCTCAACGTCAACCAGTTCCACCTTCAGCGGCGCTGCCTTCTCCGGCGGGATATAAGGATCATATGCCATCATCCGCCTCAGCCCGAAAGGCTGCAGGAGCGTGAACATTTCAGTGGCAATATGCCCCAAGCCGATCGATCCAACGATTTTTCCACGCAGCCCCTGCCCCGATGCCTGTGCCTTCAAATCCCAGCGCCCCGTTCTCGCCAGCTTCTCTTTCAGGAGGAGCTTCTTCGCCAGGGCCAGCATCAGGGTCAGGATTGCCTCGGCAACCGGGCGGCCCACGGCCGCCGTGGTAATGGACACGAGTACGTCTGCGTTCGTCGCGGCCGGAATATCAATCATGTCGTACCCTACACCCCAGCGCGAAATCAACGCCAGCCGTCTCACACCCGCAAACGAGCGCGCCGTATAGTGGGGGCGAATCGTGATCACGGCGTCGTAGTTGTCGAGCTCGTGCGGCTCAATCTCGGCCCACGACATCACCGGGAAGAATTCATACGCGATAAAGGGGAACGGTGCAAACAATTCCTCCAATACCGGGTCAACAATCCCGGTTAACTCAATCTGGAAATCGTTCGACAGCCCTACACGAAACTCATCCGCCATTCCTGTACCTCGTTGTCATCTCGGCTCTAGCTACCGATGATCACTCTCAGGTGTAGTCAAACAAAGTCTTCACGGTTTTTTCGGGGTTCTGATCGATAAACCGGTAGGCTTCCACAGCATCCCCGTACGAGAATCGTTTACCGATCAGGATATCCGTCACCAGACGGTGGTTTTCCAACAGGCGGATTGCGGTTTCTGTTATCCGATCCAGATTCCACATCGGGTAGTTCCGGTGAGGCATTCCCCAGACCGCCATACTCGAGCGCAGCGTAGGGCGATTATGATGCCACTCCGCACCCAGGTTAAGCGGCTCTTTGCTGCCGGTGAAATAGCTGGCGGCTACCACCAATCCGGCGACGTGGACGCAGCGAATGGCCGTTTGCAGGCCAGCATATGCCCCAGAAATCTCAATGGCAACATCCACACCTTTGCTGCCGGTGAGCTTTTTGATCTCCAAAGCAGGATCGCAGGTCGCAGCGTTAAGGATTTCGTCTGACCCACATTGTTTCGCGAGATGCAGCCGGTCATCGATGAGATCGACCGCGAAGATTCGTTCCGCACCGTTCAGGCGGGCAATCTGGATCGCCAGCAGACCGATGGCACCGAGCCCGATAATGGCAACATGATCCCCAATCTTGATCTGTGCGTCGTGGACAGCCTGCAAGGCAAACAGCGCCGGATCCGTGAACAGCGCAGTTTCGGGCTTCATGTGATCAGGCAGTGAAAAGACTTTATCCTCATGGGTCACATTGGTGGGGCGGTGCGGCAAGCCACCATGCACCCGGTCGCCCACTCTGAAACCGAGTCACCTGCTCCCCGACCTCCATCACCTCGCCCGCCGCCCACGACCCAAGGTTCATCGGAAACAGGCCGCCCGACTCTCGCGGGACGAACAGCCGCAAATCGGGATCGAACGCCTTGTCAAGAAACGGAGTTTGGCCGTTGTATAGTGTCAGTTCTGTGCCATGCTTGATGCCACTGACAATCGTCCGAATTCGGATGTCGTGCCCTTTCAAAAGGGGTTCTTCGTATTCGCGAAATGTGATGGTTTTAGGTGCGGTCACGATAAATTCTTTTGGCATAGCCCTTCTTTCTCCTGTCCGGGCCTTTAGTCAGGAAATATCACTCAGGATAGGCGAACGAACATCCGTTGCAGCGTTAGGCGGGTGGCGGCGCGGTGGATTGTCGCACCACCAGCGTAATGTCAAGCTGGACTTGCCGCGGACCATCCACATAGTTGCGGCTCATGCGATCCAATAACATCTCGACCGCCTGCCGTCCCGCTTCGTATTTCGGCTGCCGTACGGTGGTCAGCGGCGGCTCGATGATCGAGGCGAGCATAATGTCATCCACGCCTGCCACACTCACATCATCCGGCACACGGATGCCGGTATCGCGCAGAACCCGGATGCAGCCAATCGCCATCGCGTCGTTGGTAGAGAAAACCGCTGTGAAAGGTCGCCCACTTTTCAACAGCTCGTATGCCGCCCGCGCGCCGCCCGCGATCAGGTTGTCCCCGCGGGGCATCAACGCCTCATCATAGGGAAGCCCGTGCGCCTCCAGGACACGCTTGAAACCGGCGACGCGGAGCGCGCTGGGCGTTTCGGTAGACGCCGGTTGAATGCATGCAATCTGGCGGTGGCCGAGTTCGATCAGATGATTGGTCACCAAAAAACCCGCCCGGTCATTGTCAATCAAAAACTGATCAACACTCATATCACCGCTGTCCCGGTAAAAAATTACCGCCGGAATACCTCCTTCGATCAGAGGGCGAATATGCCGGATTTCGGCGGTGGTGGCGATGAAGATGATGCCGTCGACCTGCTTGGAGCGCAGCACTTCCAGGTAGGCTAGTTCGCGCTCCGGCATCGCGTTCGAGTTACACAAGATCACGCTGTAACCCGCGCTGAATCCGGCGTCCTCCACTCCTTTCGCAATCTCCGCGAAAAAGGGATTAGAATTGTCTGGCACGATCAATCCAATGGTCTTCGTGCGGCTCTGCCGCAGGCTGCGCGCCACCAGGTTCGGCGTGTAGCCAAGTTCCTCGATGGCCTGCTCTATACGAGAGTGCAGTTCCGGGCTGACATAGCGTGTGTCATTCAGAACATACGACACCGAGGCCACGGATACGTTCGCCCGCTTGGCGATGTCCTTAATGGTGACCTTTTTCGACATTGCGCTATCCTTTGACTGCGCCTGCCGTCAAACCTTCGATAATCTTGCTTTGAGTCAGGACATAAAGGATCACGACCGGGAGTGTCGCGATTGTGATCCCCGCGAACAGCAGATTATACTGCACGCTGAATCGTCCAGAGAACAGCATCAACCCCAGCGGCAGCGTGCGTAACTCCTCGCGCTGAAGATACAGGTAAGGAATGATGAAGTTGTTCCAGGTCCACATGAACTGGAATACGGCAAGCGCGCTCGCCGCGGGTCGCGTCAACGGCAGCATCACGTACCAGAACACCCCATATTCGTTACACCCATCTACCAGGGCGGCATCAGCCAGTTCGGTCACCATGCCGCTGAAAAATGCGCGCATCAGGAAGATACCGAAGGGGAGTCCCAGTGCGATGCTTGGCAAGATCGCCCCATAATACGTGGACAGCAGCCCCCAGTCGCGCAGTTGATAGTACAGCGGGATCATGATGGCCTGGAACGGCAGCATCAGGCCAAGCAAAAAGGCGTAGAATATAGGCCGGTTGCCCCTGAATTTGAAGCGCCACAGACCGTACCCACCCAATGCCGACAACAACACGACCGCCACCACCACAGGCACCGCGACAATGAGCGAATTAATGAAGTAGCGCCCGAAATGGCCCAACGTCCAGGCGTCAACGAAATTGTCCCATACCAGACGCGTGGGCAGCCGAAGCGGGTAGCGCATGATGTCCCGGCTGGTGCGCAGCGAATTAAGCCATATCCACACCATCGGGCCAAAGGTCAAGCACAGCACGGTGACCAGAATCAGGTACTTGACTGTCTTCGTTCCCAGCCGATAAAGGCGGTCGGTTGCGGGTCCGGCCATAGCTAATCCTTTCGCTCTCGGACGGTAATGAAGATGGCCGAAACGACCAGCGAGATCAGGGTGAGCACGACTGCCATCGCCGTACCGTAGGCCACATGCCCCTCCATGAATGCTTCTTTGTACAGCCGCGTGGAGACCACGTCGGTAGCGTTGGCTGGGCCACCCTGCGTCATCACCCATACGATGTCGAAGACGTTGAAGCCGCCGATCAACGTGTACCCCACGATCATCGTCAGCACGTGGCGCAGCTCAGGGAGAATCACGTGAACAAAGCGCTGCCAGCTGTTCGCGCCGTCCACTTTTGCCGCATCCACCAGCGTCATATCGACGGTCTGCAGTCCTGCCATAATCACCGTCAGCGCAAAGCCAAAGTACGCCCAGATTGCGGCTGCTAATACGGCAGGCAGCGCGGTGTTCGACTTGCCCAGCCACCCCGTCGCCAGGTGTCCCAGGCCAATGGTGGTCAGCAGTTTGTTGAGGATTCCAAAAAGGGGATGGTAAACCCGGGCCCAAATCAGTGCGACGGCTACCGTGGAAAGCACCTGCGGCATGAAATAGGCCGCCTGGAAGACCGTGCGGCCACGTGTGTGGGGCCAGAGCAGCATCGCGAGCCCCAGGCTGATAACGATGGGTGCGATGGTACCCACGATCACCCAGATGATGTTGTGCTTGATCGCGTTTAAAAAAACCGGGTCCTGAACAAGCTCGCTGTAGTTCGCCAATCCAACCCAATTAATGACGGGGCGAACGCCGTTCCAGTCGGTGAAGCTGATATAGACTGACCGCCCCAGGGGCATGAGGACAAACAGAACATAAATCACCAGCGGGGGCAGGACGAACACCCACCCCTGTTTGCCCTGGAGCCACCTTCGTTTCGACCTCGGCTGCTCAGTCGCACCGACGTTCGGTTTCGCACCCGTGTACAGCATCTCGTTCATGCTATATCCACTCATATCCGCCCGCTCATGATCGCATTACACGTTCTCCGGCGAACCACGATGGCTATTATGGTAGGACTTCACCCCACGACTTTGTACTCAAACGGGGGTGTTTCGGACTTGAGTCGCAGGGTGAAAACTACAGGGGAATAATGAGACAGCTTCATCACAATCGGGCCGTGCTGATGCTGTCTCATTACCTCGTCTTACTGGTTGTAGTAGGCGTCCCAGGCCTCTTGCAGCGCTTCGGCCTGTTCTTCCGGTGTGCGATCACCGTTGATTACGGCCTGGAAGCCCTCGTTCATTACCGTGTTGAAGTCTGGCGGCGTCAGTACGTCGATGTTGTACCCCAGGCCGCTTCCACCAGTGGAACTCTCCCGGATGGTCTGCGCGAATGAGAGGAACAGCGGCTCCAGGTCAAATTGCGCCGGGTCCACATCCAGGGGCGGGATGGTATTCCCATCTTCATACCACGACTGGGCGAATTCTTCGGAGAAAAACAGATCCATGAAGGCCGCTGCTTCGTCAGGATGCTCCGACGCCGATGAGATCATCACGCCCGATCCCATACCGCCGGGAGGCAGCGCCGGATGGTCGCCGATGGCCGGAAGCGCGAAGAATCCCACCTCAAACTCGCTGTTGGCGACAATATCGCCGTACAGCCACATACCGGTGTGGTGCATCGCCGCCTGGCCCGTGTAGAAAAGGATGTTGCCTTCCTCATAGGAGATAGCGTTCGGGCTGGGGATGAAGTATCCAGCCTCATTCAAGTCCACAAACGCCATCTGAATCGCCTGGACTACAGCTTCGTCCGTCCAGGAACGCTCGCCCGCGAACAGCGCGTCCATGCCTTCCTTACCCTCAAGGACATTGGTGAAGGAACTGAACATGTGGTAGGCGGGCCAGCCGGGTTGGTTGGCGAATGCCAGCGGGATGTATCCGGCACCCTTAGCCGCCTCGCAAGCCGCCAGGAACTCGTCATAGGTGGTGGGGACTTCCAACCCTAATTCCGCGAAGATGTCCTTGTTGTAATAGACGCCAATCATCTCCAGCTCGTGACCGATGGCATAGACGTGGTCGTTGAACGTGGCCGACTCCCATGTCCAGGGATAGATCCGGTCCCGCCATCCGTATTGCTCCACATAATCATCGAGCGGCAGCAGAAGTTCGGCATCCACCAGCGGCCCCATAAAGCCGGCACCGGTAGCGTACAGAACGATGTCCGGACCCGTCCCTGACGCCAACGCCGTGTTGATCAGCGGCTTCATATTGTCGAAGGATTGTACCTCGCGGACAATGTCCACGTTCGGGTGATCCGCTTCGAAGCGGGCGATGATAGTCTCGACGATGGCTGCCTTGTCGGCGTTGCTCTCGTCATAAGTATCCCAGTAGAGCAGGGTAATCTTCTCGTCTTGCGAGTACGCCGAGGGTGCGAATCCGGCCATCACCAGAAGGAGAGATAGGCACAGAACAAAAGAGGCTTTTTGTTTTAACATGACTCCCTCTTTCTCATAAAAAAGCGCGGACAACTTGTTCAAGATCGCTCAATGATCAGTTCGATACGCGCTTCTCCTTTCTCAATGGTCGTTCACCGCCGGCAGCCATACGTTGAAGAATGAGGTGCGGACTGAGTGAATCCGTCCGATACCGTTGGGTCTACCGCCTATGTTGGCCAGTGGCGTCAAGGTGATCTGCACGCGTTCGCCGTTAACGGTGGTTGCCCACGCTGTCAGGCGATCCGGCCCGGCGGGTAGAATGTTCTCAGAGAGATCGAGTGTGACAAGCGGCGGGACGATGTTTAAGTTGATGGTATCCCTAAAGCAGAAAAGGCGCGGCCCATAGAAAACGGCCACCTCGCGCGGGTCCAGGACGTATCGGCCCAGCCGCTGCCCCTTCACCAACCGCACCTTCATTGGCAGGCGCAGTTCCACCCGATCCCCGCTCGACCAGACGCGGTTCGTCTCAAGGTAGCCCGGCCGGTTTGAAGAGACGGCTTCCTGGTTGTTCACACGCAGCGTAGCACTTCCCGCCCAGTCCGGCACGCGGGCACGGAAGGTGAAAGGACGCGACGGCGGATTGTTCAACGTATAGGCCACCACCATCGTATCCGCCTCATAGTTAACTTTGCAGGTGATCTGAGTCTCCTGTCCGTCGATGTCCGGTCTGGCTGTCCCCTCAAGGAACAGGTTGGCCTGCACCACGCCCGGCTCGAATGTGTAGATATAGTGCATGACCTCGCCCAATGCCCGCGCGCCATGATGCGAGCAGCAGGCATCAAACGTCGAACCCATGTGGCCCTGTAACCCGCGCCAGAAGCAGAAGCCGCCTTTCTCCTCCTGGTCGAAGTACAATTGGTTGAGCACAATGTTCTCAGCGATTTCGAAATATTCCTGCTGGCGAGTCGTCTTCCAGAGCTGCAAATTCAGCCGCAGCCAGTCCACATCTGAGCACGTCTCGTTGAGGTGCGGGATTTGTAGAAACTCCGGGATCCCACCGGAGATCCACATGATCTCGTTCAGGAAATAGCTCTGCAGGTCAAACACGGCTGGCATAAACTGCGAGTCACCAAACAGGTCGTTCAGATCGATCATGCCCTTTGCGGTCAGGAGCTGGCAGTGAGTGTGACCCACCATCGGCGTGCGGTAGCCTCTGGCGTTCACTGCCGTCGAGTAGTAACGGCGCTGGTTAACGGACGAACGTTTGGCAACGTCGCGCGCCAGGTCCAGAAATTTCTCTTCGCCCGTGAGATGCGCCAGCAGCACAATGCCATCCAGCCCGCTGGGGTAGCACTCGCACAGCTCGGGCATATCCTCATCCGTGGGGTAGTGCCTGACGTAATAATCACCCAAGCGCCGGGCCGACTCCAGAGCTGCCGGGTCGCGCCTGATCTGGTAGTATTCCAGCAAGCCGATCAGCCCACGCCCCATCCCGAACCATTCCTGCTGGTCGTGTGGGTTAGTGAACGGGCCAAAGCTGCCGTCCGCTTCCTGAAAGCCGATTAATTCCTTGGCGAACAGGTCGACCCCATAGTCGTCGCCCGTGTATTCGCTCAGGAGCGTCATTGCGCCCAGCCAGCGCCCCATATAGTCTGCACCCCAATGCCAGCGTTCACTGGGGTGGGTGAACTCCATGCGCATCTCGTCGTTGTCCAGGTCAATCATGTGCTGGACGGCGCGCCGCACACGTTCGTCAAATTCACCTTCAAGATCGAGCCGGGATAGATTCATCAGTTCCATAAAGTAGACTCCACATGATCGAACGAATGGCCGACACTTTTTCCCTTAGGGAGGGACAAATAGTCATAAGCTCCTGAGCGGCCGCGTCAACCGGGCATGTTCATGCTTTTCGGCCTAAAGTGCCGCTGCGATAGACCAACTTGTACTACGCGATAAAGCGAACCCCATCCTCCGTAACTATGTCTGAAGCCTCCGTATCCGGTTGCAGGGGAAAACCTGCCGTCGAAGTCAGGTCAACCTTCACAATAATCCGCCTAGTCGGGTGAGTTCCGAGGTCAGATCATCCGTCTGCCCCACAAAAAGATTCCATTCCCACTTCAGCGAATCGCGCGCAGGGAGTGTGATACTGCGTCCGCGCTCAATGGCGATATCCAATCTGTCGGGATAACCGTTGCAGGGCTCCAGCCCCAGGTTGTAGTAACCCGGCCCGTCCACCGGCCACCCGCCCAGATTGATGGATAATCCAACGTAAGGGATGTCGTCCGGTGAGAACAGCATGGCGACGTAGTAGCCATCTTCGGGATCGTGCAGCGCGCACCAGCCTTCTTGCAGGCGTTCTGTGTACAGCTTGTCCACCAGCGCCACACTCTCCGGCAGGATCTGGCTGAGGTCAACAGGATACCCGGTGCTATCTCTGGTAACCGGCCAGGGGTGCATGTCGAGCAGCTGGCCCAGTCGCCCCTGCTTGGACCAATCGACTCTAACACTGACTCTGTCAGGCAGATGGATCATCATTCCGGGACGGAGCTTAAGCAGTGGGTGCGCCGACCACATGCACCTGAACGACTCATCGACAAGGTTCGTGACCTCGTAACGCAGGCGAATGTGGCCAAAATCTGGAAGCTCGATCCACCGAGTGAACAGGTACGGGAAGCGGATGCCCTTGACATGGAAGCATAGGCCATTCTCGCAGGACGCTTCGGTCCAGGGGATAGACCACAATTCGCCATGGTCGGGCGCTTCAATGCCGGTGAGAGGGGGTTCAGGATAAAGGCATGGGCCTATGGTGGGGAAGCACTCATCAAAACCACTTGCATCGTAATCTGAATAGGGAGCACCATATTCGGCGAGCCGGAACGGTTTGCGCGGGTTGCGAGCCAGTACCTCTCGACCATGCCAGGTCAACGAACTGATCTTGCAGCCGAGTTGGGGGATGACTTGAAGAGCCAGGTCATGCCCGGTGATTCGGACCGCTTCTAGTCCATCCTCAACGACTCGTTCGCGCCGCATAATAATCTTCACTGAGGGTACTGCGAAAGTGATCTAATCGTTTAGATGAATGATATATCGGTTCTGTAGGAGTGTCAACACAGGTAGAAATGCGTGCGATGAGCCTGGTGGGCAAACTGGAAGGTGTGCCGGCTTGACCCCAGCGCCAGGATCAGCATCAGCGACGACACGGTTACGATCAGGCTGTTCTGGAAATAGACGTCGAACTTGCCATCTACCCACGCGCTTTCGTACCCGGCGGTGGTGAAGGCGTCGCTGCCGGGCCAATCGAAGGGCGTGCGGAAGATGTCGCGCTTGTCCTTCAGCGAGTTCACCAGCATCGTCCAGATGGGGGCCAGCACGATCAGCGACCACGTGAGCAGGATCACATGTGAGACAAAATGTCCGAAAAACGTATCAAACCGGTAGCGCCGCAGGGTATGGTCCAGCAGCCAGTTGGACCGGCGCGCGCCTCGTGGCACGCGGCGCAGCACGACCAGCCAGTAGGCCGCCATCACGCCGGCCAGGATCGCCAGCCCGATCACACGCCCAGCCGTACTGTCGAGCAATCCTGCCGTGAGGATCGCCACCGCGGCCCCAACCAACGCGCCCGTCCAGGTGTCCACGTCCACGTTCTGCGCGTAACGCGCGGAGAAACGCGGCGTAAAGAATCCACCGACCGCCGCGCAGAACGCGATCCACGCGATCTGCGTGCTGTGTTCGACAATGAAGGTCAGCACATCAATCATCCGAACTGGACCTCCCCGCCGCGCCGCCGAGTATAGACCAACCAGATCGTGACGCCGGTCATCAGGATCAGGAACGTAATCGTCGCAACGGCTGCACCGATGCCCATCTCCGGCCGTGCAACAGGGTGCTCACCCGCAATCGCCGTGCGGTAGAAGAAGGTACCCATGATGTCCGTGGAGTAGTTGGGCGGACCAGTGGCCCCCATCATGGCGTACACCACGTCAAACGCATTGAAGTTCCCGATAAAGGTCAGTATGGCTACCATCCCGATTATCGGGCGTAGCAGCGGAACCTTGACTCGCCCCCAGATCTGGAACGCGTTTGCGCCATCGACCCGGGCGGCTTCGCTCAGTTCGTCGGGAATATTGATGAACCCGGCCAGGAACATCATCGTCGGCAGACCGACCCACTGCCACGACGACACCAGCGACACAGCAATCAGCGCCCATTTTTCATCGCCCAGCCACGCGCGGAACCAGTCCGGCTTGCCGATCTCCTCCATCAGCACCTTGAGCATCCCCCAGCGCGGGTTGAGGATCAACCGCCAGAGAAACGCCGTCAGCAGGACTGACATAGTGGCCGGGATAAAAATGATCGTGCGGTAGAGGTTGCGCCCGAACAGGCTGGTGTTGGCGATCAGCGTGGCGAACAGCAGCCCCAACGAGTTTTGCACCAGCATATGCACAGCGAAAAAGATAAACGTATTTTCCAGCGCATTGGTGAAGCGGTCGTTCCACAGCGTATCGGAGAAAAGCTCGCGATAATTGTCCAGGCCGACAAATTCATCGGGGCGCAGCCCGGTGCCGGTATAAAAGCTCAGGCGCAGCGCGTTCACCAGCGGATAGGCCATAAACACGGTATATACCACCAGCGCCGGGATCAAAAAGGCGATCCAGGCCCGGCGGCGCGGCGCTTGCCAGTCGCCTGTCAGCCCAACGGCTTTTAGCGAGCTCTGTATCGCGTCCGTAGAGGATTTCATACGCTCTACCTGTTGAAAATAATGGCGCACATGATTGACCGGCCTCACCCGCCGTATAGAGAAAATCCCCCTCTTAACTTAACCTGAAGAGGGGGACATGTTGTTTCAGTGCGGCATCACGAATGGCGAAGCTGAGCGGCGACGCCACCATGACGACGGTGTACCGCCCAGTTATCCGTTAACCGCCGCAGGTCTGGGCCGGTTCAAACCACTCGGCCAGCCCGTTTTGCAGGTTATCCGCCGCTTCCTGGGGCGTGATCTCGCCGGCCAGCACGCCAATCGCGTTATCCTGCATCAGCGTGTAGCCGTCCGGCGTCCCCGCCAGCAGCCCTTCCCACGCCCAACGTACATCCAGCCCGCGCCCTTCGTTCAGCTTCAGGAACGTATCGGCATGCTGGTTTTCCAGCACGGGCGCTTCCATCCGCATCGGGAAGAAGCCAGGCAGTTGGTTGCCGAGCAGCGAGGCGAAATCTGCCGTCGTCATCCATTCGAGGAACAGGCGCGCTTCTTCGGGGTGCTCGGTCGCCGCATTAATGCCCATCCCGGCATCCAGGTGGAAGGTCACATATTCTTCTTCCTGGCCTTCGGGTGCGGGCACGGCGAACACGCTCCACTCAAAATCGGGCGCTTCGGACTCGAAGAACGGGATGTCCCACGAGCCGCCCAACCACATGCCTGCCTCGCCCATCAGGAAGATTTGCTGGCTGTCATAGTAGACCAGCGCCGCCTGATCTTCCGGCACATAAGGCGCGAGATCGGCCACGGCCTGGAACGCGGCGACGGCGTGCTCATCGTTGAAGCAGCGCTCGCCGTTCAGATAGGCCATACGGCCTTCATAGCCGCCGATAAACGTCGGGGCGAGGTTCATGAACACGATCTCCGCAATCGTCCAGGGATCGCCGCTCGCGTTGGCGAACGCATCATACCCGTTGTCTTTCAGGGTCTGCGCCGCGGCCAGCAGTTCTTCCCAGGTCTGCGGGATTGCGATGCCCAGTTCGTTGAACAGGTCGACGTTGTAGTAGATACCGTGCGACACCGCGATAAACGGCACGCCGTAGTTGATGCCATCTTCGGTCGCCCACACCGAGAGCGCTTCGGGTGTGAAGTTCTCGTGCAGGCCGGGCAGGTCGGAAATGTCGGCCAGGAAGCCCTGGTCCCACAGGCCGCGACCCGTCGCGAACGAGCGCAGGTACATCACGTCCGGGGCCGTGCCGGTCTCGAACTGGCTTTGCAGCGTCGCGTTATAGTCGGGCGGGTTGGTCGGATCAAAGGTGATCTCGATGTTCGGGTATGCCTCGTGGAAGGCAGCCAGGATGGTTTCCATCTGCGCGACATCGTCCACGCGCCAGGATCCCATGACCAGCGATACGGTCTCCTGGGCCGAGACTGCCGGAGCAAGAGAAACAACCAGTGCGAGCAAAACAACAAATACGAGCAGCTTTTTCACAATGTCCTCCAGTGCATTTGCTGACTGACGAACCGAACAGCCAGAAGTATACTTGAACTCAAAACGAGTATACTCCTGGGCCAAACACACGGCAACTTTGGTTCAAAACGCCAGTTAGTTAGGATCGGCAACTTACGCAGTGTAGCACATGCGGCTCAGGCCGTCAAAATAGAGGGGACAGTGATCCGGCTGCGGTTCCCGGTCCGCAGCTGATCCTCGCGGCGCGCTCAATGAACGTCGATTGTCTGGGAGTAATGGTTTTTCCTCCCTTCCATGCCATTGTGGCGAGCTGAATGCTTAACTGAGCCTAACCATTCTCGTCATATGCTTGCCGCAGCCAGCGCAGTACCTCGGCATCCACCTGTTCCACTGAAGTAAGGCTGATCTGGAGTCTCATCGTCTCGTGTATCTTCGAAGGTTGAAGACGACCGCCGGCCTTCTGTCCTTCGAGCCGGAGCCCCAGATCCAGGCGGGTTTTCGTCGTGGGCTGTATCCGCGCGAACGTCCTGCGCGGTGAGACGAGTGAGACATACGTCTTGCGAACCTGTACGATGACCTCACCGAACTCCAGGACCGCGTTGACGATGGCGTCGAAGATCGGTCGCAATTGAGGGCGATCAGCGTATTGTCCATCGATCAACTGCTCGGCTGAAGCGGACATGAAGTCTGGATAGCCAAAGCGCTCCATGACCAGCAGCGACTGAGCGTATCCGGTCACACCCTGCCGCGCGAGCCAGCCGCGCAGGCTTTGCTCGTCGCGAAACGCTTCGCGCTGGATTCGTCTGTTCCAGGTATCCAAATCGTCGCCGGTGCTCTCTTCGAGGGCACGGATCCAGTTTGACCTGGTCTCACGCCAGTCTCGAACGTTGTTCATGGCAACCTCAAGCGTGCATATCAGAGAAAAAACCAGAACGATTGTTCTCTGATTCTATCATGCTCCCTACTCCATTTACCACAGGCACCCGAACAGGCGGTGGATCCGCATCCGCACAACGACGCCAACATGCACCCACGCGCATTGATGCATTTCCCATGCCAAGCAAATTGCATATACTGATAACCAATATAGCGGTTATGCTCCCGCTGTAGCTGGGGTTCACAGAACTGGAGAACAGGGTGGGGATTCTCGTCCGACGCTCGTCCTAAAGTCAGGTTATTCTATTTTTTGGGAGGTCGTGATGAAACGTGCAATTGTACTCCTCATAGTCCTGTCTCTCTTAGTGATGTTTGTCAGTTCTACCAGCGTCACCGCACAAGATGAAGAAACCGTCGTAATCGGATTCACCGCCTCGCAGACCGGGAACTACAATGTCGAGTTGACCCGGCAGATTAACGGCCTGAACCTGTGGCTCAATCAGGTCAATGATGCCGGTGGGATCACCCTCAGCGACGGCACGGTGATCAAGTTCGAGTCGGTCTTTTACGACGACGAGTCCAGCACCGATCGCGTGCAGGAACTCTATACGCGGCTGGCAACCGAAGATAATGCGGACTTCCTGATCAGCCCCTATTCCAGCGGTCTGACCGATGCCTCAGCGATCATCGCCGAACAATATGGCAAAGTGATGATCACCTGCGGCGCGGCCTCGGACAGCACCTACCAAAAGGGTTTTACCCTCGTCTACCAGACCTATACCCCCGCCAGCCGGTACCTCACCGGCGCGCTCGACCTGCTGGCGTCGGTCGATGCTGAGGCGAAGGATATCGCCATCGTCCACGAGAACGACAAGTTCTCCACCGACGTGGCCAATGCGCTGCAAGCCTACGCCGAGGAGCTGGAATATAACATCGTGATGAACGAAGGTTACGACACCGGAACCACCGACTTCGCCGCGTTCATCAACAAAATTCAGGATGAGGCACCCGATGCTGTGCTGGGCGGTGGGCATTTCCAGGACGGCAGCACCTTCGCCCGCCAACTGTATGAGAAAGCGGCCACGGCACCCTTCGTCGCGCTGCTGGTTGCACCCCCGGAACCCAGTTTTGCCGAGTTGGGCGACGCCGCCCAGGGCGTGATTGGGCCAAGCCAGTGGGAGCCGCTTGCCATTATTGACGCCTCGTCCGCCGAACGGGTTGGCCTGCCTTTCTTTGGCCCGTCCAGCCAGGAATTTCTTGATGCGTATCAGGCGGCGTATGACGAGGAACCCTCCTACCATGCTGCCGGGGGGTACGTCGCGGGCCTGCTGCTGCAAAAGGCCATCGAGGATGCCGATTTGGTGGACAGCGAAGCTGTCGCGGAAGCCCTGGACAACCTCGATCTTCTGACGTTCTTCGGCCACATCAAGTTTGATACCAGTGAGGACAAGCACGGTCTGCAGGTCGGCCACTCGATGATGTATGTCCAGTGGCAGCAGGGCGACAGCGGTCTGGCGAAACAGATTGTCTGGCCGCCGGAAGCTGTGAGCGCCGAACTGGTGTACCCTCTCGGCGGAGAATAAGGCAGAGTCGTGCTGCTGGCAGGCCGTCGGAATCGTCACCCCGGCAGCGCGAAACACGTCAACAACATAAGGACATCAAAATGGGATACCCCTGCCCGCTGTGGGCACGATTCAGCGGCGGGCAGGCGTATCCACGGACTGGATTCAAGTTTGCCCCTTATTCGCTGTTGATTTCCGTGGGAGATATGTGGATGGACATCCTGGCCTTTATCGTGGACGGGCTGCTCATTGGCTTTGTGTACAGCATTGCCGCCATGGGTCTGACCTTGATCTGGGGGGTGATGAACGTCATCAACCTGTCGCACGGCTCGATCATCGCCCTGGGCATGTTCGGCGTCTATTATGCGTTTCTCGATCTGGGGATCAATCCTTACCTCGGCGTGCTGCTGGTTGGCGCGGCCGGTCTGCTGATGGGTATGGTGATCTATGTCATCGCCATCCACCGGGTGATCAACGCCCCGCATCTCTCGACACTGCTGTCGACGTTTTCCGTCAATATGATCATCATTGGGCTGGGTACGTCGGCGTTCAGCACCTCGTTCCGCAATGTCGATTATTCGCTGGGTGGCCGGACGGTCGGGCCGGTTAACCTGCAAGGAACGCGGGTCGTGGCGGCCTTGGCCGCGCTGGTCGTGATGGGCGCTTTGTACACCTTTCTCTACCGCACCACGCTCGGTAAATATGTGCGGGCTGTGGCCGACAACCGCGCCGCCGCCGAACTGATGGGCATCCCCTCGGCGCGCGTGCTGGCGTTCAGCTTTGGACTGGGGACGATGCTGGCCGCCATCGCGGGAGGACTGATCGCGACATTCTTCCCCTTTACCATCCTCTCCGGCGGCTCGTATGAACTCAAGAGCTTCGTGATTGGTGTCCTGGGCGGAGTTGGCAATCCGCTAGGGGCGCTGCTGGGTGGTCTGATTCTCGGCGTGTTTGAGGGCGTCATTCCGTACTTTATGGAGACGTCCTGGGTTCCGGTGCTGGAGTTCGTATTATTCGTGATTATCCTTCTCGTGCGACCAACCGGCCTCCTGGGGACGAAAAAATGAGCGTCGTGCGCAACCTGAGTAATCCGGGTCTGTGGTTGGCATTAGCGGTTGTTGCGCTGTTGGGCGTGTGGCCGATCTATACCGAGAGCGATGCCGTGCGCGAAGAGATCTTTACTATCCTGCGTTCCGTGGTCCTGGCGAGCAGCCTCAACATCCTGCTCGGCTACACCGGATATGTGAGCTTTGGGCACATCGTCTTTTTTGGCCTGGGGGGCTACGTCGGCCTGTATCTGATCATCGAACAGGAGTGGATGCTGTGGCCGGCCATGGCCGCCGGGGGAGCCGCTGCCGGCGTGCTGGCCCTGCTGTTGGGCCGGGCGCTGCTGCGGCTGCGCGGGGCCTATTTTGCGCTGGCGACGATCGGCGTTAATGAGGCCATGCGCGCTTTTGTCAACCAGTTCGATCTGTTTGGGGGTGCGACCGGGCTGTCGCTGAACTTCCGCGTGTACCGCGACTACGGCGGCGCGCGCGATGCGCTGTGGCTGACCTATTATCTGGTGATCGGATTGGCCCTGGTGAATGTGCTGCTGAGCTATATGGTGCGCACCAGCAAATTCGGGCTGGGCCTGTTGGCAATCCGGGAAGATGAAGACGCGGCGGAAGTGATGGGCGTCATTACGCCGCGCGTCAAAACCTGGGCTTACGTGCTGTCGGCGATTCTGCCCGGCGCGATGGGCGTGATCTTCTTCTTCAAAAATGGCAATATCGAACCCTCACAGGCGTTCCGACTCCACTCGTCGATCGAATACCTGGTGATGGTCATGCTGGGCGGCTTCGGAACCGTGATCGGGCCGGTGTTAGGCGCGGCGGGTTACCAGCGGCTGCGCGGTTATCTGCTCACCAGCAGCGTGTTCAAAGACATTCAGCTCTCGGTGGCGGGGGCGCTGCTGCTGCTGATCATCCTGTTCATTCCGGCGGGTGCTGTCGGGTGGCTGCGGCACCGCTTCCCCCGATTACGGAGGTTCCTGGCATGATCCTTCAGGTGGATAAAATCGTCAAACGGTTTGGCGGGCTGCAAGCGCTGACCAGTGTCAGCTTCGATCTGCCCGAAGGGCGTATCCTGGGCCTGATCGGGCCGAATGGCGCGGGAAAAACGACCATGTTCAACGTCATTAACGGCGTGTATACACCGGACGAAGGACAGATTGTCTTCCGGGGCAAAAACGTGACCGGGATGAAGCCTTATTACCTGGCGCGACAGGGGCTGGCGCGCACCCACCAGATCGTTCGCCCGCTGAACGAGTTGACCGTCCTCGAAAACGTGACGGTCGGCGCGTGTTTTGGCAGGGAGCACCATTCATTGGGCCGGGCGGCCCGCATCGCCGGGGAAGTGATCGAATTTGTAGGGCTGGGTGAGCGCGCGAACCAGTTGGCCGGAAGCCTGAACGTCGGCCAGAAGAAGCGTCTGGAAATGGCGCGGGCGCTGGCCGCGCGCCCCTATCTCCTCCTGCTGGACGAAGTCCTGGCCGGGTTGAACCCGTCCGAAATCGGCCAGATGGTCGAGATCGTGCGCCAGATCCGGGAGCGCGGCACGACGATCATCATGATCGAACACGTCATGCAGGCTGTGATGAACGTCTCCGATGAAGTGCTGGTGCTGGACTTCGGCAAGCTGATCGCATCCGGCACGCCCGCCGAGGTGGTTAACCATCCGAAGGTGATCGAAGCGTACCTGGGCGATCCCGACCTGGCCGCCCGCCTGCTGGATTCGGCCAATGGGCAAAATCTTGAGCCGGGAGAGTCATGATGGCGATATTGAAGATCGAAGAATTGGCGTCGGGTTACGGTGATGTCCAGATTCTCTGGGGAGCATCGCTGGCTCTCGAACAGGGCAAGATCACCGCTCTGGTCGGCGGCAACGGCGTGGGCAAGACGACCCTGCTGCACACCGTGATGGGCCTGGTCCGTCCCCGCAGTGGTACGGTCTTGTTCAACGACCAGCCTGTTGGTCATCTGCCCGCCCATACCAAGGCCAACCTGGGTCTGGTCCTGGTTCCCGAAGGCCGGCAGCTTTTTACGAACATGAGTGTGGAGGAAAACCTCGAGATGGGAGCGTCACCGCGGCGTGCCAAACCGCACCTTCGGCGGAATCTCGAACGCGTTTACAGCATCTTCCCTCGTCTGCAAGAGCGCCGCCACCAGAAGGCACGCACGCTGAGCGGCGGGGAACAGCAAATGCTGGCGGTCGCCCGTGGGATCATGTCCGAGCCGGTTGTGCTGATGATTGACGAGTTGTCTCTGGGGCTGGCCCCGCTGCTCGTGCTCGATCTGTTCCAAACCCTGCAAAAGCTCAAGGATGCCGGGCTGACGGTGCTGCTCGTCGAGCAGAACGTCCAGATGGCACTGGCCGTAAGCGATTACGGATTCGTGATCGCGCGTGGTCGCGTAGACTTGCACGGTCCCAGCCGCACATTGATCAACGATCCGCACGTGCGCTCCGCTTATCTGGGGCTGTGAGGATCGACCACGAATCCTGGTGGTGGCCGGACAACGCATCCAAAGGGATATATCCAGCGTCGGGATAGGCTGGCAGACTTACTCCATGCCTGCCATGATTACGTTGCCTGGCCCAGTGTGCTCTGCCGCACGATGAGTTCGGGCGCAAATACCACCTGCCGCTCGGGCAGCGGTTCCTGGTTGATCTCACCCAGCAGAATATCAAATAAGGTGCGTGCGATGTCGTCAATTGGTTGGCGCACGGACGTGATGCCCAGGAATTCGGCGGTCGGATCGTCGTCGTACCCTGTCAGCGCGACATCGTCCGGGACGCGCAGCCCTGCTTCTGACAGGTAGGACCACACGCCAAACGCCATCAGGTCGTTGGTGCATACGATCGCCGTGGGCGGAATCCGCGCCCTCATCAGGCTGTGGGCCGAAAGAGAAGCCGAATGCAGAATATTGGGCGTATGGGCGATCCAATCCTCGCGCACGTCCAGACCGGCACGGGCCATCGCTTCCCGGTAACCCGCCTCGCGGGCGTCACCAAATGGCAGCCCCGGCGGGTACGCGATCAGCCCGATTCGCTCGTGACCGTGGTCGAGCAAGTGATTGATCACGGCATCGATCCCCTGCTTGCTGTCCACATCCACATAGGCGAAATCCGCGGCAGGCACATACATCCCTCCAAACGCGGCCAGCGGCGCGCGCATCGCCACCAGACGCTCGATCCGTGGATCGTTATAGCCCACGTCGGAGATGATGAAGCCATCGACCCGGCTGGTTGAGATCAGGTTTTCGTAGACCTCGCCGGCATTTTCCGATGGCTGGATGAAGCTCAGCAGGTGGTAATGATACGCCTCGGCGGCGGTCGTGACGCGGTAGATAAAACGATCCAGCAGGTTGTTCATCCGGCTGGGATCGTCGGCCACGTGCCAGGAATACCCGACGATCCCGGCGCGGTTGGTCTTGAGGTTGCGCGCCGTGACGTTCATCCGGTAGCCCAGGGCGCGGGCGGCTTCGAGCACTTTCTGGCGGGTGGCCGGCTTGATCAGATCGCTGTTGTTCAGCGCATACGATACCGTGCCCTTGGCGACGTCCGCCAGATCCGCAATATCGATCTGCGTGATCTTGAGCGTATAACGAAGTTCCTCGGCGGCCCGGAACACCCGCCGCCGGGTGTCATCATCCTCGGCCTGAGTGCTGCTGAGCGCATTGAAAAGCGGTCAGCATCGGCACGCCCGCCCGATCCGCAACTTCTTTTAACGTCGCCATCCGCTTCTCCCCAGGATTTGTCTTGCTTGACAAACAGCAAAACTCATTATAACATGATTTTTGAGACGTCTCAATAAAACATCACCCAATTACCTGTTAGTGTTTTCCAGGGAGAAAACAACCATGAAACACAAGTTGTTCTTTATCGTAGCCGTCGTGCTGCTGATCGCCAGCTTGCCCGTCGCTACTTCGTCCGGGCAGGGGACGGTCGTCCCTCAGGTCTTCGCTATGCCGGAACAGATCGCCGGTGGGCGTGATGTCTCGATCACGGTCAGCGACAAACCCGCTTCGGATCAGCCCGAAGAACTCGCCATCTGGGAAGGCCAGGTCGCCAAATTCCAGGCCATGTATCCCAATGTCACCATCGAAGGTCTGGAACTGAAATACGATCCCACCGCGTTCATCGCCATGATCGCCGGCGATCAGCTCCCGACCATCTTCAAGACCTACTTCACCGAACCGGAAAAGTTCGTCCAGCAGGACGCGGTTGCCGATCTGACTCCCTACTTCGAACAAACGGGCCTGGGTGACGTGTTTAACGCCAACGTCCTCGCTATCGCCAGCCAGGATGGCAAGCTCTATGGTATTCCCGATTTTGCCTACTCGCTCGGGCTGGCCTATAACATCGACATGTTAGCCGCTGCGGGCTACGATGCACCTCCCGCCACCTGGGATGAACTGGCCGAGATGGCCGCTGCCCTGACCGATCACGACAACGACGTAGCTGGCTTTGCCTTCATTAACGATGGCTCCGGCGCGAGCGGCTGGCACTACACCGATATCGCTTACGGTTTTGGCGCAACCCCCGAAGACATCATCAAGCCGAACGGCGACGGCACCTACACCGCCATGTTTGGCGAGGGCGCGACGGTTGACGCGCTGCAATACATTCACGATCTGCGCTGGACGCATGACGTGCTGCCCGGTGCCACTCTCGACTGGGCCAATATCACCGAAGCCCTGGCCTCGGAGCGCGTCGCGATGGTGATTTACGCCGGCGATCAGTTCAGCTTCATGATGAACCAGTTCCCGGATGCCGACCTGAACAAGTTCGGCTATGCGCCGGTTCCGGCCGGCCCGAATGGCCGCGTGGCCCTGACCGGCGGCAGCCTGTGGATGATCGACTCCGCTGCATCGGACGATCAGCGTGAAGCGGCGTTCTACTTCCAGGCCTGGCGTCAGCTTGACCCGGTGGAATACGAAGCGTCTATCGTCACGCAGCACGACACGGGCCGCGCCGTCGGAGAGCCGGTTCTGCCGCTGTTCGTGGGCGACTATCAGGCAAAGAGAGAGGAATTCCGCGCGCAGTACGACATTCTGCCCGTGGCGAACTATGTGCTCTTCAATGACGCGGTCAAGAGCGGCGATCTCAAGCTGCAAGCCGAACCCCCTGCCGCCGCGCAGGATTACTACAGCGAACTGGGTGTCCTGGTCAGCGAAGTGCTCACCGATGAGAGCGTTGACCCCGCCGGCCGCCTGGCTGAAGTGGCGGAAGAATTCCAGGCCTTCGTTCTGGACTAACCCATCTCCAATAATCGCCGGGTGGGGTCAGCCCACCCGGCCGTGGTTAAAAGGAGTGCGTGGCCGCGATGAAAGCCGCCCGCCTGATGAACACACCCACTTCGACCACCCGGACGAGCAGCCGGCTGCGCTACCAGATCTCGAACCAGATCGTCGCCTACCTGTTCCTGCTGCCGGCGCTGATCGCGTTCGGGCTGGCGTCGTGGTATCCCATCGTGCGCGCGTTCGAGATGAGCTTTCAGGAGGTCAGCCTGCGCGGCGCGTCTACCTGGGTTGGACTGGACAACTACCGGTTGATGCAGCGCGATCCGGCTCTGGATATTGTCTGGGAAAACAGCATCGAATTCGCGTCGTGGAGCATTTTACTCGGCTATTCACTGCCGATCATCCTCGCCATCCTGATCCGCGAGATGCGGATCGCGAAGGGTTTTTTCCGTGTAGTGTATTTCCTGCCGACCGTCGTCCCGGTGTCGATCGGGATCATCGTCTGGCGCTTTATCTACGACCCCGATGCCGGGTTTCTGAACGAGCTGCTCGGCGCGATCGGGATCGAGGCGCAGCGCTGGCTGCAAGATCCGCAGTTGGCTAAACCCTCGCTCGTGGCGATCATGACCTGGGGCGCGTTTGGTACCACCACCCTGATCTATCTTTCCAGCCTGCAAGAGATCTCAATCGAGCTGTACGAAGCCGCCGAGCTGGACGGCGCATCGCCCCTGAAGCGTATCCGGCATATCACTCTGCCCCATCTGGCCCCGACGATGTCGCTGCTGTTTGTATTGCAGGTGCTGGCGGTGGTGCAGGTCTTCACCGAGCCGTTCCTGCTCACCAAGGGCGGCCCCGGCCGCGAAACGCTGACTCCCGTGCTGCATATTTATAACCGCGCCTTTCTGCGGGCCGATCTGGGTTATGCGTCGGCGTGGAGTGTCATGCTGCTGCTCGTCCTGATGATCTTCTCCGGCGGCTACCAGGCGTTCAACCGCTACCTCAGCAGAAACCAGGGGGCTTAGCGTCATGGAACGGGGATTTTTATCCAACACGGAACTGCGCACAGCCACCGGACGCCTGTACTATTTCGGGTCGATGCTGGTCCTGCTGGTGCTGGCAGCGGGGGTATTGTTTCCGTTTTTGTACGCGTTTACATCCGGCCTGAAAGGCAGCACGGAGATTTTCTCAGCCGGTCTGCGGCTGTTCCCCAAAGACCCGCAGTGGAATAATTACCGCGAGGCGTGGGAAAGCTTCGAGATGATCGACCTGTTCAGCAACTCGTTCGTGATCGTCTCGGTAGGCGTGCTGCTGCGGATCACGATCTCGTCGCTGGCGGCGTTTGCCCTGTCCCGGCTCAAGCCCATCGGCGGGCGGATCATCATGCTCGGCTTCTTCATCACGCTGATGATTCCGGGGATCGCCTATCTCGTGCCGCTGTTCGTCACGCTGAAAAAACTGCCCATCGTCCATCTCAACTTGTTGGAATCCTACTGGGGCCTGTGGCTGCCCTATTCGACCAGCGCCTTTGCGATCTTTGTGCTCAAGAACTTCTTTGATCGTATTCCTTCCGAAATCATCGAAAGCGCGCGCATCGATGGCGCGTCGCAACTGCAAATTCTGGTTCGGATTGTGCTGCCCCTGTCCCGCTCGATCATCCTGATCCTGGCGATCCTGACCTTTATGGACCTGTGGAAGGATTACCTGCTGCCCTTCCTGATTATCACCGATCCGACGCGCCAGCCGATCACGGTTCGCCTCTTTTATCTGGCCGACAATTACTATGGAGTCAACCTGCAAATGGCCGCGGCCTTTATCGCCTTGCTGCCGCCGCTGCTCGTTGCGATTGTGCTCCAGCGCTACCTGAAAACCGGCCTGACGATGGGAGGCGTAAAAGGTTAAGCCTCAAGGTTGCGCCGTATTCCTGGCTCTACGATCATTTATCTATATCGAATCAACCCCTGCGCCCGACGACGAGGCGCAGCCGGGCAGCGTTTGCACATATTAGGAAAAATCGTATGCCGACCTTAGCCGTCATTCCTGAACATCTGAAGCCGGATCTTCGCCCGCTGGCCGACGACACTGCCGTTATCCAGACCGGATCGGCCCGTTTTACGGTCCTCACCGACCGCCTGATCCGCCTGGAATACCATCCTGAGGGCCGCTTTGAGGATCGCGCCAGCCAGGCGTTCTGGTTCCGCGCGCAGCCCGTACCCGATTTCCGCGCCGAGGTTAACGGCAGCCGCGTCGAGATCGAAACCGCGTACCTGCTGCTCCGCTATCAGAGAGCCGAGGGCGAGGGGTTTACCGGCCGGACGCTCTCAATCACGCTGAAATCCAGCGGGATGGTCTGGCATCCCGGCGATCCAGCCCATGATAATCTGGGGGGCACGACGCGCACGCTCGATTTTATCAACGGTTACGCGCCGCTGGAGCCGGGGCTGATCTCGCGGGCGGGCTGGTCGGTGCTGGACGATTCGGCCACGTTCGTTTTTAACGATGACGGCTGGATCGAACTCCGCACACCGGGCGGCACGGATTGGTATTTCTTCGGCTACGGGCACGATTATAAGGCCTGTCTGCGCGATTACTGCCAGGTCAGCGGGCCGATCCCGCTGATCCCGCGCTGGATTCTCGGCAACTGGTGGAGCCGCTACTGGGCGTATACCCAGGGCGATCTTGTGCAGTTGGTCAGCGATTTTGAAGCTCATGATCTGCCCTTCTCGGTATGCATCGTCGATATGGACTGGCACCTCACCCAGACGGGCAACCAGAGCACCGGCTGGACCGGCTACACCTGGAACCGGGACCTGTTCCCCGATCCTGATGGCTTGATCCGCTTTCTGCACGGCAAAGGGCTCAAAACGGCGCTCAATCTTCACCCGGCGGAGGGGATTCACAACCACGAAGCGCAGTATCCCGAAATGGCGCAGCGGATGCAGATCGATCCGGCCACGAGCGCGCCCGTCCTGTTCGCCATCGAAAACCCGGCATTCGCTTGCGCCTATTTTGACGTGCTGCACCATCCCTACGAACAGATGGGCGTGGATTTCTGGTGGATCGACTGGCAGCAGGGGCTGTCCTGCACACTGCCCGGCCTCGATCCGCTGTGGCTGATCAACCACCTGCACTTTCACGACCTGGGGCGCAACGGCGCGCGCCGCCCGTTCATCTTCTCGCGGTGGGGCCGTGAAGGCCACCAGCGCTACCCGATCGGTTTTTCCGGTGATACCTATCGCACCTGGGATACGCTGCGCTTTGAATTATACATGACGGCGACGGCTTCCAACCTTGCGTATGGCTGGTGGAGTCATGATATCGGCGGGCATACCAGCGGCACGGGCGACAGCGAGTTATTCACCCGCTGGGTGCAGTTTGGCGTCTTCAGCCCGATCAACCGCATCCATGTGACCAAGGGGGATTATTACGATAACCGCCCGTGGGCTTTTGAAGACGCGGAAGTGCTGCGCGTGCTGCGTGACGCCTTGCAGCTTCGCCACGCACTCATCCCCTACCTGTACACGATGGCCCACCGCGCCCACCTCGACAGCCAACCGCTGATCCAGCCCATGTACTACGACTATCCCGAGGAGGAGGCGGCCTACTGCTGCCCGCACCAGTACCAGTTCGGAACCGAACTGATCGCCGCGCCGTTTGTCAGCCCCGCCGATCCCGATACCGGGCTGAGCCGGCAGGTGGTATGGCTGCCGGCGGGTGAGTGGTATCACTTCTTTACCGGCGAGCATTTCACAGGGGATAGCTGGTACGCCATCTATGGGCGGCTGGCGGATATTCCCCTGTTCGCCAGGGCCGGCGCGATTGTGCCGCTGGGGCCGCGTGCTGGCTGGGGCGGCGTCGATAACCCCAACGAACTGCATGTCCATGTGTTCGCGGGCGCGGATCACGCCTTTACGCTCTACGAGGACGATGGCGAATCCAACGCCTACCGGGTGGGCCATGCCTGCCGGACCACGTTCACACAGCATTGGGCGGCGGACCGCCTCGAATTCGCTGTCGGCGCGCCGGTGGGCGATCCGGCGCTGATCCCACCGCAGCGGACATATACCATCTACCTGCACGGCATCCGCGAGAACGCGTCGATCGCCATCATGATCGACGGCCAGCCCGTGCCCGCAGCCGGCATTTATCACGCGGACACCGAAACGCTTCAGATCAGCGGGATCGCGGTGGATGGATCGTCAACGGTCAACATCATTCTGCAGAATGACAGCGGGCTGCTGGCGCGCCGCGATCGCAAACGCGAGAAGCTGCTGCACATGCTGCGCTTCTTCCGGCTGCACACCGGCGTGCGTAACCAGATCGCCGCAAATATCGACGCGATCCTCGCCGATCCGGCGCAGATTGCGCCCTATGGGATCGCCATGTCCGAGCCGCAGGCGCGCGCCCTGGCCGAAGTCCTGTGCGAGGCGGGCGTGCATGCGGTCCGGGATACGCACCACCCTGCGCTGATCGTCCTGTGGAACAACACGGCCGACGAGCGAATCACCTACCGTTACGATGAGCTCTATCTCCGCTTTGGGCATGTGGAGCACGCCCTCCACACCGCCGGAATCGTCCCGCGGTTTGTGGCTTATACCCCGCCGGTGAAATCCTGGCGGTATGGCGCGTATGATGAGCATGTCCACCGGACGCAGTGGCACGCCCAGATCGATTACCTCAATATGCTGACAGCCCATGAGAGCGACCGGGAGAACACGCCGTAGAGAGGAAAAATGATGAAAAACCACCCGCTGCCCAAAACCATCATCTGGTTGATCCTTGCGGCCGTGATCGCCGGAGGGCAGTCTCAGGATATGCGGGCCAGAGCTGAACCAGCCCAGGAACGCCCGCTGCTGCTGGCGCACTATATGCCCTGGTATCAAACGCCTGAGGTCAGCGGCTATTGGGGATGGCACTGGACGATGGATCACTTTGATCCCACCCGGATGAACGCGCAGGGCCAGCCCGAGATCGCCGCGCATTTTATGCCGCTGACGGGACCCTACGACTCCAGCGACGACGCGATCCTGGAATATCAGGTGCTGCTGATGAAGCTCGCCGGGATCGATGGCGTCATCGTGGACTGGTACGGCATGGTCGATTTTCGGGATTATGCCAGGCTCAATGAGAGCACCAATAAGCTGTTCGAGCACATCAAAAAAGCCGGGCTGTATTTCGTGATCTGCTATGAAGACCAGTCGATCATGCACATGGTCAACGAGGGTTTTATCGCGCGTGACGAGGCCCACACGCGCGGCCAGGACGTGATGCGTTATATGCAGGCGCAGTGGTTCAGCGATGACGCCTACCTGAAAGTCGATGGCCGGCCGCTTCTGCTCACCTTTGGCCCGCAGTATTTCCGCAGCTCATCGGATTGGGCAACTCTGTTTTCGGTGCTGGATACGCCGCCCGCGCTGGTGACGCTGGATAAGCACATGGTGCTTGACGCGCTGGCGAGCTTCCCCTGGCCGCCCATGTTCGGCTTCACTGTCACGCCGGAAGCGCTGGACGCGTACCTGAACGAGTTTTACCGCAAGGCCCGCCGGTGGGATTATGGGGTCGCGGGGGCTTTTCCCGGTTTTTACGACATCTACCAGGAAGCCGGCGTCCGTGCCAGCTATGGCTACCTGGATGCGCGGCAGGGCGAAACGCTGAAATTTACGCTCCAACTGGCGCTTGACCAGAACCCAGAGGTGATCCAACTGATCACCTGGAACGACTACGGCGAAGGCACGATCATCGAGCCGACCCACGAATTCGGCTACCAGTATCTTGAGATTATTCAGGATACCCGCCGCGCCATGCAGAATAATGACTTCCCATTCACCTATGACGATCTGCGGCTCCCCTTGCAGTTGTGGAACGCGCGCCAAGCACATGCCGGAGATCCTGACATCAGCGCGCAACTGGATGCCGCCGCCGATGCGCTGCGGGCCGGGGATCTTGAGACGGCCGCGCAACTTATCGCCCGTTACCAGTAGGGGTGTCATCCGATTTGCAGCTTTGATTTCGCGATCGGCTACCCATAGCGCAGCCGCCCCTTCTGCCGGCGCTGGCGTGCATCGGCGGCTTGAGCATAGCGCAGCGTAGTTTGCCCCTGGCTGTGTCCTGCCTGTGCCTGGGCATCCGCCAGGGGTGTTCCGGTCCTTAGCAATTCGGTGATCAGCGTGCGGCGTGCATCGTGAGGGCTGAAGTGCTCGATCTCGGCCCGCCTCTCGGTCTCCTTCACCATGCGGTACAAACTCGTCGGCGTCATCGGTTTATCCGGGCCGAGATGATCGCCTTTGTTGACCGTACAGAAGAGATACTTCCGGCCACCACCCTGCGCCCTTTTCCAACCCTGTAAGGCATGGATCGCCAGATCGCCGTAGATCGCCACCTCACGGGCCTTATCACCTTTACCATGCCGGATATAAATCACGCCTTCAGCCAGATCGACATCGGCCCACTTTAGAGCCGCCGCCTCAGATCGTCGCATGCCCGTCGACAGCAGTACGGCAATGATGGCTCGGTTCCGCTTGTTCTGATGGGTATCGTCCTCCCAGACAGAGAGCACGATATCCGCCTCTTCTGCCGTGAGAGCTCGTTTGGGGCGTTCGTTATCCGCCAGGTTTTCGGCAGGCACTTTGATGCGCTGCAGCGTGCGGACCGCCAGTTCGCGGAGAGGATTCTGGTAATCGAGTATGGCCAGCATTTCCGCCAATGTTCGCAGGGCTGACAACATGCGCTGTCGTGTGGCCTTCGTGACCGGCTGATCGATCAGAAACTGGACGACGTTAGGCGCGTTCAGATCCAGTGGCGACAGGTGATGGGCCACCGCCCACAGCCGCCACGCCTCAAACGTCTGGTGGTAGACGCGTGCGCTGCTGTAGGCCAATGTGCGCTCGGTAATCTCGACCAGTGCATCAAAATCGTGTGAGCTTCTGTCAGGATGGATTTGGTGAAGCGGTTCAAGCGCGTTATTGGTCACCACAGATCCCCCAAAATCGATAACGTACTAAAAGAGCTATTTACATACGTTATTTGATGATAAACGAAATTTGCGATTTTGGCTACCAGGTGGGTCGAATGTGAAGTGGTCGGATCTGGACGACATCTTACAGGGTTGGGATCTGTACCGTGAGCGTGGTTCCACGGGGTTCACGAGACTTTATGGACAGAGTGCCATTGGCGAGCTGCACGCGCTCCGAGATGCCCACCAGCCCATAGCTGCCCGAGTTCACCAGCGACAGCAGGTGTTCGGGAACCCGGAAGCCCTGACCATCATCCTGCACCGCCAGACCCACGTGATCCGGATCGAAACTCAGGATCACAATAAGATGTTCAGCGCGAGCGTGTTTGATCACATTCGTCATCGCCTCTTGCGCAACGCGGTACAGGGTGAGTTCCAGGTCATCTGTCAGGCGGTGCGGTTCGCCCTGAATTTCGAAACGGGTTTCGAGACCGTCCGCTTGTCCTGCCTGGACCAGTGCCCGGAGTGCCGACACCAATCCCAGATCGGCCAGATAGGTCGGGCGCATCGCCTGGATCATGTGGCGAACATCGACAATAACCTGATCCACCATCGTGCGCAGCTCGTGCAGGCGATCCTCGGCTTTGTCGGGATCGCGCTTGAGCGTGCGCTGGACCATCTGAATGCGCTGGTTGAGGGCAATCAAAGCTTGAACGGTATCATCATGCAGATCGTGGGCCAGCCGGAAACGCTCGTCTTCCTGGGCGCGGGTGATGGCCCCAATGTAATCACGCAGGGTATCCTGGGCATCCCGCAGCCGGATGGTCATTTCGTACAGCGTTTTCTGCAGATCGGTGATCTCCCGAATCCCGCCGATCGGCTGCTGAAGCTGGCCGACATCGCCATCAGGCAGGGCAGCGGTCTGCTGGCGCAGGCGCTGCAGCGGCCGGACCACACGGAGCGTCCCAAACCCCAGAACAAGCACACTGAGCAGCGTAATGGGCAGTACGGTCAGCGGCGCGGATTGGGATAGCCGCAGCCGGGTGTTGGTGATCTCGTGCCAGGGTTCGGTCATAATGATCGTCCAGTCCGTTCCCGCGACCGGGCTGTACGCCACGACCCTGCGACCTTCCTCGGTTTCAGCCGATCCTGGTCTTCCGTCCAGCACACCCGCCGCCGTCAGCCCGGCTGAGATGGGCCCGCCTAACCTGCTGCCGTCGGAGCTAAACCGCACCCGCCCCTGTTCATCCACGAGATAGACCAACACCGCATGATTGGTATGTAACTGGTCGGTGATCTGGCTCACCCCCAGTTGGTCGAGTGAAACGCAGCCGGCCAGATCGGAGCCGGTCCTAGGGTATGTCACAGTTACGATACCCGGTTGATCCGGGGTGCAGGCTTCGGCATCGGGAGGCCAGCGTTCGTCGCGCGAGCCGCTCGAAAACAAGCCCCGATCAAACATGCCCACCAGATCGGGCTCATCCGCCGCCAGTTCGGCCAGGGTCAGTCCAATATCGAGATGCTGTTGGATGAGAGTCAGTCCCATCCGGTGCTGCTCGATCCGGGTGGCGAGGTCATCCGCC
Source organism: uncultured Chloroflexia bacterium (assembly GCA_963850765.1). GTDB lineage: Bacteria > Chloroflexota > Anaerolineae > Aggregatilineales > Aggregatilineaceae > CAWKMN01. The sequence goes on along the minus strand of CAWKMN010000006.1, from coordinate 261,191 downwards.
GCCAGTTGGATCGCACGCTCGTCGCGGCCGCGCACCAGATCGCGCATGGCGTTCTCGTGCCAGCGGACGCTCAGAAACGCGCCCGCCGAGAGCACGACCGCCAGGGGGATGACGAGAAACAGGATGAGTTGGACGGGCAGCGCGCGCCACAAGGCTCTTAAGTGTGTCATGATCAACCCTCTCAGCAAACGGCCTGACCTTCCCCGTTTGTCAAAGAATACGCCATTTGGCGTATGTTGCCGCATTTCCAGACGGATTATAGTCACTTTGTACTTGCTTAAGGAAAAGAGGGTTTCATGCGTTCCAGAAAATACCTGTCGGGACTGCTGCTGCTGATGATGGTCGCTGCGCTGGGACTTTCCGCCTGTGGCGGGAAAGGTGATGCGTCCAATCACGAGTCCCACTTGCCCGATTTTGTCAAGGATACGCCACCCCGGGTGCAGGATGCCTACCAGTTCGCCGTCGATCACCCGGACGAGTTAGCCAAGTATCCGTGTTACTGCGGCTGCGGCGCGATGGGGCACACCAGCAACTTAAGCTGCTATATCCGCGAGCGCGCCAGTGATGGCACGATCACCTTTGACAACCATGCCACGGGCTGCGGGATCTGTGTGGACATCACACAGGACGTGATCCGGCTGCGTGGGGAGGGAATGTCACCGCCCGACATCCGCGCGTATGTGGATGGGCAGTACAGCGCCTTCGGCCCGTCGACCAATACACCGCTCCCAGTGGACTGACATGATACGCTGGCTGCTGCCGTTCGGGCTGCTTGCCGTGGTTATGCTGGTGGTTCCTGTGCCGTGGGAACAGGCAGCCACCACGCGCCATATCACCCTGGATGCCCGCCAGTTCGAGTTCGCGCCGGGCCGGGTACATGTCAATCGGGGCGACCGGGTGGTGATTACGCTGACCGCCTCGGACGTCGTGCATGGCTTTTACCTGGATGGCTACGGCTTTGATACGCGCGTCGAGCCGGGCGTCTCGCAGCAGATCGAGTTCGTGGCGGATCAGGCGGGCAAGTTTCGCTATCGCTGCGCGGTGAACTGCGGCTCGCTGCATCCCTTCATGATCGGGGAGCTGGTCGTGGACTCGAATACCCCGTTCTGGCGGGCGATCGGGCTGGTACTGCTCGCGGCGGCCGGCATGCTGACTTATCTGTGGTCACAAGGTAAGTCCGAGCCGCAGCAATCGTCTCAACTTACGACGTCTTTCAAATAAACTATCGAGCACTGGGGAGTTGTATACCACATGAAAAAAGAGAACCTCGTCCTGCTTGGCGTGGCGCTGCTCGTGGGGGCGCTGCTCGTGATCTTTGCGGTCAGCACATTGGATATTACTCAGGACGACGACGCCCATCCTGATAGTGCGGAAAGCGAAGCAAGCCACACCGAGGAGTCTGGTCATAATGCGGAGCACGACGCGGCCGTGGTTGGTGAAGTAGCAGACGCCGACGATCACCCCTCTTCCGATCTGGAGGCTCCTGCCGCCGATCACGACCACGCCGGCAGCGCCGCCGACGCAGAAGCGATGAGCGAAATGCCGAGCGCCGACGATCATGCTTCGACCGAACAGGAGGCTCCTGCCGCCAATCATGACCACGCTGGCAGCACCAGCGACGCAGAAGCAATAAGCGAAGTGGTCAGCGCCGATGATCACGCCGCGACCGAACACGAGACCGCTGATGCCGGACACGGCCACGCGGCTGAAGAATCGGGCCATGGGCACGGCGAACCCCAAATCGGCTACATGGGCATCGACGAGAAGTCTGCCATTGATGCGGCTGAACTCGATCGTTTTGTGGAGCGGGTGCAAGACGATGCCTACCAAAAAGGCGATCAGGACGAGATCCGGTTCATCCTTTTTGGCGGGTTTTTCGCCGTGACATATCTGGCCTTCGCCAAAATCAAAACGGGAAACCTGAGCAGCCGGCTCAAGAACGCGATCGACTGGCACACCCTGGGCACCGTCACCGGGATTATTCTGGTTTTTTTGGTTATACCATCCGGCATCATCATCACGTTTTTCTACATGCCCACGTCAACCGAGGTGTATAGCAGTGTGGAGGACATGACGAACCAGCCGGCACTGGCTTTCTTCAGAAACCTTCACAACTGGTCCAGCGAGATCTTTATCCTGCTCTCGCTGCTGCACGCGGCCCGCACCGTCTCGACACGCACGTTCCTGGGCAAGCGCAAGCTGATCTGGCTGTTGGGCGCACTGGGACTGATCGTCGGTTGGGTCGCCTTTCTGTCGGGTACGTTCATGCGCGGCGACCAGGAGGCCCTGGAAGGTTTCGAGCATATGATGTACTCGTTCACCCTGGTGCCCCTCGGCCGCGCGGTTGCCGATTTCTTCTCAGGCGAATATACGCTGATGAAGTTAACGGCTCTGCATATCGTGGCGACGATCTTTATTATGGCGGTAACTCTGGTGCTCCATATCCTGATGCGCAAAGTGCATGTGCTGGTGACAACGCGCTGGCAAAAAGCCGTAGCCTATTCCGTGGCGCTCACGCTCTTCCTGGTCGTGCAGAGTTTCGTCATGGAAGCCCCTTTTATCGTTGGACCGGAGAGCGGCCCCACCATTTCGGGGATTGAAGCGACCAAACCCCCGTGGCCGATTTACTTCCTGATCCAGGGTGAAAACTGGTTTGGCGCGGATGCCATGGTCATGATTCTCGCTGTCGCCTTTATCCCGCTGCTCGTGTTCCCCTACGCGGTGGAGTTTCTGCCGCTGGCAGCAGCCAGAAAGGCGCGCATTGGCGAAGCCCTCTTCTATGTTGGTGTCTTTATGATGATCGGCGTCTCGTATATCGCGGCGGCAGGCGAAATCCAGGCGCATATTTTCTGAGTTGTTCAATATCAGTAAGGAGATGGGCGCGACGTACCGCGCCCGGTATGTTGGTTCGTGGCGAAATTGGATAGAACCCATCAGGAGATAACACATGGGACAATATAAAACACAGCGTAGTAAAAAGGGGCGCGCGTCATCGAGACAGATGCCGTGGCTCGCGCTCGGCGTGGTGGGCGTGATGATCGTGATCGGCGCGCTGGCGATTCTGCTGGGGCGGAACCGAGACGGCGAGTCCGGGTCTGGCTCAACGGAGTTTGACTCCGACTTCGCGCCCGCAGTCACCGGCGCGCCGCGCGTCGACGTGGCGCAGGATTTCATCGATTACGGCGATGTCCCACTGGGCGAGACGATCACCACCACATTTGAAGTGCGCAACGTGGGCGATGAGCCGCTGGTCATTCTGGGCGAGCCGCAGGTCGAACTCGATCGAGGGGTGTTGACCGCCTCGCGCTGTCGTCAGTTCGACGACCATCGAGCCCGGCTATCAAGCCACTGTGTCGGTTGAGTTCATGATGCACGGCGATATGGGCGGGCAGCACGAATTCCGCGTGCATCTGCGCACCAATGATCCCGAAGAGCCGGATAAGCTGCTGACCATTCGATCCAATTGGGTGCCGTAAAGACCTATGCTGGCACCATCACGCGTCAATCTGCTAGAGCGCTTTCCGCTGCTCAAGGCGATCCTGAAATCGCGGGCGTTCCAGCCCGTGTTGATGCTGGCTACGCTGTCGGTGTTCATGCTGGCGATCCTGACCGGGTTGTTCGGCACGCCTGCCGGCAGCCGCAACTTCGGCATCATCTTCGTGTGGATCGTCTGGTGGGCGCTGCTGATCATCGTGATGGTGCCGCTGTCCGGGCGGCTGTGGTGCGCCATCTGCCCGATCCCCGCGCCGGGCGAATGGCTGCAGCGGCGGAGCATCGTCCAGCGTCGATCCGGCCGGCTGCTGACGCTCAACCGCCGCTGGCCGCGCCGCCTGAAAAATATGTGGCTGCAAAACTTCGGATTCCTGGGCGTGGCGGTGTTCAGCACGATCATCCTGACGCGCCCCGCCGTCAGCGCCTGGGTGCTGTTCAGTTTCCTGATGGTCGGCGTGCTGCTGAGCGCGCTCTACCGACAACCGCGTCTTCTGCCGCTACGTGTGCCCGGTCGGCGGATTTATCGGGCTGTATTCGCATGCTGTCGCCCGTCGAACTGCGCGTGGCGGATCAGGACGTGTGCGCGGCGCATACCACCAAGGACTGTATCACCGGCAACGAGTACGGCTATGGCTGCCCCTGGATGGTCTTCCCCGGCAATCTGACTCGCAACACCTACTGCGGGCATGTGCGTCGAGTGCCTGAAGACCTGCCCGAAAAATAACATCGTGATCAACCTGCGGCCCGCCGGCAGCGATCTGCTGGTCGAGCAAAGAGCGCCGGCTGGACGAAGCGTATAAAGCGTTCATCATGCTCGGCTGCGCGCTGCTGTATTCGGCCGTGCTGCTTGGGCCGTGGGGCTGGCTCAAAAACTGGGCCAATATGGAGTCGCTGCCGCACTGGGCGCTGTACGCCGCCGGATTCCTGGCCGTCAACCTGCTGCGCTGCCGGGGCTGTTCTGGCTCGTTACGTTCGCCTCGCGCAGACTGTCCGGGCAGGCGAGCCCGATGCGCCGCCTGTTCGTGGACTATGCCTATACGCTCGTTCCCGCTCGGGCTCGCCGGCTGGATCGCGTTCAGCCTGGGCTTTGTGCTGGTCAACGGCAGTTACGCGCTGGCGTGCGTGTCCGACCCGTTCGGCTGGGGCTGGAATCTGTTTGGTACGGCCCAAACCGGCTGGACGCCGCTCTGGCCCACGCTGACCGCCTTTTTGCAGGTGGGCGTGCTGACGGCCGGGCTGCTGTTCGCGCTGAATACCGCCTACAAAATCGCGCGACAGCACAGCCGCGAACACCGCCCCGCGTTTCTGGCGACTCTGCCGGTGGCCGGATTTCTCACCGCTTGTCACCTTGGCCTTCTTGCGGTTGTATCTGGGATAATCATGCAGCGACGGGAAAAACTGGCTTTCGCGGTACTGCTCCTGATCCTGATCGGTCTGCCGGCGGCTGCGCTGGGCTACCAGTATGGGCTGCGCCCGCTGATCGCGCCCACGCGCGTGATCGATATTCGTGCCGCGGTCCCCGAAGCGGGCGGCTTCCAGCCGGACGCGATCCGGGTGGACGCTGGCGAAACCGTCACGCTGCGTTTTTCCTCGGTGGACGTGACGCACGGCATCGCCATCGGGCCAGGGCTGGGCATCGATCTGGGCCACGTTGATCCCGGCAAGGTGAAAGAAGTCACCCTGACGTTTGACCACGCGGGCACGTACACGTTCTACTGCAATACCTGGTGCAGCCCCGATCACTGGCGGATGCGCGGCGTCGTGCAGGTGGACGATCCGGCCAATCCGGGGGTGCTGCCCGCTCCGCAGCATGACCCGGTGATCGACGCGTTGATCGCGGAAGGCGTGGATATTGACGACAATGTTCACATGGGGGAGGACGATCACCCGCTGCCGTCGATCGCGCTGGATCAGCCCCCTCGGCGGCGCGCGGCGCGGCGCTGATGACGAGTGTGACCGTTCCCGACGATGTGCAGGATGAGGACTGGCGGCGCTCGCACAGCCCGGCTCAGGCGCTCGACCGGCTGATCGTCTCGAATCCTGAGAGCGCGCGTGCCGATCTGGTCGATGTGGTGGCGTATCTGTGGAGGGGCGGCTTATCGCAGAAGGCGTTCGCAGCGGCGCGGAATTTGTACAACAAGAACTGCGCGGCCTGTCACGGGGAATCCGGCGCGGGTGATGGGCCCGCCGCATCGTCAACCGCCAACAATCCGATTGTGCTTTGCCGATCCGGGCTATATGTTCACGCGGCGGGACGATGTGCTCTATGCCAAGATCCGGCGCGGCGGCATGGGGACCGATATGCCCAACTTCGGCACGGTGTTTACGCCGGAGGAAACCTGGGCGCTGGTCGATTATTTGCGGTCGCTCTCCACAGAAAGCGCATCCGAGGGCGCCCCCTGATGTGACGTTCTACCCTTCATGGCTGCGGATGGAGATCAGGCCCATCTGGACCGCCTTCGTCACGGCTTCGGTGCGGGTTCCCACCCCCAGCTTGGTGTAAATGCTCGCCAGATGGCCCTGCACGGTTCGCGGGCTGATCTTGAGCTGGTAGGCAATGGCTTTGTTGGTCAGGCCGCGCGCGGTCCAGGCCAGCACGCCTAATTCGCGTTCGGTCAGGTCGGTCGGCCCGGCTTCCGCGAGGATACCATCCAGCAGGGGCGCGATGGATGGATCCAGCACGCGCTTGCCCTCGTTCACATCGCGCACGGCCTGAACGATGTCATCCGCATCGGCTGATTTCATCACATAGCCGTTGGCTCCCGCTTCCAATGCGGCCAGCACGTAGGGATCGTCGTCGTAAGCGGTGAGTATCAGGATCCCAATGCCCTGTCCGTGGATCAGGCGTATTTTCTGAGCCGCCTCGATGCCATTGCAGCCGGGCATCTGGATGTCGAGCACCACGACATCCGGCTGAGAGGTCTTCGTGAGATCGACGGCCTGAAGCCCGTTTTCCGCTTCGGCCACCACCTGAATATCGCCCTCTTCTTCCAGAAATTCACGAATACCTCGCCGCACAACGCCATGATCGTCCGCCAACACTACCCGGATCATCGGTTTCATCGGTTTCCTTGTTCGTTCAGAGTATAGTTGCCGTTCTCTCTATTATGGCACCAACAACCGGGATGAACGATACGCCAAATGGCTTGATGCACGACTACGAGGCGGACTATAACCCATCAAATCCTGGCGCTATCCGTCTACTTTCTCCCAACCCGCATAATGCAGGGGGCGAACCGGGGGATATACGCGGACGTTTTGGCATTCCTCAGACGAACCGGAGCCTCAAACAGAGGGGCATCTGGGAGCACGGCTTGTTTCACGGCGCGAGATGCTGAGTGCGCGGCTGTCCTGTCGTCCCTTTCAGGGATACGAAAGCTGCAGCGCAGCGGCCGACGCCTGATCCAGATACAGGCAAGCATGGTCGACGGTGCGCAGAATCGATCCTGGACGACTCTCGCTCACCGGTTCCAACAGGCATTGACGGACTGCCGCCGCTTTACGCGCTTCCGGCACGATACACAGGATGCGCTTCGCTGCCAGCAGGGCGGGTATCGTCAGGGTGATCGCATGGGTGGGAACGTCGTCCAGGGATGCGAAGTGGCCTTCGCCCACCTGCTGCCGGCGGCTGGCTTCGGCTAACTCCACCACTTTGACGCGCTGCGGATCGTCAAAATCCGCGAAGGGGGGATCGTTAAACGCCAGGTGGCCGTTTTCGCCCCAACCCAATGCGACAAGATCCGCCGGGTGCAAGTCGAGCAGCCGCGCATAATCGGCACAGGCTTGGGCCCGATCCGCCGGCTGGCTGGGGATCGGGAAAAAGGTTCCGGGGGATACGATGTCAAGCAAATGTTCACGCAAAAAACGGGGAAAACTGGCCGGGTGTTCGGGCGAGATCCCGACATACTCATCCATGTGAAACACCGTGACCCGTGACCAATCGATACCCTCAAGCCGGCGCAGCGCGTGCAGAAATGTGAGCTGAGAGTTGCCCGTTGCCAGGATGATGTTGGCCTCGCCTCTCTCAGCCTGGGCGTGCGTGATGATGTCGCGCGCATCCAGGCTGGCCGCCTGGCCCATCTCCTCATTGGTGCGATATACGCGGGCGGGCAACCGATCATACTGCACGATCCGCAGGGGGTCGATCATGTCAGCGCTCCTGTTTTATATTCCGAGGGGCGGCTCCACCGCCCACCCACCAATACACGCCACGGGGCAAAGTTGTCGTCAAAAATGGCGATGTCCGCGTCCTTGCCGGGGGTCAGGCTGCCCTTCCGATCAGCCACGCCGATCGCTCGCGCGGGCGTGAGACTTGCCATTCGGATGGCTTCTACCAGTGGCACCCCGACGACGTCAATCAGAATCGGCAGCATCTGGTTGACAAAGGTGGTGCTTCCTCCGAATGCCGTATAGTCCAGCATCATGCCGACGCCGTCCCGGACCACATACTCCATGCCGCCCATCCGAAAATGGGCACCGTCCTCAAGCCCTGTGCCGCTGGTCGCATCGCTGACCACACTCAGCCGATCGGGACCGATACACTTGTAGGCCAGCTTCATCAGCGTTGCCGGAAGGTGACGGTTATCGGCAATCATCTCGACCGAGAGACTATCATCCACCAACGAGACTTCGAGCAAGCCAGGGATTCGCCACGGACCCTCGCGCACCGTCGAGGATTGGCCGCTCCAGATATGAATGATATGGCGCAGCCCGGCGTTAATGGCCGCCACCATATCCGCTTCGCGGGCCGAACTGTGACCCGCTGCCGGCACGATCCCCAGTGAGACCAGCCGTTCCACCAGCGGCAGCGCCCCCGGCAGTTCGGGGGCCAGCGCCATCACCCGGATGATGTCCGAAAATTCAAGCAGTTGATCCGGGCTTCCGTCATCTGGCACCCGGAGACCGGCCGGGTCCTGAGCGCCTTTTTGAGCGTGGCTGAAGTAGGGGCCTTCCAGATGAACGCCCAGCAGCTCCGCACCTTCGTTTGTGGTGGCGACCCATTGTCGGGCAAAGGACAGGCACGCCCGTAACTGGGGCAGAGGAGCCGTCGCGATTGTCGCCAACAGACTGGTCACGCCGTGCCGCGCCTGCTCCTGAACGATGGTGCTGTACGCTTCAGCGCTCGCATCGTTAAATGTATGGCCGAGTGCCCCGTGCGTGTGAATGTCGATCAGTCCGGGCGTGATCAGGCGGCCTTCCACGTTGAGAACCGGCAGGTGCGGATCCACCGCGTCCACGTCGATGATGGCCGTGATCCGCCCATGACCTACCACGATCGCCCGGCTGGTCTCAACGCGATCCGGCAGAACGATCCGGCCGCCGGTGAGCGCAAACGGCTCCGCGAACGACTCGCCCACAACGCCACCCCTCACAAAGTTGATGCGCAAATGACAACCTGCTTGACGGCGCACTCAAACGTGTGCTATCATGCGATTGACAGCAAACGATTGCATAGATTATTAAACCACTTTACAGGTGAATCTGCAATGTCCTCCAGGAAAACCAGTCGGCGCGAGTTGCAGCGTGCCACGGGCCGTGTCACTGCCCGTGACGTGGCGGCCCGCGTGGGCGTATCACCGAGCACGATTTCACGTGTCCTCAACCACAACTCCAGCGATATGATCAGCGCGGAGACCCGCCAGCGGGTGCTTGAGGCCGCCGCCGAACTGGGATACACCCCCGATCCGATTGCGCGCGCGCTGCGCGGCAAAAAATCTCATCTCCTGGGCCTGATCGTGCGCGAGATTGCGGATCCCTTTTTCGCCCGGTTCATCTCCGAACTGAGCGTACAGGCGCGTCAGATGAATTACCATCTGGTGCTGGGGCACGCCCAAAGCGACCCCGAAGAGGCCCTGACCATGACCAACGTGCTCGATACACGCCATACCGATGGCGTGATCGTGTTGGGCGACCTGAAAAACGACGAAGCGGCGCTCCAAAAAATGCTCCAGGGGAAACATGCCGTGGTCGGCGTGTGCCGTGGACCTTCACCTGCCTCGCTTTACACCGTCAATACGGATAACTACGCGGGAACATACGCGCTGCTGGACCATCTTTACAGCCACGGGCACCGCCAATTCGGTTTCATTGATGGCGGCTGGCTTGGGGATCTGCGCGAGCGGCGAGAAGCGTTCGTGCGCTATGTCGACGAGCACCAACTACCTTTACGGCCCGAATGGATCCAGGCCCAGACCAACAACGCCGACGGCGGGTATCGGGCCATGCAGGTGCTGCTCGAACTCAGAGAGCCGCCGACCGCGGTATTCGCCGCCGACGATATTATGGCGATCGGCGCGCTAAAAGCCGTGGCGGACGCCGGTCTGCGAGTTCCACACGATTTCTCGATCGTCGGGTTTGACGACATCGACCTCGGGAAGTTCCTGTGCCCGTCGCTTACCACCATGCGCCAGCCTATCGACACGATGAGCGAGTACGTGCTGAATATGATGCTGGAGATGATCAACCAACCGCAGCTTCAGCGTGAAGAGACCCTGATCCGCGTCCCTCCTGAGCTGATCATTCGCCAATCGACCGGCCCGGTTCCCGGCCGTGGTTAGGAGTGCTATCATGAGCGTGCTGGCGCTGACCGTCGGCTACGGCGAAGCCGATATTACCCCCCAACCCGGCATCCCGTTGAGTGGATTCATCTTCCGGGAGAATCAACCTTCGACCGGCGTCGATGATCCTCTGAGTGTGCGCGTGCTGGCCCTCCGTCAGGCTGGGCCGCTCCATTGGCTGGTCAGCTTTGAAGTCCTGGCGATTTCGGAACCACTCGAACAACAGCTTTTTGCGGCGCTGGAATCCGCTCTGGGTGAGGATTTCTCACGGGCGCAAGCCATCCTGACCGCAACTCATACGCACAGCGCCCCGCCTACCAGTCCCTTAGAGGGGGAGAGCGAGCCTGACGCCGCCTATTGGCAGCTGCTTTGTGCGCGCACCGTACAGGCCGCCCAACAGGCGCTGCAATCGCTCGGCCCCGCCTCGCTGCATGCGGCATCGTACCGTATCCCCGGCCACACGATCAATCGCCGCGCCCTGCTGGCGGATGGACGGGTCTCTATGGCCCTTGAGCCGGACGGCTTCGTCTTGGAGCGCGGCCCGGTCGATGACACGCTGACGGCGCTGCGGTTCCGTGATCCCGCCGGGAAAACGATCGCCGCCGTGCTGCACTTTGCCTGTCACGGCGCAGCGGTCTGCACACAGCAGATCGGGGGCGATATTCCCGGCGCGCTGGCCCGGCGCGTGGCGGACCTGCTCGACGGCCCCTGCCTGTATGTGCAGGGCGCGACCGGCGACATCGGCCCGCGGGCCGTTTCCGCTGAACGGGCCGCCATGGAGGACTGGCTGGGACCTTTCACGAGACATCTGGACGATCTACCCGTCCGGCTCTATCCCCTGGATGGCACGCCGCTTCGCATGGCCTCAACAGATCTCTATCTGACCTATCAGGCGCTGCCTCCACGCGCGGCGACGCAGCGGACGATCGAGAACTTTGACCGTATTGCCCATGGGGATGTGGACTCGTCCGACGTGCAGGCTACCATCCGGCTGCTGGGGAACATCATGAACATCAAACCGGGGGAGCGCCCGGATGCCAGTAAAGCCGCTTTTGCCTCGAAGGCGCTGGCGAATGCGGAGCGCCGTGTCCTGGCGGCGATTGACGGCGGCGGGCCGGTGAAACCCTGTCGCGCCACCGTCGCCGTGCTGCGGGTGGGACCAATCGCGCTCGCCTGTATATCGGCGGAAGTGTTCGCGATCACCGGGTTTCGTATCCGCGCCATGAGCCGCGATATGGCCCTGCTTCCCGTCAGTTATGCGGCCCCGATTGTTGGCTATGTGCCGGATTGCGAGTCCATGGCTAAAGGCGGCTATGAGGTGGACGATGCGTGGCGGTTCTACCGGCACCCGGCCCCCTTCACGCCTGATTCAGAAGAGCGGATTGTCAAAACCATGCGCGAGTTGATTGGACAGATACAGAAGTGAGGACAGCATGAGTCAGTTGGCGCTTAACGGGGGGTCGCCGGTACGCACCGCCCCCTGGCCCCAATGGCCGATCTTTGATCAGGAAGATGAACGCCTGCTTCTGGAGGTGCTGCGCTCAGGCAACTGGTGGCGTCATTCTTATGGACAGGGTGTGGAACTGGCCGAGGATGAGCTTGATCCCAAGAGTATGGTTGCACGCTTCCAGCGCGCGTTTGCCCGTGCTCACGACTGCAAGTTTGGGATCTGCGCGGCCAACGGCACCGTGACGATGGAAATTGGACTGCGCGCCATGGGTATTCGCCCCGGCGATGAAGTCATCGTCCCGCCGTATACCTACGTCGCCACCGCCACCGCCGTGCTGATGGTCGGCGCGATCCCCATTTTCGCCGACATCGATCCCGATACCTACAATCTCGATCCGCGGCGCGTCGAAGAAGCCATTACCGAACGGACCACGGCCATCATCCCGGTACACTTTGGGGGGCAGCCATGCGATATGGACGCGATCAACGTCCTGGCGCAGCAGCATAACCTGAAGGTGTTGGAGGATGCGGCTCATGCGCATGGCTCGTCCTACAACGGGCACAAATGCGGCTCGCTGGCCGACATGGGATCGTTCAGTTTCCAGCTTTCCAAGAATATGACGGCCGGCGAAGGGGGTGTAATCACGACCAATCGGGCCGACTACGCCGAAGCCTGTGAGATGCTGGTGTGGGCCGGGCGCAAGAAAGGGCACCCCTGGTACCAGCATTTTGTCCTGGCTTCCAACGCGCGTATCACCGAATTCCAGGGCGCGCTGCTGCTGGGGCAGCTTCGGCGGCTGCCGGAGCAGAACGCCCGCCGGATGGCCAACGCGCGGCTGCTGGACGATCGGCTGAGCGCGATTGAGGGGATCACGCCTCTGGTCACGCTGCCCTCGACCACGAGTCACTCTCATCACATCTATATGTTTCGCTACGATTCGCGGGCGTTCGCCGGACTCAGCAAGCAGCGCTTTGTGGCCGCGCTGCAGGCCGAAGGTATTTCCAGCGCGTTCGCCGGATATATCATGCCGTTGTACAAAAACCCGCTTTTTGTCGACAAGAATTTTTATGGCGGAGCGTGGCCCCTGGATAGCTGGGAACACAGCCGGCAGCTTGATTATGCGGATTTCGAGGAGCGCTGCCCGGTGAGTGAGCGCGCCTGCGCCACCGAGGCCGTCTGGATTTCGCAGACCATGCTGCTGGCCGACGAACCTGCGATGCACGACATCGCTGAAGCTGTTCGTAAGGTCCAGACCTACGCCCGCGAGCTTCTTTAAGCTGAGTTCTTCACCCGGAGGAGGTGCAGCGTGAGTTATAAGACATGGGATATTGCGTTCCCGTCCGTGATCGAGGGCCTGGGCGCGGATTGTGTGATGGCCGAAGCCGCCGAGATGGGGCACAGCGAATTTATCCTCTGTTCGATCATCTATAAGGGCTACCGTATGGTCATGCCCCGGCACCCGCGCCAGATCTACCAGCTTGAGACAGGCATGACCTTCTACCCGGCGGATGAATCGGCCTACGCGGGCTGCCGGATCCGCCCGGTCTCCACGCGCGACTGGGCAGGCCGTGACCTGTTTCGAGAAGCAGCCGACGCGGCCGCCAGAGTAAACATCGGCCTGTCCGGTTGGATCTCGTGCTTCGCCAACGGGCGGGTCGCCGCGGAAATGCCGGAGGTGGCCGTCGAGAATCTGTATGGCTCGCGGGACCGGCTGTTCCTGTGTTTCAACAATCCCGACGTTCAGCAGTACGTGCTCGCAATGTTCCGCGATCTGGTCACACGATACCCCCTGACCAGCGTTATGGCCGACAAGATCCCGCAGTCGATGTTAGAGCTGGATACCTTTGGCGGGCGCATCGATCCCCTGCTCCGGCTGGTCGGCTCGATCTGCTTCTGCGAACACTGCATGGCTCAGGCCCGTCAGGACGGTATCGATCTGCAAGCGGTCAAACAGCGCGCGCTGCAAGTCGCGGATGCCTCGCGCAAACTGCCGCAGTACGTGATTAATGCGCTGTCCGACGACCTGCACGGTGATACCGAAGTACCTCTGTTTCTGCTCGAAGAGCCGGAAATCGCCGAGGTGCTGAAGTGGCGCATCCGCTGTGTGGTGCGGTTCCTCAGCCAGGCGCGGGCACTGGTGCAGGGCATCCGTCCGGGGATTAAGCTCTCGGCGGCGCTGGTCCCGCCCGTCAAGATCGGGCACGATGCCACCGCCCCACGTCCCTGGCTCGGTGCGCAGACGTACCGCGCCTTTGCCCCGGTGCTTGATACGCTGCACTGTGTCATCCACTGGGATCCCGAAGTCGTGGAATATGACACCCGCCGCGCGCGCGACCAGATCGACGCCTCCGGTTCTGACTGCGAGCTGTGTGTCCACGTGTCCGCCTATGGCAGCCGCCGCCCCGACGAGTTACCGCTGCTGGCCCAGGCAGCGCGCCAGCAGGGAGCCGACAGCGTGGCGTTCTTCTGCCACGATTTACTGAGCACGCGCATGATCGAGGCGATCAAGGGCGTACCGCGCTAATCCAAGTGTATGAGAGGGGAGTACCCTGTGAACTCGGTGGAACGGCATCAATTGACGCTGGCGATGAAGGAACCGGATCGCGTTCCGGTTGCGCCTTCGTTCCTGACGAGGGCCAGCCAGTTGGCCGGCGTGCGCCAGTATCACTACCACACCGATCCCGACGTGCTGGCCTCAGCCCAGATCGCGCACTGTGACCGCTACGATTTTGATGGGGTCTACATCAGCTCCGACAACGTGATCATGTATGAGGCGCTCGGCGGCGAGATCATCTTCCCGGACGACAACTCATATCCCTTCTGGACCACGCCGGTGATCACGGACGTGCAGGACGTGGCGCATCTGCGGATTCCCGATCCTGCGCGGGCGGGACGGATGCCGGTGCTCATCGAAGCGGCCCGTCTCGCCATGGAGCGCGTCGGGGATCGGCGGTTCGTGCTGGCGAATATCAACTCGGGGCCGTTCAACCTCGCCTGTACCCTGATGGAAATGGCTAACGCATTGATGGTACTCAAGGACCGGCCGGACGATCTGCGGACGATCATGGATTTTTGCAGCGAGGTCACGATCGCTTACGGCACGGGCATGGCCAAGAGCGGCTGTCACGGCGTGCAGTTTGGCGAGTCAGTCGTGTCGCTGATCGGCCGCAAAAGCTTCGAGGATGTCGTGTGGCCCTACATCTACCTTGTCATCAAAGAGCTAAAGAAACTGGGCCTTTATGTCTTCCTGCACGTCTGTGGCAACAGCACCCCGATCTTCGATCTGCTGGTCCACAGCGGCGCAGACTGTCTGGAATTTGACAGCCAGGTGGACATCGCCTGGGCCAAGCAGCAGGCTGGCGACCGGATCGCGCTGAAGGGCAATATCAACACGACCGACTTCATTTCCAAATCCGTCGAAGGGATCACCGACGAATGCTGCCATGCCATTGAAGCGGCGAAGCACGGCGGCGGCTATATCCTGTGCGGAGGCTGTGAAGTTCCAGCCGCGACACCCGACGACATCCTGTTTGCGGTGCGACGGTCGGTGGATCTGTTTGGACGGTACGGGCATTAAAGACAGATTGCTCAGAAAGGAATGCCACGATGATCAAAATCGGGGTTATTGGAGCAGGGTTTGCCGGATCGTTTCACGCCCGCGCCTACGCTCGGATCCCGGGGGTCGAGGTATCGATGATCGCCGACCGTAACGGAGACAAGGCCCGTGCGCTGGCGGTCGAGCTTGGCACCCGCGCCGCTGCCGATCCCGATGCCATCCTGTGCGATCCGTCGATCCTGATCGTGGATGTGGCGCTGCCGACGCCGCTGCATCCCGAATACGCGATCCGGGCGCTGGAAGCGGGCAAACACGTGGTGATCGAAAAACCGCTCGCCCTGTCGGTGGAAGAAGCCGATGCCATGATCGATGCGGCAGACCGGAACGGCCGCTATCTGATGGTCGCGCACGTGCTGCGCTTCTGGCCGGAATACATCGGGATCCGCAAGGTGCTGCAGAGCGGCCGGCTGGGACAACCGCGCATCGCGACCGCCCACCGTCTCTCCAACCTGCCGCAGTGGGCGAACTGGTTCCGCGACCCTACCATGACCGGCGGATCGGTGCTGGATCTCCACATTCACGATCTCGACTTGCTCAACTGGCTGTTTGGGCGGCCCCGTTGGGTCCGCGCGATCGGCGCGCAAGGCGAAACGGGCGGCTGGGATCACGTGATCACCCAGGTCGCCTATGACACGGTGTACGGATCGGTGGAAGCCAGCAACCTGATGCCGCTCGATTTCCCGTTTACGGCAGGCTTGCGCGTCGTATGCGATCGCGGCGTGATCGAATACCAGTTCCGCGCCGGCGGGGCCAGCTTTGAGTCCGGCCAGCCGCAGCACTACTGTCTGATCCACGAGCCCGGGCAGCCCAACCAGCCGGTCGAGTTCGAGCCGGGGGACGCCTTCGAGCAGGAAATCGCCTATTTTGTCTCGTGTGTCGAACACGGCACGCCGCCCACCATCGTCACGGCGGATGACGCGCGGCTGGCGGTCCAAACCGCGCTGGCCGCCCGCACGTCGCTGGAGACCGGGGATATCGTCGAGTTGAACAGCGCAGAGAGATAATGATGGCGAACTCAACCCGAAACTGTGCGGCGCGTGTTGGCGGTGGGAGCACATCCCGACGATCTTGAGATTCTATGCGGGGGCACGCTGGCAAGATACGCGCAGCAGGGTGTTCATATCACCATGGCGATCGCCACCGATGGCAGTGCCGGTCATATGCTCATTCCGCCTGAGGAGCTCGCCGGGATTCGCCGCGCGGAAGCACAAGCGGCCGCAGCGCTCATCGGCGCGGATCTGCACTGGCTCGGCTTTCCCGACGAACTGATCTTCGAGGATATGCCAACACGGCTGCGCTTCATCGACCTGATACGCGCAGCCCAGCCCGATCTCATTCTGACGCACTTTCCAGACGACTACCATCCCGACCACCGCGTGGTCAGCCGCCTGATGTTCGATGCGTCGTTTGTGTCCGGTCTGCCCAATATCAAGACGCCGCATCCGGCCCATCCCGGGGTTTGCCCGCTGTACTATTTCGACACATTGACCGGGGCCGGTTTTCTGCCGACCGAATACGTCGATATTTCGGACACGTTCGAGACCAAGGCGGCGATGCTGGCGTGCCATGCCAGCCAGGTTAAGTGGCTGAACGATCACGACCATATCGACGTGCTGGATTTTATAACGGTGATGGCGAAGTCGCGTGGTCTTCAGTGCGGCAGCGCGTCTGCCGAAGGATTTCGCGCCGAAAATGCATGGGGGCGGAACCGCCCGTTCCGCGTTTTACCTTGAGGATACCTGCAATGCGCGTCATCGATGTCACCGGCACGATCGAGTCTCCCATGTGGCACTATCCGCCGCCGGTCACGCCGCCCGAGATCGAGCTGATCGCCAGTCTCGACGGCCCGGCGGGGTGGGAAGCGCACCGGATGACCCTATGCACCCTGACCGGGACCTACCTGGAGGCGGCGGCTCACCTGCTCCCCGGTGGTGAGACGATCGCAGAAGTCGCGCCTGAACGATTGATCCGCCCGGCGTCGATCCTCCAACTGCCGGACTGTGCTCCCGGCTATGCGATTACGGCCCAGGACCTTGAAACGACGGGCATCCGGCCGCAGGCGGGCGACGCCGTGCTGGTCGCTACCGGCTGGGACCGTATGTGGAACGAGCCGCGCTACGTGGAGGACAGCCCGCATCTCACACCGCCGGCGATGGAGTGGCTGGTCCACAGCGGCGCATCAATCATCGGGGGAGATATGCCGTGTTTCGATGACCCGGCTGAACCGCAGGGCGTGAATTATACGCTCTTCCGGGCAGGCTGTCTCATCCTTGCGCCGCTGGTCAATCTGCGCGGCGTGAGTTCCGCCCGCCCCTGGCTGATCGCGCTGCCGCTGAAGATCAAAGGCGTCTGCGGGACACCCTGCCGCGCCGTGCTCATTGACGGCAACCTGGGCTTTTAACAAGAGGAAGGGCCATGTTTCCCATACTCCACCCCGAACGACACTGGGGCTGCCGCATCACCGACCAGATCACCTGGCATGGCTTTCGCGCCCTGCTGATCCAGAATGAGCTGCTGCAGATCATCGTGCTGGTGGATAAAGGCTCCGAGATCGTGCAGTTTCTCTACAAACCGCTGGACGTTGATTTTCTCTGGCGGGGGCCCAATCCGCTGCGCCACCCGGCGAGCTTTGTAGGCGCGGCAGGATCGCAGACAACACCCTTCTTCGATCGCTGGTCCGGGGGATGGTTTGAGGTGGTTCCCAACGGCGGCCCGGCCTGTGAGGTTAAGGGCGCTCCATTGGGTTTCTTCGCCGAGACGATCAACGTTCCGTGGGAGTATCGCATCCTCGACGATCGGCCCGAACGGGTCAGCGTGGCGCTGTGGATCCAGACCTATCGCACGCCGTTTTTGCTCCAGAAGACGCTGACGCTCGAACAGGGCAAGCCCGCGCTGCTGATCGAGGAGCACCTGACCAATCACGGCGGCGAATCGATGCAGTTCATGTGGGGGCATCATCCGGTGGTCGGCCCGCCGTTTCTGGATGAGACCTGCCGAATCTCGGCACCGGAGTCCCGCGTCGAGGTGCTGCACGACGAAGACGGCCCGGATTATCGGATGGGGCTGCATCAGGTGGGGCGCTGGCCGGTGATCCAGGATCGCGACGGCCAGCCGCTGGACCTGCGCTGCGTCCCGCCGCCGTCCAGCCGCACGATGGACAACTGCTATCTGAGCGAATTTGATGAGGGCTGGATCGCGGTCAGCAATACCCGGCGCGGAGTTGGCTTTGGGCTGGCCTGGAACCCGGACGTGTTTCGTTATATCTGGCTGTGGCAGGCGCTGGGCGGCGGGATCGGTTATCCGTGGTACGGGCGCACGTACAACATGGGCATCGAACCCTGGACAAGCTTTCCATGCGCCGGGTTGGCTGAAGCGATCACGCGGGGAACCGCCATGGATATCGGCCCCGGTGAGAGCGTGGATACCTGGCTGACCGCGGTCGCGTTCGTCGATGCCGCGGCTGTATCCAGCATCAGGCGCGATGGTACGGTGGTGGCGAAGGAGTAACCATGACTTCAACGATCGATCCGCAGCAGTTGTTCGAGTGGTGCCGTATCCCGGTCGAGGAACTGGAAAACCACCCCGCCGCCAGGATCAAAATCAGGATCCTGGATTCGCCGGACGATGTTCATCGCTGGGCGGCGAGGGATATGGCGGATGAGGTCAAAGCCAACAACGCGGCGGGGCGTCCCACCCGCTGGATCCTGCCGTGCGGTCCGACAAAGCAGTATCCGTACTTCGCCCAGGTTGTAAATTCCGAGCGGATCAGCCTGCGGAATGTGCATGTATTCCATATGGACGACTGCCTGGATTGGGAAGGCCGTCACGTGTCGCTCGACCACCCGTTTAGCTACCAGGGCTGGATGCGCCGTAATTTCTACGACCCCATCGACCCGGCGCTGGCTGTACCGGATAGCCAGCGGCACTTCCCGTCGGTCTACGATCTGGATCACATCAGCGAGGCGATTGAGGCTGTTGGCGGAGTCGATACGATGTATGGTGGGGTGGGATACCGCGGGCATATCGCCTACAACGAGCCGCCGCGCTCGCCCTGGTATACGGTCACGCCGGAGCAGTTTCGGAATTCCCGCACCCGTATTCTGCATCTGAACGACGATACCCTGATCGCCGTCAGCCAGCGCACGGTGGGCGGGCTGTCGCATCTGGTGCCGCCGATGGCGATCACGATGGGCATGCGCGATCTCCTGGCGGCTCACCGCATCCGGCTGCTCTCGGACACGGGACCCTGGAAACGCACCGTGATGCGAATGCTCCTGTTCGGTCCGGTTACGACCGAATACCCGGTGACGTTTGTCCAGGAACACCCGGACGCCATGATTGTCGTGGATCGGAACACGGTCATTGCGCCATTGGAGGGCATCGGCAATGTCTGACACGTCGCCGATCGTCGTCGTCGGCAGCCACGCGCCGGGGATCTTCCTTCGGGTGAAGCGCGTCCCCAGAGCCGGTGAGACCGTCATCGGCTGGGATTTTCAGGAGCCGATGGACGGCGGCAAGGGCTCGAACCAGGCCATCGCCGCCGCCCGGTTGGGCGCGGGGGTGAGCTTTGTGGGCTGCGTGGGGCGCGACCGCATCGGCGATGACGGCGAACGCTGGATGCGCGACGCTGGCGTGAATACGCGCTATCTGCGCCGCAGCGCCACGACGGCGAGCGGGGTCGGCTTTATCATCCTCGACCACGACGGGGTGCCCGCCATGGTCACGTCGATGGGAGCCAACGCCGAACTGACCCAGGAGGACATCGACGAGGCTCTGGCCGGGTTAAACGGGGCCAGGGTACTGCTCACGCAGTTCGAGATCGATCCGCAGATCGCGCTGTACGCCGCCCGCGCGGCGCGCAAGCGCGGCCTGATCACCATCGTCAACCCCGCGCCCGCCCCTGACGCGCCATTGGCTGGTCTCGATGTCGCATCCATCCTGACGCCGAACGAAACGGAAGCCAAGGTGCTCATCGGTCTGGACCCGGAAGCGCCGATCGAGTTAGAGCGGCTGGCCCAGCGGACGCGCGAACAAACCGGGGTGGAACAGGTCATCGTTACCGCCGGGGAGCGCGGGGCGGTCGGGGCCGACTCGTCGGGCGTATGGAGGGTCACACCGCCCGCCGTGGAGGTCATAGACACCAGCGGGGCAGGCGATGTTTTTTGTGCGGCGCTGGCCGTGGGGCTGGTGGCAGGCCACCCGCTCCGGTCCGCTGCCCAATGGGCATGTGCAGTCGCTGCACTATCGGTGACACGGGCAGGTACGATTCCCGCGTATCCGACCCAGGAAGAAGTGACACGCTTTCTCGGTGCGTCAAGCCCATAGAGAAGCTCATAGCGAAGGAGGTGGTAGGCAGCAACGTGGCACATCGGTACGTCAGGTCAATATTGTTCAGAAAACCAACGAAATGGATGGAGGAAAATAATGAACACGTCACGTCATCACATTTTAGGCTTCGGGATGGTCGTCGTGCTGCTGGCCGCCCTCGTTCTCTCAGGAACGGTTACGGCCCAGGACGAACTGACGGTGTCTTACATGCAGTCGGGTACCTATGATAAAGCTGCTGAAGAACTGGCTCCTCGTTTCGAAGAGGAAGTAGGGGTCGCGGTAAAGGTCGTGGCCTTCCCGTGGGCAGACCTGCGCCAGAACAATACCACCGATTTGCTGACCGGCACAGGCGAGTATGATGTCATGAGCGGCAGCTACTACCTTGCGGACGTCTTCGAGTATTTTGAGCCGCTCACCAGCCGGATCGAGGAAGCCAATTACGGCGAAGGGATGATCGCCGGGCTCCTGGAACCGGGCCGCGCTGAACGTTCTAACGGGGAGATCATCGGCATTCCCTACGGGATCGACGCCTACGGGTTAATGGTCAACAACGAGCTGCTGGCGCAGGCCGGGGTCGAGCCGAACTTTGCGACCTGGGACGACGTTCTGGCTGCCTGTGCGGTTATCGAGGAGAAACTCCCCGATATCGCGTGCCTGAGCTATCCGTCCGCCCAGCCCGAGCAGTCCCCGACGTTCTTCATCGCGATCTACGATGGAACCTACATCAACAAGGACGGCCAGTACGAGCTGGAAGCTGACAAGGCGGCCGCGGCCGCCGCGGTGGTAGGCCAGATCTGGGGCTACCTGCCTCCCAATGGCCTGGCGCTGACCTTTGAAGAAGCCGGGCAGATCTTCATGGACGGGCAGTCCGCCATGCTGGCGACGTGGCCGAGCTTCGTCTCGACCGCGCTGGACAATCCTGAAACCAGCGGCGTCTATGGAAAGTGGAGTCAGGTTCCGTTCCCAGGCAATGGCTTCCCGTGGTTGAGCCTGTGGAACCTGTTTGTCCCGAAGGCGAGTGAGAACAAAGACGCTGCCTGGCAGTGGATTCAGGCGTATGCTGGCGAAGCGAATGCCAAGGAATGGTACACCAAATACGGCATCGGTTCGGTATGGCAGTCCACCTATGAAGATGAGGAACTCGCGGCTGCCCACGCCCACCAATGGCCGGCTCTGGTCGCCGACTTCTCCCGCGCCAAGAACCCCCCTCTCAGCGGCGAGGCCCAGGACTTCCTGGCCGCCACGCTGATCGAGATTGCGACCGGCCAGAAGTCGCCTGAGGATGGTATCACCGAGGTCAATGAGAAGTGGCAGACCATCCCGGTCCCGCCGGCTATTCTGGAGGTCGCTCTTGCGGCGGGCTTCCAGGCTCAATAAGATCGGCAGGCGCGAGAACGGGTTCGTCTGATCGCGTCGAAGAAAATCCCCAGGGTGGGTCGTGTGCCCGCCCTGGGCTACCCGGACCCGTGGGGACCACTTTGTGAGGAATCAGAACGGTAACGATGACGAGCGAACCTGCAACTGTAACTGAAGCTGAAGCTCTGCTGTTTTCACGCCGGGATCGATTCCGGGCGTTCCTGGCCGAGAACGGGATGCTGGTGCTTTTTCTGCTGCCAGCGGTGATCGTACTGGTGATCACCCAGGGGTATCCACTCGGATACTCGGCCTATTTTTCGCTGCACGACTGGACCCTGGCCCGCTCGCCGCATCCGGGTCCGTTCATTGGCCTGGACAACTATACCCGGGCGTTTGACGACACCGTGTTTACCGGGTCGGTCGAGACCACTGTCACGTTCGCGCTGCTGGCGACATTGTTTGAGTTGATCGTCGGGTTCACCCTGGCCTATCTCACCGTGGGCGAAAACTTCTGGCTCCAGATCGGCCGCACGATTCTGATCATGCCGATGGTGATCGCTCCGGTCGCGGTGGGCACCATGTGGCGCATGATGTACAGCGCGCGCGCCGGCCTGATCAACCACCTGCTGCGGCAGGTCGGGATTGCTGGGCCGGACTGGCTGGGCGACCCGTCAGTGGCGCTGACCTCGCTGATCATCGTGGATGTCTGGGAATGGTCGCCGTTTGTCATGGTGATCTATGCCGCGGCAATCACCTCTCTTCCCAATGAGCCGTTTCGCGCCGCGCGGGTCGATGGCGCATCGCGCTGGCAGATATTTCGCCATGTCACGCTTCCGCTGCTCATGCCGGTCACGCTGCTGGTGCTCATGTTCCGGCTGATCGACACGCTGCTCACCCTGGACATCGTCGTCACAACCACCTTCGGGGGACCGGGGTTCAGGACTTACACGCTGAGCTTCTGGATCTACCAGCAAGGGCTGCGCTACTTCAATATCAGCTACGCTGCCGCTACGTCCTGGATTATGCTCATTGGCTGTCTGTTGGTGGCGATCGTTCTGCTCGTCGTCCGGCAGCGCGTGACACATTGGCAAGGGTAAAAGGTGATGATCAAACCATATTCTACTGGCGAGCAGTTAAGCCGCGTCTTCACTACATTGGGCACACTGATCCGGGTCATGCTCGTCGTGGCTTGCCTGATCGTGATCAGCACCCCATTTGTGTTCCTGTTCCTCAACAGCCTGAAGCCGCCCCACGAATTTCTGTCCACGCCGATTAAGGTGATTCCCACCGAAATCACGCTCGAACACTATGAGGCCGTGTTTGATCCCGACGAGAACACCATCATGTTCCTGCAAAACTCGCTGGTGATTACCCTGGCGACTACCTTCATCAGCGTGCTGATTGGTTCGCTGGCAGCCTACAGTCTGGCCCGGCTCAAACTCCCCCTGCACCTGACGACGATCATCGCTTTTGTGTTTCTTGTGGTGCGTTTTTATCCTAAGATCACGGTCGCCCTTCCTTACTTCATTCTCATGCGGGATATGCACCTGCTGGATACGCGCTGGGCGGTCATTATCGCTCATGTGAGTCTCACGCTGCCGTTCACCGTATGGCTGATGCTCACGTTTTTCGGCGATCTGCCGAAAGAACTGGAACAATCCGCCATGCTGGATGGCTGTAATCCGTGGCAGCGGTTCACGCGAATTATTCTGCCGCTCACGGCTCCGGCGCTCGTCACGGCCGCCATCCTGACGGCGTTGTTGTCGTGGAATGAATTTCTGCTGGCCGCCACAGTGGCCCCTGCCGATGCCAAGACCCTGCCGGTACGCATCTCCGCTTTTATCACGGACAAAGGCATCTTGTGGGGTCCGATGTCGGCCATGAGCACGGTCATTGTCGTTCCTATGATGTTGTTTGCGCTGTTTGCACAGCGCTACCTTGTGCGGGGCTTAACACTTGGTGCGGTGAAAGGGTAACGCGAACTATGGCAACCGTTGAGCTGCGGAACCTCAGTAAACACTTCCGGAATGTGGTCGCCGTGCGCGATGTGAGTCTGGTCATCCACGACAAGGAATTCGTGTCGCTGCTGGGACCATCGGGATGCGGCAAAACCACGACGCTGAATATGATCGCCGGGCTGGAAAAGCCCACCAGCGGCCAGATCCTGATCGACGGCCGCCCGGTGACCCATGTCCCGGCGGCGAAACGCAACATTGCCATGGTGTTCCAGAACTACGCGCTTTACCCGCACATGACGGTGTACAACAACATGGCCTTTGCGCTCAAGATCCGCAAGGCGGACCGGAAAACGATGGATTCACGCATCCGAGAAGCGGCCCAGGCCCTGGGTATTTTGGACCTGCTGGACCGTTATCCACGCCAGCTTTCGGGCGGGCAGCGTCAGCGGGTGGCGCTCGGCCGTGCCATTGTGCGCGACCCCAAGGTTTTTTTGCTCGACGAACCGCTCAGCAATCTCGACGCCGTGCTGCGTGTCCAGACGCGGGCCGAACTCAAGCTGCTGTTTAATCGTTTGCAGACGACGGCGATCTATGTCACCCATGATCAGGCCGAAGCCATGACCATGAGTGACCGGATCGCCATCTTTCGGAATGGTGAGCTTCAGCAGGTGGATTCGCCCCTGAATATCTACTACTCTCCCGCCAATCAATTCGTGGCCGGCTTTGTTGGCAACCCGCCCATGAATTTTATCGATGGGACGCTTACGCCTGAGAAGAAGCTGGCCATATTCGATACCCTGATCGACCTTCCGGCCGACTTCGATCCGCGACCGCACCTCGGACAACGCGTGATCATGGGCATCCGGCCTGAAGAGATCCGGCTTTCGGGATCAAACGGGCTGAGCGGCGTGGCGAAAATCGTCGAGCATTTCGGCTCAACGGTGCTTTCGTATGTGGATGTGCATAACCTGCTGATCAAAGTCCAGTCCGAAGCCACCCGAGACATCGTCCTGGGCCAGGTGATTCACCTGCTGTTTATGCCCCAACACCTCTATCTGTTCGAGGCTGAGACGGGAAATGCGATTCGCACGCCGGGCACGATCTCATCAGGATGAAGCGGCGCTGAAGAACCGGCCTGCGATCACGACCCCCCATGCCTGATCGGAATGATAATCGTTGCCCGGTCGAGGCCGGCGCGTTAACCGGCCACCTGGCCCCGGCCCTTTTTGACTTCCTGCATGAAAGCGGCGGCCCGGCGAGTAAGCTCGGCCATATCGCCGGCATCCAGCAATTTCTGGTTGATCAGACTGCTGCCCACCCCCAACGCGGCGGCCCCTTTGCGGATGAAGTCGGCAGCGGTGTTCAGATCGACGCCGCCCACCGGGACGATCTCCAACTGCGGCAGCGGCGCGCGGATGGCCTGGATCAGATCCGGGCCGCCCACGCTGGCCGGGAACAGTTTGATCATGTCGGCCCCGGCTTCCCAGGCGGTGAGCATCTCGGTCGGTGTATAACAGCCCGGCAGCACCGGAACGCCGTAGCGGCGCGCCAGCGCGATCACGCCGAGGCTGAGCGTGGGCGACACGACAAAACCCGCTCCCGCCAGGATCGCGGCGCGTGCGGTCTCCGCGTCCAGGATGCTCCCCGCGCCAAACAGCACATCGTCCCCGAATTTATGCGCGGCCTGCGCGATGATGTCCAGCGCGCCCGGCGTGGTCATCGTCACCTCGATGACCCGGACGCCGCCCTGCGCGATCGCCTCTGCGGCAGCAATCAGTTGATCGGACGACGGCGCGCGCATAATGGCGATAATGCCGGTTTCACGGATCAAATCAAGTTTTTCGTGTTTCTTCACCTGTGTACCTCTTAAGAGTTCTTGGGAAAACCAATAAATTAGCCAGGCCGTGTGTGTAAATTCCTTTTACCCCTCCCTAAATCCCTCCCCGCACGCGGAGAGGGACTGGGTGGCGCGCGTTTCCCCCCTCTCCACCCGGTGGGGAGGGGGCAGGGGGAGGGGCTAAAGCCGGGTGACGACCGTTACGCCACCTTATCTTGACGCATATTGGGTAAATCATTCAACATACACGCTCGTCGAAGCTCACCGGGACGTGCGCTTGCCGCCGCCCAGCACGTCGGCTTTCATCAGCGCCTGGACCTCACTCTTGTCGATGATGGGCAGATCAAACATCAGGGTTTGCTGAAGCCGTGTGGCTGCGTCACCGACGACGATACCCTTTTCGAGACCCCGCGCACTAAAGTCTTCGGTGAGCAGCCCATAGTAAAAGCCCGCGTTCCACGTATCCCCCCCGCCGAGCCGGTCCCACAGGGTCACGGGCTGGACGGTGGACGACCGGACAAAATGCCCGCTCGCATCCATCGCCGCCGACTCCCAGCGGTGCTGCTCGAAGCTGTCAGGATAGCGAATGGTGATGCCAACAATTTGCACGGCAAACTGGTCGATCACCTGCCGCGAAAAGGCCTTGAGGTCATCATCGTCCAGGTGGCCGATATCGCCATCGACGATCTGCTTGGCTGAATACTGCCCGCAGCCGATGCCGTACAGCAGCGCGATGTCTTCGATCGTCGTGATCAGCACATCCACGTGATCCGTCACGACGGGCGTCATCACCGAGCGCGCCTCGTCCGCGGACCACAGCGTCGCGCGGTAATTAAAATCCAGGCCGACCCGGCAGCCGTCCGGCTTATGGACGATCGCTTCTTTGAACGCTTCATAGTTGTAATTGCGCTCGTAGCGGCTGTGACGCGCCAGCCCAAACGTGATGCCCGACGTGTGGAACAGGCGCGCATCCTTCAGCGCACGCGCCCAATCAACCATCCCCGCATCCAGTTTTGAGGCGGCCGAATACATCCGCTGGTAAATGCCGGTATCGCGGCGCGGCGTCCGCCCGATTTCGTAGATAAAGCGGCCGATGGGTTCCGTCCGGGGTGCCCACGCCAGAAAATCCGTGTTGACGCCTTCCTCGCGCAGGATATTACGCGCCGCACGCCCGTAGGGATTATCCGGCACGCGTGTGATATAGGCGGCGGGGATACCCAGGCGGCTCAGCCCCATCGCCAGGGTGTATTCGCTGCCCGCCATCGACAGGTGAACCAGCCGGGTGCGTTCGGGGCGTTCCATATCAGCCGGCGTATCGCGGACCATCACCTCGCCAAAGGTCACAAACAGCGGACCGTGATCCGGTTGCCGCTTGATCTCGTCCTTCAGAATGTCGAATGTCTCAGGCATACAGATTACCTCGCGCGTCAACTCATCGGCCGGTAGGTCAGATTGGGGTGTCCATAGCGCGCCGGGCCCATCGCCACTCGCCCCATCTCGGACAGCGCGGCCGTCTGTAAGCGCGGATGACACGGCTTGACCAGCAGCACCAGTTCCAGCCCTTCGTGCAGTTCGACACTCATCACGCCGCGGCCGGTGCCGGGTTCCAGCATCATGACCATGTCCGGGAACATACAGATGATCTCGCCCTGTTCCCGGTAGAGCATCGTCTCGTTTTTGATCACCAGTTCGGCCCAGGTGCCGCTGCCCTCCAGCGTGACGGTCGTAAAGTAGAACCCGAGACTCTCTTCTTCGCGCAGCGACGTGACGATCCCCCGAAACTGGTGCACGCTGCCGAGATGCGTAGCCGCGGCCGCCACCGGATCGCTTCCCATCTGGCGAGCGGCCACCACCGCGCGGCCCAATGCGAGCGCCTGCGTGATGGTGTGCGGAATCACCGCGTGCTTGAGCTGGGCTCCCGTCATCGGATAGTGATTGTTCGCGCCCATCGCGCCGCCTTTGCTGACCACAAAACGCCCGATCTCGTCCGGGTAGGTAGGGGCGACCGCCTCCTGCACGATGACCACGTTGCCGTAATGGTCGATCAGCGGCATCGGTGGGATGTTGATCCCGTGCCCGATAAAGCTGGTCATATTGGTTTCGGGTGCCGACCGCCCCAGGGCGTCACCATCGACCACCGGAATCCCCGCCCGCGCACCGAGCGACAGGATCACCGGCGTGTTCAGACCGCCCGCCTCGAAGGGTACAATCGCGTCGATGGGGCGCTTGAGCAGTCCGGCCATCACTCGTGTCACGTCCAGCAGCGGAAAGCTTGTTTCCCACTGCTCGAGAACATTTTCAAATCCGATGGCCTCCAGCGCCTTGACCGATCCCATAATGCCGCCGCTCACGACGGTCGCTTCGTCGGGCACATCCTCGGGCGCGATGATATTCCACGTGCGGCCCATGCGGACATCCTGCTCGAGGATCATCTGCCCCCAGATGGGACTGCCGCCGCCGCCCGTGCCCATAATCGCCAGCCCTTCCAGCAGCGGACCAATATCAGCCGGTGTTAACGTCAGTTTTGCCATAAGAATTTTCTTCCCCCTTCAGAAACGATTAAAGCGCCAGCCGCCATCCACCGGGATGGTATGGCCGGTGATTAGATCGGCGGCCGGGCTGCACAACCAGGCGATCAGGCCGGCGACTTCCGCGCGTGTGACCAGCCGGCCGGCGGGCGTGTGCGCGATCGCCCGATCCACAAAGGTCGGGTCGATGGCGCTGATGTCGGGGCCGCTCTCGGCGATCTGGCCGGGAGCCACGGCATTGACCGTGATCGCCGGTCCCAGTTCCAGCGCCAGCGCCTCGGTCAGCAGGATCACCGCGCCCTTCGCCAGCCCATACACGCCGTGATTGCGGATAAAGGCCGAGCCTGCCGCCATGGTGATGATCCGGCCCCAGCCCGCGGCTTGCATACCCGGCGCGACCGCCTGCGCCATCAGATAGGCGGCTTTCAGATTGACGTTCATGATCCGGTCCCATTCGCTTTCGGCCAGCGTCGACAAACGGATCGGCGTTGAACGGCCCCGCATTGTTGACCAGAATATCGATCCGGCCGCCGAGTTTCTCCAGCGCCTGCTCGGCCACCCGGCGTGCATCCTGCCCGTTCGCCAGATCGCCCGCGATAGCATAAGCGGGATTCCCATAGGCGCGCATCGACTCCAGCAGGCGGACCGGCTCCGGCTCGCGTCCCGAGGTAGTTGATGGCGACTGTCGCGCCATGTTCGGCCAGGGTGCGCGCCGTCACCGCGCCCAGATTCATCGACGCGCCCGTGACGAACGCCGTTTTGCCTTCCAAAAATCGGTTATCAGCCACCCTCTTCCTCCTTTGCCTGTTAACCTCACCCCCGGCCCCCTCTCCATATACGGAGAGGGGGAGTGCGCATTGTGTAGCGACGGGTTAACGGACCCGCCCAACAAGTCCCCTCTCCGCGCGTGGAGAGGGGATTTAGGGGTGAGGTAAATCCCCGTCCGACTCCCCCTCCTTCGCCAGACGGCACGCGGCCCGGTGCCCGCCGCCCAGATCGACAAACGGCACGGGAACCCGGCATTCGTCCAACACGAACGGACAGCGATCCTGCAAGCCGCAGCCCGGCTTGATCTGCCGCGCGCTGGGCGTCTCCCCTTCGAGCAAAAAACGCTGGCGGCTAACGGTTGGGTCCGGGATCGGGATGGCGGACAGCAGTGCCCGCGTATAGACGTGGCGCGGATGATCAAACACATCCTCGGTGCGCCCCATCTCGACGATCCGGCCCAGGTACATCACCAGCACACGGTCGCACAGATGGCGCACCGTGCTGAGATCATGCGAGATAAACAGGTAGGCCATATTCGTTTCGCGCTGGAGCCGCCGCAGCAGCGCGATCATGTGGATGCGCAGCGACATATCCAGCGACGAGGTCGGCTCGTCCAGCACGACAAACGACGGGTTTGTGACCACCGCGCGCGCGACGCCGACGCGCTGTTTCTGCCCGCCGCTAAGCTGGTGCGGATAGCGGCCCAGGTGCTCGTGTTCGAGGTTCACCCGCTCAGCGATACTCTCAAGCTGGCTCGAATCGCGGTACAGACCGTGCAGATAGAGCGGTTCGCGCAGCGTGCGCCGCACCTTGAAGCGCGGGTTCAGCGATTCGTTGGGGTCCTGAAACACCATCTGCAAATCGCGGCGGAACGACCGGACCTGTTTCATCGGCAGCGCGGCGAGATCCTGCCCGTTGAACAGATCCGCCCGCCGGTTGGTTCTTCCAGGCGCAGGATACAGCGCGCCGTCGTCGTCTTGCCGCAGCCGCTTTCACCGACCAGGCCGACCGCCTCCCCCGGATAGACCTCGAAGCTCACTCCGTTGACGGCGTGAATCACGTGCCGTCCTTCGCGGAAGTGCTTGGTCAGGTTCTCGACGCGCAGCAGCGGCTCGGTCATGATGCATCCTCGGCGGCGTACAGGTGGCAGGCGGCGCGGTGCTCTCCGCCCACAATGACCGGCAGAGGACGCCGTACCCAGCACGGATCGAACACATGCGGGCAGCGGTTGGCGAAACGGCAGCCGGCGGTATCGTAGGTGATCTTAATCGCGGAGACCGCCTGATCAACGTCGAGAGAGGCAGGTCGATCCACGCGCAGAATGCTGTTCATAAGCATCTGCGTGTAGGGATGCTGCGGGCGGGCGAACAATTCCTCGGTCGGTGCGACTTCCATGATCTGCCCGGCGTACATCACCGCGACCCGCTGGCATACCTCGCTGACGACGCCCAGATCGTGGGTGATCAGCAGCAGCGCCGCGCCGGTCTCGGCCTGAATATCTTTGATCAGCGCGAAGATCTGCGCCTGGATCGTCACATCGAGGCCGGTCGTCGGCTCGTCCGCGATCAGCAGGCGGGGCTGGCAGGCCAGCATCATCGCGATCAGCACGCGCTGCGCCATGCCCCCGCTCAACTGGTGGGGATAGGCGCGCGCCCGCGTCGCGGCGTCGGGGATGCCCACCCGCTGCAAAAGCCCCAACGCCTGATCATAGGCGTCTCGTTTCGACAGCCGCCGGTGCATCTGCACCACGCGGGCTACCTGATTCCCCGCGCGCATCAATGGGTTGAGGGCCGCGCGGGGATTCTGAAAGATCATGGCGATCTGCGAGCCGCGCACCGTGCGCCACTGGTCGCCGGAGAGCGCCAGCAGGTCGTGCCCGCCGAACCGGATCGACCCGCCGCGCACCTTCGCCACACGCGGCAGCAGTCCCATGATGGTGAGCGCCGTCATTGATTTACCGGAGCCGCTTTCGCCCACCAGCCCCATAACCTCGCCGGGATAGAGTGCCAGGGTCACACCGTCCAGGATGCGGCGTTCGCCGTCCCCATGCGGCACCGTCAGCGCCAGATCCTCGATCAGCAGCAGGGGATCGCGCATCACTGTTCCTCACGTGTGATCAGATCGCGCAGGCCGTCGCCGATCAGGTTAAACGCGAAGGCCGCCAGCACAATCGCCGTGCCGGGGAACAGCCAGGTCCACCATTCGCCGGTGATGATCCGCTGCGCCCCTTCCGAGACCATGATGCCCCATTCGGCGGTCGGCGGCGTGATGCCTAATCCCAGGAAGGCCAGCCCGGCGGCGTCCAGAATCGCCCAGCCGGCCACCAGCGCCATCTGGATCAGGGAGGGCGTCAGCGCGTTGGGCAGCAGGTGAAACGCCATGACCCGCCAGCGCGGATTGCCCACGCTCAGCGCGGCGTCGGCATACTGGTAGGTGCGGATCGAGAGCATTTCGCTGCGGGTGAGCCGGATGAAATAGGGCGTATAGGCAAACGCAATCGCGATGATGACATTTTCAACCGTATCGCCCAGCACCCCGGTGATCACCATCGCCAGAATGAACGCCGGAAACGCGAACAGGATGTCCACCACGCGCATGAGAATATCGTCCAGCCAGCCGCCGTAATAGCCCGCCATGCCGCCGATCAGCGACCCGACGGTGAACGAACTGGCGGCGACGGCCAGCGCGATGCTCAGATCCAACCGGGTCGCGTAGACGATGCGCGAGAGAATATCGCGTCCGAACTTGTCAGTGCCCAGGCGGAACTCGGACGACGGCGGCTCGAATGTATTGCGCGGGTGGGTCTTTTCCGGGGCGTAGGGCGCAACCTGCGGGCCGATCAGGGCGACCAGCACGTACAGCGCGATCACCACGACGCCGAGGGTCAGACTCGGATGCCGGATGACGCCGCGGGCAAGTCGAACACCTTGTACCCTGGAAACAACGGCCTGTGAACTCATCCTGCTGCCTCAGTTCGAAGATTGTAGGGTTTACCCCTCCCTAAATCCCTCCCCGTAAACGGAGAGGGACTTGAGGCTCCCCCTTTCTCCGCGTGCGGGGAAAGGGGTCAGGGGGATAGGGGTAGATCATAGGTGCTAGCCCAGCCGGATACGTGGATCGATGACGCCGTAGGCCAGATCGATCGTCAGATTGATCACGACATAGACGACGGCGATTAACAGCACAAAACCCTGCACGGCGTTGAAATCGTTGATGCGCAGCGCGTTCCACGCATACTGCCCGATGCCCGCCCACGAAAATACCCGCTCGACGATGACATTGCCCGCCATCAGATAACCGAAGACGATGCCGGATGTGGTCAACACCGGGATAAACGCATTGCGCACCGCATCCACCAGGATCACCCGGCGGCCCGGAATGCCGACAGCGTGGGCGGTGCGGATAAAATCGGCGGCGAGCACGTCCAGCATGGCCGCGCGCATCATCTTGGTGATCGGCGCGCTCACGACAAAGGCCAGCGTCAGCGCCGGCAGCCACAGGTGATTGGCCGCGTCTTTGAATGTTGCCCAGTCCCCGGCCAGCAGACTGTCCACCATGTACAGCCCGGTCACATCCGGCGGCGCTTTGGTGCCAATCGTCAGGCGATCGAGCGGCGGCGGGGTCCAGCCCAGTTCGTAATAAAAGATATGGATGCTGACCAGCGCCAGCCAGAACAGCGCCAGCGATGCGCCCAACGTCGCAAACACGCGGATGGCGTGATCCAGCAGCGTGCCCGCGTACACCGCGCCGAGAATCCCCAGCGGCACGCCGATCAGCAGGGCGATGATAAACGCCGTCAGCGCCAATTCCATCGTCGCGGGCAGGCGCTTGGCGATTTCATCACGCACGGGCTGGCGCGTGCTCCAGCTTTCGCCGAGATCGCCATGCACCAGCGCGCGAGCATAATCGGCAAACTGCACGTAGAGCGGCTGGTCCAGCCCCATTTCTTTCTCGTATTGGGCGATCAGTTCCTCATTTGCCAGCGGCCCGGCACGTAATACCGCCGGATTACCGGGCAGGATATGCGTCATAAAAAACACGGCGACGATGACTCCGGCCAGTGTCACCACGGACAGCGCCAGCCGCCGAGCGAGATAACGCGCGAACGGCAACTCCGGGAGCAATCGTAAGACGAAAGGACGAGGCAGAGTGTCCCCTGCCTCGCCGGTCTGGTTCAAGAAGGTCACTCGGTCTTTCCCAGGTAAGCGTAGCGCAGCGTCAGGTCGTTGAACAGCGCAATACCCGACACGTTTGAGCGCGTGGCGACGATCAAATTCGGCTGGTACAGGAACGCCCAGGGCGCTTCACTGACGATGATTTCCTGCGCGCGGCGGATGGCCTGCAGCCGCTCTTCGGGATCGCGGCTGAACGTGCCCTGCTCGATCAACTGATCGACTTCGGGATTGCAGTAGTTCACCAGATTGGTGAACGCGTCGCACTTCAGGTTAAACGTCAGTTGGTAGAAGGGATCGTTACCCCACGAATACCACTGCTCGATGAAGAACGGCAGCTCGTGGCTGTATTCCAGTTCGGAGAACTGCGCGCCCGGCACGGCGTTGATCGTCACGTTGACGCCGATTTCGGCCAGCCCGGACTGGATCCAGGTGGCGGTATCAATCCGCACCTGATCTTCCTGCGGGACGGTCAGCTCGACGTCGAAACCCATCTTCGTAGCCGGCTTCCGCCAGCAGCGCGCGGGCCGCGTCCAGATCGCCATTGCCATAGGTCCAGAACTCGTCGGTGTAGCCTTCCATGCCTTCCGAGACCGGGCTCTTGGGCTGCACGCCGTAACCGTAGATCACGTTTTCGATGATCGCATCGTAGGGGATCGCCATTGAGACGGCCTGCCGCACGCGCGCATCATCGAACGGGGCGACGTTGTTGTTCATGCCCAGGTGATAAAGCCGCGTGGTCGGGATGGCATGAACGCTGATGTTCGCGTCGGCTTCAAGATCCGCCAGATCGCTGAAGGGGATGCCGAGCGCCACGTCCACGTCGCCAGCACGCAGCAGTTGGGCGCGCGTCGCGGCTTCGGGCACCACGCGGAAGATCGCGGCGGAGTTCTGGAAGAAGTCCGGCCCGCGCCAGTAGTTCGGGTTCGGCTCGAAGGTGTACTGCACGCCCTGGTTCCATTCGGTGATCATATACGGGCCGCTGGAGTTGGAATTGGTGCGGAAGAACGTTTCCGCCCACGGATCGTCGGTGGTGGCGTTGGCTTCGGCGGTCGCCTTGCTCATCGCGCCGAACACCTGGAAGCCGATAATCGTTTCGGCCAGGGCGGCGGGGCGGTCGGTGGTGATCTGAAGCGTGTAGTCGTCAACTACCTGGACGGCATCCGCGGACGACAGGGCCATAAACGGCGTCAGCAGCCCCAGATAGCCCGGCCCGGTGATGGCGCGATCCAACGTGTATTTGTAGTCGTTGGCGGTGATCGGCGTGCCATCCGCGAACATGGCATCCTGGCGGAGGTGGAAGGTGAAGACGGTGCCGTCTTCGGAAACCTCCCAGCTTTCAGCGATGGCAGGCTCCATTTCGGTCTGGCCGATCAACTCGCCGGCCTCGTTGGCGACCAGCACCTGCGTGATCAGTGGCTCGTACAGGTTGGCCGTCGCGTCATAGGCGGCGACGCTGCGGAACTGCATCGGTTCGATATGGTCGATGTCACCGTCATAGGCGATGACGATAGGGGGCTTCGCGTCCTGCGCCCCGGCGGGCACATAAGCGGCGAGGCCGATGATCACGACGAGCGCAAATAAACCTGACAGCGAAAAAACGCGTTTCTTCATTCTTTTCTCCCTCCAAATTCTTTCCGGTCGATGTTCAAGTGATTGGTGATTAGTGATTGGTTTTTGGTAACCCGAATCTTGCCCTGATTGCTCTAACCAACCACCAAAAACTAAGAACTGAAAACTAAAAACTAAAAACTGATCACTTCAGTCCATCAGGGGAACACCCCAGGCATTACCCAGTGATTCCACATAATCCCCGATCTCGGCCGTGATCTCCTGGGCGGCCGGGTGCTCCTGAATATCACGGCGGTAGTCGTCGATGTCGGTAATCTCGACCACCTCCACATAATCATACGGCGCAGCGTCGCCCAGGCACGGCCCATTGATGTGATAGACGCGATAGCTGCGGATGCTGGGAATCTCTTTGGCCGCGCGGTAATCGACCTCGCGCACCCAGCGCTCATAATCGGCCGCGTTCACGCCCGGACGCAAGCGAGAAAACCAGAACACAACGGGCATCAGGCTTCTCCTTTCATGGTACGCCACAGTTTCTCAGCCGTGATCGGCAGCGAGCGGACGCGCGCCCCCGTTGCCCGCTGGACGGCGTTGGCGATGGCCGGCGCACCGGGCAGCACGGCTGGTTCGCCGACACCCTTCGCGCCATAGGGACCATACGGCCCCGGAGCCTCGACGATCACTGTTTCGATGCGCGGCACGTCGCCGATCGTGGGCATCTTGTAATCGGTCAGATTCGGATTCAGGACTCGTCCCTCTGGGCTGTACACGATCTCCTCCGACAGCGCGTAACCGAGGGCCTGAGTCGCGCCGCCCTGCATCTGCCCTTCGACAAAACCCGGATTGATCGCGTAACCCACGTCCTGCGCGACGACATAACGCAGCACATGCACCTCAGCGGTATCAGGATTGACCTCAACCTCGACGGCGTGCGCGTGGAAACTTGGCGAATGGAACGCCGGGTAAAAATGGTTCGTGACCGTGGATGGATCATGGGCTGTCTTGGGCGCGATGAACGTGCCACGCCCGATCAGGCCGCCCCGCTCGTCGATGCTGTAACTCGCTAACTCGGCGAGTGTCTTGCGGAGGTGGGGGGCGTCTTCCACGCACACGGCTTTATCGCGCAGTTCGAGCGCTTCGACCGGCACCTGCAGCAGTTCGCTCGCCAGCTCAAAGAGCTGCTCCTTGAGATCGCCGGCTGCCTCCATACACGCCCGCCCGACGGCCACCGCCGTGCGGCTGCCCTGCGCGCCGTAGTCGAATGGCGACATGGTCGTGTCCGGCGTGCCCAGGCGAATATCGGACAGATCGACGCCCAGTTCCTCCGCCAGCACCTGTGCCGCTCCGGCTGCGACGGCTCCGGTCCCGATGTCCACTGCGCCCGACGACAGCAGCACCGTGCCGTCCGGGTTCAGCTTGACATAGACGCCGGACGAGCCGCCGGTGGTCGTCCACCAGCTAATGGCGATCCCCTTGCCCCGGTTTGGACCCGGATCGTCGCCCCAGCCGATGACGCGTGCGGCCTTTTCCAGCGCTTCGCGCATCCCGACGCCGACAAGCTGCTGGCCGGTCGGACCAAGATCGCCCTCGTCCACGATATTCTTCAGCCGCAGCTCGACCGCATCCATGCCGAGTTCATCCGCGATTTCGTCCACCAGCGACTCGACGGCAAACGCTGCCTGCGGGCCGGAGGGCGCGCGCATTGGGCCGAAGTTCATCTTGTTGGTGTAAACGGCCATGCCTTCGAGGTCCAGATTCGGGATCTTGTAGGGACCGGCGAGGACGAGTGTCGTCACGGATGCCAGACCCGGTCCGCTGCCGGAAAACGCGCCGGTATCCAGGATAATCTGCCCTTGCAGCGCGGTGATGGTGCCGTCGCGTTGGACCGCCGCCCGCAGGGTGGTATGGCTGGGATGGCGCGGATAACCGTCTTGCAGGTCCTCCGCCGATGGGATGAGCACCCGCACAGGGCGTCCGCCGGTTTTCAGCGTCAGCAGGGCGGCGAACGCCTCCGCGCCCAGCAGCAGCTTGGAGCCGAACCCTCCGCCCAGCCCCAAACCGATCACCCGGACGGTGCTGGTTGGCCGGTTCAGCAGGCGGCACACCGTCGTCTGGATATTGTACGGAAGCTGGGTACTTGTCCAGATCGTCAGCACGTCCTGCCCGTCCACGGCGGCGACAGCCACCCGAGGCTCGGTATAACCCTGGTGCTGGATGTGCGTTTTGTACTTGCGCTCGACGATCAGATCAGCTTCGGCAAACGCCCGCGCCACATCGCCCTTGTGGATACGCGTGCGCGAGCAGATGTTACCGTCGCGCCCCATGCCGTCCGGCGCTTCATAAGCCTGCCATCCCTCGTGGACGAGCGGCGCGCCCGGCTGGATCGCCTCTTCGGCGTCAAAGACCGGCGTCAACGGTTCGTACTCGACCTCGATCAGATTCAGTGCCTCTAGCGCGGCCTCGGCGCTGTCGGCGGCGATCAGCGCGACCGGCTGCCCGATGTAGCGCACGACATCCCTGGCGAGCAGCGTATTGTCGTGTACGACGTCGCCATAGCGGGTAGGCTGTTTGGGCAGTCCGCTGTAGTCCTCAATCTCCGTTGAGCGGTGATCCAGCGTGGGATCCGTGGGCAGATCGTCGCCCGTGATCACGGCATGAACCGCCGGGTGCGCCAGGGCGCGCGCCGGGTCGATCCGTTTGATCCGTGCATAGGCGTGCGGGCTGCGCAGCACCGCGCCATGCAGCATACCGGGCACTGAATAATCCATGCCGTAAATTGTCCGGCCGGTGACTTTGCCGTATCCATCCAGGCGCGGGAGCGACTTCCCGACGACCCGGCGCGGTTCGTGCACTTTTTCAGCCATGGCGCACCTTCATCTCATCTGCCGCCGCGTGGACGGCCTCGACGATCTTCGTGTATCCGGTACACCGGCAGAGGTTGCCCGCCAGCCCGGCGATGATCGCTTCATCGGTGGGATCGGGGGTTTCGTTGACCAGCGCCACGGCCGACATGATCATGCCAGGGATGCAGTAGCCGCACTGCACCGCCTGAAATTGCAGGAACGCGCGCTGCATTGGGTGCAACTCGCCGTCAACCGCCAGCCCTTCGATCGTGGTTACTGCTTTGCCGATGGCATGCATGGCGGGGTAGATGCACGAGTTGACGGCCTGTCCATCCACCAGGACGGTGCAGACCCCACACTCGGCCTCAAGGCAGTTTTGTTTCGTGCCGGTCAGGCCCAGATCCTCGCGCAGCACGCTGAGCAAGGTGCGGTGAGGCTCGACCGCCACCGTGTATTGATGGCCGTTCACGTTCAGGGTGATGGTCGTCATGGGTGGTTCTCCGTAAGCTGGTTCCAACACTGTTCGAGCGCCTGCCGGACCATCACGCCGGCTAAATGGCGGCGATAATCAGCCGATGCGCGCACGTCCGAGATCGGCATGGTCGCTTCGACGGCCCGCTGAGCCGCCTCGCGGATGAGGTCCGGTGTGAGGTGCTGCCCTTCCAGCAGGGCTTCGGCATCGGCGTACACGCAGCGGCACCGGAGCGACCGCCCCCACCGCGATCCGCGCCGTCTGGCAGCGATCGCTGTCTGGAGCCAGGGTCAGCCGCACGGCCGCCGCGACCATCGAAATCTCCATCGCCCGCCGCCGCCCGGCTTTGAGGAAAACCGCTGCGCTGCGTTCCGGCAGAGCCGGTATATGAATTTGGCGCAGCAGTTCGTCGGGGGCGAGCACGGTCTGGTGCGGCCCGGTGATGAACTCGTCGGCAGACACGGTACGCTCGCCGCGCAGACCGTACAGGCGCAGCACCGCATCCATCGTCAGCAGGGGCAAGACCGCATCGGCAGCGGGGGAGGCATTGCAGAAGTTCCCGGCGACGGTCGCCACATTGCGCACCTGCACGCCGCCGATCTGCCGGGCCGCATCGATCAGCGCTTTATGTTTGGTGTAGAGCGCAGGGGTTTTCTCCAACTGCCGGTAGGTAGTCCCGGCTCCGAGCGTGACGTCGCCGTTCATATTCAGAGCGTCCCAGCCGGGGATTCGTGCCAGACTGACCACATGCAGCGGCGCGATCTGCCGGCGCTCGATCTGGATCATCAGATCGGTGCCGCCCGCCAGGGGGCGCGCGTCCGGTCCGTATTCGCCCATGAGCGCGACGGCCGCATCCCACGAGGCAGGAGCGTGATACTCAAAATGGACGGTCATAGTCGGGTCCTTTTTCAAAATGCATTTTGAAATCCCGCCCGCAGGGGCATATGGCTTTGCACCCAGCGAGTATCAGTATAAAGATTTGTCGGCAGTTTACCCCTCCCTAAATCCCTCCCCGTAAACAGAGAGGGACTTAAGTCGCTCCCTTTCTCCGCGTGCGGGGAAAGGGGCAAGCGAGCAGCCCGCTTGCGGGACGCTCGCCGGGATAGGGGTAAGAAATCTATAACAGACTCAGCAATAATAGTCCAGGTGATGAACCAGTTCGTAGTTCAGTTGGCGGACCTGTTCGGCCAGCAGCGGCTGCCAGCTTTCGAGCGTGGGCATGTCCACGCGATAGCTCACGGCGGCGATACTGACGGCCCCGGCGACCCGGCCGGCACTCGTCAGCAGCGGCATCGCAATACAGCGTACATTCTCCTCGTGTTCGCCGTTGTCGATGGCGTAGCCCTGGCGGCGGATCTGTTCCAGGTGCGTCCGCAGTTCATCAGGATCGGTCAGGGTAAACGCAGTGTACGGCTGAAGCTTGCCGCTGAGCACAAGCTCCTGGCGTTCTTTTGGCATAAAGGCCAGGATCGCTTTCCCGACACCTGTGCAATACAGCGGCGCACGGTTGCCGATCTGCGAATACATCCGGATCGGGTTGGGTGATTCGACTTTCGCCACGTAAACGGCATGATCGTGATCCAACAGGACCAGATGGACGGTTTCGCCGATCATGTTGGCCAGGAATTCGAGGTGTGGATGGGCGATAACGCTGAGATCCGTATCTTGGATAAGCTGGCTGGACAGGGTCAACAACTTGAAGCTGGGAAAATAGCGGTCGGAATGATGCGCGTCCTGTCGGGCATACCCGTTCATGATGAGCGTTTGCAGCAGACGGTGGGTGCTGCTTTTCGCCAGGCCAGAGTTCCGGGCAATCGCAGACAGCGGCAAGCCTTTTGAATGGGCCGCCAGGATTTCCAATATGAGCAGACCGCGCGACAAGGCGCGTACTTCGGACTCCAGGCTCATTAGTTCCGCCAAATGGAACACTGGTCCAAAAATGTTTGATTCTATTATAACGTGATTTTGCAGCAAACCAATCGTGCAAATCGTTGCAGGACAGGGGCCGCCAACGGGAATGATGCGGTTGGCCGACTCAATTGCGATGGAGTGCGCAAGCGGCGCAGGATCAGGTAATTGTCGGGAAAACGAAGTGAGATGCTTTTTGGTTTCGGTGGAGCCGGAGCTTATTCCTGCGACGAGCGGCGGTGCTGGCGCAGATCGCGCGCGGCTTTTGAGAGCCGGTCGAAGTAGTCGCTCTCGGTGATCTCGCTGACCTGCTCTTCGACCTTCTGCCGGTCGATCTGGATCTTGAGGCTTTGCAGTTCGCGCTGGGCTTCGCGCAGGTCGTCCTTGACGCGCCCGAACTGGCGGGCGTTCTCGATGGCGATAGCGGCCTGGGTGCCAAATGCCGTCAGCAGCGGGATGTCATCGGTGCTGAACACGCCCTGGTCCAGACGGTTGTCCGCATAGAGCGCCCCGACCACACGCCCGCGCAGGCTCAGCGGGATGCACACCACCGAGCGCAGCCCGTGCTGGACGACGCTCCGCTTGCTCTCGAAGCGCTCATCGCCTTCCGCGTTGGTGGTGATGATCGGCTCCATCTGTTCCAGCGCAGCATTGACGATGCTGCTGCTGAAAAAGACATCGTCGTCGGGCATCGTTTCGCGATCCCAGTTGCGCGCGGCGCGGATATGCAGATCGCCGTCGCTTTTTTCGCGCAGCATCAGGTACGCGCGCTCGGCCCCGGTCAGGTGGATGACCGTGTCCATCACTTCCGCCAGCACCTGATCCAGTTCCAGCGAGGACGTGATCAGCGCCATCAGCCGCATGAGCTCCTGCTGCTGCTCAAGCTGGCGAACCACCTTGCGGCTCTGGCGGTCGAGCTTGCCAATATCCTGCTGAATCCCCTGCACCTTGCCGGGAATATCCACCGAAAGCTGCACCCCGTGCTGCGACAAAGCCTGAAGCGTGCGCTGAAGCAGGCTGCCCAGATCCGCCGTCCGGTTCTGGACGTCGTGCAGGTTGTCAATGAATTCGTTTACGACGCGGTCAGCCTGTTCGGGCATGGAATCTGTCTCCGGTATCGAGCATGTGAGAGATGCCTCCTATCATAACGCGATGCACCCCCCTGCGCCAAGTCGAGCCCAGTTGTTAAGGTTTCCTTACTTTCCCTTCATTATCACCTGGGCTATACTGAGAGTATTACCCCTCATGTCACAAAAACAGGCGACGCGTTGATGAAGAAATTACGCCTTATATTACTGCTTGTCATTATCCTGGCCGGGATTCCGCTGCTGCCCACCTCATTGCAGGCCTCGACAACTGAAACCGATTCCAGCCCGACATGGGAATCGTATTATGCCCGGCAGTTGGCCGAGCGGGACGCACCCCCGGCACCGGCGTCCGACAGCCGCGCCCGGCAGACGCCCGCCGCCTGGACCTTCATGGCGTACATCGCCGGCGATAACGATCTGGAAGCGTTCGCGCTGCGCGATCTGGACGAGATGGAGTTCATCGGCAGCACTGACGAGGTAAACATCGTCGCGCAGATTGACCGCTCCGACATCTACGATACCTCGCATGGTGACTGGACCGACGCCCGGCGCTACCGGGTGCAGTTCGATACCGATTTTACGACGTTCAACTCCGAAGAGGTCGGCTCGGTGGGTGAGACCAACACCGGCGATCCCAACACGCTGGCAGACTTTATGATCTGGGCGATGACGGCGTATCCGGCGCAGCATTACGCGCTGGTGGTCTGGGATCATGGCGGGTCGTGGTTGGGCATCGCGACCGATGACTCCGCCGAGAACGATGACATCACGCTGCTGGAACTGGACGAGGCGCTGAAGCGTGCGACCAGCGAAACCGGCGTGGATAAGCTCGACCTGATCGGCTTCGATGCCTGCCTGATGGGCGGCCTGGAGGTTTATGAGACGATCGCGCCCTACAGCCTGTACAGCGTGGCGAGTGCGGAACTGATCCCCGGTTATGGGTGGGATTACTTCGGCGCGCTGGATGCCCTCACGGCCAATCCGGCGATCGACACGGCGGCTTTTGGCACGGCGATCGTGGACAGCTTCTACGAGTTCTACACCACGAACGCGACCAACTACGACCTGTTTAACCTCGGCGTGGTTGATCTCGGCCTGATCGAGCCCGTGATCGAAAGCCTGCAAGCCATTATCGACGTGATCAGCGCCGATCCGGCGGCCGCGCTTGAAGCCATTGCGAAGGCGCGCAGTGCGGCCCCACTCTATGGCGCGTTTGACGATCCACAGTTTGTCGATTATTGGGCGGCGGTCGATCTGTTCCAATTCATGAATCTGCTGGCCGAGACCAGCGACGACGAGTCACTGGCTGAGGCCGCGCGCGCCGTCACCGCCGCCGGGGACCAGATGATGCTGCACTACCGAGGCAGCCAGGTCCAGCCGGGCGAAGGCGGGATCTCGATCTTCTTCCCGCGCAACGCCAATCTCTACCGCCAGTTCGACCGGGGCACGCGCTACGAAACCGAAGTGCCCGCGAGCGGGCTGGGCCCGTGGCGGGTGTTCCTGAGCCTCTTTTATGACGCTGCGAACTCGCAGGCGAATCTCGCCGTGCTCGAAAGCGTGTTAGGCGACGTGGAGTCGTCGTCGTCCGGCGCGCTGGTCGATCTGGGTTTTGGGCGGAGCGTCGTGGCGCAGGCGACGTTCGTGGTGCTGCTGGACATCGGCAAGGGCAAGCGCATCATCATCGATTACGCCCGCCTGGACGCCACC
Organism: uncultured Chloroflexia bacterium; assembly: GCA_963850765.1. Lineage (GTDB taxonomy): Bacteria > Chloroflexota > Anaerolineae > Aggregatilineales > Aggregatilineaceae > CAWKMN01. The sequence continues at coordinate 218,539 of CAWKMN010000006.1, read as the reverse complement.
AGCGACACGCGCGAGACGTCCTGGAACGGCCGTGTTCCCTGGATGACCAACCAGCCAAAGACCAACGAGCTGCCGGTGCTGGTCATCCGCAGCCGGCGCGATCCCAATATCGGGATCGTCAACGGCAAAGTCTATCTGAAGAATGGCAAGCCGGTTAAAGCGCAGGTCGTCTTTGACCTGAAGACCGGCGAAGCGACGAGCGTCTGGGGCTTCCGCGAGACAGCCGGCGCGATCATGCCGTTTGAGATCCAGTTCCAGGCGGGCGATATTTTCCACCCTTACTGGCTGACGCTCGGTCCCGGCGGCGCGATCATCCCCACGGCGGCGAATGTACAGTTCGACTTCGATACGTGGCCGTTTTACCTGATCTGGAAGAAAGCCCCCGCCGGCACCTATAACATTGTGCTGCAAATCGAGAATCTCAGCGGCGAGGTCTCCTCCGATGAGGTGATCGTGGGCGTCGATGAAGAAGGCGTTGTCAATGAGTTGGATCCCAACGACGAGGACTACGACGACGACGGCATTCTCAACAGCAACGATAACTGCCCCCTGACCCCCAACCCGGATCAGAGGGATCAGGATAAGGACGATGTGGGCGATGCCTGCGATCTGTTTGACGACAACGACACCGACAACGATGGCATTATCAATAAGCGCGATAACTGCCCGCTGATCTACAACCCGGGCCAGCGCGATAGCAACGGTGACGGCGTGGGCGATGCCTGCCAGTTGATCACGGACACCGACGGCGACGGCATTGGCGATGACGAGGATAACTGCCCGATCACGCCCAATCCGTACCAGGAAGATGCCGATGGCGATGGTATCGGGGACGTGTGTGATCCGTCGCTGGATATCGATACAGACGGCGACGGCCTTAACGACGACGTCGATAACTGCCCAACCACGCCGAATCCCGATCAGATGGACAGCGATGGCGATGGCGTGGGCGATATCTGCGACACGGTGATCACCGACCGCGATGGCGACGGCATCCCGGACGATATGGATAACTGCCCGGACACGCCCAACACCGATCAGATGGACAGCGACGGGGACGGCATCGGTGACGCCTGCGATCTGCCTGCGCCCGATGATCGCGACGGTGACGGCATCGCGGACAGCGCGGATAACTGCGTCAACACGCCCAACCCCGATCAGGCCGACACGGACGGCGACGGAGTTGGGGATGCGTGCGATAACTGCGCCACCACGACCAACACCAACCAGTTGGATACGGATGTGGATGGATCCGGCGACGTCTGTGATCAGGACGACGACAACGACGGGATCGCCGACGGCAGCGATAACTGCCCGCTGACCCCCAACCCCGATCAGGCGGACTCGGATCGGGATGGCGACGGTAATGCCTGTGATCCGGTTGCGTCTCCGATTCTCGGTGATCGGGTCTGGCACGATCTGAACGCGAACGGTCTTCAGGAGGCGGGTGAGCCAGGTCTGAACGGCGTTACGGTCCGGCTGTTTACCAGCGGCGGCACTGAGGTCGCGTCAGTGACCACATCGGGCGGTAGTTACCTCTTCACGGATGTGGCGACGGGTAACTATTACATCCAGTTTGTCCTGCCGGCCGGTTACACCTTCAGCCCGCAGAACCAGTTTGTGGGAGACGGGGGCGTGGATGACACGATCGACAGCGATCCCAGCCCGTCCACCGGACAGACGGTGATCTTCTCGGCCCCGGCGGGCACCAATAACCGTAATCTTGATGCGGGCATGTACCGGCCGGGTTCGATCGGGGATTGGGTGTGGCTCGATGTCAACGGCAACGGCGTGCAGGACGCGGGCGAACCCGGTCTGGCTGGTGTGGGGGTTGAGCTTTACAACGGCGGCGAAAGCCTCGCTGGCTCCACCACCACGGACGGCACCGGCCATTATCTCTTTACCAACGTGCCGCCGGGTGAATACTTCATGTTCTTCTATCCCCCACAGGGCTATATGTTCAGCCCGCCCAACGTCGGGGGTGACAATGCGACTCGACAGTGACCCCGACAGCGGCGGGTTCGTCGCGCCCTTTATGCTGAATTCCGGGCAGAACCGGACGAACATCGACGCCGGGTTGAGCCTCGAAGCCAGCCTTGGCGATTGGGTCTGGCATGACCTGGACGCCAACGGCGTTCAGAACTCTGGCGAGCCGGGTCTGGCTGGGGTGTCAGTCCGCCTGTACAGCAGCACGGACGGGTATCTGCGCACGGCTACGACGGACGGCAGCGGCGCGTATCGCTTTGATGGGCTGCGGCCCGGCAGTTACTACGTGCAGGTTGTCGCGCCCGGTGCGTATCTGTACAGCCCGGACAACGCCGGCAGTGATGATACGCTGGACAGCGACGGAGCCGGTGGTTTCAGCCCGACCTATACGCTCGCGCCGGGCGAAAACAACCTGACGGTCGATGGTGGTTTGTATCAGAATGCCAGCATCAGCGGGCAGGTGTGGCACGATCTGAACGCGAACGGGATTCAGGACGCGGGTGAGCCGTTCATGGATCCTGGTGGCGGCGGCACGACGACCATCAATCTCTGGCGCGAAGAGTCCGGGGGAAGCGGTGCGATGTCGTGGGCGAGGGTTGAAATCATCGCCACTACCACCGTCGCGGCGAACGGCAGTTTCAGCTTTACCAACCTGATGCCGGGGGGACCAAATCGCAGCTATATGCTCGAGTTCGATTTCATGCCGTTCCCCGAATTTGGGATCAGCCCGCGCGACATGGGCGGCGACGATACGCGGGACAGCGACATCGACGGCGGCGGCAGCACGGTAATGATTATACCTACGTCGGGCCAGAACCTTACTTCCTGGGACGCCGGTTTCTTCAACTTTGGCTGGATCGAAGTGACCGATCCATGGAATGACCAGAACGCGAACGGCGTGCGGGACGGGAGCGATTCCTCGCTGCCAGGGTTCAGCACGATTACGCTGCACCGCAGCGATGGCAGCGTGGTGTGGAGCGGCACGAGCGGCACCGGCGGAATGCCGAGCATGCCGGGCACGTACTATGTCACCTATACACTGCCCCCCGGCTGGGAGTGGACAATCCCCGGAGCTGACAGCCACGTGGATGGAACGGGCACTACGCCGCTGTTCACCCTGCCCTCCGGCGGTTTCGTGACCCGTTCCGCCGGGATGTACCAGAATTTCGCCAGCCTCAACGGGCAGATGTGGCATGACCTGAACGGCAACGGGATTCAGGACGCCGGCGAGCCATTCCGTGAGACATTTGGCGGCACGACGACGGTCGAGCTTCTCAGCGGCGGCAGCCCGATAGCAGCAACCACCGCAGCGGCGGACGGCAGCTTCAGCTTTGCCAATCTCGCACCCGGTCCCTATTCGCTGCACTTTGTTTTCCCGATGGAACTCGAATTCATGATCAGCCCGCAGGGCCAGGGCGGGGATGGTACGCTCGACAGCGACATCGACAGCAGCGGCTACACGGCAGACTTCACGCTGATGCCGGGGCAGAATGAGACCTCGATCGACGCCGGGTTCATGTATTCCGGCGGCTCTGACGCTGACCGATCCGTGGGTAGATATGAACGCGGATGGCGTGAACTCAGGCGAACCCTCCCTGCCCGCCGGGATCCCCCGGACGATCCAGCTCTTCCGCAGTGATGGCACCCTGGTATGGAGCGGGAACAGCGAATATGCCATGTTCACCGCGCCGGGCACATACTATGCCACCTATAGCCTTCCCTGGCCGTATTACTTTACGGTCTCTGGAATCGACAGCCACGTCGATGGATCGGGTACCACACCGCTGTTTTCGCTTCAGTCGCGCCAATCCCTGACGCGGTCTGCCGGAATGTATCGGACGGCCAACATTGGGGACAATGTGTGGCACGATCTGAACGCGAACGGCGTGCAGGACGGGGGTGAGCCGGGTCTTGGTGGTGTGACTGTGACTGTGCATCGCAGCGATTCGTCTGTGGCGGGCACAACGACCACCGACAGCAGCGGCGGCTATTACTTCCTCCAGCTAACGCCGGGCAGCTACTATATCCAGTTCACGCCGCCGCCCGGTTTTGTATTCAGCACACCGGCCAGCGGCACCACGTCGGTTTTCACCCTCTTCTCAGAACAATCGAGAATGGACCTTGACGCCGGTCTGTATCAGCTTGCCACCGTGGGTGGGAATATGTGGGAAGACATGGACGTGGACGGCATCCAGGACGCGGGCGAACCCGTCAGCGGGGCGCTGTGCATGCAGGCGACTCTCAACCCGCCCGGCACCACGATTCCGATCGGCGGCGGCGCTTACACCTTTACGAATCTTCTTCCGGGAACCTACTCCATCAGTTTCCTGTGCGCTATACCGGGCGGCATGGGATTCAGCCCGTCGAACGTGGGTGCTGATGACAACATCGACAGCGACGGGATTTCGACGCCAACTTTCACTCTCACCTCGGGCGAAGTGGATATGAGTTGGGACATCGGGTGGTACGATGGCCCGGTGGTTTTCGCGTCTCCGGCATGGCAGGATACCAACTGGAACGGCATAGTGGACGCCGGTGAATCCTTATTCCCGGGTATTTCAGGGTCTACCGCCGCGCTGTACACGGCGGGCGGCTCATACGTGAAGAACCTGGATTATGGCATGATGGAGTATGCCGTGCCCGGTACCTACTATATCCAGTACACGGTGCCTTCCCCGTATGCTTTCCACGGGATAGCCGGGGCGGATAATAACGTGGATGCCACCGGACGCACCGTCACCTTTTTCGTGGGTTCGCGGGGCAGTTTTTCATCCGTCGCGGCCGCCGTGGTCCTGGATTGAGGTTTACAGCGCCGCAAAAACATCGCCCCCGCTGTCCTGGGGGCGATATGTTTCATAATCCAGACCTTTACTCGGACACAGATCAGTTTGTATATGTAGGGGCGGGTTAACAAACCCGCCCTGGGCAACCCGGCGGGTCGGCCCCACCTTCCGATTATCTGTTCCGTTCCTGGATCAAGACCCCAACTGCCTAATCGCAGCCGCGCGGGCTTTTGCAGCGCGGACGGAACGCGTCGATCGTGCTGTTGTCGAGCACGCCGACCGTCACTTCGATCAGATCCTCGACTTCTTCCCCGTTCAGGATCGCCAGCGAGGTCTGAACGCCCACTTCGCCCATTTCCGACGCATAGGGGGTGATGACCGCGCGCAGCCGGCCACCCTGCACCGCCGCGATCGACTGCTCCGTGGCGTCGAAGCCTACAAAGACCGTACCCCGACTGCGGGCCGCGATCGATGCTTCAAGCGCCGCCACGGTAATCGCACCATCGTAGCCGAAGACGCCTGCATACTTCTCGGCGCGGAAGGTTTCGACCAGCCCTTCGGTCAGCGCGGCGGCATCCAGGCCGGCGGTTTCAAACGCGACAAGCGCCACGTCCGGGCAGGATTTGGCCATTGCTGCTTCAAAGCTCTCGTTGCGGGCAAAGCTGCCGACTTCGGGATCGCCCACCAGTTCCAGCACGGTGCCGGTTTCGCTGATAGCCTCACACAGGGATGCGGCGGCCATCTCGCCACCCTCGGCGTCGCTGCCGCTGATGATGCTGACCGGCTGGATCTCGGCATCGGCTTCCACGCTGAGCGAGCCGATCAGGATTACAGGCACACCGGCCGCATCCGCCACTTCAAGCGCGGGCACGCTCAGCACAGGATCCACCGGGCGGAACAGGATCGCGTTGACGCTCTGTTCGACCAGGGATTCGATATTCGCCAGTTCGGTTTCGACATCGTCCTCAGCAAGCACGACGACCAGTTCCGCGCCGGCCTCATCGGCGGCATTATGCGCGCCGATGTTCAGCCCTTCTAAAAACAGATTGTTGACATTGGGCAGCGACAGACCGATGGTGAAGTTCTCTTGGCTGGCGCTGGACGGAAGCGCTGCTGGAAAGACCGCGACAAGCAGCACCACGATGATGCATAATCGGGCGATTTTTGACATGCCACCCCTCCCTAATTGGTACTCCTGATAGCGCACTCAACTGTTAAGGTAATCTTAAACCATGTAGTTGCTCTTTCTTTCACGAGAGCGCCGGACGGATACGAAGATTTAACGAAAATTTACGTAAAATTTATCCTTTGGCTTAGCGCCCAGCCTACGAGGCGCACTCAGCCCCCAGGTCCAGATGGAACTGGCGCTGCTGCTCGCATGTCAGCGATTGCACGTAATGCCGATTGGCGCGCGTCCAGGTGGTCAGATCGTCGAGCGTGAGCGACTGGGCGTCCAGCAGACGCACCGTGCCATCTTCGGCCCCAGTGATCACGGTCTGCCCGTCCGGGCCAAACGCGGCGGTCAGCGCCAGCGCCCCGTTGTCGATGCGCCGGATCTCGCGCCCGGTGGCTGCATCCCAGATATACACGGTGTGATCGCCGTCCGCCGTGACGATCCGGCGGCCATCCGGGCTGAAGAAGGCGAACATCACGCCGCCGATATGGCTGCCAAACTGCCGGATGATGGCGCCGGTCTCGACGTTCCACAGGACGCCGTAATCCCCCGACGACGCCAGGATTGACTGCCCATCCGGGCTGAAATCGACGTTGCCGATCAGGCCCGGATATTCGGTGAAACGGGCGATCTCCTCACCCGTGGTGATGTCCCACAGGATCACGACGCCATCATCCGCCCCGGACAGCACCCGCTGCCCATCGGGGCTGATGTGGACCTGATAGACCACGCCCTCGTGGCCTTCCAGGGTACGCAGCGGCTCGCCGGTTTCCAGATCCCACACGATGATGCGGGTATCGTCCATGCCGGTCACGGCCGTTTTGCCGTCGGAACTGACGGCGACACACCACGCCAGCACGTCCAGCCCTTCAAACGTGCGGAGCAGTTCACCGCTGGCCGCATCCCACAGCAGCAGGTTCATATCAAAATCGGCGGACAGCACGTGCTGGCCGTCCGAGGTAAAAGCCGCCGACAGGACCGAGGTCGAGTGCCCGGCAAACGTCGTCAGGATCTCGCCGCTGGCAAAATCCCACACGTTGACCGTGCCATCATAGGAGGCGGTCAACAGCCGGGTGCCGTCCGGGCTGAGGCTGATGCTCCACACCTGATCGGAATGGCCCTCGAAGCGGCGGAGTTCCGCGCCGTTGATCAGGCTCCACAAGCGCAGCGTGCCATCGTTCGACGCGCTGAGCATGGTTTTGGCGTCCGGGCTGACGGCCACGCTGGAAACATAGGTGGTATGGCCGGCGAAACGGTTCAGTTCGCGGCCGGTTGCCAGTTCATAAACGTGGATGGTGTTGTCGTTCGCCGCGACAAACACCTGCTGGCCGGATGGATCCGGCGCGATCCCGTACACGAATGAGCCGGGCCGCAGCGACATGATCTCCTGCCCGGTTTCCACGTCCCAGGCATAAACAGCATCGGTCAGCGCGGCCAGCACCGAAGCGCCATCGGGCGTAAAAGCGACCGACGTGGCGATCCCACCGGCCGCCGCTTCAAAGCTGCTGACCATCTCACGCGTGGTGAGATCCCACAGCGTCACGCTGCCATCTTCATACCCGAACAACGCGCGCTGACCATCCGGGCTGAAGGCCACGCTGTTCACGCCGGGATCGGAGTCTTCGGGCAGGTCGCGCTCGAAGCGGTGAAGCTCAGCGCGGTTGGGGATGTCCCACAGGATGACCGTATCATCGACCGAGCCGGAGAGCGCGGTTTGACCGTCCGGGCTGAAGGCGACCGCGTAGACGTAATCGGTGTGGCCTTCAAAACGGTGGAGCTGCTCGCCGGTCGCTACATCCCACAGGATGACGGTGTTATCGCGCGAGCCGGACAGCGCCGTCTTGCCATCCGGGCTGAACGCCACCGAGTGAACGCGATCCTCGTGTCCCTCGAACGTCCGCACGATGTCGCCGGTCGCCACATCCCACAGGATGACGGTGTTATCGCGCGAGCCGGACAGCGCCAGTTTGCCATCCGGGCTGAAAACCCCACTGTAGACGCCGTCGGTATGGCCTTCAAAGACGCGCACCGTGCCCGGCGACAGCGCCGCGTCGGCCAGGATCAGGAAGGCTTCGTGCGGCGGGTCGGGGATCTCGTTGGCTTTGAGCGCGAGGGTAATCGCGAGTTCGTTGTTGCGCTTTTCCATTTCGCGCTGCGCGTTGGCGACCAGCGCCAGACTTTGCGAGACTTCGGCGCTGCGCTCGGCGTTATCACGCTGATCGGCGGCCTCCTGGCGGCTGATCAGCGCCAGCACGCCCAGCACCGCGGCGACCACGGCAGCGACCGCCATCACGACAGCGAGCGCTTTCAGACGGTCGCGCGAGCGTTTTTCGAGCATCGCTTCCCGCGCGGCCCGCCGGCGATCTTCTTCCTCTAACATCTGGCGGCGCCTGGTGCTGGCGTCGATATATTCGATCTCGTCGGGCGTCAGTGCAACGGTGCCGCGCGCCCTCAGATCCTCGAACTGGTCCAGCCGCGTGCCCGTGGCGAGAAAACTGGCGTCCTGGTTCAGCCGCCGCCATTCGAGATTGACGGTAGCAATCCGCCGCTGCGTCAGCAGATCGGCGCGGCTGTCGTCCAGCCAGTGACGCATCCGCTCCCACTCGCGGATCAGCGCCTCGTGCGCGACGGAAACGACCGGCAGACGCGTCTCCGGGTCGTGATCAAACGTCAGCAGGCGGTACTGGCCGAGTTGATCCAGCAGATGCGTCACCACGTCCGCATTATCGACCAGCGCCATCAATTCGACCTGGGTAGCGCGCCGCCGGGTATCGTCCTGGCCTTCACCCACTTCGACCAGCCGCAAAAAGACCTGCCGCAGCGCGTCCTGGGTGGCCGGATCGGACTGCTGATAAAGCTCCTCGGCGCGGCGGGCCAGCGCGCCCCGAACGCCGCCGCTGGCGTGGTAAGCGTCCAGCGTCATCACGCTGTTTTCGCGCCGGTCAAACAGTTCGGTCAGGGCGTATTGCAGCAAGGGCAGCGCGCCGGGCTGCTCCCCGATCTCCGCGATCATGGCGGCGACCAACCCGGACTCGACGGCCACGCCGACCCGCTCCGCCGGGCCGACAATCGCCTCGCGCATCTCATCCGGCGAGAGCGGCAGCACCACCTCGCTGCGCTTGCGGACCAGTTCGCCAAAGGCCGGGTAGAGCAGCGGGCGGTCGTAAAAATCGGCACGGAGCGTCACGATCAGCCGGAAACGGCCATCATCGCGGGCAACGGCGTGCTGCAGCAGGTTCAGGAAATGCGCGCGCGCCGCTTCGTCATCCAGCAGCGTGAAGAGTTCTTCAAACTGGTCGATCGTCAGCACGAGGCCGGAACCTTCACCCGGGCGGCAGGATCTCTTCGACCACACTGGCCAGCGCGCGCTCGTCGCTGCGCAGCCGCGCATCCAGGTTCTCGGGCGGGACCGCCGCCACCGCCAGCAGCGCCGCCGTCAGTTCGCGGAACGGATCCGTGCCGGGCACCATCTCGACCATGAACCAGCGCTCCGAATGGCGCAGCACGCCCTTCCGCAGCGCCGGGATCACGCCGGCCTTGACGACGCTCGATTTGCCGCTCCCGCTCGGCCCGATCACCGCCAGGAAGCGGTGAAGGTCCACCGGCTCAGCCAAGCCGCTCGACCAGCCGGTCGATCAGCCCCGCACGCCCAAAGAAATCGCCGGCATCCGCTTCTTCGAACGCCTGCAAGCCTTTATAAGGGTTCGCGGCCTCTTCGCCGGGGATAACGATCAGGGTGGCCGAGGACAGCGGCTTGGTGATCACCAGCAGATCATCGACCTCAGTGGCGGTATCCAGCGTTGGGCGGACGGCGATCAGCTCCGGCTCGGCGGCGATCAGCGCGCGGCGAAAATCGTTCGCCAGACTGAGCGCATCCGGGTAACGATCCGAGGGACGTTTGGCGGTCGCCCGCTGGATGATTTCCTCCAACGCCGGGGGCAGGTCCGGGCGCAGTTCACGGATCGGCGGCACGGCGTCCTGGATATGCTGCACCAGGATCGACATCAGGCCCTTTTCGCCCGTGAAAGGCGGCTGGCCGGTCAGCATCTCGTAGATCACGATGCCCAGGCTGTAAAGATCGGTTTGGGCCGATACGGGAGACTCTGGGCCTGCTCCGGCGAAAGATAAACCGGGGAGCCGGTCAGACCCTTCCTCCTCGTCGACTTTGGCGTCCTGCACATCCTTGGCGATGCCAAAATCCGCAAGGTAAGCGTTGTCTTCGTCGTCAAACAGCACGTTGTCGGGCTTGATGTCGCGGTGAACCACGCCCCGCCGGTGCGCCGCGTTGAGAGCGGACGCGACCTGATCGACCACCTGCACGGCCGTTTTGGTATCGAGCGCGCCTTTTTTGAGCATCCCGCGCAGACTGCCACCGCGCAGCCAGCGCATGATCAAATACGCGCCCTGCGGATCGCGCCAGTAGTCGTAGAGCGCAACGATGTGGATGTGTTCCAGCCGGGCGACGAGCTGCGCCTCAAACTCGAAGCGGCGGATAAATTCCGGGTGGTTCGCGTATTCGGGCAGGATGATCTTCATGGCGACGTCGCGCTTGATCAGCGGCTGGTACGCGCGGTACACCGCCCCAAACCCGCCGCGCCGATCATTTCGTGCAGTTCATAACCCTTAATGGCCTGGCCGCTTAAGTCTTTGACCGTCATAAGTTTTTATCTCCTGCCCAAAGAACCACGCGCCCCGGTGGGAATACTTGACGTTATTGTAACATAGGATAAGAATTCACGTTGGAGACAATTATGCACCATTCAGGGACAGCGGCGCATGGGTGGTAGCGATGCAGGCTAAAGTGAAGGAAATCTATGAGTGATCCTGAGAGAAGAGCCCAGTTAGAATAGAATATTATCGAGTTGGCTCGGAAAGTAATCTATCCAAACTTGGAGGAGTATGGATAGACGACGACGAATATGCCCGATTCCGGCAAGCATGGCGTGAACTCAGACAATACTATCGCACCAATTCCGACGATATAGTAATAGGAGTAGAAGCTATTCGAGAATATCTGAATTTCACCCGGAAACTGAGGAAGGTTCTGTTATATCACGATATTGACGAAGCCCAGCGAGAGACAGTTGAATATGAAATTGAGCGTCTCGAATTGGAGCTTGAGAAAATAATTACTGAGGTTGTATCTTATCAGGACTGGATAGAAGGTGAGAAGCCTGACGACGCAAACGGGCCTCCATCAACGGAATAATAAGCTAAACTCTCAGCATGAATTGCTTTAGATGGCTTTCCTACGTGGAAAAGCTCTCGTAATACTCCCCGCTCGACAGCAGCAGACCCAGCCCGATCCCCGTATACAGCACGGCGAGATACAGCCGGGGAATAGATGAATGGCGCAGCGCGATCCCCAGGCCCATCATCCCGACGATCAGCAGGTAGGTCAGCGGCGACTGGAACGCGAAGATCGACACGCGCCCGTCCAGGCTGTTGATCCGGCGGATGTTGCGGGCGGCGATGCGTGAGAACTTGAAGCGGTAGATGGCGATCCCGCTGATGATCCCGGCCACGGCAAACGGCAGGGCATGAGCAGCCGAATCATGTACGAGCCAGTTCACCGCGCGGACACATAACATCAGCCCGGCGGCGCTCCACAGCAGGGCGGCGGCGAGATACAACCAGCGGCGTTCGACGGCGGGGGTGCGTGACATGATGAAACTCATAGGGGGTGTTCTGCCTTCCAAAAAAAATATCAACCGCGATTGGTGCGAATATAGATGCATTCTGTGAATTTAGCAACAATGCCATGCCGTGAGCGTAAAGGTTGGCGCAGCCTGTCAGGATGTTTGTAACTACTCGTGAGTGGGAGAGGGGTGTAAACTGAAGAATGTGTGACAGGGTGTATTTTGCAGGGGCGTAGCGCAATATACCCCTACCAGACGCGGCATTCATCGTCGCCTTACTGTCAACTGAATACTGATCACTGTCTACTCGCTTCGCAAAGGAGGTATACCAGAAAAGCTCAACGCGCACCCGTCAAAATTGGTTTTTAAAGATTATTGAGGGAGATTTTATGGCAGATTTACAAGAGATCACCCACGATGTGATCGTCGTCGGCGCGGGTCTGGCGGGGACCTGGGCGGCGATGATCGCCAGGCAGGAAGGCGTCAGCGATGTCGCCGTGCTGTCGAAGATCCACCCGCTGCGATCGCACAGCGGCGCGGCGCAGGGTGGGATCGCGGCGGCGCTCAACAACGTGCGCCCGATCCCCGGCACCGGCTCCGAAGGCCCCCTGGAGCAAATTCCCCCGGATGCCGACCCGATCGATAGCTGGGAGCTGCATATGTTCGACACCATCAAAGGGTCGGACTGGCTCGGCGACCAGGACGCGATCGAGATCATGGTCAAAGACGCGATTGATATTTTGTACGAATACGAGCATATGGGCTGTGTGTTCAGCCGGACGCCCGATGGCCGCATCGCGCAGCGGCGTTTTGGCGGTCACAGCACGCCCCGCGCCAACTACTCCGCCGACTGGACAGGGCATGTCCTGCTGCACACGATCCACGAGCAGGCGCACAAACACGGCGTCAAGTTTTACAGCGAATGGTGCGCGCTCGACCTGATCATCGAGGACAACGTGTGTAAGGGCGTCGTCGCCATGAACATGCACACCGGCGACATCCACACCATGCGCGCCAAAGCGGTCATGTTCGGCACGGGCGGCTATGGGCGCGCGTGGAAGATCACCTCCAACGCGCACGCGAACACCGGCGACGGCGTGGCGCTCGCCTACCGCGCCGGGGTGCCGCTGATGGATATGGAATTCGTGCAGTACCACCCCACCGGCATCTACCAACACGGCATCCTGATGAGCGAAGCGTGTCGCGGCGAAGGCGGCTATCTGCGCAACAAAAACGGCGATCGCTTCATGGAGAAATACGCCGCGAGTAAGATGGAACTCGCCCCGCGCGATCTGGTCAGCCGCTCCGAACAGCAGGAGATCGACGAGGGGCGCGGCGTGGGGAGTGACGGCCAGGGCATCTATCTGGACCTGCGCCACCTGGGCCGCGAGAAGATCATGGAGCGCCTGCCGCAGGTGCGCGATATTGCGCTGCGCTTTGTCGGCGTGGACATCATCGACGAGCAGTGTCCCGATCCAGCCCACCGCGCATTACAGCATGGGCGGCATCCCTACCAACGCCGACGGGCAGGTGATCCGGGACGCGGACAGCACCCCCGTCACCGGCTTTTATGCCGCCGGCGAATGCTCGTGTATCAGCGTGCATGGCGCGAACCGGCTGGGGACGAACAGCCTGCTCGATGCGTCCGTCTTTGGGCGGCGGGCGGGTTATGCGATCGCCGCGTTTATCAAGGGCGGCGCGCAGCTTGCCCCGATCAGCGGTGATCCCGCGGCGAAAACGCGCGAGCGGATCGCGCGCCTGATGTCCGATCCGCCAAAGGGTTCCGGCGAATCGTGGGGCAAGATCGGACGCGAGTTGAAAGAGTCGATGACCAACAACTGCGGTATTTTCCGCGACGATGCCCGGCTCCGCGCGGCGCTGGCTGCGATCAAGCGAGTTGCAGGGGCGGTTCGAGAGCGCCCGCGTGATGGATCAGAGCAAACGCTTTAATACGGATGTGCTCGGCGCGCTGGAAACGGAAAACCTGCTGATCTTCAGCGAAGTGGTGGTCGCCAGCGCGTTAACCCGCACGGAAAGCCGGGGCGCGCACTGGCGCACGGACTATCCGCAGCGCGACGATACACACTGGCTCAAGCACACGCTGGCGTCTCCCGGCCCCGATGGCCCGGTCATCGGCTATAAAGACGTCAACATCGACTGGGAAAAGTATCCGCCGCAGGAGAGAAAGTACTAAGAAGTGGACAGTTAACAGTTTTCAGTGGTCAGTTCGAGGCCGTGGGAAGTCAAGCTGTCACTGTAAACTGCATCACTGACCACTGTCTACTACTGATGTGCCAGGAGGCATTGGATTGAATGTCCCATAATGGTTCTGTGCCCAAAGTGACGGTCCGCATCCAGCGCTTTAACCCGGATGTGGACCAAAAACCGTATTTGCAGGCGTTCACAGATCGACGCCACGCCCGGCAAGACGATTCTGGACGCCCTGCACGAGATCAAAGAGGAGCAGGACGGCAGCGTCACCTTCCGGCGCTCGTGCCGCCATGCCATCTGCGGAAGCTGCGCGATGAACATCAACGGCAAGAACATGCTGGTCTGCGATACACCGCTGCGCGACCACATCGATCGAAGCGGCTGCGTGACGATCCGGCCGCTGCCCTACCTGCCGATCATCAAGGATCTGGTGGTGGACCGCAGCACGTTCTGGGAGCAGTATCTCCGCGTCAAGCCATGGCTGATCCCGCCGGAGAACGTCCCTGACAAAGAGTTCCGCATGAGTCCCGCCGAACACGCGGCGCTGCGCGATGCGGAGCACTGTATCATGTGCGGCGCGTGTTATTCGTCGTGCCAGGTGATCGCGCTGAATAAAAAGTACATCGGCCCGCACGCGCTGCTGAAAGCCTTTCTGCGCGTGATGGACCCGCGCGATTCCGCCCCGCTGGAACGTCTGGACGATCTGGACGGCGGGGACGGCGTGTATCGCTGCCACACGATCTTTAACTGTATCGACGCCTGCCCCAAGGGGCTGAATCCCACGGCGGCGATTGAGACGCTGCGCAAGCTCGCCATCAAGCGCCGGGCATTCGACGCGGCGCGCACCGAGCGCCAGACGCATCTCAACGAGCCGATTGAGAGTGAACAGTGAACAGTAGAACAGTAAGCAGTGCTCAGTAGGACACCGCCGGTTAATAAGTTAAGTACTATCGCATAACCTTTTGCAGGGGAGCACCTCTGTGTGCTCCCGGTCGCGCGGACCGCGGTCCGCCCCTACGCGACCTGATCCGCTTATTTTCTTAATCTGCATTAACGTCCGGCGTCAGCTGCCAACTGAAAACTGATCACTGTCAACTAACAACCAATAACCAACAACTAAAAACCAAGGAGTCTCATGGATGTATCGCAGCACAGGATTTATAAGCTTCGTCCTGCGCCGCCTGACCGGAATCGCGCTGGTGATCTACCTGCTGATGCACATGTGGGTGATTGGCGGGATCAACGGCGGTGCGGAGACGTTTAACGATCGCATGGAATTTCTGGGCAAGCCCCTGTTCCGGCTGGCGGAGATCGCGCTGCTGGCGGCGGTGGTCTATCACGGCATCGACGGCATTCGCCTGTTGATCGTGCATTATCTGGACGTGACCGACTACCGCAAGAGCCTGTTCTACGCCACGATAGCCGTCTCCGCCATGCTGGTCATTGCGGGCGGCGTGCCGATTCTGCTGTTCGCGTTGGAGTGAGGAGGATCGATCATGCGAATCTTTCTGATGCAGCGGTGGAGCGCCGTGGCGCTGGTCATTTTCCTGACTCTGCACATGGTCGTGGTCCATTATCCGCCGGGACATATCGACGTCAACCGCGTGCTGGAACGGCTGGACGACCCGGTGTGGAAAGCCATCGACATCGCGTTTTTGGCGGCGGTGCTGGTCCACGCGCTGACGCGGCGCGTATATGGTGATCACCGACCTGGAGCGGTTCAACATATACCGGCGGGCGCTGGCCTGGGTTTCGGTGGTGGCCGGGGCGCTGCTGTTTGTCTACGGCACGCAGACGATCCTGGCGTTTTAAGAGCGGAGCGCCTAACTGATCGTTGCCTATCTGCCCGAATTTTTGCGTGGCTGCCATCAGCCGGTTAGCCTCACCCCTGGCCCCTCTCCACACTGTGGAGAGGGGAAAAGGGGCTGGGGGTTAAGGGGTGAGGCTTGCTGCCTGTTCGCGTAGGACACCGACTAAAAGCCAGCGACCAATAAGACAAAATATACCTTCTCGCATCCTGACACACCGATATTATAATAATGGGGCAAAGTCTGATGACACCTTGACGCGGGTGTCCATCTTGAGGTGACGTATGTTCAGACTACGTAACCGCCTGCTCCTGACGTTTGTGGGGCTGGCCGTCGGCCCCTTGATCGTCGTCACCGCGATTTTGAGTCGCTACACCTACGATAACCTGCGCCAGGAAGCCCTGGCGTCGCAAGGGGCGACCGCGGACTATGTCGGCACAGAGATCACCACATTCGTCCAGACGCGCGAGAGCGAACTCCGGCTCCTGGCGAATGAGCTCTATGGGCTGTCTTCCTCGCAGCCGAATGATCGCCGCGCCCTGATCGAAATTCTGATGGCCTACCATCCCGTCTACCAGGAGCTAACCCTGCTGGATAAAGACGGAGATGAGCAGGCGCGAGTCTCCCGCAATGAAGTCGTTCCCGAAGGCGGCCTGGCGAGCCGGGCACAGGAGCCCGAGTTTGTGGTTCCGGCTGATACGCGCCACGTTTATTACAGCCCGGTATACTTCGATTCAACCACGTATGAGCCGGAGATGACCATCGCGGTGCCGGTATTCGACCTTCGCACAGGCGATCTGGTCTCGGTATTGGCAGCCGACTTCCGCTTAAAAGCGATCTGGAACCTGATTGCCGGCCTTGAGTTGCGCGAAGGGGAGTTGATTTATGTGGTGGATGCGGAGGGGCGTGTCATCGCCCATCAGAATCCCTCGGTGGTGCTGAAGGGTACAACCTTCACGGCTCCGCCCAGGGACGGCCTAACCTCTGGCTTGTTTGGGGAGAATACGCTCCTGGTATCCCGTCCGATCCAGTTGGGCGACCGGGAATTTCGCGTGGTGGTGGAACGCTCGGTCACGCAGGCGTTTGAGTTGGCGATCAACCTGGGCATGGTGACGCTGCTGGTGACGGCGGCTGCCTTGTTGATCGCGGTGCTGCTGGTGACAGGCTCCGTTGCGCGGATCGTTCACCCGATTACCTCACTGCTGTCGGCGGCGCAAGCGATCAGCGCGGGAGACCTGTCGAAACGGGTGGCGGTCATCCACACGGGGGACGAGATCGAGGATCTGGCGATCACCTTCAACCGGATGGCCGACCAGCTTGCCCATTCCTTGGCCGATCTGGAACGGCAGGTGCGCGATCTCGAAGCGGCGCAGCGGGCCCTCGAAGAAAGCGAGCTGCGATCGCACAATATCATCGAATTGATTCCCCTCGGCTTCTGTATGTACGAACTGGATTCCGGGGACAGCTTATCCTGACCGGCATCAACCCGGCGGCAGAAAAGCTGCTTAACTTCCAACCTGAGCAGGTCGTGGCCCGCCCGCTTGACGAGCTTTTTCCCTGGGTGGTCGAGACGGGCGAATTGGAGCGTTACGAGCAGATCGCCCGGCAGGGCCAGTTCTGGCAAACCGAACTGACCAATCCTAAAGGCAACTTCGAACTGTACGCCTTTCAGACGACACCCGGCAAGATGGTCATCGCGTTTCAGGAGATCACCGCGCGCAAACAGGCTGAAATGCAGCTCCACAAGCGCGCCATGCGGCTGGAGCTGGTCGCGCGGGTGGGCCAGCAGACCACGGCCATCCTCGATCTTGACGATCTGCTGCATCGGGCCGTGCATCTGATTGGCGATATGTTTCATTATTATAATGTGATCATCCGGCTCGTGACGGATGAAGATATGGTGATCCGTGCGGCGACTCTCCCGGCATTCCAACTGCTGGAAGGACAACACCATCAGCCGATCGGATCGCAGAGTATTACCGGGTGGGTGGCCGAGCAAGGCCGGCCGCTCTCGGTGCCCGATGTCACCCAGGACGAGCGTTATTTCTCCGTGCTGGAAGGGCTGCAAACCCGGTCTGAGCTGGCCGTGCCGATCAAATCCAAGGGGATTGTGATCGGCGTGCTGGACGTCCAGAGCACCGCCCGCAACGCCTTTTCGGAGGCCGATGAATCCACGCTGCAAATCGTGGCGGACCAGCTGGCAATCACCATTGAAAACGCCAGACTATACGAGCGCGTCCAGAATTACGCCGCCGAACTGGAACAGCGCGTCAACGAGCGCACCGCCGAACTGGCGGCCGTCAACCAGGAATTGGAAGCGTTCGCCTATTCGGTGTCGCATGACCTGCGCGCGCCCCTGCGCGGTATCGATGGGTTCAGCCAGGCATTGCTGGAAGACTACGGGCACCGGCTCGACAGCGACGCGCAGGATTACTTACGGCGGGTGCGTGCGGCGAGCCAGCGGATGTCGCAGCTAATCGACGATCTGCTGGTGCTGTCGCGAATTTCGCGGCGCGAAATGCACCGGGAATACGTCGACCTGGGCATCCTCGCTGGTGAGATTATTCAGGAATTACAGGCGCAGGATCCCGCTCGACAGATTGATGGGGTGATAACCAGCCCGGCCCCGGCCTACGGGGATGTGCGGCTGCTGCGCGTGCTGCTGGAAAACTTGCTGGGCAATGCCTGGAAATTCACCGGCAAACGTTCCCATGCACGCATTGAGTTCGGTTATACTGAAGGTGATGGACAGACGACTTACTATGTCCGCGACAATGGCGCCGGCTTCGATATGAGCTATGCCGGCAAACTCTTTGGTGCATTCCAACGTCTGCACACCGAAATCGAGTTTGAAGGCACCGGCATCGGGCTGGCAACGGTCCAGCGGATCGTTCACCGGCATGGAGGGCGAGTCTGGGCCGAAGGCGTGGTTGAACAAGGAGCGACATTCTACTTTACGTTATGACAGATTTCAGGAGCAGGCGGGTGAACAATGGACCAATTCTGCTGGTTGAAAACAACCCCGACGACGAGATCCTCACGCTGCGGGCGCTGCGCCGGAGCAATATCGCCAATGAGGTGATTGTCGCGCATGATGGGGTTGAGGCCCTGGACTATCTCTTTGGGACAGGCGCTTACGCCGGGCGCGACGGCCAGAAAAACCCGGCGGTGGTTCTGCTCGACCTGAAGCTGCCCAAACTGGATGGGCTGGACGTCCTGCGCCGCCTGCGCGCCGATACCCGTACCGCGCTGCTTCCGGTGGTGGTTCTCACCTCATCGGACGAAGAGCAGGATATTGCCGAAAGCTACCGTCTTGGTGCGAACAGTTACATTCGTAAGCCTGTAGACTTCAATCAGTTTGTGGAAGCCGTCCAGCAGCTTGGTCTGTACTGGCTGCTGCTGAACAAGCTGCCGCCCCATCCATAGGGGCCAGAAGGAACCAGGGATGTCGATACCACTTCACGTACTGATCATTGAGGACTCCGAAGACGATACCCTGCTGCTGCTGCGCGAGCTGCGGCGGGGCGGTTTTGATCCGACTTATGAACGGGTCGAGACGGCTGACGCGATGCAGGAGGCATTATGTGATCAGGCGTGGGATCTGATTGTGTGTGATTATGTCTTGCCGCACTTCAACGGGTTAGAAGCCCTGCGCTTGTTCCGCGAGTTGGGCAACGATACGCCTTTTATCGTGGTGTCGGGGACAATCGGAGAAGACATCGCCGTGAACACCATGCTGGCCGGTGCCCGTGATTATATTATGAAGGATCGGCTTTCGCGGCTGGTGCCCGCCGTGCAGCGCGAACTGCGAGAGGCGCAAGAACGCCGCGCTCGCCAGACGGCAGAGCAGGCCTTGCGATTGGCCCAGGCCCATTCGGAGCGCATCATCACCAACACGCCCGCGATCATCTGTGGAATGGATCTCGGATGGCGTCATCCAGTTTGTCAACCCGGCCGCCGAATCGATCACCGGCTACAGCGCCGCGGAAATGGTTGGGCAAAACGCCTGGCAGCTTTTTTATCCGGGTGACGATTACGAGCAGGTCAACCACCTGTTTGAAGAGTTTCAGCGCGGCGACGTGCATAATTACGAAATGGTGCTGACGACCAAAGACGGCGAAAAACGCACCATTCTGTGGAACTCGATTAACGAGTACGACAGCACCGGCGGTCTGATTCAGGTTGTCGGTTTTGGCAGTGATATCACCGCGCGCCAACAGGCCGAAGAAGCCTTGCGCGCCAACGAGGTTCGTTACCGGACGCTGTTCGAAACATCCATGGATGCAATCTTTCTCGAAGACATGGAAGGCGGCATCCGGGACTGTAATGGTCGGGCACACGAAATGCACGGCTATACCAAAGCGGAACTGCTCGGGCTCCACTCAAGCGACTTGATCCCACCTGCCACGCTCGAAGCGCTCATCCCGGAGATGAACGCCCAGCTTGCCGCCACGGGGACCGCCTTCCTAGAGTCGGAAGGTATTCACAAGGACGGCAGCGTTTTCCCGACGGAAGTCAGTGTCCAGCTCACCAGCGTGGGCGGCGAATCGTTGACGGTGGTTTACGTGCGGAATATCGCCGAGCGCAAACGGTCCGAAGCCGCCCTCAAAAAATACCGCGATCATCTGGAGGATCTGGTCCGGCAGCGCACGTTCGAGCTCAAAAACGCCAACGAGCATCTGATGGAACTGAGCCGGGTCAAAGATGAGTTCGTCTCGAACGTCACGCACGAACTGCGCACCCCGATCACCAGCCTGAAGCTGCACCAGTATTTGCTGACAGTCGATCCGAACGAGTGGGTGAGCACCTGGCCGTGATCCGGCGTGAGACCGACCGGCTGGCCCACATTATCGATGGGTTGCTGCACCTGTCCCGGCTCGACCAGGGCCGCGTGCCGTTTAACCCCGCCCCGATCAGCCTGAACGCGCTGGCCGAGCAGTACGTGCTGGACCGCACGCCGCTGGCTGAGCTTAAGGGCTTGAGCCTGCGCTTTGAAGGAACCCTGAATTCGCCCATCGTCCTGGCCGATGAGCGACTGCTCGGCCAGGGCATCAGCATTCTGCTGACCAATGCGCTCAATTACACCCCGCCCGGCGGCCGGATCACGGTGCGCACCGAGACTCAACTCTCCAACGGGCAGATCTGGGGCCGGCTGCTGGTGCAGGATACCGGGCCGGGCATCAACCCCGACGACCGCCCGCGCCTGTTCGAGCGTTTCTTTCGCGGCAAGGTGGGGCTGGAATCGGGCACGCCGGGCACCGGGCTGGGGCTGGCGCTGGCCAAGGAGATCGTGCAGCTTCACCAGGGCCGGATCGGCGTGATGAGTGATGATCGGCCAGACGAAGGCACGACGTTTGTGATCGACCTGCCGATCCACAATACGCGCCCACCAGAGGAGGACAACGCCGGGAATCAGCCTTGACAGCCCCGAAGCGAGATGCTAAACTGACCCTGTTATCACTCGGACGGCGTCAACCCTGCACTATGTCAGGGCAATGGCGGCCGAATTGGATGAGGTATCGGACGCGAGGCCACCAGTGCCAACAGTTTGGATGGCCTCTCGTTTTGCAAGGCTAACGGGCGATATCGCCCGTTATTGCACCACCAAGCCAAGATTATCGCCAGTTTTTGCCAAAGCATTTGGCTCAGATGGAGGCAGGCAGGTATGCCGACAATCAACCAGTTGGTTCGTAAGGGTCGTACCCCCAAGAGGAAAAAGAGCAAGGCTCCAGCCCTGCAGTATACGTTCAACTCCTATTCGCAGCGGCGCACCCACCAGCCCAAGGGCTCGCCCCAGAAGCGCGGCGTCTGCACCCAGGTCAAGACCATGACCCCCAAGAAGCCGAATTCGGCGCTGCGGAAGGTGGCGCGTGTGCGTCTCACCAACGGCATCGAAGTCACCGCTTACATTCCCGGTGAAGGACACGGTCTACAGGAGCACAGTGTGGTTCTCGTGCGCGGTGGTCGTGTGAAGGATCTGCCCGGCGTTCGGTATCACATCGTGCGCGGCACGCTGGATGCGGATGGCGTCGCCAACCGTGAGCAGGCCCGCAGCAAGTACGGCGCCAAGCGGGGCAAGAAGGGCGCCGCAGCCAAGAAGAAATAAGGCACTTCGGGAGTAGAGATTATGGCAAGACGGTTTAAACCACCTAAGCGTGAAGCCGACCCGGACGTGAAGTACAACAACGTCCATGTCAGCATGTTTGTCAACCGCATGATGCGCGGTGGCAAAAAGAGCACGGCCCTGCGCGTGATCTACGGTGCGCTCGAAATCATTGAAGAACGCGCCAAGCGCGATCCCGTGGAGATCTTCGAGCAGGCGCTCCGTAATGTCACCCCGGTTCTGGAAGTCAAGCCGCGCCGTGTGGGTGGCTCGACCTATCAGGTGCCGGTCGAAGTTGATCCGCACCGCGCCCTGTCGCTGGCGATCCGCTGGATCATGGCGGCGTCGCGTTCGCGCGGGGGACGCAGCATGGCGGAAAAGCTCGCCGCGGAATTCATGGATGCCGCGGGCGGGCAGGGTAATGCCATCAAAAAGAAAGAAGATACGCACCGCATGGCGGAAGCCAACCGGGCGTTCGCGAGTTATCGCTGGTAAAGGTCATGTCGAAAAAAGCCACGACGGGCAGCGTTCTGGACCTGGCCCGGGTCCGCAATATCGGCATCATTGCCCACATTGATGCTGGCAAAACAACCACCACCGAGCGTGTGTTGTATTATGCCGGCTTGATTCATCGCATGGGCGAGGTGCATGATGGCGCGGCCACGACCGACTACATGGAACAGGAAAAAGAACGCGGCATCACCATCACGGCGGCGGCAGTCACCGCCTTCTGGCGCGGCCATCAGATCAATCTCATCGACACCCCCGGCCATGTGGATTTCACGGCCGAGGTGCAGCGCAGTCTGCGCGTGCTGGATGGCGGTGTGGTGGTCTTTGATGGCGTGGCCGGTGTGGAGCCGCAGTCCGAAACCGTGTGGCGTCAGGCGAACGACTATCAGGTGCCGCGCATCTGTTTTGTCAACAAGATGGACCGCGTCGGCGCGGATTTCCACCGCTGCGTGGACATGATTGTAGACCGGCTCAAGGGTAATCCGGTCGTGATCCAACTGCCTTACGGCGAAGGCCCCGATTTCCGCGGGATCATCGATCTCGTCAACATGGAAATGGTCACGTCTGCCGATGCCGAGGGCCAGACCGTCGAGCGGCAGCCGATCCCGGCCGAGATGCTGGACGAGGTCCGAAGCGGCCCGCGCCGCCATGATCGAGCAGATCGTCGAGACAAACGAGGATCTGACCGAGCGTTATCTGGCCGAAGAGACGATCAGCACCGAAGAACTGGTCGAAGCGCTGCGTCAGGCGACGATTAAGGGTGAGCGCCAGCCGGTTTTGTGCGGCTCGTCGCTCCGTAATCGTGGGGTCCAGCTTTTGCTGGATGCTGTGGTGGACTACCTCCCTTCCCCGCTCGATGTTCCCGCCATTCAGGGTATCAATCCGAAGAACGATCAGACCGAAGACCGGCATCCCCGCGATGACGAACCGCTGTCGGCGCTGGTGTTCAAAATTCAGACCGATCCCTTTGTGGGGCGGTTGGCCTACTTCCGCGTCTATTCGGGCGTGATCACCGCCGGTTCGACGGTGCTCAATACGTCCAAGGATCGGAAGGAGCGCATCGGGCGCGTGGTGCGGATGTTCGCGGATCGGCGCGAGGATGTCACCGAAGTACACGCGGGCGACATCGCCGCGACGCTCGGCCTGAAGGATACCTTCACCGGCGAGACGCTGGCCGATCAGCACCACCCGCTCATCCTGGAAAACATCGATTTCCCAGAGCCGGTGATCTCCGTGGCGATCGAGCCGCGCACCACCGCCGATCAGGACAAGATGGGCATCGCGCTGTCGAAACTGGCCGAAGAAGACCCGACCTTTGTCGTGCGCGTGAACGAGCAGACCGGCCAGACCCTGATCTCAGGCATGGGCGAGTTGCATCTTGACGTGCTGGTAGACCGGCTGAAGCGCGAATTCAAAGTGGATGCGCGCGTGGGCAAGCCGCGTGTCTCGTACCGCGAGACGTTGACCGTCCCAGCACGGGGCGAAGGGCGCTTCGTGCGTCAGACCGGCGGCAGCGGCCAATATGGTCATGCCGTCATCCGGGTTGAACCCCTGCCGGAAGACGTCGAAGAGGACTACATCATCGAAGATAAAACCGTCGGCGGCTCGATCCCCAAGGAATACATCAAGCCCACCCTGGAAGGCATGCGCGAGGCCGCGCAGAGCGGCGTACTGGCGGGCTTCCCGGTGGTGCGCTTTAAGGCCAGCCTGATCGACGGCTCGTATCATGAAGTGGATTCGTCCGAACTGGCGTTTAAAATCGCCGGTTCGATGGCACTCAAAGACGCGATCCAGCGCGGCAAGCCGATTTTGCTGGAACCGTTCATGCGCGTCGAAGTGGTTGTCCCGGAAGAATACGCGGGAGATGTCATTGCCGACCTGTCGGCGCGGCGTTCCGTGATCGCCGGGATGGACACACGCACGGACGGTATCGCGTCGGTCCGCGCACATTCACCGCTGGGTGAAATGTTCGGCTACGCAACGAGCCTGCGCAACATGTCGCAGGGGCGCGGTAGTTTCACGATGGAATTTGAACAATATCGACCCGCACCGGAATCTATCGTCGAAGCAGTGATGCGGAGCGGTGGATAACGGATGCTTCTGCCCGATTGGATCGGTTCGGGCAGAAAACCAAGTACACTCAGAATCAGGGAGAGGCAGCATGGCCAAGGGTAAGTTTGAGCGAACGAAGCCCCATGTGAATGTGGGGACGATCGGGCATATTGACCACGGGAAGACGACGCTGACGGCGGCGATCACGAAGGTGCTGGCGCTGAAGGGGTGGTCGGACTTTCGGGCGTTCGATTCGATCGACAATGCGCCGGAAGAGAAAGCGCGCGGCATCACGATTGCGATTGCGCACGTGGAGTACGAGACGGAAGCGCGGCACTATGCGCATGTGGATTGTCCGGGGCACCGCGACTACATCAAGAACATGATCACCGGGGCGGCGCAGATGGACGGGGCGATTCTGGTGGTGGCGGCGCCGGATGGGCCGATGCCGCAGACGCGCGAGCACGTGCTGCTGGCGCGGCAGGTGGAAGTGCCGGCGATGGTGGTGTTTCTCAACAAAGTCGACATGATGGACGACGAGGAGCTGCTGGAGCTGGTCGAGCTGGAGCTGACCGAGCTGCTGGAGAGCTACCATTTCATGAACACGCCGATTGTGCGCGGTTCGGCGCTCAAGGCGCTGGAGAGCACCAGCAAGGACCCGGCGGCGCCGGAGTACGCCTGCATCTGGAAGCTGATGGACACGGTCGACACGCACATTCCGATGCCGCAGCGCGATTTTGACAAGCCGTTCCTCATGCCGGTGGAAGACGTGTTTTCCATCAAGGGGCGCGGCACGGTGGTGACGGGGCGCGTCGAGCGCGGCACGACCAAGAAGGGCGAGGAAATCGAGATCATCGGGCTGCGCGACGAGACCATGAAAACGGTCGTGACGGGCATCGAGATGTTCCACCAGGAACTCGACCAGGCGCAGGCCGGCGACAACGCGGGCATTCTGCTGCGCGGCGTGACGCGCGAAGAGGTCGAGCGCGGCATGGTGCTGGCCAAGCCCAAATCCATCACCCCGCACAAGAAGTTCCTGAGCGAAGTCTACGTGCTGCGCAAGGACGAAGGCGGCCGCCACAAGGCGTTCTTCACCGGCTACCGCCCCCAGTTCTACATCCGCACGATGGATGTGACCGGCACGATCGAACTGCCCGGCGGCGTCGAAATGGTCATGCCCGGCGACAGCGTCAACCTGCAGGTCGAGCTCATTATGCCGGTCGCCCTCGAGAAGGGCTCCAAATTCGCCATCCGTGAAGGCGGTCTCACCGTCGGCGCGGGCGTTATCACCGAAATCCTGGAGTAAGACTAAAAGGCCTGGAGGCCGGCAAGTTGCACGCCAC
This sequence comes from uncultured Chloroflexia bacterium, assembly GCA_963850765.1. Lineage (GTDB taxonomy): Bacteria > Chloroflexota > Anaerolineae > Aggregatilineales > Aggregatilineaceae > CAWKMN01. Next base: position 192,930 of record CAWKMN010000006.1, on the reverse strand, counting down.
GGGTTTCAGCATGGCGGTGGTATCTGCCGGTCTCCTTATGAAAACTTGGATAAGAAGAAAGTCTATGGCAAAACAAAAAATCCGCATCCGGCTAAAGGCGTATGATCATCGCGTGCTGGACCAATCGGCCCAGCGTATCGTAGAGACGGCAGAACGGACAGGCGCGCACGTAGTCGGCCCCGTGCCGCTGCCGACGCGTATCGAGCGGTTTACGATCCGGCGCTCGCCGTTTATCGACAAAGACTCGCAGGAACATTTTGAGATCAGGACCCACAAACGCTTGATCGATGTGTTAGACCCTGACGCCAAGACCATCGATACACTGATGCGGCTGAATTTGCCGGCGGGCGTGGACATCGAGATCAAAATTTAGCCGGCAAGCCCGCCCTTCCCTGTTCCGAGATCGCAGGGGGATGCAGCGGGCGACAGCGGGCCTGAATCGCATATATCTCACCAAGAAGCAGGGATGATGCAGCGCAGAGCGGTCAAAGGCTCGCCGTACAGTCCCTGGGAGGCAGTAACGCATGAAGGGTTTCATTGGAAAAAAAGTGGGCATGACCCAAATATTTGACGAAAACGGCCAGGTGATTCCGGTCACCGTGATCCAGGCGGGGCCGTGCTACGTCACACAAATTCGCACGGAAGCAAACGATGGCTATACCGCCGTTCAGCTTGGCTTCGACGAACTGCCGCCCAAGACGAACGGGTCATCGCGGCTGAATAAGCCCAAGCAGGGCCATCTCAAGCGGGATGGACGCTCCCTGCCAGACCTGCGCGTGCTGCGCGAATTCCGCGTCAAGGAAATCGACGTGGAAGAAGGGCAGAAGCTAACGATCGGCGATGTGTTTGAAAAAGGCGAGCGGATTGACGTGGTAGGTACGTCGAAGGGCCGTGGGTTTGCCGGCACCATCAAGCGGCACAACTTTAACCGCCAGCCGACCACTCACGGCGCGTCCGATCGCACGCGCGCCCCAGGTTCGATCGGCTCGACGACCACGCCAGGCCGTGTCTTGAAAGGCACGCGCATGGCCGGTCATATGGGTGACGAGCGTGTCACCGTACAGAATCTCGAAATCGTGGAAGTCGATGCGGACCAGAATCTGCTGGCTGTGCGCGGTTCTGTGCCGGGCGCGAGGGGGGGCATCCTCCTGATCAAGTCCGCTTATAAGAGCCGCCGCTAGGTCGCGCCGCATCAAGGAGTTGTGAATCATGGAAGTCCCTGTTCGTAATATGGCCGGTGACCAGGTGGGCACGATTGAGCTTCCCGCCGATATTTTTGAGGTCGAGGTCAATGTGGGCCTGATGCACCAGGCGTATGTCCGCCAGATGGCGAACGCCCGCCTGGGTACCCACAAGGCCAAGACGCGCGGTGAGGTCAACCGCACGAAAGCGAAATGGTATCGTCAGAAAGGCACGGGCCGCGCCCGTCACGGTGCCCGGTCGGCCCCGATCTTCGTCGGCGGTGGTAAGGCGCATGGCCCCAGGCCGCGCGATTACAGCCAGCAGATGCCGCGCAAGATGCGCCGTGAGGCGCTGCGGAGCGCGCTCTCTGCCCTGGCTGCCGACGATCAGATCGTGGTCGTGGACACGCTGAGCCTGGAGTCGTTCAAGACGAAGGCCATGCAGGAATCGCTGAACAAACTGGTGGGTGAGCACAGCGCCCTGGTGCTGGTGGCCGAGCGCAACGAGGCCGTCGAGCGCAGCGTGCGCAACCTGCCCAATGCCCAGACCTTGCGCGCATCCTACCTGAATATCCGCGACTTGCTGTCGCACGATCGGGTGATCATCCCGCAGGATGCGCTTGAGGTTATCCAGCTCTTCTTGAGCAAGAGCGAGTAGGAGCACAACATGGCCGAAGGATTGCACCTGTACGATATTATCAAGCGCCCGGTCATCACCGAGAAGTCTCACGAGATGGCGTCGGTATTCAACAAGTACGCCTTCGAAGTCGATATGCGCGCGAACAAGATTCAGATCGCCGAAGCGGTCTTCAAAATCTTTGATGTCGATGTGCTGGACGTGCGGACGATGATCATCCCGGGCAAGCGCGGGCGTCGTGGCCGTCGGGTTTTTACGCGCCATGGAGCCTGGAAGAAGGCCGTTGTGACCGTCCGGCCGGGCCAGACCATCGCCGCGTTTAATCTGTAGGGTTCGTAGTGGGGCTGTTCAGATATCCGCACCTCACGGGGCTAATGAACATCCCAACATGATGGAGTTGAGGTCAAGGTATGCCGATTAAAGCTTACAAGCCCACATCGCCCGGCCGCCGGGATATGACGGGCCAAACGTTCGAGGAAATCACGCGCGTAAAGCCGCACCGCGCCCTGGTGCGCGATCTGCGCAAGCGTGCCGGCCGCAACCACGAAGGCCGGGTTTCGATCCGGCATCGCGGCGGCGGGCACAAGCGCCGCTATCGCGTGATCGATTTCAAGCGCGATAAGAAGAACATCCCGGCGCGCGTTGAGACGATTGAGTACGACCCGAACCGGTCGGCGCGCATCGCGCTGCTGCTCTACGCGGATGGCGAACGGCGCTATATCGTCGCGCCGCTTGGTCTGCGCGTGGGTGACAGTGTGATGAGCGGCCCGGAAGCCGAAGTGCGCGTGGGGAATAACCTCCCGCTGCGCGGCATCCCGATCGGCTCGGTGATCCACAATGTGGAACTGGAGCCGGGTCGCGGCGGGCAGTTGGCGCGCGCGGCGGGGGTATCGGCGCAGTTGTTGGGCAAAGAAGGGGCCTACGGCCAGCTTCGTCTGCCCAGCGGCGAAGTCCGCCGGGTGAACCTGGACTGCACGGCGACGGTGGGCCAGGTTGGGAATACCGAGCATGGCAATGTCAAGCTCGGCAAGGCAGGCCGGAAACGTTGGATGGGCTGGCGTCCCACCGTGCGCGGTAGCGCGATGGACCCCAACAGCCACCCGCATGGCGGCGGTGAAGGTCGCTCGCCGATCGGTATGGCGGGGCCGAAGACGCCCTGGGGCAAGCCGGCACTGGGAATGAAGACGCGCCGCAACAAGCGCACCGACCAGTTTATCATCCGTCGTCGCGGCAAGCGTCGCTAGTGAGTATCGGAGGCTAGGATGTCGCGTTCGCTGAAAAAAGGCCCATTTGTTGAGCCTAAACTGCTGCGCAAGATCGAAGTCATGCGTGAGCGCGGCGATAAGAAAGTGATCCGCACCTGGAGTCGCGCCTCAACCATCTTCCCCCAGATGGTCGGGTTCACGATTGCAGTGCATGATGGCCGCCGCCATGTGCCGATTTACGTTACGGAAAACATGGTGGGGCACAAGCTGGGTGAGTTCGCCCCGACGCGGACTTACCGTGGTCATTTGGCCGAAAAGAAAAAGAAGAAATAATCAGGCGGGAAGGACATAAAAGCCATGGATGTACGTGCTACTGCCCGCTACCTGCCGATCTCGGCTCAGAAGATGCGTCTGGTCTGCGATCAGGTCCGCAAGATGGATGCCGATCAGGCGTTGGTCGTGCTGCGATATATGCCCCAGAAGGGTGCCAACTTCCTCTATAAGTTGCTCGAATCGGCGGTTGCGAATGCCGAAGAAAACTTCGAGATGAATCGCCAGGACCTGTACATCACCCATCTGTCGGCAAATGAAGGGCCGAGATTGAAGCGGGTGAAGGCGGGCGCGCGTGGTCGTTACAAACCGCGTGTCAAACGGATGAGCCACATCACTGTCGTGTTGGCTGAGCGGAGTGAGGAGTTGGTATAGATATGGGACGTAAAATTCACCCGATTGGGTTCCGTCTCAAGATTAACCGGGACTGGTCAGCCCGCTGGTTTGCCGAAGGCGACCGTTATCGCGAACTGCTGCAAGAAGACTTCAAGATTCGCCAGTTTGTCGAAAAGGAAGCCGAACGCGCAGGGATCGCCGGGGTCGAGATCGAGCGGTATCCCAACCAGGTCCAGGTGTCGCTGTTCACGGCCAAGCCGGGTATTGTGATCGGCCGCAAGGGCGAAAGCGTCAAGAAGCTGCGCCAGGGCCTTGAGGAGATCACCGGCAAAAAGGTGAAGGTCGAAGTGGAAGAGGTCGAAAAACCAGACCTCGACGCCCGGCTGGTCGCGCTCAATATCTCCGGCCAGTTGGAACGCCGCATCGGCCACAGCCGCGCCATGAAGCGCGCCGTCACCCAGGCGATGCGCCAGGGGGCGAAGGGAATCAAAATTCAGGTCAGCGGCCGTTTGGCTGGGGCCGAAATGGCCCGGCGCGAATGGCAGATGGAAGGCCAGGTGCCGCGTAATACGCTGCGCTCGAACATCGACTACGGCACGGACGAGGCGCTGACCACCTACGGACGCATTGGCGTCAAGGTCTGGATTTATAAGGGCGAGAAGCTGAGCGAAGAACCGCGCCAGATCGAGCCCACTGATGTCTACGTGAGCCAATAAGCAGGGCAGCCTCGGCTGTTCTGACCGGTGAGGAGTTGAACGACCATGTTAATGCCAAAGCGGGTTAAACACCGCAAGCAGTTTCGTGGGCGTATGAGGGGCCTGGCCCAACGCGGAAATGTCGTGCAGTTTGGCGAGTTATGGCTTGCAGGCGCTTGAACCCGCCTGGATCACCAGCCGCCAGATCGAAGCGGCCCGTCGTACCATCATGCGTCACATCAAGCGCCGTGGCCGGGTGTGGATTCGCCTCTTCCCCGATAAGCCGGTCACCAAGCGTGCGGCCGAAAGCCGTATGGGTAAGGGGAAGGGCGCGGTCGATCACTGGGTTGCGGTGGTTCGTCCGGGTAAGGTGATGTTCGAGATGTCGGGTGTGGAAGAAGAGATTGCGCGGGAGGCCCTGCGTCTGGCCGCCTTCAAACTGCCCATCGATGCCAAGTTCATCAAGCGTATCGACCCGATCTCGGGCGAGGAGGTGCTCTAATGCCATCCGCCGCCGAAATTCGTCACATGACCATGGCCGAGCTTGAGCAGGCCATCAACAGCGCCAAAGAAGAAATGTTTAATCTGCGGTTCCAGTGGGAATCCGGACAGCTCGAAGACTACGGGCGCATCAAAGTGCTCAAGAAAGACATCGCCCGCCTGCTGACTATTCAGCGCGAGCGCGAACTGGCCGCCGAACTGGTCCGTGAGGAGGGCACCGATGCCTAACAAACGCAAACGGCTTCAGGGCCGCGTCGTCAGCAACGCGATGGATAAGACCGTCGTCGTCGCGGTGGAGCGGACCACGCGCCACCGGCTGTACAAAAAAGTGATCAAGATCACGAAGAAGTACAAGGCGCACGACGAAACCAACGCCATCGCGCTCGGCGCGCTGGTGCAGATCGTCGAGAGCCGCCCGATCAGCAAGACCAAAAAGTGGGCAGTCGAAGCAGTGTTGGAAACGCCGGAGCACGAAGAAGCGTAACCCGGTCGTGGCCCAGAACGAGGCGAAATAGAGATGATCCAAAACGAAACACGGTTAAAAGTAGCCGACAACACGGGCGCGCGGGAACTCCTGGTGATCCGCGTCATGGGCGGCTCGCGGCGCAAGACCGGCACGGTGGGCGACATCGTGGTGGCCGCGGTGAAGTCCGCTGCGCCGCAGGGCGCGGTCAAAAAGAGCGAAGTGGTGCGCGCGGTCATCGTTCGCACAGCCAAGGAGTACCGCCGCAGTGATGGCTCGTACATCAAGTTTGATGACAACGCGGCTGTGATCCTGCAAGGGGAGACTAAAGACCCCCGTGGCACGCGCATCTTTGGCCCGGTGGCGCGCGAACTGCGTGAAAAAGGGTTCATGAAGATCGTCTCGCTGGCCCCGGAGACGCTCTAGGCAGCCGGCCAGACTATTGGAGTGAGAAGTCATGCAACGGATCAAAAAGGGTGACACCGTCGCGGTGATCGCCGGAAAAGATAAGGGGACACGCGGAGAAGTGCTGCGCGTGCTGCCCAAGGCTAATCGGGTGGTGGTCGAGCGAGTCAACATCGCCAAAAAACACCAGCGCCCTGTCCAGGCCGGTCGCGGCCAGGTCCAACCGGGCCGTATCGAATTCGAAGCGCCGATTCACCTCTCGAACGTCATGCTGATTTGCCCGCAGTGCGAAGAGGCGACGCGCGTCGGTTTCCGTATGACCGAAGATGGTTTGAAGCTTCGGGTTTGTCGCAAGTGCGGCAAAGACGTTGAGTAGAGCCATCCTGTCGGAGCGAGGTTTGTATGGCAAAAAATCGTCTTGAGGAACGCTATCGTAACGAAGTTGTTCCGGTTCTGATGCAGGAATTCAAGTTTTCCACCCCGATGCGCGTCCCGCGGATCAACAAGGTGGTGCTGAATATCGGCGTGGGCGAGGCCCTGGATAACCCCAAGGCACTCGACGGCGCGGTGGAAGACATGCGGGCCATCACCGGCCAGCAGCCCGTCATCACCAAGGCCCGTGTCAGCATCGCCGCGTTCAAACTGCGTGAAGGCCGCGCCATCGGCGTGAAGGTGGACCTGCGCGGCGACCGGATGTGGGCGCTGCTCGATCGCCTGCTGAACGTGGCGCTGCCCCGCACGCGTGACTTCAGCGGCGTCAGCCCGGATGCCTTTGACGGGCGTGGCAACTACACGCTCGGCCTGCGGGAACAACTGCTGTTCCCCGAAATCAACTATGACAAGATCGACAAGGTGCGCGGCCTGGAGATCACGATCGTGACCACCGCGCAAACCGACGAAGAGGGACGCCGCCTGCTCCGCCTGATGGGCATGCCGTTCCGCGAGCAGTAAAAGACTGACGGAGGATTTGCTTTATGGCGAAAAAGTCCATGGTGGCGCGCGAGAAGCAGCGTAAATACAAAGTGCGCGTGCGGAATCGCTGCCAGTATGTTGACCCGGACTCCGGCAAAGTTTGCGGGCGTCCGCGCGGATATATGCGCCGTTTCGGATTATGCCGTATTCACTTCCGGGAACTGGCCCTTGAGGGCAAAATCCCCGGCGTGGTGAAGTCGAGCTGGTAAGAGGATTGGGAGCAAACCATGCTGAGCGATCCCATCGCTGATATGTTGACACGTATTCGCAACGCCGTGATGGTCGGCCATGCCAGTGTTGCGATCCCCCATTCCACCGTCAAGGCCGCTGTGGCCGAGATCCTGAAGGAAGAGGGATACGTTGAGGACGTGACGATTGGTGACGAAACCCCGGCGAAGATGATTCACATCAAGCTGAAATACTGGGGCAAGCGCCGCGAACGTCGTCCCGTCATAACCAATTTGAAGCGCGTGAGCAAGCCGGGCCGTCGTGTGTATGTCGCCACGGATGATATTCCCTGGGTTATGAGTGGAATGGGGATTTCGATCCTGACGACGCCGCAGGGCGTGATGACCGGACAAAAAGCGCGCCGTCAGGGCATTGGTGGCGAGGTAATCTGCTACGTGTGGTAGCGGGCTGCCGACCAAACGCCTGAACCGAGCTGGCGGGCGTTAGTAGAATGGTTGGGCGAGGGGTTGAGGCCCCGGCTTCAAGAGCTTCGGTTTCAAGCGACTTCGCCCATCGGTTCTACGCCGCGTCCAGGCCCGGCCAATGCACCGGCCTTTGTGATGTTGGCTTTAAAAGAGTGTAAGGAAGGATAGAACCGTGTCACGAATTGGAAGAAAACCAATTCCGATCCCGAACAAGGTTCAGGTCACGATTGACGGCTCCGCTGTGACCGTCAATGGCCCGAAGGGCGAACTGCACCACGAGTTCCCACCGGAAATCGGTATTCAGCAAGAGAATGCCCAGGTCGTCGTTACCCGTCCGACCGATCAGCAGCACCATCGCGCTCTGCATGGCATGACGCGCGCGCTGATCAGCAACATGGTCACGGGAGTAAGCACCGGGTTCGAGCGCGTGCTGACGGTCGAGGGTGTGGGGTATCGTGCCGAGATGGACGGCAAAAACCTGGTGATGCATCTGGGTTATTCGCATCCCATCCCGGTTACTCCGCCAGCGAATGTGGAATTTGTGGTCGAGGAACGTGGGCGCGTGATCCGTATTCGCGGGATCGATAAGCAGGTGGTGGGCGAACTGGCCGCCAATATCCGTAAAATGCGGCCCCCGGAGCCTTACAAGGGCAAGGGTGTTCGTTACGACCGTGAAATTGTCCGCCGCAAGGCTGGTAAAGCTGGCAAGGGCTAGGCTGCAGCGTAGAGAGTAGAAATCGATGAGCGAGAAAAGTCGTAAAGCACGGATCCACCGGCACCGCCGGGTGCGTGCAAAAATCTCAGGCACAGCAGAGCGGCCTCGTCTGAACGTCTATCGCAGCCTGGGTCAAATCTATGCCCAGGTGATCGATGATGTGGCCGGGCACACCCTGGCCTCTGCTTCCACCATCGACCGCGACCTGCGCGGCCAGGTGGACGGCAAGAACAAAACCGAGGCGGCTAAGATGGTGGGCGCGCTGGTCGCCCAACGGGCCCAGGCAGTGGGCGTTAAAACCGTCATTTTTGATCGCGGTGGCTACCGATATCATGGCCGTGTCAAGGCCCTGGCTGACGGGGCACGCGAAGCGGGCTTAGAGTTTTAATCGGGAGAATGGACATGGGAAGACGAGAACCTCGGCGCGACGAAGAGCGCGACGAACTGGATGAGCGCGTCATAGACATCACCCGTGTCGCCAAGGTGGTCAAGGGTGGCCGCCGGTTTGCCTTCCGCGCTGTGGTCGTCGTGGGCGACAACCAGGGTAAGGTTGGCATTGGCATCGGCAAGGCACGCGGCGTGCCGGACGCGATCCGCAAGGCGTCGGAACGCGCTCGCCGCAACATGCGCCTTGTATCCTTGTCGGGCACCACAGTGCCGCACGCCATCACGGGGCGGCGCGGTGGGGCCGAAGTGCTGCTCATGCCCGCTTCACCCGGTACGGGCGTCATCGCCGGTGGCGGTGTGCGGGCCGTGCTGGAGGCAGCCGGTGTGCGCGACATCTTGAGCAAGAGCAAGGGCAGCGCCAATATCCTGAACGTGGCGCACGCCACCATCCAGGCGCTTGACAGCCTGTTGAGCGTCGAAGACGTGGCGCGGATGCGCGGCAAAGACCCGGCGCAGATCCAGCCCTTCTGGAAGCGGGGGAAGAAAAACGCATGAGCGGCAAACAACTGCGTATCACCCTGGTGAAAAGCCCGATCGGTTATCCCAAGCGCCAGAAGGCGACGGTCAAGGCTTTGGGGCTGGGCAAGATGAATTCCAGCGTGCTCCAGAACGATACCCCGCCCATCCGGGGCATGATCAATGCGATCAGCCATCTGGTCAAGGTGGAGGAACTTGAGTCATGAAGTTACACGATCTCCGTCCCGATAAAGGGGCGAAAAAGAATCGCAAGCGCGTCGGGCGCGGTATCAGCGCCGGCCAGGGTAAGACGGCCGGGCGTGGTACCAAAGGCACGGGTGCGCGTCGCGGTGGCGGCAAGGGCCCGTATTTCGAGGGTGGTCAGCTTCCGCTGGTGCGCCGTCTGCCCTTCAAGCGCGGCTTTAACAACGTCTTCCGTATCGAGTACCAGGAAGTCAATCTGGACACGCTGGCCGAGCGGTTCGCCGCCGGCGATACGGTAACGCCTGAAACGCTGGCGGACAAGGGCCTGATCAAGAAGGCCGATCAGCCGGTCGTGATCCTGGGGCGCGGCGAGCTGAACATCAAGCTGGCCGTCAAAGCGCATCGTTTCTCCAAGAGCGCCCAGGAACAGATCGAAAAAGCGGGCGGCACAGTCGAAACGATCGAACCGCTGCTGACTGGCGCGTTCGCCACGGTCAAGAAACTGCGCAAAGAGCAGATCGCCAAGCTCCGCGAGCAGCGCGACAGCGACTAAACTGGACTGGCAACCGGGCCGGGGGTACGCTACACTTCACACCCGGCCTTTCGTTGGTTTGACCTGAGTAAACAATAAGGACGAAGCTTATGATCGAGGCGCTGCGGAACGCATTCCGGCTGCCAGACCTTCGGCGCAAAATGCTATACACCCTGCTGATCCTGATCATCTACCAGTTCGCCGCGCACGTCACGGTTCCTGGCGTAGACCGGGGTGCCCTGGACGAGCTGTTCAAACAGGATGATGCAGGTTTTTTGAGTGTGCTTAACCTGTTATCCGGTGGGGCGGTATCCAACTTCAGCGTGATCGCTAACGGCGTGTATCCTTACATCACGGCCTCGATCATCCTGCAACTGCTGGTACCCATCATCCCCCAGCTTGAAGCCATCCAGAAAGAGCCGGGTGGGCAGGATAAGATCAATCGCTACACCTACTATCTCGCGATCCCGATGGCGGCGCTGCAATCCATTGGGCAGATCAACATCTTCCAGAGCCAGGTAGATCAGGTGGTGAATGCTACCCTGATACCGGGCTTCGGGTTTGGCAGTGGGAGCGATCTGCTAACCACAACGGCCGTGGTCATCACGATGACCGCCGGCACGATGTTCGCGATCTGGCTCGGCAACCTGATCACCGAACAGGGTATTGGCAACGGTATCTCGGTGATTATCTTCGCCGGTATCGTAGCGCGCGTGCCCGATAACCTGTACCAGCTTTTGCAGACGCATTTCGTGTTCAACCTGCTGGCATTCGTGGCGCTGACCCTTGTGACCGTCGTCGTGATCGTCGTCATCCAGGAAGGCACACGCCGCATCCCGGTGCAGTATGGCAAGCGCGTGCGCGGCCGCCGGGTGTACGGTGGTGGCTCGACCCATATCCCGCTGAAAGTCAACACCGCGGGCATGATCCCGCTGATCTTCGCCCAGTCGATTGTGACTTTCCCGGCGATTGTGGCGGGCTTCTTCAGCGGCACAACCGCGACCCGCATCCAGGATACGTTTGGCAATCAGAGCGGTTTCCTGTACTGGTTCGTTTACTTCTGGCTGGTCGTCGGTTTCACCTACTTCTATACGGGTGTGATGATCCAGAACCAGAATCTCGGAGAGAACCTGCAAAAGAACGGCGGGTTTATCCCTGGCATCCGACCGGGCCGCCGGACACAGGAATACATCAATCGCATCGTCAACCGGATCACGCTGGTGGGTGCGGTCTTCCTGGGTGCGGTGGCGGTTCTGCCCGGCCTCATGCAGTTGATCCAGCGGCTCGTGCTGGGGGAGGCCGCCGTCGGGCGTAACCCGGCGCTGGTCATCAGCAGCGCGGGTCTGATCATCGTGGTTGGCGTGGTGATCGATACGATGCGCCAGCTCGAAGCGCAGCTCACCATGCGTAACTACGACGGGTTTATGCACTAAACATCTATCCACGAATTGTGGTATCTCGTAGGGGCGTATCGCAATACGCCCCAACAAAAACAAATTCAGGGATAGGTACTAAATCAGTGTTTGGGGTGGGGGCGTGTGCAAAACTGCCCCTGCTATGAAATCAGGGTTGGAATGGCCGTCATCCGAAAGACTCCTGACGAGCTGCTCATCATGCGGGAAGCTGGGCGGATCAACGCCCTGGTACTGCAGGCCCTGCGTGAAGCGGTTCGTCCGGGTGTCAGCACCAAAGAACTTGATCTGATCGCGGCGGATATGCTGCGCCGGTACGACGCCAAGGCTGCGTTTCTCGGCTACCCGCCCGGCAGTATCAACCCGTTCCCCGCGACGATCACGACGTCGATCAACGAGGAACTGGTCCACGGCATTCCCAGCGCAGAGCGTATCCTGCACGAAGGCGATATTATCAGCCTGGACTGTGGGACGATCTACAAGGGATTTGTCGGGGACTCGGCGTTCACGATGGGGGTTGGCACCATTTCGGCCGAGGCAGAGCGGCTGCTGCGCGTGACCGAAGCGGCGCTGTACCAAGGTATCGACGTGGCGCGCTGCGGCGGCCTGACCAGCGACATTTCCAAGACCGTCCAGGCGTATGTCGAAGGTCATGGCTACAGTGTGGTCCGTGAATATACCGGGCACGGCGTCGGGCGCAAGATGCACGAGGATCCGCAGGTGCCGAACTGGTGGCCGGCGGGCCGCGCGCGTACCCGTGCTCTGCGGCATGTCCGGCTGGAACCGGGTATCACCTTTGCCCTGGAGCCGATGATCAGCCAGGGGCGGCGCGAGGTCAAGACGCTGTCCGACGGCTGGACGGTCGTGATGCAGGACGGATCACTGAGCGCGCACTTTGAACACACCATCGCCATCACACCGGAAGGCCCGCCGCTGATCCTGACGCTGCCGTGACGGCGCAGGTTAACCCTAGTCAAGTCGGCTAATTTTCGCTAAAATAATCGTTCCGTCGGCGGAGAACGTTCTACCGCCGAAGTCTGAGGAGATTGTAGATATCTATGGCACGTATTGAGGGTGTAGATCTCCCACGTAACAAGCGCGTCGAAGTCGCGCTGACCTATATCTATGGCATTGGCCCGACGCGCAGCCACACCATTCTGTCGCAGTCCGGCGTCAGTGCTGATACACGCGTGAAAGACCTGACCGAAGCAGAGGTCCAGGCGCTGCGCGAAGGTGTAGCCCAGTATCGCGTCGAAGGTGAACTGCGGCGCGAAGTCAACATGAACATCAAGCGCCTGATCGAAGTCGGGAGCTACCGTGGGCTGCGTCATCGCCGGAGTCTGCCTGTACGCGGACAGCGGACGAAAACCAACGCTCGTACCCGGCGTGGTCCCCGCAAGACGGTGGCCGGGCGTGGTCGCCGCCGTGGGGCGAAGAAGAAATAACTCATTATCCGTTGGTGACGTTCGTAATCTGATACCAGGAGAAACTGAAGAACCATGGGACGTACTCGCACCAGCAGAGGGCCCCGTCGTGGGCCACGTAAGATCCGAAAGAACATCCCATACGGTCAGGCACACGTTCACGCGACGTTTAACAACACGATTGTCTCGATGAGCGATCAGCAGGGTAACGTCGTCGCGTGGGCCAGCGCCGGGACCGCCGGGTTTAAGGGCAGCCGCAAGAGCACGCCCTACGCCGCCCGCGTGGTCGCTCAGCAGGCGTCCGAAAATGCCAAAGAACAGGGCATGCAAGAAGTTGACGTGTTTGTGAAGGGGCCCGGCCCTGGCCGTGAAGCCGCCATCCGCGCGATCCAGGCCAGTGGGCTGAAGGTGCGCTCGATTACCGATATCACCCCAGTCCCGCACAATGGGGTGCGCCCGCCCAAGAAGCGCCGCGTTTAAGCGAAGCTATCAGCTTTCAGCGGTCAGCATTCAGCTAAAAGCCAACAGCTAGCGGCTAACAGCTAAGAGCTAACCGCTATCAGCTTGTATTTCAACAATATATGACGAGTGGTGTAAACACACTTGTCCATGTGTGGAGGAAGCCAAACAGCAATGGCACGTTATACCGGTCCAGTATGTAGATTATGCCGCCGCGAAGGGGAGAAGCTTTTCCTGAAGGGCGCGCGGTGTCTCTCTCCGAAATGCTCCGTGGAACGCCGGACGTATCCGCCCGGCCAGCATGGCAAAGATGCGCAGTTCCGGCGCGGGCGTGGTTCGGACTATTCTCTCCAGTTGCGCGAAAAGCAAAAAGCTCGCCGCGTCTACGGTGTCCTTGAGCGTCAGTTCCGCCGCTACTTCCAGGATGCGCTGCGTCAGCCGGGCCTGACAGGGTCGAACCTGCTGGTCCTGCTCGAAAGCCGCCTGGATAACGTGATCTACCGGATGGGATGGGCGGACTCGCGTCCTCAGGCTCGGCTGCTGGTTCAGCACGGGCATTTCGCGATCAACGGCCGCCGGACGAATATCCCGTCGTATCGGGTGCGCCCCAATGATGTGATCTCGGTGCGTGAGGGCAGCCGCGGCCGCAAGTACTTCAAGGAAATGCTGGCTTATATGCAGGAACGCCCCGCCGCGCCCGAATGGTTGAGCGTGGATTCGGTGGGGCTGCGCGGTACGGTCCAGCGTGTGCCCGAACGCCGCGACATTGACCTCCCACTGAACGAACAACTGATCGTGGAATACTACTCGCGCTAACCCGCGAATCTGCCGCGTCAGGATGAGAGTCCCATCTAAGGAGGGGACGTGGTTACAAACAACATGGTGTTGCCCAAAATTGAAGGAGAAGCAACTTCTCAGAAATATGGGCGTTTTATCATCGGCCCCCTGGAACAGGGTTTCGGGATTACGGTCGGCAATGCGCTGCGGCGCGTGCTGCTCTCGTCCCTGCCCGGTGCGGCGGTAACTTCCATTCGCGTTTCGGGCGTTCACCACGAGTTTTCCGCGATTCCGCACGTCAGAGAAGATATGACGCAGCTGCTGCTCAACGTGAAGCAGCTTCGCCTCAAGCTCTACGACGCGGAATCGGCCCGGCTGCGCCTCGAAGTGCATGGGGAAGGCACCGTCACGGCCGCCGACATCATCTGCCCGGCAGAAGTGGAAATCATCAACCCGGATCTGTACCTGTTCACGGTCGATTCCGACGAAGCACAGCTCGAAATCGAGTTTACGGTGCAGACCGGGCGCGGTTTTTCGCCAACCGAGGAGCGTGGCCGCCTGCCGATCGGGGAGCTGCCGATAGACGCCACCTTCAGCCCGATCCGGCGCGCGAACTACGATGTCGAGCGGGCGCGTGTGGGTCAGCGCACCAACTATGATAAGCTCATCCTGGAAATTGGGACGGATGGCACCATCCGCCCCGAAGAAGCGATGAGCCAGGCAGCGGAAATCCTGATGAAGCACCTGATCATCATCGCGGGCGTCAGCGAAGAATCACTGCTGCCGCCGGTCGAGGTCGTCTCCGAGCCGGATCCGAACGCCCTGCCGCCCGAAACGTATGAAACACCGATCGAAACGCTGGATCTGAGCGTGCGCGTCTTCAACTCGCTGAAGCGCACCGGCATTACCAGCGTTGGCGAGGTGCTCGAAATGCTCGACCGCGGCCCGGACGCCATGCTGGCTATCCGCAACTTTGGCGAAAAGTCGCTCGACGAGCTGGTAACACGACTCAAAGAAAAGAACTACCTGCCGCAAGAACACGACATTTTCTCACACGGCAGTTAGCACATCAACGACGAGGATTTTGTGTCATGAGACATAGAGTAGCCGGTAAGCACCTGGGGCGGGATCAAGGCCATCGGAAGTTGCTGCGCCGCAACCTGATCAATGCCTTGTTCCGTCACGAGAGCATTCAGACCACCGAGGCCAAGGCCGATGCCATTCGCGCCGAAGCAGAAAAACTGATCACGCTGGCGAAGCGCTCGCTGGCCCACGCCGAACCCTCGCGGGGGGTGCATGGCCGCCGCCTGGTTTTCGCGCGCCTGCGTAATAAGGACAACGTCGCCAAGCTGTTTGACGTACTCGCGCCGCGTTACGAAGATCGCGCCGGCGGTTACACCCGCGTCTATAAGCTGGGACCGCGCAAGGGCGACGCCGCGGCGATGGTCAAGCTCGAACTCGTAGACCGCGAAGAGGCGTAGGCTGTCGATGATCGACCGCCACCCCGATACGCCCAGACGGTACCGGGCAGGGGTGGCGTATGACGGCACCCGCTATGCCGGCTTTCAGCGGCAGGCGGGCGGTACACCGACCATCCAGGGCGAACTGGAACAGACGATCGGTCGGGTGTCGCAGCAGGGCGTAACAGTGTTAGGGGCAGGGCGCACCGACAGCGGCGTTCATGCCACCGGGCAGGTGATCGCGTTTGATGTCACCTGGAAGCACAGCACCGGCGAGTTATGGCGCGCGATCAACGCCAATCTCCCGCAGGACATCGCCCTGCAATCGCTGGACGTGGCGGACGCGGATTTTCACCCGCGCTACCACGCCACCAGCCGGATGTATGAGTACACGCTGCTGGTCGCGCCCGTCCGGCAGCCGCTCTTAAACAAGTTTGCCTGGCACGTGCCCACGGCTGATCCGCTGGACGTGGGGATCATGGAGCAGGCGGCGAACCACCTGATCGGCGTACACGACTTCGCGACGTTCGGCCAGCCGGTTCGCGACGAAGCAACCGTCCGCGAGGTGATGCGTGCCGAATTCGCAGCCGGTGTGGGAACAGCGCCCGGCGTCCAGATGGTCCGGTTTACCATTGAGGGCAACGCCTTTTTGTACCGGATGGTGCGGCGGATCGTAGGCGCGCTGGTCCGCGTGGGCAGCCGGCACCTGACCATAGATTCGTTTTTAGCAGCTTTTCGTGCGGCTGATGGCTCCTGGCCCAACCAGACGGCCCCGGCACATGGGCTGTGTTTAGTCAACGTGACGTATGGAGATAAGCGGGGAGACGCCCGCTGGAGTAAGTAAGATGAGGATCAAGACCTACACGCCTAAGCCAGAAGATATCCAGCGCGAGTGGTTGGTGATCGATGCCAAAGGCCAAACGCTGGGGCGTCTCGCTTCCCAGATCGCGCATCTTCTGCGTGGCAAACACAAACCGATCTTTTCCCCGCACATGGACGTAGGCGATTTCGTGATCGTGATCAACTGCGAAAAGGTGCGGGTCACTGGCCGCAAGCTGGACCAGGAACGCTATTACTGGCACTCCGGTTATCCCGGTGGGATCAAGTCGCGCACCATGCGCGAACAGATGGACCGCTACCCGGAGCGCGTCATCGAAACCGCGGTGCGCGGGATGCTGCCCAAGAACAAGCTGGGCCGCCAGATGATCAAGAAGCTCAAGATATACGCGGGCGACAGCCATCCGCACGAGGCCCAAAAGCCTAAAGTGTTCGAGCTGTAGGCAGGCAGAGGAAAGAATCGATTATGTCAACACAGTACTACGAAGGCATTGGGCGGCGCAAGACCGCCACCGCGCGAGTCCGTATCTGGACGGGCGGCAACGGCAGCGTCATCATTAACGACAAGCCCGGCAGCGACTTTCTGCCCCGCGAAGGCGATCTGGAAGTGGCCCTGGCGCCGCTGCGTTCGGTCGGCCAGGAAGCCTCCTACAACGTCACCGTGCGGGTAAACGGCGGCGGCCCCACCGGCCAGCGGGACGCGATCCAGCTCGGTCTGGCACGGGCGCTGCTGAAGGTCGAGCCCGAATGGCGTAATGTACTGCGCCAGGGTGAATTCCTGTCACGCGATCCACGCATCAAAGAGCGCAAGAAACCCGGCCTCAAGCGTGCGCGTAAGGCCCCGACCTACACCAAGCGTTAATTGCGGGCATCGTCGCCCCGATGATTGGAATAAAGCAGACAAGTCCCTGCCCGCAGGGGTTTTGTCTGTTTTCGTTTGTTAGCGGTTAGCGATTTGCCATTAGCGATTTGCATCTCGTCTGAGATAATGCGATCTTGTAGGGGCGGGTTAACAAACCCGCCCTGTATAACCCGGCGGGTCGCCCCTACAAATGACGTTATCATCTGACGCATCAGGCGATTCACAGGTATTTCCCCGAGGTGATCTCATGATACTGGGTTCCAGTCTGCACCTGATCGAGCCGGCGCTGCGCGCGCTGAAGGTGGATGATCTGACCGGGCTGCAAATCTTCCATGCCGCCGATTGGGCTGGCAGCCACCATCCGCCGCTCAACCCGGATGTCCCGGCGCTGATCCTGGGCGTGGACACGCCCGGAGTGTCGCACCTGCGCGCCGTGCTGCTCAACCAGTATCCGGGCACGCATCCGGTCCGGCTGGTGCATGGTGTTGACCCTGCGGATTCGGCTGCGGGCACAGTGGTCGATCTGACCGTGGAGTCGCTCGGTACGGTGTCGCAGCCGCGTTCCTGGATGGTACTTTATATCCCGCCGCTGCCGCAGCCGGGCAGCTTCGAGCGCTTCCAGGAGGTGATCGCGCACCTGCGCGCGCCGGAGGGCTGCCCGTGGGATCGCAAGCAGACTCACCAGTCGCTGCGCCCCTATCTCCTTGAAGAGGCGTATGAAGTGCTGGATGCGCTCGACACCGGCGACATCGACGCTCTGCGCGAGGAACTGGGCGATCTGCTGCTGCAAATCGTCCTGCACAGCCAGATCGCGGTGGAAGCGGGCAGCTTCCGCATGGCGGATGTGCTGGCGGGCGTCATCGAGAAGATCATCCGGCGGCATCCGCACGTGTGGGGTGATGTCGCCGTGGAGGACGACCAGGATGTGAAGGTCAACTGGGACCGGCTCAAACAGGCGGAAAAGCAATCCGCTGATAAGCCCAAATCGCGGCTGGACGGGGTGCCGAAGGCGCTGCCCGCGCTGTCACTGGCCTACAGCTACCAGGACCGTGCCGCCCGCGTCAAATTTGATTGGGACACGATCGAGCCGGTGATCGCCAAGGTCCATGAGGAAATCGAGGAAGTGCAGACCGCTGCCGATTCCGCCGCCCGCGAGCAAGAGATCGGTGATCTGCTGTTTGCTGTGGTGAACTGGGCGCGCTGGCTGGGCGTCGATGCCGAAGCCGCGCTGCGCGGCACAAACGCGCGATTTTTCCGGCGCTTTGTGTATATCGAGCAGCAGGCCGCTGCCCAGGGCCGCGCCTTTGATGATCTGTCGCTGGCGGAGATGGATGCGCTGTGGGAAGCCGCCAAAGACGCGGGATTGTAGTGGATACTTGAAAAGTGAATCAAAAGCGGCTAGACTGACTCCTCCCACAATCTGTAATCATAGCTGTTACCAACGGGAGAGAGATCATGTCTGCGCAGGCCGAGACGAACAAGAACATCGTAAAAGATGTGCTGAACAAAGCGTTTAACGAGAAGAACGCACAAGCAGCCGCCGAACACCTGACCGACCGTTATATTCAGCATAATCCGCAGGTGCCCACTGGGAAGGCGGGCTTCCTGCAAGCGCTGCCGGGCTTTTTTGCGGCATTCCCCGATCTGAGTTGGGAGCTCAAGCAGATCTGGGCGGATGGCGATTACGTCATCACCCATTCGCTGTATCGTTTTACGAAAGACGGACCGGGAACGGCCATCGTGGATATTTTCCGTCTCAAGGACGGCAAGCTGGATGAGCATTGGGACGTGGCGCAGGACATCCCGGCGACGATGGCCCATACCAACGGGATGTTCTAACTGAGACGACCGCTCAGCCCCTTCGGGGGCTTTTTTTGTGGGTTATGAGTTGTAAGTCATGAGTTGTGAGAAAAGAGGTGTAACTTCTCCTAACTCATAACTCACGACTCACAGCCGGAGATAAATCGGTTTACCTTTTCAGAACTATCGGTATAATTAGCAAACGAAATTTTGGCCTGAAACAATTGGTCTGATAAAGAATCATGCCCAAAGTTACGATTGAAGACATCGCCAAAAAGGCGGGAGTCTCCAAAACAGCCGTATCATTTGCGTTCAATAATCCAGACCGGCTGTCGGAGACGACTCTCAAGCATATTCTCAAGGTGGCCGAAGAACTCGGCTACAACCCCGATCCGCTCGCCAGCAACCTCAAGACGGGGCGCACCGGCTGTATTGGCCTGCTGATGCCCCAGCCGATCCCAACCGTGGCGCTTAACCCGCACACCTTTGAGTTTGTGGAAGGGATTGGCGAAACCTGCCATGATGCCGGGATCTCGCTGATGTTGGTGCCACCGCTGAAGGGCAGCCTGCGCCGCGCCATTGTGCGCGCTGCCGTGGATGGTTTCATCACGATGGGGCTGGAGCCGTTCCGCCGGACGATTACCGTGCTGCAGCAGCGCGGCGTGCCCTTCGTCACGGTGGACAGCGAGCCGACCCACGGGCTGCCGTGCGTGAACGTGGAGGATGAACAGGGTGCCTATGCCGCCATGCGCTATATCCTCGACCACGGCCACCGCCAGATCGCCATCCTGGGAATGCGCTCCGAGCATTATGGCAAGTACAGCGATTATACCGGCCTGCTTCGCCGGCGGATTAACGGTTACGTGCGCGCGCTTGAGGAGCAGGGGTTGAGCATTGACGATCGCCATATCCGGCTGATCGAGTGTACCGTCGAGGCGGGCGAAGGCTATCGCGCCTTTCGCTCGTTCTGGCGGACAAGCTGGCACCCCACGGCGATCGTGGCGATGGCCGATGTGCTGCTGTATGGCGTGCTGCGCGCCGTCCACGAACTGAACCTGAATATCCCCGACGATCTGTCCCTGATGGGTTTTGACGACATTTCGTTCAGCGCGCTCACTTCGCCGCCCCTGACGACCGTTCGCCAGCCCAGCGCGGAAAAAGGCCGCGTCGCCGCCCGCCTGCTGCTGGACCTGATCGAAGGGAAAGCCGTCGAATCCGAACATATCGTGCTGCCGGTGGAGTTTGTCGAGCGGCAATCGGTGCGGGCGCGGAGTTAGGCACCGGCCAAGTGTATTCCGCGATGTGATGGGGTGCATTTCAGTTGATTCACGAGAAGTGTTGTAGGGCGGACCCCGTGTCCGGCGCGGCGCAGCCGCGGGTCGCGCGCGCGACTGGGAGCACACAGGGGCGCTCCTACGTGATCTCTGTGAAATGCACCCGATGTGATGTCGCGTGGCTCGAAATAGGCGATAATTAGGGGTGGTGGCCCGCCGACATAACGGGCAACATGATCTGGGATCAGATAATTTTTGGGAGGAAGCACGATGGAATACACACAACTTGGCCGCACCGGGCTCAAAGTCAGCCGTTTGTGTCTCGGCACCATGAATTTTGGACCGCAGACGACCGAACCCGACAGCTACGCGATCATGGACCGGGCGCTCGATCTGGGGATCAACTTCTTTGATACGGCGAATGTCTATGGCTGGAAAAAGGGCGAAGGCGTCACCGAACAGATTGTCGGCCGGTGGCTGGCTCAGGGTGGGGGGCGGCGCGAAAAGATCGTCATCGCCACCAAGGTCTACGGCGGCATGGGTGACTGGCCGAACGAATCGCGGCTGTCAGCCTATCATATCCGCCGTGCCTGCGACGAAAGCCTGCGCCGCATGAAGACCGATCGCATCGATCTGTACCAGATGCATCATGTGGATCGCAACAGCCCCTGGGAGGAAATCTGGCAGGCAATGGAGCAGTTGGTCACCGCGGGCAAGGTGATCTACGCGGGCAGCAGCAACTTTGCCGGCTGGCACATCGTGCAGGCGCAGGGCGTCGCTCAGCAGCGGCACTTCATGGGTCTTGTCTGCGAGCAAAGCCTGTACAACCTGACGGCGCGTATGGTCGAGTTGGAAGTGCTGCCGGCCTGCCAGGGATTCGGCCTGGGCGTGATCCCGTGGAGCCCGCTGGCCGGGGGCCTGTTGGGCGGTGCGTTGCAGAAGGTCAGCGAGGGGCGGCGTATGGAGGAGAATGTCCAGAAGCGCATCGAAGAGCTTCGCCCCAAGCTGGAGCAGTACGAAGCCTTCTGCCGTGAGATCGGCGAGCAGCCTGCTGATGTCGCACTGTCCTGGCTGCTGCACCAGCCCACCGTCACGGCGCCGATCATCGGGCCGCGCACCATCGCCCAGCTTGACGGCAGTCTGCGCGCGCTGGAAATCTCCTGGACAGACGATATGCTCAAGAAGATCGATGAGATCTGGCCCGGACCGGGCGGCGCAGCTCCCGAAGCCTACGCGTGGTAAGGATCGCCCGCAGCGGCTGATCGCAGTAGCTGTTTGAACAGTCTTATACGGCCTCACAGGTTGGTTCCTGTGAGGCTCTTTTTTTGCGCCAGAGTGTCTCCATGACCTGCGAGTTTGACTCAAAGTAAGTCAATTCTAACCGTTTTAATCGTTCTTTAATTTATAAATTTAAACAGACCGACTAATAAATTAATGAAAGCTTTAGGTTTGTAGGACAATGGTAACATTCGCACAGGGCTTTCGGTGTAATGTCAGATGAAGTGAACAAGCTTCTATCTCTAGGGTGTGTGGCCGGGCCGTTCGCTCAAGCCGCAGTTACAAAATCTAAGGAACACGATCGGCGTTAAATCAGGGGCATAGCAATCGCTGAGTCTCTGTATTAGCGAATCTGGCAAACAGCCAAAAATAGTCATCCTATTGATAATGATCAGGTACAGCAAAAAAGCGGGATTTATTGAAGGGGGATTTATCGATGCCACGCCATGTGCAAAAAGGCCAGGCTCTAGTCGAGTTTGCGCTGACCGTTCCCATCTTTCTCATGTTCGTGTTTGGCATTATCGATCTGGCGCGCGCGATGTTTGGCTTTGCCCAGATCGCGGACGCGTCCCGGCAGGCCGTGCGTTATGGCATTGTCAAGGGGCTGGATGCCGACGTTTACCAGTACATCGACTGCGCGGGCATCCGGGACGCGGCGACTGACGTGCCGGGGCTGCTCGACCTGGACAGCAGCGACATCGACGTGTACTGGGAAGATGCCGTGGGGACCAAGATCGCCGAATGCGGTGATGCGGTGACGCATCACGACATTCAGGGTGGGGATGTGCTGGTGGTCCGCGTCCACACCGATATGATTCCCCTGACGCCTGTCCTGATGATGTTCGACAACTCGATCCTGATCGACTACACCACGCGGCGCACCATCACCCAAAACGTGGCGGCCACCGATGAGTGGAAAGATCCGCCGCCGGCCCCCACCGGATTTAATGCCGAGGTGGATTGTTCACTGACAACCAACAATGTGAAATTTTGGTGGACTCCTATCTCGCCGAAGCCGGATCGTATCGAAATCCGCGAGGTGATTACCGGACTTGTCGTCGCTGAGCCTGATCCCAATAATGCCTACTGCAATGGCTGCGCCACCATTTCGCCCACCGATGGATACGGAATGTACTATCTGGTCGCCTTCAACGGGACCTACCCCAGTGAATTAGCCAGCGCGCCGTCGAATCAAGACATGGTCATGTGTCCTGGCGCGCAGACAGGACCGATTTCTATTCCGGTGGTGGTCTTTGATGATAAGAATGGCGACACCCTGTTTGGACAGCCGGAAGAAAAAGGTATCAAAGACGTGCGTATCTTTGTCTATGAGCTAGGTCCTAATGGCCAACTGGACGATGAGGACCCGGTCCGCTCGCTGCTGACTGACAAATTCGGGCATGCCGATTTCTACAATTTGAGCAACGGACTTTACCAGGTGCATGTGGGACAGTCCAGCGAACCGGTCAGGAGTGACGACCTGACTACCTTGAACGATCCCTATGACATCACTCCTCGCGGCAGATGCCGACGCGGACGGAGATCAGGAAATGACGGGCGCGCTGGATGGCGCTGTACTCACGCAGATACTTTTCGGCTTCGATGACCCGCCCGTCAACCCCTAGTCGTCATATACAGGTGGGGCCGGGGACTTTACAGGGACGCATCATCCGATCGGGGCACTGGTTAACGAGGGGAATTATGCTCAAACAATTTATCCATCGTGGGGAAAAAGGACAGATCGCCATTCTGTTGGCGCTGGCGATGGTCGGGCTGCTGGGCATCGTGGGGCTGGCACTCGATGGCGGGATGCTGTACTGGAACCAGCGTCGGGCGCAGAACGGTGCAGACGCCGCCGCGATCGCGGGGGTGGGCGCGCTGTCCGCCATCGTGACCGAGAAAGGTTATGACTGCAACACCTCAAACGACGCCGAACTTAAGATTCGGGATGCTGTACGGAAATACGCGGGCAACAACGAGGTGCCGAATGCCGACGGCGGCGCGAATGTGCGGGCCTACTATCTGCGGCAGGCATCCAATGGCGACTGGGTGGAGATCACCCATTCTGATTCCGGCGAGCCGTGGATGGTGGGGGATACCGGGACTATTCCGTGTGTCAAGGTGCGCGGGCTGCGCGTTGAGACGAACTTCCCGCAGCCGACCTTCATCGCGGGCATCATCGGCATTGCCGAAACCAACGTGACGGTTGATGCGTCCGCCGTCTTCAAATACAACACGTGGTGTACCGATTTCACCGTTATCGCACTCAGCCAGGAGGAAAAGCTTGACATCCTGAAGCTGTGCGGCAGCAGCATTACGGTAGAGGGCGGCATGCACAGCAACTGCGGGATGCATATCTGCGGTGGCGGCCAGGAAATCGTCCTGGAAGCGGGGGAGCCCGTCGAGTACGGTCAAGGTGAGTGCCCGACCAATATCGCCTCGGATGCCAAGATCGAAGGCGGCCCGCTGCCCGATGAACCCGGCAAGGGGATCACGTCGGCGGACTATTTTACGCTGAGCGAAGAAGACATTGGCTATCGTTTCGATGACTTCGACTGGGACGGCTGGGTGCAGTTGGAAACACCCTCCGCGGATTATCACAATTTTGGGAACAAAGATATCGGCCCGGCTGATATCAAAAATCCCAACGGCACGCTTAAGGACGGCCTTTTTGTGACGAAGGGCGATATCAAGCTGACCAAAGTCGTCAACGCCGCTGATAAACCCTGGCATGCGACCCTGGTCGCCTTAGGAACGGTTCAAATTAGCGGCGGCTTCAAGCAGATACCCTACTCACGCGGCATTTTCATCTTTACGTTGAGCAATAACTTGTCTAATGGTGCGGTCAATCTGAGCGGTGACGGAAACGAATGGCTCGGCCAGATCCTCGCACCGAACGGCCTGGTCAGCATGTCCGGGGCGAAGAACAGTGACCTGGGCGGTATGATCATCGGCTATGAGGTCGATCTTTCCGGGTCGAATATCAGCATCCACCGCAGCGACGGGTACTGCCCGTACAACCCGCCAAATGTCCTGCTTACCGAGTAGCCGAATGTTAATTGGGAGATACCATCGATGACCCGAATCAAAACACACTGGCAGCGTGGACAAAGTTTTGTCGAGTTGGCGTTTGGCATGACGGTATTGATCATACTGCTCGGCGGGCTGTTTGACCTGGGCCGCGCCTTTCTGATCCTCATCACGGTCGAGAATGCGACTGGCGAAGGGGCGCTCTTCGGCATTACGCACGTCGGCTGTCTCGCGCCCGATCATGCCCCGGGCACGTGCGAAGGTACAGAGAGTGTTCGCGGTCGCGTCGCTGCCGAAGGCGAGCCCATGATCTCCATCCTGGAAGACCATATCACCATCGTTCTTGAAGACGGTGGTACGCCCTACGAGATTGTCAGCGCGGATGACATTGTGGCTGGCCGGACGCTGCGGGTTGATGTCGCCTACACCTATACGCCGGCTACCCCGATCGGCTTCTGGCTGTGGGGCAGTACGGCTCAGGTTAACGCGACAGCGCGCCAGGAAATTCTGAGTCCCGTGCCAGACGGTAATACGTATTAGGCCCTTATGCTAGTTGATGATTTTCGGCTGGCCTCACCCCCCGGCCCCCTCTCCGGCCCAGCCAGAGAGGGGGAGAGCACGCTGACAAGTCCCCCTCTCTAACTCGGTTGGAGAGGGGGATGCCGACCGAAGGTCGGACGGGGGTGAGGCCGATCTAGCATAAGGCCCTATTAGGAATCAAAAACTCCCGCTCAAGCCAGTCGCTGACGAGCGGGAGTTTTGAGGCTCTGGTTCTCATCTGGTGCGAGAAGGGCCACCTTTATAGGACGGTGCGGCGGCCAAACAACAGCGACACAACGACCAGTACCAGGAAGACAACGAACAGAATTTGCGCAATACCTGCGGCCGTGCCCGCGATCCCACCAAACCCGAAGATAGCGGCCAGAATTGCCAGGAACAAGAAGAAAAGCACCCAACCTAACATGTTAACCTCCGTGGCTTTCAATCGATAGCCACATTTTACGCGGACTGGGGCCCTTGTTCATGAGGAAACCGGTGGGTTTTCGTCTGGGATTATATGGTTGATTCCAGATAGCCCTAATGGCCTATGGGGCTGGAGTCATGTTGGCGGCGGTGGGGATGTTGGCGTTGGCGTGCTGGCGTCGGCGTGGGTGTCGGGGTAGGCTCCACAACGGTTTGATCGCTGCTTGGTCCCCAAGCTTCACTCTCAACGGCTGGCGCGGTTGCGCTCGGCTCTGGCTCTCCGGTGGCCCCGCCGCTGACGTCCTCAGCGGTTGCCGGGGGTTCCATAGGTGCCCCAACCGTACTGTCGACCGCTTCTCCGCCGGTTGCGCCCCCGGTATCTTCGCCCGTCTCGGTGCTAGCCTCGGGGGTTACAGTCCCACCTTCTTCGGTGGTATCGTCCCCGGTTTCTGCGCCTAAGGTGTCGCCATCCTCATCCGTTTCAGCTTCGCCCTCTTGTTCGTCCAGGAGGGTATCGCTTTCTTCCTCGCTGATCGGATCGCCTTCGGGTACGATGGCCTCCTCCGGCGCAGGTTCGGGGGCCATGATTTCGGTGATCACGGTCGTTTCGGCCATCTCGTCCTGGATGTCGTGCAGATCGTCCAGCTCGTCGTCGCTGAGCGGCGGATGCACTTTGACCGGCCGATCAAGCTGTTCAACGGGCAGCGCCTTGACTTTGCCGGGATCATACGCCTTGGGCAGACTGAGCGGCCCGGCCGGCGTTCCGGCGGAGGTCAGCGGCACATCGATCTGGCTGCCCGCCGTGGCATAAGCGGACTCGCTGGCCGTCTGGACATGCACCGACCCTTCGACCACGGCGATCGACATATCGCGGCCCGGCGTGGCCTGGAAATAGACGGTTGAGCCGAGGTCAACCGCCACTTCGTTGATCAGAAAGACGATCCGGCCCTGACCTTCGGGTGTCTGGATCAGCAGACCGCTGTTCGGCACCTCATCACAGCTTGCATCGTCCTGGCCGCTCTGGAAATAGAACGCTTGCATCGGTGCAAACAGGGCCGAATTGCGATCGACCACTTCAAGCACTTCGAGCGCTGCGCGATTCTCGATTAATGAGCCGTGAATCCAGCCGTCGCGATCCGGTGCTTCTGGCAGCACGATTCGCACCCACGAGCTATTTGCCAGCCGCCCGTTGGCCGTGACCGTGTCGCCGTCGGACACGGCACTGATCGTCCCACCCCAGGGGGCATTCCGAATACGCGCATCCCCGCCGGGCGTGTGAATGGTCAATTCGGTGGTGGTGACCACCGGCGCAACCCCGTTGGTGATCTCGACGCCGCCGAACAGAATCATGGTGGCATCCTGCCGCCCGGCGTAATTGATGACATTCGCCCGGATGCGCATCAAAGCCACACCCCACACATCCGAATCCGGCTGCATGGCGCTCAGGCGCATCGTCAGAATATTGGGAATATCGGTGATGTCGCCTTCTTCATCGAAGTTGAACTGCAAGACATGGGGCTGGGGCTGCGCATCGAGCCGGGTATGCCCGTAACAGGCCTGATTACGGCCGGCTCCCTCACAACGGGCGCGCGCGTCGTCCAGCACCTGGCGCACCAGCATCGGGCATGCCGGGGCAGCATCCTGGGACAGGGAAGTATGCGTGGATAGTAAAGGTGTGAGGAGCATAAGGAAAATGAAAACCAGCCGCAGCCGGTTGTTTCGGGCATTCATGGATAGCACCCCTACTCTGAGCATACTTTATCATTATAGTGAATCCGGTGTGATAGTGCCATGAGCCGCGCGGCCGTTGTTGAATGGCCCTGTTGACGCACTTTTTTGCCGTTTCCCCCAGCTTACCTAGTGTGAAACCCCCCATTCAGGCGATGAAAGGCATTGCCAAATGTTCTACGCTCATGCCTATATTGTAATGATTTATAGACATTTTTCAACTGTTAGCTCCTGTCTAGCACCCGGATACCCGGTAATACGGTCAAAACCGGTTTCCAGACAAGGGTAACAACTGTCGAAGAGGGATACCATTGGAGATCATCAAACGCCTCAAACAGAATCAGATCATTTCACTCCTGGTCGAGACTTTTCAGGAATGGCAGCGAGATAAATCCACCCAGATCGCGGGTTCGATGGCCTACTTCATTATGCTGTCGCTCGCCCCGCTGCTGGTGATTGCCGTTGCGACGGTCAGCGTCGTCACCGATGGAGACACAGTCCAGGGCGAGGTGTATGACCGCATGGCCGACGTGATCGGAGACGATAGCGCCCAGGTCGTACAGGATATGGTCTCGAATGCCAATGAGGCAGCCGGCGGCGGTCTGGCGACGTTGTTCAGTCTCCTCACGCTGATCTATGGTGCATCGGGTGCGTTTGGTCAGGTCCAGGATGGGCTTAACCGGGTCTGGAGCGTGGACATCAAAGAGAAGGAGGGGTTTCTGCGGACGCTCAAACGGCGCGGGGTGGCCGCGGCGATGCTGCCCCTCACCGGCCTGGTGATCCTGCTGGCGATCATTTTCGATACGGTGCTGTCGGCCGTGGGTAAGTTCTTTACGGATGAACTGCCAAGCGCCGGGTCGCTGTATCTGTTTCACGGCCTCAGTTTCGTGGTGACAGCGCTGCTCATGACCCTCCTGTTCGCGGTGATCTACCGCTATCTGCCCGACGCAGATATCGAATGGAATGATGTTCTGGTGGGGGCGGCCTTCACCGCCGTGTTGTTCTCGGTGGGGCAGCTTCTGCTCAGCATCTATCTGGGGCGGGGCAGTGTCTCGTCGTCGTATGGTGCCGCCGGCACATTCATGGTAGTCCTGATCTGGCTGTACTACTCAGCGCTGATTTTCCTGTTTGGCGCGGAGTTTACTCAGGTTTATGCGCGCCGCCAGGGCAAGCAGATCCTGCCGTCTTACTATGCCTACAGTTACGATAAACGGGCTGTTCAGCCGGCCCCACCCCCCGAACCGGCGGAGATCGAAGGGGTACCGGCAAAGTAACGCGCTGCGCCAGATCACCCACCTGAATTCCGGTCAAATGGCCTAGGGAAAAGCCGACCACTTTCATCATGCCGCTGCCAGGGGAACCGCTTATGCTGGATCAATCTGTAAGTCGGAATCGGAGGTAACAATGAGCTTGAAGCGTTTTTCGATCGTACCTATTTGGCTGGCGCTGCTCCTGGTGATCAATTGGCCTCAGGCGTTCGCGCAGGATGACCCGCCAGCCGAAAACAATGCGTTTGTGCGCTTCGTCAATCTTTCGCCGGATGCCGGCGCGGTCGATATTTATCTGAGTGACAAGCCGAGCGATGTTCAGGGCCTGGAATTTGGCACCTTTAGCGACTGGCAGCCTATCCCTGCCGGAGATTACACCATCTCCGTAAGGCCATCCGGTGATGCAGGCGGCCAGGCACTGATCGGCCCGAACAGTTTCAGCTTATCAACGAGCCAATGGATTACCGTGGCCGCAGTGGGCTCAGTCGCCGATGACACGCTCTCCACGGCCGTGGTCGAGGAAGATTATTCCCCGATGGCTCCCGGTGTGACCAACGTGACGTTTTTCAACGGCCTGGGTGACCAGACGGTGAACTTTGTCCGCGACGATACCGAGTTCGTATCCGAACTGGGCGGGCCGAACAACCCCGAAGGGCTGAACACGTCGTCCTCGTTCGCCATCGATGCGGGCACCTACCATTTTGTCGCACACCCGACTGAGGACCCCGAGACGGCGCTTGGTGAGCTGACCGAGGCTGACGTCAAGGAGAATGATCTGTACTTCCTGGCCGTCGTCGAGAACGCGAATGGCGAAACCGAGCTGATTTTGGAACCGACTCGCTGGGCCGAGGTGGAAATGGCGCAGGGTACGCTGTCGGATCCGGGCACGCTGGTGGATGCCAGCAGCAGCCACGACCTGCTGCCTCTGTTCGCACAGGCGATCGATCAGGCCGGGCTGTCCGAAACGCTAAGCGGTGACACGATGTATACCATCTTCGCGCCGAGCGATGACGTGATGGACGGCATCCTGGAGCAGTATGCCAACGACAGCGAAGGTCTGACGAACTTCCTGCGCGATCATATGGTTGAAGGGGATCTGCGGTTCAACGACCTGATGGAAATGGAGTCGCTGACCAGCCTGAACGGCACCTCGCTCCCTGTGCGCGTGGAAGACAACACGGTTTATGTGAACGATGCGCCGATCCTGACGCCGAACGTGTCCGCCATGAACGGCACGATCCACATCATCGGCGTAGGACCGGACCAGGGATAGGCTTTCTCTTCTCTGGGTGCAACAACCTCACTCTCCCCTTCTCCACACGCGGAGAGGGGGAGTCGGTGACAACGAGGCTGCTCCTATGGGGCGGAATAATAACCCCGCCCTATATGTCTTCTCAAAGGGAATTTCTCCTGAATACCCCCCATTTGTCCCATGCCGAAACCCGACAGCTAGTCCATTCAGCGGGCCACGTTTCCCATTACACTACAAAGGGAGACAACATGCGGCGCACGAGAAAGGGGAAGGTCATGTCGGAATTGAGCAAGCAGATCTTTGAAGCGGCCAATCTGCAAACCATCGGACTCAAATTGGCTCGCGGGATTCACAAGCGGGTCGTCAATGGACGTCCGGCGGTGCGCGGCGCAGTGGATATTTTGCACGGTACGTGGCTGGGCCATCCCCTGCACCCGGTGCTGACCGATGTCACGCTTGGCGCGTGGACATATGGCAGTGTGCTCGGGGTGATGGGCTTCCTGATGCGCGTCTCCGCGCTGCGGCAGGCCGCCAGTGTGCTGGATGCAATCGGCACGGCCAGCGCCGTCCCAACGGCCATGGCTGGCATTGCCGACTATGCCGCCATCAAACAGGATGCCGTCGAGATGGGCACCCTGCACGCGACCTCGAATACCATCGCGCTGGCGCTGCATCTGGTGGCGCTGCGCGCGCGCTGGCAGGGCAACTGGCGGCGAGGGCTGATCTTCTCACTGCTGGGTACAGGGGCTGTGACACTCGGCGCGTGGCTGGGCGGAGAGATGGTCTACCGGCTGCGTGTTGGCGTGAATCACAGCACCGGGACCGGCGATCTGGACGAATGGACCTGGGTGGCATCCGATCAGGCGGTGGCCGAAGGCGAGCCGCTGCGGGTGGAAGTCGAAGGTACGTCGGTGCTGCTCTATCGCTATTTTGGCACCGTCTACGCGATTAACGCGGTATGCTCGCACGCGGGCGGCCCCCTGGAAGCGGGCAATTTCGACGGGTTCTGTGTGACCTGCCCCTGGCACGCGTCCGTCTACGATGTGCGGACGGGCGATATTGTCCACGGCCCGACAGCCTTCCCACAGCCGTCATTCGAAGTGCGGGTGCGCAGCGGGCAGATCGAGATCCGCGCGCCGCAGGCTATCGCCCGGATGGTTACAGGTTAGGGGTGCAATGAGAGGAGAGAATCATGGTTAGATTGGGTTATGCACTATCCAGCGAAGAACACAAACCGAACGATCTGGTCAGGAATGCGCGGCGAGCTGAGGAAACCGGCTTTTCGTTCGCGCTGATCTCCGACCACTTTCACCCCTGGGTCGATCAGCAGGGTCACAGCCCGTTTGTCTGGGGCGTGATCGGCGGCATCGCGCAGGTGACGCAGCGGCTCGAACTGGGCACCGGCGTTACGTGTCCGATCATCCGCATCCACCCGGCGATCATCGCCCAGGCGGCGGCGACGGCAGCGGCCATGATGCCGGGGCGCTTTTTCCTGGGCGTTGGGACCGGCGAAAACCTGAATGAACATGTACTGGGCGATCGCTGGCCGGCGTTCGAGCAGCGGCTGGATATGCTGGAAGAAGCGGTCGAGGTCATCCGCATGCTGTGGGAGGGCGAAAGCACGACCTACTACGGCCTGTACTACACCGTGGAAAACGCCCGCATTTATACCTTGCCTGAGATCCTGCCGCTGATCATGGTGGCGGCGTCCGGCCCCACGGCAGCGGAGTTGGCCGGCAGTATCGGGGATGGACTGATCAGCACGTCTTCAGGTAGGGAAGTGGTCGAGACCTTCGCGGCCGGCGGCGATACCAACCGCCCGCGCTATGGTCAGTTCGCCGTCTGCTGCGGCGAGAACACGGCCCGCGCCCGCCAGATCGCGCACCAGTGGTGGCCGACAGCGGCCTTGCACGGTCAATTGGGCCAGGAACTCCCCATGCCATCGCTGTTCGAGGATGCGGTCAAAAATGTATCGGAGGACGATGTGGCCGAGGTGATCGTGTGCGGCAACGATCCCGACGAACACCGCGCCAAGATCGAGGAATATATCGATGCCGGGTTTGACCATATCTACATGCATCAGGTCGGGCCGGATCAGGAGGCGTTCTTCCGCTTCTACGAGCGGGAGATCCTGCCGCACTACAGCCAGGAGATGGTTGAGAAGTAAGTCAGCCTCATCCCCCATCCCTCTCCATGCCGTGGAGAGGGCAGATCTTCGCGCTCGATCGATTACGGTCGCCGGCAAGTAGTAGGGGCGTATCGCGATACGCCCCTGCGAAATATTGTTCCTCGATTATCCCTGGACCGATAATCAAGTCCCCTCTCCATCTCATGGAGAGGGGATTTAGGGGTGAGGCTGGTGCTCTTACTGCACCGCCAGATGATAACGATACACGTAGTCGCCGGGGCTGTAGACTTTGAACCCGTCGAAGACCGCATCGCGCATGGTGAGAGTCGCTTCGAGATCCACCCCCTGCCCGCTCCAACCGGAGAGCAGCACCGCGTGGTGCGCGCAGGCGAGCTGTCCCGACGTATCCTCATAGGTGGTGATCGTGCCGGGATCGATCGACTGGCCGCCCGCGGTAAGCGTAATGTCAATCAGTTGCAGATTCGCGTTCAGGGTGTCCTCGTCGGCAGCACACCACGTCGTATCCCAGACATAGGACTGGCTGGCATCCACCGTGCCGGAGGCATCCTGAACCTGCGGACGGGCGACATCGGCAAAGCCGGTGTTCAGCACCGTATCCAGCGCGGGATACTGCGAGACACTGGCCTCGGATACGCTGCTGACCTGCACGGCGCCGTTGCCGGGCACGTTCGCCGCGCCAGGCTGCGGAGTCGGATCGGGCAGCGCGCCGTAGGTGATGACCAGCCGGTACTCGCCGGTAGTATAGCCCTGGGCCTGCTGGTAGCGGGTCGCCGCGACGGTATATGTTCCGGTTTCGGGCAGGCTGATATTGCGCAGCTGCGCGTTAAAATCCCCCGCGCTGTCGTCGTCATAGGCCAGCACGTTATTGTTCGCGTCGATCAGGACCAGCAGCGGATCAAGCCCGCCGTTCAGTTCATCCATCTCGATCGTGATCGTCTCGCCCGCCTGGACATCAAAATCCCAGAAGTGAACGAACTCCTCGTCCGTGATCTGGGCCTGGACCTCGCTGCTGGTTTCGTCGCCGGTGGCCGGCCCGGTGGGGACCACGGTGCCGGTGCCCGCGCCATAAAGTCGCTGCACGCCTTGAATATCGTCAGTGCTCGGCTGCAGATTATACGGGCTGTACTGCGGATACATCAGCGCCGATGGATCGTCGCTGTGCAGCAGGCCGATGGCGTGGCCGAACTCGTGCGTCGCCACGCCGAGCAGCGAAATATCGGTATTCGTGCGCGGTTCGAGCAGCACCCAGTTCTCGCCGGTATCAAAGACGACACTGCCCGCGCACGGGCTGGACGGCGGGCATGCCTGCCCCAGCACCTGGGCCGAGCCGTCGATATAGTCAAACTCGACCACAATATCGGCTGAATTGCCGGTCACTTCCTGGAAGGTGAGCGGCGTCTGATCGGCCCATGCCTGGAACGCCATGCGGATTACATCGACGATGTCCTGATTGTAGAATCCTTGCCCATTATCGACGATGCGGTAGGTGATGTCGTTGTGCGGCCACGGCTGGGACAGCTCATAATTCAGGGCATCTCCGCTGCCCGGAGGTGCGGGCTGGTCGCCATGGAAGGTGATGATCTGGCTGGCTTCCTGGATCATCACGGCGTAGCGCCCGCCTGCGCCGGGGTCCTGGTTCTCGACCTCAACCGTGTAGGTGCCCGCGTCTGCCAGGACCACGCCTTGCAGATAGGCGTTGAGCTTGCCGCCGCCGTTGTCATCTTCCCCGATCAACTGGCCGCCGGGGCTGTACAGGCGCACTACGGGATCGATCTCCCCGCCTTTGCCTGACGCCGAGATCACGGGCTTATCGCCGGCATTCGCGTCGAATGTGTACTTGTCGATCTCGCCCGATGCAAGATCACCTTCGGCCGGCTCGCCGTAGCGCAGATGGACCGGCGCTTCCTGCGCCGTTTCTTCGCCGCTCCTGCGCAGATGCTGGTCCGATTACCAGGGCGAGCAGCAGTCCCAATGTCAGCAATCCGATAGTTCGTTTCATGGCTCTAACCCAATCCTGCCCGGCCACCGCCGCCCTTGCGCCGGCCAATACGCGGCAGACTGCGGCCCTGGGTCGGACTGCGCCGGAAACCCCGGCTGCGCCCGGTTGAGGTACCGCCCCCCGGAATCCGCCCGGTGGTTCCGCCGGTTCCGCCGCCGAAGGGACCAATTCCGCCAGTGCCGCCCTGCCCACCGCCGATCACCGGGCCGAGGCCGCCCAGGCCGCGCAGCAGACGTCCGCCGCCCAGCAGCAGGAACAAACCCACGACGCACAACACGCCAAGCAGACAGGTGTTGTTGATCTTAAGCCCGCTGCTGTCATCTTGCGGTTCGGTGCGAGGAGCTTGTGCCGCCCCGCCCGCGGGTTCGACCGCTCCATCGGCTGGGTCGCCGGCCGTGCCAACGCCCTCGCCAAACGGGGCCTGGACCGCGAATCCCTCGTTCGCGGGGACCGCGCCCTGCGACTGGATCACAAACGAATTGCCGTTCTGGGTCACGGTGCCAGTGCCCGACGCCACGCGCACCAGACCTTGAGCGGGCACGGCGTCCGGCGCGAAGTTGATCGTTACCGTGCTGCTTTCGATCGGCGCGGCGTGCTCATCGGGGATGACCTGCCAATCGACCAGCCCCTCGACCGTTACCGGCGCGGTATAGTTGATCTGCGCGATAAAGATTTCGCCGCCCTGTGCCTCGCGCGGCAGATAGTAGCGAAGTTCCGTTTCGTCGCCCGACTGCGAGACGGTGTAAGTCCCCGGCTCCTCACTGTCGGACTCGGTGAGTTGTTCAGGCGCGTTGCTGCCGGTGCCCATCACCACAAACACGTTCTGCACCTCGACGGGATCCGTCCAGGCGCGCTCGCCAAAGCGTACGGTGCCTTCCAGGATGACGAATTCCTGTACCTCGCTGATCGCGAGAGCCTGACCATCTGCCTGTACATCGATAATGACGTCCCAACGGTTCCACCGGAAGCTGATGTCCTGCGCCTGCACGACGCCCGACACTCCCAGCAGCAGGATCACCGCTGCTATGATCCAGACGATTTTCCGCATGAAATTCTCCTTGTTGCCACGACCTTGTCCTATCCTACACTATAGGGGTATTTGCGCCAAAAAACGTGATGCGGATGGATCATATTGAAGGGGGTCTAATGGCCTACATTTTGAGGCGAAATCCTTCCTCAGGCCTATCCCCTTATCGGCCGACTTCCTCATGCCGTCGCGCGGATCTTGAGGCAGTGTATAAAAAGAGACCATCTCAGTCTATGGAGAGTATGAGATGCCTTACGATTTAGTGGACGATCTGCCGGACAGCGTGCGCGACAATCTGCCGCATCATGCCCAGGCGATCTACAAGGAAGCGTTTAACAGCGCGTGGGATCAATACAAGGACCCCGACGAACGCCGGGGTGATGATTCGCGCGAAGAAACCGCGCACAAGGTCGCCTGGGGCGCGGTCAAGAAGGAATATGAAAAGTCCGGTGACGGCAAGTGGAAGAAGAAATAGCCTCACCCCCGGCCCCTCTCCACCGCGTGGAGAACCTCGTAGGGGCGTATCGCAATACGCCCAATGTGCGTCAAGATAAGGTGACGTAACCGTCGTCACCCGATTTAGCCCCTCCCCCCGCCCCCTCCCCACCGGGTGGAGAGGGGGAAAACGCGTGCCACCAAGTCCCTCTCCGCCTGCGGGGAGGGATTTAGGGAGGGGCCAACCCGCCGATCGGCGCTTAAGTTGACACGCATAGGGCGTATCGCAATACGCCCCTACATGCCGATATTCTGGTTAAATTGTGCCGGGGGTGAGGCTCGTTATTCCCCGCGCTCGAAGGGTTTGGTGAGCGCCGCTGGCTGGTCGATGCGCTGCGACGCGAAGATCAGCGTGATGATGGTCAGGATATACGGAGCCATCGAGAGATATTCGTCGGCAATCCCGACGTTGATGGTGCGCGCTTTGAGTTCGAGCGCCGTCACGAGACTGAACAGCAGCGCCCCGAACATCACCCCGCGCGCGCGCCACGCCCCAAAATAGACCAGCGCCACCGCGATAAATCCCATCCCGGCGGTCATGTTCTGCTGGAAGACGTTGTGCTGCGCGATGGACAGAGTCGCGCCGGCCAGCGATGCCAGCACCCCGCCCAGCGTCACGGTGAAATAGCGCACGCGCACCACGCTGATCCCCATGGCGTCGGCCGCTTCCGGGTTCTGCCCGACCGCGCGGATGTTCAGCCCGATCGTGGTTTTGTTCATGACAAACCACGTGATCGGCACCAGCGCAAAGGCGATATATACCAGCAGCGTATGGTGAAACAGGATCTCCCCGAGAATCGGAATATCGGCCAGCAGCGGAATATCCATCCGGGGGAAGCCGTTGATCAGCACCACCTCGTTGAAGCTTTTCTGGAACAGCAGATCGCTCATCCCAAGGCCAAACAGGTAAATCCCGATCCCGCTGATCCCCTGCTCCGCCTGGAGCGTGACGTTGATAAAGGCCGTTGCCAGCCCCATCAGCAGGCCGACAACCAGAGCGACCAGCACGCCCAGTGCCAGCGCTTCGGCGTGATACGATGTCGCCCCTTCCGGTGTGAACTTGTACACCGTCCAGAAAGATGTAAATGCACCCATCAGCATCACGCCATCGACGCCCAGGTTGAGCACGCCGCTGCGCTGCCCGTAAGTCTCACCCAGAGCCGCGTAGAGATAGGGGGTTGCCACGCGAATACCGGACGCCAGCACACTGGCGGTAATCAAATCCTCGATCATGGACCTGCCCCCTCGATGGCGGATGCAGTTTCGGCCACGCTGACCGATACCCGGCGGCGCGACCGGCGGCGGATGAAAATATCGCTGCTGACAACAAACACGATCACCAGCCCAATCAGCGCTGTGATCAGTGCCGAGGGCACCTGCACGTCGCGCTGAAGCTTGTTGCCGCCCACCAGCAGCGCGCCAAACAGCACCGACGCGGGGATTGTTCCGATCGGATGCAGGCCGCCGAACAGCGCCGCGACGATGCCGTTAAAACCCGCGTTGCCGGTGAACGCGATCGCGCCGCCTTCTGCGTTCATGCGGTGGCGCACGCCGAGCAGTTGGATCCCGCCGGCCAGCCCCGCGAACCCGCCGCTCAGCACCAGCGATAGCACGGTGTACTGCTTGACCTTGATCCCCGCGTAGCGCGACGCGTGCGGATTTTTGCCCACCGCGCGGATGCGATACCCGATCGTCGTGCGCCACAGCAGGATATACACCAGCACCGACAGCACCACCGCGATCACGATGCCGTTGTGCAGCAGCGTAGTCGCCCACTGCATCTTGCCATAGGCGGACAGCCCGAACCAGTCATAGATTTTGTCCAGCGACTCGCCGATGCGCGGCAGATCAAACTCGCGCGCCAGGCGGGCGGTTTCGGGGATCGGCGCGGCGGTGTTTTTCTTGGCGGGGTCGATAAACGTGTTGCGCACCAGGAACATCATCCACAGCGCGGCGATCTGGTTGAGCATGATCGTGCTCAGAATCTCGTTGACTTTGAAGTAGGCTTTGAGCACACCCGCAATCCCGCCCCAGATCGCGCCGGCGAGGAAGCTCGCCACCAGACAGGCGGGGATGACAAGCGTCGGATCGGAGCCTTCGAATTCCAGACCGATCGCCACCGCCGCCAGCCCCCCGATGACCATCTGCCCCTCGCCGCCGATGTTGACCACACCGCCTCGGAAGGCGATACACGTGCCCAACCCGACCAGCAGCAGGGGTGTCGCCTTGATGAGTGTGTCGGCGGTCGTGTTTTTGGTGCCAAACGCGCCTTCCCACAGCGCCTTATAAGCCGTGACCGGGTCGGCATCCATCAGCGCGATCATCACCGCGCCGATCAGCAGCGCCAGCACTACGGCTAACAAGGGCATCAGGGGGTCGATCACGCGGTCCAGGCGGGGAGTACGGAGAAGCTTAGTTTGCATAAAGACTCTCAGCGCATGACCAATAAATTAACAGGGATAAGTTGTCTATAGAATGCCCGCCCATCCTAACACAAGTTCGGGGCCGAGGCAACCGATTACAGAAACAAAAATTCACCACAGAGGACACAGAGAGCACAGAGGAAAGCAAGGTAAAAAGGAGAAAAGCAGGGAATATTGTATCCTCTGCTTTTCTCTTTTATCTTGAAACTCTGTGACCTCTGTGGTTAAGCTTTTTTTTGGACTAACAAGCTATGACACATGCGCCAGGATGCAATCCGTGAACGCGGTGGTGCTGAGCGCCGCCGCCGGGTCGGGGGATATATCGGCGGTGCGCGCGCCTTCGGCCAGCGCTGCTTCGACGGCCGCTTCGACGGCCCGCGCTTCGGCCTCGAGCTTCAGGCTGTGGCGCAGCAGCAGCGCCGCGCTGAGAATCGTCGCGATCGGGTTGGCGATGCCCTTGCCGGCGATGTCCGGCGCGGAGCCGTGGATCGGCTCGTAGACGCCAAACGTGCCCGCGTTGAGTGAGGCGGACGGCAGCATGCCCAGCGACCCGGCGATGATCGAGGCTTCGTCGCTCAGAATATCGCCAAACATATTCTCGGCCAGCACGACATCGTAGGAGGAGGGGTAGCGCATCAGGTACATGGCGCACGCATCGACCAGGACATGTTCCAACTCGACATCGGGATAATCTTTCGCCACGTCGATCACCACGCGCCGCCACAGCCGCATCGAGGCCAGCACGTTGGCCTTATCCACCGAGGTGAGCTTGCCGCGCCGCGCCCGCGCCGCCTCAAACGCGACCCGTGCCACCCGTTCGACCTGCTCCACCGTGTAGAACATCGTATCCCAGGCGCGATCGCCGTCGCCCTGCTCGTGACGCTCGCCAAAGTACGCGCCGCTCGTCAGCTCGCGCACAAAGAGAATATCCACGCCGTCCAGCAGATCCGCGCGCAGTGGGGCATACTGCGCCAGCGCAGGATACGCTTTGACCGGGCGCAGGTTGGCAAACAGATCGAAGTGTTTGCGCAGGCCCAGGAGTCCCTGCTCCGGGCGCACGCTGGCCGTGGGATCGGACCATTTGGGTCCGCCCACCGCACCGAGCAGCACCGCATCGGCACGGGCGCACGCGGCCAGTGTTTTGTCGGGCAGCGGGTTGCCGGTCGCGTCGATGGCACAGCCGCCGATCAGCGCCTCTTCAAAGCTAAAGGTATGTCCATAGCGGCGGGCGACGTGGTCCAGCACGCGCACGGCTTCCGCGATAATATCCGGCCCGATGCCATCACCGGGCAGGGTGACGATCTTGGCTTGCATAGCTGCTCCTGTTGAGTGAAAAGTAGATAGTAGACAGTTGGCAGTGATCAGTTGACAGTAATCAGTAGACAGTGAGCAGTCATATGGAAGGGCGGGTTAGCAAACCCGCCCCTACACGTCCGGCGGCTCTCCGCCTCTTTGGCTTGGCCGGGCACTGAGTCCAACTCAAAACTCATGACTTACGACTCAAAACTGTTCACTGTGTACTGTCAACTGTTCACTAGCCACCACATGCGACAGCCCATATTCTACGCTGTCGGCCAGGGCGTGCCAGCTTGCCTCGATGATGTTGGTGCCCGCGCCGACGGTGCTCCAGCGCTGCGTGCCGTTCTGCGTATCGATCAGGACGCGCGTCAGGGCGGCGGTGCCGTTCTCGCCGTCCAGGATACGCACCTTGTAATCGGCAAGCTGGAAAGCGGCCAACTGCGGGTACACGGGCACCAGCGCCTTGCGTAACGCGCGGTCCAGGGCATTGACCGGACCGTTCCCATCC
This sequence comes from uncultured Chloroflexia bacterium, assembly GCA_963850765.1. Classification (GTDB taxonomy): domain Bacteria; phylum Chloroflexota; class Anaerolineae; order Aggregatilineales; family Aggregatilineaceae; genus CAWKMN01. Next base: position 153,474 of record CAWKMN010000006.1, on the reverse strand, counting down.
GCGACGGTGTGCAGTTCTTCGCCGTCCACCAGCACTTTGACGGTCGCTTCTGCGAACATGCCGCGCCCCTGGCGGTTTTCGACCACGACCATAAAATCGATCAGTTCAAACGGCGGCTTATAACCCGGCTGCTGGCGGCGCATCAGCATCGTGACGGACGCTTCAGCCCCCTCAAACACAAAGCCGCGATTCTCCAGTTCCTTGATGCGCGCCAGCACGGTCTGCGCGTCGCTGGACGACAACTGCAAGCCGAATTCCTCCGCCTTGCTGAGCATATTCCCGCGCCCGCTGAGATCGGACACGAGCACGCGCGTCTCGTTGCCGACCAGCGCCGGATCGATGTGCTGGTAGCTGTCGATATTGTGGCGGATGGCCGCGACGTGCATCCCGCCCTTGTGCGCGAAGGCGCTCTTGCCCACGTAGGCCGCGCCGTTATTGGGGGACATGTTCGCAATCTCCGACACGATGCGCGAGACGGTGGTCAGCCTTGTCAGACTGCCGTCGGGCAGGCAGCGGAGGCCGAGCTTGAGTTCAAGATCGGGGATGATCGAACACAGATTGGCGTTGCCGCAGCGCTCGCCGTAGCCGTTCACTGTACCCTGGACATGGACCGCGCCCTGCCGCACCGCTGCGAGCGTGTTGGCGACGGCTAGCTCACTGTCATTGTGGGTGTGGATCCCCAGCCGCGCGCCGGGGAATGCCTCGCGCACGACCTGCACCAGCTCCTCGATCTCCCAGGGCATGGTGCCGCCGTTGGTATCGCACAGCACCAGCAGTTCCGCGCCGCCGTCATGCGCCGCGTGGAGCGTCTGGAGCGCATAATCGGGATCCAGCTTGTAGCCGTCGAAGAAGTGTTCGGCGTCGTAGATTACCTCGCGCCCGTTCGCCTTGAGATGTGCCAGACTCTCGCGGATGATACGCACATTCTCTTCCGGCGTGGTGCGCAGCACTTCGCGGACATGCAGCATCGACGTCTTGCCGACGACGGTCACAACGGGGGTTTGTGAGTCGAGCAGCGCGCGGATGTTGGCATCGTCCGCCGGGCTGCTCCCGACGCGGCAGGTCATGCCGAATGAGGCGATCTTCGCATGGCGCAGTTCGATCTCGCGCACGCGCTCGAAAAAGGCGGCGTCTTTCGGGTTGGATCCCGGCCAGCCGCCCTCGATATAGGCCACGCCCAGGTCATCCAGCAGGCGGGCGACTTTGAGCTTGTCATCGACGGAGAGCGAGACATTTTCGCCCTGGGTGCCGTCGCGGAGGGTGGTATCGTAGACTTCAACGGTGTTCATCTCGTTCTCCTCGTTATTGTATAGTAGACATATCCTGTGTGATTGTGTGGTTAGCCTCACCCCCGGCCCCTCTCCACGCCGTGGAGAGAGGAGATACACGTCGAGTGGATTCGTAGTCCCCTCTCCATCACATGGAGAGAGGTGGCCGGTGACGGGGTGAGGCTCAAGGGGGACAGATGAACACGTGACGCACACCTGCCCCTTGCGGAGCGGGCGCGCGCCTGCTCCGCTAGCCGGTAATATCGATGCCCAGAATATTGCGGGTGTAGGGCACAAGGCCGCCCGCGTTGATGATGCCCAGCACGAACGGCGGGTACGGGCTGGACTGGTAAGTTTTGCCCGTGCGCTGATTCGTGATCATCCCGGCGGCGAGATCGACGGTCAGCGTGTCGCCGCGCTGCGCGTCGCGGGCCGCTTCGGGGCTTTCCAGGATCGGCAGGCCGATGTTGATCGCGTTGCGAAAGAAGATGCGCGCGAACGACTCCGCGATGATGCACGACACGCCCGCGCCCTTGATGCTGATCGGGGCATGCTCGCGGCTCGATCCGCAGCCAAAGTTCGCGCCGCCCACCATGATGTCGCCGGGCTGGACCTCTTTGGCGAACGCCATATCCAGGTCTTCCATGCAGTGCGCGGCCAGCGTCTTCGGATCGGTGGTGACGAGATACCGGGCCGGGATGATCACGTCCGTGTCGATGTTGTTGCCGTACTTCCAGACTTTGCCTTCAAGCTTCATGATCGGTCACTTTCCGTTTGATTTACAGTTCGTCCGGGTGCGCCAGCCGGCCCATGATCGCGCTGGCGGCGGCGATCGCCGGGTTCACCAGGAAAACGCGCGCATCGCGGTGGCCCATACGGCCCCGGAAATTCCGGTTGCTGGTGCTCACGCAGACCTCGTTCGCGGCCAGCACGCCCATGTGCCCACCCAGGCACGGCCCGCAGGTGCTCACGCTGACCGCCGCGCCCGCCACGGTGAACAGTTCCGTCCAGCCCTGACGCAGCGCATCGAGATACACCGCCTGCGAGCCAGGGATGATCATCACCCGCACGTCGGGGTGGAACTCGCGCCCGGTTTTCTTCAGGATGTCCGCGACAATTTCCAGGTCTTCGTAACGCCCGTTGGTGCAGCTTCCGATGAAGACCTGATCGATCTTTTCCGGCTTGATCTGGCTGATCGGGTGGACGTTGTCCGGCGAATAGGGGCATGCGACCTGCGGCTCCATGCCGGACAGATCGAACTCGTGGACCGAGACATAGTGCGCGTCGTCGTCGGCAAAATACGGCGTATAGGGTCGCTTGGCGCGCGGCTTGACATACGCTTCGGTGACGTCGTCGAACGGCAAAAAGCCGCACTTGCCGCCCGCCTCGATCACCATGTTCGCCATCGTCAGGCGTTCCGACATGGGCAGCGAGTGAATGGCCGGGCCGGTGAACTCCATCGAGCGGTAGAGCGCGCCGTCTACGGTGATCTCGCCAATCGTGCGCAGGATCATATCCTTGCCATAGACATAGGGCTGGCGCTCGCCGTGATAGACGAATTTCATGGTTTCGGGCACTTTGAGCCACGTTTTGCCGGTCGCCATCGCAAAGGCGATGTCGGTGGACCCCATGCCGGTGGCGAACGCGCCTACCGCGCCATAGGTGCAGGTGTGGCTGTCGCCGCCCACGATGAGATCGCCGGGCAGCACGAGGCCGCGCTCCGGCAGGACGACGTGCTCGATCCCCGCGCGCCCCACCTGGAAGCGGTTGCCGAGCGCTTGTGCCTCGGCAAAGGTTGCCAGCGTGCGCGTCTGTTCGGCGCTCTGGATGTCCTTGTTGGGCGCGAAGTGGCTCGGCACCAGCATGACGCGGTCCGGGTTGAACACCTCACCCACGCCGATCGCATTAAACGATTCGATGGCGATGGGCGCGGTGATGTCGTTCGCCATAACCACGTCCACGTGGACGGTGGCGAGATCGCCCGCCGAGACTTCTGCCGTGTCTTCAGCGTGGGCGGCGATGATTTTCTCGGCTAATGTTTTTCCCATTCAAAACTCCTATGCCTGCGGTTTGGATTTCGGTTTTTTCGATTTCGGGCGGGAGAGATTCTCCAACGCCGTGCCATCCCAGTGCTTCGGATATGCCTGCGGCTCCGGGAAGGGATCGAACAGCGGTTGGGGCGCCGTTTTTTTCGGGTCGGACTGGGTATTGTCGGTGGTCATGATCCTCGCTCCTCGCGTGATGGTGTTTCGATATTCGGGCTGTCGGCCTCACCTCGGGTCAGGGGCGTATCGCAGTACGCCTCCTACTGGAGAGGGGATTCAGGGGTGAGGCTGTCGTCTTATTTCGCGCTGGCCGTGACGCCAATCGTGGCGGATTCGCCCTCAGGGGCGTGATCCTGGTAGCCGGTGTAAGCCAGCATCTTATTCAGCGCCGCCAGATAGGCTTTGGCGCTGGCGACGATGATGTCCGTATCCGCGCCGTGCCCGCCAAAGGTGCGCTTGCCGTTTTCGTCGCGACGGATGCGCACGGTCACTTCGCCCAGCGCGTCGATCCCCTCGGTGATCGCGGCGACGCGGTATTCAACCAGCGTTGCCGGGGCCTGGACGATCTTATCAATCGCCTGATAGGTCGCGTCTACCGGGCCGGTGCCAATGGCCGCCTCAATGTGCTCGCGCCCATCCGGGCCGCGCAGTTTGATCGTGGCGGTGGGCATGCCCATCTGCCCGCACGCGACCTGGATCCCTTCCATGTGGAAGACTTCTTCCGGGCCGTAGAACTCATCCGCGATCAGGGCTTCGATGTCCGCGTCGGTGACGGTCTTCTTCTTGTCGGCCAGTTCCTTAAAGCGCTGGAACGCCTGATTCAAGCTCCTCGTCGGCCATGTCGTAGCCCAGCTCTTGCAGGCGGACGCGGAAGGCGTGCCGCCCGCTGTGTTTGCCCAGGACGAGGCTGCTTTGTGCCAGCCCCACCGTCTCCGGCGTCATGATCTCGTAGGTGGCCTGGTGCTTCAGCACGCCGTCCTGATGGATGCCCGCCTCGTGGCTGAAGGCGTTCGCGCCCGACAATCGCTTTGTTCGGCTGCACCGGCATGCCGGTGTAGTTGCTGACCATGCGGCTGGCGCGCGTGATCTGGGTCGTATCGATGTTGGTCGTCAGGCCGTACAAGTTGGGCCGCGTCCGCAGCGCCATCACGACCTCTTCCAGCGCGGTGTTGCCGGCCCGCTCGCCGATGCCGTTGATCGTCACTTCGGCCTGGCGCGCGCCCGCCTGGATGCCCGGCCAGCGTATTCGCCGTCGCCACGCCCAGATCGTTGTGGCAGTGGACCGACCAGATCACGCGGTCGCCGCCGGGCGTCTCGCGGATGAGCTTCTGCATCAGCGCGTAATATTCCAGCGGCATGATATAGCCCACCGTATCGGGGATGTTGAGCGTGGTCGCGCCACACTTCAATGGCAACGCCCAACACTTCGACCAGGAAATCGGGATCGGAGCGGCAGGCGTCTTCCGGCGAGAATTCGATGTCGGCGCACAGGCTGCGCGCGTAGCTGACCATCTCGCGCGTCCGGGCGACGACCTGCTCGCGCGTCATACGCAGTTTGTGCTGCATGTGAATATCGGACGTGGCGAGAAAGGTATGGATGCGCGGCTTGGCGGCTTCACTGCACCGCTTCCCACGCCTTGCTCGATGTCATTTTCGGTGGTGCGGGCCAGCCCACAGATCACCGGGCCGTCGGGCGTGCCGACTTCCACGGCGACGCGGCGCACGCCTTCCAGATCGTCGGGTGAGGCGGCGGGGAACCCGGCTTCGATAATATCCACGCCCATCCGGGCCAACTGGCGGGCGATGTCAATCTTCTCGGCGCTGGTCAGGCTCGCGCCGGGCGACTGCTCGCCGTCGCGCAGGGTGGTGTCAAATATCCGAACGGCACTGCTGCTAACCCCAGATTCGTCCATGCTGCTTGTGTTCTCCTTGTGTCCTTGTGATGTTCACGTGCCAGTCGCTTCAAAAGACCATCCTCGGTCAGATCACTAAGGCCATCGTCGGACATTTGCATCACCTCCCTTCATAAGCCTCTCAGCCTCACCCCCGGCCCCTCTCCACGCCGTAGAGAGGGGAGAAACGTGGCGGTCTGCAAGTCCCCTCTCCATACATGGAGAGGGGATTTAGGGGTGAGGCTGGCTATTCCGCCTTGGGCGCGTGTTTGGCGTTCAGGAACGGCATCATCTCGCGCAGTTCCGCGCCGACCTGCTCGATCAGCAGGTTCTGTTCGGTCTTGCGCTTCGGGTTGAAGTTCGGGCGGCCCTGGCGGTTTTCCTCGATCCACTTCCGCGCGTAGTCCCCGCTCTGGATGTCGTCCAGAATCTTCTTCATCTCGCCCCTGGTCTCTTCGGTCACGATGCGATCCTGCGCGGTATAACCGCCGTGTTCGGCCGTATCAGACACCGAATACCACATATAGCTCATGCCACCCTGGTACATCAGGTCCACGATCAGCTTGAGCTCGTGCAGCACCTCAAAATACGCCAGTTCCGGCTGGTAGCCCGCCTTGACCAGCGTCTCGAACCCGGCCTTGACCAGCGCCGTGACGCCGCCGCACAGCACCACCTGCTCGCCAAACAGATCGGTTTCGGTTTCTTCCGCGAAGGTGGTTTCGATTACGCCGGCGCGGGTGGTACCGAGCGCGTGCGCATAGGCGAGCGCCTGCTCTTTGGCGTGGCCGCTGGCGTCCTGCTGCACGGCGAACAGGGCCGGAGTCCCCGCGCCCTCGACAAATAGCTCGCGGACACGGTGGCCGGGCGCTTTGGGCGCGACCATCGTCACATCGACAAAATCGGGCGGCTGGATCTGCTTGTAATGGATGTTGAAGCCGTGCGCGAACATCAGCGTATCGCCGGGCTTGAGTGTGGGCGCGATGCTTTCGGCGTAGACCTTTGCCTGGACGGTATCCGGCAGCAGGATCATCACCACGTCGGCGGCCTGAGCGGCGTCGGCCACCGAATGAACCGCCAACCCGTCCGCTTCGGCTTTGGCCCACGATTTGCTGCCCTCGTACAGCCCCACGACCACATTCACGCCGCTGTCACGCAGATTCTGGGCGTGCGCATGGCCCTGGCTGCCGTAGCCGATAATGGCGACGGTTTTGCCCTGCAGGTATTTCAGGTCTGCATCGTTGTCGTAATAGACTTTTGCCACTGAAGATTCTCCTTAGAGTACGCTGGCGCGATGGCCGTTTCCAACCGTCCGGGGCCGATAGTCGTTCAGCGCGAGCACGTTGTCGCCGCGCGTCATGGTGACGACACCCGTCCGTACCATTTCCACAATGCCGATCGGCCGCAGCAGTTCGAGCATGCTGTCGATTTTCTGCTCGTCTCCGGTGATCTCCACGATGACCGACTCCGGCGTGACATCCACGATGCGCGCGCGGAAAATTTCGCACAACTGCACGACATCGGCGCGGCTGTGGTTATCCACACGCACCTTGATCAGCGCGAGATCGCGGCTGACGCCGGGCAGGTTCGTCACGTCTTCGACCTGGATCACGTTGATCAGCTTGTACAACTGCTTCTGGACCTGCTCGGGATCGGCTTCCGAGTCCATAACAATCGTCATGCGCGAGATATGCGGGTTATCGGTGCGGCCAACCGTCAGGCTGTCGATGTTGAAGTTGCGACGCCGGAACAGGCTGGCGACCCGGTTCAGTACGCCGGGCTTGTTCTCGACCAGGGCCACTATGGTGTGCTTCATGACCATCTCCTCCTAATGTTAGACAGCATTATTTGAAGGCAGCGGTCGGCGGATCATGTTGTGCAGATCGGCCCCGGCCGGAACCATCGGATAGACAATGTCTTGTTTTTCCACGCGGAATTCGACCAGTACCGGGCTGTCGTTGATGCTCTGCGCCCATTCCACCGTCGGGACGACGTCCTGCCGGCGCTCGACCCGGCGCGCGGGGATGCCGTAGGCGTCCGCCAGCTTGACAAAGTCCGGCGTGAGCATCGGCGTGGCGTTGTAGCGCTCTTCGTGGAAGAACTCCTGCCACTGCCGCACCATCCCCAGGAAGCCATTATTAATCACGGCGATCTTGATCGGCACGCGCTCCTGCATGGCGGTCGCCAGTTCGGCCATCGTCATCTGGAAGCCGCCGTCGCCCACGATCGCCCAGACGGGCTGCTTGAGGCCCATCGACGCGCCGATTGACGCCGGGAGCCCAAAGCCCATCGTGCCCAGCCCGCCGGACGTGATCAGCGTATTGGGGCGCTGGTGCAGGTAATACTGCGCTTCCCACATCTGGTGCTGGCCGACGTCCGTGACCACGTTCGCATCGCCGCCCGTGGCTTTCCACATATCGTGGATGACGTGCGCCGCGAACAGCCGGTCGCCTACATCCTGATGCACGATGTCGCGCTCGTCGGAGTCTTCCATCCAGTCGCGGATCTGGCCGAGCCAGGTGCGATGCTCCTGGGGCTGGACAGAGGGCAGCATTTGGTTGAGCACGGTCTTGAGATCCCCGACGACCGGCACATCAACGCGCACGTTCTTGTGGATCTCCGAGGGGTCAATGTCGATGTGAATTTTCCGGGCGTAGGGCGCGTAGGTCTTGAGCTTGCCTGTTACGCGGTCATCGAAGCGCATGCCGAACGCCAGCAGCAGATCCGCATTCTGAATGGCGAGATTGGCGTAGCCGGTGCCGTGCATGCCCATCATGCCCAGCGAGAGCGGGTGAGTTTCGGGCAGGCCGCCCTTGCCGAGCAGAGTCAGCGCGTAGGGAGTCTGGGTGCGTTCGGCAAATTCGAGCACCTCGCGCGACGCGCCCGACATAACGACGCCGTGCCCGGCCAGGATCACCGGACGCTCGGCTTCCGCCAGCAGGCGCAGCATGGCTTCGATCTCGTCCGGGCTGGCAGCTTCGGGCAGCTGGTAGCCGAGTAATTCGATCTCTTCTTCGGGATAGACAAACTCGGTGATCGTGTTCTGAATGTCCTTGGGAATATCGATCAGCACGGGGCCGGGCCGCCCCGTTCGCGCGATATAAAACGCCTCGCGGATCGTATAGGCCAGCTCGTCCACATCATAAACCAGATAGTTATGCTTGGTGACGGGCAGGGTGACGCCGGTCACGTCGGTTTCCTGAAAGGCATCCGTGCCAATGTAGGGGGTGGCGACTTGCCCGGTGATGCACACGATGGCCGACGAGTCCATCATGGCGGTCGCGATCCCGGTCACAAGGTTTGTTGCGCCCGGTCCCGAGGTCGCAATCGCCACACCGACGCGGCCTGTCGCGCGGGCGTACCCGTCGGCCATGTGCGCTGCGCCCTGCTCGTGGCGCGTCAGGACATGGTGGATCTGCGGGTATTTCGACAGCTTGTCGTAAAAAGGCAAAATCGCGCCGCCGGGATAACCGAACATCAGGTCCACGCCTTCGCGGAGTAGACACTCATAAATAATTTCTGCGCCGGTGAGTTTCATCAAGGTTCCTCCTAAGGTGTTGTCGCGTGCGATGCTGAACCTAACGGCCCCCAAAACTGCGGGCCAGCCCATAGCTGACATCCGTTGCGGCGCGGGCGGGTGTCATCCAGCCAAACCGATCCGGCAGACGCCCCGCGGTGAGATCGAAAAATTCCTGCTGCAAGCGCGCCGTGACCGGGCCGCGCGAGCCTTTGCCCACGGGGATCCGATCTACCGAGCGCACCGGCGTGATCTCGGCCGCCGTGCCGGTCAGGAACATCTCGTCGGCGGTGTAGAGCATCTCGCGGGCGATCATCTGCTCGCGGATTTCATAACCCAGGTCGCGGGCCAGCTCGACCACGCAGGCGCGCGTCACGCCGCCCAGGATCGAAGCCGACAGCGGCGGGGTGATGAGCACGTTGTTGAACACGACAAACACGTTCTCGCCCGCGCCCTCGCTCACGTATCCGTGGACGTCCAGCGCAATGCCTTCCACGAAGCCGTTGTCTTTGGCTTCCATCGTGACCAACTGGCTGTTGATATACTGGCCGCCGATCTTCGCCATGGCGGGCGTTGTATCGGGTGCCATGCGCCGCCACGAGCTGACCATCACATCCACGCCCTGCTCGATCGCTTCCGCGCCCAGGTAGCGGCCCCATTCGATCGTGAAGATCACGGTCTCGACCGGGCAGCCGCGTCCATCCACACCGATCGTATTCGCACCCCGGAAGATCAGCGGGCGGATATAGCAGCTCTGGTGCCCGTTGCGGACCACGATTTCGAGCATGGCGCGGCCCATCTGCTCGGGCGTGTACGCAGGCTCGATCCGCAGCATTTTGCAGGAATTGAACAGGCGGCGAACATGGGGCTCCAGGCCGAGCACAGCCGGGCCGTCCAGCGTGCTGTAGGCGCGCAGGCCCTCAAAAACGCTCGTTCCATAGTGCAGGGCGTGCGTGCTGACATGAACGGTTGCGTCATCCCACCGAACCCATTCCCCGTTGCGCCAGATCCACTCTGTTTTCTGCATAGCCTGTTATTCTCCTTCTGCTGCGTTAGCTGCGACTTGTGGTGTTAATCCAAAAATAACGAGAGAGGCCGCTGGTTGAGTCAGGCGGCCTCTGGTGTCTTTCCGTTCAGCCCCTTTGCGTTCACTTGTTGGTGTGTCGCGCGGGGTCTGTCACTCGCCCAACCCGTTGTACCTCCTTCTCAAGAGCGAGAAGGAGGCCAGGAATAGCGAGAACAAGAGCGAGCGTGTTCAGCAAGTTCGACATCGGGTCCGTTTTCACTGTTAACAAAAAGGGCCTCCGCTGTTGGGAGGCCCTGGTTCACCTTGTTTTGGCTAGGACTTCGCCCCGGCCCTCCCAACGATTAAAACCCCGCCAAGAATGACGAGGAGAATAACGATAACCAGGAGGATCACCGAGCGAGTTTTCATGCGTTTGCTGCCATCAGCATCCATGCTAGACGAACTTGTTATGACTGTAGCCGTTGTGCGGTCCGGTGTCAACCAGCAAAGTGCCCAAAGATGGACGGTGTCTTTTGGGCAAAATATACAAATAACCTCAAATTGGTTAAACCTGCCATGCCGAAATCGATTAGAAAGCGTTAATATCCGCCCAAACTCACCTCTTTTGTTGGAAAGGAAACCCGCACCCCATGCAACCGAGCAAAGATTCGATTAAAAAGGTGGTGCTCGCCTACAGCGGCGGGCTCGATACGTCGATTATTGTTCCGTGGCTGCGCAACAATTACCAGTGTGAAGTGATCTGTTTCTGCGCCGATCTCGGGCAGGCGGAAGAATTGGACGGCCTGGAAGAGAAAGCGCTCAAGACCGGGGCCAGCAAGCTGATCATCCGCGATCTGCGCGAAGAATTTCTGCTGAATTTTGTGTATCCGACCATGCAGTCCGGCGCGATCTACGAGCGGATGTACCTGCTCGGCACGTCGTTCGCGCGCCCGCTGATCGCCAAGCATCTGGTGCAGATCGCGGAAGCCGAAAACGCCCAGGCGATCGCTCATGGCTGCACCGGCAAGGGTAACGATCAGGTGCGTTTTGAACTGACCGCGATGGCGCTGAATCCCAAGATCCAGGTGATCGCTCCATGGCGTGAGTGGGACATCCGCAGCCGCGAAGACGCGCTGGAATACGCCGAAGAATACAATGTGCCGGTTTCCTCGACCCTCAAAAGCATCTACAGCCGCGACCGCAACCTGTTCCACATGAGCCACGAAGGCGGCCCGCTCGAAAATCCCTGGAACGAGCCGCTCGAAGAGATGTTCACCCTGACGACGAGCCCGCAGGAGGCGCCCGACGAGCCGTCCTACATCGAGATCGATTTTGAAAAAGGCAACCCGGTGGGCCTCAACGGCATACGGCTTGCCGCGGTGCCGCTGTTTGAACGGCTGAACGAGGTGGGCGCGATCAACGGCATCGGGCGCGTGGATATGGTCGAGAACCGGCTGGTTGGGATGAAAAGCCGCGGCGTGTACGAAACCCCCGGCGGCACGATCCTGCGGGTCGCGCACCAGGCGCTCGAAAGCCTGTGCCTGGATAAGCAGACTATGCATTACAAAGACTTTATTGCGGTTAAATACGCGGAACTGGTTTATAACGGCATGTGGTATACCCGGCTGCGCGAGGCGCTGGATGCGTTTGTCCAGGTGACGCAGGAGACTGTGACCGGGACGGTGCGGCTCAAGCTGTACAAGGGCAACGTGATCATCGCCGGGCGCAAGAGTCCCTACAGCCTCTACCGCGAGGATTACGCCTCGTTCGGGCACATGGATATTTACGACCAGACCGACGCCAAGGGCTTTATCAACATGATCGGCCTGCCGTTGAAGGTCGAAGCCATGCTGAGCGTCGAGGGCACCGGCAAGAGCCGCTACGTCGAGCCGGATTACACGCAGTTCAAGCGCGATTAGTGCGAGAGCGCCGCCGGGCCGTGCAACGACCCGGCTATAGATCGAAAGCGCCCTGAAGGACGCTGATCGCTTATGACCAGGGCCGCTCGTGGCCCTTGCGATAGTGAGCCGGGGGCTTGCAGCCCCTGGCGATGGCTGCTGACAGGAGTGACATACTGTGACCTTATGGGGCGGGGCGTTTTCGCAGCCCACCGACGACGCGGTGCGCCGGCTGAATGACAGCCTGCGCTTTGACTGGCGGCTGTACGATGTGGACATCACCGGCAGCATCGCGTGGGCGCGCGCGCTGGCCGGGGCTGGGATCCTGACCCGCGTCGAGCTGGAGATGCTGATCGGCGGGTTGGAGCAGGTGCGCGCGGAGTTCGCATTGGGCGCGTTTGCCCCTGCGCCGGGCGACGAGGATATTCATACCGCGGTCGAGCGCCGCCTGACGGAGATGATCGGCGCGGTGGCGGGCAAGCTCCACACCGGGCGCAGCCGCAACGATCAGGTGGCGACGGATGTGCTGCTGTGGCTGCTGAACGCGCTGGCCCGGCTGTCGGCGGACCTGCTGCAACTGATGGCGGTGCTGCTGGCCCAGGCGGAGCGCTACCCCGATGCGGTCATGCCCGGCCATACGCATTTCCAGCCCGCGCAGCCGGTCACGGCGGCGCACTGGCTGCTGAGCCACTTCTGGGCGCTGGCGCGCGATGTCGAGCGGCTGGAAGCGCTGAATGACGGCTGGCGCGAGAACTGCCCGCTCGGATCGGGCGCGCTGGCGGGATCGCCCTATCCCATCGACCGGCAGGCGCTCGCGGAGAGTCTCGGTTTTCGGCACGCCAGCCCCAACAGCCTCGATGCCGTGGCGGACCGCGATCACGTCGCGGAATTTCTGTTCGCGGCGGCGCTGATCGGGACGCATCTCAGCCGGATTGCGGAAGACATCATCATCTTCGCCAACCCCGTGTTTGGCTTTGTCCGCCTGGATGAGCGCTACAGCACCGGCAGCAGCATCATGCCGCAGAAGCGCAACCCCGACCCGCTGGAACTGGCGCGGGGCAAAGCCGGCCGGCTGATCGGGCATCTGTCCGGCTTCCTCTCGACGCTCAAGGGGCTGCCGGCGGGCTACAACAAGGATCTGCAAGAAGATAAAGAGCCGCTGTTTGATGCCTACGATACGCTGACCATTCTGCTCCCCCCGCTGGTCGGGCTGATCGAAACGCTGACGCTCAATCCGGACCGGATGCGCGCGGCGCTGATCGAGTCCATGCTGGCGACGGACGTGGCGGATTATCTGGTCATGAAGGGCATTCCCTTCCGGCAGGGGCACGAGATCGCCGGGCGCGTCGTGCGGCTGGCGGAGTCGAAAGGTCTGCCGCTGTCCGCGCTGACGCTGGACGATTACCGCACGCTCTCACCGGCCTTCGAGGCGGATGTGCTGGCGATCTTCGACTTCGACGCAGCGGTAGCCCGGCGCAGTCTGCCCGGCGGAACCGGCGACTTCGCGAATCAGGTGCAGCGCGCGCGGGACTTGGCTGGCGGCACGGGGATAAAAATCGAACCGCCGAGGCGCGGAGAACGCGGAGGATAAAGTATAATAGGGAAAAACGGGGATAAGCCATGATGACATTACACGATGTAAAAAAGGCCGTTGATAAACTCTCATCGGATGAACGGCGTGAACTGCGTGAGTACCTTGACCAGCGTGAAAGCATGGAGCAGCCCGGATCTCAGTTATCGCCGGAGGAGCGTATTCGGCGTTTGGACGTGGCGGCTAGAGCGCTTCGTGAAGGACTGACTCAGGAGCAGCTTGACGAAATATCCGAGGCGATGAATGAGGAGTACATCGAACCCCTCGATGACGAGGACGTATGGAAAGACTGACGTATATCCTCGATACGAATACAGTAGGGGATTATATAAATGGGTTTGAACCAACAACCAGACGCATCAAACAGGCGATTCGAGACGGTCATCGCCTCTATATCTGCCAGCCCGTTATCTATGAAGTGCTGCGCGGGCTGCTGAAAACCCATGCGGAGCGCAAGCGCCGCCTGTTTGAAGAGCAGTTTGTTCCACAGCTTGACCGCCTGTCACTGACCGATACGGACTGGGGACAGGCCGCGCAATTCTGGGTGGATGCAGTGCGTGTGGGCAAGCAACTCGCCGACATCGATTTACTGGTAGCAGCGGTAGCTCAGCGGGTGGGCGGCGTTATCGTGAGCGCTGACACTGATTTTGACGTGCTGCCCGTCCGGCGCGAAAACTGGCGCATTCACTTTCCGGGAGAGGTGTAATCACAAAGAAGTACGATCCTACTGCCGACTGTTCACTTCCCCGCTTGTATATTTCGGGCGTTTGACATAGAGTCACCATGCCCGCCGAAATGAGGCAAGCCGTTTGATCAAACTCACTAACGTGAAACACCAGTTTCAGGATAAAATAAGTGGAAGGTTCACGCTGGCCCATCCGGTCAGGGTGCTTGTTGAGACTTACGAGTATTCTTTAGGAGAAAAGTTCAATGAAGAAAATCATCATCTTGTTGGTCGTCCTGCTGCTCGCGCTCCCGGTGATGTCAACCGGCGCGCAGGATGAGCCGTTCCGGGTAGCCGTTGTCATGCCCAGCACAGCCAAGGATCTCGCATTCAGCCAGAGCATGATCGATGCCCTGCTGGCTATCCAGGAAGAAATGGGCGAGGAAAACTTCGAGTTTGTATTCTCCGAAAATATGTTTGTGGTCGAAGATGCCGCGACCGCCATCCGCGACTATGCCAGCCAGGGTTTTAATCTGGTGATCGCGCACGGCTCGCAGTATGGCTCGTCTCTGGCCGAGATCGCGCCCGAATTCCCCGACACCGCGTTCGCCCACGGCACGACCGTGGATACCTTTGCCGATCAGGGGATCAGCAATGTGTACGCCTATGAAGCCCGCTCAGAGCAGGGCGCGTTCGTGATGGGCGTGATGGCCGCCATGATGACCGAATCCGGCGTGATCGGCATTGTCGGCCCCATCGAGACGGGTGACGCCAAGCTGTACGTGGACGGCTTTAAGGCCGGTGTGGCGCATCAGAATGAAGAAGTCGAAGTGCTGGTGAATTACATCCAGTCGTTCAGCGACGTGACGAAGGCGGCCGAAGCGGCCGAAGCCATGCTCGCGGAAGACGCGGACATTCTGACCGGCACGGCGCAGATGGTCCCTGGCGCGGTCAACAAGGCCAAGGAAGTCGGCGCGCTGTGGTTCGGCACGCAGGCCAACCAGACCTCGCTGGCCCCGGAGATTGTGGTCGCCAGCCAGGTATACGATTGGACCGTCGCGCTGAATCCGATCATCGAAGATGTGTTGGCGGGTGAACTGGAAGGCGAAGCCTTCGCCCTCACGCTCGAAAACGAAGGGCTGCTGATCGAGTTCAACGAAGACTTCGAAGTTGCCGAAGATGTCATGGCGGCCGGCGAAGAAGTTATGCAGGCGATTATCGACGGCGACCTGTCGTTCGAGATCGCGGAAGACGGCACGCTGAGCGTCGTCGAAGCCGAGTAATACTCTCAATCGGGGGACGCCGCGCGCGTCCCCTTGTTTTTTATCACGGAAAAAACTTATGTCTACTGGCTCCCCTTCCGCTTTGCTCCCCACCGGCCAGACGCGCATCGAAAAAATGGAGATGCGCGGGATCGTCAAGCGATTTCCCGGCGTGCTCGCCGCCGATCATATCGATTTTGACGTGTGCGCGGGCGAAGTCCACGCGCTGCTGGGCGAAAACGGGGCGGGCAAAAGCACCCTGATGAAAATCCTCTACGGGCTCTACCAGCCCAACGAGGGCGAAGTCTACCTGAACGGCCAGCGTGTGATCATCAAATCCCCTACCGATGCGATCGGCCTGGGCATCGGCATGATCCACCAGCATTTTATGCTGGTGCCGTCGCTGACCGTCGCGGAGAATGTCGCGCTGGGCCTGAAATCCACGCGCGAACCCCTGCTCGATCTGGACATCGTCTCTGCCCGGATCCGCGAACTGGCGGCGATCTACGGGCTGCACGTTGATCCGGCGGCCCCGGTGTGGCAGCTTGCGGTGGGCGAGCGCCAGCGCGTCGAGATCATTAAGGCGCTCTATCGCGGCGCGGCCCTGCTGATCCTGGACGAGCCAACCGCCGTGCTCACCCCGCAGGAGGTAGACGACCTCTTCAAGACGTTCCGGCAGATGGTCGCTGACGGGCACGCGCTGATCTTCATCTCACACAAGCTGCACGAAGTGCTGGCCATCAGCAGCCGGATCTCGGTGCTGCGCGATGGTCGGCATGTCGGCACGATCCCGGCAAAGGAGGCGACCAAGCAGCGCCTCGCCCAGATGATGGTCGGCCGCGAAGTCCTGTTACAGTACGAGCAGCAGGAAAAGTGTGGGGGCGCGCCGCGCCTCAGGCTGGACCAGCTCCACGCAACCAGCGATCGGGGCACCGAAGCGCTGCGCGGCGTGAGCCTGGAAGTCTGCGAGGGCGAGATCCTGGGATTGGCGGGCGTATCCGGCAACGGCCAACGCGAACTGGCCGAGGTGATTTTCGGGCTGCGCCCCGCGACTGGCGGCACGGTGAGCCTCGAAGGGCAGAATATCACCAGCAAGCCGCCGTCAGCGCTCAACCGGATCGGGTTGTCCTACATCCCGGAAGAGCGTATGGTCGATGGCGTGATCAAGGATTTCAGTGTAGCGGAAAACCTGATCCTTCAGCAGCATGGCGAGCGCCCGTATTCGGTCAACATCTTTCTGAATCCGCGCGTTATCCGCCGGCACTGCGCCGATCTGATCCGCCGTTTTGATATCCGCACGCCCGGCCAGGAAACGCCGATTAAGAGCCTGTCGGGTGGCAATATTCAAAAGCTGGTGCTGGCCCGCGAACTCTCGCGCGAGCCGCGCGTGCTGATCGCGGCCCAACCGACACGCGGCGTGGATATTGGGGCGACCGAATATATCCACCAACGGCTGCTCGAACAGCGCGCCAAGGGAACGGCCACCCTGCTGATCTCCGAAGACCTGGACGAGATCCTGGCGCTGGCCGACCGGATCGCGGTCATTTACGAGGGGCAGATCGTGGGCGTAGTCGATCGCCACCAGACGAGTGTTGAAGAACTCGGCCTGATGATGGCCGGGGTGCGCAAGGAGACGGAGGAAACACAGCATGCAGTGGGTTCGATTCGATAACGGCGGCACGCCCCAGTTCGGCGTGCTGCGCGATGGGATGATCTATCCGACCATGGCCGCCTGGGCCGACATCCTGACCGGGGTGCAGCCGGCTGCCGAATCCACCGGCATCAAGCCGGACAGCGTGCCGCTGCTGGCCCCGATCGGGCGTCCTGGCAAGATCGTCTGCGTCGGCAAGAATTACCCGGAACACGCGCGCGAAACCAAATCCGAGCCGCCCCAAAGCCCGATCCTCTTTGCCAAGTTCCCGTCGGCGCTGAATAACCCCGGGGGCACACTGGTCTGGTCGGCGGCGCTGACGCAGGGTGTCGATTTTGAGGCCGAACTCGCGGTGGTTATCGGCCGGACGGCGCGGCACGTGTCCGAAGCGGACGCGCTGAGCTGCGTGTTTGGCTACACCTGCGCCAACGACGTGTCGGCGCGCGATCTTCAGTTTGGCGATGGACAGTGGGTGCGCGGCAAAAGCCTGGACACGTTTGGACCGATGGGGCCGGTGCTTGTCACCGCCGATGAGATCCCCGATCCGCAGACGCTCGCCTTGCGCAGCGAGCTAAACGGCGCGATCATGCAGGAGGGCCACACCAGCCAGATGCTTTTCAGCGTGGCGTTCCTGATCGCATTTTGCTCACGGTCGTTCACGCTCGAACCCGGCGACGTCCTGCTGACCGGCACGCCGAGCGGCGTCGGGCATTTCCGCGAGCCGCCGCTGCACCTGAAACACGGCGACGTGATCGCCGTTGAGGTCGAGCGTATCGGGCGGCTGGAAAATACCTGCGTGGTGGAATAGGCCTCACCCTGACCTCTTCTCCGCGCTGTGGAGAGAGGCTAACAGGCTATCCAAAAATTCCGTTATTCCGTAGGGGCGTATTGCAATACGCCCCTAAAAAACGAATTTCAGGATCGATAGTAGGTGGCTCCGCAAAAAATCGGGCGCGTAGGAGAGCGCGCCCGATCGTGTTCCGAGGCGAACGGAATGCGTATTTATCCGAGCGTCACCTCGACTGAATGTGTCCCACCGGCAAAGATGGGCACGACATTCCCCATGATGAGTTCCCCATCCACCCGCACCGAGCGCACCCCGCTGTTAACGTGGCCGGGATTTTGCACGTCGATCCAGTATATCACGTTCCGGTAGCGGCGTGTGACGGTGAATTGATCCCAATCCTTCGGGATACACGGATCGATCCGCAAGCCATTATAAGTCGGCTGAATACCGAGAATGTACTGGGTGCCCGCCTGGTACATCCATGACGCCGTGCCCGACAGCCAGCTGTTCCGCGCCAGCCCAAACTGTGGATGCTCGTCGCCCAGGATATTCTGCGCGTACACATACGGCTCGCACTCGTATACGTCGATCATCTCGTTCTTCGCGGCGGGGTTGATCTGGCTGTAGTACTGGTAGGCACGCTCGCCGTTGCCCATCAGCGTTTCGGCGATCACCACCCACGGATTCGCGTGCAGGAAGATCCCGCCGTTTTCTTTCGCGCCGGGTGGATAGGTGCTGACGCCGCCCACCGCCGGATCAAAGCCGTTGAAGCCGGGCGTGCTGAGCTTGATGCCGTGGCGCGTATTCAGTCGTTCATGCACCGTTTCCAGCGCCTGCCGCGCGCGATCTTCGGGCGCGAACCCGGAGATGACCGGCCAGGACTGCCCGTTAGCAAACATCTGCCCGGTTGTGTTCTGCTGCGAGCCGAGCGGCCGGCCGTCATAGTCAAAATAGCGCACGTACCAGCGCGCCATCCCAGCCGTGTTCGTTAACGCGCGCTTTCATCTCGTCGTAGCAGGTGGTGAAGGTGTCCGCCGCGCTGGTATCGCCCTCAAAATCCGCCAGTTCGATCAGTTCCAGCAGCGCCTTGCCATACAGATTCGCGGTGAACAGCGATTCCGCGCCCGTGCGCAGGTTGATCGTATCGTTCCAATCGGCAAATCCGGCCAGCGGCAGACCGTGCGCGCCGACGTCGCCGCGTGTGAACTCGATCGCGCGCCGCAGGTGATCGCGCACCGTGCCGGATGTCCGGCGCTTTTTTGTCGTAGTACGGCACGATTGCGTCGAGGAAGGCGAAATCGCCCGTTTCTTTCAGATAGGCGCACACCGCCAGGATGATCCACAGGTGATCGTCGCTGTAGTAGTGGGGGCGGTCGCCCATCTCGAGCGCGTCGCCTTCGCTGGCTTCCATCGTCAGCGGATAAAACTGGTGGTTGGCGGAGCCGTTCGGCCGCTGGATGCTCAGCAGCTTGACGATCAGCTCCTTCGCTTCGGCGGGCATATGCGCCAGCACGCCCATCACATCCTGCGAGCTGTCGCGCATGCCGATCCCGCGCGATCCTAACCCCAGTTGGTACAGCGAGAGATAGCGCGACCAGTTTTTCGTGGTGTGGCACTGGCGCGGATTGTGGATGTTCAGCATGCTGTTCAGGCTCGCATCGGGTGTCTCGACCTGGATCGCGGCGAGATAGTCCTGCCAGAAGCGCGCGAGGGACTCAAACGCCGTGATCGCGACTCTGCCGCATCCCAATAGCGCCGGATGCCCGGCAGCGCGTCGTCCAGGCTGGCCGCCTGTCCCAACTGAGTCACGAGCCGCCGGGTTTCGCCGGGAGCGATGTGGCCCAGGTGGATCAGCAGCGCTGCGATGTTATCCCCGCGCAGCGCCTCCGAGTTGCACAGTTCGGGCTGCAGCAAGGTGAGCGGCCTGGCCCACGAGCCATATTCGTTATCGCCCAGGAAGATCTTGCGATCCGTGTCGAACGAGGACACCGGCTGATTGGCGGTGAAATAGTTGATCTGCCGGTCCCGGTTCATGAAGGCATACTGCACCAGGATCGTATGGCCCTCGATGCTGGCAAGCCTTGCTCTGCATGGTCTGCGGCACCCAGTCGGCGTTGGTGAACTGCTTGAGCGCGTCGAAGTGCGTATATTCCACCACCGGGATCGCGTCAATGTCGAGCGGCGTGCCTGTCAGATTGGTGATCTGAATGTCACGGATCACCCGCGTATCGCCGGCCGGAACGAAGATCGTCACCTGCGTGCGGATGCCGTAAAACTCGCTGATGATGCGTGTGTAGCCCAGCCCGACATGGCACTCATAGCGATCATAGGGATCCAGCGTCGGGACGAAATACGGCGAAAAGATCCGGTAGCCGCCGGGCGTGTGGATGCGCAGATAGAGCGTTTCACCCTTAAAATCGGAACTCGGAAGCTGCGGCAGATACTTGGTGATGCGGTTGAGGGACGGATCGCGGCGGCAGATCAGCGCGCCGCCGGTCTGATCCACGATCCCGCCGAATTCGAGCGTGCCGATATAGTTGATCCACTTGACCGGCGTTTTGGGGTTAGTGATCACATATTCGCGCTGCGCGTCGTCAAAATATCCGTAGGCCATGCTGCATTCTCCCCTAACTGATCGTGACGTCCACCGTGACATCCGTCGCGCCGTCCACCACCGCGATCGTCGTCCCCTCGATCGGCTCGCCGTTGACGATCAGCGACACGTTATTCCCGTCGCCCGCCCGCGTTACCGTGATGTGATACGTCACGCCACGGAAGACGCGCGTCGCTGTGAAACCCTCCCATCCGCGCGGGATGACGGGCGCGATCTGCAAGCCGTCATAGGCCGGGCGGATGCCGAGAATCCACTGGGTGATGGCGACGTAGTTCCAGGCGGCGGTCCCGCTCAGCCAGGAGTTTTTCGCCTCGCCGTGGGTGGGCGCGTCCTTGCCTGCGATCATCTGCGCGTAGACATATGGCTCGCAGCGGTGAACCTCGCTGATCGCTTCGCGCGCCGACGGGTTGATCCGCAGGTAATAATCGTATGCACCGTCGCCGTCGCCCGTGATCGCCTCGGCGATCATGATCCACGGGTTGGTGTGGCAGAAGATGCTGGCGTTTTCCTTGTAGCCGGGCGGATAGGACGACACTTCGCCCAGATGCAGATGGTAGCGCGGAATAAGCGGGGTTGAGCAGCACGATCCCGTGCGGCGTGGCGAGGTACTCCCGCACCGCGTCGAGCGCCTGCTGCGCGCGGCCGTCGTCCACGCCCATCCCCGCCATGATGCAAATACCCTGCGGCTCGATAAAGATCTTGCCCTCGTCGCACTCGCGCGAGCCGACCTTGCGCCCAAAGTGATCGTAGGCGCGCAGGAACCATTCCCCGTCCCAGCCGTGTTCGCGGGTGATCGCATCCATCTGCGCGGCGGCGTCGAAATAGCCCCAGCTTTCGTCGTCCAGCCCGCGCTGCTGCGCGATCTCGGCCATCTCCTGAGCGGCCAGCACAAACAGCCCCGCGATAAACACCGACTCCGCGACCTTACCATCCTGGTTCGTCGTCGTCTGGAACGATTCGCCGGGCGTGTCGGAGAATGTGTTCAGATTGAGGCAGTCGTTCCAGTCCGCGCGCCCGATCAGCGGCAGGCCGTGCGGACCCAGGCGATCCAGCGTGTACTGGATGCAGCGCCGGAGATGGTCCATAGAGCGGCTGTTCGGTGCCGGGCTTGTTCTCGTAGGGCACCGGCTCATCGAGAATGTCCCAATCGCCGGTTTCCTTGATGTACGCCGCCACCGCCAGCACCAGCCACAGCGGATCATCGTTAAAATTGCTGCCCACGGCGTCATTGCCGCGCTTGGTGAGCGGCTGGTACTGGTGATAGGCACCGCCGGTCTCAAGCTGCGTGGCGGCAGTGTCGAGAATGCGTTCGCGGGCGCGCGCCGGGACCATATGGACAAAACCGAGCAAATCCTGGTTCGAGTCGCGGAAGCCCATCCCGCGCCCCACGCCGGACTCGTACAACGACGCCGAGCGCGACATGTTGAATGTCACCATGCACTGGTAGGCGTTCCAGATATTGACCATGCGGTTGGTGTGCTCGTCCGGCGTCTCGACCTGCATAGATGCCGAGCAGGTCGGACCAGTAGTCGCACAGCGCCTCGAAGGCGGCATCGACCGTCGCCGCGTCGAGATATCGCGCGATCACCGGCTTGACCGTCCGCTTGTTGACGATCTGCGAGCCGGGCGGGTCGAACTTCTGATCCTGGGGATTTTCGTGGTAGCCGAGCACGAAAATGATCTGGCGCGTCTCGCCGGGCTGAAGGGTCAGCTGGACGTGATGCGATCCGATCGGCTGCCAGCCATGCGCGATCGAGTTGGACGATTCGCCGCGCTCCACGACCAGCGGCGTGTCCAAGCCGCGATAGGGCCCCAGGAAGCTTTCGCGCTGCGTATCGAATCCGGCCAGCGGCGCGGAGCAGGCGAAGTACGCCACATGATCGCGCCGCTCGCGGTACTCGGTCTTGTGGTAGATCACGCCGTCTTCGACCTCGACCTCGCCGATATTGAAATTGCGCTGGTAATTGGTCATGTCGTCGTAGGCGTCCCACAGGCAGAACTCAACCAGCGAGAAGACGGACAGATCCGCCGCCGACTCGCGCCGGTTGGTGACGCTGAACTGCCAGATTTCCAGGTTTTCGCCCAGCGGAACCAAATAGCGGGTCTGCGCCTCGATCCCCTGCGACGTGCCGCTGATGATCGTGTAGCCCATCCCGTGACGGCAGGTGTAGTCGTCGAGCGCGCGGCGGATGGGCTGCCACGACGGCGACCAGGTCACGCCGCTGTCGTTATCGCGCAGATAGAGATACCGTCCGCCGGTGTCCAGAGGCACGTTGTTATAGCGGTAGCGGGTCAGCCGCCGCAGGCGCGCATCGCGATAAAACGAATAGCCGCCGGCCGTGTTCGAGATGATCCCGAAATAGTCCGTGCTGCCCAGGTAATTGATCCACGGCAGCGGCGTATCCGGCTGGGTGATGACGTATTCACGCCGGGCGTCATCAAAATATCCGTATCTCATGGGGGCTCCTGAAAAATCAGTAGACAGTAAACTAAACAGTGAACAGTGGTCAGTTGGTTTTGAGTCGTGAGTTTTGAGTTATGAGTTAGGCTTCAGCCTGAAGCGGTCAGCCTCCAGCTTTACCTCACCCCCGGCCCCTCTCCACACGCGGAGAGGGGAGTGCAGATCCGTGGCGTATTTTTGTAGGGGCGGGTTAACAAACCCGCCCGCCAAGTCCGGTCAGGGGGTGAGGCCAAACTCAAAACTCATAACTCAGGACTCACGACTTTCGACTCAACGCCGTTTCTATCGCCCAGATCGCCAGCGGGCGCATATACATGCCCGCGCGGAAATTGCCGAACGGATCCCAGGCTTCGGGCGTGCGGAACCACAGCCCACCCGTCTCATAGACGTGTTTGTAGATGCCATAGGCCGTGTCCCAACCCTGCTGATCCAGGCCCCGCAGCAGCATATGCGCCGCCAGCATGTACGTGGTGCCGGTCCAGACCTCGCGGCCCTGCGGCCCCGCGATCGCGCCGCCACCGGGAGCCATGCCGTTGAGCGCGCCCATCTGCCCCTGGTTGAATTTCATCACGTTGTTGTCGAAGATGGCGTTCAGCGCGCTGTCCACGTGCTCGTCGGGCAGGGTGGGAATGCCGGTTATGCGGGCGTACCATTCGCCGGCCAGCTGGTCGGCCATGATCGCGTCGGACGTTTCGTCGTATTCGTAATAGCTGCCGTTCCACAGAGTATCTTCGTAGACCTGTTGGGCGGTTTCCAACTGCGCGGCATAGCCGGCAGCGGCCTCGTCGTCGCCCACCATGCCGGCCATCTCGTGCATCGCGGCCAGCGCCGCGACCCACAGCCCGCCCGAATAGGCGCTGACACCCGTTGCTACCCAGGCATCATACGTCTGGTCGGGAATACCGTCGTTTTCGGGGATGCCATCGCCATCCTCGTCCATCGCCGCGAGATAGTCCATCGCCTGCACGGCGGACGGCCACAGCTCTTCCACCAGATCGGGCCGGTCCAGCAGCACAGCGTCGCGGTAAAGACGCAGCACGTACTTGGCATTCAGGTCTTTCCAGCCGTTCGTATCCTGCCAGGTGAAGGCGTTGGGACGCATCCAGGGCGCTTCGGTCGGGCTGCCCATGTCGTGGGGCACCGCCCCCGGCACTTTGCGCAGGGCCGGCTCCCGTGAGTAACCCACCACAAACGGCTGTGGATCTTCGAGGGGGATGGTCGCGGCAAAGTCGCGCATGATGCTGAGTTCGATCTCAGGCCAGAGTTCCAGCAGCGCGAACGAGGCGTAAAAATCCACGTCGAAGGTGTTATAGTAGGCATAATCAAAACATTCGAGATAGGCGAAGCGGCCCAGATAGTCCGGGCCAGGATCCGGCTCGTCCACGCGGCCATGTTCCCACGCGGTGCCGCCGTCCGCCAGAATGTACAATTCGTTGAACAGGGCAGTTTTATACCACAGCGGGCGCGATTCGTCTGCCAGGATCGGCTCCTGCCACGCGACAATCGCATCGCGCCATGCATCTACCTGCGCCAGCCCTTCGGCGGCGATGTCCCAGGCGTTATCGCCGTCCCGCCCGAAAAACGCCGTGTAGCGCTTGTACCAGCTTTCGCCCGGACCGAACGTCATCACCGGCAGATCCCACGCGAACGCCATCGGCGCGGAGAGTGTCTGCCCCGGTTCCAACGTGAAGGTGATCGCCAGTCCCGCGCCCCACAGGTCGTTTGAGTTCTCCGATACACTCTCCAACGCCGGGTTATCGAGCGCGCCATCCGCGGCGAAGTCGTCCCAGATGTCGGCTCCGTCGCCGTTGGTCACGAAATGTTCGCGCGTGCTGACCGTCACACCGGGGGTTTCCAGCGCCGCGATCGCCATCGAGCCGTTAAACTCCTCCGGCTCGAACGGCACCGCCTGTCTCATCTCGACGCCGCTCAGCTTGCCGGCGGGTGTATCCAGGCTGCGCACCGTGTGAATCAGGCCGGTCGTAGCGGGGTCGAAAAAATCCTGCATGGTGAACATCACGCCCACCGTGACCGGCTCGGCGGTCGGATTCGTTGCCGTCCAGGTGAACAGCGCCACCGGGTAGCTGCTCGCCTGATAATCGTCGGGGATGACCGGGGAAAACTGCTCGACGCTCAGATCGACCGGGAGTTGATCCCAGTCGTAAACGAACCACGAGCGCGGGTACAGCGCGTAATACGTTCCCGCGCCGACGGGATATTCCCACTGCCACGCTTCCAGGCTGCGGGCGGGTTTGCCGGTCCAGAGCGCCTGCGCCACGGTTTGATCGCCCTGCCGGGTGTAGCCCTGCCGGGTGTACACGCTGAACATGGCCGACGGCAGCGGCTGGTAGAAGTGGTAGCCTACGTCGAGATGCCAGCGGGCGAAATCCCCGGCATAGGTGCGGCCGATCGTGCCGACGCCAAAGCCGCCCAGCGGCGCGCCCTGGATCGGGCCGTCGTCGATGGTCGCATAGCCAGTAACCGCTGTTGCCGACGGATTTGCGAACGGCTCTCCGATGGCGCGCGCCCAGGCCGCCGCCGGGATGTCGTCCGGCCCCTGGGCGGCTGCCGGTGCTGGCAGCGCCCCCGGCACGGTGTATCGCGGGCACGAGCAGTGACGCCGTACCCATCACCACGAGCAGAATCCACGTTCCCAAACGCTTGATCATGGCGCAGCCCCCATATGCTCGCTGAACGGTAATTCAGGCAGTCGTTATCTGCGTATTTACCCCTCCCTAAATCCCTCCCCGTAAACGGAGAGGGACTTGCGGCGCTCCCCTTTCTCCGCGTGCGGGGATAAGGGGCAAGCGAGCTTGCTCGCCGGGATAGGGGTAAAATGCATGACACGTTAGGCGTCGACGGCGTTGGCTTGGATGACGGACTTGAAATAACAGGCGCTGTCTTTCACGATCCGCTGGCCGGTGGCGTAGTCCACGCGCACGAGGCCGAAGCGCTGGCTGTATCCATGCGCCCACTCGAAATTATCCAACAGGCTCCAGACATAATAACCACGCAGCGGCACACCATCCTGAATCGCGCGGGCAGCGGCGCGGAAGTGTTCGCGCAAATAGGCGGTGCGGCGGTCGTCGTGAACACGCCCATCCGCCGATACCACGTCGTCATAGGCCGCGCCGTTCTCGCAGATATAGATTGCGGGGGGTGCGTAGGTCTGGTGGATGTCCATCAGGACGCGGTAAAGCCCTTCGGGATAGACTTCCCAGTTCATCGTGGTGTATTCGACGTCCGAGCGGCGGGGCTGTCCCACGATGCTGCGGGTGTAGTAGTTAATCCCAACGAAATCCAGCGGGGCGCGGATGATGTCAAAATCGCCGGGCCGGATGTCGATCTCGGCAAAACCGGGCGCGTCTTTCAGCACGGCCGGGTAGACGCCGTGAAAGATCGTATCCATGAACAGGCGGTTGATCAGCGCGTCAAGATAATCCCGCTGGGTGCGTTCACCTTCGGGAGCATCGGGGCGGTTGTCCATCAATACCTGGTTATTCACGATGCCGATCTGTGCATCCGCACCGGCATTCGCACGCAATACGGGCACGGCGGCTCCGTGCGCGAGCAGCAAATGATGCGACACCTGCGCCGCGATCACCGGATCGGCCACGCCGGGCGCGTGGTGGCCGTTCAGGTGGCCCACCACCGCGACGACGTGCGGCTCGTTGAGCGTCACCCAACGTTTCACCCGGTCGCCCAGCCGGCGCGATACGACGTCGGCATAGTGTGCGAACTGCTGCACGATGTCTCGGCTGGCCCATCCGCCCTGGCGATCCTGCAAAGCCTGCGGCAGATCCCAGTGATAGAGTGTGATCAGCGGCTCGATGTCGGCGGCCAGGAGGGTATCTACCAGCCGGTCATAAAACGCGAGGCCGGCCTCGTTAATCTCGCCATCACCCTGCGGCAGAATGCGCGGCCACCCGATCGAAAAGCGGTACGCTTTGAGGCCCAGGGAGCGCATAATCTCGACGTCTTCCCGGTAGCGGTGGTAGTGATCGCAGGCCACGTCGCCCGTATCGCCGTTTTTGATCTTGCCGGGCGTGTGCGCGAAACGATCCCAGATCGACTCGCCTTTGCCATCTTCAAACGCCGCGCCCTCGATCTGGTAGCTCGCGGTAGCCGCGCCCCACAAAAAATCCGGGGGGAAAATGACATGTGGACATAAATATCAGAGCCTTTCAAAACAGAAGTAATGGGTGATTAGTTTTTGGTTTTTAGTGATTGGTTAAAGCGACTGAGAGGGGGTTTGCTTAACCAAGAACCAAAAACCAATCACTGAGCAACAAAAGGCGCTCCCCACATAAACGAAAAAAGAGCGCCGCGGTCTATCGTATAGAAACTTTTATCCTGCTCACCTGCAAATTCAAGGTCGACGTGTGGTGAAACGCCCTGAGAGCGCTCCCATTCCATTGATAACAGTATATGTCATCTGGCGCGGCGTTGTCAAGCCGTTCCAACGAGAAGGTTATTCGTTGATCCGATTATGGAAGGCTGGCTTCAAATACCGTCAGGTTATCAAACGCCACGCGCACGGACTCCTCGCCGGTGACACCCGCCAGCAGCCCGACCTGCCCCGCGCGCTGGTAAGTAGTGTCCTTCACCTCACCCAGAAACTCGCCGTTCGCGTACACCGCCAGGTAATCATCCGCACAGACCGCGCGGATCGTATTGGCGGACTGTCCCTGTTTGATCGGATCGGACTGGTGCCAGTCCAGCACGAAATCCAGGTTGGTGCCTTTTAATTCCGCGATGCCATAATGACCGTCGCCGCTGATCAGCAGCGCATAACCCGACATGCTGCCACGGTCGTCCGTCGCGAGCCGGCACATCACGCCGTACAGGTTGTCGTTTTCGTTGCTGAGCTGTTCTGCCTCGACTTCGATCACCACGTTCTCAACCGGCTCGCCGCCTGCTCCCCAGGTGAAGGAGGCGCTGCGCCCCGCGCGGTGATCGATCTGGTAGCGGCCATCCATGATCGCCAGCGTGGAGATCGTGCCGCTCTCATCGTCAGAGTAAGCGCCTTCTTCCCACGCGCCCGCCTCATCAAACGTGATGGCGAAGAGTTCTGCACCCTGGCGGGGCGACTCGGATGGATCATCGCTGCCGCACGCCGCGACGATCAACCCGGCCACCAATGCCCCAATGACTACCCCGTATCGTCTCATCCGCTGCTGTTCTCCCTGATAAGGCCAAACCGCGCAGATTATACGCGCGGCGGGGTGGGATGACAATCACGCCGAGGGGAATATCCGGTGGACCAGCGTATAGATCAGCGCACCCAGGGCGGCCGCCGCCGGGATCGTCAGGAACCACGAAAGCACGATACTCTGTACCACGCCCCAGCGGACCTTCTGCACCCGCTCCGCGCTGCCCGCACCGACAATGGCGGAACTCACCACATGCGTGGTGCTGACCGGCCCGCCGAGCAGGGCCGCGCCCAGGATCACCAGACTCGACGCCGTCTGCGCGCTGAACCCATGCACGGGGCGCACCCGGTAAAAGCCCCGGCCCAGCGTGCGGATGAGGCTCCAGCCGCCGAACAGCGTGCCCGCGCCAATCGCGGCGGCGCTGCTCAGAATCACCCAGATGGGAATATGAAACGTATCGAGGTGGCCGGTCGCGACCAGACCGAGCGCGATGATCCCCATTGTTTTCTGAGCATCGTTGGAGCCGTGCGACACGGCGAGTGTGGTCGCCGTGACAAGCTGCCCACGCTTGAACCATACGTTGATGCGAGGCGACGCACCGCGCGCCAGAAAGAACAGCAGCTTGACCAGCCAGTATCCCGCCAGTCCGCCGAGAATGGGTGATACGAACAGCGCGATCAGGATTTTCGTCAGACCAGCCGGCTCGATCGCGTCGAAGCCAAACCCGGCCCAAACTGCGCCCACGATGCCGCCGATCAGCGCGTGGGACGTGCTGGATGGGATGCCGAACATGAGAGTCGCGATATTCCAGCCAATCGCCGCCAGCAGGGATGCATACACCACGGCCAACGTCACGGCCTCTTTGGCGACCACTTCATCCCCAATTGTCGTCGCCACGGCCACTCCAAATATCACCGGCCCGACGGCGTTCGCCACGGCGGCCATCCACAGGGCGCGACGCGGGCTGAGCGCGCGGGTTGAGATCACTGTCGCGACGACGTTAGAGGAGTCATGCAGGCCATTGTAAAAACCGAATACCAGTGCGATCAGAATAAGTAAGATTGCCTCAATCGACAAACGGACGATCCCTTCGGATGCGTTCTGGCACGGAGAACCAATCAACATTAAAATTATTTTACCTGATTTAAGGGAATTTTACCTCAGCGAAAGATAGGGTGAATGATTAACCGACTGATTATCTTTTTCAGGGCCATTCCGCAGCGTTTCCGCGAACTGTTCAGACGCCGGCCCGACCTGTTTATCCAACGGCTGATGCAGCAGTGTGCGCTGACGATGGAAGGCTCCGAGGCGCTGTCGGAATATATGCGCAAGCCGAACAAACGCAACGCGCGCCGGGTGCGCGAGCTTGAAAAAGAAGCCGATGAAGTCCGCCGGATCCTGATCGATGAACTCAACCGGACGTTTGTCACGCCGATCGACCGCGAGGATATTCACGCTCTGTCGCGCGCCATCGATGATCTGCTGGACGATACGTGGTTCACGATCAACGAGATGGATATTCTTGAAGTTGAGCCCAACAGCTTTTTGCAGAATATGACCGACCTGCTGACGCAGGGCGCACAGGAGATCAAGCTGGCGATGGACCGGCTGCAAGAGCATCCCGGCGTGGCGAGTACGCACGCCGTCCGCGCCAAAGCGATCAAAAACCGTATGGAGACGCTGTACGCGGAGGCCATCGCGGACCTGTTCCGCAAGCCCAAGGATCTCGATAACATCGTGGTGATGCTCAAGCTGCGCGAAATCTACCGGCACCTGTTCCACGCCGCCGGGCGTATCGACGACGCGGCCAACGTGGTCGATGATGTGGTGGTAAAGTTTTTCTAAGCAGTTAGCAGTTAGCCGTTAGCCGTTAGCGCACGATGGAAATTCGAGAGAAGAATCTCAAAACTCAGCACTCACGACTCACAACCCTGCAAAAAACCAGCCGGCTCGCGTGAGTTGGCTGGTGACGATCAGGCCCCCAGACGGATTTGAACCGTCGACGCCAGGTTTAGGAAACCTGCGCTCTATCCTCTGAGCTATGGGGGCAGGATAAGGTGTAGTTTACCACGCCCGGATAGGTTTTCAAGCGTGGATTGAGGTCAGACCGAGCGGATCAGTCTCTTCACCCGCGAGCCCATATTCAGCAGCCGCGAGGCGGTGTGCGCCGGGAGCGCATAGCTCATCCACACGTACAGCCGCCGGGCGGCGCTCTCATCGGGAGCCAGCCGGATCGCCGCTTGCAGGGCACGGCGGGCCTCGGTGCGGCGGCCGGCCTGCCAGTAGGTCATCGCCAGCTTATGATGGCGGCTGGCTTCAAACTGATCGTAGGCGTGGTCGTCCAGGCAGTCACGGCGGCGCGGCAGATGGCGCGCGCGCTGGATCACGCTCAGCCGCCCCTCGGCCAGCGCGATCGCATCCGATGCCAGGCTGCCGGGACGCTTGCGGTAGAGCATCTGCACGTCGTGGATGGCGGCAAAGGGTCCACGCGCGGCCAGACGCAGCCAGAGATCCCAGTCCTGGGTGACGCGCAGGCTCTTATCTTCATCGAAGCCGCCTACGTCCAGCACCGCCTGACGCCGCGCCATCACCGTACTCGTGCCCACGAAATTCCCATAACCGTAGAGCAGCGCGCAGAAGACATCCCCGGAAGGCAGATCCAGACCGGGGAAGGGGCCTTCGGTGGTGCCATCGGGCAAGACGATGCGGTAATCCGTGTAGACCAGGACGATCGTCCGGGTTCTGCCGGAATATCTCCCAACCGGCCTGGACCTTGTGCGGCAGCAAGCGATCATCTGAGTCGCAGAACTGGACAAATTCGCCGCGTGCCTCGCGGATGCCGGTGTTGCGCGCGCCCGCTGCGCCCCGGTTGGCCTGCTCGATCAGGCGGA
Source organism: uncultured Chloroflexia bacterium (assembly GCA_963850765.1). GTDB lineage: Bacteria > Chloroflexota > Anaerolineae > Aggregatilineales > Aggregatilineaceae > CAWKMN01. The sequence goes on along the minus strand of CAWKMN010000006.1, from coordinate 122,777 downwards.
TTCGCTCGCCGTACTGCGCGCGGAGCCAATCACCGCTGCCATCCGTCGAGCCGTCATCCACCACGATCACTTCGCAGGGAGAATAGGTCTGCGCCAGAGCACTGTCTACCGTCTCGCCAATGTATTGCCGGCTGTTGTAGCAGGGGATGACGATGCTCACCAGGGGCGTATCCATTTTGTTGTCCCTATGCCTGGGGTTTGACCACTCCGAGCCGCGCCAGCCAGGGGCCGAGCCCGGTCCGGTTGATGATCTGGCGGGGAATGTAACGCAATCTGCCGGCCGATCGCCTTGCGGCGCTTCTCGCGCAGCCACGCCTGCCAGCGTTCGTGGCGCCCTCGCCCCAAAAGCGCTCCTGGTATCTCGAGGGGTACGGGCCGCTCGCCCAGATCGCCCCACGCTGACCAGTTAGCCGCGAGCAGCGCCGGGTCCGCCGGGACGAGTTCATCCCACATGCCCTGGCGCAGCAGCACAATATCATCTTCCACCGCTTCCGTTGGATTGTTGGAGCCGCTGAGATTTGCGCCGTGCAGGTAAAACGTCCCCGCCATCTCGCTGCCCGCGCAAAACTGCGCGGATCGCGCCGCCGGGCGCGCGCACCAGTCGAAATCGCCGCCGATGCGGAAGTGCTCATCAAACGGCCCCACCTGTTCATACAACGAACGCGCGAACATAAAAAACGGGCTGGTACGCGTCGGCGGCCGAAATTGCACCGGGTTGTACTGGGGCGGAAAGAGCCGCCGGCGATGTCGAGCCGCAAATAGCCAGCGAACGTGCGATCAAGGACGAACGGGAAATCGACGATGGCACAGCCGCCCGTGATCAGGCGGTATCCTTCGATCAGCGCCCCGGCATAACGAGCGTCGTCCACGTTCCAGGGCGCGAGGCACAACCCCGACGAGGCCGCGATCCCCCGGTTCCACGAGGCATACAGGTTTTCGCGCGGCACATCGAGCCGGATGACTCTGGCGGTCCCGGCGGATTCCAGCGCCGCCGCAAGTTGGTCCATCAGCGTCTGTTCACCTACTGATGGATCATTCGCCACCAGCACGATTTCGAGCGCCAATCCCGCCGCCTTGACCTGCGCCGCCACCTCGATCACCCACTGGCTGTAGGCGGGCAGATACGCTTCGGCGCGATACAACGAAGTAATGATTGAGATAGGATCGCGTCTGTCATATCGATCAGCCGCCTGTTTTTGCAGCACATGGGTGATGATGCTATCGAGCAAGGTGGCACGCTGCGCGACCGTATGATCGCGCAAAGTGCGCTGCTGTCCGGCCGCGGCAATCGCCCGCCGTTCGCCGTCATGATCGAGCAAATAGCGGACTTTTTCGATGGCTTCGGCCGGGCTGTTATACGTCACGATCTCCTGATCCGGCGCGAACAAATCCGCGATATTCGGCTTCCAGTCGGTGAGCAGGCACGTCCCGACGCCGGTTGTTTCGTATAGCCGCCGGTTGGAGGCATAAACGGCCGGGCCATGGGTGTTCAGGTGGATCTTGAAGCTGGCCACCACCCGGAACATTTCCATGCCATACACCGGCAGATGCAGCCACGGGCGCAGCGCTTCGAAAATCCGCGCATCGGCGCGCTTCTGAGCCACCTGCATCGCGGCCTGATAGCGGGGCAGGCGGCGCGCCAGCGGTTCAAGCTTCCACCGGGCAAGCTGTGTCACCAGATCGTAATAGCGGTTGCGGAGATCGTCCCGGAGTCCCTTGCGCCTTTTCGTCAGGAAACCGGGCAGTTGGATCTCGCCATAGATCGCCGGCTCGATCTGCTGCGCCAGGGCCAGCATGATCTGTGCCCGCGTCGTGTGAAACTGGTCCCCAAAGACAAATTGGCCGACGAACCCAAGTTCGGCTGGCGCGATCGCGCCGGTCGGGTTGGGCTGCGCGATCAGCGGCAGCAGGCGCGGCTCAAAACCGTGAGGCAGCATCTCGGCGCGCGCGCCCTGCTGTCGATAGAGATCCACCACTTCCGGGGCGCAGCTAACCACCAGATCGTGCGCGCGATAGAACTCGATGCTGGGATGCGCTTCCCCACACTGGCCGATCACCAGCCGGAGCGCCGGGCTGATGACGCGGCAGCGCTGGACGAACTCGGCTCCAAACAGCTTCTCCCACGGTTCGATCCACAGCATGTCGGGGCGGAACCTCTCGATCTGGGCGAAGAGAATATCCGCCACCCAGCTTTCGTCGCGGTAAGAGATGCCGTTTTCCGCGGCCCAGCATTTTTGCAGCGGCTCGGCATACGCGACGACTTCTTCGACTTCGTATCCCTGCTCGATGAGCGCCTGCGTATACGCATACGACTGGCTAAACGCGTCGGCCATCAGCACGGCGTGCTGAGCGGCTAAGATGCCTGAATCAGATCCGGGCGTTGGGTATAAAACCCGTCGAGATACCGCGCGTAATACGCCGGGATGCGGAACAGGCGGAGACTCATTCGGGGCTGCTCAATTCCTGACCGGTATTGCGCCTTGGGGCGCAACGGCTGAAGAAGCTCCATGTTAACGATCATGCCATCGTCCACTTGACTCCATGTCAGTCCAGGTAATCTTCAGGTGCAATGGTTTTGCCCATCCGGTTGAGCAGCACGTCGCGCACTGCCAGGAAACGGTCGCAGTATTTCTCCGGTATTCCTAGGCGATGCGTGCGCCAAATTGAGCCGGCCCACGCTCGAACGCAGAATTGAACGTCCTTCCACATCAGTTGTCCGAATGTGCGCCATCCCTGGTGGCGGCGAATGACCACCCGGTAGTTTCGCATTTGATAGTAAGCCCGCACCCAGGCCAGCCTGGATTTACCCTCAAACGATCCGTGATGTTCATGCGTAATCGCAGATGCCGGTACGATCACCGAGGGCACCCCGCGTTTGGCCAGCCGGAGGCAGTAATCCGTATCTTCGCCGTAAAAAAAGAAAAATTCGTCGAAAAAACCATGCTGCCGGATCACTGCCAGAGGCACCATCAGACTGCCGCCTGAGATATCCGCGACGGCGCGCTCGGGGTGATCCGCTCGATAGCTGGCATAGGGCATCCCTTCAAACGCATTATAAGCTGAATATGCCGGTTTGCCCTGTGCATCCAGTTCCCATCCACCGCCGTAGTGCATGCGCGGCGCGTCCCCAAAATCGTCCAGCCACATGCTGCCATACAGCGCGCTGCCCCACCGATGATAAGCGTCCACCAGCGCGGAGAGCGTATCGGGCCGCACGCGGGTATCGTTGTTGAACATCCAAAACAGATCGGCCCCGCGCGGCATACTATGATCCAGTGCCAGCCGGTGGCCACTGGCAAAACCCAGGTTGTTGGCGGCACAGAGGAGGTCAACACCTGGAAAGGCGGTCTGTATCTGCTGAACTGAATCATCCACTGACGCATTATCAACCACCAGCAGGTGAACGTTGGGATAGGTAAGCTGTTTGAGGGATTCCAGGCATCTAATCGTCTTGGTGGGGCCGTTCCAATTGAGGACCGAGACAACCACTTTGGGAAATTGAGCCGTCATTTTTCACCAGCCACATGTGGACGAACGGCCAGTAACCGCTGGGTTAGCGTGCGCCGGGCTTCCAGTTCATCGTAGACTTTGGCGCAGGCGGGAACCAGCTTTTGGCACAACCACGCCTGAAAACGCATGGGCGAGGTTCGCAGCGATCCCGATTCAAAGGCGTCTGCCACCGGCACGGCGCGAAGATCGAAGCCCCAACGTGTCATTCAGGTAGCCGACGAGCTGATCGGAGCGTGCGAACAGATCATCGACGTGGATCACCAGGGTTTGGTCGGGATGTGCCGCCATAAAGGCCAGCAAATCGTGGTTATAACGCAGCCAGACCTTGAGATAACGGCGGACGAGTGGCAGGTTCCAGAAGGAATAGCGCCAACGCACCGCAGCCTTACGAACGGCCGGCTCGACCGCACCCACAAGCGCCATCAAACCGGGGATGCGCCGCAGCAGCGCCGCCCGCCGGGTTCGCCGCAGCTGGCGGTACCACACGTTAAAGTCCTGTGGATTTCGCAGGGCTCTGTTGTATTCACGGCGCAGCAGTAAATCAACCACGTGCGTATAGTGGCGGTAGACGACCAGCACCTTGACATCGGGCAGCCGTGTTTGCCAGAAATCGAGAAATAGAACCGTGCGCGGCTCTTTCCATCCCCACTGTGAATTCGCCTGCCTGGACTCCACGATCGCCTGGGCGCGGGCGCGATACTCGTCGTTAACAACAAGCGGGCGATCATCCCCAACCAGGTAATCCAGACCATTATCGGCCAGAATGTCTTTGTGCAACTGGAGAAACAAAATATCTTCATAATGTCCAGCCGGGTTGGAAGGATCCTGCCGGAGCAGATCGTCGCCGACATCCAATCCGCAGCGTGACAGCCAATTCGCCAGCAGTGATGTGCCGGAGCGGTGCATCCCCGCGATGATGAGCACTTTGGACGCCATACGGTTCCGGACTCCTCAGTTCTCCCACCCAAAATCACGGTTCAGGAAGCGATACAGGCGCGTGTTGTGCGGCGCAAAATAGTCTTGCAGACGGGCGCGGGTATCCGGGTGCATGGGCGCGTAGTCCTGCCGGTTATGTTGTTCACCGGTACGGATCTCGGCGGGTGGCAGCCCCAGAAACGCGAACACCGATCGCAGCATGGCGTTGGGATCGGCGTAAAAATCTTCGCTCTTGAGAATCTGGAACTGCTCGCGCGGAAACAGGCTCATCCACCGCTCAAGCTGATCGACGTAGACGCCGCGTGCCAGATACGAGTGATACACATACGCCGGGCTGTGATAGTCGGGCTCGCAGCACAGACGCTCAAACTCACCGGCCAGCCGCTCCGGCTCGCGCTCGATCGCTGCTTCAAACGACAGCGGCTCCGCCCCTAGTTTGACGGCGTGGTGATAATGCGAGAAGGCGCGATCGATAGGGTTACGCAGCAGCCCAATGAGCTTAACCCCCGGAAGCGCCTGTTGCACGCGCCCAGCCGCCAGGGGGTGAAACAGGTAGTAAGGCGTCGCTTCGCCCGTAATTCGGCGCGGCCCTATCGGGAGCGCGGAGCGCCACACGATCGGATACTGCCGGAAATAATCGGGCAGACTCCTGGAATAGGAGCGGTCGAAGAAGTGCAGTTCCTTTTGTGCGGCCGGGACCACCAACGGGTGCTCACACAGGTAGTTATAAAGGGAGGTAGTACCGGCGCGCTGGGCCCCGATGATCAGAAACGAGGGGCGGAGGCGGAAATAATCGATAACGCTTCGCCCGGCGCGTCTTTTCTGTTGGGCTGCCCATCGCATCATGAAGAAACGTGCTCTTTCTGGAGGATTACCAGCGGCAGCAGAGCAGGTCCGTTCTGGCGTGCCTCGGGATAACGACCGCTGCCGTAGAAGTCGTAACCAGGGATGGCGATCAGGGCCGCTTCGCCTACATCGACGATCCGCTCAATGCCGGGCGACGAAAGACGCAGCCCGATCACATAATTCCCTGCTGCGAGCACCCCGTTGATCGCGGCGCATTCCAGGCTGAAATGATTGAGACCCGGCTGCATATCGAACAGATAACCTGATAATTTGGCGCCGATAGAGACGGCTTTGACGCCGCCCTCGGTCGTCAGGCTGAAATGGATGCCCACCCGCGGCCATACCTGTGTCGCCGTCACCACCAGATCGACTTTCAGATCGACCGTATCACCGTCCCGGCTGGGTTCGAACCGTACCTCGCAGCTTTCAAATCCCAGTCCGTATTGGTCATTTACAGCTGGGAACGCGCTTTGCTGAGCGGCCTTTTGCAGCACCGAGCTGAGATAAGTGTCTACGACATCGTCCACGTCCCCGGTCAGCTTGATCCGCCCGTTTTCAAGCCAGATCGCCGTGGCGCAGAGCGCTTTGATCGCGTTCATGTTGTGGCTGACAAACAACACGGTCCGGCCTTCCTGAGAGGCGGCCCCCAGCTTACCCAGGCATTTCCGCTGGAATTCAGCGTCACCCACGGCCAGCACTTCGTCCACCAGCAGCACATCGGGTTCCAGGTGGGCAGCGACGGCGAAGGCCAGGCGCAGATACATCCCACTTGAATAACGTTTGACCGGCGTATCGATAAAACGCTCCACGCCCGAAAACGCCACGATCTCATCAAACCTGCGGTCGATCTCGGTCCGCCGCATGCCCAGGATCGCCCCGCTCAAATAGGCGTTTTCGCGCCCGGTCAGTTCGGGATGAAAGCCGGTGCCGACTTCGAGCAGCGATCCGACGCGCCCCCGGATGCGTGCGTAGCCGCTGGTAGGGTCGGTGATGCGGGTCAGGACTTTGAGCAGGGTGCTCTTGCCGGCTCCGTTGTGCCCCACAATCCCGATCACCTCACCCTGCGCGACTTCAAACGAAATATCCCGCAGCGCCCAGATCAGCTCGTCATCCGACGCGAGAAACGGGTTGCGCCCGCGGGCCAGTTCGCGCCCAATATGCAGCGGAACCCGCACCATATCCCTCAACGCGGCGCTCACGGACTGCCGCCGATCGCGCACCGCACTGATCCGGTACTGCTTGCTCAAATTGACGACCTGGATAGCCGGAGAACCCATCAGATTACATCCGCGAATGTTTTTTCGACACGCCGGAAGTACATCACTCCGGTGATGAGAACCAGTAAAGTCACGACAACCGAAATCCAGATCGATGCGCCCGGCGGATCGCCCTGGTCGAGCAGCACCCAGCGGAACCCGTTCACGACGCCCACCATCGGGTTGAGGTTGTAGAGAAACCTCCACGAGGGCCCGACCAGCTTGGCCGGGTAAACCACCGGCGTCACATACATCCAGAACTGGGTCAGAAAGGGGACGATATAACGCACGTCGCGGTAGTATACGTTAAAGACGGCCAGCCACAGCCCCACGCCGAGCGATAACAGCGTCGCCAGGAGCAGCAGCGGGATCAGCGTCCAGATCATGCTGAGGTTCGGATATATCTCATAGTAGAGCATCATGACGATGAGCACAGCAAACGCCAGCAAAAAATCCACGATGCCGCCGGCAACGCTGGCAATCGGCACGATCAGCCGCGGAAAATACACCTTCTGGATCAGATTCACGCTGTTGATGATGCTGCCTGACGCGCGTGCCAGCCCGCCGGCAAAATACAGCCAGGGCACCAGCGCCGAATAGGCGAAGATCGGATAGGGAATACCGTCGGTGGGGATTTTCGCGATTTTGCCAAAAACGACGCTCATCACGACCATCGTCATGACCGGCTGCAAGATCACCCAGACCACCCCCAGCGCCGTTTGTTTGTAGCGCACTTTCAGATCGCGCCAGATGAAAAAGACCAGCAGCTCGCGGTACTGCCACAGTTCCCGCAGGTTAATCGTGATCCAGCCGCGCATCGGCTCGATCAGGACTATGTTTTCGCTGCTGTGCTTGTCTGGCAGGGACAGTTTGGCCTGAGACATGACACCACTCGCACACAAAGAAAATCCCCACACGGGGAAAATCACGGATATGGAATTCGTTCTCGCGGCACGTATTGTACCCTGCCCAAGGCCGGTGTCAACCGCCGTGTATCTGACGGCGGAAGGATGCTAGTGTTTCATTTACTACCTACTATCGCTGCTCATTAAAGATGTTACAATTCGCAGGTGCAGGTCAGGCCAGTTAGCACTATCAAATTGCCCGAGCAGGTACGATAATTGAGAACAATTCGCAAATACAAGTTCCCTTGGCCCGAAGCCGACGATAGGCGTGTGATGCTCAACGAACCGAGTTTTAACACCCCCGCAATGCCGCTCAGCCTGGTCACACCCGGCGAAACCGTCGAGCTGGTGCAGATCATAGAAGGTAAACGGCTGCGCAAGCGCCTCGCTGACCTGGGGCTAAACGTTGGCCTGAATATCCGCGTGGTTCAGAACTGCTTCAGCGGCCCGTTGATCGTGGCCGTGAAAGAAGATTCGCGGCTGGCGATCGGCCGGGGCATGGCCCATCATATTCTTGTGGTACCGCCCAGGAAATCACCGTGAATGTGTCTCCACTGACGATCGCGCTGGCCGGCAACCCCAATGTCGGCAAGAGCACGATCTTTAACGCCCTGACCGGCGCGCATCAGCATGTCGGCAACTGGCCCGGCAAAACCGTCGAAAAAAAGGAAGGCGTCGCCCGCATCGGTGACGGCCTAATGACCATCGTCGATCTGCCAGGGACGTACAGCCTCAACGCCTATTCGCTTGAAGAGATCATCACGCGCGATTTTATTATCAACGAGCGCCCGAGCCTGGTGATCACCGTGGCGGATGCGGCCAACCTGGAACGGACTCTGTACCTCGCCGTCCAGGTGATCGAACTCGAAGTCCCGGTGGTGGTGGTGCTGAATATGGGCGACGTTGCTCACAAGCGCGGCATCCGGCTGGACGCGGCCGCGATCTCGGCGCGGCTGGGGGGCGTGCCGGTGGTCGAGACGGTAGGCACGCGCAGTGGCGGCCTGACGACCCTGAAAAACGCGATTGCGGACTGCACCGGCTGCGGCCAGACACTGCCTGCTGTCCGGGTGGATTATGGACATCTGTTGGAGCAAGAGATCGCGGCGCTGCACAAGATCATCGCGGCCGATCCGAGCCTGAGCCAGCAGTTCAAACCGCGCTGGCTGGCGGTTAAACTGCTCGAAACCGATGAGGATCTGCGCGCTCGCCTGGACAGCGCCGGCTACCATGACCTGCTCGGCGCTGCCGATTGTGCTGCCGATCGAATATTCGAACAGGCGGACGAAGACGCCGAAACGCTCATCACCGATCGCCGCTATCGTTTTATTGGCGACGTGCTGCACGGTGCAGTCGCGCGTCCTTCGCACGGAGCTGAAACCCGCTCTGACCAAGTGGATCGCGTCGTGACGCATCCCATCTGGGGCGTACCGATCTTCCTGCTGCTGATGTGGCTGGTTTTCCAACTGACGGCGCATGTCAGCGCGCCCTTCCTCGACTGGATCGACGGCGTGATCAGCGGGCCGATTACCCGCTGGGCGGTAGCGCTGCTCGGCTCGGCTGGCCTGGGCGGTTCATGGGCCGAAGCGCTGGTCGTGGATGGCGTGATTGCCGGCGTGGGCGGGGTGATCGTCTTTGTGCCGGTGTTGTTCTTCCTCTATACCGCCGTCGCCGTGCTGGAAGACTCGGGGTATATGGCGCGTTCGGCGCTGGTGATGGACCGCGTGATGCGCGTGATTGGACTGCATGGCAAAAGCTTTCTGCCGCTGATGGTTGGGTTTGGCTGCAACGTCCCCGCGATTTATGCCACGCGCACGCTCGAAGATCCCGAAGACCGCCGCCGGACCGCTTTCCTGACCACCTTCATGAGCTGCGGCGCGCGCCTGCCCGTCTACGTGGTGTTTGGCGCGGCTTTTTTTGGCGAGCGGGCGGGCAGCCTGATCTTCGCCATGTACCTGCTGGGGATCGCCGTGGCGCTGATCACGGGGCTGGCGATGAAGCGCCTGGTCTACCACAACCGGCCGCCGCAGCCCTTTGTGCTCGAACTGCCGCCCTACCGCGTCCCCAACTTGCGCAATGTCTTTTCGCAGGTCTGGCAGCGCACGGCGGCCTTTCTGCGCAACGCCACGACTCTGATCCTGGCCTGCTCCATCGTGATCTGGTTCCTGCTGGCGATCCCGGCGGGGCGCGGCAAAGGCGATTTCAACAACGTGCGGACCAGAGACAGCCTGTTTGGATCGCTGAGCCGGGTCATCGCGCCGGCCTTTGCTCCGGCAGGCTTCGGACGCTGGGAAGCGGCGGGTTCGCTGGTGAGCGGCTTTATCGCCAAAGAAGCCGTCGTCGGAACGATGAACCTGATCTACGTGGAAGAGGCCAACGGCGCAGCGCCCGCCGGGGACGACACTACCACGCCCGCGTCGTTCCGAGCCGATACCGAAGAGATTGCCCGCACGTTTGGCGAGGCATCGCTGCTGACGGTGCAGGAAACGGTCAACATCCTGCCGCGCACGGCAAATCTGCTCCCCGCTGTGAACATCCCCTCGGCGGACTGGCTGGATCGCTCCCAGGTGGTGGATACGCGCGATCTCGAAGGCGCGCTGACGGCAGCATTCGCTCGGAGCGCGGGGTCGGCCAGCCGCGGCCAGTTGGCGGCGGTCGCGTTTACCGTCTTTGTTCTGCTCTATATCCCGTGTATGGCGTCGGTGGCCGCCATGCGCCACGAATTCGGCCTGCGCTGGATGGCGGCGCAGATTGTCTATACGTTGGTCCTGGCCTGGGCGGCGGCGGTGATCGTCTTCCAGGGCGGGTTACTGCTCGGATGGGGTTAACGCGATGGCAACGATGCTGCGAGACGTCCTGCGAGTCTTTGAAACGGCGCGTGGGCCGCTGTCGATCAATGACATGGCGCGCGATCTGGACATCACGCCCGGCATGCTGGACGGGATGATCGAATACTGGGTGCGCAAGGGGAAGATCCGCGCGTGCAGCGGGGAATCGGCGTGTGCGTCGTGCGGCAGCGCGAAAGGCTGCGCGTATTCGCCCTCGATGCCGCGCAGTTACGAACTTGTGATCGAGGGTGAGATCACCACACCGGCCTGCTGTGCCAGGGAAATATAAGCGGTTGGCGGTCAGCCGTCAGCTTTCAGCCAAAGAATACGGCTGATTCGCCGGATTACGCCCATCGGGCGGTTGTTTACCCCTCCCTAAATCCCTCCCCGTAAACGGAGAGGGACTTGACATTCCCCTTTCCCCGCGTGCGGGGAGAAGGGGTGCCGACCGAAGGTCGGACGGGGGATAGGGGTAAATCGGACGGCGTATCGCGGCGCAATTCTTAAAATGCATCAAACCCACCCCCACGCTCAGCTTTCCCTCAACAATCTCTGCGGTTCCATCGTCTGCTAATTATTCACGCGAGATCGCTTCTGCGCTCCCCACAGTGAACGGCCTTTCCGGCGTGGTTCCACTTCTGGCCTATGGCGCGAAAGGTCATGTTGATGTTAATATACACATTGGCCGTTCGACATATCCAGATTGTGGGGGAACTGCACCAATGGCGGAAGCAGGGCTTGATCTCAAACAGACGAAGATTCTGCTGGTGGACGATCTGCCGTCGAATCTGCAAACACTGTCCGATGTGCTGAACGCCTATGGATACACCAATGTGCAGGCGCGAGATGGGCAGACGGCGCTCAACCTCGTTCAGACCGATCCCCCCGACCTGATCCTGCTCGACATTTATATGCCCGGCATGGATGGTTATGAAGTCTGCCGGCGGTTGAAAGCGGATGAGCGCACGAAGCACATTCCCGTCGTGTTTATCTCCGCACTGAGTGACATTGAAAGCGTAGTGAAGGGTTTTGAGGCGGGCGGGGCCGATTATATCGTCAAGCCGTTTCAGTTCCGCGAGGTGTTGGCGCGAGTCGTGAGCCAGCTTACCCTGGTCCAGCAGCGCCGGCAGATCGAAGCACTGCGCGCCCAGGACCGGCAGCACTTCGAGTCACTCCACCGGATGAAAGACCAGTTTATCCGCATGGCGACGCACGATCTCCGCAACCCGCTCAACGTGATCCTGGGCTACGCGACCATGATCGAGCGGCTGAATACTTCGGATCGTGATCTCCCACTGCGTGACCAGGCTGTCGAAAACATCCGCGAAAGTGTGGAGAAAATGCGCAGTCTGGTATCGGATCTGCTGGACTTCGCCCAGTTTGAGACAGGTACCTATCTGACTCTGGTCCCCGTGCCGCTGAGTCATTTGCTCGACAAGTGCCTGAACAGTCTTCACGTGGTCGCCATTCAGAAAAATATCGAGCTCGTCTATACTGCGCCTCCGGAAGAGGTCATGATCAACATGGACGAGAGCTACATGGCACGGGTGATCGACAATCTGGGCTCAAACGCGATTAAGTATACGCCCTCCGGTGGGCGGGTCGAAGTGCGGATCGAGCTGAAGGATCAGCAGGCCTACATTCAGGTCACGGATACCGGGTTGGGTATCCCCGAAGAAGATCTGCCCCACATTTTTGATCCCTTCTACCGGGTGCGTCAGGCTGGTCACGCGCAGGTCGAGGGGTCCGGGCTGGGGCTGTCGATTGTCAAAACGGTGGTGGAGCAGCATCACGGCCAGGTGACGGTCGAAAGCGCGCCGGGCAAGGGCAGCACATTTCGCGTGACGCTGCCGGTTGTCCAATCCATTCCGCAGGGCACTGCGCCCCAGTCGGCTATTCTTGATCCGGCGGCTCCGGCGTAGGAGGCAGGGCAGATTGTGAGGGCCGCTGCGGGCGGGCGGGCGGCTGAACTGTCCGGGTACCGAGCGGCGGGCTGGACGGGCCGTTCGGCGGCGCAGCAACACGCTGCACGCCAGTGCGCTGGCCTTTCAGGATCAGCGGCGGCGCAGAGTCACTTCACTATCCTCACCCTGTGCGCCGTGGGTCTGCACCGGGATCAGAATCGTGATCTTGGTACCGCGGCCTTTGGCGCTCTGGATGCGCAGGGTCCCCTCGATCAATTCCGTTCGTTCGCGCATGTTGATCATCCCCAGGCTGCCGCGCTGGTCGTAGTTGGCATCCACCGCGCCGACGTCAAAGCCCACCCCATTATCCTCGATCTCGACCACGACATTGGCCTCGCGCCGGTAGAAGCGGATCACAATCTGTTCGGCCTGGGCGTGCTTGCGGGCGTTGTTCACGGCTTCTTCGACAATATAAAACAGGATGCCCTGCACGTTAACATCCAGCAGCTTTTCCACCTCGGGCTGCGCTTTGAGGCCAACGTTCAGGTTGTACGTTTCGCGCATTTTGTCGACAAGCTGGGCCAGCGCCGCGGTTAACCCCTGGGTTTCGAGCACCAGCGGGCGCAGCGTAAAGAGCATGTGCCGGATCTCTTTCGTCGTCCGCCGGGCGAGCTCCTCCACCTTCCACAGTTCTTCGAGGGCCTGCTGCGGCTGGCGCTCGATCAGGCGGCGGATGTAATTGACGCGCATGGCGATCGCGGCGACACTCTGGGTGGGGCCGTCGTGGAGATCGCGGGCGAGCTTTTTGCGCGCGTCCTCTTCGACATCCACGATCTTTTCCTTCTCAAGCCGCAAATTCTGGTAGAGCACGGCGTTTTGCAGCGACAGGGTGGACTGCGTACCGATGGCGGTCATCAGCTCGATATTCTCATCCGTAAAGGCGTTCGGCTGGTCGCAGCCGAAGATCATCACGCCGTACACGTCAAACCCGGCCTTGAGCGGGATCGCCAGCACGGATTTTGCGTCCTGGAACGCCACAAAATAACGCAGTTCGGGGTCGCGGATGGCATCCCCGGCAAAGACGGGCTCACCCTGCTGAAGCGCCAGCCCCAGCACGCCCCGTCGGCCCGGCACCGCGACCGCGCCGTCTGCCCGCGTCAGCCCGCGCGCCGTGACAACTCGCAGCTTGTTATCGTCTCCCTGGAAGAGCAGCACCGCGCTGATCAGGCGCACGTCTTCGCCAAGTTCATTTCGGAGGTTGAGCATCCCAATGCTCTGTGCTTCCTGGAGCACGCGGCGGTGTTCGAGAGAGGCGCTCAATGTGTTCGCCATCTCGAAAATCGCCCGCGCGCGTTCGCGAGTCGTGCGCAGACGGTGGGCTTCGAGCAGGCGTTCATCGGTGCTGATCGTCCCGCCCGCTGACGCAAACCATCCGCCGGGACGCAGCGCCGCACCCAGGACGCCCAACACCGCCAGCAGGCCCAGGCTCAGCGCCCAGTTGATCAGCCGCGCGCCGGTCACGTCGCCCGCCTGGATCACGGCAAACGCGCTCAGCAGCGCCAGCATCACGAGCGCCAGAAACAACCCCGGCCAGCCGCGCCGGTACACGGCCGCAAAGACGGCCAACGTGCCCAGCACGATCAGCGGAATCGAGATCCCCCGGTAAGCCGACAAAAACAGCGCCGCCAGAACGCTATCCAGGAAAATACCAAAGACGCTCACCATACGTGAGAAAGACTGCACCACGAACAGCAGCAGGCCGATCATCACGTTGCCGGCGATACCGGCAATAATGCCCAGCCAGAGGGCCTCGCGATGCACGGAAACGCTGCCCAACACGGCATCCTCGGCCAGCAGCGCGAGCAGAGCCAGCGCCACCAGCACGGGCCAACGCAGCCAGAACAGGATCAGATCCAGGCGGCGTATCGAAGATGGAGAGAGAGAAGGTATCGTCAAAAGGCTGCCAGTCTACAAAACCAAAATGCCGCGCGGGTAGCTCATCGCTACCTTGCGGCATCTCATCGGCGGAAACGTGATGGGCGCGAAGGGACTCGAACCCCTGACCTCACGGATGTGAACCGTGCGCTCTAACCAGCTGAGCTACGCGCCCGACGATGAAGGCATTATATCACTTATAAGATCCGCTGACAAGGCCGCGTGATGGGCTATTGGTTCTTATTATACCGGGAAACCGCGCGAGACAAAACCCGCTTACTGAACAGATTAACTCGAATTCGAGGAAAGGCTTTTACCACCGAGAGCGCAAAGGTCACAGAGTTCAGATATAAGAGAGAAAAACGGGGAGAATCTCTCTGTGGATTTCACTTTCTTATTTGGCTTATCTCTGTGTTCTCTGTGTCCTCTGTGGTGATGCTCTTGTTTCACCCCTTCAAACGCTGGCGCGCCCGATCCCGGATCCAGCGCCATTCGTCCAGCCTCAGCAGCGACGCCAGCCCGGCGAAGCTCACCAGCCCGATCCCGCCCGCGCCGACTACGATCACCAGATGGGCCAGTGTCCCCCCGGCGGGCAGGCTGCGATCCAGCAGGAGCAGGGCGGCGAACGTCAGCGCGCCCATCCCCGCCGCGGCGAGCGAGGCGCGGACGATAGTGCTAATCAATTTCTGGCGGCCGTAGCCTTTCATCCCGCGCCCCAGCAGCCACGCCGATACGCCGGTATGGACCAGGTGCTTGACCGAATCGGCGATCATCAGGGCGAAGAAGCTGTACCACGGCAGCAGCACAATCGCCACGACCATATAAGCTGCCAGCGACACCAGCCCGATCAGCGCGGGCGTCAGCGTATTCTGGCGGGCGTAGAATGCAAACACGAGCAGCACATCGATGGCGGCGAACGGCAGGCCGAGCAGATAGAGGCGCAGCGCCAGCGCCGTGATCGCGGTATCGGTTGCGGTGAACTTGCCGTGCTCGAAGATCAGGCCGACGACCGGCTCCGCCAGAACGAACAGCCCAACCGCCGCCGGGATGATCAGCACAATTGCCAGCCGCAAGCCCTGGCCGAGCGTGATCTTAAACGCGCCTAATCCCCCGTCCAGGGTACTCGCCGCCTGCCGGGACAGCGTCGGCAGGATCGCCACCGAGATCGCGATCGCGACCAGCCCTTGCGGGAACTGGATCAGGGTCGTGGCCCAGGTCATATAGGAGATGCTGCCCTCGCCCGTGCGTGACGCGAGGTTGTAGCTGAAGGGGCGGTTCACCAGCACATCCAGCGCCAGCGATGCCATCACCGGCAGATAGAGCAGGCCGATCCGCTGCACGCCGGGATGTGCCAGCGCGCCGCGCACCTGGATCCGCAGGTGAGCATCGCGCAGGCCGGGCGCTTGCAGCGCAAGCTGGACTACCGCGCCGACCAGCCATCCAGCCGCGGCCGCCGTAATGCCCAGGCTGCCGGCGAAAACCAGCGTCACCAGCACGATCATGCCGTTGAAGACCGCCGACGCGAAGGCCGGCCAGGTGAAACGGCGCAGCGCATACAGCAGGCCGGACAGCACCGCGAACAGGCTGAGGAAAAATAGGGCCGGAGCGGTCACGCGTAACAGGTGCGTGGCCTTATCGATGACCTCCGGCGTGGCTTTATCGCTGGCGACGATGCGGATGATGAGCGGCGCGAAGATCTCCAGGGCGAGGATCAGCGCCGACAGCGCCACCACGATCAGGCCGAGC
This sequence comes from uncultured Chloroflexia bacterium, assembly GCA_963850765.1. Lineage (GTDB taxonomy): Bacteria > Chloroflexota > Anaerolineae > Aggregatilineales > Aggregatilineaceae > CAWKMN01. The sequence goes on along the minus strand of CAWKMN010000006.1, from coordinate 106,914 downwards.
AAGGCGTTGACCAGCTCCCACAGTTCCGCCCGTTTCTGGCGCGCGGCGTATTCACTCAGCACCGGCACCAGGGCCGAGTTGACATGCCCGCCGATCAGCAGGTCGTACAGGCCGCGCGGCACGATGATCGCCAGATTGAACGCATCGACCGCTGCACCCGCGCCGAACAGGTGCGAGAGGATCATCTCGCGGGCCAGCCCCAACACGCGGCTCGCCACGTTGCCCAGCGCGATCACGCCGGTTGCGCGGGCCATGCTTTCGGGCGGCGCAAAGTCGGCGGCTTCCGGGATGTCGGCCGGGATCGAGTCCCTGGCGGCGGTTTGCATCGTCATCACTCGTCAGACAAAAATAAGAAGAGGGGGCATCCGACCGCCCCCAACGCTGTATACTCTACCGGAGCGAGGGCCAAACCGCTACAACTGTTGGCCTACGCCCGGCTGATGTGCAACGTCTGCTGTGCGGTCTGCGTACACTGGTTCAGAACAGGAATGGGGGTTACACAATGTCAGACAAAGTCAAGCATTTTCTGCTGATGATCGTCTCCACGCTCGCCATGTGGCTGGCCGCGATGTTGATGGAAGTGGTCACGGAAAGCGGATTTATGATCGATTTCGCGGCCCTGATCGCTTTCCTGGGCTCGATCGCGCTCTGGATCACCTGGGGCTTTACACAGTTCGATACATCCAAAGATGAACCGGCATCCGGCGAAAAAGCCAAGCGTCAGGCCGGCGAGGATGCTCGCGTAGCCCTGCTGCTGGAACTGCTGGACGAGGACGAGCGCCGGGCGCTCAAACAGCGGTTGGTGGACGAGCTGAGCAGCGACGGGGAAGCCGTCTCGCTGGCCGATCTGCTGGCCGCCGAAAAGAGCAGCACAGGGCAGCGTGCGGGCAAATAGCGGTCCGGCTTCAGTTGCTGGCCTCACCCCCGACCCCTCTCCACTGATGGAGAGGGAAGTAGTTCACTTCCCCTCTAGCTCGGCTGGAGAGGGGGACTGAGGGGGTGACGCCTGTCATCCATCAGCGGATCACGCCCTCTTTCAAGGCCGTTTCTCAATTGGGCGAACCGCTTCCAGCGTCCCGTACAGACTGAGATGCAGCCCTTCCGCGACGCCCTGCGATCCGGTGTTATTCAGCGCGTGCCGGTAGCACAGAATGCCGCCTTGCGCGGTGACATGCTCCGCCACCGCCGACACCACCGCCTTACCCAATCCCTGCTGGCGGTATTCCGGATCGGTCAGCACGCCGACATCCACCAGCCCCAGCCACAGGTACGTGCTCGCCGCGGCCACGAGTCGCGCGCCGTCGAGCACCCCATAAGGAGCCGCCTGATCGACGCTGATGTCAGCCTCCGCCCGTTCCTCCGGCAAGCAGCGCGCCTGAAACGCATCAAACCCCGCGCGATCGGCCTTGGTCAAGGCCCGCACGGTGTAACGCGCATCCGGCGTGAAAGGGCGAAAAGCCGCCTCATCGAGCATATAGACTTTCATGTGTCCGACCCGCGCGCCTTCGCTGCCCCACGCCGCGACAAAATCCGCCCCGGTCAGCACATGATCGGCGGGATGAGCCGCAGCAAGCGCCGCGACCCGCTCGCGTAACGCGGGCGGCACTTCGAGCCCCACCCGCGCGCCCACCGGGATCAGTTCGAGCCAGTCATCCCAGTGCTCCGGCTCCACCGGGCACAGGCTGGTGCCGGGCCGATCCAGTGCATCCGCGGGGATGCCGTAGTGGGCGGCCAAAACCGTCGTCACCCGGCGGCGAAGTTCAGGGGACATCGTTCTCGCTCGCTTTCCATCAGACGATCCGCTTAGCAGCGCAGCCCGCGTGCTCCTGTGGGCTGCACCACCATCCTACTACCATGAGATTGATCGGGGCAATGCCTCTCGTGATGTCGTGAAGTATGCCCGACAGCCCGCGATGAACTGCCCGGCGGCCTCTCACCCATGGCCATTAACGGGGTATAATCGCTGGCGCGGCGCTCGCCCACCGCACCGTATACACGCTGAAGCATGGATCAAAGGAACACATGAAGGCTTTTAAGCTCGTCTTTCAATTTGCGCGCAATTACGCCAAGGAACTGGCGATCACGGTGATCAGTATGGTGCTGCTGGTCGGCGTCCAATTGTTGATCCCCTGGATTATCAAGTCGCTGATCTCTACCGTGACCGAACAATCGCTGGACTCCAGCACAACGGGATACGTCACACGCCTGACGCTGCTAACCGCCGTGGCGCTGGTCGCCAAAGCGGGATTGCAGTTCCTGCGCAGCTATATGGCGCATATCGCCGGTTGGGGTGTGGTGGCCGATATGCGCAATCACCTGTACCAGCATTTACAACGGCTCTCGCTGCGCTTTTACGAGGACAAGCAAACCGGCCAGATGATGTCCCGGATCGTCAACGACACGGACCTGTTCGAAATGCTGATCGCGCATGCCGTACCGGATGTGATCGTCAACGTGTTGACTCTGGTTGGCGTCAGCACGATGCTGATACTCATTAACTGGAAGCTCGGCCTACTGAGCCTGATCCCGGTGCCGTTCGTGATCCTGGTGATGCACGTCTACTCGAAAAAAGTACGCCCAGCCTTTCGGCGGCGGCAGGTGGAGCTCGGCCAGCTTAACGCCGTGCTCAACGATAACATCTCCGGCATCCGCGAGATCAAAGCGTTCACCCGCGAGGATGCCGAAGCGCAGCGCATCTCGCTGGGCATCGAAAGCTACCGCCGCTCGCTGCTGTACGCGCTCAAGATGATGGCGATCTTCCAACCGCTGGTAGATTTCAGTTCGTCGCTGGGCATGCTGGTCGTGATCTACTTTGGCGGGATGCTGGTCCACGACGGCGGGCTGGCGGTTGCCGATCTGGTCGCCTTTTTCCTATACCTGGAACTGCTCTACCACCCGATTCGCATGTTGAGCGATGCCTGGGAGCGCATTCAGGAGGCGCTGGCGAGTGGGGATCGCGTCGATGAACTACTGCGCGAGAGCCCCGAAGTCGAGCAGCGCACGGACGCGATCCGGCTGGAAGCACGCGCGAAGGGCTCGATCGTGTTTGAGAACGTCAGCTTTTGCTACAGCCAGGGCGATATGGTGCTGGAGAATATCTGTCTGGAGATCGATGCCGGGCAGATGGTCGCGCTGGTCGGCCCGACCGGCGTGGGTAAGTCCACATTGGTGAGCCTGATCCCGCGCTTTTACGACCCGGTAGCGGGCACGGTGCGGCTGGACGGGATCGATACGCGCGATCTCGAACTGGAAAGCCTGCGCCAGCAGATCAGCATTGTGCTGCAAGACGTCTTCCTGTTTCACGGCACCGTGCGCGAGAATATCCAGTTCGGCAACCCGGAGGCGTCCGACGACGAGATTATCCGCGCCGCGCAGGTGGCCAACGCGCACCCGTTTATCTGCGAACTGCCGAATGGCTACGATACGCTGATCGGGGAGCGCGGTGTCAAGCTGTCCGGCGGGCAGAAACAGCGCCTTTCGATCGCGCGCGCCGTGCTGAAGGACGCGCCGGTTCTGATTCTGGATGAGGCGACATCGTCCGTGGACACCGAGACCGAGATCCTGATCCAGGAAGCGCTGGAACGCCTGATGCAAGGCAAAACAACCATTATCATCGCGCACCGGCTCTCCACCGTGCGCAACGCTGATCAGATTGTCGTGCTGGACAAAACGCATATCGCGGAGACCGGCACACATCAGGAGCTTGTCTCCGTGGGCGGCCTGTACAATCGCCTGTATACCGCGCAGCGCCGGCTGCAACACCTGTCCGCGTAAAAACGGCGCGGATCAATTCACGGTGCGTTCAGCCGCCTGCATGATGCTCTGGACGAACGCGTCCACTCCCTGGTGGGGACGGCCCCGGCGAAAAGCGTGCTGCCCCAGAATACGGGCTCCCCGTGCTTCGAGCATGGCGCCGAGGGCCCGCAGACTGCCGCGCGGATGGAAGAGATAGGTGCAAAACAGGCCGACCGCTTTGCCCTTGAGGGAGGGGAGTGCCGGCGCCCACAGCGTGGCCCCGGCGGGCTTAACGCCAAACAGGACAAAACCCTGCACCCAGGTGCCGATAAACACGACATCGGCGTTATCAATATCCGTGGCGCGGACCTGGCTAACCGATTGGACGGCGACTTCGTGGTTCAGGCGGCGGGCCGCTTCAGCGATCCCTTCGGCGGCTTCGCGTGTATGACCCTTCCGGCTCTGGTAGAGCACAAGTACTTTCATGGTTGATCTCCTCCGCCAGGGATAACGCGGCGATGGGCATCCGTGATCCCTGATAGTGACTCCGCGCAACCTTCCCACACGCCTTGGCGACAGTATGGGCATTGAAGGCTTCCGTTATTGTATCCGGCCTCGCTGTCCCTGGCTCATGAAAGATCGCGCAAACACCCTTCGCTGGCGCAAAATCAAGGGCCGATGTATCCGCCGCGCGGGCGGGGTGATAAAAGTCCGATGGGACAGTGAGATTCGGCACTGCCTGCAACACAATCTAAAGCTATGCTCGAAGCGCAGACGAGAAACATAAGTGAAGCGAGGCAAAGATGTCTACAGCCAATCTGACGCACCAGGAGAAGATCCAGGACTTTCTGGCTCAGAAGCGAATCGCGGTGAGTGGATTATCACGCACCAAAGACAGCGGCGCGGGGGCCATTTACCTGAAACTGCGTGATCATGGCTATCAGGTATTCCCGGTGCATCCAGAAGCCGAGGTGTTCCATGGGGACCCGTGTTATGCCAACCTCAGTGCCATACCCGGTGGGGTGGATGCGGTGTTTATCATGAACAGCCCCGACGTAACCGAGAAAATCGTGGACGAGGCGCTGCGCCTGGGGATCAAACGCGTCTGGATGCATAACAACACCTTCGCAGGAACCAGTGTTTCGAAGGCCGCCGTCGCGCGCTGCCGCGAAGCCAACGTCAGCGTCATTTCGGTCGGCTGCCCCATGATGTTCCTGGACGCGGACTTCTTCCATAAGAGTATGGGCTGGATATTGAAGATAACAGGGCGCATGAAGGAGCAAGTCAGCTAGAGCTTCACTTGAACAAGATACACCATAGATGATGTCAATGAGGGCCTCAAACGGCCTCACCCCCGTCCGACCTTCGGTCGGCATCCCCCTATCAAGCCGAGTGAGAGAGAGGGAAGCAGGCTTTGCTCCCCTCGCCATCTTGGATGGAGAGGGGCTGGGGGTGAGGCCGGAGCAAGGGTCAATTGGCAAAGAGTGTCTCTCATCTTCAGGAGAGCGTGCTGCACCCTTTCCCCGCCCCCGCGCGGAGAAAGAAACGGGAGGGATTTTCAGGTCGGTGGCTACCGCCTCGTCCTGCCAGTCTTCAACCAGAGTGACGAACGACCAGGCCGAGATCACCGCGCAGGCCAGCGTCAGTGCGAACAGCGCCTCATAGCCAATCAGCCGGGCAATCGCGCCGCTCAGCGTGGTGACGAGCAGCAGCACGCCGATCCAGGTATTGACCGCGCCCATGTACAGCGAGTGTTCACCTTCCGGCGTGATATTCAGCCCAAGGGCCATCATGTTTGAGAACAACAGGCCCTTGTGCAGGGCCAGCAGCGCATAGACCACAAACATAAACGTTTCCGCCGATCCGCTTTGCACGCCGAGCGGCTTCGCCAGCAGCAGCATACCCCACCCCAGACCCATCATCAGCATGCCCCCCGCGACCGGCAGGCGGTTGCCGGTGCGTATGCTCATCCGCCCGGCCAGCATACTGAATACCGGGCTGAGCAGCGAGCTGGCAAACAGGTAGATCCCGGCCATTTCCAGCCGGACGCCCAATTCCTGGTTGGCATAGACGATCACCAGCCCGCTCGCCATTCCGCCCAGCACGGCAAACGTGCGCCCCCACACGTAGCGGCGAAAATTGCCGTCTGAGCGCCAGATCGACCCGAAGACGCTGAGCGACGGCCGGGCGCGGATGATGCTGGTATCGGAGTCGGGCTCATCGACCAGGGTAAATGCTCCCTGGCCGATCACCTGGGCGACCGTGGCGACCAGAAACAGGATCCCGAAGCTGACCGGGAAATCGAAGCTCGACCCCGGCCCGGTGAAGAAGATCACCACCTGAGAGCCGGCAATCGCCAGAACGCCCCCCAGGGCGACCCGCAGCCCGAAGATATGGCCGCGCTGGCTGGGGGGAATCGTCTTGCCTGTGACCTCGATGAATGGCAGACCCGCCACACCGCCCGCCAGTCCGGCGATCAGAAGGAAGGCAAACAGGCTGACCAGCAGGATTGTCGTATCACGGGAGAATAATGCCGCCAGCGCCAGCACGACCCATAACGCCCAGCGCACGTACGACGCGGCCCGGTAGATCGGCAGCACGCGCGCGCGACGCTGCATCGCCGGGATGATAAACAGTTGGGGCAGCGACCACATCGCACCGGGCAGCGGCGTGATCAGCCCCAGCAGAATTGGGTTATCGGTCAGGTGGGCGGCAAAGGTGGTCATCACAAGATCCGGGCTGCCGACGGAGTTTTCGGATCCGGCCGTGACCGCACCATTCACGACGTTGAGCCGGAAATTGCGGCGCGTCGCGCGCGGCAGTGCGTGATGATGCATAATGATGATGGCTTTCGATGTAGGCACACACCAACAGGCTGCGCTGGATGATCCGGCGCAGCCCAAGGTTACGATTGGGGTAAGCATACCCCAGGAGTCCGCGCGGGCCAAGGGTTATCAGCGCGCGCCGCCCGGTGAGCCGTCCAAATGGATTTCTCCGGGTTCGCTTTCAGTTATCGATCCATCAAGTCAAGGAGATGATCCGGCTCATGATGATTCTGATTGCAGGCCCCTATCGTTCTGGCACCAACGACGATCCGGCCCTGATCGCGGCGAATGTACGCGCCATGAGCGAGATGGCGTTACGCGTCTTTCGCAGGGGGCATCTGCCCGTACTGGGCGAGTGGTTTGCTCTGCCGCTGATCGAAACAGCAGGATCGCAGCGCATTGGCGATGAGATCTTTAACGAGATCTTCCACCCGATCGCGTACCAGCTTGTGCGGCGTTGTGATGCCTGCCTGCGCATTGGCGGCGCATCGAAAGGCGCCGATGAAATGGTCGCCCTGACTCTCCAGGAAGGCAAGCCCGTATTCTATCGGTTCGAGGATCTGCCCGACGCCGACTGATCGCGCCGCTGGCCGCTAATCCGACGGGCCACAACCCAGTCGGACGGGTATGCAATTGCCGGTTGTTCACCCATACAGGCGGTACGCTAAAGTCTGCCCATGATGCGTTTGTGTAACGAATATTGTAAATTTCATCGTATAATGATTGATGACCCTCTCGTCCCGTATGAAAGTCCCGGAAAAAGGAGCAGGTATGGACAGCCAGAAAGCCGGTTTTACGTCCATTGATGAGTACATCGCGGCTTTCCCTGCCAAGATACAGACCGTCCTGCAAGAATTACGGGCGACGATCAAGGTTGCCGCGCCGGACGCCACAGAGAAAATCAGCTATCAGATGCCGACTTTCGCACTGAAAGGTAATCTGGTGCATTTCGCGGCTCACAAAAACCATATCGGGTTTTACCCGACGCCCAGCGGGATTGAGGCATTCCGGGAGCAATTGGCCCCTTACGAAAGCTCAAAAGGCGCGGTCCAGTTCCCGATCGATCAGCCGCTGCCCCTGGGCCTGATCAGCGAGATAGTAAAATTCAGGGTCGCCGAAAATCTGCGCAAGGCCGAAATCAAATCGCGAAAAGGCAGGCCGTAGCCAATCTCCATACACGGCGATCGCAAAGGCGCATATGAGGCTTGCCAAATTTGAGAACACATGTATAATGCACCCAACGCATCGCTCCACGAGTTTTGATAGGTGACGCGTTTAGCCATGATACTCGCTAAACTCCGCTAGTTCCAGGACACATACACGGCCTGGCGTGCTCCACCGCCCACAAGCCTCTATCTTGCAGGCTTATTTGATCATCCGTTTCGTCAACTAATTCAATTCTGTCGCTATCAGAGCGTGGTATAACACCGTCAAAGCTCAGTTTTCGGAGGCTGGTCCGGTTGTCTTCACTACCCATGTCTTTTGATCTCAAAAACGCTGTGTCAGACCGGCGTCTGGTCGGAATTTGGCGCATGATGGCCGGGTTCCGGGTGGCCTACCTGGGCGCAACGATCAGTCTGGCGCTGGCGAATGTCGCCAAGACGACGGCCTTTCTGCTGATCGCTTACTTTATCGATCATGTCCTGGGCAAGGAAAATCATCTGCTGCCGCTGGTCGCGCTCGGGTTTGTCGGGTTAGCGGCGCTGGAAGGGGGATTTACCTTTCTCAGCGGGGCGCTGGCCGCCCGGACCGCAGAAGGGATCACCCTGCGCGTGCGGAACTACCTGTTCGACCACGTGCAGCGCCTGACCTTCACCTATCACAACACCCATCAGACGGGCGAACTGCTCCAGCGGTCTACGTCCGATGTAGACGCGCTGCGCCGCTTCTTTGCCGAGCAGGCGATCGGGGTGGGCCGGATCATCCTGATCTTCGTGATCAACATGGCGGCGCTGCTGGCGCTAAGCTGGAAGCTGGCGCTGCTCTCGGTGGTGATCGTGCCGCTGGTCGTGGTGATTTCCTTCTTCTTCTTCCGGCGGATTTCTAAGGCGTATGAGAAATTCCAGGAACAGGAAGCCGTGCTCTCGACCACGCTGCAAGAGAACCTGACCGGCATGCGCGTGGTGAAGGCGTTCGCTCGCCAGGACTACGAGCGCGCGAAATTTGAAGCAGATAACTGGGAAAAGTTCCAGCGCGGCAAGCGGCTGACCTTCATGCATTCCTACTACTGGCCGATCTCGGATATGCTGTGCGGCTTCCAGACCATAGCAGCGCTGGGTGCCGGCGCGCTCATGGCCATCGATGGGCAGATCACGGTCGGGACGTATCTCGCGTTCTCCGGCATGGTCATCTGGGTGATCTGGCCGATCCGCGAGCTGGGCCGCGTGATCGTCCAGACCTCGACCGGCCTGGTATCGTTTGGGCGCGTGCTCGAGATCATCAAGGAAGAGCGCGAGCCGTTGGGCGAAGGCGAAACGCCGCCGGTGACAAGCCTGCGGGGCGAGATCGTCTTTAAGCACGTGTCGTTCGAGTACGAGGATAGTGATGCCCCGGTGCTGCGGGACATCAGCTTCCGATGTACTCCGGGTCAGGTGATCGCCCTGCTGGGCTCGACCGGGTCGGGCAAAACCACGCTGGTGAACCTGCTGCCGCGCTTTTTTGAGTACACGAGCGGCAGCCTGACGCTGGACGGCATCGAACTGACCGACTTCCCGCGCCACTTCCTGCGGCGGCAGATCGGCATCGTCGAGCAGGAGCCGTTCCTGTTCTCGCGCTCGATACGCGAGAACATCACCTATGGCGTGGGACACGAGGTGCCGATGGAGGCGATCGAGGCGGCGGCGCGGTCGGCGGCGATCCACGACGTGATCATGACCTTCCCCGAGGGCTACGACACCATCGTGGGCGAGAAGGGCGTGACGCTCTCCGGCGGGCAGAAGCAGCGTGTCGCGATCGCGCGCACCCTGCTCAAAGATCCGCGCATCCTGATCCTGGACGACGCGACATCATCGGTGGATACGGAGACCGAAGGCGCGATCCGGGAGGCGCTCCAGCGCCTGATGCAGGACCGGACGACGTTCATCATTGCGCACCGAATTCAGAGTGTGATGGATGCCGACCTGATCCTGGTGATGGACAAGGGCCGCATCGTGCAGCGCGGCACGCATGGCGAGCTGGTAAACCAGCCGGGCATCTACCGGCAGATTTACGATATGCAGTCGCGCGTGGAAATCGAACTGGAAAGGGAGATTGCCAGTGTCTGACGTTCGATTCGAAGAAGAAGAATTCAGCACGAACTTCACCGCCGGCACACTGCGCCGTATGCTGGGGCAGCTTAAGCCGCACTGGAAATGGGTGGCCGCCTTCGTGCTGGTCGTCGGTGTGGTGTCGATGCAGGACGCCTATTTCACCTACCTGGGCAAGCGGATCATCGACGACGGTATCGTGCCCGGTGATAAGAGCGTGCTGACCCGGCTGTTGATCACCTTCGGCGTGATGGTGATCTTCCAGGCGGCTTTTGTGTTCAGCTTTATCTGCATCACGGGGATTCTCGGGCCACCGCGTGCAGTACGATCTGCGCAAGGCGCTGTTTAACCACCTGCAGGATCTCTCGTTCTCCTATTTCGACCGGACGCCCGTCGGCTGGATCATGTCGCGCGTCACGTCGGATACGGAGCGCATCGCGGAACTGATCACCTGGGGCCTGCTGGACGTGACCTGGAGTATCGTCAACATTTTCACGGCGCTGTTTTTCATGCTGACGATCAACTGGCCGCTGGCGCTGATCGTGTTCCTGGCCATCCCGATCCTGATGGGCGTTGCCTTCTGGTTCAAGCAGAAGATCCTGGTCGAATACCGCGAGGTGCGCAAGCTCAACTCGAAGATCACCGGCGCCTACAACGAGAATATCAAGGGCGTGCGCGTGGTCAAAGCGCTGGCCCGCGAGCGCGAAAACCTGGACGAGTTCGGCGACCTGACGAGCGGCATGTATCGCTCGTCGTATCGTGCCGCGTGGCTGTCGGCGCTGTTCCTGCCGGTCGTGCAGATCATCAGCGCGGTGGCGGTGGGCAGCGTGGTCTGGTATGGCGGCTGGCGTGTGGAAGTCGGCGGGTTGACCGTCGGCGGTATCCAGGCGTTTGTGTCGTATGTCACCTTTATGCTGTGGCCGGTGCAGGACGTGGCCCGCATTTATGCCGAGATGCAGCGCACCATCGCCTCCGCCGAACGGATCTTCTCGCTGATCGATGCGGAGCCGGACGTGCAGGATCAGCCCGGCGCGATCGAATCCGGAGTCAGTTCGCGGCGACATCGAGTTCGAGCACGTGGACTTCTACTATGAGAAGGATAAGCCGGTCCTGAAGGATTTTTCGCTCAAAGTGAGAAGTGGCGAGACGATCGCGCTGGTAGGGCCGACGGGCGGCGGCAAATCGACCATCGTGAATCTGGTCTGCCGCTTCTACGAGCCGAAAAGCGGCGTCATTCGCATCAACGGCGTGGACTATACGCGGCTGTCGCTGCACGCCATCCAGTCGAAGATCGGCGTGGTGCTGCAAACGCCGCACCTGTTTTCTGGCACGATCCGCGAGAATATCCGCTATGGGCGGCTGGACGCGACCGACGACGAGATCGAACAGGCGGCCCGGCTGGCCGGCGCGCATGATTTCATCGTCGCGCTGGAAAAAGGTTACGATGAGGAAGTGGGCGAGGGTGGTAACCTGCTCTCGGTCGGGCAGAAGCAGCTGATCAGCCTGGCGCGCGCCGTGCTGGCGAAGCCCGAGATCTTCATCATGGACGAAGCGACCAGTTCGGTGGATACGCTGACCGAAGATCTCATCCAGAACGGCATGGAGCAGTTGATGAAGGACTGCACCAGCTTTGTGATCGCCCACCGGCTCTCGACGATCAAGCGGGCCGATCGCATCCTGGTGATCGAGAACGGGCGCATCGCGGAGATGGGCTCGCATGCTGAACTGCTGCGCGCGCGCGGCCACTACTACCGGCTGTATACGCGCCAGTTCCGCGAGAAGCTGGAAAAGGATTACGATCCGTTTGGGGTTAAGCCGGCGGAGCAGGCTCTCGTTGATACAGGCGGCGCGGTGAAACGCGGAGATTCTGGCCTCATCCCCTTAATGCACGACCGAAGCCGATGGTTGGCATCGCAGGGGCGTATTGCAATACGCCCCTACAAAAATCACCCCAACGATGAGTTCCGTTTCTGCATGAACCCCTTTCCACAACGTGGAGGGGGGCCAGGGATGACGCCTGCTGGCACCCATTGGCGCATGTGCGGTATGATGGCATCATCTGCTCGTATCACGACGGAGATGGTATGTTCAACGCCCGCGCACTCCTCATCCTCGCCATCCTGCTCGCCGTTCTGGCTGGCCCCGCGCCGGCTCAGTCCGCGCCAGCCAACCCTGCCGCGCGCCCGGCCCTCGCCCCAGGGCATCCCGGCTGCGCGGGCGTCACCTACGAAACGCCGCAGCACGCCGGAATGTGACGCGGTCATGGCGGCGCAGCCCTATCCCGATGTGACGCGCGTTCCCTACGATCTCGGCGTGATCGCGGGGCAGAGCTTCATCTATTTTGACGCTGACGAAGTGCCGCTGTACAACGGGCCCAACGGCACACAGGTCGAGACGTTCACCGCGGGGCGCAGCAGCTATGTCAACGTGCTCCAGACGTCTGGCGAGTGGGCGGAGATTCGCCCTGGCCGCTGGGCGTCGCTGGAAAAGGCGCATTTTGCCGAACCCTCGACCTTCACCGGCGTGCTCATCAATCACATGGACATGCCCTTCGCCTGGGCGATCTACGATGGCTGCACGTCGCTTACGCCGGGCGGTCCGCGCAACTGCCGGCAGTCGGGCTCGTTTGACCGCTACGACCTGATGAACATCTACGCCACGGTGACGGTTGGCGATCTGGACTGGCATCTGGTCGGGCCGAACCGCTGGACCGTGCAGACCAATTTGAGCATCGTGCATCCCACATCACCCGCCGTTTATAACTGGCGCTGGGTCGCCGTCAGCACCTACGAGCAGAACCTCGTCGCCTACGAGACCGATCGCCCCGTCATGGCGACGCTGGTCTCGACCGGCGACATGGACGAGGAAAAGTGGCGCACCGATCCCGGCGTGTGGAAGGTCGAGCTGTTCTGGGAAGTCGGCCCGATGGAAGGGGCCGCCGGCAGCGACGCCTTTTACGCGCTCGATCAGGTGCCGTACCATATGTATTTCAACTGGCGCGAGGCGCTCCACGGCGTCTACTGGCACGACAACTTCGGCTACTACTGGTCGCACGGCTGCGTCAATCTCACCGTCAGCGACGCGAAATGGCTGTGGGATAACTGGATTATCCTCAATACGCGCGTCTACGTGTACGACGAAAAGCCGGGCTAGAGGGTGTTATGTAATTGAGTTGCCTTTAACAAGGGGTTTTCGCCTGCGTTAGCCCCTCCCTAAATCCCTCCCCACACGGTGGAGAGGGACTTGTCCGCGCATGGTCGCCCCTCTCCACATGGCAAACCAGGTTCAGACGGGTTCAGCCTCGACCAGCCGCCGCAGCACGGTGGGCAAAATGCCGCCGTTGGCGTAATAGTCGATTTCAACCGCCGTTTCCAGGCGCACCGTCACGACGAAGCTGAACTCGCTGCGATCGGGCTTTTCGACCCGGACGATGAGATCCTGTCGGGGCGTGATCGGCGAGTCGATCCCCTCAATCGTCAGCATTTCCTCGCCGGTTAGCCCCAGCGTTTCGGCATTCTGGCCGGGCTTGAACTGCAAGGGCAGCACGCCCATGCCCACCAGATTACTGCGATGCGTGCGCTCAAAACTCTCGGCCAGCACGGCCCGCACGCCCAGCAGCAGCGGTCCTTTCGCCGCCCAATCGCGTGAACTGCCCGTTCCGTATTCCTTGCCGGCAACGATCACGACCGGCACACCCTCGCGCCGGTACTGCATCGCCGCGTCGAAAATGGTTGAGAGCTGCCCGTCGGGATAATGAACCGTCCTGCCACCTTCCACACCCGGAACCATCCGGTTTCGGATGCGGATATTGGCGAATGTGCCGCGCACCAACACGCGATCGTTGCCGCGCCGCGCGCCATACTGGTTAAAGTCCCGGCGCTGCACGCCCAACGCGCTCAGGTAGTGACCGGCCGGGCTGTCGGCGGGGATGCTGCCCACGGGAGAAATATGGTCCGTCGTGATGCTGTCGCCAAAAATCGCCAGCACGCGCGCCCGGTGGATCGGCGCAAGGCGCGCCACCTCATCGAAGAACGGCGGCTTCTGGATGTAGGTCGAATCCGCGCTCCAGGGATACAGCAGGCTGTCATCGCTCGATACGGCATTCCAGTCTGGATTGCTGCTCTCCACGTGGCTGTACAGCCGCTCAAAGGTTTCAGGTTTAGATACCCGCGCGATTGTGTCCGCGATCTCCTGCTGGCTCGGCCAGATGTCACGCAGGAAAACCGGATCGCCGTTTTGATCCTCACCAAGCGGCTCATTCACCAGATCAATATCCATCGTCCCGGCCAGAGCATAGGCGACGACCATCGGCGGGGACGCCAGGAAATTGGCTTTGACCAGCGGATTGACGCGCCCTTCAAAGTTGCGATTGCCGCTCAGCACCGCCGCCGCGACGAGGTTGTGATCCGTCACCGCCTGGGCGACCCGTTCGGGCAGCGGGCCGCTGTTGCCGAGACACGTCATGCAGCCATAGCCGGCGATGTGAAAGCCGAGTCTCTTGAGCGGTTCCATCAGACCGGCGTCTCGCAGGTAGTCGGTCACAACGCGCGAACCAGGGGACAGGCTGGTTTTGACGTATCCCGGAACGCGCAGCCCGCGCTCGACCGCTTTTTTCGCCAGCAGCCCTGCGCCGACCATGACCGATGGGTTGGAGGTGTTTGTGCAGCTTGTGATTGCGGCGATGACTAATGCCCCGTGTCCGATTTCGACTGGTTCCTGATCGTCCGCGCCCATGCGGATCGGCGCGCGTCGGTTCAGATCCGATGCTGGCAAGCCATACCCACCGCTGCTGACCGGGGCGCTCAGGGCATTGTGAAACGTCGTTTTGACCTGGGAGAGCACCACCCGATCCTGCGGGCGTTTTGGCCCGGCCAGACTCGGCTCGATGCTGCCCAGGTCGATTTCCAGCGTATCGGTAAATTCGGGATAGGGTAAATCGTCGGTGCGGAAGAGTCCCTGGGCTTGGTAGTAGCGCTCGACCAGGGCGACCTCGTCTGCCGTGCGCCCGGTGCGCCGCAGATAAGCGATCGACTCCGCATCGACCGGGAAAAAGCCGATCGTCGCGCCATATTCGGGGGCCATATTGGCGATCGTGGCGCGGTCGGGCAGCGGCATCTGGCTGAGACCGGGGCCGTAAAACTCGACAAACTTATCGACTACGCCGCGCTTCCGTAAGGTCTGAGTCACGGTCAGCGCGAGGTCCGTCGCGGTTGCGCCTTCGGGAAGTCTGCCGGTAATTTTCACCCCGATCACTTCCGGCATCAGGATATAAACGGGCTGGCCGAGCATGGCGGCTTCCGCCTCGATGCCACCCACCCCCCAACCGAGGATCCCCAGGCCGTTGATCATCGTGGTGTGCGAATCCGCGCCGACGAGGGTATCAGGGTAAACCACCGTCGAATCGCCGTCCGGAGCGGTGCGTACCCCTTTGGTCAGATATTCGAGATTGACCTGATGCACGATGCCGATCCCCGGCGGCACCACCCGCAGATTGTTGAAGGCGTTTTGTCCCCAGCGGATGAAGGCATAGCGTTCGCCGCTGCGCTCCAGCTCGAACAGCGTATTGAGCCGCAGCGCATCGTTGGTGCCAAAATGATCGACCTGGATGGAATGATCGATGACCAGATCGACCGGAATCTGCGGCTGAATCCTGCTGGCATCACCGCCGAGCGCGTGCATCGCGTCGCGCATGGCCGCCAGATCGACCAGACAGGGGACGCCGGTCAGGTCTTGCAGCAGCACACGCGCCGGTTTAAACGGGACTTCGCGCCTTTCGGGGGCTTTCGCGTTCCACTGGGCGAGACGGATCACGTCGTCTTCGGCGATCTCGTATCCGTCGTAGTGGCGCAGCAGCGACTCGAGCAGGATACGAATGCTGTAGGGCAGCCGGGCAAGGGAGGTGATGCCCATTTCTTCTAAGCGCGCCAGACGATAATAGGTAGCGCTGCCGCTGCCCGTGTCGAGGGTCGCGCGTGCGCTGAAGGGATCGTGGACTCGTTGGGAGGTTATCATGGCGTTGTACCCTTTTGATTCACTTGGGTGGGATAGAAACACTTATAAGCATCATAGGGCAAATTGAATTATCATTCAAACTGATAATTTCGATGAGACTTATAGATGCCGTCTATAAGAGGGGCCGCCGTGATCCTTGATCTGCATAAGCTTCATATTTTCGCGACGATTGCGCGCCTGATGAGCTTCACCCGCGCCGCCGATCGTCTGCACATGACCCAGCCGACCGTGTCGCAGCAGCTTGCCATGCTCGAAGCGCAGCTCGGTACACCGCTTTTCGAGCGCGATACGCGGCGGCTGCGGCTTACGCTGGCAGGGGAAGCGCTGCTCCCCTATGCCGACAAACTCCTGACGCTGTCCCAGGAGGCGATTGAGGTGACTCGCGCGGCGGCTGGCCTGGCCGATCGCACGCTGCGGCTCGGCGTAGGACACACCATGGCGACGTATCTGCTGCCGCGGCTGTTGAGTCGTTACCAGGCGCAGTATCCGGGCCACCCCGTGCGGATCAGTGTCGGCAATACGGAGCAGCTTCTGGCGCTGGTCGCTGCTGAGGCGGCCGAACTGGCGCTGGTCGGCTCTCCGGCTCAGCACCCCGGAATCGTCGTGACGCCATTCATGCACGATCATCTCGTGGTGATCGTCGCCCCTGGGGATATCTGGGCGGCGCGCGCCAATGTGGATCTGGACGACCTGCGCCAGCGACCCTTGCTGACACGCGAACCGGGATCGGCGCTCCATGCCACGGTGGAGCGGCTGCTGGGGGCTTCTGCCCTCGCGGGGGATTCCGTGATTCAGCTTGGCGAAACCGAGGCGATCAAACGGAGTGTGGAAGCCGGATTAGGCGTGGCCCTGATTCAAGGGATCGCGGTCGAGCGCGAGGTCGCGGCGGGCAACCTGATCGCGCTGCGGCTGCGCGGCGGCGATGACAGCCGCACCTATTCCTATGCCCACCGCCAGCATCATACCCTGTCGTCCGCTGCTCGTAATCTCGTGGACCTGCTCCACGTGCTGGCATGACGTCGGCCGTCTCGCTCAAATTCGATCATTTGCCGTTGTGACATGATAGCTGTCTCAGGAGCATGCCAGTCTGAGGACGAATTTCAAACAAAATCTCCGCCCACGAACTATAGATAGGGTGAGCATGAAATTACCCCACATGCTCCGCGCGTATTGTGGGAAGGAGACCCCATCATGAATTCGCTGCGAAAGCTGACTCTCTGTATGATTCTCGTCTGGCCGATTTGGCTGATGACGATTCCCCCCGTTGATGCCCAATCATCCACCACCATGGACTGCACCTTTCAACCCAAGTTCCCGGTCGTCAATCTGCGCGAAGGCCCTGGCACGACCTATAAGCGCGTCGCATTTCTGCGCACGGGTAAATCATTTGATGTGGTCGATCAGCGGGCCGGTGAGGATGGTTATGTCTGGTGGAAGGGCGCGAACGATGCCTGGGTGCGATCGGATCTGGGAACGTCCGATTGTCCGGCCACGTGTGGCAACACGGTATGTGAGTATGGCGAGTCGGTATCGATCTGCGCCGAGGACTGTCGAGGCGTCAGCCGTCCCCGGACGAGTTCAACGGCCACCCCGGTTTCAACGACGGCTACCGGATGCGACTATTCCAGTTGCGAGGCGTGTTATGATGCGTTCCCCTGCTGGCCGAATGCCTGTACGCAAAAAACATGCACGTTGAATGAGTTTGGCTGCCCGACCTGCCAGACTGCGCCGTAAGGCAGAGAGGGTATTTCAGATTGGGGAAAGTATCGTTTTTGCAGGGGCGTATTGATGCTGTTTAACAATTAAGTGCGGATATACAGGCTGACGACGCCTCACCCACCCTGCCCTCTCCCGGCCGAGCCAGGGAGAGGGTCGTCCCCGGCCCATGTGGCTCCCCTCCCCTAGCTTGGCCGGGGGAAGGGGCGGGGTGAGGGGCGGGTCAGACTGAGGCCGTTCGTTATTCCGTATTCATTAGTTAAATCGCATCAATACGCCCCTACCGGACAATTTCCCCTCTCAAGTCCGCACTTGAAAGGGGATGGCAGGTGCGGCATTATGATCGTTGGAGGCCTATTTGGATGAACAACGAGCCGTGAAACGGTTAAAAGCGGGTGATATAGGAGGTCTGGCCGCGCTCGTCAAACACTACCAATCGGAGGCCATAGAAACGGCCTACCTCATTACGCACGATCTGACCCTCGCTGAAGACGTGGTGCAGGATGTCTTTTTGCAGGTGTACCGCTACCGGGGCAGTTATGATGTGTCACGCCCATTCCGGCCCTGGTATATGCGGAGCGTGGTCCATGCGGCCGTAAAAGCGGCTGAACAAGAGGAGCGCACCATGGCGCTCGACATGCCAATAGCCGGAGATGAGATCACGTTGAGTGATCTGCTACCCGATCCAACCCCTGGCCCCGATGCGGCCGTGGAACAGGCGGAACTGGCAGCCGCGCTGGAAGCCGCTCTGCTCCGCCTCCCCCCGGATCAGCGAGCGGCGATTGTGCTGCGCTACTACCTCGACCTGGGAGACGATGACATTTCAGAGCAGCTCAACTGCGCGGCCAGCACGGTACGCTGGCGGCTGCACGCCGCTCGCAAGCAGCTTCGCCAGTGGCTGTATCACCTGTCGCCGGCTCAACTATTCGTGTGGTAGGAGGGGACCGTGAACGAGGAACCGATCAAAGAAGCTTTGCACCAGATCGCGCGTAAGCGTACCCGTCACCACGCGGATTTGTGGCCCCGGATCGAGCGGCAGGTTCAACCCCGCCACCGAGGGGTTGTGTCGCGCCTTCGCCTGGCTACGCCGCTCGGAGCCGGACTGGTGATCGTGCTGCTGCTGACGCTGAGCGCAGGGGCCTATGCCGCGATCCAGCACCAACTGCTGTTTGTCCCGGACATTGATCCGGGTCTGCAGCAGGTGCAGGATGGCGAACTGGGTACGACTCTGAACCAAAGCCAGACGATTGACGGCGTGACCTTGCAGCTTGAATGGGCTTATGCGGATGCCCACCGGGCCGTCGTGTTTTATTCACTGACCCAAAATGAATCACCCTACTCTTCGCTAAACACCACAGCGCTTGACATCCAACTGCGGACAGCGGACGGCACGGTTCTGCCGCGCATCTTCGGCGGCGGGGGCGGTGGTGGGGGTGGCGGCGGCGGTGGCGAAGACAGGGACGTGACACCAGCACCGTATACCTTCTGGTCATTTTCGGGCAGCATCAATTTTGACAGCACCGCCATTCCCGGCACCGTATCCGATCTGGCTCTGCATCTGGACCTGAAGATGAGTATGGAAGGGGTGCGGGTTGCAGAAGAATCAGCCGAGCGGATCGAACTCGGCCCGTTTGGCCTCGATTTTGTCGTGCCGTTTATTCCCGCTGTCGTATTCGAGCCGGCGATCAGCCAGACAGCCGGAGATATGTCGCTGACCCTGGAACAGGTTTCCGTAACTCCGTCGTCAACCACCATGACGCTCTGTGTGACAGGTCAGGATCAATACTGGCTCCCGGAAGCGCACCTCGACACCGGGGAAGAAGTGCTCGCCGATATTGGTTTTATTGGCATCGCGCCGCAGGCCAGCCTGCGCGGGACCAAATCCTGCGCTGAGCTTGATTTTCTGGCTCCTTATCGGGGCGAAGCCGCCGTTTGGACCTTGACAGTGGATCGGCTGCAGGGCGTTGCACTCGATGGATCGCCCATGACCGCCGCTGCCGGTCCCTGGGTGTATCACGTCACCATTCCATAGCGGAATGGGCGCATGCCCTGCTATCCGGCGCGGCGGCCGTACCGCATCCGACCATTAGAGCCTGTTATGCACTTTCAGCCCCTATCCCCGTGCGTCGGAGCACGCCTGGAGAAAGGGGCGGCGTCAAGTCCCTCTCCACTCAGTGGGGAGGGATTTAGGGAGGGGCCAATACACAGAAAAACCCTCTTCTCCACGGCAAACCTAAGTGCATAACAGGCTCCCGATCGGAGAAATCCACCACGCATAGGACAGAATACCCTCACGCCGCCCCTTTGGATCACGCGCCGGCACGCTGTGCCATGCCCCGCTCCCGGTGCCGAAAAACGCGGATTGACCGGTTGCAGGTGTATTCCGCCAAGCGGTATTTGACGAATCCTTGATCGTTTCCTCGATTTCTTTGACACCTAATTGATGCTTATCCCGCTACGATAGGTCTGAGTTTTTCGCAGACAGGGTCAACCCTTGTCCTCAATAGCAGGTTCCCCGTGTGCTGGTCGAACCTCATGAATGGGGAGCATACGTCATGCGCTCAGATCGAAATCACAGACCACACTGGAGTTTGCTTTACCCGATTCTGCTGCTCTCTGTGGGCGGGTTGGTGCTGGAGCATCACCTGCACCTGTCACAGAACGGCCATAAGGTCATCCTGCTTCTGGTCATCGCGATCGGCTATAGCCTGATGGGGCTGTGGATCAAATCCAATGCGGCAGCGCTGCAAGACCTGGACGGCGAAGATTACCGAAAGCAGCGCCGCGATCCGGCCGTGTACGGGACGCCGGAGTTTCCGACGCAGACGCAGTTTCACTATCAAGAAGCGGTGTCCTTATATCGCCCCGTTTCAACAGATGAGCGGGAGAGCAAGTGACGCTGCCGGAAGTGAAAAGCTTCCTGCTCAGTGCTCGTGTCCGCCAGCACTGGACCAGGCAACAAGGAAAAAAGGTGTCTACCGTTATGGCATCCTCAGAAGCTCCCAAGTCCCGGTTCAAATGGTCGCGCCTGCTCATTGGCAAGCCGCTAGAGACCAAAGCTCTACCCCACCAGGTCGTCAGCAAACCGGTTGGGCTTGCCGTGTTTGCGTCCGATGCGCTGTCGTCTACCGCGTACGCGACGGAGGAAATTCTCATCATTCTGGCGCTGGCGGGAACAGGCGCGTCAACGCTTGGATTGTCGCTGCCTATATCAATTGCAATCGCCATTCTGCTGGTGATTGTGACCATCTCTTACCGGCAGACGATCTTTGCCTATCCGAACGGCGGTGGGGCGTACATCGTGGCGCGCGACAACCTGGGGGAACTGCCCGCGCAGATCGCCGGAGCGGCACTGCTCACCGACTATATCCTGACGGTGGCGGTGAGTGTCTCGGCGGGCGTGGCGCAGATCACGTCGGGGTTCCATCAATTGTACCCTTATCGTGTTGAGATGGCTGTGGCTGTGATCGGGATCATGACCCTGGTCAATTTGCGCGGGGTCAAAGAAAGCGGGCGGATTTTCGCCATCCCGACCTACTTCTTCCTGGGCGCGATGTTCCTGACGTTAGGTGTTGGATTGGTACGCTATGCCAGCGGGGATTTGCCCACGGTGGTTGATGTCGAAGTCATGCACGAAGGTGGGCAGGCGCTGACGCTGTTTTTGATCTTGCGCGCTTTTTCGAGCGGTTGCGCAGCACTCACCGGGATCGAAGCGATCTCGAACGGGATCACCGCCTTCAAAGAGCCGCGCAGTCACAATGCAGCCGTGACTCTCGTGTGGATGAGCAGTTTGTTGATCGTGATGTTCCTCGGCATCACGTTTATCGCTCACGAGATCCACGCGATGCCGAGCGAAACCGAAACGGTCATTTCACAGATGGGCCGGACCATCTTCGGTGAAGGCACCCTGCTGTATATCATGATACTGACCGGCACGGCGCTGATTTTGCTCATGGCGGCGAACACCAGTTATGCCGATTTCCCGAGACTGGCGGCGCTGCACGCCGGGGATGGTTTCTTGCCACGCCAGCTTACGTACCGGGGCAGCCGTCTGGTTTTCTCCTGGGGCATCATGGGGTTGGCCACCTGCGCATCATTGCTGGTCATCGTCTCCCGGGCACGCACCACCTCGTTGATCCCGCTGTATGCCATCGGTGTTTTCCTGAGCTTCACCATGTCGCAGACGGGTATGGTGGTCCGGCTGCGCAAAATCGGCCAGCTTCAACCCGGCGAGGAAGTGCCCGGTCGTGAAACGGTCATGCGCTACGATCCGTACTGGCGGCTGAAAATGGTCGTCAGTGGTTTTGGCGCGTTCTGCACGGGCGTGGTGATGATCATCTTTGCCGTGACCAAGTTCACCAGCGGGGCCTGGTTCGTGGTGATCCTTATCCCGACTCTCGTATCCATTTTCTTCCGCATCCATTATCACTACCGGGATGTGGCCCGTTCGCTCAGCCTTGAAGGTATCCCGGTCGATGTCGAAAAACATCCGATCCAGACGGTAATCCTGGTGGATGATGTCCATGCGGAGACGGTGCGCCTGGTGAACTTTGCCAAGTCGCTGGATCACCCCTGGCACGCGGTGCATATCGCGATTAATCCCGACAAGGCACAGCTTATCCGCCAGAAATGGCGCCAGCGTATCGGTGAAGGGAATCTGGTGCTTATCCCGTCGCCCTACCGTCTCCTGGCTGAACCGCTCCGGCAGTACATCGAGGAATTGCAGGCAAGGACTCCCGACAGCTTTGTGCATGTCATTATGGGCCATCTGGCGATGGATACCTTCTGGGAGCAAGCGCTGCATCAGAACAGCGCCGTGATCTTTAACCTGGCGCTAAGCCGGATGGAACGCGTGGTCGTGACCAGTGTACCCTACCGCGTCCACCGGAACGGTCTGGCACACGAGCATGCTGAGGTCAGCGACCCGCCTGCGCGATAATGCTGGTGCATCGTTGGCCGGCGATGATTGGTGTGAAATTCGCGTTCGGGAGGAATTGGCCGATGACTGACTCTGAAGCACGGATCCTTGTCGTGGATGACGACCGCGCCATACGCCGATTCTTGCGGACTTCGCTCGCTGCTCATGGTTACATGGTCCTGGAGACGGAAACCGGGGAGCAGGCACTGCTCAGTGTCATGAGCTACCGCCCCGATGCGATTATTCTGGATCTCGGCCTGCCCGACCTGAGCGGCGTCGAGGTGACGCGACGGTTACGCGAATGGTCGCATATTCCGATCCTGATTCTCTCGGTTCACGACCACGAAGCAGACAAGATCGCGGCGCTGGACGCCGGGGCGGATGACTATCTGACCAAGCCGTTCGGCGTCGGGGAACTGATGGCGCGACTGCGCGTGGCCCTGCGCCATGCCGTGGCACAGGTGAGTGAAACCGTGGAATTTGTGCAGGGCGATTTGAAGGTCGATCTGGGGCGGCGGATGGTTGAAGCCAAAGGGGAGGAAGTCCAGCTAACGCCGACCGAATACGCCATCCTTCGTGTCCTGATCCAGCACGCTGGCAAGGTGTTGACCCATCACCAACTGCTGCGCGAGGTGTGGGGACCAGACTACGAGCAGGAAAAACATCTGCTGCGAGTCAATGTCAGCAACCTGCGGAGCAAGCTCGAAATCGAACCGGCCCGGCCCCAGCATCTGCTCACCGAGCCGGGTGTTGGCTACCGTCTCCGCTCCAGTTTCTAAAGACCATTCGAGGGCTGTGTCCGCTGGCCTCACCCCTGGCGGGACGTCCCCTTCGGGGCTGCCCGCTTGCCCCTCTCCGGTCAAACCAGAGAGGAGCGATAGTTTTGAGTGTTTGGTTTGAATCGGGGTCTTCGTAGGGGCGGGGCTTGCCCTGCCCAAATTGGGCAACCCAAGCGTTGCCCCTGCGTTTTCCCCGTAAACAAACCTTTCGGTCAAAAACTGCCCCCTTACCAGGCCAAGCCAGAGAGGGGGAGATCGCGCGTCTGATCTTTCGCCTGAAGTCAGATGGAGTACAATGGACTCATCAGGGCGGCCAGAAGGTTGCGATCAGACAGGAACAGCGGATGCACTTACTCACCTTTCAGCAGGATCAGGAACTCCGCCTGGGTGTGAAGCGCCCCGGCGGCGTGCTCGATGTCAGGGCGGCTGCGGCTGACACCAATGCTCACGGAGTTCCGTTGACGATAGAGGCGTTGTTGGCCGGGGGCGCGGCGGCCCAAGCGGCGCTGGAGAAATTCGTGTTGGACGCTCCGGCCGTTCCGATGCTCGACGAGAGCCAAATCGTTTATGGGCCGTGCGTTCCACACCCTGGCAAAATCATCTGTCTGGGCATGAATTACCAGCGCCATACGGCCCGAGTGGAGCCGGGGCAGCAGGCGTGGCCGATTCTGTTCGCCAAATACGCCAACTCGCTGGCGGCGGCTGACGAAGTGATCCCGCTGCCGCCGGTTGCCGTGGAGTATGATTATGAGGCGGAACTGGCCGTCGTCATTGGACGCCGGGCGCGAAATGTTTCGGAAGCCGATGCGCTCGATTATGTGTTTGGCTACTGCAACGCCAACGACCTGAGTTCGCGGGAACTGCAAAAGCGTACCAGCCAGTGGATGCTCGGCAAAATACTTGATAAATTCCTGCCACTGGGCCCCTATCTGGTGACAGCGGATGAAGTGCCCGATCCGCAGGCGCTTTCGATTCGCGCGTGGGTCAATGGGGAATTGGGCCAGGATGCGACCACCGCTGACATGATCTTCTCGGTGCCCTACCTGATCAGCTACATGAGTCACTATTTCACGCTTGAGGCAGGTGACATGATCCTGACGGGCACCCCGGATCGCGTGCCGCGCCCTGAAAAACATTGGCTGCGGGCGGGCGACCACGTCGAGATCGAGGTTCAGGGCCTGGGTCGCCTGACGAACAGAATGTGCTGAAACTGTCCGTGCGCTATTGGGCCGCTCCGTCTACTGGATTACATGATCGGAAGCGGTATGAGACAGCGCCATGACGGTCGCCTGACAGTTGGCCCAGATGTTGCTGGGAAAGACACTGGCATCGACCAGATACAGGTTATCAAAACCATGCACGCGGAAGGTGGTGTCCACCACGCCTTTTTTCGGATCCTCGTGCATCACATTCCCGCCCTGGGGATGAGCCGAGCCTAGCAGCAGATCGTCGGGATGCCGGATCCATTCATCCAGCAGCTGAAGATCGGCCGGGTTGGTCAGCTCCATGAAACGGTACGTGGCCGGCAGGACAGACTTCGCCCCGGCAGCGAAAAAGATCTTCGCCAGCGCTTCCAGCCCGCGCCGCAGGCGTGCCAGGTCATTGTTGTCGAAGCTGAGATCGATCTTGGTGCGCCCTTTTCGATCCAGCGAAATCTTGCCGCGCGGCTCCGTGCCGACCATGACGCCGGCCTGGACAAAATAGTTGTAGCGGCGCATCCGGTCCAGGTGGGTGGCGAACCAGCCGCCGAGCGTGATCGAAAAAGCACCGGGCGGCGAGAAGAACGTTTCAACGACGCTCTCTGGGCCCACTTCGGCCACGGCGGTCAGGCCAATACCATCATAGCCGTTGACCGGCTGCTGCATTTCGGCCGTCACCATCACGCCGCCCAACACGTGAAAATGCTTACCCACGTTGCCGCGCTGCGTGATGCCGTTATGCAGGAGCAGTTCCGTCGATCCGATCGCGCCGGCGCAGACCACCACGCGATCCGCGCTGACGGTTTCATGCTGGCCGTGCCGGGTATAGTCCACCGATTTGACCACGCCCCCCTGGATGCCCAGCAGGATATTCTGGGCCTGATCAATGACTTCCGCCCCACAGGCTTCGGCCCAGGGAATAAACGTGACGAGCATCGAGGTCTTGCGGTTGTAGCGACAGCCATAGTTACACCAGCCGCAGCCGATACATTCGCTGCGATTGTTGTGGAGCAGATGAGCCGAAATGTCGAGGGCGGCGCTGCCACGCAGAAAAACATCGGTGCCCTTATTCGCCAGCCCGGCGGGCAGCGGCGCAACGTGCAGCATACGTTCCAGGTCGCTGTACGCCTTGTTGAGCCGGCTCTCGTTCAGATCGGCCCCGCGCGCTTTCCAGTCGGGCAGCACGCGCTGGAGATCGGCCCGCAGCCAGATCGCGTTATTGATCACCGTCGATCCCCCGACCGTGCATCCCTGCATAATGACGAGATCGTGATCGACGCTCGTCTGCACCCCGCCCTCTTTGTAGAGGCGGGGAAGCATGGCCATCTCGTTGTGCTCAAAGGTTTGCGGATCCTCGCGTTTGCCCTTCTCCAGCACCAGCACTCGCAGGCCGCGCTCAGCCAGCCGGAATGCCATGACCGAGCCCGCCGCCCCTGAACCGATAATGACTGCGTCATAGTGCTTCATGCGGCTCTCCTTCGCGCAGCGGCATCTCGTAAACCTTCGGCGTTTGGTCGATTCCCGCGGTGCGCTCGCGGTCGTCAAAGCCAATATAGCCGGCCTCGGCCTGCACATCGGGATGGGTATAGTAGGTGAAGGTCGACAGCAGCTTGAGGGTGCGCGAGACATCGCGGAACAGCCCGCGCGACCAGATCACTTTGCGGATAATCTCGCGCCGTTCGTGCGTCCCCAGATCGCTGAAGGGAAAGGGGCGCAGCACGAGGAAAGGCGTCAGCCATTCGATGAGAAACATGACCTGATGGATATCCTGTTTGATCGGGCTGTCGATCTCAGCCAGGAGGTGATCGGTGCGCACCGCGACCTCAATCGGGTGGATCGTGAGATCATCGGCGTCCAGCATGGCATCGGCGATCTGGATCATGGTCTCGAATTCGCGGATGCTGAAATAGCGCGGCGTGAACCGGGCGCGGATCGCTTCGCGCCGAACCGCCCAGCACGCGAGGAACATTAACACCATGCCCAGCCCGGCCAGGACGAGCTTCCAGGCTGGATGAAACAGGCCAAACCCTATCCAGCCCACGCCGGTCAGCAGCACAAAGGAGAAGGCAAGATCCAGCGCGGGACGATTTTGCCGGACGCCACCGCTGCCCAGCCCCAGCAGCAGCCCGGCGGTGAAGGTCGCCAGCCAGAGCGCGCCCCCCCAGAATCCGGTCACGTCAAACCAGGAGCGGGCTAACCCAATGGCGAGTGTCAGGAGAAAGAGCAGGATCGCAAAAATATTCCCCATATCAGAGAGGAATACCTCAGTCACGTTTATGCCAAAACGGCGCATCGGTGTAATCATCGTGGCAGCCTCCGCATCTTGTTGGGATCCGTTGCTCGGGTGAGCACGCCCTCAAGCACCCTGACGATCGCCTGGGTGATCTGGAAAAACCATCGTCCCTCTCCCACCGGGGGAAATCGCGAATCCATCTGGGTCGCCACGGCGCGCGACATAAACCGCCCCAGGTAGTAAAACTCCTCGATCACGTTAAACGCCACGACGACAATCGGCCGCACATTGTCCCACGGGTACCAGGGAGTCATGTTGCCGACCCGGGTGATGTGGATCGTCCCCCAGCGATGAACGGCTTCCTGGATCACGTAATTATGGAAGGGATCAACCTGCATCTTTTCGCCCACCACCCAATCGAGCGCGAGGATATTCTCGGAGGCTAAAAACGTGTGCGTGTGGTTGGGGTGAGGATCGCGCACGTGGCCGGTCAGCCCGTCACCGCTCACCCAGGCGTCCAGAAAGCCAAAATGAACGGGGATCTTTTCGGCGCTGAGGACGGTCGCCTGAAAAAACTCGATGTCCCGCCCGCCGCGTCCCTTGCCGTGATAATGGCGCATTTTGTCCCACATCGGCAGGCAGCCGTAGACATTCTTGATGCAGGCGGTATAGAGACACTGCCAGTGCGATTTGTTCTTCGCAAACGAGATCCGGTAATCCGCTTCGAGCCAGACGCGGCCCGCGACATGCTGTCCCAACACGCCGCCGTAATCAAAGGGCACGGTGTCTTCCGTCAGATCGACGATGTCGTATCCCTGCCCGCTGTAACCACACATCGCGGCGACCAGCGGAACCGTCCGGCCCGTATAGGCATAGTTGTAGACATTCTGCGATTTGACGACCGCAAAGCTCGTAAATCCCTCCACCTGCATCAGCCGGATCAGCTCTTCCACCAGCTTAGGATCGGTATAGACCGGGGATTCCTCCTCAAAGATGGAGGCGGTCATGATATTGGGTTTGATGGCGATCCGGAAATCGGCTTTGGATTTGCCACTCGCTTGCCATTGAGCCAGAAGATGAGGGATGAAGCCTGACTGCTCAACCGCGCGGTGAAAAGTTTCAAGTTTGTCCTCGCCCGTCTCAATATACACGGTGGAATCACGGGAGTAGATTTCGTGGGGCATGCCGTCCTCCGCAGAACAGTCTATTTCATACGGGACGAGAGGTTCAATATCATTATATGATGGAAATTAAAAATAATGATTACATAAATCATAAATAAATCGTATTCAAGTCGTATGAGTCCTTAAACGGGGGTGGAGCAGATAAATCACATGCCTCGATCACGGATGGGCGCGAACGGGTCGAAAACCAATCAGGGCGACGAAGCCGCGTGGAGCGTACAGAACCTGGAATACGATCGCCTGAAGGCTTGGATTGTGTAGGGATGGTGCTGCTCTACGTTAGAGCCTGCTATGCATTTTTGCCCCTATCCCCCAGGCTGCCCTTTCCCCACACTGTGGAGAAAGGGGAGCGCCATAAGTCCCTCTCCACCTGTGGGGAGGGATTTAGGGAGGGGCTAACTCACGGGGGAAAACCTCTGGGTAAAGGGAATACAGTGCATAACACCTTCCAAATCTTGACAAAACAGGGCGGGTTAACAAACCCGCCCCTGCTCTCAGCTGTCCCTCAATTTCTCTGCGATCTCTGCGTCTCTGTGGTTCAAGCGTTTTCTGAATATTTTCGCAAGAACCTGAGTTAAGCCTCCTCGCTCGTTTTACTCAGGATGAGCACATCATACGGGGCCAGCGAGACCGTTCCGTAGCGGGGGATACCGCTCAGCCGGTCCTGATACGCGCCGTCGAGACGAACGGCCTGCGGCTCGGCCGTATGGTTGAGCACAAAGAGCAGGCTCACACCGTCGCGCGTGCGCCGGGTGATCTCCACGTCCCCAGACGCAGTCGCCAATGGCTTCAGGCCGGCCAGACGCAGCCCCCGGCTCACGATCTGGGTCACAAGCGCCGTATCACCCATCGTGCCGACGTATATCACATAGCCCTGGCCGAGCCGATGAACCGCTGCCGCCGGCTGGCCGGTGTAGTAGTCTTCGGCATAACAGGCGAGCGTCTCCGCTCCCCGAAGCGCCAGCACCTCGCACAACGCCGTTGCCGCGCCCTGATCGTCCCGGCCCAGTTCGAATTCGAGCCGCCGCCGCTGGCCGGGGCGGAGCACATCCATATCATCGATTTCGATACCACATAACTCCGCCAACAAACCCGGCAGAGGTTGATCGACGACGGCATTGTGATGATTCTTGAAGCCCGATCGCGCGGTGATCACGAGCGTCCCGCCTTGTTCCACAAATTGGCGGAGGTGGGCGACCGTCGGCTCTTCGGTGATGTACAACGCCGGGATGATGACCAGTCGATAGGAGGTCAGATCGTCGTCCGGCGCGACGATCGCCGCCGGGATATGCTGGCGGTGCAGGGCGGCATAATAGTCGCGCAGGTGCTGCGCGTAGCTGAGGGCCGCGCTGTTCGGCTGTGCTTGCAGGGCAAAGCGCGAATTGTAGGACAGCATAATGGCGGCTTCGGCGCGCACGCCGGTCCTGACGATCTCACCCCCCACCCGCTTGAGCTCGCGGCCCATCTGCTTCACTTCATAGTAGCGCCGGCGAGGAATGCCGTCGTGATCCAGAATGCCCTGCCAGAACTGCTCTGTGCCGAAGCGGCAGCTCCGCCACCGGAAAAACACCACGCCGTCCGCACCGTGCGCGACGGCCTGATAGGCCCACAGGCGTATCTCGCCGGGCCGGGGGATCGAGCCCATGATCTGCCACCCGGTCCGGCCGCTTTCGGCTTCCATCACCCAGAAAGGCAGCTGCTTCAACCCGTACATGGTGGCGTGTTCCAGCGCGAGATCGGCGGGGGCTTTTTTGTCGTCGTTCAGCCAGAAGCCGCGCGGATAATTATCCCACGTGACCAGATCCAGCGGCGCGGCCAGATCAAAGTAATTGAGCCGGTCGTAGCTGAAGCCCATAAAATTGTGCGTGATAAAATGGCCGGGGCAGGTCGCGCGCAGAATGGCCAACTGCCCGTTCTGGAAATCGACATAGGTATCCGAAACAAACCGCGCGAAGTCCAGTGCCAGCCCCGGATTGGCCACGATGCTGGTATCTGGCCCGACCGGGTTGCGAGTCGTCACCATCGGCAGGGGGACTTGCGCCCAGTCGGTGTATTCGTGGCTCCAAAAGACGGTGCCCCACGCATCATTCAGCGCCGACAGCGACTCATAGTGGGCTTGCAGCCACGCCTGAAACGCCGCCCGGCACCGATCGCAGTAGCACGGATCGCCAAATTCATTGTCGATCTGCCAGCCGATCACGCGCGGGTGGTCGTGGTAGTGATCGGCCATGGCGCGGGTGATCCGTTCGCCCGACGCGCGGAACGCCGGATTGGTAGGACAGGTGGTGCGGCGGCTGCCATAGGTCGCGCGTGTGCCATCGGCCCAGACGTTAAATACGTCAGGATGCTGCGCCATCAGCCAGGGTGGAGGCGACGCAGTCGGCGTGCCCAGGACCACATCCATCCCGTGTGCGCCGAGCAGATCGATGGCGCGATCCAGCCAGGCAAAATCGAACTGGCCGTCCGCGGGTTCCATCCGGCTCCAGGCGAACTCGGCCAGCCGCACGACGTTAAAGCCGGCTTCCTGCATCAGCCGGGCATCGAGCGCCCACCGTTGTTCGGGCCAGTGTTCGGGATAATAATCGGCACCATAACGAATCATGGCGTTATTCCTCTCGGTGAAATGCTGTCAGTGAATGGTGATCGGCCGCGATTTCTTTTTCGAGGCTGACAAAACCATTCGGGCGAACGATGGACAGGCGCAGCGTGAAAGACGGATTCTCTGGTGCTGTCCAGGAAAACTCCCCATTCCATGTAGAATCCGGTTCAAGAACCGGCAGCGCGATCTCGCCCTGCTGCAAGACC
This sequence comes from uncultured Chloroflexia bacterium, assembly GCA_963850765.1. Taxonomy (GTDB): domain Bacteria; phylum Chloroflexota; class Anaerolineae; order Aggregatilineales; family Aggregatilineaceae; genus CAWKMN01. The sequence continues at coordinate 76,263 of CAWKMN010000006.1, read as the reverse complement.
TGAGCGCCTGGGCTATTCAACACCTGCCAGCGGAGCGTATAGCCGCGCAGCGTGTAGGCTGGCATCTCAGTTTCAACCGGGCCACGACTCCAGATCGTGACCTGCGTTGTTACCGGCTGTCCGGAGACCAGCTGGGCAGGTTGATGCTCGATCTGCTGGAACAGCGCCGGGGCGAATTCTTCGCGCAGGACGTCATATGCGCCGTTAGGCTCCCGGCTGCTGTTGACAACACCCATCTCAAACCCGGTCGGCGTGCGATAGTCCTGGTAAGTCCAGAAGATCGCGCCGTTGACAAAATCTCGCTCGCGCATAACCGCCAGTTGTTCGCGGATCAGCTTCTGCCGCTCATGGTCAATCGCTGCCGGATCGGTCAGTTCCTCATCCGTGACGAAATAAAACTGCTCATGGTTGAGTCCTGACGTATCCGGCCCCCACAGCCGGTTCCAGCGCGGTTCAAAACCAAACTCCGAGATGATCACCAGCTTGTCCGGCCAGGCGCGATGAATGGCATCGAGCGCCGGGCCAAGCCCCTGCTTGGGTCCAACCCAGGTGCCGAAGTACTGGTTCATCAGCACAAAGTCGGCGTACTGCGTGGCATCTCGTTCGGGCTGGCTTCCGAGCCGGTTCGAGGCGAAACTGACCGGCCGCGCAGGGTCGAGGGACTTGAGATAGGCGACCATCTCCTGGACGAACTCGTGCCCCGCGGGGGTCTCCGATTCAATCTCATTCGCCAGACTCCACGCCCACACGCTCGGATGGTTAAAGGCCTGCTCGACCATCTCGCGGAGCTGCTGCTTTTCAAGGTCGATCATGCTGTCCTGCTGCATCTGCCCACCGGTGAGCTGCCAGGCGGGCACTTCCGGGATCAGCAAAATCCCGTTGCGGTCGCAGTAGTCCAGGATGAAATCGTCCTGCGGATAGTGAACCGGGCGCGAGAAGACCACGTTCAGGCGTTTAAGATCATCGTAGTCGGCGGCCATGACAGCGACGGTTTCGGCCAAACCGTGTTCGGGCGAATCGGCGTGACGTGTCAGACCGACCAGCCGCACCCACTCCCCGTTCAGATAAAAGTGCGCGTCTTTGATCTCGATTTTACGAATCCCGAACGTCGTTTCTGTCTGGTGTAACACGTGACCGGCGCTGTCGTGCAGTTCGGCGACCAGCGTATACAGATGCGGCTGATCAAAATGCCAGAGGATGGGATCGGGCAGCGTCGTGGCAAGCTCGATCTCAGATGTTTCCTGCGCCTGAACTGTCGAATGAGCGGTCAGTTGAGGATCATCTTCTGACGTCCAAACGGGTGTGCCGGTCGCTTCATCGTGGATGGCGACGACAAGCTGAATGTCGGCGACCTGATTCAAGGTGTTGGTGATCTGGGTGCGGATCTGTATATCGGCACGGTCGATCAGGTCCGGTTCAGCCACCACAAACTGATGGTCGATATAAACGGGATTGGTCGCCAGCAGCCACACGTCGCGCACAATACCGCCGTAGTTCCACCAGTCAAACGACCAATCCCGTCTCAGGGTAGCCGGAATCCGATCGGGCGCGCGGCGGTTATCGACTTCCACGGCCAGGACGTTCGCTTCGCCGGTGCGAACAGCCGCTGACACATCGAAGACGAACGGCGTATATCCTCCACGATGTTCGCCTAAGGCCACGCCGTTGAGCCAGACGCGCGCCTTATAGAATACCGCGTCGAACCGCAGGCGAAGATGCGCATCACTCAGTTGGGCATCAACCGGAAACGTGAGCCGGTACCAGGCCAACCCATCATAATCCGCATAGGCCGGCATCACGTTCCAGGTATGCGGCACGGTCACGGACTGCCAGCCGGCATCGTCAAAATCGGGGGCGGCCCAGCCCTCTTGCTCCCCGGTGCGATCGGGGTCCGTGTGGAAATGCCACGCGCCGTTCAGTTCAATCGTGTGTTGTAACCTCACCTGTGGTGATTCCTCTTTCCCCTGGGCAGAGGGGGCGGGCAGCGCGCTCAGGATCAGCAGCATGCATAACCCCAGCGGGATGATTTTCTGCCCGATGCGCATAATGTTACTCCTTCAAACGCAAGCCCCACCGAGACCTCTGGACGGATGGCGCACACCGTACCAGGGCGAACGACCGGAATCGATTGCCGAGCGCGGCTCAGCCTTTGAGCGCGCCGGACGTGATCCCCTCGACAAAACGCTTTTGGAAAACCAGGAAGATGATGAGCAGGGGCACAATGCTGATGACGGCCACGCCCATCTGTTCCCGGTAGAGCGAAAAACCCAGCGGCCCGGTCATCTGCATCATCAGCAGCGGCAGTGTATGAAGCTCCGGCGATTTCAGGTAGATGACAGGATACAAGTAGCTGTTCCAGGACGACATGAAAAAGATCAGGCCGAGACTGGTCAGGCCGGGCATGATGATCGGCACGATGATGCGCCAGAACAGGCCGAACTCGCTGCACCCATCGATGCGGCCCGCGTCGAGCAGTTCCTTGGAGATGGTCGAGATATACTGGCGCATGAAAAAAATGCCGAACGCGTTCGCCACGCCGGGCACGATCAGCGGCCAGTACGTATCGATCCAGTCGAATTTGACCATCATGGCATAGGTCGGCACCATCGTCACCGCCGCGGGCACGATCATCGTCGCCAGCAGAAAGCCAAACAGGAGCCTGCGCCCCGGAAACCGGAACATGGCAAAACCGTAGCCGCCGAGCGCACAGAAGAACAGCGAAAACAGCGTGAACGACATGGAGATCGCCACCGTGTTTTTGAGGACATTCAGCACGCCGTTGGTCTGCTCGTAGTTGTAGATATATTCGTAGCCTTCCAGACCCATGTTGGGGGAGATCAGGATCGGCGGGCGGGTGAAGATCTCCGTCTGGGGCTTAAACGACGTGCTCACCATCCAGACGAACGGCAGCATCATAAAGATCGACACCGAAATGAGCAGGACGTGCATGAGCGCCAGGCCGCTCCATTCGAACAACATGTGGCGGCGGGCGCTGATCCGCGTGGTAGGGTGAGTCAGGGTGGCCATATCACTCTTCCTCTCGCCCAACAAAGCGCAGTTGGATCAGGGTGAGAATAAAGATGAGCGCGAAGTAGATGTAACCGGCGGCGGCCGCACGTCCCAGCTCGAAACGCCCAAACGCCTGATTGTAAATGTAGACCAGCGGCGTCAGCGTGGATCGCAGCGGGCCGGCCCCCCCCGTGGATCTAAAGAGCGCCTGTGTTTCGTTGAACAGGCCGAAGCTGCCGATGGTCGAGAGGATGACCGAAAAGGCGATTACCGGGCGCAGGAGTGGGATCGTGATGCGCAAGAATGCCTGTGCCGCGTTGGCCCCATCAATGCGGGCGGCCTCGTTCAGTTCGTGCGGGATGGTTTGCAGCCCGGCCAGCATGATTACCATGTTGTAGCCAAGCCAGCCCCACACGATCAACAGGCACAGCGAGAGACGCGCCAGCCATTTCGTTTCCAGCCAGGGTTGAGACGAGAAACCGAGTGTCTCCAGAACGACGTTAAACAGCCCGTTATCCTGCTGAAGCAGCAGTTGAAAGGTGATACCCGCCGCGATCATCGAGGTGATGTAGGGCATAAACAGCAGCGTGCGGTAGATGCGGAAGCCCCGCACCCGTTTTGAGTTCAGCAGCACGGCCAGCACAATTGCCAGCAGCGTCATCGCGGGCACGTACATCAAAAACAGAATGACGCCGTTTTGCAGCGACTGCTGGAACGCCTTGCCACCGGGGCCGGTCAGATAGTCATAGTTCTTCAGCCCGACATACTCCATCGGCCCGATGCCGCTCCAATCAAACAGGCTGATGTAGATGGAATAGCCGATGGGGAATGCCTGGAAAATGGCGAACAGGATGAAAAACGGCGAGATGAACAGGTAGGCCCAACGGTTTCGCACGATCTCATGCAGCAGTCCACGCCGGGCGCGCACCACCGAGATCTGCCCCAGTGATTGTTCTGCCATAGCGGCCTCCGTGGTATCAATCGGGAGGGAAGCGCATCGCTCCCCTCCCACATCGGATTGATTGAACGTTACTCGAGGCCGGCGCGGATCTCTTCCGCGGCTTCGGTCAGTGCATCTTCCGCCGACATGCCGGCGGCATACTGCTGGATGGCGAACGATACCGCGCTGTTCATCTCACCGTAGTGCGGGCCGTAGATGGTCGCGCTGGGGATCTCGGCCACGACATCGGCGTAGACCTCGCGGGTGGGCTGCCCGGCGAAGAAGGGATCGGGCTCCTGGAACAGCGGATCGGTGTAGGTGGTTTCGAGGGCGGGAATGAACCCGCTGACCTTGAACAGCTTAAGCTGGTTTTCCGGGCGGCCCAGCGCGAACTCGATGAAGGCCCACGCGGCATCCGGGTTATCGCTCTTGCCATTGATTACCAGGGTCGAGCCGCCATCATTGGCCGCCCGCGCGCCGCCGTTAGGTCCGGCGGGCATCCGGGTAACGCCCCACAATCCTTCGGTGCCGGGGGCGATCCACGACTTGAAGAAAACGTCCATCCACGAGGCTTCGATCAGCGTGGCAACGGGAGCATCCAGCGAGGCAAACTCGGCATACCAGGGATCGGTCCATTCCAGGTTATCCGACGCCAGATCTTCTTCCCAGAACTTGCCGAGCATCTCCAGCGTCTCGATGTTCTCTGCGCTGTCGATGGTGACGTCACCGCTCTCCGCGTCGTAATAGCCCAGACCTTGCTCCCACAGCGCCATTTCGTACAGGCGGCCGTAGTTGTTGGCCTTGTTATGGGCGAAGCAGTACAGGCCGGTCGCCTCCTTGATGGTCCGGCAGACATCCTGGTAGCCTTCCCAGGTCGCGACCAGCTCACTGACCTCATCCGGCTCGGTGGGCAGACCAGCTTTTTCGAAGACATCGCGGCGGTAGTAGAGCACAACAGGCCCGGAGTCCCACGGCATCGCGTAGATCTTGCCGTCGAGCGTCGCATCCGGCCAGCGGTAATCGTTGACGTCTTCCACGTAGGGGGTGACTTTGTCGGTGAGGTCGAGCAGCCCGCCCAAGGCTACGATCTCGGCCAGGTGGCTGCTTTCGATCAGGACCACGTCCGGGTCGGATTCGCCCGCCGTCAGCGCCAGCGGGAAGTTGACATACACATCCGCCGGATTGTATTCCACGATCTCGACCTCGACATCGGGGTAGGCGGCTTTAAAATCATCCACCACGCCGCTGGCGACCATCGTATCGGTCATGGCGGCTTTCCAGCCCCAGACGGTGATTTTGCCAGAGGGTGTATCCTGGGCCTGCGCCGGCAAAAAGGCGGCCGCAGGGAGAATCATCGCGACGATGAGCAGTACAGTTAAGCCGAGTAATTTTTTGGACATCGCTTTTTCTTCCTTATAACCTAACCTGCTGTGTGGTGGGTAAAGTTGGCGGGCAGTCTCCATGCCAGTGGAGCGTTTACGATACCTGCCTCACCTTCCTTCGAAATTGGATCCCTTCTTTCTGGTAGACACCTCCTTGTGCTGATCGCGACAGCCTGCTGACTGCTTCTCGTGTACACGGTTATGGACCCCTGCAGCAAACTACCGGCGGGATCGGCCATCGGGTCAAGGCGGGGGCGCGGTGCTCAGGCGAATCATCAGTTCCGGCAAAAAAGCGCGTTGATCCGGCCGCGATTTGGGTTTGCGGATCAATTCAAGCAGATAGTGTACGGCGGCTGAGCCGAAGCCTCGGAAATCCTGCCGGACCGTGGTCAGGGGTGGGCGAATATGCGCGGCGAGGGGGATGTCGTCCATCCCGACGACCGATACATCGCGGGGCACTTCAAGCCTGTGATCCTGCAAGGCGTGGATCGCGCCGATCGCCATTTCGTCGTTGCCCACCACCAGCGCCGTGAACGGTACGCCCAGATCCAGCAGGCGGTTCGCGGCATGGAACCCGGCCTCGACCGTCCAATCGCCTTCGATACTCGGTCCCGGCGTGATGCCGTGCTGCCGGAGAGTCTCCTTCCAGGCTTTGTCGCGCATCACCGCCTCGATCCAGTCATACGGCCCGGAGATCTCCGCGAATTGGGTATGGCCCAGGGCCAGCAGGTGTTCCACGGCCTGCCGGACGCCATGTTCCTGATCGACAAAGACGGCAGGTAGGGTGGTGCCGGTGCGAATTTCCGTCTGGACAATGGGGATGTGGGCAAGCCGGGGGACGAGCGTCTCGGGCACGTTGATGTTGATCAGGATGCCGTCCACCGACCAGCCGTCCATCCGGTCGATCGCGGAACGGATCTCGGCTTCAGACGAATCGGAGACGCTGTCCACCAGCAGATCGTAGCCTTCTTGAGAGGCCGCATATTCGGCTTCGGCCACAAGCTGTGAGGGCCCAAAATAGTTAAAACCGCGCACGATCGCGCCCAACACGCACGACTGCCGTCCCGCCAGACTTTTGGCGGCGCGGTTGGGGCGATAGCCCAGTTCGGTGATGATCTGCTTGACAAGCTGGCGTGTTGCTTCGGAGACATCCGGGCGGTCGTTGAGCACGCGTGACACCGTCTGGTACGAGACACCAGCGCGGGCTGCCACATCGCGGATCGTGATCTTCTGAACCATCACCGTGTCCCTGCTGAGCGTTGTCGTGACCGTTCCCGTGACCGTTCTCGAAATCATCTTCATTGTATGACAGGTTGATTTGGGCTGTCAAGAAGCGCCGTGCAGAGGGCTGCTCTCGCAACCGCGGCAGCGACAGGGTCAGGAAACATTTCACAATATTGACATCGCTCAATAATTGGAATTAAATTAAATATACATCATGATAATAACGCTTTAGCGAAAATATACACTGTTTAGTTAACGCCAGGTGGAGTGCTTCACTGGCATGTTGGTGCTTTGTTGGACGGCACCGGTTAATGGCATGTCTCTATTGGTCACATGCACCTTCAAAGCCCGATCGGTAGAAAAGTCGGTTAGATACAAAACCCGTAAAGGGGGAGTTTATGCCAGAGCAAATCTTGCCAGGAACTTATATCACGGTCCGTGATGAAGGGCTGATCACTGCTGGTCGGGTTGTGTCGGGTAACATCGGGATCGTAGGAACCGCCTCCAAAGGCCCGGTAAACTCTCTTCAAATCCTGGGTAGTTTTTCCGAAGCGCGCGAGATGTTTGGCGAAGCGGACTCCTGGGCCGGTGGAACCAACAACGAACTCACGCTGATCAGGGCGCTGGAGCAGGTCTATAACAACGGCGGGCGAACCGTCTATGCGGTGCGCACCGCCAGCAATACCGCTGCGAACGCGGCCTACCAGACGCGCAGCGGTGGTACGCTCCTCACGAAACTCATGGCCACGACGCCCGGCACCTGGGGCAATGCCATCAGGATCTCGATTGGTGCCGCCGACGAAGACAGTACCGTTACCGAGGAACTGGACGGCAATGCGGCCTCGCTGGGACGCTCGCATGTGGTGGCGGACAGCCCCCTCAACAGCATCCGCGTAAGACAGACCAGCACCGGCCAGACGCTGAGTTATACCGTGGTATATGATGAGGCTCCTGACAACGCCGCGCCTGAAGTTGGGATCAATACGACAACCGGCGCGCTGACGTTTACCACCCTGACCGGTTTCGCACCGGTCGCCGCCGATACGATTGTCGCCAGCTATCAGGTACCCGCGGCCAACAGCAGGAAAGTCGAGCTGGTGTATGCAGCCGCCAAGGAAACCTATACCATCGCCGATGCTTCGCATCTGGCAGAACAGGTGAACACCCGCTCGCGTCTGGTCTTTACCGATGAGGACGACGAAACGGCCTTCTTCAATACCCTGCCCGACGATACCAACGGCAGCAAGCTTTTTGGCACGGGGCTGGACGGTCACTCGGCCGGGGCCGATGGCGAGACCGCCAGCGCCAACGATTATAAGAACAGCCTCGCGCTGCTGGAAAATGAAATCGTCAACATCGTGCTGCTCGCCGGGCAGCACGCCTCCAACGCTCAGATGGTCACGGCTTTGCTGGGACATATCAACACCACGGCGGAAATCCGCCGCGAGCGAATTGCCGTCATCGGCAGCAACGGCACCGACGACCTGAACGTGATCGCCGGGCATCCGCTCAATCATGAGCGGCTCGTTTTTGTCGCGCCGGGTATTCGGGTATCGCCGCAGGCCAAGCTGCCGGGCGCGTACACGGCGGCGGCCGTAGCCGGGCTGATCTCGTCGCTGCCGGTGCAGTCCAGCCCCACCAATAAGCCGCTCAATATCCCCGGCCTGTCGGCGGAATTCACCTCGTCACAGCTTGAAAAACTGGTGACGCAGCGCGTGCTGGCGGTCGAAAAGCGTGAAGGCTACCGGATCGTCAAGGGGATTACCACCGCGACCAACTCCGCCTGGCATCAGATCACCACACGGCGCATCGTGGATTATGCCATTTACGGGGTGCGCTCAGCCTCTAACCCCTATATCGGCAAGCTGAACAACGAACGTGTCCGTTCGGCGCTCAAGGCGACGATCGACGCGTTCCTGACGCGCATGGTGGACAGCGAAGCGTTGGTCAGCTACGAACTGGAAGTCAGCGCCACCCGCGCCCAGGAGATTGCCGGCGAATGTATCGTCAATATGACCATTCGCCCCACCTTCAGCATTGATTTTATCGTCGTGACGATGTACCTCGGCTAAAGGAGAAAACCGATATGCCCAACACCAACGTCTTTCGCGGCTCGGACGCCGACGTGGTACTCGCCATTGATGACAGCAGCACCGTTGAAGGTGGTCTGGCCGATGCGCTGATCAGCGAGTACGAGCTCTCGACCGTGGTCGGGCGGCTGCAAAATGTCGAGGTCGCGGTGAAGAACGACGTCAAGCCCTACCACGAAATCGGCCGGCGCTTCGCGACCGAACTGCGTCCCGGCAATATCAACATTGAAGGCTTCGCCGAGCGCGCCCATATCAACGGCGCGCTTCTCCGGCTGCTGCTGGGCGAGGGTGCCATCAGCCCACCCCCAACCGGGGCGATGGCGCAGCCCACCTTTAATGTCGTGATCAATCTGAGAAATCCGGCGCTGCCAGACAACAGCAGCAAAATTATCCTCTTTGGCGTGAAATTCGAAAGCTGGACGTTCAAAATGCCCGAGGATGATTTTGTGATGGAAGCCGTCTCGTTCCGGGCCATGCGCATCGCCAGCGAAGAAAGCGGCGGTTGATAACAGGGGATGGCTGTGAGCGATAACTCGACGCTGACTTACCTCACGGCGGAGGACCTGCTGGCCGGCGCGTCTGTCACCTATGATGTGCTCATCCCACCCGACGTCCTGCGCCCCGCTGGTGAGACAGCCAACGGCCACGACACGCTGGTGCGCCTGCGCCCGCTGACGCTCGGCACGTTCCTGCTCATCATGAAAGCCGCCAAAGATGATGCCGGCCTGATCCCGCTGCTGATGATTCAGGAGTCGCTGCTTGAGCCTAAGCTGTCGCTCGGGCAGATCGGGCAGATGCACCTGGGGCTGATCAATTTCCTGATCGGGCATATCCGCCACATCAGCGGGTTGGATGAAAAAAAAGATCCTGACCGATCTGGAAACCTCAGCGCTGGCACGGGCGGCTTACCGGCTGGCGCGTGAGTTCGGGTGGACGCCACAACAGCTACACGCCATGACCATGGCGCAGATAACTATGTATCTGCACTTTCTCGAGGGAGAGTCGCATGCACCGTGATGCGCTGACTGAACTGGGCGAGTCGCTGCGGGACGATCTGCGAGACTCGCTCGGCATCAGTGAGAACGGAAGCGATCTGGCCGACCTGAATCAGGATATTCAGCGGCTGTGGGAACGTGTTGTCCAGCAGTTCGAGGCGCTGTCGGCCCGGCTTGGCTCGGCGGCGGCCCTGGATGATCTGCCGGAACCAGGCGCACCTGTTTCGGCTGACGACGTATCCGGCCCCGACAAGCAGCCTGCCGATCGCCCGGCTGCATCGCCTGATGTTATCGCGTCCAAACCGCCGCGCGCGTCTGGGGCGGATATTCATCCGGAGTCTGATCCGGCGCGACCAGTTTTCCCTGCTGAACACCCTTCGGATGCTTACCCAACTTTTCGACCTGAACCGCCGGCTGTCGCCAGCCAGCCGCAGCACCGGACCGAGGCCGCCGCTTCATCCGCACCGGATGCCCGCCCGGACCCCTTCACGTCGCAGGAAGAACGTCCATTGCCGTCGCGTGGATTAGCGCCTGAGTCGTCGGTTTCCGGCGAGGATTTCACCCGGCCCGACATCACTCTGCCTGCGTCACCACGACCACTGCGCCCGCGATCTGCGGATGGGCAGCCGGCTCAGCCTGAGCCATCCACCGGATCGGCTCCCATGCCGCCGGCTATCCCCGCACGGGCCGTGGCGAGAGAAACCGCCGGCACGCAGTTACCGCCGGAGAGGATGGGCGGGTCTTCCCAACCACCCGACGTTTACAAGCCGCTCAGGGGGTTACAGGATTTGGCGCAGTTACTTTCCGCCGGGCCGTATCGTGAGGATGCTCCACCGCCCGACGCTGGGAAGCCAAGTCCCACCGCGCGGCCTGCGGAGCCCGCTTCCCGTGAAATCGCTTCGGCGCAGCCGGTTCGGGACTGGGATCGGGACGCAGGGCGAGAAGAGCGGCCACCTCAAGCGGATGACAACGGCGGAGTCGCCGTGTCGATGTCGTCGCAGGTGGCGGAGGCCGCCTCAGAACCGGATGTCGAGACTTTACTGGACGCGCTCTCCCGGAGTCTGGCCGAAGAATACAAACGGTTCTACGGGAGTTAAGCGCCATGCCTATCGAGATCGGCAGTATTCAACTCAACCGTATTCATAAGCTGGCCACCCTGGAACAGGCCGCGCTGGTTGAGCATCGCATCCCCGGCCTGGAAGGCAGCGTCGTGCAAAACCTGGGGCGGGATTCGGTGCGCTTGCAGGTTGAGGGCATTTTTTATGGTCCAACGGCGCGGGACGATCGGGAAGCTGTGCGCGATCTGTATAAGAAGCGCGAACCGGTGGATCTGCTGGTAGAGATCGTCGGAGAGGCGTATTTCAGTCAGGTTCTCATTACCCGGTTTGAAGTGTTCGAGGTGGCGGGCAGCCCGGATGAATTTGGCTACACCCTGCACCTGATGGAATATGTCGAGCCGCCCGAACCCGAAGCCGCCCCTGACTTCGCCGCCGTGGATGCGTCGATCCTGGAAGACGCGCAGAGTTTTATGGATGCGGCTACGCTGCCGGATCTCCTGGGCTCGATTCCCAACATCGCCAACCCGCTCGAACCCTTGAGCGGCGCGCTGGACGGGGTCGAGGATGCCATGGGCGGCCTGGAGTTGATCGGCGGTAATCTCCAGTCGTTGTTCGGGATTGGGGGATGATGAGCCGATGATCACGGTCAGCCACCGCATCACGATCGGATCAGCCGATTACACGTCAGCCGCTCATTCGCGTCTGGTCGAGCTTCGAACGCTCTGCGCGTTGGGCACCCCCGTGAATACGGCCCGCATCACGTTGGCCCCTGCCGTGGGATTGACGATCGCGCCCGAAGACGAGGTTGCGATTGAAGTGGGCTACGAGGACGAGCTAGAGCCGATCTTTACCGGGATCGTCGGGGCGGCGGATTGGGACATTGAGCGCGTCACCGTCCATGCCGTCGGAGCGTTTCACAGGCTGGTCGGCGCGCGTTTCAACCGGTTTTATGAAAAATCCAAGGCGGGCGACATCGTATCCGATATAGCCGGACTGCTCGACATCAGCACCGGCACGGTCGAATCCGGGCTGGAATTCCCGGCGTATGCTTTCAGCGGCGGTCTGAACGCCTATGACAGCCTGCGCCAGCTTGCGCAGCGCTGCGGCTTCGATCTCTATGCGGATGTGGACGATCAGATCGTTTTTGCGCCGTATGAGCCGGCTGAAACGCACCCGTTCCAGTACGGCGTGAATATTCTCGCGCTGCGCCTCGATCACCCGACGGACGGTATCACCGGGGCGGAAATTTTCGGCGACAGCCCGGCAAGTCACGGCCAGGGACCGGACTCCACCTCGTGGCTGACGAAAAAAGAGGTCAAAGGTTCGGCGGGCGATACAGGCAGCGGCGTATGGCGGCGGTTTGATCCCGCCGTCCGCACCCAGGAAGACGCCGGGCGCATTGCCGAGGCGGTGCTCGACGCGCTGCGGTCCCGGCGGGCGTGTACCCTGGATGTGCTGGGCGCTCCTGCCGCGCGTTTAGGGGATGCCATCGAAATCTCGTCGATGCCGCTGGACGATCAGAACGGCACGTTCAAGATCACCAGTGTGGAACACCGGCTGGACATCCGCAAAGGCTTTTTTACCCGAATCTGTGGGCTGGAACTATGACGGACAGCATCATCGGCATTATGAAAAAAGTCGCCGAGCAGGAGGCGCTCAAACTCTCGTTCCTTGAACTAGGGGTCGTGACCTCGATCTTCCCGCATGCGTCGGACAGTGACAAGGATAATTACCAGTGCTCGGTGAAGCTCAGGCACCACAAACAGCCGGACGGCAGCGACTTTGAGCTGCGCAAAGTGCCCATTGCCACGGGGCATATCGGGCTGGCGAATATCCCCAACGTGGGGGATCTGGTCGTAGTGGGATTTGTGCATGGTGACATCAACGCGCCGATCATCCTTGGGCGGCTGTACAACGATGAGGATCGCCCACCCGAGAACGATGCCAGCCAGATGGTCCTGACCAATGTGGAAACGGTATCCCTCACCACCAAGGCCGGGACCAAGATCGAGATCGACGCCGACGGCAATGTGATTATTGAGGCGGCCGGCGATGTCACGGTTACGGGAGGCGAGGTGAATTTGAACGACGGCAGCAAGGGGGCTGCCCGCCAGGATGATACGGTCGAAGTCACGATTCCTTCGGGATCGTTTATCATCGCGGTGGCGGGATCGGCCACAGGGACGCCCAATCCTGCGCCGGTCAAAGTGCAGGGCAAAATCACATCGTCCAGCGGATCCGTTAAAGTCGGTGATTAAGGCAGACAGACTATGCCCGGCGATCGTTTTTTCAAAGACCTCAAGCTTACCCGGCGCGCGTTCGAGCAGATGACGTCCGACCGGGAGCCGGTCGATCTGATGTCCTCGGCCGGCAGTGACCTGGGCACGGTGGCCGGGCGCGCCAATCTGGCCCAGGCGATCATCAACCGCCTGCTGACCCGGCGCGGCGAGCTGGCCCGCCTGGGGCATCCGAACTACGGATCGCGGCTGCATCTGCTGGTGGGTGAACTGAATAACGCACGGACGCGCGGTTTAGCCGGGATTTATATCCGGGAGTGTCTGGCGCAGGAGCCGCGCATCCAGGAAGTCACCGACGTGACGTTCGCGCCGCTCGCGCGGGGTCTTGAGCGCGATACCCTGCGGGTCACGGTGCGCGTGCGACCCGTGGGCGATGACGAAGACCTGACCCTCGTCATTCCGCTGCAGGTCGGGGGGTAGTTATGTCGTTCGAACCCAAGAAATTCAGCGACGTCTTTAAATCGATGCGGGCCAAGGCAGAAGCGGCCGGGGTGATCACCGATTTTGAAACCGGCAGCGTGGCGCGCACCCTGGTTGAATCCTTCTCCTATGAAGTGGCGCTGCTCTATGAAAAGATGCAGCTTGTCTACCTGTCGGCTTATGTGGATACGGCCGAAGGGCAGCAGCTTGACATGGTGGTGGCGATCCTGGGGATCACGCGCGGCGAGCCGGATTTTGCCGAAGGGATCGTGACCTTCCAGCGGGATATCGGCAACGAAGACATCCAGATCCCGTTCGGGACGCTGGTTGCCACCGAAGACACGCCGGAAGCGCCCAAAAAGGTTTACCAGACGGTCGAAGCGAAAACCCTGCCGAAAGATCGGACCAGCCTTGATGTGCGCGTGCAGGCGTTCAACCGGGGCGAGCAGGAGGTCGTTTTACCCCAGACCATCGTCGTGATGCCCCGGCCGATTCCGGGCATTAAGTCGGTGGTCAACGCCAACGCGACGATCTTCACCGGCAAGCGGCGCGAAACCGACGACGAACTGCGCGAACGGGCCAAAAACGCCCTGATCTCGTCCGGCAAAGCCAGCATCATCGCCATCGAAAACGCGCTGTTGAGCATGTCCGGTATCACGGACGTGCGCGTGATTGAGCCGTTTGACACCGAACCGCCGCAGTTTGGGGTGGCGCAGGTCTATGTCGATGGCGTGGACCTGGACGTGCCCGCGGAAGCCAAGCGCGTGCGGGATGCCATCGACCGGGTGCGCGCGGCCGGTATCTTTGTGATGCTCGAATTGGCGGTGGCTCTCGCCGTGGAATCGGTCTTTCAGATCGAGATCAATCCCGATCTGAAGCTCTCGCCGGAAGAGCGCGCCGAATTCGAGACGAACGTCCAGGCACAGATCGAGTTGTATATCGAGAGTCTGAAGATGGGCGATCCCCTGCTCCTGAGCCAGATCATCAAAAGCATCCTGGCGGTGGAAGGGGTGAACGACCTGATCCAGTTCACGATGAGCATCACGCGCGAAAAACCCGACGGCACGACGGAGCCGATCGCGTTCGACCCGGCGACGACCCGGCGTGTTGAGAGCGAGCCGTCGGAGCGCTTCAAAGCCCGGCTGTTGTGCGTCGCTTCCGAGCTGAAACCCCTGACGGTCAACATCGAATTCCGGGCAACCGCCGGCCTGGACGCCACCACGCTGGACGCGGCGCGCAGCGCGCTCCAGACGTATTTTGATGGGCTGGACGCTGGCGCTCCGGTCGTCTTTGCCGAGATCGAAAGCCGGATCACCGGGGCGGGCATATCGCTGGCGTCGTCGTCGTTGGAGCTAATTCCTGATCCCTGGTGCGGCACGCTGCCCGCCACCAGCGCGGACATCGCCGTTCGTTTTGTCGAAAAAGGCGCGCTGGGTGACATTTTCGCCTACCACAGCGTGCTGAAGATCACGGGTGCGCTGAAGCTCACCCTGCCATCCACCCTGACCACGGCCGAAAGGCTGGTGGTCGAAGCTGCGGTCCTTTCCGGGCTAACCGATTATTTGGCCGATCTGCCCGCCGATGCCGACGTGGTATTCGATGATCTGGTCGCGCTGGCGGAGGCTATCAGCCCGGTTCAGCGTGTTGATCTGGACACGGATGATTTTCGCGTCCGCCTGAACGACGATGCGACTCTGCTTCCGGGCCGGGTTACGAACGATAAGATCGAGGTCCAGGCTTTTGAGCGCGCCGAATTTGAGCATTTCTGTATCACGGGCAGCACCCCGCTGGTCAAGATCGCGATCACCAATCTGGCCGTGGAAGTCCTGGTCCCTGCGCCCGCGCCGACGGGCAATGCCGCGACCACGCTGCAAAACAACATCAAAAACGGCATCGCCGGCAAACCGCTGCTCGCCGGGCTGGAAGCGGGCGAGCCGGTGAGTTTTGACGCAGTGACCGACGCGATCGAAAGCCTGATCCCCGGCACCAACTACCGGGTAACGGCCATGACCCTGACCGGGGAATCCGAATGCGACAACCGCAGCCAGACGGCGAGCAGCCCCGGCAGCAGCATTCACATCCGCTCGGTCGAAATCGCCAGCGTGCAGCCGGTCGAGACGTCGGCCATTACCGTAACCATCACCGGAGTGTAGGCGCATGTCACCGGCCAAAACGACCAGCATCATCCGGCGGCTTCCGCACTTCTACACGCCCGACAGAGACAGCGTTCTCTTTGCGTTCGTGAATCTGTTTGGGCAGATCCTGGAAGACGCCGAAATTGACCTGCTGCGCGTGATGCACGCTCACTGGGTAGACAAGGCCAACAACGAGGGCTCGCACGGTTTTGATACCACCCAGAAGGGCGACCTGGACAAGATATTCACCCTCTATCTGGAAGCCCTGGGGGGGACATCGCAGCTTAAGCAGGTCAACCGCCGGCCCGGCAATGACGGGCTGGTCGACGACGCGCTCTACCGGGCGCGTATCAAGGGGCTGATCCGAGTTTTGATGCGCGGCGCATCGACCCTCGACGGCATTACGGCGATCGTCGCGGCGAACCTGGGCATTGTAGAAGTCGAGAGCGCCACCGACTACGAGCGCGCGCTCGTGCGAGAGGCGCGCAGCAAAATCCGGATCGTGGAGTTTTCGCCGGACGCGAGCGCCGGGACGAATTACAGTGTGACGCTGTACCAGCCGTTCACGGTCATCAACCCGAACCCGACGCCGACCACACCGCAGATTCGCATTAATCTGCGCCCCAATCTGCCGGTTTTGCTGGTTGATCTGAGAGTTGTCAATGTCACAAGCGGCGAGGCAGTGACCTATCCGGGCGTTCTGGACAAAAGCGATGTACTGGCGCTGTTTGCCGATGGTTCGGCGCTGCTCAACGGGGTGGCGACGGGAATCGTGGGCAGCGTGCCAGCGGTGCCGCCCGGAACATCCACCTGGCAGTTGGAAGCCCTGCTGCAACCTACGCCTCAGTCTTTGCCGCTGCCGGTCGGGCGATTTGGCGAGGGGACATTTGATCCGCCAGCATCCGATCAGTTTGACATGCCAGCCTGGATGTTCAGCGGACCGGCGGCGGATGTGAACGTATCGCTCACCCGGCTGACTCCCGGCTTTTTCACCGTCTATATTCCCTGGGATATTCCGGGATTCACCGACAAATTCGACGAGTTTGGCGACCATCCCCGCAATCAGATCGGGTACATCGTCAATAAGGTGAAGGCGGCCGGGGTGGGCACGGCGATTGTCTACGAAAAAGCCTTCGTCGAACCGCATGATATGGCGGACCATCTGAATATGCACGGCGAGCACCAGGCCTTCACTGAGGATCTGGAGATGGACGAATTCAATTTTGACATTGGCAGCATCCAGAGCCCGTATCCCGGTGGAATCGACCAGGAGCTAGCCGATCAGTTTATCGCCAGCGGGGTGTTCGACTTCACCCGCTTCAACAGTCTGAATACATTCGCGTAGGAGAGCCGGGTATGAAACTTCAGGATGCCCTGGATATGCGGGGGCGGTTGACGGTGCAAAGACGAAATGCGGCCAGCGAACTGGTCGAAACGATCCAGGTCAATAACAGCATTGTGCTGAGCGGGCGCGATCTGGTGGCGAAATTGTTTATCAACGAGCCGATTGACCCGGTTTCTCATGTGGCGGTAGGGACGGGGAATGCTCCTGTGGCGGCAGCCAATGCGGCGCTGGCAACTGAAGTCTTTCGCAAGGCGATCAACCCGGTTGATCCCAGCCAGCACATTACCACCACCGACACGGATAAGCGCCGGGTGATGATCACGGCCGAGCTGGATTTTACCGACGCCAACGCGGCATTGACTGAGGCAGGCTTGTTCAACGCGGCCACGGGCGGCGTCATGTACAACCGGGTTGTCTTCCCGCCGATCAATAAGACCGCCGACTTTAAGCTTACCCTGATCTGGGAAATTATCTTCTAACGAAAAGGAGAGGCGGTTATGGCTTTCGCACCCATATCCCAAAACCCTGGCGACCTTATCAAAGCGCAGGACTGGAACGAGGCCATGACGGAGGTGGTTCGGCTGGAGACGGCCAAACTGAACCTGACCGGCGGCGCGATCAATGGCTCCCTGACCGTCAGCGGGAGTCTGGGAGTTGGCTCGGCTGCTGCGCCCAACCGCCCTCTGACGGTGCGCGGGGCAGCGGGCACCTATCTGAATATCATCGCCAACAACGGCTCGCACGAAGTGCTGCTTGGCGCGGACAATGCGGGCGGTATTGTCTCGACCATGACCAACCACGATCTGCAACTGCGGGCGGGGGGCAATGTCACCCGGCTCACGGTCAAAGCGAACGGGAATGTGGGCATCGGGGTTGATCCGCCGGGCTTCCTGCTGGACGTGGGCAGCCGGATGCGAGTCCGGCAGGGGGCGGAGTCCTCGGCCGGTATCTGGTTGTTCCAGACCGGGCCAGCCAACGACCGGGCGTTCGTTGGCATGTCCGACGATACCCACGTCGGCTTGTGGGGCAACACTGGCGTCGGCTGGGGACTGACGATGGATACGGGCACCGGGGCCTTGCAGCTTACCGGCGATCTGTTGATCCAAAAGACCGGCCAGGGCAGTGCCCGGTTCACCAACGATACGTTCGGTAATGAGGGCAGCTTTTTCGCGAATAACCTGAAGCTGTCGATGGCGGATATTTCGGGCCTGATCTTTAACCAACCACCCGTGACCTATGAATTTGCTATCGGGAACACCTTCTCAAGTGGATTTATCGTCATTGGTGGCGGTCCTAACGCACCCACCTTCGAGAAGAAATTCTCGGTCAATCACGCGGGAAATGTGTTTATCGCCGGGTCGCTCACCGCGGGCGGCGGCAAGGGCGGCTATGTGATCGACAACTTCATCAACGCGGTCGGTGACACGCTGGAACAGGGTGACGTGGTGGTCCTTGATGGGGGCGAAATCAACCAGTATTACGGCGTCGGCAACAGTATTCCCGTGCCCGAAGTGAATCTGACCGATCAGGCCTATGATACCCGCGTGTGCGGCATTGTGGAGGCGGTCGTGTCGGCGGACAGCCTGCCGCCGGTGGATCTTCGGCAGTTCCTGCCCACTGAGGAGGAATACCGTAAGCTCGAAATCAAAAGCCAGGCGCAGGAAGTCTAAACAGGTCGAACTCCCGGCGCTCCCGGAGAATCCGCTGACCAAACTGGCTGCGCCGGTCCACGAGGCGCTGGATGCCACCAAGGTCGAAGCCGGCCAGCTTGGCAAGATGGTCACACTGGGCGCTTATGCCTACTGCAAAGTGGACGCCGACATCGCCGCCATTCGGGTCGGGGATTTGCTGACCACCAGCCCGACCAAGGGCCACGCGCAGAAAGTCCTGGAGCCGGACAAAGCCGTGGGCGCGCTGATCGGTAAGGCGCTCGGATCGCTGAAGAAGGGCAAAGGCAAAATCCCGATCCTGGTGCTGCTGCACTAGCCTCGTTTACCCCTCCCTAAATCCCCTCCCCATAAGACGGAGAGGGGACTTGAAGCGGGTCGGGTTGCCGACGCGCCTCCCCTTCTCCGCAGCGGGGAGAGGGGCCGGGGATGGGGTTAAAGACGCATCAGATGCTCTATCGGTTGTCAGACGCCGTAACGCTCGTCCGCTTATCGCTGGTCCAGGCCGTCATGATTCAAAATCTGCTGAACCGCATCGTCGAGATTCTGCGCCAGGAATTCGCAGGCGCTATTTCCAACCCGAACCAGCATATTGTGCTGGGGCCGGTGAATCCGCCTGGCGCGGGGGCTCTGCCGCTGATCGCGCTGATGCCCGGCCTGTTGGAAATGGCTCAGGCGGCGCGCGATCTGAGTTCCAGCCAGCCGCGCCCGCAGGAGTTCACGCAGGAGATCCCGGTGAACCAGGGCGATCCGCAGGGACCTTACGCGCTGACCCATACGCCGCTGCTCATGTCGGCGCTGTGCAAGCTGATTCTCGATAAAGGCACGCTGGACGAACGGCGCGTGCTTCTGCAAGAGGGACACGATTTCACCATCGACTACCCGAATGCCGAAATCGCCTTCGGCACGGATATTTCGATGGCGGACAGCATCCTGCTGCGCTACTCATTCGCGGGTGTGTTTACCGTGCAGGATTTTCGCCAGGATTTCCAGATTGAGATCTATGAGGCCAACTATGGCGCGGCCGAACAGTGGGCGGCCCTGGTTATGGCCGCCATCCTCACCAACCGTGATGAACTGCTGGAACACTACAACACCACCAGCCAGACCGTCTACAGCGCCGGGGTATTCGGTTCCGCCCACAGCCTGACGCAGCTTCAACCGTTGGGAGGTGTGCCGGGCGCGGCTGGCACGAATATCCGGTGGCAACTGAATTTCAAATCCACCGGCCAGTTGTTCCTGACCAGGGCGATCACCGATGGCTTCGGCCTGATCGAGAAGATCCGCAGCCCAGGACATCACGGCGATTTCCCGGTCGATATTGGCGTAGAGTTGGAATAACCCACCATGCCGACTGTTTTTGAGCGTCTTGATGGCTCGCTGCAAGGCAATGACGTATCGGTTCGGATCACCGTCCAGTCCGAGACGCTCTCCACTCTCGCTACCACGGTTGCCGGGCTGGTTCAGAACCCGCCGGACGACCTGGGCGACCTGAGCACGGCTCTGCAAGCGCTGCCCCTGCCGGATTTTGCGATCAGCGCGGATTTGGCGGGCACGCTCGACGCATTGATGCAGGCTGTTCCGAGCGATCTGTCAGGCGTTACGGGCGGCTTGACCGGCGGCTTAGGCGCGCTCGAAGGCCAGTTAGGCGGCCTGACCGGCCCGCTGGGACAGGTGCTCGAGATGGTGCTGGCGATCTATCAGGCGGCCCAGGTGGATCTGTTCTGCATCGGCGAAGCCGCTGAAACTCCTCCGGCTGAAACGCCCGCCACACCCGCGTCCATCCAGCAGATGAACGGCGTTCTGGATCTCTTCCCGTCGCCGCTGAATCTCAGCACCCTGCTCGATTGGCTGTATCTGATACTGCACAATGTGAACTCGAGCGAGTTCCGCATCGTGCAGATACCCATTATCGATGATCTGCGCGATCCACTGGTTACGCTGGTCACGTGGCGCAACGCGATGAACGCGGCGGAACTGCTCGCCCACATGAACGCCACGCTCACCCTGCTCGTGGAGACTATCGCGGACAGCCCCGGCGCGGCTTTTGGCCCAATTGAAACGTCGCTTCAGGCGGTCCAGAACCAGCTTCCGGTCGCGGCGCTGGCGCAAACGGCGGATGGCCTGGCCGAGCACTTAGCGACGCTGCGGACGGCGGTACAGAGCGGCGATCTCAGCGCCACCGGGCCGGCTGTGACTGCGATGAACGCCCTGCTCGACAATTACGCGGTGATCCAGCAGGACGTGCAGAACAATCTGCTCCTGCACTTTGCGGCGCTGGACGATCGGTTGGCGACGCTCGATCAGGATCTTGACGACCAGATGGGGCGGCTGGTGGCACTGCTCCAGCCGGATGCGCTGTTCAACCGCCTGCCAGTGCCGCCGGAATCCGCGCTCGACGTGACCGGATTGGGTGAGCTGGAAAGCTGGCTCAACACGGTGGTCGAATGGCTGGAAGAACTGCTCAACCGGCTCGATCTCTCGGCTATTCAGGAACCGCTTCAGACGGTCGCGGATGGGATGCGCGCGGCGGTCGATGCGCTGGACGCGAGTTTTCATCAGCGTTACCCTGGAAGTGCAGTCTCTTCTGGGCGAGGTTGAGGACCTGCTCGACCCGATCGATCCGGCGGCACTGGTGGACGACCTGCAAGATGCCATCGATGATTTTCAAGCGACGCTGGCGGATGAGTTGCAGACGTTGTTCGCGCCCGTGCGTGACGCGGTGAGCGACATTATCGAGAACATCAGCGACGGCGTAGACAGCTTCGATCCGGCGGATATTATCGCCGCCCTGCAGGACGCGATTGAGGCGGTCGCCGGCGTCCTGGAACATCCCGAAGTGCTGTCGGCCATGAACGCCATCCGGGATGCGCTCGATCAAACCGCGCAGGCGTTGGACGCGGTGTCGTTCAGCGCCGTCACCGATCCGGTGATTGCCGAGATCGACAAGCTCACGGCCATTTTTGAGGAACTGGATACGTCGCAGCTCAGCACGCCGCTGCAACTATCCCTTACAGGCAGCGCTGGCTATTCTGCCACCCGATCTGACGCCCTTTTCCGATCCGCTGATCGCACGGCTGGGCGAACTGGTTGTCGAGGGACCGCTGCCCCTGTTGGAGGTGGCGAAGCAGCAGCCGGAGATCGTACTGGCGCAGGTGCGCGGCTTTGAACCGGCGGCGCTCCTGGGCGGCGCGATCTCCGGGCCGTACCAGAACCTTCTGCAGCAGATGGATGCTTTCCAGCCGAGCCAACTGCTGAACGCGGCCGGGGCCGAACTCGAAACGCTCAAAGACCGGCTGCGCGATAACGCCAACCCCGGCCAGTTGTTCGCGCCGCTGGAACCGCTGTTTGCCGATCTGCTGGCGGCGTTTGACCAGTTGCAGCCCGAAGCGGTGGTCGGGCCGCTGGAGACGGCCATTCAGGGTGCGATCAGTGCCATCCTGGACGCGCTGCCGGTGGATGAGACATTTGAGCAGCTTGATCGGGTATTGGGTCAGGTTGAAAGCGCCGCGCAAGCCGGGAACGACACCATCGCCCTGCTTCAGCGTGTCACCGATATGTTGAATGGGTTGGCGAATCCGCGCCAGCAGATGGACGCCTGGATCGATTCGATACTGACCAACCTGGACAGCATCAGTGACGCCAGTTCGCTGCAACCGGCGCTGGACGCGGTCGAAGCGGCCCTGGATGCGGCCAAAGCCACGGCGCTGACAGACCGGTATCAGGCCGCCTCGCTGCAAACGGTGCTCGATACCTTGACGCCCCAGGAGCGGCTGATCAAAATCGTCCAGGCTTATCACGGCGTGCCGCGTCCCGCCCTGGAAGCCCTGCCCGCTTCACCGGAAAAAGCGGCGATTCTGGCGGTGCTCAACCGGTTTGATCCGATGGATCCCATCTTCACCGCGCCCTATCAGAAGCCGGCCGAACTGCAAGCCGCCCTGACTCAGGCCGCGCAACAGCTTGAGACCATGCTCAACGATTGGGACAGCCGCTATCACGACGTGGGACCGCTGGCCGCTCTGCGCGATTTGCAGCTTACGCCCGATAATCTGCGCCAGTGGGTGCGCGAGGCGCTGGATGCTAAGGCCGGCCGTCCGATCGTGGCGCTGCTGTCGCTGGCGGCCCCGCTCAGCCAACTCTTCGGCACGCTGCTCGCCCGGCTGCAAGCGCTGACCAGCGCGATCAACACCAAACTGACCGCTCTTGTGCTCGGCCCGGACTCGCTGGGCGGCATCCGCGATGAGATCCAGGAATTGATCAACAAGCTGCAAAACTTCAACCTGGATTTTTTGACCCAGAGCCTCGGTGACATTTTCGCCGATCTGCGCGGCAAACTCGAAGCGATCGGCCCGGCGGCGCTGCGGCAGATCGTCGAGGCCGCTTTTGAGGAGATGCTCGCCTCGCTTCAGATCGGCCTGTTGATCTCGGCGGCGGATCTTGCCGAACTGGACAGCGATTACCAGACCGTTATCGACAAACTGAAGGCGCTCGATCCTGAAAAACTGGTCGTTGAGGTTGTCCAGCCGGAATTTGAAGAACGCATTATCCCGCTGATCGCGGTCTTTGATCCCAGTGCCGCGCTGGATGTTCTTTTTGATCGCCTGGCGGGAGTTGAGGAGGAACTCCGCGCGGAGATGGCGCGGGTGAACGAGGCGTATCAGCGCATGCGCGACGCTGTGCCCTCCATCAGCATCAGTATCGACATCGATATTGATGTCGAGATACCCTCTTTTTAGCTGATCCAGAAAGGATGCAGCCCGTGGTCATCGGCTCCGTTCTCCTACAACCGCAGCGGCTCGAACGTGCCAGCCAGCGCACCAATGATGAGGCTGTGCTCGATGACCTGATCGCACTGGCGACCTGTCTCATCACCGACGGACTGGAAGGCGGATCGCTGGCGGCGACGCTGGCCGGTTCGGCCTATGGTACGGTGAACCGGCTGGCCGAACGATCCGGGGCCGGGGCCAATCGCGCGGCGGTGCGCCTGGCGGGCATGTTCCAACCCACCATCGAGCGGGTGGAGTCGATCGTCGAGCAGCCCCCCGACAATGCGGGAAGCGTCGTTGACGACGTGGAAGATCTGTTCGTGGGGCTGACCAATACGCTCAAGAGCCTGTCCCCGGCACAGATTCGCCAGCGGATCAACGAGGTTTTTGACATCCTCGAAACCGATCTGCACATCACGCCGACGTTTGTCCAGGAGATGGTCGAGGGCCTGTTCGGTGATATGGTGCTGGCTTTGCAGCAGCCCGCGCCCGATGAAACCCCTGCTCAGCGGGCCAACCGCCGAACGGCTGCCGGGGCGCTGAGCCGCATCCGGCGCGCGATGCAGCAGCTTTTTGTGTTTCCCAGTCTGAACGCGGATGACGCGGCGCAAGCGCTGCTGACGCTGCTCCAACGCCCCGACGTAAACGGCGCATTGACCCAGGCAGCCTGTACCGGCGAAGCAGCGGCCGCTTACTTCCGCGCCGGGAGCACCGTGACGGACCTGCTGCCCTACAGCGGCTTTCCGTCCTTTGGCGACGGCGGGATGGGAGCCGCCGCCACGGCCCCTGATCGGGAGGAAATCTGTTTTTACGCCAGCAAATTGCTGGAATACGACAACATCGATGGCGACCTGGGCAAGCTGCCGCTTCCCACCGAAACCGAAATTGATAACGGCAGGGTATCTGATTCACTTCGCGACGCGTTCCTTCATTGCAGCGTCGTCCTGTCGCGACCGGCTTTTGTCGTGACCGAAAAAGAAAACAAAGAATGGACGGTCTATGACCGGAAGGAATTCCTCATCAGGTGGATCACCGGCACCAGATTTGTGGTCTACCGGCTGTTCGAGATCGGCGAAAACGACTTCCTCGAAGCAATCTCGGGCGATCAGAGCGGCCTGCGCAAGGTGTTCCGCGAAAACGGCATCATCCTGCTGCAATCCGATAGTATCTCCGTCTCGCACGAAGTGGGCAGCAACCTGTGGACGATTGATATCGCGGCCGGGACCACCTACATCGCCATCAAGTTCGGCGGCAAGATGACGATCAGCCCTGCTTCCACTACCCAGGGCCTGTTTGAAGCGTCCGGTGACTTCATGGCGGATCTGGACGCGAAAAAGCTCCCGCCCGCGCTGCGGCAAGTTTTTGAAACCAACGGGATTCCGCTCACGGCCTGGGCCAGGCTGTCCATTCGTGAGTTGGGGAGCCAATGGCTGCTGGACGATGGCGACTATGAGTACACCGTCGAGCGCGATGGGACCAAATTCACCGTCGATACAGGGGGGTTCTGGGGCTGGGTGCGCTCGACCGTCGGCAAGCCGAAGGGCGATTTGGTGTGGATCAACCGCGAACGCACGCAGGTGTTGCTCGGTCAGCGGATTATGCACGTTGGCACGAATGTATCATGGCAAGATGCCCCCGTCTTCAAGCGGCTGCCGAACAGCAACAACCGGCACTATTCGCTGATCAACAAGGCCGACACGATTGAAAAATGGGCCTACGGCAGCTCTGTAGCACAGGATGTGGCGGGAACGGTAATCGGCAGCATGAAGATCGGAATTTCGATAGGCGAGGATGATTTCACGTATTCGCTGGCGGGGGACAGCTATGAAACCGGGCGGGCGCTCTCGGAGATGATCATCAAGCTCGCCCAGCAGCGCCCCATGTCCGTCGTGGCAGGGATTGGCTTCTGGTACGACCTGATCATGGATGGAATCGGTTATCTTATCAAAGGCGCTCAGGCGCTGGCCAAGGCACTTGGAGAAGAAGAACCCCCGCCGACCGGACCCGAGGCCTCTGCCAGTGAGTTCAGCAAGAACGCTGGATTCGATCCTGGGCGTTGTTGGCGTGGAAGTGGTCGATACCCACTGGACTGACATTATTGCCGAATTTATCTTGTCTCTGCTGTCGCTCATCAACCACCTCGAACCCACCGACGCTTCCCAGGAGCGGCCGGAGAATTACAAGGAGAATGGCGGCTTTGTCGATGTGTTCTGGAAAACCAGCCTCCTGATCTACGCGGCAGCCGTCCCGGACTCGGAATATGCGCTGCCCTTCCAGACGACCTCGCTCACGGCGGGTTACTGGCTTGGCGGCGTGACGGGGATCGGATTGGTGGCAGGCTTTCTCGGTATCCTGGCCGGACAGGGGGGAGTCGCCAAAATGAATGTCTTTGCGGATGGTGGACATCTGGCGAAAACCCTTCTAAAATCCACTGGCAAGAGCCTGCTCTATTTCTGGCCCTATCTCAAGCTGGTCAAGGGCCAGAACGACTAAGGGGATCCGATTGGCGGCGCACATGAGACAACAACTCGAGAAACGTCTGGAAGAACTCCGGGCGGAATTAGAGGCCGGGCAGAAGATGCTGAACGAACTGGACACAAAACGTGAAAACCTGCGCCAGACGCTGCTGCGCATCAGCGGGGCGATTCAGGTCCTGGAAGAAGAGCTCACTCGATCACAGAGCAGTGAGGGTGAATCCTCCTCGTCGCCATAAATCCTGTTGCGCCCATCTTTTTGGGTCATCTTCCCTCATCATGGCTCTTTGCTCAAGACATCGGCGAATGGACGCCCCCAACGGCCGTGGATGGCCCGATCGGGATATCGGGTAACGTGCTTGTCGTAGGGGCGTATTGAGGCTGTTTAAGAATTAAAGCGGGATACGCCGTCAGGTTTACCCCTATCCCCGTCCGACCTTCGGTCGGCGCCCCTTATCCCCGCACGCGGAGAAAGGGGAGCGCGCGGGAAGTCCCTCTCCGAGTGCGGCTATGCATTACCCACATCTCGGGGAGGGGGATGAAACAACAGCCAGGTATCAACGATGTCCTGCAAGCGCATCCAACCGCGCCACAGGACCTTGACACCCGGTTCGCCGTCGCTTTTACGGCCCAAGAAGCCGCCGAGGTGGGCAATCCAGCGGGTGGCCTGATGCAAGGTGGGCGGCGTGGCGGGCAAGCGCGTGGTGCGGTGGTGATGGGCATAGAGCGGCTGCCATTCGGCCTCGGACAGGGCGAGCAGACAACTGGCGTCAGGGGTTTGACGCGCTTGATAGGCCAGCCACAACAAGCGCCAAGCCACCAGGTTGAACACGCCCAACAACCGTTCGAGGCGGGGCTGGGTCTGCAATTGGCGGGCTTCCAACTGACAGCCGCTTTTCAGCACATAATGAAAGCGCTCGATGAGCCAGCGATAGGTGTAATAGGTGACGATTTGCTGGGTCTGCACCAACGTCGTGACGGGCAGCGAGGTCAGCAGCAGCCACTGCACGGCTTCCTCACCCGGCGGGGGATCGGGTTCCAGGACTTCCACGACCTGCACGCTCAGCGTCGGGTGGGTCGCCTGCGCCCGCCGGGGAGCCTGAAGCGTCAGCGTGCCAAAGCGCAGTTCCACCAGCGCGTCACGGGGTTCACGGTCGGGGCGGCGCTTGAGGGTCAGCGTGTAACGCTGCTGAACCGGCCAGGTCCGCACCGCCTCAAACAACTCCTGGTCATCGTGGGTGAACCCGCGTCCCCGGCTGGCGCGCACAATGAATGCAGCCGGTTGCTCCTGTAAATAATCCATAAATTCGTAGATATGGGCTTCCCGGTCGGCCACGGTGACCACCTGGGCATACGGTGCAGCCGCTTCCAGATCGGGCAGTCCTTCCACCCATTTGAAGCTTTCTTTGTCCTCGAAGGCGCGCACATGGCGCTGCGCGCGCTGACCTGCCCCTGCCGCGCGCACCCAGACGACCTGGTCCCACACCCCCAGCGGCACCCCTGTGTCACTGACCAGCAGCGTCGTATGTGCCACAAACCCGCTCATGTGCGCGTTTTCCAACGGTCCCATGCCGCTCGTGTGCGGATGATGTTTGAAGTCAAAACTGGTCGTGTCTTGCACCAACAACACCACCCCGCCACCCCTCTCTCGTAGCCGTGCCACACACGCCGCCCGCTGCCCGGCAACCAACTCCTGGTGCTCCACACGCTCATTATCAAAAAAAACGGTAGGCCGCTTTGGTTTCATGCCAGGCTCCACACGCCGCCGGAATACTCCGTTCCGGCGCCGCGCTCAACTCCTCGACCAGCCGGCTCAACCGCGCCTGCAGCCGCGCATCCGCCAAGTCGATGTAATCCACATCGTCGATCATGGGGCGCTCCTCCTCGTTTAGGCCTTGTGCTTTCCCATTTTACCCCCCGTTTCCCCCCGCACTATATTTATGGGTAACGCATAGCCACACGCGGAGAGGGATTTAGGGAGGGGTAAACGACCCACAAACGCTTTACTGGATGCCTATAAGGACTCCGGCCCAGCCCCTTTAGCGGGCTTCCGGGCTTTTTGAATAGCCGCGCGGTTTATGCCGTTTAACAATTGAACGCGGATATAAAAGTAATACCGTAGAGCAAAATCATCTGCGTATAAAATCGTTCCCAAAAACGCATGGGACGAACTCTCAAAATTGAATGGCAAGAAACAGCTCCAGAACTCAAAAGACGCTACCGTAAAGAACGCAACTCGGAACGGAAAACGCGCCTGCACGCCTTTTGGCAACTTCGACTGGGCAAGACAATGAAAGCGGTTGCCGAATTAGTCGGTATTGGCTATCGTACGCTTCAAGATTGGGTAGCGTGGTATCGCCATGGTGGGTTGAAAGAAGTGCTACAACGGATTAGAGCACATGGCAATCAAGGTCGACCTGCCAGATTGAATGTATTACAACAAAAAGCATTAGCAGCAAAAGTGGCATTGGGGAATTTTCGTAATGTCGGGGATGCCATCCAATGGGTAAAAGATCGTTGGCAGGTTCAGTACAGCTATTCTGGTTTGTTCAAGTGTCTGAAAAGGCTAAAATGCCGGCTCAAAGTGCCTCGTCCACGTTCAGTCAAAGCTGATGTTGAAGCACAAAAAGAATGGCAGTCAACAGGTTTGGTGGAAGCACTACGGGCAGCTGAGATGACCACATTACACCATATCTGGTTCAGCGATGAAATGCGTTTCGGCTTGTGGGGACAGACGCGAAAACGCTGGGGTTTGCAGGGAGTGCCGATTATCCAACCAATCCAAATTGAGTTTGCATGGCAATATCTTGTGCTGGCAGTCGATGTGATGCGCTGCAAACTGTATTGGGCATGGGCAGATGGCATGAACCAAAGCAGTCTCATTCCCATTTTCAGGAAATGGATGCCCGATGCCGTGATATGGGATGGTGCTTCTGCTCATCGCAGTAAAGCAATGGGCGAAGTGGGCTTTGAGCGGATATTCTTGTTGCCCTACTCACCGGAACTCAACCCTTGCGAGCGTGTGTTTGAGTGGTTGCGAGCCAAGATTGAGGGGGAAGTGTACCAATCAATCCAACACAAACGTCAAACGATTGAGCAACACTTGCGGCGATTAAGCCATGACAAATTCGGCCTGAACACACTCATTGGCTGGCGATGGGTCCGCAATGCGTTTGCTCAACTTCCAACTTGATATACACATGTTATTCAGACTTAGTCTTATTCAGGGTGTAGGCTGTAGGGCGTTGCCTGGCGGCTTCACAGCTGACCATCTTCAGATCGGTCCTGGAGCGGCTGTTCTGAGGAAGGAGGTCACTGCCTCAACGTATTTCTCTGGATGGCTCGATTGAGGAACATGACCGGCCCCAGCCAGCGTTTGTCTCTGCGCCTTGGGGAGCGCTCGCGCAATTTCGTCGAGAACGAGCGGGAAGAACGGCTCGCTCTGATCTCCTTGTGTCAGCAACACAGGCGACGAAAAGTCAGTCAGCCGTTGGATGTCAATCACCTGCGCTTCCGGGTCACGCAACTCATCAAGGAAGGTCGGAGCGTTAAAGATGAGGATCTGACGCTCTTCCTCGGGGAGTTGCTCCCAAAGACCAGGGCCAAGCGCGATGGTCTCCATGAACTGACGTGCACCGCTCTCCATTTGTCCCTTTTCCAGTAGCTCAAGCACAACACGGATCCGATCCTGGTAAGTCTGAAGTGCGTTCTGGGCAGCAGCGTCCTTGATCAGCGCGAAGAGCGGAGGCTCGTGGACGAGTGCACTGCAGAATAGATCAGGCCGCTCCGCAGCAAGCCGAACGACGATTGAACCTCCGAAGGAGTTGCCCAGAATATGAGCAGGTGCAAGGTCGAGATGTTCGATCAAGGCCCCGAGGTCAGTCACATCCTCCCGCACGCTTCCTTGTGTAGTAAGTCGCTCGCTGCGGCTGTGGCCGCGACGGTCGTAGGTGAGAACACGGAATGAGCGTGCGAGTACGGGGGCGACCAGATCCCAACCACTGTGATCCCCCCAGCCTCCGTGGACAAGTACGAGTGGATCACCCGCCTGCCCAGTCAACTCCCAGTAGAGTTCAACCCCGTTGATTCTGTGTAAGCGCCATGGTAGCATCCTCAGGAAACAATGCCTTACTATTGATTTTCTTAGCAATCGATAAATTCCTATACATTGTAACCCAGAAGCTGCCCGTATCAGCAATCAGGAAATTTACGCAGGTGAAAAATAGAGTTGGTATAACGGCCTCACCCCCCGGCCCCCTCTCCAGCCGAGCTAGAGAGGGGGAGAGCGGCGCCGCCCTTTTCCCTCGCCCTGGCTTGGCCGGGGAGAGGGCAGGGTGAGGGGCGTTTAATCCGGCCCAATTTGTAAATCCGCATCAACCCGCGGCGTCACTTCGTTTGCCACCCCTTTTTGAATGATTGGTCATCGGAGTTCACAACGGCTTGAAGGGAATTGAGCTTGCTTCAGTAATAATTCTGCTTGCATTGGTACAAAAACTAACACCTGTTGTATAAACTATGATACAAGCTAACCCGAGGAGAAAAGAATATGAAGAAGGTCGTAGTGGTTCTAACCATTGTTCTGCTCGTGTCTACCGCCGGTCTATTTCCTTCAGCACGCGCCCAGGATGCGGGAGAACAGCCGCCGCTCGGAGCATGGGAAACCTGCCCAGCACCCGACGGTTTGCCAGCCGAAGTGGCCATTGGCGTGGTCTTCGGGCTGTCAGGGAGTGTGGCCGTATACGGTGAGCCACAGCAGAAAGGCGTCGATCTTGCGTTAGCGCAGATTAATGACAGCGATTACCTTGGCGCGGGTACCGAGCTTGTCGCGGTCTACGAGGATGGCGGGAGCGATGCAGAAACCTCGATTGCGGCCATGGAAAACGTAACGGCTGAGGGGAATGTCGCCGCCATTATTGGCCCCACCCTATCGAGCCAGGCCTTTGCCGCCGATCCTGTTGCGGCTGAAGCCGGTATCCCGGTGCTTGGTGTGAGCAATACCGCCGGCGGCATTACCGTGATGAACGACGATCCCGAACTGGATAAGTTCATTTTCCGGGACAGCTTGCCCGAAGCGGCCGTGATCCCTGGCACGGTGGCCCAGGCCACCGAGATCCTGAGTCTGGAGCGGGTGGGCGTCATGTATGGCAACGACGACGACTTCACCATCAGCGGCTATGAGGTCTTCAGCCAGGCGCTTGCAGACAATGGGATAGAGGTTATCCGGGAAGAAACCTTTGCGCGCGGTGATGTGGACTTCTCTCCTCAGTTAACCAATATCATCAATGATAACCCGGATGCGATTGTCGTTTCTGCGCTCGTGGCAGAGGCGGTGCCGATCGTGATTCAGGCGCGCCAGCTCGGCTACGCCGGCCCCATCATTGGCGGTAATGGCTTCAATTCACCGGCGTTGTTTGAACAAGCGG
This sequence comes from uncultured Chloroflexia bacterium, assembly GCA_963850765.1. Lineage (GTDB taxonomy): Bacteria > Chloroflexota > Anaerolineae > Aggregatilineales > Aggregatilineaceae > CAWKMN01. Next base: position 45,038 of record CAWKMN010000006.1, on the reverse strand, counting down.
GCGATGCGGCCGAAGGGGTGATTGTGGGGGCGGCGTGGAATATCAGCAGCACCTCCGACATCAGCCAGTTCTTTAGTGAAGGTTATCAGGAAGCGAATGGGGCGGCTCCTGACCAGTTCGCGGCTCAGGCGTATACCGGCACGTGGCTGGTGGCTACCGCTATTCGCTGTGCGGCATCGGCTGATCCCGCTGCGGTGCGCGATGCCCTGGCTGCTACGGCGGATTTCGACTCGCCTTTGGGGATGTTCTCCTTTGACGAAGAACGTAATCCGGTCCATGATCCCGTTGCTCAGATTGTCTCCGGCGGCAAGTTCGAGCTGCTGACGGCGGAGATCGCGGGTCAGACTTTCGGCGAAGAATAACTCAAACAGCAAGGGGGGATTTCGAGAAGAATCTCCCCATTCACATCTCTGCCTGGGCTCTGAGTAGAACTGACATCCGATGAATGTGAATATTCCCCAGCAAATCGCGAATGCGATCTGGCTTGGAGGACTCTACAGCCTGTTCGCACTGGGTTACGCCTTGATTTTCAGTGTGCTCGGCTTGCTCAATCTCTCCCACAGCGCGGTCTTTGTTTGGGGAGGATTCATCGGGCTTTATTCGGCGTGCGGCGATCAGGTGCTTACGGCCTCATGCACGGAGCTTGAGCGCCCCATCTGGCTGGCGCTGCCCATGGCGATGATCGGTGCCGGGCTGATCAGTGTTATGGTCGATCGAGTGGCCTTTTGGCCGCTTCGAAGACGGAATGCGCCTCGAATCAACCAACTGATTAGCAGTATCGGCGTGTCCGTTCTGTTGGTGAGTCTCGCACAAATCCGCTTTGGCGCGGCTCAAAAACGCTTTCCCATTGGCAGCATTCCCACCGATCCCATCGAGGGTTTGCCCATTATTATTACGCCCATCCAGGTTTTTGTTCTGGTGATTGCCGTGGCCCTGATGCTCCTGCTGCGTTTGCTCGTGATGAAGGCCAAGCTGGGGCGCGCCATGCGCACGGTGGCGTTCAAGGATCGGGTTGCCAGTTTATTAGGTGTCAATGTCGATGCAATCTATATGACCGCCTTTTTTATCTCGGGCGCTCTGGCAGGAGCCGCGGGCATGCTCTATGGGCTGGCCTTTAACTCGATGACGCCGTTCATGGGCGAATCGGTGGCGCTCAAGGGGTTAACCGTTATTGTGTTGGGCGGCCTGGGCAGTATTGAAGGGGCTGTGCTGGGTGGGTTCCTGGTGGCGGCTATTGAAGTGTTCAGTGTGGCTTTGGGTCAAAGCGACATGCGAGACGCCTTTGTCTTTCTGTCGCTGTTTTTGATTCTGCTCGTTCGCCCACAGGGATTGTTGGGGCAGCGGCTCGAAGATCGCGCGTGATGGGGATCATGCTAGACCTACTCGATTCGATTTTGAAGCCAATCCTGGACCAGCTCGCTGCCTTTGGGCTCCGAGAATCTGTGGTTCAGTTCATGCTGATCAACGCGATTCTGGGGCTCAGCATCTATCTGACCTTAAACACCGGGCTGCTGTCCCTCGCGAATGCGGGTTTTATGGCGATTGGTGCTTACGTCAGCGTCGTTTTGACCAAAGAGATTGAGTTACCTTTTGGCACTGCGCTGCTGTGTGGCGCGCTGGCCGCCGGATTGGTGGCCGTGCCGATTGGACTCCCCGTGCTGCGGCTGAAAAACATTTATCTGGCGATCGCGACCATCGGTTTTGGGGAAATCGTCCGCATTATGATCCTGAACTTCGATGAACTGGCCACGGCCCTGTTGGATCCGGCCGAACCGTATCAGTTTACTTACGGCGCGCGCGGGATCAATCGCATTCCCAAACTGACCGAAACAGCGCATCTGGTCCTTTTCCTCCTGTTGTTGGGCTTTTTTATGTTTCGGATGCACCGCTCCCGCTTTGGCCGTGCCCTGGAAGCCATTCGCCAGGACGAAAAAGTGGCGGCCACCCTCGGCATCAACGTGGTCTACTACAAGAATCTGGCCTTCATTTTGGGGGCGATTATCGCGGGAGCGGCCGGGGGGTTCAGTGGGCATGCGACCCGCGTGGTCACGCCGAGTGACTTCGGGTTTGGCCGGGCCGTAGACATTCTGGCATTTGCCGTTTTGGGCGGCCTCTCGCACTGGACAGGTCCGATTATTGGCGGCATGGCACTCAAAGCCATTCCCGAACGCTTACGTTATCTTCAGGAGTATACCGGCGCGCTGACGGGGGCAGTGCTGCTCCTCATCATTATCTACCTGCCGAGCGGTCTGGTGGGTCTGCTCCAACGATCCTACTGGCGCACGGGAGGCCGGTTTGAAATGGCCCGACGCCTCGCCAGTATTGGAATTGCCATTATTGCTCTGGTCAATATTCTCCCTTACCGAGACCTTGGCCGCTCCGGCGGGCAGGTATTGGGTTACGAACTCTGGGGGCTGGCCGGTGTGGTGGTGATCCTCGCCGCACTCTACTGGGTCTCGAGCAGACACCCACTGTCCCAGGGCGGACTTTTTTCTTTGACGCTGTCGATCACGGCGGGTGTGCTTGTGCTCGTTTTGCTCGGGATTCGCCAGTTTGACGTGATCACGCACCTCGCCGACGGCTATTATGTCAATCTCCTGGGGCTTATCCTTCTCACGATTGCGGGATTGATTGTCTATCCCCCTGAGATTGCCAGCACGTCGGATCTGCCTACCAGCAGCAGTTCGTCGGCAACCCTATGCTAGAAATCAAAGCGGTTTCCCGCTATTTCGAGGGTCTGGCTGCCTTATACAGCGTGAATCTGACCGTGCCGGAGGGCAAGGTTGTGGGTCTGATCGGCCCGAATGGGGCGGGCAAAACGACGCTGTTGAACTGCATCAGCGGGCTCGATCATCCGTCAACGGGTGAGATCATTTTTGATGGGATCAGGATACACAACCGATCCCCGCATCGCATCACCGCGTTGGGAATCGCACGCACGTATCAGAATATCCGCCTGTTTAATGATATGCCGGCCTTAGAGAATGTGGTTGTGGGTCTGCACCGCCATGGCCGATCCACGCTTTTGCATTCGCTGTTTGCCTGGCCGTATCATTGGCGCGAGGAAAAACGTTTCGGGCAGGAGGCGCTCCATTTGCTCGAACGATTTCAACTGGGCGCGGTGAGTAAGGTGCGCTCCGGCAATCTGTCCTATGGGGATCAGCGCCGCCTGGAAATGGCCCGCGCCTTAGCGACCCGGCCCCGACTCATCCTGCTGGACGAACCCACGGCTGGCATGAATGCGGTGGAAACGCACGAGTTGGGTGAGCAGATCCTGCGGCTGTCGGCTGAAGGGATCACCGTAGTGGTCGTCGAGCACGATATGGCCCTGATCGGGCAGGTCTGTGACGACGTGGTGGTGCTCAACTTTGGTGAGGTGATTGCCCAGGGCACGCCCAACGAGATCAAACAAAACGCGGCCGTCATTGAGGCCTATCTGGGAAAAGAAGAGCCGTATGACCAGCCTGCTTGACGTCAATAACCTGCATGCCAGCTACGGCGCGATTGCCGCGCTGCGCGGCATCTCATTTCAGGTGCAGGAAGGCCAGGTAGTCTGCCTGATTGGGGCCAACGGAGCCGGGAAAAGCACGACCATCAATGCCTTGAGTGGATTAGTTAAGCCGCACCGAGGCTCGATCCTCTTTGATGCCCGCAGCATTACGGGTATGAGGCCGGATCGGATCGCCAAACGGGGGTTAATTCAGGTGCCGGAAGGGCGGCAAGTCATCGCGCCCATGTCCGTACAAGAAAACCTGATGATGGGGGCTTATATTCGCCATGATCGCGAGGCGATCGAACGAGATATTGAAGCGGTTTATGAGCGCTTTCCACGTCTCAAGGAACGCCGCAAACAGAAGGCGGGCTCACTAAGCGGCGGTGAACAGCAAATGCTGGCGGTTGGCCGGGCGATCATGGCGCGGCCCAAACTTCTGATGCTGGACGAACCGAGTATGGGTCTCTCGCCGTTGCTGGTGAATGAAATATTTGAAATCATCCGATCCCTGAAGCGAGAAGGCAAAACCATCCTGTTGGTCGAACAGAATGCTCGCAAGGCACTGGACATCGCCGACTATGCCTATGTCCTCGAACGCGGGCGGATTATCCATCACAGTCCAGCGCGAAAGATGCTGCAAGACACGGCCATTATCGAGGCGTATTTGGGTTAAGAAGGTCCTAAAAAGCATCAGAAACACGCAGCCGCTGCCGCATACTGGGTGTGTATGCGAGACAGCGGCTGGAGTTACCGGGTGGTGTAGCTGCCCTGGAACTACGGTGCGGCAGAGAACGTCATGAACGCATTGGAGTAGTTGACTCCCGTGTAGACATTGACCTGTTCGCCGTTAAACGTGTGCCGGATGGCCCGATCATATACATAGATGTCGAGCACATAGCAGCACTCACTGAAGGACGCGCCGAGGTCCGTCATGAAGATGTCCCGCAGATGCTCGGTCGAACCGTCGGGCATAGTGCCGGTGTCGTCGGTGTTCTTGACGCTCAGCGTGCCATCATCCGGGTCGTAGTAGTAGTGCAGCCCATAGCTGGCCGATGCCGGAGGATTGCCGCCGCGCAGCAGCAGCGAAAAGCCCAGGTAATAGCGATCGTCGAATTGGCCCCAGACCTGAAGCTGATCCGCTCCTGGGCCGGTTTCACCGCAGGCCGGAACAATCGTCGTGCCATCCGGCAGCCGGACCTGAAGACCATCGGGGTAATCCGCGATGATGGGCAGCGTGTTATCCAACTGCAAGTTATGGTCGGCGTTTTCACGGTGCATGGCCAGGCTCGTGTCTTCCCATTCCAGCCACAGCACATAGTGATCTTCCCGATCCTGCACCCCCGCCAACGGATACCCGGTGGGGTTGCCGCCGGCGTCCACTTCGCCTACGGGCAGCCCATCGGAATTCCAGACCGCCAGCCGCAGTTCCGGATTGTCGCAGCGAATCCAGAAGTTGACGAAGGGTCCCATGCCATAACGGGCGTTCATGAAGTCCTGCGCGTTCATCCAGCCATTGGGATCGGTAGCCAGCGTCACCGGATTGGTGCATTCCCACGACCAGTTAAGCCCATTCCATTCCAGTTTCGGGGAATAGACGGTCCAACTGGTCTGAATCGCGGAGGTGGCCGGATCGCCGCTGGTGGCCGGAATCGGCTCGCTGGCTTCACGATAGGCCACGCGGAAGCGATTCACAGTGCCAACAGGGTCTACCGGATTGGTGGTCAGAAAGCCACGGATCGGGACATCCTCACCGCAAGGCTGGGTCATGGTATCGGTCAGCGCGGGCGGGGAAGCCAGCGACGTCTCGCGTAAGCCGGTGCCGGGCCCACCAACGGGAACCGTACCCCCGTCGAACTGAATGGTCGGAATATCACACAGATGGGTGATGCGCGGGCCGCTTTCCTGGTTAAACGCGATCCAGAGCGCATCCAGGCCCAGGAAGCGTGCCGCCGGATGGAAGGCGGAAACCAGCGCATCATTGGTAATGACCACGCCCCCGCCTCGCTCAAGGACATCGCCATCGGTGAACAGCGGCCTGCCCTCGTAGAGAATCTCCGTCGAGAACAGAATATTCGGCTGTTCGGTGCCTAACGCTTCGCGCGGCACCGCGAAAGCATCCACGCCGAAGTCGACGCCATCCTTAGGGAGCCCGGCAGGAACGGACGCCGCGAGCAGATCCCGGTTGGTCGCCACGACAAAGCCGCTGGCGGACAGAATATCGCCGTCGAGAATGGGCCGCTCGCGGTCAAAAACCGTGCCTTCGATCGAGAACCAGATGTCGATGTTGAATTGCTTCAGGACATCCGGCATGATCCCCTGCTTCCATTCGTCAGGGGAGACATTCGCGGCGAAATCCAGAAAGGCCAGGATAGCGTCCTGTTGGCCCATGAACTTGACTTCATCCAGGCCGATATCGTAGTTGATACCAAACGGCGATACCAGGGCGATATTCGGGATGATCACGCCGTTGGTCAGCAGCAGGTCCCCGGCGCCAAACGTGCCGAAGGGGCTGTCTAACTCGGTGGAGAACGCCACCAGTCCGGGGTCGAAATTGAGGATATCCAGCGCGTCCAGGCCGAGATCGACCCGAACATCGAAGCGCCCGACGAGATCGGCATTGCGGGCGCACACCTGTCCCGTTGGGCTGAGCATGTCGCCGTCGGAGATGTACGGATTGCCATCGAAGGGCTCGCCTTCCATCATCATGAAATCTTCTTCGGTCGAGAAAGCGCCTTCCCGACACAAGTCCAACCGGAGATTTTGCCTGAGATTCTGCTGGAGATTCTGCTGAGCGTTCGCGTGCATGCGGGGTAGTGCGGCCGCCAGGGCGATCACGAGAATCAACCCCCATACGGTCCATTTCCTGTTCATGTTCTCACTCCTTATATCCTCACTTCATTTCTGTCTAAATAAACGCATTACGAAGTGGGAATATCATACGCAGGCAGTTGCGCGGCGGATTTTTCGCCTCCGAATCTGTGTGAGGGACAAAATCAACCCGCACGAGTTCCTCTTATATTGGGTGTACAATGGAGAACAGTTGGCCCTGAGAGACCCTTTAAAAACCTCACCCCCGGCCCCTCCATCCACGGAGAGGGGAGAGCGCGGGGCCAAAGTCCCCTCTCCGCGTGTGGAGAGGGGAAAGCAAGCAGCCCGCTTGCGGGACGCTTGCCAGGGGTGAGGTAAATCTGCCGCGCCGGGTGCGAGAGGAACCTCTGACAAGTTGATCGACCGCTCGAAAGGATACCGGAATGAAGGTGCTGCTCGATCACCCCGCGCCCAACTTTGACGAATGGGCGCGTATTCTCAGAGGTACACAACCTCCCCGGCGGGTCCCTTTGATCGAGCTGGGGATCGACCGCGAAGTGCTCCGGGCGATCCAGGAGGGGTATGGTGACACGCCCTGGTTCGACGGGGAAGATGGCACGGAATTCTGCCCCCTGGATCCGCACTACCGGCAGTTGGTCAACCTCTACTACCGCCTCGGCTATGACGCCGTGCCGGTCTGGGCCGGATGGCACCACCACCCCGATCCCCATGAAGCGCATTACCCAAAACACCGCCGCACTGGCCGACGGCGATCGCCGCTGGGTAGAAGAAGGTTATGGCCTCATCCGCTCGTGGGAGGACTTTGAGAGGTTCCCGTGGGATGCGATCCAGCCCGATACCCGCCATGTCGAATATGCTGCCAGACATCTGCCGGACGGCATGAAGATCACGGCCTGCGCGACGTTTTTTGAACACCTCTTTGAGAATCTATTCGGCTTCGAGAACCTGTCCTACCTCCTGTATGATGCCCCCGATCTCGTCCGGGCCACTTTTGAGCGTTGGGGGGAAAAGGTCGAGGCGTTCTACCGCGCGGTGATCGATCACCCCGGCGTCGGCGCGATTTTCCATGCCGACGATATGGGCTTCAAAACCTCGACGCTGGTATCGACGGCGGCGCTGCGCGATCTGGTGCTGCCCTGGCTGAAACGTTATGCCGATCTCGCCCACCGGCACGGCAAGCTCTTTTTACTGCACAGCTGCGGCAATTTGTTCCGGCAGGATCTTTTCGACACCCTGATCGACGAGGTCGGCGTGGACGGTTATCACTCGTTTCAGGATGAGATCCTGCCGGTTTCCGATTTTAAGGCGCGGTACGGACACCGGGTCGCGACCTTAGGTGGCGTCGATGTGGATAAGCTGGCCCGGCTGCCCGAGCCGGCTCTGCGCGCCTACATCCGCGCTATTCTCAACCGCTGCATGCCAGAGGGGCGCTTTGCGATGGGGTCGGGCAATACCGTCACCAACTATGTTCCGGTGAACAGCTATCTGGTGCTGCTGGATGAATGCCGCTGTTGGCGGTGAGGATCACACGTAAGCAGGCGGTGTCCTGCAGTGTCTGCAAAGTCGAGGGATAAAGGAAGCTGTCGAGCCATTCCCCGCTCAGGAGTCGCGCATGACGCTCGTCCGCTGCCAAAAGGCGCACGCCGCCCCGATCAGCCCGGTAAACTCGCCAAGTTGGGCGGGCAGGATGCGCACGCTGTCAAATGGAACAAAGGTGCAGCCCTGCGCCGTGATCCGCAGCATCTGCGTCCCAGAACAGGGCGCGGCTGCCCATGATTCCCCCGGCCAGCGCGATCACATCCGGCGCGAAGATCATGACCAGATTTGCCAGCCCCGCGCCGAGATAGTGAGCATAACGCTGAATCACCTGCTGCCCCTGCGGATCGCCGCCTGCGCCGGCTTCGAAGGCATCCCGGACCTGCCAATGGGTGGGGATGGCAGGCTGGTCGCGCATCCAGGCAGCCATCGCCTGCCCGCCGATATAAGCTTCCCAGCAGCCGCGCCGGCCGCACTCGCAGAGCGGGCCATCAAGGCTGAGGGTCATGTGCCCGATTTCGGGGTGGAAGCCCTGCGCGCCCCGGTAGAGCGTGCCGTTGATCACGATGCCGACTCCAACCCCGGTGCCGAGCGTCACCAGCATAAATCGCGCTGGCCGGTCCCCGGCTCCGAAGGTGTATTCCCCAAGCGCCGCCGCGTCGGCATCATTCTCCATCACCACGCGGACGCCGGTTGCGTCGGCCAGACCATCGCACAGGTGGAACCCATTCCAACCCGGCAGAAACGGCACATCCTCAATCGTGCCGCGCACCGGGTCCACCGGGCCGGTGCATCCGATCCCGACCCCGGCGAGCGGCTGGTTGAGTTCGGCCTGCATCCGGCGGAGCGCCCCGGCGATCTGGCGCGTCTGGGTGTCCGGTCCCCGGTGCGGCTCGGTGGGGAAGGACGTCTGCCCCAATACCTGCCCCTCACCAGAGACAACCCCGCAGGCGATCTTGCTGCCGCCAATATCGACGGCCCCGCACAGGGTGCTCATGCCGCGCTTATGACGAATACACGCATTGGCGCGCTTCGTCCACAAACGCTTCGATCAGCTTCAGGTCGGCATCGAAGAAGTGATCGGAGGGTGAGATCATGTACCCACCACCGCCGCCGGCCGCCTCGAAACAGCGCCGGACTTCGGCACGAGTTTGTTCGGGCGTGCAGCCGGTGAAGAAATGGAATTGATCGAACCCGCCGATCATGCAGACGCGATCCCCGATGCGGCGCTTGGCTTCGGCCAGATCTACATCAGCCCCCATGTCGCGCGGTGTGAACGTTTCCATTGCGTCCGGCCCCATATCCGCGATCATCTCCAGAATGGGCATCATGCCGCCGCAGGTGTGGTAGACAATACGCTGCCCAACCCTGTGCGCCGTGGCGATCAGGTCTGAGTCGTAGGGCGCGACAAACTGCTCGAACATCTTCGGTGAGATCACGGTGGACGAGGCCGAGCCGCCGCCCAACTCGTGCAGATCGTAGCGCGCGCCCTTCATCGACTCGATATAGCTTTTCTTGCGCCGCTGCAAGATCCCCAGCAGTTCATGCACCCATTCAGGATCGTCGTAGGCCGCGTAGATCAGCTCTTCCAGCTTCATGATACAGGCCGCGTCCTGAAAGGTGCCTGGCTGCCCGAACACGTCGAAGGTTGCGATATGGCTGCGTACCAGCCCACGATCTCCAAACGCATCGGCGGCACGGTTGACCGCCTCGACATTGCACTTGGGAACGGTCATGAATTCGGCCAGCAGTTCAATATCGCGCTTGTTTTTGATCAGGTATTCCGATACCCATGAGGTGTAGGCGTTCGATTGCAGGACCATCGACAGTTCGCCCTTGGGGGTGACGAAGCGATAACGGACCGTCTGGTATTCCTGGCTGGGGATTTCTTCGGCGTGAATGCGCCAGTTATCGGTGGCTACACGCTGCGCTTCCAGAAAGCCGATCGCGCCCTGCTCTGGGTCATAGTATTCACCCTGTGATGGATCGGGGCGGTGCTCCACCACCCACGTGATCGGGTCAAAACCGAACGTGTCAAAAAACTCCTGCGTTCCGGTGCCTGGCATATAACGTTCGAGGAAATAGGGCATGACGTGGTGCGTCGTAACGGGCAGGCGATCCGGCACACCCCGGCACAGGGCGGTGATCATACGCTGCTTGGACGACAGGGAAGGTGAGGTGCTCATCAAAATGTCCTTTCAAAACGCTTTATCAGCCGACCAGGATCAGAGATGTGTTAATGGACTGATCCGTGTGTTCGTTTTTTTTCTTTTGTTTTTGACTGAACCTGTTTGCTGTCATTCTCACATGGTTTTTGTGTTTCTGTCAAGCCGACTACTTGACAAAACCGGGCAAGTATCATACCCTTCAAACAGAAACGTAAAAAAGTGAACTTTTTTGAACAGGCCCAAGTGATGCTCCTGGCTGAGCGTGAAGACCTTATTCTTTCCCTGGTGCAGCGGCAGGGTGTCGTGTCGGTGCGCGATCTGGCCGATGCTTGCGCAGCCACCGAAGTTACGATCCGGCGCGACCTGACGCGGCTCGAAGCGCGTAACCTGCTGCGGCGCACGCATGGCGGCGCGGTCCGGATGAACAAGACCGCCATCGAAACCCCGGTCCCCCCTGCCCGTGACCAGACCATCAACATCCCCGACGCGCTCATCCTTGCCCCGGTGCAGGACTCGGCGGTCCACACGCTGCGCGAGCGCGCCCTGCGCAACCATATTCCGCTGCTGGCCGAATTGAGCAGTTTTCTCGGCGCGACTTACCTCGGACCGAATAATTACGAAGCCGCTTTTCGCCTGGGCCGCTGGACAGGCGAATACGCGCAGGAAAACGTGGGGCCGGATGTCTGCGTGCTGGACATCTCGCAGATGGTGCTGGATAACACGCGCACGCGCAGCGCCGGTTTTGCCGAGGGTCTGCGCTATATCCTGGGTGACAGCGCGTCCATCATTACGATTGACGGCCGCGGCCTCTACAACGACGCCTATCAGGCCGCGCTGGATGCGCTGCGGCTTCACCCGGAAGTCAACATTATCTTTGGCATCAACGACGATTTGATCCTGGCAGGCATCCAGGCGTATCTGGAGCTGGCGCGCGACCCGGACAGTCTGGTGGCGGTGAATATCGGCGGAGAGGGCAAAACGCTGTTTGACCGCCTCTGGCATGGCGGCCCGCTCAAGGCGTGTATGGCGCTGTTCCCCGAAGTCGTCGGGCGGCAGGGGATCGATGCGGTGCTGCGCCTGTGGGCCGGCGAAGACATCGGCCCGGACGTGATCACGCCCAGCGCGCTGCTGACCGCCGATAACCTGACCGATTATTACATCCCTGGCAGCGGCGGCTGGTCGCTGAACCCTAAAGCGGTGGATCGGCTGGACCAGACTCGCTGGCATACGCCCCTGCCTGCCGCTCAATGCCGCCGGATTTCGTTTGTCATCCACTACCGCACCCACGAATGGTATCAGAACGTCGCCCGCGCGATGCAGGCGCGCGCCGCCGAAGTTGGGGTGACGCTCTCGGTTGAAGACGTGAAGGCCGATCTCAAAGCCGAGATTCGCGATCTGCGGCGGATTATCGGCAAGCTGGCGGCCACCTATGTCACCGATGGGAGCACGATTATTCTGGACAGCGGCACGCCGACCAGCTTCCTGGCGCAGTTTCTGGGGAACGCCCAGAACCTGACGGTCATCACCAATTCGCTGGCCGTGTTTCAGGCCCTCCAACCCCTGCCGCATATCAAAGTGCTCCTGACCGGCGGCGAGTTTCACCGCGACTCGCAGTCATTTGTCGGGCAAAGCGGTCAACTGCTGCTGCGCGAGATCCGCGCCGACAAGGTATTTATTGTCGCGGGAGGTGTCTCGTCTTCTTTTGGCGTCTCATCCAGGAATCTGGCCGAAGCAGAGATGCGGCAGGCGATGATCGCGGCGGCGCGGGAAGTCGTCGTGCTGGCGGATCACACGGTGCTCGGCGTAGACTCGAATGTGCGTGTGTGCGATCTGAGTCAGGTCCACACGCTGATCACCGATGCCGGGGCGCAGGCGGCGCATCGCGTCGCCTTTAACCAGCGCGGTATTCGCGTGATGGTGGCGGGGCAGGTACTCAATGGGGGGCGCGAGTGAGAAGAAACGACGCCCCTAACCCCCAGCCCCTTCCCCCAGCCAAGCCAGGGGAAGGGGAGAGCAGTCGGCCCGGATCGGTGAAGTCCCTCTCCGTTTACGGGGAGGGATATAGGGAGGGGTGAACGGCCCGGCTCTCCGGTGGTAGTATGGGTGAACGGACGTCATTATTCCTGATTATCTTCTACTTGCACGGTTTACGGCCCAACCGGGTCACTAGCGAAAGGAGGCAGACTGCACACAAGATCAGCAACGCCGTCCTTTGCTTTGTTCGAATAGTTTTGTGAAGAGGAAACAGAAAGGTCAAATTATGAAAAAGCGCACTCTGTTCGTCTTGGTGCTGATCGCAGCCCTGGCACTCCCCGCCCTGTCGATGGCTACGGCCCAGGAAGTCGTGACACTCGAATTCTGGGATAACCAGCAAACCTTATCGGGCCTCAGCGAGTACCAGCAGGCCGCCGTCGATCTGTTTGAAGAAACCCACCCCAACATCAAAGTGAACGTCGTGACCATCCCCTATACCGAATACCAGGACCGTCTGGTGATCGCGGTGCGCGGCGGCACGCCCCCGGATGTTTCGACCGTGGACCAGATCTGGAACTACGGTTTTGCCACCGGCGGCGCGATCGTCCCCCTGGATGACATGATCGCCGGATCCGAAACGGTGAAGGAAGAGAACTTCTTCCCCGGCGCGTGGGCATCGGCCGCGTTTGAGGATCAGGTCTGGGGTGTCCCGTTCAACATCGATGTCTGGCAGTTCACCTTCTACAACAAGGCGCTGCTCGATGCGGCTGGTGTCGATCCGCAGAGCCTTGTCACCTGGGAAGGCTTGAAGGCCGCCGGTGAAGCACTGACCGACGCTGAAAATGGCAAGTACGGCATCGGCCTGTTCGCGCACCTGGGCGAAGATACCGTTGTGGTGATGAACTCGTTTGTCTACTCGAACGGCGGCTCCGTGCTGGCCGAGGATGGCTCGTGCGCGCTGGACGAACCCGAAGCGGTTGAAGCGCTCGAATACCTCGTGACGCTGCTGCCCTACGCCCCCGAAGGCGCGGCCAACAACGATTCCGGCGGCATGCGCGAGCTGTTCCTGAATGGTTCGCTGGCGACCGAGTGGTGGCCGGCCCTGGAACAGCCCAGCCTTCAGAGCAGCGAGCTCGACTGGGACTTCGTGAACGGCACTGCCCCCGAAGGCAAGACCCCGGTGGGCACGCTCGGCGGCTGGAACCTCGTGGTCTACGAGGCGTCGCAGCACAAGGAAGAAGCCTGGCAGTTCATCGAGTTCATGACCAGCCCTGAGATCAATGGGCAGGTCGTGGACCTGATCCCGGCCAATATCGAAGCGGCCAACGCGTTCCTGACGGAAAACCGCAAGGGGCCGGAGCTGATCCTGGAGCACCTGAACAACGCCCGCCCGCGTCCGCTGTCGCCTGAATACCTGCAGGTTTCGACCATCGAGCAGGAAATGATGCAGGCCATCGTGACCGGCACCTCGGTGACCGATGCCGTCGCCGCAGCCTGCGAGCAGATCGACGCCCTGGCTGCCGAATAAAAGTACCGTAACACCTGATCTGTCTGCCCGGTCTGCTGCCGGGCGGACAATTCCCGTAGGCTCAGCACGGAAAGCTTTACCCCTATCCCCCGTCCGACCTTTGGTCGGCACCCCCTTTCCCCGCAAGCAGAGAAGGGGGACGAACAAGGCTTCAGGTGATGAAGTCTCTCTCCGCGTGCGGGGAGGGATTTAGGGAGGGGTAAATAAGCTTTCTACACACGCTGTAGGACGATCAAAGGCACACTCATGACCAGCACGCCCTCAACGATCCCCACCGCAAGGCCTGTCCGACCGGGCCGTTTTCATATCAACAGCGATCTCCGGCTGGCGCTGTTGTTCATCCTTCCGGCTGTTGTGCTGGTAGCGATCCTGATGTATTTCCCGATGGTTAAGGCCGTTAGCGAGAGCCTGTATAAAACGTCAAAAGGCGATTGGCTCAACCCGAATCCCGAACAGATCTATATCGGCCTGGAACATTATCAAAATCTGGTTGACGATACTGTTTTTAAGCAGATCCTCACCAATTCCCTTTACTGGACGATTGGCGTGGTCCTTTTTCAGAACATCTTTGGGCTGGCCAGCGCGCTGCTGCTGGATCAGAGGCTCCCCGCCCGCGGGGTGATGCGTGCGCTGGTGCTGCTGCCCTGGGTGCTGCCCGGTGTGGTGAACGCGATCCTGTGGAAATTCATGTATGATCCGCAGTTGGGCCTGATCAACTCCATGTTGATCGGAGCGGGTATCACCGACGAAAAGATCGGCTGGCTGGCGCAGACGGATACCGCGCTGCCCGCGCTGATCGTCGCCGCGATCTGGAAGGGCTTCCCGTTCTCGACGGTGATGTATCTGGCGGCTTTGCAGAGTGTGGATCAAGAGCAGGTCGAGGCGGCACAGATCGACGGCGCGAACGCGATGCAGCGCTTCCGCCATGTCGTCATCCCGGCGATTGCGGGCATTATCCGTCTGAACTTTCTGCTCACCACCATCTGGACATTCAACTATTTTGACCTGATCTGGGTGACGACGGCGGGCGGTCCGCTGAAGAAAACGCATATCTTCCCAACAATCATCTACCAGACCGCGTTCCGCGAGTCCGGCAACTTTGGCCGGGCGTCGGCTTATGGCGTGATCGCGGTGCTGGTGCTGTCGGTTTTTGCGGTGCTCTATCTGCGGGAACTGCGGCGCTCGGAGGTGCTCTAAGATGACGACAACCAGCGTAACCCTCGTGCGGCGTCAGCGCCGCCAGCAGAAGATCGTCCGCAGCGGCATTCTGATCGCTCTCCAGGTGATCCTGGCGGTTATCATCCTGATCCCGTTTTTGTGGATGTTCAGCGTGTCGATCAAGCCGGCCAGCGAGCCGTTTTCGATCCCGCCGCGCCTGTGGCCGCACAACCCCACCTTCGAGAATTACGAGAACGCGTTTTATCCCGAATTTCGCCGCTACTTTTTGAACAGCACGATCGTGTCGCTGCTGACGATGATCGCGTCGATCACGATCGGCCTGCTGGCGGCGTATGGCTTCGGGCGCTTCAGGTTCCGGGGCGCGCGCCTGATCCTGATTCTGATCATCCTGGCGCAGATGTTCCCCGTCGCCACGATGATCATCCCGCTGTACAAGATCATGAACAGCTTCGACCTCATCAACACCTATCCGGCGCTGGTGCTGGCTTATATGACGCTCACCCTGCCCGTGTCGATCTGGATGCTGCGCGGGTTTATTCAGAACATCCCGCGCGATCTCGAAGAGGCGGCGATGGTCGATGGCTGCACGCGCTTGCAGGCGTTCTGGCGGCTGGTGGTGCCGCTGGCCCGGCCCGGCATCGCGGCCACCGCCGTGTGGATCGCCGTCGTCACCTGGCAGGAGTTCTTATTCGCGCTGGCCTTTACCACCACCACCGACATGCGCACGATCTCGGTGGGCATGGCCGATTTCCAGGGCCAGTATGGGATCCGTTACGGCGAGCTGATGGCAAGTTCGGTCATGGTGTCCATGCCGATCATCGTGCTGTTTTTCTTCTTGCAGCGCTATTTCGTCGCCGGGCTGACGGCGGGCGCGACGAAAGGATAAGCGGGTTTCGAATCTCAGTCATCGATAAAAGGCCCCTCCCCTTGCCCCTCCCCGGCCAAGCCAGGGAGGGGAAAAGCGTAGTTTTCCTCCCCCCTCTAGCTCGGCTGGAGGGGGGACCGAGGGGGGAGGCGTCGTTATTGGGCAGGAGCACATCATGGGCAACCACTCACCGATCCGGCTGCGAGGCATCACCTGGGACCACCCGCGCGGTTATCAACCCTTAGCGGCCAGCGCCAAGGTGTACGCAGGGTCCTGCGGCGTGGAGGTCGATTGGGATCGCCGCTCGCTCAAGGATTTTGGGGAGGCCCCGCTCGATGCGCTGGCGGATGCGTATGATCTGCTGATCGTGGATCATCCCCATGTCGGCATGGCGGCGGAATCCGGCTGCCTGCTGCCGCTCGATACGTACCTCGCACCGGCTGTGCTGGAAACCCTCGCCGCGCAAAGCGCCGGGCCGAGCCATGCCAGCTACACCTACGCCGGGCATCAATGGGCGCTGGCGGTGGATGCGGCTATGCAGTCCAGCATGTTTCGCCCGGATCTGCTCGATACCCCGCTGCCATCGACGTGGGCTGAGGTGCTGCCGCTGGCGGACGACCTGCGGCGGGCGGGCCGTTGGATGGCGATCCCGCTCGTGCCCACGGATTGCATCTGCGCGTTTCTGACGCTGTGCGCCAGCCAGGGCCATCCGCCGGGGCAGGATGGCGTGCTGGTCGGCGCTGATGCGGGCCGTGCCGCGCTGGAATGGCTGGTCGAAGCAGCCCGGATGAGCCACCCCGACAGCCTGACGTGGAACCCGATCCGCATGCTGGACCACATGAGCCACGCGGACGACGTGGCGTACTGCCCGCTGAGCTTCTGTTATACCAACTACGCGCGGGATGGCTACGCGCCGAATCTGGTTCGCTTCGCGAATATTCCCGGCGTGCGGGGATCGCTGCTCGGCGGGGCAGGTTTTGCCGTCTCCGCGAAATGCGCCGAGCCGCAGACGGCGTGTGATTATGGCGCATGGCTGTGCAGCGCCGCGATCCAGCGCACGCTGGTTGTTGAACAGGGCGGCCAGCCGGGTAACGCGCTGGCGTGGACCGACGACGAGACGAACCAGATCACTAACGGCTTTTTCCGTGACACCTGGGATACGCTGCAGCAGGCTTATGTCCGGCCCCGGCACCGCGGCTTTGTTATCTTTCAGGAGGCGGCGGGCCGCGCGATTCACGCCCTGCTGCGCGGTGAGATCACGGTGGATCGCTGCCTGGATGATCTGCTGGCACTCTACGAGGGGAATCAATAATGCCTTTTGAGAATGATTACCACCACATGCTGGACGTTCTCCACAACCGCCGCCCCCGGCGGCTGCCGGTCTACGAGCATATTATCTGCCCGGAGATCATGGAGACCATTCTGAACGTGCCGTTCGCCAGCCTGTACCGTGGCGATGCGGCCGACCTGAACGAATACTTCCGGCATTACTGCCGCTTCTTTAAAGACATGACCTACGATACGGTATCGTTTGAAGTCACGATCACCGATATTCTGCCCGATCACGGCGCGATCTTTGGCGGCCGGCCGGGTCCGATCCAGAACCGGGCGGACTTCGAGGCTTATCCCTGGGACGACCTGCCGGGCCGCTTCTGGGCGGAGGCTGAGCCGCGCTTCAAGGCCCTGGTGGCGAACCTGCCCGCGGGGATGAAAGCGCTCGGCGGCGTGGGTAACGGCGTGCTGGAAATTGCCGAGGACCTCGTCGGGTTCCAGTATCTCGCCTACCTGTCCGTCGATGATCCCGATCTTTACGCGGACCTGTTCCGCAGGATCGGTGATCTCATGCTGGGGCTGTGGAAGGATTTTCTGCCACGCTATGGCGAGCATTTCGCCATCTGCCGCTTTGGGGATGATCTCGGCTTCCGCTCCAACACGCTGATCTCGCACCAGCACATCCGCCAGTATATTATCCCGCAGTATAAGCGCATCATCGACGAGATCCACGCGGCGGGCAAACCGTTTCTGTGGCACTCGTGCGGCAATATCTTCGCCATCATGGACGATGTGCTCGCGCTGGGGATCGATGCCAAACACTCAAACGAGGATGCTATCGCCCCGTATGATCGCTGGGTCGAGCTTTACGGCAGCCGGATCGGGCTGTTGGGCGGGATTGACGTCGATACGCTTTTCCGCAAAACCCCGGCGGAGATTATCGATGAAGTAGTCGAAAAGGGGACGCGCTTCCGCCGCTGCGCGAATGGCTACGCGCTGGGATCGGGCAACTCGATCCCGGAGTACGTGCCGGTGGATGGCTATCTGGCGATGATCGAGGCGGCCAACCGCATCCGGGAGCAGGAGGCGGGTTAGCCTCACCCCTAAATCCCCTCTCCATCGCATGGAGAGGGGACTTGATGGGCGCACGAGTTCTCCCCTCTCCACAGCATGGAGAGGGGCCGGGGGTGAGGCTGGCGTTTTTTTGTCGAGCCATTTAAACGATAGAGATCATCGTTATAGCAGTTACTTGTGGAGCCGGAGACTTATTCCCTGCGCGAAACCAAAGGAGCTACACGCTGATGATGGCACTGGAAGGGGTGCGCGTGCTGGATTTCACCCAGATGATGCTGGGACCATGGGGCACGCAGTTTTTAGGCGACATGGGCGCGGACATCATCAAGATCGAGCGCCCGAAGGTCGGTGAGTGGGAGCGCGGGCTGGCGGCGATGGGCGAGCTGTTAAACGGGACCAGCCCATTTTTCCTGGCGATGAACCGCAACAAAAAGAGCCTGACGATCGACCTGAAAGATCCGCGCGGCAAGGCGATTATCTACAAGCTGGCTGAGACAGCCGATCTGGTGGCGGAGAACTTCCGCCCCGGCGTACTGGACCGGCTCGGCCTGGGTTACGAGGATTTTAAGAAGATCAACCCGTCCATCGTCTACGTGGCGGGCAGCGGCTACGGGCCGGATGGGCCGTATGTCGCGCGTCCCGGCCAGGATCTGCTGATCCAGTCACTGTCGGGCATCGTGGCGCAGACCGGGCGCGGCGACGAGCCGACCCCCACCGCGACCTCATTTGTCGATGCGAGCACGGCCCTGACGCTGGCATTCGCCGCGATGGTGGGGCTGTTCCACAAGGAGCGCACCGGGCAGGGGCAGCGGATCGACGTCAGCCTGTTCAGCACCGCCATCGCCTTGCAGTGCCAGGAACTTACCGCCTTTATGAATATGAATTTGCACTGGGAGCGCAGCAAGAGCGGGATCGGCGCGCCCTGGCTGGCCGCCCCGTTTGGGATCTACCGCACGCAGGATGGTTTTATGGCGCTGTCGATGTCGTCGCTGGCGGTGGTGGGCGAGATCCTCGATCTCCCGGCGCTGGCGGACTACGATACGCCCAAACGGGCCTACGAGCACCGCGATACGACTGCGGCCCATGATCCAGGAGCGCATCGCCACGAACACCACCGATTACTGGCTGGAACGGCTGCTGGCGCGGGATGTGTGGTGCGCGAAAGTGCAGGATTTCGAGGACCTGATGCACGATCCGCAGGTGGCGCACAATGAGCTGATCCAGACCATCCACCACCCCGAAGCGGGCGACATCCGCGTGATCGGCGTGCCGATCCGGTTCAGCGAGACGCCGGGCACCATCCGGCTGGCCCCGCCGCGCGTGGGCGAGCATACCGACGCCATCCTCTCCGATCTCGGCTATACGCCCGAACAAATCAAGACGCTGCGCGCCGAGGGGGTGATCTGATGAGTGAGATGCCGCTGGTCACGTTCGATGTGCATGAGGGCGCGATCGCCCTGCTGACCTTTAACCGCCCGGAGAAAATGAACGCGCTCAACACGGCCCTGCTGCAAGAATTCGATGATCACCTGGGCCGGATCGAAGCCGACCCCGCGCTGCGCGTGGTGATCCTGACCGGCGCGGGCGACAAAGCTTTTGTAGCCGGCGCGGATATTGGCGAATATGCCGGGCAGGATTACGCGCAGTTTGTCGCCTACCAGATGAACGCGCGGCGGCTGTTCACCCGCCTCGAAACGCTGCCCAGGCCGACCATCGGCGCGATCAACGGCTATGCGCTCGGCGGCGGGTTTGAGATCGCGCTGTGCTGTGATGTGCTGGTCGCCAGCACGAACGCCCGCTTCGGCCTGCCCGAAGGGCTGCTCGGCCTGAGTCCGGGCGGCGGTGGGACACAGCGCCTCACGCGGGCGGTGGGGCGTTACGTCGCGGCGGACGTGCTGCTCTCGGCCCGGCGCTTATCCGCGGAGCGCGCGTATGATCTGGGGCTGGTCGCGGAAGTGTGTGAGCCGGGCGCGCTGATCGAAACGGCGCTGCAAAAAGCCCGGTATATGTTGAAGGTCGCGCCGCTCTCGGCCCGCGAGATGAAACGGCTGATCCGGGATGGGGTCGAAGCGCCGCTCGAAACCGGGCTGTCGCTGGAACAGGAAGTGCTGTTCCGGCTGTACACCACGCAGGACGCCGCCGAAGGCATCCGCGCGTTTGTCGAAAAGCGCGACGCGCAGTTTGAAGGGAAGTAGAGGTTCAGCGTAATACAAAGCGTTTGGGTTTACCCCTCCCTAAATCCCTCCCCGCACGCGGAGAGGGACTTGAGACTCCCCTTTCTCCGCGTGCGGGGAAAGGGGCTGGGGGATAGGGGTAAATCATTTAACAAACACGCTCTTAGTGATTAGTGAGAGCGTCTGAGGAGAAAGTCGCTCAACCAAAAACCAATAACTAACCACTAATGACTGAGGAGAGGAACATGGGACGGCTCGACGGTAAAGTGGCGATTGTGACGGGTTCGGCGCTGGGCATCGGGCAGGCGACGGTGATGGCGCTGGCTCGCGAGGGCGCACGGGTGACGGTGTCGGACATCAACGATGCGGCGGGCGAAGCGACAGCGGCCAGCATCGTATCAGCGGGCGGGCAGGCGTTTTACCAGCATGCCGACGTGGGCAGCACCCCCGAAATAGAGCGTCTCGTCGAAGAAGCGGTCCGGCATTACGGCAAGCTCGACGTGATGGTGAACAACGCGGGTGTGGCGATCCCCGGCTCGGTGACGGACATCAGCGAGGAAAAATGGATGACGCTGATCAATATCCACCTGAACGGCACATGGCGCGGCATGCGCTTCGCTATTCCGCACATGATCAAAAACGGCGGCGGCTCGATCGTCAACATGAGCTCGGTGCAGGCGATCATTGGCTTTAAGGGCTGGTCGGGATACGCGGCGGCGAAGGGCGGGATCATGGCGCTCACCCAGCAGGCCGCGATCGACTACGGGCCGCAGAATATCCGCGTCAACGCCATCGCGCCCGGCTCGATCTGGACGCCGATGAACGAAAAACGGCTGGCCGAGGAGACCGATAATCCCGAGGAGCTGATGGCGCTGTGGAACAGCTGGCACGCGCTGGAACGTATGGGTACGCCGGAAGAAGTCGCCAACCTGATCATCTTTCTCGCGTCGGATGAATCCACGTTCATCACGGGCAGCATCCTCAAGATCGACGGTGGCATGACCGTCAAGACGTGTTGAGTAAGGAGCAGCGCCCCATGCCCGATCGGACATCGCATGTTTATCTCGTGACCGGCGCGCTGGGCTGTATCGGCGCGTGGACCGTCTATCATCTGCTGCGCCAGGGCGAGCGCGTGGTGAGCTTCGATCTGAGCGATCGCGGGCACCGGCTGGATCTGCTGCTCTCAGCCAACGAGCAGCGGGCGATCACGTTTGTGCGCGGCGATCTGGTCGATCCGGCGCAAGTAGTGGAAGCCGTCCACACGCATGGCGTGACGCACGTGATTTACCTGGCGGCGCTGCAAGTACCGTTCTGCAAAGCCGATCCGATCCGGGGTGCCCAGGTCAATGTGGTGGGCACTGTGAATATCTTTGAGGCGGCGCGGCAGGCGGACATCCGCCATATCGCGTATGCGTCATCCATCGCCGTCTATGGACCGCCGGAGGATTACCCGCCAGGGCTGATCGCGCATGACGCGCCATTAGCGCCGCGCACGCTGTACGGCGTCTATAAGCAGGCGGACGAGGGGATGGCGCGCGTCTACTGGCAGGATCACGGGATCAGCAGCACGACCCTGCGCGCCTATACGGTGTATGGTCTGGGCCGCGACCAGGGATTAACCAGCGATCCGACGCAGGCGATGCTGGCGGCGGCGGCTGGGCAGCCCTACCACATCCAGTTTGGCGGGACCATGCAGCTTCAGTGGGCGTCGGACGTGGCGCAGCAGTTCATCGAAGCGGCGCAGACACCGCTGGACGGCGCGGTGGGGTTCAACTTCGGCGGTGACGTGGTCAGCGTGGCGCAGATCATCGACCTGATCCGGCAGGCCCGGCCGGGTGCCTCGATCACCTTCACCGATACGCCGCTGCCCTTCCCGCCTGGATTTGATGACTC
The DNA here is from genome assembly GCA_963850765.1 of uncultured Chloroflexia bacterium. Classification (GTDB taxonomy): domain Bacteria; phylum Chloroflexota; class Anaerolineae; order Aggregatilineales; family Aggregatilineaceae; genus CAWKMN01. The sequence continues at coordinate 23,053 of CAWKMN010000006.1, read as the reverse complement.
CGCTCTGAACAACGCCTTTCCGCGCGTGTTCAAGACGCCGCTGGCCGATGGGATACGGCAGACGATCGAGCAGTTTGAGGCACGGTTGGCCGATGGCCGGCTGCGGCGCTAGAGCCTGTTAGGCACTCAGGTTGGCCTGGGAGAAGAGGGTTTTCCCGTGTATTGGCCCCTCCCTGAATCCCCTCCCCACCGAGTGGAGAGGGACTTGAGGCGCTGTGATGTAAGGGACTGAGTCGCCCCTTTCCCCGCACGTGGAGCAAGGGAGCGGGGAATAGGGGTAGAACATGCGAACACGCCCAAGAAGCTCTTATCCGGCCTCTGCATCCGGTTCGTGGGTGGAATGTCCTTCGCGCTTGGCGCGGCGTTCGGACAGAATATCGCGCAGCACGTGGATCGCGGGCGGCAGCACGGAGACGATAATGATCGCGACAATGATTGGCATCAGATAGCCCTCGGCCGCTTCACCGAGCAGATACCCGCCGGTCGTGACGCCAACCGCCCACAGAAACCCGCCGATCACGTTATATGACAGGAAGCGCCGGTAATGCATCGTGCCGATACCGGCCACGATCGGCGCGAAGGTCCGCACGATGGGCATAAAGCGGGCGATCACGATGATCTTGCCGCCGTGTTTTTCGTAAGCGGCTTCGGCCTGATAGAGATACTTTTTCTTGAACAGCAGGGAATCTTCACGCTGAAACAGCTTGCGACCCACGCGGTGCCCGAACCAGTAGCCCACGCTGTCGCCCGTGACAGCGGCGATAAAACAACCGATGGCCAGGACGGGATAGCTCAGTTCAATGCCGAGCGTGTCCTGCAGCTTATCACTGCCCGCAATCGCGCCCGCCGTGAACAGCAGGCTGTCACCCGGCAGGAAAAAGCCGATCAGCAGGCCCGACTCGGCAAACACAATGCCGAAGATGCCGATATAACCGATGGTGGCGATAAACTCCTGGATATCGAAGTGAAAAATCTGTTCCATGCACGCTGGCCCATCCGCTGCCGGATGCGCCGTACTCCTTTCATGATTGACACCAGCCGCGCGAGTCTACCATAAGTCCCAGTGCGCGCCCAGGGTGGCTTGCGCGCCTCTCTCTGCGATGGTTGCGACTGCCCAGAGTGTGTTATGTACTTTAAGCGTCGACGAACAGGTATTTTTCCCGTGTGTTTACCCCTCCCTAAATCCCTCCCCGTAAACGGAGAGGGACTTGCGGCGCTCCCCTTTCTCCGCGTGCGGGGAAAGGGGCTCGGGGGATAGGGGTAAAAAAGTGCATCACACGCTCCAGTATCCGCTGCGGAACTATCCGGGGTGGCTTGCACACGCGCCGTGTCTCTGTTATGCTTGCCGCGCTTCATGACCCGGACAGGCGCTCCGATGGATTTTTCGCTCACGCAGGACGGACACAAACCCCACCCTTTAGATACACGCCATCTGGACATTATCCCCGGTGGATTGGCGTGGCTGGCGCTGATTCTGACGCTGATCGGCGCGATCGCGGCCCCGGCGTGGCTGATGATCGGCACAGGGGCGCTGGCGGCGTATATGGCGGCGCGCTGTCTGCTGGCAAGCGCAGCGTACCTGTGGGGGCTGCATCTCATCCGGCAGTGGGTTGGTTGCGATTGGTCGGCCGAATATCACGAGCGCGCGGAGCAAGACGCTCTGCCGCTGAAATTAGTCCATCACCTCGTCGTGATCCCGAATATACACGAAAGCCCGGCGGTGCTGCGGCGCTCATTGGACCGGCTGGCGGCGCAGGCCAACGCGCGGACCTCGATCACGGTGGTGCTGGCGATGGAAGGTGTCGAGCCCGGTGCGCACGAGAAAGGAGAAGTCTCTGTGCGCGGCCTACCGGGAATCGTTCGCCCGCGTTCTGGTGACGATCCATCCCCCCGGCGAGGTGGCGTGCAAATCCGCCAACCTGGATTGGGCGCTCTGCCGGGCGAAACCGATCATGGTGGATGAAGGGGACTATTCCCTCGATCAGATCGTCGTGACCACGATGGACGCCGATACGCTCTGGCACCCGCGTTATTTCGAGAGCCTGGGCCTTCTGTTTGCCACCGATCCGCAGCGTCACCGGACCTACTGGCAGGCCCCGATCCGCTATCACGGCGGCGTATGGCAGGCGCACCCGCTGATGCGCGTCCTGCACGCATATGCGTCAGCCTGGGAACTCGCGTATCTGGCCGCACCCTGGTGGCGCGCGCTGCCGATCTCATCCTATTCGGTCAGTTTGCGGCTGCTGCATGACGCCGGCTATTACGATCCCGACGCCATCGCGGACGAGTGGCACATGTTCATCAAATCCACCTTTGCGATCGATGGGCCGCAGTGGGTCCGGCCGATCTATCTGCCCTTTCTGGCGGGCGCGACGGCGGGCGATACATGGCACGGCACGATCCGGGCACGCTACCACCAGACTCTGCGCCATGCGTGGGGCGCAAAAGAGATCGGGTACACCCTGGCGCTTATGAGGCGCTGCACACGTCCGGCGTGGGGACTGCTGGCGCGCGTGGCCCATGATAACCTGCTGGCTGGGGCCGGTTGGATTATTCTGTTTCTGGGGTCGCAGCTTCCGCTGCTGTTCCATCCGGCCTGGGTTCGCGCCCATCTGGACAGCGCGCCGTTTCTCGTTCTGCAAGCCGCGCTGCTCGTGATCGGCACGCTGACCGTGATCTTCTGGGCGGTGGACGTGTGGCTGCGTCCGCCGCGCCCGCCTGATGTCTCCTGGCGCGACCGGCTCTATGAACTGCTCAGCCTGCCGCTGCTCGCCCTGCTGACGGCGGTGTGTGTCGCGCTGCCGGTGCTGCACGCGCAGACCCGCCTCATGTTGGGCAAGACGATCCTATTTCGAGTCACCGCCAAGCATTAAAAGAAAGGGACGGAACCGCAGAGACGCAGAGGACACGGAGAAAGAGCTAAGAAAATGGAGACATACCGTCCCACTCGTTTGATTGTGAGTGTGCGCGGGGCTTTCTCTCTTTTCCTCACTCATCTCTGCGCGCTCTGCGCCTCTGCGGTTCGTTTCTTGCTTTTCCCACGATCACAGGGCGATCACGCTCGGCTCGTCCAGGGCTCCCCAGATGCGCGGGAGCATCCCCGCATCCAGGGCGATCAGGTGTGCCCGGCATGCGCAGTCGGACGAACCAAAGCGCGGCACGAACCCCGTTCGCCACCCCATCAGGCACTGCGCCCACCGGCATTCCAGCTTCTCCGCCGATTCGGTCCACCACACGGCCACCACAGGAGCCTGTGCCGTCAGCCGGTCGATGTGCCAGTGAGCGGGTTTGTCGGCGCGCAGATGGCGGTTGACGCGGGCTCGCAGTCCGCCTGGGCCGTGCGCGCTGCCCACGTAGGCGTACAGGCCGGCGGGCAGATCGATCGCTCCCAGGCGGCCCACGTCCAGCGAGAGCGGCCGGCCGAGGCGCACCCACAGCACATACGTCCCCGGCGAACGCGGCAGATCCACAATTGTCATCACTCGATACCCCAATTCATTGCGTGCGGCCCACAGCGTGTTATGATTCTGTTTGACGAGTGAGTATAGAAAGAGAACCTCATCATGGCAACGCTTACTACTGGACACATTGAATCCCTGTTGGGCGAAGAAGCCGAGTATCTGCTGGGCTACCAGTCCAAAACCATCGCCAAGGACCTGCTGCACCTGCCGGGGCCGGATTTTGTGGACCGGGTTTGGATCCACACCGACCGCCCGATCAATGTGCTGCGCAGCTTGCAGCAGTTATTCGATCACGGCCGGCTGGCGAGCACGGGCTATCTCTCGATTCTGCCGGTGGATCAGGGGATCGAACACACGGCGGGCGCGTCGTTCGCTCCCAACCCGATCTACTTTGACCCCGAAAAGATCGTGGAACTTGCCATCGAAGGCGGCTGCAACGCCGTCGCCTCGACACTGGGCGTGCTGGGCTCGGTGGCCCGCAAATATGCCCACCGCATCCCGTTTGTGCTGAAGCTCAACCACAACGAACTGCTGACCTATCCCAACAAGTACGACCAGATCTTCTTCGCGCAGGTGCGGCACGCCTATGATATGGGCGCAGTCGCCGTCGGCGCGACGATCTACTTCGGCTCGCCCGAATCCAGCCGCCAGATCGTCGAGGTCAGCGAGGCGTTTAAAGCGGCTCACGACCTGGGCATGGCGACAATCCTCTGGTGCTACACCCGCAACAACGACTTCAAGCAGGACGGCACCGATTATCATGTGGCCGCGGATCTGACCGGGCAGGCCAATCACCTGGGCGCGACCATCGAAGCGGACATTCTGAAGCAAAAAATGCCGGAGAACAACGGCGGCTTTAAGGCGCTGAAATTCGGCAAGTACAGCGAGAAAATGTACACCGAGCTGAGCAGCGATCACCCGATCGACCTGACGCGCTATCAGGTGGCGAACGGCTACATGGGCCGGATCGGGCTGATCAACAGCGGCGGCGAATTGAAGGGCGCGGGCGATCTGGCGCAGGCCGTGCGCACAGCCGTGATCAACAAGCGGGCCGGCGGCATGGGCCTGATCAGCGGACGCAAGGCGTTCCAGCGCCCGATGCAGGACGGCGTCGAGATCCTCAACGCCATCCAGGATGTGTATCTCGACAGCAGCGTGACGGTTGCATAACCGGGCCTCACCCCCGGCCCCTCTCCACGCCGTGGAGAGGGGAGAAAACGCCGCTTGTTCCCCCTCTCTAGCTCGGCTGGAGAGGGGGATGCGGGCAGGCCCGAAGGGGACGCCCGCCGGGGGTGAGGCTTGTTTCTGCCAAGCCCTTGCGCCGCTTTGATATATGCTCATTATTGTTTCATTCACCCCCTCACCTTTAGACCACCGCCCAATCTTTTTTTCGACTATCGCCTGATGGCAGCCGCCACGCTTCCCGGTATAGTAATCAGGTAAGGATCACCTGCCACCCTCCAGCCCACCTCAGACACCTTCACTGTGCTCCGATCCGCAGCCCTTGGTTGACTTATGAAAGGAAGCCTACCGATGGCACTCCGCAAGCTCGTGATTGTCCTGCTCCTGCTCGTCGTGCTGGGGCCAGTGCTGCCCGGCCATGCTCAGGATTCCACGCCCTGCCTGCCGGATTCGGGGGTCGTGATCACCCGCCAGATCGAGAGTGAAGCCATCGCGCAGGAGAAATCCTACAATGTGTATCTTCCCCCGACTGGTGCCGCCTGGAAGACCTGCCGCTGCTGGTCATGCTGCACGGTCTGCACGGCGACCATACGGATTGGGTGAATCAAGGTCATCTCGACGACACCGCCACCGAGTTGATCCTGGCGGGTGAGATCGCCCCCCTGGTGATTCTGATGCCCGATGGTGACGACAGCTTTTATATCAATGGGCTCAGAGGGCGACTATGAAACGTATATCGTCAACGAACTGCTGGACGCGGTAGACAGCGAGTTCCCCACGGCGGCCACGCGCGAAACCCGCTTCATCGGCGGCCTGAGCATGGGCGGTTACGGCGCACTCTACCTGACCATCCGCCACCCGGATCTGTTCAGTGCGGTGGGCGCGCACAGCCCGGCGATTTTTCAATTCGGGGGTGACCCTATTTCGGACTATCTTTACGGACCGCAGGGCGAACTCTTTGCCGAGCGCGACATTGTGAGTTTGATCGAAGCGGACAAATGGCCGCCCGATACGCGGTTTTTTGTGGATATTGGCAATGGCGATTTTCTTCTGGGTGGCGTTCTTCATCTGGTGAATGCCATGTTCCTCTATGCTCAGATCGCGGATTTCCAGGGTCACGTGTGGCCGGGCATCCACGACTGGAGCTATTGGAGCGAACACGCCCCGGACTATCTCCGTTTTTACGCAGGCGTAGAATAGGCGCTGGCGCGGTGCCACTGCCGGATCGAAAGGATCACTCGTGGCTGAACTCGTTGAGGTGCTCGACCAAAGTGTAATCTCAGCGCCCGCTGCCGCAGCGGCGCCCGCCGCCCCGGCGGCGCGGATGGCGTGGTGGGGGCCGCTGGCAAACCGGAATTTCCGGCTGCTGTGGCTGGGCGAGAACGTCTCGCTGCTGGGCGACCAGTTCTATTTTGTCGCGCTGCCCTGGCTGGTCTTCCAGATGACCGGCTCATCCCTGGCTTTCGGCACGATTCTGATGGCCGGCGGCATTCCGCGTGCGATCTTTACGCTGGTCGGCGGGGCGGTCGCGGATCGCTTCGCGCCGCGCACGGTGATGATCGTGTCCAATCTGCTGCGCCTCGGCGTGATCGTCCTGCTGACGCTGATCGCCGCCGCCGATTGGACCCGGCTGTGGATGCTGTACGTGATCACACTCACCTTCGGCACCGTGGATGCTTTTTTCCACCCGGCCTATCGCGCCATGATCCCGACCCTGATGAACAAGGATGAGCTCAAGGCCAGTAACTCGCTGATGCTGAGCACGTCGCAGCTGGCGTTCATCGCCGGTCCTGGGCTGGCCGGGGTGCTGGTTAATACGGTGGGCGTGGTGCTGTCGTTTGCCTTCGATGCGCTGACCTTCGTATTCACATCGGTGATGCTGATGATGATGCGTGCGACACCCATTACCGCCGCGGCCGAGACAGCCCCCGCGCGCGCCGGCCTGTGGAGCGACATTGGCGCGATGTTCCGGCTGGTGCGGCAGGAAAAACGCTTGCAAACCCTGGTCGGCGTGCTGGCCGCGATCAACATCCTGTTCGCAGGGCCGCTCGTGGTCGGATCGGCCACGCTGAGCCGGGTCCGCTTTGACGAAGGCTCGGCAGCGTTTGGCATGATGTTATCCAGCTTCGCCGTGGGGATGCTGATCGGGACGGTGGCGGCAGGTATGATCCACCCGCGGCGGCCGGGTTTGGTGAGCCTGCTGGGGGTCGCACTGCAAGGCGTCCTGATGATCGTGATAGGCTTTACGCCCGTGTTGTTCGCCGCGTGTGCCCTGTGGCTGCTGATCGGGTGCAGCGCAGGCTTTGGCAATGTGAACGCCATCACCCTGACGCAGCGAAACGTGCCGGCTGATATGATGGGGCGCGTGATGAGCCTGATCGTGCTGGCCGAGGTTGGGCTGACGCCGATCTCGAATGCGATCGCCGGGGTGTTGGGCGACTGGAATGTGACGGCGATGTTTGTCGGGGCAGGCGCGCTGCTGAGCATCGTCGCGCTGCTGGCGACGCTCAACCCGGAGATGCACGCCGTCGATACGGAATGATCAGTCCCGGAGTTTACCCCTCTCTATTGCCGAGCCAGAGCAGACGGTTGGCATCGTAGGGGCGTATCGCGATACGCCCCTACCAACAGCCTCAGACAAATTCAGTGAATTGGCGGGCAAACCAGCGCCGCTAATTGCGCCGCAGCACCTTGTCTTTGAGCCCACTCGAGCGGCTTCAGCATATCGTAGAGAAACGGGGCCGGATCGCGCCACGAAAAGATCGCATCGACCTTCTTACCGCGCCACGACTGCATCCAGTCGCGCAGCGTCAGATCGCCGCGCCGCCAGTAGAACCATGCCGACTGAAAATCGCGGCGGAACGAGATCCATTTGGCTCCCCGGTACATCTGTGTCCGATTTTCAGGCAGCGGCAGGCCAGCCAGATCGCAGTAGGCCGTGTAGATGAGCTCGACACCGCCAGCCTCGGCAATGGCCGAGCGGCCGGTCGGTCGGCCAATGTTCGGCTCGACAATGTAGTGCTTGCCGGTGCGCTGATCCTGCTTCATCTCGACGTAACCCAGGCCGTAAAAGTTGGCCGCGCGAAACAACCGGACGGTTTCGTTCAGCACCTCATCGTTGCGCACTTCTTCGCCCAGGCAGCTTGTACCCGTTTCGGGCGGCCATTGGCGGAGTTTGCGCGCCACAAACGTCACCAGCGGCTCGGCCGCGGCGTTGAAATAGCAGTTGCACGAATACAGGTCGGCATCCGTGCCGACGATCCATTCCTGGGCCATCAGGAGATCCGCCCAGCCCGCGCAGCGATCATAGGTCTTGAGCAGTTCTTCGGCGCTCTCCACCTTGAACACCTTGGCCTTGGTGTTATGCTCCCAGGTCGGCGTTTTGAACGGCGGCTTCAGAATGGCCGGATAGGCCAGCTTGCTGGCGGCGCATTCGGCATCTTCCCGGCTCTTCAGAAAGAATGTGGACGGAATTGGAAAACCCTGCTCCTGCGCATAACGATAGAAGTAGGTTTTGTTCATCAACCGCTCAACCGTATCATGGTCGGGCAGTGCAAAACGGTAGTACGGCTCCAGCCGGCCGCGGTTCAGCGACATCTGATAGACCGCCATATCCGTGCAGGGGATCAGGACGGGTTTCTGATCGAACTCCGGCCCCAGTTTTTCGAGCAGGTTGACAAACTCTTCACCGGCCGTGTCGGCAGTAAAAATGTCCCGGACCAAACGAGTCCGGGCGCAGTAGTGATGTGGATTTTCGACGATGGCTACTTGTGGCACGCCGTGATGTGCCAGGATACGCGCGGTCTGCAACCCCGTCATGCAATCCAGGCCGATGACAATCGCGTGCGGTTTTTCCCCAGAATTAAATCGCACCATCCCATCCCCTCTTGTTCCCCTAGGTGCCAGAGAGCGGCTCGGCATTGGAACGAACGGTTGTGTGCGACGGGTGCGCCAGATAGCGTTTCTCCGCCTTCTTCAGTTCGTCCGCATTTTGCAGCCGGAAGATCTCCTTCACCGTGACGATATTCGGCTCCAGCGCGCTGATTGAGCGAGACTCGTGAATCTGGGCGGCGGCTTCCTGCATGGCTTTAATGCTGGCGCGCAGCATATGGTTCGCCCAGATCACGATGCTGATCCCCATCTGCTCGTAAAGCTCGGTGGGCGTGTTGTAGTACATGGTGGGCACGATCACGATCGGGCCAATCGAACCCCATTCCTTCATGAACTCGACGATTTCATCCGCCGTATCGCGCTTGCTGTGCATAAGGATCGCATCCGCGCCGGCCATATAATAGGCTTCCGCCCGCCTGAGGGCTTCGTCCAGTCCATGCCCGGCGATCAGCGCCTCCACGCGCGCCACGACGCAAAAATCCGGGTCCTGCTGCGTATCCTTGGCCGCCTGGATCTTGCCGACAAACTCATCGATTTCGGCCAGCGGCTGCGACTCGCCGTCGATAAACGAATTCGTCTTGGGGAAAATCTTGTCTTCGATGCATATCGCCGGGATGTTGATCTGTTCGAGCTTCTTGACCAGCCGGCGCACGTTGTTGAAATTCCCATAGCCGGTATCCGCATCGAGCAGGATCGGGATGCTCGTCGCATCGGACATAAATTCGAGCTGGTCTAGCACCTGCGTCCAGCTCGCCTCATTGGCGTCACGCACGCCTAGCATGGCCGACATCGAAAGTCCGCTGCCCCAGATCCCTTTAAAGCCGGCTTCTTCGACAATGCGCGCGCTCAATCCACTGTGCGCTTCCATCAGGAATTCGACCTGCTTCGACTGGAGAAGCTGTTTGAATTGTGTGGTTTTTTTCATCGTGTTGCCCCTGTTTATCCCGCTGAATAAGTCAATATCATCCGATGATGAATGGTCGAGCTGGCTGCCCGACTACGCCTGAGGTACGGACTGTGGAGCCGTGTGCTTCGCGACGTAGGCTTCGATCTCGTTGACAATAATCTCCCCGATCTCGCGCTGGGAGTCATAGGTTCCTGCACCGATATGCGGCGTCAGCACGACGTTGGTCAGTCCGGCCAGGGGTGAGATCTGCCCATTACCCTCGTGGGCGTGAACATCCAGCGCCGCGCCCGCCAGCCGCTTTTCGACCAGGGCCTCATAGAGTGCCTGCTCATCGACTACACCGCCGCGTGCCAGATTGACCAGATAGGCTGTCGGTTTCATCAGCGCCAGCGCCTTGGCATCAATCAGGTTGCGGGTTGAGTCCTGAAGCGGAACATGGATGCTCACAAAATCGGACTGGCGGAGCACGTCTTCACGGCTGGTCAGGCGAATGCCTTTTTGCGCCAGATTGGCCTCGACAGTCTTGTCGGGATGCTCGACGCAGCCCAGGACGTTCATGCCCCAGGCGGCACCCAGCGACCCGGTGCGCGTCCCGATGTTGCCCGCCCCAATGATCCCCAGCGTTTTGCCGGTCAGCAGATAGCCCGTGAGCGACTGTTTGGCCCAGGTCCCCTGCCGTGTTTTCTGGTCGGCTTCCAGCAGGTTGCGGGCAAGCGCCAGCATGAAGGCGAAGCTTAACTCTGCGACAGCCTTACCCCCCGGTCCGGGGATACGCACCAGTTCGAGGGCGTGAGCCTCCACATAATCCATGTCGATATTGTCGACGCCCGAGCCTGCCCGGAGCAGCAGTTTCAGGTTGGGTGCGGCGGACATCACTTTGGCGCTGATCTGCACGCCGCTGCGAAAAACCAGAACTTCCCGGTCGGTAATGGCGGCTTCCAGCGCCTGCTCAGAAGCGCCAAATGCCTTAACGACATCATTCTTTGCTTCCAGGCGTGCGATGGCATCGGAATGAATTGAACTTGCGAGTAGGATTTTCATAGGATAGAGTGCTCGTCTCGTACACTAGATGGATAAAAAGATCGGACAATGAACGGCTCAATCGATCAGGATAAAGCCAATAGTGCGGCGTATTGGCTTTGGACTTGTATGAGCAGGATTATGCCGTTAATTAATTTTAGACAGATGTTATGAAATATCCAATTAAATTGCTATAAAATTCGAGTTCGAAAAATTTGATCTGCTCCAAATGACGATCCTAGCAGGTTGTGATCATCGGCAAGACAGGACGAACCACCGGGCTGCCGCTGCCCTGTCAGAGACCGTTTGAAAACCTCACCCCCCGTCCCGCCTTTGGGGTACGGTTAATGCATATTGATGCGTGATCGTAACCCCTCCCTAAATCCCTCCCCGTATACGGAGAGGGACTTCCGACGCGCCCCTTTCTCCGCGTGCGGGGAAGGGGTGGGGGATAAGGGTAAACCATGCAGGGGCGGGTTAACAAACCCGCCCAGGGGGGAGCGCACAGGGGTGCTCCCCTAAAAAACCGCGTGTCGCCGTTATTTATGGGATGAGGCAATTAACCCGCGGCGTCTTGACCGAGATCGTCTCAAATGGCTTTTCAACCTGTGTGAATGCCCGCACTGTGTTAAAATGCACCCAAAGCAAAGGGGGTTCCAATGTCGGGGAATCGTTTTACACGCAGGCTGATGGCGGGCGTCGTCGTGTGTCTGGTGCTGATGGGTGGCGCGCTGCTTTTTCTCGACAACCGGACGTCTGAGCCGGATGATCGACCTCTGTCGGATACGTCTACCCCCGCGCTCACGGTGGCTGAACCCACGTCTATCGCTTCCGCAACCGCAACCCTGGCGCTCGATTTCCAGCAGCCCCACGAGCTGATCATCCGGCGGCTGGTCGATGACGTGATTAACGACGGGGAGATCGAGGCCCTGGAAGAGATTTTCGCGGCGGGTTATGTGGGGCATCTCCCGGCCAGCGAAACCACCTGGCCCGGTCTGACCATCGACAGCTACCGCGAGTTGGCTATTCTGCTGCATAACGCCATACCGGATATTCGTGTCACGCCGGAAATCGTGATCAGCGGCGGTGAGTGGGTCGCCATGCGCGCCGTGCTGCGGGGAACGTTTGAAGGCGAATTCTACGATTTCTCTCCCACGGGGGAGCCGCTCAGCATCGTGTTCACGGTGATTTATCGCTTCGACGGCGACGGAAAAATCGCTGAAGAGTGGATCGAATATGACACGCTCGAGTTTGCCCACCAGTTTGGAATCGCAGCCCCCGGCGGAGATTGATCAGCCAGCGGCTCGGCTGACTGATCAATAACTAATTTAAAACTTATAAAACTTTGGTTATAAATTGCTTTGTTAGCTCAGAAATGCGTGCGCTAATGCAAATATTGGGGTACAATAACAATGTCCTGATTTTAGCTGCATTAGCCAGGAACGTATGCCACACCGATCGAGTCTTCTCCATTTTTATGGTCGTTTGCGCCTACCAACCGCCGCGTTGGTATTGGTGATCGGTTTGGCATGCGCCGCGAGCCTGCTGCTGCGCTCGGAAGGGACCAGCCAGGCCGCGGCTGTCAGCGTGGGCTACATCGATTTTCACTACGGCTCAACGACCAGTACCACTCCCACCGGCGAGAAGCCCGAAAGCAAGCTGTGGTATAACGACGGATTGTGGTGGGGCAGTCTCTATAACAGCACCAGCCAGGAATACCATATCTACCGCTTTAATCAGACCACGCAGGACTGGGCGGATACGGGGACGTCACTCGACGACCGGAATAATTCGCGGGCGGACGTGTTATGGCATGCGCCGACCCAGAAGTTGTATGTGGTTTCGCATGTCTTCAGTACCAACGCCACGGCCGACAGCTCAAGCGCGAACTGGGGCCGGCTGTACCGTTACAGTTACAGCGCCGCGAGCAAAAGCTACAGCCTGGATGCCGGCTTCCCCGTGACAGTGACGCGCGGGATCAGCGAATCGCTGACCGTTGCCAGGGACTCCACCGGGCGGTTGTGGGTAACTTACGTGGAAGACCGGCAGGTGTTGGTCAATCACAGCGTGAACAACGATACGACCTGGGGAACGCCCTACATTCTGCCGGTGGCGAATGTCAGCGTGTCGAGCGACGACATCGCCGCCGTGATCGCTTTCCAGGGGAACAAGATCGGCGTGCTGTGGAGCAACCAGCTAACCCCTGGCATGTTTATGGCGGTACACAACGATGGTGCGGCCGATAATGTCTGGCAGATCGAAACAATCTCCCAGGGCAGCGGCTCAGCCGACGATCATATCAATGTCAAGACCGATAGCAGCGGCCGGCTGTTTGTGGCGGCTAAAACCGGCATGTATGGGACCAATCCCCTAATCGTGCTCCATGTTCGGGCGGCTGGTGGCGGCTGGTCTGGCTATACTTTCGGAACGGGCAACGATGGGCACACCCGCCCCATCGTGATGCTCGACGAATCCACTAACCGCGTCTATGTTTTCGCCACATCCGATGATAACAGCGGGGAGATTTATCTCAAGTCGTCTGACCTGAATCAGATAACCTTCCCGCCGGGTATGGGTCAGGTTTTTATCAGTGACATTTTGTCTCTGAAAGTCAACAACGCTTCGTCAGCCAAACAGAACGCCACAGCCACGACGGGCATGCTGGTCATCGCCAGCAACTATGTCAACCGCTACTATTACCATAATGATGCCCTGGCCGGTGGTGGCGGACCTGCTACACCGACGCCGACCTTTACGCCGACACCCAGCCAGACCCCGGTGATCTCGCTGACACCGTCGCAGACACCGACGCCTTCCAATACGCCAACTCCGTCGAATACACCGACGGCGACGTTCACACCGACCGCCACGCCGGTACCACCCCCGACGCAAACGTTCGGGCCGAGTCACGATACCCAGGTGAAACTCTCGAAGCCGAACAACAAGTACGGCACGCTGAACAACCTGCGTCTGCGACAGGCACTGCCCTCGGAGAAGGTCAACAGCTATCTGAAATTTGACGTGCCAGCCGTAGCCGGGCCAGTGACCAGCGCCACCCTGCGTCTGTACGCCTATGATGGCAGTGACGATGGCGGATCGCTCTATTCGGTGAGCAATAATTACCGCGACACCAGCACACCGTGGATCGAAACCGGCCTGACCTGGAACAACGCCCCCTTGTTCAGCGGATCGCCGCTGGATTCGGCGGGCAAGATCGGCGCGAATGTCTTTGTCGATTTTGACGTGACCGCCGCCGTTACAGGCAGCGGAACCTACAGCTTCGCAATCACCAACGCGTCATCGAACAGCGTGTACTTCTACTCCAAAGAAAGCACGCTGAACCCGCCGCAGTTGATCATCAGCACGCAGGGCGGCGTGCCGCCGACCGATGGGGCTATTCCTGCTGACACGGAAACGCCCAGCCTGACACCATCCGAAACGCCGACGCCGTTGATCTCGCTGACGCCGTCTGATACGCCGACACCATCCGATACGCCAACGCCGTCTGATACACCGACGAACACGCCCCTTCCAACCGCGACGTTCACCCCGACGCCAACACGCCGATCCCGCCAGCCGTGCAGACGTTCGCGCCGGGTCATGATACGCAGGTCAAACTGGCGTTCCCGAACTCGAATTACAGCACGCTGGACAATCTGCGCGTCCGGCTGGCGCCGCCCTTGGACCAGATCAACAACTATCTGAAGTTCGACCTGCCCAGTATCGGCGGCACGGTGACGGGTGCGACGCTGCGCTTGTATGCTTACGATGGCAGCGATGATGGCGGATCGATCTACCTCGTGAGTAACAATTACCGCGACAGCAGTACGCCCTGGACCGAAAGCGGTCTGAACTGGAACAACGCACCGCCGCTGAGTGGATCGCCGCTCAGTTCGGCGGGGGCGGTGAGTACCAATGCGTTCGTCGATTTTGACGTGACGGCCGCCATCACGGGCAGCGGCACCTACAGTTTCGTGCTCAGTGGGTCGTCGTCCAACAGCGCGCTCTACTACTCGAAAGAGAGCGCCGTCAATCCACCCCAGTTGATCGTCAACGTGCAGGTTGACGTGCCGCCAACGGATACACCCGTTTCGACGGCGACGGATACCGCGCTTGACACGCTGACTCCGACCCTGACAGAGACACCGGGCGCTGCGCTGATGGTTGTTGAGTCTGATCATGCCATCGTCGAGCAAACGGGCACCTGGACGTCATACCCGAGCGATGAGGCCAGCGGCGGCGGTTATGTTTACAGCAGCGGGAGCACAAGCGATGCGTTGGTGCTGGATATTCAGGGCAGCGAGGTTCAGATCGTCTATGTCGAGCATCCGGCGCTGGGCACCTTCGCGGTTGAGATCGATGGCGTAACCGTGGGGGTGATTGACTCCGCCAATCCTGACACCGTATTCGGCGCGCGCACATCGGTGACAGGACTCTCTGAGGAAGAACACGTGCTGCGCATCTACCCGGTTTCGGGCACAATCGCCATCGACGCCTTTGCCATCGAAGCGCTGGCAGCGGCCCATACCCATACCCCGACGCCGACGCCTGAAATCCCGGTGCCGAGCAGCACGCCGCCGGCCACCGCCTCACCTACGGAGACGCCAATCCCTGTGGTCCTGCCCTGGAGCGAATCCTTTGAGACGTCCGCGAACTGGACGGCCAGCGGCTCATGGCTGTTTGCGCCGCAGGCGGGATACCAGGGGAATGGGTGGTTCGCGGATGGACGGATCGGGGGCCAAAGCTTCAGTCTCACATCTGTGATGATGGTGGATCTGCGCACCGCTCCGCATCCCGAACTTCACTTCTGGCAGCAGGCGCAACTGCTCCCGGATGATCTCGTGGTCGTGGATATTCGGCTGGAGGATGGCACCTGGATTACCATCGACCAGCAGGCGGGCGGCCAGTGGGGCTGGACACAGCGCACGCTCGATCTGACACCCTATCAGAACTCGATCATCGCCTTGCGCTTCCGGATCGAGACAGCACCATCTCGTCCCGAAAACATCGACGTGCTTGGCTTCTGGCTCGATGAACTGCGGATTGAGGATGCGCCGATCGCCACGCCGACCCCGCTGCCTACGGCGACACCGCTGCCCACCGATACCGAAACTCCGCTGCCGACAGTGACACCGCTGCCTGCTGATACGGAAACCCCTACGCCGATCCCCACCGAGACGGAAACCGCGACCCCATTCCCAAGCGAAACTCCACCAACTCCATAACGGTGGATGCTTGCTCACGCAGCGCCTGGTTCGCTTCCCCGTATTTTTTTAACGCAGCAGTTTCATCCGGTATAATCATCAACGTTCCACACAGGTTAGATCGATATTTGCCTCAGGATGTATCATGAGTACTGCATCGTCCCCTCTTGATCGCGATGACCCCACAGTGCTGATCAGCCGAGCAGGGAGCCTGCTCGGTCAACTGGCGGCACAGCCGCTCCTTGTCGAACCTATCCTGAATCAACTCCCCACTGGCCTGTTGATCTGTAACGTCCAGGGAGACATCGTCTTTCTCAATACAGCAGCCAAACGACTGGCTGCACTTGATCCGGCACCGGCATCGGCAGCGGCGTTTTTCGCTGCCCTGGGCCAGGACGTCAGTTGTTCAAACGGCGAAAACGCACTCTGGACTCTCGCCGAGGCCTTGCCAGGTGAAACCCTCACAGACCGGGAAACCTGCATCGTTCGTCCCGATGGCACCTACTTATATCTTCTGGTCAGCCGTAATCCCCTCAAGGATGTTCAGGGCGTGATGATCGGGGCCGTGCTGACCTGCGTGGATATCACGGAACAGAAAGTGGCCCGACAGCGGTTGCAGGACATGCAGCATGCTCAGACCGTCGCGCAGACGGGCAACTGGCGGCTCGATGTAAGCCACAACCGGCTGGTATGGTCGGACGAAACCTACCGGATCTTTGGAATAGCCAGGGACACGCCCCTGACCTACGAAATCTTTCTGGCCCACATTCACCCCATGGATCGGGATTATGTCAACGAGTCGTGGTTGGCTGCGCTCCAGGGTGAACCCTATGATCTTGAGCACCGGATTGTCGTGGGAACGCAGGTGAAGTGGGTCCGGGAACGAGCCGAACTGGAATTCGATGATCAGGGGGCTTTGTATGGCGGATTTGGCACGGTCCAGGACATCACCAGGCGTAAACAAGCCGAAGCCGAACTCCGATCGGTCGCCCGGTTTCCCTCAGAGAATCCCAACCCGGTTCTGCGTGTATCCGTCAATGGGGCGGTGATCTACGCCAACGAAGCCAGCCGTCCGGTCCTGAGCGCCTGGGATAGTCAGGCAGGGCCTCTTCTGCCGCTGCCCTGGCACGACATCCTGTCCCGATCGATCAGTTCCGGGCAAACGCAGGAACTTGAGGTCGAAGGTAGTGGACGGAGCTTTCTCCTCCAGTTTGTGCCGATCGCTAACCACGATTATGTCAATATCTACGGACGGGATATCACCACGCGCAAGCGCGCACAAGAACGCCAGCATCTCCTTCAGGATCTCGTCGTGGGTTTGGCTCTGGCCCTCACCCCCGGTGAAATCGCCACCACGGTGATCGAAAAGGGTATCCAGGCAACGGGAGCATCAGGTGGGGCCGTGGCGTTACTCAACCACAACACCGACCCAACCCTGCATCTGATCGGAGCCCTTGGCTATCCACCCTCAGTCGTCGATTCCTGGCGCTGTTTTTCGCTCGATAGTCCGTCGCCACTTCTCGCCCTGGCTGCGCGTACCCGGCGGCCCATTTTTTACGAAACACTGGAAGAGCGCCAGACGTGTGCTCCGCTGCCACCGGATATCCCGACGGACGGCTTACAGGCCGGAGCGGCCCTGCCGATTATGATTCAGGGGCGGGTGCTGGGTGCGCTCTGTTTCAGTTTTCCACCACCGCGCGCCTTCGAAGAGTTGGAACGCCGGTTTCTGATAGCGATCGCTGATTATTGTGCGCAGGCCCTTGAACGAAGCCGGCTCGGCGAACAAGCCATGGAAGCCGCCGCGCTCCGGGAACGACAGCGGTTTGCGCGGGATTTGCACGATGCCGTCAGTCAGGTTCTGTTTGCCTCAACCATGATAGCTGAGGCAGTTCCTCGTCTGTGGGAACACTCCAGAGAAAAAACGGCGGAGTATCTGGACCAGCTTGTTACCCTCAATCATGCGGCGATGGCTGAAATGCGCGGGCTTCTGCTGGAGCTGCGTCCCGAAACTATCGACAGAACCTCACTCGAAACCCTGCTCAAACAACTGGTCGCCGCCGCAAAAGGTCGCAGGCGCATCCATGCGATCCTGTCCGTAGAAGGCGAAGACATCAGCCTGGGACCGGACGTGATGATGACCTTCTACCGGATTGCACAAGAAAGCATCAACAATATTCTCAAACACAGTCAGGCTACCGGTTTCGAGATCCTCCTTCAGCAGGAAGCACAGCACATCCTGCTTTCGATTGTCGATAATGGAAGAGGTTTTGTCCCTGACCTCGTATCCGCTCCGGGGGTTGGTCTCCAGTTCATGTGCGAGCGGGCACAAGCCATCGGCGCGGCGCTCGACATCGACAGTTGTCCTGGGGAGGGGACGCGTGTCACGGTCCGGTGGACGGCCGATGGAACCGGGTTCTCATAGGAGCGGACCCTGTCGGCCGGGTTGTTCCGAGGTCGCTCGGCACTTTTGAGAACCGAGGTATTTACATGTCGGGCCCAATGGACGGCAGGACTGACTTCTCAAGAGCCTGTCATACACTTTTAGCCCCTATCCCCCGGACCCTCTCCACCCTGTGAGGAGGGATTTAGGCGGGGCCAATTCTCAGGAAAAGCCGCTCAGTTCCGGCAATAACACACCCTAATTCTGAACCGTGATCGAGCAGCGATCGGATCGACAAACGAAATCCGCCTGCTGGCCGTAGAAGACTCTAAAGTCCGATTTCCAGAACCGCCTGGAACCATCCCGTGTCAGACGTGCGCCCACAATTTCACAGTCCACATCGGGCAGTTTCGGGTTGCCGCCGTCCTTCCGGGCTGCGACACATTGGCCCGGTCCCAGCGTCTCAATGCCCCACTCCTCGCCCCTGATCGCGCCCTCTCCTTCTCCCAGGCGCAGGCGGTCCAGCGGAAAGGCGGTGCTCCCCCGGTTGACGATCAGCAGGCTGTCGCCGCTGTGTTTGGCGATCAGCAGCTCATACGGGACGGATGCAGCAGGCTCAACATGCCCCGATCCGGTGAGAGGGATTTGGACGATACATTGTTCCGACTGGCAAGTTTCGATAGGCTGATTTTGATAAAAGACTTTGACGGCCCAGGTATCAAAACCGCCGCTCGTTTCGTAGATCACCCGCGCGCCGACCTGCTCGCAGACGACATTGGGGGGCTGGGTCGCGTCACGCTTGCGCCAGAGTGTCACGCACTCGCCGGGCTGCAGCGCCTCAATTCCCCATATACTACCCGGAATTGCGTTTGGGCCATCCCCGAGGCGAAGCGGATCGAGCGGAAAAGCCTCATCCTTCGTCACATTTGCAATAAACAGGGAGTTTTTTCGGCGCGCCAAAATAAGTCCATAGCCGGCAGGCCCCCCGGCCGGTGGAATCGAAGTCAGGGTTGGCGCGGGTGTCAGCGTGGGAAAAGCCGCGGGCGGCGCGGCGCTGGTCAGGGTGGGGAAAAAGGTCGCGGTGGCTCCGGTACCCGAAAACACCAGCGCGGTGAAAGTCGGCGCAGGGGTGATAGTGAGGGTTGGCGTGACGGTGAGCACCACCCCGGTGGGTGACGGGACAAGCTCCCCGGCCGCCTGCGCGGTAACAGCAGGGTCGTCGTTGCCAGATTTTCGGTCATTGTTACCACCGAACAGCAAATACAGAACCACGACCGCCGCCGCGAGCAGCATTACCGCCCCCACCCCGATCCCCGCCAGGGCCATCACCGGGGCCGTGCGCGGGTCGCCCTGTGGCCGGGTTGGCCGGGGAGGAGGCGCGGCCCTTACCGGCTGCGCTGCCTGTACCGGGCGAGTCGCGGGCACGGCAAACGGCGTCACCTCGGCGGGGATGGGTGGCAGAGGGTTCGCCTCGACCTCCACCGCGACGCGCTCCGGTATGGATAGACGCTGGCGGGTAGGTATCGACGGCGCCTGCCGGAAAGCCTGTTCCAACGCATCGGCCAGCGCTGCGCCGGTGGCGTAACGGTGGGCCGGTTCGAGCGCCATCGCCTTCAGGATCACCGCCTCCAAGCGCCGGGCTGATCTCCGGCCGGACGGCGCGCGGCGGCGAGGCGCTGCCCTCCAGGTGCAGCAGCGCAATGTCCATGGGTTTTCGGCGTCATATGGCAGTTCGCCCGTGAACATCTCGTAGAGCATGATCCCGACGGAATAGATGTCACTCTGCGGCACCGCCCCTGCCGACGAGATGGCCTGTTCCGGCGCGATGTAGTGCGGCGATCCAAAGATTTCGCCGCGCGTGCCGATCTCGGTCAGCAGCGCCAGCCCGAAGTCCGTCAGGATCGCCCGGCCCTGCTTATCCAGCATGATGTTGGTGGGCTTAATGTCGCGGTGGATCACACCCTGGCTGTGGATGTAGTCCAGTGCGCTGCCCACCTGCCGGACGATGCGAACGGCTTCCTCCGGCTGATGAATTCGCCATCCGCCCGGTAATCGTTCAGCACAAAGCCGAGATCGGCCCCTTCGACGTACTGCATCGCCATGTAGAGCACCCCGTGCGCCTCGCCGTAGCGATAGAGGCGGACGATGTTCGGGTGTTCCAGCCGGGCGATAGCCTGCGCTTCACGCTCAAAACGCAGCGCATATTCCGAGTCGGCCCGCAGCGATGTTTCGATCACCTTGATCGCCACGTAGCGCCCCAGCCGCGTATCCAGCCCGCGATAGACGCGCGCCATGCCGCCGCGTCCCAAGTAGTTTTTCCAGGCGATATTCGTCAAGCTGTTGTCCCAGCAGGCTGTCATCGGTGGTCATGGCGCGAATACCTCACATTCCCCGGCGCTGATCGTGCAGCGACCGATCTCTGCGCCGTCGTACAACACGCGAAACTCGGTGCTGCCTTCCTGTGGCGTCCAGAAATCCAGGGCTGCGGCCATCTTCGGCCCAGATCTCGCTGTTGATCCCCTGGCACGACGGCGGCGAGAACAGGGCAGGCTGTTCCAGAATAATGATCCGGATGCATCCTTGGGATGGATATACGGGTAGAACTGCGCCCAACGCGAACCCTCGGTGAGATTCGAAGGATTGCCCGCCGTATCCAGCCGCTCGAAGGCAAAATAGCCGATCTGCATGATATCGTTGGAAGGTTGCGCATATACAGGGTGGTGCGTCGTACACCAGCCTGAAGCGCCGCCCGTTGGGATACAGCACGGTCGGCACGAGAGGAGCGGCTGAAGTCGCAGTAAGCAGTGGGGTCGCCGTCGGCAGCGGGGCCACGGTTGGCGCGGGCGCTTGTGTCGCCGTTGGGGCCGGGGCATCGGTTGGGATCTCCGTTGGTGGTGGCGCAGACGTGAAGGTGGGCGGCGCGGTGGTGGCCGTGGCGGTCAGCGTGGCGCTCGGGACGATGGCCGCCGCTGCTTCGGTTGTCTGCTCATGGGAGATGGCGACGCGGACTGGTCGGAGAAACAGCCGCCGTTGGAGTTCTCTGTCACCGCTGCCGTCGAAGTTTCCGTGCTGGCGAGAGTCGTTCTATCGCTGGTCGGCAAAAGAACGAGCCCGGATGATGGATCGTCATCGTCGCGCAGCAGAACAAACAGGACCGCGGCCACTGCGATGATCGCCAGCAGCGCCCCGGCCGCGATCAAACCGCGTCGGGAGTTCCGAGGGGCCACCGCCGGGATCGCGATCGAGCGCGGCTCAGGCTCAGCGGACGGCCGAGCGTGCCGTGTGTAGGGTACCATCGGCTCAGGATACAGCGCGGGCGTGTGCGTCGCGGCGACATACTGGGCGACCCGGTCGCCACCGTCATGCGCGACAGGGAGCGAGGCGCTCCCTGCATTTCGGCGGGGATGGGCGGCAGGGCCATCGCTGCGCCCCGATCCAGTGCGGCGTGCAGCGCATCGTCGAGTGCCTCCATCAGCGCGCCTGCGGACGCGGGCCGGAGCGCCGGGTCCTTGCTCAATGCCTGGAGCAGCACGACCTCCGTCTCTTCGTCGAGAGCCGGATTGATCTGGCGCGGCGGCGGCGGGGCCAGCGTCAGGTGTTGGAGCGCGAGGCTGGTCGGTGAGGGATCGTCAAACGGGACCATGCCGGTCAGCATCTCGTACAACACCACACCCCAGGAATAAATGTCCGATTGGGGAACGGCATCGCTTGAGCGGCGCGCCTGCTCCGGGCGATGTAGTGCGGCGTGCCAAAAGCCTCGCCCAGCGTGCCCTGGGTAACGTCGAGCGCCAGGCCAAAATCGGCCAGGACTACCCGGCCATCGCTGGCGACCATCACGTTAGACGGTTTGATGTCGCGGTGAATTACCCCCTGCGCATGCGCGTAGTCCAGCGCCCTGGCGACGGCGTGCCCGATGCGCAGCACGTCGGCGTGCGGCATCAGTTCGCCCGCGCTGGTGTAACCGGCGATCAGTTGGGCGAAATCTGGCCCGTTGAGGTACTCCATCGCGTAATAATACAGGCCATCCTCTTCGTCGGCGTAGTACACCTGGAGGATGTTTTCGTGGTGCCACAGGGCGATGGTGCGCGCCTCGCGGACAAATCGCTCTGCATAGGAGGTGCTGCCGCGAAAGCGGGCGTCAATCACTTTGATGGCGACCGGGCGCTGCAATTTGACATCATGCCCAAAGTAGACCTGGGCCATACCACCCTGGCCTAACAGCCGCTCGATACGGAAATTCGCCAGTTGCCGCCCGATCAGGGGATCGCCCGCCATTAATTTATCTCCTCTGGTTTGATAAGGCGCGTCTCGCGGCTGAATCGGGTGATCCGGTGCAGATCGCGCACATATTCTTCAAGCCCTGGGCATAAGCGTCCAGATAGTCGCCGGCCGCCCGCACGGCGAGATCGCGCTTCCGATGCTTGAAGAGCGGCGACATGCGGACGGAAGTCGCGCAGCGAAAGACGCAGCGTGCCCTGGGCATCGGTGATCGCGCCCCAGGCCAGGGTCTTTTTGTCGTTGTCGTCTTTGGCGGTGATAAAGCGGGTCAGCGTGCTGGTGGGCGCGACCGCCCCGACGTTCGAAAACACTTCGCGCCCCTTGATGATATTGTTCAGCATATCCAGCCGGCCGGGTATCTGATCGAGCAGGCGCTGCAGCGGTGTGGGGATATGAGCCAGCATTTTGATGGTGCCGACGCTGACGCTCTCCCCTGCCAGCGCAATTTCCTTTGCTTTACTTAATACCGTGCCGAACCCCGCCAATGTGGCAAGATAGGTGCGCTGCAATTCGTCAAACGCCGCGTAAAAGCTGGAACGGCTGTAAGTGGCTCGTTCGTAAGCGTCCAGCGCGTTGAGCACACTGATCATGCAGATCAATCAGATCAAGATCGCGCAGAGGGACCTCAAACGTCATGGGGTACAGGCGGTCACGCGGCGACCGCTGGCTGGCATCGACCGGAATGAGCGTGGCCGGTATCTGATCGCCGCGCAGGATGGCGTCCAGCGTG
>CAWKMN010000005.1:0-170526 GCA_963850765.1 uncultured Chloroflexia bacterium | reverse complement strand
TCACTGATCAAACGGTCCGCCGCTTCAAGCCAGAACTAATCACCAAAAACCAAGAACTAATAACTGATCTCAAAACAAACGCGGGCCGGGAGAACCAGCCCCCCATGCCCGGCAGTGATGTGTCTGTTTGACCGTACAGCGCAGCCCAGTCAGATCGCGTCCGAATCCGGGCCGGCCTCGCTTTCACTCGTGCCCTCACCAACCGCTTTCGCTTCCGCTTCTTCGTCGGCGGACTCTTCCTCGGCAGGCGCGTCCAGTTCCGCGGCGGATTGGTCCCCCAATGCAGCCGCCGATTCGGTGGGAGCCGCCCCGGTGGGCTGGTAGGTGTGATCACGCGTCAGCGGAATATCGGCCACCAGATAGTTCTTCCGGTCGCGCTGCTCCAGCTTGATCTGCACGTCCAGTTCTTCGATCTGAATATAGCGTTTGATCACCTGGATGATCTCCGCCTGCATCTCGCTCAGCTTTTCCGGCGAAAGGTTGCTGCGGTCCGTGACCAGGACCAGCTTGAGGCGCTCTTTTGCGATCTCCGCACTGGTCGGTTCCCGCCGTCCTTTCAAACGTTCGAATAAGGAACTCATCAGTCGCCCCCATCCAACACAGCTAACCGGACAATCCTAGACGACGGGCCAGCCGCCGCAGTATGCCCCCACCGGACGAGACGGACAGGTCGCGGATCGGCACCTGTTCGCCCACGATGCGCCGCGCAATATCGCGGAAGGCTTCACCTGCCGGGCTTTTGATGTCGTCCAGCGTCAGCGGTGCGCCCCGGTTCGCGGAGACGATGATCAGTTCGTCGTCCGGGATCACACCTAACAGCCGGACCGACAGGATCTCCAGCACGTCGTCCACGGACAGCATATCGCCCTTGCGGATCATTTCGAGCTTGGCGCGGTTAATGACGAGGCTGGTCGGGATCCGCCGCTCTTCCGCCTCGATCAACCCGATGATCCGGTCGGCATCACGCACGGCGGGCGCTTCGGGGTTCGTCACCACGATGACTTCATCCGCCGGTGCGAGCGCATTGCGGAAACCCCACTCGATCCCGGCCGGGCTGTCGATCATGATAAAATCGAAGTCGTTGCGAAGCTGCGCGGTCAGCGCCACCATATCCTGCGGGCTGACAGCGGTCTTGTCGCGGGTCTGCGCGGCCGGGAGCAGATACAGGTCGGCGACGCGCTTATCCTTAACCATCGCCTGCCGCAGTTTGCAGCGCCCCTCGACCACGTCCACCAGATCGTACACGATGCGGTTTTCGAGCCCCATCACCACATCGAGATTGCGCAGCCCAATATCGGCATCGATGCAGGCGACACGCTTCCCCAGCCGGGCGAGCGCGACGGCCAGATTCGCGGTGGCCGTCGTTTTGCCCACGCCCCCCTTGCCTGACGTTACCGTGATGATTCTCGCCCCCATACCATTCCTTTCTGTCTGGCGATTAGCGGTTAGCATTTAGCCATTAGCTTTTAACGGAACGGTGAACAAATTCCGCCCAGGTTTCAGCTTTTAGCTAATCGCTAATAGCTAACAGCCAATGGCTTTACTCCCATGCCACAGCCTCGATCCGGCCGTTGCGTACCAGGGCCTTTTCGGGCTTGGGCTTACGGCGCTTGTCTTCGGGTGAAATCGTAATGTACCCCGCGATGCGAAGCTGCGTCGGGGCCAGATACAGCGCGCACACCACCGCCGATTCATCGCCGGTCGCGCCAGCATGGACTGTCCCACGCAGCCGGCCCCACACGATCACGTCCCCGGCGGCGATCACCATCGAGCCCGCGTTAACATCCCCCAGAATCACCACGTGCCCATCACTGTGGACCGTGCGCCCGTTGCGCAGCGTACGCTTGATCAGCACGCCATCCGTGCCGCGTTCTTCCGGGTCGATCGGCGGGGGACGCAGCGCCAGCACCTCGTCGAGGATTTCAGCATCTTCCAGCTGGCGTGCGGCCAGTTCCGTCCGCAGACCAAGCTTGCGCGCCGATCCGAGCGTGGTCGCACTCTCGCTCAGCACGGCGATCAGCGACACATCACGCTTCGCCAGCAGCTTTTGCGCATTCGACAGCTCGTGCAGGCGCACTTCGCGCGGGCCAAGCGCCAGGGCAACTTCAGCCCCGCGGAAAAAAGTGCCCTGCGCGTCGATGAGCGTCATCAGGCGTCCTGTCAGATCCGACCATTTGCCGTCCGGCTTGATCGTGATCAGCAGCCCCTCTTTGATCCCTTTTAACGTGATCGAATCATCCATAGGTTAGACCCATCGAAACGAATAGCCTTTCCCTGCACCCCATTATGCTATCACTACTATACACATTTTCGGCAGGCGTGCTATCTTCAATATATGAGGGGGAGTTGTGCCCTACGCGGTTTTGGTGTATACCACAATTATCAGCACAGGAGGTTGTTTTCATGAATCGATTGAGCCACTTACTGAATGTCCGCCCGTTTGCCGGGCTGCTTCACGTCACGATCCTCATCGCTGCGTTGGTCGCGCTGGCAGCTTCGCCGGAGGCATGGGCCGCCCCGCCCGCCCAAACGCCCAATGTTCTGCGCATCGGCTATTTGGGCACGGCCAATAGCGACGCGGCCCAGGGCGCGCTGCTGGCAATCGACCAGATCAATTCGGTGGGCGGATTCCAGGCGGCGGATGGCAATACGTACCAGTTCGAGCTGATTTCGCTGGCGAATCCGCCCTCGGCCGAGTCACTGCCGGGCAGTGTCACCGCCATGACCGCGCAGGGGGTTGTCGCCATCCTCGGCCCGGACGAAAGTGATCTGCTCACCCCAGAAAACATTGGGCTGCTGGTCGATGCCGGTGTGCCGGTCCTGACCGGGGCCACCGCCGACACCCTGACGGATGAGGACGCGACGGACAGCCTGTTCCGCATCCGTGCGCCCGAGCGCATTTACAGCTATGCGCTGGCTGCTTATCTGACCGGGGATCTCGGCCTCAGTTCGCTGGTGCTCGTGCAGACCAACATCGAATCGACGGAAGCGCTGCTCGATTTTGAGAGCGCGCTGAGCGCCTCCGGGATCCGCGCTGCCGGCAAAGTCCAACTGGCCGACGCGACCGGCCTGGAAGACCAGAGCGATGCGATCATCGCCCTGAACCCGGAAGCGGTCGTGATGTGGGGTCCATTTGAGGATGCTGCTATCCTGCTGGGCTTGATGCAGGAAGGCGGTTGGGATGGCGTGTTTGCCTACCGCAGCGCGCTGGAAGCGGCGCAGTCGGGCATTCTGCCCGATGTGCTGGCGGAAGGCGTGTTCGGCGTCAGTTCGTGGTCGCACGCCTATCCGAGCGGGGCCTCAGAGGTCTTTCTCAACGACTATGTGACGACGTTTGGCGATATCCCCGGCCCGCTGTCGGCCGCGGCTTATGACGCAGTATGGTATCTGCGCGGCCGTCTGATCGACGCCGGCAGCGATGTGGGCGCGCTCCGCGCCGGGCTGATCGCCGGACCCGCCCTCGATCTGGTCGCCGGGACGTTGAACCCCACCGTCTTTGCCAACGGGGATCTGATTCACCGAGCAGTGGTGTACGAGTTAGGGCCGGGCGGCGGGCCCACCGTCGTCGCGATCTTCGATGATGAAACCCGCGTCACCATCGCGGTCGCAGAGTAGTTCCGCAGATAGTTACTGTAGGGGCGGGTTAACAAGCCCGCTCTGGGCGACCGCCCTCAAAGCAATATGACGGTCGTAATTGGTGATTAGGCGATGATGTAGGGGCAACTCTCGTGTTGCCCGTTTTCTGGTTAGGGCAAGCCCTGCCCCTAGATGCCATTTCTTTATTACCAGATCGCGCGCGCCGCTGCCTCAACAAAAACAGGAGCGGGTTATTCGCCCGCCCCTGCCAATTGCTATGAGCTAACCGCTAACGGCTGACAGCCAACCGCTAGTTCTTCTTCGGGGCACGGATGCCCAGTTCACCCAGGCGATCCCAGCCGTGATCGCGCAGGGCCGCGTGCGCCGCAGCCAGCCGCGCCACCGGGACGCGGAACGGCGAGCAGCTCACGTAGTCCAGGCCGATCTTGTGGCAGAAGTCGATGCTGTCGGGATCACCCCCGTGCTCGCCGCAGATACCCACTTCCAGGTTCGGACGGGCCGCGCGGCCGGCTTCGACGCACATCTGCATCAGCTTGCCGACGCCGTCGCGGTCAATCGTCTGGAAGGGATTCTTGGGCAGAATACCCTTTTCGACGTATTGCAGCAGGAAGTGACGTTCGGCGTCGTCACGGCTGATGCCGAAGGTCATTTGCGTCAGGTCGTTCGTGCCGAAGCTGAAGAACTGCGCCAGCGTCGCCACTTCGCCCGCCGTCAGGGCTGCGCGCGGGATCTCGATCATCGTGCCGAACTTGTAATCGACATTGACGCCCTTCCCCGCCATGACGTCCTGGGCTTCCTTTTCCAGAATACCCTGGAGCAGCTTCAGCTCATTGATATGCGCGGTCAGCGGGATCATGACCTCAGGATGCACATCGTAGCCATCTTTGGCCGCGTCGCACGCCGCCGAGATGATGGCGCGCACCTGCATCACCGTCACGTCGGGCAGCATGATGCCCAGGCGGATACCGCGCAGGCCCAGCATCGGGTTGAACTCGGACAGTTCGTCGGCCTTGCGCAGCAGGAATTCCTTCTGAGCCACATCCTCACCGCGCTCGTGACCGATCGCCACGTCAACCATCAGTTCCTCGCGCTTGGGCAGGAACTCGTGCAGCGGCGGGTCGATCAGGCGGATGATGACCGGCAGGCCGTCCATCGCGCGGAAAATGCCGTAGAAGTCGTCGTGTTGAAGCGTCGCGAGCTTGTCCAGCGCGATCTGCTTGCTGTCGGGATCCGGGGCCAGAATGTAATCCTGGAAGATCTGCGTGCGGTCGCCCAGGAACATGTGCTCGGTGCGGCACAGCCCGATACCCTGCGCGCCATAGCTGCGGGCGCGGGTGGCCTGTATTTCGTCGTCGGCATTGGCCCACACCATCAAACGGCGGATTTCGTCGGCCCAGCCCAGGACGCGGAGCAGTTCGGTCTGTTCTTCGAGCTTGGGCGCGGACACCTCCAGCTTGCCCAGGTACACGGTGCCCTTCGCGCCGTTCAGCGAAATGAAGTCGCCTTCACGCACGGTGCTGCCGTTGGCCTCGAAGTATTTCTCGTCCAGGTTGATCCGCACTTCCGAGCAGCCCACCACGGCGGGCTTGCCCAACTGGCGCGCAACGACAGCCGCGTGGCTGGTCGCGCCACCTTCGGACGTCAGAATACCCTTGGCGGCCAGCATACCATGCACGTCGCTCGGCTCGGTCAGCGGGCGGACCAGGATCACCGCTTCGCCTTCTTTGGTCTTCGCTTCGGCGACGTCCGCGTCGAAGTAGACCTTGCCAACGGCTGCACCGGGCGAGGCGTTCAGACCCTTCGCCAGAACGGTCGCCTTCTTCAGCACGGACTTCGTCAAAGCGGGGGTGAAGCATCTGGTCGATCATGTCGGGCGAAATACGGGCGACGGCCTCTTCCTTGGTGATCAGGCCCTCATCGACCATGTCGGAGGCGATCTTCAGGGCGCTGGCGGCGGTACGCTTGCCCGAACGGGTCTGGAGCATCCACAGCTTGCCGTGTTCGACGGTGAACTCGATGTCCTGTGTTTCGCGGTAGTGAGCCTCCAGGGTCTCGGCTACTTTCATCAGGTCATCCCACGCCTGCGGGATTTCGTCCTTCAGTCCTGTAACCTCGGTGGGCGTGCGCGCGCCGGAAACGACGTCTTCACCCTGCGCGTTGAGCAGGTATTCGCCGTAGAATTTCTTCTCGCCGGTGGCGGGATTACGCGTGAACGCGACACCCGTGCCGCTGTTGCCGTCCGCGAAGTTGCCGTAGACCATCGTCACGATGTTGGCGGCGGTGCCCCAGGTGTGAGGATAGCCGTAGTGGTTGCGGTAGTCGATGGCTCGCTTGCCGTTCCAGCTCTGGAAGACGGCTTCGATACCCAGTTCGAGCTGCTTGTAGGGATCCTCGGGGAAAGGCTTGCCAGTGTGAGACACGGCCAGCTTCTTGAATCGATCGGCAACTTTCTGCCAGCCTTCGGCCGTCATTTCGGCGTCGGATTCGATACCAAGCGCAACTTTCTCTTCTTCGATGATCTTTTCGAATTCTTCGCCAGGGACATCCAGCACAACCTTGCTGAACATCTGGATCAAACGGCGGTAGAGATCCCACGCAAAGCGCGTATCGCCAAATTTCTTGCCCATCGTCTCGACAGCGCCGGGCGTCAGGCCGACGTTGAGAATGGTATCCATCATGCCGGGCATCGATTCGCGCGCACCGGATCGGATCGAAACCAGCAGCGGGTTCTGGTCATTGCCAAATTCCTTGCCGGTCTTTTCGTTCAGATCGTGCATGAACTCCACCACCTGATCCCACATCCCCTCGGGGAACTTGCCGGTGTTCATGTAGTCGATGCTGGCTTCGGTCGTGACGGTAAAGCCAGGCGGGACGGGCAGGCCGATGCGGGTCATTTCGGCCAGATTGCAGCCCTTGCCCCCCAACAGGTTCCGCATCGAGGCGTCGCCTTCTTCAAACGCATAGACCCACTTATGTGCCATTCAAGTCTCTCCTAACTGAACTGAACAGGATGTTCAACAATGGTTATGATGATCACCGGGGTAAACCAGTGGTTTTGTCCGCAGCACAACCTGGAAGATTTTGTCGCCACGGCGGGACGTTGTCCAGTGAAAAAACACACCAGAATACACGCCAAGTGGTACAACCGTCTAAACATACCCTGTCCTGCCCGCGCCGTCAACGGATTCGCACCTCGCAACCCTGGCCGTCTTGATCCAACGTCGAGCCGCCGATAATTGCAGTTTACGGCTATTTTATTTGGCATCTCCGATCAATTTTGCCAATATTGATTGTTAGCACTTTACCACACACAGGTTAGGCTAAGGGATTAAAGAGGGAGAGCAAACATGAGGCACCTGCGTTTATTTAGTCTGTTATTGGTTTTCGTACTCGTTCTTGCCCCACTCAGCGTGCTGGCCCAGGATGATGACGAGGTCGAACTTGAGGAATTCACGACCGAAGACGAGCTGCTGACGCTCGGTTATCCCGAAGGCTGGTCGATCGAGGCCAACGATCTGGCGGAAGATGGTGTGCCGGGCGTCATGCTGGCGAATTCCGATGAAGCGCTGGCAGCGATGATGGCCGAAGAGACCGAAACCTCGCTGGCCGAGGGACAGGTCGGCATCGCGGTACTGATCTTCCCGGTGGACATTCTGGGCTTCATGGGTTTGGCTCCGGCTGAAGGTGAAGAACTCGATCTGGCCGCAACTGTGACCGCCTACTTTGAATCGACGATGAGCGAAGACGACGAAACGGACGAGACCGAACTCAGCGAAGCGGAAGTGGTCGAATTTGGTCCCGAGGGGGAAGAGATCAGCGCCGGCTATATCGAAGTGACGGATGCGGACGTCGAGGGTGCGATGCTGCTCTTCGAGACCGGCGATGGCCTGTTGGCGATGGTGTTCGTCGGCGCGTATCCGGGTGAATACGACGAGGAACTGAAGGACACGGCTTTCGCCATAGCCGAGAGCCTGGTGGTCAACACCACCGGCGAAGAACTGATGGGCCTGCTGATGAGCGGCGGCACGGGCGGTGATACCGGCGGCGATACGGGCATGCTCGATGGTGATGCCCTGGTCGAAGAACGCTGCACGGTCTGCCATTCGCGCGAGCGCATCGACGCGGCGGTGAAGGATGAGGCCGGCTGGACCGCAACCGTGGACCGCATGATCTCAAACGGCGCGGAACTCAACGACGAAGAACGTGCGGCGGTGCTCGAGTATCTGGTGAGCACGCACGGCGAAATGGGCGGCGATACCGGGATGCTCGATGGTGATGCCCTGGTCGAAGAACGCTGCACGGTCTGCCATTCGCGCGAGCGGATTGACGCGGCCGACAAGGACGAGGCCGGCTGGACCGCAACCGTGGACCGCATGATCTCAAACGGCGCGGAGCTCAACGACGAAGAACGTGCCGCCGTGATCGCGTATCTGGTGGAAACGCACTAACAACCTATCCGCAAGAGACCATTTGAAAACCTCACTCCCCGTCCCCCTCTCCGCGTGTGGAGAGGGGAAAGCGGGCTTGCCCGCCGGGGTGAGGTAAACCTTCTCAGACGGCCTCTAAATTCCGGCATTCCGTCAGGGCGTATTGCGCTGCGCCCCTCCAACAACAGGTTTTCTCAATGCCTCCGTACATCCGGAGGCATTATTGTTTATTTTGGTATTATAACGGCGCTTATTCTTATAATCTCGAAGTATTGGACGAGCCGCGCACTTCGCGGCCTTGTGTAATCGGTATGAGAGGAAACGTATGAAACGCTTTTACGTGTTGAGTCTATTGGTCATATTGGCTCTGGTATTGACGCCCCTCGCGGCTTTCGCCCAGGACGACGAGGAATGGCAGACGTATACATCGGAAGACGATAAGCTTACCGTGTCCTATCCGCCCGGCTGGGTCGCCCAGGAACCGGGAGAAGACTTTCCTTTTGCAGGGGTGTTCCTCGCCTCCTCTGAAGACACCATGGAAAAACTGGATTCCGAAGAAGAGATTCCGCCTGCGTCTGGGGATGTAGGAGTCATCGTGCTGTTGATGCCAATGGAATTTCTGAACATGATGGGGGCCGAATTACCCGAGGATGTCTCCACCGAGGAATTGACCACTATCCTCACAAACATGTTCACGTCGCCCGAAGGCGATGAAGGTGAAGAAAGCGTCGAGGGCGAGCAGGCGACGCCCGAAGCGACAGCCGAAGGGACCGAAGCCACCGAGGAACCGATGGAAATAACCGAGTTGGGAGAGTACGAGGAAGTTGATCTCGGTGAGGGAGTCATGGCGGGTCTGATCACCACGGCCACCGCTGAGGATGAAGGCGCGATCATCGTCCGCGAGACCCAGGACGGCGTCGCGTTGGTTGTGGTAGGTTTGACCTTCCCTGAAGAGTACAACGAAGAGCTTCGTGATATTTTCACTCGTATCGCCGGCAGCGTTCAGTATACCGGCACCGCCGAAGAGCTGATGAACACCATGATGGCCCCGCCCGATGTCGAAACCACCACCCTCGACGGCGAGACCCTCATCAACGAGCGCTGCACCAGCTGCCACACCCGCGAGCGCATTGATCAGGCGGACAAGGACGAGGCCGGCTGGACCGAGACCGTGGACCGGATGATCGCCTATGGCACGGTATTGAGCGCGGAAGAACGTGACGCCCTGATTCAATATCTGGTAGAAACGCATTAGCCGGCAAGCAACTGGCGATAAGCCGTTCGCGAGGACGGAAATAGCGGAAATTTGACCGCTCAGAACGCTAATCAACACCTCTGGATTATTCAGGGGTGTTTTTGTTCATGTTTGTCTTTAAAATTTTGATTTTCCTAAAATCTGACCAGTCCGAAGCGCCGGCTGGCGCTTAAGCCACAAGGGGAGAAACGTTATGAAAAAGTATGTTTTCCTTGGAGTTGTATGCGCTGTTTTACTGCTGTTATCAGTTACGTGGGTTTTGGCCCAAAATGGGGACCGGCCGCCCGTCCCCGATCCCAAAAGTGATGATCCGGTTGAGCGCGGCTCGTACCTCTTCCGCATCGGGTTTGGCTGCATGGGCTGCCACCGCGGGCAGAACGAGGATGGCACGTTTTCCGAAGACCCGCTGACCTCTCCTGCGACCGGCGGCGTGCCCTTTGAACTGCCGTTCGGCACCGCCTATGCGGCGAATATGACCCTGCTGGGCGACTGGTCCGACGATGATATTGAACTTGCCATTCGTTACGGCGTCGGGCCAGGGAACGAAGGTCTGGCCCCGATCATGGCCTTCCACCTGTACGAATCGATGAGCGATCAGGACATGGCGGACATCATTGCCTTCCTGCGCAGCCTGGAACCGGCCGGTGAGGAACCGCCTGAGATCGCCTTTACCGATCCGAACATGAGCCGCGACATGTTCCTTTTCCAGGGTGAGATGGACCTGAAAAAAGAACGTCCGGCCGTCGATGCCTCCGATCCTGTGGCGCGCGGTGCATATCTCGCCAACCAGGCATCCTGCATGCACTGCCACGGCGTGATCGAGATGCCCTCGTTTACGGCCGCACCCTACCCCGACGCCCTGCCCTGGGGCACCTTCGGACCGCCGCTGCTGCATTTCTACCTGGACACGGTCTACCCCACTACCGAGGATTTGAAAAACGTTCTGAAGACCGGCACCCGTCCCGATGGATCGGTGCTGTCACCCGACATGCCCTGGATGGCGGTCGCTGCGTGGCCGGAAGAGGATATTGATGCCATCGTCGCCTGGATGAAGTCGCTGCCCGAAGTGGACCCCGCCGATAATCCAGTCCAACCCATGGCCGAACCGCCAACGGAGGGCGAACTCGATGGAGCGGCGCTGGTCGATGAGCGCTGCACCCTCTGCCACTCGCGTGACACCATTGATAGCGAAGATATGGACGAAGCTGGTTGGACCGAAACCGTCGACGAAATGATCGAAAACGGCGCGGTTCTCAATGACGAAGAGCGCGCCGCCGTGATCAAGTATCTGGTCGAGACACATTAGGTCTCGACGCTTGGCTGACCAATGTAGGGGCGTATTGATGCAGGTTGACAAATTAAGCCAGACAAAACGCCCCTCACCCTACCCTCTCCCCGGCCGAGCCAGGGAGAGGCTCGCCCGGCCCATGGGGCTCCTCTTCCCCTAGCTGGGCTGGGGGAAGGGGCGGGGGTTAGGGGCGGGTAGAGAGTGAGGCCGTTCGTCATTCCGCATTTAATTGTCAGCTCGCATCAATACGCCCCTACATCGTACACGAGCATCGGCCTCTACTGGACCGTCAGGCTGTAACTCCCGGTGGTCTGACCGCCCTGCTCGCCCTCACGATACACCACGATCTGATACTCGCCCGTATATGGCAGGGTAAACTGGCTGATGTGCGCCGCGTCCAGCGTATTGTCTGGGTAGGCGTAGTTCTGGGAGATCCCGTTGGAATCGCGGATCTCCAGGTACGGAACCAGCGTGCCATCCGTCCGCGCCACCTCGACGTCGATTACCTGCCCTTCCTGCCCGCTGAACGTCCAGATATGGATCCAGCGCGTGGCGTCGAGCGTGCCCGTGACGGGCGTCCCGGCCGTGATCGGTCCCGCCGGCTCCGCCAGAACCGGGCTGCCATCACCGCTGCCGTCGAGGATCAGATCGACCTCATACGCGCCGGTTGTAACGCCAGTCTTGAGACCGTCACGCGTCACACGGATGGTGTACTCACCCCCGGCGGGCAGCGTGTACCCGTCGATCATGGCCTGCGCGCGCGTATAGTCCACGTAGCCGCGCGTAAGCTCCTGTCCGCTCGAGTCCAGCAGCAGCACGGTCGGAGCGAGACGATTGGGCGCGTCGAGGATGAAGTCGGGCGCGCGCCGTTCGATGATCGTAATCGTGTCACTTCCCTCAGTTCTGAACTGCCAGTCCTGATACCATTCCGCCCCGGTGATCGTCCCGCGCTGGGTGGTGTTGTACTGCTCGAACACACCTGGCGTCATCGAGGCTAAGCGCTGGCTCTCTTCACCCGATCCGAGCAGACCAACGGTGAGTTCGTAGCCGCCGGTGGTATCGCCGTCCATCTCGTATTCACGCAGCACCACGACCGCATATTCGCCAGCATAGGGCAGTGCATACCCGGCGATCGCCGCCGAATCCCCAAACGATGAGGCATAACCGCGCGTCAACTCCTGGCCGTTGTTGTCCAACAGGCGCACTTCGGGCACGAGGATTCCGCTGGTGCGCTGCGCCTGGACCATAATGTAATCGTCGGTTTCGCCCTCAAGCGTATAAACTTGCCACCAGTGCCCCCCCGTGATCTCGCCCATCACGGGAGTGTCGAACTGGACCGGCCCGACCGCCGCGGCGTTGGTCGGATTGTCCATGGCCGCGCCTCGCAGCATCACAGTCAGCCGGTAGCTCCCGGTCGTGGTGCCGTTTTCAGCGTCCCGGCGCTCAACACGCACGGTATAGGTGTTCGCCAGTGGCAGCTTAAAATCACCGATCTCCGCGGCG
The DNA here is from genome assembly GCA_963850765.1 of uncultured Chloroflexia bacterium. Taxonomy (GTDB): domain Bacteria; phylum Chloroflexota; class Anaerolineae; order Aggregatilineales; family Aggregatilineaceae; genus CAWKMN01. Next base: position 158,456 of record CAWKMN010000005.1, on the reverse strand, counting down.
GCATACGTCAGGTCTGCCCCGTAGCTGTTGGCGACCTCCTGTCCATTGTTATCCAGCAGGCGCACGGACGGGATCAGACTGCCGTCCAGGCGCTCGACACGCACCGTGATGCGATCCGCGGCAGGGGCATTCAGCGTCCAGTCCTGCCCAACCGCCTCGTTGGTGATCGCACCCTCAACCGGCGTGTCATAAGTGATTTCGGTAGCGGCCTGCGGACGCGGTGCGGCCGCCGCGCTGCCCGGCAGTACCGCAATCAGCAGCGCCGCCAGCATCATGCCCAGCACCATTCGACCTGTGATCCTCATTTTTCCTCCCAGGGAAAACTGTAGCGCGCGATCAGTAAGCGGTGATAATCGCGTGAGCGGATACTCAAAACGTAGCATAGCGGTCAAGCGCTTGACAACACTTGACATCCGCCCGGTTACGCGCCATAAATGGGGTATCCGTAAACCTGAACAGGCAACCCTTTTTCACAAGGAGCCATGCATGAAAGCTCGAAGACTGTTGATCTCTGCCCTCGTCATCGCCGCGTTGTTCGCCCTGCTGCCGCTCACCATGTCGCGCGCGCAGGATGGTGGGAGTCTGCCGGTGCCGCCCGGCCGGATTGTCGTGGGTGATGAAAACGGCTTATTCACGATTCAGGCGGACGGCGGCAGCAAAACCTATCTGGTCGAGGAAGATGACCCCGACTGCTGGATCCGTGACGGCGCATGGAGCACGGATGGAACCCGCCTGCTCTATACGCGCATCTGCGGCGGCGAGAGCGCGACCGACTGGCGGCCCGATCCTAACCGCGACGATCTGACCGCGCGCTCGGCCCAGGTCTTTATTTACGATATGGAATCCGGTGAGAGCGAGGAACTGCTGCCCACCGAAGAGAATTATCAGGATTACGCCGGGGACTGGCACCCCACCGAGAACGCGGTGCTGATCTATTCCGACCGGAACTCGAACGAGATGTTCAACTTCTACATGGTGGATCTGGAATCGCGCGAGCTGACGCAGATCACGGATTTTGACAGCAACGCGAGCCGCGTCTCGTTTGATCCATCGGGGCGCTACCTGCTGTACAACCGGCGCATCGTGGACGCCAGCAGCATCCGCTTTGAGATACGCGCCTTTGACCGCGAAACCGACAGCGAAATCGGCGTAGCCGCCGGCGTGACGCCCAACTGGAGTCCCGACGGAAAGTGGATCACTTTCGCCACCGAAGGCGCGACTTCGGATGTATTTATCATGCCGGCCGACTGCATCGTAAGCGGCGGGGGGTGCAGCGCTGAAGACACCGCGCGCGACATCACCTTTACGCCCGACGTAGCCGAGCGCGAGCCGGTCTTCAGCCCGGACCAGTCGCAGATCGCCTACCTGCGCAATACCAGCACGCAGACCGGCGTCGTGATGTGGGATGTCTTCCGGCAGGATCTTCGCAGTGGGCGCTGGCAGAATCTCACCGATACGCTCAACATCAGCGAACGCCACCGCTCGTGGGAGCGAGTTGATCTGGCCGATCGGGTCGAGGTCGCGGATACGCTGCCCGTGCTGGTGCGCGTGAGCACCACCCAGGGTGCGGCCAATCTGCGCGAGGAGCCGAACACCAACGCCAATATCGTCGGGCAGGTGCTCAACGGCCAGACGCTCTATGTGGAAGGTCGCAACGGTGATGGAAGCTGGTATCTGATCATTCTGCCGGAAGATGGTACCCAGGCGTGGCTGTTCTCGAACCTGACGACCGTTGTTGAGGGCGACCCGGCCGGAACCCCGAACGTCGAATAACGAGGAGATCGCCCCTCACCCTGCCCTCTCCCCGTCAAAGCCAAGGAGAGGGCAAAGCGCGGCATCGTCCTCCCCCTCTCTAGCTCGGCTGGAGAGGGGGAGCGAGCTTGCTCGCCGGGGGTGAGGCCTGACCTCGATTTCGTGTGATGCCCTTCCGCCAAACAAGCCATGAAACAAAAACACCCGCTGGCAAGAGCGGGTGTTCGTTTTCAGGCTGGGGGACGTGGACTCGAACCACGACTGACAGATCCAGAGTCTGCTGTTCTGCCCATTAAACTATCCCCCATCAACGGACGGCATTGTAGCACATCGTTCCCTGCTTGACAAGGGTGTTATTGGATGACGGAGGCGCCGTCCGATGCCCTGTTCTACCCCAAACTCGACGCCTGGAATACGCCCGCTATGCGCCTGCCAGCCGCCGCGCCAAAGCCGTGCTATCGTGGTTAAAATCACGTCATAACAAAGGGGAAGAGTCATGCATCGCCTGATCCGGATTGCCCTCATACTGGTGGCTGCTTTCGCGGGGATCACTCACCAGCCGATCACCCGCGCGGCCGAAAGCGCGCCGCCTGCCGCACGGACTCCGCTGGCCCAGGGACATCCCACCTGCGCCGGCGTATCCGCCGAGCAGCCCAGTACGCCCGAATGTGACGCGCTCATCCTGTCACGGCCTTATCCCAACGTCGCGCCGCTGCCGGTGGATTTTGGCGTCATCGCTGGCACGCCATTCATCCGCTTCAATACCACCCAGGTGCCGCTCTATGACAAGCCGGACGGCGCGCAGGTGGACACGCTCAGCGCCGGTTATACGTATGTCGCCGTGCGGCAGGTCAGCGGTAGTTGGGCCGAGGTCCGTCCGGGGCGCTGGGTGGATCTCAGCATCGCGCGCTTTGCCGCGCCGTCTACCTTCACCGGCGTGACGATCAACGGCCTGGATATGCCGTTCGCCTGGGTGCTGTGGCGGCACTGCGCGACGAACGTCCCGGCCGGGGCGCGTAACTGCGACGGGTCCGGCCAGCTCAACCGCTACCAGTTGGTCAACATCTTACGCGACCGTCAATGTCAACGGCTGGAACTGGCACTCTGATCGGCCCCGGCCTGTGGACCAACCAGCAGAATCTCAGCATTATCTACCCCACCGCCCCGGCGCAGTTTGGCGGGCAGTGGGTGGCCGTCAACACCTATGAGCAGAATCTCGTCGCGTATAATGGCGGTGCGCCGGCGATGGCCACGCTGGTCTCTACCGGCATCGAGAACGGCGAGTGGGACACCGACCCCGGTACCTACACCGTGCGTCTCAAGCTGGAAAACGGCCCGATGGACGGCGGCGCAGGGGGCGACGATTTTTACTCGCTGGATCAGGTGCCCTATCACATGTATTTTCACGGGCTGGTCGCGCTGCACGGCGCGTACTGGCACGACAGCTTCGGTTATACGCACAGCCACGGCTGTGTCAACCTGACGATCAGCGATTCCAAGTGGCTTTATACCAACTGGGTCGCGGAAGGCTCCACGGTGTACGTCTACGACGGCGAGTAGGGTCAGCCGCAGGGCGGGGCGGCCCTGAAAGCCGCCCTTCCCCGTACCAATCGCCCTGAATGGAATTTTTCACAAATTATTTCGGAAAAATTTATGAGTTTTTTAGATCAAAACCGGACTTTATCGCGTACAATGATAGGTGTAACGTGTGGGACCCTAGTACTAAGTCGTGATAGGCTGTACGTGTGGGAATGAATCATCTCTAGCGGAAATGGTTGTGGGAATCTCGCTCGACATGCTCGGCGAGGTATGCAGCCGGAAATCACGAACTCCATTATTATTGCCGGGTTAGGGGTGGCCCGGCAGTATTATTTTCCCCTCCTGTTCATCGATATTGGTTGACTCCCTGCCTGTCTCGCCGGATAATGAGGAAAACTGCCCAAATCTTGACAGGGCGGCCTCCCAAAAGTCATAATGTAAATATATAGAGAACTAGACAATCTGACGGTTATTGTGATTTTGTGCAGGAGGGGGCGATGACAGAGCGGATCCTCTCGCAACTATGGATTAAGCGTGATTCGGGTGTCCCGATCTATCAGCAGCTTGAGGATCAGCTTGAACGGCTCATCGCCACGGGCGTCTGGCACCTCAAAGATCCGCTGCCATCCGAGACACTCCTCGCCGAGCGCCTGCAAATCAGCGTCATGACCGTGCGCCAGGCGATGACGCAGTTGGTCAACAAAGGGCTGATCTACCGCGAAAAGGGGCGGGGAACTTTCATCATGCCCCAGCCCATGGAGCGTCAGCTTCAGCGCCTCGAGAGCTTCTCGGAAGATATGCGCGCGCGTGATCTGCCGGCCTCGTCCCAAACCCTGATCTTCAAGCCGGTCCGGGCTCCCTCGATTGTGGCGTCCCGCCTGGGCCTGGACCAGAACGCGCATGTGCTGCGCATCAAACGTCTTCGTCTGGTTCAGAAGCGCCCCGTAGCCCTGCACGATGCCTATGTCAACCGGCTTGACTTGAGCCGTGAAGCATTGGAGAATAGTGGTTCGCTCTATTTGTTACTGGAGCAAAAAGGCGTCGAGTTCATGGAGGCGGAAGAGACCCTTGAAGCCATCATCGCCGACGACGAAGTATCCCACCTGCTGCAGGTCCTGCGGGGCGCGCCGCTGCTCAAGGTGACGCGCCTCACCTGGGATCGCAACCACACGCCGGTCGAGATGGTGATTGCGCTCTACCGGGCCGACTTCTACCGCTATGCCGTGCGGCTGCGCCGTTAGGTGACACGAAGGAGGTAGCGCCAACCCTCGGTTGTTTTCGCTTCATTTGCACAGGATACAGTTCATTCAAGACATTCAAGGAGACAGCAAAAAATGCGTAAAGTGACTATTTTCGGATTGGTTGTGGTGCTCCTGATGGTCAGCGGTCTGCGGGCACCCGCCGCCAAAAGCCAGGATGATTACTCCGTGGCACTCATCATCTCGCAGGGCGGATTGGGCGACCGTTCGTATAATGACTCCGCGTTCGCCGGGCTGACCCTGGCCGCTGCCGATCTCGGCGTGGAAGTCGTCCCGATCGAGTCAGCCGACCCGGTCGGTGAAGCCGAAAGCCTGCTCCGCACCGCCGCCGAGGCCGGGTTTGATCTGGTGATCACCCTGGAATTCAGCCACTTCGAGCCGCTGGCCCGGATCGCCCCCGATTATCCTGATACCACCTTCGCCATTGTGAATATCGTCGTGGATCAGCCCAACGTGGTCTCGATCATGTTTGACGAGCACACCGGGTCGTTCCTGGCCGGCGCGCTGGCTGGTCTGGTCACGACCGATCCAAACATTGAGCAGGTGAATCCCGAAGCCGTGCTCGGCGTGATCGGCGGCGTCAAGTCCAGTGGGATCGACGTCTTCCTGTACGGCTACCTGCAAGGTGCCTGCGCCGTTAACCCGGCTGTACAGGTGTTGATGGCCTACTCCAACGACTTTGGCGACCCGGCCAAGGGGCGTGAGATGGCGCTCGCCATGGCCGAGCAAAAAGCGGACGTCGTCTTCCAGGTGGCCGGCGGAACGGGCGCGGGCGTGATCGAAGCGGCGCGCGATCAGAACTTCTTCGCGATCGGCGTGGACAGCGATCAGGACTATCTGGCTCCCGGCAACGTGCTGACCAGCATGCTTAAGCGCGTGGATATCGCAGTCTACAACACGATCAAGCTTGGCGTGGAAGGCAGTTTGCAGGGCGGTTCTGTGCTCCAGTATGGTCTGGACGTGGACGGCGTCGGCCTGAGCGAAATGACCTACACCCGCCACATCATCCCGTCGGAGTACATGGACCAGGTCGATACGTTCCGCCAGCAAATTCTCGATGGCGAACTTGAGGTGATCGACATCCGCACCCTGGACGCGGATACGCTCGCCATTCTCGACAACAATCCCACCTGCGCGGGCCTGGACGAACTCAAGGCAGCGCTGGCCGGGTAGCTAGTCGGAACTTGCTCCAGACCTAAGGTGCGGAGTGCTGCATGTGAGGAGGGCGGGTTTGTTAACCCGCCCCTACTTGCTTGTCTCCATCAACCTGATGAATCCGCCCTATCGACGCTGAGCGCCTGAATTCGACCTTCTGAGGAAAAAGCACCAATGCCTTACCTGCAAATGACCGGCATCACCAAGTATTTCCCCGGCGTGGTCGCCAACGACGGCGTCAACCTTGAGATCAACGAAGGCGAGATTCACGCCCTGGTAGGTGAGAACGGCGCGGGTAAATCGACGCTGATGAAGATCCTCTACGGGCTGGAACGGCCCGACGCCGGCCAGATCGCGCTGCATGGGATTCCGGTCACGATTCCCAACCCGCAGGTCGCGATCCGCCTCGGCATTGACATGGTCCACCAGCATTTCCAACTGGTGCCGTCGCTCAGCGTGGCGGAGAACGTAACCCTCGGCTACGAGCCACACCGCGGGCTGCTCATCGACCGGACGACGATGAACGAGCGCGTGCGCGAGCTTTCGGAGCGTTTTGGTCTCAAGGTGGATCCGACCGCCGCCGTGCGCGATCTGTCGGTTGGTGTGCAGCAGCGGGTCGAGATCCTCAAGCTGCTCTATCGCGACGCCCGCCTGCTGATCCTCGACGAGCCGTCGGCGGTCCTGACGCCACAGGAAGTCGAAGACCTGTTCGGCGTGCTGCGGCGGCTGATCGAAGAGGGGCGCACGGCGATCTTCATCACGCACAAGCTGCGCGAGGTCATGGCGATCTGCCAGCGCGCCACCGTGCTGCGGCGCGGCAAAGTCGTCGGCACGGTCACGATCGGTGACACGCACCCCGAAACGATCGCGCAGATGATGGTCGGGCACGATCTGGCCCCGATCCAGCGGCCGAACGTTCCGGCTGGCAAGCACACTCCGCTGCTCAGCGTGCGCGATCTGCACGCCGTGGACGACCGGGCGCTGCCTGCGGTGCGCGGGATCAGCTTTACCGTCAACGCGGGTGAGATCGTCGGGCTGGCTGGCGTCGAGGGCAACGGCCAGCGGGAATTGATCGAGACGCTGGTCGGGCTGCGCACCCCAACGCAGGGCGAGATCGCCCTGGCCGGCACGGTGATGACCCAGGCCAGCAACCGCCAGCGCCGGGCAGCGGGTATGGCGCTCATCCCTGAAGATCGCAACCATCAGGGGTTGAGCCTGCCTTCCACCCTGTACGAGAATATCACCGCGACGCGCTATCACACCGCGCCGTTTTCCTCGGCCTGGGGCGTTCTGAACCCGGCCCGCATCCGCCAGTATGCCGAGCGCGCCATCAGCCAGTTTGATATTCGCGTGCGTGGGCCGAATGTCCGCGTGCAGACGCTCTCCGGCGGCAACGCGCAGAAGGTCGTGGTGGCGCGTGAGCTGGCCGAGCCGCCCAAAGTGCTGATCGCCGCGCAGCCCACGCGCGGACTGGACGTCGGCGCGACCCAGTTCGTACATCAGGAACTGCTGCGCCTGCGCGATCAGCAAACCGGCATCCTGCTGATCTCGGCGGACCTGGACGAACTGCTGGCCCTGGCGGATCGATTCCTGGTGATCTTTGAAGGCCAGTTGGCGGGCGAGCTTGCGCCGGAGCAGGCCACGCGGGAAAAGCTGGGTATACTCATGGCCGGGCGCGTCGAACGGACCGCGCCAACCCGGCCAGGAGAATCCTGATGAAGATACTTTATGTCGAAGATACCTTGTTAAATTTATGTCTGGTCGAGCGGATCGCGCGGATGGGCAGCCACGACGTGATCAACTATCCTTCGGCGGAACTCGCGCTGCGCAATTTTGAGCAGGACAGGCCCGATCTGGTGCTGATCGATATTCGCCTTGAGGGGGAGATGAGCGGCGTGGAGTTGATCCAGCGGCTGCGCTCGGCGGGACACAACCAGCCGATCGCCGTCATCACGGCCATCGCCACCGGCGACATGCGCGAACGCTGTCTGCTGGTCGGGGCCAATGAGTTTTTTGTCAAGCCCGTGCCGGTGCGCGACCTGCTGCATCTGATCCAGAAGCACGCCGAGATCATCGCGCGTCAGCCGGATGCGCCCATGACTTCCGATCCTGAGGCACCAAGCGCCGCCGCCAAGACCAAAACCGATCCGGCACAGGCCGCCCTGAGTCCATGCCAATAAATCGTTCCTGCCTTTCATGTGTAGAGTTTATTCGCAGTCAATTTGAGGAAAGTTTATGTTAGGACAGCGCACGCCCCTTCCCTACTGGATACTCGCCCCCATCTTGCAGGGATCCGGCACGTTTTGGTGGGGTGTGCTGGCGTGGGCCATCCTCGGCGGCGCGATCACGGCGGCGCTCGTTGCCAGCCGGGGCCGGCGCTGGTGGGCAGGCGCGATCGCGGGGGCTGTCGCCGGGGGGATCGGCGGCGTGCTGCTGCTCGCGCCCCTGTGGTTTGCCCTGCTGCCCCTGCTCGACAAACGCTGCCCTGCCTGCGGAGCACTTTCGCAGCCGGGCGCGGCAGTCTGCTGGCGCTGCAACACGGAATTCACCGAGCCGCGCTGGTCCGATGATCTCACCAGCAACCTCAACAATCTCGCCCGTGTCATCATCACCATCGAAATGGCGCTGCTCGTCAGCGGGATCGTGCTGGAGCTTTCCGGCAAGGATGCGCTCGATACCTACCGCGTCATCGCGGAATGGGGGCTGGCGACAGCCCGCGCGCGGGCGAATTCGCTGCTGGCTGCCACGCCGATCATCCTGACCGGGTTGGGCGCGGCAATCGCCTTTCGCGCGGGGATCTTTAATGTTGGCGTGGAAGGGTCCCTGTATTGGGGCGCGCTGGCCGCGGCCTGGGTTGGATTCACCTTCACCGATCTGCCCGGTCTGCCGCTGATCGCGCTGGCGTTTGTCGCGGCGGGCATCGCGGGCGGTCTGTGGGGGCTGATCCCCGGTTATCTGCGCGCTCGTCTGCGTGTGGATGAAGTCGTGACGACCATCATGCTCAACTACGTTGCCATCGAATTCACCAGCTACATGGTGCAAAGCGGGCCGTTTTTCCTGCCGGGGATGGCGAACGCCATGTCCGAAACCATTGCGGAGCAGGTCCAGCTTCCCCGCCTGGTCGAGCGCTCGCAGTTCAACAGCAGTTTTTTCCTGGCGCTGGCGTGTGTCGCCGCCGTGATTTTCCTGATGCAGCGAACGCGCCTCGGCTATGAGGCGCGCGTGACCGGCGATAACCCGCTTTTCGCACGCTGGGCGGGGATCCCGGTCGGCAGCACGATCCTCAAGGTCATGTTTGTGAGCGGGCTGCTCGGCGGGCTGGCCGGCGCGGGACAGGTGCTCGGCGTGCATTACAACTTCACGGCGCGTTTTTCGCGCGGGTTCGGCTTCGACGGGCTGACGATCGCGCTGCTGGCGCGGAACTCACCGGCGGGCGTACTGATCGGCGCGCTGCTGTTTGGCGTGCTGCGCAGCGGCGGCACCACCATTGAAGTCTTCACCGACGTGCCGATTGATCTGGTGGACATCGTGCAGGCGTTGATTATCTTCTTCGTCGCGATCGATCTGAGCCTGGATTCGCTCAGCCGGCGGCGGCGAGTCCGCGCGGCGGCGCAGGAAGCACCCGCGGCCGTCCAGCCGCAGAGTTCGCAGGGCTAGGACGTGGCCCAACCGAGTGGCGTGACGATCTGAGATTTTCCGTAGGGGCGACCCAGTGGGTCGCCCAGGGCGGGTTTGCCAACCCGCCCCGACTAACAACCAACACTAATTACTGATCACTGATTTCACTATTTCTGAGGGAGCAGGCACCTTTGGACCTCGTCAATCTTGCGGCAGCCACGCTGCGAATCTCCACCCCCTTGCTGCTGGCCGGCATGGCCGGGCTGCTGAGTTATCAGGTCGGCCTGATCAATATCGCGCTCGAAGGCATGATGCTGGCGGGAGCGTTCGGCGCGGTGGTGATCGGCTACGAGTTCTGGCTCGACCTGGATCGGCGTGCTGGGCGGGATCGGCGTGGGCGCGCTGATGGGGGCGCTGTTTGCGCTGGCGGTGATCACCCTGCACGCGAACCTGATCGTCTCCGGGCTGGCGCTCAATTTCCTGGTTGTCGGCGGCACGGCCTATCTGATGGACATCCTGTATGATCAAAGCGGCACGCTGGCTCCCGCCGGGCTGGACAAACTGCCGGTCTGGAATATTCCCCTGATCGAAGACATTCCTTACCTGGGCGAGATAATCTCCGGCCATTCGCCGCTGGTCTATGCGTCGTGGCTGTTGGTGCCGGTCACGTCGTTCTTCCTGTACCGGCTCGTGATCGGCGGGCATATCCGCGCCGTCGGAGAACACCGTGAGGCGGCCCAGTCTGCCGGGATTTCGGTCTGGCGCATGCAGTATCTCGCGCTGATCCTGGGTGGCGGGCTGTGTGGTCTGGGCGGCGCGCATCTCTCGATCGGGGATCTGCCGCTGTTCCGCGAGCGCATGACGAATGACCGGGGCTTTATCGCGCTGGCGGCGGTCTATTTCGCGGCGGCGCGTCCGCGTCTCACCGCTGCGGCGTGCCTGCTGTTCGGCTTTTTTGAGGCGCTCCAGTTCCGCCTGCAGCTCCAGGACACGGACCTGCCGAACGAGTTCCTGCAGATGATGCCCTACCTGATGGTCGTGCTGGCGCTCGTGGTGATCTCGGTGCGGAAAGAATGGCGGCGAGGATGGTGATGGGTTGTGAGTCATGAGTTTTGAGTCATGAGTAAAAAGCCTGATTGGTGGTTAGTTATTGGTTTTGAGCAGGAGAAATCCAGAATCTGTGGCTGTAACCAATCACTGAAAACTGCTCACTGTGGACTGTGAACTTTCTCATAACTCAGATAACTCATAACTCAAAACCCTTCTAGCGAAAGAGCACGGAATGAATAAACAAGCGGTCCTCGTCATCGACGTCGTGAAGGACTTCACCGATCCGGCGGGCAAAGTATCCCACACGCAAGCCGCCGGAATCGTGCCCAACATCGAAACACTCGTGCGCGAAGCCAGGACGTGCGGCGTGCGGATCATCTGGATCATCGATCAGCACCGCGCCGGCAAACCCGACTGGGAGCTGGACCACGTGCGCGCGCACTGTCTGGAAGGCACGCCGGGCGTTGAGCTTGCCCCGCCGCTCGAACCTGCCCCGGAAGATTACGTGATCAACAAGCGGCGTTACAGCGCGTTCGCCGGCACCGATCTGGACCTGATCCTGCGCGACAACCACATCGACACCCTGTTCCTGACCGGGACCAAAACCAACGTGTGTATCCGCGCCACCGCGCAGGACGCCTTCCAGAATAACTATCACGTCATCGTGCCGCGCGAATGCGTCTCCACCGACAAAGCTCATCTGCACGAGGCGAATTTGGAAGACATCGGCAAATATCTGGGCCGGGTGGTGACATTGGACGAAGCGATCCAGCTGTTAATCCCAGGAACGGAGACATAGCCCCCATGGATGTGATGGTCACGGGTTATCCAAGCATTGACCATATCGCCAATGTCTCGCACAGCCCGGCCGTCGGCGAAACCGCGCGGCTGTACGAACTGCCCGATACGGTGACGTATGGCGGCTGTGGCACGAATGTCGGCGTGGCGCTGGCACGGCTCGGCTACCGGGTCGGCGCGGCGGTCGTGCTGGGCGATGACCTGGTACGGGATGGACTACTCGCGCCATCTGGCAGCGATTGGGATCGACACGGCCAACATCGTCGCCCTGCGCGGCCACAAGACCTCGCGCAGCTATCTGTTCCTCAATCCCGACGGGCAGTACCAGAACTTCTTTTTCCCCGGCGCGGCGGATGTCTGGTCCGGCGAACTGGTGCTAAAGGGCATCGAGACCTACTGCTATGCGCTGATCACCGTCGGCCAGTTCGACTACAACCGCCAGTTTGTCGCGCAGGTCCGCGCGGCGGGCGTGCCGCTGATCTGGTCGCTGAAATCGGATATTGTCGCCTATCCGCCCGACATGGTGGGCGATTTTGCGCGGGCCAGCACGTTCATCATCATGAACCACCTTGAGGCCGATTATGTGCTCGAATCGCTCGGTTACGACACGGTGGAGCGCCTGCTGAGCGAGACCACCGAGGGCGTGATCATCACCCGCGGCGAGCAGGGCGCGCAGGTCGTCACGTCGCAAGGCAAGGTTGACGTACCCGCCGTGACCCCGCATGAGGTGGTCGATCCAACCGGCGCGGGCGACGGCTTTACGGCGGGGTTCCTGGCCGGGCTGCTGCGCGACGAGACGCCGGTCATCAGCGCGCGGTTGGGCGTCGGTGGTGGCGTCGTTTGTGTTAGAGGCCGTCGGCTGCCAGACGAACCTACCGACATGGCGCGCCGTGGCTATGCGCTATGAACAACACTTTGGGAAACTACCGGGGGGCGAATGAACGGGGAATCGCTGTATCTCAGATGTAAACCGGGCGATGTGGCACCGCTGGTCCTGCTCACCGGCGATCCGTCGCGCGTGGCCCGGCTGGCCGAGCTGATGGACGACGCCGACGAGATCGCCAACAACCGCGAGTATGTCGTTGCCACGGGATCGTATCGGAATACCCCGGTATCCGTAGTGTCCGCGGGGATCGGCGCGCCGTCCACGGCGATCGCGATCCACGAGCTGGCACAGCTTGGCGTGCATGCGATCGTGCGCGTGGGGACGATGATGGGGATTCATGCGCCGCTCGAAAGTGTCGTCATCCCGACCGGATCCGCCCGCTTCGAGGGCACTCTCGTCGCACTATCTGCCGCTCGCCTACCCTGCTGTGCCGGACTGGCGGCTGGTCCAGTCACTGGCTCAGGCAGGCCGCGCGGTTGGGGTGGATCTGCGACTCGGCCTGACAGCAACGTATGACGCTTTTTATGTGGACATGGCCTCCCCTCGCGTCGGTCAGGAGTCGCCCGATCTGACGCTGCCGCGGCGGGCGGGCGTCCTGAGCATGGACATGGAGTCCTCACTGGTCTTCGTCCTGGCGACGATGCTCGGCCTGGCGGCGGCGGCGATGTGCCTGGTCACGGTCCAGGCCGACCCCCATGTCCATCTTGATCTCGACCTGCGCGCGGACTGCGAACAGCGGATGCTGCGCGCCGCGCTGGCCGGTCTGGTAGCATATAACGGTTAGGCTTATGGCAGATACCCTCCTCATCAACGGCGCATGGCGCGCCAGCAGCGACGGCTGCGACCCTGGACGTCACCAACCCGGCTAATGGCTCCGTCGTGCAGACCATTTCCCGTGCGACCGTCGCGGATGCGCAGGCTGCACTCGAAGCCGCCGGTGCGGCTTTCCCCGTGTGGCGCGATCTGTCCGCACGCGAACGGGCGCGGATCATGCACCGCGCGATGGACATCTTCCGCGCGCACCTGGACGAAGCCGCGCGCCTGCTGACGCTCGAACACGGCAAGCCGCTGAATGACTCGCTCAAAGAATGCCGCTACAGCGCGGACGTGATCGACTTTTATGCCGAAGAGGGGCGGCGTATCGACGGCACGCACTTCGCCGGGGATCTCGGCCCGACGCACAGCTTTGTGCTCAAACAGCCGCTTGGCGTCGTGGCCGCGATCACGCCGTGGAATTTCCCGGTCGATCTGCTCTCGTGGAAATTCGGACCAGGGCTGGCGGCGGGCTGCACGTTCGTGATCAAACCGCCGAGCGAAGCGCCGCTGGCGGCGACGTTGTTTGTGCGCTCGTTTGTCGAAGCGGGCATCCCGCCGGGCGTGCTGAATATTGTCACCGGGCCGGGCAGCACCGTCGGCGCGGAACTCGTGACCAACCCGCTCAGCCGCAAGATCGCCTTCACCGGCTCGACCGCGACCGGCCTGTGGATCGCGGAGCAGGCCGCCCGGCAGTTGAAAGCCGTGACGCTCGAACTGGGCGGCAGCGCGCCGTTTGTGGTCTGCGACGACGCCGATCTCAACATCGCCGTGCCGGAGGCGCTGCGCCGTGCCTATTCGCACACCGGGCAGATCTGCATCAGCGTCAACCGCATTTTTGTGCAGCGCGCTCACTTCAACGAGTTCGTCGAGCGGTTTGCGGAGACTGCCTCCCGGCTGCGCGTGACTGCCGACGGCATTGCGGAGCCGGACGCCGACATGGGGCCGATGATCAATGCCGCCGGGCTGGATACCGTGCGGCAGCATGTCGAGGACGCCGTGCAGCGCGGCGCGACCGTGATCTGCGGCGGGGAGGCGCCGGACAGGCACGCAGTACGCGAAGGGCTATTTTTACCTGCCAACCGTGCTGACCGACGTCACGCGGGAGATGCGCGTCATGCGCGAAGAGACGTTCGGCCCGCTGGCGCCGATTGCCGTCTTCGATTCGCTCGAAGAAGGGATCGCCATGGCGAACGACACGCCCTATGGCCTCGCCGCCTACGTCTACACGTCCGATCTGGATCGCGCCTTTTACGCGGCGAAACACCTGCGCGCGGGCGGCGTGGGCATCAACGTGAACGACATCACGGATATACGCGGGCCGTTCGGCGGCATGAAGATGAGCGGCATGGGCCGCGAACTCGGCCAGCCGGGCATGGATGCGTATCTGGAGACCAAGCACGTCAGGGTGCGGGTGCGCGAGGCGCGGTAAGGCAGGCCTTATTCCATCACCATCGCCCGCACGGCTTCGACCACGGCTACCACGTCCGGCAGTTTCTCCTGCCAGAGCGTCGGGATGTGCAGCGCCAGCCGGGGCAGCAGCGGGGTAACGTATGTGTCTGCATCGTCAGGACTGATCGATGCGTACACCCCGGCGTCGGTCAGGCGGTTGAAGTCACAGCGCCGCCGGATGGGATCGATAATCCAGTATTCTTTCACACCGGCTTTTTCGTATTCGATGAATTTTTCCCCATAATCCCGCGATGCACTCTCCGGCGACACGACCTCGACGCAAATATCGGCCGGGCCGAGCATGGCGGTCTCGGTCAGTCGGCCGGGATTTGTGTTCAGGATCACTTGCAAGTCCGGTTCGCGGCGAGACTCGGTGGTTTCCAGGACCATCACGAAAGGCTCACCCAGCACGCGGCCGATCGAGTTCAGCGACATATAGGCGCTCAGCAGTTGCATCAGGTAGCTGGTCAGCAGAAAGTGACTCAAAGACACCGGCGACATTCTGATCGCAGCTCCTTTGACCCATTCGAAATGCTGGGCGGCGTACTGCTCCATGTAGACTTCTGCCGACACCGCTACGACATCGGCTTCTGGTTGTGTCGAGATCGCCATCACCCGAACTCCTGATAAGCATACTTCAATTGTAACACCAGCTCCCCGTCTTCGTCAGGACTTGCCCACATGCGGCGTGGCCCGTGTGCAGCCGAGCCGGCCCTTTTGCTACAATCGGAGCAGGTCACATCTTTTTTTCAGGAGAGAGAACACATGCCTATACGTAAAGCGTCCGCCGAATGGCAGGGAACCCTGCGCGAAGGTAAGGGTACCTTTAGTCTGGGCAGTGTCCCGTCCACCAACGCCTATACTTTCGGGACGCGCTTTGAAGAAGTCCCGGGCACCAACCCCGAAGAATTGATCGGGGCCGCGCTGGCAAGCTGCTTCTCGATGGCGTTTAGCGGCGACCTGGGCCGTGCCGGATTTACGCCGGATTTTGTCCGCACGAAGGCGAATGTGCATTTTAACAAAGCTGAGGCGGGCTTCCGTATCAACAAGATCGAACTGGATATGGAAGCAAAAGTCCCAGGCATTGACGCGGCGAAGTTCCAGGAAGTCGCGGAAGTCAGCAAGAAGGGCTGCCCCATCTCTAACGCGCTGGCGGCGATCCCCGAGATCACGCTCAATGCGCGGCTGGTGAGCTAACACCCATTTGCCACGGTCAAACCGTCGGCTCCGCACATTCCACTATTCCGCAGAGTAATCGCGCCCTTCTGCGGACTTTTTTCGAAACCAGCCCGGCGTTTTTAACGGTTTCCTGGCGTCTGGCACGCCACCAAGACAAAAACAACCACAGTCGTGCATAAGCCTCTATAATCTACCGTGAGGTGCGGCGGCCCGACATCCTGCCCACCAACAACCAATAACCAACAACTGACAACTGTTCACTGTCTGTCACTGCCAACTGAGGACCTTAAGTCATGCCGAACCGTTTGCAGCACGAAACCAGCCCCTACCTGCTTCAGCACGCCGATAACCCGGTGAACTGGTATCCCTGGGGCGATGAAGCGTTCGAGGCGGCGAAGGAGCAGGACAAGCCGATCCTGCTCAGCATCGGCTATTCGGCGTGCCACTGGTGCCATGTCATGGAGCACGAGAGCTTCGAAGACGCCGACACGGCGGCTTTCATGAACGAGCATTTCATCAGCATCAAGGTGGACCGCGAAGAACGCCCCGATGTAGACGATATTTACATGCAGGCGACGCTGCTGTTCAACCGGGGCAGGCGGCGGCTGGCCGATGACCGTCTTCCTGACGCCGGACGGGCACCCCTTCCACGCCGGGACGTATTACCCGAAGGAGCCGCGCTACGGCATGCCGAGCTTCCGGCAGGTCATGGAGGCGGTGATCGAGACCTACCGCACGAAGCGCGGGCAGGTCGAGCAGACGGCGCGCTCGGTCTCCGCCGATCTCAGCCGCAGCATGTTCGAGTCGCTGGCCGCCGAGCCGGGCACGCTCACCCCGGCGCTGCTCGACACCGCCGCGCAGAATATGCTCAGTCAGGCCGATCCGGTGCATGGCGGCCTGACGCGCGGGCGGCCCAAGTTCCCGAACCCGATCACGCTCGATTTTCTGCTGCGCTACCACGCCGCGACCCACAACGACCGGCGCTTCAGGTGGCGCTGCTCGCGCTGCGCAAGATGGCGCAGGGCGGGATCTATGATCAGTTCGGCGGCGGCTTCCACCGCTACAGCGTGGACGAAAAATGGCTCGTGCCGCACTTCGAGAAGATGCTCTACGACAACGCGCTGCTGGCCCGCGTCTATCTGCACGGCTGGCAGATCAGCGGCGATCCGTTTTTGCGCGAGATCGTGGAAGATACGCTCGATTATGTGCTGCGCGAGATGACCTCGCCCGAAGGCGGATTTTACAGCACCCAGGACGCCGATTCCGAAGGCGAAGAGGGCAAGTTCTTCGTCTGGACCGAGGCGGAACTGCGGCAGGCGCTCGACGGTGTGGTGAGCAACGTCAAGGCCGTGCTGGATTACTGGGGCGTGACGCCGCCGGGCAATTTCGAGGGCAAGAATATCCTGCACGTCGCCGATATGATGGAGCGCGTCGCCGTGCGCGCACGGCCTGCCGATCGAGCAGATGCGCGAGGAGGTCGCCGCCGCCAAGACGGTGCTGTTCACGCTGCGCAAAAACCGCGTCCCGCCGGGGCGTGATGACAAAATCCTCGCGGCGTGGAACGGCATGATGCTGGCGGCGTTCGCGGAGGCGGCGCGCGTGCTGGGCCACGACGATTACCGGCGCGCGGCGGTGGAGAATGCGCAGTTCCTCCAGCGCGAGATGACCGGCCCGGCGGGGCGGCTGTATCGCACGCACAAGAACGGCGTGAGCAAGATCAACGGCTACCTGGAAGATTACGCGCACGTCATCGACGGGCTGCTCGAACTCTATCAGACCACCTTTGAGACGCGCTGGTTTGTCGAGGCGCAGCGCCTCGCGGATGTGGTGCTTGAGCATTTCCGCGCCGACGACGGCGGCTTCTACGATACCAGCGACGACCACGAGGATCTGATCGCCCGCCCGCGCAATTTGCAGGATAACGCCACGCCGTCCGGCAACTCGATGATGGCCTACAACCTGATCCGCCTGACCGGGCTACCGCCGAGACGCGCTACGAAGACGCCGCGCTGAGTCTCTACCGCGCGCTCGGATCGGCGCTGGCGGACTACCCGATCGGCGTTCGGCGCGGTGCTGAGCGGGCTGGACCTGTACCTGCGCCGCCCGGTCGAGACTGGCGATCGTCGGGGATCTGGCGGACGAGCGCACGCGGGCCATGCTGGACGTGGTGCGGCGCAAGTTCCGCCCGACGGTGGTGGCCGCGCACGCGCCCAAGGATGCCGACGCCAGCGCCGTGCCCGCCCTGCTCCGCGCGCGCACCCTGCGCGATGGCGCACCGGCGGCGTATGTGTGTGAGAATTTCGTGTGCGCCGCCCCGGTCACGACGGCGGAGGCGCTCGCCGCCCTGCTGGATCGCCCGCCGCAGGTGGAAGCGGGGAATGGGGAGAGTCAATAAACTCCGCCCGGCGCTCCAAGCACCGGGCTATCTACCGGAAGCGCCCTGAAGGACGCTGCGATACAGCCAGAGCCATTCGGGCAATCCGACGCCGGGCGTTAAAACGCTCCGGCTATGGAAAAAAAGTCCGCTGAAGGGACTCCTTTCAGCCCCTTTAGCGGGCTTCCGGGCTTTTGCCATAGCCGCGCGGTTTAAACCCGCGTGCGCTATTTTCAGGGCCGCTTGCGGTCCTTTCGGTATTGAGCCGGGTCGTTGCACGGCCCGGTGAGGCTCAGTGCCACAGCTATCGATTATGAACGGAAACGGCGGCGGACATACCAGTTTCTGAACCGCACGTAAAACTTATATCGCCATTTCTCCCACGCTGGAACTGGCGGCGGCCAGGGTTCTCCGAAGAAGATATTATCTCGATCCAGTCGATCCAGGGTTTGATCGTCGAAATCGAGGAGCGGAGTCCGCGCACAGAGGGCATCCCAACTGCGTTTCCTGCTCGGCAACCAGACTACCGGACCGGGCATAAAAGAAAGCTGGCCCGTCTTATCTAGGTTGAAAAACGCACCCCGTTCAAAGAGGCGAATAACGGGTTCATATAGTGCTGGAAGCGTCATGACGGACTACTTCCAGAGTTTGTTCTATCGAGCGTCCAACGAACATACAACTCACAAAACCACCGGGCATGGAAGCTGAACTTTCGCTCAATGGATTCCAGCACATCTATCTGAGCCTGGTTCAGTTGTATCGCTGGGTTGATCACGTGCGATATATCCACGAACATTAACAAACGAAAGTGCTTGAGCCTCAGAGCTTTGGACCACAGCGCAACTCGACGATAGTATTCGAGCATCAAAGCCATGTTAGCGTTTCCACGTGACGGTTTGAGCCGCCACTCAATCGCCCGAATCCTCTCCACCGCAAGATCAACAGGATCTCTTTGTTCGATCACGCACCTAACCTCGGAACTTGTGAGCTCTAAAACATCTGCAACTGCGCCCCACCCTTATAGCGCCGCTCGTGATCGAGCAGCGCCGCCTTGATCGCCAGCCCGCCGCCGTAACCAATCAGCTTGCCGCTGCTGCCGATCACACGGTGACACGGCACAATGATCGGCACCGGATTCCGCCCGTTCGCCGCGCCGACCGCCCGCACCGCGTCCGGCTGGCCGATGCGCCGCGCCAGATCGCCGTAGCTGATCGTCTCGCCGTAGGGAATATCGAGCAGTGCTGTCCACACCTTCTGCTGGAACGGCGTCCCGGCCATCGCCAGCGGCACATCAAACGCCTGCCGCGCCCCCTCGAAATACTCCTGGAGCTGCGCCATCACCGCGTCGAAGGCATCCGGGTCGTGACCCCACGCCGGGTCAATCGTCCATTCCCGGCTGTCAAAGGTGATCGCGTTCAGGCCGTCCGCGTTCCGCACCAGCAGCAGCTTGCCGATCGGCGTGTCCATCGTCGTGTAGATCATGCGCCTCGCTCCAATCAATTCCCTTGTGCCACAATTTGAGTATACTCTTAATCAGAGCGTGTTCCTACGTCTGCGGAGAAACACTTATGAGAACTCTTCGGATTAGTTGTATCCTGGTCACTGTGATTATTGCCGGGTTGGGCACCGTGTCCGCTCAGGGAACAGCCCTGCCGCCCACCATTATCCAGTTTACGAGCAGTCTGGATTCGATCTCGGTCGCGGAAGCGGAAGCCGGGCTGACCACCACCGAACTCTCGTGGCAGGTTGTCGGACTGGACAGCCTGTACCAGCTTGCATTATATGCTTATCGATTTAACTCGTGGCAGATTGTCCCATCTCCTGACGGAGCGCCGCTGCCCGCCGAAGGCAGCCTTGAAGTCCCGGTCGAGCACCCGCTGAATTTCGGTCCACCCTCCTACAAACTCGTGGTGAACGATGCGCAGGGGGTGACACTCGAACAGCGCGTGCTGACCATTCCCTACGCCGACGACGGATCTGGCGCAGCGCCGGTCATTGATAACTTCGCGAGTACCGTACAGACACTCGGCACCGTGCAGCTTGCCGGCGGGATGGCGCGCGTCCCCGTTGGCTGGACCGTCTCCAACCGGGGACCGATGACCAATCTCGTCTTCGAACAGGTGCTTGACGCGGGCCGCACGATCTCCGTGGAACTGCCCCGCCCCAACCTGTGGGTTCCATCCGCCGGGGAAGGTGTCGTCGCGC
This sequence comes from uncultured Chloroflexia bacterium, assembly GCA_963850765.1. Classification (GTDB taxonomy): domain Bacteria; phylum Chloroflexota; class Anaerolineae; order Aggregatilineales; family Aggregatilineaceae; genus CAWKMN01. Next base: position 138,376 of record CAWKMN010000005.1, on the reverse strand, counting down.
CGATCCTGCCCGATTCCGGGCGCGTGATCCGGATCCAGATGCGCGTGGTCGATATCACCAGCGGCGCCACGCTGGCCGAACAGATGCTGCCGCCGATCCAGGTGACAGGGGCCATTGATCCGACGCCGGCCCCGCCCACGCCCCCGGAATTGACGGCGCGCATCCTGTCCTTTGAAGCCGCGCCGCACAGCGTCACGCGCGGCGGAACCGTCACCGTGACGTGGCAGGTGGAAGGATCGAACGAGATCGGCGTGTGGCTGCTGGATCCATCCGGTCGGCTGTCGGTCTCGGCGCCGAACCCCGCGCCGGCTGGCTCCTGGACCGTAACGCTGCCGGAATATTACAGCGGTAATGCGACCTTCATGCTGTTCGCGGACGATGCGGCCAACACGCAGGCGCAGTCCTCCCTGACCGTGCTGATTGTCTGCCCCTTCCCCTATTTCTTCCCGACTACACCCCAGACTGCCTGTCCCGAGGGCGAAGCGGTCGAGGTCCAGGCGTCGTTTGACATGTTCGAGAACGGCTACATGATCTGGCGGGCCGATACGAGCGATATTTACGTGCTGAGCAATGATGGACAGGTCCGCGTGGTGAAGGATCGCTGGCTCGGTGAGATGATCACGTTCCCCGATCCGCCGCCGGCGGGGATGTTCCAGCCTATGCGCGGCTTCGGCCGGGTGTGGGTCGATAACCCGGCGATCCGCGCGGCGATCGGGTGGTCGGTCTCGTTTGAGCAGGGCTACACCATGACCTACCAGTGGTCGAGCGATTACACCCCGCGCCTGTATCTGAACTGGCCGGACGGCACGGTGATTTACCTGACGCTGTTTGGGGATACCGGGTCCTGGGGCGTAGCGGGGTAAATCGAGGGTTACACCTGTCGTTTGGTTCTTCTCTCCCCACCAGGAATTCACCGATATACAAGGGCGGGTTTGTTAACCCGCCCCTATGATTCTCTGGACCTGTTCTTGGCTAACCGCTAATCGCTAACGGCTAACCGCTGCCTTTACGGCATTTTGGGCGCGGCGGCTTTGACCGCGTCGCTCATGTGCGTCTCGAACTGCTCCATATACTTGTGGAAGCGCGCCACGAGATCGCACGCGCGGGCGTCGTAAGCCGCCGGATCGCTCCATGATTGGCGCGGCACCAGGATCTCGCTTGGCACACCGGGGACGGCCGTCGGAATGGCAAACCCAAAGATCGGATCCGCGACCATCGGCACATTGTCCAGCTCGCCGTTCAGCGCCGCGTTGACGATGCGCCGCGAATAGGCCAGTTCCATCCGGTGCCCTTCCCCATACGGGCCGCCGGTCCAGCCGGTGTTCATCAGCCAGATCGTGACGTTGTGCTGCTGAACCTTCTCGGCCAGCAGCCGCGCGTAGACGGTCGGCTGTAATGGCATGAACGGCGCGCCGAAACACGTACTGAAGGTGGCCGACGGCTCCTGCACGCCGCGTTCGGTCCCGGCGACGCGCGCAGTATAACCGGCCAGGAAATGATACTGCGCCTGATCGGGCGTCAGGCGGGCCACCGGAGGCATCACCCCATAGGCATCCGCCGTCAGGAAGATAATATGCCTGGGATGCCCGCCCCTGCCCCGGTAATCGGCGTTGGGGATATACGTGATGGGATAGGCCGCGCGGGTATTCTCGGTGAACGACGCGTCATCCAGATCGATCCGGCGGCGGCCCGCGTCGATCTTCACATTTTCGAGGATCGTGCCGAACCGGCGCGTCGCCGACCAAATCTCCGGCTCACCCTGCGGCGAGAGACGAATCACCTTGGCGTAACAGCCGCCCTCGAAATTGAAGATCCCGCTGTCGCTCCACCCGTGCTCATCATCTCCGATCAGCGTGCGTGACGAATCGGTGGAGAGCGTCGTTTTGCCGGTCCCGCTCAGGCCAAAGAACAGCGCCACATCGTCCGGGTCCTTGCCATAATTGGCGGAGCAGTGCATCGACATCACGCCGCGCTGCGGCAGCAGGTAGTTCATAATCGTGAAGATCGACTTTTTGACCTCACCGGCGTAGCGCGTCCCGCCGATCAGCACGAGGCGTTTGGCGAAGTTCACCAGGATGAACGTGCCCGATGTCGTGCAGTGCAGGTCGGGATCGGCGGTGATATTGGGCGCGTCGATCACCACGAATTCGGGCACGTGGCGGCGAAGCTGGTCGGGGTCCGAGATCCGCACGAACATATTGCGCGCGAACAGGCTGTGCCACGCGTTCTCGGTGATGATGCGGATCGGCAGGCGGAAATCGGGATCAGTGCCGGCGTAACAGTCCTGTATAAACACATCGCGGTTCTGGAAATAATTCAGGATGCGCTCGTGCAGCGCGTCAAAAATCTCTGCCGTGCAGGGCTTGTTGACCGCGCCCCACCAGATCACGTCTTCCGAGGCGGGTTCGCGGACGATGAATTTGTCGTTGGGCGAGCGCCCGGTGTGATCCCCGGTGCGGACGACCACCGCGCCATGATGCGCCAGGATGCCTTCGCGGTGCCGCACAATCTGCTCGTACAGGGCGGCGGTGGGCAGATTCCAGTATTCACGCTCGATGTTCTCAAAGCCGTGATGTTCGAGGCCGTAATTACTGCGATACTCGTCGCTCATAGTCCCATCCCTCTCTCCTCAGTGCGGCGGTTGGTTGTTGGTTCTTGGTTTTTAGTTATTGGTTCCTGGTTCAAGCGGCGCGGGGCTGATCTCCCTGTCACCGTCCGCCAATCAACTAAAAACTAATCACCAAAAACTAATAACGGATCACCATGTTTCGCCCAGCGGCGCGTCGGCCAGATGCGGGGACCATGCCACGCGCACCAGTTCCCACGGTGCGCCCGGCGCGGCCTGCTCCAGCTCGGTCATCGACGTGTTGGACAGGCTCGGACGCTCGATCGGACCAAACAGGCTGTCCAGCAGCCGCGCGATCGTGCCGCCGTGGCTGATCAGCGCGATCGTCTGCGCGGGGTGGCGCGCGGCCAGATCGTCGAACACGCCGCGCACGCGCACCTTCACCTGATCCCATGATTTGCCGTTCGGGATCGGGTTGGCCTGCCGGTCCGCCACATAGACCGCATAACGCTCACCATCCCAGGCATTGACCTCGTCACGCGTGAGTCCCTGCCAGTCGCCCAGGTCGATCTCGCGCAGGCGCGGCTCGGGATGGATGTCCAGCCGCAGCGGGGCGGTGATCGCCTCAGCCGTCTGCATGGCACGCTTCAGATCGCTGCTGTAGAGCGCGTCGATGCGGAAGCCGTTCGAAGCGAGATACAGCCCCAGGCGTTCAGCCTGCGCCATCCCTACGGCATTGAGCGGCACGGGCGCGCGGCCCTGCCAGCGGCCGGTGGCATTCCAGTCCGTTTCGCCGTGCCGGATCAGGAGCACACGCGTGATCGTCATCAGTCGTCCTCGAACACACTGCCCAGGCAGCCGATCAGCTCATTCGCCGCGCGGACCGGCCGGGCACAGTCCAGCAGAAGATAGCGCCCCGCCTCGCGCGGGCGGGCATGCGTCGCGCTCGACAGCCGGAAATGATAACGGTTCACCAGCATGTAGCCGCCCAGCGGCGTCACGATGTGCCCACTGAGGATCACGCGCTGCTCGGCGGGTGCGTCCGCCGACAATGCCGCCGCAAAATCCTGGCAGATTTGCAGATAAACGCGCTCGGTCAGGCCGGCCTCGTTCATCGTGAACAGAGTATCCCACAGCATTTGAAACGGCTCACTCTGCTGCGAGATCATAAACGCGCGCAGCAGGTGCGTGTAGCGCGGATCGTCCGCCCCCCGGACCGCCAGGTAATAGTCGGCCTCTTCGGCATAGGACGAGCCGTACACTTCCCCATACTGGCGGTAGAGCGGTGAGAGATCGCCAGACTGGCGGAACACCTGATCCACGTCGCGCAGGATGGCGCCGTGATCGTAGTCACGCAGCGCCTCGACATGCTGGCTTGCCTCATACGAGGGACCCGCATGGGCCAGCAGCACGCCGCCCCCCGTCCGCACGTAGAACGGCAAGCTCTCGAAAAACGCCAGCACCTGCGCGCGAAAACCGCCCAGACTGTGCTCAAAGCGCGGCGTAAACTCCTGATCGCCTTTGGCCAGCGAGACGCCGTAGATGTGCGGCATCTCGTGGTTGCCCAGCAGCATGATGACCGTGTCCGGGCCGAACTCTTCCTGCAGCCCGATCACGTTGAGCACCATGTTCAGGCTGCCGTCTGTTTGCGGCGGGCCGTAGCTGTGGATCAGGTCGCCCAGCAGAACCAACCGCTGCACTTCGCCGGACGCGTGCAGCGCGCGGAAGCGGCGGATATAGCGGACATATGCGTCACGATCACCGTGCAGGTCGGTCACGACCATCGCGACGCCGTCGAGAAGATTGAGAAAACGATCGGGCATGAGAACAGTCTTGATGATTAAGTTACCCCGGTCAAATCGGAGCGAGTATACCAACAAAGGCGGCGGTCGTGTAGGGGCATTCAGAATACGAATCGCTATAATCTTCATCGATACTGGAAAAAATAACCCCTTTGAAGGAGCAGAGCACGTGAAAACACCCATTCGTGTCGCCGTTACCGGTGGGGCCGGTCAGATCGGATACAGCCTCCTGTACCGGCTGGTAAACGGGGAAGCCTTTGGCCCGGACCAGCCGGTGATCTTGCAGATTCTCGAAATTCCGCAGGCGCAGGATGCCCTGCGCGGCGTAGTGATGGAACTGGAAGACTGCGCGTTCCCGCTGCTGGCCGGCATCGTGCCGACCGACCGCGCCGAGGTCGCCTTCAAGGACGCCAACTGGGCGGTGCTCGTCGGAGGTAAGCCGCGCGGCAAGGGCATGGAGCGCGCCGACGTGATCAAGGATAACGCCCCGATCTTTGTCGAGCAGGGCCGCGCGATCAACGACGGCGCGGCGGATGATATACGCGTGCTGGTCGTCGCCAACCCGTGCAACACCAACACCCTGATCGCCATGAACAGCGCGCCGGATGTCCCGACCGATCGCTGGTTCGCCATGACCCGGCTCGACGAAAACCGCGCCAAGTCGCAGGTCGCGATCAAGGCCGGCGTGCCCGTAACCGCCGTCACCCATCTGGCGATCTGGGGCAATCACAGCCCGACGCAGTTCCCCGATTTTGAGCATGCGCTGATCGACGGCCATCCCGCGCTGGACGTGATCCCGGATCGCGGCTGGTGGGAAGGCGAGTTCCTCAAGAAGTGCCAGCAGCGCGGCAAGGAGATCATCGACGCGCGCGGCAAGAGCAGCGCCGCCAGCGCCGCCAACGCCATCGTGAATCACATTCAAACCGTGCTCGGTATCACAGCCGGCGACGACTGGACGAGCGCCGCCATCCGCTCCGACGGCAATCCTTACGGCGTGCCGGATGGGCTGGTCTACTCGTTCCCGCTGCGCGTCACCGCGCCCGGCGCGTATCAGATGATCACCGGGCTGGACGTCAGCACCTATGCCCGCGACCGTCTGCGCATCACCACCGAGGAGCTGCAGGAGGAGCGCGACGCGATCCTCGAGCTGCTGAAATAACCGTCTGCCTTTTGATCGCTGCGTTCCGTCGTGGCGTATTGATGCTGTTATGCGGATTACGCCCCTCACCCTGCCCTCTCCCCAGCCAAGCTAGGGAGAGGGTAACGCACGGCAGCCGGCCCCCCTCTCCGCGTGTGGAGAGGGGGCCGGGGGGTGAGGTAAACTCCGTCGTCTACCACAAACCGGGGATTGTGTGACCGGGTCAGATCACGTATAATGCAGAACCATTGGAAACGGCGTGGGGGCAATCTCACGCCGTTCGTTGTGTAAATAACCCTGCCATCGACTTGATCTGGCAGTACAATAGGATCAGGTGCATACGAATTGTGGCCTTGCCTGGCACGACGAGGTGACTTAATGACCAACCGGACGACCCTTTCCCGGCGTCCTGCATCATTCTCGCTCACGAACTGGATGGGCCTGGCGCTGGTGGTGCTGGCCCTGGTTTTCACCTTCTCGCTGCAGCTTGCCCCCACTGTGAACGAGCAGCGGCGCGACAGCGGTATCTTCGCCTATACCGGCAAGACGATTGTGGACGGCGGTCTGCCTTATGTAGACGCCTGGGATAACAAACTGCCGGGGATTTATTATATCGATGCGCTGGCCTTCTGGGTCTTTGGCACCAACCGCTGGGCCCTCTGGCTGATCGAGAATTTCACCATCATGGTCACGGCGCTGGTGTTGTTCTGGCTGCTGAACCAGACCTTTCGCCAGCGTTCCGAGCTGTGGATCGGGCCGCTGCTGCTGATTCTGTTTGTGAGGCATCCGGGGCTGGTGTCGGACGTGAATTTCACGGAGCCCTACGCCCTGCTTCCGCAGATGGTGGTTTTTGCCGCGGGCTACCAGTTCCTGCGCCGCCCGAACTACCGCCGGGGCTTTCTGATCGGGTTTGCCGCAGCGATCGCTCTGCTGATCAAGCAGACCACTATCGCCGGGGCACTGATGCTGATTCCCGCGGTACTGATCGCCCGCCACCCGGTGATCGGCACGCCGGCCCGCTGGCGATGGCTGGGCGTGATTGCGCTCGGCGGCCTGACCTGCCTGGGTGGAGTAGCCATTTACCTGCTGGTCAACGGTATTCTGGACGACGCGCTCGAAGCCTCGTTTGTCGCGGCGACGGACTTCCACGCCTGGGTCGGTGAAGGCTCGGCCTGGGTAGGCGGCACGCTGGTCACGACAATGACCGCCACGACTTTCCCGCTGGTGTTCGGCCCCTTCCTGCCCTTTATCGCCGTGGGCATGTGGCTGGCCTACCGCAGCGCCCGCACATATCCGCGCCACGACCGGCAGGCCGCGACGGACGCCACGCTGGCGCTCTGGGCAGCGCTGACCTTCGTGCTGGACATCGTGCTGGCGAATATCACTAACCGGGGATATGCCCATTATTATGTGACTCCCGTCCCGGCGGCGCTGCTGCTGGTGATGCTGAGCCTGCCCACCATGGCGCGTTATGCGGCGCGGGGCGGCTTCCGGGTGCGGCTGGCCGTGGCGGCGCTGCGGCTCGAACTGGTCTTTTTGTTCATCCTGGTGCCGATCATCGCCTCGGTGGTGCGCTTCTGGATGGTCAATTGGGATATTGCCGGGCCGGAGAAGCAGAAGTCGCTGGCGACGTACGTCGCTGAGAACACCGATCCCGACGACACCGTCCTGGTCTGGGGCGTTGATACAACCATCAATTTCCAGTCCGGGCGTATGAGCCCGACTCAGTACAATCACGGCTACCCGCTGATCGTGCCCGATGAGGAGTCCGAACAGAACGTCGAAGAAATGGTGCATGATCTCGAAGAGAACAAGCCAGTGATGATTATTGACACGACGCTGCGCGACGGCGACCGTGTCCCACCGCTGCACCCCCTGCTGCGCGAGCTGTGGTTTGTTGAAGGCGGCCGGCGCGATACCGAGCGGCTGGATCCGATCTACCGTTTTGTCGAGTCCTACTGCCATATCGCCACCGAATACGACGGGGCCGTGATCTACCGCTGCCGCTACCCGGTGAAGACCGGCCTGCCCGGCGTCGATGTGCTGATCGACCCGCCCGCCGATGCCGCCGTCCATATCTGGAATATCATCCGAGACGATTATGAGGAGCCGGTCGGACAGTGGTTCACCGAGGCATGGCAGGAGCCGCAGCCTTAGCCCATCTTCATGCTTGATGACCCTCACGGCGTGGCCCTGCCCACCACGCCGTTTCTTGTTCCCTCGATCATTGATCTTTAACCAATATATCAAAAAGATTCACATAATAGCTTGACTCTATTGATATTTTTGTGATATATCTAAAGGGGTCTTGCGGTCAATGGAGGAACTCATGGCACAACCGCGTGCAGACAACTGGAAGCGGCCTTTCTTCACCATCTGGACCGGGCAGGCGCTCTCGCTCACCGGCAGCCGGATCGCCATGTTCGCACTGATCTGGTGGCTGACGGAAAAAACCGGCTCAGCCACCGTACTGGCCACGGCGACGCTGTTTGCCATGCTGCCGCAGATCGTGCTGGGGCCGCTGGTTGGCGTGTATGTCGATCGCTGGAACCGCCGCGTCACCATGATCGTAGCCGACAGCCTGATCGCGCTGGCCTCGTTGGGGCTGGCCTACCTGTTCTGGTCCGAGCAGATCGAAGTCTGGCATGTCTACGCGATCATGCTGTTCCGCGAGATCGGCGGAACCTTTCACTGGCCGGCCATGCAGGCGTCTACCTCGCTCATGGTACCGGAGGAGCATCTGGCACGCGTCTCCGGCGTGAACCAGGCGATGTTTGGCGCGCTGAACATCATCGGCCCGGCGCTGGGCGCGCTGCTGCTTTCCATGGCTGCGATGCACCAGATTATGCTGGTGGACGTCGTGACGGCGATCCTGGCGACGGCACCGCTCTACTTTGTCCGGATTCCCCAGCCGAAACGCACACTCAACGGGCAGTCCGCAGGAGAAAAAACCTCGGTGCGCGAGGATCTGCGCGACGGGCTGCGTTATCTGCTGAACTGGCGCGGGCTGCTGCTGCTGACCGCCGGCGTGATGGTCTTCAAGATCGCCCTGACCCCCGCCTTTTCGCTGCTGCCACTGCTCGTGACCGATCACTTTGGCGGCAAAGCGCGCGAGCTGGCGACGCTGGAATCGGCCTTCGGGGTCGGGGTGATTCTGGGTGGGCTGCTGCTCGGCGTGTGGGGTGGCTTCAAGCGTAACATGGTCACCACGCTGCTCGGCATGTCGGTGATCGGGGTGATGCTGCTTCTGGTGGGCCTGATTCCGGCCAATCTGTTCGCGGTGGCGGTGGTGCTGATGTTCATCAACGGTGGCAGCGTCGCCCTGACAGATGGTCCCCTGATCGCCATGCTTCAGAAAACCATCGCGCCCGAAATGCAGGGGCGTATCTTTATGCTGATCGGCAGCCTGTTCAGCATCACCTCACCGATCGGGCTGCTGATCGCTGGCCCAGTCACGGACCGGATCGGTGTCCAGTCCCTGTATGTGGCGGCCGGGCTGCTGATCAGTGGATTTGCGGTTTGGGCGGTCTGCACCCCGGCCATCATGCGAATCGAAGATTACGTGTACGAACCCGCGCCCGCCGAGAGCGGTACGCTCGGCACATCGGTTCCAGCAGGTCAGACACCTCCCCTGCCCCGGCGAGAAGCGGCCAGCGGCAGGCAGGGGGAAGTCCAACGCCCTTAACCATCCAACAATCCACCGCGTTTGATCCGGGCGCGAAGGGAGTCCAGCCCGCTCAGATCGCCCGCAGCGGCCAGGGCGGCCTGCTCCGGCCAGCTAGTGGTGCTGCCAACAAGCCGCACCTTCTGGTCCTTGACGATCTTTTCAAGGTCGGCCGGGGACATCTTGGCAACCTGCGCGAAGGTCGTGATCCCCGCCGCGCGGAGTGCTGCCGCTGACTTGGGGCCGATCCCTTCGAGCAAGGTCAGATCGTTTTCGACCACCTCGCCACGCAGCCGCCGCATATATTCATCCAGCGCCGTCAGGTCGCCGGACGCCGCGAGTTCGGCCTGATGCGGCCAGTGCTCGGTCGTGCCCACCAGTTTGACTCGGTGCTCTTTCATGATCCGGTTCAGTTCATCAGGTGACGTCTTCGCGAGCTGTGCGAAGGTTGTGATCCCGGCGGCCTGCAGCGCCGCCGCCGACTTGGGGCCGATCCCTTCGAGCACCACCAGATCGTCACCCACCGCAACCACCTCGGCGGCCGGCTCGGCAGCCGGAACTGGTTCGATGGCCGTTGGCTTAACTGCAACCGGCTCGATCGCCGCGGGCGGGGCCGTGATCACGGCGTGCTCGGCCGGCACCGCTTCCGACGCGGAACTCGCGGGCGCGTGGTCTTCCTGGCCGGTATAGTACGGCGTCTTGAGATCATCGAATTTCGTCCAGGGTTTGACCATATATAACCATCCCCCGGTTCCGATGATGAGCACCACCAGTCCGATCAGCAGCAGGCTGATCGGAACATCGTCATCGTCGAACGTCCCAAGGCCAAGCAGGATCAGCGCCGCGATGATCACGACAATCCCCAGCCCGGCCAGGTAGGCCAAATACTGTTCAGTTGGCGATAATCTCTCTTGTGCAGGCATGGCAAACCCTCCATCTGTTTGGGTCAACCCCGCGTTAGTTTGCCGTTAATTGTGCCACAAAACAGCCGGAAGCGACAGCAAGGTGATTAGTGGTTAGTGATTAGTTTTTGGTTGTTGGTTCTTGGTTGTTAGTTGTTGGTTTCCTTGCTGAAACCAGATAGCGACACCACCGTCGACAACAAAAACCAATTACCAAAAACCAAAGACTATCTAATCGGGGATGATCGCGATGCCGACCGTGCCAGGGCCGCTGTGTACGCCCAATGCAGGGGATAACTGCGCGACCACCCACTCGATCACCGAATAGTGATCTTCGAGCAGGGGGCGAAAGACCTGCACCTCGTCGGGAGCCGCTACGTGCATCAGCGCGGCGCGGACTGTGGTGCCGTCGGCAATGTGGTTCTGCGCCAGGGCGAGAATCCGGCGATAGGCCCCCTGCCGGGTGCGTGCCACTCCGAGCGGGGAGGGCATGCCGTTGCGCATCCCGATCACCGGCTTGATGGCGAGCGCCCCGCCGACCATGCTGGCCGCCTTGCTGATCCGCCCGCCGCGCCGCAAATATTCCAGCGTATCATTGGTAAAGGCGACAAACGCCTGCTCCGCCACTCGGCGCGCAACGGCTGCCACGTCCTCGACCGACCGCCCCTGAAGCGCCGCGCGGGCCGCCTGGATCACCGACCAGCCGTGCGCCATCGCCACCTGCTGCGTATCGATCACCTCGATCGGCACCCCAGGCAGTTCTCGCTCGGCCAGGCGCTTGGCCAGCAGCGCGGACTGGTAGCCCCCGCTGCCCGTGCCGGTCATGCTGACCGCGACCACACCGCCGTGTTTGGCCCCACGCCGGTACGCTTCCAGGTACTCGCCCGCGCTGGGGTTTGCCGTGGTCGGCCAGTCCGGCGCCGTCCTGAGCCACTGGAAAAATTCATCGGCGGACACATCCACGCTGTCGTGCTGGGTGCCTTGGGTCGTGTGGACATAGTAGGGCACAACTTCGATTCCCAACTCCGCCACCATCTGCGCAGGAATCGACGCGCAGCTATCGGTCACGACAACCACCACAGCACACACTCCTTCAGATACGGCGTCACGTTACGGCGCAGACAGATCAGCCCTCAAAGATAAAAACCCCGGCAGCAGACAACCGTTTCGGCAGGAACAGAACCTGGATTTGCACCCATTGTACCGGCATCCGGCCCGGCTTGCTGTACAGCAATTAACGTGCATAATGAACGCAGAATTCATTCGCAGGAGATCCTCCAATGATCGAGCAGTGGGTGCAGCAGTTGCAGAGTCCCGACCCGCAGCAGCGGCGGCAGGCGATTATGGCGCTGGCCAACGCGCGTGATCTCGCCGCGCTCAAGCCCCTGGCGGCCGTCTATCACGACGATACCGAACCGGCGCTGCGCGACCTGGCGCTTAAAGCCGGGCGCTTTATCCGGCAGGAAAACGATCAGAGCGCCGGGCCGCAAACCGCCGAGGCCGCCGGCACGCCGGACGATGAGGCTGAAGCTGAAGCGCCGCCAACCGGGGAGGTTGTCTCCAAGCGCGACGCGGAGCTTGCCCAGTTCTATCTGGACGCCGCCATGAATTATCAGACCCTGGGCGATCGGGGCCGCGCGCTTGAGCATCTTGGCAAAGCGCTGGGCATGAACCCCACCCTGGCGAAAGAAACGTTCGTCGCCAACCTGATGACGCTCGCAGCCGGGATGCCCGCAGACGAGGCACTTCCGATCCTGCTGCACCCGGACCGGCGCGAGGCGCTGATCGCTGGCGTGGGCGGCCGCCGCCGGCTGGAACGGGCTGGCAAGGATCCCGGCGTCGAGACGGCGACCTGGGAGAATGTGGCACTCGATTTCCTGGTGTACTGGATCGTGGTCTCGGTGTGTATGGCGGCCATCTTTGTCCTGGTCCTCAACGAGATCCAGGACATGCTGAACGACGCCACGGTGAATACAGCGTCCGGCAGCAGCGTCGATTTTGGCTCCCTGCTCACCGCCAGTGTGTTCGGCCTGATCCTCGCCGCCGTGTTTTATGGCATCATGTACACTATTTCCATGGCGATCCAGGGGGGTGCGATCCACCTGACCGCGACGTATATCTTTGGCGGCGACAACACGCTGCGTTATCTCTACCGGCGGCTGGTTCCATTCCAGATGTGGGCCATCTTCGGCATGAGCGCCGGCCTGATCGTCCTGATGCTGTTCGGCAGCCTCACCGACACCTTTTTCCTGATGCCGCTGCTGATGGTCGCCGCGTCGGTGGGTGTCGCGTGGTACACGGTTGAGCTGATCAGCAAGGTCTATCATTTTGGCTGGATGTCCGGCTGCGGCACCATTCTGATCGCCGGGATCCTGCTGGCGGTGCTGTCGTGTGGGGTCAACAGCCTGGTTTTCTCGATCATCAACGCCCTGTTGGGCGGCGGCTGAGGACGTCCCCACTCGACGATTTCTATCACGATTAATAAATTAGCTATTAGATACAGGCACGGTCAGCCGATTCGGCAAAAACGCCCTGTGGCTTACGCGCCAAATACCGTATAATGGCACAATGCGCGTTGAACCATAGGAACATACCATGCTCACAGACGTCGTCGAAGCGCTGGCCGCCGCATTGGAACAACTGGTGGAAGTGGTGGGACTGCCCGGCGTGCTCATCATCGCGCTGTTCGAAAACCTGTTCCCGCCGACCCCATCGGAATTTCTTTATCCGATGGCTGGCAAGCTGGTCTATGATGGGCAGCTCACCGCATGGGGCGTGATTGCGACGGGCGTTTTGGGATCATTGGCCGGTTCGTTGTTATACTACGGCCTTGGCTCCTGGCTCGGTGAAGAACGGGCGCGCGTTGCGATCGCTCGCTACGGTACGATCCGGCTGTGGCGCTGGACCATTACCATCGTTTCGGTGGATGACTACAATCGCGCGCTGGATCTGTTCGCGCGGTGGGGTGGCCCGCTGGTGCTGGTCGCGCGGCTGGTGCCGCTGGTACACAGCGTGGTATCGATCCCGGCGGGTGTGGTGCGAATGCCGCTGCTGTCGTTCGTGTTTTATACGGCGCTCGGCTCGTTCCTGTGGATCGCGCCGCTGACCCTGTTCGGCATGTGGCTGGGCAGCCAGTGGGAAGATATTCTGCGCTGGCTCAATGTGTATACTAACGTGTGGTACGCCGTGATGGCTGCCGCCCTGCTCTACTGGATCGCGCGGCGCGTGCGGGCCGCCCGGCGTGTCGCTCGCGAAGCCGCCAAGAGTACCGAATTATAAGTAGTCGTGAGTCATGAGTTGTGAGTTTTGAGTTCCGGGCTGTGATTCGCCCGTATCGGTCCAGGGTCCTCGACCCTGACTCAAAACTCAAACTCACATCTCATGACTAAATTCTTCGCCCGGATTATTGCGTGAGGGTACCCGAGTGCTAAATCGCAAACTTGCCGCCTGGATGGTCCATCTTTATACTGCGTCCGGGGGCGTAGTGGGGATCTTTGCCCTGATCGCCGCCGCCGAAGGCCGCACCCGCGATGCGTTTTTGCTGCTGATCCTCACAAGTCTGATCGATTCCACCGACGGGCTGCTGGCCCGGCGCGTGCGGGTGCGTGAGGTGCTGCCCTACTTCGACGGCGCGATGATGGATAACGTTATCGACGTGCTGACCTTTGTATGGGTGCCGGTTTTCATCATGTGGCATGATGCTCTGCTGCCGCATCCGGTCTGGTTAGCCGTGCCGGTGCTGGCCGCGCTGTATGCTTATGGGCAGACGGAAATGAAGACCGAAGACGCGTTCTTTCTCGGTTTCCCGAGTTACTGGAATATCGTGGCGCTTTACCTGTTCTGGTTCCAGCCCGCCGCGCCGCTGGCCGTGCTGCTGGTCGTTGTGCCCGGCATCCTGACGGTGATCCCCACCCGGTACCTGTATGCCAGCAAGAACGATTTTCTGTGGAAAACGACCTGGGCACTGGGCGCGGTCTGGTTCGGCATGGTGGTTTACCTGCTGACTCAAAGCAATCCCCCGGACGCGCTGGTGTGGATCAGCCTGTTTTATCCGGCGTACTATATGATCGCCAGCTTCTACGCAGATTGGCTGGTGCGGCATGGGCGTATCGACAGCCGCCGCCCCCAGCCCGCCAGCGTGACCGAGACAATCGCCGGCGCAGACTGGTCATCCCCCAATCTTACCCTCGACGATTATTCGGAGACGGTGGCCTAGCCTCACCCCTAATGCACAACCGGAGCAGCTAGCTGGCAACGTAGGGGCGTATTGCAATACGCCCCTACAATTAACACGCCAACGATGAGTTCAGTAGCTACACTATATCCTCTCTCCAGGGGTGGAGAGGGGGCCAGGCGGTGAGGCTCTACAACGTCTCAATCGCCTGCGCGGATGCGCGCCAAGCTCGTTTCGCGCCCCAGGATTTCCATCGTCTCGAACAGCGGCGGCGAGACCTGCTGGCACGTCGTCACCATCCGTAACGCGCCAAAAAGCTGGTTCGGCTTCAGCCCCAGTTCCTCGACGAGCGCCCGCATGGCAGTCTCCTGCGTCTCCGCGCGGAAGTCCGGCAGCGATTCCAGCCGGGCCAGCGCTGCTTCGAACGCCGCTTTGGTGCTGGCCGCGTCCATCTTGTCCTGGATAATCGCGGCCGCAGTTGCTGGCTCGAAGCACTCCGCGAAGAAGAACCCGCCCATCGGGATCGCGTCGTTCAAGGTCTTGATCCGCCCTTGCAGCAGCGGCGTGATCCGCGCCAGCACGTCGAGGTTGACCTCGTACCCGGCAAACTCAAACACCGGCCGGAGCAGCATCGCCAGCCGCCCCGGATCCATCTTGCTCAGATAGATTCCGTTCAGCCAGTCCAGCTTATCAATCGGGAAACTGCTCCCGCCGGTATGCACGCGCGACAGGTCGAACCGTTCAATCGTCTCTTCGACGCTGAACACTTCGCGGTCGTCGCCAAAGCTCCAGCCGATATTGGTCAGGAAGTTGACGATCGCTTCCGGCACGTATCCGCCCTCGCGGTATTCGTGCAGCAGGATTGGCACGCGCTGGCCGTTTTCCATAAAGCCCGCGCTGCGCTTGGAGAGCTTGCCCTTGCCGCTCGGGTTCAGGATCACGGGCAGATGCGCGATGTGCGGCATAGCCCAGTCGAACGCCGCATACAGGTTCTTGTGAACCGGCGCGGACGAGATCCATTCTTCGGCGCGCATGATGTGGCTGATCTGCATATAGTGATCGTCCACCACGTTCGCCAGATGGTACGTTGGAAAGCCATCCGACTTCAGCAGCACGAGATCCTGCAGCTTATGGTTATCAAAGGTGATGTCACCACGCAGGATGTCGTACACCGTGGTGGATCCGTCCACCGGCATCTTGAAGCGGATCACGTAACGGCCGCCCGTTTCCGCGTGGAGCCGTTCGCGTTCCTCGGGCGTCAGATAGCGGCAGCGCCGGTCATAGCCGGGATCCTGCTTGGCGGCTACCTGCTGCGCGCGAAGCGCCTCCAGCCGTTCCGTCGTGCAGTAGCAGCGGTAGGCCAGATCGTGATCGACCAGCCAGTTCGCCCACTGTTGGTACAGCTCCGTCCGCTCCGATTGGAAGTAGGGTCCAAACTCGCCGCCAACCTCCGGCCCTTCATCCCAATCGATCCCCAGCCAGCGCAGCCCTTGGGTGATCAGTTGCACCGCGTCGGGGTCATAACGCTTCTGGTCGGTATCTTCGATCCGCAAGATGAACTTCCCCCCGTGATGGCGGGCAAACAGCCAGTTGAAGAGGGCTGTCCGCACGCCGCCGATATGCATCGGCCCGGTGGGACTGGGTGCAAATCGCACCCGGACGGGTAAATCACTGCTGTCAGACACGTTGTTCGCTCCTTATGATGATAAGGCTCAGAGGTGCGGCAGGAGCATTATAACAGAAGGGCGGATCGGTTTGAACGGGGAATCGCAAGAGACGGAACGAGATCGAGGCATGTATCAGATAAAGCCGGTGATCGGGGCCACAGCGACACCCTCGGCAGTTGCGGCCTGACTCTGAGGTCGATCGATAGTCACAAGTGGAGAGCCCAAACAAATCGCCAGCGCAACATACGCCGAATCATAGGCTGCAAGCTTATGTTTCAGTGCAATTATAAGGGTAGTGCGCAGCACAGCTTTGACCGGAACACGTGTCAGCGGCAATCTTCGCAAATTCCGAAGCGAACTCTGAGCCTGGATGGGGGTCATCCCCTGAAAACGAACTTGTTTCCAGAGTACGTTCGTACACTCAAGCAGGCAGAATTCCGGCACAATGAGCCGGTCAGCAGGTTTGACCTGAGTGAACAATGCCCGCGCGTTAGCCGTGTAAGGTCCCGTGACAAGATATTCGATGACGACGCTCGCATCAACGATGTACGTTGTCATCAGCTATCTCGATCGTCGCGCAGCAGATCAAGCGATGACTTTGCGCCGGGTGGAGGCGTCCATCGCTCCCGCTCGATATCTTGCTGAACCTGCTCCCACGAGCGAGTATCCGACTCCTCTTCAGCGAAAAGGTCTTCTTCGCCAAGTTCAAAGTTGCCCAGAACACTGCTTAGGCGTTCACTAATGCGCTGATCAATGAGCGCCTTGAGCTCTTCAAGCGTCATATTCCCAACAGTTGCCATAACTCCCTCCTGCTTGGAACTGAGAGATGCGACACTCATAATTATACCAGATGCGGCGCAGTACAAGGGGCCCGAACAGAGCCTACGCTTTCCCGCACGGATCGGGTACACTAGGCGCATTGAATGTCCAAACTCGAACCAGATAGAAGAGTAACATCTATGAGCGAAGCAGAGACGACCCATACCCCCGAGGCAGCCGAAGCCGCCTCGAATTTCGTTCACGCGATCATCGACGAGCACAACCGGACCGGCCGGTTTGGCGGGCGCGTGCATACGCGCTTCCCGCCGGAGCCGAACGGCTACCTGCATATCGGCCACGCCAAGTCGATCAACCTGAATTACGGCACGGCGCAGAAGTACGGCGGCAAGTTCAACCTGCGCTTTGACGATACCAACCCGACCAAAGAGGAGCAGGAATACATCGACTCGATCATTGCCGATGTGCGCTGGCTCGGCGCGGATTGGGACGATCGCCTGTTTTTTGCCTCCGACTATTTCCAGCAGTTGTACGACTGGGCGGTGCAGTTGGTCCGCGATGGCAACGCCTACGTCGATGATCTGAGCGCCGACGAGATCCGCGAGTATCGCGGCACGCTGACCGAGCCCGGCAAAGAAAGCCCGTACCGCGGCCGCTCCGTTGAGGAAAATCTCGATCTGTTCGAGCGCATGAAGAACGGCGAATTCCCCGACGGGACGCGCGTGCTGCGCGCCAAGATCGATATGTCGCACCCGAACCTGAACATGCGCGACCCGGTTATGTACCGCATCCTGCACGCGGAGCATCCGCGCACGGGCAACGAGTGGTGCATCTACCCGATGTACGACTGGGCGCACGGCCAGTCGGATTCGATTGAGGGCATCACGCACTCGATCTGCACGCTCGAATTCGAGGCGCACCGCCCGCTGTATGACTGGTTTGTGCAGCAGTTGGGCATCTACGCCCCGCAGCAGATCGAGTTCGCCCGCCTCACCCTGACCTACACCGTGATGAGCAAGCGCAAGCTGCTGCGGCTGGTCAAGGAGGGGCACGTGAGCGGCTGGGAC
Organism: uncultured Chloroflexia bacterium; assembly: GCA_963850765.1. Lineage (GTDB taxonomy): Bacteria > Chloroflexota > Anaerolineae > Aggregatilineales > Aggregatilineaceae > CAWKMN01. Next base: position 120,619 of record CAWKMN010000005.1, on the reverse strand, counting down.
GATCCGCGCATGCCGACCATCTCCGGGATGCGGCGGCGCGGCTATACGTCCGAGGCGATCCGCGATTTCTCCGAACGGATCGGCGTCGCCAAGGCGAACAGCATTGTCGAGTTCGAACTGCTGGAATACTGCCTGCGCGAAGACCTGAACCGCCGCGCGCCGCGCAAGATGGCCGTGCTGCACCCGCTGCGCGTCGTCATCGAGAACTACCCCGACGATCAGGTCGAGGAGATGAGCGCCATCAACAACCCCGAAGACGAGAGCGCCGGGGCGCGCAAGGTTCCCTTCTCGAAAGTGCTGTATATCGAGCAGGACGACTTCATGGAAGACCCGCCGAAGAAATTCTACCGGCTGGCTCCGGGGCGCGAGGTCCGGCTGCGCTATGCCTATTTCATCACCTGCACGGACGTGATCAAGGACGCGGACGGGAATATTGTCGAGCTGCGCTGCACGTATGACCCGGCCACGAAAGGCGGCGACGCACCGGACGGCCGCAAGGTCAAGGCGACGCTGCACTGGGTATCGGCGGCGCACGCGCTCGAAGCCGAGGTGCGCGTCTATGATCACTTGTTCACCACGCCAAACCCGGATGATGTCGAAGTGGGGCAGGATTTCATCGCCAATCTGAACCCGAACTCGCTCGAGGTGCTGGCTCCGTGTTATGTCGAGCCGACGCTGGCGGACGCACAGCCCGGCGACCTCTTCCAGTTCGAGCGCCAGGGCTATTTCTGCGTCGATCCCAACTCAACACCGGAGAAGCTGGTCTTCAACCGCACGGTGAGTCTGAAAGACACCTGGGCGAAACTTCAGCAGAAGGGCCAGCACGACGGGTAAAGATCGCCCGGCGCTGCAAGCTACCGGGCTACTCACAGGAAGGGCCATGAACGGCCCTGGCTGCGCGCCAACAAACCAGCGTCCTTCAGGGCGCTTCCGGTATATAGCCGGGTCGTTGCACGGCCCGGCGGGGCCAAGCGCTCCCAATAAAAACCGCTGAAGGGGTTTGCGACTTCTTCAGCGGATATTCTCTTATTCAGTTGTAGCTACGCGGCGCAGCGGAAGGTTTTCATATACTCAGCGCGCGCCGCTCGCTTCACTCCCCTCGTAGAGTCCCTTCTCCACCGCCTCGAGGATCCGCGGCTCGTCCAGCGAATAACGGCCCGGCTGCGAGCTGCTGATCAGGCCCAGCCCTTCGAGTGCCAGCATCGCGCTCAGATCGGTTTTTTCCTGCAGATCGCGCCACAAGCGCGGATTCTTCACATTCTGCCACACCGGCATACTGTGATCGTGCGCCATGCGGATCCACCAGGGATCATCATGCTTGCGGCGGTTCTTCAGACCCTCTGCGATGAGCCGCAGCAGGTCTTTCTGCTCGTCAGACAACGTGTATGCCTTGGTCATCACGTTTTCCCTGTTCTGCCCCCCCTGTTTGCTGGAGCATGAGATCCTGCCGGCTCGTTCGCGGCCAGCGGGTGAGTAGGTAGATTATACAAATTCCCGCAGCCGGCGGCGCATGACTACGCTTTCCACCAGCCCGATTCCGATCAGCATCGTCACCAGCGATGAGCCGCCCGAACTCACGAACGGCAGGGTGAGCCCGGTCACAGGCAGGATGCTGATATTCATGCCGATGGAGACCATCGTCTGAAAGAAGATCATGCCCCCCACCCCATAACAGATCAGGCTGCCCAATGGATCCGCGGCGACAGCCGCGGCGCGCAGGCAGCGCGAGATCACGATCCCCATCAGGGCGATCACAACCGTCGCGCCGACGAAGCCCGTCTCTTCCGCAATCACGCTGAAGATAAAATCCGTGTGGCGCACGCGCAAGAAACGCCCCTGCGTCTGCGAGCCGTTGCCATATCCCTTGCCGGTCAGCCCGCCCGATCCGATCGTGATGAGCGCCTGATCGATATTGTACCGCGCGTCTTTGGCATCGGGAATACCGTTGCCGTCCGAATCGCCGCAGTTCCCCGTCGAGTCGAGATCAGGAACGTCTCCGCAGCTTTCCCCGGTATCGATAAAGGAGATGATGCGCTGCCGCTGGTACCCTTCCATCACAGTCCACAGAATGGGCATCATCACCAGAATGGCGACTACAAACAGCGCCAGATGCCGCGCGCGCAGCCCGGCCGCCCACACCATGATAAACCACACGAACATGATCACCGTCGTGGTTCCCAGGTCCGGCTGGACAAAAATCATCAGGGTGGGTACTGCGACGTGAACCAGCGAGACCATCACCGTCCGCAGGCTGTCCAGCTTGTTGAAGCGCTCGGCGAGATGCTGCCCCAGCGTGATCACAAGCAGGATCTTGCCCAGTTCAGACGGCTGCACCTGCAAGCCGACATTCAGCCAGCTTTGCGCGCCGGCCGCGCCGACGGCTCCCAGCCCGGCCACCAATCCCAGGATGAACAGCACGAAGCCGTAGATAAACCCGTCAATGCTGCCCAACAGCCGGTAGTCGATCGCGGCGAAAATGAAGACGACCCCGATCCCCACGATCGTGAACTGGATCTGGCTGGGAACGCGGTTGATCAGATCGGTATCGACGGCGTCCAGCGTGGCACTCCGAATAAACAGGATGCCGATCAGGATCAGCAGCAGGGTAACGCTCAGCAGGGTGAAGTCAAAGTCGCGCCAGATGTTCGGCTTGGTGGTCTGCATAGGTTGCTCACAATACGCCTCGAACGCGCCCCATTATAACGTTGAACCGCCGCATGACAAGTATGGAGAGGCTGTCGCTTGGGTCGTCCATAAGGGCAGGTCTTGGAAACCTGCCCCCTTGTGCTAATGTAGGTCCAGATGCGTGCTTTGTGAAAAGCGCTTGAGGCCGAGGACTAATAACGGAGGATCGCCGCGGCGGAGTCACCGCCGGGCACATCGGCCAGATCGACGGCATGGATCACGCCGCCATTCGCGAACGTCTGGGCGGCCGCCAGATCGAGCAGATCCTGGTCGCCGGGCTGGTGAGTTGGGTGGGCATGCACGTTGTGACTATGCGCTCTGTAAACGCCCCACTGCTGCATATCGCGCGCCACAAACAGCGCGGCCACACGCCCCTCATGCGCGGCCTGGACAATCTGCTTCAGATTCTGGGTCGCGCGCTCATCCTGACGCCCGGCAAGTTCCTCATAGGTTGCCCGGTGATCGGCCTGTCCCTTTTCAAACAGCGGCTTGATGATCTGCCAGGCGCGCTGGTGCAGATCCTTGGCATTGAGCATCTCTGGATTGCCGGTGATGCCTTCGTCCACAAGATGATTGTAGGTGTTGGCTTCGCGATACAGCGGCAGCAGAAAATCGACACCCGCCAGCACCAGCAGCGCGTGCTGCTCGCTCATCAGATCACGAAGGCCGCGATCGACCATCTGGAAATAGCGGAGAATATCCGGCTTGGCCTCAAACTCGCCGCCACCATGAACCGCGCCACCGCTCCCACCGCCGCGAACCGTGCGCGTCAGCCGCTCAAACCCATCATATTGCAGGGCCGCGCTCAGGCTTTCGGGCACGCTGACCAGCTCGATCTCGCCTACCCGGTGGCGCGATCCTTCAAACAGCCGGACCTGATCCTGACTGACCGCCAGAATATAAAAACGGCCGTCGTTGCTCAGCAGCGACAGCAGCGGCTTGATATGAAACCGGCGCTCGACCATCACCAGTTCGCCAAACGATTCGGGCAGGTGATACGTCCTCAACTGGCCCGGTGCCACAAAAACGGCCAGACCATCGCTGTTGCCGCGCCACAGGTCAGGATTATCCAGCACACTCTGCGCCGGCCGCAGCAGATCCTCGGCATCGGGCACCCGCACACCAAGTTCCGACAGGCGCTCCCCCGCCTGGCGCAGCAGATTTTTGAAGCGAATCGGATTCTGCTGGACTTCGGCCCCGGCCCGGACCGTCGGCATAAACAGCGATACACACCATTCCGCCTGCGTTTCGATCAAAGTCTTGATGTCTTCACGAGAAAGCGAATCCATGTCAAAAGCTCCTTTCGAATACGGCAAATCTAGTAGGTTGTTGGCTGCCGGGCTGCCGGGCATGGGGAAAGATTTGCCCGCCCCCTTTTTAAGTCTAGTCTAAGGAATTTTGATACGAAACGCCAATGACAAACCGGAAGGTCGGCGGCCGCCCAGGCGCGAAACTCATCCTTTTCTTTTGCACATAGCCAGATCATCTCTGTATACTGAGACTGAGCGCCCAGTGCGGTGAAACGTTATTTTATTCTTAAAGGAGCAAAGTATGTCTCATCCCCTGGTGGATCAGTTCCGTTTTACCCGCCGCGAATGGCAGCGCGGCCTGGAAGGGGTCTCGGAAACCGACGGCGCGCACCACTTCGGGCCGATGAACTGCATCAGTTGGACCGTGGGCCACCTCGCCTGGCATGAACAGCGCTATTGGCTGGAACGCGCGCAGGGAAAGATCCTGTTTCCTGAGCTGAACGAATTGTTCGCGTATGGCGCGCCGATGAGCACCCCATCGCTGGCGGAGATGCTCGGCTGCTGGCGGCAGGTCACCCAGGCCGCCGACCCCTACCTCGACAGTCTGACAACCGAGCGTTTTCAGGAGCAGCTGCTTCTCAAAGGTGAACCCGTCGGTCAGACTATCGGCTCCGCCATGCGGCGCATCACCTACCACTACTGGTATCATATCGGTGAGATTCAGGCGATTCGCCAGATGCTTGGGCATGCGAACCTGCCCGAGTACGTGGGAGATATTGAAATAGAGGCCCCATACCAGCCGGAATGAGCTACAGCGTCAACACGATCGTGCGCAGGCTCAACCCGATAATCAGGATACCGACGACGACCATCAGCTTGCGCGCGGACAGGTGCCGCGTCGCCCACGCTGCCATCGGGGCCGCGATGACACCGCCGATCACCAACCCCACGATCACGGTGCGGTATTCGCCAAAAGAGACGGTCAGAATAAACGTGAGCGCCTGAAAAAGTGTGACGAAGAATTCGGCCAGATTGACCGATCCGATGATGTAGCGGGGATGGTTGCCGCGCGCCACCAGCGTCGTCGTGACGATCGGTCCCCACCCGCCGCCGCCGAGCGAACTGAAGAATCCGCCCAACACGCCGAGCGGAAACAGATGGCTGATCGCCACCTGGAGCGTGGGTGGCTGCCGGAGCGCCTTCCACAAAATGCGCACGCCCATCAGCATCAGATAGAAGGATACGAACGGCTTGATCTCGTCACCGGGCAGAATGCTGAGCAGATACGCCCCGGTGATACCGCCCAGGATGCCGGGAATCACCAGCCGCCGGAAAATCGCATGATCGACGTTGCCCAGGTGCAGGTGCGACAGCCCCGACGACAGCGTGGTGAAGATCGATGCGACATGCACGCTCGCGCTGGCCGCCGACGGCGACAGACCTGCGCTGAGCAGAAACGTCGTAGAGGTCACACCGTAGCCCATGCCCAGCGCGCCGTCAATCAGTTGAGCCAGGAAGCCTACCACGCCGAACACAAGCAGGTTATCGGTCAGGTTGCGCTGGCGCGAGAGCACCAGCATCGAGATAAACGCCAGCGCGACCACTCCCACGACCCCCACAAACACCCATTCCACCCGGCGGAACAGGGCGCGCCCGGCCTCTACGGATTGCCGGATCCCCGAGTTTGGCATGGACTCGTCTTTTTCTTCTTCAGAAGGCAGCACGGGCATTCGATGAAGGGTCTCCTGTCCGGCCTGACCTGGTCACGTCCGGACCCACGCCGGTTGGGCACCGGATCATACTCTACGCGGCTCGCCACCCGCAACAAGCTGCCCGGCCTGTTTTTTATGCTTTGCTGCGATCTGCTATACAATAATGACAATGGAAGAACTTACCGGGGGACAGGCGCTCATGCTCAGCGACAGGGCGTACGATAATTTCCTGATAGCGGCGCAGGGACGCGTGCCGCTTCAGATTCCGGTCGCCCTGGTTGCAGACGGCAGTTTTGTGGCCCGCGCATGTGATGTTGACGTGATGAATTTCTATACCTACCCCGATCGCTGGCTGAACGCCTACCTGGCGCTCACCGATCGTTACCCCGAGATTGTGGTGCTGCCCGGCTTCTGGGTGGAATACGGCAATGCCACGGAACCCAGCGCGTTCGGCGCGCCGGTGGTGTGGCGGCATGACCACCCCCCGACGGTTCGCGCGCTGAACCTGCCGCCGGATGCATGGTGCAATCTGCCGCGCCCCGATCCATACACCGATGGGCTGATGGCGCTCGTCATCCAGCGCTACTGGAATCTTGAGCACCGCGGCGAACTGCCGCAGCCGCGCCGGATCCGCTTTGTCGCCGCGCGCGGACCGTTCACGACGGCATCGCATGTCCTGGGCGCTGCGACCTTCCTGAACGCCGTAAACAGCCCCAACAGCGCGAACGTGGTGCGCGACACGATCGACCTGTTCACCGACACGACGATCCGGTTTCTCCAGGCGCAGTTGGGCTGTCTGCGCGATCCGTTGGGGGTGGTGGTCTATGATGACGTCGTGGGCAAGCTATCGGCGCGGATCTTTGAGCGATTCGCCCGGCCGGCGCTCAACCGCATCTTCGACTCCTTCGAAGGACTGATCCGCGTTTATCATAACGATACGCCCTGCGAACACCTGCTGGCCTACCTGCCCTATCTGCATTTTGACGTGTTCCACCTCAGCCACCTGATGGACATGCGCCTTGTGAAGGCCGCCCTTGCGCCTAAAGCGGTGATGGGCAATCTGGCACCGCTGGGCGTGATGGTCAACTGCACCGCGCGCGAGGTCGAAGCAGCCGCACGCGCCAGCATCGAGCGGGCCGCGCCGGGTGGTGGCCTCATCCTGGCTCCGGGCGGCACCACCCACCCCGATACCCCGCCCGCCAATATCGACGCCCTGCTGCGCGCTACCCTCGCCTGATCCGGCGATTCACGGCCGCAGACAATGATGCTAAAGTCGACCGCATGAAACCAGCAAAAAAGGTGAATCATGAACCGTAACATAAGTATGCGCGGCAAAGTATGCCTGGTCACGGGCGCGACCGATGGTATTGGCGAAGTGACCGCCCGCGAATTAGCCCGGATGGGTGCGACTGTCATCGGGGTCGGACGCACGCCGGACAAGGTCGAGCGCGTCCCCCGCGAGATCCGGCAGGCCACCGGCAGCGATTCCGTGGAATTTCTGCGCTGCGATCTCTCGGTGATGGACGAGGTGCGCGCCCTGGCCGATGAGTTCCGCCAGCGCCACAGCCGGCTGGACGTACTGGTGAACAACGCGGGCGCGCTGTTCAAAACCCGCCGCGAGACCGCCCGATGGCCTGGAAATGACCTTCGCGCTGAACCATCTCGCCTATTTCCTGCTGACGAATTTGCTGCTCGATCCGCTCAAGACCAGCGCCCCGGCGCGGATCGTCAACGTCGCGTCCAGCATGCAGCACCCGCCCGATCTGGGCGATGTGCAGATGAAACGCGATTACGAGGGCTGGGACGCTTACGGCCGGTCCAAGTATATGAATGTGCTGTTCACCGTGGAGCTTGCGCGCCGCCTGGATGGGACCGGCGTCACGGCCAACGCGCTGAACCCCGGTTACGCCGCCACGAACTTTCACCGCGCCGCCGGGCTGAACATGCAGGGCCATCTCACCGCCGAGCAAGGGGCCGAAACGCAGATTTACCTCGCCACGTCGCCGGAGGTCGAAGGCGTCACCGGGCAGTATTTCGACAACAAGCGTCCTGTCCACTCGCCGGCCCTGGACGATACTGCCGCCGCGCGCCGCCTGTGGGACCTCAGTGCCGAGCTGACCGGGCTGGCGGAGTCGTAGGCGCGCGACCAAGATGCCCATGCCGCGGATTACATCGCGCTGGCGCTGGCGCGAAACAAATTCCGCAGCCTTGTGTAAAAGCGACCCGGTGAGTCGTCCAGGGCGGGTTTGTTAACCCGCTCCTACCATCTCTCTCCCTCAAAGGATCTCTGCGTCTCTGCGGTTCGATCTTCTTTTCGCCTATAGACCGTACTCTCCCGTTTGGAATTAATATGATATTTGTACTAAAATTTATCTATATCGCGCCGCGCCATGATCGTTCCACCCAGGCTCTGCGCTGCGCGCCCCATTGGTAAGGCACAGGAGAACAACAGTGGCAATCCGAGAAGCAATCGATGTCAAAACCTACGGACATTATATCGGCGGCGAGTGGATCCAGCCGGAGCGTGATAAGTGGTTCGAATCCGTGAATCCGGCGACCGGCGAGGTGCTCGCCCGTTTTCCGAAGGGCACGCGTGCCGATGTCGAGAAGGCCGTAGACGCCGCCGAGGCTGCGTACCCGGCATGGCGCAAAACCCCCGCTCCCAAGCGCGGCCTGATCCTGCTGCGCGCGGCGCAGATCATGCGCGAGCGGAAGGACGAGTTAGGCGCGCTCGTCTCCACCGAAATGGGCAAAGTGATCGCGGAAGGGCGCGGCGACGTGCAGGAAGCGATCGATTTTCTGGAATACATCGCGGGTGAAGGCCGCCGTCTGTTTGGAGAGACAACGCCCTCTGAACTGCCGAACAAGTTCTGCATGACGGTGCGCCAGCCGCTCGGCGTGGTCGGCTGCATCACTCCCTGGAATTTCCCGATCGCCATCCCGTCCTGGAAGATCGGCGCGGCGCTGATCACCGGCAACACCATCGTCTTCAAGCCCGCCGAGCAGACTCCGCTGTGTGTCGCGACTCTGGCGGAAATCTTCGAGGAAGCCGGTTTGCCCGCGGGCGTGCTCAATATCGTGAACGGCTACGGCGAAGACGCCGGCGCGCCGATCGTGACCCACCCGCGCGTCAAGGCGATCTCGTTCACCGGCGGCGTGCCCACCGGCAAGATCGTCTATGCGGCAGCCGCGCAGTATCTCAAGCCGGTCGAATTGGAGCTAGGCGGCAAGAACCCGCAGATCGTCATGGACGACGCCAATCTCGATCTCGCGCTGGAAGGCGTGCTGTTCGGCGCGTTCGGGACGGCCGGCCAGCGCTGCACGGCGACCAGCCGCCTGATCCTGCACGACGCGATCTACGACCGCTTCTTGAAGATGCTCGTGGCACGCGTCGAGAAGCTGCGCCTCGGTGATCCGCTCGACCCGCGCACGGATGTCGGCCCGGTGATCGACGAGGCGGCGGGCAAAAACATCCTGAAATATATCGAGGTCGGCAACCAGGAAGCCCGGCTGGTCACGGGCGGCGAACGCCTGACCGGCGGTGACTTTGACGGCGGCTTCTTCATCCAGCCCACGATCTTTGAGACGGAACACGGCACCCGCATCAGCAAGGAAGAGATCTTCGGCCCGGTGCTGAGCGTGATCCGCGTGCGCGATTTTGATGAAGCCGTGCGCGTGGCGAACGATGTGGATTACGGGCTGTCGTCCTCGATCTACACCAAGGACGTGAATCTGGCCTTCCGCGCCGTCGAGGAACTGGAGACCGGGATCACCTACATCAACGCGCCGACGATCGGGGCGGAAGTTCATCTGCCTTTCGGCGGCACGAAGAACACCGGCAACGGCGGGCGCGAAGCGGGCACCACGGCCATTGACGAGTTCAGCGAGATCAAGACGGTCTTTGTGGACTACAGCAACCGCCTGCAAAAAGCGCAGATCGAAGAGGCGCTGGCCTAAGAGACGGAGATTATCCGCGGGGCGGGCTGCTGATTTGGTCCGCCCCGCCCGATCGTCATTCGAGGTTCATCCTCGCCGCAGGCTAACCAAAGGAGACTGTCCATGAGTCCCGCATCCCGCCGCATGGCTGGCATCCTGCTGATCATTCTTCCAACCGTCGTTTTCGGCGGCGTCAGCATCCTGACCCTGCTCATCAATGATCCTGACTATATGGAAAACGCCCTGCGCCAGGACCTGTGGCGCGCCGGGCATGCGCATGCCGGTGTGCTGCTGATCCTGTCACTCGTGGCGCTGCGGTATGTGGACGAGGCAAATCTCTCGGATCGGCTCAAATCTCTGGTGAGAGAAGCGATACCGCTGGCGGCTATCCTGCTGCCGACGGCCTTCTTTCTCTCCGTACTCGATCCCGACGCCACGGAACCGAACGCGTTCATTTATCTGGCTTATTTTGGCGCGATAAGCCTGACGGTTGGACTTTTGGTTCTGGGGGTAGGATTAATCCGACGAGCGGGCTAGCCGGCACAGATCCCTTCTGGAGCGTATTATGCACTTATGGCCCCTATCCCCCGGCCCCTTTCCCCACCATGTGGAGAAAGGGGGCTCAAGTCCCTCTCCACCCGGTGGGGAGGGATTTAGGGAGGGGCTAAATAAGAGAACACCCCTTGGCAAAGCCAACAATGCATAACACCCTCTGGAGAAGCCGCCAGCGCGTCTGCAGCGGCATCAACGGGCGTCATCGGTTACGCCATCACTGCTGGCACCGGCCTTCGCCTCGGTTCGCCGTTCCACGCTGACGCGGGCCACGCGCATTTCGTCCATTTCGAGCACGCGAATAACGTACTCGCCAAAGTCCACGCGGTCGCCCTGCGCCGGGATGCGATCCAGCTTTTCGGCCACGTAGCCGCCAATCGTGGCAGACTCGGGCTCGCCGCCGGGTTCACCAAAGCGCTCGACCACGTCCGCCAGGCTGACCAGACCCTCCAGCACCGTCACGCCTTCGGCCATGCTGATCGGCGCGTTCTCCACGTCGAATTCGTCCTGCACTTCACCGACCAGTTCTTCCAGAATATCCTCCATCGTGGCGATACCGGCCATGCCGCCGTATTCATCCAACACGACGGTAAAATGCGTCTTCGTGCGCTGCATTTGCTCCAATACACGATCCACGCCCGCCATCTCCGGGAAGTACAACGGCGGCCGCAGCACGGCCGAGAGGTTAAACGGAGCCTCCGGATTATTGAGCAGGTGCGGCGCGCGGACCACGGCATCGAGCAGGTCCTTGGTATGCAGCACGCCCACAACATTGTCAATCGAATCTTTGTAAACAGGGTAGCGCGAATAATGCCCGGCCGCGACCTTTTGCAGCACGTCGGCCAGCGGCGCATCAACCGGGATGGCATCGACCTCAACGCGCGGCTGCATCACATCCCGGATATACAGATCGCCAAAATCGAACACGTTTTGCAGCAATTCCTCTTCGCTGCCTTCGAGCACGCCGGCTTCGCGCGCCGAGTGGACCAGCATGCCCAGTTCTTCCGCCGAGTGGACCCGTTCGTGGCCGCTGGCCGGCTCGAAGCCCATCAGGCGGACCACGCCATTCCCTACCTTGTTCATCACGAAAATGATTGGGCGGAACAGCTTCAGGAACCATGTCGTCGGGCGCGCCACGATGATCGCGGTCATTTCCGGCTGCTGCAAGGCGATGGACTTAGGCGCAAGCTCACCCAGCACAATATGCAGCATCGTCACCGCCGCGAACCCCAGGATCAGGGCGGCGCTGTGGCCGGCCGTGTGCGCGACGTCTTCCGGCAGCAGGAACTCAAACAGTGACTCGAAAATGTGGCCGACCGCCGGTTCGCCGATCCAGCCCAGGCCAAGACTGGCGAGCGTGATGCCCAACTGCGTGGCGGCGATATAGTTATCCAGATGAGCCATTGCATCCTGCGCCGCGCGTGCGCCCGCGTTCCCTTCCTCGGCAAGCTGATCGATGCGGGTGCGGCGCGCGCCGACCAGCGCGAACTCCGCCGCCACCATAAATCCGTTCACGAACACCAGCGCAAAAACGGCCAGCAGTCCCAATAGGGTTGGCATGGGTTTGATCCAAATCCACGTGCGAACTTCCTAATCTCCCCATACGATAACAAACACCGCCCAAGAACACAAACGCACCCCGCGCCATAGACACGAAAAACCGCCGGAAGGATCGCTCCCAGCGGTTACGACACAGCCGATTAGCAGATGATCCGATTAGCTCACCTGCTGGATCACACGCTCCATAAAGACCTGGGCGCGCTCCTCGGTGGTATGCCCTTTGACAATATCGGCAATCCAGGGCAGCGCCTCGCGCTCGTCCATGCAGTAGGCCAGCACCACCGTCCGCGCCTCGCGGATCTTGCCCGATTCCTTGCCCATGCTGATCCATTCGTGCAGCCGTTTGTTCTGGTAGGCGTTCATCGACGGTCCCTCTCGCGCGGTGCGCTCTGCTGCCCCCATATTTACGGTTTTCATTTGTTTAGACGTCATTGTAAACGCAGAAGTTCCCTGCCTGAACGACCCCTGGCACACGCCACACCTACGCCCGGCCACTGTCGGGCATCCGGGAGGATCCCTGACGAGATCGCTGCGACCTCTGTGGTGAACTCTGTGGTGAACTGCTTTTCAATTCTCCAAGGAGGATTCTCTTTCGAAAAACAGGCTATAATCTCGTGTAATTGAGTCCTGTTGGTGACCTTAAGGAGAAGGGGATGGACAACGCACTCCCGCCCCGCGGTGAGATTCCTGACAGCCAGACCTGGAACGCGCCGAGCGTCTTTGCCTCACGCCAGGCGTGGGAAACCGAATACAACACCCTGAAGGATCTGATCCCTGGCCTGACCAAGCAGTTCCAGGGGCATCTCAGCGGCGGCCACGACATTCTGCTCAGCTACCTGGAAACATTCTTCGATCTGTACGGGCGTGCCGGCAAAGTGTACGTCTATGCCAGCATGTTCTCGGCCGTCGATACCGCCGACCAGGACGCCGCCGCGCTGTCAAGTCAGGCCATGAGCCTGTACAGCGACCTGATCACCGCGGCCGCGTTTGCCGAGCCGGAGATCCTCGAAATCAGGCGCAGCACCCTGAACATCTGGATGCAGGACGATACGCGGCTGGCCGAGTACGCGCACTACTTCGATAACCTGTTCCGCCAGCAGGCGCATGTGCGCTCCGCCGAAGTCGAAGAGATCCTCGGCATGGCGGCGGATCCGTTCAGCAATGTCTCGCGCACGTCGGGCTTTCTCTCGAACGCCGATCTCAAATTCGCGCCGGCGGTGACATCCACGGGTGAAGTGATGTCGGTCGAGCAGGGGACCGTGATGGCGCATGGACTCAGCCCGGACCGCGTGCTGCGCCGCACCTCCTACCAGAGCTACCGGGATGGGTATCTGGCGTTCAAGAACACCTTCGCCAGCAACCTCGTAACCGCTGTCAAGCGGGATGTCTTTTATGCGCGAGCCCGCCGCTACAACTCGTCGCTCGAAGCGTCGCTTTTCGCCAGCAATATCCCGGTGGAGGTTTTCCACAATCTGATCGACACCTTCCGTGAGTACATCCCCGTCTGGCACCGCTATTGGGCGATCCGGCGGCAGGCGCTCGGCGTCGAAACACTTTACTGGTACGATACGCTGGCGCCGCTCACGGACGCACAGCCCGACGTCGATTTCCACAAAGCGGTTGATTGGATCAGCGAAGGCATGGCTCCGCTCGGCCAGGAGTATGTGTCGGTGCTGCGGCGGGGCTGCCTGGAGGATCGCTGGGTAGACTATCCGCCGAACCAGAACAAACGGCAGGGAGCATTTTCAAGCGGGTGGAAGGGCACGCACCCGTTCATCATGATGAGTTTCAACAGCTCGCTGCAATCGCTGAGCACGCTGGCCCACGAACTCGGCCACTCGATGCATTCCTATCTCGCCTGGCAGCACCAGCCGATGGTTTCCAGTGATTATTCGCTGTTCGTGGCCGAAGTCGCGTCCAACTTCAATCAGGCGATGGTGCGCGGGCATCTGCTCAACACCCACGCCGACGATCCCGGCTTCCAGATCGCGGTGATCGAAGAGGCGATGTACAACTTCCGGCGCTACTTCTTCCAGATGCCGACGCTGGCTCGCTTCGAGTTGGAGATTCACCAGCGCGCCGAGCGCGGCGAGGGCCTCACCGCCGACGGCATGAACGGGCTGATGGCGGATCTGCTGGCCGAGGGTTTTGGCACCGAGATCGAACTGGACCGCGACCGCGACGGCATCATGTGGGCGGAGTTCGGCCACCTGTATGCCAATTTTTACGTCTACCAATACGCGACCGGCATCTCGGCCGCCAACGCGCTCTCGGAAAATATCCTGTCCGGTCAGCCGGGGGCCGTCGATCACTATCTGAGCTTCCTCAAAGCCGGCGGCGCGCTCTACCCGTTGGACGCGCTCAAGCTGGCCGGCGTCGATATGACCACCCCGGAAGCTGTCGAGAAAACCTACGGCGTGATGACAAGTTATGTGGACCGGCTGGAAAAACTGGTGAAAAACCCATGAGCGATCAACCCGACGATCTGCTGAACGCCATCCCCCCCGAGGAAGAACTGCCTGAAGGGCACAGGAGCGGCTTTGTCGCCGTGGTTGGGCGGCCCAACGTGGGCAAATCCACGCTGATGAATGCGCTGCTGGGTGAGAAGATTGCCATCGTCAGCCCCAAGCCGCAAACGACGCGCCTGCGCCAGTTGGGGATCTTCACCCGCGACGACGTGCAGATCGTCTTTGTAGATACGCCCGGCATCCATGACCCACAGACGGCGCTCGGAGAATTTATGGTCAATGTGGCGGTCGATGCGCTGCGCGATGCAGACGTGATCCTGTTCCTGGTCGATGTGAGCCACCACCCGACCGCCGAAGATCGCCGCATTGCCGAGTTGATCCGCGCTGCCGAAGATGCGACCCCGGCGATTCTGGTGCTGAACAAGGCTGACCTCGTGGCCGACGCCGCCGAATTGGAAGCGCGCGCCGCCGAGTTCCGCGAGATCGTCCCGAAGGCGGATTGGATCACGACCGTCGCCACGCGCGGCGAGGGCGCGCCCGACCTGATGCAGCGCCTCATCGACCGGCTGCCCGCTGGCCCGCGCTATTTCCCCGCCGATCAGCTCTCGGATACCGCGGTGCGCGACATCGTGGCAGAGATGATCCGCGAGAAGGTGCTGCTCAATCTCGAACAGGAAGTGCCGCACGGCGTGGCGACGCAGGTCGAGGAGTTCAAGCCGCGCAGCGACAACATGACCTATATCGCCGCTACGATCTATGTCGAGCGCGACACCCACAAAGGCATCCTGATCGGCAAGAACGGGCAGATGCTCAAGCTCATCAGCCGGCAGGCGCGCGAAGAGATCGAGGCGTTTGTCGGCACGCGGGTGTATCTCGAATTGTGGGTGAAAGTGCTGAAGAACTGGCGACGCGATGAGAACGCGCTGCGCCGCCTGGGCTATCGTCTGCCGCGCAAGCCGTGAGAGATAAGCCTCACCCCAAACCCCTCTCCACGCCGTGGAGAGGAGCTTAACGCGCCTTCTGCTCCCCATCTCTACTCCGTGGAGAGGGGGTTAGGGGGTGAGGCAGCTTGCCAAGCAGATCGCGCGTTTCGGCCACGTCGCGATGGATCTGCACGATCAGGTCGTCCACGTTCGAATATTTCAGTTCCGGCCGCAGGAACGCCACCACGTCGAAGATGAGATTCTGGCCGTAGATGTCGCGGTCGAAATCCAGCAGGTGCGCTTCGACCGTGATATGCGCGCCGTTGAAGGTCGGCCGGTTGCCGATATTGGCGGCGGCCATGTACGTCTCGCCGTTGAGATGCACCCAGCCCGCATAGACCCCGTTGCGCGGGAGCATCTGCTCTTCCCACACGCGGATATTGGCTGTGGGGAAGCCGATGGTGCGTCCCCGGCCGTCCCCGTGGATAACTTCACCTTCGAGCCGGTAGGGTCGCCCCAGCCAGCGGTTTGCCCGTTCGAGATCACCTTCGGCCAGCGCCGCGCGGATATTGCTGCTGCTGATGCTGTGCCCGCTGTCGTCGTTCGTCACGAGTTCGACTACCTCCAATGAAAAGCCCTTCTGTTCGCCCTGCACCCTCAGGAAATCGGCATTCCCTTCGCGCTTGTATCCGAGCGCGAAATCCGCTCCCAACCACAATGCGCGCAGCTTGAGATGCCGCAGCAGTTGATCGACAAAATCCGCCGCGCGGATCTGGCGCACCTCGTCGTTGAAGGGATGCGTCACGACGAGTTCCGCGCCGAGCTTACCGAGCATGGCCGCGCGCTGTTCCGGCGTGGTGAGGTAGTAGCGGCCCGACGCCCGCCCCAGCACCACGTCGGGATGCGGGAAGAACGTCAGCACCGTGGGAACGCAGCCACAATCGCGCGCGGCCGCGACCAGCCGGCGCAGCAGGAATTGGTGCCCCAGATGCACGCCGTCGAACATGCCCACGGCGACAATCGTCGGGCCGGATGGATTCGCGTCGGCCAGTCGGTATACATGTTGCATGCGCGTGTTTTCCCCTGTAGAACAAAAAGGTTATGAGTTGTGAGTTTTAAGTCGTGAGTTAGCCTCACCCCTGGTGCGAGAACGAGGTAGAGCCGACCTGGTAAGTCGCCAGGGCGGGTTTGTTAACCCGCCCCTACACGCATGTTCTCCCCCTCTCCGCGCGTGGAGAGGGGGCCAGGGGGTGAGGTGAAAACCCAAAACTCATAACTCGCAACTCAAAACTGACTACTGTCAACTGAACACTGCTTACTACCGCGCGTCGAACACCATCTGCGGCTTCCACACGGAACCGCGCCGATCGAGCACCGCGATAAACTGCCCGCCCGGATCATACGCCCGCGCCAGCGGCCCGACTGCGTCACCTTCCGCCGGGATCGAGCGCCCGTGCCGGATATGGTCCGCGTCTTCGGCTGAGAGATGCACGGCCGGGTGTGCCGCCAGCGCATAATCCGCCGGCAGCAGATAATCGCGCCACGTACCCGCCTGCATCGCCGCGTCAAGATCAGCCCACGGCACCGCGTCCGCCGCCGTGAAGACTCCGCTGGTGGACCGTTCGAGCGCGGTCAGATGCGCGCCCGCCCCGACCACCCGCCCCAGGTCAAACGCCAGGCTGCGGATATACGTACCGGATGAGCACTGCACTTCCAGATCGCAGAACGGCGGATCCCAGGCGGTCAGATCCAGCCGGTAGATCGTCACCGGGCGCGCCGGGCGCTCGACCTCCACGCCAGCCCGCGCCAGCGTATACAGGCGGACGCCGTCGCGTTTGAGGGCGCTGTACATCGGCGGCACCTGCTCGATCTCGCCGCGAAATGAGACGAGCGCGTTTTCGACCGCTGCCTGCGTGACCGGCAAATCGCTCTCGGCCATGACCTCGCCGGTCGCGTCGTAGGTATCGGTTTCGATGCCAAAACGCAGCCGTGCGCGGTAAGTTTTCGGCGCATGCATGATCAGGTCGCTCAGGCGCGTAGCCGGACCCAGACACACGACCAGCACCCCTGTCGCCATCGGATCGAGCGTGCCGGCGTGCCCAACGCGCTGTTCGCGGGTGCCGCGCCGCACCCATTTGACCAGATCGTAGCTTGTCGGGCCCTGCGGCTTATAAATATTCAGCAGGCCAAAAACCGCCATCGCCGCCTCTACACCACCACCGGCGTGCCGCTGCGAACTTCGGCTTTGAGCAGGTCGATCACGCGCGGAACCAGCGTGTCGAGCGGCTCGGTGATCGTCGTGCCGGACGCCAGTCGATGACCGCCGCCGCCGAGCGACACCGCCACGCCGGACGTATCAAAGCCCGGCACCGCGCGGAACCCGATCTCAATATCGCCGTCCGGTTTCTCCTTGAACACCACCGCGATATACGCATCTTCGGTCTGCACCAGCCGCCCCACCAGCCCATCATCATCCCAGCCCGAATAGCCGGCCGCTTCGAACATCTCGCGGGTGATGACCGCCCAGATGACGTGATCCTCCAGGCGGACGGTCGGCAGCACATGCGCCCACAGCCGCAGCCCGGCGTAAGTCTTGCGGGCGACGGTGCGCTGCACGATCTCAGCCAGCGGCGCACCATAGGACATCAGGCGCTGCGCCTTGCCGAGCGTTTCAGCCGTCACATTGTCGGTGCGAAAGCACAGCGTATCGGTCACGATCCCGGTCAGGAGACAGATCGCCGTGGTTTGATCCAGATCCACGCCCATCCAATCCAGCCAATCGAGCACGCCTTCCGCAGCCGCGACCGTCGCCGGATCGACCAGATTGGCGCTGCCAAACAGCGTATTGGTCGGGTGATGATCCAGGTTGACGATCGGCGCACCGCTGCGGATCGCCGCCTGCCCCACCGCGCCCATCCGGGGCGCGTCGCCGCAGTCCACCGCGATCACCAGATCGACCGCCACGCTGTCCAGCGTCGGGCGCACCGAATCCGCACCGGGCAGAAAAGCCAGATCCGGCGGCACGCCTTCATCGACGGCCGTGATCACGGTCTTCCCCAGGCGTTGGAGCGCATGCGCCAGCCCCAGCATCGAGCCGATCGCGTCGCCATCGGGGCCAACATGCGTCAGCACCAGCACCGAGCGCGCGCCACGGACGAAACTACTCGCTTTCTCCCAGTCCATCGTTCCCTTCTGGCTGCTGATTAGCTTTCGAGTCAGGCTCGTTGTGCAGCGAGCGGAGCAGTTCGTCAATGCGCTCACTGCGCTCGATGCCGACATCCCAGTGGAAATGCAGCACCGGCATCCGGCGGAAGTGGGTCCGCGCGGCCAGTTCGCGCCGCAGGAACCCATTGGCGCGCTGCAAGCCGGCCATCACCTCGTCTTTGTCATCCAGCGAGTGGACATAAACGTCGGCATATTCCAGCTCGCGGTCGATCGTCACTTCCGTGACCGTCACATTTTCCAGCGCCGGATCGGTCACTTCCAGCATCAGCAGGTTGCCGATGATCTCCTGAATCAACTGGGCAGCCCGTTCTTGTTTGATGGTCATCATGTCTATCCTTTCAGCTTGTAGCGATTAGCGATTGGCTTTTAACTTTTCGCTAACGGCCAATGGCTAACGGCTAATCGCCTGTCTCACGTCGCCCGGTAGATTTCCAGCGCCTCGACGAACGTTTCGCGCGGCGTGTAACGTGGCGTCCAGCCGGCCGCGCGGAGCTTATCCGCATTCAGCGGGCGGCTGTCCATTAACCCTTTCAGCCACAGCGGCGGTGTTCGCCGGCGCAGCCAGCGCCAATGCCACCACGCGCGCAGAACCAACACGGCCAGCGGCATACAGGTCGAACTCCGAGCCCGCCAGAGCCGCCAGTTCGCGCAGACTAACGCCGGCCTCCGCGCTGACGTTGTACACACCCGCCAGATTATCGCGCAATGCCAGCCGGACTGCCGCAACCAGATCCTCTTCGTGCAGCAGGGGCAGTGTCCGATCCTCGTACCCGCAGGCGCGCACCGGGCTGCTCGCCACCAGCCGGACCAGCGCCAGATGATGCGGTCCACACAGCCACGCCGCCCGCAGGCACGTGAGCACGCCATTATAGCGTACCGTATCCAGATAATCCGCCACCTGTGCCCGTGTTCTCGCGTAGACGCTGGCTTCGTGACCGCGCACCGCTGCCGGCTCTGCGATCGGGCCGGGCGGCTGTGGGCCATAGAGCGCGGCGCTGGTCAGCATCAGCAGCTTCGGCACGCCTGCATCGATCGCGGCACGCACGAAGAACTTGCTCTCCTCAACCAGATCGAGTTCGCGGCGGCGCTCGGACCACGGCAGCGGCCAGCGCAGCCCGCCCAGATGAATCGCGGCGTCTACCTCGCGGAGCAGCGGCGTCCATTCGGACTGGCAGGGCGCGGCCCGCACAAAGCGCATCCCGGCGATGGGGGGATAACACGCCTGTGCGTCCAGCCCGATTACAGTGTTCGGACCGGATTCGGTCGGCAAACGCTCCGCCAGCAGGCGCTCCGCCAGCAGGCGACCCGTCGGACCTGCCACCCCCGCGATCAGCACGCGCACGGCGTAACCCCCAGACAGCAATCGGGCCAGGAGATGTGCTCCCCCGGCCCGCTCACGATTTCCGCTTCACCCACCACGAGGTCTGGCCGGGATCAGTTCACGCGCTCGCGCACGTAGAACTCGATCCGGTCGCCTTCGGTAAAGTCCTGGTAGCTCAGCCCGATGCCGCATTCAAAGCCGTTGCGGACTTCGCGCACGTCTTCTTCAAAACGTTTCAGGCTTGTCACGCCGACGTTTTCCGCCAGCATATTGCCTGCGCGCACGACGCGCGCTTTCGAGTTACGCCGGATGGTGCCGTCCAGCACCATCGCCCCAGCGATCGCGCCGACACGCGGCACGCGGATCACGCGGCGCACCTCGGCCACACCGATCACCTTGTCGGCATACTGCGGTTCGAGCAGACCGTGCAGCGCCAGTTCGACGCTTTCGATCAGCTTGTAGATGATGGTGTAGGTGCGGATGTCCACACCCTGCGATTCGGCGGTGCGCGCGGCCGCCGAGTCGGCGGTCACGTTGAAGCCGATGATCACGGCATCCGAAGCCGCCGCGAGATTGACATCGTTCTCGGTGATGTCACCCACATCGGCGTGCAGCACCTTGACCTTCAGGCCGCCGACTTCCAGGTTTTCGATCGAATTCACGACCGGCTCCAGCGAGCCATCTACGTCAACCTTGAGGATCAGCAGCAGTTCTTTGGTCTCGCCAGCCTGGAACCGGCTGAAGATGTCCTCGAGCGTAAACGGGATCGGCACGACCACAGCTCGCTCGTCCCGTTCCTGGCGGCGCTCGGCGGTGATCAGGCGGGCCGTCTTCACGTCGTTCACAACCTCGAACATGTCGCCGGCGTGCGGCGGCTCGTCCAGGCCCATCACCGAGACGGGGCGCGACGGCTCCGCCGAGATCAGCACCTTGCCGAACTCGTCGAACATGCGCTTGATACGCCCATGCGCCAGCCCGGCCACGACCACATCACCCGCCTTGAGCATGCCGTTCTGAACCAGCAGCGTCGCCACCGGGCCGCGACCGCTTTCCATACGGCCTTCGAGCACCGTTCCGGCCGCATTCGCTTCGGGGTTGGCCAGCAGTTCGGTTTCGTCGGCCACCAGCAGGATTGCTTCCAGCAGATCGTCTACGCCATCGCCGGTCTTAGCGCTCACCGGCACGACCAGCGTATCCCCGCCCCACTCGTCGGTCTTGAGGTCGAGGTCTTCGGCCAACTGCTGCTTGACGCGCTCCGGGTTGGCGTTCGATTTATCTACTTTGTTCAACGCGACCACGATCGGCACCTGCGCCGCGCGGGCGTGGGCCAGGGCTTCGCGTGTGGTTGGCATCACACCGTCATCGGCCGCCACGACCAGCACGGCCATATCGGCTCCCTGCGCGCCGCGCAATCGCATGGCGGTGAAGGCTTCGTGACCGGGCGTATCCAGGAAGGTAATCGTGCGGCCGTTGATCGTCACCTGGTACGCCCCGATATGCTGCGTGATACCGCCCGCTTCCGGATCGGTGACGTGTGTCTTGCGGATCACGTCCAGCAGTGACGTCTTGCCATGATCGACGTGCCCCAGGATCGTAACCACGGGCGGACGCGGCTTGAACTTGGCGGCGTCCTGCCCTTCGTAAAGCTGGCGCCATTTTTGCACGGTGGTGCGTTCTTCGACCACCTGCGACTTGGCTTTGCTCTGCGGACTGGCTTCATAGCCGAGACCGTCCAGCACAATCGCGGCGGTATCATAATCGATCTGCTGGTTAATGGACGCCATGATCCCGTTATTGATGAGTTCCTTCATCACCTCAATCGGGCTGGCCCCCATCAGGTCCGCGAGTTCGCGAACCGTCAGAAAATCAGGGATTTCAAGGACTTGCTTTTGTTGGGGCATAGATTGAGCGACAGCCGCCACCATCGGGTGGCCGGCAAGCCGCTGAGACTCCTTTCATACTCGCGAGGTCGTTAATCCGCCTGGGGCGGTGCCGCCTGAGGCGGGCGCGCCGCCCGCAACCGCGCCCGATCGGCCTCGGTTAGTGGGGTGCGCAGCGCCTTTTCGAGGCTGCCGCCGGTCAGGGCCCGCTCCCAGCACGTCATTTGATCGCACAGGTACGCGCCCCGCCCGTTGCGTTTGCCTGTCGGATCGATCTGGACACCGTCTTCTGGCGTCCGCACCAGGCGCGTTAACGACCGCTTGTCGGCTGTAGTACGGCAGACGACACACGACCGCTGGGGTGTGTGCCGTCGGCGTTTCGGTTGTTTGCTGTTCATCTCTTATTCGAGATAGTCTTCCCATTCTTCGCGGCGGCGGCTGCCTTTACGGCGGCGGCGGGAAACCACTTCGCCCCGGGCTTCATCGAAGACCAGTTCGCGCTGTTTGCCCTTACCCTTCTTGCCACGTTTCTGCTCAACCTCATCTTCGATCTCGGTGGCTTCTTCTTCAGGCTCAGCAGCCTTGTGGCGCTCTTCCTTGTGGACATCAGGCACGGGCCGCGCGGCCGGTTTGATCTCTTCCGCCTCGTCATCGACAAAGGCCGGGATTAGCGCCGCGTCTTCTTCGTCCACCGCGGCCGGGACCAGCTCGGCGGCGGGTGCCGCTTCGATCAGTTCCGGCGTTTCGGCAGTCGCCGGTTCAGGAGCCAGGTTCGGCCGTCGAGGGTGTCAAGGGCCTCGTCGCCCGCTTCGCGCAGCACCACCAGGTCGTCGAGTGCGTAACGGATCGCTTCCATCGCGTCCTCGCCTGCCCCGCCCTGCTTGAGCACTCGATCGAGACCGTCTTCGTCGGCCAGCAGGCGGATCATCAGCTCGCCCACATTATCCAGCCGCGACAGAGCGCGGTTGATGTCCTCGTCGAGCTCCAATTCCGCGATCTGCATCTGGAAGGCGGTGTCGGGCACGACTTTCCGCACCACGTCCATCGCTTCACGCCGGCCGGCCCGGCCCGACTTCGCGCTCGTTCAACAAACGGCGCTCGGCCACCGATACGAACTCGGTCAGGGCCTTGAACTCTTCGGGCTGGATCGGGCGTCCGGCCTGCTTCTTGTCCATGATGCGGGTCACTTCCGCGATCATGGCCGGCTGTTCCTCGGCCAGCGCGTCCAGCGGCGGGCGGTTCAACCGGCTGAACGTATCCAGTGCGGCCTCGGACACGCTCTTGATGTCGATGCGCCAGCCGGTGAGCTTGGCCGCCAGCCGCGCGTTCTGACCTTCGCGCCCGATCGCCAGCGAAAGCTGGTCATCCGGCACAATTACGGTTGCCGTGCGCCCGGTGTCGAAGTCATCTTCGAGCAGCATATCACTCACGCGCGCCGGGCTGAGCGCCTTGGCGATAAACACCGCCGGGTCGGGACTCCATTCGATGACGTCGATCTTTTCGTCGTTGAGTTCCTTGACGATGTTCTGAATGCGAATGCCGCGCATCCCGACGCACGCGCCGACGGGATCCACACCTTCCTGCAACGCCGCGACCGCCACCTTCGAGCGGGCACCGGCTTCGCGGGCGATGTTTTTGATCTCGACCTGCCCGTTGTAAATTTCGGGCACTTCGTATTCGAGCAGGCGGCGCAGCATGTTCTTGTGCGCCCGGCTGACGACGATCTGCGGGCCGCGCGTATTCTTGCGGACCTCGGCCACGTAGGCGCGCACCTTGTCGTGCGGGCGGTAGCGCTCGCCGGCGATCTGCTCCTTGCGGGGCATGACCGCTTCGGCGCGGCCCAGGCTGACCGTGATCGAGTTGTGCGTGACGCTCTGCACGGTCCCGGTGATCAGATCGCCCTCGCGCTCGGCAAACTCATCGTAGAGAGTCTCGCGCTCGGCTTCCCGAATCCGCTGCAAAATCACCTGCTTGGCCGTCTGCGCCGCGATACGCCCAAAATTGGAGCCCGTCTTGACGGGCATCATGACCATATCGCCCATTTGAATCTCGGGGTAGTAACGCTGCGCATCCTGTATCGCGACCTCGGTCTGGTCGGTCTGGACCTCATCGACCACTTCCTTTTCGAGCAGAATTTCCGTCTGCCCGGTCAGGTCGACTTTGGCTTCGACACGCTGGTTGTTGCCGATATTGGCGTCGCGCTTGTAAGCGGACACCAGGGCCTGCGCCAGGGCTTCCAGCACGACCTCACGCGGCAGCGCGCGCGTTTCGACGATTTCGTTAAAAGCCAGGGTGAAATCACTCTTCATTGCTTGTTGCGGTCGCTTGCTGAGACCTCTCTCTTTCGCCTCGAATGAAATTTGCCGTTATATAACGAAAAGTGGGGGGCACCCACTTTCCGTCACATCTCTTCAACTTGCAGATAGTATACCATGAGCACGGCGGCTTGACAAGGGCCGTCCCTGTGTTACCGCCGGTGCTACTGCCGCCTGATAATCCCTCTCGAAAATGGTCCGTAGGCTCACGAGCCTCACCCCTTGACTCCCAACCCCTTTTCCCCTCTCCATGACATGAGAGAGGGGCCAGGGGTGAGGCCCTCTACTTCGCAAGCTGCGCCCCCACCCACGCCACGATCTCATCCAGCGGCACCAGGCACGCGATCCTTCTCCGCGCGCCACTTGACCTCCACACTCGTCATTTGCCAGCGACTTCTTGCTGACCGTCAGGCGCAGCGGCACACCGATCAGATCCGCGTCCGCGAACTTGACGCCCGGCGAGAAGCCCGCCCCGCGATCATCCAGCAGCACATCCCACCCGGCCGATCGCAGATCGCGGTCAAGCTGGCCGGCCGTATCCACGATCTCCGGCTCGCTGCCCAGCGTCGAGCAGATGCACATCGAACGGCGCGACACTGCGCGGCCACACAATACCCCACTCGTCGTGGTGCGTCTCAATAATCGCCGCGATCAGCCGCTCCAATCCAATCCCGTAGCTGCCCATAATCACCGGGTGTGCAGCCCCGTCTTCATCCTGATAGGTGACGCCGACCGCATCGCTGTAGCGCGTGCCGAGCTTGAAGCAGTGCCCCAATTCAATCGCCCGCTCGATGTGCAGCGTCCCCGCGCCGCAGCGCCCGCAGATCGCGCCGTCGAACGCTTCCGCGATCGAAACCACCGCCGCCGGGTCAAAATCGCGCGGGATGTTCACACCGGTCAGGTGATAGCCGTCGTCATTCGCGCCCGCCACGAAATTCGCGCCGGCCCGCACCGACTGATCCGCCACGACCCGCACCGCCGGCCCGAGTCCGATCGGGCTGGCATAGCCCGGCACCGCGCCCACTGCTCGTATTTCGTCGTCTGTCGCTGGGCGCAGCGTCCCGCCACCGAGGGCGTTGATCAGCTTGGTTTCGTTCACGTCCAGATCGCCGCGAATCACGACGAAGACGAACTGATCCGGTGTGCCCGGCATCTCGTGCATAAGAAACACCGCCTTGAGCGTCTGCGACGTCGGCACGCCGATAAAATCCGCGACCTCCTGGATCGTCTTGCAGTTCGGCGTGGCGACCTTCTCGACCGGCTGTAACGCGACCGTCTCCGGTTCCGGCAGGGCGAACTGCGCCGTCTCGATATTCGCTGCATAGCCGCACGAGTCGCACGCCACAAAGCGATCCTCACCGAGATCGTGGCGCAGCACGAATTCGTGGCTGGCTTTGCCGCCCATCGCCCCGGTGTCCGCCTCGACTGCGATCACCGGCACCTCGGCCCGCGCGAAGATATTCCGGTACGCCTGGACCAGCCGCTCATAGACCCGATCCAGCCCGTCGAAATCCGCGTCCAGCGAATAGGCGTCCTTCATGGTGAATTCGCGCAGCCGGACCAGCCCACCCCGCGCGCGCGCCTCGTTGCGATACTTTGTTTGGATCTGGTAGAGCAGCACCGGAAGCTGCCGGTAGCTCGACACTTCACGCGCCGCCAGCATCGTGATCACTTCCTCGTGGGTCGGGCCCAGCACAAAGTCGCGTCCGGCATCGCTGGCTGAACTTTTGCAGCACCGGCCCGAACGTCTCCCAGCGCCCGGTTGCCTGCCAGATCTCGGCCGGATGGACTACGGGCATACGGATTTCCAGCCCGCCGGCCGCGTCCATCTCCTCCCGCAGAATCGCCTCAATCTTGCGGATGACGCGCCAGCCGAGCGGCATCAGCGCGTAAATCCCAGCGGCGATCGGGCGCACCAAACCGGCGCGGATCGCCAGCTGGTGGCTGACGAGTTCGGCATCGGCCGGGGCATCGCGCAGCGTGTGGGTAAACAGATCCTCGATTCGCATGGTTTCCTCCTTCAGAAGTTGTCAGCGCTCAGCGTTCAGCTTTGTCTTCTGCTTTCGCTGACGGCTGATCGCTGAGGGCTAGAAACAAAAAACCGGCGTCGGGAAGTCCGAACGCCGGATTATGCATAGGGTTATCGGCTGCGCTACCACCGCGCAGGCATCAACCAGCGGACCATCCTCGACAGGAAGCCGTGTTATGGATGCCACTAGGGGCGGGAGCGCGCAGAGTGAATGGTTGCATAGGCAACATGGTACGCGAATTCTCGTGAGATGTCAACGTGTAACTGTGTCCATCGGACAGCTTTACCGCTCACTCGCGCAGATACAGCGGCATGTCGATGATGGCGCGGACTTTGCCCTGACGCCGCCGCCCGTACAGCAGCGCCAGCTTGAGCATCCATGCCGTCTGGTTGTGCAGCAGGTGATGCCACCATTTGGCCGGGACAAACTCCGGCAGCAGCAGGGTCGCAAGAGAACCGTCGGCGCTCTCCTTATCCGCCTGATCGAGATATTCCAGGATCGGCCCGACGATCGAGCGATAGGGCGACGACACGACCACCAGCGGCACCCCCTGCCCCCACTCCGCCCAGCGGGCGCGCATCCGCTCGCCATCGCCGGGATTGATCTCGACATACACCGCCGTCACGCGATCCGAGATCGAGCGCGCATACTGCACCGCTTCGATCACGCCCCGGTGTACACCCGACACCGGCACGACCACACGCGGCGGGACGCGAGGTCCAGGCTGAAGTGGCATTCCACGCGGTGACAGTTGGCTTGCGATCACACTGTAATGGTGCTTGACTGAAAGAAACATCCAGACGAGCGTCGGAATCAGCACGATCACAATCCAGGCCCCATGAGTGAACTTGCTGAACGCCACGACAATCAGCGTGATCGTCGTAGCGAGAGCACCCAGCCCGTTGATCACGGCTTTGGTCTGCCAGCCAGGACTCCGCAGCCGGATCCAGTGAACGACCATCCCTGCTTGCGACAGGGTGAACGCCAGAAACACCCCAACCGCAAACAGGGGGATCAGGGCGTGCGTATCGCCGCTGAAGGCGACGATCAGCAGGCCGGTCAGCAAGGCCAGCGCCAGCATCCCGTTCGAGAAAACCAGCCGGTCCCCCAGCATGGCAAACTGGCGCGGCGCATAACCGTCGCGCGCCAGAATCGAGGCCAGTCGTGGAAAATCCGCGAAACTTGTATTCGCGGCGACCACGAGCACCAACAGAGTCGCCGTCTGCACCACCACATAAAAAACGCCAGAGCCAAGAATACGGCGCGCCAGGGCGGAGAGAATCATCTCATCCGAACGGGCCACGACCGCGAAATACTGAGTCAGGCCGATACTGCCCACAAACAGGGTACCCATCAGAAGCGCCATGACGATCAACGTCCGCCGGGCATTATGAGTCTGGGGCGGTTTGAAGGCGGGCACGCCGTTGCTTATCGCCTCGATGCCGGTCAGCGCGGTACACCCGGACGCGAACGTATGCAGAAGCAGCAGCGTTGTTACGGTTTCGCCACCGGAAGAGGCCGTATCCTCGAACGAACCCGGTTCGCTCATCAAGGCTTTCACGACCCCAATCGCCAGCATCCCCAGGTATGACACGAGGAAAAAGTACACCGGGATCGCCATGACGGTGCCCGACTCGCGCAGGCCGCGGAGATTGGCCAGCGTGATCAGCCCCAGGAAAAACAGCGAAAGCCAGACCTTATAGGGCCACAAGTCTGGGAATGCAGAGGCAATCGCCCCAACGCCCGCCGTCAGGCTGACCGCCGCGGTCAGCACATAGTCGATCATGAGCGCTGCCCCTGCGATCAGACCAAACCACGCGCCAAGGTTTTCGCGCGCGACCGTATACGATCCGCCGCCGCCCGGATAGGCCGGGATCGTCTGGGCGTATGATAGGGCGACCACCGCCAGCAGCACGCCGATCGCCAGCCCGATCCGCCATGAAAAAACCAGCCCCGCGGCCCCGGCGGCGGCCAGCCCCAGGTAGATTTCCTGGTTGGCATACGCGATCGACGACAGCGCATCGGGCGAAAAAGCGGCAAGCGCCCGAACTTTGTTCAGGCGCTCTTGGTCCAGTCGAGTCGTGGGCAGCGGTGGCCCAATCAACCATTCCCGAATATGGTGTAACAATTCGTCACCTCATCACCTGATACCAGCATGAGCTTAGCACAATCGCCCGGCTGCTGCATAGGACATCAGGTGCAAGGTCTATCCCTGCGGCGTTGGCTCCACACCGGACTCGCCGCCGTCCAACTCGTCCAGCGGTGGGACGTCGACCGGCGCGTCGCCGCTTGTGTCCTCGCTGTTATCATCCTGTGGGGTCATCTCCCATTCGGGCGGAATCGCACCGTCGTCCAAGGGTTCGGGCGGCACATTACCGGATACCTGCGATGGCGGGAACACGAACACCTTCGCCTGGCTGGCATCCACCACGTACAGGCGGCCTTGCGCATCAAACGCCAGCCCGGCCGGGGATCGCAGCCCTAACACGTTGTTTTCGAGATCGTCCGGCTGGTCGAAGGAGAACACCGGCTGCCCGGTCAGGTTGTAGGCCACGATGCGCTGCCGGTCGTCCATATCCGTCACGTAGATCAGCGAGCCATCCGGGCTGACGGCGATATACGGCCGGTTGTATGACTGCCGGTTGGTGAACCACATATTGACCGTGAAGGAGCGCAGCGGCACCCCCGCCGCGTCAAACACCTGGATGCGGCGGTTCCATGCTTCGGCCACGTACAGATCGCCGGACACGGGATTAAACGCCAGACCCACCGGCTCGTCAAGCTGCCCAAGCTGCGATCCGCTGCTGCCAATGTCGCGCACCCATTCGCCATCCATGGTGTAGACCCGGATGCGCTTGCCGCCGGTATCGGCCACATATACGTTGCCGTCCGGCCCGATCTTCAGGTCGCGCGGCCCCCACATCGCCTCGGTCGATGGATCGTCGAAGGGACGTCCTTCGTGGCCCCACGCGTCCACAAATTCACCGTCGGGCGTGTAGACGGCCACGCGGTTATTCCACGTATCCGCGATGTACAGGTTGCCATCCGGCCCCATGTCCAGGCCCCACGGTTCGCGCAGGCCCGTATCGTCGGGCACAGTGCCCTGCTCCGCGATCACGCGTACCAGCGCGCCCTGCGGATCGAGCACGACCACCCGGCTGCGGCGCGTATCGGCGATGTAGATGAATCCTTCACCGTCCACCACGATCCCGCGCGGCTCGATCATCTCGGCCGTTTCACCGAGCGTCGTTTCGGCGGCCATATCGAGATACACGAGGTCTTCGGGGTATTCCGGCTCGCGGATGTTGACGGTGCTGCTGCCGATTCCGGCGTCCCACACCTGCGCGGCGATCTGCTTATCCACGAAGAAATACAGGCGGTCCGATACGGGCCACTGGTTGACGGCAAAGCGTTGATCCGATGCGCACTCGTTGATCACCGCCTGCTCGCACGTATTGCGGAAGGACTCTTTTTCATCGTCGGTGGTGCCGTACTCGGCTTCCTGATCGCAGCGGAACTGCTTGGACTCGATGCACATCGCCTGGGCATAGGTGCGATAGTCGCGATCCCACCAGATGTCCCAGATCCCCTCGCGGAAGTAACGCGCGGCGATGTTGTCGTCCGCCGTGCTGAACACGTTCGTCACCCGGTCGTAGGTCAGGCCGAAGTATTCCTGCATCGGCCACCACAGCCGGATATAGCCAAACTCGTAGTAGCGGTCGCCCAGGATGCGGCGCACGTCGCCCACTTTTTTGTTGCCCACGACCACGACGCGCGCGCCGTCAAGCTACGTCGGATCGACGCTGCCCGCTTCGCCGCGCAGCAGCGCGTAGTTGGTGTAATCGCGGAAGTACCACGAGAACGGCCACGAGGACTCGTCATCAAACACGATCCGCATCGAATCGCCTTCGTTGGTGATCTCCGCGATGCGATCTACCTCGTTGAGCACGGTTTTGACCGCCGGGCCCGCGTGCGCGTAGACCAGGAATTCGGTCGCGTAATCGTAGTTGATGAAGCTCGCCACATACGCAACGCGCGCCGTCAGGATCGCCAGCAGCACCGCGCCGGAGAGCACGGCCAGCCGCACCAGCTGTCCAATCCCCAACCGGCCGCCGAAGCGCCCCACGATATACAGCATGCCGAGAAAGACCAGCAGCGCCGCCAGCCAGTTCCCGCTGGCGAGCAGATCTTCGATCTCGCGCCCGCGGAAGGGCGGCTCCGCGCCCCAGAAGCCGAGCACCACCTGCGCAAATGCCATAAACGCCAGCGGCAGCGCCACGAGCAGCACCAGCCATTCGACTCCGCCCACCCAGCGCCAGCGCACCTGCCCCGCGACCCGGCCCAGCCACCAGCCGGTCAGCAGGATCAGAGGAACGGTCAGGTGGGTGGTCAGCCAGGGCATTTTCTCGCCGGCGACCGTCAGGCTGAAGACCATCATGATCGCCCACCAGCCGACCAGCGCCACAAACGGGAACGCGCCGATCCACTCGGGATCGGCACGGAGATGGGCGTGTTCTTCCTCGGCGCTGAACGGACGCACCAGCCGCGCCGGCAGCCCGGAATAGCGGACTGTGCTGTACGGCGGTGCATACGAATCGTCGGGCGGCAGATCGGGCTGGTCCGCCACGTCAATCGCCGCAAGCTCATCGATCAATTCGGCTTCGCTGGGCACCGGCTCTGCTTCGTCTGGACTATGGGAACGGCATCTCATCCGTCCGCACCAGATCGATATAGCCGGCCGCGCGATCCTGCGCCGCACGCTCGGCTGCGCGCCGGGCCTGAATCGTCGCAACCGTCCGCTCGCGCCGCCAGCCCCACAGTGAGGTCAGCCCGGTCAGCCCGGCCAGCATCGCGCCGATCATCGGCAGGAACTCGTAGACCGGAAGCTGCGTCAGGATGTAATAATACTGCGGTTGGCTGCCGCGCCGGACGCCCTGCTGCTCCAGCCAGTAACCCAGCGAGCCGATCATGCCGGTCACGAGGCCGTACTGGTTGCTGAACACCGTCGTGAAGAAGAACCCGAACAGCCCCAGAAAAACCGCCGCCGCCGGGAGCCAGCGCTTCCAGTTCCACGACAGCCCGATTGAGGCCGATACCGCGAAGAACGGGATAATGATCAGCAGCGAGGCTTCGAGCGTATCGCGCCCTTCCGTCGAGTAGGAATTGTAGTCTTCCAGATTATATCCGGCCCGGTAGAGCGGGTACGCCGCCAACCAGGGCAAGACCAGCGTGCCGAGCACGATCAGCACGTCGAAGGCCGGCTGGCGGTTCAGGAAATCCCACCAGTCCGTGAAGTAACGCGACGCAACCACGCCGCCGGTGATCGCCAGACCGATCACCCACGACGCGAAGATCCAGAGGTTGTTATAGTCGCCGTTGGCATCCTCGACGGCCGCGTTCGGATCGGCGGCGAAGGGAGTCTCGTCGGTCTCGACATGGCTGCGCCGCTCGAACATCACGAGCGCGGTGGTCGTGATAAACGCGACCAGGACGATCGCCAGCAGTTCGCGCCACGGCAGCGGCACATCCCCCGGATATTTGTAGACCGCCGTCAGGAACAGGACAAACAGCAGCGCCAGCACCGGCAGGCCGATCCACGTCAGCAGACGGATAAACATGGCGCTGTCGAATTCACGCGAAATGGTGAATTCCTTGGACATATTCGCGCCAATCTGCATATCGTTCGTGCTGCGGACCACCGTTTCGGTCCAGACCTGCTGTGGTTTGATCACATCCAGCACACTAATGATCAGCAGCGCCAGCAGCGCCCCAATTATCAGCCCGGCGGCAATGATCATCAGCGCCGACCGGCCATTCGCCAGCCCCTCCATGATCAGGCTGGCAGCACCGCGTCGTCCCGCCTGCCGCTTGGGTTTGTCCTCGCCGGGCAGCACGAGCCGCGATCCAAACAGCCGGCTAAAAAGGCCCCCGGACAGCGCCAGTGGGATATACATCACCAGGAACAGCAGCCCGACGAGCAGGCGGTCGGTGGGGATCCACAGTGTCGAGGACAGCATGAACCGCAGCAGCCCGCCCAGCGCCATCGCCACGACCGCCACGAGCGCGAACAGAATCAGGTGCCCGGCCCAGAACTGTAGCGGCGGAGCATCACCCCCCGACTCGCTGGCCGCGCGCCGCAGCCCGACATCCTGCACGACCCGCATCAGCCAGATCAGCACCAGGAAACTGCCAAACACGGCGACATACATGAAGGCGACTTCTTTGGACGCCATCGACAGCAGCAGCGCGCCGGAAAATACCCACAGCCACACGGGGCGGCGCGGCCGGACGCCGTCGATATATTGGAGCATCGCGTAGACCATCACCAGCGTGTAAAACAACGAGGGAGTGTCCTCGCGGATGTAGCGGTTGTAGTACATGATCATGGGCGAGATCAGCATCAGCACAGACGCGATCAGCGCGCCTGTTCGGCCCAGCCAGCGCCGCAATAATCCCGGGTACAGCACCATCAGCACGCCGAGAGTCGCCGGGTAAATGCGGGCGGTGAAGTCGTTGTCGCCAAACAAAAAGTAAGAGAGCGCCGTCATGTGAAACAACACAGGGCCGTGCATCAGCGGTGTGTGGCTGAACTCGCCATATTCGTACAACCGCCAGGAATAATACGTGTGCAGGCTCTCATCATGACTCATCACCCGCGCGCCCAGGTCGGCAAAGCGCGTTACCAGCGCCAGGACCAGGATCACGGTATAGAGGACGATCTCCCAGTTAACGGCATAGGCGCGGGTCAGCGCCTGGGTGATGATCGGTTCGTGCGTCTCCGCCGCCGGAGAATAGGTCTGTTCGCGTGTCGCCATAGTCTGTATCCGTTGGAAAATGCTCTAGTGTATACCGCCCATCCGTGCTTCGGGCGAGACCGTTGCCGCGGGCATCGGGGCCGGAGTTGCGCCGACGCCGCCCACATAGGCCACCGTCGCGCGCGGGAGATTCACGCCGGGTGCCACCCGAACCGCTTCGTGCGTTTCACTGGCGGCCGGCGTCGGAGATGCCGTGCTGATCGGGCGCGGTTGGTGCGGCGCGGCCTCGGCGCGATCGCCGCTTTCGGTCAGCAGCGGCAGCGCGATCGACAGCAGCAGCACCATCACGATCAGCGCGGCCAGCCCTGGCATCCACGCCGCCATTCGCGCGCGTGCCCGCGGACCACTGACGTCCTGCCAGACGCCGGCCCACACCTGGGCCAATTGCCCGCCGCGCGTGCCGCCTGTTCCCATCGCCGGCAGTTCGCGCCGCAGATCGGACGCAATCCACTCCTCGCGCGCCAGCGCCGACCGGCAGGCCGCGCAGGTCCGCACGTGGTTGACGACCCGCGCGCGCTGCGACGGACGTAACTGACCGTGAATATACCGGGTGATTAAATGGGTGACATGCTGGTTGCGCATGGTTCTTCCTTTGTCCTACCCCGCGTCAAATATGCCACAGGTCCGCCAGCGCCGCGATATCGGCGGGACTCATCGCCCGGCGCAGCTGCTCGTGCGCCAGCCGGACGCGGCTTTCGGCGGTCTTCTGCGGGCAGTCGATAATGGCGGCCATCTCGCGGTACGTCAGCCCTTGCCCATAACGCAGCGCCACCGCTTCGCGCAGCCGGGGTGAGAGTGTCCGCAGCGCGTCTTGCAGCGAGCCATGGACCTCGGCCCAGGCCGCGCGCACTTCCGGCGACTCATCTTCGGGCGCGGGCGGCTCGACGCCCACGTTCAGCAAATTCGCCAGCGCCACGGTCGGCAGCCACTTGCGCCGCCGGGCGTTGCGGCACCGGCTGACCGTGATGGTATATAGCCACGTGCGGAACGCCGCCCGCATCGGATCATAACGGTGCAGGTTGCGGAAGGCGTACACCATCACCTCTTGCAGCACATCTTCGGCGTCCTGCTCGTCCAGCAGAATGCTGTACGCCAGCCGGTACAGGCTCGGCGCATAGCGATCGTAAAGCGCGGCATAGGCTCCCTGATCGCCGCCCAGACAGCGCGCGATCAGGTCCGCCAGATCGGGATCATTGGTGCTCCGCCCTTCCGGGGCGCTCCGCCCTTCCGGGGAGCCGGCTGCCCGTATATTGTTCATGTTACACCTCCGCCCCCCGTTATTCCTCAGTGACAAAATCCACTCCGTAGACGTCCTTGCGAATCCACAGCATGATCTGTTCCAATGGCTGGGGCTTGATCAGCGTATCGCCCCGGTAGAGCCACATCAGCCAGTCGCGCCACGACAGCGTATCAATGTCCCAACTCTGCCGCGTGATCAGGTCCTTGCCAACGTAATCCGCGCCCATGGGTGTTTCCGCTGTCGATCCGGGCGCGATCACCGCCGCGCTGTTCACTTCCGGCCCGATGCCGTCCACAAAGACCGTATTGGGATAATCGCGCAGCGCCCAGGCCAGCGCGCCATCGTCCGGCACGTTCGCGGCGATCGACATGAGGCGCGGCTCGCCGGTGTTGCGCAGGCTCATCTCTTCCAACGTCGCGCGCAGCTCGAACACGTCATCCGTCACAGCATCGTGAAACCAGTATTCGCGCGGATCGCCGGGTGCGGTCAGCGCCGCGCGCCCGCCGAATCCCAGGCTGACCAGCAGCATACATGCCAGCGACCCGAGCGCAAATCCGCGCCACGCCGTGCGCGATCCCCACAGGCTGCCCGACCATGAAGAACAGCACGCCGTTGAGCATTGTCATCAGCAGGTTGATCAGCAGGCGAAGCTGGATGTTGCCCAGCACGTAATCCAGCACGGCGTTGTCCTGCACCGTGATCCATTCGGGTTCGTTGGCGTTGCGACTGTAAAATCCCTTTACCAGCGCGCCGAGCAGTTCCGACAGTTTCGTGACTCCGGCGGGCAGATCAACCAGCAGGCGCTTGCCGAGCAGCACCAGGCTCAGGCCCACCGCCACCCACAGCGCAAACGTGATGATCGCGTGCAGCGGCACGCCCCACGCCGGCACATCCCACAGCGCGCCGGTCCGCTCGGTGATCCAGCCGGTGATCATCAGGCCGACCAGCACGGTCAGCGGGACCGTCACCCACAGCGCGTGAGCCGCGTCGGCCCCGGAATACCCAACCGACCAGAACAGCCCGGCCAGCGTCCAGCCGACCAGCACGCGCTCGAAAAAGCCGCCTTCGCGCAGCGCGACGACCACCGCCAGCACGCCAAACAGCAGCAGACCTGTCTCGTAGCGCAGCGCCACCCACAGCGGAAAGGCGACCGGCGTACCGGCGGGCCGCTCGACCAACCCGCGCACGCCCGCCCACAGCACATTGCCGACCGCCGTCAGCCCGGACGGTATCCAGAACAGCCCAGTCCCCACCGCAACGATCAGCAGCGCCGCCGCGATCGCGCCGTTGGCCCACGGCCACGACTGCCACAGCCCGCGCAGCGCCGCCGACACGTCCGGCTCGCTCTCGGAGCCATCGTCGGTCAGCCACGCGAAGAACACGCCGAAGGCCAGCGACAGGAACACCAGCATCCCCGCCGGCTCCGTCAGCAGGATCATCGCGGCAAAGGCCATCGTCGCCATGACCGCCCAACGCGGCTGGCGCGACTCGGCAAAGCGCAGCACCAGCCACGGCGCGACGATCGCCAGCAGCATCGTCCAGATCGCCGGACTCATCGTGCGCGACGCCAGCAGCGCCACCGGGGAGATCGTCAGCAGCAGGCTGATGATCAGCGGGGGCAGCGGATTCAGATAGCGCCGCCACAGCGCCGGGGCCAGCGTCAGCAGCACGCCGCCGATCGCCACCGGCAGCCGCGCCGCCACGTCCCCGCCGAACCCAAACCCGAAGGTGATCGCGTTCTGGATAAACGTGAGCGGGCTGTCAGGAACCAGCGCGCCGCCGGGCACCTGATCGCTGACGGTCCGCAGCGCGGCGAGGGCCTGATGCGCCTCGGCGTCACCCAGCGGCATGTGCCCCAACTGCACGATCCGCAGCAGCAGCGACAGCACGCCCAGCGCCACATACAGCAGCGCCTCCGGCGTGACCCGGACCCGGATCGCCGGGACAAGGTCCGTCTGCGGCTCCCGCGCGGCGTCCCCCGCCGTAAGTTGGTCGAGTGGAATCGTCATAACTCCCCTTACACCCTGAAAGCCATACGTCGTGCGTAAAACTTATTCACCACAGAGGACACAGAGATCACAGAGTTTTTTCAAGTAGAGAGAAACAAGAGAAAAGCTACGGTGTCGACTGATTTTTTCCCATTTTTTTTTGCTTTTCTCTGTGCCCTCTGTGTCCTCTGTGGTGAAATCTCTTTTCTTTACTCCGCCGCGACCCGGTACACCGTCGTATCGCCCGCCGCGCACACCGGCGTGAGCACCTGCTCGAACTTCTGCAGGCCCATCTGGTAATTTTGCAGCAGGCTCGTATCGTCGCCGGCCATCTCGCGGATCATATTCCGCTCGGCGTTGCCCACCACGATGTAATCAATCCCATAACGGTCGATGACGGACCACACGCGCGCCCAGTCCTGGGTGGTGTAAAGCTCCTGCACGTCGGTGAAGCGATCCCGCCGCTGGCCCATCTCGATGCGCGTATCGGTCACTTCCGGCAGCGTGCGGCCGCGCCACTGGCCCTCGTGATTGCCCCACCCCATCAGCGTGGGGATCCCGGTCAGCGCGCTGAACCGCCCGATCTCCGGGTGGTAGCCACAGTGACATGGCGCTTCGACCAGGATCGCATCGCTGCTTTGTTCCAGGTTGTCGAGACACTGGATCGCCTGGTATTCGTCCGGGCTGCCGAGCACGAGCGTCGGCGCGCCGTTCAGCGTGAGATCCGCCTGTTTGGGGCATTCGACCGTTGCGCCGGCCAGGGCCGTTTCGCCCGCCTCACACGCCGCGATCTGATCCGCCAGCGCCAGCCGCCCGGTATCGACCAGCGTCCGCGCGCGGATGGCGAAGGCCGGATAGAGCAGCCCGGCGGCGAACAGCAGCACGACCACCAGCGCAAAGACTCCGCGCCCGATCGAGACAAACGCCGGAGTTGCCTCGCGTGTCTCCTTCGGCTTGCGCGCTGAGACCGGCAGCGGCTCCCGATCCGCCAGCACCGACCACACGGCAAACGCGCCCGCGATGCTGAAGATGATCCAACCCTGGTAATACAGCTTGAACACGGTGTTGATGCGCACGGCGAAATTATCGCGCAGATACACAAAATCGGGCGCCACAATCAGCACCGCCGCCGCGCCGATCAGCAGCAGGGCGAATCCGGTCGCCGGGCTGTACTGGATGGCGCGCACCCGCACCACCTGATCCGGGCCGATCTCCCGCTCGTCGATGTCTGCTTCGACCACGGAGCGCAGCGGCACCCGTGCGAACAGCCGCCCGATCACCAGCACGATCAGGCCGATCAGCAGCAGTTCGCTTGGCAGCCCGATCAGGCGGCGCGCCAGAATATCACTGCGCAGCGCGCCCAACCCGGCCGATGGATCCGACACCGCAAAAACGCTGTAGCGCAGGTCGTTCCGGTTCCACGCCATCACGGCCAGCGCCACCAGCAGGACGATCAGCGAGATCAGCCCGACGCCAAGCGCCAGCCGCGCGCCGCTCCGGTTGAAGCGCTCGCCCGCGCGGTAGACTTCGACCAGCACAAACACGGTCACGATCACCAGGAACGCGCCAAACTGGAGAAAGACCTGCTGCCAGGGCGTCGGGTAGATCACGTTGGGCAGGATGCCGTTGGCCTGCGAGGTGAAGCTGACCAGCCACGGCAGATACAGCCCCAGCGTCAGCCCGCCGACGATCAGCGCGAACTTCGCCGTGCCGATCAGATCGCGCCGGTGGAGCACGCCGTCTCCGTTGCGGATCAAGCGCCGCAGCGCCTCCGCGCCGACCAGCAGCGGCAGGTAAACCGCATCCCACGAATTCATGAAGATCATCCCGCCCACCCAGATCGCGTAGAGCGGGTATTCCCAGCGGAACAGGTCGCGCCCGTTCAGCACCAGATTCAGCGCCAGCCCGATCGCCAGCACGGCAAACGGCAGCGCCAGCACATGCGGGTGAATATCGGCCAGCACGAAGCTGAACTGCGGGAACTCGGTGATCGGCTGGATCCCGATCGCATTGCCGTCGAGATCGCGATCCTGCACGATGCGGCTGTAGCGCCAGCCCATCCCGCGCGTGAACTCCCAGCGGTCGAGCGGCAGGGCATCATCCTCCCAGTTGGGCACGCCGTCGCCGTCCTTATCGGCCGGGACATCGATCGATGGTCCCGTCCTCACGCTGGATTTGCTGCGTGCCCGCCGCGCTCCTCGACATCCCAGAAATCGAAATAGCCCGCGCCGACCAGTCCGGGCGTATAGCCCTGGTACGGGCAATTCGACCAGCGCCGTGCCCAGGTTGCCCATGAAGATCAGAAAGCCCATGCCCAGCAGACCTGCCGCCAGCGCCGCCCGGACCGTTCCACCCCGGAAGCGCATTCCGCGCACCCGCACCATATTATAGACCACGCCGAGCGCGCCGATCCCGGCCAGCGCGACGATCAGCGCCACCGTCAGGTTGAACGCGATCCCGCTGCTCATCCCGGCCAGATCGGCCAGCATCGCCACGATCAGGTAGCCGAAATAGTAGTAGCTGATGGCGTATCCGGCCAGCCACGCGTCATGCGGGGGGAACGTCTCGCTGGCGCGGATGCTGTTGATAAACATGATCTCCATCGGCTTTTCGGTGCTGTAGATCTCCGGGTTGTGGGCGCGGATGGCCGCCCACCCGAACAGCAGCAGCGCAAAAGTGATCTCCGTCACGAGGATCAGCGCGCGGTGTTCGCGGAACCAATCGCGCACGCGGCGGACGCGCATCCCAGCGGAAGAAGCGCCGCCAATCCCGCCACCAGCACGATCAGCCACGCGAAGACCATCCCCGCCGGGGTGTTATCAAGCAGTCCCAGGCTGCCCAGGAACCAGAAGACGAACCCGGTCAGCATCACGCCTGCCGTGCGCGCCAGGGTATAGCCGCGATCCGGCAGCCCGCCCAGGATGCGGTACAGCAGCGGCCATGCCGCCGCGCCCGCCAGCGTCACCAGCAGCCACCAGCTCAGGATATCGCCGCCTTCGCGGCCCAACCAGTCGATGATCAAAGCAAGATCCATACGTTAACCGTCAGTTGTTGTGTTCATGCGTCCCGCCGGCCATTCCAGCCCGCCAGATCTCACCCTTCCGCCACACTCTCACCATAGGTCGCGCCCGGCACCACCCGGTAGATCACATCCTCGTAGATCTGTTCCGCCGGACAGAAGGCGATGTCGTCAATGGCGGTGTTCAGGCAGCGCGGCACGCGGTATACATCATCCAACAGCCCAAGCTCGACCATCTGATCGAACTTCGCCAGCCCCGGTGAATGCCCCGCGGATTGCAGGCCGCTGGCCGGATCGGTCTGAATATCGCTGTAAAACGCGCGTTCGAGAGCGCCCACGACAATATATTCGATCTCGTACGCGTCGATCAGATCCATCGCCGCGCGGATGCCATCCGCACCGGACAGGTCATAAAACGCCGCGATGTTGTTCTCGCGCGTCTGAACGAGCTTATCCATCTCCGGCAGGGTGTGCTGCTGGATCTGGTGGAAGCGCCAGCCCAAAATCGTCGGCAGGCCGGTGTAGATGCTGATCCGCCCGTTCCAGTGATATTCGGACGGGAACTGGTGCGCCTCCATGATGACCGGCGTGCCTTCGACATGCTCTTGCAGCCAGCGGATCATGTCGTAATCACCCCGCAGCTCGAAATACAGCCCGTTCTCGCCGTGGATCGCGTATTTCATGTACTCCATGCCGTCGAGCGTCAGCGGCGTTTCATCCCGGTTGAAGCGATCCATGAAGCGCGCCTGCGTCGCCAGCACCGGATAGCACAACGCGATCGCGAACAGCAGCGTCAGCCCGCCCTGCCACGCCGATCGCAGCACCGGGTGCCAGCGCCCAGAGCTTCGCAGCATCCAGGCCAGCCCAACCCCGCCAACAATACTCAGCATGAACCAGACTTGCAAATAAAACTTAAAGACCGTGTTCTGCCGGCCAATATCCCCATCCAGCACGACGATCTCCACGCCGAGCGAGATCGCCAGCGCCAGCACGATCAGCGCGTAGACCGCGCGTAACAGCGGACTCTGGCGCGGCAGGAAAAACAGCAGGCCCGCCCACGCGATCAGCGGACCGACCAACTGCGCGACAGCCGCCTCGCGCACGCCGTAGATCACCGATCCCGCGACGACCAGCACCAGCCCGCCGGCGATCACGATCACCGGCACGACCAGCCCTTGCAGATCGCGCACCCGCACCGATCGAAGCCAGCGCGCGCTCTGCCACATCAGCAGCGAGATCACGATGAAGATGAACGTGCCGTGAATGTACAGGTAGGCCCACAGCGGCGTGGTCTCCTGCTCCCAGGGTTTGACCGAGTTGTAGGCCGTTGCGAAGTAGGACGTGAACGGCAGCCCGACGACAAACGTCAGCGCCACGAAGATCCCCACCCGCGCGATCCAATCCGTCAGCGTGCGCTTATCCAGATGCGCCCGCAGCGCGATCAGCACCGCCGCGTACAGCACGATGACCAGCACCACACCCAACACCATCCACAGCAGGATGCTGGATGTGGTCAGCGCCGGGTCGAT
The DNA here is from genome assembly GCA_963850765.1 of uncultured Chloroflexia bacterium. Lineage (GTDB taxonomy): Bacteria > Chloroflexota > Anaerolineae > Aggregatilineales > Aggregatilineaceae > CAWKMN01. Next base: position 80,171 of record CAWKMN010000005.1, on the reverse strand, counting down.
CAATTCTTCGCCCGCCCGCAGGCCGCGCGTCATCTGCTGATCCGCCTGCATCTTGCGCAGCAGATACCAGCCGCCGCGCGCGACCGCCGCCACCGGCATCACCAGCACGATCAGGACCAACTGCCGCGCGTTACGGGGTTGCAGCCAGCCCCACAGCCGATCCGCCAGGAGCGATGGCGGCTGCTCACGCGATGTCCGCACCGCGCCGACCCACGCCGCGAACGTCAGCCCGGCTGCACCGAGGATCAGGTAGGTGATCCAGTCCCAGGTATTGGTCGGGCGCAGCACGCCGACCGCCAGCGCGCCGATGCCCAGCGACAGCCCGGCCTCCCACCACGAGCGCAGCGCATAACCCGCCCCCATGATCTCGGCCAGCACCCACAGGATCACCAACAGCGTGACCGGAAAGGCGATCATATGCGCGTGCAAATCGCCATAGAGGAAGGTGAAATAGGGCATTTCGGCAATCGCGCCATGCCCGGCGTTATCCGGCAGTTCCGCGATGATGCGCGTCGGCTGCCAGTACCAGCGGTGGGTATACATATTCAGCGGCTTGCCGCGCATCACGTCGCGCAGCCCGGCGGAAAACGCGTTGATCTGGTCGCCCAGGTTGGAGAGTTCATAGCTCCACAGCCGGTACAGCGGCGGATGCTCCGACTGCGCCTGGATATACGCATCCGTGCGGCGCTGCGCTTCCTGGTTGATCTCAAACACATCGTCCGGCTCGACCGGATCGTCACCATGTTCGCGGCGGAAGTTGCGCACCTCGGAGTCGTAAAAATCCTGGTAGATTGTCGCGCGCTGCGTTTCCAGTTCGTCGCGGCGCTCGTTGACATACAGCGACGGCTGCGACCAGCGCGGCTGCTGCGTGTCGGGATCGGGCATGGCGGCAACGTTCGTCACGAGCACGTACAGCGTGCCCAGGTTGCCAAAGACCATCGCCAGCAGCAGCGCCAGCAGCCCGGCCACCCAGGGATTGCCCTTGGGACTGGCCTCACCCCCCGACCCCCTCTCCATGGGATGGAGAGGGGGAGTGGCTTCCTCCACTTCCGCTGCAAAATCGTAGGGGCGGACACGGGGGTCCGCCCTGTGATTGTCAAACCCAAGGGATTCGTCAGCAGGAACCGTTTCCGCCACAAACACACGCGAATCTGAGCTCGCTCGAGTTCCCCTCTCCACTCGGTGGGGAGGGGATTTAGGGGAGGGGCTTGCTTGCCCGTCGCGCCCTCGATCGTGCCCGGCAGCACTGACCGCGCGCGCACCCAGTTATACGCGATGCCGAACACGCCGCATCCCGTCATCGCGTACAGCGCCGGCAGGATCAGGTTATAGGCGACGGAGGGGTTCAGCCCCAGCAGCTTGACCGGCGCGCCAACGATCACATAGCCGAAATAGTAGTAATTGATGTAGCCGCCCGCGAACCAGGGATCGAGCGGCGGGAACACCGTACTGCGCAGCACCGCGTTGAAATACGCGAAATCCATCGGCTTTTCGCCGCCGAAGCTGCCGTGCCACAGATCCGGGTTGCCCAGCCGCACGCCCAGAAACGCGACAAACAGGATCAACGTCAGCACTTCGATCGCCAGCAGATGCCGCAAGTTGGCGCGGATATAGCGCCGGAACTCGCCGCGCCGCCGCCAGATGACCGCGAGACTCAGCGCGGCCAGCGCCAGCGACGATCAGCGCGAGCCCGGCCCGCGTCCAGGTGAGCAGATTGAACGTCCCGCCCGCCCACGCGATCCACGCCACGATGCAGCCACGCGGCGATCTTCGCCGCCGGATAGCCGCGATCGGGCAGCGCGGGCAGACTCACGTACAGCAGCGGCCACGCCAGCCACCCCGCCAGCACCATCAGCACCCACCAGACGATCACCGCGACGACCTGGCTGCGGTTGATCAGGTTGCCCATATCGAACAGCTCCGACCACGTGCCGCCCTCGCGCTGGATCTCCCACTTTTCGTCGGGCAGTTGCAGCATGGTCGGGCTGTCCGTCGCCTGCTTGGCACCCCACGGCACCACCCCCACCGGGTTCGGATCGGCCACGTAGCCGGGCAGCGTCGTGTTGCACCGCGCGCCGCGACACGCTGTTGAGGATCGCCGCGGTGTTCTCCGCGCTGTAGGCATCCGTCTTGCGGAAGACGAACACGACCGGATGATCGTAGACGTGGAACGCTTCTTCGGCTTCCCAGTGCTCGTTCAGCCAGTCCGGCAGATCGTCCATGGGCAGGATCTGATCCGGCACGCCGAGCGGCCCAACCGCCGGGTAGCGCTCGAAGGTCCGGACCAGCTCAAAACCCAGCCGCCCATCGAACAGCGCGTCATAATAGGCGATCGTCATCGGCCAGCGCATCGGGATGCGCGTCAGCGAGTCGTAAAAGCGATTGCTCGTGATGACGATGTAATCCGCCTGATCGAGCGCGTTGGTCATGGCGCGGTATTTTTCGTCGTTGTCTTCCGCCACCATCCACAGCTTGAGGCCCTGGTAATGCCCGTTATACATGTCCACCGAGCCGCAGGTATATTCCGACAGCCCGGACGGCAGATCGTCGCGGTATACCATGTCGGCGGGCAGCGGGCAGGCCGGCCACGGCACCGGATCATCCCAATCGCCCTCCCAGGCGATGACCGGCCCGGACGTGTAAATCGGATCCTGCGCCTCGACCATCAGCGTCGCGTACAGCGGCACCCCGTTCGCGTCGTGGCTCTGCACGTCCAGCGGCGGATCGAAGATCACCGTCTGCGCCGGGCCGAGCGGATTCGCTCCGCGCTGAAATCGCCCCGGATCACGCGCCGACGTTTCCGTTCCATCCGGCGCGGTCAGCACCAACCGCACGACTTCCTCGTCCGCATCGCGCAGGGGATCGCCCAGGTGCGGGATCTCGATCTCGCGGATCGTGCCGTCGATCGGGATCTGGAACTGGACCGGATCGCGGCCGCCGGGTGTCCACTCGGTTGGCGGCGAAGGGATGTCGTCGCCATGCCCGGTAAGAGGGGCCGCGCCGTAAAGTTCAGGTCGACAAACGTCAGCGTCCGATCGGAGGTCATTTGCAGCCCGACCGATACATCGCTGAAGACCATCCCGCCGTCGTCGGCCACATCGCGCACCGACGCGACCGGCCCGCCCGACAGGACCGTGATCTGAAGCACGTAATTCGCCGCGCCGACGTCCACCCCCGGATTGACCGGCAGCAGGACGGTCTCATCCTCTGCGGGGGTCAGCGCATAGGAGTCGCCATAGGGCATCTCATGCTGAGACAGATCCGCGGCCAGTTCGTCCTCATAGACCAATTGGCGGCCCATGTTCGGATCGTCGCGGAACAGGCGCACGCGCAGCACTTCGTCGTCCGGATCGCGGGCGGGATCGCTCAGCCGGTTGAAGGTGATGCGCGTCAGGTTCGCGTCCGCCATGATGCTGAGCGGCAGTTCAGCCGTTTCGCCGTCTTCCAGGCGCGATACGGACGGCGCGGACGCCACCGACCGCACGCCAACATTCACCATCTGGCGGGTGCCGTCGGTGCCATCCACCCAGATCCCAAAATCGCCGGGGATGTTCTCCTGGAACCAGCGCGATGCCGCCACGCGCGTGAGCTGCTGCCGCTCGATGTTGTGAAAGCCGAACCCATAGCCCGCCGTATGACCATCACGACGATCAGCAGCAGCACCGCCGCACCAAAAGCGATACGCCGTTGTTTACCCCTGCCTAAATCCCTTCCCGCACGCGGAGAGGGACTTGCGACTCCCCCTCTCCACGCTGTGGAGAGGGGCCTGGGGGTGAGGCTGGCTGACGGCTGACCGCTGATCGCTGATCGCTGATCGCTCTCTCTCCGCCCCCACGCCCCGACGACCAACGCCACCAGCGCCCACGCGCCGAGCACCGCCAGCGCCGGGTAGATCGGCAGGAAATAGCGCATGGTCGTGACCCAGCGCCCACCCAGCCAGCCAAACGCACCAGAATCCACACAAAAAGGATGGCGTGCCGCGTCCACAGCGCCGCCCGCGCAGGATCGAATAGCCGCCCCACGCCCACGCCGCCCACGCGATAAGCCCAAATGGGATGCCGAATCCCCACAGCACGATATTGCGCCACGGGAAAAAGTACGGCGTGCGCCCCGCCCACTGGTGATTCGGCGGCGCATCCCAGTCGCCGGAGGTCAGATAGGCGGCCTGGTTAATATCCTCGCGCCAGCCCTGGTTGAACTTGAGGCCAAGCAGACCCGGACCCGTGAAGGCGTGCGGCTGCAGCAGGCGGAACACGACAAACGACATCAGCGCCGCGGTGATCACACCCAGCATCGCATAGGCCAGCAGGCGCCGCCGGAACAGATTGCTCAAGCCCGGACTCAACACCGGCAGGACGCGGATCAGCGCCGCAATCACGATGATCCCGGCCAGCGGCGCGACATTCACCCGGCTGGCAACCGCGCCGCCCAGCGCGACTCCAAACAGGGCATAATCGGTCAGTTCGTTGGTATCGAACAGCAGCAGCGCGACCGACCCCACCGCGACGAGCAGCGTCGCCCACGGCGATAGGCCGCCAATCGCCGGCAGCCCACCGACCAGCGAGCCGACCACCATCCCGACCCATAGTATGACGACGACTCCGGCGATCAGCGGGCGCATGCTGTCGGGTTCCGGCGGTGGGCTGCTGAATCATGCTGGCCGCGAGTGCAACCACCCACACGCTCAGCCCAAACAGCAGGCTGACGGTGCCGAGCGAGATGAGATCGTCATAGATCACGAGGTCATGAGAGGCCGCGCGATCAACCAGCAGCCAGCCAATCAGGTAGATGATCGACGCCATCACGCCCGCGCCGGCCAGCAGCCAATCCGGCGTATCGCGCCCGGCCATCGCCCGGATCAAGCCGCAGCGCCGCTAACAGTCCGAGCACGATCAGCACGATCGCGCCCAGGGAGAGCAGCCCCAGCACCGGGCAGATTCTCATAGGCGGCATCCCACACGACTGCCCCAGCCCAGATCGCCAGGTAGAGCAGCGGGCGCGGTCCCTGCTGCACGCCCGCGCCATCCATCGCGCGCACGGCACAATACAGCGCCAGCGCCACCCAGAACGTGGTGAAAGCGTCCACCGTCCAGAAGTGCGCCTGCTGGATCGGGAACGCGGCCACGCCGTACAGCGCCGCCGCCAGCAGCCCGGTCCAGCGCCCATAGAGCCGCCGCCCGATCAGGAAGACCACGATCACCGTCAGCCAGTCGGCCACGGCCGACACCGTCCGCCCGACAAGCTGGATCCCGGTGTACCCTTCCCAATAGGTCGTGACGGTATGTTTGGCGGCGGCTTCTGGATCGACCGCTTCGAGCAGCACATGGTAATCGCGCGACAACTGCGAGCGTGCCACGCCGGCTGCATGGATGGTAAACAGCGGGAACTCGCCGTACACATACATTCCATACCCGACGTTGTTCGGATTCAGCGCTGAGCATTCCGCGTCAAAATAGCCGCCGTGCCCCGGCTCGATCGTCGCGCCCTCCGCGCTGCTCGCCGTGGGGGGATAGCGATCTTCGCAGCGCAAGCGGTGCGCGTCCTGCTCGGCCACCGATCCATCGGTGAAGCGCAGCAGGCCGTTCAGACTGCCGACCACCTGCACAAAAAAACGCTCGTCGGGATGCAGGTGGCTGAAATCGTCCCAGTTCTGTGCGTCGAAACGCAGCCACGCCGCGACGACCAGCACCAGCGCCAGCAATATATACACCAGCACGCCGCCACTATCGGGACGCCAGGGGCGCGGCGCTTTTGATTTCGGCGCGGGCCGATCGTCCGCCTCACCATCGGGCGCGATCTCGTAGACGTCATCGGCCAGGGATGCGGACTCGCCGGTTTCTTCACTCTCGTAATCGTAAGTCGTGTCTTCCAAAGGTTTAACTCACTGAATCGTCATTTCCTCGATGATCACAAACTCACATGCAGGATCCGCCGTGCAGTCTGACGCGGGCGCGATCTCAATAATCTGGAAGCTCGCGTCCGTAAAGCGATACACCTTCACCGCCACACGGTACGCACCCGGTGCGAGGTTCTCCACCGGGATCGCGTGGCTGTCGAAATACAGCCGATCCGCCTGCCAGCCGCTCGTCGGCGCGCGGTTTTCGAGTGGGTAGCTGTCGTGCTGCGCCACCAGGAACCCGTTCGCATCCAGCACAAACGCCGACACGGTGTAATCGTGGTCGGGCACCTGCGCCGGCGACCACAACAGGTTAACCGTCACCCCATCCTCGCGGCGGATCACATCCGCCCGCATCAGCCGCAGCACGTCGTCAAACGTGGCGAGCGGATCGCCGCCCGACGGCGCGCGATCAAAGCGCCACAGCTGCACCGGCATCGCGCTAAACGGCTCAAAATCGAGCGCCGGGGCCGTCTCGACAAAGCCCCACCGCTGCAAATCCGCGCGCAGATCGTCGTTCATCCAGCCCCACCGGGCGACCCACACACCACTCGATCCCCCGCAGATCCTCACGCAGGTCATGCGCGAACCCTTCAGGGTGTCTCAGCCGCTGGTCCTCTGTCCAGATTGAACGGAGCGCCGCGCCGCTGTGAGCGAGGTAGTAATCGAGTGTGTATTCTTCCATGTTGTTCCACTCGTTCGCCTTGACTTCCAGCAGCACCACGTCTCCGGCGGTGCTGTGCTGCGCCAGATAATCGGCCACGGCCGGCCACGGCGCGCGATCATTGGGGATCGAACTCGTCGTCGCCAGCCCGTGCAGCACGACAAACAACACCATCAGCGCCCGCTCGGATCGTCCGAACTGCGCCAGCGCATGCCCTGCCAGCAGCGCCGCCGCCGGAACCACGACCGCCAGCGATCGCGGCGACAGCGATGGATACACGGCATTCAGCGCGATCGTCAGCGCCACGGGCAGCACGGCCGCCAGCGCCAGCAGCCCGCTCGCCGGGGTTGGACGCCAGGGCACCAGCGCCAGCCCGCCGGCCATCCCCGCAATCACCAGCACCAGCCAGAAGATCTCCGGCACGCCGAGCAGATGAAACGCCAGCGCCTTGTAGACGGCCCACGAATTCTCAAGCGCGTGCGGCAGCCCATCCGGGCGTCCAATCGTCATCTGGTGGGCCAGACTCGGCAGCCAAGGCGCATACAGCACGCCGATCCCCGCAAACGCCGCGATGAAGGGCCGAAGTTCAGCCCCCCTCCCCACAGAGTGGAGAGAGGGTGTAGAGCCATAACTCAAGTCCCTCTCCACTTGTGGGGAGGGATTTAGGGAGGGGCCGGTCAGGCTTTTCTCCGCGTCTCGGCGGTTCGATCTTTTTGTCAGCGCCGCATGGATCGCGAGCGCCAGCAGCACGAACCCGCCCCAATAGTGAGTCCACAGCAGCGCCGCGCCCGCCAGCATAAAAGAAATCGCCCGGCCGCGCGTGGGCCGCTGCCAGAAACGCCAGTACAGCCAGATCACCAGCACGCCGGCCAGCATGTGCTGCGGGTAATGCCGGACTTCCTGCGTGATCACCCGCGTCAGGTCATGCAGGGCGAGGATCAGCGCTGCGATCCACCCGGCCAGCGGCGAGAACAGATCCCGCCCGGCCCGGTAGATCACCGCCCCGCCGGCCAGCATCAGCAGCACGGAGAAGTAGCGCAGCTCGAAGACCGTTTCCCCGACCACCTGCCGCCAGCCGTAGAGTTCCACGAAGTACAGCGGCGGATGCACATCCTCGCGCACCCGGTCGATCACCCGGCCGAGGGATTCATCCGGCGCGGTAGCGGCGAGAGTCCATGTCTCGTCGTTCCACAGCGTAAGCCGGTCGAGATCGTGCAGCCACAGCGCGAATCCGAGCAGCAGCACGCCGGTGATCGCCGCGCGGTGCCAAATGCTCCCTCGGTGCGCATCCTGGACCACGCCTGCTCCGTCAACCATCAACATACACCCCGACCGTGGGTTTTCCTCACTGCAAGGGAATATCGCCCGCGTTCACCCGAAAAATATAAAACGACCCGTGCAGATAATAGCCCGGTTCCAGCGCTTCGTACGTGTATTCATAGAGGCTGTGCTCGCCGCCCGGAAAGAGCGAATCCAGGTATGCGGCAGTTTCGGTGTCCTCGACGTGATACATGATAAACAGCGGCTTGCCGGGATCGTAAGCGTAGCGCGTGCCCATGTTGCGCCGGATCGCCGGGATCAGGTCGTCGCGCTCGGCCAGACCGTTCGGCCAGCGCAGATCGCCTGCCACCGCGCCCAGGATGCGGTGATCGAGCCAGTGCGGAGTACGCGACTACAAAGGCATTGCCGAAACTCCCATCCCCCTCTACGAACTCTCGCAGCGGCTGCGCGATGGCGTGGTACGGCTTCCAGCTATAGGTGTAATTCAGCGGGTAATCCGTGAAAAACGTGTCCCAATTCCAGCCGATCCCGTACCACAGCAGGCCCCCGACGATCGCCAGCGCCCCGATCCGCCCCACCGGAACTCGTGCCGCCCGTCCGTCAAGCCGCGTCACCTGCCCGCACAGCATCCCGACCGGCAGCGCCGCCAGCATCAACACGCCGGGCAGCGTGCCGCTGGCACGTGTGAAGCTCGGATTCTCGATGGTGTAGGCGACGGTCATGGCCGACGGCAGCAGCATGATCAGCACCACCACCGGCAGCAGCCCCAGCGCCGGGTCGCGCCGCCGGATGACGAGCACGCCCCACGCGACCAGCCCCAGGAACAGCAGGCCGCCCGCCGCCCCATCGAGCGCCGGGGCATTGTGCGGGTTGCTGATCCACGCGCCGTCACCGCGCCAGTGGAACATGCGCAGCGCGTCCCAATAATTATCCAGCAGCACGTCGCGCTGGTCCCAGAACCGCTCGGCCTGCTCGCGCAGCGTCGGCTCGTAGGCGACCAACTGGCCGCTGTCGGGATCGGCGCGCACAAACGCCTGCTCTCCGAACAACCGCCCGCGTGTCCGGTTCCAGAACTGATCGGGGTTGATCTCGGCATAGTGGCCCATCGGGATATACAGTGCCAACGCGATCACCGCCGCCGCCAGCAGCCCGCCGCCATATTGCAGCAGCGGATCGTTATGGCGGGTGCGCGCCGCCAGCGAAACGAGGCTGAACCAAGTCATCATGATCAGCGGCAGAAATGCCGACAGCGCCGCGCCAATATCCTGCCAGCCGCCCTCATGCTCCTCGAACACGCGCGCCAGCAGTGCCACCGCCGCGATCGGCGTCAGGACGGCCGCCGCGAATCCGATCACATTTCCGAGCATGGATGCCCCACCACGCAGAGTCCGCACCCGGCTGAACAGCGCCAGCCCGATCCCGGCCAGCGCGACGAGCGGCAGCATCCGGTTCGCCTGATAGAAGTAGACGCCCGCGCCGAGCACCAGCCCCAGCGCGGCATAATCCCCGATCCGGTTGTGGCGCATGGCCCGTGCCAGAAATCCGAGCGCCAGCGCCGTCGTGAGCGGGGTGAGCACGATCCGCAGCCCCAGCCGCGACAGCATGACGTGCCACATGCCGATCGCGGCCAGCCCGGCCAGAGCGATGCCCCGTCCAGTTCCCCAGGCGGCGACGTTCATCGGTGTCTGTGCCGACGATCTGCCGCGCCATCCACCACAGCGCCGGCAGCGTGATCACACCCTCAATCACCGTCGCCAGCTTGAGCGCGTCAAAGGTGAATCCCACGCCGGGCAGCCTCGCTACCAGCGCCACTACGCCCATCTGAAAGCCTTCACGCCCGCCGTTATTAGGGAAAAACACGGCGTAATAGCCTTCATCGACGCGGACGGCGTCGCGCAGCTTCTCGATATGGTCGCTGGTCATCTCCGGCGGCGTGGATGCAAGATCGTGCAGCCGGAAGCCCGCCCCCAGCGCGATCACACCCGCCAGCGCGACCAGCACCGCCCAGCCCGGCCGACTCCGCCGGAAGCGCGGCCATACCACCCTGCCCCACGCCAGTGCCTCGATTCCACCCCACAACCGGCGCGTATCGATGCCCGTCACGATCACAATCCAGAGAATCACGCTGGCGATCCACGCCAGCAGACCGCCCCCCGTGATCACCACGTCGATCACGTCGTGCGTCACCGGGTCGCGGCGCACGTTCAGCGCATACGTCAGCGCCGACAGCAGCAGCGCCAGCGGCATCAGCACAAGCTGGCTGCTGCTCAGCAGTGGTTGGATTACCTCGGTCCGCAGTCCCCCCTGGACAGGCGGAACGGGAAGGCCGTCCGCCGGCTCCCCCTCTCCGCGTGTGGAGAGGAGGCCGGGGGGTGAGGTAAACTCCTCGCTATCACCGCTCAACTCGGGTGCGAATTGCGCGACCCACCAGTCGCGGCTCAACCACACTTCCGCGCCGATCAACACCACACCCGCCAGCAGAAACCACCACAGCGAACCGCCCGTATCGCCCTGCGCATGTCGCAGCGGATCCAGCGCCGCCCGCTGCAAAAGGTGACCGCCGCGCAGCGCCAGCAGCACCGCCACCGCCAGCGACCCGATCCGCACCCATCGATCCATATCTGCGGGCGGCGTAAGCGAATCGCCAGGGAGTCATATTCGCCGGGCCAATCATCGTCCGCTGCATCCGCGGGGGGCTCCTGATCGTCGTCCGGCCAGTCGATCACGTCCGGTTCATCCATCACCACCGCGTCGGGATCATACGTCAGCACGCGCCACAACTGCCGCGCCGCAGCTCGCGGACGCAGCACCAGATAGCTGAGCGCCTGTGCCAGCGTCAGATCCTCGAACGTCTTTGGCTTGCGCGCGGGCAAATTTCCGGCAGGCGGAAATTCCTCATCCTCAAAACGATTCATCAGGCCCCATCGTTTCAACACGACGCAGCGCGTACCCGGCCAGCCGGTCTGCTGCCGCCGCGCTGCTCTGCAAATCATGTTTTTGCAGGGGCGTATTGATGCACTTTAACTCTTTAACCCGGAGATCCGGGTGAAGGACGCCCCTCACCCTGCCCTCTCCCCGGCCAAGCCAGGGAGAGGGTAACGCTCATCACCGGCTCCCCCTCTCCGCGTGTGGAGAGGGGGGCGGGGGGTGAGGTAAACCTTTATCTCCGTGCCTGATTCTCAAATCGCATCAAGACGCCCCCACGTGACGAACGCTTCTGTCTATTCTCCCGGCTTCAGCTTGAGCGCCACCGAATTGATGCAGTAGCGCAGCCCGGTCTGATCGCGCGGGCCATCCTCGAACAGGTGCCCCAGGTGACCCCCGCACCGGCCGCACAAGACCTCGGTGCGGCGCATCCCATGGCTCGTATCGACGCGCAGAGCGACATTGCCCTGGTCGATCACATCCCAGAAGCTCGGCCAGCCGGAGCCGGACTCGAACTTCGTATCGGACGCGAACAGCGCCTGCCCGCAGGCGGCGCAGTGATAGGTGCCGTCCGTCTTGGTGTGCACATATTCCCCGGTGAAGGGGCGTTCGGTGCCGTGCTGGCGCAGCACGGCGTACTGCTCCGGCGTCAGCTGCGACCGCCACTCCTGATCCGATCGGGTGATTTTCTCTGCGTGCTCATTGTCGGCCACGATGGTGTCTCCTTGTTTACATACAGTACACAGTGATCAGTTGTCAGTAGACAGTAGACAGTAGCAGGCTAGTCGTGCAGTTGTAGCAGCAGTCTCTGCGCTCTTGAGTCTAGCAATACGACTCGATCCTTACCCCGGCTTGCGAGCCTTGATCGCCAGATTGACCGTGCTGCGGCCGGGCGGTTCATCCAGCGTGTTGGGGCGGTCGAAGAAGTTCAGCACCGCGATCCCCAGATTGACCGGATTGAGCAGGCTGCCCCGGTTCTGATCAAACGCCGTGCGATCGGCGGCGGTCGCCATTTTGTCTGGCATCAGACCGGATTCCAGCAGCGGCTTGCCCAGCCCATAGACCAGATTGTGAATAAATGGGAAGCTGGCATGCGTGAACTGCCGCTGCACCTCGACCGTCAGGCCCGCGTCCTCAACGGCGCGGCGGAGCTCATCCCGCTCGTACAGCCGCACATGGTTCGCCCAGATCCCCGCCAGCGGTCCCTGCTGAATATGCGTGTGCAGCGTGCGTTCCAGCGTCCAGTTGATCGGATCCCACAGGAAGGGGTAATTCGCATTCGGCACGGTGATCGCCGCCACGCCGCCCGGCTTGAGCACGCGCCGCACCTCGCGCAGCCCGGCCACGTCATCCTCGATATGCTCCAGAATCTCCGACAGGATCACACCGTCAAAAGTGTCGTCGGGGAACGGCAGCGCGTAGATGTTGCCCTGCGTCAGCGTGAGATCCGGCAGGTGCCCGACGTTGCACCACGCCTTGCGGATAATCTCGCCTTCGAGTTCCAGCCCGACGAGCCGGCACCGGCTCACGTAGCGATACATATTCAGATAAAAGCCGCGCCCGCACGCGCAGTCGAGAATCACCGCATCGTCGGCGGGCGGAATCCACTCAAAAATGGACTGCACGCGCTTTTTGAAGGCCATGTCCGCTTCATTGCGGGTCATGTGCCGGATCGTCTGGATGTCAACACTCATACCGTAACTCGCCCATCACTTCCGTTCGGCTAATCGTCGCCGCCGCCCGTTGCGCCGCCCGACTGCCCGACGGTCGCTTGCAGCCCGCTGATCAGTTCCTGCTTTTCCGCGTCGGACAGCTTGGCGTCCGGATGCATGATCGAATAATACCACGGCGGCATCTCCCCTTCGTCGATGACCTCCGCGATCTCCTCGACTTCCATCTCGCCCTGCCCCCACTCCGAGAAATTGAGCGTGCTGCGGCCTTCGTCCACATCATGCGCCAGCAGCCACGACGACGGCGCAATCTTGGCATACCACGGCCACGCGGTTTCGTTGCTGTGGCAGTCGAAGCAGGCGTCTTTGGCGAGGGCGCGAGTTTGCGGCGTATCCCAGGCCGGTTCGGCCGATACGGGCGGATTGCTTTTGTCCACCGGGATCAACTGGATCACCAGAAAAGCCAGAACACCCGCTGCCAAAACGGTCAAAACCATCTTGGAACCGATTTTGCTGAACATGACAGCCTCCTCTTTGAAACATGCCCCAGGTGAGTGATCGCCCTGCGATCCGGATCGTGACCGCAAGGCTTGCCCTACCTCAACAGATTACCTCGTAATTGTAATAATACACAGGGGGCAAATGGATACTGCCAGCCAAAATCAGCGTTGAACAGACGCCGCCTGCCGGAAATGCCGCTCGTAGCGATCGACCGTCTCGTTCAGGTTGAAGCACTGCTCGATGTGTTCCCGCGATTTCTGGTACTGCGCCGGGTGCCGCACGATATCGACCACCGCCGCCCCGATCGCTTCCCAGTCGCCGCGCGGCACGATCCTGCCCATGCCGGTCTCCGTCACCGGGACGCGCCCGCCCGGCGTATCGGTCATCACGACGGGCGTGCCGCACAACATCGCCTCAACCTGCACCAGCGCGAAACACTCCGAATCGCTCGGCAGGACCAGCACATCACAGGCTGCGTAAAAATTCGCCATCGCCTGCATGCTTTCGAGCGTGCCCAGGAAGATCAACTGCTCTTCGTAGCGCTGGACGAGCGGTTGATAGCGTTCCCAGGTGTCCTCATAGCGGATGTCGTATTCGCCGGCAAAGACCACGCTCGCGTTCGGATACGTGCGGTTGATCACTTCCAGCGCGCGGATCAGCAGATCCGGGCGTTTCTCGCGCACGAACCGCCCCGCGTAGCCAATGACCGGCCCGCCGTCGCGCTGCCAGCGCTCGCGCAGTTCGGCTACACGCGCCGGATCGGGATCGGGCACCTGGATCGGAGGGAAAATGACCGACGTCCGGTCCAGAAACGGGCTGAGATAGTAGCTGTGCTCGGCGTAATCGTGGCTGTAGGCGATCAGGCGCGCCGCGCGCTGCGCCATATAGCGGTAATGCTGGAAGGTAAACCAGCGCACAAAGCGGTTGAACAGCCCCGGCGGGAGGATCAGGTCGCCGTGATGCGTGGCGATCACCTGTTTGCCCTGCCGCTTCGCCAGAAATGCCAGCAGCGACGTTTCGAGCATCGGCGTTTGCAGCCAGACGACATCATGCTGCCGGATCAATCCCCACGCCGCCCACGGATAGGCCGGCATCACCATCCCCCGGCTGACGCGCAGCGGTGCCCACAGCCGCACCAGCCGCACGCCGTTGATCTCCTCGTCACGCGGGAGATCGATGTGGTGGCGCGCCGTCAGGATCGTGATGCTGTGCCCGCGCTGCACCAGCGCCTCGGCGACCCGCTGCACATGGATCGGGACGCCCGTCCGGTGCGGGAGATAATATTGCAGCGCGGCCAGGATTTTCAGGGGTTGTTCCGAAGAAGGTCGTTCGATCATATCTCTACCTGGCGGTCAGATGGCCGCGTACGCAAGCTCTGCGCGGCGCGTGTCAGCTCGCTCAATCCCACATTCTCCACCCACAGGCCGATCAGCCCCGTCGAAATATACGTCAGCAGGTTAACGACGTGCAGCAGCAGCGCGAACGCCACCGCCCGCGCATCGCCGGTATCCGGCACCAGTTCCGCCCCGGCCAGTCCAAACACGACCGCCGCCTCAAACGGCCCCAGGTTGCCGGGCACCGCCGGCACGGCGATCACAAACGACGCCAGCGCGATCATCGCCATGGAGGCAACCCAGGTCGGCTCGTCAAACACGGCGTACAGCAGAATATAGCCCGCGACGACCGATGCCGCCCACGCGACCGCCGTCCAGCCCACGACCAGCAGCGCCGCGCGGGGTGAGGCCAGCGGCACAATCCCTTCGAGCGCCTGATCCAGCCATGTATGCAGGGTCGGGCGGCGCAGCAGCGGCACGACACGCGCGATTCCATCCAGCAGGTGATGCGCCCACCGAGGCCGGGCCGCGAACACCGCCAGCACGACCACGCCGACGATCGCGCCGACGCCCAGCGCCGCGCCCACCACGCCGATCTCCAGACCCACCGGCAGCATCGCCAGCGTGATCCCGACCAGCGCGAACACGGCCAGCGTATCGACCAGCCGCTCGACCACCACCGTACTCAACGACGTCAGCGCCGGCACCGGCGGATCGATCCGCGCGGCCAGCGCCGCCCGCGCCAGTTCGCCCACGCGCAGCGGCAGCACGCCGTTGATGAAATAGCTGACGTTGAGAATATGGAAGCTGTGGCCCGGCGCGATCCGCCCGTTGAGCAGCACGCGCCACCGGATGCTGCGCAGCCACAGCCCGATCACCGAGACGGCCGCGCAGGGGATCACCGTCCAGTAGCGGGCGTGCAGCAGTTCGTCGCGCACGCCGCCCAGGTCGCGCCGTAACAGATAGACCAGCGCGATCACACTCACTGCCAGACCCAGGACCAGGCTCGGCCACCGCTTTTTCATGGCTTCCCGATCATTTTGTCCATTGATACCGCGCCGGCCATTATAGCCAGTGCCCCCGGCCCGACGCCATACTCAATTACACGGCGAACGGCGACTTTCCTCAAAGACGCGATCCTCGTAGCATGCAGCAGAGCGATCCGGCGTTATACTTACGAACACGTGTTCCCCACGAAAGGCAGCCCAGAGGATGGACGATTTTTCGCTCGCCGTAGAGACTTACCGGCAGGATCGCTACCGCCAGACCGAGGCGCGCAAGCTCCACACCCGCGAGGAGGCGCAGCAGTTCATTGACGAGGTCGGCTTCTGCCTGTTCTACCGACACCCCTCGCTTGAGCTGCCCAATCTGCGCGACGCTACGGCTGGCGATCGCGGCACCAGCGAGGGGCTGAACTGGACCTGGAAGGATGAGCTGGCCAGCGCGCGGACGGTGTACTATGGCCGGCCATTTCGCCGCAAGCCCGGCTTTGTCTCGATCCCGCTGCTCGCCCTGCTGTATGCCGTATCACCCGCTGCGGATGTGGGCGGCGACCAGCATGATCTGGCGCTGACCGGCACGCTCACCGCCGAAGCCAGCCGCATCACCGACGTCATTCACGACCAGGGGTCGCTTAGCACACGGGTACTGCGCCAGGAGAGCGGACTCTCCGCCAGCCGGGACAAAGCCCGGTTCGCCCGCGCGCTCGAAGAAGCGCAGGAGCACTATCTGGTCGCGATGATCCGCGCCACCAGCGGGTCCCGCGCGGGATACAGCTACGTGTGGGATACGTTCGCCCGCGCATGGCCGGACGCTGTCGCCACCGGCGAGCGGATGCGCCCCAAAGACGCCGCCGCCACCCTGATCGCGCGCTACGTGGACACGGTCGGCGCAGCGACGCCCGCCATGATCGCACGCATCTTCACCCTGGACGAAGCGCTGATTGATGCCGGCGCACCGATCGCGGTGGCACAGGGAAATGTGATTCAGGCCACCCGCGGCAGTGCGGTCTATCTCGTCAGCCCGGCGCTCAAATAGCTTCACCACAGAGATCACAGAGGGCACAGAGAAGAACAGAAGGTAAAGAGAGGAAAGGAAGAGACCATCTTTTCACTGCCTCTTTCTTTCTCCTTTCAATAATACTCTGTGATCTCTGTGCCCTCTGTGGTAAACGTTCTAGAAATCTTGACAGCGAGCCGCCTTCGCCCGTATAATTACGGCAGTTCTGCGGGTATAGTTCAGTGGTAGAACGTCAGCTTCCCAAGCTGGATGTCAGGGGTTCGAATCCCCTTACCCGCTCTCTCTAAGGCATTCCATTGGGCGGAGTGTCTTTTTTTGTCCGGCCAGGAGTTGATCCCGTGCAATCGCAGGCCCCCTACCCCGCTGTCGAGGTGATCTGCCACACCCCACCAGGGCGTCTGAATGAGGACGCGTGGCTGGTTATGCAGACCGGCCCGCTGGCCGAGCGCGTCATCTTTGCCGCGATTGATGGCGCGACGACTCGCCTGACACCGCCGCCCCTCCAGCGCTATCTGGACACGCTGCCCGACAAACTCACCCCGGCGGCTTTCGCCGCGCGCCTCGTGCGCGATTTGCTCGCCACGCAGATCGGCACGGGCATGCCCGCCGACCTGCGAACCCTGGCACTCGAAGCCAACGCGGATCTGGGCCGGGCGCTGATCCGGCTGTTCGGCGCGCTGGCGCTGGAGCGAATGGCGTTTCCCGACGAGATCCTGCAAACCGTCGGCCACGATCCACGTCTCGTACGTCTGGGCCTCCCCGCGTGCGTCATGACACTGGCGGAATACAATCCCGCCGATCACAGCCTGCGCTATGTCCACGCGGGTGATACGTCGCTGCTGGTCGCCTACCGCGACGGGCGGGTGAGCATCCCCACGGCGCACAATCTCGCCAGCGACGATACGCTGATGCGCACCATCCACCAGTCGCGCCGCTATCACCCCGATCTGTCGTTCCGCGAATTGGCGCAGCAGCCGGACATTCGCCGCTTCAACCGCGACAACGCCCTGCTCCATAACTACGTGGACGAATACGGGCTTCCCCAGCCCAGCCTGGGTGGCGGCGTGCTGGACGGACTGCCCGAACTGCGCTATTTCCTGAAGATCGGGGAGATACCTCTCAACGGCGCGGCGTTTGTCTGCGCCATGACCGACGGACTTGAGTGGCCGGCCAGCGCCGATGAAGTCTTCTGTGATGACCCGGTCCAGGCCGCTGAGTTTATGGCGCGGCGCCGCGCCCACATGGCCGAGCAGATCGGCACGCGCGGACTCGCCGGGTATCTCGCCCTGCTGCGCGAAACCGAAGCCGCCGATCCCGACCACGAGACCTATCCGCGCATGAAAACGCATGATGACGCAGCGGGCGTGCTGCTGCGATTCTGAATCGAGTTGTGAGTTTTGAGTCATGCGCTTTAAGTCAAAAGCTGCTGGACCAGATCCAACTCAGAACTCAAAACTCATAACTCACAACCACTGGGAACCCGATCCCCGCCAGCGGTGTATTTCTTCCAAAACCGACCAAGGAGGAAACACCCATGAAAACTCAACATGCTGTCCTCACTCTGCTGATCATGGTGGCGCTGCTGGCCGCATTTGTCCCGGCGGCGCAGGCTAAAGGCGCTTCTGACCGTATTATCATCACCAGCCCGGCCCTGGACGAGGAGGTGATCGTGACCGATCGCGCCATTACCGATTGGCTCTCGATGGCCAGCCTTGAAAATATCGAGGCTGGGTCGATCGCAGAACCCACCGGGCTGGGCGAAGGCTACACGCTCGACCGCCAGTTTGAAACCGCGCCGGATCAGTATCAGTCCTTCGATTCCGCCGTATATTACCCCGATCCGGGCGGCGATCTGGGTTATGTATACTTTAAGGGAATCACCAACGGATCGTCCGAATATGATGGCAAGTGGTACCGCGCGCGCCCGGGCGGTGATGCCGCGATGAAAATGGTCCTGGCGGATGCCCTGCCCCAGACCTACCTGCTGCTGATGAGTCACAGCGGCGGAATTCATGTCCTCGATCCCAACACGCTGGACGAGATCACGACGGTGAACGCGGCGGACCGAGAGGGCTACTGGACGTATGCCCAGGCGAGCGGCACGGGGACGGCGCTGTATTACCAGCAAGGCCCCGGCCCCCTCCAGACTCAATACCGGCTCGATCTGGCCGCGCGCACAAACTGCCGTCTGGCAAGTGAGGCGGGGATCGGGACAGAAACACTGGATGGCCGTATCTACCAGTACACTGCGGGCAGCGGGCACATCAGCGTCTATAATCCGCGCGCCACACCGCCGGAGAGCACCATCCCTCTGCCGGCCGAGGATATGACACTCAGTGTCTCACCGAGCCAGTCCATGATCGTTGGCTTTGCCCCTCACGACGCTGGTTTGCAGCTTGTCTCCGTTGAACTCCTGACAGGTGATCATTTCACCGAGACCACACTGTACCGCACCAAAGGTTTCAGGCAGCCGGTCGAACTCCTGATGACCGCCTGGGACGCGTCCGGCTCGGTTCCGAGGTTCTACATCACGGACGGAGTGAACCTCCTCAGTTTTCCATTCGCCTATCGGGATGGCATCGCGTCGGCTGTCCTCGACTACGACGACCGCGCCGCCGTCGAAGCCGGGATCACCGCCACGGATCTGCTCGGCGTGTACGATAGCAAGCTGTACCTGTATCACCCGATGGGCAGAAACGTGCTGACGAATACCGAGGCCGTTGAGCGGGGTGATATTCACCGAGGCATTTTCGTGATCGACGCGGAAAACGGTAAGCAGATCACCCACTTGCAGCCCGATCTCGACATCGTGGCGGGCACGCTCAGCCAGGACTACATCTACGCCATCCACGCGCCCGAAGGTGAGACAAACGCCGAACTCGTGCAGATCGACCTGCACACCGGCGACGTGGTGCAGACCAAAACCCTGACGCCCGATAACTGGGACACCGCACTGGTCCGCCTGAATGCGGATGCCCTCGGCTCGCTTGGCGCAGCGGGATCGCTCCTGGCCTGCCCCGATGCCGAACCCGCAAGCGACGTCGCAGAAGCCCTGCCTCCGACCACGACTCCCTAGCGAGTATTATGCACTATAGGCCCGGTCCCCCTGTGCTTGCACGCACGGAGAAAGGGGAGGGCGCTTGTCAATTCCCCCGTGCAAGCTTTACAACCGGCAGGTCCGGAAATTCCAGCGTCCGTAGGGGCGTCACTGCATAACACCCTCTACCGCAATAAAAGGCCCGGCCTTGTTCAGAGCCGGGCCTTTCAATTCCTGATACCTTGCCACCTGCATCTTTTTCGCTGACTGCTGATAGCTGAAAGCTTACTCGCTAAAACTCCTCCACCTCGGGATACACCTCTTTCAGCGTCGCCTGGACAATGTGCTTGTATTCGAGCGCATCCGCCTCGGTGTCGCCCTCGAAGCGCAGACTCAGCACCGGCTCGGTGTTCGACGCGCGCAGCAGCCCCCAGCCGTGATCGAACGTGATGCGCACGCCGTCCACGCTGTTGATCGGGTACTGGTTCACCAGCGCATCATACACCGCCTGGATAACGGGAGCTTTACGCTCGTCGGGGCAGTAGGGGCGATATTCCGGCGTGGAATACAGCGTCGGGACGGTCGCCATCAGCGCGGACAGCGGTTGATCCTGCGCCGCGAGCAGCTGCACCAGCCGCCCGGCGACAAAAATCCCGTCGTCAAAGCCATAATAGTCGTCGGCCATGAAGATATGACCGCTCATCTCGCCGCCAAGCAGCGCGCCGACCTCGGCCATCTTCGCCTTGATCAGCGAATGCCCGCTGATCCACACCAGCGGCTTGCCTCCCGCTTTGGCGACCTCGTCAAACAAGACCTGCGTGCTGAGCACATCCGCGACGACCGTCGCGCCAGGATGCCGCGACAGCGTATCGCGCGCCAGCAGCACCAGCACGCGGTCCGCCGTGATCGGGCTGCCCTGGTCATCCACCACGCCGACGCGATCGGCGTCTCCATCGAACGCCAATCCCAGGTTCGCCCCGCGCTCGCGGACCAGCGCCGTCAGGTCGCGCAGGTTCGCCGCGTCCTGCGGATCGGGCTGGTGGTGGGGATAGGAGCCATCCGGCTCGCAGTACAGCGGGATCACGTGGTGGCCGAGCGCTTCCAGCAGCGGCACGGCGTACACGCCGCCCATGCCGTTCCCCGCATCGACGGCGATCGTCAGCGGGCGGGCATGATGCAGTTTAGTTTCGAGCATGGCCAGATAGCGCTCATGCACGCTGTGATCGGTCGGTGCTGTGCCCCTCACCCACCGCCAGATCGTTATGCGTGATCATCTCGTGCAGCGCCGTGATCTGGTCGCCGTACAGGTTGCGCATCCCAACGGAGAGCTTGAACCCGTTCATGGCGGGTTTCAGATGGCTGCCCGTGACCATCATGCCGCCCGCGTTGCCCATCTCGACGGCACACCAGTACACCACCGGCGTGGCGGCCAACCCGATGTCGGTCACAGCGCAGCCCGCCCGGACCAGTCCCTCGATCGCCGCCTCGGATAGCGCCGGCGAACTGGCCCGGTTATCGTGGCCGATCACCACCTCGCGGACTCCAAGTCGCAGCAGCGTCGTGCCAAACGCCTGCCCGATCTGCCGCGCCGCGTCCTCGGTGAGCGCCTCGCCGAACTTGCCGCGGATGTCGTATTTTTTGAAGATGCTCGCGTCGATCACGTTTTGATCTCTTTCCGCCCGAGCGACTGCTCGACCCACACGCGTGTATAGTCGGGCACGTCTTCCTGAACGACCGTCGTCGGACCGATCTCGCTTTCGCGGCCGATCTTGACGCCGGGCATGGTCATCACGTTCACGCCGATAAACGCCTTCTTGCCCGCGATCAGGCCCAGCTTATCCCGCCCGGTGCTGATCCGCTCACCCTTGACGGTGCTTTTCACGATGCCCTGATCGATCCGCAGGTTGGCGGTGGTGCAGCTTGCGGAGAAATTCACGTCTTCGTCCAGGATCGAGTCAAGCACCTGGCCGGCGTGCGTGTGGGCGCGGTCAGCCATGTAACTGCGCGCCACTTCCGTCACAAACCCGACGACCGCCCCCGCGCCGATCATGGATTCGCGCACGAGCGCCCCGTTCCCGACAATCGCACCCTCGCCAATATAGGCAGGCCCGGCGATCGTCGCGCCGTGGAACACCCGCGCGCCTCTCTCGATGACGACGTTGCCCTTGATCAGCACGCCGTCCTCGATGCGCGCGTCCGGCGAAATACGCTGCCCATCGATGCGGCTGAGAAACGCCTGCATGAGATCCAGCACGTGCCAGGGATATTTGAGTGCCTGCCACGGTCCCTCGTAGGGCACCACCTGAAACACGTCGGTAACCATCATTTGGGCCATCGCCCGCTCATAATGATCGTCGGACTTGATCGGCTTGGCGTACTCGTCGCGGATGTGCTGGAGCAGCCGCTGCGCGTCAAGATGGATATGGGCGACGATGCTCACCAGATCGCTCGGCTCGTTGCCCGCGCCCGGCTTCTCGATCACACTCATGATGCGCCCTTCCGGTCCGACTTCCAGATAGCCGCCGGGGAAATATTCAGAGACGCGGTAGCCGGCCAGATAGGCGCGCGCGCTGCCGGACTGGTACTCGGTCAGCATGCGCTGGTGCAGCAGCACGTCGGTCAGATCGTGCACCTGGGTGATATAGATCGGCTGGTTGCCGTGCTGGTTCAGATACGCGTCCAGTCGGAGCAGCGCATCGCCCATCCCCTTGGGTTCCGTCTGGACCACGACCTCCACCTCAACATGCGGCACCGATCGGCTCAGCCCGCGGATTACCTGTTCGTTTTCGGGGTTGGCGACGATCACCGCATGGTTGAGACCCAGCCGCGAGTAATTCTCGAGCTGCAAACTCAGCAGCGGGCGTCCCATAAACTTGATGAGTGACTTTTCTTCAAGCGGCCACAGGCGCGAGCTGGCACCGCCAGCCAGGATCACGAGCAGCGGAGTCTTCACGAGGTCCTCTCCCCCATCAGTAGGTGGCTTATCCCAAGGCTTATGCCAATTTCAGACATATTGTAGTCGGCTCCCTGCCAATCGACCAACCCGGTCACGCCCAACAAAAACGTGCCGCCAAGAGGTGTACTCTGCCGGCACGTTATGCATGGGCCTGAAAGGAGTCGCGGAATCAGTCTTCGGCAACCGGGTCGAGATTCAGCATCCGGCGTACCTTGGCGACCAGATCATGATGCAGGATCGGCTTGGGCAGATAGTCATTGGCCCCCGCGTCCATGCCATTCATCACACTCTTGGCATCGCCGCGCGCCGAGAGGATCAGGATCGGCAGATTGACGGTGTTTGGCCGCTCGCGCAGCACCCGGCACAGCTCGATCCCGTCCATGCCCGGCATCATGACGTCCAGAATGATGAGATCGGGGGTCTCCATTTCCAGAACGTCCTGCGCCTGTGCGGCATCTTTGGCCTTAAGCACTTCAAAGCCGCCGCGTTCCAGCATGATTCCGATCAGTGTCAGCGCGCCGATTTCGTCATCAACCACCAGTATCCGTTTCATTACCCGGCATTCTCCATCGTTTAAGTAAGGTAGCTTGGCTGCTAGCCTTGTAGTGTATCATCAAAAGAGCACTGCGCAAAGTGCGTCGTTCGCTTGGGTAAGACTGTTATACAACGCTTCCAAGCGAAACGCCAACATAATGCGTTTGGCCGTTTTGCCCATCCGCCCCTATAATAGCCGCCCGACATTGGCCGCACGCGGCAAGGAGGTTGTGTGCCACTTTCCAGCGATCCGATAATGCAGTATGGCGATCTGGTGATGATGATCGGCAAGGACCGCCGCACCTTCATGCGGACGATCATGGCTGGGGCGCGTTTTGAGTGCCACCTGGGTTTTATCGAGCATGACGCCCTGGTGGGCTTACCCTATGGGTCGCAAGTGCCCACGAATATCGGTCACAAGATGTTCGCCCTCGCGCCCAACCTTGACGACCTGATCCGCCATCTTCAGCGCGAAGGGCAGATCATCTTCCCCAAGGACCTGGGATATATCGCCATGAAGCTCGGCATCCGGCCCGGCGTGCGTGTCATCGAGGCGGGGACTGGCAGCGGCGCACTGACGCTCACACTCGCGCTGCTCGTTGGCGCAGAAGGCCACGTCTACAGCTACGAGCGTCGCGAGAAAATGCAGGAGCGCGCGATCACCAACCTCAAGCGGCTCGATCTGCTGAATCATGTGACCTTTCACCTGCGCGATATTGCCGAGGGATTTGACGAGCGGAACGTCGAGGCGCTGTTTCTGGACGTGCGCGAGCCGTGGGAGTATCTGGCACAGGCGCGCGCGGCGCTGCGCGGCGGCGGCTTCTTTGGAGCGATTGTGCCCACCATCAATCAGGTGGCGACGCTGGCCGATCACCTGTACGGTGGTCCGTGGTATATGCTCGAAATCGAGGAACTGCTGCGCCGCACGTACAAGACCATTCCCGCACGCATCCGTCCGGATGACCAGATGGTGGGTCACACCGGCTTTCTGGTGTTCGCGCGCGCCGTCGAACGTATCCCGGACGACATCGCCGCCGAGGCGGAAGCCAGCAGCGCCGAGTTCGACGGCGCGGACGATGTGGAGTAGAGCCAAACAAAAAGGCCGTTTCCGGCCTTCCGACAGCAGTGAGTGAATCTTCCGACTCGAGTGCGGGCCGGCGGCTGGATCATATCGCCTCTCTCCACCACATGGAGAGAGGCTGAGTGTGAAGCCAGTTCACCAGCCATCCCGCGCACGGGATTACTCTTCGTCGAGTTCTTCTTCCTTGCGGCGGATCAGTTCGGGTTCGGCGCTGGCAGCGACAACCTCTTCCTCTTCCTCGCGCTCGAAGATGGCCGACGTGGAGATCACCAAATCGTCGCCATTAGCCAGATACGTGACACCCGCAATCACCGGCAGGTCTTTCACGAGGATGGCGTCCCCGACCTGCTTCAGTACGGACACATCCACGGGCACCATCGCCGGCAGATCGGTGGGCAGGCACTCGACCGTGATCGTCGTCATTTCCTGCAGCAGCACGCCGCCGTTCTTGGTGATCGCCGTATCGCTGCCCGTTGTGGTCAGCGGCACGTCCGCGCGGACAGCCACATCCATTCGAACGCGATAAAAATCGATGTGCAGCACTTCGCCGCGCAGCGGATCGCGCTGGACTTCGCGCACCAGCGTATTATATTCCTCGCCCCCAATGTGAAGCTGGATCAGGTGCGAACCGCCGGCAGCACGCAGCACCGGACGTAGTTGGAGCCATTCAACCTGGACCGGCACCGATTCGAAGGTCGGTCCGTACACCACGCCGGGGACCAACCCCTCGGAGCGCAGATGCCGAACTCGCTTGCCGAACACGTCCCGCCTGGTCGCCTCTAATACAATTTTCTCAGCCATCTAACTCGTTCTCCTCGCAAACCGGGTTTAGACACATCAAACCCGCCGGGCCAGAACAGCACGCGCGGGCAGCTTTTCTCTCGTTTGCTGCGCCAAACTCACACCGAAGTCAGCGTTCACAGCGGACGCAATTGTAGCCAAGGCCGGGCCAAGCGTCAATGGTGGGATACGCTCTCGACGCCAGTCTGTCCCTGCGCTATGATAACCCCCGCTCAACGGAGGCTTTATGCGGCATTTGTTTACCCCCTGGGAGCGGCTGGCGCTGATCGCGATTGTCGCGGTGGGCGCGTCGCTGCGCTTCCAGCATATGGGCGATATTGAGGTCAACGTCGATCAGGTCTACCCGATCTGGCAGGCGATCCAGACCCTCGACGCGGGCGAGTTTCCGCTGGCCGGACAGGGCACGTCGGTCCTGTTCGCCAACCCGCCGCTGACCGGCTACCTGTTCGCGCCGCTGATCGCCCTGGTCCGACATCCTGTCGCCGCCTATGCCGCCACCCTGATCCTGAACACCGTCGCGATCTGGCTGGCCTATCGCGCGCTGCGCTGGCTGATCGGCACGCGGCCCGCGCTGATCGGAGCGACCCTGTTCGCCGCCAACCCGTGGATCATCGAAGACAGCCGCCGCACCTGGGTGCAGAGTTTCGCGCCGTTTTTCGTCTGCCTGATCTTCTGGGCGCTCGTCCCGGTCCTGACCGGGCAGACGCGGCATCCTGCCCGGCGCACCCTGATCGCGCTGATCGGGCTGGCGCTGTTCGCGCATACCTATCTGCTGGCCTATACGCTGATCGCGCCGGTCGGCCTGCTGATTGTGCTGTTCTGGCGGCGAATTCCGAAGCGGCCGCTAATCCTGGGCGCGGCGATCTTCGCCGTGTTGATGGCGCTGTACGGGATCGGATTGGCGCGCCAGTGGGACGACACGTCCGCCCGCGCCGATCAGTTCGCGTCGGGCCCGGCGAAGCTCTCTGGAGAGGCGCTCGGCCATGCCCTGCGACTCGTGACCGGTGGCGGCTATGCGGACGAGCGCGGGGAACAAGCCCCTGCCCGCGATACCGCCCGCCGCGACGCGCTGAGCGACGCGATACATGCCCTGTGGGTGCTGGCGATTGCACTCGGCATCGTGCGGGCACTGACCAATCTATATCTGAATCAATCGGCTTATTCATCTGAAAACAGGGCGGGTTTGTTAACCCGCCCCTACATTCCGCGCTCTCTTAAGAATCTCCGCGTTCTCTGCGTCTCTGCGGTTCATTCTTTTTCCTCAAGAATCTCTATGCTCTCTGTGCCCTCTGTGGTGAGCATTATTTTCCTCGTCTGGTTCCTGCTGCCCGTGCTGATGATGAGCTATGTCTCGCGCCTCGTGCATCCGTTTTACCTGCTGCTGACCATCCCCGCCGGGCATGGACTCGCCGCGTGGGGCGCGGACTGGCTCATCGAACAGCGGCTGACCTTCCGCCGGCCAGGATGGATCCTCCTGGCGGGCCTGATCGCCGTCACGGCCGGGATCAACGGCCTGAACACGATCCGCTTTGCGCAGAACACCGCCGCCTATCCCGGCGAGGACCTGCCCGAAACGCTTCCGCTCGAAGAGGCGTCGGCCCTGCGGGAACGGCTGATCGACGCGGGCGCACCCGATCTGGCCGTGTTTTCGCGCATGCCCGAATGGACGCCAATCGCCCTGGTCGGACGGAATTTCCGCACCGAGGACACCTATACCTATGGCCGCGCCGCGCTCGTCCCGCCGCAGGGTGGACTCTACGTGCTGTTCGAGAAGCCCGGCGATCCACCTCCGATCGTGCCGCCCTACGCATCCCCAGCCGGATCGCCGCTGGTGCTGGACGACAATACCCGTATCACGATTTGGCGCGTGATGCCCACCGATCTGCGCATCGAGCACCCCGCCGGCATCCCGTCCGACATCGACGTGAGCTTCATCGGCTGGACCCTGGACGGCGATCTCACTCCAGGCGCAGCGGTTACGCTCGATACGTTCTGGCGGATCGAAGCGCTGCACCCAGAGCGCGGCATCTGGTCGTTTTTGCCCGTCGTGCATGTAATCGACGCTAACGGCGCGACGGTGGCGGAAGACCAGGGGCACGCCGTCTCCGGGCTGACGTGGGCCGCGGGCGATACGATGGTGCAGCGCCTCAACCTGTCACTGCCGCTCGACTCTGCCGGGCCGTTCTCGCTCGACCTGGGGCTGTTCGATCCGGTGCGGGTGCGCGAGGATGGCACCGTGGGCATTCAGGCAATCTTCCGCGTGCCCAGTGGGGATGAGACAACCTTCACGCCCACGCTGATCCTGGGGCAGGCAGAGGCAGAATAGAGGAGACTATGGCGAATCGCCGCCAAAACGAAAAAGAATATCCAAATTGGGAAGACCTGCCCGGCGGGGGACGGCGCTATTGGCGTGATCGCAAAGGTCAGGTCGGCGGATTACAGCGTATAATCAAGATAGTGGATGCAGATGAAAATACGCTGCAAGTGGTCCAGCAGATTTTCAACGACAATGGTGAGTTGGTCGAATACCACCAAAAATACCCGGAGGACACAGGACACCAAATCATCCGCCACGACAGCAATGAGCCAGGAGAAAACGATGATCATCCGCAAACACGTTAGCGCCAAGCTGCTCGCCTATCTCAACAATACAATCACACTGCCCGATCTGGTCAAGTGGGCAGAAAACAGCCTCGTCGAGGGCGGTTTCGGTCCTGATGAAGATACAGACATGCTGATGGACATCGTGATGTATCTGGCCGGAGCTGATACGCAATACTTCCCGCTCACCTGGGAAGTCTGCCAGGATTTCATGCAGCGGCTCGGCACGCCGGTGAAGGTCGTCGCCGTCTCTGCCGCTTAACCTGACTTCATCCCGCCGGTTGCTCGTCGGAGCCGCCGTGTCCGGTTGACAATCTCCCCCCGCCCCGCGATAATCGCCGCATGAAAACCATACGCCTATTGATACCCGCCTGTCTGCTGTTCGTCGCGGCGCTGGCCTGCAACGCCGCCCAGGAGCCTAAGCCGCTGGTCATCACGGCCACGCCGAGCAACCCGGCACTGCTCAATCTCTCCACGCCGACAGTGCCCTATATCACGCCAACACCGCAGATCGTCCCGACGGCCACCCTGCCGCCCCAGGTCGCCTTTCAGGATGCTCAAAGCGCCCTGCGCAACGGCGATTATGAAACCGCGGTGACGTTTTTCGAGGCGGTCATCGTTCAGGAAGATGCCGACCCCGAACTGCGCGCCGGGGCGATGTACGGCCAGGGCGAGGCGGCCCTGCGCGAAGGACTATACGCTCAGGCGGCTGAGGCACTGACTGCATTCATCGACTCGTTTCCCGAAGATCCGCGCCGCGCACACGCCATGTTCCTGCGCGGCGATGCCTATCTCGGCCTGAGCGAGTGGATGCTGGCGATCACCGATTTCAACGCGTACCTGACCCTGCGCCCGGGCCTGATCGACAGCTACGTCCACGAGCGCGTCGGCGATGCGTATCTCGCGCTGGGTGAGCCGCAGCAGTCCCTGAATGCCTACACGAAAGCCGCCGACGCCACCCGCGAATCGTCGTCGCTGGCGTCGCTGCGCGAGCGAGTCGCCGCCGGCTATCTCAACGCCGGGCAGCCGGACCAGGCCGTCGCCCAGTACGACGCGATCCTCGCCTTTGCCGAAAACAGCTTCTATCGCGCCAGCATTGACTATCAGGCCGCGCGGGTCCTGCTGGACTCGGGCGACTTCGCGGGCGGCTATACACGCTTGCAGCGGATCGTGAATGACTACCCGGCCAGCGAGCAAGCCTATCAGGCGCTTGGGGTGCTGCTTGGCGCGGAACTTGAGATCGAGGCGGCGCAGCAGGGACGGATTGATTACTACAACGAAGATTACAACGCCGCGATTCAAGCGCTCAACACGGCGATCAGCGACGAGGGCGCGCAGTCGCCTGAACTGCTGATGATGCTCGGAGAGTCGTATCGCGGCGTGGGGAACAACCAGGCCGCGCTGACGACCTTCCAGACGATCATCGACACCTATCCCAACGATCCGGCTTTTGGCGATGCATGGCTCGAACAGGGCCGCACCCTGTTCCTAAGCAATGACATCACCGGGGCGATCGAGAAGTATTCCGCGTTGGCGACTCAGCATCCCGACGTGCCGCAGGGCGCAGAGGCGCTCTGGCGGGCCGGCTATCTTTACAGCACGCTCGGCAATACCGAGTCCGCGCTGGCAACCTTCGACATCCTGGGCCAGATGTTCCCCACCACGGAACGGGCGCAGGAAGGGCTGTTCATGGGCGCGACGATGGCCTACAACGCCGACAACATCGGCGATGGCCGCGCAGTTGTTCGGGCGGCTGGCCGAGATCGGCACGGGGGAACTGAAAGCCGCGGCATATCTGTGGGTGGGGCGGCTGTATCAGGCCGATAACAAGCCCGATCTCGCCGCGCAGGCGTTCCAGGCGGCCGCCAGCGCCGACCCCGGCGGCTACTACAGCATCCGCGCCAACGACCTGCTCACCGGGCGCGAACCGTTCCAGCCGCCAGCCGGCACCGTGTTTGAGTTTGACGAGTCCGCGCAGCTAACCGAAGCCGAGGCGTGGCTGCGCTCGACGTTTGGCATCACCCAGACCGAGGCGCTCTATCCCCTGAGCGAAACGCTGGAGAACGATCCGCGCATGATCCGGGGCCGTGAGTTGCTGATAGTTGGTGCGTCCACCACTGCCTATGAAGCCGCCGAGATGGAGTTCGATGCCCTGCGCATCGCTATGCAGGACGACCCGCTGGCCACCTACCAGTTGGCGATCTATTTCCGCGACCTGGGCCTGTACAGGCTCTCGATCAACGCGGCCGCCGACCTGATCACCGACGCGGGGGTGGATACCACGCAGGCCCCGTCCTACATCGCGCGGCTGCGCTATCCCGCCTATTACAAAGAGCTCGTGCTGCCCGCTGCTGCCGAAAACGCTCTCGATCCCCTGCTGATGTTCTCGCTGATCCGGCAGGAGAGCCTGTTTGAGGGATTCGCCACGTCCTACGCCGCTGCACAGGGATTGATGCAGATCATCCCCGATACCGGGCAGTGGATCGCGGATCGGCTGGGCTGGCCGAACTACCAGAACAGCGACGTCTACCGGCCCTATATCAACGTCAAGTTTGGCGCATACTATCTGCGGTATGTGATGGATATGATGGACGGCCTGCCCTATGCGGCGCTGGCCGGCTACAATGGCGGTCCTGGCAACGCGACCCAGTGGCTCAGCATCTCCGGCCCGGACCTGGATCTGTTCGTCCAGGCCATCAGCTACGACGAGACGCGCACCTATGTGCGCCGCATCTACGAGCAGTACAACGTCTACCGCGAGCTTTACGGTACGACTTAAAAAACAGGAATTGCCATGGCCCAGGACCCGACCCGCCGCCTGCTCACCTCCTACGCGCTGACCCTGTTCATCCTGGGAGTAACGGTCGTGCTGCTGGCGCTGGTCGGTCGAGTCGCGCAGGAATTCCAGCACCGGCTGATCATCGACACCGCCTTTATGCCGCGACGGCCTACGACCGGCCCGACTCCGCTCCCGCCGCTGATTCGGGGCATCGATCAGGCCGGGTCGCGTTTTGTCATCGGCGGATTTCTCGTCGGGTTGGCGGCGCTGTCATCCGGCGGCGCGCTGTGGTTTCTCGGCGGCCGCCCCGATGCTCCCTCCGCCCACGTCTGGACGGCGTATGGCAGCGCGATCGTCTTCTGTCTGCTGCTGAGCATAGGAGCCACGGTCTTTGTACCGGAGGCCAATCTGCGGCTGGCGCTGATGGTCGCGCCGTCGGTGCTGGCGCTGGTGCTGTTCATGGTGCTGGTTTATCTCGTGGTTGAGCATACCCTGCTGACAGGCTGACTCGCGCCCCACCCCGGACCGGCCTATACTCCGCGCAGAACTTTCACCAAACCAGGGGGATTCACTGATGCACCCGCCTACCCGACGATGGATGACCGGCCTCGCGGTGGTTCTGTTTGTGATCGGCAGCGCAGTGTCGTTGTACTGGCTGCTGCACCGCACCGATCAGGAACTCGAAACCCGCGTGTTCGAGGTCGATGTCGCGCTCGATGCCTACCCGATGCCGTTCTCTGAGCCGGAGGAGGTTCGCTGTCCGCCGGCCCTGTCCGACGGCGAGCGGGGCACGGTCAAACTCAGCGTCACCAATACTGATACGGCGCTGCATACGCTCGCCCTCGACTATGGTGAATGTTTTGTGAACCTGAACGGCGGCGAAGGCGTCCATACGGGCTGCACGGTGCGCGCGACCGGAGTCTCCGGTGATTTTATGCGCGTGCATGTCCAGCCAGTCGATCTGGCGTATTCCATTTACAGCCCGCGCACGGTGGTATGCAGCATTCCAATTGTGAACGTGGGCAGCCTGAACGGTCAGGCGGGGTTGATCGTGCAGTTCTTGCCGGGCGTCGTGCTGATGCTGTTGGGCGCGGGGTTGTGGGTTGTCGCGGGGCAGGCTGCGCACCGCTCGCTGCGTCTGCTGACGATCGCGGGCGGCGTGCTGGTTGTCGCCTTGCTGCTGGATATGCTCGTCGTGGCGCTGCTCACGCAGGTTAACCTGCGCGCTTACCTGCTGATCGGCCTGACAGCGGTCGCCACGCTGCTGGCGGCGCTGCTGCTGGTGGAATTCATCATGCTCGGCGCGTATGAGGTGTGGCAGAGTCGATAGTAGACAGCTCACAGTGGGCAGTGGTCCGTCTGCCGTAGGGGAGCATCCCTGTGTGCTCCCGGTGCAACGAGAGCGCACAAGACATTGAGCTTATGCTCTTTTACTTTTAAATGCGGCAATGTGAGCGCTCATGTAGGGGCGGGCTAACATAGCCCGCCCAGGGCGACCCGGTGGGTCGCCCCTACAGGCGTTACCGCATCTAACGGTAAATATGCATTTGCTCAATCGAGCCGACCGCGGAAAGCTGATTGCTGCCTTCCCGCTACTGCTGCCCGCGCTGCGCCTTGAGCGTGAAATAGGCGTTCATCACCTCGCGCACGATCGGCGTGGCGACCAGCGCACCTTCACCGCCGTTGTAGATAAACGCGATCACGATGATCTCCGGGTTTTCGTAGGGGGCATAGCCGACATACCACCCGTGGGACGGCCACTGTCCCTGCACGCACAGCCCCAGCGGGAACGCGATGTCGTCGCAGTATTCCGCCGTGCCGGTTTTGCCCGCCTCGTTGACATAGGGCAGCGGCATCGCGTCACTTTCCAGGGAGATCATCGCCGCCTCGGACGACGTGCCGCTGATGACCACTTCGCGCATGCCGCGCTGGATCCAGCCGATCGTGTCGGCGCTGGCGAAAGGTGGGAAATAGGCATGCCCGCGCTGGAAAATACTTTCGCGTCCCAGATCGTTAAATTCCAGGTCGTCGCAGATGCCCGCGTTAAACGGGTAGTTGTAGGGCACATTCACCCGGTAGCGGACAAGATCCTCTTCGGCCACGGAGTTGTCTTCCCCATCATCCGTCGGGTCGCTGTCATACTGCCCTACATAGTTTTCGGGATCGCACAGCGCCGGATCGTACCACTCACTGGTATCTTCACAGCGGCAGGCGAGGCTGTTCTGGCCGTTGATCAGCATATCTTCCTGGAGAAGCAGCACGATTTCTTCGCCGGGCTTTGGCATAATAGTCCGGGCGATGCGCGGCTTGAACTCCTGGATAATGTTGCCGTTGGCGTCTTGCAGGTTCTTGACGATGGTCGGCTGGTAGAGCGTGCCACCGTTAGCCAGCGCCGCCACCGCGTTGATCAGCTGCAGCGGCGTGATAGTCACGTAACCCTGCCCGAACGCCGCGTTGTAGGTATCCCCGGTGGACCAGCTTTCGCCGCGGTTGCGGCGCTTCCACTGGCGCTCGGGCATACGCCCGGCCAGTTCGCCGGGCAGTTCGACGCCCAACTCGGACCCAACGCCGAAGGTCGTGCCCCAGCGGTAGAGATCAAACACGCCCAGCCCCCCTTCGCGCAGCGTGTTTCGATCAACAGCCGGGTTTCCCCCGCCAACCTGATAAAAATACACATCGCAGCTTTGGGAGATTCCCCGGAGCATATCGACCAGCCCGTGCCCATTACGGTTCCAGCAGACAAAGGTCTGGCTCAGGCCGACATCGCGCGGCGCAAAGGCATTGGGCAGCACCAGCCGCCCCTCGTCCAACAACTGGGTGGTGGGCGAAATCACGTCTTCTTCCAATACCCCTGTCGCCGTGACGAGCTTCCACACGGAGCCGGGCGGATAAAGCGCGCTGATCGCATGGTTCACCAGCGGGCGCAGCGGATCGGCTTCCAACCCCAGGTAATACTCGCCGTCGATCACGCGGGCGAAGCGGGTATTGTCGTAGGTCGGCCAGCTGACCATCGCCAGGATTTCGCCGTTGGACGGGTTCATCGCGATCACGACGCCCTGCTGCGTGACCAACCGCTGCGCGTCGGCGTTGATGATATTGATCCGCCGGGTGAGGGCTTCCTGTGCCGCCTGCTGAAGCTCCACATCCAGCGTCATCTGCACGGTGTACCCGGCTTCGCGCTGCTTTTCATCTACCAACTGAAGCTGCCGCCCGGCCACATCCACCACCCAGGTTTCCGTGCCGCGTTCGCCTGCGAGTTCGTTCTCGAAATACGCCTCGATCCCGGCATAGCCGATGCGGTCGAAGGCCGGGTCGTAACCCAACTCGCGCAGCGCCATCTCTTCTTCCGGGCCGATCGGCCCCAGGTAGCCGACCAGATGGGACGTCAGTGCCCCGGTGGGATACTGGCGCACCGAAGCGACCTGCACGTTAACCCCTGGCAGCAGCGCCGCCTGTTCGAGGATCTGCCCGGCCGCCTCAAAGGGCACGTCGGTCGCCACCGTCACGGCGCGGTAGGGCGCGATACCGCGACCTTCTTGCACCATCTCATCGAGGCTGCGCTCGTCGGTGCGGCCCGCCGCGTCGGCCACGGCGCGCGTCGCCGGCACGTCGATCAGTGCGGACAGCCGGTTATAGACGTCTTCCACACCGACCGGATCATCCGGCAGGGATGCCGGAACAATCGTGACGTTATAGGCGGGATCGTTCTTCGCGAGCGCCGTCCCAAAGCGATCCAGAATCGCGCCGCGAGGGGCCGGTTCCAACACCACCTGCAAACGGTTTTCTTCGGCGTCCGTCTGGAACTGCTCACCCCGCGCAAACTGCAAATCCGCCATGCGGATCACCAGCACCAACAGCGAACAGATCACGATCGCCTGGAACAGTACCAGCCGCAAGCCCTGAAACGGTAGGATTTGCCGGTCGTTCATCGCTGCAACCTCATCCAACTCTCAACTTACAGTTACTCTAGCCGCACCCGCCGCGGCGTCAGCCATTGGTAAATCAACCCCACCGCGCGAAACACCGGCAGGATCAGCAGCAGATTGTAGATCATCGTCGGCAGGGTCACATACAAGAGGCTCTGGCCGATCGACAGTCCATAACCCGCAATTTGCAGCACCGTCAGAATCCCCAGGTGATAGATCACGGTGCCGCCCGCGGCGACCAGCGGCGGGACGATCCAGTTGTTGCGGCGCACGGTGCCGAAGATCGAGTCCGCAGCGAACGCCACCACGACCATCCCCAGCGCCGACGTGCCCAGCGGCGCGATCGACAGGGTGTCTTTCAGCACGCCGCCGATCACCGCCCACATCATCGCTTCCTGCACGCTGGAAAGCAGCGCCCACGACACGACCAGCAGAAAGACCAGATCGGGCGCGCCGCCGCCAATGCGTAACTCGGCCATCAAGGTCGCATCCAGGATAGCCGCCAGCAGGAGCAGCGGGATACCGATATAGCGTCCCAAAAGGTGCCATCAGCTTTCAGTAGTTGTTGGTCGTTAGTTTTTGGTTATTAGTTTTGGGACGCTGGTATCGATTTTCTTGCTCGTAACAGAGCCGGTTCGGCGTTACCAATAACCAACAACTAATCACCAATAACCAATCACAAGGATCAGGGGGCTGTTTCTTCTTCCTCGAAGACCGACAGATCCACCGGCTCGAAATTGATCAACACCTGCACGATCTCCAGCCGGTTAAACTCCACCAGACTGCGCACGCGCGCTTCCTGGTAAAGCTCGTTTTCGGCCAGCGCCACGCTCAACACCCGCCCCACGATCAGATCGGCGGGCAGGGTCTGGCCCAGGCCGTTCGTCATCACGAGATCCCCTTCGCGCACCTGAGCATCAACCGGAATAAAGGACATCAACAGGTCGCCGCCGACCTGCCCGATCACGACACCATCCGCACGCGTGGTCTGAAGCCGCGCATTGACCCGGCTGTTGGGATCGGTAACGAGCAGCACTTCCGATCCTGTGGCGGAAAGCTCTGTGATGCGACCCACCAGCCCGAGTTCCGTCAGCACCGGGTCGAGCCGGGTCAGGCCGTCACGCCGCCCGCAGTCGATGCGGATCGCGGTCACGAAGCCGGTGCTGTCGGTGCCGATGACGTTGCAGGTCACGAACTCCTGATCTTCCGGGCTGAAGCGATCATAATCGAGCAGCGCGGCCAGCCGGTCGTAATCCAATGCCTTCTCGCGCAGCTGCGCCAGTTCCGCCTGATAGATCGCGGCCGCTTCTTCGAGATCCTTGTTGCGCTGGCGCAGCCGCCGGTATTCGGATACATCATCGACAAAGCCGCTGGTGCTGCGGGTGGCCCCGCCAAACAAGCGCTGCAAGAAGTCCAGCGGGACCGACAGCGCCGCCTCAACCGGCTCCAGAGAGCCGCGCACGCTGAAGAAGATCAGCAGCGAGACGAGCACCATCGTCATCACGAACGAAAAGACGCGGCCACTACGCGGCACGAACTGGCCCTCCGTGCACCAACTTGCCTCTGCCCGGCATTATACCCCACTCGACAAAATGCCCCGAACCACTGATCCGGGGCAGTCATGACCAATCACCAATAACCACCAACCAGTAACCAACAAACTAATGCTGCGTCGAGCCGCGCTCTAACCCGGCCAGCAGCGAGCGCAGGTTGTCGTAATCTTCGAGGATGCGCCCGGCTCCACGTGCCACGCACGTCATCGAGTCTTCCGCCAGCCACACGCGCACGTTCACTTCGTCCGCG
Source organism: uncultured Chloroflexia bacterium (assembly GCA_963850765.1). Lineage (GTDB taxonomy): Bacteria > Chloroflexota > Anaerolineae > Aggregatilineales > Aggregatilineaceae > CAWKMN01. Next base: position 44,363 of record CAWKMN010000005.1, on the reverse strand, counting down.
ACACGCTCACACAGACCCTTGAGTTGGCTTCCGCCGCCCGCCATACAGATCCCCAACTCCATCAGGTCCGCGACCAGTTCCGGCGGCGTTTCGTCCAGCGCATCGCGGATCGTGTCGATCACGATGCCGACCGAGGGACTGAGCGCCTCGCGCAGTTCGATCGAGGAGACCTCGACCGCTTCGGGCAGGCCGGTGATCAGGTTGCGCCCGCGCAGCACCAGCGTGCGCTCCTCGGGCAGCGGATAGGCCGAGCCGATCTCGATCTTGGCGCGCTCAGCGGTGCGCTCGCCGATCAGCAGGTTGTACTTGGAGCGCATGTACTGCACGATGTCTTCGTCCATCTCGTCGCCGGCCACGCGGATCGAGCGGCTGATCACGATCCCGCCCAGCGAGAAGATAGCGACCTCGGTCGTACCGCCGCCGATGTCCACGACCATGCTGCCGCGCGTCTCCTGAATGGGCAGACCCGCGCCAATCGCCGCCGCGACCGGCTCCTCGATCAGGAAGGCTTCGCGCGCCCCGGCGCTGATCGTCGCGTCGTAGACGGCGCGCTTCTCGACCTCGGTCACGCCCGATGGAATCCCCACCACCACACGCGGGCGCGGGATCGGCACCCAGCTTTGCTCGTGTGCCTTGCGGATAAAATAGTCGAGCATCGCCTCGGTGATCTCAAACTCGCTGATCACGCCGTCGCGCAGGGGTCGCACCACCATGAACTTCGAGGTGGGCGTTTTGCCGAACATCTCCTTGGCTTCCCGCCCCACGCTGATCGGGCGGCGCGTCTTGCGCTCAATTGCCACATATGACGGCTCATTGATCACGATCCCTTTGCCCCGCACACTGACCAGCGTGTTCGCGGTACCGAGATCAATGCCAATATCCAGCGAAAAAAGGCCCAAAAGCCAATCCAGCGGGCTAACCAAGGTATCGCTCTCTCCTAATTCGCATGTCAGCGGGGCATTATACCACGGACGCCGGGTTCCGGCAGGAATTCATCAAACACTTATCTGTGCGCGTTTTGCCACACACGCCGGGGGGATACCACAGCGGGTTTCGCGCCGCTCAACCTCGCATACCTCGAATGTCCCGGACAGTGTATAATGCAAATCAGGATTATCTTTATGCGATTTCAGGAGGGTTTCATGGCGCAGGTTCCCACCGAAATATTCCGAAAATATGACATCCGCGGCACGGTTGAGGGCGATAATCCCCAGCTTACGCCTCGTCTGGCGCGGCTGGTTGGTCAGGCCTATGGCACCTATGTACAGCGCAACCTGGAGATCAAGCAGGTCTTCGTCGGTGGCGACAACCGGCTCTCAACACCCCCGCTCAAGGACGCGGTGATCGAGGGCATTCTGAGCACCGGGCTCAAAGTGACCGACATCGGCCCCGTCATGACCCCTACCGTGTACTTTGCATCCGCATCACATGCCGCCGCCGGTGGGATCATGGTGACGGGCAGCCACCTGACGACCAAATTCAACGGGATCAAAATGGCCTATGGCAAGCTGGCCCTGGCGGACGAGCAGATCCAGGCGCTCCTCAAGCTGATCCAGAGCGACGACTTCGAGGCAGGAACCGGCAGCCGGGCTAAAGATTACAGCATGATCCACGAGCACATGGAGACGGTCAAGAGCAAGGTCCGTCTGGGCAGCCACAAGCTCAAGGTCGTGGTCGATTCCGGCAACGGGCTGAGCGGCGCGTATGTCCCGCCGGTGATGGAATCGCTCGGTGTTGAGGTTATCTGCCTGTTCTGCGAACCGGACGGCACCTTCCCCAACCACCTGCCCAACCCCGAAGATCCCGAACTGACGAAAGATCTCGAAGCGGCCGTGATCCAGCACGGCGCGGACTTTGGCATCGCGTTTGACGGCGACGCGGATCGCTGCGGCGTGATCGACGAGCACGGGCATCACGTTGCCGCCGACCGGCTGCTGGCGCTGCTGGCCCGCGACCTGCTGACCCGCATGCCGGGATCGTCGATCGTCTTTGACGTGAAGGCCAGCCAGGTGCTCCCCGACATTATCCGCGACAGCAGCGGCACGCCGGTCATGTGGAAGTCCGGCCACAGCCTGATGAAAGCCAAGATGAACGAGATCGGCTCCCCGCTGGGCGGCGAGGTCAGCGGGCATATCTTCATCGGGGAGAACTATTACGGGTTTGACGATGCGCCGCTCGTCGCGCTCAAGACGCTGGAAATCTTCAGCAAGACCGACAAGACACTCTCGCAGATGCTAGGCGAAATGCCGACCATGCCCGCCACCCCTGAGATCATTATGGCCGCGCCGGACGATGTGAAATTCAAGATCATCGACGCCGTGCGCGACCGGCTTCAGGACAAATTCGAGGTCATTACCGTGGACGGCGCGCGTGCGATCTTCGAGGACGGCTGGGGGCTGGTCCGCGCCAGCAACACGCAGCCGGCGATCACGATGCGGTTCGAGGCGCACACCCTCCCGCAGTTGGTGGACTATATGAAGCGCTTTTACGCGCTGCTGGATGACTACCCGCAGGTGAATCGGGATCCGCTGCTCAAGCAAATCGAGGTGTTCAGCGCCTGAAGATCGCCGGGGCCTTCAAGACCCCGGCTATTTACCGCAAGGACCGTGAACGGCCCTGATCTAGACTGACACATGATCGCATATTCTTGTAGGGGCGGGTTAACAAACCCGCCCTGGGCGACCCGGCGGGCCCCTACATTCCATTCATGTGCCCCGATACCGCATAAATCCCCAAGGATGAAAGAGCGCAAGCAAGCAGCCCGCTTGCGGGACGCTCGCCAGGGGTGAGGTTAAGCTGACCGCTGAAGCTGATCGCTGACCGCTACCTGCTACTTGCCGAACACAAACGGAGTCGCCGTCGGCAGCCCATTCCAGATGGGCGGCGGCGTCCAGGTGGGGGCCAGCGTGGGCGCGTCAGGCGATGCGCCGAGCCAGATCCGCCACGCGCTTTCGATCTCGGTGATGCTCATCCCAAGCGCCTGCTCGAAGATCTCGGTGAACGGCAGATCCTGAGCCATCAACTCCATGATGTGGCGGTGCATCTCGATACCATACTTCTCGTCTATCCACTTGAAGAACGTATAACCGACATAATAGCCGTCCAGGGCATCGTCGCCGCCCACCGATGGACCGTGGCCTTGCAGCAGGAGCGGCAGGGTGTTGGTTGACACCATGTAGTCGACATAGTTCATCGCGTAGTTCAGGGTGCTCTCGTCCATCTGGTAAAAGGTAGCGTCACCCTCCCGGAACCAGCCCGGCGTGAACGCCACCCGCCGCGAGAGAAACTCGTATTGGTACAGGTGCTCGACCTCGTGTACGACAATGCCGTAGGCCAGATCATCGAGCGAGCCAAAAAGCACCTGCACCGTCCCGCCCCAGACATCGCTCGTCAGGCCCACCGTGATCGTGCCCAGGCCGGTCGTATCCTGGTGGCCGATCTGCCATTCCAGCCAGTCGTCCAGGCTGCCGAACAGAATCACGCGCGGGCGATACGGCAGCAGCGCACCCCAGCCGTCCAGGTATTTCTGGCGCTGCCGGTCCATCGCATCGACCACCAACTCGCCGATGTTATCCTGCAAGCCCGACGAGAACACGATCACCTCGTCGCTCTCATGACGATCCCAGGCTTTCGAGTGATCTTCGTATTCGGCAAAAGCCGGTTCGGTGAGGAATTCGTTCCCGGCTTCGTCCCGCAGCCGCCACTGGTAGTTTACGCCCACCCACGGCGGTACCGCAGACGACTGCTCCGGGGCCCATACGGCCGTGATCAGGCCGGTGCCTGGATCGACGGTGCCCGTTTCGCGGATGACCTGCTTGGGCTCTCCCGGCCGGTTGGCGCGGTGGGTCCATTCCACGCGGGCGCTGGCAATCGCCCCGCCGCTGCTGGACGCTTCGACCGTGAAGGTAAAGCCGTTAGGGTAATTGCTCTGGAAGGTCATCTCGCCGATGGACCACTCCGCGCTGTTCTGCGTCTGCCGCGCCGCGTCCGCCCACCCGCTCTCCGCGTCCGGCGCCCGATCCGCCGCCGGAATATTCGGACCGGGTATCTGATCATCGGCGCTCGCCAGCGGCGTCAGCACGCTCGCCACCACCAGCAGCACCGCCAGTCCTATCGGGATCGTCCCCATCACAAACCGTTGCGTCATTCGTCGTATCCTCGTAGGTCGCTTCAGTGTGTAGAGTTATCAGTTGACAGTTGTCAGTTTACAGTCGGCCTCACCCCCGTCCGACTTTCGGTCGGCATCCCCCTCTCCAACCGAGTTAGAGAGGGGGACTTGCCAGGCGTACCAGCTCCCCCTCTCCGCGCGTGGAGAGGGGGAAACGTGCAGCCCCGAAGGGGACGCACGCCGGGGGTGAGGTAAAGCTTTTCAAACGTTTCTATGGCTAAACTTACCTGTTCGCCGTGACCAGAGCGTGACCGCCCCCCACCATCATTCGACGTGGCGATGGAATGCCCATGCCAGGAATCGGTCGATGTCATACTGGATCATGGGCGCGGTCAGCCCAACCAGAAAAGCATCCACCCCATGCCGTCCCCACGGAACCGACAGCAGCACATTGGGAACTCCCGACGCTTGCAGCCGGTTCGCCAGGATCTCGGCATGGGCGTGCGGCACCGTTTGGTCACGCTGGCCGTGAATGATGAGTGTCGGGGGCAAACCGGGCCGCACCTGCGCAACCGGCGTTATGTCGTCGTAGATCGCCGGCACCTCATGCGACAGCCCCACCAGAAGCTGTTCGATGGCGCTGCCCTGTTCGGCCATCCACAGGCGCAGATCGGTGGGCGGCCCGGTGGCGATCACGGCCTGCACGCTCTCATCGACCTTGGACTTCTCGAAGCAGCCCGCCGGGAAATCGGGATTGTTGGCCGTGTATGCAGCCATCAGCGCCAGAAAGCCACCCACCGACCGTCCCAGCAGCGCCACCTGCGCCGGATCAGCGTCGTAACGGGCGGCGTTGGCTTTCACCCAACGGATCGCGCATTTGACATCCGCCAGGGGCGCGGGCCAGCGCCCGGCCAGCCGGTACTGGATGTCGAACACGACATATCCCTGTGCCGCCAGCCAGCGGTCATGCAGCCCGAACCCGTAGAACTCTTGTCCCCCTGGAGCCACACCCCGCCATGGACGACGATCACCGCAGGACGCCCACCGGCTGCCTCTTTTGGCTGGTAGATATCCAGCCGCAGCGGATATCCACCCGGCGCGGCGAACAACACATCGCGCGTTTCACGCACCCCCAGGCGAGGCAGCGTGCGCAGCGGTCCCAACAGGTCGGCTCGATGCGCCTGCCCAAACTGGCGGTGGACCTCGGGCGGATCTCACGCTGCCAGCCCGGCCCCAGCCCATCCCGCATCGCATCGGACAGAAGCTCGTTAGTCATTTCACGCCGCACCAGCCGGCGCGCGCCCAGCCCGATCCCGATCAGCCCCAGCAGGATCGCCCAGCCGCTCCGCGCGCGCATCCCTTTCCAGACGCCCACGATCCCCGCCAGCAGCCCGACGATAAAATCCTCCGAAGCGACCACCTGCGCCGTCGCCAGCCGGGGATACGACAGCGCCGGCACGGATGGCAGCTCACCCAGCAGCCCGGATACCACCGACACGCTGCTCCACAGCAGCGCCATCAGTTTTCGCATCGCGTGCTCTCCTTCTCCTCTTGCGCTAATCTCTTGATATGTGTTAAGGCCATTATAGCATTTCCCAGTCCTCGCCCGCCTTCTCTGTGCAGATCGCTGGCTGGTGCTGACTGGGAATAATGGTAGAATATCGGTAGGCAAGCCCGCTTGCACAAGGAGGATCATCTATGTTCAAAAAGCGTTATCTCAAGAGCGGCAAGGTCAAGGTTGACTTTACCCTGCCCGATGCCCTGGCTGCCGATGCGGAGTCCGCCTTCGTGGTAGGTGACTTCAACAACTGGGACGAAACCACCACGCCAATGGACCGGCTCAAAAATGGCAAATTCAAAGCGTCGGTCGAACTGGAACCCAACCGTGATTATCAGTTCCGCTACCTGATCAACGGCAACCAGTGGCATAACGACTGGGATGCCGATCGTTATGTGGCTAACCCCTTCAGCGGGGATAACTCCGTGATCAACACCGCGCCGGACTCGCAGTAAACGCGCGGCTGACCACCAGCCAAAGAATGCGCGCTGCCCACCGCGGCAGCACATTCCCACACCCGGTCTTATTCCCCGCCCGAAGCAGCCAGCCTGTTCGGGCGGGTGTTGCGATATGCGGAGAGCAAAAACATCATGATCCACTTCGGACGCGAAATCACCGGCAGTCTGGAGGCGATGCTGCGCCGGGAATGGCTGGTGACCAACGGCATCGGCGGCTATGCGATGGGGTCGCTGGCCGGCGCACGCACCCGGCGCTATCACAGCCTGCTGACGGCCTCGCTCCAACCGCCCACGCGGCGCACGCTGATGGTCGCCAATCTCGACGCCTGGGTGGATCTCGATGGGCGGCGCTCGCCGCTGGTGACCCACGAATGGGCGGCGGGCGTGGTGCTGCCCGACGGCTACCGCCACCTGGAAAGCTTCCGCCTCGAAGGCACGATTCCGGTGTTTGTCTGGGGGTTGGGCGACGTGCGCATCGTGCAGCGCATCTGGATGGCGCACGGCCAGAACACGACCTACGTGACCTACACCTATGCACGCGGCACATCGAACGTCCGCATGGTGCTCAAGCCGCTGTGCACCTACCGCGATCATCATGTCGTGACGCAAGGGCGGCTATCATGTCGAGCGTGGAGTCATGTCCCGCGCCCTGGCCGGGCGGACAGGCGGTGAAGGTGCAGCACCCGGCCCGATCGCGGTCGCCGGGCCGCAGCCGCCCCTTCCGCATCCTGAGCAGCGGCGGCACCATCACCCCCGACGCGGAATGGTGGTGGTCCTTCCACCTGGCCGAAGAGAAAAGAGGCGGCTCGAGGATAACCAGGAAGACCTGTTCGCCGCCGCGACCATCAACGCGGAACTGCACCTGGGGAACACGCTGGCGGTCATCTTCACCGCCGAAGAAGGCGATCCCGCTCCCGTGGCACGACGCGCTCCTGGCCGAACAGCAGCGCCAGCAGCAACTACTCGAGCAGGCCGCGCTGCCACCCGACGCGCCCGACTGGATCCGGCAGTTTGTGCTGGCGGCGGATCAGTTCATCGTCAGCCGCGATATTGCCGGCACGCCCGGCAAGAGCATCCTGGCCGGCTATCCCTGGTTCAGCGATTGGGGCCGCGATACGATGATCGCCCTGCCCGGCCTGACCCTCGCCACCGGGCGCTTGGATGAAGCCGCCGCTATCCTGCAAACCTATGCGCGCTTCATCAACCAGGGCATGCTGCCCAATCGGTTTCCCGATGCCGGACAGGCCCCAGAATACAATACGGTCGATGCGACGCTGTGGTATTTCCAGGCGGTCTATGCCTGCTGGCAGGCGTGCAGCCGCGATCGTGCCGCGATTAAAGAGCTTTACCCGGTGCTGATCGACATCCTGAAGTGGCATATCAGCGGCACGCGCTACAACATCCACATGGATCCCAGCGACGGGCTGCTGTACGCGGGCGAGCCGGGCTTGCAGCTCACGTGGATGGACGTGAAGATCGAAGACTGGGTGGTGACGCCGCGCATCGGCAAGCCCGTGGAGATCAACGCGCTGTGGTACAACGCCCTGCGTATCGCCGCGGAGCTCGCGGACGACTTTGGCGATCCGGCCGATGCCACCATGTATCACGAAATGGCCCAACGCGCCTACGCCAGTTTTAGCGCCCGCTTCTGGTACAGCGGCGGCTATCTGTACGACGTGATCGATGGGCCGGAAGGCGAGGATCCGACACTGCGACCCAACCAGACTCTTTGCCGTGTCGCTGGCTTTCCCGCTGCTTGAGGGTGAACAGGCGAAAGCCGTCGTCGATATCTGCGCGCGCGAGCTGGTGATCTCGTATGGGCTGCGCAGTCTTGCCCCGGACGAAACCGACTATATTGGCTATTACGGCGGCAGCCGCGCGCAGCGCGACAGCGTCTATCACCAGGGAACCGCGTGGTCCTGGCTGATCGGGGCCTTCGTGAGCGCCCATTACCGGGTCTATGGGAACACGGGAATCGCGCTGAGTTATCTTGAGCCGATGGCGAATCATCTGTACGATCACGGGCTGGGCAGCATCAGCGAGATCTACGACGGCGATCCGCCCCATGTTCCGCACGGCTGCATCGCGCAGGCGTGGGGGGTGGCTGAAGTGCTGCGCACGTGGCGCGCGCTGCAAGAACTCTTCAGGCAGCCCGTAGGGAAAGATAAAACCGGCCCGTGGAGCCGCTGCTGCGTCCAGCCAGGTCCTCGCAGCGGCCATGCGATACCCGGTTATTCACAAGCGGAGAAGCATCGAATGCGCCCGTATCGTTTGCGCTTTAGCCGGCTTGGTCACCAGCGCCAGGCACTTATTATCCTTGGCACGATTTCAGTCTTCGCGGCCGCCCTGGCGACCCTGTTGTACGAATTGCCGCTCGGGATGGCGCTGGAAAGGTTCTGCGCTGCTGGAAATCGTGGCAGGCTTGGGATGGGCATTGGGCGGCCTGCTGGGCCGGAAAAAGCACACCCTGCTCATCATCTACACGCTGTTCACCGTTGTAGCCATCATTGGGACGCTTCCGCTCCTGTTTCTGATCGTCTTCACGATCAACCCTGAGGCCGGGGACAATTTCGCCAATGTCAACAACCGGATCGACGATGCGCTGTTAGGCAGCATGGTCAAGCCAAACGCCTGGGGACACGATGCGAACGGCTACCGCAATGATGAGGTGCCCTCAAATGTCGATATGGTGGCCCTTGGCGACTCGCAGACATGGGGTATGAACGCACCACGCGAAGACACCTGGCCGTATGTCCTGGGTGACCTGACCGATCAGAGCGTGTACAATATGGGAACGATAGGCTTCGGCCCGGTGGAATACTGGGCTCAGGTTCAGGTCGCACTGGCCGAGCTTTCGCCGGAGGTAATCGTTACGGCTCTCTATTTCGGCAACGACTTTTACGACGCATATGAATCTGTCTATCTGCGTGATGCGTTTGCCTCGCGCCGGAAACCGGACGCCGAGCAGATCCTGTTCGATGACACCGTCGGCCGGCTGGCGAATGAGATCGGCATGGTGCAGTCCGACGCCGCCTATTCAGATGAACGGGTCGGCACGAAATTTACGGTAGCGTACCGGAGTCTGGCCGTCCAATTGGACGAGCCACGCATTGCGGAAGGCATGCGCATCACAAAAGATGTGCTGCTGGATATCCACAGTCAGGCTCTCGCCCAAGGTATCCGGCTGGTCGTCATGCTGCTCCCGACCAAGGAAAGCGTGTATGCGGATCTGATGGCCGGACAGGGTGACGAGGCGTATGACCAGCTCATCAGAACTCGAACAGGCAGCCAGAGTTGAGGTGGTCTCGATGCTCGAGGCCAATGGCATCGAGTATATTGATATGCTGCCGGACCTCAGAGACGCGCTCCAGGCTGGCCAGGAGGTGTATCTGGACACCACGGATGGTCATCCGTCGCCGCGCGGCTACAAGGTAATCGCCGAGGCGGTTTTCGAGAAAATACGCCAGGATTGATCGGGTGTGGCAGGTGAAGGGATCGAGTTCCTCAGAGGAACGACTAACATGAATGACCCACAACGTAGTCTGACATCCAGCCGCCTCTACAAAATCGCGCTGACCGTGGCGGTGGTTCTGTTTTTTGCCACGCTGACCGTGACGATTCTGGTGATCCTGATCAGCAATGCACGCCAAGAAGACCGCGAAACCGAATTCGGCCTGACGCTCACCGCCGTTTTGAGCGAGATGGCGACGGCTGAAGCGATCGCGTCCAGCACGCCAGCCCCGCCAGTCGAATTGGGGCAGTTCCCATTTGCCCCCAATTCCAGCAGCCCCAGCCATGATGCCGCCGAGACGTGCGATCAGCAGATTGTTGCTGGGCGGATTCTCGACCAGGAGGGCAGTCCCACGGATGCCTATCAGGTGTTGGTGTGGGGAGATGATGTCGAGCCGCAGATGATCTTTACCGGCGAGCTTGCCGGGCTGCCGGCCGGCGAATGGCAGGTTGTCCTGACCGGCATGGTAAATCGCCGCCTGTGGGCGCAGGTCAGTGCGGCTGGCCGTTATCTCTCCGCGCCGGTGGAAATTGTGCTGGACACGGACGACTGCGCGCGCAACCGGGTGGATCTCAGCTTCGAGCAGACTGGACCGTTGGAGTAGGGGCGACCCCGTAGGCCGCCCTGGGCAAGCTTGCCTGCCCGCCGTTACACAGACTAATCTCTGGAACGACCCGATCCGCTCCCCTTATTCACGCTGTGGAGATAGCGGCCAATAGTGCATTCCACGCCCTAGCGCGGCTGTTTGAAACCCACCAGCGCCCCCGCCGGCACAATCCGGTTGGGATACTGGTCGCTCACATCTTCGGCCAGCAGGTCGGTGCCCATCACCGCGCTGTGCTCCACTGTGAAGCCCGGCGGGACCGTCGAGTTTTTGCCGATGCACGCGATCCCCAGCTTGTCGCCGTCGAGGTGCTTGCCAACCGTCGCCCCCTGCCCGATAACCACTCCTTTATCGATGATCGCCCGCACGATCGTGGCGTCGCGCTCGATGTAGCTGTCGGTGAGCACCACGCTTTCGACGATCTGCGCCCCGGGGGCCACGAAGACGCCCGGCGACAGCACGCTGCGGATCACGCGCGCGCCCTCGCTGATGATCGAGCCATCCGTGATCAGGCTGTCTTCGACCACCGCGCCGCGCTGGATCTGAACCGGTGGGCGTTCCTCGCTGCGGGTATGGATGATCCAGGAGCGGTCGTTCAGGTTCAGCGACGGGGGCATGGTCAGCAGGTCCATGTGCGCTTCCCAGTACGCATCGACCGTCCCCACGTCGATCCAGTAGCCATCAAACGGATAGGCGATCACCTTCATACCGAGTTCCAGCATGCGGGGGATGATGTTATAGCCAAAATCGTGGCGCGAATCGGTACGGGCGGCGTCTTCGAGCAGCAGATTTTCCAGCACCCCATGCTTGAACACATACACGCCCATATTCGCGAGATTGCCCGGCGGGTCGGCGGGCTTCTCGACAAAGTCCACGATGCGAAATTGGTCATCGGTCGCCATGATGCCATAGCGCGACGCTTCCGTCAAGCGGCACTCGGATCACGCACACCGTCACGTCTGCTTCCTGGGTCTCGTGGTAGCGGACAAGCAGATCGTATTCCATTTCGTAGATGTGATCGCCGGAGAGAATCAGAACATTCCGGGGATGGCCACGCCGGATGAAGTTGATATTCTGGGTCACGGCGTCGGCAGTGCCCGCGTACCAATCCGTATCCTGCCGTCCCTGGTACGGCTGGAGAAGCTGGACGCCGCCGGTAAACGATCGATCCAGGTCCCACGGGCGACCCAAACCAATATGCTCGTTGAGGCTGTGCGGCCGGTATTGGGTGAGCACCAGCACATCAAAAATACCGGAATTAACGCAGTTGCTCAGGGGAAAATCAATAATGCGGTATTTGCCGGCAAAGGGCACGGCGGGCTTGGCACGCTTGGCCGTCAAGACGCCCAGACGGCTGCCTTCCCCCCCCGCCAGAATAACAGCTCGTGTTTGCATACCAAACGCTCCTCGTGATGATGCTGCAGCCATTGATCCCAAGCCTCTCGCGGCGATCACGTTACCAGAAATCGCGCATTCGTTTCCAGTATAGCATGCTCTGCAGGTCGCGTGCACACCGCATACGGCCGGGTGGACTTGCCGCTGCGAAAACAACACTGTAAGCTATCTGGCAGCACACCGTTGAGGTTGCCAAACTCCTATGGTGAGGATTGCTTGATGAAAACAAAACTCTGGGTTCTGATTCTAATTGCGGCTCTGGCGGGCGGCGGCTATCAGGCAGCTACCGCCTATCAGGCGACCGGGGCCGCACCGCGTCCGGCCATCATTACGTTTAATTCATCGCTCAACCTGATTACCGTGGCCGACGCAGAAAACGAAGCCGCCACCACCACGCTCACCTGGCACACCGCCGGGCTGACTGACGAATACCGCCTGCGCCTGCATACCTACGTTCTCGATCGCTGGGAGCCGGTTTTCCCGCAGGACAGCGTGCCGCTTGAGGCCAATGGGTCGCGCGACGTGACGGTGCGCCACCCGTCTGAACTTCGGACCGCCCGCCTTTCTGCTGTCGATCCTGCACATCGCCTCCAACAGCGTGGTCGATCAGCGCATCGTGTCGATTCCCTATGATCTCGCGACGGCCAGCGCCGGCCCGGTGATCGACGTCTTCCAGGCGGACAGTGCGAGCGTCGGCGCGGAGCAGCTTCTTGTCATGTGGAGCGTGTCCAACCGGGTGCCGACATCCAATCTCGTCTTTGAGCAGGTACTTGCGGATGGGTCGGCTGTGTCGGTCGAACTGCCGCGCCAGAATCTCTGGGTTCCATCCACCGCACAGGGGCCGATCGCCCCGATCTATGAGGCAGGCGCGTCCGCGATAACGCTGCGGCTGCGGGTGGTCGATGTGGTGACGGAGTCCGTGCTGGCCGAACAGACTATCGAAGTCGCGGCGGCGGGCGTCCCCACCAGCGGACCCATCACCACGGACAGCAATACCGCGCTCGTTCCGACGGCCACGCCCCTGCCCCAGCCGCCCCCGCCGGGCAACGTGATCCTGTTATTCACCGCCGAGCCGCAAACCGTCAACCCCGGATCAGCCATCACGCTCACATGGGAAGTCCAGGGTACAGGCGGCGTCTCGATCGACCAGTCCGTGCCGAACATCGCCGCCGTGTCATCGGTTGTCAATGCCCAGTCGCCCAAGGGCAGCGCCCAGGTCTACCTGCCCGACTACGCGGCTTACAGCGCGATCTACACGCTCCGCACGGCGGATGGTTCCGCCACCGCCCACGCGGAAGTCAAAGTTCACTGCCCGTACACGTTCTTCTTTGGCGAGGCCGATGGCTGTCCGACCAATGCGCCGATGAGCGCGGGCGCGTCGTACCAGCCCTTCGAGAACGGCTATATGCTGTGGCGCTCGGATACCAACGAGATCTACGTGCATTACGACGATGGCACCGCCGCCTACTTTGTCGAGAAAGATTATGCCGGTCTGCCGGATGCGGAACTCGAAGAGGTGCCGCCCGTGGATCGTCATGCGCCGGCCAGCGGTTTCGGCAAGGTGTGGGCTCATGCGCCCGGCGTGCGCGAGCGGTTGGGTTGGGCGCTGGAAAGCGAAACCGGCTACACGGCCCAGGTGCAGGGCGTCGCGCTGACACGCGATCCGCGCCCGGCGTATGCGTTTTATATCACCCTGCCGGACGGATCGGCGGTCGGATCGGGCTTCGGCCGCTGGGAGCAGGTTCCGTGAGCAGCAACCCGCTCAACCTGCTGCTCCGCTTTGTGCTGGAGATGGCAGGGCTGTTCGCGATGGGTTATTGGGGCTGGACTGAACACGACGGGCTAATGCGCTATGGGTTAGCATTCGGCCTGCCGCTGGCAGCGGCCACGCTCTGGGGCATCTTCCGCATCCCGAACGATCCGGGGCCGGCCCCCGTGGCGGTTCCTGGCCCGGTGCGCCTGCTGCTCGAAGTGGTCTATTTTGCGGCGGCGGTGATCCTGCTGGCAGCGGCGGGATCGACCACGGCGGCGGTTGTGTTCGGTGTGCTGATCCTGTTCCACTACCTGATCAGCTATGACCGCGTCCGCTGGATGTTTACCGGCACTAATCCGCCGGCGCCGCCGTTCCGCTCGTGGCGCGGGGATTGAGCGGAGGTTTCGCTGGGCAGCTTGAATGGAGCTACGCGCGGCAATCGGTCGGTTGCGCAGGGGCAACCCTATGCAGATTTTCAATTAGATCCGGCAATGTGACGTAGGGGCGTATTGATGAGGTTTAACAATTAATGCGGAAATAAAATACACGCCCCTCCCCGGCCCCCTCTCCAGCCGAGCTAGGGGGAGAGCGTTGCCCCCCCTGGCTGGGCCGGGGAGAGGGCCGGGTGAGGGGCGTCGTCAGCCCGTATCCGTATTCATTGTCAAAAACATCAATACGCCCTACAAAAAATCCGGTTGCCGAATTATTTTGTCAAAGCGCATAGAGTTGCCCATTTTGGGCAGGGCAAGTCCCGCCCCTACGGAAAATAGATGATCCCCTGCAATGACCATCACGGCTCGCAGCCTCACGCCTTATCCGCCGGGCGGGTATCGTTTGATTCGGCGGCGGTGCCGGAGCCATCCGGCTGGGTGATGTGGATCACCTTGTCGAGCACCGCTTCGATCTGTTCCAGCGTTGGCGGCTTGACGAGGTAATCGTTCGCGCCGGCGGCGAAGGCTGCCTGTCGGGTCACCGGCTGGTCTTCAGCCGATATGATGATCACTGGGACATCGGCGGTCATGGGATCACGCCGCAGGAAGCGCAGCACCTCAACGCCGTCGATGCCGGGCATGTTGATGTCCATGAAGATCACGTCGGGAATCACTTCGTTCAACTGCTGAAGAGCCATGCGGGGGCCATATGCAATCACGACCGTGTGCCCCAACACGCCGATCTGCGCGGCGAGGCCTTCTGCTGCCCGGCGGTCATCTTCGACAACAAGCACGTTGTATAACATGGAGTGGACCTGTTGGGTATGGCTATCATGATCGGACATCTTCATTGTAACATGCCTCTTTCGCCAACAAAAAAACCGTCGTGTGACCCCAATGTGTGTTACAATCAGCACAATTACAGCCGCTAAACCGATTTAGTCAAGGAGGGGACATGACCTCGAAGCTTTATCTCTCCCTGGTTCTGCATAATCATCAGCCGGTCGGCCAGTTCGACTTCGTGAACGAACACAGCGTCAGAGTGGCCTACGAGCCATTTGTCGCCCTGATGGAGCAGCATCCCAACGTCAAATGTGGCATTCACTTCACCGGCAGCCTGCTCGATTACCTGATCGCGGAGCAGCAGCCGCTCCTCAAGCGCATCCGGGCGCTGGCCGAGCGCCGGCAGCTTGAGGTGCTCTCCGGCGCGTACTACGAGCCGATCCTGATCACCCTGCCCGACGCGGACAAGGTCGGCCAGATCCGGAAATTGAGCAAGGCCGTCGAGGACGTATTCGGCATGAAACCGCGCGGCATGTGGCTGGCCGAACGGGTCTGGGAGCCGCACCTCGTCCGCCCCATTGCCGAGGCCGGCATCGATTATGTGATTATTGACGATACCCATTTTGAAGCTGTCGGTTACAACAAGGAAAAGGAATTATTCGGCTATTTTGTCAGCGAAGAGCAGGGCTACACCGTGCGCGTGTTCCCCACGCTGAGTTATCTCCGCTACGCGATCCCGTGGGACACCGTGCCCAACCTGATCACCTGGCTGCGCGATCAGACCCACGACGCCCCGCCCGATTTCCGCCCCCGGCTGGCCTTTATGGGCGATGACGGCGAGAAGTTCGGCGTATGGCCGGGCACTTACGAACATAACTGGGGCGAAACGAAGTACATGGAGAAGCTGTTCGCCGCCATCGAAGAGAACAGCGAATGGGTGGAAACGATCCGCCCGATGGATTATATCGACCAGCTATCCCGCGCTGGGCCGGGTTTATCTGCCCACCGCCAGCTATTTCGAGATGGGCCAGTGGTCGCTGCCGCCGGCGCGTTTCCGCGAATTGAAGCACATCAAGAAGGAATTCACGGATCAGAAGCGCGAGGATGTGCTGCGCTATCTGCGCGGGAGCATCTGGCGTAACTTCATGGTGAAGTACGACGAAGTCAACCACATGAACAAGCGCATGCTGCACGTCGCGGAGAAGGTCCACGCCATGCCCGACGGTAAGCCGAAAGATCAGGCGTTGGATCATCTGTGGCGCGCGCAGGCCAACGACGCCTACTGGCATGGGCTGTTCGGCGGCATCTACCTGTTCAATTTCCGCGTGGCGAACTACGCCAACCTGATCGCCGCCGAAGAACTCGCTGAAGGGTCGAACGCGCCGCTGACCGTCCGCCAGTTCGATTTCAACAAGGACAGCACGCACGAGATTGTGCTGACCGGATCGGCACTGAACGCGATCTGGAAGCCGAACATCGGCGGCATGATGCTCGAATTCGATTCACGCCCGCTGCGCTACAACATCCTCAATATCATGTCGCGCTACGAAGAAGGTTATCACGAGGAGATCCGCGCAGGCGCGCAGCAGAATGCGCTGGTCACGCCGGAGATCGCCGCGAAATCCAGCGATTGGGAGCTGCGCGACGCCATCCGCGTCAAAGAAGCCGGGATCGACCGCTACCTGCTGGTGGACTGGTACCGGCGCGGCGCGTTCATCGATCATTTCCTGCGCGACGATGTGGATCAATCCGCTTTTTACCGTGCGTTTTATGGCGAGCAGGGCGATTTCGTCAATCTGCCCTATCAGGTCGATGTCCAGGCGGACGCGCAGCAGGCCGTGATTACGCTCAGCCGCAGCGGGCATGTGTGGGTCGGCGATCAGCAGGTTCCGATCCGCGTGGGCAAGATGTTCACCTTCCGGCACAATGAGGATCACTTCACCTGCGCCTACAGCGTCACCAATGAGGGATCCTTCCCGGCCGATGTACGCTTCGCGGTCGAACTGGCGTCGGGCTTTGATGGCGGGCAGGATATGGCGTACTGCCACCTGACGGTCAATGGCGGCGGGGAACGGTTCTCGCTGGCGGGGCAGCACGAATTCAGCGGCGTCACCACGCACACCAGCGTGACCAGCATTCGCAAGCTGCAGCTGATCACCACGGTCGATCAGCCGTCGGCGCTGTGGGTATTCCCGCTGGAGACGGTTACGAACAGTGAGGCGGGGTACGAACGCGGCTACCAGGGCACCATTTATCTGCACGTCTGGAACCTGCATCTTGAACCGAACACCCCCTGGCGCGGTAACATAACGCAGCGGGTCAGCGCGTATAATGCGTGAAGTACAGAGTCTATGTTTTGGCAATGTCACTTCGATGCTTGCTCCCTGATGGTTGGCCCCTCCCTAAATCCCTCCCCGCAAGCGGAGAGGGACTTGCTGCTCGATCCCTCCCTCTCCACCTGTGGGGAGGGAGATGGAGGGAGGGGCTAACCACATTGCACAGGCTCATCCGGCATCGTCATGACTCTCGCCACCACCCATAAGGAAGCCGCATGAAACGCCGATGGTTATCGTTCTTGAGCATCCTCGTGATGCTGTTATGCCTGATCGTTCTGCTCGCTGCCTGCTCGTCCTCGGACGACAGCGGCGGCGGTTTTATTCACATTGACGAGGGTGCGGTCGAAACCCAGGACGCACAGACGGTCGTGGCGCTGGCGAACCCCTCGGCCACGCCAGGACCATCCCCCACCCCGTCGGCCACGCCAGAGCCCTATCTCATTCCGACCAACGCCCCCGACGCAAACCCGGACACCGTGATCACGCGTGTGGGAACGGAGGAGATCACGCTCGCGGAGTTTCAGAAGCAGGTGCGGTTTGAACGCTGGTTCCGGCTCTACCAACTGGTGAAGCTGGTTGAGAAACACGGCGCGGACAAAATTCTCGATCTGCGTAAGGCGGAGAATCAATGGGTGTCGTCGCTGTTCGCAACGCTGGCCGACAGCAACGGCTTTGGCGAGCAGGTGCAGCGCATCATGGTGATCGACGCCATCACCCTGCAAGAAGCGATCCGGCGCGGCGTGGAAGTGGACCCCTACCAGTTCGATGCGCGCGTCGCACAGTTCCTCGTGCTTCAGGTGGGCGAAGGTGGCGCGCTCCCGCCCGAATTCGAGAGCGAATATGCGGAATTCATCAGGCAGCTAAAGATCTACACCGGCATGACCGAAGAGGATTTTCGGCGGGTGGTGCGCGCCCGGACGCTGTATTCGCAGCTTAAGTTCCTGATCAGCAACGAGCCCGGAGCCACCGCCGCCGCCCAGGAAGCGGCGATGGGTTTGCAGGTGCAGGACCTGATCATCGCCACCGAGGACGAGGCCGACGCGATTATCGGGCGGCTGGAGGCCGGCGAAACGGTGCGCGACATCGCCGCGTCCTTGGACATGACCCCCCAGAGCGATGCGGAATGGCGTATCGTCTCCCCGAATGACGAGTCGCTGCCCGAGGACGTGCGCACGGCGATCTTCAGCGCGCAGCCCGGCGACATCGTTGGCCCGATCGAAACGTCACGCGGCTGGTACGTGGCGATCATCGGCACGATGGTCCGGGGCAACCTGTCGGTGGAGGAGCTCGATTCGGTGCGCGAGCGATATTTCCTGAATTGGGTCGAATCGAAGATGGACGATCCCGAGTACGTGGAAGATTTCAGGAACTGGGCGGCGTACATCCCGCAGGAGCCGCTGCCCCAGGATGTCTCGCCGCTGCTGCGCGACGAGAACGTGATCATGCCGGAGAGTTAGCCCCAACTGCCTCACCCCCTGCCCCCTCTCCACGTGGTAGAGAGGGGGAGAGATCGCGCGCCTTGCGCTCCCTTAAACCAATTTCCGAAAATCGGGTATGATTAATCCTGTGGGCGCTCTGTGGGGGCGTGATGATTGGGCTCTATTGATCAGGTGAAGGGGCACAAGATGGCCGAGACAACAACTCCTTTGCGGGTGGCGGTGATCGGAACCGGTTTTGGGGCGCGCGTCCAACTGCCCGGTTTTTTGGGCTTTGCCGAAACAAATGTCGTGGCGCTGTGCGGCGCGTCCGAAGAGAAGACCAAAAAGATCGCGGCGCAGTATGGCGTGCGGGCGGTCTATACCGACTACGAACAAATGCTGGTGGACGTGACGCCGGACATTGTGAGCGTGGTGACGCCGCCCGCGCTGCACAACCCGATGACGATTGCCGCGTTGCAGGTGGGCGCACATGTGCTGTGCGAAAAACCTTTCGCGCTCAGCGCCGCGGAAGGCGAGGAAATGATCGCGGTGGCGAGCGAATACGGGCGCATCCACACCATCGACTACGAATTCCGCTACCTGCCCGCCCGTTATTACCAGCGGGTGCTGGTCGATCAGGGCTACATCGGGGAGCCGGTGCTGCTCGAAGCCACCTTTATGTCCACCATGCGCTGGGACCCGCAGCGCCCCTGGGGCTGGTGGATGGACGCTTTGCAGGGCGGCGGTGTGCTCGGCGCGATCGGATCGCATTTTATCGACGGCTTTCGCTGGCTGACGGGGCGCGAAGTCCGCGCGGTCACGGCGGCGCTGCATACCAGCCCGGCCTACGCGATGCGCCCCCTGCCCGGCAGCGACGAACGGCGCGCCGTCACCAGCGATGATCAGGCGACGCTCGTCCTTGAAATGGACGGCGGGCTGCGCGGCGTGATCAACCTCAGCGCGGTATCCGGGGGCGAAGCGCACCGCCTCGCCATTCACGGCACCGAGGGCGCGCTCGTCGTCCAGGACGATCTGCACCTGTGGGGCCGCCGCCGCAGCGAAGAACTCAGCCTGATCCATGTCCCGCCCGAATACGAGCCGCCGCTGTGGGTGCCGGACGAGAATCTGCTGTTGGGGCCGTTCGTGAAGCTGGCCGGGCTGATGGTGGACCAGATCCGCGGGCGCGCCGTCGTCCAGCCGCCCACCTTCGCGGATGGACTCGCGGTCCAGCGAGTGATGGACGCGGCCTATCTATCAAGCCGCATCGGCCAGCGGACCGAGATCGCCGGGTAATCACAGGCGCGGCGTATTGGGTCACACCGGGGAATGATGCGAAAATCGGGCCTCATGCTATTGATTCACAGGAGGGAATTTTTCATGCGTCGTATAGGAACCTTGATTCTGCTGGCAGTCCTGATTATGACCGCTCTGCCCACATTCGAACGCGCCGCCGCGCAGGGCACCTGTGGAACCGCACAGGCTCCACGACTGACCGTCGGGCAGAGCGCGCGCGTGGTGGTGAGTGATGGCACCGGCAACAATCTCCGCGCGACCGCCAACATGGGCGCAACCGTGTTGGGCGTGCTGGCCGATGGCGAAGTCTTCAGCGTGCTCAGTGGGCCGCAGTGCGCCGAGAATTTCTGGTGGTGGCAGGTGCGCCGCTGGGATGGTCAGACCGGCTGGACGGCCGAAGGTGAACCCGGCAAATACTGGGTCGAACCCTGGCCCGTGCTGGATGCTCAACTATCCGCCGGCACCCGGCCCAACCTGCCGAACGTCCTGATCGCTACCTGTCCGGCTATGAGGGGTATCTGATCCCGACGGTGATGCAGGTCAGCGGGCAGGATCTGCGCACGATTGGCACCGCGCCCAGCCCCGATCACCGGCTGATGTGGTCGCCCGATGGCTCGCGGCTGATCTTCTCCGATGGGCGTGATCTGTGGCTCGCCACCACCAACCGGATCGCGGCGGCGGACGGGTCGCAGGTGTGGAATCCGGCCCCGTTTGAGCTGCGCAATCTGACCAACGGCACCGGGGGCAACAACACCTGGGCCTCGTTCGCGCCGGATGGCCTGCGCATCGTCTTTGTCTCGGATCGGGATGGGAACGAGGAAATCTACACCGCCAACGTGGACGGCTCAAGCCCGCGCAACCTGACCAACAGCCCCAACATGGACCGAGAACCCGCGTGGTCGTTCGATGGCGCGCGCATCGCCTTTGTGTCGGATCGCGACGGCAATGCTGAGATCTACACGATGAGCGCAGCGGATGGCTCCGCGCCGACCCGTGTCACCAATAACGCCACGGCAGATGGCGAGCCGGTCTGGTCACGCGATGGCAAGCTGGCGTTTGCCGCCACCTCGACCAGCGGCGCGGTCGATCTGTGGGTGGTCGATCCGACCGGGCCGCGCGCCCTGACGACCAATGAGAAGGTGCGTAACCCGGTCTGGTCGCCGGACGGCGCGCGCATCGCGTATGTAGCCGAAAGCCCGGTCGGCAGCGGGCGTGAAGAGATCTTCAGCATCCGCGCGGACGGCACCGATAAGATCCAGTATACGGTCAACGGCGGCAAGGTGAGCGGCCTGACATGGTCGCCGGGCGGCCTGTGGCTGGTCTATGCCGATGATTCGTCGGGCAATTACGATCTGTATTCCATTCGTGCCAGTGGGATCGGCGTCTCGCGGCTGACCAACAACCCCGGCATGGACGTGTTCCCGGTCTTCCAGCCGCCGACCACACCCGGCCTGCCCAACGAAGGCACCAGCGCCACCGCTCCAGGTGAGACTCCGGCAGTGCCCGGCACCACCCCCGGCGCGGAAGATCTGCTGCTGATCTACACGGCGAATCCGGCGGTGTTCACGCTCAAGAACACGTCCGGCCAGGCGGTGGATCTGACACCGCTGAGTTTTACTGGCGCGGGTATGACGGTGCCGGCGACGATCTGGACCGAATACACCGCCTCGCCGCTGAATGCGTTTAAGGACGTTGGCTGCCTGATGGTCTTTCCGTTTGAACTGGGGACTCAGCCCGCGCCAGCCGAATGCGGCGACGCGCGCCAGGGATGGGTGGCGAACAGCGCCTATACCTTCTGGACGCAGGGCACGTTCACGGTGAATCACAACGGGGCTCCCATCGCCACCTGCCAGACGGCGGCGGGTCGCTGCTCGGTGGATCTGCCATAGATTAGCCCCTCCCTAAATCCCTCCCCGCAAGCGGAGAGGGACTTAAGTCGCACCAATTCTTCCCCCTCTCCACAATGTGGGGAGGGGTTAGGGGGAGGGGCATGGGGCCAGGGGTGAGGTTGGCTAACCGCCAACCGCTAATCGCAAAGTAGAGTCGCGTAAAGCTTTAGAAAACAGGGCGGGTTTGTTAACCCGCCCCTACTCCACCTTGTTCGCCACCGGCTCCCCCTCTCCGCGCGTGGCAGCGTGCGGGCACGGGGGGTCAGGTGAGGTAAGCGCTAACCGCTAACCGCTATCTTCCGTTCTTGGCGCGAATACCGTCCATCAGCACCTTGCTGACTTCGGGCCGCGTGAACTCCACCGGCAGCATCTCCCCGCGTGACAGCATCTCGCGGACCTGCGTCCCGCTCAGGAAGACCCACGAATCTTTGCCGTGCGGGCAGGTCTTGGCCGTGACCACCGCTTCACACTGCTTGCAGTAGAAGGCGTGCTCGAAGAACAGCGGCGTGATCGCCAGCTTTTGCGGGTCGAACTCGTCAAAGATCAGGTGCGCGTCGTAGGAGCCGTAATATTTGCCCACACCGGCGTGATCGCGCCCGACGATGAAGTGCGAGCAGCCGTAATTCTTGCGCGCGATGGCGTGGAAGATCGCTTCGCGCGGGCCGGCGTAGCGCATGGCCGCCGGGAATGCGTTCAGCAGCACGCGGTCCATCGGATAATACGTGTCGAGGATCGCCTGATAGCTCGCAACGCGCACATCGGCGGGCACGTCGTCGGATTTCGTCTCGCCCACCAGCGGATGCAGCATCAGCCCATCGACCACTTCCAGCGCCACTTTTTGCAGATATTCGTGCGCGCGGTGAATCGGGTTGCGCGTCTGGAAGGCGACCACGCGCCGCCAGCCCCGTTCCGCGAAGATGCGCCGCGTATCCGCCGGGGTGAAGCGAATATCCTGGAAGCTCGTCACGACTTCGTAGGGGCGGTCAAACACCCACACGTCGCCGGCCAGAACCACGTCGCCCTGCGCGTAGACGCGCGCCACGCCGGGATGCTCGGCGTCGGTGGTGCGGAAGACGTTCTGCGCTTCGACCTGCTTATCGTACTTGATACTTCTCGGTCACGGTCAGCACGGCCAGCAGGCGCTCGCCTTCGGGCGTTTCTTCGGCCAGCGCGACGCTCTCCCCGATACGGATCGAGTCCGCGAGATCGTCTGTCACGGCCAGCGTGACGGGCACCGTCCACGGCAGGCCGTTCGTCAGGTGCATATCGTGTACGACGCTGGTGTAATCCGCCTGCCCCATGTAGCCGGTCAGCGGGCTGTAAACGCCCGTCGAGACACATTCGAGGTCGGCCACGTTCAGCGGGGAGAGCGGCACGCGCTTGAGGGTTTGCGCCCGTTCGCGCATCAGATCGCGCATTTCACCGTCGAGCAGCCGGTTGATCAAGACGCCACCATGGGGCGCAATCAGAGGAAAAGTGCGTTGTTCAGCCATAACCAGTCCTTCAGCATAGACACGGATCGGAGCGCAAGGGCGCGCTCCGGGGGCGCATTGTACCGCGCCGTGGTGGATTTGGCTATGGTGGGGTCAGCCTCACCCCTAAATCCCCTCTCCATGTGCTGGAGAGGGGACTTGTACAAGAACGGTGAGGATGTCATGGACATGTAGGGGCGACCCGCTGAGTCGCCCAGGGCGGGTTTGTTAACCCGCCCCTACAGTGGATGCGAGCAACCCTCCCCTCTCTACCACGTGGAGAGGGGGCCGGGGGGTGAGGCTAATCGTACTACTGATACCGCAGAATATCGGAGATCGTGCGGCGCGCGGCAGCCAGCGACGGCCACAGACTCGCGATCGTCACCACGATGATCATCCCAACCAGACCGAGCAGGATCGTCTCCAGCGGGAAGCCGCCGCCCAAATTCTGGAACGGCAGCGCCTCGTTCAGCGCCACGCTGATCAGATACCCGATCGGGATGCCGATCACCCACGCGAGCAGGCCGATCGTCAGCCCTTCGACCAGGAATTGCAGCGCCACCGATCCCGACGTGGCCCCCACCGAGCGCATCACGCCGATCTCCTTCTGGCGCTCGAACACGCTCATCGACAGGCTGGTGAGCAGGCCGATCGCGCCGACCAGCGCGATCAGCGCGGCCGCGAAGTACAGGATGATGTTAAAGACCAGGATGAACTGCGAGATGAAATCCCGAAATTCAACCCAATTGGTGTAGTTAGCCGTGATACCCTGCGCGAGCAGAAGTTGATTGATCTCCTCGTTCACGGCATCCACCTGCGCGGCAGTAGGATCTTTCGCGTCGAGGATCAGACTGATCGAGTTGGGGTAGATTTCGCCCTCACCAACAGGGTCTTGCGAGGCCTGGTCGGAGGACTGCGAAGCGTTAAGGTACAGATTACCCAGCCGGGCCAGATCTTCATAGCGCATCCACACCCAGTCGAACGGGTATTCCACCACGCCGATGATCGTAAAGGTGCCGCGGCCGCCGCCCGCCATCATGACGATGGAATCGCCCGTATCTTTCCCGGTGTGGTCCGCCAGTTGCGAACTGACGACGATGCCTTCCAGGTTAGGATCGTCGCGCCAATCCGTGCCGGAGCGCATGTCAAAATCGACCAGATCCGGGTTGTTGGTGTTCATTCCGATGGCCGAAACACCGGGCGGCCCTGCCTGGACAGGCGGTGGCTCGTAACCTTCGATCTCGATGGCGAGCTGTGCGCCCGGCTCGACCGCCTTTACGGGCGGCAGGTCATTTTCTTCGAGCCGCTGCGCCAGTTCGTCCGACATCACCAGATCGCGGATCACTTCGTAACGCTGGCCCTCGGTGGGGGCAATCGACGCCTGGCTGCCGAACACGGCGAAAATATCATCGATCACCGCCGTGAGCGACGAGAACACGGCAAAAATCCCCATAAACGCGCCGACGGCAATCGTCAGGGTGGCACCGGTCAGCGCCAGCCGGAACTTCTTCTGATTCACGTTGTTGAACGCCTGCCGCAGCGTGAGCGGCAGCGGCAGTGACTTGATCACCCGGGCCAGCGGACCTTTGCCGTAATCGGAAGAGATGCCATAGTCGGTCATGGCATCCAGAATACTGACGCGCGTGCCATTGAACACGGGAACCAGCGCGGCAAGCAGCGGGACGGCCAGCCCCACGACGATCCCCAGGATGACCCCGGTGGGCGAGATAACAAAATCCTCGATGATGGTGTTGTTCTGCTCGGCCAGCGCCTTCGCCATGTAAAATCCACCGGGAATACCGAGCAGCACGCCGGGGATGACCCCAAGGATGCCGTAGGTCAGGGCCATGCCGGCGAAAATATAGAAGTTGTCGAAGCGGCTGGCGCCAAGCGATTTCATCACGCCGATCTGCCGCCGCTGCTCCACCACGATCGAGTTGATGACGTTGACCACCAGGAAGCCGGATACAATCAGCGCGACCATCGCCAGCATAAACAACACGGCGTTCGTCTGGCGCGTGTTCTCGATCAGCGGGCTCTTGTCGGGGTTTTCCACCGCCGCGAACACCGGGACATACGGGCTGGTGTTGGCAATCGCCGCCTGGATATTGGCCGACTCGGCCTTGGCGGTCTCGTAATCCGTGAAGCGCGCGTAGAAGTGGCTGAACCCGTTAAACCCCGCGATATGCTGCGCATCGTCGTAGGTCGAGAAGGTCAGCGTCTCGTAATCCGCAAAACCAGGGCCGGTTTGCTCACCGTAAGCCTGAAAGACGATGCCGCTGATCGTCCAGAGTCTCCTGCACAATCTCGCCCGCGCCAGCCGTCAGGATGCGCACGTCGATCGTATCACCGACGTCCAGCCCCCAGCGATCCGCCATGCGCCGCTCGATCGCAATCTGTCCCTGCCCGGTCACCGGGAAGTCCCCGTCGATCAGGCGTGGGGGATCCAGCACCAACTGGTCGATCGGCTCGCTGTACGCGGCGATGGTGCCGTCGCGGAAGCGATCTTCGTCGGGCAGTTTCCACAGCAGCGGATACACGGCACGTCCTTCGACCACCGCCACACCCGGCTCCTGGCGCAGCGCGGCCAAATACGCCGGGTTATCGATCTCGGCCTCGCGGCTGGACGTCAGCACAATGCGCATCATCGCCAGCCGGTCTTTCTGGATGTCCTTCTCAAGCTGGTTGATCAGCAGTTCGCCCGTCGAGAACAGCGCCACAACGCCGAACACGCCGATAAAGATGCTGAACGATACGAGAAACGTGCGTGTCTTTCGCGATCCGATGTCCCGTAGAATTTTGCGCAGACGTGTTTGGATCATGAGTTGGGCAGCCTCCTCGCCTTTACCGGATGATTTTTTATCAGGAGCATCATAACAATTCTAGATGATTGAGGTGGCGGGTGGGTAATGCAAAGGCGAATAGGAGGATTAAGGGGAACAGCCTCACCCTCGACCCCTCTCCATTCAAGATGGAGCGGGGAGCACAATGCACGCCGTTAAGTCCCTCTCCGCTTGCGGGGAGGGATTTAGGGAGGGGTAAAACGTAGGGGCGACCCGGAGAACTGCTCAGGGCGGTTTGGGATCGTTGAAAACGCCCCTCACCCTGCCCTCTCCCCAGCCGAGCTAGGGAGAGGAGATCCGCCAGCGATATTCTCCCCTTCCCCTGGCTTGGCTGGGGGAAGGGGTAGGGGGTTAGGGGCCTGTCCTTGTCCCATTGTGAGACAGTCGAGAGCGAGATAATGCTAACGGCTAACCGCCAACCGCTAACCGCTGACGGCTCTACTTCGCCAGCACGCCCGCCAGTTCGACCAGCGCCGGGTCAAGCTGTTTGCGGTTGGATACCACCTCGTCGAGCGGCGTTGTCGTGATCTCGCCCTTCAGGTGGCCGGCCAGCACGCCGAATTTCCCCTGCTTGATCATTTCCGTCGCCTTGGCGGCCAGCCGCGTGCCGAGCAGCCGGTCATAGGCACCGGGCATCCCGCCGCGCTGGACATGGCCGAGCGTCGTCACGCGCAAGGCGAAACCCAGATCCTCGCCGTGCTCCTCGAAATACTTCGCCAGCCCGGCCGCGTCGTACTTCGCACCCTCGGCCACGACGATCAGCGCGTGTTTTTTGCCGCGCTCATAGGCCATCTGGATCAGGTCGGCTACGGCTTCGGGCGACGTTTCAACTTCGGGGATGCACACACCCTCTGCGCCGCCCGCGATGCCCGACATCAGCGCGAGATAGCCCGAGTCGCGCCCCATAACCTCGACCAGAAACGCGCGCTCATGCGATGAGGCGGTGACTTTGAGCCGGTCGATCGCTTCCAGCGCGATGTTGAGCGCCGTGTCCACGCCGATGGTAATGTCGGAGCCGTAGAGATCGTTATCGATGGTCGAGGCGACGCCGACGACCGGATAGCCCAGCTTCCACAATTCATAAGAGCCGGTCTGCGAGCCATTGCCGCCGATGACGACCAGCGCCTCAATGCCGGCTTTGTTCAGCTCGTGGACAGCTTTGCGGCGTCCCTCGTCGGTTTTGAACTCCGGGCAGCGCGCGCTGCCGAGCATCGTCCCGCCCTGCTGGATGATCCCGCCGACGTCACGCCGGCCTATCGGGATCATGTCACCGCTGACAAGGCCCTGGTAGCCGTGTTCAACCCCATAAACATCCCAGCCGTAATCGATTCCGGTGCGCACCACCGACCGGATGGCGGCGTTCATGCCGGGGGCATCACCTCCGCTGGTCAATACCGCGATTCGTCTCATAAACGGTCTCCTCCTCCTGTTTCGTAACCGGATACGGGTGTCGAGCGCGGACTCGCCGATAGTCCTCGATCCACATTCTACCGGCGAGACACAAACTCAGCCACGCGCCGCCCATCGAATAACCCGCAAGCACATCACTGGGATAGTGTCTTCCCAGGGCAACACGGCTGAGTCCGATCAGGCCGACGAGCACCACCGTACCGGCCGCCAGCGCGATCTGCACGGAACGGGTGGGCATCATCCGCCACAGCACCACGGCCAGATAGCCGTAGACGAGCAGCGACATCATGGCGTGCCCGCTGGGAAACGAAAATAATTCGAGGCCACCTCGCAACCACTCGCCCCATTCCGGGCGCGGACGGTCAAAGCCGCCTTTCAGCCACAGGTTCAGCAGCTTGCCCCCGCCGATCACCACCACGCCGGTCACAAGGTCGGCGTAACGCCGCTGAGCCAGCAAAAAGGCCGCACCGGCCCCGCTGACAAACCAGAGGGCGGTCCCGCCCAACCGCGTGATCTGCTCAAAAATGGTTCTTTCAGTAGAAGACGTGTGGACACGAAATGTCTCCGACATATTCTGATCGAACCGGACGATCTGATTATTCACGTCCGAAATCGTAACCGCCAGGACAAACGACACCAGCAGGCAAAAGATTACAATGATGAAAACGGGTTTCATAGTGGCTCCACGGCAGGTCAGGATGAGCAGTAACGCTGGGCGGCGGCGAAGCCCAGCCAGGGGACGGAATCGCCGATCCGGTAGGCGGGCTCGCCGGGTGCGTAGTACGTCACCGAGTGAACGTGCATATCGGGCGACACACGCGGCAGGTCGTCCGGTCCCAGCGCATACGCGACCACCAGCCCATCGAAAAAGTAGAGCCGGGTGGTGATGATCGGTGGGCTGCCCGGCGAGAGGCCCACTCCTGGACATTCGATCCGTTCCGGCGCGCCGAACTCGTTCACGACATCCGCCAGCGACAAACGGCCCGCTGTCGAGATCTCAAAATTCATCACCGTCCGGCCACCGTAGTTTCCGATGCGGGTCATATAATACGGCCCCGGCCCGTCATCACGTCCGAGGCTGTTGACCCCCGCCACGGTGAAACCGCCGGGCTGGAAACCTCCCCAACAGGGCTGATCGCAGGAGCCGGTGTCGAGGTACGTAGGAGGCAGGGGAGTCTGCCGGGCAAGCGCGCGCGCCCCGGCGATGAGGATTATCCAGATGACCAGCAATCCACCAACCAATAACCACAGCCGCCACATCACCCTACCGTCGCTCCTGGGATGATCTTAGCACACATAATAGTTGGGCGGTGCTGAGAGAAAGTGGCAATATTGTACAGGGGCGGATGGCGATACGCCCGTCCAGATATCAATCCACGGAGAAAGACGGGATACGGGAAAAGCCCAGTTACATCCGCAGGCGGCGCTGAGTGGAACTGAACATATCCGGAGGCGGTTCGATGATGTCCGGCGGCGGGGGAGGCATCTCCGGCGGGGCGGCGGGCATATCGGGCAGCGGCGACTTGGAGCCGTTCTTGCCACCGAGCGGCAGCGCCAGTGTGAAGGTGCTGCCTTCGCCCACGGCGCTGGCCACGCTGAGATAACCCCCGTGAGCTTCGGCCACGGCCCGCGCGACAAACAGCCCCTGCCCCAGCCCGCGCGGATCGATCACCTTGCCAGACGCATCACGCGCGGTACCCCGGTAGAACCGCTCGAAGACGTGCGGCAGATCGTCGGGATGGATGCCAACGCCGGTATCGCTCACTTCGATCAGCATATACCGATCGCGGATGCGCCCCAGGCGCAGCATGATCTCGCCGCCCGGTTCGGTGTATTTGACGCAGTTGTCCAGCAGGTGCCCGGTCGCCCACTGCAAGCGGCGATCATCGCCGAGCACGCTCAGACGGTCGCGATTCGTGACCATCACGCCCAGATACAGCTCGGCTTTTTCGATCCGTGGCTTTAACCCCTGGATGACCGTAAAGATCAATTCGGGCAGGTGAATATCGTGCTGGCGCACGGCAAAACTACCCGCCCCGATCTCGGAAATATCCAGCAGTTCCACGATCATCCGGTCCAGCAGCGCGGCGTTCCGGCTGATCGCCTCGAGGAATTTACGATCCGGCGGGCGGCCTTCGGGCAGCGCCAGCAGAACCTCGCTCATCCCCTTGATCACGGTCAGCGGCGTGCGCAGTTCGTGACTCATCTGCGTCACGAACTGGTCCTTCAGCCGGTCGGACAGCGCGTCGTGAGTCACATCGCGCAGCATCAGCACCGTGCCGAGGCGCTCGCCGCGCTCGTCGGCCACGATCGCCAACTGCGCGCCGATCACGCGGTCGTTGATGTCAATGCGCTGCGCCTCGCCCAGGGTGATCTCGCCGTCCAGCGCGGTGCGGTGGCGCGCCTCGGCAAACATCCGGCCAAGTTCGCTGTGCCAGAACATCCGCACGGACCCCAACAGGCTGCGCGCGGCCTGGTTCATCAGCACGATGCGCCCCTCGTTGTCCTGCATGATGACGCCTTCGCTGATCGCCGCCATGACGCCCGTCAGGCGCTGGATATTGGTCGCCTGGGTGGTCGTTAGCTGTTTGAGCTGCTCGATCTGAAGCTGCGTGCGCGGCTGGGTGGCGGCGTCACGATTCTGCTGCTTGCGACGCAGCCCGCCGTACAACCGGCCGAACAGGCGGCCCGTGTTCTCTCCGAGCGCATCGACTGAATGCAGCATATTGGCGACAGGCTGGGCAGGATCCGAGTTTCGGGACATGCGCTATTCCTCGTGGGTTATTCGGTCGCGGCTTTGGACTGGTGCTGACCCGCCTCACTCTGAACGGCTTTGGCCTGCACGGCACTGACCCGGACCTTCTTCTTCTCGCAGATTTCCTCAAGCTGCTTCTTGAGCTCGAAAAAATCGGGCAGCGGCTTGTTAATAATATAATCCACACCGTCATCGCGGACCATTGCCTGACGATCCTGATCGTCGAGGGTAAATGCCGTCATCAGCACGATCGGGATCGTCTTGAACGCTTCGATGGTGCGCATCCGGCGCGCGATCTCGTTGCCACGCGGCCCCGGCATTTTAATATCCAGCACGGCCATTTCGGGCAGTTCCCCCTGGAATGTTCCTGCCTCGACCTGATCCAGCCAGGCGAACGTCTGGTTCCCATCACGAAAATCAAGCGATACGTGCCCCCACGCCGTAAACATCACCTTTACAATATTCCGAATATCTTCTTCATCTTCAACCACTAACCAGGGTTTCAACCACACGTCCTCCGTCAGCCACCGATTGATCCGGTCCAATAGTACCGCGTTTTGCCGTTGAGTGATAATCTATGCGTCGTGCCGATTGGGTTGGGTTATGAGTTTTGAGTTGTGAGTCGTGAGTCAGCCTCACCGCCCTGCTCCACTCTCCGACATAGCCGGAGAGCCTGAGGTATCTGGCAAGGCTCCATCCCTGGCTCGGCTAGAGAGAGGGATTTATCAGGTGAGATCCGCAAAACATCGGCCAGCTCGACTCAACGCTCAAGACTCAGAGCGTGTTTGTTAAATGATTTACCCCTATCCCCCGTCCGACCTTTGGTCGGCACCCCTTCTCCCCGCACGCGGAGAAAGGGGAGTCTCAAGTCCCTCTCCGCGTGCGGGGAGGGATTTAGGGAGGGGTAAAAGGAATTTACAAACACGCTCTCAAAACTCACAACTCACAGAGTGTGACTAATGGCGGTTTTATTATTCGCGCCATCTAATGTAAACTTGTTGAAGTGACGGTCAGGATCGATAAGTAGGGAGTTAGGACCTTGCCAACCTGGATGGTCGTGGAAGACGAGCCAGATATTTATGATGTACTGCTGGCCATGTTCGAGATTTGGGGAATCGAAGGCGTGGCTTTTGTCGATGGCGGGGAGGCGGTCTCGTGGATCGAAAACGTAGACCAGGGCCGGGTGCGCGGGGAGCTGCCGGAACTGGCGATCCTGGACATTCGCCTGCCCGAAGTGAGCGGACCGGAAGTCGGCAGCCGCCTGCGCCGGAGCCCGACGCTCAAGGACATGGCCATTGTCCTGATCACGGCGTACCGGCTGTCGCCGGAAGAAGAGGAAGCGGTCATCGCGCAGGCACAGGCCGATCTGCTGATGTACAAGCCGCTGCCCACGCTGGTGGAACTCCGCGAGAAGATGGACGGCGTGATCGCCCAGCACAAAAAACCGTCGGGGGATGAACCCAAAGACCAGCCCGAGGATCTGCCGGTGGTGGTCATGCAAGCCCCCCGTCCGCTCGTTCAGGAATCCGAGGATCTGAACAAAGTCGAACCAGTCCCGGCCAGTTCGCCGCAGGCTGAGTCATCAGAATCACCGGAGGATACCTCCTCTCAGGAAGGGGAGTAATCTATGCAAAATATCAACCCTGCTCGTAACATCACCCGGCGCGGGCGCTATTATCTCTCGCTGGGCTGCCTCGCGTTTTTCGGCGGTGGGATCGCGCTGGCGCTGGGCGCATTATTCGTCTTTGTGCCGCTGTGGGATTCGCTGCTGTTCACGGCCCTGGACGTCCTGCTGTTTATCTTTGGCATCATTGGCGTGGTCGTCGGCATCTTCGGCTTCGTGCGATCCCAGACGCTGCAAAAGGATAATGAACTGGCGTTTGCGGTGGGCGAAGGTCTGTCGCAGTTTCTCGACAACCGCTACACCTATCTGCGCAACGTCAGCAAGCGCGGCGTGGGGTATATCGACGCGGTGCTGGTCGGGCCGCCGGGCGCACTGGTCTTCCGCATCGTGGATTATGCCGGGTCGTGGATCAACGAGCGCGCCGACTGGCGTCTCAAGGCTTCAGGCGGCAAGCTGCGGCTGGCGAAAACCAATCCCTCGCGCGAAGTCGTGCACGATGTTTATGCCCTGCGCAAATTCTTCGCCAAGCGCGGGTTGGATCGTGTGCCGATCTACGCGATTATCGTCTTCACCTCGCCCGAGGTCAAGCTCTCCGCCGAGGGGCCGGTTGTCCCGATTGCCGAAGTGCCCACCCTGTTCCAGATCATGCGCCGCGATTACCTGATCGACGAGCGGATCGCCCCGCCCGCCGTGCGCGCTGCCGTGGATGCGATTATTGACGGCTGACCGGCAGGATGGACACCGACGAGTACGGGGGCGACGAACAACCGGGCTATGATGACCTGACGGACAGCGGCCCGGTTGAAGAAGCGGAGCGGATCTACCAACGCGCCCGCGAGGCGGCTGCGCTCGATACAGGCCCGGTGGAGCAAGTTGAACTGCCTGCGGCTCGTTGGGCATGGCTCTGGCAGCGCCGGCACCGGTTCCTGTTCGCTGGCGCATTTCTGATGCCCTTTCTCGTGCTGGCGCTGGCCGGCTGGCTCGCGGTGCAGATGGATCTGGACGATGATCCCGCCGACACCGTTTCCGCGCCGCCCAACGCAGTTCCCCTGCCAGCAGACGACAACTTTGTGCCGCATACCGTCCCGGCCATGATCCGCAACGAGATCCTCTCGCTGGACACGCTGCAAGGCTACCAGTTTGAGGGCGACTCCGGCGATAGCTGGCATATCACCGTCCAGGCGCTCGACACGCTCGATCCCCAGGTTCGCCTTTACGATCCCACCGGCATCGAACTGGCCTATAATGACGATCAATATGAAGGCAGTCTCTCCGCAGAATTGTGGGCGACGCTGCCCGTCGATGGCCCCTACCGGGTGGTCGTCGAATCCGCCCCCAAAAGCGGCGGCTCGACCGGCACGTATCTCCTGACGTTGTTTGCAGAATAGCAGAGGGTACAGCGCATCATGCTTTTTCGCCGCCGTCGTCTCCCTGAACCCGTCGTTTTTCGCCGGTTGAGCAGCGATCCCGCCGGGCGTCCGCGCTCGTTTGTCTCGCTGCGCTGGCGGGCCGTGGGTCCGCTGGCGCTGCTGGTGCTGATCGCGGCCGTGGTCGGCACATACATGGTGAGCGACGGCATCGCGCAGGGCGCACACGAGCGGGAGATCGAGCGCCTGCTGGTCACCAGCCGCGCGACCGCCGACCGGATGGCGCTGATCGGCACGGGCCACCGCCGCGAAGTGACCCGCATCGCCTATACGCAGGGCGTCGCGGAGGCAATCGAGGCAAAGGACGGCGCGGCGCTGCATCCCGTGCTCGAAGCGCTGGCGCTGGCCGCCGATCTGGATGTCGTGCTGGTGGCGGACGCATCCGGCCAGGAAGTGATTGGCTTGCAGCGGGTCGATCGCGCCGATGGCACCGTCGATTATGCTGTCGCCTCGGGCAGCGATCTTTCGACGCTGGCCGCCAAGCAGCCCGCCCTGTTCAGCGCCGGGGCCGATCTGCGCGCGGCGATCACGCGCACCAGCCAGGGCCATGTCCTGATGACCGCCGGGCCGGTCATGCGCGGTGATGAGCACATCGGCACGGTGCTGATCGGGACGCGCGCCGAGCGAGTTCTGGACACCCTGCGCGGCGGTGATTCGGCAGATCTCACCCTGTTCGGTGCGGACGGGGTATTCGTGCGGACGACGCTGCCTTACAACGATTCGACACGCCAGCAGCTTACCCTCGATGCCGACGCCTTCCGTCAGGCCATGACGACGCCCGGACAGGTTCCGGTCGAGAGCCTGAAGATTGACGGCACGCCCACCAACGCGGCTTATATCCCGCTGGTCATCCACGGGACGCCGCTCGGCGTGCTCGGCATTTATCGCGAAGACGATACTTTGTACGCGTCGTGGCTCAGCCGCCAGCGGGCCAGCCTGTTCGCGGCGGCGCTGGTGGGAATGGTCGTGCTGGTCACGTATGCCGTGATCGGGCGTTTCGCCGGGCGGCTGGAACGTATCACCCACACGGCGGACGCACTCGCGGCGGGCGATGGGCGCGCCCGCACGGGCATGCCGTGCAGCGACGAGATCGGGGAACTCGGCGCGACGCTGGACCGGCTGGCCGAGCGCCACGAGCACCGCACCGACAGCCTGCAACAGGCGCTGCGCCACCAGCGCGCCGAAACCGCCCGCCTGAGCGCGATCCTCGAGTCGATCCCCGATGGGCTGGTCGTGCAGGATCTCGATGGGCGTGTGCTGCTGATCAACGACGCGGCGCGGCAGTTATTGGGCGGGCAGCGCGTTTTTCGCTCGGCGCGCCTGCACGATCTCACTGCCGTCGTGACGGACCGGCTTGGCCCCGCGCTCGCGCCGGGCATTTACTCCTTGGGCGATCCGACGCGCGTTGCGCTTGATGGCAGGCTGCTGAACGCCCAGGCCGCCGCGATCACCATCCGGCCGCGGCAGAAGCGCATCGGCACGGTGATCGTGCTGCGCGACATCACCGCCGACGTCGAACGCGAGCAGAAGCGCGATGAGCTGCTCGGCCAGCTCAGCGAACGGGCGCTGGCTCCGCGCTCGCCGCAGGCTTACGAATCGCTGTCCACGCTGGCGCGCGAAGTGGTGCGCAATACCCGCGCCATCCAGCAGGTGATCGCGGAACTGCGCGACCTGAGCACCTTCGAGCCGCGCGATCTGCAAACCGGGCAGCGCCCGCTGGCGGTCAATGATCTGCTGTGGCACATCGCGGCGGAATGGGAGCCGCTGTCCCATGCCGCCAATATCCGGCTGCGGGTCCACTTTGGCCCGCGTGACCAGTACGTGTTAGGCGATGAGCGGCGGCTGCGCTGGGCGGTCGGCAATCTGGTCGATAACGCCCTGAAGTATTCGCCGCCCCATACCACCATCTCGCTGATCGCGCGCCTGCACGGGAATGAGACCGACGACTGCGCCGCCGAAATCGCGGTCGAAGATCAGGGTTATGGGCTGACGCCGCCGGATTTGGAGAACGCGTTCACCCGCTTTTATCGCGGCACCCCGCATGATCGCGACGGCAAGCCGGTCCGCAAGCCGGGCACGGGACAGGGACTTTTCATCGCGCGGCGCGTGATCGAGGCGCACGGCGGGGAGATCTTGCTGGCCAGCCGCGTCGGGTCAGGCACCACGGCGGTGATCCGCCTGCCGCTGACCGCGCCGGTCACGCTGGATCTGTCGGGGAATACCGCTCCGCCGGGCAGCAGCGAGCCCGTCGAACTCTCGCAGGGGGAATTCGATACCACGCGCCTGGAGCCGCGCCGCTTCCCCTGGCAGCGATAAGCGCAAAAGCCTGAACCACAGAGGACACAGAGATCACAGAGAAAAGCAAGGGAAAAGACAAGATCGAACCGCAGAGACGCAGAGAGCGCAGAGAATAAAGAGGGAAAGAGGGATAGTAAGTGCCGTCTTGAAAGAGGGCGTGATTGGGTGAGACCCGATATTGATGAGAAGATTTCGGTTTCTCTCGCTCTTTCCTTGATTTTCTCCGCGTCCTCTGCGTCTCAGCGGTTCCATTTGTTTTCTCTCTTTTCCCCTTGATTTTCTCTGTGTCCTCTGTGTTCTCTGTGGTGAAATTTCTTTTTATCGTTCGGGGCGGAGCAGGCGGCGGAAGTAGCCCTGCTGGATGCCGCGCAGTTCCTCCATCATCATGAACGCCGCCGGATCGATCTGCTCCACGATCCGCACGACGGTTTTCACCTGATGATGGCCGACTACCGCCGTGACGGATCCGACCTGACCACCGCCGCCCATACCCCAGCTTTCGGTTGCGCCAAAACCCGCGGCGCGGATCGCCTCCGCAATGTCGTGGGCGTACTGCGGGGAGATCGCCTGTATGGCGATGAACTTCTGGATCAGCCGCCCCTCAATGACGAGTCCCAGGTAGCCGCCGATCGCGTAGCCCATAACGTAGGCTGTCAGGTTGGGAATATCGTCCAGCTTCGAGACGACGCTGCCCAGTGTCACCACAAAGATGAGCGATTCGAGGATCGCCAGGATGGACGACTGGATCTTTTGCCCGCGCACCAGCATGACGGTGCGGAGCGTCGTGATCATGTTGCCGATCACCCGCAGCACGAAGATCCCCCCGGCGGCGAGTATGACTTCCATATCCACGCGTGCGGCTCCCTGGGTGCCCGGTTGATCGCTCATCATGGCCCGCGTGTGATGAGCTTTGAAACACCCTACTGCGAGCATACACAAACACCGGCCAATCGCCAACCGCTAGCGGCTGTTGGAAACTGCCTTAGCGATCAGGAAACAAGGTCGGGTTACATAAACCCGCCCCTCCTCTCTCTTTCCCTCAAGAACCTCTGCGTCCTCTGCGCCTCTGCGGTTCCATCTTTTTCTAATGATTTGCGCGAGATCACGTAACCGCACCGGCTAGAGCGTTTTTGTCTTCCGCAGATACTGCCGCACCATCAGCGCGGCGGTAGCCCCCTCCCCCGCGGCGGCAGCAGCCTGTTTGGTGCTGCCCGACCGCACATCGCCGGCCGCGAAGACCCCCGGCATGCTCGTTTCGAGATTATCCTTCGTCAGCAGAAAACCTTTCGTATCAGTTTCGAGGGCGTTGGCGAAGGGATCGCTGTTCGGGTTCATGCCAATCAGAATGAACACACCATCGGGATGATCGATCCGCTCTTCGCCCGTGGTGCGGTCCACGATCCGCACGCCGTCCAACTTGCGATCGTTCGTCACGAGGAATTCGCGCACGTCCTGGTTACACATCACGTTGATGCGCGGGCATTCGCTGATTTTCTCCTGCAAGATGGGGCTGGCCGCGCAGACCGGCTCATATTCCAGGATCGTCACGCTGCTGGCAAACTGGCAAATGTGCATCGATTCCTGAAAGCCGCTGTTGCCGCCGCCAATGACATACACGGATTTGTCCCTGTAGAAGGGCGCGTCACACGTCGCGCAGAAATGCACGTTGATCCCGATCAGCTTGGATTCGCCGGGCACGCCGATCCGCCGGTAGTGGCTGCCGGTCGCCAGCAGGACCGCGCCGCCGCAGTATTCCTTGCCCGCGGACGTCTGCACCAGCCGGTACGCGCCGTCGTGGCTCAGCCCCGTCACCTGCTGCGCCTGGACGATCTCCACGCCGAAGCGCTGCGCCTGCCGCCGCAGCCGGTCGGCCAGATCCGCGCCGTTCACACCCTGGTCGAAGCCGGGGAAATTCTCCATGTAGCGAGTCAGCCCGACCTGCCCGCCGATCCCGCTTTTTTCCAGAACCAGCGTCGAGAGCCCTTCGCGACTGGTGTAGATCGCGGCGGTCAGACCGGCCGGGCCGCTGCCCACGATGATCACGTCGTAGAACCGCTGGCTGGCTTCCAGGTTCAGGCCGAGCTTAGCGGCGAGTTCGGTGTTGCTCGGCTCGACCAGGATCGAGCCATCGGGGAACACAATGGTAGGGATGCTGCGCATCCCGTTGTTGATGCGCTCCACATCCTGGACCGCGTCGGGCTGTAGTTCGAGGTCAACATAGTCATAGTGAACGCGCTGTTCACCAAAAAACTGTTTGGCGCGGCGGCAGTCCGAGCACCAATTCGCGCCATACATGCGGATAAGACCGTTTGCCGGGTTAGACACGGGGCGTTATCTCCTGAACACAAACACATCGAGATAGGATCAGATACTTTGGAATAAAAGTATAGTCGATTTCTCCCGGTTTGACTTGGGGAGTCTCACGCGAGATCCAGATGCGGCTCGACGATCGCCGCGACGTCGAGCGCCCACTGCGCTGCATCGTGCGCGCCGATGCTCAGGGACCAGCTCGCGCTCAGGCAGGCGTAGGCGTAAGTAAACGCCAGCACACGCGGCAAATCGATATCGAGCGCATCCGCGAGAATCGCGGCGTTGGTGAGCAGGCGGGTTTCGTTATGGACGAGGTCAGTATAGGGAAACGGGTTGACGAGCGTGTTGGCGCAGTCGTAGGTGCGCTCACCGACCAATCCTTTCGGGTCGAAGGCGAGCCAGCCGCGCGGCGACTGCCGGATGTTCCGGTGATGAATGTCGCCGTGCAGCACGCGCACCTCGCGCGGGTCAGCGAGCAGCCGCTCGGCCAGAGACGCCCCTCGCACATAGATCAACTCGACGCCCGCTCGCTGATCCGCTGCGGCTTTGTGGAACAGCGCACGAAACCAGCGATCCAGCAAGAACAGCCCATCGCGCGGCGCATCCTGCGGGACGTCGTGAAGCTGATTGAGTACCTGCGCGATGATCCGCGTGGCGTTTTCGTCCTCGCCGCGCTCGACGAGCCTAATCAGTTCATCACCTTCCGCGTATTCGAGCAGGTGCGCGCCGTCGTCGTGACGGAGCAAACGCACCGCCCCATGCCCATCGAAGTAGCGCAGCGCCAGCGCCCCCCTCTGCTCCTCCGTCTCGGTTGGAGACAGCAGCTTGAGGATCACCGTCTCATCGCCATGTGTGACGGTGTAGATTTGGCTGGTCACGGTCTGGGTGAGGAACTGCGGGCTTGAGAGATTCCACGCGGCGAGGTAGTGGTCTAGTCTTTCGTTGTCCTTCATGGAAGCGATTATACCGCCGGTGCGCGAAAGATCGATGCTCGGAGCAGTTATTCCTGCTCAATTGCCAGTAAGCCGCGTATATCCTCTAAGAATCTCATGCAGGCGCGCGCCATATGGATTCGTTGCGTTGCGCTGAGCTTCATCCTCCCATTTGGCAAGTTGAGCGTAGTGCCGCTGCAGATCGGCACGGGGATCAGTATTGAAAACTTTGTAGCGAAGGTAGGCCAACATAAACAGGTACTTGGACGGGATAAAACCCGGCTGACTAGAGAATCCCAGAATTGCCGGCTTGATTTCATCCAACGCAGCACGTGTGTTGTCAGTTTCCCCAGCCTGAAAAAACTGCCAGGCGGCGATAGCAGTATCAAGATTTGCATTAACTGCCAGCGACCCACGCGAGCACAAATAGTGAGCGGCTTCGCTGAAACGGCCCTGTGCTTCCCAGGCATCGATAAGTGCAATCCTCGCCAAATCACACCGTCGTTGTACCAGCAGACCTTTTTCCGAACAATCGCCGCGCTCTTCGAGAATCGTCATCAATTCGTAAGCGTAGAGTTCCGCTTCCTGACCGTGCCCTAGGTACGCGTTACTACTTGAGAGTGCCAACATGGTTTCGACTGAGCGATCACCTATTTCGTATTTCACTCTATATTCTTCGATAATAGCGTCGGCACCACCAATCTCAAGACGCATGAACAAGCGGCGAAGCGGGCGCAGTTCACGCAGTAGGACCCAATAATAGATGTTAACAATTCCGACCAGTACCAAGGTTACCAACCAAATGCCAGCTACAATCAAGACCGGCGACCAGTCAAAGATGGCAGCAAGACAGCCTAGTATTGCCGCCCCTAATATCAATAGTCCGAAGCAGAGCTTCACACTCCTGGATAAGGTGATCTTTTGACCATTCCAGGTAAGAGATATCATCTCCCCTCCTCCAGTTATTACGCCTCTACCTCTATTGTATGAGAATTTGCAAACAGGAAAAGTGCAAAAAAAGCCGGATGTCTGCTCAGGCATCCGGCGTGTAGAAATCTGAAGAAGACGCGAAAGCTACGTCGCCCAGGTGATCAGGTTCATCAGGAACGGGTTGCCGAGATCGGGATGATTGGGCAGCACCCGCACCGAAAATCCGCGCTTGCCGGTCGTGTTATACCGCAGGGTGTAGACGAACTCGTGGACATTGCGCGTGGGTGACGCACCGGCTTGCTGATCCGTGCAGCAGTATTCCATATCGATCGCTTCCCCGGCGATAATTTCGCCGCGGCTGTCCAGCGTCCCAAAATACAACTGCACGACCACGTCTTCCGGCACGAACGGCCCGAGATCGACCCAGGCGCGGACCTTCACATCCTGGTTGACCTGCACCTGATCGGGTTCGATGGTCACGCGGTCGATACAGACGCGATTCCAGTTGGTGCGCATTTTCTTCTGCCAGTCCGCGTAGCTTTTGCCGCGCGCCAGGTCGGGCACGATCAGCCCGTTAAAGCGGGTATGGCTCGGCATGTAGTATTCTTCGGTGTATTCGCGCACCATCCGGTAGGTGTTGAAGAACGGCGCGAGCTTGCGCATGCTGGCCTTGATGCGGCTGATCCACTGGCGCGGCAGGCCGTCGCGCCCACGGGTATAGAATGCCGGGATGATGTCCTTTTCGATCATGTTATACATCGCCTGGGCTTCGATGTAGTCCTGCATGTCCCATTCTGACTGCTGGTATTCTTCGCCGCTGCCGATCGCCCAGCCGACGGTGGGATCGTAACCCTCGGCCCACCAGCCGTCGAGAATACTGGCGTTCAGGCCGCCATTGTAGATCACCTTCATGCCGCTGGTCCCGCTGGCCTCGTTGGGACGGCGCGGCGTGTTCAGCCACACGTCCACGCCCTGCACCATATAGCGGGCCACCGCGATGTCATAGTTCTCCAGGAAGACGATCGCGTGGCGGAATTCGGGCAGCTCCGCAGTTTTGACGATGTCCTTGATAAGTTCTTTGCCGAGATGATCGTGCGGGTGGGCCTTGCCGGCGAAGATAAACTGAACCGGCTGAAGTGGGTCGTTGACGAGCAGTTCCAGGCGCTCTTTGTCGCGGAACAGCAGCGTCGCGCGCTTGTAGGTCGCGAACCGCCGCGCGAACCCGATCGTCAGGGCGTCCGGGTTCAGGACTTCGTTGGCGGCCGCGATCACCGACTGGGGCGCGCCGCGCGCCTCCAACTGGTCGCGGAGCTTCTGGCGGGCATACGACGTCAGCCGCTCGCGGCGGCGTTCGTGCGAGCGCCACAGTTCCGCGTCGGGGATCCGATCCACCTCCCACCAGATTTCCGGGCGGTCCGCGTCCGTGCGCCACGCCGGGTCGAGATAACGGTCATACAGCCCCGCCATTTCGCTGCTGATCCAGCTCTGGATATGGACGCCGTTCGTCACCGCGCCGATCGGGATCTCATGCTCGGGGATGTTCGGGAACATCCACATCCACATGCTGCGGCTGACCGAGCCGTGAAGCTGGCTGACGCCGTTGGTCGAGTTCGACAGGCGCAGCGCCATGACCGGCAGGCTGAACAGATCAAACCCGCCCATGTGCTCGCGGCCAAGGTCGTGGAACTGCTCGCGCGTCAGGCCGAGTTCCTGCCATAGATAAGGGAAGTGCTCGTCGATCAGATCGTACCCAAAGCGCTCCAACCCCGCAGGGACAGGCGTGTGAATGGTGTAGACATTGCCCGCCGCACAGATCCCCGCCGCCTGCCAGAAATCCAGCCCCGGATTTTCCTTCATCATGATGCGGATGCGTTCCAGCGCCAGGAAACCGGCGTGGCCTTCGTTCATATGGCAGACCGTCGGCCGCATGTTGAGCTTTTCGAGAAGCTGCGTCCCGCCGATGCCGAGCAGAATCTCCTGGCGGATACGGGTTCGCTTGTCGCCGCCGTACAGCCGGTCGGTCAGGTTGCGAATGTCTTCGGTATTGCCCTCGTGGTTAGTATCCAGCAGATACAACGGCACGCGCCCGACCTGAACGCGCCAGATCAGCACCTTCGCCGTCTGGTTGGCGATCGGCACCTGGATGACCAGCGGCGACCCGTCTTCAGCGAAGACCTGGCGCACCGGCAGGTTGGAATAGTCGTTGATCGGGTATGACTGCTGCTGGTAGCCGTCGGCGTTGAGATACTGGTGGAAGTAACCTTCCTCGTACAACAGCCCGATGCCGACCAGCGGCAGGCCGAGATCGGACGCGCTCTTCAGATGATCACCGGACAGAATCCCCAGGCCGCCGGAGTAGTTGCGCAGGCACTCCGTCAGCCCGTATTCCATCGAAAAGTAGGCGATGAACGGTTTCTCAAACTCGCCATAATGACGACGATACCAGGTGCGCGCTTGCGGAGACATATAGGCGTCGAACTGCGCGCAGACCCGATCCAGGTGCGCCATATACGCTTCGTCTTCGGCGGCAGATTGCAGGGCGTCCTGGCTGATCAGGCCCAGCAGCGCGATCGGGTTACTTTCGGTCTGCGCCCACAGATCACGATCCAGGCGGCGGAACAAGGCGATGGTTTCGTGATCCCAGGTCCAGCGCAGGTTAAACGCCAGATCGCGCAGGCGTTCCAGGCTGGCCGGCAGATTCGGGGTCACATCCACCGTCGCAACAGGTCTAATCATCTTGTGGCTCTCCTGATTCCAGGGACGATAAAGAACCCTCAGGACAGCGAGGGTTTGCTGGTAAGGATAACAAGCCGGCCCGGTTTTGCCAACTTAACCGGTTTAGCAAGAGGGGGTGCTGGTTATTGGTTGTTAGTTTTTGGTTTTTGGTGGTTGGCTTTTCGCAGGGGCGCCCCGGTGGATCGTGCCGGGCGGGCTTGTTAGCCCGCCCCTACAAAAGCGATCACGTGGCGCACGCCTTACACGCGACCAGGAACTAAAAACCAAGAACCAACCACCAACAACTTCTACGTCAGCAGATCGTCGGGGAGATGCGGCACGTAATTCACACCGCGCAGATCCCACAGACCGTTCTGCCAGGTCAGGTAGTGCATCCCTGCGTTGTGCATCCAGATATTGAGATGGTGGCACTGCAGCAGCAGCCGGACCATGGTCGCGGCGGTGCCGCCGTGACAGACGACGACTTTCGTCTGGATCGTCGCGGGGTTATCCACAATCCGGTTGAGCACCCGCCGGGCCTGTTCGGCAAAGCGCTGATAGTAGTTGTCGGCGGGCATCATGTAGTAGTGCGGGCCGCTGTCGGAGGGATGGACGAGACGCGGCAGTTTTTCCAGCAGATCGTGAGTAGTTTCGCGCAGATCGTCGTCGATCTTCACCGGGGCGCTGACATAACGGCTCAGGATGGAGGTCGTTTCGCGCGCGCGGCGCAGCGGGCTGGAAATAATCGCATCGATACCGGTTTCGTTTTCCGCCAGCCATTGGCCGAGCCGTTCCACCTGGCGCTTACCCAGGTCAGTCAGGTACAGATCATCCACCTCATCCCCCCGGTGTTCTGCCTGCCCATGTCGCACCAGTATCAGACGCATAGCTGTTATTCCCTCACATCGCTGAACAGAGTTACCGACAAAAGAATTGGCTCGTGTGGCCCACGGCGCGATTATACGAACTGGGGGACGTTTGGTCAACGGGAACAGCCTAGAGCCTCCAGGGAATCGCATCAAATTCAGTTTTCCTGGCCTCACGCCCTGGAGAAGTCCCCCTCTCCACCCGAGTTGGGAGGGGGACTTGGAGGCGCTCCCTCCACCCTCTCTGCTTGGCCGGAGAGGGGGCCGGGGGGTCAGGCCGTTTTGAGTGCGATTGCACCTGCCTACGCCTCGCCGTGACCACTGGCGCGGGCGATCCATTCCTGCATCATATTGGCGCGGTCGAGCAGACCCATCTGGCGGAAATAACGCTCTGCTTCGCGCCAGCTGGCCACCGCTGAGTTGCGGTGATCGAGATCCTGATGAGCCAGACCGAGGTTGGCCTGCGTGGTGGCGTAGTCGAGCGGCGCGCGGTCCGGGGTGAACGTGTGCAGGGCTTCCTCAAAGGCATTCAGAGCGCGATCCAGGTTCGCCGCCCGGTCCTCGATCTGGGCCAGGGCGCGGTATGCCGAGCCCAGATTGCTGCGCGTCGCGGCGTGGTCCAGCGGGGTGTGCGGCGGTGTGT
This sequence comes from uncultured Chloroflexia bacterium, assembly GCA_963850765.1. Taxonomy (GTDB): domain Bacteria; phylum Chloroflexota; class Anaerolineae; order Aggregatilineales; family Aggregatilineaceae; genus CAWKMN01. Next base: position 601 of record CAWKMN010000005.1, on the reverse strand, counting down.
AGTAACGCAGGGCATTTTCAAACGCGCTGATCGCACGGCGCAGGTTCTCCGCCGTATCTTCTTCCTCCGCCAGTGAGCGATACACGGTGCCGAGGTTATTCTGAGTGGCGGCATAGGCCAGCGGAGCGATGTCCGGCGTGCGGTATTTGAGCGCTTCCTGGAAGGCAGCGACGGCGCGCCGCAGGTTCTCCGCCAGATGCTCCACGCCGGCCAGATCGCGGTAGGCGTTGCCCAGGCTATTTTGCGAGGCGGCATAGTCGGCGGGCGCTTTGTCGGGCGTATAGTAAGCCAGCGCCGCCCGGTGAGCCGTGATCGCCCGGCGCAGGTTGTCGCGCCGTTCTTCGATCCCGGCCATATATCGATAGGCCAGGCCCAGGGCGCTTTGCGTGGCCGCGTAAGCCATCGGGGAATCGCTGGGGGTGCGGTAGCGCAAAGCCTGCTGGTAAGCCGCTACTGCCCGCCACAGGTTCTCTGCCCGGTTCTCGATCTGCGCCAGATCCGCGTAGGCCGTGCCGAGATTATGCTGCGTGACGGCGTAGGCCTGCGGCGAGACTTCGGGCGTGTGATATTTGAGGGCTTCCCGGTACGCGGCGATGGCCTG
>CAWKMN010000004.1:0-83461 GCA_963850765.1 uncultured Chloroflexia bacterium | reverse complement strand
CGGAGATTGTGAACGACGCCGTCCGCCGGACGCTGGCGGAGGACGCGGCCGACCTCGCGGCATTCGACGAGCGGGCGAGGAACCCTGCGCTCGACTTCGAGGCCGTGGTCAAGTCGCTGCGCAAGCGTGGGAAGATTTAGGCTCGTCATCAAGTCGACGGCCGCGAAGGAGCTCGAGGCCGTCGACGGAAAGCGCAACCGGCAGCGCGTCGTGGAGGCCATCGCCTCCCTGTCGGACGACCCCCGGCCGCAAGGCGTGGAGAAGCTCTCGGGAACGAAGGGCCGGTATCGCATTCGCGTCGGCGACTGGCGGGTGGTGTACGCCATCGAAGACCAGGTGCTCACCGTGTTCGTCGTGAAGGTCGGCCATCGGCGCGAGGTCTACCGGTGAAGTCGCCGCGGCTCCTCGTCACGTACAGGGTTGGTGCCGCCCCCGACGAAATCGAGGCACGCGCCCGGGCGCTGGCGGCCGAGCAGAGCGTGGAGATGACGGTCGACGCCATCCGCGACCCGCGCGTCCTGGCCGAGGTCGTCTCGACCGTCGAGTCGATCCGTCCCGCCGGCGATGCTTTCGAGGTCACGCTCGGCCTCGCCGCGGAGACGACCGGCCACGAGGCCTCCCAGCTCGTCAACATGCTCTTCGGCAACTGCTCGCTGCAGCCCGAGGTCGCGCTGCTCGACGTCGCGTTCCCGCCGGGCTATGCGAGCGCGTTCCCGGGGCCGGCCCTCGGCATCGCCGGCCTGCGGGAGAAGGTCGGCGCGCCCTCCCGCGCCCTTACCTGCACGGCGCTGAAGCCGCAGGGCTCGACGGTGGCGCACCTGGCGCATCTGGCCGGGACGTTCGCGCGCGCCGGCATCGACGTCGTCAAGGACGACCACGGCCTCGCCAACCAGTCCTACTCGCCCTTCGCGGAGCGCGTCCCCGCCTGCAGCGCGCCATCGCCGCGGCCAACCGCGAGACCGGCGGCCGGACGGTCTACGCGCCCACTTTTTTCGGCGGGCCGAGGGCGCTCGCGGAGCAGGCGCGGATCGCCCGGATTGCGGCGTGGGCATGGCGCTCGTGGCGCCGATGCTCGTCGGGCTGCCCGTCTTCGACGAAATGCGGCGCGAGTTCGGCCTGGCGCTGCTCGCGCATCCGGCCTTTGCCGGCGCGGCGCGCGTGGCGCCCGCCGCTGCTCCTCGGCAAGCTCTTCCGCCTGTTCGGCGCGGACGCGACGATCTTCCCCAACCACGGCGGCCGGTTCGGCTACAGCCGCGAGACCTGCCTGGCATCGCCGCGCGCCGCGCGCGAGCCGTGGGAGGGCCTCGCGCCCATCGTTGCCGGTGCCGGCCGGCGGCATGAGCGTGGAGCGCGTGCCGGAGATGATCGCCGACTACGGAATCGATACGATGCTGCTGATCGGGGGCGGGCTGCTCGGCGGGAGATGCATTGCCGGAGCGGAGCCGCGCAGTTCGTCGAGGCGCGTCACGGAGGCTTCCTCACCCGTGAGAGCGTAGAGCTGAGGGCAACATGACCGACAAGCTCGTCCGCAAGCACGACGGCCCTTCCACTGGGAAGGCGTCGACGTCCTCCAGTACAAGCAGGAAGGCAGCGCGCCCTTCAGGGACGTGACGCGCCAGGTGCTCTTCGACGACCCGTCGATGGCGACGCAGCTGCGCTACTTCGAGGTGGCCCCGGGCGGCTGGACCACGCTCGAGCGCCACGAGCACGTGCACAACGTGATGGTGATCCGCGGCAAGGGCCGCTGCCTCGTGGGCGACAAGGTGTGGACCTCGCGCAGAACGACCTCGTGAGCGTGCCGCCCATGACCTGGCACCAGTTCCACGCCGCGGCCGACGAGCCGCTGGGTTCCTCTGCCTCGTCAACCGCGACCGCGACCGGCCGCAGCTTCCCACCGCCTGACGAAGCCGCCAAAAAGACCAAAGGCCTCGCGCGCGAAGCCCCTGTCGCCGGCTGACCCGGGGTGGGACGGGGCGTCAGGCGACTGGCGAGCGGGCCGAGTATCTCCTCGTTGTGCTCGCCGGGCTTCGGCAGCGGCATCCGCAGCCCCAGGCGATCGTCGCCGAACTGGAGGGGGAGGCGCGGGTGCGCGTGGCCCTTTCCGTCGGGAAGCGTCAGCTCCACCATGCCGCCCGCCAGCCAGCTGCGGGTCGTCGAAGAGGTCCGAGGGCGTCTGCACGCGCGCGAAGGGAAGCCCCGCCTCCTCGCACATCGCCTCGATCTCGGCGCAGGAGCGCCTGGCGAGCATGCCCGCGACGAGCGGGTGAGCGTCTCGCGCCCCAGCGAGCGGTCGTTGTTGGTCGCGTAGGCCGGGTCGAGAGAGCGCCGGCTCGCCGAGTCGCCTAGGTGAAGATCTCCCACTGCCGCTCCGTGACCACGCCCACGAAGAGGCTTCTTGCCGTCGGCCGTCAGTGAACACGTCGTACACGCCCCAGGCGCGCTTGCTGCAGGCGGACATCGGCACCGGGCGCCTTGCCGGTGACGGCCTCCTGCATCATGTGACTCATCCTATGAGGCATTTATACATATCATCGATTCGATGTTCAACCAGCACGCCAAGTGGCTAAAAATGGCCAAGGACGTCCCCTGGCGCAGGCCGATAGCGTCTTTAAATTACTTACTGTCGTCGCATGTGTGGCGGCAAGATCACAATGGGTTCAGCCACCAGGATCCGGGGTTCATCGATCATGTGGCGAATAAGAAATCGGAAATCGTGCGCGTGTATCTACCCCCGGATGCCAATACACTGCTGTCCGTTACAGATCATTGTTTACGGAGCCTTAATTATGTCAATGTTATTGTTGCCGGCAAACAGCCGAGCCCGCAGTGGCTGGACATGGATACGGCCATCAAACACTGCACTGCAGGTCTTGGCATCTGGGAATGGGCCAGTAACGACAAAGGCGGCGAACCTGATGTGGTAATGGCTTGCTGCGGTGACGTACCGACGATTGAAACCCTGGCCGCTGTCGAGATACTGCGAGAGCACTTTCCGGACCTGAAAATCCGGGTCATCAACGTGGTGAACCTGATGGCGCTTCAACCCCAGAACGAGCATCCGCACGGAGTGAGCGATAAGGAATTCGATATTCTTTTCACAAAAGATAAACCCATCATTTTTGCTTTTCACGGGTATCCCAAGCTCATTCATTCACTGACATACAGGCGACACAATCATTCCCAACTGCATGTCCGGGGGTACAAGGAAGAAGGAACCACCACCACTCCTTTCGATATGGTGGTTATGAATGACCTGGACCGTTTCCATTTGGCGGGTGACGTGATTGATCGAGTGCCGGGTTTGGATACCAGGGCCGCTTATTTCAAACAGTTTCTCCGCGACAAACTGCTGGACCATAAAAAATATATCTTCCAATATGGCCAGGACATGCCGGAAATTCGCAATTGGCAATGGAATGATTAAGAGGTCATAGGTCATAAGTCACCTGGAATTTAAGGACAAATACTGCTATAATAGAAAATTAATAAACCTCTCTAAGGACATTAATCATATGGATTATAAACAAAAGTTAAAGGAGTCTATGAATATATTCAACGCTCCTTTCGAACATTATGGCCATATCACCTACGCCATAAAAAACCTGGAAGAAGTTTTTTTTACTATTACCGGGTTAAATCCTTATTCCCGTCTCCCGGAATATGATAGTGAAAGTCAAACAGAACAAGGCGTTGCCATCGCTCCCAACTTTGCCGGTATGTGTGTCAGGGAATTTATGCGCACATGGTACTTTCTTAAAGGAATGTTCATGGGCATCAAAACTGCCGCCGCTGCATTTCCCGGCGAACGTATTCATGTTCTATATGCCGGCTGTGGTCCTTTCGCGACCCTTTTTATCCCCCTGACCACTTGTTTTTCTGCGCAGGAGGTAGGCTTTACGCTGTTGGATATTCACCCGCAAGCCATTGAATCTGTAAAAAAATTAATTGATAAGTTGGATATTTCAGACTATGTCGACGACTGCCAGGTAACCGATGTCCTGCGTTTCACTCCCCCACCGGGGAAAATGTACCACCTGGCTGTAACTGAAACCATGAACCAGGCGCTAGAAAAGAACCCCAGGTCGCCATAACACATCATGTGAGCCGTTTCATATTTCCGTTTCCCCAGGGTATATTTATTCCTCAACGGGTCACAGTTTCCGCTGCCGTCACCGATCGGGATAGTGAATTTCCTGGACTTCACTCTTCTTACCCGGGAAAAAATGAACAGGAAACGTATTATAAAAGCCTTTATCATCCGCATATCGAACTAGGAATCATCTATGAACTCACCCCGGGAAATGCAGATTATCCTGCCAAAACCTTTCAAATTCCGCATTTGAAAAATAAAAATAATATCCTGGCGCTTTTTACGAAAATTACCATTATTGATGACCTGGAATTAACGGAAGGACAATGTAGTCTCACACTTCCTTATAAATATGGTTTCCTGCATCAACTACCACCGGCGGAAGCGAACCGGTATGAGGCATATTATGAAATATCTTCACTACCGGGAGTAAGAATCATCCCTGAACCGGGATGCACAAGATGAAAGGATGAACAGGATGGAAAATTAAAAACGGAAAATGAAAAGTCAAAGAACCCTTATTGCATGTTACTTTTGCCGATTACAGGCAGAACATACCCATTTATCAACCGAATAACTAAAGATATGTTCCATTCCTTACATCGTCTTAATAATGCAGCCGAAACAATACTGTCTCCTCTTATTTCGATCTCATTAACCCTCCGAAGCGGTATGACGTTTATTATCTCCCGACCCCTTTTTACAAATATCATATTACCCATTAATCCCACAAATACCCCGGCTTCATCAATATAAAGAGATTCCTTTTTGAAAAGATTTCCACCTTTTTGAAAAAAGGTGGAGCCAAAAACTTTTTGTTCTATTTTCAATTTCAATAAGATTGCTTCCGCTTCCTCCCGGTTCTTACAAAATATCATAACATCATCCTCATACCGGATGACCCGAACATCCATCGACTTTATATCCCCATCGAACGAATCGAGATATAAATTGGCCAAACACGACGACAACGGGTTCCCCAATGCCAACCCTTTCAAGCGCTCATGAAACCGCGTCACCTTCCAATATATACCCATTCCCGGTTAATTTCTCCAACAAATGTTTTACCATACCATCTTTGGAAGGCAAATAATAATCCAACAACCGGCGCAGCGCCTCTAAATCCACTGAAGGAAAAAATTCCTCGATATCCGACTCAATGATATATTCATATCCCTCTTCAATCGCGGTCTTTATCATTTCCACCGCCCGTTCCCGCGATATTCCCTTCCTGGAACCGATAGACTCTTCTTCAAAGATATTATCGAATACTTTATAAACTGTTTTCACCAGGTAACGGCTCACGATCAAATCTTTAAAATTCATTTGTTCCACGACCCGGTCTTTTTTATTCTTCTGCCGTATAACGAACGCGGTATTCGGAGAAGGCTGATAACGATCATTTTTTATTTCCTCAACCAACTTTTCCGCAAAGGCTTTTTCATCAAAGGGATACATTTCTTTTTGCGCCAGCCATTCAGCCGCATGATCGTAAGTCTCGATCACATCCCGGATGACTGTGATAAGCCCCCTGGTATCCGGGAAAATATCCGCGAAATGGGGGGGCGCTTCGGGTAGTACCCGGTAATACCCCTGCGCATTGGCCAGTTTGGAACCGGTATGTATCTCGCTTCCCAGGATTAAAAAAGGCAGAAAATTTCGCCATGTCCCTTTGATATAAAGTTTCCCTACCGTGCCGTTAATATACTGGATATTCCCCGGCTGCGATTTGGCCGTGTGTTTGATCTCCGTGTAATTCCAATAATAAGGAAGCAATGTGAAATCATCCTCTCCGCATTCATAGGTTATTTCCCTGCCGAATAAAAGGGATAAACGTTTCTCGAAGAGCTTGATAAATCTATCTTTCGAGATACATATGCGGGTTTTTCCTTTTTCCCTGTTAAAAGGTAAAGGGCAAAGAAATTCAAGGCATAATTCCCCTTCGTCGGGGAAGTTGTCCAATTCTTTCGCCAGGATGGGATAGTTCCGGTCTTCCACTTCGCCGGCGGTGAGGATTTCGACTGTTTCGTTATAAGCTGGTTTTGAAAGGTATTCCACCAGGTTTTGCCGCCAGGAGGTAATCTCTTCCTTTTTCTGCTTGAAAAAGAAAAAATCCACCTGGATTGAGTCGAGAGGGTTCATTTTAAAGGAGTGTTTTTTGCCTTTGATATGGAAAACCGGCAGGTCATCGTTTTTGAGTGACGAAAAGGCCGGGATTTTGCTGCTTACGGCTTTGATAATGGCCTGGAAAACCGAGACGGGATGGCTTTTCATTTGCGTGGTGTTTTTCTTACAAAGAAAAGTAATGGACAGCCGGTGCCATTTGAGATCATGAAAAAGGGTTACCGGTTTTGAATTGTCATTGGTCATGGATTAGCCCATTGTTGAATTCCTGATCGTAATTGTTGATGATCGGTTTTTTTGCCGATTCTTTATTTTCATTTTATTATTATAAAGGGAGTCGCGATAGTTGTCAATAATGAAAATAGCAGCTCAGCAATTCTAATTTTAATGATGAAAAAAAATTTCTAATTAGGGCAGACACATAGGTCTGCCCCTACGGAATGAAAATCGCCGGACCATCCAGGAGATTGGGTTGGTTTTCGATCAATTGATGTAGGGGCGAACCTATGGAGGCTGTCTCAAAACTCAAATGGCTAAAAAATTTTTATAAAAATTTCCCATTTGCCATATGAAATAAGCTAAATATTGTTAGATAATATCGTTTTTAAGCATAAAAACTAACTAATCATCCCACATTCAATTCTTTGAATTAGTTTTGAGACAGCCTCCTATGTGTTCGCCCGTAATTTTTTAAAATTAGAATTGCTGATAGCAGCTTGACCCTATCCAAAAAGCCATTAATGCTTTGATATTTAATATTGTAGGGAGAAGAGGAGGAGAAGAGAAGAAAAAGAGACGTGGCACTTTTTTATAAAGCGCGAAGCGCACAAACTTCTGCTTCTCTTCTTCGCCTCTTCTCTTCTGTCTTTTCAGGGGATGTCCTGTTGGACCCTGGCAGTTTGCAGACTCAAAAAATATCATTACCAGATGGTTGTCAGTTCTTTCGCCATATTTAAGTTTCCATCCGCGGTAACAAGGGGAGCCTGACAGATAATCGATGTCGCTGCAATAATTCTATCGGCGGGGTCTTTGTTTATAGCTGGTGGTAAATAAACCGATAGTTCAGCGATTTCAGGTGTTATTTCCCAAATAGTGTATCTATTGGAATTCAAAACCAGGTTTAAACGGCTGACGATCATTGAATTATTTTCCCATTCCACATCGAGGGGCGATATTACGATCACCTATAAAAGCAGTTGACCGAAGTTCTTCAAGGGCTTTTCTGGCATTTTTTATTTTATCGAAAGGAGGCACCAACCGGGCAACCTCATGCCCACGGGAAATGATCGTGATACTTTCGCCATTTTTTACTTTTTTCAAAAAAGTTTTCAGATTATTTTTCAATGTACTGACACCAACTGTTTCCATGATAACCTCCTATAAAAAATCATCCATAAGAAGTACTTTCGCTAAGCGTTGGCAATACATATTTTACAATAAATTTTAAAATATTCAATAGTGGAGACTTGTTTTCTGAAAGAAATCATACCCCATTTTAAAGACAGAAGGTGAAAAGATAGAAGCCCGTCGACGAACGGCGCAAAGCGCCGTTCAATTTTTAATTAGAGGAACTCTTCCGAAAACGAGAGAAAAATGATATTATTATTATATTTTGTCGATGCAGCTAAGGTCGAGTCTTTTGACTGGCGCTTTTGATTAAGCCCGTTAAGAAGCATGATTCTGGTTACTAAAGTATTTTTGACTGGTGGCATAGACGTATAGACCCCGATTGGAAGATTTTTTAAATATATAAGTAACCGGGCATAGGCAAAATGGAGAGTCGAGTGTTTCTACATTCTACACACACCGACCCACAAAATAAATTAGAATAATGAAAAAAATAAACAGATGAATAAAAAAAAGATTAAAAAAACAAATAAAAATCAAAATAAAGATAACAAGGCGAAAATAAAAAGACTGGATGCGTTGAAACAGATAAATTACAATGCAGCCGGAGTAGATATCGGAGATAAAGAGATAGTGGCGGCAGTACCAGTAGGGAGAGATGAAGTTGGGATAAAGACTTTCGGTACCTTTACTTGTGATCTTAATGAGATAGCCAAATGGTTTAAGCAGTGCAAAATAGAGACTGTAGCGATGGAATCGACGGGAATATACTGGATAAATCTATATGAGCTATTAGAGTCTGGAGGGATTTGATGTATATTTGGTGGATTCAAGGAAGACGAAAAATGTATCCGGTAGAAAAGAGTGATGTTGATGATAGTGAATGGATATATCAATTACACACCTATGGTTTGCTACCGAAATGCTATCGGCCTCAAGCTGATATTCGAAAAATAAGAGATGTGGTGCGCCACCGGGAAAGCCTTATAAAATCACGTGTTGACCATGTAAACCGAATGCAGAAAGCACTTCAGTGCATGAATATAAAGTTAACCAATGTAATTAGCGATATTACCGGCACGACCGGGATGAATATAATCCGTGCTATCGCGTCCGGTGAAAGAGATGCCCATGTTCTGGCCAAACATAGAGATCCGCATTGTAAAAGGAGCTATGAAGAGATAGTAAAATCCTTAGAAGGTCATTACCAAGAAGAGCATCTTTTTTCACTAAAACAAGAGCTTGAGCTCTACGATTTTTTTACCCAAAAGATGAAAGAGACAGATGGTTTTATTAAGACCCTTTACAGCCAGGTTGAAAGCGCAGTAGATATTGAAGAAAAACCTTTAAAACCAGCCCCCCAGGCCAAAAAAAAAATCCAAAAATACCCCTGATTATGATTTAAGAACGCAATTATATAGAATAATAGGGGTTGATCTGACGGCCATAGATGGTCTTAATTCTGGGGCAGTGCAGTCATTTATCTCTCATACGGGAGTAACATTTAGTGCATGGCCTACGAACAACCATCTTGTCATGGTTATCCCTTTGTCCAAATAATGATATATCCGGTGGTAAGATTATCTATTCATGGATGAAAAGGTCAAAAAATGCCGCGGCTCAAGCGCTTAGAGTAGCGGCTATGAGTTTGGCCAATAGTAAATCTGCATTGGGGGCATTTTATCGAAGAATGAGAGCTAAGCATGGACCTCAAACCGCTGTTACAGCCACTGCCGCCAAACTAGCGCGTAGAATTTACGCTATGGTTACGAAAAGAGAAGAATACCGAGATATAGGTGCTGATTATTACGAGCAGAGATATAAAGACAGACACCTTAATAATATAAAACGCAGGGCGGCATCTCTGGGTTCTAAACTAAATATCCGATGAGAAACAAAAAGAAAAAAACATTGATGACAGTAATCGCGGGCAGGGGCATCGGTCAAACCTCTTTTTTGGGGGAATTCCCGCTTGCGCCGCCATGGCATCTTTCGTAGACTGTTAAGGAAACGGCTAACTTAACGAAGGATAGACATCATGTTCAGGGGCAACCGGCACGTCCGGTCCATACTGGTTCTGCTGATTTTGCCGATCATGCTGAGTCGGCTGCTGGCGGCGTGTGGCGGCGATGACGAGAAGAAGTCAGCTTCCAGCACGCCCGCCGAAGGGACTCTCACCACCGAGAGCGCACGCGTGGACTACCGCCCGGCCGACAGCGAAGAGTGGCAGGCGATCACCGGTGTCCAGACGGTCGGCGGCGAAGACGCGATCCGCACGGACGCCAGCGGGCGCGCGCTGCTGAATTTCTACACCGGCACCGAAGTCGAGATCCTGCCCGGCTCGGAGGTCGTCGTCACGCAGCTTGAAGAGACTGCGGAAGGTGGGCATATCGTCCTTCTGAACCAACTCAGCGGCGAAACCCAACACCACGTGGCGCTGGTCGCGGACACCGGCAGTCGCTACGAGATCAATACGCCGTCCGCCAATCTGGTCGTGCGCGGGACCGTGTTTGGCGTAGCCGTCCAGCCGGACGGCGCGACAACGGTTCAGGTACGCGAAGGCGTCGTGCAGGCGCGGGCAGGCGAGCAGACCGTCGAGGTCAGCGCGGGAGAGGCGCTCGACATCCTGCCGGATGAGACCATACCGGGGACACCCTACCCTATCCCGGTCATCCGACCCCCGGCGACCACGCCGACTCCGACACCGGGCGTAACGGGTCGCAAATAGAGAACTGACGGCGCTATGAACCTCGACCCGCTGCTGGCGCGCGTCGAAAAAACCATCGCCCGCCATGCCCTGTTCATGCCGGGCGAAACCGTCGTCGTCGGAGTCTCCGGCGGTGCGGATTCGCTGGTGCTGCTGCACGTGCTGCACAGCCTGGATCGCTGGCGGCTGCACGTCGCCACGCTCGATCATGGGATGCGCGGCGCGGATGGCGCAGCCGATGCGGAATTTGTCCGCCAGACAGCGATCGCCTGGGGACTCCCTGTGACGGTCGGGCGGGCGGATGTTCCAGGTATCGCGGATAGGTACCGGCTGAACGCGGAAGAGGCCGCGCGGCAGGTTCGCTATGCGTTTCTGCTGCGTGTCGCCCGGCAGATCGAGGCGGCGGCAGTCGCGGTGGGCCATCACCAGGGCGACCAGGCGGAAACCGTGCTGATGCACCTGATCCGTGGCAGCGGGCTGGACGGTCTGCGCGGCATGCTGCCCGCCGTACCCATGAGCGCGTTCACGCTACCTTACCTGCAAATCGATTCGCCCGGCTTGTCTTCCATGCCTGAGGAAAGAAATTCGTCCGCTACCGACCTCCCCTCTCCGCGTGTGGAGAGGGGCGAGCGTGCTCGTCACGCCGGGGGTGAGGTAAATATCCCCCCATGGCCGATCGTCATCGACCCACCGTTTGACCACCCGCCCGCCGCGCCCGAACCCTTTCCAGTGCTGGTTCGCCCATTGCTGGACGTGCCGCGCGCCGATATTGTCGCCTATGCGGCGGCGAACGACCTTCAGCCGCGCCACGACGCCACCAACGACAACCTGAGCTATTTTCGCAATCGACTGCGCCACGAGGTGATCCCGCTGCTGGCCGAGCTGAATCCGAATATCCGCGCGGCGCTGGCGCGCACGGCGGATCTGCTGCGCGACGATGCGGCGCTGGTCCATCGAGCCGGCGAAGCGGCCGTGCAGCAGACGCTTATCGATATGCACGCCGACAGGTTTACATTCGACCGGGGACGTTGGCGGGGGCTGTCAGCGGCCGAAAAGCGCTACGTGCTCCGGGCGCTGATCGCGCGGCTGCGGCCTGACCAGCGCGATGTCGAGTTCGAGCATGTCCAGAACGCGATCCACATCGCCGACACGGGCACAACCGGCTCGGCGGCGGATCTGCCGCGGGGTTTAGTTCTGCGCGTCGAATACGACACGCTGGTCATCGGTGAAGCAGATGCCGTTCCCAATCTGAACGCGCCCGCGCTGCCGCCGGATGAAGCGCCGCGATTCTTCTACCCCGCCGACCGAGTCCGCTGGCAGTTTGGGGCGTGGTGGTTCGAGGCCGGGCCGCTGGAACCCGGCGACGATCGGGACGCAATCCACGCGGATCCGCTGGGCGCGGTGCTGGCCGTACCGACGGAATCGCAACTCGTCTTGCGGACACGCCGTCCGGGCGACCGTTTTCTGCCGCGCGGATTGGGCGGGCATTCGCAAAAGCTGTCGGACACCCTGATCAACATGCGCGTGCCGAAAGTCTGGCGCGACCGGGTGCCGCTGCTGCTGGTCGAGGACCGGCTGGCGTGGTTCGTCGCGCCGACCGCCGCGGGCGATGTGCGCGGGCGCGTAGCCGAGCCGTTCGCGCGGCCCGCAGCCGGGTCAGAGTCCGGCCTTACAATCATCGAAGTGCGTTGGAATTACCGGCAGACTTAATGCATTTGTGATTTGAATACCACACCCATTAATAAAAGCTTGCATTTTTGCCAACGTTCAGGTATAGTTAAGATAACGTGAACACGGGGCGTCTGAAAGATACGAGGATGACCAATGACAAACGCAGAAGATGTTTTTATTCTGGTTGTGGATGATGAGGGGGCAATCCGCTACTCCATTAGCAAGACTTTACAGCGCGTCGGGTATCAGGTGGATGTCGCCGCGTCGGGCGAAGAAGCCCTGGAAATGCTCGAACAGCGCACGTATGACGTCGTGCTGACCGACATTCGGATGCCGGGCCTGACCGGCGTCGAGCTGCTGGCGCGCATTAAAGAAGAAGCCCCCGATTCCGTCGTCATTCTGCTGACCGGATACGGCAGCATGGAGACGGCAATTGAAAGTCTGCGCCTGGGCGCGCACGATTACCTGCGCAAGCCCAGCAGCAGCCAGGAAATCCGCGACAGCGTGGCCCGAGGGATCGACCGGGCGCGCAACATGAAACACCGGCGGGTGCTGTTGCAGTCGATCCGCGAGAACATCGAAGAACTCACTGGCGACGCGTTGGAAGGGCAGCGCACGGATAACAAGGGCCAGCCCTATGCTGCCGGTACGCCCGTCGTGACGCCGGTCACGACCATGACCATCGGGCCGCTGACGATCTATCCCGGCCGCTACCAGATCTCCGTGGGCGACCAGCCCATCGATCTGACGCCGACCGAGTTCGATCTGCTGCTCTATCTGGCAGCCCACCGGGGGCGCGTGGTGCCGTGTTCGGAACTGGTACGCGAGGTGCGCGGATATACGCTGGAAGAGCACGAGGCGCGCGAGGTCATTCGCCCGCACGTCAGCAACCTGCGCCGCAAGCTCAAAGCGTCGGGTCAGAACCCCAATATCATTGTAAACGTGCGCGGCATCGGCTACCGGCTCTCCGAAACGTCGTAGCGATCGCCTGCACAATCTGCTATCCTCAGACGCCGCACAAGAGCTTGTGGGGCGTTTTTCTTTGTTGTCTACCCCTATCCCCCGACCCCTTTCCCCGTAAACGGAGAAAGGGGAGCGTTTGAAGTCCCTCTCCGCGTGCGGGGAGGGATTTAGGGAGGGGTAAACTGGACTGACAGCGGCATGGATCTAGGGCGTTTTTCTTTGGGGGAGCCATGTGGTTTCGTATCGTCATCTGCTGCGGCCTGATCCTGGCCGCGCTCAGCGGCACCCATCGCACGACTGCCGCGCCGGACCCGATCCGCGCGCGCATCGACGCGATGACGCTTGAGGAGAAGGTCGGGCAGCTTTTCCTGATCACGCTCTATTCACCGGAGCTTGGCCCCTCGGATCGCGCGCTGATCGAGGCGATCCACCCCGGCGGCGTCGTGCTGTTCCCGCATAATATCCAGTCGCCGGAACAGGTCGCGCGGCTGACGAACGATCTCCAGGCTTACGCGCAGGAGGTCGGCCCGGACGTGCCGCTGCTGATCGCGGTGGATCAGGAAGGAGGGCGCGTGTCGCGGCTGCTGGACGGCTTTACGCTCTTTCCGTCGCCGCTGGTGCTCGGCGCGACCGCAAGCCGCGCGGATGCCGTCGCGCTCGGTCAGGCGATGGGGCAGGAACTCGCCGCCGTGGGGATCACCATGGACCTCGCGCCGGTGGTCGATCTGCACTACCCTGCGCATGACAGCGGCGATTGGGAAGTGATGTACCGCCGCACCATCAGCGCCGATCCCGCGCTGGTCGGGATGCTGGCCGGGGGGATGGTCGAAGGGCTGCGCGCGGCGGGCGTGATCGGCGTGCTGAAGCATTTCCCCGGTCACGGCGCGGCGCAGGCCGACAGCCACAACGAACTGCCAGTGATCCCCCTCACCCGTGAAGAAACCGAAGCCACCGCCCTGGCCGCGTTTGCCGGCGCGATCGATGCGGGCGCGTCCGCGGTGATGGTCGGCCACCTGTATTATCCCGCGCTGGACCCGGTCGAGCGCCCGGCATCGATCTCCCCGGCGGTGATCGGCGTGCTGCGCGGCGAACTCGGCTTTACCGGCGTGACCGTCTCCGACGCCATGCAGATGGGCGGGGTCCGCGCCGACCATGAGATCGCGGACGCGGTGGTCGAAGCCATCAGTGCCGGAATCGACCTGATCACGTTCGGGCCGATTGTGTTCGGGCAGGTCGAGAGCGCGCGGGCGGTGATCGACGCTGTGCAGAGCGGCCGTCTGAGCGAGGATCGGATCGATGAGGCGGTCAGCCGCGTGCTCGCGCTGCGCGAGGAATACGATCTGATGGAATGGTCGCCGGTCGATGATGAGACGGCCGGCCAGCGAGTTGGCGGAACGACTCATGAGGATGTGCTCTACCGGCTGGCGCTCGACGCGGTGACGGTGGTTCATGATGATCCGGGGCTGCTGGGTACAGCACTGCTGCCGCTCGATCCCGCCGATCAGATTGCGGTGATTTTTCCCGGCATGTATGCGAACATCGGGCGGGCGTGCGCGGAGATCGATCCCGATGTGATTATCCGCGAATACACGCTCAACCCCACCGAATCCGATGAGTTTATCGGGGCGGCGCATGCCGCGCGCGAGGCCGACCGGGTGGTGATCTTCATCGATGATCTGGTGGAACATCCCGATCAGATCGCGCTGGTCAAGGTGCTGCCGCCGGAGAAAACGATCGTCGTGAATATGAACATGCCCGGCCAATGGGACCTGCTGCCGCCGGACATCGCCGCCTATGTGCTGACCTACCAATCCTCACCCGAAGCGCGGATCGCCGCCTGCCGGGTGCTCTATGGCGCGGCCCCGGCACAGGGAGACTGCCGATCCCAGTGGGGCCCTACCCCATCGGGACGGGCGTGCAGTATCGACGCGGTACGTCCGACCACCGACGCGGGGATGCCGTAGGAGGGAGCCATGCGGTATGGACTGCGCTTGATCGCGGTGCTGCTGGGGCTGTTCACGCTGCTGATCACGGCGGTGATGGGTGTGGCGCGGTGGGGGCATATGCCCCTGGAATACATGGCGTACTATTTCAGAGTATCAACGGCTAATGACGATCTGGCTCATGGAACCAGACGGAAGCCATGCGCGACGGTTGACCCATTACAGGGGTTTCGTATCACAGACTGTCCAATGGTCGCCCACTGGCGATCGATTACTTTTTTATAGAAGCCTCGGAGTTTTCGTAGTGCACCGCGACGAAACTGATCAACCCGACACATTGTCTAGTGGTGGCGAGTCTATCAAGGCTAATTGGTCGCCCGATGGCGAATAGAATTGTGTTTAGCTGTAAGTGGTCTGATAAAAGTGAATGGCAACCACTCACACCCTTTAACGTCTTCATTGTCCGCGTGAACGGGCGTGACAGGCGGCAGATCACAGACCATGAATACGATCCGTCTCAATGGGAAACGGATGATTATGCTAATCCATCATGGTCACGGAATGGGGAATGGATCGCAGTAAATCGGATCCGCTCTCAACCCGGCGGATCTGGACTTTATCTTATGCGTCCTGATGGCAGCGATCTCCACCAAGTTACACCATCAGGTTTTCCCGATGACGGGCCGATCTGGTCGCCGGATGGGCAGTGGATCACGTTTACCTGTCCGGCAGAAAATGATTATCAAGATATATGTTATGTTCGTCCAGATGGCAGTGACCTAAGGCGGTTAACGGATGGCTTGCAGCTGTACCAGAAGCCCGCCTGGTCACCCGATGGGAAAAGACTTGCTTATAGGTCTACGACAGCATATTACGTGGTGGACATCGATACGAATACACAGTGGCCGCTAGTGGACATCTCGTCTCGCCGGAATCCGTCACCTCCAACTTGGTCTCCCAATGGAGAATGGATAGCATTCTCCACTATGAATCCGCAATGAAAGGACGAACACCATTTATCGGGTGCGTTGGGATGGTACCGACCTGCAGCAAATCACGGATCGACTCGATGGACGCTGCCTATCCCGTCTGGTCGCCCCCCATCGACTCCCCCTTCCGGTGGTGGATCATGCTTCCCGATCGGCGCGGCGCTCGTGCTGGCCGGGATCGCCCCGTGGCCGCGCAGACGGCGTCCAACCGGCGACGCTGGGACGCCGTAGGCAGGGAGCCATGCGACTCGGACTGCGCTTGATCGCGGTGCTGCTGGGGCTGTTCACGCTGCTGATCACGGCGGTGATGGGCGTGGCGCGGGCACGACCGAATACGGATCCGTCCGGGTGGATTACTTACTCTATATCGGGCCTGGCCTCCAACGCGAGCGGAATATATGTCACGTCGGCAGGCGGCAGTGTGTCGCGGAAGATCAGGGACAACGAGTTAGGTGTTTTTGGGTTCCAATGGACAAGCGATGGACAATCGCTGCTGTTCGTGTCCAGTCTCAGCCCACAGGGAGAGATATTCCGCCTGTCGCTGGATGGCAAGCAGGATAACCTCACCAATTCTCCCTTTGACGAAAGCCAGATCACCCTGTCGCCGGATGGAAAACACATCGCTTTTGGGCTGTACGACGGCATTCAAGCCTATCTCGCCGTGATGCCGGCCGGGGGCGGCGACGTCCGGCGTCTGGTTCATACGCGCGACTATTTGAACGAACCGGCATGGTCGCCGGACAGCACCTGGATCGCGTTCGTCAACCACACGGGCGACGAGGCACGGATTTACCGGGTACGGGTGGACGGGACCGAATCGCAGATTCTTCTGTCTACTCGTATCGATGGCGTCGTGAGCCATCTGGCATGGTCAGCCGACGGCGAATGGATCTATTTCAGCGGGCGGCTTAACGGCGCGCATACCAGTATCTTCCGCATCCGGCGCGACGGCAGCGAAATTGAAACCATCCTGAGCGATAGTAACAACTGGCGGTTTGAACGGCTGTCACCAGGCGGGCAGTGGATGACCGCAACTCGTCAGGTGTCGACCGCTAGTGGAACGGAACTCTATCTGATGCGAACCGATGGCCGCGAGGCACGATCCCTCACACCCCCGTCAGGAACCTCGTATTTCAGCGGCCTGGAAAGCAGCTGGTCTCCGGACGGCAAATGGATCGCTTACACGGCCTGTCGAGTGGGACAGTGCTTCATTGTTCTCGTATCGCCGGATGGCGGGGTGCAGCGACAGTTAGTCAATCCCAACCCTTTTGTAACTCCGCAAGATCTGGTCTGGTCGCCGCCCATCGACACGCCCTTGCGCTGGTGGATCCTGCTCCCGATCGGCGCGGCGCTCGTGCTGGCCGGGATCGCGCCCTGGCCGCGCATCGTCTGGGCCTCAAGGCCACAGGCTCTCAACCGGAAGGACCGCGAGCGGCCCTCAAAGCAGCGTCCTTGAGGGCGCTTCCGGTAGATAGCCGGGTCGTTGCACGGCCCGGCGAACTCCTCCTCCGCGACTTCACATTTGTTTTCCCGCGCATCCCGTAGTACCTTTGTGGCGTGATGTGATCATGTTCCCAGGACAAAACAATGGGCAACCTCAACCCCAATCTACTGACCAAAGACACCCAGATCGTCATGGACGACGCGGGCGATATTCTCAAAGCCTACGGTAAATCGCTGCTGACGCCGGAAGCCGCGCTGCTGGCGCTGATCCGCAGCAAGGGCACGGCGGGCGCGAACGTGCTGCAATTCTTCGCGGAAAAACGCGGGGCGGACCTGGACCGGCTCGAACGGCAGGTCAAGCTCGCTGTGCAGTCCCGGCGCGATATGGACGGCGACCTGAAATATATGAGCGCGGGCAGGCAGGGGGTGAACCTGAGCCGCTCGATGGTGATCGCGCTGGACGAGGCGCTGAGCGTGGCACAGGCGCTCAACCAGACCGAGATCGACACCGATCATCTGCTGGGCGTCATGACCGAGCGCGAGATCGGCACGGCGGGCATCCTGGCGCAGTTTGGCATCACCAAGAGCGCCGTCCGCGAGCAGTTGACGTCCGCCGCCACGAGCGCGACCGTCGTGCAGCGCGCCACCTCCGAACTCAGCGCGGATATGGTCGCGGCGGCCCAGCAGGGATCGCTGCAAGCGGTCTATTTCCGCGAGAACCTGCTGACCGATCTGATGCAAATGCTCGGCCAGACCGTCCACCGCCATGTGATCCTGGTGGGGCCGGATGGCGTCGGCAAGCGCACGCTGGCCTACAGTCTCGCCCTGCTGATCGCGGAGGGCAAAGGGCCGAAGAATCTGCGCAACCTCGTGCAGATCGATGAGCGGGCGCTGCTCGATAAGCCGGACAACGCATTCCAAAACGGGCTGAACCGCGCCAAGGGCGGCGTGCTGTTCATCCCGCACATTCACCGCTTTTTTGGCGGCGCGCTCAAGGCTGAGTTCCCCAAGGCCGCGCCCGCCCTGCAAAAAGCCTTTCTGAGCAAAGACGCCGTGATTATCGGCACGACGACCCAGGCATTGTGGGATGAGCGGCTGCGCGGCATCAGCGCAATTGGGGAAAATGCGCAGCTTCTCCACGTCCCACCGACCGATATTCATGAGACGGTCGAGATTCTCAAGGTCCACGCGCCGCACATCGCCGCCGACTACCAGATCGAGGTTCATGACGAGTCCTTGCAGGTCGCGGCGAACCTGGCGAGACGGTATCTGAGCGGTACCCCCCTGCCCCTGAGCGCGCTCCACCTGCTGCACCGCGCCGGATCGCTGGTCAGCCTGAACGACCAGACGCATCTCGCTTTCCGCCAGGAGGTCGCGGACTCGGTGCTCGACGCGGAAGATGTCACGCTCGCCGCCGCCCAGATGACCGGCATCCCCGTCAGCAAGCTCGGCCAGGACGAGCGCACCAAGTACGCCAGCATGGTCGAGCATCTGCACGAGCGGATCATCGGCCAGGATGAAGCGGTGATCGCGCTCAGCCGCGCGGTCAAGACGGCGCGCGTCGGCCTGAAAGATCCGAAGCGCCCGATCGGATCGTTCCTGTTCCTGGGGCCGACCGGCGTCGGCAAGACGGAACTGGCGAAGGCGCTGGCGGAATTCATGTTCGGCAGCGAAGACGCCATGCTGCAAATCGATATGTCGGAATATATGGACGAAAACACCGTCAGCCGGCTGGTCGGCGCGCCGCCCGGATACGTGGGTTACGAGGGCGGCGGGCAGCTCACCGATCGCGTGCGCGAGCAGCCGTATATCGTCGTGGTGTTTGACGAAGTGGAGAAAGCGCACCGCCGCGTGCTGGATATTCTGCTGCAAGTCATGGAAGAGGGCCGCCTGACCGACGCGCAGGGCAACGTCGCCAACTTCAGCGAAGCGGTGATCATCATGACCAGCAATGCCGGGTCCACCGAACTCGAAACGACTCTCATCGATGACGAAACGCGCGAAGCCGTGATGGAAGAGGTGCGCGCGTCGTTCCGGCCTGAATTCCTGAACCGTATTGACGAG
The DNA here is from genome assembly GCA_963850765.1 of uncultured Chloroflexia bacterium. Taxonomy (GTDB): domain Bacteria; phylum Chloroflexota; class Anaerolineae; order Aggregatilineales; family Aggregatilineaceae; genus CAWKMN01. The sequence goes on along the minus strand of CAWKMN010000004.1, from coordinate 64,120 downwards.
ATCGTGATCTTCCACCCGCTGAGCGATGAACACCTTTCACAGATTCTCGATCTGCTGCTCACCAAGGAACTCAAGCTGGCCGACGAGCGCGGCCTCAAGCTGGAATTCACGCCCAAGGCCAAACGCTGGATGCTCGACCAGAACGATCACCCCGAGTGGGGCGCGCGCCCGCTGCGGCGGATCATCCAGCGCTATGTGCGCGAGTCGCTGGCCGACTATCTGCTCAAAGAGAATCCCGAAGCCGGCGCGACCGTCAAGATCGACGCGACGAAAGACGGGCTTAAGTTCAAGATGGCGAAACGGTAGCAACAACATTGTGCTACAACATTCGATAGGCTAGGCATGAGATGAGAATCCCGCCGGATGCGGTAATCCCGGACGAGAAGTTGACCGCAATATTTGCTTGTCCGGCGTGTCAAAGACGACAAGTCAATATTTCTGGCTCAAGTCGGATTTACCCTCGATAATTGCGGAGGATCTGCTGACCGCAATTCGGCAACTAACCAAATCTGTCGAGGCAATTGAAGACGGCAGTAACGAGTATGGAGAGTTTTATCGGATCGAAGTCAGTTTGACCGGGCCTGAAGGACGATCTGTCTGTCGTGCTGATCTGGTTGTATTGGTATCTGCGATGAGACTTATCACTTCGTAACGTTAAAGCCACAAAAGGAATAGCGGGATGAAGCTAGAACTCTATCAGTACGTGGCACTGCTTCGTGATGTGCCAGAACAACGCCTCAAAAAGGGCGATATAGCCCTCCTGGTGGATTATGCGCCGCATCCGAGTGGCGGCGAAGACGGTTACATCCTTGAGGTTTTCAACGCAGTTGGCGAACTCGATCGCAGTGATAGCGGTCCCTATGTCTACTGTGGCCCTGCTTCGGGCTGATGAGGTACTGAGCGTCCGGCCACTAAAGTCAGCAGATGCGGCCTAGCACATCGGATACCCGCGGTTCTCGAACGTGAGCGGATCGACCTCCACATCGTTGGTACGGACCTCGTAGTGAACGTGCGGGCCGGTGCTGTTGCCCGTGCGGGCGCTCCCCTTCGCTGGCTATGCCGGAGAGGAGCAAGCGAGCAGCCTCGTTAGAGGACGCTCGCCAGGGGTAAGGCCAACGGCAAACAAACAGGCTAACGCCCGTGTCACGATAATCCGGCCCGATTGACCGCGAAGGTGAGGCCTGTTACCTTGCTTTCAGACCCAACCGCTCGACCATCACCGCGCGGCCCGGCCATTCCTCGCGCATCAGCCCGTACAGCAACTCGTCATACCAGACGCCATCCGCGTAAACGGCCTGACGCCGCCGCGCTTCCAACGTCCAGCCGACCTTTTCCATCTGCCGGATCACGCGCGCGTTGAGGCTCATGGTCCCCAGGAACACCCGGCGCAGATCCAGCTCGTCAAACGCGAACTCGGTCAGGAGCAGCAGCGCATCCGTCCCGTAGCCGCCGCCCCAGTATTCCGGCTCGCCAATTGACGCGCCGAACATAGCAAAACGGTTGTGGTACGAGATCCAGTTGATGCCAAAATAACCGAGCGGCGTGCCGTCTTTGGTCTGAGCGCCAAACGGGACGCCTGTATGCGGCGTCTCGTCCTCGGTCCATTCCTTGTGCTCGCGTTCGACCTGGGCCATCGAGACGAACTGGCGCTGGCCGACGCCGCTCCAGAAGCGGGATTCGCTGTTCCACCAGACATGATCGCGCTCCCAGAATTTCTTGCCATAGGGGACGAGATCAACGAGCAGTCCTTCGAGCATGATTCAATCCTCGTTTCGAGCGCGCAGACCGAGCTTTTCCACCATAGCAGGGCGGCCCGGCCATTCCTCGCGCATCAACCCGTACACCAGGGCGTCACACCACACGCCGGCCGCAAACCACAACCCGCGGCGACGCGCTTCCAGCTTGAAGCCGACCTTCTCCATCTGGCGGATCACGCGGGCGTTGATCGACATGGTGCCGAGCCACAGCCGGCGGAGGTCCCACCAGTCAAACGCGTAATCCACGATGAGCAGCAGGGCATCCGTCCCGTAGCCGCCGCCCCAGTAATCTGGCTCTCCGATCATCGCGCCGAGCATCGCCACCCGGTGAGTTGGCATCATATTGCCCAGCATGATGTCGCCAATAGGTTTGCCGGCCTTGGTCTGGATGCCAAACCACTTGCCGAGCGGGGGATTCTCAGCCTCTCGCTCGCGCCACTCGTCCATGTTGCGCCGGAAGGCCGCCTTCGAGCGTACCGGGCGGTCCCCGGCGTCCGCCCAAAAGGCCGCCTCGCTGTTGATCCAGCGCGGGGCTTGTTCCAGAAATGACTCGCTGTACGGAACCAGATCCACAAGTAACCCTTCCAGCATCACGAATTCCCTTTCGGTGCATGCAGATTCAGTCGTTCGATCATGGCGGCGCGGCCCGGCCATTCCTCACGCAGCAGCCCGTAGACCAGCAGATCGGCCCAGCAGTCGTCGGTCCAGGTGGCTTTGCGGTGGCGGGATTCGAGCGTGAAGCCTGTCTTTTCCATCTGGCGCATCACGCGGGCATTGGCGCTCATCGTCATCAGCCAGATCTTCCGCATGTCCAGCCAGTCGAATGCGTAATCGGCGAAGAGCAGCAGCGCATCCGTGCCATACCCGCCGCTCCAATACGCCGGCTCCCCGATCAGTGCGGTGAGCATCGCCGTCCGGTGCGCGTGGTTCAGCCAGATCGTCCCAAGCAGGCCAATGGGTACACCATCTTTGGTCTGTACCCCGAAGACGACGCGCGTCTCGCGGCGGTGTCGATCGTCCTGGCGCTCCTGCTGCCGGCGTTCCAGGCTGGCTTTGCTGACGAACCAGCGGTTGCCGACGTCCCAAAAAAACACAGCATCGCTGTTGTTGTTCCAGCGGTGTTCCTGATCCAGGAATTTCTGGCTGTAGGGTACAAGATCGACCAGGGTGCCTTCGAGCATCATCCGATCGCCTCGCCGTAACGCTGCGCGGCTTTCGCGCGCAGGCCGAGTTCCTCAACCAGTGTCTCACGTCCGCGCCACTCTTCGATCTGCATGCCGTACTCCAGCGCATCGACCCACTGACCGTCAAACATCGCGAGCTTGCGCGCGCGCTTTTCGAGCCTGAAGCCGACTTTCTCCACGTTGCGCTGGGCGCGGTCGTTGATGCTCATCGTGCCGAGCGTCAGGCGGCGCACATCGTGCCAGCGAAAGCTGTAGTCCGCGATCAGCAGCAAGGCGTCGGTGCCGTGGCCGCCGCCCCAATAGGACTTCATCACCGATCCATGCGCCCAGTTCCGCGAACCGATGCCAGTAATCGACCCAGTTCAGGCCGATCGTCCCGATCGCCTGACCGTCGCGGGCACGCATCATGAAGTGAACGCCGGTGTAGCCGCGTTCGCGGTCCTCGGCGCGGCGCTCCCGCATGCGCTTGAGAGTGGCCCGGCTGACCGGGTCATTGTCGCCCATTGTCGCCCACTGGCGCGACACGTTGTTCCAGAAGACGGGCATCTGCTGGTCGTCGTATTCCTGTGTGAACGGCACGAGATCCACCAGCAGACCGTGTAAAGTTGTCATACGAGTGTCCTTTGTGATGGCTGGCCTCACCCCTAAATCCCCTCTCCATGTGATGGAGAGGGGACTTGCCGAGCGGGTTAATAATCTCGCCACTATTCGGCACTCCCCTCTTCACGGCGTGGAGAGGGCAAGCGAGCTTGCTCGCCGGGTGAGGCCAAAGGCGCTATTTCTTCTCGTCGTCTTTCTTTTCGGGTTTGGGCTTGGGCTCGATGCCGCTGGCTTGCAGATCCAGGCCGGCGACTTTCTGCTCATAACCGGGCCATTCTTCGTCCAGCAGGCCAAACACCTCCACATCGACATAACCGCCGTCCCAGCGGACATGCTGGCGCAGCGTGCCCTCGTGGACGAATCCCGCCCGCCGCAGCATCTCGATCCTGACCTCGTCAAAGGCCAGTGCCGAGGCGTCGAGGCGGTGCAGATTGCGCGTCTCAAAGCAGTAGCGCGCCAGCATCAGCAGCGCATCCAGCATTTCGTCGGTGCCCTCGTAGCGCGTATCGCCCGCGAACACATACGCATCTGCCTTGCGCACGCGGTCCCAGATATGGTCGTAGATCGCCCCGCCGATGGGATCGCCGTTCTTGGCCTGGACGCCGATCAGCGCGCCGCGCTCGTTCTTTTCCATCTTCTCGATGTACTTCTTGACCTCGTGCTCAGGGTGCGGCTCGCGCCGTTCCCACAGCATGGTGCGGAACCAGGCTTCCTCGTTCATCCACAATTCGAGGTAGGTCGCGAAATCGTCCTCGAATGGGACCAGATCAACCAGTTTGCCTTCGATCATCGTCTTTTCTCCTGCGCGGCGAATCCGATGGCCGCGGATCATTGAACCAGTGAATACGCGCGGGCCAAACGGCATAAGTGTTATGGAGGTAGTGCGTTCTGTCAAGCGGCTGTTTGCCGTACCCACAGAAATGATACGCGGCACCGGAGGGGTTTGGTCACGCGGAAAAAGGGGGGCCTGCGAGGGTGATATGTACTTGCCTCACTTTTGCCCTAGGCTTTTCCCGTAAGTTCGCCCCTCCCTAAATCCCTCCCCACACGGTGGAGAGGGACTTGAGCCGCTCCCCTTTCTCCACTTGTGGGGAAAGGGGCGGGGGGATAGGGGCTAAAAGTGCATTACAAGCTCTAGACAAGTACAACGGGGATGAAACCGGTCCGCCTTACGCCGGTTTCTGGCCGACCAGCACGGGCGGGACCTCGTCCTCGCGGCGGGCCAGCCGGTCGCGCAGTTCGAGCAGCCGCTTACGCCAGCCCTGCTGTCGGCTGTGCTGGAGCAGGATGAGGCCCGCTTCCTCAAATACGGTATGCACGACGGCGACATCTTCGGGGGTGGGAGTGAGGCTGTTCATCACGGCGACCCAGCCGCCGGGCCGCAGCGCGCGCAGAGCCGTATCAAGCGCGGCCTGCTGCTCGGCCTCGCCCGCGGTCTCGTCCAGCGGCGTCAGCCCATCCGGGAAGATCAGCCAGTCGAACGCCGCCGGAGCGAGGGGCAGCCGGTTCAAATCGGCCTGGATGCGCAGGTAGCGCGCAATCGGAAACACGCCGAGTCCGTGCAAGGATCCGGCGCGTGCGTCGAGCGCGAGCGTTGTGTAGCCCGCCACGTCCAGCGCATAGGCCAGCCAGCCCATGCCCGCTCCGATCACGGCCGCCTCCCCGATCAGGCCAACGGGCGGCACGCCCTTTTCCAGCCGGACCGCTTCCAGAAAGCGCCACAACAGGGCAGTACTCGCGGCCTGCCGCGGCCAGTAGTCCTCGGCATAACCGGGGATAGCCGTCTGCGGCACACTCTTGAATTCCGCTTCGTCGGGCGATTTCCAGCCGAGCGCCGCGCATGTCGCGTCGTGAGCCTCGGAGATCGCGTTGATCGTGTCCTGCTGTTCCGGCGCAACAAGCTGCAAGATCCCGTCGCGGAAGGGAAAGTGATGGGATGGCGCGGCCGTGCAGCGCACCCCGTCGTGATCCAGTTGCAGCGGCGCGTGATCGACCGGGCAGGCCAGCAGGCTCAGATAGTTGCGCCCGCGGCCCTTGTACGCCCCGTTGATCGGTCTCAGTTCGCGCTGGTAGTTGATGTTGTTGTCGTTGATGGTGCGGCTCCTGATGAGTTATTGGTTGTTGGTTTTTAGTTTTTAGTTTTCAGTAGTCAGTAAACAGTTTTCAGGTTAAAGAAAGTGTCCCCAGTTAGCCAACAACTCACAACGAATAACCAATAACTAATCACCCGCGTGGCGCAGCACCATGAGGAAATGATCGCCCCAGCCGCGCATGGACCGCCAGCCGCGCATCCGGCGCTCGCGCCCCATCAGCCGCTCGTATTTCGCCGGGTCTTCGTTGTAAAGCTCGTGCAGATGGACCGGCGGCAGCCACAGCGGAAATGCCCACACCAATTCGACCGTGAAGTGGGGCGTGAAGAACGCGGCAAATTCGTCTGGCGTGTAATATTTGACCGGCGCGACCACACCGCCCGCCCCGGCACGCGTTTCCTGCCATTCGCCCGCACGGTTGAGCGGCGTGCTGATCCTCGCACGGCGCAGGCGGCGCAGCGTCTCGAACAGGCAGTGGCGGCTCATCACGGCGGCGACGAAGGCCGCGCCCGGCTCAAGCAGTTCGTGCAGATCGCGCGCGAACCCGCTGAGGTTCGGCTCGGTGTTGAGCGTGCCCAGGCTGGAATATGCCCCCTGGAATGGGCCGCGCTCGTCCAGCTTGCCCAGAAAGCCCGCCGGCAGCACGTGAAAGGTCGCGCAGCGCTGCATGCCATACACGGCCATCTTGGCCTGCGCCTGCCGGACCATGGCCGGGCTGACATCAATTCCCAGGACGCTGTAGCCGCTTTTAGCCAGGGCCAGCGCCTCGTTGCCGGTGCCGCTGCCGATGTCGAGCAGCCCCGCGCGTTCGGGAACAACATGGCGCACCACAGCTAAAAACTCGTCTTGCAGCCAGCCCATCAGCGCATTGCCGCGCCCGCTTTCGGATGGCGGACCAAAGGCCGCGTCGTAGACCTTTGCGGCACGGTCGAAGCGTGCTTCCAGGGCCTTGTAGTATTGGACAGCGGCCAGTTCGTTGTCCGAGTTTTCAGGCTCCATCAGATCTCTTCCTCTCCCCTATCCGGCCGATCCGAGGCGGGGGCCAGCATCGGGCGGCGTATCACCCACCAGCCGATGATCACGCCGACACCGATCACCGGGCCGATCAGCATGGCGCACAGGGCGCGCGCGGTGCCGTCCCAGCCGGTGACGCCCATCAGCAGGTAGATCCCGACGGTAATCGCGGCGAACAGCGCCAGCCAGATCAGACCCAGCAGCCCGCCGCGCTGCCAGATTTCCCACCCAAACAGACTATTTGTAGGTTTCACCATGCGACATCCTGAATAGTTGACAGCAGACAGTTTACAGTGGACAGTGGGACAGCATCCGTAGGGGCGACCCGGTGGATCGCCCTGGGCGGGTTTGTGAACCCACCCCTACAAAAATCGCACTATCTGATTAGCAGGAGACTCGCTAACCACCAACAACCAAGAACCAATGAACTGAACACTGTTTACTGACTACTGTTTGCTGTCTGCATTCCAGACCGGCAGCGGGTCGCTCTCGTAGATATAGACCCACGGCGCGCGGTCGGGATAATCCACGAAAAAATCACCGCTGCCACTGGGATCCCAGTCGCGGGCGGTTTCGTCAAAGAAGGTCCACAGCCATTCTTCGTCGCCGGGCGGAACGTTGACACAGCCATGGCTCTGTTTGGTGCCAAAATCGTTGTGATAGGGCATGGCGTGCAAGCCCTGGTGTTTGTTAAAGAACATAACCCAGCGCGTCGGGAAGATGTAAATGGGTGGGTTCGCACCGGGCGGCCCCTTCATCGTCATCGAGAGCGTGCGCGCGTAGACCTGATACAGCCCCAGCGTGGTTTGCAGGTAGTAGCCGCTCGAGATCAGCGTGGCGAACACGGGCTGGTCATCATCCAGGGCGACGAGCGTTTGCTGGCGCAGATCCAGCGCCACCCAGCGCCCCGTGACTCCGGCCGGGCGTGCCGGGATTTGCAGCACAGAAACGAACGCCGCACGCATCCAGCGATCCGGGCCGATCAGGTGCCAGACCTCACCGCCCGTGACCACGCTCTGATAGATAAAGTACATCGTTTCGCGCCCGATACGGCGGGCCTCGGTATAGTCATTCTCGGGGTACACGCCCGGCGCGTCGCTGAAATACCAGGCGTGATTCTGCCACGCCACCGGATACGGCAGCGGATCGTTGGGCAGCAGGATCGAGCGCGGAATCGCTTCGCCATCGCGATCCTCGACATACGCCACCGGGCGAATCAGGTCGGGCAGCGGGTTGGCGGCGATCTCCTGGTCGCATGCGCTGCTGTGCGGATGGTCGACGGTCAGCAGGTGGCAGGCCCCGCGCGCGGCGAATTCCTCGGCGGTGGCACGGCCGGCGGGTGCGGCGACCGCCAGCAAGCTGATCAGGACAAACAGGGTTATGAGTTTTGAGTTATGAGTTATGAGTCGGACAAGGTCCACGACTGTCGTGTTCGAAGCATTTCTATGATAGCCAGGCACGTTTTTCAGGATCAATATTCTTCACTCGCTGTCTGCGGTTGACTCAAAACTCAGCGTGTTTGTTAAATGATTTACCCCTATCCCCCGTCCGACCTTCGGTCGGCACCCCTTCTCCCCGCACGCGGAGAAAGGGGAGTCTCAAGTCCCTCTCCGCATGCGGGGAGGGATTTAGGGAGGGGTAAAAGGAATTTACAAACACGCTCTCAAAACTCACAACTCACGACTCGTCTTCCAACGGCCACACCCAGATATTCGACCAGAAGCAGTCGGTGCGCGTATCGTCGTAATTAAGCAGCGCCAGCCCGGCCCGCCCGGATCCCGGCTGGACAGTCTCCTGCGTGACGAGTGCCCCGTTGACGTACAGCGTCACCCGGTCATCCTGCGCGATGACCAGCAGATGCTTCGCACCCTGCGTGACCATCGGGCTGAGATCGTAGGCGTTCGTCGTCAACTGGGCGTCGCGCGACTGCACCACCCCAAAACCGCCCAACAGATCCACATAGGCCAGGTCCAGATTCTGCTCGTCCTGGTAGCGATAGACCAGCCCACAGGCCGCGGCCGTCGTGCCGCTCGCGATTTCGAGCCACGCGCTGAGGATAAAGTCATCATAGACCGACAGCTCAGAGCCGATCAGCTCGAACCACGTGTCGCGGAAGGTGACGGTCAGATCGGCGTTGGGCACAAACAGATCGCGCGCCTCCGCCGGGGTAAGCCGCCCCGAACGGGCCAGTTCGCGCACCACGACCGCGGGATCGGCGTTGCTCCACTCAGTCAGCGCCAGCGGCAGACCCCGGTAGGTTGAGCCGAGCCGGGTGGTAATCAGCACATCATCAAACAGCACTGTGGTCGGGCCAGTTTCATCCGGTCCGCTGGCGATCAGAATGCCCGCCGCGCCCGGTTCGGCCTGCTGCACGTCCGAGAGCGTGCCGAGCAGTTCCCCGTTGGCATAAAACGAGAAGTTGGCGTCGCGGGCGAGAACCGCCAGCGTCCACTCGGTGCCGTTCAGCGCGGGGTGGGCCTGCCAGTTGCGCAAGGTAAACACACTCGTCTCATCCTGAAACAGCACGGACCATTCGCCGTTGGTGTTGATCTTGAACTGGTAGGCGCGCCCCTCCAATACCCGGAAGATCAGCCCGAACTCGGCATAGCCGGGCGTGCCGAACAGCCGCGCATTGGCTTGCAGGTACAGGTTGAGCATCGGGTCAGAGTCTGGGGGAAACGCGATCTGCATGGTGGATGGCGATAACACGCGCATCTGGAGCTTGCCCTGCGTCAGCGCGACGAGTTCGCCCGCCTCCGTGACCCACGACACGGTGCCCTGATCGAAGCTGTCGCGCCGGACGAGGCGGCCCAGGCCGGGCGTCACGGTCAGTTCATATTCGCCCACCGTGGCGGCGTAACGCGAGACGCGGACCGTATACGTGCCATCCGCCGGCAGGGTGAGCGCTTCCAGCCCGGCGTCCTGCACGAGCGAGTCCAGATCGTCGTTTTCGCCCACGAGCGCGCCATCCGGCCCCGTAACTTGCAGCACCGGGTCCAGATCGCCGCTGACGGCCGCTCGCCACCAGCGAGATCACCTGATCAGCGTGCCCGTCGAACGTCCACTCCTCGGCCGGGGTCGCGTCATTGATCGCGCCGCGCGCAGGCTCAAAGAACGCCAGCGCCCGCGGATCCTGCGCGTGGGTGGATTGTATGCTGCCGGCCGCCGCCATGCTGACCAGCAGCACGACTCCGGCGGCGCGAAAGAGAACGATCAAAGGTGCGGACCCTTTCCTGAACCGTATAGGACCGAGAAGCTGCAACAAACAGGGGCGAATACCCGTTGATTCGCCCCCTGATCTTACCACGCCAGTCGCGTTTGGGTCTAAAATTCCCACAACCAGATATTGTTCAACTGGCAGTAGGTTTCCTGCGTCTGCCCGGCATCATCCTCGGCCACATACATTTCCAGCGCGATCTCGCCGGTCTCATCGGCAAACTCAGGGCCGGCGAGCAGCTCACCGTTGACGTACATCAGGACAGTTTCATCAAACGCCACGACATGCACCCGGTTCGTCGCGCCCTGGCCGCCCTGGATCACGTCGGCATAGTCGAAGAAACTGGTGTCGCTCAGATCGCCGCTGGCGTCCCACTCGCCCAGCAGGGCCGACGCATCCTCAAACACGAGCGCCGAGTTGCTGTACGAATTGTTGCTGCGGAAATACATGCCGCAGCCGGATTCGGGGCCGGTGCTCACCAGCCGCGCATCGAACGACAGCACAAAATTGTGGAAGGTCTTGCCGCGCCCCAGCGGGAAAAAGCTGAAGCCGCTGGACGATGTATCGCCGTAGCTGCTGGGCACGTTGATCTGCATCGACCCGCCAGCGGGGATCAGCCCATAATCGCGCAGCTCGTCCAGCACGTCATCGGGCTCGCTGCTGGACCAGTTCTCCAGCACGAGGCCCTGAACCGGCTCCGGTGTACTGGTGGGCCGGGCGGGCGGCTGCGTCGGGACGGCGATCGGGGGCAGAGTCGCGGGGGGTGGCTTGGGTGTCGGCTCCTTGGTGCCGCCGCCGAACAGCCCGCTGGACAGCCCACTGGCCGGTGTTGGCTTCTCGCCGCCGTTGCTGCTGTCGTCGCCGCCAAAGGGCAGGGTCGTCGCGGCGGCCGTGCCCTGGACCGGCGTGGTGATCACGACGTTATCCATGCTCACGGTCAGAGAATCGGTCTGGTCGGGGCCGGTCGCGGCGGCGAGGCCAAGCTCGCCCTGCGTGGCAAATAGCTGCGTATCGTTCACCTCACCCACCAATTGATCGTTGAAGTACAGCCGGTAGGTGCTGCCCTGCACCCACAGCCCCATGTGCGGCTGCTTATCCGCCGCGTCGATCACGGACGACACCGTCCAGTTCTGAACCGCGGTCCACTCGCCGTTATAGTAATACACCGAATAGTCGCCGTCGCTGCTGAGCGTGGCCGAGTAGAAGGTTTCGGCGTCTTCCGCCACGTTGAACACAAAGCCATATTCAAAATAAGTCGGCGCGCCGTCGATGACAAAATCGGCTTCGATGTAAAAATCGTCCCAGGTAACTCCCTCGCTGACCGGCACGGCGTAGGCCAGCAGGTTCTCGGCGATCACATGCACGACCAACTCCTGATCCGGCGAGACACGGACATCCATGTTGTCGGACGAGTACGGCTCCCACGACATCCGCAGCGGGCTTTTGACGCCGTCGAAGGTATCCCATTTGTTCAGGCGGGCGTAACCCGACAGCAGGCGAAGCTCCGCGCGGCCTGCGGTCGCCCCCACCCGGTTCAGGGTGAGCACGCAGGTGCCGGTCGCGGGCGCGATGAACGCTTCGGCGGCGGTAACGTTGGGATCGCTGCTCACCTGAGTGCCCGCCGCAAACAGAGCGCCATCCGGTGCGGCGATGGATGCCTCCACCGCCAGATCGCCGCTGATCGTCTCGACGTGGACCGACGCGACGGTATTTTCGGCGCAGGGGAAGGTGAACGATAACTGGGGGGTGCCGTCGTCCAGAGCGATGGACAGCGGATATTCCTGGTCGAACAGAAGCGTCTGCTGCAGCGGCGCCGCCAACGGCGCAGCTGCCAGTACGCCCGGCGCGGCCATGAGCACGGGCAGCGACAGCAAGGCCAGCACAATCACCAGTCCCCACATTCGGATGGTTGTCATGAAAGCCTCCTTCAATAAGCGGTTCTAATCATAGGGGGCAGACATCGCGCTGCCCAGGTTCACAAAAAGCAATTATCGCCATCCCGGCACCCAGCGCTGCAAGACGGCCAGCAGCGCTCTGAAATCCTCCCGCGTGATCTCGGCCCCATCGCTCCAGCGCGCGTCCTCCAGGCGGAGCAGGCGGCGCTGCTCGGCGGCGGCGGTGAGATCGCTGTTGGACTGCGTCTCTTTGCGCGGACGCAAGCGTACAAAGTTCGTGTAACCGATCGATGCCTCGGCTTCGGGCGGCGGCATAAACGTGTAAAAAATGGCTTCCTGCTCATCTTGCAGCAGGTGGACGGCCATGCAGTACCATCCTTTCGGGACGCGCGTGCGGCGGCTTACCGTAAAGCGCCACGCCTTGACGTTCACCGCCTTATCCCAGTCAAGTCGGGTCACGATGGGCGGGTTGGCGCGGGCGTCGGTCACGATCAACTCCCGATCACCGAGGGCGGCTGAGCGCCGGCTGGGCATCACCCGTTTGAGCAGGCGTTCCAGCCCGAAGCCGAACCCCACCAGCGCCACCAGATCGATCGGCAGCATGATGCACGACGGATTCTCGCCGCCCTCCATCAGGCCGTCCAGAATCGCGGTACCGAGCAGGTGCAGCAGGATCACCAGCACGATGCTCAGCACCGGCACCAGAAAGCGAATCGAAAAATGCTCGGCATCTATCCTGATCGGGCGTAACTGCGGGCCGGCAGGCGAATTCATAAGACTCATCAATCGTCCTTCAAAAGACGCGCCACAGCGCGCGGTGAGGGTATTCCCGCATCCTTACTTTTCTGCGCTGAACACGCAGCTTGCGGACTGCCAGGTTGCTCGTGTGCTAATTTATAACACAGCGTCAGAATTCATGCTGCCCTGGGTGGGAGTGACGCGTGTTTTGTCCGTATCCGGCACCGTTTTCGCGGCGAGCAGAGGGCGATCGGGTGCGGACGGAGCCGGGGTATCGGCACGCGTTCCGTCGGGGCCAGGCTGAGCCGGTTTGGTCTCGGCGGGTGGCTGGCTGTCGGCAGCCGTGGGCGGGGTCGCGGGCTTCTGCTCCGGCTCGATGAGGATTTCGCCGGTCGCACGGATGGGCAGAGGAGAGCGGGCCGGACGTGGCTTGGGCGGCGGCCAGAGCTGGTCGCGGCCGAGCATGCGGGCCACTTCGCGCCGCAGCCGCATGGTGTCAAACGGCTTGGTGAAATAATAATCGATGTCGCTGTTGGCAAAATCTACCTTGCGCTCAGGGCGCTCGGGCAGCACGGATTCGATAATAATCGGGATTTGTTTAAGCGCCGGGTCCGAACGTACCGCGGTGAACACATCCCAGCCGTTCATCTGCGGCATCATAATATCCAGAAGGATCAGGTGAGGAAGCATCTCCCGGATCATCGTGAGTCCGCTTTTGCCATCCAGCGCGGTGAAGACTTCGATCTCAGCGTGCCGCAGGATCAATCCGAGCAGTTCGGCAACTTGAGGTTCGTCTTCGATCACCACCACTTTATACACCATCGGCCTGCCTCGCGTTGTTCAGTCACTGGTACTAGGATAACATGTTTTTGTTTTTTTGTGCGAACCTTATCCCCTATATTAAAACATCTTCAGGACGAATATCCCAGCCTGTTCTCGCCGCTTTGGTCCAAAGTGCGCCTTTACGCCGTTCGGCCGGGCGGGTAGTATAGGGAAGACGAATCACCAGCCCGGCGGAGAAAACCTCATGCCCAGTGCGCCACTGACCATCGGCATTGAAGAAGAGTACCAGATCATCGACCCACAGACGCGCGAACTGACCTCCTATGTGCAGGAGATGATGGGTTTGGGGCGCGTCGTGCTGGGCAACCAGCTCAAGCAGGAATTCATGCAGTCGCAGATCGAAGTGGGCAGCAATATCTGCCGCGACATCCATGAGGCCCGCGATGAGCTGGTCCGGCTGCGCCGCACCGTCACCGAGGTGGCCGAACAGTCCGGCAAAAAGATCGCCGCCGCCGGTACCCACCCGTTTTCGCGCTGGCAGGCCCAGGCAATCAGCGAGGGCGCGCGCTATGACGATCTCGCAGCGGAGATGAAAGACGCGGCCCGGCGGCTGCTGATCTTCGGGATGCACGTGCATCTTGGGTTCGGCAAGACGTCCGAAGCCTACGCACTGACGATCGATATTCTCAACCAGTTGCGCTATTTTCTGCCGCACATTCTGGCGCTGTCCACGTCCTCTCCGTTCTGGCATGGACGCGATACCGGCCTCAAGAGCTACCGCAGCCTCGTGTTCGAGAATATGCCGCGCTCGGGCATCCCGCCGCAGTTCTACAGCTATTCCGAGTATCTGCATTATGTCAATCTGATGGGCCGGGTTGGATCATTGGGCCGCCGGGATGATACGCTCAAAGAGGGCGGGGAAAAAGAAGGAACCGGCGATCCGACGAAAATCTGGTGGGATGCACGCCCCCACCCCAACCTGGGTACGCTCGAAGTGCGGATCTGCGACATGTGCTCGCATATCGACGAGGCGATCGCCATCGCCGCCTTGATCCAGGCGCTCACCGCCAAGCTGATCCGGCTGCGCAACCAGAATCTCTCGTGGCGGATCTACCGGGGCATGTTCATCCAGGAAAACAAGTGGCGCGCCGTGCGCTATGGGATCGACGGCAAGCTGATCGACTTTGGCATCGAGGCCGAGGTGCCCGCCCGCGCGCTGATGCTGGAACTGCTCAACATCGTGGATGACGTGGTGGACGAACTCGACTCGCGGCAGGAGATCGAGTACATCCAGACGATTCTGGATCGCGGCACCAGCGCCGATCGCCAGCTCAGAACGTATTACGCGGCACGGGCGGGCGGCGCATCGGACTGTGAGGCGCTGTGCGCGGTGGTCGATTACCTGATCGATGAGACGGCGGAAGGCTGGAAGCGCGCCAACGGCCGTGCCAACGGCGGGCGGTGATTACCCCTCCCTGATCCCGGTTTCAACCTATACAGGGTTTGTCGGTGAACGGAACAACGATGTCCGCGCGCTGATCGGGGTTTACCTCCCTCCCTGACCTCACGGGGAGGGGGAATCGGCGCACAAGGCAAGTCCCCTCTCCGCGCGTGGAGAGGGGATTTAGGGGTGAGGTAGACTGGGAGAGTTCGTGTGGACCATCTGGCGCTGATTCAATACCTGTTCGATGAATTGGCGGACCGCTACACGCGGGTAATCGAACCTGTATTGGCCCCGCTGGCGGCCGATTTTGTGGCGTATGCCGCGCCGCAGCGCCGCGACCGCGCGCTCGACGTGGGCACCGGCACGGGATTAGCCGCCCGGATGATTGCGCCATACGTCCGATCCGTGTGCGGGGTCGATATTTCGCCCCGCTCCCTGACCTATGCCCTCGAGCATCCGACCCCTACTAATGTGCATTTTCTTCGCGCGGACATGAACCGCCTGCCGTTTGGCACGGGCTGCTTTTCGCTGGTCGTGTCATCGTTCGGGCTGAACGCGACCGATCCTGACCACAGCTTGCGCGCGCTGCGCCGGGTGATCGCGCCGGGCGGGCGGCTCGTGCTGCAAGAGTGGGGACCGACGGCTCCCTACGACCGGGATATTGAAGAGCTGCTGAACGAACACACCGCCGACGATCCCGGCCCGCGCGTGGCGGCGCTGCGTGAATGGATGGACGCGCACCCGGCCCGCTGGCGCGATCAGCTTCAGGATGTGGATGATTACACCGAACGGCTGACAGATCTGGGCTTTGAGGTCGAGGACGCGACCGAAAGCGCGCCGGTAACGATCCGGCTGGCGACGACCGAGCAGTATCTCACCTTCAAACTGGCCTGGACCTATCGCTTCGAGGAAGTGCGCGCGATGGACGACACCAGCCGCGCCGCGTTTTATGCGGGTGCCCGCGCCCGTTTAGCCGATGCCGCGCAGCCCGACGGCTCGCTGATCTGGCAGCCGGCGCTGTTCCGGGTCACGGCGCGAAAGGGCTAAGAGCGAACCGCAGAGACGCAGAGAACGCGGAGATTTCTTCAGAAAGACGGGGAGGGAATTTGCGCCAATCAGAATTCTATTGGCACGCTGGGAATCCTCCTCTTATCTTCTTTCTCTCTGTGTCCTCTGCGTCTCTGCGGTTCATCTCTCTGTAAAGGCTGTGACGAGTCCCACGATCACGCCCAGGACGAGCGTCACCAGCAGCAGCACGCCAAAAATATCCGTCAGTTGGTCGGTGGGATAAAACAGCACGTACACGCCAAACGCAGCAAAAACGACAAATACGGCCAGCGCGAGCCGGATGACCCACGTTTCGCGCGGCGTCGGAGAGGATTGGGGTTGTTCGTTCATCAGAGTTGGATAGATTCCGCCTGTCTCACAGATTAGCGCCATTACATTACCGTTCAATGCCCCACATGCCAAAATTGCCCCGGCTCATTCCCTGCAGCGGGCGGGACGCGCGCCGCGCCGCCCATGCCAGCACGCCCCGAATGAGCAGCATTTCGAGAATCACCGCCAGCAGCAGCGCCCCGCCGAGCAGCACCGCGTAATCGACATCCGGCCACGTGCGCAGCGTGGTTTCCAGATCCATGAAGCGCAAGCCCTGATCGCCCAGCGTGCCCATCAGCAGCAGGCTCAGCCACTGCACGGCGTTGGACGGCGGCGCGGACGAGGGATCGTCACCGAGCGCCCGACCGCCCGCGATCATCGCCACGGCAAAGATCGCGATCTGTACGACCAGCGCGGCCAGGCGCGCCGCCAGCAGCGCCGTCCGGTGCTGAACCATCGCCCGCGATCAGCAGACCGATCGCCGCGTTAAGTCCCAACAGCACGGGAAATTGCAGCAGCGCCGCCGTGATCAGCGCCGCCAGCAGCAGCACGGCCCCTTCGAGCGGCACAGCGGGCGTGATGCCCGAGCGGTACAGGTCCAGGTAGGTGCCGTGCTCGCGAGTCACATCCACCAACATGAACACGGCGAAAATCAGCCGCGCCCCGATCACCAGGGTGAGCGCGATTCGCAGCTGGTCGAGGATGGATCGCCACCGCGCGCGGACAAACAGCTCCGCCCCGTGGCTGGTGATCTTAAACGTCTCCCAGGTGCCGCGCTGCTGTTCGACGACAATCGCGCCGAACGCGATCTGAATCGCCACCATCAGCGCCAGGAACTGGATCAGCAGCAGCGGGAAATACAGCACCGCGTAGAAAGTGTACAGGTGCGCCTCATTCCGCGACAGGGGGGCATCGACCATTCGCGCGAGCACACCCATCAGCAGCAGGGCCAGCGCCGCGCCGCAGATCGCCATCACCCGCACAATCCGGTGGTGACGGCCGCCCGGCTGCCCGCGGGTATAACGCTGCACCGCATGGCCGTGCTCTGCCCAATCGGGACGTTGTGCGGACAGGAATCGCTTCAACCGGCTCATGGTCGATTCTCCTCATGGGCGAGTGTAGTCCAGGGCAGGGCAAACAGCAATTTCGCCGTTGACACCGAGCCGGATCCGGCGGACAATGATTTTGTGGCTCTGGCTACCTTTTAGCCCTGGCAAATGCCCAGCTCAGCCATATGTGCTCAATGAGTTTTCGAAACCGAGATGAACGACGAATATCCCTTACCTAACCCTGGGCGTCTGACCCAGGAATCGAAGGTCCACAACCGAATAGACCGAATCGTTAGCCTCTCTCGGCAGTCCTCCGCGCGGCGTCTGTTCTGACCTGCTCCCTGGACCTCCGGGAGCCAGTTGTGTGCTTTGGAGGTCCATTATGGAAACCCCTACCCTCGATGACATCCTGGCGCGTCTGCGCGCCGCGTTAGAGCGCGATGACCTGATCACCGCCTCGACCATCATCGAAAACCTGCGCCCGCACGATCAGGCCGAGGTTTTCGCGGAACTGCCGGACGAAGACCAGATCGCGCTGCTGCCCGAACTCGACCCCACCGACTCCGCCGACATCCTGGAACGCCTGGACGATCAGGACGCCGCCGAGCTTGCCGCCAGCCTGTCGACCGATACGCTGGTACGCATCGTGGACGAGATGGAGCCGGACGAGGCCGCCGATCTGCTGGGCGACATCACGCCCGAACAGGCACACAGCGTGCTGGCAGGTCTGGAGGATCCCGACGAGGTTCGCCCCCTGCTGCTGCACCCGGATGAGACCGCCGGCGGCCTGATGACGTCCGAGTTCCTGGCGCTGCGGCGGCGGATGACGGCCGCGGAGGCGCTGCAAGCGATCCGCACCTGGAACCCCGCGACCGACCATATCACCTACCTGTTTGTCGTGGACGCGCAGGCCCGGTTGAGCGGGGTCGTCAGCCTGCGCCAATTGATCATCGCCAGCCCCAACACGGTGATCGCGGACATCATGGACACGACCGTGATCTTTGTCGAGGCCGGGGTGGACCAGGAAGAATGCGCCCGGCTGATGTCCCACTATGACCTGTTGGCGCTGCCGGTGATCGACACCGACCGCAAACTGCTCGGCGTGGTGACGATTGACGACGTGATGGATGTGCTGGTCGAAGAGGCCACCGAGGACATCCACCGGCTCGGCGGCGCGCAGCCCCTCGGCCGCTCCTATCTCGAAAGCAGTGTGCTGCTGGTCACGCGCAAACGCATCAACTGGCTGCTGCTGCTGTTCCTCACCGAGAGCCTGACGGGCAGCGTGCTGCGGTTTTTTGAGGCTGAGCTGGAATTGGCGGTCGCGCTGACCTTTTTTATCCCGCTGCTGATCGGCACGGGCGGGAATGCCGGTTCGCAGACGACCAGCACGATCATCCGTTCGCTCGCGATCGGTGAGATCGACTGGTCGGACGCGCTGCACGCGTTATGGCACGAACTGCGGATTGGGCTGATGCTCGGATTGGGCATGGCGGTATTCGCCTTTGCGCGCGCCGAGCTGTGGGGATCGTCACGCGAGCTGTCGATCACCGTGGCACTGGCGATCCTGACGATCGTCGTGTGGGCGAACGCGCTCGGCTCGCTGCTGCCGCTGATCGCCACCCGGCTGAAGATCGATCCCACGATCGTATCCGGGCCGGTGATGAGCACGCTGGTCGATGCGACCGGCCTGTTTATTTACTTCAGCATGGCGCGGCTGATCATCGGCGTGTGACGGCGCGGGCGGGCACACAAACCAGCCATGCGCTTTCGTGATACAATTCACTGTGCATCCGATTGGTCTGAACTCATGACTCGCCCAACATGATGGAAGCCCGCCCACAATGGAACCGCCAACTCCGGCTGATTGCGCTGGTGCTCACGCTCAGCGCCATCACGTTTGTTGTGGTGCGGCTGGTCGGCACGCGCGCCAGCTTCCGCGAGGGCCGCGAACAGCGCCCGGTGGATTTTACGGTCGGGGTGGATGAATACGGCGTGCCCAATACGTCCTACGCGGCGGTCGATCCGGCGCTGATCCCCGCGCTGGAATCGCTGAACGGATTTGATCCGCCCGACCCGCTGCGCGTGGTAGCGGTGGGTGTGCCGCCAATCGGAGTCTACCTGCCAAGTACGGGCGATTCGCAGTTCAAGCTGCCGCCCCCCACGCCGACGCCCGCCGTCTCGCCGCTGCCCACGTCCACGAGTTTCCCGCTGCCACTTCCTGAAGGATCGCTGCCGCCCGGCATGAATGCCGACATGGCAGCCAACATCCCACCCACGTTCACGCCGGCCGTCAACCGGACCGACAACTGTGCGCCGGCCGGTTGGCCGGTGACGGGCAGCCTGACGCAGTACTATCAGTGGTATCACCGGGGGATCGATCTCGGCATCCCGCTCGGTACGGGCGTGGTCGCCACGCACAGCGGGGTGGTTATGTTCGCCGGGTGGCGCACCGACGGTTATGGGAACCTGATCATCGTCCAGAGCGGGATCTTCATCACTTATTACGGGCACCTGACCGATTTTAACGTGGAGACAGGCCAGCCGGTCACGCGGGGCAGCGTGATCGGGCTGAGCGGCAGCACCGGCAACAGCACCGGCCCGCATGTCCACTACGAGATCCGTATCAATGATGTGGAAGTGGACCCGCTCACGTTCGAGAACCGGGGGTATCCGACGTGTTAGGCCGGGGTTAGCTCCAGTGGGAGCCGCTTAGCTCTCACACGTCTGAAAAGGGGTGGGTAAACAAACCCACCCGATTGTAGCTTGCTGGCCTCACCCCCCGCCTCTTTCCATCCAAGATGGAGAGGGGAGAAAGGACGCACCTCCCCTCTCTAGCTCGGCTGGAGAGGGGGATTGAGGGGGTGAGGCCATGTCGTTTTTTTGAGACGGTATCTACTTCTCACCCGGCGCGAAGATGACACGCCCCTCTCCACGGCGTCAAGAGGGGCCGGGGAGAGGCTATCCCCTCAGAATCAGATACGGGATATCGCGCAGCCGGGGCACACTCCCCGCCAGCAGCGTGTTGACGCGGAACAGCCGCCCCGCCATCCAGATCGTGAACGCCACGCCCAGCACCAGCAGCCCCAGACTCAGCAGCAGTTGCCCGGCGGGCACATCCGTCACGGCGGACGCGCATGATCATCGAGATCGGCGCGGTCAGTGGGATCATGCTCATCACGACCGGCAGCGTGCTGTTTGGCTCTTCCGCGTAGATCGACAGGAAGAAGAACGGGATCATCGCGGGCAGCGTGATCACCACCACGAAGTTCTGGCTGTCTCGCACCGACGTGGAGACCGCCCCGATCGCGGCCATGATACTGCCGAAGAGCAGGAAGCCCAGCACGAAGTAGACGAACATGATCACCAGACGGCCCGGCTCGATCTCGATGCTACCGAGCTCGGTGAAGGTGTCGCCCGCCTGGGTGGAGATAAAGATGAAGGTGCCCACCAGCATCAGCATCTGAAGCAGCGCCAGCAGGCCCATTGCCAGGATCTTGCCGGTCAGCAGCGCCATCGGGCGCACCGACGAGAGCATGATCTCGATCGTGCGGGTTTCTTTCTCCTGCACGACACTCTGCATGACGTAGCCGCCGCCCCAGAACACCGACATGATCAGCAGGATCCCGAAGCCGTACACGAGCAGATAGTTCTGATTTTCGTTCTCCTTAGCCGCCTCGCCGGTCTCGGTGATGCGGTGATCCTCCACCAGGGCTGGATCGCGCAGCCGCAGGTACAGCGCCTCGTATTCGCTCGGGTCGAGGTTCACCAGCGTGCTGCGGATCAGGTAATCCTGCATCAGCGTTTCGGTTTCCATCTGCTCGAAGTTGAATTCGTCCGCGTACACCGACATATTGCCGGTTTCGGCATAGTCCGGCTCGACGACATACAGCACGTCAATCTCCCCGTCTTTGAGCGCATCCTGCCCCGCCTCGACCGTTTCGTAAGGCACGATTGAGTGGCGCAGGCAGTAGGGCGAACTCACCCGTTTGACCGCCGCGCTGCGGGTATCCGCCAGATCGGCGCCAGCGCCCAGGGCATTCAATTCGGCCGCGTCCAGGGCGCAGTTGACCGCGTCATAGGTCTCCGGGCCGGGAAACAGCCCGGTCAGGTCCACGTAACCCAGCGCCTTGCTCGCTTCGTTCACCTCGGACACGGGCTCGGCGGGTTTATCGTCGTCCGCGCCGATAAAGGTCTGGTAAGCGAAAAAGGCCAGGATCGCCAGCACCGGCACCACAAACGTGATGAACCGGTAGCTCTTGCTGCGGAACTGCTGCCGGAGTTCGTAGAGGAAAACATCCGTCCAGTGCGTCATCGCCAGAACAGCCCCTTTCGTTTCGCCGGCACTTTGACCGCGTCAAATTCACCCGTCGCCGTCGTCATGACCGTGCGCCCCTCGCGCAGCGCCCGCCAGACCTCGCGCGGGGTCAGGCGCTTGCCATACATCAGCATACCGAGCCGGAAGACTTTCGCCGCCAGCCACATCACCACGACAACCGTCATCACCTGAATCGCCACGCTCAGCACGATCTGCCACGCCGGGAGTGTGGCCAGCCCCAGCCGCATGATCAGGCTCATCGCCGCCGTCAGCGGGAAGAAGGTGAAAAACATCGGCAGCGGGCCGTCCGGGTTAGTGAGAAACGCCGCCAGGAACATGATCGGCAGCACGCCGATGAACGTGAAGAACCCGGCGATCTGCCGGCTTTCGGCTTCGGCCGTCACCGCCGCGCCGATGGCCAGCATCGCCGCCGAGAACACCAGGAAGTTAAGGATGAACAGCAGCACCAGCAGCACAATATCCCCGGCCTGGAACTCGCGCCCCGGAGACGAAGTCCTGCGCGTCCGCGTTGAAGCTGGCCATCAGCAGCCCCCCCGCCGCCCACAGCGCCACCTGCGTAATCGCCAGCGCAGCCAGCCCCAGCAGCTTGCCCCACAGCAGTTCGATCGGGCGCACGCTCGTCGCCAGGATCTCCATCAGGCGGTTTTCTTTCTCTTCGACCACGCCGCTCATCAAAAACTGGGCGGTCGTGCTCGTCGCCATGAAGTAGATCAAGACGAACACAAACGGCAGCAGGATCCGCCCGATCATCGCCGCCTCGGACATCTCCTCTCCGCTGTCCAGATCGCGCAGCGTGGTGTTGCCCTCGCCCAGCCGCTCGACTGGCACCGGCAGATCGGCCGGCGCGCGCGCCCCGATCTGGAAGCGCATGAAATCTTCGACGCTCTGGCGCAGGGCTTCGGGCACGTTGCGATCCGAATACAGATCGACCGTGCCCATAGAGCACATAATCGGGCCGGATCACAAAATACGCGTCGAGATCGCCGGCCGCCACCTGCTGCGCGGCATACGCCTCCAATTCCTGGAAATAGGCCGTTTGCGCAGCCGTATCTTCCGCCGCTGGCTGCGTCAGGTCGGCACTCGCGACCGGCACGTAGCCGGCATAATCCGCGTCCTCACTGCTCGCATCCGCCGTGACGATCGCGGCCTGATCGATATAACCTACGCGCTGGTACTCTTCCAGATTGGTCTCGCGGTCGGCCGTGAACTGGAAGATGAAGAACATCGCCACGAAGGTGAGCGCCGGCACCCCAAACGCCGAGAACAGAAAGCTTGGCCGCCGGAAGTTGAACTCATATTCGCGGCGCAGCACAAGCCAGATCTTTTGCCACGACACGCCCCTACCCTCCGTTCTTCCGGTTACCGTTGCCTGCCACTTCGATGAAGATCTCGTTGAGGCTGGGCACGGCCAGTTCGAAGCGGCGCACGTGGTAGGCCGCACTCGCCGCCATCGCGCCGATCACGTCATCGGGCGTCATATGATCGGCCAGGTGCAGCAGGACTTCGCGCCCGTTCTCGCCGCGCTCGACCGCTTTCACCCCGGCCAGGGCTGCCCAGTCCCCATCGCCTTCGACGACGATCGCGTTCTTGGCGAAACGCTGGCGCACCTCGTCCACGCTGCCGTATAACATGCGCCGCCCGTGATCGATCATCACCAGCCGGTCCGCCATTTCCTCGATCTGGTGCATCTGGTGGGTGGACATCACGATCGTCATCCCCTCGCGGCTCATCTGGAACAGCATATCCTTGATCAACTGCGTGTTGACCGGGTCCAGGCCCGGAAAACGGCTCGTCCACGATGACCAGATCCGGCTTGTGCAGGAACGTGGCGATCAACTGGACTTTCTGCTGCATACCCTTGCTGAGTTCGCTGACCTTACTCTTGGCGTTCGCGCCCAGATCCACCTGTTCGAGCATGCGCTGCGCTTCCTGCTGCGCGCGCTGGCGGCCCATCCCCTTGAGCGATCCCAGATAGGTGAGCACGTCGATCACCTTTGCGTTGCGATACAGGCCCCGCTCCTCCGGCAGATACCCGATCCGCTCCTTGGTCGCGTCCGTGATCGGGCCGCCTAAGATGTCAATCGTGCCGGTATCGGGCTTGAGAATATCCAGCAACATGCGGATCGTCGTGGTTTTGCCCGCGCCGTTGGGTCCGAGCATGGCGAAGATCTCGCCGCGCTTGACCTCAAAACTCAGATCGTCCACCGCCGTGAAAGTGCCGTAACGCTTGGTGACGTTACGTACAACAATGGCACTCATGTGAAACGCACTCCTTCTGAACTGCTGCGGGTGCAGCGGCTCCTCCGCGCAAAGCCAAAATGCGCTCTGTACATAAATACGCACATCGCCGGCAATTGTAACCGATGCTGCGCCCTCTGAGAAGGATAATCGATCCCATTGCCGTGGAATTGCCAAACGGGTGGCCGGATCACCGTTTCTCTCGCCCTATGCGGCGATGTCGTCCTTGCTCGGGCCGTGGCTGGCGGCCCTGACCTACCTCAAAACCTGGCAGGCGGCACTCGTCTGGGCGTCGTGGTGGGGAGCCGTCGCCTACCGGGCGTTTGTGTAGCCGGGGGTCAGTCTTCTCTCTCTGAAAACATGTGGGATATAGCGCAGAGAACGCCCCTCACCCGGCGAGCAAGCTCGCGCCCTCTCCCCGGCCAAGCCAAGGAGAGGGAAACATTCGCTTTTCCCCCTCTCTAGCTCGGCTGGAGAGGGGGATGCCGACCGAAGGTCGGACGGGGGTGAGGCCTTGCGGTTCCTGCCAGAAATTGTGTGCGGTTAGCCCCCTGCCAGCGTCCACTCGCCGCGCATAAACCCGCAGCCGAGCTGCAGCGATTGCGGCTCGCCATCGTAATAGTACATATCAAAGGCGCTGGTCGAGCAGATCCCGATCAGTCCCTCTTCCGTACAGCCGCCTACATCGGTCTTGTCTTCATACTGCACCGGGCCGCTGTCGAGGGGTACATCGCAGGTGGCCGTGAGGCACATGGTGAACGTACCGCCCATCGTCACCTGCTGGGCGGCACACGCCCCCGTGCCCTCCGGGTGAACGACCTGAACGGCCTCCGGAGTCGACTCCTCCTCGGTGGGAGCCTCCGTTGGCTCGGTGGTCGGAGCGACCGTGGCGGTCGGCGCCTTCGTCGCAGTGGGGGCAACCGTGGCGGTCGCCGTGGGAACGCTGGTGGCGGTCGGTGCTTCCTCCTTATCGTCATCGTCGTCGCACGCGGCGAGAATCAGCGCCGCCAGCAGCACCAGCACGATCCAAAATCCTCGCTTGATGAAATTTGTTTGCCGGTTCATCTCTCTTTTCCTCCTTGGGAACAGTGTCATTTTAGCACAACACGGCCTTTGTGGGGGGTGTTCGCTGGAAAGACTTTTCCACTTTTGACGAAAGGGGGCTAAGTCCCTCTCCACGTTGCAGGGAAGGACTTCGTATCTATCCAGAAATTCGGTTTTGTAGGGGCGTATTGCAATACGCCCCTACGGAGCGCGCGAATTTACGGATAGGTTGTTAGTGCAAGAACGAAGCAGGTAGTTGGCATGTAGGGGCGACCTGGTGGGTCGCCCAGGGCGGGTTTGTTAACCCGCCCCTACGAAAAACATGTCAACCATGAGATCCGGTTCTGCATTAGGGAGGGGCTAACCCAGAGCGAACGGCAGGCGTTAGCTCCCCGCGAGACGCCATTCCCCGGTCTGGAAGCTGCACCCGATCGGCAGCACGCCCGGATCGCCATCGTAATAGTGAATATCAAACGTATTGGTCGAGCACACGCCAATCAGCCCTCGTTCCGAGCAGCGACCCACATCCGTCTTGTTCCCGTATCGCATGACCGAACTATCCAGAAGCACATCACAAGCTGCCGAGACGCACACCTGATAACTACCCCCCATGCTGGTCTGCTGTGCGGCGCACGCTCCGGTGCCGGCCGG
Organism: uncultured Chloroflexia bacterium; assembly: GCA_963850765.1. Classification (GTDB taxonomy): domain Bacteria; phylum Chloroflexota; class Anaerolineae; order Aggregatilineales; family Aggregatilineaceae; genus CAWKMN01. Next base: position 38,703 of record CAWKMN010000004.1, on the reverse strand, counting down.
ATGCGCTACGTTGACGGGTTTGACGCCCGGCTGGACGGCAAACACGGAAATGTCAGTATGGACAATCTCTTGTGCCAGATTTACCGTCTCATCCGGCACCTCAACACCCATACCATCCGCAACGCCAAGATCGATGATCAGGATGGCATCGGTATACTGCATCGGCAGCTCACCCGGCTTCGTGCCCTTCAGGATCTGGTCGGCAAAGTTAGCCGCCTGCTTCCCGATCTCCACACTCGAAGGTCCGTAGGCCATGACCGGCTGCGGCATCGAACCGATATATCGCCCATCCTGTGAGGTCGGAACGCGATGCTCGTAGGCCCAGTCAAACCAGCGCAAACTCGATCCCCACACTTTCAGCAGAAAAATGCCGCCCACATCTTCGGGCATGTCGATGAATGCTTGCTCGGCCGCCGCCGGCTCAAAGGCAGGCGTGGAGAAAATAAGCAGTTCCAGACCACGCCGCTGGGCCAGTGCCTCGATCTGGGGCATCGCTCGAATGGCACCCTCATTGGCCGGGTCCTGGATAACAGCCACCGTCTTTGCATCTTCAGGAAGCATGCCCAGGAACAGATCAAACCGTTTGGCGTCGGCGTCGAGCAGCAGGAGCCCCGTGATATTTTTCCCGGGCTGCGCAATGCTTACCACGTCTCCGCCAGCTTCCGGATCGCCAGTAGCAGGCGCAGTCACGATTGGAATTTTGCCATCCGCCAGCACTTTCGCCTGCGTCAGGGAATTGTTTGGTGAACCGCCAAACGAGCCGCCCACCACCAGCAGCAGATCGATCGTGCCTGCCGGCGTCTCTTTCAGCAGTTCTTGGGCGTTGGCTCCATCAAAATAGGCGATATTCTGGCCTTCGATATGGTTTCTGCGCTGCCATCGCTGACTTAAAGCTGTTGATAGTCTCTTCGGCAAATGGATTGGGGCTGACAATCCCGACCACGTAAGCTTTATCCACGCCCGTTTCATCGTCGCCGCCGCAAGCCATAAGGACCAGTATGGCGAGCAGCAGGCTGATCCCCAGGAAGACCCTGCGCATGTCAGAAGCAATCAGGTTCATGGATCTCCTCCTTTTTGCGTGTTGCTTCGTATATGAGGATTCTCGCGTCAAGGGTGCAAAACATGATCCCAGCCCATCTTTACTCTACGCCGAAATAGTAAATTTAGAATAAAAATAGAATAAGCGTCGTGTATCTGTTGTGGGGTATCCTGATATGACGGGTGTTACCTGTCCGGCGGCGGCAAGTTTGCCCTTCAGGATCCCTTGCCGTTACAATGGAACCAGCCGGATGTGACCGTATCCGCCCGATCAAGGGTAGTTCCGAACGGAGTAGAGAGCCCATGAGTGCAATTGGTGCATTTACGTTTGTGCTGCACAGCCACCTGCCCTACGCACGGCTGGCGGGGCGCTGGCCGCACGGCGAAGAATGGATCCACGAGGCCGCCAGCGAAACCTATATTCCCCTGCTCAACGCGCTCTACGACCTGCGCGACGAGGGCGTAAAGTATAAGATCACCATCGGGATCACTCCCGTGCTGGCGGAACAGTTGACGGACGCCGACGTGCTCGATCACCTGGACGAATATCTGGAGGACAAGATCGCGCGTGCCAAGCAGGATGTGCTGCGCTTTCGGGGCGAAGAGGAGCCGGTCGGCGTGCCGCGCGAAGAGGCCGAAGAACCCGCTCTTCCGCCGGTCGATCGCACCGTGATCGCCGTGAAGCTCGAAGAAGCAGACAAGAAAAAGCTGCTGCCCCCGCCGGAACCCAAACCCTGGTGGGTGGGGCACAAACATCTCGAATCGCTGGCCCGTTTTTACCAGGTCTATTATGAGACCATCAAGGATTCGCTGGACCGCCGCTACAACCGCGATCTGATCGGCGCGTTCAAGCGCCTGCAAGACGAGGGGTATATCGAGGTCACGACCAGCGCGGCCACCCACGGCTATTTGCCGCTGATCGGCACGGACAGCGCCATTCGCGGCCAGATCCGCACCGGCGTGCAGAGTTACCGCCGCTTTTTCGGGCGCGCGCCGCGCGGGATCTGGCTGCCCGAATGCGCCTACCGCCCCGCCTACTATGACGAAAACGGCAAGGTTCGCCCCGGCATCGAGCGGTTTGTTGGGGAACAGGGCCTCAAGGTCTTCTTCAGCGAGACGCACCTGATCACAGGCGGCGCGCCGGTCGGCGTGGCGGCAGGCGAAGCGATGGGACCCTACGGCGAGATCAAACGCCGCTACCTGATCCCGATGGCGGCCGCGCCGATACCGTCCGAGCCGCTGACCACCTTCCGCGCCTATTATGTCAGCGATACCACCGCCGGCCCGGAAAGTGACGAGCACAGCGGGGTCGCCGTCATCGGGCGCAACGACGAGACCGGCCAGCGCGTCTGGTCGGCGCAGTGGGGCTATCCCGGCGATTTTGACTACCGCGAATTCCACCGCAAGGACGGCACCAGCGGCCTGCAATACTGGCGCGTGACTGGCGCGAAGGTCGATCTGGGCGACAAGGACTTTTATCACCCCGATTGGGCGCAGCACAAGGTCCGCATGCACGCGCAGGACTTCGCCGCGCTGGTCGAGCGAATTGCTCAGGCTCAATGGGATCTCGGCCAGGGGTTCGGCATTATCGCATCCAATTATGACACGGAGCTGTTCGGCCACTGGTGGTTCGAGGGAGTCGAATGGCTCAAGCAGGTGCTCCGTCTGCTGGCGAAGAGCGACAAGGTCGAACTGACCACTGCCTCCGACTATATCGAGAACCACCCGCCGGATCAGGTGATCCACCTGCCGGAAGGCAGTTGGGGCGCGGGCGGCACCCATTTCACCTGGGACAACAACGATACACACTGGATGTGGGAGCCGATCCACGATGCCGAGAAGCAGATGCAGCGCCTCGCCAACAAGCACAAGACCGACTACAGCGACGATCTGATCCGCGGCGTGCTCAACCAGGCGGCGCGCGAGCTGCTGCTGCTCGAATCCTCGGACTGGCCCTTCCTGGTCACGACCGGGCAGGCGCGCCAGTACGCGGTGCAGCGCTTCAGCCAGCATCTGGAGCGCTACCTCTCGCTGGTGACCAGCGTCGAGCACGGCACGCCGGACAGTGATCTCGCCGCGCGCCTGTGGGAGCGCGATCGCCTCTTCCCGGACATCGATTACCGCTGGTGGAGCACCCCATAGGGCTGCTGTGCCGGGGCGTTGGTCAGGGGCCAGCGCCCTGTTATTTTTACAGAGGGACTGATGGATATTGCATCCGAAGACATTATCAAACTTCTCTTAGCCATCTTCGTCGGCGGCCTGGTCGGCGCGGAGCGTGAATACCGCGACAAAGCGGCGGGCTTCCGCACCATGATCTTTATCTGCGTCGGATCGGCGCTGTTCACCATGTTCTCACTCAAGATCGCGCGGCCCACCAGCGATCCCGCGCGTATCGCCGCGCAGATCGTGAGCGGCGTCGGCTTTTTGGGCGCGGGCACGATCCTGCGCGAATCCGGCCGGCAGGTGATCGGCCTGACCACCGCCGCGACGATCTGGCTGGTGGCGGCGCTCGGTATGGGCATTGGCGACGGTGAATACGAAATCACGCTGCTGGGGACGGGGTTTGTCCTGGTGGTGCTGTGGGTCTTCCCGTACTTCGAGCGTTGGATCGACAACCACCGCCATACCGACATCTACGAGATCGTGTGCAGCTATGCGCCGGGGCGCTATGAGGAGATCGAAGCACTGTTCCACGAGTGCGGTCTGACCGCGTTCGAGCGCAAGCGCGGCAAGAAGGGCGATGACATGATCGTGGTTTGGGAGGTCCGCGGCACGCCACGGAGCCACACCGAGCTGTCGGCGCGCCTGTACGCTCACCCCGCCGTCAAAGAGTTCCACGTGTGAAAAAAAGATTGAACCACAGAGGACACGGAGAACACAGAGATTACTGAAAACGAGAAGGCTGTAGGGGCGGGTTTGTAAACCCGCCCGAGTTCCAAATGCTGAAAGCACACAGTCTCCTGCAAAGGACAGTAGCGTAGGGGCGGACCGCCGTGTCCGCCCGCTTTTGAAAAGAAACCTTCGCCCAAAAAGGGCGGGTTTGTTAACCCGCCCCTACTATGTAAAGAATCTCCGCGTCCTCTGCGCCTCTGCGGTTCGATTCTACCTTCTACCGCGAGCGGACCGTCACCATGTCCGGCGTGAGCGCGATCTCCGTATTCATAACGGTGATGGTGCGCGTTTCGCCCGCGTCCAGATCGAAGTAGTTGTCGCTGAAGGTCGTCCCTTCATGCGGGACGATCAGGTGGACGAAATAGGCGAACGCCGGCGCGCTGATCCGCACCGCCAGCGTGTGATCGTCGCGCGGCTCGATCGATACGTTCACCGGCTGCGCGCTCCGCTGCAAGTCCTTGATCGGGACGAAGAAATGCCGGTTCGCCGGGAAGATTCCGCCCGCTGAACGCACACTCAGGTAGCGGTCCGGCCCGCCGTCGAGATCATCCGGCTCGGCGCGCCAGACGCACACACTGCGGTTCGGCCCGACCAGCACCGGCTTCTGCCATTCGTGCATCACCGTGCCATCAAACGCGTTCAGCCGGATCACTACCGCGTCGTCAATATCCGCCAGCCGGTCGTTCGTGATCCACAGTTCCACGCCGCCGTCCTGCACTTCCTTGAACGACGCCAGCACCGGCGCATAAAACCGCTTCGCGTAAAAATAGCCGGCCTTGCCGACACCGTAATAATCCAGCACCGCCCAGCTCAGCACCGGCCAGCAGTCGTTTAACTGCCAGAACAGCGTGCCGGAGCAGTGCGGCTTGCGGCGGCGGAAATGCTCCACACCGAATTTCAGCCCTTCCGCCTGCGCGATCATGCTGAAATCAATATAGTCGTCCAGATTATCCGGCAGCCCGGTCACGGACTCCATCAGCCTGTCGCCCTTGTTCTTGGGATTATCCTTGTTGTGGTGATCCATCGACGGGCTGTGGTGGTAAAGCTGGTCGGCGGGGATATTGCGGCGCAGCGTCTCATAGACCGGCGCGGCATGCATGCCGAACTCGCTGACGAAGCGCGCGGTGTCATCCGCGTAGCGCCGGTACGATACGCCCGCCGCGCTGTGATCCACTTTGGGCTGTTCCCCGAACTGGCGCGGGCTGCCGCCGTGCCATACGTCCCAGTTATGCCGATCGCCGTCCTGCATGCTGTTGTGATCGTTGCCGCCATACGGGCTGCCCGGCCAATACGGGATCCGCCCGTCGAGTTCGGACACCACCTTGGGCAGAATGTCGTGATAGTACAGCGAGCCAGGGATGCGCGTCAGCCGCCGCTCCCAATAGACCTGATCGTAAATCCACTGGTTCTCGTTGTTGCCGCACCACAGCGCCATGCAGGGACGGCTGCGCAGCCGCCGCACCTGATAGCGCGCCTCGGCTTCGACCTCCGCCACGAACGACGGCACGTGCTCCGGGTAGAGCGCGCACGCGAACATGAAATCCTGCCAGACGAGAATACCCAGCCGGTCGCACAGATCATAAAACGCGTCGTGTTCGTACAGCCCGCCCCCCCAGATGCGCAGCATATTCATGTGCGCGTCGCGCGCCGGGATGAGCAGCTTCGCATAATCGGCTTCGGTCAGGTGCCCGAAGAACGAATCCGTCGGGATCCAGTCCGCGCCTTTGGCGAAGATCGGGACGCCGTTCAGCACAAAGCGAAAAAAGCGCGTGCCCGGCTCGTCCACGTCCGGCGTCTGATCCAGCTCAATGGTGCGGATGCCTACCTGCTGCCGGTGCTGATCGAGCGTCTGCCCGTCTTCCTCCAGCGTGACGTCGAGCACGTACAGCGCCGGATCGCCCGAGATCGTGTGTCCACCACAGCGCCGCATTCTCGACGGTAAGATACGCTGTGCCGCTGACCCGGTCGCCCTCCCCACGCAGCGGGATCTGCGCCGTGACCGGCGGGCGCGGCACCGGAGTCGCGCCGGGCCAACTCAGCCGGATCGTGGCCGACAGCGCGCCGTCCGCTGCAAAACGTTCGGCCTCGACCTTCACCGCGACCAGCGCCCGATTCTGAGCGGGGTTGATTTCCAGCGCAGCAAAATGCGTCCCGGCGATCACGGCACGGGATTCGCGGCGCAGTTCCACCGGACGCCAGATGCCGATATTGGGCAGGCGCGGACCCCAATCCCAGCCGTAGGTGAACTGCGCCTTGCGCATCATCACGCGCGGCGGCTGGCCGGCCCACTGCGCCGTGAATTCCTCGTACCCTTCCAGATGATCCATTGGGCGATCAAAACACAGCACCAGCGTATTCGGCTGGCCGGGCAGCAGACGGCTGCTGACGTCAAACGCGGCTTCGCGGAACATGTTCTCGTGCTGGCCGATGGGCTCCCCGTTGAACCAGATCGTGACGTACGTATCCAGCCCGTGAAAGACCAGCCGCCAGCGCTCGCCCGCGCCCAAGGGGTCCGCCGGACCCTCAAAGGTCAGCCGGTACCACCACTCCCGATCCTCGATCCACGCGCAGTCATTTTCATTTTGGTCATAAAACGGGTCCTCGATCCGCCCGGCAGCGATCAGGGCGCGATGCACGCTTCCTGGCACATCCACCGGGATCCAGGCGCTGTCATCATAATCGGCGCGATATACATGGTCTGCCGATCCTTCGCCCGGCGCGAAATCGCCCAGTTTCCACGACGCAGCCAAAAGCCTGTCATCAGCCATAGTTTTCCCCTTCGGCAAGAACGTATCAGACACGGTGGCGCGTATTATCCCTGCTTGAGCGGCCCGCGCCAAAACTTCGCACAGCCGGGCGAGCGGATTGCCATTCTTCCCCACAAAAACATATAATGCGAGATGATGCTCATCGTCAGACCGGGATCACCCCGCCAATTTGGGAGGTTCATATCTCCGCGCGCCGTGTACGATGAGATCATCAGGCTAACCACAGGCACACACAGACGGCGGGGTTCTCGTTTTTCTCTGGCTTTTCCCTTGATTTTCTCTGTGTACTCTGTGTACTCTGTGGTGAAGATCTTTTTCCTTTGTTGAAGGAGAACAACCATGCGCGTGCTGTTTGTATCGGCGGAAATGAAACCCTTTGCCAAGACCGGCGGCCTGGGGGATGTGGCGAATGAACTGCCGCGTGCGCTGCGCGCTCAGGGCGTGGATGCCCGCGTGCTGATCCCGCTCCACGGGCTGATCAAAGCGAAATTCCACGATCAACTGCACCCGCTGTTCAGCTTCCAGTTTACGCGCCGCAACGGCACCGCCGATGTTCACATCTACACCACCGAGTACGACGGCGTGCCGGTCTATTTTCTCGAAAGCTGGCCGTTCTTCGGCAGCGGCGACAGCGTCTATACCGACATCGATTGGGACCGGGAGCGGTTTGTCTTTTTCTCTCAGGCGGCGCTGGCGCTGGCCTGGGAACTCGGCCAGGGGCGGGACAGCCGCGAACCCTGGTTCCCGGATATTATGCACGCGCACGACTGGCACACCGGGCTGGTACCGTTCCTCGTCCACAACGCGCGCTTTGCGCCGGAGTGGGAAGGCGTCGCCAGCGTGCTGACCGTGCATAACATGGGCTACCAGGGTTGGGAAGCGGGCGGCGTCATGTTCGATGCGGGGGTTCCGGGCCGCCATGATCCACATCTCGTCTACCAGGACAAGACCGACAATCTGCTTGGGATCGGTATCGCCTACGCCGACAAAGTGAACACCGTCAGCCCGCGCCATGCGGCCGAACTGCACTATCCGCGCTTTGGCGAAGGGCTGGAAGGGCTGGTCTGGGCGCGCAACGGCGACTTTACCGGCATCCTGAACGGGATCGACCTGGAGCGTGTTGACCCGGCCCGCGATCCGCTCGTGCCGCACCACTACGATATGGACAATTTCCGCACCGAGCGCCCGAAGAACAAAGCCGCCCTGCAAGCCGATCTCTGGCTCGAACAAAAGCCAGACGTGCCGCTGATCGGCGTGGTCAGCCGGCTGGTCGCGCAGAAAGGCATGGATTTTGCCATCCCCGGCCTGCGGCGGCTGCTGGCCGAAACGGAAGCGCAATGTGTGATCGTCGGCGCTGGCGAACCCGAACTCGAAAAGGAGCTTCAGCGGCTCGAATGGGACTTTGGGTGGAAGGCCAAGAGCGTCATCGGCTACCGGCCCGACATCGCCCAGAAGATCTATGCCGGGGCGGACCTGCTGCTCGTGCCCAGCCGCTACGAACCGTGCGGCCTGACCCAGTTGATCGCCATGCGCTATGGCGCGCTGCCCGTCGTGCGCGAGACGGGCGGGCTGGCCGATACCGTGGTGAATTACGATAACGGCCCAGCGGATCATGGCACCGGCTTCACTTTCTTGTTCGAGGAGCCGGAAGCCGTGCGCCTGACGCTGCATTGGGCGATCCACACCTATCGCAGCCGCCGCGCCACCTTCGAGCGCATACAGGAGCGTGCCATGCGAACCGATTGGGGCTGGGAGCGCCCGGTGCAGCAGTATCTTAAGCTGTATGAGGGCGCGCTCGACCATGCCCGCGGCCCGCGTGTCACGCTGACCGAGGTCGGCCGCCGCCAGCCGCACTGAGCGGTTAGCCGTTAGCGATTAGCAGTTAGCTAAAAGCCAACGATGAATAATAGCCCAGTGATTCCTGAAGAGATGAGGGAACAGTATACAAATCTTCATATGCGGCTCATCACAAATGTTCGTAACCAGCCAAGCGCCAACAGCTAATCGCTAACAGCTAATGGCTAAGAGTGAGGCTATGACCGACAACAAACACAAACCCGCCTACTACACCATCGACTTTGTGACGGCGCTGCCGCTTGACCAATGCCGCGAGCGCCTGGAGCGTGACGTCTTCACGCCGCAGAAGAACCAGCTTACGCCCGTCACGCAGCGCGTCGTCGTGGAAGGGAACGATCAGTTCACCGTCGAGCGCGCGTTCCCGCTCTCGCTCTACCCGATCCAACTGAAGGGCTGCCTCGATCCGCACGAGAAAGGCGGCACCTGGGTCCACGGCGCGATCACGCAGGACACCGAGAATCAGGTGCTCATCGAAGGGCTGATCGTGTTCGCGGTGATCTTCCTGCTGACGGCACTGCTGTTCCTGCGGCTGCGCGTGCGCGTCTTCGTGATCTCCGTGCCGCTGCTGCTCCTGACGCTGTATATCATGTCGCTGCGCTGGCGCACGCTGCGCGCCCACACCGAAGACCTGACGCGCTGGCTGCGCCGCCGCCTATATCTCACTTCTGAGCAGATCAAACGCAATGGACCGTAGGCTTTGATAGAACCCACCCACCCCGCCGACGATTACCGGCTCGACCTCGTGACGCCGCTCCCGCTGGAACACTGCCTGCACGCGCTCAAGCGCGGCGCGGCCCACAGCCCGGAGCATCGCCTCGCTGTTCGCGTGGATGGCGAGCATGTGCTGATCGTGCGCTCGACGCTGCGCCGCCGCGACGGTCAGGCGGCCGGGATCTGGCTGTTCCGTTTCCAGGGCAGCGTCACGCCGACGGAGATCGGCACCCATGTGCAAGGGATCGTCGTGCGGAACAAGTACCTCGAAGGTGTGCTGGCGCTGCCGGGGATCGTCACCGGGGTGTTCTGCGTGCTGGGGATCGCGCTGGAGGTGCCGTTTGTGGCGACGCTGTCGCTGTTCCTGCTGCTGATGCTGGCCGGGTTTTACGTCTATTATCAACGGCTGCTCACCCATCAGGCGCATGATCTGGTAAACTGGATGCAGGAGTGGTTATTGGTCCCGCAGGGCCGCGCCGGGGGGGCGTTGCCATGAGCGATAACCGTAAACCCAAACCGAAGCGTAAACGTTCCCATACCGTCTACACGGTGCTAGCCGATACGCCGCTAACAATGCACGAGTGTGTTGACCGGCTCCGCAGCGGAAGATTCCCGATCAGGTCCGTCAGTGCGCACATTCATCCAGAAGATCAACACCTTACTATCGAACTCATCGCCGGACGCTGGACGAGTAGCATCTGGCGCTTGGAGTCAGTGAGTTTTGAAGGTTCATTTGCTCCAACCGATAAAGGCCTGACGCGAATACACGGTCAGATCAAGCAGAGTCTCTCCCTATCTTATCAGTTTTTCGCAGCACAATCGATCCTTCTCGCGCTGATCGGAATGCTTCTTTTGTTGTCTTTCTCTATCCGACACCATACGACTGCTACATTAAGTGCTCTTGGGCTACTTTGGTTCGTCATCATGGCAGGGTCAATCATGGTCTTCATGGTTAACAAGCGGCGCGCTGACCATCTGGCTCATGAACTGGAAAGCTGGCTGAGCAGCCGGCTCGATATCTAGATGGCAAAAACAATGACCGACGAAAAACGCCAATCCCGGCCTATCCTAAGTCTCGACTTCGTAACTGCACTTTCGCTGGACGAGTGCCGCGACCGGCTGCTGCAAATCGCCCCGGCGGCGGGACACGACGTCTCGGTGTGGGACGATCACAGCTTCACCATCCGCTGCTGCACGTCCAACGGTGAGGCAGCTTCCGCCCGTTTCTGGGGTACGCTCGAAGCCCGCGAGCGCGGCACCTGGGTGTGGGGCACGAGCATTGAAGAAGGTCGCGACCGGCCCGAATGGCCCTCGCGCCGCACGACGATCCTGCTCCTCGCGCTGATCGTGCTGGCAGCGACCGCGTTCACCCTCGGAGATGCGCGCCTGCTGCTGGTCGCGCTCGGCCTGATCTTTGCGTCGATGCTGCTCCGCATCTGGACATGGCGTCGGCGTCACGATGAGGCGCTGCAAATCATCAAGTGGGTGTGGGAGACACTGTACGTGCCGCTGCGGGAGATCCGGCCCAATGAGACTGAAGCCCAAAGTTAAGCGCAAGTAGTCCAACACCGGACGTTGAAACACGCCGGCTGTATTCGAAGAAAGTCCGCTTAACGGGCTTCCCGGCCTCTACCACAGCCGCACGGTTTTAACCCGCGGCGTCTTATCGCACCTGCACCATCCCCAGATGCACCAGCCCAATCTCCGCCCAGGGACGATCCCCCTGCACGCCGATCCGCGCGTTCGTCTCCGGCTGGAACCAGCCCACATTCACCGCATATTCCCCGGCGGGCAGATCGTCCAGCAGCGGGATCACCACGTCCGACACCCACGCGGACTCGTCCCAGTCGCTCGTAGCGATCAGCGGGAAGCCGGTATACTGCGCCAGCGGCTCGGCCGTTACGGGATCGGCCACATGCACAAACAGCGCGTAATCGCCCGGCAGCGAGGTCTCGCCCTGCCAGAACAACCGCACATGCACCGATCGCGCGGCCTCGTCCACGCGCAGATCATACGCCCGCAGCCGCAGCCCGTGATCCAGCCGCACGTCGAGCGGGGTCAGCTCCGACTCGCCCGCGATCCATTCGGGAGTGCCCAACCCCAGGCTGATGCAGGTGGGCGTCTCGACGGGCGCGCAGTCCCCCACCAGGCAGGTCAGCGTGAACGGGTACGGATCGCAGCCTTCCAGGGCCTCGAAGCGCAGCGTGTGGAACCCCGCCTCGATCCACAGCGGCAGGCGCACCGTGTCCTCTGCTGCCCACCATGCGGCGATCAAGCGCCCATCCAGCCACACGCCGAGCTTGCGCGGGAACTGGTACGGCTGCATGTGAAGGATTAGTTCGCCGTTCTGCTCGCGCGGTGTGTAAAAGTACCACTCGCCGGCCTCCGCGAGAAATGACATTGGAACCCCGTCCAGATCGATCATCTCGCTCCACCCGTCCGCGCTGGCCGCGAACAGCAGATTAGCGCTTTCCGGGGCTGCCTCGTCGCGCGGGACAGCGAACACCTCGTAAAACGGGTCCTTGTATGCCTGCCGTCCGAAGATCTCTTTCAGCCGTTCGACCACATCGCCCGCGTCGGGCAGATACAGCCGGTGGATCACCAGCCGGTCCACGCCAACCTGCGCCAACATATAACGCACGTCTTCAGGACGCATCGGCGGCATCAGGTCCGGCTCGATCCCCGCCGTGGCGCGATCCAGCACGGCCAGCATGGCCGGATCCTGCGGTGAGCGGCGGTAAAGCTGCCCGCCGATCATCGGCTTGCCGTGGTGCATCTGCTGGGCCATGGCGTTCATCTGCGCCAGTGGATGATCCAGCGGCACATTGAGCACCGCGCGCACGTCGTCCTCGGCCGCCAAGTCATCAAAATAGGCGGGCTGCTCCGCGTCGAACGTGGCATACGGCCAGAACAACTGGTATTCGACCAGGATCACCATCCCAATCACCAGCGCGATCCCCATCTGAGCTAGTGACCACTCTGCCGGGCCGAGATCCGGCACGCGCCCGGCAATGATCGGCTCTCCGAACTCTTGTTCATCCCGCGCACGGCGGGCGAGTATCCGCTCAAATTCGGACAGCGGCGATCGCGGTGAGAGTCCGCGCAGGGCCGCGCCCGCCCCGATGCTGACCAGCGCGCCCCAGGCCAGCGCCGTCGCCCCGTTGAAGCGGCCTGGGGTGCGCGTGGCATCCAACACAGGGAGATCCTGCAAGGCTGCCCAGGGTAATGTAACATAAGAGTCGAACTGCTCAATGTGGAGCGTGACCGGATCATCCCGCCACTTGAGCAGCGGGCCGAGCGAAAACACCATCGCGCCGAGCGCCACCAGCAGCCATGGCCGCGCCTCGCGCCGCGTCAGCAGCCCGATCACGGCCAGCGCCAGCGCCGCGATCCCCAGGTAGGCCGCGCCCTCGGTCGAGTTCGTGCCGAGCACATCCCGCGCGTATTCCGGCACCAGCCCCCAATCTTCCAGCGGCCCGAAGATCGACGGACTGGCGAACGCCAGCAGATCGGCGCTGAACGTCACGCGCCCAGTCTCGTGCAGATTTTCGATCTCGGCGCGCCCGGTCTCGGTCAGCAGCGGGCCGAAAAAGATCAGAAGCAGGACGCCGCCCAGCGCCAGCATCGCACCGAACTTGAGCCACGGCTGATCCAGCAGCGGCCATTCGCGCCGGATCAGCCAGTCCCGCCCCGCCAGCAGGTGGTACAGCCCCAGGAATAAAACCACCGGCATCACGTTGTAGATGATCTGCGAGGTCAGGCCAAGGCATGCCAGCGCCAACGTCACACCGCCCCACCCCACCGCAGACCATCCGGCGTCCCGGCGCAGAACGCGCCACACGCACAGCGCGAACAGTGGCAGTCCGTACATGGCAAGCACATCCACATGGCCCACCGCGAGATGTCCTTGCATGTTCGGAAACGTCGTGAAAACCAGCCCGCCGAGCAGCGCCGCCGGGATCGACCGGCCGCTGAGTTCCATCCCCAACACGTAGCCCGCCCAGCCGTTCAGAATCACCGTGATGATGATCCACAGGTTGAACGCGGCCAGCGGCGGCACCACCAGCGACAGCAGCATCACCGGCACCCAGCGCAGCGGCGTAGACCACATCAGGCGGCTGGTGAACCCATCGGGATAGGCCAGCAGATCCTGGCGCAGCGGGTTGTGCCCGTCCAGCACCGATTCACGTGCCGCCCAAGCCTGCCGCAGCATCATGTACGAATTGCCGTAGCTCGCCCCCGCGATCCGGTCGTCCAGGTGGCGGATCAGCGGCCACGTGATGATCAGCGCCACTACGGCATAGATCACCACCGGCACGATGGTCCAGATCACCCCGCGCCGCACCCAGTTTCGTTCACCAGCATCCATATCTCGCGCCCCTCACGACTATTTTCCGGCGCCGGGGCGGGGAAGCGATTGGGACGCGGCGTGCTGCGGGATCGGCGCGCGGGCGAAGATCGCATGCCGGGCGGTAAAACGCACGGCCCACAGATAGACGGTGCAAAAGACGATCAGCGCGTAGGCCGCACCAGCCAGCGCGTCGATGACGTAATGGTGACCGAGATAGACGGTCGAGAAGACCACGCCGAGCGGCAGCAGAACCACCGGGATTGCCCGCTTTCCCCATACGTAGATCGCCACCATCGCGATAAAGGTGGGATAGGCGGCGTGCAGCGAGGGCATCGCGGCAATGGGATTCGCACCCTTAGCCAGGGATGCGCCATCCGTCACGAAATGATCAAGCGTAATCGGCTGATCCGGCAAATAGCCGTAGAACGTGGCCCACCACGGCGGCGCGGCTGGGAACAGCACGTAGGTCGCAAACGCGGCATAGGACAGCACGACCAGCGCGATGGCAAACGCCCAGTACATCGCGCGGCGCTTTTGCCACAGAATGGCGGAGATCACCAGCGGCGAGAGGAAATGCGAGAGATAAAGCGTGTTGGTGATCACGTCCAGCACGGGCGTATAAAAGTGTCCCCAGAGATGCTGCTGCACCCAATAATTCGGCAGCGTGCCGCCGAACAGGCTTTTCTCCCACCGGATCAGGTTCGTGATGTTGATGTCGTTGTTCGTCAGATCGTCGGCGAAGTTGCGCATCTGCTTGTACGTAACCAGCAGGATCAGAAAGGGGAAAAATTCCAGCAGGAAGCGCCGCCCATTGCCTGTCCACATGAACGAGAACACGAACGCCGCAGCGATCAGTTCCGTGTTGGGGAAGGTGCCGGTCAAGATGGCAACGCCGATCAGAATCGCGGCGACAATCGAGAGGTGGATCAAAAGCTGGCGCTTGTTAAGCTCGGGGACCATAGGAATTCGTTTCGACTAACCTAACTGAGTCAGTGTTTCATATTCACCAAAGCATTTTACCACAGAGAGCACAGAGGCCACAGAGATAATTGAGGAAGAAAAGAGCGAAGACAAGGTTGGCCGGGCTGCCGGGTCCTATGTCAGGGCGGGAGACTAAACCAGGAACTAAGAAACAAAAACCAATCACCAACAACTATAAACTTAGCTTTGGGCGCGGTACAATTCGCCGCCATGCCAAGACATTCCCGAACCGATAACTGGACATTCCCCGCGATGGTCGCCGTGCTGCTGCTGGCGGCTGTTTTGCGGATTCACGACCTGAACGCCCAGGGCATGTGGGGCGACGAGGGCTGGTCGATCTGGCTGGCGCGCGGCGATACGGTGCGCGACCTGACAATGACCATGGTCCATGACCATCATGGCCCGGTCTACTCGGTGCTGCTGCGCGCGTGGGATCTTGTGGCTGGGAACTCGGTGCTGGCTCTGCGCTATATCACCGTCCTGTTCTCCATCGCCAGCATCGCCCTGATCTACCGCCTGGGACGCGAGATGCTGCATCCGGCGGCGGGGGTCGGTGCGGCGCTGGCCTTCACGCTGATGGATAAGCACGTCGTGCTGACACAGGAAGTCCGCGACTATCCGATCATCTTCTTCGCGATGATCGTCATCGCGCTGTTTTATGTGCGCTGGCGGCGCGATCCGGGCCACGGCAGCGGGTTCGGATTCGTGCTGGCGTCGGTGTTCGGCCTGTACCTGCACTACTACTGCTACATGCTGAACATCGCCATTCTGCTGCACGCGCTGATCACCCTGCGCGATCGCAGCCGGTGGAAGCATTTTGTCGCGCTCAACGCCCTGGTCGCGCTGGCGTTTGTGCCGTGGCTGCCGGTCGTCGTGCACCAGTTCGTGAATACGCCGGTGGACAGCGAAGTGCTGAATATTCACGGCATGCCGCTCAACCGCCATACCATCGACTATCTCTCGACCGAGTCGCTCGGCAAACCGGTCGCGCTCTACGGCCTGCTGCTGCTGGCCGGGCTGATCGCACCGTTTTTGCGCCGTCTGCCGGGTGTGATGGCGAATGTCCCGCGTCCGCGGCGGATCGCGGCGGCGCTGCTGGCGGGCTTGTGGCTCGGCGTGCCGCTCCTGATCACCGTCGGGCTGCACAGCCGCTATCCCCTGCTGACGGATCGCAACATCTCAGTGATCATGCCCGCGATCGCGCTGCTGGTCGGGTTCAGCTTTCTGGTCTTCGAGCGCTACGGCGCGCTGTTCCTGGTGGTGCTGGTGCTGACGAACAACCTGCTTACCACCAGTTCCTATTTCGACAAACCCCCCTGGCGCGAGATGGCCGCCGATGTCGCTCCATTTGTCCTCGCGGGCGAGCCGGTGCTGCTGGATGTCGAAGGCGAACATGCGACCGCCTGGTATCACTTTTCGCTGGAACTGCCGGTGGACATCGATCAGATCGTCAATCTGCTGCCTGAAGAAGCGGAAGGCACGGATGTCGCGATCTCGCTCTATGATCTGCGCAAGCGCTATCGCGGCGAGTTTATCCCCCACCTGCAAGCCATGGTGAGCGAGACATCCGGGCTGTGGCTGGCGTACTGGGGCGACGAAGCGAAAAAACACGATGTATTTGACGTGCTGGCCGGTGCCGGATTCGTCCGCACGGCGGCGCTGCAATACGAGCACCACGGTAATCCGATCTACGCCTATCGCTACGATCGCGCAACAACGCTTGAGGACACGATCGCGCGCTTTGGCGATTCGATCACGCTGCGCCGCGCGGCGTGGCCGGAGAGCGTTTCTGCGGGGGAGGACGTGCCGATCCTGCTGTGGTGGAGCGCCGCTGACACGCCGCCGGTCGATTACAGTGTCTCAGTATTTCTGCTGGACGAAGCAGGGGTGCTCCGCGCGCAGCACGACAGCTATCCCGCCAACGGCCGCGCACCGACCAGCGCCTGGACGCCGGGCGGTATCGTCTTTGACGCGCACACACTGACCGACGATCTCGCACCCGGAACATATACCGTGGGTGTGAAGCTCTATACATGGTGGGACGGGGTAATCCTCCCGGCGGCCGATGGCGGGGATTATGCGAGCGTGGGGACGCTCAACGTGCGGTGAAGCGGGCCCGGCGCAATCTAAACGGCGCAAAATAAAAGGGATGCGCGCGGCATCCCCCTGGATCAGCTACGTGCGTTATTTACGGCACTTTGACAACTTCGCTCGCCTGCGGCCCCTTCGGCCCGCTGGTGATAGTGAACTCCACGCGGTCGCCCTCGTGCAGTTCGCGGTAGCCATTACCAGTGATTGCACTGTAATGCACGAAGACATCCGGCCCGCCTTCGCGCTCAATAAAGCCGAACCCTTTCTGGCTGTTGAACCATTTCACGGTGCCAGTAATCCGATCCGACATGGCTGGGGATTCTCCTTCCTACTGCAAAGAAAACCAAAAAGACCGTGTGTCGTGGAGGAGTTCCCATCCAAAAAACAACCCCCGTGCGCGGTGTTTCTACGCCGGGGGGGATTTCCGGTACTGCGAACATCCTGCTCCACTACATTGTCTATTGTGCGCTCAGTCAGCCGAAAAGTCAAGCCCCCTGAGAGACTTTTCAGAGTGTGATTTCGAGCAGCGCTTCGGCCACACCGCGCAGCTCTGCGGTGCCCATCTGGGCGAGCTTCATCGCCAGCTCGATGTACGGCTGGTTGGTGGGCGATGAGACGAACCGCCGCAGCTCCGGTGACATGCCGCTGAAATTTTTCAGATCCTCCTGCAGCATCAGGAAAGTCCCCACCTTATTGCCATTTTCGAGGAAATAGGAGAGGTTCACGCGGCAGACTGAGGCCAGCGTCGCCAGGATCGGCGTCGGGACGGGGCGCTGGCCAAGTTCGTAGGCCATGATATTGCTGGCCGGGATGCCCGCCTCGGCGGCCAACTGCTCCGGAGTGAGATTCGCCTGTTCGCGCGCGGCCCGCAGCAGCGCGCCAATCAGGTGATTGCGCAGCGTTACGTACTCGTCAATATCGACATCCTCGCGGGCGTTGCGCTCCAGCAGCGTCGAGGTGCCCCAGAAGTGACTGATCGGCACGCCGAGCGTATAGGCCAGCAGTTCGATCTGCGGCAGGCTGGGCATGGACTTGCCGAGTTCCCATGACTCAAGTGTGGCAGGGCTGACGTTGATCTGCCCGGCGCAAGGATCGAGATCCAGCCCGGCGGCCTGGCGCGCGTCACGAATCAGCACCCCCAGGATACGCGCGCGCAGCAGGTAGAGCTCCTCGAAGTTGGGCGGGGCTTGGGTCTTCTCGGTTTTCTGGTCCGCGTGCTTGCGCAGGCGGGCTGCAATATCATCAAAACTCATCTTCGTACCTCCCCAGGGGCGGGCCACCGTTTGAGTGCAATTATACGAGGTGTGGGAGGTGCGCGCAAAGCTGAAGGGCCGCCGCGCGGACTGGTCTAAACCCCGCCACCGATGCTACAATGCCAACCGTAAGCTGAGATGGGGATTGTGTTTATGCCAACTCAATGGACCGCTCGTAAACCCCCGTCTCCGCGAGCGGATTCTCGATGAGGTTATAGTTGTTGCGGGACTATAAGTGGCCGCTTGAGACTATTCAGTAAAAGGAGTTATTTATGCCAACGGGTGACGAACTCAAAGAAAAGGGTGTGCAGCAGTATCTGCAAGGCGATCATGAAGACGCCGCGGCGACCTTCCGTGAAGCGATCGCCGCTTACGAAAGCGCGGGCACGGCCGATATGGCGGCGGAGATGCGCGTGAACCTGGGGTTGGCGCTCCATTCGCTGGATCAGGACGAACCCGCCCTGGACCAGATGAACCAGGCGCTCGCCGTCTTCACCCAGATCAACGACGATCACCGCCGTGCGCAGGTGCTCGGCAACATGGCGCGTGTCTACGCCAAAATGGGCAACAGCGAGCAGGCGATGACCAACTACCGCGAAGCCTCGTCGATCTTCATCGAGCAGGGCGATGAACAGAACTACGGCGAAACCGTGCTGGCGATTGCCGATCTCCAGTTCCGCGGCGGCCATCTGATGCAAGCCGCCTCGACCTACGAGATCGGCCTGGACTACATCAAGAATCCGAACGCGCGCCAGAAGATGATGAAGAAGCTGCTCGGTGTGCGCAACAAAATATCCGGCACGGGTGTGCCCAAAGCTGATGACGAGGACGACCAGGCTTGAGCAGTGTCCAGGCTGTCGAGTTTCAGGGGCCGCTCGGCACCCTGCGCGGCATGCTGCACCGCCCGGCGGCGACGGATCCCGCGCCCGTCGTGATGCTGCTGCATGGCTTCACCGGCCAGCATATTGAGGATCAGCGGCTGTTTGTGCAGTTCGCGCGCTGCCTTGCGGATGCGGGTTTTGTCGTGCTGCGCTTCGATTTCTACGGTTCTGGCGACAGTGATGGCGAGTTCGATGAGTTCACCCTCCGTACCGAGGTCGCGGATGCCGCGGCGGCGCTGGATTGGCTCGCCGGACAACCCGGCCTGGACATGAACCGGATCGGCGTGGTGGGCCTCAGCATGGGCGGCGGCGTAACCGCGCTGCTGGCGGGGCAGGATCAGCGCGTCAAAGCAGCCGTCTTCTGGAACGCCTTCTGCAAACCCAGCAATCACCCCGATCTGTACGAGACCGAGGGGCCGATGGCGGGGATCTATGGCGGGCTGCGCGTTGGGCGGGTTTTCCAGGCGGAGATGCCGACCCTGGACATTCCCGGAGCCCTGCACCGCTACCAGGGACCCGGCCTCGTGATCCACGGCACGGCCGATGATATTGTCCCAGGGGATGAATCCGGGGCGCTGCTGGCGGCTCTCAGCACGCGCGGGACGATGCATCTTATCGAGGGTGCGAATCACACGTTTCAGCATCCCCTCTGGCGGCAGGAAGTCTTCGGGATCACGTTGCGCTGGCTGGCGGAGAAGCTCTAGAGGGTGTTATTCATTTGTACCCCCTCTGCCGTCTGGCTTTTCCCGTGCGCTAGCCCCTCCCTAAATCCCTCCCCACCGGGTGGAGAGGGACTTGAGCTCTCCCCTTACTCCAGGCGTGCTCCTCGCGCACGGGGAAAGGGGCAACCGAGCAGCCCGGATAGGGGCGATTATGCGCATGCGTCTGTTGCGATCGCCGTCCAGCACGTCGCGCGGTCCGTTCGCCTGCTCTGAGTTGGAGGTCCTATGCCGATTCTCACCTCGAAGCATGTGCGTTATGCCATCGAGACCCTGCTGGTCAACGCGCTGATCTTCTCGACGCTTTACCAACTGCTCGTCTACCTCGCGAACCGGCGCTTCTGGCGGCGCGATCCACAGCCGGCCCCGGACGATTTTGAGCCGTCGATCAGCGTGATCGTCCCACTGCGCGGCAAAACACCCGATACGCTCGCCCTGCTGCACCTGATCGCGATCACCGGGCCGACGCCGCGTTATGAGGTGATTCTCGTAGTGGAGGATGAGCAGGATCCCGCCTACCCGATCGCGCAGGAAGTCGCCGCGCACTACCCCGGCGCGGTGCGCGCGCTGATCA
This sequence comes from uncultured Chloroflexia bacterium, assembly GCA_963850765.1. Classification (GTDB taxonomy): domain Bacteria; phylum Chloroflexota; class Anaerolineae; order Aggregatilineales; family Aggregatilineaceae; genus CAWKMN01. The sequence continues at coordinate 18,587 of CAWKMN010000004.1, read as the reverse complement.
GCGGCCCGGCGGGATCGCATGCCGGCACGATCCACAACCTGAACGCGGGCGTTCAGGCCGCTACCGGCGATGTGATCGCCTTTGTCGATGCCAACGTGCAGGTCAGCGCAGAATTGTGGAACGCCGCCTTGGCCGCGCTCGCCGTCCCGAGCACGGGCGCAGTATTCGCGCCACCGCTCACCTTGGAACCGGAGCAGCGGACCCGTTCCGCCGTCCCGGGCTCTGGTGGCGACGTGCTGATCGCGCTGTACAGCAACCACATGCACGGAACGAGCCTGCCCCTGGCCGCGCTCTATCACCGATTGCGCTCGCTGTCCGGCGGATTTATCGTGCTGCGCCGCGCTGTGCTGGATGAGATGGGCGGGCTGCTGCACCTGCTCGACGATGTCGCGGAGGACATCAGCCTGGGCCGCGCCGTCCGCGAGATCGGCTACCAGATCGAGGCGGTGCCGGTCCCAGCACGCATCGTGGCAGAGCCAGCCACGATGAACGATGCCACCAACCACCTGCTCCGCAAGCTGATCACCACGCGCGCCTGCCAGCCGCCGGCGTTCTGGCTGTGGCCGCTGACCAACCCGCTGCATGTCGGGTTCCTGCTGAGTTTTATCACCGAGCACGAGGGGCGCTGGTGGGGCCGCCGGACGTGGTGGTTTTTCATCTGGCTGCGGCTGGCGATTGCCTATGACCTGGATCGAATCCGCCTGGGCCGCAGCTTCTCGTGGATGGCCTACGCGCAGTTGTTTATGCTCGATACGTTTTTCGCACCGGCGTTGTGGGCACGCGCCCTCGTCCAGCGGACCTTCATCTGGCGCGGGAGTACGTATCGTATGCTGCCAGGGGGCAAGGCCGCGCGGGTGGAGTAAAGGCTTAACCCCGCTGAATAATCCTCATGACATTGGCCGGAGGTCGGCGGTGTGCCAGTTCGTGGGCCATAATCCGCATCGGCCGGTCGATATGGTTAAAGAACGCACGGTAGCCCTGACACAGGAAATTAAGTCCTGCCTCGCCGCCGGGCGTATGGATAATCCGATCTTTGGGGCAGCCACCATGGCAGACGAACTTCACTTCGCATTCCAGACAGTAGCGGGGCAGAGTGTCTCGTTTGGCGTGACCAAAGCGGCGCTGCTGCTCTGAATCAACCAAATCAGCGAGCGGTGTGGCGGCGATACTGCCGAGCTTGAAGGCGGGTTCAACGAAATGATCGCAGGAGTAGACATCCCCATTGTGCTCAACGACCAGGGCGGTTCCGCAGGTTTCCTCGAAAATGCACAGGCCGGGGCGATGTCCTGTCCACGCCGCCAGCGCACTATCGAAGATCTGCACGAAGGTCCGGCCCACGTCGCGCCGCACCCATTCGTCAAAGACGGTGATGAGAAAATCCCCGTACTGCTGCGCCGTGACCGAACACCCGCCAGCCTCACCGGTCTTCTCGACAATCGGGATAAACTGGATAAACGGAGCCCGTGCGTCATCACGGAGAAAGCGGTACACCTCGAGAGGATGTTCGGCGTTAGACGCATTGACAGTGGTCAGGATGTTGAACTCGACCCGGTGCTTTTTCAGGTATTCGAGGCCGCGCATCACGTTATCAAACGTCGGCTGGCCGCCTTTATCGACGCGATAACGGTCATGCAGAGCGCGTGGACCGTCCAGACTGAGGCCGACCAGAAAACGATGTTCGTGGAGGAACGCACCCCAGGCGTCGTCCAGCACGATACCGTTCGTTTGCAGGGCATTGTAAATTCGCATACCCGGCTTTTGGTACTGCTGCTGATAGGCAACGGCTTTGCGGAAAAATGGCAGCCCCATCAAGGTGGGTTCGCCACCCTGCCAGCTAAAGGTGACTTCAGGAACCTGCTGAGCCTCGATATACAGCCGGGTGTATTCCTCCAGCAGGCTGTCGGACATGTGGAAATCGCTTCCCGGATACAACTCTTCCTTCGCGAGAAAGTAGCAGTACCGGCAGTCCAGGTTGCAGATTGCCCCGCGCGGCTTCGCCATCATGTGAAAAGCACGAACTTGCGGACGGGAGTCCTTTCGTTTCTTCATCACAGACTCCCCGGCTTCCAGGTAGAACCAGCCATGGGCCGGTCAACGAAGGGGAAGCGTATTGACGTTGGGCAGATGCTGAGCCAGATCATGCTTGACGGCGTCATATTGTTCATCACCAGCAAGATTGATCCATTCGAGCGGGTCAAACTCGTGATCGTATAGCTCCTCGGCACCGTCCGCATAGCGTGTGTAGCGCCAGGATTTCGTGCGAACGGAATGCTCCTGGTAGCGGCGCGTCGATAAGGCCCAGCCATCCCAATCGGCACCTGGATTCTGAAGGAGAGGTGCCAGACTTTGCCCTTCCAGATCATCTCGTGGGGGCATTCCACACAGGTCGATCAAGGTGCGGTAGATGCTGACGGTGCTCACCGGCTGATCGCACCGGCTACCAGCCTGCACGAGTCCTGGTCCGGCAAAGATGAGCGGAATACGCAGTGCCTCTTCCCAAAGCACATCCTTGGACCAGTATGATTTCTCGCCCAGCAGCCAGCCGTGATCGCTCCACAGGACAATGATCGTGTTTTCGGCGTACCTGCTCCGATCCAGAGCCGCGATCAGTTCGCCGAGCCGTGCATCCATAAAATGGATCGAAGCCAGATAGGCCGCCACCGCTTCCTGCCATTTACCGGCGTTCTGGATAATGTCCTGGTAATGCTCGCGACCCTCAAATGAGTTTTCCAACGCAACCGGAGGCACATCACTCAGATCGTTGGGGAGCGTGTCGGGCAAGGTAATGTCGTCGGTGGCCTGCCGGTCAAACCACGCCGGAGGCAGATACCAGGGAAGATGGGGCCGGAATAACCCTATCGCCAGGAAAAACGGCTGGTCGTACTCCTGATCGAGTTTGTTGGTCGCCCAGTTCACCGTCTTCCAGTCCCCGGTTTCAGTGTCAGGCACATCCACCGGACCCCAGTCCAAATTGCCATGAAGTTCGTCCAGACCGTTTTTGTGACCCTGCGCATCATCAGGACGCGTATCAATCCCAGGGACATAACCTTCCGGGAATTCGTGAAAGGCTTCATTCCAGGATGCCGAATCGGCCCAATGGAATACTTTGCCCGCCCCCATCACATGATACCCGTGCTGCATGAAATACTGGGGGAGCGTAACCCAGTCGCTGAGCGCGGGTATGTTGCGGAAATGCTCGTGCTCAAATTCATTCGAATAGACGCCCGATGTGGATGGCAGAAGTCCGGTCAGGACACTGGTCCGCGAAGGATTGCACAGCGGGGCCGGGCAGTAAGCCTGGGTAAAGATTGTCCCGCGCGCAGCCAGCGCATCAAGGTTCGGCGTGTCGGTATCGGGATGTCCGCCCAGACAGCCCACCCAATCGTTCAAATCGTCTATGGCGATGAACAGCACGTTGGGACGACCTAACTCATCTCCCTTCACGGCCGCAGATTTCAGACCGGGAGCGAGTACTCCCGCCGACATGAGCGATAACCACCTGAGAAACTGCCTGCGGTTGACATTCACCGGAAACGAGCTCCTGATTTCCTGTTAAACTTTGTACGGCCCGAACGGGATTACCCGCCCACTCAACTCGTTCATTTGCCCGACCCGCCGGTTTGAGGGCGATAACCCACAAGGTGGTCAGGTTGTCGCGGTTGATGATCCTGGCTCATCAATACCAACAGGGCGGCCGTACAGCCGCCCCGTGTCATTCAGGTTCATCAACCCGAATCCGCTACTCTTCCTCTTCCTTCTTGGACGACTTCGCCACGATCTCGGCCTGGATCTGCGCCGGGACGCGCTCGTAACGCAGGAATTCCATCGTGAAGACGCCGCGACCGGCCGTCATCGAGCGCAGGTCATTGCTGTAGCGCTGGATCTCGGCCAGCGGCACTTCCGCCGTCACGATGCTGCGACCGGCTTCGGTTTCCATACCCAGGACGCGCCCGCGCCGGGTGTTCATGTCGCCCATGATGTCACCCATGTTCTCTTCGGGCACCGTGACGCGCACCTTCATGATCGGCTCCAGCAGCACAGGGCTGGCCTGGCTGAACGCATCCTTGAACGAGCCGCGCCCGGCGATCTGGAAGGCGATGTCCTTCGAGTCGACGGGGTGCATCTTGCCATCGAACACGATCGCCTTGACGTAACGCACCGGGTAACCCGCGATCACACCCTCGTCCAACACCTGGCGGACACCCTTTTCCGTCGAGCCGACAAACGGCTGGCTGATCGCACCGCCGACAACCTCATTGGAGAACTCGAACGTCGGCACATCCTGCGCCTCGCCAGTGGGGGTCGGCAGGGGTTCCACGCGCAGGTGGACCTCACCGAACTGGCCCGCGCCGCCGGTCTGTTTCTTGTGGCGGTAGACCGCTGATGCCGACCGGGTGACCGTTTCCTGATAGGGCACCTTCGGGACGCTGGTATCCAGCCCGACGCCCATCCGCTCGGCGCGCTTGATCGCGACGTCGATATGCGTGCCGCCCGACCCTTCGAGGATCGTCTGCTTGAGCGTGCCGTCCTGATACCAGTGCAGCGTCGGATCGGCGTTGGAGAGCCCAGTCAGGATCTCGCCCATCTTGGCGCTATCGCTCTGGGTGCGCGGATGCAGGGCTACGGCGTACACGGGCATCGAGAACACAGGCCGCTTGACGAGCTGTTTGAAGCCTTTAGTCGCCAGGGTGTGCCCCGTGCGCGTATCGCGCAGTTTCGCCACCACGCCAATATCACCGGCGTGCAGCGCTTCCAGCGGGATCTGCGCATCGCCGCGTATGGTCATCAGGTTGCCGAGACGCTCTTCATGTTCCATATCCAGGTTGTAGAGCGTATCGTTACCCTTGATCGAGCCCCTGACCAGCCGGAAGTAGGTCAGCGTGCCGTACTTATCGGTGTGGCTGTGGAACACGTAGGCCACGGCCGGCGTGCCATCCGTCTGCGGCGGATCGAGATATTCGACATCACCACCCCGCTCGGATTCCGCGGCGACGCGGCGTTCGCTCGGCGGCATAACGAACGCAACCAGCGCATCCAGCAGCGGCAGCACGCCGATGCTGTGCGTGGCGCTGACGGTCAACACGGGCACAGCCTTAGTGCCCTCGCTGCGCGTCGCGCCGAGCAGCCCGGTGCGGATCTCATCTTCGGACAGTGTTTCCGTCTCGAAGTATTTTTCCATCAGGGCGTTATCCGATTCCGCGGCCGCTTCGATCAGCTCCATGCGGGCGATCTCGACGTCGTCGGCCATGTCGCCCGGCACATCGCTGGCATCTTTGCCCACGCCCTTATAGGCTTTCATCGCGAGCAGATCCACCACGCCCGCGAAGTTCGCCTGCGAGCCGATCGGCAGGTTCACCGGAACAAAGCGGTAACTGGGGAACCGGTCGCGCAGCGTGTTGAGCGTGTTGGCGAAATTGGCGTTCTCGCGGTCCATCTTGTTGATCACGACCAGGACCGGCAGACCAAATTCTTGCGCATAATCAAACGCCATTTCCGTGCCGACTTCCGGGCCGGACACGGCGTCCACCACGACCACGGCGGCATCCGAAACCAGCACGGCGTTTTTCGCCTCACCCTGAAAATCCACGAAGCCCGGCGCGTCCAATATATTGATCTTATATCCCTGGTGCTCCACCGGCAGCAGCGACGTGTAGATCGACAGCGTGCGCGATTTTTCGTCTTCGTCAAAGTCGGCAACCGTATTGCGTTCTTCAACTTTCCCCACGCGGGTGATCGCGCCGGTGTTGAACAGCAGGCTTTCCGCCAGGCTGGTCTTGCCGGCGCCCTGGTGGCCGACCAGGGCAATATTCCTCAACTGTTCAGTCGTATAGACTTTCATTGATTTGGAGCCTCCAAAAATATTGAGATTTCTGTTTCTCAACCAACGAACGTGTCAGCGCAGCAGGGAACGGACCTCACCACAGAGGTCACTGAGAACACAGAGAAGGAAACAACCAGGGTAAATCGTTCTCTACGCTCCCTGTGCCCGCTGTGGTGTTCGAGTTTGACGTCCGCGCTCAAACGAAAAGATTGTACGGGACCGTACAGGAAAAGTCAAAGGTTTTTTGCGACCCACCGATCCGCCCCGCCTCCCCCTGATCCCCGTGTGGAGAGGGGAGAAAACGCCGATCTTCCCCCTCTCTAGCTCGGCTGGAGAGGGGGAAGCGAGCAGCCTCGTTAGAGGACGCTCGCCGGGGGTGAGGCCGTCGCCCGTCAGCGCATGACTGCTGATTTCAAGACGGTATCTGCAACCTCCTTATCCGCTCATTTTGTTAACCTACACCGGCTGACCCTGCGTGCACCAACCGCTAATTGCTAACGGCCAACCGCCAACCGCTAACCGCCCCGACAGCGCAGGGCAAACACAGGTTGCCGAGCCTGCGCAAACCCTGTTATCTGTGGAATACTAGTGGAATAAACTCTGGCAGACTCGTCCTTAATGCGCTATAGTGCGGGGCGCTGGCCGATGTCAGCCTATACAGACTGCGGGTTGTGGGGATGTATTGGAAAGCACGCGGCTGGCGCAGCAGCCGGACAGCCACCCAGTCTAACCGGTTGGCGTAGGAGCAGGTCTTATGACGAATAAAGCATCTGGAAAAACACCCACCAGCGAAACAACGCGCGTCCCGTCGACGGTCCCGAACGACTTTGAACACCTGGGGGTGCCGGGGTCGGTGGATATGCGCCTCAAGAAGCGCCGCCGTCAGGCACGCCGCCGGGGCATGCCCAACTGGGTGAAGGCCCTGATCGCGGTCGGGAGCGCCCTGCTCGCCTTCGGGGTCGTGCTGCTGGTGATTTTTATCATCGCCTTTCCGCCCTTTTTCCGTGACCTTGAGCCGCGCTACCAGCAGCGTCTGATCGACATGTTCCCGCCCTTCGATTCCCTGCGGCCGACCGTACCGTTTGAGGTGCTGCCCACGCTCGGCGGTGGCAGCGACAGCGACGCCGCGCAGCAGCTTCTCCAGACACAGCCGCCAACCCTCACGCCGACGGCCATCGATACCACGCCAGACGCCACCCTCGCGCTCGACACGGTGACGACGCCGGTTCCTACCCCCACTGCGACCGGCGGCATCCCGATCGGCATGGCGGGCACGCCCGAATCGACGCCGCTGCCGGTCTATGTGTCGCCCACGCCGGATCAGGCCGGGTTTGTCCCCACGTGGACGCCGGTTTTTGTCCCGACCGAGGTGCCGCTGCCCAAGACCTACCGGCTGAACAGCATCCGCTATGAGATGCAGGGCTGGAACAACTGCGGCCCCACCACCATGACGATGGCGCTCAGTTATTTTGGCTGGTCCAGCGACCAGTACACCGCCGCCCGCTGGATGAAACCCCATTCCGAGGATAAAAACGTCAGCCCGTGGCAGATGGTCCGGTTCGTCAACGACGTGGCCTATCCCAATATCGGCGTCAAATCGCTGTACCGCGTCGGCGGTAACATTACCCTGCTCAAGCGCCTGCTGGCGGCGAATTTCCCGATCGTCGTCGAGGAGAGCATCCAGCCGGAAGGCGACGACTGGATGGGCCACTACGTCATGCTCGTCGGCTATGATGACTTCCAGCAGCATTTCCTGACTTTTGACAGCTACCTGGGTTACAACGGGGGCGACGGCCGGCCCAGCCCTTACAGTGTCTTTGACGAAAAATGGCGCCATTTCAACCGTGTCTTTATGGTCCTCTACCAGCCGGAGCGCGAACTCGAACTCCGCGACGTCATGGGTGATTATGTGGACCCGGCTTATGCCTACCGCGCCGCCCTCGAAACCGCCCGCAGCGAAGCCGAAAAACGGAATGACGATGCCTGGGCGTGGTTCAATATGGGCAGCGCCTATGTCGGGCTGAAGGATTACGGCAACGCGGCCATCGCCTACGATCAGGCGCTCCGCATCGGGCTGCCGTGGCGCACGTTGTGGTACCAGTTCGGCCCCTACGAGGCGTACTTCTTCACGGGCGATTACAACAACGTGCGCGCCCTGGCGAATAACACCCTCGCCACGACCAAGTATGTCGAGGAAAGCTACTATTGGATCGGCATGTCCTACGCGGCGGAAGGCAGCACGTCGGCTGCCATCGACGAGTTCAATCTCGCGCTGAACTACAACAAGAACTTCCTGCCCGCGCAAGAAGCCAAGTCCCAGGTCGAAAACGGGACTTTCACCGTCGCGCAGACGTCGTCGCCGTGAGGCAGAGAGGGCGATTAGCGGTTTTTAGCGTTTTTGGTGATTAGTTCATGCGTAAAAGCAAGTGTCGCGATTTCGTAGGGGCGTGGGCTTGCCCCGCCCGGTTGGGGCAGGTTTGATGCTCTTTGACTAATTATGCCGGATATAACGCCTCTCACCCTGCCCTCTCCACGGCTAAGCCAGGGTGAGGCCAGCTAACGGCCAACGGCTAATCGCTAACCGCTAACCGCTGTCTTCATCTCACCTCCAACAAGGGGAAAAACCACCGATGAGCGATCACCCGACGGCCCCGCCACCCTCGCACGCCGATACCCGGAGCATGGCCCGCAACACGCTGATCCTGATGGTCGCGTTCGCCACCGCCAAGATGATCAGTCTGGCGCAGACGTTCATCATTGCCAGCGTGTTTGGCGTGGGCGACGAGTGGGACGCCTTCGTGACCGCCAACCGCATCCCCGAACAGATCGTGCTGCTGATCGGCGGCGGCGCGCTCTCCTATGCCTTTATCCCCATCTTCAGCGGCTTTCTGGCGCAGGGCGAGCGCGAGGGGGCGTGGCGGCTTGCCAGCGCGGTGATCAACACGGTGTTTGTGATCACGTTCGCCCTCAGCATCATCGGCTTTTTCCTGGCGCGCCCGCTCGTGGAAAACGTCGTCGCGCCCGGTTTTGAAGCCGACAAAGTGGATCAGACCGTCACCCTCATGCGGATTCTGCTGATCAGCACGCTCGTGTTCAGCATCAGCGGCATGTTCCAGGGGATTCTGCACAGCCACAACCATTTTTTGCTGCCCGCCCTGGCTCCGATCCTGTTCGACGTGGGGATTCTGTTCGGCGTGATCTTTCTGATCGGCCCGTTCGACGTGTACGGCATCGCGTGGGGTGCGGTGATCGGCTCGATCCTGCACCTGAGCGTGCAGATCCCCGGCCTGATCCGCTACCGGATGCGCTGGCTGCCCCGCCTGGGCTGGAACGATCCGGCCCTGCGCCGCGTGATCGTGCTGATGCTGCCGCGCGTGGCCGGGTTGTTTGTCGTCGCCTTTAACACCATCGTCTTCAACAACGTCGCCTCGCGCATGGGCAGCGGCGCGGTCGCCGCCTTCGACTGGGGCTACCGGCTGATGAACATCCCCGAAACGCTGATCGGCAGCGCGATGGGCTATGTCATCTTCCCAACGCTGGCGGCGCTGAGCGCATTGGGCGAGCAGGATAACAAACGCCGGGCCATGTCCGGCGCGCTGAGGTTCATCCTGATCGCGACCATCCCCGCCGCCGCCGGGCTGATCCTGATCGGCCGGCCGCTGATCAGCCTGTTGGAGCGCGGCGCGTTCGACGCGGACGACAGCACCCTGGTCTATGGCGCGCTGCAATTTTTCGCCTTTGGGCTGATCTTCCAGAGCCTGCACGAAGTCATCGCGCGCAGTTTTTACGCGGACAGAGATACCGTGACCCCCTTGTGGGCGGCGATCATTGCCGCAGCCGCCAATGTGCTGATCGTCGGCGGGCTGTATCTCGGCTACGTCTACCAGTTCGACGACACGGTGAGGGCTACCTTCACCGACTGGGGCACGCGTTACGCCGGCGGCGATTACCCGGCGGCCCTCAGCGCGCTCGCCACCGGCTCGGACCGGCTCATCGATCAGCTCGCGGGCGTGACGGGAGTCGGCGGGCTGGCGCTTGGCTACTCGATCACCTTCCTGATCGAGCTGGCGCTGCTGCTGGTCATTCTGCGGCGGCGCTGGGGCGACATCGACGCGCGCGCCCTCGGCCAGACGGCGATCCGCACCGTCGCGGCGACGGTGGTGATGGGCGCGGCGGTGCTGGCCGCCGATGCCGTGCTCGGCACGATGGGCTTCCACAACGCCGGTACGCTGCGCACCGGGCTGCGCGTGATGGCGCTGGCCGGAGTCGGCGCGGTGTCGTTCGTCGTCGCGGGGATGCTGCTCGGTCTGCGCGAGATCCGCGCCCTGCCCGCCATGATTCTGCGCCGGCGCGCCGCTCCCGCGGTGTAAAAACGGTTCACCACAGAGGGCACGGAGAGCACAGATTCTAGGCGAAGAAAGAGCGAGACGCCTAGATATCTCGCTCTTTTCTTGCTTTTCCCCTGCTTTTTCTCTGTGTCCTCTGTGCTCTCTGTGGTAAATGTCTTTTTCTTTTCTCTGCGTCGTCTGCGTCTCTGCGGTTCAGATTCTTTTCTGCGCTTTCTCTGCCACCATTTTCGTATTATGGTTTAGAAGACAATACTTTTGGCCCACAAGCGAGGAACCCTCATGCGCGAATGGAATTTGACCCACGCCGATCCGATGGCCCCACGTATCGCCGCCGATGCGCGCAGCGGGCGCACCGTCACCGCCGATGATCAGGTCTGGCAGCTTCGGCTCGGCAAGCCGGACGAGCCCGCCCTCAGCCTCGAAACGCGTTACGGCGGGCGCGTCGGGATCGCGCGGCTGGTGCCGATCTGGTTCGCCGGGCGGCGGCAGATCTACGAGGCGCAGGGCTATCACAACCCGCCGGCCCTGGTCCACTTCGCGCCGGACTATCTGCGCCTGCGCGCGGATCTGACGCTCAATCTCAAAGTGACCTACGAATTCTGGACGATGGAATCGCAGGCCGTCGGCGGGCGCGTCACCTGCCAGAATACCAGCAGCCAGCCGCAGGATCTCCGCTTGGATCTCACCGCGCAGGCCGTGCGCGAAGATAAAACCCTTCAGATGTTTTTCCTGACGCTCGAAAACAACGAAGCCGCGCTGCAAATGGGTCGATTGCCGAATCTCCAGCCGGTGCTGCTGCTCGAAGGCGCGCAGCAGTTGACCAGCACCCAGGCACGCCTGAGCCGCACGCTGACCCTCGAACCGGGCGCGTCCACTGCGATCCGGTGGGTGCTCGCCAGCCTGCCGGATCGCGATTCAGAGTCTGGCGCTGGCCTATAAGTGGCTGGCCGATCCGGCCTGGGATACGCACCTGAAGCCGATCGAGGAGCGCGCCGCCGCCCTGCCCCAGATCGAAACCGGGCAGAAGGATTGGGATCTGGCGCTGGCGTGGAGCCAGCAGGTGATCATGCGGTCGTTCCTGGGTGCGACGGGCAGCCTGCCCTATCCGTCGTTTGTCGAATCGCGCAAGCCCAACCAGGGCTTTGCCGTCAGCGGCGTACACAGCGGCGGATTCGCGTATCCGTGGGGCGGGCAGACCATCCCCGATGCGCTGCATATCGCGATCCCGGTGGCCCACGCCGCGCCGGAACTGGCGAAGGGCATCGTGCGTAACTTCCTGGCCGTGCAGCGCGACGATGGCTGGATCGATGCCAAGCCCGGTCTCGATGGGCAGCGCGCCAATGTGATCGCCCCGCCGCTGCTGGCGTCGCTGGCCCATACCGTGTATCACGTCACCCGCGACCGCGAATTCCTGGCGGACTGTCTGCCGGGACTGCTGGCCTTTTTCGAGCGCTGGTTCCGCCCGGATGTGGATCAGGACCGTGACGGCGTGCCCGAATGGAGCCACACCGGGCAGGGCGCGTTTGTCGATGGTCCGACGCTGCGCGCAGGGACGCCGTTGGGCGCAGGGCGTGGACATCACCACCATCGAAGCGCCCGACCTGCTGGCCTATCTCGCTCGCGAAGCCGAGATGATCCTGCGTATCGCGGACATACTAGAGCGCCCGGATGTGACCAGCGAATACACCGCCCGCCGTGATCGTCTGTACGCCGCGCTGAACGAATTCTGGGACGCCGACAAGGGCGTGTTTTTCTACCGGGACCGTGATTCCCATGCCTGCCCGACTGGCGAATCGGTGTTTGCGGGCAAGGGTGACGACGCGCTGAAGGGCCAGATCCCGCTGGCGCGCCCCAGCCGCTTGATCCTGCGGGCCAGCGGCGGCCTCAGCCACAAACCCAAAATGGACTGCACCATCGAAGGCACCGACGCCAACGGCAAATCGACCAACGAGACCATCCCCGGCACGGCGTTCGACTGGTATCGCGGCATGGGATCGGCCACCACCCGGACGGTCTGGCGCGAGATTCGTTATCTCAAGTTCGGCGGGCTGAGCCGGGTGTTCAAGATTGAGGCGAACGCCGTGGACCTGTCCCGGCACGATCAGGCGCTGCTCGTCCCGCTGTGGACATCCGCGCTGTCCGATGACCAGATCCAGCGCACCGTGGCCCGGCTGACCGATCCGCAGCAGTACAACCGCGCGTATGGGCTGTCTGGCTGTCCGGCGACCGATCCCGCCTACGACGCGTCGGGTCAGAACGGCTGCGGCGGTATGTGGCCGGAGTGGAACGCCCGCCTCGCCATGGCGCTGATCGAACACGGCTATCGCAAGGAAGCGGCGGATCTGTTCAAGCGGGTGCTCGGCGCGCAGATCCGCGGTCTGAAGGACGAACAGACCTTCCGCGCGCTCTACAATCCCGACACGGGCGAGGGCCTGGGCGATACGGATACGATTACGGGGGCGGTCTCGCTCGGATGGTTCGCGCTGCTGTTTGGCGCGTGGGCGCTCGATCCCGGACTGGTGGTGATCGCGGAGCCGTTCGCCTTCGAGGGGGATTCGATCCGCTGGACGCAGCACGGCGTGGTCATCGAGCGCAGCGTATCCGGCACGACGATCACGTTCCCCTCCGGGCACAAGGTCGATCTGCCGCCCGACGCCGAGCCGCAGATCGTCCACGATCCGAAGGTCAAGCGCCGCAAGCCTGCGAAGAAGACCGCGCCGCCGGCCGAACCCGGCTCCGGCGATTCCGCGCCCGCCGAGGAGCCTCCGCCCTCACCCCCACCGGCCGACACGTCATCGGAAGGGGCATAACTGGGATCTCCGCAGATCATGGAAAGATCTGTAGCGGGCGTATTGCAATACGCCCCTGACAAAACCGCGTCACATAATGCTTCGCCCAACCAGGGCCGTTTGCGGCCCTTCCGATATTGAGCCGGGTCGTTGCACGGCCCGGCGATTCCCGGCGCTCCGCTCATTCCTGCGAAAACGTGCGCAGCGTATCCAGATAATACTCCGGCAGGCCGATGTCGTAGCGCCGCCCCTCGACGATCAGGCCCAGGAAGCCGTCCTCCTGGCGCAGCCGGTCCAGCGCCGAGGTCAGCTGGAACTCGCCCCGCTCGCGCACGTTGTTCTTGATGTGCTCTTCCAGGTAATCGAACAACTGCGGCTTGATGATGTACTGCCCGAACACGGTCAGATATTCATCCTCGGGCAGGCCGGGCACGCGCAGGTTGGTGCGCGCATAATCCAGGGTGGGCTTTTCGGCGAACTCGGTGATGTTGAGCAGCTGCCCGTCTTCCACCCAGACGCCCGTGGCCGTGCCGAAATTGGCGATCTGATCTTCCGGCGTGCGGCGCAGGCCAAGCACGCTGGTCCCGTGCTGTTCGTAGGCGTCGATCAACTGCCGCGCGCAGGACCGGTCTGTTCTCCGAGCGGTAGAGGTGATCGCCCAGCATCAGCAGGAACGGCTCGTCGCCGACCAGATCGCGCGCGCAGTAGACCGCGTGCCCGAGCCCTTCCTGCGCGGTCTGGATGACGAACTTCACCCGCCGGCCGATTTCCAGCAGGCGCCGCGCGTACTCCTGGAAGTGGCGCGGCAGCTTGTTGTAGTTTTCGATGGAGACCTGCACGTTGAAGAACGATTGGAACTCGTCCAGATCGTCCTCCTGCACGATGATGATCACCTCTTCCATCCCGGCGTTGAGCGCCTCCTCGACGATCAGCAGGATGGCGGGCTTGGCGATCCCGTCGCGGTCGACGATCGGGAACAGCTCTTTCTTGGTCGCCTTCGATGCCGGGAACAGGCGTGTGCCGAACCCCGCCGCCGGGATCACGGCCTTGCGCACCTTTGGCCCGACGGACAGCGTCAGTTCCAGGCACGACATCTTCAGATCGCGCTCGAGGATCTCGATCACCGCCTGCTGATCGTCCGCGCTGCGGGCGATAAACTGCGCCGTGCCGTCCCCCTGCGACCCGACACCCTTGCCGCCCCAGATATGCGGCTTGAGCGGCTCGTAGTTCAGGACGCGGTGCAGTACGGGCGCGGTCAGTTCTTCCGGGCAGGCGGGCGTCGCGTAGCGGTCAAAAAATTCCTGCGCTTCGACCATCAGCGCACCGAGCTTGTCCCCATCGCCCGCTTGCAGCGCCTCCACCGCCTGGTGGACGATGCGCTTGTTGATCGGCCCCAGCAGTTTTTGCACGCCCGCTTCGATCTCGTTGTCGGCAAAGGGGAAAGCAGCGGTTCAGCCGGGCCAGGATCTCCATCGTGTCCTTCTGCGCGTTGAGATCCACGATCACGAAATAGAGGTCATTCTTGGCGCTGAGTTCCTGTGGTTTCCAGGCGCTCGCCGTCGAAGGTCATCAGCACCGGGCGGTTGCCGAACGCGCAGCCCTGATCCATGCGCCCGCAGCGCGACGGCGTGGTGATCTCGCCCTGGTAGGCGATCTCCATTTCGCCGCGCGTGGTCATCTTCAGGTCGTAGACGCGGTTGAAGGCGCGCGCCGCCAGCACGCAGATCGCCGCGCTGGACGACAGGCCCTTTTTGACCGGCAGATCGGTCTTGTAGTTGTCGATCACCAGCCCGCGCACGTGGTAATTCGTCAGTAACCTGGTAGGCCACGCCGGCGATATAACTCCAGAAGCCGCCGCGCTGCGCTTCGGCCAGCAGCGCTTGCGGTTCCATCGGGATTTCGTAGGGGCCGTAGCGGCGTGCCGTCCGGCGTGACCGACGTCAGCACCAGCGAGGTCGGGTGCGGCTCGACCTCGGCGTAAATGCCCTGGTTGGTCCCGGCAATCAGCGCGTACCCTTTTTCGATGTCGGCATTGATGCGGCGGTAGCCGCCGGCCCAATCGGAATGCTCACCGAACAGGCAAATGCGTCCTGGAACAAATATCTTCAAGGCCAAAACTCCTTTGAGTGCAACTGTTTTGGGTGTCCGAACGGCGGTGATTGTACTTGATCTGAGAAAGCCGTTCCACAATTTCGGCCCGATCGAAGGCGGCCCCTTCGATCTGCGCCGCCGAAACGAAGTGTTTAGGTTGCATTAACATTTGACGAAAATCGCTCTGGACCAATCCAATCGGTGCGTTATTTGCGTATGCTCTACTATATCGGATTTGTTGCAGCATCTTGGAGGATCACATTATGCGTAAATTGCGTCTGGTCGTGCTGGTGCTGATGGCAATCATGACGGTTGTCACGGCTGCCGTTAGTTCAGCGGAAGATCGGAGTTTCAAGGCTCAGCTTTCGGGCGGCGAAGAAGTGCCGCCGAATGACTTGCCCGCAACAGGAAAGGTGAGCTTCAAACTGAGCAAGGACGGGACCGAATTATCCTTCAAGCTCAGCGTTAAGAATCTCGAAAATCCTGTCGCGGCGCATATTCATCTCGCACCTCCAGGGGTGATCGGTGGAGTCGTCGTACCGCTGTTCAGTGGCACACCGGCCAGTGGAGAGTTCAGCGGCGTGCTGGCGGAAGGCACCATTACGGCCGCCAACCTGACCGGCGCACTGGCGGGACAGCCGCTCAGCGCCCTGATCGCGCAAATCGAAGCCGGCAACGCTTACGTCAATGTCCACACCAATGACGGCGTTCGACCCGGTGACCAACACCCCCGGCGACATCCCTGGCGGCGAGATTCGCGGTCAGCTCGGTTAGCCTGCTGATTCACATGCTGATGTGGTAGCAGTGGGAGTCTCTGCGGGGCGGGCTAGCTAACCCGCCCTTTTTCTTGCGAGCTGCTACGAGCCCTTGCGCCACGTACCGCCCTGGCAGTCGCCGCGAATATCTCCCTCGAAGAACGAAATATTCTCGTTGTACAGGGTCGACAGGCGATGCTCACCCGGCCCGGCGATATACTCACCGTCGCTGATGGTGCCGCCATGCACATAGCGGTAGTTGCTGGTCAGCTCAAATTCCGGCGTGAGCGCCCACCCCAATCCGTCGCGGATGTCGGAATGGTCGCGCCACAGCTTGCCAAAGCCGCGCCGGGGTTGGAACGTCCCCTCGGGCGGGATCAGGTTGGGATCGACTTCGGCTTCACCATCGGTGAACGTGTCGTTGTAGCAGAACCAGTCGCCGCGGTTGGGATCATCGTCGGCCGCCTGCATCACCCAGATCTCCTGCGTGTCGCGGATCCAGAACATCCGCCCATGCTCAAACACCTGCTCAGCGATCGGCACCGGGGCGATGACATCCGTCGGGAACCCGGCCGGGCGCAGCGTACCCGTCACCAGCGGTAAGGGCGTGTCGGCAGGCGCGCGCGTGGACGCGGGGGATGGCGCGGAATCCGGGCTTTCGTCAGGCGTCGAAGTAAGAACGACGGCCATCGGCTCTGGGCTTGACGTCTCAGAAGCGGGTATCGTGGCCGGGCCATCGCTGGGCGTGGGCGAGATCACAATCACAATCTGCGTGGGCGGGGGGTCATCCCCGCAGGCGGCCAGCGCCAGCGCCAGCAGAAGCATCGCCACCACGATCACCGTTCGTTGCATATTCTTCTCCAATCCGTGTCCGAGCCCGTCCGATTGTAGCAGAGCCATCGGGGGATGCAAGGTGAGACTCGCCATCGTCATTCAAGCGTCAGGGCAGCGTAGAGTGGTGCGCCCTCAGTGTGGCTCCTCGATGACGATGGCCCGGTAGGTCTCGACCTCAAGACCGGCGCTCCGCCAGGCGTCCGGAGAGCGGCCCATTTTTTCAGACAGCAGGCTGAGGAAGATGCGCGGATCGGGGTAGCTCTCCCAGACCTGGGGCAAAAACGTGGCACGGCGGTCGTCCAGCTTGATCGTCACCCCGTCCACGCCGGGGCAGAGCTTCGCCAGCAGGTCATCCGGGCCGTCAAAATCCAACGGCTCCGATGGGGTCAGCACACTGATCTCCACGTGCAGACCGGACACTTCGGGGGCCGTGACCGGCCGGAAGCGCGGATCGTTGAAGGCGGTCTGGACCGTCATCGACACGACCTCTTTGGCGAGCGGACGTCGGGCGACCAGCGTGCCGGTACAGCCGCGCAGCATCGCATCCACCCGGCGGCGCAGCGTGACAAAACACGCGCGCGGCTCGCACAGGCACGACGGCAGGCCGTACAATTCGACCACCGGCGGGGGCTGGCCGTGGGTAATGACGTCGAGGGTCTGGTGGGATAGACTCAAGAGCAGTCGTTGCTCATCAAGTGAGTATTGGTCGATCATGGCGGCGCGCTCCTTGCCCGCACGTTCGGCACGAACCGAGGGCTATCCTTAGTGTACTGGAAACCGGGAAATTGTTAAAGTACCCTCGTTTTTGCTCACCCCTGCACGTACCGCACACCCGCCGCGATCAGATCGTTGCGCAGATGCACCGCACGCGGATCGATGATGCGCTGGCGGCGAATGAGGTGTCTCAGCACGTTATCGACGGCACACAGCAGCGCCATGTCCAGATCCTGTTCCGCCGCGCGGCGCACCTCGCCCACCCGGTGATCGGGGCGGCTCGGCTCGATCAGGTCCGCGAGCAGCACGATCTTCGCCGCGACCCCCATTCCGGGTGCGCCGGTCGTATGCAGCGCGCACGCCTCGCCCAGCAGCGGATCGTCCAGCCCGAACTGCTCCGCCGCCAGCGCATACGCCACCGCGCCATGCAGCAGCATCGGGACGGCGCGCTCCGTGTCGCTCACCGGCAGGTGATGCGCCTGAGCATACGCCAGCAGCGCGGAATCACTCCAGTTCTTGGCCGCGTCGTGGATCCAGCCCGCCAGCCGCACGCGCGGGATCTCATCCGGCGCGTACCGTTCGGACAGCCGCGTTACCGTTTCCACCACGCCGCGCACGTGCGCATGCCGCCCGGATTCGGTCCGCGCCTCGGCCCAGGCCTGGATCCGCGCTTCCAGTTCGGGGATGTAATCCACGGGCGAAATTTGCTCTCTTTCCATAGAATAATCTTTATAAGACCCCAATAATTCCGTGAAACATGTGCAGGGGCGTATTGATGCTGTTTAACGAATTATGCCGGATAAAACGCCCCTCCCCCTGCCCCTCCCCGGCCAAGCCAGGGAGAGGGTTAAGTGCGGCACCGCTCTGCCCCCTCTCAGCTCGGCTGGAGAGGGGTCGGGGGGTGAGGCCTTTACATATTATATCCGCATTTCATTGTCAAACTGCATCAATACACCCCAATCACTTCTGCTCACAGGCCAAGCACGCGCAGCACGCCGGGCGTGATCCCGGTCAGATCGCACAACCCATCGGCGAAAACATGGCGCGCCTGCCCGATAACAACCGTCGGCACGTCATTTTCGGTGTGGTGGCGCGTGCTGAGATCCTCCATGTTGCCGTGATCGCTGGTGATCACGATCAGGCCCGTGTCGTCATCCCAGGCATCCAGCAGCGCGGACATCACGCCATCGAACAATTCGAGGAGGGCGACACCGGCCTCAAATGGTCCCCGGTG
>CAWKMN010000003.1:0-1720445 GCA_963850765.1 uncultured Chloroflexia bacterium | reverse complement strand
CCTTCTTATGAGAAACGCATTTCAACCTCCTTGTACGAGCGGACGGAGCTCTTCATCACGTTCCTTAGTATCTGCCAATTAACGGCGTCCAACGGAAAGCTCGATTTGGATCCTCCTCTCTACGTGCCCGATGTCTTTATCATAGACTTACTTCTTGGGGGGATGTCACCTCCCTGGAGGGAGGAATCTCAAATGTTAGTGGCTTGTTTACCAAGACGAGGCTTTAGTAAAATAGCAAGCAATAGTTTCCTCAGGCCGAGGGTGGTATGGACAAGGCGCTGTACGACTCCTTCACCGAACGCGAATTGGAAATCCTTCGGCTGGTTGCGCTTGGTTTGTCCAACCGGGACATCGCAGATGAATTGATCATCACCGTCGGGACCGTCCGCTGGTACACCAAGCAAATCTACAGCAAGCTCGGCGTCCATGGCCGTGTTCCTGCGCTGGTGCGCGCCAAGGAATCGGGACTGCTGGACGAGCACCCTCGCCGCCAAGCGGAAACCGCCACTCGGAAACTGCTCCAATCACAACCTGCCCGCTGGTATCACCCCCTTTATCGGGCGCGCACATGAAATCGCAGAGATCAAGCGCCTGCTGCATACCTCCCGCTTGCTGACGCTGACGGGGGTCGGTGGTACCGGCAAAACGCGGCTGGCGCTGCAGGCAGCACTGGAATTGCTTGACGAGTTCGCCGACGGAGTCTATTTTCGTCGATCTCGCACCCCTGCCAACAGTTGCACAGGTAGCTCAAGCCATCTCGGGCGTGCTTGGTGCAGCTGAAAATCCCAAGGAGCCCCCGCTGACTACCTTAAAGCGAGTGCTTGGTGGACGCGAAATGCTGCTGCTGCTTGATAACTTCGAGCATGTGATCCAAGCTGCTCCCCTGGTTTCGGAGTTGTTGTCGGCCTCACCCTCTCTTAAAATGCTTGTGACTAGCCGGGAGATCCTGCGGCTCTCCGGCGAACAGGAATACCCGGTCCCTCCATTGTCGCTGCCGCCTGCTGAAACAACCTCTATTCAGGATGTCACGGCATCGGAAGCGGGAACACTCTTTGTGCAGCGCGCCCAGATGATCGTGCCCCAATTTACCATCAGTACCGACAATGCGCTTTTCGTGGCGCAGATCTGCACTCGTCTCGAAGGTCTTCCTCTGTCCATTGAACTGGCAGCAACGTGGCGAAAATCCCTACCGTGTGAGGCTATCGCCAAGCAGATCCAACTAGGCCTGGATTTCCTGGCAACATCACTGAGAGACGTTCCGGAACGGCATCGGAGTATACGAGCTGTTTTTGAACACTCCTGGATGATGCTCTCCGCGGAGGAAAAAACCACATTCATGAAGCTCACTGTGTTTGCTGGTGGCTGCACGGCACACGCGGCTCAATGGATAACAGGGGCGTCCGTATTCACCTTGTCGGCCCTGGTCGACAAATCCTTTGTGCGTAAAGCCGAATCAGGACGCTATGCGATTCACGAACTACTACGACAATATGGCCAGGAGAAGTTGATGGCCTTGCCGAGCGAATACAAGCAGCTTCAACAGAGATTTGTCGATTATTATGGTGAGTTTGTAGGTTCGCTTTATGGAGAACTTCAAGGTCCCAATCAAGTTATGGCGTTAAATCACTTTGAAGCGGACATCGATAATATTCAAATGGGCTGGCAGTGGGCACTTCACGACTTGACGCATGATCACTTATACGCTTATCTGCAATGCTTATCATTGTATTTCATGATGCGCGGTCGCCGACTGGAAGGCGATCAGGCTATCAGCCCTTTTCAGAAGCTACTCAGGAGCGTCGAACCACGGCTTGCAGCGCAAGGCTTGATGTTATTGGCCCGTCTAAAAGTAGGTCGCCAACAAAATGCCAGTATCAGACTCGCCCGCAAGGCTGTGCGCCTGTGGTCTAAATGCGGAATCACGCTCGATGCTGGTTTTTCTCTGGGTGTCATGGCGCAATGGTTGCCCGAAACAGAACTGGCAGACGAACTCCTGCACCTCTGTCAAGAAGTGGGATCACGGGCGATTGTCGGTCATGACCACTGGAACCTGGCATGGATAAAGTTTACATTAGGGACTCTTGCCAGTCAGCAAAGCTATCTCCCCCAATCTCAGCAGTTGTTCGAACAGAGCGCTGATAGTTTCAGGCATATCAGGAGCCGGTGGGGACTGACATTTCCGCTTGGTGCTATAGAAAAACTAATGTTCGATGAAGGGTTGTTGCATCAGGCCAAAACTCTTAATCAAGAGACGCTGGCTCTCTGTGAGGAGACCGGAGATCTGGAAGGCGTTTTGTGGAGGTATTGGCGTTTAGGTGAGATAGCGGTGATACAACGGGATGTTATTGCACTCAGGGAAGTGGTTTGCAGCGCGCTGGAACTGGCTCTCCCAATGTCCTTCACATTATGGCAACATATTGTCGGAACTTTGGCAGTCAAACTCCTTATGCTAGACCAACGCTGGGAGCAGGCCGTTGAACTGGCGGCGCTGCTCCAGAATGGGCTCGCAATTGAGGATAGAAATCTTGCTCACCCTGGTTGGCTAAGTGCCGAGTTGAGCACCGCACTCACCACCCTGGAGAGCACCCTTCCTGCCTCAGTGTTTTTTGCCCGCAAACAGCACGGCGTACTACAGCGTTTTGAACCGTACCTGGCCGAATTCTTCCACGAAAGCTGTGAAGCAACGACGAGCATCACCCAGGGAACTAACCAACTGAGCGCTGTCGAAGTACTGGTTGAACCACTCAGTGACCGGGAGTTAGAAGTCCTGCGTCTTGTCAGTGATGGCTTGTCAAATCTGGAAATTGCTGGACACCTAGCCGTAACGGTGGGCACGGTTAAGGTGCATACAAGAAATATCTACGGCAAGCTGAATGTCAACAGCCGTACACAAGCTGTTGCCCGCGCTCGTGCCCTGCTGCTTTTGTGATCCTGTCTTATTCCCGTCAGCGGAGGTCCCCAAATACCACTTTAGGCAGATTACACTACCACCACCCAGCTGATATCCTTCTGGATATACGCATCATAGGAGGACAGCAAAATGGAGGTCGTTCGTATCGGAGTCATCGGGACCAGTTGGTGGATGGATTTTTGCCACCTTCCAGCTATTCAATCGCATCCCAGAGCACGTTTTCAGGCGGTGTGTGGCCGCAAGCGAGAGCGCGCCGAAGCGCTCGCCCAGAAATACGGCTGTGAAACAGTGTATACCGATTATGAAGTCATGCTCAAAAGTGAACCGCTGGATGCGATCATTATCGCAACGCCAGAAGACTTGCACTATCCCATGACGATGCTCGCTATAGAACAGGGATTGCACGTCATCTGCGAAAAACCCCTGGCCCTTTCCAGCGAGCAAGCCCGTGAAATGTATGAAAAAGCGGAAGCGGCTTGTGTCAAACACATGATCATGTTCACATCGCGGTGGTTCCCAGTCTTCGCCTACCTCAAGCGGCTCGTGGATGAAGGCTATATCGGCAGACCCTATTACGGTCATTTTCACTGGCTCAATAACTGGAGCGCCGACGCAGGAGACAAGTATCAGTGGTATTACGACCGCAATCGGGCCCATGGTGTAGTCAGCGAACTCGCCTCACACATGATCGATCTAGCGCAATGGCTCTTGGGCGATATTCGCTCTGTCAGCGCGAGCCTGTCAACGCTTGTTGACCGCAGCCACATATCAGACCTGCCGCAGGCTGAAAACGACTCCGCGATCATTCTTGCAGAGTTTGCAAACGGTGCACATGGCACGATCCATTGCAGCACAGTCAGTCGGCTCGCAACGGGCATTAAACATCAGGATCAGGTTGTAATCCTGCACGGCGACAAGGGAACTTTGGAAGTTCATGGTAATGCCTGGATCTCACCACCCACAGCGAAGATCATTGGCTACCGTAAAGGCGACGACAGCGCGCAGGTCTTAGACATACCCGAATCATACTACGGCAATGCGGACAGAGACGCCGGGTTCGGTGTGTTCACGCATAATTCCGTCGGAACGCGCCTATTCATTGACGCGATTCTGAATAACAGCTCTATTCAACCTTCATTCGAACACGGTTACCGCGTGCAGCGCGTGATAGACGCCGCAATCCAATCGCATCAGTCGAAACGCACTATAGCTCTTCCTGTCGGGATCTAAAATTAATCCGGGCACCTGTTTCCGAATGAATCCTGACCGTGTACAAATAATGGACATCTTACCTCTGAAAGTTGGATAGTCCATTGGGGCGAGAAAAGCACCTTGAGAAGCTGATTGAAAAGGATGAGGATATTGGATAAAGTAAGGGAATAAATCGACAACCCTATCCAAATGATTTATGTGATAAAGAGTGGTCGATCTTGACACCTTTTAGATCCCCGCTGCCAAGGCTGGTGGCAGACCGCGCCGCATCGACATGCGGGAAGTGGTATCATGCTCCGCCGCTTAGCCACTCTCGAGACCACCCCTTGACCCTTTTATACGGCTTCTCAGCGTATGATACCCGTTCGCCCCGTCGGGCATCGGCTTCTCCTTCAGAGGCCCGACACGGCACGAATATTCAAAGACTTCCGGTGGTAACCGCGCCTGCACGCTCGTAATTCACGATAATGATGCCATTTGGGGAGACTTTGCTCTCCGTCACCTTGAACGCCGCCGGGATGGTGCCCTCGGCAAACAACCGTTTTCCACTGCCCAACGTCAGCGGATAGATCTTTAGCCAGAACGCATCGACCAAATCATGCTTGATGAGCGTCTGAAGGAGATTTGCACTTCCGTAAACGTGCAAATCCGGCCCTGGCTGTTGCTTGAGTTGGCTGACTTTTTCCGCAATGTCTCCGCCTAAAAACACGGAGGGCTGCCATTCGTGAGAAGTCATGGTATTCGAGGCGACGTACTTGGTCGCCGTATTGACGCCCGGCCATATGTCCGCATGTTGCGGCCAGTACGATGCCCAAATTTCAAAGGTTTTGCGCCCTAACAACAGATCAAACGGCATGTTCATCTGCCTATTCATGACGGTTCCAAGAACCTCGTCGGAATATGGAGCTTGCCACCCGCCATACGCGAAGCCGCCACTGGTATCTTCCTCTGGCCCGCCTCCGGCTTGTATGACACCATCAAGGGTGATGAATTCGAGTACAATAACTTTTCTCATGACCAAGCTCCTTCAACATCTGGCGATTTATGGTCAATAAAATATAGCACAGATGTTCGAATGCAGCAAATTAGACTACGGCTCCAAGTATCTCAGCCGCCAGTAGACGCAGGCGAAAAGCCGCAAGTTACAAGGATAAGCACGAAAAACCGTCTCTACTTGAGTTTTCAAACAGCCTCTGAGTCGGTCCAGTTGCAGTACATTGTGCAACTATTTTCGTTTGCCCTGCACGATCTGGTACACCCGCTGATCGGAAATGCCAAACAGCTGTGCGAGGCTGCTGAGCGATTCGCCCTGCCGATGACGGCGTCGGCGGATTTCTCGATTGCGTTCATGTTTTGGCGGGGTGAGGCGCGTGATGGGGGTCGTGGGCAGCAGCAAATCGCGATACGCCTCCGCGATCATGCGGCGCGCCGCTTAACAGCGAGTTGAGACACCTTACACGGCTCCGATCAGCTCGATCGGCGTACTTCCTCCACCCAATCGAGGACCAGGCGAAGGCATTTGGCCATAAAATCCAATTCGTCTCCGAGAGAACGACTTGTAGTCGGGTCAATGGCCTCAAGCTGCGCCTCATCCATCGCTGTCAGATGATCCAGCCTTCCAAAGGGAAAACCAAAATGCAGGGCAGGGGATATTTTATAGGCAAAACGTACCCCTTCCCTATCGCCGTTCCAGCCCGCTTCGCGCAGTCCTTCCACGTACGCCTCGAAGACGATGCGATCAAGTTGAGGTATCTGGGCCAGATCGACTTCAGCGAAACCCAGTGCGCCGGCGACGAGCATCGCGGGTTCCTGTCCAACAGCTCCCTGACCGGCAAATGCCCAGTCAATGGCGACGAGTTTGTCCTGCCCTTCCGCGCCCCGACAAATGAAAAGATTGCCGCGAAACGCATCCAGGTGGCAAAACGTTTGGGGCAGCTTATCGAGTTCAGCGAGGTAGACGTTCCGCTCGGACCACAAACGGAACACCGCATGAATCACAGCATCCGAATACAGGCGCTTCACCACAGGATGCTGCCAAACCTGCTGTAAGTGCTCCATGCCCGCCGCGCATTTCTCTACATACTGTCGCAGCCATCCCTTGCTCAGCCAGGGAAAAGTCGGCAAGGGAGTCGTGGTGAGATAAGCCCCGTTAAACTGGCCCAAGTGATAGGCAACCCAACGGTAGTGGTCCAGCGCCCATTGCCGCCCATAGCGATCGGTCAGGTCTTCCAGCCAAATCCAGCACGATTTGCCCGGATACGCCGCTACGCCGAAACAGCGTGGTACTCCAAGACCGACGGGCAGGCGGTTGAGTAAGCCAGACTGGAAGGCAAGCGCTTCTCGCTGCCAATAGGTAACGCCATCCCCATTCTCGCCGGGTTCCCACTGCGTCGTTTTCAGGATCAGCGACCAGCGTACTTCACCGCCCTGATCGTCGCCCGTTCCAGAAACACGATAGATGCGCGTATTATGTTGAATGCCGCCCTGAACCTGCTCGAAAGCCCAATCCACGACCTGAATCGTTTCGCTGTGCACTGCTTGTTGGACGAGGGGCGTGAGGGCTGCCCTATCCAGGGTGGCTATCCGCCGGAGGTCTGCTTCTGGTGAGGTTGGTTCGGTTGGACTGCTCACGGTTTCCCCCTATTCCCTCTCAAGACTTGGCTGGCTTTCCTAAGGACACTGACCGGGAGAATGCCCTTCATCCCGAACCGGGGAGTTTCGCCCGGTTTGGCGTTGCGTGCGCACGCGCTTCTCCGCATCGTCCTCGATGTCGCCGAGCTTGGCTTTTAGGATGGCCAGTGCCGTCGCCAGGTTTTCAAATAACGCAGCGGCATGGACTTCTTCAGACTGTACTTCCCACCCGATAATGTCCACCGCCTCGATCAATTGTGCCAGCACCGTGGAGATGATGTGCGACTTGAGCGGGGTATCCCGCACCTCGTCTTCGTCGATGGCTTCGACGATCGCCCGAATGCCCATCCCGTCACCCGGAACGTTCCAGTCCAATACGCGCAACATGATCTGCTATCCTCTCTGCATGAAATCAACCTGGCAGTATCCTGAAAATCGGGGCGACTTACCGTAGGTGACATGATGCGCCGGTCTATGAGCAGAAGGACGCTCGAAATACCCATCTTCTGGAAACCATGCCCTATTCCTTTTGGCAGGGATAATCGCCCAGCAGCATGGCCATCAGGCGCTGCTTTACCCGGCTGGCTTCGTTGATCCTGAGGACAATAATCGTGGCACGCCCTTCCGGACTTTTGCCGGTAAGGGTAGCATCGGCATTGATCTCAAAATGGTCATTCCACGGCTGCCGACGTGGGTCATACAACTAAGTCGCGTTGCCGGTGGCAGGATCGAGCGCGGCGACATTTGGCCCTTTGAAGCTGTTGCACTTCAAGCACGCCAGACAGAGATTCTCCGTGTCATCACTGGCCTCCGTGCTTAATGGGGATGATGTGATCCACCTGGAATTTCGCCAGGCGACTATCTTCGGCTACGCGGCAGTATTCGCAGCAGTTGCCCGCTAACCTGCGGACGGCCAGTCGCTGCTCAGCGGTGATCGTCACTGCTCACTCTTCCGCCGTTTGAGTCTGGTCTTTGCCTTGAGCAGCGCCATCATCTCATCTGCCCGCATGAAATCGTACAACTCCTGCTGCTCATCGAACGTTAACTGGCCCTCGCCGTTGCGCTCGACCAGTCGATCGACCCGTACCTGAAGATCATCGGGCAAGGAGTAAGCCAAGACTTCTTCCGGTGTCGGATCGGAAGCCAGAAAATCAGTAATCACGTCGAAAACGGTACGTGTTGCGGTGCTTGACATGGTGCTTTCTCCCTACAGTCTCCCTATTCTACCACTGTTTTCCTTTCATCAGGCTTATGTAGCCCCTATCCCCAGGGTAATCGCATCAAATTCGGGTAAGCAACTCAAGCAAGAAAGTATCGTCCAGGCCAGCGCGGAAGCGTTTCTGCTTCAGGCTCATGTTGGATGGGTCTTGCTTGAGAAGGTTCAAAGCCAAAGGTCGAACGACAGCCATGTTTTGCGGACTGTCCCCGCAACGAATGCGGGAATCATCTTCACCAAAGATGACATCCAAGACCCAATGAAAGCTGTTTTCAATGGCCCAATGGTGGCGAGTGGCCTCCAACAAACGCTCGGCATGGTTGGGGAGACGGCTGATGTAGTACGCTGTTTCGACGGAGGTTTGGCCCTGCACGCGACATTCACGCTGCACGCGCACGATGGTTTGCAGATCAGCCCAAGCCTCGTAATGACGAATGTATTCAAACGCGACGGGGTCGGCGATGGCCCAACACCGGCGGATTTCAATGCGCCCATTCGACTTGTTGAGGGTTTGATGATAGTCACACGTCAGGTTCTTGAAGACCTGCTGGTCGCCGTCGGCAAACCAGTCTTCCAAGTCTTGACGCAGGTGGGATTGGTTATCTTTCACGCGCAGCCCATAATCCGCGTTGGCATCCCGGATCGCCTGGGCAATGTCCTTTTGACAGCCCATCGCATCAATCGTCACGATGCAGCCGGAGACATCTAGCAAGCGCAGCAGTTCGGGGATCGCGGTGATCTCGTTCGACTGGTCATGCACCTTACGCTGTCCCAAGGCTATCCCGCTCTGGCTGGCCCACGCACTGACCATATGAATCGCATCTTGGCCAATGGTCTGGTCGTGGCTGCGTCGGACCGTCTTCCCATCAATCGCTACGACTTGCCCCTTCGTCACTCCAAACACGGCTTCTACCCACCGGCTGAAGCTCGTTTGAAAAGCTTCCGCCTTCAGACTGGCAAATACTCGCCCAAACGTATCATGCGAGGGCATGCCATTCGGCAGGTCGAGATACCGTTTCAGCCAGGTCTGCTTGGCTTGGGCAAACGTTTCCACGCTCGTCCAGCTATCCGCCCCACAAATCACTGCGCAGCTCGTGATAATAATCAGGTCGATCAATCTGTGATCGCAGCGCCCTTGCACGCGCGGATCGGGTAATTCACTGAAACCCCTTTCCCAACTGCCGAACATTGGCTCTGCCAGGGTGGCTCTCCCTGTAACGAGACCCACCATTATTCCGCATCCCTCATTTTGATGCGTTTACCCTGCAAGCTCTTCCAATTTTCCATTCAAAACCGGATTTTACCCCCACCGATCGCCTGGAACTGGTCTTGGGCAACCATGTCGGTTTACTTTATTATCTGAGCTAAGAAAAGAGGCAACGACATGCACGACCCGGACTGGTGGAACGCGCTTGTATTCCGATCCCACCGATCGCCTGTCCAGGCATCACCCCGGCCCATCCAGGTTCTGATGATCGAAGATAATCCTGCCGATACCCGTAAAATCCAGGAGCTGCTGTCGAACGTCCAGGATATGATCGAGTTGTCCGTTGTTACCCACCTTGCAGCCGGGCTCGAACAGCTCGGAAACGCCAATCCAGACATCGTGCTTGTCAATCTGGAACTGGCGGGCAGCCAGGGTCTGGGCAGCCTGATCGGCGTGCGGACACACACACCGACTATGGCCGTGATCGCCATTACATCGATTGAAAACGAAGCCGAAGGAATCGAAGCGCTGCAAAGCGGGGCGCAAGATTATCTGGTGAAAGAACAGCTGGACAGCAAAACCTTGCAGCGGGCCATCCGGTATGCGGTCGAACGGCATCACACCGAGACCGCTCTGCGCGAGAGTGAAGAACGCTTTCGCGCGATATTCGCGCAGGCTGCGGTCGGGCTGAATTTCGTGGATACGGACGGCCGTTTCCAACGGGTGAACGAGAAGTTCTGTGAGATCGTGGGCTATCGCTCGGATGAACTGCTGGGGAGGTCATTTATCGACCTGACTTACCCGGATGACGCTCAGGAAGACTGGGCAAGTTTTCAACGTCTGCTGAGCGGCCAGCAGGAGCACTATACCATCGAAAAACGCTTCATCCACAAAAATGGCAGCATTGTCTGGGTAAGTAAAACGACCACCAAGGCCAAAACCAACGACGAGACGCCCCTGCGGTGTCTCAGTGTCGTGCAGGATATTTCGCCCCGAAAGTTTGCCGAACGGGATCAACTGCACCTGGCGGCGATTATTGCCAGTTCAGACGACGCCATCTTCAGCAAAACGCTGGAAGGTATCCTGCTGAGTTGGAATGCAGCCGCCGAGCGGATATATGGTTATACCGCCGATGAAGTGGTTGGCCAGTCGGTCACGATTCTCTTCCCACCCGGTTACGAAGACCAGTTCGACCGCATCATGACGCGCATCCGGCGGGGAGAGCCGGTTTCGCACCTGGAAACCAAACGGGTGCGAAAGGATGGTAAGCTGATTGACATCGCCCTGACGGTCTCGCCCATCAAGAACGCGGCTGGTGAGATCATCGGTGCATCGTCCATCGCCCGCGATATTACGACGCTGGTCTGGCTTCAGAATATGCGGCAGGAGAGCGAACAGCGTCTCCGCCAGCTCACCGAAAACATCAGCGAGGTGGTCTGGCTGTCCGATGTCGAACAGGGACAGATGTTGTATGTCAGCGCGGCCTGTAGCACGGTATGGGGCATCCGGCGAGAGCAGCTTTACGAGCAGCCTGCATCGCTCCTCGACATGATCCATCCGGATGACCGCGACCGCGTGATGGAGGCTGGGCGGAGACATCCTCACGGCGGCTTTGACGAGGAATACCGCGTCATCCGGCCCGACGGCGAGGAACGCTGGGTTCACTCGAGCACATTCCCGATCCGCAGCAGCACCGGCGAAATTTACCGGGTCGCTGGCATCGCCAAAGACGTCACCGACTACAAGCGGCTGATGGCGACCGAACACGAGCAGCGCTTGCTGGCCGAGGCTATGCGCGATATTGCCAATGCGCTGAACAGCACCCGCGACATGCCCGAAGTCCTCGACCGGCTGCTGATCCATATTGAGCAGGTGGTCCCTCATGACGCGGCAGAGATCATGCTGGTCAAGAATGGTATGGCACGCGTTGTGCGCAGCCGAGGCTATGACAGCCGGGGGCTTCAGGTCGAACTGGAAGCGCTGGAATTCCCGGTGGAGGAAACGCCGAATCTGCGCTCCATGAGCGAGACCCGCAAGCCGCTGATTATTCCGGATGTGCTGGATGCTGCCGCAGACATGCCGGCCTTTAAATCGTCACCGGCCCTGTTCTGGCGCTCCTGCGCGGGCGTGCCGATCTGTTCCCGAGATGAAGTGATGGGTTTCATCAACCTGTGCAGTCTGACGCCGTATTTTTTTACCCCCATTCATGCGGATCGATTGCAGGGTTTTGCTGACCAGGCCGCGATTGCCATTCGAAACGCGCTCTTACTTGAACAGGCGCGCGAACTGGCCGCCCATCAGGAGCGCCAGCGCCTCGCGCGCGACCTGCACGATGCGGTCAGCCAAACACTTTTTTCGGCCACGATTACCGCTGAGGCGTTTGTCCGGCAGTGGCAGCGGGATCCGGCCAGCGTTGGCCCCAAACTGGCCGACTTACACCGGCTCACGCGGGGAGCCCTGGCCGAGACACGCGCCGTGCTGCTAGAACTCCGGCCTGAAGCCCTGACGGATATTGGCTTCGAGGAACTGCTGCAGCAACTGGCCGAAGCGGTCCAAAGCCGCAAACGGCTGGATATCACGATGGATCTCGAAAAGGCCAACACGCTGTCGCCCGACGTCAAGCTGGTTCTGTACCGGATCGCCCAGGAAGCGCTGAATAATATCGTAAAACACGCCCGCGCCTCGACTGTCGCCATCCACCTGACCCAGCACAATGGTCAGGTCATGCTCGATATTCGGGATAACGGGCAGGGTTTTGATCCGGCGACCATTCGGCCCGCCAGTCTGGGGCTGGGGTTCATGCGAGAGCGAGCCGAAAGCATTGATGCTAAACTCGATATAACCAGCGTGCCGGGGCAAGGTACTCAGATCGCCGTCATTTGGTCTAACCAGATGGGAGAGGAAACAGCATGAGCGAGAGAAAAATTATCCGCGTGATGGTGGTGGATGATCACGATATTGTTCGCGGTGGCCTGATCAATATGCTGGATTCATTTGACGATCTGAATTTTATTGGTGAGGCAAGCAGCGGCGATCAGGCTATCCGGCAGTGCGAGAAACTGCAACCCGACATCATTTTGATGGATCTCGTGATGCCCGGTACGGATGGCGTAACCGCCATCAGACACATCGTGTCAGTCTACCCGCATATTCGCATTATCGCGCTAACGACCTTTAAAGAGGAAAAACTCGTTTATGAGGCCCTGCAAGCCGGCGCAATCAGCTACCTGCTCAAAAATGTGTCGATCGATGACCTGGCTAAAGCGATTCGCGGTGCCTACGAAGGCCGCGCCACGCTGGCCCCCGAAGCCGCCCAGGTATTGATCGAAGCCGCGACCCAGCCCCTCCCGCCCGGCCATGAGCTGACCGACCGGGAACGTGAGGTTCTGAGCTTGATTGTCGAGGGTCTGAGCAATCAGGAGATCGCGGAAAAACTCGTGATCAGCCGCTCGACGGTGAAGAATCACGTATCGAATATTCTCTCGAAGCTGCATGCCTCCAATCGGGCCGAGGCGGTTGCGCTTGCCCTCAAGTACAACCTGGTCATAATCTGAAAGGAGATAAAGATCCCCCTTTTGGCCTATCTCCATATCGACTGATTTCCTCATGCTGCTCACCTGGTTTTTGATTATCTTTTTAACAGCAATAATTGCCCACTGCATAAGCTCTGCTGCCGCTAGCCAGGATCGGTTGTGATGACATGTTGAAAGGGAAGCAGGTTATTGAAAATCCCATAATATCCGAGCGTTCAGGGGATAGGGTTGGCACGGTTAAAGATGTGCTGATTGATCCCTATTCCAACCAACTGGGGGCTTTTGTTCTTAACGAGCAGCTGAGCCAAAGCTCGGCTGCTGTTTTGCCCTGGATCGGGGTGAAGGCTGTCGAGCCGGAGCGAGTGATTACCTGGGCACTCACCATGATTGTGAACGCAGACGAGTTGTTTGACCTGAAGCAGCTCTTCAAGCAGGGCACGATCAGTGAGGGCACGCGCTTCAAAGCAAGTGACGGCCAATTTCTGGGCAGCCTGTTTGACGTTTATTTTGACGAGCAAAGTGGGGCCATCGTCGGGTATGACGTCGTGGGGGGGCTGCTGGCTCCATCTGACCGCGATCATGCTTTTTTGCCTGCCCCTGAGCGAGTTACGTTTGACAAAGACAGCAATACTGTGCAGGTTCCTTTCAAGGCGACCTCGATCGCCGCGCCCAGGGACTGCCGGGCGCATCTGTTTGAAGCGCTTCAGCGCTGGATCCGGCAGGCCGAAGACACCGCCCTCGTGACTCCACAGCCGTTCGCCAGGCTGCTGCTCCAACACGCGGTCGGATGTCGTGCTCAGCGTACCGTCGTCTCCGAGGGCGGGTATATTATTGCGGCCGAGGGGCAGCCGCTGACCCCACGCGTGATTGAGGATGCCGGCAGAAATCAGTCCGAAGCGGATCTGCTGAAGGCTGTGCTCTGACCGACAGAGGCAGGGCCATCGTACTGAATTGATCAAGCAAGGAAAAGGTGGTGGGGCTTGTTACGTTCATTGGTTGGGACAAAAGATGAGTCAGGCAATGGCTACACCATCCAGCGCAACCTGCCCAACGAGAATCTCGAAAAGGCGCTGATGGACGGAACCGCCATTATGTGGATCGACATCAACGATCCGGTTGAAGACGACCTGCCCTGGCTGGAATCAACACTCGATTTACATCCCGCCGTCGTGCAGGATCTGAATCGCGAAGACCGCCGTCCCTCGATGCTGGTCTATACCCAGTATGTGTTCCTGTCGCTCTTTCAACCTGTGATGCGCCTGAAGCAGGTGAACGCGCGCGAAATCCACTGTCTCATCGGGGATAACTATTTCATCACGGTCCGGCGCAACGAAACGAAAACGGTGGACGACGCCTACGAACGAGCGACCAAAGACATCACAAGCTGGGAGCACGGGGCAGCCTATTTTTTGTACCTGACCGCTCAGTTTGTGGTCGATGCGTATTATCCGCTGCTGGACAAGCTCACCGTCACGCTGAACGACCTGGAAAACGCAGCACTGTCCGGCAACTCGATCTCACAGCCGGAGGTCTACCATATCAAGCATCAGTTGATGCGCATCCGCCAGACGCTCTCACCGCAGCGCGAAGTGCTGTCCAACGTCGTCGGCCAGGAGCGCCTGGTGCGCAATCCTGAAAACCGCGATCTGTTCCGGCATCTGTATGAACGGCTGCTGCGCGTGTACGATGTGCTGGATTCACAGGGCGATTTCACCAACAATGTGTTGGATCTCATCCGCAATCGGGAAGCCTCCCGGCTGACCAACGCGGTCAACCGTTTAACCATTTTGTCCATGATCTTTCTGCCGCTGACGTTCCTGATCGGTTTGTTCGGGCTGAATTTCGTCACGACCGATCCCGGCTTTGTTATTCCCATGAGCGGTTCTCTCTTTTTCGGCCTTATCCTGGTCCTGATGCTCCTGAGTGCAGGCTTCATGACGTGGTTCTTTAAGTATAGGGGATGGTTATGATGGTTTCAGAACGACAATCGAGCAGGTTCCAATTTCCGCGCGCGGCTGATCACGCCATCATGGCTGTACCCCGGCGACAGAGTTATCCGCTGCTGGTGATCATGCTGCTGATGCTGGCCAGCGCGGCCTGTACCCTCTTTTCCGCCGAGTTGCTGAACGATGGCCGGGGCACGCGTGAGAATCCGGTCCCGGCGCGAACCTACGCCAAAACGACGACCTACAACGTGCGCGCGTTGAGCGTCGTCTGGCCGCAGAAGGACGAGGCCGATCAGACAGTTGATGATATGCAGATGGTCCCGGTGCGGCTGCAAGTCGAGATCCAATGCGGGCGCGAAGACGACGAGATTTGCCAGCTTGAGGAGATCGGGCAGGAGATCAAACTCGTAGACGACACGGGCGCTTTATATGAGCCAATCTTAACGGAAACGGTAGACGATCCGCTTGAGGGCGAGATTCTGGGCGACGCGGCGAAGGCCGGCTGGCTGTCCTATGAAGTGCCGCGCGGCATCAACATCTCATCTGCTGTAGCCGAATACGGCGAGGAGCAGCGCGTCTTCTTTAAGCTGCCCTGATCTTCCCGCCTCCAACCTCATTGGTCTACGATCTGTCTTATATGGTCTGGATTGGTTCTACCATTCAGACCATTTTCGAGCTACAGTGTGCATGTTTTGAAATTCCGCCAGATTGTGTTCCTCACCCATTCCCCTGACGATGGGCTTACGATTTATTTTATTTCAGGAGCGACGATGCGCAATTTTCTTTCAGATCGGGTTGAGTCCGTTCCCCCGTCCGGGATTCGCAAATTTTTCGACATCAGCGCAACCATGACCGACGTGATCTCGCTGGGCATTGGTGAGCCGGATTTTATCACGCCGGATGTGATTCTGCGCGCCGGGATCGAATCCCTGAAGCAGGGCCATACCCATTACACCAGCAACAGTGGCACGGTGGAACTGCGCCAGGTGATCAGCCAGTATCTTCAGCGGTTATACGGCATTGAGTACGACCCGGAGACGGAGATCCTGATCACGGTAGGCGTGAGCGAGGCGCTCTATCTGGTGATGAACGCCGCGCTGAACCCCGGCGAAGAAGTGATCGTTCCGCAGCCGTGTTTTGTAGCCTATACGCCCGAAGTCGTCTTTGCCGGCGGCGTTCCGGTGGTCATTAACACGGTGGTCGAAAACCATTTCCAGGTGACAGGTGCCGAAGTCGAAGCGGTGGTAACGCCCCGCACCAAAGCCATCCTGATCGGCTATCCCAACAACCCCACCGGCGCGGTGATGACGCGCGAGCGCCTGTGCGAGATCGCGGATGTGGCCGAGAAACACGATCTGCTGGTCATCTCCGACGAAATATACGACCGCCTCGTGTACGGGATCGAGCATACCCATTTTGCCACCCTGCCCAATATGCGCGCCCGCACGCTGGTGTATGGGTGGCTTCAGCAAAAGTCACGCCATGACCGGCTGGCGTCTGGGCTATGCGGTTGGCCCCGCCTCCCTGATCGCGGCCATGCGCAAAATCCACCAATATACAATCATGTCCGCGCCAACGGCGGCGCAGTTTGCCGTCTCGGCCACGCTCGCTACCGCCGAAGAGGATGTCGAGGCCATGCGGACCGAATACGACCGCCGCCGCCGCCTGATCGTGAATGGGTTCAATGAACTGGGCCTGACCTGCTTCGAGCCGCGCGGCGCGTTTTATGCGTTTCCGAATGTCACGGCGACCGGGATGGATGAGCAGACCTTTGCCGAAGCCCTGCTCAAGGAAGAGCGGGTAGCGGTTATCCCCGGCACGGCGTTCGGAGAGTCCGGCGCGGGTCATGTACGCGCGTGCTATGCCACCGCCTACGGAAAGATCGAAGAAGCGCTGGAGCGCATGCATCGCTTCTTGCAGCGCCACGGTTAGCCCGCAAACCCCAAACTTTGCAGCGTCCAAACAGCTCTGGAAGATCCATCGCCAGGGCTGTTTTTCATGATCGTATCTGAAGCCATTCCCCCTGGACATTATTCGGCCCTTATGCTCGTTGTTGGTTATCGGCTGGCGGGACAAGCCCGCTTGCCCCTCTCCGGCCAGGCCTGAGACGGGGAGAACACGCTGGCAAGTCCCCCTCTCTAACTTGGTTGGAGAGGGGGATTTAGGGGGCTGCAGGTCCGATTCTCGGCATAAGTTCCTGGTCCCGACCCGTATAGGCGTTTTTCCCGGATCAAATTGAGTTCCGCATCTCATGACAGCGGGACAGGTCTGCCTGTAAGCTGGTTGTACAGAGATGATGATAGATTCGAGGAGAAGCAGCTCATGTGGTATCGGATAGTGGTATTGATGGCAGCGATTTTGTTTGTCCTGCCCAATCTGGCAGCGGCACAGTCACCATTGCAGGAGATGGAGGGAGGAACCATCCTCGCTGAGGGTTTTAACGGTCCGCAGGGGATTACCGTAGATGCCGACGGCAATCTGTGGGTCATCGAAAGCGGAATGGGTGGCGACGATGAAATTCAGTACCTTTCATTGGAAACGGGCGAGCCTGCTCCCACCACCATGGGGCCGACCGCTCGGATCGTGATGTTATCACCTGACGGCACCCAGAGCGACACGGCGGCGCTGCCCTCGATCAAGGCGTCGGATATGGAACACGTCGGCGGCGCACGCCTGGTCTGGCTGGATGGCGTGCTCTATGCGACCAGCGGGGCCTGGCTTGGAGGCCTCGGTGACTCGCCCGATCTCGTCGCATCGGTGGTGCGGGTTGAAGGGAGTGAGGTCACGCAGGTGGCCGATCTGTGGGCGTTTGAGGAAGCGAATAACCCCGATGGTTTCAAGCTTGAATCCCACCCCTACGGCATCGCCGTTGGCCCGGACGGCTGGCTCTGGGTAGCCGAGTCTGGAGCCAACACTCTAATGCGTATCGACCCGGCTTCCGGTGCCATCGAACACGTAGCGACCTTTGACGGTCTGCCCGGCGCGTTCCCTAACAACGAACGAGACAACGCCGTTGAAGCGGACCCAGTTCCGACCGCCGTCGCCTTTGACGACGCGGGAAACGCCTATGTCTCGCTGCTGAGCGGCTTCCCGTTTTTGCCCGGCACGGCCAAGGTCGTGCGCGTCACGCCGGAAGGTGAAGTCAGCGACTATGCAACCGGCCTGACTATGCCCACCGATTTGCAGCGCGGACCCGATGGCGAGCTGTACGCTGTCCAGTTTGGTATGTTCACAGAACAAGGCCCCGCTCTGAATGCCGGATCACTCGTGCGCGTGAAAGAAGGCGATGCCTCGGAGATCCTGGTCAGCGGGCTCTCGTTTCCGACGTCGCTGGCATTCGACCAGGACGGAAACGCATTTGTGACCATCAACGGACTTGGTGCGCCGGGATCGGGTGCCGTCGTGCGGTTCGATGGCTTGACAACAATTCAAGGCGAGCCGCTGCCGCCCGGTCAATAAGTTCGTCATGGAATGAGGATGTGGGGCCATGCCGGCCCCACGTTCAAACCTCGTGATTGGATGAAGGATGGTACGAGATGCTGCTGATAGCGGAAGACATCCACAAACGGTTCAAGCACACACCCGTGCTGAAGGGCGTCGATCTTCAGGTCGAGCGGGGCGAGGTCGTGGGCGTGGTGGGCGAAAACGGCTCCGGCAAAAGCACGCTGCTGCGCATCGTGGTCGGCCTGCTGCCGCTGGATCGGGGCCGGGTCCGCATGAACAGCCAGTACGGATACTGCCCGCAGGAGCCGCTGCTGTTCGATGGACTGACCATCGAAGAAAACATCATCTACTTCGGCGCGGGTTACGGATTATCCCGGCAAGAAGCTCTCAAGCGCGGTCATGCCCTGATGGAACGTCTCAACTGCCGCCAGTATGGGAAGCAAAATGCCAGCACGCTCAGCGGCGGCACGCGCCAGAAGCTCAATCTGATCCTGGCGCTGCTGCACGACCCGGATCTGCTGCTCCTGGACGAGCCGTATCAGGGTTTTGATTACGAGTCTTATCTCGATTTTTGGGCGTTGGCCCGCGAAATGGCCCAGGTCGGACGATCATCCGTCGTCGTGAGCCATCTGGTCTATGACCACAGCCAGCTAACCCGGCTGTACCGGTTAGAAGGAGGGAAAGTCGTCCATGCGTAACAGTCGCCTTCTGACCTCCTTGCAGATGCAAGCGTTGGAGTACCGGCAGCGCTGGCTGCTGCTGCTCATCGTGCTGATCATGCCCGCGGTGCTGTTTGCGTCGAACTACTACACAGTGCCGGCGGGTGACCCCCAACCCTTTGAGGTTCCGACGCGCGACGGTACCGTCACGATCTATATCGATGCGCGAGAGACATGGCCCATGACCATCGGGATTATGGGCGTGACCTGGGGTGTATCGACCGTGGCATTTTTTGGCGTGGTCGGCAATCTGCGCAAGGATCGGCGCTTGCTCCTGTGCGGCTATCGCGCCTGGGAGATCCTTCTCGCCCGATTGGGGCTTCTGATCGGCCTTTCTGTACCGCTGTCCCTGGTCGGAACGCTGCCTTACACCGTGATCTCGTCCTCCCTGCATCCGGGCCTGGTGTGGATGGCGTGTTTTCTGGGTGCCTTCATATCCGCCGGCTTCGGTCTGCTGATCGGTATCCTGCTCCCCCGGCCGATGGAAGGGCTGCTGGTGATCATTCTCGGAACAGGCGTGGGCATGTCGTTAGCGGGAGATGCGGCCCGATATTTCTTCCTGTATCCCGTCATGCAGTTAATCACCATTGGCCGCTTGTCGTCGGACCCATGGCCCTACCCGTATATTCTGCAAAGTCTGCTGGTCGCTTCCGCCATGATCTCCTTGTCGTTAGCGATCTGGTGGTGGCGAACACGGCTGCCGATCCATGCAGCGACTGAAGCCCAGGCAGGAGCATGAATCGCGACGTTGGTGATTAGTCGAGTGGAGGGGTATATGCAGACCAAGGTGTTCATTTCCACCCTCGTTCATGGTCTGGCGCGGGCGGAATGCAGCGGTGATGGCCAATGGCAGACGGAGATTCTGCTGACTGACCAGTCCGTTCAATGCCTTGCCGTGGATCCGCTGAACGCGGACGTGGTGTATGCCGGCACGCGCGGCGGGGTGCTGCGCTCGGACGATCGCGGCAAGAGTTGGCATCCGGCGGGGATGGATGGGCGAGTCGTCAAATCGCTGGCGGTGAGCCCACACGAGCCGGGCGTGATCGTCGCCGGGACCAAGCCGCCGGGTATTTATGTCTCGCGCAACCGGGGGCACGACTGGACCGAGCTAGAGGCTTTCCGCCAGATGCGCCGCTGGTTCTGGTTCACCCCGGCGGAACCGGGTGAGCCGTATGTTCAGGCGTTGGCGCTCTCGCCCACCGATCCGAACGTGATTCTCGCCGGCGTCGAATGCGGCGCTGTCCTGCGCACGGCGGACGGTGGCCGAACATGGCAGGGCCACCAACGAAAGGCCATACGCGACTGCCACTCCCTGACCTTTCACCCCGCGAACGGGAATTGGGTGTACGAGGCGGGCGGCAATGGTCAGGGTGCGGCATTCAGCCAGGACGCCGGGATCACCTGGGTACAGCCCAAGGCTGGGTTGGACCGTCATTATGGCTGGGCGTGCGCTGCCGATCCGCTCCGGCCCGACGTCTGGTATGTTTCCGTCGCGCCGCTGTTCGTATTCCCTCACTTCCGCAAATATCCGATCGGGCACTACGACGGTTATGCCCACGCCTGCATATTCCGGGCGACGGGCGGTGCCGGCCTGCAAAAGCTTGGCGGCGGGCTGCCCCAGCCGCTCGATTATATGCCGTATGCGCTGCTGACCGATCGCGCTCAACCGGGGCATCTCTACGCCGGGCTGAGTAACGGCGATGTGTGGTTTTCCGCCGAACATGGTGACTCGTGGCAGAAGCTGCCGCTCAACCTGACCGCTGTTCATCGATCGCTCGTCATGCTGTCATAGCACAAGGAGATTCGGATGAGAATCAAAATATCCCGCTACGGTTATCTGATCGTTTCGTGGCTGCTGTGCATTGGTATTCTTGCGCAGGTGTTCCTCGTCGGGCTGAGCCTGCTCGGCGACCGGCCAAGCTGGGACGACCACATCGGACTCGGTCACAGCCTGGGCCCGCTGGCATTGCTCATGCTGGTGTTTGCTTACCTGGGCCGTCTCCCGCGCACCATGAAACGGCTGACCTGGCTCAACTTCGCCGTGTACTTTCTGATCGCCGATGTGGTCATTTTCATGACGGATTCGGCCCCGACGATCGCCGCACTGCATCCAGTGTTAGCCGTGATCCTGTTCTCAATCGCGGGGATGCTGGCGGTTCGCATCTGGTCGATCGTGCGTGCGCCTCAGGCGGAGGCGGCCATCGTGTCAAATGAGCCAGCTATGTCGTCAACCCGATGAAAAGCAGAACCGATTTATAGTGTCATAAGGAGAGACCAGCATGATCAAGGTAGAAGATAGTATCGTCATCAAACGTCCGGTAGAGGAAGTCTTTGCATTCGTGGCTGATCAGCGAAATGCGCCGCAGTGGCAGCAGGGATTGTTGGAAGTGCGGCGCATCACGGATGGCCCGCCGGGTATCGGCACCAGGCATACGGTTGTGCGTAAATTCATGGGCCGGAGGCTGGAGACTGACCAACGAGTATGTGGAGTTGAGCCAAATCGAGAAGATCGCCTTCACCGGCAGACTCAGGTCCCGCGCATTTTGAGGTAACGTACCTTACCGAGCCTGTGGCAGACGGCACCAAGCTCACCTGTCAGATGCAGATGGAGCAGAGGGGCCTGTTTGGCCTGATGGATCTCGCTGATTGCGGGAAGTCTCAAACGTGATTTTGAGGCCAACTTCCGCGATCTGAAGGTGCTGCTCGAAAGCCGGGCAGAGCCGATATCGTCGTAGGGAGAGGAGAACGATCATGCGAGGCTGGTTCACATCTCGGAATACGGCTGTTGCGCTGACCGTCGTGTTTGTCGTCATGCCTGCTTTGGCGCTCCTGGCGGTGGTAGTCGATCAGGGTCTGTCCGAGCGTTCCGGGGCCGCCAGCCTGCTGATTCTCGGTTTCGTGGTGTTTGGAGTTGGCGGCATTCTCTACACGGGCCGGGCCATGTGGAAATGGCCCGCCGGACAGACTCCTCGTTATCTGCTCTGGGAGCGAAGTTCTATCATAGCGGCGGTGCTGTTAACCGTTTTGGGGCTGGTGCTGCTGGAGGACATGCTGGTCGATGGCGGAGATCCGGTTCTCGCCCGGCTGGGGATGTTCACCTATCTGTTTGGCGCGGTGATCGTGGTGGCGGCTGAAACCACCTTCCTCTACAGCCGTGAATGGGTCTATCCGCAGGTTGTGCTGTATGTCGTCCTGGCGTTTCTGGCTCAGGCGGCTGTCGGAGCCGCGCTGATCCAATCTGAACTGGTCGCCGGGTGGGCGGGGTGGTTCACCATCATCTGGAATCTGGCATGGTTGGTCGCCCTGCCGTTCATCAGCCCGCGCGACATCTACTATCCCGTGCTCCACCATGTCGCGCCGCTCGTCATCGGGATCGCGCTGCTGCTGTAAGCACAGCGGAGCCGGCTTCAGGATCTTCCAGGAGTTGATGCTAACATTGAACACAAACCAAGTGCTGAAAGGTTGAGAGCGAACATTACCATGAGCGAAGAAACGGCCCGGCGCCTGGCCCGGTCAATCTTGACGATCTCTATCGTGTTGGTGACAACAGGTCTGGTGCTCAGCATCCTCGCCTTATTCGCGGATGAGGATCATCTAGGGCCTTTCCCGCACCAGTTTTTCAATCCGCTGCTCACGCTGACTTATGGCGTAGTTGGGACACTGGTCGCTGCCCGTCACCCGCGTAATCCCATCGGCTGGATGTTCTGCGCTACCGGGTTTCTCAGCGCGCTGAGTATGTTGTCAGCGGGTTACAGTTTGTATGATCAACATGTCCTGACAACAGGCTCGCTGCCAGGGGCGGAGGTCATTTACTGGCTTGGTGTGTGGATATGGATTCCTACCGCCCTGCTTCCGGTTACGTTTTTGCTGCTCCTGTTCCCGGACGGACGACTTCTATCCGCGCGCTGGCGTGCGGTCGCCTGGGCCGCCGGGCTGGGAACCGCCGCTCTCACCTTCAGCGTGGCTTTCCACCCTGGGCCGCTCGAAGACATGGGAATGCCAGAGCCTAATCCATTTGGAATCCCCGGCGGTGCAGGTGTTATGAACACACTGGGGACAGTTGCGGCCCCGCTGCTGCTGGTGGGCATACTCGGCTCTATCGCATCCGTGGTCATCCGGTTTCGGAAAGCTTCCGGAATAGAACGCGCGCAGGTTAAATGGCTGGCTTTCGCGGGGATGTTCGTGGTGGCCGGAAATATCCTGGGCGGTATCCCCTACTGGTTCTGGCCGGACGATCCGCTCTCCCAGGAATTGTCCATTATTGCCACCGATATCACCCTTGCCGGCATCGTCTTCGCCGCCGGGATCGCCATTTTGCGCTATCGGCTGTGGGATATTGATATTCTCATTAACCGCACGCTGGTTTATACCGCTCTGACCGTCCTGATCGTCGGCCTCTACGTCATCATTGTTGGCTCATTGGGCGCTTTGTTCAATACGGGCAGCAACTTTCCCGCGCCATTCTTTGCCACGGGCGTTGTCGCTATGTCTTTTCAGCCGCTTCGAGAACAGCTCCAGCACGGCGTGAATCGGCTGTTATATGGCGAACGCGACGATCCGTATGCCGTGATTGGCCGATTGGCCGAACGCCTGGAAGTGGTCGTCGCCCCGCGATTTGTTCTGCCAACCATTGTCGAAATCGTCGCGGAAGCCCTCAAACTTCCCTATGCCGCTATTACGCTAAGGGAAGGGGAAAGCTTCACCACGGCTGCGAAATATGCCCGAACTCCGATAGCCGCCAGCCGTCTGGAAATCCTGCCGCTGGTCTACCAGTCCGAAACTATCGGCCAGTTGATCCTGGCGCCGCGCACTCCAAACGAGCCCTTTTCGTCAAATGATTGGCGGCTCCTTGAAACCATCGCGCGTCAGGCGGGGATCGCCGCCTACAATGTGCTTCTGACCCAGGACTTGCAGCGTTCGCGGGAGCGATTGGTCACGGCGCGCGAGGAAGAACGCCGCCGCCTACGCCGCGATCTGCATGATGGACTTGGCCCGGCGCTGGCTGCCATGTCGTTCAAACTGGACGCTGCCGCCAACCTGGTTCGCCATGATCCCGAACGTTCGCACGCGATGATCGCCGACCTCAAAGCGCAGATTCAGACGTTCTTGGCGGATGTCCGGCAGATTGCCTATAACCTGCGCCCGCCCGCGCTGGACGAGTTGGGCCTGATTGGTGCGCTGCGCGAACACATCGCCTCACAGCAGGCGCAGGGGCTGCATCTCTCGCTGGAAGCCCCCGACACGCTGCCCCCGCTCGCCGCAGCCGTGGAGGTCGCCGCGTACCGGATCGCGCTTGAGGCAATCCATAACGTCAACCGCCATGCTCGGGCTCAGCACTGCGTCATCCGGCTGTCGCTCTGCGATAATCTGTGCCTGGATGTCAGCGACGATGGGCGCGGCCTCCCCGATCAGGTGCGCGCGGGTGTGGGCATGATCTCGATGCGGGAGCGGGCCGAAGAACTGGGCGGCACCTGCGTGTTTGAAAAGCGCCCTGGCGGTGGCACGCATGTCCTGGTGCAGCTGCCGCTGATGATTCATACCCATCATGAGGAGGAAGCGTGGACAGCATACGAGTCCTGATCGCGGATGACCACACGCTGTTCCGGGAAGGGCTGTGCGCCTTGCTGGCATCGGTGCCCGACATTGAGGTGGTAGGCGAGGCAGCCGGCGGCCAGGATACGCTGGATAAAGCCGACGCGCTCCAACCTGATGTGATCCTCATGGATATTCAGATGCCCGATCTCAACGGCATCGAAGCCACACGCCGCATCCTCCGCACCCATCCGCACATGGGGATCATCATGCTCACGATGTTTCAGGACGACGACTCCGTGTTTGCCGCTATGCGTGCCGGCGCGCGTGGTTATGTGCTGAAGGGTGCCGATCAGACTGTGGTGCTGCGGGCGGTGCGGGCGGTCGCCAACGGCGAATCTCTGTTCAGCCCTGAAATCGCCAAGCGGCTGATGCTTTTTTTTGCTAATCTCTCGCCCGCCGCACCAGCCGAGGTCTTCCCCGAACTCACCGCGCGAGAACGCGAGATTTTAACGCTGATCGCTCAGGGAGCGACCAACGGCGACATCGCCGCCGCGCTGACCCTGAGTGTGAAGACCGTCCGCAACCATGTCTCGAATATCTTCAGCAAACTGCAAGTGGCAGACCGTGTCCAGGCCGCCATTCGCGCCCGCGAAGCCGGTATCGGAAACGAATAAACTGGATCTGAGCGGCTCCTTGAACAAGAGCAACCTGGATTCGAAACTCAGGTTTTACCCCCATGCTCCCTTTATCTATACCCTTCTATAACCTGCAACCAACCTGCTTCAAACGAAGTCGCATTGCTTCTTCCATTAGCATTTGTCAAACATTTGGAGATATGATAGTCTCTGTATGACCTCAATATGCTTTGAGCAGTGATGGCATCGCACAAAATTAGTTGATCTTGGCCTGCCTGCTTCAGTCTCTCATTCTTTGAAAAGGCTGTTGCATCGTCGCCGTGCTGGGCACACACACTATTCGATCGACGCTCGGACATCGAATTTAAACAGAAT
This sequence comes from uncultured Chloroflexia bacterium, assembly GCA_963850765.1. GTDB lineage: Bacteria > Chloroflexota > Anaerolineae > Aggregatilineales > Aggregatilineaceae > CAWKMN01. The sequence continues at coordinate 1,695,081 of CAWKMN010000003.1, read as the reverse complement.
GTTTTAGTGTGGGAGAGGGGATAAAATGTCATCTTCAAAGGTACGACTACTGCTGTTGATTGGCCTGATCGCTGCTTTCGTGGGAGGGAGGGATTATTCCCCTACTCGGACAGCACAAGCTCAAGGACCAACCTTTTGTTTTGCCGTCTCCGATGGGGGCGACTCCCTGTGGCGCGTGGATTTCGTGAGCGACACATCCACCCGTGTCGGCCCACAGGGTGGTTCCTTTAACGACATGGAAGATTTGACACTCAATATCGACGGGACGGTGCTCTATGCCGTCCATGATGATAACGCTAATGGCACCTTCGGCACCATCAGTCTGTCGACTGGCGCGTTTACCGCCGTTGGTCCGGTTGGGCCGGGTTCGGGCAGAAACCCGACCACCGGCCAGCCGGCCACTGCCGCCTTGGCTGGCGTCGATGGTATAACGCGTTCATCCTTGGACGGGCCAGATATGGGCGATCGATAAAGCGCCCAGGGCAAACAAAATTTTCCGGATCAACCCGGCGACCGGGCCATGCGATCCCCGACACCTTTGGGCCGGGCCTGGATTATGCCACGATTGTCCTCCCTAACCCGCCTACCGACGTCGATGCTCTCACCGTCCATCCACAGAGCGGCCGGTTCTATTCATCGAAACCAACGGCGGCACGAATGACCGACTATTCGAACTGGCAATCAATGGAATCAATCCCCTTGCCAGCCCGGGCCTTAATTCCACATTGGGCACCCTCAGCTCTAGTCTAATTGCCCCGCTGGTCAATACAAGCAACGGGCAGTAACATTTTGGCGATGGAGGGCATCTCCTTCTTCAACGATGGCACGCTCTACGGCGTCACGGGCGACCAGGCAGAGGCCGGTGCAAACAGTGACCGCCTGTGGCTGATTAATCCACAGACGGGACAGGCGTCTTCGGTCCTGCCGGGTGAGATCGACAATGACGGCGTCGCCCCGCATGACCTCGATTACGAGGGAGTGTCTTGCCTGAGCGCCGGCTCAAACCTCAAGTCCGGGTTCGTTTTTGAAGATTTTAACGGCAATGGCGTATTCGATGGCTCGGATGTGCGGCGGTCAGGTGTGGCCATCTCGTTCTACCGGGACAATGGGAACGGCTCCTTCGATGGCGGGGATACGCGCGTCCAGACCAAAGTAACGGACGCCAACGGCCAATATACCTTTGAAGTCGGCACCGAGGGGTTGTATTTTGCCGTGCTGGATCAGGCTACTCTGCCGGTCGGCAGTACGCTGACCACGGTCGGGTCGTTCAACGTGAACTTCGTGAACTTCGATAACAGCCTGACCAATAACAACTTCGGCTTTACGACGACAATTGTTGAGACGGAGACACCGACACCGACGCCAACCATACGCCGACATCCACTCGACGCGGACCACGACGCCCGTATCCACCCCGCGCTTCCAGGACACCCCAACTGCGGTCTTTACCCCGACACCGCCGCCCCCATCGACTCCCAGCAATCCGAGCGATCCGGGTATCATCAAGGTGGCCCAGCCGTACAGCGTCATTCCCGGCGAAATGGTCACGTTCACGATCACCGTGACGAACGGGAACCAGACGGCGCTGACCGGAGTTGTCGTGTCAGACACGCTGGATAGCACTTTCTTTAGTACGGTGGTCGAAGCGTCTGCGACCAAGGGCACGGTTACGACAAATGGTCTGACGGTGACGGACAATATCGGGGATCTCGCACCGGGCGAATCGGTGGTGATCACGATCCGCGCGCGGGTGCGCAGCGATCTCGTGGGTCCGAAGCAAACGACCAACGTTGCCATCCTGCGATCCAACGAGCGCCCGCCGCTGTCGTCCAGCGCAACCGTCGTTCTGATGACGCTGCCAAGCACAGGCTATCCGCCCGTGGGGCAGTCTCTATCGCCGGGGTTGTGGGTGGTGATTCTGGGGGCGGCCCTGGTCGCGGCGGCGTGGTGGACGCGATCGCGCCGGCGGGTGTAATCAGGACAATGAACAGGGCGGGACAACAATCCCGGCCCTGATGAACCTGGATATTGGTAGGGGCGTATCGCAATACGCCCCTACACTTTGCTCTGAGACTTTGGACTGGGTTGATCACGAACCAATTGAGATCTTCTCATCCGCCAGAATCTGGGCGATCTCGTCAATCGATGGCTCCGCCTGGTGCAGCGGGTTCGGATAAGCGGCCGTCAGATCGTCAAGCGACTGGCTGTGATAGCCGATGGTCGCATCCGGGTCCTTGAGGATATGTCCGGTCAGGATCCCGACCACGGTTTCGCCCGGCTGGATCACGCCCTGCTCGACCAGTTTGCGCGTCCCGGCCAGCGAGCAGGCCGATGCCGGTTCGCAGCCAATCCCCTGCCGCGTCGATCAGCGCTTTGGCGTCCATGATCTCCTGGTCGGTCACCTGCTCGACCACGCCGTTGGTCCAGCGCAGCGCGCGGACGGCCTTCGCATAGTTGACCGGGTTGCCGATCTTGATCGCGGTGGCGATAGTGTGCGCCTCGACCGCTTCGAACGACTCGAAGCCGCGCCGGAACGCCCGGTACAGCGGATTTGCGCCCTCGGCCTGGATGATCGCGATACGCGGCAGCCGGTCGATCAGACCCAGTTGGTGCAGTTCAGTACAGCCCTTGCCAAAGGCTGAGCTGTTGCCCAGGTTGCCGCCCGGACACACGATCCAATCCGGCACCTGCCAGCGAAGCTGCTGGATCGTCTCGAACATGATCGCCTTCTGCCCTTCCAGGCGGAAGGGGTTGATCGAGTTCAGGACGTAGATACCCAGCCGGTCGGAGACTTCGCGCACCAGCGCCATATTCTTGTCAAAATCGGCGTTGATCTGCACGCACGTTGCGCCGTAGGCCACGGCCTGAGACAGCTTGCCCAGCGCGATATGCTGGTTCTGGAAGAACACAATCCCGTCGATCCCGGCGTGAGCGGCGTAGGCGGCCATCGACGCCGAGGTGTTGCCGGTGGAGGCGCACGCCACGCGGGTCATCCCCAGCACGCGCGCCTGGGTGACGCCGGTCGTCATCCCGCGATCCTTAAACGATCCGGTGGGGTTCTCGCCCTCGTGCTTGAGATAGAGCGTCTGCACGCCGGCCCAGGCCGCCAACCGTGGAACCGCGTAGAGATTGGTGTTGCCTTCGGCGCGGCTGACGATCAGCGATTCGTCCAGGTCGGGGTAGACCAGTTCCTTATAGCGCCACACGCCGCTGTTGTAGGGGGCATCCAGCACCCCCAGGCGGCGATCAAAAGTCTCGCGTGTGATGGTTTTGTGCAAAGAGACCAAATCGTGCTGCACATCGAGCAGCCCGCCGCACGAATTACAGGTGTACATTATCGTGTTAATCGGGTATGCTCGTCCGCAATCGACACATTGAAGGATGCTTGTCATCATGTCCCTCACAGAACAATACCAGGATATTCGCTCAAGGATAACACTCAAGATGGGAAACACCAGAGCCGAAGTGTACGCCCCTGCCAGCATGGGGAACTTCGGTGTCGCCTTCGATCTCATCGGTGTCGCCTTTCAGGAACCGGGCGATACCGTGGTGGCGGAGCTGCGCGACGAACCCGGCGCGGTAATCGTCTCGATTGAAGGCGATGGTGGAAAACTCCCCTATGATTCGCATAGAAACTCGGCGGGCGTCGCCGCGAACAGTGCCCTCAAACGGATCGGTGCGACGCAGGGCGTGAGCCTCACGCTGCGCAAAGACCTGCCCCTGGCGAGCGGCCTGGGCAGCAGCGCAGCCAGCGCCGTCTGTGGGGCCGTGGCCGTCAACGCGCTGTTTGGCGAGCCGCTGACCCGGGCGGAACTGCTCCCCGCCTGCCTGGACGGTGAAGCAGCCGTCAGCGGGTATCACCCGGATAATGTCGGGCCGAGCCTGCTGGGCGGGATCACCCTGATCACGGGAGCCAATCTCAGCCAGATTCGGAACCTGCCGATCCCCGAAAACCTGCATTTTGCACTGGTCTCGCCGGCGGTCGCGATTTCGACGGCCGAAGCCCGTGCCCTGCTGCCCAAGATGATCTCGCTCCAGCAGATGGTCGCCCAGACGGGTGGCGTCGCGCGGCTGGTGGATGCCATCTATCGCGGCGATCTTGAAGCGATGGCCGCCGCGATGGAAAGTGACGGCGTGGTCGAGCCCGCCCGCGCGCACCTGATGCCGCTGCTGGCCGAAATGCGCGAGACCGCCAAACGCGCCGGGGCGCTCGGTCTGGTGATCAGCGGAGCCGGGCCGACGCTGTGCGCCGTCTGCGACTCCGAGGATGCCGCCCGCAAAACCGCCGACGCGATGGGCGCGCTCTACGATGACGCCGGGATCGAGAACACCACCCGGTCAACGCGCGTTTCGCCCGGTGGGGCGGAAGTGCTCGCCGTGAGTTAGCAGTAAACAGTTCACAGTGATCAGTTCACAGTCGGCAGGATATGGGGTTTTGAGTTGTGAGTTTTGAGTTGAGTCAAGAACTCAGAACCCGATCCCTTGCCGCCACGTGTCCGGTAGTACAACTTTGTAGGGGCGGGCTAACAAGCCCGCCCAGGGCGACCCACCGAGTTGCCCCTACTAACAACCAAAAACCAAAAACCAAGAACTGATCACTGTCTACTCTACATAGCCACACTCGACCAGCAGTTCCGCGTTCAGGATCGAACAGCCCGCCGCACCTCGTACCGTATTGTGCGACAGCCCGATGAACTTCCAGCCGCCGATCACGGGATCGGGGCGCAGCCGCCCGATCACCGCCGCCATGCCGCCACCCGCATCCCGATCTTTACGCGGCTGGGGGCGATCGACTTCGCGCCGGTAGATGAGCGGCTGGGCGGGCGCGCTGGGCAGGCCGGGCACCGGGTCCGGGCCGGCGAAGCTGTCCCACGCGGCGATCAGGTCGGCCTCGCTCACCGGCTGCGCGAACCGGACCGAGACGCTGACGGTATGCCCATCCAGCACCGGCACGCGCGTGCAGGTCGCACTCGCCACGTAGCCCAACGACTCGATATGATCGCCGGCCAGCGCGCCTAACATCTTACGCGGCTCCGCTTCCACCTTCGATTCTTCGCCGTTGATGAACGGGATCACGTTGTCGAAGATGTCCAGCGACGCCACGCCGGGATACCCGCCGCCGCTGATTGCCTGCATGCTCACGATCTGTACGGCCTCGATGTCGAAGCGGCGCAGGGGAGCCAGCGGCATGGCGACCGGCACGCTGGTGCAGTTGGAGTTTGTTACCAGCCCGCCGCCGTTCCAGCCGAATTTCTCGCGCTGCACCTCGATCAGACGCGCGTGCTCGGCATTGATCTCCGGCAGCAGGATTGGCACCTGCTCGTGCATCCGGTAGGCGCTGGCGTTGGTGCAGACGATATGCCCGCTCTCCGCCAACTGCCATTCCACCGTCTTCGCGATATCGGCTGGCAGCGCCGAAAACACGATGCGCGCCTGCAAATCTGCATCCAGCGGCAGCACGGTCTGATCCGCCACCTCCGCCGGGGGGCCACCGGGCAGCACCCAGCGCGCCGCCTCACCATAGCGCTGGCCGGCGCTGCGATCGCTGGCTGCCAGTTCCGTGATGCGGAACCAGGGATGCCCCTCCAATAACTGGATAAAACGCTGGCCGACGGCTCCCGTCGCGCCCAGTACCGCCACATCGATTTGATGACCCATATGTTGCGCTCCTTGTTTGAATAGTTCTGAGTCTTGAGTTTTGAGTTGTGGGTCAGACGGCCTCACCCCCCGGCCCCCTCTCCGGCCCAGCCAGAGAGGGGGAGAGGTCGCCGGTAAGTCCCCCTCTCTAACTCTGTTGGAGAGGGGGATGCCGACCGAAGGTCGGACGGGGGTGAGGCCAGAATTTAGCATAACATGCAACTCACGACTTAAAACTCATAACCAGAAAACAAAAAGCGCGGAGCCGGTATGCTCCACGCTTTGAGGTTATCGGTTTGGTGTGTTGGTGCTACCCGTTCCCCCGCGCTGAAGCAGCCGGCATGTTCCGCCCGGCGGTGGTCCGCCCAGCGGTAGTGCCGGTGGTCGTCATCAGGGGCATCAGGGTACTGCTGCGTTTGGCCGGGTGCATGTATCGAACTCCACAGTGAACTTCTGAAACATTAGCATACGACCATCCGCGGGTCAAGCGTTTGGTCAAAAATGACAAAAAGTGGATATTTCTAGCGTACATCTGAAAAAAGTCGTTGACAAATGGTGGGCATCATGCTAACCTTTGGAGCAAGTTAACAAGTGAATAGCAGCAATGCCCCCTTATCCAGAGAGGTGGAGGGACCGGCCCTATGAAACCTCGGCAACCAACCCGGCGCAACCGCGCCTTTGTACGGTGCCAATTCCGGCAGAACGCAGATTCTGGAAGATGAGAGGGAATTTGTCAGCGATAATGCCTGTTCAAATCCTTCTCAACTGCGAGAAGGATTTTTTATTTCTCGTCAGAGAAGGGGTGAACTGCTACGCACGCGAAACCATCATTCAACCAAGCGTAGGAGAAAACCTTAATGACTGGCACCAACGGCAAAACCGCTCACGATTTTCAGTTCAACACGCTGGCCCTGCACGCCGGGTACTACGCCTGACCCCACCACCGGCGCGCGTGCCGTCCCCATCTATCAGACCACATCCTACCAGTTCCGCGATACCGACCACGCGGCGGCGCTGTTTGCCCTGCAAGAGCCGGGAAACATCTACACGCGCATCATGAACCCGACCAACGCGGTGTTCGAAGAGCGTATCGCGGCATTAGAAGGCGGCATCGGGGCACTGGCAACGGCGTCCGGGCAGTTTGCGGAAACGCTGTCCGTCCTGACGCTGTGCAACGCCGGCGACGAGATCATCTCGGCCAGCGCGCTCTACGGTGGGACGTACACGCTGTTTTCGCAGAGCCTCAAGCGGCTCGGCATCACGACGCACTTTGTCGAGAGCAACAACCCCGCGGACTATGAAGCGCTTATCAACGACCGGACCCGCTTGATTTACCTGGAAACGATCGGCAATCCCAAGCTGGAGATCCCCGACTTTGAAGGGATCGCGGCAGTTGCGCACAAACACGGGCTCCCGGTGGTCTGCGACAACACCTTCGCCACGCCCTACCTGTGCAGACCGTTTGAATATGGCGTCGATATTGTGGTTCACTCCACGACCAAGTGGATCGGCGGGCACGGGTTGAGCATCGGCGGCGTCATCGTGGACGGCGGCAATTTCGACTGGAAGGCCAGCGGGCGTCATAACGGCATTGTCGAGCCCGAACCGGCCTATCATGGCGCGGTGCTGGCGGACGTGCTCGGCCCCGCGGCGTTTATCGGGCGGGCGCGGATTGTGGGCCTGCGGGACTTTGGCGGCTGCCAGGCTCCGTTCAACAGCTTCCTGAATATCATTGGCCTCGAAACGCTGGCCCTGCGCGTGCAGCGCCACGTCGATAATACGCAGGCTGTCGCGAAATATCTGCAAAACCATGAGGCTGTGACCTGGCTGAATTACCCCGGCCTGCCCAGTCACGAGAGCTATGCCCGCGCGCAGAACTATCTGCCGAAGGGCGCGGGCGCGGTGCTCGGCTTTGGGATCAAAGGCGGGCGAGAAGCCGGTCGCGCGTTTATCGACAACCTCAAGCTGTTCTCGCATCTGGCGAATGTCGGTGACGCGCGCTCGCTGGCGATCCACCCCGCCTCGACGACGCACCAGCAGCTCGGCCCCGCCGAACAGGCGGCGTCGGGCGTCACGGATGATTACGTCCGGCTGGCGGTGGGCATTGAGGACATCAACGACATTCTGTGGGACCTCGACCAGGCGCTGACCGTCGCGCAGAGCGTTACGACTCATGCGGTGACGCGCTAGCCAGCCAGAAAGACGAGGTGCGGGCCATGCTTCAGTTCCAGGTAAACACACCAACTGCTCTGCGCTGGCAGCCCTACCCGATCCGGCACGACGAACGCGCCGGTTCGGTGGGCATGGTCGAACGGCAGCACGCCCACTTCGACGAGGCGCTGGAACTCCGCAGCGGCGGGATTCTTCCCTCTTATACGCTGGCATATGAAACGTATGGCACGCTCAACGCCGATCATTCGAACGTGATCCTGGTCTGCCATGCCCTGTCCGGCGATGCCCATCTCGCGGGGTATCACACCGACGATCCGAACGAGAAACCGGGCTGGTGGGATGAGGCGGTCGGGCCAGGAAAAATGTTCGACACCGAACGCTATTTCGTGATGTGTGCCAACGTGCTCGGCGGGTGTCAGGGCAGCACGGGGCCATGCTCACCGGCCCCGGACGGCCAACCCTACGCGCTGCGCTTCCCGGTGGTGACGGTGCCCGACATGGTCGAATGCACAGCGCCGCCTGATGGATCGGCTGGGGATTCATCGGTTGTTCGCGGTGGTCGGCGGCAGCATGGGCGCGATGCAGGCGCTCCAGTGGGCGGTCGCGTACCCGGACCGCGTCGAGAATGTGATCTTCCTGGCAGGGACGGCGCGCTCGTCGGCGCAGCATATCGCATTCAACGAAACCGGACGGCAGGCCATCTACGCCGATCCCAACTGGAACAACGGGAACTACTACGGGGGTACGCCCCCGCACGGCGGGCTGGCCGTGGCGCGCATGATGGCGCATATCACCTACATGAGCGAGACTTCGCTCGAAACGAAGTTCGGGCGCAAGCTGCAAAACGGCAATGCGACCTCGCCGTATCGTTTTGTCGAGCCGGAGTTCGAGGTCGAAAGTTATCTGGCCTACCAGGGGCAGAAATTTGTGCAGCGCTTTGACGCGAACAGCTACCTGTATATCACCAAGGCGATTGACTATTTCGACCTCGGCGCGGATTACGGCTCGCTGCAAGCTGCGATTGAGCACGCGCAAGCCGGATTCCTGGTGGTCAGCTTCTCAAGCGACTGGCTGTATACCCAGGAACAGGCGCTCGAACTGGTTCACGCGCTGGCCGACTGCGGCCGCGACGTGGAATATCACCATGTGCAGGCACCCTTCGGCCATGACTCGTTCCTGGTTGAGGTGGATCTGATGAACGACGTGGTTGGCGGCTACCTCAATCGCCGCTGGCAGCAGGTGCGCGCCAGTTAGCCAACACCCATCCCCGCTGCCGCATTGTGTAGGGGCGTATCGCATACGCCCCTGCTGTATTTGTCGCCTATTCCATATCTGATCCGGTAACGCGGTTTGGTAGGGGAGCACCTCTGTGTGCTCCCGGTGCAACGAAGTCGCACAAATGAAGTTGAGCTTTGCTCAACCGGGCGGACACGGGGGTCCGCCCCTACGACTGCCTCATGTTCTGTGGGGGTGAGTCTCTATCGGGCCAGATTCACAACCAGCCAGATCACCATCATCACGCCCGCGATGCCCATGGCGCGGCCTTGCAGCCGCCCGCTGAGATCGAGCGCCGCGGTTCCGCGCATGTCCACCGAGGAGCGCCACCGCAGCGCCAGCGGGATCAGCACCGCCGGGATCAGCGCCAGCCACAGCGGCCACACGCCCATCAGTACGGTGATGATCAAGCCGAGCGCAGCCCCGATCAGACAGGCATACATAGCGATTCGCGTTCCCTCGAGTCCCAGCAAACTCGCCGTATTATGCAGGCCAGCCTCTCGGTCCATGTCCATATCGCGCAGTTGGTTGTAAAGCTGACCATAGGCGGAAATGAGTCCAAGGCTGAGGGCGACCCACCATACCCGGCCCGGCGCAGTATCATACGCGAGATAGCCCGCCAGGAACAGCAGCGCGCTCAGCATCAGCGCGTGGGAGATTACGTCAATCACCGGCCACGCTTTGAGCCGCACGCCCCGCCATGAGTAAAGCCAGCCCAGCCCAACCGTTAGCGCACCCACCGCGACTGCTTCCCGGCTGAGCGCCGCGAACAGCATCAGCGCCAGCGCCGCGATCACCAGGGCAGCATAGCTGCCGGTGCGGGGCGCGATCTCGCCGGACGCGATCGCGTTGCGGGCGGCACGCTCAGGATCGCGGGCGTCGTCGGGCGCGTCTTCGATGTCGTTGATCATAAAGGCGAATGTCACGGCGAGGATATTGGCGGCCAGCACCGCCGGGAGCCGTCCATCCAGCGGCAGACCATCCGGCGCGGCGAGATTCACGCCGGCCAGCGTCGCGGGCACGGTGAAGGGAATATGCTCCTGCCAGCGCGACAGGCGCAGCAGCGAGCGCAGCACTGCCGGCAGGCCCACGCGATTGACCATCGGAGGCCGTTAGCTTTCCAGGAGGGCTTCCAGTGTCTCAAGCAGTTGATCGGCCTTGACTTGGCCGGGATAATACGCTGCGATGACGCCGTCCGCATCGATTAAAAGGCTGGTCGGATACCCCACGATCGCGTCGCGGTAAATCTGCTCATTGATCGCACCGGATTCATCCAGCACCACCGGAAAGGTAATACCCAGTTCATCCGATGAAGGCGCGCACGTCGTCCAGGCTGCTTTCGGTGGGTGTATAGTTGACCGCCAGCACGGTGAAACCGTCGGACTTGTGCAGATCATAGATGGTCTGGAAATCGGGCATTTCGTCGCCGCAGGGAACGCACCACGTCGCCCAGAAATTGAGCAGCACGACCTGCCCCCGGTAATCGGACAGCGAGACGGGCTGACCGTCGAGTGTAGACGCGCTGAAATCCGGGGCGCGCTGCCCGACGTCCACTCCTTCCGGCACGTTAACATTGGCCGGACCGCCGAGATCGGGAGCGTCCAGGCTGGGGGCCGATATGCCCGTGGTGGATGAATCGTTCGCGGCGGGCTGTGTGCCGGTTTTGGCCGCGGCGAGATAAAAATCTTCCTTCACGCCGTCGCCGCTGATACAGCCGGGCACGTTGCTCCACAGCACGTTGCCCTCAACCGCGCCGATCACGCAGTCTTCGAGATTAAACGAGAGGTCGGCCAGCGAGCCGCGCGCGCCCTCCTGCGTCAGCCGGGTGAGCTGACCGCTGAAGACCAACACACCCACCAGGATCAGGAACGCGCCGCTGACCGCTTCGATGATGCGCATGTTGCGCTGCAAGCGTCGGAACAACCCTTGCGCCCGGTCCAGCGCCAGCGCTGTCAGCAGGAAGGGAACACCCAGGCCAAACGAATAGGCGGTGAGCAGCGCGCCCGCCCTGGAGATCGAGTCGCCGGTTGAGGCGAGCGTCAGGACCGCGCCGTAGATCGGGCCGATGCACGGCGTCCAGCCCGCCGAGAAGACGATGCCCATAAAGAGGGAGCCGAGATAACCGTATTCGGTCTGAGCGGCGCTCTGCCGGCGCGTATCGACATACAGTGCCGTCTGGATGCGCGTAATCACCCGCGACCAGAACTCGCCCGGTGTATCGGCTTTGAGGGCGTCGCGAAAGACCTGCGTGAAGATCAGCACCGCCGCCAGCGTCAGGAACCAGGATTCGACCAGCAGCCAGTACACGCCCGCGATCAGGGCGATTCCGAACAGCGCGGAGATCAGGTTGCCATAGGGGCTCTGATCCAGCCGGGCGAACTGCTTTTGCAGCCACGCGAACACGCGATTGAGTACGCCCATCACGTGCAGCCCGAACAAGATCACGACGGTGCCGCCGATGCGCGCGATCCCGTCCTTGACCTCACCCTCGGTCACGCCGAGCGAGGTGAGCGAGGACACGGCGGCCGTGGTCAGCAAGCCGAAGATCACAAAAAACAGGGTGAAGCCCAGCACAAAAAACAAGCCGTGAGTCACCGTGGTGAACCGCTGTTGGGCCGAGATGGCGCTGGTCTGGTGCCCTACCTGTTTGGTCAGACGCCCGCCCATATACCCGATATAAGCCGGGACGAGCGGCAGCACACACGGCGATATAAACGAGATCAGCCCCGCGATAAAAGCCAATCCTATCGTAACATCCTCAGCCGGCATCGACTACATCCCTTTGATATTCCATCTCATCCAGAATATTCCATCCAATACAATCCCGTGCCAACTATCCATACGGCGCGTGCTGGCGGAGCAAAAAGCCCTGGATCACAATGCCTAACCCCGCCGTGACCAGCACCATGCCAAGCAGCGTCTCTTCAAAATCCGCGATGTCCTGATTGTTCATCATCAGACTCAGTCCAACGCCGGCCAGCGCCGCCCCGCCCAACAGCGACGCGACCTGCCGCCGCGCCAGCGCGATCAGCATCCACACCGCCGCGACGATCACCACGGCCACGGGCCACCATTCCTCAATATTCGCCGGCACCTCGTCGCGATTCAGCAGCGCGCCAAAAATCCCGCCGCCGATCAGGATCAGAGCCAGCAGCAGATAGACCCACTCAACGCCCGGTGACGGCAGACGCACGTCCGGGCGGGGCAGGTGCAGCCGGCGGCGCGGCTCGCGCGGCGGGTATGCGGCTTCTGGCTCCGGCTCATCGCCGTAATCCGCGTCCTCATCCTCACCCGTCACCGGGACAAACGGCTCGAACGGCGCGTCGTCATAGTCGCCATACTCATCATAAGGCTCTTCTTCCGGCAAGGGTTCGGTATCCGGCGCGATGAGTTTGTCGGCCCACTGTTCGCGGCGCGCACGCCGCCGGCGGTTCAATCGTCGCATCGTCGCATCTCCTTGTCTCTGGGTTCCTGTTCTGCGGCACAGCGCGCAGCGTGCTGACGCACGGGGCGTGGCGCTGCCGCACAGCGGAAATACAAAACAGGGCGGCCCATCGGCTCACCCTGGCAAATGTACATCAAATTGGCCAAACGATCTAGTCAGCCATCAGCTATCAGCGGTCAGCCGTCAGCTAAAAGCAAAAACTTAACGGGGATTCCAATCGGCAGCAAGCTTGCCAGATTCGTCTGGTCTTTCGTTTTTAGCTGAAAGCTGATAGCTTACAGTTTACAGCAAACTACCTTCGATACACTGCGCGCCGGCAGGACCGATGATCGCGCTGTAGCGGACGCCGTGCGGCACGTCCACGCGGTCGCCGGAACGTAAGGCGATGCGCTGTTTGGTCTGGGGGAAGGTGAGTTCGAGCGAGCCTTGAACACAGTAGAGCGTTTTGTCGTAACCGTGGCTGCGGACGGGGTAGCGAAAGTTGGGCGTATTGACCCACGTATACGGGCGCAGACCTTCAGCTTTCATCAGGCGGGTGATGTTGTCCAAAGTGGGATGCTGCCCCCCGTGCCAACGGATCACTCTCACCGGCTGGACCGTCTCTACTGCCATATGCGTCTGCCCCCACCAAAAAAACTCACTGGACGATGCGCGAAATAATACACTACTTTGATTTCGCTAGACAAACAAAGACGCACTACTTATGAAAACTCTCATCTTTCATTAATCTTTTCATCCGCGATCGGCAAGCCATTCTCACCATTGGATGCGGGTGCAGCTTGCAGCTCCCGGAGCAGGTTCAGCAGCAGATCCTTTTCTTCGTCTGCCGTGCCGATCTCGCCATCCAACCATGCCTGGCGCAAACGCCCCAGCAGAGCGCCGTACACCGGACCCGGTTTGAGGCCAGTGATCGCCTGAATATCACGCCCGGTCACCACCGGCTTGACCCAACGCCAGTGCGCCGCAAAGCGCGTGATCTGGTCGCGGGCCCGCGCGTTGGGCGCGGCCGCCCAGGCCGCCAGCCAGCCGACCTCGTCCAGCGGTTCGAGCAGCCGGACGATCACACTCGGCAACTGCTCATGGCTGAGCTGCGGCAAAAATGAAATCGCGGTGCGGGCGTCGTGCAGGTGATCCAGGTAGGGCCGGGAGAACTGCAAGCGCCGGCCAAGCTGTTCCAGATCGGGCTGCGAGAGCCGCCCGGTCAGCAGCGCGAATGTCGTCAGCATCCAGTTATCGAACTCGGCCAGCGACGGCCACGGATGATCGCGGCGCGCTTCGCGCACGGCGCGGCACGTCGCGCGCACCCAGTCATCGACGCGCAGATCGGGGTGCAGCGCGCCCAGGATGCCAAGCTCCTGCAAGCGGACGAGCATACGGAGCGGCTGTTCTTCGGCCAGGATCAGCCGCAGCTCGTGGCGCACGCGATCCCCGCTGACGCGTTCCAGCAGGGGCAGGGCGCTGCGAATCAACTCCTCGGTGCGCGGTTCGATGGTAAAACCAAGGCGCTGTTCCAGCCGCACGGCGCGCAGCATGCGCGTGGCATCGTCCACAAAACTCAGGCTGTGCAGTACGCGGATCAGACCGTCGCGCAGATCTTGCTCGCCGCCGTAAAAGTCCAGCAGTTCGCCCATCGGCTCCGGTGAGAGGCGGATCGCCAGCGTGTTGATCGTAAAATCGCGGCGGTGCAGATCCAGCTTGATCGAGCTGCGTTCGACGGTGGGCAGGGCGCTCGGCTCTTCGTAAAACTCCGTGCGTGCTGAGACAAAATCGATGGACTCCGGCCAGCATGCCTCGACCAGATCCACACCCAGCGCGCGCGCCACCGAGTTGTCGAGCAGCCATTTCGCCGTGCCAAACTGGGCATGGCTGCGCATCTCGCCGCCGTGCGCCTGCCGGATCGCGCGCACCAGTTCGATCGCGTCGCCTTCGACCACCAGATCGATGTCGTGGTGATTCGGCACGCGCAGCAGCATATCGCGCACGAAACCGCCCACCACGTACACTCCCACGCGCCGCTGCTGTGCTTCCTGCGCCACAGCCTGGATCAGCCGCCACATCCCCGCCGATACCGCGGCCTGCATCCGGTGGCTCATCTCGTCCCGCCGGGCGAGATCGGCCTGCTGCCCCCAGCGTTTGATCAGATCCGTCCGTGTGACGATGCCGAGCAGCGCGCCGTTGTCGTCCACCACGGGGATCTGCCCCCAGCCGGATCGCATCATGCGCTGCTGCACGACTTCAATTGAGTCGCTCGGCTTGACCGTGATCTGCCCGGCTTCCATGATCTGCCTGACAACCTGATGGCCCATGCCGTGACTCATGGCGCGATCCACGTCGCGCCGGGTGAGCAGCCCAACGACCTGCCCATTTTCGAGCACGGGGAAACCCTCATGCCCGGTGCGGCGCATCCGGTCCACCGCCGTTTTGACCTGCTCGCTGGCACGGACAGTCTGCGCGCCCATCGACATCAGCGACTCGACGCGAACCGACGCGACGATGATCTCCGGCAGCACGCGCAGAATCTCCTGGCCTACGTCCTCGACGGACCGGCTGCGGATCAGCGCGGCGGCGGCGCGGCCGTGCCCGCCCCCACCATAGCGCTTGGCGATGGTCGAAACGTCGATGGCGTCCGTCGTGCCGCGCGCCACCAGTTGAATATCGCCGTTGAGCTGCACCAACACAAACACCGCGCCCGGCTCATACAGCTCGCGCAGCTTGTGCGCCAGCGTGGCGATCTCGTCCACCGGGTGCGATATGCGCGCCTGGGCCAGCACGACGACATGCCCGTTAACGATATGCGTTTCCGTCTGTTCGAGCAGGGTTTCATACAGCCGGCGCTGTTCGGGCGTCAGTGGGTGCTGGATGAATTCGCGCACCACGTCGAGATTCGCGCCGCGCTCGACCAGCCACGCTGCGCAGCGGATGTCGCGTGCGGTAGTCGTCCCGTAGATCAGCGACCCCGTATCCTCGTAGATGCCGAGCAGCAGCAGCGTCGCCTCGATTGGTTCGATGCTCATGCCGCGCGCGCGGATCTGTTCGACCAGCAGCGTCGTCGCCGCGCCCACGATCTCGCCGCTGAACTGCTGGTTCTCGCTGAGTTCACGGGTCAGGGGGTGGTGATCGATAAAATGAACCGGCGTATCCTGCCGCATACCGCGCGCCGTCGAAAAGGACTGCGTATCGACCACCGTCGCCTGTTCAACTGGCGCACCCCGCTTCAGGTCAGCGCGCGGCACAAAGGGCAGCGCCCCGCCGTACAGATTGAGGAAGTGCTCCACGTTGCGATTGACACGCTGCGGCAGCACCGGCACGGCTTCCGGGTCGAGTTTGTGCGCGGCCAGCATCGACGCGATGGCGTCGAAGTCGGCGTTGTCGTGCGTCAGGATCAACTTCTGCGGTTTGGACAAGCGTGTTACCCCAGGGCGTCCCAGACGGCGAGCTTGGCCTGCGCCCGCCGGATCACCTCGTCCGTGAATTCGGTTGTCGTGGCGCGCCCGCCGAGATCCGCTGTCCGCACGCCGTCATACACCGCTTCGAGCGCGGATTCGCGGATGGCGCGGCTGGCGCGCGTTGTGGCTTCCTCCTCGATGTAACTGAGCAGTGTCGCCGCGGCCATGATCATCGCTACGGGGTTCGCCAGATTCTTGCCGAACAGCGAGGGCGCGGTCCCGTGGGGCGCTTCCGCGATCGCCGCGCAGCGTTCCAGATTCTCGTCAAAGCTGAGAATCACCGATTCCGAGCCGGCAATCGTGCCGAACATCTTCAGCACCAGATCCGACAGGTTATCGCCGTCGCGGTTCATGGCCGGGATGACAAGCGCTTCGCCGCTGGTTTCGAGCAGCAGCGCATACGTCGCGTCGATCAACTGCGGGTCGTAGCGCACCGAGGGATACCGTTGGGCGGCGGCGTCCAGTTCTTCTTTGAACATCCCCTCGTATACCGGGCTGACGGTGTACTTCGGCCCGCCAAAGACTTTAGCCGCGTGCTGCTGCGCATAGCGGAAGGCATATTCCGCCACGATGCGGCAGGTGCGGCGGTTGATCTGGTCGGTGCGGAAGGCGACTTCGTCCAGCCCCTCGCCCTCGCGCCATTCTTTCGCGCCATACGTATCACCGACGGCCATACGCACCACGGCAATCGGGGAGTGGATACCCCCAATCGGGCGCACCGGCGGAAGCCGACGCCCCACCCGCAGAATCACCTGGGCGTTGCTGGCCTCACGCAAGATCGCGTTGGGGCTGCCAACATCCTGCGGGTCTCCAGGGGTGATGGTCGCCGCTTTCAGTCCCAACCCGGTATTGCGGACAGCGTCGGCGGCGTCGTAGACGACCTTGTTCTTCGTCGCGCGCCGGTTTTCGAGCGAGAGATCAAAAACCCGGAAATCGACATTCGGCGGCAAAATAGGCGGGGCCAGCACGCGCAGCGCCTCGTCCAGAAGTTCCTGGCCGGTCTGGTCGCCCTGCATCACGACAATGGTATGACGCTGTTCCACGGTTATTCTTTATCCTTTCGTCTGCCGAAGAATCGCCTGAGCTGCGCCGCCGGATGAGCAGCGGCAGGTGCCCCTTCCTGAGTTTTAGCAGCATTTCCGTCGGATGGCGCGTCGGGCGCGGTCTGGGTGGGAACCGCTGGAACAGGCGTCGACATGACGACTGGCTCTTTTAATACCATGTCAATGGTCTGGATCAGGACATCCATATCGATCGGCTTGTTGATGATTTTGTTCGCCCCGGCTTCGATGCGCCGCTCTTCGATGTCCAGCGCCTCGTAGGCCGTGACGAAGATGATCGGCAGGGTCCGGGTCGCGACGTTGGCGCGCAGCATTTTGCAGAGCGTAAAGCCGTCGAGCTTGGGCATCATAATGTCGAGCAGCACCACGTCTGGCTTTTCGACTTCGGCCAGCCCAACCGCATCGACCGAGTTCAGGGTCGTGATCGGGGCATAGCCGCTGATGTCCAGAATCGTGCGCAGTAAATTCAGAGTGTCCAACTCATCATCGACCACTAACACGCGTGTTTTCATCCATTGTGCCTTTAACAATTGTTTTCGAGCGCCAGGCTTGAATTGTACACTAGCCACTGGCGTGCGTAAACTGGTCTGGTCCAATCACTCAGCGCGTCCAAGCAGCCTCTCTTGAAATACGCTATGATGCAGGCACAAGCGACATGACACCGATGGAGGCGATCATGAATAAGCGGCGGAATTGGTGGCTGTCACAAAGCGGCACCACGCGGCAAACCCTGTTTGTCCTGGTGACGGTGGCGCTGTTTTCGGCGCTGACCGGCGCGCTGCTCTCCAACCAGTGGGAAGACCTGATCATGCATTTTGGCCTGGAGATGGCCGGGGCGGTCGCCGCGTTTGTCCTGGTGGATCAGGTGTTGAATCGCAGCGACGAGCGCAAGCTGCTCAACTGCGAGATGATCCCACGGCTGCGCAGCCGGGTGAACAACGTCGCGCTGGCCGCCATCGAAGAACTGGGCAATCTCGGCTGGTTGTACGATGAGTTGCTGCGTGGAGCCTACCTGAGCGGCGCGAACTGGCAGGGGGCCAAGCTGCGCGATGCGGATCTGCAAGAGGCGCTGCTCGCGGCGGCGAATTTACAGGGCGCGGATCTCTTCCGCACGAACCTGCAAGGCACGCATTTCTGGCGGGCTAATCTGCGCGATACGAACCTGACCGCCGCAAATCTACAGGACGCGATTCTTCAGGAGGCCAATCTGACCGGCGCGATCTTCAGCGACGCGAGTGTGCTCCCGGACGGCACCACCTGGAAGCCCGGCACGGATATGGCCCGCTTCACCGATCCCAAGCACCCGGATGCGTGGCGGCGCGATTACAACCCCACGGTACTGGTTGAGATCAGCCCGCCGTGGACGAACACTGACGATTAGTGCAATCAGCTATCAGCATTCAGCTTGTAAAAACGAAAAGCCAGAAGCGCCGTGAAAGCCCGGTTGCCCGGTGGTGCTCCCCTACGAGATTGAGCTCACATTTACTTTTGGCTGACCGCTGAGCGATAGACGTGAGGCCCGTTCGGACGTTGACGGGGAGCCGAACAAAGGCTATGCTCTAGGCGTGTTGACCCTGATGTGTTCCGGCCAGAGGCTATCGTGTCATGCCCGCTTATGAACCTGTGATCGGTCTGGAAGTCCACGCCGAGCTTGAAACCGCCTCCAAGATGTTCTGTTCCTGTGCCGTGGTAGACAGCACATCCGCCGAGCCAAATACCTGCGTCTGCCCGGTCTGCCTGGGGATGCCGGGCGTGCTGCCCGTCATCAATTATCAGGCGGTGGAACTGGGCATCCGGGTCGGGCTGGCGCTCAACTGTACCATCCCGGAGTTTAACCAGTTCGCTCGCAAGAGTTACTTTTATCCCGATCTCCCCAAGGGGTATCAGATCAGCCAGTACGAGTATCCGCTGGCCGTCGATGGCTGGATGGAGATCGATCTGCCGGGCGGCTTTAGCAAACGGATCGGTATCCGGCGCGCGCATCTGGAAGAAGACACCGGCAAGCTGACTCATGTCAACAGTCACAGCCTGGTGGATCTCAACCGCGCAGGCGTGCCGCTGCTGGAAATCGTGACGGAGCCGGACCTGCACAGTGCGGAAGAGGCCGAAGCCTATGCGCGCAAGCTGCGCGCCATCCTGCGCTACCTGGGTGTGAACAGCGGCGATATGAGCAAAGGCGTGCTGCGCATGGAGCCGAATATCAGCGTGCGCCCGGCCGGGTCGAGCGAACTCCGCACCCGCACCGAGATCAAGAACCTGAACAGCATCCGCAGCGTGGCGCGCGCGACGGCCTATGAGATCGAGCGGCAGATTCAGGTCTACGAGTCAGGGTGGGCAGGTGCAGCAGGCGACGCTGGGCTGGGACGAAGCGCGCCAGACGACGGTACTGCAGCGCGTGAAAGAGAGCGCCGACGATTACCGCTACTTCCCGGAGCCGGATCTGCCCGTCGCTGGTCATCAGCCGCGACTGGGTGGGCGAAGTCCGCGCCATCCTGCCCGAACTGCCCGACGCCAAGCGCGATCGCTTCATCAGCAACTTTGGGCTGAGCCGTTATGATGCGTCGGTGCTGGTGGCCGATCAGGCCGTCGCCGATTATTTTGAGGCGGCGGTCAACGCAGGCGGCGATCCCAAGCAGCTTGCCAACTACATCATTGGCGAGGTCTTCCGCCAGATGAACGATGAGGGCCGCGACCGCGAACTCGATCGGCTCGATCAAACTCACGCCGCAGGCGCTCGCCGGGCTCGTATCGCTGGTGCAGAAGGGCACCATCAACCATAATACAGCCAGACAGTTGTTAGTTACCCTGTACGCTGAAGGCGGCGACCCGGCGGCATTGGTACAGGAACGCGGGTTGGCCCAGGTGAGCGACGAAAGCGCGCTGATCGGGGCGATCCGCGCTGTGCTGGACGAGCAGCCCGGCGAAGTGGCGCGTTATCTGGCCGGCGAAGAGAAAGTGCTGAAGTTCCTGATGGGTATGGTGATGCGCACGCTCAAGGGGCGGGGCGATGCTCAGGCGGTGCAGCGTCTCCTGACCGCAGAGATCGAAGCGCGCCGGTAAATTACACCTGAAGGATTTGAACAAAAGTTCTAAATCCGCTATACTATAAGGACCATTTGAGCGCAAGGGCAAGGAGCATACACACCTATGGCCGGTTACCAGTACACCATTATCATTGGCAATGTCGGACGCGACCCCGAACTCCGTTATACGTCGAGTGGGGTAGCCGTTTGTGATTTCAGCGTGGCCGTCTCGCGGCGTTGGAATGATCGCAGCAGTAATGAGCAGCGTGAGGAAACGACCTGGTTCAAGGTCAGCGCGTGGCGCGACATGGCGGAGACGGCCAACCAGTACGTCAAAAAAGGGATGCAGATCATGGTGACGGGCGAAGTCAAGGCATCGGCTTACACGGCCCAGGATGGCACCCCTCGCGCGTCCCTGGAACTGACGGCCCGTGACTTTCAATTCCTCAGCCGCCGAGGCGAAGGCAGCAGAGGCCGGCGGGAATTATCCCACCGAAGAAGGCGATCTGCCGTTCTGATGACCCAACGCGTGAAACATCACGCGTCGTGCGGTATAGTAGACAACAGCCGGATTCACACGAGCATCCGGCTGTTTGTTCTGTTTGGCGCTGGTCAGACGATCTGAATGAGAGAAGACAAATGGACGCATCTGAAAAACAGCCGAAGCAGCCCGCGCGCAGGCTCAACCTGGAAATCCCCGCCGATCTACCCGCCGTATATGCGAACTTCGTCATTATCACCCATTCGCCGTGGGAAGTCTTTCTGGATTTCGCGCAGATTTTGCCCAATCTGCCCAAAGCCCGGGTGCGGACGCGCCTCGTGCTGACGCCGACGAATGCGAAAATGCTGCTGAAGGCACTAGAGGAGAATATCGAGCGGTACGAGGAGGTCCACGGCGAGATCAAGCTGCCGCCCCGCCCGCAAAGTCTGGCCGACCAGCTTTTCAGCACCATACGCTCCGCCGAAGACGATCCCGGCGGCGAACCGGAACAAGGAAAGACTGATGAATGCATCTTGATATTCTCGATACCATTGCCGAGCAGATTCGCGAGACGTTTGAAGCGAAAAACGCGGCGCGTGACGTGGCGATCAACCAGTCGCGCACGCTGACGCAGCACTGTGCCAATGCGATCCGCGCCGTGCATCGCCACGAATGGGAAACGGCCCAGAACCGCCTGCTAGCGCCCAGCAGGAAGCCAACGCCTTACGCACCCTGGTCGCCGGCTTCCCGGATCTGTATCACAGCGGTTATACGCAGGACGCGCTTAAAGAATATGTCGAGGCTTTTGTGACGTATGCCATGGTGCGGGGAGATGCGCTGCCCACGCCGGACTCGCTTCAGGTTGAGGCCGCCACCTACCTCAACGGTCTGGCCGAAGCCGCCAGCGAGCTTCGCCGCCAGATTCTGGATATTATCCGCAAGGGACACTCCGACGAAGCCGAGCGGCTGCTCGAAGCGATGGATACGATCTACGGGGTGTTGATCGCGTTTGACTTCCACGACGCTATCACGGGTGGGCTGCGCCGCCGGATGGACTCGCTGCGCGGGGTGTTGGAACGCACGCGCGGCGACGTGACGAACAGCCTGCGCCAGCAGAAGCTCCAGAACGCGCTGGCCGAGCTGGAAGCACGCGTCGGCTTGCAGGCGATCGAGGCGGAAGAAGTGATTTCTGAACGACGATGACGAGGAATGATCACGCTGAAATCGAGCGAAGTAGGTTGTTCGTCAGGAGAACGTTGCCCGATCGTACACGCAAAGATGGGCGATCGTTCGACATACTGGGTAAAACGGGGTTCATGCAGGCAGGTGTCCAATGCCATCCATCCAACGATTTTTGATTCACGAAGGAGATCAAGCGGGCAAAACGGTTGATCTCGTTTCGCTCCCCTTTACGATAGGCCGCGCGCGCGACTGTGGTTTTGTGCTGGACTACACCGAAATCTCGCGGCTTCACGCGCGGTGTTACAGCGATCATCTTAATATCTTTCTGGAAGACATGGGCAGCACCAACGGCACCTTTGTCAACGGCCGCCGCCTGGAGGCGGGCGAAGCGCACCGTCTGCGCGCCGGTGACGAGGTGCGCTTTGCGACGGTGTGCCGCTGGGTGTTCGATGACCCGGTGACGACCGCCCAGATCGACCCGGTGCAGCTTCCGAAGCCGGGGCTTGAGATCGACATGGCGGCCGCGCGCGTTATGATCGCCGGCTCGCCGCTCTACCCGCCGCTCAGCCCCAACCAGTTCTCGCTGCTGGCGCTGCTCTATGAAAACGCGGGGCGGATAGTGACCCGTGAGGAGATCTGCCAATCGGTGTGGGGCACGGAGGAAGACATCACCGACCAGACGATTGATGCGCTGGTCAGCCGGCTGCGCAAGCGCCTGTTGGAACTCGACCCGGAGCACGACTTATATTGTGACGCGGCGCGGGTTTGGGCTGATGTTCCAGAATCGCAAGCAGAGCTTATAAACAGAGCCTATAGATCCGGAGCCAGACGATCCACATGGACCACACCGCACCCAAAACGATTATTCTGGCGTCGGGATCACCCCGGCGGCGCGAACTGCTCAGCCTGACCGGGCTGCCGTTCGTGCAGACCACCGCCGATATTGACGAGACGCCGCTCCCCGGCGAGGCGGCCGCCGATTATACTGTCCGCCTGAGCCGCGAAAAGGCGCGGGCCGTCCGGCAGACCCTGACCGATCCCCACGCGCTGATCCTGGCCGCCGACACCACGGTGGCTGACGGCGATACGATCCTGGGCAAGCCCGCCGATCCTGACGAGGCGTGGGCCATGCTGCGGCGGCTGCGCGGGCGGGTGCATCAGGTCTACACGGCGATCACGCTGATCGATGCCGCGACGGGACGCACCGTGACCGATGTGGCCGTGACGGATGTGCCGATGCGGAACTACACCGATGCCGAGATCGAAGCCTATATCGCCAGCGGCGATCCGTTTGATAAAGCGGGCGGCTACGCGATCCAGAACGAGGCATTTCATCCGGTGGAAGGGCTGACCGGCTGTTATTCGAATGTCGTTGGGCTGCCGCTGTGCCATCTGGTGCGGGCGCTGCGGGTCTTCGGCGTGACGCCGCCCAACGACGTGCCCTTGCTCTGCCAGCAGTATCACGATTACGACTGCGACGTGACCGACGAGATTCTGTACGACTCCGCGCGGGAATAAAAGCAACTTCACCACAGAGAGCACAGAGGACACAGAGATACTTGAGGAAAACCTGAGAGTAGGGGCGGGTTAACAAACCCGCCCGTTTTCAAAGATTTACGCGATATTACTTGAGAATTCCTCGGCCACAGGGTCGTCATTTTGGAAAAAAGAAGAAATCGTTTGAGATAAGAGTTCTCTCACTCTCCCTTATTTTCCTCTGTGCGCTCTGTGTCCTCTGTGGTGATGCTCTCTTGCTCTTCTTCTAAGCGCAGCAGATCGTCCCAGGTTTCGCGGCGGCGGATGACACGCCACGTCGTCACCCTCGACCAGCACTTCGGGCGCGCGCACCCGCATGTTGTAGTTCGACGCCATCACGATGCCATAGGCCCCGGTTCCGAGTACCGCCAGCCGATCGCCAGCCGCCAGATCGCGCAGCGGCACGCCGCGATTCAGCACGTCCGCCGATTTGCAGACCGGGCCGACGACGATTGACGGGTGCGTGCTGGCTTCTGCTTTCTGGCACACCGGCACGACCGGATGCACCGCCTCATACAACGCGGGGCGGATCAGATCGGTCATGCTGCCGTCGGTGATCACAAACCGCTGGCCAGCCTGCTCCTTGACATACAGCACGGATACCAGCAGCACACCCGCGTCCGCCATCACCGAGCGCCCCGGCTCGATCATCAGGTGCCAGCCGTCGAGCAGCGGCTTGAGCGCCTCCGCGAAAGCCGATGGAGCAGGATACTCATCCGTCTCGGCATAGGCTACCGGGAACCCGCCGCCGATATTAAGCGTGCGCACGTCCGCATAGGGCGCGGCGAGCGCCTGGGCCAGCCGCACGGCGTCGAGCGTCTCCTGCACGTCGCCCAACTGGCTGCCGATGTGAACATGAATCCCCTCGATCCGCAGGTGGGGATAATCTGCGCGGTGCGCGAGTATTTCTGTGACCGTATCCGGCGGCATCCCGAATTTCGCGCCAAAATGCCCGGTGGCGATGTGATGGTGCGTTTTCGCCTGGATGCCCGGATTCAGGCGCAGCGCCACGCGGGGAGGCCGATCGAGCCCGCTCAGCCAGGGTGTTGAGCAGGTCCAGTTCGGCGCGGCTCTCGACATTGAACCAGCCCACGCCCACATCCAACGCATAAATAAGTTCGTCGCGGGTTTTGCCCACGCCCGCGATACACGATCTGCCGGGGATCGACGCCCGCCTGCACGCGCGCGGAAGATCTCCCCGGCGCTGACGGCGTCCATCCCCAGCCCGGCCGCGTGGATCAGGCGCAGCAGGGCGAGATTGGCGTTCGCCTTCATGCTGTAATGGATCGACGCGCCCAGGGGATCGAAAGCGGCGCGCAGGCGGCCGATATTGTGCTGGATCCGCGCGGCGCTGTAGACGTAAACCGGCGTGTCCGTTTGCATCCGCGAGCGTGTCCAGCAGCACACCGTCACAGACAAGCTGATCGTCACGGTAGTGAAAGGATTCATTCAGCACGCGGGGTTACTCCTAAGCCGGGCGCGTCGGGCAGCGTGATATGCCCGCCGCGGTTATCCAGCGCCGCAAAAGGGATCGTTTGTGATCAGCACGTTGCCATCCAGATCGACAAAGTCCGCCAGCGGCGCAAGATGCGCGGCGGCCGTTACGGCGATCGAGCTTTCGATCATACAGCCGATCAGCACTTTCAAGCCGAGCGCGCGGGCCAGCATGATCATCTGCCGGGCCGCGCGAAGCCCGCCGCACTTGGCGAGCTTGATATTAATGCCGTCCGCGATCCCGGCCAGCGGCAGCACACTCTCGACGCCCTGCACCGACTCGTCGGCAATCAGCGGCGGGTGATGAGCGGGCAGCGCGGATGGCAGCGCTCGCCAGCCCTCCAAATCATCGCGGGCGACGGGCTGCTCGATAAAGAGCACGCCGATCTCCGCCAGCCGGGGGACGATCGACCAGCGTGTCCTCAACCGTCCAGCCGCCGTTCGCATCCACGCACAGCGGCGCGGCTGATCTCTTCGCGCGCGATTTCGACCATGTGCCAGATCGGTGCGCCAGTCGCCGCTGCCCAGCTTGAG
Organism: uncultured Chloroflexia bacterium; assembly: GCA_963850765.1. Classification (GTDB taxonomy): domain Bacteria; phylum Chloroflexota; class Anaerolineae; order Aggregatilineales; family Aggregatilineaceae; genus CAWKMN01. Next base: position 1,669,795 of record CAWKMN010000003.1, on the reverse strand, counting down.
CTTGATCAGGCCATAGCGCGCGGGCGGCGCGCAGATGCGCCCGGTAGTCGGACTTCGTCGTCGGCCATCGCCACGGTGAACGAACTCGCGGGGATTCGCGCCGGATTCAGTCCCCACAGCCGATAGAGCGGCTGGCCGAGATGCTGCCCCCACAGATCGTGCAGGGCCATATCGACGGCGGCGCGCGCAGCGGATGACTGCACTCGGCGGCAGGCAGTTCAGCATGTCATCGAGCAGCAGCGGATCATCCCCCAGCGCGTCTGCCAGCGCCGGATCGGTCAGATAGGCGAGGACTCGGTCCGGCGTTTCGCCATAATACGGCACGACCGCCGCTTCACCTGTGCCGGTATATACGCCATCACTGATCGTCACGCGCACGTTCTCGCGGAAGGTGGTGGCTCCATACGAGAGTTTGAACGGGTTTTCGAGCTGAAGGGTCAGCCTCGACGCCTGAATTTGCATGTGATTTGACTTTCCGCCGCCGGCATGCTATACCAACGAGTGGATTATACCACCATAGGCCAATTTGCATGGTGGTTCACACTGAAGGTGATGGAACATGGCCCTCTCGCTCGAAGAAAAAATCGGACAGATGCTGGTGGTGGGGTTTGAAGGGCTGGAACCACCCGCTTATCTGCTGGATTGGCTGGCCGAGGGGAGGATCGGCGGCGTCATTCTGTTTGCGCGCAACGTGACCAGCCCGGCCCAGATCGCGGAACTCACCCAGGCGTGTCACGAGGCGGCTGCACGTCCGATCATGATCGCGATCGACCAGGAAGGCGGCGTCGTGGCGCGGCTGCGCGATCACTTCACCGAGAGTCCCGGCGCGATGGCGCTGGCGGCGGCGGACTCGGAGGAGCTGGCGGAGCAGGTTTCGGCTGTGTTGGGGGCCGAGATGCGCGCCTTGGGCATCAACTGGAATCTCGCCCCGGCGCTTGATTTGACCCACAACATTCACAACCCGTCAGTGGGCGTGCGCTCGTTGGGTGTAGATCCGCAGCAGGCGGCGCGGTTGGGCGTAGCGCAGGTGCGCGGCTTCCAGCAGGCGGGCGTCGCCGCGACGGCCAAGCACTTCCCCGGCAAGGCCAACACGCCCATCGATCCGCATGTCAGCCTGCCCGTGATCGAGGGCCCGCTGCATGACATCTGGGATGTCGATCTGGTTCCCTTCCGCGCGGTGAGCGCTGCCGGGATCGCGGCGATCATGATCACGCACGTGCAGTTCAAGGCGCTGGAGCCGACCTATCCCTCGACCATGTCACCCCGGATCATCGACGGCCTGCTGCGGCGCGATATGGGCTTTGAGGGGGTTGTTTCGACCGACTGTATGGAGATGAAAGCCGTCACCAACGCCTATGGGGCGGGCGAGTTGGCGGTGCTGGCGGCGCTGGCCGGGGCGAGCACGATCCTGTTTTCGCACACACGCGCCAGTCAGGAGGCCGCTCACGATGCGCTGATCCAGGCGGCAAAGTCCGGGCGGCTGCCCGAAGACAAAATCGACGCGGCGGTTAACAAAGTGCAGGCCATGAAGGATCGTTTTGGCATAACCGGATCGCGCCCCACGCTGGACGTGATCCTGCATCCCGACCATCGGGCGATTACGGCACAGGCCGCGCGTGCCGGTATAGTGCTGCTGCACGACCAGCAGAGCAATCTGCCAATCACGGGATCGGTGGCGCTGGTCGAGTTCGCGTCGCCGCTCGATACGCTGGCATTGGAATCGGGCGGGCAGACCGGGTTCGCGGCGCGGATGACCGAGGCACTGCCCGGTCTGCGCAGTGTGTCCCTGAGCCCAACTCAGCCCTCCGACGAGATGCTGGCCGAGGCGCACGCCCTGGCGGCCGAGTCCGGCGTGCTGATCGTTGCCACGCGGAACGCGCATCTGAACCCGGCACAGCAGACGCTCGCGCAGGAGCTAATCACATCGGCCCCACGAAGCGTTTTGTTGTGTCTGCGGAATCCGTATGATGCCGGGGTGCTGGATGGCGCGGGAACGGTCCTGCTGACGTGCGGAGACAGCGCTCCGTCGCTGCAAGCTGCGGTTGATGCGCTGATGGGGCAGTTTGCACCAACGGGTGTTTTGCCGGTACCGCTGAGGATGTAGCGTGCATGTTTACCCCTATCCCCCGACCCCTTTCCCCGCACGCGGAGAAAGGGGAGGCAAGCTAGCAGCCCTGCACGTTTTAAGTCCCTCTCCGCGTGCGGGGAGGGATTTAGGGAGGGGTAAACTCTACAACGTGCTCAAGCCCCAAAAACCAAACAGGCCCGGCATGGAATAACATTCACGCCGGGCCTGCGTATTGATTCAGAAACTTGATTCAGAAACTATAGATGCGCTTCGGGCGACGCTTCCCCATTGCGATGAATCTGGTAGGGTACGCTCGTGACCACCACGCGATCCATCCGGCTGAGCGCCAGGTTGAACATCACGGCGCTGTTCTGGTGGAGGACCTGCTCCCAATAGGTATCCATCGCGAGGTGCCCCATAATCACATGGACGAACCCGCCCGGCGTTTTTTCCTGAAGCTCCTCGATATATTCGCGCAAGGGCTGGGCCAGCAGCCGGTAGGGAGATGGGATAATCACCAGTTCGCCCTCACCTATCCGGCTCTGCCACCGCTCCTGGATAGTGGCGATTTTGTCGGGGTTGATCCCAATATGAACGGCGTGCCACGGATGATCGAGTGACTTGGCGAAATTCACCATCCGCACCGTCTCTGCATGCACATCGTCGATCAGGATGATGGTCTGGATCGGCCGCTTCTCGACGTCGACCGGGACGCCGCGGAGGCTGAGCGCACGCGCCACGTCGCGGTAGTGCGAGTGAATCCGGAAGAAGATATAAACCAGCGTCGGGATCAGCACCAGCACAAACCACGCGCCGGATGCGAACTTGGTCACGGCGAAAACGACCATAACCACGCCTGTTACCAAAGCGCCAAACCCGCTGATGTACATTTTGGTCCGCCAGCGCGTATCGTAATGCAGCACCGCTTCGCGCCCCTGCACTGTTTCGCCCGGTGGGATCCGTCCAACCCGGCGCATATGAACCACCATGCCCATCTGCGAGATGGTGAAGCTCATAAAGACGCCGATGGCATAGAGCGGGATCAGCGCGGTTGTGCTGGCGTTGGCGACGATCACCAGGAACGAGGCAAAAGCGGCCAACCCCACAACCCCCCATGAAAAGACCAGCCGGCTGCCGCGATAGGTGAGTTGGCGCGGAAGAAAGCCATCACTGGCGGCCAGCGCCGCCAGACGTGGGAAGCCGGCATAACTGGTGTTAGCGGCCATCAACAGGATCAGTGCCGTAAAGGTCAGCACCAGCACGTAGAAGGGGCTGTTTTCGCCGTAGATAGTGCGGCCGATCTGCGAGATGATCGTTTCCGTTTCACTCGGCATCGCGTGAATACGATTGGCAACGACCGTGATCCCCAGGAAGAGGACCACCAACAGGCTGCTCATCCAGACCAGGGTGACGGCGGCGTTGCGGCTGCGCGGCTCCTTGAACGCCGTGATGCCGTTCGAGATGGCCTCGATACCCGTCAGCGCCGTACAGCCGCTCGAAAAAGCCCGCAGTACCAGGAACATCGTCAGAGCATGGGTCGAATGGTGAACAGTCTCCACATCGACCACTCTTTGCAGGTCGCCCAAGGCATAACGTACGAGGCCGATCGCCAGGGTGATGAACATCGTGCCGAGGAAGAAATACGTCGGAATGGCGAGAATTTGCCCGCTTTCTTTCACGCCGCGCAAATTGATCACCGTCATGATGGCAATGACGGCGATCGCAATCTCGACCCGGTAGGGAAACAGATCCGGAAAACCCGAAGTAATCTGCGCCACACCGGACGAAATACTCACCGCAACGGTCAGGATGTAATCGGTGAGCAAGGCAGCGCCGGCGATCTGGGCCGGCAGCTCACCCAGATTATCACGGGCGACGATGTACGCGCCGCCCCCGTTGGGATAGGCGTAGATCGTCTGCCGGTACGAGATCGTGACCACGACAAGCAGAATCGCAATGGCAATGGCAATAGGAACGGATAGTCCCAGAGTGGATGCCCCCAGGCCCGCCAGTGCCAGGATCAGCAGAATTTCTTCGGTCGCATAGGCTGTCGATGACAGCGCGTCTGACGCAAAAACAGCCAGACCGACCGGCTTCGAGATGGTCTGCTCGGCAAGGTCTTTGGTTTCGAGTCGCCGGCCAAACAGGAGCCGCGACAGCGAGAATTTTCGAGGTTGTACATCCTGGGATGCCATAAGATACCTTCACTCTGATCTCAGATGTTTCTTCCGGTGGGCAAAAAAAACGCCCGGAGCATTTCGGGCGTGTTGCACGCTTGTCACTCATCCTCAACCGGAGTCTGAACACGCAACCTGCATGCAAATACAAGTTACAAGCGGGATTATAGCAGAAATTCCCGCAGATCCATAGGCACTTTATGCCGGTTTAACTTCGCCCGGATGGCCTATCTGGTAATCCCCCACTGCGCTCATGTCAGGAGCCGATTCCTGATTTAGAATGCGCATGTGTGGAGACCAAGCGACAAAAAGGAGTCTCTGCGATTTCTAGCTGTGATTTCGATAGCGAGGAAGGAATATACCATGGACTTCCGCCGAGTAATGGTGATCGTTTACGAAGACATGAATGGTGCCGCCCGACGGCTCGAACAACTGAAGCGGATGCAAGGCGAAGACATCCTGGATATTGAGGGTGCCGCGGTGATCCGCAAAGAGATGGATGGCTCGGTCCACGTGGATGATAAGAACGACGTGGGAGCCGGGTCGGGTACCATGGTGGGCGCGATCGTGGGCGGCCTGATCGGCCTGATGGCGGGTCCGGGCGGGGCGATTGTAGGAGCCGCCGCAGGAGCCGCGACCGGCGGTGTATCCGCCGCGCTGATCGACCTGGGCATTGACCGGGATGTGGTCGAGAGCATCAAGAAGAAGCTCGCGCCCGGCTCGTCCGCGCTGGTTGCGATCATTGACGACGAATCGGTGGAGCCGTTCGAGGATGTCATGGGTGACGACATCCGCGCCGGTGCTGCACCCTACTACTACGATGTCGATAACGATGTGTACGATCAGTGGAACCGGCGGCTGCCCCGCTGACGGGTACTGATCCTGGCTACAACCGAATAAGCAAATCAATCTGCCGGCAAGCTGAAACCTGCTTGCCGGTGGAGTCTTGTCAGGGTGTGAGCCGCAGCGCGGCGACCAGCACAACGAGCAGGATCAATGGTGTGAGCCCGGCGCGGATGATCGATGCCAGGGCCGAGTGGTCCGGGTAGCGATGGAAGTGCAGCCCGGCCCACGCCCAGACCGCGATCGGGAGGCAGATCAGCGCCGCCGCCCCCACCGCGATCGGCACCTGGCCCCACCAGAAGATCACCGCCATGCCATACCCCAATGCCGTCAGGATGGCGTACAGGCGGGCGACGTGGCGCATACCGAAAATCACTGCCAGCGTGCGCTTATTGACCTGGCGATCCGCGTCGTAATCTGGTGCGGCAATGGCGACAAACAGGGTCATGATGAACGGCAGCAGCGGCATCTGGACGGCCAGCAGATCCAGGCTGATCCGCCCGGTGTGCAGACTGTACGCCCACTGCGGAACCAGCAGGGCCGCAACCATGGCCGTGGTGAACTCACCCAGGCCGCGCCAGGCGAACTTGAGCGGCGGCGTAGTATAAAAGATGGCGATGAGCGCCACAGCCAGCAGGATGAGGTAACTCGTGGTGGGCAGTCCCACCACCAGCGCCCACGCGAATGCCGTAAGCTGGCACACCGCGGCGGCGATCAGGGCGATAACCGGCGGCAAAATGCCGGTCGTCAGTTCGCCGCTCCCGCCCGAAAGCAGCGTGCGGCGCTGGTTGAGCCGGTCGGTGGGCTGATCCCAGTAATCATTTACATATGCCGCGCTGAGTTGGATGAGAAGCTGGATGATCAGTCCGTGGACCAGCAGCCGGTCATCAATCGTTTTTCCCTCGTGATGGACCCACGCCAATCCCACCGCATGGCATAACACCGACAGCGGCAAAAAGTGAAAACGGCTTAAGCGGATAAACGCCAGGACTCGACGCATGGGTATAACCATCACGATACAATATATTTCGCTCTTAGAAGATAACCTAATAAGCCTGCATTGCCCCATCCCGTAAAAGGTGGGATGCAGAAAGGACACACCATGGAGGATAACCGCCGTGCGCCCCAGATGTGGCGTCGGATTTTTGGAGAACGCTTCGACCAGATCGACCGGACCATTACGCACTGGTTAGCGGAGACGGGCATCGTGTTTTTGCGGATTTCGGTAGGTGTGGTATTTTTCTGGTTCGGCGCGCTCAAATTGTTCCCGGATGCCAGCCCGGCCACGGATCTGATCCGCAACTCCATCACGTTTCTTCCCTCGGATATTTTTATCCCGTTTCTTGGCGTGTGGGAGATGCTGATTGGGTTGGGGTTTATCACGGGGCGCTATCTGCGCGTGACGATTTTGATCATGGTGCTGCAAATGGTCGGCGCGGTGTCACCCATCTTCCTGAACCCGGATGCGGTGTGGGATGTATTTCCGTTCAAGCTCACATTGGAAGGACAGTACATCGTGAAGAACATCGTCCTGATCGCGGCAGCGATGGTTATCGGGGCGACGGTGCGCGGCGGCGAGCTGACTGCCGAGCCGGACGTTTCCGCCGACATAGGCACCACTGGCCGTATCCAAACCGGCTGAAACTGCGTCTATGGATAGTACACTTTGGGGAGGTTACAAATGGCTCGATTTGATCGTTTGACGGTGCTGAACACCATTCTGGCCGATGGCATGGTGCCGCTGTTTTATCACAGCAGTGCGGAGGTGGCTCAGAACGTGGCCGGCGCGCTGAGTCGCGGCGGCGGGCATGTGCTGGAATTCACCAACCGCGGCGATTTTGCGATTGAGGTCTTCACGGCGCTGATCAAACACTGCGCCCAGGCGTACCCGGACCTGATCATCGGTGTGGGGTCGGTGGAGGATGCGCCCACCGCCGCGCTGTTTATGAATTTTGGCGCGAATTTTGTCGTCGGCCCCAACTTCAATGAAGAAGTCGCCCGGCTGTGCAACCGCCGCAAGATCCCCTACATGCCGGGATGCGGGACCGTCAACGAGATCACGCACGCCGAAGAATGGGGCGTCGAGATTGTCAAGGCTTTTCCGGGGACAGCCGTTGGCGGGCCGGGCTTCATCAAGGATGTATTGGGGCCGCGCCCGCGTACTCGTGTGATGCCCACCGGCGGCGTCAGCCCGGATGAGGACAATCTGCGCGCGTGGTTCTCGGCGGGTGCCGCGTGTGTTGGCATGGGCAGCAACCTGATCCGCAAGGAGTTTGTGCAGGCGGGCAAGTTCGATGAGATCGCCGCGCTGGTCCGCTCCACGCTGGACCTGATCCGCACGATCCGCGGGTAAGGCTCGTTCATTTTCCCTACCCTGTGCCGCATATTTGTAGAGGCGGGTTAACAAACCCGCCCTGGCTGTCTTTTCACACAGTGGGCAGCTTGCCGTAGGTGATCAGGCGCTCGCGGACGGCACGGTTCGCCAGCAGGGCGATAAAACTGGTAGCGAAGACCGCGATCGGCAAAATCGTGACTGCGCTGAGCACAACCGCCACTGCCACCATACCGAGCAGAATCAACGTATAGATCGGATTCGCCAGCGTCAGAAACAGGCCATTTTTTAGCGCCAGACGCAGGCGCTTGTCCTCCTGTTCCAGCAGGAACGGCCAGGTGTAAAACTGCGTGGCGATCCACAGCAGGCCGGCCGTTACGAAAAAAACCTGAATGAAGACGCCGATCGTCCCGATTGCGCCATAAAAACGGAACCCGACGAGAAAGATCACGACAGCCGCAGCATTCAGCAGGGCCCACCGATAGCTGACCCAGGCATAGCGTCGCACTGCCGGCCCGAAGTCGCTGAGATGCGCGCCGGTTCCATGCGCGAGGCTGTTCATCACAACCATGATCCCCGCCGTGGCGGGTGGCAGCAAAATCACCGTCAGGCTGAGCACAAACCACAGAAAATTGAGCACCGCCAGCCCCACCATGCCGTTATACCAATCGCGCAGACTTTCCCAAAAAACATCCAGTGCTTGGCGCATGGTCGCTCCCCGGCGCTAATCGACAATAAACAGCTTCGCCCCAACCGGCGCGGACGAGCGGTGAGGCTCTGCGCCGTCCGCCACCTGATAACTGACGCCCGGCGTCAACACGAACGTGCGGCCATCGGCCAGTTCGGTTTCGAGGCGGCCTTCCAGACACAGCAGGATATGGCCTTTCTCGCACCAGTGATCCGCCTGATAACCGGGCGTATAATCGACCATCCGGACGCGGATGTCACCGAACTGCTGCGTCCGCCAGAGCGCCCGCCCGGTGATGCCGGGGTGCTCGGTCGGCTCGATGACGCTCCAATCGGTGACGCCGAACGGGATGCCTGATATTTTCATCGCGATCCCCTTTGCCTGCTGTGCGAATCCAGCCATGTATTCTACCGGATCCCCCTCGATTGGTATAATGTCGTCTATTGCTCGGGATAGCCGGGGAGATGAACTCGTGTCTCTGACACTCGACCACGCCGTGATCGCGGTGCGCGATCTCGATATTGCCATTCAGGACTACCGCGCGCTCGGTTTTACCGTGCGGCCCGGCGGGATACACACCAACCGTGCCACTCATAATGCGCTGATCGTCTTCGCCGATTCGACGTACCTGGAGTTATTAGCCCCAACCGGCGAAGCTCCGCTGCCCGGACTGGTAGATTTCAGCGTGCTGCTGCAATTGGGTGAAGGGCTGGCCGGTTTCGCGCTGCGCTCGGCTGATCTGGACGCGGATGTATCGCGCCTGCGGTCAGCCGGTTTTGACGTGGGCGTCGCGATCCCAGGCGAGCGCCGCCGCAGCGATGGCACCTTGATCCGCTGGAAGCTGGCCCTGCTTGGCGGCGGATTTGCTCCCTTTCTCATTCAGGATGTCACCCCGCTCAACTGGCGTGTACCCGACGATCCGGCCGTCACGACCCATGCCAATGGGGCGGCCGGACTGCACGGCGTGGAAATCGCCGTCTGCGCCATCGCGGCGAGTTTGGAGCGATACCGAAGGTTATTGGGTGAAGTGCCGCCTGCTGCCGCGCAGGATCAGCGACGGGTAGGGCCGCTCGTGCTGCGCGAGATCGCCGGGACGGACTGCCCGGAAACGCTGGTCGCGCTGCACCTGGCTTTTGCCTCACAGGAGGACCGCGATTTTCCACTGCGACGAACGCACGGCGTCCGCTTCGAGCGACAGGGAGCACACGGAGGTGCTCCCCTACATGATCTTTCGTGATACGCTGCGCTCACAATCGTACCATCGCCAAACCGACGGCACTATGCTATACTCCTTCTGTTATTGGAATTTCAACCACGCACCGCGCATCTCGCGCCATTCCACAACAGGTCTTTCTCAGCTAACCTCGCGTGTGTCGGTTACTGCTCTCCATCATTGGTGAAAACAACTCATGCATTTTGACGAACTTCAGCTTATCGATCCGCTGCTGCGTGCAGTCCAGGCCGAAGGCTATACCCAACCGAGCCTGATTCAATCTCAGGCGATTCCGCATGTTCTGGCCGGGCGCGACCTGCTCGGCTGCGCGCAGACCGGCACGGGCAAAACCGCCGCGTTTGCGCTGCCTATCTTGCAGCGCTTGAGCGCGCATCGTACAAGCCAGGGCGCGCGCCACCTGCGGGCGCTGGTACTCTCGCCCACGCGCGAGCTCGCATCGCAGATCGGTGAGAGCTTCGACGCCTATGGCCGCTTCACGTCGCTGCGGCAGGTGACAGTCTACGGGGGTGTCAACCAGAAACCGCAGGTCGAACACCTGCGGCGCGGCGCGGATATTCTCGTCGCGACGCCGGGCCGCCTGCTCGATCTGATCGGCCAGGGCTATATCCGGCTGGACCGGCTCGAAGTGCTCGTGCTGGACGAAGCCGACCGGATGCTCGATATGGGCTTCATCCACGACGTGCAGCGCATCGTCGCCAAACTGCCCACGCAGCGCCAAACGCTGCTGTTTTCGGCCACTATGCCGGAGGAGATCCAGGATCTGGCCGATAACCTGCTCCGCGATCCGGTGTACGTGGCGGTGACGCCCGCCGCCTCGACCGTGGAAACGATCTCAGCAGTCGGTCTATTTTGTCGAAAAGTCCGACAAACCGGCGCTGCTTCAGCATCTGCTGCGCGATAAGGCGATGAAGCGCGTGCTGGTCTTCACGCGGACCAAACACGGCGCGAACAAAGTCGTGCGCCAGTTGGAACGCGCCTCGGTCTCCGCGGAGGCGATTCATGGCAACAAGTCGCAGGGAGCGCGTGAGCGGGCGCTGGCGAACTTCAAGACCGGCCAGACGCGCGTCCTGGTGGCGACCGACATCGCCGCGCGCGGCATCGACGTGGACGATATCTCGCACGTCATCAACTACGATCTGCCCAACGAGCCGGAAAGCTACGTGCATCGGATCGGGCGCACGGGGCGGGCGGGCGCGTCCGGCATGGCGTATTCGCTGTGTGACGCGGACGAGCGCGCCTTTCTGGTCGATATTGAGCGTCTGATCCAGATGCATATTCCCCGGGCGGCTGCCGGTTATCCCTATGCGTCAGATCGGGGAGTTCCCGCGCGGGCTGACCTGAAGCCGCTCCGCAAGTCCGAGAACGGGCAGACCGCTCCAAAAGCCCCGGCTCCTCGATCGGATGATCGAGCTGGGGGCAGCTCCCAGCGGCCGTCCAACGGTTCACGCCGCCGGGGTGGCGTGGGGTCGCGGTCGCCGTCGCGACGGTGCGGCATCCGCGTCTCGCAAGTCGTTCGATCGGTCTGCCGCCGGGTCGCTAAGCTCATGCGGCCTCACCCCCGGCCCCTCTCCAGCTGAGCTGGGAGAGACGCTCGGCCGGTGATGCCAAAGTCAGCCTCTCCCTAAATCCCGCCCCAGATGTGGAGAGGGACTTGAGACACTCCTCTTCCGCCACTGCATTTTGAATGGCGAGAGGCCGGGGGATGGGGCAAAATGCGAATTACAGCTCAATCCGCCCCGACTGGCTTTTCCGCTCGATTCCTCCGCAATCGCTCGCGCGGTGGTTTGCCGCCGAACCAGCCTCGTAAATCCTGCCGCCGCGATCGAACACACGACCATCGCGCCGTACCACGTGGCAGCGGGCGCGATCTGATCGCTCAGCAGGCCGCCGATCACCGGGCCAACCCCGGACCCAATTCGGAACGACAGGCTAAACACGCCAATGTACCGGGCGCGCATGGCCAGCGGAGCCAGGTTTGCCACATAGGCGGTCGCGGTGGGCACAAGCAGCATCTCGCCGCCGGTAAATACGACCATGCCGGATAGAAATCCGGCGAAGCTCCGGCTGATAGCGAAGATCCCCAGGCCGAACACGTACAGCAGCGCGCCGCCCGCCATTGTCCGCAGCGGGGAGTAGCGGGCCGTGTGGCGCGTGACTCCGTACTGAAAAGCCACCACAATCGCCGCGTTGGTACCGATGATCAGCCCATAGCGCGCTTCGGAGATGCCAAAGTTTTCCTTCACATAGAGACCCAGCAGCACAAAAACCATGGAACTGGCGATCTGCGCCAGGATATACAGGCCCCATACGTTGGCAAAGGCGCGATCGCGCAGCATCGTGCGGTAGCCGAGACCGGCGGGCACTGCGTCGTCCGGGCCGGTGTTCCGCGCCAGCGTCTCGCGGATAATACGGTAGACGAAGATCGCCAGGATGAACTGGGTGGCTGCTGCGGTCAGATAGGAGAGGACGTAGGCCACCTGCGCCAGAAAGCCACCCAGCGCCGGTCCGAATACAATGCCGAGATTATCCCCCGTGCGCAGCAGCGCATAGACCCCGGCTCGCCGCTCGACTTCGATCAGATCCGCGACCATCGCATACGAGCCGATGCGAAACACCGTGTTCACCATGCCGTACATCGGCAGCAGCACCGCCCAGTGCCACAGCGCGGTCGCCTGACTCATGAACACCAACGACAGCCCACTCAGCACCAGCCCGGCGATCATAGGCGTGCGGCGTCCGAGCCGGTCCATCAGCGGCCCGACCATGGCCATCGCGGAAAAACCGGCGACGCTTTGCAGCGTGAACAGCAGCGTGACGGTGGTCAGCGGTACATCCAGGCGTTCGCGGATGTAGATGGTCAGGAACGGCCAGACGATACTCTGCCCGATGCTGCCGGTCAGCGTACCCCAGAACAGCAGCCAGAGCTGGGGCGGAAAGTGATCTGTGCGGAATCGCAACACGGTGTTTGGTCCTGGTGAGAGCAGCAAAACCGCTAGAGCGTGTTATGTACTTTGATCGCCTGTGAAAAGGCACTGTCTGAGTTTACCTCCTAATCCCTCCCCGTAAACGGAGAGGGACTTGAACAACTCTCCTTTCTCCGCGTGCGGGGAGAAGGGGTGCCGACCGAAGGTCGGACGGGGGATAGGGGTAAACAGCGCATAACACCCTCTAAGTCAAGCTAACCTCACAGGCGGATATGCTCCAGCGCGGGTAGGGCACGCCGCACCTGGCCCACGAGATCCAGATCGATCGTCACGGTGAGATGGGCATCCGTTTCGCCGGCTTCCACGACGATGTCGCCCCACGGGTTGATGACGCACGAATGCCCGAAGAAGTGCGTCCCATCGTCGTCCGTGCCGACGCGGTTGACGGCGATCATGTAACACTGGTTTTCGATCGCCCGCGCGCGCAGCAGCGTGCGGTAATGTTCCAGGCGCGGATGCGGCCACGCCATCGGCATGATCACCAACTGCACGCGATCCGCGACGTAACGGCGGAAAAGCTCCGGGAAGCGCAGATCGTAGCAGATGGCGAACCCCGTGCGGCCCCACGGCATATCGATCGCCAGCGGCGCTTCGCCGGGCAGCAGCCATTTGTCCTCCTTCATCAGCGAGAACAGGTGCATTTTGCGGTAGGCCCCCATCACACCCTGGCGCGGCGCAATGATCGGCAGCGTATTGTAGACGCCTGTGCCGCGTTTTTCGTACATCGACCCCAGGAGATAGAGGTTATGCTGGCGGGCCAGCGCGACCACCTGCGCGAACAGTCCGCCGCTCAGCGAGCTGGCGATCTCCTTGCCCTGCTCATATGCCGTGCCGGCGTCCCACAATTCCGGGAAGATAGCGACTTCCGCGCCGCGCTGAGCCGCTTCGGCGGCGTACTGCTGCATGGTGGTCCAGTTGGTCCGGGGAGCGCTCTTGCGGACGGTCATCTGGATTAGCGATACGGTCAGGGTGCCCATCAAAGAACCTTCCTTTTTTCCGTTCGTTTCAGTCGCGCTGAGCGCGATCGGTCACATACGCGCATGGTTAAACCAGAACTCGATCACAGCGTCGGTGGTTTGTTCAATGGAAAGCTGCGATGTGTCAAGCTGGGGGAGGTCGAGTCGGGTGACACCGAGTTCACGTTTTAAGCGGCTGAGCGTCACGCCGCGATTGGCCGGGTTGTGGAACCAGGCACCGCGCGCCCCGTGCAGCCGCCGCAGAATCTCGTTGAGCGCGCAGGTCAGACACAGAATCGGCCCGCCTGCGATCAGGCGCTCGCGGTTCGATACATCCAGCAGCGCCGGACCGCTGACGGTGATCAGCGCGTGGCGATACAGGGTCAGGTCGCGGATCGCCTCCGCTTCCAATGCCCTGAGCCGTGCTTCTCCGAAGAGCGCGCGGATCTGTTCGGCGGACTGGCCCTCGCGGCTCAGGATCTCGTTTTCGAGATCATAAAACTGCGCTTTGAGGTGCTGTGCGACGGCACGTCCGACCACCGTCTTGCCGACTCCCATAGGCCCGGTCAGAATGAGATTCTGGTAGGGAGCGGATTCATAAAGAATGGTCATGCGGCACCGTTTCGCCAGCCAGGATACCACGTATCGAGCAGGGGCAGCAGGTCATGCAGCGTGACGATCGTGCCGTCAGGCGTAATCTCGTCTCCGTCGATCTCAGCTTCGACCTCGTCCAGCATCTCCGTGACGCGCCACACCGCCCGCATCCCGACGGACTGCGCGCCGCCGATGTCCGCCGCCAGATTGTCTCCGACGAACACCGCTTCATCCGGGCGGACGTCCATCACGTTGAGCGCATGCTCAAAGATCCTGCGGTGCGGCTTGAGATAACCCACGTCTACCGCCGACAGACGGCAGCAGGGGAACAGATCGAGCAGGCCGACCGATTGCAGTTCCCGGTCACGCAGACGCATTGGGTGCGCCGAGTTGGTCACGATGCCCAGTTCCACACCCTGCGCGCGAAGCTGCGGCAGCACCTCGAACGTATCCGGGTAAGCACGCTCACCGGGCGGGGCCTGCCAGTCATACGCATCAACCAGTCCGTCCCGATCGATCCGGTCGTCGGGCACGCCGCACGCCCTGAGCGTCTCGGCCAGGATCGCCGCGACGTCCGGTGCGTGCAAGGTCCGGCTGCTCTGCCGCCACGCATTTCCCAGTTCCGCCAGATAAGCCTCGAAAAACCCCTGCGGATCGATGGAGTTGAGAGCATGCAGATGCTCGTTGACATAGCCGTACACGTTCAGGATCCGCTGGTACTGGTATTCATCCCAGGGCTGTTCCACGTGATCCCAATCGACCAGGGTCTGGTCCAGGTCAAACAAAACCGCTTTCAGCATGATTTCCCCATTTGATCACGAACACTTTAGCATGGTGGTCAGGACGATGCAATCCCTGCCATGGCGCGATACGCAGCGACGGTCTGCGCGGCGACCTGGGCCTGGGTGTACTGTGCCAGGACGCGCTGCCGTCCCTTTTCCGCCAGTTCGCGCCGCAGCGCCGGATCGTGCATCAGGCGGCGCAGCCCGCTGGACAGGGCGGCTACATCCCCTTCGGGCACGACCAGACCCGCGTCGCCGATCACTTCCGGGATCGCCCCGCTGTCCGATCCGATCACCGGCACGCCGCACGCCATCGCTTCGATGATCACGCGGCCGAACTGCTCTTTCCAGTTCTCGCGGGTGAGCGAGGGGACAGCCAGCGCGTCGATCCCCTGGTAAAAACCCGGCATCCGAATCGAGGGCAGCGTGCCAAACGATACCCGATCGTCAATGTGCAGCGTCTTCGCCTGGGCTTCGAGCGCGCCGCGTTCGGGGCCGTCACCAATAATGTCAAGCTGCCACAATCCGTCAAGCTGTGCCAACGCATCGAGCAGCAGCGCGCCACCTTTTTCCTCGACCAGCCGCCCAACGAATCCCACGCGGAGCGTCCCCCCGCTGCGCGGCCGATCTGGCGGCCGGAACAGGTCCGGATCGACGCCAAACTGGGGGACGACGGCACACGGGCCGGTGTAGCCTTTGGCGTGCCAGACCTCGGCGGCGCTCGGTGTGCCCATCAGCGCATAATCGACGCGGCGCAGCACCCACTGTTCGGCCAGCCGCACCGGCCAGGGATAACGCCGGTTGATATTCTGCCACGAGAAAAACAGCGTCTTTGCGCCGGCTTGCCGCGCGTGCCAGAGTACGTGCCACGTCGCGAGGTTATACGGCTCCTCATCGATATGCACGATGTCCGGCTGGAAGGCGCGAATCTCTCGCCCGATTTTCGGGTAATAGTGCAGATGAAAATGGCCGTTGAACCGGATCGGCGTCACGCGCAGATCGTAGCCGCTGATGTGGGCGCGCTCAAGCGGCAGCATGCCCCGGTCGGGATCGCGCCAGCCAGGCGGCACCAGCACCCGCAGATCCACACCGGGCAGCCGCGCCATTTCTTCGAGCTTACGCTGGTACGTGCCGACCACGCAGGCTTTTGAGATCATCAGGATTCGCATGGGCCCATTATACCCGGTGGGGCGTATCACTTCCATGCCTGTGGTCAGCACGGCCTATAGTAGTATACAATAGAACTACTACGAGTTTTATCGTTACTTATCGACTACTGAGCGACTACTGAGCGACCGGAGCGGGACCGATGGCACGCAGTTACAAATTTCACCTTTTCAGTAACCTGAAGTCTGCGCACGACTACCACATGTTTCACGATCCGCATCGCCGCGCCTCCGGGCTGTCCAATATTATCCTTGGCGGGCAGGACGGCCTGGTGAACGTGTTGGGCGTCATCCTGGGCGTGGCGGCGGCAACCAGCGATGTGGACATTGTGCTGGTGGCCGGGCTGGCCGCGACCTTCGCGGAGTCCGTGTCGATGGGTGCGGTCGCCTATACATCCACGCTGGCCGACGCCGCCTTTTATGAAAGCGAGCGCGAGCGTGAATACCGGCATATCCGCGACGTGCCCGAACTGGAGCGCCGGGAGATCCGTGAGATCTATGAAGAAAAGGGCTTTGAGGGCGATATGCTCGAACATATCGTCGATACGATCACGGCCAACCGTGATGTGTGGGTCGCGGTGATGATGGCCGAAGAGCACCAGTTGAGTCCAGTGGATCGGGGGCAGGCTTTCCGGGCCGCGCTCGTCGTCGGTTTCTCAGCCCTGATTGGATCGCTGATTCCCCTGCTGCCTTTTGCCTTCCTATCGGTTAAAATGAGTATGTGGATTTCGATTCTCATCTCAGCACTCACGTTGTTTCTGGCGGGGGTCTATAAAGCCCGCGTCACGGTCGGCCATGCTGGCCGGAGCGGCCTGGAAATGGCCCTGATCGGCACGGTGAGCGCACTGGTAGGTTATCTCGTCGGGATGCTGCTCAAAGTCCCGGCATCCTAACACAAGAAAGGTGCTCGGCCCACGGGCCACATATGGGGTTACTCAGCGATCTGAATGCGGTTGGTTTCACTGACTACGAAGCGAAAGTGTATATCGCCCTGCTGTCGGAGCATCCGGCCACCGGCTACCAACTGAGTAAGCTGGCCGGGATTCCGCGCTCGATGGTGTACGAAGCGCTGGGCCGCCTGGATGTGCGGGGTGCCGTGCTCAAAACCGAAGAGGCGAAGGCAACGCTTTACCGCCCCATGCCGCCGGATGCGCTGCTGGATCGCCTGTCCGGCGAGCACCACCAGCTTATGACCACCCTGCGCCAGGGCATGAACACCCTGTACAACACCCGCGACGAAGGCCATTTGTGGACGTTCATGGGTGAGGCTACGGTCAGCAGCTACGCCGAGAACATGATCGCCCTCGCCGAGCGTGAAGCCATGCTGGTGCTGACGGATGCCAATCTGCGCCGCCTGCGCCAGGTGATCGTGGACGCCGACGCGCGTGGGGTCGAGATCGGGACGCTGCTCACGGGCGACGAGAAACTGGACATCGGCCAGGTATCGGTCCATCCCCCGCGTGAAAGCCAGCTCCATAAACTGGCGGACAGTCTGGTGGTCGTCGTGGACGAGCGCGAGGTGCTGATCGCCAGCTCGCAGCCGACTAGCTACACAGCGACCGTCACGACCAATACGAACATGGTCCAGATCGGCCGGCAGTTCGTCTGGATGGAGCTGTTCGCCCACCGGATTTTCTCGCAGCTTGGCCCGGACACGCTTGGCCGGCCTATCCCCGACGGATCGAAGTGTGCTGAATTCCGTTGCCGGCCCGTTTGAAGACCCGACGTAAAGCCAATCATGCGTTTTTGACCCCTATCCCCGTCCGACCTTCGGTCGGCGCCCCTTATCCCCGCGCGCGGAGAAAGGGGAGCGCTAAGTCCCTCTCCGTTTACGGGGAGGGATTTAGGGAGGGGTAAACAACAGGCCGTTCGGGCACCTCTTTCCAAAAGCCACCGCGTACTCGGCCCTGAGAACCCGTTTGAACAGATTTACCTCACCCCTAAATCCCCTCTCCACACGCGGAGAGGGGGCTGGGGGGTGAGGTTTTCAAAGGGTCTGACCGACTCTTCCCTCATTTGTCAAGGGGTTCTGACATATTGTGAATATCACTCCGCTTGACATTTTGGTACACCTAAATTATAATCACACCATATCGAAATTCAGATTTCATCATTCAGATTCGACATGGTGGACATGGAAGCGTCATTGAACTCAAACAACCGACCGCAGCAAACCCTGGCCGACCTGCTACCCGGACAATCCGGGGTGGTGATCGCCCTGCACAGCCAGGGACCGGAGCGCCGCCGCATGATGGATCTCGGCATGGTGCCCGGCACGCGCATTACGGCAGAAATGAACAGCCCGTTGGGCGATCCCGTGGCGTATCGCGTGCGCGGTGCGCTGGTCGCGCTGCGGCAGGAACAGGCCCGTCTGGTGTTGATCACCGACGCCCCCATCGAAGGAGAAGAATAAACACCGTGGCAACAACTCAAACCCAGACTCTCAACTCCACGTCGGGCTGCGCGACCTGCCCGATGAACCGGCATCTCTCACGGCTGGGTGTCAACGTGGATAAGTGGGATTATGTGGTCGCACTGGCCGGCAATCCGAACACCGGCAAAAGCACGGTCTTTAACGCGCTGACCGGGCTGCGGCAGCATACCGGCAACTGGCCGGGGAAAACCGTTGCGCGTGCTGAAGGTGGTTTCGAGTACGGCGATAAGCGGTTCAAGCTGGTCGATCTGCCCGGCACGTATTCGCTGCTGGCGTCCAGCGTGGACGAAGAAATCGCGCGCGATTTTATCCTGTTCGGCCAGCCGGATGTGACGGTCATCGTCGTGGACGCGACACGGCTGGAACGCAATCTGAACCTGGCATTGCAGGTGCTGGAGATCACCGACCGAGTCGTGATCTGCCTGAACCTGATGGACGAAGCCAAGCGGCACGGCATCCAGGTGGACGACCGGCGGCTGGCGCGCGATCTCGGCGTGCCGGTGATCCCAACGTCGGCGCGGCGTTACGATGGTATCCGCGACCTGCTGCAAGCAGTACATGAGGTAGCCGCAGGTGAAATCAAATCGCGCCCGCACCGCATCGCCGCCGATGCCCGATCCGCAGTTGAACCATGCCGTCAATACCCTGGTGCGCGAGATCGAAACGGCCTTCCCCGGCCTGCCGAATGCGCGCTGGGTGGCGCTGCGCCTGCTGGACGGCGATGCCCAGATCGAGCAGGCGATCCGCGATGGCAGCCTGGGCGATCTGTCGCGCAGCGAGAGCACGCGCCCGGCTCCTGATCGGATGTTTGTCGCGGAGGTGCCCGCATGACCGACATCCTCCTGACGGCGCAATCGCTCCGGCAAAACCTGGGCGACCATTTTCAGGACCACGTGACCGAAGCGCTGTATACCGAAGCCGCGCAGATCGCGGATCGCGCGGTGACGCGCCCCGGTGAGCGCGCCCGCTTCGACCTGGATCGCACCATTGACCGGCTCGTGACCAGCCGCACCTGGGGCTTCCCGATCATGATCCTGCTGCTGACGGCGGTCTTCTGGATCACGATCCAGGGTGCGAACGTGCCATCCGCGATGCTGGCGACGCTGCTGCTGGACAAGGTTCACCCCGTGCTGATAGACTTGGGCGCGATGCTGCATTTCCCCTGGTGGCTGAGCGGCGTGCTGTTCGACGGTGCGTATCTCGCGGCGGCCTGGGTGATCAGCGTGATGCTGCCCCCCATGGCGATCTTCTTCCCGGTGTTCACCTTGCTGGAAGATTTCGGCTATCTGCCGCGCGTGGCCTTCAACCTGGATCGGCTGTTCAGCCGGGCCGGGGCGCACGGCAAGCAGGCGCTCTCGATGACGATGGGCTGGGGCTGCAATGCGGCTGGCGTCGTGGCAACGCGTGTGATCGACAGCCCGCGCGAGCGGCTGATCGCGATCATCACCAACAACTTCGCCATCTGTAACGGGCGCTGGCCGACTCTGATCATGGTATCCACCATCTTCATCGGCAGCGCGGTC
Organism: uncultured Chloroflexia bacterium; assembly: GCA_963850765.1. Classification (GTDB taxonomy): domain Bacteria; phylum Chloroflexota; class Anaerolineae; order Aggregatilineales; family Aggregatilineaceae; genus CAWKMN01. Next base: position 1,650,014 of record CAWKMN010000003.1, on the reverse strand, counting down.
CCAGCGGCGCTGGCCGGGCTGATCTCGGCGGCAGCGGTGGTCGGGATCGCGGTGCTGGGTGTGGTCATGACGTTTGTCGTGTCGTGGGCGCTCTCCCGCACGGTGCTAAAAGGCGAAGCGTCCGTCTTCAGCCTGGAACTGCCCCCGTATCGCCCGCCGGCAATCCTGCAGACGCTTTACACGTCGATCATCGACCGCACGCTGATTGTGCTGTGGCGCGCGGTCACGATGGCCGTGCCGGCAGGTGTCGTGATCTGGGCGATCTCCAACGTGACGGTGGCCGACCAGAGTGTGGCCGAACACATGGTGCATTTTCTGGATGATTTCGGCTGGCTGATCGGGCTGAACGGCGTGATCCTGGTGGCGTATATCGTCGCCATCCCGGCCAACGAGATCGTCATCCCCACAGTGCTGATGCTGACCGTGCTCACGGCGGGATTGTCGGGCGTGGGTGAAGGCGCGGGTGTGATGTTCGATCTGGACTCGAACACGGCGATCCACGATATTCTGCACGCGGGCGGCTGGACCACGCTTACGGCGGTGAACCTGATGCTCTTCAGTCTGCTGCACAACCCGTGCAGCACCACGATCCTGACGATCTATAACGAGACGAAGAGCCTGAAGTGGACGGCGGTTGCCACGCTGCTGCCGGTCGCTCTGGGGATTGGCATTACGCTGACGACGGCCACGATTGCGCGGCTGATGGGGTGGGTGTAACTCAGAAAGAGCGTAGGGGCGTATCGCAATACGCCCCTACAAAACCGCATTGGAAGCTGCGGCTTATCACTCCAGAATCTTCGCGTAGGCGTCGCGCACCATCGTCAGCAGGGCGTCAAACGCCTCGTCGCTGACCGGCGTATCCTCAGCAACCGCCAGCGTATCGATCTCGACCATGATCCCGTCTTCTTGCAGCAGCGCATACCGCGCGCGCCCCTGCTGCGCAATATCCGCCGTGGCCTTGGGCGGCTGGCGGTCGCGGTCGAAGACAATGCCTTGCAGCGAGAGATTCCGCAGGCGGTCCGTGAAGGCGACTTCGGCGGCGTCCAGGGTAGGGTGCGCTTCGATGACGACATAGGCCAGGGCATCGTCCGGGCCTTCATAGACCATCGTGATATGGCCGGTGTTGGTCACGGTGTTGGCGAGCAGTTCGACCGTCTCATCGTCATTGCGCGTCCACTCGCCCACTTCTCTGGGTAGATATTGCGAAAAGTCCTTGGCCCGAGACCGGGGGCTCTCGCCACAGCCGGCCAGCATCACCCCGATCAGCACCACAAACAGAAACAAGCTGGCACGTTTCACGTCATTCGCTCCTGTTCTAATGCTCACCCAGGTAAGCCACCCGGACCATTTCGTTCTCGCGCAGCGCGGCCGCTTCATCAGAGAGCGTGATCGTGCCGGTCTGGAGCACATATCCCCGGTTGGCAACCGCCAGCGCCATCAGGGCGTTCTGCTCCACCAGCAAGATAGTCGTGCCGTGCTGGTTCAGATATTTGATGATGCGGAAAATATCGCGCACCAGCAGGGGCGCAAGCCCCATCGATGGCTCGTCCAGCAGCAGCACGCGCGGCCGGCCCATCAGCGCGCGCCCGATGGCGAGCATCTGCTGCTCACCGCCGGAGAGCGTGCCGCCGAGCTGCTTCTGCCGCTCTTTGAGGCGCGGGAAGGTGTGAAACACAAATTCAAGGTCGCTGGCGATGCCGTGCAGATCCGAACGGGCATACGCGCCCATATCCAGGTTATCCATCACCGTCAGGCGCTGGAAGATCTTGCGGCCTTCGGGCGACTGGATCACGCCGCGCTCGACGATCAGGTGCGGAGGCAGGTGGGTGATATCCTCGTCGGCCAGCAGCACACGGCCCTCGGCGCTGCGCACAATGCCGCAGATGGTGTTCAGCGTGCTGGTTTTGCCCGCGCCGTTCCCGCCGATCAGGGTGACGATCTCGCCTTCCTCGACATTCAGCGAGATCCCACGCAGCGCGTGGATTTTGCCGTAATACGTGTGCAGATTTTCAACTTCGAGCAGTGCCATCGTCGCCGTCCCGTCTAGAATTCCAGCAGGCCGACTTCTACTTTGTCGGCAGAGGTTCCCAGGTACGCTTCAATCACCAGCGGATCGCGCTGGACTTCGGCGGGCGTTCCTTCGGAAATCTTGCGGCCATAGTCCAACACCGTCACCTGATCCGAGATATTCATCACGACGTTCATATCGTGTTCGATGAGCAGGATCGTCAGCCCGCGCTCGTCGCGCAGCCGGCGGATGAAGTGCATCGTCGCTTCGGTTTCCTGCGGATTCATCCCGGCGGTGGGTTCGTCGAGCAGCAGCAGCTTCGGATCGCTGGCGAGGGCGCGCGCGATCTCCAACCGGCGCTGGCTGCCATAGGCCAGATTGGTCGCCAGCAGATCGCCGTCCTTGTCCAGCTCGATGAATTCCAGCAGCGAATAGGCCCTCGCCAGGACGGCATCTTCTTCATCTAGATTGATCGGCGTGCGGAGCACCGCTCCCATCGGCGTGCTGCGCAGGTTGGAGTGGATGCCCACCATCACGTTTTCGAGGACGGTCATCCCGGCGAACAGGTGAATATTCTGGTATGTGCGGGCGATGCCCCTGGCCGTGATCTGATCCGGGCGCAAGCCCTGGATCGGGTGGCCGAGAAAGCGGATCTCGCCTTCTTCGGGGGTAGTAAAAGCCGGTGATGCAGTTAAAAAACGTCGTTTTGCCCGCGCCGTTGGGGCCGATGACGCTGGCGATCTGGTTGGGCAGGATCGTCAGGTCCAGGTCGCCCACGGCCACCAGGCCGCCGAAGCGCTTGGTGACGCCGGCGGTCCTGAGGACCGGCTGCTGATCATTTGGCTGTGTCATACTGGCCCTCCTGTTGGCGCGGCTGCGGGGGATGTTTATGGACGAGCGCACGGGCGCGCGCCTGAAGCTGGGTAGGTGGTTCGGGCAGCAGGCCCGACGGGCGGATGATGACCATCGCCACCAGCAGCGCCCCGAACACCAGAATACGGTAGGTGGATAACTCGCGCAGCACTTCGGGCACGCCGATCAGGACGATCGCGCCCATGATCACGCCGGGAATGCTGCCCATCCCGCCGATGATGATCAGACTCAATACCTGAATCGAAACTTCCAGGTTGAAGTCGCTCGGGTAAATATTACGCTGGCGAGCTGCGAAGAGCACCCCACCGACCCCGGCCAACGCCGCGCCGGTCGCAAAGGCGGTCAGCTTGGTCTGGACGAGATGGATACCCATCGACTCGGCAATATCCTCGTCACTGCGCATGGCGCTCCATGCGCGCCCCATGCGTGACCGTCGGAGCCGGATCGAAAAGAACGCAGCCAACCCTGCACCGATAAACACGAGGTAGAGCATCCACAGGTACGTCACCGGACCCTCTGCGCCTTCTGGCAGGGGGCGAGGGATCTCCAGGATACCCTGCGGGCCGCCGGTGAAGTCGCGCAGATTGGTCAACAGCAGGCGGATGATCTCGCCAAAGCCCAGCGTCACAATCGCCAGATAGTCCCCGCGCAGACTGCAGCACCGGGATGCCGAGCAAAATCCCCGACAGACCCGCCACGATCGTACCGACGATCAGGCCGATCACAAACGGCGAGGCAGTCTCGAAGATGTCCTGGTAGACCCCGGCATTATCCAGGATCGAGGCGACAATCACGCTGAGCACAATCGCCGTGATGGTCAGCAGCACCGTGCCATTGCGGGCCGGATGCGCCGGGAAGTTAATCAACGGGCGGGAGTATTCATCAGTATGAGCCGCGGACTGGCGCTGCCGCCAGTAGCGCAAACCGACGTTGACCACGAGCAGCGTGACGATGACCGTGATCACCATCCACCCGGCAAGCTGCGCCACGGTTTCCTTGTTGCCCGCAAACTTCGAGTCGGCGCTGTTCAGTTCAAGCTGATTAGACGACAGGAACGCATACGCATACGCGCCAATGCCAAAGAACGCCACGTAACCCAGGTCGAGCAGGCCCGCGTAACCCACCACGATATTGAGCCCCAGGCCCAGCATCGCATTGATTCCGACCAGCATCATCACCTGATTCTGATACTGGTCAAAGAACAGGGGCATCAGCAGCAGAGCCAGCAGCGATTGGGTCCCGGCAAGCTGTATTTCAAAGTGTCCGGGTTGGCGCAGCGCCCAGGCGTTTTGGGCCGCAGCGGCCAGCCCCAGGGCGATCAGGATCACGATACTCAGGACCTCGCTTTGATCCGGGTCATCCGAGAGGGCGGCAAACGCTGCATCGCTGGAAGCCACCCGCCAGATCCCCAGCGCGATCAACACGGCGATTAACGCCACGCAGATCCCCAGGCGGACCGGGTAGGCCAGGCCCCAGTCACTCGGCTGAGCCGAGCGCAGGGCAACCAAACCCCACAGCACGATCCCGAAGCCCAGCAGCAGTTGAATCTCGCGGCTGCTGCTGCCGACCGCCAGGACCGGGCCAAACGATCCCTGCTTTTCCATCAGCCACAGCAAGGCAAAGAAGATGAGGGGTAACATGAGCGCGACCCGGCGCGACAGCGGATTAGCCACCGTCCCCCTAACAAGCTGGGTGCGGTAACGCCCAATCTGCAGCGCCACGGCGGCCCACGTCAGCACTGCGCCCAACAGCGCGGTCATAATCAGCAGCAGCATAAACCCGTAAAACCCGCCGATGACCAGATTGAGACCAAACAGCTCGAGTCCGGTATCCGAGTCGAAGGTCAGCCGCATCGGGTTCGTGCGGAGGGTGGCCCCTTCGGGATATTCCTCGGTCAGGGGGTTGCGCTCGGGGTTCGCGTCGAGTTCCGCATCCGGCACGCCGGATAAGACCGTCATCGTCTTGCTGGATACATTGTAGAAGTATTGCTTTTCGTCAATGCCCACGGCCTGCCAGTGATTGATCATCGACATCAGCAGGTAGGCCAGGATCGCCGCGACAATCCCCATCGCCAGCGCGTTATTGATGAGGTGTGACAGCGAGCACCCATACAGGCGGCGCGCCAGACGAACGGCGAAAATCACCATCACCAGCAAGATGGAAGGAATGGCGATGCTTTCCAGGTTGACGGGCACACCCAGGAGGATCAGGAAAATGATGATCAACCCGGCGACGAAGCCCGCCCAGATGCCCTGGCGCAGCGAGTCGATGAACTGGTTAAGACGTAATTGCATCATGGCTAGACCTTCTTTCCTGCCAGCACTTCGCCAAACAGGCCGGTGGGCCGGAAGATCAAAACCAGCACGAGCAGGCTGAAAGCGATGACGTCTTTATATTCGGCGTTAATGCCGAGCATGGTCGGGCCAAACGCCTCGACCAGACCCAGAAAAAAGCCGCCGAACATCGCGCCTGCAATATTGCCGATCCCGCCCAGGACAGCAGCAGTAAACGCCTTCAGGCCAGGGATAAAACCGGCCCGGAAGTTAAATGCCTGGTTGTGGAAGCCCATCATGACTCCGGCGGCTCCGGCCAGCAGTGCGCCGAGCGCAAACGTGATGACGATAACCCGGTCCACGTCCACACCCATCAATGCCGCGGTGTTCTTATCTTCGGCCACCGCGCGCATGGCCCGCCCGGTCTTGGATCGCTGGACAAAGGTGTACAGCAGGATCATCAGCACGAGAGACACGATCACGATGATAATGCCCGTTTTAGGAACGCCAACCGTGCCCAGATCACCGATGGTGATATCGATATTGCCCGCAATCAGCTTGGGGCGCATATAGGCTTTTTTGGACGGACCGAAGACGTTCAGCATCGCCTGCTGCAAGAAAAACGACGCGCCGATCGCGCTGATCAAGCGGCGTCAGGCGCGGCGCTTTGCGCAGGGGGCGGTAGGCGATGCGCTCCACCGAAACCGCCGTCAGCATCGAGGTGATCATGCCGGCGGCGACGATAAACAACAGGGCGATAATCGTGTTGAGCGACTCGTACACGTGAGGCGCAAAACCCCCAAGCGCCTGTAACAGGCCATAGCCGACCAGCGCGCCGAAGAAGAAACGAATCGGCAGGCTGAACAGGGTCATAAACCAGGTGGGATCGGGTTCGGCAGGATGATCAGATCGCCGCTGCCCGGCGCGCGCGGCCAGCGTTTCGAGCGGCAGGAACATGATCGCGAAGATCAGCGGCAGCAGGATCAGCGTCACACTCGCAGCGCCAACTTCAAAGGTGCCGTCGCCCAGGTCCAGCACATACATCAGCGCAAACCAGCCGCCGAACGTGCCCATCACCAGCACTTCGCCGTGCGCGAAGTTGATCATGAACAGGATGCCGTACACCAGGGTATAACCGAGCGCCACCAGCGCATAGACGCCGCCCAGCACCAGCCCATTGACCAACTGCGTGCCCCAGAAACTGAACTTAGCCGTTTCTGGTTGGGACATGATGGCAGAATTTGCCTGATAAGCAAACGCCACGAGGAGCACAATGCCGACATAATTAATCAGCAGGCGGGTAGATGTAACGGCTTCTTCGCTGCGGGAATGCGTGTACAGCCCGGAGATAACGCCGACCAGCCCGACGGCGGCCAGGATATACAGCGCGGCGCCCAGCAGATCGCTGATGGTTTCATAGATCGGATCAGGCGGCTGTCCAAAAACGCCGGTCCTCAGCGCGATCACCCAAAAGACGCGAATCGCGGTGAGCAGGGCCACCCAGCCGAAATACTGGCCGCTGAGTCGATCATAATCCACATCCATATAATTGAGGCGGCGGGTCTGAGTAACTTGTGACATAACCTCTCCTTCTATCATGCGGAGCAGTTAATAGTTTATGTGAGTTGTCCTATGGTTTTTGAGCAAATCGGAACGGAGTACAAGCGCGTCACCTGAAAAAGGGCCAGATCTAAGTAATGGGGCAAAATTCTACCAGCGCCGCTGGGAATTTCCAAACGGCGCTGGTGGTCGGGTAACAATTTGCATGGAGTAGGGGATCCGGCATCGGTATGTTCTCCCTGAGCAGGCTGGTTCACCCTACCCTGGTTTGGATCAGTTTTACTCGGCTTCCATTGTGAGCAGATCTTCGGGCACTTCAAGCGGCACCCACTTGCCATCTTCCACCGTGAAGATCGTGAAGATGGACGAGCCGCAGTCGCCGTTTTCGGCGCAGGTCAGCGTACCCGTCAGGCCGGCGAATTCCTCGGTGGCGCGCACTGCCGCGATCACGCCTTCGCGGTCGATCACCAGATTGCCGTCGCCATCCACTTCGGAAGCCGCCTCAATACCCGCGACGATCATATTGAACGCGTCCGACGCATGATAGTGGTACTGGCCGATGTATTCGGTGACATCGAACAGTGTCGAAGAAACGGGTCGTCGAAGTCTTCGTATTCCAGTTGAGGCGTGAAGCTGGCAAAGCGACCTTCACCCGCGTCGCCCGCACCGGACTACGAACGCTTCGTCCTTGATGCCGTCGGCACCGAAGAAGATCACGTCTTCCATGCCCACATCGTTCTTCTGCGGGGCCAGCAGCACGGCCTGCTGCGTGTAGCCGCCGAAGAAGATCACGTCCGGCTCCAGCGCCGCGATCGGGGTCAACACCGGGCGATAGTCCTGGTCGTCCACGTTGATGCCTTCAAACGCAACCACTTCGCCACCCAAGGCCTCGAACTCATCGGCCACAGCCTGAGCCAGACCCAGGCCGTAGGTGTCGTTGTCGTGCATGGCGGCCAGCTTGCGGGCGCCCAGAACCTTGTAGATGTAGTGGGCGTCGTAAATACCCTGGTTGCTGTCCAGCGGGGCCACGCGGTTGATCACAGTCCAGACCGCGCGCGGTCACTTCAACCGCCGTCGCGCTGGGCGACACCATGACAATGCGGGCATCTTCGTATACGTCGGAGGCCGCAATCGTAGCGCCGGAGCACATCGCGCCGACGACACCGACCACCTGCGGGTCAGCCGCGACACGGCTGGCAACCGTGGTGGCATCATCGCCCGAGCAGCGGTCGTCTTCGACAAAGACTTCGATCGGGAAATCCTTGACGCCGCCGGCTTCGTTGATGAACTGCGCCGCGACCTGAACACCCTGCCAGACATCCAGGCCGGATTCAGGGAGAACATTCGTCAGGTCAACCTGAACGGCAATCTTAATACTCTCGCCTGGCGCAACGACCACTTTGCCCTCTTCCTGGGCCTGGACCGGGTTGATCGCGATCACGAGCAGGGCAATCAGGAGTACAAAACGAAGAAATTTCACGTGACGCATTTGATCTCTCCTCTGCTTAAACAGTCTCTTCGGGATGGAACGAAATCGGTCTTGTCGTGCGGCTGATAGCGGACAGCGTCACCTCCTTATTAGCAGTGCGGCGTTCAGCGGGTGGCATAGGGTACAAGCCATTAAAATCAGCGATATTGTGCAATTTAACAGTATCTCTCAACGTTTGTCAAACTTGTGAGGTTACACTCAGGGAATAAGTCCCCAGTGCATGATCTGAAATATACTACCGAATAATGAAGTGTGCGCCAGATGCCTGAGCTTAGTCAAATTGCACAAAACCCGGTGCGGCTTTCGTTTACCGATTTCAGGCACGGATCAGCCATTTATGACCCGGTGACCGGGTGGGGCGTGACCGTGCGGAGCGTTTCATAGAGCGGCTGGAGCCGGCGATACATCCGCCGGTAGACCTGACGATACAGGTCGTTGTAGATAGCGTGCGTTGCCGGGACCGGCTCGAATACGCGGCCCATGTGCGTCATCTCGCGGATCGCCGTGTCAAAATTGGGATGCAGCCCCAATCCGACCGCCGCATCGATTGCCGCGCCCAGACCGGATGTCTCATAGGTGTGCGGGCGGGCCGTCGGCAGACCAAAAATATCCGCGGTAAGCTGCATGGCGGCGTCACTCTGCGAGCCGCCGCCGGATACGCGCAGCTCGGTGATCGCCACGCCGCTGCGCCGCTCGGTCCGTTCTTTGCCCTCCCGCAGCGCATAAGCCAACCCTTCGAGGATAGCGCGGTAGATGTGCGCGCGTGTATGCACATCACTGAAGCCGATGATCGCGCCGCGCGCTTCCGGCCCCGGCACGCGAATCCCTGGCGACCAGTACGGCTGCAGAACCAGACCCATCGAGCCGGGCGGCACCTGGCCGACCAGTTCGTCGAGCAGCGCTTCGGGCTCGATGCCGCGCTCCTCAGCCAGATAAATTTCACGCAGGCCGAATTCCTGCTTGAACCAGTTGACCATCCAGTAGCCGCGATAGATCTGCACCTCAAGGCTGTACGCGCCGGGCACAGCCGCGGGATAGGGCGGGATGATAGGAATCACCTCGATATAGCGGCGGTGCGTGGTGTTGATCGTAGCCGTCGTGCCGTAGCTCAGACAGCCGATATGCGGTTCCAGGCAGCCGGCCCCGATGACCTCGCAGGCTTTATCGGCGGCGGCGGCGATCACCGGCAGCCCGGCCGGGAGCCCGGTGGCCTGCGCGGCTTCGGGCGTGATCTCACCGATTTGCGCGGTTGGCGGTACGAGTTCGGGCAGATGTTCCGGCCGGACGGCGAGCGCCTGCCATTTCCAGTCGCGGCGCGACGACCAGCGGTGCCGCTTGTAATCGAACGGGATATAACCGACCTGCGAGCCAGCCGAATCGGCCAGACGCCCGGTGAGCCGGTAGAGCAGGTAGCCGGAGAGCAGCAGGTATTTGTGCGTGCGCTCCCAGATATCGCGCTGGTGGGTATAGATCCAGTTGGCCTCGGCTTCGGCCTGGAGATAACTCACCGTCTCGCTGACACCGGCCAGCCTGAACGCCAGCCCCCACCACCCGCCAACGGGGTCCAGGCCCTCAGTCCGGCGCTGATCCAGCCAGATGATCGCGGGGCGCAGCGGCCGCCCGTCACGATCCAGATTGACGACGGTTCCGCGCTGCGTGGTGAGCGCCACGCCTTTGATCGCCGCCTTGGGGATGTCGGTTTCTTCCCAGAGCCGCTGGCACGCCTGGCAGATCGACTGCCAGAAATACTCAGCGTGCTGTTCGGCCCAGTTCGGCCGCTCGGAGAAATAGGGCTCGATTGGCACGCGCGAGCGGGCCAGCAGGTTGCCCTGCAGGTCAAACAGCAGGGCGCGGGTGCTCTGCGTGCCATTATCGATCGCCAGCACAACGTCGGGGCTCATATCAGGGACACGTCTCCGTATAGGGAGTGCCAGCGAAATACTGCTCCCACTCGTCCGCTGTCAGGTCGCGGTTGGCGACGGTGCAGGCGCGCGCCCGCCACGATTCAGGCGACACATCCCATAAGCCGATGGTGTAATCCCAACTGGCCGATGCCAGGATCGAGGGGCCAAACGCGACCGCTGTCACCTCTTTTGCATGACCGCTGAGCGGCAGGCCAAGCGGACGCCCCGTTACCACGTCCCACAGGATCACGGTATTGTCAAAACTGCTCGACGCCAGCAGTTTGCCATCCGGGCTGAAGGCGACGCCGGTCACATAGTCGGTGTGTCCGGCCAGCGGCGGGCGGAGCGGCTGCCAGGTGGTCGTATCCCACAAGATGACGGTGTTATCGCGGCTGCCCGATGCCAGAATACGCCCATCCGGGCTGAAGGCCAGCGCCATCACCCCGCTGATGTGAGCGGCCAGCGGTTCCCCCAGCGGACGGCGCGCGGCCACATCCCAGATGATGATGATGCCATCCAGACTGCCCGACGCCAGATAATGACCGTCCGGGCTGAACGCCACGCTCCGCACCCAGTCTTCATGCCCTACCAGCGGATCGGCGGCGGGCTGGCCGGTGGTCACGTCCCACAGGATCACCGTACCATCCTGGCTGCCCGACGCGATGAGCTGTCCATCCGGGCTGAAGGCGACTGCTTCAATCGGGGCAAGGTGGCCGGTAAACGGCTGTCCGATCGGCTGGCCGGACGCGACATCCCACAGGCGCAGCGTCCGGTCGGCACTGGCGGATACCAGCATATGGCCGTCGGGACTGAATGCGATGCCCGTCACCGATGCGACTATGGCCGACCATGGGCTCACCCGACGGGCTCGCCGGATTCTGCATCCCACAGCCGGACGCTGAGATCCTCGCCGCCGCCCGTTGTGGCTCCGCTCGACGACGCGATCAACTGTCCATCGGGGCTGAAGGCCACGCTGGTTACTTCGTTCGTGTGCCCGGTGAGCCGGCGCACGAGCGGATACGGATAGGCCGGATCCCAGAGCGCGACGCGGCCATCGGCACTGCCGGAGATGATCGTCTCGCCGTCCGGCGCGAAAACGGCCGACCAGACTTCGTCCGTGTGGCCGAACAGCGCCGACGTCATCTCGCCCGTCACCGCGTCCCAGATGCTCACGGTCCAGTCGCCGCCGTTGGCCGACACAATGCGCGTCCCATCCGGGCTGAACGCGACATTCCTCACCCATCCTCCCTGGCCGGTCAGCGGCGGGCCAAGCAGTTCGTGGGTTTCCACGTCCCACCGTCCAATCGTGCCATCCGCGCTGCCGGAGGCCAGCATCTGCTCCATCGGGGCTGAAAGCCACGCTGAAGATAAAATCCTGGTGGGCCTGCCATGGCTCACCCACCGGCTCGCCAGATTCGACGTCCCACAGGATGATCGCACCCTCGGCCCCGGCAGAGGCTATCTGCTGGCCGTCCGGGCTGAAGGCCACGGTATACACTTCGTCCGCGTGACCGACCAGCCGTTCCCCGATCATGGCGTGAGTTCTCCACATCCCACCGTATCAGCGTGGTATCGGAACTGGCCGACACCAGGGTGGTTCCATCCGGACTGAAGGCGACCGACCCACACCGCGCCTTCGTGACCAGCCAGCGGCTCGCCGATCATGGCATGGGTATCGACGTTCCACAGGATGACTGGTTCCATCCGAACTGCCAGACGCCAGGATGCGCCCATCGGGACTGAAGGCCACACTGTTGATCCGGTCGGTATGGCCGGCCAGCGGCTCGCCCAAAGCGCGCCGGGATGAGGCGTCCCACAACATAATCGGTCCCGTCCCGATTACCCGCCGCAATGAGCCGTCCATCCGGGCTAACGGCGACGGATCGCACGCCGTCGTGCGGGACATGCAGAAACGCCTTGAGATAGGGATCGTCTTGCAGCGCCGTCAGCAGACTGTTGCGCGCCTCAAAGGTATCGGCGGCTTTCAGCGCTTCCAGGCTAAGCAGGAGCGCCTGATCCACCTGATCGACATTGCGCAGTGCGGTCACAGCGAGTTCGCGCGAGCGAGACGTCCGGGCGGCGATGTCGGCACGGTCGCGCTCGGCGACGCTGGTCGCCTGGGCCTGTTCAGCACGCCGCTGGCGATCAAAGGCAAACGCGGCCAGCGTCAGCGCCACGACCGAGAACACCACCAGCACGGTGATCACCGCCTGCACCCGGCGCGCCGCGCGCGTGCGCTGTGCTATCCCGGCCCGCAGATAAGCCATTTCGTCGCTGGACAGCGCCAGGCGGGCGTTAGCGGCCAGCGCTTCGAACTGCGCCAGACGCGTGCCGGTCGCCAGGAAGCTGCCGTCGCGGTTGGACTTGAGCCACTCCGCGGTTGCCGTAGCCAACTGGCGCTGCGTGCGCAGATCGTCGCGGTTCTCATCCAACCATTGGCGCAGGCGTGTCCACTCGCGGATCAGGGCTTCGTGCGCCACTTCGACGGTAGGCTCGCGCGTCTGCGGGTGATGGTCGAAGGTGATCAGGCGATACTTGCCAAAGGCATCCAGCACCGCCTGCATGATCTGTTTATGATCGGGCTGATCGGGCATAAACTCGGCCCAGCGTGCCCGCCGCCGAGTGTCTTCTGCCCCCTCCCCAATATTGACCAGCCGCAGGAATAGCTGGCGGGCAGCCTCCTGGTGGGCAGGCTCCATGCTTTCGAAGAGTTCCTCGGCACGCCGGGCCAGCGCACCCCGCACCCCGCCGCTGCCGCGGTAAGCCTCCAGCGTAAGCTGGTGATCCTCGCGGCGCTCGAATAACTCGGTGAGGGCATATTGCAGCAGAGGCAGCGCGCCCGGCTGTTCAGTCACGTCAGCGACAACGGCCGCTGCCAGCCCGGTTTCCAGGCTCAGGCCGGCGCGCTCGGCCGGGCCTACAATGACCTCGATCAGTTCTTCGGACGTCAGCGGCAGCACCACGAAGGTATGCGCCTGGACCAGTTCGCCAAAGCCCTGATACAGCAGGGGCCGATCATAGAAGTCGGCGCGCAGCGTGACAATCACCCGCAGCCTGCCGGTTGGGGCCTGCACCGCGGCCACGAGACTGTTCAAAAAGTGCTTACGCTCGGCCTCATCTTCGGTCAGCGTGAAAACCTCTTCGAACTGATCGATGACCAGCACCACTTCGGCATTTTCGTCCGGCAGAATTTGCGGCACAAGCTGGATCAGACCCTTTTCGCTCTGGCGCAGCAGGTCCTTAACCGCCTCATACTCGCCTACGGCAATCGTACCCAGCGCGGTTTCCAGTTCTTGCAGCGGGTGCGCGCCGGGGACCATCCGCGTGATAAACCATTCTTCCGAATCGACCTGTGTCCCGCGCCGCAAGGCCGGGATCAGCCCCGCCTTGACCACGCTGGATTTGCCGCTGCCGCTTGGGCCGATCACGGTCAGGAAGCGCCCGCCCGGCCTGGACAGTTCCACCAGCAGCCGCCTGACCAGGGCCTCGCGCCCAAAAAAGTGGACGGCGTCGGCTTCCTCGAAGGCGCGCAGACCCTTATATGGATTCTGCGGTTCGAGCAGGCTGTCAAAGTCCAGGGTACGCACGTCCGTGGTTTCATCCCCGGTCGTTTCGGGTAGTGATTCGGTCAGATAGGCTGTAATCGGGCTCCGCGAACCGCCCAGGCCGGCCGCGCGGTCCTCGGGGATCGGGGGCAGGGTCTCGGCACGCTGAACGGCCAACCGAAAGGCATTCGCCAGACTTTGCGCATCCGCATAGCGCATGGCCGGGTTCTTCGACGTGGCTTGCAGCAGGACGACGTTCAGCGTGTAGGGGAGATCGGGGCGAACCGTTTGCAGGGGGGGCAGCGGCTCCTGAACCTGCATCTGGAGAATTTCGGTTACTCTGGGGGCATCAAAGGGCAGCGTACCCGTCAGAAGCTGGTACAGGATAATTCCCAGGCTGTAAATATCGGTCTGGGTCGTGACTTCCTGACGCATGATCTGTTCGGGCGACATATAGGTGGGCGTGCCATACAGGGGTCGCTTGCCCGGATCAAGGATCTCCTGAGACAGCCGCTTGGCGATGCCAAAATCGGTCAGGTAGGCGTTGTGATCCTCGTCAAACAGGATATTGCCCGGCGTGAGATCCTGGTGAATCACGCCGTGGCGGTGCGCGACGGTCAGCGCCGCCGCGATTTGATCGAGCAGCCGGACAATATCGGGCAGCGGCCACACACGTTCCTGCTGCAGCCGGTCGAACAGACTCCCACCGCGCAGCCAGCGCATGACGAGATAGGCGTTGTTCGGCTCGCGCCAGTAGTCGTAGAGCGGCACGATGTGGATATGTTCGAGCCGGGCGATCAACTGGGCTTCGCTTTCAAACCGGCGGATAAAGTCGGGGGCGTTGGCGTGTTTAGGGAGAACGACCTTGATGGCGACTTCGCGCTCGACCACAAACTGGTAGGCGCGGTAGATGGCGGCAAAACCACCCAGGCCGATCATCTCGTGCAGTTCGTAACCTTTGATAATCTGACCGCTTAAATCGTCCATACAGCCCTCAAAAAAAAGAGATGCACCCTGCTTTGATGGGTGCATCTACTGTAGTCTTTTCTGAGCGCTGCCGCAACGCTACTTGTCTTTAGGCGGCTTTTGTCCCTGGTCGTCCTTCTTGGTCTCGCCGGGCGGGTACAAGCCGCCTTGGCCGGGCGGGACTTCACCGTCCAGGCCAGGGGCTGTCTGCCAGCCGCCACCCTGGCCGGTTGCCTCGGGCGTTGCCAGATAGTCGGCCAACTCGTCTTCGGTCAGCGGCTCATGGACTTCGATGCTGCGTTCGAGCAGTCCAAGCGGAAGCGAGCGCACTTTGTCCGCTTTGTAGGGCCGCGGTTTGCTTGGCGGTCCGGCAGGTTTCATATCCTCGTCCATCGGCACGGCGACTTCGGTTCCTGCGGTCGCCCGGTAGGTCACACCAGCGGCGGTGACGACCGCCGATCCTTCTACGGCGCTGATCGTCATCTCACCACCGGGCACGGCTTCAAAGAAGATGGTCGAGCCAAGCTGAATATTGACCTCGTTGATCAGGAACGTAACCGACCCGACCCCTTCGGGCGTCTGGATGAGCACGCCGCTGTTCGGGGCTTCGGCGCAGGCCGCGTCATCCATCCCGCTGTGGAAGTAAAACGCCTGCATGGGGGAATAGTAGGTTGAGTCCGTGTCTACCACACTCAACGTTTCGAGATCGCCCTCGGTAGTTAGTAATGACGCGAACACCCACCCGGTTCGATTGTCAGCGAGCTGTACCCGCACCCACGAACTATCCTCAACACGGCCGGTCGCGGTCAGCGTGTCGCCCGGATTCACGGCGGCGACGGTATTGGCCCCGGTCGATGGCAGCAGCCGCACATTAATGGAGTTAGTCGTCCTGACGGTCATCTCAAGCACGGCCGCCGGCTCAGCGCTGTTGGCAAGCTCGACTTCGCCAAACAACAGGAGAGTGATGTTCTTCGAGGTGGTGCTGGCCAGGCTGGCCTGGAGCCGCATCAGTGCCGTGCCGAAGATCCCCTGCTCGGTATCCATCGGGCTGAGACGAAGGCTTTGCATATCCAATACGTCTACAATATCGCCTTCTTCATTGAATTTGAAAGTCTCAACGCCGGTCTGCGCCTCCGCGTTGAGTTCAATATGCCCATAACAGGCTTGATTCCGGCCTGTCCCATCGCACACTTCATCGGTCGCCGAAAATGCTTCCAGGACAATCTGGGAACAGGCGCTTTCCTCTGAGAAGACTACCGTGGAAGACGAACCCAGCGGTAAGCCAATCGCCGCGACGAGTGCTATCAGCCCCAAAATTCGACCCGCTTGTTTCATAATCTTACCCCCGGACCAGTCTGCCTGATCAGTGATACGCTGATACAGTTCACCATCGATAAAGGTGATGCCAAACGCTTGCGATACGACCAGTTACAATCCATTATAATATATTAAATCGATTTGACCGCCGATTCTTTACGATTTTTTATTTTTCTGGGAGATCGAGGGTGTCTCTACGCAAGAAAACCCTGCTCATAATTGGCGTCACCCTGCTGGGATTGTTTGTTCTGCTCTATGCCAGTTCGCGCAATATTCTGCTTCAAAGTTATGTCCTGCTGGAAAATGACGACATTTACCAGAACACCGAGCGCGGAGTCCAGGCTATCAGGACCGAGATCTCGACGCTGAAAACGATCGCGGTGGACTGGGCCGCGCGCAGCCGGAGCAGCGCGTTCGTGCAGGGCACTGACCCCGACTACCCGGCCGTGTATCTCGAAGAATTCGACGTTCAGCGCCAACCGGCTCAATGTCGTTCTGTTCGCCACGCCAGACGGCCGGATAGTCTACGAACAGCGCTTCGATCTGGCCGAGAACCAGCCCATAAGCACGGCCAGCGGCATCGCGCCGCACCTGCAACCGGAGCGCGCGCTGGCTTCCATCGATTCCACCAGCGCACCGGGCGGGCTGATCCTGCTGCCGAGCGGCCCGGCGCTGGTCGTCGCGGCTCCCATCACCGACCGCCAGACGGGCTCGATGACCGGCGTCGTCGTCCTGGGGCGTTTCCTGAATGAGGAGGAGATACGGCGGCTGGCAGAAGAGACGCAGCTTTTGCTCTCGCTCTATTTCTATCAGGAACCCCGACTCCCGGCCGGGGTCGCGGCGGCGCGGACCCGGCTTTCTCGGCAACAGGAGTTCGTAACCCGAACGGACGATTCTCGCCAGATTACGGGCTACAGCCTGCTGAAAGACCTGTATGGCGACCCGGCCCTGATCCTGGAAGTCCGCCAGTCCCGCCACATCTACGAGCAAGGGCGGGCGAGTATGTGGTATTTTGTGCTGGCGCTGCTGGGGTCGGGGCTGGTTTTCAGCGTGATGGTCCTGCTGCTGCTCGAACTGACGGTCCTCTCGCGGCTGGCGAAACTCAGCCGAGGGGTGAACCAGATCCAGATGGGCCACGATCTCTCGCTGCGGATGCCCGTCGCCGGCAAGGACGAACTCGCGCAGCTTGGACACGCCGTCAATGATATGCTGGCCGCGCTCGAACAGTCGGAAGCGACCGAGCGCCAGCAGCGTTTGTTTGCCGAGACGCTGCGCCGGACTGCGGAAAAACTGGCCGCATCGATCCAGATCGAAACCACCCTGCGGCTGATTATCGAGCAGTTGAAACAGATTCTGCCGTATGATCGCGCGCTGATCGTGCTGGTGCAGGACGATGATACGCTGCGGGTGGCGGAAACCAGCGGTTTCGCCGGGCACGATCAACTCGCCGGCAGAGTATTTCGCGACGAGGAAGCGCCCGTGCTGGCCGACGGTCTGCTATCCAAACGCCCCGTTCTGATCCCGGACGTGCAGCCGGATTCTCACCCGCTGGCGCTGCCGGGATTTGAAACCTTCACCGGGACCTGGGCCAGTGTGCCGCTGAGAACCCACGCCACGCCGATCGGGCTGTTATGTGCGGCCCGTGCCCAGCCCGCGGCCTATTCCGCGCCACAGATCGAAGCGCTGGCTGCCTTTGCGCAGCAGGCAGCGTTGGCCGTGGAAAACGCGCAGATCCTGACCCAGCTGGAAACCAGCCTGTTCGAGCTGCGCGAGGCGCAGACCCGGCTGGCACGCTCCGCGCGGCTGTCGGCGGCGGGCGAGATCGCGGCCGGGGTGGCCCACCAGATCAACAATCCGCTGACGGCGGTCATCGCCGAGGCGCATCTGCTGGCGCAAGCGCTGCCCGCCGGCGATTCGCGCCGCGAATCGGTGGACGCAATCCGCGACGCCGCCGAACGTGCCGGCCGTGTCGTCCAGCGCATGCTCGACCTGACGCGCGTGCATGACTACGTGATGCAGCCGGTCAACGTGAACGAATTGCTGCAAAGCTCCATCGCCCTGGTTCGCGCGCAGCTTGACTCCTACCGGGTGTGCTTTGAAGCGCGGTTCGCGGCGCGCCTGCCCCCGATCAGCGCCAGCCGCCAGCATCTTGAGGATGTGTGGCTGAATCTGCTGCTCAACGCGCGGGACGCCGTGAGTCAGAGCGAACATGGTATGATTGAGGTAGTCTCGGTCTATGACGCAGCGGCCAACAGCGTCCGCGTGAGCGTGCGGGATAATGGTCCTGGCATCCCACCCGATCACCTGAAAAACGTGTTCGAGCCGTTTTTTACGACCAAAAATTATGGCACCGGGCTGGGGCTGTCCATCTGCCGGGACGTGATTATCCGGCACAGTGGGATAATCGAGGTCGAGAGTATCAGCGGGCAGGGCACGACCTTCACCGTCAGCCTGCCAGCCGGTCCGGGTGTGACCACGAAGGAGTAGAGGGGTATGGCGCATATTCTCGCAGTGGACGACGACGAGCCGGTGCTGCGGTCGGTCAAACGGGTGCTGGAAAATGCCGGCTTCACGGTCAGAACCGCGTCCAGCGGGCAGGAAGCGCTGGACCTGATCGCGCGGGAGCGGCCCGATCTCGTGGTGCTGGACGTGATCATGCCCGGCATGGACGGCATCGAAGTCTGCCGCCGCATCCGTGCCGATCCGTTTGTGGCCCGCCTGCCCATCCTGTTCCTGACCGCCAAGAGCCGCCCCAACGACGTGGCGCAGGGTCTCGACGCGGGCGGTGATGATTTCCTGACCAAGCCGTTTGAAGTGGTCGAACTGCCGGCGCGGGTGCGGGCGCTGCTGCGACGCGCGCCGGGCGGCCCGCTGAATACCGATTCGGAATATCTGGTGGTGGGCGCCATCAAACTACATTCCGTCCGCGCGGAAGTTCACGTGAGCGACCGCCAGATCGGACTGACTTCCATCGAACACCAACTGCTGCACTATCTGATGCTGCACGCCGGTCAGCCGGTGCCCGCGCTCCAACTGCTGCGCGATGTCTGGCAGTACCCCACCGGGACGGGCGATCCGATCCTGGTGCGCGTGCATATCGGCAACCTGCGGAGCAAGATCGAGCCGCACCCCGAAACGCCGCGTTATATCCTCAATGTGCGCGGGCGAGGTTATGTCCTGAACGGCTGAGAGGACTTTTGTACCAATTTTACGGACTTTAACGCAGCATAACCCCGAACTGCTGTATCGTTATGGTGGACAGCCCGACTCGTATGGCTGGACGGTATCGATTCGCGCCGCCAGCCGCCTATCTAGCCAGTATCTGGATTACTTTCAAGGAGGTAGCGGGATGCATCACCCTAAACAGCAGGATGCTGAACGCGGTCAGGCGTTGGCCGAATTCGCGCTGACGATACCCATTTTTCTCATGTTAGTCTTCGGGATCATCGACCTGGCCCGGCTGATTGCCGGCTTCACCCAGGTGATCGACGCCGCCCGCCAGGGGGTGCGCTATGGCATCGTCGAGGGCCTGGACGCGGACATTACCCAGTATCTCGACTGCGACGGCATCGAAGACCGGGTGCGCGATACAGCGGGCATTATTCCGACGGACGACCTGGATCATTGATATCCGTTACCTTCGCGCGGACGGATCTGAGATTGCAGCCTGCCCCGGCGGTCTGAGCAGTCTGCCCAATGAAGAAGTATCGCTCGAAGTGACCGTTACCGGCGCGATCGCGCCGATGACCCCCGCGATTGCGATCATCGACAACAGCATCGGCTTTGATTACACGTCAGAGCGCACCATCGCCGAGGGCGCGTACTATACCGATGTGTGGCCGGTCGGCCCGCCCGTCCCGCACAACTTCCGTGCCAACGTAGACTGGCGACCTTGCGTGACAGGCGTATCTCGTTCTCCTGGGACCCCATGGACGAATGGCCGGACCGGATCGAAATCCGCGACTTGTATACCAATCAAGCTGGTCGCCTCGCTGGACCATCCTGACACGCAGTATTCCACTTGCAACGATTATGAACCGGCGGGACGCACTCCGTGTGGCACCAACATCAATCCCAACGGCGGCTCAGGCATGTGGTATGCCGTAGCGATCAGCGATGGCCTGGAAGGCACCAGCACCTCGGACGACACGGCAAACTGTAAAGCCACGCCCGGTGGTGGCGGTGGCGCAGGCGGTACCGTGACCGATCAATATCTCTTGCCTTTGATGATCTGAACAGAAATGGTAGTCAACCTGGACGGCGAGAAGGACCCATGGCCTACATCTGAAGGTCGAACTCTTCTTTGCCGGAGCCGATGGCAACAGGGCGAAGGATGACGTATCGCAGGGAGGAACGAAGACCACCGATGCCAATGGCAATGTGACTCTGACAGGGACAATCCCTGGCGGGCAAAGCGCGGGCATTTTTACGTGCATGGCTACAAGCCGCCCGGCCAATTATGTGCTTCGCCTCAGTGACCGATATCACTTTCACGCGATCTGGCCGATGGCAATTCCGCTACGGGATCGTTTGGCGTTGGTGGCACGAAGTAGGCAGGAGCAAACCTGATGAAACGGATGAAGCACCACTGGGAACAAGGTCAGAGTTTTATCGAGCTGGCATTCGGCATGGTCATCCTGATCCTGCTGATCGGCGGCCTGATTGACCTGGGGCGATCCTTCCTGATCCTGGTCGCCGTCGAGAACGCCGCCGGTGAAGGCGCGCTGTACGGCGCGACCCATCCCGAATGCCTGACCAAAGACTACGGCGACGAGATCTGTCAGGCACAAGAAGACGGAGTCAAGGTGAACGCCGTCGTGGACCGGGTCCGGGAAGAAGGCAAGCCGATCATCAACCTGACCGATGCCAACTCGACCATCGACATTCTGTTGGATGATGTCAACCTGAACGAAGATCCGACGATCGCGCGCGGGGTTCAGTTGTCGGTGGAAATCACGTACACCTATTCGCCGGTAACGCCAATTGGCTTTTTGATCTGGGGTGACGAAGCCGAGGTCCAGGCGCAGGCCCATCAGCAGCTGCTCAGCCCGCCCCGGCCTGGGTATCAGCAGTAATCTCCAAGAAGGAGTCAGGACAATGTTGAAGTATTTGCGTCATCATGGGGAAAAAGGGCAGACCGTCATTTTGCTGGCCTTCGCGATGATTGGACTGCTGGGGATCGTGGGCCTGGCTCTGGACGGCGGGATGCTGTACTGGAACCAGCGCCGGGCACAAAATGGCGCGGACGCCGCGGTGATCGCGGGCGTGACCGCCATGGCAGAGCATACCCTGCTCGAAGCCGGCTGTGGGGCCGGGTCGGAGCAGGAAATTCTGAATCTGGTTCAGGAATATGCCAACGTCAACGAAGTGCCCGACGCCGACGCAGGCGACAATATCGTGGCCTACTATCTGATCGAAGAAGAAGATGGCGATCGGGTGGATCTGCTCATTCCTGGCACCGGCGACCCCTGGTGGGTTGGCCTGACCGACCAAATTCCCTGTGACCACGACCCGGTTGGGCTGCGCGTCGAAGCCAAATTCCCTCAGCAGACTTTTCTGGCCGGCGTGGTCGGCATTGCCGAAACCAACGTCACCGTTGAGGCATCGGCCATCGTCGACTATCGCTCGGGGCTGCAGCGATTATGTCCTTTTCTCGCTGAGCAACGACCGTCGCAAGCAAACGTCTGATATGATCACAGGCGCAGGCACCACAGTCGCCGGCGGCAGGCATTACAAAGTAACGGGGGAATGCATCTCGCGCGGTGGCGGACAAACGATATACCTGCCGAAGGCCACAAGCCGATTGAATACAGTGAAGGTGGCGATACACTCATCAACACCGGCAAGATTGAGTGTGATGTCATCCTCGAGAACGGCGACGTGCAGACGTTTCCCTGTGCATCCGGCGACCTGGATATAGGGACAGGCGACGCTGCCGGGCTGGGTGATACGTTCTATCAGTGGAAAGAGTTCCTTGACACCGGCCCAATCGGGCAGGAAGTCGTGGAAGACGACCCCAGCATGTATCACTATATCGATGGCGATCTGGGCGATAACGATGTGGTCGATTCTGGCGGCAACTGGATCAACGGGCTGTTCGTGGTCACAGGTAACGTTCAACTTACGCATATGAAGACCGATGATGCACCATGGCGCGTCACGATTGCCGCCAAGGGCGACTATCAAAATCTCGGGCGGTTTTAATGCGCGTCCTTATGCGCGCGGCGTGCTGTTCTTCACCGAAAGCGCGGACACCAACAATGGCGCCATCCAGTTCAGCGGCATGCAGTAACCAGTGGGCCGGGATGATCGCCGCACCGAACGGTCTGGTTACATCATCTGGCTCGTCGAACAACGACCTGACCGGCATGGTCATCGGCTATGAAATCGATATGTCGGGATCGAACAATTCGTTTACGTACCACCCGAACATCTGCCCGCCTGATCCACCCAGTGTGCTGCTGATCCAGTAGCATCACGCGTATCAATATCCCTTCCGGCGGAGGGACGGGGCGCGCCAGGTTTGTTCGCCCTGTTCCTTTGCCGGAAGCTTAGTCTTTGGGAGGGGCTAATGATTTCCCACTTTTGTCCGGCTCTCAACCCCAGGTTTGCGCGCCTGCTGCTGAGAGGTATCGTCGTCATCCTGATCATGCTGCTGGCCGCTCCGGCGGTTTATCGCAGCGCCCACGACGCGGCGCGCGCCGAAGAAAACCCATCGGACCCGGTCTCGTCGTATCAAAGCCGATTTTGCGTCATTTCCTCTGTCGTTTATCGCCAACGCCGGGCAGGTCGTGCCGGACGTGCGCTTCGAGGTGCGTGGGATGGGCGGCAACCTGTATTTTTCGCCGCGCGACGTCACGCTGATCTTTCCGGGCGCGGCCGCGGGCACGTTTGCCACGGTGCGCCTGCACCATCTCGGCGCGAATCCCACGCCCGTGCTGAGCGGAGTTGATCTGCAGCCGGGCGTCGTCAACTACATCCTGGGTAACGACTCGTCCCGCTGGCTGACCGATATCCCGACCTATGCGGGTGTTTTTTACGAAGAGCTTTATCCCGGCATCACGCTGCACTACGACGGTACGACCGGGCTGCTCAAAGGCACGTATCTGATCGCGCCCGGCGCGAACCCGGCCGTGATCCGCTGGCAGTACGACGGCGTTCAGCGCGCGCAGTTGGACGCGGCCACGCAGGATCTCCGGCTGTACCTGTCGGGCGAGGACGGCGCGCCCTACCTGACCGAGTACGCGCCGCATGCGTGGCAGGAGATCGACACCCAACGCGTGCCCGTGGACGTCGGCTATACGCTTTTTGATGATCAGAGCATCGGCCTGACGCTCGGTGAATACGATCCGTCGCAGCCATTGTTTCTCGATCCGCTGCTGCAATACAGCACGTACTTCGGCGGCGCATCCATCGACGAAGGCTATGGTATCGCGGCCGATGCCATGGGCAATGTCTATGTGACCGGGCGAACCAGTTCGGTCAACCTGCCGCGCACAGAATCCTCTGCAGCTCGAAAATGCTGGGGATGACTGATCTGTTTGTCTCGAAAATCAATATTTCGTCCCAGGAGATGATCTACTCGTCCTTCCTGGGCGGCTCAAGCAACGACCAGGGTAATGACATTGCCATCGATGCGGCTGGCAACGCCTATATCACAGGAGAGACCAATTCGGATGACTTTCCCATGCCGGTGCCGGGCGTCTACCAGAACACGTATCCAGAGCGGCACTGATGCGTTTGTCGTCAAGCTGAATGCCACCGGCTCGGCCATCCTCTATTCAACCTACCTGGGCGGCGCTAGTGCCGATCGCGCCTATGCGCTGGCGATCAACGGCGCCGGCAACGTGTATATCACCGGCGAAACCGCCCAGTCGCTCACGGATCCGTTCCCTATCGTCAATCCGCTGTCCGGCATGGGCACTTACAAGGGCGGGGCTGCGGATGCCTTTGTGACGAAATTCACGGCCGATGGCACGGGTCTGGCCTTTTCGACGTTCCTGGGGGGCGCGGCGGTCGACGTCGGCGGCGATATTGCCGTCGATGCCAGCAATAACGTGTATATCGCCGGCCGCACGGAATCCACCAATTTTCCCCTGATCAGTCGCCAGCCAGGGCACGTATGGGGGCGGCGGTGATGCGTTTGTCACCAAGATTACGGGCGGAGCCTCGCCGTCTTTCATCTACTCAACCTTTATGGGTGGCAATGATTTTGACGCTGCCGTAAGTCTCATGGAGGGCAGTGCCGGCAAAGTGTATGTGACCGGCGAAACGGAGTCCGACAACATCCCGCTGTTGGGGGCGCTCCCGCTCGAGTGGGGCAGCTACAACGGCGGCAAGGACGCCTTTATCGTCGGCTATGGCAGCACGGGCACGCGCATCTTTTTCACGTACCTGGGCGGCACCAACGACGATAAAGGGGCGGGTATCGGGCTGGACACCGACGGCGATATTTATGTCGTGGGCGAAACGCTGTCCGGTGCGGACGCGGATCCGCTGCAATAATTTCCCCTTCATCAACGGTTTTCAGGCAGCCTATGGCGGTCTGTCCGATGTGTTTATCACGAAAATCGTGATGGACGGCCCCCCTACCATCGAATTTTCCAGCTTTCTCGGCGGGGGCAGCATTGATCAGGGCTTCGCGTTAGCCGTCGTGGGCGGCGGCACGATTTATATGACCGGCGACACCGCGTCGGACGACTTTCCGCATCACGGACGACACCTTCCAGCGCGGCGGTGGAACCGATGCGTTTATCATCCGCATCGGCGCGAGCGAGGCCGACCTGGGTATCACCAAATTTGAAGATATCTCGCCGGTCGCTGTCGGACAGAATCTGACCTATACCATCACGGTCACTAACCACGGCCCGGATGCCACGATCGCGACGGTGACTGATGACTTAAAGAAGGCCACGAGGCCTCAGTATTTTGCCTTTGTATCGGCTACAGCCGAGCAAGGTTCCTGTAACTATGACGCCGGCACGCTCAGAGTGACATGCGCACTGGGCGAGTTGGCAGCAGCCCAGCAAGTGGTGGTCAACCTCGTTGTCAACGTCCCCTTGCTGCCAGATACCGGCATCGCCCGTAACGTGGTTAGCGTAACCGGGACCGAATTTGATCCAACCAC
Organism: uncultured Chloroflexia bacterium; assembly: GCA_963850765.1. GTDB lineage: Bacteria > Chloroflexota > Anaerolineae > Aggregatilineales > Aggregatilineaceae > CAWKMN01. Next base: position 1,624,952 of record CAWKMN010000003.1, on the reverse strand, counting down.
GAAGCCGGGCGATGGTACACAGCAGAATCAGTATACCCAGCTGACGCCGGTCATCTATCGGGCCGATCTGGAAGTCACCAAGCTGTCCAGCCGCTACCGCGTCCGCCAGGATGAGACGGCGATCTTCTCCATTTCGATCCGCAACCTCGGCCCCGGCACGGCGACCGGCGTCAGCCTGAAGGACATGCTGCCGGCGGATCTGATTTTTGAGTCGGCCACGCCGCCCGCCGGAACGACCTACAATCAGACCACCGGCGACTGGACCGGGTCGGCTGGTTTCACGATCACGCCCAATTCGACGATGACGCTGGTCATCGCTGCCAAAGTCAAAGTGACGGTTCCTGTCGGCGCGGTGATCACCAACTCGGCTAACGACCTTGTTTCCGGTGTGCCTGATCCAGTCACAACTAACAACTCGTCGACCATCGAACTGCGGGTGGTGACGGATGTGCCCGAAACCGGGTGCCACCCGTCTCCGACCAACCCGAATGAGATCATCTGCCTGTTTGGGTAACGATCAGGGGCAGACCTAGGGGAGTGTAATCAGGGATCGAAGGGAACTTCGGTCCCTGGTTTTTATTCCACTGCCACGACCAGCATGGTGGTATCGTCAAATTGATCGGCGGTTCCCTGGTACACAGCCAGATCGTGAAAGATCGACTCGCACAGCCCCGCCGGGGACAGATCGGCGTGCTGCCGCAGCAGCGCTTCCAATCGCGCCCGGTCGAAAAGCTGCCCGCTGGCGTTGACCATATCCGTCAGGCCGTCGGTATACAGCACCAGCCGGTCGCCGGGAGCCAGCTCGATCTGTTCTTCGGAGAGGCGCAGCATCGACGCGTCCAGCAGGCCGAGTGCGGTCCCCTTGCCGTTCAGTTCCAGCAAACTACCAGCGCGAATCAGCAGCGGGCGGTCGTGCCCCGCGCGTGTATAGGTCAGCCGCCGCGTCGCCCGTTCGACCACGCCATAAAACACCGTTACGAACATATTCGGCTCGCCCAGTTCGAGCAGCAGCGCGTTGACATGCGCCAGTACCGCCGCCGGCGAGCGTTCGCGGCGCGCTTCGGCCAGCAGCAGGCTGCGCGTCAGGGCCATATACAGGGCGGCGGGCATGCCTTTGTCGGACACATCGGCCACGGCGATCCCAAATGCCTCATCCCCCAACAGGATCACATCATAAAAATCGCCGCCGACCTGCCGGGCCGGTTCGTTGCGGGCAGCAAACTGATAGCCCACGACCTTTGGGAACGTGCGCGGCAGCATACTCTGCTGGACCTGCCGGGCCAGTTCCAGCTCGCGTTCCATACGCTCTTTGCGGGCGAGTTGGGCCTGGGCGGCTTCAAGCGCGGCAATTTTGGCGCGTAACTGCTCGATTAGCCCGGCGCGCTGGATCGCCAGGGCGGCCTGATTGGCGAATGTCTGAAGCAGGGCGACTTCGCCCGGCGCGAAGCTGACCTTCTGGGTAGAATGCACGATCATCGCGCCAACTCGCTGCTGCTGCGCCAGCAGGGGGACGTACAGCCCGGCGCGCAGCCCTCCATATTTGGTATCCAGTGGGAGGCCCGGCGGCAGGCGGTTATAGGGCCGTGGCTCGGATTCCGCGCCGATGCTGAAGACACTTTCCGTATCGAGCACCCGGTGTGTCAGGGCCGGATCCCACCCGCCGACGGCCAGCACCTCGGTCTGATCGTCGCTGCGCACATAGTACAGAATCGCCCGGTCCGCGCCGCATAACTCGCGGGCGTGGCGGCACACCTGCGCCGCCAGATCGTCGAGATCCGACGATGAAATGAGCGCCTGCCCCATTTCCTGAAGCGAGAACAGTGCGCCGGTCCGCTGCTGAAGCACGTGATAGGCGGTTTCCAGCTCGACCACTTTCCGTTCCAGGGTCGCGTTCGTCTCGCGCAGCGCGCGTTCGTTGGCGATGAACAGGTTATAAGTCCGCCGGAACTGGTCGGATTCAAAGTGAATCATATCTTGCAGCGAGAGATAACCGTGCTGGGCCATGTGCAGCACATATTTATCTGCGGGGAAAATGCTGGCCTGCTCAAAAAGCCCGGTGCTGCTCTCGCGGTCCGCCTGGTAGACGTCCAGGATCATTACGTCACCGTGCCGCCCGGTTTGCTCACAGTGATCACATGTCCCCGGCTGGAAAAAGCTGACGGCTTCTCCATCATCCCCGGCGATGATCTGGTCGAAGTCCTCGAAACGGGCGCGCAGGTGCTTGTGCTGATCAGGGAGCAGGGGGGCAGGCTGCTTGCAGTGCGCGCACAGCGCCGGGAGCCGCTGGACCGTAATCACCCACGCCAGCCCATTGAGCAGGTCGGCGGGCGCGCCGAGATCTTGCAGGTAGTGGACCACACCGGACCCACGAAAGACGGTATCCAGCAGCGACAGCACACAAATACCACTCTGCACCGCCTGCAGCGCCGCCGGGATGTTTTCGGTGAGCAGACGATCGATCACGATACAATCCGGATGGTTGCGCGCGGCCTCCTCGATGCGGCTGGCGTAGGTATAGGGTGGCTGGACCGTCATGATCTCGACCTGCTGGCGGAACTCGCGGGGGACACGGATTGCCGCGCTGTCGCTGGTGATGACCACGCTGTGGCCGGTGGGCCGGCTGGCCCAGATTTCGCGCATCAGGATACGAAAAATCGTGGTATGCCCGCTGGGCAGGAAGCCCGCTTCGGCGGTTGTCACACGCGGATCAAACCCGGCGATGACGACCAGCCCGGATCGATCGGCGACGAGCTTCTCGAAATATCCGTCCACCTGCGGCAGATGAAAAAAGTCTCCGAGTTTTAACATCACTCTCCATTTCCTGCGCGCTGGCCCTTAATGATTATAGCCCATTCGCGCGGCCACCTCACCCGTCATTTGGTCCCGGCTGGCGGACAAGCTACAATCGGGCTGTTCGATCCACCCATGGAAAAGGGCAGTCTGTTGACTCGTGATGACATCTTCCGCCTGACCGCGCTTTCGTCCTGCGCCGGTTGAGCGTCTAAGCTGGCCCCGGAGGCCCTGGCGCACGTGCTGCGCCCCCTGCAAGCCATGTTCGATCCTGCCGATCACCCCGATCTGCTGGTTGGCTTAGGCGCGCCCGATGACGCCGCCGTGTACCGGCTGGATGCCGAACGCGCGTTGATCATCACCACAGACTTTTTTACGCCGATTGTGGACGATCCGTACCAGTACGGCGCGATTGCCGCCGCCAATGCGCTGAGCGATGTCTACGCGATGGGTGGCCGGCCGCTGGTCGCGCTGAATATCGCCGCGCTGCCACCTGATTTACCGCCGGATATTCTCGCCCCGATCATCCTGGGGCTGGCCGAAAAGGTGCGCGAGGCGGGGGCTGTCGTGGCAGGGGGGCACACCATTCAGGACAAAGAGCCCAAGGTCGGGCTGGCCGTGATCGGCATGGCTCACCCCGATCACCTGCTGACCAAGGCGGGTGCGCGCCCCGGCGACGTGCTGATCCTGACCAAGCCGCTCGGCACGGGCTGCATCACCACCGCTGCGAAAGACGACCGGGCCGACCCGGAACATGTCGCCGCGGCCGTGCGCTGGATGATACAGCTTAACCGGGATGCATCCGAGATTGCCGTGCAGCTTGGCGCGCGGGCGGCAACAGACATCACCGGGTTCGGCCTGCTGGGTCACGCGACCGAAATGGCTGACGCCGGACAGGTGACGCTGCATATCCGGTTTGACCGTGTGCCGTTCATCGATGGCGCGCTGCATTACGCCAGCAAGTGGATCTTCCCCGGCGGATCGGCGGCGAACCGGCGGTCCTATCAGGGCGGCGTGCGCTTCGAGGGCGACCTATCCGAAGATCGGCAAATGCTGCTGTTCGACGCGCAGACCAGCGGTGGTCTGCTGATCGCGCTCCCGGCCGATCAGCGGGCCGCATTCGCGGCGGCGATGGACTCTCGCGGCGCCCTGTGGTGGGAGATCGGCGCGGTGCGCGAACGCGCCGTCGCAGCGATCGTCGTGTCGTAGCCATCTGTCCCAGGAAAAAATGCGCCATTTGACCCAGGCTGAAACACTCCATTTCCCTCATTTATAGCTTCCCGTAAACATCTATACTCTTATTGTCATTCTTAATCATTGGCTGAATGGTTGAATGAGTGATCACTGGCCGGTTATGGTCAGTGGGAAGGACAGCATGAGGCTTGACATGCAGTTCGAGGAAGGGGCGGAAGTTCTGACCCGGGATGGCCAGCGAGCTGGTGCGATCGACTGCGTGGTGATCGACCCGCAGACGAAAAAGATCACGCACATTGTGGTGCGGAAGGGCTTTTTGTTTACCGAGGACAAAGTGATTCCGGTGGAGTGGTTTGCACAAGCAGCAGACAGCCGGGCGGTTCTGGACGTGCAGCATGGCGACGTTGAATCGCTGCCATCGTTCGAAGAACGTCACTATCTGCCCTGGGAAAGCATTGACGCGGAAGGTGTGTATCCGCCGGGCCATGCCCGCCCTTATTTCTGGTATCCCCCGGCGAGTCTGAACTGGTGGGCGGATCCAGGCTACCGGACCCATTTTCGCCTGCCAGAGCCACCCTATGCCGTGGGTGAACGCCAGATTCCTGAAGGCACGGTACCGCTCAAAGCTGGCGCAGAAGTCATCAGTGCCGACAACGAGTATATAGGCGATGTGGAGCGCGTATTTGCCGAGCCAGATAGTCACCGCGCGACCCATTTTATTGTGTCGTCCGGCTTGATCTTCAAAAGCAAAAAGCTGGTGCCGACGGCCTGGGTCGAATCCATTGGCGAAAAAGCGGTGTATCTCTCGGTCAGCGCGGATTTTCTCGACGACCTGATCAATTACGAAGATTAAAGAGGCCGCGATCGTGCGCAGCCTCGTGTGAATGAGTGGAGATGCAGGGAATTGAACCCTGGTCTGAGTCCTGCCGTTTGGAGAGGTGTGTTTCGGTGGTTGACCATGCGCCTTCGACCTACTCGCACACCCGGCATCCCATCGACGCCATTCATCCCCAGGGACGATTATACGGGATGGCAGGGGAACGCTCAAGGGGGAACGGCATCATTAACACGTTTCTTATGCTTCTACAACCCATATCTGGAGGATAGATAACATGGTGTCACAAACGACTAACTATCAAACCGCCGATTACCAGGGCCAGGAAACGCTCGGTGATACGCTGCACATGCGCTCGGAGGAGCGTTGGGCGGCCCTGATTGGCGGCGTGCTGCTCCTGCGCCTGGGGCTTCGTCCGCGCGGCCTGGTCGGTATGATCATGGCGGCGATCGGCATGGATCTGCTCTATCGGGCGATCACCGGCAGTAAGCACATCTACGAGGCGCTCGGGCTGACGTCGGGGTCATCGAACTTACTCAGCAGCCGGTACGACTACCGGCACGAGCTGCCCAAAGATATTGTCGATGAGGCCAGCGAGCAGTCCTTCCCGGCCAGCGACCCGCCGAGCTTCACGGCTGGTTAATTATGGGTGAATCCGCAGGGCCGGCCGTCTAACAAACTCCGCCCGGCGAGCCCAGAGAGGGAGCGTCCTACGACGATCAATCCCCTCTGCCGCTGTGTGTTACCGGGGATGAGGCGCAAGGTTGAGTTACGCGTTCCCATTCGTATTGGGACCACCCAGCGCCGCCGGGTAGGACCCCAACATCTTCACGATGGACGCCTGCCGCAGCAGATCCACCAGGGCTGCTTCCGCGCCAGGATCCCGCCAGTGACCCTCAAAATCGAGATAAAACCAGTACTGCCACGGACGCCCGCGCATCGGGCGTGACTCGATCTTCGTCAGATTGATGTTCCGCAGGGCGAACGCTCCCAACGCGTCATAGAGGGAGCGGGGACGGTGGCGGATGGCAAAGACCAGCGATGTCTTGCTCGGATCGCGGCGCTGCGCATCTTCCACGCCGATCGCGAAAAACCGCGTCGAGTTGCCGGTCACGTCTTCGATCCCGCTCTCGAGCGCGATCAGACCGTGCTGCTTGCCGGCAAACGCGCTGGCAATAGCGGCCGTATGCGGTTCCGGATTTTCGGCCAGTTCACGCGCCGCGCCCGCCGTGTCGTAGCTGGCGACAGGCTCCCACCCGCGCCGCCGCAGCGTGTCCTTGCACTGGGCAAGCGCCTGCGGATGCGATTTTACCCGCTTGATGTCGTCCAGCGTGGTGCCTTCGGGCGCAAGCAGTTGGTGCTCGATCGGCAGCAGAACCTCGGCTTGCACGCGGAAATCATACTCGATCAGCAGTTCGTAGGACTGCGCGATGGTGCCGGTCAGCGCATTATCGACGGGCAGCATGCCATGCGTCGCCCGGCCGCGCTGGATCGCCGTGAAAATGTCGGTGAATGACTCGCACGGCAGGGTTTCAACATCCTCGCCAAATTGACGATGGATCGCTTCTTCGGAATAAGCCCCGCGTTCCCCCTGAAAAGCGACAATACGCTCGCTCAATGGTTCTCTCTCCTCATCTTTCCAGTTGCAGAATCTCGCTGCCGGCCAGCAAAAACGCGCCGGAGCCATAATCAATCGTATCTTCGCGGCGCACGGCGGCCGGTGACTTGCCCACCCACTGCACCCAGCCCAGCTGGCCGGTATCCTCGACGGCCCCGGTTAAGCCCTGCCAGGCGCGCTGCACGACCGGCTGATAGGTCGCCCGGTCCAGCAGCCCGTGGCGGATGCCCCACGCCAACGCATAGCAGAAAAAGCCGCTGCCGCTGGTTTCGGGGGTGGGATATTCATCAGGAGCCAGCAGATTCACGCGCCACAGTCCATCCTGTGGGGATTGAGCGGCGGTGACCGCCCTGGCCATCTCGTTCAGCAGGCGGACATATCGCCCGCGCGACGGGTAATCGTCCGGCATGGCCGCCAGCACGCGCACGATCCCGGCCAGCACCCACCCGTTGCCGCGCGACCAGAACGTTTCGCGCCCGGTCCCGGAGCGGTAATCCGCGTCGCGGTAGAACAGGTGCGCCCACGGATCGTACAGATAATCGACGACGTCCCACCACATCGTGTCCATGAAATCAAGATACGTCCGGTCGCCGGTGGCGGCGCTCAGGCGGGCCAATGCGGGCGGAGCCATAAACAGCGCATCACACCACCACCAATCGACGCGGCCGGGTTTGGGATCGGCCATCATGGCGTCGATGGTGCGGCGGAACGGGGCGATCCGCTCCGGGATCGGGTCGACCAGATAAAGTTCGGTATAGGTCTGCCCGCAGCAGTGATCGTCGGCGTGGCGAGGACGCGCGCCCGGCTGCCAGTGATTCGATTCCGCCCAGGTCACCGCCGCCTGGAGATAATCGCGATCGTGGGTGGCGTGCCACGCGGCCATTACGCCGGTATAAAACGCGCTGCGGATCCAGCCGTTTGGCTCGATCTCGCGGCGGGTGCCGTCCGGTTGGAACCACCATTCCGGCGAATGAGCAAGCTGCCACTCAAATACGCGCTTCATAATGGATACCGTCATGATCGCTCTCTTTCGAGCAGGGCTTCCAGCGCCAGCCGGTACCCGATCCAGCCCAGGCCGCCGATCTGGCCGAGACAGACCGGCGCGATCAGTGAGGTGTGGCGGAATGACTCGCGGGCGTGGATGTTCGACAGGTGGACCTCAATCGCAGGCAGATTCACCGCGCTGATCGCATCCCGCAAGGCGACGCTGGTGTGGGTGTATCCGCCAGGGTTGATGATCACACCCTGCGCCCAGCCGCGTGCCTCGTGCAGCGCATCGATCAGCGCGCCTTCGTGGTTGCTCTGCAGGATGCGCAGGGATGCGCCTCGCTCCTCTGCATAGGCTTGCAGACGGGCGTTAATGTCGTCCAGCGTCACGCGGCCGTAGACGTCCGGTTCGCGTGTGCCGAGCAGGTTCAGGTTGGGACCGTGCAGCACCAGAATATTCAAGCCTGTAATCCTTCCAACACCGGGATCACCTCGTCTCGCCCGACATCATCGACAACGACCGGCTGGCCGATCCCTTTCAGCAGCACAAAACGCGCCAATCCATTTTTCCACTTTTTGTCGTGGCGCATAGCGTCCCACAGCGCGCCCGGATCGAGATCCGAGAGCCGTGTCGGCAGGTCGAAGCGGGCGATGGCCTTCTCGACCGTCGAAGCTGTGTCCGGCACACACAATCCGCGCGCCACCGAGAGCCGCGCCGCGGCCACCATGCCCACGGCCACCGCCTCGCCGTGTTTCCAGGCGTAGCCGCTGGCCTGCTCGATCGCGTGCCCGAAGGTATGCCCCAGGTTGAGATGGGCGCGCACGCCGCTTTCGAGCCGGTCCTGTTCGACCGCCTGCTTTTTGACCCTCACGGCGCGGGTGATGATCGTCTGGATGTCCTGCGTGCCGTGTTCGAGCAGGTGCGCCAGCAGCGGCGGATCACCGATCAGCCCGGCTTTGAGGATCTCCGCCAGCCCGCAGCGGAACTCGACAGCGGGCAGGGTGGATAATACCGATGTGTCCGCGAAAACGGCCAGCGGATCCTTGAACGCGCCCACCAGATTCTTGCCCTGCGGCAGATCCACGCCGACTTTGCCGCCAATGCTCGAATCGACCATCGCCAGCAGGCTGGTCGGGGCCTGGACGAGCGCCACGCCGCGCATGAAGGTTGCCGCCGCGAAACCTGCCATATCCCCAATCACGCCGCCGCCCAGCGCGACGATCAGGGTGGACCGATCCGCGCCGCCCGCGAGAAGCTGCGTATACAGGTCGCGCATCGTATCCAGCTTCTTGTGCGCTTCGCCGTCTGGCACGGTGACCAGGAATTCGCCCGGCAGCCGCGCCGCCAGCGCCTCGCCGTACAGCGGGGCCAGCGTGGTGTTGGTGATGACCGCTGCGCGCGAAAACCCACGATCGCGGACCCACGCGGGCAGGGCATCGGCCAGCGCGCCCGGCTGAATCACCACCGGGTAAGCGCCGTGTTCCCCCTGAATGGTTAATGGTTCTGCTGCCATAAACGGACCACCTCCTCTGCCGTTTGTTCGGGCGTGCGGTGAGTCGTATCGATCGCATGGGGCAGGCTGGCGTAATGTGCCGCGCGCGATTCGAGCAGCGGCTCCAACGCCGCGCGATCCGGGGCGAACAGAGGCCGCGCGGGATCGTCGCCCACCCGCCGGATCACCTCGTCCAGATCGCACGTCAGGCACACGATCAAGCTTTGCGCTTCCACGCACGCGCGGATCGCCGGGTTGAGCAGCGCGCCGCCGCCCACCGCGACCACCTGATGGACAATGGCCGCCATTTCCGGGCAGACCACCGCCTCCAGCGCCCGGAAGGCGGATTCGCCGTCCGACTCGAAAATCTGCGCGACGGTGCGCCCGCTGCGCGCCTCGATCACCGCATCCGTATCCACAAAGCGCCAGCCCAACCGCGCCGCGACGATGCGGCCCGTGGTCGTTTTGCCGGTGCCCATAAAGCCGGCCAGCACGATGCTGCGATGCGTCACAGGGTCATTCCTCGAATCCAAAACGCCAGGGCGTGTTATCCATCGGCAGATCGTCCAGGCGCGCCCGGCGCAGCGCCTCGAAGCGGGGGCGCATCTCGTCCAGGCTGTCGCCGCCGAGTTTGATCAGCAGTTCGTCGGCCAGCACCAGCGCGACCATCGCCTCGATCACGACGACGGCGCGCGGCGTGGCGCAAAAGTCGCTGCGCTCGTAGACCGTCTGATCGGGCTGCCCGGTCGCCAGATTGACCGAACCGAGCGGCGTCAGGGTCGTGCTGATCGGTTTCATCGCGGCGCGCACGATCAGCGGCTCCCCGGTCGTCATGCCGCCTTCCAACCCGCCCGCGCGATTGGTGCCGCGGATACAGCCGCCCCTCGTCGGCCAGCCGGATCTCGTCGTGTACCTGGGTGCCGCGCTTGCGCGTGTTCTCGAACGCCGGGCCGATCTCCACCCCCTTGATGCTCTGCACGCTGCACACCGCGCCCGCCAATCGTCCGGTCAGGCGGCGATCGTAATGAACGTGCGATCCCAGACCGGCGGGCAGTCCCAGCGCGACGACTTCGATCACGCCGCCGAGCGTATCCTTGTCGATCTTGGCCTGCCGGATCGCGGCCTGGATGCGCGCCGCCGCGTCAGGATCGGGGCAGCGCACCTCGGATTCTTCCGCCGCCGCGAACCGCGCAGGATAATCCGGCGGATCGTCACTGAACTGCGCGATTTCGCCGCCGATCTCGGTGACGTAGCCGCCCACGGTGATCCCAAACTCCGCCAGCAGCCGCTTGCCGATCGCGCCCACGGCGACGCGCACCGCCGTTTCGCGCGCGCTGGACCGTTCGAGCGCCAGCCGCAGATCGCGGTAGCCGTATTTGATCGTGCCGGTCAGATCCGCATGGCCGGGGCGCGGCGTGGTCATGGGCGTGATGTCTTTCTGCGCCCAGTTTTTCCAGTCGCGGTTTTCGATCAGCAGGCTGATCGGCCCGCCGGTGGTGAATCCGTTCATCACGCCGCCGGTGATGCGCGCGTGATCGCGCTCGATCTGCATCCGGCCCCCGCTGCCGTAGCCTTCCTGCCGGCGCAGCAGGTCGCGGTCGATGTCATCCGATGACAGCGGCATCCCGGCGGGCATCCCTTCGAGGATGCCGGTCAGCACGGGGCCGTGGCTCTCGCCTGCGGTGAGAAAACGCAGCATGGCTCCTACTCCAAAAACTGTTTAACCACAGAGGACACAGAGATCACAGAGAAAAGCAAGGGAAAAACGAGAAAAACAAGAGTGAAAAATTCTTCTCATTTTCTTCTTCAAGAATCTCTGTGCCCTCTGTGTTCTCTGTGGTTCAATCTTTTTTTTCCAAAGCCGCGCATGCCGCCGCGTGCATCACGTCCACGGGCGGCTGAACACCCGTCCACTGCTCAAACGCCAGCGCGCCCTGCCAGACCAGCATCCCCAGCCCGCCGATCACCCGCGCACCGGCTGAAGCGACCTGTTCCATCAGGCGGGTCACGGGGGGATTGTAAACCAGATCGTACAGGACAGCATGGGGCGGAAACGGCACACCGTCCGGCCAGGGCGATTCATCCACTCGGGGGCTCATCCCGACCGGCGTGCAGTTGATGATCACGTCCGCGCGCGGGGCCACGTCGCCCAGATCGCCATAGCCGATCTCCGCCGGGCTGTCGGGGCGGCGGCTGACCGCCTGGACTCTGGCCGCGCCCAACTGGTGCAGCGCATAGATCACGGCCCGCGCGCTGCCCCCGGTCCCTAATATCAGGCAGGATGCGTCCTGTATCACAATGTGCGTGTCCGGCAAAATCGCGGCAGATGCCCGACCAATCCGTATTATCCGCGCGCAGCGTGCCATCCGGGCGGACGATCAGGGTGTTCGCTGCGCCGATGTCGCGCGCCGCCGGCGTGATTGCCGCCACCTGTCGCAGCCGGAACGCCGCCTGTTTGTGCGGCACCGTCACGTTAAAGCCGCGATAACCCTCGTCTCGTGACCAGCCGCCGGATCTCGGCTTCTAACTGGCTCGGCGGGACGGGCAGCAGATCATACTGCCAGTCCAACCCCAACGCCTGAAACGCCGCGTTATGCATCGCCGGGGAGACGCTGTGCTCCACCGGCCAGCCGAGCAGCCCCACCCGTTCGGTCATACGATCCACTCCACGGGTGCGCGCAGTGCTTGCAGCGTCTCGACAAAGCCGGGGAACGAATCGTTGACACAGCCTGCATCGCGAACCGTCGTTTCGCCCTCCGCGACCAGCCCGGCAACGGTCAGCGCCATCGCCACGCGGTGATCGTCGTGCCCGTCCACGGCCGCGCCGCGCAGGCGCTGCGGTCCCACCACACGGAAGCCGTCCGCGCGCTCCTCGATCTGCGCGCCGAGTTTGCGCAGTTCGCCCGCCATGACTGCGATCCGGTCAGTTTCTTTGACGCGCAGTTCGGCCGCGTCCGATACCACGGTTTCGCCCGCCGCCTGGGTCGCCGCGACCATCAGCGCCGGGAATTCGTCAATCGCGCGCACGACCAGATCACCGCCGACCGGAACACCGCGCAGCGCCGCCCGCCCCGCCACCAGATCGGCAACCGGCTCGCCGCCTTCGTCGCGCGGATTCGTCGGCGTCACAGGCGCGCCCATCGCGCGCGAGAATATCCAGAATGCCGGTGCGGGTCGGGTTCACGCCGATCCCCTGGATCACGACCTCGATCGGACGCCGCAAACGCCGCCGCGATCAGCAGAAACGCCGCCGAGGAGATATCGCCGGGGATGGTCAGATCCAGCGGATGCAGCAAAGCGCCGGGTATGATCGTGATGCGCGCCCCGTCGATCTGCACGTTCGCGCCCATCGCGCGTAACATGCGCTCGGTATGATCGCGCGCCGGCCCCGGCTCGATGATCGTCGTCGGGCTGTCGGCAAACAATCCGGCCAGCAGTATGCCGCTTTTGACCTGCGCGCTGGCGACCGGCATGGCATAGGTGATGCCGTGCAGTGCCGCAGGGCTGAATTCGCAGCGGCGCGCGCCCGTCCTGATCCACGATCAGCGCGCCCATCTGCCGCAGCGGATCGGTGACGCGCCGCATGGGCCGCCGCCGGAGCTGATCGCTGCCGTCGAGCACGCTGGCGAACGGCTGCCCGGCCATGACACCGGCCAGCAGGCGGATCCCGGTGCCCGCGTTGACGCAGTTCAGCGCGCCGGTTGGAGCCTGCAAACCGTGCAGGCCGCGCCCATGGATCGTGAGCGTCGTCGCGTCGTGCTGCTCGACGGTGATGCCGAGCGCCCGCACGCAGCCGAGCGTCGCCAGCGTATCGCCGGCGGGCAGGAAGTTCCGGGCGTGACTCGCGCCATCGGCCAGCGCGCCCAGGATCAGCGCGCGGTGGGAGAGAGATTTATCGCCGGGCACGCTCACCACACCCGCCAACTCGCCCCCCGGACAAACACGAATGGTCTTATCCCGGTTGCTCATGTGATCAGCCGCTCCCCATAACCGGATGTATATCCGCGCCGCGCGGAGACGATCTCGCTCAGTACGCCGGCCAACTGCTCCGGGTCGTCCAGCAGGGTTTCGAGATGATCCAGATGCTCGCGAAGCTGCGCCGCCGCGCACCGGATCTGATCGGCGTTGGTGCTGAACATCCCGACGATCATGGCGGCATCGGTGCGGGCCAACCGCGTCGCGCCGTCAAAACCGCCCGCCGCGAGTTCGTACAGGGCGCTGTCTTCCAGCGCGCCATCCATCGCCAGCCGCATCAGCGCGAAATTGAGCAGATGCGGCAGGTGGCTGGTCAGCGCGGTCAGGTGATCCTGCCGGGTGCGATCCATCCAGAGGGGTTTCGCGCCGGCGGCCCGTGCCAATGATTCGGCCAGGGCGCGCGCTTCGTCGGTGGTGCGGCGGGTCTCGCACAAAACAAAACGCGATCCCTGGTACAGCTTCGGGATCGCGTTTGTATAGCCGTTCTCGGCCAGACCGCACATCGGATGCCCACCTACGGCCATCACCTGCGGCGGAAGCTGGTCCAGCGCGTCACAGATATGCGTTTTGGTGCTGCCCAGGTCCATCACCAGCGTGCGGGGCCGGAGCTTCAGATCCGCGATCAGCGGGATGATCCGGTGGGCAGGGATGGCGATCACGACCATATCCGCCTGATCCGCCGCGCCCACCGCATCGATCACGCCGCGCTCCTGGGCCGATTCCAGCACGCCGGGCGCGATGTCCTCGGCGGTGATGCGCTGCACGCTGCCCCGCAGTGCCATCGCCAGCGATCCGCCCATCAGCCCCAACCCGATGATATGAACGGTGCAGTCAGAAAACGACCGGGTCATACGGACTCTCGTTCGGGTACAGTACGGTTCACAATGGGCGCGAGCTTGCGGGCTTTTTCGACCAGCGCCGCGAAACGTTCCGGCTTGAGCGACTGGCGGCCATCGGAGGCGGCGTTCTCGGGGTCCTGGTGGACTTCGAGGATCAGGCCATCCGCCCCCGCCGCGATGGCGGCCAGCGACACACTCTCGACGTATTCCCACTTGCCGACGGCGTGACTCGGATCGGCAATCACGGGCAGGTGCGACATCTGCTTAATCACCGGGATCGCGTTGATGTCGAAGGTGTTGCGGGTGTAGGTCTCGAAGGTGCGGATGCCGCGCTCGCACAGCATCACGCGCATATTGCCGTGGCTCAGGATGTATTCCGCCGACATCAGCAGTTCTTCAATCGTGCTGCTCATGCCGCGCTTGAGCAGGACCGGGTGCTGGCTTTCGCCCACCGCATGCAGCAGCGTGTAGTTCTGCATGTTGCGCGCGCCGATCTGCAGCACGTCCGCGTACTGGCAGACCAGCGGGACCAGCTGCGGGTCCATCACTTCCGTCACGATGGGCAGTCCGGTGGCCTCGCGCGCTTCGGCCAGGTACTTCAGCCCCTCTTCGCCCAACCCCTGGAACGCGTAGGGTGACGAGCGCGGCTTGAACGCCCCACCGCGCAGCGCGGTCGCGCCGGCTTCACGCACAGCGTGCGCGATCTCGATGATCTGCTCGCGGCCTTCGACGGAGCACGGCCCGGCGATGATCAGCAGATCCGGCCCGCCGACCCTGATCCCGTTCAGCGGGACGACTGTATCATCGGGGTGGTATTCGCGGCTGGCGATCTTGAACGGGTGCGATACCGGCATGACATTGTTCACGCCCGGCATCAGGGCGAGCTGATCGCGATCGATCGGACGGCCGCGCCCGATCACGCCGATAATCGTCCGCTCTTTGCCTTCGGAGAGATGCACATCATAGCCCATGGAGCGGATACGGGCGATCACTTCGGAGATGTCGCGGGCACTGGCATTCACTGACATGACGACGATCATGGTTTTTCTCCTGCTCTGGCTGATCGTTCAGCCACAACCACGAACCCTAGGGCGTTAGGTGAACGGCACGATCCGGGCGAAGCGACTGCGCCTCACCGAGATAAACATGCTGTATTTCTTGAGCGGTGCGCGCGGTGTTCCAATGAATCAGGATGCGGATGCACTTTTTGAGGCCGTGCGGCACGTCCATCTCGTGACCGCACAGGATCGCCACATCCAGCCAGCCCAGACGGCGCGCGGCCACCGCCGGGTATTCCGCGTTGAGATCGGTTGTCGTGGTGATGATCATGCTGCCGACGTCGTCCGGGTCGATGTGGTTGGCCTCGATCAGAGCGGTGAGTAAATCGTGGGTGGCCGCCAGGATAGCTTCCGGGGTATTGCTCTCGGCCGTCACCGCGCCGCGCACACCCCGGCAGCGAACAAGTTGATCGGACTGGTTGGAACTCAAGACGCCGCTCTCCTTAATGACACGTGTCGCAGGAACGAAAAAGGGCGCTGAGCCTGCTGCTCTGCGCCCTCTACCTTTTGATTCGGTAAGTTAATCGGCAGAACGTTAGCTCAGACGTCTCGGCGGCCCGCAAAATAATAAAAATAGAAACCAAACCCACCCCAGGCGGGGCCGGTCGGATTCTGACTGCGGGTGCGGATGAGACGGTCTGATGACATCGTTCTGCGATCAAACTCCTGTTGACGAGTCACAGCTTAACACAGGGCGATTGTCGTGTCAACAATCCTGAAGATTCGGATTCGGTCAATCAGACCAAATAGCGCGCGGATTACTGTGCTGTTTAGATGGTCAGCGCTCGTTTTGTCAATCCATCCAAATCCGGCAGAATTCATGGAAGCAGCACAAAATAGTCAGTGTGCCTTGGGCGAATCATGGAAAAATCCCGCCGGTCAAACGTGCAGAGTTGGGTAATACTCATCCGTTCTGCAAGAGCCGTGATACAACAATCCACCAAGTCGAGATCGGCATCAACGTACGCGCGCATGACCTCAAGCGCACGAGTGAAGTCAGGTGCCGTCAGCGCGACGAACGGTGGACCTTGAGCGGCCAATATGTCGCCAAAACGGAGCGCGGCTCGTAAGCCGCCAAGTCGCCGCAGGTTGTACATCACTTCTGGAAGAATAACATCGGGGAGCAGCAGCCGCACGCTTCTTTGGGCAACGAACTGTTTTGCTCGATTATGATTGTGGTCGTGGGAATAGCCCAACGCGACTAGAAAGCTCGAATTTACCAGTGCATCAGCCATCTTCGCCCGTATCTGTGTTTTGCGTGCGCTGCCACTTCTCGTAGTTGTACTGCTGGAAATGGTCACGGCTGTGGGCCGAAGCGTTAGGCTCGTCTATCCAGTCGATGTCGGCTTTCTCCATCTCCTCGGCCAGCGTCAATGCCCAATTATTACCAGGGGGCGTATATTGTTCCAGCAAGTCTCTGAGTACATCGTCCAGGGTACGGCCCTGCGCCCGTGCCAGCTTCTCGAGTTGTTCCACAAGCTCAGACCGCAATGTGATCGTTCTCGCAGTCATCTTCCATGTCTCCATATCCTGGCACTATTTTAGCGCATTTCCAGGCTGAGAAATATAGCGCCGAATTCTGTGTAAAACACACAAATGCTGGCTCTGCGACCCTATTTGCCGCATCCGACCTCTTGACAAGCGCGCAGTTCCCTGCTACTTTCTTAAACAGCAACAATACATATTGAAAAGCGTGGATCTGGATAAGTAGACGCTCAGGCGATGTGCAGAGAGCCGCCGGCTGCTGAGAAGGCGGTACAAGCGCGAGGGTCGAATGGGCCAGGGAGCTGCCGGTCGAAAGCCCGCGATAAGCGGCGCGAGTAGCCTGGGCCGGAGACGCCACCGTTATCAGGGCGGCGGGTATCGAGGTCGATCAACGGTCGGCATCCGTACCCCAACGAGTGAAGCTGGCTTCCCCTTAATCCACGGCATCATCGTGGATTTTTTGTTGGTGGGACAGGTCGCTTAACCAAGGTGGCACCACGGGAAACTTCCCCTTCTCGTCCTTGTTGGAGAGGGGGATTTTTGTTTCTTGTGAGCACAGGAGAGTCACCGATGGCCCTTGCCCCCACCACTCTGCGCGCGCACGCGCCGACCATCCCTGACCGCGCGACGGTCCATCGCCTGTTTGAGCAGGGCGATCTTGTCCCCGTCTACCGGACCCTGCTGGCCGATCTCGAAACGCCGGTCTCAGTCTATCTCAAGCTGGCGCAGGTCAGCGAAGCCTCGTTCCTGCTGGAAAGCGTCGAAGGCGGCGAGCAGGTCGGGCGCTATTCGTTCCTGGGCGTGAATCCGAAGGGTATCCTGACCGTGCAGAACAATACCGTCACGACGACGCGGCACGGCGTCACCACGACGCGCCCGCTCGCGCCCGGCGAAGATCCCCTGCACATCGTCGAACACGAATTCGAGCGCGTCCAGCCGGTGAAGCTGGACGGCCTGCCGCGCTTTATCGGCGGGGCGGTGGGCTATCTCAGTTATGACGTGGTGCGCTACTTCGAGCGCCTGCCCGAGACCGCCACCGACGATCTGAACGTGCCCGACGCGGCCTTTCTGCTGGCCGATACCCTGGTGATCTTTGATCACGCCAAGCACCAGTTGATCATCCTGGCGAACGCGCATCAACACCGGCGATCCCGACGCGGCCTATGATGACGCCGTGCGGCGCATCGACCAGATCATCGACGCGCTGGCCGGGCCGCTGCCGTATCTGCCCGACGATGAGCCGCCGCAGCCGGCCAACGGCGATCTGCGCTCGAACATGACGCGCGAGCAGTACGAAGCGAACGTCCGCGCGGCCAAGGAATACATCGCGGCCGGTGACGCCTTCCAGATCGTGCTGTCGCAGCGGTTTGACCGCCAGACCACGCGCAGCCGTTCACCATCTACCGGGCGCTGCGCGCGCTGAACCCGTCGCCCTTACATGTTCTTCCTGCATTTCAACAACGACTTCAGCCTGATCGGGGCATCGCCGGAGATGATGGTCCGCCTGGAAGATGGCGTTGCGACCGTGCGCCCCATCGCCGGGACACGCCCGCGCGGGATCGACGAGGCCGACGATAAGCGGCTGGCAACTCGAACTGCTCGGCGACGAAAAAGAGCGCGCCGAGCACGTCATGCTGGTGGACCTGGGCCGCAACGACCTGGGCCGGGTGTGCGACTACGGCACGGTGCGCGTGCCGAACATGATGGACGTCGAGCGCTATTCGCATGTGATGCACATCGTCAGCCAGGTGACGGGCAAGATCCGCGCGGGGATGAGTGCCTTCGATCTGCTGCGTGCGACCTTCCCGGCCGGCACGCTCAGCGGCGCGCCGAAAGTCCGCGCGATGGAGATCATCGAGGAACTGGAAGGCACGCGGCGCGGGCCCTATGGCGGCGCGGTGGGCTATTTCAGCTTCGATGGCTCGATGGACACCTGCATCACCATCCGCACCATGATCAAGCGCGGCAACACCGTGTACTTCCAGTCCGGCGCGGGTATCGTCGCCGACAGCGATCCGGCGCGCGAATATGACGAGACGGTGAACAAAGCCCGCGCGGTCGCCGTCGCGGTTTCGCGAGCCGAAACGGGGCTGGTGTAACCCGAACCCAACCAACGGAGAGAACCTGATGATCCTGGTCATCGACAACTACGACAGCTTTACCTACAACCTCGTGCAGCAGATGGGCGAACTTGGCGCGGATCTGTGCGTCGCCCGCAACGACCAGATCACGCTGGATGAGGTCAAAGCCATGCAGCCCACCCATATCGTGATCTCGCCGGGACCGGGCACGCCAGACGACGGCGGTATCTCGCTGGACGTGATCCGCGAGATGGGGCCGCATACCCCGATACTGGGCGTGTGCCTGGGCCATCAGTGCATGGGGCAGGCGTTCGGCGGGCAGGTGGTCCGCGCGCCGCGCCTGATGCATGGCAAGACCAGCATGATCTATCACAAGAACACGCCGCTGTTTACCGGCGTCCCCAGCCCGTTCGAGGCGACGCGCTACCACAGCCTGATCGTCGAGGAGCCGCTGCCGGATGTGCTGTTGGTCACGGCGTTCACCGAGGCGGGCGAGGTCATGGCGCTGAAACACCGGGATTATCCGGTGGTGGGCGTGCAGTTCCACCCGGAAAGCATCCTGACGCGATTCGGCCCGCGGATCTTGCAGAATTTTCTGGATAACCGGCTGTAGCGAGTGATTGGTGATTGGTTATTAGTTGTTGGTTCTTGGTTCTTGATGAACGAGTCTCCATGATCTTCCCTCATCTGAACCAATAACTAAAAACCAAAAACTAACAACCAACAACCCACAACGAGGTGAGACCATGACGATGGACATCCAACGCGCGATTGACATCATCAGCCGCAATGGGCATCTGCTGGCAGACGAGGCCGAAGCCGTGATGAACCAGATCATGCGCGGCGAGGCGACCGACGCGCAGATCGGCGCGTACCTGATGGGTCTGCGCATGAAGGGCGAAACCGAAGCCGAGATCCTGGGCAGCGCCCGCGCCATGCGCGCCAACGCCGTCAAGGTGCCGACGCGCGCCAACGGCGATCTGCTCGATACCTGCGGCACGGGCGGCGACAAATCCGGCACGTTTAACATCAGCACGACGGTCGCGTTTGTCGCGGCGGGGGCCGGCGTGCGGATCGCCAAGCACGGCAACCGGGCCAGCACCAGCCTGTGCGGCAGCGCCGATGTGCTGGCCGAACTCGGCGTGAATCTCGACCTGACGCCGGAGCAGGTCGGGCAGTGTGTGGATACGGTGGGGATCGGCTTTCTGTTCGCGCCCAAGCTGCACCCGTCCATGAAATATGCGGCCGGCCCGCGCAAGCAGGTCGCCATCCGCACGATCTTTAACATCCTGGGGCCGCTGACGAATCCCGCCGGGGCGCAGCGGCAGTTGATGGGCGTCTTCACGCCGGACCTGACCGACTTTCTGGCGAATGTGCTGGGCGAACTGGGCGCTACGTCCGCGATTGTGGTGTGCGGCTACGGCAACCTGGACGAACTGACCACGACCGGGCCGAACCACATCAGCCACTACGCTGATGGGAAAGTCCACTCGTATGATCTCGACCCGATGGACTGCGGGCTGCGGCCATCGCATATCTCCGAACTGCTGGGCGGGGATGCCCCCACGAACGCGCGAATTTTGCGCGGTATACTTAGTGGGGAAGTCAACGCGGCCAAACGGGATGTCGTGCTGCTGAACGCAGGCGCGGCGCTGGTCGCCGCCGGGCGCGCGGCCGACATTCAGGATGGCATGGCGCTGGCTGCCGAGGTCATCGCCAGCGGCGCGGCGCTCGCCAAACTCGACGCGCTGATCGCCTTCAGTCAGGAGTTAGGCAGGGATGGAGCAGCCTAGGTTCGTTCGGACCGACAGCATCCTGGACAAGATCCTGGAAAGCAAAGTTCAGGAAATCGACGCGCGCAAACAGAGCGTCCCCCAGCAGCGGTTTGAAGAGGCCGTGAACATGGTCACGCCGCCGCGTTCGCTGCTGGCCGCGCTGCGCCAGGATGCGAGTATCGTGGCGCTGATCGCGGAAGTCAAACACGCGTCGCCGTCGAAAGGGGTGCTGATCGAGCCGTTTGATCCGGTGGTGCTCGGGCGGACTTATGCCAAGTATGGCGCGGCGGCGATCTCCGTGCTGACGGATGAGCCGTTTTTCCGGGGCAGCCTGGAAGATATGCGAAAAGTACGGAACGCGGTTGAGGTGCCGGTGCTGAGAAAGGATTTTATTCTCGATCCCTATCAGGTGTATGAAGCGCGCGCGGCGGGGGCGGACGCGATTCTGCTCATTGTCGCGGCGCTGGATGATGCGCAGTTAGCCAATTTGCATGCCTTGGCGCTCCGGCTCGGCATGGCGGCGCTGGTCGAGGTGCATGATGAGCAAGAACTGGAGCGCGCCCAACGGATCAACGCACCGCTGATCGGGATCAACAACCGGAACCTCAAAACATTCAAGGTCAATCTCGGCGTTACGGCACGTCTGGCGCGGCTGGTGCCGCCCGGCGTGACGCTCGTGGCAGAGAGCGGTATCCGCGACAGCCCGGATGTCCGCGTGATGGGCGCGGCGGGCGCTCATGCCGTGCTGGTCGGGGAGGCGCTCGTCCAGGCCCACGAGCGCGCCCGAATGGTGAAGCGGATGAGCCGTCAGCGGCGGTTGGTGAGACGATGACTCGTATCAAGCTTTGTGGCGTGACGACCCTGGACGATGCGCTGATGTGCGTGGCGGCCGGAGCGGATATGCTCGGCCTGAATTTCTACCCGCCCAGCCCACGCTCGCTGACGCCTGACGCCGCACGGCTGATCACGGATGGTCTGCGACGCACGCTAGGTGAGACCTGCCCGGTGCTGATCGGCGTGTTCGTGAATCTCGGTGCATCTGAGATCGTGCGGATTATGGATGAGGTCGGGCTGGATGGGGCGCAGCTCAGCGGGGACGAGTCCGCGCCGGTGCTGGCGGGACTGGATGGGCGCGGCTTCAAAGCGATCCGCCCGCGCAGCCGGGATGAGGCGCTCGATCAAACCGCCGGGATGCTGCCATTCGCGCCGGCGGATGACCGGCTGCCGTCGCTGCTGGTGGATGCCTATCACAAAGACCTGTATGGCGGCACGGGCGAACAGGCGAGTATCGAGGTCGCGCTGGCGGTGAAAGCCGCTGCACCGCGCCTGATGCTGGCGGGCGGCCTGACGCCGGACAACGTCGCGGAGCGGGTGCGCGTCATTCGACCCTGGGGTGTGGATACGGCCAGCGGGGTCGAGAGCGCACCAGGGATCAAAGATCCGGCGCGCGTGCGGGATTTTATCGCGGCTGTTCAGGGGGTATAACGTGGCTTTTGTCATTGAACCGATGCACGCAGCGGACTGGCCGCAGGTCGCCCGCATCTACCAGGAAGGGATCGACACCGGCCTGGCTACGCTCGAAACGTCCGTTCCGCCGTGGGAAACGTGGAATGCCGCCCACCGGCCCGACTGCCGGCTCGTCGCGCGGAATGGCGACCGGATCCTCGGCTGGGCGGCGCTGACGCCGGTCTCCGGGCGATGTGTCTATGCGGGTGTGGCCGAGGTCAGCGTTTATATCGCGGCTGACGCACGCGGTCAGGGCGTGGGTAAGGCCCTGCTGAACGCGCTGGTCGAAGCATCCGAACAGGCGGGCATCTGGACATTACAGGCGGGTATCTTTGCCGGCAATCCGGCGAGCATCGGGCTGCACAGGGCGTGCGGCTTCCGTGAAGTTGGCGTGCGCGAGCGGCTGGGACAGCTTCACGGCGTGTGGCAGGATGTCATGCTCATGGAGCGGCGGAGCAGGGTAGTGGGGAATTCGTAGATCGCCCGGGCTGAAGCCCCAGGCTATGTACCGGAAGCCCGATAAACCGGGCTGGCCAGGGCCGCTCGTGGCCCTTACGGTAGAGAGCCGGGTCGTTGTACGGCCCGGCAAATCACGCAGCAGAAAAGAGTGAATCCGATAAATCCTAGTCATTCTTCCCGCGCCAACGGGGCGAACGTGCCCGACGCGCGCGGTTACTACGGCGAATTTGGCGGGCGCTTCGTGCCGGAGACGCTGATCCCCGCGCTGGACGAACTGACCGCCGCGTTTTTCACGGCGCTGGACGACCCGGCCTTCCAGCGGCAGTTCGCGGATCTGCAAGCAACGTACACGGGCCGCCCGACGCCGATCACGCATGCGCAGCGCCTCAGCGAGCATCTCGGCGGCGCGCAAATCTACCTCAAGCGCGAGGATCTGGCGCATACCGGCGCGCATAAGATCAACAATGCGCTTGGGCAGGCGCTGCTGGCGCAGCGCATGGGCAAACGGCGCATCGTGGCGGAGACGGGCGCGGGTCAGCACGGCGTCGCCAGCGCGACCGCCTGCGCGCTGCTGGGGCTGGAATGCCACGTCTACATGGGCAGCGTGGACATCGCCCGCCAGCGCCCGAACGTCTTCCGCATGAAACTGCTCGGCGCGGAAGTGATCCCGGTGGAGAGCGGCAGCAAAACGCTGAAAGACGCCATCAACGAGGCGATCCGCGACTGGGTGACCAACGTCCGCAGCACACATTATCTGCTCGGCTCGGCGCTTGGCCCGCACCCGTACCCGCTGATCGTGCGCGAGTTCCAGAGCGTGATCGGGATCGAGGCGCGCCAGCAGATGCTTGATCAGGTCGGGCGCCTGCCGGATGTGTGTATCGCGTGTGTGGGCGGCGGCAGCAACGCGATCGGCCTGTTCCATGCCTTCCGCGCGGATGAGTCGATCGACCTGATCGGCGTGGAAGCGGGCGGGCACGGCATCGACAGCGGCGAGCACGCCGCGCGTTTTGCCGATCCGAACGTGGGGCGGCCCGGCGTGCTCCACGGCACGCGCTGCTATGTGCTGCAAGACGCCGACGGCCAGATCGCCCATACCCACAGCGTCTCCGCCGGGCTGGATTATGCCTCGGTCGGGCCGGAGCACGCCTATCTGCGCCAGATCGAGCGCGCGTTTTACACCGTCGCCACGGACGACGAAGCGCTCGACGCCTTCCAGACGCTCTGCCAGATGGAGGGCATCATCCCCGCGCTCGAAAGCGCCCACGCCGTCGCGGAAGCGATCAAACGCGCGCCGACCATGCCCAAGGACTCGATCATCCTGGTCAATCTCTCCGGGCGCGGCGACAAGGATCTGGATACAGTGATCAAGGAATTGGGGGGCGACGCATGAATATAAGTCAGGACTCGATCGCGGCGATGTTCGCGGCGGCGAAGGCCCAGCACCGCGCCGCATTCTTACCCTATTTCCCGATCGGTTATCCGTCCTACGACGAGTCGCTGGACGCGATTCAGGCGCATGGCGGCGGCGGGCGTAGACGGCTTTGAGATCGGCATCCCGTTCAGCGATCCGCTGGCCGACGGCCCAACCATCCAGGCGGCGACCCAGATCGCGCTGGAAAACGGGATCACCGTGCGGCGCTGCCTGGACGCGGTGCGCGAACTGCGGGCGCGCGGCGTGCGCCAGCCGATGCTGCTGATGGGCTATCTCAACCCGATCCTGGCCTATGGCGCGGATCGTTTCGTGCAGGATGCAAAGTCCGCCGGGGCGAACGGGTTGATCGTGCCCGATCTGCCGCCCGAAGAGGCAGGCTTGATCGGCCCGGCGTGCGCGTGGCGGGGCTGGCGCTGGTCTTCTTCCTGGCCCCGACCAGCAGCGCCGAGCGAATCGCGCTGGTATCTGAACAGGCCAGCGGATTCATTTACCTCGTATCGGTAACGGGTGTCACCGGCGCGCGGGCCGATCTGCCGCCGGATCTGGCCGAGTTTATCCAGCGCGTGCGCGCGCAGACCGATCAGCCGCTGGTGCTTGGCTTTGGCATCAGCCGGCCTGAGCAGGCGCGCATCATGAACGGGTTGGTCGATGGCTTTATCGTGGGCAGCGCGCTCGTCCGGGCGGGGGGATCGGGTGTGAGGGCCGTGGGCGATCTCGCGTCATGGCCACGCCTGTTAACGCCTGCGCCCTTGATGCTCCGTGCAGCCTCACTTGACCAGAGGAACCGGGACCGAGCCATCCGGGTAAGGTTCCCCGCTGGCGGGATCGGCGAGCGGCAGCCGCGACGACGGATCGCTTTCCCAATAAACACCTGTGGTAATCCGCAGGCAGCCCGGATCGACCGTGTTTTCCAGCCGGATCTCGCGGCGATCGGTCTCGATCTCGCCGGGCGTCCACTGGCTGAACGGGTAAAGATCGCCCCACATGTAACCGTCCGACTGGGCGATAAAAGCGCCATCACAGAAGACATGCACAAACAGCTTAACAGGCAGCGGATCGGTCATACGCCAGCGAGTCCGCACGGTGAGCGTGTGCCGTTCGGGCGAATAGGTGGCGTCGGCCAGCGTCAGATCCACGCCGGTTTCGGGGTCAGAAGCCAGCGCTTCGTCCGGCCCCGCCAGCTTCGCGCCGCCTACGTACACCGGCCAGAAGCGTATCCCCATCAAAATAGGTGACGTAGATGGCTGATGCCTTGCGCACCTGCTGGATCAGGTCGTCGCCGCTGACAAAGGTGCCGTGTGGGTTGAAGCTCCCGCTCTCGTACTGAAGCGTCTGGTTATACGCGACGATCCGGATCTGTTCATTCAGGCGGCGCTGATCCAGCCCGGTATTGACCCAGATCTGTTGCACATAATCCAATGTATTCAGCATGTACGCCGCACCTTCCGCGCCGAGCAAAAACGTCGGCTTGCCCGGCGCGACATAGTTCGGCGCATTGACGATCAGAATATCGCCCGTCTGCTCGTGATCGAAGGCTTTGAGCTGCGCCCCCAGCCGATCCGTATAATCACCGAGTTGGATGAAATCTGCGCGCTCAAGCCAGAGAAATCGCAGACTGATGAGCAGCGGGACGATAACCAACGCGGCCACGATGATCCGCCAGCCCCACACCCTCGCGCGCCGATCCAGTGTCTGAGCGCGCGCCGCTACCTGCGCCGCTACCAGCGCGGCTACCTGCACCGATACCTGCGTGGCCGCCAGGGCGAATACCACACCCCAAAAGAGATCCCGCCCATCGACGCGAACAGCATGAGGCGCGGCGAACCGAGCACATAATCCGGCGCGAGCAGCGCTGCCGACGCCAGCAGGCTGATCACGTACCACGCTGCGCCGAAAGCCGCGATCCAGGCCATGCGGCGTGACTGCCGCCATGCCCAGATCCAGGCCGGTATCACGGTGAGAAGCACGATCAGGGCCACCACGCCGGGCGCGACATCACCCGGCCCAATAAGCAGACGGACCAGCGCCACCGACGGATAGGCCAGACCTTGCAGCAGGTAGGCCAGCGCCCGATCAAATTGATTGGTGATCAGCAGATCTTCTTGCGCGTGGGTGCGGTGGACGCTGAACCACAGCGCGGTATAGATCCCGGCGATCAGCAGCAGCGGCCCGATCAGCCATGCGATTTGCCGGCGCGACGGCCATGCATCGCGATACGTCACCAGAATCAATCCAACCAGCAGCGGGACGATCAGCGGCCCATTTTCGTGGCTGAAGACGCCAAAAAACGCGCTGAGCCAGCACAGCAGCAGGCTGATCCGTTTCCCCCTGTCGAGCCAGACCAGCGCGCACCACAGGCTGAGGGTCAGTCCCAGCGCGCTCATCAGGTGGAACAGGCTGCTGATCCAGGTCACCGCCTGATAGCTGAACGGGAACAGCACGAAGCCGATCCCGGCAGCGATCCCGGCAGCCAGTCCATAGTGCCCCGCCACGGCGCGCTGCGTGATCCGGCCCAGCATCACCCCGGCAGCACCGAAAAATAACACATTGAGCAGATGAAGAATCGATGGTTCGTGACTACCCAGCAGCGTCACCGTGAACTTCCACAGCGAGAACGGCAGCGGGCGGTAAAATGGGAACGCTTTGGATCCATCCCAGTGATCGCCGTGGTGAATATCCTGCACCAGCCAGAAGTTTGGCCCGTCGTCCAGAAAAAAGGGCAGGCGGACAGCATAGCCGTATAGCAGCACCGCGACGAGCAGGGGCAGCACGATCAACAGGTGGGTCAGCGTATTTTTGGGCCGGGACATAAGGATTTCCTGAAAAGCAGACAATCAGGTAATATTTGCCTATCGCTTGAGAAAAAGCAAGCAGGGGAAACAATCATGACGCAAGAGGAGAATAATGCCAAATGGCTGCCGCTGCGGGATGCGCGCCGCTCCGCCGTCCAGCGGGTCTATGGGATCAAGGACACAGCGGCCGATCAACTGATCGTCGCGGCCGAGCGAATCCGGGCCGAAGCGTTCCGCTCCGGCGATGAGACGGCGATCCAACAGGCGCAGCAGGTGTCGCGCAGCCTGGAGCGCGCCGCCGTGTATCTGCACGGCCACACGCTGGATCAGATCACCGACGACGCGATGCTGATGGTCCAGGCGAAGCCCTGGCAGGCGGTAGTCATCGCTTTTCTGGTTGGCGCGATTTTCGGCCGCAGTCTGCGGCGGCGGATGTAACCCTTCGAGAACCTATGATCAAACTAGTCGTACTCTTCAAACAAGCGGCGGCACAGCCTAATTTTGAGCTGCGTTACCAGCGCAATCTGGCGCTGCTGAGAAAAATGACCGGGGTGCAGCGTGTCGAGGAAGGGCAGGTAACAGGCGGCCCGGCCGGCGATGCCGCCTATCACTGGCTGCTCGAGATCTTCTTCGCAGATGCCAGTGCCCTGGACGCCGCGCTGACCTCACCAGAAGGCGTGGCCGCCGGTAAGGATCTGATGGATTTTGCGGGCACAGACGCGGAACTGCTCTTTGTCGAAGTGCTCGAAGCCGCCGCTCCGAAACCGCTGGCTCCGACGAATTTGCAGGCGTATCTCGACGCGCACCAGATTGCCGCTGAGATCGTGTATCCCGGCGCGCCAACGCCGACTGTACCCGCGGCCGCGGCCGCGCTGGGTATCGAGCCGGATCAAATCGTGAAGTCGGTCGTATTTCTGGTGGATGGCCGGCCGTTCCTGGTTTATGGCTGCGGGACGCGCCGCGTGGATCCGCGCAAGCTGGCGGACCGGCTGCATATCAGCCGCAAGCGGGTTAAGCTGGCGAATGCTGATCAGGTACTCGACCTGACGGGTTACGCGGTGGGCACCGTGCCTCCGGTTGGTCTCAAAACGCCAATGCCCGCCTACATGGACCCGGCGGTGAAGCATTATCAAGTGATTTATGCGGGTGGGGGTGGCATCGACGCGCTGCTCAGGATGGACAGCGCCGAACTGCTGCGCGTGAGCCGGGCCGAGGTCGCGCCGATTCTCGAAGATGAAGCGGCGGAACAGGCCGGCGACGAGGCCAACGCGGCCGAGTCTTGACGCACAGACCATTACTGGTACAATGTATGTACCCGCCCCCATAGCTCAGAGGATAGAGCGTTGCCCTCCGGAGGCAGAGGCGCAGGTTCGAGTCCTGCTGGGGGTACTCCGACGAGGGATTTCAAAGCGAGCCCGTTTGTAACACGGGTTCTTTTGTTTTTTGACAGAGCGTGTTTTCGTCGCGTCCGGCCTGGTTTTGCACATCCCCATCGTGGCGGAACAGTCATGGCTTTTGACGTTAGTCACCTGAGCCAGATACTATTCCTCATCAATTATCATCAATTATTCGACATTAAACAAAACATAGATTAAGATAATCGGGCGTTTTAGGGATCAGTTACGAGTACCTCAATCCAGAGACAACCCCAACATCGCAAATTAGCTTTCTGGAGTAAAAAGGCCATGTTAATTCTTGCGAGCCTCGTCATCATCAGCTACGGCCTGGCACAGATTTACTTTAAAGACTTGTGGTGGTGGGATACGCTGCTGCTACACCAGTGGTTAGGGCATGCGGTGACGCGCACCGAACAGTGGGACCGGCAGCAAAATGAACTGGGGATCGTTTGCGTTGCGGTTGGCCTGCTGGTTATGCTTTACTCGATTGTGATTCTGCTCTAAGCTTCGCGAAGTCGCAGGTGAACGCCCGTGTCGTGCGCTTCGCTTTTGAGGCGCGGGCTTTTCCGCATCGACGGCTGCTGTACGGACGCTGGCTCACCCGCCAGTTGAAAACGTCTGCATCTTGCTGTAGAATAACAGACTACAATCGATTACATTCCAAAATACAATCGCTTTCGTTTTACCTCCGCCATGGCGCGGCAGCACGTCTAAGCGTGCTAGTCAAGATTTATTCCAGATTTCGAAAGGCTTTTTGTATGGCCACGATAGAGCGTTTTCGCGGCGTTGTCGCTCAGTTCAGCGTCGGTAACGGGGCCGGTGTCATAGTTATGCCCGATGGGCGCGAAGTCACGGTGCGTTATT
Organism: uncultured Chloroflexia bacterium; assembly: GCA_963850765.1. Classification (GTDB taxonomy): domain Bacteria; phylum Chloroflexota; class Anaerolineae; order Aggregatilineales; family Aggregatilineaceae; genus CAWKMN01. The sequence goes on along the minus strand of CAWKMN010000003.1, from coordinate 1,596,372 downwards.
CCTCCATTCGGGGGGAAGGTGTCCGCAAGTTGGAAAAGGGTGCTGTCGTGACCTTCCTGCTGGAAGAAACACGTAAGGGACTGTACGCGGTGTGTGTGCAGCCTGAATAACAGCCTGACAATCGTCACCCCCTCGTAATTCTTGCGTGATCCTACAGCCGCGACAATCTCCTCTCGACTGTAAGCCTCTATTCGTGTTAGAATGTACATTACTGACTTGGACTAATGCGAAGCCGGTGATAGCTTCGTTTGAAATGTCATTGGATTAGATCGAATTGCATTAGATCGAATACGAAATCAGGGACGCCGTGCGTCCCTAAAGGAGTTTAAGCAACATGCCAGATGAGGCAAAATTACGGATTCTCCCCCTGGGTGGGCTGGGAGAAGTAGGCAAAAACATGATGCTCATCAACCACGGGAACGATGGCATCATCATCGATGTGGGGATCATGTTCCCTGAGAACGACATGCTTGGCATCGACTATATCATTCCCGATTTCCAATATGTCGTCGATCAACTCGAGAACGGCCTGGTAATTCATGGTATCATCGTGACCCACGGCCACGAAGATCATACCGGCGCGATCAGGCACGTACTGGATTTTATCAACGCCCCCGTCTACGCCACCGCGCTGACCGCCGGGCTGCTGGACGTCAAGATCCGGCAGGCCGGGCATCACGATCACCCGCTGAAGGTCTTCAAAGCGGGCGATGTGCTGGAGCTGGGGCCGTTCAGTGTGGAAACGTTCCACGTCTGCCACAGCATTCCCGATGGCGTCGGGCTTGGGATCAACACCCCGGCGGGCCTGATCGTGCATTCGAGCGATTTTAAGTTCGACCACACGCCAGTCGATGGCTGGCCGCCGGACTTCGCCAAGCTGGCCGAATTTTCGCAGCGCGGCGTGCTGGCCCTGCTGTCCGACAGCACCAACGCCGATCGCGAAGGCTGGACGCCGTCCGAATCCGTCATCGATCGTGCGTTCGACGAGGTGTTTAAGCAGGCCGAAGGCCGTATCATCGTGGCGACGTTCGCCTCGCTGATCTCGCGCATCCACCAGGTGTCGGTCGCGGCGCAGCGTTACGGGCGCAAAATGGCCGTGGCCGGGCACAGCATGGTCGAGTATATCAAGGTGGCGACCCGGCTCGGCTACCTCAAACTGCCCAAGGACCTGATCGTTTCGATCGAGCAGGCCGGCAAAATGCCGCCGCGCGAAGTCGTGATCATGGCGACCGGCTCTCAGGGCGAACCCTCGGCGGTGCTGGGACGGCTGGCGCTGGGGCGTCACCGCCAGCTTGAGATCATGAAGGGCGACACCGTGATCATGTCGGCGCACCCGATCCCCGGCAACGAGGAAACGGTCCACCGCACGATCAACCGGCTGATCCAGCGCGGCGCACATGTGATCTACGACCCGCTGTATCCGGTGCATGTATCAGGGCACGCGCGGCGCGAGGAACTCAAGCTGCTGCTCAACCTGATCCGGCCCAAGTTCTTTATCCCGGTTCACGGCGAACTGCGCCACCTGACCCAGCATAAACTGCTGGCACAGGAGGTCGGCATCCCGCCGCAGAATATCGCCGTGGTTGAGAACGGCACGGAGATCTTCCTGACGTCGGAGAAGCTGGAAGTGGGCGAACGCGTGCCGGGTGGCTACGTGTTTGTGGATGGCAAGGGGGTTGGGGATGTGGGCCCGATCGTCATGCACGACCGCGAGATCCTGGGGCGCGATGGGTTTGTCAGCGTACTGGTGCTCATCGACGAGCAGACGGGTGAACTGGTCGAGCCGCCAGAAATCCTGTCGCGCGGGTTCGTGTATTTGCGCGACGCAGATGAACTGCTCGATATGGCCGAATCGGTGATCGCGGATGTGGTCACGACCAGCAAGAAGAGCAAACTTGCCGTCGCCATTCAGGATGCGCTGGCGAAGTTGTTCTACAACGAAACGCAGCGCCGCCCGATGATTTTCGCGTTCGTGCGGGCGATCTAGAGGGTGTCATGCATTTGTACCCCCTCTGCCAACTGGCTTTTCCCGTACCTTAGCCCCTCCCTAAATCCCTCCCCACCGGGTGGAGAGGGACTTGAGCCCTCCTCTTTCCCTATCTCGGATGGGGAAAGGGGCAAGCGAGCAGCCCGCTTGCGGGACGCTCGCCGGGATAGGGGCTAGTTGGCTGTCGTCCAAATCACAGGTGGGACGGGCGATCCCCGTCTCACTTTTTGGACATAACCCACTGCTGCGCGTAACCTGACCGGGCGAAAAACTCCTGGCGCACCTTGCGCCCGACACGCCAATCCCATAGATCGTAATAGCGGCGCGCGCCCCATGCCGGAATCCGCAGCAGCGGCGTCTTGAAGATCAGCCGCTCGACAATCGACTGGCGCAGGATCATCTCCAGCCCCGACACGGCGTTATGGGCCGCGGGGACAAACCGCTGCGCGACGGATTCGACCGGCTCCCCGGCCAGCGTGAACCCGCCCGGCAGCGATCCCAGGCCGTGCTGCGCGCACAGGGTCAGATGCGTGACCGCGGACGGATCGAAGCCCATCACCTGGGCGGCGACCGAATCGATCCCCACCAGATTGGCCGACGCCAGGATGACGTTCATCTCCTTGGGCCGCCCGGATTTTGGACCGTCGCCTTCCAATCCGACGGTGCCATCCATCACGGCGAAGCGCGGCCGCACCAGCGTATTCAGGTCCACCAGTGCCTCCGGCAGCACCGGGTGGAAATTGTGGCGCAGGGTTTCCAGGCAGCCCCACTGGTTTTTGATCGCCCCGGAGAGCGTGGTTTTGTTATGCGTTTTGAGCAGCGGCAGGGTGATCAACTCGGTGCGCGTCAGAATCTCCGGGATATGGACATCCTTCAGGACCAACCGCTCGGGATCGCGCAGGCGCACGAACTTCCCCCTGGACATATTCACCCAGGGGATGTTATGGCGGCGGCAGATGTCGGCCATGCCCGACAGCCGGAAAACCTTTTCGACATCGACCACCACCTGATTCGATTCGACCATGGTCAACCTGCCGGCGTAATCCTTGAGCGCGATGATCACACCTTCCACCACCCAGGGCGCGCTGATCGCACCGGGGATCAGCTTGTCCCAACCCAGGTTGGGCTTGAGCGCGATCTCCGCACCCGGCGTGAGATAGTCGCGCCAGTGCGCCAAGTCCAGCGCGCGCTGCACGTCCTCAAACACACGCTCGCGCTGCGGTGCGGTGCGGACCAGAGCGACCGGCGCAGCGGTTCGTTGGGCGGCTTCGGGCGAACGGGTAGTCTTATCGAGCATGTTCAGTTGTCTCCTGTTTCCCGGTGGGCGCACTGGCCGTTGACGGCGCGGCCGTTTCCCCACCTTGAATGAGCCCGGCCACCCGCCTCCCCAGCCGGATCGCGGCGCTGATGGTCCGGTCTTCGGGATAAAACTGGGTTGAATCCGTGATATACAGGCCCTTCAACGGTGTCTCATGGCCGGGTACGATGGCGGCAAACCCGACATGGCAGATGGCCTGCGCATAAGCTGCGCGCGAGACGTGATATTCCTCGACCCACGATTCGTCAAAGGCCGGGTTGATCCGCTTCAGCCCATCGACAAACTCCCTGTAGAGATGCTCGTCGCTGTAGCTGTAACGCGGCACCGAGGTCCGCAGATAGTAGGGGATGTAGACGATAACTTTGCCGCCCAGGTTCAGATGCTTGTTGAGATTGCTGTATTCGATGATGCCGTTAAACGGGATGTCCGGGTCGTTGATATTGACCCAGTAGCTGTCCGCCACGCTGTGGCTCAGCTTGAACAGGCCGCACACCACGCCCAGGTAATCGATCTGCTCCAACTGCGCGCGATAGCCCGGATCCAGATCGGGAGCCAGCTTGAGCAGCACGGGCAGCGCCACGGTCGAAATTACATAGCTGCAGGGCAGAAGTTCTCCATCGACCAGCAGCACGCCGCTGACCTGTCCCTCGTTCGTCTGGATCGTCTGGACTCGCGTCCGGCTGCGCAGCTGCACATTGGGCATGTGCTGGAGTCGCTCAACCAGCGCGCCGATCACGGTCTCCGATCCAAGCTCCAGATAGCCAAAGTGCTCGCGTTCCCAGAGGCGGCGGCGCGACCGGGCCACCCGGTGAATGCGGTGCCAGATCCACGCAGCCGATACCCGGTCGTGATATTCTCCGAATTTAACGCGCAGCAGTGGATCCCAGATCACATCATACGCCTGCTGGCCCACCTGATCGATCAGCCACGTTCGCGCCGCCAGACCGTCCAACTGCTGCCAGAGGTCACGGTAGCGGCTGCGGACTATGTTCAGACCAAACCGGATGCGCTGTGTGAAAGGAACCGCGCTGAACCGCAGCAGATCGAGCGGTGTGCCAAAGCGGTAAAGCCGCCCGTTATAGAAAAAGCTGGTGCGCGTCGGCTCCCAGTGAAGCTGGCCCGCGATGCCTAACTCGTCGATCAGCTGGAGCAGATCGTCGTCATTTTTGCAGATGAAATGATAAAAGCGCTCAACCGGCCGGCCATCGATCATAATTGAGCTGGCGAGACCGCCGATTGACTCGCCTGATTCCAGCACGACGACGTTATACCCTGCGCGGCCCAGATCATAAGCCGCGGACAGGCCCGCCAGCCCTGCGCCGATGATACAGACGGTGGCGGTATTGGGTTGCAGACTCATCACCAATGGTTCGCTTTCTCCCTATGTAAGCGGCAAGGCCCGAGAACCGGCCCTAAAATACGATCGATGTCACGCCGGCGACGTTCAGGAGGACAACACTCCAGGTCAGCACGCTGCCCAGAACACCCAGCCGCCAATCCCGCTCGGTCAGTAAAAACAGCAGCGGGACAGTCGAATGAATATACAGATAGGGGCTTAGCGCCAGGCTGCCGATGACTCCGAAAATCGGATCCGCTTTACGCCAGCACCACCACAGCGCGGCCACCCCCAACGGGATGGTGTAGGGAAACAGGCTGGCGTTGCGCTCCCCGATACGGTTGGGCGTGCCCAGCATCGTTTCGAGCCAGTTCGGAAAGAGGATGGTGCTGACCAGCACAACGACAGCCAGCGGCAGCAGAAACCAGGCTCTGTCGCGCCATGTTTTGCGTTCCTTGAGATCGGCCAGGATGCTGAACGCCCCCGCCTGCGGTTTTGACGTCACAAGGATCGCGCCCACCGGCCCGCGCAGGATCACGCCGAGCAGCACCACCCAATCGATGTTCGCGTAAATCGACAGCGCGATAAATGGAAAACTGGTCGCCACGATGAGGATGATCCACGGATTACGCCGCTTGTACGCCCCGTAGGTCAGGATCGCCGCCGGGAAAAACATCGCCAACCACCAGGGTGCCCAGAACACCGGGAGCAGGGGCAAAAACAGCCAGGGCGGGTTGACATAATAGTAGGCGTTCACGTCATAAGGGTTTTGGCCGTGCAAAATGGCTTTCACCATGGGCGCGAACGTGCCAGTCCAGTCGTTATTCATAAATTGCGCTCGTCTAGAGTTGCTGCTGTATTGTGAGCCAGGATCCAATTTTATCGCGCGATAATTGTAACCAGCCGCAGTGTGAATGCAAGGAACGCCGCCGGAGGCTGAGCCGGAACGTGGTTTCCGCCAGTTGGCCCACTCCAAGATGCATCCGATGACCCATCGACCGCCGTAGTTTCGCGGATTACGATCAAAGCAGTCACACGCAGCGATTCTCGTATCCCGTCATGAGCGATTGAGGTATGCCCCAAAATGAGCGCACCCACTGAAAACGCCGGCGTCGTCGGCAAGATCAAAAAGCTGGTCCAGGGCGCACAAGCGCCGCCGGAACCGCCCGCCATGACCCCCTTCAAACGGGTTCATATCATCATCAATCCGGCGTCGGGCAAAGCCGAGCCGATATTGAACATTCTCAACACCGTCTTCAAAGACACCGACGTTGATTGGGAAATATTCATCACCAAAAAGGATGGCGATGCCAGGCAGTTCGCGCAGGCCGCCGTTGCGGCAGGCGTAGATGCGGTGGCGGTCTATGGCGGCGATGGTACCGTCACCGAGGCGGCGAATGGGCTGGTGGGCAGCGACATGCCGGTGGCGATCCTGCCCGGCGGCACGGCGAACGTGATTTCGATCGAATTGGGTATTCCGGGCGACGTGACTGAAGCGGCCGCGCTGCTCACGGGCCGGCCGCACACCACGCGCGCGGTGGATCTGGGTGTCGTGGGAGAACGCTATTTCTTTCATCTTGGCCTGGGGATCGAGGGGCAGATGATCCGCGATGCATCGCGCGAGGAAAAAGATAAGCGTGGCATTGTCGCCTACGCCCTGTCGATGCTCAAAAATCTCAGCAACCCGCCCGTTTCCCATTACAGCCTGACGCTCGATGGTGAAACCGTCGAAGTGGATGGGGTGAACCTGATGGTCACAACGTTCGGCAGCATCGGCGTAGCGGGGCTGAAGCTGTCGCACGACATCGACATCAGCGATGGCCTGCTCGACGTGCTGGTGATCCGCAATGTGGATCCTACGACGCTGCTGGCGGCAGCTTCCGAAGCGGTGACATCGGGACAGGTGGCCGGACCGCTGCTTCAGTGGCAGGTGCGCGAGGTGCAGATCATTTCCGAACCGCCGCAGGAAATCACCTGCGATGGTGAGATCGCTGAGGTGGAGAGGCTGCATGTCAGGGTGGTGCCCGGCGCGCTGCGGGTGATCGTCCCGTTGGAGGCTGCGAGCGACGCCTGATTTGTCCCGGCGCGGCGCGATGTTATACTCTGGACGTCAAGCGCAGCACGCACATCCAGAGTCCAGAAGCATGAGCACAAAAAGCAGCTATTCCCGCCTGTTTGCGATCGAAGTCGGCAATACCAATATCGTGTTTGGCGTGCATGACGGCCAGCAGTGGCAGCATACCTGGCGCGTGCAGACCGTGCGCGAGCGCATGCCCGACGAATACGCCGTGATGTTCCGCACGTTCCTGAGTGAAGTGGGGCTGAAACTCGAACAGTTTGATCAGGCCGTAGTCAGCAGCGTCGTACCGCAGCTTACCAGCGGGCTGTGCAGCATGGTCGAGCAGCGAACGGGGTTCGCGCCGGTGGTCGTCGGCCCAACGATCAACCTGGGCATCCGCATCAACGTGGATCGTCCCGAACAGGTGGGCAGCGACCGGATCGCGGACGCGGTTGCTGCTTACGAGCGATTCCGCTCGAACTGCATCGTCGTCGATTTTGGCACGGCGACGGCGTTTACCGTGGTCGCTGAGCCGGGCGAGATGATTGGCGCGGTGATTGCTGCCGGCCTCAATACGGTAGCCGATGCCCTGGTCCGGCGGGCCGCACAGCTTCCGCAGGTCGAACTGGTCCCGCCACCGTCGATCATCGGGCGCAATACCATCCACGCCATGCAGTCCGGGCTGGTGCTCGGCCACATCGCCATGATCGAAGGGCTGGTGAGCCGGATCAAGACCGAACTCGGCAGCGCGCAGGTGATCGCGACCGGCGGCCTTTCGACCGTGCTGGCCCCTCATACCACTGCTTCGATGCCGTCGATCCCTGGCTGACGCTGGACGGTCTGCGCCTGATCGCGGAGCGCAATTCGCGGGTGTGAGATTGAACCACTGTAGGGGCGGGCGACCCACCGGGTCGCCCCTACGATGCACCTGTGTAATCGTGGTCGCTTTCCAGCAGCCGCGCCACCCATGCGATCACGGTTTCGCTGACGCGCGCCTTGCTCGCCCAGTCGAGCGGGTGCGGCTCGCCATCCCGGCCGATCAGCGTGACGCGGTTGGTATCGACCTCGAACCCGGCGTCCGTGGCGGTGATGTCATTCGCCACCATCAGATCCATCCCCTTACGCCGGAGCTTGTCCTGGGCGTTCGCCAGCATATCCTGGCTTTCGGCAGCAAACCCGACGACCACGCGCGGCCAGCCGGTCTGTTCGCGCTGCGCTTTGACGGCCATGAGAATATCCGGCGTGCGGACCAGTGCCAGCGTCGGGGCGTCATCCCCCTGCGCCGACTTTTTGATCTTTTGCGGGGCGATCTCGGCGGGCCGGAAATCCGCGACAGCCGCCGCCATGATCAGCGCATCGGCATTGGGGATCGTAGTCTGAACGGCTGCCAGCATGTCCTCAGCCGAGCCGACCGTTACGACATCCGCGCCATCGGGCGATGCGAGACCCTGGGCTGCGGTGATCAGCGTGACGGCTGCGCCCGCGTCGAGCGCGGCCTGTGCCAGTGCGTATCCCTGTTTGCCGCTGGAACGGTTGGTCAGGTAGCGCACGGGATCCAGCGGCTCGTGCGTGCCGCCCGCCGTTACCACGATGTGACGTCCACTCAGCGCACCGCCGCGCCCCATCGCGCGCCGGATATGCCCGATCAAGGCGGGTGTCTCAGGAAAGCGGCCCTTTCCCACCAACCCTGACGCGAACCGCCCTTCGTCCGGCTCGATGACCGTCACGCCGCGCGCGCGCAGGGTTTCCAGGTTGGCCTGCGTTGCCGGGTGGCCGTACATGCCGCCATCCATCGCCGGCGCGATCACCACCGGGCAGCGTGCCGCCAGCGCCGCCACCGACAGCAGATCATCCGCCAGCCCTGCTGCCAGTCTGGCGATCGTGTGGGCTGTGATGGGGGCGATCACCAGCAGATCGGAGCCTTCGCCCAGCCCGACATGCGCGATATGGGTGGGCAGCGCGCCGCTGTCCGTCACCCACATCGAGGTATAGACCGGGCGGCCGGTCACGGATTGGAAGGTGAGCGGCGTGACGAACTGCTGCGCCGACTCGGTCATGATCACATCCACCAGCGCGCCGGCCTGCGTAAGCTTGCTTGCCAGATCCACCGCCTTATACACCGCGATGCTGCCCGTCACGCCGAGCGTGATGCGCTTGTTTTCGAGCACGGTGATCGTTTCCATGGACCCCTCTCTCCGTTGATAACAGAAAAACATTGACCACAGGTTCTCAGAGAGCACAGAGAAATCCTGGCGCAAATACAGTGCATAAGAAAGATCAACATCCCTTAAGGGGCTGTAGACCGATTATTCTCTGTCAGAAAAAACAGGTCTCCGCTGTGGAGACCTGTAAGGTTCATGACTGTTCCAGCGCAGCGACCCTAGCTCAATTTCTGCCGGAACGCTGCTGCCAGCGCGGGCAGGATCTCGAACAGGTCGCCCACGATGCCATAGTGCGCCAGCTTAAAGATCGGCGCGTCGGCGTCCTTGTTGATGGCGACGATCACTTTAGCCGTTCGCATCCCGGCCTGATGCTGGATCGCGCCGGAGATGCCCACCGCGATGTACAGATCGGGCGACACAACCTTGCCGGTCTGCCCGACCTGATGCTCGTACGGAATCCAGCCCGCATCGACGGCCGCGCGGCTCGCACCGACGGCCGCGCCGAGCACCTCCGCCAGTTGGCGCACGGGATCGAAACCGGCGGGCCCACCCACGCCGCGCCCGCCCGACACGACAATACTGGCGTCGGTGAGCGTGACTTTGCCGGTCTTCTCTTCGGTGCTCTCGATCCGGGTGGCCACACTGGCGTCGTCCAGCACAGGTGAAACGTCGGTGACGGAGCCGCTGCGGCTGGCATCCGGTTCCCGCGGCGGGAAGGCGCGCGGGCGCAGGGTGGCAAACTGCGGACCTTCACTGGCAGCGGTTTCGACGCTCAGGACTTTGCCGCCCAGCACCGGGCGCACCGAGGTGAGCTTGCCGCCGTCCAGTGACAGCTCAGTGACATCACTCAGCGAGGGTGCGTCGAGATCGGCGGCGGCCCCGGCGAGCAGCTCCCGCCCGGCGATCGTCGCGCCAGCCAGCACGATGTCCGGCTGGTGAGTTTTGATCTGTTGGGCGAGCAGTGCGACATAGGGCTCAAAGCGGTAGTGCGCCAGTGAGGGATCGGCGGCTTTGATCACAGCGTCCGCGCCATAGTGGAAAGCGGATTGCACGGCCGAATCCACATTTTGCCCAAACACCAGCGCCGTAACGGTGCCCCCATCGGCATTGCCGCCGGCCAGCCGCCGCGCCTGTCCGAGCGCTTCCCACGAGGCGGAGACGGGCTGGCCGTTGTGCTGTTCGATCCAGACGAAGATGTTGGCGCTCATAGAATCTTCTCCTCGATCAGCTTATCGACCAGCTTTTGAGCTTTCTCCTGCGCGGATGCGCCGTCGATCATCTCAACGACCCCTTCACGCTTAGGAAGTTCCTGGTAGCGGACGAGCTTGGTGTTGGGCGCGAGCGCCGCCGCGTCCAGGCCGAGTTCGGCTGCACCCCAGACGGGAATTTCCGCCTTGGCTGCTTTGCGGATGCCGATAAAGGTCGGATATTTCGGCTCGTTGATGTCCTTTAGCACGCTGATGACGGCGGGCAGGCGGCTGGCAGTGATCTGCATGCCCTGGTCGGTCATGCGGCGGACGCGGATCGTCTTGGCGTTGAAGTCCACCGCTTCGATCTTGGCGACGAACCCGAGCGCATTCCAGCCGAGCTTGCGCGCCGTCTGGAAGATGTGCTGGTCAGCGGCGAGATCGGACAGCTCCTTGCCGAAAATGACCAGATCGACATCCCCTAGTTTTTTGATTGCGGCGGCGGCGGCTCTGGCATAAACCAGGCTGTCGTAACCGCCGGCCATCGCCTTGTCCCAGATGCGGATCGCCTGATCCGCGCCGATCGCCAGGCCGTGCTTCAGGGCTTCATTGTGCTCTTCCTGGCCGACCGTCATCACCGTGACTTTCACATTATGCGCGCCCTTCAGCAGGATCGCTTCGGTGATTGCGTATTCGTCCCAGGGATTGATGACCAGCTTATCCCCAAAATTGATGCTGCCATCGGGTTTCACCGAGACGGTCGCCTCGGTATCCGGCGTATTTTTGGTCAACACAACGACGTGCAAGTGATTCCCTCCTTACAAAAAGAAAAAGCATTTCACCACAGAGGGCATAGAGTTCGCAGAGAAAAACATGGTAAAGAACGAGGACAAGAGAGAAACATCCCCCGCGATTGGTGTTTCTTGCCTTTTCTCTTAACAAATTTGTCTCTGTGCCCTCTGTGGTTATTCTTCCTTTAAAGCTCTGTTGTGTTACGCCTCGCTCTGCCAGAATTCAGGATCATACGGCACCGGCTCGCAGCGGATCGGCTTATCGACCGCGGTTGCCCAGCGCGTAATCGGCCTGGATCAACTGCTGAATTTCGCTGGAGCCTTCGTAAATGACCGCGCCCTTGGCATTGCGCAGGTAGCGCTCCACGTCGTATTCGTCGCTGAAGCCGTATGCGCCGTGCAGCTGGATCGCTTCCAGCGCCGCCTTGACGCTCATATCCGTCGCAAACCACTTGGCGACGGCGGTTTCGCGCGTGTTGCGCTTGCCCTGGTTTTTCAGCCAGCCCGCCCGGAAGACCAGCAGGCTCGCCGCGTCGTACCACTGCTGCATGTAGGCGATCTTCTGCTTGATCAACTGGTGCTCGGCAATCGGCACGCCGAAGGTGTGGCGCTCTTTGGAATATTTGACGCTGTCTTCCAGGCAGCCGCGGATGCAGCCGGTCGCGCCCGCCGCCACCGTGTAACGCCCGTTGTCCAGGCAGCTCATGGCGATCTTAAAGCCTTCGCCCTCTTCGCCCAGACGATTTTCGATCGGCACCTCGACGTCTTCCATCACGATCGCGCCGGTCGAGCCGGCGCGCACGCCGAGCTTGCCTTTCTCGTCGTGGGTGCTGACGCCCTTCATATCGCGCGTGATGATAAAGGCGGTGATGCCCGCGTGGCGCGGCTCGGCGTGGGGATCGGTCTTGGCGAACACGATGAAATGATGCGCGAACGCGGTCAGGCTGATCCACATCTTCTCGCCGTTGAGGATGTAACAATCACCCTCGCGGCGGGCGGTCGAGCGCAGATTGGCGGGGTCGCTGCCGGCGTCAGCTTCGGTCAGGCCGTAACCGGCGTATTTTTCGCCCCTGCGCCTGCGGAACCAGAAAACGCTGTTTCTGTTCTTCGGTGCCCCATTGCAGCAGCGCCAGGCTGTTCAGGCCGGCATGAACGGACATGACCACGCGCAGGCTGGCATCGATCCGTTCCAGTTCTTCGCAGACAAGCGCCAACGTGATGTAATCAAAGCCCTGCCCGCCATAACGAACCGGGATGTTGATCCCTAAAACGCCGTTTTCCGCTAACAGGGGCAGCACATCCGGGTGAGGTTGGTGCTTGCGATCCCATTCCTTGAGGGTGGGGTAGATCTGGTCGCGCGCAAGCTCCCGCACCATTTCCTGCGCCATCACCTGTTCTTCGGTCAGTGCAAAGTCCATCGTTCAAAATCCTTTTGTTGAAAAGAATCTAGAGATGCAAACAGCCAGATTATAACATGCGCCTGCCGGTTCGTATATTGACGGTCCTCCATAAAGCGCTTGACAATCCTCAAGAGGCCATGCTATACTGCCAGCATCCTAAGAAAGGAGTAAAGGCGCAATGGCTAATTTCATGAACATCGCGATTCGCGTACCCAAGAACGTTCCCGGCGGAGCTGATCTTTGCCGTATTGCGCCTGTATGCCGTTAGGGTTACTCGCTGATGTAAGTCAATGGCCGCAGGTGCAACGCCTGCGGTTTTTATTTGGGCGGACTCCCGTATGACGGAGTCCATGATCGAACCCAAAGCCGTGGGCCTCCCGCTCGCGGCTTTTTTCTTGCGGCGGCAGGCTCTCGACAGTAACAGACGCGTTTGTTCTGTTCATTTCAGGTAACACGTAACACACAACGAACCGTTGAGTTATCTATGGTCCCTGCTCTTGATGGGCGTCGTCGTGGATTTGCCGGATATTCACTGGTTCCGGCGGGCAGACAAATATGGAAAAACGCACGGGCAAGCTAAAACGCAATGGCTAAGGATTGTCCGATCCTGGGATGCGGAGAAACGCGCCCCCGCCCGTGTGTCCTGGACAGCAGGAGTTTTGCCGTGTACGCACACACGCTCGACTACACCGATAATAATGCCTGGTATCGCCAGATCGCAGCCGGATGGGCACGCCGCATGATCACCGGCGGTTCACCGGGCGCATGGGCACAGAATACGGACCTTGAAATACAGTTCGCGCTCCGGCAGCTTGGGCTGCGTCCCGGCGACCGGATTCTTGACCTGGGCTGCGGTTGGGGGCGGCACAGCCTGCCGCTGGCCGCTCACGGTCTGAACGTGACCGGCATTGATCTTTCATCCGAACTGCTGGCGCTCGCACGTTACCACGCTCAGCGCCAGGAGCTCCCGATCCACTGGGTCGAAGCAGATCTTGCGGCGCTGCCGCTGCGCGGATCGTTCGATGCGATTGCACAGTTCTGCGGCAATCTGCTGACGTGGTTCCCGACGCGCGAGCGGGCGCTCGATGCCCTGTGGGATGTGACGAATCTGCTGCGTCCGGGCGGGCGGCTGCTGCTCGGCACGGACGATTGGGAAACCGATCTGCCGCCGCGCTCGCAGCACTGGGACGAGTGGCAGGGTGGTGCGGCGATCTACCGCCAGCGTTATGACCACCAGGAGCGGGTTTCGCATACGCAGACAGTGGTTTTCGGCCCCGGCCACGAACGCCGCGAGTACCGGCGGCAGACGTGGTGGCCGTCGCATCACGACATGGACAGGCTGTTCGCGCAGGTGGGGTTGAGCGTTTGCGGGCGCTATAACGGGTTCATCGACCGGCCGTTCGATCCTGAGCGGGGTGGGCTGGTATACGTACTGGAGCGCGAGAGCGTCTGATGGATTCGATGATGATACGTAGGGGCGTACCGCAATACGCCCAATATGCGTCAAGTTAAGCGCCATTTCACGGGTTGGCCCCTCCTAAATCCCTCCCCACACAGTGGAGAGGGACTTGACGGCGGGCTTTTCCCCTCTCCACCCTGTGGGGAGGGGGCAGGGGGAGGGGCTAACTCTCACGATCCATCGGCATGCTGACCTTATCTTGACATCCATGGAGCGTATCGCAATACGCCCCTACAAAAACCGCATTCCGGCGATCTCCGCTACGACTCCGGGCGGACATGCTCCGTATACGTGACGCGCAGATCCTCGACCGAGCGTTTGCTCATCCAGTCGTCGAGCGCCACGCACACTTCCGCGTTGAGCAGAATGATAATGCCGGACAGATAGACCCACAGCATGAGCACAATCAGCGTCGCCACGGAGCCATACACCAGGCTGTACGAGGCGAGATTATCGAGATACCAGGCAAAGACCCGCTTGGCCCCTTCCCACGCCCCGCCGCCCACAAAGGCCGCCACCCAGATCGCATCCCAGCGGACGCGGCGGCGCGGCACAAAGCGGTAGAGAAACGCAAAGATGGCAACGCTCAGGCTCAGCGGGACGATCAGCGCCCCGGTCGCGATCCAGGTGGCGTCCTGGTAAAAAATGACCAGATCCAACAGGCTGAACACCAGCGAGGTCGCCAGCGACGCCAGCACGAGTACCCCCAGCGCCATCATCATCCCCAGACCGAACAGCCGCGACTGCCACGTGTTATAACCTTTGGGATCGCGGAACGTGCGCGACAAGGCCGACGAGAGATTCGAGAAAAACCCCAGGGATGACCACAGCAGGGTGATACCGGCGACCAGACCAAACGATCCGCGCTGTTCGAGCGTCTCAGCGATACTGTCCTGCAAGAAGTTGGCGGTCGAGTTAGGCAGGAACAGGCGCAGCACCCCGTTGATCTGGTTGCGGGCGGCGGCCGGTCCGAGGGTCGTGCCGATCACGACAATCAGCAGCAGGATCAGCGGGAAGACGGAGAAGATCGCGTAGTAGGACAGCGCCGCCGATTCGCGCGTGCCATGTTTGGAGAATCGGTCGATGGCCCACCACATATGCTGAAGCAGGCCATCGGTCATCGCGTTCGCCAGGATCCACCAGCGCTCGTAAAAGCGCAGCGAGTGAGAACGCGCCGGTTTTTTTTCAGAAGTTGTAGCTGCCACTATAATAAACCCACCTTTGCCTGCGTTGAGGTCGCGGAAGACCTGTTCAAACTTTAGCACAGAACAAGCGATGATTAAAGCATTGATCTTCGATTTTGTGGGCGTGCTGGTCCGCACGGAAGAATACAGCCTTCGCCACATCTGGGATGAGCGCCTGGGTCTGCCGCCGGGCAGCGTAGAGCGCGCGGTCCACCACAGCGACATCTGGATCCAGGCGCAGTTAGGCCGCATCACGCCCAGAGCCTACTGGAACGGCGTGGCCGAACTGCTGTATATGCGCAAAGAGGACGTGGATGCGCTGTGCCGGGACTATTTCAGCGGCGATCGCGTGAATCACAAAGTCGTCGCGCTGGTGCGCGATTTTCGCGCGAAGGGTTATCAGGTGGCGCTGTTGAGCAACAATTCGCTGCAGCTCACCAGCCGGCTGCGCGACCTGGGCCTTGCTGACCTGTTCGATCATGTCCTGATCTCGGCGCAGATGGGAATGATGAAGCCCGATCCGACGGCTTATCGGGTGGCGCTTCAGACGCTGGGCGTGGGCCCGCGCGAAGCGATCCTGGTAGACGAATCCCTGACCAATATCCGCGGCGCGCAGCCGCTTGGGATTCACACCATTGTGTTTCGTCCGGATCTCGATCTCAAGGCGGAGATCAACCAGTGTATCGAAAGCCAGCAGGAGTAAACCAGCATGCCGGTGATTGAAGCGAACGGCGCGACGATCGACTATGGGGATACTGGCGATCAGGCTAAGCCCGTCGTGGTGCTGATCCATGGCTGGCTCGGCTCGTGGGACGCCGAATTTGGCCCGGAGATCGAGTGGCTGCGGCCGTACTACCGGGTGATCGCCCCCACCCGGCGTGGCTATGGTCGATCCGGTCCGAAGCCGCGCACCTATACGCGCGATTTTTACCGGCGCGATGCCGAAGATATGGCAGCGTTTCTGGATGGACTCGGCATCCGGCACGCGCACATCGTCGGCTACAGTGACGGCGGCGAGGTGGCCGTGCTGATGCCCATCATCCGGCCGGATCTGGTGAAGTCGGTGGCCGCGTGGGGCGCGGTGGGCTTCTTTGGGCCAGACCAGCGCGAGTATTTGCAGCGGTATTGGCCCGCCGATTGGGTCAGCGAACAGACGCGCGCGCTGCATGGCCCGCAGTATATCGAACCGATGGTGCTGGGTTGGATCAACGCCATGAAGCAGATCATCGACAGCGGCGGCAATGTCAGCCTGGACGAAGCGGACCGGATCACCTGCCCATTTCTGCTCATGCTGGGGCGCGGCGATACGCTCAACCCGGAATTCCGGGGCCGCGATCTCGTGGCAGCGTACCGCACAGGGCCGCCTGATGATGTTCGACTGCGGGCACCCGGTTCATCGCCAGCAAACGGAGGCATTCCGCCGCGCCCTGTGGGATCATTTGCAGGCGGCGGAGACATCCGCTTGAGTGGAAGTCGGGACAAACAATGGGCACCGGAAAGCCGGCTCTGATCCGCGATTCGTTTGACGCCGACGCGCTGAATCCCTGGTGGCGACCGCTCGAAGTGGGCAGCGGGCGATTAGAGCAGGTGGATGGTACGCTGCGCTGTGTGCTTGGCCCGGCCAGCAGCCATCAGTACAGCGACGCGCAGATCTCGGACTATCAAGGGCTGGCGCGGCGCGATTTCCCGTGGCGCGCCCCGCTGCGGCTGCGCGTGCGGGCATGGGCGTCCCACCCCGTGGATCAGCTTAAGGGCACCGCGGGCTTTGGGTTCTGGAATGCGCCCTTCGTCCCGGTTGGTACGCGATTACCGGCACTGCCGCGCGCCGTGTGGTTTTTCTTTGCCTCGCCGCCGAACAATATGGCGCTGGCGAAGGGTGTGCCGGGATACGGCTGGAAAGCCGCCACCATCGACGCGTGGCGGCCAGGGTTTCTGGCGCTAGCTCCCTTTGCGCCGATCGGCTTTCTGCTGATGCGGGTCCCGGCGCTGGTTCGCAGGCTGTGGCCGATCGGTCAGCGTGCGTTAGGGGTAGCCGAAGCGCCGCTGCCGGTCGATATTTCCGAGCCGCACAACTATGAATTGACGTGGCGGGCTAAGTCCGTGACATTCCGGGTCGATGAGGAAACTGTGCTGGTCACGCCTTACGCGCCGCGCGGTCCGCTTGGCTTCGTGGCGTGGAACGATAACCAGTACGCCATCGTGACGCCGCAGGGCCGGTTCGGGTACGGGCTGATCGATACAACGGAAGAACAGACATTGGCACTGGACGAGATCGAGATACAACCATTGTAGCCAGGGGGATCGGGTTTATGGACGAACAGCCGGGCCGATTTGCAGGTAAAGTCGCTTTAGTCACAGGCAGCGGGCGCGGGATCGGGAAGACGATCGCGCTGCGGTTTGCGTCGGAAGGGGCGGACGTGGTGCTGAATTACTTCCGCAACCGCGAAACTGCCGAAGCCGCCGCCGAAGAGATCCGCGTACTGGGCCGGCAGGTCCACCTCGTGCGCGCGGATATTGGCAAACCCGAGGATCTGGAACGGCTGGTTGATTCGGCGGCGGAAGAACTCGGCGGGCTGGACATCCTGGTGCATAACGCGGCATCCGGTTACAACCGCCCCGTCATGGAGCAGCGCGTTAAAGGGTGGGATTGGACGCTGAACATTAACGCCCGTGCGGCGCTGTTTCTGGCTCAGCGCGCGGCCCCATTGATGGCGGCACGCGGCGGCGGTGCGATCGTGAATATTTCCAGCGTTGGCGCGCAGCGGGTGCTGCCGGAATATGTGGTCGTAGGGGCGTCGAAGGCGGCGCTTGAAGCAGTGACACGCTATCTGGCGGTCGAGCTCGCGCCGATGAAAATCGTGGTGAATGCCGTGTCCGCCGGCATGGTCCGAACTGATGCCTTGCAGCATTTCCCCAATATGCGCGAACGGTTTGAGGAGATTCTGGCCTATGCGATGGAGCGAACCCCGGCGGGGCAGGTGCTCACGCCCGATGATATTGCCGAGGTGGTGATGTTCCTGTGCTCGCCCGCGGCTTTTATGATCCGTGGGCAGACGATCCTGATCGATGGCGGGGCGACGCTGGGCTTTTAGTCGAGCACCAGGGGGAGCCAGATCTTGACACAGGTTCCCTGGCCGGGGATGCTGTCCAACTCGATCTGTCCACCGTGTTCGGCGATGAGCCCCTTCACGATGGGCAGCCCCATGCCGGTGCCCTGCTGCTCGTTATAGTCCCGGTCCGACTGGATCATCACATTCCAGATATTGACCAGATCTTCGGGTTTGATTCCCCGCCCCTCGTCCCTGACCGTATACACGCCGTAGTGTCTTTCACGCGCCATGCTGAGCTTGATCTGGGTGCCGGGCGGCGAATAGAGGAGCGCGTTGCGAATGACTTCGCTGAAAGCAGCCACCAGCAGATCGCGAACGCCAAAGACAGCCAGCGTTTCGGTTTCGAGCAAATTCTGGCGGAAGATCATGCCACGTTCGCGCGCCATGACGGACATCAGGTCGCGGGCGTCGTAGATCAAAAAAGCCAGGTCCAATTTTTCCCCGGTGGTCTGCAGCCGCTCCTTGACATTACCGCTGATGAGCTGCGAATAGAGCACCATCTGCTCGGCCAGCCGGTTGAGCCGCTCCGTGCCGCTCTGGATCAGTTCCAGACTGGCCTGGACGTTTTCAGTGGAGGGAAAGCCAAACTGATCTTTCAGGTCTTCGGCCAGCAGCGCGAATCCCCCCGTGACATAGGTCAGCGGTGTGCGCAGTTCGTGAGAGAGCACGTCGACCAGTTGGCGGCGGGCGTCTTGCAGGCTCTCGCGCGCTTCCGTGCGGATTTCGTCGGTTCGTTTGAGGCGGGTCTGGATCGCGATCAGTAGTTCTTCGGGGTCGAACGGTTTAACCAGATAATCATCCACCCCCAGCAGCCGCCCCACAGAGACATCCCGTTTCGAGCTGCGCGCGGTGAGGAAGATAAACGGGACGGTGCGCAGATGCCGGTGCTGGCGGACGGCTTCAAAAAACTCATAACCATCCATACGCGGCATCATAATATCGCTGACAATCAACTGAGGTTCAAACCCGTTTTCCAGGATGTCCAGGGCTTCACGCCCATCGCCGGCCGATGCGACCTCGTAACCTTCGAGCTGCAACACCAGGACCGCATTATCGCGCAAGTCTTTGTTGTCTTCGACCAGAAGTATCGTTGTTGTCATGGAAGCCTGACCAGTTGGGCTGAGTAAACATCTCTAGGGATTCATGATAGGTCCATTATATCACGAACCTGCTCAATAGCAGCTATTATTACTCTATGATCTGCATTTTTACATGGAGAAACTGGAAAAGGAACCTCGCGCCGACCTTTTGCGCGTGGTTATCGATAGCGCCTGTGTTACCTGCCGTCGGGTGAATCAGTCGCCTTAACCTCTTCATAAATACGGTCCAGCCCGGCTTTGATCCGCCGCTGCACCTGTTCCAGATCACTTTCGTCGTAGGGGAACTGCTCCAGCAGTTCAGGCACGAGGGTTGAGGTATCGGCGCGCGGCCGGCCAGCCCGGTAGAGGCTTTGTACGCGGCGGCGTGCCAGCCGCAAATAGTCGGAGATCGGCTCGGTGGCGTCCTTATCGACCACCGGACCGCGCCCCGGCACAATCCAATCGGCTGCGAAGCGCGACCGGCGCAGGATGGTCAGGCTTTCGAGCCAGTTCTTGGTGGTCGTGCTGGAGATAAATGGGTGCTGATGCACCACGACGCTGTCACCCACAAAGACGATGCGCTGCTCGGGCAGATGAACCCACAGACTTCCGGCGGTCGGCCCGGACATGGCGATGAGTGGAATGGCCAGCCCTCCGTAGCGAAGCTGCATCCGGTGAGAAAAACCCACCGTCGGAATTTTCACCTGCGTCCCCAAAAAGTGACTGCGCTCGCCCGGGGAGCGCACCAGCGAATCGACGGCGCTTTCGAGAAACGAGGACGGCACATTTTCCAGGCGGGCGATCGTATCCTCATGGGCCACGATTACGCGCGCGTCAAACCACCCGTTGCCCAGTATCCGGTCTGCGTGGCAGTCGGTGTTGATAATGGCGAGGATCGGCCTGGGCGACAGCCCGGCCAGCATATCGCGCCAGGCGAGCGCGTCATCTGGATAGGGAGGCGTATCGATCAGCACAAAGCCCGCCTCTGTCAGGACAGCGCCGACATTCACACGCCGGAAGCCGGTTTCAATGTAGACACCAGGAGCGATTTCTAGCACTTTTACACCTTTTAACGATGGGCCGATCCAAGCATCGCGGCGGCAGCCGCCAGCGCAGTCTGAACCTGTTCGAGTGATACGGCCGGTCCTCCGCCCTGAGCAAACGACGGGCGGCCCCCGCCGCGATCCACCCCCCAGGTGAGCAGGCCGCGCTTGAGCACGGCGACCATATCCTCGGTCAGATCGTCCGAACGGGCCGCGATGAGCTGCGCTTTTTCGCCGGCCGCGCCGCACAGAGCAATCGTGGCCGGATGCGCAACCAGATGCTGCACGATCTGGCGGACCTCAGCCGCGTCGCGTCCGTCATATGCCTGCACGATCAGCGCGTAGCCGGCACTGCGATCCGCCGCCTGCCACAGCCGGCCAGCCTCCTGCTCCAGAACGACATTTTGCAGCGCGCGCAGGTCGCGGTGCAGCGTTTTGTTTTCCTCGCGGAGTTTCGCCAGAATGGCCGGGATCTGGTCGTAGCCGGTGGTCAGTTCGGCAGCGATCTGGCTGAGCAGGGTGTGTTTCTGCCGGTAATCCTGAAGGGCACGCCCGCCGCACCGGAACTCGATCCGCGTCGAATCGCCGCGCCGGTCCGCCCGCAATATTTTGATCACGCCGATCTCGCCGGTGTGGGTGACATGCGTGCCGCCGCAGGCATTTGCATCAAACCCTTCGATTTCCACCACGCGGAAATCGCCCTCGACGTCGGGCACTTTGCGCAGGCGGAGCGCGGCGAATTCCTCGGCGGACGGGAAATAGGCGCGCACGGGCCGGTTGTCCGCGACGATCTGGTTGGACAGGTCTTCGGCAGCATCGATCACTCCGGCGTCGAGCGCGGTCTTGTTCAGATCGATGGTCACGCTGTCCGGGCTGAGATGGAAGCCAACCGTATCCGCCCCGGCAAGCTGGACAAACGCCTGCGAGAGAATATGCTGGCCGGTGTGGTGCCGCATGTGATCAAAGCGGCGCGTCCAATCGATTCGCCCTGCAGCGCGCGCCCCGGTGAAGGCGGGTTCGTCCTCAAGGACGTGCAGCACCACGCCATCCGTCTCGCGCAGCACCACGTCCGTAACGGGCAGGTCGTTCAAGGTGCCTGTGTCGTGCGGCTGGCCCCCGCTGGTCGGATAGAAGCAGCTGCGATCCAGCACCACGGCCGCGCGGCCCTCATGGCGCGTGACGTCGATCAGATCGGCTTCAAACGTGGTCGTATAGGCATCGGTGTAGTACAGGCGCTCGGTTGGCATGGCGCGATCTCACTGGGTGATCATCACAATATCACGCTATTTTAACATCTCGCGGGGCAAAAGTGGAGCGTGGTTCTCAGGACTGCGCGGCCAGCCACGCGCGCCAGTCCGCATCAAGCTCGGCAAAGCTCGCGCCCAGGTGAGTTTGCGCAGCCACATCGACGGTCTGATTCGCCGCGATCGCGCCGATCCAGGCGTTGCGCCGGTCCGCGCCATAGGTTTCGGTGACGTAATGGACGAAAGTAAACGCCTGATCGACCGCAAGCTGATGGGCTTCGGGGAGTAGATCGGGCGGCGTGTCGAGCGATGACCAGTCAAAAAGATGTTGTTCCGCATCCACCGGGGCCGACGCCAGCGCCGCGACCTGATCGATCACGCGGTTGCGCCGGCTGAGCGTCTGGAACAGTCCGCCGCCAACCTGTGAGATACCCTCTTCCAGCCACCAGGGGAACGCGCCATGGGTACCGTCCGCCATCTCGTACAGCACAAACCGCGCATATTCAGCGGCGACCTGTGCTTCGGTCGGCGCGGTATTGCTCGCCCCCACCGCCAGCTTGATCGCTTCACCGGGCTCGTTCCAGTGTTCGATGGTGGGCACCGAGAGGCGCGTCCAGTTCTGGAGCGTCACGGCATTATCGTACATCCTGATGTGTACGGTGTGCTCCGGCACAAAACCAAGTGCCTCGTTCACGCGGGCGATGATCGACGGCAGGTATTCAAGCACGATCTGCGCCTGAGGCTCATTGTTGACGATCTCATCCGCGAAGTGATAGAAGCGGATCTGGGGCAGATCGACGGCTTTCCAGCGCTCGCCGGCCAGCAGCCATGTCTCATTCTCGCGATGAAACAGCACGGAGGTGGTCGCACCCCCCGCCGATCCCGCGTCACTGCGATCGCGCTGGCTCCACAGCGTAGTCATCCGCGCGGCGGCGGTATCGGGTGAAAGCAACTGGATACCGTAGAGATCAATCTCAAAAACCCTCAGCCGGTGTTCCTGCCAGTCCAACGCCCAGCGGCGATGTTCCTCGAGAAACAGGGGATCACCCTCCCAGATATTCGCCAGATACTCGTCCACATCGCCCGCGAGGACGGCGCGCTCCATGCGGGCGGTGGTCCGGTTGAGATCCAGTTCGACTTCGTTCACAGGGGTTGGGGTTGGCGTCAGGCGTGGGGCGCGAGTGGGTTGGGCAAACAGCGTGCTCGCCGCGTGGATGCTGTCGCTGTCAGGGGATGGGGTCGGATCGGGCTCGGCCTTGCTGCACGCCGATACCAGCATCATCACCACCCAAAGCCCCGCAACCACCCGGCGTACCGTCATGCTGTGATTCCCCCGCTGCGCGCTGCCATCACCTGATTATACGCCCGCGCTGCGGGAGATGATCAACGCCGGTTTGTAATTACAGTTCCAGGTAATCCCTCAGCGGGTGGCTGCGATTTGGGTGGCGGAGTTTACGCAGCGCCTTGGCTTCGATCTGGCGGATGCGCTCGCGTGTCACGCCAAAGTGCCGGCCCACTTCTTCGAGGGTGTGCTCCTGGCCGTCGCTCAGGCCGAAGCGCATTTCCAGCACTTCACGCTCGCGCGTATTAAGCACCGACAGCGCCCCGCGGATCTGTTCTTTCAGCAGTTGACGGGCGGCGGCGTCCACCGGGCCGAGGATCTTGTCGTCTTCGATAAAATCACCAAGCTGGCTGGTGTCTTCCTGGCCGACGGGCATTTCCAGCGACATCGGCTCCTGCGAGATACGCAGAATCCGGCGCACCTTGTTCGCGGCGCGGCGCAGTTTGCGCGCCAGCCCCGACTCAAGCTTTTCGTCAGCGGCCCACGTATCGCGGATCGCCTGGGTTTCTTCGGGTGTCAGGAACTCCATTTCCAGCGCGATCTGCTCGGCGGATGGCTCCGAGCCGAGATTTTGCAGCAGTTCCCGCTGGACGCGCATCAGCCGGTTGATGGTCTCGACCATGTGGACGGGGATGCGGATGGTGCGGGCCTGGTCGGCAATGGCGCGGCTGATGGCCTGCCGGATCCACCATGTGGCATAGGTGCTGAACTTGAAGCCCTTCGTATGGTCGAACTTCTCGACGGCGCGCAGCAGGCCGATGTTGCCCTCCTGGATCAGGTCCAGGAAGTTGATGCCGCGCCCCATGTACCGCTTGGCGACACTCACCACCAGCCGGAGATTAGCCCGGGTCAGCGCCTCGGCGGCCTGCGGGCCGCGCTCCTGCACCTGCGCGAATTCCTGCTCGATGATCGGGTTCAGCTCGCGCCGGTGGTTGTGCAGCTGCTCGTAGAATGTTTCGTCATCCGGCCACGAGTTCCCCTCGGTCTGGTAGTAGGCTGCCAGCCAGTCCTGCAGCGGGCCGGGGATCAGGTAGAGCGCCTGAAAGACCTGAAACATGCTGGTGGCGACCCGGTTCCAGCCATCATCGCGGCCCCACTCCGCTTTCTCGAGATAGGCGCGGATGTACGAAGGGGACTCGCCGTCCCAACTGCGGCGCAGGTTTTGCGCCTCCCCGATCATCAGGTCGATCAGCGGCGGCTCAATATCGAAGCTGGGGATCTGGTTCAGGAGATTGTGCCAGTTGGTCAGCAGATAGCGGTAGACCAACTGCAAAATATCGCATGGCTCCGGCTCGTGGCCGGTTTCCTGCGCGCACTGCTCAGTGACGGTCGCCAGCAGGTTATAGGCGGCGATCTGCGATGAGAGCCACGTTTCCCGGTCGGGATCGAGCAGCTGCACCTGCCCGATTTCCTTCAGGTACATGCGAACCGGATCGTCGGCCAGGGTAACCGGGTCCACGCGGGGCATGTCGGCCCCATCTTCGGCGGCGTCCAGATCAAATTCGGTGCTGTCCCCGCCATTGGCGTCGAATGTGTAGTGTGTGGTGTGCGGATCGGAGACGATTTCGATCCCCAGGTCTTCGATCTGCTCAAGGACCGTCTGGGCTTCGTCGCTGTCCGGATCATCAAACAGCGCCAGGATCTCGCTCTCGGTCAGTTGTTTTTCCCGGCGACCTTTGGCGAGCAGCGCTTTGATGGCATTGGGCACGTCTTCGTGCTTGCGGTTCAGATCGTTTGGCATAGTGTCCTGATCATCACGTCTCGCGGTAAATGCTCCGCATGCTGCGAAGCGCCAAAACAACTAACTGGCGAGCCACTATATGGGCTTTTTGCTCGTCTTGATGATAGTCGCCGTTTATATTACTCTTGTCCTGCATGTCCATTTGATAAAAATATAGTTCGTCCAATTCACGCTCCAGGCGGCGCAGACGCAATTCCAGCGCCTCCTTAACAAATAAATCTGTATTGGCCTCCGGCAGCGTGTTGACGCGTGATTGCTCACGGACGATCGACGGAAGCTCCGCCATCAGCGACCGGGGTAATCCTTTTTGGATCATTTCTTGCGGTGGAACCTGCAAGGCTTGCAGCACGATCCCCAGTTCGGGCGAAAGATGACGGTAAAGATATTCTGAAGTATCTAATTCGTCCTGGCGGAGCGCCTTCTCCAGCACATGAAAAATCGCCTGGTAATCCGCCCGGCTGAAATCCTCGGCGTTCAGCGCGGAGAGGATCCGTGCAAGGCGGGCATCATTACCTCTTAACTCACGCAGCTTTCGGTTAGCTGCATACAGGCGATCCGGCTGCTCGATCAGCATCCATAGGAAAAATCCTTCCCGCGGTGCGGGCGGTACCGGCGCGGCAGCCGCCGGGCTGGTTGGCATCGTGCGGTCGGCCAGCCGGCGCTGCTCCCGGATCGACGGCGTGCGGCGGGCTGTGGCAGCCTGCCGGTGCTGAGTCCACTGGATCAGGGTGCGCTCGTCGATATGGACGCGGCGCGCCAACGCCTGAATATTGCCATTGCGCTGAATATCGCTCTCGGTGGAGGTCAGGATGGGCAGCAGCACACGCGCAGCCTGCTCCCGCTCGTGGTAAGACGACTGGCTGCCGAGATGTGCGGTTCCCTGCTGGATGACGTAATCGGCTACCGGGATCGCCTTTGCGATCAGTGACTCCCACGCCGCCGGATTTTCGCGGATCAGGTCGTCCGGGTCCTGCCCCTCTGGTAAACGGATCACCCGTATATCCATGTTCAGCATGCCAGTGTAACGCATCATGCCCTGGGGATCAAACGTCGTCAGCCGTTCATCGTCGAGGGTTTCGCGGGCGACGTTCAACCCGCGCATGGTGGCGTTCACCCCGGCGGCATCGGGGTCCAGGGCCAGGATCAGGCGCGTGGCGTAGCGGTCGATCTGGCGAAGCTGTTCTTCGGTGAGCGCGGTGCCCATCTGCGCCACGACATTCGTAAATCCCGCCTGGTGGGCCTGGATCGCGTCCATGTAACCTTCCACGATCACCGCGGTCTCGGTTTCGCGGATGGCGCGGCGGGCCATATCCAGCCCAAAGAGCAGGCGGCTTTTGTCAAACAGCGGCCCCTGCGGCGAGTTCAGATACTTGGGAGTGGTGTCTTTATCCAGCGCACGCGCGCCAAATCCAACCGTGCTGCCGCGCCCATCGCGGATCGGGATCATGAGGCGGTGGCGGAAGCGGTCGTAAATGTGGCCTTCGTCGTTGCGCGTGGCGACGCCCGCCGCGACAATCTCATCGGGCGTAAAGCCGTGGGTTTGCAGGTGGTTGAGTGCCTGCCGCCAATCGTTGGGCGCGTAGCCGATCAGGAAGGTTTCGGCGGTGCGCTCGTTGAGGCCGCGCCGCACGACGTAATCCCGCGCAGCCTGGGCCGCCGGTGCGTTGCGCAGCTGGTCATGAAAAAAACGAGCGGCTTCGTTGAGGAGGCCGCGCAGCCGGTCGTTCTCGGTTTGCTGCTGCTCCTGCTGCGGCGTAAAGGGGGTTAGCTCCACCCCCGCGCGCTTGGCCAGTTCGCGCAGCGTTTCGGCAAAGTCCCAGCCTTCCATCTTCATGACAAAGCCGAAGACATCGCCCCCTACGCCGCACGCGCCAAAACAGCGCCATGTCTGGGTATCGGGGAACACGACAAACGACGGCGTTTTTTCCTGGTGGAAGGGACACAGCGCTTTATAGTTGCGCCCCGCCTTTTGCAGGTTCGCATAGCCGGAGATCACGTCGATGATGTCAAGACGGGCTTTTACATCGTCTACGACGGACATGGATCTGGCTCCCACCAATCGCCGCCTGAGTGTTAAAGAATTATAGCAAATCGGAACACGCGTGCAACCGACGACCTGATCGGATTGCGCGTATTTTTGACAAACGTGGGGCGGTGGGGTAGCGTGTCTGGCGCGCTGGTTGGCCTGCAAGACCTGAGCGCCTCTAAAATATTCGGAGAAGGAGATCTCGTTATCTCATGACAAACCCGTTGGTCGAATGTGTTCCCAATTTCAGTGAAGGCCGTCGCCAGGATGTCATTGACGCCATTATCGCCGCTTTGGAGCAGGCCGCCCCGATTCATATTCTGGATACCAGCAGCGACGCCGATCACAACCGCACCGTGATTACCTTCGCCGGGGAGCCGGACAGCGGTCGAGCGCGCCATGTTCGCGGGGATTCAAACCGCGGCCGCGCTGATCAACCTGGACGAGCATACCGGCGAGCATCCGCGCCTGGGCGCGACGGATGTGGTGCCGTTTGTGCCGATCCGCGATGTGAAAATGGCGGAGTGTGTCGAGATCGCGCGGCGGCTGGGGCAGCGGGTCGGTGAGGAACTCAACATCCCGGTTTATCTGTACGAATCCGCCGCCAGCCACCCGGACCGGCAAAACCTGGCGAATCTGCGCGGCGAGTTGTTTCAGTACGAGCAGCTTAAAGAGGCAATAGGCACCGATCCGCTGCGGATGCCCGATTTTGGGCCGGCAGTGCTGGGCACCGCGGGGGCGACCGTCATCGGCGCGCGCCCGCCGCTGGTCGCTTATAACGTGTACCTCACAACGGGCGATGTCGAGATCGCGCGGAAAATCGCCCGCGCCGTGCGGAATTCTATCCGGCGGGCTGCGCTATGTGAAGGCCGCGGGTTTCCTGGTCGAAGGGCAGGCGCAGGTATCGATGAACCTGACCGACTACCAGAAAACGCCGGTTCACCGCGTCATGGAGCTGATCCGCAGCGAGGCCGGGCGCTACGGCGTGAGCGTGGCGTTCAGCGAATTAATCGGGCTAGCACCGCAAGAATTTTTTATTAACGCGGCGCAGTGGTATTTGCAGCTTGATAAGTTCCAGCCAGATCAGATCCTGGAGTACCGCATCCAGCGCGCCGAGACTTCCGAATCGGTGCTGGCGCACGAAGAGCCGCCGGTCCCGGAGGGCGCATCGCGTCCCATCGTGGCGATCGAAGCGCCGCCGCGCAATGCCGCGCCGTTTGTCAGCACCGTATCCGAAGGCACGGCAACTCCTGGCGGGGGAGCCGTGGCCGCGCTGGCCGGAGCCTTAAGCGCGGCGCTGGCGGAGATGGTCGCACGGCTGACGGTCGGCAAAAAGCGGTACGCGGACGTCGAAGAGACGATGAACGCGATCGTCACCGTCGCAGCCGACCTGCGGGCGCGGCTGCTCAGCGCCGTCGAAGAAGACGTCGCGGCATTTAACGGGCTGATGGAAGCCTACCGGCTGCCGGAGGATGATCCGGGGCGGGCCGCGGCGATTCAGGAAAATACGCTCCGCGCGGCCGACGTGCCGTTCAACGTCGCCCGGCTGGCGCTGGAAGCCATGCAGCTCGCGGAGCAGGTCGCCCGCCAGGGGAACAAAAACGCGGCGTCGGATGCGGCGGTCGCGGCACTGGTGGGACTGGCCGCCGTCGAGGGTGCGGCGCTGAATGTCCGCGTGAACATGGTCAACCTGCACGATGACAGTCTGAGGTCGCGTTATACCAATGATGTGCAGACGATGGTCGAACGCGCGCGTGCCGTGCGGGATATAGCGATCGCGGCAGCCGAAGAACGGGCGGGGCTGGTCAGTAATTGAAAGGAAAACAATTCGGAGTGAGTTTGAAGTGGTCTGCCGTGATAGGGGTGGGCTGGCTGTGTGCCAGCCTGTTGTTGAGTGCGTGCAGCCAGGATCTCGCCGTCCAGACGGAGCCGCCACCCTCCCAGCCACCCAGTCCAACCGCGGACCAACTGGGCACCTTAATTGCCATGCAGCAAAAGGCCACCGAGGTCCCCACGGCGACCCCGCTGCCGACCTCAACACGGACCCCAACACCGACATTAACGCCCACGAGCACGCTCACGCCGACGCTGGCCCCCACCCAGACCGCCGCGCCGAGCACAACGCCCGCGCCGACCGAGACTCCCCCGATGGTTTTCCCGACCAACACCCCGCGCTCAACGCCGGCGGTGCGTGCGGACGACGTCGAACCGACGGCGGTAATAGAACCTACGGCCGAATTGGTCGTCGTAGCCGATCAGACCTACGCGGAAACCGGCGAGCGCCGCGATCATTACTGGCTGGCGCGGCCCTTCCCGCGAGACAGCACCAACGCCATCCGCGATTACGCTTCGCGCAGCTATTCCTACGGCACGATGGGCGACGGGGGTTTCCAGACGCATCACGGCGTGGATATTGAGAACCTGTTGGGGACTGGCATCCTGGCGGCGGGGAGCGGCTGGGTCTTTTACGCCGGGGACGATTCCGAGGTTCAGTTTGGGCCGCAGACCAATTTCTATGGCAATCTGGTCGTGATCGAGCATGACCGGCTTGCGCCCAACGGCCAGCCGCTCTATACGCTCTACGGGCACATGTTCCGCGTGGATGTCGGCACCGGGCAGCGCGTGGAGCAGGGCGAGAAGATCGGGCAGGTGGGTGCAACCGGCGTCGCGCTGGGATCGCATCTGCACCTCGAAGTGCGGATCGGGGATCCCTATGCTTACGGCAGCACCTATAACCCGGATCTGTGGGTGATGCCGTGGCCGGGCGGCTATGGCACGCTGGCCGGGCGCGTCACGGATTCCGACGGCAACCGGCTGTACAACGTGCCGATCGTGATCCAGTCCGAGGGCGGCGCGTCTCGCCAGACGTACAGCTATGCCGATGACGGCGTAAACCCTGATCCCTACTACCGCGAGCATTATACCTACGGCGATCTGCCGGCCGGGGAATATGAGGTGATCGTGCGGATTCGCGGGGTGCTGCGCTTCAAGGGTGATGTGACGATCGAGCCGGGCAAAACAAGCTGGCTGGATATTCAGGTAGAGTAGAAAGCCTCACCCCAAACCCCTCTCCATGTGATGGAGAGGGGACGCGACCCGCTGGGTCGCCGGGCGGGTTAACAAACCCGCCCCTACAAAAGCGCTCATGCCCGCCGGGTACCTCCCCCTCTCTACGACGTGGAGAGGGCCGGGGGGTGAGGCTATCTCAGTCGAACATTGCGGTATTTCCACACGCCGCCGATCAACGTGCCGAGCACCTGCGTCGCCAGGATCTCATCCGGCGAGATGGTGAACAGGTCGCGATCCAGCACCAGCAGATCGGCCAGATACCCCGGCGCGATCTGCCCCAGGTCATGTTCCATTCCGGCGGCATAGGCGGGCCCCTGCGTAAAGCCGCGCAGCGCCGTGTCCATATCCAGCCGCCCTTCAGGGAACCAGCCATCCGGCCCCGGTGATCCATCCGGCCGGCGGCGTGTCACGGCGGCGAAGATCCCCTTGAGCGGCTCGAACGGCTCCACCGGCGAATCGGAGCCGAACGCCAGCCGCGCGCCTGCTTCGATCTGCACGCGCCAGTTGTAGCTCCATTGGGCACGCGCGCCCCAATATTGGTCGGACATCTCATAATCGGATGTGGCGTGGATCGGCTGCATCGACGCGATAACGTCCAGATCGCCCAGACGGTGCGCGTCGGCAGGGTGGATCAACTGGACATGCTCGATGCGGTGGCGGCGGGCACTGCGAGGGATACCGCGGGCCGCTTCTTCGCCGCGCACAGCTTCGAAGACGTCCAGCACATCGTGAACGGCCTTATCCCCGATCGCGTGGATGGCAGACGACATCCCGGCGGTGCTGGCCTTGCTGACCAGTTCGTACATTTCCTCTTTGTCCGTGACGCTGATCCCGGTATTGCCCGGATCGCCCTCGTAAGGCTCAAACATCAGCGCGGTGCGCGGGCCAAGCGCTCCGTCCGCGAAGATCTTCAGGCTGCCGAACCGCAGCCATTCATCCCCAAAACCGGAATGAATGCCCAACGCATGCGCGTGCTCGATCCAGGGCGCATTGATCTGCTTGACGACGCGCAGCCCCAGTTCGCCGCGCTCGCGCAGGATTTGCAGCGCTTCCAGACAGCCGGGATTATCATAATCGTGAATGCCGGTCAGGCCGGCTTTCCAGGCGAGCGCCTGTGCCTCGGCCATCCACGGCGCGACCTGTTCCGGCGTGGGCTGCGGAACCTTGCGCCACACGAGGAGCATCGCCGGATCTTCGAGCAGAATCCCGGTTGGCTGGCCGGATGCGTCACGCTGGATACTGCTGCCGGCCGGATCGGGCGTGCTGGCCGTGATCCCGGCGACGCGCAGCGCGGCCGTGTTCACCCAGGCAGCGTGTCCGCTCTTGGCACCGAGATAGACCGGGTTGTTCGGCGCGACGCGGTCCAGATCGGCGGCCGTGGGAAAGGTGCGATCCGGCCAATAAACCTGCGACCAGCCGTGCCCGACGATCCATTCGCCCGGCGGTGTCTGCGCGGCGCGATCGGCCACCCGGCGCAGCGCCTCGGCTTTGCTCGGCACTTCGAACACGTCCACCTGCCGCAAGCTCTGCGCGACGCCTTCCCAGTGGATATGGGCATCGGTCAGGCCGGGGATGATCGGGCGGCCGTTCGCGTTATCCACCTGTGTATGCGGCCCGGCCAGCGCGCGGATCGTGTCGTCGTCGCCCACCGCGACCACCCGATCGTGGTGGATGGCGAGCGCCGTGGCGTGCGGCTGCGCGGGGTTCAGCGTGGTGATCCGTGCGTTCAGGATAATCCGGTCAATCATCAGTTCGTCCCCTGTTTCACGCGATCCCATGCCTGCGCGACCTCGGCCGGGGTGGGTGAGCTGTCGAAGCCCACGCGGGTTACCGAGCGCCCTGCCAGGAACGTCGCCACCTGGATCGCGCGATCCAGGTCGCCCAGGCGGTCCAGGGCGATATGCAGCACCGTGGCAAAAACATCGCCGGCCCCGGTAGGCTCGACCTGCTCCACTTTGTCCGCGGGGAAATCCCACGATACGCCGTCTCGATGGACAGTGCCGCCGCGTGCCGCGCGTGTCACGACGACCAGCGGCGCAATCCGCGCGAAAACGTCTTCCAGGCCGGGATCATGGCGGATGTCTTCTTCGCTGAGCACGGTCAGGCGGGCGCGTGACAGCACCTGTTCGGCGTCCGCCCAGTGTACCGTGCGGACCAACCCATCCGGCTCGCGGAAGCGCATAAAACCCTGTGGCGTGACACAGATCGCGCTGCCTTCAAACGCTGTGGCGAACGCCGGATCGACTTCATACGCGATCGGCCCGATGTGGACCAGCCGCGCCCGCCTCCACGCCGGGGGCAGCATGTCCGGCGTCAGCGTGTTGGCGCGGTGATACATGTACTGGGTGCGCTTGCCGTCGATGTAGCGGTTGTCGAAGGTTGTGGTCTGCTCGGCGGGGATGCTGACTACCTCCACCTGTGGGGGCAGCTTGGCGAGCAGCGGCTCATCGGGGCGGGTGCTGGTCAGGATGGCGACGCGCAGCCCAAACGCGACCGCCGTAAACGCGCCATACGATACAGTCCCGCCCAGGCGCGGCCCTTCGGGAGTCACGTCGTGGGCGATGTGGCCGATCAGGAGAAAGTCGGGAACAGAATGGTTGGTTGGCATCTTCACATCCAATACAAAAATGCCGCGAGCGACAAGGCTGCGGCATCGTGGATCGATAAAGGCCGGTGCTAATAGCGCTGGGGGATAATGGTGACTTTGCGGTGTTCCCCTTCGCCGGTGCTTTCGGTGCGGACCTTCGGATTGCTCCGCAATGCAAGGTGTACAATCCGCCGCTCGTAGGGCGGCATCGGTTCCAGCGCAACCGTGCGGCCCAGTTGAACCGCCTGATCGGCCATCCGCAGCGCCAGCCGGCGCAGCATTTCTTCGCGTCGTGTCTTGTAACCTTCCACGTCGAGCACGATATTCGCCCGGCGCTGAAGCTCGCGGCTGGCAATGAGGCGCGTGATATACTGAAGCGCCGCCAGCGTTTCGCCGCGCCGGCCGATCAGTGTGCCAAGGTCGCGCCCGCGAATTTGGAGCACCCAGGGCGCGCCTTCCGTTTCGGCCACCGGCGCGCGATGAACCGTGACGTTGGCACTGATCTGCATCTTGCCGAGCAGTTCTTGCAGCGTGGCGACTTCGACGCGTGCATCGTCGTCGAGTTCGTCATCACTAACCAGCGCAATATCGGCCAGCGTGCTGTCGCCATCTTCGAATTGAACTTCCGGCTCCGGCTCAAACTGGGGTGCGGGGCGGCGGGCGGGTGGCGTTCTCCATTCGACGGGCGAGGCGGCTTCAGGGGCGGGTTCGGGTGCCGGTGTGGGAGCGGGCGGCGGGGAAACCAGCGCAGGGCGAGGTCGCGCTGCGGTGGTCAACCGGACGCGCGCCTGACGTGCCCCAATGCCCAACAGGCCGCGGCTGGGTTCTTCCAGGATCTCCACAATCACGCTCTCGCGTGTGACGTCAAGCTGTGCCAGACCAAGTTCAATCGCTGCTTCAATGTCAGCAGCCGAAGTCTCCACTGACCGCGTTTCACTCATGGTTCCCCTCTATCCTTTGGCTTTGCTTTTGATCTTGTTCGCCCGTTCCGCACGGCTGTCATAGACCCCGGTCCGTCGGGCTTTCACCTGGGGCGGGGGGAGGATTTCGCCGCGTTTGGGTTTCTCTTTCACATCCAGATCCGGTTCCGCTTCGCCGTGCTTGTCCTTTTCCTGTTCTTCGGGATGCCGTTTAAAGAGAGTGATCTTGCCCATCATCGCGTACTGTCCGATACCGATCAGGTTGGACGCGATGAAATAAACCGACAGGCCCGACGCGAACGAAAGCGAGAAAAAGCCGAACATCAACGGCATAATCGTCATCATCTGGCGGCTGATCTGCGCCGCCTGATCCGACGACCGATCCCCGCTGCCGCTGGATGGAGGGGGTGTCGCCGGCATCAGGAGCTTCTGCTGAAGCCAGGTGGTGATCACAACCAGCACCGGCAGCACATACAGTGGATCGGGCACCGCCAGGTTGAGCCACAGCCAGTGATTTTGCAGCGGCACCTGGTTCGATAGTTCCGGCACCCACAGCCGCCCCGACAGGTTGAGCAGTTCCAGCGGGGTCGCAGCCAGGGTTGCCACAATCGCGCGGTAGAGCGCCAGCATAATCGGAAGCTGGATCACCAGCGGCAAACAGCCGGCCAATGGGTTCGCGCCGTACTCCTTGTAAAGCGCCCACTGGGCCTGCGCCAGTTTTTCCTTGTCGTTCTTATACTTCTCTTGAAGTTTCTTGAGTTCCGGTTGGAGTTCCTGCATCGCTTTGGTGGAGCGCTGCTGCTTGAGGGTGAGGGGATAGGTGAGCAGGCGGATCAGGATGGTAAACACCACAATCGCCAGCACAATATTCCCGCCCAGAAGTTGATACAGGAACAGGAGTACGGTGATGAAGGGGTTAATGAGAATATCGAGCATGTGTTTTCACCCGTCTATCGGGGGTAGGCCGACGCTAATCCTTGCCGGAATAGTGCCACGCCTCTTCCCCGGTGTCAACTTGATAGGCCATGATCAGGCGTTCCGCGTCGGTGGTGCCGACGACGACCACATCCGACGGATTTTCATCGCCGCCAGGGACCAGAACCAGTTCGGTCAGCACTTCACCCTTGGTCTTTGTGTCCCACGCGGGTGAACCGTCTTCTTTTTTGACGGCGTACACGTGCTTATCCTTCGATCCGACAATCACCAGATCGTCGGTGAGCAGCGGCGTGGCGCGGATCGCCCCTTCACCGATAGACTTGTCCCACACGGGCTCAAAACCCGCGTCGGTCACGCCCACGGCATACAGATGTCCGCCCAGATCGCTCACGTAGAGCATATCTTCTTCCGCTTCAAAGGCTGGGCTGCCCCAGATCCAGTCGTCGGTTTCGTAACGATCCACGATCTCGTGCGTCGCCAGATCGATGGCGAGCAGCTCCGATGCGAAGGTCCCGACATAAAAGCGATTACGTGCTTCATCGTACACCAGATTGCCGGGTGCAGCGCCGCCGAGGTCCATTTCCCACAGCAAATCGCCGGTTTCGGCGTCGAGGGCGTACAGGTGGTGATCGAGTGAGACGGTGTAGACGGTGGCGGGCGTGGTTTCGGTGGCCGAGAGATACAGCGGCGTGGCCCACACGCCATGATCGGTTTCGAACGTCCAGACTTCGTCGGCGCTCGAACGCGACACCGCCACGATATTCCGGCTGCCTAACCCAAAAAAGACCTTGTCCGAGTTGACGGCTACCCCGCCAATAACCCGGTCGGTCGGTGTGGGTGAGAGTGGGCCGACCAGTTTTTTACGTTCGGGCTTATAAACCCACAGTGGGTCGCCCTCGGTGCTGATGGCGTGCAGATTGCCCTGGTAGTCGCCCACATACAGGACGTCACCATTCACGACCGGCACAGCGTAGAACTTGGCTTTGTTTTCGTCAGTATAACTCCACAGAGTCGCGCCGCTGGCAGGATCGAGGGCGACGATCTTCTGGTTATAGGATACATAGATGACATCGCCGGTGTCGGAATTGGTCGTGATGCCCGCCCAACTGTCGCCGGGACGGCCGCCGCATGCAGCCAGCACCAGCACGACCAGCATCAGCAGAGCGCTGGTGAGAAGGCGGGATCGCCGGGGAAAGGCGCGAGATGTTTTCAAAGAGACTCCTTACTTATATCCTCGGTTCGTCGTCAGGGAACCGGATCATAACCGCCGGGGCTCCAGGGATGGCAGCGCCCGATGCGCTTGAGACCCATCCATCCGCCTCTGAAGAGACCGTATTTCTGGATCGCCTGGTAGGTATAGTGCGAACAGCTTGGATCGTAGCGGCAGCTTGGCGGCAGCAGACGCGACAGCGTCAGTTGGTAGAGCCGGATCATCCCCAGACCGAAGTATTTCATCGTTCAGTCTCCCACAGCCCGGCCTGTTTCAGCAGGCCATGGACAGCGGCCACGACGGCCTGATACGACTGCCCCGCCACGGGACCACGCGCGATCAGGGCCATATCATAGCCGGGCATCAGAAAGGGATGAGCTTGGCGCATCACCGCGCGCAGCCGCCGCCGGATACGGTTGCGTGTGACCGCGCTGCCTAACTGCTTGCTCGTCACAAAACCGTATCGATTGTGCGGCAGGTCGTTGGGCGTCACACTCAGAATGAAGAATGGGTGCCGCCAGACTCGCCCGGTGGTCCGCAGCCGGTGAAAGTCTTCCTGGCGATGGAGTTGCAGATGACGCTGCATAACCGCGACCATCATCGATCGCTAATCGCTCTTCCAGTTAACTTTCTTGATGTGGTTGTTCATCTTGGGCGTCAGGACCTTACGGCCCCGGGCACGGCGCGCCTTGAGCACCCGCCGCCCATTTTTGGTCTGCATACGCTGGCGGAAGCCATGGACGCGCACGCGGCGGCGTTTCTTCGGTTGATAGGTACGTTTTGGCATGTCAGAAACCTCTTTCAAAAAACGCGCTGGCAGCGCGGTTTAGATTCATGACGTTCCGATTCAGGATACGCGACGCTTACGCGCCACGACGAGGGGTTAGTATAACGCATAGCGCCGGGTTGGGTCAAGCGTCTTTTGGCGCACCAGCCACCGGGGTATTGAGGCTTGGGTCGCGGACGACGCCGGGCGTTAAAACGCGCCGGCTATAGAATCCAAAAAGTCCGCTGAAGGGACTCTGACTCAGCCCCTTCAGCGGGCTTCCGGGTTTTTACCATAGCCGCACGGTTTTAACCTGCGGCGTCAGCTACCCGCCGGAGATTGTTTCATCCTTCTGGCCCGCCGCGGCGAAATCATTGCGCATTTTGCGCGCTTTGTCTTGCAGGTCGCGGAAGAAGTCCGAGTCGACAATCTCCGAGACCTGCTCCTGGCGGCGCTGCTCATCGATCACGATCTGGAGTTCGGCCACCTGCTTCTTGAGTTTTTCTTCGCGCTGGTGGACCTTGCCGACCATGATCTCAAACACCTGCGCCAGCTTGCCGATTTCGTCCGAGAACCGGCCCGGCGTCAGGGCCGAGAGATCCTGCTCGTAGTCCCCTTCCCCGATACGCTGGGCGGCGCGCGTCAGGGCGGAGATCGGACGGGTGAGCACACCGGAGATCAGGACAACCATGATGATCACCAGGATCGCCGTAATGCCGGTGGCGATCACAATGCCGTCCTGCACGTCCTTCTGAACCTTCTCCACATAAGTGGCCTGGAAATCGATCCCAAGCGCGCCGACCGGCTCCCCCGCCGAGTTCAGAATGGGTGTGTAGCCAGAAATCCACTTGCCAAAATCATCTTCGTAGATGTCGAGAAACAGGGTTTTCTCTTGCAGGCCGGCCAGCAGAACCTCGGCATCGGCAACCGTCGCGGGCTTCCAGTGGTATAAGAAGGGCGCGCCATCCTGTTCGGCGGTCGCACTGCTGCTGCCAATAAACACCACTTCGTTTTCGCCGCCCGCGATATAGGTATAGAAGCGGACCCGGTCCTTTCCGATCGCCTGGCGCATCTCGTACAGGAAGGCTGAATGGTTCCAATAGAGTTCGCTGAGTTCTATCAGCTCAGGATCGGCTTCCTCCGGTTTGGGTGGGTAGTAACCCTGTTCGGGTGCCTGCTGGCTGGCATCGATCAGCGCGGCAAACTGGTCGCCATCGACGTTGGCCGCCACGCCCGTGAGCATAATCTCAAGGTCATCTTCCAGGCGATCCCGAACGGTATCGGTCGAGAAGCTGTAAAACCAGTAAAATGCACCGCCCGAAACAACGGCAAACAGCAGCAAAAATAGTACGAGCAGCTTGACCCGCAGGCTGATGAAAATCGGCTGTCTGGCCGTTGGCAGGCTGGGAGAGGTTGTGGCTGATTGCATCTTAATTGTCCTTTGCCGCTTGCATGGCTTCCAGGGATTTTAGAGCGCGCTGTACAACCGGATGTTCGGCGGGCAAGCTGTAGTGATCGACCAGAAAAGCAAGCACCATATCCTGAAGTACCGGCAGGCTGAACGGATCAAACCGTGTATCATCCAATTTAAAAAGGCCCAATTGTATCGAGCGGAAGGTCAGTTGATCCGGTCCTGACGGTTCGCCCCGCGCATCGCTGGCCTCTGGCGTGGACGACGGTTCCTGATAATCGATAGGCAGGCGCATGAAATTGTACTCGTCGTAGCGGGGCAGCAGATACGCTTCAACTTCTGCTACGATCCCAACCGGAACCGGCTGCCCGGCCGCATCCGCATCCGCTCGGACCTGTTCCAGGCTGGTCAGCGTCAGCAGCTTCGAAAAACGTCCATAATGGCCGAACGTCAGGTGGCGGTACGGCTTGAGCACCCCGATTCCCAGGCTCAGGGCGCAGTGACGAGCCGGAACATACTTAAAATAGCGAATGCCGGCCGGCTGGCCGTCGATGCGCGCTAACCACCAGTGTTCGACAAAACGAGGATCGGCGCCGGGAGGATCGTTGGCCCTTTCGAGCATGAAGGGGATATACGACGCGAATTTTGGAAAAAGCTCCTGATGCACCTTGAGCAGATCCTGGAGATCTGCTACCCGCCCTCCCAATACTTCGCACACACTCAGACCCGGCTCTGGCGTCTCAATCCTGATCATCCCGCTCTCCGCTCGATCGCTGTACCCGTCACCAGTTTAACACAGACCTGTCCTCTCGACATTACTCGTTGATCGCCTCAAGCGGCGTGCTGAACTCCCAGATCAGCGCCAGAGTCACCGGCCGGAAGCCAAGCCGGAGCAAGGGTTTCCTGCGGTCAGCCGGTACGACCACGAACAGCAGATGATCCATCTCGCTCACGCGGGTGATCGAAAAATCGCCGGGCTTGGGGAGAATATCGACTTCCCACCAGCGCGGCTCGAAGTCATCCAGGGCGATCACGCCGTCCGCCGTCAGGATATTCCGGTCTTCGGGATCGGCGATGAACAGCCGCCGCCTGTCACAGTCAACAGCGGTGATCACGCTGTAATGGCCCTGATCGTAGGCGCTGCCATCGTTGCGAGCGAAACGGCCCTGCCATTCAATGCCAACCGGGAGGCGCAGCCCTTCGACGATCTCGACGATATCCTCCAGGCTGGAATGGTACTTGGCGAGCAGCGCATACTCACCGGCCGGGAAGATCACGCCAACCGCCTGGCTCAACTCGTCCAGGCGCATCCCCGGCGCAAGCTGGATCACATCGGACATCCCGCCTGCCCGCGCGATCTTGGACTGAGAGATTGTCAGCCCATAAAAGGAGAACAGCATTTCAACAGTCGCCGGCCCACAATGTGCTTCTTCCTGCTGCACACATTGAACGATAAGCGGTGCTAACATCCCTTCCCCCACGACTTAGTGCGGCTGCTCATACCCGTTTTAAGCAGCCTGAGGCTAAAAGGTAAGCTTGTCCAGCACGCCCGATGCCCGCTGGCGACGCTTCAGCCGCCAGTTCAGCAGGCTGGCATCGTAAGCGCCGCGCACTTTGAGAGCAAACCACACGGCTGCTACAGTGGCAGCCGCCGCAATGCTCAGGTAGATCGTGTGTTTTTCGACCGGGCCAAGCAGCTCCTCCGCCAGGATGATCGCACCGAGAATGAAACTCCCGGCGATGGCCCCCCCAGCGAACAGATAACTATCCATGAACATACTCACCCGCCCGCGACGCTCCGCCGGAACCAATGCCTGGAAGGATTTGCGCGCCGGCTCATCGATGGTGCTGCGCGTCAGGCGCGGCAGGCCCAACCCGGCGATTACGCTGATCAGGTTGGTCGG
The DNA here is from genome assembly GCA_963850765.1 of uncultured Chloroflexia bacterium. Classification (GTDB taxonomy): domain Bacteria; phylum Chloroflexota; class Anaerolineae; order Aggregatilineales; family Aggregatilineaceae; genus CAWKMN01. The sequence continues at coordinate 1,557,101 of CAWKMN010000003.1, read as the reverse complement.
GAACAGCAGGATACAGGTGATACCCCCCATGAGAATGGTCGGGAAGATCAGAAAGATGTTCTTCAGGCCGGCACGGTTGATGAGGCGGCCGGTGAGCAGGGTCTGAACGATAATGGCGAGGACCGTCACGCCCAGGTTGTACAGGCTGTAAAACGTCTGGAAGCTGTCGGCATCGCTGAGCGAATGGTCCGTCGATGTGACGGCCAGAAAGTGGAATTCAACGATCGTAAAGGCGAGGACCGTCATCAGCATGGCGAGCATCAGGTAGCGGAACGCGGGAACTTCGCGCACGAAGCCCCAGCCCTCGGTCAGCGCCTCGCGGATAGTTTCCTGCTGGCGGGGGCGCTGCGTGATATGCACATGGCGCAGCCCCTCGGCGATCATGATGTAAATCACGAGGTAGATCAGCACATTCATTGACAGCAGTTCGGTCGAGGAAATATCCATCCGGCTGAGCAGACCGGGGGCCGCTGCGGCGATGCCGAGGCCGATTATCTGCCCGACAAATGTGCCGCTGGCGATAACGGGGAAAACGCGTTTGGACTGGGCGATCTCGAAAAGGTCATTTGCCAGCAGCCAGAAGATCAGAGGAAAGAATAACCACTGCTGCTCAGTGAGCAAAAACAGGACCGAGTAGTTGATCCAGCCCGGCACACCAAAGACAAACATCATGCGGAGCACCACGTAAATCAGGGCAAACGAAAAGCTGATCCACTTGAGCAGGTTGATCCGCTGGAAGCGGTCCACAATCAGCGATTGCAGCCCGGTCGCCAGCGTCACCAGCAGCATATCCACGATCCAGACAATCAGCAGTTCGTTGACGCCCACTTCGCTCAGAAAGCCGCTGACCGAAACCACATTCGAGATCGCCAGGGCGGCCGAGTTGCCCATAAGCAAAAACCCCAGCAGGAACACCAACCGGGCTTCGCCGGGGCGTAGAGAGAGCAATTGGATGACGCGCGTGCGCATCGCGGATTCTTTCTGGCGGAACCGCCCGGTGGGAGTTGTTCTCTAGACAATTTGGCTTAACTAAAGTGTAACAGTAAAAACATTTCCCGTGGAAAAAATTCATACAAAATTAAGATGGGCCGCGCCGAGTCAGGGTCGGCCCATGATTGTTTGATTATTCTCAAGCAGCGCGGTTATGTCACGACAGGACGGAATCGGCCGGCACGTTTATTTCGCGTCGAGCGCGGGGTAACACGCCAGCAGCTTCCAGTAAAGGACATTGGATTTGGGGTCTTTCAGTTTTTCCCACTCGTCCGGGATTTCCAGCTTTTCCGCCTGCTCCGTGGGGATCGTCAGGTACAGGTACAGCGTGGCACCCACGTAGGGATCGTCGTCCACACCCAGGCAGGCGGAGGTCGGATCATCGGATTTGACAGCGGGCTGATCCGCAGCGTCTTTATCCCCGACGAGTACGGCGTAAGTTTGCGGCAGAATGTGTTGGAACTCCTGTTCGGCGGTGTCAAACGTGACCATGTCGGCAGTCGGCATCACGGTGCCAAACGGCAGTCGGGCGAGCACATCAAACGATTCTTTCACCTGCTCGCTGCTGTCGGGATACTCGCTGGCCAGCCAGGTCTGCGCGTCTTCAAGCTTGACCAGATAGTAATCGACATCGGCCCTTTTGCTGGCGGCGCTGCCGAACATCGACTCGCGCAGATCGTCACTGGTACCCACCAGGATCATGCCAAAAAGCAGACCGATCACCAGCCCGGCGACCAGGAAGAGGCTTTCACGGCGTCTCATCGGATAAACATCCTTTCTTACTCCACATGATGCTGAAAAGCCTGCTATCCATTAGGTCGATCCAACCGGGCCAGAAAGGTTGGTGCTTTGCAGGATTTTTACAGTGAGCGACGCCGGCTGAGCCAGACGATTACTAACCCGATGCCGACGATGGCCGCCACGATCACGGCCACACTGGTCGTCGAGCCGGCGGCTGTCCCTTCCACCGCGTTGTCGTCGCCGGTTGTGGAGACCAATACGATCGCCAGGAGCACCACCGCCACGACGGCCGCTACTGCGGCAAGCTGTACCATGCGATTGCTGCGCCAGGGGCTCACGCGGCGCTGGTGCAGAGCCACCCACTCACGATTCAGGCGGTGAGTCAACCGCTCCCGGAACGCGGGTTCAGGCTGCGCGTCGGGAGAGATCAGCCGGTGAAGCTGCCGCACGACGGCGGCAAGCTCGGCCACATCGGGCGGGGTCTGAACCTCTTCGCCCGCGCGCAGCCGATCCGTGAAGGCGGCTAATACATCGTCCAGTTGAGGGTCTTCGTGCATTCTACACCGTACCCATCTGATCTCGCAGCGCCTGGATGGCGCGCCGGTACAAGGACTTTATGGCTTCCAGGGACTGCCCGCGTTTCTGCGCGATCTCCGCGAAGGTCAGCCCATCGGCAAAACGCAGCAGGATGATCTCCTGATAATGGTCGGGCAGGATATTGAGCGCTTTTTGAACGAGTGCCTGTTCGGAGTCGTACTCGCTGGCCTGAGGCGATTCGGGAAGCATATGTTCCACCTGTTCCAGACTGACTAACTCGGCGTCTCCGTGCCGGCTGCGCTGCCGGTAAAAATCCGCGATCTGGCGGTTGACGATCGTATACAACCACGTGCTGAACCGCGACCGCTGCTCAAAATGCGGCAGCGATCGGATCACGGCGATAAATATCTCCTGGGTGACATCTTCCACATAAAATGGCGGCACTTTACTTCTAACTCGACCATAGACTTTATCCAGATAGAGGTTATATAGGCTGAGAAACGCTTCCCGATCCCCCTGTTGTGCGCGCCGTGCCAGCTGCTCCTCGCTGCCTTCCGAAACCATATTTTATTGTCCTTATACAAGTTAGTCGTTGGCAAAGGGAAAAGAGTGCCTGACGACGGTGAGGTGCCCCATCCACCATCTTAACTATACTACCAAACACCGGACCAGGGTACGGTGCGGACGGCGAGAACTGGCGGCAAACCCTCTGCTGGCATATACTGCTGCTTGTTCAGGAACAGGGCGCGGATGTGATCGGCCGCCGGGACGCGCCGGCAGCGTGACTCTCGCTGGAATGAGTGGAGAAAGCATATGTACAAAATTATTTCTGTGCATTCCTTTCGGGGTGGTACGGGCAAATCAAACACAACCGCCAATGTAGCAACCGTCCTGGCGGCACAGGGCCGGCGCGTGGGTGTGGTCGATACCGATATCCAGTCCCCAGGAATCCATGTGCTTTTTGGGTTTAGCCCAGACTCGATGAAATATTCTCTCAATGATTATCTGTGGGGAAAATGCCACATCAAAGAAACGGCCTACGATCTGACATCCAGCCTGGGGGCGAACTTGCCGGGACAGATTTATCTGATCCCGTCCAGCATCAAAGCAGGGGAGATCGCGCGGGTGGTGCGCGAAGGTTATGATGTGAGCCTGCTGAATGACGGGTTCCACGAGCTGGTCGAGAAGTTAAACCTGGACGTGCTGATGATCGATACCCATCCAGGGCTGAATGAAGAAACGCTGCTCTCGATCGCGGTTTCGGACGCGCTGGCGATCGTGATGCGCCCCGATCAGCAGGATTTCCAGGGCACGGGCGTCACCGTCGAGGTGGCCCGCAAGCTGGACGTTCCGCGGATGGTGCTGGTAGTGAACAAAGTGCCGGATGTCTTTAGTGAGGAAGAAGTCAAACTCCGCGTCGAACAGACCTATAGCGTGCCGGTTGCCGCCATTTTCCCGCATTCCCAAGAGATGATGGTGCTGGCCAGCGAGGGGATCTTCGTCCTGCGTTATCCCAACCACCTGATTTCAGACCGCTTCCGCCAGTTGGCGGCAGCGCTGATGGTCTGAGTCTCAGGCGGAAATTCCAGCAGGGGCGGACACATGCGTCGCCCCTGCTGGCCAACCAAACCGATAATTCCCCGCCGATCCGCCTAAAAACCGCCCGCAGCCGCATCGACGCTGGTATAGGTTTCGAAGAATTTGTCGAACCCGATAATCTTGAAGACGCGTTCGACCTTTGGGCTGAGCGCCACCAGCCGCAGATCACCGCCGTTCGCCCGGTTCTGGGTTAGAACATCGGCCAGAGTCCGCAGGCCGGCGCTGTTGATATAGGTTACACCGGACATATCCAGCACCATCTTGTTCTTGCCCTGCCCGGCGGCATTCTGAAGCGCGCCGTCCATCTCGCTGGCCCCGACGCTGTCTACACGACCCTCCAGGACAAAGACCATGACGCCACGTTGATCGCTCGCTGAAATATGCATCGCTTCTCCCTCACCATAAATAGTCCAGGCGAAAAATAAGGCGCAGCGAGGACTCAAGTCCTCGCTGCGAGTCCTGTCCTTAGCCAGCGGCAGCGCGGGCAACCAGCCGCTCGTCGATTTCTCCTTTTTCCACGAGCCGGCCATCGCGCACTTCTTCCACGCGCGGGATCTGTCCGGCCAGATCGCGGTCATGCGTCACCATGACAATCGTCGTGCCCTGCGCCACCAGGTCTTCAAACATGGCGAACACCAGACCGGCGGAGATTACGTCGAGGTTGCCGGTCGGCTCGTCACCGACCAGAACTTTGGGCTTGTTCGCCAGCGCACGCGCGATAGCGGCGCGCTGCTGCTGACCACCCGAAATCTGGCTGGGATACTTGTTAGCGACGTCCGGCAGATCGACCATTTCGAGCAGTTCCATGGCGCGCTCTTTGCGCTTGCCCTTGTACGTGCCGGTGTAGTGCATGGGCATCATGACGTTTTCCAGCACGGTCAGAGTGGGCAGCAGTTGGAAGAACTGGAAGACCACGCCCACATTGCGCCCGCGCCATTTGGCGACCTGATTTTCGCTCAGGTGGGTAAGGCGCTGCCCGGCGACAAATACTTCGCCCGAAGTGGGGCGGTCGATGCCGGTGATCATGTTGATCAGCGTACTTTTGCCGCTGCCCGACGGCCCGACGATGGCGACGAACTCACCTTCCTTGATGTCCAGGTTGATCCCCTTCAGGACGTGCAGGGGACCGGCTTTGGTCTTGTAGATTTTCTCGACCGATTGCAGTGAAATGACCGAATTGCTTCCGTTACCCATGGTATTGTCTCCCAAACGCTTACTGGTAGCGTAGAATATCCGAAACGGTGCGACGTGCCGCCGCCAATGACGGCCACAGGCTGGCGATGGTTGCGATGACGATCATCCCGATCAGGCCCATCAGCAGAACCCAGAGCGGATAGTGGAACTCGATGAATTCGGCGAAGCCCAGCCCATCCAGCAGCACTTGAGCCAGTCCATAACTCAGCGGCACGGCCAGCAGCCACGCCAGGATACCGATGATGATGCCTTCGACCAGGAATTGGGTCACGATCGTGCCGGAACCGGCCCCGATCGAGCGCATGACGCCGATCTCTTTCTGGCGCTCAAACACCGCCATCGACAGCGTGGTCAGCAGGCCGATCGCACCTACGGCAGCCATCACCGCCGAGGTCATCTGGAAGATCAGGTTAAAGACCAGCATATCGGCCGCGATCTGTTCCTGTTCTTCGACCTGATTGGAGAACGACGCCGTGATCCCGGCATCGAGCAGCGACTCGGAGATGCTGTTGATGATGCGGTTAACGTCTTCTGCCGACGCATCCTTGTTTTCCGCTGAGGCGAAGAAGAAGACCGGAACCGGCTCGCCATCGGGCGTTACAAACCCGGCCAGTGTGGCCAGATCCTGCCAGCGCATAAACGCGATGGGGAACGGATAGGACGCCACGCCGATCAATTCATACATCATCGTCTGTCCGCCGGCGTTAATGGCCAGCTTTTCACCGACGTCTTTGCCCAGCTTGTCGGCGGCCGATGTTGTGAGCACGATGCCGGAGCGGGTGGGATCTTCCTGCCAGCCAGTCCCCTCGTCATAGGTCAGGTCGAATATGTCGGTAGCGGGATCGAAGCCCAAGCGTCTCAAGCTCTTCCGAGTCCTGCTCGCCCACGGCGATGGGGGTGCCAGTCACGTCGAGAATGCGAATATCAAAGCCGACTCCGGGCAGAACCTCGTCGATACCTTCGGTTTGGGCGATCAGATTCCGGACGGTTTCGAAGTCCTGCGCTTCGGTGGGCACAATGCGCGATTTCGTAATTGAAGGTTTCAAACAGATTGTCGATCTCACTCTGCACCACAGTGAACATGGCGAAGACACCCATAAATGCGGCAGCGGCCAGGGTCAGCGTGATCACGGTCAGAAGCAGACGCCCTTTCTTCTGCGCGACGTTGCTGAGTGCCTGCCGGATGTTGACCGGCAGCGGCAGCGCGCTGATGATACGCGCCGTCAGACCCTTGCCCCACGATCCCGAAATGCCGAGATCGGTCAGGGCGTCGCGAATGGTGACGCGGGTCCCGTTAAAGACCGGCAGCAGTGCGGCAATTACGGGCACAAGCAGCCCCATCACCGCCCCGACGATGATACCGAGTGGCGAAATCTTGAAGCCGTCGATCATCGTAAAGGCATACTGAGCGAGCGACTGGGCCATCAGCGAACCGACCAGGATGCCGAGAATCACGCCCGGAATAGTCCCGATAATGCCGTACATGAGCGCAATACCGGCGTAGACGACAAACGTATCCCAGCGCGTCGCGCCGATCGACTTCATCACGCCGATCTGCCGCTTCTGTTCGACGATGATGGTATTGATCACGTTGGCTACAAGAAAACCGGATACCAGCAGCGCGACCAGGGCCAGCGTGTTGAGGATATTGGTCACTTCCTGCACTTCACTGATGAGGAAGTAGTCATCCGGGTTGTCGAGCCAGAAACCTGCTGGGATGTAGGTCGTTTCTTCGGCCACTGTTTCCATCAGGCGCTCGGCCTGATTTTCAGCGGTGCGAGTGTCCTCGTAGCGCAGATAGAACGCATTGTAGGCCGAAAATCCTGCGATCTGCTGCGCGTCCTCGAAATTCGCAAAGATACGGCGGTCGGGCTGCGATTCATCACCACCGCCGCTCGGCTCGACCCAGTAGGGTTGATAGGCCAACCCTGAAATCATCCATTCTTCCGGGGCCGTATCCGATCCCAGCGGTCGGAAGATGATCTTGTCTCCGACCTTCAGGCCTTCGTCGTCGGCCATACGCTGTTCGATGGCAACCTGATGCTGACCGGCTTGAGGCCATGCGCCGTCTTTCAGGCGCGGCGGCTCGAGTTTGACCTGGCCGAATGGCTCTGAGAACGCCATGATCTCGGCTTCTGCGTAGTTGCCTTCTTCTCCCGCCTCCTGCCAGAATACGGGAGCGACGACTTGCCCCTGCACCTCAGTTACACCGACCAAGCCCGGGCGCGGCACATTCTGATCCATGCTGGTGTGAACCAGTTCCAAAAACTGATCCCCGCCGCTCTCGGTCGTCGTCACAGCCTCAGCGGACGGAATCGTGACGAACAGGCGCGTCATCGCGACTTCGTCCGGGCGGATGTCTTCTTTAATCTGGCGGATGAGCAGATCGTTCGTGGACATGAGCGCCACGGCCCCAAAGACGCCGACCAGAATGCTGATCGATACCAGCGCCGTTCGCCCCTTGCGCGACAGGATGTCGTGCAGGATCTTACGCCCCCTTGTTTTGATCATTCGCTTTGTCCTTAACTCTTGGTCGCCAGCCGGGTCCGCGTGGCGCGGAGTTCCTGCGTGCGGCGGCGCGCGGCCGCTTCGAGCGTCGTTTCGCCGACGGTGCCATCACGCAGCTCAAGGAGTTTCGGGACATTCCGGACCAGTTCGCGATCGTGTGTCACAATGATGACCGTTGTCCCCCGGTCGGCCAGCTGCTGCAGCAGATCAAACACATTACCGGCGCTCATCCGATCCAGGTTGCCGGTGGGTTCGTCACCAACGATCAGAGGCGGATTGTTGGCCAGGGCGCGCGCGATCGCGACACGCTGCTGCTGCCCGCCCGAAAGCATGTCCGGGGTTTTCTCCGCCTGGTCGGCGATCCCGAAGCGATCCAGCAGTTTCAAGGCGATGTCGCGGCGCTCGCGCGGTTTCCACACGCCGGCAAAGTCCATCGGGGCCATGACGTTTTCCACGACGGTCAGGGTCGGCAGCAGTTGGAAGAACTGGAACACAATGCCCACATTGCGGGCGCGCCACTTGGTCAGCTTGCGCTGGGCTGCCTGCGTAATCGGCACGCCGTCGATTTCCACATCGCCAGCCGTAGGCGTATCAACCGCCGTGAGCATGTTGAGGAAGGTGGTCTTGCCACTGCCCGAAGGCCCCACCAGAGCAACAAAATCTCCCTTGTGAATGTCCAGATCGATCCCCCGCAAAACATTGAGGGGGCCGGCCGGGGTTTCGAAGGTCTTGACGAGGTTTTTGACTTTGATGAATGCTTCGGACACGGGCTTTCTCCTTATTCTTGTGTGTACCGTGATGTATTACGGGCAAAGACGCGCGAAGTTGCGAACCACGACTTCAGCGAAATCATCAAGCACCGGAGAAATAGGCTTGCTATTTATAGGATACATTTCGGGTTTGTTGATAAGATAGCATAGATGATACTGACAACTGCGATACACGGCAAGCTTTTCCGAGAAATGGTTCTGCCCCGGTTAGGCGAACGGCGCGTTCGACAGTTTACGGTGACATGAACGGTGACATGAAAGGATAATCCATGACGCTTCCTGCCTTATCCCATTGGACGAATACCCGCACGGCGTTACATCAGGCCGCGCAAGTGATCGGCGCTGTGCGTGCGGCAATCGTTGAACCAGAACCCAACTGGGCTCACCTGGGGCTGGCGGTCACGGCTGGCGGACTTACCACCGGCGACCTGTCAGGTGTCGGTCCGGTGGGGCTGGATTTCCGAAATCTTGCCCTGCTCTATCAGCCGGATCATCAGACGCTTGTCAGGATACCCTTGGCTCAGCACACGCAGATCACGCTGGCAGACGCGCTCGAAAAGGCCCTGAGCGACGCAGGACAGGCGGTCATGCTCAAGCGCGACAATCTCACCGGGACGACTCCCTTCGCGGCGGATGCGGGCACAGCCGCCGATTACGCGCAAGTGCTAGCGCTGATGGCGGAGAGCTTGGGGCGTTTTCGCGAGAGCCTGCCCGGTGCACGATCACGGCTGGTGGTGTGGCCGCACGGGTTTGACTGCGCGTTTTTGTGGTTTGCCACGGAACAAGAATCCGAGCAAGCGCCGCATATGGCGTTCGGGTTTTCGCCGTACAGCGCCGGGCTTGAGCGGCCCTATGTCTATACCTATGCATATCCGGTCCCGCCGGGGCTGACGAAGCTGGCGCTGCCCTCTCACACCCGCTGGACCATGGATCACTGGACCGGGACCGTCACCGATTATGATGCCTTGCGGGAAGAATCCGATCCGGCGGCCGTGGTGGAAAGTGTGCTTGCCGATGTGGTTGCGAAGGTTTCACCCTTGCTGAGGGGATAAAGCTTAATGAAATGAAAAGGGGCGTATTTCGCTACGCCCCTTGGAGACTTGCTTAATTCCGTGAGAAGATAGTGCCTTCGTCCTCGCGCGCTTCGTGCTGGACGATGACATTCAGCAGCGGCAGTTCGTGCCGGTAAATCGTCCGAATGGTGGTCAGCAGGTCGGACGCCTCGTCCGTCGCCAGCAGGGTTTGTTTCTGCTCCACCGGGATCTGCACCAGCGCCGCCGCCAGATAGCCGAGCGCCAGCGGATCGTCAGGAAGCTGGTAGGGTTCCAGTTGTTCTTCGTTGGCCACCTGCGCCAGAGTAGACGAGATACCGTTCTACCCACGGGCGCAGACGCTCCCCCGCCGTCTCGACGCTCTCTGGATCGCCATGATCCAGCGGGAACGTCTCGACGACGCCCACCAGATAGGGCTTATCGTGTGACAGCGAGCGAATGTGGAAGCGGTCCACACCAATCGCGATGATATTCAAGCGGCCATCTTCCAGGCGCTCGATCTGGGTGATCTGGGCTGTGCAGCCGACCATATGCGGTTCGGCGAGCGGGCCTAATGCTTCAACTCCGTCACGAATCAGCACCACGCCGAACGGTTGGCTGGATTGCAGGCACTCTTCGACCATGAGCTTATAGCGCGGCTCGAAGATATGCAGGCTGATCGGCATACCGGGAAACAGCACGGTGTTCAATGGAAAAAGCGGTAATTCATACATGTGAGCATCCGCTTCACTAATGATCCAATGTGAGGAGATTTTAGTTCCGCACAGGATCTCCGTCCATTAGAGTTGTTTTAGAACAAGTCGATCTCAAACCTCTTGTGCTTTTTGTGGTAGTAGTTTATAATAGAACTACTACATCGAATCCACACGGCAACTCCTCAAAGTTTGCTTATTTTCAGTCTACCTAATATAATTTTTAGAAGACCCTAAAAATTAGGGGGTATAACCACCCGGCAACCTGCTACACTGCCAGTAGACGCCGGTTCGATCCTGGACGGATCAGATCGTTGATAGAAGGAGCGAGGACATGATTCGACTCGAAGAAGTCTCAAAACGGTACCGGATGGGCGATGTACAGGTCACAGCGCTGGATAACGTCTCCCTGGATATTGACAAGGGGGAATTTGTCGTCGTGCTGGGACCGTCGGGCAGTGGCAAAACGACGCTGCTCAATATGATCGGTGCGCTGGACGTGCCCACCGAAGGACACGTGCATATCAACGGCGGGCAGTCGTTGAACAAAAGGTCGAATCGCTTCAAATTCCGCCGCGAAACCGTCAGCTTCATTTTCCAGACGTTCAATCTGTTTCCCAGCCTGACCGCTCTGGAAAATGTGCAGTTTGTGCTCGATATGGCGAACACACCCAACAGCCGCGAAAGGGCCGTGAACGTGTTAGCCAGTGTTGGGCTCGGTGAGCGTGTGAACCACTTCCCGCACGAGCTTTCGGGTGGTGAGCAGCAGCGGGTCGCGATTGCGCGCGCGCTGGCGACCGGCAACCCGGTGCTGCTGGCCGACGAGCCCACCGGCGAACTGGATTTCCGCACCGGCATTCAGATCCTTGATCTGCTGCAGAAGCAGGCCGCCGCCGGGAAAACGGTGCTGGTCGTGACCCACAACCGCGAGATTTCGCGCATCGCAGACCGTGTAATCGAACTGAGCAGCGGCAAGATCGTCCGGGATGGTCCGCCGCGTGATGGCAAGGCCGCCATCGCTGATTTGCAGTGGTGACAGGGGGAACATCATGACAAACTGGAGATTATGGCTGCGCTGGTCCTGGCGTGACCTGCGGGCGCGCTGGCTTCAAGTGGTGGCGATCGCGCTGATCATTGCGCTCGGCACCGGGGTGTTCGCCGGGCTGGGCGGTCAAAAGACCTGGCGGATCGAATCGCTGGACGCGAGTTACGAGCGGCTGAACGCTTACGATCTGCGGATGCAGCTTGCCGACGGCAGTTATGTCGAGCAGAATGCCGTGATGGCTGCGCTGGACGGGATCGACGGCGTGGACGTCTACGAGCCGCGCCTGATCACGACGACGCTGGTCGATGCCTCGCACGATGACGAGCGGGTGCTGGTCCAGGGGCGGATCGTCGGCGTGGATGTGTCGGACGGCGGGCCACATGTCAACAGCCTCGCTATATATAAAGGTCGGAATTTCACGCCGGATGACGTCGGGCGCAGCGTGGCGATCATCGAGCCGCAGTTCGCCAAGTATTACCAGCTTGAGCCGGGCGACCCAATCCGGCTGAGCGGTGACGTGTCGATCGAGTTCATCGGTACCGCGCAAACGCCCGAATACTTCTCTGTGGTGCCCGATAACGGTGCCTTCCTGGGCGAAGCGAGCTTGGCGGTGCTGTTCATGCCGCTGGAAAGTGTGCAAAAACTCAGCGGGCGCGAAGGATTGGTCAACAATGTGGCGCTGCGTCTGACGGATGGAGCCAATATTGATGCGGTGAGGGACGAGATCACTCGCCGGATGGCGGCGGCGTTCCCGGCGGTGGGCATCGAGTTACAGAACCTGGACGACGACTACGTGCGCACCATGCTCTATACCGATGCTGAAGGCGATCAGGTCGTCTGGGACATCGTGGCGGCCCTGTTCCTGGTCGGCGCAGCCCTGGGCGCGTTCAACCTCGCCGGTCGCATCGTGGAATCGCAGCGGCGGCAGATCGGGATCAGCATGGCGCTGGGACTGCCGCGCCGGTGGATCGCGTTCCGCCCGATGCTGGTCGGCTTGCAGATCGCGCTGCTGGGTACGGTGTTTGGCCTGATCGCGGGGTACGGGCTGGGGCAGTTGTTCGCCAACCTGTTTCGGAACGTGATGCCGCTGCCCTATTGGGAGATTTCGCTGTATGTGCCGGGTTTTGTCCGGGCCACGCTGCTGGGGTTGGTGCTGCCGCTGGTCGCCACCCTGATCCCGGTCTGGCGGGCGGTGCGCGTCGCGCCGATTGACACGATCCGCGCGGGCAACCTCGTCGCCAAGGGCGGCGGCTTGAGCTGGATCATGAATATCATCCCGGTGCCGGGCAAGAGCTTCATGCAGATGCCGTTCCGTAACATCCTGCGGTCGCCGTGGCGCTCGCTGCTGACGGTGATGGGCATCGCGATCGCGATCCTGCTGATGACAGTCTTCATCGGCTTCCTGGATACGTTCGTGCTCACCCTGGACCGCGCTGAGGACGCCTATCTCTCGCAGGAGCCGGACCGGCTGGTGGTGCTGATGGACTTCTTCTATCCTACCGACGGTGAACAGGTCACAGCAGTGGAGAACATGACCACCGCTGACGGTCAGCCGCTGTTCGCCCAGGTGGATACCGCCCTGGCGGTCGGAGGCAGACTGTTGGGGGCGGATGAAGAATTCGACGTCAGTCTGGAACTGCTGGACATGAACGGCGGCCTGTGGAAACCGGACCTGCTCAGGGGACAGATCAGGCCGGGTGAGCCGGGTATTATCATCTCGGACAAAGCGGCGGATGACCTGAAGGTCGGGGTAGGCGACACGGTCACGCTGGAACATCCGCAGCGCGAAGGGCTGCTGGCCTTCCGGCTGGTCCAGACTGAGCTGCGCGTGACCGGCATCCATAACAACCCGATCCGCGCGCTGACCTACATGGATCTGAGCAGCGCGGCGATGATGGGGCTGTCGGGTGGAACCAACTATCTCGTGGTCAAGCCGTCACCGGGGGTCGCGGCGGACGACGTGAAGCTGGCGTTGATGAACCAGCCGGGGGTGGCGTCGGTGCAGGCGATCTCGGAATTTTCGCAGGCGTTTGAAGACGCGATGGATCTGTTCACGGCGGTGCTGCGCATCGTCCAGATCATCGTGCTGGTGATGGCCTTCCTGATCGCGTTCAACTCGACCAGCATCAACGTCGATGAGCGGGTGCGCGAAATCTCCACCATGTTCGCGTTTGGCCTGCCGATGCGCACGGTGACGCGCATGCAGATCGTCGAGAATATCATCATCGGCGCGTTAGGCACGCTCGTGGGCGTGGCGCTGGGATGGCAGGTGCTGAACGCGCTGCTGGTCGCCCGAATCGAAGAGCAGTTGGCGGAGTTCAAGTTCATCGTCACCATGTCCACGAGCACGCTGGCCGTCTCGCTGCTGCTCGGCGTGCTGGTTGTGGCGCTGACACCGCTGCTCAGCATCCGCCGGATGAGCCGGATGAACATCCCCGACACGCTGCGCGTCATGGAATAGAGCCCACTGGCCCATGTGCCCTGAAGTCACAGCCCTTGATTATCCCGATCGAGGGCTGTTTTGTTTGAAAATCAACTGGTTCCGATAATCCTAAATTATCGGAATCTAACTATTGACGTCGATCCGGGGTTTTTGACCGCTTGAGTTGTGACGATCCGAGTCTATAATGGAGGCCGCTGAAAAGAAGGAGGAACCTATGTATATTGTCCATGTGTTCTGCCATGCCAAAAGCGAATCGGTTGAGGCGTTCAAACGGGCCTGTATCGAAAATGCGCGCAACAGCCTGCAGGAACCGGGGATCGCGCGCTTCGACGTGATCCAGCAGGCGGACGATCCGACGCGCTTTGTGCTGGTCGAGGTTTACCGCACGCGCGACGATCCCGCCAAACACAAAGAGACGGCGCATTATGCCGCCTGGGCCGCCACCGTTTCGGAGATGCTGGCCGAGCCGCGCAGCCGCATTATCTATGATAACGTCTTCCCCGACGAGAACGGGTGGGGCTAGTCCATGCGCTTTGAGTTCGCCACGGCGACACAGATACGTTTTGGATCCGGCACACTGGCTGAGGTCGGCACGGCAGCAGCGGCGATGGGACGGCGCGCACTGGTCGTCACCACGCCCAATGCCGAACGGGCTGCACCGCTGTTCGCGCGGCTTGACGGCGCGCAGGTTGAGCATGTCGTATTCCCCGTCGATCAGGAGCCGACCATCAATCTCGTGCTGCAAGGGATACAGACCGCGCGCGCCTCTGCGTGTGATCTGGTGATCGGGTTCGGCGGCGGGAGCGTGATTGATACCGGCAAAGCTATCGCCGTTTTGCTGACCAATCCTGGCGAGGTGCTGGATTATCTGGAAGTGATCGGGCGCGGCCAGACGCTCACCCGGCCGCCACTGCCCTATATCGCCATCCCGACGACGGCGGGCACCGGGGCGGAGGTGACACGCAACGCGGTGTTGAGCTCACCAGAGCACCGCGTCAAGGTCAGTCTGCGCAGCCCGCTGATGCTGCCCGCACTGGCGCTGGTCGATCCTGAATTGACCTATGGGCTTCCGCCTGATATCACCGCCTCGACTGGACTGGATGCGCTCACCCAGGTCATCGAGCCTTATGTTACACCCCAGTCGAATCCGCTGACCGATGCGCTCTGCCGGGATGGCATCCAGCGGGCGGCGCGCTCGCTGCGGCGAGCGGTTGAGCATGGCGACGACAAGTCGGCCCGCGAGGATATGTCGTTAGCCGCACTGTTTGGTGGGCTGGCGCTGGCGAACGCGAAACTCGGCGCGGTGCATGGATTTGCGGGCGTGTTCGGCGGGCGGTACGACGCGCCCCACGGAGCCGTATGTGCGGCGCTGCTGCCGCATGTGATGGCGATCAACGTGGCGGCGCTGGATGCACGGCGACCGGACAGCCCGGAACGCCGGCGCTATGACGAAGTCGCGCGGCTGGTCACTGGCGATCCAGGTGCGACAGCCGAGGACGGCGCGGCGTGGGTGCGGGCGCTCACCGAATCGCTGCACATTCCGGGGCTGGCCTCCTATGGGCTGGTCGTGGCAGACTTTGACGAACTGATCGATCAATCCAGCCGGGCCAGTTCGATGAAGGGCAACCCGATCCAACTGACGCCGGGCGAGATGCGCGACATCCTCACACGGGCATTGTAGGGCGTAGCAGCATACGCCTCCCACTCCAATGGACAAGCTATGAAACGCTGGCAGGCTGATCTCGCGTTGGGCTGCATCGCGCTGATCTGGGGTTCGACGTTTGTGCTGGTCCAGAATGCGCTGGACGCCGTCGATCCGATCACCTTTGTGGCGGCGCGCTTCATTATGGCGTCGGCGCTGCTGATCGCGCTGTTCTTTCGCCGCACCCGCTCGATTTCGCGCCAAGAGGTGATCGCCGGCGGGCTGATGGGTCTGTGGCTGGCGGGCGGCTATATGCTTCCAGACGATCGGACTCCAGAGCACAACCACCGCCAAAGCGGGCTTTATCACCGGCCTGAGTGTGGTGATCGTCCCGGTGCTGGCGACGATCCTGCTGCGCCGCCCACCCGGGCGCTGGACCATCATTGGGATTATCGCAGCGACGGTAGGCCTGGCGGTGCTGTCGCTCAACGAGGATCTGAGCCTGCAATCCGGCGATCTGTGGGTGCTGGGGTGCGCGCTGATGTTCGCCCTGCATCTGATCACGGTGGCGCACTTCTCCCCACATCACGAACTCGATCCGGCTGTCGGTCGCACAGATCGTGGCGGTTGCGTTCCTGGCGACGGGTGGAGCGTATGTTTTCGAGTCGCCATCCGTTGATCTGCCGCTCGAAAGCTGGGGGGCGATCGTCTTTACCGGCATCGTCGCGACGGCGCTGGTGTTCAGCGTGCAGGTCTATGTCCAGCGGTTCACCACGCCGACTCACACCGCGCTGTTGTTCAGTCTGGAACCTGTCTTCGCGGCGTTTTTCGGCTGGTGGTGGGCCAGCGAGGTGCTCGGCAGTAAAGAATTGATCGGCTGCGGGCTGATCCTGGCGGGAATGATCGTCGCCGAGTTGGGCGACCAGCACAGAGGACAGTAGCCTCACCCCTGGCCCCTCTCCAGCCAAGCCAGGGAGAGGAAACAGCGCCGATTAGGCATGAGCCCGGATCTATAACTCAAAACTCACAATTCACAGCCCCAACGCATAGCCTGCCGCAGTGAAGACCACCACCATCAGCCCGTAGCCAATTTCGAGGAAACCGAGCGTACGGGTAGCCACACGGCGCCGGTACGGAGACAGTCCATACAGCGCGCGCAGCAGCAGGATCACCACCGCGAGCAGCGGCAGCACGGGAGCCAGCCCGGCAAGGATCAGCGCCAGCACCGCCGCGACTCCGGCGAGATTGGACAGCGTGACCAGGGCCAGCGAGTACGGCTTGTCTTTTTCCAGGCGCAGGCGGGCGCGCACGTACAGGATCGACGGCAGGCTGCGCGCGTTCAGGATCACCCACAGCGCCAGCGCGGTCCCGGCGGATTCTCCCCCGGCCAGGGCTATGCTCGACGCAGTTGCCGCCAGCGCGGCGGCCCCCGCCAGTTCGGGCAGCAGGTCACGCCCGCGATTTTGCAGCGTGCCGGCGATCATCAGCAGGACGAGCGGCGCGGTCAGGACCAGCGGCAGCAGCATCTCCGGCCCACCGAGCACCACGGCCAGCAGCATCCCGATCACGGCCAGAGCGCTGTAAGCCAGCAGCACGCGCTCCGCGATCACCGTGCGGGCGTAACGTTTGCGGCGCTGCCAATCGGTAAAGGCCAGCTTGAGCGGGTGCCGGACCAGGAACAGCCCGATCACTCCGAGCGCCAGGAACAGCCCGGCCAGCGTCGGCGCGACCGCCAGACCCAGCATAATTGGTTCGAGCAGAAACCCCCAGGCCCCATGTTCCGGCGGCAGGGCAATACTTTTGAGGCGCACGCGCGCGTTCGTGGGAGCAGAGGTGGTCGATACCATGTTCGAATCCATCATTTTTACCGTTGGGCAATACCCGTACTATAGCCAGTTCTGAGCCGAACGGCCTTGATCCAGATCAATCTTAACGTTTTCGTTCTGAAAATTACAGAAAATTGCGCGTCGCGCAGCCGCGCCCCAAGCTGCTCCACCCGGCTGCTGAGCGTCTCGACCAGGGCCGACAGCCGGTCAGGTGTGCTTGCGGCCCCGGTGCATATACAGTTCCAGCAGCTTAACCAGCATCGAGAGCGACAGCGTCAGCACCAGATAGGTTAGCGCGACGACGTTATACACCTGGAAAAAGGTAAAGGTGCTGGCCGCGTAGGTTTGACCCTGGCGGGTGATGTCCTCGACGCCCAGGATCGACACGAGCGAGCTTTCCTTGAGCATGGCGATGAAATCATTGGCGAGCGGCGGGATCACCACGCGGACCGCCTGCGGCAGTACGATCAGGCGCATCACCTGCCAGCGGGTCATACCCAGGCTTTTGGCCGCATCATGCTGGCCTGCGTCGATACTCTCGATCCCGGCGCGGAAAATCTCCGAAAGAAAGGCGCTGTACGAGATCGCCAGCCCGATGATCGCGCGGTATTCGTTGGGGAAGTCGCGCACGCCGAAGTTTTGCAGCGTCCGGCCGATGCCCTGAAAGGTCATATGGAAGACGGCGTCATCGGTGAGCGTCACGGTGATGTTGACCCAGGTCAGCCATTCCCCGAAGTCGTTGCCAAGCTGGATCAGCTTGGGGATGGCCGCCAGCGCCATGTAGTAGACCAGCACCAGCGTCGGGATGCCGCGCACGCTCTCCACGTACAGCGTGACAATCTGGTAGATGATTGGATTCTTCGAGCGCCGCATCATCGCCACAATCAGCGCCAGGATCATCGCCACCGTGTACGCGATCAGCGACACCCGAATCGTGACCCAGATGCCCTGTTTGACCGCGTTCCAGACCACGGGGTAGGGATGCTGGTCGGAGACTCGGGTCACGAACAGGATCACCAGCAGGGCCAGCAGCAGCAGCCACCAGGGGCCGCGCGCCAGCCGTTGAATCAGGATATTTTTCTTCTGCGGGTTCAGACGTGAAGCCGCCGGGGTATTAACAGTCGCCGTCATGCTGTACTATCCAGAGGTGAATGAATACGCGGGTCAATGATACTGACTGTCGGGCGCGAAAACCAGCCGATTTTCGCACGCGGGGTGCGCTGCGTTATAATCCGCCGCAAGTTAACAGTTCTTGGTTTTTAGTTTTTGGTGATTGGTTAAATACCTATCCGAAAATCCGTTTTTGTAGGGGCGGATTGCAGTACGCCCCTGCGGAAGGCAGAATTTGCGGATAAGCTGTAAAGCATTGAGGAAACACCGTGAAGATAGACCGCGACATGGTAGAGCACATCGCCGAACTGGCGAAATTGCAGCTTACCGACGAGGAGATCGATCTGTTCGCCGGGCAGCTTTCCGCGATTCTCGAAGCGGTCGAGCAGCTTCAGGCGCTCGATACCGGCGCCATTCCGCCTACGGCGTCGGTGCTGCCGCTGCAAAATGTGCTGCGCCCGGATGTCGCGCGGCCGCCACTGCCGCGGGATGAAGCGCTGGCTAATGCAGCCGATACGGCGGATGGTCAGTTCCGCGTTGAAGCCGTTCTCGAATAGTTCGGTTCGGGAGACAAACACGTGAGTCCAGAAAAAACATCAGGCCGCTTGCTGGTCATCGAGGATGAATCCAATCTTTCAGCGGTGCTGCAGCAGCATTTTGTCGCCCAGGGTTACGACGTGCAGACCGCACAGACCGGCGAGCAGGGCGTGGCGCTGGCGCAGACCGCCCGGCCCAACCTGATTCTGCTGGCCGCCGGGCTGCCCGATATGCCGGGATTGGACGTCTTCCGCACCTTACGCGACAAGCCGCGCACCGGGCATATCCCCGTGATGATGATGGCCGGGCCGGGCGACTCGCTGCTGCAGAACAAGGTGCTGGCCGAAGGCGCGTATGATTTTCTGGAAAAGCCTATCGATCTGGATATTCTGACGCTGCGCGTGCGTAACGCCCTGCGCCGCGCCGAGCGCGAAGGGCTGACCGAAACGCGGACCGGGCTGCCCACCGGCCGGCTGATCGACGAACGGATCGAGACGCTGGCGGGTGAGCGTAACTGGTACAAGATCGATCTGACGATCGAGAATTTTGGGCCGTTCCGCGACCTGTACGGTTTTGTCACCGCCAACGAGGCGCTGCGTTTTGCGGGTAATCTGATCGCGCAGTTGGTCAGCGAGCACGGCACCGCGGATGATTTTGTCGGGCACGTGGCGGGGACGGAGCAGTTTGTGATCGTCACAACCCAGGCATGCGGTCCGCAATTACGCGGCGTCCTGGTCCGGCGTGTAAGCGAAGAACTGGAATCGTTCTACAGTTTTGTCGAGCGCGAGCAGGGTTTTGTCCTGTTGGAAGATGGCGCGGGCGGATCGATCCAAAAGCCGCTGATGGCCGCGCAGCTTTCGACCATGCAGGGCGAACCGGACTCGAACGTCCAGGCGGACGCCCCCAGCGATGACGCCTCCTGGGTGGACGCGGAAGAAGATACCAAGCCGGACACCACCGCGCCCGGCTCGGCCTTTGAGTGGTGAAAATAGTTATCAGCGTTCAGCGAGAAAAAGATGGAACCGCAGAGACGCAGAGGGCACAGAGATCCTTGAGGATCGAGAGAGTGTAGGGGCGGGTTAACAAACCCGCCCTGTTTGTTAGATTTGCGCGATTTTACCTGGCTGACGGCTCACGGCTGATAGCTGACCGCTTCTCTAACCCGCGCTAATCGCCGTCGATCAGGGTGCCCACCGTTTTCCCCAGCACGGCATCCAGCAGGCTGTGATCGTCCCAGACGTTGAGCACGATCAGCGGCAGATGATGGTCCATGCACAGCGTGATCGCCGTCAGATCCATCACACGCACGCGGTATTTGATCGCGTCCGAATAACTCAGCCGTTCAAAGCGCGTAGCGTTGGGATTTTTCTTCGGGTCGTCCGTATAAACCCCATCAACCTGGGTGCCCTTGATAATAACGTCGGCGTTGATCTCCATGCCGCGCAGCGCGGCCGCGGTATCGGTGGTGAAATAGGGGTTGCCGGTCCCGCCGGCGATAATCACCACGCGCTGCTTTTCCATGTGGCGGATAGCCCGAAGACGGATATAGGGTTCGGCCACCTGGTTCATCGTGACGGCGGTCTGCACGCGGGTCGGCACGCCGATCCGTTCCAGCGAGTCTTGCAGCGCCAGCCCGTTCATCACGGTGGCGATCATGCCCATATGATCGGCCGTGGCCTGCTCCATGCCGTGATGCACGCCGATGCTGCCGCGCCACAGGTTGCCCGCGCCGATCACTAACCCAACCTGCACACCGAGATCGTAAATGGATTTGATTTTGTGGGCGATAATAGCGGCCTGATGGGGATCGATGCCAAAACCTTCGGGGCCGGCCAGGGCCTCGCCGCTCAGCTTGAGCACGATCCGGCGGTAGTGGGGTTTAAACTGCTGGTCGGAAGATGTCATCAGGTTCGGGTTCCTCCTTGCTAACGGATTTGACAGGCACAAAAAAGGGGATCAGGTTTGGGTACCTAATCCCCTTTTTGTGCTCATTCAGTCACGACCTTCTATTCGCTCTGTTCGCTGACTTCGCCGACGGCGAACCGAGCAAAGCGGCTGACCATGATATTTTCGCCGAGTTCGGCAATCGCCTGCGTGACCAGATCACCGATCTTCTTGCTGTCGTCTTTGATGAACGGCTGCTCGAGAAGCACCAGATCTTCGTAGAATTTCCCCATGCGGCCATCCACGATCTTATCGACCACATTTTCGGGCTTGCCCTCGTCGAGCGCGCGGCGGCGCTGCAGATCGCGTTCGGTCTCGATCAGCGCCTGCGGCACATCTTCGCGACGAACGACCTGCGGATTCAGGTTGGCAATTTGCAGGGCGATGTCATTCGCCAGCGTGCGGAACTGCGGAGTCTTGGCAACGAAGTCGGTTTCGCAGTTCAGCTCCACCATCACACCCAGCCGGTTGTTGTGATGCAGGTAGGTGTGAACGATGCCCTCATTAGTGGCGCGGCCGAGCTTCTTGGCGGCTTTCGCCAGCCCTTTTTCGCGCAGGAAATCGGCAGCCTTGGCCATATCGCCGCCGAACTTTTCCAGCGCGTTTTTACAGTCCAGCGGACCGACGCCAGTCAATTCACGCAGATCTTTGACCATTTGGGCAGTAATTGCCATGACCTCTATTCCTCACTCTCTTCGGTTACTTCTACGGTCTCAACTTCATCCACTGCCCCGTCATCGAGGAAATCCAGATCACCGCTGCGCAGCTTCGCCAGGGTCGCTTCACCCAGGTAAGCCTCGTCGTCGTCGGCTTCAATCATGTGATCCACAAAATCGACATCCGCCTCTTCGAACTCGTCATCGTCCACGCGCGTCTTGCGCATGGCGATCCCTTCCAGGACGGCGTCGGCCATCTTGCCGGTGAGCAGTTTGATGGCGCGGATGGCGTCATCGTTGGCCGGGATGACGAAATCGATGGGATCGGGATCGCAGTTGGTATCGACCAGGGCGATCACCGGGATGTTCAGGACATTGGCCTCTTTGACGGCGGTTTCTTCGCGGCGCACATCGACCACGAAGACCAGATCGGGCAGCCGGGACATATTACGCATGCCACCGAACCGCAGTTCCAGCCGCTCCATCTTCCGATCCAGCAGCAGGCGTTCTTTCTTCGTCAGTTGGTCAAACGCGCCTTCTTCACGCTGGCGCTCCAACAGCTTCATCGTTTCCAGACGGCCGCGCACGGTCCGCCAGTTGGTCAGCGTGCCGCCGAGCCAGCGCTGGTTGACAAAGGGCATCCCGGAGCGAGCCGCTTCGGATGCGATCGTTTCCTGCGCCTGGCGCTTGGTGCCAACGAACAGCACCGTGCCGCCATCGGCCACGGTATCGCGCACCACAGCGTAGATCTCGTCAATGAAGACGATCGTCTGCTGCAGGTCGATAATGTGGATCCCGTTGCGCTCCGTAAAGATATACGGCTTCATCTTCGGGTTCCACTTGCGGGAACGGTGGCCGAAGTGGACACCTGTTTCCAGCAGCGATTTCATTGAAATCACAGGCATGGGACTTGCTCCTTCTGAAGTGTGTTTAGACGTTCACACCGTTCATCCCCCGCCGCAATCCGGCTCAATGCCGGACAACACAGGCCGAGTCCTGGTGTGTGTTTTTTGGGCGCAGACATTATGCGCCGGGGCAGCATTGTATCATAAGGCCGGGGCACCAACAAGGCCGGATCAGCGGTCAGCGGTCAGCCGTCAGCTAAAAAACCAGGAGCAGTCTGCTCCTGAAAGGTCGTTAACCGACCATGGTTGAACAAGCTTAATCCTTACAACCAATCCGTAAATTCCCGCAGTCCGTAGGGGCATATTGCAGTACGCCCCTACAAGAACGGATTCCTGGATAGATATGTGGCCTTTGTTTTGGCTGATCGCTGACCGCTCTATCCGCCGCTGGCGTTGAGCAGGCGCTCCACGGCGTCGATCAACTGCGGCTCCGATTGGTAGCCGAGCAGGGCGTCAAAGACTTCGCCCTCTGCATCGAGCAGGACAATATACGGAATGCCAGTGACGTTGTATTTCCTCGAAAGATCGCGGCTCGAGGGCAGATCGACGTCCAGCACATGAAAATCGATCCGGCCCTGGTACAGTTCTTCGATCCGTCGCACGGACGGGCGCATTTCGTTGCAGGTCCCTCACCACAGGGCGTGAAACTCGACAAAATGGGGCCGGCCCTGGTTGGTGATGACATACGGCTCCGTATCCAGGGTGGGCATCACCATCACCTGAGCGACGGCGGTCCAGGTGCCCATCATCCCGCCGACGGTTGGCAGCGGTGTGGGTGAGATAAGCAGGCTGAACTTCGGTGTTTCGGTCGGCGCGGGCTGATCCGGGGGTACGGCGGCCGCAGTCTGGACGATCGCGCGCTGTTGCTCGGTGCAGGCCGAGATTATCAGCAGCCCGGCAATCAGCAGCAGCGCTCCCGCCAGCAGGACTTTTTTGCTCAACGTGTGACTCCTATGTTTCGTCCATCGTCATGATTCATTTTACCGTTCTTGAGGCGCAAAGAGCAACGCGGCAAATGTCTTTCGCCGGATGCGAAACTCGCACTATAATACAGAAGACTGGTGCTCATAAACTGTTCCCTGGTGTGTTGGGAGACTGAAGATCCCTATGGATCCGGTACAGGCCCTCGCCATCGTATCGCTGGGCGCGTTTGTCGGCGTTCTCATCACGACCATCATATACGTGAAGGCCGTGCGCCCCTATCTGGCGGAGCCCGAGCCGGCCCCCCTCGTGAGCATGTCCGATGCCTGGATGATGGATGATCTGGTCGAACATCAGCGCGCGGATATTGAGAAGCTCTACATGGCAATGGCACACCACACCGAGCAGATTAAGGCGGCCATGTCGAGTGAAGCTCTGACCGATCTGCGGTCGGTGCTGAACTCCCAGACCGGCGTTGTCCACACCCTGAGCAATCTCCTCAGCGAGCAGGCTAACCAGTTATCCGGGCTGGACGATCGCCTCAGCCGCCAGGATCAGAAACTCGACCGTCTCGAAAGCAAGCTCGACAGTCGTCTGAATGTGCTGCCCGCATCGGTCGATCCCGCGCTGAACACGATGATCCAGGCGCAGTCGGATCGGCTGGCCCAGATCGGCACGCGGCTGGACGAATGGGCGGCGACCCGATCCAGCAGTGATGACAGCCTCAGCGAACACAAGCGCATTCTGGCCGAACTGGATCGGGAGATCGCGGCGCAGGCGCAGACCGTCCGGCTGCTCGATACCAAGATCGCGGAACACACGACGATGCTGCTCAGCGCGGCGACGGATCGCCGCGAACAGGCAGGAATGTTGCAGCGGATTCTCGATCAGGTCACGCAGGTGGTGCCCTCGCTGAGCAAATCCGCCAAAGCGCCGCCCCGTGTGGGCGAGGACCGCCTGACCGACATCAAAGGGATCGGGCCGGTTTACGCGAGCCGGCTGTACGAGGCAGGGATCCAGAGCTTTCGCCAGCTTGCGGCGCTGACGCCGGAAGAACTCGACAATCTGATGAACGTCCCCGCCTGGCGCAAACGGTCGATTGATGCGCAAAGCTGGATCGAGCAGGCGCAGCATTTCGCTTCGCAGCGCGAGAAAGTCGAGAAGCTGTAGCGACATGGACCGTGACGCGCGCCAACGCCTGATTCGCCGCCTGGACATGGTTTTTTTCGTCGGCCTGCTGCTGACATCCGGTCTGGCGGCGCTTCTGTTCTGGTTCGCGGTGTATGACAGTGACGGCGAAGAGGATAACGAAAATCAACCGGCGGCCGTGGTGCCCACCTCATCCCCCACCGCTGCGCCAACCCTTACCGACACCGCCACGCCCAACGTAACCAGCTCCGCAACATCGACGGCCACTTCCACGTTCACACCGTCACCGTCCCTGACCGCGACCTTCACCGTGTCACCGACGGACACGCTGACGCCTCTGCCCACCGCAACAAATACGCCATTCCCTACATCGACACCCACGCCGACGCACACGCTGTCCCCCACGGTGACATCGACGCGCACGCCCACCCACACATCATCGCCCACAGCGACGAATACCCCGTCGCCTACACCGACGCGCACGCCGACTGTCTACGCCGTTCCCGACGGAAACCGCCACACCCACGATGACACCGTCTACCGAGCCGACAAGGACGTTCACGCCGACAATCGCCCCGCCGGCCACAGCCACGGCGGAACGTATCGCGATCCTGCCATCCAACACACCGGCCCCGACTCAAACAATCAGCCCGACTGAAACCGCGTCTCCGACAGCCACCCGCACGGCGACGCTCACCGCCACCTATACGCCAACCACCCCACCGACTGAACCACCGTCCCCATCGCCCACGGTCACACGTACCGCCACGGCGACGCCAACCGCGACGCCCAGCCCGATCCCACCCACGGCGACGCTGACACCGAGTCCGGTGCCGCCCACGAATACGCCAGCGCCGACGGCTACCGATACGCCCACCTCGACACCGACAGCGACGTCCACACCGAGTCCGCTCCCACCGACTGAGACGGCGACGTACACCCCTACCGCATCGCCCACCGCCGACTGCAGCCGCGAACGGATACGCCAACCATGACGCCCAGCCCGATCCCGCCCACCGAGACGGCGACTTATACGCCGACAGCGCCCCCGACTCCGAGCCCTGCGCCAAGCGACCTGCCGGTACCTGCCCCGCACATCGACTCCCCCGCAGCGGGCGATGTATTCTCACCCGGCCCAGTGACGTTCAGCGGCACGGGTGTCCCCGGCACGACGATCGAGATCCAGGATCAGGAGTCGGGCGAAACGCTGGGAACGGTCACGGCGGCGGATGATGGCGCGTGGCAGGTGACGATCCCGCTGCAAGGTGATGGGCCGATGACCATCGTCGCCGCCGACACCGGAACACCGGGCTTGACAGTGACCTCTGATCCGGTGATGATAACGCTGGCTCCTGCCGTGCAGCCGGCTACCGGCGCGTCGCTGAACCGTGACCCGGACGACAGCGGACGTGCGTTCACGGCCCTGGTTGCCCTGCTGCTGTCGGCGGGCGGATTTAGTCTGTATTTTGCCGGGCGTCTGATTGTTCTGGTCGCCAGCGACCGCAGCCGGCCCCAATAACACGCTCCAACTCGTGAAGGGAACTCACCCATGATTTTCAAGCGCCGCCTGATCGCCGGTTTGCTGGTTGTCGTTCTGATCGCCATCACCGCGGCCTTGGTGGTTTTCTCCCGTTGGCTCGATCCGGGCGACAAAGGTGATACCTCCACCAACCTGAAGACGCCCACCATCACCGCCAAGACGGCGCGGGTGTTCGGCGTGCTGCCCAACGACTCGCAGGTGGATTTTAGGGTCGAGATGCGCGGCATCCAATTCGATGGGATTTTCCCGGTGCGGGAAGGCGCAATCACGCTGGAGCCGGTGGGCAGCGAACTGCGGGTGATCGTCCGCCTGAATATCGACGTGAACGCCGTCGAAACCGGCAACGATGCACTGAACCAGATTCTCCGCGCGACGATGGCGACCGGCGATTACCCGATCGCGTTTTACGTGGCGACCTCACGCGATCTGGTGCCCGTGACAGAAGAAGAAATCACCTTCATGCTCGATGGCGAGCTGGACGTACATAACGTGGCGGCGGCCCATGCGATGGCGGTCCGCGCGCAGTTGGTGGGTACCCACATGTGGGCTATCGCGACGTCCGACCTGGACCTGGGGAATCATGGTGTCGAATTCCCGGCGTTCATGGGCAGCACGGTTATCCAGCTTACCGCCCGCCTGCAAATGGACGAGATCGACAGCGTGCATGGCACGAGTGTCCCGACCGAGCAGCCGTGATCAGGCAGGGCGCTGGCCCGTCCGCCGATCCCACACGGCAAGAATGAACACCGCCGCGAACAACCAGAAGATCGGGTAGGTGGGGAAGATGTAGCGCGGCAGGGCCAGCAGCACCAAATAAATCCCCGTGAAATAGGCAATCAACCCATACAGGGGCAGCAGATCGCGCCAGCGCCGCCGGCTGATCCACATCCCGGCTGCGCCCAGGATCAGACCGCCGAAGTGGAAGACATAGATCGCCAGTTTCGGCCAGAACGACTGGATCCGCGTCAGGTCACGCAGCCCGGCCGGCGATCGATCGTGGCGCAGCCAGTGACTTGCGGCGGCGCGGAAGCTTTTGCCTTGCAGGGTGTTGGTATTGTGCGGCTGTAAATAGGCGTCGGCCAGCTCGCGGACGCGGTGCGCTGCCCAGCCGATCGGGTCTTCACCGATGGTTTCTTCGATGACTTCCTGCATGGCTTCGTGGCGCTGTTCGTCGGCGTTCTCTGGTGTCAGATTCAGCCCCTCGTCGAGTTCTTCCGGCGACGCTTTGCCGGTCGCACCCTGGTAGATGAATCCCCGGATACCTTCGCCGCCGATCACCAGCCGTTCCCACGCCAGCCAGTTATAGACCGTCCAGCTTGAAATGACCGCCGCGTAGCTGACCAGCAGCGCCAGCACCAGCCGCCAGGCCTGCGCACGGTGGATCAGGAACAGGTGCAGCACCAGTCCAAGCGGAAACAGCAGAAACACGGCGCGGGTTAGAGTCGCAAGGCCAAACAAGCTACCGGCGACGATACAGGACAGGATTATCGGTGAGTTGCTGCCATTTCGCCGGGTGCCGCGGATATAGACGCAAAGTCCACCCATCAGCAGAACCATAAACAGAGATTCGGTCAGGACACGTGCGGACTCCAGGATCAACTGTGGTGAGATCGCCAGGCTACCGGCCGCCAACAGGCCGACGCGCGTATCACGTGTCAGGGAGTGCGCTATGGCATAGGCGAAGTAGACGATGGCGACCCCCCCCAGCGCCTGGCTGATCAAAATGGCGACGATGGCCGCCTGAGGCGCGAGAAGCGCCTGCCAGATTCCAACGTAAACCAGATAGAGCGGAGCGGTCGAAAGGCGGGATACATCATGTTTTCCCGTCGGGTTTTCGCCCGTCACCAGCGTATAGCCATTTTCGAGATACCAGACGGTATCGCCGCCGCCTTTGGTATAGTACGCATCAAAATCCTGAGCCAGCACATAGGCCAGCCGCAGCAGAAGCGCCACGAGCAGGATCACCCCCAACTGCCAGCGGGGTGTGCCGAACGTTTTGTGAAGGTGAGTCTGCATAGCTAGGGGCTGCCGATCGCTGCGTCAGGGTTAAAGCGGTAGATTTCGATCGCCGTGCCTGGGATGGTGGCTGCGATGATAAATCGCGGATCTGTCTCCCTGCCGTTGTACAGGGGATCGAGCGCCGGGCGTGCGGGGGGCATCATCAGGTAATCGATACCATAGCGCTGCGCCACGTCAAGGATCGTATCACGGCTTTCCATCGGGATCACGACCGAACGCAGTCCCAGAAACCCTAGCATGAACGGGTCCTGGGTCATGACCACGATCTCGTTGTCCTGATTGGTGTCGGGCAGCGCTTCGATCTGCTGGACGACGCGGCGCATCTGTGCCAGATAATTGCTGCTGGCTTTGAGGTCCGCACGGGTCAATTCGACTGCATTGGCGGCCATGAAACCGAGTATCAGCAACATCGTTCCGCGCCGGAGACGCCGGTCCGGGATGGCGCGATCCAGGGCGTAGGCGGCCAGCGGAACCAACAGCGGAACCAACGACAGGTAGGCCTTTTTGAAGCTTCCCCCCTGGCTTTTGAAGGGTACCAGAACGGTGTAAAAGACATAAAAGCCACCCAACAGGATCAGCGTGGGGGCCAGAATCAGCAGCCGGTCCCGATCACGGGTGGCGACCAACAGCAGCAGCCCCCCCAGAACACCGATCGGCAGCGCAACGTCCAGCGAGGTATACATTATCTTCAGGCCGGCGGCCATCTCAAACAGGCGCTTGGTGATCAACTGGCGGGGTGTCTGGCGATCCAGAAGAGTTTGCAGGTTGAGATCCGTCGAATAGACATAGTGATCGCGGTAATCGGCGAGGAAAAACATATCACCCATGCGAGCAGCCGACGTTGCAGAGCCAGTATCCCGTAGATTACGGATGATCCAGGGGGTAATGAGGATTGCAGCCAGCACCGGCACCAGCACCGCGTAGCGCCAACGCTGTACGGGCGCAGCATAAGAGCGGCCCCACCAGCGATAGATCACTAGCATTACGCCGAGCATCGGGATCAGCAGCGAGCTGTCACTGCGCGTCAGATAGGCCGCGCCGGTGGTGATGCCTGCCCCTACAAACGCCCTAACCTGACCCTGGCGCAAACCGCTCGTAAGCAGCAAAATTGTCGCCGTAATCAGTGCCGCATTGATCAGGGTGGTATCGGTGCGCATCGAATTCATGACGAATTCGGGCAGCACCCCCACCGCGGCTCCCGCGAACAGGCTGGATTCTTCGGAGCACGACAACTGGCGCGCTGCCACATAGGCCAGTATGGGGAGGACAATGGCACCCAGCAGGATAAACGGCACAAACGCCGCTTGTACGCTGGTACCAAACAACGTCAGTGCCGCGGCGACAACCAGACTCGTTACGGGCATCCAGTAGTCTTCGGGATGGGTGATACGATCGTAATCGTTGTTATACTGCCAGATATAATCGACCGTGAAACCCTGACCCTGGGTGAGGCGGTACCCCATGTTGAAGTAGTGGTTAGGGTCGGCAATACCGGGGTGTTCGGCAGTTTGAGCCAGCGCGAACCGCAGCACGAAGGCTCCCAAAAAAATAAGCCACAACAACCGTATTTTCATTAGAAGTCTTCTCTCGTGCGGCCTAACACCGCGTTATTATATTGAAGTGGATTTGGAGTGTCAAACTGTCCACGTTGAGAAGGAACATACCCTATGATCATCCGTGAGCCTGTCGTCCAGGCCACCTACTACTATCTGCGGGAAGCACCCGGCGACAGCCCCGGCCGCCGGCAGGATCGGCACGAGCTGTTCGTAGCCGATGTGTACCGGATCGCCCAATCAGTGTCCGGCTGGCTGGCGCGCCCCATGCCCGATCTGCCGCCAATCCCGGTCTGGCAGACGGAGCCGCCGCGCGCCGCGCGCGTGCTGATGGAAACCGGCATGTTGGAAGGCCCCACCAAAGCGTCGGCCGGACTGACAGCCTACTCGCTGCGCAATATGCTGCTGCTGCGCGTCATGGTGTCGCGGCCAGGGGAGCACGAGCAGTCGGTCTGGTCGATGCTGGATGAAACGCTGGCCGGCACGCTGACCACCCGATCCTGGCTGTATACCACGCGCTACTGGTGCGCGCTGGCTCCCCGCCCGCCGGAGGATCTGGAACAGGGGCGGATGCAGGCGATCAAGACGCCGTTTGGCGTGCTGTGTATGGGCACCGGCGCGCGCTCCAATCTGCTGGTCTACCCGGATGCACGCACCGAAAGCCGTGCCAACGCCTTTCTGCGCTCGCTGGCGGTTGAACTGGACTGGTATACCGTGCAGGCCGTTTACCAGCAGGATCTCTACGAAAATCACGCGTCGAATGCGGTTCGGAACCAGCAGCACGCGCTTGAGCAAGTATCGCGCACCGCGCAGATCTGGACCACCCCGCGCGAAAGGGTTCGCCTGCAAACGCTCGATCCGCTGCAGGATGAACTCAACGCGCTCGAAACCGCCTATTCGAATATGTTAGCAGACCTGCAAGCGACCCAGGTGGCCGCGCAGGATGTTCGCGCGCTGGCGGCCGAATACCGCCAGGTCCTGATGCAGCATGGGCTGTGGGATGCGTCGCCGTCGGTGTGGCAGGCGCGGACCGCCGATCTGGAAGGGATCGGCGCGCGCATCCAGGGGGATGTGCAGCACATCGACACCACGCTGCGGCGAATCGAGATCATGGTCAGCACACTGCACACCCGCACAGCCCTCCTGAACAGCGAACGCGAACGGGTGCTGATCTACCTCGTCGCCCTGCTCGGATTTGCGCTGCTGGCGGTGCTGGTGGCCGATACCGACCCGGTTCAGATGCTTATCCGGCTGGTGGCGCTGGTGGTGGTGGCCGGGCTGGTGTGGGTTGCGTGGCAGCGCTGGCTGCGCGCGCGCCTGCCGTGATGGGGGTAATCAGAGGAATCCGTCGGATCGCCCAGGGCGGGCTATATGCAGATTAGAAATTGACCCGGATACGCCGCCCGGATTTACCCCTATCCCCGTCCGACCTTCGGTCGGCACCCTTATCCCCGCACGCGGAGAAAGGGGAGGCGCGTCTACAACCGGAGACGTTTCAGGTCCCTCTCCGTTTACGGGGAGGGATTTAGGGAGGGGTAAACGCCGCAACCTATCGAAATCTTTTCCGAAAGACAATCATCGCAGCGCGCGCAGGGCCGGGTAGAGCGCCCGGAAGCGCGCATACCCCTCGTTGTAGATCGCCCGGTCGTCGGGATTGGGCGATTCGTGCGTGCCGTTGTGGGCCGTGCGGGCCACCGCTTCGGGCAGATCAAAAAAGACGTGCGTGCCCAACCCGGCCAACACGGCGGCGCCGGTCGCGGTTTGCTCTTTCACGGCGATTGTTTGCAGGGTGACGCCCAGCACACTGGCGAGAATTTGCCGCCACAAATCACCCTGCGCGCCGCCGCCGCCAATCAGGAACCGATCGGGCGTTGGGCCGATGGCTTGCAGCGTGTTCAGACAGTCGCGGAACGCATACGCGACGCCTTCGAGAATGGCGCGCGTCATATGCGCCCGGCCGTGCCGGATCGTCAGGCCGGTGAAGCTGCCGCTCGCGTCCGGGTCCATATGCGGCGTGCGCTCGCCTTCCAGGTAGGGTAAGAAGATCAACCCCTCCGAGCCGGCGGGAATGAGGGCAGCCTCGGCCAGCAGATCGCTATAAGCCTGCGCGCCAACAATATCTCGCCACCAGCGCAGCACCATTCCGCCATTGAGGATCGCGCCCATCGTATACCACAAGCCGGGCACCGCGTGGCAGAATGTGTTCAGCCGCAGCTCAGGATCGATCATCGGTTGGGCGGAAACGACCGTGATCTGCCCGCCGGTGCCGAGCGTGATCGCGCCGCGCCCCGGCTCGACGACGCCGGTGCCGGTCAGCATCGCCGCCTGATCGGCCGCACCGGCAATCACCGGCACGTCGGCCCAAAGGCCCAATGCGGCAGCGGCCTCAGTATGCAGACGCCCGATGATCGCCGCGGAGTCCGACACAGGGGGCAGGATGTCTGGTGATACACCGCAGGCCGCGGTCAGGGTGGGCGACCAGCGGCGCTGGCGAACATCGTACAGCCATGTGGCTGAAGCGTCGCTCGGGTCGCTGCTGAGCGTGCCCGTCAGACGCAGCACCAGATAATCCTTGGGCTGGATCGCCGCGCGGACTTCGCTGAGCACTGCCGGCTCGACTTCGCGCAGCCATGCGAGCGATGCCGCGGCAAAACCGGGTGACAGCCGGTTCGCCGCTTCGTTGATGATGGTCAAACGGGGGACGCGCGCCTGCACGATGTCGCACAAATTCGCGCTGCGGCGATCCATCCAGATGATCGCGGGACGCAGCGGCTCCAAATCGCCATCCAGCAGCACGACGCCATGCATCTGCCCGGTCACACCGATGCCGCGCACCTTGATCGGTGGGACGAGCGCCTGCTGCAGCGCCTCGCGCACGGCACTAACCGCGGCATTCCACCATGTTTCGGGGTCCTGCTCGGCCCAGTGAGGGCGCGGAGTCTGGACTCCGTAGCGCTCCTGGCCCACGCCGCGCAGCTCGCCGTTCGCGTCCAGCACGACACACTTGCAGCTTTGTGTTCCGACATCGATTCCCAGCACCACATCCGGCTGGCGGGCTGAGTGTCGTTTCATCCATCCCTCACTGGTAGCTATGATACGCGCTCTCTAGTATATACAGATTTTTAACGAAAGTGTCTTGAAGCGGTCCGCCGAATGGCGTATAATATTTTCTTGGAGAATTCAGTTGAGGTGTTGACAATGCCACTCTATACCTACGAATGCGAAGAATGCGGCGTGCGCTTCGATGCCCGGCAGAAGTTTTCGGACGACCCGATTACGGTCTGCCCCGAATGCGGCGGCCATATTCACCGGGTCCCCCAGGCCGTCGGAATCGTGTTCAAGGGATCGGGTTGGTATGCGAAGGACAGCAAGGGCAGCAATAATCTGGCCGTTCCCCCGAAGAAGGAAACCGAGAACGGTAAAACCGAGAGCGGTAAAACCGAGAGCAGCAAAAGCGACACCGGCAGCAGCGAGAAAAAACCCGATGCGCCAGCCGCTGCGGCTGATTAGGTCGCTATCACAACGCCAACAAAAAAGGCGACTCCCAGGAGCCGCCTTTTTGATTTGCTGATCAGGCTGGGTCAGATCTGAAAACCGCTGCTGGCCCGCACGATCTTCTGCTGGTAATTATCCACGTAGGTCAGCAGCTTTTCGTGGAGTGCCTGCCAGTCGGCGCTGTCAAGCATCTCCCGAATGATCGAGACGTCGTTGGCGATCCCTTCCATCAGGATCTGCGGGCATTCCCCGTACACCGCGAACCAGGCTTCGGTTGGCGTCAGGCCCAGCCGGGTAATGCCGGGCGCGAATTCTCGCACCATGAACTCGAAATATTCCTGATCGCGTCCCGGTTTGATATCCCAAGTGAGCAGAAGTTTGATCATCGCTGGCTATTCCTTCGTGGCGTCGGTGTTACTGCCGGTAGTCGAGCAAAACCACCTGGGTTTGTTCGGGCAGTGAGCTGGACGAGACCCGCAGGACGCTTTCTTCCTGGATCGAATTGATGCCCATTTCCTTCAGGAAACGGTCGACCGGGTCCAGGTCGAACCCTTGCAGCGCCTCGGTCCGGTAGTGCATCGGGACGACGATGCTGGGCTCCAGCAGGCTGACGACTTCCGCCGCCTGGCTGGATGAGAGACTCAGCCCACCCCCGACCGGCAGCAGGGCGATGTGGATCGGCCCCAGCGCATCGACCATCGATTGAGTGGGCACATGATCGAGATCGCCCAGATGAGCGACGGTCAGGTTGTTGTAATCGAAGACATACACCACATTGCGGCGCGGGTTTTCCTTCGACTGGTCAAACGTCGCCAGACCTAGAATAAACACGCCGCCGATTTCGTATTCGCCCGGCCCGCTGATGACGTGCTCGAAGCCTTTGACCGCCGCCAGATAGTTGTGGCCGGGAGCGTCGTGGCTCACCGTGACGATGTCCGCCTTCAGGCGCGGGACTTCGTAGCCCAGGTGTTTATCATACGGATCGGTCACGATAGACGCCTGCCCACGCTCGGAAATACGAAAACAGCTATGCCCGTACCAGACAATATCCATTGTTGAGAAAGCACCTCATGTGCCTGAGTGAACTCGTGAAAGTATGGAAATTATACCCGGATATTACGATCCGCGCCAATAAACGCCTCACAAAAACGCACATCAGTTCTATGAGCGAGAGCATAAAAAAACCGGCCCTGTTAAGCGGGGCCGGTGTGGCATGACAGGCAGAAACTAATTCAGGACAGAAATAAACAGAAGTGGCCGGAAGAGCCGCGTGTCGAAAAAACCTGATCCAACTCAGTCGGCCAAGGTCACGTCGTCTCGCTTGAGAAGGACCACGCGCAGTTGACGTTCCTGAAGCAAACGGTGTACGACCGGGTTGCTTTGCACCGGGATCACGAGCGACTGATTATCTTTGATCAGCTCAAAGTGATAAACATCGACCCGGCGCGACCCGGCGTGCCAGTGCTCTTCCAGCCCAATGATCGGGCTGATGGTCCACCCATCGGCCAGATAGCGAATCAATACGTCGGCGGGCGCATAAGCCTGCGAGCTTGCGGACCAGTGACGGCGCGTGTCGTTGGTACGGAGTTCCATTTCGATAAAGGTAGGAGCGGCTCCTGCTGCCATGTTCCATCTCCTTAGAGTGATTGCCCTAGCTGTAAAGTACGGCCGTTACTATCTATTGTACAATAACATGGTTTTTGTGAATACCATGAAACATATAAAAATATTTTAAAAAAGTTGAGAACAAATCCGGCTGGGGCTGCTTGACCGCCTCCAACAGCCGGGCTAGAATACGCTCCTGTGAGCTTGAGTCCATTATATATCACAATCAGAGGATGCACCTCGTGTCGAACATGATTCAGATCAGCGATATTGCCCGCTACGACGGCCAGGAAGTGACCCTGCGCGGCTGGCTGTACAATCGCACCGATAAGGGCCGCTTGCAGTTTTTGCTGGTGCGCGATGGCACCGGGATCGTACAGTGTGTGGGGTTCAAAAAAGAATTATCCGAAGAGATGTTTAACCTTGTGCAAAACCTGACCCAGGAATCATCGCTGGCGATTACGGGCATGGTGCGAGCCGATGAGCGCGCGCCGGGTCATCCCGGCGGCTTTGAGATCGGGATCAAAGCCGTGGAGCTGATCCAGATGGCCGAGGAATACCCGATCCAGCCGAAAGATCACGGCGTCGAGTTCCTGATGGACAACCGCCACCTGTGGGTGCGCTCCTCGCGGCAGTGGGCGATCCTGCGCATCCGCGCCACGATCATCGGCACGATGCGCAACTGGCTGGACGATCACGGCTATCTGCTGGTCGATACGCCCATCCTGACGCCCGCCGCCGGCGAAAATACGACCACGCTGTTTGCGATTGATTACTTTGGCGAAAACGCCTATCTGGCGCAGACCGGCCAGCTTTATAACGAAGCGAACATGGCGTCGTTCGGCAAGGTGTACTGCTTCGGCCCGACCTTCCGCGCCGAAAAGTCCAAGACGCGCCGCCATCTGATGGAATTCTGGATGCTCGAACCGGAGATGGCCTTTTTCTCGCTCGAAGACCTGATGGCGATGGAAGAGGACTTCGTCAGCCATATCGTCCAGACCGTGCTGGCGAAGCACCCCATGGAACTGCAAATCCTGGAACGCGATACCACCCGGCTGGAGAGCATCAAGCCGCCCTTCCCGCGCATCAGCTATGATGAAGCGGTGGAGCGGCTGCAACAACACGTGCAGGAGATCGACGATCCCGAACAGAAGGCGGAACTGGCGATCACCTGGGGCGACGACTTCGGATCGCCGCACGAAACCGTGATCGCTGAGATGTTTGATCGGCCCGTGTTCGTCTATCACTACCCGTCCGCTGTCAAGGCTTTTTACATGCAGCCGGTGGATGGCCGCCCCGAAGTCTGCCGCAGCGTGGATCTGCTCGCGCCGGAAGGCTACGGCGAGATCACCGGCGGCAGCGAGCGCATTTACGACGCGGCGCTGCTGCAAAAGCGCGTGGACGAGATCGGCATTAATCCCGAAAGTTACGCCTGGTATCTGGATCTGCGCAAGTACGGCAGTGTTCCGCACGCCGGGTTCGGCCTGGGCGTTGAGCGCACCGTCGCGTGGGTTTGCGGACTGCCCCATATCCGCGAGACGATCCCTTATGCGCGCATGTTGAACCGTCTGTATCCGTAGGCCCGGCGATGGCGGTCGCCCCACCCATGTCGATTCACGAACAGCGCACCCTGGTGCGGCGTTTGCTTGATGATTCGAGCGCCGAAGATGCTCCGACAGCCTACTATGCGCTGTTTCACGATGCGGCCCGGTCGCGCCTGTTTATCACTGCCGATCGTTCCGGGCAGGCGATCGGTTTTGCCGGGCGCTTCCAGACGGGAATGGATCTGTTTCGCCCGCTGGTGACGTTGTACTGCCAGAATGCCGAAACCGCCGCCGACCTGCTGGCGCAGGCGCTCGCGCCCGACCATCCGTATATTCTGTTCGCCAGTCTGAGCCAATATCCATTTGTGGGCGGCAGCTTTGAGATCGACCATCACCGGATTTTGCACATCTACCGGCTGGATGTGCGCCGCTTCCAGCCGGTGATCAACGTCCTGGTGCGGCCCCAGCGGGCGCATGATGGCACACCGCGCGGTGTGATCGAGTCCGGCGGCGTGCGGGCAATAGCCGGCGTCAACTGGCAGAGTCCGGCGTTTGCCGAGCTCTATGTGCATACGGACGCGGCGGCACGCCAGCGCGGGTGGGGCGAAAGTGTGGTATCCGCGGTGACGCAGGCCGTGCTGGAAGGCGGGCGCACGCCGCTGTATCTGGTCGAGCCGGAGAATGAAGCCTCCCGCGCGCTGGCCGAAAAGCTCGGTTACGTCGATACCGGCGGGCGGCAGGTCTATGCCGACGTGGTTTATCTCGGGCATCCCGGAGCCTGAGCAGGATAGCAGGGTATGGCTGAACAAGACGAGCATCATCTCATCGCGCGCCACAAGTGGATGGAACTGTGGACCGGGTACAACGATCAACCCTATCTGCAGATTCCACCCGGTGTTTTTGTCGTGCCGATGAACTACGCGGGTGAAGTGATGATGATCCGCGAACCGGCTATTCCCAGCGGTGAGCGGGTGCTCGAACTCCCCGGCGGCAAGATCGACGAGGGCGAGTCGCCCTCTCAGGCAGCCAACCGCGAATTGCAGGAAGAGATTGGCTACAAGGCCGAGGTGCTGTTTCCGCTTGGCGTGCTCAACCCGCTGACGCGCCACGCCCGGTGGGATCTGCACCTGTTTCTGGGGCGGAACCTGATGCCGTCGCGCATGATGGGCGACGAAATCTACCAGATCGAGATCGAGCGCGTACCCCTGGATACGTTCGAACTGCTGATCGCGTCTGGAAGGCTGCATGATTCCAGCGTGATCGCGGCGCTCTATATGGCGCGGCAGTTCATCAGCGGCAAGCTGGTCGTGAGATCGCCCCAGGATAGTCCTCACCATGACCCTTAACCTCTCCCTCACCTTTCCGGCGGGTTTTCTGTGGGGCGTGGCGACGGCGGCTCATCAGGTCGAAGGCGGCGATCCGCCCAATAATTGGACGGCATGGGAGCAGACGCCCGGCCATATCTTTCAGGATCAGCAGGCGGGCAAAGCCTGCGACTGGTGGGGCGGTCGCTACGAGGAAGACTTCGACCGGGCGGCGGGACTGCATCTCAATGCGCTGCGCCTGTCCGTGGAGTGGAGCCGGATCGAGCCGGCGCGCGGCAAGTTCAACAGTGCGGCGCTGGATCACTACAACCGGGTGATCGCGGCGCTGCGCCAGCGCGGCATGGAACCGATGGTCACGCTGCATCATTTCACCGATCCACAGTGGATTGTGGATTTGGGCGGCTGGACCAACCCGGAAACGGTCCGGCGCTACGAGCGTTTTGCCCGGCTGGTGGTGGATGAACTCGGCCACAGCGTCAGCATGTGGTGTACGATCAATGAGCCAATGGTTTACGCCACACAGGGTTATCTGCTCGGCCGTTTTCCCCCTGGCCAGCGCCATCTCAATCGGGCGTATCAGGTGGCCGAGAACATGCTGCGCGCCCATGCCATGGCCTACCGCGCGATCAAAAAGATCCAGCCCGGCGCGCAGATTGGATTCGCCAAACACCAGATCAGCCTCAAGACGCGCCAACCGGCGCTGCTGCATACCCCCGCCCGCAACATGATCCGGTATTCCTTTAACCGGGCCTGGGTCGAAGCGCTGACCACGGGCAAACTGCGCTTTCCGTCCCACCATGCCGATGTGCCCGAAGCGCAGGATACGCTGGACTGGATCGGCCTGAACTATTATTACCGCTTCCTGGCAGGGTTCCACCCGCGCGCATTTCGCCAGTTGTTTATCCAGCAGTCGCGTCCGACGGATGGCCTGCTCGGGCCGGAGAGCGTCGGGGAGATCTGGCCGGAGGGCTTGTTCGAGCAGATCAAATGGCTGAGCGAGCAGACCGGCAAGCCGCTGTACATCACCGAGAACGGCCTGCCTGATGCCGACGACAGTCTGCGCCCGCTGCACCTGATCCGCAGCCTTCGCAGCGTGTGGCAGGCGATCAACTACAACTACCCGGTGAAAGGTTATTTTTACTGGACCCTGGTGGATAATTTCGAGTGGGCCGAGGGTTACGATCCGCGCTTCCGCTTTGGGCTGTTCGGCTGCGATCCTGATACCCAGCAGCGCACCAAAAAGCGCAGCGCCGAGCTTTACGGCGAGATCTGCGAGGCGAACGCGCTCACGGCGGATATGGCGCGGCGCTACGTGCCTGATGCGGCGGATGAACTTTTCCCCGCGATTGACGTACAGGCGGAAGTCACACTTCCGGCCAGAGAGTGACCCCCGGAAAAATACAAAAGAAGTTCACTCACACAGAGGCCACAGAGCACACAGAGAAAATCAAGGGAAAAATTAGAGAGATGCGAGTTCTTGTCGCACCTGCTAATGGCTAATCGCTAACCGCCCTTTTCCGCCGGAGCCATCACCACGGCTTCGCCCGTGAGCACGATTTTGCCATCCTGGTTCACGCAGGTGGTCGTGAGCGTGGCGATGCGCCGGTCCTCGCGGAACTTGGTCACTTCCACGGTCGCGGTGATCGTATCGCCGATGAACACGGGCGCTTTGAATTGGAGCGTCTGGCTCAGGTAGACCGTCCCTTCGCCGGGCAGATCGTTGGCGAGTGCCGCCGAGATCAGGCTGGCGGTCAGCATCCCGTGGACGATGCGCTGGCCGAACGGCGTACCGGCGGCATACGCGGCGTCCAGGTGGATCGGGTTGGTGTCGCCGCTCACCTGGGCAAAACCGCGCACATCCTCATTGGTGAAGGTCTTCGTCCGGCGGGCGGTGGCCCCGACTTCGACATGCATTCGGGTAGCTCCTTCAGGGGCGCAGCCCAAAAACCAGCACAATCTTTCCCACGCGGATCCGATCGCCGGATTTGAGAACAACCTTCTGGCTCTGCCCGATCTCACGCTCGTTCAGGATCGTCGGGTTGCGCTCGGATGCCGCCTCGATGAAATACTGCCCGGCCCGCTCGGTGATGCGGGCGTGCTGGCGCGAGACCGTGCGCGCTTCGGCCATCTCGTTCAGATCCACCGCGATGCGCTGCGGGCTGTCGGCGTGCGTGGCGGAATCGGCGCGCCCAATGATGGCCGGCTGCCATTCGATGTCGTATTCGCGGCCGGTGATCTCTTCGCGCACAAAAGCATGGATCGGCCCGGCGAGGGATTGGTATGCCGGCTTGCTGCCCCGCGCGACGATCTGCTGGCTGAGGCGCAGCCGTTCGCGCTCGAAGACGAGTTCGCCGCCGGTTTGCAGGCCAAGCTGATCCAGCGTCTTATCGACTTCCAGAGTCTTGCGGCTGTCCTTGAGGGCGAGCCGGTATTCGCCTTCCAGCAGGTTAAACTCGCGCCGGATTTCTTCGATCAACTGGCGAATCGTCAGGTTCTTGCGGATCGAGGCTTCCTGGCGCGTCTGGTCGTCGAACAACTCCGACGTAATGGTGAGCGTGATATGGTCCATCGTCTGGCCTCTAGCGGGGCGCAACCCCGGCTTTTTCTTCAGCAGGCTCGGCCGGTTCAGGTTCAGGCTTTGCCGGCGGATTGATCTCCATGTACCAGCGGGCGCGATCCGGGTAGCGCCCGATCAGCTCATCGACCCAGCCATCCAGCGAGCCTTCGAGATCGCTTTCGTCGTGCGGAATGGCGGTCTGAATCATAGCGACCCGTCCGGCCTTAACCACGTAGCCGCGTCCTGGTGGGAACTCATCACCGCTGCCGCCGCGCACCCGCCCGCCCAGCGCGCCCGGCGCATCCGACGCATCCAGTCCCAGCCCGTAGCGCGGCGCGACCACCTGTTTCATCAGGTCATCCGGCGAGCGCAGGATGCCGAGCGATCCGCACAGTACAAAATGCAGCCCTTCGGGTCCATACTTGCGGGCCAGTTCGGCCAGTTCGCCGTATTCCGTGGCGCGCGTCGGCGTGCCGAGCACGTTGCCAAAATCGTCGTAGTTGTCCGCGATGACAAAGATCTCCGGGTGGGGTTGGCCGCCCGGCCATGCCGTATACTCGTACTTCAGGTTGTCGATCACCGTCCTGATCTGCTCTTTTTCGGATACGGTGCTCAGCACATGGGGCAGATCGCCAAGCGTATGCTGGCCGCCGTATTTGAACAGGCGCTGCTGGAAGTCGATCAGCACCAGCGCCACCTGATCCGGCGTGTAGCTGTGCGCCAACGACAGCACCCACGAGCGCAGCGCGGTCGTCTTGCCGCACAGCGGTGGACCGACCACGACAAAATGCGGGCCGCGCAGCTGCAAATCCAGCCGCGCCGGTTTCAGTTCCAGATCTTCGAGGCCGATGATGGTTTCGATCCGCTTCGCGCTCACCGGAGCATCGGCTAACACGCTGCGCAGCGGGATGATCGAGCGCAGCACGTCGATCGCCTCGGGGCGCTGGCCTTCCCAGACCGTATTCATCAGTTGGGCCAGCATCGAGAGCTTGGTGTTTTCGTCCATCCCTTCGGCTTCTTCTTCTGCCGAGATGCTAACGGGGGTGGCGGTCTGGAATTCCAGCGGCGAGCGTGCCACCGACAAAAAGCCGCGCCCGGCGTATCAACATGCACCGGGCACGCCGCGCCCCACGATCGCCCGCGTAATCGGTGGCATCCGCCAGCTTGAGGGCGATCCGTTCGGTGAACAGGCTGTACAGCTTACCCGGCAGGGCGCTGGCCTGCTCGGCGGTGACGACGAGATGCACGCCGTACGCGCGGCCATCGCGCGCGACGGAGATCATCTTGTCCATCAGGTTCTCGTAGTTCTCTTTGAACTCCGCGAAGTTGTCGATGACAAACAGGATCGCGGGCTGAACGTTGTCGGGATGGGCAGCGTTATACGTGCTCAGGTTATCCACCCGCGCCTGGCTCAGCAGCGATTTGCGCTCTTCAAGCATGCCTTCCAGCCGGCGCAGCAGCCGTTGAACACGCTCCTCTTCGGAGGGCGAAATCGACGCGCCGCGATGCGGCAGGGCTTCGAGCACGTCCAGCCCGCGCCCGCCGAAGTCGAAGAAGTACATGTGTAGTTCGTCGGGCGAGTGGGTGGCGACCAGACTGGTGATCAGCGTGCGCAGGAAGGTGGTTTTACCCCAGCCCGACGCGCCGAAGATCACCACATGGCCGCGCGTCAGGTCCAGGCGGAGCAAAAGCTGTTCGGCGCGGATCGGGTTATCGATCAGGCCGACCACCGCGCGCATCCCGTCCTCAAGCCAATTAACGCCCGGCCAGCCGCCCTCGTCACGCAGCCACGCCCGGACCGCCAGGTTCAGCGGCAGCAGCGGGTTGCGCTCCGTTTCCTGGCCGATATATTCGACGTCGAGCGGCAGATACCCCGGCAGCGGATCCGGCCAGGGTTTTTTCTGCAGCTCAATATCCGGGTTGCTCTGGGCCAGCCGCGCCATGATCTCGACGATCACATCCGAGAGCGCCGGCGCTTCTTGCAGCGACCCGGCCGGGCGCGCCTGGGCATCGCCGCGCTGCCGGTTCAGCCAGATCACGGGCGGCGTCGCGTCGATCTGCGGCCCGGAGTAGGGACCCCCAGCCCGCGCGACCTGCATCAGTTCCACGTTTTCATTGCCAACCTGCACATAGGCGCGGCCGGGGATGTTCGGCGGCAGGAAGGCTGCATCCGAGCGGCGCAGCAGTTCGCGGCTGTCTTCCATCGTTTCAACGCGCAGGCAGATGCGGAACTTCATGTTGGCGCGCATCTGGTCGGTCACGGCCCCGGCGGGCCGCTGCGTCGCCGTGATGAGCGTGACACCGAGCGCACGGCCCAGGCGCGTGATGCTGTCCAACTGCGCCTTGAAGTCGGGGTTTTCTTTCACCATTTCCGCGAACTCGTCCACGATAATGAACAGGAAGGGGAACGGCTCGCGGGTGAGGTGCAGCCCTCTCTGGCGGTAATGGACGATATGCTTGGAGTTCGTATCGGCGATCAGCTTACTGCGCCGGTTAAGCTCGGAGCGCAGCGCGGTGAAGGTGCGGATCCCGGCGGTGCCTTGCAGGTTGGTCACGATATCCACGCAGTGGGGCAGCGTGCGGAACGGATCGAAAGCCGCGCCGCCTTTATAGTCCACCAGCACAAAATTGATCACGCTGGGATCGTATTTCGCTGCCAGCCCGACGATCAGCGTCAGCAGAAGCTCCGATTTGCCCGAGCCGGTGGTCCCGGCGATCATGCCATGCACGCCGTCGCCATCCGCCGAGAAGACTAATTCGCGGACCTTGTTGCCGGGCATCAGGCCGATCGGCACGCTGAGCCATTCGGTTCGTTCAGGCGCGCGCGTTGACTGCCAGTTGTCCAGCAGTGGGATCTCTTCGACGGTGGTCCAGCGCCCCATTTCGAGCAGCGTGACCGCGGTCGCCAGATCCGCGCCGTAGGTGGTGCGGACGGCCAGCGGTGCGAGTTTGCGCGCGAATTCCTGATCGGCCCGCTGCGCGTCCAGTTCATCGGCGACGCCCACGTAACGCGCCGTATTCACGCCCGTTTCCGCATAACGGAACATGACCGAGCCTTCGGTCGGCTCGATCTCGATCACGGCGCGACAGTCGCTCGGAACCTGGCTGCGATCCGCCACGACGAACAGGATCGACGCGCCCAACTGCGGCCCGCGCTGAAGCAGGATCGACACGGACGCCTCGGCCTGGACTTCGTTCAGCGGCGAGACTTCGCCCTTGGCCGTCAGCCCGTCCACGACGACGAGCAGATGCGGCAGGGTGGGATCGGTCTGGTTGTCCCTGATCCGCGAGGCGAAGCTGGCGGCGCTCAAGTTCGGTCTGGAGATCATCCCAGAAGCGGCGCACTTTATCCTGTTCAAAACAAAGCTGGTCGCCGGTGCCCTGCTGGTTGCGCGAGGTATTGCAGTGCGGCAGCCAGCGCGCCCATTCCCATGGAGATCGCGCTTCCGGCGCGCCGACCACGAACAGCCGCGCATCCGTCGGGGCCTGGAAGGCGGCAAAGTGCGCCATCATTGAGCGAATAAACTGGTAGGTTTTTTCGCGGTCCTCGCCGGCTACGCCAATCGCGGAGCGCGCATCAATGGATTGGCCGGTGGGATCGCCGTCGCTCCGTTCCGAGTTCGCCACAGGATCATCTGGCTTGATATACCGGCGGAGCGGAATCGTGACCGGCACATCCGTCACGAACAGCAAGTCCTGCACCAGCTTGAGCGCGTCTTTCATCTGGGGATTGTCAAATTCGGTGCTGCCGCCCTGCCCGACGGAATACGTGACCGTCGAGGGCCGCGTGCCGATCCCTAACCGGAGCGCGCCGAAGTCGCTGTCCGACGTGCGGCGCTCCCACAGGCGCAGCCCGGCCCGCTGATAATCGCGGTCGGCGGCGATTTGCAGCACGGTGTTGGGCTCCGGGTAGTTATAGAGGTAAAAGCGGCGCTGCATGTCGTGAGAGGCGATCATTTCCTGGCGCAGTTCCGCCAGCCGCTGCGCGTAGGCGGCGCGTTTTTCGGCTTCGATCCGGTTGTTGCGCCTCAGGGTCCACAGGGCCGCTCCTGACGAGGCGATGACCGACAAGCCCATCGGGATCAGCAGCAGCATGCTGCGGCCCTGGCCCATCGCGCTGACGAACACATAGCCGATGATCGTGACCAGTGGCAGGGCGAGCTGGAGTATTTGCTGGCGTCCGCCCGTTTCTGAAGCTGGCGGGCTGGGAACCGTCACCTCACCAAAAGGAAGTTCCGGCTGAATCCGTGGGGGGCGGCTGGCAAACTCAGGCATGAGCGAGCGCTTTCTCCAAAGATCACGGGTGGGCAGGTTGACATCAGAGCCAGAACGCTGTACTTTATACTAGCAGATGTCCTACCTGTTCGCTATTCTGGCACAAGCGATCAACCGTGTCAAGCAAGCTGGTTGAAAGGATCGGAATAAAGCCGTGAAGCGCGTCTGTACGGTCTGCCAACGAATGTCCCCGGATGGAAATATGTGGTGCCAGGAACCCGACTGTCCCGCGGGCGATCTGCCGCTCATTTTTGATTATGGCGAATGCCTGGGTGATATTGAGGTGGTCCGGCTGATGCGCATTCTGCGGACGTCGGCCCTGTATGAAGCGCGGCGCGGGAATGAGATGGTGCTGC
This sequence comes from uncultured Chloroflexia bacterium, assembly GCA_963850765.1. Lineage (GTDB taxonomy): Bacteria > Chloroflexota > Anaerolineae > Aggregatilineales > Aggregatilineaceae > CAWKMN01. The sequence continues at coordinate 1,512,571 of CAWKMN010000003.1, read as the reverse complement.
TCAAGGTAGCGCATAACAACTGCCAGGATCATCTCCGGCGGGAAGCGCGCACGCTGGCGGAACTGGCCCAGGCCCGGCCGCATCCGATGCTGCCGGTGCTGCTGCCCGCGTACCAGCAGTCGGACATCCGGCAGCGGCCCTACGGAAAAACCGTTTTCCGGGATGAGACCAAGTACTATGAAGTCTTCGCCCATGCGAAGGGCGAATTTCTGCGCGACATGCTGTTCAGGAACCCGCAGCCCTGGTACCAGCACGCCGCCTGGATCACGATCAGTCTGGCAGATGCGATCGCGTATTTGCACCTCAAGGCGAACAAGCTGCATCTCAACCTGACGCCGGACGCGGTGTTCGTGCGGACCGATCGCGAGGGGATACCCCGGCCGATGCTGCTGGATCTGGGCTTGCTGGGCGAACAGCAGCCGCTCGACCCGGCGTGGGTGCGGCGCTTTGGCGTCGCGTCCTACACCGCGCCCGAGCTGATCAGTCCCAACGGCCCGGCGACGTTCGCCGCCGATGTGTATGGCCTGGGTCTGCTGCTGTATGAGATGCTGGCCGGCCACCCGGCGTTTCGGTTCCAGCAGCGCAAAGAGGACGACATCCGGGAGGCGGTAGTGCAGGGGATACCTGAACCGCTGAGCCGTACCGATCTGGCCGAGGAGCTTCATCACATTGTCGCGCAGGCGGTGGATCGCCGGCCCGACCAGCGCCAGCAGAACGTCGTGCTGTTTGCCCGGCTGCTCCGCCAGAAATTTGGCGAGGTTCCGGCCGAAAAACGGCGCTGGCGGACGTTCAACCGGCGCGTCGCCGCGCTGATCGTGCTGCTCGCCATCGTGGCTGTGGTGCTGATCCTGGTCGTGGCGCTGATTGGGAGCTAGCCCTCTGAATCGCGCCCCACAGCCGGGAGACGGGGCCAAAACCCTATAGACACGCGCAGGGGCAGGCATGTACACCTGCCCCACCAACAGACCCACCTCGTCGGAAATGCGGATTAGAGTGTGTCATGCACTCTAATTACTGGCATTGAGCGAATGTTCCCGTGAATTAGCCCCTCCCCTTTCCCCGTGCGTGCAGAGCACGCCTGGAGAAAGGTGTTGGGGGATAGGGGCTAGACAAACCGCTGCGAGCCGGACATATCCCCGTCACGGATGGCGGAAATTGCACCGAGCAGATCCAGATTGAACTCGTCACACGTCGCCGCCAGCTTATCCACGTTCGGCTTAATACCTTCCAGATACATCGCCAGAGCCGCATTGCCGACCAGCCCGAAAAAGGCGGACGCCTTGAGAATCGCGATCGCCACTTCCAGCGCCTTGCTCACCCCTTCGAGCGTCTCGGCAGAGGTGCGGAAGCCCTGAGCCAGCTGCTGTACGGCGTCATAATCCATTGAGACTTCGGCCATGTTTTACCTCCTAATGGTCAGAACCCGCAGGCATACCGGGCTAGAAGATCGATCCAAAGACGTCGGCCAGATTGTTCGCCACGTTATGCGCATCACTGTCGGCTTGCGAAATAACGTCCATAGCCGATGTGATACCCCCGCCAAAACCCCCGATCGAAGAGATCAGCGCCGTGATTTCGGGAATCAGACGCGACTGTACTTCGTCGATAAAGGCTTCAGCGCCCTGGCCAGTCCAGGCCCCACCGACAATCGGCTGCATCCCACCGCGAATGCCACCCATCATGTCATCCACGATGTTAGCCTGAGACACGACCTGACTGACGATGTCCTGCACTTCACCCATGACACAGCTAAAGATAGACATGTCGTTTCACCTTTCCCGCCTAGAACAGCCCTTCGGCCTTTTCGTCGCCCTCGTGCATATCGCTCATCGCGCCATAGACGTCCATCGACAGCTCATCGAGTTTGTCTTGCAGGCGCGCAATACGCGAGTTGAGCTGGTCGCGGATGGCCGCGGCGAGTGAGTCGCCCGCCTGACCGAGCAGCGCTCCATCTTCAAGCTGATTGGCGATTCCCTGCATGGTCTTGATCGTGTCGCCAAGCTGCTGAGCGCCCTGCCGGAAAAGGCGGCCCATGTCCTGCATCAGGTCATAATCCATCTGTACATCTGGCATAGTGTTCCCTCTCCTTGACGTTTCAAAGCGTCAAATGGCCGTTTCAAACAGGACTAGCGTCTGTTAAACCAGCCGCTGGCTTCCTGTTCGGCTTGCGACACGATGTTGCTGATCTGTTTGATGGCACTGCTGGCGTCGTCGAGGGCCTGAACCAGCCGATTGAGGCCCGGTTCTACTTCGTCGTGCAGTTCAGCATAAAACGACTCCGCGCCCTTTCCGATCCAGCCGCCGCCTTCCAGTTCACCGACCAGGCTGAGGATCTGGTTGGTTAGCTGTTCGGTAGCTGAGGATTCCTGTGCGAACTGATTCGCAATACTGGCGAGATCATCATAGTTCGCCTGAATTTTGCTGCCGGGCATACTGACCTCCTACCTATTCATGGTGACTGTCGATGGCATTTATTGAGATGGTGCTTGTACTGGCGCGATATTTGTCGAGGTTCCTCCCTGTGAATACCCCGGCGTATAGCTGCGGTACGATCTAATGTCAGTGTAGGATGACTGGTCATGCTTTGTCAAGCGAACTATGCGCCTGAACAGTAAAAAATGTCAAGTAATTCAATAAAAAATTTCTAAAAATCTCGTCACCGTCTCGTCAATACATTTTTAACTCTTGTGGTGCGTTTTGGATGCAGACCTGCACTCCGCTATACTCTCGTCTACACCTATCGTTTTTTGGGGTCAAACGGCAGAAAAAGCATGAGCGCGCATAACCTTTCAGGGCATATGTTGGGCCAGTTCGAACTGCGCGAGGTGTTGGGCGTGGGCGGCATGGGAGCCGTCTATCGCGCCTATCAAAAGACACTCAGCCGAATGGTGGCCGTCAAGGTGCTGCCGATCAACCTGGCTTCCGAAGCCGATTTTGTCCAGCGGTTCCACCAGGAAGCCGAAACCGCGGCCTCGCTGGAGCATCCGCATATCATCCCGGTGTATGACTATGGGGTGCAGGACGATACCAGTTATATCGTGATGCGCCTGCTCACCGGGGGGACCCTGGCGGATCGGGTTTACCGGCGCGATGTTAAACAGCAGGCGCTCCCGTCGCTGAACGATATTGCCAGTCTCCTGAACCAGCTTGCCGGGGCGTTTGATTACGCGCACAGCCGCGGCGTGATCCACCGCGACATCAAGCCCAACAACATCATGTTCGATCACCAGGGCAATGCGTTCCTGGTGGATTTTGGGATCGCCAAGCTGCTGGCGAGCACCAGCTCGCTGACCGCTGCCGGCTCGATGTTGGGCACCCCGCTGTATATGGCCCCGGAGCAGTGGCGCGCCGAACAGCCCACGCCCGCTACCGATCAATATGCGCTTGGTGTGACCATCTACCAACTGCTCACCGGGCGGGTGCCGTTTGAAGCGCCCACACCTTATGGGCTGATGCACAAACATCTGAATGAATCTCCCACCGCGCCCAACGTTTTTCGTCCCGATCTGCCGGACGCGCCGACGCTGGTTCTGGAACGCGCGCTGGCGAAATCCGCGGACGACCGTTTCCCAACCGTGGCGGCATTCGCCCAGGCTTTCGAGCGTTCGATTGCCGGAGCACCGGAGGGCAAAACGGATTTTTTCACGGTCCCGCTCACGCCGAAGCGGGTTGCTCCGCCCGTATCGCTGATCCCCACACCGAAGAGCGGCGCCGTCGGCGAGCCAACCTATCTGGGCAAACTGGATGTGCTGCCTGCGCAGAAGCCGTTTTACCGGCGGCGATCGGCATTGTCGGGTGCGCTGGTCTTGCTGATCGCGGTGCTCGCCGCGGCGGCCTGGCTGTTGTTTGGTGGCGGCGGGGATGATAATGACAAGGATACGGGGGCGGTTGTCCCGAATACGCCGGGCCCAGAGGAGATGACGTCGTCCGCCAGCGCGACCGGTGTGGCGGTCGTCATCCTGCCCAGCGATACGCCTTCAGAAGCGGCCTCTGCGACCGTGACAGCGTCAGAGACTCCACCGGAAGCGACAGCAGCAGCGTTGTCACCGTCGAATACACCGCCAGACACGGCGGAAGCGGTGGAGCGCGAAACGCCGGCCATTACGCCCCAGGAAACACGCGAAGTAACGCCTAAAATGCGCCGATCGCGAACGACCTGATGCGACCGAAATCACCGGCTCCGACCGACGAGCCAACGTTGCAACCGCGACACCTCGTCTCCGACCGCAGAAATCCACATCGGCACCCAGCGCAACACCGCCGCAGATCGTGATTCTGCCGGATACGCCCACACCGACGGCAACTGATACGCCGACGGACGAGCCGACGAGCACGGCGACTGAGACTCCAATCGATACGCCGGATTTCACCGCGACCGCGGAGGCGCTCTTTAACGAGCAGCAGACACAGACAGCGGAGAGTTTCACGGCGACGCCCACCCCGGATACCCAACAGACCGTCGAAGCGATGGCGAATGAGCGCCTGACGCAGACGGCGGAAGCCTGGACGGATACGCCGTCCCCATCGCCAACGGCTACGGATACACCAACGCCCACGGAGACTGCTGCGCCCACCCAGACGCCGACGAGCACACCAACCGCTACACAAACGGCCACGCCGACGCAGACGCCGACCCGCACGCCCACCGCAACCTTAACGCCGTCGCCAACGTCGATCTACAGCCCGACGCCCACACCATTTGGCGGAGGCAGCGGCCAGTTGTCCTTTGTCTCTCAACGGGATGGCAACCAGGAAATCTATGTCATGAATGCGGACGGCAGCGGCGCGCGGAATCTGACGCGCAATCCGGCCGATGATGGAAATCCCGCGTGGTCCCCCGACGGTACCCGGCTGGCATTTTATTCGCTGCGCGATGGCAATAACGAAATCTATGTGATGAATGCGGACGGCAGCAACCTGCATAACCTGACCAACAACCACGACACCGATTATGGCCCGGTCTGGTCGCCCGATGGCCGGCAGATCCTGTTCTATTCGGATCGCAGCGGGAATGGCGAGGTCTGGGTGATGAACGCCGACGGCAGCAATCCCCGCAACCTGACAAATTCTTCGGGCGGGGATGGAAATGCCGTCTGGTCGCCCGATGGCCGGCAGATCGTGTTCACGTCCGAGCGCGGCGGAAACAATGACCTCTACATGATGGACGCGGATGGCGAGAATGTCCGGCGGCTCACCGACGATCCGGGTTATGATACCTGGGCGGCATGGTCCCCTGACGGCCGCACGATCGTGTTTGCCTCCAACCGCACCGGCAACTGGGATGTGTACACGATGGATCCGGACGGGCAAAATCTCCGCAATCTGACCAGTGCCGCGTCCAATGACTGGTGGCCGGGGTGGACATCGGATGGCAGCGGGATTGTGTTTGCCACGGATCGGGATGGAGTGGGGAGTGTATACGTCATCAATCCGGACGGCAGCAATCCGAGGCGGCTGGTGGTTGATCGATCGTGGAATGACAGCCCTAACTGGCGGCCGGCCCCCACTGGACCCGTAGTGGCCGTCAGCACGGCGGCACCAACTCGGGCACCGGGCGGGGCTGTCTCGACCGCAGCACCAACTCACGTGCCGACCGCAGCGCCTACGCGCGCCCTGACCGCCACCACGGGCAGCCCGTGTATCGCGCGCATCACGGCGGAACTCAATATCCGCTCGGGGCCGGGCACTGGCTATTCGATCATGGGGTCCGCTATCCCCGGCAGCAATCTCGACATCACCGGGCGCAGCGCCGATTCGCAGTGGTGGCGCGTGGAATATTATGGGCAGCACGGCTGGATCTCGGCCATTCTGGCCTCGGTGCGTGTGGCGGGTGATTGCAGCGGCGTTCCCAACGTTGGATAACAGATAGACGTTTGCAGGGGCGGGTTGGCCCCTCCCTAAATCCCTCCCCACCCGGTGGAGAGGGACTTGATGGCGCTCCCTTTCTCCGCGTCTCCAGAGGTGGACGAAGGTCGGACGGGGATAGGGGTAAAAAAGCGCTTCCCCCTCTCTAGCTCGGCTGGAGAGGGGGACTGAGGGGGTGAGGCCTTGTCGTTTCTCAAAACGACATCTACCGGGCGGAGCAAGCCCGCGCCCCTACTGCTTTCGGACCGAATCTACCCCGGCAGCGCGGTCGTGGCTTCCGGCGTGACGGTGGCCGTGGGCCGGATGGGGATCGGCGGCGGTGCGATCAGCGCCAGACTGCTTTGATCGCCGAGAATCTCAACGGCGTCTTCGGGAACCCAGCCGGTCGTGCCGTCGATGCGTTCCACCTGATACCACGTTCGGTTCCGGCTGCTGATGCCCAGGATCACCGCGTATTCACCGGCAAGGACTTTGCCTACCACGCGCCAACTCGTGCTGTCCCCATAATACAGGTTGACAGGGGCTTCTGTTTTGGGGGTTACGCTGGGGGCCGAGGGAACGGCGGTTTCCAGATCGGCCTGCGACATCCAGCCCTGTGTCTCCGGTTCGCGCTCGTTGATCAGTGCCACTTCGCGCAGGATCAGGCCGGGCAGGGCGTCTTCGGTGCGTTGTTTGTCGCTCAACAGGCGGACTTTGGAATAGGCGCGCACGAGGCGTTCCATCACCTGCGGCGGATCCAACTCGCTGAACTGGTAGAGCGTGGCCGGTGCGACCAGCCGCACGCCCTCCTGATCGGCCCAGACCAGCATTTGCTCGGCGGGTGAAAGCGTCGGCGTCATGCTCGGCGTGAGCGTGGGCGTTGGCGAGATCACGCTGGGGTTCAGCGTCACCGTAGGCGGGTGCGGAGTTGCCGTCGGCCTGGACGGCTGGGTTGGCGCGAGTGTGTCAGTTGGCGAAATCGGGGCGGATGTCGGTCTCGGCGTTCGGGTCGGCGTGGATGTGGCTGTTTGCGTGGCCGTTGGCCGAGGGGTATTCGTTGGCGGAATCCGCGTATCCGTTGGGCGGGGTGTGCGCGTCGGGCTGGCCGACGCGGTCACGGTGATCGTCAGCGTCCGGGTAGGTGTGGCGGTGGGCGCGTCGGTTGGGTGGGTCGGGCTGGCGGTGCGCGTGCTGGTCGGCAGAATGACCAGTCCCGCCACCGTGTGGGTTGGCTCGGCCGTTGCCGCGGCGGGCGTGTGGGTGGTACGGGCAGCGGGCAGCGCCGCCACCGCCGCCGAGGTAATGGTGGGCGTGGTTTTATCGGGCGTATCGTCGCCCATGACCAGATACGCCGCCCCGGCCGCCGCCAGGAGCAGCAGCGCCGCCGCGATCCCCAGCCAGCGCCCCAGCCGCCGCCCGGCCGGTTTTGGGCCCAGCCGCACGACGATTGCCGTGACGTTATCCGGCGCGCCGCGCTGCCGGACCAGGGCGACAAGTTTCCGGCCGGCGGCCTCGGCAGGGTAGCGCTGCACGATGTTCAGGATTTCGTGCGGCTCGAGGACATCCCACAGGCCGTCCGAACAGATCACATAAATATCGCCCAGTTGAGTTGGCGTCCGGCGCAGCACCGGCTGGATCGGGGTGGGCTGGCCGATAAACGCGGTGACGTTTACATTCCGCCCCTGCCGCGCTTCTTCTTCGGTGATCAGGCCGCCATCGATCTGCCCCTGCAGCACACTCTGGTCGTGGGTCATCAGTTCGATGGTATTCTGGCGGATCCGGTAAACCCGGCTGTCGCCCACGTTGAACAGCAGCGCCTCGTCGGATGGCAGAAGGACCAGACCGGCTGCCGTCGAGCCAATGCGCAGCCGGTTCATCTGCCGGGCCTGCTCGCGCACGGCGACGTTGGCCGCTTCGAGCGCCTCCTTGAGCGCGGCCAGCGGATCGGCTGCCGCCGCGCCGGACGCATAATACTGCTGGAAGACCTCTTTGATGGCTGTCTGGCTGGCAACATCCCCGCCCCCCATGCCGCCCATACCATCCGCGACGACAAACAGCGCGCCGCGCTGGCTGTGAGGGCCGCCAGTCTGGGGCACTTGAAAGTGATACGAGTCCTCGTTCCGCTGGCGTTTCAGCCCAACATCCGTATGCCCCGCGACGTCCAGGGCGGCAGGTGCTTCGGTCATGGCGTTTACCTGGAAGTGTTGAAGATATAGTCGGTCTTGTCGGGATCGCTGTCGTCGCGGGCCGATTCGAAGATCAGCACAGTGCCCTTCCCGATCATGATCTGTGCGCCGTCGTGCAGCGCCATCGGCGTTTGCGGCGCGAGGCGTTTGCCATCCAGCGCAGTGCCGTTGGCGCTGTTCTCGTCCGCGATCAGGAAGGCCGCGTTTTCATACGTGATGGTGGCGTGACGCCGCGAGACGCTGGTATCTTCGTCCAGCCGGAGATCATTTTTCTCGGACGAGCCGCGCCCGATCTTGAACGGGAAGTGTGTCACCGGCACGACTTCCCCATCCCGGCTGCCGTTGCCGGACTGTTCAAACCGGAGCGTCGCCAGAGGCGGCAGGGCTTGCGGGAAGATGTCGGTCTTTTCGGGGTCGGCTGTTACGACCGTACCGTGTTCTCCTCCCTGCGGCGCATCGGGCGCTGGCGGCATGGCCTGGAAGAAACCGGTCTGGGCGGACAGGAAGCCGGTCCCGGTGGCGGCTTTGCGACGCGGCCGGATGAGGGTGAACAGCACAAGAATCAGCGCCAGCCCGATCACAGCCACTACCACCCCCAGGATCGGGTTGTCCCGCACGGTGTCCCCAACTCGCTGCGTGAAACCCGGTTCGGGCGTGGGAGTTGCCGTCGGGACCAGGGTCGGCGTGGGTGCCGGGGTCGGCGTGGCGGGCGGATGATACTCAAAACCGAGCGTGGTTTCCGCCTGCAAGGTCTCGCCGGCTCCATACGCGCGCAGCCGGGCGATATAGGTGCCGTCCCCCAGGGTGCCGATGGGGATGCGGATCGCGTCGTAGGGCGGCGGCGTGCGCTCGTATTCCTGGATCACGATCCCGTTTTCGCCGCGAAGCTGGAGGCGGAAGCTGCCGATCCGGTCGGGATCGCTGGCCTCGATGCCGAACACGAATTCCCGCGTGGAATCATCGATGCTGAGCGACAGGTTAAGCTGCAAGGGCTCCGGCGTTGGCGTGAAAGTCGGCGGCGGGCTGGCCGTCGGCGTGGGCGTTTGCGGCGGTTGGTAAAGATAGCTCTTCTCTTTGCTGCGGTGGAGATCCTGCCCGGTGGGGTTTTGCGTGATCACCTGAATGTCATATTCGCGGTTGGCTTCCAGGCCGTCGGCGCTCATTTCGACCGACGCCGAGGGGGAGACATTCTCCGACTTCGCCAGGGTCCCGGTACTGGCATCGTTAAAGTTGATCTTCAGGTTGCCCATCTGATCCTGACCCGTGAGCGACAGGTCCAGCGCGATCATATCGGTGGCCGGGTTGTACGAGATGCTGTTGATCTCGGTGGTGACGGGTACCGGCGTGGCCGACGCTGGGGGCGGAGTTGGCGTGGGGCGGATCACCGCAAATTCGTAAACGGCCTTATCTTCCGTGCGATCGCGCTCGCCGGGCCACGCGATAATCTGCCCGCTGCGATTGAGTGCGCGCACCTCAACGCGAATATCCCCTTCGAGCTTGCCCGCCGGCAGGCTCACCGGGACGCTGAGCGGCGAGGGCAGGGTATGACGGTCCAGCAGTTCATTGGTCTCGGCGTTGAAGAAATCAAATCGGAACTCGCTGATCTCCTCCTGGCCCTGAACGACGACTTCCAGGTAAATCACATCCTGCGCCGAATCGCGCGTCACCGACAGCACGTCCACATCGATCAGCACCGGCGTCGGCGTGATCGTCGCCACCACGGGCGGCGCATAACCGGGTGGCGGCACGTCGAAGGTGGTCACCGCCACGACGCGCGTGCCATCGCCCAGAAAGACCGTCAGCGTAGCCGTATGCTGCCCGGCGGACGGGTAAAAGAGGGCCTTCGCCAGCCATTGGCTTTTCAGCGCGTCCATGATCTGCTGGAACAGGTTGCTGAGTTCCTGCTGCGTGCCGATCGCGGAGAACCCGCCGGTCAGACTGGCCATGTCGCGCAGCTCGGCGGCGTTGATGCGCTGATCCGAGGACGACAGCCCAATGGTGTGGATTGGCACGCGCGAACTGCGCTGCTGCGCGAACTGCACCACCTGATCCTTGGTATGGGTGCTGCAAACGCTCCCGTCGGCAAGTTCGTCCCGGCCATCGGTGAACAGGATGATCGCACGGCGGCCGGGCGGGGCCTGGTTGACGGTTTCGATGGCGCGGAAGGTGGCGTCATACAGGCAGGTGCCGCTCAGGTTGACCGACTGAACTTCGCCGATCGCGTTGATGGCGCGGTTCCGATCGTCGGTGAAATCCTGCAGCACGGTGATTTCCTGGTTGAAGCGGATCACCGCGAACAGGGCTTCCTCCGGCGCGTCCTCCACCGCCTTGATCGCGGCCTGACGCATATCTTCGGCGGCTCCGCCCATGCTGCCGCTGGCATCCAGCACCAGGACAATATAAAACGGCGTCGTGGGCCGCTCGACGGTGGCATTATCGTTGCGCTCGCCGTTGTCGAGCAGAATTTGCGCGGACTGAATATCCGCGTTGGTCACCACACGCCCGGTGCCATCGGTCACGGTAAAATACAGGCCCAGTTGCAGCGCACCGTCTGCGTCCACCAGTTCGGGATAGTTGATGATGATTTCCGAGGGAATCTGCGCGTGGATGATGACCGGCAGCAGCAGAACGCAGACCAATACCAGCACGGTGAACCGTTGAACGGCTGACTTTGAGCGTCTCATGTGTTCCCCTTGCAGCGTGGCTCAGACGATTGTTGTCTGTCTAATTGTGCTACAATTCGCCCGCTTCTGGCAACCGACCTTCGGTTTGCGGGGGAGGCGTCCGGTTTTTACATCTTTCAGACATCCTGAAAGGCCAAGATAAGTTATCCTGAGTATAATGAGGTTGTGTTTGTCCGAGGGTCGCGGCCGTATCCAACTCTCCAAATCATTTAGGAATATCTGATGATGAAAGATGCGCGGTTTTGGTACAACCTGCTTACGATCCTGTTTGCAGGGCTCACGGTGCTGGTGGGTATCGCGATCCTGGCCCTGGCCGCCGGCGCAATCCCGCCGCCCGGTTTCATGGCACAATCCGATTCGATCCCGCCCACCGTCTTTCACCCAGTTGCAGCAGCCGCTATCGATCATGAGGAGCCACTTCCCTCGGCTGGGGAGCCGGCCGCTCAGGCTGAAGAGGCCGTCTCTCCACTCGACAGCGAGCCTGAACGTGTCGTGGTGCCGAGCAATGACGGCACAACAGCCGCGGCGGTTGAAGATGACATCCGTATCGTTCCCGCGCCCGTTGAGATGCAGCCGCAAACCGCCGCATCGGACGCAGCAGCACCCGCTGGCGAGGTGATCGATGAAAGCCGCGCGTCTGTGCCGGTCGCCGTAGTGGTGCCCAATCAGCTTATCGAATTACACACCGAACCGCCCGCCGCTGCTGAGCCAGCGCCGGATGTGCCTGATGCCCCGGTGGAACAACCGGCGGTTTCGTTCGAGGGCGGCGTGTCGCTGTCGGTCGATGCGCCTACAACCCCGCTGCCCGATGGCAGCAGTCCGGCGCGAACGGCCCAATCTGGCCCACAGCCGAGCCCGCTGCGCGTCATGGTGCCCAGCGATAGTACCGTGCGCGCCCTCAGGCAGAGGGGTGTTAACAGTATCACGGAATTGTTCCCATCGCTGGACCCGGCCCGGTCGTTTTCGCCAGGGCCGAAGATGGAACTGCCCTTCGGAAAGGATACATCATCCACGCAGCAGCCATCCGGACCAGTGCAGGCACCGTCGCTGGCTGCGCCGCCACCCGTTTTTAAGACGCTGGCGATCCTGGTCGAATTTACGGATCAACCCTGCGCAGGTTGCCCGCAGACTTCTTTGACAATCTGTTGTTTGATACTCCCAGCGATAACAAGTCGGTGCGGAGCTTCTACCGGGAAGCTTCCTACGGCCAATTGGATATTGTCACGGTTGACTGCCAATCAGCCGAGTGCGCTGGGCTGGCAGCGCGCACCCCAAACCTATGCCTACTATGTTAGCGGCAATTACTGCGACCGGGGATGATTACCCGAACAACTGCCAGAAATTGACCGAAGATCTGGTGAAGCAGATTGAAGTCAAAATGATCCCATCGTTGACTTTTCCCAGTACGACAATAATGGCGATGGCTGGGTAGACACTGTCTTTATCATTCATGCTGGCTCCGGGGCTGAAGCTAACGGTGGGATCCCAGTATGATCTGGTCCCACTCGTGGGAGACCGTCAACCCGCCGTTTGTCGACGGCGTTCTGCGTGAAGAACTTACACTATCGAGCCGGAATTTTGGCTTGATCATACTCCGTTGACCATGGATGTTCCAGATGACGCATGGCGTCTATGTGCATGAATTCGGCCATGCATTCGGTCTGCCCGACCTGTACGATGTCGATTATTCGTCCAAAGGTGTTGGCCACTGGAGCCTGATGTCGGGCGGCTCGTGGAACGGTAACTTGGGGCGATACCCCGGCTCATCCTGACGCGTGGTCGCGTGCCTATCTTGGAATTCAACCCCGTCACCAACGTGACCGGATCCCCTGGCCCAATCACGCTGCCGAACGTAAAAGAAAACCAGAATGGCTCCATCTACCGGCTCGACTCCGGCCAGGCTGGTGAATACTGGCTGCTCGAAAACCGGCAGCCGCTTGGCTCTGATTCTTTACTGCCGGGCAGCGGGCTGCTGATCTGGCATGTGGACGAGAACCCTGGGCGGTGCAACTAATAACAAGTTGGGAGTGCATGCAGGTCAATAACTATCATGTGCAATGGATCGACCACCAGGCATTTCCGGGTGGCGCTCGAACAGGCCGACGGAAACCTCGATCTCGAATTCGACATTAGTTGGAGGCGATGGTGGCGATCCATTCCCCGGATCATCGAATAACCAGGTCATTCGGCTCCGGGACCAACCCCAATACCTCGTCGTACTATACGACCAACGATCCCGGCTTGGGACAGTCCGCAATATCAACAGTCCGTCCGCCACGATGACGGCGAAGATCAGCTGGCCGATCCCGGTCCCGGCGGCTCCCGTTGCTGCTCTTGCCCGACCACAACATAGTGACACCGGACAACATGCCACCTTTAGCTGGGATCCGGCAGATTTTTTGCGTCTACCTACAAGATCCAGGTGGATAACAGCAGCAGTTTTGCGTCGCCCGAACTGAACCAAACCACGACCAGCACGTCGCTGATCTCACCGATTGTCCTGCCGGATGGCAAATACTACTGGCGGGTGCGCGCGATCAACGAGAGCTTGGAGGAAGGCCCGTGGAGCGTGGTGCGGGCGGTCACGATCAATTCGACGCTGCCAGCCGTGACTAAACTGCTTACCCCGAAAGATCACACGTTCACCAGCGATACGACGCCGACCTTTACCTGGAACGCGGCGAGCGGTGCGACTCGTTATCAGTTGCAGGTATCGGACAACACCAACTTTAGCAGCCCCTTCTTAATTGATCAGCCGGTATCCGCGCTGACCTACACCGTCAAAAGCCCGAATCCCCCGCTGGCTTACGGCGTGTACTACTGGCGGGTGCAGGCGCTCGACGCGGCGGATAACGGGAGTGGTTGGAGTGCGATCAACACCCTCACCGTCACGCTGCTCAAGAGTCCGAAGAACGCTCAGCATCTCACCGACACGACTCCGCTGCTGACACTGGCCGCGCTGAGCGTACCCGCGACGTATCATATCCAGGTGGATGAAATCGACGGAGATTTCACTGGCGAACTGGCGTTCGATTACAGCGGCCCGCTGTTCAGCCTGTCAGTCGACCATCCGCTTGCCTACGGCGAATACAAGTGGCGGGCGCAGGTTAACGGGGGTGCTTTCACGGATTTCGACCCCGGTACTGGACATTCACCATCACCCAGGCGCTGACGGTGGCCCCGAAGCTGCTCAGTCCGAGCAACGGTGCCGCGCTCAACGACCCGGCGACGGGCTTTGTATGGGATCTGGTTGATGGTGGCGTGAAATATCAGCTTCAGGTCAGTGTCAATGACACTTTCGCCAGCCCGCTGCGTGAATGAATGGTTCGACAGCGAGGCATTCTCCTATCCTGCGGCCAGTTCGCTGCAAAACGGCGGCTGGTACTACTGGCGGGTGCGCGCGATCAACGGGGATGGCGTCGCGGGCGCGTGGAGCGCCAAATGGACCTTCAAGCTGAACCAGCTACCCGCACCGGGATTAAGCTCACCGGCTGCTGGCCTCAAGACCAAAACGATGCCGACGCTCAACTGGGCCGTTGTCCCTGGCGCGACCGGCTACCGGATTCAGATCGACAATAACCAGGACTTCAGCAGCCCGACGCAGACCGGCACGTCCGGCGGCACATCCTACCCGGTTGCACCGGCGCTGCCCGACGGCAAGTATTACTGGCGGGTGCAGGCCGTCAACGGGCGGTTGGGCGGCAAGTGGAGCGCCGTCTGGTACTTCACCGTGGATACCACCGGCCCGAAGGCTCCCGTGCTGCTCACCCCGGTGAATCGGGCTGGCACGCAGGACGGCACGCCGACCTTTACCTGGAACGCCAGCGCGGGTGCGGTGGGCTACATATGGAGATTGCGACGGATGTCAATTTCACGTTGCCGGTAATCGCCAGCGGGGACGTACCCGGCACCACCTTTACCCTGCAAAGTCTGACCCTTGACCTATGGCATGTACTACTGGCGCGTGAGCGCCAAGGATGCGTTGGGCAACTGGGGTGATCCGAGCGCACCGTTTAGCTTCTCCGTCACGTTTATGCTCACGCCGAAGGACGGTTCCACCACGACGAATCTCAAGCCGATTTTCTCGTGGGCAGCCGTCAGCGGGGCTGTGGAATATCACTTCGAGCTTTCGGAAGACGACGACTTCGATCCCTTGTGGGGCATGAATACGTTGGTACGGCGCGCAGTGTGCAGCCGACTGTCAACCTTGATCCGGGCACGTACTACTGGCGCGTGCGGGTCGATACGGGCGACGGCATGGCTTTAAGGATCTTGGATGCCGGCCTGGACGCTGATCGTCTCGCCGAGCAAACCCGTCGCGCCGGTGCTGATCGCGCCCAAGGATCTCGCGCTGACGAATGATGACACGCCGGAGCTAAGCTGGCAGATGGTCCCGAACGGCGAAAGTTTCCGGGTGCAGATCGATAATAACTCGGACTTCACCAGCCCCGTGCAGAATACCCTGGTTGACGGTGGGCTGCTGACCCATGTGGCGGACCCCCCGCTGGATGATGGCAAGTATTTCTGGCGGGTGCGCGCGATCAATGGCGCTGGTGCGCCGGGCGCGTGGAGTGTGACGCGGACTTTCACCGTCGATACCACCCCACCGCCCGCGCCGGTCCTCGTGACGCCGATCGATGGCGCGCGCAGCACCAACGTGATGCTGAAACTCGACTGGAAGGACGTCGAGACGGGCGCGCGTTACGAACTGTGGCTGGAGATCAAAACACTGCGTTCACGCTGCCGCCCATCAGCGTTGGGACCATATCCGCGTACACGCCGCCCACGCCGCTCAATCGGGGCACCTACTCCTGGCAAGTTGTGGCGTATGACAAGGCGGGCAACGCTTCAGAACCTAGCGTAATACGCAGCTTCTGGATCATCGCCGGCGTGACCGCGCCCGGCCTGCCAACTGGGACACCAACCGGGACACCGGCCGAGACGCCGATCGCAACCCCGACCGATGGCGAAGCGGCCACGCCGCTGCCAACCGAAACGGTGGTCCCCACCGGGGAACCGACCGGGACGCCCGAACCGACGGTTGAGCCGCCCACGCCAACACCCACCGACAGCCTGCCGGTTGTATCTCTGCCGGTGATCAACACCTGCGACCAACCCAATGAGTGGATCGTGCAGGGCGCGTGGACGCTGGCCGATCATTCCGAGCACGGCGGCGTCTGGTTCGCAGACAGCACGCCGCGCGGCTCCGACCACACGCTGACCTTGCGGACGCTCATCGATCTGCGGACGGCTCAGCAGCCGGAACTGCGCTTCTGGCAGCGCGTCGAACTCGCGGGCGGCGATGTCCTGGCGGTGGATCTGAGCACGGACGGCGGTTTGACGTGGCAGCCGGTCCATCAGGCGGTGGGCACCCTGGCCGACTGGCACGAGCAGACGGTTGACCTGTCGCTCTATCGCGGGATGCTCGTCCAGCTTCGTTTCCGGCTCAATACCGCCGGAGAGGTTCCGCAGGACGAGACGAGTCGCGGTTGGTGGGTGGACGACCTGATCATTCAGGAAGCGATCGAACTCCCGCCAACGCCTGTGCCGACCGAGCCGCCTTTGCCCACCAGTGAGCCTACGGTGGAGCCTACAGCAGAGCCGACGGTTGAACCCACCGTGCCGCCCATCCCAACCGAGGAGCCGACCGAGCCAGCGACACCGGAGCCCTCGCTGCCAGCGGCACCTCCCACACCGACGCCTGAACCTCCGGTTTCTGGCGCGACGTGGGGAGACAATAAGTAACCCGGCCCCGGCTCATCATGTCATGGACATATCAAAGCGCCTTCGAGGTTTCGAGGGCGCTCTTGCTTAAACCCCACGACTGCCGAAGCAATTTCTGGCAGTTTTAAACCAATTGCGCCACCAGTGAGTAGAAATAGGTGTAAGCGATGGCACAAAACTTGTCGAGTGCTTAGCCCTGGCTTATACTTGAAGCTATGCTGTCTGAAGTAAACGGTGAGACGGCACGCTTCGGAGAATCGGTTCAATAAAATTAGGAGGAAACTGTCTAATGAACCGTAGTAAGTATTTCGCTCGTTTTGCTTTAGGGCTGGTGATCGTAGCCGCACTGTTGGTGACGGCCCTCAGCCTCTCGTCCGCACAGGAAGCCAAGATCCTGCGCGTTAACCTGGGGCCGGGCGATGCGCTCTTTGACCCCTCTCTGGCAGAAGACACGACTTCCCACACTTTCATTGAGATGATGTTTGTTGGCCTGACGCCTCAGGACGAGGTGACGGCGGAAGTAGTCCCTGGTATGGCCGAAAGCTGGGACGTGTCTGAAGATGGCCTGATCTACACCTTCCACCTGGTTCAGGGCGTGTCGTGGGTGCGTTATGACACCGAGGCCGGTGAAGTCGTTCAGGCGACGGATGAGAGCGGTAATGTCCGTTACGTGACGGCCAACGACTTTGTTTTTGGTATTCTGCGCACGCTTGATCCCGCGACCGCCTCGAACTACGCTTACCTGCCCGCCGAATGGATCGCGGGTGGTCAGGCGTTCAACACCGGCGAAGGCACTGCCGAAGATGTGCAGGTGCGCGCGGTCGATGATTATACGCTCGAAATCACCATGGCTAAGGCAGCCGCCTTCGTACCCCAGATTCTGGGTATGTGGACCTGCCGCGCCCAACCGCAGTGGGCCATCGAAGAATTCGGTGATGCCTGGACGCTGCCCGGCAACTTCCAGACCTATGGCAACTTCGTTCTGAAGGAATACACCCCCGGTGATATGGCTGTTATCGTGAAGAATCCCTTCTGGACGGGAACCCCCAGCCACCCCGTGCCGGTCCTGGACGAAATCGAATTCCACTTCCTCGAGGCTTCGGCTGCCCTGGCGGCCTATGAAGCGGGCGAACTTGACTTCATCGACGAAGTCCCGCTGCCCGACATGCCCCGCGTCAAAGTGGAGCGCCCCGAAGAACTGTACATTGGGCCGGGTGACTGCACCTACTACTATGGCTTCAATGTGACCAAGGCCCCGGTGGACAACGTCCACCTGCGCCGTGCCCTGTCGCTCGCCGTGGACCGCAATGCGATTGTCACGATCACGGCGGGTGGCCAGCAGCCCGCGGGCTTCTTCTCGCGCCCGAACTTCGCCGCATCCCCGACCCAGGAAGAATATCCGTATCCTGAGTTTGGTGTCGCCACCGATCCCGAGCGCGCCAAGGAAGAACTGCAGGCGTACTTCGATGAAACCGGCACCACGCTGGAAGACCTGCCTCCGATCACGCTGGCCTACAACACCAGTGAAGCGCACGCACTGATCGCCCAGGCCATCCAGCAGCAGTGGAAAGAAGCTCTGGGGATCGACGTGCAGGTGACCAACCAGGAATGGCAGGTTTACCTCGACACGCTGGATGAGGATCCGCCGCAGGTGTGGCGTTTGGGCTGGTGCAAGGACTATCTGGACCCGAACAACTTCCTGAAGGACGTGTTCTATTCGACCTCCGGCAACAACCACACCGAGTGGGCCAATGCCGAATTCGACGCGATCGTTGACGAAGCGGCGGTACTGGATGACACGCAGGCCCGCAAGGACCTGTATTCCCGCGCCGAGCAGATCCTGACCTGGGAAGATGCGGCCATGATACCCATCTACTTCTACACCAATGTCAGCATGGGCCAGACCTATCTCGCCCGCACCTTCTCCACCACGGGTGTTGAGCGGTTCGACAAGTGGGATAACCCGTAAATCAGCTCGTTTTTCTAGTTGAATTAAGGCGAGAGAGAGCCTGATGGCTCTCTCTCCTTTACCAGCCGATCGATTAAAGAAGGAGGTTGCGGCGGAGAGCTGGCTCGTTTGCTGCAAGACTAAGCATGGGACAATACGTTGCACGGCGTTTTTTCGGTTTGTTGTTCGTCATTTTTGTGGTGTCGGTAATCACATTCTTTTTGATGCACCAGGTTCCTGGTGGGCCGTTTGCTCGCGAAAAGAAACTACAGCAGAGCGTTCTGGATAACCTGAACGCGAAATATCACCTGGACGATCCGTTGTGGAAGCAGTACACCGATTACATGATCGACCTGCTGGTTCCCCACATCACCACGGAAGAGCAAAGATTCACCGTTGTTGATGATTATCTGGTCAATATTGATCTGCCGGTTGGCGAGGATACCGCCCTGCGCTGGGTGAATTTCGGCCCGTCCTTTGCGTCACGCAACCGCTCGGTGAACGGCATTATCCGAACCCATCTGCCGGTCTCGGCCCAGTTGGGTTTTGCGGCCATGATCGTGGCGCTGACCATCGGTGTGCCGTTGGGAACGATGGCGGCCCTTAAGAAAAACACTGTTTACGACTATTTCAGCATGAGCACGGCTATTCTGGGCGTCTCGGTGCCGGTGATTGTGCTGGGACCACTGCTCAAATACATCGTAGCCGTCGAACTAAACTTATTACCTACCGCCGGTTGGGGTACATTCAAGCAGTTGATTATGCCGGCGTTTGCGCTCGGGTTTGCCCAATCCGCCTTGATGGCCCGCCTGACGCGCGCCAGCCTGCTCCAGGTGCTCAACGAGGATTATATCCGCACCGCGCGCGCCAAGGGTTTGAACAACCGGACGGTGGTCGTTGTCCATGCCATGAAAAACGCCATGATCCCGGTCGTGACGATCATTGGCCCGCTGTTTGCCGCCCTGCTGACAGGTACCTTTGTCACCGAACGGGTTTTTGGCATTCCCGGTATGGGTGATTATTACGTGAGAAGCATCGGCCAGCGCGATTACGCGACGATTATGGGGACGACGCTGCTTTATGCCTTTTTCCTGGTCGCAGCGAACTTTCTCGTGGATCTCACCTATGCGTGGCTCGACCCGCGCATCCGCTTTGAATAATCAAGAAAGACACAACAAGCATGTCTGTAGCAGAGTCATCCCAACAACAAGTAACTCCGGGCAGCGTGATTTCGCTTGCCAAAGAAGTCGAGGTAAGCCGCAGTCCATGGATGGACGCATGGCGGCGGCTGCGGCGCAACCGGGCGGCGATGGTTGGTCTGGTGGTCATCATCCTGAACCTCCTGGCGGCGATCTTTGCGCCCTACATCACCGACTATTCCTACCGCGACCAGAATATCATGGCGATGAATTCGGCTCCGAAGTGGGTTGTTGATTTTTTCCCCAAGATGAGAGCGCTGGACGAGCCCAACGGTTACGTGACCGTTAATAACGATCACTTCCTGGGGACCGATGCCCTGGGGCGCGACCTGTTCACTCGTATCGTCTACGGCTCGCGCATTTCGCTGTCGGTGGCGTTTGTCGGGCCGTTTTTCGCCCTGATGATTGGGACCGTCTATGGCATGACGGCGGGGTATCTGGGCGGACGAGCGGATAATCTGATGATGCGCTTCGTAGACATCATGTACGCTTTTCCGACCTTGCTGCTGGTCATCCTGATGATGGCGTTTTTCCGCTCCAGCTTCACGCAGAGCGAAGAAGGCACGCTGGCCTACCGGCTGAACGAGATCGACTCGGCATTCGGCGGCATGTTGTTCATCTTCATCGGGATCGGCCTGACCTCGTGGATGACGATCGCCCGGCTGGCACGCGGACAGGTGCTCTCGGTGCGCCGGAATGAGTACATCGAGGCGGCGATCTCGATTGGGTCCAGCGACCGGTCGATTATCTTCCGGCATGTACTGCCCAACATCCTCGGCCCGATTGTCGTTAATGAAAGTCTGGCGATCCCTGGCTATATCTCGTTTGAAGCCTTTTTGAGCTTCATCGGCCTGGGTGTCAACCCGCCCACGCCGAGCTGGGGCAGCATGATCGCGGACGGCTCAGCTTCGATTATCAGCTTTCCACATCAGGCGATCTTCCCGGCGCTGGCGCTGTTTACCGTCATGTTCGCGTTCAACTTCCTGGGCGATGGCCTGCGCGATGCGCTGGATCCACGCTCCAGCAAAGAGTAGTCCGGGTTTGAAAACCGTGTTTGCAGGGATAGTGTAGAGGTTCATGGCGGGGCTCACTCCCCGCTTTTATTTTCTTCAAAACCAAAAGATAGAGCTATGTCCACAGCAGAAAAGACGATCCAGACACCCCCCATGCTGCCGGGACAGGACGTCATTACCCTGTCGGGTAAGCCTGAAACCAGCCGCAGCCCGTGGATGGACGCATGGCGGCGGCTGCGGCGCAACCGGGCCGCGCTGATCGGGATCGTTGTGATCGTGCTCAATATCCTGGCAGCGCTGTTCGCGCCCATGCTGACCCGCCACAGCTATCGCGAGCAGAATATGATGTCGATGAATTCGGCTCCTCAATGGGTGGTGGATCTGTTCCCCAAGATGAAAGCCGAAGCTACACCGGGCGGTTATGTACACGTCGATGAAGGTTTCTTTTTCGGCACCGACGCGCTGGGGCGCGATCTGTTTGCGCGCATTCTTTATGGCGCGCGTGTCTCGCTGGCCGTGGCGTTTGTCGGGCCGCTGTTCAGCCTGCTGATCGGGGTGACGGTTGGCATGATCGCCGGCTATATGGGCGGTCGGGTGGATAACATCCTGATGCGGCTGGTCGACATCATGTATGCGTTCCCAACCCTGCTGCTGGTGATCCTGATGATGGCGTTTTTCCGCTCCAGCTTCAGCCAGAGTGAGGCCGGCTCATTCGCTTACCGGCTGAACAAAATCGACGCGGCATTTGGTGGGATGCTGTTCATTTTTATCGGAATTGGCGTTACGTCGTGGATGGATACGGCCCGGCTGGCGCGCGGGCAGGTGCTCTCGGTGCGGCGCAATGAATACATCGAAGCGGCGATCTCGATCGGCTCGCCCAACCGGACGATCATTGCCCGGCACGTGCTGCCCAACATCCTGGGACCGATCATCGTGAACGAGAGTATGGCCATCCCGGCTTATATCTCGTTTGAAGCGTTTCTGAGCTTCATCGGCCTGGGCGTGAATCCCCCGACGCCGAGTTGGGGCAGCATGATCTCGGATGGGGCGGCGGCGATCATCAGCTACCCGCACCAAGTGGTCTTCCCGGCGCTGGCGCTGTTCCTGATGATGTTCGCGTTCAATTTCCTGGGCGACGGCCTGCGCGACGCGCTTGATCCGCGCTCAACCAAGGAATAACACGGCTCATTCGGCAGCGGGGACAATGCCCTGCTCCACCAGATAATTGTAGATTGCGTCTTTGGTCAGCCGGTGTCCCAGGGTATTGAAGTGGCGGTCTTCGGGCAGGAAGATCAGATCGTATACCTGCCCGCCGGCACTCTGCGCATAAGCTTCATATGTGGGCCGCGTGGGGACGAGCGTGGCCGGCAGATCGTCGAGAATATCCCCCAGGCGTTCCTCCGGCAGGCCGTCATCCCACTGCCAGCCGGCGACCAGGTCCGGGAACCAGCCGGATACGCCCTGAATGAACTCCGCGCCGATAAATACCGGCACAACCACCAGTTGACTGCCGTTTTGCTGGGTCTCATCGGCCAGCAGCTCGAGAGCACGCGCCGTGCGCCGCCAGCCCTCATCGTAACCTTCCGGTTTGGGATCGGTGACATAGATGTAGAATTGCGGGTGTACGCGCGTCATCACCCCGCCGGGCGTCAGAACGGGCGGCGGCGGATCGCCCAGCCGGACGTACAGCCGCGCCAGGTTGGTTTTACGCAGCAGCGTCGGCAGGGCATTGTACAGCCGGCGCGGGGCGTTGGGGGGCAGCGGCTCGTTGTTGGTATCCACGATCCGCACGCTGTCACCCTCAAAAACGTATTCGAAGTTGGTGTTGTTGATGCCCGGATAAAAAAAGCTCGGGTAATTATCCGCGACGTCGTTGATATAAAACAGCACGATGACCAGATCAGGCTGGTACTTGTACCCCTCGACGTGATAATACAGATACTCTTGCAGGGTGCCCCACCCGGTACGCCCCAGCGCGACCACCTCGTATGTCTGTTCGGGCGTGTTGTGTTTCGCCAGCTCGGCCTGTAACAGCGCGTAAAATGTCTGTTCGTAATCCACCTGGAGCGCTTCGACAAACGAATCGCCAATGATCAGGATCCGGTAGACGTCGTCGGGCTTCGCGTAATCCACTTCCGGGCCGCGCGCGCCTTTGCCGTTGATCTCCACCAGGGTGTCGTATACCAGCCGGCCATCCGCGTCGAGCATATACGCGCGGGCGCGGGCGTTCACCCGCGGTCCATAGCCGGTCAGGTGGCCCCATGCTGCCTCGCCGCCGTCCTCGATAAAACTCCATGTAACCCGTCCCCGCGACCGGGCGCGGCGCTTGCGGGGTTGGCTCGGCGGGTGGCACCGTAGGCGTGGGTGTCGGCAGCAGGGTGGGCGCATAGCCGACCAGCGATACCCGGGAGGCGGTTTCACGGGCGGGGCGTTGGTCCACCAGGGCGGCGGGCGGCGGTACGGGCCGGTCGGAGCGGTTGAGATCGTCCAGCACAAGCGCCGCCAGGAAATTCGCCGCGATTACACCAATCCCCAATCCGAAGGCGGCCAGCGCCAGCCGGCGCGGGGCATCCGGCCGGTCGCAGATCAGGCCGAGCGCGAACAGCACGGCGATGGTGAGAACGTAGAGCACCGCCGTCTGGTCATGCTGCCGGGTGGTATCCGGCGTGAGCAGCAGGGGAACGATCGCGGCACCGGCCAGCAGCAGCGCGCGCCAGCTGATCGGAGATAACCGGCGGAGTCGCCGCCATACAGCGGGCAGCCGCCAGAATCCGGCGGGCAGCGCGGACAGACCAACCGCCAGCAGCAGGCAGGTATTCCAGGTTGGGCTGATCAGCAGCACCCCGTTGACCCAGTAGACCGGCACGGCAATCAACGCCGAGACCAGCAGCCGGCCGCCCACACCGATCAGCGTCCGCATCGACATACGCGCTCCAGGGCGGTGCAATTCCTGAACCAAAGAAACGCCCCTGCTGCACAGGACAGGGGCGTGGACCAGATATCGAGAAAACGCCGCGCTTTATTCGATGACGATGTTCGGCAGCGGATCGTTATGCCAGACCATGCCATCGTTGGTCGTGCCGAGCGTATCGGCGTGGACCCACATAAAAGCGATGTCCAGCATGACCTTGTAGTAGCTGTACGTCTCATCCATCCCGAAAACCCACAGCGTCAGGCCGGCCGGCAGCACCACTTCGGGATCCACCGGCTTGTTGTCGTCCGGTGCCCAGTAGGTCTTTGCGTTTTTGACGAACGTCCCGACTACGGGCTCATCATAGATTACGGTGGGCGGCGTGCCGGGTTTCGGGCGGGCTGCGGACGGCGTGGGCTGCGCCGAGCTAACCGCAGGCTTCCCCAGGCCCTCAATGATTGTCACGACGTTAGTCGTGTTGTGCAGCGTGCCCGCCGGGTAGGCCTGCGAGAATACGCCATCCGAGACATCCGCATCCAGGGTCACGACAGTGTGAATGACATGCTCACCCGGCGCGAGCGGCGGCAGCGTATAGGCCCACTCAGACCGTTTCAGGCTGCGGGCCTTCAATTCAAAATCACCGATAGGCTGCCACAGGGCGTCTACCTCGGCCTGCGACGCGAACAGGGGTTGGCCGTCCAGCGTAATCTCAAAATCGGCATGCGCGATAAAATCCTGCACCTGCTGATCGGTCTGCGCAAACCAGAAATAGTAGAGTTCCACCGCTGCCGTCGAATCGACGCGGTAATAACGCCACGCGCGCGCCTCACCGTTCCAGAGCGTCACCTGGACTTTGGACTCCTGGCGGGCGGACACCACGGCCGGGACGAGCGCCGTTATCAGTACAATCACCAGGCCCACGATCATCAGTTTGCGGGACATGGGCAGGTTCCTCCTCATCAATATTGGCTCGTTACAGCCTTCGATTGTACCGGATCCGGCCGGTTTTTCAATAAACCCTGTCCGGCGTTCGGCTGACGCCCATCTGACGGCTTCTTGCCAAATCCCGCCGGGTTCGCATAATTGCCGGTGCGCAGGCATTATCCCAGGATCGAAAATTCATGTCGCTGTGGTTCCGGTTCAGATCATCCCGCAGGGCGCGCCTCCATGGCGCGGCCCTGCTCTTTTTCGCGCTGCTGGCGTTCATCTGCCTGTATCCGGTCCTCACCCACTACCGCACGCACGGCGCGGGTTACGACAACTTCTTCTATCACTGGTCCTTCTGGTGGGTGCGCCACGCGCTGACCACGGATGGCTTGAGTGTCTACGAGAATAACTTCGTCATGATCCCGTTCACGAGCAATTATGGCTTTGATGCGCTGACCGCCGCGTGGTTCCCGGTGTGGGCGGCGATCGAACCTATGGGCGGCACGCTGCTGGCCGTGACAGTGATTATCTTTATCGGCTGCGTGCTGAATGGCTATATGCTGTTCGCGCTGCTGCTGGACGAGGATATCACACCCGGACTAGCGCTGCTCGGTGGCGCGGCGCTGCAGATCTTCCCGATCTCTCGCTATTTTTATTACAACACGCACCTGAACCTGATGGACTGGTTCTGGCTGCCAGTCTGCCTGCTGCTCTGGAAGCGGATCGCGTGGCGGCGAACGCGGATCGCCATCGGGTTTGTCGCGCTGGCGCTGGCGCAGGGGATCGTCTGGTGGGGAGTGGCGCTGACCGACCTGCAGTTCCCGATTTTTGTCGCGTTTGTCCTGGGGCCGTATGGGCGACTTACCTTGTATCGATCGCGGCGGCGCAGGCTGCTTGTCGCGGCGGGCGTGCTGGCGGCGGCGCTGACCGTGCTTCTGCTGTGGATCGCCGGGCCACTGCCGTATATCCTGAAGTTCGATGCCGAGTTCACCCCCGGCCCGGTCGAGGATCGCCCGGTGATCGCCTTCCCCGATGGTTTTCTGTCCATGTCCGCTGCGTGGTGGGACTGGGCGACACCGTCGCTTGGCGCGTTTGTCAGCCTCGTTTTTCTGGCGTCGGTTGTTTTTGCCCTGCTCAGAGCCTCACCCCTTGCAAGGCGTGCAGCGGCTAAAGTCCCCTCTCTGCGCGTGGAGAGGGGATTTAGGGGTGAGGTCAACCGCTGGTTCTGGCTGCTGGTCGCGCTGCCGCCCCTGGCAATCGCCATTGGCCCCACGCTCCACATCGCAGGTCACGATCTGGCGCTGCCGCCGTTCCGGTTGGTGTATGCCCTCACCGACGGCAATTTCCGCATGCCGTGGCGCTTGGCGCCTGTGTTCGTGATCGCGGCGGCGATCTTCGCGGGGAAAGTCTGGACACCACCAATTTGGCGCTGGAAAGTGGGCCGGATCTGGCTGCTCGCTGGCGCGTTTCTGCTGCTGGTGGTGGATGTCCGGCTGTACGAAACCGGCCCGCTGCGCCCGCTGCTGCCGGACTATTATACCTATGCGCAGATGGGACAGGAGCGCGGCGATCCCTATGATGATTACGTGGTGCTCGAAGTCCCGACCGGCGCGGGTACGGGCGAGGTGCTGCTGGGCGATCCCGAAGCGATCACCTTGCAGTATTACGGCACGGTTCATGGCAAGCGGATGGTCAACGGGTTCATTTCGCGCGCGCCGCTTGAGCATTTCTGGTATCTGCACGTCGATGACCCGATGTTAAGCTGGCTCGGCCAGCGCCGGATGCTGGAAGAACAGCGCGTGATCCGGCAGCTCCGCGAACGGATCTTCGAGTGGCCGATTGGCTATATTGTCGTCCACCAGGACTTTATCCGCCGGAACAATGTCCCCCCGCTGGAGATCACGGGTTTTCTAAATTCGCTGGACGATCTGCTGTGCGCGCCAGTGGTGGAAGGAGACGCGGTCTTCTACCGGACAACCTGGCATCCTGACGGCTGCGCGCCGCGCACGCCGCCCGAAAGTGAGCCGGGTGTTTACAGGCTGGACGCCGGCACGCCCGGCGATGTACGTTACCTCGGTTGGGGCTGGCACGCCCCGGAGACTATCGCGGGAATTACGCTGCGCTGGGCCGGCGATCAACCCCTGGCGCGTCTATACGTCGATTTGCCGCCCGGTGCTTATACCGTGACCGTGTCCATGCAGGCGTTCGAGGAGCCGCGCCGCGTGCTTCTGGTGGTGAACGGTACGCCGCTGGAAGAGGAAGTTACGGTATCTGAAGAGAGTTTGCAGGCATATACATTCGATTTTCCCGCCGAAGTGCTGGCCGCCAGAGCACACACGACCCTGCGGCTCGACTACGATAGCTGGCTGGTCCCCGCCGAGATCGGTCAGAGCGCCGATCAGCGGCGGCTGTCGGTCGCCGTCGATTGGATCCGGTTTGAGCGTGTCTCGCAAAGTGACTAGCAAAAAATTGAACCACAGAGGACACAGAGGACACAGAAATTTACAAAGATGATAAAGAGAGAAAAGCAAAAAGAGAAGGATTTTTTTGCCGTCATTTCTCTTTTTACCTTGTTTCCTCTGTGCGCTCTGTGACCTCTGTGGTGAATCTTTTCTCTTATGGGCGCGGTTCGAGCAGGCCGTTCTCGATCAGGTAATTCGCGACCACGTCGGATACGATCTGGTTGCCGCTGGCGTCGAGATGGAAATCGAAGGCGTTATAGACTGTTTTCCCGGAATTGACCGCGTCCGGAAATAGGGCGCCATGTCGATGCAGCGCCAGCCGCGCTCGTCGCAGGCGCGCATCAGCCGGAGCCGGCCCTTGGGCAGCATGGCGAGATAGTCCGCGTCCAGATAGTCGGTGATGTAGGGAGCGTAGGTTTCCTCTTTGGTCGGGAAAAGCAGGATGACCATGCTGCGCGCCCATGTCCTCAACAATCGCCTGGCTTTCCTGGAAGGCGCGGAGCGTTTCGTCCCAACCATACTGCACGGTCTTGTACTTCAGATCGTGCGAGTACAGCGTATCGCGACGGCGATCTCGCGGCCGTTGACGGTGGGCGAGAGGTCTTTGGCTTCGGCTGGGGTTGATCTTTTTCTCGATCCAGTCGCGCGCCCAACGATACACCGCCGAATAGTCGGCCAGCTTGCCGTAATCGGGTGCTGCTTCGCCGCTCACCGGGGGCCATTGAGCGGATCGGCGATCTCGCCGCGCAGCATGGCAAAATCATAATCGTCCTCAAAATCGTTGCCGAACCACTGCCAGATCACGACCTGCGGCTCCATCGGCGGACCATAGGCGCCAAGGATGTTGCGGTGGGCCATCGAGCCGGTGCCGGGGATGCCGAAGTTCATGACGTGCCAGCCGAAATCGAGGTGCAGGCGTTCTACCCAGCAGTCCTCAAAAGCGGTCCAGCAGAAGGTGAACGAGTTGCCCACCGCGACGATGTCCATCGGCCATTCGGGCGGATTGGTGCGGAAGCCCTCGGTCGCGCCTTCCCACGGGGCCACCGTATCGAACGTAAAATCGGCGTCGCCCCAATGCACGCGGTAATCGTGCAGGCCGGGCGGGATGCGGGCATGAAACTCGCGGCTGCCCATGAATGGCAGCACCGGAATGAGATGCTCGTCGTCCCAGGGAACGCGCCGCACGTGCTGAAGCACCGCCTGAGTTTCGGGCGGGAGCGCGTCAAAACCCACGCGGATAAAGATCTCCAGCAGCAGCCACACCAGCGCGACGATCCACAGCGTCATCAGGACGCCTTTCATCACGCGCCGGGACAGGGACGCGGATCGCTCCGATGTGACGGGTGCAGTTTCGGCGGCAGTCATGATTCACGGCTCCTTGATCACGATGCGGGCGTGGGCGTGATGTCCGGTTCGGGCGTTTCGACGATCTCCAGCCGGTAGATGGTACCCTTGTAATCCACCGCGTAAAGCTCGCCCTGCTCATCTTCGCCAAAGGTCGAGAGCACAAAGCCGGTATCCATCAGAAGCTGGCTCTGCCACGCGCCGGATTTCGTCCCGATCGGCGACCCAGACCAGCCCGGCGATATAGTCTCCGTAGATATATTTGCCCCACAGCCCCGGCAGATTTTGCCCGCGGTAGACATACCCGCCGGTGATGGACTGCGCTTCGTCGTGGACGTGTTCGAGAATCGGCGGGGTGTGTTCGCCCAGCACGGTTTCATCTTCCAGGTAGATTTCAGTGCCTTCGTAGGCGCTCCACCCGTAATTTTCGCCGCCGAGGCTGTCTGCCGGCTGAAAATCGATCTCTTCCATGTGCCACTGCCCGACGTCGCCAATGACCAGATCGCCGGTTTCGCGGTCGAAGCTGTAGCGCCACGGGTTGCGCAGCCCCAGCGCCCAGATTTCGGGCAGATAAGCCGGATCGTCCACGAACGGGTTATCCGGCGGCACGGTATAGGTGTCGGCGTTCACGTCGATGCGCAGCATCTTGCCGAGGTACTTCTGCGGATCTTGCGAATTATAGTTTGGCTCGGCGGGGCGGCCCCCATCTCCGAAGCCGATATACAGGTAGCCATCCGGCCCAAAACCAGATCGCCACCGTTGTGATCCTCAAAGGGCTGATCGACCGTCAGCAGGATCACACCGCTGGCTGGGATCGGCACGGTCCGGGTTGTCGGCGCTGACCTGATAGCGGGCCACTACGCTGTCGCCCTGTGTGTTGATATAGTTGATGAAGAAGAACCCGTTGTTCTCGTAATCGGGATGGAATGCCAGCCCAAGCAAACCCTGTTCGGTGTAGATCCCCTCAAAGACACGCAGCGGCAGCAGATCCGCAATATCGAGGAACGGCTGATCAAAATTGATCTGTCCATCCTTCAGAATCCAGATTTGCCCGGTCTGCTCAAGCACAAACAGCCGCCCCGATCCGTCGCCCGCGTGAACCAGTCCGAGCGGGCTGTTCAGATTGTTCGTCACCTCGATCCACTGGTAGGTCACGTCCTTCATAAGTGCCGGGCGGGTTTAGGCTCTGCCGCGGCGAGGGTCGGCAGCAGGGCGGTCCCATTGTTCAGTTCGCGCAGGTACGCGACCGAAGCGGCGATCTCGTCGTCCGTCAGGTCGGGATTCCCGCCCCGGGCGGCATCTCGTTGCCGGTCACGTTGGCGGGATCGGTCGCCAGCCGGCCCTTTTTGACGAAGTCGATCAGCTCTTCATCGGTGGAATCCTGGATGAATTCGTTGTCGGTCAGCTCCTTGCCGATGTTATGGGCAGCAACGCCGGTGCTGCCGGGATTGTGGCACGAAAAGCAGTTCGCCACATAACGTCCCGGCCCAGGCTGACGACCTCCAGTGGGTACGACAGTTCCGCGATGTTAAACTGCTGCTCGATGGGCGGGAGTTCGGTGGGTGTGAGGCCATGTTCTTCAACATACGCCTGCACATCGCGCCATGAACCTTTCTGGATCAATGTGATCAGATCATCGATCTGCGGCGTGGTCAGCGCGCCGCCTTCATTGATGTGGAACGCGGCCATTGATGTCGAGGCTTTGCCCCGCGAGATGGTCAGGAACAGCTCCTCATGCGTTTTACGGCGCGTATCGCGGTTATTCAGCGGGAGCGCGTCGTTTAGCCCCTCGCCGAATGCCCCATGACATTCGACGCAGTTTGTCGCGTAGGTCACGGTCGCCCGGTCGATGGCCGCCTGCTCGTGTTCGGTCAGCGTATCCCGCTGGCGGAAGGGTTCGCGCAGCATGTTGAACGACAAGAGCACGACAATCAGCACAGTCGCTCCAAAACCGATTCGTTTCATGTTCTGTGACAAAAAACGGACTCCTCAAAATCGCGTCTATTCAGGAAGATTGTGGTGAAACTCCCCGGTTGGTTCGACAGGTTCCGCCGCGTATACCAATTCGTCCGCGCGATGGTAGTGCGCCGGATCGCTTTGCGTGTATCCACTTTCACCCGGCCATCGGCATCGATCGTGATGGCAAAACGGTCGAGCGGCTGCGGGCGCGGGCGGACTGAATACCGCGCCATCCCGCTGGAATTCCGAGCCGTGGCAGGGACATATAAACCGCTGCCGCTGCTCATCCCAGTTCACCGTACAGGCCAGATGCGTGCAGCGGGTATGCAGCGCGAGAAACCCGCCATCCTCGAAGCGCACCAGCAGGAACCGCTCCGTATCGAACGGCGTGATCGTGTCCGATGGGAAATCGGCCACGATGCCCGCCGTCACGATCTGTCCGAAGCTGCCTTCGCCTTGCGAGACGCGAGAAAACGCAGCCCCATCCAGGCCCCCTGACCAGCCGCCAAGGCCGCGAGCACGCGCCAGGACAGGCTCAGAAAGTCGCGGCGCGGCAGATGGGGGCTATTTGTTTCGTTCGTCAGCCATCACACATCCAGGGAAACGCTAAAGCCATGTTCTCGCCTCGAAAGAAAATGCCGATGGCGGTCAGGGTCACGAACGCCATAAACAGCAGCGACAAACAGGGCCAGATGCCGTTCGCTGGTTGTCGCGCCGCGCCGGTGCAGCACCCGGTCGTAAGCCCACAGCGCCAGCAAAATCACGGCGATTGGCACCAGCCCGTTGCTGATCCAGGTGGGCAGACCGCCGAACCGGTCAAACAGGTCTGGCAGATCAGCCAATACTCATCTATCACAACCAGCGCCGCCGTGCTTACAACTCCCGCCACGCGCTGATCAATGTCAGCCAGCGCCCCCGGCGCGATCGAAACCATAGCCCGTCACATCGGTATCGTCGTCGGCGATGTCCACATACGGCAGCAGGAGCAGCGCCGCCCGGTCAGCCCCGGAATCACCACCGTGACAAACGCGGGGTGAAAGTGCAGCAGCAGTTCCTGAAAGCCCATAAAATACCAGGCGGCCTTGGCCGGGTTGGGTGGATGGCTGGGATCGGCGGCTTCCTTCAGCGGCGCGTCGACCCACGTCGCCCACCCGATCAGCAGCAGCAGCGCGATCAGCCCGATCCCCAGTTCGATGTTGACGAGATGCGGGATGGTCGTCACGCGCTCCACCTGTCGGGGATCGAGCGGCGGCTCGTCCAGGCGGCGCGGCAGGCTGAGTGTCCTTGCGCACCCGCCAGATGTGGTACGACACGATCATCGCCATCAGCAGCGGGAACAGCACAATATGGAACGCGAAAAAGGTGCGCAGCGTTGCCGCGCCGACTTCCGGCCCGCCGAGCAGCCAGTTTTTTCAGCCCGTCCCCGATCATCGGGATGTACGCCAACATGCCGGTGACGATCGTCGTGGCCCAGTACGAAAGCTGGTCCCAGGGCATCAGGTAGCCGGTGAAGTTCGAGAGCGCGATCAGCACCAGCAGGCACAGGCCGAGAATCCAGTTGAATTCGCGCGGGCGGTGGAAAGCCGCCGGTGAAAAATACGCGCAGCAGGTGCAGCACGGCCAGGATCAGCAGCAGGTTGCCGCTCCAGTGGTGCAGGTTGCGGACAAACTGCCCCATCCAGATTTCCGTTTCCACCCGGTAGATGCTGGCATAGGCCGCTTCCGGGGTGGGCGTGTAGACGAACAGCAGCAGTATGCCGGTCATCACCAGCACCAGGAACAGCAGAATCGACAGCCCGCCCAGGCCGAAGCTGTACGTCAGCGCCAGGGCGCGCCGGGGGACTTTGGTCGCGTGCAGGTGAAGAATCAGATCGTTCAGAACCAGTCGGACGCGCCCCCGTTCATCCTGGGGGAAGGGTTCACGCCAGATCGAGCGCCGGATACGCGCACAGTGACGTGGATCGGTGGTGTGACTTTTCTTGTGCCACAGAGCAGTGGTTAGTCCTCAGTGAACATGATAGTGATTAGGATGTTAGTTGGCTATTAGGTTCTTGGTTCAACTCTGAGTCGGGCCAGCGCCTCATTTCGGGTCATCGGCCATTCGCTAACGTCGACGCTAACTGCTAACCGCTGGCTACTTATCCCTCGCGCAGCGGAAGCCGACGAACCACGCACGCTCGGATGGTCCCAGCTGGAAACGGGTCGCGCTGCTCGCGCCATAGTCGATATAGCTGCCCATGCCGCCGCGATAGACTCGCTTTTCGGTCGTGTTGTTGGGATCTTCGCGCCCGTCGCCCGCCTGATACGGATAGGAGCGATAGACGCTGCTGACCCATTCCCAGGCATTGCCGGCCAGATCCAGCGCGCCGACCCACGACGCGCCAATCGGATAAGTACCCACCGGCCACAATTCATTGTTAAAGTTGCCGTCGAACACCAGGGCATCCGCGTTGAACGTGTCGCCCCACGGATAAATCGTGCTGTCCGGCCCGCGCGCCGCGTATTCCCATTCGGCCTCGGTGGGCAGACGTGCGCCCCGGCTGGCGCAATAATCGCGCGCCTCGAACCATGTCAGGTTATCACGCGGGCGATCATCACCGGGAAACGCGCCCGCCGATCCGTACTGGCCGTTGGTGACTTCGGTGCGATCGATCCAGAAGGGCCGGTCAAAACAGATTTTGTGCTCGGGCTGTTCGTCACGGCGGCCGCCTCGTGCCCCATCACAAAACACCCCCGCGGCACCTTGACCATCTCCACGCCGTTGAATGCCTGCACCACCGGCACCCACGCGGTATTACCCGGCACGGCAGTCGGTTTGTTGGGATCGCCAAAAACAAAATCCGCGCTGCACGCGGTGAGGATCAAAGCGGCGAGCGCCAGGGCAAGAATACGTCTATTCATACCGTTTCCCGTTAGCCAGCGGCCTATTATGACAACCGGCTCCGGGTTGTGCAAGGCACATCACATGACGCGTGCCTGACGATCGTCACTCCTGTGGTGCTCAGACACCTTCTGCCCGATCAAAACGCCATCCTGATACAGTGTCGGGACACCATCCGCGCCGCTCACGATGGTGTAGGTGTTGATCAGACCGTCGCGCGTCCGGTTGGCAGCCACGAACCCGCCCGGCTCAAAGGGGACCAGTTCCACCCGCCCCGCTCCCCGGTTGAGATACAGCCGGCCCTCGCTGGCCTCGATGCTCACCCCACCGGACGCACCGCTGTACGTGCCAAGCAGCGGCTCCCATTCGGCGGGGTTGGGCTGATAGCTGCGGGCAGCGTCCAGCTTCATCTGGCGATCCACCGGGTCAAAGGCGGCTTCTTCGTTCAGCGCCGCGACGGCATCCCGGCCGGGGGTGATCCCCATCATCTGTTCGAGCAAGCCCAGGCTGGCCGCCAATGTGAACAGACTCGCCGTCCCTAACCCGGCGTTCGAGAGCACGACCACGCCGACCTGCTCCGAGGGGATGAACATCACCATGGCGTAAAAACCGTCGATGGAGCCGTTATGCCAGAGCACCGTATACCCGTTGAAGTCCGCGACAAACCACCCAAGCGCATAGCCCTTGGTCTGAAAGCCGGTTGGTCCAACGGGCGGCATCGGTCCATAGGGCGCTTGCAGGGTGTGGATCTCATTCAGCAGGGCGGTTGAAATGACCTGCTGCCCGCTAAACGTGCCATCGCTGAGCTGCAGCAGCAGGTAGTTGGCCATCTCGCGCGCGCTGGCATTGATCGCGCCAGCCGACCGGATCCCGCTCAGGCTGACGAACGAGCGCGGCTGCATCCCTTCTCGAATGTCGAGCTCGTGCGGTGCGGCGAAATTGACGCTCTGCTGAATTGATTGAATGTCAAAATTGGCGCGAGTCATGGCGAGCGGCTGGAAGATATGATCGCGTGTGTAATCTTCCCACGACTGCCCGCTGACCTGTTCGATCAGATAACCAGCGATCGCGTAGTTGTAATTGCTGTAGATATGCTGGCTGCCGGGCGCAGCGGCGAGTGGCAGACCCGCCGCATAATTGACGGCCTGCTGCAGATCGCTGACCTGCCCCGATACCCACGCCGCATCCCCGCTGCCGGGCAGCCCGGTCGTCTGGGCGAGCAGATGCCGCACCGTGACAGCCTGAGTTGCGCCTGGGTCGGACAGGGCAAAACTCGGAATGTAACTGACCACCGGCGTGTCCAGAGCGATCACGCCCCGATCGACCAACTGCGCCGCGCCCAACGCTGTGAACGACTTGGTCACGGACCCGATCGCGAACAGCGTATCCGGTGTGACCGGCTCGCCGGTGCTGGTATCGCGCACGCCGTAGCCCTGCACATAGCTCACTGCGCCGTTCTGCACGAGTGCCACCCCTGCGCCGGGAATGTCGTACATCCGCATCAGGCCGTCAATGAACGTATCGACCTCAGTCAGCCGGGGCGTTTCCGTCGGGCTGTCCGTGTCCGTGGGCGCTGATGGTGCCGGTGAAGAATCGTCACCACACGCGGCCAGCAAACTCACCAGCAGCATCAGGGCGGACACCACGCGACCCAAGCGAACCATAACGTGTCTCCTGCACTCAAACGCTTTGCTCATAGTGTATTTTCGCATACCTGCGGGAAGAGGACAGAGCCAGCCTGACTCACGATCGGGGCAGCGCGCGAATAACCTCATACAGGCCGGCACACTCGTCCGCGTTCATCCAGTGCGCCAGTTCCCCGATGCTGTCCCATCCGCGCAGGTCGTTATAAACCTGCCGGGGAATGTGGCGTATAAACGTAGCCGAGACGACGGGCTTACCATCGAGCGGCTGTCCATACGCGATCAGCGCCAGCACGCCGCCGGAATAAAAGCCCAGCTTGGAGCCATATTCGGTATAACGCGCATCAATATAGGCGCTGTTATGCCACTGAAGCGCCGCCCGGACCATGGCCTTCGTGCCCTCCGACAGCGGCCCCCCGCTATCGTAGACGGCGATCAGGACGTGGAGAAAGTCGTACACCGTGCCTGTGACCGTAAGCTGATCCAGGATCGCGGCCTGCACCTCCCAGGCGGGAAACGTCCGCCGCGCCGAACGGTAGCTGATCTCGGCCTGATGCCATGCGGTATCCTGCACATAGCGATCGAACAGCGCTTCACCCCCCGCCACCGACAGCGATCGGCACGTCCACGAGCGCGGGCAGGCCGGTCTCGTGATTGTTCATCAGCAGGGGGATGATATTCAGCGAATGGGGATAGCCGGTATCGGTCACGTTGAGCATCGCATACAGGCTGTCCCAGTCCACCGGCTCCAGGCGCTCCAGCAGATAATCGGCGGCGGCGTTGGAACTATCCTGGATCATGCCAAGCGCGGCGACCTCCCACAGCGAGATCGAGCGAGTCTCTGGGGGATAACGTTCCAGGAATCGCTCGTGCGCGCCGGTATCGGTGCGGGGCAGGTCGTAGCGGTTCAGTGTGGAGACGTTCACCATCTCGTCCAGCTCGATCTGGCCTGCATCGACACGCCGCGCGTATTCGATGAAGATCAGCAGCTTGGAAACCGAGATCAGCGGGAAGGCTTCGAGGGGTTGGTACGTCACCGCGCCGGAAGGATCGCCGAGCGGCATACACGCCACGCTGAAATCCTGCGGCTGCGCATAGACCTGATTCCAAAGCGGCTCTAACGCGGGGCTGGTCCCCGGCGCTTCCTGCGCGTAACCTGGATTCAGAGCCGATAGGCTCCCGAGAATGAGAACGGCGAACCACTGCCAGAAGACCCGCTTTTTCATGATGATTCTGGCTGGACGCTCACGGGGACAGCGGGCCGGAGAACTGGCCTTCGCTCGTAAAGACGGCATAGATCAACCGGCCGCTGCCCAGGAGCAGCCCGCCGCGCTCAAAGTCCTGCCAGTAACCATCAAATGCCGCTTCCGGCTGGGTGGCCCATCCGAGCGCATCCCGGATCGCGGGGTTGGATCGCCAGATCAGCCCGAATCCGCGTACCGGCTGGAGTACCCCGGCCGGTGGCGCAAAGGCTGGATCGTCGGCGGGCTGCCCCTCGGTCCACGTATCGGGCACCTGCCAGAACTGGCCGCTCGCCGCCAGTGCGTAGATCTGGCGCGTATCACCCCGCCAGATCATCGTCCCGCGCTCGAAGGTCTGCGCGGCCATGCCATAGATCGACGCACCGCCGTTCAGCGGACAGCCGAGGCGCTGCTGCACGCCGTTATACGCCAGCCCGAACACGCTGGCGACCGGCGCACCCCCACACGGGCCGCCCGCCGCAGGGGGGATACTGCCGCTGGCGCTGCCGCCGCTGGCGCTGCCCTGCTCCCGGTAGGGCCGGGCCGCCCCCGCCCGGATTGATCACGTAAGGGGCAAGCGTGGGCGCAGGTTCGCCACCTTCGACGGTTGGCTCACCCAGGAACAGGCCCACATAGGGCGTCAGGGTAGGTGTCGGGCGCGGCGGTCCCTGCGTCGGCGGCACCTGCGCGACGACCTCCACCGGCTGCCCCTCGATCGCCGCCATGACCGGGCTCGGCGTGGGGGTCAGCGCAATAGTCGCCAGCTGCTTGGGCATGGACTCGAACCCGCCCAGAATCGGCGGATCACCGTTGGGTGTGGGATCTTCCTCGCTGCACGCCGCCAACGCCGCGATCAGCAGCACGACGCACAGACCATAACCAATCGTTCGACGGATCATAAACCACTTGCTTCTGTTTTTTGCCACGAATTGTACGGGGCCTTGGCGCTTTTTGCCACCCACGCGAAAAAAATTGCTGGACCACAGAGGACACAGAGGACACAGAGAAAAGCTAAGGTTAAAGAGAGAAAAGAAAACAGAACCGCAGAGGCGCGGAGGGCGCAGAGCTTCTTGAGGGAGAGCAGACTGTAGGGGCGGGTTAACAAACCCGCCCTGCGCGATCCGCCGGGTCTCCCCTACGATCTATGGGACGGGGCAATTGGAGGATATCCTCTGCGTTTTTCTCTTAACGTTCTTTGTTTTTCCTCTGTGTGCTCTGTGCTCTCTGTGGTGAACCTGTTTTTTCACGCGCGCATGCTGAGTGCGATGCGCTTGCGGTCGAGATCCACGCTCAGGACGGTCACTTCGATCACGTCGCCGACGTCCACGAGCTCATACGGATCCTTCACGTAAAAATCGGCCATTTCGGAGATATGAACCAGGCCATCCTGCTTGACGCCAATGTCCACGAACGCGCCAAAATCCACCACATTGCGCACGGTGCCTGTCAGTTTCATGCCCGGCTGAAGATCCTCCATTTGCAGGACGTCTGAGCGCAGCAGGGGCGCGTCCAGTTCGGCGCGCGGATCGCGTCCGGGGCGGGTCAGATCGTCCAGAATATCGTGCAGGGTTGGCGCACCCGCTTGCAGCGCCTCAGCCAGCGCCGAGACATCCAGCGACGGGCGAAGTCGGCGTACCTGAGCGGGCAGATCGGGGTCGGAGAGGGAGAGGTTCAACTGCTTGAGCAGCTTCTCGACCAGCGGGTAGGACTCCGGGTGGACGCCGGTATTATCCAGCATAGTCGCGCCGCCCGGCACCCGCAGGAACCCGGCCGCCTGTTCGAAGGTTTTGTCGCCCATGCCCTTCACGCGCCGGATCGCCGCCCGCGAGGGGAACGCTCCCTCCGCGTCGCGCAGCTCGACAATCCGCTCGGCCAGCTTCGGGTCCCAGCCCGGCGACGTGCTGAAGCAGCGCCGGCGAGGCAGTGTTGGCATTCACCCCCACCCGGTTCACCACGGATTCGATCACCTCATCCAGCTTCGTTTCCAGCGCTTTTTGATCCACATCGTGCTGGTACAGCCCCACCCCGATGCTGCGCGGATCGATCTTGACCAGTTCGGCCAGCGGATCGAGCACACGCCGTGCGATCGACACCGCCCCGCGCATCGCCACGTCGAGATCGGGCAGTTCGGCGCGCGCCAGCGGCGACGCGGAATAGACGGATGCGCCCGCTTCATTCACGATGAGATACTGAGCAGCCGCGCCGCCCCGGATCAACGTGGCGACGAGTTCTTCCGTCTCGCGCGAGGCGGTGCCATTGCCGATCGCGATCAGATCCGCGCGGTGTTTTTGCACCAGAGCCGCCAGCACCCGCAGCGATTTGTCCCGCTCGTTCTGCGGCGCGTGGGGATAGATCGTCGCGGTGTCGAGCACTTTGCCGGTCGCATCCACCGCCGCGATCTTAGAGCCGGTGCGGAAGCCGGGGTCGATACCCAGCACGACACGCTCTTTCAACGGCGGCTGGAGCAGCAGCCCGCGCAGATTCGTGGCGAAAACCCCGATGGCGTGCTGGTCGGCCTGTTCGGTCAGATCGCGGCGCAGTTCGCGCTCAATGGCCGGCTCGATCAGGCGCTTGTAGGAGTCGGCCACCGCCAGTTCGAGCTGAGTCGCCAGCGCCGACCGCGGATTGGACGGGTACAGGCGGCGCAGCCCGGTCAGAACGTCATCCTCCGGGGCCGCGATGCGCACCTTGAGCACATCCTCGCGCTCGCCCCGGTTGACCGCCAGCACCTGATGCGGGCGGATGGTGCGCAGTGCGGAATTGAACTCATAGTAGGTCGCGTAGACCTGCTTGGCATCCTTGCTGGCGTCGGCCAGTTGCGAGGCGATCTGTCCCTTCTGCCGGGTCAGGCGGCGGGCAAGATCGCGCGTCCGGGCATCGTCGGCCACGCGCTCCGCCACAATATCGCGCGCGCCTTGCAGGGCGTCGGCAGGGGTGGGCACATCCTCATTGACAAATGGCTGCGCGATCTGTTCCGGCGACTCGCGGCTCGGCTCCTGGGCCAGAATGCGGGCGGCCAGCGGTTCCAGTCCGCGCTCGATGGCGATCATGGCGCGCGTCCGGCGTTTGGGCTTGTACGGCAGATACAGGTCTTCGACCGCTTGCAGCGTCTCCGCCGCCAGGATCGCGCCCTCGAGGTCGGGCGTGAGTTTGCCCTGCTCGCCGATGCTGGCGATCACGCTGTCCTGGCGCTCGGCCAGCTTGCGCAGATACGACAGCCGGTCCAGCAGGTTGCGCAGCTGTTCTTCGTCCAGGCTGCCGGTCATTTCCTTGCGATAGCGCGCCACAAACGGCACGGTGTTCCCTTCGTCGAACAGGCCCACCGTTCGCTGCACCTGATCGCGACGCAGGGCCATTTCAGTCGCCAGTTTCCCTACAATATCGTGCTGTGCCATGCTGCTATCCCTTTCATTTCGTCAGCGAACCGTCATGCAAGCGTCACGCGAGCCAGTGTTGACTCTGGGGGGATACTGAGTATAATTCCCCCGGTGTAATGGTGCCCCGCGGGTACCGTAAGAGTGTTAGAGGGCTTAATGAGCGAAATCGGACGCTTGGCGTGGGAACGCTGGAAGATTGTAGGCGAAGTGTACGGGGATTTCCAGGGCCGACTCTTCGCCGTCCTATTTTATTTCACCATTTTCGTGCCGTTTGCGTTGGGTGTGCGGCTGCTGAGCGACCCGCTCCGGCTGCGCCGTCTGAGCGGCGAATGGCTTAAGCGATCCGCCGTTGGCAGCAGTCTGGACGAGGCACGGAGGCAGTTTTAGCGATGGATATTCTCGGCGTATCGTGTTTTTATCATGACTCGGCCGTGGTGCTGCTGCGCGATGGGGAAGTCGTCGCGGCCACGATGGAAGAGCGGCTGTCCCGCAAGAAGCACGACAGCGGCTTCCCGCACCTGTCGATTGATTTTTGCCTGGAGCGCGGCGGGATCCAGGGCCCGGACCTGGATTATGTCGTCTTCTACGAGAAGCCGATGGTCAAGGTGGGGCGTATTTTGCAGACCTCGCTCGGCACCTTCCCCCGTTCGTGGCAGTTCTGGCGCGAAGCCGTGACGGCCTACGTTGGCGAGAAATTCTGGGTCAAGAGCCAGCTGCAGCAGAAGCTCGGCGTGCGCCCGGAGCAGATCCTGTTCTGCGATCATCACATGTCCCACGCGGCCAGCGCGTTCTTCGCGTCACCCTACGACGAAGCCGCTGTGATCACAGTGGACGGCGTGGGCGAGTGGACGACCACCACGATGGGCACCGCCAAGGGCAGCTTCAGCAATGGCGGGCAGAACCACATCGACCTGTTCTGGGAGCAGCGCTTCCCCCACTCGATCGGCCTGCTGTATTCGGCGTTCACCGCGTTCCTCGGCTTTGAGGTGAACGAAGGCGAATACAAAGTCATGGGCATGTCGCCCTACGGCGAGCCGAACTACGTCGATCAGGTCAAGAAGCTGGTCAACCTTTACAAGGACGGCAGCTTCGAACTGAACATGGATTATTTCGCCTATCACTATTCCGCGACGCAGAGCTTCAACGGCAAATTCACCGAACTGTTTGGCGAGCCGCGCGTCCATGGTGGGGATTTCTTCACCGCCAAGAGCGCGCCGCAGCGCATGAACGAAAAAGAAGCCATGCAGCGCAACCAGTATTACGCCGACGTGGCGGCCAGCATCCAGGTTGTGACGGAAGAGTCGCTGGTCAACATGGCGAACGCGCTGTACGAGCGCACCAAGTCCAAATATCTGGTGATGGCGGGCGGCGTGGCGCTCAACAGCGTGGCGAACTACAAGATCCTGACCGAAACGCCGTTCGAGGATGTGTACATCCAGCCGGCGGCCGGCGACGACGGCGGAGCGCTGGGTGCGGCGTTGTGGGCCTATCACATGGTGCTCGGCCAGCCGCGCAAATTGGTCATGACCAACACCTACTACGGCGAAGATTACACCGACGACGAGATCCGCGCCTTCTTCGACGGCAAGGGTATCCCATACCAGTGTTTTGAAGATGACGATAAGCTGATCGATCGCATGGTAGATGCCATGGTCGATCAGGACGTGATCGGGCTGTTCCAGGGGCGGTTCGAGTGGGGACCGCGCGCGCTGGGCAACCGCAGCATCCTGGCCGACCCGCGCCGCGCCGAGATGAAAGACATCGTCAACACCAAGATCAAGTTCCGCGAGCCGTTCCGCCCGTTTGCGCCGGTCGTGCCGGTGGAGCGCGCCGCCGAGTATTTTGACTATCCCAACGTGGCTAAGGCGCTGATGCCGCGCTTTATGCTGGCGGTCAGCCCGGTTAAGCCGGACAAGATAGATGTGGCGCAGGCGACCACCCACGAAGGCGGCACCGGGCGCTTGCAAACTATCGACCGCGAAACGAATTGGCGGTATTATGAGTTAGTCCGGCGTTTCGGTGAAGCGACGGGCGTGCCGATCCTGATGAATACATCGTTCAACCTGCGCGGTGAGCCGATTGTGAGTTCTCCGGCGGATGCGTGGAAGACGTTCAGCAACAGCGGGATCGACTGGCTGATGATCGGTTCGATCCTGGTCGGCAAAGACCACAAGAATGTGTGAGGCGAGAGAAAACAATGACCGACTCCCCTGTTTCTAAAACCCAGAACCGCATGGGATTTTTCGGCGGACTGCGCGCGCGCCTGGGCATCCTGGGCGAACTGTTCGCGTTTTTGTGGGCTGCCAAAATGTGGTGGCTGATCCCGATGATCATTGCACTCGTCGCGTTCGCGCTGCTGATCGTGCTCGGCTCCGCCAGCGGCGGCGGCCCGCTGATCTACACCCTGTTCTAGGAGCGTGTTGCGATGGCTGACTGGTTGATTGCTCTCTTTATTGGTATCGCGATCGGTCTGGTGCTCGGCATCAAGATCGCGCGGGATTCGAACAAAGAACAGCCGGTTGTTGGCGGTGTCGCAGCCCAGGTGTTCCATTACCTGGCCTGTTCCGGCCTGACCGGCATGCTGCCCTTTATCATCGCCGGGTTGATTGTCGGCCTGCCGTTTCTCGTGCTGTTCGGGACGGCGATCGGCTTTCTGGTGATGACGGGCGTCTTTCTGCTGCTGCTCGCCGCCTTTGAGCGGGCGAAATCCTCGCCGGGCGCGGCAGCCTGACTTCTGATGATGGTTTTGGGCCCTGCTGTGTGGCAGGGCTTTTTTTATGCTGATGGTTCAGTGCTAAAATCCAGATATGGAAACCGAGACTCGCACCCCTAACTACCACTATTATGACCTGCTGATGGCGCTGTTTGTCACGGTCCTGCTGATCAGCAATCTGTTGAGCAGCGCCAAGATCATCGACCTCAAAGCATCGCTGGGGCCGATTGATTTCGTGTTTGATGCGGGCACGCTGGTTTTCCCCATCAGCTACATTTTTGGCGACGTGCTGACCGAGGTCTACGGCTACCGGCGCTCGCGCCGCGTGATCTGGATAGGGTTCGCCGCGAACGTGCTGCTGGCGATCTTTGTGTGGCTGGCGGCTGTGCTGCCGAGCGACCCATTCTGGCAGGAAGACGTGGCGGATCAGGTTTGCGACGCGGCAGGCGGCTGCGTGGGCGATGCAACCGGCGTGGCCGAAGCCAGCTACGACGCGCTGCTCGGCGGGATCAGCGGGCTGATCGTCGCGAGTCTGGTCGCCTATTTTCTGGGCGAGTTCTCGAACAGCTACGTGCTGGCGAAGATGAAAATCCTGACGGAAGGGCGCTGGCTGTGGGCGCGCACCATCGGCAGCACGCTGGTCGGACAGGCCATCGATACCACGGTCTTTATGCTGATTGCGACGGCGTTGGGCGTCTTCCCGTCCGACATCCTGGTATCGCTGATCGTAACCAACTACATCATCAAAGTTGGCTTTGAGGTGCTGCTGACGCCGCTCACCTACCGGGTGGTCAACGCGCTCAAGGCCACCGAACACGAAGACTATTACGACCGCACCACCGACTTTAATCCGTTCAAGCTGGCGGTCTGACGGCAGCCGCCGGGTTACGGTACAATCATGGCGCTGTTGAGCGCCTTTTTTTTCGGATGAACCATGCTCTATCTTGTGGCAACACCCATCGGCAACCTGGGAGACATCAGCCAGCGCGCGCTGGACACACTGAACGCGGTGGATCTGATCGCCAGTGAGGATACGCGTAAAACCGGGCTGCTGCTCCAGCATTTTGGCATCAAAAAGCCGCAGATTGCGTTTTTTGAGCACAACGAAAAGCGCGCCGGGCCGCGCATCCTCGAAGCGCTGCACGAAGGTAAAGCCGTGGCATTGGTGACCAGCGCGGGCACGCCGGGCATCTCCGATCCGGGTTTTACGCTGGTGCGCGACGCGATCCAGGCCGGCATCACCGTCACGATGATCCCCGGCCCGAGCGCGGTGATCATGGCGCTGGCGATCTCCGGCCTGCCGATGCACTCCTTCACCTTCCGGGGATTCCCGCCGCGCAAGGGCGGGCCGCGCCGCCGTTTCCTGGCGGTGGACCAGGAATCCCCGCACACGCTGATCTTCTACGAAAGCCCCTACCGGCTGGTGAAATTTCTGGACGATGCGCTGGCGGTCTACGGCGATCGCGCCGCCGCCGTGACGAACGAGCTGACCAAGCTGTTCGAGGGGGTGCAGCGGGGCACGCTGACCGAACTGATCGCCCATTTCACCAAAAACGAGCCGCGCGGCGAATATACGGTCGTCGTCGCGGGGCGGGGCGATAAGCCCGATAACGGGCCGATCCTGCCGCTGGATGAGGAGCGTGGAAGACGACGATGATCCAGGCGAATAACGTGCTCCGGCTGCCGCATGGTGATCTCCGGCTCCCGGCCTTTCTGCCGGACGCGACACGCGGCGTCGTGCGCTCCCTGGACAGCGGCGATCTTGAAGCGTGCGGCGTGGCGGCGCTGGTGATGAACACCTATCACCTCATGCAGCACCCCGGCTCTACAACGATCCAGCGCGCTCGGCGGGCTGCACCCCATGAGCGGCTGGCCGCATCCCGATCATGACGGATTCGGGCGGATTCCAGATCTACTCGCTGATCCGGCAGAATCCGAAATACGGGCGGCTGTCGGATAAAGGCGCGGTGTTTACGCCGGACGGCAGCGACCGGAAGTTCAATCTCACGCCCGAAAAAAGCATCCAGCTTCAGCTGAGCTACGGCGCGGATATTCTCGTCTGCCTGGACGACTGCACGCACGTCGATGATCCCGCCGCCGAGCAGCGCCAATCGGTCGAGCGGACCGTCACCTGGGCGCGCCGCGCCAAAACGGAATTCAGCCGCCTGCTCAAAGAAAAGAAGCTGTCCGAAGCGGAGCGCCCGCTGCTCTTTGCCGTGATCCAGGGCGGCGGCAGCGTGGATCTGCGCCGGCGAGTGCGCGGAGCAGCTGCTTGAGATCGGCTTCGACGGCTTTGGCTATGGCGGCTGGCCGCTGGACAGCGACGGCCACCTGCTGACCGATATGCTGGCCCTGACGCGCGAGCTGGTGCCGCCCGAACTGCCGCTGCACGCGCTCGGCGTGGGGCACCCGGTGAACGTCGCGGCGTGCGCCGAGATGGGTTATCCGATGTTCGACAGCGCCATGCCCACCCGTGATGCGCGCAACGGCCGCCTGTACGCCTTCACCACGGACGAT
The DNA here is from genome assembly GCA_963850765.1 of uncultured Chloroflexia bacterium. Classification (GTDB taxonomy): domain Bacteria; phylum Chloroflexota; class Anaerolineae; order Aggregatilineales; family Aggregatilineaceae; genus CAWKMN01. The sequence continues at coordinate 1,467,998 of CAWKMN010000003.1, read as the reverse complement.
CCCCGGCTGATCAGCGGGCAGAACGGCAGGTGGCTGACCTATATCTACGCGGGCGACGACAAGCATATCAAGGCCGACATCCCGGTGTCGCCGTACTGCGACTGCCTGACCTGCCGGCGCTATTCGCTCGGCTACCTGCACCACCTGTACAAGATCAACGATGCGCTGTTCATGCGGCTGGCGACGATCCACAACCTGCGCTTCATGATGCAGTTGGTCGGCTACTTGCAGGGGGACGCGCATGGCTAAACCGGGTGATCCGCTCGATCAACTGGTCGCGGCGGTGCAGCACAGCCCCAAACACGGGCGCATCTGCGAGGAGTTTATCCGGCGGGTCGGCGCGGATGAACTGGGCAAGACGGCGCAATCTGAAGGACGCGATCAAAGCCACCAAAAACAAGCTGCATCAGGTCGGCGGCGCGTATCTCGATGGCACTTTGCCCTATGCGCGCTGGCTGGATCTGCTGCGCGACGCGGCGAGCGATCCCGAAGCCCTGCGCGATACCTGCCGCGAGATCATGCGCCACCACGCCTCGACCGCCGAACGCCTGCCGATCCTTGACGAGTTTTATAATGTCGTGCTGGCCGATCTGCGGCCCGTGCGGAGTGTGATCGACGTGGCGTGCGGGTTGAACCCGCTGGCGATCCCGTGGATGCCGCTGGCACCCGGCGCGGCGTATTACGCGTATGACATCTACCAGGATATGATCGATTTTGTCGGCGCGTTTATGGATCTGATCGGCATTGAGGGGCAGGCACAGGCGCGCGACGTGCTGCAGTTTGTCCCGCCGCACAAGGCCGACGTGGCGCTGATCCTCAAGACGATTCCCTGTCTGGAACAGGTCGATAAGGCGGCGGGTCTGCGCCTGCTGGAGTCGGTCAACGCCGACGTGCTGATCGTGTCCTTCCCGGTGCGCAGCCTGGGCGGCTATGATAAGGGGATGGCCGCGACCTATGAAGCCCACCTGCGCGACCTGCTGGCCGGCCAAAACTGGCCGGTGGAACGATTTGAGTTTGAGACGGAACTGGCCTTCCGCATAGACAAAAAGGCCTGAGCCATGCCCACCGATCTGAACACGCTGATCGCCCAGATCATGCAGTCGAAAAAATACCGCGACATCGGCGTGTCGGAAGACACGATCCGCGATATTCTGATCACGGAACTGGATCGCCAGCCGAACGAAAAAGCGGCGGTCCAGTCGGCGCGCAAAAAGCTGCACGAGGTGATCGCGCTCTACCTGGGCGATCCCGACTACGAGCGGGCGTATGAACGGCTCAAGGCGGCGTATGCGTCCGGCGATGAGGGCCACATCAAAGCGACGTGCGTGGAGATCATGCGCGATCACGATTCGACCCGCGAGCGCCTGCCGCTGCTCGATACGTTTTACGCGCGGATCTTCGCCGTCACGGGCCGCCCGCAGCGGGTGCTCGACATTGCCTGCGCGCTGGACCCGCTCACGATCCCGTGGATGGATCTGCCGCCCGGCGCGTCGTTTTACGGCTACGATATTCACCAGCAGCGTGTGGATTTTCTCAACCGCTATTTTGGGCTGCTGCCGACGATCGAGGCGCGGGCGTTCGTGCAGGATATTCTCGTCCACCACCCGCAAGAATCCGGCGACGTGGCGCTGCTGCTCAAAGAGATTCACCGCATGGAAAAACGCCGGCGCGGGATCGTGCTGCCCCTGCTCGATGCGCTGGCCGTGCGCTGGATCGTGCTGTCGTCGCCCACGCACAGCCGGACCGGGCGGCATACCACGATCGACGTCAACCGCCAGCAGGTACACGAGATCCTGGCGGGCCGGCCCTGGGCGATCACCGAGATCGAGTTCGAGAACGAACTGGTATACTGTATCGACAAAACCCCATGACCGACGACGATATACTGGCCCGGTTAGCGCTGTACGAGTCGTTCCTCGACCCGGACGAACGCGCCCGGCTGCGCGCCTCCCTGGAACAGCCGCGGCTCCCGGCGATCCGCATCAACACGCTGAAGCTCACGATCGAACAGGCGCGCCAGACGTGGCCGGACTGGTACGGCTGGACGATCCGGCCGGTGCCATTCTGCCCGGCGGGATGGCAGATCGCGGCTTACGAGCAGCCGATTGGCGATACGCTCGAATTTCAGAACGGGTATTACTATATTCAGGATGCCGCGTCGATGCTGCCCGCCGAGATGTTCAGCGACCACGAGACGCCCCTGATCCTGGATCTGGCTGCTGCGCCGGGCGGCAAGACGACCCATCTCGCCAGCCGCTACGGCGACCGGGGCGTGATCGTGGCGAACGATACCAGCGCCAAACGGATCGCGGCACTGCGGACGAATCTGCAGAATTGGGGCGTCTTCGGCGCGCTGGTGACGAATTTCCCCGGCGAGCGGATGGGGCGCTGGTTCCCCGAACAGTTTGATCGGGTGCTGGTCGATGCGCCGTGCAGCGGCGATACGCTGAGGATCACCACCGGACGCCGCACGCGCACCGTCTCCGAGCGCGAACACGAGGCGCTGTGCGTGCGCCAGAACGCGCTGCTGCTCAGTGCCTTCCAGGCGGCCAAGCCCGGCGGCGAGATTGTCTATTCAACCTGCACCATGTCGCCCGAAGAAGACGAAGCAGTGCTGGACGACCTGCTGCGCCGCTACCCCGCAGGCCGCGAGATCGCTGCGGTGGATCACCTGCCCGTATCCGCGCCCGGCCTGGATTCGGATGGGCGCGCGCGATTTGATCCACAGGTCCGGCACGCGATCCGGTTGTGGCCGCACCTGTTCCAGACGTCGGGCTTTTTCGCCGCGCGGATTCGCAAAACCGCCTCGATCTCCGTGGAGCCCGAGCCGCCGCCATCGCGCCCGTGGGATGCCGAACCCATGCCGCGCAGCATCCAGGCGCAGCTCATCGCAGACTGGCAGCAGGCGTTCGGCTTTGATTGGGATGCAATCGCCGCGGATGCAGGGATTAACGCTGTGGCAGCGCGACCGATCGGTATATGCGATCCCGGAGCGGCTGGTCGCCCAGTTCGCGGCGCTGCCCTATGCGGCGGCGGGCTTGATGATCGCGCAGCAGGACGAAGACCGCTTTATCCCGTCGCACGAACTGATCACGCGTTACTTCGCGCAGTTTGTGCGGCCCCGGCTGGCGCTGGCAGCGGATCAGCGCGCGCTGTGGCTGGAAGGGCGCGAACTGCGGAACACGGCTGATATACCCTATCCGCCCGGCACGATCATCCTGCTGGAAGACGAGCGTGGGCGTTTCCTGGGGCGCGGCAAAGTGCTGCGCGACCGCGTGCGCAACCTGCTGCCCAAACGGATCACTTACGGATAGCAGTGAACAGTTTGCAGTTTGCAGTTTTTAGTTTTTGGTGATTGGTTAGAGCAGTCGAAGGATAATCTGCTTTACCAATAACCAACAACCAACAGCCAACCAACAACTGAGGAACCATGCACCGTTTTTTTATCCCGCCCACGTGGATTCACGGCTCGACCGTGCTGCTGGAAGACCCGGTCGCCAATCAGATCCGTGTCGTGCTGCGGATGCGGCCCGGCGCGCGGCTGCTGGTGCTGGACGATCAGGGCTGGGAGTATGAGGTCGAACTGGTGATGGTTGAGAAAAAGCGCGCCCGCTGCCAGTTGATCGACAAACGCCCGGCCAGCGGTGAGCCGCGCACCCAGATCACGCTGTACCAATGCCTGCTGAAAAAAGATAACTTTGAGTGGGTGCTGCAAAAAGGCACAGAGATCGGCGTCAGCCGCTTTGTGCCGGTGATCTCGCAGCGCACCGTGATCGCGGACCGCGACCGCGTGACCGCCCACAAACTGCCACGCTGGGAGCGCATCATCACCGAGGCGGCGGAACAGTCCCGGCGGGGGCGGGTGCCGGTTCTCGAAGAACCGATTTCATTCGCGCAGGCCGTGGCCGACGCCGGGCAAGCTGACCGCGCGCTGATCCCGTGGGAACAAGAGACCGTACATTCCTTCAAGAGCGTTCTTTCCGGCTCTGGCGCTGCTGCCGTCGCCCTGATCATCGGGCCGGAAGGGGGCTTCGCGGAGGAGGAAATCGAGCTGGCCGGACAATACGGCGTGATCCCGGTGACGCTGGGGCCGCGCATCCTCCGGTCGGAGACGGCAGCGGTTGCCGCCGCGCTGCTGGCGCTGTACGAGTTGGAGATGGGCGCAGAATGAATTTGTAGGGGCGTATTGCGATACGCCCCAGCACAGATCAAACGGGAAGTGAGGCTGCTACCCCTCCGGATCGATGCGGCGGCGGATGGTTTTTTCCGTCTCGACCGCCACAAACAGCGATCCACCTAACAACCAGGTAACGAGCAGTTCCGTCGCGTCCAGATCCACCGTACCCATCACTTCCTGGGCGAAGGGTTCGTAGATCACCAGCATTTGCAGCAGGGCAGTCGCGATGACGGCGATGAGCAGCAGTTTGTTTTTCCAAAGAGGAACCTTCCAAAACGCAGCGGTCCCGCTGTGGATAGCCGATACATGGAACACCTGGGACAGCGCCAACACCGAGAACGCCACCGTCCGCGCCAGCGCTAACGCGTCGTCGGACGGATCCAGGATTTCACCCCCACTGCGGTTGAGCGCCCAGACAAAACCCAGCAGCGTGGTGATCCCGATCCACGTACCCACCCAAATGATATGGAAGCCAATGCCGTGCGCAAAGATGCTCTCTTTGGGCGGGCGGGGCTTGTGTTTCATGACATCGGGCTCGCTCGGCTCAAAGCCGAGGGCAATCGCCGGCAGACCGTCCGTCACGAGGTTGATCCACAGGATTTGAATCGCCAGCAGCGGTACGCGCAGCCCAATGATCAGCGCGGCGAACATCGTGACGATTTCACCGGCGTTGGTGCTCAGCAGGTAGCGGATGAACTTGCGGATGTTGCCATAGATCGTGCGGCCTTCTTCAACCGCCGCGACGATGCTGGCGAAGTTGTCGTCGGTGAGGACCATATCCGCCGCGCCCTGGCTGACGTCCGTGCCGGTGATGCCCATCGCCACGCCGATATTCGCCTGCTTAAGCGCGGGGGCATCGTTGACGCCGTCGCCGGTCATCGCGACGATCTGGCCGTGCGATTGCAGCGCTTTGACCACGCGCAGCTTGTGTTCGGGAGACACACGCGCGTATACGGACGTGTTCTGGACAATGCCGCGAAGCTGCTCGTCGTTCATCTGATCCAGTTCCGCGCCAGTGACGACGCGATCGCCCTCTTGCATGATGCCAAGCTGCTTGGCGATTGCGGCAGCGGTCAGCGCGTGGTCGCCGGTGATCATCACCGCGCGAATCCCTGCTTCATGCGCTTTTTTGACGGCAGCTTTAACCTCTTCACGCGGCGGATCCACAATGCCGATCAGACCCAACAGCGTGAGATCGCGCTCCAACGTCTCAGGTTCCAGTTTGGCGGGCATGCCCTCCAGCGGGCGGTAGCCAATACCGATGACGCGCAGCCCCTCGCTCGCCATGCCTTCGATCTTCTCGCGCCACTGTTCCCGCCGCTCCGGGGTCAGCGGGGCAGGGCCATCGGGCATCACTTCTTCGGTCGCCCAACTGACCAACTGATCCGGCGCGCCTTTGGTAAAGGACACATAGGGCGCGTTTTCAAACAGCTCGGTAGCGAATTCGCCGCGCGGACAATGGATCGTCGTCATGGCCTTACGCTCGGAGCTGAAAGGCAGCTCACCCTGGCGCGGCATTTCGTCTTCCAGCATCGCGCGGCTCCAGCCCGCTTTGCGTGCCACGACCAGCAGCGCCCCTTCGGTCGTATCACCGACGACCGTCCAGCGCCCGGTGCCATCTTCCTGTTCCAAAAACGCATCCGTGTTCAGCGCGGATGCCTTGAGCAGCCGGGCCAGCACTTTGTCGTTGACCGGGTTGAGAAGCTGCATCCCCTCGTAAAAGTGACCAACCGGCTCGTATCCCACGCCGTGCACCTGCAACATCCTGACGGCCGGGCATACCGAGCACCGTCGCCGTCATCTCGTTGCGGGTGAGGGTGCCCGTTTTATCCGAGCAGATGACCGAGACCGAGCCGAGCGTCTCGACGGCCGGCAGCTTGCGGATCAGCGCGTTCCGGCGCACCATTCGCCGCGCGCCCAGCGCCAGCGCGATCGTGATCACCGCCGGGAGTCCTTCGGGGATAGCGGCCACGGCCAGGCTGATCGCGGTCAGCAGCATTTCCTCTCGATCTTCACCCCGCAGCACGCCGACCGCAAAAACCATCACACAGACCACCAGCGCCGCGCCCGCCAGCACATACCCGACACGTTCCAGGCGTTCCTGCAGCGGGGTGCGGCCTTCTTCGACGCGCTGCAGCAGAGCGGCAATCGTACCCAACTGAGTTTTGAGACCCGTGCCCGTAATAGCCAGCACGCCGCGCCCATAGGTTACAGCCGTCCCCATGTAGGCCAGATTAATCCGCTCGGCCAGCGCGGGGGGTGGATCGCTGTCGGGCATAGCTGCGGCGGTTTTTTCGACCGGCACGGATTCGCCGGTCAGCGCGGCCTCGTCAATTTGCAGGTTGGCCGCTTCGATCAGCCGGCCATCGGCGGGGATGCGGTCGCCCGCTTCCAGCAGCACGATGTCACCCGGCACGAGGTCCACCGCGCTTATTTCCTCGACGTGGCCATCCCGCCGAATCCGTACTTGCGGGGTTTGCATCGCGCCCAGCGCCGCCAGGGCTTGTTCCGCCTGGTATTCCTGGAAGAAACCCAGGCCGGCGTTGAGAATGACGATCGCCATGATGACGACCGCATCCTTGGTGTCGCCGATGATCACCGAAACAGCGGCGGCCACCAGCAGCACCAATACCATGACCTCGGTAAATTGGGTGCGCAGCAGTTCCCAGACGGATGAACCCGCTTCGGTGGGCAGTTCGTTCGTCCCATAGTGCGCCCGACGTTTCACCGCTTCTTCGTCGCTCAGACCCCGGTGAGGATCGGCGTTCAGTTCCTTCACGACTTGCGCAGTCGAGAGTGTGTACCATTTATCCTGCTGTTTTTCCTGCTGTATCGCTTTTTCGCTCATAGCCAATAGTTTTCCTTTTTCCCTAGCGCGTTACCTGCTTTATAATGCAAGCCCGGCCGCCAAAGCAACTCTAGGCGCAAAATGCGAATCTATCCCCCTAAATTTTAGGGGAAATTGCGGAATCGCGCTTTGTTGAGTTTGTTCGCGGCGCGGTGCTATAATGCGCAGCAGAGATCGGGCCAGGGAGGGTTCATCCATGCCGAAGGCGGATGTTTTAGAGGACCTGCGTGCGGCGCGTCGTGCGCTGCTTCAGGCGATCGAAGGGCTGACCGATGATCAGATGCTCCGGGTCGGGGCCGTTGGGCTGTGGTCGGTCAAGGATGTACTGGCTCATCTGGTGTCGTGGGAAGCGGAACTCGTGACCGTACTTTCGCAGTTGGAGCAGCACAAACGCCGCGCGCCTCGTATTGTAGAAATCGACGATATTGATGAATGGAACGCCGAACAATACCGTACCAACGCGCCGCGCCCCCTGAAAGCCGTTCTGGATGATTTTTACGGGGTACACCGGCATCTGATCGCTGCTATTGAGCGGCTCGATGACCTCATCCTGGATAATAACCGGCTGTTTCCCTGGATGGAAGGCGAACCTCTCAGTTACCTGATCGCCGAAAATGCGGTGTGGCATGAAGAAGAACATGCCGAAGACATCCGGGCATGGCGCGAGACCGCAGGGATATAATCCGCATCTGGCATGACAAAAGCATAGGAGCTTGTGCGCTGCCTGGGGCCGTTGGTCGGATTAGGGGTGATACTGAAGAAAACGGGGTGGGTTAATAAACCCACCCTTACGATTCTCTCCTCACTCGATCCCACCGCCTCGTTCAAATTGATGAGGGTTGAAGTGGCCGATTGTGATCCAAAAGTGCTATAAAATATCTAGACATTAAGGCTGAATTGTCGTACACTGTGTAGATTGATTGTAGTCTTTTTGGCAAGCAGCATGGAGTGCGGGTACAATCTATGGGTTCCGTTCCCAAGCTTCCCCCTGTATCCAAAACATGATATAATCTTTAAATGCTCCTAAATCGATAGGCTGATACGGCGCTTTTTTTATTTTTAGTGACGTTTGGTGGGATATATGGTTCCGATCAGCAATACGCCAGGAGGCAACGAAATTCACGTGATACAGGAACTGATGAACCGTGCCGATCAACGGGGCTTTGTCACGTTTGAAGATGTATTGGAACTGTTGGACGAAGATAGCGATGATGTAAATGCAATCGAGGCTGTATTGGATGAACTGGACGAACTAGGAATTGAGCTCCGCCAGCACGATCTCGTTCACGGCGATGACCTGGACCCCCAACTCCAGGAGTTCCAACCCGAAGAAGAACCCCACGACCCAGGTGTAGGCGATATTAACGCCGTTTCGGCGGATGACCCGGTTGGGCTGTACTTCCGCCAGATGGCGCAGGAACCCCTCTTAACCGCCCAGGAAGAGATCGAACTGGCCAAACGGATCGAACTGGGCCGCGAGGCGTCTGCGCGGATGGAGACCGAGACTCTGCTGGTGGACGAACGCGCCTGGCTGTGCAAGCTGGGGGAAGATGGACAGGCCGCCCGCGAGCATCTCGGCCGCGCGAATACCCGGTTAGTGGTGAGCATTGCCAAACGGTACATGGGCCAGGGCTTGCCGTTCCCGGATCTGATCCAGGAAGGCAATGTTGGGCTGATGCGCGCGGTGGACAAGTACGATTATAAGCGCGGCAACCGCTTCAGCACGTACGCCACGTGGTGGATCCGGCAGGCGATCACGCGCGCGCTGGCGCAAAAAACGCGCACCATCCGCATCCCGCTGCACATGACCGAGCGTATTCGCCAGATGTACCGCACGGCGCAGCTTCTCGAACAGACCCTCGGCCATCGCCCCACACCCGAAGAAATCGCACAGGAAATGGAACTGCCCGCGGAAAGCGTGCGCGGTATGATGGACGCCAGCCAGCACGCCATCGCGCTCGAACGCCCGGTGGGGGATGACGGCGACAGCGAGTTCGGTGACTTCATCGAGGACCAGGATTCGCCCAGCCCGGTCGAAGCGGCGACCCAACACCTGCTGCAAGAGACGATCGAAGAAGTCCTGAGCGAGCTTACGCCCCGCCAGAGCCATATATTACGGCTGCGTTTTGGCCTGGGCGGCGGCGAGCCGCACACGCTGGAAGAGATCGCCAACAAATTCGGTCTGAGCCGCGAACGTATTCGCCAGCTTGAGAAGGAAGCGCTGCGCCGCCTGCGCCATCCGCGCCTGGCGCACAACCTGCGCGACTATCTGAGCTAACGGTATGGTCCGACAACTGAATAACTGTCCATAGGCCAGGGTTTTCCCCTGGTCATTTATTTGTCGCCTAATCACCGGGAGGGAAAACGATATTGTTTGCGCCACTTTTTAAGGGTAAGCTGGTCCGGCTGGCCGCGCCGCTGCCCGAAGACAGCGAAATCTTTGCCGGCTGGACACAGGATGATGAGTATCTGCGCCTGCTCGACGACGATCCGATCCGCCCGCTGGCCCCGGCTAATTTCGCGGATTTCGCCAGCCCGAACTCGTCCGATTGTTATTTCCATCTGCGGACGCTGAGCGAGGACAGGCTGATTGGATTCGCCGTGCTGTTCAATATCAAGTGGAGCAACCAATCGGCGGGCATGGCGATGGGGATCGGCATTCCCGAATATCGTGGCAAAGGGTATGGCAGCGATGGACTGCGGCTGCTGCTGAATTACGCGTTTAGCGAGCTGAACCTGTACCGCGTCGAATTGACGGTGCTCGACTACAATTCCAGCGCAATCCGTGCTTATGAGCGGGCTGGCTTTGTGCGGGAGGGTGTCAAACGGCAGGCGGTTCAGCGGCACGGCCAGCGTTACGATCTGCTCTGCTACAGCATTCTGCGCGACGAGTGGTGTGCTCGGCAGCAAGCCTGATCCCCGCGCAAAGGACGATGGCTTGTTATCGAATTTAGATCGACCCGTGCTCAAAAACCCTTGTCAAGCGCGCGGCGCTGTGTTATCATACGGGCAGCTTGAGATGTGCCTGTAGCTCAGTGGATTAGAGCGCTTGTCTACGGAACAAGAGGCCGTGGGTTCGAATCCCCCCAGGCACGCCAGAAAAACCAGCCGCCGCGCTGGTTTTTGTTTTTTCCGCGTATTCACTGAAGGCACTCGGTATGCAGCCGCTGATCACATAATGCCGAATTTTCTGAACGCCTCGACCGTACTCATCCCGGCTTAGATAGCTTTGCCCACCGGCTGTTCGCCGCGCGCCTTTTCCAGGGCCGCCGCGAACGCTTCCGTTTCGGCCGCACGGGGACCCACCAGCACGCCGTCCAGATCGTCTCTGAATGCCACAAAACCATCGTTGGATTCCTGTGTCCCGGTCAATCTACGAAATAGCTTGCCCTAGCCCAGCGGTTCGAGCCAGGTCCTGAAGACCGTCTCTACATTCTCGCGCGAGTTATCTTTTCCCCATTCGCACTGCCCGATCACGCCGCCTGATCCATCATCGAGCGCGCGGCGCACGCGCAGCACGGCTTCACGGACCTCATCCGGCGTGCCGAATGGCAGCGCATACTGCCGGTCGATCTCACCCCAGAACGTGACCTTTCCCTTGTACTGCCGGGCGAGGTCTTCAATGTCCATCACAAAGAGCTGCGAATTGATGGCATCAAAACCGACTTCGATCAGGTCGCCGTAGATCGCGCGGGTGTGACCGTCGGTGTGGAAGAAGGCAAACTTGCCGGCGGCATGGATCATCTCGCAGTAATCCTTATAGAGTGGTTTGAACAGTTCACGCCAGGTCTTCGGGTTGATCAACAAGCCTTGATTGGTGCCCCAATCATCCATCACAAACACGCCATCGACGCGGGTCTGGCACCAGCCGCGAATATCCTCCAGATAGTATTCATGCACCATGTCCAGCAGCTGCCGGACTTCGGCGGTGCCATAGGCCAGATCCACAAACAGGTTGACGGTGCCGCGCAGAAACTGCAGCCGTTCAAACGTGCGCGCGGTGACATCGGACAGAATGAATTTGTCGCTGCTGTCACATTCGCGGTTGACGTGCGACAGATCGCGCCCGCGAATCAGGTGCCAGGGGGGCTGGAACGTCGCCAGATCGGCCCATTCCGCGAGAGCCGGGGCTTTGACCTCACCGATCACGCCCGGCTCGGCCACGTGCCACACGCTGCCCCAGGCATCGGTGTAGGTGCCCACCTGAGCCACAGTCCTGAGCATCGCTGTCCGCCTGGCCGGGGCTTGTTTGCAGGCCCTGCAAATCGTTCGGATACTCTTTGAGCAAGGCGTCCAGTTCGTCCCGGCGGAACAGCGACACGTAAGGCAGTGCCCACAGTTGGCGCGGGGCACGATCGGGGTGATTAAAGGTGAGCGCGGCAGTGACACGCTCGCGGCTGGTCATCATCGGTCATACTCCATCGTAAAAGGCTATAGTTTCGGATGGCGCAACGGCAGCCCGGCGATCGGCATAGGGCCTTGGGTCAGATGCCAGCGCGACAGGCTCGACACAAACAGAGTTTTGAGATCCGATCCGCCAAAGCTGATATTGGTCGGCGTGGCGAAGGTCACACCCTCCCAATCTTCCGCCAGCACATCGATCACGCCGGACGGCGTCAGACGATAGATCACGTCCGGGGTATAACACGAGATATACAGGTTCCCCTCCACATCGAAGGCCACGCCATCGGGTACATGCTTGGGCAGCGTGACCACCGGCTCCGGCGGGCCAACGGTCGCATCGTCGCGCACGGGCACACGCAGCACGCCAGGAATATTGGACATGACCACGTAGAGATAGCTTCCGTCGGCGCTTAACGCCATGCCGTTTGGAAAATGTGTCAGCGCGGTGCTGATTACCTGCGTCTCGCCGCCGGGGCGCACCCGGAACAGGCAGCCCGAATGTTTGCCGAATGCCCCCGAACTGGAAACGTAGAGATTGCCGCGATCGTCAAACACGGGATAGTTCGGCGCGACAAAGGGGCGATCCGGCGCGCCGCTAGAGTAGGTGGAAATGTTTCCGTCCTGAGTAATCCGCATGACCGCCTGATGCTCCAGGTCGCAGGCAAAGATCGTATTGTCGGCGTCCACGCACAGGCCGAGGATAAAGCCGCCGGTGTTGGCGATCTCGGTCACGGACGAACCGTCAGGCGCGACGCGGTAGATCTGTCCGGCTTCGCCCCCGGCATACAGGAAGCCATCCCGTCCCCACGTGATCCCCTCGGGGTGATCCAGACCTTCTACGAACATGTGGAAGTTATCGATAGGCAGCAGCGGCTCGGACATGGTGTTGTTCCCTCTACATCTCCAATTTGAAGGTTTCAATCGCATGATGGCCGATGTTGAGCGTAAGCTGATCGCCGCTCAATGGGATTGTGATGCCATCGCGCTCGATGATGTTTGTTCGCTGCGCGCCTTGGATCGGAAAAACGGACGTGAACTCAGTCTCCGTATCCCGGCCCTCTAGCTCGACGCAGCGCATGACCACCGCCTCATCATCTTCTGCCTTTTTGATGGTGGTGATCATCACGTTGTCAGCGGCGACACCAAAATAACTGCGATCGGGCGGCAGAGCCGCATCAGCCGCCGGTTCGGTCACAATGGCAACGGGCGGGTGATTCGCGCCCATACCCTTGCGCCAGCCCTGCTGCCAGCCGGGCGCGTGGACAAACAGTGAGAACTGGAAATGATGATCCCCCGGCTGCACGTACCAGTTACCCTCCGAGTGGCAGCTTTTGCGCGACGCCAGCAGTACCGGCTGCAGCACCGGATAGGGCACCGGCTGCAAGGTTGGATCGATCCAATCGCAGACGGCGACGGACGTGCTGAGCGTGACGCCCATGGCCGGGTCGCTGGCGCTGATGAAGTTCAGCGTTTCACGCGGGTGGATTTCGGCGCAAATATCGGTATAGGCCGGACCGGGGATATAGCCGGCGGGGGTGTAGTGCCCATAGACCGGGCCATCCGCCGCGCGGCCGGCGATCTCACTCTTGCCGACTTCCACGACGCCCATCGGCACCTCATAGGCGATTTGGGCGTCGTGCGCAAGGTTGAGCGGCACCGCCAACCGAAACTCGCGGCTGCGCGTGCCGTTCCAGTCCAGCAGGGAAATCGCACAGTCGATCCGGTCAAGCGTGTGGTAAAAGGTCAGAGTTTGAATCAGAATGCAGTGGCGCAGCGGCTGGTTGAGAATATATTCGACGAAGACCGGCCCCGCACTGCCGAGCGTCCAGCCCGGCCGGTAGCCGCTGGTCCGTTCGAATTCGCCGGCAGATGAGGGCTGCTGGATCGAGCCGAATTCGCCCGCGCCATTGCCCGTCGACTCCAGCATGAAGACTTCCATGCCAAGGAACCTTTCCGTGCGCAGGACCTCCCGCTGCTGCCGCTTATCAAACAGGCTGCGAATCCCGCCTGGCGCGAGTTCCACCCGGAAAAACGCATTTTCGTAGTGGGTGTTGTCATAGCGAACCGAGGCTGGAATCTCGCTGGCGGCCGGCGCGGATACACAGTAGAACGTCCTGTGACCGATGGCGGGCACGTCCGGCGCGATAAAGAGGGCCTCCGTGGTTTGCCCGGTGTTGACGCGCGCCAGTTGCAGCGGAACCGGCCGGCCGTCGCCGTCCACCAGCGAATAACCATCCCGTGAAGCGGGCAGAGTCACCCGTACGGGCTCGGTTCGCGGCCACGAAAGCGCGTTGAAAACCACCACCGGCAGTCCCTCCTGCGCCGGCTGGATCCGCCGGGCGATGGACGTCAGCGCCCGGTTGAGCAGGCCGCGGCTCTGGTCCCGCGCCGCTTCGAGCTTCTGCTGAAACGTGCGATCCGTGATATGGCCGTTGCGCCCGCCCCAGCCGTGATCATCATAGATCGCGTTAACCCACGCATCCGCCAGTTCCGCCGCGGGATAGCTGGCCCACGAGCCGGACAGCAGCGCGTCCACCGTGCTGAAGATCTCGGCGGCGGGCAGAAGGACGCCCGCGTCGCGCTTGGCGCTGACGGCGTGGTGATGTGTTGGCCCGTGAATGTACAGCCACACGTTCGGGCGCTCCCCGGTGATCGTCTCCAGATCGGAATCGGCGGCGGCCACCGCGTCGAAGAACTGATCCGGTGTGGAATAGCGCAGGGTGGGCCGGTCGCTGTCCTGGGCGTTCCACTGCGCGATCAGATCGTCATAGTCTGCGGGGCGAGATGTAATCGGCGCTGTACAAAAAGGCGAAGTCCGGCGGCAGTCCACGCCGGCCGTATTCGTCACTCCACTCGGCGAGTTCCGGCTGCACCTTGTTCGTCACCTCGTCCAGCGACCCATCCAACTGCTTATGCGTGTCGTGGACATCCACATAATGCCCCATCGACCAGAAAATAACGCTGCTGCCGTCCGGGCTTAACCAGCGATAGACGCCGGGCCGGTGGCGGCTGATGAGCAAATACGGCACGCCCGCCTTGCTCAGAATTTGAGGCATTTGCATCGCGCGGCCGGGCACGTCCGGGCTGTAATAGACGCGGGCTTCCGCGCCGGGCAGCAGGCGCTCGATCAGCCGTTTGCCAAAATACATCTGCCGCACCAACTGCTCGCCGGAAAGCAGCGACTCGTAGGGCTGGTTATAGGTCGCGCCCCAGTCGAAACGCTTTTGCCGCGCCAGGGCGTGAATTTCCGCTTTGCGTTCCGGGTGCCGATCCAGGTATTCGAGCAGGTAGAGCACATTTTCCATCGAAAAATGAACCGCCGGGTTGGCCGCCATGCGCTCCAGCGCGGGTGTGATCGAGCGTTCGTCACGCCACGCGATGGTGCTCGCCGGGGTATCAAACCACGCGATGTCGTTGTGGCTGGAACAGATGATGTGGATGGTTCCGTTCGCAAAATGTTCCCACTGCGCCATAGTTCACCTCAGTGTGTTGATGAGTGAGCGATCATCCAAACACCCCACTTTCGGCCAGGGCGGCGATCTCGTCGGCCGTGTATCCGCCAAATTCCCGGAGCAGATCCGCGCTGTGCTCGCCGCGCCGCGGAGCCGGACGGCGAACCGCACCGGGGGTTTCGCTGAATTTGACCGGGATGCCAAGCCCGCGCACGGTCCCAACGGTGGGATGCTCGTAGCGGGTGATCATCTGGTTTTCCGCGATCTGCGGGTCGTTTTCGAGATCCGTCAGGTTGAAGACGGGCGCACACCAGATGTCTTCCGCCAGCAGAATCGTCAGCCACTCATCGGTCGAGCGCGTGATGAAGGCTTGCGCCAGATCCTCACAGATCGCGTCGCGGTTCTCCATGACGTTATCCGAGTGGATATGCTCGTAGCCGCTGACGCCGAGCAGCCGTGCCAGCTTGTTGAGCGGGTTCATCCCAATGGCGATGTGTCCATCGGCAGTCTGGTAGATCCGGTAGGGCGCTCCCGTAAAGGGGTTGGGGATACCGCTGGCGCTGCGCTGCGGCGGCTGGCCACCGTTGAGCAAAAAGCTCATCTCCTGCGTGATGAACGTCAGCAGCGCATTGAACAGGTTGACATCCACGCGCTGACCCTGGCCGGTTTGTTCGCGGCTGTACAGCGCCGCCAGCGTGCCATAAACGATGTGCAGCCCGGCGGAGAGGTCGGCCAGACTCACGCCCGGCACAGTCGGCGGATCGTCCGCTCGCCCGGTCAGGGTGGGGATGCCGGTCATCGCCTGGATCAGCACATCCTGGCCGGGGCGCGCAGCATACGGCCCGGTGCGTCCGAATCCGCTGCTCGCGCAGTAGATCAGGCGCGGATTGATCGCGGCCAGCGTGTCGTAGCCGAGGCCGAGCCGTTCCATCACGCCGGGGCGGAAGTTCTCGATAACCACATCCACGTTGGGGATCAACCGCTTGACGATCTCGATTCCGCGCGGATTCTTGAGATCGAGTGTCAGGCTGCGCTTATTGCGGTTAAAGCCCAAGAAGCTGACGCTTTCCCCCTCAAGGTACAGATTGTCCATGGCCCAACTGCGCAGCCAATCGCCCTTGGGTGGCTCGACTTTGACGATCTCCGCGCCCAGGTCGCCCATAATCTGCGTGGCGAACGGCCCCTGAACCAACTGCGTAAAATCGAGGATCACCACACCGGCTAACGGTCCTGTCATCGATGGTGTCTCCTATTGGCCCTTGAAGTTTGGTGGGCGCTTTTCCATAAACGCCGCGATACCTTCGGTCTTGTCGTCCGTCACGAACAGCAGCGCGGTCGAGTCCATTTCCAGACTCAGGGCCGTTGGCAGCGACGCCTCCAACCCTTCATCGATCAGGCGCTTGGCCAGACGAACCGCCAGCGGCGCGCAGTTCTGGCGCATAACCCCGGCGAGCGCCAGTGCCGCGTTCAGCGCCTCGCCCTGGGGCGTCACTTCGGTGACAATATGCAGTTCGTAAGCGCGACGGGCGTCGATGGTTTCGCCCGCCATGATCAGACGCTTGGCGAGATACGGCCCCACCATCCGGGCGAGGCGCTGCGTGCCCCCACCCCCCGGCAGCAGTCCGAGCTTGGCTTCCGGCAGGGCGAATTTGGCGTTTTCGCTGGCGATTATCGTATCGCACGCCAGCGCGATCTCGAACCCGCCGCCGAACGCGTATCCGTTGACCGCCGCGATGACCGGAACGGGCAGCCGCTCTAACTGCTCCATCACGGCGCGGCCTGTACGCTGAAACCGGGTGAACTCAGCCAGCGTCATCGTCGCATAGGGTTCGATGTCCGCACCGGCGACAAAGGCACGCCCTTCCCCGGTGAGAACCAGCGCGCCAGCCGGGATCGTACCGTCCGCGATCCGGCCCAAAAAGTCACCCAGCTCGGCGTACATCTGAGGATTGATCGCGTTGAGTTTTTCCGGCCGGTTGAACACCAGAACCGTAATCCCGGCGTGATCCTCAATGCGAATGGTCTCGAAATCGTGTGTCATGTCAGAACCCCGCATCCGGCAGGCCATGTTGTGCGATAAAAGCCCTGATCCGATCCACCCCGTGCAGAATCCCAAATTCCACGTCGTAGGAGACGGTTTCCCAGGGATCGAGGAAGCGCAAACGTCCGGCTTCGCGTTCGACGGCGCGGCCCTCCACCCAGGCATTGGCGGGTTCGAGGCCGGTCACATAGTCGCCCGCCCGCATACATTTCCAGTTGACGAACCAGGGCAGCACCGCATGAGCGTAACTGATATAAACGGCGAGCGGCGTGGTATCCTGCATGCCCAGCAGAACCACGTGTACTTTGCCGTCCGCATCCGGCTCAAGCCGGTGGTAGAACAACTGGTGCTCGCGGCCCGCCAGCGGCGGTTCAAAGCGATCCCAGGTGCCGAGCGCCGCGTTCGAGACGTCATCGCGCCCAACGACCTCCACGGAATTCACCAGCAGGCGCGATGATCCGGACAGCACGGGATACCCGATATTGAAGTGGTAGAGCATCATGTGCTCCATCGGATAATGAGTCCGGTTTTCCACCGTATCGCGGATGGTGAAGTGTGACGCGCCCATGCTCGTGCTGATCTCGCGTGTCATGACCACATGCGGGCCCAGCGCCGCCGACTCGGCTATCTTGCCTCGTACCCACAGGCGGTAGTCGCTGCCATCCCAGCCGGCGTCCGCCCAGACATTGCTCGCCGGGGCATAGCTGATGCGCCCATGAATGCCAAGCGCCTCACCCTGGTCCGTGGAAGGCGAACCCATGGTGGTCAGTCCCCCCGTCGTCAGCAAACCCCCGGCATAGCCGCGCAGCCAGCCCATACCCGGCGGCTCAAAATAGCGGCGTGCGTCGGGCCGGGAAAGGCATGCCAATAGAGCGGGATGCCCTGGTAGCTCGCGCTGAGGATGTCCAGCGCCCGCCCCGGTGCGGCGACGAATTCCAACCCGCTGCCGGTGCGGAAGGTCACGATCTCGACGCCCGCTGCGCGCCCGTCGGACAGCGTCGCCCGCTGGACGCTGGCGATCTGGGACGGATCAGGCACCAATTGCTGAATCTCGTGGCGCGATAGCGGCTTCCCGAAGATTTCTGGCATGGTCTGTTATCCCGCGAGCTGTCCGCCATCGACAACCATACACGTCCCTGTGACCCAATCGCTGTCCTGCGATGCGAGATACAGCGCCGCCCGTGCAATGTCGTCCCCGGTGCCCAACCGCCCAAGCGGAGTCGCGTCCGCCCATTTCTGGCGTTCCGCGTCGGGATCCGGTGCGTCGCCGAAGACCTTTTCATTCATCGGCGTGTCGATCGCCCCCGGCGCGATGGCGTTGCAGCGGATTTTCTGCTTGCTGTATTCCATCGCGATCTGGCGGGTGAGCGAAATGATCGCCCCTTTGGAGGCCGCATAACCCGCCCAACCCGGATAGCCGCGCAGCGCCTGGGTGGATGTGACATTGATGATGGAACCGCCGCCCCGCTTCAGCAGCAGCGGGATGCCATATTTGCTGACGCGATACACCCCGCCCAGATTGACATCCAGGACGTGCTGCCAGTCAGCCTCGGACATCGCGACGACCGAGCCGCCGAGCGCGATCCCGGCATTGGCCACGAGAATATCCACGCCCCCAAACGCGCGCTCTGCCATAGCCAGCGCCTCGCGGATGTCGTCAGCGGATGCTACATTTCCCCGTACCGTCAGGCAGTTTTCACACGAATCCTGGATTTGCAGCGACATGTCGGCCAGCGCATCAGGATTGATGTCGAACAGTGTGACCGAAGCGCCCTCGGCAATAAACAGCTCGGTGATCGCCTGCCCAATCCCTAATCCGGCACCTGTGACGAAGGCTACTTTGTTCTCCAGCCGCATCAGGTTGACTCCTTAGATTCGCATGGCGCGGTTTTCCGCGGCTTCGGCCACGCGCAAAACCCGTTCGGCCAGCCCATCGGGCGGGACCTGATCGGCGCAGGCCAGCACAAACCCCGGATGGCTGGTCATCACATCCAGGACTTTGTTGAGGTGGGACTTCAAACTCCTCATCACTGACCACCGGCGAGAAAAACGCACCCGGCATGCCGCCCCATAACACGGTATTCGGCTCGACCATGGCGCGTATTTCGGTGACGTCCACGTTGCCGACGGGCGCGGGCGTGAAGGACTCGATCACGGTAAAGCCGGTTGAAGCGACCGGGCCGATCAGTCCGCGCAGCGTGCCATCCATGTGTACAAACGAGAACTTGCCGGCCTCGCGGATGCGCGCGTTCCAGGTGGTTTCGTAATCGCGCAGGTAGGCTTCGAAAAACCTGCGCCCGACCATCTCCGCCGACAGGTTTTCGGGGATCATCAGACATTCCGCGGGCGAGGCCAGCGAAATCTCCGCTGCCTGATCGTGGGCGCGGCGCATCACATTCATGGTTTCGGTGAATTCGTCCGGCGCTTCCGACCACAGGTTCACGACATTCTGGATCCCGGCGTACTCGGCCACCATCTGCATAAACGGCGAGCGGGGCACGTAACACAGCGTCACACCCAGATCGCCCACACGCGCCTTGACCCACTCGGCGCGTTCATAATCGGGCTCATAGTGAATGTGCTCGTGCCAGTAGCGCAGGGCCTTCAGATCCGCCACCTCTTCGATGAAGTGCTTGTGCGGCGCTTCGGAATAGCTGGAATAGAGAAAGATCCACTGCTCCTCCAGGGTGCCGACCGGCGTAATCACGCGGCGGTAGCGGATGTCGCCGTCCTGCCATTCTTCGATCGTCATGGTATCGTCCGGCACCATCCGAAACGGCCAGTATCCCTGCAAATAAAAAGCCGTGTTCAGCTCACGATGCCAGTCCAGATAGTCGGGCGACCGCCGGAAGCCATCGGGCCGCAAACCGCGCCGCTCCAACGACTGCGCCCAATAATCGAAGTCGGCCAGCCAGGGCACGCGATCCGGGACCCCACCCCGCAACACGGTTAATACGCGCTCGCGTTTGTTCATCGAACAAATCCTCTCTCAAGGAAAATATAACAGGGACGGCGGTCAGTCCCTCTCGTCCACACGCCCGGCCAGCAGCACTTTGATGCCGCGCTGGGTGAGTTCCAGCTTTTGGTGGGCCGGAATGCCCGCGTCGGTGATCAGGGTATCGACCGCGTCCAGGTCCACGACATGAAAATTCGACTCAATATCGACAATGGTGTGATCGGCCAGAACGATCACCTCGCGCGCGGCGCGGATCATCGACCGTTCGATCTCGGCAATACTTCCTGTCGAAGATGAAAGGCCAAACTGGGATGAGACGCCCCCGGCGGCGATAAAGGCTTTGTCCGCGCGGATGTCGTTGAGCAGCAGGTGCGCACCCCGCCCGGTATACATTTTGGTTTCCCGGTCATACGTGCCGCCGGTCATGATGAGTTCGATGTTCGGATAGGTGTGGAGATAGCGGAAGATCTCCATCGAATTGGTGATCACGGTCAGGTCCTGATGACGCCTCAGGAAGCGCGTCATGGCATTGGTGGTTTCGCCCGCGTCGAGAATGATCGTGTCGCCGTCTTCGACGTAACCCGCCGCGATCTTGCCGATCATCCGGCGCAGTTCGCGGATCTCGGCCTGCAAGTCGTCCCTTACGTCGCGCACATCGAATTTGATATGGAGTTCGTCCGCGCGCAGACGCATGGCTTTGGCCAGGTTTTGATACCATTCGTGAGAACGATAGAGGATTACGAACGAAACGCTGTGATCGGGTGCGGCGGGCAGATCGACGGGCCAGCCGGCGGGCAGCAGGCCGGCGTGGCGCGCGGGGAGGATCTCCCAGTCCTGGCCGTTCCAGGCATAGTAGTCCGCCAGATTATCGGGCGTCAGAATGGCGTGCGGGGTGATAATCTGATCGCCTAGCGTATCTCCCCGCCACAGGCGCACGATGCAGTCGATCGCCAGATGCCCTACCACATCGGGAAAAAGCCCAAGGCAGGCTTTGAGCGGCCCGCTGCGCGCCAGGGTATCCAGCAGCGTGCTGCCTTCGCCGCCGACGTTGACGGCGATCAACTGGTCCGGGTCGCGCTCCAAATCGCTGAACGCATGGATCCCGGCCATGATCGAGTTGTCGTTAATACCAAACATCACATTCACTTCGGGATGAAGGCGCAGGGCATCTCGGACGATCGGATGAGCATCGCTGTACATGCCGTGGCCGTCGATGGATCGAACCATCGCCTGACTCACGATGGATTGGAAACCTGCCGAGAAACCCGCACTGCGCTCCTGCGCATTGGTGAGCTCGGCCTGGGTGATGTCGAGCACGCACGCGGCGGCGCTGTCGCCAAACTGCTTATGGAAACACTGGCCGGTCCATACCCCCAGGGCAAAAGCGGCGTCGTAATTCTGGGGGCCGACATAAATCGCGCCCTCCTGCGGGCAGGATTCCGCCAGGAACGGAATCCGGTTGCGCATGGCACGCTCGCGCAGCACATGCGCCGCCCGGTTCTGAACCGGGGCCAGGATGAGGGCGTCCGCCACGGGTTCGTCGGGCACTTCGGGGATGTCGGTCAGCAGCAGGGCGAGTTCGCGGCCGTTTTGCAGGCTGACCGCAAGGCTGACCGCACCGCCATGGGTGCGCCTGAGCAGACCCAGATCTTCCAGCCTGGTGAGATCGCGCCGGATCGTCACCTCGGTCACGCCGAAGTGCTCGGCCAGAGCACGCACGGTGCGGGCCCCCTTTTGGTTGACCATGGCCACGATTTCGGTTTCGCGTTCGGCTAACAGCATGACATCTCGCTCAACGTGAAGGGCAGCGCAGCACGTGCACTCCCCGGACGATCTACTGGTGTGGTACCTGACCGTATGTTTGTTTTGGTAGGGGCGTATTGCGATACGCCCCTACGGAACATGATCACTTGCGGCCAGGCTGTTACTCCTGGAACAGCGTGCCTTCGATCTGCTCGCAGAACGATGCTGCCGCTTCTTCGGCGGTCATTTCGCCCAGCAGGGCCGACTGCGTCACGTTGCGCAGAATCTCGGCCTGTTCGGGCAGGCCAGGATTCAGCGGGATTGGGTGCCCGGTGTTCGGGCTGGCCAGAAGCTCCTTGAAGGGCTCGTAGAACTCACCTTGCAGCACCATGGCGTTCGCCGCTTCGGTGGAGGGCATCAGGCCGGTGATCTGCGTCAGATTTTCCGGCGTGCCGATCAGCCATGCGATGAAGTCCATCGCCTCCTGCGGGTGCTGGGCATCGCGGCTGAGCGCGATCAGCCAGCCGCCGGTCGAGCTGCCGATGCCGGCGTCACCTTCCAGCGCGACGATCCCGTAGTCCTCTGGGTACGTCATGCCATACTCCGATTCGAGGGTGGCTGCTGACCAGAACCCGCCGAGGTACATCGCGGACAGGTTGTTGCCAAAGGCCAGTTCGCGTTCCGCGCCTGTGCCGACGAACAGATCGTCTTCGGAGAGCACGCCCGCGTTATACAAATCCACCCAGAACTGGATGATGCGGGGGTTTTCGCCCTCGTCCAGCACGCAGTCGGTCGCTTCGTCGTTGACGAACTGCAGGCCGTTCGCCGTCGAGTACATCCCGGCGTGCTCATAGAGCCACAGCCAGCGCTCGCCCGACGTCGCCGTAAAGCCGCGCACACCGGCTTCTTCATCGGTCAATGCAACGGCGGTATCGATCAGTTGATCCCAGCGGGTGGGCGGTTCTACGCCCGCCGCTTCAAACAGCGCCTTGTTGTAGTAGAGCAGACGCGTGCCGGTATCGACGGGCAGAGCCAGCGTAAAGTCCTGGAACTTGCCCGCCTCAAACAGGCTGGGGTAGAACACGCTGGTATCCAGCCCGCTGGCTGCGATGAACTCGTCCATGGGCATGAGGTAGCCGCGGTCGATGAATGCGCCGACCGTCACCGAGTTGACAATCAGGATGTCAGGCCCCTGGCCCGCTTCCATCGCCGCAAACTGCGTGCTGTCCAGCTCAGGGAAGGGAACGCCCGTGACCTCAAACTTGACTTCCGGGTGCAGTTCCATGTACTGCTGCATCAGGGTGTAACCCTGGGAGGTGCCGACAATGTCGACGCCTTCCGGGTCAAACCACCACTCACCGCCCAGGATTGTGACCGTGACTTCCTCTTGCGCGGTGGTGGTCTGGAGAGCGAGCGGCGCTGCGAGCAGGGTGATCAGCAGGGCCAGAATGAGAAACTTCTTCATAGCATTTTCTCCTTAAAATAGACTATGTGTGACCAGCGAAACCAGGATGATGTTGCACGCGATGCGTTCCTCCCTTCTACTTCAGCGCGCCAGACGTGATCCCATCCACGATGTAGCGCTGCACCAATCCGAACAGGATAACTGTCGGGACCGAGACCGCCACCGAAGCGGCGATCAGGAGATTCCACTCGACCCGGTGCTCGGAGATAAAGCTGTACAACCCGACCATAACCGTGCGCAGTTCGGGATCGCTGATCAGCGTCACGGCCAGCAGGAATTCCTGCCAGACCCCGATGAACACAAACGCCGCGCTGGCCAGCAGGCCCGGCACAGCCAGCGGCATCACGATCCGCCACAGCAGCCCGATTTTCGTGCAGCCGTCGATGATGGCCGCCTCCAATACTTCGCTCGGGATGGCGCGGTAGAACCCCGTGAGCAGCCAGGTACACAGCGAGAGTGAAACGGCGACGTAGGTCGCGATCAGCGATGTATAGGTATTGAACAGGCCAAAATCGGCCCACATCCGATAGAGCGGCAGCAGCAAGATCGCGGCGGGGAAAAACTGCGTGCCCACAATGATCGTCAGCCAGACGCGGCGGCCCACAAAGCGGAAATAGGTCAGCGCATAAGCCGCCAGCGCGCTGAAGGTCACGCAGATCATCGTGGCCACGACCGTGATGAATACACTGTTGCGCATATAGCGCGGAAAACTGCCGCCTTGCAGCGCTTCGGTGTAGTTTTCAATGGTGATCGGGTTGGGTATGATCTGCGGCGGAATCCTGAAAATATTCTGGTTGGTCTTGAAGGAGGTCAGCACCAGCCAGATGGCCGGCGTAATGATCACCAGGATCGAAGCAAAGGCGACGACGGCCAATATTCTTTCGCGGTGATGGTACACAAATTCCTGGATCGGTCGCCGAGAATAGGAATATGCCGCCATGGTTTTATGCCTCTTCCCGGCGGCTCAGCTGCCGGATCGGATTGCCACGCATCAACATGAGCCCGTAGAGCACGAGGATAGTCAGCACCACCGCCATCAGGATGTTGGACCCCGCCATGCCTTTTTCGAAGCGGTAGTGTTGGAATGCGGTGTTATAGACATACATCGGCAGCGTTTCGGTGGAGCGCGCCGGGCCGCCTCGGGTAAGCACAAAGATGGCATCGAAGTAGTTGCTGGTCCAGATCAGGCCCAGCACGGTCGAGGTGATGGCGACCGGGCGCAGCAGCGGCAGGGTGATGGAAAACAGCTGCTGGCGTTCGCCCGCCCCGTCAATGCGCGCCGATTTGTACAGCTCGTTGGGGATAGTTTGCATCCCGGCCAAAAACATCAGTGTATAAAACGCAAAGCCTTTCCAGATGCCGACGACAATGACCGCCGGCATCGCCGTCTCTTTGCGGCCAAGCCACGAGCGTGCCCAGCTATCCAGCCCTACGGCGTCGAGCGTGTTGTTGATCAGGCCGAGATCCTGGTGATACATGAAGCGCCACGTAACCGCCACCACGATTCCCGGCAGGACCCAGGGAATGATGACCAGCATACGCGCCAGCCACCGGCCGGGGAAATGCCGGTGCAGGATGAGCGCGAAATACATGCCCAGGATTACCTGACCGAGCGTGACGCCAAAGGTCCAGTAAAACGTGTTCTTGACGGCCGTCGGGAAGATGGCATCGTCGAGAACGGCGCGGTAGTTGTCGAATCCGATGAATTCCGACGGGCTGTAAAAGGTTTGCGGGCTGTAAAAACTGGTTCGCAGCAGGCTCAGGATGGGATAAAACAGGACGACGGAAATAACGATCAGGGCGGGCGCGAGGAACAAGTAGGCGAGAATGTTCTCAAAAACGACCTCTCGGCGGAACGAGGTCTGCCCCATAGGGCTCGTTATACTCTGTTCGGTCATACCCAAAACCTTTCTATAGCGCGAGAAACTGCGAGTGAGTGAGAGGCTGCGTTCGCGCACAGACAGACCGAAGCTGGCATGCTAAATGTTCGAATGTATTCGTTTGTGTTCGTTTTATGTTTGTCTCTAGATACATAATATAAGAGTTTAGGAGAGGTGTCAAGCACCCCGCGAATGGATCGTCTGCCCCGTGATCCACCCGCCGGCCTGACTTGCCAGGAACACGACGAGCCGCGCCGCGTCATCCGGCTGGCCGAAACGCCCCATGCCCATCCCTGGCAGGAAAGCCGCTTCCACGTCGGGCGTGATCCAGCCGGTATCGGTGATGCCCGGATCGATCGCGTTCACCGTGATGCCGAGTGACGCCACCTCGGCGGCGAGTGTGGTTGTGAAGGCTTCGATCGCGCCCTTGGTCGCGGCGTAGGCCAGTTCGCCCGGCATCGGCCCCACACTCTGCCCCGATGACAGATTGATGATCCGTCCGGGGGAACCGGCCGGGTGCCGCCGGGCGAATTCAACCGAGAGCAGCGCCATCGCGCGCATATTCACGGCGTAGTGAGCATCGAGCGTCGCCGCATCAAGGCGCTGGTAGCCGTCACGCGTGGAGTAGGCAGCGTTGTTGACCAGGATCGACGGGTGTCCCAACGACGTCCTGACCGAATCCAGCAGGATCATTGGGGCGTCTGGACGCGGAGAGATCAATTTCGAGGAATTCGGCGCGAATGTGCTGAGCGCGGAGTTCCTCGACCAGCCGTTCGGGGCCGTCAGGATCCTGGGTATGAGGCTGTGCTCGATCGTAACTGCGCCATGCAGAAAAGAAAACATCCGTTCCCTGGGCAGCGAACGCGCGGCAGATCGCAGCGCCGATTCCCTGACGGCGGCTGGCTCCCGTAACCAGGGCCACCCTGCCCTTGAGGTCGTTGAAAATCATGTGAGTTCTCCTTCTGGGCGTAAGACCTTTTAGTTTTTCCGTGAGAATAACAGGGAGCGCCGCCCGTGCGCTCCCAGAGAATTTGGAAAGTATGAAGGGAATGACCGGCTAGTTCGTAGCTAGATCCAGGTATTTACCGGCGGCATCGAGCAGCACATCACCTTCGGCAAACAGGCTTTCTTCAGTGACCGGAATACGAATGGTGGGCACAACGCCGATACCTTCGATATGGATTTTACTGTCCGCGCCCAGCGAACGCGCCACGGCATACTGCGCAAATATATCCCCCGGCATCGCGAACGTTTCGATTCCGCCGCCCAGTCCTGCCGTCGGATAGTGGCCGATGATCGCCGTATTGTCCAGCAGAGTCAGCGCATAGCTGAAGAATTCGCACATGCTCGCGCAGCCGGGGCCAACCAGCACGGCGATATTTCCGTGGTAGCGATCCGCTTCGGCAGCCGGGAAAATGGTTTGGGCGTAGAGCGGATCGATTTCAAAGCGATCCACGTCTTCATAGTAGAAAGCCGATGTCCCAGTGTAGGTTTCTTCGTCGAAGAAGTAGCCCAACATCACATTACCGATGTCGGGCGAGCCCCCACCGTTCTGCCGCATGTCCAGGACGATTCCCGGAATCCCGGCATCGTTGAAGGCACGGATGGCGCGCTGCCAGAGGAGCAGGGTCAACAGGTTGTCATCGTTGAACGAGTAAATTTTGATGTACCCATAGCCGCTGTCCAGCACCGAAAATTCGAGGGGGAGTTCAAATCCGGTGAGGCCGTAGTAAAGAGACGATACGCTTAAGCTGGCGCGCTCTGCGATGGCGGTCAGCGTGACCGTCGCCGGCTTGGCATCGCCGGGATTCTGATAGGTGATTTCCACGGCAGTGTCTACCGGGAAGCGCAGCACGTAACGAAGCTGCTGCAAGCGCTTGAGGTGCTCGGTGCTGAATGGCCCCGACCAGACGACTGCCTCAGTGATAGCATCACCAACCGGCTGACCGTTAATGTCGAGTATTTCGGCGCGAAGCTCGATCCCGGCCTGCGCGGCCGGTCCATCGGGCAGCAGATACGTGACCAGCACCCGGCCGTCGTCCAACTCTCGGATCGCCATGCCCAAGCCGCCGCCGGTGGCCGTGATGAATTCATCATACAGGTAATCCAGGGCATTGCTGCCGGTATGACCATCGGGGATGGCCCAGGTAAACTCCAGAAACGCGCGGTAATAAGCCATCGCATCGTCGTTCTGCTCGGCTTCTTCAAAACGCGGGCGGAATTCCGCGCTCAGCGCGTCCCAGTCGATCCCCTTAAGCTCGGTAAATGCATAGTTTTTTCGCATCATCTCGATCATCTGATCGAAGGCTTCGGTATAGCTCAGCGCAGAATAGTCCACAAATTCGGTGCCTTCCGACTCGACCACGTCCACCCGGCCGATCCGAGATCGATCAAAGACGAACGGATCGCTGTTCACGTAAACAACGGTCCAGCCTTGCGGGATGGTCACAATCGGATCGTCGGGCGTAAAGAGTTTGCCGTCCTCACCAAAACCCGAGGGGAAACCCTGGTCCTCTTCAGGTGCGTACACCACGAACGTGCCGCCGTTGATCTGGTATTGGGTGGCAAAATCCTGGCTCGACGTGACCGAGCTGTAGTAAATGAACTCACGGCTGTCTATCGACGGATCACCGATCCCATTAAAGGCAAAATTGACCGTATAGACCATAACGCCCGGCTCGGCCTGTCTGTCCTGATCGACATCGTCCAGTACGCCGCCGGGATCAATCGGCAGCCGGATCTCGTAGGTCAGCGGACCTTCACGAATATCCGATGTGTTCGTTCCCAAAATCTGCGGCGAATCCAGGTTCAGATATTCGGTGCTGAAATCGAAGCCGCCTTCGACAAACAGGTTGGAGACGTCGCCCAGAAAAATAAGGGGCTCCGTACCGTAGTCAGGGAGTTCGGGGTCGGAATACGCATATTCCCCCTGGATCGAAACGGGGCCGCCTTCGTCGTTGACGATCTCGGCGGGAGGTGGGGTGTCGCTGCCATCCTGGGCCGCGGCCGTCCCCAATAGGGTGAACATCACAACCAGGGCTAAACATGGGGCGAATAGCTTCTTCATGTTCTTCCTCCTGAGCGCGATTTATTCAGTCACGGATTAGCTCTTCACTTCTCATGATTATGGCGAGCGATAAAAAAACCAGCCACAGTGCTGGTTTTTGTGTTGGTTTCACGAGCCGGAGCGCGCCGTCCAGGTGCCCGGCGCACCGCTGATGAGCAGATACGTCTGCCCGGCCTGCGAGATACTGACCATCTCGCCCCGCTCAAACGTCAGAACCTGGGCCGATCCGCCGCTTTCGCCCGAGGTCGCCCAGCCTAATCCATCGCGCACCGACGACTGCTCGCGCCACACCTTGCCGAAGCCGCGCACCGGCTCCAATACGCCCGGCGGCGGTGATGCGCCCCCGCTGTTCGGATCCACACCGTCCTGGAAGGTATCGTTAAAACGCTGGTAAGTGCCGTTATTGTACAGCGCATAGATCGCGGCCTGGGGCTGCGCGCCCAACGACGATACCCAGAACATGAGGCCGTTCTGAAACGGCTGGTAGGCGCTGCCGACACTGCTCGGATTGGGGGCCAGGGGACAGCCCAATGCCGCGCCGATATTCGGATCGCTCTGGTAGATCGTGCCGAAGATGCCCGGGGGTAGGCTGCCGCAGCCGGTCGCACCCGCCGCCCCGCTGCCGACTCCGCCCACCGGCGCGAACGCCTCAAACGAGCCAGGGCTGGCGGGGGTATCGGTAGTGGTGGGCGTGAAGGTCGGCGTCGGGGTGATAGGCGGCGCGGTCGTCGGCGTGGCGGTGCGAGTCGTGGCCCGCGTCGGCAGCAGATTCACATCCGTCGAGGAAACAACCGGCGTGGCGGCGCGCGTTTCGGTCGCCACGATCGGGACCACCGGAGGAAGTGGTGTCGCCGTGATAAAAATCGGGGTGACGGTCGGCGGGGCATCGCGCAGCGCACCACAGCCCGACCCGACCATCATGCCAACAATGATCAGAATTAGAGCGCGTCGTCTCATGTGCTGAACCGTTTCGTTAGCGTATCACGCCCGTGTCACGCGCCATGAATCGTCATGCTTTGATGCGCGCGCAGATCTGCCCGTTCTCGTCCACCCAGGCGGCTGCCATGTGCGGCGAGTTGTACGAAAAAGCGATCTCACCCCGGTAGTCTACCAGGATGAGGCCGCCGTAGCCACCCACCCGGTCGAACATGAGCTTGATCGCAAAATCGGCGGCTTGCTGGGCACTCATCCCGCGCGCGATCGCATCCGTCGCGGTTTTTGCCAGCGCTACCCGCATGATACTCTCGCCGTGCCCGGTAGCCGAGGCCGCACCCGTCAGATTGTCCGCATACGCGCCCGACCCGACCAGCGGGGAGTCACCCACGCGCCCCGGCAGCTTGTACGCCGCGCCGCCGGTTGAAGTCGCCGCCGCGACGTTGCCCTCAGCATCGATGGCAACCGCGCCGACGGTGTCCTTGGGATCGGTGTTGTCAGGCGTAAAGCCTTCGGACAACTGGTAATCGGGCTTCTGCTGAAGCTCACGGAAGCGGTTGATCTCACGTGGAACGGTCAGCTCGGCTTCGGCGCACAGGCGCATCCCTTTAAGCTCGGCAAAGCGCCGCGCTCCCTCGCCCACCAGGAAGCAGTGATCGGTATCTTCCGCGATCAGGCGTGCCAGCCGAACCGGGTTGGTAATGCCGCGCACGGCGGCGACGGCTCCCAGTGCCAGACTCTTTCCATCCATGATGATCGCGTCCATCTCGATGCCGCCCGCGCGGTTGAGCACACTGCCCACCCCCGCGTCGAAGGTAGGATCATCTTCCATCACGCTCACCGCCTGCTCGACAGCATCCAGCGCGGATCCGCCCGCCGCCAGGATACGCCAGCCGGCTTCTGCCGCCGCCCGCGTCCCGCGGATATGATCGTCGTGGGTGTCTTCCGCGATACGCCAGGCCCCGCCGTGAACCATGATTCTTGGTTTCAAATGCACACACTCCCAAAACAGTGATCAGTTTTTAGTTTTCGGTTGTTGGTTTTTAGTGATTGGTTAGAGCGCTTGAGGAAGGAGACCTCGTACCAAAAACCAAGAACCAATAACTAATCACCAATAACTTTCTCTAATCTTCACCACCCAACAGGGCGTTGTCAAAAAGTGCGATCACGCGCCGTTCGTATTCCTGTGGCGCGACGGCCAGATAGTTGCCGTGTTGCGCGCCCTCAACCACCCACAGGCCCGAATTTTCCCCGGCGGCGGCAAGCTGATTGGTTGCGCCGGACAGACTGCGTTCCCGGCTGCCATAGATCAGGAGCACCGGGCGCGGCGCGATGTCCCCGATCATATCCTGGGGACTCAGCCGGTCAATGGATATGCCCGTGATCACCCGGTAGCTGGCGGCCAGCGACCATTTGTATATCATTTCGAGCGGCGACCCATCCCCCGTACTTAGCCCAACCGCACCCTCGGCAAAATCGCCGTAGCCGCCTTCCGCGATCACCGCGCGGATTTCGGGAAAGCGTGCTCCCGCCATGACGGCTGTCGCCCCGGCGGACGAAAAGCCGAGCACGCCAATCCGCTCCGGGTTCACATCTCCTCGTGAGCGCAGATAGTCGAGCGCGTCTTTGACCTCGTCCGTCTCCTTATAGCCCAGACTGAGCGATCCCATGTTCGCGCAGCGCCGCGACTCGAAAGCGAACACCGCGTAGCCATGCCGCGCCAATACATCCCCTTCGTGCAGCCGGTTCCCGCGCCCACCGCCATATGGGGGCGGGATGATGATCGCTGCGCCGTTGGTGCCGGGGATGAAGTAGGCGCGGAAGCTCCCGCCCGCCCGCGCCTTCAGCGTGACATCCTCCCAGACATAACCATAATCGCCAGGAGTCTGGCCGCTTTCGCCGCAGGGTGGATTCAGCAGTGCATAGGTGGTGATGAACGCCGCGCCCGCCGGTACGCCGATCACCGTGAGCAGCACGGCCACAGCGGTCAACGTCACCAGCCGCCGCCAGTAGCGCCGGGTGCGCCAGCGAGGAACCGGAGCAAGCGGGGGATCGCCCATCACCAACTCCTGTGCCAAAAGGAGCGCGCCAGTTCTGACGCGCTCCTCCAATGATCCTCTGCGATCTTTATGGTTTTGGACCGAACTTCTCGCGGAGCAGATCCGCCACCGTGGGATTACCTAACTCTTGCAGCTCGTACTGGACGCGCCGGAAGGGTTTGTCCAGCTTGATCACGCGCGTCAGGTCGATGGGTGTCGCCACCACCACCAGATCGGCGGGCGTGTTGCGAATCGTCTCTTCAAGATCGGCCCGCTGCGCGTCGCCATAGCCCATCGCCGGCAGCAGCGTGCCGGTCTTGGGATATTTCTCAAACGTGGCGGTGATGCTGCGCACCGCGTAGGGGCGCGGATCGATCAGCTCCGCCGCGCCGAACTTGTGCGCCGCCACAACCCCCGCGCCGTAGTTCATTTCACCGTGCGTCAGGGTGGGACCGTCCTCGATCACCAGCACTTTTTTGCCACGGATCGCGTCGCCGTCTTTCACAAACGTGGGGGACGCCGCGTCGATGACCGTCGCGCCGGGGTTCAGCGTGCGGATGCTTTCGCGCACCTTCTGAATGCTCTCTGCCGACGCAGAGTCCATCTTGTTGATCACCACGACATCGGCCATGCGAAGGTTGGCCTCGCCGGGATGGTACGACCGCTCGTGGCCGGGCCGGAGCGGGTCTGCTACCACAAAGTACAGATCCGGGGCATAAAACGGCAGGTCGTTATTGCCGCCGTCCCACAGCACAATATCGGCTTCTTTTTCGACTTCGCGCAGAATACGCTCGTAATCCACCCCGGCGAAGACGACCACGCCGTTATCCAGGTGCGGCTCGTATTCTTCACGCTCTTCGATGGTCACGTCGTGCCGGTCCAGATCGTCATAGGTCTCGAAGCGCTGGACGGCCTGCTGCGCCAGATCGCCGTAGGGCATGGGGTGGCGCACCACAGCGACCCGGTAGCCCAGTTCGCGCAGGGCGAGGCTGACGGCACGCGTCGTCTGGCTCTTGCCGGAGCCGGTGCGCACCGCACCGATCCCGACGACCGGCCTGGTGCTCTTGAGCATCGTCTGCTTGGGACCGATCAGGCGGAAGTCGGGGCCGGCGGCGAGAACCTGGCTGGCCGTGTGCATCACGTACTCGTGGGCCACATCCGAGTAGGCGAAGACCACCTCATCCACGTCGAACTCTTGAATCAGCCGGTTGAGTTCTTTTTCTTCGTATATCGGAATGCCCTTCGGGTAGAGGTTCCCGGCCAGTTCGGGGGGATAGTTGCGTCCCCCGATGTCCGGGATTTGGGTGGCGGTGAAGGCCACCACGTCATAGGCATCGTTGTCACGATATACCGTATTGAAGTTGTGGAAGTCGCGCCCGGCGGCTCCCATGATCAAAACACGACTTTTGCGAGGCATTACAGAAACTCCTGAAAGGGTACTGCTCCCACCAGGGCGGACGATGACCCTTCGCAACGTCTATTTACGCCGCTCGCGGGGAAATGCCATGATTGCTAACCCGATGCTGACCAGATAGAGGACCAGCAGCGGGGCCATGACCAACAGCATATTAAACGGATCGACGGTGGGCGTGATCAACGCCGCAATGACCGTCATCAGGACGACCGCCAGCCGCCAATTGCGGATCAGCGGCCGAGGGCCAAGGATGCCCAGCCGCGCCAACACCGATACGATCACCGGCATCTCGAAGGCCACGCCGATCCAGAACAGCAGCGATGTCAGGAAGGCGATGTAACGGTCGGCGGTCCACTCGGCGCGGAACACGTCTTCCTCAAAATCCTGCAAAAAACCTAACGCCGTCGGCACCATGATAAACCACGCGAACGCCACGCCGGTCAAAAAGAGGCCGGTGGTGGCGGGAAGCGCCAGATAGATCCAGCGCTTCTCTTTGCGCGTCAGACCGGGCGCGACGAACAGAAATAACTGGTAGGTGATAAAAGGCATGGCGAAGATCGCCCCGGCCAGCAGCGCCACGCGGAAGTAGATCACGACGCTCTCGGTGGGACCCAACACCTGAAGCTCATTGCCGTAAGGTGTGATCAGATATTTGAGCAGTTCATCGGTAAAAGCAATCGACAGCAGCACGCCGACCACCAGCGCGATCAACGCGCGGAACAAGCGGATCCGCAGTTCGTTCAGATGGTCGAGCAGGGTCTGCGGCGTTTCATCCGCCTCCCCGCTGAGTGCCGTCCACGCGGAATATTTCTGGGGGCGTTCGGGTTTGGGCTGCTTGATGAGGGACATGGTTTACCCCTGGCCGTCCGGCCCGGCTTCTGGTTCGCTTTCGCGGGAGGCCAGCGTGCCCAGTACGCCGTTCACAAAGCGCGGGGTGCTCTCGGTGCCGAACGTCTTCGCCAGCTCCACCGCCTCGTTGATGGCGACCTTCACCGGCACGCTGTCGTCGATAAGCAGCTCGTAGATGGCGATGCGCAAGATGTTGCGGTCGAGAAGGGCGATCTGGTCCAGGGGCCATTCAGGCGCGTAACGCCGGATCAGGGTATCAAGCCGTTCGCGGTGTTCCAGCACGCCATGCACCAGCCGGGTTGTGAGCGTGTAGATTTCTTCTCGGTAGCTGTCCGAAGCCAGACGCTCGCTGAGCACCGTCTCGATGGGATGATCGGTGCCATCGATCTCGTAAAGCGCCTGGAGCGCCAGTCGGCGGGCTTGATGTCGGTAATCGCTCGTGGGCAAAGCCGGTTATCCTGTGTGGCGGTTAGTTATTCTCGGCGGTTTCGGATTCAGGCGGCCGTTCAAACGACACATCCTCAACATGAACGTTGACCGACTCGACTTTCATCCCCAGGATTTCCCGGATCGAACGCTCAACTGACTTCTGGACTTGAACACTCATGTCGCGCAGGTTGGCGGACGCATCCGCCACCACATACAGATGTACCGTCACGGTATCCTCGTCGATCGTGATCTGCGCGCCGTTGGCCGCCGGAACCCGGCGGAATACCCGCTCAACGCCGCCGGGCGTGCTGCCCATGCGCACGACCCCCGCGACATTCAGGGTCGCCAGTCGGACCACGGTCAGCAGCACCCCCGGCGCAATCGTGACCGTATCGTTAGGGTGTCGAGGAGTTACCATCGTAATCGTTAAGCCACCTTGTTAATCGGCCAGCGCCGGTCTCTTGATAACGGTTGGCGGCGCTGGCAGCGCATGCACATCGCCCATTATAACACGCTCTGGCCCCAATGAGATTAGGCCGTGTTGGCATTTAAGCCTGGAACCTCGTCCGTTTGGAATACAAATGTCAACCCTGCCTAGCTCATCACCAGCCCGCCATCGACGGAGAGCACCTGCCCGGTGATATAGCTGGCCTGGTCGGATACCAGGAAGGCGACGGCGTTCGCCACATCCTCCACCAAACCCACCCGTCCCAGCGGGATATACTTGAGCAGCGGCTCCAGGATGTCGGCGGGCATTTTGTCGGTGAGCGCCGTCTTGATAAAACCGGGCGCCACCGCGTTGACGGTGATCCCGCGGGACGCGACTTCGCGCGCCAGGGCTTTCGTCAGCCCGATCATACCGGCTTTGCTGGCGCTGTAGTTCGTCTGCCCCATCTGCCCCATCAGGCCGCTGGCGCTGGACATATTCACGATGCGCCCGTATTTTTTGCGCATCATCGAGCGGGTCACGGCCTTGCTGCACAGCCACGCGCTTTTCAGGTTGACCCGCTGGATAAAATCCCAGTCGCTCTCGTCCATGCGCACGATCAGGTTGTCACGGGTGGTGCCGGCATTGTTCACCAGGATATCGATCTGCCCGTACTGATCCAGGACTGCCTTGACCATCGCTTCGACCTGCTCGGCACTGCTGACGTCGGCGGTGAACGCCAGACCATCGCTGCCCAGCGCGCGGACTTCCTGGAGCACGTCGTCGGCGCAGCAGCCGGTGATGTCATTGGTGATTACCGTCGCGCCGCGTTTAGCCAGTTCCAGCGCGACCTGTCTCCCAATTCCCTGCCCGCTGCCGGTGATAAGCGCGATGCGACCCTTCAGATCAGACATGATTTTTCTCCTCTGGCTTTTGCCGGTTGGTGAGCCCGAACACGACTATGATAACCGTCCGTCCCGGCGTGTCAAGACGGCCGGAGATTCACAACCCGATCGGGCGGGAATAGTTGTGAGTCGTGAATCATGAGTTTTAAGTCAAGCAAATGGCACGCTGGTTTGAAGTCACAACTCGGCCGTTCGCAAGGTCGGCCTCACCCCCTATATCCCCCTCTCCAGCCGAGCTAGAGAGGGGGACTTGCGAGCGGGTCTGTTAACCCGCCCCACCGTTTTTTACTCACAACTCATGACTCAAAACTCATAACCCATTCAATCTCCCGATTCGTGAGCGGGCGCTGCTTTCACGCGCGTCGACTTGTGCGGCCGGGGCACGCCGCCGGGCCACCAGGTCCACCGGCCAAACAGCGTGGCGAGAGCAGGATCCAGCACGGTGCGGACGATAAACGTATCGATCAGCACGCCGACGGACACGGCGAAACCCAGTTCGAGCAGCCCCATGACCTCGCCGGACAGCATGGCTGCGAACGTGCCCGCCAGGATAATCCCCGCCGACGTGATGATCGCGCCGGTCGTCGCCACCGCGACATGTACACCCTCGCGGATGCCGTGATAGCCCACTTCTTCCTTGATGCGTCCGAAAAGGAAGATGCTGTAGTCAATGCCGAGCGCGACCAGGAACACAAACGCGAAGAACGGTACGTACCACGTCAGGCCCTCGGCATCATAGAAGGTCTGAAAGACCAGATTGGTCAGGCCGAGCGTAAAGGTGAAACTCAGCAGCACGGTTCCGATCAGGTACAGCGGTGCAACCGCGCTCCGCAGCATCAGCAGCAGGACGATGAAAATCCCCAGCAGCACAAAACTGATCGCGCGCAGCAGGTCGCGGTCCATCGTATCGCGGATGTCGGTATTGACGGCCGTGCCGCCGCTGGCGACCGCATCCCCGCTGGCACTGTCGTAGCGCTTCAGTATGCCGCGGATGGTGTTGAGCGTATCCATCGAGCGCGTGCTGTTTGAGGATTCCCGGAAAATCACGTCGAGCTTAAAGGCGGTTCCCTCGTTCGCCAGATAGCTATCGGCCAGCCGGTTCAGCGAATCTGCATCAAACCCATTGCTCCCCGCTGCCGAAGCAGGCAGCGCCGCCAGGACGTCAGTCAGCGCGGACGGCATCCAGTAGGGGTCGGGAACCGTGTCAAAGCGGGCGGCCAGCCCTTCCACCGCCGGGGCCAGCTCATCCTGGCGCTGCATCAACTGCACGGGACTGCTCAGAATCTCCTGAAGCGTCAGCAGGTTCGGATCGCTGAGCCACTTCGGGGAAGCGTTCCGCCAGCCGGTCAAGGTAGCTCTGCACACCGTTGATCAGGCCGATCAGCGTGTTGGGATCGGAGAGGGTGCTGGCCGGTGATGCATCGGTCGTGCCCATGAGGTTCAGCGCCAATCGGAGCTGCGTGGAGACATGCAGCAGGTTGCCGAACGTTCCCTGCTGCCCCAGTGGATCGTCCAGCCCGCGCACGTCCAGCACGCCGCCGAGCGCCGCGATCTCGTCTGTCAGGTGGACGATGTCCGCCGCAATCTGATCCGTGTCGCGTCCCGTCACGACTACGGTCAGCGGCATGACGTTGCCCGCGCCCAGGCTGTCCTTCATCAGTTCAAACCCCACGACGGTATCGATGTCGTCGGGCAGATCGGCCAGGATGTCATACGTCACGGGCTGCTGGACGCCATAAATGGACAGGGGAGCCATAATCGCCACGATCACGACAATCACCATCAGAGGGTAGGTGCTGACCCATTTGGATGTGGTGGCATACAGCCGCCCGGTCGCGCGGTGGGTAGCTTTGCCGGGCCAGAACGCGCGATCACCTAATGTCGCCAGCAGCGCCGGGACCAGGGTCAACCCTGACGCCAGCGAGATCACGATCCCCAGTGCCAGCGCGGGGCCGCTGGTATTGAAGATGCCCATTTCGGCGAAGATCATCGCCATAAAGCCCACGAAGATCGTGCCCGCGCTGCTGGTAATCGTCTCCCCGACGCGGTGAACGGTGTGCGAGGTGGCCGGTTCTATATCGGGATTGTCCGCCATTTCTTCGCGGAAGCGGCTGATCAAAAACAAGCAGTAATCGGTGCCCGCGCCGTACATAATCGTCACGAGCAGGATATTGGCGTAGGATGTGATCGTAATGTAGTGGGCACCCATATACGCTACAATGCCGCGCGTGATCAGATAGGCCATGGTCACGGCAAACAGCGGGACGAGCGGGCTGACCGGCGAGCGGTAGACCGCCAGCAGCATGATCACCACCAGCACCACCGTGATCCAGATCACGCGGTCCACGCTGGTTTTGATCGAATCCGTGGTGTCGTAGACCATGGGGGTCGCGCCGGTCTGGTACGTATGCACCCCAGCGGGCAGGTGATCGGCCAGCCAGTCGTCGATCGCGTTGAGGGCGGCTTTGCTGGCGTCCTCGCTGGGCGAGGTCGTCAGGCTAACGCGCACGAGGGCGACCCGGTTAGCCAGGGCCGGATTTTCCCCGCGATCCGACGCGATCAGGAGTGCCGCCGTGGTGGGCGAGTCGATGGGCGATACCACATGATCGACCGGCTCCGGCGCGTCGGCGCTGTTCAACCAGTGGTGCAGATCGGCGATAAACCGTCCAATCTCGGTATCAATCTGTTCCTCGAACGTCGCAGCGTCCAGGTTGAGGATTCCGCCAGAGGCTTCGCGTGCATCGATCACGATGACGCTGCTGCTCAGCGCCGTGTCGTTTGGAAACGTAGCCGCGTAAACGTCCGACGCATGTTCATACGGCGCGTTTTTGGGCAAAAAATCCGCGGTGTCCGAGCTGGCGACGTCTTCGATGTCAGGGGCCAGCAGCGTGATTACCGCCGCGGTAATCACCCAGGCGGCAATAATCGGGAGGCGGTAGCGAGTTGCCAATCGGCCTAATCCTTCAAAAACCATCTCCAAACGCCTCCTTTAGCGAAGGTGAGGGGCGATGCCGTTGCGGATGACGTCGCACACGATGCGGGCCATATCGCCGGCAGAATACCCGGTTGAA
This sequence comes from uncultured Chloroflexia bacterium, assembly GCA_963850765.1. GTDB lineage: Bacteria > Chloroflexota > Anaerolineae > Aggregatilineales > Aggregatilineaceae > CAWKMN01. The sequence continues at coordinate 1,429,898 of CAWKMN010000003.1, read as the reverse complement.
TTCTCAAGCCACCAGCCCACCAACTGGATCGTCATCCCCGTGACGATCTGCGCCTGAATCTGAGGGGGCAGCAGGGGAACGGGCGGTTCCTTTTTGGCCGCCTCGGCCATGATGGTCTGTTCGACCACCTGCGCCATATAGTTCCGCCCAAAGGCGTTGAGTTCGGTAGACGCGCCGCCGCCGACCATGATCAGCGCGAACTCGCGGTTTTCCTCGGCCCAATGAAAAACCTTTTGCAGGCTGCTTTCGATCCACGCCGGGCTGAGCCGTTCGTCCTGCTGATCCGCGCGCATGACCTCTTCGACCAGCGCATCAAAGCCCTGTTCGATCAGGTCGCGCACACACGCTTCTTTGTTGGGGAAGTGCTTATAAAAAGTCGCCTTGCTGACGTTCGCGCGTTCGGTGATGTCCAGAATCTCGACGCGGTGATACCCTCGTTCCGCGATCACGTCGCGCGCGGCCTTGATCAGGCTCTGGTGGGTAGCGGCTTTGCGCTGTTCGAAGCGAGTCAGCGTCATGGCAAATCCTTGTGGCAGCCGGACAGAATAGACGGGACGTATAAAACTAGACGACCCGTCTACTATACTAATCTGTTCCTGACCACGCGTCAATCTAAGATTGACCGTCTATCACCTGATGGTAGAATGATGGTTGGGCGACAGACCGCCAGTGGGGGAATTCATGCCGAGGCGCAACTGGAATAAAGTTCTGGTCACGGGGGGAACGAGCTTCACGGGGCTGCGGGTCGTGGCGGCGCTGGTCAATGCGGGTGCCGATGTGACGGTGCTGGTCCGGCCCGAAAACGAAGACAAACTCGGGGTGCTGCGCCGCCATGTGCGCATGGTATCCGGCGACGTGTGGACCATCGCCAGCCTCAAGGGGCGTTCGCGCGGGCAGGGGGTCGTGATCCATCTGGTTGGGAGTATGCGCGCGCAGCCGGAACGCGGACTGACCTATCACCAGCTTAATCTCGTCTCCGCGCGCAACGTGATCAGTATGGCGGTGAGCGACGGCGTCCCCTATTTGATCCTGCTGAGCGCGGTATCCAGCCCGCCGCGCGTTTCCGGCGAATACCTGCGGAGCAAACGCGAAGCGGAAGAGTACCTGCGCAACAGCGGCCTGCGCTACGGCATTATCCGCGCGCCGATCCTGTTTGATCGCGAACAGCCCGGCGGCGCATTTTTCGCGCTCCTGTCGCGGATCGGGGCCATCCCCTTTGTGCGCGTGTTTTTTGGACGCCGCGCCCCGCTGCCCGTGGACCTGGCCGCGCAGGGAATTGCCCAGATCGCGCTTCAGGATGAACTGCCTCGCAGCCAGATTTTGTTCGCCGGCGATCTGCGGCGGCTGGGACGGCTGGCGAACAAGGATAAACGCCATCCCCGGCCGCTCAAGGTGCCGAGCCTGCGCCGCCGGGCCGAGATCAGCGAGGATGGGCCCGACGACGACATCCCCTTTGGCTGGCTGCCACCCGATCGCTCCCACGACGATGACTGAGGGCTGCCGAGGCAGCCTGGTCATTTTGCCGAACCGTTTGGAGCCAAATAAGTCCAACAGGTCTTGTCACGCGGGCGCGCGGGCGCTACATTTCAAGTAAGAGTGATCAGTTTGCAGTTCACAGTTTACAGTTGTTGGTTTTTGGTTGTTGGTGATTGGTCAAAGCGCTGAGCAGCGATTTGCTCTGCTAGAGGGTGTCATGCACTCTGCTTGCCGACATTGAACGGCTTTTCCTATTAGCCCCTCCCTAAATCCCTCCCCACAAGGTGGAGAGGGACTTCAACCACTCCTCTTTCCGCACGCTGTGGAGACAGGGACAGGGGGATAGGGGCCAAAAGTGCATCACACACTCTAAAAACCAATCACCAAAAACCAAAACCAACAACTAAACACTCATCACTGGATTCGAGGCAGGACAGCCATGAATGTCGGCGTATTGGCGCTGCAAGGCGCTTTCATCGAGCACGAAAAAGTTCTGCGGCGGTTGGGCGCGACCGCGCGTGAAGTTCGCCTGCCGGAGCAGTTGGATGGGCTGGACGCCTTGATCATCCCCGGCGGTGAGAGCACCACCATCGGCAAGCTCGCCGTGAGCTACCGCCTGCTGGAACCGCTGCGCGCGTTCGCCCAGTCAAACCCCGTGTGGGGCACGTGCGCGGGGATGATCATGCTGGCAAAGGACATCGGCCGCGATCAGCCCCTGATCGGCGTGATGGATATTCAGGTCAATCGCAACGCTTTCGGGCGGCAGGTGGACAGCTTCGAGAAGGATCTGGATGTACCCGTTCTTGGCGATGATCCGTTTCACGCCGTGTTTATCCGCGCGCCCCTGGTGACGGATGTCGGCGATGAAGTGGAGGTGCTCTCCCAGTTGGAAAGCGGCGGGATCGTGGCGGTGCGGGAGGGGCACTGGCTCGCTACCGCCTTCCATCCCGAGCTTACCGACGACGACCGCTGGCATCGCTATTTTCTGCAAGAGGTCGCCGGTCTGCCCGTAAGCGAATAGAGCGAACACGTTATCCCGGCCGCACCCGGCGGCGCAGTCGCCCCGGCAGAAGCGGCGCGATCCGGGCGATCTCGTCCGGTGCAAACGGGCGCAGCGCCAGCAGCGCGAACCCGTAGATCACAGGGGACAGCACGAACGCCGCAAGGGGGGCGATCTGCCACGCCGCCCAGAGCACGCCCAGCAGGATCACGGCAGCGGCCGCCGGACGCCACAGCACGCGGTACCAGTCCACGCCCTCGATCTCCTGCACGGATAATCCGGTAAAAGGCGATGAACAACACGCCCTCGGAGAAAATCGTAATGATCGCCGCCGCGCGGTAGCTGAAAGCGGGCAGGAAGATCAGGTTGGTGATCAGGTTAAACAGCACCCCCGCCGCGAAGGCCAGCGTCAGAGTCCGCTGGCGATCCAGCGCAACGATCACGTAATTCGTCACGCTGTTGATCCAGCCGATTGGGATGCTCCAGATCATCAGTTGCAGCGCGATCCCGCCCGCCGGGAGATATTCCTCGCCGCCCAGCACGCGCACCAGCGGCTCCGCGATGAACGTTGTCACCACGGCCACCGGCAGCGCGATCATCACCAGCAATTTAACGGCCAGCAGATAGTTCCGCTTGAGCCCGGTGCGATCCTCGTGGGCCTGCCGCGCCATGATCGGCAGCAGCGCCATCGTCAGAAACGCGGGGATGATGTTCAGCGCGTCCAGCCATTTGTAGGCGGTTGAATACTGCCCGACCACCGTATTGCCGTTGATGGCTTCCATCAGCACGATGTCGATCTTAAAAAACACCGTCGCCAGCAGGTGATTGATCATCAGCGGCCAGCTCAGGCTGATCATCTGGCGCATCAGGGCGCGATCGAGCAGGGGCGTGTTAACAAACCCGCCCGATTGTGCCCCGGCAATCAATGGCCTCGCCAGCCCGGCCAATACCGCCAGCGTGATCACATTCGTCGCCACCGCTCCGCCCGCCAGCCCGACGACGCCCCAGCCAAACAGCAGCGTCCCGAGGCCAAGCGTGACCTTCACAATTGTGCTGACCGTTGTGATCGCGGCGGGATATTCCGCCTTCTCGAACGCGTAAAAGAGCGCCGTCAGCCCCGTGCTGATGCTGTTAGGCAGCAGCCCGATATACAGCAGCCCAATCGCCAGGATCGCCTCCGCTTCGAGGGCCGGATCGACCGCCGCCTGCCGGGCCACCAGGAAGCCGATCAACAGCGGCACGCCGATCACGGCCAGTGCCAGCCGCAGCGCCGTGGTGTTGAACAGATAGCGCCGCGCGGAATCCCGGTCGCGCGCCACTTCGCGCATCAGCAGGGTATTCAGCCCAAAATTCGTCAGGATGTCGAACCAGCCAAACACGACGATCGCGTAATAGTAGATGCCGGCGTTGGCGGGACCGAGCATACGCAGCATGATAAATGCGAAGGCGAAGTCGATACCCCGGTTGAACAGGTTGAGAATAATCGGCGCGAGGCTGTTTTTCGCGATCCGTTTGGCGCTGTCCGCGTCGGCCTCCGCGCGATACACCCGCCGCCACAACCACAGCATCAGCATGAAGATGAGCAGCATCCCGCTCAGGAACGAGAGGAACGCGCCGATCTGGAAGGTGGCCGGGCTGTAGCGGAAGCGCACGATCCACGCGCCCGGTTCCAGGCGCACGCCCCGGAAATTGCCGTTGACGAGATGGATCGTGACCTCTTGCTCTTCGTCCTGATCCGTGCCCTGGGGCCGGACAAACGCTTTCCAGCCGGGATAATAGCTGTCGGCCAGCACCAGCCACGACTCGCGATCGACCTCCGGCGTCACGATCACTTCCAGCGCGCCGTAGTTGGTGATCTGCGCGGCCACCGGATCGGCTTCGTGTTCTGGCTCCGGCCAGCGATAGGCGATGTCGCAGCCGTCCGCGTCCGGGAACCCCTCGATCACCACGCGGCGCGGATCGGCTTCAAAATCCGGGCTGGTGACGATGGTGGCGAAATCGTCCGGCGTCGCCCCGCACAAATCCTCGGTGAGATCCACATAGGGCAGAGTATAGGCGCGAGGCAGGGCGTCCAGGTTTTCGTAGATTTTCACCGCGCCATCGACGTAGACTTCCCGGTAGCCGAGTGTCTCCGCATCCTCGATTACATAATCCGTGACGACATAGCGCAGGTTGAGCAGATCCAGCAGCGGCGAGGCCAGCGCCTCCGCGTTGTTCCACGCGATCGGGTCGATCCGGTTGTGCAGCAGCCCGCCCTGCGGCGCGATCAGGCTCATATAGTCCGCGTACTGCTTGGGGATCATGCTGTCGTAGCCGCGCGCGTCGTGCAGGCCGTAGCGCCAGGTGCTGTTGGCGTGCAGGGGATGTTTGCCAAAATCGATCGTCGTATAGCGGAACGGCAGACCCTCCGCCTGTTTTGCCTGGAGCCAGCGCACCGATTCGGGGGTCACGTCCAGCCACTTAGGATCGGCGGACGGGTTAAAATTCCAGCCAGCCACCATCAGATCCAGCGCGATCACGCCCACCGCCATGACCTGCCAGACCGGGATTCCGCCCAGACGGCGCGGCAGAATGAATCGGCCAGCGGCTTACGCGGATGACGGTTCCCGCCGCCAGGGTGAACAGGCCCAGGAGCAGCACGTTCCAGAATTCGTAGCTGTAGAATGTCTTCGCGTTGGGGAACGCGCGATCAGCCTGCGCCAGATTGTTAAACACCCGCTCGACCAGCGGCTCAAAGGTACCATACGCGATCCGGCTGATCAGCAGTCCGAGCAGCACGGCGGCCCCCAGCATGATCAATCCATAGCCGATCCACCTGGCCGCGCGAGCCTCACCCCCCGACCCCCTCTCCACAGCGTAGAGAGGGGGAGGAGAGTGCCGTATTGTCGGCCGCCGCGCCCGGTCGAGCGCGTCCGCGCCGAACCCCGCCAGCGCCGCCACGCAGAACGTCAGCGGCCACACCCATCGAAAGGGCGTGTGAAGCTGGTTGATATTGGGGAACGCATAATACAGCACGGCGTAAGTTGGCAGACCGAACGCGAAGGTCAGCGAGATCAGGGCCAGAATGGCGAGGATGAGGCGATAGGGGGGATTTGCGTTGTTTACCCCTATCCCCTCCCCTTTCCCCGTACACGGAGAAAGGGGACTGCTGCTCAAGTCGCCTCTCCGCGTGCGGGGAGGGATTTAGGGAGGGGTAACGGGGCGACGCCGGGGTGAGGCTAACCCAATCCCGGCCAACACCAGGACCAGAATCCCCATGTACGCGCCGCCCTCGACGTAATTCTTAATCCCAAAATCGGTGCTGGTGACGCGCTCGAATCCGTCAGCGTTACAGCCAGGGCAGGGGCGCTGCCAGTCGTGAGCGACCATCTCCCACGAAAACACATCGCGGTATTCGTGCTGAGCCGGGCTGCCGTAGACGTTGGGCATCAGGAACTTGGCGACGTGCCGCGCCGGGAGCGCATAGCCGCGCACCTCGTCGAAGCTCGCCGCCGCCTCGCGGAAGTTGCGCGTGCCAAGCTCGTACAGCGGGATGAACTGTGCCGCGCCGAGCCCCAGCCCGAGCAGCACCATCACCAGCAGCGACCCGGCCGGACGCAGCACCCGCCGCGCATTCCGGCGCTCGGCCCACCACACGCCGATCAGCCGCGCCGCCGCATAATACGCCATGACCATTAGCGTGTAGTATGTGATCTCGACGTGCCCGGCGAAGATATTCATCATGAGGGCGATTGCGCCCACCGCGATCCACGGCGCGACCGCTGGCCGGCCCCGAATCGGGCGGCGCTGAATGATGAACTCGATCATCAGCAGGAGCAGCGGCAGCCAGGCCGCCCCCGCGATCATCATCGGGAATACGACGCTGACGATAAAAAACGCGCTGAACTGGTAGGCGATCCCGGCCACCGCCCCGCCGATTCGCCGCAGGCCGAGTCCGCGCGCGAACAGGTACATCAGCGTCCCCGCCAGTCCCAACTGGCTGACGGTGAACCAGCCGTAGGCACGCGGCAGCGGCAGCACGTAATAGATCAGGCTGAACGGGTACAGCGCGGAATGCTGCCCGGCGGCCAGAAACGGCGTCCCGGCGAACTGCTCCGGCTGCCACAGCGGGATCACGCCGTCGTCGATACTCTGCCGGATAAACGCCTTCCACTGATAATTTTGCAGCACCAGATCGGACAGCAGGGCGTTGTGTGGAATTTCCGGCACGCCCGTCTCGGCGCGGATGCTCAGCCACGGCTGGAACTGGTACAGGTTATCGGCGGGGATCTGCGTGCGCCCGCCGAGCGTGACGGGTGCAAAAAACAAGAGCGGCAGGAGAAACAATCCTGCCACGATCCACACATCGGGGAGATACCGCCGCCGCATGGCTTACGCGGGGGTAGTCAGGCGCATCGACGGTTTGAGATGGCGGTGTCGCATCCACACCTGCCAGACGCGCATAGCCGCCTCAAATTGGATCCTGAAGCTCATCTTCGACGTGCCGGCCTTACGATCCGCGAAATAGATCGGCACTTCGCTATCGGTATAACCGAGTTTTTCCGCCACGAAGATCGTCTCGACCTGGAAGACATAGCCGTTGGAGCGTATCCGGTTCAGGTCCATGCCCTGCAAGACCTGCCGCTTCCACAGGCGGAAGCCGCCGGTCGCGTCTTTGGCCGTGGTGCGCAGGATCAGCCGGACATAGATGCTGTTGGCCCACCAGCTTAAGAGCTTGCGGCCGATGCTCCAGGTCTCGTCCACGCTGCCGCCCTTGATATACCGCGAGCCGATGACAATATCGCAGTTGCAGGTCTGCATCTGGTCGATCATGGCCGGGATGTACTTGGGATCGTGCGAAAAATCGCAGTCCATCTGCAGCACATAATCGGCTCCCTGCGCCACTGCCTCGCGAAAGCCGTCGATATACGCGGTGCCGAGCCCCATTTTGCCGGCGCGATGCAGCACGCTCACCTTGCCGGGCATCTGCGCCGCCAGGTCGTCCACGATCCGCCCGGTGCCGTCGGGCGAGTTATCATCCACAATCAGAACCGACAGATCAACGGGCACCTGAAGGGCCATCAGGGTGCTGATCATGCGGGTGATATTCTCGGCCTCGTTATACGTCGGAATGATGACGGTCAATTTCATGGGTTTGTTCTCCACCGCGCGGCGATATCGCTCATCTCACGGCCCACACTATAACGCAGGGACCGGGCAGCGGCAAAGAGTTGTCAGGCAATCGCCCAACAAGCGCCGGATCGTCTATAATACCGTGCATGCGTCTTATATTTTTGCTGTGCCTCACGTTGATCGGCGGCCTGTTGGTGGTGGCAGGGGCCGGACCGATCCCTGCTATGAAAGCCACCGCTCAGGGGGAACTCCCACCGCCGCACCTGGGCTATGGAATCCACATCGGCCCGCATAATCAGGTGGATCCGGCCTGGATCGACCAGCTTCACATGGACTGGGTCAAAGTCTACGAAACCGGCCAGATTGCCATGTTTGGGAATAAACGCATCCTGTTCCGCATGGATCTGCCGTGGCCGGATAACTGGGAGGCGTTTCGTACCAGCGTGCGCGCGCGTACCGAGGAACTCGCCGCGTTGGGTGTGGAAGCTATTGAAGTCCACAACGAGCCGAACCTGGGCCTGGAATGGCCGCACGGTCCCAACGCCTGGGAATATACCCAGATGCTGCGCGTGGCCTATACGCAGATCAAGAGCGTGGACCCGGATATTATCGTCGTATCCGGCGGGCTGGCACCCACTATCACCACGCCGGACCGCAAAGCGATCAGCGATATTGAATTCGCCGCCGAGATGCTGGATAACGGCGCGGCGCAGTGGTTTGACGCGTTTGGTTACCATCCCTACGGCTACAACGCCGCCCCCGAAACCGAGCCGAGTGTCGATACGCTGGTCTTCCGCCGCGTCGAGTTGATCCGCGCGCTGTTCGAGGAGCGCGGCATCTACGACAAACAGATCTGGATGACCGAGTTTGGCTGGCTGCGCGATCCCGCCGAGGACGGCGTGACCTGCTCCGACAGCGATCCAAACTTCGCGGGTTTCGCGTGGCTGCGCGTCTCGGCGCAGACGCAGGCGGATTACACCGTGCGCGCGTTCGATTGGGCGGATCGCCACTGGCCGTGGGCCGGGCCGATGTTCCTCTGGAACCTGAACTGGGCGCTCTATCCGCCGGGCATCAATCCGCTGTGCAGCCATATGCGCTGGTTCAGCATCCTGCGCAGCGACGGCTCGCCGCTGCCCGTCTATGAGCGGGTGGCCGCCATGTCCCGCCGTTACAGCGACTACCTGCCCGGCCTGACTATCTATGCGCGTAACATGACCGTCGAGGTGAGCATGGCGTGCCCCGACTCGGTGATGGTCGGGGAATTCGTCATCGCCAATTCGGGGTATCCAGGGAGTTTCTCGGCGCGGATCGAGCCGGTCACACCGCCGGGCGGCCCGGTGGTTGAGGTCTTTCCACCGACCGCGCGCAACGGTGAGACGGTGCAGGTCTTCGCGGATACAAACGGACTCTCTCCTGGCCTGCATCTCATCTACGTCAACGCACAGGCGGACATCGGCGAGCGCACCATGTCCGAGCTGATCCAGGGGTATATCGTCATCACCGATGAGGCGGGCGGCTGTTGATTCTCAACTCGCGCTGGCGAAAAATTCTGCGCGATGTACAGAAGCGCAAGACGCAGACCGTACTGGTGTCGGCCAGCATCCTGATCGGCGTGCTCGGCGTGGTTGCGCTGTTCTCGATGAGCGAGATCATCCGCGAGGCGCTGGAAGGCTCCATCGATCAGGACCGGCTGGCGATGATACGGACGTATGTCCGGCTGAAGGGGGACGATACCGACGCCGGCGGCATCACCGCGCTGAGCAGTCTGCCCGGCGTCACCCAGGTACACGGGCTGTCGCACCATCCGATCTACTGGAAGCACCCCGGCGACGATACTTTCACCGAGGGTGGCATCTTCGCTTACTCAGTGCCCCTGCCCGATCTGACGATCGAGCCGGTGGAACTCATCAGCGGGCGCTGGCCGGCCGCCGGGGAGCAGGAGGTCGTGGTCGAGCGGCGCTTCGCGTCCCGCTACGGCGTCAAGGTGGGTGACAAGCTGACCTTTCGCCTGCTGGGCGAGCCCGGCGAGGTCATTCCCGAAGCCGATTGGACGGTCGCCGGCATCGTCTTCCAGCCCTACCAGTATCCCACCCTGCCCGGCGCGCCCGCCCAGATCCCCGCCTACACGATGATCTTTACGGATCTTGCCACCGTGGAGCGAATCAGCGGGTTTGCCGGCTTCAACCTCATCGAGGCACGTTACACCGATTTCGCCACGGCCGACGCGCAGGCCACCGCCTTTGAAGCCGCCGTCGCTGAGTCTACCCCCTATGTGAGCGCGATCACGCTGCTCGAAGATCCGGCCAAAAACGCGCTGATCGAACAGACGCGCATCTTCAGCGACGTGCTGACGCTGCTGGCGGTGGTATCGCTGGTGGTATCCGGTTTTCTGGTGCTCAACGTAATCAATGCCACGGTGATCGAGCAGCGCCGCCAGATCGGCGTGCTCAAATCGCTCGGCGCGACAGGGCTGGACAATTTTGTGATGTACGCGGGGATCTCGCTCGTCTACGGGATCATCGGCGTGATTCCCGGCGTGCTGATCGGTATCCCGGCGGGATATATCGCCGCCCGTCGGGTCGTGCCGCTCTTTAATATTTTCCTGGATGAATTTCAGTATTCGCCCACGGCGATTGTGACGGGTATCCTGCTCGGCATCCTGGTGCCGGTCGGATCGGCGGCGCTGCCGGTGCTGCTGGGGATACGCGTCACGATCCTCGAAGCGATCACCGACCTGGGCATCAATGCGCGTTATGGTCGCGCCCACGGCCTGATCACCCGCCTGCTGGAAGTTCTGCCGCTGCCGATCGGGCTGCGCCAATCCTTACGCCATGTCAGCCAGAAAAAGGGCCGGCTTGCCCTGACGGTGATCGCGCTGGCGCTGGCCGCCGGGGCATTTATGGGCGTGTATGCGACGATGTCTTCCTTTAACACCATTGTGGAAAAAACCATCGGGCAGGTGGGGATTCATATCTCGGTCAACCCCCAGGGCCCGTATGATTTTGACGCCGTCCGTGCGCTGATCACGGATCATGTCGGCGGGATTCAGGCGATTGAGCCGGGCACGGTGCTGGCGATTGACATCGAAGGATACGAGCCGCAGCCGATCGGCCCCGGTCCCGCGTTTATGATCGCGTCAGGCATCAACCCGGCGAACCGCGACATCGTGAAGTTTGATGTGATTTCGGGCGACGCGTGGCGCACCGATCCCACCCGCGAAGGTGCGGTTATTTCGGAAACCATCGCGCACGGGCTGGGCGTCGATGCCGGGGATACGCTCACCCTCCACGTCGCCGGCCGCACGGAGACGGTGCCGATTCTCGGCGTGGTCGATTACACATTCGATACGTTGTGGATGCGGTGGGATCACCTGTCGCGCCTGGGCGGGCTGATGAGCGGTGTGCCGGTCCCCAACCGTTATACCACGACGGTTGAGGTGGATGGCCGGCCGGTCTACGCGCTGGGCGTGGACGATCAGATTAACCCGTTCCTGACCTTTACCGAGGGCGCTTTTTACCAAACGGGCGAGCCGGGTGTGATCATCAGCACGGCGCTGGCGCAACAAGCTGGTTATGCGGTGGGCGATACGCTCACGCTGGTGTCGGGCGCGAACCGGCTCACCGCGCCGGTCACCGGGATCGTGGAGATTGCAGCGGATCTTGTGCCAGCCGATCAATCTGCCGAAGGGATCGCGCTGGACTGGCGCTTGCTGGCCGCGCTGGAAGCTCGCTCGCTGGAAGGCGAGCCGGTCCCTGCATCGCTCCAGATCTTGCTGCAAGACGACAACCCCAGTCTTGAAGAAGTAGACGACAAGATCCGCGCGATCAACGAGCTTTTGCTGGCGAGTGGGATCAATGCCAGTTACACCAACTGGATCGAAAACTCGGAGGGTATTACGCAGATGCTCCGCACCGCGAGCGTGGTTTTGAACACGGCGGCGGCGCTGATCGCGGCGGTGGGACTGATCGGCCTGCTGTCGTCGCTTTCAATGAGCGTCTTTGAGCGCCAGAAAGAGATCGGCGTGATGCGCTCGGTCGGCGCGACGTCGTACACGATCGTGTCGCAATTTCTCGTCGAAGGGCTGATTGTTGGCTTGGTCGCGTGGGTGCTGGGTATCCCGTTCAGTTACGCCCTGAACCGGGTCCTGATCTACCAGTTCAATTTCGGGGAAACCACGGGTTCTGCGTATCCGCCTGCAACGCTGCTCCTTGGCCTGGGCGGGATGCTGATCATCGCCACCGCCGCGAGTTTGTGGCCGTCAATCACCGCCGCGCGCAAAACGGTATCGGATATTCTGCGGTATCAGTAGGGCGTATGTGCTTCACCGGCCTCACCCCCGGCCCCTCTCCATTCATGCAGTTTGGAATGAGGCCCGGATACTCCGTCGCGTTTACCCCTGTCCCGTCCGACCGGCGGGTCCACTAATCCCCGCCCTGGAGGGACCTGCCGGGTCGCTCTCCGTTTACGGGGAGGATTGCCAGGGACCATCTGGCTCAGCAAATACTGCATTAGGGGTGAGGCCAGCGATCTCACTCCGCCGGCGGCCAGGAGACGGCGTGATCCATCACCTGCACGATGGTCCAGCAGGCGTTGGCGGCGCGTTCGAGCGTGGCCGGCTCGATGGCGTGGATGGTGTCGCTGTTCTGCCGCCAGTTGGGGATCAGCCCGGTCACGCGGTCATAGCCCATCAGCGCGACGGCGCGCAGGTGGCGCTCGCGCAGGATCGAGACCTCGTCAACCGTGACCATTGCCTTGCCCATCAGCCCCAGGTCAGGGCGGGCATCCGCGACCCGCTCCATGATGCTTTCGGCGTCGGGATGCGGGTGGTAATAGGCGTAAGGGCTGATGCCGTGCCGCGTCACCCAGCAGAGTTCGCCTGTCCCCACGCTGTTGACCACGACCCACAGGGCATCGTCGCTGGCGGAACGACTTGATGCCGCGAAAATATCCGCCCCGGTTGAAATCGCCGTCGCGCTGCCGGTAAACGCCAAGACGACCTCGGTCGATTCGAGCGGGTGTTTGTTCAGCGCGTGAGCCAACCCGAGCAGCGCGGCTACGCCGGACGCATTGCCATTCGCGCCGGCAATGTCCGGTCCCATCTCGTCCGCGATGGACAGCGCCGCGCCGCCAAAGGATGACCCTGCCAGCAGGGTGCGTAGAGTATGCCAGCGCCGGTTCCTGCCGGAGAGCAGCGTCAGCACGCCGCCGGTCAGGGCCAGCAGCGTGATACTGCCGAGCGTTAGCGGCAAATGCTTGACCGCCCGCGGATCCGTCGTCAGGCGGTGCTGGCCGGAGTCGAGATGGGCAACAAAGACCACACGCCGCTTGACCTTCTTCCGGCGCGGCGGGATCGTCACAATCACATTTTCCGATTCGCCGCGCGGCAGCCATTCTTCCCACACCGCCGGACGCGCCAGGAACGCATCGCGCGACATGACGCTCAGCCCGATCGAGAGCAGGCCGCCGAAAAATCGAGAGGTGCGGCTGCGGCCTAACCCGAGCAGCAGGCTGAGTCCGGTCAGCACTGCCAGCGGGGCCAGCCGGTAGCGGAAACCGTTGATGCTGCGAAAGGGCTGGTTGACCAGTTCCCACCGGCTGTTCAGGTGGTGAACCGTGTCGTGAATATACCGGGCAGCCTGCCGTTCGGCGCGGCTGGTCGGGCGGCGCGGCCCGATCACCACGCTCAGCTGCTTCACATACTCTATCAGGCGGCTGGCCGCGAGTTCTTCAGGAACATTGGGATCGATCATGTTTCGACTTACCCGATCGGTTGAAGACCTTCACCATATGCTATGCTGAGTATGCCTCAGTTGGCGGAAAAAGGCACACCGGAACTTTTCGCGCACTGGCGGCGTCATAGCCGTAACAACCACTCATTCGGAAATTGTACGGGAATGTTTTGGAGGAAAAAATGAGACGCACGCTAACCGTTATACTCCTGCTGGCGCTGCTGGCATTAGGAATCAGCCCGGCCCTGGCGCACGATGAGGCACCGCCTTCGTCTGCTCCATCCGCGCTGCCGTTCTTCAGCGATTTTGGGGTCGTGCTCGAACTGCACCGTGTCAGCGTCGAGATCAACAATCAGGTAGCCACCACGCGCATCGAGCAGGTCTTCGCCAACCGCAGCGAGACCATGGCCGAGGGTACCTATGTCTTTCCGCTGCCGGTAGGCGCGGCAGTGGCGGATCTGGTCATGTGGGTGGATGGGCAGCCGATCCAGGCGCAGATCCTCGATGCGGAGCAGGCGCGCAGCATTTACGACGAGATCGTGCGCCAGATGCGCGATCCCGCCCTGCTCGAATACGTGGGCGCGGGCGCGATCCAGGCGAGTGTGTTCCCCATCCAGCCGCACTCACAGGTGAAGATCGAAATCGAGTACGGCCAGCTTCTCCCGGTGGAAAACGGCCTCGTGCGTTACGAATATCCCCTCCGCACGGACCAGTTCACGCGCCAGCCCGTGGAGCAAATCGGCATCAACGTCAAGGTCACGTCCAACGACGCGATCAGCTCGATCTATTCGCCCACCCATCCGATCGCCATCTCGCGCGAGGGCGACAAGGCGTTCAGCGCCGGTTATGAGGCGACCTTTGTCCGCCCGGACACCGATTTCAGCCTGTATTATGGGCTGGCGAGCGACGAGATCAATGTGAACCTGCTGACCTACCGCGAGAGCGCGAACGAAGACGGCTTTTTCACGCTGATGATCACGCCGCCCGTGACCGTCAGTGAAGACCGCGTGATCCCGAAGGACGTGATCATCGTGCTGGATCAGTCCGGCTCGATGTACGGCGACAAATGGGATCAGGCCCGCGCTGCCGTCAAATTTGTGCTGGACAGCCTGAACAGTCGCGACCGCTTTAACGTTGTCGTCTTCAGCACGGGCTATCGCATTTTTGCCAATGAGCTTCAGCCTGTGTCCGAAGCCGGCGAGGCGAAAGACTGGGTTGGTGGTTTGGAAGCCCTGGGCGGCACCGATATTGATGGCGCGCTCAAGGAAGCCATGCGCATGGCCGACCGCGAACGATCCACCGTCGTGCTGTTCCTGACGGATGGACTGGCGACCGAGGGCGAGATCAACACGGGGGCGATTCTGGAAAATGTCCAGGCCGCCGCGCCGCCGAATATGCGCATTTTCACCTTTGGGGTGGGCGATGATGTCGATACCTTCCTGCTGGACCAGCTTTACCAGTTGTTCCGCGGTGCAGGAACTTATGTCCGGCCCGGCGAGCGCATTGATGAAGAGGTCAGCAGCCTCTATAACAAGATCAGCGCGCCGGTTCTGACCAATATCTCGCTTACCTTCGGGGACAGGATGGTTGAGGATATGTACCCGGCTGCGCCGCTGCCCGATCTGTTCGTGGGCACGCAGTTGATCGTCGTCGGTCGCTATCGTGACGGCGGCGGCACATCCATTCAGTTGAGCGGCGAGCTGGAAGGCGAGGTCAAGACGTTCACCTACGAAGGGGATTTCCGCGACAACGCCGGCGGTGAGGTCTTTATCCCGCGCCTGTGGGCGACGCGCAAGATCGGCGCGCTGCTGAATACGATCCGGCTGTACGGGGAGAATCCCGAACTGGTGGACAGCATCGTGCGGCTGAGCATCCGCTATGGCATCATCACGCCGTACACGTCGTTCCTGATCACGGAAGATGACATCTTCTCGCAAACCGGGCGCGAGGAAGCGCAGTCGATGGTCGAGCAGGAAGCGACCAATACCTTCAGCGAGGCTTCGGGTGCGGTGGCGGTGGATGCCGCCGAGTCCGCCGCGGATCTGTCTGCCGCGAATGCGCCGATGGAAGCACCCGCCGCGCCGTCAGTTCAGTTCCGTGAAGGCAAAGATGGCGCAGGTGGTCCTGCGGTGGGTGGTGAGGGAGGTTATGCCGGCGACGCCGACTCGTATTCGCCCGAAGGCCAGGCGGTCCAGTATGCCGGGGATCGGACATTTGTCTGGCGGGATGGCGCATGGATCGACACGCTCTATAACGCGGACAGCATGACGCCAACGCGCGTGGTGTTCCTGAGCGACGAGTACTTCGCCCTGCTCGATCTCGATCCGGCAGTTGGTGAATTCCTGGCGCTGGGCGAGCATGTCCTGTTCGTCTGGGATGGCACCGCTTACGAGGTTGTGGCGGAAGAATAGAACCATCGGCCTCACCCCCTCAATCCCCCTCTCCAGCCAAGCTAGAGAGGGGGACGCTCGCGTTTGCGCCCCTCTCCATTTTGAATGGAAAGGGGCCGGGGGTGAGGCCAATGAAGATCAGAAGCTCTGGTAGTCCCACGGGTTGACGGGCACGCCGCCCGGTCCACGGATCTCGAAGTGCAGATGCGGGCCGCTCGATCGCCCGGAATTGCCCGTCACGGCGATATTCTGCCCCGCTGAGACGATCTGCCCGCAGCCGACGAACGCGCCGTTGAGATGGCCGTAGATCGTCAGCGTACTGCCATGCGCGATCACCACCGTGTAGCCATAGCCCCACGTGCTTAAGCCGTTAAAGATCACCGTGCCGCTGCCCGCCGAATAGACGCGCGTGCCGGGCGGCGCGGCCAGATCGATCCCGCCGTGGTTCCAGGTGTAGTTCTGCGTGATTGTGTACTTGTCCCAGATGGGCGATCCGGTGGGCGGCGATCCGCCGGATACCTGCTGCTCCCCGCACGATCCCGGATCGCCGATGGCAAACGCGGCGGTTTCGCCGCCCGTGCGGATGCCCGCGCCGATCGGGTTGCTGCCATCGGTGGCGATATCGGTTTTCATCACAATGCCGGGATCCCAATAGATCGGCTCGGTCGAACCTTTACCACCGGGCACGATGACCTTCATCCCTTCTGGCAGAACCGCCTGTGGGGCGGCCCCGAACAGGTTATTGTATTCGGAGTCGATAATGTCATAGGGATCAACGTCGTAACTCTGCGCGATCTCTGCGATGGTCTGCGGCTCCTGGACCTGATGGTACACGCCGTTCACCGGCAGGATGGTCAATTCCAGGCCGACGCGCATGGCGTTGACATAAAAACGGTCGTTCGACCAGATGATCGTGTTCTGCTCGACACCAAACTTCTCGGCAATGGAGCGCAGTGTATCGCCCGACCGGACGTTGTAGGTCATCACGGTGCTGCGCGCGCGCAGCGGCAGAATCGTGAGCGCGTTCGTCTCGCGCTGGATGACATTAGCGGGCGAATTGCCGTCTTCGCCGTCGGTCAGCGCGGCGGCGATCTCCTGGGCGGCGGCGGTGGGGTGGATCCAGTCCAGCGGCGGGAGCGTCGGCTGCGGCATGAGGGTGGGGGAAGGAGCCGGAGTTGGGGATGCCTGTTCGATGGCGGCGATACCGAGCGGCGTGGTCACGGGCGTGTAGCTTGGCGCGGGGCGGGGAGCGACTTCGTTGTCACCCGGCCACAGCAGGATCAGCGCCAGGGCAGACACGGCGATCAGTGCGATCAGGGCCGTCACCACCCCCGTGGCGACCAGCATGGGGGCACGTCTGGTCCAAAAATCATGGATCATAACAGTAGTCCTCAATCCCCCCGTCACAATACAACGCGGGCGGGATCCTACCGCGCTGTGCTGTATTTGGCAATTGGTATGGTGTTGTGGGAACAGGTCAAATTGTATCGGCCTGGCTTAGGGGAGCCAGAACACTGATTTTCATAGATGAGTGTAGACTTAGGCACAGAGATCAGGACCACACACAGGATAAAATGGCATGTATGCCTTTCCCGCTCTCTATTTCAAAAACACAAGTGGGCGTGACCCATAAGGAGCGGCCAATGGGTCTGGATCGTTATCAGGTGATAGCTATGATTGGGGAGGGCTGCATCGGGAAGGTATATCGCGCCCTCGACCGAGAAACAGGACGCATGGTCGCACTCAAAATGCTACGCCGAGACTCCACAGTGACCAATGCCCGGCAACATTTCGTGAACGAGGCGCGTCTTCTGGCGCGGCTCAACCACCCTAATATCCCGGCATTTCATGACTTCATTGCCAGCAGGCAATGCACCATAGTGTTTGAGCTAATCGAAGGGCACGATCTGGAAACTCTATTGTCGGCTCACCAAGGTAATTTAGCTGCACACGAGGTGATCCACTGGGCTGTGCAGGTATGTGACGCGCTATCTTATCTCCATCAGCACTCGATACACCCCATTGTGTTTCGCGATCTGAAAGCTTCTCACATCATGGTGAACCCACAGGGGAAAGCGTGGCTGGTTGATTTCAACTTGGCCCGTCCACTCCCTCTAAACGGACGACTAGAGGGTGCCGACCGTCTCGGGACAGCGGGTTTTGCCGCACCAGAGCAGTACGAAGGGATCGCACTTCCGGCCAGCGATGTGTATGGATTAGGCGCAACGCTGCATTATGTGCTGACGCGCCTGGATCCACGCGGGAAATGCACATTCGCGTTCGCGCCGGCACGCTCGGTCAACCCCGCAATATCGACAGGGTTAGAGGCGGTCGTTATGCGCGCTGTCGCGTATAGGGTCGAGGATCGGTTTCAGGATGCCTGCACGCTGAAACAGGCACTGCTAACATGTCTGTGAGCAATGAAGTCAGGCTAAGTATCTACCCAAGAATTGCCATGTCTATCAAAATGTGAGCGTGTACCAAAGCCTGCCAATTCTCGACCACAATGGACGCTATACACGAAACGAATCGACACTTTTTGGTTTTTGGGTGGAGTTCTTACTCATGGTGCATCCCGTTTCAGATAGGTGAGTAGTACTCCTACCCTGTATGAGATGCGCGCTTTTTTCGCGCCTGAAATCAATTTACGCAGAGATACTAAGCGAACGGCTGCCTCAGAAAGGCCAGGGTTCGATCCCATGCCAGGGTCGCTGCGGCCGGGTTGTAGGCCTGCGGGCGATCCGGTTCAAAGAACCAGTGTCCCGCGCCAGGATAACGATAGAACGTCACCGGGCGGCCCGCCTGCCTTATAGGTTTCCTCCAGGGCATCGACGCCGGATAGCGGCTCAAACTCATCGTTCTCGGCAAAGTGACCGAGATAGGCGGCTTTCGATCGGCTGAAGTCGGCAGGACCCGTACCGTAAAAGAGGACCACCGATCGGATGTTTTCGGGATCATTAACCGAGAGATCCAGCGCATAATAGGCGCCCAGCGAGAAACCAATCACCGCAAGGCCGGAATCAGACGCTCCAGCGCGTTCCTTGAGAAACGTGACAGCATCCGCGATCTCGGCCCTGGCCTGGTCGACGTTGGTATCCAGGGCAGCGCCAAGCGTTTCGGCTTCGGCAATCTGGTCGGTGACTTTGCCATGATAGAGGTCCGGGGCGAAAACGACAAAACCGGATTCGGCCAGTCGGTTGCAAAAAGCCTTCATGGTGTCGTTCAGTCCCCACCAGGCGTGGAGGACCAGCACCCCATTGCCGTTACCCGTGGGGGGAACAGCGAGGTAGCCGTCGGGTTGGTTGTGTGGCATTGGGTTCTCCTCGGATTGCTCTTCTCGTACACGGGCTGCTTACTCACCTTTGTGTAGAACCGGAGCAGCTAGTTGTCATGTTGGGGCGGCCCGGCGGGTCGCCCAGGGCGGGTTTGTTAACCCGCCCCTACCCAAACCAACGCGGGCTTACACCTAGGCCGCGCTGGTGAACAACTCCCGCGAGTGCTCGATATATTCAAGACTCTGGTGCCGGAAGTAGGTGTTATACAGCTCGGCATAGTACCCACCCTGCTGAAGCAGCGTGGCGTGATTGCCTTCTTCGATGATCTCGCCCTCGCGCAGCACAATGATCCGGTCGGCGTTGCGAATGGTCGACAGCCGGTGCGCGATGACGATCGACGTGCGGCGCTTCATGACCTCGTCCAGCCCTTCCTGGATCAGTGTTTCGGTCAGCGGATCGACGCTGGCCGTGGCTTCGTCCAGGATGAAGATCGACGGGTCTTGCAGCAGCACCCGCGCCAGCGCGACCAGCTGCCGCTGTCCCATCGAGAGGTTATGGCCGCGCTCACCCACCTCCGTCTGCAGACCCTTCGGGCAGGCTGTCGAGCCAGTCGCCGCCGCCGACCTGCCGGGCCACGCTCAACACGTCCTCGTCGCTGGCGTCGTGACAGCCGTAGCGGATATTGTCGGCGACCGTGCCGTCAAACAGAAACGGCGTCTGCGTGACAATACCCAGGTTGGAGCGGTAGCTTTCCAGGTCCAGCGTGCGAATATCGCGCCCATCGACCCGGATCTGCCCGTCCTGGAACTCGTAGAAGCGCGCGATCAGCTTGGCGATGCTCGATTTGCCGGACCCGGTATGGCCGACCAGCGCCAGAGTTTCCCCGGCGCGGATGGTGAGCGAAAAGTCACGCAGCACCGGCTCATTCTCTTTGTACTCAAAGCAGAGTTTGTCGAAGGCGATCTCTCCCAACAGGATCTCGACCGGCTCACTGCCGATCTGGACCACTTTGGGATCGGCGTCGATCAGGGCGAAGACACGCTCGCCGGCCGCCAGCCCAAGCTGGAACTGGCTCCAGAACGAGGCGATGCTCGTCAGCGGGAACCAGAACATCGCCAGCCCCTGAATGAACAGGAACCAGTCGCCAGCGCTCAGGTCGCCGTTGCGCGCCGTTTCACCGCCGAAATAGACGATCGCCGCCGTGCCCAGCCCTGCGACGAGGCTGAGAATCGGGAAGATGCTGTTGAAGATATAGCCGGTCCGCAGGTTGATACGGTACGACTGCGCGTTGACATCCTGAAACTCGCCGTAGATAGCGTGTTCCTGCCGGAAGGTTTTCGCCACGCCGATCCCGCTGATCGACTCCTGGATGTGCGAGCTGACCTCCGCCCCGACGCGCCGCGACTGCGTCACGGCATCCCGCGCGATCTTGCGGAAGGCCAGCGCGATCAACACGATCACCGGGGCAATCGCCATCACCATCAGCGCCAGCCGGACATTGACACTGAGCAGGTAGCCCATCAGCACAAAGACAA
Organism: uncultured Chloroflexia bacterium; assembly: GCA_963850765.1. Taxonomy (GTDB): domain Bacteria; phylum Chloroflexota; class Anaerolineae; order Aggregatilineales; family Aggregatilineaceae; genus CAWKMN01. The sequence continues at coordinate 1,409,381 of CAWKMN010000003.1, read as the reverse complement.
ACAACGTCTGGCTGAGCAGGTCCATCGTCAGCGTGACGACCTGCGAAAACGCCTGCGAGTCGGAAGTCACACGGCTGACGATTTTGCCGGACGAATAGGTGTCGTAAAACGACAGGTCGCGCTTGAGCACGGCGTCAAACGCATCTTCGCGGATATGCAGCACCACGTTCCCCACCGCCCGCGCCGAGATCTCCTGCCGCACGGCGTTAAACGCCCAGGCCAGGCAGCCCAATAACCCGGTGATCGCGGCGATGGTCAGGATCGTATTGGTCGAGGCGTCCTCTTGCAGGCGGTCGATGCTGCGCGAGACATAGATCGGCAGGCCGGTGTTCGCCAGCGTGCTGAGCAGGATCATCAGCGACACGACCGCCATGCGCGGCAACTGCGGGCGAAAGTAACTGGCGATACGCCGCACCAGGACACGGTCGCTGTATTCGCGATCGTAGTCTTCGGCGTCGAGGCCATCCATGATGAAGCCCATACGTGCTTTTCTCCTGTGCTTGTTTGCCTTAACGGTGCCTTAATGGCTAACGGGCTGCCATGCTGTACGCCGCCTCAGGTTCGAGCGGCGGCAGTTCCGCGTCGTAACGGGCAAAGATGCGCCGGTAGGGCTGCGACGTGCGCAGCAGCAGATCATGCGTCCCGGCTGCGGCCAGCCGGCCATGATCCAGCACCAGGATCAGGTCCGCCCAACGGATCTGCGACATCCGGTGAGTGATCAGCAGCGTCGTCCGGCCTTCCTGTGCGCGCCGGATCGCCTTCTGAATTTCGTCTTCGGTGGCGCTGTCGATGGCGCTGGTCGAGTTGTCGAGAATCAGGATGCGCGGGTTGCTCAGAAAGGCGCGGGCCAGTGCGATCCGCTGGCGCTGCCCGCCGGAGAGCATCACGCCGCGCTCGCCCACCTTGGTCTGATAGCCGTCGCCAAACGACATGATAAAGTCGTGCGCCTGGGCTTCGCGGGCGGCCCCTTCGATCCGCTCCTGCGGGGTGTCCGGCGCGCCAAATGCGATATTCTCCGCCACCGTGCGTGAGAACAGGAACACATCCTGCTCGATCTTCGAGATCTGCGAGCGCAGCACGGTCAGATCCCATTCGCGCACGTCCACGCCATCGATCAGGATACGCCCGGATGAGGCATCGTAGGTGCGGTTGATCAACATCGCCAGCGTGCTCTTGCCGGAGCCGGTCTCGCCTACGATGGCGATGGTCTGCCCGGCCTTGATCTCGAACGAGATGTCGTGCAGCACGGGCGAATCGTCTTTGCCTTCGTAGAAGAAGCTGACATTGTCAAAGGTGATGTCACCGCGGATCGGGTGGCTGTACCCGCCCGTGTTCTCGTCCAGTTCGGTCTCCGCGCGGATGATCTGGAGAATCCGGTCGGCCCCGGCCAGCCCCTGCTGGACCAGCGAGAACGAAAAGATCGAGATGAACACCGGGAAGCGCAGCACATTCATCAGGCCCATTACCGCAATGATTTCGGGGATGCCGACGGTTCCGCGCTGGTACAGGACCATCGCGTGCAGAAACGTGAAGCTCAGCGCGATCCCAAACAGCAGCAGCGGCAGATAACGCGCTTCAGTGCTTCCCTGCTGCACAAAATAGTCGCGGAACTGGCGCGCGGTGCGGCGGAAGCGCATCCGCTCGTAGGACTCCTGCACGCTGGCCTTGACGATCTCGATCCCCGAAAGGACTTCTTCCAGCCCGGCGTTGAGCTTGCCGAACTGCTCGCGCTGGCTGTGCATGATCGGGTTCAGGCGGCGAGTATAGTCCCGCACGGCGATGATGTAGGCCACGACAAAAATCAGCGGGACCAGCAGCAGCTCGACCCGCAGCGTGGCGATGTAAAAGAGCGGCACGAAGATGCCCATCACCGTCTCGTAGATAAAACGGAAGCCCGGGCTGAGCATGAAGTTCAGCTGCTTCACGTCGTCCGTGGCGCGGGCCATAATATCGCCCACGCGCTGCCGGTCGTGAAAGGTCTGGCTCTTGCCGAGCAGGCTGACATACAACTCCTGGCGCGCATCCGTTTCGAGATGTTGGGCGAGCGTCTCGATGAGCAGACCGCCGGACCAGAAAGCGAAGCTGCTGACCGTCATCACCCCCAGCACGCCCAGCGAGAGCTTGAGCAGCATGTTGTCATCGTTGGTTGGGTTGAGAATTTCGTCCGCGGCCCGCCCGATCAGGATCGGACTCTGGGAGTAGGCGAAGAAGTCAACGGCGCTCAGAATAACCGCCACGATGAACAACCATTTGTAGCGCCAGATATGCGACATAACCCACCGGACGGCGCTGCGCTGGTTGTAGCGGTAGGCATTCTCGACGGTAAACTCACTTTTTGATGCGGTTGTCATAGATGAGTCTCCATGCTAAGGAGCCAGGGGGTTTTCGGAACGTTTGTTCGGTGGATCGAACCAGTATATCCGATCTTCTGTTAGCTGTCCAAAAACCCATATGGCGGATTATGGGGATGCCCCCCGTCAAATGCCAAATGCATCACTTGGCCAGAAACGAAAAACCCACGTCGCAGCGTGGGTTCGATAGGGTCAGGTTGAATGCCTGACGGACGCTGCTTAGTCGTGAGTGTGCTCGGCGCTGCCGAAATGTTCTGCGCCAGGAAGGATGCCGATCAACTTGGCCGGTTGGTGGATCAGCAGCGGGAAGTGCTGCGGGCAGATCCAGAGATCGCTGCCCTGATAGTACAGCCGGATCAGGGGAATCGCGTCGCTGTCCTGTTTGCAGACCAGGCACACGGGCTTTATGTCTTGTGGGGTGTCGGTCATAATGCCGCCCTTTCTGATAACATCCAACAACGCGCCGGAAAGTATAGCATACAAAATCGGGTTTGTGGCGGGTGAATTTTGGTCACCTCTGGTCAGGGGTTTTTCCCGTGAGTGAGCCCCTCCCTAAATCCCTCCCCACAATGTGGAGAGGGACTTGGGACGCACCCCTTTCTCCGTGCGTGCGAAGCAGCCTGGGGAAAGGGGCTGAATGCACCTTAACTTTTAGATGCGGTAATGAGCCTGTGTAGGGCGACCCACCGGGTCGCCCCTACAGAGGATAGGGGCCAGAAGTGCATAACCCCCTAGCCAAAAGATGAGCGTTACGGCGCGGCCTCGACGTAATCGACCTCAAGCTCCGGGTGGCGCAGGTGGCACGCGCACCAATGCGCCCGCCCGATGTCGGTCAGGAGCGGCTCGTCGCGCGAACAAAGCTCGATCGCTTCGCGGCAGCGGGTATGGAAGCGGCACCCCGACGGCGGGTTGAGCGGGCTGGGCGGATCACCTTGCAGGAGATCCGCTCGCGTTTGGCTTTAGGGTTCGCCACCGGGATAGCGGACATCAACGCCTGGGTATACGGGTGCTGCGGGTTGCTGAACATCTCATCGCGCGACGCGATCTCCACGATCTTGCCGAGGTACATCACCGCCACGCGGTCGCACAGGTGCTCGACTACGCTCATATCGTGCGCGATAAACAGCAGCGTCAGGTCGAGTTCCTTCTGCAAATCCTTGAGCAGATTCAACACCTGCGACTGGATCGACACGTCCAGCGCGGATACCGGCTCGTCGCACACGATAAACGTGGGGTTGAGCACGAGCGCGCGTGCGATCCCGATACGCTGGCGCTGCCCGCCGGAGAACTCGTGCGGGAAGCGGCGCATGTGCTGCTCTTGCAGGCCGACCATTTCCAGCGCGCGCAAGACGCGGTGATGGCGCTCGGTCCGGTCTGTCACGCCATGCACGCGCAGCCCCTCGCCCACGATCTCGCTGATGCGCGAGCGCGGATCGAGCGACGAATAGGGGTCCTGAAACACAAGCTGCATGTTGCGCCGCAGCGGTTTGAGCTCGGACGAGATCGAGCGAAAAGAGGTCGTGGCCGTCAAAACTCACCGAGCCCGCGGTGGCCGGGATCAGGCGCAGCAGGGCGCGGCCCACGGTCGTCTTGCCGCAGCCGGATTCTCCGACCAGCCCCAGGATCTCGCCGCGCCGGATGTCCAGATCCACGCCATCCACGGCTTGCACGACACCCGCCGTGCGCTTGAGGATGCCGCTTTTGACCTCAAAGTAGACCTTCAGTCCACGAATTTCAACGAGGTTATCGGTCATGCGTCTTTGCCTTCATAGAGCCAGCAGCGCACCAGGTGATTTGGCTTGGCCTCGATCATGCCCGGCTCCTCAACTTCACATTTTGTCAGGCCGAACTCGATCCGTGCTTTGCAGCGCGGCGCGAAACGGCAGCCCGCCGGCATATCGATCAGGTTGGGCACATTGCCGGGGATTACGTCCAGCCGTTCTTTGCGCTGGCCCATCACGGGGATCGACGCGACCAGCCCGCGCGTATAGGGGTGCAGAGGCTCCTCAAAAAGATCAATCGTCGGGGCTTCTTCCACCGTCGTACCCGCATACATCACCGTCACGACGTCGGCCATCTCGGCCACGATGCCCATATTGTGCGTGATCAGCATCACGGCCATCTGGCGCTCGTCGCGGAGCTGCCGGATCAGGTCGAGCACCTGCGCCTGAATCGTCACGTCGAGCGCGGTGGTTGGCTCATCGGCGATCAGCAGCTCCGGCGCACAGGCCATGCCCATCGCAATCATGACACGCTGCGCCATGCCGCCGGACATCTCGTGCGGGTAATTCTCGATGCGCCGCTGCGGATCGGGGATACCCACTTCTTTGAGCATCGCGACCGCTTCTTTTTCCTGGGGCGGGCGACCGGCGTCCTCGTGGACCTTCAATACCTCGATCAACTGGTTGCCGACGCGCAGCACCGGGTTGAGCGACGATTTGGGCTCCTGAAAGATCACGGCGATCTGCTTGCCGCGCACGGCGGTCATCTCTCGGCGCGACTTCTTGAGCAGATTTTCGCCGTTGAACAGCACCTCACCAGAGACGATCTTGCCGGGCTTATCGACCAGTTGCAGGATCGACATGGCGGTCATGCTCTTTCCACAGCCCGACTCGCCCACGATGCCGCGCACTTCGCCGCGGCGAACAGTCAAGCTCACGCCGTCCACCGCTTTCACGGTGCCGGCGCGGGTGAAAAAGTAGGTGCGCAGATCCTTGACCTGCAAAAGAGGAGAGCCCTCTTTTGAATAGTATCGTTGTGTGTCGTCCGTTGTCATTCACCTATCCGTTAACGATCCAGGCGCGGGTCGAGCGCATCGCGCAGCCCGTCGCCCAGTAAATTGAATGCGAGAACCGTGACCATGATGGCAATGCCAGGGTAAAAGACCAGATGCGGTGCGGTGAAAACCTGATTGCGCTCCGCCCCAAGCATCGCGCCCCATTCCGGCGTGGGCGGCTGTGCGCCCAACCCCAGGAACGAGAGTGCCGCCGCGTCCAGAATGGCTGTGCCGATGCCCAGCGTCGCCTGGACGATCAGCGGGGCCAGCGCGTTCGGCAGGATGCGCCGGAACAGGATACGGGCCGGGCTGACGCCGAGCACGCGATCCGCCGTGACAAAATCCTCTTCCTTAACGGCTAACACGCCGGACCGTGCCACACGGGCATAGGCCGGGATGAACACAATTGAGATCGCCAGCAGCGCGTTGATAATCCCTGGACCCAGGACCGTTACGACCGCAATCGCCAGGATCAGGGGCGGGAAGGCCAGCATCACGTCCATGAAGCGCATGATGATGTTATCGATCCAGCCGCCCAGGTATCCGGCGACCGCCCCGGCGATCGTGCCGACGATCACGGCCAGGGTAACGGTCGTCACGCCCACCATCAGCGACAGCCGCGCGCCATACAGCACCCGGCTGAACTGGTCGCGGAAATTGCCGTCGACGCCCATGATATACTGGTAGTCGCTGGTTTTCACCACGTTCAGCGTATCGCCGCTGGCCACGATAACCCCACCGCCGGAACTCTGCCAGTGAGCGCTGGTAATGGGTTCGGTCCGATCGATTTCCAGCACCATGTCCCCGGTTTCAGCATCCCAGACGCGGATCATCCGTTCGCCTTGAGTAAAAATGCGCGTGGCCAGCGGGCTGCTGGCGATGTATTCCACGGGTTCGCCGTGTTCCAGTTCGAGCAGCAGATCGCCGGTCTTCGCGTTCCAGATCAGGGCTTTAGTCCCATCGCTCGCCATGATATTTTCGATCTCGCGCGATTTCGCCTCGCCCCACAAAGCGCCGGCCAGATTTCCTGAATAGGCGATGGCTAGACAGCTGTTGATACGTCGATGCGTTCCAGATATACAGCATCGAGCCGCTGGTCGTCAGGATGCGACTGCTGGCTGTCCGTTGAAGCTGGCGCTGGTCAGGGGTTTGTCATGATCCAGGCTGGCGACTTCGGTGCCCACAAAGGCGTTCCAAAGCTTGACCTGATTGCCGCTGGCCGTCATCACGACGGTCCCGTTAGAGTTCCACTGAGCCGCGATCAGGTTGTCGTCCAGCTCGATCACGCCCACTTCGGCCCACAGCGTTGTGTCCCAGATATGCACACTGCGCGCGTCGGCGCTGATAAAACGCGTTCCGTCAGCGTTCCAGGCAACCATCGTCGCGCCGCCGGCATGGGTGAGCGTGCGGCCAAGCGCCCGGCGGTTGACTTCCCACACATAGATCTCATCGCCGGCAGCCGTGAGAATCTTCTGATCGTTGGGACTCCAGTCCACAGCCGTGACGGGATTCTCATGGTCAAACGTCATCAGGCTCTTACCGTCGCTGGCGTCCCAGATGTGGAGCGTAGTCCCGGCGGCGGCGGCCATCATCGAATTGGTCGAGTTCAGAATCGCGGCGGTGATGTCGGAGCCGGCGGCGGCATTAACCAGCGTATCGCCTATCCCTGGGCAGCCCAACAGATGAATACAAGGTTTATCGCGCTTGGCGGCTCCCTCTTCGGGCACGTCGAGCAGCACCGCCAGCGGATCGTGGGTGGCGAGCAGCGGCGCGAAGATGGCGATGAACAGGAGAGTGCCGAGAATAACCAGGCCCATAATCGCTGAGGGCTGGCGGATCAGGCGCTCCAGGGTTTCACGCCACAACCCCTTGGGTGGCCGGGTCAGTTCGATCACATCCGCCGCTGCGGAGAGTTCAATTTCGGTGGAAACAGGTTCGGAACGTTGCATGGGCCTACTCTAGTCGGATACGCGGATCGAGATAGGCATAAAGCGCATCTACGATCAGGTTAATGAACACAAACATAATAGCAATGATCAGGGTAAAGGCCTGAACCACCGTGTAATCCCGCGCGGTGATGGAGTCGTACAGGATACGCCCGACACCTGACAGACCAAAGACACTTTCGGTGAGCACCGCGCCGCTCATCAACGACCCCAGCGACAGACCGATGATCGTTACGACGGGCAGCAGCGCGTTGCGGAATCCGTGCCGCAGCACCACGCTGATTTCGCGCACACCCTTCGCCCGCGCAGTGCGGATGTAGTTCAGCCCCAATACCTCAAGCAGGCTGGAGCGCGTCATGCGGGCGATGATCGACATCGGGATCGTGCCCAGGGCGATCGCCGGCAGAATGAGGTGCTTGAGCGCGTCCCACCATCCATCCCAATCCTGCACCAGCAGGGCGTTAAGGGTATTGATATTGGCGATAAAACCCGGCAGAGTCAGGGTATCAGCGTTGACATCGAGTCCCCAGGACTTCATAAAACGGTTGGATGGTTCGCCCGGCGGTGAGCGATCCTGTGGGCGGCAGCCAGAGTGGACTGTCCCTGAGCAGCACCCCAAACAGGTACGAGAGCATCAACCCCAGCCAGAACACCGGCATGGATACGCCGATATTGGCGACCACCATCGTCCCCACATCGGTGGGGGAGTTATGATAGTAAGCCGAAATGAGGCCGAGCGGAATGCCCACCAGCGTAGCGAACAACATGGCGTAAAAACTCAGTTCGAGCGTGATCGGCAGGCGTTCAACCATCAGCTCAGTGACCGGGCGGCCGTACTTGATCGAATCCCCCAGTTGGCCCTGCAAAACATCTTTAAGATAAATCCAAAATTGTTCGGGGATGGGTTTGTTAAGACCAAAGCGTTGGTTAAAGGCATCACAAATCTCGTCGGTGGCCTTTTCGCCCAGTGCTGCCCGGCACGGATCGCCCGGCAGCATCCGTGTGAGGGCAAAGGTCACGAATAAGATACCCAGCAGAACCGGAATCGCAAGCACCAAACGCTTGAAAAGATAGCCTATCATGGATCGAGCCTCTTTGGAGGAATCGCCCCCCTTGTTCGTATAGCGGTGATAATTTAAACAGGTAGGGGCACTTTCTCAAGTGCCCCTGCCCGATCTGATCTATATTTAATCTTACTCGGTAGCCGGCGGAGGGTTCAGGAAACTGCCAAACAAGGCATTGAAGTACGTGAAGTTGCCATCACGCCCGACATGCAGCGGGTGGGCCGCGTCCCACTGGACCGCGTAGGACACCACCACGTCGTTCGCATCCAGCGTCGAGCCATCATGGAAGGTAACGCCTTCGTTCAGCGTGAACGTCCATTCGGTCAGTTCTGCGTTGGGGGTCCAGGTGTGCGCCAGACCGGCCTGAACCGCCGTCCCGCCGATTTCGTAGGACAGCAGCGGTTCCAAGAGCTGTTCGCAGGCGCGCAGCAACTCGCCATCGGTTTCATCGGCGCAATACAGGCCGCCGGGCTCGCCGTTCTGCATCCAGACGAAGGTATCCTGGTCGGGGATCTGCATGATACCGAAGTATTCGTTCCCCAGCGGGCTGGCGTGTCCGCCTTCGACCGCCGCCTTAAACACGGTCGCCGACGCGCCGTGGGTCACCGGGATCATCGGGACGAGGTCTTTGATCGCCTGGTTCGCCTGGACATAGATCGCCAGACGTGCGGCCGGATCGGACAGCTTGGCAGCTTCGGCCAGCGGCTCGGTGATTTCGGGGTACTTGTCACCAAACTGGTCGGACGAACCATTACCAAAGTGGTAATCCAGGAAGTTGGTGGCATCCGGGTAGTCCGCGCCCCAGCCCAGCAGATAGAACCCGAACTCGCCCAGGTCCGAACGATCCAGGAAGGTGGTCGATTCTTCGACGACCACATTGACCGTGATGTTCAGGTTTTCTTTCAACTGAGCCTGAACTTCCTGAGCAACGGGACCCGGCTCAGCCAGATAACCGCGCACGACATCCCGGAAGTGCAGGTCCACTTCGAACCCATCGGGAAAACCAGCTTCGGCCAGCAGCGCGCGGGCGGCTTCGGGATCGAAGTCGTACCATGTGACCTCAGGCGTGAAACCAAAGATCGACGGCGGCATGAACTGGGTGGCGACCAGCGTGCCGGTCGGGAAGAAGTTGTCCGCGATCCGCTGGCGGTCAATGCCCATCGCAATCGCCTGGCGCACGCGCACATCGTTGAACGGCTCATACCAGTTGTTGAAGCCGATGTAGAAAATGTTCGTGCCGGGGCGATCGTACAGGATCACATTCGCATCCTGGCGCAGGTTCTCGTACTCGTCCGGCGGCGGGTTGTCGATACCGTCGGCGGTGCCTGCCCGGAGTTCGGTCACGCGGGCTGCCGCTTCCGAGTTCCAGCGGAAGACCAGATTCTCGGTGAGGGCCGGGGTGCCCCAATAGCTGTCATTACGACGCATAATCAGGCTGTCGCCGCGACGCCACTCTTCGAGCACGTAAGGGCCGGTTCCATTGGGCTTGTCGATCAGATCGCCACCGCCACCTGTGGTCTCCAGGTAGCCGGAGTTGTTAATGGCGAACGACGAGAACGCTACTTTCGACGGGAAGGCGGGATCAGGATAGCACAGCGTGAACTTGACGGTCAGCTCATCCACTGCTTCAATCGAGAGGAACTCGCCGCCGTAGTCGCAGTTTTCCGCCGCATAGGTCATCGGCTGGAAATCCTGCGCCCGCGCGCCGCCCGGTGCTAAGGTCGAAAGGACCAGCACGGCCACGACGATAAATGAAAACCCGAAATAGCGTAAGCGCTTGTTCATTAGTTTTCCTCTTCTCCCTGTGTATAGGTCAGTTTACGTGAGAAGCAAGCTGAATTTCACTTGGATCACGGATCAGTCGAGCCGGCGAACTCTCCTTTCTGGTGTGAAGGGCGCGCAAGCGCCGGATGGCACAACATTTTACGGGGTCAATTTTGATAGCATAAAAATACCCAAGTTGGTGTTGAACAGCAACAAAAGAACAAATTTGTTTCGTTATCCGATGGTCACTCTCACCGGGCCAATCAGATGGTGAGCGGAACAGAAAAACGTGACGTTGTACACTTGCCCTTACATGCTGGCCGGTTGAAGATAGATTACACTCATTTTGATTGATGCGAAAGGCGAAACGCCTATGACCGCCCAGGCAAAATTGCCGCCCGTTCGTCTGCTGACCTGCGCCACCGAGAGCCGCTGCCGCCGCTGCCCGCCGGAGCGGGTGTGCGCGTGGGCATGTGTCCAGGGGACCAGTATGCCCGACCGGGTGATCGGTGCCGTGCTGGAACAGAGTCCCAACTGGGCGCTGAAACCGGTCGCCATCGAATCCTCGGATGAAGCGCAGGCGTTGTGGGATCTGTTCAACGCCTGACCGGCTGGCTCAGCGTTGATTCCGCACGATCCTCTGCCCGCACACACTACTGGTTGCCAGAAAGCCCTCCGCGTCCGTACAATAGGAGCATCCACAAACAAGTCACTCGCTGGTACAGGCCGCAGCATAATGTTCAAACGACGGTTCGACGCTGGGGGGCGCAGCCGTCTGGGTTGGGCCGGGGAGCTCTGTGAAAGATCCGCTCTATCGCAATCGTAATCTGGGGTGTTCGCGCCAGACCTGTCTCATGCTCAGCGCCGAACTGGTTGTCCTGGCGCTGGTCCTGTGGCGGCTGGGTGGTTTGATCTGGCCCGAACCGGGCGAAATTGAGACAGCCGCGCTCCAGGCCGCGCCGGCCGGTCTGACTCGCCGGGATGTACTGCCGACTCCCACGCCCGATGTGACCGCCCCGGTGCGGATCATTACGTTTCCGGGGGCATCGATGAGCGCGCCCATCATCACCGCGGGTCGGGTGCAGGGCACCTGGGAAACGCGCCACCTGGGGGATTCCGTTGGGCATCTCGTCGGCACCAGTTGGCTTGACGATCCAGGTGGTAATATTGTGCTGGCCGGCCATGTTGAAAGCGCCACGGGTGCGCCCGGCCCCTTTGCCCATCTCTTTGAAGCCGCGGTGGGGGATCTGGTGATCCTGCGGGAAGGGACGCGCGAAGTGCGCTATCGGGTGACCGCACGCGAAGAGGCCGCCCCCACCGATATTGGCTTTGTCGCTCAGGATGGGCATCCGCGGCTGACGTTGATCACCTGTACGGACTGGGATAACGACCAGGCGACCTACCTGGGCCGCCTTGTCGTCGTTGCCGAGCCGGTTCTCGACGCTGCCGCGCAGGGACCATAGGCCGGCGGATCTAACCAAGCGTGTTATGCACTCTGGTTGCCTGTCTTGAGCGATCTTCACGTGAATTAGCCCCTCCCTAATCCCTCCCCACGGTGGAGAGGGACTTGAGCAGCTCCCCTTTCTCCACCGCGTGGGGAAAGGGGCCGGGGGATGGGGCCAAAAGTGCATAACAGGCTCTAACCAAGCGTATCCAGTATCACGGGCGGCACCAATTCACGGGTAAACCGGGCGGTGTGATTGTCGTATGCCGGCACCACCGACAGCGGCATCACCAGCTTAGCCCGGTCCACAAAACAGAGCGTCTGGTTCACCCCCTCGCACCAGTACACCGCCAGATCAAGCGCCAGCTCCGTTTGCCCTTCCACGAACGTCACCGGGATTTCGAGCGGCAGATCCGGCAGCACAATACGGATTTCACGCGATTCAGCGGGGATCTGCACGTGCGCATCGTCCGGCCAGATCGCCGTAAACGGCGCGAGATTGTTGAGCTTGTAGCCCTCCGGCATGGTCACATCGATCACGAGCGTACCGTCGCCCGCCTGAACGGTTTCTGGCGGCAGCGACACCACGACGTCTCCCTCACCTTCTACAAAGGACGGTTCGAGAGCGGCATCGGGCGCAGGGGCCAGGAGCCGGTCGGCGTTCGTGAATTCCACTGTGCTAACCGTCTGGCTTTCCATATCCACCACGCGGATCGCATGGTTATTGGTATCGGCAATGTAAAGCTTGCCATTTGCATAATCGATCCCGCCCGGCTCGTAAAACTGCGCGTTTTCGCCGTCGGCCAGACCCTCGTCGCCGGTACCGGCATAGGTGACACTCTCGCGCGTCATTGGATCGATGCGCTTGATCTTGTTGTTATAGGTATCGGCCACGTACAGGTAGCCATCATCGGCCACAGTGACGCCGAGCGCGTGCTGGAGTCGCACCTCGTCGCCGGTGCCGTCCACATCACCAAACTCAAACAACCCCATACCCACGATCGTGTGGACTTCGCCATCGGGATTCAGGTCAGCGGTGCGGATGGCGCTGGCTTCGGGATCGGCGAAGTACAGCACCAGCCCATCCGTATCGATGCCGCTCGGCTGGTTCATGGCGGATTCCATCAGGCTGCCGTCGATCAGATCTTCGCGCCCGCTGCCCGCGTAGGGACCAACCTCGCCGCTCTCGGTATCGTAGACCCACAACTGGTGAGGTCCCGCCATCGCAATATAGACCTTGCCATCGTGTGCGACGACATCCCACGGCGAGCTGAGCGCCATGTCGGGACCAAGCCCGCTGTCGGTGCGATTAAAGCCCTGTTCACCCGTGCCCGCTACCGTAATCACCGACTGCGCTTCGAGATCGATCTGGCGGATGGCGTGGTTTTCAGTGTCCGCGACATAGAGCTTACTGCCGTCCAGCGTCAACCCCTGCGGGCGGAAAAACTGCGCGGTCGCATAATCGCCGTCCTGCAACCCTGCGGCACCGCTCCCGATCACGTCCAGCACTTCATACGTATCCAGCGCCGCGACGACGATCCGGTTATGGTTGCTGTCGCTGATGAACAGCCGGTTCCCGGCCGGATCGGCGAGTACCTTGCCGGGGAAGCGCAGCGCGGTTTCTTCCATGGTGGCGAGTTCGGGCTGCCACTGAGGGAGCGGCTCCGAGTTCAGCACGCCGGCCGCGCCGTATTCTTTCGCCATCGTGTCGATGATCGGCTGGATGCGGTCATAGAGCGGTTCGCCGGAAAGCTGGCCAACGACCTTGCCAAACGGATCGATCACCATGAAGGTCGGCCATGCCCGCACGCCGTAACTCTGCCACATGACAAAATCATGGTCGTTGAGGACCGGATGCTCGACCTCGTAGCGTCGCACGATATAGCGGATATTCTCGGTTTCGCCCTCGTTATCGAACTTGGCGGAATGCACCCCAACGACGACCAGTTCGTCAGGATATTCCTCTTCCAGCCGTTTCAGGTCGGGGATCACGTGGATGCAGTTGATGCAGCCATACGTCCAGAAATCCAGCAGCACGATCTTGCCGCGCAGATCTTCCATGCGCAGCGGTGCCGTTACATTGATCCAGTCGGTTCCTTCCGGGAAATCGGGCGCGGTTGCATCGCCGGCCCAGGTATACTCGCGCTCTTCGGGAGGCACCGGCGTCTCATCATCCTGCGCGGTGGCACCGCCAGAACTGAGTATCCCGGCGGCGACAACTCCAATGCTTACCAATACAGCCGCTACTCCAACCAATCGCTTCATCATCATCTTGGCCCTTTGCAGCCCCAGTGGGGAATTTTCTTTCGATCTTTATGCAGAAAGATTACGGAATGCTAAACCAAAAATGAGAAAGTCATCAGAAATATTGTACGAGATGAGCGCGCTGATTGTCTATCAGAAACGTGGAAAAAAAGCGGTCAGCGGTCAGCCGGTCAGCCCTAAGCCCGATCGGGATCATTCAGCCATTTTCGGCCAAGCGCCGGTCATCGGTATTTTGGCGTTTGGTTTTAGCTGAAAGCTGAACGCTGAAGGCTGAAAGCTCCTCGACACGCTGCCTGGAGTACATAATATGCTCTAGAAGGTTGACCGTCGTGCTCGTGGGAAGTGAATCTTATTGGCGTTTGGCTCCTATCCTTCGACAATATCCTGTAACCTTCCCCACGTGAAAATCCCGGATTTTCCGAGCTGTTTTGGAGGTGACAGACTTATGAAACCGCGCGTTGTAATCCTTGGTGCTGGCTTTGGTGGACTCGAACTGGCGACAATCCTCTCCGACACGTTCGGCGACACGATGGACATCGTTCTCGTCGATAAGGCCGACTCGTTTGTCTTAGGCTTCTCGAAGCTCGATGTAATGTTTGGGAAGCAGATGCCCGCGGACATACATCATCCCTATCGTCACATTGTCAAGCCCGGTGTGCGCTTCCTGCAGTCCACGGTGCGGGCCATTGATCCCATCGCCAGGCGTGTCGTAACGGATCACGGGACGTTCGATGCCGAAGTGCTGGTTGTAGCGCTCGGTGCCGATTTAGACCCGGCGGCAACTCCTGGGCTGGTCGAGGGTGGCAGCGAATTTTACACGGTCGAGGGCGCTGAAACACTGCGGGACATACTGCCGCGATTCGAGAAGGGTCACGCGATTGTCGGTGTCACCTCGACTCCGTTCAAATGCCCGCCCGCTCCGAGCGAAACGGCGCTGCTATTGCACGACTACCTTGTGGCACGTGGCTGTCGCTCGGACACCGAGATTTCGTTAGTCATGCCCTATGATATTCCCATTCCGCCGTCGCCCGAGACCTCACAAGCGCTCCTCGCGACGTTTACAGAGTCGTGGCATCCGGTACATCAAAGACAGTCTGGTTATAGCGCTCGATCCAGCCCGCAAGATCGCCACACTCAGCGATGGGAGCGAGCTGCCCTACGCCTTGTTTCTGGCTATCCCGGTGCATCGTGTTCCGAGTGTGGTCGAGGAATCCGGACTTACCGTCGATGGTTGGATACCTGTGGACAAAGCCACGCTTGAAACACGCTTCCCCGGAGTGTATGCGGTTGGCGATGTGAACAGCGTAGGCACGCCCAAAGCCGGTGTCTTTGCCGAAGGTGCGGCTCAGGTCGCCGCAGCCGGGATCATCGCGCAAATACGCGGCGGCGAGCCGCCCGGTCCCTACGCCGGGGCAGGGTCCTGTTACGTGGAGTTCGGGCAGGATCAGGTGGGCCGGGTTGACGTGAACTTCCTCAGCGGTCCAAAACCTACCGGACTCTTTTACGAACCGTCGGAGGCGTTGGTCGCTGAGAAGGTGCAGTTTGGCTCAAGCCGAATCCGGCGCTGGTTTGGGCAAGCGTGGAGCACGAAGGGTTGAATGGTGAGGCTCAACGTCGGGCCTGGCGCTGAGACGACAGCGGCACTTTTCTAGAGCGTGTGATGCATTTTTGGCCCCTATCCCCCACCCCTTATCCCCGCGCGTGCGGAGCACGCCTGGAGAAAGGGAGGCGCAGTGAGTTGCCAACGCGTTTCAAGTCCCTCTCCACCCGGTGGGGAGGGATTTAGGGAGGGGCTAGTTCCCAGCGGAAGCCGTTTCATGCCGGCAATCAGAGTGCATAACACGCTCTAATCGCCAGCCGCCAACTGTTGATATACGGCCAGTGTACCTTCGGCGGTCTTGCGCCAGCTAAAATCGCGGGCGCGGGCCAGACCCTGGTTGCGCATATGGCGCGCGTGATCCGGCTGCGTCAGCAGGGAAAGGATCGCCCCGGCCATGCCGCGCGAATCGTCCGGGGCGACCAGAAACGCGGCGTTACCGACCACTTCGGGGATTGAGGACCCATCGCAGGCGACAACCGGCGTCCCGCTGGACATGGCCTCGAGCGGCCCCAGCCCAAAGCCCTCGTAACGGCTGGGGAAGACAAACACCTTCGCCAGCCGGTACAACGACGGTTTGTCGGCTTCATCCACCGGGCCGATCCAGCGAATATGATCGGATAGGCCGAGTTCCCTGCTATAGGCGGGGAGATCCGGGAAACGCGGCGTGCCCCAGGCGGCGGGCGTATGTCCGGCCAGCACCAGCGGTATATCCTCGGCCTGGGCGACGTAGGTATAGGCGGCCAGCAGCAGCCTGACGTTTTTGTGGATGGCATATGAGCCCAGATAGAGCACGAAGTCGCCCGCGTCGCCCAGCCCATATTTGTCGCGCACGGCCGGATCGCGCTCGCGGCCATCGTCGGGGTGGAAGGCTTTGTCGGCGGCGAGATACGTCACGGAGATACGCCCGGCGGGGATGCGAAGATGTTTCGTGATGTCGCGCCTGGCATCTTCGGAAATGGTCAGGATATGCGCCGCGCCGCGCGCCGCCGCGACCACCAGACTGGTATACAGCCGGTTCTTCACCCCGGTGCGATAGGCGGGGATCGTCAGCGGAATCACGTCCAGCACGGTGCAGATCAGGGGAGCAGGTGATCGGAGCGGCGGCCCCCAATAGGGGACATGCGCGATGTCGGCTTTAAGGCGCGCCACGCCGCGCGGGAAGGCGCGCTGCTCAAACCAGACCTTGCCCAGATCGCCGCTAAAGCGAGTGGCAATCGGCAGCACATCCACGTCGGGGGGCAGGTGATCCAGCGTGCGCATGTGCTCCGGCACGATGAGCGACAGCCGCAGGTCCGGCGCGAGTTCTTGCAGCGCGGCCAGCAGATGCCGCACATACTGCCCGCTGCCGGTGTGCGGCTGATCCCAGAACCACCCGTTGAAGGCGATGTGCATGGCTAGCCCTGATCGTCGTAGCCATGGGGGTGGGTGGTGTGCCACTTCCACGCCCCGGCCAGGATGGTGCGCAGATCGGGGTAGCGCGGCTCCCAGCCAAGCTCCTGGCTGATTCGGTCCGACGAGGCGATCAGCATATCGGCATCCCCAGGCCGGCGGGCAGCCTCCACCGCCGGGAAGTCGATTCCCGTAATGTCACGCGCCGTATCGATTACTTCGCGCACGCTGTAACCGCGCCCGTTGCCCAGGTTGTAGATCATCCGGTCGCGCCCGTTACCCAGGGCTTCCAGAGCGAGTACGTGCGCCGTGGCAAGGTCTTCGATATGCACGTAATCGCGGATACAGGTTCCGTCCGGCGTGTGGTAGTCCGTGCCATAAATCGTAATCGCCTCGCGCTCGCCGAGCGGGACTTGCAGCGTCAGCGGAATCAGGTGCGTCTCCGGGTGGTGGTCTTCGCCGCGGATCGGGGTGCCGTCCGGGGCAAGCATCGCGCCGCAGGCGTTAAAATAGCGCAGCGCCGCGTATTGCAGGCCGGCCACCTGATGGTACCAGTACAGCATCCGCTCGATCATTAGTTTCGTCTCGCCGTAGACGTTGGCGGGCTCATAGGGATCGTTCTCATCCAGGGGCGCGTTTTTGCTGGCGTAGATCCCGGCGGTCGAGGAGAAAATCAGTTTTTTGACCCCCCAACGGTTCATCGCGTCGAGCAGGTTGTGCGTGTTGGCGACGTTGTTGGTGAAATACTTGCCGGGCCGCTCCATCGATTCACCCGCCTCGATAAAGGCGGCGAAGTGGGCGACGGCATCGACGTTGTACGCCTGGAACAGGATGTCGAGCGCGCCGGTGTCGGCCAGATCGCCCTGGACAAACGCCGCGCCCTCGGGGATGGCGGAGCGATGACCCTTTACGAGGCTGTCAAACACCGTAACCCGGTGCCCTGCAGCTAAAAAGTAGGCGGCAGTGGCCGAGCCGACATAACCCGCTCCGCCTGTCACTAACACGTGCATCGTGAATTCTCTCCCGGATAAGCTCAGTGTGCGAGGAATTGTACCACTTCAGGCGAGTTCAGCGGTAAAGTAGGGGAATGGTCGCGGCTAACAAAGGAACAACTCCAGTGGACGACGCCATCACCGAGCATCTGAACCGGCTTTTCAGCACAGCCATCCCGCTCACCGGCAACACGGGCAAAGTGCGCGCGCTGGTCGAATTGTCACGGCTGATCGATTCCACCAATGGGCTGTCGATTCTCGACATTGGGTGCATCGGTCCAAATCCGCTGGATTTCTGGCGTCCGCTGTTTGCGCTGTACGATGGCCGCTTCCAGCTCACCGGCATTGATCCCGATGCGCAGGGGATCGCTCGCGTGCAGGCGCGCGTCCACGAATTTTCGGCGCATCCGATCACGCTGCTGCCCGGCAGTGGTTACGATCTGACGCGGCTGTTCCCCGGCCAGTCGTTTGACGTGATCGTGTTTACCCAGGTGCTCGAACATGTCCGCCAGTACGGTGAATTTCTGGAGCAGGTGCAGCGCGTCTCCCACCCGGCAGGACATATCCTGTTCACCCTCGATTCTGCGCATTACCCCCGCCGCCGCCCGCTGGCCGAGGTCGTCAAGGACCTGCTGGCCCGGCTCGGCCAGGAGCACCGCTACCGCTACGAGCATGGCCGCCGCGACGATGAGATCGATCCGGTGCTGGATCGACTGGGCTTGACGGTGCTGGCCCGCGAATTTTACTGCACGTCACCCGCCAAACGGCTGCATAACCATTACCTGCACGGGAAGGAACAAAATGACCTGCTGCGGCTCTGGTTCGCGCACGAATACTTCGTCAACACCCATATCACGTTTGACGGGGCCGCCAAGAGTCAGTTTTTGATCCTGTTTTACCACGCCCGCTGGCATGAATAGACGCGAGGGGTTGGTTACTGGTATTAGTTATTGGGCCCTTATTGCTCCGTGTCATAATGATCAGGCCAATGGTCCTGTAGGGGAGCACCTCTGTGTGCTCCCAGTCGCGCGGAGCGCGACACGCGGCCGCGCCGCGTTGGGCGGACACGAGGTCCGCCCCTACGGTTGCCCTTTGATTTACGGGACGGAGCAATCAATGCTCCATGTCTCAAAAGATCGAGGAATGGATTTTCGTAGAGGCGTATTGCAATACGCCCCTACCGATTACCCCGCAATTTACGACACAAGGCAATCAATGCCGCATCCCGCAAATTGTGAGGTCATCGTAGGGGCGACCCAGTGGGCCGCCCAGGGCGGGTTTGTTAACCCGCCCCTACGAATAAGCGCGTTACCCGTTCTTTTATGGGATGGGGCCCTTATGCGAGTTGTTTTTTTCTCGGCTGGCCTCACCCCCCGGCCCCCTCTGTAACTCGGTTGGAGGGGGGGGATGGGCGCTTGCACGCTGGGAGTGAGGCCGATCTGGCATAAGCCCCAAATAGTCATTTCACCGGATTCGGAGCCAGAACAGTTTACTCTCGTGTGGTTTCAGATCGACATGGATCGAAGAGGTAGCCGCTCCGGCTGCCGCGCCGGAATCCTCATCCCACCAGACCGCCGGCTCCGATATGCTCAGATCGCGCAGCGAGTAGGCGCGTGAAATGGGTTCATCCCCCGTGTTAAAAAGATGCACGCCGTCAGCGTCTCACCGCCGAGAGATACACCGTCCCGCACCTGCACCACAACCGGATCGGGCGGCTCGGTCTGACCGAGCAGCGGGTAGCGGCACTCACCCACGCCCATCGCCAGCAGCCGCCGCAGCAGCTCAAGGCGCTCAGGTGGGAGTTCGTGCAGCGCGTCGCTGGTGGTCAGCACCCCGCCCGACATCCCGGCGTACAGCGCCAGTGAACGGATTTCATCGTCGGTCAGGTGATGGAAGCGGCTGCGGAGCAAGACGCAGTCAGGATCGGCCTGCCACAGAATCGGGCTGGCGAAGTTGCGCAGCATCAGCGCCGAGAGGAGCGCCTGCGCGGACTGGTCGCCCGCCCACTTAACGCCCACATCCCGCCCGATCCGCACGGCGTCCACCAGCCCCACCGAGGCCCACAGGGGACAGCCGCAGCCCAGCAGGATCGCGTCGCCGATCTCCTCGCGGATCATCTGTATGACCGTGCGCCAGACCTCGATCCGCGTCAGGCCGGGCGTGTACCATCGGGCGCGCTCCGGGCCGTATTCCGCGCCGAAGAACATAAAATCGGCCTTGAAATAGTCGCAGCCCCACTCGTGCCGCCAGACCTGAAACACCCGGCGGAGATAGTCCAGCGCGGCGGGGTGCGTCGCATCCAGGATATAGTATTCCTCGCTGCGGCGATGCCAGCGGAACTCGCCATAAAAGCGCATCTGCACCAGCGGACCGCCGGTCTGATGGTCCTGCACCACCCAATCGGGATGCTCCTGATATAAGCGGCTGCGGTTGCCGACCACAAACGGCGCGATCCACAGGCCGGGCACAAACCCGGCGGCACGGATTTCGTCCAGCAGCGGTTTCATGCCGCGCGGAAAGTGCAGGCTCACGTCCAGCCAGTCGCCCCGCTCCGGCGTGAAGCCATCATCGATCTGGAAGATGCGCAGCGGCAGATTCTCCGCGTCGCACACAGCCGCCGCGCCGTGCAGATGTTCGCGGATGTTCTCCTCGGTGATACTTGCATACAGGTTGTACCACGAGCACCAGCCGGTGATCCGATCCGGCACATGGCGCGGGGGAATGGGCGAGGCAGCGGCGACAATGTGTGCCCATTCGCGCAGAGCCTCTTCGACGCCGGGATGCTCGAACACAAGCAGTCGCTCGGATTCGCAGCGCTGCCCGGATTCGCGCGCTTTCTCGTCCCAGTGGGTGAGCACCGTGAGCGAAGTGCTGCCGCTATCACGCGGCGCGAAGGTGAATGTCTGCTGAAAACGATCATGGCGATCAAAGCCGCAAACCACGCTGCCGGGCCCAGATTCGGGTAACAGCTGCGTCAGCGCGTACCCGACGATCGGCGCGGCTGCTGCCGAGAGCGAGTCGCGCCCGACATACTGGCTCCCGTCCCAACTGTGATACCCGCTGCGCAGCACAGCCCGGAAACCGTTCAGATCTTCAAAGCTCACGCCAAACGACAACAGCGCCATCTCGCCGGGGAACTGTTCGATCCACCAGTGCAGTCCGCAGCGATGTAGCGCCGGCTCCCACACGATTTCGAGTCCGAATGTGCCACCCTGGAGCGCCGGAGAGGTAAAGCGCAGCACCGCACGGCGTGGATCATCGCCCGACTCCAGGGTGTTTTCGAGCACCGCCACCTGAACGGATTCAATCGGCGCGCCGTTCAGCACGGGCCGAATCCGGCTCAGGGCGAGACTCCCCGCCCGGATGGTCAAATCGCCTGCCGCCGAGATCGAGACATTCATAACTCGACTTCGCCCCGCCGGTTGTTCGACTGCACCGCCGCCCATACCAGATCCAGCGATTTTGCGCCCTCGCGGATCGGCGTGCGCGTCTCGCCGCCGGTGCGGATCGCGCGCACCCAGTCTTCGATCACACAGCGCCGGAAATCCCGCTCCGAGGCGACGACCAGCGGCGGCTGCTCCGTCCCGCCCGTGAAGTGGAACGTGGCATGATTGGCATCGGTAAAATCCGCCGTCAGGTATCGCGCGACCACCCGGTAATCGTTGATCCATTTGCCGGGGATGGCGTTGTTGGTGGCATAGACCACGCCGAGCGCCTTGCTCCTGAAGCTGACAACGGTCGCGCTCACATCCTCGACGGTGTAGCCCGGCACCTCCTGATGAAACAGATTCTCCTGCCGGCTGTAAACGCTGGCCGCATCGCCCGCCAGGAAGCGCAGCAGGTCGAACATGTGAATGACCTGCTCAAACAACTGGCCGCCGGATTTGGAGCGATCGCGCCACCAGTCCGCGTGCAGCGCGTTGCAGAAATAGCGCGCGCTGATCAGCGCGACCGGCCCCGCCTCGCCCGATTGGATCAAATCGCGCAGCCGCTCTACCGCCTCGCCAAAGCGAAACATGAACCCGACCTGGGTTTTGATGCCCGCTTTCTCCGCAGCTTCGACCATACGCCAGCCCTGATCCGGCGTCAGGGCGATAGGCTTTTCGATCAGGATATGGATGCCGCGCTCGGCGGCCCGCTCGACCTCGTCGGTGTGGCCGTAGGGCGGCACGCTGATCACCACGGCGTCGAGATCCACCGTGTCGAACATGGCGTGATGATCGGTAAAAACCGGGGCGCGGCCGCCGCCGTACTGATCGGCAAAGGCGCGGGCCTTGTCTTCGTGGTGATCGCAAAAAGCGACCAGCTCGATGTCATCTTTGAGTTGGGCGATATTCTGGGCGTGGCGGTTGGCATAACTGCCGCAGCCCAGTATCGCGGCGCGAAGTACGGTCATGGTGTTTTCTGGCTCCTTTAGAAGGTAAGAACCGCCTGCATGATCGGGTCAGGGTTCTGATCCAACTGGGCGAACAAGTCGGCCGCGCTGTCAAACGGGGCGGTATGTGTGATCAGGTCGCGCAGATTCAGCAGCCCATCCACCTGCAACTGGATCGCGGTCTGCCATAGACGGAGCTTGTTCCAACGATATTGCAGCTCGGGATCGGTGCCGGAAATTTGCGAACAGACGACGTTGATCCGGTTGTGGTGGAATTCCTCACCGAGCACCAGCCCCTTCGCCTCGCCCTGGAAGAAGCCCATCGCCACCACGCGCGCGGAATACGCCGCCGCCCGGATGGCCTCGTTGAGCGCGATGGTCGAGCCGGATACCTCCAGGCAGACATCCGCGCCGCGCCCGCCGGTCAGATCCTTAATCGCTTCGGCAGGGTGATCGCGGCCCGCGTTCAATGTAACGTGGGCGCCGGAACGTTTCGCCGTTTCGAGCCGCGAGTCCAGCAGATCAACGGCGATTACCCTGGCCCCGGACTGCCGCGCCGCCTGGACCACGATCTTGTCCGAGCACGCCCAACCCAAACACGGCCACCGTATCCCCGATGCGGATGCGCGCGTCGTGTACGCCGTTGAGCGCAATCGCGCCGATGTGCGAGAAGATCCCCATGATCGGCTCGGCCCCGGCGGGCATCAGGCGGGGGCGCACATAATCCACGTCCGCGACATGGTGCGTGCGGTGTCCCCAGGTGCCGAAGACCAGCGCGCCGACCGGAATATCCGTCACCGCCGAGCCAATTTCGATCACCTCGCCGGCCTCTTCATAGCCCATGTTGCGGATCGGGTATTGCAGCGACGCTTCGTCGCCGGATACGAACAGCCGGGTGTTCGCGTCCCAGCGCTTGTGCAGATACGGGTTGGTGCCCCGGTACTGCGTCATCTCGGTGCCGGCGCTGATGCCCGAAAACAGGGTTTTGATCCGAACCTCGTTTGGATTCAGCGGCGCTTCTGGCAGCGGTTCGTATCCAAGCTGGCGAGGTCCTGCCACGACAAGAATTTTTCCCATAGATTCCTCTGATTGTGGTGTGGGTCAAAACCAAAAAGCTGTTAGCGATTAGCCGTTAGCTATTAGCTTACCCCTCCCTAAATCCCTCCCCGTAAACAGAGAGGGACTTGAGACGCCCCTTTCTCCGCGTGCGGGGAGAAGGGGTGCCGACCAAAGGTCGGACGGGGGATAGGGGTAAATATGCATAACACGCTCTAGGTACCTCCCGCGTAAGCCGTCAGGGCGGCGTTCGGCCACGCGAACCAGTGGCGCGAGACGACCGCGCCGCTCTCCGCATCGTAGGCTTCGGGCAGCGCGCCATCCCACTGCGCCGCCGCTTCGAGGCGTGCCAACGCTCGCCGCTCGCGTTCGGGATCGTTCATGGCGCGGGCGATGATCATGTCCTGCACGTCGCCCAGCGGCCACGGCGCGCGCGTATGCACCGATCCCAGCCGCCCGGCGTAATATCCGCCGGCGTTCTGCTCCGAGAAGGCGAAATCGACCGTCGCGCGCCAGACCGGGTCATCGGCGGGAATAAATCCCCACGCCGGGGCCAGCGCCAGCGGGAAATCGTTGGCATCGTGATACAGCCGATACCCGCCCGCGCCATCGATGGCATAGGCGAACAGACCGCCGTCCGTCGGCCTCCACGATGAAGTGCTTCATCGCGGCATCGCGCACCATGTCCGCCAGCGATATCCAGGCGTTGTTTTCGTCCAGTTCGCCAAGCTGCCGAAATGTCCGCCAGAACAGGATATGGCTGGACAGGTGATAGGGCATGACCAGCGGATCATCCGCCGGAGTTTCGTCGGTGGGGAACAGCCACGTCTTCCGGTGCTTGCGCGCCATCAGCTTCTCAAGGACCGGGATGATATGCGGGCGCAGCGCCCACCAGGTCGCCTCGTCGCCCGTCACGCGCACATACTCGGCCAGTTCGAGCAGGGGGAACAACTGCTGATCAAGCTGGAACGCGCGATCCTTGATGCGCCCGTTGGCGAGGTAACAGCGGCCCCACAAGCCATCGATCCGCTCGGCCACCTCGAACATCCACAGCAGGTGGCGCAAGACCGTATCGGCATACGTGTCGGGCCAGTTCAGCAGCGTCCGCGCGACGTAATACGCATCGCGGTTCCACGACAGCGGCAGCAGCATATGATCGGTGAGGATGCAGCGCGCCTCACCCACCGGGACGGCCAGCATCTGCCCATAGACTAGCCCGCGCGCCAGATGACGCGGTATCTGCGCCGCCGGTTCTGCTTTGTGCTGTTTCCGCTGGCTCCGCAGCAGGCGCGGGATATTCTGGCGGGCCAGCCGCGCGGCGCTGCGGCGCGCCTCCTCGGGAGTTGCGCCGAAGGCATAGACAAGAACGGTCTCTCCCGGCTGGCCGGGCAAATCAAGCTCAATCGGCCCGTCAGCGACATCCTCCCACGGATCGCCCGGCGCAAATCCAGCTGATAGCGGCGGCGAGTCCGAGCGCGGGGTTGTGAAAGGTGAGCATGCTGTCTGCAAATTCTGCGTAGGTCTCGACCGGCGGCATCTCGACCGGTCCGCCCTCGGTAAGCTGCGTATAGGCACAGCGCTGGAGCGACAGCCGCCCCCGCCAGCGCGGCGCGGATGGGCACTGCCAAACCTGGATCGCGCCCCCCTTGGCGACAAAGGTGGTGCATTCCGCCTGGGTACCATCCGCCAGGGTGAGCCGGATATGCGGGATGGCGTGTTCGAGCAGGAAGGCATCGCGCGACACGACCGGCGACACGAACACCGGCCCGAACCCGGCCAGCTCGGCCAGACCCGCCCGGTATGCGCGCACGGCGGCGGGATCGTAACGCCGGTCTTCGGGGAATGGATCGGCAGTGGTCAGCGTAGCATAACCATAACGCGGGTGATAGATGTTCAGCGCGATCAACCGGCCATGGGGATCCACGCTGCCGGTCAGTCCTTCCGCGCCAAAATCGAGCGGCTTGACCCCGTGCGCCGGATCAAGCCGCCACGGTTCGTCGGAGATCATAGCGCCGCCAGTTGGTCGAGATCGGGCACCAGCGCCCGGCCGCTGTCCCGGTCGTACCAGCGGATCTTCTCGCTGGGGAAGCGGATCCAGATGTCCTGACCGGCGCTGACCCGGAAATCGGGGTGGGTCGAAACCTTGATGATGTCCGACCCGATCTTGATCGTCAGCAGGTTTTGCGACCCCAGCGGCTCGACGACCAGCACCTCGACTTGCAGCGCGTCGGGCGTCGCGGCGGTTCAGCGGTTCCATGTTTTCGGCGCGGATTCCGACCAGCACCGGCTTACCATCGCGCTGCGCCAGCAGGGATTCCATCTCCGGGATCGGCTGGAGCGCGAACTGATCGATATACACGCGCAGTGCGCCGTCCGCGCGGCGGACCTGCCCTTCGAGGAAGTTCATGGGCGGCGTGCCGATGAATCCGCCGACAAAGTGATCGCCGGGCGCGTCGTAGACCTTGGTGGGATTGTCGAACTGCAAAATGCGCCCATTGCGCATGACCGCGATCCGGTCGCCCATGCTGAGCGCTTCGATCTGGTCGTGGGTGACGTAGATCGTCGTCGCGCCCAGGATGGCGAGCAGCCGTTTCAGTTCCGCGCGCATTTCCAGGCGCAGCAGGGCATCCAGGTTGCTGAGCGGCTCGTCCATCAGCAGCACCTGCGCATGTACGGCGATGGCCCGCGCCACGGCGACGCGCTGGCGCTGACCGCCG
Source organism: uncultured Chloroflexia bacterium (assembly GCA_963850765.1). Lineage (GTDB taxonomy): Bacteria > Chloroflexota > Anaerolineae > Aggregatilineales > Aggregatilineaceae > CAWKMN01. The sequence continues at coordinate 1,383,642 of CAWKMN010000003.1, read as the reverse complement.
CTCAACTGCGAGGGATAGCGCTCCAAAAAATCTTCGATGTGCAGCAGCTCCGCCGCCGACTTGACGCGCTCGGCGCTCTCGACCTTGGGCACGCGCTTCATCTTGAGCCCAAACGCGATATTGTCGTACACCTTCATGTGCGGAAAGATCGCGTAGCTCTGGAAGACCATCGAGATATTCCGGTCTTTGGGGGGCAGGTAGGTCACATCCCGCTCACCGATCATGATCGCGCCCGCTGTCCACCATGCCCAACCCGGCGATCGCGCGCAGCAGGGTGGTTTTGCCGCAGCCGCTCGGCCCCAGCAGCACGACAAATTCCTGATCGTGGACGGTCAGGCTGACGTTATCGACGGCGACAACTTTCCCAAACGTTTTTACGGCATTCTCAACTCGAATTTCGGCCATAATGTTCTCTCGCCTATTTGGTGATCTGGCCCCACATATTGAACAGGTAGCGGCGGATGAAGAAAATGAACATCAGCGACGGGACCAGCATAAAGAACCCGCCCGCGTATTGGAACTCCAGCGGCGATTTGTTCAGCGTGTACAGAATCAGCGCGGGCAGCGTGCGGTTGCGGATGGTCAGCAGGGTCGCCGCGAAAACTTCATTCCACGACATCACGAACGTGAAGATCGCCGCCGCCGCGATGCCGGGCAGGACCAGCGGCAGCACGACGTAATAAAACGCGCGCAGCGGGGTGCAGCCAAAGACGCGCGCCGCCTCTTCGAACTCCACCGGGATGCTGGCGAACACGCTCGAGATCACCAGGATCGTCGTCGGCAGGGTCAGCGCGGTATGCATCAGCGCCACGCTGTACACCTGATCGTACATATCCCACTGGATGAACGTCACGGCCAGCGGCACCGCCAGGATCACGATCGGGAAGGCGCGCACCGCCAGGATAATCAGCCGCATGCTGTCGCGCCCCGGAAAGATATAGCGCGAGATCGCATAGCCGGCGGGCGTGGCGATGGCGGTCGAGAGCACCAGCGTGAGCACGGCCACGACGATGCTGTTGCGCGTCGCGTCCAGAATGCCCTGTGTAGTTCAGGAAAAAGTCCATCGTCTCGGTCGAGAACGGGATGGGCGCGATCAGCTTGGGATAGGCGTACAGGTTCTCGCGCGTGCTGAAGGCCATTGGTCCCGATCAGCCAGATCGGCAGCAGAATCCAGATCGAGATCAGGATCGCCAGGACGTACACGCTGGCCCGCCGGAGCTTCATACGGCGGAGCGCGCGGCGCTGGGCTGCGTCCAAGGGCCGGGAAACGGTGCGGGTGTTCATTCTTTGGCGGCCTCCTCCTGCGTGCGCACGGCGCGCAGATAGACCAGCGAGATACCGAGCGAGATCAGCATGATAAAGCCGGCATAGGCTGCCGCGACGTTGGGATTGTTAAAGCCGGTGTCGCTGGGGTCGTACCAGCGGTAGGTCTCGTAGGCCAGCACGGTCAGCACACGCCCGCCCGAGATCGCCACCACCACCGCGAAGACCTGAAAGGCCAGGATGGTGCGCAGGATCAGCGCGACTTGCAGGCTCGGCTTGAGCATCGGCAGGATGATATGGCGGAGGCGCTGCCACAGGTTCGCGCCGAACAACTCGCCCGCTTCGAGATAATCGCGCGGGATCGCCTGCAAACCGGACACGACGATCACCATCACGATCGACGTGGCGCGCCAGATTTCGGCCAGCACAATCGCCACGATCATCCAGTGTTTGTTCTCGGCCGACAGGAAAATATAGGGGCGGTCAATCAACCCAAGCTGCTGCAAAAAGGTATTCAAAAAGCCGTTTTGTTTGAAGATCGCTTCCCAGACAAGCCCGGCGGCCAGATCGGAAATGCCGAGGGGGATCGCGAAGATATACAGGAAAATGGTATTGCCCCGCAGCTGCGCCTGCAAGACCAGCGCCATGATAATCGCCAGGACGAACTGGATCGGCAGGATGATGGCGAACAGGAGGAGCGTGGTCTGTACTGCATCCTTAAACCGGGGATCATTGACCATGCGCTCGACGTTGTCTGTGGTCCACTCTTTGGTCGCTTCGCCGCCGACCACGCGCGCCGTTTCTGACTCCGTACGGGATTCAATAAAGAGATTTTTCTGCGGGGTCCAGCCTTCCACGGTTTCGCCGGCGTCATTGGTTCCCGAAATCTGGAACCAGTAGACCGGACGCGTGCGGCCGTTGGGCAGCAGCTCTTCGCGCCGCTCGCGTTCGAGTACCGCGACTTCGGTTTGCAGTTCCAGTACGCCTGTCGTGTCGGCGTTCTCGTCCGCTTCGGCCAGGACGTGCAAAATCTGGGTATCGCGCTGGAAGGCGAGCTGCAGCGAACGGACCATCGGCCAGGCAAAAAACAGCGCCAGATAAATGAATGACGGCAAAATCAATAAATAGGGGGCCAGGTTCCATCGTGTTCTAGGCATAACCGCCGTTCCTTTTGAGAAAGCAGGGGAGCTTCAGGAGCTCCCCCACTCGGTCATTTATCGTGCGGTCACTAGTTTAGCTGGCAGGCACCTTCACTCGCGGGATCAGGCGGCCAGCAGGGAGCGCCGGTTTGGTCCAGCAGCGCCTGGAGATTTCCACCTTCTTCATCCAGCACCGTCTGAACATCCTCGCCGTTGAGCACAATCCGATCGAAGGCCGCGCGGTAGATCTCGTTAAACGCACCACCCTGATCGCCCAGGCCGACCGGCAGCAGCGCCGGGACTGCGTCCGCCGAATTGGCCTGCGCCTCAACCGCGCTGGCTTCGAGCGCCACACCCGCCGGCAGATCGGACGTATCCACGCCGCTCACCACCGGGAAGAACGCCAGTTCGCGCAAGACAGTTCCCTGGACTTCGGGCGACAGCAGGAAGCGAATCAGCGCTTCCGCGCCGTCGGGGTTGGGCGAGGTATAGGGCATCGCCAGGCCAACCACCACCGGCATGAAGCCGCGACCGGCCGGTCCCGCCGGAGCCGGGAAGGTCACGAAGTCATCGGGCTGCTCGTTCAGGGCGTTGATCAGGCGGGCGGTGTGGTCAAACGCGATCCAGACTTCGCCGGCCAGCAGCGGTTCCTGCATGAACTCATAGGAGGTTGACTGCGGGTGAACGTAGGGCCACAGGTCGTTCTTGACGAACTCGAACATGGCAGCCGCTTCGGGCGACTTGAAACCCGTGACCATGCCGCCAGTGAAGGACGGGAACATGTAACCTTGCAGGAAGCGGTGGAACAGACCCGCATAGGGCAGGCCGAGCCGCGCTTCGCCGGTGTCGTCATAGATCGCTTTCGCCCAGGCGGCGAGTTGTTCCCAGGTCAGGGCATTGATGTCCGCGCCTTCAGGCAGGTAAGGCAGCGCATCCTTGTGGGCGGCCATGATATAGGTCGCCTGCATCCAGGGGATGTAATACTGGTAGTCTTCGGTGCCGATCTTGCCCAGCTCGACGAAGGCATCGTTCACGTCAACATCTGCTTCGATCTCGGCCAGCAGTTCAGACAGGTCAAATACCAGATCTTCGTTCGCCAGCACGGGGAAACTGCCATGCAGCGACCCGAGCAGCGATACCGTTCCTTCGCCCGCCTGGTTTTCGGCCCGCAGCAGGTCCAGCATTGCGCCTTCTTCAGAGCCGACGAATTCCGCGTCGCCCTCGGTGAAACCATCCAGGATCGTTTGCGCCTTGGCGGATTCTTCAACCGTGTTGAACTGCGTAGACATAAACGTGACTTTGTCATCCTGGGCAAAGACGCTCATCGAGCCGACCAGGGTCACGACGATCAACAACACCATGATCGCGCGGAAACTTTTGGTTGACATCAGGTTTCTCCTTATATGATTTTGACGATATACACGACTGTTGTGCCATGTCGTCCAAATGAGACTGAGTAATCCGTCCGATTTTTCCTCCTTTGGTCTCAGTTCCACTGCACTAGGGCGGGCTTCCGCCCGATGCACGAATAATCACTTGAGGAGCAATCAACACATGGGGTTGATCGAGCGGTTCGCCGCGCAGAATAGGGATCAGCATATCCATCAGCCGGCGGCCAATATCGTAGATCGGCTGGCGGACGGTCATCAGGGGCGGCTGGGCATTGGCCGCGGCGGGAATATCGTCGAAGCCGGAGACGGTGACATCCTGGCCAACCACCAGCCCTCGCTCCGCCAGGGCAGACATCGCGCCCAACGCCATCAGGTCGTTGCAGGCCAGGATCGCCGTCGGTGGTTCAGAAAGGGTCAGCAGGCGGCGCGCGGCTTCAGCCCCGCTCTGCTGGGTGAGATTGCCGCGCACCACGTATTCGTCGCGGTAGAGCAGACCGGCTTCATCGAGACCCTGCCGGTAGCCATTAAAGCGGTGGGCCGTAAAGGCCAGTTCGCCCGGTGCGAGGATCAGCGCGATTTGGCGGTGTCCCTGGCTGACAAAATATTCAACAACCTGCCGGATGCCGGTTGCCCCGTCTACGTCGATGTAGGGATAGTTGTTCTCGGAAGATGAGCAGCCAAACGCCACAAAGGGGTGGTGAACTTCCTTCAGGTACTCAATGCGCGGATCGTTACTCAGCACGCGCGCGATCGCCATACCATCCACGCGGCTGCCGGCTACCATACGCCGGTAGGCGACGAGTTCTTCTTCGCCGGGCACCTGGACGGACAGCAGCAGATCGTAGCCGTACTCCGATGCCTGCCGCCCAACGCCGGCCAGGAGTTCCATGAAAAACGAGTCGGAAAAATAGGGTGTGCGGGGGATGACCATGCCAATCGTGTTGGTGAACTTGCTGCGCAGATGGCGCGCGGTCAGGTTGGGCTGATAACCGAGGCGCTGCGCAATTTCCATGATGCGCTGGCGCGTCTCCTCATTGACGTCATCGTACCCGGCCAGGGCGCGCGACACCGTCGTGACCGACAGCCCGACCTCACTGGCAATGGTTTTTAAAGTGACTTTCATAAACGCACCAAAAAAGTTTTCCGAAACGATTTGGTTCGTATTTCTACAATAATCCAAATCGTTTCGGATGTCAATCAATAAGAATTCAGCTTGGATCAAATCCGCGTTGTCTTAACCGTGATGGGCCGATCAGACCGGGGATGGGGACGCCAGCAGCGCCCGCAGATGACGTTCCAGGACTTCATAGGAGAAATGCTCCAGGCCAACCTGATAGTTATGCTCGACCAGCGCCTGCACCCCGGCGGGATCGTTCAGGAGGGCGCGCACCGCATCGGCGGTTTCGGGCAGAACATCTTCGCGGATTTCGATGGCGCGCACGCCGGCCGGCTGGATGTCGGAGCGGTACGGGGTATAGGCGTTGACGGCCAGCGGCTTACGAAAATAGAGGGTTTCGATCAGCGCGTTGCCGAAACCTTCATACGAGCTGAAGTAGGTCACGAAATCGGCGCTGGGATAGACGTCCCACAGGGTATAGGTTCGTCCTGCCGCCTGTTGGGTGCGGTGCTCGGTGATGCGATCCCCGATGAACAGGGCGCGGATCCCCGCTTGCTCCACCTGCCGCCGCAGCCAGCGATCATAGGTGCCTTTTTCGTCGCCCGCGTAGCCGGTGATCACCAGGCAGTAGCGCCGCCCGTCGCCGCTCTCGGCCAGCAGCTTGACCAGTTCGACCGCGCGCTCGATATTCTTGCGGCGAATGATGCGGGTCGGCTGCAACAGCATGATCTCATCCGGTGCGATGCCGAGGTCGGCGCGCAGACCCAGCGCGTAATCGTCGGGTGGTGGCGGGGGATTGCGAAAATCAAACACGTTGGGAACATACGTCGCGTGCAGCCTGCGCCGCATGTAAAGCTCGCGCTGCATGACGGTGTTGATCACCACGTGGCGAGTTGACGTGCCTTCGGATGGGAACGCGGTCGCCAGGATGTCGGGAATCCGATTCGCCAGAAAACGCTCGCGCTCCCAGTAAAAATCGTGGCAGTGCGCGATGGTCGGCAGGTGTGTCTCGGCGATAAAGTCCCGCAGCGCCACGCCCAGCGCGATCTGCATCGGGATCGACTGCGCGTTCTGCGTGATGATCCAGTCAAGCTGAAAACCGCCGGCGAATTCGTAGAGTTTTTCCTTCAGCACCGCTGCGGATCGGGTGATCCGCCGGTACAGATCGCGCGATTCTTCGACCCCGCTGAACGCCTCGTCGTGAATCGCCACGGCTTCGGGGTGCTGAAAGTGGAATTCCGGCACGAGCAAACCCGGCTGCGCGTAATCGCCTAATTCGCCCGCGCAGTAAAACGACGTGTGCCCCATCCGCGCCAGCACGTCCGCCAGTTTTCTGATCTCAAGCGATACGCCGTCCACCCCGGCGATGCGCGTGGCGACAAATCCGATCCTCATGGCTTGGTTCCCCCCGGCTTTTAGCCACATGATTTGATAGGGCGCGATCACGACCGATCCCAGCGTGCAGGGCTGGCCCGACACCAGATCGTCATACGCGGTCGCGCCCAGCGGGATTCGGGCAAGATCGGCGCGTACAGGATTGGACGATACATTGTGGATGGCCGCGATATGTTCAGCGCCGTCAGGAGAGGTGCGGATCACGGCAAACAGCGCCGGGTGCAGCCGGACCACCTGCTGCGGCCCATTCGGATGGAAGGCTTTCTGCCCCGTGCGGATCTGGATCAGACGCCGGTACGCGGCGAAAACCTGCTGGCGCAGCGATCCTGGCGTGCCGATTGCATCCTCGACTTCACCGGCGCGCAGTTTTTCGCGGTTGATCGAGCGCAGGTGCCCGGTCTGCTGCACGCCTTCATGCCAGTTGCGCGATCCGAGCAGGCTGTGGATGTAGATACCCGGCACACCGACCACCGCGATCTGGATCGCTTGCGACACCAGAAACCGCCGCACCTGCAGCTCAAGCGGCTCATCCGCCGCCGGATCGGACAGGGCGTCGAAGTAGTTGATGTTCAGCTCGTAGGGGCTGGACGATCCGTCGCTGTTGGTTTTGTAGGATACTGCGCCGCCGTGCGCCGTGGCACGCTGCACCAGCGCCTCGATCTCGCCGCGCGTCAGGATGCCTTCCACCGGGCGCACGCCGATGCCATCATGCGACGCCGTGAAGTTGAAAAACGTCGCGCGCTCCGATACGGGCTGGATACCCTCGGCCCAGTCGCTCAGCCGGGTGGCGTCACCCGTGGCGATGGTATGCAGCAGCAGCGGCGGGAGCGGGAACTGGTACACCATCTGCGCTTCGTCGGTGCCGCTCCCAAAGTATGACATGTTCTCGGCGTGGGGCACGTTGGTTTCGGTGATGATCAGGACGTGGGGCGCCGCGCGATCCAGCACGTCGCGGAACAGCTTGACGACGGTATGCGTCTGGGGCAGATGGATGCAGGTCGTGCCCGGCGTCTTCCAGAGATACGCGATCGCATCCAGCCGGATCAGGCTGGCCCCCTGGCGCACATAAAACAGCAGCACGTCGATCATCCGCAGCAGTACGCCGGGGTCCGAAAAGTTCAGATCGATCTGGTCGGCGCTGAAGGTGGTCCAGACGTGGGCGGTTCCCTGCGGTCGGGTGAAGGCGGTCAGCAGCGGCAGGGTGCGCGGCCGCACGACTTTGGACAGATCCGTCGCGGGATCAACCGTGATAAAGAAATCCTCGACTTCCGGATCACCGGCCACAAAGCGCTGGAACCAGTCACTTTGTGCCGAGACATGGTTGATCACGACGTCGAACATCAGCTTAAAATCCTGGCTGAGACGGTTGATGTCGTTCCAGTCGCCCAGCGTGGGGTTAACCTGCTTGTAATCGATGACAGAAAAGCCATCATCCGACGAAAAAGGGAAAAAAGGCAGGATGTGAACCGAAGAGAGAATACCGGACAGCGTGCGTTTCAAAAAACCGTGCAGCGTTTGCAGCGGGGCGATTCCCGGCTCGTGCAGCGAATCGCCGTAGGTGATCAGGACCACGTCACGCTCGGTGACGCCCCCGGAAGGCTGTGTGCTAAACTGCGGCGGCTCGTCGGCATAAGCCTTCTAACATCGCCGCCAGTTGGTGATACGCCGCGGTCCCCGGCTCCGACCCGTACAGGCTGACGAGTTTCTCGTGGAGCGAGTCTGAAAAATGTGTCATAACTTACGAACCCTGGTGTGTTCTGAGCGCAAGAGCTATTAGCATAGAATTTGCCATCCCCACTGTCAATATTCAGGATCCGCGGCCGGGCACGTATGGGCGTGTGGGGTAAATTCTTGCCCTAGAGCGGCAGAAAACCCATATGCTCCAGCGATTTGGCGGATGCACCGAGCAAATACTGGTAGTCGCTGGCGTCGTAGATGCCCGGCTCGTGCAGTGGGCTGCTGCTCACCTCGGCATAGACAAAATCGCAGGTGCCGCGATCCATCCGGCAGATTACCGTGATCATCTCGCCGTTTTCTGTGCGGCCGACTTCTTTGCGGTAGAACATCGGCTTCTTTTTCGTCACGCACACCTCCTGTGTCAGTAGACAAGTTATAGCCCAAAAAACCACATTTAGTCCATTGGCGGCGGCGGCTGTCTGTCGCTATCATCGGGACCTGAGCAATACCTATTAACCTTATTGAGGAGATATTTTGTATGTTCACCACCTTTCAGCAAGCCCGAAACTATATCGCCGAACATCATATCCAGATGATCGATCTCAAGTTCTGTGATCTGTGGGGGCGCTGGCATCACCTGACGCTGCCGGCCAGCCAATTCAAGCCCGCCTTGATGCAGGAGGGGATTGGCTTTGACGGCTCGGCGGTAGGGTTAAAAAGCGTCAAAGCGGGCGATATGGTGCTGGTGCCGGATCTGACCAGCGGGGTGATCGATCCCTTCTGGCAGACGGCGACGCTGAGCTTCATCTGCACGACGCTGGAAGCGGACACGCACGAGGTCTTCGCCAACGATCCGCGCAATATCGCCATCCGGGCCGAGGCGTATTTGTGCGAAACGGGCATCGCCAGCGAGAGCCGCTGGGGGCCGGAGTTTGAGTTTTACGTGTTTGACGACGTGGCCTATGAAAACGGGGTCAACCAGTCCAGCTACCGGCTGAATTCAAAAGAGGCGGACTGGAACAGCAGCGAGGGTGGGCACGGCCACTATATCCCGCTGCATGGAGGGTATCACGCCATCCCGCCCAAGGATCGCCTGTATAACCTGCGCTCGGAGATCACGCTGCATCTCGAAACGATGGGCGCGGCGGTCAAGTACCACCATCACGAGGTAGGCGGTCCCGGCCAGGTGGAGATCGAAACGCCGATGATGGGGCTGGTCGCCGCCGGGGATACGGCCATGCTGGTCAAGTACGTGACCAAGATGACCTCGGTCGCGCACGGCCAGACGGCGACCTTCATGCCCAAGCCGCTGTATGGCGAAGCGGGCAGCGGGATGCACTTTCACCAGCAGCTTTTTCGGGACGGATGCAACCTGTTTTACGATCCGCGCGGATACGGCTGTCTGAGCCAGACCGCGCGCTGCTACATCGGCGGGCTGCTGACCCACGGTGCGGCGCTGCTGGCGCTGACCAACCCCAGCACGAATTCGTACCGGCGGCTGATCCCCGGTTTTGAAGCGCCGGTGAACGCCTTTTTCTCGCTGGGCAACCGCAGCGCCGCCATTCGGATCCCGAAATATGCCATACAACCCGATAACGCGCGGATGGAGTTCCGCCCGCCCGACGCGACGTGCAACGTGTATCTCGCGCTGGCCGCGCAGTTGATGGCCGGCATCGACGGCATCCAGCGCCAGATCGATCCCAGCGCCGCCGGTTTTGGCCCGATTGACGAGGACGTGTTCTCGTGGTCGGACGAAAAGCGCGCCAGCATTCAAAGCCTGCCCGGCTCGCTCGAACAGGCCCTGCGGGCGTTGGAAGCCGATCACGACTTTCTGCTGGCGGGCAGCGTCTTCAGCACCAGCCTGATCCGCCAGTGGATCGACTACAAACGCGAGATGGAGTATTACGCGGTCCGCAACCGTCCGCATCCGTATGAAGTCGCGCTTTATTTTGATGTGTAGGGGTTCTGCCGGGCGCTGTGCTAAGATTAGAGTTAGCTAATAAAGCGTTCCTGTCCGCGCCAGTTAAGCGTACAATGATGGTTGGGTGATTGGCGTCGCCGGATCGGTGGGACTACGATGGACGACTGGTACACAACCGAAGAAATCGAATCCGAGCGCAGCCAGCGATCACGATCGTGGGTGAAGGAAATCATCCAGATTGTGTTGATCGTCGCGCTGGTGCGAATCGGTATGGATTCGTTCCTGCCGCGCTACGTCGTGGACGGTGCCAGCATGCAGCCCAATTTTCACACCAGCGAGCGCGTGATCGTGGACCGCATCACGATGCTGCTCGCCGGTCCGTCACGCGGGGACGTGGTGGTACTGGACTCGCCGAAGGTGCAGGATGAACTACTGATCAAACGGGTGATCGGCCTGCCGAACGAAACGATCACCATCCAGGGAGGTCGCGTGTATGTCAACGGCGAACTTCTCGAGGAGGATTACATCTCCGGTTACTGCGATTACAGCTCGTGCAACGGCGAATGGAACTTAGGCCCCGACGAGTTTTTTGTCCTGGGCGACAACCGCAGTCACAGCCTGGACAGCCATTCGTTTGGCCCCGTGTCGCGCTCCTCGATTGTCGGAATCGCCCGGGTGCGCTACTGGCCGCTGGACGAAGCCGAAGTGATCAGCGCCCCCGAATATAAGTGATCATCTGTGCCGCTGCCGGGGTCACGCCCGGACCTCGACCACAGTCCCTTCTTCCGCCCAGTTATAGAGCGTCTGCGCATTTTCCAGGCTGAGCAGCACGCAGCCATAGGTGACCGGCGTCCCCAGGTCGTCGGACCACAGCAGGTACCCGCCGCCCCGCGTCGGGAAGCCGTGGAACCCGTTCCACAGATCCATGTTCGGCCCCGGATGGTAAAAGCCCATAAAATGCGGCATATACAGATTCCACTGCTGCGCGTAGGCGTTCAGTTCGTGCGACTGGATCTGGAATATGCCCAGCGCCGTCGGGCTGGATGGCAGCCCGGTCGAGATCACCCAGTCGAACACGATCTGCCCGTTCTCATAGGCCCAGAGATGCTGCTGGCTGCGGCTAAGCACGATGCGTTTGTGCGGGATCGGGTCCAGCGGGAGCAGCACGTCTTTGGATGGAATCGCCAGTGTTTGCCCGACGCTGAGCGCATCCGTGTTGATCCCGGGATTCTCCGCCTGAATGAAGGGATACGGGATGCCGATCTCCTCGGCGATGGCGGCGAGTGTCTGCCCGGCCTGCACCGTGTAGGTGGTGGGTCCATGCCACACGCGGATGGTGGCATTGGTCTGGCCGCGCGTGATCGCGTCCTGCATAGCCGCGACCCCCTTATCGATCTCGATGCGGCGCTCATCCCCGAAGCTGCTGTTTGTCTGCAAAAATGCCGTTGGTCCTGCCGTATCAAAGGCCAGCGTAAGCCCGTCAGATCCGGCTGGCGCAGGCGCGGCCGAAATCCACGCCGCCCAGACGTCGGGCGGTGCGCTCCAACGATGCCACTCGTCCCGCACGGGATCGTAGGCATTGACGGTAAACGGGCTGGACAGCAGCGCCGCCGCCTGTGCCACCAGCGGCCCGGCGTCCGTAATGGCGGGATAGGTAACGCTCATCGTCAGATCGAGCGCGCCGTCGGCCAGTTCGCGGGCGGCATCAACACGCATCCGATCCACCGTCGCGACACCGTTCAGCGCGCGGCCTTCATGCGCCGGACTGGCGACGACCTGTCCCCCGACCAGCCGCACACCGGCATTCACCGCCGGCAGATCAAACTGCGGCCGGGCATTTTCCAGATACGCGCCCAACTGCACGAGATCCACCGCCAGAACGGGATTAATGTCCACATCGCTGGCGATCGCTTGCAGCGCGCCGACCAGGCCGCCATCCCTGCGCCCGAAATCAACCGCAGCCTGCGCTGTCGCCGCGTCATCGATGCGGATGCCGAGTTCGGAGGGCGTGACCGCCCAGACCCGATCACCATCGCGCACCAGCAGCCCCGTGCTGTTCCACGCATTGGCAAGCGTCTGGGCCGCTTCTTCTTCGGTCATGTTGCCAAGATCGACGCCCGCCGCGTGGAACTCCTGGCAGCGCGCGCCCGGACGAATAGATGACGCCAAAACCGACGGCGGTTACCAGCAGACAGGCGACCATCAGCACGGCAACCCCGGCCAAACTCAGCAGCACGGCGTTGGATGTGCTCAGCCGGCGCGAGCGTGATCGGCGGCGCGCCACGTGGGCCGGCGGCTGCGGCTGTCCGGCTGGTGCCTGGGGTGCCGCTGGCCGCTGCTGGGCCGGGAACCGTCTCTGGACCATCACGGGCAGTCGCCGCGGTGCTGAGCGCCGGCGGGTTTTGGGTGGGCGAAGGCGAGAACGCATGGAATTATCACTTTTCGCTGGTGATCGGACGCTCTCAAGATTATAGTGCGGCCCGACAGCGTCATCCAGAGGGAAACAGCCGGTCGCTCGTGAGGCGTCGCACAATCGTAGGCGGACAGTCAGGCAGGGAAGTCAGACTGAATCGAGCAGGCGGATCGGTCTGAGCAGAGCCGGATCCACCGACGCGCCGGTTTCGCCGGGATTCATCGCCAGCAGCGCGGCGCGGACCTGTGCGGCATCCTCACGAAGCTGGCGCACGTCGATCCCCTGGCAGTCATCCGGCAGCACGGCGAACCACTGCACGCAGCGCCGCAGCATCCTGAGCGCGCCCACCGGGTTGCCGCGGGTGATATGGTAGTAGGCCACCCCAACCTGAAGCACCGCGCGGTACAGGTCACGCACGGGGCCGGGCTCGGCCATCCACTGCGCCTCGAAGGCGTCGTGCTGCGCGTAATAAGCGCCCGCGTTAAACCGCTCGACGCCCAGCCGGGCCAGCGGCGGCAGCGATTCGCGGCACTGGCAGGCCAGTTGATCGGCGATTTCGGGTTCGAGGCGGCGGATGTGCGGCTCAATTTGCCGCCGAAGATCGTCTTCGCCTGCCGTGTCACCAGGCAGGACTCCATCCGCCCCGACGGATCGCGCGACCGGCGCGGCGGAGTCGTCCGGCGTGACGATCAGGACGTGCAGGCGGCGGAGAGCCTGCTCTGCTTTGATGGCGGCCGCCCACCGCTCCCAGCCAGCATCCTGCCCATCGACGAGAATCAGCACGGGGTAGCGGTCCAGCAGCCGGTCAACCAGATCGTCCGACCCGGTCACGCGCAGCGTCTCATAGCTCCCGTGCTCGAGAAGGGCAATCAGCGCGGGATGGCCGGCGAACGCGCCAACCAGAGCAATGACAGATGATAGTCCTGGCATGGTTTTTCATGATTGGTCCAAATTCGATACAACTGATTATCGCGCTGACAAACCGGCGATTACCAGCAGGCATTCAGGCTGATCGTCACGGTGAATTGGGCCAATCGCCCTATTTGCGATAAGCCAGAGTTGTTATATGATTAACCCAACATAAACAAGATACAAACGGCAAATGCCTTGTATTGCGCATCGGCAGAAGGGTTCCGTTCCTTTTGCCGATCGTTTCACTGGTAAAGCTCGGGATCCCTCGTAAAACATGTTGGTAAGCGGCACACTCAGCAGTGTTTGATATGGTTTGAGTGTCGCCGGTAAAGGACGGCCGGCCAATTCTGTGATATGCTAACAATCTTTTTGGTAGCTCGTTGGAACGGCCCCAGCCCGACGGAGGCGAATAGGTTGGAACGTGAGACTTTCTTGAATCTACCCACCCATGAAATCGCTGCCCAGGTGCGCGCCGCCGGCCCGAAGGTCTGCGTCTTTCCGATCAACGGCACCCGGCGCTGGTTCCTGCTGGAATATCCCCAGGCGCTCCAATCGCCAGACCTGCTGTGGGATTATCTGGCGGTGATCGAACAGCGGCATATCGACCTGTACCGGCTGCTGTTTGATCACGGGATTGAATACCTGCTGACCCCGGCATTTGGTCCTGACCTGGCGGAACGCGGCGATGATTACGTCGAGATCGTGGCAAAGGGTTTGGAACGTCTTGCGACCGACGCCCGGTTTCTGGATTTTTTCCGTGATTATGAAGTCCGCGTCCGTTTTTATGGAGATTATCGGAAGTATTTCGCTTCCACTCCCTATGCCTACCTGCTGGACCTGTTCGACGATCTGACGGCAAGCACGCTCACTCACACCCGGCACCGGCTGTTCCTGGGCCTGTTTGCGCAGGATGCTGCCGGAATGCTGGCCGAAATGTCCGTCCGCTACTTCAATGAGTCTGGCCGCATACCCGATAAACAGGCGCTCGTTGAAATGTATTATGGTGAGCCGGTGCCGCCCGTCAGCTTTTTCATCGGCTTTGACAAGTTCAGCGCCTTCGATATGCCGCTCGTCGCAGCGGGCGAGGAAGACCTTTATTTCACCATTAATCCATCCCCTTATCTGACCGCACGCCAATTGGCGGAGATTTTATACGATCATCTGTACGCCCGGCCCGGGGATGCCGATTATACGACATTGGAGCCTGATGAATGGAAGCTGATGCAGGAATTTTACCGGTCCAATATGGGCAAAACTCTCGGCGTGGGAGCCAAACAGGCGCGCGGCGGGTACTGGTATCCGCTGCCCCAGGTGGTGATACCACCCCACTTCACCAGTCCGGACTCGTAACGGATAGCGCCCAACTTCGACAGGATGTCCAGCAGCTTCTCCGCAAAATTGGCGGCGGCTGGATGCTGAATACGGCCTATGACACAGCCTGGATGGCCCGTCTGATCGAGCTGGACGCCGATATCGGCGAGCATGCGCTGGAATGGCTGCGGCATCATCAACTGCCGGACGGCTCGTGGGGGACGGGCTATCTGCGCTACCACCACGATCGCATGATCTGCACACTGGCGGCCATGACCGCCCTGGCGCGCTATGGCAGGGCCGACGACCGGCAGCGCTGCCAGCGGGCGCAGCTTGCGCTGAAACCCCTCGCGAACGGCCTGCTGGCCGATCCACCGGGGTCCACCATCGGATTTGAGTTAATCGCGCCGACCCTGCTCAGCGAGGCGCACAAGCTTGATTTTGTCAACGGGTACGAAAATGACGTGTTGAGCAAGCTGTCGCACTATCGCGCGGCCAAACTCGCGTCCCTGCCCGGCGGCATGATCAATCGTGCTGTGACGGTGGCGTTTTCGGTCGAGATGGCCGGGCCGGACGAACTGCGCCTGCTGGATATTGATCGCCTGCAAGAGGCAAATGGCTCGGTCGGGCACAGCCCCTCGGCGACCGCGTATTTCGCGCTGCACGTCCGCCACGGCGATCCCGGCGCGCTGGCCTATCTGCGGCAGGTTGTGACGGATGGCGGCGTGCCGGATGTCGCCCCGTTTGACGTGTTCGAGCAGGCATGGACCCTGTGGAACCTCTCCCTGCTGGAAGAACTCGACCAGGATACGCGGGCGCTGTGCAAGCCGCACCTGGACTTTTTGCAGCGGGCATGGCAGCCGGGCACCGGCATCGGCCACGCCCTCGGCTATACGCCCAAGGACGGCGATGATACCGGGTTGGTGTTCGAAGTGCTGACGCATTTCGGGCGCGAAGCGGATCTGGCCGCTGTGCTGAGCTACGAAGAAGACGACCATTACCGCTGTTATGAACTGGAAGCCAACCCGTCGATCAGCACGAATATCCATATCCTCGGCGCGCTGCGCAAGGGCGGTTTGCCGGCAAATCATCCAACAGTGCGCAAAGTGCGGCGCTACCTGGCGCGGGTCCAGACGATCCGGCTGTTCTGGTTCGACAAATGGCACGCCTCGCCCTACTATCCGACGGCCCATCTGGTAATCATCGCAGCCGGCTATGCGGATGGTCTGGTCGATAACGCGGTGTACTGGATCCTGGAAACCCAAAACCAGGATGGCTCATGGGGCTACTACAATCCCACAGCCGAGGAAACGGCTTACTGCCTGCAAGCCCTGGTCCTGTGGAAGCGCAGCGGGCACGACGTGCCGGATGATGTGCTGCGGCGCGGCGCGGCGTGGTTGGCCGCCCACCAGGAGGATCCGCTGCCGCCGCTGTGGATTGGCAAGTGTTTGTATTGTCCGGTGTGGGTAGTGCGTTCGGCGATCCTGAGCGCGCTCATGTTAGTGGGGCAAGGGTAAAGAATGCCATGGCGATTCTGAGCCAACTGTTTGACATCCCATCGACGGATCCCGAAGACGCCCGGAAGCGTAAGCTGCTCACCATTATGCTGTTGGGGCTGCTGATCGTCGATGTGCTGATTCTGCTGCTGACGCTCGTTTTTGCGGCCTTGTCTGGCTACGACGAAGACCTGACGCTTCTGCTGGTGGGCAGCATTGTGTTCCTGGTAGGGTTCTCGGGACTGCTGCTGCTCAGCCGTTATCGTTCGGGACCACTCGGCAGCCTTCTGTTCTTGCTGCTGCTGACCTTCGTCTTTGCGTTCAGCGACATACCCGAAGAGGTAGTTGACGGTCGCAGCCTGTTTTTGTTCGCCATCCCGATCATTATGGCGAGCGTGCTGCTGCATCCGGCATCGAGTTTTCTCCTCGCGACGCTGGCCGGGGTGATCAATGCGGTGATCGCGATCTTTGCGCTCGATGTGTTTCCCAACGTACCGGCGATCATGGGATTTTTCGCCGTGGCGCTGGTTTCGTGGCTGTCGGCGCGCAGCCTTGAGCGCGCCCTGATCGATCTGCGCGCCATCAACCGCGAACTTGACCAGCGGGTGATGGACCGCACGCGCGATCTCGCCGAAGCACTGGACCGGGTCCAGACGGAATCCGGCAAAAATCAGGCCATCCTCGAAAGTATTGCCGACGGCGTGATCGTATTTGATATGAACGGCAAGGCGATTGTCGCCAACTATGCTATTTCGCATCTGCTCAACCGCTCGACGGATGAAATTCGCGATAAGAGCGTGGAGAACGTGCTTACCCTGGGCAATGAAAAGAACGATGAGCGTGACAAAGTCATCCGCTACGTGCGTGACCGGCGGCTGCGCAGTGGGTCGCGCGTCAAGTTCGAATGGGAAGAGAAAACGCTGTCGGTGAGTGTCGCCCCGGTGCGTGACCGCTCCGGCGAAATGTCGGGCACGGTGGTGGTCTTCCGCGACTACACGCGCGAAGCCGAAGTGGACCGGATGAAAAGCGCCTTTGTCTCGATGGTCTCGCACGAGCTGCGCACGCCGCTGAACGCGATTATGGGTTACGCGGATATGCTCAAGGAGCAAGTCTACGGCGCGCTCACTGAGGGGCAGCTTACGACGACCCAGCGGATTATCGCCAACGGCCACCGCATGCTGGGTCTCGTGAACAACCTGCTGGATCAGGCCCAGATCGAAGCTGGCAAAATATCGGTCAAAATGACACCCTTCAACCCGAATGAGCTGATCGAGGAGCTTGGCTCGGTGATGAACGTCCTGGCTCTGCAAAAGGGGCTTAAGCTCGAATATTCGGTCGCCAGCAATGTGCCCGAAAGTCTGGTCAGCGACCGTACCCGGCTGAATCAGATCCTGGTAAATCTGGTGGGCAACGCGATCAAGTTCACCAGCAAAGGCAAGATCGCCATCCACGTTCACCGGCCCGATCCCGAACACTGGACGCTTGACGTCAGCGATACCGGCCCCGGCATCCCGCGCGAGGCCCAGTCGTACATCTTTGAGCCGTTCCGGCAGGTCGATGATTCGGCCACGCGCCAGCACGCCGGCAGCGGTCTGGGTCTTGCCATTGTCAAACAACTGGCTAATCTGCTGGGCGGCGATATCAGCCTGACGAGCGAAGTGGGGCAGGGCAGCACGTTCACCCTGTCTCTGCCAATCATCTTAGAAAAGGAGAAGGTCCGATGAGTGACGACGCGTTGGCGTTGGTCATTGAGGATGACTTTGACGCATCTGTGATTTTTGCCAAAGCGCTCGAAGTTCTGGGATTTCAGACGGAACAGATCGCGGAAGGTGATAAAGCGCTGGCCCGCCTGAAAGAGACGGTTCCCGAAATCATCGTGCTGGATCTGCATCTGCCGCAGGTGTTGGGCACCAATATTATCCGCAGCATCCGCGCCGACGAGCGCCTGAAAGACACGCTGGTGATCATCGCCACCGCCGACCCGCGCTCGGCCGATCTGGTTCAGGATATGGCCGACCTCGTGCTGATCAAACCGACCACATTCAGCCAGGTGCGAGATCTGGCCGGGCGTCTGACGGCACCCCGCCGCAAGCGACGTGAAGCCGCCAAAGCGGTCACGCAGGAAATCCCGGACATCCGGCCGCCTGCCGTCGAACTTATCGCGCCGCTGCCAGATTTATCCGCGCCACCGGCAGAGACAGCCTCACCAGCGCCAGAAACCACCGCCAAGGCTGAGGAAGCGTCCCCGCCCGTTAAGCCGCCTTCCAGCCCGGAGCCGGAGCCGGTGCAGGCAAAGGCGAACACGACCGAACCTGACCCTGCACAGACCTAAAACGGTGGTTCGCCGCTAAAAAACAGGTTCCACCACAGGTGCCAGTTGGCTTCTTCGGGCTCGGGCTGGGGCGTCGTGTTCAGCACCGGGGCGGGCGGCAGAGGCGTTGGCTCCACGATCCCGGCCGGGATCGGGATCACGAGGACTTCTCCGTCGCGGACCATTTTCCCTTCGGTATGCGCCCAGTGCTCGACGCTCGCATCACTGGCGGCGAAGTCTCGATCCTTCAGCAGGCCAAGCTGCTGATCTTCGAGCACGGTGATTGTCGCCTGGAGACGCTGGCGTTCCGCTTCGGTCTGCTGGCTGCGCGCGATGCGCCCGCTGAAGTTGATCACGAGCAGCAGACCCACCGACAGGATAGCCGCGAATACAATCTGCATGCTCGATATCTGCTGGCGGCTGCGGCGGCGTGGTGCCGCACCGGACAGGTCGTCGGGATAGTCGTCCATAGGGAATACCACCATTGTCAGCACGGCCAATTATGGCCTGAGGTGTTATTCTTTGGAAGCAGGGCGGGTTTGTTAACACGCCCCTACTCTCTCTTCCTCAAGAATCTCTGCGTACTCTGCGTCTCGGCGGTTCGTCTTTTTTGAGCTTTTTTCCGAGACCCCTTAACCGTACCACACCACAATAAAAAAACCCAGGTTTAACCATCAACCTGGGCCTGGTGCCGAAGGTGGGAGTTGAACCCACACCCCCGAACGAGGACTACGCCCTGAACGTAGCGCGTCTGCCAATTCCGCCACTTCGGCAAGAAGTAAGCATAATTTTAGCGGTGCTCACCGTCAATGTCAAGCCCGAATCCGCCTTCATTCCAGGATCGTGCCCGCAAAAACCCAGTCCTGAAGGTTGCGGAACCGGTCGCTGGGCGAGCTCAGAAAACCAAGCTGGATACCGTCCAGACGGGTGTCGGCGGCATAGATGTACAGCGGATAATAGAGCACCAGCGCGGGAACACGCTCCGCGAAAAGCGCCTGAAACTGGTGGTAGAGCATGATGCGGTTCACGCCGGTGGGATCGCGGCGGGCCATTTCCAGCGTCTCGCTGATGCGCCGGTCGTCCATCGCGCCGAAGTTCTGCCCAGTGCCATACTGCCCCTGGTGCCAGAAGACATACGGATCGGGGTCGGCGTTGGGCTCGAAGCTGAGTTCGATCAGCGCCACGCCAAAATCGCCGTCTTCGAGCCGCGCGTGAAGATCGCCGGCGTCCACTGTTTCAACATCCATCTCAAGGCCCAGCGCGGCCCAGCCTGTCGCGACGTCTTCGGCCAGCGCGACCAGCGCCGGATCATTCAGGGTCAGGATGCTGAAATCGGGCTCAGCCTGCTCCGGTTCTTCGGCGGGGGCGCTCTCGTCACCACCGGGCTCGCCGCCCTCTACGCCCGTATCATCAGGGGCGGCTTCGGGCGTGCCCGTGAGATCGGACTCGGTGGCTGCTTCGGGAGTTGTTTCGGTCGTCGCCTCAGCGGTCGCCTCAGAAGGTGCTTCAGTGGTGGCTTCCGGTGCAACCGTCTCGGCCGCGGACTCCTCGGCAGGAGCTTCCTCTTCGGCGGGCGGTTCTTCAGCGCTGGCAGTTTCCAGCAGGGCCTTGGCCAGGGTCAGATCATAATTGGGCCAGGTTAGTCCGGCTTCATAGGCCCAGGAACCGGGCAAAAGCGGGCTGTCCGCGAGGATCGCCCGGCCGAGCAGATGATCCGAGACTAACGCGGTCCGGTCGAGTGCGTGGGCCAGCGCCATCCGCGCGCGGGGGTTGCGCACTAAACGCCCATTGCGCTCCCAGTTGTAGATCAGCACGCCGACATGCGGCTCGACCGCCGTATACAGGCTGAGACCGGGCACCTGCGCGGCATCGGCTTGCAGCTCATAAGGGATGCGGCTGATGCTGTTCACTTCGCCCTGGCGGAAGGCATCAAGCGCCGCCTGTGCGTCGGGATAGGTGCGGAAAACGAGCCGATCCAGCCAGTAGCCGTCTTGACCTTCCGGACGCTCGCGGTAGACGGGCGCAACGCGCAGTTGGATGCCGTCGATTTGCCCCGATGAAGCGGTCAGTGTTTCGATCTGGTAGGGGCCGGTCCCGATGGGCGAGAGATTAAACGGGTGCCGGTCCAACTGCTCGACCGGGACGTTCTTGAAGACATGCGCCGGAAGCAGCCCGATGCGCAGTTGGTCCGGGAACGACGCGAGCGGCTGCGTGAGCCGGAAGCGGATCATCGTGCGATCCAGCACATCGACTTCGACCGTGCGCCAGAACTCGTGCAGCGCCGTATCGCCGGGGAAGACTGGATCGCTGATCATGTCCAGTGTGACGGACACATCGTCGGCGCTGAAGGGCAGCCCGTCCTGCCAGAGCACGTCTTCGCGCAGCACAAACAGATATTCCAGGCCGCTGGTAGAAACCGTCCAGGATTTGGCCAGCGCGGGGATCACCTCGCCGTATTCATTGGTGCGGGTCAATCCCTCAAAGATCAGCGACGTGATATCCCGATCGACCGGGTTGTTGGCTGCCAGCAATGGGTTGAGCTTGTGGATCTCCCCGATGACGGCTTCGACCAGAATATTCTCCGGCGCGGGCAGGGCTTCGGCGGGTGGCAAGAGCTGAGTTTGTGCGGCGGACGTCGGGGCGCTCTCGGTAGATGAGGTGGGCAGGGGTGTTGGTTGGGATGTGGGCGAGGGCGCGGTGGGTGTCGCTGTCCCGGCGTTCGCGGCGGCCGGCTCGTCAGATTTCTTGTCGTCGGGCCGGCTGAGATATGCGAGCAGCAGCAGCCCGCCTGCGAGAACCAGCGCCAGGAGCGGCCAGCGTAATCCCTTCAGCATAACTCCCTCCTAAAAACAACGAGGTGTTTTCTGCCCAAGCACAAAACACCCCCCATAGATTGTAGTGATTAGTGGTTAGCTGTCAGCGGTTGGCAAATGGCAGGAACGGGACGAACGGAGCGCCAACGGCCAGCGGCGTGAACGACCGGTTAGATCTTCTGGATCAGCAGTTGGATGATAGCGTTGCCCAGAAACGCGACCGACAGCCCCACGGTGATCTGGAACAGCGTTTTTTCCAGGCCGCGCCGCGTTTTGGTGATGCCCATGTTGTCGGAACCGCCGAACAAACCGCCCAAACTGGAACCCTGAGCCTGAAGGATGATCACGATGATCAGGGCGATGGACGTCAATATCTGAATTACCTGAAGCGCATCTTGTACGGACATAATCGTTTCTTTACTCCCTGGGATGTCAAGCGCGGCGATTATATCACGCCTGTACAGGCTTGCAAGGGCCGGTTGCCCTCCGGCGTGATGGCAGAAAGACGCCGTGGGTTAAAACCGCACGGCTATAATCAAAGACAAGAAGCCCGCTGAAGGGGCTGGACAGAGTCCCTTCAGCGGACTTTTCTGATCATAGCCGGAGCGTTTTAACGCCCGGCGCATGATTGGCGATCACATACCTAAATGTCAAACTGCGCCCACTGTTCGTACATCTTCCAGCGGGTGACAACGTCTTCGCGCATCTTCTCGAGCAGCTCTTGCGCCCGCGCCGGGTCGGAGTTGCGCAGGATGCGGAAGCGGTTTTCGCGGTACATCCATTCCTCGACATCCTTGGTCGGAGCCTTCGAGTCGAGGCTGAGCGGCTGCTTGCCAGCGCGCGTGCTCTCCGGGTTAAAGCGGAACAGCGGCCAGAACCCGGATTCGACGGCGTCCTTCTGGACATCGTAGCCCTTGCGCAGATCGTAACCGTGCGCGATGCACTGGCTGTAGGCGATGATGATCGACGGCCCATCGTAGGCTTCGGCTTCGGCAAAAGCCTTGACGCACTGGTTCATGTTGGTGCCCAGCGCGACCTGCGCCACGTAGACATTGCCGTAGGTCATGGCGATCATGCCCAGGTCTTTCTTCGGCATGCCCTTGCCGGCCGCGGCGAACTTGGCAACCGCGCCGCGCGGGGTGGCCTTCGACATCTGGCCGCCGGTGTTGGAGTACACGCCGGTATCGAGCACCAGGACGTTGACGTTCCGGCCCGACGCCAGCACGTGATCCAACCCGCCGTAGCCGATGTCATACGCCCAGCCGTCACCGCCGAAGATCCAGATCGACTTCTTCACGAGGTAGTCGGCCACGCTCTGAAGCTGTTCGGCCAGCGGGCTGTTATCCTGAAGCAGCAGCGCCTTGAGTTCGGCCACGCGCCCGCGCTGCTCCTCGATGGCTTCCTGGGTGCTCATGTCCGCGTCGCGGATGCTGGTGAGCAGATCGACATGCGTATCGGCCGCGCCGATCAGCTGGTCGAGCAGTTCACGCGCGTACCCGGTCAGTTTGTCCGCGGTGAGGCGCATGCCCATGCCGAACTCCGCCGCGTCTTCAAACAGCGAGTTGGACCATGACGGGCCGCGCCCATCGGGACGGACGGTGTACGGCGTGGTGGGCAGGTTGCCGCCATAGATGGACGAGCAGCCGGTGGCGTTGGCGATGATCGCGCGGTCGCCGAAAAGCTGCGACACGAGCTTGATGTACGGCGTTTCACCGCAGCCCGCGCACGCGCCGGAGAACTCGAACAGCGGTTGGAGAAGCTGCGAGCCCTTCACCGTGAACGGGTTAAAGGTGGCCAGATCCGTCTGCGGCAGAGTCTGGAAGAAGTCCCAGTTCTCGGCCTCATGGTTGCGCAGCACGTCGTCCAGCGGCGTCATGTTGATGGCTTTGCGCTCGGTCTTCTTGCCGGTTTCATCCTTGGCGATACGCCGGGCAGATCTCGACGCACACACCGCAGCCGGTGCAGTCCAGCGGCGATATCTGGAGGCTGTACTTCATGCCCTTCCACTCTTTGCCCTTCGCCTCCATGCTCTTGAACGTGTTGGGCGATTGGCCGTTAGCCATGGCCGAAGGATAGACCTTCGGGCGGATCGTGGCGTGCGGGCAGACAAACGAGCACTGGTTGCACTGGATGCAGGCATCGGGATCCCAGACGGGGATCTCGGTCGCAATGTTGCGCTTTTCGTACTGTGTGGTCCCGGTCGGGTAGGTGCCATCGACCGGGAAGGCCGACACGGGCACTTCGTTGCCGCGCCCGGCCACGATTTCCGCCGTAACCTTCTGCACGAATTCCGGCGCGTCGGCGGGAACGGGGATGCGCATCCGCAGCTCGCTGGTGACAGTCTGCGGGTAAGTTCACGCGCTCGATACGATCCACGGCGATTTCCGCGGCGCGCACGTTCATCTCGACGACCTTGCCGCCCTTGCGCCCGTAGGTGTCTTCGACGGCGTGATGGATCATGTCCATCGCTTTTTCTTCGGGCAGCACGCCGGAGATCTTGAAGAACGCGGCCTGCATGATGATGTTGATACGCCCGCCCAGGCCAACCGACTGCGCGATCTCGTTGCCGTCGATGACGTAGAACTTGGCTTTCTTGTTGATGATCTGCTGCTGCACTTCGCGGGGCAGGTGATCCCACACCTCAGCCGCGCTGTAGGGGCTGTTGAGCAGGAAAATGCCGCCTTCGATCAGGCTGCTGAGCATATCCAGCCGCTCAAGGAACGCGAAGTTGTGGCATGCCACAAACCCGGCCTTGTCGATCAGATAGGTGCTGCGGATCGGGTCTGGCGAGAAGCGCAGGTGCGAAACCGTCCACGTGCCCGATTTCTTCGAGTCGTAGTAGAAGTAACCCTGCACGTAGTTGTCGGTTGCCTTGCCGATGATCTTGATCGAGTTCTTGTTCGCGCCGACGGTGCCATCCGCGCCCAGGCCGTAGAACATGGCGCGGTGTACGCGCTCGCCCTCGGCTGAGAAGTCGGGATCCCAGGGCAGGCTGGTGTGGGTGACATCGTCCACGATGCCGACGGTGAAGTGATTGCGGGGCTGCTGCGCGAAAAGGTTGTCGAAGACCGATTTCGCCATGCCCGCGTTGAATTCCTTCGAGCCCAGGCCGTAACGGCCGCCGATGATCAGCGGGATATTCTGCACCGAGCCGTTGGCATAACCTTCGGCAAAAGCGGTGATCACGTCCTGGTAGATCGGCTCGCCGGCCGAACCGGGTTCTTTGGTGCGGTCCAGCACGCTGATCCGCTTGACGGTGCCGGGGATCGCGTTGACCAGAGCCTCGCCGACAAACGGGCGGAACAGGCGAATCTTGACGACGCCGACCTTCTGGCCGTGCGCGTTGAAGTAGTCCACCATCTCCTGAATTGCCTCTGCGCCGGAGCCCGTCATGACGATCACGTGTTCCGCATCGGGCGCGCCGAAGTAGTCAAACAGGTGATACTGGCGGCCGACGACCTGCGCGAAGCGATCCATCACGCGCTGCACGATACCCGGTGTCGCGTCGTAGAAGGGATTCACGGTTTCGCGGCCCTGGAAGAATACGTCCGGGTTCTGAGCCGTGCCGCGCAGCACCGGGCGATCTGGCGACATGGCGCGCACGCGGTGCTCGAACACGTACTTCTCATCGATCATGGCGCGAATATCGTCATGCGTCAGTTGTTCGATCTTCTGAATCTCGCTGGAGCTGCGGAAGCCGTCGAAGAAATGCAGGAACGGCACGCGCGCTTCGAGCGTCGCAGCGTGCGCGATCAGCGCCAGATCGTGAATCTCCTGGACATTGCACGACGCCAGCAGGGCGAAGCCGGTGCCGCGTACAGCCATCACGTCCGAATGATCGCCGAAGATCGACAGGGCGTGAGTCGCCAGGGCGCGCGCTGAGACGTGGAAAACCGTCGGGATCAGTTCGCCCGCGATCTTGTACATGTTCGGGATCATGAGCAGCAGCCCCTGCGACGCTGTGAAGGTCGTCGTCAGCGCCCCGGTGGTCAGCGCACCATGCACCGCACCCGCCGCGCCTGCTTCGGACTGCATTTCCGTCACATCGGGGACGGTGCCCCAGATGTTCTTTACGCCGGCTGCTGACAGTTCATCGGCCAGCTCGCCCATCGAGGACGACGGCGTAATCGGATAAATGGCGATAACCTCGCTGAGGGCGTGAGCGATCTGCGCCGCAGCGGTGTTGCCGTCAATCGTCACCTTGATACGGGACGCATTACCATTAGACATCAAATCCTCCTATTTGCTTCCCATCATTCGACCACAGGCTTCTGTTCGAGGAAGCACAGCCAGCGATCGTTAGCACGAGCAGAGTGGCGTGACACGAAAAAAGCGTGAGGGGCAAAACAAGAGCCGAGCCGAACAAGCGCCTTTTTCGCCAAAAGTCTAATCGTTTTGGCCCGATTTCAGTAGTGTGGAATGTCGCGATATGTTAGATGAGTGTCACTTCTAAGATTTTCAATGGGGCTGTACGCGGTATAATCCGGGGTTGGCGACTTATTTCTGAGAGGTGGTATGGCTGATGGTTTTGATCCTGTTTGATATCGATGGCACGCTGTTACATTCCGGCGGATGCGGCCGCGCCGCGACCCGTCTGGCCGTGCAGGAAGTCTTTGGCATGGTGGGGCAGTTGGACAAGGTCAATTTTGCGGGAAAGACCGACTGGCAGATCGTGCTGGAGTCACTGGAACCGGCGGGAGCCACCGTCGAGCAGGTGCAGGGGCAGCTCGAAGCTTATGACGAGGCGATTGCCCGGCATTTGGGGCAGATCATCCCCCAGTTTCCGGTCCAGCCCTGCGTGGGTGCGCTCGAACTGGTCGCGGCGCTGCGATCGCACCCGGAGGCGGTCGTCGGGTTGGTGACGGGTAACATGGCCGGGATCGTACCGATCAAGCTGCGCGCGGCGGGGTTTGATCCGGCCGACTTCAAGATCGGCGCGTTTGGCTCGGAGGGCTGGCAGCGGTCGATGCTGCCGCCGCTGGCCTTGGAACGCGCACGCACCTACACGGGCCGCGATTTTGCACCGGAGAACACTGTCATTCTGGGCGATACGCCGGGCGATATACACTGTGCCGCGAGCATTGGCGCGCGAACGCTGGCGGTTGCCACGGGACCCTACACGATCGACGAACTGCGCGCCCACCATCCGAATCACCTGTTTGAGACGCTGGCCGACACGGAGTCTGTTCTGGCCGCGCTCTTTGCTAATGGGCACGCCCGCTGATCCGGCAGGAGACCATCTCTCGCGGCGCGTATCGCGGCGCGTACCGCGGCGCATGGTGGCGTTGGGTATCCTGGTTGCCGCGCTGGGGATGCTGTGCCTGGGCGGCGGTCTGGCCCTGCTGGTATGGCGGCTGCTCCAGCCAGACAGCGCCGTCATCCTGCCGCCGGGATATGCCGGCACGCCCGAACCGACTCTGACGCCCGGCGTTTTGCGCGAGGTGCTGCCACCGCCGCCCCTGCCGGACGACCCGGCGCAGATCGTCATGCTGCCGGCCAGCGCGCGCCTTACGGCTACTCCAATAGGCACACGCGCGACTGATACGCGGGTTTCGACGGTGATACCCAGTGATACGCCGTTCCTAACCGCCAGCGTGTCGCCCGCACCAACGCGTGCGGCGACCGTTGTCCCGCTGCTAACCGCAACTGCCACACAGCCCGCGCCACTCACTGTGACCGTCACCCGCACGCCCACAGCTACCGCGTCACCCACGCCGATACCTTTGCCCGCCATCCCGGATCGCATCGTGATCGACGCGATCGGATTGGATGCGCCCGTGGTACCGGTCGGGCAGCAGCCGCTTTTGCTGGACGGGCAGCTCTACAGCCAGTGGGAAGTCCCCAACCGGCGTGCAGCCGGCTGGCATCAAAGCTCCGCGCCGCTCGGCCAGCCGGGTAACACCGTGCTGAACGGGCATCACAACGTGTATGGTGAGGTCTTTCATTACCTGCTCGCGCTTCAGCCGGGCGATATTGTGACCCTGATTTCGCATGAGACGCGCACCTATTACATCGTGGCGCAGACGATGACGCTGGCCGAAGAGGGCCAGCCGGTCGAGGTGCGGCAGGCCAACGCCCGGTGGATATTGCCGACCCGGGATGAACGTGTTACGCTCATTACATGCTGGCCCTATGACGCCAGTTCGCACCGGCTGGTGGTGGTGGCGCTGCCTCTGGCCATCCTGGGGGATACCGTTGAAATGCCCTGACGGGCCAAGGTAAGATACAGGAAAAACCATGATTCAATTTCTGGCGTTACTTGTAGCCCCGATACTCAACATCCCGCCGATCCGGCGCGTCCGCCGCAATCACGGTTTTGAGCATGCGACGATCCACGTCCTGAGCCGCAAACTCAAGAATCTCAGCGTGGCCGGCCGTTCGACCGTCACCGGATTTTATCTGTACGGCAATGTCTCGACCGAAGAGGTTGAATCCGCCGCACACGAGGCGCTCCAGCGGATGCGTAACGGCGAGCACGGGCTGGCGATCCACCCCAACTGCGGGACGGGCCTCGTCACCGCCGGGCTGCTGACCAGTATGGCAGCACTCGCCGGCACCTCGGGGATGAAAACGGGCTTTGTCGAGAAGCTGACGCGCCTGCCCACCATTATGCTGCTGTCTACCATGTCGCTGATCCTATCGCAGCCGCTGGGGTTGGCGCTCCAGCAGCACTTTACCACGCTGGGCGATCCGGGCGGCCTGGAAGTGGCGCATATCACGCGCTCCGAGTTCCCGATCCCGATGGCCGGGCAGCGGCTCACCGTGCATTTTGTGCGCACCATTTCAGGGTAGCCCGCATGAGCCGGCGACCGCCCACGTTTTATGTACTGCACGGCACCGACGAGTTTAGCTGCCGCGCGCAGATCCACACGATGCGCGCGCAGATGGGCGACGCCAGCACTGCCGAGCTGAATACGGCGATTTTGGATGGCAAGCAGGCATCGGCGGCAGATGTGCTGTCGGCGGCGCGTGCGACCCCCTTTCTTAGCGATCGGCGGCTGATCATCGTCGAGGGGATGCTCTCGTGGCTGACGCGCAAAGGCGCGGGCGCGAACGGCAAAGCCGAGCTTGAGCGGCTGGCCGAAGGGCTGACCCATCTGCCCGACTGGGCGCGGATCGTGTTTGTCGAGTTCGAGACGCTCTCAGATCGCAACCCGATCCTGATCCTGGCCAGGACCGAGCCCGGCGGTTATCACAAGCTGTTTGATCCGCCGCGCAACCCGGTACAGTGGATCACCACCCAGGCGCGCGAGGAACACGGCGTCGAGATCGAGCGGCAGGCGGCGATGGCGCTCGCCGCGGTCATTGGCGAGGACCTGCGCGCAGCAGACAGTGAACTCGCCAAGCTGGCGGCCTACAGCGGTGGCGCGCGCGCCATCACCGAAGCCGATGTCGCCCTGCTGACCCCTTACGTTTCTGAAGCGAACGTGTTTGAGATGGTGGACGCGATCGGGCGGCGCGACGGTGCGACGGCGGCCCGGCTGCTCCATCGGCTGCTGGAACAAAGCGATGCGCTGCAACTGTTTGGGATGATCATTCGCCAGTTCCGGCTGCTGATCCTGGCCCGCGAGTTTCTGAACGACGGCGGCGCGCCCCGCGAGATCGCCAAGGCGATCGGGGTGCATCCCTTTGTTGGAGAAAAGCTGGTGGATCAGGTCAAGACGTTTACGCTCGATCAGCTTGAAACGATCTACCATCACCTGCTGGAAACGGATATTGGCATCAAAACCGGCAAAGTAGACGATGTGCTGGCGCTGGACCTGCTGATCGCGGGTGTGGCATCGTCATCATAATCAGTCCACTTTTTCCCAAATACGGCTCTCAACAAACACAGTTTGTGCAACTCTGGCATAGAGGCTGCGTATTAATACTAAAGGGTGAGCCCGCGCGCGGCGTGGACACCACCCGGCGGCGCTGATCGACGTTGGATCAGATCCGGTATCGTCGAGCGAGTGAGGCAGGTATAACCATGTTTCTCCCCAACATGCCCTATGATTCTCAACGTGCCCAACTGTTTGAAATTGTCGGGCGTGTGGACAGCGACAGCACCGGGGTAGTCGCGCGCGCCATCGAGCAGGCGGTAAAAACCGGGCGCGACCAGATCTTTCTGGATCTGAGCGGCGTTGAGTATATGAACAGCGGCGGGCTGCGTGAACTGGTGAAAGCCTTCAAGCTCGTCCAGCGGGCCGGCGGCAGGATGGTGCTGGTGAACCCTTCCGACTACGTCTGCAAGCTGCTGGAACTGGTCGGCCTCGAAACGATCTTCGAGATCCACATGGACCCGCTGTGGGATGCCGGACGCCTGACACCCGGCGACCTGCCGCCCGTTCCCCGGCAGATGTTCTATCATGCCTGATATGCACTATCACAGGTCAAAATGACGGGGCACCCTCACCAGGCGTGCCCCGGTTTGTTTCTCACCCCCGGCGCGGCCCGCGTGTGTTACAATCACCGTTACCCTAGAAATTTGTTACATATTTAAGGAGCAAATGCATGGTTAGCACGAAAACCGCCTGGATTACCGAAGAACTTGCCAGCCTGAAAGAGCAGGGTCTGTTCACAACGATCCGCACGCTCGGCAGCCCGCAGGGTGCGTGGCTGGTCGTGGACGGCAAACGCGTACTGAACTTCTCCTCAAACAACTACCTGGGGCTGGCTAATCACCCCCGGCTGCTCCAAGCGGCGAAACAGGCGATGGATCAATATGGGCTTGGTCCCGCCGCCGTGCGGACCATCGCCGGGACGATGGACCTGCATCTGAAGCTGGAAGAGCGGCTGGCAGAGTTCAAGGGCGTAGAAGCCGCGATCTCGTTCCAGAGCGGGTTTACCGCCAATCTCGCCACGATCCCGGCCCTGGTCGGCAAAGGTGACGTGATCTTCTCGGACCGGCTCAACCATGCCAGCATTATCGACGGGTGCCGTCTCTCCCGCGCGCAGATCGTCGCCTACGAGCATAACGATCCCGCCGACCTGCGCCGGCAGATCGACGCCACGACCGAATATGGCCGCCGCCTGATCGTCTCAGACGGCGTATTCAGCATGGACGGCGACATCGCGCCGCTGCCGGATCTGGCCGACATCGCGGAGGAGTACGACATCCTGCTCATGGTGGATGACGCGCATGGCGAAGGCGTGCTCGGCAAGGGCGGGCGCGGCATCGTGGATCACTTTGATCTGCATGGCCGCGTGGATGTGGAGATCGGGACGCTGAGCAAGGCGTTTGGCGTGGTCGGCGGCGTCGTGGCTGGCAAAAAGGAGATCGTGGATTGGCTGCGGCAGCGCGGGCGACCTTTCCTGTTCAGCAGCGCGATGACCGTGCCGGACGTCGCCGCGTGTCTTGCCGCGGTCGATCTGCTCGAAGAAAGCACGGAACTGGTCGAGCGCCTGTGGAGCAACGCGGCGTATTTCAAGATGGGCATGAACGATCTCGGCTTCAATACGGGCGTCACCCAGACTCCCATTGTCCCCGTCATGCTGGGCGAAGCGCCGCTCGCGCAGCAGTTCAGCCGGCGGCTGTTCGAGGAAGGTCTGTTTGCCATGGCGATCGGCTTCCCCACCGTGCCGCAGGGCAAAGCGCGGA
The DNA here is from genome assembly GCA_963850765.1 of uncultured Chloroflexia bacterium. Lineage (GTDB taxonomy): Bacteria > Chloroflexota > Anaerolineae > Aggregatilineales > Aggregatilineaceae > CAWKMN01. The sequence goes on along the minus strand of CAWKMN010000003.1, from coordinate 1,352,903 downwards.
TTCGCGTCATGAACAGCGCCACCCACTCGCGGGCGGATCTGGATCAGGCGCTCGGAATCTTTGCGAAGGTCGGGCGGGAATTGGGGGTTATTCAGTAGCCTCACCGGGCCGTGCAACGACCCGGCTATAGACCGGAAGCGCCCTCAAGGGCGCTGCTATCAAGGTTGTGCTGCCCGAATGGCATGGAATCAGGGCCGTTCACGGCCCTTCCGATAAATAGCCCGGTGCTTGCAGCGCCGGGCGATTCGTCACATCTGAAATCCCTGGCGGAACTTGACCACTTTGCGATGATAATTCGACACGTGGTCTGCAAGCCGCGCTTCAAGCTCATGCCAGACGTCACTATCAAGCACCCGCCGAATCGTTTGCAGGTCTTCGGCAATATACTCGACCTGACGCATCGGGCGGTAATCCTTCTGCGTCCCCGGGATGGTGTGAAACGCGCGAAAAATATACAAGCCCATCTCGTGCGCGACCGGAATCATCTCCGTCATGACAAACTGGTAATAGGCCTCGGAATTCTGGGTCGTCAGGTCATAGAACAACATGAGTTTGTAGCGCGGCACGATCGGTTGGGTCATGTTGGGTCTACCTGATGGTTGGGTCATTGCCAGATGCCGGGAATCTTAGTCTTGCATTGCGGGCAAATGCCGCCGCTCTGCGCCAATTTATTTTCCTGTACCCTGTAACCCACCCGGCGGACCAGCGTCGTCTGGCAGTTGGGGCAGCGCGTATCTTCCCAGTTCTGGGTGCGACCCGGCGCGTTCCCCGCGTAGATGTAATTCAGCCCCGCCTCGGCCCCAATCTCGGCCGCCCGGACCAGCGTATCCGACGGCGTCTGACCACGATCCAGCATTTTGTAGTCGGGATGGAACGCGGTGACATGCCAGGGGATATCCGGTGAAACGCTGCGAATGTATCGCGCGGCGTCCCAGAGTTCGTCGTTGCTGTCGTTAAAGCCCGGCACGATCAGCGTCAGCACTTCCAGCCAGATCCCTGCCTCATACACCCATTTGATCGTATCCAGCACGTTTTGCAGCACGCCCCCGAGATACTTCCGGTAGTGCTGATCCTGCATGGACTTGAGATCGATCTTATACGCATCGAGCCACGGCCGGAGATAGGCGATCACCTCGGGCGTGCCGTTGCCGTTGGATACATACGTGGTCAGCAAACCGGCCTGCCGGGCATGCCCGAACACTTCGACCGCCCATTCGCTCGTGATGAGGGGCTCGTTGTAGGTGCTGGCGAGGGCCCGCGCCCGATAGCGCTGTGCCGCGGCGATCAGGTCTTCGGCCGTCACCGGGATATATTCCCGTCCGGCCGCATCGTCACGCAAGGTCTGCGAGATCTCCCAGTTCTGGCAGTAATCACAGTGAAAATCGCAGCCGAGCATGCCAAAGCTCAGCACCGACATGCCCGGCATTACGTGGAAAAACGGCTTCTTTTCAACCGGATCGACTTGCAGCGCGCCCACATAATTCCGCGGCACACGCAGCACCCCGCCGTCGTTGTAACGCACCTTGCAGATCCCCCGCCGGCCTTCTTTGATCAGGCAGCGGTGTCCGCAGGCGACACAGCGCAGCTTCTTCTCGCCGGCGTCCTCCACGATGACGAGTTCGCCGGGTACGCTCATGTGATCGAGTTGTTCCTGCAAGTTGAGCGGGCTAGACACAGTAAAAGCTCCAAACTTAGCCTTACTGCTAGAATCTAGCATAAACTATCTTGGACTGGTGATCGTTCCATAAAATTGACGGCCTATTATTCTCGGAGCAACTAGCCTTGGGAAAAGTCCCAATTCGCCAGATCACCAACATGGTTCATCGTTACAGGAATTAGAAATCACCGTGTTTCATCGTTTGCAATAGGGGTATAATACATTTATTGGGTAATGTAAGAATTTTTTCCAGAGGAGATAAGAATGGATAAGCTCGTAAAATTGATTGTGGCTAAGACCGGCATTGACGAAAAAATGGCCCGGCAGATTGTCGATGTGGTGGTTTCGCATCTGAAGACCACCCTGCCCGCGCCGCTGAATCAGAACGTCGAGAAGCTCCTGGGTGGCGAGATTACCAATCTTTCTCAAATTCCCGGTATGCAGCAGGGCGGACTCGGCGGTATGTTGAGCGGATTGTTTGGTGGTGGGCGCAAGAAGTAGTCAACCCGGATAGGCAAAACGGGGGCGTATCGTCACGCGCCCCCGCGAAAACACCCACAATAGCTGTACGCGGGCGGTTCACACCGTTTCCAGATGGCGACCCTCTTTCACACGGCGCGCTAGCATGAGAATGTCATAGGCACTTTGGCGGGCGCTGGTGGTTTCGGCCCCCAGCATCTCCGAAAGTTCGCCCACCCGGCCCTGATCGTCCAGGCGCTCGACGCGGGTCACGGTCCGTTTGCCCTGCACATGTTTGCTGACCTTATAGTGTGCGTCGCCAAACCCGGCTAACTGCGCGAGATGGGTCACGGCGAGCACCTGATGGTTGCTGGATAACTGCCACAGCTTTTGCCCAACGACGGTCCCCACCCGCCCGCCGATACCCTGATCGATTTCGTCAAAGATCAGCGTTGGCACCTGATCGGCGTAGGACAGCACGCTTTTCAGCGCCAGCATGGTGCGGGCGGTTTCGCCGCCCGACGCGACTTTGACCAGCGGGCGCAGCGGCTCGCCCACGTTGGCCGCCATATAAAACTCGATCTGGTCGATGCCGGTTGCGCCAAACGCCAGCCGCCGATCGCCCACGTAACAGCCGTGCGGATCGTCATCGTGTTCGATGCGCACTTCAAACCGGGCCCCCTGCATTTTCAGATCGCCCAGTTCGGTCACGATCGCCTGCGTCAGGCGGGTTCCGGCCTGCTGGCGCGCGGCGCTTAACTGCTCGGCCAGCGCCCCGATCTCCCGGAGCTGGCGATCTTCCTGATCGCGGAGCTCGGCCAGCCGTTCTTCGCTGTGCGTGATCGCTTCCAGTTCGGAGGCGGCCTTTTCGGCGTATTGCAGCACCACTTCGAGCGAGCCGCCGTATTTACGCTTCAGCCGCGTCAAAACCTCGATGCGCTCCTCGATCTCGTCCAGGCGGCGCGGATCGTACTCGATATTCTCGCGGTACTGCCCGATGATGCGGGCCAGTTCGCTGGCCTGCGCGCTGAGCGTATCCGCCAGCAGGGCATGTTCCTCAATGGTCGGATCCACTTTCGCCAGCTTCGACAGGGAGAGCGATATCTGCGACAGCAGATCCTCAACGCCGGAATTGGCGCCCATTTCGCCGTCCAGAAGGTACTGGGTCTCGGTGGCAAGCGCCGCGATTTTCTCCGCGTTCACCAGCCGGTTGCGCTCTTGCTGAAGCTCGTTTTCTTCTTCGGGGCGCGGATTGGCCGTCTGGATCTCCTGAATCTGGTATTGGAGCATATCCACGCGGCGGGCAAGCGCGGCTTCGTCCACCAGCAGCGCGTTGATCTCATCGCGCAGGCGGCCCAACTGGCGCACCAGGGTTTGCACTTCCTGGCGGCGCGCTTCCAGCCCGGCGTAGCGATCCAGCAGGTAAAGGTGCTGCGCCGGGCGGAGCAGCGAGAGGTGTTCGCCCTGGCCGTGAATATCGACCAGCATGCCGCCCACTTCGCGATATACCGCCAGGCTGCACATCACGCCGTTAACCCGTGCCTGGCTGCGCCCGTTGGCGCGCACTTCGCGCCCCAACACAACCTCATCGGAAGTCTCGCCTTCCAACCCCTGCGCCTGAAGATAAGCGGACAGCTCGTCACGCAAATGATCAGGAACGCCGAATGTCCCTTCCACGACCGAGCGATCCGCGCCGCCGCGTACAAACGTCGCGTCGGAGCGTTCGCCCAGCAGCAGGTTTACCGCGTCCACAATGATCGATTTGCCGGCCCCCGTTTCGCCCGTGATCACCAGAAAGCCCGGATCGAGCCGCAGTGCCAGGTCGTCGATAATCGCAAAGTCCTTGATCCGCAGTTCTTGCAGCATAAGCGTCGCTTAAGCCTCACTTTGTCATGTTCGCGCAGCATTGATCAGAGGGTCAGACGGTAGCGCGCGACGGCCGCGCCGGTCGCCATGAACAGGTAAATCCCGACCGAAAGGGGGTTCACCAGCAGAAAGGGCAGCGCGCCCAGAATCACGCTGGTGCCGATGACGATCGGGGTATACCGTCCGCGCCGCTTCTTGGTCAGTATCCACACCACCGACGCGATCACGCCGCCCGCCGCCGGCGACAGTAAAAACGCCAGCAGTATCCATAATCGCGCCACGATCGCCGCCGCGAAGAAGCTGATTACCAGGCTCACCACCGCGGCCACGATGTAATCGAGCACCTGCGCATTGAAGAATTTGTCCTGCTGCTCGCGGACGCACTGGCGGCAGCGATAGCCTACCGGCGTTTTGACCGCGCACTTGGTACACATGGGCCGGCCGCAGCGATTGCAGCGCAGCGTCGTCGCGATGGTAGGATGCACCGTGCAAAAGAGCGTCTCAGTTGCTTCGTCGGTGTGCGTCTCGTCAACACGCTCTGGGATCGTCATGATTACTCCGAATGTGCCTCTGGTTACTCTTGATTCTGACTCGGATCCGGCAGTTCGCCCACCCGGTCGCGGCGTGACCGGCCCTGCACGCGCGGTTCCAGGCGGTCCAGCAGCGAGCGATAAAAATAGTTACGATCGCGCAGCCGGACAAAACGGCTGGTGCTGTCACTGGCCTGAATCACCACGAGATCGGACGATTCCAGGCCGGCGAGCAGTTCCCCATCGACCGTCAGCACAACTTCCGTTACCGGGTGCGGCTCGATCACCACTTCGACGGTCGCACCCTGCGCCAGCACCATTGGGCGTTCCATGCTCAGGTGCGGCGCGACCGGCACGACCAGGATATTCTTCAGCTCGGGCGGCAGGATCGGCCCGCCGACCGCGAGCGCGTAAGCCGTCGAGCCGGTAGGGCGTGGCGACAATCAGTCCATCGCAGTGATAGGTGGTCGCCCATCCCCCGTCGATGTACGTTTCAAGCTGCACAGATTTGGCGATCGCGCCCCGGCTGATCACCACGTCGTTGAGCGCGTCACTGTGCGCCAGGACGCTCCCATTACGCCGCACATCACACTGGATCATCATGCGCTGCTCGATCCAGTAGTCGCCGGCCAGCAGCGCCGCCAGACCGCGCGGCCAGTCTTCGGGGCTGATCTCGGTCAGAAAGCCCAGGCGGCCCGTGTTGATCCCCAGCACCGGCACATTCTCCAGCGCGCAAACTCGCGCGGCCCGCAGCATCGCGCCGTCACCGCCAATGGCGATCACCAGATCCGCGTTAGTGGATCAGCGGCCCGACGTCTGAGGCGTCCCAATCGGTACGCACCCAGATTTCGACGTCGTGACCGGCCAGTGATTCCGCTACCTTCTGCGCGATCGGTGCGGTGTCGGGCCGCAGCGGATGCCCCAAAATACCGATGCGCTTGAAGTTCAACACGGCAAGTCCTGTCTGTGTGGCGAGTTCCGTACCAGCGATTGTATAGCCGGAACCGGACGCTCGTCAACACAGATACCAAGTATACGAACAAATGTTTCGTTTTGCAAGGCGAAACATAGGTGATTGGTGGTTGGTTATTGGTTCTTAGTTTTTGCGGTGGGAGGCGTTCGCCCAATGGTTTGACCAATCACCAAAAACAAAAACTAATCACCAGGAAAAAAAAGAGACCAAACACTTGGTTCGCAAAGCGTTTGGTCTTGGGGGAGCAACCGGATGGCTATGGGGGGCATAAACCATCACAGTAGTAATCAGATCCTACACCCGGCCCGCCCGTGCCTACTCGACGGGAAAGCGCCGCTTGCATGACGCTCACCCTGTGTTCCTGACGCAATTCCGACGCTTAACTCTGGCCGTAGACGGGCAGCGCCGCCCCGTGAATCGCCCGCGCCGCGTCCGACGCCAGAAACAGGATCACATCCGCCAGCGCTTCGGGCGATACCCAACGGCTGAAGTTCGCATCCGGCATTTCGGCGCGGTTCTGCGGCGTATCGATGGTGCCGGGCAGAATACAGTTCACGTTGATCCCCCCGGTCTTCAGTTCGGCGGCCATGCTTTCGGTCAGGCGGATCACCGCGCTTTTGGCGGCGGTGTACGCGGCCATGTTCTTTTTGCCTTCCAGCCCGGCCCGCGCGGCCACATGGATGATCTTGCCGGCCTGCTGCTGGAGCATGTGCGGGATCACCGCCTGGCTGACAATAAACGCCGTGCGCACGTTGAGATTGAACATGAAGTCGAGCGTGTCCAGCGGCGTCTCGTGCAGCGGAGTCCCGGCGCGGTAGCCGCCGACCGTGTTCGCCAGGACATCGATCCTCCCGAACTGATTGACCGCCGCCGCCACGGCGTTCTGAACCGATGCCGGATCGGTCAGATCAACGCCGCCGGCCAGATAGTGATCGGGTGAGCCAGCCAGATCGGCATATAGGTCCTGCAAAGCCTCCGGCGACCGATCGACCGGCACGAGATGGGCCCCGGCCGCGAGAAAAGCGCGCGCGGTGGCGCTGCCCAGGTTGCCGGTGCCGCCTGTGACCATCACGACTTTGCCCGAAAAATCGAACATGGCGTCCTCCTGCCGATCTCCCCGTGAGTCCTGATGAGGTTATACGTTGGATGAGGCAGACTGGCCAAACGGTCAGTTGGCGCGACACTGAGTCTGCGATAAAACATTCAAAAGCGGTGGTGAGTTTTGAGTCATGAGTTTTGAGATTAGGCCAGGTACATCTTCCCTCAGATTTGAGGGGAATATGTAGGGGCATAATGCAATACGCCCCTACTAAAAACATCATCAGATCAGACAAGCCAATAAGAACCTCTCATAACTCACAACTCACAACTCAAAACCCTCTCTATCAAGTGCTGTACTGGAAACAAGGGGAAGATCATGGGTTTTGGCGGTGGATGGTTCATCTATTTTCGTGGCGAGGAAGACAGCGGCAAGCGCAAGCGCATGACCTGGCCGCTGATCAAACGCGTGCTGGGGTATGCGCGGCCGTACCGGTGGCCGATCGTCCAACTGCTCCTCACGATTTTGCTCACGACCGGGCTGGGGCTGCTGACCCCGCTGATCTTCCGCGACCTGATCGACCATACCCTTCCGTCCGGCGATACGGGGCGGCTCAACTGGCTGGCCGCCGGGCTGGTGCTGATCCCGCTGGCGACCGCCGCGATCAGCGTGTACCAGCGGCGGATCAACGCGTCGATCGGTGAAGGCGTGATCTACGATCTGCGGGTGAGCCTGTACGACTATATGCAGCGGCTCTCGATGCGCTTTTTTACCAACACCAAAACCGGCGAGCTGATCAGCCGTCTGAACAATGACGTGATCGACGCACAGCGCGCCATCAGCAGCACCATCGTGGACATCATCACCAATCTGATCGAAGCCGTGGCGATCCTGCTGGTGATGTTCTCGCTGGAATGGCGGCTGACGCTGCTCGGCGTGATGGTGCTGCCGGCATTTATCTTCACGGCGCGCCGCCTGGGGAAAAAGCTGCGCCGTACCGCGCGTGAAGCGATGGACTACAACGCGCAGATGAACGCCATCATGAGCGAAACGCTGAATATCGGCGGCGTGCTGCTCGTCAAGCTGTTCGGGCGCGGTTCCACCGAAACCGAACGCTTCCGGGGGCGCGCGGCCAAGGTGCGCGATGTTGGGGTGCAGCGGGCGGTCATCGGCAGCCAGTTTTTCGTGATCCTGGGGTTGGTCGGCGCGATCGGTACGGCGCTGGTCTACTGGGTGGGCGGCCATCTGGTGCTGCGCGGCACCTTCACCATCGGCACGATCGTCGCGTTTAGCTCGTACCTGAGCCAGCTTTACGGCGTCTTGCAGCAGTTGACGAATGCGCCGGTCGCGTTCGCCACGTCGATGGTCAGCTTTGAGCGGGTTTTCGAGGTGCTCGATCTCAAGCTGGATATTGACGAAAAACCCGGCGCGGTGGTGCTGCAAAATCAGCGCGGCGAACTGACTTTCGATGATGTGACCTTTGTGTATACCATCGACGAGGACAACCTGCTGCGCGGCGTGGAGCGCCACGGCCAGGAAGACATGATCAGCGCGGTGCTCTCCGGCGACAACGGCAAACCCACCGAGAGCCGAACGCTCGTGGGGCCGAGTCAGGCGCGCGAGCGGGCGCTGGAACATATCTCGTTCACCATCCAGCCGGGGCAGTTGGCGGCGCTGGTCGGTCCCAGCGGGGCGGGCAAAACCACGATGACCTATCTGATCCCGCGCCTGTACGATCCGACCGACGGGCGCATCCTGCTGGACGGGCACGATCTGCGGGACGTGACGCTCAGTTCGCTGGCGGCGCAGGTGGGCATGGTCACGCAGGAGACGCACCTGTTCCACGACACGATCCGCACCAATTTGCTTTACGCCAGGCTGGACGCGACCCAGGACGAACTCGAAGCGGCCTGCCGTGCCGCCAATATCCACGACTTTATCATGGGGCTGCCCGATGGTTACGATACGATCGTCGGGGAGCGCGGCTACCGGCTGAGCGGCGGCGAAAAGCAGCGCGTCGCGATTGCGCGCGTGATCCTCAAGAATCCGCGCATCCTGGTGCTGGACGAAGCAACCAGCCATCTCGACAGCCAGTCGGAGGCGCTCATTCAGGATGCGCTGAAAAAAGTGATGGCCGGGCGCACCAGCATCGTGATCGCCCACCGGCTGAGTACGATCCTCGCCGCCGATCTGATCCTGGTCATGGATCGCGGGCGGATTGTCGAAACCGGCACCCACGAGGAACTGCTGGCGCGGGGCGGGCTGTATACGCAGCTTTACGAGACGCAGTTCAGCCGCGAGCAGGAGTCGCTGTCATAGAGCAAAAGAATTTTCACCACAGAGCGGCACAGAGTTCACGGAGAAATGCAAGGGGAAAAGAGAATGCAAAGTGCCTAGTTCTCTTCAATCGTCAGACACAGTGAAGTCGCGTAGATCTTATAGAATACAGGGCGGGTTTGTTAACCCGTCCCTACGATTCTCTCCTCCTCAACTCCCTCTGCGATCTCTGCGTCTCTGCGGTTCATCCTTTATTTTCTCTGTGCCCTCTGTGATCTCTGTGGTTCAGCTTGTACTTGCGCAGACCAGCGTGCCGGGCGCATAATATTCATACAGGTCCTAACGGGACACCAACCAAAGTTATTCTACTAAACCGATTTAGTTTGAAGGAGTCTGGCATGAGGGTTCGAAAACTTCTTGTTCGTCTGGCCTTGCCCGCGGCATTGATTGCGCTGCTGGCGGTCGGACTTGGGACGCGGGTTTCCGCGCAGGAGAACACCCCGCCGCCGCAAAGCGTCACCATCGCCGGGACGGTACAGAGCGCCCTGGGGTGCAGCGGGGATTGGCAGCCGGAATGTGAAGATACCTTTCTGACCTACAGCGCCGCCGATGATCTCTGGATGGCGACCTGGGATCTGCCCGCCGGGCAGCTACGAGTATAAAGCCGCGCTGAACGGCACCTGGGATGAGAATTACGGCACGGGTGCGGCCGCCGGCGGCGAGAATATCCCGCTCGTGCTGGAAGAACCGGCCAGTGTGACGTTCTTCTATGATCACAAAACGCACTGGGTCAGCGACAATGTGAACTCGATTCTGGCAAACGTGCCGGGCAGCTATCAGGCGGCGATCGGCTGCCCCGGCGACTGGGCACCGGACTGTCTGCGCTCGCTGCTGCAAGATCCCGATGGCGACGGCGTGTATACCTTCTCGACGTTCCTGATCCCGCCGGGAGATTGGGAGGCGAAAGTCGCCTATAACCAGAGTTGGGATCTGAACTATGGCGCGGATGGCGCGCAAAACGGCGCGAATATTCCCTTCAGCGTGCCGGCGGTCGGGCACGACGTGACGTTCAGCTACAATACGGCCGACAATATCGTGACCATCACCGTGAGCGAGGAGCCTGTGGCGACCGAAGAAGATATCGCAGCGGCGATGGCCGGCGCGCAGGTGGGCGATCTGACCACGGCGAAAGCGGTGTGGGTCACGGCGGATACGATCGCCTGGAAAGTCCCGGCTGAAGTCGCGATCTACAAGCTGCACTATTCACCGGATGCCGCGCTGACCATCGAAGAAGGCAAAGTGGTGGGCGGCGAGTCGATCGGGATCCGCGCCAACCGCGACGGGTTGAGCGAGGACATCCTGGCGAAATATCCGCATCTGGCAGGATACACCGCCTTTAACATCAAAGAGGAAGATCTCGCGCTGGTGCCGGAGATTCTGAAGGGCCAGTTCGCGGTATCCGTGGCCGGAACGGGCGGCAAGATCAAGGACGCCACGGCCCTGCAAATCCGCGGGGTGCTGGACGACCTGTATACCTATGATGGGCCGCTCGGCGTGACCTATGACGGCGATACGCCGACCCTGCGCGTGTGGGCACCCACGGCGCAAAACGTGCGGCTGCACCTGTTTGACAATCCCAAGCCCGAAGCCGAAGCGACCGTGCTCGATATGGTGCGCGATGACGATACGGGCGTGTGGAGCATCACAGGCGAGGCAGACTGGACCTACCAATACTATCTGTACGAAGTGACCGTCTTCGCGCCAACCACGGGCCAGATCGAGACCAATCTGGTGACCGATCCCTACTCGTTCAGCCTCTCGGCCAACAGCGCGCGCAGCCAGATCGTCGATCTGCTCAACGACCCGAGCCTGATGCCGCCCGGCTGGTCCGAGATGGCAAAGCCCCCGCTCGACGCGCCGGAAGACATTGTGCTTTACGAACTGCATGTGCGCGATTTCAGCGTGCGCGACGAGACCGTGCCGTCGAGCTTCCGGGGCACATTCATGGCGTTCACCGTGCCCGAATCCAACGGCATGCAGCACCTCAAAGCGCTGGCCGACGCGGGTCTGACGCATGTCCACCTGCTGCCGGTGTTCGATATTGCGACGATCAACGAAAACAAAGCCGAATGGCAGTCGCCCGCCTGGGACGAACTCGCCGCGCTGCCGCCGGATTCCGAGGAGCAGCAGGCGCTCATCGATCCGATCCGCGATCTGGATGGCTTCAACTGGGGCTACGATCCCTATCACTACACCGTGCCGGAAGGCAGCTATGCGACCAACCCGAACGGCACCACGCGCATCTTGCAGTTCCGCCGCATGGTGCAGGGTCTGGACGAAGCGGGTCTGCGCGTGGTGATGGACGTGGTCTACAACCACACCAACGCCAGCGGGCAGAACGAACGCTCGGTGCTGGATCGCATCGTGCCCGGTTACTATCACCGGCTGAACGCGGTGGGCAGCGTCGAAACGAGCACATGCTGCCAGAATACGGCGACCGAGAACAACATGATGCGCAAGCTGATGGTTGATTCGGTGGTGACCTGGGCGACGGCCTACAAAGTGGACGGCTTCCGCTTTGACCTGATGGGCCATCACATGGTGAGCGATATGGTCGAGGTGCGCGCTGCGCTGGATGCGCTGACGCTGGCCGACAATGGCGTTGATGGCCGTCCATCTATGTCTACGGCGAAGGCTGGAACTTTGGCGAAGTCGCCAACAACGCGCGCGGCACCAACGCGACTCAGCTTAATCTGCCGGGGACCGGCATCGGCACGTTCAACGACCGCATCCGCGACTCGGTGCGCGGCGGCAGTCCGTTCGGCGGGCGGCAGGAGCAGGGCTTCATCAACGGTCTGTACACCAACCCGAACGGCATCACGCCCGGCACCGAGGACGAGCAGAAGGAGCGCCTGCTGTTCTTCGCAGACCGGATTCGCGTCGGGCTGGCCGGGAATCTGGCCGATTACGCGTTTGAAGGCGCGAGCGGCGAGATGATCACCGGGGCGGACGTGGACTACAACGGCAGCCCAACCGGCTACACCCAGGACCCGCAGGAACACATCAGCTACGTCGAGGCGCACGACAACGAGACCCTGTTCGATAAAATCCAGTACGCCGCGCCCGCCAGCGCGACCCCTGAGGACCGCGTGCGGATGCAGAACATGGGCATCAGCATCGTGGCGCTGAGCCAGGGTGTGCCGTTCTATCACGCCGGGGTGGACATGCTGCGCTCCAAGTCGCTGGATCGCAACAGCTACAACTCCGGCGACTGGTTCAATGCGCTCGATTTCACCTATGAGACGAACGGCTGGGGCCACGGCCTGCCGCTGGCCGGCGACAATCAGGATATGTGGGATGTGATGCGCCCGCTGCTTGGCAACGCGGACATCGTGCCCGCGAAGGCTGACATTCTGGCGGCGGTTGCACATTTCCGTGAAATGCTGCAAATCCGCAAGAGCTCCAAGCTGTTCCGGCTGGAAACCGCCGAGGACATCATGGCCCGGCTGCGCTTCCTCAACACCGGCCCGGATCAGATTCCAGGGCTGATCGTGATGAGCCTGGACGACAGCGGCGACCTTGAGGATCTCGATCCGGCGCATGAACAGATCGTCGTGCTGTTCAACGCGTCGAACGAGGAAGTCACGTTCAGCGCGGACGAATGGGCCGACGCCGGCCTGATGCTGCACCCGGTGCAGGCCGAGTCCGCCGATCCGGTGGTCCAGACAGCCACCTTCGACGCCGGGACGTTCACCGTCCCCGCCATGACGACAGCGGTCTTTGTGCTGCCGGAATAAGGGGAATTTAGCCTCACCCCCCAGCCCCCTCAGTCATGCCGTGGAGAGGGGAGATGCACTGTAGGGGCGGGTTAACAAACCCGCCCCCGTTTATTATCCCCGATCGTTCGGGCCGCTCCAGAGGGCGCGCGCGGCGTCCCAATGCCAGCCGGGAGCATCGACGGCCAGCGGCGAGCGCACCCAGCCCGCCTGGATGCGCGTCTGGGTCACATCCCAGGGGCGAACGCCGCCGAGCGCGTCGGCCGCTTCGACGTTGCACGCGCCGACGGCGACCGCGCTGGTCATAGCATCCTCGATGGCTTGTCCATGCAGGATCGCCGCGATAAACCCGGCGATGGTGGTATCACCCGCGCCGGTCGTGCCGATCAGCGGTTCCGGTCTGAAACAGGGAGCCCACAATTCGCGCTCGTGCCAGCCGCCGCCAACCAGGGCGGGAACATCCTGGGTGCCAGTCCGCACGTAGAATCCCTTGTCCCCGATTTTTAACCCGACAAGCCCCGCGCCCATCGCCAGCAGATCACCCGACACCTGAGAGACAGCCACAGCAGGCGGGATGCGGTGTTCGTAACACAGCATATAGAGCATCTCATCCAGGCTGGGCAGGAAGAAATCCACATAGGGCAGCACACGCTCCAACAGGTGCCGCCAATTGACCCGTCCGCTGGGGCCGTTGGGATCGGGCATGCTCATATCGAGCGAGGTGAGCAGGCCCATCGCTTTTACGCGGCGAAACAACTCGACAAGCTGCGCGCCATCGTCAGCGAAGATTCGTTTCATGAGCGGTGGATAGCCGAAATGGAATACACGCGCGCCGTCCAGCCGGCTGTAGTCTATATCATCCGCGCCGAAGGTATGATTTGCGCCGGGGCAGTGCAGAAACGACCGGTCGATCCCCGGCGGACTGATGACCAGGGTGTAGGAGGTGATCTCGCCCGCCGCAACCCGCATGGTTTCCGCCAGCGCCGGATCATCCTGGTTGACCAGCTCCGACACGATACGCCCGAACGGGTCATCCCCGATCTTGCCCATCAGCCGGGTTGGAATGCCCAGGCGATGCAGCGCGCGCCCGGTATTCGACACCGAGCCGCCCGTGGCCAGCACCGCCCGGCCGATTTCGCCTAATGCGCCCGGCGTCAAATACGCCTGAACCTCGGTAAAGGGAATCTCTGGGATAATATCGAGGCAGATATGTCCGGCCACCACCGCATCAAACGACGCCATCGAGAGCCCACCTTAACCTTAACGCAGCACTGATCCAACTGGAATTGTAGCCGAACCAGCGAATTCCTCGCCAGTCGGTATATCATGACGCCGCGGGTCAATGCAGGTTAACTTCTTAAACGGATAACGCCATGGTGTAGGGGAGCACCCCGGTGTGCTCACGTGATCGACTCATTCACATCCACCGGCAGGCCCTCCATTTGCATGATCGTCAGGGCATTCGTCGTGGGGCTGGGACCGGGACGCAGCGTGTAGTCAAAGGTCATGCGGCCATCCGTAATGGTTTCGGCAAAATGATAGTTCGTGATTGCGGGCATTTCGTCCGCCAGCCGCACCAGTTCCAAATCGTGCGTAGACAACACCCCCGCGCCCTTTTTCCCGACCAGTGCCCGGATATACGATCGGCTGCCGATCAGCCGTTCGCGGTTGTTGGTGCCCCGGAAGATCTCATCGATGAGAAAAATCACGGGATAAGCGTGATCCTGTTCCAGGGCATCCAGCAGCGCCTTGAGACATTTCACTTCCGCGTAGAAGTACGAAATCCCATCCGCCAGCGAATCGGTGATGCGAATGCAGGTAAACAGCCGCAGCGGGGCCACGCGAAACGATCGCGCGCAGACGGTCCCGCCGGCATATGCCAGACACAGGTTGATCCCCACGGTGCGCAAAAACGTGCTTTTGCCGGACATATTCGATCCGGTGATCAGCGCCAGTTCGCCGGGCTGGTGCAGCACAAAATCGTTGGAAACGCGCTCGCCTGCGGGGATCAGCGGGTGGCCGAGATCCTGCGCCTCAAACAGCGGATCGCCGCCGCTCCATGTGGGGAACACGGTTTTGGGGTTGAGATAGCCGAAGGTTGCCAGCGAGCACAGCGCCTCAAGCTCGTACCATACGTCCAGCCACTCGGGCAGGCGCGCGGCCAGCGCCAACCGGCTGCGGTTCAGCGCATGGACGACGAACAGATCCCAGGGCAGCGCGGCACTGAACAGCATCCACAGGATCGGGTTGCGGCGCACGCTCGCCGCCGCCAGGATGCGCGAGACCCGCACCAGATGCTTCGAAGGTCGGCGCTCAGTCTCCAGAAACGGCGCACACAGGCACGCAGTGCGGGATGCGTTTCATAATGGGCCGTTTCAAGGTAGGTGAAGACCGCTTTGAGATCTTCCAGCGGATCGCGCAGCGCCAGCCCCAGCGAAAACGGGTCCGCGATCTGGTTTACACGCCACAGGTACAGCCCGATATAGATCATGAAAGATACCCGCCACAGCGCCGGGAATCCCGCCAGCGCATCCAGAACCAGCAGCACCCCGTTGAGCGCGGCCAGCGCCGTCAGCAGGATCAGCATCGGGCGCGACGATGGCACCGCCGGGATCGCGGACAGCCATTCGACCAGCCGGCTGCCGTGCCAGCGCGGATGCGCCGGACCGGCGCTGAGTTGGGCATTCAGGCGCAGCTTATCACGGAAGATGGGCCGCGCGATCAACTCACGGACCAAAACCTGCCGCGCGCTGGCCTGCTCTGGATCGGGCTCGCCTGCGGCTAACCAGTCGCGCAGCCGGGCGCCGCCTTCGTGGGAGACGGTCGTATCGATCAGATGGTGCAGGCTGTGCGGGCCCACCAGATCCAGATCTCGTTCGAGCGGGTGATCGGCGCGCGGGGTTGTAAACAGCGGCGGGGGCAGGTGAGGCCAATCCAGCGCCAGCCGCGCCACATGCTCCGCTTTGATGGCCCGCCAGCGGGTATGCCGCGCCAGACTGGTTTTGACGCGGTTATGACGCGCTTGCCAGCATGGCAAAGCCCGCCAGCCAGAGGATCACGCCGATCGCGCCCGGCCACAGATCGAACTGGTAGAGCAGCACAAAACTCAGCACCGCCCCGGCCGTGAACTCGATCAGCCGCGCCCAGGCGTAACGGCTGCTTACCCGGTTGAGCGAGTCTCGCCGTCTTTCGACGCGGGCGATCTGGCGCTGCAAACTGTGCCACAGTCTCGATTGTTGATTCAAAGATCTCTCCGATTAACATTGCCCTGAAGCCCCAGTTTAACATCCCTCAAGAAATGGGGGCAGTTCTCCTGGCTAGTTCAGTGTTTAATTAAGATATCGCCGTGCATTCAAAAAACTGCTGTATAGTGTAGTGATAGTGTGGCAGGCGTTGGATTAGACACAGGGAGTTCATGAACGCCAACGAATTGTATCAGGTCGTCACCGAGCAGATTCGGGCGGCGTGTGCCAGTGGGGAACTGGAATGGAGCGTGCTGGCGGAATGGGATCGGCAGTGGGCCAACTGCCAGCAGAAACTCCCGCTGCTCGAAGCCAAGATTCATGAGCTTGAAGAGGCGCTTAAAAAATCGCTCGAACCGCCGCTGCAATATTCGGTCTTCCTGAAGCCGGCTCCCGGCGATGAGCGGGATGTCGTGGTGGGGACCGGCAGCGCCCGCCTGGAAGTCCACCTGACTGACGATGTCACGGCGACAAGCGTGGATCTGACACCGGGCCAGGAAGTGGTGCTCAACAAGGATCAGAATGTGGTGGCGATCCGGGGCATGTACGCGGGCGGCGAAACGGCCGAAGTCGTCAACATCCTCAAGCCGGATCAGGCCGCCGAGGTGTTGGAGATCACGCGCGGCACCCCACAGGAGCCGCTGGCCGTGCGGGCGCGCTGGCGCGAAGGGGAAGAGATCGAAGTCGAATGCGCGGCGGAACTGGTGCAGAACCCCATCAAGCGCGGCGATATTGTCGAGATCGACCCGGACAACAACCGCGCCATCAGCAAAGTTCGCCCGCGCCTGCACGTGCGCTCCGGCGGCCATGATGGGATCGTGGTCGAGATCAGCGATCTGCTGTTCGAACAGGGCGTGCAGATCGGGGATATTGTGCGGGTGGAGACCGGCCTGAAGTTCGCCTTCGAAAAACTGCCGTCCTATGAAACCGGCGGGCTGGCGCTCGAAGACATCCCCGACGTGAGTTATGAAGACATTGGCGGGCTGGAAGGCCAGATCGAGCAGGTGTATGATGCCATCGAACTGCCCTATCTCTACCGCGCGCAGTTTGAAGCCTACCAGTTGAACCGCCCCAAGGGGCTGCTGCTCTATGGCCCGCCCGGCTGCGGCAAAACGATGATCGCCAAGGCCGTCGCCAACAGCCTGACGCGCAACATCCGCGAGCATCTGGTCAACCTGGAACGGCGGATCGTGCTCTACAAGCGCCTGCGCGAAAACCCCGGCGATCGCGCGCTGCTGGACGACTATCTGACCCTCGCACCGCCCTCGTTCGCGGTGGAAGGGAATGGGAGCAGCAGCCGCTACGCTACAGGCGAGCAGGCCGCCGAACAGCTTGCCGAGTTCCTGTTGTACCACCGCATCAACCTGGACGCGCTCGACCGGGAACTGCAGACGATCCGCGCGGTGCTGGCGACGGATGAGGGCGTGCGCGGCTTTTTCCTGAATGTGAAGGGACCGGAACTGCTCGACAAGTACGTGGGCGAAACCGAGCACCGCATCCGCAAGATCTTTGAAGAGGCGCGGCGTTACGCCACGTTTTACACGCCAGTTGTCATTTTCTTTGACGAGATGGAATCGATGTTCCGCGCGCGCGGATCGGGCCGCTCGTCGGACGTCGAGACGACCATCGTCCCGCAGTTCCTCGCGGAACTGGACGGCGTGGAAGCGTCCGAGAACCTGATCATCATTGGAGCCAGCAACCGCGCCGAGCTGATCGACCCGGCCATCATGCGTCCTGGGCGGCTGGATCTCAAGATCAAAGTGGATCGGCCCACGCGTGAAGCGGCGCTTGACGTGTTCGCGCTCTATTTTCTGCCGACTCTGCCGCTGAATCCTGAAGGCGTGATGGCGGACGCTGAATCACTGGAAGGTGTGGGCAAGATCGTCTTCCGTAAAGCCTATCGCGCGCCGCACCCACTGGCGGATCTGCTGCCGGACGGCTGCGACTGCCGGCTGGCGCGTGCCCTCAGTCGCGCGGATCTCGATACGCTGGCGGCGCTGCCCCCGGCGATGACCGTCCGGGAAGCGGTGACGGTGCTGGACGACACCGATCTGCTCAAGGTGCTGCGCCGCTTCAAGAGCAGCACCACGGCCGGGCATCTGGTCGAGCGGCTGCGCGCGCTGCACGAACAATTGGATACCAATGACGGCGACCTCGCCGCTCTGCTGGATGACCAGATCCGGCGCGAATGGCTGGCGGAGGCCATGATCTTTGACACGATCCAGATTCTTTACAGCCCGGCCAGCGTGATGAACGTGCTCACCAACGCCGGCAACCGTTACACGTTCTATGTCAAGGATTTCGTGAGCGGGGCCGTGATTGCGAATATCGTCACGCGGGCCAAAAAGAGCGCCGTCAAGCGGGTGGTGCTGGGCCAGCATGCGGCCCAGGGCATCGGGCTGGACGATCTGCACACGGCCATCCGCATGGAGTTTGACGAGAGCAAGGATCAACTGGCGCAGAACAAGCTCTATTCCGAACTGGGGCTGAACGAGCAGTTAAAGTTCGTGGAGCTGATCCTGCAAACCGGGCAGATCGACCCGTGGAACGAACAGAAGTTGCAGCCTTACGAAACATTCGCGTGAGGGTGGGGTAATCCATGAGAGTCCCAAAAGCAGCGGGGATCGAAACCGAGTATGGAATTTTTGTCTGGGGCGCGGAGAACTTCAGCCCGTTTTTGTCGTCGCAGCTGGTCCTGAACGCGTACCAATCCGTGGGCGGCCCGGCGATACCGATGGGCGTGTACTACAACGTGCAGACCGGCGACGTGGCGGAGGAGATCGACGAGGAAGAAGCGACCGCCACATCGAGGGGCCGCTGCCGATGGTCCGAACAATCCCAGGAAGGCGGAAGCTCAGACGGTGCTGTACGGCCTGGGGAGCCTGATGCTGGCGAATGGCGCGCGCTTTTATATCGACCATACCCACCCGGAATACTGCACGCCCGAAACGCTCTCGGCGCGCGGCGTGGTCGCGGCGGACAAAGCTGGCGAGCGGATTGTCGCCCGCTGCATGGACGCAGCCAATCGCAGCGGCCAGCTTCCTGAGGGACAGTACATCCTGATCTACAAGAACAATTCCGATCAGAAAGGCAACAGCTACGGCTGCCACGAGAATTACCTGCTGGGCGAAACCCTGTTTGAAGACCTGCTGCGGCGGCGCTCGCATATCATTTTCCGCTACCTGCTGCCGTTCCTGGTGTCGCGCGTGCCGATCTGCGGGGCGGGCAAAGTAGGTTACGAAAACAAGACCGCGCCGGCCACCTATCAACTGGCACAGCGGGCGGACTTTTTCGAGACGCTGATCGGCCTTCAGACCACCTACCAGCGGCCGCTGTTTAACACGCGCGACGAGTCGCACAGCGATCCACAGAATTTCCGCCGCCTGCACGTGATCCTGGGCGACGCAAATATGTCGGAGATCTCGACTTATCTTAAGATCGGTACCATGCAGTTGGTGCTGCATATGATCGAGGATGAGTTCATCAAGGAGGATCTGACGCTGGCCGCGCCGCTGGACGCCTTCCAGCAGGTCTCGCGCGATCTGACCTTCCAGGGCCCGCTCGAACTCGAAGGCGGCGCGCGCATGACCGCGCTGGACATTCAGGATATTTATCTGGAGCATGCCGAACGGTACCTGACCGAGCGCGACGGCTCCGCGGAGCAGTGGGATGTGTGGGAGCGCTGGGCGGATGTGGTCGATGATCTGCGGATGGGCGGCGAACAGAAGCTCACCACCCGGCTGGATTGGGCGATCAAGAAAAATGTGCTGGACCGCTATCTGAGCACGCAGGAGACGTCGTGGAAGGTGGTGGGGCAGTGGCAGCCGGTCATTGAGGCGGCGCTGCAATCGCCCGATCTGCTCAAAGCCGAAGCGCTGGCGCGTTACAGCGGACTGGTCTGGGACGACTATGCCCGGCAGCGTGACATCTATTTCACGCTGCGGCGGCTCGACCTGGAATACCACGATATTCGCCACAGCGGGCGCGAAGCGGGGTTGTTCTACCGGCTGCAAAACGGCGGTCTGGTGGAACGCCTGCTGACCGACGCCGAGATCGATGAGCGCGTGAAAGCGCCGCCGCCCGATACGCGGGCGTGGCTGCGCGGCAGGATCGTGGAGCGTTTTTCGCGGCAGGTAGTCGGGGCGGACTGGAGTTATGTCAAGCTTCAGCAGCACGCGAATTCCGCCGACGCGGTGATCTACCGGTTAGAATTTCCTAACCCGCTGCTTGGCACCGAACAGGATCTTGCGGGCGTGTGGGATCGCCTGAAGACACCGGAACAAATGTTTGCCTATTTTCTGAAGGGTGAGCTGCCCAACCCCTGATCTGCCCGAATATTCTAACCCGAATCAAATATTTGACCCTCTGTGACCCTTTGAAAACCTTTGACAACGTGATACACTATACGGTATGTTCTTGGGGCACAAGCTATCTGGCCCCCCGGATTTTAGGTCATTAGCCGCTGCATATTTCGTTTACACTGTTAACATCGACCGGAGAAGATGGTGTAAGGAATAAGGACATGGCAATCGACAAACAACTCACGCAGGAACGCACGAGGAGAAGCCGCCGGAACCATACGTCCGAACAAGACATTCTCCAGAGCGATGGTCAGGCCTATGCCGCGACCCAAACCCAACTGGCGGAGATCGATACGATCATCAGTGACATTGTCACGCCGCCGGCATCCGAAGAGAGTATGGTCCTGGGCGACGATCAGGCGCACGGCGTCCGGGCGATCTCAAGCGAGGAACTGGTCCGCAGTTTCCGCCAGCAAAGTGGTGAATAGCCTCTTTCCTCTCTGGCGGGACGGGGAATAAGGTCAGGTTGGGAAACAGGTTTGGGCGTTCCTGTCAAAAACGCCCGCCTGAGAGACCTTTTGAAAACCTCACCCCCCGGCCCCCTCTCCATGCACGGAGAGGGGGAGAGCGCGGGAGCCAAAGTCCCCTCTCCGCGTGTGGAGAGGGGATTTAGGGGTGAGGTAAATCCTTTCAAACGGGTTCTGAGATGGCAGCGGAGACGAGATACGAGATGGCGCTTCGAGATCGAATCTTCAGCCTGGAAACGGAATACGCGGTCAGCTTCTACAACGAGAGCGACCGCAAGCCTGGCGCGGGCACCATCATCGACGTCCTCATCCGCGCCATCTCGCAGAGCCACGGTATCCCATCGAGCGATTATCTGTTTAACGGGTCGAAGCTGGCCCACGATGTCGGCCACGCGGAGTGGTCGCTGCCCGAATGTCGCAGCGCCCGCGAAACCGCTGCCTACGACAAAGCGGCCGACCATCTTTTTATTGAGACGGTTATCCCACGCGCCGAAAAGATGCTGGCGCGTGATGGTTTTAACGGCCGTCTGGCGGTCACAAAAAATAACGCCGACAGCTTCGGCAACTCCTACGGATGCCACGAAAATTACCAGATGAAGCGCAACGCCGATCTGCTGAGCGACGATGACTTTGTGCGTTATATCGCGCAGGCCTTGGTACCGTTCCTCGTGACCCGGCAAATCCTCACCGGCGCGGGGCGTCTGATCGGGCAGCGGGCGCTGCGCAGCGGGCAGGCGCTTCGTTACGAGCTGTCGCAGCGGTCCAGCTTCATCCAGACTGTCGTATCGCGCGACACGACGCGCGCCCGGCCGATCTTCAACCTGGGACGCGAAGGCGAATCGTTCACGGTGGGCAACTTTCGCCGCCTGCACCTGATCGTCGGTGATGCGAATCTGTCCGGCTGGGCGACGTGGATCAAGCTGGGCACGACCGGGCTGCTGCTGCGCTTGATCGAGGACCTGTTTTTGGACGAGGTGCCCGTGCTCAAGGATCCGGTAGGCGCGATCAAAGCGATCTCGCACGATCCGGCGGGTCGAGTGTCGCTGCAAAATGGCAGCCAACTGACGGCGCTGGACATCCAGTGGACCTATTACAACCTGGCCGACCAGTATCTGACCGTGTTCGGGGGTTCGGATGACGACGAGCACCTGATGGAAGAATGGGGCCGGGCGCTGGAAGATTACGAACGCGACCCGCTGCTGCTGCGCGACCGCGCCGATTGGGCCATCAAGCGGCAGCTTCTGGACAAATTCCTACGGCAGCACAGTATGACGCTCGACGAGGCGTTTGATCCGGGCATCAGTACCGATCTCCAGGCGCTCGATCTGCGCTACCACGAGCTGCTGTCGGATGGCCTGTACAGCCGGCTGTATCCGGTCGATACCCTGCTCTCGGCAGAGGAAATTCAGTTTGCTCAGGAGTATCCGCCCCCGTATACCCGCGCGCGCATTCGCGGCGAGATCGCCCGGCTGGTGAAAGAGTGCGGGCTGGATGGCGGCGCGGGACATTGGACCGAAGCCCATTTGCAGGATGAGCGGCTGCGCATTGTGAACCCGCTCGAATTTGACCATGCGCGGTTGGTGGAATGGGACCGCCCGTGGGTGATGCTGGAAGCCAGCGTCCAGCAAAACCCAGACGACGAGGCGCTGATTTACCGGCTGGGCAAGACTTACCAGAGCCAGGGTTTTTACCAGAAAGCCCTGCCATCCTTCCGCATGGCGGTCGAGCGCCAGCCGGATCACGCGGTCTACCTGTACGATCTGGCGAAAACGCTGCTGCTGCTCGGCCTGTACGACGAGGCGATCCCGTGGTACGAGCGCTATAACGGGGCGGTCACGTTCAGCGACGAGTACATCCCGGATGATATCAGCATCGGGGACGCCTGCCGGCTGGCGGGGAACGATCAGCGGGCTTTTCAGGTCTATCGCAAAGCGGCGCAGGCCAATTCGCTTATTTCGGGGCTGGCGTACAGCAAAATGGCCCTGATGCACCTGAAACGGGATGAAGTCCAGAGCGCCGAAACGTACTTCAGGAAGTCCTTGCAGGCGTCCACCGAACGGCAGATGACGTGGGCGGGCCTGGGCGCGATCCAGATGGCGCGGGGCGAGCGCGAGCCGGCGCTGACCCTGTTCGCGGATCTGCTCAACCTGCCGCCCAGCCGCGCGATCCTGGCCCCCACCGAGAGCACCGCCCGCTACTTCCGCGCCGTGGCCGAGATCGGACTGGAGCGCGAAAGTGGATTGGACACCCTGCGCGCGGCTCTCGCCAACCAGACCGCCGAAGCCGCCGAGGGGATCTACGCGGTTGAGCCGCTGCTGAAACTGCTGGCGGGCGGACCAACTCCGCCCAGGGATGCGAACGCGGCCCTGGCGCTGGTCCGGGAACTTCATTTCGCGATCAACGCGCCCGATCCGGCCGAACTGCCCGCCATGTTGCAGCGGCGGGCATCGTGGATCGAGAAGGCGCTGCACCATTCGAGCGTGGACATCCGGCTGCAAGCGATCCAGTATGTGACGTGGCGCTTCGAGCAGCACCAGCCGCCCGCGCTCAATTGGCTGGTAGCGCTGCTGCTCGACCGAGCGCGCCATGATGCGGAGCCGCGTGTGCGCCGGGCCGCGATCCTGGCGCTGGGCCATCACCGGCTGGTCGGGATGAAGCTGGCGGACGAGCTTGATCGCGTGTTTGCAGGACGACAGCCTCGCCGTGCGGTGGGCAGCCGAAGCCAGTCTGGTACAGATCAGCCAGCATCGGGCGGGACCGCCGGCCCGCGTATCGTTTGGCGAGCCGGTGCCCGCTGCGGCCGACGAGCCCGATCCGGAACTCAGCATTCTGGATGATTATTTAGACTCGAACGCTTTAGGCTGAGGACCAGATGCCTCTACTCACCTTTCAGGACGCGCATGGCACGGCTCACCACGTCGAGATTGCCGAAACCGACGATGTGCGGCTGGGTACGGACGAGAGTTGGAGCAACGTGCTCCTGCCCGCCGATCTGGACGTCGCGCCACGCCACGCCATCATGGCACGCTCGGCGCTGAACCGGCTGCTGATGCTGGTCGATCTGAGCGGGAACCGTTCATGGGTGAACCACCACCCAGTGGTGAAGCTGCGCGTGCTGCGCCAGGGTGATCATTTGCGCCTGGGCCGCTGCGAACTGAACGTGTGGGAAGTGTGCGTCCGGTTCTTGCAGCCGGCTGACGCGGCGGTGGGGCAGAAATGCCCGGTATCGCGGCGGGTGCTCAAGGTGGGCGACGCGGTTGTCGCCTGTCCAGGCTGCGGCACCGTCCACCAGCGCGACTCGTGGTTTCTGATCGAGCGCTGCGCGGCCGGCTGCGGCTACCCGAACCGCGAGGTGATACTGGATACGCTGCCCGCGTGGCTGAGCATCGAACGGCATATCGATCAGGACTCGAAGCTGCTTGAGCGGGTCGAGAACGGGCAGGTCATCCAGGCGGGCGACACCTGCCGCGCCGGCCAATCGCGCGATCAGGTGCCGTTTCAGCAAGGGCAGAACGCGGTGTACTGCCCGTCGTGCCGGTCGCCGTTTCACCTGGAATGTTTCCTGACGCTGCCGGCATGCCCGGTGTGCCAGTACGACATTGCCGATCTGATCCGGCAGACGTTTCATGCGCAGGCGGAGGAAGCGCTTTAGCCATGCCATCCGACAGCGAGCCCTTGATCGTCATCGGGGATCCCGACCAGGATCGTTATGCCCGCCTGCGGCTGATGGATGGCTACCAGCAGGATGTGATCGAACGGGCGCGGATCATGGTCGTTGGGGCGGGGGCGCTGGGGAACGAAGTGCTGAAAAACCTGGCGCTGCTCGGTGCGGGGCACCTGTTCGTCGTGGATTTTGACACGATCGAGATCTCGAATCTGACGCGCTCGATCCTGTACCGCGCCGATGATCGCGGGCGCAGCAAGGCCGAGGTCGCCGCCGAGCGTGTGCGGCAGATCAACCCGGATGTGAAGGTCATCCCCTGGAAGGGGAATATCGCGCACGAGGTTGGCTTGGGTGTCTTCCGGCAGATGGATCTCGTGTTCGGCTGCCTGGATAACCGGGAGGCGCGGCTGGCGGTGAACCGGGCCTGCTGGCGGGTCGGGGTGCCGTGGATCGATGGCGCGCTGAATGTGGCGGATGGCTCGGTGCGGGTGTTTATCCCGAGTGAGAGCGGCGCGTGTTACGAGTGCCTGATGACCAAACAGGATTACGCCCTGCTGCAGATCCGCTACGCGTGCCCGCCCGCGACGATGATGGAAGGTGTCGCCATCACCACGCCGATGTCCGCGTCGATCATCGGGGCGATGCAGGTGCAGGAAGCGGTCAAGATCCTGCACGGCGTCCCGGTGGATGGTGGGCAGGGTGTTTATTACAGTGCGGAGACGCTGCGCACTACGCAAGTAGCGTATCCGCGCCGGGCAGACTGCCCCGCCCACCAGACCTATGAGCCGGTGGTGCGCGTGGAACAGGCTGTCGCCGCGCTGACCGTGGGCGACGTCATGCGGATCGCTGGGGAGCATCTTCAAGGTAAAGCTGCGCTGGCGCTGCCGTCCCAGGTCGTGACCTATCTGTACTGCCCGCGCTGCGATCAGCCGGAGATGGTCTACCGGCCCTATCGGGACATCGTGCCGGGCGCGGTGCCCTGCCCGGTCTGCGCGACGGAGCGTATTTACGACGTGGCCAGTTCCATCGCGGCGGGCGAGACGACCCGCGACATCCCGCTGGCGCAGTTGGGCTTCCCGCCCTTGGATATTCTGGATGTGCGCGCCGCCCGATCGCATGTGTACCTGGAATTGGGCGGCGATCAGGCCCAGGTTCTCGCCGGGTTGGTAAGGGAGAGAGAATAGCAATGCAGGACGATATTCGGTTGGGCCGTCTGCAGGAGGAATTTGACCTGATGCGCGCGCTGCTCAAGCCGCACGCGCTGGTCGAGTTCTGGGTCGCGGACCTGACGGCGGAGGAAGCGCCGCAGTTCTTGCGGACGAAATTCTCGTTTGACGTGATCACGGACGGATTCCCTGGCTTTCTGACGCCGGCGCAGTTCGCCGCGCAGTTTGCCGACGTGCCGCCGGAAAAATACATGATCCGGTTCAACTGCAAGGGGCTGTGGCAGCTTGACGATGGCAAGATCGTCGAAGCGCCCTATCACCTGATGGAAGTCGTATTTGGGGCGGATTATCCGAGCAAGCCGCCGACCTTCATCTGGCTCACGCCGATCTGGCACCCCAACCTGCGGCGGCCTTATATCTGCCTGGAAGGGCGACCGTTCGCGGTGGGCTGGACGCTGGATCTGATCGTGCAGGAAGTCGGGCGGCTGGTTCAATACCAGAGCTACAACGTCAACGATCCGCTGAATTTCGAGGCGGCGGAATGGGCGCGCCAGCACGCGGACCGCTTCCCGGTTGATGATCGCGATCTGCTGGACAGCCGCTATAAAGTCGGCGCGGCGGGCGGCGAACGCTCCGCTGACCCGGCCAGCAGTGTCCAGATGGATGACCCGGACAACCTGATCGAGATCGTGTCCTGACGGGGGCAGCATGGCGGCATCGGATGTGATTCTGAGCACTATCGAGCGCAAGGGCTGGCAGACGGAGCCGGTCCCGAACGGCTGGCACGCCCATCACCCGGAGCAGGGTGCGGATCTGCTGCTGAGCTTCACGCCGTCGTGGATCTGCCTGCAAGCGCCGCTGGCCGGGTTGGTAGCCATCGATCCGCGCGATCTGCTGCTGCGCAACGAAATGATGTTCATGGCGAAGATCGCCATGGCTCCCGGCGGCGTGCCATCCTTGCAGGTCGAACTGCCCGCTGCCAGCGGTATCCACCTGATCGACTATGCGCTCGGTGCGCTGGCGCAGTACCGCGATCCGCAGGCCTTCGCGCCAGGTGAGCCGGTCGATCGCCGCTCGAAGGAGCTGTATTTTGATGAGCCGCCCGGCATTCCGCACGAAGTTTTGATCAGCTACATCCAGGCGATTCTGCCGCGCGGGTGGGGCGCGAAAAGCAAACCGAAGGGAATCACATGGCCGCTCAAGTACAAAGGCCAGCGGTTGTTCGATGTGTATCTGACCGTCAGCCGGTCGTGGGCCTATTTCCACGCGCCCGTGCTGCCCGAAGCGACCCGGCTGGATCCTGCCGTGCAGGGAGTGTTCTTCGAGTACCTGCTCGGCGTGAATCAGGTGCTCTATATGGCGAAGCTCGGCATCGGCGAGCGCGATCAGGCCCTGCTGATGCTGGAAGTGCCCACGCAGGAACTTGATTTTGATATGTTCCGGCTGGTCACGCAGATGCTCGGCACCTATCTCGATCTCTACGCGCGCGAAGTTCAGATCATGGCGCATCTGAACAACGACCGTCGTCTGATGGAGAAGTTAGGAGTTTGTTAGAAAAGGAGCGCGGCTTATTGACCGATTGACGATTTATCCGTACTGTAAACATATGTTCGACAGGCTCGAAAGAGCGGGAGGAAACCATCATGGCAATCCAGGTAACGCTCGAAGACCACACCGGCAACAAACGGCATCAGGTCAAAATGGCCGAAGCCGCCAGTGTGGAGAAGCTGATCCCGGCGACGGTGACGGCGTTGGGGCTGCCCCTGACGGATCAGGCAGGCCGCCCGATGACCTATCACCTGAGCTACCGCGGCCGCCGCCTCCAGGAAGAGGAGACGCTCGAATCGGTCGGCGTCGAAACGGGTGAGATACTGACGCTCGTGCCCGAAATGATCGCGGGCTGACCGCCCTACTGCCCTTTGGGGTGATGATTTCGGCTGTCACCCCAAGGGTCCCTCCCACCAACCGTTTCCGTTTGGCCTTGAGAAGCAGGACACGACCATGACCTACTGCCGGGTATCGATCGAGCATACCACGCGCGGCCGCGTCTATAAGAAGGATTTTGATCCGCAGCATGTCTTCGGTCCGCTGGTGCGTGCCTTTGTCAGCGAGATTGTCCGCCAGGGCGCAGTCCCCGAAGGTGAGCATTACACGTCGATCATCATCCCGCGCCACGAGGATAGTCTGCACACGAACCCGGTGGTGGAAGTCGATCAGGCGAAGGCACAGGAACCGCGCCCGTCGTGGCTGAACGTCGAGTTTCAGAACGGGCCAACAGCCGAGCCACTGAGCTTTTTCACGATGGAACTGCGCTTTCAGGAATCCGGGCTGATCTACCGGCAGGATTTGGAGATCGTGAACCTGGATTATTTCTGGTCCAACATCCAGACGGCGCTGCTGCATATGCGAGTTTTACAGAATGGGGATGTGTACACGCCGCAGATCGCCGTGCGGGATGACGACGAGGCGGATTATGCCCATGAGGACATCCAGATACCCGCGCCGGAAGGCGACTCGCTGATCGAACTGGTTGAGGTCGAGCCGGCCCGCGCGGATCTGCCGTGCAGGTCGCCCACGGATTTTGGCGCGGTCGAGGTGCAGGAAGTGGCCCTGGTCAGCCCGGTGGAACTGGCCCGGCCGGATGTCGAGCATCAGGACGATGTGCAGGTATTTATCGCCCGGCCTACCTGGGTGACGGTGCAAGCCATCGCCCGGCTGGATGTGTCCGCCGAGCAGGGCGGTGTGCTGGTGGGGCAGGTCTATCACCACGCGGACGGCAGCGGACGCTATCTGGTTGAGATCGCCGGACATATCGTGGCCGAGGACGCGAGCGCGAACGTGGCCGAGTTCCGCTACAATTTCGATTCCTGGCTGCGGCAGAGCGAACAGCTCAAAGCACAGTACCCCGGCCAGCAGATCGTCGGTTGGTATCACACGCACTTGATCACGGTGGCGCTCCAGCCGGACGAATCCGCCCCGGCTATGCAGACTACCGAACTTTTCTTTTCGGATCACGACCGTTTTATGCACCGGCGGTTTTTTGCCGAGCCGTGGTATGTGGCAATGGTGCTCGGCCCACAGGGTAACGCTGCCTTTTTCCGGTGGTTTGGTGATAAGATCAGTTCTAACCGCCGGTTTTACGTGTTCCAGCCGGGCGAACCCGGCCAGCGAGAGAATCACGATGCATGACGATGACGCCGATCAGAATTCCCTCGAATCACAGGAGCCGGACGACCACGGCACCGGGATCGAGGATGATGCCACCGCCGATGAGAATCTGGTCGAACTGGTGAACTCGGAACCGCGCTTCTCACGCCCGCGGATGGGATCGCTGATGACCGTGTTCACCATTCAAAACCTGGACAACTACCAGATCGCCTATCACCTAAGCGGCGCGCGGCCGCAGCGGGGCGGCCCGCTGCAAGGCTGGCGGGTGAATTTTGGCTCGCTCAACGTGCAGATGAACGATATGGGGCGTTTTATCGCGGCTTATCACGAGCAGGAAGACACGGCCGGGCGCGAAGCCTGGCGGCACGCCGCCGAAGAAATCGGCCGGCACCTGTATAACGGCCTGATCAATACCGATCCAGGGCTGGCGAACGTCCTGACGACGGCGCTGCGGCGCACGTTCCCGGCGGAGAATCTGACGCTGGTCTTCGAGGGTGCGCGCGATTACCTGAGTGTGCCGTATGAACTGCTGCACGACGGGGAGACGCCGCTGGCGCTCCGCCACCCGATCTGCCGGCAGATCCAGGGGATCACAGCCGGGCAGCGTGTCCCGTTCCACACGCTGATCGACACGCTAAACAAGTCAGGCGCGCCGCTCCACGTGCTGCTGATCTCGTCCGGCGAGCGGCATGTCGCCGCCGACCAGGAGATCGAGATCCTGGAAACGAGCATCCAGGAAAACGCCGGGCACGCTGGCATCGACGTCCGCATTGATACCGTCTGGGCCAATCCCGGCCCGATCAAGCGCCGGCTGGCGCAGGGTGATTATCACATCGTGCATTACAGCGGGCAGGTCTACCACGACCGGCTTCACCCCGAAAACGCCGGCCTGGTGTTCGCCCCTCATGTGGACAACCCGGTGGGCCATGTGCTGCTGACCGCGCACGAAATCGCCCGCCTGCTGCGGGACCGCGCCCCTCACCTGTTTTTTATCAGCGCCAGTGTTGGTCCGCAGGACTGGGATGAATACGTGCTGCGCGAAAGTGATCATTTTGGCCTGTTTGAAACGCTGGTCCAGGCGGGAATCCCCGCGGTGCTTGGCTTCCGGTGGTTCGTGACCAACGAAGGCCGGCTGCGCTTTGCCGAGCGTTTTTACCAGCACCTTCTGACGGCCCCGTTCCGGCCCGAACGGGCAGTACTGCACGCGCGGCAGGCGGTGAGCCGCTGGGACTGGCAGGACGAAACCTGGGCGTCTCCGATGCTTGTCGCACCATCTGACCAATCTTCCCAATCTTCATGAGCAGGAACCCATGAGCCTTCTCCGTCGAGTTGAACGCAACCGCGAAGATCTCTTCGATGGTCTTGAGGAAGATCCGCCGGCACCGCCGCCAACCCCACCGCAAGGGCCGCTTCAGGAACTGTGGCATCACACCGCCGCTGGCAAGTTATTCGTCACAACGATCACGCGCGACGGCCGCTTTATCATTGCAGGCAGCCAGGCCGGCGAGATCCTGTTTTTCGATCTGGCCGGGCGGCTGCTGTGGAAGGGACAGGTTGAAGGCGCGGTCAACCGGCTGGCGGTGGCCGACGACGCCGATTGTTTTGTGGCGGGCACGATCGAGCGCGGCCAGAACGCGTATGTCTGGCATTTCAGCGGCCAGCTGCTGCATACACTGGCGACCGAGGGCGCGACGTGGGGGCTGGGCATCACGCCGGACGCCAGCCTGATCGTCGTGGGCTCGCTGGATCAGCATCTCTATGCATTTGATCGGGGTGGTGAGCGGCTGTTCAGGCAGCCGGTGGGCAGCCCGATCCGCCATCTGGCGCTGACTGCCGACGGCGAGATGATCGTCGCCGGCTGCGATGATCACCACGTTGTCGCCTACGATCGAGCGGGGCAGCGGCGCTGGGCTTTCCAGACCGGCGGGCGGGTCTGGGCGGGTGTCCGTCTGGCGGAGCAGGCGCGCGTGCTGGTCGCCGGATCCAATGATGGCATCGTCTACGGGCTGGATTTCGACGGCCATGAGCGGTGGCGATATGACACGGGCGGCCCGGTGAATAACCTGACCATCACCCCGGATGGCCGGCTGTGTGCGGCTGCCGGGCATTCGAACACGGTGTATCTGCTCAACGAACACGGCAATGTGCTGTGGGAATACCAGGCCGGCGATCAGGTATATGGGCTTGCCCTGTCGCCTGACGGAAACTTTATGGCCGCCGGTTCGGTCAATCACACCGTTCACCTGATCGACCAGCGCACCGGGCACCGTGCCTGGAAACACCAGACAGGGGGGCGCGTCTACAGCGTCGCCATGACGCTCACCGGGCAGTATTTCGCGGCGGCCTGCGCCGACCATACCCTCTATGCGTTCAAAAACATGCTGGCGGAGGATGATCCTGACCGGCTGACACGGCCGCCCAGCCGACCGCTGATGCGGCTGGTGGTCCAGCGCGTCCGTGCAGAGTACGCATCCGCTCCGCATGCCGGGTTGGTGCGCTGGTTCAGCGAATTTGAGAAGTCACTGCGCAGCGGCCAGTATGATGCGTGTCAGGCATTGTTGGACGAGGTGCATGGCGAAGGAGGTATTCTGCTCAGCGAGGGCGAACAGCAGGTTACGCGCAGCCTCGAAGGGGTGTATTGGTTGTTTCGCGGGGTGGCGCATCACCGGCTGGGCCAAACAGCCGAAGCGCGCACGTATTACGAGCAGAGCAAGACGATTCAGGAAACCCTCAACAATCAGGACGGCGTTGGGCAGGTGATCGCGGCGCTGTCGCTGCTCCCCTCCGCCGAAGCGACCGCCGAAACAGACTCCGATGATCAGCCGCCCATCTCGGCAGACTGTCTCACCCTGCTGGACGAGATCACCAACCGGCCGCGCGTGCTCGGCCTGTCGGAGAAACTGCTGGCGCAGCGGCTCGGCGTCGTGCCGCCGCCGGAACAGCTTCAGATCATCCTGCTGGCCCGCCAGTCCGGCTATCTGTCACCGCTGCTCAAGGGGCTGAGCGCGGACGAACGGGTGATCCGCGCCGCCGCCAGTGCCGCGCTCGTCATGCTGGATCCAGGGCCGGATTACAGCGTGCTCGGAAAGATGCTGGAGTTGGCGGAGTCATTCGTCCAGTGGCAGGCGCTCCGCATGCTGCGCGAGCGCGTCAGTGCCCATGCCGATCAGTTTGCCGCCGCGCAGAGTCAATTGTGGCCGGTCGTGAAGTCGCCCGGCATTAGCAGCACCCCGGATCCGCTGGCCCGCCGTGAAGCGGTTCTGCTGGTTAAGGACGCGGGCAGTGCCGCCGATACCCCCTGGCTGCTCGAACGGATGGATGATCCCGATGCGGATGTCCAGATCGCGGCGGCGGAAGCGCTGGGTGCGGTGGGGGATCGCCGCGCGCTGCTCCGGCTCAAGCGTGTGCAGAGCCGGGCCGGGTTTATGGGCCGCGATCTCGCCATGGCCGCGACCGATGCGCGCAACGCGATCGAGGTTCGTTATCCGCTGCCCACCATCGAGCGGGTCGTTCTGTGCGGGGCCGATCCGCTGCAGCATAGTTCCGTGAGCGAAAGCAGCCTGTTTCTGACCGGTGCGGACGCGGTCTATGGCGTTGTGACCATCGATCATGTCCAGGTTGGCGCGCAGATTACGGTACGGTGGCGCGATGGGGATACCGTGCTCCGAGAAGAACAGCATACCCTCACCGATGAGCAGCCCCGTATTGCCGAGATTCAGGAGACAGCGACCGGAGAGCCGGAGTCAGGAACAGCGCCCGGACGCCGTCCCTTCCGCCGGCCGCCAT
Organism: uncultured Chloroflexia bacterium; assembly: GCA_963850765.1. Lineage (GTDB taxonomy): Bacteria > Chloroflexota > Anaerolineae > Aggregatilineales > Aggregatilineaceae > CAWKMN01. Next base: position 1,320,472 of record CAWKMN010000003.1, on the reverse strand, counting down.
TAGGAGGACGCGACAGCAGCGACGAGCCGCGCTTCAATCCCTTCCGCCGCCGCACGCCCGACGAATCCGACGAGGCGGACGACGAGGACGAACCCATTATTCCGCGCCGGTCGCCCTTTGCCCGCGACGAATCCCGGCCCGGACCATCCACGCGCCCGCCGTCACCGTCCTCGCGGCGCGCTGAGCCGCCTGTGCCGCCGCGCCCCTCGATTTTTGGCGATCGCCCGCGCCCGCGTCCCTTTGGTGAGCGTCCGCCGTTGGGAGGTGATGCACCCGAGCGGCCCGCGCGCTCACCCTTTGGCACGGGCCGGTCGCCCTTTGGGCGGCGCGAAAACGAGAATACCGAGCCGCCAGCCCCGTCGCCCCGATCCATTGATCCCAACGAAAATGTGGAGCCCTCCGCCATCCCTGAGTCCGGCTAGTGAGCGGCCGCCCGCGCCCCGACTCGGCGGGCGTTTTGGCAGTCTGCCGCGCCCCACGGATCGCTCGCGCGAGGCCGACCTGCCGCCGTGGCTGCGCGAGGCTGCCGATGACAATGACGAACCCGGTTTCCGGCCCCCTGGTTTGGGCCGGCCGCCTGCCTCCCCGTTTGCGCGGTCGGGAACGGAACGTCCATCCTCGTTGTTTGGCAGCCGTCCGGGCCGTCCGGCAGGGCAGGCGAACAACCGTCCCGGCTTTGGCCGCAGCCCGCGCTCCGATCGCAGCGCGACCGCCCGGCAGATCGTGGTATCGCTGCCGCGCCCTGAGGATGGCTGGAAAAATGCAGCGTACCAGCTTGAAGTCGTCATCGACGGTGAATCCTCCCGGCGCGAAACGCCGTTCAAGTTTATCAGCGCGATCAAGCTGCTGGGCCTGGAGCCCGGTGTTGCGGCGCAAACCCCGGAGGATTTCAGCCGCACGCCCGTATTTCTGTCCGGCACGCAGTATATTGACTGTCTCGTTCATCTGGAAGAAGCGCCGGTCAACACGCCGGTAACAGGCCGCCTATACAACCGGATCACCGGCACGCTGCTGGCCGAAAATTCCGCGCTGACACCCAGGCAGGGCCAGCAAGCGGTCCAGTTGAGCTGGGAAAACCTGAAATGGCCGGCCGGCCAGTATCGTGTGGCGGTATCGGTAGAACAGGGCAACGAGCTGAGCACGGATGTCGAGGTCGTTTCCCGTATTCGGGCCGACCAGATCACCCTGTGCCATCGCATCGATAAAAACAGCGGCCCGATCGGGACCAACTGGCCGTTCCGCCCCGGCGATACCTGCTGCTGCGTGGTCGAATTCAAAGCGCCGCCGTCCGGTGTTGAGGTCAGCGCGACGTGGTACCGCAAAAGCGAAGCCGCGCCCATCAACCAGATGCGGCCCGTGACGACGACGGCGGCCCCCGACCAGCGCAAGGTGTTCAATCTCACGCATATCCCCCTCACGCCGGGACATTACAGCGTAGTGATCGAGGGCAAAAATCTCGTCCGGGAGGAACGGACGTTCGAAGTTTTGCCGTATTCGAGCGCGCAGATCGCCGCCCGCTTGTCCCACCGGACGAACCGGGTGCTGTCACCGCTGCTGCAAAAGTATCCGCTGGCCCAGGTGATCATGACGCTGATCCTGACCGTCCTGCTGGCGGGCGCGTTCGGGCTGGCCGATGATGCGCTGGATCGGACGGCAGCCGCGGGCACTCGCTCCGGCGATTTGATCTTGCAGATCGCGCACGGGATCAGCCAGCCAAGCCTGCTGTGGGTGCTGCTGTGGCTGGCGTTCGGCACCGGGTACGGAGCGCTCCACGCCCGCTATGTGAAAAGACTCGGCAGCGAGACCGAAAACCGCGCTTATGAGGCCGTCAACTTGCTGCTGGTGTTTGCTGGCGGCGCGCTGGCCTGGTACCTGACCAGTACGATCTTGTTTGGAGTGGGGCACCTGTGGCCCGACGAGGTGTGGGGGTCTGTTTAAGCATCTGCTGTGGCTGACGCCGGTCATGGCCTGGATCGCACCCATCGCGGGGGCTGTGCTGGCGGAATGGCAGCGTGAAGATGACAAGGATAAGCCATTCCATCTTGGTGTGGTGCGGGCAGTGGCCGCAGTCGTTATTCTGATGCTGGCCGGGTGGAGCGGGGCGCTGGCGCTTGGCCTGTCGCTCGGTCTGCTGGGCAGCGTGATCGGAAACCTGCTTGATATGGCGGGCCTCGGCACCGACCTGAGCGGTGATTTTCTGGCCGTGGGGGCCGGGCTGGGATTCGTGCTTGGCGTCATCGGGATCGTGTTGTATGCCCTGCGGCGAGATCTGAATACCGTGTGGAAAGAGTGGCAGCGGGAGCGCAACGAGCGCCACAACAGTCCGTCGCTGCTCACCTTCCTGGTCGAAGCCGACGATATTCCCGTCAAGGCCCGCGATTATCTGGCAGGCAGCCGGGTGGCGGTGCTGGCGCTGGTCGTGATGGGGATCGTCACGCTGGCCGCATGGGCCGCGCTGGAACCTGTGGTGCTGCCGGGCCTGGAATTTCTCTACCAGCCTGAAGACAGCGCCGCTTTCGAGGATGCCGTCATGGCCGCGCCGCTGGCGGCTGCGCTGGCGCTGGCGCTGCTGCTGGCATGGCCGGTGCTGGTATGGAGCGTCTACCGGCGGCTGGTGCTGCCCCGGTTGGGCCGCTACCAGCGCGGGTTTTTCCGGCTGTACAGCCTGGGCGCGGCCGCTCTGGTCGCGATTGTACCAATCGCCGTGCTGATCGCCGCCCGCTCCTTGATGAACGGTGATCTGGAAGCCGGGATTGGGATTTTCTGGACCAACCGCGCGGCGTCCGTGGCCGTGTTCGGCGGGTTCGCGTTGTGGCTGGCCCTGCTGATCGCGAATATGCCCCCCACGCTCAAGCCGGACTGGAAATTCAACGCGTCGAACGACGAGATGGTGATGATGATCGTCGCGATCCTCGCTGGGCTGCTGCTGCCCGGCTGGATATGGGCCGTGCTGCTCATCCTGGTACTGGCTGTGTTCGCCAGCACCCCGCTGCTGCACCGCGTCCGGTGATGATAGCAGCCTCTTTTATGCCTGGAGCGATGTAGACGTTTTTTACCCCTATCCCCCGTCCGACCTTTGGTCGGCACCCCTTCTCCCCGCACGCGGAGAAAGGGGAGGCGCGTCACGTTGCCGACGCGTTTCAAGTCCCTCTCCGTTTACGGGGAGGGATTTAGGGAGGGGTAGTCTCATGGAGCGGGATGAGCAGCCTGCCCAGTTCGTTGTATAATAAGGACTCATCGGGTTCGATTGTTTCAGACACACGTCTCTGTATAACGCTATCTATGTCCGACAAAGAAGTTCCCCAGACCAATTCTCTCTTTTTGCACTTTGCCTACTACCTGTTTGCGGTGCTCTTTCGTGTTTGCTTCCGGCTGAAGCTCAGGCGGGACAGGCAGAGACTTGACGCGCTGGCCGCCCAGGATCGCCCGCTGATCGTGGTGTTTAACCATGCCAGCTACCTGGATGTCCCGCTGGTGGGGATCAGCCTGGGCCTCAGGCTCATGCACCAGATGACGCTGCCCGGCAAAAAGGAGCTGTTCGAGGACCGCAGCACCCACTGGATGGTCGGCTTCATGAGTGTGATCCCGGTGGACCGCGAGATGGCCGATACCACGGCGGTGCGGGCGCTGCTGCGCGCTTTGCAGCATGGCCGCTCGATCCTGATCTCACCCGAAGGCACGCGCAGCCCGGACGGTGTGGTACGCTCCTTTCAACTGGGATTTGCCAAACTGGCCCACAAGGCGAATGCGCTGGTCCTCCCGGTCGGGATCCGTGGGGCAGCCGAGGCCATGCCGCGCGGCACGCATTTCCCCAGGATCGCCGCCCGTATCACGGTGACGGTGGGCGAGCCGCTCGATCCCCACGCGTATTTCCAGGGCAGGCCGGATTCCGCTGCGTTCACCGCATTTGCCGAAGCGACCCGTCAGGCGGTTATTGGCCTGAGCAGCCCTCCACCGGCCTGACATGAGGGACAGCCGTGATTTACATGTACTTTGGTAGTGTATTGGCTGATGAGTGAGGTAGAATTCCCATTACGGATTACCGATCTATGCCTGCCTCCGATATCCTTTGAAAGCCACGCGGCGACCGTTCTCGTTATTGGAGCGGTGCGCCAAACCTGCCTTCCGGTCCGATAATATTTTATTGCCCGTGACCGTCTATTATTTTCACAGGAGAATCTATTTGTATGAGTATTAGCCAGTTAGCCAGGGAGATCAAGGAATCCCCAACCCTGAAGCTCAACGAAGAAGCCATGATGCTCAAGGAGCGCGGCGAGCCGGTCATCAATATGACCGCCGGGGAACCGAAAAACAAAGCGCCGATCACCGCCGTGCTGAGTTCGACCGCCAAGCTGCGCGAAGGCGATGTGAAATATACGCCAGTGGATGGGACGCGCGCACTCAAAAAGGCGATTATCCGGTACACCGAAGAAAACTACGGCCGGATGCCCGCGCCGGAAAACGTGATCGTCTCCACGGGGGCGAAGCAGTCCCTTTATAACGTGCTGTTTTCGATCCTCAACCCGCAGGACGAAGTGATCGTCCTGGCTCCCTACTGGGTGAGTTATCCCGAAATGGTCAAAATGTGCTACGGCATCCCCGTGATCGTCACTCCGGAGGATGGCTCCTTCCAGCCACGATTTGCTGAGATCGAGCAGGCGGTTAGCTCCTACACGAAGGCGATCATTGTCAACAGCCCCAACAACCCATCGGGCGCGGTGTTCTCCGAAGACCTGATCGCGGCTCTCGTGGATTTCTGCGAGCGGCGGGGAATTTACCTGATCATGGACGACATTTATCACAAGCTGGTGTTCGACGGCGGGCGCGCCGTGCCGGGCTATGCCTATACCGACTGCGATATTGAGAACACCCATCTCATCGTGATCAACGGCGTCTCTAAGTTGTACGGCATGACCGGCTTTCGCATCGGCTGGACCATTGCGAACCGGAAGCTGGTTGAAGTGATGACCAACGTGCAGGCCCAGATGACGTCGTCCCCCCCGGCCGTATCGCAGGCGGCGGCGGAAGGCGCGCTGACCGGGATGCAGAGTGTCACCGAAAATCTGCGCCTGAGCATCCAGAACAACCGCGATATTCTGGTGAACGAACTGCGGACCTTCACCGACCTTCATTTCCATAAGCCCGAAGGCACGTTCTACTGCCTGCCGGATTTCCGGGCCTATGGCAGCAGCTCGGTCGAACTGGCGCGCTTCCTGCTCAAAAAGGCGCTGGTCGTAACGGTTCCCGGCGGCGAGTTCGGCATGGAAGGTTACATCCGGCTGAGCTTTTCCGGCGCGGCCAAGGAAATCTCCGAAGGCGTCACCCGCATGAAATGGGCGCTGGATCCGAACGCGCCGAACGAGATTTATATTGGCGACCGCAAGCTGGTTCGAGACTGGATGTAGGGACTGCTGACATGAACAACCTGCTCAATATCAAAACGCCGGCGCAGGATCAGGCCACTGCGCTCAAAGCTGAGTATGACCTCAGCAATCACGGGATCAGCAACCTGCGCCAGAGTTATTGGAATCTGCCCGCGGAAGCGTTGTACGAAGAAATTGTCTTCCGCAGCGAGGCGAAGATCACCCGGCAGGGGCCCATTGTCGCGATGTCGGGCAAACATACCGCGCGCGCTGCGCAGGATAAGTTCGTCGTGCGCGCGCCGGACTCCGAGGGCCATATCTGGTGGGGCGAATACAATCGCCCGCTGAGCGCCGATAAGTTCAGCGAACTTTACAGCCGGATGCTGGGTTTTTTGCAGGGGCGCGATCTGTTTGTCCAGGATTGTTATGTCGGGGCCGACCCCAACCACCGGATGCCGATCCGCATTATCACCGAGTACGCGTGGCACAGCCTGTTTGCCCGCAATATGTTTATCCTGCCGCAGAACCGCGAAGAATACCGGCTGCACCTCCCCGATTTCACCGTGCTGGCGCTGCCGTCGTTCAAGGCCGCCCCGTCGATCGACGGCACGCGCACCAGCACCGCGATCGCGCTCAATTTTGAGCAGCGGCTCGCCATCATCTCGGAATCGGCCTACGCCGGCGAGATCAAAAAGTCGATCTTCACGGTGATGAACTATCTGCTGCCGCTCGAAGGCGTCATGACGATGCACTGCTCGGCCAACCAGGGCGATGATCCTGACGACGTGGCGCTGTTCTTTGGGCTGTCGGGCACCGGCAAAACCACCCTCTCCGCCGATCCTACGCGCGGCCTGATCGGGGATGACGAGCACGGCTGGAGCGATGACGGCGTTTTCAACTTCGAGAACGGCTGTTATGCCAAGGTGATCCAGCTTTCGCCCACGGCCGAGCCGCAGATCTACGCCGCGATTCACCGCTTCGGCTCGGTGCTCGAAAATGTGGTGTACGATCCGGTTACCCGCAAGATCGATCTCGACGACGAGACGATCACCGAGAACACCCGCGCGTCGTATCCGCTCGAATACATCGACAACGCGATCACATCCAAGCGGGGCGGGCATCCCAAAAATATCATTTTCCTGACGTGCGACGCGCAGGGGGTGATGCCGCCCATCGCCCGGCTCACCACGGCCCAGGCGCTCTATCACTTCATTTCGGGTTACACGTCCAAGATCGCCGGCACCGAGGTTGGCCTGAGTAAAGAGCCGGAGATCACATTCAGCGCGTGTTTTGGCGGGCCGTTCATGGTCCATCACCCGGCGTTTTATGCCGATCTGCTCCGGCGCAAGGTGGAGCGTTATGGCGTGAACTGCTGGCTGATCAATACCGGCTGGGTGGGCGGCGCTTATGGCGTGGGCAAGCGCATCAGCATCCGCCACACACGCGCGCTGCTCAGCGCCGTGCTGAACGGCAGACTGCTCGACGTAGAGTATTACACCGATCCGCTGTTCGGGTTCCTGGTGCCCAAGACCTGCCCGGACGTGCCGGAAAACGTGCTGTATCCCGCCGACGCCTGGACGAACGAGCAGGAGTACTGGAAGAAGTACCGCCAGCTTGCCGCGCGTTATATCGAGAACTTCAAGAAATTCGCGGATGACTGCCCGCCGGAAGTCGCGGAGGCCGGGCCAAGACTGCAAGGCACGTCAGCGTTTGCGGGAGATTGATCAGAACGAGACTGGGAAATTGATGGGGTTCATTCTGTAGGGGCGTATCGCAATACGCCCCTACGGGATCTGCTTACCTAAAGAGGGGTGTTCAATACGCGCGGTAGTCGTTCAGCAGTTCGACCAGTTCCGGCACGCTCACCGGCTTGACCAGATACAGATCGCCGCCCACCTCGCGGCAGCGCCGGATGTAGTCGGGCAGGTCATACGCGGTGATCATGACCACCGGCGCGTTAATCCCGTTCTGGCGCAGCACGTCGGTCATATCCAGGCCATTGATGCTGCCCGGCAGGTGAATATCCACCAGGAACAGATCGGCGTCCCAGATCATTTCGCTGTCGAGTGCGCTTTCGGCGTTGGTGAAGGTCACCAGGGCGTCGCCTGTAGAGTTTGTGACCCGTTCCAGCAATAAGACGTTCGTCGGGTCGTCTTCAACGTAGACAATGTTCATGATAGCTCCCAGTGGGATATTGGTTTCTGGCGTGTTGTACGCGTTTTTCCTTGATGAAATCCATTATAACGCAATCCCCTAACTATTTTTAGGGTAGAAAATCACAGGCGGGATCGTGACCCCGCCTGTGTGCCTGTTTCTTCCAGCAATCGCACCACTTGATCTGTTGATTCGCCCAGTTCCGTCGGGGCGTATTGCGATACGCCCCTACAACAAGCGCATGATCAACCTATTCGCCGGTCACGGTGAAGAGCGTACCCGCGCCGCGCCCGAAAACCTCCGGGAAGTAGAACGAATAGGCGTGGCTCGGCATCGTCTGGTACTCGCCGGGGAAGCTGGCCCGCACCTGATAGGTGTAGACATAGGTGCCGCGCGGCAGGAAGTCCGCATACAGGTTCACCTGTTCGTCGCGCATTTCGGTGTGGTCGAAGTACCACCAGCCCCACCACCAGACCGGATCATACACTGGGCGGAGCATCGGGTCCTGATCCAACTGGCTCGTCGTCAGCAGAGACGTGTCGACCGGCTCTGTGCCGGCGGGCAGCGGATCTTCGAGCACGAAGTAGTAGATGTCCTGCGGCGCGGTGATCGTGACGCGCACGGTGAGCACGTCGCCTATGGTCGCCCCGGTCACGGGCTGCTCGCGGTCGCTGCCGAGGAAGTATTCGCGCGAGACGGAGATGCCCCGGCTGATCGGATCGGCTTCGGCGGCCCACAACCGGACATTCAGGTGCGCCGTGTAGTACAGCACGCCCTCGCCCTCGCCTCGGACAAACGTCACCCGATTGATCTCGTCTTTCAGCAGATCCTTGACTTCAACTTTGAGCACTTTGCCCTCGCGGATGTTATCCGGCGTGACCGTGCCTTCGGCCAGTTCGCTGCTGTTGACAGCCAGCGCGTAGTCGTAGTTGCCCTGCAATTCGTTGGTCGCCACCATCCAGTCGGTCAGCGCCATGACGGCCCAGGCGGTTTCCTGCGTGGTTTCCCAGTGATCGCCCTGCCGCGCCACCATCAGCCAGCGCACGACATTCGGCAGCAGATCAAACTGCGGCGTGACACGGGTCAGGGCCGCCAGCGCGATCGCCGTGGTGCGCGTGTCGCTGTTCCAGTTCCACCAGTCGCGCTCGTCTTCTTCCCAGTGCGCGCCCGTCGCGGACAGGATCGCGCCGGATTGCAGGTCGCTGACCAACTGCGCTACGGCTGATCCGTCGGGGTTGAACTGGTGGTAGGCCATCAGCAGGAACGCCCGCGCCCAGTAGTCCATCTCCAGCCGTTGATCGAGCAGCGCGTCGAGATCCTGCTGGGTGGCCTGTCCGGCCCGCGCGAAGACGTACAGGTAGAACGCCTGCCGGTTCAGCTGCCAGTCGGGCGTGTCGATCCCCGGCCGGATGAAGTGGCTGCGCACAAAATTGAGCGCCCGGTCGATCATGCTCTGATCCACGGTGAACCCGCCGTCGCGCGCTTCGACCAGCCCCAGCGCGGCGTAGGCCGTCACATAGGGATCGCTCTCCATCAGGCCGAACCAGCCCCAGCCGCCGTCAGGTTTTGATCCTTGGCAAGCCGGTCCAGCGCCTGCTGGAGCACGACTTCGAGGTTCGCCTTGAGCGCGGGATCGTCCAGGCCGAGGTCTTTGAGCGCGCGGTAGGTCATGACGTTGGGCAGGAAGCGGCTGACCGTCTGCTCGATGCACTGGTGCCGGAAGTTCTTCAGGTAGTCCAGCGCGTCTACTGTCGTCACCGCCAGCGAGGGATCGAGGTGAATGGTCAGTTCGCCCTGATCCACGTCCAGGCGCGGCGGCAGGCTGATCACCTCGGTGCGGGATCCACCTTCGCGCAGCACGCCGCCCGTCCCGACGGTGTCCGGCGCGGTGTAGCGGTAGACCGGGATGGTGCCATCCGGTCCGGTGGCGAGCGTGGGTTTGACAGCGTCCTGATAGCCGTCCTGCCCGATGGCGAAGAAGGTCAGATCCACGAACGGCACGTCCTCGATCGTGACGATCCACTCGACCCGCGCGCGCGCCCCGGCCTCGATGGTCACGGTCTGGGTTTCGGCGCTCTCGAAGGTGACGCCGCTGGCTTGCAGCGTGGCTTCGACCTGCTGCGCGCTGCTGGTATTGTTGTTGATCACGCTGGCGAGCGTTACGCGGTCACCCGACGACGAAGAAGCGCGGCACCACCGGGCGGGTCAGCAGGGGCAGCGTGCTCATCACGCTGGACGTGGCATCGCCCACGCGCGTATCCTGCGTCAGGCCGCGCGCGTCCACGTGCCACGTCGTCAGGTTATCGGGCAGCGTGACCGTCACCGATCCCTGCCCGGTCTCGTCGGTGGTGACGCGCGGTGCCCACAGCGGCGTCTGCTGGAAGTCCTCGCGAATATCAACGGTCACACCACCGGGGCCGCCTGCGGCTGGCGCTTCAGCCTCTTCGGCGACGGCGGCATCGGCTGCAAATCCGGCGGTCATGGTGGGGGCGGCCATTGGAGGCTGAGCCGCGGCCTCATCACGCTCGGCTTTTTCACGGATCAGCTCATCCGTCATGACGTCGAGCAGGGCGTTGAGCGCGACGTCCGTCTGCACCTGGTTATACTGGAAGCCGTAGAAGGTGTCGATCATCGGCCCGGTGTTCGGTGCGGCGAGCGACAGGATCGCCTCGTCGGTGACGGTCACGCCCACCTCGGCGCTGACTGGCTCGCCGCGCGCATCGACGGTTTTCACGTCCAGCGTGACGGTATCACCGGGCTGCGCCAGCGCGGCGGACGGCGTGACAGTCACGGTCAGGCGCTGGTTGACCGGCTCGACGTTCAGCGCGATTTCCCCCGTGCGATACAGCGGGTTCAGGTTCTCTTCGTCCATGCCCTTCATCAGCGTGGCGGTGATGTGGATGGTCGGGACATGCGTCCTCGGTGATCGGAAGCTGGTACACCAGGGTGGAACCTTCCACGCGGACGACTTCGACCTGCTGGATTCCGGCGCGTTCGGCGGTCATCAGCACGTAGGATACGCCGCTGAACGGGATCGGGACCAGCACCTCAGCCGTATCGCCGGGCTTGTAGCTGTCCTTGTCCGCCACCAGTTCGATCGTATTGCTGGGACGGCCCCACCACACCGGGCGCGTACCCGTGACCCAGAATTGCAGCGAACTGCTGTTGATCCGCTCGCGCTCGTCGCGCACCACCGCGCGCACCTGATAGATGCCCGCCTGCGGCGGCGTGAAGGTATATTTCGCGGTGCCGTCATCGCCGGTCACGACCTCGCCGGTTTCGACCTCGATTTCCTTCCGCACCCAGTCGTACTGCCCAAAGGAGCCTTCGATCGGGACACGCTCCCAGCGAATCTCCATCACGGTGAGGGCGACTTTCTGCCCGGCGATGGGTTCGCTCTCCGGCGTGACGGCGATCAGGTTGATGTCCAGCGGCGTGTTTTCGCGCCCGAAGTAGCGGTCGGTGTTCATGCCCACATACACGCTGGCCGGGTGGGCCATCACCGACGTGCGCCCGGCGATGTACTGGCCGCTCTCGTCGTAGGTCTGTCCCTCGATCAGGATGGTCATCGGCCGGACTACCGGCGCTTTGGTGTTCGGCAGGTCCACGATCACCTGCCCGTTGGCGTCGGTCGTCGTGGTGCCGCTGCCCAGATCCAGCCAGCCGAAGTAATCCTGCGTGGAGTCGGTGAAGTTATAGCGGCCCGGCCCGGTGTAGTTGAACCAGGCTTCCTCGCCGTGCGCGTTCCAGTTCAGATCGGCACCGCTGACCGGCCCGCCGAAGTAGTACGACGCGGTGATGACCGCTTTCAACGGGTCGCCCTGGATGATCGCTGGTGTTGTCCGGCGTGACCTCGACCTTGTATTCAGGCACGCGGAACTCGGCGATCTGAAAGTACACGGTCGCGTCGTAATCCGACTGGTAGCGGACGCGGATGTTGCCCTGGCCGATCGGGACGTCTTCCGGCAGATCGAATTCGCCGTTGAACGTGCCGAACTGGGTCAGCACGACATCCTGATCGTAAAGGATCTGTTCGCCATAGTTCACATCCACGGTCACGTGGACCGTCTCGGTGTGCGGCACCGTGTAGGTCATATCCTGCCGGTCGCGGATCACGCCCCGGAAGTAGACGGTTTCGGCCGGGCGGTAGATCGGGCGGTCGGTGTAGAGATAGCCCGCGACGTTGGCCGCGACCGAGCCGCCCCACGACATCCAGACGCCGTAGACACCCTGGCTCTCCGCGACTGCATAGACAAAATTATCCCCATAGCCGGTGGTAGATACCGCCGTGCGGAAGATGCCGTCGCTGTCGGTGGTGCCGGCGGCGAGCTGCGTGCCGTCCGCGCGGTACACGCGTGACGGTTGTATTGGCGACCGGCTCGGCGGTCTGGATGTCCGTTACCCAGATCAGCACCTCGTCCGGCCCGCGCTTGACGGTCAGGTTGGCCGTCACCACGCCGAGCGCCAGCGACTGCGGGTAATTGTCACGCGGGATGAGGGCTTGCAGGTAATAGACGCCCGGTGTGAGCTGGCCGCCTGCTTCGGACGCCAGCAGCACCTCGTCCACGCCGTACTGCGTCGGACCGCCGTCAAGCTCCTCGCTCCACGCGCGGGTGATGGTCCCTAACCGCGCCATCGCGTCGGCGTCGTAGTAATCGCGCATCACCGTGCCGATATCCTGGGTCTTGATCTGGTACAGCGCGAAACCGACGGTCAGTTTGCCGGTAACGCTCATCGCGATGCGGGTATTCTCGCGGTAGGCATTGGTGATCATGAACTGGCCGGTCGAGGGCAGCGACGCCCACGGCTCGATCCGGCCCGTCTCAAACGAGAACGTGTAATCGGTGTCGATGGCGTTGCCGTAGACATCTTCTGAGCCGCGCTTAAACCGGATCGTATACTGCGTCTCCGGCTGGCTGGCGAAGTCCAGGTAAAACGACGAGGTGCCATAGACGATCGGCTCCCAGGTCACACCTTCGGGTGTGATGACTTCCGCCTTGCCCTCGAACGTCTCCGTATTCATGGGTGATTTGAACTCGATCGACACACCGCCGCCCGGCGACACTTCACGCTCGCCGTTGGCCGGATACGTCCGGTCAATGCCGGGGTAGGGTACCGTGGTGAAGTTATACGAGATACCCTGCTCAATCTGCGCCTCGCCGGACTTGCTGCGGGCGCTGGGCGCGATGCTGATCAGGTAGATCGACTCGATGTCAAGCTGTTCCGCCGGTCTGAAGGTCAGCCACTGGTTATCGTTGGTCCATTCAATGGTGCCCGGCACGCGCTCGCCGTTGTGCTGAAGCATAAAGGCTTCTTCGGTGCTGGCTGGGTCCATCGGCTGGCTGAACTGTACGTCGATGGTCGATTCCAGCAGGACCAGCGACTGGCCCTGATAGGGCGATACGCTCAGGATTTCGGGCGGAAGCGTCTTGAAGCGCCAGGTGTAGCTCTGGTCCAGCGTCGCGCCGATCGCATCTTTCAGCCCGGCGGCGACGCTGGCCGCGTAGGTCGTTCCGCCGGCCAACGGCTTGTCGGGGGTGAACATGTAGATGGAAGTGTTCACCCACTCGCCCTGGCCCTCGATCGGCGGATCAAAGACCAACGGCTGCGGCAGATCACCAAGCTGGTCGGTGGAGACCAGCGGCACGACCGGGCGGTTAAACGATACAGTGATCGTCGCATCGGCGGCGACGCCTTCCGCATCCGGAGCGGGCACCACCGCCGCGACTTCGAGATAGCCAATCGTCTGCACAAAAAATTCATAGGGTGTTTCGAGCGCCAGCCCATTCGCGGCCTGCGCGCCGGTTCCGATCGTGATGTCATAATGCGTGGCACGCTGCCAGCCGCCAGCTGGCACAAAAGCGACGGTTTGATCATCCTGCCAGGAGAACGATCCCGGCGCGGTCGGGTCGCTCTGCCAGGCGGCCTCGACGCTGGCGGCATCCATCGCCTGGTCGAACATGATAATCACCGGCTGGTCGGTCAGAACTTCTTCGCCGGGATACGGCCATACATCGATCACGTGGGGCGGGAACGATTCTGCATTCTCCTGGGCGAGTACGCCGCGCGCCACCAGCAGCAGCGCCGCCCCAATGATCAAAACAGTGCCTCGTAACAGAAAAGACCTGATCGGTTTCATCGGCTAACCTCCATGGGTAAGGTATTTTTAGGACGCCGTTCTCGCCGGATTGGTTCCATCCGAGTATAGGTCCAAACCCGCCGTGACGAAATTTGGGTGCAAAATCCACAGGGATGCGTGATAATCAGACTGAGCCAGTTATGAATTCCTGAGCGCTTTGTGAGAGAGAAGTGGTCAGCGGTCAGCTATCAGCCAAAAGCCAAATCGCGATCAGGATCAACCAACCAGCAACGTGTCGGGCAAGTGTTTTGCTCTTTTGATTTTTAGCTGAAAGCTGAACGCTGAGCGCTGATAGCTCTGTCGCAAAATATCTCGAGTGCATAACACGCTCTCGGGCTGCTTACGAAAGGACGTGGAGTGTGAATCAGGCACAGCGGCGGATTGCGGAAGGCATCCTGTTTACCGATTATTACCAGCTTACCATGGCCCAGGTCTATTACCGCATGGGCCTGCATGAGAAATACGTCCAGTTTGATCATTTCTTCCGGGGTTATCCCGATTACGGCCTGCACAAAGCTGGATACTGCATCACGGCCGGCCTGGAATGGCTGCTGGACTGGATGCACGAGGCACATTTTGCCCCGGACGACATCGACTATCTGCGTTCGCAGACCAACCCGACCGGCCAGCGCGTGTTCGATGACGATTTTCTGGGATGGCTGTCGGCGCATGGCACCTTCGAGGGCATCACCATGCACGCTATCCCCGAAGGGCGTGTGGTACACCCGAATGTGCCGCTAACCGTCGTCATGGGGCCGATGGTTCCGGCGCAGCTTCTCGAAACCTCGCTGCTGAACCATCTCAACTACCAGACCTTGATCGCGACTAAGGCCGCGCGCATGCATCGCAGCGGGCGCGGTCGCCTGCTGATCGACTTCGGCCTGCGGCGCGGGCAGGACAAAGGCGCGAACGCCGCCGTGCGCGCAGCCTTGATCGGCGGGGCCGACTTCACTTCCAATGTGGGGATGTCGCGCGTGCTGGGCTATCCGCCGAAAGGCACCCATGCGCACAGTATGGTGCAGGTATTTATCGCGCTGGGCATGGGCGAGGTGGACGCTTTTCGCGCCTATGCCGAGGTGTATCCTGATGACTGCCTGCTGCTGGTGGATACGATCAACACCCTGGAGAGCGGCGTTCCCAATGCGATCGTCGTCTTCGAGGAACTGCGCCGCAAGGGGCACAAACCCGCCGGTATCCGGCTGGACTCCGGGGATCTGGCGTATCTGGCGATTCGCGCCGCGAAGATGCTGGACGACGCCGGATTCCCGGATGTCAGCATCGTACTCTCCAACAACCTGGACGAACTGGTGATCTGGCAGGTGCTCACCCAGATCCGCGACGAAGCGCCGCGCTGGGGCGTGGATGCCGAACACCTGATCGACCGGCTGGCGTATGGCGTTGGGACGCGGCTCGTCACGTCGTGGGGCGAACCGGCGCTCGGCGGCGTCTACAAGCTGGTCGCCGTCTGCGATAACGATCACTGGGTTCCGGCCATTAAGATCTCCGAGTCGGCGGATAAGACACCTAACCCCGGCCACAAGCATGTCTGGCGTGTTTACGATCAGCGCGGCATCGCCACGGTCGACCTGCTCAGCCTGGAGCATGAAGATCTGCGCACGATGGATCGGATCGTCCTGCACCATCCCTCCGATCATGCCAAGTACCGGGCGCTGGCGCGCGATGAAATCAGCGAAGTCGAGCCGCTGCTGGTCGAGATCATGCGGGATGGCGTGGTCGTCTACGAGACGCCGTCGATTGAAGCCATGCGCGAGCGCCGCCGTCTCGATATTGACCGGCTGGATCCAGGCGTGAGGCGTCTCATCAACCCGCATATTTACCATGTCTCGCTGACCGAGGCCCTGTGGGAACTGAAGCAGTCATTGATCGCGTCGCTGAGTGAGTAAATAGTTTTCAGTGAGCAGGTATACCAGCAGTACGAGGATTGTTTATGTCTGATATTTTTCCGATTTTGGTTTTGAACGGACGCCCGGCTGCGGGCAAGAGTGAACTCATCCACTTTTTGAATTACCTGCCGGACGAGGAGCGCCGCGCACGCTTCCATATCGGCCGGCTGGTCGAACTGGACGACTTCCCGATGCTGTGGACGTGGTTTGAGGAAGACGCCCTGCTCGAGAAAAAGCTGAACCGCCCCCGCCTGCACACGGACTCCGAGGGGTATTTTATCCACAATGACCTGTGGCATCTGCTGATCGAGCGGCTCAGTCTGGACTATGACAAGTGCCTGCGCGACGATCCCGATCTGCACGCCGATCACACCGTGCTGGTTGAGTTCTCGCGCGGGAGCGAACACGGCGGCTACCGCGCCGCGTATCCCCACCTGAGCGATGGGGTTCTGCGGCAGGCGGCGATCCTGTATATCGATGTGCCCTTCGAAAAATCGCTGCGTAAGAACCGGCGGCGCTTCAACCCGGATCGGCCGGACAGCATCCTGGAACACGGCCTGCCCGACGCCAAATTGACCCGGCTCTATCAGGCAGTGGACTGGGCGGAGATTTCGGCACCGAACGCGGAAACGCTCGATGTGCGCGGCTTTAGCGTGCCCTATGCGGTCTTCTCCAACCATGACGATGTGACGACGACGTTGGGGCCGGTGTTCGAGACACGCCTCGAATCCACGCTCAATTTGCTGTGGGATCGGTGGGTGCGGCGGGGCGTCTGAACTTGCAGAGTCACGGCCCATTTCGTTACACTGAACAGGAGAGTCCCTCTCATATTAAACTGCGCTTTAATCAAGCAAGGAGTGCATAACATGAAAAGATCTTTCTACCTTTTGCTGGCCGTTGTAATGGCGCTGTCCGTCGTGGTGGCCGTGCCGTCGGTTTCGGCACAAGACCCGCTAGGCAGCGAAGGAAACCCCATCGAAGTCTACTTTGTCCCCTCGGCTGAAGCTCAACTTATTGTTGAGGGCGGCGATGTGCTGGAGCAGGCGCTCAAGGACGCGACCGGCCTGACGTTTGAAGTCTCGGTGCCGACGTCCTACGCGGCGGTTATCGAAGCCATGTGCGCTGCGCCCGACAGCACGATGGGCTTTATCCCGGCGGCCGGTTATATCCTGGCCAACGACCGCTGCGGTGTGCAAGTCGCTGCGGCAGCCGTGCGCAATGGCTGGAACGTCTACTGGGCGCAGTATGTTGTGCGCCGCGACAGCGATATTTTTGTCCTGGGCGATCTCGCGGGCAAGACCTGGGGCTATGGCGATCCGGGTTCGACCTCTGGTTATGTTGTGCCGGCGGTCGAACTTCAGGCAAAGGGCATTGTCCCTGGCTCCGAAGTCCAGACCGGTGGACACAACCAGACCATCCTGGCCGTGTATAACGGCGAAGTGGATTTTGGCACCACCTACTACAGCCCGCCCATCATGCCCGGCGCGCAGTGGACCTTTGGGGACGTGCCCGAACCATTCGATCTGACGGTTGACGAGTCCTACATTGGCGAAGATGGCGAACTGTACGTCGGCGACGTTCGTATCATGGACGCCCGCCGCGCTGTGCGCGAAACGGCTCCCGATGTGGTGAATCAGGTTCGTGTCCTGGCGATCAGCGCCCCCATCCCGAACGACACGTTGAGCTTCGGCCCGGACTTCCCCGCTGAGGTTAAACAGCAGATTCTGGATGGCCTGTTCGGCCTGGCCGGGGACAAAGCAGCGTGGGAAGCCACCGCGCTCTTCACGGCCTACAGCTGGACCGGCGTCGCGCCCATTGACGACGCGACCTTCGACTCCGTCCGGCTTCAATTCGAGATCCTCGGCCTGACCGAAGAGGATATTTTCGGCGGCTAGGTCGTCATCTCAGCCGTTTAAGCTTTCACACGGGCAGAGTGAGGCAACTCCTCTGCCCGCTTGTTACTATCCTGCGGAGACCGCATGCTCAAGATCGAACACCTGACGAAAATTTACGACACCGGCGTGCTGGCCCTGGACGATGTCAGCTTTGAAGTGCCCGATGGGCAGTTCCTGGTCGTCATCGGCCTGAGCGGGTCGGGCAAGTCCACCCTGCTGCGCTGCATCAACCGGCTGATCGATCCGACCGATGGCCGCATCGAGTGGAACGGCATTGACATCACCGACGCGACCGACGAGGAACTGCGCCAGATCCGCCGCAAAATAGGCATGATTTTTCAGCAATTTAATCTCGTGAAGCGCTCGTCGGTCATCACCAATGTATTGGCCGGGCGGCTCGGTTATACCAACCCAATGTGGAGTTTCGTCAACCGCTTCCCGGCGGACGATCGGCGGCTGGCGCTGGAGAAATTGCAGCGGGTGGGCATCCGCGAGAAAGCGTTCGTCCGCGCCGATCAACTGAGCGGCGGCCAGCAGCAGCGTGTCGGCATCGCCCGCGCCCTGATGCAGGACCCCGAACTGATGCTGGCTGATGAGCCGGTCGCCAGCCTGGACCCGGCGACCTCCGACTCGGTGATGAAATACCTGGGTCTGCTCAACAAGGAAGATGGCATCACCGTGCTGTGCAGCTTACATTTTCTGAGTCTGGCCCGGCGTTATGCGGACCGGATCATCGCGCTGAAGGCCGGCCGGATCGAGTTTGACGGTCTGCCGACTGAGATCGACGACAGACGCTTCAAAGATATTTATGGCGAAGACGCCGTTCGTGTAGAAATTTCATAGGGGGCCGGGTTGACTAACTTACCTTCTTCACGGTCGGCCCTGCGCCGGCTGCTGCTGGTTCTGGCGGTTGTGGCTGGCATCGCCTTGTACGCGTATGGCTGGAATACCACCGACATCAGCCTGGACGAGGTTCAGGACGAAAAGCGTCAGGAATCGGTTCAGCGGGCCATGCGCGAGCTCCTGTCGCCCGATATTTTTGATCGCGACCGCGAACAACGTTCGTTTATGGTCAGCTACGCGATCGGCTGCCCGGCAGGCGAGGCACTGCCGGATGGCCGCGTCCAGGTCGAGGACGACGAGGCATATGTCATTTTTAATCCGCCCTGCGCCAAATCGGACGACATTATCAATATCCGGGGTTACGACTTCCCGCCGGGGGCCATCGCACGCATCCAGCTTTACCGCGAGGGCGGCCAGAATATGCCTTTTTTGCTGGCCGGGACAGCCACCAGCGCCGAGGACGTGAGCGACGAAGCCATATTTGATATTGATGGCGCTGGCACATTCAATGTGAATGTCAAGGTGCCGCGCGGGCGCGGCCTGATGGGCGAAACTCATCCGGTCCAGATTCAGGCGGCGGTTCCCAGTGGGACGCCCCGCCTGAGCAGCACGAGTGAATTAGTCATCGACCTGATGGGCGAGACACTTTTCCTGGCGCTAATGGCGACCAGCCTGGCGTTGCCTGCGTCCATCGCCCTCAGTTTTCTGTCGGCACGTAACCTGATGCGTCAGATCAGCATGCCACTAGGCAATGTGCTGGTGGGCTTTGTGCTGCTGCCGGTGGGAGGCTTGCTCGGCGCACTGACCCTTGGGCCGGTGGGAGAATTGGGGGTCGAGTGGGGCAAAGACCTTTGGCCGGGCATTGGCGGCCTGATCGTCGTTCTCGGCGCCTTCGTCATCTTGTCTCGTCTGTTGAGCGGGTTCAAGCTCCAAGGCTCGCTCCACCGGCTGCCCTCGATTATGAACAATATCCTGCTGCTGATCGTGATCGTCTTTACGGTTGGTGCGTTGGGCGGCATTGGCATCTGGTTAGGCGGGCAGCTATTCGATGTTTCCGACGACTTTGAAAGCGCCGATTCGCTTGACCTGTCGGGTGACGGCGGCGAGATCATCAATGACCTCGTTGATAATGCGATCAGCGTCAGTAACATGGCCGGCTTTGTTGAGACTCTGGGCACGCTGACCGATCTGATTATTGTGGGCGTGGCGGCGGTTGGCGGTGCGCTGTGGCTGGCCTCGGTTGGGGCGACCATGGCCGCTGGCCCGCTGCGTCATGTCTATTCGCCGCGGAGTAATATCCTGGGTGCGGTCCTGGGTGGTCTTAGCGGCGCTATTCTGCTGGCAGCCATGAGCTATATCGGCGCGCAGGCCGTTCTGTTTCGCCTGCTGACACCGCTGGTCGCGGCTTTTTTGGGGGGACAGGTTGCCGTGCTGCTTTACAAGCGGCTAATGGGGCACGACAAACCGAAGCGCGATCAGACGGATACTGAACAGGCGTTGTATTCGTTGCTGTTCCTAATCGGGGCATTCTCGTTTTCATCCTCACTGCCTATGTCAACGATCTGCTGCGGGCTATCGTGGATGAGCGCCCGCAGTCGGATCTGGCGTATGATCTCGTCGGCCTGCGCGAAATTCCACGCTATATCGTGGATGCGGCGCTGATCGGCGCGGTACTGGGCGGTCTGGCAGGCGGTCTGGCCGGGACGCAGACCTCGTTCCCGCTCGGTATGACGGTCTACAACACGTCGCGCACCATCCTCAATGCGCTGCGCTCGATTGAGCCGCTGATCATGGGTCTGGTCTTCGTGACTGGGTGGGCATTGGCCCGTTCGCGGGTGTGCTGGCCCTGACACTGCACTCGATCGCGTCGCTCGGCAAGCTCTATTCGGAGCAGGTCGAAAACATTGATGAAGGGCCGATTGAAGCCATTCAGTCCACCGGCGCGAACCGGCTGCAAACCATCATCTATGCCGTCGTGCCGCAGATCGTGCCACCCTATATCGCGTTTACCATGTATCGCTGGGATATCAACGTGCGCATGTCGACCATCATCGGCTTTGTGGGCGGTGGCGGTATCGGCTTTTTGCTTCAGCAGCAGATCAACCTGCTGCGTTACAAGCAGGCTGGGGTCGCGGTGCTGGCGATCGCGATTGTCGTGTCGATCCTGGACTATGCGAGCGCGTGGATACGGGAAAAGATCATCTAGTCAGGCTGGAAATTAGCCCCTCCCTAAATCCCTCCCCACGCCGTGGAGAGGGACTTCAGACACTCCCCTTTCTCCGCGCTGAGCCGCCTGGGGAAAGGGGACGGGGGATAGGGGCTAACAGTAAATCATTAGCGCAGCACACCCGCCCGCTCTAGACCATTTGCACCCCGTCTTGCTGCTCCGTGTGGGCGGTGCCGTTCCAGATAATGCTGACCTGGGCCCCCTGGCCGGGCGCACTGTTCACGGTGAGCACCGCGCCGATCCCCTCCGCACGTTCGCGCATCGAACTCAGACCCAGGCCCGAATGAGTCTCGCTGGTATCAAACCCATTGCCGTTATCCACAATGCTCAACTCGATACGGTCCGGTTCCTGCTCGAGCGTGACAGTGAATTCGGCCGCCTGGCTGTGTTTCAGAATATTGTTGATGCTCTCCTGCGTGATCCGGTAGAGCGCCACATGCACCGCGGGGGGCAGCCGGACCGAATCGCCGCGCGTACTCAACTGCGCTTTGATGCGCTTGCGGCTCTTGGCGGCGGCGATCAACTGGCGGATCAATTCCTGAAGCTCGGTTTTGTCGATCGATTCGGGCCGCAGCTCGAACAACAGCGAACGCATCTCGGCCATCGCGCCCCGGTTGAGCACCACCAGCTCATTCAATTGTTTGGCCGCCTTGTCGGAATTGGATCCCTGGTCCCACTGCCGGAGCAGCGTCTCGGCGATGAGCGTCGAAGAGAACAAGGTCTGGCTCACTGCGTCGTGCAGATCACGGGCCAGCCGCTGACGTTCTTCGATCGTGGCCGTTTTTCTTGCCTGTTCGGCGAGCTGCGCCCGTCCGAGCGCCACGGCTCCCTGGTGGACCAGCGCGGCGATATAGCGCCGTTCGGCTTCATCAAATGGGCGCGAGTCGTTAAAGTTGAAGGTGACGACCCCAAGCACCTGTTCCCCTAACAGAATCGGCAGCAGCACGCCACCGCCCGGATAAAGCGGGGCGAGTTCCGCCATGGCAGGGTAGTGCTCGACCAGATCGTCCGGTGAGGTGTACCAGAACTCTTTATTCTGGCGTGCCACGTCCGTGGCGGGATAGGCGGGAGCGGCCGGGAAACGCTGCCAAAAACGCAGATCCTCATCCGGCAGTTCGCTGCCGCCGGACCGGAACACCAGTTTAAAAGCGCTTCCGTCGTCAATGAGCAGATTCAGCAAACCCTGGTCAGCGCCTAAGACAGCTCGGCCCTGTTCCACAACGACTTCGGCTACCTCCTCGACGGTGTGCGCCCGGGCGAGCGCCGCGGTCATGGCTTGCAGCCGGGAAATCCGTTCGGCGGCCTGTTCCGCCAGGGTCCGGGCGATCATCTCCTGCTCATACAGCTTGGCCCGCTCCAGGGCCTGCCCGATATAGCCGGCGATGGTGAAAAGAAGCACCTGAAAATCGATGTTCAGCGAGTGGGGTGTCGGGAACGCGACGCCAATGCTGCCAATCGTGCGTTTGTTGACGATGAGCGGCATGCAGGCCATCGCCTGACTCCGCGTGGCTCGTTGGTCCAACGTGTGAAACAGTTTGGGGTACTGTGCCTCATATTCTTCGAGATTCCGAATCCAGACGGGATTACCGGTCACAAAAGCATCCACGATCGGGAGTTTCGAGTCGAAGCTCATCTCCCGGTACTCCGGCACTAAGTCAGCGCCCACGCCATCGTGAAGGATGATATTGAAAGTTCGTGTCTGTTCGTCGCCGAGCCCCACGATCAGAATGCTGCCCCCCAGCGGCAGCAGACCTTTTCGGACAATCGTCTGGATCACTTCGTCGCTGGTTACGGCTTGGGACAGCCCGGCGGTAAGCTCCTGCACCAGTTTCGTGCGCGCCTGGGCTCGGGTACGTTCTTCAACCTCGTACTGCAGCTGCTCGTTGAGCGCTGCCAGTTCGTCGAGCCGCTGCAGGCTGCGTTGTTCCACCGCGGCGGCCATATCGTTGAAGGCGTCCAGAAGCTCCTGAAGCTCGATGATTTCGGTATGCAGAGGCGTATTTGAGCCCGGCTCTCCCTTGGCGATCTGGCGGCTGGCGGCGGTCAGATGGCTGATGGGCCGTGTGACCAGTCCGCTGCTCAACCATGCCAGCGCAAACACCATCACCGTCACAATCAGCAGCGCCGCCAGATTGCGATCCCGAATACTCTCGGCATCGGCCAGGATCAGCGGCTTGGGCTGGCTGACGATGACACTAATATAACCGGCATCCGCGCCCAGCGAGGTATACCCGTACAGACGGTCAATTCCATCCAGACCGGATGATTCGACGGTGCCCTCCTCGTGGCTGAGCGCGAGTTTAAGCACCTGATTCTGGGCATATTGGTTGCCGGTCATGCCTTCACCCGGGGGATAGCGCACCAGCACAGTCCCCGATCGATCGATCAGCGTGACGGTTGTTTCATCCGGGAAATCGATACGTCGGATGGAACTTTCCAGCCATTCCAGCGATAAACCCGCCGCAATCACCGCCGTGACCTGTCCACGGTCATCGAATACCGGTAACGCCATCGTTATGATCGGCTTACCAGTGGTGGGGCCGATGCGATACTCACTCACAACAAACTTTTGAGTCTCGATAACGGCCTGATACCAGGCAAACTGGGTGATGTCCACCGGACTGGGACCGGTTGTGGGATTGGTTCTGGCCGCACAAAAGCTTTGTGCCGTGGTGGTATCGACGACGAAGACGTTGACATAGATCATCGGGTCCTGAAACACATCACCAAAGAAGCGAGTGCATGCTTCTGGATCCTTGTGCTGGACGCTCTCAATGCGCGATAGCGTTTCCAAAAGCTGCCGGGTGCTTTCGATGTGCTGCTGGTTATCGAGCGCAATCCGTTCGGCCAGCGCAAGTGTATCCGCTTCCGCCTTATCGATCGCCTGTTCGCGCTGCTCCTCGCCCGTTACGACAACGAGTGCAAAGACTGGAATAAAGATCAGGAGAACAAGAAGGGAAATTCTAACTCGCAGGCTGCTCAATGAAACACGGCCCATCGTGTGCTGTCCTTATTATGTGGTTATTGCGGTGCACTCTAAAGGCAATATAGCATCACGGGGACGAATCGCCAACTCCCTTACAATGAGTCTGTTAATATATAAGTGTCAGAAACGACGGGGCAGATCATTGGGCGGCAGCGGTTTTGTACTTGTGAGCTTGCCAGGGGCGGGCTAGAATCAAGCGAGATTTAGTTCTTTTAGCCAAAGGATTTTGAAATGCTCCGTTCTTTCTTCTTATATCTTTCGCAGGCACATTGGGCGAAAAACATGATTATGCGGATCGGGCCAGCGCGGCGCAGTGCGCACCGGTTCGTCGCAGGGGATACGCTGGCCGAGGCAATCGACGTCGTGCGGCGGCTCAACGCAAATGGGCTGGAAGTGACGCTCGATCATCTGGGCGAGAGTGTGACAGACGAAGCCGGCGCGAAGCAGGCGACCCAGGCGTATCTCGACATGATCGAGGCGATTGCCGCGAGTGGTGTGCGGGCGACAACGTCACTTAAGCTGACTCAGCTTGGCCTGGACGTCCGCGAGGCGCTGTGTATCGAAAATCTGCGCTGTATCCTGGAACGCGCCAAAGCCGCCAATAATCATGTCACCGTCGATATGGAGAGCAGCGATTATACGGACGCGACTCTGCGGATTTACCGTCTGCTGCGCCAGGAATTCGACAACGTGGGGATCGTGATCCAGGCTTATCTGTATCGCAGCGAGGCCGATATGAAAGCCCTGGCTCAGGAAGGCGCTTTTGTGCGGCTGTGCAAGGGGGCCTACAAAGAGCCGGCGGACCGCGCCTTCCCCGACAAAGCCGATGTCAACGCCAATTATGCGCGGCTGGTGGAGCTGTTTCTCAGCCCGGAAGCACGCGCTGTCGGGGCGTATCTTGGCCTGGCGACTCACGACGAAAAGATGATCGACGCGGCACGGGCGTTTATCAGTGCCCATCAGGTGCCCACGGATAGTTTTGAGTTCCAGATGTTATACGGAATCCGCCAGCGCTTGCAGGAAGAGATCCGCGATGCCGGGTACAAGATGCGGATTTATGTCGGCTATGGTACCGAGTGGTATCCGTTCTTTATGCGGCGGCTGGCCGAACGCCCGGCCAATGTCTGGTTTATTCTGAGCAACGTCTTCCGTCGATGAGAGGGTTCCACCTTGCCGTTTGAGATTCAGAGCGTTCACCTGGGCGAGATCAAGGTCATCGCGCCAGCCGTGTATGGCGATCACCGGGGCTTCTTTATGGAAGCCTACCGGAAGGATCTGTTTGCCAGCATGGGCATCCCCTACGACTTTGTGCAGGACAACCATTCACGCTCGGCCAAAGGCGTGATCCGCGGCCTGCATTTTCAGTGGGATCCACCCATGGCCAAGCTGATGCGCGTGACCCTGGGCACCGTGTATCTGGTCGCCGTGGATATTCGCCGGGGATCGCCCACCGTCGGGCAGTGGTTCGGGCTGGAAGTTTCCGCCGAGAACAAGCTGCAAGTCTTCGCGCCGCCCGGATTCGCGCGCGGATTCTGCGTGCTGTCGGACGTGGCCGAATTGCAGTACAAATGCACGGCCATCTACAACCCGCCGCGCGAGGGCAGCATCCTGTGGAATGATCCGCAGATTGGCATCGAGTGGCCCGCCGAAGAGCCGATCCTATCGGAGAAGGACGCGAAGGCGCAGACCCTCGCGCAGTGGCTCGCCTCCGACGCGGCGGCGGTGTTCGCCTATGAATAAAGTTAAGGGGGCGGCATGACACTCCGGGGACGCGCGACGGCCGACGCCACCGCTGGATATGCGGCGCGCTGGTCAGACCGGGCGGCCGAGGGACACTTCCACCAGGCGGCCCATGATCTCACCCTGTCCTCGATCGGACTGGGTACCTATCTCGGCCAGCCCGACGACGCGACCGACTCGGCCTATCAGGCGGCGATCGAACGCGCCCTTACCCTTGGCTGTAATCACCTGGATACGGCCGTCAACTACCGCTTCCAGCGCAGCGAGCGCGCGGTGGGACGGGCACTGGCCGCGGCGGTCCGGCGTGGCGATGTGCGCCGCGACGAGGTGATTATCGCCACCAAGGGTGGTTTTGTGCCGTTTGACGGGGTGCAGCCTGCCGATCCCCGCAAGTGGATCTATGACCATTACATCGAGTCCGGGCTGACGCATCCGCACGAGTTCGCAGCGAACTACCAGCACTGCCTCGCGCCGGATTTCCTTGATGCCATGATCGCCACCAGCCGCCGCAACCTGGGCGTGGATACCATCGACGTTTACTACCTGCATAACCCGGAGACTCAGCACATCAGCAATACACACGAGACCTTCCGGCGGCGCATGCTGGATGCGTTCGAGACGTTGGAAGCGGCGGCCGAACGGGGGGAGATCGCGATGTATGGTCTGGCGACGTGGTCCGCGTTTCGCAGCCCGCCGAACACACCCGATTACCTGTCCCTCACGGAGATGGTGGGGCTGGCGTTCGAGGTGGCCGGCGACGGCAACCGTCTGAAGTTCATCCAGCTGCCGTACAATCTGGTGATGACGGAAGCCTTCGCGCTGGTCAACCAGCAGGTCAGCGACGAGTTCTTCAGTGCCATCGACGCCGCTCTGGAACTCGGTTTGTCGGTCGTGACGAGTGCCGCGCTCAAGCAGGGTGGACTTGCCAGCCCGTTTATGGCCGATCTCGCGCCCTTTTTCCCCACGGCGCACACCGACGCGCAGCGCGCGTTGCAGTTCGCCCGGTCCACGCCCGGCGTGACGTCGGCGCTGGTCGGCATGAGCCAGGTCGTGCATGTCGAAGAAAATCTGGCGCTGGTGGGGATTCCGCCCGCCGACGCGGACACGATCCACGGGTTGTTCCCCGGTATGTAGGGGCGCGGGTGCGTCCTCCGAATAAGCCGAACCGCGGAGGGCGCGAGGATAATGAAGAGGAGTAAGGGCGGGTTTGTTAACCCGCCCCTACAAAAAATCGCACTATCTGCTCCGGGTGTGCATCCGGGATGGCTGTTTCCCAGAGTACAGCGCTCCACAGCCAACTGCTATTCGCATTACTGCTGCGACATGATCAGCTTCATATACTGCGCGCGCTCGAACCCGAAGGGGTCGGGCACGTTCTGCTGGCTGACCTTACCCCGGAACTCGTCCAGCGAGTCGTAGTCTTTCTCTTCCATCCAGCTTTGCAGATCGAGCAGCATGGTCGAGATATAGGGCAGGCCGTTCTGAAGCAGGGACGAGGCCACCTGCACCGCCGTCGCGCCCGCCAGGATACTCTTGACGATGTCACGCCCGGTGTGAACGCCCGTGTTGAGCGCCAGATCCATCGTCGTGCGGCCGTGCAGCAGGGCTACCCAGCGCAGCGGCACTTTGAGCTCCGCCGGGCTGCTCAGCTTCATATCGTTCACCAGGGCTTCCGTGTCCACGTCGATGTCGGGCTGCAGGAAGCGGTTGAACATGACCACGGCTTTCACACCGCGATTTTCCAGTTCCTTGACCACGTTCGGCGTCGAGGTGTAATAGGGGCTGAGCTTGACGGCCACCGGAATCGAGACTTCCTGCGTGACGCTGGCGACGATGTCCAGCAGGCGCTGCTCAAGCTCGCTGCTGGTCACGTTCGGATCGGCGGCGACCATGTAGTAATTGATCTCCAAACCGGCGACACCTGTTTCCTGAAGCTGCTTGGCATAGCTGGTCCACGCGCCCGGCGTTACCGCGTTCAGGCTGGCGAAGACGGGGATCTTCACGGCGCGGCGCGTCTTTTCGACCCACATCAGGTGTTCGCGCGGGCCGCCCGATTCCACCGGCGGATAAAACGACGAATGCACTTCGGGCGAGATCGCCGCGGCGCGCTCCATGAAATCCATCATGGTCATCTCGTCAAAGTGAATCTGCTCTTCAAACAGAGACCGGATCACCAGCCCGCCTGCGCCGACTTCTTCGGCCTTCTTCACCTTATCCACGTAATTGGAGATCGAACAGGCTGCGACGATCAAGGGGTTCTTGAGAGGAACGCCCATGTAAGTGGTCGAAAGGTTTACCATGATGAAGCTCCTTGACATTCGCTTTAACAGCAATTAGTTTTTTGTTAATATACCTTAAGCACGTGCCCTTTTTCAGTGACAAAAACTAGCCCTCTGGCAGACAATAAGCATGATTCTGCTTGTCATCAGGCCGATGCAAGCGAAAGACTTGACAAGGGACACTGGGTTGCTTTAAGATCAGCGCATACCCTCCCCCCGGGGGAGGGGGTATCAGGAGGTCGGATGGACGACAAGACGCAAATGGATGCGGTCCACCGGCTCAAAAGCATCTCAGGACATATTAACGGAATTGTCCGCATGCTCGAAGAGGACCGGTACTGCATCGACGTGATCAAACAGATTCAAGCGGCTCAGACGGCGCTGTCGCGGGTGAGCGAGTCGATCCTCGACGCGCATCTGCGGAACTGCGTCACGACGGCCATTCAGCACGACGACCAGCACGAGCGCGAGCGTGTGCTTGGCGACGTCATTGAAGTTTTTCGCTACAGCAACAAGTAACCGCCCACTGGAGGCATCACAATGCAGACCAAAAAATTCGAAGTCCCCAATATTTCCTGCGGCCACTGTGTCATGACCATCAAAAATGAACTCGGCGATCTGGCCGGTGTCACCAAAGTCGACGCCGATCGTGAAACCCGCATCGTGACGGTCGAATGGCAGGATCCGGCGACCTGGGAGCAGATCAAAAGCCTGCTGGACGAGATTAACTATCCCCCTGCGCCGGGGACCAACTAGGCGGCGACCGAGCATACAATGACCGAAATAACCTTTTCTCTACCCGTCACGGGGATGACGTGTGCCAACTGCGCCACGACCATCGAGCGGAGTGTCCGCAAGCTGGCTGGCGTGCAGGAGGCGAACGTCAACTTCGCCAGCGAGCGCGTCACGCTGACCTATGACGGTTCCCTGCTGGGCATGAACGACATTGTGACGCGCATCCGCAAAGCGGGTTATGACGTGCCCGAGCAGACCATCGATCTCGCCATTACCGGCATGGACTGTGTAAACTGTGCGATGAACGTCGAGCGTGCCCTCAAGAAAGTCGATGGCGTGCTGGATGTGAATGTCAACTTCGCAACCGAACATGCCCTGGTGACAGCCGCGGCGGGGATGCCGCGCGATGGGCTGATCGCCGCTGTCGAAAAGGCGGGTTACAGCGTGGTCCAGGCGGACGACGAAGCCGAGCTTGAAGACGCCGAGCAGGCTGCCCGCCAGGCTGAGATCCGGCATAATACCCAGCGGGTGCTGGTCGGGGCGATCTTCACGATTCCGCTGCTGATCCTGAGCATGGGGCACGATCTTGGCATCTGGGGCATGTGGTCCCACGAGCCGTGGGTGCAGTACCTGTTCTGGGCGCTGGCAACTCCGGTGCAGTTCTGGGTCGGGCGCGAGTTTTACGTCAGCGGCTACAAGTCCATTCGCGGCGGTTCTGCCAACATGGACGTGCTGATCGCGCTGGGATCGAGCGTCGCGTATTTCTACAGCGTCCCAATCGCGCTGGGCTGGCTGTCGGGCCATTCGTACTTTGAAACCGCCGCGTCGATCATCACGCTGATCTCGACCGGCAGCCTGCTCGAAACGCTCGCCAAAGGCCGCACGAGCGCCGCGATCCGGTCGCTGATGGGGCTGCGAGCCAAGACCGCCCGCGTCATTCGCGGCGGGGCTGAGGTCGATGTCCCGATGGAGCAGGTGCGCGTCGGCGAAACCGTGCTGGTACGTCCCGGCGAAAAGATCCCCGTGGATGGCGTCGTGCTGGAAGGGCAGAGCGCCGTCGATGAGTGGATGATCACCGGCGAGAGTCTGCCGGCGGACAAGCAGCCGGGCGACGAGGTGATCGGCGCGACGATCAATAAGCAGGGTCTGATCAAGTTCCGAGCGACCAAGGTCGGACGCGAAACCGCGCTGGCCCAGATCATCCGGCTGGTGGAGCAGGCGCAGGGCAGCAAAGCGCCGATCCAGCGACTCGCGGATCAGGTGTCGGCCATCTTCGTCCCGGCGGTGATCGTCGTGGCGCTCATCACGTTCGCCATCTGGATTTCGGCGACGGGCGATTTCACGCCGTCGCTGGTGCGCATGATCGCCGTGCTGGTGATCGCATGCCCCTGCGCGATGGGGCTGGCAACGCCGACCGCGATCATGGTCGGGATGGGCAAGGGCGCGGAAAACGGCATCCTGTTCAAAAACAGCGAATCGTTGGAGCGCGCGCGCGGTCTGACGGCCGTGGTGCTCGACAAAACCGGCACGCTGACGCGCGGCGAGCCGAGCGTGACCGACATCGTGATCAGCCATACGAGCAGCCTGGATGAAACCGCGCTGCTGGCATTGGCTGCCAGCGCCGAACGCGGCAGCGAGCATCCACTGGGCGAGGCGGTTGTCCGGGCGGCCAACGAACGCGCCATTCCGCTGGGCAACCCGCAGCGTTTTGAGGCGCTGATGGGTCAAGGCGTTCGCGCCGAAGTCAATGGCAAGGCGATCCTGCTCGGCAATCTCGCGCTGATGAATGAGCAAAACGTACACCTGAACGGCCTGGAAGCCGAAGCGCGGCGGCTGCAGTCCGAGGCCAAGACCGCCATGTGGCTGGCTGTCGATGGGCAGGCCAGCGGCCTGATTGCCGTGGCCGATACGCTCAAGGAAGGTTCGGCCGAAGCGGTGGAGCATCTGCGCGACCTGGGGATCACGGTGGTGATGATGACCGGCGATAACCAGGGCACGGCGGACGCGATCGCCCTCGAAGCGGGTATTGACCGCGTTTTTGCCGAGGTCAAGCCATCCGACAAGGCCGCCTACATCCAGCGGCTTCAGGACGAGGGGTATATCGTCGGCATGGTGGGCGATGGTATCAACGACGCCCCGGCGCTGGCCCAGGCCGATGTGGGGATCGCCATCGGCACGGGCACCGACGTGGCGATGGAAGCCGCCGACGTGACCCTGATCAGCGGCGATCTGCGCAGCGTGCCGCGCGCGATCGCGCTCAGCAAAAAGACGGTGCGCGGGATCAAGCAAAACCTGTTCTGGGCGTTTGCCTACAACGTCGTCCTGATCCCGGTGGCGGCGGGCGTACTCGCTCCGTTTGCCTGGGCACCGGAGACGCTGCGCCACCTGCACCCGATCCTGGCGGCGGCGGCGATGGCGCTCAGCGACGTGTTCGTGATCGGCAACAGCCTGCGGCTCCGGCGCACGAAGCTCGACTGATCGGATTGTTGCCGCGCGGCTGTGAACATATCTACAATCTGGTGAGAAATCCGCTGAATGCTGGCGGATTTCTCCATTCTGGATCTATGATGAGTTGTGCATCATCACAGGGAAAGTGATCGCTTTGTCTCTCGCTTTTCCCTTGCTTTTCTCTGTGATCTCTGTGCGCTCTGTGGTAAAAAGCTTTCAGGAGCAGGTATGCCAAACGCCAAAGCCGAACCGATCCGGGCGCTGCCGCCGACGTATCAGCAGGTCCACTATATAAGCATCAACGAGCGCGGGATGCTGATCTGGCTCAACCTGATGTCGCTGGTGCCGCTGGCGATCAGCGCGCTGCTGGTGTTTGGCGCGCTGCTGATCTACCACGAGGAACTTGGCTCCCCGCTGGCGATCGAGGCGCTCCCGGACTCGCTGCCGCCGCTGCTCGGGTTGGGGCTGGCGCTGATCGTGCTCCCTGTGCATGAGTGGATACACGGGCTGGTGATCGCGCGCTACGGCCACCGGCCGCGTTACGGGATCAAGCTGTTTGTGCTGTTCGCCACGTCGGACGGCGCGCTGTTCCGCCGGGACGAGTTCATCAGGATCGCGCTTGCGCCGCTGCTGGTGATCTCGCTGGTGGGGGCGATTATCATGCTGTTTCTGCCGTTCGGGCTGGCGTATTGGGTGGCGCTGGCGGTGGTACTGAACGCGGGCGGGGCGATTGGCGATCTGTGGATGACCGCTGTCGTGCTGCGCTTTGATTCGTCCGCGCTGGTCCGCGATGAAGAAGACAGTATGCGCGTCTTCGCCCCGGTGACGGTACAGGCACCGTAGGGGAGCACACCGGGTGCTCCCACGTGGATCCTTCTGCTCTTTCCTACTGGTTCCGGAAATACGCGATAATCTGCTCGACCGTCGTTTGCAGCGGCGTGGTCGGCTGCCAGCCTACCGCCGCGTGGATCTTGCTTACATCCGGCACGCGCCGGCGCATGTCCTCGAAGCCGACCTCGTACGCCTGATCGTAGGGGATGAACACGATCTCCGATTGGCTGTGCGTGCATTCCTTGACGAGTTGAGCCAGCTCGTAAATGCTGATTTCCTCGTTGTTGCCGATGTTATACACCTCGCCGGCCGTCGCATCGCTGCGGACCAGAGCAATGATCGCGTTCACAACATCGTGGACATTGGCAAAGCAGCGGCTTTGCTGCCCATCGCCGTAGACCTGGATCGGCTCGCCGCGCAGCGCCCACTGCACGAAGCGCGGCACGACCATGCCGTAATTCCCGATCTGGCGCGGGCCGACGGTGTTAAACAGGCGCACGATCGTGACCGGCAGCCCGACCGCCTTGTGATAGGCCAGCCCCAGGAACTCGTCCAATTCTTTCGACGCGGCGTAACTCCACCGGCTTTTGTGGGTCGGCCCCAGGATGCGGTCGTCGTCCTCGCTGAACGGCACTTTGACGCCCTTGCCGTACACCTCTGATGTCGAGGTGATCAGCACCCTTTTGCGGTAGCGGCGCGCCGTTTGCAGCACGATCTCCGTGCCGCCCACGTTGATTTCGAGCGTATCGATCGGGCTGTGGACGATGGCGAAGACGCCCACCGCCGCCGCGAGGTGATAGATCACGTCACACTCGCTCACCAGCCGGTCCATCACCGCCGCGTGGCGAATATCCTCGATGGCGTAGCGGAAGCCGGGATGGCCTTCGAGCGGCGCGATATTCTCAAAGCGGCCGGTGGAGAGATTGTCAATAATCGTGACCTGATCGCCTTGCGCCAGGAGCTTTTCGGCCAGGTGGCTGCCGATAAAACCAGCGCCGCCGGTGATGAGAGCGTGAGCCATGCGATTATCCTTATCCTGTGGAACCAACCATCGTCGGGATTATAACGGGTCAGGCGCGCCGTGCAATGCCGTTCGCTCTACGGCTCAGCCTGACAGCGCCAGCCTGACACCGTCAGGCTCCGCGTCGGGGCTTTTGGGCAGGTTGGGAGTCAGCCACGACAGAAACGCATCTTCGGAGCGGGTCTGCATATACACCCGGCCCGGCCCGGTCAGATCGATGACCAGCCCTTCGCCGCTGAACAGAGTCGAGCGCGCCCCGCCCACGGTGCGCACGTGGAAGCCCATGCCATCGCTGAAAGACACGAGGTGCCCCGTATCGACGGTGTAGCGCTGGCCGGGTGCGAGATCGATGGGGTGGATTGCGCCGTAGCTTGAGAGCATCAGCAGGCCGGCACCACCTGCCCGCAGCATAAACAGCCCTTCGGACGCGAAAAAGGTTTTTGCGCCGCCCCACTTGGTATCGATCTCGATACCCATCGACGACGCGATGTAGCACCCGCTCTGCACCAGCAGCGACTCGCCTTTCATCTCCAGGATCATCATATCGCCGGGCAGCGTCGGGGCCACGCTGATCTGTCCGCCAAAGTCGGGAGCCTGAAAGACGTTGATGAAAAAACTCTCACCGCCGAGCAGCGAGCGCTGCAAGCTGCGCAGCAGCCCGCCTTCCGCCCGGCTCTTGAGCCCAATCCCTTCCGTCATACCCACCATAGACCCTGCTTCAACGCGGATCTCTTCAAACGGGGCCAGATCCACCACGGCCATCGAATAGGACGGGCGGTAGAGAATTTCGGCGCGCATCGGGCAGCCTCCTCGTTAAAAAATGAAGCACCATTCACTTAAGCAATTTTAATCTATCCCTAAAGCAATGTTCAACTGAGGGCGTTAACCTCAGCCCCTTGTCGCGCCGGTGAGGAGACACCGGCCCTCGCTAATCCCTCCAAATTGGGGGGCGACAGTTCCCGCTCTGTCGTGTATAAAAGCACAACGCGGGTTGCCGGCGCAGAACAGATGGTCTATAATCTTGCAGTCGGCCTGTTAACATGTTCATCGATCGAGCAAGGCAGAGGAGGTACATTCTGTGCCACGCGATATGATGATCCTGGTGTGTCACGCCGCCGACGGTCACTTTTCGGATGGTGATCGGAAGGCTGTCCGCACGGTGCTGGAGCAGTCCAAGCGCCTCGTCGAGCTTTGTGAAGTTGGCCCGGAACAGTTTGAACTGGTATGCGCCGATGGGGGCCGGCTCCAACTCCGCGCGCCTGGGTTAGACGGGCAGCGCGCGTTTCATCGCATTGAACTCTTCATCGAACCGATACATATGACGCCGGATGTAGTGAGCCTGATTTTCGAGCTGATGGCGTGCGGCGGCTTTGGCCTGATGAACAATCTGGACGTGCCGCAGTTTATCGTGACTCAGCCCCAGCAGATCACTTATTTTCCGTGGCTCCCAGAGCCTCCTCTCCTGGTCCGCTCCGCGCGCGACCTGGGTTACAATATGGGTCTTTGAGCGATTAGCCATTAGCCATTAGCCGTTAGCTGTTGGCGCTTAGCCGGAATGTCAGCTTCCCCTGTTTGGCAGGGTCTTGGATCGAATACAAAAGAAATGGCGGACTCCGAAACTCAGAGTCCGCCACTGGTTTTCATGATTGATCCGGCCTGTGACTACTTGGCGTAATCGACGGCGCGCGTCTCGCGGATGATCGTGACCTTGATCTGGCCGGGATACTGCATCGATTCCTCGATGCGCTTGGAAATATCCCGCGCCAGCCGCATCGCCGCCAGATCGTCGATCTCTTCGGGCTTGACCATGATACGGACTTCGCGCCCGGCCTGCAGCGCGTAACTCTGTTCCACGCCTTCAAATTCCTTGGCGATGTCTTCCAGGGCCTTGACGCGCCGGATGTACGTATCCAGGCTTTCACGCCGCGCGCCCGGCCGCGCCCCGGAAATCGCGTCGGCCGCCTCGACGATCATCGCCTCGACGCATTCCTGCTCGACTTCGTGATGGTGCGACGCGATGCAGTTCACGATCTTGCCGGAGACGCCGAACCGCTTCACATAGTCCGCGCCGATCTGCGCGTGCGTGCCCTCGACTTCGTGATCGATGGCCTTGCCGAGGTCGTGCAGCAGACCGCCGGCCTTGGCGACCGCCACGTCGGCCCCCAGTTCCGCCGCGATCATCCCGGCGATGTGGGCGGTCTCGATGGAATGCGCGTGCTGGTTCTGTCCATAGCTCGTGCGGAACTTCAAGCGCCCCAGCAGCTTCATGATCTCATGGTGCAGGCCGGGCACGCCCGCTTCATACGCGGCGCGCTCGCCTTCTTCGCGAATAATCCGGTCCACTTCTTTGCGGGCATCCGAGACCAGCTTCTCGATCCGCGCCGGGTGGATGCGACCGTCCAGCACCAGCTTCTCCATCGAACGCCGGGCGATTTCACGCCGCACCGGGTCGAAGCTCGAGATCGTGACGGCTTCGGGTGTATCGTCTACCACCACATCCACCCCGGTTGCCTGTTCAAACGAGCGGATGTTGCGCCCGTTGCGCCCGATGATACGGCCCTTCATCTCGTCGGAGGGCAGCGGAACCACGCTTACTGAGATTTCGTTAACATGCTCCGACGCGATGCGCTGGATCGCCAGGGCGATGATGTCTCGGGCGCGTGTATCGGCTTCGAGCTTCGTTTCTTCCTCGATTTCGCGGATCTTGCGGGCCATATCCTGCCGGGTCTCTGTTTCGACCATCGTCAGCAGTTCTTGCCGCGCATCGTCGCGCGACATTTCGGCCACCCGCTCTAGCTCAGCCTTTTGCTCCTCGTACATCAGGGTAATATCGTTCTGTCGTTTGTCGACTTTACTCTGCCGCTTATTGAGATTTTGCTCACGAAGTTCCTGGCGCTCATAGCGCGCGTCAATGTCCTCGCGGCGTTTCTGCAAGCGGTCACTCTCTCGGTCAAGTTCGGCACGGCGCCGTTTGGCGTTTTCTTCGGCTTCATGTTGGGTGCGAAGAGCTTCATCCTTCGCATCGACTACGGTTTGTTTGGCCTGATTCTGTGATTCGCTCAGAAAGCGGGCCGCTTCTTCTTCTGCCAGATGGATTCGATTCGTCCCCTGGTTCTTCTGCCAGACCAACAAACCACCAACACCCAGCCCAACGCCAATCGCCAGCCCGATCAGGGCTAACACGATTTCCATGGGGCTTACTCCTCGTCTGCAAAAAAATCCGGTTCGTTTTCCTTGAGTTCTTCGATCACTTGCTCAATCACATCATGGATGCTGTCATAGTTGAAGCCGCGCTGGACCAGAAAAGCGCCCAGTCTGGCGCGAAACTGTTCTGGAGACTGGCCGCGCAGCCGCCGGATTCGTTCCTGGGCGGCGCGGTAGGCCGAATTTTGCGTATCCAGATCGCCAAGTACCGCCTCGATGATCGAGTTGCTGATCCCCTTTTGCCGAAGCTCGTAGCGTAGGGCTTGCGGCCCACGCGGGCGAGACCGCTCGCGGCTTTCGACCCAGAAGACCGCAAAAGCCCGGTCATCGACATAACCCAGGTGCTCGAGCTTCGCCATCACCTCGTCGATCGCCGCCGCCGGCACCGATTTTGAGGCCAGATAGCGGCGGATTTCGGCGGTGCTGTAGGGACGGCGGGCGAGCAGCCTGACGACCTGATCAAACGCCCGGTCGGTCTCGTCCAGGGCACGCAGGGCGGCGATTTCGTCTTCCGAGAGACTCTGCCCCTTGTACAGATGCGCAGCTTCGATGATGGGCAGGCCAAACGCGAATTCACCATCCAGATAGACGTTGACACGCTCGTTGTCGCGCTTCTGAACCTCCAGCGCCGTCACGATCCGGGCCATGCTTTGATCCCCAAAAAAAAGACAGCCGTACACCAACTTCGCCACGGCTGCCTGTCAAATCCTATGATGGGAACTCGCCAACGCGCCCAACACCTCGGACGCGGCTGTATCTCAACCCGAAGCTATGACCATCAGGTTAGTTCCTGATCCGGCCAAAGCGCCGAGTAAGCTCGCTCTGGCACATCGTCTCACCTGTACCCGAATCACTCCCCCTGACCAATGGAGGATAGACATTACCTGGGACGTGTTCATCTCTGCTATGCTCAACGCCTGTTAGGTCCAGGTGATTCGGGTTAGCTCACATATCACACGTGTGAGATATTTGCTGATCACAAACATCCGCTTAGGGATGCTGATAACACTGTCGAGTTCCACAGCACAACCGTGGCTCATGTTTTTGTTGTGTTGTCTATATATTATGCACTGGTCTGATTGTTTACACAAGCACGATTAAAGTGGACAGGCCGATTCACGCGGCCGATTTGCTTGCGGGCTTCAATTAGACGATACTTTTCTGAGATAGTACTGCTAGCGGGTTCCGTTAAAGGATATGGGCGTCGATGGTCGCAAAAGTGCAGAACGGTATCGTGATTTTTCGCCGCTGGGATCGTCACGCCGGGCTGGATGAAACCTCCACGCCGTTTGCGTCGCTCGATGATTTGTTCGAGTTGTGTTTGCAGGCCAATGACCCGCTGCTGGTGGATCGTGTGACCATCGAAGGACGGGATGCAGCCGGCGCGCTGCGTATGGTGACACTCGTATTCCAGTCGGTGACGGTGTCGGATCATCAGAATCCTGACCGTTCGTAACGACGCCTTTGCCTGTTGGGACGATCAAACAGAACCAACAGAACCGCCGGGGGATGATGTTCCCGGCGGTTTTTCTTTTGGGAGAGTATGTCTCGGGTTACACGACGATATTCACCATGCCGCGCTGCGCGACATAAATCACTTTGCGCGGCGAACTCCCGCCCAGGTGACGCTGTGCCCCTTCGGCGGCCAGTGCCTGACGGATCGCGTCGTCCTCGCTGATACCGGCGGGCACCTGGATGCGATCGCGCACCTTGCCGTTGATCTGCACCACCAGCGTGATTTCCTCCTCCGCTGCCAGCGCGGGGTCAAATTCCGGCCACGGCTGGTTGTGGATGCTGGGCGTGTGACCCGTGCGGCACCACAGTTCCTCCGCGATGAAGGGGGTAAATGGGGCCATCATCAGCAGCATAGTCTCGACGGTCTGATTCCAGACGTCCGGCCCGACATTGGCATCGCGCGCGGCCGTCTTCAGCTCGTTTTTCAGCGTCATCAGCGCCGATACCGCCGTGTTGAAATTGAACGTCTCCAGCCCCTCGGATACCTGCCGGATCATCTGGTGGGTACGGCGGCGCATGCCGCGCTCCGCTTTCGGATCGGGCGTGCCAGCCGGCGCACCGGCCTGCACCAGATCCCAGACCTCGTTCAGCCAGCGCACCGGACCCTGAATACCCTGGCTGGCCCACGGACCACCCTGTTCCCAGCGGAAGGCGTGCATCAGATAGGCGCGGACCGCATCCGCCCCATAAGCATCGACCAACTCATCCGGCGCGACGACGTTCCCCTGCGTTTTCGACATCTTCTCGACTTCCAGGTGATGCTTGATCTGGTTGATCGTCGCATCCGGGCCGAAGCCGGGAATGTCAAAGGCCGTGTCGCTGTGGGTATCGACGACGATCTCACGCCCGTCCGGGCTTTTGATATGCAGCGTGGTTTCGCTGCGCTTCAGGACCTCGCCGCCGACCCGGTTGGGTCCGCCAGCGGGGATTTCGTCCTCGGTGCCGACCACGCGCACGCTTGCGGCGTTGAATTTCTCGCCCTCGTACTTGCCTTCCGCCATGATCAGGTGGCCGTCGCGCGGCTCGCCCAGGATCATGCCCTGGTTGAACAGCCGGGTCATTGGCTCGTTGAACAGCCCGGATGTATCGCGCCCGAAGCGTTCTTTGGCGATGCGCTCGGTTTCGTCAAACACACCGCAGTCACGCATGGCTTTGGTGAAAAAGCGCGTATACATCAGGTGCATGGTCGCGTGCTCGATGCCGCCCGTGTACTGATCCACCGGCAGCCAGTACGCGCCCTCGACCGGGTCGAATGGGCCGCCGTCGTAGTGCGGGCTCAGGTAGCGATACTGGTACCACGACGAGCACATGAAGGTGTCCATCGTATCGGTTTCGCGCGTGGCCGGGCCGCCGCAGTGCGGGCAGGTCGTGTTCAGGAAGCCCTCGTGATAACGCAGCGGGCTTTCGCCGGTGGGCATAAAGTCCACGTCATCCGGCAGCAGCACGGGCAGATCCTCTTCCGGGACGCCCACGATCCCGCATTCGGGGCAGTACACGATCGGGATCGGCGCGCCCCAATAACGCTGGCGGCTGATTAACCAGTCACGCAGGCGGTAGTTGATCGCTTCGTGCCCGATCCGCTGTTCTTCCAGCCAGCGCGTGACCGTGGTTTTCGCCACATGCTCCGGCTGGCCGTTCGCGTTGATCCGCGTGCCAATGGTGCCGCTGAACGCGCCGGAGTTGATCATGTCGCCGTATTCCGCGTGGTACAGCGCATCCCGGTACCATTCCAGGCCCCACAGCATCTCCATCACCGTGCGCTTGTCCGCCACCGAAGGCTCCAGCGCCCGGCAGCGTTCCATGATGCGCCGGTCGGCTTCCACCGAGTCGAACGGGATGATCTCATCCTCAAAGATGAAGACCCAGCGCCCGCCGATGACCTCGTTCCACGCGCCAGATTTCAGGTATTTGTGCGCGATCTCGATATAGGCGTCGGCCTGATCCGCGTGCATGGTGACATGCACGGCATCGCCGTCCTGCTCGTAGGGGATACCGGCAGCGTCCAGGGCAGCGGTGAAGCCGTCTTTCATCCATTGGCCGGCCTTGCTGAAGCTCTTGGTCAGCCCATCCGGGCGGGCGATGACCGGGATGATCGGCAGGCCGAATTTCAGCGCGAATTCAAAGTCGCGCTCGTCGTGCGCAGGCACGGCCATGATCGCGCCGCTGCCATAGCTGATCAGCACATAATCCGCGATCCAGACCGGGATGCGCGCGCCGTTGACCGGGTTGATCGCGTAGCCGCCGGTGAAGACGCCGGTCTTCTCTTTGCCCTCGGCGGTGCGGTCGATTTCGGTTTTGCGCGCCGTCTCGCTGATGTACGCCGTGACAGCCGCGCGCTGCTCCACCGTGGTGATCGCATCGACCAGCGGATGCTCCGGGGCCAGCACCATAAACGTCGCGCCCCACAGCGTATCGGGCCGCGTGGTGAAGATTTCGATCGGCTCCTCATTCTCGGTGTGGAAGACGACATGCGCGCCCTCGCTGCGCCCGATCCAGTTGGTCTGCATGATCTTGACGCGCTCCGGCCAGTCGATCGGACTGTGGTCCAGCAGTTCGTCGGCGTAAGCCGTCGTGCGGAAGAACCACTGCTCCAGGTCCTTTTTGATGACGGGCGTGCCGCAGCGCTCGCAGTGACGATCCTCACCCCAGACCTGCTCGCGGGCTAATGTAGTGTTGCACTGCGGGCAAAAATCCACTGCCGCCAGCTTACGATAGGCCAGCCCCTTGTTGAAGAACTGCAGGAAGAACCACTGCGTCCACTTGTAATACTCGGGGTGGCTCGTGACCGCTTCGCGCTCCCAGTCGAACAGCGTGCCCATCGTGCGGAACTGCACGCGCATCTTCGCCATATTCTGCTCGGTCCACGTCTTGGGATGGATGGCGCGCTTGATCGCGGCGTTTTCGGCGTTCAGGCCAAACGCGTCGAAGCCCATCGGGAACAGCACGTTATAGCCGCGCATCCGCAGCCAGCGCGCGCGCGCATCGGATGGAGCCATAGCGTACCAGTGG
Source organism: uncultured Chloroflexia bacterium (assembly GCA_963850765.1). Lineage (GTDB taxonomy): Bacteria > Chloroflexota > Anaerolineae > Aggregatilineales > Aggregatilineaceae > CAWKMN01. Next base: position 1,280,179 of record CAWKMN010000003.1, on the reverse strand, counting down.
CCAATATGCAGGTCGCCGCTGGGATAGGGCAGCATGGTCAGCGCGTAGAACTTGGGCCGCGCCGGGTCGATGATCGAGCGGTGCAGCCCGTCCCGTTCCCACTGCTGCACCCAGCGCGGTTCGATTTCCTGTGGCACATATTTGTCGGCCATCGTCGTGTTTTACTCCATTGAGTCTGATAGGCATCACACAAAAAAATCGGCCCATGCTGGTCGGCTGCTGCCGGACCCTGGACCGAAGGGTTTTCGCTGTAGTACCGGTATAGGCACGGTTACAGGCCCGGCAATGAACCCGGCCAGACCTGGCTCCTGCAATACCGACGGTGCGAAACGCACAGATGTCGGTGGCGCGGACGGTTAGACGGTTTAACGATGGCGCGGACGCCAATCGGGGCGTACCGGAACCGGCGCGGGAGCAGGCTGGCGGGGCACAAGTGTGTCCTTAAGCGCCTCAAGCAAGTCCCGCAGACGATCGGACACAGTGCGTTGTTTATCTTGAGCCATGCGATTGTCCTTTACATCCAATACAACCGGCAACGTCACACACGGTACCAATGATTATAGACTCTACACTAAATTTGCGCCGACTACAGTAAACCAAAATAAAAATCCTCTTCGTCGGCGTTATTCACGCTTCAGGGACGAAGAGGCTCCGCGGTACCACCCTGGTTGATGGCGAAAAGGTGCAAAAAGAAAAGTGGACCCAAAGGGGTTCGAACCCTTGACCTCCACAATGCCATTGTGGCGCTCTCCCAAATTGAGCTATGGGCCCTTTTCGTGTGGTGTGCCATCCACTCATCGCGCGTAACGGGCGCCACCGGCGCGGCTTACTCGGTTCAGCCGTGCAGCTCCCGGACGAGTTCGGCCGGCGCGCTCATCGCGGGCGCGGCTGCTGGGCTCTCACTCTCCCCGGCTCGCTGCGATGATGGCCTACTACTTCCGTTCGTTGCTGTTGGCACAATTTGAATTTGTTAACAGGGATCATTTTAGCGGTGGCAGGCGTGATTGTCAAGAGTCGCTGTCACTTACTGGCCAACTGGATTAGGCCTTAAGGATGATTTATCTGGAATAACCAGCCTGTCGCTTTACAATCGAAATGAATTATGCTATGATGTGTCAGCTTACAGTTACCACAACTCAGATCGCCTGCATTGGGCGGTCTCTTATTTTTATATTCTGAGGAGCAACATCTTTTTGAAGGACTCCCAGACACAGCCCAGGCTGTGTCTTTTCGCAAGACATCAACAACCGAACAGCCATAAATCATACGAGTTGGAGAAAGTGGAATGGCCGAAGAAATCCACTACCTGACACTGGAAGGTCTAAAAGAATACGAAAAGCGTCTCGACTATCTGCGGAACGTGCGCCGCCAGGAGGTCGCCGAACGGCTGCGTCTGGCGCTCGAAGAGGGTGGCGAGCTGGTCGAAAATGCCGAGTATGAAGATGCCAAGAACGAACAAGCCTTTACCGAAGGCGAAATCATGCGCCTGGAAATGATCCTCAGTAATGCCCAGATCATCGAAGAAGGCTCAAAGGATATCGTCGGGCTTGGCGACAAAGTGACAGTGCAGGAAGTCGGGACAGACGAGGTCGAAGTGTACTACATGGTCGGGGTGGCGGAGGCTAATCCGCGCGCGGGGAAAATTTCGCACAAAAGCCCCCTGGGGCGAGCCCTGATGGACCACCATATCGGGGATCGCGTGACCGTCGAGGCACCCGATGGTAATATTGTCTTTGAGGTCAAGGCCATCGAATAACGGAACCAGCGCCGAGCGGCCCTGCGAATCCAGCCCATGCCAGCCCCGGCTTGCATGGGCGTTGTTTTGTATCGACCCTGCGAGGAGACAAGATGATGTGGCAGCCAACCAATACCCCCGAGCACGATCGGGTTCGCAAACTGAACGCCTTGCGCGAGGCGGGCATCTCCGCCTATCCGAACCGGGTGAAGCGCACGCACACCACCGCCGACGCGATCCGCGCGTATGAGGCCGCGGTCAGCGCCTCTGACAGCGACAGCGCAGGTGGCAGCATTGGCGTAGAGGTCACAGTCTGCGGGCGCATCGTGCGCCAGAATCTCAAAGGCAAAGTGTATTTTGCGCATATCGAGGACGGGGAAGGGCGGCTTCAGCTTTTTGTGCGGATCGACAACGTGGGCGAAGCAGCTTACGAGATGATCAAGCAGAGCCTTGACCTGGGCGACTTTGTCCAGGCGAGCGGCTCGATGATGCAGACCAAGACCGGCGAAATCAGCGTTAACGTTCAGGAGCTGGTGCTGCTCGCCAAGGCGCTCAGCCCGCTGCCCGTCATCAAAGAGCGCGTGCTGGATAACGGCACCGTGGAGCGGTTACGGCGAGTTCAGCGATGTGGAAGAGCGCTACCGCCAGCGTTACGCCGATCTCGCGGTGAACCCGGAGACGCGCGCCGTGTTCCGCAAGCGCGCCCAGACTATCAGCGCGATCCGCCGCTTTCTGGATAACGAAGGGTTCCTCGAAGTCGAGACGCCCATCCTCCAGCCGCTCTATGGCGGGGCGGCGGCGCGCCCGTTCGTGACGCATCACAACCAGCTTCACCAGGATCTTTACCTGCGCATCAGCTTTGAACTGTATCTCAAGCGGCTGCTGGTAGGCATGTACGACGCCGTGTATGAGATCGGGCGCGATTTCCGCAACGAGGGCGTAAGCTTCAAGCACAACCCGGAGTTCACGCAGTTGGAGTTTTACCAGGCGTATACCGACTATCACGGTATGATGGACGTGACCGAGCGGCTGGTTGCTACCGTGGCGCAGGAAGTAACCGGCAGCACCACCGTCACCTACCAGGGCCACACCGTCAATTTTGCGCCGCCGTGGCGTCGTGTCACGCTGCGCGACGCGATCCGCGAGGCCAGCGGGATCGACTATGTGGACTATCCCGACGCCGAAGCGCTGGCGGACGCGATGCAGGCCGCCCGCATCACCTTTCCGGCGGGCGCGACGTGGGGCAAGCTGGTCGATCACCTGCTCGGCACCCTGGTGGAGCCGACCCTGATCCAGCCCACCTTCGTGACCGACTACCCGCGCGATATTTCGCCGCTTGCCAAAAAAGTGCCCGGCGATGAGACGCACGTCGAGCGGTTCGAGATCTTCGCGGCCGGGATGGAGACGGGCAACGCCTTCACCGAACTGAACGATCCCACCGACCAGGAAGCGCGCTTTATCGAGATGGGGCGGCTGTATTCCGATGAGGACGACGAGGCCACGCCCATCGACGAGGACTATCTGCGCGCGATGCGCTACGGTATGCCACCCGCCGGCGGCTGCGGGATCGGGGTGGACCGGCTGACGATGCTGCTCACCGACCAGAGCACGATCCGCGAGGTGCTGCTTTACCCGCACCTGCGCGAGCGGTGAACTGGACAATCTTTTCAGGCTGACGATAATAAAGGTAATCATCGGGGAGGCATCATGTCCAACACGAAATCATTATCGGAAAGCCTGGATTTTCGCGCCGTTCTGGATGGGCTGGGCCAGGGCGTGCTGATTTTTGACTCGGATGACCGGCTGGTGCTGGATAATGTGGCGGCGCGCACGATTCTGGGCGCGAATCTGGTACTGGTGCGGGCAGAGGGGTGGCGCGCGGCGGCGATGCTGCTGGATTCGGGTTACACCGAACGCCCCTCGGCGGACGAGATCCGCGCCAAGGCGCTGCGGCAGGCTCAGCCGGTGCGGTTCCATACCTTTCTGTCGGGCGCGTATACGCCCTGCTGGGCGACGGCGATCTATGGGCCGGGCGGCGCGATCTTCACCATGATCACGATCGAGCGCCCCGACTGGACGGCGATGACGGAACTCACCAGCACGTTCCGTTCCGAAGCGCGCATGTCGATCACCAGCACGCGCGGCCATGCGGAACTGATCAAACAGGTGATCGCGCGGCGCACCCCGGCGACGACAGCCGACCAGCTTTCCAAGCAGGTATCGGGTTTTGCCGGAATCATGGCGATCCACATGTACCGCCTGGAACTGCTGATGGATATGCTTCAGCGCCTCGAAGATATTCGCACCGGGCATCTGGCTGCTGTCATCCGCAACAGCCGCAAAACGCTCAATCTGGCCGATTTTGTGGAAGATTTTCTGGAAGAGATTGGCGAGTCCCCGCTGGTCGAAGCGCCCGATCCCGGCGTGGATTACCGCGACCGGCTCCGCATCGATATTCCCGCCGGTGTGGAGGTCCTGGCCTCCAAGCAGCATCTCGCCTATATTTTCCGCGACCTGCTGCGCAACAGCCTCATGTACAGCGAGCTGGACACGCCGATCACGATCCGGGCAGTGCTGGCCCCCAAAGCGCGCAACGTGCAGATCGATATTCAGGACGCCGGCTATGGTATCCGCGAAAAAGAAGCCGGGCGGGTGTTTATGCCGTTCCAGCGCGCGCGGCAGCCGCAAATTCTGGCCGAGTTCGGTTATGGGTTAAGCCTCTATCTGGTCAAAATGGAGATCGAGGCGATGGGCGGCAAAATCTGGTTTTCCAGCGAAGAGCGTGTCGGCTCGACCTTTAGTTTTAAACTCCAGATCTGGCAGCCCGAATAACGCCGCCTGAAGGAATCCCCATGAGTGTCGAGTCATCAGACGCAAATTCGTGGCTAAAACCAACGGGTGAAATCTTTCTCGGCCTGGACACGTCGGCGGTGATCCGGCGCATCGTGGGTGTGATCGAGAACGCGCCCAGCTTGTCGGTGCCGCAGCTTCAAGGGCTGACCTGGCAGCAGTTGGTCGAGCGTTACGCGGAGCCACCGGCGCGTGAGGGGCTGATCACCGGCTGGATGGCGATGGCCGAACGGCGCGTCGCGCCCGCGTTCTGGCCGGCCTATCTGCCTTTTAAAACCGGCGTGATTGCGCGCCTGCGCCCGGTTGAGGACGATCCAATCATTTCCTTTGTCGCGCATCTGTCCATGGCGGGAAAGTACGATCTGCTGAATACCCTGATGGGCACCCATCTGCTGAACGTGGTGGACCGCACGGTCCGCATCGGGCAGCATCTGTTTCGCGGCGCAGACGGGCCGCTGACGGATCTGCAGGTCAAGAGCCTGGGCAGCGTGCTCAGCGGGGTCGAACACACCCAGCAGGTGCTGGAAGATCTGTACGCGGCTGTGCTGCTCCCGGCCGTAAGTGCGCCGCAGCCGCAGCCGCTTAACCGCCTGCTGCTCTTCACCATGCGCGATTTTACCCAGCGCCGCATCACGACGCAGCAGCTCAGGCTCGATCTGCGGCTGTCATCCGAGCCAGTTTACTGTCACGCGTCGATCCGCGAGAGTGTCCACCGGATTCTGGAAGTCCTTCTGGCGGGGATCGCGCCGCAGAGCAGCATTACTGGTGTCCGATACGCTGGCCGAGGATACGGTGCAGGTCGCGCTTCAGTATACAAGCCAGGAACTCGGCTTGCAGGTTCCGTATCGGATCGAGCCCTTGGAACTGTCTGATGCCGGACACCCGGAGGCGATCCGGGCGGTGCTGCGCCTCATCAGCGCGGCCAACGCCTGTTTAAGTCCGGTCGGCGGCCGGGCATGGGCCGAACCGTACGAGGGTGCGGCCCGAATCATCCTGGTGCTGCCGCGCTGGAGAGGATCTCTACCTCGTTCTGCCGCCACGTCGTAAGGGGGATACGTGAAAGAAACTGATCGCGAAGATCGGGCGCTGCTCGAACGCTTCAAATATCCGATTCTGATGCTGATCGCCGGGGTGATGCTGGCCGGGGTGGCGGTGCTGCTCTGGCGCCGTCCCGAGCCAGCGACTATTACTGTGCTGGCCCCTGGGCCAACTCCGATTCCGTCTTCCACGCCCACGCCAGGACCCTATCAGGTCTATGTGACCGGCGAAGTGATGCAGCCCGAGACCGCTGTATCGGTTCCAGCCGGCAGCCGCGTGCAGGATGCGATCGAAGCGGCGGGCGGTGTCACGGCCAGCGCGGATCTGAGCGGGGTAAACCTGAGCCAGATTCTAAACGATGGGGATATGGTCTACGTGCCGCCGCTGGATCGTGAAGCGGCCCTCACGCCCACGCCGAACCACCCGGCCTTTGTGCATATCAATTCGGCCACGGTGGAGGAACTTGAGATGCTGCCGGGGATCGGCCCCTCACTCGCGCAGGCGATCGTCGATTACCGGGATGAGCACGGGCTGTTCACCAGCCTGGATGACCTGGATAACGTGCCGGGCATGGGCCCTGCCAAACTGGACGCGATTCGGGATCTGATCGTTTTTGATGTGCCCTCACGGCCCAATGACCTGCGCCGCCAGAATATCACGCCAACGCCAACCGTGATAGGGCCCGGTGACGGGTAGACGCAGGTTGGTCATGATCCGCAGCGGTGGTTCACTGCCGGTCAGCGGCACCAGCCACAGTTCGCTGATCGAAGCGCCCTGCGGCTCGCGGATCACGAACAGGTGCTCGGCTCCGGCCCAGAGCACATCTTTTTCTGCTGCGCCAGATGGCAGTTTCACCGGGCGCAGTTTGCTGTCCTCCAGGGCGAACAGGTACACACCCTCACCCTCGGCAGCGCCGGCGGTGGTATAGGCGAACCATGCGCCGTTCGGTGCCCACTCCAACGATTGCGGCCACGGGATCGGTACGGTGAGCGGCGTCCCGGTGATCGCTGCGGCAAGCTGCACAACCATGACGCTCGTTTCATCCCGTGCCATCAGAAGTGTGCCCAACGAACTGACCGGCCATGCCAGCCGGGTCCCCTGTGCAACGGAATAGCCATCCATACGTTCCACGCTGTGCGCGCTGACATCGACGCGATACAGGGCGGGCGGCTGTCCGGCGGAAGCGGCATGCATATCCCATGCCAGCAGCGTGTCAGCCGTGCTGTCCCAGGCCGATGGAACGAGCAGCGTTTCGCTCGGTGACGGGTTGCGCGCCAGTTCGATCCGGTAGCCAGTGTCGACGCTCACCCGCCAGAGACTCTGGCGCACCGGAACAGATTCAACGTTGGGCAGCGGCTTGACGACGGCATACGCGATCTGCTGGCTGTCAGCCGTCCAGACCGGTGGACCCCACACCAATTCACTGGCCGGGACGAGGACGCGGCTGATGGTGCCCTGCGTATCGAAAACCGCGAGCTGGCCGTGTCCATCGGTGTACGCCAGCCAGCGCCCATCCGGCGACCATGCCCATTCGGCGCTGTCCTGCACGCTGAAGCGGGTCGATGCGCTGCCGTGTTCGGCGTCCAGAATGTACAGGGTGCGGCCCTGCTGGAACGCCAGCCAACGGGCGTCCGGCGAGAATTGAAGTTGGCGCGGGCTGTAGAGATTGGGCAGGTAGGCGACCACATCCGCACCGCTGGCAGACAGCCGCACGATCACCAGCCCGTTATCCGTCGAGGCAGCGATGATGGCTGGCGGGCCGCTGTAGTCGCCCACCAGATCCAGGCCGCGCAGGGTCGTTGCCTGTTCGGATGGGAGCAGCACGAGAATAGCCGTCACCAGCAGCACCAGCAGCAGGGCCAGTGTAACGCCGGGTGCAAGCACCTGAACCCGGTAGAGCAGGGAAATCCGGCGCGGCGGCTTGCGCCACTCCGCAGCGATGGCATCAAAGCTCACGGGTTTCAGCGGTTCGGCGTCAGCCAGTTCGTGGTGGAGATCCAGCGCGACTCGCTGGCAGAAAGCCCGGATCTCGCCCTCGGCGGCGCGGCAGCGGGGGCACTGCTCAAGATGCTGCCGGATCTGAGCTTCTTCATCCGGCAGTTTTTGTCCCAGCACGTACTCGTGCAGGGCTTCTTCATCATAATGAGGCTGATTATTTAGCGGATGGTTTCCGTCGCTAACCATCGAACCTGTTCTTCCCCCAGGTGGGCACGAAGTTTCTCAATGGCGAGCCGCAGCCGCGACCGCGCCGTATTGAGCGAGCAGCCCATGATCGCTCCCATCTCCTTATACGTGCAATCAGCGTAAAAGCGCAACACAATTGCTTCGCGGAGTTTGGGGCTGAGATAACTCAGAGCGGCGATCAGGCCACCTTCCGTCTCCTGGCGCATAAAATCCGCTTCCGGCCCAGGGGTATAGTCCCGGATCTGGTTGCCCATGCCCAACCACTGCGCCATCGAAATGCTGGGGAGAATCTTCCGCCGCCGCTTATCCCGCGCGCGGCTGACCGTAATGGTGTGCAGCCAGGTGCTGAAACTGCTGAGTTCCACCTGGTAGCGGTGGATATTGAGTAGCGCGTAGGTCAGAGCGTCCTGCGCGACCTCTTCGGCATCTTCGCCGTCACCGAGCAGACCGAAGGCCAGGCGAAACGTGCGCAACTGGTACTTGTCGAAAAGCTGCCGGGCGGCGCGCTCATCGCCATTTTGTGCGTGGCGAACCAATAGGACGTCGTCCATTGATTTCGTTCCTGTGTGGAATGTCTGATTGCCCTTATACCCCATTATACGGGCTTAAACGTTGTGGTGATCACATCGATCACCTAACTGATCACCAACAAAACCCGTATTTGGTTCAATGGGCAGGTATTTTAAGCCATATAGACCACATGCCCGCTCTTGATCACGACCTGCGTCTGATTCGTGCCGAAGCGATAGCTCAGTTGAGGATACGACTGGGCATTCCAGATCACCAGATCGGCCTGCTTACCCGGCTCCAGGCTGCCGACACGATCCCCGCGCCCGATGGCATAGGCAGCGTTGATGGTCGCGGCGGCGAGCGCCTGCGCGGGCGTCAGCCGCAGGTAGCGGGTTGCCAGCGCCATGACAAACTGCATATTTTCATTCCAGCCGGTGCCGGGATTACAATCGGTGGCGATGGCAAGCGCGGCATTCGCATCCAGAAAACGCTGCGCCGGGGTATAGTGGGTATGCGCCAGCCCAAACGGCGTGGGCGGCAGTGACACGGCGATCGTGCTGGACCGGCCCAGCGCGGCAATATCCTTGTCGGGCGTCACGACCACATGGTCGGCCGAGATGGCGTTCATTTCGGCAGCCAGACACGCGCCGCCCAGGCTCTCGAATTCGTCCACATGAGCTTTGAGCGCCATGTTATGGCTCCGGGCAGCCTCCAGGATGCGCCGCGTCTGGTCGAGATCAAACGCACCGACCTCGCAGAATACGTCACAGAACAGCGTATCCGGCCAGCGTTCATCGCGCCAGCGGGCCGCGGCGGGCAGCATCTCCTGGATGATCAGATCCACATAACCGTCGGGATCGTCCGCATATTCCGGCGGGATGGCGTGGGCCCCCAGAAACGTCGCCGCCAGATCCACGGCGTGCTCTTCATTGAGCCGCGCGATCGCTTCCAGCATCATGATCTCGGTGGCGGTGTTCAGCCCATAACCGGATTTACACTCGGCGGTTGTGGTCCCGTGCGCTAACATCTTGTCCAGACGCCGGCCCGCCTGCTCGACCAGTTCTTCGAGCCGGGCGGCGCGGGTATCCCGCACGGTACGGTTGATCCCGCCGCCTGCCGCCATGATCTCCTGATAGGTCGCGCCGGCGATACGCTGCTCAAACTCGGCGGCACGATCGCCTGCGAAGATCAGGTGGGTGTGCGGATCGACCAGGCCGGGCGTGACCAACTGGCCGCCCGCGTCAAACGGCACGGCAGCCTCATACGTGCTGCGCAGCGTGGAGTCGGGTCCGACAGCGACCACGGTGCCACCCTGGACGGCAACGGCGGCGTCTTCTAACAGGCCGAGATCGCCCAGCCGGTGGCCGCGCTGCGGGCCGCCATCGTGCGCGGGGACGGTGCAAAGCTGGCCAATATTATGAACCAAGAGGTCGATTTTTTCTTTCATGGCTGTCCTGATATGAATGGGAGATTTCCATGCTCATCGAGATTTTAACGTTGTTTCCGGCAATGTTCGATGGACCGCTGACGGAGAGTATTTTGAAGCGAGCGCAGGATAACGACCTGCTGACCATACGGCGGCACGACATCCGCGACTACAGCACGGATAAACATCACTCTGTAGATGATACACCTTATGGCGGGGGTGGGGGTATGGTCCTTTTGGTGGAGCCGCTGGTCCGCGCCATCGAAGCCGTGCGCGGGGCGGATGATACCCGCACGCCGGTGATCCTGCTGACGCCGCAGGGGCGCGTGTTCACGCAGACGGTGGCGCAGGAACTCGCGCAGCACGAGCGGCTGATCTTCGTCTGCGGGCGCTATGAGGGGGTCGATGAGCGCGTGCGCGATCTGGTGATCACCGACCAGATCAGCATCGGGGATTATGTGATCACCGGCGGCGAACTGGCGGCCATGGTGATCATCGATGCCGTGTCGCGGCTGATCCCCGGCGTGTTGGGCGCGCGCTGGGCCGCCGACGAGGATTCTCACGCGATGGGCCTGCTCGAATATCCACACTACACCCGCCCGCCGGTCTTCCGTGACCGTGCCGTGCCGGACGTGCTGCTCGGCGGCGATCATGCGGCGATCGACCGCTGGCGGCGGCGCGAAGCGATCCGGCGCACCTGGCAGCGCCGCCCCGATCTGCTGCTCACGGCGCAGCTCAGCGAGTCCGAGCGCTGGTTCCTGATGGAGTTGGCCGAAGGTGACGCGCCGATACCCTCCTAAGATTGGGTGGTTTGCCGCCGGCACCGGCCGATGGGCTTTACCGTACCGGGCGAAACGGTTAAAATCATAGTATTAACGAGTCACTGCACGGAGAATTCCAGAGGGAGTTATGCGTGATGAAAATCACCCAGCGATCCGAAAATGGTGTGAGGGTCTTTGTATTAGAGGGGCGCATCGATAGTGAGGGCGCTGTTCAGCTTGATGATACGCTGCGCGACGCAGTCGAGACGGGTGGTGTGAAGCTCGTGCTCGATATGACCGACGTGCAGTATATGAACAGCGCGGCGTTACGCACGCTGGCCGATGTGATCACCAAGACCCGGGAGAAGGGCGGCGATCTGAAGCTGGCCGCGCTTCAGCCCAAGGTCCGCCGTGTGCTTCAGATCGTCGGCTTTGACCGGTTCTCGTCGATCCACGATACTTTACAGGCAGCGCTGGCCGATTTCGCCTAGCACGGTCCCGATCCGGGTTGTGATGGGAAAACCTTGCTGTTTGCCTTCCGCGCCGGGGTAAAAAAGTTTTACGAATATTTAATGCAATGTTTCCGCTAAAAAAATAATAAGGCGTTAGGATCAGGAGGGGTCTAATTGCCTATCGAGGAGAAGATGAAAACGATCTTGCTGGTGGAAGACGACGATACGCTGCGAAAGACGCTGGCTTACAACCTGGCACAGGACGATTACAAGGTCGTCCAGAGCAATGATGGCGCGGACGCGCTGAAGCTGGCCCGCGAGCACACCCCTGACCTGATTGTGCTCGATATCATGCTGCCTACGCTGGACGGCCTGTCGGTCTGCCGGATTATTCGCAACGAATCCGACGTGCCGATCATGATGCTGACGGCGCGCGGCAGCGAAGTTGATCGGATCGTCGGCCTGGAAATCGGCGCGGATGATTACATCGTCAAGCCGTTCAGCCTGGGCGAGTTCCTGGCGCGGGTGCGCGCGGTGCTGCGCCGGTCGCCATCGGCCCGCACCGTGATCGACCGGCTTGAGTCGGGCGATCTCACGGTGGACCTGATCGCGCGCCGGGTCACACGCGGCGCTGCTGAACTCCGCATGACGCACAAGGAATTTGATCTGCTGGCCACCCTGATGCGCAACCAGGGCGCGGTGCTGTCGCGCGATCTGCTGCTGGAACGCGTGTGGGGCTACGAGTACGGCGGTCAGACCAAAACCGTCGATGTGCATGTGCGCTGGCTGCGCGAGAAGATCGAAGACGATCCGTCACAGCCACAGCGCATCGTTACCGTGCGCGGTGTCGGCTACCGCTTCGAGGGTTAACGCGGCAGGCCGCTATGCTTCCCTGGATCATTACCGGCCTCGCGCTGGTCGCGATTGTGATTCTGGCCCGGATGGTTCGCCAATCCCGCGCCAGGCTGCGCGCCGTCGAGCTAGACCAGCCTCGGCTCCAAGAAAATCTGACCTCTCAGATCAGGCAGGCAGAACAACTCCGCGAAGAGCTGTTCCGCGCGGTCGATGATGCCCTGCTGGTCATGGACGCCCGGCAGGTGATCACCTTCGCCAATGCTGCGGCCGAGACGCTGCTGGGAGAAAATCCGGTTGGGCGAACGCTGATTTAAGCGATCCCACAGCCTGAACTCGTCACGCTGTTCCAGGATGCCCAAATGGTGCGCGGCGAAGGGGTCGATCAGCGGATCGAGCTGGACAGGCATATTTTCCATGCCCGGATGGTGGCGTCGGCCAATCAGCAGCACCCATTTGAGATCCTGGTGCTGCGCGACGTGACCCAGATTCAGCGGTTGGAACGCGCGCGGCGCGAAATGGTGTCGAACATCACGCACGAGCTTAACACGCCCATCACCGCCATCGGCCTGCTCGCGGATACGCTGCTGAACCTGACCGAGCAGGGCAAGACGAAAAAGACCCGCAAGATGGCCCACGATATTCGCCGCGAGGTGGATACCCTGACCCAGCTTGTGCAAGAGATGCAAGACCTGTCGCTGATCGAATCCGGCCAGATGCCGGTCCGGCTGATGACCACCGATCTGCGGCAAATCGTACACACCAGCGTGGAACCGCTGCTGGCCCTGGCGGAGAACAAACGCCAGTCGATCACTATCGACGTGCCGCAGGATCTGCTGGTGCTGGCCGACGAACGGACGATCCAGCGTGCCATCAAGAATATCGTGCATAACGCCGTGAAATACACGCCGCTGGGGGGCAGGGTCCAGATTGCGGCCACCACCACTGTTGACGAGGCGATCATCCGTGTGAGCGATAACGGCCCCGGCATCCCGGCCACGGATCTGCCGCGTATCTTCGAGCGTTTTTATCAGGTGGATCGGGCACGCCGCGACGGGACCGGCCTGGGGCTGGCGATTGTGCGGCATATCGTGATGGCGCACGGCGGCCGGGCCTGGGCCGAAAGCGTCGAGGGGCAGGGCGCGACGTTTTTCGTCTCGCTGGCGCTGGCCGACACCCCGATCCCTGCGCTGGCAAAAGAACGCCCGGCGCTGCAAGCACCGGGCTATTCACCGGAAGGGCCGTGAACGGCCCTGGTGGCGTGACCCTGTAGGGGCGGGCTAACAAGCCCGCCCGGGCGACTACTCGCCCTATTTGTATCTCCCGCGTCTACCGATTCAGCCAGGGCAGCACTTCACGCACGTTGTCGGGCATGGTGCCCGGCGCGTACTTCTTCACCAGCACCGCGCGCCCTAACGCGCCCTCCCACGCCACGAGGCCAAATTTCTGCGCGTAGAAATAGCGCTCAAAGGGCGTCTTAGCGGCCTTGCCATCGACATTTTCATAGGCAGCCAGCACCGCCACGTTGTTCAGTTCCAACCCGCTCGACAGCTTGATCCGGCTGTGAACCGACTCCAGCTTGATCCAGGTGACGTGAGTGAACGTCTTGCCCGGCACGGGGACGCCGTCACTCTTGCGACGGAAGACCACCAGCGGCGTCCGGCGAAACAGCACGCCCACCCGCATGCGGCGCGGGATCCATGGGCTGCCATATTGTCCGTTTTCGTACAGCGTATACACTTCACCGTTGCCGGGTGAGGTATCCGTGCCGCGATAGATGAAGTTGTCATCCCCCCACAGTTCTTCCCATTCGATATGTTTGACGTGATAAAACCGCGCGCCCTCCACCTGGGTCTGGAGGCGCTGCTCGCCGCCGCCCCCCCAGTTGAACGAGAGGTCATACACGCGCCCATCGCCGCGCAGATAGGGCAGCATATCAAAAATCTGGGTCGGATCCACCACATCAATCAGCGCATAGACGTACTGATCGAACGACCGGCCTTGCAGATCGCGCGGCTTCCAGGTGCTCCGGTGCAGACCGGCCTCGGCCGGGGCCGTCAGAGCCACCGAGACATCCGCCCGTTCACCCGGTCGGAGGGGCGGCAGCGCGACGGCGTCCGGGCCGTTCATCTGGTCGCCGCTGAAAAAGCCCAATTTGTAGCCTGCGCCCCAGGTCGCCGTCCCGGTATTTCGCACGCGCCACGTCTTGACAAACTGCTGGCCCGGTTTTAACACGGTGCCATCCGGGATCGTGATGTCGGCCTCGAATGTCAACTCGTTGAGATCGGGCGACGGCTGCGTTCCTTCTGGCACCTTGATAAGGGCGAACAGGCTGAACTCGAAAAATTTGCCCTGGGGATCGCGCGGCTTCCACGTGCTGCGGTGTTCACCTGGGGCCGAAGGTGCCCGCAGTGGGACGGATACATCGACGACCTGTCCGGGGGCCGCTGGCGGCAGCGGTACGCTTTCCGGCCCGCCCATCCGCCGATCGCCGAAAAAGGCCAGGGTGTAACCGGTGCCCCAGGTCGTCTCACCCGAGTTGCGGATGCGCCATGTTTTGACGAAACTCGCCGCCGGCTGGATCACCGTGCGGTCCGGGATGGTGACGTCCGCGACATAACGCGCTTCGCTGCGTTTGGTGGTTGGGGGGATCGTCTCCGGCACTTGAATTTCGGCGTACATCGAATAATCGAAGGGCTGGCCCGCGGCGTTGTGTAGTTTCCACGTGCTGCGATGACGGCCCTGTTCTTGCGGAGCGATCAGCGTGACCGAGATTTCGACATTCTCGCCGGGCGCGACACGGCGGGTCAGGGCCACCGAGGCCGGTCCGCCCATCCGCTTGTCAGCGACAAAACGCAGCGAATAGTCAGTGCCCCAGGTGGTCGCGCCTGTGTTGCGGATGCGCCATGTCTTGACAAAACTCGCCCCCGGCTGGATCACCATGCCATCCGGGATCGTCACATCCGCCACATAGGACGCCTGATCGACCCCGCCCGATATGGATCTCACTTCGATCTCGGTATAGAGTTCCTGCGGAAACAACTGGCCGCCGCTGTTTTTGAGTTTCCACGTGCTGCGGTGGAGTCCGGCCTGGGTGGGAGCGACCAGCGGCACGCCGACGTTTGTCGTCTGCCCTGGCTGCACCGGCACCGATGGCAGCGCCACCTCGTTGGGCGCGCCCATCGGGTTGCCATTGGCGAACGCCAGCCGGTAATTGCTGTCCCAGGTTTTTGTCCCGGTGTTGCGAACCCGCCAGATTTTGCCGAATGCCTGACCGGGCTGCATCACCGTTTTGTCCGGCACCGTCACATCGAGGATAAACCACGCCTCGTCAAACTGCGGGATATTGGTCAGCTTAAAATACGATTCGGGATCCACCACGTCATCGACCACGTAATTTTGCAGGCCGTGGTCGATATACTGCAAGGTGAGATGGAGATGCACGCCGTCGGAAAAGCCGGTGGTGCCCGCCACGCCGATCTTCTGCCCGGCCTGCACAAACACGCCCTGCTCGATGGTGATCGCGGACAGATGGCCGTACCACGTCACATAACGCTCGTCGTTCCAGGGATGGCTGATCCGCACGTAGTTACCATAACCCTGCGCCGAAAAGCCCACCTTATCGACAATCCCGCGCTGCGCCGCCAACACAGCTACGGGGTTACTCCCGCTGTCGATGGCTTTCAGATCGATCCCTTCGTGCAACTGCCGGCGCTGGGGTGCAAAGGTGTATTGGCGGGGCGTGTTGAACTTGTCAACGATCACAAAGCTCCGCGCCACTGGATTCTGTAGAAAAAACGCAGGCAGTAAAACCATGGCGGTTTTCTCCTTGTATATGTCTGCCTATGACGTGCCCAATCCCTAACATTCTAGTCTCCGGTATCGTAAACGCAAATGAGGGAGATACATTCTCCCTCATGCGATGATCGATCACGGCTGCCAGAGCGCCGGGTTATCGGCTCAGCCGTTCATATTCCGGACGATCGCGGTAGCGAATTCGCTCGTCTTGACCTCCACAGCCCCCGCCAGCAGGCGGGCGAAGTCATAGGTCACGATCTTCTGATCCAGCGTGCGGGCGTAGCCCTTGTGGATCAGGTCGGCGGCTTCGCGCCACCCCATGAATTCCAGCATCATCGCGCCGCTGAACAGCAGCGAACCGGGGTTGACTTTGTCCAGATTGGTATATTTAGGGGCGGTGCCGTGGGTGGCCTCGAACAACATCACGTCGTCGCCAATGTTCGCACCCGGCGCGATCCCGACCCCGCCGACCTGAGCGGCCAGCGCGTCCGACAGGTAATCACCGTTCAGATTGGGCGTCACCACGACGTCGAACTCGTCCGGGCGGAGCAGCACATGCTGGAAGATAATGTCAGCGATCCGGTCCTTGATGACGATCTTGCCATCGGGAGCCTGCCCGCCGTACTGGTTCCACAGTTCGTCCTCGGTGATCGTGTGCTCGCCAAACTCATCGCGGGCCACTTCATAACACCACTGGCGGAAAGCCCCCTCGGTATATTTCTGGATGTTGCCCTTGTGCATGATCGTGATGCTCTCGCGCCCGCGATCCAGCGCGTAACGCAGCGCATAACGCATCAGGCGCTTGGTGGCAAAGGCGCTGATCGGCTTGACGCCCAGGCCGCTGCCCTCAAAGAACTTGGCGCCCATTTCCTCGCGCAGAAAACGCGCCAGTTTTTCGTTCTGCGGCGTGCCAGCTTCATACTCGATCCCCGCGTACACGTCTTCGGTGTTCTCGCGGAAGATCACCATATCCACTTTTTCCGGCTCGCGCATCGGGCTTGGCACGCCGGAATACCAGCGCACCGGGCGCACACAGGCGTACAGGTCGAGAACCTGCCGCAGCGTCACATTCAGGCTGCGGAAGCCGCCGCCGACCGGAGTTGTCAGTGGGCCCTTGATGCCAATCATGAACTCGCGCAGCGCCTCGAACGTTTCTTCGGGCATGTAGTTGCCCTCGTAGAGGCTGGCCGCTTTTTCCCCGGCGTAAATTTCCATCCAGGCGATCTTGCGCCGGCCGTCATACGCGATCTCAATCGCCGCGTCCCAGATGCGCCTGGACGCCGTCATAATATCGCGCCCGATGCCGTCCCCTTCGATAAAGGCGATGATAGGATGATCGGGGATCAGACGCGGATCGTTGAGGTCGGTGATTTTTTCGCCGTCCGCAGGAACTACAACATGCTGATAGGCCATGTCTGGTCGGTATCCCTTCTTACTGAACCGGAGTTATCCATTTGATTGTACAGCCGACCGCTGGGGTTTCGGTAACAGCCGGCGCTTGCCCACTCAGCACCGCATCCAATGCGTCGCGCAGATAGGTGTGTTTGACCGCTTCCGGCTCGTCGTGGTTATCATCGATCGCGCCGGTATAACGCACGATCCCCGCGCCGTCGAGCAGAAACACATGGGGGGTGCGCTCGCCACCAAAATCACGAGCCGCGGACTGGCTTTCGTCGCGCAGGTAGCGGAAGTTAAAACCCTCCTGGGCGGCGCGGGCTTTCATCTGATCAAAGCTGTCGTCGGGATACCGCTTCTCGTCATTCGAGTTAATGGCCACCAGAACCACCCCTTTGTCCTGATAATCGCGCTGGATCTCGATCATGCGGTCTTCCCAGGCACGCACATAGGGGCAGTGGTTGCAGCTAAAAATAACCGCGACGGCCCGATTGGATCGGACCAGATCCGAAAGGGTATAAGGACGTCCGTCCACGCCGGGAAGTGTAAAATTGGGTGCGAGTTGTCCGAGTTGAACCATTCGATTCCCTCCTTGTTACGTATAACCGTTAACCAGACCGTGTTAGTCGATGTGCCGCGCCTGTTCCAGCGCGCGTATGATCATGTCCAGAGAGGGCACGGGCGAGGGCCGGCCGTCCTCCTTGAAGTACAGGCGGCAGGTCAGGCGGGCGGGGGTATCGCCGGCGCGGGGATCGATGTCCTGTCCATTCACCAGAATCGTTGGAGAGCCGGGGAAATGCCACTGCTGTGCATCGTCGTCGGTGCGGATCTCGATCCGCTCCACTGGGACATCCAGACTCAACTGCTGAAGCGCTTCATGCAGCCGCTGCCACGCCTCTGGATGCGAGGGACATCCTTCCCACCACAAGAAATGGATTTTCATTTTTCCCTGCCAACCGTTTAGATGCACCAGTTAGATGCACCAGCGCCCAAAACGATTCCGAAGCTTAACATATTTCATTTTTGAACACCAAAACGGAGGCCAGATCTGAGAAATGAGTGCCATCGCATCGCCTTGTGAATTGTTCTATAATGAAAGTGTTAGGCGGTGATTTGTGTCGCAGTACCTCGTCAATGTTTTATAGACGGTTCAACACACATAAAACATAGAGACGAATAGTGAGGGCCAGTATGTCAAGACAGAGGTATGGTCGTGACATCTATAATGCCATGAATGACGCGATATTTGTCGTCGATCGCGCGTCTCTCCAAATCGTCTATGCCAACCGGGTGCTGGCCGATGTGGCCGGCCTGGATCAGGGCGCGCTGCTGGGAATGGCGCTGCCTGATCTGTACGCTGAAGCCGATCGCCCGGCGGTGACATCACACCTTGCCCAGATTGGTGAGCAGATTGTCCAATTTGGCGCGCATCTGCTCCCGCGCAACGGCACGCCGCTGTATGCCGATACCCGGATCACACCCGGCCATCAGGACGGACGGGCCCAGCTTGTCTGTGTCATATCCAGCCCCGGCCAGCCCTCGTTAGCCCAGGCGCTCCAAGAGAGCCAGACCGTCTACCGCTCGTTGGTTGACGCGCTGTCGGATCTGATCTTCCGCATTCGTGACGATGGGACCTATCTGGAGTTCAAAATACCGGATAACCTCGGGCTAAAAATGTTGGCTCCAGATGAGATCATCGGCAAAAAAATCGCCGATATTGTTCCGCAACATGTCGCTGACCTGGCCATGCCGGCTATCGCTCGCGCCTTACACGCTCAACAACCCGAAACAATTAAATATTCCATTCTCGAATCCAGTGGACTTCACCATTACGACTGCTGTTTTGTGCCCAGCCTGGAAAACGAAGTGATCGCCGTAGTCAAAGATGTGACCGACCAGAAGCAGCATGAAATCATTCTGCGTATTCAGCGCGATCTTGGGGTGGCGCTCAGTTTTGAAACCAGCCTGAATCACGCTCTGGAACTCGTGGTTGATGCGTCGATCCGGGCGGCTGAGATGGACTGTGGGGGGATCTACCTGATCGATGCCATCTCGGGCGAGCTTGATCTGGCGTATCAGCAAGGGTTATCGGAGGAGTTTGTACAGGTTACACGCCATTACCCGCCCGATACGCCACAGGCTCGGCTGGTGATGAAGGGCCAGCCGGTTTACTCCTATTATCCCAACCTGGGGATCCGGCTCAACGGGATTTCGCAGCGCGAGAATTTGCGCGCGATCGCGATCATGCCGGTTTCGTATCAGAATCAGGTCATTGCCTGTATCAACGTCGCTTCTCACCGGCAGGACGAGGTTGCCCCTCTGGCGCAGCATGCGCTTGAGAGCATCGCGGCGCAGATCGGCAGCGCGATCGTGCGTATCCGGGCCGAAGAAGCGCTCCGTCAGAAGGATCGGCTGCTGGAAAGCGTTGCCCTGGCGGCGAACCGGCTTATGGCAGTCGGAGAACAGGAAGCCACGTTTAACGATGCATTAGCCATACTGGGCCAGAGGATTGACGTGGATCGAGCTTTCGTGTATGAGCTCCATACTCACCCAGAGACCGGCGAACCCGCCACCAGCCATCGTTATAGTTGGAGCGGCCCCTATCTTTCGACAAGGGCGGATGTCTCCAGGCTTCAAAATCTTCCCTGGCAGGCTTTTGGCCTGCAAGCCTGGTATGAGATGCTGGCTGCGAACCAGGAAGTTAAGTTATCCCGCGACACGATTCAACAACTCGTGCCGTCGCATGTGCCGCTGGCCATGAAGATCGAGTCGCTCCTGCTCATGCCCGTGATGGTGGAGAGGAGATTGTGGGGATTCATGGGGCTGAGCGATCATCGGAACCCACGCGAGTGGGCCGGAGAAGAGATCAACGTCCTGCGCATCATGGCCTCCAGCTTAGGCGCGGCGATTGAGCGCCAGCAAGCCGAAGACAAGCTCCGCCATGAACGTGAAGTAGCCGACCACGAACGGAAGATGGCCAACACCCTGCGCGAAGTGGGGATGGTGCTCACCTCTACCCTCGAACTGGACGCCGTGTTAGGCCGAATACTTGAGCAGGCTTTGCGCGTCATCCCCTTTGATGCAGCGAATGTCTTTTTGCTGGATGGGGATGTGGCCCGCATGGTACACCATCAGGGATATGAAGCCTTCGGCCTATCCACCGAAACTATCAGCCAGATTGCGTTTAACCTTGAGCAGACGCCCCTCCTTCAAAGCATGATCCGTCAGGGTACGCCTATGGTTTGTCCCAATGTAAAGAACAATGACCGCTGGCGCACATGGCCGGGGTTCGAATGGATCGGATCGTGGCTGGGCGTGCCCATCGTCGCACGTGGGAAAGTCGTCGCGTTTTTTTCGTTTGACTCGACTACCGAGAACTTCTATAACGAAAACCACATCCGCCTGATCGATCCGTTTGCCAAGCAGGCGGCCATCGCGTTTGAAAACGCGCGGCTGTTTGAAGACACCCAGCGGCTCGAGCGGATCAAGTCCGAGATGATTCGGATGGCTTCACACGACTTGAGCAGCCCCTTGACGCGTATCAAGGAGTCCATCCGCCGGCTCAAGATGGAAATGGGCGGCTCTGACTCGGGGCGACACGTGAATGTCGAGTTGCTTGGGCGGTGCGGGCAGGACTGCGAAGCTGCCGTGAATGAGATGGAGCAGATCGTGTTCAATATTCTTTCGGTCGAGCGCATCGAAGCGCAGCACCAGGCCGCCCGGGCGATTGTCTGGTGCGAACTGCTGGCCGAAAGTGTCCGCACAATCCGCAGTGAGTTAGAAGCCAAGCAGCACCAACTCGACATTGAATGCGAGCCCAATTTGCCTGTGGCACGTGGGATCCGCGCTCAGCTTCTCAGCGCCATGAGCAATCTCATCGGTAACGCCATCAAGTATACGCCGGCGGGCGGACACATCCGGGTGCGCCTGTTCCGGAGCAGTTATGGCGGCACGCCCACCGTCGCGTTTGAAGTGCAGGATGATGGGATTGGAATACCGCAGGATCTCCAGGCGCAGATCTTTGATCCTTTTTACCGTGCGGCTCAGGCCGGTACCGAGCGGACGTCCGGCCTGGGGTTGGGGCTGTCCATCGTCAAAGCGACGGTCAAATTCCATAAGGGCCGTGTCTATTTCGACAGCGAGCCCGGTAAAGGCAGCTTGTTCGGCTTCTGGATTCCAGTCTAGCCGCCGGCCACATAAGGGAAAATCGTCACCCGATCCCCGGCCCGCAGCACAGCATCCGGCTCGGCGTGGATCTGGTTAACCGCAAAATGCCACATCGCCTGCTGTCCATCGAGATCAGGATAGCGGGCGATCAACTGACCGACCATGGTATGCAGGTCCGCCTCGTCGGGCATGTCCAGCACAAGCTGGCTGGTCCCGGTCGCCTCTCGCAGATTAGCGAAAAAACGAATGGTGATCTTCATGACCGTCCCTCACGGCGATTTCAATTTCGATCGGGCGCGAGTCTTCGTAACCTCAGCCTTCAGTTGGCCGCAGCCCGCCTGAATATCGATGCCGCGCCGCACGCGTACCGTGCTCCCGATGTGATAGCTCTGCAGTACCGCCTGGAAGATCTCGACGCGCGCCGGGTCCGACGGTTGGCCGCCGTATCCCTGCGTGGGGTTGAGCGGGATCAGGTTGACATGGCACTTGATCCCCTGCACAAGCTCGCCCAGTTTCACCGCCTGCTGAACCGTGTCGTTTTCGCCGGCGATGAGCGCCCATTCAAACGTCACGCGCCGCCCGGTCTGGTCGATGTAGTCGCGCACGACGTCCATCAGATCCGCCAGCGGCCAGCGTTTGTTGATGGGCAGCAGCTTGCTCCGATCCTCATCGGTCGCCGCGTGCAGGCTGATCGCCAGCCCCACCTGGAGCTTTTCGTTTGCGAAGCGCTTGATGGCGGGCACCAGACCCACCGTGCTCAGGGTGATGTGGCGCTGGCCGATGTTCAGACCGTTCTCATCATTCAGGCGGGAGATGGCTTCGAGCGTCGCCTCGTAGTTATGCAGGGGTTCGCCCATGCCCATCAGGACGATGTTGCTGAGCCGCTCGCCGTCGGCGTCAAGCTGGCGGGCAAAATAGAGCGCCTGCTCGACGATCTCCCCGGCGGACAGGTGGCGCGCGAAGCCCATCTGCCCGGTTGCGCAGAACACACAGCCCATCGCGCAGCCCGCCTGGGTACTGATACAGGCCGTGCGCCGGACTCCGTCATATTCCATCAGCACGCCTTCGATCATCTGGCCGTCGGGCAGCCGCCACAGCCACTTGACCGTCTGCCCATCGGTTGAATGCAGCTCCGCGACTGGCTCCAACCGGCCCATGCGGAAGTCGGATTCCAGGCGGGCGCGCAGATCCTTCGGCAGACTGGTCATCGCCGCGAAGTCGGTTACTTTGCGCTGGTAAAGCCATTCCCACACCTGCCGCGCGCGGTAGGCGGGTTGGCCCCATCCGGCAAACACCTGGGTCAGCTCGTCAAGCGAGCAGTCGTAGATGGATTTCAAACCTTTCTTTCCTGTTACAGCCATTCACACATCCCAATCATCTTAATGTCGTCTCACCGCCATCATACACGAAAGCGCCCCGCCTGTCACGACCAGGGCGCGCTGGGAGGCGCTCATACGCAGGTTACGCAGGAGGCGCTGTCCAGGGCGCTCTGCCACGCCTGATAAAGGTCCAGCAGCGACGGGTAAACGCCTTCAGGCTCAATCTGCCCGGCGCGAACATCCTCCGCCTGGGTTACCCCGGACAGCACCAGCGCCGCCGGTAGTCCGGCCTGCTGCGCGCCCAGGACATCGGTTTCCAGCCGGTCGCCGATCATCAGCGTTTGCTCGGGCGTGGTGCCGAGACGCTGAAGCGCGACCTCAAACATCACCCGGCCCGGCTTGCCGATGATCACCGGCTGCACATCGGTCGCCGTCTGGATGGAGGCCAGCAGACTGCCGTTGCCGGGAGCCAGCCCGCCCGGGATCGGGAAGGTGCGGTCGCCATTGGTGCCGATAAAGTCGGCTCCGGCCCGGATGAGCAGGGTAGCAGTTTTCATCTTGTCGTAGTTGAACTGCGTGTCCAGACCTACGATCACGACCTGCGCCCGCTCGGGGTCTTCGTGGAAGCCGCGCTCGGCCAGAGCTTCGTGAATACCCGCCTCGCCAATAATATAAAGCGGCGTGTCAGCCGGATAACGCTGGCTGACGTAATCGGCTGTCGCCACGGACGATGTGATGACCTGTTCGGGCCGGGCAGGAACACCCGCGCTGTTCAGCCGCTCGACGTACCGATCGACCGTTTTGGTGCTGTTGTTGGTCGCCAGCGCGAAACGGATCCCGCGCTGCTGGACAAACGCGAAAAACTCGGCCACACCCGGCAGTGCCTGGCTGGACCGCCACAATACGCCGTCCATATCCAGAATGGCGGCGCGCAAGGAAGGGAAAGGAATAGGCATGGTGTTTTGACACAATCTGGGTGAACGAACCGGATACCACCCGGATTATACCAGCCCCAGGCCCGATCCGGCATGGTAGGCGGCATGACGGTTTGTCTGCCCTCAGCAAGACTTATCGTTTTTTGGCAAACCTGCCCCAAAATGATATGATTTCCCTAATTCGAATCCAATACCTGGAAACACTCTTATCCAGAGCGGCAGAGGGACCGGCCCCGTGAAGCCGCGGCAACCTCTTGATCTGGCCCAGGCAACTCCGCCAGAACAAGAACGGTGCTAATTCCGACAGGTTTTCTGGAAGATGAGAGCGTAATCCACCGACCTCCGAAGCCTGATTGTGAGGCCAACTGTGTGATAACGCCCCCTGTAGAGTGTAGCAGGGGGTTTTGTTTGGTGGCCCTGACCTGCCAGGTTCAGTATCTAATCAAGGAGCTATCGTGAGCGAGACCAATAGCAGCACCACCTTTATGAGTTCGCCACAATTATTCTTTACGTCGGAGTCGGTCACCGAAGGGCACCCGGACAAGATCTGCGATCAGATTTCGGACGCAGTGCTGGATGCCATCCTGACCGACGATCCGATGGCGCGCGTGGCGTGCGAAACCGCCGTCACCACCGGCCTGATCGTGATCATGGGCGAGATCACGACGTCCACCTATGTGGACATCGGCACGATTGCGCGCGATGTCGTGCGCGACATCGGCTACACGCGCGGCAAATTCGGCTTCGACGCCGATACCTGCGGCGTGATCGTGTCGCTCAAGGAGCAGTCCAGCGACATCGCGCAGGGCGTGGATGCGGCCTTGGAACAGCGCGCCGGCCAGGCCGAAAACAATCTGGATGCCGTTGGCGCGGGCGATCAGGGCATGATGATCGGGTTTGCCTGCGACGAAACACCCGAACTGATGCCGCTGTCGATCACGCTGGCGCACAAGCTCGTCAAGCGGCTGGCTGAAGTCCGGCGGAACGGCACCATGCCCTATCTGCGCCCGGATGGCAAAAGCCAGGTGACGGTGGAATACGCCTACGGCAAGCCGGTGCGCGTCGATACCGTGCTGATCTCCACGCAGCACGCGCCCGACGTCTCCACTGAACAGATCCGCGATGATGTGCTGGAACATGTCGTTCGCGCTGTTGTCCCGGCGGAATTTCTGGACGACCAGACCAAGTATTATGTCAACCCGACGGGCCGTTTTGTCGTCGGTGGGCCGCTGGGTGATGCCGGGCTGACCGGGCGCAAAATCATCGTCGATACGTACGGCGGCGTGGCGCGGCATGGTGGCGGCGCGTTCTCCGGCAAGGACGCGACCAAGGTCGATCGGTCGGCGGCGTACATGGCGCGTTATATCGCCAAGAACGTGGTCGCGGCCGGGCTGGCGTCCCGCTTCGAGCTTCAGATCTCCTATGCCATCGGCGTCGCGCATCCGCTCTCGATCGCGATCGAAACGTTTGGCACGGGCCGGATCCCGGATGAGAAAATCGTCGAGCTGATCAAGAAGCATTTTGATATGCGCCCGGCCGCGATTATCCGCGATCTGGACCTGCGCAAGCCGCAGTTCCGCAATGTGGCGGCCTATGGACACTTCGGGCGCGACGATCTCGATGTAGCCTGGGAGCGCACCGACAAGGCCGAGATTCTGTGCCGGGAAGCCGGCTTGTAGATCACCCGACTCTCCAATCGTTAAGATCAGACAGGGGCGTATCGCTGCGCCCCTGTTTTGTGTTGAGTTGCTCAGACCTTCAGGCTGATGTTATGATGAGGCAGGTTGGTTAAGATTTCGTATGCCAGCCCATCACCACCTGATTCGTTGAAGGAGGTCCGCCCATGCACAAGTTCCGTGTCTGGTGGAACAGCTTTAAAACCGTCGCGTTGATGATTTCTTTTATCACCAACATGATTTTGATCGTTGTGCTGCTGATTGTGATGATGCAGATATTTAAGATTAAGAACGGCATTCTTGAACCTTTGATCGACGGGCTGCACCGGAATTTCGTGGGCATGGACGAGGCCGTAATCGAGAGTACGATTGCGGTTGAAGACCAGATCCCGGTGGTGTTTGATCTGCCGCTCAACCAGTCGACGAACGTGGTGCTGACGCAGGACGTGCCCATCGCGGCCAGCGCGTCGTTTACCCTGCCGGGCGGCGGCGGTGTGATCAATGGGCGGGTGGATATTGTCCTGCCCAGGGGACTCGTGCTGCCGGTCCAACTGGACATGATCGTGCCGGTCAACACACAGATCCCGATCAATCTGCCGGTTGATGTGGCGATTCCGCTCAAGGAAACCGATCTGCACCAGCCGTTTGTCAACCTGCGCGACCTGTTAGAGCCTTACGTGCGTATCCTCGATAACCTGCCGGGTAAATGGGATGACGTGCCCGATTTTCTCGTGGACGCGATTCAGGGTGAGGGCAAGAATCTGGTATCGCCCACCGAGGACAGCATGAATCCGTGGCCGGGACCGGACCGGGCCGACCTGCAATCCTCGTCGGATGACGATACGACAGGGGATCAGACTGCGGGTGAAGGCGACGCGGACAGCACCGACGCGCCGGCGCTGCCGCCTGTCCCAACGGCTACGCCGGTTGAAGACATCGGGATCATCACGCCCGGCCAGTGAGCCGGTCACCTGAAAGAAGGATAACGGTTGTGACTCACAATTCCCCGCCGCTGTGTGATTACGAGGGATCAGGCTACCGGACCGAGTTTTGGGAAGGGCAGGGACGCGACTACGAGGATCTGACCGAACGGATCGCGCTGCGCCGGCTGCTGCCCCCGCGCGGGCGGCGAGTTGTGCATCTGGGTGCGGGCTTTGGCCGCATGACGAATGAGCTTGGCGGCTACGATCAGGTGATCGTGCTGGACTATTCGCGTACCATGCTGCGCGACGCCCAGGCGCATCTGGGCACGGACAAACGTTACATTTACGTCGCCGCTGATATTTACCAGCTGCCGCTCGCGGCGGGGAGCTGTGATGCCGCCGTGATGGAGCGCGTCATTCACCACATGGCCGACGTGCCCGCCGCGCTCCGCCAGATTCGCGCGGTCCTCGCACCGGGATCGCCGTTTGTGCTGGAATACGCCAGCAAGCGTCATCTGAAATCGATGGTGCGTTACGCGCTGCGGCGGCAAAACTGGAGCCCGTTTGATCTGGAGCCGACCGAGTTTGTGAAGCTGAATTTCGATTTTCACCCGGAGTACATGGCACGCTGCCTGCATGACGCGGGCTTCCAGACCGAGCGGCGGCTGGCGCTGTCGTACTTCCGGCTGGGGCTGCTCAAGCGGCTGGTGCCGCTGTCGGTCCTGGTGACGCTGGACCGCCTGCTTCAGCCGACCGGGCAGATCGCGCCGTTTTCACCGAGCGTGTTCACCCTCAATCGCGCCGTGGGAGATACGCCGCCCGCCGCGCTGGATGGGCCGTTGTTCCGGTGTCCGGCGTGCGGAGGCGCGCTCCGCCAGGAAGACAGCACGCTGATCTGCGAAATCTGGCGGGGAACGTTGGGCGCTGCACGACGGAATCTATGATTTCAAGGAGCCGGTTCAGGCGGCAAGCCTGTAGTTCTGGCTGCGTTCGTTACGTATCATCCGATCAGTTGCACAAGGTGGGAGACATGGCCGAAGACATCCGCAAACAAAAAGGGCTTTATTTCGAGGAATTCGAAGTTGGTCTGGAACTGGAAACCCGGGGCCGTACCATCACCGAGACGGACATCGTGAACTTCGCCGGCGTATCCGGCGACTTTAACCCCATGCACACCGACGCGGCCTACGCAGCCACAACGCCATTTCAGCAGCGGGTCGCGCACGGCATGTTGGGGCTGTCGGTCGCCAGCGGGTTATCGTACCAGATGGGTTTTCTCGAAGGCACGGTGCTGGCGTTCACAGGGTTGGAGTGGAAATTCCGCGAGCCGATCGTCATCGGGGACACGATCCGCGTGCAGATCAAGATCACAAATCTGCGCGCCATGAAGGCGGCCGGGGGTGGATTTGTTTCGTTTGATGTGAAGGTAGTGAACCAGAACAACAAGGTCACGCAGAAGGGCGAATGGACCGTCCTGGTCGCCAGCAAGCCCGGTGAAGCTGTTGAGTAACCGCACGGTGGGGCGGGTGCGTTGGGACTCAGGAAATGGTACAATTGGTCTACCGTTGTAACAAAAATAGATTGAGGTTGGGCTATGGTTGACCAGCCAGATAAAAAACCTGTGAATGATTCCCCTGACGAGCAGCAGCCCGGCGAGATCGCAGGCTGGCACGAGCCGCCTGTGGAAGAAGGATCGTCGCGCCCAGTGCCGGTTGAGTCATGGTACACGCCGGAGAACGCGGTTTTCGCTGACGCGGAAACTGCCGCCGACGCCGGGATCCCATCGGCCGCAGCCGCGCCAGGGCCGGGCAGCCCTTCGCGGGCTGAATCGGAATTGGAGGGGGCATGGCACACCCCGCTCGATGCACAGTTAGACGCCCTGCTGTCCGGCGCTGCCGATACGATTATCGAAGTCCACGAGACTGAGCCGCCCAAACCGCGCGTGGTCGCCGCTCCGAGCGAAGATACGCAGACACAGCCGGAAGCTGCGCGTGGAGTGCCTCCCGCCGCTGATGACGCCGAGCAGGATCAGAGCCAGACCCGTTTGATCGGGATCAATTCTCAGGAACCCGCCGTTCCGGCAGAAAGCACGCCCATGCCTGATTCCACCCCGTCAAAGCCGTTACCGGGACTCACACCCGCCGAAGCCGCGATGCTGGCCGAGGAGCGTGCCGCTCAGGAGCGTGCTGGCGTTCAATCCGCGCCGTCCGCGGCACAGCCCGCGGCACAGCCCGCTGCACAAACTGACGCGCCGCCGCCCACGCAGCAGATCCAGGTCACACCGCCTGCGGCCAGCCAGCCGCAAGGTGCCACGCCTCAAACGGCTCCTGCTGCCCCTGCGCAGCCGTCACCCTTTCACGAGGTCGAGCGCAAGGTGCAGGTTCTGCGCGGCCAGTATAATGCCGGTTATATGACTCGCGAGCAGTTGCAGAATGAACTCCGCCGGCTGATGATCCTGGGCGAAGATGGCCGCTGGTGGATGCTGGGCCTCGAGTCGAACCGCTGGTATTCCTATGATGGCCGCGACTGGAAAGAAGGCACCCCGCCGGGCTATCAGGAAGCGGTGCGCGGCAGCGTCCTTCGCACCGAAACCGGCCTGCAAGAAGTCGTTCTGCCGGATGCAAGCCAGGCATCGGAAGAAGGCAGTCTCGCCGCGATCGAAATCGACCAAGGTGGCCTGCCGCTCCCGCGCCGCGTGCCTCAGGAAGATCCCGGTGCCACGCTGGTATCCCCCAGCACACCGTTTCTGGAACCGGTGCGCCCGTCGGAAGCGCGGACCCAATCGCACTATCGGCAGGTTGAGCCGGACGCCGCCTCGATGGTCACCATGCCGTCGCAAGCCGCACCACAAGACGCTCAGGCAGCGAGTTCACCCTTCGAGGCGCAGCAAACCATGCGCTCACCGTCGGCTCAGGCGGCCATGGACGGCGTTACCGCGCCGCACGGCATCCCGGTCGCGCCATCACGCGCCGCCGGTCCGCCGCCGGCAGGGGCCCATCACCCGCCGCCGCCGAGTGTTGAGAAACCGAAGCATCGCCTGGGCGAGTATCCCCAGCCCGATTACACCGCCGCCCTGGGACGCGACCGCCGGACCACGACCCGCCGCATTGCGTATGCCGTGGTGACGGGCGTGATCGGCACGATGGCGCTGACGCTGGTCATCCTGCTCGGCATGATCGGCTATTACCTCTATGAAGTGGACCGTTACGCCGAAGCAGTGGACGAACTGCGCGAGCGCACCTCCGACTTTGAGACCACCCTGATTATGGATGCGAACGGGACGCAGTTGGCCGAGTTCAGCGATCCGACCACGGGGCCGCGCCGCGAGATCCCGCTCGACCAGATCTCGCCCTGGCTGATTCACGCGACGATTTCGACCGAGAACGAGACCTTCTACACCGATCCTGGTTTCAGCATCCTGGCGATTGTCCGCGCCGCGTATCAGAACGTCCAGGCGGGCGGGACCATTTCCGGGGCGAGCACGATCACGCAGCAGCTTGCCCGCGCGCTGATCCTCGAAACTGAGTTCGCCTCGGAGCGCACCACTGAGCGTAAGCTGGTGGAGGTGATCGTCGCCTCAGAGATCAAGCGTAAGTACGACAAAAACGAAGTTCTGGAAATTTATCTCAACGAGATCTTCTACGGAAACCGGGCCTATGGCATTGAGGCCGCCGCGCAGATTTATTTCAAGAAATCTGCCGGCGAGCTAAATCCCGCCGAGGCCGCCTTCCTGGCGGGGCTGCCCCAATCACCCGCGCAGTATGATCCCGTGGTGAACCGTCAGAATGCCATCCAGCGTATGCACACGGTTCTGCGGCTGATGGCCGAGGCGAACGACACCGGCTGCATCTATATCGAGCATACCGACGCGACCCAATGGGCTGTCCCGAATGGCGGCGGCCTGTGCATTTACGCGCAAGAACAAGCCGACGGCAGCACCCTCTACTACTACCAGTCGCCGGGCATGGAAGCCCCACAGGAACTCACCCTGGAAATCGCGCTGGTCGAAACCGCGCCGTTTGATCCGCCGGTGAACACATTTATCCACCCGCATTTTGTCAACTACGTCTGGCAGCAGTTGGAAGATACCTATGGCCCCCAGCGGATCTACAGCGCAGGGTTCCGCGTAACCACCACGCTGGACGAGAATATCCAGAAAGCCGCCGAAGATTCGGTTACGGCGAATCTGGCGGACCTGCAAGCGCGCGGGGTCGACGCGACCAACGCCTCTGTGGTGGTGATCCGTCCCTCGGATGGCGCGGTGCTGGCGATGGTCGGCAGCGCGGATTACAACAACGAGGACATCGATGGGCAGGTTAACGTCGCCTTTACGGGACAGCAGCCCGGCTCATCGATCAAGCCGATTGTCTATCTGACAGCTTTTGAGCCGAGCAGCGAGGGCAAATATCTGACGCCCGCCTCGGTGCTGTGGGATATTTATACGGAGTTTGCCAATCCGGGCGGCGGTCCGGCGTATGTCCCGGTCAACTATGACGGTTTGTATCACGGCCCCAAGTCGGTGCGGGAGGCGCTGGGTAACTCGCTGAACGTCCCGGCCATCAAGACCATGGACTTTATCGGGTTGGAGCGCTTCACCGAAATGGCGAAGCGGGTCGGGCTTCGCTTCCCGCTGGGTGATCCGATTGAGCGCAACGCCGGCCTGCCGACGGCGCTGGGCGCGGTCGAAGTGCGCCTGTTTGATATGGTCAGCGCGTTTGGGATGCTGGCTAACAACGGGCGGCGTGTCGATCCTTATGGCATCCTCCGCATCGAGGACAGCCAAGGTAACGAGATTTATCAGGCCAATCAAAACCCGGAAGGGTTACAGGTTGTCAAGCCAGAATACGCCTATCTGATCACCAGTATCCTGTCGGACTCGGATGCCCGTGCCGAGGAATTCGGCTACGGCTGGCCGATGGAACTGCAAGGTGGGCGTCCCGCCGCGATCAAAACCGGCACCAGCGGCACGACTGACGTCCGCGATGTCTGGACGGTGGGTTATACGCCGCAGTTTGTCGTCGGCACATGGGTTGGCAACTCCGATAACCGGCCGATGTATGGCATCAGCGGCTATGGCGGCGCGGCTCCCATCTGGAACGACGTGATGGAAGCGGCCCACGCTGGCACTGCTCCGGTGCAGTTCTCGCGGCCGGATGGCGTCATCCAGGCGGAAGTCTGCCGCGATTCCGGCACGCAGGTGTCGGCGGACTGCGTCGGGGGCACGGTTACCGAGTTATTTGCCAGCAGCGCACCGCCTCCGCCACCCGAGCAGAATATCACGCGCACGCTGCAAGTGGACGCCTTCTCTGGTAAGCTGGTCAACGAATACTGCAGCGACAGCGTCGAAGACCGCACCTTCATCATTCTTACCGATCAGGCCGCCTACAACTGGATCAACACGACACCCGAAGGCAACGCCTGGGCGAGCGACCGCGGCCTTGAAGTGCCGCTGCTACCACCGCCAACTGAATACTGCGATCCGAACGAGCCGCGTCCGATCGTGGTGATCGCCTTCCCGCCCGACAACATGCCGTCGGTTGAGGGTATCTTACCCCTGCGCGGCTCTATCACCATGCCGAACTTCGACCACTTCGAGATCCGGTACGGCATCGGCCATACGCCGGATTTCTTCAGCGATCCGCTGGTAATCGATCGCACGCAGCGTCCTGAAGCCGACTCACTGTTGGGGCAGTTTGACACCCGCGCGCTGGAAAACGGACCGTACACGCTGCGCCTTGTGGTTATCGACACGCAGGGACGCAGTGTCACGCGCGATGTTCGGATCACCATCAATAACCCGCAGCAGCCGCAGCAGCAGGCGACGCCAAACTCTGAATTCCCGACGCCAACGCTCGCTCCGTCACTCACGCCGCCGCCGGGCTGATCCGGTCAAAATGACAGGGGCGGGTGAGTTCGCCTGCCCCTGAACGCACAACAAGCTGTTCAGAAAAAACTGCGCCCCTCGGATAGTAGGGGCGCTTCGATGTACGATGCATTTTTGTGGGGGTGGGATCACAAACTCACACCTCTCACTCATGGATCGCGCGCGATACCGGCGGCGCAGGCACCTGGAGCTCAGCCGAACGGAACAGGTGCCCCGCATCCAGGATAACAGGCAGGCCGCGCACCAGGCATATCAGAGTCGCCAGCCACGACATACCCGCCCCGAAGGACCGGACATCGGCCACGTGTGCCATATTGCTCGTCTCGAGTCCGGCCGCGAGCGCCAGGGTCATGAACGCCAGCGCCTTGATGACGGCGTAGCTGCTGCGCATGGCTGGCGAGGCGACCAGCCAGCCTGTGACGGACCCGCGCATCATGCTGTGCGGCGATTCACCCTGTCGCAGCGCCACCTCCCGGATCGAGTCGGTCAGTGTGCCGCGTATGATGAAGATCACAGGAATAGCCAGCGCGATCAGCCCCTGATGGGCGAAAACGACCCACAACACGATCTCAACGGCGCGATCGGCCGCCACGTCCAGCATGGTCCCGACCAGTGTGGTCTCGTGTCGCCGCCGGGCAATGATGCCATCCAGCAGAATCCATCAGAATCAGCAGCGCGATCAAACCCACGTCGATGAACTGTCCCGCAGCCCCGCCGAGATACAACAGCGCGACAACGAGCAGCAGCAGCGGAAAGCGCAGCACGGTGATCAGGTTTGCGAGATTCATCGCGGCCCCTTCCATGTGTTTATCGGTCAACAGCATGTTCCTATGCTTGTCTTCACGATAACATGCACGGTGGGATATTGAAATCTATCGAAAGGGGTATTTCATTTCCCGTGGAGTAGTATTTTTGGTGATCGTGTCAGTGCGCGCTGCTTGATGCGCCGATCAGCCAATTTGCCCCGACAGATACGCCTGGGTGCGCGGCTCGCGCGGGTTCTCGAAAACCTGTGCAGCCGGCCCAACCTCGACCAGTTCGCCCAGCCACAAGAACACCACATGATCGGCCAGCCGCCGCGCCTGGGCCAGATCGTGCGTCACGGTCACGATGGTGTAGTTGCTCTTGAGCGTGATCAGCAGCCGCTCCACTGCCCGAGCCGAGATCGGATCGAGCGATGCCGTGGATTCGTCGCACAGCAGCACATCCGGCTTGACGGCCAGCGCGCGCGCCAGACATAAGCGCTGCTGCTGTCCCACCGACAACCCGGTAGCGGGCGCGTTCAGCCGATCCCTGACTTCGTCCCACAACTCGACGGCCTGTAAATAGGTGCGAACCAGATCGTCCATGCTGCCGCTGTCCATCCCGTGGATGCGCGGACCATAGGCCACGTTGTTATAGATCGACATAGGCAGCGGGAACGGCTTTTGCGCCAGCAGCCCAATCTGCGTGCGGACTTCCGTCACGTCGATCGAGCGCTCGTAAATATCCACGTCGTCCAGCAGAATCTGGCCGGTGACGCGAACCTTCTTGTCCAGCTCGATCAGCCGGTTCAGGCTCTTGAGCAGGGTGGTTTTGCCGCAGCCAGATGGACCCACAATGGCCGTAATCCGGTGGCGTGGAATGCTAAACGAAATGTCTTTCAGGGTATGCCGGTCGCCATACCAGACATTAAGCTGCTGGATCGAAACGTGCGTTCCGTGATTGTTCACAACAAAGCTCCTATCGAATCACGTTCCGGCCCAGCATGCGCAGGGAAAAACGGGTGAGCAGGCTGATGGTCAGCACCATCACCGTCAGCACCAGCGCCGACGCATACGCCCGTTCCTGGACCGTCTGAAAAGGCGAGCTAAGCTGGAAGAAGATCGCCAGCGGCAGCGAGGCTACCGGGCGCGAAAGCGACTGCGGCATGTGGTCCGTATATCCGGCGGTGAACAAAACGGCGGCAGCGTCCCCAATGCCGCGACCGAACGCCAGCAGTACCGCGGTGATCAATCCGGGGAACGTTTGCCGCAGCAGAATACGCGTCAGTTCGAGCCGGGTCGCGCCCATCGCATAGGTCGATTCGGTCAGCTCGGGCGGGATCAGCCGCATCACCTCGTCCATCGTGCGGACCAGGATCGGCAGTTCGACCAGCGCCAGCGTCAGAATACCGCCGAGCAGCGACGCGCGCAGCCCAACCATCAGCATCAGGGTAAAGCCAAACGCGCCGTAAACGATGCTTGGAATGCCCCACAGCACGTCAAACACCATGCGGATCGCATCCGCCACGCGCGACCGCCCGACATACGCATTCAGGTAGAAGACCACCGGCAGCCCGGCCAGCAGCGCCAGCAGGGTCGCGCCCGCCGCGAGATAGAGCGATCCGGCAATGGCGTTCAGGATGCCGCCTTCGCCGCCCAGGTAATAGCCGCCCTTCGACGTCTGCGTGAGCATATCCCAACTCATCGCGTCGATGCCCCGGTGGACCACCGTATAAATGATCAGCGCCAACATGCCGAGCACCACAAACAGCGTCAGGCGCATCAGACCCTTAAAGAACGCTTCTTCCCAATGCCGTCGTCGTCTGCGGTTCATACCGTGGACTCCCGTTTCATCTGAGTCAGCGTCAGGCGCGCGCCGAGGTTAAAGATCAGCACGATAACGAGCAGCAGCAGCGACGCCAGCATCAGCGCCGCGTCGTACAGCGGGATCGACATCATCTCGCCGTAGTTGTTGGCGATCAGCGCGGGCAGGGGATAGGCCGCGTCAAACAGCGAGCCGGGCACCTTGGCGACATTGCCCACGACCATCAGCACGGCCAGCGTTTCGCCAAACGCGCGCGAGAAGCCCAGCACGACGGCCGCGATCACGCCCGGCAGCGCCTTGCGCAGTACGACCAGCTTCGTCGTTTCCCATTCGGTCGCGCCGAGTGACAGCGACGCCTCGCGCATCCCCTGCGGCACGCTGCGCAGCACTTCCTCCGTCACCGAGACAATGATCGGGAATACCATGATCGCCAGGACAAACCCCGCGGCCAGCACGCCGTAGCCGGTGGGGTTGGTGTTGGCAAAAAACGGGATACTCCCGCCGAGCGTGCGGTCAAACCACGGTCCGACCTGATCGCGCACCAGCGGCACGACAAACAACACGCCCCACAACCCGTAGATCACCGAGGGGATGCTCGCCAGCAGATCGACGAACGGCTTGATCAGCGCCCGCACGGATGAGTACTCCGAGAGGTAAATCGCGCTGAACAGTGCCGCCGGCACGGCCAGAACCATGGCGATCAGAGTCACGATCAGGCTGCCCATGATGAACGACCAGAATCCGAACTCGCCGTTCGTCGGATGCCAGGTTTCGGACGTGAGCAGCGCCTGGATCGAATGGGTCGAAAGAATCGGCCAGGCGCGATGAGTCAGCGCCGCGCCGATCGTCACCAGCAGAAGGCACGCCGCCACGGTGATTATCGTCATGCCGCCGCTGGCGATCGTATCTTTCCACCAGCGCCGGCTGTGCTGCCCAGATCGAGGCTGGAAGAGTGGGCGGCTGTCAATTCGCTCCACAACGATCTGTCCCTGAGCGTTTTCCAGCGGCCGGTTTGTCTTTCCTGCTGATATTCGCATTCATCCAGCCTCCACGTGACTGGTCTACTGCGCTCCCAAAGCGCTCAGGCCGGGTTGCAGTTGTTCTTCGCCCAACTGAATGTAGCCCGCCGCATCAACAAATGCCTGCCCGTCGGTCAGTACCCAACGGATGAAGTCCGACACGGCACTGTTGGGCTGGCCCTTCGTGACCAGATACAGCGGGCGCGCGGGAGGCGACGGATAACGGCCGTCGGCGATGGCTGCCGCGATGCCAGCTTTTTCCGCGTAAAAGTCCTCATCGGCGCTGATCGTGCCGTCGCCGTTCAGATCGATCGGCACCACGCGCATCCCATCAATCTGCTTGCCGGTGGAAAGATCATAGGCAAAACCGATATTGTTGTACCCGACGCCCAGCGCATCCGTGCGCACGGTCTCAGCCAACACAGGATCACCCTGGAGGGCGACGCCCTGGGTCAGATCTTCCTGCGCGGTGCCGCCCAGGAACAGCGACCAGACTTCCGCCGCACCGGCCGCGTCTGCGCGCGTGTACACATTGATTTTGTCTTCACTGTCGGTACCGAGGAACTGGCCCCAAGTCGTGATCTCCCCCGTGATCCAGATCCCCGCGCCGGTTTCGGGCGAGATCCCCGTCGCCAGCAGTTCGTCGAGATGGGGATTATCGGCGCTGACGGTCATCACCACGGCGTCCTTAACCGTGGCGAACGGGGTTGCGCCCTGGTCGGTTTCTTCGGTGCGGATTTCGCGCGAAACCATCGCGACATCGACCGCGCCCGCTAACACATCGCTCATACCCTTGCCCGCTCCACCGGCCGAGATATCGAACTGGACATCCTTGTGGGTCTTCTGATACTCATCGGCCCACTGCACCACCATCGGATACAATGCAAATGCCCCAGAGATCGTGATGGTTTCTTTTTTCTCGTTATCGTCATCGCCGCCGCATGCGCTCAGCAGCGGCACCAGCAGTAACACGGCCAGAGCCAGGCGGGATATGTGTCGCGAAACGGTTGTCATACGTGCTGTCTCCTCAAATGATGATCAATCGGCAAGCGGCTTGATGACCAGGACCGGCATCCGGCTGGCGGTATCCAGCCCATCGATCCGGCTCAGAACGCGCTGGACAAAATCCCCATGGGCTTCGGCCGCGATCGTGACCAGATCGTAGCTGCCCTGGGCGACTTCTCTCGCGATCTCGTGCTCGGGTTCACCCTGGCGCAGTTTGAGCTGCCCGTGGATACCGGCTTCCGTCAGGCGCTGCGCACACGCCATGACATGCTGGTTGGTCTCCTGCTCCGGTGAGAGGAAACTTGCCAGTCCGGCCGGCATACGCGCCTTGGGTGGAAGTCCGCGCGCGGTGGGCGGCGTGACCGTCAACAGGGTAACGGCAGCCTGTCCCATCTGCGCCAGCGGGATGATCCAATCGAGCACGCTGTCGTCGGGCGAATGTCCGCGCAGCACCAACAGGATGCGGCGCAGAGTCAGCAGCGCGCCCCGGACCAGCAGCATCGGGGTGGAAGACTGCCGCAGCACACGCGACAGCGGCTCCCCCTGGGGTGAATCGATCACCGTCAGGCTGTACTGGCCTTCGCGAGCGACCGTCAGCACGGTTTCCAGGCTGCTCTGGCTGGCATCCAGGCACGTGACCTGTGCAGAGAACGCCGGAGCGACCGCCTCCGCCACGGCCGTAGCCTGGGCCGCGCATTCCGGCGATGCTCCCCATGCCAGCACCCGCGCCGCGCCCGGATCGCTTTCGCCGGCCCAGATCGAGCTCAACGTCGCCTTGATCTCATCTCCGGCGCCTTGCACAGGTACGATATGCTCGCCCAGCACCGCCTGAAGGACCGCGACCGCTACCTGGTTTTCAGGATGCGCCATGACCAGCGTCAGTTCGTCCTCGTCGCGGGCCAGCGGCAGCGCCTGGTAATAATAGGCCAACCGGCGCGGCAGCGTGCGGGCCAGTGCGGGGTCGATCGGGATCCGGCTCAGCGATAGGTACGGAAAGTCGTTCATCAACACCTCGGCTGTCAGTGTACCAATCCGAGGTAACAGAACCAGCTACAATTCGGTGACAAAGTGGTGACAATTCTCGATTTGATACGAGGGACAGCAAACGCGAGGGAATCAGGATGGGGAGCGTTTGATCAGCGCGTAACCTACGCCGGGCACCGTTTCCACATAGGGCAGCTGCTGAGGATCGGGTTCAATCTTGCCGCGCAGGCGATGCACTAACTGCTTGAGCATGGTCCGATCCCCGCCCGCCGGCCCCCAGACCTGGGTGATCAGCGTATCGACGGGCAGCACATGCCCCGCATTCAGCATCAGCACTTCCATCAGGCGGCCTTCCAGCGGCGTAAGTTGCGCCAAAAACTGCCCGGATCGCAGCAGTTCGCGGCGCGACAGGTCGAGGGTCAGATCGCCGGCGGCCAGCGGTCCGGTCGTGGGTGTGACTCCGGCGCGGCGCAACACAGCCTGAGCGCGTGCGACCAATTGGCGCGGGCTGAACGGCTTGGGCACATAATCGTCGGCTCCGAGTTCCAGGCCGCGCACCACGTCGTCATCGTCACCGCGCACACTGAGAATGATGATCGGCACGTCGTCCTGCTCGCGGATGCGCCGGCACACCTCAAGGCCGTCCAGCTTGGGGAGGTTGAGATCCAGAATGATCAGATCGGGCGATTCGCTGCGCCATGCGTCGAGCGCCGCCTGCCCATCATGCACCGCCGTCACCTGGAAACCGGCGCGCCGCAGCGTGAACGACAGCACATCCGCCAGAACCAGATCGTCATCAACAATCAGCGCTTTCATCGCCCTCAGCTGCTTCCATCAATGGCAGGGTAAACCAGAAAATCGATCCGCCGCCCGGCCGTTCGTCGATGCCAACCTGACCGCCATGCCCTTCGACAATCGCTTTGACCACGGATAATCCCAGGCCGATCCCGACCTGATCGGACGTCTGCGCGCCGGCCCGCACGAAGCGGTTAAACAGGCGGGCCCGTTCCTCGGCGGGGATCCCCGGTCCGCGATCCACGACGGCGACCCTCAGGTGATCATCCATCTCGGCCAGTTCCAGGTCGATCGTTTCATCCTGCGGGCCATATTTACTGGCATTCGCCAGCAGGTTAATGATGACCTGGTTCAGCCGGGTTGGATCGGCATGCACGGCGGGCAGTTGCAGCGGTTCCATCAGCGATAAACGCTGGCCGCGCCGGTCGAGCAGCGGCTGCATGGTCCGTATCGCCTCCGCGATCACCTGATTGAGTTCAACCGGGCGGCGATGGATTGAGAAACGCCCGGCCTCAATATTGACACTTTCAAGCAGATTGTCAACCAGAGCTTGCAGGCCCGATACGCTGAGATGCACCGAGTTGAGCAGTTCGTGAAGCTCCGCCGGCGTGAGATAATCCACGTTGTCGAGCAGCAGCTCGATCGATGCCTTGAGGCCGGACAGCGGTGTGCGGAATTCATGCGTGATATTGCCCAGAAAATAGGAATGCAGCCGCCGCCCGATCTCCTCGTCGGTGATGTCGCGCAGCACAAGAACCGTCTGCTCGGTGTCGCTGTCGGGCGGGATGACCTGCGTGCCAGTGAAGGCTAACGTTTTCCGCTGACCGCTGTGGGTCGTGATCTGAACCTGCCGTTTGCCCCCTGGTGCGGAAGCCAGCGGCAGAATCTCGCTCTCGGGCAAGTTGAGAATCTGGCTGACCGGCTGATGGAGTACGTCGCCGCCCGGCCAGTCCATGATCTGCGCTGCCCCCCGGCTAAAAAAGGTGATCTTGCTCTCTGCATCAAACGTGACAACGCCCTCGTTGATGGACTGGATCAGCGCTTCGGACCACGACTTTGCACGCGATAGTTCTTCGAGGGTGCGGCGGATCGTCGTGCGGCTCTCTTCGAGGGCATTCCCCAGCGCGATAAACTCGGTGGGACGCCCCCGGAAGGGAAACACGGCTTTTGAATGCTCTTGCTGCCGGACGATTTCGCGCGCGCCCCAGGCCAGCCGTTGGAGCGGGGCGGTCAGCCAGCGGGCGTACAGTGTGCCAACAAGCGCTCCCAGGATGGCGATTATCGCCGCGCTGGCGGCCAGAGCCAGCAGCGCGCGCTCCTTAGCCGCCGCGAGGCTTTCAACGGAGACTGACTTTTCGAGTTCCGTCGTGATGATCCAATATACTGATCCTCCCACTACCAGGCCCGTGATCAAAATGATCATCACGATCATGACGATCAGGTGCGTGAAAAAACTACGCTGGGGGGTGTGTCGCGCGAGCCAGTCCATATCCTTGCGCCTCGTAGGAGACAGCCATTAGCGCCCTTTTCTACCACGATTTGAACGAGTCGCACAGAACCTCTTGACAGCGCCCCCGCAGCCTGCTACACTGCCCATTAACGACTTAGACGGAGCCAAGTAGGCTGGGCCGCGTGGCGGAGCCACATGGGCCCTGGCGCGTCAGCAGAGAGCCGCCGGACGGTGTGAGGCGGTACGCAGCCAGCCGAAATCCACTCCCGATAGGTTGCCTGTCGAGCAACTAAGACAGGCCGGGCGCGCCCGTTACTACGTGGGAGTCAATGACTTCCGTGAGGTCTGTATCGTGAGATGCAGACAAATCCAGGTGGCACCGCGACCCCCTCGTCCTGGTTATGCAGGCGAGGGGTTTTTGTTTTCCGGGAGGGTAGCCTATGTCGCTTGATTTTATGAAGCCAGATGTGTGGGATGGGCTGGTGTTGGGAGCCGTCCTCATCGGACTCTCGCTGGCGATTCTGCGCCTGCTCCGCGACCGGGCGGCCTACCGGCTCGAACAGGAAATCCAGCGCCGCAAGGCTGAGAACTCGCCGGAGAAAAACGACTCAGAACGCCGGCCAAAATAGCTGAACATGAACGGTACGATGGACCATCAGGAGGACACATGCTCGACATTAATCTGATCCGCGAACGGCCCGATTGGGTCAAAGAACAACTGCGCAATCTCAACGACGAAGTCACGATCCCGCGGATCGACGCCGTGCTCGATCTGGACCGGCGGCGGCGGGCGCTGCTGGCGGAGGTCGAGGCGATCAAGGCCAACCGGAACAAGCTCAACAAGCAGATGGGCCAGTTCCGGGGGAGCAAGAAGTTCACGCCGGCCCAGGTGGTCGGCGGGGCGCGTGCGGCGGTCCAGGCCATCGCCGCGGGTGATATGGATGCCGCCCTGGTCGCACTGACGGAACCGCCCGCCGATCCGGCGGCCAACGGCTCCAAAGAGGTGGTTGACGACGCACTGACCGCGCTCACCACGGCGCTGAAAAACCTGGGCGAACGCGTCAGCCAGATCGACACCGAGGTGGAGCAGATCGAAGCGGATCTACAGGAGCATATGCTCTGGATTCCGAACATGCCGCATGAAAGCGTGCGGATCGGCAAGACAGACGCCGAAAACCGGATCGGGGAGGTTCAGGGCACGCTGCCGACCTTCGATTTTGATCCGCTGCCGCACTGGGATCTCGGCCCGGCGCTGGACATCATCGACTTCGAGCGCGGCGTGAAAATGTCCGGCACGCGCTTCTATATCCTCAAAGGCATGGGCGCGCGCCTCTACCGGGCGCTGATCTACTGGCTGCTCGATATGCACACGCAGCGCGGCTATACGGAAATTTACCCGCCGTATATGCTGGACGAGGCGATGATGTACGGTTCTGCCCATCTGCCCAAGTTCCGCGACACGATGTATTTCGACACGGAATCCGGCTTCTATTTGCTGCCGACGGCCGAAGCGGCGCTCACCAATATGCACCGTGATGAGATTTTCGAGGAAGCTCAGCTTCCGCTGCATTACGTCGCGCATACGCCCTGTTTCCGCCGCGAGAAGATGAGCGCCGGTCGGGATGTGCGCGGGCTCAAACGCGTTCACCAGTTCGAGAAGGTGGAGCTGTACAAGTTCACCACGCCCGAAACGAGCTACGACGAGCTTGAATCGCTGACGGATGCCGCGGAGCGCGTCTGCGGGCTGCTCAACATCCCCTACCGCCGGATCGAGATGGTGACAGGCGACCTGGGGTTCGCCGCCAGCAAGAAATACGATGTCGAGATGTGGGCACCGGGCTGCGGCGAGTGGCTGGAAGTCAGCTCATGCAGCAACACGGAAGCGTTCCAGGCGCGCCGCGCCAATGTGCGCTACCGCCCGGTCGATGGCGGCAAGCCGCGCTTTGTCCACACGCTGAACGGGTCCGGGCTGGGTATGGTGCGCGCGCTGATTGCCGTGCTGGAGAACTATCAGCAGGCGGACGGCAGCGTGGTCGTGCCGGACGTGCTGCGTCCGTACCTGGGCGGGCTGGATGTGATCGAGCCGAATAGCCTCACCCGGCCTCTCCACCGTGGAGAGGGGAAGTCAGGCCGATTGCGTCCCCTCTCCATGCGTGGAGAGTGGCTGCAGGGGTGAGGCCGGCTTTCAGGGTTCAACCGCCGGGGCCGCTATGGTATAAGAAGCCCAGCTTAGTTGACCGGGTGATCGCGCCCGGCGGCTCATGCAGCCGGCCGGGTGAGGAAAGTCCGCGCTCCACAGGGCACGGTGCTGGCTAACCGCCAGGCGGAGCGATCCGACGGCAGAGTGCAACAGAGAGGTGTATTGCCCCTCCTTGTGAGGAGTGAGGGTGAAACGGCGCGGTAAGAGCGCACCGGCGTCTGTGGTGACACAGGCGGCCAGGCAAACCCCACCGGGAGCAAAGCCAAGCAGGAACGAGGGGCGGCCCGTCCCGTTATCAGTTCCGGGTAGGCTGCTTGAGGCGGCGGGCAACCGCCGTCCCAGATAGATGATCACCCCCTGCCTCGCAGGACACCCTGCAAAGCAGGGACAGAACGCGGCTTACAGGTTGACTTGAGTCTGTCCGTTTGAATGGTGAACCGCAATATGAAAAAAGGGTACCTGATCCTAAACGGCGGGGAGGCGTTCTCGCCCCTGACCCGCATGGCCGATCACACCTGGCTGAAGCTCATCCGAGGTGTCAGCCGGCCGCGTCTGGTCGTGGTGCCGGTGGCAGCGATCGAGAAGCAGCAGAAGCAGGCCGACGAGGTCATGCGTCATTTTAACCACCTGGGCACATTCGCCCAGTACAGCATGATCATCGATCAGCGCACCGCCAACACCGAGACGGAGTACGCCGTTCTCGACAAGGTCGAAGCGATTGTGCTCATCGATGGCAGCCCGATGGATTGTGTCGAGCGGCTGCGCGGTACGCATACCGAAGCGACGCTGCATCGCGCGCTGTTACGCCGGGCCGCGATCATGGCAACGGGCGCGAGTGCGATGGCTCTCGGGGCGGTGTACTGGCTGGACAACCAGTGGGAAAAGGGACTTGCTGTAGCGCCCCATCTCGCCGTGCTGCCGCATCACAATATGGTGCGGATGCGGCTGGCGCCGGAGCGCCTGCTGGCCGATCTGCCGCCGGGCGTGACCCTGCTCGGCATCGATCAGGCGACGACCGTGATCTGTCACCCGGACGGCCGGTTCCAGGTGGAGGGTGAAGGGTCGCTCACGGTCTATCGCAGCGTCGAGCAGCAGGACGAGGTTCCCGCTGGGGAGACTTCTTCATGCCGCCGCCCGATGCCGAAGAAGACAAAACCAGTTCTGAGTCATGAGTTTTGAGTCGTGAGTTAGGCCGCACAGATTTCGCATTGAGCCAGGGCGGGCCAACAGCAAAGCCGCCCTTTTAGTTTGGCTTGATGACTTTACTCATCCTCGCCATTGAGCGGTATGTCGGGCAGTTCGATGGTATCTTCGGACAACTCGTCCAGGGTGTCCTCAGCCGAAGGGCGCAGTTCGACCGTCGGCTCGTCGCCGATCAGGTCTTCCACGGGGGGCGCCTGGAACAGCCCGACCTCTGTATCTTCCAACACTGCCGGATCGGGGGGATCTTCGGGCACGACATCGGCGGCATTCTCCATCTTGATGACGACCGCGCTGATGTTGTCTTCCCCGCCGCGCTGGTTGGCGAGATCGATCAACGCCTGGGCGACGTCCTGCGGTGCGTCGTACTGGCTGGTCATGGCGGCAATATCTGCCGGGGTGACATGCCGCGTCAAGCCATCCGAGCACAGAATGAGCCAGTCACCTTCGGTCAGGGACCGGCTGTAGAGATCGGCTTCGGTTTCGTCCACCTGTCCCAGGGCGCGGTA
This sequence comes from uncultured Chloroflexia bacterium, assembly GCA_963850765.1. Taxonomy (GTDB): domain Bacteria; phylum Chloroflexota; class Anaerolineae; order Aggregatilineales; family Aggregatilineaceae; genus CAWKMN01. The sequence continues at coordinate 1,236,544 of CAWKMN010000003.1, read as the reverse complement.
TAACACGTTGCGCATGGGGTGAATCGCGGCCTGTTCCGGCGTAATATGCCCCGACGCCAGCAGCGCCTCGACAAAGCTGTGATCGTCGGTGATCTGGTTGATCCAGCCTTCGCGCCCATCGACGAGATAAGCGCGGCTGTCGCCTACATGCGCCACGACCACGCGGTTATCGCGTATAAACGCCAATGTGATCGTCGTCCCCATGCCTTGCAGTTCGGGATTATCATTCTGCCGTTCGAGCACGGCCCGGTTCGCCCGGCGGATCGCGGCGCGCATCTTGTCCGCGATCTCCTCTTCGGACAGGTCGCGCAGCGTCTCGCTGCCCCGCGCCTCGCCCAGGAAATCCGCCTGGATCGCTTCCGTTACCAGCCGGCTGGCTTCTTCGCCGGCGACCGCGCCGCCCATGCCATCCGCCACCATGCCGAGCACGATACCCTCACGCGCCCACAGCCCCACGCGATCCTCGTTATTTTCGCGCAGGCGGCCGACGTCACTGCGGGCCGCGGCGCGCGGAACCGGGTAATCTTCGCTGCGATCTTCGCGGACCGACAGCGTCGCACCACAGCCAATACAGTATTTCGCCAGCGGCTTGTTCAGCGTGCCGCAGCGCAGACAGGTGATCGGCGTACCTTCAATGGGAGGGGGTAGTTTGGCTTTCGCATCGCGCAAATGTTGGACCAGATCCGGTTCCAGGCTGGCCTCGCGCCCCTGTGCGTGGCGTATCGCGTCCTCGACGTGACGACGGTGAGGATGAATGCCCCGTACAATGGGCGGCTCATTCAGGTTCGCCCCGCATTGGAAGCAAAAAACGGCTCGCGTCAGGTTTTCATGTCCGCAGTTAGGACACGTTCGGGTTTCCATAACCACCTTCTCCGTCATCCACGCGATTCATGCACGATTCTACTTCGACCCCAACACGGCGCAAGTCGATACGGCATTCCAAGCGATCAGCCCCGGTTTTCGCTATAATGTTATAGATTGTAGGCAACTTGTGATCGAAACAACCAAGGGCGCAGACAGTGGTAGAATCCCGGCCTAATGTCTGGCAACTCCAATCGCGACACGATAAACAAGGGCTGCTTGGCGCGCTGCGTTATCCCGATCCCGAAGTGCGCGGACGTGCGGCGGCCGCGCTGCGCACGCTGAACGCCGTAGACACGGTGCCGGCGCTGAAAGAAGCGCTGCGGGTCGAAACCGATGAACAGGCTCGGCGGAATATGACCGTCGCCCTGCACGTGCTGGACCGCCGTACCGATGTCCACACTATCGTCAAGAGCGAGGATGTTGAACGGCTCATCAATGTGCTCAAAAGCCGCCATCCCGATCATGTGATACTCGCTGCCAAGGCGCTCGGCGCGCTGGGAGATCGACTCGCCGTCGAGCCGCTGGTGATCCTGTTTCAGAATCCCTCATCGCCGCCGGCGGTACGGCTGGCGGCCGCTGAAGCCCTGCTCGAACTGAAAAGCGCGCCGGCCGTCGTGACGCTGCTCGGCGCGCTGCGCCGCGATTCGTGGGAAGTCCGGCGGAATGCGGCTGCCGTCCTGGGTCAGATCCAGGCGACCTGGGCCGTCGAGCCGCTGGCTGCTGCGCTCGACGATCCGCACCCTGTCGTGCGGCGTACCGCTGCCGCCGCGCTCAACCGGATCGGCACGGCCGAAGCGGTTGCAGCCCTGCGCACGCGGATTGCGCCCCAACCCCCACCACCCGCCGCCAAAGCCAGTGCCGCCAAAGCCGGTGCCGCCGGGTTCAAGAGTCCACCTCCGCCCGAATCCTCTCAGCCGCCCGAAGCAAAAGAAACGAGCGCCGCCGTCCCACACGATACGCGGCCCGCGGAAGCGCGCGTCAGCATCTCTGAGGAGAATACTCGCCCGGTGTCGGCCATCCCCCCGGCCCTGCCCGCGGCTGCTCCAAAGGCAGCGCAACCTGCACCGCCCACCAGCGAACGCCCCACCCAGCCTGAGGCCCCGGTACGGCCAAAGCCATCCCCGACGCTGAACAGCCCCGTGCAGAAGTTGATCGCTTTCCTCAAACGACGTGGTGAAGATAAAGCCTGATCAGCCTGAGGTATCGATTGACGCCACCGGATCCGGCTCAGGATAATTGAGCGGCGGCTCGGCGGGCAGCCGTCCCTCGACGCCCATCATGCGGCGGATCGCGTCGAGTTCGTCCTGCGAGATCCCGCTGTTGCCAAACGCGTGGGTAAAGGCGATCTGCTGGAAGGCGATCCCCGCCATGTTGGGCATCGGCACCGCGCTCCGTGGGGCATATTTGCTGTAAGGACTCCCATGCAGGATCACGCTGGTGATAAACGCGGCCACGCCCATCCACTGCACCCCGGTCAGGCGCTCATCGAGAAATATATACGACAGGCTCACCGCGACCGCCAGCTCGGTGATCGCCAGCAGGGTGGTTTGCAGGCTGCCCAGGTGTTTCACCCCGGCAAACAGGGTCAAGCGTGAGAGCGCGGTCGAGATGGTCAGCGCCCAGATGGCCCACATGGCCTCCGAGGTCTGCGGCAGCCAGCGCAGATCATAGGCGGCGCGGGCCATCGTCACGACGATCGCCATCACCGTCATCACATACAGCGTGACCGTGCGGGCCGGCATTTCCCACAGGACGCGCTGGCTCAGCGTCACCGTGCCGGCAAACAGGATGGCGTTGCCCAGCATCAGGCCCACGCCGAACCAGTTCACCTGGCCGCGCACGCCGCCGGCCAGCAGCAGCAGGCCGAACATGGCCAACGCCACGCGAATCCCCGTGCGCCATGAGAGCGACTGCCCACCCAGTCTCGCCATCAGCACGACAAAAATCAGGTAAGTGCCATTGAGCAGTTGGGCAAGTGACGCATCCAGCCGGCTCAGCCCGTTGTAGTACATCAGCGAGCCAACGCCGTTCACCACGCCGATCACCGCGCAGCCGAGAAGGCCGGCCGGGTAGATATAGATGGTTTCGCGCCAGAAGATCAGGTAAAAGACCCACAGCAGACCGGCAGCCAGCACGGTACGGAACGCCGCCACAGTGAACGGGTCCGCGCCGCCGCGCAGGGCGAGCTTGCCAAACAGCGGGGCCATCCCCAGAAAAAACGGTGCCAGCAGGGCGGCGATTAGTTCTTGGCGCGGCGAAGATCGTTCGGACATGGCCCGCATACTTTACAGATATGTCCGGCGGGCATGATCCGGCAGGGCGGTGTTCAGCGGAAACTCGATAAAAAAGGTGCTGCCGGGCATTCGTCGTTCATCACAGCACTCACTCTCCACCCAGATTCGCCCGCCGTGCGCCTCGACGATCCCGCGCGAAATCGCCAGCCCCAGCCCCAGGCCGCCCCCGCGAAACGCCGTTTTGCTGGTGGAGTGAAGCTGGGTATCGCCTGCGGTATAAAACCGGTCAAAGATATGCCGCTGGTCCTGCGGATCGATGCCGATCCCCGTATCCTGGACGCTCACTCGAACCAGCCGGTCCTCGATTGGGCGCGCGTCCATACGGATGATCCCACCGTCCGGCGTGTATTTGATCGCATTGCTCAACAGGTTGCTCAGGGCGAGTTCCAGCAGCGCGGCATCAGCATAAAAGGGAGGGAGCCATGTCGCCGTATCGACCCTGAGATCGAGCATCCGCTGCTCAAGCACGGGCATGTATCCTGTGATGACGCGCTCAAGAACCTCTTTCAAATCGGTCGGGCCGAGCTTCAACTCGATCCGTCCCGATGCCACGCGCGAGACCGTGATAATTTCGCTGACCACCCGGTTCAGGCGGTCAATCGAATCGATCAACCCGCTCAGGCAGGCATTAACGTCCGGATCCTGGGCCATCAGAGCCTGGACAGCGGGCGCGGTTTGAACCAGCCGGCTGTAACCGTACACGGTGGTGAGCGGCGTGCGGAGCTCGTGCGCGGTAAGCTGGATAAAATCGTCCTTGAGGTGATCCACACGGCGGAGCGCGCGGTTGCTGGCTTCGAGGTCGCGCACGTTCGCTTCAAGGCGTTCGACCAGTTCCCGGTTGTACGCCTGCTGCGCGTCCAGAGCGGCCTGCCCGTCAATCGTCTCCCGGTGCCCGTGCAGATATTCCTCCACTTTGTCGAGCAGCGTGCTCACGTCGATGGGCTTGGTCAGATACCCGGTCGCCCCCGCAGCAAACGTTTTATTGCGCTCGAAGGTGTGGTGCAGCGCGGTCAGCGCTACGATCGGCACGGTCGTCAGGTACGGATCGGCGCGCAGCCGTACAATGATCTCACGCCCGCTCAGATCCGGCAGATTGATGTCGGTCAGAATCAGATCCGGGCGGTGCTTTTTGGCCAGGTCGATTCCATCCAGCGCGCACGAGGCGATCACGAGTTTGTAGCCCGCATAAGACAGGACGCGCTGAATCAGATTGCGGCTGGCTTCATCATCTTCGATATACAGTATGGTCGCTTCATTGACCATCGAGCGGCTCCAGTGACAACAATCAGCGGCTGAAAACGCCTATTTTAACGTGGCAATAATGCTTTGCAGCAGTTCTTCATCCAGAAAGCTGCCTTTTTGCAGCAGCGCATCGATTTGGCCGCTCAGGCGGTCGCGCTCGCGCGGCGTGAGATCCTTGGCCGTCAGGACAATCACCGGGATCTGGCTCATGATCGGGTCGGCTTTGAGCGTATCAATCACCTCAAAACCATCCATGCCGGGCATCATCAGATCGGTGATAATGACATCGGGCTGAAGCTGCCGGACCAGTTCGATCCCCGCTGCGCCCTCGGTCGCGATCTCAACGCGGTAATTGCCGCGCGTGCGTAAAATGCGGCTGATCAGGCGGGCGGAGTCGGCGTTATCCTCGATTACGACCACGCGGCTCACCGCCGCATCGACCTGTTCCAGCGCCGAGAGCAGACCTTCTTCGGGCAGCGTCATGACCTTGCCGGCCTTCGAGAGATCCACCTGCCGCGCCCACTGGTCGCCCAGGATATGTTTTTCGACCGGGAAGGTGTGCCCGGAACAGTTGATCACGATCACATCGTCCGGCCTAAAGGTGCCGCTGCGCACCAGCTTGAACAACCCGGCGAACGTTACCGCCGTGGCCGGTTCCACCGACAGCCCCTCGACCCGCGCCAGCAGCCGCATCGCGTCAAACGCTTCTTCATCCGTCGCACTCTCGGCCGCCCCGCCGTATTTTTCCATCACGCTCCACAGCAGTTCGTAGGCGCGCCCCGGGCGGCCCGTGCTCAGCGTGGCGATCAGCGTCTGCGGATTTTCAACCGGCGTGGCGATGCGCTGACCGGCCTTGAACGCCTGGACCATCGGCGCGCAGCCCGCCGACTGCACGATGCCGATCGACGGCGCATGATCGACCAGTCCAAGCTGGATCAGTTCCTCAAACCCCTTGACCACGCCGATCGGCCCCATGCCGCCGCTCACCCCCTGGATATACCAGTCGGGCACGCGCCAATCGAGGTCTTCCGCGATCTCGTAGGCCATCGTTTTCATGCTCTCGACGGCCGCAATGTCCTTGATCCCACGATCCAGAAACAAATGCCTGGTCTCGGCAAAACGGGCCGCGATCGCCTTGGTTTCATCATAGGTGCCCGTGACCTTGATCACTTCCGCGCCGTAGAGCGCCACTTCGCGCATCTTTTCGCCGGGCACCTGGCTGGTCAGGAACGCCCACAGTTTGATCCCGGCGCGCGCGGCATAGGCGGCATAGGCAATCGCCACGTTGCCGGTCGAAGCGACGACCATCTCCTGCAGGCCCATCTCGTTCAGCACCGAGATCGCCACCGACGCCTGTCGATCCTTAAACGAGCCGGTTGGACCCTGCCGCTCATCCTTGATGTACAGATTTTTCAGGCCGAGCATGGCGCTCAGGTTGCGGGCTTTATACAGGGGCGTGCCCCCTTCGCCCATCGAGATCACGTGGTCCAGATCCCGAATGGGCAGCAGTTCATGGTAGCGCCACAGGCCCGGTTTGCGCTGGCGCAGCAGGTCGGGCCAGTTAGCGCGGCGCAGCGCGTCCAGATCGTACTGCGCCTCAAGGATATTCTCATTACAGCGCGGACAGGCCGTCCGCCGGTCATCATAGTCCATCGTGTACCCGCAGTGGGTACAGCGAAGGTCTATCCGTTTATCGTTCACGTCACTCAAACTAACCATTCTCCCTTTGTGTTCCCAGGCGATGGTCCACCTGTGTTAACAATTCAGTTTCGTCGAGCGCATCCTTGCGGAACACATCGACCTCGTACAGCCGGGCGCGCTCGTCCGCGTTCATATCCTCGGCGGTCAGCACCAGCACCGGGATCTGCGCGGTCCGCTCATCTGCTCGTAACGATTGCAGCACCTCGAACCCATCCACGCCCGGCATGCGCAGATCCAGAATCACCAGATCAATCGTCCGCGAAAGCTGCAAGACTGCCAGCGCTTCCTGTCCACTGGTGATTTCGAGCACTTCGTAACGGTTGGACGCTTCGAGCGCCTCGCAAAACGGGCGCATCGTCGCGGGCCGGTCATCGACCACCAGAATGCGCGCGCGGATCGGCGCGGCCTCTGCGTCTCGATTCGCCTGCCGGATCGCGGCCAGCAGTTGGTCAAAGTCAAAAGGCTTGACCAGATAAGCCGCCGCGCCCATCTCAAGGCCGCGCTCGCGATCCGGGCTCAGCGTGCAGATGATCACCGGCGTATCCCGGCTGATCTCCATCTGCTTGAGCATCGCCAGCACGTCCCAGCCGGTCTGATCGTGAATGTTCACGTCCAGCAGGATCAGATAGGGCAGGTGCGTATTCACCATGCTGATCACAGATTCGGGGTGGTTAACGCCCAGCACCTCGAATCCTTCCCGTGAGAGGAAGCGGCGGTAGAGGTTCACCACCTGCAAATCCTCTTCGATCACCAGGATTGTCTGGCGTGGCGGAGCTGTCTGAGGACCCTGCCCATCCGCGAGATCCGCCACCTGCCTAACCTGAGCGTTGCCTTCCGATCCGCCGGTTTCGTCGTCGGGCGATGGGCTGCTGGTGGGGATCGTGACGCTGAACGTGGAGCCAACTCCCGGCTCGCTCTCCACCCAGATCCGCCCCCCTTGCAGTTCGATCAGCGACTTGGCGAGCGGCAGACCCATGCCCGTCCCGCCGACGGTGCGCGTCAGCGAATTGTCGATCTGCTGGAAGGCGATAAACAGCAGCGGCATGTCTTTTTCCGCGATGCCGATGCCCGTATCCGTTACCGAGATCTGAAGATACGGCCGGTCGTCTTCGATCATCGGAAACGCCGAGACGGTAATGCTGCCTTCGTTGGTGAACTTGGAGGCATTCGACACGAGATTGAGCAGCACCTGCCGCGTGCGGAACTCGTCCCCATAGGCATCCGGCAGATCATCCGCAATCTCGGTGTGCAGGCGAAGCGGTTTGTCACGCGTCAGGCCCACGGCGCTCGACATGACGCCGGTGATCACGTCCTGGGCTTTAAAATAGCCGAGGGTGAGTTCCATCTTGCCGGCTTCGAGCTTGGCCTGATCCAGAATATCATTGACCAACCCCAACAGATGTTTCCCACTGTCGTAGATCGTGCTCAGGTCTTGTTCCTGCATATCGGTCAGCGGACCATCAATCCCCTTGAGGATGACGCGCGAAAACCCGATGATCGAGTTCAGCGGCGTGCGCAGCTCATGGCTCATCGCCGCCAGGAAGTTCGTCTTGAGCTTATCGACTTCGAGCAGCCGGTCGTTGGCCCGCTGCACTTCCTGAAGCAGCCGCGAGTTCTGAATGATCGCGGAGAGCGACCCGCTGAGTGTTTGCAGCAGACGCAGATTTTCCTCTCCAAAGGCGCGGATGCGCTGGCTTTCGACGGCGAGCACGCCGACCAGCGTGCCGGCCGTTTGCAGCGGCACCGCCATGATCGACCCGGTCAGTCCGGCGCACGACGTACAGCGCGCGTCCCGCCCCATATCATCGATGATGACAGCCTGATTGTGCCGGGTGATCCAGCCGATCAGGCCCTCGTCGATGCGCACCCGGTCCGGGCTGGTTTCCGGGCTGGCACTGCCGACCTCGGCCCCTTTGACCATCATCTGGCCGGTCTCGTCGGGCAGATACACGCTGGCACTCGTCACGCGCAGGGTTTCGCGCAGGGTGGTCACCACCTGCGCCAGCGACTCGTCCAGTTCGGGCGAGGCCGCGGCCGCCGTTGTGACGTTGAACAGGAACGCCATTTCCTCGGCGCGCTGCTTCGGCCAGTGCGAACAGCCGGGCGTTATCAATCGCCGTGGCGACCATATCGGCCAGCGAGGCCAGCATTTGCGCGTCATTATCCGTAAAAGCGCGGGGCTGGTTGCTCTGCACGTCCAGCGCGCCGACGATCTGGCCGCGCGCGATGAGCGGCAGCGCCATTTCCGTGCGGGTAAACGGCAGCAGCGGGTTGGGGCGGTGGACCACGCGCGCATCGGCGGTATCCAGCGCGATCTGCGGCTGGCCGGTAGCTGTGACCTGCCCGATCACCGACTGCGATCCAACCGGCAGGCTGTGATGCTGTTCGAGCAGCTTGCGCCCGGCTTCACCCGTCGAAGCCACCAGATTCGCGCTGGTGCCTTCGGGATTGATGAGGAAGATCTGCACATGGTCGTACTCAAATGACTCGCGGATCTGGTTCACAACCTGCGGCAGCAGTTCCCCCAGGTGCAGGATCGACGTGATCGCCCGGCTGATCTCGGCGGACGTGCTGAGCTCGCGCGCGCGGCGCTGTGCCTGCTGGTACAGGCGCGTGTTTTCCAGCGTGATCGCCGCCTGATCGGCCAGGGCCTCGAACATACGAACCTGCTGTTCGTTGAGGTTGCCCGGCTGTTGATAGCCCACCATCACCGCGCCGATCGGTCGATCCGCCACACGCAGCGGAATGACCGTGACCGCATGCACGTCCAGCGCGACAAGCTCATGCTGGGCGCGCACGCTCAGATCAAGCTGATCGGTAGCGGGGATATGCACCAGGGTAGAGCCGTAGACCGCATCCCAGAAAGCTAACTGGTCGGCGCGGTAGCGAGTCCCGCTGGGGGCGGCCGCCGGGTTATTGCCCCATGTCGCCAGGACTTCAGCCGCCGCGTAGGACGTGCTGGCTGTTTCGCTCAGCAGGGCGTACAACGCCGCATAATGGACCTGCTGCGAGAGGGTATGTCCGGCAAACGTGCTCAGGATCTCGGCCGGGGTCTGCGCATCGGCCAGCATGCGGCTGGCATGATACAGCAGCGCCGTCTCCTGCAAGGCTTCTTCGGTGCGGGCGAACAGGCGTTGGTTTTCGATCGAGATACCGGCCTGATCGGAAAGGGTGGTCATAAGGCGCCGCAGTTCGTTGGTAATCGCCTGCGGCCGGGTAAAACCGAGCACAATCCACCCGTTTGGAAAGCCGCGGACATTCAGCGGGAAGCTGCACAAACTCGCCAGATTGTGAGCGTGAAGGAAATCGCTCAGACGGGCGGCGGCTTGATCGCGCTCGACTACAGCCGGCTCAGCCGTGAACAGGGTGGCGAGGGCGGCGCGCTCCGGCTGCGACAGATCTTCCGGCGGCTGGCTGGCAGCTAAGTTCACCGACTGTAAATCGGCCGTGCCTAACTCTTGCAGAAAGATATAGGCTTGATCCGGCTCAAGCAGGTCGATCTGCGCGAGGATGGTTCGGAGCAGATCGTTCATGCCTGTCGCGCGCGAGATGGCGCGGCTGGCCTCGTAGAGCAAGGTCGTTTCGCGCAGGCTGTCTTGCAGGGCGTGTTCCAGCAGTTGAAGCTCCGTAATATCCTGAAATGCCCCAACCGCCGCGATCACACGGCCGTCGGCCCCGAAGATCGGCGCGGCCTGCGCCAGCACATTCGTTTCACCCTGCGGGCGCAGCACCAGCATATCATCGACCAGCGCCGTCTGGCCGGTATCCAGCACGCGCAGCAGCGGCCACTGCTCGCGCGAGTAAGGCTCGCGGCTGGCCGAATGGACCAGCGGGTACGGCTGCGGTTGGCCGGAGAAGGTGGGGTGAAGCTCCGGCCCTAACAGGTTCAGCAGCGTTTCGTTGGAGAGCAGCACCTTGCCATCGGGATCCATCACGAGGATGCCGGTGGGCATGGTGTTGACGATGGTCTGCAAGCGCTGGCGCTGGTTTTCGGCCTCGGCAAACAGGCGTTGGTTCTGTGTCGCCACGGCCACCTGGCTGGCGAGCGTCGCCACTAACTGAATATCGCGCTCGTCCAGGTTTTGCTCGTCCAGGCCGCGGCCGATCTGCAAGACGCCGATCAGCGCGGACCCGATCCGTACCGGCATGACCATGTGTTTGCCCCACTGGCGCGCGGTCTCGGCGTCCTGCTCCTCGACGACGGGATTTTCATCAGGATCGTTGACCAGCACGATCTCACCGATGCGCGCGGACTCGGCCAGCGTGTTCTGATCGCCCTGCACGTCGATCACATTGGGCAGGGTGTCATGAGACGACGTGACCCGGTGCAGCGTCGATCCATCGTCCGACAGCAGGCCGAACCACCAGCGGTCATAATTGCCGGGCCGCGCCACCGCCTGAAACAGATTTCGCAGACCCGCCGCAAAATCACCGCCGATCTGGCTGGCAAGCTGTCCGGCTTCGGCCAGGGCGCGCGTCCGGCGGGCTTCGGCCTGGGCCTCTTCAAACAGGCGGCGGTTTTCGATCGCGATCGCCAGTTGGTCGGCCAGGGCGCTGGCGAAGGTGACATAGGAACTGCCAAACTGGCCCGGACGCTGGCCGCAGCACAGCAGCAGGCCGAACCACTGCCCGCCGGCCGTCAGCGGCAGCAGAATCGCGCTGCGGGCGTTCAGGCTGTTAAATTTTGGCTTCAGCGGGTGCTGGGCGAGGAGTTCCTGGGCGGCATCCTGATAGATGACCGGACTGCTCGACGGCAGTGCGGCGAGATCGGTATACGACACGGGCAGGATCCGCAGCTGCTCGCGCGCCGACAGCCGCGAAGCCGATACCTGCCGCCGCCATGCGTACACCGTCTCAAGATGCTGAACAAGCGCCGGATCGGGACCCGCGATCAGAATTTCGGCGTGATCGACGTGGGGAATGCTGCTGATCTGCTCCACGACCAGCCGGTAGACGGTTTCCAGGTCGGACACACTGCTGATCGTGCGGGCGGTTTCATACAGGCGGGCCGTTTCGGCCAGTGCGCGCTGAGTTTGATCGAACAGACGCGCATTTTCCACTGCCAGCGCCACACGTTCGGCCACCGCGGAGACGAGCATCCGGTCGTCGCGCGTGATGAGGTCCGACGGTTCCAGCGCGGCCACCAGGGTGCCGATCGTCTCGCCGTGTACCTGGATGGGAACCTCGGTGCGGTTGGGGCCAAGATAAGGCGCGGCCTCATCATCGAGCGGGCGCGGCTGAAACTGATCGTACAGATAACCGAGGAAGTGCTGCCCGCTTTTTTCGCCGACGTAATCCTGCCAGGTCGAGCGTGTCAACTGCCGGTTGAGATCGTCGATCTCGTGCAGGCGGCGCTCAAACTCGGCCAGCAGGCGGGCATTCTCAATGGCGATCGCCAACTGGTCGGCCAACACCTCAAAGATTCGCACCATGTCTTCGCTAAAGACGTCCGGCTGCATGCTCTGGACGTCCAGCGCGCCGATCACGCGCCCTTCGATCATCAGGGGCAGGGCCATTTCAGCCCGCGTCTGGGGCAGCAGGGGGTTGGGCCGCCACGGGACATCACCGCGCAGCGTATCCGACGCCATGACGGTCTGGCCGCGCGCCGTGACCCGGCCGATCACGGAATCCGATCCCACGGCCAGCTTGTGTCCGTGTTGAATCAACTGGCGGCCCACCGCGCCGGTGCTTTCGACCAGCACCGCGTTTTCGCCCAGGTTATCCAGCAGAAAGATCTGCGCGTGATAGATCACGTCGAAGCGGCGGCGGATCTGCTCGACGGTTTCGCGCAGCAGCGTCTCCACATCACGCAGGCTGGTGGCGATCCGCCCGATCTCGGCGGACATCTGCAGGTCGCGCGTGCGCTCATCCACCCGCATCTGCACATCCTGGTAAAGCTGGACCAGTTCCTCGCGCGACTGCTGCATTTCGTTGGCCATACCGTTCAGGGCGCTGCCCAGGTCGACCATTTCCGGGCTGCCCTTGGGGTCGATGCGGTAGTCCAACTGGCCGCGGCTGAAACGCTGCGCGCCCTCGCTGACAGCCAGGAGTGGGCCGGTCATGTTGCGCCGGATCATCACGGCGCTGACTGCCCCCGCGATAGCAGCCAGCGCCAGCGCCAGCAGGGCGGATGTCACCATGCCTTCCCGCGCGCTGCGATCGATCGGTTCTGCTGCCGAACCCACCGTAACGTAAAATGCGGCCGGGCCTTCGCCGGGGTTATCGTGGCGCGTGCTGGTCAGGTAGGTCGAGCCGAATCCAGCGATTTCTTTTCGGACGGTATCGGCGGGCAGGTTCGCGAACGTGGCAATCTCCTGCCCGTTATAAGCCGGATCGGAGTGGAAGATGACCTCGCCGTTGGGCCACGTCACCGCGATAAAATTGATGTCTTCGTTGCGGTTTACCAGATCGGTCAGGTGCTGATCCATGCCGCCGATTTCGTCCAGCATAACCGCCGGACCTGACGCCAGAATCGCCGCGTTTATGTCGGCAATCAACGCCTGGCCGCGTTTGCGTTCCGCCTGAACCAGGGCGTCCCGTTTTTCGACCGCCCGGATCACTTCCAGCGCCGCGGTCAGCAGCACGAGCGCCAGCGCCAGGACGATGAGCAGTTGCGTTTGGATGCTGAGTTTTCGTACCATCATCTTTTCCCGGCGTTATACAGATCCATCGTTCGCGTGCCCATCGGAACCGCCGTTGGACGGCCCACCGCTGGGCGGCTGGTCCGACGGCTGGCCCAGCGGCTTTAGCTGGATCATCATCTGCGACGCCCGCAGCGCCAGACCCAGTTCGCGAACGGCAGTCTGCAAAATAAGGTCAATATCGGTCGTGCCGATCAGTTTGCTCGAAATCTGGTTCACCATTTGCTCGCGCTGCACCGCCTGAAGGCTTTGTTCGAACAGGCGGATGTTTTCGGCCGCGAGCGCCAGCCGGTCGGAGAGGTCCAGCGCGGTCTGGCGCGTGTTGGGGGTGTAATTGGCCTGCGGCACCTGCCACTCGACCGCGCCCATTACCTGTTCGCGCAGCAGCACCGGTACGGCCAGTGTGATCCGGTCGCCGTCGTCCCGCTCCGCGATCTGCCGGGTGTGCATCGCTTCCAGTTGCAGCGCGGACCAACTAACGGCTGGCGTGGTCTGCCCGGCGCTGGCGCCGGTGGATGCTGGCCCCCGGCGTTCGCCTACCTCGCGCCAGGCGGCCTCGGTCAGCGAGCGGTTGAGCCGCTCAATTTCGACCAGCCGCGCCAGTGACTCGTCAAACAGCGCTGTATTTTCGATCGCCACCGAAATCTGGTCGGCCATGCCCTGAAACAGCTCAATTTCCTGCTCGGAGAAGGCGTTGGGCTGGGTGCTTTGCAGGTCCAGCGCGCCGATGATGCGTTTGCCGATGCGCAGCGGGAGCGCCATCTCCGCGCGCGTGTCGGGCAAAAACTCGTTGCGCCGATGGACGGGGTTCTTCGACGTGTCGAGCGCGACGACGGCGTGGCCGGTGGCGGTCACACTGCCGATCACGCTCTGGCTGCCGATGTCGAGGTAATGGCCGCGCTGAAGCAGCAGACGCCCGGCCTGCCCGGTCGAGGCGCGCAGGACCGCGCGGTTAGTCGGCGCGTCGATCAAAAATACCTGTGCGTGATAAACCGGCGCGAACTGATCCCGGATCAGGCTGACGACTTCTTCCAGCAGGGTGTCCAGGTCGCGGATCGTCGCCAGCACGCGGCTCACTTCCAGCATCGCTTCCAGGTTGTGGGTGCGCTCGGCCACCCGGGTTTCCAGTTCGTGAATCGCGCTCAGCAGTTGATCGGCCATATCGCCAAACGATTGGCTCAGCACGCCGATCTCGTCCCGGCGCGTGAAGCGGGGCAGTTGGATGTTTGATCCCCCGGCTGCCTGCCTCGTCGCTTCGGTCAGGCGGGCGATCGGGCGGGCGATCAGCAGCGTCCCCAGGGCGATGCTGATCAGGCCCAGAACCAGCGTGCCCATGCCGATCCACAACAGCGCGATGAACCCTTCTTCGATCGCCTCACGGTTGATCTCGTCCAGCGGGGTTTCCACCAGGAACGTGAAGCGGGGACCATCCGGGAAAGCCACCGCTGTATGGTAGCCGATCACATCGGTGTGGAGCAGCGCGCTGCGATAGGTCGATACCTGGGTTTCGCCGCTTTGCGCCCGGCGGAACCCCGCCGAACGGCTGGCGTCATAGAGCAGTGCATGATCCGTGTCCGGCATGATCAACTGCCCGCGGTCGTCCAGCAGAAAAATATGCGTGGCCTGCTCGCTCTGCGGGAAATTGCGCAGCAGCGCATACAGGTTAGGCAGCAGCAGGTCTTCGTCAGCCAGCAGCAGATTTTGGGTGAACACCATCTGGCCGACAATCGACGCCGCGCCGGCCGGGTCCCAGGGCGGGCGAAGCGTATAAACGACATCCAGCGACGGATTGCCGCTGCGGTCGGCGTAGATGTTGGTGATGGTGGTGCGCAGCCCGACCTCGCCCGATTCCATGAGGGCGTTCGCTGGCGTCCGATCGGTTTCGGGTTCAGCCTGGGCTTCGGCATAGCGGGTGGATACCTGCCCCCCGTCTATGACCGCATCCAGCAGCAGGTTGCCCTCGATGTCATACAGCCGCACGCGCGAGAGGGACGGCGCGTTCGCCATGTACTGCTTGATTTTCCCGTTGATGAAATGCCGGAGCTCCTGCTGCACGTCCTCTGATAGCGATGACCAGCGTGCCAGATAGAAGTAACGTTCGAGCTGGTCGTAGTCCACCGGATCCAGCACCAGCCGTTCGATCCCGTTGGTGAGCGAGATCAGCGCCAGCCGGATCTGCGCGACCTCCGACGGACCAAGAGTTTCGAGGCGCACTTCGTTCTGCTCGCGCAGCATGGCATTCCGGCGCTGAGCCGAAAACGGCACCACGATCAACAAGGCCGGGAGCAGCACAGCCAGCAGAAAAATTGCCGTCAGCTTGCTGCTGATCGGCCAGTTCATGAAGTTCAAACGGCGCAGCGACATGGTTCCGTCTCGCTCCTAAACTCGATCATCGTCAGCCGGGGGCCCGCCGAGCCGGACGCTGGTCTGCGTGGCTCCCAGCGCATCCTGAAATCGTGCGGCGGCCAGTGTCAGCAGGGATTGCAGGTCTGTGGCGGTCTGCAACTGCGATGTGATCTGGCTGACCAACTGCTCACGCTGGGCGGTGGTCTGAGCCTGCTCAAAAAGACGGGCATTTTCCAGCGACAGCGCCAGCCGTTCCGCGACGATCTGGGCCAGTTCCAGCGCCGCGGAGGACCAGCCGGCGGCACCCGGCCGGCGAAACTCCACCGCGCCTAGCGTCTGGCCGCGCAAACGGATCGGCACGCACAACACACTGGTTTCGCCGCGCTGTTCCAGTCGGGGGCGGCCGTCTTCCATCGTCTCGACCAGTATCTCGGATTCGGTGTCGGGCGGCACAACGGCCCCGTCACGCCAGCCGAGTCCGGTCCGGGCGCTTTGCTGCGCCTGCAAGTAGGTGCCCCACGTCGCGCCGACCAACTGGCGGTTCAGACGGGCCGTCTCGCGCTGGGCCCCTTCGACCTGCCCGGCAAGCTGATCGCGCTCGTCCAGGCTGGCGCGCAGCGTCCCGGCCTGCCGGATGTGGTAGATCGCCGCCGCGATCTGGTTGGCAATGGCCGCCAGCATATGCAGTTCATCGTCCGAAAAGGCGTCCGCGCGGGCGCTGTGCAGATCGAGCACGCCAAACGGGACGAGATTCCCGACGCGCAGCGGCAGCAGCACTTCGGCGCGAGTGGCCGGCAGAAAACCCGCCGGTTGGGGTTCGAGTTCGGTGGCGCGGATCACGATGGGGTCTTTGCGGCGCAGTGCGTCATGAATCGGGCTGTTTTCGTCGGGCGTAAGCAGGTGGTCCTCGTCAAGCAGCCGCCGGCCCATCACCCCGGTGCTGGCCTGCAAGACCGGCGCGCCGCTGACGGCGTCGGTCAGAAAGATCTGCACATGGTACAGCCTCAGCATATCGCGGAGCTGTTCAACCACCCGATTCAGTTCGTCTCCGGCACCGGATAAGTCGGTGACGGCGTGGCTGACCTGGGCCATCCCCGCGATCAGCCGGGATAGGCTCTGCTGCTGTTCGGCGGTTTCTTCGGCTCCGCGGATAAACGACCACAGCATGACCGTATTCAGACCCACCATAATAAACATGAGCACGATGCTGGTTCCGACGCTGGCGACGGTGTCGCCCAGCGGAGTTGGCCGCATATCCCCGACGATCTGCGCGAGGCCGGCGGTGCCCGCCATCACGAGCAGAAGCAGCGCCACGCCCGACAGGCGCGACCGGCGCAGCAGAACGCCCGCTGCCGTCAGGGGTACCGAGAACATGACAATAAAGGGGGAATCCAGCCGGTAGTCGGGAAACAGCGACAGAGACGCGGCCAGCAGCACATTCGCCACGAACAGGCGGCGCGCCAGTCGCAGCCGCCCGCGCTGGATCAGTTCGTGGACCACCAGCGCCACGAGCGCCGTCAGGGGAAAGAACAGAATACCCGTGTTGGTGTTCGAGATGCCGGACAGCCACCAGCGGATCAGAGGGAGCGAAACGACCGTCACCACGATCCAGAACAGATTCATCAGCAGCAGGTGCTGCGCTTGCTGCCGCTCCGTAAAATCGGGATAAGACGCGCGTAACGTGGTCAGCCGCGCCAGAAATTTCCTCATGCCGGCGATCCTGTTTGCTCACTAGACGGCGGGAGCGGTGGCTCACTCGTGCTGCGGTGCGGTGATGGGATGATGCCCGTATCCGGGGCGAAGGCCGGTTCATCGTCAGCCGCCATGAGATTACCTGTTGCCAGCCGGATCGTTCCCTGTTCGGCCCCAAGCGCGAGACCCAGCGTTTCGAGCGCGGTCGCCAGCACATCGTCTATACTGGTCAGCCCTTGCAGCCGCGCCGAGATGCGGTTGATCTGCTGTTCGCGCTCCACGGCGATGCGGGCCTGTTCAAACAGGCGGATATTTTCCAGGCTGACCGCAACGCGCTCGGCCACCGCCTGCACGATATTGCGAACCTCAATCGGGTTCTGCTGCTCGGGCAAGCGCACTTCAATCGCCCCGATCGCCTGCCCGCGGATGACAATGGGCACGGCCAGGACCTGATCGCTGCCGCTTTTCTGGCTGACAATCCGCCGCCGTTCTGCCGCCAGGCGCATGGAGGGCGTCCAGTCGGCCGCGCCGGGGTTCAGATCGCCGCCAGTGATCTGGACGTTGAACAGCGCGGGATCCCGCTCGACGACGTAATCCTGCCACGACTGGCCGATCAACTGGCGGTTGAGGCGCTCGATCTCGCGCAGATTCGTTTCGCTTTCCAGGAACAGGCGGCGGTTCTGGAAGACATTCTGCTGCTGAGCTTCAAACAGGCGCGCGTTGTAAATCGACTGGCTGAGCTGGTTCGCCAGAATGTGCATCGTTTCAATATCGTCCGGCCCGAACGCGCCCGGACGCGAGCTGTGGACGTCCAGCACGCCCAGCAGGTCATCGCCCACCCGCAGCGGCAGACCGAGCTCGCTCCGGCTGTGCGCCAGCATGTCCGGGTGATAATACGCCGTCTGGGTAATGTCCTCGACGTAAACCTGTTCGCCCGTCTCGATCACCTGCCCGGCCACGGCGCGCGGGCCAACCGCCACGTGGAATCCCTGCGCCAGCAGCGCCTCACCGATTGTGCCGGTGCTTGCCGCCAGATTGGCATAATTCCGGGCGGCATCGACCAGATAGACCTGAACATGGTACAGCGCAAAGCGGTCACGGATCAGATCGACCGCTTCCGTCAGAAGCTCGTCCAGATTCAGCACCCGCGAGAGCGCCTGCCCGACGGTCGCCGTGGCGCGTGTCTGTGCCACCAGCCGGGAACTCTGGCGGAACGCCTGCTGCAACTGCCCGGCGAACAACCACAGCAGTATGGTGGTGATCGTCAGGTTCGCCCCTGAATAGAACACAATCGAAGCAATATTGTCGATTTCGTCGGTGCCCCACAGCCCGTCCGAGCGCACCCGGGCCATCACCGCCAGCATGACGACCGAATACAGGTAGGCCGCGGCGGCTCCCCGGCTGCCGAACGACAGGCTGAAGAAGATCACGACGAGCGAAAAGATGATGCCGGTGGTCATGCTGCCCGACAGGAATACATCCGCAAGGTTGTACGCAAGCACCAGCGCGCCGAGCAGGGCCATGCTCGTGTTGATCCAGCCCCGCTGGATCAGAGAAGCGGTCAGCAGCATGATCACCCAGGCGGCCGGCAGGATGATCAGCGAATAACCTTGGATCTGCTCGCTGCGCTGGGCGATGGCGTTGAGCACCGTGAGCAGGTTAATCAGGATCAGGAAACCGCCCGCCACCAGACTGAACGGCAGGAAGATCCGGGCGCGCATCGCCTGCAAGGGGTTCTGATAGGGGTAGTGGACGGCCAACAATCGGCGGAGGAATACGGGCATCGTCACGCCTTTCTCGGTGCGCTATCCGTGGGCATACCCAGCCGGATCGATACCTGTCGGGCGTTCAGCGCATCGTTGAGATGCTGCGCCGCACGCTGGAGAATGACGTCAACGCTGGTCGCCGCCTGCAGATCGGTGTTGATGTCGTTGATCAGCCCTTCACGCTGGACCGCGCGCTGGGTTTCGTCAAACAGCCGCCGGTTTTCCATTGCCAGCCCAAGCCGCTGACCGACGGCTTCACACAGTTCCAGCACGCCTTCGGGCAGGGTGCTGTCTGAGTCAAGCTCAAATTCCATCGCGCCGATCACTTCGTTGCGCACCGTGATCGGCAGGGCAATCCGCCGCTCACCCTCCTGAATGGTCGTAATCACCTGCCGCCGTGCAGCCGTTTCCTGGAGCGCCGGCGTCCACTCGGCGTCGGGGACAATCTGGCCGCTGTCCAGATCGAGCGCGATCGCCGTCGAATCCGCTTGCAGGCGCAGATACTCGCTCCAGGCCCGCCCGGTAAGCTGGTAATTCAGACGCTCGATCTCGCGCAGGTTGGACTGCGTCTGCTGGAAAAGCGCCTGATTCTCGCGCAGGTTGCGCTGGGCTTCGTCATAGAGCTGCAGGCTGTCCACGGCCATCGTAAGCTGGATCGCCACCGCGTGCAGCAGGGTGATCTCGCCCGGTGAAAACGCGCCGGGCCGCGTGCTGTAAGCGTCGAGCACGCCGATCACCCGTTCCTGAGCCAGCAGCGGGATGGCGAACTCGGAGCGCATATCGGTCAGCAGCGCGTGCGGCTTGTGGATCTGCTCCTGCGTGAAGTCGGGCAGCAGCAGATCATGGCGGTTGAGTGCCACGCGCCCCACCACGCTTAGCCCGCCGACATCGACCTGATACTCCCGGTCCAGCAGCTTTTTTCCTATCGCGCCCGTGGCCCCATGCAGCACGGCCCGCTGGCCGTCTTCGCTGACGAGATAGATTTGCAGGTGCTCGATGGCAGGCACATGCCGTTCGAGGCTCTCCGCGAAACGCTGCACGAACGTATCGAGTTCGAGGCGCTCAAACAGGCTCGAATAGATTTCCTGACCGATTGTGATCAGGATGTTCGTGTCACCCTGGGAGTTGGCCGGTTGTCCCGGCAGATGTTCGCGCCCGGCCAGCCATGGCCCGGCCAGCCGTGACAAAACATTGGATCGAAACCATAAATCCATCAGCATTTACTCTTTTAATTTGGCGGGTTGGGCGGCTTCAAGCGGTGCCACCTGGAGCCGCACGCGCGCGCGGCGTGCCCCCAAAACCTTGCCCAGATCGACCATCGTCTGCTCAAGCATGACCCGCAGATCGGCCTGCTGCTGCAAATGGGACGTGATGGCGCTCAACGCCTCTTCGTACAGCGCGCTTTGCTGTGCGATCCGGAACTGGCGGGCGTTTTCCAGGGCGATGGCGATCTGGTTGGCGATTTGCTGCAGCAGGGTCAGGTCGGCCGGGGTGTAGCGGTGAGGGCGCGAGTGACTCACCATTACGGCTCCTATGGCCCGCCCACTGATCAACAGGGGTGCCACCAGGACTGAACCCACAGCCGGCCCTATGGTCCGCCGGTGATCGGTATAGGCGGAGCTTTGCAGGTCGAGCACCAGCAGCGGATTCTGGGTCTGGACCACCTCCTCGATGCTGGATCCTGCTGCCGCGACGTCATCTTCCTGGGGTGGGGCGTCTTTGCTCAGCGTGATCAACTGCATCCGGCTCTGCCCGGCCGCCAGCAGCGCGATTTGAAGCTGTTCGGTGGGCAGCAGACCCGGCACGAGATCCGCGACGTGCTGCAAAAGCCGGCTGCGTTCCAGCGTGCTGGTGATGAGCCGACCGAATGCCGTGACCTGATCAAGCTGGCTGGCGCGCCGCTGAATTTCATCGGCCAGGTCGGCGCTGCGCAGACTGGCGGCGAACTGGGTGGCAATCATTTCGACGGCGGCCTGATCGGCCTCGCTGAACCGCCGCCCGGCCCGCGCCGAGCCCACCAGCATGAACCCGATCCGGTCATCTTGCACCCGCAGCGGGACTAACATGAGAGTGTGCAGGTGTGGCAGGCCAGGAATCAGTCCATCGCCCTCAGCCGGCTCGACGATCAGCGGCTCGCGCTGGTTCTCAAGCTGGCGGAAGGCGTCAAAGCCTTCCAGCGGCAGAATACCTCCTGGTTCCAGAACCGCCGGGAACTCGGCCAGCACTACGGCCTCGTTGGATGCCGGATCGGAGCGCGCGATCAGCACGTAATCGAGCGACAGCGCCCCGGCCAACTGCTGGCAGGCGGCGACCAGCGCCCGGCCGCTGGCGGGCTGCGTGTTTATGTCGCGCGCGATCTGCTGGATCGTCTTCAGCAACCGTTCGGGGCTGTTCGAGCGCAAGTCGTGCGAGTTCTGGCGCGTTGACATCGATCGATTCTCTCACTGGACCTAAGATGCGGTGATCGGGGTGTGGCCCGGTTCAATCCTGGCCGTTCCGGTGGCGTCCGCTCTGCAAAAAACTCATCACCTGTTTGGGCAGGTCATCGACCGTGATCGGCTTGGCGATATACCCATCACAGCCGGCGTCCAGAGCTTTTTCGAGCACGTTATGCATCAGATTGGCCGTCAAAGCGATGATCGGGATATGTTCGAGTTCAGCATTCTGGCGCAGCTGGCTGGTTGCGGTCAGCCCATCCATCTCGGGCATATTGATATCCATCAGGATCAGATCGGGCTTGTGTTGTTCGGCGGCCAGAATCCCCTCGCGGGCCGAGGTCGCTTCGAGCAGTTCAAAACCGGCAGCCTTTAACACACGGCGCACCAATACCAGATTGTCGATACTGTCCTCGATATAAAGCACGCGCGGCGCCATCCGTTTGCTCCCCAATAAAAATTAACGCCAAAGATATTTTCTAGTGTAACATGGAATAACTCTTTATGGTGCGTTACGTTTCCCGATCCCTGCCTGTTACTCTGGTCCTGTTTCCTCTCCATCCTGGCCCTCGGGGGAAGCGGGCGACATCAGATCGCGGGGTGTTTTTTTGCTGAACGCCGTGGTTTTGGCCGGCGGTGTTTCGCCATCCGTAGCCGGTGGGGGCGGGGTGGCCGGTTGATGGTTAATCACACGGGTTGGCGCGCGGTGCGGGGAATCGGGATCGTGCGGCAGCACGACCTGTTTCATGCGCGGAATCTCGGCGGGTTCGGCGGGGGTGGCCTCCGTCGCGGCAGGAAGCTGGGCCTCCCATTCTTCGATAAATTCCCGGATCCAGTTCAGTTCCGCTTCCAGGATGGCGACATGATGTCCGAACATGGCATCGACGTTGAACGGGGCGCGGCTGTCGCGGAGAGTCTGCCAGCGCTCGCGGGCCTGATTGAGCCGGGAGACCAATTCCTGGCGGTAGGCGATAAACGCCGTGCGAATCTGGGCCGGGCGCAGCACGTGCAGATTCGCCAGCCCCAGTTCAAACTCGGTTGTCGAGTCGCGCGGCGTGCTGATCAGGTCGGCCACTGCTGTCTGCAAGACGCCGAATCCGGCAGGCGTGATATGATACTGGCGGCGGGATGGCCCTTCGGCCAGCGGTGCGCCTTTGCTCTCGACTAACCCCTGGCGTTCCAGCTTTTGCAGCACATAGTACATGGACGAAACGCCAATATTGGTCCAGGCACGCAGCCCGCGCTGGATGATCACGGTCTGAATGTCATACCCATAGATAGGGCCTTCAGCGACGATGGTCAGGATGGCAAGTTCGGCGTCGGTCATGATCGGATTCCTGTAATAGCTCTCTCAGATGATATTGAAGCAGCGGCGTAGCCATCAGCGCTCGAGCCAACCGCGGCTGAGCCTTACACCCCTAATTGTACATTCTTATGCCCAGAAACGAGAACTCGCCGCTACTCACAGGGCGTATCGATTTCATTAGCCGCCGGGGTGGGAATATCCGCCACGCCGTCCCAGGCGGTGATCTCAAACCGGAATTCGGTCTGGTGTTGGGCGGATGGATCGGTATACGCGCTTTCATAACTCAGCAGGGCCAGCGTGTCCTCGTCCAGATAGAGCACGCCGCTGAAGTCGAACGTGCCGGCAGCATCCACCGCCGCCTGAAGCGCCTCGTTATCCAGCCGCTGGAGAATATCACGCGCGTCGTCCACGCGTTGACTCGACCGTGTAACGAATCGCGTCCCGCCCGATGATCGGCGCGTCTCCGTCTTCGTCGCGCTCGGCCACGGACAGCAGCCGCACACCCATCGCCTCTACCCCGTAAGCCGCGAACAGACCGCGCGGCCCGTTCTGAAACCCATCGGCGCGGGTGTCCTGCCACGCGCAGACGTAGCGATCCGCTTCCACCCGGTAGACCGGCGCGCGCTCGGCGGATGCGTGGTATCCCTGCACCAGGTAAGTCTCTGTCTCGCCGTCTTCGGTGCTCTCGATGAGCGCATCATCGTCCGCATCCACCTGGATCGTGATGACCTGCTCACCTGCCTCCGATGTGAAATGAGACTGCAAGGCGTAGCCCTGTTCCAGAGCGTCCAGTTCGTCCAGCCCATCGGCGATAGTTGACCATGTGCTGTCGTCTTCGACCGCTTGCAGCAGGCTGACCGCCTCATCCACCGTTTCCGCTTTGCTCCGGGTATCGTCCAACGCACCGCAGGCCGCAGTCCCCATCATCAACAGGATGAGCAGACCAATCACACCGAGTCGTCAATTCCGCATACGCCGGTCCTTTGCTGCGTTCTGAGAGCCCGATTGAGAAGTCCAACGCCGGACGTTAAAACGGTCCGGCTGTGAGAGAAAAAAGTCCGCTGAAGGGACTCCAGCCCAGCCCCTTTAGCGGGCTTCCGGGCTTTTGGAATAGCCGCGCGGTTTCAACCCGCGGCGTCATGACCTTTTCAGATGGCTTTTGATACCGCTCCCAACTTTACTTGTTCCGGCCCGGCCTGACAAGTTTACCGAGAAAGTGGTGAGTCTTGAAGTCCTGAGTTCATGAGAGAATCTCCCAATCGACTTCTTACAATTCATACCTTACGACTCATGACTCAAAACTCACCACTCATCACCAAAATCTGTCGATCTTGTTGCATATCCGTTCAGTCGTTTGTAAACTCTCCGCAGATTTTTGGGGAGCAGCACAACAGGCGTGGATATGATTGGTCGAAAGCTAGGTAATCGCTACGAAGTCATCGAATTGATCGGGGAGGGGGCCACTGCCGCGGTCTACCGGGGCGTGGATAACCGGCTTGAACGCACGGTCGCCATCAAGATCATGCTGCCCTACGTGGATAACACGACCCGCAAGCGCTTTCAGCGCGAGGCGCTGGCGGCCGCCCGCCTTAACCACCCCGGTATCATGGGGATTTACGATGTAGGCGAAGAGGATGACCTGCCCTATCTGGTGATCGAACATATCGAGGGCCGCCCGCTCTTTTCGTTTATCCCTTCTCCGCCTCAGGTGGTCGCGGAACTTGGTCGGCAAATCTGTCTGGCGCTCGACTACGCTCACCAGCAGGGACTCATCCATCGCGACATCAAACCCGCCAATATCCATATCACGCCCGGCGGCCAGATCAAGATCATGGACTTCGGGCTGGCGATCTCCGGCAGCAGCAAACGCCTGACCGCCACCGGGCGCATCATCGGCACCCCGGCCTACCTGTCACCGGAGCAGGCGCAAGGGTTGGCACTGACGCCTCGCACCGACATCTATTCCACCGGGGTAGTGCTCTATGAACTGGTTACGGGCGTGCTGCCCTTCGATTCGGATGACATCGGCGTGCTGCTGCTTCAGCAGGTGAAAAAGCCGCCGCAGCCCCCCCGCGAACTGATCCCGGATATTCCCATTGGGCTGGAACACACCATTCTGCGGGCGCTCGCCAAACAGTCGGACAACCGCTTCGAATCGGCCGCGGCGATGGCGGCAGCCCTGGCAGCGTCCGTGCCGCAGCCTGATCAAACGGTCAGCTCCACAGCTGTCGCGGTCAATGGCGAGCCGCCAGCCGCAGAAGCCAAACCGCCAGCCGGACCGCATCCGATCCGCGTGGCGCTGGCCGACGATCACAAGATTCTGCGGACCAGTCTTGCCCTGTATCTGAACGACAACGAGGGGATCGAGGTGGTAGGCGAGGCTGAAGACGGTGCCCTGGCGCTTGAAATGGTGCGCCAGAAACAGCCGGATGTCCTCCTGCTCGATCTGAACATGCCAGGAACCAGCGGCCTGGACATCCTGCCGCAGCTTCGGGCGGACTGGCCGAACGTGAAGGTGTTGGTTCTCACCGGCCGCGACGAGGACGCCTATATCATCCGGGCGCTGCGCGCCGGCGCGCATGGATATATCCTCAAGACGACCGGGGAAACCGATCTGCTGCAGGCGGTACTGGACGTTTACGCCGGGCATTTGGTCCTGGGGCATGGCGTTGCAGAGCGGGTCGTACAGGGCCTGATGGCGCGCGATGAAGGCACGTCCCACGCTCTGAGCGACCTGGACCGGACCATCCTGATCGGCGTGGCCGCCGGGCTGACCAACGACCAGATTGCCGAACGCCTGCGGATCGATCCGACGCTGGTCGCTGCGCAGCTCATCACGCTCATCGAGCAGTTGAACGCCAAATCTCGCAGCGAAGCCGCGTTGATCGCGCTGCGCCGGGGCCTGATCGCGCTGGAGGATCTGCACAGCTTTTAGCCGTTAGCCATTAGCGGTTAGCGATTGGCGGTTGACCCGTTGCGGCAGCGCTGTTGATTTCCCTGTTTCAAAAAGAATTGGATGGCAAGATTTCGTAGGGGCGGGTTTGTTAACCCGCCCTGTTTCCGCCTCAGAGTCTTGCTGTATGGTGAGATTATCAAGTGACGAGGCACCGCTAACGGCCAATGGCTAACCGCTAACGGCTGCTTATCCGGTGGCGTAAGATGTAATCGCCAATTCGGTTAACGGCTGGCTGCGAATGGGGAAGGCATCGCCGTAAATCATGCGGGTACAAGCGCGGGCGCGCGCAAAGTTGTGGTTGCGCGCTAAAAGCTGGCTGCGCCCATTCGGATCGGGGATATACACGGCAACCATCTGGCCCTGAAGTTGTTCCAGCGCGGCCAGCAGCAGCCGTTCCGCCGAGGCGGCACTCCAACTCATCCAGGGGCCAAGCGCGACTCCATCCGCGGTGCGTCGGCCCAACAGATAGCCCTCTGGCTGCCCCTGCACCCGGTCCACCCACGCCAGATCGGGGAACTCATCCATCAGCCGGTTGAGGATAAAGGTGCGATCGAGTCCAAACAGCACGGTGTCAAGCGCTAACACGGCTTCGTGGTCCTGCGGCTGGATGCGGCGGGCACGGGGTCCGAGATAGGTGCTGGCCTTGCCATCCCAACGCTCGACCTTGTACAGTTCGCGGAAGCCCAGCTTGCGATACAAGGGGCGGCCCATCTCGCTCGCGTCCAGCATGATCCGCTCAACGCCCCGCGTGATCAGATGATCCAACGCCGCCCGCATCAACTGCTGGCCCAGCCCACGCCGCTGACGGTCCGGCGCGATGATCATCATCCCGATCCAGCCGAGATCGGTGCCGTAGACGGTGGTGCCGACCGTCCCGACAATCCGGCCGCCGTCCGGCTCTTCGAGCACAAAACAGCCGTCGGGCGACCAGTGCAGCGCGCGCTCCCAGTCTGCCGCCTGGTGGGTCCAGCCCACGCTGTGAGCCAGGGCGGTCGCCGCCGGAACATCAGCCGGCATCAGGCGGCGCAGAATCCGATCGGGTTCGTAACGCGGTTCGTAGCGGTCTTGCCAGATGAGGCTCATGATCCGGCGGCTTCATCGTCCGAGGGCAACTTGGTCTGCTTTTCGCGCATCGCCCGGTATTCATCGATCAGCATGGCGAGCGCCAGCAGTGCCACGCCCACCACGATACAGCTGTCGGCCACGTTAAACACCGGCCAGTATTCGACGTGAAAAAAATCCACCACGTAACCAAGCCGCACCCGGTCGATTACATTGCCGAGCGCGCCGCCAAGCTGCAAGCCCAGCGCCAGCCGGACCAGCCATGCCTGCCCCGGAATCTGCCGGTAGTAGTAGATGATCACGCCGGACACGATCACGGCGACGAACAGAAAGAACATCCCCCCCTGCGGAAACAGTCCAAACGCCGCCCCCCGGTTATGCACATGAGTGAACCGGAAAACCGGCTCGATGGCATCAATGGGCATCCACGAGTTGTGAAGGGCGAGATGGGCCACCACGTAAGCCTTGGTGATCTGGTCGGCCAGGATCGCCAGCAGGCCGACGGCGGCCAGGAGCAACCATTGTCCAAAGGTCGCCGGGGCGGGTTGAGCCGTCTTGATGGGGATCACGGGGTCAGAGAAACGTTCTTTAGCCAGCATTACACCCCCGCGCGATAATCACGGGATTCGGCGCAGCGCAGGCACAGCGGGGTATAGGGCATCGCCTCCAGCCGCGCAATATCGATCTCGTTCCCACAGTTTTCGCATATTCCATAGCTTCCGCTGTCGTGCCTCACCACCGCTTCATCGACCTGGCGCAGACGATTGCGGATCGCAATCAGCGCCGAGGCATCCGCCGTCTGATCAAAAACGGCTGTCGCGTCGTCCGCCTGATGATTGGTGTATCCCACGCCGTCAATATCCAGCGCGGCGGCGTCTTCCATCTGTCGCAGGCTGCTGCTCAGATCATCGCGCAGCTTCAGGAGGACATCGTACAGTTCAGTCTTGGTTGTTGTCATGGTGAAAAAGAACCCCACACTCATGAGAAGGACGGGCCCCCTCATTTTAACGGACGAGAATCTGCCCGACAAGGCCGGATAATCCGGCAGTATCACGAGGGCGGGATAGGGTGTCCCGCCCCCCGAGATTATAGACGCTGCAACTGGCGCACGCCGACGGTCACCGTCTCCTCGTCGAAGGCAAATTCGGCGCTGGTCGCGCCATTGCCGGGTGGCGATTCGACCAGTTCATCGGCCAGCGTTTCGCGTTGGATGTAATCGCGGTAAGCCTGGACCGCTTCGCTCAGGCCAGTGCTGGCCTGATAGGTGACCGCGATCCGGTCGGTGATGTTAAAGTCGGCATCCTTACGGAGTGTCTGGACGCGCCGGACAAACTCGCGCGCCAGCCCCTCGCGGACCAGATCCTCGGTCAGCGCGGTAGATAACCCCACGACATAACCGTAATCTTCGGCCACGGCGTAACCTTCCGCCGCCGACTGCTGGACTTCGACCTGTTCCGGCGTGACCTCAAAGCGCTGGCCGTTGACGTCCACGGTGATATTCTCGCCGGCCCGCAGCGCCTTCGCCCACCGCTGGACATCGGCGGGATCGCCTTCGCGCAGCGCCTTCTGCACCTTCGGGAAGTCGCCCTTCAGCGCCTTGCCCAACACCATCGGCAGCGGGTTGAGACGGTACGTCATCATCTCCTCGGCCGAATCGACCACGCGCAGATTCTTGACGTTAAGCTCGTCCGCGATCGCGCCGGCCAGCGACCGCACGACGTCGCGCTCGGCGCTGTAGCGGGTCACGAACACCGCTTCGGCCAACGGCTGCCGCACTTTGAGATTGGCGCTGCTGCGGGCCGCGTGTCCCATGCTGACCAGCCGCTGCACCAGTTCCATGTCGCTGACGACTTTTTCATCCATCAGCGCCTTGTCATAGGCGGGCCACAGCGCGAGATGCACGCTCTCCGGCGCGGTGGAATCTACCCCGGCGACCAGATTGCGGTACAGCGCGTCGGCCAGGAACGGCATCGACGGAGCCAGCAGCTTGGACAGCATCACCAGGCACTCGTGAAGCGTCTGGTAGGCGGCGCGCTTGTTGGCATCGTCGCCCGATTTCCAGAAGCGGCGGCGCGAGCGGCGCAGATACCAGTTGCTCAGATCGTTCACGAACGCTTCGATCGGCCGCGTGGCGCGCGGCACATCGTAGCTCTCATAAGCCTCGGTGACTTCACGCACCAGCATGTGCAGCTTCGCCAGCACCCAGCGATCCAGCGAGTCGCGCTCCGCCACCGGAACCGGCGGCAGAGTCGGATCAAAGCCGTCGATGTTGGCATAGGTGACGAAGAAGCTGTACACGTTCCACAGCGTCAGGTAGAAGTTCCTGACCACTTCGCCCACCAGTTCGACCGAGAAGCGGCGCGATTCGCCGGGCGGTGCCGCTGTGTACATGTACCAGCGCATGGCATCCGCCCCGTATTTGTTGATCACACTCCATGGATCGACGATATTGCCCAGACTCTTGGACATCTTGCGCCCGTCGCCATCCTGGATGTGCCCCAGGCAGATGCAGTTCTTGAAGTTCACGCTCTCGAACAGCATGGTTGCGATGGCGTGCTGGCTGTAGAACCAGCCGCGGGTCTGATCCACCGCTTCGCAGATGTAATCCGCCGGGAACTGCTCGTGAAACTTCTCCTGATTCTGGTACGGATAGCCCCACTGGGCCACGCCCATCGCACCGCTGTCGAACCACACGTCGATCAGCTCTGGGACGCGGCGCATCGTGCCGCCGCACGTGGGACAGGGCAGCGTCACCTCGTCCACATAGGGGCGGTGCAGGTCGAGATCGGACAGATCGCGCCCGGTGAGGTCTTCGAGTTCCGCCACGCCGCTCACACAGAGCTTGTGCTCGCAGTCGGGATTGTCACAGATCCAGACGGGCAGGGGCGTACCCCAGTAGCGTTCGCGGCCAAGCGCCCAGTCGCGCAGATCTTCCAGCCAGTTGCCGAAGCGCCCATCCTTGATGTGTTCGGGCACCCAGTTGATCGTCTGGTTCAGATCGATCATCTGCTGGCGGTAGCGCGTCGCCTCGATATACCACGTCGCGCGGGCGTAGTAGAGCAGCGGCGTATGGCAGCGCCAGCAGAACGGGTAGTTGTGCTCGTACAACTGCTCCTTGTAGAGCAGGCCGCGATCGGTGAGTTCCTGCGTGATCTGCGGATCGGCGTCCTTCACCCAGACGCCCGCCCAGGGTGTCACCGCGTCGATAAATGCGCCATCCGGTGCGACGGTCTGCAGGATGGGCAGCTTGTACGCCTGCCCCACATCCATGTCATCCGCGCCGAACGCGGGCGCGATATGCACGATGCCGGAGCCATCTTCCATGCTCACGAAATCGCCGTGAACCACGTAAGCGTAATCCTGCTCAACGGGCAGGAAGCGATAGAGCGGCTCGTAGTGCATGCCGAGCAGTTCTTCGCCCTTCAGTTCCCGCACGACCGTGTAGCGCTGGGCACCCTTGAGCGCCTTACCCATCAGCGAGCGCGCCAGGATCAGCCGCTCCGTGCCGGTGCCGCTGGCCGCCGGACCTTCGACCACGACGTAGGTTTCGCGGCGGTTCACCGCCAGCGCGACATTGCCGGGCAGCGTCCAGGGGGTCGTTGTCCAGACCAGGAACGACGTGCCTGGCTGGTCCTTGACCGCAAAGCGGACAAAGATGCTCGGATCGGCCACTTCTTCGTAGCCCTGCGAGACTTCGTGACGTGCTGAGCGGCGTGCCGCAGCGCGCGCAGTAGGGCACGACCTTGTAGCCCTGGTAAAGCAGGCCCTTTTTCCAGAACTCGCTCAGAATCCACCACACGCTCTGGATGTATTCGTTTTTGTACGTGACATACGCCTCTTCCAGATCCACCCAGAAGGCAATGCGCTCCGTCAGCCGCTCCCATTCCTGGATGTAGCGGAAGACGCTGTCACGGCATTTGGCGTTAAACTCGGCGATGCCGTATTCCTCGATTTCGTGCTTGTGGTTCAGGCCGAGTTCCTTTTCGACCTCGATCTCCACGGGCAGGCCGTGTGTATCCCAGCCGCCCTTACGCAGCACGTAAGCGCCGTTCATAGTCTGGTAGCGCGGGAACATATCCTTGAACGCGCGCGCCAGCACGTGATGCGTGCCGGGGCGTCCGTTGGCGGTGGGCGGCCCTTCAAAGAAGACCCACACGCGCCCGCCTTTCCGCTCGTCCATGGTGCGATGGAAGACGTTGTTCGCGCGCCAGAACTCAAGCTGGTCGAGTTCCAGCCCTTCGATATCTAACTGAGACGATACAGGTTTAAACATGGTCCCTCCTGACCGGGTTCATAAACCGAACGGTTGGTGATCCGGTCTGCGAATCAAACGCGGCAAGCGCCGCTTAAGCCATCCTGCCACGCCCGCACCTCCCTAGTCCAGTGCGTCTAACGTCGTTTCTGCTTTTAATAACTGCTGCGCGAGGCTAATATCATCTCTGATACAGGTTGCGCAGTCACAGCACCCTGCTCGCTTTCCAAAATCGCTTGCCATTCGCGCACGCCCTTCGTTTCTTTACGCATCAGCGCGATCTGTTTCCCGGCGTCCTCGTCGCGCCCCAGCCGGTGATAATTCCGCGCCAGCCACAGCCGCGCCAGCAGCCGAAACCGGCTGTGCGGGATGCCGGATGTGAACGCCACTTTCGAGATTTTTTACGGCGGCTTCCGCGTCGCCCCGGCGATCTTCGATCCAGCCGAGATTGTACGCGGCCATCCAGCTTTTATCTTGTTCAAGAGCGGCCAGCGCATGTTCCCGCGCCCGCGTCATAATCGCCCTGCTGCATCGCGATCTCAGCCAGCCCGATATGGCCAAGAACCCAGCCGAGATCGCGCCCGATCATCCAAATGTAATCGGCGGTCGCGCGTTCTAAATCCCCGGACAGACGGTAAAGCTCGGCACGAAAATGACGATGATCGACCGAATGCGGCTCAGCATTGATCAGCACATCCATTGTGCGGATCGCCTCGACGTAATTCCCTCGGCGCATGAACCGGATCGCCGCCTGATATTCCATACGCTCCTGGCTGCGGAAGACGGACGTAGCAACCACTACCCACGCCGCCGCCGTGCCCAACAGGAAAGCAAGCTGATCCGGAATTGCGACCGCCAACAGGACTGCCGCCAGACTTGGCCCGAACACCAGCCAAAAGCGCCCGTTCCTGAGAAGGCTCATCATCCACACCGGCTAGCCGCCATCCAGACTCTTCTGCATCCGAACCGTGATCGGCTTGCCGCCGACCGCTTCCCAGAACAGGATCGCTTCCAGGTTTTGCGACGCGACCTGCCATTCGACGAGATGCACACCCTGTTCGGCAAACCACGCGCTGATCGTCTCGAACAGCCGCCGCGCGATCCCTCTGCGCCGGTAGGCCGGATCCACGAATACATCCGCGATAAACCCAGAGTCCACGTATTCGAACAGGTCCGCGTGCATATCGATCACGGCCCCCAGGATATAGCCGACGACCTGCCCATCGACCTCGGCGACGAATGTGCGCGTATCAGGATCGTCACGCCGTTCCAGCAGCCGCGCCGCGTAATTCCCGGCCGCGCCGGATGCCGCCGTGGGCAGCCGCGCATCCAGCCCGACGTGATAATCGGTGAGCGCCTGCCACAGCCGGGCGATCGCGTCCTGATCCTGCGGCGCTGCGGGCCGGATGGTCACATTCTCTGCCATGCACCGTCTCCCAAAAACAAAAAACTCCCACCCTGACAAATTCAGGGACGGGAGCGTAGCTCGCGCGGTACCACCCTGCTTCCCTGCCAAACAGGCAGGGCGCTTGGCCGCCACAAGGGTATTATGGTTCACCCTATGGCGCGGTCCGGTTAACGGGGACCAATCCGGCCCAGCTTACTGGCGCATGCGCGCTACGAGCGCGTGGGCGCGTTCAGCTTGCAGCTCAGGAAGGATTTTCCGCCCTGGTTCCCTATCCGGCTCGCACCCGGCCCGGATTCGCTGAGAGGTACAGCAGCGCGTACTCGTTTCCGTCGTCGCTTTTAAGATAGCGCCAGCATACCATACTGCGTAGGCGGGGTCAATACCGTGCTTGTTTGCCTATGCTATACTTATACAGGGAGTTACGGGGAAATCAGATGGCGGAGTGCGAATCAGGGTGATGAGTCGTGAAGTCTGTGAGTTATGAGTCAAGCCCATAGTCCTGACTCGAAAACTCACAACTCAAAGCTATTCCAAAGGAGCTACCATGCCACCATCCGTCTTTGAACTGCGCGTGGCCCTCACCGCCGATGATTATGAGCGGCTGGTCCGCTTTTATCAGGAGGGCCTGGGGTTAGAGCCTGCCGAGATCTGGACCAGCGACCAGGGGCAGGGCATCCTGTTTGAGATGGGCCGCGCAACTCTGGAGATCATCGACCAGCAGCACGCCGCGGCCGTCGATCAGATTGAAGCCGGGCGGCGGGTGAGTGGGCAGATCCGTCTTGCAATCCAGGTCCCCGATCTCGAAAAGGCCGTCGCGGCGTTGCTCAAGCAGGGCGCGACGCTCGTCCACGAGCCTGTCATGACTCCCTGGAACCACCATAATGTCGCCTGCAATCACCGGACGGCCTGCAAATCACGCTGTTTCAGGATCTCAATAAACCCGAAGCCTGATGCCGAACAGGCACGACCGAACCTGTAATACGACTTTAGACTCTGTACCGATGCGTCCCAGTCCAGGGGGAACCATGACCACCTCATCCACCAATCCCACCAGCAGCGACATCACCCTCGATCAGCTAGCCACTGCCGAGCAGGTA
Organism: uncultured Chloroflexia bacterium; assembly: GCA_963850765.1. GTDB lineage: Bacteria > Chloroflexota > Anaerolineae > Aggregatilineales > Aggregatilineaceae > CAWKMN01. The sequence continues at coordinate 1,203,482 of CAWKMN010000003.1, read as the reverse complement.
ATCGGACTCGAATTTACGCCAGAGTGAGCGCGAACTGATGCGCGAAGGGGTGCAGGAACACCGGGACCATTACGGCATCCTGCGCGACATCGCGCTCGATAACAGCGTGCCGCCCGCGTTCGCCTTCGATCCGCGCCTGCCGGGGATGGTGTTTGACACGGAACGGCAGCCCTTTATCCTGAGTGCCACCGAGGCCCCGCCGCTGCCGGCCAACCTGGAAGACGTCGCCTTCTGGCCGGTGACGCACTTGGCGCACCTGATCCGCACCCGGCAGGTCACATCCGTGGCGCTGACCCAGATGTATCTGGCTCGCCTGAAACGGTATGATCCGGTGCTGCACTGTGTGATCACGCTCACCGAGGAGCGCGCCATGGAGCAGGCACGCCGCGCCGATGCGGAGATCGCCGCCGGGCACTATCGCGGGCCGCTGCATGGCATCCCGTGGGGCGTCAAGGACCTGTTGGCGGTACGCGGGTATCCGACCACCTGGGGCGCGGAACCCTACCAGGATCAGATGCTCGATCTGGATGCGACCGTGGTCGAGCGGCTGGACGCAGCCGGCGCGGTGCTGATCGCCAAGCTGTCGGTTGGCGCGCTGGCCTGGGGCGATGTCTGGTTCGGCGGGATGACACGCACCCCCTGGAACGTCGAAGAAGGGTCGAGCGGCTCATCGGCGGGATCGGCGGCAGCGGTCGCGGGGGGATTGGTCGGTTTTGCCATCGGCACCGAGACGTATGGCTCGATCGTCTCACCTTCGACGCAGTGCCGCGTTACGGGGCTGCGGCCCACCTTTGGCCGCGTCAGCCGTCACGGGGCCATGGCGCTCAGTTGGACGATGGACAAGATCGGCCCGCTGGCGCGTTCGGTTGAGGACTGCGCATGGGTCTTTAACGCCATCTATGGGCCGGACAGTCACGATCTGACGGTGACGGATTACCCCTTCAACTGGAATCCCGATCTCAAGCCCGCCGATTTGCGGATCGGCTATGTGCAGAGCGCGTTCGACGACGCTCACGAACAGAAAGCGCTGGACGATCAGACGTTAGACGTGCTGCGCTCGCTCGGCGTAAATCTGATCCCGATGGCGCTGCCCGATTATCCCGCGCAGACCTATGAAGCCCTGACCCTGATCCTTGAAGCGGAGGCTGCCGCCTATTTTAGTGAGCTTACCCTCAGCAATCGCGACGATCTGCTCACCCGGCAGATCAAAGACGCCTGGCCGAACGTCTTCCGCACCGCGCGGCTGATCCCCGCCGTCGAGTACATCCAGGCCAACCGCGTCCGCACGCTGCTGATGCGCGCGATGGCGTCGATCATGCAGGACATTGATGTATACGTTGCTCCGTCGTTCAGCAGCACGCTGATTCTCACGAACCTGACCGGGCACCCGGCGGTAGCCGTTCCCAATGGGGTGACGGAAAACGGGAAGCCGTCCAGTATTACGTTTACCGGGCGGTTATATGGCGAAGCAGCCGCGCTGGCGGTGGCGAAAGCCTACCAGGACGCCGCCGGTTTTCACGCGCTGTGCCCGCCGCTGGATGTGAAGTAGAAGAGGGCTTGTGTAGGGGCGGACCTCTGTGTCCGCCCAGGGAGCACACGGAGGTGCTCCCCTACAAAATCACGTCATTTGGTTTTCTGCGGTGTCGAGGTATTGATCTGCTACAGCAAATCCGGGATCTGCTCCGGGTGCTCAGCAACCTTCACCCCGGCGGCGGTGAGCGCGGCGATCTTATCTGCGGCCGTGCCGCTGCCGCCTTCGACGATCGCGCCAGCATGCCCCATCCGCTTGCCGGGCGGGGCGGTCTGCCCGGCGATGAAGGATACCACCGGCTTGGTCATATAGTTGGCGATATACCGGGCGGCTTTTTCTTCGTCCGTGCCGCCGATCTCCCCGATCATCACGACTTTTTCCGTCTGCGTGTCTTCCTCGAACATGTTCAGCACGTCGATGAAATTGGTGCCGTTGACCGGATCGCCGCCGATCCCGACACAGGTGCTCTGTCCGATCCCGCGCTGGCTGAGGGCGTAGACCACCTCATAGGTCAGTGTGCCGCTGCGCGACACCACCCCGACCGATCCCGGCATGGCGATGTGTCCCGGCATAATGCCGACCTTCGCCTGTCCCGGTGTGAGCAGGCCGGGGCAGTTAGGGCCGATCAGGCGGCTGTCGCTTTGATCCAGGCGGGCGCGGACTTTCATCATATCGAGCACGGGCACGCCCTCGGTGATACACACGATCAGCGCAATCCCCGCGTCGATCGCCTCGTAGATCGCATCCACCGCAAACGCCGCCGGCACGTAAATAATCGTCGCGTTGGCTTCGGTGGACTCTTTTGCCGTCTTGACCGTATCGAATACCGGCTTGCCCAGCGCCCATTCGCCACCTTTGCCGGGCGTGACCCCTGCCACGACGTTGGTCCCATATTCGATCATCTGCTCGGTGTGAAACAGTCCTTCGCGCCCGGTGATGCCCTGCACAATCAGCCGCGTATGTTTATCGACAAGAATTGCCATTGTGTCGTCCTTTTTTGTCCTGACCGGTTCTCATGCGCTCTTGGATGCGGCGACCGCTTTTTGGGCGGCCTCGGCCAGCGTCTGGGCGGTGACCATGTTGGGGATGTGTGCTTCATCCAACAGCCGGCGGCCCTCTTCTTCATTGGTGCCGACCAGTCGAACCACCATCGGCAGATCCACCTGGATTTCCTTCAGCGCGGCCAGGATGCCCAGCGCCACCTCGTCGCAGCGGGTGATGCCGCCAAAGATGTTAAACAACACGGCTTTCACATTGGAGTCGGCCAGGATGATGCGCAGCGCCGCCGCGACGGTTTCCGCTTTTGCGCCGCCGCCAATATCCAGAAAATTGGCCGGGGAGCCGCCAAACAGTTTGGTCATATCCATCGTGGTCATCGCCAACCCTGCGCCGTTCACCATGCAGCCGATCTCGCCATCCAGCTTGATGTAGCTCAGGCCGGCGGCGCGCGCCTGGGTTTCGGCGGCAGGCTCGGCGCTGGTATCGCGCATATCCGCCAGTTCCGGGTGACGGTAGAGGGCGTTGTCATCAATCGAGATTTTGCCATCCACTGCCAGCAGGTTTCCGCTGCCATCGATAATGAGCGGGTTGATCTCGGCCAGCGTCGCGTCGCTCTCGACATAACAGCGATACAGGCCGCGCGCGATGTTCATAAACTGCTTCCACAATTCGCGCGGGAGATCGATCCCATAAGCGAGGTTGCGGATCTGGTAATCGCGCAGGCCCAGGAACGGGTCGATATGCTCGCGGACGATCTTTTCGGGCGACACGCGGTTCACTTCCTCGATGTCCATGCCACCCTCGGCGCTCGCCATAATCAGCGGCTTGCGTGCGGCGCGGTCATTGGTCACACCGAGATAGATCTCCGCCTTGATTTCGGACGCGGGATCTACGAGGACTTTCACCACTTTGTGGCCCTTGATGTCCATACCCAGGATCGCGTCGGCGCGCTCCTGCGCTTCGGCGGGGGTCTGCGCCAGTTTAACGCCGCCGGCTTTGCCACGCCCGCCGGTCAATACCTGGGCTTTGACGACCACCGGCCCGCTGAACTCTTTGGCGATCTCATAGGCTTGCTGGGGGGAGTGTGCCACGCGGCCTTTTGGGGTGGGAATTCCAAACTCTGCAAAACGTAATTTCGACTGGTACTCGTGTAAATTCACGGACCATCCTCCGCATAAACTGTGGTATCTCAATAAGATATTATTACATGTTCATCAGCCGCTGCCCGGTACGACAAAACCGCACTGGCTGCCCTTGCCGGTTTCACTCATAAAGAAAAATTCGCCGCCCATCTGCTGGACAAACCCCATGGCGATCGGCAGCCCCAGGCCATGCCCCTTGAAGGAACGGACATGTTCGTTGTCGGCCCGCCAGAACACCTCGCCTATGTGGGTCTGTTCGTCGGGCGACATGCCGACGCCGTTATCGATCACCGTGACTTTCAGTTTGCTATCGACCCGTTCCGCGCGCACGGTGACCTGGCCGCCGTCCGGCGTGTATTGCAGCGCGTTGTGGATCAGCTTGTTTAGCGCCTGGGTCAGGCGCGCGCTGTCCAGATTGAGCACCGGCAGGCCGTCCGGTGTTTCAAAAGTGAGCGTATGCTTGTGCTGCGCGGCCAGTTCGGCGTGGGTCTTTTCGGCCTGCATGGCAATGTTTTTGTAAAAATCCATTTTGGCGTCGTAACGAATCCGCCCCGAACGTATTTTGCTGATGTCGCTGATGTCGGTGACGAGGTGCTCCATACGGATCACGTTCGAGCGGATTGTTTCGACGAACTGCTGCTGCATTTCGTTCAACTCTCCGACTACGTTCTTCGACAGCATGTCGGCATAGCCGCGAATGCTGGTCATCGGCACCCGGATTTCGTGGACCATGACCGAATTGAACTGGGCATTGGTGGTGATCATCTCGTCGATCTGCTGGCGCAGGGTGCTGGCGTCCTGGCCTTCGCCGCGCCGCTGCGCTGCCTCGAGCAGGCGCTCAAGCTCGCCCAGTTTGATTTGGAGATCACCACCGGCCTGCTGGCGCAGTTCAGCGGTGAGTTTCCGGGCGGCCTCAAGCGGATTTGCCTGTACTTCACTCATCAGTTTTTTCCTCGTTGATCCATTCAGCCTGGATTACCGTGCCGGCAGCGCCAAACGACACGGCGCGCCGCTTTCGCGCGGTTCGTAAGGTAAGGATACTCCTGCCCCCAGAAAACTGCTAGCTGGGGCGGTTGTGCGGGTTGGAGAGGATTCAGCGGGAAACGGTGCCGAAATTGTTCATTTCTGACGCGGGTCTTATGCCAGTTGATTTTTTGGCTGGCCTCACCCCTGGCGTGCGCCCGCTAGCGGGACAGCACGCTTGCCCCTCAGCCGGCACAGCCAGAGAGGAGGAGGTCGGGCCTGTACATCCCCCTCTCTAACTTGGCTGGAGAGGGGGAAAGCGGGCAGCCCCGAAGGGAACGCCCGCCGGGGGTGAGGCCGATCGAGCATAAGCCCTGACTCATGACTCACAACTCATAACTCAAAACCAAACAAAACCCCGGCCTACTATAGACCGGGGCGTAATGATTTTGAGCAATGGAAGCTGCGCGGCTTATTTCTTCTTGCGGCGCTGGTACAGGAACGCGTACAGCGGCAGCAGCGCGGACTGCGCCGTATCGAGCACGGCATCAGAGGTGCGGCGGGCGAGATAACGCGCGCGCCCGGCGGAGAACAACATATGCGCGGCACTGATTTCGCCTGTGCCCATTTGCAGCACGACCGTAGCCCAGGTCAGCCCGGCCCCAAACGCGCACATCGCCACACGATCCCCATCCTTCAGGCGACCTTCGTCGATCGCCTCGACCATCGCCAGCGGCACCGACGCCGCCGACGTATTCCCGTAACGCTCCAGGTTCATATAGAACTTGTCCAGCGGGACCCGCATCTGCCGCGCCGCCGCTTCGATGATCCGTGCGTTGGCCTGATGAGGAATAAACAGGTCGATGTCGTCCGGCGTGAGTCCCGCCTGATAGATGGTGCGTTTGAGCGAGCTGGCCAGCGTCCGCACGGCGAACTTAAAAACTTCCTGGCCGTCCATACGGAGATATTGGCGGCGTTCGTCCACGGTGCGCTGCGAGATGGCATTGGTCGAACCGCCATCGGGCACATACAGCGCCATCGCGCCGGAGCCGTCCGATCCCAGTTCGAAGGCTAACACGCCGCCCGGCTCGCTGCTGGCTTCCACAATCGTCGCCGCGGCCGCGTCACCAAACAGCACGCACGTCGTGCGATCCGTAAAATCGAGCGCAAAGGAGATGATCTCGACCCCGACCACCAGGATCCGGTTATAGGCCCCGCTCGTGATAAACTGGCTGGCCGTCGTCAGCGCGTAGACCCAGCCGGAACAGCCCGCGACCAGGGTAAATGCGCCGCAGTCCGCGCCGAGCAAATGCTGGACCTGGCTGGCAACCGAGGGCAGCAGGTAATCGGGGGAGGATGTGGCGACGATAATCAGATCCAGGTCGGCCGCTGTGATTCCGGCGACGTCGAGCGCCTGCCGGGCCGCTTCCACCGACATGCTGGACGTCGTGTCGTTTTCGGTTCGCATCCGGCGCTCTTTAATGCCGGTCCGGGTGGTGATCCATTCGTCGCTGGTATCGACGATCTGCGCGAGGTCGTGGTTGGTCACGATCTTTTCGGGAACATATTTTCCCCAGCCGGTGATCCGGGCGTATCGCTCAGGCATCTGTCTCTTCCCCTCTGAATGGAGTTTTTCAGAACCGGATGATGACGATCAGGCTAAGCCACGTGGCGGTTGCGCCAATATTCCAGTGGGTTCGGCATGGTGCGCGTGGCGATATAGACCACACCGGCGGTCATCGCCGCGCCACCCAGTCCTGCCGCCAGTTGGGTACGCGGCGGCAAACTTCGGATGCGCATCCACAGGGACATATGCCCAGGCACGGTATTCGCGGTGAGTTCCTGGTACAGCCGGTTAACAAACTGCTCGGATGGTGTAACGGGGACCAACAGGCGGCTGATCTGTTCTGCCAGGGCCATCAGCCCCTCAGCCTGACGTCGAACCGAATGATCATATTCCTCAAAAAGACGATCGACATCAGGAGACTTTGAGATCAGCGCATCAGTATGGGCAGTCAAAAAATCTTCGACCTGGTTTCGCATGTTAATCCGAAAAATGATGGGCAGTCTCATGGCCTCTTTCCTATACACTATGGTCCGATCGTGTAGGCTGGCCTGGCGCTCAGAGCCCGAAACGCTTGCGGCGCGGCTCGGACTCCGGCTCTTCTTCCAGCCGGTCCCGCAGTGAGAGCAGCGTGCGGTGATACAGTGATTTGATCGCCCCCTCGGTCCGGTTCATAACGGCACCGATTTCGGCGTTGGACAGGCGCTCGACAAACTTCAGCACCAACAACTGCTGCCGCTCTTCAGGCAGTTCGCGCAGGCTCTCCAACAGCTTTTCGGCTTCTTCCAGATGTTCGGCCGCGCTTTCGGGAGCGGCGCTGCTCGAACTGCTGGAGATATATTCATCGAGGGGAACCACCTTCTGACGGCTCCGATCGCGGTGCCAGTTGGCGACCAGATTGTGCGCGATGCGGTAGAGCCATGCCGAAAAAGGCACCCCGCGATCGGTATAGCTGTCAATGTGCGCCATGGCCCGGAAAAACACCCGGGATGTCAGATCTTCGGCGTCGTGATGGCTGCCCGTCCGGTAGTAAATGTAGTTGTAAATTCGTTTGACGTAGCGCGTGTACAACTCACCGAACGCGGCCGTGTCATCTTTGGCCCATGTGACTAACTGAGCATCGTCAGCCGCCGTATAATTGCGGTTCGCCAGTGTATCCGGCACAGTCATGCGTACTAACACCTCGTCCGTCCAAAGGTTACGTTGCAGGTTCGGGACAGCTTCAAAATATCGGGCGAGTATAACAGGCAACCGGAATTTTGGTGAATAAGAAAATCCTGTAAAATAGCAGTAAAGAACTTATGAACTCATGAGGGGAAAAGATACCCTATGTCCACGAAAGTTTTGATTGTCGAAGATGATATTGAAATGAATCGTCTTCTGGCGCTGGACCTGAAACGGCATGGTTTCGATGTGATCACCTCGACCAACGGCCTCGACGGGTTGCGCCAGTTTCACGAGGCGCGGCCCAATCTGGTCGTGTTGGACGTGGCGCTGCCCGGCATGGATGGCATGACCGTCTGCCAGCGCATCCGCGAATTATCGAATGTGCCGATCCTGATCATGACGGCCCATGCTGTCACCGAAGAAGAAATGGCCGAGGGGCTTAACCTGGGGGCCGACGAATATATGATCAAGCCCCTGCGCAGCCTGGAATTTCACGCGCGGATCAATGCCCTGCTGCGCCGCGCGCAGTTCAGCGAAGAAAAAATCCCCAACCTGCGCTACGCCGATGATTATCTGGTGGTGGATGTGGACTCACGGCGTGTCACGATCGACAACGAGGAAATTCGCCTGACCCCCACGGAGTTTAAACTGCTGGCGACCTTTGTCCGGCACCAGGGGCAGGTGCTCACCTTCCAGCAGCTTCTCGAACAGGTCTGGGGGTACGAGTACAGCACCGAGCACCATTATCCCCGTATCTATGTCTCGCATCTGCGGCGCAAGATCGAGCCAGACATCAAAACCCCGACGTATATCCAGAACGAATATGGGATCGGCTACCGCTTTACCGGCAAATAAATAATCCGGGCACTCGCAACGGGTGCCCGTTTTCCTTTTCGGTATCGATCCGAAATTCGGTTTTTCGTCTATTGGCCCCTCCCTAAATCCTTCCCCACAAGGTGGAGTGGGACTTGACCCCGTGTGTTTTCCCCTCTCCACTCAGTGGGGAGGGGGCAGGGGGAGGGGCTGATCTGGGCTGGCCGGTTCCAACCGCGCTACTTCTTGAGCCCCTTCAATCCCCGCGCCGCGGCGTGAGCCAGCAGCCCGGTCTTGTAATTGTAGACGGTCTGCCGCTTGTCGGCGTGCGCTTCCAGCGCCAGATCGATCAGCCGGTCCACCACCTGCGCCGGGGATAAGCCCGTTTCCTGCCACAGATAAAACGCCATCGAGCCGGGGATGGTGTTGATCTCGTTGACGAACACTTCCTCGTTGGCCTCGCGCACCAAAAAATCGACGCGCGCCATGCCGCGCCCATCGACTGCCGCGAAGGCATCGATCGCCATCTGCCGGATGCGCGCCGTCAGTTCCGGCGAGATCGGCGCGGGGATGTGGCGTTCCGCGCCTTTCATGCCCGCCGCGCCTTCGCCGCGCATATACTTCTCTTCGTAGGTCAGGAATTCCTGCCACGTGATCGGCTGTTCGAGGACCGATGCCTGCAACTCGGCATAACCCATCACCGCGCAGTTGATCTCGATGCCGCCCTCAACCGCTTCCTCGACAATCAGGCGGCGGTCGAAGTTCGCCGCGATATTGAGATAATTCCGCGCTTCGGTCGCATCTTTGGCGCGGGCTACGCCAATGCTCGATCCCAGCGTCGCCGGCTTGACGAACACCGGGTAGCTCAGCGTTTGCCCGATGCGCTCGATCACCGCGTCGGAGCCGCTCACCCACTCGCGCCGGCTAACGGCGATATGTTTCACGACCTGAAAGCCGTAATGCGCCAGCAGTGCCTTGACCATGATCTTGTCACGCGCGAGGGCCGACGCCATGACGCCCGCGCCGACATAGGGCACATCGGCCAGTTCCAGCAAGCCCTGAACCGTACCGTCTTCGCCGTGCGATCCGTGCAGAACCGGGAACACGACATCCAGCTTTTGCAGGGCGTTACGCCCCAACAGACCACTGACCGGCGGCGTGATCATGCCGTGGTGGGCGGTGCTGGGCGAAATCAGCGTGTCTTTGATCCCCATCCGATCGGAAACCGCGCCGCTCTGAAACGTCTTGAGATCGCGCAGACCCGGCCCGGTCAGCCAGCGCCCATCGCGGGAAATGTAGATCGGCACAACCTCGTATTTTTCGGGCCGGAGCGCCTGCATCACCTGCTGGGCGGTGACGATCGAAACATCATGCTCAACCGACCGGCTGCCGAAGATCACGCCGACTGTTTTTTTCGTGCTGCTCATAAAACTATCCTCTACAGATAGGTGTCCGGTAAATCGTTCAAAAACAGGACCGTGTCGCCTTCTTTCAGCGCGCGGTTGAACCAGGCAATGGCCTCGTCTCGTGTATCAAAGACAAACAGGTGGCCCTCATCAAACCCGCCGTCGCGGATGCCCTTCTGGATCGGCCGGGTCTGTTCGATGCCGACCAGCACAATATCCGTGCAGACCTGGGCGGCGCGCTGCCCCAGTTTATAATTTTCCGGCTCGTGCAGCGGCCCCAGTTCGACGATCCCCGGCGTGATCAGCACGCGGCGGCCGCTCTCGTACAGCGCCAGCACGTCGAGCACGTTCTGCGCGCCGACCGGATTCGCGCTGTACGCATCATCGATCACGGTGATGCCGCCGGGCAGGGTCCGGCGCTGCAAGCGGTGTTCGGCGGGTTCCAGGCTGGCGACGCGCATGGTGATCTCGGTCAGCGACAGGCCCAGGTGCCGGGCTGCTGCCGTCGCCAGCAGGATATTCGTTACGTTGTGCTGGCCGACCAGTCGCGTGCTGAAATGCCGCTGCTCTTTTGTCGCTGTGTCCACTACATCGAATTCCAGCCCATCCACCGACTGCTTGATATTCCGCCCCAGAAAGCGAAGCTGCGTCGCGTGATCGGCGTTTTCCCACGTCACGGCGATGCGGTTTTCCGGGTAGCCTTTTTCGTACAGCGCGCGCACATAGTGGTTATCCCAGTTAAACACGCCGACGCCGTCCGGGGGCAGCGCCTCGATAATCTCGTACTTCGCACGGGCGGTGGCCTCCAGGCTGCCGAACCGCTCCAGATGCTGCGGACCAACCGCGGTCAGGATGCTGACCTGCGGGCGGGTGAGTTCGCAGATCCGGCGGATCTCGCCTTCGACATAAGCGCCCATCTCGACAATAAAATAATCGTAAGGCTCGCCGGACCCGAGATCGTTATTGATCACCAAACAGACGCCCATCAGCGTGTTATAACTTTTAGGTGTCGCCAGCACCCGATAGCGCGCGCCCAGGATATGCGCGAGGTATTCCTTGGTGCTGGTTTTGCCGTAACTCCCCGTGATGCCGATCACCGTTGGATTAGCTCGGCGCAAATTATGCCCGGCCCGCCGCACGAACAACCGCCGGAAACCCGCCTCTACAGGGTAGAGGATCAGGTTCGCCAGCGGCAGGAGCAGCGGGGCCAGATGATAAACACCGAGGCCGATGCCGGTAATGACGGCAAAACGCCCGCGCTCGGCCAACTCGGTGCGGGCTTCGATGGCGACTTCGGCCCCCATCACGGCGATCACGGCCAGTGCGAAAGCTATCACCAGCAGCCGGGCCGCGCGCGGCGTGACCTTGAATTTCTGCTTGATCTCCTTGGCCGGCTCCGGCCACACGCCGAGGACCGCCGCTGCCCCCCAGATGAGCAGATAAATAGCTTCCGTATCCTGTCCAACCCAATTGAGCAGCAGCGAGATCAGCCCGGCAACTCCGGCAAAGATCAGCGCCCGCCACAGAATATAACGGTGCGGCTTTTCGGCCAGCCAGTGCAGATAGCGCCCGGATTCGTAACCTTCGATCTGGAAAAAGCGGGCCTGACGCCAGATGCGCAGAATAATCCCGGTCAGCCACAGCAAAATCAGGATTTGTACCATCCGGCTTAACCTTTGTTTTTCAGGAAATGATCCACGATGCGCACAAAATCGCCCAGCCGTTCCAGATGGGCGAAGTGCCCGGCCCCTTCGAACACAATCAGCCCGGCGTCCGGGATGAGCTGTTCGAGCCGGCGTCCCTGCCAGAGCGGAGTATCTTTGTCCTGGCTGCCCCAGATCAGCACGGTCGGCGCTGTGACTCGTGCAGCAAAATCCGACAGATCCTGTTCGATGACGCGCAGAAATGTTTCGCGCAGCGGGCCGGCGTTCAGATAATCCTGAGAGGCATAACGCTGGTTGTAACGATCTTGCAGCCGGGCGCGTAGTGTTTTCAGCCCGACGACATTGAGGCCGTTCCGCACCGTCCGCGCGAAAAGATTACGCGCCTGCTGCCGGGGACTGAGCGGCGTCCGCAAGCCGGCGGCATCGGCCAGCACCATTTTGCTGACCCGCTCGGGATGCTCCGCCGCCAGCACCAGCGCAATCCGCCCGCCGAAGGAGTGGCCCAACACGGCCACGCGGTCCAGGTGCGTCGCGTCCAGATAGGCCACCACGAAGCGCATATAGTCTTCCACGTCCCATACCTGGGGAGGCCCATCACTTTGGCCAAAACCGGGCAGATCCAGCAGGTGAACCTGAAAACCCAGCGAGGCGAGGCGCTCCGCGACCGGCTGCCAGTTTTGCATCGTCACGGCCCAACCGTGCAGGGCCACCACCGGCTGCCCCTCGCCGATCACCTGGGTGGCGATCCGCAGCCCGCCAATGGTGCGCATCTCGATCGCGGCTTCGCTCAAGATGATACCACCTCGATTTTTGCGCCCAGACGAACCAGTTTGCTCACCACGTTCTCGAAGGTCCGGTCGATCTGCTCGGCATGGTCGATCGTGACGCTGCGCTCGGAACACAGCGCCGCGCCGACCAGTGCCAGCCCGGTTCGCACGTCGGGCGTATCCAGGTATTCCCCGTGCAGGGTTGATGGGCCGACCACCAGCGCCCGGTGCGGATCGCACAGCACGATCTGCGCGCCCATCGCCGTGAGCTTGTCCACAAAGAGCAGGCGGTTATCGAACAGCTTCTCGTGAATCAGCGTGGTGCCGTGCGCCTGAGTCGCGACCAGCGTCGCCATCGCAATCAGATCGCTGGGAAATCCGGGCCAGGGGGCAGTCTCAATCGGCACGTCGAGTTCTTCTTCAAGCTGGGATGCGACCAGTTTATCGTGCGGGGGCAGGAACAGCGTATCGCCGTTCAGGTGCAGGGTCATGCCCATTCGCGCGAATACACGGCCGATCGGCCGCAGATGGTCTGGGATGATGCGGTCGATTGTCACGCTGCCGTGCGTGATCGCGCCCAGGGCCGCGACGCTGGCCGCCTCGATGTGATCGGGAGACAGCCGCGCCTCCGCGCCTCCGGGATGCTCCACGCCCCGAATATTCAGGACATTCGAGCCGATCCCGTCAATTTGCGCGCCCATCGCGCTCAGCATCTGGAGCAGATCTTGAATGTGCGGCTCCGAGGCCGCGTTGTGAACCGTCGTCTCGCGACCGAGCGCCGCCGCCAGCATACTGACGAGGGCCGTCGTCGTGACGCTCGCTTGCAGCAGCACCAGTTCTTTTTTGTCCCACCGATCTGCCTGGAAGTCGATCACCCCGCCCGACGCCCGGATGTTCACCCCCAGATCGCGCAGCGCGACCAGATGGGTGTGCAGGCGGCTGAGGGGATAGTCGATCTCAAGCCGGGCGTGCCGCCGCCGCGCCAGCACCGGGGCCAGCAGCAGCACCGTGCTAACCTGTCCCGCGATCAGGTCCCGTTCCAGCTCGCGCGTGTGCAGGGCGGTCGTCTGAAGCCGGACGCTGTCGCCGTCGCGAGAGAGGGTGGTGCCCAAGACGCGAGCCGCGTCAAACATCACCGCTGTGCTGAGCGTATCGGGCACATTGTTCAGCGTCACCGGCGCATCGGTCAGCAGCGCCGCCGCCGTCAGGGCAAGGGCCGCGTTGCTGTTGCCCGAAGGTTGAAAACTGCCCTGCAGGGGAACGCCGCCGTGAACCACGATCCGCATAAAGATAATCTCCACAACGATAAAACCGGCCGACCCATGGTCGCGTGCCGATTATACCAGGAAGCCGGGCGGCTCCAAGAGGGTGAAAATCGTGACAGTATATCTTAGCATTTGTGATTTTATTAGCAAAAATGTACTGATCTGACGTGAAGCAGGCTTGCGGCGTTACTAAACTCAGCGGTATAGTAAGAAAACGATTGAGGAGCTTTAAGCTAAACATAGAGGTTTAACCCGATCAAATTACGCCTGCAAGACTGAGTTCTATCGTAAACATGAGCCTTGTTGCAGAAGGGAGAAACGATGCGTAGGCTAACAGGCCTCTCACCGAGACAGCGGCTCCTGATGGGGGGGGCCGCCGCTGGGCTGGCCGTCGTGCTGATCATTCTGCTGGTGCTGGTGGTCGGCGCAGTGACCGGGTCTGATGATGAACAGCCCATCGCCTTTGAGCACAACACCCATGCCCAAAACGGCATCCAATGCCAATACTGCCACTCAGGCGTCTACAAATCGCCGGTCGCGGGCATCCCCAGTGTGGAAAAGTGTATGGGCTGCCACCAGCACATCGCGACCGAGTTGGAAGAGATCCAGAAACTCGCGGGCTACTGGGAACGCCAGGAGCCGATCCCCTGGGTGCGTGTTAACGAGCAGCCAAGTTATGTTTACTTCAATCATGCTGCCCATATCTCGGCCAGCGTAAGCTGCGGCGAATGCCACGGCAATGTAGCCAATATGACCGTAGCGAAACCCGCTGTGAATATGAATATGGGTTTTTGCCTGGAATGCCACGACGAGCAGGGCGACAAAACAGAAGCGCTGTGGGACTGCGTGGTCTGCCATCGTTAGGAGCGAACCATGACACATTTTACACGTCGTGATTTTCTTAAAGTTGGGGCGGCAGGCACCGCAACAGCCATACTCGCCGGCTGCGCTCAGGAATCCGAGCGATGGGTCGAACTCGAACCCTATGTCACGGCGCCGGAAGAGCAGCTGGCCGGCCTGCCCACCTGGTATGCCAGCACCTGCCGGTTATGCCCGGCGGGGTGCGGAATTATCGCGCGGGTGATGAATGGCCGCGCCGTCAAATTGGAAGGCAACCCCGAACATCCGGTGAACCGGGGGAAATTGTGTGCGCGTGGGCAGTCCGGGCTGCAACTGCTGTACAACCCGGATCGCGTTACCGGGGCGGTGCGCCAGGACGGGCGCGGCTCGCGCAAATTCGAAGCGATTCACTGGAATGACGCGATCAATACGCTGTACGACCGTCTCAACGCGGCGGGTGGGCAGGTCGCCATCTGGACCGGGTCGAGCACGCCGGACCATCTCTCGGACCTGTTCGCGCGTTTTGCCGAGGCGGTCGGCGCGGAAGCCCCCATTCGCTACGACCTGTACACCGGGCTGAACGGTTATGGCGCGCTGGCTGCGTCCAGCGAGACGCTGTTTGGGTCGCGCGATCTGCCCGTTTATGACATCAGCCGGGCCGATACGATCTTCTCCTTTGGCGCGGATTTCGTCGGGATGTGGATTTCGCCCACCGCTTACGGATTCGAATACGGCCAGTTCCGCAATCAAGCCACAGGACAGCGCGGTTTTCTGGTGCAGTTCGAGCCGAAGATGACGCTCTCCGGGGCCAAAGCAGACCGCTGGGTTCCGATCCGGCCGGGCGCGGAAGCGCTGGTCGCGCAGGCGCTCGTGCGGATCATCGCCGACCAGGGTTTCGGTTCGGATGAGCGTGTCGAGCGCGCGGGGCAGTTGGCCGGTGACGTGAATCTCGAAGACGCGGCGGCTGCGTGCGAAACGAACGTGGAAGGGCTGGTTGAACTGGCGCGGGCGTTCGCGCTGGCGGAGCGCCCGGTGGCGCTCCCTGGCTCGACGCTGTCCAGTGGCAGCGGCGCGGTGAATGCGATCATGGCCGTGCAGGCGCTCAACGTCATTGCGGGCAATATCGGTCAGCCGGGCGGCCTGCGCTTATCGCCGGCCGTGCCCGATCTGGCGGCCCCCGCCGTATCGACGGCGGCGGATGTCCAGGCATTGATCGAGCGCATGAATGGCGGTCAGGTCAAACTGCTGCTGATCCACGGCGCGAACCCGGCCTATGAACTGCCCGAAGCGGCTGGTTTTACGGCGGCGCTGGAGCAGGTCGAAACGGTGATCTCTTTTTACCCGCTGGTCGACGAAACGTCTGTGTATGCGGACTATATCTTCCCCGACCGGGTTTACCTGGAAGGGTGGGGTTATCAGGTAGCGCAGCCAAGTTTCAACGGGATTCCGGTGTTGAGCAGCCAGCAGCCGGTCGTCGGACCGCTGTATGATATTCGCGCGACGGCCGATGTGCTGCTGACAGCGTCCAGGGGAATCCCGGCGGCGGCTGAGGCGCTGCCCTGGACCGATGAAGTCGCCTTTATCCGCGAGGTCTTTTCCGCGCTGCCCACGACTGCAGCCGGTGGTGAGGATCCCGATGTGGCTTGGGCGCGCTTCTTGCAGCATGGCGGCTGGTGGCCCGAAAGCGCCGAGTCCGCCGCGCTGGAACCGTCGCTCAGCGGCCCGGTGGAGGTATCCCCGGCAGTCTTCCAGGGCGACGAGGGCGAATACCCCTACTTCCTGAATCTGTACCAGTCGGTGCTGCTCGGTGACGGCAGCGGCGCGAATCTGCCCTGGCTGCAAGGCTCGCCCGACCCGCTGACCACGGTTTCGTGGCAGACCTGGGTCGAGATCAACCCGAAGACGGCCGAGGAACTGGGCGTGAAATTCAACGACGTCGTGAAGATCGAATCCCCGCATGGCGAGATTGAAGCGGTGGTGTACGTCTTCCCGGCGATCCGCCCGGATACCGTGTCGATCCCGGTCGGGCAGGGCCATTCGGATCTGGGTCGTTATGCCCGCAATCGCGGCGCGAACCCCGTGCGTCTGCTGGGCATGGAACTGGACGAAACCGGCAGTCACCTGACATGGTCCAACGTGCGCGTCAGGATCAGCAAGACAGACGAAGAAAAAGCGCTGGCTCGCTTCGAGAGTACGGTCGAGCACGACGACGAAGATGAACTGCACATTCCGTTCTAGCATCGCCGCCCGCAAAACTTGAAGGAGTGTTTTTCATGCCAGAAGAGAGCAACACCGAACATAAATGGACGATGATCGTCGATCTTGATAAATGCACCGGCTGCCAGGCGTGTGTTGTCGCCTGCCACGCCGAAAACAATGTCCCGACTCCCAGTGAAGAAGAGACGATCCGGGGCCGGGCGATCCACTGGATGCGGATCGAGCGCTACTGGGAAGGCGAATATCCCGACGTCAAGGCGCGGTTTATCCCGGTCTTCTGCCAGCAGTGCGGCAACGCACCCTGCGAGCCGGTATGCCCGGTCTACGCGTCGTACCACAGCGAGCAGGATAACCTCAACGTGCAGGTTTACAATCGCTGCGTGGGCACCCGCTACTGCGGCAACGCCTGCCCCTACCGCGTGCGCTTCTTTGACTATTTCGCGCCCAAGTTCGACGCTCCGCTGGAACAGCAGCTTAACCCGGATGTCACCGTGCGCGGGCCGGGCGTCATGGAAAAATGCACGTTCTGCATCCAGCGTATTCGCCGCGGGCGCGAAACCGCCAACATTGAGGATCGTGATATTCAGGACGGCGAAGTGACCCCAGCCTGCGCGCAGGCGTGCCCGACCACCGCGCTGGTCTTTGGTGATCGGAATGATGAAGAAAGCCGCGTCGCGCAGATGCTGCCCAACGATCGCCAGTTCCAGCTGCTGGAACACCTCGGCACCGAGCCATCGGTTTACTACTTGAAAGGTGGTGAGACACATGTTGGAGAGTAGCGCCCGAACCGGCCCCTTCTGGGAACAAGCGCCTGTCGAGGATGAGCATCTCGCGGACCAGATCGAACATGGGCGCGAGGAACATCTCCTGCTCGATCCACGCCCCCCGGCTGAGGTCAACGCGCTGGTGCTCGACACCATGCAGCGAACCACCCCCCGCTTCTGGATCGCGGTGATGATTTTCGGCGCGATGTCGCTGCTCCTGTTTGTCACCTGGGGCATCCAGATCGTCAGCGGACTCGGCATCACCGGGCTGAACCGCTCGGTCATGTGGGGGCCGTACATTGCCAACCTGATCTACTTCATCGGTATCGGCCACGCAGGGACGTTCATCTCGGCGGCGCTGCGCCTCATGCACATGGGGTTCCGCCGCCCGATCGCCCGCGCGGCTGAAGTCGTGACTTTGTTTGGGCTAGCCTGCGCGGGCCTGTTCCCGATCATTCACGTTGGGCGCGTGTGGAAGCTGTTCTACATGATCCCGATCCCGACCCAGCGGCAGTTATGGCCCAATTACCGTTCGGCGCTGTTCTGGGACATGATGGCGATCACCACTTACCTGATCGGCAGCACGCTCTTTATGTACCTCGCGCTGATCCCGGATCTGGCGATGGCACGCGACCATACGACCGGGTGGCGGCGGCGCTTGTACGGTGCATTGGCGCTCGGCTGGCGCGGTACCGAAGGCGAATGGCACAAGCTGGAATCAACAAGCAATATCATCAGCTATGTGATCATCCCGGTGATGTTCTCGGTGCATACGGGTGTTTCGTGGAATCTGGCGATGTCGATCCAGCCCGGCTGGCACAGCACGATCTTCGGCCCGTTCTTTATCGCCGGCGCGCTGTTCTCAGGCGTGGCCGCCGTGATCCTGGTGCTGATCATCATCCGCAAGACGATGCGCTACGGCTACTTCTTACGCGAAGAGCACTTCAACGCACTGGGTATCTTTTTGCTGATCATGGCCTTTACCTGGATTTACTTCTACTTCACCGAGTGGATCACCAACTGGTACGGCAATCTGCCGATGGAAAAGATCATCCAGAATATGCTGACCGGCCAGTTAGGTCCGTTGTTCTACCTGATGTTGTTCTGCAATATCGTCGTGCCGGTCGGCACGCTGTGGTCGCGGCGCATTCGGACTTCGCTGCCGGCGATGTTCGTGATCTGCGTATTTGTCCAGATTGGCATGTATCTCGAACGCATCATGATCGTGCCCGGCTATCTGTCGCGGACAGAACTGTCGTTTAACTGGGTGAACTACACGCCCCACGCGCCGGAGATTCTGGTTACGATTGGCACCTTTGGGTTCCTGGCGCTGCTGTACGCGCTGTTCACCCGCTTCGTGCCTATCATCCCCGTCTGGGAAGTGTACGAAGGCCAGGCCCAGCAGAGTACGCGGCGTATTGGCCGTGCCGTGGTCACCAGCCGCACGGAACCGCACTAGGAGGGAAACATGGCTGACTTCATGCTGTTAGGTCTGTTTGATAACGTCGAAGTGGCCGCCAGCGTGGTTGACGAGACCCGCAAGCTGGGCATCACGGACGAGCAGGTCACGATCATGTCCAGCTTTCCCTATCCGTCGAAATACTTCGGCCGCAAAGCCCCGCGTCAATGGTTCCTGCCCTTTGTGCTGGGTGGGGCGCTGACCGGCGCGTTGGTCGCCGCCTTTCTCACCGCTGGCACGTCGCTGCTCTACCCGATCCACGTCGGTGGGCAGTCGCTCATACCGTTCCCGCCCTCGGCGATCATCTTTTTCGAGATGCTGGCTCTGTTCACGATGTTGGGGGCGTTTGTGGGTTTTCTGCTGCAAAACCGCTTTCCGATCATGGTCCGCCGCATGTACGATGAGCGCATCACCGATGGTTATATCGGCGTGGAAGTGCGCGCGCCGGGGCGGCTGGTCGATCAGGTGGTAGGCGTGTTTGAAGGTCATCACGCTCGCGTGGTCCAGCGCGAAGACGCGGCGGCGTTCAAGCCGAACGGCGTCCGGCATCTCATGTTCTGGGGCGCGCTGGGTACGGGTGGGCTGGTGGCGGCGCTCGTTCCCCTGCTGCTGACGTATGACGTCATCAGAATACCGTGGATCAACAACATGGATCATACCGTCGCGGTCCAGCACCAGGAAGGGCCGCGCCGGGCCGCACCCGACCAGTCGATCCCAATCCAGGGGCCGGTCCTGATCGCCGGAGAACCGGCTACCGCTCCCCAGGAGGCCAGCGACGTGTCGCTTGAACGCGGGAAGATCCTGTTTGGAATCAACTGCGCGATGTGTCACGGTGCGGCCGGCGATTTGCAGGGGGCCGAAGTCGGGAAATATTTCCCCGAAGCCGCGTCGCTGGTCAGCGAGAATGTGCAGAGTTCTTCGGATGACGAAATTTTTGTGGTCATCACTTTGGGCAAAAACCGGATGCCCAGCCTGGGTGAGAATCTCGATCCGGGCGAAACCTGGGACGTCGTACATTATGTTCGCAGTCTGAGCGCTGCGCCGGCGGGACAATAGTTGGAATGGGGCGGGCCAAAGCCCGGCTATCACTCATGGAGGTCTGTTGGTATGAAACGAACCTGGATCCTTGTGATCGGCGCGCTGGCGCTGGCGGCCGTCATCAGCGCGTGCGGCCAGGATGAACTGGCCAAGGACCTGACGCCGATTCCGACGCTGCGTCCTGGCGAAACGCCCGCATTGAACGAGGCGCTGGCCGGCGGCACCGAAGGCGATACGACGCCCGAACCCGGCGGAGACACCGGAGCGGCGGCGGGGGGCGATGACCTGGTCGCCGTGGGTGAGTCGCTGTTTGGGGAAAACTGCGCCGGCTGTCACGGCGCGACCGATGGCGCAGGGCCGGCCTTTAGCGGCATGGCCGAGCGCGCTGCTACCCGCGTGGACGGCATGTCCGCCGAGGATTATATCCACGAATCCATTGTGGATCCGAGCGCGTATGTGGTGGAGGGCTTCGCGGACATCATGCCCAAAACCTACGGCGAGGATTTCGATGACGAGCAGATCAACGGCTTAGTGGCCTACGTCATGGCCGAATTGGGCGGCGGAGAAGCCGGGACAGAAGCTGTGCAGGAGACACCCGAAGCGACTGAAGAAAGCGCAGGTACCGAAGAGGCCACCCCCGAAGCGACTGAAGTAACCGGGGCGGCCGAGGATGAGCCTGAGGCTACCGAAGAGGCTGCTGTCGCCGTGGACGGGGATTCCGAAGTTGGTCAAGCGTTGTTCGCGGTCTCGTGCGCGGGGTGTCATAGCGAAGCCGATGGCGCAGGTCCGGCGCTAACCGGCATGGGCGAGCGCGTCGAAGATCGGGTTGAAGACATGACGGCCGAGGAGTATATCCACGAGTTGATTGTCGATCCCAGCGCGTATGTGGTGGAGGGCTTCGCGGACATTATGCCCAAAAACTACGGTGAGCAATTCAGCGATGAGGAAGTCGACAACCTGATCGCCTTCATCCTGACGCAATAAGATCAGTGGGAATCCGTTTGTTCTGTGGGAGGCGGCACCACCGGGTGGGGTCGCCTCTCGTGTTGTGCGGCGGCGTGAGTTTTATGGCGAATTGTGTTAGGATAGTCCACCTATGGATTTGTTACCGATAGGAACACGATGTTTCCCACACGTCGTTATACTTACCCGGCTTTCGGGCTGGGCTTTCTCATTGTCCTGATTCTGTTGACGGCGCTGCCCGGAGTCAATTCCCTGCTGTTGGCCCAGGGAGAGCTCACCGCCACCCCCAATATCAACTGGGTCCGCGAGGGCTCGGGCGTCAATGTGCGCAACGGTCCCGGCCTGGAATATGGCATCCTGGGGCAGTTGGCGCTCGGAGCGTGGGTGCAGCCCCTTGCCCGCAACATTAACGGCGACTGGATCCTAATCAATTACCTGACCACGCAGGGCTGGGTGCAGGTTGATGGCGTCAGCTGGCGGCTGGATGTGGCGGCGCTGCCCGTGATCGAGGATCCCGCCCCGACCCCCATTCCGCAGCTGCGATTCTTCAATACGCCCGGCGGCCCCACGCAAACACCGAACGCCAATTGGGTCAATGTCGGGCTGGATGGCGCGTATGTGCGGGCAGGTCCGGGGCAGGGATACGGCCCGCTCGGGCTGGTGTTTACCGGCGATGTGGTCGACCCGGTGGCGCACGACCCGGCAATCGATTGGGTGCTGGTCCGCTATGGCGATGGCTACGGCTGGATTCGTTTTGATCTCGTGGTGTGGGTGAAAGATATCACCGGCCTGCCCGAGATCAACGAGCCCAACCTGACGCCGTCCTTCACGGCGGTTCCCGTGCTGCCGAGTTTGACGAACACCCCCTCGGTGACACCATCCGCCACGCCAACCGATACGCTCACCCCTTCAGATACGCCTACGGCCACTGATACCGCGACGCCAACCGATACACCAACGGATACGCCGACACCCACGCCATCAGCGACCTATACGGATACACCCACGGCCACCCTGTCGCCCGTCCCAACCGACACGCCCACCCACACGCCAACGGCTACCTATACCGCAACCGCCAGCCCGACGGCATCGGAAACGCCGCCCCCAACCGCAACGAATACACCTACCGCCACCGACGCGCCGACCGCAACGCTCACGGCCATACCGACCGAGACTCCGACGGCGACAGAGACACCTCCGCCCACCCTAACTGCCAGTCCGAAACCTGTCGCGCTGGCACCCGCGGCCACGGAAACCCCGGTGCCGCCCACGCCAACGCCAACCGCAACCCTCACCGCAACGGAGATCCCGCCCAGCCTGACCCCGACCGCGACTATGACGGCTTCGCCTACGGAGACGGCAACGGTGACGCTCACGGTGACCACTGCACCTACCGAAACCGCGTCACCCACCGACGCCCCAACGCGCACGCTCGTTCCAACACTCACGGCGAGTCCGAATTCAACGCAAACGCCGACACCTGAGTCGCCGACACTTGAGCCGCCGACGCTTGAGCCGCCAACCCTGACCAATGCTCCCACGGAAACCCCGGCCGCGGTTGCCGCCGCCAATGATCCCGGTGGTGGCCCATCCGCGGGCAGTCCGATCGCCACGGTGCCGGTGGACGATACCGGCGGTGAGCAGAACGGCCGGCTGGCTCTGCTGGCGGGCGGCGGGCTGGCGATCCTGGCAGTGTTATACGCCGGAATCTATGTGTCACAGGCGGGGCAGTTGGGCCGCTACCAGGACGGCTTTATGCTCACCGCGTGCCCGGTGTGCGACGAAGGCGAGTTATTCCTGGAAGAACGCCGCTATCGTCTGGTGGGGATTCCGCGTGTGCGGCGGGTGGTGCGCTGCAACGCCTGCCGATCCGTGTTGCGACAGGTCGGCCGTGGACGCTGGCGTTATGCTGTCGATGGGGCCGCGAACCCTGAGCTTTTTGCAGCGTTCAACGGAAAAGTCGTCAGCGACGACGATCTGCTCGATCTCGGCTACCGGGGTGCGCCGCCGGAGTATATCGAAGGTGATGACCTGCCGCAGGTATAAGTTTGCCGTCGGCCGGGAGAGTCGGTACCATCTTTTATGGTGAGTTGTACCTGTCATGGGAGTTACGAGTGTCATTCACGATAAAAACGCCCGAATGGGTGAAGGACGCCATTTTTTACCAGATTTTCCCGGATCGCTTTGCTCAAAGCCGGCGCGTACAAAAACCGTCGAATCTGGAGCCGTGGGACACGCCCCCGACGCCTCATGGCTTTAAAGGCGGCGATCTGATCGGCGTGCTTGAGCATCTGGATTACCTGGAAGACCTGGGCATCAACGCGATCTACTTCAACCCGATCTTCCAATCGGCGTCCAACCATCGTTATCATACCCACGACTATTATCAGGTTGATCCGATCCTGGGCGGCAACGACGCGCTGCGCGAGCTGATCGATGCGGCCCACGGGCGCGGGATACGGATCGTGCTGGATGGCGTCTTTAACCATGCCAGCCGTGGATTTTTTCAGTTTAATCACATTCTGGAATGCGGCGAGCAGTCGCCCTATCTGGACTGGTTCACGGTGAAGGGCTTCCCGCTGAACGCCTACGATCACACGCAGAAACCGAACTATAAAGCGTGGGTTGGCCTGCACGCGCTGCCCGAATTTAACACGGCGAATCCGCAGGTCCGCGAGTTTATCTTTGGCGTCGCGGAGCACTGGGTGCAGCTTGGCATCGATGGCTGGCGGCTGGATGTGCCGTATGAGATCGACGATGACAGCTTCTGGCAGGAGTTTCGCCAGCGGGTGCGTGCCGCCAATCCTGACACCTACATCGTGGGCGAGATCTGGCACGAGTTGCAGCGCTGGCTCAGCGGCGATCAATTCGACGCCGTGATGAACTATATCCAGGCGCGCGCGTGTATCGCGTTTTTCGGCGCGCAAACACTGGCCCCGCTGGATCCTGGCGGCGGTTACACGCGGATCAAGCCCATGCTGGCGCAGGATTTCGCGCGTGAGATTGAGCGGATGCTGAGCCTGTATCACTGGGAGATCACCGGCGCGCAGTTTAACCTGCTGAGCAGCCATGATACGCCGCGCTTTATTACCATGGTGGACGACAACAAAACGGCGCTCAAGCTGGCGATGCTGTTCCAGATGACGATGCCCGGCGCGCCAACCATCTACTACGGGGACGAGGTCGGGATGACGGGCGGCTATGACCCCGGTTCGCGCGGCGGCATGCCCTGGGATCGCGCCCTGTGGGATGTGGATCTGCTGGACTATGTGCGCGGGACGGTTTACCTGCGCAAGCAGCACCCGGCGCTGCGGCGCGGCACCTATCGCACGCTGCTGGCCGAAGGAGACGTCTACGCTTTTGAGCGCGCCTACATGGATGAGCGGCTGGTCGTGATCTTCAATACGGGCAGCGCCGAGCGGACCGTGCGGATCCCGCTTGACAGCGCCCCCAGCCAGTTGCGCATCCGGTTTAATCAGACTCGGGCCGCGCTCGATGGCGCTGTTTTGACCGTGCAGGCCGGCCCCCGCAGCGGAACGGTGATTGCACTCGATTCCTGATGGGTAACGAGAGACTATGGAAGCCCAACGAACGGTAATTCGCAAGGCAGAGCCGCGCACCACGGTACAGGTCACGTTTCCCGAACAGCACGTTCTGGAAGGCCCGGTTGGCTCGCCGCTTGAACTCTTTGTGCGGAAGTACGAAAACGGCAACAGTCCGCGCGGTGTGATGCCCGTGGCGGCCATCGTGGATGGGCTGCTGCGCGAGCTGACCATGCCCGTCACGCGTGATGTCAGCGTGACGCTGGTGCGGATGGATTCGGGCGATGGCGGGCGCATCTACCGCCGGTCGCTCGCCTTCCTGCTCACGGTGGCCGCCTCTGAGCTGTTCCCTGGCGTCCAGATCAACATCGATTATTCGCTGCCCAGCGGCGCGTTTTTCTGCAAGGTGCGCAACCGCGATCCGTTCAGCGACGACGAACTGGAAGCCATCCGCGACCGGATGCATGAAATCGTCGCCGCCAGCGATCCCATCGTCCGGCGGCAGATCCCGCTGGCCGAAGCGATCGCCATGTTCCGCGAGTGCGGCGATGATGACAAGGTGCGCCTGCTGGAATTCCGCAGCAAAGATTACCTGACGATTTACGAACTGCGCGGGCAGGCCGACTATTTTTATGGCTACATGGTCCCCGACACGGGCTACCTGACGCTGTTTAACATCCGGGCGGAGCAGGACGGCTTCGTGCTGCAATACCCGCGCCGCGAGACGCCCAACGTCATCCTGCCCTATGTCAAATCGCCGCAGCTTACCGAGGTCTTCCGGCGCACTGAGGAGTGGTTGTTCCTGTTAGGCATGGAAGACATCGGCAATCTGAACCAGGCGATCCGCGATAACCGGGCGCGCGAACTGGTGCTGGTCAACGAAGCGCTGCACGAGCAGCATATCGCGCAGATCGCCTCGCAGATCGCGGAGCAGCACGACAGCGGCCTGCGGCTGGTGCTGATTGCAGGACCGTCATCGTCGGGCAAGACAACCTTTTCCAAGCGGCTGGCGATCCAGTTGATGGCGCACGGCCTGCGCCCCTATACGCTCGAAATGGACCGCTATTTTGTCGAGCGCGAAAAGACGCCCAAGGATGAAAAAGGCGAATACGACTTCGAAGCGCTGGAGGCGGTCGATATTCCGCTGTTTAACGAGCAGTTGTCAACCCTGACCGGCTGCCAGGAAGTCCGCATCCCCTACTATGACTTCGTGAGCGGCAAACGCCAGTTCGAAGACAAACCGGTCCGCCTGTCACCCGAGCACATCCTGATCGTGGAGGGGATCCACGGGCTGAATCCAGGGCTGGTGTCGGCGCTGCCCACCGCACCAGATGTTCCGCGTGTATGTCTCGGCGCTGACGCAGTTGAATATTGACCGTCACAACCGCGTCCCGACCACCGATGTCCGGCTGATCCGCCGCATCGTGCGCGACGCGACCTTCCGCGGATATACCGCGTGGGATACACTCTCGCGCTGGGAAAGCGTGCGGCGCGGCGAAAAACGCAATATCTTCCCGCACCAGGAAAACGCCGACGTGATGTTCAATTCGGCACTGTTATACGAACTGGCCGTGCTGCGCCCCATGGCGGAACCGCTGCTGCTTCAGATCGAGCCGCGCCAGCAGCACTACATCGAAGCGCGGCGGCTGCTGTCCATTCTCGGCTGGCTCAAACCCATGAGTCCCGAACTGGTCCCGGATAACTCGCTGCTGCGCGAGTTCATTGGCGGCTCTATCCTGCGAGACTATATGCCAGGATCACTACTCTGATATGATTGAAATTCAGCAACTTTCAAGCAAGCTGCTTACGCAGTACGAAGCCATCCGCCGGCAAGAGCACGACGAGATCACCGCGCTGCTCGAAACGCTGGAGCGGGTGGACAGCCTGCCCGACAACGAAATGGAGCAGGTGCGCGATGCGCTGTTCCACACCAACCATCCCTTTCTGATGGTCATGGTGGGACCGTTTGGCTCGGGCAAATCGAGCGTGATCAACGCGCTGCTCGGCGCGGAAGTGCTGGAAGTCGGGCCGATCCCCACCACCGATCATATCGTGATCCTGCGGCACGGCTCAGACATCCAGCGTTCGCGCGCAGGCGATATTGAAACCGTGTTCCACCCCAGCCCGCTGCTCGAAAACCTCAGCCTGGTGGATACACCCGGCCTGGAATCGGTCTTCCGCACGCACGACGAAGTCACGCGCCGCTTTTTGCACCGCGCCGATGTGGTACTGCTGGTCATGATCGCCACCCAGGTATTGACGGCCAGCAACCTGGAATATTTGCAGCAGCTCAAAGTCTTCGGCAAGCGGGTGATCATCGTGGTCAATCAGGTGGATGTGCTCGATCCGGCCGAACGCGAGCAGATCCGCGATTTTGTGCGCGATCAGAGCCGTGTTCATCTGGGCATCGAGCCGCAAGTCTGGCTCGTCTCCGCGCGGCAAGCGCTGGAAGCGCAGCAGGAAACACCCCGTGATGAAATCCTGTGGGACGAAAGCGGCTTCGCGGAGATCGAAGCGTATATCAAAGAAACGCTGAGCGACGTCGAGCGCTTCCGCCAGAAGCTCGAAACGCCGGTCCAGGTCTGCCAGAACGTAACGAAATCCGCGCAGGAGCTGATGCAGGGGCAGCAGGCCGCGCTGGATACACACCGCAAGACGGTCGAGAACATCGACGCGCAGATTGAGCAGGGCCGCCGCGAGCAGCAAAAAACCGCCGAGGACGCGCTGACCACCATCGAAAACACGTGGAACGAGGCCGCCGCGCGCGGCAGCGGTGCTATTGGCGATCTGTTCCAGTTCTCACGCGGGATCGGGTTGTTTTTCAGCGGTCTGAGCGAGATCGCCGGGATCGGGCGGCTGCTGCGCCGCTTCCAGGGCCGGACGCGTGCCGAAAACGCCTTCGAGCAGCACAAGGTCAACGAAACGCTGCTGCTGATCCCGGCGGCGGTGGATAAGCTCGGCCCGCGGCTCGAAGGGCGCGATTTGCAGGATATTGACGATCTGGTGGATTACACCCGGCAGGCGGTCCAGGCACTTCCCCCGACGCTCTCTAACAAGGTGATCGGCCGCATCCAGACGCCGCTTCGCTACGAGCGCAGCTTTCTGCGCGATATTCACAGCCGCCTGGACGATATTCTGCGGGACGCGCAGCGCTTTGAGACGGGCCATCTGGATCGCACCCTGCGCAACAGCCTGATCATCCTGGCGCTGTGGGAGATCATGACGGTCTGTCTGGTGCTGGCGGTGGCGGCCGGAGCCTGGGAAGGTTTCTCCACAGAGATCGGCGGCGTCTTTATCATGTTCGCCGTCGGCGTGGTGATGGTGCTCCTGGGGATGGCGCTGATCCCACTGCGCGGCTGGTTCCTGCGCAAGAACTACGAGCGCCGCCTGCGCGAGCAGCGTGATGATTATCTGGACACGCTGCGCGGAGCCGTGAACGAGATGATCGCGCACGGCGTCCAACTGCGCCGCGATGCGACGGCCCCGTTCACCCGGCTGATCGAGTCGCAGGGCGAACTGCTCGGCAAGCTGCGCACAGATCTGATCGCGCACCAGCAGACGTTAACCCGCATCCAGGGAGGATTGGCCGATCTGGCGGTGAAGTCCGGCGCCGATCGCACCGTGAAGGAACAATAGCATGACAAGTATCGTGTTAGAGGGCCCGATTGCCGACGCACGCGAGCGCGAAGTGCACCTGCTGCACGACGTGGCGGACATCATCGGGCAGATCGGCGACCATAACGCCGAAGACCGCAAACGCCTGCAGCAGAACGCCGCCGATTTGCAGGAGATGTTTTTCCTCGTCGTCGTGGTGGGTGAGTTCAACGCGGGCAAATCGACCTTTGTCAACGCGCTGATCGGCGACGATCTGCTGCCGATGGGTATTACCCCGACCACGGATGCCATCGAGCTGATCCGGTGGTCGAGCAAGCGCCGCAACGATTACGCGTGGCGCGAAAAGGACGTGGTGCGCGAGTGGCTGCACCCGAACACGGGCGGTCCTGGCGTCGTCATCGTGGATACGCCCGGCACCGGCTCGGTGTTTCGCAAGCACGAAAGCATCGCCAAGAATTTCCTGAGCCGCAGCGATCTCGTGATCTTCCTGCTCTCCGCCAAGCGCGCGCTGGCTGAAACCGAACGGCTGTATCTCGAACTGGCGCGGGACTACGGCAAAAAAATCGTCGTCGTCATCAACCAGACGGATCTGCTGCAAAAACGCGAGCAGAAAGAGGTCCAGGCGTTTGTGCAGCAGCAGTTGCAGGAACTGCTCGGTCTGCGCCCGGAGATCTTTATGGTCTCGGCGCGCGAGGCTCTCCGGGAACGCGGCGGTGTGGGCAGCCTGTTCTCGTCCGCACCCGGCGATCCTGGCGGGATGAACGCCGTGCGCGAGCACCTGCGCGGCATCTTCCAGCGCGTGCCACCCGCCAAGCAGAAACTCTACGCCCAGCTTGATTTTGTGGACAGCCTGATCCAGCGTTACACCGGCGTGCTGGACCAGCAGATCGCGCTGATCACCAGCGATACCGCGCTGGCCGAGAGTCTGCGCCAGGAGCTTGAGCGGCAGGCGGGATCGCTGGATGAGAACCTTAAAACCGCCGGGCGCGAACTCGACCGGGTGTTTGCCGATCTCAAAACGCGCGGGCACAAGTTCATTCAGGATAACCTGACGGTGCAGCGCGCCGCACGTACATTGGATCGCGACCAGATGCGTGACGAGTTTGAAAAGCAGGTCGTCGGCAATGCGCTGGACCAGATCACGTCGATTTCGGAGCAGTACGTTAACGCCGTGGTGGACAACAGCCGCCGCTATTGGCGAAGCATCCTCGACCGGCTGAACGACGTCAAAACCACGCTGGATCGCGAGATCGGCGCGGTGGATGCCACGGGCTACGCCGAACAGCGTGTCGCCCTGCAAGAAGCGATCGCCATTGCCGATACCGAGTTGAAATCCTACACGGATAACAGCCTGGCCGAGAACCTGCGCAATACGTTTCGCGGCAACCTGCTCGGCTTCTCCACCGGGTTTACGGCGGCATTGGGCGGGATCCTGGCCGTGGTGCTGGGCGTGGCGGCTCCCGGCGCGATCACCGCGGCTGCCGGGACGGCGCTGGCCGTGCTGGTCATCGGCCCGGTGCTGCTGGTGGGCGGCGGTGCGGCGGCCATGCTGTACTGGCGCAAGATCAAGCGCGATGCCAACGCCGAACTGGATCAGCGGCTCGCGGCGCTCCAGAAAAGCTACCACGACGCCATGCTGGATCTCACCAACCGCGAGCGCAGCCGCCTGTTGCAGTACGGCCAGCAGATTCTCTCGCCGGTGTTCAGCCAGTTAGGCGTGCTCAAGGATAAGTATCAGGCGCAACAGACGGCGCTGAGCGAAAAAGCGGAAGCCTCGAAAAAACTGCGCCGCGACATCGACGCGATCGAGATCGTGATCGAGGAATAAGGGACTTCACCCCTGCTTTCGGTGATCCTTCCCGTTTGTAGGGGCGTATCGCAATACGCCCCTACACATCAAACTCACACCTTGAACTGCTCACTGTCAACTGAATACTGCTAACTCACGTGAATCACCTCAAGCGTGTGATCCACAATCATCACGTCGGGGCGGTTGCGCTCGATCCAGCGCAGGATGCGCTCGAGCACGGCTTCGGCGTGGCCCGCTTCCGTGCTGACAATCGCCACGCCGATCGCGGCCGATTCCCAGGCGTCGTGCAGATCGACTTCCGCGACGGCGATGTTAAACTCCTTGTGCAGCCGCGCGATCAGCGATTTCAGCACGCTGCGCTTTTCTTTCAGCGACGCGACACCGGGCAGATCCAGATCAATAATCGCCGCCACAATCACCATGATGGTTAGAGCAGGTCGTCTTCGCCTGCCGCTTTAAGCTGCTCGACTACCTGCCGCACCTCCTGCGAGAGATCCCGGCGGCAGACCAGCAGCGCATCGTCCGTATCCACAATAATGATGTCTTCCAGGCCAATCACCGCCACGCGGCGGTCGCTGTAGATCAGCGAATCTTTCGTCTCGATGGTGATATGATCCTGCCGGCCGCGTTTGACGTTGCCATCCGCGTCGCCGTCCAGCACATCAAAGAGCGTGGCCCAACTGCCGATGTCGCTCCAGCCGATGTCCACCGGAATGACCGCCATGTTGCTGGCCCCTTCCATGATCGCATAGTCGATGGACAGCTTGGGCATCTCCGGCCAGACGCGATCCAGCACCGCCGCGTAATCGTCGCGCCCAATCGACGCGGCGATCTCGTGCAGCAGCGTGTACATATGCGGGCTGCTGGCGCGCGTACTCGCTCATGATATAAGCGGCCCGGTAAATAAACATGCCGCTGTTCCAACTGAACCGCCCGTCGGCCAGAAAACGCACAGCGGTCGCCAGATCGGGTTTTTCGGTGAAGCCGTCCGCGCAGTAGCTCTGGAACGAGTCGATCTGGGTCAGCGGCTCGCCGCGCCGGATGTATCCATAGCCGGTCGAGGGGAAGGAGGGGTGAATGCCCAGCGTGACGATCGTATCCTGCATGGCGAGTTCGCCGGCCGCGACCAGCACGCGCTGGAACCGCTCTCGATCCGCGATGTGGTGATCCGACGCCAGCACGGCGATCACGGCATCGGGCACCCGCTGTTGAATATGCACCGTCGCCAGCCCTATCGCCGGACCGTTGTTGCGAATGAACGGCTCGACAATGAAGTTCCCGGCCGGGATGTGGGGCGTGCTGCGGCGCAGTTCGTCCACCTGATCGCGCCCAGTGACGACAAATATCCGCTCCGGGGGCAGCAGCGGCTCCAGCCGGTCTACCGCCACCTGGAACATCGTCCGCTCCTCGATCAGTGGCAGCATTTGTTTGGGGCGGCTCTGGCGGCTGAGCGGCCACAACCGGGTCCCGCCACCGCCGGCCGTAATCAGGGCGTATAGATTTTCCATGAATAACCACCTATCTAAAGCGTAGCTGTCGGCCATCAGCGGTCAGCGGTCAGCCAAAAGCTAAAGGGCCAATGCAATCATGATCGTGTCCAATCCACGCTCAAGGCGGTTGGTTTTAGCTGAAAGCTGAAGGCTGAATGCTGACGGCTCTGCTAATCCAGCCGGTAACTATCGCCGCCGCGCGCCAGCGTGTACTGCATCCCCTCCAGGCGCCGGACCAGCCCTTTCAGTTCCATGATCGCCAGCGTGCTGCTGACCTGCGTGATCGGCAGGCAGACCAACTGGCACAGGTCGTCGATGTGGCGGGGTTCGTCGCTGAGATGGTGTAAAAGGGCCTCTTCGGACGCGTTGGCGGGTGCGGCGGCGCGTACTTCAAGCCGGGTTTCGACCGTGGTGCGGGTCAGGTTCAGTTCGTCCAGAATATCTTCCGCGCCGATCACCAGCTTGGCCCCATGTTGGATCAGCCGATTCGTGCCAAGGCTGGTCTTGGAGGTGATGTTGCCCGGCACGGCAAACACATCACGCCCCTGATCGACGGCGAGATCGGCGGTGAGCAGCGCGCCGCTTTCGGGGGGGGCTTCGACCACGACCACCCCGAGCGATAAGCCGCTGATCGTGCGGTTGCGCACGGGGAAATTCTTGCCTTCGGGCGGCGTGCCGGGTGGAAATTCCGTCACGAGTGCGCCGTTCTCAATAATGGCAGCGGCCAGACCCCGATGCTCTGGCGGGTAGATTACGTCGATGCCGCAGCCCATCACGGCGATGGTGCGTCCGCCTGCGTCCAGCGCGGCTTTGTGCGCCGCCGCGTCGATGCCGAGCGCCAGCCCGCTGACGATCGTGATCCCCGCGCCGATCAGCCCCTCGACAAGCGTCCGCGTCATATCGCGCCCATAGACCGTGGCGCGGCGCGTGCCGACAAAGGCCACCGCCCACTGATCCACGTCGCGCAGCGTTCCCTTAAAATACAGCACAGGCGGCGCGTCCGGCAGTTCGCGCAGCAGCGCCGGATAATCGGGATCGTCCAGCGTCACCACCGATGCGCCCAGCGCCTCAACGTCCTGAGCCAGCCGATCCAGATCGACCACCTGTCGCGCCTGGCGCAGATTGCCCAGAGTACGCCGGTCTAATCCGGCGGCCAACAGGTCGGATTCAGAGGCGTGCCACGCGGTGTCGAGGCTGCCGAAGAACTGGCGCAGCGCGCGCAGCCGCACCGGGCCGACGCCCTTGATTACATTGAACCCCAGCCAGTACTTACGCGTTTCCATGATGGGGCCTAATCCCCCAGCAGGCCGTCCATCAGCCGGACGGTCATGCGGCCCGCGTCCAGATCCACGTCGAGGATGACCTCGTCCAGGACCGGCAGCAGAATTTCGCCGCGCGAACCCTGCACCACGTACACGTCATTCGCACCCGTTTCGAGCACGTCGGTCACTTCGCCCAGGTGCTCGCCGGCGTCCGTAAAGACCGCCAGTCCGATCGCCTGGAACAGATAGAACTCGTCCTCGTCTAACGGCACGGCGTCGTCGAAGGCGACCATCACGTACAGCTCGCGCAGGAAATCCGCCGCGTCACGATCCGGTATATTTTCGAGTCTCAGGATGAGATACTGCAGGTGAGTGCGGGCGCTCTCGATCGTATACTCGACCGCTGAGCGGGCGTCGTCGGGATCGCGGCCAATATACACGATCATTCCCGGCACGATCCGTTCCGGGTAATCCGTCAGTACTTCAATGCGGATCTCGCCGCGTATCCCGTGCGGGCGCAGCACCCGGCCGAGCAGCAAAAAAGGTGGTTGTTCGGCGGGCATGAGCTAAACAATATCGAGGTTAACGCGTTTGCCCTGTTTGGCCGCCACGACGCGCACCAGGACACGCATCGCGTTCGCCACGCGCCCGTCCTTGCCGATCACCCGGCCCATATCTTCGGGTGCGACCTGAAGCTCGATGATGGTTGATCCTCCGCGATCATTCTCGACTTCGTGGACTTCGACCTGGGATGGATCATCGACCAGCGACTTGGCAATATATTCAACCAGTTCTTTCATGAGGTTCTTCTTTCTTGGTTCTGCACCGGACCGCAGGCTAAACCCCAAATGCGGACAGCATTCCTACTGTCCGCACCGTTTCACAGTTTTGTTGGCAACGCCGGTTAGGCGTCTTCTTCAGCCGCTTCAGCTTCAACCATGGCCGCCGGTTTCGGCGCTTTGGGCTTGGCCGGGTAGCTGGTCTTCGGGCTGATCGGTTCGGCGGCCGCGACCTGGGCTTCCGCTTCAGCGACCAACGCCGCTATCTCTTCGCCCTGGCCCAGACGCTCGAAGCGTGCCAGCGTGCCGACCTTGTCCAGAATCCGGCGGACGGCGTCGCTTGGCTGCGCGCCAACCCCCAACCAGTACAGCGCGCGGTCTTCCTTCACTGTCATGGTGGCGGGCTGCGTGCGCGGGTTGTAGAAACCGATCACTTCGATGTAACGTCCATCACGCGGGCTGCGCGAATCGGCTACGACCACACGATAGCTGGGCTGTTTTTTGCGTCCGACACGGCGCAAACGAATACGAACCATAGGAGTACCTGTTCCTCTTTACTAGATGGCAAATGGTTTAAATCTGCCGCGTGCTGCCAGAGGATAAGGCAGGGAAGGCTGCCGATCCAGCCGCAGCAACAGAACGGAGCACGCGCCCCATTGGGAGCGGCGCTCCCGGTTACTTATTTGAACAGACCGGGAATCTTCGGGACATGACCCGACCCGATCATCTTCATCATACGCTGCATCTCGCGGAACTGCTTGAGCAGCGCGTTGATGTCCTGTACAGATGTGCCGCTGCCCGCGGCCACACGGCGCTTGCGGTTGGCATTCAGCAGCTTGGGATTGCGCCGTTCTTCGCGCGTCATCGAATAGATGATCGCCTCGACCTTTTTCATCTGCTGCTGCGCGTCTTCGTTATTGATGTCCAACTGCTGGCGCAGCCGCCCGATGCCGGGCAGCATATCCAGAATCTGCCCGATACTACCCATGCGCTTGACCTGCTGAAGCTGCTTGAGAAAATCTTCGAGCGTAAACTGGTTTTTGAGCAGTTTGCGCTGGAGCCGCTCGGCTTCTTCTTCGTCGAACGCCAGCTCCGCCTTTTCGATCAGCGTGAGCATATCGCCCATGCCCAGGATGCGCGACGCCAGCCGGTCCGGGTGGAAGACTTCGAGCGTATCCGCCGAGACTTTTTCACCCGTCGTCAGGAACTTGATCGGCACGCCCGTCACAGCGCGCATCGAGATCGCCGCGCCGCCGCGCGCGTCACCGTCCACTTTGGTCAGGATCAGGCCGGTCAGTCCGACCCGCTTGTTAAAGCCGTCGGCAATGCGGACGGCTTCCTGGCCGGTCATCGAGTTCGGCCACCAGCAGGATCTCGGCGGGCTGCGTCCGGTCGCGGATCGCTTCCAGCTCGGCCATCATGTCGTCGTCGATCTGCAAACGGCCGGCCGTGTCCAGGATCACCACCGTCGCATCGGCGGCTTTGGCAGCCTGCACGCCCCGCACACAAATATCCGGCGGCGGCGCGGAGGTGCCTTCCTGGTGGATGGGCATATTCAACTGCTTGGCGAGCGTCACCAACTGGTCGACCGCCGCGGGCCGGTAGGTATCGCCCGCCACGAGGTAAGGCCGGCGGCCCTCCTGGCGCAGCGTGAGCGCGAGCTTGGCCGCGGTGGTCGTCTTACCGGAGCCTTGCAGGCCGACCAGCATGATCACGCGCGGGGTAGCCCCACTCAGATTGAGCCGCCCCGGCTGGCCCAGGGTCTCCATCAGTTCTTCGTGAACGATCTTGATGACCTGCTGCGACGGCTTGAGGCTCTTCTGAACTTCGGCACCGATCGCGCGTTCTTTAACACGGTTGATAAAGTCTTTGGCAACGGGCAGGCTGACATCGGCTTCGAGCAGCGCCATGCGGACTTCGCGCATCGCCGTCGCCACATCCGCTTCGGTCAGTTTCCCCTTGCGGCCCAGTTGGTCAAATACATCCTGCAAACGATCGCTGAGGCTTTGAAACATACCTTACTTAGCCTGAATAGCTGGTTTATCGGCAGGCAATTGTAAAGGATAGCCCCTGCCCCGTCAAGCTGGATTCGCTAACGGGACAGGGCGTGAGGTCAGAGGTGGGAAAACTAGCCTTCCGGCGCGGGCTGGTAATTAAAGAACCACTTAGTCATGAGATAGTCGAGGAAGCCATCCTGCTGCATGCTGGCGATGGCGGCGTTCATCGACGCGACGAGCTCGCTGCCCTTGGGGAAGATGAAGCCCATCTCGTCGTCGGAGATGGCGTCACCGGTCGTCTTGACCGCGCCGCCGGTGGTGCTGATAAAGCCGCGCGCCGACGCCGCATCCACCGGGATGGTGTCCACGTCGCCCACAATCAGCGCCTGGACCAGCGCGCCGAACTCGTTGTAGACCACCCGCCGGTCGCTGTCCTCGGGGAGGTAGCCGAGCGTCACAAAGTAGCCGGATGTGCCGTTCTGCACGCCCAGCTTCAGGCTCTCGTCGGCTACAAATTCGTCGATGGTGGTGAAGCGGTCCTCATCGGCCCGCACCAGCAGGAACTGCTGCAGGTTGATGTACGGGTCGCTGAAGTCCACCACTTCCTTGCGCTCGTCGAGGATGCTGATGCCGGTCATGCCCAGGTCGAACTGGCCTTCGCCCACCGACGTGATCATCGCGTCCCAACTGATGTACTCGTACACCGGCGTGCAGTTGAGCCGCGCGCAGATCTCCGCCACCATGTCGTACTCGTAGCCCATGATCTCGCCGGTCGTCGCCTCTTCGAACTGGAACGGCAGATACAGGTTTTCAACCGCGACCACAATCTCCTGTCCACCCAGATCCGGCAGACTGGCGTAGAGTTCGCCCGTCGAGGGTTCGTAATTAAAGAACCACTTGGTCATGAGATAGTCGAGGAAGCCGTCCTGCTGCATGCTGGCGATGGCGGCGTTCATCGACGCGACGAGCTCGCTGCCCTTGGGGAAGATGAAGCCCATCTCGTCGTCGGAGATGGCATCGCCGGTCGTCTTGACCGCGCCGCCGGTGGTGCTGATAAAGCCGCGCGCCGACGCCGCATCCACCGGGATGGTGTCCACGTCGCCCACAATCAGCGCCTGGACCAGCGCGCCGAACTCGTTGTAGACCACCCGCCGGTCGCTGTCCTCGGGGAGGTAGCCGAGCGTCACAAAGTAGCCGGATGTGCCGTTCTGCACGCCCAGCTTCAGGCTCTCGTCGGCTACAAATTCGTCGATGGTGGTGAAGCGGTCCTCATCGGCCCGCACCAGCAGGAACTGCTGCAGGTTGATGTACGGGTCGCTGAAGTCCACCACTTCCTTGCGCTCGTCGAGGATGCTGATGCCGGTCATGCCCAGGTCGAACTGACCTTCGCCCACCGACGTGATCATCGCGTCCCAACTGATGTACTCGTACACCGGCGTGCAGTTGAGCCGCGCGCAGATCTCCGCCACCATGTCGTACTCATAGCCCATCACTTCACCCGTGGATGGGTTCTCAAACTGGAAGGGGGTATACAGGTTTTCGACGGCGATTCGGAGTTCCTGCCCACCCAGGTCGGGCAGATCGGGGTAAACGGGGCCGGCAGCAGACGCCGGCATGAAGGTTGTGGCCAGCAGCGCCAGCAGGATCAGCACAACCCAATGTTTGTTTTTTAACATGGCGGACATTCTCCTCAATATCATCCTTACATAAACGTCGGACCTACAGACGGTAGTTTAGTTCTGAACGGCCTATTCTGCAACCGATTCGCGCCTCACAGCCGGGCGGCGGCGGCCCGATCCACCATCCAGAGCAGTTGGCCATTGACCTGGCTCACAAGCTGCGCCGGATAAAGCTGCGGCTGGTAAGGTCCTCGCAGCACCGCATGGAGCGCGTCGGCCTTACTCGCGCCAGATACCAGAAAGATGACGTGCGCCGCCGCGTTAATGGCCGGGGCCGTCAGCGTAATGCGCCAGCTTGACAGCCGAGGGACGTAATTTTCCAGCACCCAGCGAGTCCGTTCGTGCAGGGCGTGTGTATCAGGGAACAGGGATGCGGTATGCCCATCGTCGCCCAGACCTTGCAGCAGCACGTCAAAACGCGGCTGCGGCGGGCGCTCTTCCGCGAAGAACATCCGCAAAATCTGCTCATATTCGGCGGCGGCCTGTTCGGGTTCCGTTTCGGTGCGCACGCGGTAAATGTTCTCGGCGGGCACCGGGACATGATCCAGCAGGGTCTCGCGCGCCAAGCGATAATTGCTGTCCGGGTGATCGGGCGGGACATGGCGCTCGTCCCCCCAGAAGATATGGACGTGAGCCCAGTCGATCCGGGCGGGCTCGGCGGCCAGCCGCTTAAAGAGCAGACGTGGTGTTGATCCACCACTCAAGCCGATGCTGAAATGCCGGTGCGCCGCGATCGCGCCGGCGGCCAATGCGATGATCCGCGCGGCGGCGGCATCGGCCAGACGGTCTGGATCCGGGTACACGTCGATCTCGCTATTGTCCATGCAAGTGCTCGTATTCCTGCCGCCATACGCGCCCATCCCGCTCGATAAATCGATCCGCGTCCGCCGGGCCGGCGCTGCCACGCAGGTAATAGCTGAGCGGCGGCTCGCCGGTTTTTTCCCAGTGCTGCAACACCGGATCGATCAACCGCCAGGCGGCTTCGATCTCATCACTGCGCGTGAACAGCGAGGCATCGCCGTTGAGCGCATCGAGCAGCAGCCGCTCGTAGGCCTCGGGCAGCGAGTTGTCGCCAAACGTGGAGCTGTAATGGAAATCCATATCGACGGGGCACGTTTCCTGATACGAGCCGGGAACCTTGGCCTCGAATTTCAGGTGGATGCCTTCGTCGGGCTGGATGCGCAGCGACAGAATATTGGGCGGAAAACATTCGTCGGTCATTACGCCAAACATCATGTGCGGCGGGCATTTGAATTCCACGACGATTTCGCTCACCTGCGTGGACAGCGCCTTGCCGGAGCGCAGATAAAACGGGATGCCCTGCCAGCGCCAGTTGTCGACAAACAGTTTCAGGGCGGCATACGTGGCCGTCTTCGAGGACGGCGCGACATCTTCACAGTCGAGATAGCCGATATACTGCGCCCGGAAGCTGTTGTCGGGCGTGATGGGCCGGATCGAGCTGAGCACCTTGACTTTCTCGTTACGCAGGGCATCGGCGTTAAACGACGCGGGCGGCTCCATCGCGATCAGGGCAAGCAGTTGCAGCAGGTGATTTTGGAACATATCCCGCACCACACCCGCCTGATCGTAATAGCCGGCGCGGTGGCCCACGTCCACCGTTTCGGAGACCGTGATCTGCACGTTATCGACGTAGTTCCGGCTCCAGACCGGCTCGAAAATGGTGTTGGCGAAGCGGAAGAACAGGATATTCTGGGCGGTCTCTTTACCCAGGTAGTGATCGATGCGGTAGACCTGGTTCTCATCAAAGGCGTGATGAATGATCCGGTTCAGTTCCTGCGCCGACTCCAGATCGTGCCCAAACGGCTTTTCGACCACGATCCGCCGCCAGCCCTGCGCGTCGTGCGACATGCCCAACTCGCCCAGGTGCTCGACGGTGGGCGCATAAAGCTGCGGCGCGATCGAGAGGTAGTAGAGCCGGTTGGCCGGACCTTTTTCGATACCGCCCAGGAAGCTATCCAGCGCGGCGTAATCCTCGCTCACCGTCGAGTCGCCCTGCTGATACCAGATCCGCTGCGCGAACGAGTCCCAGTGCTCCGGGTCGTATAACTTGGGGGCGAGCTTCTGCATCCCCTCGCGCAGGTGATCGCGGAACTCATCATGGCTGTACGTGCTGCGGGATACGCCCACAATCTGGAGATTCTCCGGCAGGCGATCTTTGCAGCACAGACTGAACAGGGCGGGAATGAGTTTGCGCGCCGTAAGATCGCCCGACGCGCCAAAAATGACGATGCTGATGGGTAAAGCCGGGCTGGCTGAATTCATGACTGTGGCTCTCCTTCCATACACCCCAGAATATACAGCGCTTTGATCGGTGCTGCCTATCGAAAAACCGGGAATAGTCAGGCGGTGAGCCGGTAGATCACAAAGTGATGGAGGGTGTCCTCGTAGACAACGGATACGTCGATGCCGGCGCGTTGAAGCGCGTCCAGCCAGGGCGCGGCGTGTTGAGGCGAGGGCGCGGCGAAGTAGCGCGGGTGGCGTTGCTGCGCCATATCGCCGGCCAGAGCTTCGGGCTGCGCGGAATAGAGCAGGCGCACGTGCGGCGACTCGCCCAGATAGTAGGCCAGTTCCCAGCCCAGCCAGTGATCGTAGATCACCTCGCCACGCAGATGAGCGTTCATATAATCCGCCAGCGTTTCGATCCCCGTGTGCTGGCCCTGATCCCCGCCAAGCGCGGCCTGCCCGCGCAGCGTTTCGACCGTCGCGGGGAATATGGCAACCCCGATGATCAGCAGGAGCGCGACCAGCAGATCCGGGCGTGCGCCGAGTCCGCGCCACAGCCCGATCAGCGCGCGCGCGGCCAGCAGCGCCAGAAAGGGCACCAGCGGATGCAGGTAACGATCGTAGGTATTGAACGCGATCAGCCAGTGCCACGCGCCGAATGCCAGCGCGAACCCGCCGATCAGCCAGTCGATCGCGGCGGTCCTTGCGCGTGAGCGGATTCCCCTGACCAGCCAGCCGGGTACGACGATCAGCAGCGCCGCGTTAAGCGCCCGCGATCCGGTGACGAAGTTGAGCCAGTGCGCCCACTGGTCGAGACGCGGCCCGAGCTCGTCCGAGCGGATCAGACGCCCCGGGTTAAAGCGAGTATATCCCGCCTCAAAAAAGCTGCGCGGCGCGCGCGCGGCATCCCACAGGACCAGCAGCACGATCCCCACGACCAGCGGCCACGCCATCTGCCCCAGCCGCGACAGAACATCGCGCATGCGCCATCCGCTCCGGGCGTTCCGGGCAAGCCCCAGCGCGATAATCAGCGGGAGCATGATCAGCGCGTTTGACTTGGCGGCAAAGGCGAGCGCGGCGGCGGCTCCGGCCCACAGCCAGCGATCGCGCGCGGCCAGCAGCACGGCGAGCATCACCCACAGCGTCGCCTGAACGTCGGTGAACGCTGTCGCGGCAAAAGCGAGATCGTAGGGGGAGAGCGCGATCAGCAGGGCGGCCAGCAGGGCCGCTATTCGATCCCGGTACAGCGCCCAGACCAGCGCATAGAGCACCGCGACCGTCAGGCCGCTTGCCAGGACATTCGGCAGGCGCGCCGCGAACTCGGTAGGGCCGAGCATGGCAAACGAGATCGCCGTCATGTACAGCGTCAGCGGGGGCTTGTCCAGATCCGTATCGCGCAGCAGCGGATCCTGGTGGACCAGCCGTGCCTGTGCCGCGAACAGCGCCTCGTCGGGGTGAAAGCGGACGTCCTGGCCGAGCATGACCAGCCGGAACGCCATCCCGATCAGAATCACAAGCGCCGGCCCAAAGACCGACGCCCGATGAGATTGTCCAGCAGAAGCAGGGTCAGCCACGCCGATCCGCTCACTCGGTGAAGCGGTAGCGGAACAGCGTCCACATCGCGATCACCCCGTCGCGCCACGTGATTTTTTTGCCCTCGTCCCATTCGCGCCCGTTATACGAAATCGGCACTTCGTAGATCCGGTGGCCGCGCTTGAGCACCTTGGCGGTGATCTCCGGCTCGAAGTCGAAGCGGCGCGAGCGCAAGGGAATATCCCGGATGATGTCGGCGCGGAACACCTTGTAGCAGGTTTCCATATCGCTCAGGATGGCGTTAAACAGCACGTTCGTGACCAGCGTCAGCGTGCGGTTGGCGATCATGTTCCAGAAGAACATCGCTTTGCGCGGCCCGCCCAGAAAGCGCGATCCATACACCACTTTGGAGATGCCTTCCTCTATCGGCTTGAGCAGGATCGGGTATTCGCGCGGGTCGTATTCCAGGTCGGCATCCTGAATCAGGAAGACGTCGCCGGTCGCGCTGCGGAAGCCGGTACGCACCGCGGCCCCTTTGCCCATATTCTGATCGTGCAGGATGATTTTGAGATCATCCCCGGCCGGGATGCGAGGCAGAACATCGCGCGTGCCATCGGTTGAGCCGTCGTCCACCAGGATAATTTCGTGCGCCAGCCCGACCGCCCGCACCCGGCGGACGATTTCTTCGACAGTGGTCTTTTCGTTATAACACGGGATAATGACAGATAATTTCAGGTCCACGTTGGTTCCCCTCGTCGTGTGCGAAGTGCGGCGGGATTATAGCCGAGCCGCTGGTCTGCGGCAAGGTTGGCGGAACCCGCCCGTCGGGGTAAGCTAGTGGCCGGATCATACCCTACCAGCGGAGAGGCGTGAATGCGCGATTCCCCTACTGTCACCATACGTGGCCAGCAGAGCGACGACTGGGAATACCTGTACCTGCTGCTGAACGAGCCGCAGATCCTGCGCGACATCGTCGATATTCTGCCGTATTTGCCCGAAGAAGGCTTCCAGGATCGGATCAGCGGCGGGGCCGGGTCCAACACGCAGATGTTGGTGGCTGAAGTGGGACAGCCGAGCGGACGCAAGCGCATTATCGGGGCCGCCTGGCTCAGACACCCCCGGTCGCCGCGCCAGAAATTCGTGGCCCGCCTGCTTCTGGCTGTCCATCCCGACTATCGCAGTGCGCAGACCTCACTTATGGACGCCGTCCTGGATCTGGCCGATCACTGGTTGGGACTGCGGCGGATTGAGGTGATCGTTGTTTGACGATGATGAAGCGGCGGCTTCCTTCTACCAGCGGTTTGGTTTTGAGCAGGAAGCGGCGCTGCGGCGCTATGCGCTGCGCGACGGTGCTTGCCGGGATGCGCGGCTGCTGACGCGCCTGCACCGTCCCGCCCCTTCGGTACCCGCTGATGAGGAGATCGCGCCTGAAGCGCCGCCCCAGCCGCCGATCCGGGATGCCAAAAACGGCAGGCTGGTGATTACGATCCGGGGAATCGAAATTGACGATTGGGAGGACGTTGCCGCGATCCATAGCAGCGCCAATGTCGTCTATTACACGCTGCAACTGCCTTACCTGTCGCGCGACGCCGTCCGTGACCGCTTCGAAAACGTGCCGAAGAACCTGCGTATGCTCGCCGCCGTCGTCAAGGATCGGGTGGTGGGGCAGTTGGGCCTGCATCTTGAGTCGGGGCGGCGCGCGCACATGGCTGGCCTGGGGATGATGGTCCACGGCGATTACCAGGGGCGCGGCGTCGGCACCGCGCTAATGGAGGCGGCGATTGATCTGGCCGAGAATTGGCTGGCGATCAGCCGGATCGAGCTCACCGTCTTTACCGATAATGCCGCCGGTGTAGCGTTGTACCGGAAGTTCGGCTTCGAGATCGAAGGCACCCTGCGCGACTACGCGTTCCGCGACGGGCGCTACATAGGATGTTTATCTGATGTCACGCATCCGGGACGAGGTATGATGGGCGTGCATGCACCTTCTGAACTGGCGGCGGCGCGCGGCGAGCCGAGTTATGTCTGGCGATCCGGGCAGGAACGCCGCCTGATCATGATCGAAAAATGGGCCCGGCTGCGCGACGCGATCTTTCTGGAGGCGGGCTGCGGGGTGGGTGCCTACAGCAGCCAGATTCGCCGCCGGTTTTCGCCCTCGGTGGAAGCGTTCGACGTGGAATGGGCGCGCGTCAGGGAGGCGCAGGTCGATGCACCGCATGCGCTGGTCGCGGCGGCGGAAGCGCTGCCCTACCGCAGCGGCCTGTTTGACACCATTCTGTCGAATGAGGTGATTGAACACGTGGCCGATGACCGGCTGGCCGCGGCCGAGATGGTGCGGACGCTCAAGCCGGGCGGGCGGATCGTGCTGTTCTGCCCGAACCGCTGGTATCCGGTCGAGCAGCACGGGCACTTCTGGAAAGGCGAATACCACTTCGGCAACACGCCTCTGATCAACTACCTGCCGGATCGCTGGCGCAACCGGCTGGCCCCGCATGTCCGCACCTACACCGCGCGCGGCGTGCGCCGCCTGTTTGACGATCAGCCGGTTCGGATCATCTACCACACGCGCATCTTCGGCGGCTACGATAACATCGTGCGGCGCTTCCCCCGTCTCGGCGTCTGGATGCGCCGCGGGCTGCATGTGCTGGAAAAAACGCCGCTGCGGATCTTCGGACTCTCGCACCTGCTCGTGATCGAAAGAATGACCACGTCTAGCCAATCGGATCGGTAGACTTAACCAGGTGCAGGCCCTGTTCGGCGTAGCGGCTCAGAATAGCGTTCGCCGCTGCTTCAAAGTCGATACGTGGATGTGCCACGGACGACATACAGTCGGTCAAAACGCGCCAGCGGGCGATCTGTTCCGGCTGGTTGTGGAAATGCCGCATCACCGAGGACACAGTTTCCAGCACGCAGTGACTCTTCGCCTGCCCGGCCACGTAAATCAGGTCGTATTCGCTCAGCATGCTGAGGAACTCGACGTTCAGATCCCCCTGCGGATCTTCAGGCACCTTGACTTCGGGTTCCAGCAGGGAGTAGTGCTCCGTCTTAGGGATGAAGCCTTTGTGTAAAAACGACGGCTGCGACTGCCGGGCGGCGGAATGGTACGCGATCGCTTCATACAGCGCGGGTGTGATCGTGTGCCCCGGCGTGCCGATCATCGTATGATACGGCCAGATCATCAGTTCCTTCTTGGCGTTGTTTTCGAGCTTGTAGATATACGAGCGCGACCACTGCTCCTCGAAAACGGGCTGCCAGATCCCTTTGTTGACATCCTCACCCGTAATGGGCGTGAACGGAGCTGGGTGTTCGCCCGCTTCATTGATCCACCACGACGAGAAAAAGATCTGGGTAGGGATATGGCTGTCAAGCGACGCCGCGATGCCGGTGATCTGGCCCAGGTTGCGGAAAATCCATTCGATTGTCCGGCTGGTATCATCCACCGCGCCGGGCACGCTCAGCGCGCCATCCTCATGAACAAAATCCACCTGCGGATCGACCAGCAGCAGCATCACCTGCCGCTGATCCATATTAGCCGGCGGCACGTTGGCCGTGCGCGCCGCGTCGATCACTTCGGCCGTGTGCGGGATATACAGTTTCCCTACCTGCAAGGGATTATAGA
This sequence comes from uncultured Chloroflexia bacterium, assembly GCA_963850765.1. Classification (GTDB taxonomy): domain Bacteria; phylum Chloroflexota; class Anaerolineae; order Aggregatilineales; family Aggregatilineaceae; genus CAWKMN01. The sequence goes on along the minus strand of CAWKMN010000003.1, from coordinate 1,159,350 downwards.
AGTCAGGCAAGCCAGTCATGGATCGTTATCCTTGCTGCAAATTTCACATTCCCATTGTGACAGGGATGCATTCTATGATAAAGTATTGATGAAGGCTTAAAATTTTACGCGTCCGCTGAGACAGTAACCTCTCACGAAGCGTCAGATCCTGTGTGTGGTGTTTATTCTTTCGATGTTAATCACGCATCCGGGTGGCTACGGGTCCTCTTATGATTGATTATAACGGTCTGGTGGGAACTGGAACAAAGTCTGTTTTTCGACTGTCAACGAGCGCTGTAGGTTCCGGCGCTGGCTTGCTCTCACAAGCAGGATAGGACAGGCCGATGATGATGGAGCAGATCGTTCACAGCGCCGTGCTGGACGAACGTGATCGGTTGCAGGCGATTTTCCATTCGACGCGCGATGCGATCCTGATGTTCGATGCGCAGGGCCGGCTGCTGGAGTTCAACCCGGCCGCTGAGGGGATGCTGGGGCCGCTGGCCCCGTATACAGGCAAACATTTCTGCTGCTGGCTGCGCGATGCCGGCGCGGATCAACTGGCGGCGCTCACGGGCCTGACACTGTCCGAACTTCGTCACACGGTGCGCGATGTGATCCGGCGGCCGATGCGTGTCACGCGCCGCGTGTTCCGGCACACGCGCAACGGGCAGGCGCTCACCATCTGCGAGACAGGCACGCCGGTGCTCGATCCACAGGGACAGTTGATCGGCTGGCTGCTCGTCTGGCGCGACCATACGAGCGAATACCGGATGGATACGCTGCGCCAGGAATTTCACACGATGGTCGTCCACGATCTGCGCAACCCGATCACGTCCGTCATCAGCGGGTTGTCGATGCTGCGCGATTTGCTGATGGAAACACCTGTTGATATAAATGCCCTGTGCGAAGTCGTGCAGATCGCTGAGAACAGCGCCGAAAACATGCTGAACCTGATCCAGACCTTGCTCGATATTTCGCGGCTGGAACAAAACACTGACACGATGGACTGCGAGAGCCGGTCCCTGGCCGACACGCTGCACCGCGCCTCTGTATCGGTGCTGGGGCTGGCGATGGAAGCCGATATTTCGATCATGGCCTGGGTACCACCCGATCTGCCGCCGGTGTGGATGGACGACGAGAAAATTCACCGGGTGCTGGTCAATCTGCTCGACAACGCGCTTCGCTATACGCCGAGTCACGGGGAAATTCAGATCCATGTCCATCACCGGGCCGGCGATAAAACGGTGGTGGTGCGGATCGAGGACAGCGGGCCGGGCGTTCCACCCGACGCGCGCGACCGTGTTTTTGAAAAGTTTGTCCAGCTTGATTCGCAGCGGGTGCTGCGCGGCCATAAGGGGACGGGCCTGGGCCTGACGTTCTGCAAGCTGGTGATCGACGCGCATAAGGGCCGCATCTGGGTGGAAGACAGCGCGGCCGGCGGCGCAGCCTTTTGTTTTACGCTGCCGGTGGTGGGCGCGCGTGGTGTGATCCAGGGGGAGATCGTTTAAACGCTAAGCAAAGGAGGCACTCCGCGCGAGTGTGATGCCTCATGGTTCGACCTGTAAAGCTTTCTGCCTTTTCGAGCATATTAGGTCTGCTGACGCTGGGGCTGCTGCTGGCCAATGTCCCGGCGATAGAGACGTTGGACGAGGCCGCCTGGTTGTTCTTCGCGGTGCTGGTCGGTCTGATGCTGAACCTGGGCACGATGCTCGACTCCGAGGTCATTTCGCCCGCATCAACCGCCGCCCTGATGGCCTATCTGACGCTGGACAGTGATCACGCCGCGGCGCTGTGGTGCATCACGACCGGCGCGTTGGGCGGCAGCCTGCTCTGGCTGCTGCGCACCATGCGCCACGGCCGCCAGGATTACAGCCGCGTGATCCACAATATCACGGTCGGCATCACGCAGATGGTGCTGGGGCTGGGCGTCGCCGGCTGGTTCTATCGGCAGATGGGCGGCGAACTGCCGCTGCACGAACTGTCCGGGGCGGACATTCCGCCGGTGATCGTGCTGGTCGTCGTGTATCTGGCCGTATACGCGAGTATCCAATTCCTCGAAGCGTATATCCTGCGCCGCCGCAAGCCGCGCTCGGTGATCCAAAGCTGGCAGAACGATGTCGGCATGGTACTGTGGCCGCTGCCGTTCGCGGTGGTGGGCGCAGTGGCCTATCACAAACTCTCCGATCCCGCGTTTTTCATTCTGATCGCCGGGCTGCTGACCGTCGCCGCCGGGGTGAACCTGATCAGCCGGACGCGAACACGCTACCAGCAGCAGGTCCTGGAGCTTTCGGCGCTGTCGGCGGTGAGTCAGGCGATGCGCGCCAATCTGGATCTGAACGCGCTGCTCGACGTGGTTTACGAGCAGGTGTCGCTGCTGCTGAACGTCCGCAATTTCACCGTCACACTCTACGATGCCAATCGCAGCATGGTGTATTTTCCGCTGAATATTCACGACAGCCGCCCGATCCCGCTCGACCCGCGCGACACGGAAAAAGGGCTGCTCGAATACGTCATCCAGGGGAAAAGCCCGCTGCTGATCTCCGATCAGGTACCGCGGCGGGCGGGGCTGCTGGGCTTGATTCCGCCCATGATGCCGGTCTATTCCTGGCTGGGCGTGCCGCTGCTGGCCGCGGATCGCGTGTTGGGCTGCATGGCCGTCTATTCGACCCGGCCGGGCCAGCACTTCACGCGCAACGATCTGAATCTGCTCTCGACCATGGCCGCACAGGCTGGAATCGCCATCGATAACTCTCAGTTGTACGGGCAGGCGCGCGATCGGGGCGTGCAGTTTGCCACGCTGAACAACGTCGCCACGCTGCTGAGCGGCACGCTCAACGTGCAGCAAATCCTCGATCTCGTGGGGTCGTCGGCAGTAGCGGTCGCCGGATGCAGCGCCGTTGCGCTGTATATGTGGCGGGACGACAGCCGCCGCTCGCTGATCCTGGCACGCCACACCGGGCTGAGTGAGCCATTCATCCAGAATCCACCCCGCCCGCTGCTGCTGGACATAGACGATTTGCAGCGCCGCCGCCAGCCAGTCATCGTCACGGATACGCATATCGACCAGCGCACGCGCGATATTCGCGATGTGATGGAGCACGAGGACAAGCGCGCCTGGGCCGAATTCCTGCTGCGCAAGGGCGATGACCTGACCGGCATCCTGATCTTTTATTACCGCGATTCCCACTATTTTGACGCGGAAGAGATCGAACTGCTGCGCAATTTCTGCAACCAGGCTGCGCTGGCGATCGGCAACGCCTCGCTCTACACGCAGACCGACGCCGCGCTGGCACGTCGGATCGAGCAGCTTTCGGCGCTGGCCGACATCAGCCGCGAGCTGACCTCGACGCTGAATTTGCAGGGTTTGTTCGAACTGGTGCTGGACCGCGCGATTGAGGCGACCCGATCACGCACCGGGGCGCTGTGGTTGTGCGCCGAGGACGAGCCTGCTCCCAGTCTGGTGGCATGGCGTGGATTTAGTGCCGCCGCCGCGGAACAACTCAGTCTTGAGGCGGAGCCGATCGCGCAGGCCTACCGGACCGGGCAGCCCAGCCTGATCACGAACGGCGGGGTCGCAAGCTCCGCGCACCCTGACGGCGACGCGCGCGCCCTGCTGAATGTGCCGGTGCTGCGCGGCGACGAGGTGCTCGGCGTGATCGCGCTTGGCAGTGATCTCCCGGACGATTACACGCCTGAGGATCTGTCCTTTGTGACCCAGTTAGCCATCCAGGCGCGCATTGCCATCGATAACGCGCGGCTGTTCCGCCACATCGAAGAAGCGCGCGACCGGCTCCAGATCATTCTCGACAGCATGCGAGAGGGTGTGATTCTGATCAGCGCGGAAGGGTATATCGCGCTGGCGAATCCACGGGTGGAGCGCCTGCTGGGGCTAACGGCACGCGATATTATCGGCGTACCGATTCTTGATCTGGTCAACCGTATCCCGCTGACGGAACAGCTCGGCTTTCAGCCGGACGCGCTGCTGGCACTGATGCGGAGTCTGGAAGGCGGCTGGTGGGACGAGTCCACGCGGGAAGGGGGGCGGATCACCTTCCAGGTGGTCACGCCCAAGCGCCGCTCCATTGACCGGACCGGAACCCCGGTGCGCGATGAGAGCGGGCGGGTGATCGGTCTGCTGCTCGTTTTCGTGGATGTGACCGAAGAGCGAGAGCTTGCACAGGCGCGCGAAGATCTCAGCAATATGATCGTGCATGATCTGCGCGGGCCGCTGACAGCGATCACCACCAGCCTGAAGCTGCTGAACGAAATCGCCCCGGCGGATGATCCGCTGGGCAAGGTGGTCAAACAGACCACCGATACCTCGTCGCGGGCGGTGCGCAAGCTGCTGAGTCTGGTCGATTCCCTGCTCGACATTTCAAAGCTCGAAAGCGGCATGATGACGCTCGATCCTGAGCCGGCTCCCGTTCACCCGCTGTGCGAGGCGGTGATGGACGAACTGCTGCCGCTGGCGGACGAGTTGGCGGTGGATCTGTCGCTTGATTTGCCCGGCGATCTGCCCCTGCTGTACGTCGATACCGAAAAGGTGGAGCGCATTCTGCTGAATCTGGTCGATAACGCGATCAAGTTCACGCCGTCGGGGGGGCAGGTGGTCATCGCCGCGTACCCGCCGGGGAACAGGGGGGCCGAAGAGGGCTTTGTGCGCCTGGAAGTCCGCGACAGCGGCCCCGGTATCCCGGATCAGCACAAGGAGCGCATGTTCGACCGTTTTGCCCAGTTGGACGGCCAGCGCGGCCGGCGGCGAGGTACCGGGTTGGGGCTGACATTCTGCCGGTTGGCGGTTGAGGCACACGGCGGACAGATCTGGATCGAGGATCAGTCAGCGGGCGGCGCGGTCTTCGCCTTCACCCTGCCAATGCTGAAGGAAATCTAAGAACGAAGTGAATAGAAAAGACAAACCGCAGAGACGCCGAGGACGCAGAGATTCGTGAGGGAAGAGAATCTGTAGGGGCGGGTTAACAAACCCGCCCTTATTCTTTAGACAGCCCTCAGCGCATAACCCTGCGGTACACAGCCAGCGTTTCGCGGGCGGCGCGCTCCCACGAAAAACGGGCAGCGCGTTCGGGACCCGCCGCGGCCATCTCCGCGCGCAGCCGGTCATTGTTCAGCACCATGCCGATCACCTCGGTCATGTGATTCACGTCGTAGGGATTGACATACCGCGGCACGTCCGCGCCGAGTTCCGGCATGCTCGATTCGCGGCTGCTGACGACGGGCGTACCGCAGGCCATCGCCTCCAGGACGGGAAGCCCGGCCCCTTCATACACCGACGCCATGACATACACCGTCGCCGCGCCAAAAATCGCCGGCAGATCGTTATCAGGCACGTAGCCGAGCAGGCGTACCGCGTCGGTCAGGTTCAGCGCTTCCGCGCGCCGGAAAAAGTCATCGTAGAGCCAGCCTTTCGCCCCGACGACGATCAAGCTGCAACCCCCGGTCCTCCTTGCGGAGTTCCGCCAGGCTCTCGACCAGACGGGTGAGATTTTTGCGCGGCTCGATCGTGCCTACGGACAGTAAAAACCGGGGCGGCAGATCGTATTTGGCCCGCACTCGCTCCACTTCGGAAACAGGCACCCGGTGGAACAGCGGAGCCGCTGCTTCGTGGACCACGGTGATCTTGCTGTCCAGGGTGCCATAGTAGCGGATCAGGTCGTTCTTGGTCGCCTGTGACACGGCGATGATCGCGTCGGCGCGGCGCACGAACAGAGGCATCGCCGCATTGAGAAACCAGTAGTTCAGGCGCTTGTGGTGCTGCGGGAACAGCTTGAAGATCAGATCATGCACCGTCATGACGGTGGGCACGCTCCCCAGCGGGATCAGCAGGTGCTCGGTGGCGTGGAATAACGTCGCGCCCGGCGTCAGGCGGTGATAGGACAGCGTGAGCATTTGCCCAATCCAGACCAGCATGCGCCAGGGCTTGTAGCCGAGACGAATCGAGCGCTGCGGCACACCCTGCCACTCCGGGAGCAGCTTTGCCTGGGCGGTGCGGTTGTAGAACAGGGTGGGCGGCGTATCCAATTCTTCAATCAGCGCTTGAGTCAGCGAGCGGGTGTAACGGCCCAATCCCGCCCGGCTGTTGATCGCTGCCGACACGTCAATGTAAATCACCACCGTCTCTCACCTTTCGTGGATCGCGCGCTCGCGGTGCCGGAACACCGCCGCCACAAAGCGAGGCAGGCGCAGCATCCGCCGCCAGCGCCACGGCTGCCGGTAGAGCCGGTACAGCCATTCGAGCGCCAGCCGCCGCATCCAGCGCGGGGCGCGCGGCACGATGCCCGCGATAAAATCAAACGTCCCGCCCACGCCCATCGCCACGCACACGTTCAGCTGTGCCCGGTTGCGCGCGATCCAGATGTCCTGTCGCGGCGCGCCATAGGCCACCAGCAGAATATCCGCGCCGCTGGCGTTCACCCGCGCGATGATGTTGTCCTCCTCGGCGGGGGAAGGGCTGCCGGCATAACTGCCAACGACCTGCAAGCCGGGGTTATGCATGATCAGGCGCGCGGCGGCCCGGTCCGCCACGCCCGGCGCAGCGCCGAGCAGAAACAGCTTCCACCCCCGCTGCGCGGCCTGTTGGGCGATCAGCGGCACGCCGTCGGAGCCGGTTACACGCTCCGGCAGCGGTCGCCCCAGGAAGCGCGCTGCGAATAGCAGCCCGACTCCATCCGCCACACACAGATCCGCGCCGCGCAGCACCGCCATAAAGCCGGGATCGTCCTGCGCCATCATGACAAATTCCGGGCTGACCGTACAGACCTGATATACCCGGTCGCGCCGGGCGATCCACGCGGCGATCGAGTCGATCAGGCTGTCGAATGTCGCCGCGTCGAGGGGTACACCCAGGATATACAGGCGGTTATCGGTCATGTCGCGCGTCGCTTTCAGAGGATCTCGTCTCACCGGCGTGCATTTTACCCTGCCGGGCGCATTCCGGGCGAATGGTTGCTTTCAGCCCGCGCGCCGATACAATAAGGGTAAGCAGTCTGAACGTTACGAAAAGGGAAGAACCAATGGCCGATGATCTGCCGCCCGAATCCGAACGGACCGAATCCGAACCGACCGAACCCACTGAGTCTGTTCCCGAAGTCAGCCCCGACGGCGATGAGTATCCTCTGCTGTCGGAAAACGAATTTGACGATGTGCTGACCGCCCTGGAGACCTATCCTGACGAGGAGGATCTGGACGAGGAGCCACCCCCCTCCGACGAGGCTGCGGATGACATGCCGATCGAAGAAGAGCAGGACGCTGCTCAGGCCGCCGCGCTAGGCGAAGTGGACGAGGACGACCGACTGCGTCTGCCGCGCGCCCAGCTTTTCCGGCACCGGCTCCGCAACCAGATCACCATGCTCCCGCTGGCGCTGTACCTTCTGGCGTTGGGCGCGTATCTGATCGCCCGCGAACGCGACATGATCGCGGACCTGCCGGATTGGTCGTCGCTGGCGCTGGGTGTTATAACGGTGCTGGTAGTCGCGTCAACGCTCGTTTTTCGGGCGCTGATCGGCGGGCGGCAGGAGCGCGGGCTGCTGCTGCTCGGCGTCTGGGTGTGGGTCACGACCGGGCTGCTGTTCGTGCTGGTGTACGGCATTGACGAGACGGCGGATGCGGCGCGCTGGTGGCCGCTGCTGCTGTGGTCGCTCGGCGCGGCCTTTATTCTGATTTATCCCGTCGAGCGCACGCATGATGTGCGCCTGCTGTGGCTTGGCACCCTGACGCTGCTGGCCGGTGGGGTCGCTTACGCCGTGACCAGTGAACAAATTGACGAAGAATCGCTGCAAGACGCCGTCGATTTCTGGCCGCTGCTGCTGTCAGTGCTGGGGGTGGGTCTGCTGCCGCTCGCCTTTCGCCGCCGGATCGAACAGGAGCGTTAGCGTATGGCGCTCACCATCGCGATCGATGCCAGCCGTACCACGGTCGCCCGGCGGACGGGCACCGAAAATTACGCGCTGCAATTGATTCGCGCCATGCTCAGGCTGGATTCGCCGCATCGTTTTGTGCTTTATTTCCGCGACCAACCGTCGCCGGATCTATTCCCGGCGCGGGCACGGGTTGAGCAGCGGATCATCCCCTGGCGGCGGGCCTGGACGCACACGCGGTTCGCGCTGACCGTGCTCCGCGACCGGCCCGATGTGACGTTTGTGCCGGCGCACGCGCTCCCGCTGTGGATGCCCGGCCCGGCCGTCGTCACCGTGCATGATCTGGGTTATGTCTATTTCCCCGAGGCGCATCCTACACTCGCGCGCCGCTATCTGGATTGGTCCACCCGGCACAGTGTCAATCAGGCCGCGCAGGTGATCGTTGATTCGCTGGCAACTTCGCAGGATCTTGCCGCGCACTACGGCGTGCCCGAGTCCCGGATCAAGCTGGTATATCCGGGCGTGGATGAATCGCTGGCTCCTGTGACGGATCCCAAAACGCTGATGGCGCTGCGCACCCGCTACAAACTGCCGGCGCGCTACCTGCTGTTCGTCGGGACGCTGCAGCCCCGCAAGAATATCGCGCGGATCGTGCAGGGTTACGCGCGCTGGCGCGAGTCCGAGCCGGGGACCGATGTCGCACTGGTGCTGGCCGGGCAGCGCGGCTGGCTGTTCGATCCGGACTGGGTATCGGGCGTCAAGGGCGTGCTCCTGCCGGGTTATATCGATGACGCGGACGTGGCTGCGCTCTACAGCGGCGCGCTGGCGCTGGTCTTCCCGACGCTGCATGAAGGCTTTGGCTTCCCGGTGCTGGAAGCGATGCGCTGCGGTACTCCCGTTATCACCAGCAACACATCGTCACTGCCCGAGGTGGCGGGAGACGCGGCTCTGCTGGTCAATGCGCGCGATGTGGGCGAAATCGCGAAAGCAATCGGGCGGCTCGTATCCAGTGCCGTGCTGCGCGCCGACTTGATCACCAAAGGATTTGAGCAGGCGCAGAAATTCACCTGGACGCGGGCGGCGCAGCAGGCGCTCCGGGTGCTTGAGCATGCGGCCGCTGGTTCATCGTAGTGCTATTGTCAGGTGAACAGAGTTTGCGATATACCCAGGCCCTTTTTATAATTCGGGCACATTAAGCAGTTTTGAACCCGGCTTTTTTAACTTGGGGAAAAACATGATGCGAAAATTGACCGTCTGCGGTGTCATTACCGCCATGATCCTGGTTCTCGGAGTGGGCTCGAGCCTGCTGTTCTCGGCTGCCGCGCCGGTTGTTGAAGCCAACGCCGGGACGCAGTGGAATGCACAATACTTCAACGGCATCGCATTCAACGAACTGAGATTATCGCGGATTGACGATCAGATTAATTTCAACTGGGCCACGGGCTCGCCCGATCCTTCCGTATCGGCCGATAATTTCAGCGCGCGCTGGACCAAGTCCGTGAACTTCCCCACGGCGGGCAAGTGGACCTTCCGCGTGGGCGCGGATGACGGCGTGCGGATGTGGATCGACGTGACGCCGATTGTGGACGAATGGCATGGCAACGCCGAAGGCTTCCGGACGTATGAAGTCTCGATCGACACGCTGACCGCCGGCAACCATGAGCTGAAGGTGGAATATTACGAGGCCAGCGGCAACGCGGGCGTCAAGGTCGAATGGTTCTATGCGGGCACCGGCGGGACCGGCACCGGCAGCAGCACCGCCAACTTTACCGGGCACTACTTCAACAGCCAGGATCTTTCCGGCACGGAGGCATTTAACCGCGTCGATTCAGCCATCAATTTCAACTGGGCAGCCGGCTCGCCCGACTCCCGGATTGAGGCGGACACGTTCAGCGTGCGCTGGAACGCGACGGTCAATTTCCCGACACCGGGCCAATGGCGCTTTGTCGCCGGGGCGGATGACGGCATCCGCCTGTGGATCGATGTCACTCAGATCATCGATGAGTGGCACGGCAACCCCGAAGGCTTCCGCACCTATACGGTCGATGTCTACGCCCTGACGGCAGGCAATCACGAGTTGAAAGTCGAATACTTCGAGGCGACTGGCAATGCCGGCGTCCAGGTGAGGTGGGAGTTCGTCGGCGCGACTGGCGTCGGCGGTACCCCTGTCGCCCCTGGCACGCCGCTGCCTCCTACGGCCACGCCGAACCCCATTGCGACCGTCTTCGCGGCCGTGACCGGCCAGCGTGTGAACGTGCGCACCGGGCCGGGACTTGGCAATGCGGTCATGGCCCAGATCCCGTTTGAAGAGGACTATCGTGTGCTGGGCGGCGTGCCGGATATCTCGTGGCTGCTGATCGATCTCAAAGATGGCCGGCAGGGTTGGGTCAGCAACGACTGGGTGTATCTGTACGCAGTCGAGCCGCAGGAGAATATCGATACGACTGGTGGCGGCCAGCCTGATTTTGTGGATGACATCCCGCGCATCGATATCGCCGTCGCGCCGCCTGCCGCGCTGCCCGCCAACGATCCGCTGCGCGTGATCCTGCATGGCCGTGCCACCGACACCGTGAATATGCGCGATGGCCCGAGTGTGGGCGGCGCACGCGTGATCGGCACTGTGCCGCAGAACGCGACCTTCGAGGTCGAAGCGCGCAATCTGAACGGTGCGTGGTTCCTGATCAACTACCAGGGCATCCGGGGATGGGTCAACGGGTTATTTGTGACCCTGCTCGACGGCAGGTTCAGCCAGTTGGTCGCCAGCAGCGAGGTCGTACCGGCCCCCGCGTTTGGGACCGTCTTTGTGCCCGAAAGCCAGCCGGGCGTTCCCGTGACCGTGCGCGGGCGCGCGTCGGGCAATCTGAATCTGCGCGACGCGGCCAGCCTGCGCGGTAACGAGCTTGGCCTCGTACCGGCGGGCACTGAGTTTGTTGTCGAGGGCCGCAACACCACCGGGGCATGGTACGTGATCACCTGGAACGGCATACAGGGGTGGGTGTACGCGCCTTCCGTCGCACTGCTCGAAGGGCGCGTGACCGACCTGCCGATCCGGTAGCGGGTCTGCGAGCTTCAGGCGTTTGTGCTCGCCAGCATGGATTGTATTCGGGGGCAGGTTATGTGAACCTGCCCCTGTTTGCTTGTAGATAACCGTTGGGGAAGATAACGCCGGACGTTAAAACGTGCCGGCTATGAGTTAAAAAAGTCCGCTGAAGGGACTCCAGCCCCTTTAGCGGGCTTACCAGTCTCTATCATAGCCGCGCGGTTTTAACCCGCGGCGTCTTGCGGGATGAATCAATGGGAATCGACTATATCATTCATTACGACTGCGAACCCAAGCAGGCGCTCACCGTCGAAGGGCTGATGGTCCGGCTGAAAAGCCGCGAGCGCGCCCAGGCGATCATCGAGCTGTACCGCGCCCAGGGCGATCAGCGGCCGCCCACCGAGATGGGTTTTGAGATGGTGCGCCACACGTCGGACGGGGGCGACGAAACTCACGTTATCGTAGTGCAAGATCTGCTTAACCTCGCAGTGGAGCTTGACCCCTGGGAGCCGTATTGCGCGGATTGCCCCGCGAATCGGTCCGGCCAGCCGTTCGGCTGCGTCGGCTCGATCAACTACCCGATTTCGGCGCGGGCGGAACGCTGGCTGCTGGATCAACTGCCGGATAACAACCATCCGCTGCCGTTTATGCTGTTTCAAAAAGCCGTGCGCGAAATGGGCTACCTGGGTGACTCGGTGGTGCCGCTGCGCGCGCAGTCGAGCGTTTTCCTCGAAGCACCGGACGCGCTGGAGCGCAGCCTGAGCGATGCGCTGACGGTGAACGGTAATCAGGTATTCGAGATCCTCTTCCTCTCCGGTCCGATCCAGCCGGCGCACGGATCGCTGCTGCTGCAATTCTTCGGCGGCATATCGCCCGATCTGAACGCCGACGAGATGATGCAGCTTGCCGCGCCGCCGTCGGCGGAATGGGTTCGCGAGGCCATCCCGTTTTTGCACCGGCCGAGCACCGGGGATGATCCCTCCATTCGCGCGCTGAAAGCGTTTTTCCACGCGCTGTATATTGCCTTCCAGTTGCAGGTGCCCGTGCTGCTGGACGTGTGAAATTGGGGTGGGTTTAGCGGGCGTGAGGCGGTATACTTAGCCCATGTCTGTTCAGAACTGATGGTCTACGACCCCTACCTCTATGCACATTGAGCACCTGTCCCTGTATAACTTCCGCAACTATGCGCGGCTGGAGATTTCACTGCCGGCCGGCCCGATTTTGCTGCACGGGGCAAACGCTCAGGGTAAGACCAGCCTGCTCGAAGCGATCTATTACCTCGCGACGGCCCGCTCGCCCTATACCACCTCCGACCGGCAGTTGATCAACTGGTACGCCGACCGCGATCTGCTGGCGTTCGCTAAGATCGGCGCGGAAATCGTCAGCGCCAACGAGACGACAACCAGCCGCATCGAGATCACGCTGCTGCCGGGCACGGACGGCACCCATCTCAACAAGGAGATCCGCGTGAACGGCGTGTCGCGCCGCGTGATGGATCTGGTGGGGCAGGTTAACGTGGTGATGTTCCTGCCGCAGGATCTCACGCTGGTCGAGGGACCGCCTGCCGAGCGCCGGCGTTATATGAACATCACGCTCTGCCAGACCGACACGGATTACTGTGAGGCGCTGAACACGTTTGAGAAGGTGCTCAGCCAGCGCAACGCCCTGCTGAAGCGCATCGCGGACCGGGAAGCCGTCCCGGACCAGTTGGAGTATTGGAACGGTCAGCTCACGGAGGCTGGCGCGGTGCTGATCGCGGGACGCCAGCGGCTTCTGCGCGAGCTTGGAGGTGAAAGCGCGCCGCGTGCATTACGATCTCTCCGGCGGCGGTGAAGACCTGGAACTCAGCTACCGGCCCGGCTTTTTGCCCACCCCGGGCAACAGCGGCCAGCTTTCGTTTGAGGTGCTGGGGCTGGATCTGAACCGCCAGATCAGCCCCAAAGAGATCGCCGGCCAGTTCAACGAGCGGCTGGTCGAGATGCAGGGCGAGGAGATCGTGCGGGGGATGACGCTCAGCGGCCCACAGCGTGACGAACTGCGGCTGATGGTGAATGGGCGCGACCTGGGGTTGTACGGGTCGCGGGGGCAGGCGCGCACCGCCGTGATGGCGCTGAAGCTGGCCGAGCTTGAATGGATGCACGATACGATTGGCGAGTGGCCGATCCTGCTGCTGGACGAGGTCGTGGCTGAACTGGATGCCAGCCGCCGCGCCTATCTGCTGAATAAGGTCAACGGGGTATCGCAGGCCCTTCTCACCACGACAGAGCCGGACATCTTTACGGGCGAGTTTTTGCAGCGGGCCGCGCGCTGGCAGATCCACCAGGGTCAGATCGTCTCTACCAGCGGGCCGAATTAGCGAAAGAAGCAGTCAGCTTTCAGCGGTCAGCCATCAGCTAAAGCGGAGGATCGCCCTCCACTTTCCTTATAGGCACCTGCTAGGGATTTTTCGCTTTTGTTTTTAGCTGAACGCTGAACGCTTTTCTTTTCAGGCTCCAAGCGGGCGCTTGGACGGCATGCCCGCGCGCCGGGGATATTTATCCGGCGTGGCGGCGACTTTTTCGATCACGACGAGGTAGTGGGTTTCGGCGACGGTGGGCAGTTCCACCGGGATCACCTTCTCCAGCCGCCCGCCCAGGATCCGCACGGCTTGCTCCGCCTGCTGCGTCTCGGCTACGGCACTTTCGCCTTTGAGCGCCACGCAGCGCCCCCCGACCTTACACAGCGGCAGCAGGTATTCGGCCAGCACCGGCATCTGCGCGACGGCACGCGCCAGCACCACGTCGTACCGTTCGCGCGTGGTCGCATCCTGCCCGGCATCTTCGGCGCGGGCGGTCAGGATACGGACATTGTTCAGATTCAGGCGCTTGACGAGGTGACTGAGGAATTCGGTCTTTTTATGGGTGGCTTCGAGCAGGGTCAGGTCGATCTGCGAACGGATCAGGCGCAGTGGCAAACCGGGAAAGCCCGCGCCGGTCCCCACGTCGATCACCCGCTGGCCCGGCATGATCGGCACGGCCTGGAGCACCGACAGCGAGTTGAGGAAGTGGCGCATCTCAATCGCCTGCGGATCGGTGATCGCCGTCAGGTTGGCGTGTTCCTCGTTCCAGTGCAGGAGTTCGTCCGCATAGAGACTGAACGCGCGCTGAACCTCTGGGCTGAGTTCCAATCCGAAAAGTTCCCGGCTGCATCGTACCAAGTGTTCGACGTTCATCGACTGCGTCGCCTGCGGATGACCCCCGTGTAGCGCCTTGTTGACCTGCGGCCCCCATTATAGCAGGAAAAATCCCGGTATACTTGTGACATAACACCCGCAGGCCGGGCGTCGTACAGGCGTGGGGCGGTGGCGGCACTAACCGGCATACAATGAAGCCGGGAATGATGGCGAGCAGAGATAGAGATGAGCCTTATGAAGCGACTGCGTTCTTTCTGGATCAGTCGGCGGCGGTGGCAGAAGATTAGTCTGGTGATCCTGCTGACCGGCCTGATCGTGACCACGGCGGTTTACCAGTGGGTATTCGCCGGCCTGCCCGATCTGGACGACATCGAAGCGGGCATGGCGCTGCCCAGCACGCGCATCTATGACCGGCAGGGCCGCCTGCTCTACCAGATCGCGGATCCCCAGACCGGCGTCAACCGGGTGATCGGGCTGGACGAACTGCCCGACTGCATGGCGCAGGCGACGATCGCCACCGAAGACGCGAACTTCTACCGCCATCCCGGCGTGGATGTGCGAGGCGTGACGCGCGCCCTGTGGATCAACCTGAAGGGCGGCGAGGTCGTGGCCGGGGGCAGCACGATCACCCAGCAAGTCGCGCGTAACCTGCTGCTGGACCCCGATCAGCGGGCCGAGCGCACCCTGCGCCGCAAGCTGCGCGAAAGCGTGCTGGCGCTTGAACTGACGCGCCGCTATTCGCGTGATGAGATCCTGGCGCTGTACCTGAACCAGACCTATTATGGCAATCTGGCTTATGGCATCGAAGCGGCGGCGCGCGCCTACTTTGGCAAGAGCGCGGCGGATTTGACGCTGGCCGAGTGTTCGATGCTGGCCGGGCTGCCGCAGGCCCCGTCGGCCTACGATCCGCTGTCCAATCCCGAAGTCGCCAAGGACCGCCAGCGCGTGGTGCTGGATCTGATGGTCAAACATGGCACTATCTCGGCGGCTCAGGCCGATCAGGCGCACAAGGAGCCGCTGCAATATGCATCGACACCCTTCCCGATCGAAGCACCGCATTTTGTCGCGGCGGTATGGACGCAGCTTCAGCGCGATTATGCGGATGAACTCTACGAGGGCGGGCTGGAAGTTGTGACCACACTTGACCTGAGCTGGCAGAATGCCGCCCAGGGTGCGGCGCAGCGCCATCTCGCCTGGCTGAACGATCCGCCGGGCGGGCAGATAGCTCACAATGTGCGCAATGCGGCCCTGGTGGCGCTCGATCCGCACACCGGGCAGATTCTCGCCATGCTCGGCAGCCCGGATTATTTCGACAACCGCATCGACGGCGCGGTGAATGCGACACTCGCGCCCCGCCAGCCGGGATCGGCCCTGAAGCCGTTCACCTATGCGGCGGCGTTCGACCCGGCCCGGCCCGACCCCTGGACGCCCGCTACCATGCTGCTCGACGTGGGGACCCCATTCATTACCCGGCGGCTCAGCAGCTACACCCCGGCCAACTATGGTCTGGTCGAGCACGGGCCGGTGCTGATCCGCGAGGCGCTCGGATCGTCGTACAACATCCCGGCTGTGATCACCCTGGAACATATCGGGCTGGACTCGCTGGTCAGCCTGACCACGCGGCTGGGTATCAACACGTTGACCGATACCAGCCGGCTCGATCTATCGCTGACTCTTGGTGGCGGCGAAGTGCGCCTGCTCGAACTCACCGCGGCGTATGGCGCGCTGGCGAATGGCGGTTATCGGGTCATTCCGGCATATATTCTCGAAGTGCGCGACAAAGAGGGCACTATCCTGTACCAGTGGAAGCAGCCGACGTATGAAACGCCGGTAATCGATCCGCGCGTGGCGTTCCTGATCACCGATATTCTGAGCGACAATGAGGCGCGTATCCCCTCGTTTGGACCGGCCAGCTCGCTCAGAATCGGGCGTCCGGCGGCGGCCAAAACGGGCACGACGACCAACTTCCGCGATAACTGGACGATCGGCTATACGCCCAATCTGGTGGTAGGGGTGTGGGCGGGCAACGCGGATAATTCGCCCATGATCGAAGTAACGGGCGTCAGCGGCGCGGGTCCGATCTGGAACGAATTTATGCGGCGGGTGCTCAGCGGCAAGCCGGAGCTTCAGTTCGCGGTGCCCGAGGGCGTGGTCCGCGCGGAGGTCTGCGCCACGTCGGGACTGCTGCCGACCCGGCTGTGCCCCAAGACGCGCTGGGAATGGTTTATCGAGGGTACCGTGCCGACCGAGGTTGATTCGACGTACCAGCTTTTTGTCCTGGACAAGCGCACCGGCCTGCTGGCGGACGAATCCACGCCGCCCGAAGATCGCGAAGAGCGGGTATATCTCGTCCTGCCGCCTGAAGCACGCGATTGGGCCATCCAGCAGGGCATCCCTCAGCCGCCGGTCGGCGCGCAGATCGTCGGGGGCACGGATATTCCGGCGCGGCTGCTGTCGCCCGATCCTTACACGACGTTCCAATTGACGCCGCTGCTGCCCGACGATTTGCAGCGCATCCGCCTGACGATCGCCGTTCCCACGCATACCCAACAGGTCACGTATTGGATGGATAACGAGCCGCTCGCGACCGTGAATGATGCACCGTTCGATACATGGTGGGAGTTGTATCCGGGTGATCACGACTTGTATGCCGTCGTGACGCTGGCTGATGGCCGCACGATTACGACCGGCAGCCGCACGTTTCGCGTCGCGTCGTGGGTGCCGCCCGATGAGCGCCCCACCTCGGGGATATTAGATTGAACCGCTAACGGGTGACAACTGGCACTACTGCATCTGCGCGTGCTATTGAATACTAAAAGCAGCCGACTTGTGTGGCTGTTTTTTGTGCCGATGAGAGAGAACCGTTATGGAAAGCCCGCCCAGAAGCGACCTTCCCAACGAAGAAAACCCTGTGCAGCCGGGAGAACCCCATTCTGCCGACACGAACGACAGGCCCATCACGCCGGAGGATCTGGGCTTGCAGCCGGATTATGAAGACCGGCATATTCCCCATCTGCACGCGCTGCGCCATGCCGCCGTCGAAGCGCTTGACCGCGAAATGGCCTTTATGATCCTGCACCGCGATCAGCCACAGAAGATCGTCGAGCGGCTGGACAAACTCGCGGACGTCGCACGCGCCGCCTGTCAGGTTCAGGGTCCGCATCAAGCCAAGGCGGTCCGGCTGGGGCTGGAACTCCAATTGGGCTACTGGCTGGCCGCCAACAAGGTGGACGACTGGTTCCACCTGATCATGCCCATGCTCGACGCGGCAGTGAAGATGGAAGAGCCCGACCTGCAAAGCCGGGTCTACCATATGTTCAGCATATTTCTGTACGTCTGCCGCGAAAAGCCGGGTGCCTTGCAGATTATGCTGGACAATGCGATGGAATACGCCGTAGAGGCCGGTCGTGATGATCTCCGGCTGCTGATACGCGCCGAGTCCTTCAATGCGCGGGCTTACAGCCTGAACGTCGAGGAAGCGCGAAGCGAAGCGGACGCGATTTGCATGGAAGCGCGGCGGCTGACCTATCGTTATGCCGAGGCGATGGCCTATGTAGCCCTGGCGCGGAACCTCTCCGCGCGGCATGTATACGCCGAGTTGTTTGCTTATGCGCAGCAGGCGTTTATCCTGTTCGCATCGATCAATGTGATGGGACAGGCCGGCGCGGCGGTGATGCTCATGCTGCCCTCCGTGGTCCAGATCGGCACCTCAGTCTATTATGCCCGACTGATGTCCTACCTGGATAACCTGTCGCGGCAGACGGCCATCCCATTCTTGCAGGCGAATACGGCATTTTTCCAGGCGCGCAGCCACTACGAGCGCCACGATTATGATCAGGCCCGGCGCTCGATTCTCGATGCATGGCGTTGGTATCACGCCGCGCATCACCGCCCCGGACTGAAACGCTGTACCCATATGCTCGGCCTCATCCAGACCCGGCGCGGCCGGTGGGCAATGGCGGAGCGGCATCTGCTGGCTGCGTACCAGTATTACGCGCGTGTGGGCGAGAAGACCTATGCCGCGGATGCCTGTTATGCACTTGCCTTTGTTCCCTACAAACAGGGCGATTTACCGCGTGCGCGCCCGCTGCTGGTTGAAGCACAGGCCATCGCGCGCCAACTGCCCGAAGCGCCGGTGCGCGACCGGCTCATCAGCACGATCCAGGTGGATATTGATGATATTGACCGCCGATTGAGCGAAGCACAACCGGATGGGGCGCTGTAAGCGCGCCCCGGCCGATTATGGACTACGTTTTTGGATCAGCCGCCGCCGCAGCCGGGATGGGTGGGGTCGGGGCAGGTGGGATCCCGCAGGGGAGTGACAGGATCTCCGAAGCGCAGGCGCAGCACCAGAGTTTGCCCCTGGTCCGCGTCCGACGCGGTGTGCGATTCCGCCAGCCCGATAGCGAGCACCGGGGCGAGAGCGAGCAGCAAGGCCATCACGACAAGTACCAGATTACGTTTAGACATCACATAAACTCCTGAGCACTGGGGCGGAGGCCGCAGCTCTGGCCGTGAGCCGCGAACCGATCCGCCGGCGAGTTATGTGACGCGCGTCATGAATTCAGTATGCAGTATTGGGCAGGGGAATCTCACCCTCAAAAAAGGCAACAAGCGGACACAAAGCGGACAGATTCAGGCTATTTCATACGAAATCGGGGAAGGTGCGTGTACAGGGCGTCAGGATTTACCCCTATCCCGGCAAGCAGCCCGATTGCAGAGGCGTCTCAAGTCCCTCGCCGTTTACGGGGAGGGATTTAGGGAGGGGTAAACAAAGGTAACGAGAGCCGGGGAGATTCAGCGCGGCCTGGGGGCCGATTCGATCTGGCTGCGGATGGCGCGCAGCGCGTCGCGGGTGCGAACGGTTTCGGTGCTGATGCTGATCTTCTTCATGCCATGCCAGCCGAACGTGGTCATATATTCGATGGTCAGCGCGCCGCGGTAACCGGCGTTGTGCAGGTCTTGCAGCAGTTGGAGCAGATCGATCGTCCCGTCGTTGTGGGCGATTTGCAGCACATTCCGCTTGGCCTGCCGGATCTGGACGTGCGCGACATGTTCCAGCAGCGGCTCGATCTCGCGGCTGACGATGCCCTGAAACACAAAATGCGCGACATCGAGCGTGATGCTCAGGCCCGGCACTGCCGCCAGCAGCAGGAGCGCCTGGGTGGGCTTCTGAGCCACAGAATCCATGTGCGGCTCAAACGAAATGCGCAGATCGGTATCTTCGGCGGCCTGGAGCATCCGCAGCAGGGCGGGGATCGACCGGGCGAGGCTGTGTTCGGGGCCATCCTCTTTCTGGATGATACCGGGCGAGATGGTGATGCCCGGTGTTTGCAGCGCCGCGGCAAACGGCACCAGCCGCTCAAACAACGAGATCTGTGCTTCACGCTGGCCCGGATCGGCGGAATTGATATGCGGCAGCATCAGGTAGAGATCGGTCAGCGTCAGAGCAAAGCGTTCGAGCAACTGCCGGATGGCGGCGGCTTCACCGTCGGGATCGGAGGCGGCGCGGTTCACGTCCAGATGCGGACCCGATCCCAGGTCGATATACCGAAATCCGAGCCGGGCAATGGTCGCCACGGCGTCTTCGAGCGACAAATTGTTATAGGCCCAGGCGTGGCAGGCAATTGGCATCGGGTGCATCTGGCATTTCTCCGCGTGCGGTCGGTGGTTCCCTCTCGCTCATTATATGCCGAGTCGGGCGGGAGAAAAAGCCGAACGGAAAAGCAATTCACCACAGAGGGCACAGAGATCACAGAGAAGAGCAAAAGATAGATAAAGAGAAGAGAGAAAGAGTCGAGTCGCCTTCTGCTTTTCTCTTCTTGCCTTCTTTTTCTCTGTGCCCGCTGTGTTCTCTGTGGTTCAGATTTTTATTTTTCACGGGCCCATCACGATCTGCACCGTGTAGCCGGGCGGCGGGGCCGGCAGCGCGACCAGCAGCGGCTGGACCAGCTCATAGTCGCAGCCGGATCGAACCTCAAGCTGGACGAGCAGGGTTTGCGTCTGCGCGGCGTCGTCCTGCACCCGATCGATCACATGATGCGCGGCGTCACAGCCCGCGGTCACGCTGACCATGCCGGCCAGTACCCCCTGGCTGAAATCAAAATCGCCGCGCGTGACGGGGCTGAGGCACAGCTTCGAGGCGTCGGCCAGATCGTAAAACGCGGCGAGATCGGCAGGACTGCTCCAAACCCACGACTGGCCGTTGAGCGTCAGCAGGAATTCAAAGCAAACCCCATCGAGCAGCGCGCCCGCATCCGGATAGGGGCCGGTGGACGTGGTCAGCGCGGGCAGGGGGGTCGCGGTAGGCTGCGGGGCGGGCGTGGCGCTGACAGCGGGGATCGGTGTGAGGGAGGGTTCCGGCGGTGGACGCTTGTCCTCGTCCGTACCGCAGCCGACCAGCACCATGATCAGAATCAGGATTCCACTTATTTCGCGTCGCACCGTAACGTTGATCCAATCTCTTGGGGTTCTCAAGCCAATTTTAACGCAAAATGCCGTAGCGCGGGACGGCGTCAGGTGGACATTCCGCGCGCTGCTGCGTATACTGTGACCATCCCCACTGTATCTTGTTTTTCTAGCTACGGAAGTGTTTTATGAACCCGCCCCAATCCTATATCGCCGTCGAGGGTGTCATTGGCGTGGGCAAAACCACGCTGGCTCGTCTGCTCCAACGCGAGTTTAACGCGCAGTTGGTGCTGGAAGTGTTTGAAGAGAATCCGTTTCTGTCAGACTTCTATACCGACCGTGCCCGCTATGCCTTCCAGACCCAGATCTTCTTTCTGCTCAGCCGCTACCACCAGCAGCGGCAGTTAGCGATGATCCCGCGCCCGCTGATCAGCGACTATATGTTTGACAAAGACCGGCTGTTTGCCCAGGTCAACCTCGATGGTGACGAACTTGCGACCTATTACCGCGTGCACGAGGCGCTGGCCGAGAATATCCGGCTGCCCGATCAAGTCGTCTTCCTCAAGGCAGATACCGATACGCTGATGCGGCGCATCACGGCGCGTGACCGGCCTTACGAGCGGAATATGGAAGCGGGATATATCGACAGCCTGCGCATCGCCTATGATCAGTTTTTCGCCGCCTATGACGCGGCCTCGGTTCTGGTGATCGATACCACCGAGATCGACTTTGTGCGCAACCCTGAAGACTACGATTCCATTCTGACCCGGATTCGCGGGGCGGTGGGCGAGGGTCCGCGCCAGCCTGCGCTGCCCGGCCTGGATCAAGGCCCGTTGGCGGTGTCCTTAGTTCCGGCGAGTGACGGAGAGGCGCTCAGCGCGGAGCCGGTCGCCCGCCATCTGAGCGAAGTCCAGCTCTCCTCGATCCGCGAGGAACTGGCGGATGTCATGGCCCATCTCTTCCGGCTGGCGACACATGCCGGAGTTGATCTGGAAGCTGCCTATCAGGATCAGATCCACCGCGATCGGACGCTGAATATCGAGGGGGAAGCCTCATGATCCGGCCCGTGAACAACGAAAAGCAGTTCGTGGCGATTGCCGGGAACATCGGCGTTGGTAAATCTACGCTCACCGGGATCCTGGCGGCCGCGTTTGCCTGGAAGCCGTTCTATGAGGCGGTGGACGAAAACCCCTATCTGGCCGACTTCTACGCCGATATGACGCGCTGGAGTTTCCATTCGCAGGTATTTTTCCTCTCGCGGCGCTTGCAGCACCACCGCCAACTGGTCGATCACCCCGGTTCCGTCGTTCAGGATCGCAGCGTTTATGAAGACGCGGAGATCTTCGCGCAGAACCTTTATAACCAGGGGCAGATGTCCGTGCGCGACTACCAGGCCTACCGCGATCTGTATGACGGCGTGCGCGCCTTCCTGCCGCCGCCCGATCTGCTGGTTTTCCTGCGCAGCAGTGTCGATACGCTGCTGGCCCGGATCAAGCAGCGCGGGCGCGATTTTGAGCGCGAGATTTCGCCCGACTATTTGCAGCGTCTCAACGGGTTGTACGACGACTGGATCAACCGCTGGGATGCGTGCCCGGTGCTGGTCGTCCCGGCGGATGATATGGATTTTCAGCACGACACCGAGGCGCGCCAGATGATTATTGACGGGGTGCGCGACAGCCTCAAACCGGCCCCGGTGCGTTATCTGAAGCGTCCCATCCAAGCCCCCTGAAAAGCGGCCTGTGCTACAATAGGAGCAGCAGGAGCAAATCAGTAACCACATGAGTGATCCGGCACCCGGGTCTCAGGCCCGCCTGAGTGAAACGCTGCGTCTGGCGATCGTATACCGGCTGGCGCACGAACTGAACACGGAACTGTCGTCCGCCGAGGTGCTGCGGCATGTGCTGCACGCGGCGGCTGCGGCATTGGGCACCCCCCATGCCAGCCTGATCGCGCTGCGCGACCGGGAGCTTGTAGCCGCCTACGCGCTCAGCCCTGAGTCGGTGGGTGATCCGAGCGACGTGATGCGGGAAATGCTCAAGACCGGGCTGGCGGGCTTTGTGATGCATAACGATCGCACCGTGATCGTCAACGACATCACGGCTAACCCGCTGTGGAAACCCCTGCCCGGCGAGCCGCTGTCGCCACAGGGGGGATCGGCGCTGTGCGTGCCGCTGCTTCACGCGGGGAAGGTCGTGGGCGTCATGACGGTGTCCCACCCCGCGCGCGGTTATTTCACGGCGGATGCGGTCAACCTGACAAATACGATCAGCGAAATGGGCGCGGCGGCGCTCGCGAATGCGCTGCTGCTGGAAGATGCTCGGCAGGCCCGGCAGCGCTACAAGACATTGTTCGACGACGCGATTGTGCCCATCGTCATCACGGATCTGCGCGGTCGCATTCAGACGGTGAACCGCCGCGCCTGCGAGTTCCTGGGCTATTCCGCCGACGAATTGGCACAGATGACGATTCGCGCTGTTCACCGTCTGGGAGTTGAGCCGCTCGACCCGGAGCGTTATGACCAGTTGGAACGCGGCTTCGAGATCCGGTTTCAGTCGTCGGTGTGGACCAAAGACGGTGTCGAGCGCCCGGTGCAGGTGTATGCCCGGCGGATCGGCAGCCGCAGCGGCAGCGAGCATATCCAGTGGATTGAGCACGATCTCTCGTCGCAGCTTGCGCTCGAACAGCTTCGCCAGGACCTGAGCGCGATGGTCTACCACGATATACGCGGCCCGCTCGGCAACATTCACACCAGCCTGGACCGGCTTCAGAAAATGCTGGCCGACGACGCCGATCCGCACGTGCGTGATCTGGTCACGCTGGCGCTGCGCAGCGAGCGGCAGGCCCGGCGGATGATCGACTCGCTGCTTGACGTGCAGCGGCTCGAAGATGGCAGCCGGCTGTTGAATCGCTGCTCGACCGTGCTCACCGACCTGATCGCCCGTGCCGTCGAGCATATCCAGCCGTTTGCCGATGACAAGCGCATCCAGATCGACCGGATGATCGCGCACGACCTGCCGCTGCTGTACGTCGATACAGACCTGATCGAGCGGGTGGTGAGCAATCTGCTGGATAACGCGATCAAGTATTCGCCCGATCACAGCGTGGTGACGGTCAGCGCGTCGGCCCTCAGCAGCGATCTGTACGTGCGGGTGAAGGATGCAGGGCCGGGTGTGCCGGGCGAAGCCCAGGCGATGATCTTTGATAAATTCTCGCGCGTGCTGCAGCAGAATATGCCGCACGGCGTCGGGTTGGGGCTGGCATTCTGCAAGCTGGCGGTAGAGGCACACGGCGGGCGCATCTGGGTCAAGAACAATGATGAAGGTGGCTCGCTCTTTACGTTCGTGCTGCCGGTCGAAGCTCCGGCCACCAAAGAGCTTCCCTTGTTAGGCATGACGTCCTCGTAACGCGGGGTGATGATGCGCCGACCGGTCCGATGGGTAAAAGTGTGCTCGCTGATGGTAAGTCTGTTCGGTGCCGTCGCACTGCTGGCGGGCTGCGGCGCCAACGCCGAACCGCTGATCGTGACGCTGCCGCCGGAAATCACCTCGACGCCGGTTCCACCCCCGACGCAGACTCGCGTAGCGGCGGCCCCCGCCGTCACCGCATCCCCCGCGCCGACCGGGAAGCCTGTGACGCCGACGACCGGCCCCTCGCCAACCGCCCCCGTCGCGCCGACGCTGTCGCCGGTCCCGGTGACGCGCACGCCGACCCGCGTTCCGACACTGTCTGGCGTGGCGATCGAATACTTCACCACCAACAGCCAATCGATCCGGCCGGGGGACAGCGTCACCCTGTTCTGGAGCGTGCGCGGAGCCGATCGGGTGCGGATCTACCGGGTCGATGCGCAGGGCGAGCGCATCTGGCGCTGGGATGTGAACGCCGCCGACAGCCTGACCGTCAGCACGCGACCCGAAGATCGGGACGTAGCCCGGTTTGCGCTGGTAGCTGAAGTGGGTGAGACGGAAGTTGAGCAGCCACTCCTGATCCCGGTGCTGTGCTCGGACGTGTGGTTCTTCGATCCCGCGCCGGAGTCCTGTCCTGCCGGGTCGCCGCAGATCTCCATCCATGCCGAGCAGACCTTCGAGCATGGGCGCATGATCTGGTCCGAGGCACAGGACCGCATCTACGTTGTGTTTGATGACGGCGGCCGGCCGGGCTGGGTGCAGTATCCCGATACGTTTGTCGAGGGTGATCCGGAGTCCGATGAAACGTTGGTGCCGCCGCCGGGGTTGCTTCAGCCGATCCGGGGATTTGGTATGATCTGGCGAAACAACCCGCGCATTCAGGAGCGGTTGGGGTGGGCGACGACGCCCGAAGTGGCGTTCGAGGGGATGATGCAGGCGGACGCGGTCGAACTGAGTGTCGCCACCCTGTATCTGCGCGCGCGCGATGGCAGTATTCTCGCGCTCGACGCGCTGGACGATGATTGGGAAATGCTGCCGCCGAGCAGTTGAGCGGCTGCACTTCGCCTTTAGCGAGATGATGGGAATCGTTATGTTAAATGAGCCTTCGATCCTGCTCGGCGGTAAGTCGCCCGGCGATGAGCCTGAAGAAAAGCGCCCGGCGAATCCGACCCTTGAGCAGTTAGCCGACGCGGTTGCCGGCGTCATGGATGTCTACAAGGTGGATTACAGCCCGCCCGCACCGGCCACCGCCACTTATACCGGGCGGCTGCGCCTGGACAGCGAAACCGCCTACGAGCGTCTGGATGAGCAGTTTTTCCCGCTGGACTATCACCCACTGCTGACCACTAATGAGCAGGATCAGCACGTCGTCGTGGCGCTCAAGGGGCGCTTCCGACCCCGGCCGCGTCCGCTCTGGCCGAACGTGATGCTCCTTGTCCTGACGCTGCTGAGCCTGCTGTATGTTGGGGCGGTGCAGGATGCAGGGGCCGACCCTGACGCGGCTATCGAGTTATGGCGCGGCTGGCCCTATGCGCTCAGCCTGATCCTGATCCTGGGCACGCACGAGCTGGGGCACTATTTCGCGGCGCGTTACCACCGGGTCAGCGTCACGCTTCCCTATTTCATCCCGCTGCCGATCGGTTTTTTTGGCACACTCGGCGCATTTATCCAGCTTCGCGAGCCGATGCGCAACCGCAAAACCCTGTTCGACGTGGGCGTAGCGGGGCCGCTGGCGGGATTGATCGTGGCGGTGCCGGTGCTGCTGATCGGACTGGCGACGTCGCACATCGAGCCGCTGCCCGACGAAACCTACATTCTCGAAGGAAATTCGCTGCTGTATGCCGGGGCCAAACTGGTCGTTTTTGGCGAGATGCTGCCCAACGGCCGGGAAGATGTGTTTATCAACCAGGTGGCCAAAGCGGGCTGGACCGGGCTGCTGATCACCGCGCTGAATCTGATCCCGCTCGGCCAATTAGACGGCGGGCACGTCGTGTTCACCCTGCTGGGCCGCCAGGCACGCCGCCTCTATCTGCCGGTGATCAGCATCTTTCTGCTGCTCTCGCTGTACAGCACGATGTGGCTGCCCTGGACGCTGATCCTGTTTTTCCTGGGGCGGCTCTATGCGGTTCCGCTGGACATGATCACCCCGCTGGATCGGCGGCGGCGCTGGTTGGGCTATGCGGCGATCGTGATCTTTGTGCTGGTGTTTGTGCCGGTTCCGCTGCAAATTATCGAACCCTGATGAGCAAAAGACCAACGCAAATCCCCCCGGATGAACCTCTGCCAGACGAGCCAGAGGAGCGCGAGCCAGCGCGGCGTCCGCCCGCACCGCGTAAGACGGCGGAGCACGAGCCGATCAGGCACCCGCCGCCCAAACGAAAGACGGCGGAGCGCGACCTGCCGAAGAAGAAACGCGAACCGTCGAAACGCGGCCGCCCTGCCCGCAAACCGCCGCCTCGCCGTGGAATCCGCCTTGATGAGATCCGGCAGCAAGCCGTGCCCATCGTCATCACCGCGGCTGTCTTGCTCGTGGGGCTGCTTCTGATCGATCATTTTGTGATCGACATTCTGCCTTTTATCGGCGGGGCGGCCGACCAGCCCATCACCGATCCTGATGCGCCGCTGGCCCCCTTTTACGCATCCAAGGTGCTGGCGTGGCGGGATGAGATCCTCGAATGGGCCGAGCAGTACGACGTCAATCCCAACGTGATCGCCATCGTCATGCAGATCGAGTTGTGCGGGGACCCGGTGGCGATTTCCAGCGCCGGCGCGCTTGGCCTGATGCAGGTCATGCCATTTCATTTCCAGAACGGCGAAAACATGCTAAATCCCGATACCAACGTGCGGCGCGGCATGACCGTTTTTTACGAGTGCCTGACTCAGTTTGCGGATTGGGATCTGGGGGTGGCGCTGGCCTGTTACAATGGCGGCCCCCGCGTGACGCAGATCGACTTCAGCCAGTGGGCGACTGAGACACAGCATTACTATCGCTGGGCGACCGGGCTGTGGAGTGACGTCGTCGAAGGGAACGCAAGCAGCGAGACCCTCAACGAGTGGCTGGACGCCGGGGGGCAGCGGTTGTGCCAGTGAGTGAGCTATGAGTTTTTAGTTTTTAGTTATTGGTTAGAGCAACCAGGGAGAGAGTTGCCTTAACAATCACTTGTTTCCCAAATGATAGGGAGCTTTTTAGGGGCGGGTTTGCAGTACGCCCCTATATATTGTCCCGATATTTGCACGATGTGGACGGTTGACTTGACCCCGTTGAAAATATTCACTTGTCAGAGTTATTGGGCATCGGAAATCTAGCGCCGCGCCCTAACGTTGAATGTCTTTGAGGCCAGCGGGTGCATCTGTAAATCAGCGTCGATCCAGCCGCAGACAGAAACCTGCCCTTTTCCCACGGTATCCGGTTTGACTTCCAATTTCCAAATGAACGGCCCGTGTTCTTCCCGGTTGCGGGTGACATGAATATCGACCACGCTCGCGGTTCCATATTGAACATACAACCCCCACTCCACGACGCCGAGCGAGGCTCCCTCCAGCGGCGTATACTCACACTGCACGGTAAGGGTGTCGCCCAAATAAATAGTTCGCGGAGAAAGTTGGATGCTGCCTTTAAAAGGGTCAGGAGGATCAGCAAACGCTGCACTCGAACCAAAAACACTAACAACCAACATTGACAGGAGAATGATAGCCCGGAGTTTCAATGTTTTTTGCCTCGCTTTCGTGATGTGCATAGGCGAGCGATAGGCATCGGGACTCGGTGATCGGAGTATCAACGCCGATAAATGATAAGCGGACAAATTGAAGCATGCTCGTTAATATTAAACAGTATTTGCGAGTTGAATGCAAATCGCTGCGCGCCGATCGGACTTATGTACAATTGCGAAAATGTCGTAGAATCGTTTGCGGAAACACCGATTGAACCACGCATAGAAACACGTGCAAGATGCGAGGGATGTATGGACAGTTGGGAATGGCCGCGCGAATTCTGGCACCTGCCTCCCCCATGGGAAGCGGAAGATTTCAACGCGGGCGACGCCGATTATGGCGCGGGCGACGAACGTTATACCCTGGAAGAGTGGGAAGAACCGGATCCTTTGGGTGTGTTTGTCTCGCTTGAGGAGCTGGAGGACCTGGAAGAAGAAGCCATCTGGGAAGAGGAGTTTGATCCTGACGATCCAACTCATCTCTATCTGTATATGGATGAGTACGAATACCTGCAGCAGTTCAAGCAGCCGGAGCTGCGAGAACTCATCGAAGAGGAAAAGTCGTGGCCTGAAGAACCATCTGAGCCATCGACCCAGGGACCGGCACCCGATGACTCCAGAGACGAGCCGCCATCCACGGATACAACCTGCAGCGCGAACCAGCCGCCTCAGGATGGATGAGGACGCCCCGTTCTAGATCAGAGCGCTACTCCATTTCGGCGGCAAGACCGGGCACGTACGTGTCGTAAACGATCACCGGGAAAGCCAGCCGGCTGTGCGACTCTTCGAGCAGACCGCGCACGGCGGGCCATTCGCTGTCGTCGCCAAAACGCATCAGGGCCAGACTGGTCAATCCCTCACGCGCCCCGTCTTTCCAGAGATTGAGCAGCGCCGCTTCAACCATGCGCAGCCGGGCCGGGGCGTGCGGCGTCTCCTGTACAACCAGCCCAGCGAGCCACGGATTCCCCTCCCGCCAGACCCACAGCGTACCGGGTGGCAGCGTGCCGGCACGCCCCCGCTTGCCATATTCGCTGATGAAGACCGGGTAACGATCGTGCAGCGCCGTGTGAAACGGCGAGACTCCCAGCCGGCCGTTGACGCTGAGCCCCACGCCGATCGTCTGGCAGTGCGTCAGGAAAATATCGCCCTTCGTCAAGGTAACTGGCATCGAACTATCCTAAGGAGACAAACAAAAAAGCCGGAAAGTAATCATACTTCCCGGCTGGAGGGTTCACCAGAAATGCTTACGCGGTGGGCGTCATCGCAATGGCGACGTTGGGATCGACGCGGATGCCCGGCCCCATCGTGGTGGTGATGACCACGCGTTTGACATACGTACCCTTCGCACCCGTCGGGCGGTTGCGGCGAATAGCATCCATCACGGCGGCCAGATTGCCCAGCAGTTGTTCTTCGGTAAAGCTCACCTTGCCGATGGGCAGGTGAATGTTGGCGGTCTTATCGTTGCGGAACTCAACGCGGCCGGCGCGCGCTTCTTCGATGGCGCGTGGAATGTCTTCCGGCTGCACCAGTGTTCCGGCTTTCGGGTTGGGCATGAGGCCCTTACGGCCCAGCACCTTACCCAGACGGCCGATCTTGCGCATCATGTCCGGGACGGCGAGTGCCACGTCGAACTCGACCCAGCCTTCGTTGGCGATGCGGTTGATCATCTCGTCATCGGTCACGAAGTCCGCACCGGCTTCCTGCGCAATCCGTGCGCCTTCGCCTTCGGCAAAGACCAGCACGCGAACCTTCTTACCCAGGCCGTTCGGCAGGAGCACCGTCGAGCGGACCTGCTGATCGCTGTGGCGGGGATCGATGCCCAGGCGCAGATGAAGCTCGACGGTTTCATCGAACTTGGCCGGGGCGACTTCCTTGGCGAGTTTGATCGCTTCTTCGGGGCTGTACAGAATCTGGCGGTCAACTTTTTCGGCTGCCGCGTTGTATTTCTTTCCGTGCTGTGACATGTTCTAACTCCAATGTGGTTGTAGTGGGCCAGGCCCTCCCACCGGGGTGAGGCTTATTCCTCGACAGTAACACCCATGCTGCGCGCCGTGCCTTCGATCTGGGCCATCGCACCATCCACATCGACGGCGTTCAGGTCCTTCATTTTGACCTCGGCGATCTCACGCACCTGCTGGCGGGTCAGCTGACCGACTTTGTTACGGTTCGGTTCCGCCGATCCCTTGTCCAGCCCGGCCGCGCGCCGAATCAGGAATGCGGTGGGCGGGCTTTTGAGGATGAACTTGAACGAACCGTCCGAGAAGATCGTGATCTCCGCCGGGATAACCTCGCCGATACGGTTGCTGGTGCGCGCGTTGTATTCCTTGCAGAAGCCCATCAGGTTGATACCATGCTGGGCCAGCGCAGGGCCAATCGGCGGCGCAGGGTTGGCTTTGCCTGCATTGATTTGCAGGGTGACAACTGCTTTTACTTTTTTGCCCATGATGTTGTTCCTTATTGCGTTACAAAGAACGCCCCCCGTTGCAGAGGGCTACCCATCGATTCTGCTTACTGAAATCTGCTTACTGAAATCTGCTTGCAGATAACGGCGAGCGTGTCTTCAGGCCTTTTCGACCTGCAAAAAGTCCAGTTCGACCGGGGTTTCGCGTCCGAAGAACGAAACCAACACGCGCACCTTGGCTTTTTCCATATCAATATCACCGACCGTGCCGATGAACTCGTTAAACGGCCCGTCGATAATCCGCACTTTCTGGCCGGGTTTGAAGGTGACTTTAATCTTCGGGGCCTCGGCTTCCATGCGGCGCATAATCTGCGACACTTCTTCGGGGCGCAGCGGCGTCGGCTCGTTGCCCATCCCGACAAATCCAGTCACGCCCGGCGTATTGCGCACGACATACCACGAGTCCTCGTCCATCTTCATCTGGACCAGGATGTAGCCAGGGAACACGCGGCGCTCAATCGTCCGGCGTTTGCCCTCGCGCACCTCGATTTCTTCTTCGGTCGGCACGACGACATCAAAAATCTTGTCCTGCATGCCCATGGTTTCGATTCGCTGCTCGATGGCGTGCCGGACCTTGTTCTCCTGCCCGGAATAGCAGTGGACGACATACCATTGGCGGGTGTCGTCCGCCACGATCTTGTCCGCCTCGCCAATCCCTTCGCCCAGGTTGATGGTAATATCGGTCAGGACGCTGTCATCCGCGAGCACCGGCGTTTCGTCGCGCCCGGCTTCTTCATCAGTATCCTGGTCGATATAAAGGGGATCGGGATCGAAGTCTACGTCCTCGTTGTTGTTGTATTCTTCATCAGCCATGCAACACCTTCTTCACACTCATCTCATTTCTGGGACGTAGGGCACCGCTCCGACACTTGCCGGTCGCTCCGACCTTGGCCAGCCTAGACCCGGTTGCGGACGGTAAAGTAGGTGCCGGTGACAAACACCGCCACGACCGCCGCGACAATCAGGAAAATATCTTCGGAATCGGCGTGAAAAGCCTGCTGGAACCACCACGAGTAGAAGGTGTTCAAGAGACCCAGGCCGATGGAAAACGCGATCGTCACGCCCAGAACCACCGATGTCAGGCGGGTGGTTTCTTCGCGCGAGGGCCAGGTTACTTTCTGCATTTCCATCGCCACGCCGCGGAAATAGGCGACGACGCTGCGCACCACCGGAATCCGGTTGATCAGGCCAGTAGACCCGGTGCCGCGCGGCTTAACATCGCGCACACTGGGGGTGGGGCGATCCTTGCGGGCAGTCAGGTGCCCATTTTCGTCCTCTTCTTCGAGATCGATCTCTTCTTCAAAATCCTCTTCACGGCGGCGGCGAATGCTTAGGGGTGACTTGCGTTCCGCCTCGTTATTTTCCAGGGTGCGAGTGCGTGTTCGTGCCACGATATACTCCTCGACGTAAAAGTTACCTATATCTAAGACACCGCCTCTAGGACGGTGTCTGATGTAGCGAGCCAGTCATCTCAGGCAGGGGTGGTAGGACTCGAACCCACAGCCTACGGTTTTGGAGACCGTTGCTCTGCCAATTGAGCTACACCCCTAGACGGGACGTTTTGCGTCCCTTGTTACTTCGTTTCGCGATGCTGCGTGTGCTTGCGGCAGCGCCGACAGAACTTTTGCAATTCCATGCGGCCCGGATCATTCCGCCGGTTTTTCTCAGTTGTGTAATTACGCTCGCTGCACACGGTGCAGGCGAGGTAGATTACAGGTCGGACGTCTTTCTTTTTGCTTGCCATGGTTTTGTCCCCTGAGGCCAGAGGAAACCCCCAGCCCCAGATCACATTCAGTTATTCCAGGATTTCGGTGATAACGCCCGCGCCGACGGTGAGGCCGCCTTCACGGATGGCGAATTTGGAGCCCTTCTCGAGCGCGACCGGCATAATGAGCTCGACCTGCAGGTTGACGCTGTCGCCGGGCATGACCATCTCGACGCCGCCGGGCAGTTCGATCGTGCCGGTCACATCCATCGTGCGGATGTAGAACTGGGGGCGGTAGCCGGTGAAGAACGCCTTGTGGCGGCCGCCTTCGTCCTTGCGCAGCACGTAGACTTCGCTCAGGAACTTCTTGTGCGGGGTGATGGATTTGGGCTTGGCCAGCACCATGCCGCGCTCGACCTCTTCGCGCGTCACGCCGCGCAGCAGAATGCCCGCGTTGTCGCCGGCCTGCGCCTGGTCGAGTTCCTGGTGGAACATCTCGATGCCCGTCACGACCGTTTTCATGGTCTCGTCGCGCAGCCCGATGATCTCGATTTCCTCGCCCTTCTTGGTCGTGCCGCGCTCGACGCGCCCCGTCACGACCGTGCCGCGCCCCTTGATGGAAAAGACGTCTTCCACCGGCATGAGGAACGGCTTGTCAAAATCGCGCTGCGGCATCGGAATGTGCGTGTCGACCGTGTCCATCAGCGTCCAGATGCAGGCGTACTCCGGCGCCGCCGGGTCCTTGCTGGTGCTCTCCAGCGCCTTGAGCGCCGAACCGCGCACAATCGGCGTGTTCATGAAATGGTAGCTCTCCAGCAGCTCGGTCAGCTCCAGCTCGACCAGCTCCAGCAGCTCCTCGTCGTCCATCATGTCGACTTTGTTGAGAAACACCACCATCGCCGGCACTTCCACCTGCCGCGCCAGCAGCACGTGCTCGCGCGTCTGCGGCATCGGCCCATCCGGCGCCGCCACCACCAGAATCGCCCCGTCCATCTGCGCCGCCCCGGTGATCATGTTCTTGATGTAGTCGCGGTGCCCCGGACAATCCACATGCGCGTAGTGCCGCGCTTCCGTCTCGTACTCCACGTGCGCAATCGCAATCGTGATGCCGCGCGCTTTCTCTTCCGGCGCATTGTCGATCGAATCGAACGCCCGAAAGTCCGACCACCCCTTCAGCGCCAGCACCTTCGTGATCGCCGCCGTCAGCGTCGTCTTCCCGTGGTCGATATGCCCGATCGTCCCCACATTCACATGGGGCTTCGTTCGCTCAAACTTACCCTTGGCCATGCTCCGTTGGTCCTCCAGAAGAAGCGTATCTTTCAGGGATGATGTCGATGATGATGCTACAGAAATCCTGAGCCTACGATGGGATTCGAACCCATGACCTCTCCCTTACCAAGGGAGTGCTCTACCGACTGAGCTACGTAGGCAAGCTCATCATTCATTCCAGGTGGTTAACCTGGGTGTGGGCCGGGTAGGACTCGAACCTACGAAGGCGTCTGCCAGCGGATTTACAGTCCGCCCCCTTTGCCGCTCGGGACACCGACCCATTGTAAACAAGCCGACGATGGGACTTGAACCCATAACCTAACGCTTACAAGGCGCTTGCTCTGCCATGTTGAGCTACGTCGGCGCGGGTTTCAGCATTTTACCACGCGTAAAACGCAGCCTCAAGGGTGAGTCTCACCGTCCTTTGATCGCCCGGAATTGTATCGGAGCCTCTCCGCTTTGTCAATGGTGCGTCAGCCGTGCGGGCGGGCTTTTTGACCGGCCCAAACAGTAGGTTATCTTGGGCAAGGGATGGTAGAATCTCCACGTGCAAACTCTGCGATGTACTGTACCATAACCATACAGTCCAAAGGACGAACCCATGACCCTTGTGCACGGTTTTGAACTGGTCAAAGAACAGCATATCCCCGAACTGAACAGCCTGGCGCGGTTGTACCGTCATGCGAAGACCGGGGCAGAACTGCTGTCGATGCAAAACGATGAGGAAAACAAGGTGTTTGCCATTACGTTTGGCACGCCGCCCACCGATTCGACAGGTGTGCCGCATATTATGGAGCATTCCGTGCTGTGCGGATCGCGCAAGTATCCGGTCAAGGAGCCCTTTGTCGAGCTGATCAAGGGATCGCTGAACACGTTTGTCAACGCGATGACCTTCCCGGACAAAACGATGTACCCGCTTGCCAGCCAGAACTTGCAGGACTTCTACAACCTGATCGACGTGTATCTGGATGCGGTGTTTTATCCCCGGCTGACTCCGTTCATCCTGCAGCAGGAAGGCTGGCATTACGAACTGGACGACGTCAATCAACCGCTCGTCTATAAGGGGGTCGTCTTTAACGAAATGAAGGGCGCGTATTCGGACCCGGATAGTCTGCTCGGCCGCTACACGCAGCAGTCCCTTTTCCCGGATAACACTTATGGCGTGGATTCGGGCGGCGATCCGGCGGCGATCCCCGATCTGACATACGCCCAGTTTAAGCATTTCCACGATACGTACTACCACCCTTCGAATGCGCGCATCTTCTTCTACGGAGACGATCCCGAAGAGGAACGGCTGCGTATCCTGAATGAGTACCTCAAGGATTTCGAGCCGATTCACCCTGACGCGATGGTGCGCTTGCAGCCCCGTTTCCATGCGCCCCGCCGCCTGACCTACAGCTACGCCGTGGGGGATGACGGCGACGATGAAGAGCGCAAAGCGATCGCGACGGTGAACTGGGTGCTGAGCGAGCACACCGACATCGAGACGACGCTGGCCCTGGAGATTCTGGATCATATCCTGGTCGCTACACCCGCGTCGCCGCTGCGTAAGGCGCTGATCGACTCCGGCCTGGGCGAAGACCTGGCAGGGGGGGACTCGACGTCGATCTGCGCCAGATGATGTTCTCGACCGGGCTTAAGGGCGTCGCGGTCGAACACATCGGCAAAGTCGAGCCGCTGGTGCTGAATACGCTCAACGCCCTCGTCAAAGACGGCATCGACCCGGAAATGATCGAAGCGGCCATCAACACAGTGGAATTCGCACGGCGTGAGAACAACACCGGCGCGTTCCCGCGCGGTCTGATCGTTGGCTGGCAGACGCTCCGCACGTGGCTGTACGGCGGCGATCCGCTGGCCCCGCTGCAATATGAAGCGCCGCTGGCCGCGATCAAAGAGCGCTGGAAAGCCAACCAGCACACCTTCGAGAACCTCATCCGCACGTACTTTTTGGACAACAGCCACCGCACGACGGTGACTTTGAAGCCCGATCCTGAGCTTCATCGCCGGCAGGAGGGCGCCGAAAAAGAGCGGCTGGAACAGGCCCGCGCCGCGATGACGCACCCGGAGCTTCAGGACGTGGTGGAGAATACGCGCGAACTCAAGCGCCGCCAGGACACGCCCAACTCGCCGGAAGCGCTGGCGACGATCCCCAGCCTGAAGCGCGAAGACCTGGATCGCCAGAATAAGCTCATCCCCATTGAGATCAAGTCGCTGAACGGGGCGCCGGTGCTCTACCACGACCTGTTCACCAACGGGATCGTCTACCTGGATATCGGGCTGAACCTGCACACGCTGCCGCAGGAATACCTGCCCTATATGGGGCTGTTTGGGCGGGCGCTGCTCGAAATGGGCACCGAGACAGAAGACTTCGTGAAACTGTCGCAGCGCATCGGCCGTCAGACCGGGGGCATTCATCCGGCGTCGTTCACGTCGATGGTGTTTGACCGGCCGGGTCAATCGGCTACCTGGGCGTTTCTGCGCGGCAAGGCGACGATGGCTCAGGCCGGCGATCTGCTGGCGATTCTGCGCGACGTGCTGCTGACCGCCCGCTTCGATAACCGCGAGCGTTTCCGCCAGATGGTGCTCGAAGAGAAAGCCTCGCAGGAAGCCTCGCTCATCCCTGGAGGGCACGCCGTCATTCGCACGCGGATGCAGTCGCGCCTCAACGAGGCCGACTGGGCAGCGGAACAGCTTGGCGGGGTCAGCTACTTGCTGTTCGTGCGCCAACTGGCGGAGACGGTGGAAAAGGATTGGCCCTCCGTGCTGGAAAATCTGGAGTCGATCCGCCGCCTGCTGGTGAGCCGCGACGCGCTGATCTGCAACGTGACATTGGACGCACCCAACTGGCAGCAGTTCGAGCGCCCGCTGGCCGATTTTCTGGGCGCGATCCCGGCCGGATCGGCGGCGCGCAGCACGTGGACGCTCGATCTTCATCCGCTGGACGAAGGGCTGACCATCCCAGCCCCGGTCAATTACGTGGGCAAGGCAACCAACTTGTTCGATCTGGGCTACCACCCGCACGGCTCGATCGTACCCATTCTCAACTATTTGCAGATGACATGGCTGTGGGAGCGAGTGCGCGTCCACGGCGGCGCATATGGCGCATTCGCCACGTTTGACTGGCGGTCGGGCGCGTATTCTTTCCTGTCGTACCGCGATCCGAATGTCGTGCAGACGCTTGAGAATTACGATCAGGCCGCGCAGTTCTTGCGCCACCTCGATCTCAACCCCGAGGAGCTGACCAAAGCCATCATCGGCGCGATCGGCATTCTGGATGCGTACCAGCTTCCCGACGCCAAGGGTTACACGTCGATGCTGCGCTACCTGATGGGCGAGTCCGACGAGGTGCGCCAGCGCCGTCGCGACGAGATCCTGAACCTGTCGGTGGACGACTTCCGCGCGTTTGGGGCGGTGCTGGAAGACGTTGCGGCGCGCGGCTCGGTGGTCGTGTTGGGGTCGCCGGATGCCATCGCGCAGGCGAACGCCGTGCGTCCGAACGGGCTCAGCGTCGTCAAGGTGATGTAGCCGAGGCTCTCGCATAATCACAACGGCGCGTTATGATCGGCTGATGCCGATACTGGGGCGGGCGGACGCAGCACGCAGAAAGCTGAACTTGAATGGCCGAACAGGTTCAAACGCCGTCAGGACATGACGCTGCCGCCAGTTGGCGGCCGTACATCGTCATGGGGATCGGTGTGCTGGCTGTGTCAACCGCCGCGATCTTTATCCGGCTGGCGCAGGAGGAATCCGCGCCGTCGCTGGTGCTGTCGGCGGCGCGGCTGTGGGTGGCGACGCTGGTCCTGACGCCCCTGGTGCTGCGCCGCTACTGGCACGAGGTGCGCGCCGTCAGTCTCAGCGATCTCACGTGGGCGCTGGCGGCGGGCGTGATCCTGGGGCTGCACTTCGCCACCTGGATCACGTCGCTCGAATATACGGCGGTGGTCAACAGCGTGACGCTGGTCACCACGAATCCGCTGTGGGTGGCGCTGCTCGCGCCGTTCCTGCTCGGGGAAAAGCCCAGCCGGTGGACCCTGGTCGGGCTGGCGCTGGCGCTGGCTGGCGGCCTGCTCGTCGGGCTGAGCGGCGCATCGGGCGAGCCACCCACCCGCTCGGATCCGCTGCTGGGCAACGGGTTGGCCCTGATCGGCGCGGTGATGGCGGCGCTGTATTTCATCATCGGCCGGCGGCTGCGCGCCCGGCTGAGCGTGATCGTCTATATCTGGCTGGTGTACGGCGCAGCGGCGATCATCCTGGCCGGGGTGGTGCTGGTATCGGGCGAGCAGGTGACGGGGCTCTCCACAGAGGCATATGTGTGGATGATCCTGATGGGGCTGGTGCCGCAGTTGATCGGGCATTCGTCGTTTAACTACGCGCTCGGTTATCTGCCGGCGGCCTATGTCAGCCTCGTGGCGCTCGGCGAGCCGATCAGCAGCGCAGTGCTGGCAATGATTTTTCTGGACGAATGGCCGGTGCTGTTACAATTGGTTGGCGCGGCGCTGATCCTGGTGGGGATTGGCGTCGCCAGCACAGAGGATCGCGTCCGCAAAGTCGAGCGCGTGAGTACGACGGAAATCTGATTGCAGCGTGAGGTTAAAGTAATGGACGGCATATTTGGTGTTGGTCTGGCGGAGATGGTGATTATCGCGCTGGCTCTGTTTATCATCGGTGGGCCGACAAATACGGCCAAGTGGGCGCGGCAGCTTGGTTTATGGGTGCGGCAGGGCCGGCAGATGTGGGCGCAGGTTATGGCCGATCTTGAGAGCGAACTTGGCCCCGAAGGTAAAGAACTGATGGACACGGCGCGCGAGTTGGGGAAGGGCGCGCGTGAAGTCACGTCGGTGAGCAATCCAAAGCGGCTGATGGGTAACACGCTGAAGATGATCGAGTTGGCGGCTGATCTGGACGCCGATCCATCCAAGCCCGCCGCCAAACCCGCTCAGGCGGATGCCCCCGCTTCGCCCGCTGCCGATTCGGAGGGAAGCACGGGGTCGAATAATGGGACAAAGTACAGCGCGTGGCTCCCTCCGGATCAATCCTGATAACCACCTGACGCAATTTCCATAATGCCTGTTTTCTTTATGCCGTTTGGCAGTTGCCATCCCCTGCCAGTTCCCTTATAATGTGGATCATTCGATTAATCTGATTGATCAGATGATTGACGTTAAAGGCCAACCTGCCCCATGCCGATCCATGTGGATTCGGATATTCTGCGCTATATCGTCCAACACCAGTTACAGCCCGGCGACCGGCTGCCCACGCTGGCCGAATTGAGCCAGGAGATGGGCGTCAGTATCAGCAAGGTCCGCGAGGATCTCGCCGTCGCCCGGACGCTGGGGCTGGTCCAGATCAAACCGCGCACCGGCATCCAGGTGCAGGGTTATGACTTTGCCCGCACGGCGACTTTGAGCGTGCTCTACGCGCTGGGCCTTGACCAGACGTGTTTTCACGATTTTGCGCAGCTCCGCAAGCATATTGAGCTAAGCTTCTGGCATGAAGCCGTCACCCTGCTTACGCTGGATGATATTGAGAGTCTGCGCCGGCTGGTGAGCCAGGCGCGCGATAAGCTGAATCGTATCCCGGTGGCCGTGCCCATTCAGGAGCATCGCCAGCTGCACCTGACGTTCTTCAAACGTTTCCACAACGCCTTTGTGCAGGGCATTCTCGAAGCGTACTGGGTGGCGTATGAGGCATTTGGATTGGCCCTGTACGCCGATCTGGCGCATCACCGCGAGATCTGGGATTACCACGAACGGATGGTGGAGTGTCTGGCGCGCGGAGATGTCGAGGGCAGCTACCGCGCCATGGCCGAGCATATGGCATTATTACGATACAGTCCCGACACTGTAGAGTTCGCAGCAGAAAGGGGATCCTCGACTTATCAGCCATTTGAATAGATTTGTTATCCGACCTTCAGTGTTGAAGTCAGCTTTTTGAGCAAACCCTGTCAGGAGTGTGAAATCAAGATGAGCAACGTTCAAGGTTCTCCATTCAACTCGCTGCTGGAGGAACGAAAGCCCATCGTCAACGACTTCCAGATCATGATCGCAACAGCGAACGGATCGGGCAGCCAGACGGCGAACACCGCGCTTCTGCGCGCGATCTTTCGGATGGGCGTTCCGGTGAGCGGCAAAAATATCTTTCCGTCGAATATTCAAGGACTGCCCACGTGGTTCACCATCCGGGTCAGCAAGGATGGGTATATCGCGCGGCTGGACGACTATCATATGCTGGTGGCGATGAACCCGGAATCATCGGTGGATGATATTGCCAACCTCGCCAGCGGCGGCGTCTGCTTCTACCCGGAAGAGTGGAAGATGAAGCCTGAGCGCGACGATGTGACATTTTATCCCATGCCGGTCAAGGCGCTGATCGATCAGACCGATGTGCCTCAGGATCTCAAGTCGTACATCGCCAATATGGTCTATGTGGGCGTGCTCGCGACCGTGCTGGATATCGGCCTGGACGAGATCGCCTTCGCCATCGATTTCCACTTTGGCGGCAAGGCCAAGGCGATTAATATGAATATGTCGGTAGTCCGCGCCGCGTATGAGTGGGCGCAGGACAACCTCGCCAAGACCGATCCCTACCGCGTTGAGCCGATGAGCAACGGCACGCAGGGCATGCTGCTGCTCGATGGCAATTCAGCGGGCGCGCTCGGTGCCGTTTTCGGCGGTGTCTCGGTGGTCGCGTGGTATCCGATCACCCCTTCGACCAGCATGATCGACGCGATGCGTCAATATCTGGCCGATTTGCGAACCGACCCGGCTACCGGCAAGGCCACCTATGCCATTATCCAGACGGAAGACGAACTGGCCGCGATCGGTGCGGTAGTGGGTGCCGGCTGGGCGGGCGCGCGCGCCATGTCCTCGACGTCCGGGCCGGGTCTGTCGCTGATGTCAGAATACGCCGGGCTGGCGTATTATGTCGAAGTCCCGTCGGTCATCTGGGATATTCAGCGCATGGGGCCGAGCACGGGTTTGCCGACACGCACCTCACAGGGTGATGTGCTGATGGCGTACTTCATGGGTCACGGCGATACCAAACACGTCGTGTTGTTCCCCAACAACATCAACGAGGCGTTTGAGTGCGGGTGGAAGGCGTTCGATCTGGCCGAGCGACTGCAATCGATCGTGTTTGTGCTGAGCGATCTGGACCTGGGCATGAATGTCTGGATGGGCCAGCCGTTTGATTACCCCGAACAGCCGATGGACCGGGGCAAAGTGCTCACGGCGGAAGATCTGGAGCGGCTGGGGCGCTTTGGCCGTTACGAAGATGTCGATGGCGACGGTATTGGCTACCGGACGCTGCCCGGCACGGATCACCCGATGGCGGCGTACTTCGCGCGCGGCACCGGCCATAACGCGCAGGCGGTCTACAGCGAGCGTCCCGATGACTGGGCCGAGAACATGGAACGTCTGAACCGCAAATTTGATACGGCGCGGACCCTGGTGCCCAAGCCGGTGGTTGACCGGGTGGATAGTGCGCAGTTCGGCATCATCGCCTACGGCACGTCCGACGCCTGTGTGATCGAGGCGCGCGACCGGCTGCACGACAAGGACATCCTGAGCAGTTATCTGCGCCTGCGCGCGCTGCCGTTCGAAGAAACGACGCGCCAGTTCATGAGCGAATACGAGCGGATTTATGTGGTCGAGAATAACACGGACGGGCAGATGGCCAAACTGCTGCGGATGGAATTCCCTGAACTGGCAAACCGGGTGATCTCCCTCGCGCATAGTGATGGCTTACCGCTGACCGCGCGCTGGCTGGTGGGTGAAATTGTGGAGAAGGAGCAGTAAAGAATGGGTGCGCTGAATCTCGTTAACCTTTCAAAGAACGATTATAAGGGCGGCAAATCCACGCTGTGTGTGGGCTGCGGCCATAACTCGATCGCGAGCCAGATCATCGCGGTGGCCTACGACATTTCGCTCGATCCGCACCGGGTGATCAAACTGAGCGGTATCGGCTGTTCGAGCAAGTCGCCCGCCTATTTCCTGAACCGCTCGCACGGTTTTAACGGCCTGCACGGGCGTATGCCGTCGCTGGCGACCGGCGCGATGGCCGCCAACCGCGACCTGATCGCGATCGGGGTGAGCGGCGACGGCGACACCGGCAGCATTGGGCTGGGGCAGTTTAAGCATATGGTCCGCCGCAACGTGCCGATTGTGTATATCGTGGAGAACAACGGTGTCTACGGACTGACCAAGGGCCAGTTCTCGGCCACGGCTGATATGGGCCAGGAACTCAAATACGCCGGCGTGAACGAGCTTCCTCCGATCGATATCTGCATGGAAGCGTTGATCGACAATGCATCGTTCGTGGCGCGCACGTTCGCCGGCGATGCCAAGCAGGTCCGTGAGCTGCTCAAGGCGGCCTTCAGCCACAAGGGGACGGCTGTGCTGGACATCATCAGCCCGTGCGTCACCTTCAACAATCACGAAAGCGCGAGCCACAGCTATCCGTATGGCAAGGCGCACCAGGAGCCGCTGCAAGACATCACGTTTATCCCGGAATACGAGCCGATCGCGATTGAAGAGATGGAGCCGGGCGCGGTGCAGACGGTCGAAATGCACGATGGATCGCACGTGGTGCTGAAGAAGCTCGACCCCCTGAAGCACGATCCCACCGACCGCACGGCGGCCTTCCGGCTGCTGGAGGAAGCGCGGCGCGAGAATCACTACATCACCGGGCTGATCTACGTGGACCAGGCGCGGCAAACGCTGGCCGAGATCAATCATCTGGTGGATGAGCCGCTGGCGCAGCTCAAGAGCGAAAGCCTGCGTCCGACGCGCGACGCGCTGGATGCGATCAACACGCGGCTGATCTGCTGCGATTAGCCGGTTATGGCCCCTATCCCGGCGAGCAGAGCACGCCTGGAGAAAAGCGAGCGCCTGAAGTCCCTCTCCACCCGTGTGGGGAGGGATTTAGGGAGGGGCTAACTCACTGTTGGAGACGAGAACAGGTGGCATTTTCTGCCGCCTGTTTTTTATTCG
Organism: uncultured Chloroflexia bacterium; assembly: GCA_963850765.1. Lineage (GTDB taxonomy): Bacteria > Chloroflexota > Anaerolineae > Aggregatilineales > Aggregatilineaceae > CAWKMN01. Next base: position 1,117,341 of record CAWKMN010000003.1, on the reverse strand, counting down.
GCGGCTTGTGTGGAGTTATCCAGATTCAGGCGGCGGCGGTGAATGCGGACCTGCTCCATCGGCAGGCCGAGCGCATCCACCAGTTCGTCGGGGCGTGCGTTGGATCGCTCATTGGATGACAGCAGCGCGATCAGGCTGCCATCCTCGTCCACGGTGAGATCCAGGATACGCGGGCGCAGATCGTAACGTTTTGCGTTCGCGGTCACACGTTCGATGGTAGGTTGGGCGAGCAGCGTTTCCACACGCGCCCGAAGATCATCGGCGCTGATCGATTCATCAAACGGCGTAATCACAAATTCCGAGGTCGAAACCTGCGTCGGCAGCGCGGGATCTTTGATCGGAACGTCCGTGATGTCGTAAACGCGCAGGCCGGCCGGGTTAGCGGCGTTGAGACGCTCGATCCAGGCGGCGGGGAAATCGCCGTCCAACCGGGCGGTGAGCCACGCGTCCAGCAGTTCGCTCTCGCTGGTCACGCCGACTTGCAGCGCGGCGGCAAATTGCAGGCGGGGCCGGGGATTAAACCCCTGCGTATATTCGAGCGGGATTTGCGCGCGGCGCAGCGCACGCTCCCAGGTCTTCGCCAGATCAAGATGGCCGATAAACCGGAGCGCGCCATGTTTGCCAAATGTGATGCGGATACGTTGGAGGGTGAGCGGTTGATTCATGTGACGATTATAACAGCGGCGGCTGGAGGTGATAAGCCCGGAAAAGCAAAAAAAGATCACCACAGAGGACACGGAGAACACAGAGAAAGGAAAAAGAAAGAGAGAATAGAGCCTAAGGCCTTTTTCCCTTTGTTCTAACTCTGTGCCTCTGTGTTCTCTGTGGTTCATCTTTTTTTCAGTCTGTCCCTGTGGTGGGAATCCGGTGTGCAAAATTGGGGTGTGCTATAATGGCAACCTGTTATCAGGGACTACCAGGACTGAGGACGCATGACACGAACGCTGGTCATCGCCAACCAAAAGGGCGGCGTAGGAAAGTCGACTTCGGTGATGAACCTGGGGATGGCGCTGGCCGATATGGGGGCGCGTGTCCTGATGATCGACCTGGATCCGCAGGGCGGCCTGACGGGGGCGTTCGGCATTGATTCGCACGATATCCGGCGCAGCACGTATTCACTGCTGATGCACAGCGAGGTATCGCTGGCGCGGGTGGTGCGCCCCGTGCGCAAGAATCTGGTGCTGGTCCCGGCCAGCATCGATCTCGCCGCCGCCGAGATCCAGATCGCGGGCGCGGCGAATCGCGTGCAGCGATTGCGGCATGCCTTGCAGCAGAGCCGCATCCCGTTCGATTATGTGCTGATCGATACGCCGCCTGGACTCGGCATCCTGAACGCGAACGGCCTTGTCGCGGCGGAAGAAGTCCTGATCCCGGTGCAGTGCCAATATCTGGCGATGCGCGGCGTGCGCTCCCTGATGGATACAATCGTACGCATAAAAAACAGCCTGAATCCGCCGCTCAAGCTGGCTGGGCTGTTTGGCACGATGTTCCGCTCGGAATCGCAGCACGCGCAGGAAGTGGTCGATGAACTGCGCGCCGTGTTTGGGCCTAAGATGTATAAAACGCTGATTCATTATGACGATGTGGTAGCCGAAGCGCCCGTGATTGGCCTGTCGGTGCTCGAATATATCCCTGAGCACCCGATTGCCCAGGGCTACCGGGCGCTGGCGGAGGAGGTTGCTGGTGGACGACGCGAACTCATGAAAGACGCCCCAGGGCATCACTGCGTGGCAAAGGACGCGAAATCCTGTTGGGGCAGGAGGCGAGCGACTTAACAGGCGGCGAGCCAACCCCGCCGCAGCTCGAACGTCCACCCGCCCCGACCGGCAGCGTGGATGCGTCGTCGCTGGCGCTGACTCCCGAGGAGGCCGCGGCGCTGTTGGACTTTTCTCCCACCTCCCCCGCCTATGAAGCCTCGCTGCCGCCCGTCCGCGTGGAGAGCGCCCCGGCTGCTCCGGCAAGCGAGGACGAACCTTCCGCTGTTCCGCCCGAAGACGAGCCCCCGCCGTGGTGGGCCGAGATGCCGGCCGAGCCGGAAGTCTATGCTTTGCCCCCGGAGTTTCCTCCGGTTCAGATGCCGATCGATATGATGGACGGGTGGATGGACGCCGACGAAACCGCCGGAGATCTGCCGGGTAGCGCCAGAACCGGCAGCCCACGCGATACGTCCGGTGACTATTTGGATGGCATCCATGGCGCGCTGCCCCTTTCCGAACGCAGCGCGGGCCAGATTGCCGACGACGATAACGTGCCCTATGAAACGGCTGTTGTCGTCGAAGATCTGGCGCCGATCGACCCGGAAGCGTGGTCCGAAGTACAGATGAACCAGACGGCGCAGCCGATCCCGCATACTCCGTTCAGGCGGCTGGAACGCTTCCGCGAGCAGGCCACCTCTGAGGCTGAAGGCGGCCTGCTTGTACCTGAGGAGGCGGTTGAACAAAGCGTCGTTCCGGGCATTTCCGATCCGTTTGAGCCGGTCTTCCAGCGCCCACCTTCGGAGATGCTGTTCCCCCAGACGGATGAGCCGAATCAAGAACTTCTCAAGATGCTGGTGGATGATGGGCGTATCCGTAAGCTGTCCTTGCAGATCGACGCCTTGCAGGAAGAACTCGCGCAGGATGTCTACAGCGACCGGGGAGCCGCTGACGAATACCAGAAGGAACTGCTGCGTGCCAGCAGCCTGCTGCTCGGGTCGCGGGCGAACTTCGATGATGCACGCGCCATCGTCTACCGTGTGCGAACCGATATGAACCGGCGGCGCAAAATCGAGTTCGACATCCGGCGCTATCGGCCGCTGCTGCTCAACTATTACGTGGGCTGGGGGATCGCGCTGGTCGTGCTGTTCCTGCTGCGCGAGCTGTTCACCGGCGTCACCGAGGCGGTTGGCGTTGAGGTCTTCGCGGCGCTCTACTATCCGATGCTGTTTGGCATTGTGGGAGCGTTGATCTCAGGCTACCTGACGCTGGAGCGCCACACCACCCGCCTGCGTGACTTCGACCCGATTCATGTGAGCTGGTACCTGTTCAACCCGCTGCTGGGCGGCGTGATGGGCCTGCTGATGTTCCTGCTGGCGTCGATCGCCAACGAAGATCTGCTACAGCGAACCGCCAGCGACGGCGAGCGCGCCATCACGAATCTGCTGTGTGTCGTGGCCGGGATGAATCAGAATAACGTGCTGCGCCAGCTTAACGACCTGCTCGATCGTTTTGGGCGGGGCAGCAAGCGCTAAAAAGATCGAACCGCAGAGGCACGGAGAACACAGAGATTCTTGAGGATAGAGAATCTGTAGGGGCGGGTTAACAAACCCGCCCTTTTTTGGATGCCTGATCCTCGTTTTTTGTAGGGGCGTATCGCAATACGCCCCTACGCAGTATCTCATATCAAGGAGTCGCCTCAATCCAGAAAAACGCTGATATCCGGCGTCCAGGCGGGGGCGCAGACGACCAGCAGCACGAGATCCTCTTCGCCCGCGTTCGCGATCTGGTGGACCAGCGGCGGCAGGATCATGATGCTGTCGCCCGGATGCAGGGCGGAGATTTCACCGTCCAGTTCCATGCGCCCAGTGCCGGAGATCACCGTGTAACTCTCTTCCGCTGCGGGGTGATAGTGCCGGCGGGAGGCTTTGCCCGGCGGGATCACGATCTGGGCGAGGCTGTGCGCCTGGCTGCCCCCGGCGCTCGTCCCGAACATTTCGTAAATGATCTCGCCGTGTTCGCTGGCAACGGGCGCTATTTGTTTGGGGTTGCGGATGTTCATGTTGCTCCTCGATAGGTGCAAAATATTCTGACAAGAATCAGCGTCACAGCCAGCGCGCGATGATCGCGTCCAGTGTGCCATCCGCGATCATATCGTCCAGCGCCCGTTCCACGGCGTCGATCAGCCGGAAGTTAGCCTTGCGCAGCGCGATCACATACCCTTCGGATACGGTCGTTTTGTCGGCCATGACCAGATCCTTGTGGGTCTTCAGATACAGCCGCGCGCTGACGGTATCAACGAGGGCGGCATCTACGTCGCCGCTCTGAACGGCCATCATCGCCTCGTCGGGCCGCATATAGCGCTGAATCGACAGCGAATGCAGGCGGCGCTGCCAGCGATGCGCGGCGATGTCCCCCGGTGACGCCAACTCCACCGCGACCGCGCGCCCATCCAGATCGCGAATGTGGTCTACTGGTGCAGTCCGTGCCGCGATACCAGCACCTGCCCGGCGTCATAATAGGGCCGCGTGTAATGCACCCATTCTTCCGCCAGGGTCGGATCCACCACCAGCAGGGAGATGATCATATCCAGGTCGCCGGTATAGAGCGAGTCATACAGGCTGTCGGAGCCCATGATCAGAATATTGGTTTTGACGCCCATCCGATCCCCGATCTCGCGGGCGATATCGGCTTCCAACCCCTCGATCCGCTCTGGCGTCCATTCCGCGAAGGGGGGATAGTTCGGGTCAAGGCCCACCCAGATATCCTGGTTAGCCTGCACGCGGATCCAGGTCAGATCGGTTGGACCGAAGCGCGCGCCGGGCCGCGTCAGCAGACGGGCCAGGACCAGCACGGCCAGCGCAATCAGGACGATCAGCACCGGACGCGGATAGCGCCGGGCGAACGTCCAACCCTGGCGGGCCGTCTGGCGCAACGGGGTCGAGGGTCATGGCTGGTAGGGGTTTTCCCATCCCCGAGCGTAGGCCTGGATGGCTTCATAAATGGGCCGGCGTACGAAATCCGACGAGACGAGCGCATAATAGGCATCGCGGCGGTTGCTGCGATCCATCGGCTGCCGGAACTGCCACAGGCACAGGTGCTCGGCCCAGGGCCAGTTCTCCACCATCTCGAACGCGTGCAGCGTATAGACGATGCGCTGGCCCGGCCCGACCGCATTCGCCCAGCGCGGATCGTCGTTCCAGCCGCTCTCGGTGATCACGACGGGCTTATCCTCATCCGCATATTCGACCATCACGGCGCGCAGCAGCTCGATCCGGCGGAAGTTGATCACGCCTGGGTCGGGTTCAGAATCGGGCGGGAGCGTGAACCCGTAAGTGTGCGCCGCCAGCTTGTCGAAGTAAGGAGCCGCGCCGGCCTCGTACATCCGCGCCAGATAGTCCATTTCGTTCATCGCGCCGCTGTTTTCGGGTTCGATGGTGGGGGCCAGCGCCCCGCCCAGGACGATCACATCGGGGTCGGCAGGCGTGCGCGGCCTGGTAGGACAGACGCAGCAGTTCCGTATAGGCTTCGGGATCGACCGGGCGATCGCCCCACTCGCGGGTGAGATTCGGCTCATTCCAGATGATCACTCCCGCGATCTGATCCGAATAGCGCGCGACAAACGCTCCCACATAAGCCGCGAAGTCGGCAAAGTGCTCGTCGGGCAGGTAGTACAGGGTCGTCACTTTTTCCTGCACCGGCGGGCGCGCCCAGGCCGGGACCAGCCCCAGCCGCGCGATCACGCGGAGGCCCTGGTTCTCGGCGTGGCGCATGATCCGGTCCGGGTGCGTCCAGTCATACTGGCCTTCCTGGCCCTCGACATAGGGCCACGGGAAAAACTCGACGATGGTGGCCGCGCCCATCTCGCGGACCATCTGCATCGTCCGCTGGATCTTCCATTCTTCGACTTCGTCCGTGGTACGCGTGTGGGCGCAGACAACCGGGTGCAGCGTCTGGACCGTCTGCGGCGCTCCTAGCGTGACGCGCGGAGCGGCTGGAGTCACATGGCGCAGCACGGCGAGCACCAGCAGCAAACGGGCTGCCAGCAGGATCCAGCGGCCGGTATGGCGCACATTTTGGACGAGAGGAAATGAGGACATGGAAGATGAGACAGACGAGGCGCGCGGCGGATCACGCCTCGTCAGGGGTGATTATTTTTTGCCGCCATCGTTTCCCAGATCGGTGATCTGGCGGACGAGCGCCAGCAGGGCCACGCCAAGCTTGAGCGCGTCCATCGTTCGGATGCGCGGCGGGTGATCGAGCATATTCTCTTCTGAGGCGCGGGCGTAAAAATAGGCGGCCAGAAGGCCAAAGATCACGCCGGTTGTACCGCCGATCATATAGACCCGAGGCTTCCATTCACCATTACGCGCGTTTAGAAGATCACTTGCCATTACCCGATCCCTCCTCGCAGGGCATCTTTAATCTTTTCCAGCGTGCTCTTGCGCCGCTCGCGGACCATCTGCGAGTAGTAGTACGCGGCGATGACGCCGACCACCAGGGCGACGATCCCGCCCAGCAGATAGGCCCACACCTGGGCATCCTGATCCTCGATGGTCTGCATCAGGTCGCGGATCTGTTCTTCAGCACTGCGGCGCAGGGTATTCGATTGACTTTCTGAACGTGAACTATAGGCTTCGCCCATGACGTTACTCCTTATCACTATCCAATTTCAACCAACTACTGAGCGTTTTTTCCCAGCGGGTCAACTGCACGTTGAGCGCCAGCACGGGGCGGGCCAGTTGAGGGGCCCATTCGCCGGTCTTGACGGCGATCCGCTCCGTCGTGCGGCGCAAAAACCGCACCGGCGTTTGCACGTGTTCATAGCCCTTACCTGCCAGAATAGCCGTCCCGGCCAGCAGGGCATAGGGTACCAGACACAACAGCACCGCCGGCAGGGCTAAAAAACAGGTCGCCAGGATACTCATGATGATGGTGATCTGCTTGCTTTCGATCGCGTCATTCGCGGCGGCGGCAATCAGCACCCCGATCAGCACCAGCAACCCGATCATGGGCAGCACCACCGGCGCGATGATCTTCAGCCAGACATCACGCTTATGCTTGCGGACCGGGTTAGCGGTTCTCACGGACGCATCCATAACGACAGGTTCCTCTAACTTCATTCTAGCACGGTCCGGACGATCCTCCAACGATTCGCCCCGTGGGGCGGGTCCGGCTCCCGGCTAGCTTCTCCCTGATTGGGCCCGAGAAGGCCAGGGGGATGATTATTTCGTAGGGGCGTATGGCCATACGCCCCTACAGCTTGGCTCGGGGTTAATTGGATCCGGCACTAACCGCTGACCGAGACGCGGAAGTAGTAGGTCACTTCGTTGGTGCCCCAGGTCACGCGGATCGCCATGATATAGCTGCCGGCCTCCGGCGTGATAATGAACAGGATCGTGTTGTCGCCGGGGCGCACTTCAGGCTGTCCGGTCTGGATTCCGGTATCGGTCAGGTACTTGATCTCCACCTCGGTGGGACGCGGGCCGTCAATGCTGATCTGGCCTGCAGATCCGCGCGCGAACGCGATCCGTCCCAAGAATGGATTCTCCGTGGCCAGATCCACGCAGACAGGCTCACCTGACGGGCCGATCGGACAGAACCGGTAGCCTGCCGGCGAGTAATCCCGCCCGGCAAAGCGCAGGGTGAGGGCAGGCGCGCTGGGGAGCGGTGTCGCCGTGGTGGCGGGCCCCACCAGAGTCACAACCGGCGGGATCTCGGTGGCTTCGGCAGTGGGCGAAGCTACAGCCTCGGGCACTGGCGTAGACGTGGCGGCAGCCGGTATCTCGACGGTGGGTACCGCCGTAGCGACCGCGGCGATCTCCGTGGTGGGCTCCGGCGCGGGAGGCGATGCCGATGGCGCGCTGGTGCCGGGGGTTTCAGCGCCGGGCACGACCGCTTGAGCGCCGGCCTCAGTTTCTTCAGGCTCTACGGTTGGTGCTGCCGTGCGGGCCGGGGTATCGGTGGGCACTGGCTCCGGTGTATCGGTCGGCGCGGGTGTGGGGGTCCAGGTGGCCGTGGGCGTCAGGGTCGCGGTTGGCTCCGGTGTGGCTGTGGGCGTATCAGTCGGAACGGGAGTCGGCGTCGGGACGATGATCCCCGCGATTTCCAGCCCGAAGACATACGACACATAGGCAGGCTTACCCTCGACGGCGTCATACCTGGCGTCAACCTGCACGCGGTACAGGTTGTCTTGCAGTTGGACATCAAATGCCCCCGCAAAGTCGCTGAGGTCCTGCACGCCGCCGGGCCCATCAAGCAGCGTGGCGGTGAACTCGCTGGGCTGGCCGGCATCCCCCTGGATGACAAAGCGCACGTCGTCATCCTTGCCGATCGGCACGTTGCGGATCGGCTGGGCGAGGGCGACCGAATCCATGTCGCAGGCGAGGTTGTCGGCGGATTCGGGCCAGCAATAGCTGTAGACGTTTTCGCTGAAGGTCTGATCGCCCACCTGAAGGCGGATCACCGGGCGCTCGACCACCTCTGAGTCATCGTCACCACCGCAGGCGGTCAGGGCCAGGATCAGGACAAGGCACAGCGCAGTGAGGCTAAACAAAGATTTCTGGGTCATCATCATAAGTTCCCCCGTCATGTGTGGAGTCTGCCCACTAATCACCAAATACGGGATACCAGTCTGGATTTTGAAATGGAGCTAACGCCAGCCGAATGATCATTTCGTAGGCGCTCTGGCGCGTTTCCAGGTTGTTCGTCAGAATACCGATGGCCCCATTCTGGTGTTTGGTATTCTGCCTGTTGACCAGTCGATCCATGGCCGCACCCAGTTCAACGCCCTGGCGCACGTCCGCGGCCACGCTGGCCGGCAGCAGGGCGCATGAGTTGCCGCCCACGCCGATCCGGCCGTGCCGGTTCACCAGCACGCACCATGCCGTGGTGAGCAGCCCAAACTCGGACTCCTGCACCCCGCCTTCCAGCCCCACCGCGAGATCCGCGCCGGTTTGTTCGAGCGCCGCCCGCGCCCGGTTGAGCGCGCCGGTCCGTGTTTCGACATCGCCCCAGGGCTGCGCGGAGATATTGGAGGGAACATCAACGCACACCCAGTCCGCATTGGGAAAAAGAGGCGTCAAAACGGCGCGAGATGCGCTACACTTAACCGGATTTGTGGAGCCAACCGCGATACGCATCATGCATACTCGTGAACGAACTGTGACCGCATTGTAGCATTGGGCCTGAAATTTGGGTAATTGACTTTGGTTCTACTGGACAGAAGGTATTGGTTATTGGTTTTTAGTTCTTGGTTAAGCAAAACTTTTCTCCGCTGCTTGAACCACTCACTAAAAACTAACAACTAACAACTGATCACTGAGGGTACAGAATATGAATTTCGACGCGGTGACGATTATGGCGCTGGTGGATGAGCTGAACAGGACGCTGGCGGGTGGGCGGATTCAGGACACCGTGGAGATCGACGAGGACAGCTTCGGGTTGGAGATCTACGCCCATCAACAGCGGCATTACCTGCTCATCAGCGCGCACCAGCAGTACGCGCGGGTGCTGCTCTCCGATGAGAAACTGCGGCGGGGCGCGCCGAAACCGTCACCGCTGGGGCTGCTGCTGCGCCGCTATGTCGAGGGTGCGCGCGTCGAAGAAGTCCGCCAGCCCGTTTGGGAGCGCGTCGTGATTCTGGACATCGACGGGCCGGAAGGTGTGCTCGAACTGATCGTCGAGCCGATGGAGCGCCGCGCCAATATCCTGCTGGTGCGCGACGACGGTACGATTGTGGAGTGTGTGCGGCGGGTGGGCGAGCAGGATAACCGCGTCCGCATCAGCCTGCCGGGCAAGCCCTATGAGCCGCCGCCCCCGCAGAAGCTCAAACGCGATCCCTACCTGCTAACCGCTAACCTCCTGGGCGAGATGCTGGATAACCAGCCGGGCGAGCGGGCGCGGAAGGTGCTCACCGACCGGCTGCTGGGATTCAGCCCGCAGGTGGCGAAAGAGGCCGTCTTCCGCGCCACGGGCGGGATCAACACCAAGGCGGCGGATACCAGCGCGCGCACGCTCTTTGGCGTGATCGGCGAGCTATTTGGAGCGTTCAAGGCGCACGAGTGGCAGCCCGGCGTGGTGATAGACGACGGCACAGCCAGCGCCTACGCGGTCTACCGGGTGACTTTTGTGCCGGGTGGACGCCGGCCGCCAGCGTCAGCCGCGCGCTCGAATGGTATTACGGGCCGTTGGTCGGTGAAGATGCCTATGACGCGGCAAAAAAGCCGGTGCAGGACATGATCGATGAGGCCAAAACGCGCCTGCAAAAGAAGCTCAACTCACTGCGGCGCTCGCTGCGCGACGAGGCCGAACTCGAACATCTGCGGCACAGCGGCGAACTGCTGCTGGCCTACCAGTACACGCTGACGCCGGGACAAACTGTGCTGCGCGCGCAATACGAGGTCGATGGGCCGGAACTCGAGATCACGCTTGATCCGGCGCTGACGCCGCTGGAAAACGCCCAGCATTATTTTGAGCAGTACGATAAGGCCAAACGCGCTCGCGCGGGCGTGCCAGAACTGGTCGAGGCCACCGAGCATGAACTCGATTATCTGAAGCAGCTGGAGATCGATCTGCAGCTGGCGACAAACTGGCCGGAGATCGGCGAAGTGCAGGATGGGCTGCAGCACAACGGCTACTGGCGCGGACCGCGCACTGCCCGGCCGGGCGGCAGCAAGTCCGGGCCGCTGAAGGTGACGATCGCCGGGTATGTGGTGTGGGTGGGACGGAATGCGCGCCAGAACGACACGGTGACGTTCGATAAGGGCGGCCCCACCGATCTGTGGCTGCACGCGCGCGGCGTGCCGGGCGCGCATGTCATCATCAAGGCCGGTGTGGGTGACGTGCCCGACGACGTAATACGCCGGGCCGCTGAGATCGCCGCGTATTACAGCGGTTCGCGGACGGAAGCGCACGTGTTGGTCGATGTGACGCGGCGCAAGTACGTGCGCAAGATCAAAGGCGGCAAGCCGGGCATGGTCACGTATCGCAACGAGCAGCCGGTTGAGGTCACGCCGGCAAAGGAGTAGGGCAGGGCTGGCCCCTCCCTAAATCCCTCCCCACTGGGTGGAGAGGGACTTTATCCCCAATGGGCTCCCCCTCTCCAGCTAAGAGGGGGACACGCAGCTCTCCCTCTCCATGGAGAGGGGCCGGGGGTGAGGCCAGCGGGCTAATCCGGGATCTCGATCTCGTCCAGCCCCTCTTCAGGGTCGGGATACTGCATTTCGAGTTTTTCCAGCGTATCGACCAGGATATTCGAGATGGCGAGATTACGGTACCACTTTTTGTTGGCCGGAATGATGTACCACGGTGCCCACTCGGTGTTGCAGCGAGTGATCGCGTCTCCGTAGGCGGCCATGTACTCGTCCCACTTTTCGCGTACAGGCAGATCGCCCTTTGAGAACTTCCAGTGCTTATCTGGCTCGTCCAGGCGTGCCAGAAAACGTTCTTTCTGCTCCTCTTTGGAGATGTGCAGAAAGAACTTGAGGATCGTCACACCGCTGTCGGCCAGGAGGCGCTCGAAGCCGTTGATGTGATCGTAGCGCGCCTGCCAGGTAGAGCGGGGTACGAGTTCATTGACGCGCACGATCAACACGTCCTCATAGTGGGAGCGGTTGAAGATGCCGATCATGCCGCGCGGCGGCGTGTGCTCGTGGACCCGCCACAGAAAATCGTGATCCAGTTCTTCGGGCGTCGGCGCTTTGAAGCTCGTGACCTGCACGCCCTGCGGATTGATGCCCTTCATCACATGCCGGATGGTGCCATCCTTGCCGCCCGCGTCCATCGCCTGGAGGATGATCAGCAGGGCGTGTTTGTGTTCCGCATAGAGCACCTGCTGCAGCTCGCCCAGACGATCGCGGTTCGCTTTCAGATCCTCCTGCGCTTCGTCTTTGTCCTTATACCCACCGGACAAATCCGGGTCGTAGTCGGCCAGATCGACCGGCTGCCCGATTTCAGGCTGAAGGGGTTGTTTTTTGCCCATTGTGCGCGTCCTCCCTGGGGTTAATGGTCACGTCATTATAAACTTGCAGCAGGCGCGGCGTGATCACCGACCAGTCGTAGTTCGCCTGGACGTACTGCCGCCCGGCTGCGCCAAGTGCCACCCGCTGGTTGGGATCTTTCAGCAGACCGATCACCGCCTGCGCGAACCCGTCCGCCGTGTCCGCCAGCCGCATTTCGACGTTGTTCTGCACGGTGAGTCCCTGCGCGCCCGTCGTCGTGGAGACGATGGCCCGCCCGGCGGCCATCGCTTGCAGAAGTTTGAGGCGCGTGCCGCTGCCCATCCGCAGCGGGACGACGTAGATCGCCGCCGCGTGCAAAAACGGGTTCACATCCGGCACCCAGCCGGTGATCTGGATGTCGTCGCGGTCGCGCAAGGCGCTCAGCCGGGCGTGCGGATGGCTGCCCACGATAAAAAAGCGCGCTTCCGGCACCTGCGCGCGGATCTTGCCCAGCACGTGCTCCGCGAACCACAGCGCCGCGTCCACGTTGGGCCGGTAGCCCATCGAGCCGGTGAACACCAGCGCACAGCCGCCGAGATCCAGGCTGGCATCGGGTTGGGCGTACAGATCAGTATCAATCCCGTTGGGTACAACGCTGACCGGGCGGCCCGGCACCAGCCGGCGGAAAGCGTCCGCGTCGGCATCCGAGACGGCGATGGTGTGAGCGACGGTGTCGCACACCTCGCGCTCGAAGCGTTTCAGCCGCCGCCACTGGATGAACGAATACACAACGCCCGGCAGTCGGCGCAGGTTCCGCCGTTCCGCCAGATAAATGCTGCGCTGCAAGTCGAACTCAGCGTTAAACGAATCGTAGATCACCGGCGTCTGCGGCTGTATGCTCTTGATCACCGGCAGATACGCGGCCATCTCAAGGCTTTCGATCTGGATGATGTCGAATAGGCGCTGGCGGAGAATCTGTTCCAGCCTGCCCGCGTAGAGCGGGGAATCAAAGCGGCGCTGCATATCGGGCATCTGGGTCAGCAGCAGATCGCGCAGGCGGCGCATGATCGGGCGGTGCGGCGCAGGGACGATCTCCACACTGGCGCTGAATTGGTTAAGCGCCGTGCAGTGCGCCGCCAACTGCTCCGGCTCGCCAAAGCTCAGGATATGCACGTCATGGCCCGCCGCGTGGACAGCGCGCATCAGGCCGTTGGTGCGCAGCGTGCCGCCCGCATGAGGCGGTTCGGGCAGTTGAGCGGTCAAAAAAAGAATCTGCATAAAGGCAAAATCCGGTTATCCATACGCGCGAAAAATCAGGTAGACACTTACGATGCCAGCACGCGCCGGTACACCTCCCGCACGGTTTCGGCGGTCTTGCGCCACGTAAACAGGGCGGCGCGCGCTAGCCCGGCGGCGCGGATCTGGGCGTGCAGGCGACTGTCACGCAGAACTCGCTGCATGGCGGCGGCGATCGCGTCGGGATCGTCCGGGTCGATGCGCAGGCCGGTATCGCCCACGACTTCGGGCAGCGATCCCCGGTCGGAGACGACGGTTGGCGTCCCGCAGGCCATGGCTTCAAGCGCTGTCAGCCCAAAGCCCTCGTAATAGGATGGCAGCGCCAGCAAACTCGCGCCGTTGTAGAGGCTCGGCAGATCGGCATGCGGCGGGTTTTCCAGCCAGATCAGATGATCAGTCAGGCGGAGCGCTTCTGCCCTGGCGTAAATATCCTCGTACAGCCAGCCGCGCCGTCCGGCCAGAACCAGGGGCGGCGCGTCGGGCAGTTCCTGGCGCAGACGGTGGTAAGCCTCAAACAAGCCCAGAATGTTTTTGCGCGGCTCGAACGTGCCCACGAACAGAATATACGACTCGGGCAGCCCCAGCCGCACACGCTCGCGCCGGACGGTATCCGCGGGCAGCGGCGCGAAGATCGGATCCACGCCCAGCAGGTGAACCGTCATTTTCTCGACCGGCACGTGGAGCAGTTGGGTGAGATCCTCACACGTCGCCTGCGAATCGACCAGGATATGATCGGCTTGCCGGACGGCCCGCGTGATCTGGTCGCCATAGTAGCGGCGGCTGTCGGTGGTCATGAACTGCGGATAGTGCAGAAAGTGCAGATCATGAACGGTGATGATATGGCGGCGCGCGCCACGCCACGGCGGGATAAAGTCCGGGCTGTGCAGCAGATCCAGCCGGCAGCGGGCGAGTTCCAGCGAGAGCGTCCAGCGTTCCAGCCGGTGATGGCAGGGCGTCCAGGCGTTAACACGCGCGACGTTGGAGCCAGGAGCCAGCGTATTCGGGTCGGCGTGGTGGTGGATCACCCGGTAATCGCTGGTCGGATCCAGAGCCGCAAGCTCCTGGATCACGTGCCGGGTGTACTCGGCGATTCCACCGGGCCGGTAGAAATTGAGGCGGGCATCGATACCGATTCGCATGGTGGCAAGTATAGCGAACCGGCGACAGGTCCCAAAACTTTTGTATTGGGCAATGCTCGATCATTACGCTAATTTTTATGATGTGCGTGATAAAAAACATGGAGGACTCATGGCAAAACGAACCACATCACGGGGTAGCAGCCGGCCGGTTGGCCGCCGACAGCGGCGAGCGCGCCAGCAGCGATGGCTGGTCTTCGGCGTCATCGCGGTGCTGACCCTGATCGGCGCGGGCATCGCATATGCGTATCTCGGCCAGGATGACGAAAATGGCAAAGAGATCGCGGACCTGGGCAATGCCCATCTTCAGGCAGCGCCGCCCAACTATATCTGGAACAGCCGCCCGCCAACATCCGGGCCACATTCGCCGGGAATCGCCAATTGGGGCGAGCACTCCGAAACCGTGCCAGAGTGGAATCAGGTCCATAACCTGGAAGACGGCGGCGTGATTATGCATTACAACTGCCCGGAAGGCTGCCCGGAGATCGTCGCGGAACTGCGCGACATTCTGAATGATATGGGCGAACGAACAGCTCATTCTGGAACCCTACACGGAGATGGACAGCCGGATCGCCGTCACCGCGTGGACACGGCTGCTTACCATGGACGAACTCGACCGCGACCAGATCGTTGAGTTTATCGAAGCCTACCGGGGTTTAGACCACCACCCCGTCAGGTAATTTCGTTCGACGAGTCCGATTCAGCGGGCTTATCCTCAGCGGGCTTGATCCTCGGCGGGCGGTTCCGGCGGAGGCGGCTCGCTGATCGGCAGGTCGGGCAGTGGCAGCGCGTCCGCGTCAAAGCCCTGCCCGGCATCGTGTGTGATCATCGCGATCTTGCCGTCGATAAACGCGCCTTCCTCGGTGGAGATCGCCGTCGCGCTGATGTCGCCCCACACGCGCGCCGTGCGCAAAAGCTGCACCTTGTTGCCGCTGACATTCCCCCGCACCGCACCAGCCACCGAGACATTCTTGGCGTTTATGTCGGCTGTGATCTTGGCCGTTTCTCCGACCAGCACATTGCCGTCGATCTCCAATGTGCCTTCAAACGTGCCATCCAGTCGGACATTCCCCTGGCTCTTGAGATCGCCTTTCAGAGTCGCGCCGGGGCCGAGCACCGTATCAAAACCGGCGGTCTGACGAGCGGGGTGGGCCGAAGCAGGGGCCGGCGGGAATTCGGTCGCTGCGGGTGCGGGCTGAGATTTGCGTCCACCAAAGAACGACATACGGGGATTATCCTTCCCAAAACGCCGATCAAGTTCTTGATCAGGACTATACTCGCCTTGCGATTTCGAGTCAACGCCCGTCCACCGGGACAGGCATTGATTCTCACCAAGCACCTCGGCTGTTCAAGCGTTAGTCACGATATTACCCCTGAGATAAGTGAGAACCACAGGCGCGGTCCGGTCTTTGGTGCGGTACAGACTTGATGATATAATCAGACAAGGTTTGTGGTGGAACTGCTGTCCGAAACCCATTCGAGGACACGTTTATGATTAAAGTATTCATCGACAGCATTCGGGTCAGCCTGATGTCGCAACTGCGGGTGGTGATTCTGAAAGACTCGATCACCGGCCGGTACCTGCCGATTTTCATTGGGCCATGTGAAGCGGAAGCGATCGCTGTCAAGCTCCAGAACGTAAGTGTCGAGCGCCCGCTGACCCACGATTTGCTCAAATCCATGATCACCGAACTGGGCGGCCGCGTCCAGCATATTCTCGTGAACGATCTCCGGCAGGATACGTTTTATGCGCAGATCGTGGTCGAGTTGAACGGCCAGACCCGGACCGTCGACTCGCGCCCCAGTGATGCGATTGCGCTGTCGGTGCGGTTGGATGTGCCGATCTACGTGGCTGAGTCGGTCATGGACCGGGCTTCGATTACGCCCGATGAAGAAGTCGAAAGCGATACGACGTCGATCACGCCGGAGCACGAGGAAGGCGATCAGCAGCGCCTGAGCATTTTTGAGGATTTTGTCGAGTCGCTCGATCTGGACGACCTGGAATCGGACGACGATGAAGAGGATCGGGATTAAGCTCGCCCGGTTGGTTCATCAAAGCCAAAACGAGAAGCGGGGCAGCTCACTCAGAGAGGCCCCGTCTTTTTGACACCCGTCTCGGAATCAACGATTTGTGACCGTTATACCAACTAAAGGCTAACCGATGAGTCAGGAATCAACCTCCGTCCGCCCTGACCAGATGGCTCCGCATAGTGTGGAGGCGGAAGAAGCCGTGCTCGGCTCGATTCTGCTGAACCCCGATGCCTTGTTCGACGTGGCGTCGTTTCTCCAGGCGGACGACTTTTTTATCGTGCGCAACGGCTGGGTATGGGAAGCCGTGCTGCGGCTTCAGGATCGCAACGAACAGATCGATTACGTCACGCTCGTGGAGGAACTGCGCCACCAGGATCGGCTGGAAGAAATCGGCGGCGCGGCCTATATCACCTATCTCATCAACCATACACCCTCGTCCATCTATGCCGAAACCTACGGGCGGATCGTCGAGCGCGCGGCAATCCGGCGGCGCATGCTCAACGCGGCCACGCAGATCGCCCGGCTGGCGCACGAAGAAAGCGGCGACATCGACGACGTGATCGACCAGTCCGAAGCGGCGCTGTTTGCCGTCACCGAACGCCGGCTCCGCAAGGATCTGGTGCCGATTCGGACGGCCCTCGTGGATTATTTCGACCGCATCGAGTATCTGCACGCGCAGGACCAGGAATCGCTCGGCGTGCCGACCGGCTTTCACGACCTCGACCACCTGCTGGGTGGGCTGCAAAAGTCGGATCTGATCATCGTGGCCGGGCGGCCCGGCATGGGCAAAACGTCGTGGCTGCTCAGCGTGGCCCTGAACGCGGCACGGGCCGGGGCGCGCGCCGCCATCTTCAGCATGGAAATGAGCAACGAGCAGATCGTGCAGCGCCTGATCTCGTCGGAAACGGGGATCAGCACGCACAATCTGCGGCTTGGCAAGCTGGACGAGCGCGAATGGGCGCTGTTTGTCGAAGCGACGGACAAGCTCAGCGGGCTGCGCGTTAACCTGGACGATACGCCGGCCCTCTCACCGCTGCAACTGCGCTCCAAGTGCCGCCGCCTCTACAGCGAGCACGGCCTGGATCTGATCATGGTGGACTACCTGCAACTGATGTCGTCGGGGACCGGCTACAACGAAAACCGCGTGCAGGAGATCAGCTATATCTCGCGCAGTCTCAAGCAGGTGGCGCGCGAACTGAATATCCCCGTACTGGCGGCGGCTCAGCTGTCGCGCGCGGTCGAGCAGCGCCAGGATAAGCGCCCACAGCTTTCAGATTTGAGAGAAAGCGGCAGCATCGAGCAGGACGCAGACGTCGTGGTCTTTCTCTACCGGGACGAAGTGTATAACGAGAATACCGAGCGCCCGAACCAGGCGGATGTGATCGTGTCCAAGCACCGCAACGGGCCGACGGGCAGCGTGGCGCTGTACTTCCGTAAAGAACTCACCCAGTTTTCTAATCTGCGTAAGACGGATGTCGATCTGGCCGGCTTCTAACCGGGGATGGTGGTTCTAATGCCAAGCTTTAACGGATTTCCGCCGGGGAAAACGCGCACCACTGTGATTCCGAACCTGTTCTTCAGCGAGCTGCTGGCGGCGATTGATGATCTGGCCGAGTTGAAGATCACGCTCTACTGTTTCTGGGCGCTTCAGCAGCAGGAAGGTGAGCACCGCTATGTGCTGCGCCGCGACCTGCTGGCCGATCAAGTCCTGCTTGGCGGGCTGGATCCTGACCCGGAGCAGGCAGCTGTCCGCGCCCAGGCCGCGCTCGATCGGGCGACGGCACGCGGGACGCTGCTGCACGTGACCGTCGAAGGGGTGCAGGGGGCGGAAGACCTCTATTTCCTGAATTCGGTGCGAGGGCGCAACGCCGTTAAGGCGATCGAAGCAGGCCGGTTCGAATTCGGTGGGCGCGAATGCCCGGTGGCGCTGGTCGTCGAGCGCCCGAATATTTTTACGCTTTACGAGCAGAATATTGGCCCGCTGACGCCGATGATCGGTGATCAACTGCGCGAAGCCGAGCAGGATTATGCGGTGGAGTGGATCGCAGAGGCGATCCAGATCGCGGTTGAACGCAACCATCGCAACTGGCGTTATGTGATGGGGATTCTCAGGCGGTGGCAGGCAGAGGGAAAAGACAGTGGATCCACTCAGCGACCAACTCAAGCGGATCGGTACGACTATATCCGGGGAGAACTCTCGGACTTCATCGAATACTGAGCCCGACACGCCCGCCGAGGTCTGCCCGATCTGCCAGGGCATGCGGTATGTGACCCGCAATGTCCCGGTGGGGCACCCGGATTTTGGCAAGGCCTTCCCATGCGTGTGCCAGGGTGACGTGCTGGCCGAGCAGCAGACGGCCCGGCTGAGGATGTTGAGCAATCTCAACGTGGTGGCCGGCAAGACATTTGAGACGTTCGAGCTTGACCATCCATCCCTGAGCGAGGAACAGAACGGCATCCTGCGGGGGGCCTATAAACGCGCGCGTGACTATGCCGAGAATCCCCAGGGTTGGCTCTTATTCCAGGGTAATTTTGGCAGTGGGAAAACGCATCTGGCCGTGGCGATCGCCAACTACAACCTGGATCGCGGCCAGAGTGTCCTGTTCATGACGGTGCCCGATCTGCTGGATCATTTACGCTCGACGTTTGCGCCCTCGTCCGAGGTGGAGTACGACGAGCTGTTCGAGCGCGTGCGGAATATTCCCCTGTTGATTCTGGACGATCTGGGCACCGAAAGCGCGACGTCCTGGGCACAGGAGAAGCTGTTCCAGTTGATTAACCATCGTTATCTGCACCGGCTGAGCACGGTGATCACCACCAACGTGGAACTGGACAAGTCCGACCCGCGCATTCGCAGCCGGCTGGTCGATCGGCAGCTAACCGACAGTGTGATGCTGCCGCTGCCCGATTACCGGCGCTCGGATGCCCAGCAGGATGTGGATCTGCTCTCCAACCTGGGGTTATACGGCGGGATGGTCTTCGAGAACTTCAGCCTGCGAGCGGATACGCTACCGGCCGAGGAGCGCCGCAATCTGCGGCACGTGTACGAAGCCGCGATGGGCTACGCGCAGGATCCGAAGGGCTGGCTGCTGTTCGTGGGTAATCACGGCAGCGGCAAGACCCATCTGGCAGCGGCTATCGCCAACACCCGCAAGCGAATGGGCGATCAGGTGATGTTCGTCACGACGCCCGATCTGCTGGACTACCTGCGGGCGACCTTTGCGCCGTCGGCTACCGTGACGTTCAGCAAGCGCTTCTACGAGATCCGCAATGCCACGCTGCTCGTGCTGGATCAGATCGATCTCAGCAACGCGACGCCGTGGGCGCGCGAAAAAATCCAGCAGATCACCGATTACCGCTATCTGGCCCATCTGCCAACCGTGTTCACGACCACTCAGAAATTCGAGGAGATGGACCCGCTGTTACGCAGCCGCCTGATGGATGGGCGTCTCTGCCGCGTGCTGGCGATCCTGGCCCCGGATTACGTTGGGGGCAACACCAATTCGCCGCGCCGCCCGAAGCGATAAAAAAGCCCGGCGAGATGGGCCGGGCTTTGGATGATAACGGTCAGAATCAGGCGCGTTCGCCCCAGCGCCGTTCTTTGCCCGCCAGCAGATTGACGATATTGCTGCGGTGCCGCACAAACACCATCCAGCCGACCAGCAGGTAGAGCACATAAACGGGTTCCAGAAAGCCGACCAGCACCAGGATCAGGAACGCGATTCCGCCGACGGCGACCGACGTCAGCACCGCCAGTGAGACGTAGCGCGTCAGCAGGATGATCACCGCGCCCACCGCGAGTACCAGCGCGATCAACAGAGTCGGGGCAAGCAGCAGGAAGGTACCGCTGGCCGTCGCCGCGCCCTTGCCGCCGCGAATACTGCCGGTAATCAGCGTCGCCAGCAGCGACCAGTTGTGCCCTGCCACGGCGGATACTGCCGCCAACGAGCTGGCCGCCGCCTGATTGTCGGACAGGATCCAGCGCGCCAGGAAAATCGCCAGGATGCCTTTGCTGCCATCGACCAGCCAAACCAGCGCGCCATATTTGGGACCTAGCGCCCGCGCGACATTGTTCGCGCCCATGTTGCCGCTGCCGACCTTAAAAATGTCGACCCCGCGTGACCGTGCAACCAGGTAAGCGGTAGGAAACGAGCCGATAATATACCCCAGTACAATCACCAAAATTACCTGTTCGGGCCGCATGCTGCTTTACCTCATGATCCTCATAGCGTGCTTGGGTGCCAACAATAACACATCACAGGGCCGTTGGATACGCTGAATTAATCTGTGAAAACTTGCCGCAGACCTGGGCCGGGTGTAATCTAGTTCTATTATACTCAATTATCCGTCCATGCGGCCGTATCCGGGCATCTCGCTAAATTAATATCCACTATCAAATGAGGCGGCAACAGTGAGCGACAGCCCCGAAAGCTCCATTCCACGGGTTGTGGTCATAGACGATGATCACGAAATTCTCAAACTGATTGTGATGCTGCTGCGACGGATCGGGGCGGAAGCCGCGACGTTTGCGGACGGGCAGTCCGCCCTCGCCCATCTCAACGCCCAGACACCCGATCTGATCGTACTGGATTTGATGCTGCCGGATATGGATGGTTTCGAGATCCTGAGCCAGGTGCGCGCTCAGTCGCAGTTCAACCGCGTGCCGGTGCTGATTCTATCCGCCAAGGCCGATGCGAACAGCATCCGCCAGGGGTTGGATCTGGGCGCAGATGGTTACATCACCAAGCCCTATATCGCCAATACGCTGATCGATAAAGTTCGCCTGATGCTTCACTCGGAACGCACCAGGCAGCCCTGAAAGAACCCTCTTTTTGGCTCGTCCGCCCGGCCCGCTTTAACCTGAAGCGGGTTTGTTTTTGGTAGGGCTCCGGTGGTGTTGTGCTGGCGCGTGATTGCTGCTAAGCTGTTCATGTTTGAGAAAGAGAAGTGTTCCACGGAGGCAAGAAGTTATGCGCAAGCACTTGTGGCTGATATTCGCGCTGCTGCTGGTACTGACCGCCTGTGATGAGGTGGAGCCGAACACGCCTTCACCCTCCGGCGCGGATGATGGCGCGATTCTCAGCCTGCCCACGCGGACATTGGGGCCGATCGTATCGTTCACGCCCCGCTTCACGGCCACGCCGATCCCAAGTGCCACGCTGACGCCGTCGGATACGCCCACCCCCACCTTGACGGGCATCCCCTCGACGCCGACCGCAACCACCACCCTCACGCCCACACCGACCGTGCAGGGGGTGATTCGCTCGACGGAAAATGTGAACCTGCGCTCCGGGCCGGGATCCAACTATGAGATCATGGTGAGCGTGCCGCCGGGCACGCCCTTGGGTGTGCTTGGTATCCAGGTCGATGCGCAGCGGCGCGAATGGTACAAAGTCGCCTATACCGATGAGGACGGCGAGGTCCAGAATTTGTGGATTTTCGCCAATCTGGTCGAAACCGATTTTAAGGAGACGGTGGGCCTGCTGGCGACGCCGCCATCCACGCCACCCTCCACGCCAGCGCGCGACGGGACCGCGACGATCACGCCGACCCCGGAGCCCAACCGGGTCGAGATCCTGGCCTACTGCCAGCAGAAGAACGTCCGGCCCGAGCAGCCCACGACGGACGATAACGTTTATATCGAATGGAGCTGGTTTGTCGCGCTGCCGGAATTGATGGACCAGCACCTTGAGAATGCTAACTATGACGTCCGGCTCGATGGCGAACTGCTGGACGACTGGGAGCCGTACGCAACCGAGGTGCGCGTCGAAGCGGGCGTGTGGATCGTCTACTGGTTCTACCCGGTGGGCAAACTCAGCGCGGGCGAGCATACGGTCGAATACCGGTTGACCTGGGACGAACCGATTTCCGATGGTTACGATCAGTTCGGGCCGGGTACGGGCATCGAAGCTAACGAGGGAAACTGCACGTTTAACGTGGCTGAACCCTAAAAAGGCATGGTCCTGAAGTTGACTTTGCCGGGTGATGGACTTCGCGTATCATTATCAAAAATGTTTTGCGCCAACAGGTGAGGTTTTGGGATGAGCCAACCAAAATGGGGACGCTGGACCGGACAACTGCAAAATGATCCGGATCCCAAGGTGCGGCAGCGGGCCTGTCAGCGGCTGGCCGCCACCCGCGATCCGGCCGTGATCCCGTTCCTGAGGACGGCTTATCTTGAAGACGGCGACGAACAGGTGCGCGAGGCGGCGCGCGAGGCGTTGGCTTATTTTAAGGCCGTGGCACAGGGAAAACGCTTGCGCCGCGCGTTACCGATCAGCGAGCGCATGCTGACCCCAGTCCTCGGCGTGCTGGCGGTATTGTTCGGTGTCTCGCTGCTGCTGCACGGCCTGCAACTGGTGCGCGGCGACGATAAGGATGATGACCGGAGCAACACGATCCAGGGTGAGCCGACCAGCCGCTTCGAATTGATTGGCGAGATCGAGACCAAGCTTCGTGCCTCGCGGGAACTGGGCGCTGACCTGAAAGGTGAGATCGCCCACTACAACGAAACCGGGCAGGTGGCGTGTCCTCTGTCGTATACCCTGCCGGAGCCGGTCGCGCTGGCCGAGATCGACCGCTATACCTATCCCGATATTAAGCTGACCGGCGATAAGCTTGATTTGGCGCGATTCCCGCTGGAAGCGTCGCTGGTTCTGCTGAACGGCGCGTGCAGTGATCCCACTACGCAGACGGTCCGAGTGCTGGAAGCGTCCAGCCGGCTTGATCAGTTGGATTTCCAACTGAATGAAGTTGATCAGCTGCTGCAGCAGGCGATCCGCAGCCCCATGGCCACGATCGGGCCGACGGAGACGCCGCTGCCGACCCGCACCTCGACGCCGACCGCCACCGCAACCGCCACGCCAGTGACGCCAACTCTGCCGCCATCGGCGACGGTGCCGGCCACGGAGACGCCCTTACCGTCGGCCACATCGATAGTTACTGCGACTCCCATTCCAACTATCGCGCCGGCGGCCACGCTTCCCTTCCCGGCGCTCGACTACCGGGTTATTCTGCGCGAGCTGCGCGACCGCGAGATCGTCATGTCCTACCTGAAGAATACTTACGGCGATGGGATGATCGATCAGTGGGAAAAAGCGCGGAACGGCGTTGACCCAACGCGGTGTACCTTCGACGAATGGCCGCAGCCCTTTGGACTCACCGGGGAGCAGAACGCCGCCCTGAACGCGCCCGGTGTGGCGGATCCGCTGCTTGAAGAGGCGATCCAGCTTCAGCGGACGGGTCTGGCACAGGCCGAGCAGGCGCGTGCCATTTTTGAGCCATCCTGTGCCGCGCTGACTCTGAACAGCACCGCCGGCGAAGGTCTGCGGCTGGCAAACCAGGCACTCGAAACATTGACCCAGGCACAAATCATCGTAGACCAAATTCGGGCGCGCCCGCAGGACGAATAACAACACCATGCGTACCAGGGTTTTGATAGGGGTGATGATTATCGCGCTGCTGCTGGTTGGCACAGCCCAGGCGCAGGACGGCGGCAACAATCCTCCCTCCGCTGGTATGACGATTCATGTGGTCCAGCGCGATGAAAACCTCTTTCGCATCGCCATGAAGTACGGCACGACGGTCGAAGCGATCTCCGAGGCCAACGGAATTACCGATCCGCGTTATATCGCCGTCGGGCAGCGCCTTCTGATCCCCAACGCCCAGGTGAATGCCGCGGGCATGGTGCCGGGAGCCGTGACGATCCACACCGTGCGACCGGGTGATTCGCTGCTCACCCTGGCCTATACCTATGCCACGAGTGTCGAGCAGTTAGCAGCCGAAAATATCATCACCAATCCGGCGCTGTTGTTTGCCGGACAGGATTTGACCGTCCATCAGGGATCGGCACCGTCGAGTCAGGCCCCGCCCGCCGCGCTGATCCATGTCCAGGCGGGCGACAATTTCAGCCGGATGGCGCTGCGCTATGGCGTAACGCTCAATACCCTTTTGGCGCTCAACCACCAGACGCGCACAAGTCCCTTATTTGCCGGCCAGCCACTATGGGTTCCGGGCAGCACGCCGGGAGCGCTGTTGGATCTGCCCGGCCCGGTGACGGCCTGCACGCTGACGCCGATCCCGGCGATCCAGGGGAAAACCCTCAGCATCCATCTTGAGACATCAGGCCCGGCCACGCTCACCGGCACGTTTATCGGCTATCCGGTTCAATTTGTCACGCAGGATACCAACCACCACGACGCGATTTTTGGCATTCATGCGTTCACCGGCGCGGGCCTGTATCCGATGGTGATCACGATCACCGGCGCGGACGGCGTATCGACCGGCTACACCATCCGTATTCGGGTGGACGACGGCGGTTATGGCTCGGAAGAAATCTCACTCGACACCACGCAGCAGGATTTGCTAACGCCTCAGGTCATGGAACCGGAGTGGGATCGGGTCGCCACGCTGATGAGCGGCTTTACCGCCCAGCGTTATTTTGATGGGCTGATGGGTCTGCCTTCGACCGGGCCGGTGACATCCCAGTTCGGCACCCGGCGCACGTATAACGGCGGACTGCTCGACACCTTTCACAGCGGAACCGACTTTGGCGCGGCACCGGGATCCCCAATTCTAGCCCCGGCGGCGGGGGTGGTGATCCTGGCGGAAAATCTGCCCGTGCGGGGTAATGCCACCATGATCGATCACGGGTGGGGCGTGATCACGGGCTACTGGCATCAATCTGAAATCCAGGTGTCGGTGGGCGACGTGGTCATGCCCGGCCAGACAATCGGGCTGGTGGGTTCAACCGGCCGCTCCACGGGGCCGCATCTGCATTGGGAGATGTGGGTTAGCGGCGTCCAGGTTGACCCCATGCAGTGGGTTCATCAAAGTTTTCCATAGGTCATCGAGGGGAATCGATCATGTCTAAACATCATTCTGTGCGTCCCCCCATTGTTCCAACCCGTGTCTATTCACGCGCCGAGGTCGCAGAAATCCTCAACGTCAGTATGAGCACAGTCAAGCGACTGCTGGCATCGGGCCAGTTGCGCGCGAGCCAACCGCCCGGCCTGCGCCGGGTCTTTATTACCGGGCAGGCGATATTGGATATGCTGGCTGAAAACGAAGGCAATTACGAAGAAGAGCGCGATCTGGCTTGACGATCGCGCCCCGACTGTGCGTTTAATAGCCCATGCTGGTGCGGATCAGCGAGGCGACGGCGACGATTATGGTGAGCACGACGATGATCACGGTCACTGCGTCTTCGCCAAAACTGACGATTCCGGCCAGCAGCAGGATTATCCCAACGACCACCACCGCCACGAGGATACAGCCACAGCCCAGGATCCAGCGCGATAATTTGCCCAGGATGCCCGATATTCCGTCATCCCGACGGCGCCGCCGGTTGCCCCCTCCTAACAGCAGATCCAGTATATCCATGTTGCCCTCCTGAACAGTGGCGCTCCCAGCAATAATCGTTCATGCGTGATCCTATCGAATGAATTATAGCCCTAAGCTGCTGCGCGGGCACCTCTAACGAATTTCTGTTAGAAAGCGGGCTGTTTTCACGGTATGATGGGCACGCACTCGCGCAACCGATGAGGGACTGGCGCATCTAATGAGGTGTTCAAATACACAGTCAGTCCACAAGGATGGTATGGAATGCCTTTAATGGATCAGGACACTCAAACGCAGGTGCGCGAGCTGCTGGCAGCAGTCAAATCGCCGGTGACGCTGCAACTGTTTACGCAGGAATTTGAGTGCGGTTATTGCAAAGAAACGCGCCAGATTCTCGAAGAGGTAGCCGAATGCTCTGACCTGGTATCGGTGCAGGTGAGCGATCTGGTTGCGGACAAAGAACGGGCCGAGTCGTTCGGGATTGATAAGATCCCGGCGGTGGCGGTGCTGGGTGAGGGCGGCACAGATTACGGGATTCGTTTCTACGGCATCCCCTCTGGTTACGAATTTACGTCCCTGCTCGAAGCGATTATCCTGGTGGGCAGCGGCGCGGTTTCGCTCAGCGACAAGGCGCGCAGCTTCCTGGACAACCTGGAAGAACCGCTGCACTTGCAGGTATTTGTCACGCCGACCTGCCCCTACTGCCCGCGGGCTGTGGTGCTGGCGCATCACATGGCCTATGCATCGGACAAGGTCACGGCGGACATGATCGAGGTGACGGAGTTCCCCCACCTCGGCCACCGCTACAACGTGATGGGTGTGCCGCGCACGGTCATCAACGAGGACACCTATATCGAGGGTGCGGCTCCCGAAGAGCTGCTGCTGGAAAAGTTAAAGGCCGCGGTCCGGCTGGCGTCGAAGTCCTGACCGGCCGCGGAATTCCCAGGGTTTCTCTGGGCTATTGAAGGGAGCTTACCGCATGGCAAAAAGAGGAGTAAAAAGTCGGATGTCTAACACGAATATCGAACCGCTGGGTGCGCGCGTGCTGATCCTGCCCATCGAAGGCGAGTCCCAAACTCCGGGCGGCATTCTGCTGCCGGAAACCGCCAAAGAAAAGCCGCAGCAGGGCATGATCGAAGCGGTGGGCAGCGAAGAGGAAATGGTCACGGATCTGAAGGTGGGTGATCGCGTCCTGTTTCCCAAATATACCGGCACCGAGATCAAGTACGACGGCAGGACGTACCTGCTCATGAACGAAGACGATGTGCTGGCGCGCATCAAGTAGGGCCTGTTCTTATCGACGACAAGCCGGGGGAAACCCCGGTTTGTGTTTCTGCCCGCGAAAGCGTCCCACGCCCGCGGCCATTTTCCTCCGGCAGCACTTGCCCTCTGTGGTAAAATAAGATGTCATGACCCCACAGCTAAAGCTGAGGGCTTGTCTCTGGCGCTGCACCCGCAAGCGCGGACGCATCCGAGACGATAGGCGGCATGACGTCCGCCCATAAAGCGATGTTTTTGGCAGCGTTGACATCGGCGTGGGCCGCGTGTCCGCAGGCACAGCAAAGGAATTCGGATTGACTGCAACGATTGGCTTTGTCGATATGTCCACAGCGAGCGCACTGCTGGCTGGTGTGTTTCGGGTCCACCAGAACGACCCGAATGCCCGCCAACTGTGCCTTGTATTCGATGAATTGCCGCAGTTGCGCAAAGCTCCAATTGCTGTGTCGCGCCCGCTGCTCGGCTCCTCTAGCCCTGGTCCGCGCGCGAATACCCGTCAGATCTTCGAGGGCAATCGCGCGGTTCGTGCGCTGAGCCGTTGCAACGAGACGCTTGCTGATTTGGTGGTTGATGTCTTTCTGAAAGCGCCGCTGGCGTCCAGACAATTTTCTCAAGTGGCGTTTGGCCGACAGACTGCCGCGCGCTTGCAGGTCCGAACGGAGCCGCTGCATCCGCTGGCGGTTGTACTCGATTGGCTCGCTTGTCAAGATGTTGCCGTCGCTGGTGGTGGCGATATTCGTCACGCCCAGGTCCACGCCCAATGCCTCAGCCACGTCGCGCGGCTCCGGATCGGGCAGTTCGCACGTCGCCAGCAGGAAGAACATGCCGTTGAAGAATACGAGGTCGGTTTCGCCCTGCCGGAAACTCAGCAAGGACCGCTGACGCTCTCCGGCCCCAAACGGGATTGTCTGCCGACCGTCAACCGTCCAGATCGAGACGGCCGCGCGGTCCGTGTACCAGGACAAAATGCGGTCATCGTAGGCGATGCTGCCGTGCGGCTTGAGGGTGCGCGGCGTCTTGCGGTCCAGCCGGTAGGCGTTCGCCACCTTCGCCAGACAGCGGATGACCATCTGCGCCGAGAGGCGGAACCGCTTGCGCACGTCGTAGTAGGTCAGCTGTTGCATCCCATAGCGGTGGAAGACCTGCACCTCGAAGGCGCGGGCGCTGATGGAGTTGCAGGCCGCGTTCGCCGTCTCAAGCGTCTGCTTAAGCGTGGCGTATTGCTCTTTCGTCGGGTAGAGGCGCACCTGCGCGATGAGCTTCATGTGATGAAGGGTAGCACCGAGGTTCGATCATGTCAACAGATGGGAGCCACGCTTCCTCTCCACACCTGAAAGCGGTGGCTCGCGCGCGGATTTCTTGGTGAAACACAAGTGATCGGTTTTTGGTCAGGCTTTGCCCGACGGGAAAAGACCATGTCCAGTCCACAACCCTATCATGATGTCCGGCCGTCACCGATCGCGGGCACGTGGTACCCCGCTCATCCGGGGCATCTGGCCAGTTCGGTCGATGCTTACATCCAGCAGGCAGAGATTCCCACTATCGACGGGCATATTGTCGGTATTCTGGCCCCGCATGCCGGCCACCGCTATTCCGGCCCGGTCGCAGGCTATGCCTATAAGGCGCTGCAAGGGTTGGAAGTCGATGTCGTCGCGCTGATCGGCCCCTCCCACCGGCGCTATCCGTCCCAGGTGCTGACATCCGGCCATGAAGCGTACGAAACGCCGCTGGGACAGGTGCCCCTGGATCGCACGATGCTGGAGGCTCTGAGCGCACAGGTTCCGCTCGGCACAGTGCGGGAAGATTCCGAGCATTCCCTGGAGATCGAACTGCCGTTTTTGCAGCGCGTATTGGGAAGTTTCAGGTTGATCCCGCTGGCGCTGATCGACCAATCCCTGCCGATGGCCGAACGCCTCGGCGCGGCGCTGGCCGACGTGCTGCGCGATCAGAAGGCGCTGCTGGTCGCCAGTTCGGATCTGTCACACTTTTTCCCGCAGGCCGTCGCCCACCAGCTTGATCAGAAAGTGCTCGACGCGGTAGCCGCCTATGACCCGGCCGGCGTGATCGAGGCGGAGGAGTACGGGCAGAAGCTCGCGTGTGGGCACGGCGCAATCGCCACGGTGATGATCGCGGCGCGCGCGTTGGGCGCGGATGCGTCCCTGATTGTGCGCCATGCGACCTCCGGTGACGTGACACGGGATTATGCCCAGGTGGTCGGGTACGCCTCCGCGGTCTTTTACCAGCGATCCACACCAACCCATTAGTCATGTATGCAGAAGTTGCGGTCAACCGCCGCGTAACCAACACCTTTCACTACCATATCCCCGAACAATTGGCGGGCCGTATCGCGCCCGGCCATCTGGTCAAAGTGTCGTTTGGGACCGCTTATACCACGGGCGTGGTGATCGATCTGCACGAGCAGTCGCCGGTCCCGATCACCAAGCCGGTGATCGAGCGGCTGGATCCCGACCCGGTCGTAACGCCGGCCCAGATCGAATTGGCGCGGTGGATGGCCGAACAGACGGTGACACCGCTGGGCATGTGTCTGTGGCTGATGCTGCCGCCCGGATTAGCCAAGCGCGGCGATTCCCTTTACAGCCTCGTCGATGAAACGGCCGACGGCCAATCCGAGACCCAGAAGCGCTTGCTGAGTCTGCTGCGGCGGCGTGGGGCGCTGCGCGGACGGCAGATCAGCCATGCGCTGCCCCATACCCGCTGGCAGAATTCGCTGGGCGGGCTGGTCAAGCGCGGTGTCGTGCGGCAGGATCCGCTGCTGGGCACGCCGGATGTGAAACCCCAGACCGTGCAGACGGTCGAACTGGCGATCCCCGTCAATCGGGTCGCAGGTATCGCGCCGCGCCTGGGGCGTGAATTGCGGCGGGCGAACGTGCTGGAAGTGCTGTTGGCTGCGCGCAAGCACCGACTGACGCTGAGCGACGTGATGAAAGCCGTGGGCTGCAACGAAAGCCCGATCCGCACGCTGGAAAAATCCGGCGATGTCATCATCGGATCGAAGGAAACCTGGGTCGAACTGGCCCGCCCGCCGCAGGAGATCGCGGAACGTCTGCTGGCGGGCGAGTACACCCGCGCGCCGGCCCAGACGAGTGTGCTGGAAGCCCTGCTTGAAGCGGAGCAGCCGCTTGCCCCCGCCGATCTGAACAAGAGCGGTCTGACACGCCTGGAAGCAGCCGGGATCGTGCGCCGGGTGGCAGAACCGCCCGTGGTCGAGCTGCGGCTGTCAGCGGCCGAAGCGCGCCGCCGGATCATCGAGTTACGGGGCGGCCAGCCTTATCTCGATATTCTGAACCGGCTCGCCGCCGCCGGGGAGCCGCTCGATCTCAAGACCCTCGGCGCGAGCCAGAGCGATCTCGAACGGCTGGCGGAAGATGGGCTGATCACGCTGTGGGAGACCGAGACATGGCGCGATCCGCTGCTGGACCGTGATTATGTGCCGACGCTGGCCCCGCCGCTGACGGCTGAGCAGGGGCGCGCGTGGCAGCAGATCCGCGAGTATATGGACACCGTGCAGTGGGGCGAGATCTCGCCGTCCCCTGACGTGTCGGGCGTATTTGTGCTGCACGGCGTAACGGGCTCCGGCAAAACCGAGATCTACATGAGTGCAGTGGAGCATGCGCTGGCACAGGGCCGGCAGGCGATTGTGCTGGTGCCCGAAATCTCGCTGACGCCGCAAACGGTGCGGCGCTTTGCGGCGCGCTTTCCCGGTCGTGTATCGGTGGTACACAGCGCCCTGAGCGTGGGTGAGCGTTACGATACGTGGCGGCGTGCCCGGTCGGGTGATGTGCAGATCGTGGTGGGGGCGCGGTCGGCGCTGTTCACACCGCTGCCGGATGTCGGGCTGGTGATTCTGGACGAGGAACACGACGACAGTTACAAGCAGTCGCCGCCCATCGCACCGCCGTACTATCACACGCGCGACACAGCCATCCAACTGATGCGGATCATGCGCGGCACGGTGCTGTTGGGCAGCGCCACCCCGGACGTCGGGACCTATTTCCGCGCCGAACGGGGCGAGTACCAGCTTTTGCGCCTGCCGGATCGGGTGATCGCGCACCGCGAGAAAATTGCGGAGCAGGTGCGCCGTCTGAATGCGCCAGCGGCCCGCTATCATCCCACAGATACCTCCGAAGCAGTCAGCGCCGATCTTCCCGCCGTGCAGATTGTGGATATGCGTCAGGAACTCCGCGCGGGCAACCGCAGTATGTTCAGCCGGGCGCTGCACGGCTCGATCAGCGATGTGCTGTTGCGCGGAGAGCAGGCGATTCTGTTCCTGAACCGGCGCGGCACGGCGACGTTTGTCATGTGCCGGGACTGCGGCTATATCGCGGAGTGCCCACGGTGCAGTTCGCCGCTGACCTATCACAGCCCCAACGAGGCGCTGGTGTGCCACTACTGCGGCTATACGCGCGACCATATCAAGAAATGTCCGCAGTGCGGCAGCCCGCGCATCCGGCATTTTGGGCAGGGCACAGAGCTGATCGAAACGGCGGTGCGCGACGAGTTCCCCGACGCGCGCACGATTCGCTGGGATCGGGACACGGCCACCGGGCGCGACGCCCACGAGATCATCCTGCGCCAGTTCAGCGAAGGAGAGGCGAATATTCTGGTCGGCACGCAGATGATCGCCAAGGGGCTGGATTTACCTCGCGTGACGCTGGTGGGCATCATGTCGGCGGATACGGCGCTGGGGCTGCCCGATTACCGGGCCGGGGAACGCACCTTCCAGCTATTAACCCAGGTAGCCGGACGCGCCGGGCGCGGCGTGCTGGGCGGGCATGTGGTGCTGCAAAGCTACCTGCCAGAGCATTACGCGATCCAGGCGGCGGCGCGCCATGATTATGCGTCGTTCTACCGGCAGGAGATCGCGTACCGCCAGGAACAGCTTTTCCCACCGTTCCGGCGGCTGGCGCGGATCGAGTTCCGGTTCCCAACCGCGAACGTGGCCGAATACGAGGCGAACCGCGCCAAGCAAATCATCGAACAGCGCATCAGCGAGGGGCAGTTCACCGCAACGGAGATCATCGGGCCGACACCGTGTTTTTTCGCGCGCCGCAACAATCTCTACCGCTGGCACCTGATCGTGCGCAGCGCCAATCCCGCCGCGCTGCTCGACGGTCTGGATATGGCCGATGGGTGGTTTGTGGATATTGACCCGGTGGATATGTTGTAGGGGAGCGTGACGCTCTTTGACCTGTTGGCCGACCTTCCTCAAATCCCTCCCCGCATCGCGGAGAAAGGGGACTTGACTTGACGTGGCTTTCCCTCTCCACTCGTGGGGAGGGGGAGGGGGAGGGGCTGATTCAGTGGAATCCTCGCACCGAAAAAGACCGATTTTAGCCCGCCGCCAGCCGTGAGCGCGGATAGGGTCGCGTGCCGATGTGCGTCAGGATGACGGCCCCTAATCCGACCGAGCCCAGGATGATCGTCGCCAGCAGGCCGATCCACGCTGTGAACCAGAAGATGCTCCAGATGCGCAGCAGCAGCGCCAGCGTGATCCCGCCGATGGCTGCGGACACCATGCGCGGCTGGCGATCCATGCCGAACCGGCTCACGACCCAAACCCCGAACGGCTGCGCCAGTGCCACCCATCCCAGCAGGCTGAGGAAACCCACAATCAGCCACCCGACGATCACAAAGGGCAGCAGCACCACCGGCAGCACCAGCAGCAGCGACATGCTGTAAATGATCGTCAGTCCCACGGCGACCATCATGGTGAGCAGGCCAATCCCGCCGGCAGCCAGGGGGAGCTCTGGACCGATTCGGACATCCGCACGAGCGGCTGTGGGAACAGGATGCTTCCGAGGGCGGCGATCAGTCCAAACAACAGCGCCGAGGCGATGGAACTGGTCAGCCGGAAGAAGATACTGCCGCGCCAGCTATCCCAGCCGGACTGGACCGTGTTGGAGAAACTGACACTGCCGCTGTTCTCGCATTCTTCTTTGATCGCGCCGTCCACGCGTGCGGCGGGGTCGGTTTTGTAATTCTTGGCGCAGATCGTCAGATCGCCGGTGACTTGCGCGGTTTTGCCTACCGAGAGGTTATCGGCCACGACGACAACATCACCCTTCACCGTGGCTCCCAGGCTGACGCTGTTGCCGGTCAGCGTGGCATTGCCATCCACGGTGCTTCCGGGCTTCAGGTCAATTTCATAGGCCAGGATCACCTGATCGCCGCTGAGTTCCTGGCCGGCATTGAGCGTATAGGTTTTGCCCAGTCTGGGGCCCTGGACGTTGTCGGACTCGGGCGAGGCGCAGGCCAGCGACGCCAGGATCAGCAGGGCGAACACGCCCATTGGGGCTAACCAGCGACGTTGAGCTTGGATTGTCGATCTCATTTCAGCTTATCTCACTTTGTCGCGTTACAGCCTACCCTCGCGGCCGTCTGGTCAAAAACCGTGGCCCTCCCAACAAGGACCAGATCAACCAACCCCACAGCACGGTCACCGGGATCATCGTCGTCAGCAGCGCCGCCACGACGGGCGTTTCTTCTACCACGTCTTTGATTTCGCCCGCCAGATTCCCCACCAGCCCGATCATATAGCCAACCGCGTTCAGGATGGTCCGAAGCACATCGAGCAGCACGCCCGGATTGGTCAGCACGCTCAGCAGCAGGAAGAACAACGCCGCGAAGATCGGCACCACGATAAAAGCGGCCACCAGCAGCCCCAACGCCAATCCGATGCCGGGATGCTGGGCAAAACCGGGCAGAGGCATAGCCGCGATGGCGGCCATCACGCGGCCCGTGAAACCGGGCAGTGGCGCGACCATGGGCGTCGTGTGGAGCAGCTCGTCAGTCTTGCGCAGGTTCTCCCAGGCGGTCGCTGCCTCCTCAGACTCCTCGATCTGGCGGTGCAGCGCCTCCCACTCCTGCTCAGAGAGTCCTTGATCGAGGGCGTTGTTCATGGACAGCATCGGATCGTGGGTCATCAGGAACCCTCCATTACCGGGTTGAGCGCGGGAATTGGGCGTGATTCAAGCTCGCTGGCAAGGGCCTGGCGAGCGCGGAACAGGCGGCTTTTGACCGCGCTTTCCGTCGTTTCGAGCATGTCCGCAATCTCGGCATACGACAGGTCATACCAGTAGCGCAAGACGACCGCCAGCCGGTATTCCGGGCTGAGTTCGTCGAGTAAGTCTTGCACCAGCAGGTTACGTTCGTTCATCAGTGTTGCTTCTTCCGGCCCCGGCAGATCGCTGGTCAGGGCAGGGTGGGGTGGCAGAGGCTCTTCCAAAGACAGCCAGGTAAGCCGCCGCCGCCGCAGCCGGTCAATACAATGGTTGGATGTAATCGACAGCAGCCACGTCTTAAACGGACGCGCTGGATCGTACCGATCCAGATTGGCATAGGCGCGCAGGAACGCCTCTTGCGCCGCGTCCTCAGCTTCCCCCCGTTCGTTCAGCATACGATAGGCGAGATTGAATACATCGCGCTCGTACCGCTGGACGAGTTCCCCGAAAGCCTGTGGATCACCCGCCAGGGTTTGGTCTACCCACAAGGCATCGTTTTCTACGCTCACAAGCTTCCCTACCTGGTCGAGCTAACGGTTGCCCCTACTAGTCATCTATACGCAGTGTGCCGCATCGAGTTGCACGATCTTAACTCATGTTCCAGATTAGGCACACTTCGATAATCCGCTGTAGAATGCGGCGTGTGCGGCAGATGTCTGGCGGTAAAGGATAAGACGATGGCTGTGGTTTATCGTGACGCGGATGCGGATCTGGGCCTGCTGATGGACCGGAAGATCGCCGTGTTGGGTTATGGCAACCTTGGGCAGTCCTTCGCGCTCAACCTGCGCGATACCGCCTTCCCGGTGCTGATCGGCAACCAGAGCGACTCCTATGCGGAACAGGCGTACCGTGACGGGTTCGAAGTCGCCTCGATCGCCGACGCGACCCAACGCTCCGACCTGATTATTGTGCTGCTGCCCGATGAAATCACCACGCAGGTCTATTTGCAGGCGATTGCGCCCGGTCTCAAGCCGGACAAAACGCTGGTTTTCGCGTCGGGTTATGCCGTCGCCTTTGGGTTCATTGAGCCGCCACCCTATGTCGATGTGGTGCTGGTCGCGCCGCAGGCGGTCGGGCAGGCGGTGCGCGAAGGGTACGTCGCGGGGACCGGATTCCCGAGCTTCGTCGCCGTCCAGCAGGATGCTTCCGGGCAGGCGTGGGCGCGCGTGCTGGCCGTGGCGAAAGCGTTGGGAGCCCTGCGGCGCGGCGCGATTGAGCTGACGTTCCAGCAGGAGGCGGAGCTGGATCTCTTTAACCAGCAGGCGCTTCTGCCGGTGCTGCACAGTGTCTTGCAGACGGCTGTCGAGGTGCTCAACCGGGAAGGCTTTCCGCCCGAAGCGGTGTTCACCAGCCTGTATCTCTCCGGCGAGCTAGGGTATATCATCTCGCGTTGGGCCGAAGTGGGGATCCTGTCCAGTCTGCACATGCATTCGCGCACCAGCCAGTACGGCACGCTCTCGCGCATTGAGCGCTTCAAAGAGGTTAAGCTCAAGCGGCTGATGGAGCAGGTGCTCGATTCGATCCGGCGCGGCGACTTTGCCCAGGAATGGGCCTCCGAATATGCCGACGGCTATCCGCGCCTGGAAGCGCTGCGCCAACAGCTTGAGAATTTATCCGTCTGGCAGCACGAAAAGGAGACGCTGAACCTGCTGGCGTGATACGCCGGAATAGGCAGCCCACCCCGTAGATAATGTGGGGGTGTATTGATGCAATTCAAAAATCAGACCCGGATACTCTATAGGATTTACCCCTATCCCCTGGCCCCTTTCCCCGCACGCGGAGAAAGGGGAGCGGTTCAAGTCCCTCTCCGTATACGGGGAGGGATTTAGGGAGGGGTAAACAACCGGACATATCCGGCATAATTTCTTAAAACGCATCAATACGCCCCTCGAGACAACATGTGGATCAATGCCTCCCGAGTTCAAATCGGCTCAAGATGCGCGTCGGTCCAGGCGTTGTAGCCCTCGGTGATCGCCGTCACGATCGGGCCGACCTGCCCATCCCCGACCGGCTGCCCATCGATCGCGGTGGCGGGCACCACCCCACGCCCGCTGCTGGTGATCATGGCTTCCGTCAGGCGCGGCAGATCCCGCACGTGCAGCGCGTCCAGGCTGACCGGCAGAATCGCGGGTGCCAGATCGAGCACGGCGCGGCGCGTAATGCCTTCCAGCACGCCGTTCCCGGCGGTGTGCAGCACGCCATCCAGCACGCCGTAAAAATTGCTGGATAACCCCTCTAACAGCCGGCCATCTTCCGAGACCAGCACGGCCTCATACGTACCCGGCGGCAGGCTGCTGAACGCCGGTTTGCGGATCATCATCCAGGCCGTCGTTTTGACAACAGGATTTTCGCGCACCAGCGGAGTCGTGCCGAGATGCGCGCCGTGCCGCAGGATCTCGTCGGGCACGGGCTGGTAGGGTTCGATTCCGAGATAAATCTCGTCGGGCGCGGCCTGCGGAATGGTGATGCGAAACTTGGCATCGGGATAGGCCGCCTCGTGCAGCAGATCGCGCAGGGCCGCGCGCAGCCGTTGACGATCCAGGGCCAGCGGGATCTGGCTCAGCCATGCGGACTGTTCGAGCCGGTCCAGGTGCGCATCAAACAGCAGCGCGTGATCGCCGCGAAAGGTGCGCGCGACGGTATACACCCCCTGCGGCTCGTAGGGAACCGCCTCCACCAGCGTTCGGACGCGGTAGGGCGTGGGCACCACCCCGGATGGGGTCAACACCACGGTTGGGATATAGTCGGATATTTGAGACATATGGGTTCCGGCCCTGTTTGCTAATAACTGTTTACTGACAACTGCTTACTGTTTACTGCCGTTCACGGCCCATACACCGCGATTACGCTCGGCACCTCGTCCAGGTTGGGGATCGTCTCGCTGTGGCCCGGCGTATTGACGACCAGTCCGGTTGACTTGCCGCCGTCCAGCCCCAGCGCGACGTACACATTCAGATCGCTGGTGATCAGCCAGCCTTGCAGATCGGCCAGCGATACCCGGTCCTGGGCGACCACGGCGATGATGATCCGCCCCTGCCAGTCCTGCGCGATCGCTGTACGGCGGTTTCGCTGGGTAAAACCTTCATCCTGAGAGGCCAGCACGCCGCCCGCTTCGATCAGCATGGGGAACGCCTGCACCGCCTGGAAGAACGATTCGCCCTGGTACGGTTCGCTCACCAGCGACCGCACGCGCGGCCCGCTCTCCGTCACCTGGAACATGCCGCCGAACCCCGCGAACGACTGTCCGAAGTGCTGTCCATCGCTGGCGAGCAGACCAAGCGCCCGCCGGTCATCGTCAAAGAAGCTGCCATTGACGATCACCGCCGCCTGGGGCAGCACATCGCGCCACTCGTTGATCGTATGCGGATCGTCGGGGCTGTAGTGGACGCGGAACGTCACCACGGCCGGATCGATCCGCACCAGCGCGGCCCGCGCTTCGCGTCCACCGCTCAGCCGCAGGATCGTATCACGGCGTTCGATGCCCTGCGCGACGATCTGCCAGTCGCTCACAGGGCTCGGCGTGGCTGGCGGCGGCAGCGTGACCCGGTTGGTTACACGCGACAGGTTGCAGCCGAGTATGAACAACGCGAGCAGGCAGGCAGCCGCCAGAGCATGCGGCAGACGAATTATCCGGCCGCTCATTCGTCGATCTTGTCCCGATCCTGGGTGGAGCGCCGGCGCTCCAGCAGTTTGGAGGCCAGCGTACCCTCGCGGGCAGCCGCCGGCTCCTCGGGTGGCGCGGGCTTGGCGATCGGCGGCGGGACGGCAGTTCGTCGGGTCTTGCGGGTCCGCTTCTCGGCTTCGCGCGGCGGCGGGGTGGGCAGTTCAAACGGCTGAACGAGTTCCTCGGTGCTGGTGGAACGTGCCCGGCCCTTGGCTCCCTTCAGCCGCTCAAGCCGCACCGATGACTCCTCAGAAAGTTGGACCGGCTCGCGGCGGAAGGGTATCGCGATCGCTTCGCGGGCTTTTTGGAGATCGGTGCGCGTGATCACCAGCCGGCGGATCGCCACGTCAAACGGCAGCAGGAGCAGCGCGGCCAGCACAAAATAGGGCCAGATCGGCTGCGCGGCCTGCTCCTGGTTGAGATTATGCTCAAAAGCGCGTTCCGGCGTCGTTTGGAGCGAGGTGCCGCCCGTAATGCGCGCGATTCGCGCCAGCAGGTTGGCGGGATCTTCCTGGCCGGTTTCGAAGCTGCTGACCCGGTATTCGGCCGAATAACTCAGCACCCACCCGGTCGTCTGGATCACGGACTGCTGCGCCAGCACATCGGCCCCTTCGGGCGTGCTGCCCGCCGTGGTGATGAAATACGCGCCTTCTTCTTCCGGCGTAAAGACCGCCTCGTAGCGTCCGGGTGCGGTCTGCTGCAAGGCGAGGCGCGTGGTTTCCAGATCGGTATTGATGACGGAAGCTTCCAGATTCAACCCATTGAGGTAATTGCCCTGGTTATCGCGCACGTCGGCCACCAGCACGGCCTGCTCGCCGCGCTCAACCACACGCAGTTCGATATTGTTCGCGCTGCCCTCGCTGATGGTCCAGCGCACCGCCTGATTCCAGAAGTCGGCATACCCGTCCCAGTCGATCCAGGCCGATGCCCAGCGCGACGTGGCATCCGACATAAACGCGACCGAGCGCCCCAGACCGTACTGCCACGCTGCCAGGATCGGGTCGTCTTCCGGCCCGCGCAAAATGGCGGTTGCCGTGGCTTTGTCGGTTGTGGCGATATAGCCCTGGAGCGGTGGAAGGCTGGTGAACCCATCCATAATCGGATGGCGCGCCGCCAGAGCCGGGGTGAATTCCTCCTCGAAGATATACGAGCGGGTTGCCAGCACCGTCTCCGCTGTGAAGATCGCCGGGATGGTCGATATATCGTAGGCGAGGTGGAACTGGCCGTTCCCCGCCGCGGCGACATCGTGGAGCCACTGCGCGTAATTCTGCCCGACGGCGACGACCGAGGTGGTGACGCCGTAGTTCTGATACATGCGATCCACGGCCGGCACAATTCCGCCTGGATCGGCCCCGCCATCGGTGAGCAGGATAATGTGCTTCAACTGCGACGGGTCATTGCGCAGCATCTCATCGGCGGCCAGCACCGCCTGCAGAATATTTGTCCCACCCCCGGGTCGGAGCGCGCCCACCAGCGCGCGCAGATTCTCGCGGCTGACCTCGTCGCCCACGTCCTGAATATCGACTTTGTAGGCCGAGACATCAAACGACAGCAGGCCGGTCCGGTCGGTGTCGTTCAGTAGATCATACGAGCGGATGACTGCCTCTTTGGCGAGTTCCAGGTTCGAGACCATGCCCGAACTGGATATTTCCATGCTGCCGGAGCGGTCGATCACGAACAGCAGCGTAAGCTGGGGGATGCGCTGCTGATCGCGGATGCGCATCTCAACGGGCAGGGTCTCTTCGAGCGGTGTCTCGAAATAACCGCCGACGCCAAAACTCTGCGGGCCGCCGATCGCGACCAGCCCGCCGCCCAGGTCGCGCACGTAAGCCTGCAAATACTCCATACGGTCCTGCGTCAGATCCAGCGCGGAGACGTTCGCCAGCACGATGCTGTCGTAACTGCTGAGCGGGGCCAGCCCCAGCGGCAGATCGCGCGGCCCCTGTACGTCGATTTGCAGGCCGGACTCTTCGAGCACGGCACGCAGCGACTCGATCTCGCGCTCGTCGGATGTGACCAGCAGCACGCGCGGCGGGCCGGTCACCTGGGTGAAGGCCGAAAGCTGGTTGTTCTGGTAGAACGTATCGGCGCTGCGCGGCTCGATGACCACCTGAAAATCGACAAACCCCGCGTCGGGCGCAATCACTTCAAAGACTTCGTTCGTCGTGCCCTGCTGGAGAATCGCTTCGCGGCGGTGGATCACCTCGCCGCCCGACAGGATGCGAATCTCAACCGGGCTGTCGGGGCGGGTGCTCGCCAGTGTCAGGGTGAGGTTAAAGCGCTCGCCTTCATTCACCTTAGCGGGGACGTCCACCTGTGCGATCATGACTTCGGGGCCAACGGCCTGCGGCGTCACGCCGGCGCTGCTGAGCACCACGTAATCGATCTGCACGTCGGTCGCGGCAGCAAGACGCGCGACTTCTTCCGCGTCACCCACCGTCTGGCGGCCGTCGCTCAGGATCACCATACGCTTGGCTGTATCCGCCGG
Organism: uncultured Chloroflexia bacterium; assembly: GCA_963850765.1. Classification (GTDB taxonomy): domain Bacteria; phylum Chloroflexota; class Anaerolineae; order Aggregatilineales; family Aggregatilineaceae; genus CAWKMN01. The sequence continues at coordinate 1,077,452 of CAWKMN010000003.1, read as the reverse complement.
GAACAGCGCCAACCCCAGCCGGATCGCCTCGGCCAGATCCGTGTTCAGCCGGATGGGATCGGAGCCGATCTGCACCAGTTCGAGCCGGTCTGTGACCGGGGTTTCGACCAGGGCATCCGCCCCAAACACAACCACCGCGGCCTGATCTTTGTCGCCCATCACGTCGGCCGCGTCGCGCACGTAATCGACGGCGGCGCTCTGCATGGCCGGCGGGATGCTGTCGGACGCGTCGATCAGAAACACGACGGCCAGCTTATCGGCGGCGCGCTGCACCTGGATCCCGGCAAGGCCGATAATGACCAGCGTCACCAGCAGCAGCCGGACGATCAGGCTGACCGTATCCCGCCGGCGGCGGTGGGCCAGACGCGGCCAGCCCACGACGATCAGCACGGGCAGCAGCAGGAGCAGGAACAGGGCATTGGGATTGGTGAAACTCATAACGCTGCAAGCCTCTTGTTAGCGCGTCCGCACGACTCTGCGCCGGGGCTGGCTTCGCCGGGGCAGATGGAGACGGTCGATTAGTGTCTGGAACCTCCCGCGCCGAGTGCCTGGTCCGCCACGCAGCCCGGCCAGCGTCACCCGTGGAATGCGCCGCAGCGAGCGGTGATAGACCCACCATTCGATCACCAGCACCGCCAACCCGATCCCGACCACCCAGGGCCAGAACTCGCGGCGGGCGGTTTCGCGGCGGGCGGCACGCTCAATCGTGCTGGTGCCCACGGTCAGGTTTTCGCGCGGCTCGATCTGGCTTTCGGCTGGATCAAACAGGTTCACGGCGAACGGCTCGGATCGGAAGGTTTCGCCACTGCGGCGCAGATCGACCCGGTAAAGCCCAGGGCGGAGCGTGTCCGCGAAGACGGCTTCGCTGCCCTCCGGCTCAAGCTGCACGCGCTCGCCGTCCGGGCGGGTGACAAACGCTTCATCCGCGTCTTCGATCAGGCGCACCGTCACCGGCGCGCCAGGAACCTGGCTGTCGATGGCATCCGTGGCGCGCGGCGGCGAAAACCACGCGGTCAGCTCCGCGATCAGGATCGGCCACGCGGGCTGCAACACCAGATCGGTGTTGGGATAGCGCGCGTCAAAGGGCAGGATCGCCACCTGCCGGCCGTCGGCCTCCCCCACGGCGACCAGGGGATAGCCATCAACCTGCACCAGCACCGTTGCCCAATCGATCCCGCTGAGCACCTGGAAATTCTGGATATTGACCGCCTCGACAAAGCCCGTCAGGTTGCGGGCGCGCGGATCGTCGGGGTGGGCGGTAAGCTGTCCGGCCGGCTGGCGAGATTCCCCGATGGTGAAGAACGGGCCGCTCACCGGCGGATTGACCAGCATGAGATCAGTGTCGGGCAGGTCGAGCGGCAGGGTGCTGTCAAACACGATCAGATCATAATCCTCGTCGGGTATCTCATCCGACGGACCGATCATATACAGTTCGACGCCGCGCAGGCTGCGGAAGATCTGCTCCAGAAACAAATTATCGTCCGTGACCAGCAGCACGCGCCCCGCGCCGGACCGATCCCGGACCGCATAGGCGACGTCGTCAGCATCGAGATAATCTGTCATTGCCGCGCTGCCCGGCATGGTGAGATGCGCCGTCAGGGTACTGAACGTCTCCGGCAGTTCGATCTCAAAAATATCGATATAGTCATTCGCCGGGACGGTGTAGCGGTGCGCGGTGTAGATCACGTCGTCACCGTCCAGCCGGATGTCCATGATCACCTCGGTATCAACGCCGCCGTAGTTGCTGATGCGCGTGAAAAGCTGCGGTGGGCGTCCCGGCAGGGCCGACGTTGCCAGCGCCGAGATCGCCAGATTGTCGCCATTGTCACCGACGGACACAAAACGCACGTCGCCGGGCACCGACGGCAGATCGGTGGGCAGGCCGCCATCCGTCACGATGACGACCTTGAGTTCGTCCACGCCCACACCGCCCGCGGCTGCCAGCGTCATCGCGGCGAACCAATCCGCGCTCACGTCGTCTGCTTCAGCGGCTTCGATGGCCCGGCGCAGTACCAGCTTATCGCGCGAGGCGGCGGCCAGCACTTCGGGCACGGCGCTGACCTGGATCACGGTCATCGTATCATCCGAGCCAAGCGTGTCCACCAGTTCCAGGCCGATGTCGCGCGCGGCTTCAAAGCGGTTCGGCTGGACGTCCGTCGCTGTCATGCTGGCCGAGGCATCGAGCAGCAGCACGATCCGCCCGGTCGTGATCGTTTTCACCTCGGTGAACGGCCGCGCCAGCGCCAGCACGAGCGCCGCCAGGATCAGCAGTTGGAGCAGCAGCAGCCAGCTCAGCCGGAGCCGCTGCCAGGGTGCGTTTGCCTCACGGTCGCGGATCAACTGCTGCCATAGAAATGTGCTGGAAATCGGCGTTTCGGTGCGCCGCAGCCGCAGCATATAAAGCAGAATAATCGGGATGGCGAGCGCGCCAAGCGCCAGCGCCAGGGGTGTGATCAGTGACATCCTATTGCACCGTTATCTCTATCGGCAGCACGAGATGATCCGCGCCACCGGCGATCCGCACGCGCTCGCCGCTGTCGGGATCGTAAAAGCCTACTTCCAGGTGCGCCGGTCCCTGGTAGTCCCGGCGTTCCGGCAGGAATTCGAGCGCGTAGGGATCGATCAGATACTCGTCCTGCACCCAGCCGGTCGTCAGCCGGGTACCGTGTACCGGGAAGTCGTCATGCTGGGCGATCACCTGTCCGTTGGTATCCAGCAGGTGTGTAAAAACACGATAGGAACGGTCGGGCGTATCCAGCACACGCCAGACCAGGGTCAGATCGAGCTTCTCATTGGCTGAAACCACCCTCTGCCCCACGCTGAACCCTTCCAGCACGGCCAGATCGACAAACTCGGTCTGGACCGGCACATCAAACGCGGGCGGCGCGAACAGGTGCTCGGACGGCTCGATCGTATAGGTGAGCAGCGTGATCGGATCCCCGTTGCGTGCCTGCACGGTCAGCGCCGCGCTGCCGCTCGCCTCGGGCGGCACGACGAACGTATGCCAGTCCAGGCTGTACGTTCCATACGCCTCGACGGGCCGGGTGACTTCCCACGTGTCGCCGCGCAGCGATACGGTTGCCTCCGTCCAGGGTGTTTCGCGGCAGCAGTCGTCCAGCACATGCCAGTGTAAGGTTATACGCACCTCCTGGCCGGGAGTGAGCGCCATGTTTCGGCCTGCGTCGTAGCCGGTTAGCTCGACCTGGGGCGCGACCTGCACGGGCGTGAAGCCGTCGCCGCGAATGGGTATTTCGAGCGTCCCGGCGGGCTGCACCGTCGCCAGGGCCGTGGTTCGCCCGGATGGAATGCCATTGACCAGTTGATCCAGGCCGTCGGGACGGAAATGGCTGTAGACACTGATCTGCACGGTGTAATCGCCGGGGGGCGTGCCCGCCGGGAAATGCAGCAGGCTGAAGCTCTCACCCTGGTCGCCGGTTTCCCACGTCGAGGTGGGAAGCTGCTCGTCGTCGCGAATGTCGGTATCGCTGCGGGCGATGATCCAGCGCGGCGGATCGATCGTCAGCAGACGCCCGGCCACGCGCCAATTGTAACGCGAAGGCTGGCGGAGTTCCCAGGTAGTGCGCAGGCAAACCGCCTGCCGCCCGGTCACAGCCGCGTGATTTAGCATCAGCAGGTTGTAATCTACCGGCGCGTCCAGTACATCCGCCAGGGCGACGGGCTGACCGAGCCAGTAACCCGTGGTGCTGATCCCCTGAACGACGAAACCCGGCTCACGCGCCCGCTGCCCGGCGGACTCAAGCAGGCAGGGATACAGGCCGCGCAGATCGGCGGGAAGCTGGAACCACGTCAGCAGTTCGACCCGCACCGGGCCGTTTCGCTGTGCCAGCGCCGCGTTGATCGTCTCGATGACCGTATCCGGGCTGCTGTGCAGATCGATCCCCAGGATCTCGGCCCGGATGGCGCTTTTTTCGGCGTAATATTCCTCGATAGCCGGTTCCCAGCCGTATGGGATGAGGATGATCGCGTCGTCGGGTAGGGTGGCGTAATAATCAGCCACCGCATGAAAATCGTCGTGGCCGTATTTTGGCTCGTTGAGCAGCGCCGTCAGACTGGCCGCCGAAACGCCAAACGCCAGCGCCGTAACCAGCGGCAGCACCAGCTGGTGCAGGTCGCGCCGGCCGGGCAGGTTCACCACGCCGAACGTGATCACCAGCAGGGATGCGGGCACCGCGGCGATATAATAACGCGGGTGGAAATCGATATTCGCGGCCAGCAGTTCCGCCGTCGCCAGCGCGGGGATCAGGAGAAACTGCGAGACCACCAACTGCGCCGGGCGCTGCCAGTTCCAGGTCCACAACACCGCCAGACTCACGGCGGCGAGCACGCCCAACGCGGCGCTGCCGATCACCAGCGCGTTTTTCGCCCCGATCAGCATAGGCAGCGGGGCAAAATAGCCCTGCCAGATGTCCCAGGCCAGCACCGTGCCGAATCGTGGCGGCGAGTTGATCGACGTGCCGCTGGGGGCCTGGCTCAGCAGCCAGGGCACGTAGGCCAGCAGCATGACGATCTGCCCGCCGAGCCAGATCCCAAGCCAGCGCCAGCACCGCCGCCACAGCCAGAAGCCCACCACGACGAGATTCAGCCAGCCGACGACGGGCACGCTCAGGTTGTGCGTATAGAGCAGCACGAGCTCGGCAGCCAGGATCATTATCCACACGCGCCAGGGGAACACGTCACGCGGGCGGAGCAGCCGTTCCGTCAGGCCAGAGCAGCACCAGCGCCAGCAGCGGCACGCCCACATAGGCGCGGACCTCGCGCGAATAGGCCCACAGCAGCGGGGATGTGCCAAGCAGGATGACCGCCAGCACCGCCGCATCCCAACTGGCCCAGCGCCGCGCCAACTGCGCCCCGACGGCGACCGTCAGCACGCCAAGCAGAACCGAGCCGTAGCGCAGGGCCAGCGGCGTCTCGCCCGCGCCCAACCACAAAAAGTGAACCAGACTGTAATAGGCCAGCGGCGTCTTGTCGTCGGGCGTCCCGATGGGATCGCGGATGGCGCGGATCGACCAGCCTTCGTCATGCCAGATGCTCGGCTCGTTGAGATCCCACAGCCGCAGGCCAAACGCGCCGATCAGCAGCATCACGGTGATGAACAGACCGGCACGCGGGGAAAGAATACGGACGGGCATCACTGCACCACGCGCGATTGTCGAAGCTCCGACAGAATAAGCTGCTCCCAGGGGAGTGCTGGTCTCCGCGGCGATATAATGGATGCCGCGCCGCGTGCAGGTCGCGCCGATCTCGGCCTGCCACGCTTGCAGGCGCTCGATATACAGCGCGCGCATACCTTCATCGACGGTGACATCCTGCGGGATGCCGGTCTCGATGTCGATCAGTTTGAGGTCGCCGGTAATGTCCGGGTTCGCTTCGTCCGGCGAGAGCGCCTGAATCACGGTCAGTTCGTGGCCGCGCCCCTGGAGCGCGCGCAGCCCCTCCTCATAACCTTCCGGCGAGAGCAGGTCGGTGATCACGACACACACCCCGGCGCGCGAGGTCCGCCGCGCATAATCGCCAAGCGAGTCGTTCAGATTCACATGCCCGCGGGTGTACGCCTTTTCGAGCCAGAGCAGCAGGTTCAGCGTGTGCCCGCGCCCGCGCAGAGGTCCCCATCGCTGGACACCGTCGCCGCGCATGACCGAGACCGTGACCTGATCGCCGCCGCCGAGCGCGATATAAGCCATCCCCGCCAGCACCCGCTGCGCCCACAGAAACTTGTGCAGGTTGCGATCCCCGGTGCGCGGCCAGTCCATACTGGCGGACGCGTCCAGCAGCAGGTGAACAGCCAGATCCTCTTCGTCTTCGAGCAGCTTGATAAACGGGCGCTGCAAGCGAGCGTAGATGTTCCAGTCCACGCGGCGCAGATCGTCACCCCGGACGTAGTTCCGGTAATCGGCAAACTCGATGCTGGTGCCGCGCCGGGTCGAGCGCCGCTCGCCCTTGATCGCCCCGGTGCGGATCTTGTTGGCGATCAGGGTCAGCCGTTCGAGCTTGCGTAATGTTTTTTCGTCAAAGATGCGTTCGGCCATAGTTTATCCTGGTATCCTGTCAGGTGATATCCTGCCGCCGGAAGAGGACCGCCGTCAGCGTGATCAGGCCGACCACCCACACGGCCAGCACGGCGATCGAGAAGGCCAGGCTGTCCGAGAAAAAGATGTGACTGTAATCGCCGGTTTCATACGGGCGCATGGTGGCGGGCTTGTTGTCGGTGAGCCAGCTCGATACGTTGATCAGGTTGTAAAAGGGCAGGTAGCGATACCCATTCACGATCTCAGGGAAATGGGTAAACCAGCCGATCAGCAGCAGGGCCAGGATCGAGAAGCCTTCGGCCAGCGTCAGCCCAAAGCCGACCAGCACCCCACCCAGAATCGAGCGGGTGAGCATCCCGGCCAGCGCCGCGTATCCCGCCGAGATGATGGTCGAGGTAAACGCCAGCCCGGCTGCCAGCACATAGTCCTCGGCGAATTCTTGCAGCACCTCGCCGGTAATGCGCGGGCCATAAGGGATGTCCGCGATCACGGTCAGCAGACCCCAGCCGAGCGTCCAGAGGATCGACATCAGCACAAACGCCACGACCACAAATACGCCCAACGCCAGGAACTTGATCAAAATCAGCAGCACGCGCCGGTTGCGCGGGACTACGTTTTTCCAGGTCTGCCACTGGTATTCCCCCGCGAACACCACAGCCGTGAAACCGAGCAGGATCAGTCGCCCGATCGGGTTGTTGGGGATGCTCCACACACCCACGGCGTTATCCGTCCACTGCGTCGATTCGCTCTGGCGGAAGCTCTCGCGGGCGGCAGATGACAGTGTCAGAATCAATCCCATGACGATCGGGAGCGCGATACCCATCACCGGGAAAATCCAGATCAGGCAGCTGGCGACCCAGCGATTCCCGGCGATCTTGAGCCATTCGGCGCGGAACAGGTCACGCATCAGCCACTGCCTCCTGGACGACGGACAGGAAATACTCTTCGAGCGTCTGGCGCTCGGCCGCGACATGGAAGATGTCGATCTGCTGGTCGACCAGCCGCCGGACAACCTGGGGTATATCATTCCGCGCGGCGTAGACCGTCATCGACTGGCCGTTGAGCGCCACCGTCCAGAATTCGCGCAGCACCGCGGCCGCTTTGTCCAGCGGGGCGGCCTCGACGCGCAGATAGGTTTTATCGGCCAGCAGGTCTTCGACCGCGCCCTCACGCACGATCTGGCCCAGGTGGATGATCGCCACCCGGTCGCAGACCTGTTCGATCTCGCCCAGCAGGTGACTCGACAAAAAGACAGTCTTGCCGTGCAGCGCGGCCTGATCGCGGATAAACTGGCGCATTTCGTGCATCCCTGCCGGGTCGAGGCCGTTGGTCGGCTCGTCCAGAATGAGGAGATCGGGATCGCTGAGCAGCGCCGCCGCCAGCCCCAACCGCTGCTTCATCCCGGTCGAATAACCTTTGACACGCTGGTTGGCCCGGTGGGCGAGCCCCACCTGACCCAGCAGCATCTCGATCCGGGCGGGATCGTAACAGTTGGCGGTGCGCGCCAGCACTTCGAGATTGCGCCGGCCGTTCAGGAAATTGTAGAACGTCGCGCCCTCGACCAGCGCCCCGACACGCCGCAGAATATCATGTTCACGGCGGACGTGCTGCCCAAAAATATAGGCATTTCCCTCGGTGGGCAGGATCAAATCGAGCAGCATCCGAATGGTGGTGGATTTCCCCGCGCCGTTGGGCCCCAGGAAACCGTACACCTGGCCGGCGTGGACTTCCAGTTTCAGGTTCTTCACGGCCTGGATGCGTTTGCTCTTGCGGCGGCCAAAGGTCTTGGACAGGTTCTCGATCCGAATGGCGACAGTATTGCTGGGTTCACTCATGCGGGCTGCTCCGGCGCGGCAGCGGGTTCGGGCAGCAGCGGCGCAACCTGGATGACCAGCAAGATCTGGAACAGGCGGATAATCATCGCTACACGGATGGCACTGTTGATGGTGCTGCTGCGGATCGGGGCCAACAGTCGATCAACCAGCGTCTGGCGCGTTTCAGCCGGCAGATCGGGCTGGGTGTCGACGGATACCTGCCACAGAGCCTCATAGAGATACCAGCTTACCTCGTCCTGAACCGACAGATATTCGGCTTCCCACGCTTTGACGTGCTGCCATGCCGAGGTCGCTTCCAGCAGCCCGGCCATACCGCCCGCCAGCAGCTCGCTGATCGCCTCTTTCCGGCCTTTCTGGACAGCTTCGATCACATCCTGCGCGATGACCATCCCGATCGAGCCGGCGGCCATCAGCGCCGAGAGCGAGCTGTACTGCTTGGAGGTCAGCTTGCTGAGCACGCAGTTCAGATAGCAGTAGAACTGCTGGGCCAGCGCGCGGGCGCGCTCCGCTTCGGGCGAATCCAGCGCCAGCAAATGCGGGTTCAACTGCCACAGGTCATCGGCGGATGGCTCGCGCAGAATGCGGTGAAGCAGTTCGGACATGGTCATACGATTCACTCCCCGGCCGGAACCGGCACGCGCTCCATCAGATCAGTGATCACGTCGTCCGGGTGGATGCCCTCGGCCTGACCTTCGAAGTTCAGAATCATGCGGTGGCGCAGGGCCGAGTAGGCGACCGCCTGCACGTCTTCAAACGCGACGTTATAACGCCCTTCCAGCAGCGCGTTGACCTTCGCACCCAGCACGATCGCCTGACTGCCGCGCGGGCTGGCCCCGTAACGCACGTACTGGCGCACGAGGCTATCGGCGGGCAGGTGGGTGTTATCGGGGTGGGTGGCGATCACCAGTTCCGCGATATAGCGGCTGACATGCGATGCGATCGGGACCTCGCGGGCCAGCGCGCCCATCTCCAGGATCCGGTTGCCATCCGCCACGGCGCTCAGGTGGGCTGTATGCGCGCCGGTCGTGCGGCTCATGATCTCGACCAGTTCATCCGCCGACGGGAACAGCACATCGACCTTAAACAGAAAACGGTCAAGCTGCGCTTCGGGCAGCGGATACGTCCCTTCCATTTCGAGCGGGTTCTGCGTCGCCAGCACAAAAAACGGCAGCTTGAGGACGTAACGCTCGTTCGCCACCGTGACGGTTTTTTCCTGCATGGCTTCCAGCAGCGCCGACTGCGTCTTGGGGGTGGCGCGGTTGATCTCGTCGGCCAGCACGAGGTTAGCGAAGATCGGCCCCGCCTCAAAGCGGAAGTACCGCCGGCCGTCTTCGCTTTCTTCCATAATGTTCGTGCCCACGATGTCGGCGGGCATCAGGTCCGGCGTGAATTGGATGCGCGAGAATTTCAGGTCCAGCACGTCCGACAGCGTGCGGATCAGCATCGTCTTGCCCAACCCCGGCACGCCTTCGAGCAGGGCATGACCGCCGGAGATGATACACATCAACACCTGACGTACCACCGTCTCCTGCCCGACGATGACTTTGCCCACTTCGCTGAGAATGGCCTGGGTCGTCTGGTGAAAATCGTCTACTGTGATCGACTGGATCGCGTTGCTCATTGGGTTCGAGTCCTCAGAATGGGATAACGTGCTTCACACCAGTCACTCACACGGGTGACTGCGGGATATTCGGGATGACGGTGTTGCCCTGGGCATCCACCCCGGTGATGACGGTGGCACTCACCACGCCGCCCTGGATCAGCAAAAAGCCGCCCATGACCGGGTTAACCATCTGGCTGGCGTTGTCGCTGAAGACGACCGCCACCGCCGATACCGCCGGATTCTCGACTCGCCCAAAGACCACGGTGTAGGGTTGGCCGTCTGATGCCAGGAAGAATGTCACGGCGGCCTGAGCTTCGACGCCCGGCTGCGCGGCGCAGATCAGGGAGCCGTTGTTCGGCTGCCACGCCCCGTTGATGTTGGCCATCAGCAAAAAGCCCGCGCATGGCAGACCGGCCGCATTGGTGTACGAAAAGCCCGATACCTGGTCGTTTCCCAGCGGGCGCTCGTCCCATACCACCAGATTATTCGCCGTTTCGCCGCGATCCCGGATAAACTGAGCGACCATCGGCTGCGACTGGGCCGGGGCCGGCGTATTGGCGGGCACCACGCCGGGAGCCGTCGTCACAGCAGCCGGCGGTGGGTTCGTCGGGGCCACCACCGGCGGATTGGTCGCAGCCGGCAGCGCGGCCTGCGTCAGCGGGAGGTACGGCGCTACTGCCGTCCGGGTTTGGTCCACGTCGCTGGTGGGCTGGATGCATCCCGCCAATACCAACGCTACAACGATGAGCATGCCCAACCGTCGCACACGATGGTTATACACGGTTCCCCCTGTTCTTCGTCACCGTTAACGCTCCAGAGATGAGAAATAGTCGTGGATCACATCACGCTGATCCAGCGGGATCCGCCCGCTTTCGAGCGCATCACTGACCACCCCCTGGTAGCGGCCAAAAACGCCGGTATAGGACAGCGTCGAGGTCCCTTCAGGATTGGGGCCGAACTCGCCTTCCTGCACAAGTTCGCCTTCTTGGCCCTGGGCATCGCCGCCAATATCCACGGTGGTCGAGCTTTCGCCGCCAATATTAAAGGGATCGTAGACCGGGTTGAAGTCCTCGATGCCGGCGTCCGGCGGGTTGTTGTCGGTGGAAATCTCGTCACCCTCGCCGCTGCCGCCTTCGATCTGCGTGCCGGTGACGTCGTCGGTACCGGAGCCGCCTTCCCCCGAGCCGGCGCTGAGCGCGCTGTCCTGCTGATTCTGCACGCCGGTAGACGGCTGGCTGTCGGAGGGTTGTCCACCTTGGCCGCCTTCACCCGGCTGATCGCCCGCTTCGCTTGAAGTGCTGCTCTCAGATGGGCTATCGCCTTCGCCCGTCGTTTCTCCGGTCGTGCTGCCCTGCTGAGCCTGCTGACCTTCGGTCTGCGAGATTTGACCCTGGCCCGGCTGCTGGCCTGCACCGGTCTGTGCCTGCTGGCCTTCTTCGCCCGTGGTGGACTGCGAATCCTGAAGCTGATCGCTTTGCTGGCCGTCATTAGCCGAAGGTTGGCCGCTCTGAGCCTGAGGCTCAAGACCTGCGGGCGGATTTTCTCCCTCGCGGGTGGGATCGCGCTGGCTGGGCTGGGCCTGACCAGATGACTCCTGGCCGGCCTGGGCCAGTTCGCGCTGATCCTCGTTTGTCTGCTGCTCCGCCTGCTGCGCGGCCTGTGCCATCGGGGAGCTCTGTATGTCCTCGGACTGCTCGCGGGCGATCTGCGCCGCCTCGCGTAACGCCTGTTGAGCGGCCTCCGTATCACCTTCGCGCAGCGCTTGCGCGGCCTCGCGCAGCTTCTCGGCCAGCGCGGGATTGCTGCCCTGAAGCTCGTTCGCGGCGTTTTCGAGCGCGGAGGCCATTTCTTCGCGTTCTTCGGCTGAAAGCTCTTCTTCACCGAGCCGCTCAGCCAGATCGTCCATCGCTTGCGGCAGATTCGGCCAGATCCGGCTTCTGGAGCGCCTCGGCCAGATCGCGCGTCATCTCGGAGCCGGCAAGCTGGCTGGCCGCCTGCTCGTAAGCGGCTTGCTGGTCGGGACGCATCCCGTTGTTCATGTCGCGCAGCGATTGCGACGCCTCCGCCAGTGCGGCGACGGCTTCTTCCTGCGTGACGTTTTGCTGCTGAAGAATCTCGCGTGCCTCTTCGAGCGGCTGCGTCAGCGCCTCTTTCTCTTCATCCGACAGCGACGGATTCTCGTTGATGCTGGCGATCGTCTCGTCCAGGTTCGCCACCTGGCTGTCGATGGCGTTTTCAAACTCACGCTCGGCGCGCAGTTCGTCGTTGTGTGGATTGTCGGCCGATACCAAATAGACCAGCAGCCCGGCCAGCGCGATCACACCCAGAAGCTCCATCCAGCGGATGCGCAGCGGCAAACGGCTAACGAGATCAACCCGGCGCGCGGCGTTGACCGCATCTGTAAGCTGGCGCTCCGCCAGATGATCGGGCACAGGGATCGCGCCGCCGGCCAGTTCCAGCGCGGTGCTGATGCGCTCTTTCAGACCGAACCGCCGGTCAAAATAGCGCGCCTGATGGGTAATCGAGCGCGGCCACAGCCAGATCAGCGCGGCACTGCCGATCCCGGCCACGGCGACCGCCACCGCGGCGACCAGCGCGATCTGTTCTGGCAGCAGCCAGGGCCGCAGCCGCGCGATCAGCGCCACCAGAACGCCGATCAGTAGGCCGGCAAACAGCGCGCGCGGGATCCAGATCAGGCTGGTGGCGAGGCGCAGACGGCGGTCCCAACGAAGCGTCTGGCGGGTGAGGTGGCTGGCGGTCTGTTCGAGCAAAACGGCGTTCATAGTGGTTTCGTCTTTCTCATCGCGCGGGCGGCTTATTCCTCTTGCCGCCGGACCCGGCGCACGGCCAGCGCGAAAAATACGACGGTGAGGATCCCATACAGAATGGTGAATGGAATCCAGGGCGAGATCAGGGTGATCGAATCGCCGTTGTTTAAGGTATAGTCAAAGACGCCGATGGTCCGCTGGTTCAGCAAAACATACTGGGTCAGCAGGGCGGTCGCGGGTGGGTTGGTGCTCAGGATGCCGCCGGCGAAGTAGAGCAGCGCCGCTTCACCATCCGGACGATGACGCATCGTCAAATGAGACGACCAGCAGCACCGCCCCCAGGAGAATCGGGAGGCCGAACATGATCACCATGGTAGCCGCATACGTCAGCACGCTGGCGGACAGGGTGCGCCGCGATCGCGCCGAGAAAAAGATGCCGATCGTGCTGAACAGGAGCGCGGTCGCAGCCAGGATCACGAACGAGAGCACAATCTCGGTTTCGGCTACGCCACCGAAGAAAAATGCGATACTTTGCAGCGGGATGGCGGCCAGGAGCAGCAGCAGCACGTAGGACATGGCCGAGAGCAGCTTGCCCAGCACAAAGGAGCGCGGCGGCAGCAGCGTCGTCCGCAGCAGATCATACGTCTGGTGCTCGCGCTCGCCACTGATCGCACCGGACGTGAACGCGGGCGCGATAAACGCCACGAGCAGCATCTCGATCGCCACCACGCCGCCGAACAATGTGCGCCCGATCTCGCCCACCGTGACCTGCCCGCCCGCGCTGGTGGAGGATTCGGAGATCGCCACGTAGATCAGCGACGAGAAAGATCCGAGCAGCACCAGATAGACGGTCAGCACGATAAAGGCACGCGCACCTCGCATCCGGCCGCGCAGTTCTTTAAGCACGACCGGGTTATCGAACAACCGCCGGAGCAGTCTGCGCCCGGAGCCGGTCAGGTCTCGCCTGGAAACTTCAGCGGTCATGTGTGTTTATCCCTGTCACGACACGATCCCCTTGGTGGCCCGCATAAAGACCGTTTCGAGATCGCGCGTTTCTTCCGCAAAATTAACCACGGGGATCCCCTTGCCCGACAGCGCTTGCAGCATGGCGCTGACGCCGGCATCGTCGCCGGCATAATCCACCCGGAAACGCTTACGCCCGTGGTCGTCGGGCAGGTCTTTGATTTCGGTCACCCCGGTGATATGCAGCAGGGCCTCTTTCGCTTCGTCCACGCGATCCAGCAGCGTGATCGTGATCTCACGGGTGGGCATCAATTGGCGGCGGATCTCCGCCACGGTGCCCTGCGCGACCATCTGCCCACTTTCGATGATACCCAGGTGCGTGCAGATCTCCGCGACGTCGGCCAGGATGTGCGACGAGAAAAAGATCGTCTTGCCCATCCGCGCCATCTCGACCAGCAGCTCGCGGATCTCGATGCGGGCGCGCGGGTCCAGCCCGGAAGCGGGCTCGTCCAGGATCAGCACGTCGGGATCGTGGGCCAGCGTGCGCGCCAGACTGAGGCGCTGCTTCATGCCCCGGCTGAGCTTTTCCACCATGTCATCGCGGCGGTGACTCAGGTCCACCAGCGCCAGCAGATCGGTGATCAGCGCCGGGCGCTCGCGCTCGGGGATCTCGTAACACGCGGCGAAAAAGTCCAGGTATTCCCAGACCTTCATATCGTCGTAGACGCCGAAAAAGTCCGGCATATAGCCGATGGCACGGCGTACCTCGCGCGGGTATTCCGTCACCGAGTAGCCCGGCGACAAGCGCCTGTCCCGCCGTCGGCGTAATGAGGGTGGTGAGGATCCGCATGGTGGTGGTTTTGCCGGCCCCGTTTGGCCCCACAAACCCATAGATCGCGCCGCGCGGCACCTGGATCGACAGGTTATCGACGGCGGTCAGTTTGCCATAGCGTTTCACCAGGTCGTGTGTTTCGATGATGTTTTCTTGAGACGACATCTTTGGTTTTCCTGCTACCTGCCTGTGTTGTTATTATCCTGCCAGTCGCCCGTGATAAGCAACCATCACGGTGCGGACCTGATTGTAGGTGTCGATCTCGCTCGCCCGGATGCGGACGTTCACGGCGTTCTCCGGCCCGGCATAACGTCCCGCTTCGGTGATGAGCGCTTCGCCGGTATCGGGATTCACGCGGATGCTGTTCCAGCGCTGGGTCCGCCAGTTCCACAGTTCGACCACAAACGACCCGCTTCCCTGGAAATTCACGACCAGTTCCTCGACGGTTTCCAGGCGGACATCCGGCAGCGGCATAAACTGGAAGGCGGCCTGGCTGCTGTTCGTGACCTGAAAGCTGATCGTCGGCGTGATCTCGTGCAGTGTGGCGGGATCGTCCGTTTCGGTCAGCGACCACGTGGTGAGCGCAGGCGGCACTTCTACCCGCTCGCCGGAAGCCTCGACGCTCAGCGCGAGATCAAAGATGTACAGGGTCGTGTCTTCTTCGTTCTGGATACGGCTGTTCAGCTCAACGCCGACAATCGGCTGATCCGTCCAGGCGAACAGGTAAGCCCCGCTGCCGCGCCCGCCGCTCAAATCCGTATCCATGATCAGGGCGCTGAGCAGCCGGTAGCGCCGGCGGATCTCCTGCTGGTCTGCGGTCACACGGTTTGCCCCGCACGAAAAACGCTCGCCCTGCATCACGTCGGGGATGGTCAGGTAAAGCCCCTGGTATTTGAAGCACCAGCCCGGCCCGCCCGAAGAGGACCAGTAGCTGCTGCCGCCGTAGTTGTAATTGTAGGCGGGGTACGTGCGCGCGGCGTTCCCCAGCGTCAGCGGCGCGGGGTCGCCAGGGCCAAGCGCGATCTCGAATGTGGCCGTTTCACCCGGATCGAGTGTTTCCAGCACGTGGGCGCCCCCTTTGAAAAGCACCACCGGATCCTTCAGCGGCACATCCAGCGTGTTGGTCACGCGGCCGGTGATGCGCGGTGCATCCGATCCGCTCAGGCTCCACGTGGCGGATGCGTCCAGATCCGGCGCATCGGTAAAGCCACTCGCGACAAAACTGCCGATGGTCCCCGCGTCAATCGGGATGTCCTTGGCGGCGTACTGCGTGCCCTGGTCGATGATCGACGGCACGTTCAGGCCAACGCCTTCTTCGGGCAGGACGCGCAGCGAATATCCGCGCTCGACGGTGATATCATACGTATCGCGGCGCGGCGACTGCACCCCGATCAGGCTCATCACCTGCGCCTTGTCCGTGTCCGGCCAGACGCGCACCACCGTCAGACGGTTCACCGTCGGCACGTTGCCGCGCAGGTTAAAGCCCAGTTGGTAGGCCAGCACGCTGAAAATGACGATCAGGATCGGGATGGTGAACCACGCCCATTCGCGCCGGTTCAGCCGCCGGAGCACGATATAATTCACCGGGCCGAGCAGGGCGATGTACAGCAGCAAAAAGCCGCACAACTGGAAAAAGGTCGGCAGCACATTGCTGAAGGTAGTCAGAGTCGCTTCGCGTGCGGCTCCCCAGTAGGAAAAGCCGCGCCCCCACACTGGCCGCTGTCCCATCGACGCGATCAGCGTATACCACAGGGACTGTTTATCGGCCCATGAGCGCAGCGGCTCGGCGTTCGGGTCGATCGCCAGAAAATCGACCAGCCCCCCGCCCATCTCCTGCCGCACAATCAACGGCGTTTCACCCACGCGAACCAGTACATCCGCCGATGGGTTTGGCTCGCTGTCGGTGGCGGTCATGTCACCGTCCAGCGAGTCGGCGGGCAGATGCAGATACTCGGCCAGCGGCGCCAGCGTGCGGATCGGCACGGTACCGCGCAAAGTCACCGGGAGCAGGTCTTCAAGGCCGGCGGTGGTCCGCTGCCATGACTCCCCACCGGCGACGATCAGATGTCCCCCGGCCAGCACCCATTCCAGCACGGCTGTCTGCTGGTCGGCGCTGAGATCGCCGGTATCAACGTCGTGGAACATCATCACGTCCAACCCCGCCAACGCATCGGACAGGGTGGGAATATCCTCAATGCGCCAGTTGGTCTGATGTCCATCACCCGTGCCGGGCACCAGCGCCGTGAGATCAACCGCTCCAAACGCGGATGCTGTCACCACAGCCACCAGCAGATCTTCGGTCTGGGTGGTATTCAGATTCGCATCTTCGCGGGCCGCGATCCGTCCTGTGCGATCGACCACTTCGACCTGCATCTTCACGGCGAAATCTTCGGGTGAGACGTACAGAAAAACCTGTTTGCGGGCGTCCCGCGGCAGATCGATGGGCGTCCGGTAGATGATCTCTTCCAGACCGCCAACATCGCCCGTCCGCACGCGGATATAGCCGGTCAGATCGTCGCCGCTGTTGCTGACGCTGATCTGAAGCGGCACCCACTGCCCGTGCCGATAATACCCATCGTAGCCCGCGTTTACCGCCATGGTAATCACGTCCTGGCGAAGCGGGGGGGCAAAGGCCAGCAGGCCGGGGACGGCAATCATCAACAGAAAAAGAAGCGTCACGAGTTGGCGTTTCACATTGAACCTGTATTCTCCTGCATTCACAGACGCTCCACCGGGCACCAGGGTTCCGGCGTCTATCTCTATTTTACGTATGACGCGGCGCTTTTTCTCACCCGCGACCTGTTGCCGCAGACGCTGATTATTTTAGCACAGATGTTCCGATTTGTCCCGGAGTTCATCCTCACCGGGCGGGCGTAGCGGTAATAATGATTGGTGTTGGCCGGGCGCTCGGCGTAGCCGGGGTGGCGGTGGCAGCCGGCGTCCCGGTGGGCGGCGCGGGCGGCGTTGGCGGCGGCAGATAGTCTTCCGTGATCACAAGCTGCGCCGGGTCGAAATTCAGGCAGTTAAAATCGCGGAGCGGCACCCAGCCAAGCCGGGGACTGTCCACCCCAATGGGAACCTGCATCCATGATCCGCTGGAATCCCGCGCGATGGGCGAGAGCGACAGACTGCCATCCGCCGGGCTTTGCAGCGGCGGCACCAGGGCGGGATACGCCTCGCCGGGACCGCTGCGGACCACAGTGCGGGCGGCGGTCAGCTCGCAGCTTGGATATACGATCGGCAGTGTTTGGGTCACGCCAGCCGTCACATCATCCTGCCCGCGCGCGTACAGCGTCACCAGCCATTCCGCTTGCGCTTCGTCCGGGACGATCTGAATCTGCTGCTGGCCGGCCAGCGGCAGCGGCGCAGGCAGCAGGGGATCGGGCTGGTTCGGACTCTCCAGCCAGATCTGATAGCCGGTGCCGAATTCCCTGGCCCCGCTGACGCTCCATTCGATCTGCACCTGCTGGCGGACATGGTAGACGAGTTCAGGGCCGGTGAGCGGCTGCACGGTCATCGTGACCAGCGGGCGAACTTCCACTGTCACCGCCGCGGTGCTTACCTGATCGTCGTTGTAGGCTTCGAGCACCACGGTATACAAGCCAGCCTCGTGAAACGGCACCGTGATCGGCGGCGTACTGGATTCGAGCGAATAGGGCTGCCGCGTATCGCCGCGCTCGATGAAAACCCGCACCTCTTCGGCGTCCGTCACGTCCCAGGTCAGGTTCACCGTGTCGCCCAGCGTGATCGCCGGATTGGAGACGGTCAGCGACCGGATCGAGGGTGCGACGGCCGGGGTGCCGTTATCGTCGCTGTTGAACAACAACAGCAGCAGGACCGCGAACAGCCCTGCGGCGATCAGGACGAGCGGCACGGCCAGCACAGGAACCCAGGCCGGCAGCAGACTGTTTTCAATATACGTCCCCGGCACCGACGCCACGAAGCCGGAAGGGTCCAATGCGCGCGCCGCCAGCGCGAATTCATGCTCGCGGGTCGGCCCGAACAACCGCCGCCGCCGGGGTACGATCGTCCCGGTGAGCGTCTGGCGCTCGCCCGCCGCAAGCTGGATCTGCGGCGTGGGCAGACGAAACCGGAGCGCCTGATTGGAATCGGTGCCCTGAATCGCGAGTCGCAGCGGCGCATTTCCCTGGTTATGCAGGTACAGCTTAAAACTGGAGCCGCCTTCTACACGTTCGCTGCCCAATGCCAACCCAAAGCCGCTGAACGGCAGCACACGCAGCGTGGCCGGGATGTTCAGCGTTTCGGATGGCCGCGATTGCGACCGCACGCGCACCGTAAACGGGTGATCGCCGGGCACGCTTTCACTGCGGCGCAGCGGCTTGAGGCTGAGCTGAATATGGCCGTGTTCACCTGGCTCCAACTCGATCTCGACGCGATCGGCGCGCACCCAACCCTTCGGCAGACCGTCCACTTCGACAAAGTAGCAGTCGTTTTCGTCGCCCTGGTTTTCGACCCGCAGTGCCGCCTGGGCATGGGCACCCGGCGCGACCGGAATATCCGGCCCTTCAAGCTCGATCTGGTAGGTCGGCTGCGAAAGCACCACACGCTGAGTCGTCTCCGCGTCGAAGTCGGTGGCGGAATCCTCGGCAGGGGGGTGGTAAATCAGCAGGACATCCCCGATCTGCACTTCTTCACCCGCGCGCAATGGACGAGGCGCATGGGCTTCCAGACGAGCGCCATCAATATAGGTGCCGTTAACGGATCCCAGGTCTTCCAGCAGAAGCTGCTGATCTTTGTAGGTGAGCGTGATGTGATAGCGGGAAATCGAGGTGGTATCCAGCACAATGTCGTTGCCCGTTGACCGTCCGATGGCAATGGCAGGTTTGTTCAGCCGGTAGCTTTCGACCGGGCCCTCGGGCCAATAGACGTCCACTCTGCCGTAAAACATGCTGCTACTGCTCCCGCTGACAGACCACTGCTATACGCTCACAGCTTAGGATATTTTAGCCGCCTGCCGCGAAACCACAACCTACGGTATCACGCTGGCGGGGCTGTTCTTACAGTTCCAATTATAAGGGCGCTGGTGGCGCCAGCGCCCTCGATAACCGGATGCTTTTGGGTCGTTGCAGCGATGGTTAATCGAAACGGATGCGGGGATCCAGCCAGGTATACATCACGTCCACCATGATATTGCCCATGATCAGCAGCACGGAATACAGGATCGACACGCCCATGATCATCGTGTAATCGCGCGCGCCCACGCTGTTGATAAACACTTCGCCCAGGCCGGGGATGACGAAGATCAATTCCACGACAAACGTGCCGGTCAGCACGCCGGCCAGCATCGGCCCGATGATCGTGGCGACCGGGATCATCGCGTTTTTGAGGGCATGCACATAGATCACGACGCGCTCGCGCAGACCCTTCGCGCGGGCGGTGCGCACATAGTCTTCGTGCAGCACTTGCAGCAGGCTGGCGCGGGTCAGGCGGGCAATGCCGGCGGCCATGCCAGTGCCCAGCGTGATGACCGGCAGCGCCAGGATTTGCAGGTAGTACAGCGATAACTCCGGGTGGCGCCACTGGTCATTGGTATCTGCCACCGGCACCCATTCCAGCTCTACCGCGAAGATGATGATCAGGACCGGGGCCAGCACAATGCCCGGTGTGGCCATACTCAGCACGGCGAAGAACATCGCCACCCAGTCGATAAAGGTGTTATGGTACACCGCCGCCAGCACGCCCAGCGGGACGCCCAGCGAAAAGCCCATGATCACAGCGAACACACCAATTCGCATAGACACCGGCAGACGCCGTGAGATTTCGTCGCTGACCTGGACATTCTGGTTACGCAGGTCGCGGCTCAACGACGGGCCGAAGTCCAGGTGAATGACGCCCCATACATAGTTGAAGAACTGCGAATCAAGCAGATCGATACGGAAAACCTTCTCTGTTTTGTTGATGACTTCGCCGTTCGGGCCGCCGCCGACCGACCGGATTTCCTCGCGGTAGCCAGCGATGCGCCAGTCGTCGCCGTCCGGGAAACGGCCGTCATCCCAGGTGTTAAACAGCACCGGCTTATCCAGCCCGAATTTCTGTTCAAGCTGGCGGACCATGTATTCCGGCATGCGGCGCTGGCCCGCGGCATCGAAGGGCCCGCCGGGCAGCAGGTGAGTCAGGGTGAACGTCACCAGCATGATGGCAAACAAGACCGGGATGGCGGCCAGGGTGCGCCGGATCAGGAACCTGAACATGCTGGCACCGCCAAGCAGCCTCACCAGCGTATTGAGGGCACTCTCGATCAGCAGGGAAATCGGATTGGGTTGTTTCTTGTGTGCTTCGATCATCGATGGTTCCTTGCCTTTACTCTTGCATGGCTTCCAGGTCGCGGCCCGCGATTACCCCGGAAATGGTTGCGGTCTCGTCGCTCTCATAGTGAACGACAGGGCGAGTCTTGCCGGCGGCATCGGTCTCCATCACAGACGTGGCTTTCTGACCCTGACACTCGATCTGGTAGAAGAACGCGTAGTTGTTGCTGGTGCGCGCTTTTTCGAGCCGCAGACCTGTCACCGTGACCTGCGCATCTACCGGGCAGCGGCCCGCGAACTCGGTGAAGCGGCCGATCGATGTTGCGCCCGCGGTCGTCGTGGGGACGCGCGCCCACAGTTCGCCCGTTGCTTCGTCCGCTTCGATCGCCGTGCTGTCGGGGTTGAACGTGGTCACATCACCCGCCAGGAAGTCCACCGGGCCCTGGAGATACTGCTGTTCGACCCAGCCTTCACGCGTTTCATAAGCGGCGCAGGTAGGCCCCTCGCCTTCCGCGGCTTCGCTCATTTCAACACATTCATCACACGTGATGCGGTAGTAGAGCACATTATCGACGCCGGTGTATTCGAGCAGTTTGGCCCCGGTGTTAGTAACGCACTGCCCGACGACATTCGTTTCATCACCCGTGCAAATCGCCGGTCCCGGCTTATCGGTCAGATAGACAGGTGGCGTATACTGCACGATTTTTCGCTGTGCGATGACTTCACCGGGCGTTGTTTCGGCGGTGTCAGCGGGCTGTTCGCCTTCGGTGGGCGCGCCTTCGGCGGGCTGTTCGCCTTCAGCGGGCTGCTCACCTTCGGCCGTCTCGCCCTCGGTGGGAACACCCTCTGCCGCGGCGACCGTGACTTCGCCCGCGATCTCGGCGGGCAGCTCATCTTCGAAGATCGGGATCGGCTCGACGTGGACCAGCGCGTTCGTCCCGGCGTCAAAACGCAGCGGGCCGATGATATTCTGCTCGTTCACCCAACCTTCGACATCACCGCACGTGACTTCAAAGTACACGGTATCGCCGGCAAACATGGCCGACTGGGTTTCGAGCACGGACCCTGGCGCACATTCTCCCTCGACGGCGTTCTCATCCGTGACCGGCGCGGCTTCGCTGGCGAGGCGGAACTCCGATCCATCGGCGTTGATCGCCAGGGCGCGGTCCCCAATATTGACGTTGACCGGGCCAAACAGATCCGCATTGGTCGCCCATCCGCGCGTCCCGGCAGGGCACTCGATGAGGTAGAGCATATCTTTGGTGCTGCTGCCCTCAGTCTCGACCGCGTTGATCCCATGCACGGTCACAATCGTTTCGGGTTGGCAGGCGGCAAACGGATTGGCCGGCATCGGCTGTAGTGTTTGTTCGTCCAGCAGTTGCAGGGGCTGACCGTTGGCCGACACGGTGATCGCGAGGCTGTCCTCCTGGAAATTCAGCGGCCCTGCCAGGCGATCTTCGGAAGACCACCCCACCGAACCGCCGCACTCCAGCAGGTAATAGTTGATGCCATCGGCCCCGCGCCCGACGTAAAGCACCTGGGCGGATGAATTGCGCAGGCAGATTGCGTCGGAATTCTGGCCGCTGGGGTCCAGGGCTTCGGGTTGGCCTGTCATGTTAAAGAAGGTTTGACCCAGCTCGGCGGGTGCCAACACCGTCTCCAAAATCTGAAAGCGTGGATTAGCGACCCTGGGTAAGGGCGTTTGCGTCGTATAGGGAGTCAATTCAAAGACACCGGGTACCTGCCCCGAATAGCAGGCGAAGCTGGCAACCAGCAAGCTCGCAAATACGATGAACAGGGCCCCGGAAAGCCGGGTATTTTTTGTCGTCACAGCCAGGTCTTCTCCTCTGCGCTCGTCACTTGGTGCCGCGCATGCGCGGATCAAGCGCATCACGCAGTCCATCGCCCAGGAAATTAAACGAAAGGGTGGTGAGTACCAGGGCCATGCTCGGCACGAGCAGGATATAGCGGTTCGAGAAGAAGCCACCCCGCGTGCGCACTTCGCTGATCATGGATCCCCAGCTTGGGGTATCCGGTTGTACGCCCAGGCCGATAAAGCTCAGGAAGGCTTCGTAAAAGATGTAACCCGGAATTGCCAGGGTTTCGAGCACCACCAGCGGCCCCAGGATGTTCGGCAGCAGGTGGACAAAGATGATCCGCCGGTTGCTGGCTCCCACGGCACGGGCGGCTTCGACAAATTCCTTTTCGCGGTACGACAGCACCAGGCCGCGCGCCTGCCGGGCCATGCCGATCCAGCTCAGCGCGCCCAGCGCGAAGAACAAAAAGAGCAGCCCGCCCATATCTTTGTTGAGGTCGAGCAGGAACCCTGCTATACCTCGCTGGTTGGTATTCTGGTACGTGCGCGCCACTTCGGTGAAGTAGACCTGAAGCAGGATCACCATGACCAGGAAGGGCAGGCCGTACAAAAAGTCGATGATCCGCATCATGATATTATCCACGCGCCCGCCGTAATAGCCGGAGACCACGCCGTAGATCATGCCCACGATGAGACTCATCGTCGAGCCGATGAGCCCAACCGTCAAGGATACCTGGGCACCATAAAAAGTCTGTGTCAGCCAGTCTTTGCCGTTGCTGTCCGCCCCGAGGACGTAACACCACTGCTTCCGGTCAAAATCCGGTTCGTCGTGAGCCGAACAGAACTGGCTCTGCACCAGGGTCATTGCTTCAGGAGCCAGCCAGCCGCACCAATAGGGGTCCGTATCCAGACCGTCTCGCGCGCACGTGCCCGGATCGGGATAGACGTCTACTTCTTCGAGATTGACCGGATTGATCGTATGCCGTGCATCCGCGCCAGCACGCGCATCGAGCAGACCCAGTTCCGTCCACAGGCGGGCACCCATCGCCAGTACCCCGATAATCGCCAACACGATAACTGCCACGACGGAAGCTTTGTTGCGGCGAAAGAGTTTCCAGGAGTCCATCAGCGGACTGGTACTGGGTTTTTCCTGCTGCTGCAGGGAAATGGGTTCTGCGCCATCAGCTACTGCCATGCTTCAAACTCCTTAGATGCCCGCTGACAGACTGAGCCGAGCACAAATCAGACGCACGCGTTCCAGTTGTGGTCCCACTGACGCCTTCTCTCGGATTAACCCGGCCGGCATGGTTGTTTCACTCGAAACTGGGGCGTGCTGACCAGGGGCGGACAGCCTCGGTCCGCCCCGGCACGAAGACATCCATCAGACAACTCGGTGACACGCCACCCAATGCGCGGGCAGCACCTCAGCAAGCTCAGGGTCCTGGTCAAAGCACACATCGACTGACACGGGACAGCGCGTGTTGAAATTGCAGCCCTTCGGCGGATTGATCGGGCTGGGCACATCACCTTTGAGGATGATACGCTGCCGTTTCTCTTCCACGACCGGGTCGGGTACGGGAACAGCCGACAGCAGCGCCTGCGTATAAGGATGCAGCGGGTTGGTGTAGAGTTCCTCGCTTTCCGCGATCTCGACAATTTTCCCCAGGTACATCACCGCGACACGGTCGCACAGGTGGCGGACCATGCTCAGGTCGTGGGCGATGAACAGGTACGTCAGCCCCAGTTCAGATTGGAGTTTTTCGAGCAGGTTCACTACCTGGGCCTGGATCGACACGTCCAGCGCGGAGATCGGCTCATCGGCCACGATGAAGTTCGGGTTGAGCGCCAGCGAGCGTGCCAGTCCGATTCGCTGGCGCTGGCCGCCAGAGAACTCGTGCGGATAGCGGCGCACAAAATAGGGGTTGAGGCCCACCATTTCGAGCAGATTGGCGACCCGTTCTTCGCGCTCTTTTTTGGTGCCGATGTTGTGAACCACCAGCGGCTCAGCCACGATGCGGCCCACCGACATACGCGGGTTCAGCGAGGCATAGGGGTCCTGGAAGACCATCTGCATCTTGCGGCGCATTTTGCGCAGGGCTTCGCCCTTCAGGGTCGTAAGCTCCTGACCTTCGAACGTCACCGTGCCCGTCGTGGCCCGATAGAGCTGCAGAATGGTGCGTCCCGTGGTGGATTTGCCGCAGCCGCTTTCGCCCACCAATCCCAGCGTTTCACCCTCATAAATATCAAACGACACGCCGTCCACGGCCTTGACCGCGGCGACTTCGCGCTGGAACAAAATACCCGACCGGATGGGGAAGTGTTTTTTCAGGTTGCGAACTTCAACCAGAACACGGCGACCATCCGGCCGCCCGATACCGGGCGGCTGCTGATGTTTGGGTTCGGGTTTCAGGCACGTTGCTGCTCATAACCACCTTCTTCTTCACGGACATTCACATGGCAGGCAATCACATGGTCGGCAGGACCATCCGGCACAGGCCGCAGGAGAGGATTCTCCTGAATACAGATTTCGCGCGCCCACGGGCAGCGCACCGCAAACGGGCAGCCTTGCGGAAGATAGCGCATATCGGGCGGTGAGCCTTCAATCGAGAAGAGCTTGATGCCCCTGCGATCCAGACGCGGCAGCGAGCCGAGCAGGCCGATGGTGTACGGGTGGCGCGAATCGCCGTAGACATCCTTGGCGGTGCCGCGCTCGACGATATAGCCGGCGTACATCACCTGCACGGTGTCGGCCAGGCCGGCCACCACACCCAGGTCATGCGAGATCCAGATCATCGCCATGCCGATCTTATCCCGCAGGCGGCGCACGAGATCCAAAATCTGCGCCTGGATCGTCACATCCAGCGCGGTGGTAGGCTCGTCCGCGATCAAAAGCTGCGGGTTACACGAGAGGCCGATCGCGATCATCACGCGCTGGCGCATCCCGCCGGAGAACTGGTGCGGGTAGTCGTCGAGACGATCTCTGGCTGATGGGATGCCCACCATCGACAGCAGTTCGGCGGCGCGCGCGCGGGCCTGCTCGTTATCCATCCCCAGGTGCAGCCTGAGCGCCTCGGTAATCTGGCGGCCCACCGTCAGCACCGGGTTGAGGGATGTCATCGGGTCCTGGAAGACCATCGCAATCTCTGCCCCGCGCACCAGGCGCTGCTGATTCTTGGACAGCTTGAGCAGATCGCGCCCGCGGAAGAATACTTCACCCTGGACCTTGCCCGGCGGCTGAGGGATCAGGCCCATAATCGAGAGCGCATGCACACTCTTGCCGCAGCCGCTTTCGCCTACCACGCCCAGCGTCTCCCCTTCATGGAGCGTATAGGAGATCCCGTTGACGGCGTGGACGGTGCCTTCCTCCGTGTGGAACCTGGTTTTGAGGTTCTTGACCTCCATCAAGATGGTCAAAAGTTATCTCTCCTTGGTCACGTCTCGCGGCTTAAGCGTCGAGAGTGACCGATCATAAAAGCTGCAAACCCTGCAAAATGGATTCCTGTTTTTGTCTAATTGACGCCGATTATGACCGGGCCGCAATAAAAAAACCATCCAAGCATAACGCGCGGCGAATGTCCACAAAAGTGATGTCTGGCCTCGTTTCGGCGTGACCTGCGTCCTGGACAGTGTTTTCCTGATTACCTTATCGACAAGGGAGCGCTTTGGTTCAAAATTGCACGAAATTGGGGCGCTCAAGATCGTACCATAACGGTAATTGGATTCCAAGCGCCCCGCTGTGGATCACGTGAGGGTGATTGTGATGCTCCTGACGAGGCCATCCCGCACCATCGCGGCATAAGGAGCGCCGATCACAGGACCGTCCTGCTCGATGGTGCGTCCGTCGTGTGTTTCCAGCGTGCTGTGGCCCGGTATCGCCGGTGGATCGCCGAAGGTATCGCGCCGCGCCGGGTTGTGATAGATCACACTGGTGTTCCCCAGGAAGGTGAACCGCACGGTGTTATCAGCGTCAAATAGCCAGCCGGGCAGCGCCGGTTGGAACGATAGGCAAAGCTGCCCATCGCGCACGCTGAACGGTGTTTTGCCGGCCATCATCCGGTGCAGGATGCTGAGAAACTCGGCCGTCGATCCGCTCAGCCGTGCCACGAAGCCGCGCCCATGCAGCGAGGGATCCGGGTGGGCGCTGCTGGCGATGAACGACGAGTTCTCCAGCGGACTCCGGCCGTAGCGTGCCGGGTCCTGGAACGGTATCAGCACGTCGCGGAAATCTTCGTAAAACTCGCGGATCAGCCCCGCGTCGAGCAGCGCCAGCAGGTATTTGTATTCCATGTGCAGCCAGATCGACTCGTTTTCCAGCCAACCCGGCGGGAAAGCGCGCGCCCGGCCAATATCCGGAGGCTGGCCGTCGAGCGAGGTGTTCACCTTGTACATCTTTAGCGTGCGGTCGTACAGTTCGCTGGCTCTGACACGCGCGTGAAGCTGCCGGGCGCGCATGTCATCCCCGGTGATCTTCAGGGCGCGCACCGGCCCTTCGAGGAACAGGGGCAGTACTTCCGGCGCGAACCGCGTGATCCGCACCGGGCAGCGCTCGTCCGTGCCGCCGTCCAGCCGTTCATATTCCTCGGCGTGGCAGACGAAATAGGTGGGCGGCAGACCGCCGTTCATGTCGAGCGCCCGCTCGATCCCGGCTTGCACTTTCCGCTGGAACCGGGCCAGAGCCGCATCACATTCTGCCGCCGCCAGCGCCCATGTCTCACCGTCAAAGCCCAGCCGAATCAACTCGCGGTAGGTTTCGCGCGCGGTGCTGACGGCATCCCAATAGCGGTAATCGTCGGGACTGCGGTCGTAGTCATCCAGGGCAGCCAGCACGGCATGCCGCAGATCGTCCATCTCGGCGGGCAGGGTAACGTTGGCCGGTGTATCCGGCCAGGAGAGAGCGCCGCGCAAAAAGTCCAGCAGGCGCGCCAGCTCATAGGTTTCGGGCATGGACGAGCCGAACAGCCCCGGCAGGCCGTTGAGCGCATCGTACCAACCGGGCCGCTCCGCCTCCATCTCGATTCCCATGCCCAGTGGATCGAGCGTGGCGAACTTGATCAGCGCCAGACAGAGCAGTTTCTCGAACAGAGTAGCGGTGTAAATCTCACCCTTTCCATGACCGGACCGCATGACGTTCGGGCGGTCACGGCGGGATTCGATCAGCGCGGCCTTTTCGGGATCCCGCCGGATGGCGTGAAGCTGCCGCACCCGCCCATTGACCAGCCACGTCTTGTCGCGGCGCGGGTTGACGATCGCGGCGCTCTCGTAAAACGTGTAATCCGCCCGGCCGAACAGCAGGTCATGCTGGCGGTCCGGGTAAATCGCGAGGTAGTTGTCGATCAGATCCAGGTTATACGTCCAGTGGTCGATCCAGTAGCCCTCGCCGTAGACTGCTTCAAACTGCGCCTGAGCCTTGCTCAAGACCCGGTTGAGGAAATCTTCGGGCGAAATACGCAGTCCCGCTCCGGTCAGCGCGACCTGCTTGAGCAGACCGCCGGGCGTGAACGGCGCAGTCAGGAAAGATTCCAGCGCGGCAGGATGATCGACCAGAGCCAGGACATCTGCCCGGTGTTCCGGTGAAACGGTGAAGCGATTGCCGAGAATCACCAGCGGGTTGTAGCCGTCCGCCTGGATCAGATTCATGAACGTGACGATGTTGGTGTCTCCGATGCGCGGGTTCAGCCAGACATCCTCGCGGCGGTTCTGGTTCACGTCGCGGTAATTGCCATTGCCCTGTGAGTAAAATTCCGGCGCGAGATAAAAGGCGTTGTAATCACGTTCCAGATCGCCGTGCTTGCGCGAGTAGATATGCTGCACAATGGGCGTATTGGGATCGCCCAGCAGGACCGGCCAGCCGCCGCGCAGCACGTTATCCAGAAAGGTCTGGCGCGTGTAGGCGTCAAAGAGCGGTTCACTGGTTCGGACGGCGACATGATCGGTCAGTTCCTCGACCAGTGCTGACGCCGCGCGCCGCTGCGCGTGGATCGTGTCCGGGTGGGCGAGACGCGGCACTTCCCGGCGGACCAGTTCCAGGCTCGCCGCGTGGCCGATGATGCCGTACAGGGTGAGCGTGCTGCCGGGTGCCAGCGTCTCATCCGTGCCGAAAAAGCCGCAGGGCGTCTTGCCGACCACAATCTGCCCGGCGGCGCTCAATTCGTGTACGGGGCGCTTCAGGAATTCATCCGGGCGGCTGAGGCTGGTGTTGTGCCCGAAGACTCGCGCCGGATCGACGATGGCGGGAAGACGCTTATCGGCCGTGAAGGTGGTGTAAAAATGTCCAGCTTCGTATCCCTCGACCTCGACTTTGTCCACCATGCTCGACCGCAGCCGGTAAAACGGAATGTTGTCGTCCAGATTGAAGACCCCCATCCAGGCTTCGGCGGTCCGCGCCAGATTCTTGAGCAGGTCGTTGTTCATGCCAAACGGGATGATGACCGGCAGCCCGTCGAGCACTTCCAGATCGACAGACTGCGCGCCCCGGTTGGTGATGCTCACCTGCCGGACCAGTCCGCCCAGCGGCTCGTTAGTCAGCGTGAAATAGAGGACATTCACCTGAAGCTGGTGTTCGTCGGATATTTCCTCGATCTCGAATTCGTTCGCCCCGATCATCATCCGCTGCTGCGCGTGGGGCTCGGCGTGCGCCCCGAACGGCTCATAGACTGCGCCCCGGATTTTAATGAACGTGCGGAAGCCCGTATAGCTGACGCTCTGGTAGGCTTTGTTGGCGGGCAGGAATTCGGTGATGGGCGTATCTTTGCTCTCCACACCAAACGCCGCGACGGCCTGGCCCCGGTTGACATAAAACACCCACAACGGAATCCCCAGCGGCCCCGCGATGCCGGGCAAGAAGCTGGCAAACGGGGGTGTATGGAGATAATCGTCGATTATGAACCGCCCGGAGTCATCAAAGCTGGCATGGGACGGCATATCAGCCCCACAACTGCCGGGTCAGCCGGACGATGTCGGCCCGATGATCCGGCTGCAAGCCGACAACCGGCGAGTTCTCGACCACGGTATCGACGTTTTCCACGATCAGCACAGTCGCGTCGTGGCCGAGGGTGTGCGTGTGCCACGCGCTGCGCTTGACGTTGTAGAGCTTGAGCGGTTCCATATCCTGCGCGTGGATGCTCTCGACCCGGTCTTGCCCCGATCCCAGAAAGAGGATGCAGCGGCCGGTCAGCAGCACAAAAACCTCATCCGTCTCGTTATGGCGCTGCATGGTGGCGATGGCGTCTGGCTCCAGTTCGGGATGGTAGCGGAGCACGGCCACGCGCCAGTGCCCATAATCGACCAGCGGCTGATAACCGATCCCGTCGTAACTGCGGATTTCCAAAAGGGATTCGCTGATGCTCATAATTTTTTATCCTTTGGTAAGCTCAACAACAATCTCATGTTGATCGTCGGGGCCGAGCGCTGTGATGATAGAACGATCCACGAGCACGCGGCTCCCGGCGGCATCCACCGGCATCCGTACGCCATCAACCGTCACCGCGCTGATCCGATAGTCGCCGTAATCCAGGGACGCGGCGTTGTGATAAGTGATCACCAGCCGCCGCCCGGCAAAGAGCGTATGGAGCCGCGCGCTGCCGTTCGAGTCGAACTGCTCGCGCATGAGCTTCGGGTCGAGCACCAGATCGCCCAGATCGCCCCGCACACCGAAGACCTGCGTCACCAGCGTGAGCAGCAGCCAGCTTGCCGAGCCGGTCAGATAGGTGTACATCCCGCGTCCTCTGGGGTTAATATACTCCGGGATGCCGGGATAGATGCGGCTGGTGGCAAAATCGGCGCAGTGGCGGTACAGGCTGTCCAGCGTGCGGTAGCCCTCGCGGACCAGCCCTCGCCGGTAGAGCGCGTTGGCGTACATGACCGCCATGTGGCTGAACATCGCGCCATTTTCTTTATGTCCAAAGGCATATCCGAAGCACCGCCCCAGGTTGAGCCGCACGCCCCCGAAGTCGGTGTTGAGCCGGTAGCCGCCCATGGCTGGCTCCCACAGGTATCGGTCGGCAGTGCGGGCGATGGCGCGGGCCTGGTCGTCACTGGCGACACCGCCCATCAGCGTGAATACCTGCCCGGTGAGCGTCATCCGCACACCCTGCGTATGAACACCCTCGACGCGCTGCCCGTCGTTATCGTAATAGCCGTTGAACCAGCCGTCCGCTGCCGGATCGTCGATCCACTCCTGGCGGCGCAGGTGCTCGAACAGCCAGTTCGCTTTGGCTGTGAGATCGCTGGAGAGGTCATCAAGTGAGATAGGTACTGTCCGGCCAGAAATCGTATGCTGCCCGGCGGCAAAATAGGCGGCGAGGCGATCCAGCTTGGCGTCTACCTGATCGTAATCCACTGGACTCCCCAGGGTATCCAGCAGCAGCAGCAGTTCCTCAGCCAGTGCGACCTGCGTCACACCGAGCCGCTGAAGATCCAGCACCAGCCGGCTGAGATCGAGCAGATTAGCGGCATACAGCGCCGTAAACGCGACACTTTCGCCGCGCTGCCGCGCCATATCCATGCCATCGTTCCAATCCGCCCCTTCGAGCCGGATGATGTTGTGCTCGCCCACATGGAAAAACGCCGTGAGGTGCTGGATCAGGATGTGTTCCAGAATAGACCCGGAGGCCGGATCACCCGCGGCAGTCCGTAGCTGCGTCCCTTGCTCCGGTGCCCATAACGTATCGTGCGCCTTGCAGCGGTTGATATGCAGATCTTTAAAATAGTGCTGCGGGCGCAGCAGGAACGCCAGATCGCCGCTCTGGTCGATATACAGGCGCGTGGTCAGGTACGGCCAGACGCCGTGATCCATCCACACGCGCGGGATGTTGTTTCGATCCGCGAGGAATTCGCCCGGTTTCGCGCCGATAATCGTTGCGTTGCTGCCGTCGAAGCGCACGCCCGCATAACTGCTGAACAGCAAATTCGGCACGTCGTCAGGCTCGGTCAGCAGCAGCGCGAGACAGTCCTGCCACAGATCGCGCCAGCCGCGCCCGCCCCGCCCGTAGTCGTGCGCCGGGAGGAACGAGTTCCCGAACAGGCGGCGCAGCACGGGCTGGATACCGACCCAGCGCATCCAGCGATCGAAGGTTGGATCGCCGGTATCGAATGTCAGAGCGTCGGCCTTGTCCTGCCAGTGACGTTGGCAGGCGGCTAACGCCGTCTCAAACTGCTCGGTGCCGCCATAAGCGCGGATCAGGTCATCGGGATCGACGCCGTCGCGCAGCACGGCCAGGATCAGCACATAATCGCACATTTCGCCGGGGGCCAGCGTCACATCCGCGAAGCGCAGCGCGCCAACCGCTTCGCAGCCGTCCAGCGTGTAACCCGCTGTTACGCCGGCAGCGCTGCCGCTCACCACCGCTTTCGGCCATTCGAAGGTGCCGCCTTCTCCGATAAAGTCCTCGACCGCCGGGAAAAAACAAACCGGCGCAGATCCTTCGCCGGTTGCTCCAAGAACCCCGTAGGCCACGCTGTTAGCGACATGGCCGCGCTCGTCAAAGGACAGGGTAGGGCAGACGAGCACGCCGTAAGGATGTATCGTGACGCGGTGCAGCAGCGAGGTCACATGCCGGTGATCGCGCAGGTTGTCCGACGAGCGCCCATAGATCGGGATGGCGGCGGTCGCCATCAGCTCGATCGGCCGATCGCTCACATTGGTGAGGCGGACGCGCATCAGCTCCACCGGATCGCTGCCCACCGGGACAAAGCTCATGATCTCGGCGCGCAGCCCGAGGGCATGGTTCTCGCGCGTGATCTGGTGCCACAGCAGACCCGCTTCCAGGGTGACAGCGTCGGGATCGTCCGCATCAAACGCGCGCGCGATCTGCGGCGCGGAATTGCCGGTGACGGACCAGGGACTATAACCGGCCGCATTCACCCAGAAGTTACGCGCCGAACGGGTGTTATGCAGGTCTTCAACGGATACCGGCGCAGTCAGGAACTCGTTCTGCCCGGTTTTGCAGTCGCCGTGCAGCGTCGGCGTGACCGACGACATCATGCCGGCCTCGTTCACCAGCGGGAAGTAGAGGTGACTGGTGTGCTGAGGGGCGTGCAGCCGGAAGGTGCCTGTTGCGTCAACAAAGAACCAGGAAGGGGTATTGGCTTGTGTTGTCATGGATTCATCTGCTCAAGAAGCTGGCATGCAGCGGCTAGAAGGGATCGGTGAGAGCGCTCTCAACCTTTAGTATGGCAGACTTTGAACTCGCCTGTCAAGTAGTGAATACGCGCGTGCGCACCGCGCCTTCGCCGCGCATCAAATATTGCTGAAAAGGTTGGTTTGCGGTATAATTTTAGGGGAAAACTGGCTAAAGGTTTGATGTGCGTTATAATCTATGTCAGGATCGAACATTCGTTCTTTACCCGCTTCATGACGTGGTTATCAGCGGCCAGTTTGATCTCTACCGACGTGAGAATCATAAACCGACACACCTGAAGAGGCTGTCCTGATCGGGATCAGCCAGGGCCTTTTTTGTCATCCAATACGGGTGGACGGTGGTTGTAGGAGGATTTTGTGGCGGAGCATCAGGTTACCAAGCAGACCGAAGCAGACATTCGTTTACTAGAAGGGTTCGAGCATGTACGTGCGCGACCCGGTATGTATGTCGGCGGGACGGACCTTCGAGCACTGCACCATCTGATTTTTGAGGTGGTGGACAATTCCATTGACGAAGCGCTGGCCGGACGCTGCGACTTCATCGAAGTCGTGTTGAATGAAGACGGCTCAGTTACGGTCATCGATAACGGCGGCGGTATCCCGGTTGGTATTCACAAAGAGACGGGTATGTCAACGCTCGAATTGGTGATGACGAAACTGAATGCCGGGGGCAAATTTGAATCTTCAGCCTATAAGGTCTCAGGCGGCTTGCATGGTGTCGGCGTTTCGGCGGTCAATGCGCTCTCTGAGTGGCTGGTATCTGAAGTCTGGCGCGATGGCAAGGTTCACCGCCAGGACTATCGGGCGGGTGTTGCCCAGTCCCCGGTCAAAGCAGTGCGCAAGATGGAGCCCGGCGAAACCACTGGCACGCGCCACACTTTTATGCCCGACTTCACGATCATGGAAAAGAACGCGTTCAGCTTTACTACGCTGGCGCAGCGCTTCCGCGAAATGGCGTTCGTGACGCGCGGCGTGACGATCACCCTGCGCGATGACCGGGTCAAACCTATTCCGCGTGAGATGACATTCTACTTTGAGGGTGGCGTGCGCTCCTTCGTGCGCTATCTCAACCGCAACCGGTCCGCACTGCACGAGCCGGTCTACGTTGAACGCGATGTGGAGATTGTGCCCGAAGAGGGGAACGGTCACAAGCCGTTTACGATTGGCGTTGAAGTGGCGTTCCAGTACACCGATTCATCAACGACCACTGAGCTTTATTTCGCCAACACCATCCATACGCCGGACGGCGGCAGCCATCAGGCCGGGCTGCGGGCGGCGATCACGCGCACCATTAACCTGTACGGGCGCAAGGCTGGCTTGCTCCGCGATAAAGATCCGAACTTCTCCAGCAATGATACGCTGGAAGGGCTGACGGCGATTATCAGCGTCAAGCACCCGTCGCCGCAGTTTGAGAGCCAGACCAAAGTCAAGCTGATGAATCCCGAAGTGCAGGGCGCGGTATCGCAGGTTACGTCCGACGGTTTTATGGAGTTTCTCGAAGTCAACCCGCGCGAAGGACGGCGGATTGTCGAGCAGTGTATGACGTCCATGCGGGCGCGTGACGCGGCCAAGAAAGCGCGCGATCTGGTGCGCCGGGGCGCGAATCTGCTCGAAAACACGACCCTGCCCGGCAAGCTGGCCGACTGCTCCGAGCGCGACCCTGCCCGCTCCGAGTTGTATATCGTGGAAGGCGACAGTGCCGGCGGGTGTTTTTCAGG
Source organism: uncultured Chloroflexia bacterium (assembly GCA_963850765.1). Lineage (GTDB taxonomy): Bacteria > Chloroflexota > Anaerolineae > Aggregatilineales > Aggregatilineaceae > CAWKMN01. The sequence goes on along the minus strand of CAWKMN010000003.1, from coordinate 1,043,466 downwards.
AGATACGCTTATTGCTTTGGCGGATGGCCGGGCATTAAGCTTCCGAGAACTGGTTGCTGAACAGGCTGAAGGTAAAGAACACTTCGGTTACACTATTCGTCAGGATGGTACGATTGGACTGGAACGGCTCATCAATGCTCGTGTGACCAAGCGCAACGCGGAAGTGATCCGGGTGACTCTCGACAATGGCGAAGTAATCACCTGCACCCCGGATCATCGTTTTATGCTTCGAGACGGTTCATATAAACTGGCGGCTGGAACTGACGCCTGATGATTTGCTGATGCCGCTGTACCGGAAGTTGTCAGATTCTCGGGAAGCTGGCTTGACGATAAACGGTTATGAGATGGTCTGGGACCCACGCTCGGACTCCGTGGCTGTTTACTCACTTGCTGGCAGATTGGTACAACCGATGGCAAGGAGTTCTACGATAAGTCGAGCGGGGAACACTGCCATCATGCCGACTTCGACAAGCACAACAACAACCCGACAAACATAAAACGTCTGCCAGCCGAAGAGCACCTGGCCCTGCACCGAGATCACGTAAGTCGGACCCTTCATCGTCCTGAAGTCGTGGCTAAATGCCGGCAGATTCGCCAGAGCGAAGAGTTCCGCGCCATGATGAGCGCCCGAATGCAGCAACCCCAGACACGCCAGATCCTATCGGAGCAGGCGCAGGCTCAGTGGGCCGATGAAGATTACAAAGCCTATATGGTAGCGAAGTGGCGCGCGTTCTACGATTCGAATGAAGCGTATCGGACATCAAACCAGGATCGGTTGAATCAGGCTCAGGCCGAATACTGGAGCGATGAGGAGAACCGCCAGAAACAAGCGGAGCGAGTTCATAGATTTTTCGCTGAACACCCAGAAGCACGAGAAAATGCCTCTCGCAAGGCGACTGAACAATGGCAAGACGAAGGTCTGCTTGAATGGCGGCGGTCACAAACTCGCGATCAGTGGACACCGGAATTCAGAGCGAAGCGTGGTGCAACGCTGGATCAAACCTACTACCGCAAGACGCTCTCAGCGTTGAAACACGTCGCGTTGGCAAACGGCGGTCTTGATCTGGAAGCGTATCAGGCTTACCGGCTTGAAACACGTGATAAATCGCTCTTGTGTTTCGATAGCTTCTGCCAGCGCTACTTTGCTGGCAATGAACAGCAAGCTTATGAAGCAGTGGCTAACTACAACCACCGTATCGTTGCCGTCGAACGTCTCGTAGAGCGTATGGACGTGTATGATGTTGAGGTCCCTGGCAGCCACAACTTTGCCTTGGCAAGCGGCGTCTTTGTACACAACAGCGCAAAACAGGGCCGTGACCGTCACTTCCAGGCGATTCTGCCGCTGCGGGGTAAAATCCTGAATACGGAGCGCGCCCGGCTGAACAAAATCCTCGATAACAACGAGGTCAAAGCGCTGATCTCGGCGCTCGGCGTCGGCATCGGGGATGATTTCTCTATTACCGGACTGCGTTACGGAAGAGTTATCGTTATGACTGACGCAGATGTAGATGGCGCGCATATCCGCACCCTGCTGCTGACCTTCTTCTTCCGCTATATGATCCCGTTGATCACGAATGGGCATCTGTACATCGCACAGCCGCCGCTGTACCTGATCTCAGCCGGCAAAGAGAAGCACTACGCCTATACGGACGATGACCGCGTGCGGATCATGCAGACACTCAAAAACCCGGAGAAAGCGAGTTTGCAGCGCTATAAGGGTTTGGGCGAGATGAACCCGGACCAGTTGTGGGAAACCACCATGGACCCGGCCCACCGCACGCTGCTTCAGGTCACAATTGAAGATGCCGCGGAGGCGGATCGGGTGTTCGATATGCTGATGGGCTCCAGCGTGCCGCCGCGCCGCCGTTTTATCACCACGCACGCGCGCAAAGCGACGCTCGACGTTTAGCTCCCAGCGATACAACGTTCGGGCCTGCTCATCACACCAGCAGGCCCGTTTGTTTTATCGCGTGTTTCAACGTGGCGATTTATAACTGCACGACGCTGTTTTCTGCCAGGATGAGCCGGTGCGTCATCGGTTTGGCCGGTGCGCGCATCACCTTCACATGCTCCGCGATCAGGCTGGCGTCGATCCGCCGGTCGATGTTCTGGATCTCACAGTGGCTCATGATGATGCTGTGCTCGATCTCGCTGCTTTCGATCACGACATCATCCCCAATCGACGTATACGGCCCGATATACGAGTTCGAGATCGTCACGTTGCATCCAATGACGACCGGCCCCCGGATCACGCTGTCCGTGATCACGCTGCCTTCACCCAAGAGTACCCGGTGGGAGACATTGGATTGGCCCTGAATACGCGGATCCTTGGTGTAGGGCGGGGTGAAGGGGAGTTCCTCCAGAACGAGTTGGTTGGCCCGCACAATCGCCTCTGCATTCCCGGCGTCGATCCACCAGCCCTCGACAATGTACGGGATAACCTTGTCGCCCCGATCCACCAGATATTGGATGGCGTCGGTGATTTCGAGTTCGTTGCGCCACGAGGGTTTGATGTGGTTGATTGCCTCAAAGATGGCGGATTGGAACACATAGACACCCGCAATCGCCAGATCGCTGGGGGGATCTTTCGGTTTTTCGATCAGCCGCTTGATTCGATTCCCTTCAAGTTCGGCGATGCCAAAGGCGCTGGGATTGGCAACCCTGGTCAGCGCGATCGCCGCGCTGGCTCCTGTATCTTTAAACTGATGATAGAGAATCTTCATCCGATCCTGGAAAATGTTATCCCCCAGGTAGACCATGAAGGGCTCGCCGCCGATAAACGGTTCGCAGAGTTTGACCGCGTGGGCCAGGCCCTGAGGATCTTCCTGAGCAATATAGGTGAGCGGCACGCCCACCGTGTCAATGCCATTGCCTAACTGGTCACGGATGGGCGAGTCCAGGCTGTTGACCACCAGACCGATTTCCGTCGCCCCCATATCGGTCAGCGTCTCGATCGCATATCTTAACAGCGGCTTGTTGGCAACCGGAACCAGCGGCTTGGGCATCGTCAGCGTGACCGGGTACAGGCGTGTTCCTTTGCCCGCGCAAAGAATGACGGCTTTCATGAGTCTCTTACCTCGTGTGATCATCGAATTATGGCGTGCTGCTCTTGAAGAGATGCTAACGCACCGGACGGCCCGCCGCAAATCCACTTCGTTTCCACCCTACGCTAAAGGATTGGCCGGTGTGGACGGCGCGCTTCGGAAGATAACCAGAAGCTGCTCGGCCTGTTTGTAACGCGGGTCGGCCGTTCCGAGCAGCTTTTGGGCGAACTCCATATCCCGGATCGCTTCTGGCGGGTTGTCCGAGCGGAAAAACGCCACGGCACGGTAGAAGTAGATTTCGGGGCGCTGCGGCTCGATCCGTGCCGCGCGCGAGAACTGATCGATGGCTCGGGTATAATCGTCACGCTTGAAGGCCATCATCCCACGGCCATAATAGGCGAGCCACTGGGTCGGATCCAGTTCGAGGCTCTGCGCGAAATCTTCTTCGGCTTCGTCCTCGCGGTGTGGGTTCTGCTGAAACAGGATCAGGCCACGCGCCGCATAAAACTCCCCAGAGCCAGGCGCGCTGAGAATCGCTTCGTCCAGATCGGACAGCGCGGCATCGAGACGATTCTTGGCATAAGCGTCCAGGGCACGCTCATAGTACCGCTCGGCGACGGTCAGCCGCCGGCCCAGTTGTCCAGCCCGTTTGTACCAGGGACGTTGGCTCATGGGTTGCTCCGCCTCCAATCCTCAACCCGCATTATATCCCGGCTGAGGCGCACACAACATTGTCAGCCTACTTGCTTGGAGTATACTTGTGTCAGCGTTAATTTGGCGAAGGGATACGCATTCAGTGATCACGTGCGCAAAGTGCGGTTACGAGAATCCGCCGGGAGAGCTCATTTGTGCCCAGTGCGATTTAGTGTTAGTTTCTCAAGACGAAGCCACACCCGAATATATCACGCGGCGCCTGGATAACGTGGGCGACGTCGGGAACTACCCACGCTGGGGTACAGCCCGCCTGGGCAGTGAGCGCAAGCTGCTGCTGCGTATCCGGGACTATGATGAGCCGCTTGTCGTCCCCGTGTCGGAAGTGATCGTGTTGGGCCGCTATGACACCATCTCAGGGATATCGCCGCACGTCGATCTGACAGGTTATGGAGCGGAAGAAAAAGGGGTTTCGCGGCGTCATGCTTCCATTATCGTTGAGGACGATACGCTCAAAGTGGTGGATATGGGCAGCGCGAACGCCACCCATATCAACGGTCAAAAATTGATTGCGCATCAGGCGCGGATTCTGCGTGATGGGGATGAACTCCGGTTAGGGCATCTGGTGATTCATATTCATTTTGCCTGATACCTCACCGTTCAACACGCTGGGAGCTGGAACAGGACGATTTATGGCTGACTATTCAAATCCTTTGTGGTATCAGGATGCCGTCTTTTACGAGCTTTACGTGCGGGCGTTTAGGGACAGCGACGGCGATGGCAACGGCGATCTGCGCGGGCTGATCAGCAAGCTGGACTATCTTCAGCGGTTGGGCGTAGACTGCATCTGGCTGCTGCCGATCTGCCCGTCACCGCTGGTGGATGATGGATATGATGTCGCGGATTATTACCAGATCCACAAGGATTTTGGCTCGCTGGACGATTTTAAGGCGCTGATCGAGGGCGTGCATGCGCGCGGCATGTATCTGATTGTGGATATTGTGGTCAACCACACCTCCGATCAGCATCCGTGGTTTGTGGAAGCGCGCGCTTCCAAAGACTCGCCCCGGCGTGACTGGTACGTGTGGAGCGATACGCCCGAAAAATATGCCGATGCGCGCGTGATTTTTCTGGATACGCTCGACTCGAACTGGACGCTGGATGAACGCAGCGGCGAATACTACTGGCATCGATTCTACAGGGAGCAGCCCGATCTCAATTATGACAATCCCGACGTCCAGCAGGAAATGCTGCGGATCATGGATTTCTGGATGGAACTGGGCGTGGATGGTTTCCGCGTCGATGCCGCGCCCTATCTCTTCGAGCGTGAGAATACGAACTGTGAGAATCTCTCCGAAACACACGCCTATATCAAGCGAATGCGCGCCCATCTCGACGCACGCTGGCCGGGGCGGGTCATGCTGGCGGAGGCGAACCAGTGGCCCGAAGATGTCCGGGCGTACCTGGGGAATGACGACGAATTTCACATGGCCTTCCACTTTCCGATCATGCCCCGGCTGTACATGGCCCTCAGGCAGCGCAGCCGCCAGAGCATTGTCGATATTTTGGCGCGCACGCCCGCGATTCCGCCGCGTTCCCAGTGGTGCATTTTCCTGCGCAACCACGACGAACTGACGCTTGAAATGGTGACGGACGAGGAGCGCCAGTACATGTGGGAGCAGTATGCGCCCGAACCCCGCATGCGGCTCAACCTGGGCATCCGCCGCCGCCTGGCCCCGCTGCTCGACAACGATATGCGGCGCATCCGGCTGCTCAACGCCCTGCTGTTTACGCTGCCCGGCTCACCGATCTTGTATTATGGGGATGAGATCGGCATGGGTGACGATGTCTGGCGGCACGACCGGAACGGCGTCCGCACGCCGATGCAGTGGGATGCTTCCCATAACGCCGGGTTTTCTGATGCGGACCGTCTCTACGAAGCACCGATCACTGACGAGGTATTTGGCTACCAGCGGATCAACGTCGCACAGCAGCAGGCCAACCCGGATTCCTTGTGGCACGCGGTCCGGCACATGCTGCAGATCCGCAAGCAGTTCCGAGCCTTTGGGCGCGGCACTTTCGAATTTGTGCTGCCCGATAATACGGGCGTGCTGGGCTACTGGCGGGTATATTCCGATTCTGACGCACCCGAGGGGGCCAAACCGGAATGCTTCCTGGTGATTGTCAATCTCACGGACGAATCGCAGCCAATCGCGCTCGATCTGGCGACGATGAGCGGCACCAGCCCGGTTGATGTGCTCACGGGTAATGTCTGGCCGGAGATCGGCGGCGTTCCCTACCCGATCGAGCTTGCACCGTATGGGTATCACTGGCTGAGACTGTCTTAGCCTTCTTCAATCTCGGTCTGCACCAGCCGCACGCCTAATGTGCTGGCGATCACGATGCCGACCGTCCGCGCGAACGTTTCGGCGGCTTCGTACGCTTCCTGATCGGCCTGGTGCTGCCGAAGGTATTCGATCCCCGCTTTGGTGTCTACAGCGAACTTGTTGCCCACCGTGGCGCGCTTGCGCGACAACTCGCTGCTGGTGGAATGCGCCGTCTGCGCCAGCAGAAGCGACTCATCGGGCAGGGTCAGGTAGACATCCCAGGTGTAGTTGGTAATGGTGACTTCCGTAACCACGCCTTTGCCTTCCGGCTGTGGGACAAATCGTCGTGTGATAATGTACCGAAGCTCCACATTGCGGACATCGCCGGTTTTGATCACGCGGCCCTGCGGCGCGCCAAAAAAGGTCCCCAGCAGTCCGGTCGGCGGCACCAACCGGATAATGCGCTCGTCGGGATCGATCACACACTGGTTAAACGAGGGGGCCACTCCGCCCGCCTTGGCAGACGCCGCGTCTTTATCCAGGCGCAGCACGATACTGTTACCCTTGCCGCGTCCCAGCCACAGACCCGGATACTGCACCGGCAGTTTGGCCGATTGGGCGAACAGCTTCACGCGCTGGGGGCCGATGTCTTCGCGCTTATGGGGCACCAGCGGCCCCGTGACGCCGCTGCGACTCGGGTCGGTGGTGGATTGGGGCTGCGGAATCTTCTTGGCCCCGAAGATCTTGAGCGGGCAGCCGATATGTTCAGCGAGTTCGCGGGCGGCCTGCTGGGCGGCGCGGGCATACAGTTCGTTATCGCCCGGCGGCCAGCGCACCAGTTCCAGCCAGCGCGCCTTGTCGGCGTCCTGGCGGGCAATATGGAGACCTAACAGCCAGCGCCGGGTGATTTCTTCGTAGCCAATAACCGCGGCCCGCACGTATTCGACGGAAAGCACCGTACCCGGGAGTTTGCGGGCGTCGGCAAAAGCGGGGGAATATTCCAGGATACCGCCGCCGCGCGTCACGTAAAAGACGGGGCCCGTGGTCAGCACATCGTCTCCGGTTGGGATGATACGCCACGTTCCATCCTGGATGCTGATCTCGACTTCATCGGCTTGAATCGTAGTCATTGGAACCCCGGTTTCCTCTAGCCAATATCGCCATATACTATACCTAGTGTAAGTAAAATTCCTTATCGAGTCTAGAATCATAGGTAAGGTGATCGGTTATAAATTGCGAACCTGACGTGCAAAGGAGGGCTTTATGGCACGAGCAAAAGAACAATCCCAGGACACTGACGCGCTCCCCATCACCCGGCACCCGCTGCTGCTGTACCACAACATGGGGCGGCGCTATCGTCCCCCGGGGCTGCTGTTGTTTCTGTTGGGCCCGTTTCTGCTGCTGCCTCGTTATGTGGACGAGCTGGATCATGGAATTGTGGACCCGGACAAGCTCGCCGTAATCGGCGTGATCGTGATGCTGGTCGGGTTGGGGCTGCTGCTCCTGTCGGTCATTGCGAAACGGCGATCGTATGTCCAGTGCCGGCCGGATGTGCTGGAGATTCGCACCCCGTTTTACCGGACGCTGGTCAGTTATACGCGTATCAAGCAGGTCTTATCGGTGCAGGTATCGCAGCTGTTCCCGCGAGAGAGTTCTGAAAGGCCGGGGCAAACCGCTCATGACGCCGCTCCTGGGGATGACGGCGGTCGAGGTCTATGTGACGTCGTGGCCCGCGCCCAAAAATCGGCTGGTGCGATATATGGGCAAATATCTGTTTTCGCCCCGTGCCGACGCCTGGGTGTTCATTGTGCCAAACTACAGCGTGCTGATCCGGCAGCTTGAGGTCGCCCGCCAGCGCCGCGACGAGCGCGCCCGCCGCACGGCCACCGGCTATCAGGACCCGTTCGAGCGTCTGCAGCAGCGCAAGCAGTAGCCGGTCGGTGGCCCCGCCCTAAATCCCTTTCCACGATGTGAGAGCCGGGACTGTTAACCTCGCCCGTTCTTCCCGCTCGCGACCGCCTGGGGGGGCTACCGGATGGGCCACTACTGACGGATCAGGCAGTAAACAAAAACAGGCGGCTCCCGGTATGAGAGTCGCCTGTTCGCTGAATCGGTTGGAAAAACCGCTAGGCGGTTACTTGACCTCGATGACCGCGCCGGCGGCTTCGAGCTTGGACTTGGCGTCCTGAGAGGCTTCCTTGCTGACCGCTTCCATCACGTTGCTGGGAGCGCCTTCGACCAGGTCTTTCGCTTCCTTGAGGCCAAGGTTGGTCAGGCTGCGCACGACCTTGATCACTTCGATCTTCTTGGGGCCGATGTCCTTGAGCACGACGTTGAATTCAGTCTGCTCTTCGACTTCTTCCGCCGCTGCCGCGGGAGCAGCACGCGCCCATCCCCATCATGGGCATTGCGCCCATCGCCATCGGGGCCGCCGCCTGGACACCCCAGGCTTCTTCCAAACGGGTCTTCAGTTCCGCCGCTTCCAGAACGGTAAGGGCGCTGAGTTCTTCAACTAATTTGTCGAGGTTAGCCATTGCGAGATATTCCCTTTCATATTCTCGAGTTTCAGTTTTGACTGCTGTTTGCTGACGATAATGTAAACGTTGTTGCGGCTGCCGGAATCAGGCAGCGTCTTTCTGGCTGTACGCCGCCAGAACATTGACCAGGCCATCGGACCCGGCTTTGATCACGGCCACCAACTGGCGGCTCGGTTCTTCGAGCAGGCCCAAGAACTGAGCCAACGGCATTGTGACCGTGCCAAGCAACTGGGCACGGAGTACGTCGAGCGACGGCAGTTCGGAGACCGTTTTCAGATCGTCGCCCCGCACGGCAGAAGTGCCGATCACGCCACCCTTCGCGATAAACAGGTCATTGGTGCCAGCGTATTCCAGCACCGTCCTGATGGTCGCGGGCAGGTCCTCATAGGCAACCGCCAGCGCTACTGGGCCGTTGAGCATCTCGTCGGGCACTGCCATACCGGCCTCACGCAGCGCGATCTTGAGCAGCGTGTTCTTGGTCACGGTGAAGCCCGACTGGTTGTCGCGCAGTTTGCCGCGCAGGTCGTCCAGATTCTTCATCGTCATGCCGCGATACTCGGTGACGACAACGCCTTTCGCCTGTCGCAGCATCTCGACATAGTCTGCAACCAGTTCTTCTTTCCGCTTTCGAGTGATAGCCAAGCGCGTATTCCTCCTTTCCTCGGGATTTTGTCAACCCGCAGGGGAGACCACCAACAAAAAACGGCCTCCGCGCTAGGGCGAAGACCGTGACTCGTCCAATGGGTTTCAAACCAGAATGGGCGGTTCGGCTTGGGTCTTCACCTCGGCAGGGCGTACTGATGATTAAGCCCGGTTGGGCCCCTGCTGTCTGCGGCAAAGTCCAGCTAAGCTGGATGCGGATTCATGATACCAGCCTGGACGCGCGGCGTCAAGTGCCCCTTCGTTCGATGCCTTCAGATATTCATAACCGGCCCTACCGGCGGCCGAGCAGCCGTCCCAGCTTGCGCCGGACAAACGTCCGGCGGGCCTCACTCCACGCTTCCTGAGCGACCCGGCTGTTTCGGATGTGCGCGCGATTGCCATCCGGATCACCATAGCGGGATTCCATGTACAGCCGCGTGATGGAGTTGATCGGCTTCTCACCTTCGGGCAGCTCGCTGACCATATAACGGCGGCGCTCGTCCGGCGTGGACGACTGGGTGAATTTCAGCCCCAGCCAGCGGGCATAGATCGCCAGCCGGGCATAGGCGCGCTCAATGATCGTCAGCCCGCCAAGTCCCCGGTATTCGATATACCAGATGGCGAATAACACCGCCAGCACACCACCCAGGATCACCAGCACGAAGATCCCCAGGGTCAGCAGCACCGTTCTTAAGACGCTGCTGTCGTCGTTATCCACGCGGGTCACGTCCGGGGGCGGAGGCGGCGTCGCAGTCGGCATGGGCGTCGGCGTCGGGGTAGGCGGCTGGACCGGCCCCTGCGCCTGACTGGTCGGCGTCGCATTCGCGCCACTTTCGGGCGTGGCCTGCAGGGGCGTGGGCGTCATCGTCGGGAGCGCGGTCGCGGTGGGCATGGGCGTGATCGACGGCAGCAGGTTGGGCGGTATCGGCTCATCCTGACGGTCGATGGGCGCTTCGTCGGCGGTCGGCTCAAATTCCACCCAGCCATAGCCAGGGAAGTAGACTTCAACCCACGTGTGTGCATCGCGTTCGCGGACCAGGAACGCGCCGCGTTCGCCATCCCAACTGCCCTGTGCAAATCCGGCGGCCATCCGCGCCGGGATGCCCTGCGATCGCAGCATCAGCACCATCGCGCTGGCATAGTAGTTGCAGTAACCCTGGCGCGTATCAAACAGGAACCATTCGATCGGGTCGCTGCCGCGGGGTGGGGCCGGGATCGTCTCGTTATATTGGATATTGTTGCGCAGCCAGGTTTCGATGGCCCGCGCCCGATCATACGGCGTCTGCGCCCCGGTCTGGGCGACAATCTGGGCCGTCAAATCGCGCACGCGCGGCGAGACACTGGTCGCGCCCTGCAAATACTGGCGCAGCACCCAATCCGGGTAATCCAGGCTGGCAGCGCGCAACTGCGCGGCCAGTGCCATGTTGATCGACGACACGACGCTGTAAGTGTCGCCCCGCCGCAAGGGTTTGCGCGCCTGGATGATCGCCACATCGGACGGCTGCTGGTTATTCACGCAGCCGCGCCCAAAATCTGTCACGCAGTCCAGTTCCGCTTCGACGGGCAGTCCCATCTCGACCGGCTGCGGCGCGGCATAGATCAGTTCGGATGCACGCAGCAGCATCGTGAAGCTCTGCTCGATTTCCTGGCGCGCGCCGGGCAGCGTATCCCCAATATTAAAGCGCAGGCCGGGCTCATCCGTATAGGCGCGCACCGTGCGGATATGCTTCCAGCGCCAGGAGCTAAAATCGTAGGCATCGTATACGGTCGAGCGCCAGTAGTAGCGCGGGCCATAAGGCGCTTCCACGTACATCACCGGCTCGTCGCCCAACTGGATCGCGCCGCTGAGCTGGAGCTCGTCGCCGCCGTAATAGTCGGACGTGGCGATCCCCTCCGCTTCGAGCGACGAGAACAGCCGGTTCCACAGGTCCGCCAGATCAACGAATGCATCTCCGGAGAGAAATTCCTTGACTCGTTCCAGGCTGCGGTCATCTGAGCCGGTGGGGGTGAGCCACGCGGCCAGGACGAGCACCAGCGCCAGCACGCCACCCGCCTGAAAGAACGTGCGTCGCACATGGCCGGGAAAACTCACACGGTGAATAAACCAGTCGTATTCGCGGTTGTCGATATGCGAGCGTATCAGCAGCAGCAGGGACAGGATCACGAAGATGATCAGGTAGATGTCCAGCGAGTTGTCGCCCTGGTAGTAAAACTGGTTGGTGATCAGCACCAGCCCCGTCGGGAGGATCACCCGCCACACGCGGTCCACGCGGAACACGTGCCACGCCGCGTTATGTCCCAGGAACCAGAACAGCACGGATAAAAACGTGACAAATGCGGCGTTGTCGTTGGCAGGCTGATCCCCGGCCAGCGCTTGAGTGGTCCAGGTCTTCAGTTCCAGCAGCAGCGTATCGGTGCGGGCGGTGATAAAGCCGTGATCCACCAGGAATAATGCATTCACGACCAGCACGGCGGCGATGCTGTAGACGGAACTCATAATCAGCGCGAGCAGTTCCGAATAGTGGCTGCGCGCCAGCAGAAAGCCGAATCCCACCGACAGGAAGCCGATCACGACCAGCGAGCTCATCCCGCCAGTCCATTCGCCGGCACGCAGCGCAAGCGCCGTGGTGATCATGAGCGCCCACGTCATCAACAGGCTGCTCACATCGCCCCGCGCGAAGATCGTGCGGAGGGTATTACGGAAGCGCCGCCGCAGCCGGTGAGCGGGCCGGTAGCCCGCCCGTGATGCCGCAGGCCGGCGCATGGATTGTGTCGTCATGGCGTGTTGGTTGTCGTCGCCTCATTCATCAAAGATACACGATTTTACGGTTTTCAGATCGGTTCGCCAATGAGAACCTGATGAGAGACAGGTGCAGGTTGTGTCCTGACCTCTCTGGGCATATAATTCCCGCTCATGATACCAATAAAACGCCTGATCCTATCCTTCGTTTGCCTGACGTTTGCACTGCTGGTCGCGTGCGAGCCGCTCGCGCCAGACCAAACGGCGCAGTATGTTGTCGTCACTGGGGTAACGCCGGAAACCCTGGCGCTGCCATCACCTACGCCGCCGATTGGCAGCACCGCTGTGACCAGCAGCACCGCGCCGACCGCGGCCGTTATGATACTCACCAGCGAGATGCCCGCGTCGCCCATGGCGGCTGCGGCTACAGCCGATGCATCGGCCGAAGCCGTTGGGGCGGCTGGCGTCGTGAATACGCCGGTCCCTTCCACCACGCCGACACCGCCCGCCACGGCGCTGCCATCCCCCACGCCGTTCGCCTGCGAGTCGCGCGAAGGGATGGTGCTCGATGGCTCATTCACCAGCGACATTATGGGCGGCGATGTGCCCTATCGCATTTACCTGCCGCCGTGTTTTTATGACACCTTCAAGCGCTATCCTTACGTGATCCTGCTGCACGGCACCGGCTACGATGAAACCATGTGGGAGCAGTTGGGCGCGCCGGTGGAGATGGACCAGGGCATCGAGAAGGGGACTCTCCCGCCGATGGTGCTGGTCATGCCGGATGGCGATCTGGTCGCGGAGTTGAACGACGCGCCCGAAGACGCAAACTATGAGAACCTGATTTTGGACGAATTGATCCCTTCGGTTGAGGCCGATTTCTGCCTGTGGGGCAGCCGCACGGGGCGCGCCATCGGCGGGATTTCGCGAGGCGGGTTCTGGGCATTCAGCATCGCCTTCCGCCACCCGGAACTGTTCAGCGCTGTCGGGGGGCACAGCCCGCACTTTGAGCCGGACGCTACCCCCCCCGAGGTCAACCCGCTGGATCTGGCGACCAGCGCCAACCTGACCAAATCCCCCATGCGGATCTACTTTGACAATGCGACGAATGATTACGTGGGGACGAACGCGATGCTTATGGCCGAACTTTTGCGCGGGAACGGTATCGCGCACGAGTACCTGATCAATCCAACCGGCGAGCACGATATGGATTACTGGTCGGCGCACGCCTCGGAATACCTGTCGTTTTACGGGCAATCCTGGCCGTATGATCCGGGGGTATTGCCGTCATGCCTGGATCCGAGCCCGGTGGAATAGCTCGTCAGAGGATCGAATCGAAGAGGCGCATCAACGCCCAGAAGATGGCAAACGCGCCAACTGACGTCAGGATAATGGCAAACAGGCAGCCCAGCGGCCCGACGCGCGTTTGCAGCACGTAGCGCATCACCGCCAGGAAGGTGATCGAGCCGGCCCCGCCCAGGATCGCGGCCACGTCATCGATATTCGCGGCCGACGGCAGCACGTCGGCCATAAAATCGGCGGGTGATAGGGTGTAAACCACCGTCAGAATGAGAACGGCCAGCACACTGCCGCTGATCCCCCAGTCGAGCGCCTGCTGGGTCATGGATAGAGTCAGGCGGGGATCGAGTCCATCCTCTTCGCGGTCGGGCTCCTCGTTATAGTCGTCGTAGTCTGCTTTCCGGCGGGCCATGGTCGTTCCTTTGCGTGCATCGTGCATCTGTGTCAAGACTAACCCGAATGCGTTGGATCTGACAAGAAAAACTGTTCATCGCCTGTCCACGAGTAAAGCCTACCTCCGGGGCTTCGATCGGCCTCACCCCCTCAATCCCCCTCTCCAACCGAGTTAGAGAGGGGGACGAACCCGTGCTTTCCCCTCTCTGGCTATGCCGGAGAGGCGGCCAGGGGGTGCGGCCAGCTGCCAAAATCCAATCACCAAAAACCAACAACCAATAACTGAACACATCTTGCTCTCACGTTTTGAGCGCATATTCGTTATAATGCTCGACGTGCGGGCTCAAAAGAGAGGGGCGGCTGTGGAATTAATCGCGCTCTGGCAACTGGTCTGGCGGCGCTGGTGGCTGATCGCGCTGCCGTTTGGGGTGGCGCTGCTCCTGACGCTGCCATCCCTGGTCGATGTGGTATCACCACCCGTGACCTATTCGGTGCAGGTGCGCCTGACAGCGGCGGCCCCGCCCGATGCACGGATCGAAGGGATCACCACGCCCTACGAAGATACTGTTTACGTGCCGCTGCTGGCGTCGGAATATGTGGTCGTGAACCTGCCGCCCTGGATCACCAGTGACAGCTTCGCGGCCGAGGTGAGTCAGGTCCTCAGCGAGCAGGGGATCACCATCGATGGGGACGATCTGCGCCCGGCCTTTTTTGCGGATACCTTTCGCAGCGTCGTGACCCTGTACGTGGGGTGGGACGACGAGGCAGAGATCCGGGCCATCGCGGCGGCGGCGATCACCGTGCTGCAGACGCGCAACCAGACGTATTTCCCGCAGTTTGCCGGCGCGCCGGTCGAGGTCGTGGCGCTGGACGACGTGCGAGTAAACGAAGCGATCCCGCCGATCACCACGCGCGCCGCCCCGCTGATCCGGCTGGTGATCGGGCTGGCGGCGGGCCTTGCGCTGGCGGTGCTGGCAGAATATCTGGATAACAGTGTGCGCACGCGTGACGATGTTGAAGCCCTGGGATTGGCGGTCCTGGCTGAGATCCCGCCGGAACGCCGGTCCGCACGCCGGTAAGCTGACTATTGCCACGCGCCAGCCTGATAAAAAGCTGATAACGTTTGGACGCCTGTTATAATGAGCCTGTGGTTTTGAAGCTGAAGGACCTGACCCAATGAATTTACTGTATTACGCCCGGATACTCCTCCGGCGGGGGTGGATAATCGTGCTGGCCGTGCTGATCACCGCCGCCGCCGCGTTTGTATTCAGCCGATTGCAGACCCCCACCTATCGCGCCACGCAGCGAGTCCTGTTCCAGCCGGCGCGGAATGATTTTGGCCTGACCGAAACCCTGCGCACGCTGCTGAACAGCTATGTCGTGTATATGAACAGCGACGATCAGGCGTCTCAAGTGATCAACCGGCTGCACCTGGATACGACCCCTGGCGAGTTACGCAGCCACGTCACCATCGCCTCCGATCCGACGCAGCTCATCGTTCAATTCGATGTGGATATGGAAGACGGCCCGCTGGCGGCGCAGGTGGCGACCGAATATGGCAAACTGCTTGAGGAGTACAAGAACGCCAGCAATCGCGGACTTCAGCGTGAAGACCGCATTGATCCCATTCTGATCGACACGGCAACCTGGGGACAGCACACGCCCAACACGCGGATCAACGTGCTGGCGGGTGCGATCCTGGGGCTGCTGCTCGGCGGGACGGTGGTCTTTGTGCTGGAATACCTGGAATCCAATGTGGTTCGCAACGGGGAAGATGTCGAGCGTTTCCTGGGATTACCTGTGCTGGCGGCGGTCCCCGCCGACGATAACCGCGCTTGAGGTGGTGACATGCCCGAAACAAACCTGATAACCCTGACCGATCCGCGTGCGCCCGCTGCCGAAGCCTACCGGACTCTGCGCACCAACCTGATGTTCTCCAATCTGGACAACCCGGTTCGCACGCTGGCGATCACCTCCCCGGTGCCGGGCGAAGGCAAAAGCGCCGCGCTGGCGAATCTCGCCGTGACGCTGGCGCAGAGCGGGCACGATACGATCATCGTGGACTGCGATCTGCGCAAGCCGGCCCAGCACGATTTGTGGAAGCTCGACAATACCGAGGGCCTGACGACCATGCTGCTCAGCGAGGCGGCCCTGGCGAATCCGGCCTTGCAGGCGGTTGGCATCGATCATCTGCGCGTCCTGACGAGCGGCCCGCTGCCGCCCAACCCGGCGGATGTGCTGGTCTCGCGCCGGATGGATCAGGCGATCGCCGCGCTGAAGGAACAGGCGGATTATGTGCTGTTCGATGTGCCGCCCGTGCTGGTCGTGACCGATGCGGCGCTGCTCGGCCTGAAGGTCGATGGGCTGCTGCTGGTGCTGCGCGCGGGCACGTCGCGCCGCGATCATGCCGCCCGCGCCAAGGAAGAACTCGAACGCGTCAAGGTGCCGCTGATCGGTACCGTGCTGATCAACGCCCCGCGCGAGCGCGCCGTCGGCGGTTATTACGCGCGGTAGGATATACCTCACCCCCGGCGAGCGTCCTCTAGCGAGGCTGCTCGCTTCCCCCTCTCCACGCGCGGAGAGGGGGAGCAAAGCCCCCTCGCGTGCTTTTTGAGGGAATTCAGGGGTAAAGTGCATGAGCAGACGCCATCAACTGTTCACTGATTACTGTCTACTGATTACTGTTCACCGTTAACTATCTTTGGGAGCGCACACGATGAAGGGCCTGATTCTGAGCGGCGGCAAGGGGACGCGACTGTATCCATTAACCTATACGCGCGCGAAACAACTCATCCCGGTCGCCAACAAGCCGATCCTCGTCCGCGTGATCGAGGCGATCCGCGATGCGGGCATCCGCGAGATTGGGATCGTGATCGGGGATACCGGCCCCGAAATCCGCGAGGCGGTGGGCACGGGTGAGCAGTTCGGCGTCAGCGTGACCTATATTCCGCAGGACGCGCCGTCCGGGTTGGCCCACGCCGTCAAGATTGCGCGCGATTTTCTGGGCGATGACCGCTTTGTGATGTTCCTGGGCGATAACGTCATCCAGGGTGGGATCAGCCCGCTCATCGCGGAATTTGCCGATCATACCGAGTGGAACAGCCAGATCGTGCTGACGGCGGTCGAACGCCCCGAACGCTATGGGGTGGCCCGCCTGAACGGCGAAGGGCGTATCGTGCAGCTGGTCGAAAAGCCCAAGGACCCCCCGTCGAATCTGGCGCTGGTCGGCATCTACATGTTCGATCACCATATCTTCGAAGCGACGGCGGCGATCAAGCCATCGTTCCGCGGCGAGTTGGAAATCACCGACGCGATTCAATGGCTTGTCGAGCATGATTACACGGTCTATCCCCACATTCATCGCGGCTGGTGGATCGATACGGGCGAGCCCGGCGAGATGCTGACGGCGAACAGCTTTGTGCTGGAAGAACTCTGCCCGGCGATCCGGGGCAAGGTAGACGAGCGCTCGGAGATCGATACCCGCGTGACCATCGAAGAAGGCGCGGAGATCGTGAACAGCGTCATCCGCGGTCCGGCCATCATCGGGCGCAACACGCGTATCATCAACAGCTATGTGGGGCCGTTTTCCAGCATTTATCATAATGTCGTCATCGAGAACAGCGAGATCGAGCGCAGCATCGTATTGGAGCACAGCACGATCCGCGACATTCCCACCCGTATTCAAGACAGCCTGATCGGGCGCTATGCCGAGGTGACGATTGCCTCGCTGCGCCCCAAGGCGATCAAGATGCACCTGGGCGACCACAGCCGCCTGGGGCTGCTGTAACAGGACATGTCCATGCCCGAAGAACCTATCCGCCTGATCGTGACCGACCTGGACGGGACACTGCTGAATTCCGAGCACGTCGTTACGCCTTTCACCGAGCATGTGATCCGCGAAGTACAGGCGCGCGGCGTGCTGTTCACCGTTGCGACGGGCAAGTCGTTCCCCTCGACGCCGGGGATCACCCGGCAGTTCGACATCCAGATCCCGATAATCTGCGGCAATGGCACGCAGGTTTTCACGCCGGACGGCACGCTGCTCCATGAACATCCGCTCTTGCGCGATGACGCGATCGAAGTCGTGCGGATCAGCAAGGCGCGCGGGTTTACGCCAATCGTCTCTACAGAGACAGGGCTGCTGGCCGAAGCGTGGAATGAGAGTGTGCAGGAACTGGTCGATCATCACGAGCCGGTGCCGGTCATGGTCCCCGATCTCGAAGCGGCGCTCCGATCCGAATACAAGCCCTATAAGATCGTGCTGATGAACCGCGATCCGCAGCGTGTGAACCAGTTCCAACTCGAGTTGGAGCACACGTTCGCCGGTCGGGCGCAGGTGCTGCGGTCCGGTCTGATCACCGTGGTGGAACTGCTGCCGGCCGGAGCGAGCAAGGGCACGGCGCTGGCCTATATCCTGGACTATCTCGGCATCGCGCCGCACGAAACCATGTGCTTTGGCGATAACTGCAACGATCTGGACATGATCCGCCTGGCGGGGATCGGGGTGGCGATGGGCCATTCACCCGAAGCGGTCCGCATGGGCGCGGATTACGTGACCGGCAGCCATGACGAAGACGGCGTCGCGCACGCGATCGTGAAATTTGTCCTCTCTCCGAACGGTGTAGCAACAGAGTAGCCATCAGCAGTTGGTTTTTAGCTTTTGGCTAGCGCTAATCGCTAACAGCCAACCGCGAAAAAGGAGTCTGAACGAGATGAAAAATATCCTGGTGACAGGCGGCGCGGGGTTTATCGGCAGTGGTTTTGTGCGCCGCATGGTGAACAAATATCCCGATTACCGGATCGTGGTGCTGGACAAGCTGACCTACGCGGGCAATCTGGACAACCTGCTGCCGGCGCAGGATGCGCCCAACTATGCCTTCGAGCAGGGCGACATCAGCGATCGCGAGACGGTGCGGCGCGTGCTCCAAACGCACGCTATCGACGCGATCGTGAACTTCGCCGCCGAAACCCACGTAGACCGCTCAATTCTGGAGCCGGATGCCTTCATTCACACGGATGTCGTCGGGCTGTATATTCTGCTCGACACGGCGCGCGAACTGGGTATCAAGCGCCTGCACCATGTCAGCACCGATGAGGTCTACGGCTCGATCCCGGAAGGTTATTTCCGCGAGGGCGACCCGCTGGAACCGAACAGCCCCTATGCGGCCAGCAAAGCGGGCGGCGAGATGATGCTGCGCGCCTATCACGTCACCTACGGGCTGCACACCACCGTGACGCGCGGCAGTAACACCTTTGGCCCCTACCAGTACCCGGAGAAGATCGCGCCGTTTTTCATCACCGAGGCGATTGATGACCGGCCCCTGCCGCTGTATGGGGATGGGATGCAGGTGCGGGACTGGCTGTATGTGGACGATCACTGCGACGCGATCGATGTGGTGCTGCACAAGGGCGCGCCCGGCGGGATCTACAACGTCGGCGGCGATCACGAGCTGCACAATATCGAGATCACGCGCTTTATCCTCCAGACGCTCGGCAAGCCGGAGAGCCTGATCCGCTACGTTGAGGACCGTCCCGGCCACGACCGGCGGTATGCCCTGACCAATGACAAGATCCGCGCCGAATTGGGCTGGGAACCACAGCACCGCTTTGAAGACGCCATGGCGGCGACCGTGCAGTGGTATCAGGAGAACGAATGGTGGTGGCGGAAGATCAAGACCGGCGAGTATCTGGACTACTACAAGCGCCAGTACGCCGATCGGTTGGCCGGCGTGCAGTCGTCGTAGGTCCAATCTCCCCATTCTTTCGATGATTTTTCAGGGGCGGGATTGTAAACCCGCCCAGGAAGATCCACCGGGTCGCCCTGCATAGATTCCCAGAGCACCTATTGACACCTATCGAGAATCGTAGGGACGTATTGCGATACGCCCCTACAAAAATCCGGTTATTCCCACTCTAATTGGATGGCGCGACAAGTCCCTCTCCGCGTGCGGGGAGGGATTTAGGGAGGGGTAAGCTCCTACCACCGGCGCGGGGCCTGGACGATCAGATCGCCCTCGTCGCGCACGGCCAGCCCGATGATCGCTTCGTTCGGATAGAACGCGATGCCGGGGAAAATACCCATCACAAAACCGTCATACTCGGTCCGCAGCAGCCCGTCGGGAGCGCCCACCGGCCGCCCGTAAATATCGGCCATGTGCGCGACCGGATCGCCCGCCCGCACCGCATCACCCGGCTGGACGAGGTGATAGACCAGACAGGCTTCGGGCACGCGGGGATGTGTGGTCCGGCGCATGGCGTAATTGGGCCGGATGATGGGGAACTCCGGCGGCAGCGGTTCCGGCGAGCCGGCCAGCATGCCTGCCCAGCGCATCATGTTACGGATTCCCACCACCACGGCGCGCACATGTCCTGTATTGACCGCAAGCTGGCCCCCAACTTCCACCGTGACCGCCGGGATCCGCGCCCGGTTCAGGGCCGCGCCGCTGACCGAGCGGTGCAGGTTCATGCGCAGGTAGCGATCCGAGGCATATTCGTTGATGATGGTCAGCCCCAACGCCTGAAGCATCTCCCCGACCGTCTCTTGCAGCTTGCGCGCCACAGGCTTATCGCGCGGCTCGCGGTAAAAGATCGGATCGCGCAGGGCGAACGGGATCGACTGGATGCCGTAGTTGTGGAAGTCGAGCAGGTAGTCGGCGGTGGCGTCGATAGTCTCAAACAGACGCTCGTAGGCCAGTTCGAGCGCCGACGGCGGCACGACGTCCTCGTGGTCGTCCGCGCCGGGCAGGCCGGGAAACAGCCGGTTCGGGTCCTTGCCGCGCAGATAATACGGGCTCCGCTCGCCGACGCGCAGTCCGGCCGGGCTCAGAGTCGGGATGGCGACGACCGTGCCCTTCAGACCGTCGAGGATGTTCGAGCGAAAGAACTGGTGAATGACGGCCAGCCCGTCGTATTCCCCGCCGTGGATGTTGCCGGTTAGCCACAGCACCGGGCCTTTGCTGCGTCCCTGGGCGATAATGACCGGAAATGAGTCGAAGCCGCCGGTTGGCAGGGCGACCGCGTCAAACCGCCCATAGACGATCTGACCGGGCTGGCTGCGTGCGGTTCCGACCTGGATGAGAGAGGACGTCACAATCATGCGCTTCAGGGCCGTGCCTGTTTAGCCAGGGCGCTGGCAAGCTGCGCGCTGACGAGTTCCAGCATGACCACATTTTGCTGCGTGATGGCGTTCGGCTGTTCGCGCGCGGCGAACAGCACACCGAATCGTAACGTGGTACCCACAGGGATACACGCGCCCGCGCCAAAACGCTGCTGTTTTATAAACGGGTGGTTTGGATGATCCTCCGGCCCCACGATCCGGCTCTGGCCGTTCTGCGCGACCCAGCCCACCAGCGAATTCTCGTAATCCTGCTGCTGCGGTGCGGCGTTCGTGAGTGCGCCGGGGCCAACCTGGGCGCTGAGCCGGAGTTCGGGTGGGGTCATGGGCACAATGGTATAAAACGCCACGTAGTCGTAACCCAGTTCCTTGATCGCCTCGACGGCGGCCTGCTGTTTGGATTGTCCCGGTCCGACACGGCGCAGTGACTTAGCAAACTGCCGGACTGGGGGCAGGGCATCGGCACGTAGAGTTTCGAGGCGGCGTTCTTCGGTCAGACGTTTAATGCGTTTGAGCAGATCATTATCGTCGAATGGCGCGACAGAGACTTCATCCGCATGGCCGGGCGTCCCAAAGTCGGCTTCCTCGTCCACCAGCAGAATCAGCAGCCGGGGGTATGTCTGGCGCAGTTCCCGGATCAGCTCGAAGATCCCGCCCAGGCCGTTATCGACGACAAAAACATCGGTGTGTTTCTGCGAATCCGCCAGGGCCTCACGAGCTTCGACTTCGCTGGTGACGACGGTTGCTTTGAGCTGGGGATCTCGGGACAGGCTTTCACGATACTGGATAATGGACGGCAGCCGGACGGCGGCCAGCACTTGAATTTTGGATCCCTCTACCATGATCGGCTTCCGTTTTCTGCGAATGCGCGGTGTCAGACGCCCCAATTATATGAGGCCGAGAGAGATTCACCAAAACAAGCCAGCCGCCCTTACCCTTCCCTAAATTTCTCCCCGCAAGCGGAGAGGGACTTGAGTTACCCCCCTTTCTCCGCGTGCGGGGAAAGGGGCTGGGGGATAGGGGTAAAATCCATCACACGCCCTAATCCGGCGCGGTATCCTCGACATACGACCGCACCCGGACCGGCGAAGGGGACGTGGTTTGCCCGCCTTTGAGCAGCAGGGCGATAACCAGTGCGGCCGCGCTGACCACCGCCCCGATAAACTGAAGCTCGTTGATCACATCCACCACCGCGCGCATGGTCGCGTTCTGCGTGGCGATGACCAGCTCGCTGATGTCGGTGGCGATTGCATCGGTGTAACGCGCTTGCAGCACGTCGAACCGGTCGAGCGCATAGATCGTCAGCCACGAGATCGCGATCGTCATGCCCACCAGCCGCAGGATCAGAATCAGCGCGGACGTCACGCCGCGCTCGTGTTCGTCCACGTCGTTGAGCGCCGCGGTCCCGATAGGGGAAATCGTCAGGCCGAGCCCAATGCCAATCACAGCCATCTGCGCGCCCATGACCCAGTAAGAGGTATCGCTGTCCCACCAGACGCCCGTGATCGCAAAACCGGCCGCGGCCATCGCCAGCCCTGCCACGGTCGGCAGGCGGTAGCCGTACCGCTCGCTCAGCCAGCCACCAGGGACCGCCGCCAGCGCCATGGGGATCGTCAGGCCAGAGAGCAGCAGCCCGGCGATATAGGCGGCGTGCTGGATGCTCGCGCTGGTGGTTTCGCTGGCCCGGAAGTTGACCAGCAATGGTGCGCTGACCAGCCCGATCGCCAGGCAGAAGCCTACCAGCAGGTTGACCAGGGAGGCCGACGAGAGGTTGCGATTCCTGAACAGGCTCAGCCGGATCAGCGGGTAGCGAACGCGCGACTCGATCAGAATGAATGCCAGGAACGCCACTCCCGCGCCGATCAGGAAGTATTGTCCGTAGCCGGAAGCCGTGTTTTTCAGGTCTTCAATATTCGACGTGGTTGCCGCGGATTCGGGGTTGGTGCCGCCCAGGCCGATATTCAGCCCGATCAGCGCCAGGGTGATAAACAGCGTGCCGAGCACGTCAAAGCGGCCAACGGCGCGCGGCTGCGGGACACGGCGCAGCACCCACCACGCCCCCACCAGCGCGATCAGGCTGATCGGGATGTTGAGGATAAACAGGGTTTCCCATGACGGCTGTGCGATCGTCACTCCGATACGGTCAAAGGCATCCATGATGTTGCCGCCGTATTCGCCAAAGAAGCGCACCATCACGCCGCCGTACAGATGGCCGAGCACCCAGCCCAGCGTATCCACCGCGCCCACCACGCCCAGCGGCCGGCCGCGGCGCTCCGGGGGGAACAGGTCGCCCACCAGGGCAATCGTCACCGGGACCATCGCGCCCGCGCCGAAGGCCTGAATCACGCGGCCGATGATGACGAGGTAGAGATAACGCTCGGCCACGCGGGGCGGATTCTCACCGAGCACCTGCCGGTAAAAGCGAGCCATCCAGCTATTGAATAGTGGGCTGTCGTAGGCTGTGACCAGATAGGAGCCGATCATGAAGATGACGAGGCAGGCGATGTAGATCGCCCGCCGCCCCATCAGATCCGACAGCCGGCCGGCAAAGGTCATGCTGATGGCATAGGCCAGCAGATAGCCATTCACCGCCCAGGTTGCCTGATCCAGATATTCCTTGACCGGCAGATCCAGGCTGACGATCACATCGGGCAGCACCGCCGAAATGATCGTCAGGTCGAGCGCGCCGATGAAAACGGGCAAACAGACGACAAACAGCACCCACCAGGGCGAAGGGATACGCCTCAGGCTCAATTGCGACTGGGCCATGACCTATTCTTCTTCGCCGACCGGCGGGGGCGTGATCGTCACATCCTGGTTGTAGTCGAGAATGTTGATCCGCCACGTGGTCTCATCGGCGTCCATTACATCGGCCGGCGGCGGCTCCTCGAGTTTGATCTGGCTGACGCGCCGCTCGCTGACGTCAATATACACCTCGATCTTGAGATTCCCGTGCTTGCTGCGGATCAGGCCAAAGGTCAGCGCGTTCACGGCGTCAGCCTGGATCGTTCCCCGGAGGTGAAAGACCTTCAGCCCGTCCACATCTTCTTCCCCGACGATCTCCAGGTCGGTGATCGACATCAGGGCATAGGCGATCCCGCCGGGACGGGCCAGCAGCGACGCCGGCGAAAAACCGCGGATCACTTCGGTATTGATCCACTGGTTGCCGGTCAGCATATCTCCGCGCAGGTAGTGCTCGCGGCCCAGCGCCACGAGATCCGCTGTAGTGCTGACGACCCCCAGGCTGACCTGAAAGGTCGCTTCGAGCCGGTCGGGAGCCTGGAAGACCCCCTTGGCATATTTAAATTGCAGAGGCACATCGGCCGGAACCGCGTCCAGCTTATCCACATCGATCTCGACCGGATAACCTTCGACATCCATCTCGACCTCAAATGAGGTGGCGTCCTGAATCTTGTCGGCGCTCTCCTGGAGCAGCGGCCGAGGGGCAGGCAGTTCTTCGGGTGTTTTCTCGTTGTCGCCGTCACAGGCCGCCAACCCCAGCGCGGCGAAGATGATCAGGATCACCGTCATGATCATGCGATGACGCATGGTTAAAGCCTCCTGTGCTGATAAATCAGTTTCATCCTAACCCTACTACAGTACGCAGGGGCTTTCGGATGCGTTGCAGCACGTTGTTGGAGTCATCATAACACGAACTGACATGGTGCCAAGGGTCAGTCAGGGCCGTGCTGCCTGCGAAACGCCCAGAATATCGACCACACCGGCAACCAGATCATAGCGCCCAAAAGCTGGCATGATATACACACCCTGCGCCATGTCCTTGATCCCCATCAGTAGTTCCTGCGCTACCCGCATGCCTTCCTGGGGGGCATCGTCGCCGGCGTCTGCGATGCGCTGCCGGATCGATCCGGGAATGTTAATACCGGGCACTTCGTTATGCAAAAAGGCGGCGTGCCGCGTGCCATATAAGGGGAGAATCCCCGCCAGAACCGGCAGGGTGAGCGGGCCGTGACGCTCCGCGTAAAGCTTCAGGAAACGTTCAAGCACGGCGGGATCAAAGATCGGCTGGGTCAGCGCAAAATCGGCTCCCGCGGCCATCTTTTTGCGCAGCAGGTCGATCTCACGGTCCAGGTCGAGCGCGTTGACGCTCAGCGCGCAGCCCACCTGGA
Organism: uncultured Chloroflexia bacterium; assembly: GCA_963850765.1. Classification (GTDB taxonomy): domain Bacteria; phylum Chloroflexota; class Anaerolineae; order Aggregatilineales; family Aggregatilineaceae; genus CAWKMN01. Next base: position 1,018,589 of record CAWKMN010000003.1, on the reverse strand, counting down.
ACGACGTCGGCTGGCCGATCGAGTTGCCCGCCTGATCGAGACCCTGGTTGAGATTCTGCTTGATCAGCCGGATCAGGCTGGTGGGTACGATGTCGTGCGTGTCGAACGAGTCCGGGTAATCGCCGATCACGGTCGGATCGCCCATGACGACAAACACGTTACGCACGTTGAGCGCGTGCGCGGCCAGCAGATCCCCCTGCACGCGCAGCAGGTTCCGCCCGCGCGTGGGGAAGTGCAGCACGGTTTCCAGCCCGACCTGATCCTGTAACAGATGGCACACCGCCCACGGGCTCATCCGCATGCGCGCCATGGGGCTGTCGGACACATTGATGAAATCGACACCGGCCTCGCGCAGCAGTTCGGCCGACGCGATGACCTTCTGGGCGGTGTAACTGCGCGGCGGCGGCATCTCGACGGTGACGACAAACCTCCCGGCGGCCAGCTTGCGCGCCAACTGCGTTGGTTGTTCGGGCACGTCGCTCACGGCTGCATCGGGAACATCGGCGGCGGCGATCACGCTGAGATGCGGCCGCGCGGGGTGATCCAGGGCGTCGCGCATGGCGTGGATATGATCGGGCGTGGTGCCGCAGCACCCGCCGATCACCGATGCCCCTGCCTCTTTAAACGCCAGCGCGTAATCGCCAAAGTAGTCCGGCTTGGCCGAGTACATCACGCGCCCGCCGACCATCTCCGGCCAGCCGGCGTTGGGCTGCACCGACAGCCGGGCCGCCGGGACGGCCTGCCGCATCAGGTGAACGATGCGGAGAAGCTGCGCGGGGCCGCTGCTGCAATTCACGCCGATCACGTCCGCGCCGGTTTCGACCAGCGCGCGCGCCACCTGAGCCGGCGTATCGCCCAGCATGGTGCGATCGTCGCGGGTGAACGTCATCTGCGCGATGATCGGAATGTTCGGGTTGAGCGTGCGGGCTGTCCGAATCGCTTCGGTGATCTCGGCCAGATCGGTGAATGTCTCGAAGATCAGCAGATCCACTCCGGCATCGATCAGCGCGCCCACCTGGACGCGAAACGCGGCGGCAGCATCTTCGGGCGTCGTCCGCCCAAAGGGAGCCAGCCGCACGCCCAGCGGCCCCACCGATCCGGCAATATACACGTTATCGCGCTGCGCCGCTTCGATCTCGCGGCGGACCAGGTTCACGCCGGCGCGGTTGATGTCGCCGCACTGATCTTCGCAGGCCGCACTCGGACAGCTTAATGATGTTGGCGCTGAAGGTGTTCGTTTCGATGATCTCCGCGCCGCTCTCGATATAGTGGCGGTGGACGCCCGCCACCACGTCCGGATCGGTCAGGTTCAGCAGGTCGAAACAGGTATCGATCGGCAGGTCCTGCTGCGCGTGCAGCATCGTGCCCATCGCCCCGTCGGCCAGGATCACGCCCTGTTCGAGCCGTTCCCGGAAGGGTATTTGCGCCATGGTTGGATCCCTTTCAGCTATTCGCCTCAGCTATTCGCCAGTTGTTCGGCGCGCGAGACACCCACGCTGTAATACTTGGCGTCGGGATGGTGAACGACAATCGCGGCGGTGGACTGCTCCGGCACCAACTGGAAGGCGGGCGTCAGCGTCATGCCGAGCTTCTCCTCGGCGGGCAGCAGCCGGAACAACAGGGCGTGATCGTCCAGATCCGGGCAGGCGGGATAGCCCCAGCTGTAGCGCTTGCCCGCGCTCCACGGGGATGCCGAGTTCGCGGTTGACATGCCGGTTCATATACGTTGCGGTGGCCTCGGCCGTCTGCACGGCCAGCCCGTGGAAGAAATACGCCTCGGTGTATTCGTTGGCGGCCTGCATCGCGTCGAATTTCTCCGTCGCGCGCTGCCCGACCGTGACGACTTGCAGCGGGCACACATCCACCCGGTCGCCGCCCACCGGCGCGAAATAGTCCGCCAGACACAGGTATTCGCCGAACGGCTGGCGCGGGAACGCGAAGCGCGCGATCTCGACCAGCCGCCGGTCCTGATCGTAGATCGTCGGGTCGAAGATCACCACGTCGTCGCCGTCCGACTGCGCCGGGAAATATCCATACACGGCGCGTGGCCGAATTGCCCCGTCGGCCAGGGCTTCTTTTTTCATGCGGAGCAGCCGGTCTTCAAATTCGCGCCTCAAGCCGATCCCATTCCTCGCCGTGGGCGTTTTTCGCGCCCCAACTCAGCCGGAACAGCTCGCGCTTGTCGAGATAGGGAAACACCGAATCCAGCGGGATGTTGAGCACAGCCCGCGCGCCCCAGAACGGCGGCGTCGGGATGTCCGGCGCAGGTCCGACCGTCGAGCGCTGGCCGGGCCGGCGGCGATCGCGCACGGGCGGGCGCGACTTGCCGGCTTCCTCATACGCTTCGGCCACGATGCGTTCCAGCAGTTCCTTGCGCCTGGCGGGAACCGTAAGCTGCTCCATCACGTCCAGGCCCTCGAACGCATCCTTGCAGTAAAACACGCCGGGCGCGTAGGGTTCGCCGCCGTCCTCCAGGAACAGAATCCGCCGCCCGAACGCCCGGTTGATGGCCGCGCCGCCGATCAGCACCGGGAACTCCAGGCCGCGCCGCGCCAGTTCGTTGACGATCAGCGGCATCTGCTTGGACGTGCTGACCAGCAGCGCGCTCAGGCCGATGGCGTCGGCGTTGTGTTCGATGCGCTGCGTCGATGATGGTGTTGGCGGGCGTCTGCTTGCCCAGATCATGCACGGTATAGCCGTTGTTGCTCAGGATGGTCTTGACCAGATTCTTGCCGATGTCGTGCACATCGCCGTAAACCGTCGCCAGCACGACCACGCCCTTGGTCGTGCCCTCTTTGCGTTCGAGGAAGTTTTCGAGGTAAGCGACGGACTTTTTCATCACCTCGGCGCTTTGCAGCACAAAGGGCAGGATCAACTCGCCCGCGCCGAACTTGTCGCCGACTTCTTTCATGGCGGGCAGCAGCACGTTGTTCAGCACGCCGACCGCATCCTGCCGCGTCAGGCAGTCATCGATCAGCGCTTCGACGCCCTCCTTCTTGCGGTGGACGATCTGCCAGTGCAGCGCCTCTTCGGCGGTCATGCCCTCGGTCGGATCGGCCTGCTTCGTCGCCGCCCACGCTGACCGTGTGCTGCTCGAAATACTGGATGAACTCGGTCAGCGCGTCCGGGTGCTCGTTGAAGATCAGCTCGTTGGCGAGCTTGCGCTGATCTTCGGGAATCTCCGCGTAGGGCGTGATATGCGCCGGGTTGACAATCGCCATATCCAGCCCGGCCTCGACGCAGTGATAGAGAAACACGCTGTTGAGCACGGCCCGCGCCGCCGGCCCCAGCCCGAAGCTACGTTGCTCACGCCGAGCGACGTCAGCACGCCGGGCAGTTCCGCCTTGATCAGCCGGATCCCGTCCATCGTTTCGACGGCGCTGTTCGCCATCTCCGGATCGCCGGTCGCCAGCGTGAAGGTCAGCGTGTCGAAGATCAGGTCTTCGGGCGCCAGGCCGTATTCGTTCACGGCGATGTCGGTGATCGTTGCGGGCGATTTCGAGCTTGCGCGCGGCGGTTTTCGCCATGCCGATCTCGTCAATCGTCAGGGCGACGACCGCCGCGCCGTGCTTGCGCGCGATGGGCAGCACGGCATCCACCCGCTCGCGCCCGTTTTCCAGGTTGATGCTGTTGATCAGACCGCGCCCCGGGTAGAGGCTCAGCGCGGCTTCGATCACGTCGGCTTCGGTGCTGTCGATCATCAGCGGCGTCTCGACGGCCATCGACAGCTCTTGACGACTTCTTGCATCTGCTCGGCTTCGTCGGCGCGTTCGGTCAGCGCCACGCACACATCGAGCATGTGCGCGCCCGCATTCGACCTGCTGCTTCGCGACCTGCAACGATCCCGTCGTAATCGTCGTCGAGCAGCAGGCGCTTGATCTTGCGGCTGCCCTGGCTGTTGACCCGCTCCCCGATCAGGGTGGGCGGCGGGATCTGGCGCAGATCGACGGCGCGCATCCCGCTGGACGCGGCGGGCTCGGTCTGCGGCTGGCGCTCCAGGGGTGGCGCGCTGGGCGGTCGGTTCGCCCTTGACGCGCGCGATCGAGCTTGGCGAGATGTTCCGGCGTGGTGCCGCAGCAGCCGCCGACGACGTTCACGCCCCAATCCACAAACTCGCCCATCATGCTCGCGAACGGATCCGGCAGCATCGGGTAGACCGCCTCGCCATCCACGTTGATCGGCAGGCCGGCGTTGGGCAGCACGCTGATCGGCTTGGTGCTGTGCTCGGTCAGGTACTTGATCGGGCGTCGCCATGTGCTCCGGGCCGGTGGAGCAGTTGAGGCCGATCACGTCAATCGGCAGGGCTTCGAGCGTGGTCAGCGCGCTGGCGATATCCGTGCCGAACAGCATCCGCCCGCTGGTATCGAGCGTGACCTGCACCTGAAGCGGAATGCGCACGCCGGCATCCGCAAAATAGCGGTTGATGCCCACGACCGCCGCCCGCACTTCCAGAATATCCTGGCTGGTTTCGACCAGCAGCACATCGACGCCGCCTTCGACCAGCCCGCGCGCCTGCTCATAAAACACTTCGGCCAGTTCGTCAAACGTGATATTGCTCGAGATCGGGATCGTCCGAGCTCGGCAGTTTGCCCGACGGCCCGATGCTGCCCGCGACAAAACGCGGAATCCCGGTCTCCTGCGCGAAGCGATCCGCGACCCGGCGCGCGATCTGCGCGGCGGCCCGGTTGATCTCGATCACGCGGTCCTGCAGGCCGTATTCGCCCAGCGTGAGCCGGTTGGAGCGGAAGGTGTCGGTTTCGACGACTTCGCTGCCCACCGCCAGGAACGAGGCGTGAATCTCCTCGATCACATCCGGGCGGGTGATGACCAGATAATCGTTGCAGCCGTTGTACTGCTCGCCGCCGAATTCTTCAGCGGTCAGGTTATAGCGCTGGATGCTGGTGCCCATCGCGCCATCGAAGATCACGACATGATCCTCAATGGCGTCCAGATAGCGCCGGTTGGTAAAGGGGTGTTGCGTTTGGTATCATATCTGCTCCACTCATAATTTGCGGGTACACGGTCTGCATCCAACAAAAACGCCCCGCATAGGCCAGGGCGCATGGTCGAGCCGTGCCCCCTCATCTGCCAGACTGATGCTGCCGGAATTGGCACCTTCAAGCTTCGTTATCCGAAGAGCCAGGGTTGCCGCGGCTTCGTCGGGCCGGTCCCTCCGCCGCTCTCGATGAGAGTGAGATAGCCAGATCGTAACATATCCCCAGCAGGGATGACAAAAACGGACGGGAGAAACTCAGGCGCTATAATAGGTGCATCAATGTCGTGACATGAAAGGGGCGGTTGATGCGAATCCGGATTGCACTGTTGGGTTTTGGCAACGTTGGGCGCGCGCTGGCGCGTCTGTTGATGGATAAGGCGGGCGTGCTGCACCGGGATTACGATCTGGAGGTGATCGTGACCGGGATCGCAACCCGTTCTCATGGGCTGGCGATCGATGCGGAAGGGCTTGATCTGAACAAGGCGCTACGGTTGGTCGAAGTCGGGCGAGCCCCTGGATGCACTGCACCGCGCCGAGCCGATCGCCGATATGCGGACGTTCATCGACGGCCTGTCCCGCCGATCTGGTGATGGAGGCGACCTGGCTCAATCCGCAGACCGGACAGCCCGCTACCGATTACGTGCGGGCGGCGCTCAGCGCGGGGCGGCACGTCGTGACGGCCAACAAGGGACCCGTCGCCCACGCCTACCGGGAATTGGCCGCGCTGGCACAGGAGCAGCACCGGGGCTTTTTCTTCGAGAGCACGGTCATGGACGGCGCACCGGTCCTCAGCATCGCGCGGGAAGGGCTGCTGGCAACCACCGTGTATCGCCTCCGGGGGATTCTGAACAGCACAACCAACTATATTCTCACCAGCATGGAAGAAGGGATCTCGTTCGATGAGGCGGTGCGCGGCGCGCAGCAGATCGGCGTGGCCGAGGCCGATCCGACCACCGATCTCGACGGATGGGACGCGGCGGTGAAGATCGTCGTGCTGGCGAATGTCTTTATGGGTGCAGATCTGCGCCCGGCGGATGTGGATCGTATGGGGATTACCGGGCTGACCGGCGATGATGTGCGCGACGCGCTGGAATCCGGCGAACGGATCAAGCTGGTGTGCGAAGCCTACCGCGAGGGCGACTGAAGTGCGTGCCAGCGTGCGCCCGGAGCGGCTGCCGCTGGCGGATCCGCTGAGCCAGGTGCAGCGCACCAGCAGCGCCCTCACGATCGAAACCGATACGCTGCCGGGTCTGACGCTGATCGAGGGGGAACCTGATCCCATTACCACGGCGTATGGCATGCTGGTCGATATGATCAATATCCAGCGCGGGCGTTACCGCTAAATTCACCAACCCGCTATACTGGAAGGCGTTATTGGTCTTTTTTGCACCCAGAGGACGGCCTGCGCCATGAATCGCAGCGACGAGTATCGCATCCGGCAGTTAACATCGCCCTACAGCCCGCAGAATCCGCCGCAGCTTCCGCTGGATTTTGGCGACTTTTTGTCCGTCATGTGGCGGATTGACCGCCATGCCTCTCAGGAAAATCTGGTCATGTATTATGGCAAATGTGCGCGTGCCCTGGGCAGAGCCCTGCAATTTGACCAGAAAAGCCTGGGGCGGATGCTCCGTTCGGCGGCTCCGGGTCAGCTTTATGAATTGCTGAGCAACGTCCCTTTTCGAGAAACCGGGCGCTTGCAGGATGCCTCGTCACGCAAGGACGCGATCCGCCAGTTGGCACGCCTGCGCTCCGATGTCATCTCGATCGGAGCGTACCAGCAGGAATGGGTCGTCGGCTGGCCGGGCAGCGGGGTGCTGGATACGGAACTGCGCGAGCGGATCTTCGCCACGCTGTTCACCGCGCTGCGCAGCCAGTACGCGCATTTTGGGCGGCTGCTGTTGGTGATCGACATCGTGATGCACGAACTCCTGCTCGGCCAGCGCTCGATGGCGGAATTCTCGCTCGGCACGCTGATCAACCAGTACGGCTATCCTGACCCAGAAAATCCGGTCGTGCGCGCGCTGTTCGAGGATGGCGAGCGCTAGCGCGTGTTATGGACTTTGATTGCAGGTGTTGAAAGGCTTTCCGCGTGCGTTAGCCCCTCCCTAAATCCCTCCCCACGTCGTGGAGAGGGACTTCCAGGCAGCTCCCCTTTCTCCGTGCATGCTCCGCACGCCTGGGGAAAGGGGCCGAGCAGCCCGCTTGCCGGACGCTCGCCGGGATAGAGGCTCAAATCAAACACTTTCCGGGGCGCTAGCGACTTTCAAGCGTCTTGTGCAGATACAGCACGGCTTCCAGGCCGTGACCCAGGTCGAGGTTGATGGTGTGATGATCGCTGAAGCCCAGACGGCGGTACAGGGCCAGCGCGCGGGGATTCGTCAGGGCCACGCCGATTTCGAGGGTCTGGGCGTGCAGGCGGCGCGCAATATCGGTGAGATAAGCGATGATCTGGCTGCCGATGCCCTGGTCCCGCAGCAGCGGAGACACGATCAGATCGCTGATTTCGGCCGTGCGCGGCCACAGCGTCAACATGCCGAACGCGCAGGCTGTATGGTCACACACGGCGACCGCGCCCAGACCGCGCTGGTTCTGCGCGAGCTTCTCGGTGCGGGCGATCAACTCGATAATACTGTCCACGGGGCGGTCAGGCCAGCACGTCTGCTGCAACTGGATCGCATCGTCCAGTCTGGCCGGGCGAACCTGTACAGATAAAGCCAATGGGTTGGGTTCCATATCGTGCTGAGCGGTGTAGTGAACCATATCGTTTCTCGTGCCACCAAACGATCCGCGGCGAATGGTACTCGACCTCGGGCGGAACTGCGAATCCTGCCCAAAATGCAGATAAACCTATAAGCACAAGGAGAATCGGACACATGGGGTCGCGTCGTGTTTTGCTGATAACCATGCTGTTGGCCCTGGCGGCGCTGGCATGCAGTGCGGGCCTGTCCACCGATAGCGACGAAACAACCGCCGCCGATCTTCAGACGGCACCGCTGGTGCTGGTGCTGGCTCCCGTGAACGGCAGCATCTACGCCGAAGGGACGCGCGTGGAGCTGTCCGCCATCGCCCAGGATTCTGCTGACCGGGGTCAGCCGGGTGGAATTTCGGGTGAACGATCTGCCCGTGGGCGACGTAAAAGCCCAGAATCCAGACGGCCAGCCATCACTCGAAGCGCGCTTTACGTGGACGGCCAGCGGCAAGCAGGGCCATCTAATCACGGTGGAAGCCTTCCGCGCGGATGGCTCGTCGCTGGGGTTAAACGAGGTCACGGTCACAGTGACCGACAAACCGGGCTTGGCAACGTCCGCCAGCAGCAGTACCCCCGCCAGCGGCAGCGCGACCGCCGTCCCGACTCCGACCGGCGCGCCCGAACTGTCCGCGCCCGTGAATGATATGGGCATCCTGCCCGTGACCGGCGCAGTCGCCCGCGTGAATTCCACCAGTCTGAACGTCCGGCAGGGACCGGGCACGAATTACCCAACGGTGGGAACCCTGTACATGGGCGATCAGGTGCCGATTGTCGGGCACAACGTGGATAACACGTGGTGGGTGGTATCGTACGGCACGGGCACCGGTTGGCTGCTCGCCTCGCTGGTCATCACGGAGGGGGATCTGACTCAGGTGCCGCTGGTCGCTGCGCCGCCGCCCTAAAAGCGAACAGCTTTCAGCAATCAGCGGTCAGCTAAACGCAAAAAGCTTTAACCACAGAGACGCAGAGATCACGGAGATTCTTAAGGGAAGAAGCTCGTAGGGGCGGGTTAACAAACCCGCCCGTTTTCTGGGGTAAAACGCTACTATAGGTTAATGGCAGAAGGTTGAGACTTGTGGTTCTGGCTGAACGCTGAACGCTGCTAGCTGACCGCTCCCTTTTAAAACTGATACCCAATCCCATCACCGAGCACCGCCGGATCGAGGGGCGCGTGCGGCACGATCACCAGCAGATCCGGCGCGACGATGTGGAGGGTGAATGGCACGCCGGACGCTCGAAACGCCGCCTCGAAGCGGGTATGAGTCTGGCCGGGCAGGATCACTTCCACGAAGGCGACGCGCTCCGCCTCCGCGATCCGCAGGGGCACGTCCGGGAAGCGCACGATCCCCTTTGCGCCATAAATGTCGTACCAGTCCGCCGCCAGAATCCGCTCGTCCGTCTCGAACATGAGCACATGCGCGACCCCGACATCCGTCCACACGTGCCAAATATCCTGCTCATCCAGAAAATCGATCAGCGGCTCAAGCGTGACGGGCTGGCGAGTATAGTAGGGTGAGACGAAAACCTGCGTGGGCTGGATGCGCGCCGCGCCGAGCAGATTCAACCCGATCACGCTGGTGATCATCGCCGCTGCCGCAAATTCAAGCCGGTGGCGTTTGAGCGCCAGACACAGCGCCGCCGCGCCGACCGGCAGCACCGAGTGAATCATCAGCACGTAGCGGCCGGTCGCATCAAAGCCGTGTTCGTTCAGCGCGTGGCTGCCGTAGCCGCTGACCACGTAGATGATCGGCAGGCACACGGCAAACAGCGCCAGCATGACTCGGTCCGGCCGCCCGTGCCACGCCCGGACGATCAGCCCCACGAGCCCACCCTCGTACACGATCTGCAGCCACCAGACCGCCGGCCAGCTTAACAGGTGCCATTTCGGATCGCCGCTGACGAGGCGCGGCGACAGGTCATAATTCAGGTGATCGAGCACGGCCCAGGCGCTCGCGTCGCCCTGGTCGCGGAACAGATAGCGGAAGGTCTCGAAGTCGTGGAACAGGTTGTAGACCCAGAACGGCGCGCATCCCGCCAGAAAGGCGAGTGCCGCCATCCATCCCGCGCGGCGCAGCACCGGCCGCCCCCAGATCAGCAGGGCGATCCCGATCGGCACGGCGTAAAAGATGATCAGCCACGACACCCAGAACGCGACCCCGCCAATCAGGCTGAGCAGGATCAGGGCGCGAGTCCGCACGCGGGGCGACTGGCGATCGTCCAGCGCATAACTCGCGGCGATCAGCGCCAGATTGCCCAGGACGAGCGTTTCAACCGTCGCCCCCCAGGTTTTCATCCCGACGACGAGCAGATAGGTGGGCGCAAAGGCGGCGAGCAGCGCGCTCAGCACGCCAACCTGCCGCCCAAAGACGCGCCAGCCGATCCCGCCGGTGGTGGCTGATATACACGCCGGAGAGCAGCCACGGCACGATCTTGAGCGTGACGGCGTTGGAGCCAAAGACGGCGAACCAGGGCGCGATCAGGTAGGATTTGAGCGCGCCGAGATAGGGCTGGCCGGGGTGAAACACCGGGCGCTCGCCTTGCAGGATGTGGCGCACCTGCAAGCCGACCATGCCCTCATCGTAGTCGTAGCGCCAGCCGGCCCGGATCAGCAGGGTGAGGCGCAGACTCAGCCCGGCGGCGACCAGCAGCACCAGCAGAATCGCCGCGCGCCGGTTAGGGGATGTCTTCATGTGAGTTATGGGATGTCTACAATCGTAAATGACCAGCGTGAAAAAACCAAGAGAACTAACGATATTTACAGTAGCGTGTGGCAATGCAGTGTAGACGCGTTCCTTCACAGCCGGATGTTTCATCAAAGTCGAAAAAGACAACATACTGTATAGGGTATCTCGGACGGAAGGCGTCAACTGGTGAGCATACGCCAACCAGTAGCTTCTCATCGCTCGGATGTTTGAAGATAATACTGAGCAATTCTGTTTCGTCGCCCAAAGGCAGCGGAGCCCATCCCCATTTTTCGAAGTTGGCTTCGTAAGTTGCTAGCACGTCGTTGAATGGGGTAGTCGCCATATAGGTTTGCTGTGCACGAACGCAGGCATACCGGGTCGATCCCGCGCTCAATCCCCAAGCATAGTTTCCCGAGTCAGGTTTCTCCTCGCTTACAAGTGTAACCCTATCGGGCAGAGCTTCGCGCGTTCGCCTGTATATTTGTTCAACTCGTCTCTCGGCTTTCCATCCAACGAAATCGGCGCGAATGTAGTTCAGTTTCATCAAGAGGTAGGGGCACAGACAAACGCTCCCACAGCACAGCAAAACTGCGAGAAATCCATAAATAATCCTGCGTCCGACTGACCGCGCATAAGAAGATTGATTCGCGTGATTTTCCGCCATAGCATTACTCGCGTTATGGGATGTCTACAATCGTGAAGGACGCCATATTGACAGGGTCGCTGCCGCTGCCAATAAACAGGCGGATGTCATAGTCGCCGGGCGCAAAGCCGCGGTCATTGCCGAAGAAAAAGTAACTGGTGCCGGCAGGTTCCAGCCCCCACAGGTATGAGCCGCTGTCGATCAGAACGGCATTGCGGTAAAGCTCGCGCCGCCACAGCACGCCGCGCGTCATATCCGTGAACTCGACAAAAAAGTAAATGCGCGTCGTCCCGGCACGAAACGCCGCGCGCGGATTGACTGGCGTCAGCGAGTTGGAGATCTGGTCATCCAGCGCGGTAATGCGGATCGCGGCGTTGGGCTGCGGTGTAACCGTCGAGACGGGCGGCGGCACGAGCGGCGTGAACATCGGGAAAGGCGTCTCGGTGGGGGTATTCAATGGGCGTGGCCGTGATGATGATCACAACTGGCGTGGGTGTATCCGCGGGCGTTGCAGGGGTTATTTCGGTGGGCGTGGCAGGAGCGGGTGTATCGGGCACCCTGGCGGTGTTGGTGGGCGGCGGCGTCGATGTTGGGACGGCAGCCTGTGCCTCGGTGGTGGGCGTTTCGGTCTCATCGACACCCACCAGGGCGGCGACCAGCGTGAACAGGCACAGGATGCTGCTCAGAACGATCAGCACAAACGAGAGCACCAGGACACGCCAGCCGCGCTGCCCCGCGTCGCGCCGCCGCCGCCAGAAAACGTCCGTGCGGCTGCGCCGGAAAAACCGGACTGACAGGACAAGCAGGAGCAGCGCGAGAAGAAATAACCCGCCAGTCAGGTAGACTAACGTATTTTGAATGTCATCAGGCATCGCGTCTGGCTCCCGGGATCGAGCAGACAAAAGAGTATTCACCACAGAGGACAGGGAGCACACAGAGAAAAGCAAGATAAAACAAAGAGAAAAAGTCGGCCGACCTCTGTTGAACCCCTCGTTTTCTCTCTTTCATCTCTAAACTCTGTGGCCTCTGTGCTCTCTGTGGTTCAAGTTTTTCCGGGTTTCCGGCCCTTGCCAAAACAGACCGGCTTGCATATAATGATAAACGTTCGAGCCATTCCACGGGTCGTTAGCTCAGTTGGCTAGAGCGCGTCGTTGACATCGACGAGGTCAGAAGTTCGAGTCTTCTACGACCCACCTGCCACGGTCCCTCATCACGAGGGACCGTTTTTGTTGGGCAGGCTTGTTCGGATTATTGACTTAACACCGGGCACCGGCTGCTGCTGATTTCGCGCACCAGATCCGCGCGCACCCAGCCCGTCAGCCGCGCCTGATCCACCTCAAACCGTACCTGGAACCAGCGCTGGTTATCCGTACCGATCTGCTGTGCCATGACGTCCATCGACTGGCCGATGCTCGCAACGAAAATCACGATACCCGAGGGGTTGGGCTGCGCGCGCACATTGACGGCTTCCCGGTTGGCAAACACAAAACACAGGACGCTGGGCGTCGGCGTGATGCTTGGCGTGTAGGTCAGCGTGGGCGTAGCCGTCGGCTCGGGTGTATCGCTGGGCGTGGGCGTGATGCTCGGCGTATGGGTCGGCGTGGGCGTTTCGCTGGGCGTGGGGGTGGGCGAGCGCGATGGCGTATACGTCGGCGTGGGCGTCTCGGTCGGCGTTGAGGTTTCCGTGGGCGTTGGCGATAACGACGGCGTGTAACTCGGCGTAGGCGTGTTGGTCAGCGTCGGGGTGAGCGTTTCCGTCAAAGTTGGCGTCGGGGTCAGCGTCACGGTGCTCGTCGGCGTGATGGTCGGCGTCCGCGTGGGCGTATCTGTCGGCGGGTTGAGGATCGGCTGCCACGTATCCTGGGTGGCGAACGCCGCCGCGCCCAGCACGATCAGCAGCACCAGCGCGCTGATGCCCCAGATGCCGTACTGCCGCCGCCGCATATGCCGGACTTCTTCTTCCATCCGCAAAATATCCGTGCGCCGCCCCAGGATCCGGAATGGCTCCTCTTTGCCAATATCCAGCCAGCGCTGCGCACCCTGTGGATCGTTGTTGTCGAGCGCGGCTTCGGCGCGTTCGAGATGGCGCGCCAGCAGGTCGGCCACGATCATCCGGTAGCGCGGATCCTGCGCGTAACCACGCAGCCCGGCCAGCATGGTCCGCGCCTGACTGAGCTCGTTTTCGTAATTCTGAGCGATCAGCGCCGACGCCCGCTCGATGACATGCCGCGCCTCGGCCATGTCCGCCTCGCCTTGGCGGGCGCGCTGGAGCAGGCCGCCAATGTCGATATTGCCGGGATCCAGCTCGCTGGCGACCTCAAGCGAGCGCACGGCTTCCGAGGTCAGGCGCAGGCGTTCGTCCAGCACCGTAGCCGAGTCCATGCGGGTCAGCGCGCCCTGGGCCTGGTTGTACAACTGGCCGATGATGTGATCGATGCGCTCTTCGATCTCGCGCACCAGCCGCTTGATCCGCTCGCTGCCCGGCAAAAGCTGCTGAAGGCTCGCCAGCATATTGAGCAGGCGTTGAAATTCCCGCGCCCGCTCGTTGAGCGATCCGGTGGTCATATTGAGCTGCACCGCCGCCTGATCAAACTGCTGGCGCACGCTCCGCACCAGATCGATGCGTTCCTGCGACAGCGGATCGTTCGGCACAACGCGCATCGCGCCTTCATACTTGAGCAGGGCATTATCCCAGTCGTCCGCCGCCAGCAGCCGGTCGCCTTCGGCCAGCAGTTCGCGCGCCAGGGCGAGATCCTGAATATCGAGCAAGGCTTGCTCGACATCCTTCCAACTGGTGATCCCGGCCCGCGCGGTCAAATCGCGGGCTTCGCGGTAGAGGCGCTCGGCTTCGTCGTAGTTCCCGGCGCGGACGAGCGAATTGGCGCGGTTGTAGGCGATGCGCGCGTCGAAGGGAATGCGATGATCCGGCACGACACCGCGCAGCAGGTTATCTTCGGCTTTCTGCCGGTAATCCTTGGCCTGCGCGTTGTCGGGATCCTCGCTGATGACGCGGTTCGCCAGGTCCACGGCGCGCTGGTAATCGCCCGAATAGTATGCCTGCGAGACGTCCGACAGCAGCGCGTTGACCTGCTCCGACGATACCGGCCCGGCCTGGGATGCTGGCCGTGAGGCGGTCTGTTCGCGTTCGGGCGTTGGCGGCGGGGCCGGGCGTTGGGCCTGAACCGGCTTCATGTCCAGTCCGTAACGGTCCATCAGCCCGCGTACTTTCATTTCCAGGTGCGGGCTGCGCTGGGCCGCCTGCTGAAGCAGTTCGTGAATCTCGGCGTTGTTCGGGTCCTGGTTGAGCGCTTCGGCCAGGATGTCGATCGCCTCGTCGATGTCGTCTTCGTCACCGGCGATCTCGATCCGGATGCGCGCGCGGCGCAGCAGGCCGCGCACCGCCGCCGCTTCGGGAGTAGGTGGGGCGCTGTGGCGCGCGAGTTGGGTGAACAGGTCGTGGGCCTCTGCTTCGTAGGGCGTATTTTTGCTCTGGGCCAGCAGCGCGCGCGCTTCGCTCTCAAGCTGGGCGATCTCGCTCGCCGTGGCGCTGGCAGGCAGCGTTTCAAGCTCGTGACGCAAGCGGTCCAGTTGTGCCTTCAGATCGGCCATTTTTGCTCCTCTCGTTAGGGGATCACCCGGTGATTTAGCGCCTCGTTGATCTGCGCCAGCAGCCGCCGCAGTTCCGCTTCCATATCCTCGTTGATGTCGTCCATAATCACCGCTTCGAGCAGGCTTTCGCGGGCGATGCGTATCGCGTCCTGGCCCTGACGGATCTGGGCAAGGCCCTCGCGCACCTGCTCGCGGGCTTCGCGCAGCGCCGGGACCGCGGGCCGGCCGGGCAGATCCCAGCCGTGACGCCCGGCGACGTGCTGCAAGCCCTCCAGAAACGCCTGGATGGTGGGGAGCGCCTGCCGCGCGCCGCGCTGCAGCAGGTCTTGGAGGCCCGCGCTGAGCGACGGTTCGACGCCAAAATCCAGGCTGTTCACGTCGGCGTAACGGCGTTCGACCTCGGTCTGCGAAGCCGGCTGCGGCATCAGTTTACCCTTTTGCGGCGACAGCCCGGTAAAAACCGGGTACAGAATCCCGACACACAGGTTATGCACGTCCTGGATCAGGAATTGATCGACCGTGTGCGTGCCGGTTTCGAGCAGCCGGGAACTGTTAAAGTCAATGATCCGCAGCGCCTGCCCATCCCAATAGATGTGTTCGAGCTTGTGATCAAGATAGACCGCCCGCTGCCCGTGTGCCAGCCGGAGGAACTGCGCGAACTGCATCGCCAGATCGATGCCTTCCTCGGTGGGCAGGCGGCGGCGACCGTTGGCCGTGTTGGGCTTCATCAGGTAAAAAAGATTCTGGTGGCGCGGCAGCAGTTCCAGTGCCAGATAGGGCCGCCAGCGCTGCGCCAGGTAGGGGTATAGGTTCTCGCGAAAGGTGGCGACGTTGGTGCCCAGCGAGAGGATCTCGCCATCTTCGGGCCGTTCGCTCAGCGCGGACAGATACCCGCAGTCATAGAGCTTAACGACCACGGGACTCAGGCGCAGCCGGACCAGCAGATCCGCTTCGTTGATGAACGCCCGCGCTTCCCAACGCGGAGTCCCGTCGTCCGAAAGATGTTCCGGGCGCATGACCTTCAGGGCGACGAGCCGGTTCTCCTGGCGATCTTCCGCTTCCAGAACGCGGGCGTAGTGGCCCAGGGCAAAGGTATCGATATAGTTTCCGATCTGGTAGCGGTCGTGCAGCGCTGTGGGTGTATCGCGCATTCAATATCCCTTCTACGGCATTTCATCCCGCGGGCTGAAGTCGATCTCAAATTCGCTCAATTCTACAGTTACATCGCGTCCCGTTACATACAAAATCAACGTCAGCGGTCTGCCCTGCGGGAAAATATAGACCGACTCGCCCAGTAACTTATCATCCACATAGAAGCTTAGCGTATTGGTATTGGTACGACGGATCGAGAGTGTCATGCGCAGGTTTTGCTGTGGGAACTGGGTGGGCGAGCGGAACTGCCCGTTCTGGTTCAGCCCCACGCCGACGAAGTTGGCCGAGATAAACTGTACCTGCCCAATCGTGATCTGCCCGTCCGTATTTTCCGCGCCCAGCCCAAATGCGATCTCGCCGCGTTCCAGGCTCTCCGAGTCATAGCCGGTCAGTTCCAGGGTCGCATCGGCACGGCGGAACGTGTTCGCCACGCCCGGCGCGAACATCTCCCCGAGCAGTTCCGGCGTAAACTCGATGCTGAGCGGGCCAACCCCGCCCGCCGCTGTCGAGATCAGCCACATTCCGTCGTCTCTGGGCGCAAGCGCGCCGGATGGACCCGGTAGAATTGTATCCGGCAATGCGGCCAGCGCGGTCAACACGTCCGCAATCCCACCCGCAGCAGCGAGTGCCGCGACCTCTGCCGGCGTGCTGGATGGGATGAACGTGCTCGTCACAAACGGCGTGGGGGTCAGTGTGGGTGGGCCGGATTCGGTGGGCGTGGCGCTCGGCGGCTCGGATGGTGCGGGCGTTGGCAGGGCCATCGTCGCAATTGGGGACGGCGTGGGTCTTGGCGGTGTGGGTGTCTCGGCGCGTTGGTTCGGCACCAGCGCGGCGGCCACAGTCTCTGAGACGGCGGTCAGCGTGGGAACTGGCGGCGGCACGAGCACTTCGGTCGAGCGCGGGCGCTGGGTGGCCGGCGATTTGGGATCGTCGTCGCCCATCGTGCGCAGGATCCCAAAACCCGCTGCCCCGATCAGCACCAGCAGCGCCACGCCGATGATCCAGTTCCACGGCAGGTCGCCCCCTTCGCGCGGGGTTTGCACGACGACGGGTTCCGGTTCCTGGTCGTCGTCGAGATACGCGGGCGCATCGGAACCCACATAATCCAGCGGTTCGAGCGCGATCATGGTGTCTTCCACCTCGTCCGGCGGAAGCTGATCGATCACGGATTCCCAATGGCGGAACAGCGGGTAAGCCGGGTGGCGCGAGATAAACAGCGAGGCGAAGTGCCCGCTGAACGCGGCCAGCTTTTCGCGCCGGGTGAGCCGCTGCGTCGAATACGTCTCAAGCACGGCGCGATATGTATCCTCCCACTGCCGCACCTGATGCGCGTAATCCGGGCCGAGCGTGCGCAGCGTGGCCGAAACAATCTGCTGGTGAGCGTCGGCCAGCGCCGGATCCGGTTTCTCTCGGGTGGTCGTCGCGCCCTGCTCGATCGTGAGGCGGGCCTGCTGCAATTCCGCGGCCGTATCGCGCAGGTTAGTCAGCCAGCGCATAAACGGCTCGATCTCGAGCGCCGCCGTCTCGACCGCACGCGTCATATCGTTGAGCGCCGCGTCGAGCGACTGCCGGGAGGTGTAGAAATCACCATCCGACCAGTTCCGCAGGGCATCCTGGATGTACATCACGGCCTGCTCGGCCCCGTTGAGCATTTCGCCGGCCAGCGGCGCATTGAGCGCCTGACGCACCGCTTCCAGATCGCCCGCCCCGGTCACGGCGTTGAGAGCCCGCTGGGCGTTTTCCACGAGGCGGCGTCCGGTCAGCGCGCGATCCAGAATCTGGAAGGCGCGATGCGTGCGGGCGTTCTCGAAGCTCTTTTCGGCCACGTTGCGCCAGAACTCGGCGTCGTCCAGGTTGTTTTCGAGCAGCGACAGGATGCCGCGCAGCGCGTAGTGCAGATACAACGCGCGCCAGCCGGCGCTGCTGCTCTGGTGCATATAAGCGACGATGCCGCGGTTCATGGCACGCAGGTACGTCGTGGTGTTGGGCATCTGCTCGGCAAAGGTGCGGCGCTCGCGTTCCTCATCCGCCAGCAGGACAGCCAGCGCCTCGGTCTCGGCCTGATCGGTGCGTGGGCCGTCGTGCGGACCGTTTTCGGCCAGCCAGCTATCGAGCAGTTCGCTCAGCCGCCGCAGCCGGTTCGCCGCCAGCCGTTCGCCGTCGGTCGTCGCCTGTTCGTGTGCCCGCTGCCCCAACTGCGCCGCGTGGATGCTGTCGCCGCGATCCCACGCTTTCCAGCCATCCACCAGAGTATCACCCAGCGCCTTATTCGGGCTAAGCTGCTCCGTATAAGCGGCATCGGGCACGCGCGTGGCGAAGGTGCCCAGCCACGCCGCGATCTGTTCGTTGAACGGGCGGATCGTTTCGGCCGTGTCGCGCAGCAGTTGGATCGTCGGCTGGCGGCGGCCCAGCGCGAGATAATTGACCGAGGTGATCCAGCCTTCGCCCGCTTTGCGCAGCGCGGCGGCGGTGGCGTGGAACTGCGGATCGGCCAGATCGCGCAGATAGGGTTGTACAAAGTCCTGCACATCGTGGAACCACGTCGCGAGATTGGAGCCATCCGGGCGCGGCTTGAATCCGCTGACGGCCTGTACCGCCTGGTGGACTTCGTCAAAATAATCGTGCAGCGGCTCAAAATGGGACGACGTGGGATCGATCATCGCGGCCTGCTGCAGCAGTTCGCTGGCGCGCGTTGGATCGGCGTAGACATGCCGGCCAACCTCGTCCAGCCGCGTTACGACCTCCTGAGTCGCCCGCTGAGCGCGAATCGCTGGTGCCAGCAGCGCCTCCTGATCGGCGTGGTCCAGGTTCTCAAGGGCGACTTCGAGCCGGCCCAGCAGGGTATTCACCTGCCGGTAGATGGCTTGCAGTCCGCTTAGGCCGGGCGATGGAATACGCGCCAGTTCCGCCTCGATCTCGTCCAGCCAGTCGAGCGCTGACCGCGCCGCCGGGGTGTTTTCAAGCAGCGAGCGCAACCGGACCAGGTGCGGCCGGAGCAGGGTCACCTCGCTCACATGGATCGCCAGCTGCTCGGCCAGCAGCCATTGAGTCTGGCGGGCGGCACTGCGCGCTTCCGTCGAGACGAGCAGCATCCGGCCGGCGGCGGGCGCGTTCCCCTGGAACAAGGGATCAAGCGCGTTGACAAACCCCGCGGGCGGCGGGGTGATATGCGTGTTTTCGAGCGTGGCGGTGGCGGCGATCAGAAAGCGGATGAGCGGCTGGTTGGCCGGATCCGCGCCGGGCAGCAGGTCGTGCAGCAGCGAATGGGCGCGCGGCCAGTTGCCGCTTTCGATATAGATGCGGATCGCTTCGAGATCAGCCTGGATGCGAATCTGCTGCAAAAAACGCTGGATGTCGGCGGCGGCGCTGCGGGCGTCGGGGTAGCCGGGGTCCATGCTGAAGGCCGTCCCCAGCGTGTGATTCAGTTCTTCCAGTTCTTCCTGGCTGGCGGTGTGGCGGATACGCTTGCGCACGCGGGCGATAATCTCATCGCGCGTTTTTTCGAGCGGCAGACGGTACTCGCCCAATGCCTGCCGCAGCTCGCGGATCGAGCCGTAGCGCCGCTTGAGATCAGGGTGTACGGCGCGCGTCACGATGGTCTGAAGCCGGGCCGGGATTCTCTCGGCATCCGCCCCAAAATTGACGAAAAACGCGTCGCCGTCATCCACGGCCACGGCCAGCCGGTTGCCGCCGGTCAGAACAAAGTACAGCAGTTCGCCCGCCTGATAAATATCGCTGGCGCGGGTTACGGCGGGCAATGCGCCCGGCTCGTCCAGAAAGACGGCGTTGCCCCAGTCAATCACCGTCAGCCGGTGGACCGCGCGATCCCAGAACAGATGCTTGGCGTCTACGTCGTTATAAATGATCTGTTTGTCGTGGGCATGTGCAAGCAGATCGAGCAGGTTGTCGATAATGATCAGCGTCTCAAGCTCGGGCAGGTGTTGGCCCTGCTGCGCGAGTTCGAGCACGATGTTTTCGACGATCTCCCCCCGCGCAAATTCGATCACGATGTAGTCATGCGTCTGCCCGCCGACGCGGAAGGTCCCGCTGCCGCGCAGTTCGGCCAGCGCCGGGTGGCCGGACAATCGCTCGAGCGCCAGTTTTTCGTTGCGGATGCTGACTTCCTGCCCGGCACGCATCGGCGGCGCGTCCTGCGGGGCAGGGCGTTTAATCACCACCGGGCGATCGCCATCCTGCGTATCATAGGCGCGCAGCGTTTCACCCGAACGGCCGCGCGGATAGATGTAATCGTAGCGGTACCGGTTATCAAACAGGCTTTCGGTTCGACGCCCTGGGGGCTGAGCAGACATGCAACACTCCCGGCAAAACGGCTGTCTTGGGCACGTCTCCTATTGTACGCAGGCGGGCGTTGGAATACCAACCAAAGCTATTAGCGATTAGCCGTTAGCTGTTTGGCCGGTCTGCGAGATCAGCCCGTCTGCCATCAGCCCCCCCTCTCCGCGCGTGGAAAGGGGGCAGGGGGTGAGGTAAAGCTGAGCGCTGAAAACAGACTGCTGACTCTCTGAAAATCGCAGTTCATGCTACATTTGAATGCGTGAGAGGTTAAGAATATATGGCTTCTTTATTTCCGATTTTATGTATTTGGTCCGCCCCGGCTGGTCGTGAACGAGCAGCCCGTATCGCTCGCACCCCAGCCCGCCGCGTTTTGCGCCTTTCTGATCCTCAACCGGCAGCGCCGCGTCACGCGTGAGGAAGTGCAGGCGGCGTTCTGGCCGGATGCGGAGCCGGCGCGCGCCCAGGAGCGGCTGCGGCGGGCGCTGTATCTGCTGCGGCGGGCCGTTGAGCCGCACACCGATCTGATCCAGGCGGAGGGCGCGGAACTGGCCGTGACGCCGGGCCTGTCGCTGTGGGTGGACTATGAAGCATTCGAGCAGGTGTTGATGGACGCCTACCGGCACGATCCGCCGCGCCGCCAGCCGCTCGAAGAAGCCGTCGCGCTCTATAAGGACGATCTGCTCAAAGACAGCTACGCAGACTGGGTGCTGCTCGAACGCGAACACGCCCGCCAGCGGTTTCTCACGGCGCTGCGCCATCTGATCGCCGTGTGCCAGCAGGCGGGCGACTGGGGCAGCGTGATCCAATACGGCCACCAGCTTCTCGAACACGATCCCTATCAGGAACTCGCTCACCGTGCCCTGATGACTGCTTATGCCTCGACCGGGGATCGCAGCGCCGCGCTGCGCCAGTATCAGCAGTGTGCCAAGATTCTGGACGACGAGTTAGGCGTCGAGCCGCTGCCCGAGACGATCCGCCTGTACGAAGCCATTTTGCAGGGACGCGGCGTGATCGACGAGGCCGTGCCGGTAACGGCGCTTGCGCCGCTGGCCCCTGCCCCGCCGGCCGGCGATATGTCTTCGATCCCGCTGGTGGGACGCGAGCACGAACTGGCGGAGATCGCGGCGGAGTGGCGATTTTGCCAGCGCAACAACAGCCGGCTTGTCCTGGTGATGGGTCCGGCGGGCATGGGCAAATCCCGGCTGGTCGAAGAAGCGGCCTATCGAATCCCCGGCCCCGGCGTAACTGTGCTCACCGGACACTGTTACGCGATGGAAGCCGGCACGCCCTACCAGTTGATCGCGGATCTGATGGGCCAGGCCGCCCCGCTTGTCTCGGATCGGCTGTCTCCGGCGGTGCGGGACGATCTCGCTATGGTCGTGCCCAACTTGAATGGCAGCAGGCCGGGCGATATGCCGGGGCGGGTCGCACCGGATGCGACGGTACGGTTGCAGGAAGCCGTGGCGCAGGTGATTCGCCTGCTGGCGTCGTCGGGTGACGGACTGTGGCTGATCGCGGAAGATCTGCACTGGGCAGACCCGGCCAGCCTTGCCGGTCTGAATTACGCGCTGCGCCGCTCCAATGATCGCCCGCTGCTGGTGCTGGCGACCTTGCGCGACGAGGAAGTTTCGTTCGATTCGCCGCTGCTGGACTGGCCGACCAGTTCGGTACATGCTCCCGCGCCCACCACGCTGATCCGCGTGCCCCCGCTGCCATTCGACCAGCTTCAAACGCTGGTATCGCGCCTGATCGGCTCCGGAATCCATCCGCTTGCGTCGCTGCTGCACATCGAAACGGCGGGTAATCCCTTTTTTGTCGTGGAGACTCTGCGCGCGCTGGCCGAACAGGGGGTGCTGTACCGCGAGCCGGGCGGCGAGTGGCGTCTGCGGACGGACGTGCTGCCGCAGCCGACCGGCCTGCCGATGTCCGACGTGGTGCTGCGTGTGATCCAGGGGCGCGTGCGGCGGCTGTCGCGCCCGGCTCAGGACGTGCTGACCGTGGCGGCCGTGCTCGAACACGACATCGAGGAGCCGCTGCTGGCGGCGCTGGTCGATCCGTCCGTCGCGCTCGATCTGGCGCTGGACGAGAATCTGCGGGCGTATGTCCTGGCCGAGACCGCGCCGGGCCTTTACCAGTTCGCGCATACCAAGGTCCGCGAGATCATCTACGCCGATACAAGCGCCCCGCGCCGCCGGTTCCTGCATCGCCGTGCTGCTGAACGTCTGGCACAGCGCAGCGGCGATCCGCGGCTGGCGGACATCGCCAAGCTGGCCTATCACTACGAGCAGGCGCGCGAATGGACGCTGGCGCTGATCCATGCGTGGCGAGCGTCTCAGACGGCGCTGCAAGCGGGTGCGATGGCCGAGGCGAATCGGTTCGCGGAGACGGCGCAGCGCATCGTGGATGAACACGGTGCTGAGCTGAGCCTGTCGGATCTGCCGGAGCCGCTCAGCGCGATCCGGTTTGATCTGCTGGCGCTGCGGGCCGAGTTTCGGCGGCAGGCGGCCACGGGTGGGCTGTATTATCCCCCCGATCTGATGCAGGCGATCGAAGCGCTGCTGCCTGACGTCGATGATCTGCGGCGGGCGCGGGCGGCTCTTCAACAGGCGACGCACCGCTTAGGGCAGGGCGATCTGGCCGGGGCGCGCGATGCCGCTGCCCAGGGGCGGGTGCTGTTTGCGGGTCTTGGCCATCTTTGGGGCGAACTTGACGCCGTGCAGCATCAGATCGACGTGGCCTATTATGCCGGGGAGATGGTCGCGCTTGGGCGCTGGCTGGACGATATGCGCCGGTTGGCTGCCCTGCTCGATCACCCGGGCATCCGCCCGGTGATTGACGGGAACGAAATGCGCCTCGCTGTATACCAGGGCGACTGGATGAAGGTGCTCGCGCTGGCGCAGGCATTGGTCACTGAGCAGGCGAACCACCGCGATCCTGCCGTGGCGTGGCTGCCGCTGGCGAATCTCGGCATGGCCTATCTCAAGCTCGGTGCGGCCGGCGAGGCGCAGCACTACGCGGAGCAGGCGGTCGCGGCCAGTGAAGATGCAGGCGTGTTAGGTCTGGGGGCACGGGTGCTGCTGGCCAAGCTGGCGCTGTGGAACGGACAACCGGATGAGGGACGGCACCTGCTGACCGGCCTGCTCGAAACCCCGGATCCGCTGATCGGAGAGAGCGAAGTGGTGGCCCCGGCGCTGCTGCTGGTCCGCTGCTGTGTGGCCGAGGGGGACGCGGACGAAGCGAAACGATGGGCGCAGCGCGCGTCCGCCGCCGTGAGCCGGATTCGTCTGCCGGTGCTGTTCCCGCTGTCTCAAGTCGCCTGGGCGCTGACCCGACTTGCCGCCGGGCAGGTTGAGGAAGCGCGTAAGCGTCTCGTCTATCCGCTCGAACTGATCCCGCTGCTGGAAGATACCTCCCCGCAGGAGATTTTTGTGCTGCGGGCGGCGGCAGCGCGCGCCCTGCACGACGATCCATCGGCGGCGGATTGGCTGGCCCGCGCGGCGCAAGAGGTCCGGCAGCAGGCCGAGCGGATCACCGATCCGGCTTACCATGACTTGTTTTTGCACCGGGTTCCGCTGCACCGCTTCATTCTCGATGTGGCTTCCGGCGTCGATTGGCAGCCCGACGATGTGCTGCACCTCTCTACGGTGCGGCCGGAGATATAAGGTGCTGGCATTTTGATGATCATCGTGTGGAGGGCTGGTTGATTTTCGGGACACGCCAGAAGCTCACCTTTGGTCGATATGAGGTGCTGGCAGATGTGAGTCCACATGGACAACATGCACATCAATGGGTTCGAGACGACCTTTCAGTTGCAGCGTCCGTGCTTCAACGCCGGTTGCCTCGATACAGGCGTGCGCACAAGCTGCATCACTGACAAGGATTTCGCCTGCCGCAGCAACCGATGAAAGACGCGCCGTGGTGTTGGCGCTGTCCCCCAATACGGTAAAATCCCGCATCCCTGAGTCGGTACCTACCGTGCCCATAAAGGTGTTTCCGGTATGGACGCCCACACCCAGAGGCAGCCACGGCTCAGTTGTGCCACCATAGCCGACGGCGCGCAGAAGATTTTGGGCAGCATGAATAGCGATCCGTGCGTGGTCTTTCCCAGCCATGGCCGGCAGATACAAACCGATCACCTGATCGCCCACGAGCCGCTCGATCCATGCATTGGATACGCTGAACACGTGCGTTGCAGCGACATAGAAGCGATTGATCAGCCGGCTGAACTCCGTCGTGCCCAATTCCTGGGCAAGGGTCGTAGAGCCGCGAATATCGGCAAAAAGCAGCGTCATTTCGATCTCGGTGCTGCCCGGATTCGCCACCAGGAGGTCATAACATCCGCTGCAAAAATGAGGGTTGATCTTGGATGGCGTTCTCCCCATTGTTAGCCGGATCAACTGACCTCCAAGCCCGCTGAAAGGCGCGTTACATATTTTGCAGCGGGGTTCAGAAGGAATCCGCTTCAACAACCGTCGAGCCTTACCAATACCCTTATATTCTCCGCTGAGCAC
This sequence comes from uncultured Chloroflexia bacterium, assembly GCA_963850765.1. Classification (GTDB taxonomy): domain Bacteria; phylum Chloroflexota; class Anaerolineae; order Aggregatilineales; family Aggregatilineaceae; genus CAWKMN01. Next base: position 993,949 of record CAWKMN010000003.1, on the reverse strand, counting down.
CTGACGCCATAGCTCATTGTTCCTGGCGTTGTCAGTCATAGCATTCGCTCCAGTGAAAGGATTACGGTGATTATAGTAACGAGCGGGTTCAGCGCAAACCGTGCGAGCACAAAACCAGTCACGCTCTGGTCACGGACTGCCGCTAGACTGGGGATGGTTCGTGATTACCGTGAAAGGGGCAGCCAGATGAAACAGACTACCGGGGATTATGAGGCCGCGACGTTCATCGTGCGGCTGTGGCGTGAACCACAAGCACCGTCGGAGCGCGATCCCGACTGGCGCGGCACGGCGCTGCATGTGCAGTCGGGCACCGAACGGGGGATTCAGGGCGTGGAAAGTCTGGTCCAGTTCGTGCAGAACTGGCTGGAATCGTCACCGGGCAAGCCGGAAGCTTAGCGCGATCCATCTGGCGTCCAACCGGCCGCCGCCAGCACCAGCAGGATCAGATGCCAGACGCCAGCCACAACCGGGCCGGTCTCGATGTATTCGTCCAGCCGGTGCGCGTTGCCGCCATGAGACACGCCGATCGTGACGGTCGGCAGGCCGTTCGCCAGCAGTACGTTCGCATCCGTGCTGCCCGTTTCATACGTCGGCTTGTACCCGATGACGTCCAGCGCAGCGGCGGCCATCTGCACCAGGGGATGACTGGTGCTGATCGAGCCGGCAGGACGATCCCCGACAAGCGTGCTGGCAAACTCATAATAGCCCGGACGGTGCAGCGCCTGCATCATCTGGTGAACCTGCTGTTCGAGCGCGGCCAGCCCATCGGGAGTTTCCGAGCGCAGGTCGAGATACAGCTCCGCTGACGTCGCGAGACTGTTCACCGAGTGTCCGCCCCCGATCAGGCCAATATTGTACGTGGTGCGCGGCTGTTCGGGCGGGTGGATCGCGATGATCTGCGCGCCCAACTCGATCAGCCCGTGGATCGCGCTCGGCCGGCCAAAATGCAGCCAGCTATGGCCGCCCGGCGATTGGCAGACGATACGCAGCCGCCGCACGGCGATTCCGGCGTGGTAGATCCGTCCGAGCGCCATCCCTTCGATGACGACCGCCGCGCCCAGCCGGGGGCCGAGTTTGTGCCAGATGGCCCGGATCCCGCCCAGATCGCCTAACCCCTCCTCGCGGCTGTTCGCCGCCAGCCAGAGATCGGCTGCCGGGTGCAGATCGTGCGTGTGAAGGGTCTTCAGCAGCGTCAGCAGTCCGGCCACCCCCAGGCTGTTATCGCCCAGACCCGGCCCGCAGATTCGCTCGCCTTCATGGCGCACCGCCAGATCCGTATCGGGAGGAAATACCGTATCGGTGTGCGCCGATACCAGCACTGCCGGCCGGCCGGGATCGGTGCCGGGCCAGCGGCCATAGACGTTAACCATGTCGTCAAGCTCGACATCCTGCAAGCCCAACCGGATGAAATCATCCCGGATGAATTCCGCGCGCTGCTTTTCCGCGAAGGTGGGGGCGGGGATCTGCTGGATGGTGATGGCGCTCTGCACGATCGAGGGGACATCAAGTCCGGCGCGGACCGGGGCCAGCGCGTCGGCAAGTTGTTGGATAATAAGAGCCATTTCTTTCCCTTCGTTGCACGACGTGAACCTGACCAGGCAGGCCTCAGGTTCGGGAAGGCACTTTAAAATCTCCTCTGTTTCAGGTATGATTGACCATGATGATTATGCCCCAGTTCTGCCGTTTCTGCTTCTTATGAGGGGTAGGCAGGCGGATTTTTTTCTTCAGCCAACGGAACTCTTTTCCCCGTGTGTTGGAACAGCACCGGGCAGCCATGTGGAAAAATGCAGGCGAATGCAACTCCTGAATAGGAGCGTGTTCGGACCACTTCTTAATCTATTAACTTTCGTGGGCACCGGGCCGAGACTATAATCTGAACTGTGCTGGCGCGGATTGCCGCAGGGTGAAATCTGATGAGGCCGATTAAAGTTCTGCTGATCGAAAATGAGCGTGACAACGGCGAGTCGTTTGCCACCGCGCTCAAGCGGAAGTACCAGGTTCAGACCGCCCATTCGGGCAAACAGGGGCTGATCCTGGCGGCAAGCCGCCGGCCCGACGTCGTGATCGTGGATGCCGCCTCACTTCGCACCTCCGGCGACCGGATCTGTGCCAATCTGCGCGCGGCACTTGGCGCGCTGCCGATCATCCATATCCGCGCGGAGGACCTTGTGGCGGGCCCCAGTCTGGCGGATGTGGTGCTGATTCAGCCGTTTACTATTCGCAAGCTGACCAACCGGATCAACCATCTGGTCGTCGTGATTCCCGAAGAAAGCCCGGTGCTCGAAGCCGGACCCTTCAGCCTGAACCTGGAACAGCAAATGCTGACGACGCCCTGGGTCGAAAAGAAACTGACGCCCAAGCTCGCGCTGCTGCTGGCGCTCTTCATCGAGAACCGCGAACAAATCCTCGGGCGCAAGGAGATCATGCAGAAGGTGTGGGACACGGATTATATTGGCGATACCCGCACGCTGGACGTTCATATCCGGTGGCTGCGCAAGGTGATTGAGCCGGATCCGCGTAAGCCTCAATATCTGACCACGGTGCGGGGTCAGGGCTACTGTTTCCTGCTCCCGGAGCCGCCCAGCGACGCAACGGACGAGTCACCAACGGTTGAATGACCATAAACACAAAAAGGCATCCTGCAGGATGCCCCTCTGTAATCGGTCTGAACCAGCAGCCGATGTCAGGACTTGGCTTGTAGTTCGGCCAGCCGCTTCATCAACCGGCTTTTGCGCCGTGCCGCATTGTTACGATGCAGGACGCCCTTGGTCACAGCCTTGTCAAGCTGGCGGATCGCTTCACGAGTTGCCTGAGCGGCGCTGTTGAGATCGCCGCCGTCGATGGTCGCGCGGGCTTTTTTCAGTTCGGTGCGCGTGCGCGAGCGAACGACCCGGTTACGGAGGCGTTTCTTCTCGGAGCTGCGAATACGCTTGAGAGCAGATTTATGATTAGCCACCAGAAAATCTCCAGCGTTCTTCAAACCTAATGTCATCGGTTGCGCATTGTACCAAAGCGAGAGGGCTTTGTCCAGACTGGATGCAACCCACGGTGTTTTTGGGCGTAAATACATAGGAAGAGGTGCAGACCCTAAAAATTCGGACCCTGTTGTGATATGCTGCATGGTATGATAGGGCTGATTCGAGGTAAACCACCATGTTTAGACAGAGTTATCGCGGCACACTGGTCTGGCTGTTCATAGTTGGTGTTGCGCTGGGCCTGGCGATGACGGCCGGCGGTATTTCGAACGAGATCGGCGCGGCCCTGCTGGCGGCCTATCTGGGTGTGGTCCTGCTCGTAGCCCGCAACGTCCAGCTTGGCAGCGTACTGGAGTCCCTCTCGTCGCGCACGGAACGCCCCGCCGAAGCCACCGAGATCGCACGCGAAGCCATGGCCCGCGCCCGCCTGCATCCCGACTTTGATTCGCTGATCCGGCTGATGGACGTGGGCCTGATCGTGGATGAGCAGCGCCCGGACGGCGTCTCGCTGCGCCGGGGCCGTTTTATCTCGGTGGATGACGACGGCGTGCGGCCGTTTGCGATCATCCATGTGCCGGAAGGGTTGGGCGCACGGCTTGGCCATATCCGGTTCGAGATCCGGGATGAAAAGGGCAAGGTTCATTTTGTCTACGAAGATGAAAAATGGCTCCAGGCCGGCGAAAATATCCTGCTGCCGGACTACCGCTTCCCGATCCGCAAGCAGGCGGATAAGCTGCAGGCGGGGAGTTGGAGTACGCAGGTGATCGTCGATGCCGGTGTGTTAGGGATTCACCACTTTAATCTGTCCCCCTCGCTGGCCGCCCGCCGCCAGCAGATGAGCACCGACGGCGAGATCCTGCGCGAACGGGTGTGGCGGACCGAAGAGGACGACGAGTCTCTGCCGCTGAGCCTGGAAGAACTGCTGCGCCAGCAAAGCCGCGAACAGCATCAGACTTGAGCCGGAAACCATCATGGGCATGATATTGTTTATCGTGGTTATCATCCTCTTCGTGCTGCTGCTGATGGGCCTGCTGTCCGTCGCGGATGGGCGGAGGCGTTCGGGCACCCGTTCGCCTCGCCGTTCCCGTTTGCGGCGCGAGGTCGAGACCAGCCGGGCCGCGCTGGATGCTATGCGGCGGGCCGGGTACGAAGGGGGTGAAGGCTACGTCGAGGTGGCCGATATTGGGCTGCTGGCTTACCGCCACTCCGATGAGCCGAAGTTGATCCGCTACGGCGATGTGCTGGTCGATACGCATTTTCTGCGCCCCTTTATCGAACTGTGGCTGCCCCATCAGGCACGCGGGCAGGTGCGGTTTGAACTGCTGGACGTCGACGGGCGGCTGCGCTATGCCGACGAGGCCGAATACGATCTCGAACCGGGCGACAACGTGCTGCTGCCGAGCACCTGGCTCCCCCTGCGCGGCAAGACGATCGCGCCGGGACAGTGGCGCTTGCACGTAACGGCGGGGAATGCGCTGCTGGCCCTGCATCCGTTTGGCTGGGAGCAGGTCGGCGGCGGGGAGATCCAGCCGTATATCGGCGCGGATGGGGAGATTTCGCCGGCGTTGCAGCAGGCGTTACGCGCCAAATCGCGCGGATCGGTCAGCCTGTCCGATTTATTGGCCGATCAGGAAGAATAGGCTTAAACTGATCGTTAAAGACAGTCAGCTATCAGCGGTCAGCGATCAGCAAGGCTTTAGCTCGTGATTATTAGCTGAATGCCGCGAGTTGGGCATCATTCAACACAGAGTGGAGAGTGCTTGTTGGTGCTCCTCGTTCTTGGCTTGAGGGCTGAAAGGCTGAAAGCTGGGGCTAAAAGTACAGTCACACACTCTAACAGGAGTTGGGGGTATGGCGAAAGAAGACTGGTGGGGGACGCATGATCGCGTATCAAGCCGCCTCCGGTTGGAAGTGGAGATGATGCGCGCGACGTTTGCCGACACGTTCCGGCTGGTAGTGCCCAAGCGCGGCGAACTCTACTGGCTGGGCGATGTGGAGATCAATTTGCGCGGCATTCCCGAGCAGGTTCACACGCTCAAAATTGTGTATGTGGAGGGCTATCCCAACCGCCCGGCCGAGGCCTATGTGCTCAAACCAAACGTCTACAGCGAGAAACACCAGTTCGAGGACGGGCAGTTATGCCTGTTCAACCCGAAAGATGGGGTGACGTATGGCTGGAACCCGAGCACATCCACCGCGGTGACGGTCGCCGGCTGGGCGATCCAGTGGCTCTACGCCTATTATACGTGGCGGGCCACCGGAACCTGGCCGGGCGTTGAGGAGCGTATGCCGCCCAAGAAGGCGCGCGGGCAAGACAGGAGACGATGGTAATGTCTGATCAACTGCCAGAGACGAACAGTGGGCTGCCGCGCATCGTCGTGGCCGAACGCGTGCTTAACAAGATGCTGAGCGGCGCGCTGCTCTATCCCGAACCCGAAACCGGCGAGGCGCTGATCGGGCTGGTCGTGGGCCAGACCGGGCGGCTCGAACCGGATATTTACGTGATGGACACCATCGGGCCCGGCGATGAGGCCGTCCGCCACTGGGGCATGTTCGAGCAGGGCAGTGACTGGCAGGAAGACGTTTTCAACTGGCTGCACGATAATTGGGAAGCCTTCCGCGAGCTGCGCCGCCCGTCGTATGGCAACGCGCTGGCGGCGAAATGGGATGTGCCGCTGATGCACGTTGGGGACTGGCACAAGCAGCCGGACGACATGACCGAGCCATCTGCGGGAGACGAGCAGACCGCCCGCGATATGATCAACGATACGGAAACGCCGGTCCTGTACGTGGTCGTGCCGATCGTGACGATGTATTCGCTCAAGCCGCCGCACCCAGCCAACACCGAGCCGCAGGTGCCGGTCGAACCGGCTGCTGCCGAACCGGTCGCTGAGTTGGCTTCGGAACCAGCCGCACCCGCTGAAGGTGAAGCGTCCACGGAGGCCGCCCCGGCTGATACCCCGCCGGCCGAAGCCGTGATTGAGCCCGCCGCGCCCGAGGTGCTGAACCCGGAGGAGATGCTCAAGAATCCGCCGCCCAACGCGATTGTCCGCAAGCTGGACAAGGAAGGCTGGATCGTGCGGATCGATTTCTGGTACATGAGCAAGCGCAGCAAGCATTTTGTGCCGGTGACGCCGGTCATCTGGCCGGATGACCGCCTGCCAGGGATGCCGCCGATCTCGTGGCACCTGCAGCATCCGAAGCGTTTTGAGCAGGAATTTGAGCTGCTCAAGCAGGGTGGATATATCGTCAGCGTGCTGCAATGGGATGCCGACGGTAAGCCGCCCTATGAGATGTGCTTCTCGATCTACAAGCCCGGTGCGCATCAGGTGTTTGTGATGGTCACGTCGGTCGAATACCCGGCGCAGGCACCCGCCGCGCGGGTCGCCCCGCTGGTGCGCGTGGCCGAAGGCGAAGATGTCTTCGAGAAGGTTTACAGCGCGTCCCGGCCCGTGCTGATCACGCAGATGCCTGAGTGGCCGTGGGACTCGAAGCGCACGCTGATCGAGTTGGTATGGCATCTCGAAAAGTCGCTCAAGAGTGAGGGAACCCCGACATGAACTGGGACCGGGTAGAGAAGCTGTTGGGCAAAGACGTTCTGGCCTACCTGCAAACGCGGACGGTTGGGATCATCGGCCTGGGATCAGGCGGCGGATTCGTCGCGGTGGCGCTGGCGATGAGCGGGGTGGGCAAATTTATCCTGATCGACAACGACACGCTCGAAACCGGCAACGTCGTGCGCCATGCCGCCGATGCGCGCTATGTGGGCCAGCCGAAGGTCGAAGCCGTGGCGGACCTGATCAAACAGCGCAACCCGGCCGCAGAAGTCAACACCGTGGTGGGGCAGATCGAGGATCATTTGAACCTGCTGCCACAGATGGATATTGTTGTGGCGGGGGTGGACAAAGAAGGCCCCAAGTATGTGATCAATCAGGCATGTATCCAGCACCAGCGGACGGCGGTCTTCGCGGGGGTGTACGAGCGCGGCGAAGGCGGCGACGTGTGCATCATCTACCCGGACGAAGGGCCGTGTTATGCCTGTTGGGCCGAGCATCTGCGCGAAGGGCTGTCGGACTCTGTGCCCGACGAGGAATTGGATTACGGCATGATCGGTCCGGATGGCACGCTGGCGGCCGAGCCGGGGTTGTGGCTGCACGTGGTTCGGATCGCGGCGACGCAGGCCGATTTTGCGCTGAATCACCTGATGGTCGATACGCAGGCCCACCGCAAAATGCCCGCCAACACGGTTGTGATCGCCAACACGTTCCTGGAGATCTTCGAGGGGCAGACCGCGCCGCCGTACGCCGCCGAGTGGATCTCGGTGCCGCGCGATCCGAACTGTCTGGTGTGCGGCCATCTGCACCGGGAGGCTGCGGCGCAGGAAACGAGCGTATCCCTGGATGAACTGATGCACCTGGGCCACGTAACTCTGGAACAGGACGACGACCAAACGGAGGGACATGAGCATGGCAGATAATACGGTTCCCCCAACCGATGAGGTTCCGGTGACGCCGGACGAAACCGGAGAGCAGCCCGCTGGCGAGCAGGCTCCGGGCGGGGGAAACAGCGGGACACCCGACAGCCGCCCGGAGGACCTGGGGCCGCGCCTGGAACGTCTCGGCGGCGAGCCGGCCCCCGATATTACGCCGGAGGAGTTCGCGCGCTTGCAGCAGGCGGGGCAGATTCACATCGATCCGCGCGGGCGGGTGCGCGCCACGCAGCGTGAAGAGTCCAGCCCGGGTATTTCGCTGCGCAAACGGCGGGCGTGGTATGGTTAACGTATGACACCGATCACGGTGGAACAGGTGCGGACGGCGCTGGCGCTGGAAGGGTTCGATTCTCTGGCGGCCCAGCGTCGCATGTCGCCCCAGCCGCGATCGCTGCGCCGCAGCCGGTCCCGAACTGGCGAGGCCCGCCAGGCCGGCGTGCTGGTGCTGCTCTATCCGGCCGATGACGGGCTGGCGTTTGCCCTCATACAGCGCACCCTGAATCCGCATGATGTCCACAGCGGGCAGATCAGTTTGCCCGGCGGCTCGCAGGAACCGGGCGAGACTCCCGTCCAGGCGGCGCTGCGTGAAGCACAGGAGGAACTCGGTATCCACGAGCCGGTCGAGATCCTGGGCAGCCTGACCTGCCTGTATATCCCGCCGAGCGATTTTGAGGTCCGCCCGACGGTGGGTTATATCCCACATTACCCGGCATGGATGCCCGATCCGTCCGAAGTGGTCGAAGTGCTGGAATGCCCTCTGGCGTGGATTTCTGGACGACTCGCACAAGGTCGTTGAAGACTGGGAGCGGAACGGCCAAATCGTCCGCGTGCCCTGGTATGGTGTGCATGAGCGTAAGGTCTGGGGAGCCACCGCGATCATCCTGGGCGAACTGGAGCAGCGGCTTCGGTACGTCCTGGATCAGCCGGAGGATTGAGCGGCAGGTTTGCATTTGTGACGCCGACGTGATACAGTTTTGATAAACTAACACAATCATACCAGTCACAGCCGGATTAGGGATTGTTAGCAGGGGAAGATGCTAAATGGCCGAACAAATCCTGGTCATTGACGATGAAGAACTCACCGTACAATTGATCGCGATGCTTCTGGAACGGCGCGGGTATGAAGTGGTTCGTGCCTATCGCGCCGAAGAGGGTCTGCGTGAAGCCTACCGCACCCATCCCGACCTGATCCTGCTGGACATTATGATGCCCGAGATGGACGGTTGGGAAGTCTGCCGCCGCCTGCGCGAGCTTTCGGACGTGCCGATTATCTTCCTGACGGCCAAAGATGATGTGCGCGACGTGGTGAGCGGCCTGGAAATGGGCGCGGATGATTATGTCGTTAAGCCCTATGATAACGATGAACTGGTGGCGCGCATCCGGGCGCATCTGCGCCGCGTGCCCAAGCCGGCGATGGCGGAAGAACTGGTGTTTGATGGCGGGAACTTTCGCATCAATTTTATCAGCCGTGAGGTGAAGGTTCGCGGCCAGCCGGTACACCTGACGCCGAAGGAATTTAATCTGCTCGGCGTGCTGGCGCGCAACGCGGGCCGGGTGATCACCCGGACGGAACTGGTCAAAGAAGCCTGGGGACCGGAATACGGCGATGCGATTGACAGCCTGAAGCTTTATATTCACTACCTGCGACAAAAGGTCGAGGTCGATCCGCAGCATCCCACCTACATCATGACGTCACGCGGCGTCGGATACCGCTTTACCGACCAGTAACCGCTGCAATTCTGAGCATAAACAGCAGGGCGCGGATCACCGCGCCCTGTTTTGCTGTCAGGCCATGAGGACCCACCACGCGGTGATGAAAATGGCGGCGGCCGCGATAGACATCAACACCAGCCGGAAGACCTTGTGCCAGCGCGGAGCCGTCGCTTTTTTTTGCCGGCCAGGATTCATCATCTCGGCCAGGGCTTTCTGCTCAAGCGTCTGAAGCTGGCGGCGGGCGGTCTGGTTCGATGGGTTCAGTTCGAGGATGTTTTCAAAACACACCCGCCTGTCATCGTCGGAATCGACCACACTCGCGAGCCACAGCCAGATCATCTCGTGATACGGATCCACGGCCACGGCCTGCCGGAAGAGATCGTGCGCTTTCGCCCGGTGGCCCTTACGCGCCGCTTCCTTACCCGCTTTGAACAGCAGCAGAAATTCCTTCGGGGCAGTCAGCAGATCGGAGGAAAAAGTCATTCTATCCCCACCATGATACCTGATTTATCGCTTAGGTTATGACTTAAATTCTACCACGGTTTTGGTGGGGGCTGGGTCTGGAATTGGTAGGAAATTGTTTGAAATACCTATGGCAAGCGTTAGAACGTGTCGGCGCGCAAAAAATATCCGCCGAGAGGATCTGCTCCGGCCCTTCGGCGGATCGGTTGAAACGGTGAATATGCTCCAAAGCGCGCAACAAAGTCCCCTCTCCGCGTGTGGAGAGGGGATGCCGACCGAAGGTCGACGGGGTGAGGTAAACTGTGCGGTGCGTGCTATCAACCCTTTACGCCGGGCCTTGTTATGCTCGCCAAAACGACTCACCGGCCCCAATCGTTGGCGACGTCAATGCCAGTCGAGGTCGTCACCTGATAATATGTGCGGGTAGCGATTTCGTACACATACACATCCCAGTTGCCCGAACGATCTGACGAGAAGACGATATAACGGCCGTCGGGCGAAAAGCGCGGCTGGACGTCATCGGCGTCGGATTCGATCAGCTTTTCCGGCGTGCCTCCGACCGTCATCCAGTAAATATCGCGTTGGCTGCCGCCGGCTTCCAGCGCATCGAACACAATCCGCTGCCCGTCCGGCGACCAGTCCGGCGCGCTCTCGATCAGCGCGGCCCCGTTGGTGGTCAGGTTGGTGATCTGCCCATTGGCGGCGTCGTAAAGCTGGAGTTCGGTCGCGCCGTCCAGCCCAGCCTGCGAGCGATCGGAGACGAAGACGATCTGCTGCGAATCCGGCGACCACGCCGGCCAGCTTTCCGCGGCGTTATCGGTCGTCAGGCGCTGGAGCGCATCGGCGCTGCCGGGGCTGGCTACCGATACCCGGTAGAGATCCATGCTGGCCGATCCGCCGCCCTGCGCGACAAAGGCGATCCACCCACCGTCCGGCGACCACGCGGGGGTATCGACGTTGAAGAGCGGGTTGGCCGTGCCCCAATACAGACCGCCCGAGACTGGCGCGGTGTTCTGCAAATTGTCGATCTGCAAGATGAACTGGCCGACGCTCGGCGAATCCTTCATAAAAGCGAACAGCGTGCTGTCGGGTGACAGAACGGGCGTGTGTCCGCGCGAGTTATCCGGCGTCAGATTGCGCTGGGTGCTGCCGTCGGGTTTGATCAGCACAATCGACTGGTTGTCGGGATCGCCGAGGAACTGTCCAGAGCGCATGATGATCTGTCCGGGCAGGTTGGCGGGCGGCGGCGGGAACACGGTCGCCAGAATATTGCTCTTGGGCGTATTCGATGGCCTGGGCGTCCAGGTGGGCGGCGGGGGGAGGGCGTGCGGCTGGGTGTTAAGGTCACACCAGGCGGCAGGGTGTTGGTCGGGCGGGTATCCTGCACGGCGGCGGCGGGCGTGATCCGCGCGCTGACGCCTTCGCCCGGCCCAGATGTGGGCTGTTGATCCCCATCATCACCGCCGCGCAGCAGTAAAGCGGCTGCCGCAATCACGAGAAGCAGCGCCGCCACTCCCGCCACCCAGACTATCGCACGGTTGCCGCCGCTGGCCGGTGCTGCTTTCGCCTCAGGGGCCGGCGCGAGAGGCTGCATCTCGTTGATCTGGTTGAGCAGGTTGCGCGCCCGCTCGTTGTTCGGATTGATGACCAGCACGTTGCCCAGGCAGGTCCGTTTTTCGTTGAGATCGCTCACGGCAGCCGCCAGCCAGAACCAGCCAAGCTCGCTGTTCTGGTCCTTGGTGACGACTTTTTCCAGCAGGGCGCGGCCCGCCGTTTTATCCCCGGCGCGAACCGCCTCCTGACCGCGTTTGAGCAGCTCCTCGATGGGCAGATCGGAGTCCATCCGGCTCATGTGGTTGGTCCCCCCAGGACGCGAAAGGTTATGGCTTCCACACCACATCGCGCGAATCGCCGTCGCGCGTCGTGATCCGCTGTATGTCCGAACCATCGGGGCGGATCAGGAACAGATCGAATACCGCGCTCTCACGGTTCGAGCTAAAGGCGATCCACGTGCCATCCGGGGACCATGCCGGCCCGTACTCATCCGCCTCGACATCGCGGACCAGCAGCGCGCGCTCGCCATCACCGTTCGCCGTCATAATATACAGGTCGTAATGGGCGCGGCGGTTCGACACAAAGACGATCGACTGGCTGTCGGGTGACCAGGCCGGGGCGAGACTGCTGTTCTGGTTGTCGGTAAGCTGTTTGACCTGCTGGCCCTCTGGGTCCATGCGCCAGACTTCCAGCGTGCCGGGGCCGGTCGCGTCGGATGCATAGGCGATCCACGCGCCATCCGGCGACCATGCCGGGTAGCGGTCTTCCGCTTCATTATTGGTGAGCGGGCTCGGCGAGCCGCCGTCTGCCGGCATGACATAAAGATCGTAATCCCCATCCGAGTCGGATGCGAAAACAAGCTGCGTGCCATCGGGTGACCACGACGCCCCCTCGACGTGACTGGCGAACAGATTGGTGATGCGCTGTATCTCGCCGCCATCACTCGCGGTGATGAACAGATCTTCGTATTCGTCCCCGCCCGCTTCGCTGAGACGCGCCGAAAATACGATCTGGCTTCCATCGGGGGAATACGCGGGATCATAGATCTTCAGCAGCGTCACGTCGCTGATCTCCGATCCGGGTGTAAGCGTCAGCGCCTGTTCGTCCGATCCATCGGCGCGCAGGGTGTAAAGCGCCCAGGCCTCCTGTCCTCCCCGCTGGCCGGCTGTCAGCAGCGTATAGGTGGTCAGGGGCAGCGGCGTCGCCGTGGGCAGCGGTGTCTCGGTGGGGGTAGGTGTGTTGGATGGCGTCCAGGTGGGTCCCAACGTTTCGAGCGGGTGCGGCGTTGGGGACGGACCCGGCGTGACCAACACCGTGCGGGTGGGCGTCGCGACCACCGCGGCGGCGACCTCGGTTGGGGTTGGCGTCTGCTTTTCCTCGTCGTCACGCTCGGTCCAGAACAGGGCCAGTCCCAGCCCGATCATGCCCACCGCCAGGAAGGCCAGCAGGGCGATCATGGGAGCGGCGACGCGACGGCGGCGGCGGGGCGGCTTGGGCACGAATATTGGACGGTCGATCTGCGCGGGCGGGGGCGTGAGGCGCGAAGGTGCAGCCGTGGGCGCGCGACCCAGCCGTCCGGCCGGGGTGGTGGACTCGGTGCCGCGCACTTCGGGCAGCTCCGGGCGCGGGAGTTTGCTGAGTGCCTGCCGGGCGCGCTCATTGTTGGGGTTGATCGAGAGCACTTTTTGCAGGCTCTCGCGGCGTTCCTCCACCGTATCGACCACCGATGCCAGCCACAGCCAGCCCATTTCGTTGATCGGGTCTTTAGAGACAACCTGCTCCAAAATGTGGCGCGCGATGATCCGGTTGCCGCTTTGCGCCGCCTCTATTCCCGTCTTAAGAAGTTGTTGAATCTCTTCGTTATCCAAGGCCAGTTTATCCTGAATGGTGGCAAAAAAAGAATAGGCTAGATGGCGGCGATCACGACCATGGCGATGAAAATCAAAAAGAGCAGCGCCAAAAGACCGACCAGACCATAGCGAATAACCAACGTGTTGCTCGATACCTGCTTGCGTTTCATCTTCTCCAGTTCGCGCAGCGCGGTGGAATTATGAGGATTGATGCGCAGCACGGCGTTAAGATAGCGCAGGCGATCCTCCGACGTGTCGGCAATCGCGGCCATCCAGAGCCACGCCCGCTCGTTGGTTTTGTCGGTATCCAGAATTTGCTGGAAAATGACGCGCGCGCTGCCCATGTTGCCCTTCCGGGCGGTCTGGATGCCAAGCTGCAAAAGCTGTTCGAGATTGGGGGTATTGGGGTTATTTGTTCCGATTGTCATCGGTAGGCCCTCCCTGGGAGCTAACAACGGCCCAAAACGCTGCTGCCAGTTGATGGATACTTTTATAGTCGTTTGCGCCCTTCCTGACAAGTTACTCTTATACTACCTGTCTGGGCCCGCCTGCCATCTCGGCGCTCGCGTTGACGTCTGGCCGTACCTGATGCACAATGGGGGTGAGTGCTCGGTTCATCAGATTGGGGCGACGAATGGATTCTGACCGGCCTGTGGTGGTCATTGGCGCAGCCGGGAGCGACATCAAAGCACGCCCGTACGGGCCGCTGCAGATGGAACGCTCCAATGCCGGTGCCGTGCGGATCAGCGTGGGCGGGGTGGCTCGCAACATTGCCGAGAACCTTGCCCGCCTGGAAGTCCCGACGATCCTGCTGTCGGCAGTGGGTCAGGACCAGAGCGGGGATCGCCTGCTGGCCCATACCGGCGAGGCCGGAGTTGATGTCAGCCGGGTGTTGCGCCTGCCCGATACCAACACCGGCAGTTATGTCGCGATCCTCGACGCGACCGGGCGGCTGGCGGTATCGGTGAGCGAGTATGATATTATCGACGCCATCTCCCCCGCCTATTTGCAGCAGCAGCGCAGCCTGTTCGCGGACGCCGCGATGATCGTCGTGGATGCGAACCTGTCGCCCAAGGCGCTGACGTCGGTTTTTCGCTGGGCGCAGCGTTACCATGTGCCGGTGTGCGCGGATCCCACGTCGCAGGTGCTTGCCGCCAAGCTGCGCCCGCACCTGCCGGATCTGTTCATGGTCGCGCCGGATGCCGTCGAGGCGGCGGCTCTGTGCGACCTGCCGGATCCGCCCCAGACCGGCGAAGCGGCGGTCGAGGTCGCTCAAATGCTGGTGAGCCGCGGCGTCAAAGTGGCGATCGTGACCCGGGCCGAACTGGGTTTAGCCTATGGCGACGGCAGCAGCGCCGGGCATATCCCCGCGCTGGGTGCGCGCGTGGTTGATACGACCGGGGCGGGGGATGCACTGACGGCGGCCGTGATCTTTGGGCTGCTGAACGAAATGCCGCTGGATGAAGCGGTCCGGCTGGGCGTCTCGGCGGCATCCCTGACGCTGAAGACGCGCGATACGGTCGCCCGCGATCTGAGCCTGGACCGGCTGTATGATGAGTTATTGTAGGGAGCATGAACACCACGGACAGCATGAGCGATCTCAACACCCTTCGACGCCGGCAGTACAGCCGGATTGCGGAAATACTGGAAGACACCTATGGTTATCCGACATGGCGGCAGCCCCAGCCGCCGGTCGATGAACTGGTCAGTACCATTCTGAGCCAGAATACCAGCGATACCAACCGGGATATGGCTTTTGACTCGCTGACCCGGCGCTACGACTCGTGGGAGGCTGTGCGCGATGCGCCCCCGGAGGATGTGATTCTCGCCATCCGGTCGGCCGGGCTGGCGAACCAGAAAGGCCCGCGTATCCAGGCCGCGCTGCGCACGATCACGGCGGCGCGCGGCGAAATTACGCTGGACTTTCTGACCGAAATGAGCGTTGACGAGGCGAAAGCGTGGCTCACTCAGATCAAAGGCATCGGCCCGAAGACGGCGGCGATCATTTTGCTGTTCGCCTTTCACAAGCCGGCCTTTCCGGTCGATACGCACGTACACCGGGTGAGCAAACGCCTGGGGCTGATCGACGCCAAAACCAGCGCCGAAGATGCCCATGTGGAGCTTGAGGCTATCATCCCGCCCGATGACTATTACGCGGCCCACCTGAATATCATCCGGCACGGGCGCGAGATCTGCCATGCGCGGCGGCCCGCCTGCGAGCGCTGCCCGCTCACGGTCTACTGTGAATATTATCAGTCCGCCAAGAGGCGTGTATGAGCATAACCCACGATCCCAAGCGCACTTCCGCTGAGCTTAACCTGACGCTGATCAATGCGCGCCAGAATCTGACCGTGCTGCGCAGTCAGGCGCAGGCCCGAAAAGTCGATCCCGTTTACCTGGACGAGCGGCTGGCGGCGCTGGATCAGCTTCTCGAAGAGATCGCTACCGGCCACCGCGAGTTGATCCACCAGAAACGGCTGGGTGTGCTGTACGACGTCAGCCGGGTGATCGGATCGTCGCTTGATCTGCAAACCGTGCTGAATCAGGTGATGGACGCCATCATCCAACTGACCGAGGCCGAGCGCGGCTTTCTGATGCTGCTGGATGACGATGGCGTGCTGCAAGTGCGGGTAGCGCGCAATTTTGACCAGGAGACGCTGGAAAGCAGCGAGTTCTCGGTCAGCCGCACCATCACGCGGCAGGTCGTCAACACCGGGGAGCCGGTCGTCACGACCAACGCGCAGACCGATCCGCGCTACGCGGGGCAGGCCAGCATTGTGGCGCATGCGCTGCGCAGCATCATGGCAACCCCACTGCGCGCGCGCGGCAATATCATCGGCGTGGTCTATGTTGATAACCGTATCCGCACGGGGATCTTCTCCGAGCGCGATCTCGAACTGCTGGACGCATTCGCCGCGCAGGCAGCCGTGGCGATCGACAATGCCCGGCTGTACAGTGCCAAGGATCAGGCGTTGGCGGATCGCGTCGAAGAACTGACCATGCTGCAATGGATCGACCGCCAGCTTAACGAAACGCTGGACATGAAAAACGCCATGCGGATCACGCTCGAATGGTCGGCGCGGCTGTGCAGGGCCACCAGCGGCAACCTGGGACTGTACGATCCCGAGCTGGACGCGGTGCGGCTGGTCGCGCATTGGGGCGAAGCCGATGAATTTTCGGGAACCGAATCTCTCCCGCTCTCCCACCCGCTGATCGGGCAAGTCTTTGAAACCAAAGAAGCCGCTCTCCAAATGACATCTCCCGGCGTTGAACCGGGGCAAACGGTGCTGTGCGTGCCCATCCGCCGCGAGAACAACGTGATCGGTGTGGTGACGCTGGCGGCGGTGCGCGCCGATGCGTTTGACGAAGATGCCCAGGCACTCGTGTCGCGGCTGGCGGATCGCGCGGCGATTGCCATTGAGAACGGGCGGCTGTACGACGCCGTGCAGTCGACCAACCGCGCCAAGTCGGAGTTTGTCAGCCTGGTCGCGCACGAACTGAAAGTGCCGATGACGAGCATCAGCGGGTATGCGGAACTGCTGCCAGTGGTTGGCACGGTCAACGAGCAGCAAACCAAGTTCCTCGACACGATTCAGAACAACGTGGCCCGCATGATGGCGCTGGTCAGCGACCTGACCGACATCAGCCGGATCGAGAGCGAGCAGCTTGCCATCGAACTGGGTGAGGTTAATTTGCGGTCGGTGTTTGCCGAAGCCCGCGATAATGTGCTGCGGCAGATCGAAGAACGCCGGCACCAGTTTGTCGAGCAGATCGACGCCGATCTGCCCACGGTGCGCGGGGATCGCCGTCGCGTGGTCCAGGTGTTCATCAACCTGCTGAGCAATGCTGCCAAATACACCCCGGATGGCGGCACGATCACGCTGCGGGCGGCGCGGGACGGCAATCAGGTCTGCATCAAGGTAAGCGATACCGGGGTGGGCATGACTCCCGAGCAGGTACGCAAGCTCGGGACGAAATTCTGGCGGGCGGATAACGAACACGTGATCACACAGCCCGGCACGGGGTTAGGGCTGGCGATCACGCAGAATCTCGTTATGCTGATGAACGGCACATTCAGCGCCGAAAGCACCGCGGGGAAGGGCAGCACATTCACCGTGACCCTGCCCGTCTACCCCGCGCCGGCGTGACCATTGCACCTGTTCCTGTCTCATGATACACTGAGAGCGTCTTCGGGGGAGTGGCGAAATGGCAGACGCCGCGGACTTAAAATCCGCTGAGGGCAACCTCGTGTGGGTTCGAATCCCACCTCCCCTATATTAAAGCGCCTGTTCTAGCGGGCGCTTTATGGTTTATACAGGTTGGTTTTCCCCCGACGAATGGTTCATTGACGCCGCCTGTTATCCGTGTTACAGTGGGGTTGGCAGGCTTACGGGTTGTTCTCTTTTGTTATCCGTTAAAAAAGGATTAAACAGGCGGATACTTGGGCACCTCATTTATAGCCCGATGTATCACCCGTTCTTAGAAGCCCGAAAACCTCCTTTGTCCTGCCCTTTATCTATTTAGACAAGCTACCCGCGGATGCCTGATCGGAGCAATCACCAAGCGGCTTACCCTTTATTGTCTGCTGAGCCGTTGTCCACAGGTAGCTGAGGAGACTGCATCATGAGTTACGAATTTATCCTGCGCCTGATCGGCATGATGGTTTTTATCTTGCTGGGCACGCTGGTCGGCATCGATCTGGCCGAAGCGCTCAACCTGCCGCCCGAAGCGTCCGGCCTGATCTTCTCGCTGATGGGCGCGCTCGGCGGCCTGATCATCACCCCATGGATCACGACGTATCCCGCACGATCGGCAAGGCGGATCATCGGGCAGATGCCCGCGGAGACGCTGGTCACATCCATGTTTGGCCTGATCTTCGGCATGGCCGTGGCGGCGATGTTCGCATGGCCGCTGTCGCTGCTGCCGGATCCGTTTGGGCAAATCCTGCCGACCATCGCGGCGGCGGTAATCGCGTATATCAGCGTATCGATTTTCTCACTGCGGGCCAGCGATGTATTTACCCTGTTTGGCGGGCTGATCCGCGCCCGCCCCGATATGCTCAGCCGGATGGCCGGTGCCACGACGTCGGGAGAAGTGCTGCTCGATACCAGTGTCATTATCGATGGGCGTATTCTCGACATCAGCCAGACGGGCTTTGTCCGTGGGACGCTGCTCGTGCCGCGTTTTGTGCTGAATGAGCTTCAGCACGTCGCGGACTCGGCGGATATGCTGCGCCGGAACCGGGGTAAGCGCGGGCTGGAGATCCTGGGCGAATTGCAGCAGCACAGCCGGACCCCGGTCCGCATCATCGACGATGACGTCGAGGGCACCAATGAGGTAGATGAAAAGCTGGTGGTGCTGGCTCAGCAGCTTGGCGTGCCCGTGATGACTAACGACTTCAACCTCAATCGCGTGGCCGAGCTTCAGGGCGTGATGGTGCTGAACATCAACGAACTGGCCAATGCGCTCAAGGCGATCTTCCTGCCGGGCGAAACGATGGACATCCACATCGTGATGGAAGGGCGCGAAACCGATCAGGGGGTGGGCTACCTTGACGATGGCACGATGGTGGTGGTTGAGGACGGCAAACGCTACATGGATCGCACCATCCCCGTCCTGATCACGCGCTACATTGTGACCAACGCAGGCCGCATGTACTTCGCGCAGCCGTCTGAAGGCTCCCTGCGAAGATAGCCAACGGTAAGATTTACCCCTATCCCCGTCCGACCTTCGGGCGGCAACCCTATCCCGCGCGGAGAAAGGGGAGACTCGCCAGTCCCTCTCCGCGTGCAGGAAGGGATTTAGGGAGGGGTTAACTCCCCGCCGTTATCCCTGGTATTCCCGGACCTGATTCATATGCTGGTTCACCATGCGGAAGGCGCGCCGCTCGGCTTCGACCAGAATCTGTTCTTCGTCCAGCGTCAGCAAGACACGATCCCGCATGATCAGCCGGCCATCCACGATGACGTGCGTCACGTCCGCCGCTTTGGCGCTGTGGACCAGATTGGCGATCAGATCGTGGCGCGGGCGGAGATGCGGGCGGTCAAAATCGATCAGGATCAGGTCGGCGGGGCGACCGACTGCCAGCACGCCGCTGTCGGGGAAATCCATGGCGCGCGCGCCGTTCTGAGTTGCCATCCGCAGGGCGGTATCGCCGGGCAGCGCTTCGGCGTCTTCCTGGGTGTATTTCTCCAGCAGCACCTGCTGCCGGATGACGGCCAGCAGATCCATGTCCGCGTTTGAGGCCGGGCCATCCGTGCCGAGCGCCATGCGCGTGAAGCCCGCCCTGAGCAGATCCGTCACCGGCGTGCGGACCGGCATCGCCAGCTTCATATACGTGATCGGCGTGCGGACAACCGTTACGTTTTTCTCGATCAGGATACCAATGTCTTCGGGCGTCAGCGCCAGGCAGTGTGCGGCGATGGTCGGGTGATCGAACACGCCTAAAGCGTTCAGATGTTCCACCGGGGTTTTACCGTATCGCTCCCGCGAGTTATCGACCTGCTCCTGAGATTCGGAGACGTGCAGGTGAATGGCGAAGTCATCTTCGGCCGCCATCTCGACCACGCGCCGCAAGAATTCCGGCGGGCAGACATAGGGTGAGTGCGGCCCCAGCGCGGTCTGAATGCGGCCATCCGCGCGGCCGCGCCAGTCGCGGCTGAAGGCGAGCTGCGCCTCGACACCCGGCCCGATCTCCTTGTCGTCGCCAATCCCAAACACGCACCAAGCCAGCATGGCCTTGAGGCCGCTTTGTTCCACGACTTCCGCCACGCGGTCCATATAAAAATAATGATCGTTGAAGCCGACCACGCCGCCCCGGATCATCTCGCAGGCGGCCAGCGCCGCGCCCCAGTACACATCATCGGGCGTGAGGGCGCTCTCCGCCACCCAGATCCTTTCGTTGAGCCAGCGCGGGAACGGCAGGTCTTCGGCCCAGCCGCGCTCAAACGTCATCGGGGAATGGCAGTGCGCGTTAAAAAATCCCGGCAGCGCGACATGTCCCGCAGCATCGACGATCTCGTCAGCAGGTGTGTCTTCGGGCACCGTGCCGATCTGTGTGATGCGCCCGCCTTCGATCAGCAGATCGGTGTTGCGCAGCACAGTGCCATTCTCGTCCAGCGTCACCACATCGGCGTGTTTGATCCAGATAGTAGTCATCGTTATCTCTCCTGCAAAGATTGTCGGTCAGCCGTCAATTTACTCTGAGGGTCACCTCCGGCCTCTCTCCATGCCGTGGAGAGGGGAAAAACGCGCCAATCCAAGTCCCCTCTCCATGCGCATGGAGAGGGGATTTAGGGGTGAGGCTGACCGCTGAAAGCCGCTTGTTAAAAGCATTGTACAGGTGGATTTGGCGTGCTGCCAACCCTTAACGGGACTTGTGCTTTGCGCTACAATAGGGACCCGTTATCCAGAGCGTAATCTGAGGACGAGCGAGATGGCCTTACAAATCTATAATGTCTTGCACCGCGCAAAAGAACCATTTGAGCCGCTGCACGACGGCCGGGTCAATATGTATGTCTGCGGCCCGACCGTTTACGACCACGCGCATATTGGGCACGCCAAGACGTATCTGTCATTCGATATTGTCGTGCGCTACCTGCGCTTCCGCGGCTATGACGTGCTGTATGTGCAAAACCTGACGGACGTGGGGCACCTGCTGGACTCCGGTGAAGATCGTATCCTCAAAAAAGCGCGCCAGACGCAGTCCGGCCCGATGCAGATTGTCGAAACCTATGCGCGCAGCTATTTTGACGATATGGACGCGCTCGGCGTGGTCCGTCCCGACATCAGCCCGCGCGCCAGTGGCCACGTGCCCGAACAGATCGAGATGATCGAGCAGTTGATCGCGAAGGGCAATGCCTACGTCTCCGGCGACGGCAACGTGTATTTTGACGTGCGAAGCTGGCCGGAGTATGGCAAGCTCTCCAACCGGCGGCTCGAAGAACAGGAAGCCGGGACGCGCGAACAGGTCCGCGAAGACAAACGCAACCCGGAGGATTTCGCGCTGTGGAAGATGGCGGAGCCAGAGCATATCCTGCGCTGGGACAGCCCGTGGGGTGTTGGCTATCCCGGCTGGCATATCGAATGCTCGGCCATGTCAAAAAAGTACCTGGGTGAGACGTTCGATATTCACGGCGGCGGGGTCGATAACATCTTCCCGCATAACGAATGCGAGATCGCGCAGAGCGAAGCGGCCAACGATGCGGACTTCGCGCGCTACTGGATGCTGGTCGGTACGCTGCTGGTGCCGGATGAATTCGGCACGCCCGTCAAGATGTCGAAGAGCCTCGGCAACTTCTACACGATCAAGGATGCGCTCAAGCTGCACCGGCCCGAAGTGATCCGGACGTTTATCCTGACCAGCCACTATCGCAATCCGGTCGTTTTTTCCGAGGAGGCGCTTAACAGCGCGCGCAGTGGGTGGGAGCGCATCTATGGCGCGGTCCGTCTGACGCGTGAAAAACTGCGTCAGGCCGCCGGCAACAGCGATGGTGCGAACCGCTTTCTGGAAGTTCTGGACAACGCGAAGCAGCAGTTCATCGAGGCGATGGACGACGATTTCAACGCGCCGGGTGGGCTGGCGGTGCTGCACGAACTGACGCGCGAAGTCAATACCCTGCTCAACGGCGACGCGCCGGTGGGTAAGACGGTGCTGGAAGCGATCGACCAGACCTACCGCGAGTTGGGCGGCACGGTGCTGGGCATCGTGCCGGACGAGATCGCGGCGGGCAGCACGGCGAACGCCCAGCGTGAAGAAGGGCTGATCCGGCTGCTGATCGATCTGCGGGCCGAGGCGCGCAAGGCGAAGGACTTCGCCAAGGCCGACCAGATTCGCAACCAGTTGGCGGAACTGGGGGTTACTTTAGAAGACCGCGCCGATGGTACGGTCTGGCGCGTGGATTAGGAAGTCTATCATCGATTCTGTTGTAGGGGCGTATTGCAATACGCCTTTACCGGGTGCTTCCCCATCACTGTTTTATAGAAAGACGCGATCAAAAATGACTCAGTATTTATACGGGCGCTGGTCGGTTCTGGAAAGCCTGCGCGCCGGGCGGCGCAACTTTCAGCAGCTTCTCCTGGCTGAAGGGATCGACGAAAAAGGCACGGTCGAGGCGATCCAGGCGGCGGGTCAGCAGCGCGGCGTGGATCTGCGCCGGGTGCCGCGCCGTGTGATCGACGATCTCTCGAAGAACGCCAACCATCAGGGGGTGGCGCTGCGCACCGGGGATTATCCGTATGTGGACCTGGACGCCATCCTGCAAACCGCTGCCGGCCAGAATGAAAAGCCTTTTTTGCTCATCCTGGATCTGCTGAAGGACCCCCAGAACGCCGGCACGCTGCTGCGCGTGGCCGATTCGGTGGGTGTGCATGGGATCGTGCTGCAAGAGCGGCGCGGGGTAGAGGTCACGCCGGCGGTGGTGAATGCATCCTCCGGGGCGGTAGAGCATCTGAACGTGTCGATCGTGACCAACCTCGTCACCGCGATGCGCCATCTCAAAGAAGAGGGTGTTTGGCTGGTCGGGCTGGATATTGGCCCGGACGTGATGACACTCGATCAGGTCGATCTTAACCGGCCGATCGCGCTGGTGATGGGCAGCGAGGGTGAAGGGCTGCGCCGTCTCGTGCGCGAGACGTGCGACATGCGGATTACGATCCCCATGCGCGGGCACGTCCACAGCCTGAACGTCGCCACCGCAGGCTCGATCGCACTGTATGCGGCGTGGCAGGCACGCGCCTGGGAGGGCTGGACTCGGCCAAACGAGTAATAGGCGTGAGTTTGGCAAAACTTTGACAGACCACTCTCATGATGTTACGATAGCGCCTACGCGCACAATCGAAAGACCGGGGGGAATGATAAAGTACCTGCCGGTTTTTTTATGTCCTGACCGGCGGTGCAGCGAAGCAGCCGTGAGTAGTTTAGGGCGGAGGGACAATGTACATCCGGCGTGATAAATCCAATCTTCATTTTGGTCGTCAGGCAAAGCGTCGCGGCAGCAACGCATTTTTCGTGATCTGGCTGGTCACAATGGCCGCCATTCTCGGCGTCTTGTGGCGCTTCAATAACGTTCAGAACTGGGTCCTGGCGAGCATCGGCAGCCATGCAACCGCCACGCTCGACGCTGTCTCCGAGGCGCGCCTGGGTGAACGCGCCTTCCTGGTGGGTGATATTGAGAGCGCCATTGAGCACTACGAGTTAGCCGCACAGATGGCACCCGAAAACATCGACATTCTGTTTGAATATGCACGGATGCTGGTTTACCGCAGTTATGCGGGGCGGAGTTACGCCTTCCGGGCTGAACAGGCGCTGGAAGTCGCCCAGCAGGCGGTGGATGTCGATCCGAACAACGCGCGCGCGCAGGCGATGTTATGCCTGGCACTGCTGGAAAACGGCCGCGCCGAAGAGGCGATCGGGGCCGGGCTGCGGGCGGAGCAGCTTGCGCCGAACTATGCCGAAGCGCGTGCTTACCTGTCGATGGCCTATCGCGGGGCGGGACGACCCAGCCAGGCGTTTGAGAAAGCGGATCAAGCCGTCCAGCTTGACGGTAACAGCCTGGATTCCCGGCGCGCGCTGGCGATCAGTCTGGCCTATGTGGGCGAGTTTGACGCGGCGGTGCAGCAGTATGAGCGCGCCATCCAGATACACCCCCGCTTTGATGCGCTTTACTTCGAGCTGGCGCTGTATTACAAGGCGCAGAACAATTACGACGCCGCTATCGCCGCCTATGATCAGGTGCTGTCGATGGAGCCGGACAACGTGAAGGCGTATACGCGCAAGTGCGAAACCTATTTCACAATGCGCGAGGACCAGCCCGCGCAGGAAGCCTGCGAGCAGGCGATTCAGCTTGATCCCACCTATCCCGAAGCACACCGGCAGTTGGGCATGGTGATGTATACCCGCCGCAATTACGAGGGCTCTATAGAGGAGTTTGAGGAGTGCGCGGAGTTGCAGGAGCAGCAGGGAGTCCCTCTCCAGGAACGTGAAATCGAGTGCTACTACCTTCGCGGGCTCGCTCACACCCTGCTGGCGCGCTGTGACCTGGGTTGGGAGGTTCTGCAGGAGGCCCTTCAGATGAATCCCAACGAGACGATCAAGGGCTATATCAACCAGGGATTGATGTCGTGTGTGAACTACGAAGAAGAGTACGACATCAACGATATTCCTACGCCGGTCCCGACCGAGCCCATACCGCCCGATCCAATCGGGGTCTTCTAGGGACGGTTCATGTATCTGCGAACACCCAAACGCTATCGCCGCCAGCGCCGCCAGCTTCGGCTGTTTTCGGGGCGCACCCTGGTGACGCTGCTGCTGCTCCCGGTCATCGGGACGATTGGCTGGTTCCTGTGGAACAACCAGGACAGCGTGCGTTCTTCGATCATCCCGGAACTTGAGGAACTGCGCGCCAGTGTGCAAACCCAGGTTGCCCCGGAACCGACGCCCACCGCAACGCCGGATCTGATGGCCGCTCAGTCCGGTTGCCAGGCGGCGTACCAGCAGGGACACGTCGAACAGGCGATCCAATATTGCAGGCTGCTGAGTGAAGGCCACCCGAACGACATTGATCTGTTCTACCGGGTCACGTACCTGATGGTGATCACGTCCAATTTTGGCAGCGATGCGGTCCGCCTGGACGACGCGCTCACCTTTGCGGAAAGAACCATCAACGCGAATCCTGAACTGCCGCATGGCTGGGCCATCCGCGCGATGGTGCTGGACTGGCGCGGCGACACCGGGCGGGCGCTGGCATCGGCGCTGCAAGCGAAGGCGCTTGACGAGCAGTTTGCGCCCACCTATGCCGTTCTGGGCGAAATCTATCATGATCTGAACCAGAATGATGTGGCGATGAGCTATCTGGATCGGGCCTTGGAACTGGACACGGGCGGGATCGCGGTAGCGTACACGTTCCGCAACCGGGGCAAGATTTTCTCAGACGCGGGCAACTGGGAAGACGCGATTTAACCCTATCAGGCGGCGCTGCAAAACGCTCCCAGCGAAGGCTACATCGCGGTCGAGCTGGCGAACAATTATCTGGCGCTTGATGAGTTTGACCGCGCGATCGAGGTGTTGGCCTCGGTGCTGGAGAAAAACCCATCGGATACCATGGCCCTGTGGGCGCTGGCCGGCGTCCACTGGACGAATGGCGATCCCGAACGGGCCGCCGAGTATTATCATCGCTGCCTGGAAGTCGATCAGGATAATATCGCGTGCCTGTCGTATCTGGGCGGCTTGCAGTGGAGCGATGGCGATTTTGCCACGGCGATTGTTAACCTTGAGCGCGCGATCGAGCTCGGTTCAGACGATCCCAGTGACTACTACCAGTTGGGCAGTTCCCATACGTCGCTGGGACGCTGTGATCTGGCGCTCCCCTATCTTCAGCAGGGCTATCAACTGGCGGTCGACAGCGGGGATGAGCGGGCGCAGCAAAATCTGGCAACCGCGCTGCAAAGCTGTGATGCATCGGCCCCGGTGGTGGCACCGCCTGCACCGACCATCGGGCCCACGGTTGAGCCGACCATCGATCCTATGGTGACACCTACCGCCTGATCGCGGGAGAAATTTCTACACATTTCTAACGCTTTGCGTTAGCAAACTTGGCCTGAGAGTGCTAATTACTGCTTGACAGCCCCGCTCAACTGCTGGTAAACTCAAGCAAGAATTAGCACTCTCGCTTTGTGAGTGCCAGCGTTAGAAATGTGTTCTGATCAGTCGTGAGGAGATTGTCACATGACTCTGAAACTTCGCCCGTTGGGTGATCGCGTTGTTGTTGAGCCAGCCGAACGTGAAGAAACTTTTGCCGGTGGGGCACTGGTTCTGCCCGAGACCGCCAAAGAAAAACCACAGCAGGGCCAGATTCTGGCCGCCGGCCCCGGCCGCCTGGACGACAATGGTAAGCGTGTCGCCATGGAGGTCAAAGTGGGCGATCAGGTGCTGTACGCCAAGTATTCCGGCACCGAGATCAAGATCGAAAACAAGAAGGTCCTCATTCTGAAAGAAGCCGACATTCTCGCTGTGGTCGAGTAAGGAATTTAAGGAGATAGTAAGCTATGGCGAAGCAGTTAGTATTTGAGCAGGAAGCGCGGAACGGGCTGAAGGCTGGGATCGACATCCTGGCGCAGGCAGTGATGACGACGCTGGGGCCGAAGGGCCGGAATGTGGCGATCGACAAGAAATGGGGCGCGCCGACGATCACGCACGATGGGGTGTCGGTGGCGAAGGAAATCGAGCTGGAAGACCCGTATCAGAACATGGGGGCGCAGCTGTCTGAAAGAAGCGGCGACCAAGACGAACGACATTGCGGGCGATGGGACGACGACGGCGACGGTGCTGGCGTACTACATGGTGATGGAAGGCTTGCGCAATCTGGCGGCGGGGGCCAACCCGATGCTGCTGAAGCGTGGCATTGAGGCGGCGGCCAAGGCGGTCTCGGACCGCATCGGGACGATGGCGCTGGAGATCAGCACGAAGGAAGAGATCGCGTCGGTGGCGGCCATCAGCGCGCAGGACCGCGAGATCGGCGAGCTGATTGCGGACGTGATGGACAAAGTCGGCAAGGACGGCGTCATCACGGTCGAGGAGAGCAAGGGGCTGGCCTTCGAGACGAATTTTGTGGAAGGCATGCAGTTCGACCGGGGCTACATTTCGCCGTACTTCATCACCTCGCCCGACACGATGGAAGCGGTGATTGAGAACCCGTATCTGCTGATCTACGACAAGAAGATCTCGGCGGCGCAGGACCTGGTGCCGATTCTGGAGAAGCTGCTGCAGGTGGGGCGGCGCGAGCTGGTCATCATCGCCGAGGACATCGACGGCGAGGCGCTGGCGACGCTGGTGCTGAACAAGCTGCGCGGCATGCTGAATGTGCTGGCGGTCAAGGCGCCGGGCTTTGGCGACCGGCGCAAGGCGATGCTGCAGGACATCGCGACGCTGACCGGCGCGCAGGTCATCACCGAGGAGATGGGCCGCAAGCTCGAATCGGTGCGGCTGGACGACCTGGGGCGGGCTGGCAAGGTGGTCAGCGACAAGAACAACACCACGATTGTGGACGGCGCGGGCGACGAGAAGCAGATCAAGGGCCGCGTCGAAGAGATCAAGGTCGAGATCGACGCCTCGACCAGCGACTACGACCGCGAGAAGCTGCAGGAGCGGCTGGCCAAGCTGAGCGGCGGGGTGGCCGTCATCGGCGTGGGCGCGGCGACCGAGACCGAGCTGAAGGAAAAGAAGCACCGCGTGGAAGACGCGCTGAGCGCGACGCGGGCGGCGGTCGAGGAAGGCATCGTGCCGGGCGGCGGCGTGGCGCTGATCAACGCCATGAGCGCGCTGGACGGGCTGAAGCTGCAGTACGACGACGAAACGACCGGCATCAAGATCGTGCGCCATGCCTTGCAGATGCCGCTGCGCGGCATCGTGGGCAACGCCGGCTACGATGGCGGCGTCATCCAGCAGCAGGTGGCCGCCGAGCAGAAGCGCAAGAAGAGCACCAACATCGGCTTCGACGTGATGAGCGGGGAGTACGTCGACATGATCAAGGCCGGCATCATCGACCCGGCCAAGGTGACCAAGGGCGCGCTCGAAAATGCCGCCTCCATCGCCGCCATGATCCTCACCACCGAAGCCCTCGTCACCGATATCCCTGAAGAAAAAGGGTCGGCGGCTGCACCGCCCATGCCGGATTACTAAATCGACGGCTGACGAATAACAACAACACAAACGGCCTCACCCTGGTGGGGCCGTATTTTTTTGTCGAAACTTAGGGTACACTAACGGGCGCGGTACGGGTAATGTGATCTGGTGAGTCAGATGGACGATAAGCTGATCGGCAAGATCATTGGCGGCTACCAGATTTTGGCCGAGATCGGGCAGGGCGGTATGGCGACGGTCTACCGCGCCCATCAGATCTCGATGAGCCGCGATGTCGCCATCAAGATTCTGCCCCTGCAGCTGCTGCACCATGCGGCGTCACAGGACCGCTTTAAACAGGAAGCCAGCATCGTCGCGCGGCTTGAACATCGCGCGATTGTCCCGGTGCATGATTACGGCGAATATGACGGCATCCCCTATATTGTGATGCGCTACATGGATGGCGGGTCGGTCGACGATCTGCTGGCGAAAAGCCCGATCCCACCCGGCCAGTCGCTTCAGATCATCCAGCAGATCGCGCCGGCGCTCGATTACGCGCACCGGGAAGGGGTGCTGCACCGCGATCTCAAACCGAGCAATATCCTGCTCGACGCCAACGAAGATGCGTTTATCACCGATTTTGGTATCGCGCGGATTCTGGGAGCGAACTCCAACCGGCTGACGACGAGCGGCGTAGTCGGCACGCCGTCGTACATGTCGCCGGAGCAGGCGCAGGGGCACGAACTGGATGGGCGCAGTGATGTGTATGCCCTGGGCGTGGTGCTGTTTGAGATGCTGACTGGCAAACGGCCTTTTGAGGGTGAAACGCCGTACACGGTGGCCGTCAAGCATGTGACCGAAGCGCCGCCGTCGGTGTGTGGCGCCAATCCCCGGCTGCCGCGCGCATTAGAGCCAGTGCTGTATAAGGCCCTGGCGAAAAACCGTGATCTGCGTTACCAGACGGCGAGCGAACTGGCTGCCGCGCTCCAGGCCGCGATCGAGCACCCCGCCACGCCCCTGCTCAGCCCGGAAGGGATGATTGAGACGGAGCCATCGCTCAACAAAGCCCTGCAAGAAAACGCCATCCGCCTGCGTGTCGATACGTCGCGGGCGCTGCTGCCGAACCCGATCGTGCCCGACCTGCGCGAGCCATCGCCGAATATTGAAGTGATGCCGGCGTATGTGCCGCCGTCACCGTCGCGGAGCTACACCGGATCGCTGGTCCGGCCCCGGCCGCGGCCCCGATCGGCGGCATGGCCAACGTGGGCGGCGGTGGGGTTATTTGTCCTGGGGCTGCTGCTGGCGGTGGGAATCAGCACGGTTTATTACTTCGTGATCGCGGACAACGGCAATTCCACCGCGTCTCCCGACGAAGATTACAGCGCCACGGCGATCTTCAAGCTGACTGCGACGAAACAGGCTATCCTGGGGACTGGGGAGCCGCCCGCCACGCTGCCGATTCTCCAACCCACGCCAACCCCAACGATACCGCCGACCAACACGATCCGCGCGCCGGATGCGGATGAGTCCTCGTGAGAAAAACACACAGGGCGGGTTGATGCCTCCGCCCTGCGTGGGATCTGAACACAACCTTCTGAACCCTACCAGCCGCGTTTTTTAGCCGCCGCCATCTTGATCGACCCCAGCAGGCGCTCCAGACCTTCGGAGATGCTGCCTTCGGGCAGGTGGAACCGGATCACCCGGCGCTTTTTGGCTTGCAGCGCTTCCAGATCGCCCTGGGCCTGCGCGCGCTTGAGCAGCATAAAGTCATACGGCTCGCCAGGGATGGGGATCTCTTCGTTGTTGTCTACCGTGATCTGAATGAATACGCCACGGTTCGGACCGCCCTTATGCAGTTGGCCGGTCGAGTGCAGGAAGCGCGGACCATAACCGAGCGTCACGGCGCGCATGGTCGCGTGGCGAAGCTCCTGGCGGATCGCTTCGAGCAGTTGGTTGTGGCGCTCGGTCGGAGCCAGATAGGCCATGATCGCGATAAATTCGCTGGAGCGCGCCTGATTCATGTGCGCGAGCAGCAGATTGACCAGATCGCCGTAATCATAACCGCGCTGCTCCCCAATCCGGCGGAGAGTTCTGGGCGGTCTTGGTGTCGGCGTAGAGTTCAGCCCCGCTTCTTCGAGAATCGGCTGTTCTTCCGGCAGGCCGCCGCGTTCCTTCACATAGTCCAGCAGACGCTTCGTGTTCGTTTTGGCGTCCTGGACATCCGGCTGGTCGAATGGGTTGATGCGGAGCAGGTGTCCGGCAACGGCCGTCGCCAGTTCCCAGCGGAAGAACTCGCCGCCCAGGTCGTACACATCGTTGAGCCGCAGTGTGATGACGGGCTGGCCGGCCGATTTCAGTTCTTCCACCTGCCCATCGAGATGCCGGGTGGCTTTGTCCAGCCGGAGGTAAACAAACAGCTGGTCGTCGTCGAAATCGCGCGGGTCGCCGGGGGTAACGTTGGCGATCGGGACAATGCCAGCGCCCTCTTTGCCGGTGCTCTCCGCGATCAACTGCTCGGCCCAAAGGCCAAAGCTTGCGATCTGCGGCGAGCAAACAAGGCTCACTTTATCACGGCCCTGCTCGGTCAGGTAGCCCATTGCCGCGCCCAACCACGCCGCCGGGTTGCTGTTGATCGGCACATTCCGCTCGCAGGCCGTCACCATCTGGCGCGCGCTGGCCAGCAGCCGGTCCAGATCCAGTCCCATCACGGCGGCGGGAACCAGTCCAAAGTAGCTCAGCACGCTGTACCGCCCACCGATGTCTTCGGGATTCAGAAACAGGTATTTGAACTGCTTCTCGCGGGCGATTTTCTCCAGCGCGCGAACCGGCATCCGTGATGGCGCAGAACTGCTCACCCGCGCGCTCGCCGCGCCGTTCTTCGACCAGGCTGTAGTAGTACTTGTAGAGCGAGATCGTCTCGCTGGTCGTGCCGGACTTGGTCGAGACGATGAACAGCGTGTGATCCAGGTCCACGGCCTGTGTCGCCAGCCGGATCGCCTGGGGATCGGTGGTGTCGAGCACCCGCATATCGGGGAAACTGGTCTGCACGCCAAACGACTGCCGCATGACTTCGGCGGCGAGGCTGCTGCCCCCCATGCCCAGCAGCAGGGCGTGAGTATACCCCTGTGCTGCAACCTCCTTGCGGAGCGCGTACAGCGGCGCGTAAAAGGCGTCTTCGGCGTTGACAATATCCAGCCAGCCCAGGCGCGAGCTGATCACGTGCTGGTGGGCCGATTCCTGTTTCCAGACCGACGGATCTTTTTCCCAGATGCGGCGGATTACGCGGTTGCGATCCAACTGCGCCAGCGTATCATGCACGCCGTACTCATAGGCCGCCATCGTGACCTGCTGGCGAGATATGACGCCCGTCAGGAGCACCTGCCGTTTGCCTTCGACCGCTTCCAGCAGACGGCGGAAGTCGTTGGCAAACGATTCAACTCCGTCGCCCTGAAGCTGCTGCACGACTTTGTCGATCCGCACGCCAACTTCGGCCAATTGGGCCATCACCTCGCGCGCCTCGTCCACACCCTCGTCGATGGTCGGCCGGACGACGCCATGCGACTTGAAGGCATCGACGGTCTGAGGGGGCAGGGTGTTGACCGTGTGCGGCCCGATCAGGTTATCGACGTAATAGGTATCCGGGAGGTTCGGGTTTTTGGTGCTGGTGCTGGCCCACAGCGGCCGCTGGACCCGCGCTCCGGCCGCGTGCAGCCGGGCGAATCGCTCGCTCTCCAGGAAGATCTCTTTGAAGTGGTCATAGGCCAGCTTGGCGCTGGCGATCGCCGCCTTACCCATCAACTGCCGGTTGGCCTGGCCGCTCTCAAAACCGCCGCGCATCCGGCTGGTACGAATGTTACTTTCGAGGATTTGATCGACCACGGTATCGATCCGGCTGAGAAAGAAACTTGCCACGGACGCGATATGCGAAATATCCTCGCCCGCTTCCAGGCGGCGTTCCAGGCCGCGGATATACCGCTGGGCGACCTCAATATAACCCGGCACCGAGAACAGCAGCGTCACGTTGATATTGATCCCGGCGGCGATGGCTTCCTCGATGGCGGGCAGACCCTGCGGCGTGCCGGGGATCTTGATCATGACGTTCGGGCGGTCCACCAGCTTAAAGAGCCGCTTCGCTTCGCTGAGCGTATTTTCTGTGTCGTAGGCCAGCAGCGGCGACACTTCGAGGCTCACATAACCGTCGTCGCCGTTGGTTCGCTCGTACACCGGGCGCAGGATGTCGGCCGCCGCCTGAATATCCGCGACGGCCAGCGCCTCGTAGATCTCGGTGACACTCAGGTGCAGCATGCTGCCGATCGCGGCGTCGTACTCTTCGGAGTCGGCAATGGCTTTGGCAAAAATCGTCGGGTTTGACGTCATGCCAACGATGCCATCCTGCACAAGCTGCTTGAGCTTGCCCGACTCGATCAAGCTCCGCTTGATATAGTCCATCCAGATACTCTGTCCGCAAGCCTGTACTTCGATCAGGCGGTTGGTGGTCATGCAAAAGCCTCCTTAACGTGGCTGAAATACCAGGGACAGCATGAGATTACTTTTTCATCGTGGCCCGTTCGATCGCCAAGACCTTGTTATGACGCCGGACATGGCGCTCGGCGTTTGTCTCGAACCGGGCGTTGAGAAAGGCGCTGACCAATTCCTCGGCCAGCGCGGTCCCAATCACCCGGCTGCCCAGGCAGAGCACATTCATATTGTCGTGCTCAACTCCCTGGTGCGCGGAATAGGTATCGTGGCACAGCGCCGCGTAAATGCCAGGGATTTTGTTGGCCGCGATGCAGGCCCCGACGCCGCTGCCACAGACGATGATGCCGCGTTCCACCACGCCAGCGACGACCTGCTGGGCAACAGCCTGCGCATAGTCAGGATAATCCTTGGCGTCAACCGGGTTGTCGGTTCCCAGATCGAGCACATCATGCCCCTGGGCGCGCAGGAAATCAACCAGTTGAGATTTGAGCGGGTAGCCGGCGTGGTCAGCACCGATCGTGATTTTCATGGGTGGTTCTCGCTTTCAGGTTCTCAGTGATTAGTGATTAGTTTGCAGTGATTGGTTACCGCGATCCTCTCTGCCAAAAACCAGTAACTAACCACCAATAACTTCTGCGGCCCCCGATTATAACGCAAGCTCAACCAAAAAAAACAAGGCTCTGATTGAGCCTTGTAGAGGAGGAACTGCCGGATGTGTGATTACGAGCCAGGCGAGAGCGTGCCGACTGGGCCGGATGGTGTAGACGTTGGGGCGGGAGGCTGGGTGGGTGCCGGCGGCAGACCTGGAGCCGCACCGGTCGCCGTGGGATTGATGGTCGTGGGTGCGGTCGGCTGGGTACCCGGCGCACCAGATGCGACACACCGGAAGCCCACCGACGAGCCAGGGTTGCCGGGCGGTGTGCTCATGCGGTGAACCGAGCGCAGGAACAGCGGTTTCGTATCCCAACTGCCGCCGCGGTGGACTTTATCGGTGCCGCTGACCGGGCCCTGGGGGTTTGCCACGGCACTGTTCATCTGCTGGGTGTAGTAGTCCGGCTGGTACCAGTCCGAAACCCACTCGGATACGTTGCCGGCCATGTTAAGAACCCCATAGGGACTTTGACCGGTCGCGTTCGCAGTGACGGGTACCGTGCCGATCGCCGTCGGGAAGGACGAGGTCGCCAGCGTCTGATCGAACTCAAAGCCCCACGGATAAGTGTTGTTCTGGGAGCCGCGCGCCGCGCGTTCCCATTCGGCTTCGGTGGGCAGGCGGCGGTTCAACGTGCGGCAGTATTCGCTTGCGCCCCACCACGTAACCAGCGTAGCCGGGTGGTTGCTCTGAAATTCCGGGTTGCGCACCGCGTAGGTCGTGCCATCGAACGCAATGGTGGCGCGATCCGGGTCTTCGACATCGGTCAGAGCGCACGGCTGGCCCTGGCACCCGACCTTATGCTGGTTAGGCCCCAGCCAGTTGAGGAACGCCACATACTGTTCGATCGACACCTCGTAGATTTCCATCTGGAAACTATCGACGGTGGTCGGATGCGGCGGCGTCGAATCCTGCACCCAGCTCAGATCGGTGCAGGACGTTCCGTACAGCGCGCATTCATCCATCGCGGCGGAGGCTTCATCCAGCGTCGTGCCCATCAGGTAGGTCCCGCCGGGGATCGTCACCATCTCGGACTTGATGGCATCCATTTCGGGCGGGATCGACGGAGCAGCCGGCAGACCCAACGCCTGGGTGTCCTCAGCGACCGGGGGCGTGCCGACGATCGGCGTCCCGGCTTCGGGCAGCGCCGATACCTGGCTGGTGGCGGTGGGCTGGGGTGCAGCGCCGGCTGGCTCTGCGGGGGTTTCTTCGGCGGTCGTGCTCAGCGATTCGACCGGCTGAACCCCCTGCGCGGAGCTTTCCTGAGTTGTACCCGGCAGCGGCGATGGGGCCGGTGTGGCAGGCGACGTCTCAGTCGCCGTTGTGCCCGCCGCCGTTGGGGCCGCGACGTCCGTGGTGGCTGCTGCGGTGGGGTTATTGGCCTCCAGCACCAACTCGGTGGGTGTGGCCGTCGCTCCGGCCAATTCGGCGACTTCCAAGGTCAACTGGTCGGCGGTTGCCACAAAAGCGGCTTCGGTCTGGTTCGGCTCGATCTGAACCGCCGGAGTCGAGGTGTTGTCTTCGAGCACCGGGAAGGTCAGCGCACCCAGCGCATAGCCGCCCACGCAGACCACCAGGGCGATCCCCAAACCAAGCGTGACTCCCATCAGCAGCCACTGCCAGCCCGAATCGCGGGTGCGGCGGCGCAAACTGCCATAATTATCTTTGATCAAAGCGAACACTCCTTACTCGGTAAACAAGCCCCGGTGTTCTGGACGCAGGCGTCTGGACGCAGGCGTCATAAGCTCTTAGCGATTAGCTGTTAGCCATTAGCGGTTGGCGATTAGCGGCTGGGCAGCGGGTTTTGCCCAGGGATGGAACTGGCGCAGACCTGAGACATCGAACCGCCGTGTGGTTGGTTCCTGGCTTTTGGCTAACGGCTAACCGCTAACTGCTAATGGCCTAATAATACCGCCCTCGTGAGGGATGACCAACCCTCATCCCTCCGATTCATCGGTATTTTTAACCGAATTCTCATCCGTGTCACGCAAGCGGCGGTAAGTCGCCTGAATCGTCAAGGCGTCGGCCACGTGGAAAGGTCCAGGCGCTTCGACAGCGATGGTCCCATGAACGTCATGATCGATCATGGCTTGCAGCAGATCGCGGTAGCGAAAATCGGCTTCATTGAGCGGCAGATGATGTTTCTCGCCGCGCGGCCCGTATTCGATGCCGGACAGATGCGCGTGCAGCGTCTCCAATCCCTTGCGGCCAAGCGCACGCTCGACCGCATCCAGGATGCCGCAGAACTCGTCGTAACTGTTCAGCGCGCCGGTGCGCGCGTGCAGATGCGCAAAGTCAATACAGGGCAGCACACCGGGCACATCGCGGCTCAATTGCAGGGTCTCCTCCAACGAGCCGAACATGGCCGGCTTGCCCATCGTCTCCGGGCGCAGGATCACGTCCACCCCCTCCTGATCGAGAATGCCGCGGATTTCGAGCAACTTCTCCTTGGCTCGTTCGTAAACATGATCAGCAGGTTGTCCGTGGTACGAACCGGGATGGAACACAATATCGCGCGCGCCGGCCAGATAACCCTTGCGCGCGGCCGCCAGCAGGCGCTCATCGCTTTTCTGCATCAGGTCGGCGGTCTGGCTGTTGAGATTGATATAATAGGGCGCGTGAATGCTGAGCGTGATCTGGTGCTGGCTGCCGGTGGCTTTGATCGCCGCGCACGTTTCATCCGAGACGCGCACACTCTGCACCCAGGCGATCTCCAGGTGATCCATGCCGAGCACCCGCGAATGTTCGATGGCGGCGGCGGTGCCTGTCTGCGGGGCGGTGAGCGGGCTGCCCACCGTTCCAAAACGGATCGGTTCGGATGTAATCGTTGGTGTCATGACGGACCTTTCGTGACAAAAAGGAGTTGAGGCCGTGCAAATTACCTCTCAGCGGCGCGATTTTTCCCTGGCCCTGGCTGCCTTTATGATTGCACTCCTGCTGTGGCAGGTGCAAGGGTTGTTCTTTCTAGCATACCCGTTTCGCCTGTTCGTGACCATGATTCACGAGCTTGCCCACGGGATGGCAGCCGAACTGACCGGCGGCGATTTTATCCATTTTGAGGTGACGCGGCGCGGGGCCGGGCTGGCCTGGACCAGCGGCGGATGGCGCTTTTTCATCATCCAGGCGGGCTACCTGGGCACCGCCGTGTTCGGTGCGGCGCTGCTCGCTTTGGCCCATCGCGTCCGGCAGCCGGGGCGCGTGGCGATCGGCGTGGGTATCTTTATCGGCATTCTGACGCTGGCGTATACCGGGCTCAGCCTGAGCAATCTCAGTGTGATCGAACTCATCGTGACAGCCGCGGCGATCGGCGTCGGGGGATATTTCTTGCTGACGCGCGATATGGACCGGGGCGAACACCGGCGCGGCGTCCTGATCCTGGCGGCGGGCGGTTTGCTGCTGCTGGCGTTTGCCGGCGCAGGGAATACGATCACGATCCTGGTCGGGCTGGCGACCGCGCTGGCGCTGGTCGGAATCGGGCTCTACGGCGGGCGCGATCTGGTCGTCATCGTGCTGACTTTCCTGGCGTTCCTGACCGGCTTGCAGGCGATCAGCGACTCGTGGGTGCTGTTCCGAATCGTGTCGGTGCCTTATGGGCTCATGCCGGCCAATGACGCGAGTTCAATGGCGCGCGAGTTCGGCGGTTCGGCGGCGCTGTGGGCGCTGGTCTGGATCGCGGCGGATATTCTGATCTTTGGTATGACGGCCTATTATGTTCTGCTGCGGCCGATGCGCACGAAGCGTTAACCGGCGGGCAGGTCGGAGGGCGGAGTTGGTAAACTGCTGTCAGAGTCCGAATCGTCGTCTGGTGACTGCGCGGGGCCGAGCATCGCGAAGAGGATCACGCCGGACGATGCCAGCAGGATCCCGCCGACAAAGGCCAGCGCTTGCAGCCGTCCGAGCAGCGGCCGCTCATCCTGGGTGAGACCGTGGCTGCCAAAGCCTAACACATCGGCCAGCCCGGCCGCCGCCGCGATCAGCAGGCCGGTCATGGTCAGGCGAATCCCGATGTCCTGCGCCAGGGTGGTGGGCATCCCCGGATAAAAGACCTGCCGGGCGAACAGATACGCGCCGATGAACAACACCGTGAAGCCGAGCAGGATCACCAGGACTTGCAGCACGCCGACGCCTTCGACGGTTTCGAGGCCGATAATGCCGGGGAACAAGCCGATCAGAGCGATCACGATGCCGAGCGAGCCGAGCGTGATACTGATCTGCGCGTACTTTTCCATCCCACGACCTAACTGCCGGGCAGCCCGGCCCGCAAAATCCGCAAGAAGTTTCCGCTCAGAATAGCCGTGATGTCTTCCTGATTATAACCGCGTTCGGCCAGCGCCGGGCCGATCTTTTGCAGATCGACCAGCGTTTCAAACTCCACCGGCGCGGATTCCCCCCATAGCCGCCGTCGAAGTCGCTGCCGATCCCGGTATGGCGCGCGCTGCTCGTCACCTGGCAGACATGATCGATCGCCGCGATGACGGTCGCCAGGGTCGCGGCGTCTTTGCGGTCGCCCATCCGCCAGCCTTCCACGAGAAACAGATTGTAGGGGATAATGCCCATCACGCCGTCGTGCTCCGCAATCAGGCGGATCATCTCGTCGGACAGGTTGCGATCGGGGCGGTCGGGGCGGAAGCGCAGCGGGTTGGAATGGCTGGCGATCAGCGGCCCGTCGTAAAGGTCGAGCGCCTGATAACAGGCGTCGGGGGCCATGTGCGACAGGTCGAGGATCATGTTCAGCGTGCGCATCGCGCGCAGCAGCTCGCGGCCCAGGTCGGTCAGCGGGCCGAGCGCCCGGGTGCCGCCGCTGTAGCGGGTCGCCGTCCAGGCCGGGCCGACGATGCGCAGGCCGCGCGCGTACCACTCCGCGATCTGTTCCGGCTCAAGGATCGGGTCGGCCCCTTCCATCAGCAGCACGATCCCGAAGACGTTTTCGGCGGGGTCTTTATCTTCCTGCCACGTATCCAGCACGGCATCGAGATCGCCCTGCGTCTTGATCAGCGCGATCTGCTCGTGTGAATCCGCGAGCTTGTGATAGAAATCTAGCTGCTGCATGCCCAGGCGGTACGCTTCGTCCGGCGTATCGTAGAGGATGCGCTCGTCGGGATACATCTTGCTCCACGTTGGCGACACGAAGATCGTGCCGTTGGTGAGCGCGATTCGCCCTTCGATGGCTTCGGGCAGGCCCACCATGGCGCGCCCGTAGCGCTGCAAAAACACCGGGTCGGTTTCGCGGCGGCGGTTATCGCGCGCGCTGCGCCGGAAGTCACGCCCGTTGTTAAACGCATTCCACGCGATGTCGAGATGTCCATCCACGATCAGGGTCATGTGGTTGTTTCCATGGGTTCGCCCAGGTGATCAAATTCGCTGTAATCCTGTACTTCTTCGCCATTGATGAAAAAAGTTGGGGTGCCCGAAAGCCCGCGCCGGTCGAATTCGCTGCGGGCGGTCTCGACCAGCGTTTCGATCGCGCTGCTGCCCATACAGCGCTCGAACGCCGCGCCGTCCAGGCCCAGGTTGATCGCGCCCTTCTTGATACGGCGCTCGTCAAAAGTGAACAGGACAAAACGATCCTGCCAGTCGAAAAGGACGTCATTCATCGTCCAGAACTGGCCCTGTTCCCCGGCGCACAGCGCGGCTTTGGCAGCGCTCTTTGCGCCGATGCCGATATTCGGCACGGGGATCAGCACGAACTGCACCTGCCCGGCGGCGATCTCGTCCAGCAGATCCGGGAAGCGTTCGAGGTGGAAGTCGCGGCAGTGCGGACAGGCATAGCTCGAAAACTCTTCGATCACGATCGGCGCGTCGGCGCGGCCCAGGCGGGGGAAGCCCTGCGCCGTGGTGCCCTGGTCCAGCCCGGCGGTGTGCGCGCCCGCGTCGCCAGGAATGGGCGCATCCAATGGTGCGAACAGGTAGTAGGCCAGCGCCGCCCCACCGATCAGCACGAGAATAAGGACCAGCATCAGCCACACCGGGAAACGCCGGCGCTTGGGCCTTTGAGTTTCGGAAACGCGACGAATCACGTTATCAACACTGTCCTGAGGTGAGCGATTCTCGGTCATGATGACTGCCAAGCCTCGACAAGTTCCAGCAGTTCGGGCAAACGGCGGATGGTCGCATCCGGTTGGACGATAATTCCATCGGGTGTCCAGGTACGCTCCTGTTCGATCCACACGGCGCGCATCCCGGCCTGCTGCGCGCCCCAGATGTCGTGATAGAGCGCGTCACCCACGAAGATCGTCTCCGCGGCGCTCAGATCCAGCGCGTCCAGACCAAGCTGGAAGACCTCGCGGCGCGGTTTCCAGGCTTCGGCATCGGCCGAGAAAATTTCATGGTCGATCAGGTCCAGCAGGCCATGCCGTTCCAAATCTTCCAGATGCGCCGTTCCCGGCCAGATCGTATTCGAGATCAACCCGATGCGCAGGCCGCGCTCGCGCAGCGCGCACAGCGTATCCGCCGCGCCTTCGAGCGGGTATACATGGGCCTGGATGGCGCGCATATACACCGGCCCCAGCGCCTCGATCAGCGCGTCGGTGAGGCTGTCCACCTTCCAGGCCGCCGCCATCGCCCGGAGGAAGTCGGCCATTTTCAGCGTTTTAGGATCGTAGCGGTCGATGATCTGCGTCCAGAAAGCCAGCGCACCCGTCCAGGCGGCATCGAGCGACTCGGCTTCCGGCGGCAGGGTCAGTCCTTCGTCGAGCAGCCGCTGATAGACACTGCGGGCGCCGGTTTTTTCCGTATCTTCCCAGGTGGTATCAGGGGCGTTGTAGTGCAGCAGCGTACCCCCCAGGTCAAACAACACGCCATGTACGGGCATGGTAGCTCCTTCAGGATAGCAGATAACGCGCGATGAGATGCGCCGTGTGGATCAGGCTGTCGGTGTGCGTGCGCTCGTAGGCGTGGGACGCATCCACACCGGGACCGATCAGCGCGACCTGCGCGCCGCCGCCGGCCTGCCAGTACGCCTCGCCGTCTGAGCCGTAATGCGGGTAAATATCCGTTTTGCAGGGAATGCCGGCGCTCTCCGCCAGGGTGCGAAGCTTGCGTGTCAGGTCGATGTGATACGGCCCGCCCGAATCTTTGATACAGATGCCGACACTGAACTCATCCGAGTTCTGGCCTGTCCCGACCGCGGCCATGTCTACCGTAACCAGCTCGTGCAAATTAACCGGCAGGCCGGATGTCCCGCCGTGCCCCACTTCCTCATAGGTGGCGATCAGCGCCGTCACGGTCTGCGCGGGCCGGAGTCCGGCGGCGTTCAGCGCCCGGAACGCGCCGTAAATCGCCGCGACACCCGCCTTGTCGTCCAGGTGGCGGGAGCGGATGAAGCCGGTGTCAGTCACTTCGACGCGCGGATCGAGGAAGACAAAATCGCCGACCTCGATCCCCAGGGCGCGTGTATCGTCGGCGGACTGCACGCGCGCATCCAGCCGCACTTCCATCGTATCCGCATTGCGCGGGTTGTCGCCGGCGCTGCGGTGGATATGCACGCTGGCTTCGACGGGGAGCACGGTCCCCCGGAAGCGCTGCCCGGCGAAGGTCTGGACGGTGACGCCCTCAAACTC
Source organism: uncultured Chloroflexia bacterium (assembly GCA_963850765.1). Classification (GTDB taxonomy): domain Bacteria; phylum Chloroflexota; class Anaerolineae; order Aggregatilineales; family Aggregatilineaceae; genus CAWKMN01. The sequence continues at coordinate 953,602 of CAWKMN010000003.1, read as the reverse complement.
GACGGCATTCCACATAAAGCCGCCCAACTGCGTCAGCTTGAGCCGCCCGCTGCTTTTGATCTCCTTGACCATCAGGCCCAATGTATCGGTGTGGGCGGTCAGGCCGCGCGGAGCGTCCTGATGCTCGCCCGGCCAGGTGAGGATCAGCGCACCCTTGACGCTGCGCTCGATGATCAGATCGGGGATCGCCAGCGCGCGAAACGCTTTTTCGATGACTTCCACGGCTTCGGTGTGATAACCGGTTGGACTGGGGGTGTTGAGCAGATCGACCAGAAAAGCGACGGTTGGGTCAGAGTCAAAGTGGAGTTCGGTCATTGGGCTGCTTCCGCTGCGATAAACGAGGCGCAACCGGAAGTATAACGCGGCGGGCGATACCTGACGAGAGCGATTAGCGGATCGTAATCGTTGCCAGGGCGGCGTGATCGCCCAATGACACGCCGTCCGAGTCGGTGACGGGCAGACGCTGGTCAGGTTCCTGCCACCAGTAAACCGCCGCCCACAGCTCGTATGTGCCCGGCGGCAGGTTAGTGGGCAGCTGCAGGCCGTGGTTATCGCGGTGCAGCGAGCCGGGCCGCCAGCCCTGAGTTGGCTCGAACGAATTAACCGGGTACGAGTCGCGCTGCGCCACCAGATTCCCCCCGGCGGAGACCACGAACAGCGCCACCGTGTAATCCTGCGGGACGGGGGCCAGTGTTTCCCACAGCAGCGAAACGGGCAGCACATCGCCGGGCGGGCGAACCGTTCCACCGGGGATGTCCAGTCCAACCAGACGCAGGCTCTCGCCAAAGGTCGCGCCGCTGGACAGCGCCGGCCACTCGGTGCCGATCGGAGCCGGGGCGGGCGTCATGTCAAACAGGATCGCGCGCGCCAGATCGCTGGAGCCGACCTCGGATACAGGGAAATAGTGCCGCGCCAGATAGTGCTCGACCGGGCGCACCGACCACGAGATAAACGAACTGCTGTTGATCACGAGCCACAGGCGGTCATGCCGCTGCGCGAGATCCGCCAGCACGAGTGTATTGGATGGATGGATCAGCACTTCAGGGTTCGCCGACTCGATGGCCGGGTCGAGTTCCGGGCTGGAGCGCTCGCCGGGCGATTGGGGCAGGGTGAAAATCTCTGGCTTGCGGAGCTTGTAATAGTTCATGAAGAACTCGGAATAGGTGAAGTCGTTGAGCACGATCACATCATCCGGCTCAAGCCGCGGCTCGAGCGCGTCCAGCAGATCCCGCGCCGGCTGGAAATTGCCTGAATAGCGCGTGTCTTCGCGGATGGCAACCAGCCCGCCGCCCAATGCCAGTACCGTCATGATGAGCAGCGACCCTGCCGTGAGGATCAGCGCCCGCCGCGACCCTGCCGGCCGGCGCAGCCACCACTGCGCCCACCCCAACGCGATCCCGGCCAGCAGCAGGCACAGCACCGGCAGCAGCCACGCCGTGCCGATCACGTACTGCCACGCCAGATCGGGATCCAGCTCATCGAGCAGATCAAACGTCACCGGGATGGGCGACCAGCGGATATTCCAGAGGGCGTCGTGGGCAACGATCCCTTCCGTGTTCAGCGCCGCATAATAACCCCGGTTGATATGCACCCACACCGCCGCGATCTGGATCGCCGCGCTGAGCAGGAAAACGAGCGCCACGCCGATCCGCTGGAAGCGCCGCTGCCAGCGCTGCTTCCACCACGCCGCGCCGGTGTCGATCGCGCCCTGCACTACAGGGAGCAGCCACAGCACCAGAAAAGGCGTCACCGGGACGAGATAGCGCGATCCCCAGCCGAGGCCGCCCGTCCAGCGATCGGGGCCGCGCACGGCAGCGTATCCCACCACAAACATGACGACGACCACCAGCGGCACCAGCAGTTCGCGCCAGCGCCGCCGCCGGATTAGATGGGGCCATGCCGCAAAGCCCAGCAGCAGCACCGGCGAGAACACCCACAGGCTGCGCCCTGGGCTGAACAGATAGCCGCGCACGCCAACCGATAGATCCGAGAGGTTTTCGTTCGCCTGCTGCCAGCGCTGGACGAGCTCATACCGCTGCGGCAGATCGAACAGCCGGTCCACCACATACCACGCAGCGCTCAGCGCCGCCACGAGGATCAGGGCTCCGAAGAACACGCCCAGCACTCGCCGCCGGGTCAGCCGGACCTGTTCCAGGCGGGACGGCAGCGCTTCGATCACCAGGGCGGGCAGCAGCAGCAGGGCGACTTCCTTCGCCAGCAGCGCCCCGGCCAGGACGACCGCCAGCGCCACCAGCCACCCCCACGGGTGCTTCCCGGCGGCGAGGGCCAGCCGCACCCGGAGAACCAGATAAGCGCTCAGCAGCCCCAACAGCGTAAACAGCGGCTCCCGAAAGAACGTGCGGCTATAAGGCCACGCGATCGTCCCCAGGCCGAAAATCAGCGCCACCAGCGCGGCGGCCGGCATTGGGTAGCCAAGCGCCAGCCCATACGCATAAAGCACGCCCGCGGTCAGCGCCGTGACCAGGATGTTAAACAGCCAGACGGTATGCGCCAGCCCGATTCCGGGCAGCGCCTGCGCGGCGAGAAACAGCGGCGCGGCGAGTACCGGCTGTAAGGGCTCGGCATCCACCGAGGGCGGGCGAACTGCATCGAGCGTCTGGGGGGGATAGGCGTCGAACTCGTAATTCAGTTCCATCGTGCCACGCCGGGCGAAACTTTCGGTGGCATCAAACAGGAACCACTCGTCACGGCTGATGGCATAGCCGCTGTAGGTCAGAAAATACACGGCGATCAGCAGCGTGACCAGACACGCGCCGATCGACCACTGCCGCCGCGAGAACGAATCCGGGTTCATGGGCTGCGCTTCGCCGCCAGCAGATCCCGGTAGAGCGCGGCGAGATCGTCCGCCAGCCGGGTAATATCGTATGCCGCGACGACCGCCTGCCGCGCGCCGGCCGGTTCGGGATCATTCAGCGCCGCCACGTCACCGCCAGCCGCCGCCAGTGCGTCAGGATCGCCGGGCGGGACCAGCCGCCCATAGTCGCCGTGACGCAGCAGATCCGGCACGCCGCCCACCGCCGTCGACACGACGCGCACCCCCGCCGCCAGCGCCTCGATGATCGAGACCGGCGTGCCCTCGTTGTCGGACGAGATGACGAGCACATCCATAGCGCTGTACGCGGGCTTGAGATCCTGCATCCAGCCCGTGAACGTGACGGCGTCGTGCAGATTCAGCGTTTCGACCTGCGCTTCGATCGCGGCGCGGCATTCGCCGTCCCCGATGATGGCAAAATGCGCGTCGGGGATACTCTGGCGGACGCACGCGGCCATCTGCACAAACAGCCCATGATTCTTGATCGGCACCAGACGCCCGACAATGGCGATCAGCGGCGCATTGGCGGGAATGTTATAGGCGGCACGGAAGGATCCACTGTGGCGGGGCAGGTCGGCATAGGGGGCCAGTTCCAGGCCGAGCGGCACGACGGCGAATTTGGATTCGGGCGCGATGCGGTAGGTGTGCGCGAGTTCGTCTTTCAGCGCCGGGCTGATCGTGATCAGCCGGTCGGTCAGGCGCGCGGTCAGGCGTTCCAGCCACAGGAACAGGCGGGTCTTGGCCGGGCTGAAGTAGCCGTGAAACACGTGGCCGTGATAGGTATGGACGCGCACCGGCACACGCGCCAGCCAGGCCGCCGCCCGTCCCACGAATCCGGCCTTAGCCGTGTGGGTGTGGACCACATCCGGGCGGAGCCGGCGCATCAGCCGCCACAGCTTGAGCAGAGTGAGCAGGTCGCGCAGGAGTGAGAGTTCGCGGCCGAGTTCTGCGATATACACCGGCTGGATCCCACGTTCCGCCGCCAGATAGGCCATGTCGCCTTCGCCCGGCCCGATATGCCCGCACACCAGCGTCGTCTCAAAATCCGGCGCGGACAGGCGCTCCGTCAGCAGCGTGACGTGGATCGCCGGACCGCCCACGTTCAGCCGGGCGATCAGGCGCATGATGCGGATCGGTCGGTCGGCAGGCATGATGCTCCTTACGGTGCCGCGGGCGTGGCCGGATCCATAAACAGGCGGTGCCACCACTCGAAGGTGAGCAGCGTCCAGATACGCTGGCCGTGGTTCCGCTGGCCGCTGGTGTGTTCGTTCAAAAGCTGCCGGACAGCCGGCTCACGGAAATACCCGCGTGCTAGCGTGCCCGGATCGAGCAGGATGTCGCGGGCATAATCCCGCAGATCAGCGCGGAACCAGCGCCCGACCGGGACGCCAAAGCCGTGTTTGGGGCGGTGGATGATGTCATCCGGCAGGATACCAGCCGCGGCCTGCTTCAGAATAAGTTTGGTGGTCTGGCCGCGCAGCTTGAGGTTGGACGGAATCCGCGCCGCCAGCTCGACCAAGGTGTGATCGAGGAAGGGCGCGCGCGTTTCCAATGACGCGGCCATGCTCGCCCGATCCGCTTTGATCAGCAGGTCGTCGGGCAGATAGGTGGTCAGGTTCACGTCGAGCAGCTGCGCCGTGAAATCGCGCGAATCGCCGGGATTGAAGTGCGCGGCGAAATGCGCGGTGGGCGACGTGGTGAGCCCATCGCTCAGCAGATTGGCGATCTGCTCGTCGTCAAACAGGCGCACCCAGGAGAAATACGCCTCGGCAGGCGGCAGGGTCGCGCCGTCCACGAAACGCCGCACCCGCTGCGCGATCCCCCGGTACGAGGTCGCTTCGGGCAGCAGCCCGGCCGCTGCTCCGATCGCCGTGCGGATCGGGGCGGGCAGGCGGCGGTAGCGCGCGGCCAGATTCGCCGCATAAAAGCGCTCGTATCCGGCGAATAACTCGTCGCCGCCATCCCCGCTGAGCGCGACCGTCACATAGTCGCGGGTGTGTTTGCTCACCAGATAGGTTGGGATGGCCGACGAGTCCGCGAACGGCTGGTCGTGGTGCCAGACCAGAAACGGCAGCAGGTCGATCGCGTTGGGCTCGACAATGAACTCGTGATGCTCGGTGCCCAGATAATCGGCGACGCGGCGGGCGTGCGGCGTTTCGTCAAACGACTCCTCGCCGCTAAACCCGATGGCGAACGTTTTGACCCGGCCGGGCGTGTGGCGGGCCATATACGCGACGATCAGGCTGCTGTCCAGGCCGCCGCTCAGGAACGCGCCGAGTGGCACATCGCTCAGCAGGCGCAGCCGGACGGATTCTTCGAGCGTGGCGCGCAGTTCGTCGAGGTAGGTTTCGGCGCGCGCATGGGGATCAGAACCGGCCATCGCGGGCGGCTGCCAGTAGGCGTGCGTGCGGATCGCGCCATCACGGCAGACCAGCACATGCCCCGGCGGGAGCATCTGAATCCCTTCGAAAAACGTCTGGGGCGCGGGCACATATCCGTAGGCCAGCAGCAGCGGCGTCCGATCGCGGGCGGCACGGCGCGGCACGTCCGGATGTCGCAGCAGAGCCTTGATCTCGGAGGCGAATATCAGGCGGCGCGCATCCTGGTAAAGATACAGCGGCTTTTTCCCCAGCCGATCCCGCGCCAGGACAAGCGTCCGGTTGGGCGCATCCCACAGCGCCAGCGCGAACATGCCGCGCAGGTGGGTGACGAAGTCCGGCCCGAGGCGGCGGTAAAGCTCGATCACGGCTTCGGCATCGGAGCCAGAGTGAAACGAATATCCCTGCTTTTCCAGGGTGGATTTCAGCTCAGGGAAATTGTAGACTTCGCCATTGTAGGCCATCGTGATCGTGTCGTCCGCGCTGCACATCGGCAGCGCCCCGCTTGGCGACAGATCGAGGATGGCGAGGCGGCGGTTGGCGAGTCCGCACGCGCCCCGCAGGATCTCGCGGCCCTGGTCCGGCCCGCGATGGATCAGCATGGCGTTCATCGCGGCCAGCACGTCCGCCGAAACCGGCGCGCCGTCCAGATTGAGAATCCCGCAAATGCCGCACATCAGCCCCGGCCCTCCACGCTGCGATAGACGGCCAGGGTACACTCGACCATCTTTTCCACGGTGAAATGGGTCTCCAGGCGGCGGCGACCGTTTGCTCCGCGTGCGCTGCGCCGGGTGGGATCGCTGAGCGCCTCGCGCAGTGCGGCGGCGACGGCATCCGCATCACGCGGCGGGACGAGCCAGCCCGTTTCGCCGTCGATGACGATTTCGGGGATCGCGCTCACCCGCGTGCTGATCACCGGCACACCGAACGCCATCGCTTCGAGAAACACCAGCCCGAACCCTTCCCACAGTGACGGAGCCAGCAGCAGATCCAGCGCCGCGAACACGGCGTGCGCATCGCTGCGCCAGCCGAGGAAATGCACCCGATCCGCCAGATTGAGCGCGCGGACTTCAGCTTCCAGCGCCGCACGCTGCCCGCCGTCGCCCGCGATCACGTAATGGGCGTGCGGAAACTGGGCCGCGACCTGCGCAAAGCCTCGAATCCCATACAGCAGCCCCTTTTGTTCGATCAGGCGGCAGACCGAGCCGATGAACAGTGTATCCGGCGGAAGATTCAGCGCGGCGCGGAGCCGGTCGCGGGCATCGGGCGGCGCGTGCAGGGTGGACGGATCCAGCCCGTAATGCACGGTGTGCATCCGGGCGGACGGCGCGCCCTCGACGGTGATGCAGAACTGCCGGATCGCCTCGGAGATAGCGATCCCCGCGTCAGTTTGCGACCACAGCCAGCGGTGCAGCAGGCGCATCGGCAGGCGGCGGCGGAATTGATCGTCGTTGTGGCGGGAGCTGATGATAGAGGGCACGCCAGCGCGGCGGGCAGCCGTGATGCCATGCAGATCCGCGTGCAGCAGATGCGTATGGACGATGTCCGGCTGCGCGGCACGCAAGCGACGGACCAACTCACGCCACAGGGCAGGATCGAGATCGCGGCGGATGATGAGTCGCTCGACCGGGATGCCGAGCGCCTCGGCCCGGTTTACGTAGTCGTGCAGGGGTTTGTCCGGCTCGACCAGAATCCACAGGCGCGCATCCAGCCCGCGCGCGCGCAGCCCCTCCAGCAGAACCAGCAGATGCCCTTCCGAGCCGGCGGTGCCGGTCATTTTGGAGAGGTGGACGATCCGGTTGGCGGGCATGGCGGTTCAGGTCAGCGGGCCGCGGCGGTTTCGTACCACGCCATCGTGCGCGCCAACCCGTCTTCAAAGGAGATCGCGGGCTCGTAGCCCAGCAGCCGGCGAGCCTTGTCGATCGACGCGCGCGAATGGCGGACATCACCGGGGCGCGGATCGGTGAAGACCGGCTCGATCTGTTTGCCCAGGTAGCGGTTCATCACGGCGATCATATCCAGCAGGTTGATCCGTCCCCCACAGGCGACGTTGATGATCTCCCCGGCGACGCCGGGCGTGTGGCAGGCCAGCAGATTGCCGTCCACCACGTTGTCAATATACGTGAAGTCGCGCGATTGCAGCCCATCGCCCTCAACCGTCGGCGGCGTATCGTCCAGCATGGCGATCACGAACTTGGGGATTACCGCGGCGTACATCGAGAGCGGATCCTGGCGCGGGCCAAAGACGTTAAAGTAGCGCACGACCACGGTTTCGAGTCCGTAGACGTGGGTAAACACCTGGCAGTAGTGCTCGCTGGCGAGCTTGGCCGCCGCATAAGGGGACAGGGGCCGGGGCAGCATATCTTCGGACTTAAACTCGGAATCAATATCCCCATACGCCGACGACGACCCGGCGTAGACCACGCGCTTGACGCCCGCATCCCGCGCCGCGATCAGCACATTCACCGTGCCGGTGACGTTGATTTCGTGGTTCTCCAGCGGATCATGCACCGAACGCGGCACCGATCCGAGCGCCGCCAGATGGAAGACATAATCCACACCCTGCATGGCCTCGGCCAGCGGCTCGGCGTCGGTGATGCTGATCTCGTGCAGATCGATCTGGTCCATGACATGCGCCAGATTTTCGCGCTTGCCGGTCGCAAAGTTATCGACCACGCGGACACGGTGTCCCGCCTTCAGCAAGGCATCTATCATGTGAGAGCCGATAAATCCGGCACCGCCGGTAACGAGATAAGTCCGGGGTTGTATTTGCTGCATGTTTTACCTGCGCTTGTTTCGGATATAAACGTATTCGAGGAAGATAAAGGCCCCCAGGCCGATCACCAGCAGCCGGAAGCCGATTACCATGCCTCCGGTGATGCTGGCCTGCGACAGGTCGAGCGCTGCAAAGCCAAACGCCGCGCACAGCCCGTATAAAATGAGCACGGCGGCACGCTGGCTCAGGCCCAGGCTCACCAGCCGGTGCGACGTATGATCCTTGCCGCCCTGCATAGGCGACCGGCCCTCGCGCAGGCGGGTGAACACGACCAGGGTGGTGTCAAAAATCGGGAACCCCAACACCACGACGGGCACCATCCAGGTGACCCACTGGCGGCTGGACGGTACATTAAAGTCCAGCTTGATCGCCAGCACCGCCAGCAAAAAGCCTAACACCATGCTGCCCATATCGCCCATAAAGGTAGACGCGGGGTTGAAGTTGTAGATCAGAAAGCCGATGGATGCGCCGGCCAGTGCGCCGGCCAGACTGCCCACCAGACTGAGTTCTTCCTGCACGGCCAGGATAAAGAAAAAGGCTGCCGCCACGGCGGTGAGGCCCGCGGCCAGACCGTCCATGTTGTCCTGAAAATTCATGGCATTGGTGATGCCCACGATCCAGAACAGCGTAAGCGCGATGTCGAGCAGGTCGCTGGAAAGGATCCGCACTTGAATACCGGCGGCGACCAGCACCAGCCCGGCGACGATCTGCGCGCTCATCTTGATCCAGGGTTTCATGCCGGCACGGTCATCGATAAAGCCAACCATGACCAGCCATGTCGCGCCAGCCAGGATCGCGCCGAATTCGACCAGATAAAACGGCGGGCTGAAAAAGACCAGTGCCAGCACGAGCGCGCCGTAAATCGCCAGACCGCCCATCAGCGGGGTGGGGGTGGTATGCACTTTGCGATTGCTGGGCTGATCGAGCACGCCAAAGCGAACGGCGAGGCGTTTCGTGATGGGGGTAAGGCCCACGACTGCCGCGAAGCCGGCGATCATAACCGGGAAGAACTGGGTCATTTCCATGATTGTCGCTACTCTGTTGCTCCGCAAACCGCGCGGGAGTATACCGTAAGTTGGGCCGGGCACAAAACAGCGCCAGGGCAATGCTAACCTGACGCTGTGTGCATTATAGCGGCGAACCGGCCGCTAGAACAGGCTGAGCTGGCGGGGTGCGGGTGGCTCATCATCGACGGGTGGAGCGGCTGCCTCAAGCTCCTTGAGCAGGGCGAGCATGCGCTTAAAGTCCTCTTCCATGGCCGGGCGCAAGTTTGGATTGCGCAGCACAGCGGCGGGATGGAAGATCGGGTAATAGATGCGCCCATCGGCGCGGCGGGGTTGGCCGTGTATCTTGGAGATCCGCGCGTTTTTGTCGAAAAACAGCGCCATGCTGAAGCGCCCCAAAGTAGCAATGATCTTGGGCTGGATGCTCGCGATCTGGCGTTGAAGATAGAGCGGCACGCAGGTATCGATCTCCGCCGGCAGGGGATCGCGATTACCCGGCGGCCGGCACTTGACCACATTGGTAATATAGACATCACTTCGTGACAGGCCGATTTTCGCCAGGAGCTCGGTCAGATACTGGCCGGACGCCCCCACGAAGGGCAGCCCCTGCTGGTCTTCGTGATAACCGGGAGCCTCGCCAATAAACATAATGTCAGCGTCCGGGCGGCCTGTGCCGGGTACGGCATTCGTGCGCCCGGTGGACAGGGGACAGCGCGGGCAGCCCCGAACCTCCTGGGCGATGGCCTCAAGGGCGGCACGCCGTTCATCCAGACTCATTAATTCCGTCACACTGGTCCTCCTCACGTTTTATCATGGCGGGTGAAATGATCGATAAACAGGACACGCTCTTTTAACCGTTCGATGTGCGCGCGCAGCCGTTCCTGATAGGCGCGGTCCAGGGGGCGCACCTCCATGAGCAGCGCGTCTTCGCCGTTGTCGTGGTAGTATCCTCGCCGCCGCCCGACCACCCGGTACTCATATTTTTCATACAACGCCTGAGCCGTCAAGTTGCTGGCGCGGACTTCGAGCACCGAGTATTCACCGCCCAGGTGGATACCGCGCTGCAGCATGCCCGTCAGCAGGACTTCACCGAGTCCCTGGCCGCGATACCTGGGGTGTACCGCGATCGTGCTGATATGCGCTTCGCCGGCGATCAGCCAGCAGCCGCCATAGCCTACAATCGTGCCGGGCGTCTGCGAGTTACCCATCAACCGCTGGACGATCCCGCGCAGCCCATCCGGGCGTCCTGCTACACTCCGGCCGGGGAGTTCCAGCACCACCATCTGCGATGTGTCGCGGTTGGCGATCTCGAACTGATACGTGCGCGGCGACCAGGGACTGGGGAATGACAGCTCATCTACAGACACCACCTGGGGGATATCTTCCAGCCGCATATGGCGCATAACGTAGGCAGGGGTCACGGGTTCGGAACTCCTGGTTGATGCAGATAGATGGGCGTGAGGGTGGCCGGGTTATCCGTATCGTGCCGGCGGATGCGTGCCCAGGCCAGCTCGGCCAGAAAACCAGCGCGGCGCAGCGCGAATGCTCCTTGCACGACGATAGCCATCTCCGGGTGGGCTAACAGCAGCGCGCGCCCCATGTCGTCGATCTCCCCGGCAAATAACGTCGGGACCTGAACCTGTTCGATCAGTTGTTCCCAGGTCGTAATCGCGGCCTGCCCGGCCGGTGTCCAGCCGGGCGTGTTGCCCTGGTATGCCTGGGCGCAGATCCGGCCGCGCCCTGCCTGAAGCACCGCCATCAGCATCGCGCCGTCCTGCGGCGATACTCCTGCCGCGGTGATGTCCAGAGTTGGGATCGCCACCAGCGGGATCTGCTGAGCCAGCGCCAGCCCTTTGGCCACGCCCATCCCGATGCGCAGCCCGGTGAACGATCCCGGCCCCTGCGACACGGCGATGGCAGTCAGGTCGCGGGCGGTGATCTGGACCTGGGCGAACGCGTGCCGGATGGCGGGCGTCAGCTCGATGGTGTGGTTGTTGGCGCTGGTCCAGGTCGCCTCATAATGCAGCCGGCTGCCGTCATGAAGCGCCACGCTGATCAACCGGCTGGCGGTATCGATTGCCAGTAACAACAAGCTCTCCTTTAACCGGGTATCTGCGAGCGGAGCGCATCGAGCAGAGCGTTGTAGCGTGCGCCGCGCGCCGTGATGCTCACCTGCCGCCGGGTGCCGTCCAGAATGGCGATCTGGATCCAGAGCCGTTCAGGGGGCAGCAGATCCTCAATATTCTCGGCCCATTCGAGCACGACCGGGTGCTGCCCGTACAGCAGATCGTCGAGCCCGATCCCCCAGGCGTCATCCAGGCTGGTCAGCCGGTAGCAGTCCACATGATAGAGCACCTGATCATCCGGCGGGCGGTGATGCTCGTGCATCAGGGTAAACGTCGGGCTGGTGACGGCTTCACGCGCGCCCCATCCCGCGCCGATCCCCCGTGTGAAGGCGGTTTTGCCCGCGCCAAGATCCCCGGACAGCGCGATCACATCACCGGCGGCGAGCAGCGCGCCAAGGCTGCGCCCGACCCGTTCGGTCTGCTCAACGTCGTAGCTGGTGAATTCCAGCATGTCACCTTCTGGCACGAGTTTTTAGCTCCTGTGTTGCGCGCATTTCGATTATACTACTGGGGTTGGAATCTCAGACAATATTCGAATGGAATGGTTCCGCTTAATTGCAGTATAATAGAAAATTAATGTTTCATTGAGCGGTTCGCCACGCTTTTTGAAACGTGCTATCATTTGCGGCAGGTCTTATTTTGAGCGGGTAGGAACGCGATCTCATGCGCATACTGATTATCTCGGACATTCACGCCAATCTGGCCGCGCTCGAAACGGTGATGGACGATGCCAGGGGCGATTGGGACTATGTATGGTGTTTAGGGGACGTCGTCGGCTATGGCCCCGATCCCAATGAGTGCTGCGATCTGCTGCGCAGCCTGCCGCATCTGTGTCTGGCAGGCAATCACGACTGGGCGGCATTAGGGCGGCTGGATATTCGCACCTTCAACGCGGATGCGCGCCGTGCCGTCACCTGGACCCGCGAGACTCTGACCCAGACCAATCTCGAATACCTGGCGGCTTTGCCCACCACATTTGTGCTCGGCAATTATACGCTGGCTCATGGCAGCCCGCGTGAACCTGTCTGGGAGTATATTCTCGATCCGCTGATTGCGGCCCTGAACTTCCCCCACTTTGAGACGCCCTACTGTCTCGTCGGCCACACGCACACGCCGGTGATATTCCAACTGGTCGATGACCGGGGCGATACCGAGGCGCTCCAGCCGAGCTACGGCGAGCCGAAGGCGCTCAACGGGCACCGCCTGATTATCAATCCCGGCAGTGTCGGCCAGCCGCGCGACTCAAACAAAGATGCGTCCTATGGGATTTTGCACGTGCAAGAGGCAGTCTTTGAGTACCGGCGCGTGCCCTATCCGATCAAATCCACGCAGGAAAAAATGCGCCGGCTGGATCTGCCGGAACGCCTGATCACCCGTTTAGAGCACGGCTGGTAAGTTCATCGGGCGCGGCGATCAGCTTTTGCGCAGGGTTCTACATCTTCCGCGCGCAAACACCCACAAAAAGCTAATCGCTAAAAGCTAACGGCTAATGGCATAAAAAGAAATCCGGGCCGCTCAGCCCGGTTGTTTTTGTTATTTGCTCTCGCCCACGCTGCCGTAGAGCCACCAGAACTTCTCGCGAGGATAAACCTCTTTCAGCCGCTCGTCGGTGATGAATGCGCCATCGTGCAGGACGCGCCGGATCTTCTGATCGACCACGTTGATCAGCGCGCGGTGATCCTCGGTGAGCACGTTACGCCCCTCGGCTTCGTCCCGCAGGTGCTCGATCATCGTGCGTTTTTCGGCCTGGGATGGGTAGCTGGCCGTGCAGCTGGCGAGATCGTCCGTACACTCGTCAAGGAAGCGCAGCAGGGCCTCGGCGCGCGACCGCAGTTCGTTGACCAGCTTGGTTTCGTAATGGACCGCCCATTTCGAGCGTCCGGCCTCAAAATTAGCCTGAGCATCCTCTACGGCGGCCTGCTGCCCGGCGGTCAGACTGCTCTCCAGGCGGGATAGACGGTACAGGCGCATCAGCAGCCCGCCCAACGTCAGCCGGGGGAGATCGCCACCCAGGTTGCCGTACATTTCGTCTTCGTACAGGTAGGGCGTCAGGTTGGCGGCCATGGCCGCGAGGACGCGCAGATCACGTTCGAGATCGAACGCCAGCGTTGGAGGATTGGTGCTCATGGGCTCACTTCTTATAGCGCTTAATCTGAAGATAGTTGGGGTTGCCCTGGATCTCCTGGATGCGTTGGGCAACCTCCTTGACATGCCACTCGGCCACAAAATTACCGTTGGGATCCACGTAGGAAATAGCGGGAGGAAACCCCAGAATCTCTTTGATGCCGATCAACAGCGCCTCGGTGTTATCCGTCGCCCGCATCGTCAGCGTGAAATACTCATTGGGAACCCACTCAATCGTGACCGGCATATCATGCCACTCGCCCTGCATGCGGAAGGGTGGTTCCTCGCTGGTGCAGTCGAGATGGATCGCTGCGATCCGGTTGGCCCAAAAGGTATGATTTACCCGCTCTTCGATCAGATAGGCCCGGTGTTCCGGTTCACGATAAAACCAGGTGCTCGCGTTGGTCGCCATAAATAGTAAATATCCTCCTGCCGCAGAAGTTAACAGTGTTCAGTTGTTAGTTGTTGGTTCTTGCCTCTATCTGCTTGGCTCAGGCGAAAACGTGGCCCGCAAAACTAAAAACCAACAACTAATAACCAATAACCAGCTATATGTGCTGCTAATCATAACACCAAAAACCCTCGTCAGGCGAACTCTCTTCGTATAGAATAGCCCGAGTTTTGAACCGACCCGGCAGGTCCGGGTGTAGATACAACGGGGACTGCACCGGCGGCAACTGCACCAGCAGGCAACCGCCACAGTGGGCGGCCAGACACACAACATTGAGGATATCATCGCGGATGAGTGGTTACGCCTGGTTAGGAATTGTTTCGAGCGCTATTGTTTCCATGTTAGCCGTGATCGCCTATGGCGTGATGGCACTGCCCTATCTCGATAATGCCCCCTTTTTGACGGAACTGCGCAACAGCACCCGGAAAATCATGCTGGCCGGGGCCGGGCTGTTTGGGCTTTTCCTGCTGATCTTTTACCTGGGCGCGCTGTTTCTGGATGAAGCTACCAGCGGCCCGCTGCTGATCTTCGCCGGCGTGGTGATCAGCCTGCCGATCAGTTTGCTGCTTGGCTCCGAAACCTGGGACCGGCGCAACGGCCACGGGATGAATAATGTGCCGGGCACGCAGGCTGTCGCCGTGGCGACCGGCATCGGGTTGGCCGAACTGGTGGGGTTTTCGGTGGCGTTTTTGGCCCTGTTCTGGATTATGTGAGGGTAGGGGCGATTCGCCGGGTCGCCCTGGGCGGGTTTGTTAACCCGCCCCTACAAATTGCTCTCCCCCTCTCCACGCGTAGAGAGGGGGCCGGGGGGTGAGGCCGGATCAGGCGCCCGGCCAGATCTCTTCCACGCCGCTGTGCTGGATCGTCAGCCGCTCCTCGATCAGGGTATCGTGCCCCTTGTCAAAATCGGAGTACGAAATATCGCTGATCCAGGCGTCGCGATACACCCAACGCCGGGTTTCGGTGCCTTCATCCAGCGCCACGATCGCCAGTTCGCGCGTGACCTTGCTGGTCGGATTCGCCAGGGTTTCGCGCGTCCAGCGATTGATGGGCAGGTGAGCATCCTGCTGCACCATCTTCGTAATGGTCAGCGGCTGGTAAATCAGCCGGCCAGCAGCCAGATCCACGCAGCGCGTACACAGCCCGCTCACGCCGAAGATGCCAATCGTAGCTTCTCCGTCGATCTCCACCCTGAATTCATTGGCGGATAGACTATCAATCGCCTTGATTCCGCTAAACTCGTCGGTCATAGGTTTCCCTCCTGGTCAACAAGACTTTTGAGCCAGTATAGGCCCGCAGCACGACGGCTGTCAATCGACGAGACGGATATGCAGTTCCGCAAGCTGCGCCGGCTCGGCCTCGGACGGCGCACCCACCATCAGATCGGCGGCGTTCTGCGACTTGGGGAAGGCGATCACCTCGCGGATGTTCGGTTCCCCCGCCAGCAGCATCACCAGCCGGTCGATGCCGGGCGCGATCCCGCCGTGCGGCGGCGTGCCGTACTCGAACGCTTCCAGCATATGCCCGAACCGTTCTTTGGCGACCTCGACATCCAGCCCGATCAGCCCAAAGATCTTTTCCTGCACGTCGCGGCGGTGGATACGGATGCTGCCGCCGGCGACCTCGTGGCCGTTGCAGCGACAGATCGTACTGCTGGCCGCGCGCCTTGCCGGGATCGGTGTCCAGCAGCGGCACGTCTTCCCACATCGGCGCGGTGAACAGATGGTGGCTGGGATCCCAGCGGTGTTCGTCGGCGTTCCACTCGAACAGCGGGAAGTCGATCACCCAGCAGAACGCGAACTTTTTCGGGTCGGCCAGACCGAGGCGCTCGGCCATGGTCGCGGCGCAGCACATCCAGCACGGCACACACCGTCTTTTCTGTATCCGACGCCAGCAGGATCAGATCGCCGGGCTTGGCGCCAAAGCTGTTGAGGATCGCCCGCAGTTGATCCGCCGTGAAGAACTTGGCGATCGACGAGCGCACGGGTTCGTCCGCGTTATCTTCCACGGCCAGGCAGGAGAGCCCCTTCGCGCCTTCGGCCTTGGCGAGTTCTTCCAGTTCGCCAAGCTGCTTGCGGCTGTAGCCGCGCGCAGCCCGGAACGCAGATCCCGCGTACCGGCTTGCCCGCGCTCACGTTGTCGGCAAACACGCGGAACGTGCTCTGGGCCGCGATGTCGCTCACGTCCTCAATCGTGAGCCCATAGCGCAGGTCGGGTTTATCGGACCCGTAGCGGCACATCGCCTCGGCATACGAGAGGCGCGGGAAGGGTTTCGTGACCAGTTCGCAGATCGGTGACGGTTTCCACGAGGCCGGTCATCAGCCCTTCGATCAGGTTCAGGATATCTTCGCGCTCGATGAAACTCATTTCCAGGTCAAGCTGCGTAAATTCCGGCTGGCGGTCGCCGCGCTGATCTTCGTCGCGGAAGCAGCGCGCGATCTGGAAATAGCGTTCGTAGCCGGCCACCATCAACAGCTGCTTGAGCTGCTGCGGGCTTTGGGGCAGCGCATAAAATTTGCCAGGGTGTACGCGGCTGGGCACCAGATAATCGCGCGCGCCTTCCGGGGTGGTCTTGAACAGAATGGGCGTTTCGATCTCCACAAAGCCCCGGTCCGACAGATAGTTGCGGATAAACCGGATGACATCGTGGCGCAGGACAAGGTTGTGCTGCATCCGGGGGCGGCGCAGATCCAGGTAGCGGTAGCGCATCCGCAGCAGTTCTTCGGTCTTCTCGTCCTTATTGATGTAAAACGGCGGAGTCTTGGCCTGGTTCAGTACGGTCAGAGCGGAGACTTCAACCTCGATTTCGCCGGTCGGCAGATCGGAGTTTTCCATTCCGGCGGGCCGCCGGATCACCGTGCCCGTGACCTGCAAGACCCATTCCGCGCGGACGTCTTTGGCAATGGTATGCGCGTCCGGCGCGGTCTGCTGATTGATCGTGACCTGAGTCAGCCCCCACCGATCCCGCAGATCCCAGAAGATCAGCCCGCCCTGGTCGCGCCAGCGATGCACCCAACCGGCCAGTGTGACCTGTTGACCCACATGTTCGGGGCGTAATTCGCCACAGGTATGTGTCTTCAGCATAGTGTTTCCCCGTCTCCTGAATACAGCATCAGGTGAAGCGCGCCGTTCACCTGATGGATAGAGTATGTGTATAGATGGCGGGAAAGATTAACACAAATCACGCCGCGCGCAAAACATGACGCCGCACGGCGCGATTGTCGAGGGGTGCTCTGAAGGGGTTAGAGGGTATTGTGAGCGTTCAGCCCCTATCCCCCGGCCCCTTTCCCCGCAGGCGGAGAAAGGGGTGAGTCCGAAGTCCCTCTCCACCCTGTGGGGAGGGATTTAGGGAGGGGCTCACTGACGGGACAAGTCACTCGGCTGAGGTGGCGCAAATGCCTAACACCCTCTAGAGGATCGTGAGCACGCTGCTGTACATCTGGCTCTCGACCCAGCGCGATATGTACGGGATGCGGTAGTTGTGGCCCGCGTGCGTCTCCACCATCGCGATCACTGAATAGATCACCATGCCGAGCGGCAGGGCCAGCGACAGGACGTAGAAGATCAGACCGGCCAGGAATACCAGTGGCAGCAGGATCAGCCCGATCAGCAGCAGGATTAGCAGCGCGGAGACCACCAGCAGTGCCAGCCATGCGATCGTTCCGACCGTGATCAGCGCGACCCAGCCAATTGTGCCGACCAGTTGGAGGGTGAAGGCTTGCAGCGCGTGAAACGCCACAAACTCGGAGCGCTTGCGGAACGAGAAGTAGATCAGCAGCGGGACAAACATGGTGATCAACACCGCTGCGCCGCCGGTGACAATGCCCAGCACCGCCGTGAGCAGCGTGCTGCCATGCGCGATCGCCGCCCACTTGCGCTCGTTGTCGCTGACCGTGGCCGGGTTCACCACACGCTTCGGTTTGTAGTGCGGCACAAAAACCGCCTTACCTTCGATCGGCTCCTCTTGCTGAGAAGCTGCTGGCGTTTCGAGACGTCTGCGCCCGTGATAGCGCTCTTCGTACTCCTTCACCACGTCGCTGCCAGAGTCTTCCCGCAGCCGCTCGCGGACGTCGTTGACGGCGATCCGAATGCGTGAAGGAATCGGCACACCCTCGCCTTCGGGCTGGTCCACGGGGGGAGTTCTGTTTTCGTCTACGCCGTCAGTGATACGATCCTGGTCATCCATCCATCCAACTCCTGAGTTCATACGCCAGAGGTTTGAGCAGTGGCGGGAATGTTTGGTCATGTTTCTATCCACTATACGCAGCCCGGTTGGGCAGGGTTGCGCGGTATCGAAAAAACGGAGGCGTGCGGTATACTTGCGCCGCGTTGAGGAGAAAGAACGATGTGGAACCTGCTGCACGACGATTTCACTTTGACCAAACGACAGCTTGGCGGGCTGCTGCTGATCGGCGGGCTGATCGTGCTGGCCGCGATGATCGCCGCCGAAGCGTTCGGCACGGGGCCGGGCGGAATCGGGACGATGCAGAAGCTCGGTATCGCTGCCGGCATTGCGAGCAGTGCGATCGGCCTGACTCTGCTGCCGCTGGGCAGCCGTCCCGCATAGGGGGAAGTATGGACAGCCTGAAGGTTAGCCTCACCCCCGGCCGCTCGCCACAGCGTGGAGAGGGGGAGCCGGCGGCGTTTCGCCTCCCCTCTCCGCGTGTGGAGAGGGGATTGAGGGGTGAGGTTAATGACCGCGTGATACGGTGGATCACCCGCCTGCTGCTGGCCCTGGCGATCCTGCTGCTGCTTGGCCACCTGGCTATTTACGTGCATTACGCCGTTGGGCTGATGCGCTTCCCGTTTGATTATGACCAGGGCGAAGGCTTCGAGCTGGTCGATACGATCCTGTTCAGCCACGGCGAATGGCCCTACCGCGATAACGAGGTCTACCCGTTTTATGCCAGCAATTATCCCCCGCTGTACCATGTGATCCTGGTGCCGTTTGTCTGGGTGTTTGGCGAGGAATACTGGTATGGGCGGCTGGTGGGTTTTCTCGGTACGCTGATCACCGCCGTGACGATTGGTTACGTCGTTTACCGCGAGGAGCGTCACCGCGCCGCCGCGATCCTGGCCGGGCTGTCGTTTTTGGCGTCGAATTATGTGTATCACGTGGGGCCGCTGTTCCGGCAGCACATGATGATGGTGATGTTCGAAACGCTGGCCGTGGCCGTACTCGCGCACGTGACTGAAATCAGCGATTCTCGCCGGCGCCGCCGCACGATGATCGTGGGGCTGCTGCTCCTGCTGGCGGCGGGTTTTACCAAGCAGCTTGCCGTGGCGACCTGTGCGGCCGTGTTCGGGTTTCTGTTTATCCGCAATCCGCGCCGCAGCCTGTACTGGGGTGCGATCTTCGCGGCGGTGGCGGGTGCGCTGTTCCTGTGGATCAACGTGGCGACCCACGGCGACTGGTGGGCGAACATCATCGCGGCGAATGTCAACACGTTTTTCCCGCACCAGTTCGTGAACCTGTTCAAGCAGTGGTTCCAACTGCATCGCGTCCTGATCGTGCTGGCCGGGCTGTTTGCCGCCTACGAGCTGTATTTCACGCGCCTGTCGCTGTACAGCGTGTGGTGGGTGCTGGCCGTCGCCAACTCGATCCTGTCGGGCAAGTGGGGCGCGGGTGACAGCTATTTTGCGACGGCGATCGCGGCGACCTGCCTGCTGGCCGGGTTGTTCGCAGCGCGGACTCTGCGCGGCGCGTGGACCTTCCCCGACATTCCGCTGACGCGGCCCTTCCGGCGCTGGCAGAGCCGGCTCGCCGTGTTTTCCCCGTCGATAATAACGGCTGCCGGGTTGGTGATCCCGCTGCTGTATCTGGTCTATGGGCTGAGCGTGGTCAAGATGCCCACCGAGGGCCGGTTTTTCGGCTGGCTGTCGGATGAGATTGGGGCTGGAGTCGAGCTATTGGGATCGCTACGCGTTTTACGACGCGGCGGGCTGGACGGAAGGTTACGCCACCATTGGCCACGTGCCGACCCAAACCGACGTCAACACCGGCTGGCGGATCGTGGACATCCTGCGCGAAAGCGATTTACCCGCCATGAGCGAGGAAGCCGGGTTCAGCTTGCGCGCCGGCAAGGACGTGATCACCAATCCGACGCAGCTCAAAAATCTGTACGAGAATGACCTGTACGACCCCACCAGCCTGATCGCGGCTATCCGCGCGCACGACTTCGGCGTGGTCGTGTTCCGCGCGCAGTTTTACCCGCCGCCCGTGCTGGATGCGGTTTATGAGGCGTATTTCCCCGCGGATATGATCCCGATGAACGGGTTCAACTATGAGATCTGGCGGCCCGGTCCACCCCAGGATGAGCGCCAGAGTCTCGCCACCAATCTTGAGACGATTGCCGCAGGCGACAGCCAGGATCAGGCGATCAGCCTGCCCCTGGATCGCGCCGCCGGGTGGCTGCATCATGCGCTGACCTATCACAACTGGACGCCGCGCGACGATGGAACGCTGACTGCGGGATCGGACGGTTGTTATGCGGGGCAGTATCAGCAGGCGGAGCGGATGATCCGCGTTGAACTGTGTCCCACTGCCGAGGGGAGTGTCCTCACCCTGAGCGGAGATGCGTCCTGACATGTCCAACGTGGCGCGGCGTGAACCATGGGTCTCGGTGCTGCTTCTGCTGCTGATCGCGGCCGGGCTGATCCAGCAGTGGCCGGATCGCAGCCTGTGGTACGATGAAACGGTTAACGCCTACTTTGCCGAGCGCCCGTGGTCCGATTTGTGGGAATGGTGTACCCAGATCGATAACCAGATGCCGCTGGATTTCGCGCTGCGCAAGCTGTGGGGCGGGGCGGTCGGCACGAGTGAATGGTCGCTGCGGGCGTTCTCGTTCATGGGCGCGCTGCTTGCCGCGGCCGGGGTGATGGCGCTGGGACGGCGTGTCAGCGGACGCGCCTCCGCGGGATGGCTGGCGGCGCTGGCGTTGGCCCTGACCCAGAGCTATCACTATGCCGCGTTCGAGGTCCGGCCCTATGCGCTGGCGCTGGCGCTGTTTGCGTGGTCGAGCGTCTTCATCTGGGCGCTATGGCGGCGATATGGCGAAGAGGCGCATCCCTTCGACCGCCGTTATACTGCGCTGCTGCTGGCTTATGTGCTGCTGGCGCTGGCCCTGATCTACACCCACTATACCGGCTTTGTGGCGCTGGCGGCGCATGGCGTTTTTGTCGCGGTTCGGGCACTGATGCGGCGCTCGCGACAGAAGATGCTGATCCTGGCGCATCTCGCGGCGGGGATGGCGCTGGGGTATCTGCCCTGGATGCTGGCGTTGGCCGGTCGGGACGTGCGCTCGGGCACGGCCTACGCCGACCAGATCACGCCCCGGTTGGCGCTCCACACCTATGTCGAGTTTTACGCCTACGGGCAAAATCTGGTTCCCGATTCCGCCCCGCCCTATGCGTGGCTCGCGGTGGGATTGATCCTCGCGGCGCTGGTTCTCGGCGTCGGGATGGTTCGCAAGGCAGGCACGCGGCTGCATGGAGCGGTGTTCGCGCTGGCGCTGCTGGTGATCCCGCTGGTGGGCCTGCTGGTCATGGTCTACGGCGTGCAGGCGAAACTCTCCGGGCGGCATGGCTGGCCGGCCTGGATCGGCGCGGCGGTGCTGATCGGCGTGGGGTTAGGGTCGCTTGACCGGGCGCGCTGGCTCCGCTGGATTCGCTGGCCGGTCTGGGCTGCGGCCCTGCTGATCGTCGCGCTGCCCGCCCGTGTGGAGACCCGGCCCATCTACGACAGCTATCTGCGGGAAGCGTTTGGCGTGATTAATACGCAGTCTCGCCCCGGCGACGTGCTGGTTTTGCGCGACGGCACGCTGTTCACCGCGGCCGGCTATTATGACGCGCACATCCCCACGATCGGGCTGCCCGACGAGCCGCTGACCGATGTCAACCGTTTTCTGTTTTTTGACGAGGCGATCGATGGGCTGCGGACGCTGATCCGGGGGCAGGCTGCGAGCCGGGTGTGGGTCGTCGCGTGGCAGGGGGATATTATGGATCCCCAGAACCTCGTGGGAGGGATCCTGACAGCCATTGGAGACCCCGTGCCGATCGTGGGCGGGTTTGGCGATGTGTCCGTGTCGCTTTATAAGCTGCGCGGCGGTCCGAACCGGGTGCGGCAGCAGGTCGCCGCGCTGAAACCTCTCGTCCAGGTGCCGCCGGATGGCCCGGTGTGTTATGGGGGCTACATCCTCAACGACGATCCGATGCCGCCCGGCGGGACGCTGCAAATCCAGACGTGGTGGCAGCGCGGCGCGCGTATCATGCCGGGCCTGCGGGTCAGCGTGCGTGTGGTCGATGCGGACGGGAATTATGTCGCACAGCTCGATCAGCCGCCGGTGTCGATGACGTTCGGGCAGGAACACTGGCAGCCCGGCAGCCCGATGCTGAGCCAGTTCACGCTGCTCGTGCCGCTCGATATGCCGCCGGGGCCGGCGGAACTTCGTATGATTCTGTACGACGTGGACGGGACCTTCGAGCCGATTGAGGTGGTGATCGATCGGTTCACGGTTGTGAAATAAATAAGTGGGGCAGGATGATGGTTTTCACCAGCGTAGTGCGGATACTGTGCATGAAAACGCCCCTCACCCTGCCCTCTCCCCGGCCAAGCCAGGGAGAGGAAGCAAGTCCCCCTCTCTAACTCGGTTGGAGAGGGGACGCCTGCCGGGGGTGAGGCCGTTTTACGCCCGGCGTGCCAGGAAAATCCCTGCCAGCGCCAGCACCAGTCCGATCACGATCGCGCCGATCGGCAGCGTGGTTCCGAACAGCTGGATCTGATTCTTGGCGTCTTCGGCATCGTCTTTCGCTTCGAGCACCGATTCGTCGGTTCCACGGTATTCGAGATGCGAAACCGTCAGCGGCAGCAGCCCGCCGATCATTGCTGGATCTGCACCGGGAATCGCGTCGATCCGTGCGGCCAGAGCCTGCAGCAGTTCATCGGGCATGGTCACGCTGCGGATCTCGACCTTGTGGGTATCGATCAGCACGCCGGTTGTTGGCTCAATCCAGTATTCACCAGTGTAGTCGTACACGTAGATCAGCGGGATCGGGTCCGGCCACTCGGCGCTCGCCATCAGCGTGGGGAGTATCGGGGCGAGGGCGGGGTTCAGGCCGCCGACCAGCCCGGTTAACTGCTCCTGCGAAAGCTCGGTGGGCAGGCCCATCACGGCCACGGCGGCGGGATCAATCGGCTGGGGTCCGTCGCTGGCCGACGTGTAATAGTAGGTGTCGATCCCGGCGACGGGATGTTCGACTTCGCCTTCAAATTTTAACGTAATGGGTTTGCGATAATCGTCGCTCCATCCCACATAATCTTTTTTCTCGCTGTCGATAGGCCAGCCCAGCGATAACCCCTCGCGAGCAAAGAGGTTCGCGTTGCTGTTCCAGGCTTCGGGATAATCCGACACCGCTTCCATACTCTTGCGATCAATGGCGTGGTGCTTGAGGATCTGCTGAAGCGGCTGCCCCTGAGTGCTCAAGGTTTGTTCTTCGCGCACCAGCGCCAGATCGCCGTCGGTTTCCACGGTCATAAAGTGGCGTTCAAGATCGACGTTCAGATCGCGCATGAATTCAAACGTGGCCGGGTTAAGCTGCACCGGCACCGTACCCTGATAGTGGCGAATGGTGTCTACGTCGTCGGGGAACTGCTTCATGCCCGGCACCACCACGAACATCACCACCAGCCCTGCAACGACCAGCACTGCCCCCAAAAGTAACAGAACCAGACCGAGTGCTCTACGACCCATGCTTAGCCTCCCTAAATAAAAAAGAAAAAAAGTGGCGGGGAATCTGTTCCATTATAGAACCAAGAGAGATAACACAAAATCCATTGATACGATGCGATCAATCCTTGTCGAGATCAACTCTTTGATCCTGGATTAAGTGTGGTACAATTCGGGCGTTTTGCGTGACCGTTGAGTTTAAGGGATATCGGATAACATGGCTGAACACAAAGGCTTTACGCTCTGGTTTACCGGGCTGTCCGGCGCGGGTAAAACGACCGTAGCCGTCGCCTTGATTAAAGAACTACAGGCGCGCGGCATGAAGGTCGAGCGGCTGGATGGGGATGTGGTTCGCCAGGGTTTGACGCGCGACCTGGGTTTCTCCAAGGAAGATCGGGACAAGAATATTGAGCGGGTGACGTTTGTTGCCAAGCTGCTCTCGCGGAACAATGTCGGCGTGCTGGCATCGTTTATCTCGCCGTACCGCGCGACGCGTGACATGGTGCGCCGCGAAACCACCAATTTCATCGAAGTGTTCGTGAATGCGCCGCTTGAAGTCTGCGCTGCGCGCGACGTGAAGGGCATGTATGCGAAGGCCTTTGCGGGGGAGATCAAAGAATTTACCGGCGTCAGCGATCCCTACGAGGAGCCGCTCAACCCCGAAATCACGCTGAATACGCACCTGGAAACGCTCGAAGAGAGTGTCGCCAAGTGCCTCGATTACCTGGAAGCCAATGGCTATCTGCTTCCGGCGGCGGAGCTTCAGCAGGCGTAACCAACCGGCATCATCGTATCAAAAAAAAGCCCCGGCCTATCACACCGGGGTTTTTTCATTGGGGAGAAGGTGAAGTTACGGCTGGCGTTTCTTGACGCCCGTAACGCGGTACATCACCCGGAAATCAGTATACCCCTTGACCTTGCGCGGCTCGATCGCTTCCGCGGCGAACACGTCCTTCACCCGGTCGTAGGTGTTCTGGCTGATAATGATCTCACCGGCCAGCGCGTTCTCTTGCAGCAGCTTGGCGAAGTTAAACGGCAGACCGATGGCGGTAAATTCCTTGCGGCTGGGGCTGCCCACATTGCCGAGCATCGCCATCCCCGTATCCACGCCGATCCCGTAATAGAGACCCTGCTCCGGCGGCAGAACTTCGTGCAGGGCGCGCACATCGTAGGCCATCGAGAGTGCGGCACGCACCGCGCGCACGGCGTGATCTTCCTGTGGATTCAGTTGGGTGTTGAACAGCCCGGCGACGGCGTCACCCATATATTTGTCGATAATGCCGTCGTACAGCTCGATCGCGTCGCTGCTGACCGTGAGATACTGGCTGATGACGGTCATTAGTTGCTCGGGGTCAAGCTGCTCGCTGAAGGTGGTAAAGCCGCGCACGTCCGCAAAGATGACCGAAATCTCGCGCTCGTCGCCGCCTAACCCCAGGCTGTCGATGCTCTGGATATTCCGTACCAGACTCGGCGGCAGATAGGTCCGCACCACGCTCAGGGTCGCATCCCGCTTTTTGATCTCGGTCAGATCGTCCACCACCAGCGCCATGCCATAGGTGACGTCCTGGGCATCCTTCAGCGGCGTGAAGCGCAGGCTCAGGTTGACCGGGCCGCGCCCCGGCAGGACCGGCTCGATCTCAAATACCTGCTGGCGATTTTCGAAGCGGACAGTCTGAGTCACTGAGTCAAAGCCGGTGAATGCATCGGGCAGTACGGCCTGAAGCGGCTGGTTCACCGCGCTCGCATACGGCACCGCGAGAATCCGCTCGGCGGCCTGATTGTAGGTGATGATAATGCCATCGTTGTTCGTGGTGATCACGCCGCTGGCAATAGAGGCCAGCACGTTATCCATCAACTGCTTGATCTCGGTGATCTCAAGCAGGGCACGGCGCACGCGGTCGAACAGGCGCGCGTTTTCGATGGCGATCGCCGCCTGATTGGCGAAGGCGACCAGCAGCGAGACCTCACGCTCGCCAAACAGATCGGGAATATGCCGGTTGTCGGCGTAGAGCACGCCCGTTACCCGGTTTTTAAAGAGCAGCGGCACGCAGATGATCGAGCGCGGCGCATGCAGCACAATGCTTTTTTGCGCGTCATAGCGCGGATCGGACAGCGCATCAGTGGCGATCACCGGCTGGCCGGTCTCGGCGGCTTCCAGCATAATCGTCTGGCTCGGCGCGAATTTGTCCGTGTCAATAGGCTGGCGGTTGAGATCGCGCGCGGTGCGGAACTGAAGCTCGCCGGTTCGGGATGAGCGCAGGACGATATAACCCCGCTCGGCCCCGGTCAGGGCAATAGCGGTATCCAGCACCTCGTTCAGCACTTCGTCCGGTTCCAGGGAGGAATTGATGAGACGGGTGGTTTTCGCCAGCGCGCGGAGCTGCTCCAGTTCGGTCGCTTCATCGATCAAGCGCGAGCTGAGGGTTTCCAGATCGGTGCGCATGAAATAGAGTTTTTCGAGCACGCCCGGCGGTATCCCGATACCGCGCTGGCGCAGGACATCGTGCTGGGCGCGCAGCATGCTTTCGAGATCGCTGATCTGGCGGCTGAGGCGGTGTAACTCGTCGCGCGGGGCCTGGTTGATGTTGGCGGTTTCCATGGTTGCTGTCAGCTCACTTTCAGCGCCGCCGGATCTCATAGATTTTGACCGGCTGCTGGCGACCTCTGACCTGGATCGTCATGCGTTCCAGGACGAGAATATGGTTAGCCGGGTCGTTGAGTTGGGCCTCGCAGTGCTGGTAGGTCTCTTCGGTGATAATGATCTGGCCGGGCGCGGCGCTTTCCTGCAGGCGCTTGGTCAGGTTGACCGAGTCGCCAATCGCCGTAAATTCGCGGCGCGTCGAGCTGCCGACATTCCCCAGGGTCGCGATGCCGGTGTGGATCCCCACCCGGTAGAACGGGTTGGGTTCCTCGCCCAGTTTTTCGTTCAGGGCCGTATATTCCTCCGCGATCTTGAGCGCGGCCTGCACGGCCCACCACGCGTGATCCTCGCTGGGATTAAGCTGTGTGTTGAACAATCCCATGATCTCGTTGCCCATGAACTTGTCGATCACGCCGCGCTGGTTGTGGATCGCTTCGGCCCCCACCGTCAGATACAGATTGAGCAGTTCCATCAATTCCGGCGGCGGAAGATTGGCGGGGTAGGTGTGGAACGAGCGCGCTTCGGCAAACATGATGGTGATATTCCGGCGCTCGCCGCCCAGCCCTAGCCCGTCCAGACTCTGGATGTGGTCCAGCATCATCGGCGGCAGATAACGCCGGACGACGTTCAGCGTCGCATCGCGCCGCTTGATCTCGGTCAGGTCATCCACCACGATGGCGACCCCTTCGGTGTGGTCCTGGTTTTTGAGCGGGCTGAGTTTGAGGTTCAGGTTGACTTGGCCGCGATCCGGGATCTCCGGGTCGATCTCGATGATCTCCTGCATACTATTCTCGTAGATGGCGCTTATCAGATCGTGCACATAGGCATGGATGACCGGCAGCGTCTCGGCGATGGGGTGGCCGAGCACGGCCGAATAGGGTGTGTTGAGAATGCGCTCGGCGGCGGCGTTGTAGGTCGTGACCAGATCGCGCACATCGGTGGTGATCACGCCGCTGGCAATGGAGGCGAACACGTTGTCCATCAGCTCTTTCATCTCGGTGATCTCGGCCAGGGCGGTCTGGGCGCGCTCGAACAGGCGCGCGTTTTCGATGGCGATGGCGGCCTGATTGGCGAAATCGACCAGCAGCGCAAGCTGTTTTTCACCAAAGAGCGCGTTTCTCACGCGGTTATCGACATAGACGACGCCCGTTACCTGACCACGCAGCATCAGCGGCACGCACAGGATCGAGCGCAGGGCATGCACGACAATACTCTCGCTCAGGCTGTAGTTGGGGTCGGAGAGCGCATCGGTCGTCATGACAGGCTTGCCGGTCTGCGCAACCTCGCCCACGATGGTCCGGCTGACGATGAAGCTGCCTTCATCGATCGTTTCGCGGTCCAGGTTGCGTGCAATGCGGAATTCCATCTGGCCGGTATGCTCGTCGCGCAGCACGACATAACCGCGCTCGGCGCGTGTGAGCGCGATCACCGTGTCGATCACTTCGTTGAGCACCTGGTTGACTTCGAGCGACGAGTTCACGAGCGCGGTGGTTTCGGCCAGCGCGCGCAGATGCTCAATTTCGGTCGTGTCGCTCGCCAGGGAGCCAGATACTTTTTCGAGGTCTTGCTGGACGTCTTTCAGGCCGGTCAGGCTGCCCGGTGGGAGGCTCATGCCGCGCTGTTTGAGCAGATCGCGCTGCGCACGAAGTGAGTTGATGATTTCTTCACAGGTGCGCCGCATTCGCAGTAGTTCTTCCTGGACGGTGCTGTTAGGGATGGGGCCAGCCATGATAACAATACTCCACACCTGCCTGCTTGAGTCATGGGGTTCATTATACTCGGACGAAGTAGGCTTGCAACAGCGGACGTGATTTTTGTATTTTGATCATAACGCAAAGCGCCGCGGTTGCCCGCGACGCTGATGTTCAAGATCAAGGTAACGCTGGAGATCACATCCGAGGGATGAAGGAGCATGCCGCTCCTGCGCCGCTCCTATGACGTTTTCGGCGGTGCCTTCTTTTTGGGTTTCGGCTTCGCTTTTTTCTGAGCGAGCAGGGTGACGGCCTGGTCCAGCGTGATCTGATCAACCGCCGCGTCTTTGGGCAGCGAGGCGTTCACCTTGCCGTGCTTGACATATGGACCATACCGCCCCTCGTAGATGGCGACCGGCTCACCGTCGGCGGGATGCCCTCCGATCTCGCGCAGCAGGGTAACGCGCCGCTTGCCTTTCTCCTGAGCGAGCAGTTCAAGCGCGCGCGCCAGCCCGATCGTCAGCACGTCGTCGTGTTTGGTTAGCGAGCGGAAATCATCACCGTGGCGCACAAACGGCCCAAAGCGCCCGATGCCTGCCTGGATCTTCTGGCCGGTGTCGGGATGCACGCCCAAGGTGCGCGGCAGTGACAGCAGCGCAAGCGCCTGCTCCAGCGACACATCTTCCTGGCGGGTGCCTTTGAGCAGCGAGACGCGGCGCGGCTTGGCTCCGCCGTTGCTGCCGTTTTCGCCCAACTGCACATAGGGGCCATATGGACCCAGCAGCACAAAGATCGGCTCGCCCGTTTCAGGGTGATAACCCAGGGGGGTCGGCCCCTGTGTTTTTTCCTGCAGCAGCCGCCGGACCTCATCATCCACCAGATCGGCGGGGGGATAGTTGTCGGGCAGCGAGACGCGCACGGGCTCGCCGTTGTTATCCTGTTCCAGATACGCGCCGAAGCGGCCCACACGCACGCGGGCTTTCAGATCGTCCAGCACCAGCGCGTAAATATTACGCGGGTCGATCGCCTCTTCTTTTTGCCGGACCTGCCCTTCGAGTCCCTCGCGGCCAAGGTAGAAGGTCTTGAGATACGGAATACCGGCGATCTTCCCTTCAGCGATGTCGTCGAGCACCTGCTCCATCTGCGCCGTGAAGCGGGTATCGACCAGATCGGGGAAGTGCTGCTCCATCAGGTAATTGACGGCAAAGGCGGTGAAAGTCGGGATCAACTGCTTGGCCGACTTGACGACATACCCTCGCTCTTGAATCGTGCTGATGATCGTCGCGTAGGTGCTGGGCCGGCCGATGCCCTCGCTTTCGAGGGCCTTCACCAGCGTCGCATCGGTGTAGCGCGCCGGGGGCTTGGTGTCGTGGCGGACAGGTTCCAGCTTGCGGCACTTGACCGTTTCGCCCACCTGCAGCGGCGGCAGAATCGTCTCCTGATCGTCAAGAGCCGCGCCGGGATCATCTTCGCCTTCCACGTAGGCACGGAAGAAGCCAGGGAACAAAACCCGCTTGCCCGTGGCGCGAAATTCCGCATCGTCCACGTCGATCGTGACGGTAGTCAGCAGCAGACGGGCATCGGCCATCTGGGTCGCCATCGCCCGCTTCCAGATCAGGTCGTACAGCGCGGATTCCTGGCCGGACAGCCGAAGCTCGTCGGCGGTGGGCATCTGCTGGCCGGCGGGCCGGATCGCCTCGTGGGCTTCCTGCGCGCCCTTTGACTGCGTCTGGAACTGGCGCGGCGCGGGGCTCAGATATTCCTGCCCGTAGAGATCATGTACGCGCTGCCGGATGGTGTGAAGCGCCTGATTGGACAGGTTCACCGAATCCGTGCGCATGTAAGTGATCAGACCCTGTTCGTACAGCCGCTGCGCGATCTGCATGGTCTGCCGCGCGGACAGGCCGAGCTTGCGGTTCGCTTCCTGCTGCAGCGTGGACGTGGTGAATGGCGGGGCAGGCGTGCGGACCTGCTCGCGCTCGTTGATGTCGCTGACGACCCACTGTCCATCTTTCAGGCGCTTGGCCAGGGCGCGTGCCTGCTTCCTCGCCAAGCAGCAGCACTTTCTTGCCCTTGGGGATGCGGCCGGTGGTCTCGTCAAAATCCTTGCTGGTGGCGAGCCGCACGCCGCCCAGCGCGACGAGCTGCGCGGTGAACTGCTGGCGGTGCGCTTCGAGCGTGGCTTTCAGGTCCCAGTACGCGCCCGACTTGAAGCGGCGGCGCTCCTGCTCGCGCAGCACCAGCAGCCGCACCGCTGCCGACTGCACGCGCCCCGCCGACAGGCCCGGCGCGATCTTTTTCCACAGCAGCGGCGACACCGTGTAGCCCACGAGACGGTCCAGAATACGCCGGGTTTCCTGCGCTTCGACCAGCTTATCATCGATCGCGCGGCAGTTTTCGGCGGCCTCCCGGATCGCTTCGGGCGTGATCTCGTGGAATACCATCCGTTTGACCGGCACAGTTGGCTTGAGCACCTCGGTCAGGTGCCACGCGATGCTTTCGCCTTCGCGGTCCTCGTCCGTCGCCAGGATCAATTCCTGCGCGTCTTTGAGCGCCGCCGTCAGTTCCTTGACGACTTTTTTCTTGTCCTTGGGGATCACGTACAGCGGCGAGAAGTTGGCCTCGACATTGACACCCAGGCGGGACCACTCTTCGCTTTTGTACTTGGCGGGGATCTCGCTGGCCGAAGCCGGCAGATCCCGGACATGCCCCATGCTCGCCTCGACCCGGTAGCCTTCCGGCAGGAAGCGCCCGATGGTGCGTGCTTTGGTCGGTGATTCGACAATAACCAGTTTGCTCACAGTTCACCCGTGAAAAGCTATGAGGGATGTCCTACCCCGGCGGAAATCGTGCGAAGGGTACCATTATGTGTCGCGGCTGGCAAGTCTCTCTTTTGTGGACATTCCCTTGCGCGTTCTGTTTTTACCCAGATATGCCCAGAACCTAAAGAGACTCCCTGATACTCCGGGGAGTCTCAACATACGACAATCTATATCAGAAATGGCGTGGTTCAGCCAAGCTGCGTCTTCAGCACATCGCCCAAACGGACACGGAACGAGCGGATCTGGTACGGCGTCAGGCTGAAGCGCAGCGTATCCACGATCACATCCACCGGCCCCAGGGATTCTTCCAGGAGATTGACCTCTTCGGCGGCTTCGACCGGGATAGCGAATGCCAGCGTGGTCATCACCCGGCCGCCATGCGCTTCGTAGACCCGCACGATCAAATCGTCGCTGTCCTCGGCCTTTTTCACCGTATCAACCACAACGCCGGGCGTCTGGCAGCGCAGCAGGCCAAACTCGACCGGCAGCCAGGTTCCGGCACCGGTTACGGGATAGGTCCGCAGCGGGTGGTTCAGCCGCCGGGCGTGCATGATCGTGCCCTGCCGCCAGTCGCCCGCGTGTGGATACAGCGCGTAGCTGAACTGGTGCGCGCCCTGATCCGCTTCAGGATCGGGCTCGGTGGACGAGCGCAGCAGGCTCAGCGTCAGGACGCTGCCCTGCGTACTGTAACCGTATTTGCAGTCGTTGATCAGGCTGACGCCGTAGCCGCCTTCGGAGAGATCGGCCCACTGCTGGGCAGGAACTTCAAAGCGCGCCTCGTCCCAGGCGGTATTGCGGTGGGTCGGGCGTTCCACGGTGCCGAACTGCACTTCGTAGGTCGTGTTCATGGCGCGCACCGCCAGCGGGAAATGCGTCCGCAGCAGGACGTGGCGCTCGTGCCAGTCCACCTCGGTATCAAACGTCAGCAGCCGCCGTTCCGCCAGCAGGCTGATATGCTGCGTCACGGTCGAGCGGTTGAAGCGATAGACCACTTCAAGCGTCGCCCGCACCGGCCCCGCTTCCACGAGCCGCACCGATTCCGGCTCCAGCCGCCAGCCCTGATCCTGGGCATACGGCTCGACTTCCCAGGCGTCCCAGTTATGCGGGCGGTCTATGTAGGCCCATAACTGGTTGCCAATGGTGTCAGGCGCGAGCACATCCCGGTAGTTTTCGAGATCATAGAGCCGGATCAGATTGCCCTGCGCATCAAATTCGGCCCGCAGGAGGTTGTTTTCCAGGCGGGTCGGGGTCGCCGTTACCGGGTGTGTGACCGGCCCGGTGCCGTCGTGTTCGGCCGGGCGCACGATATAGGCTTTGTGCCCGTAGCAGGGGATCGTGGTGGGAGCCAGCAGCGCGCGGCGTGTATCCTGGTCGATCCACTGAAATGGCCGGATCCGTCCGCTGGGGCCGACCACTTCGACCGGGCCGATGCCGGGCAGCGACACTTCGATGGGGCCGCCGATGCTGGTGCTCAGGGTGTTGAAGACGGCGAAGCCCTGCATATCTTCGTCGTAGCGGATGTGCTGCGCCAGCGCGGCGAGCGTCTCGTCGAGCGCCTGGGTGACACGGTGCTGCTCGCGGGTGTAGCTGTGCTCGGCGTCTTCGTACACGTCGCGGATGCTGCTGCCGGGCAGAATGTCATGGAACTGGTGAAGCAGCACGGTTTCCCAGGCGGCATGGAACACTTCCTGTGGATAGGGCTGTTTGAGCAGGTGTCCGATCGCGGCCAGGGCTTCGGCGTCGTGCAGCAGCACCTCGCTCTTACGGTTGTGGCGCTTGGTGCGCGATTGCGTGGTATACGTCCCCCGGTGCAGCTGGAAGTACAGCTCGCCCACCCAATGGGGCAGATTATCCGGGATGGTATCTTCGACCGCGTGGAAGAACTGCTCGGCCGTGCTGTGGATCACCTGGGGCAGCCCGGCGAGATTCTCCAGCCGCGCGCGCCGCTCGACCATATCCCGGTTAGGGCCGCCGCCGCCGTCGCCCATCCCATACGCTGCCATGACATGATGGTTCGCCGCTTTTTGTTTGTAGCGTGTCCAGGTGCCGAGCATATCCTCAGCACTGAGCGCGCCGTTGTAGGTGGAATAATAATCCTGGGCGCCTTTCCACAGCGTTTCCGGCGTGGTTGCCAAATGGGTCAGGACGCGCGAGCCATCCAGCCCTTCCCACCAGAAGGTATCAAACGGGTAGCGCGTGTATTGATTCCAGCTCAGTTTGGCCGTGAAGAAGTAGCGGATCCCGGCCAGCCGCAAAATCTGGGGCAGCGCGGCGCTGTATCCGAACACATCCGGCAGCCACAGGACTTCGGGGCGCACGCCGAGTTCGCGCTGAAAGTAGCGCATGCCGTGCAAAAACTGGCGCACGAGCGATTCGCCGCTCGGCATGTTCGTGTCCATTTCGACCCACGAACCGCCGGTCGCATTCCAGCGCCCTTCGGCAATGCGCGCCTTGATCCGACCGAACAGGGCCGGATCATCCTCCGCCACCATTTTGTACAGGTGCGGCTGGCTCTGCGTAAACGTGTAGGCCGGGAACTGCTCCATCAGGGCCAGGGCGGTGGCAAAGGTGCGCGCCGCCTTGCCGCGCGTCACACGCAGCGGCCACAGCCACGCGACGTCGATATGCGCGTGGCCCATCGCATGCACCACCGGGCGCGGGACGGTTGGGTTATCGGTGGTGGCGACGGGTCCGAATAGCTGTGCTCGCAGGATGGCACGGGCCTGGCGCACGCTGTCGCCAAACGCCTCATCCGGCGGATTAAGCCAGTTGATGCACTGGAAGGCATCTTCCAGCACGCGCAGATATAGGCCGCGCTCGGGGGCCGCTTCGGGCAGGACGGCCAGCGCATCCAGCAGCACGCGGGCATCCCAGTACAGCCCCTCAACCGCGCGGTCGATCCAGACCAGTTCAGCGACGTTGAATCGTACGCGGTGATCGCCGGGCTGCGAGACGCCGGTAAAGCATTCCATCACGATCGGGATCGGCATGGGCTGCGCGTGCTCGGCCAGCAGCACCTCATGGTGCATCGAGTTAATCGCCTGGGGCGGGGTATTCAGGCCGGGGATCGTCACCAGCGCTTCCGGGCCGGTATAGAGGTTTCCGGCCGGGTTGGTGAGCAGATGCTGCAGCTCGATGTGCAGCGCCGCCGCCTTGCCCGCAAAATGGGCCGGGATGGCCGCTTCGGCCGTCAGCCACGCCCAGGACATCCGTTTGCCCCACAGATCGTCGGGTGTCACCGAGCGCCAGCCAGGATCGTCGGGGGCGGGCAGCGGGGTGCCATAGGCCAGTTTATCCTGGATACGCCATGAGTTGAGCGGGATTGCATCGCAGTAAATATAGGTTCCCAGGGTCCTGGTGAGTTGATTCAGTTTTTCCAGACGCAGCAGCATATTAAGAGCTCCATAGACGGCGAACGATACAGCTTACGAATCCGGTTCTGACGGAAAGACCTGGCCGGCCGGCAGTTCAACCGTGCCGTTGATGTCCTGAAACAGCACATCACCCGGCGTCAGGTGAAACGCCAGGTGACTGTCTGCCGGGACGTGCAGGGTGAAATCGAGCCGAGTCATGCGCCCGACCACGGCCTTGCGCCGGGCGACGATATACACACCGTCGTGATCCTGTTCGGCGGCCAGTTCCACCCCGAACGCACGGTGAAGATTCGCTTCGAGGATGACCTTGGGCGCGGCGTGATGCACGACGGTGATCCGGCACTGGCTGGCCCGGACATACACGGTGACGGGCTGTTCCACGTTAAACACCTGCAGGTGCGACCGTTGAGTCGTTTTGGGTACGACGCTCAGCGCCGTATCCACCGCAGAGCGCCCGCTCCTTTGCCACACCGCGGCCAGCGCCAGCCGCCCGCCCTGACGCAGTATCCATCCAAACGAACGTCGAAAAACGTTCACCATGCACGCTCCCTCAGCCACAACGCGACGGTCTGGGCGACATCCTGCGACTTTTCCAGCGGGAACATATGCCCGGCCCCGTCGAAGACGACCAGCGCGGCGTCGGGGATATGCTCGGCCAGCGTTTCGCTGAACTTGAGCTTTACCATCCGGTCATCGGCGGCAGCCAGCACCAGCGTCGGCGCGCGGATCTGGTCGATCTGGTCGCGCACGTCGAACTGGTGGCACGCGAGATAATCATTCCGCAGCACTTCGGGTGAAATCTCCGACAGCCGTTGACGGCTCAGCGTTTTCACATCGGCGGGGGTGTCCGCGCTCCACGACCACGTCCACCAGCCAATCCAGGGTATTATCTGTGTCCTCGATGATACGCTGCGGCAGCGTCGGGTCAATCGGCAGCTTGCTCCCCGTGCCGATCAGGATCAGGCCCGCCGCGCGCTCCGGGTGGTGGATGCCGATCTGCTGGGCGATGGCTCCGCCCATGCTGTGCCCGGCGATGATCGCGCGTTCGATATGAAGCGCGTCAAGCAGCGTGCAAACGTCGTCGGCATAGAGCCGCGTATCGGTGTGGCCGGTGCCCGTTGAGCGACCATGGCCGGAAAGATCCAGCGCGATCACGCGCGGACCCGGCAGGCGGCGCAGCTCGGCGGGCCAATCCAGGCGGCTGCCGCCCGCGCCATGGATCAGCACCAGCGGCGGGTAGGCGGGGGAGTCGGCTTTTTTCTGCGTGTAATAGATCACACGCCCGTCGAGTTGAACGATGGGCATCCCGGCATCTCATCCCTAAGTCGATGGAGTGCCTCAAGTCTACCGCCGATCAGGGTCTTGAGCCAGCGCTTGACGCTGTTTTTCGCTGTCGCTATACTCCCTGTTGAATGTGGCACTTATTCCTGGAGGGAACATGGCTGCGCCAGAAAATGCAATCAGTCCTGAACTTCTTGAGATTCTGCGCTGCCCGGAAGCGGTGCATTACAAAGACCGGGGCGATGATCCGGGCAAACTGCGCCTCGTGCATAACTGCTGGCTGGTATCCGACGATTCGGGCTACAAGTACCCGATTCGCGATGGGATTCCGGTGATGCTGATCGACGTGGGCAAAAAATTCAAGGACGTGGCCGAGGCCGATCTGCCCGTGCCTCCCCCTGCCGAAGAGTAACTGATCTTCAACGCCCGGACCCAACACCGGGCGTTTTGTTTTGCTAGTCGCGGAAAGCGGGTTCTGCTATACTGCAACCAGACAAAATTCATCTTTCGTAGGTGGGTCGAATGAGTCAACAACCTGTTATTTCGCATGAAGCGCCTGTTTTTGACCGCCAACAACTGCCCGCGCGCCCGCCTGAACCGTTTTTTGGTCGCGAGCCCGATCTGACCTCGGCCCGGCTGGTGCTGAGAGCCGGTACCGCTGTGCTGCTGTACGGACCGGGCGGGATAGGAAAAACCGCGCTTGCGGCGGCGCTCGCCGTGGGTGAGACCGAACAGGCCGGCGGGGTGGTTTGGCTCGACGTTTACAACGAGGCGCTGCCCTCGCTGCTGGCGCGGATTGCACGCGCCTATGGGGCGGCCATCCCGGCCACCGATCCGGTGGACACCACCACTTTAATGGATACCGTTAGCGATCTCCTGCACGCCAACCGCCCGCTCCTGGTGCTGGATGGCCAGATCCGCCTGGACGCCGCCCGCGAATTCATCCGGCAAGTCGCCACAGGTATCCCGCTGATCCTGACCAGCACTGCTTCTGCTTCCGGGCCGTGGACTCCGCAGGCGGTTCAATTGTTGGCGGCGGACGATGCTCGGGCGATGTTGATCAGCCTGTCTGGCCTTCCGCCCGATGCGGACGTCGTAGCGCTGAGCGAGGCGCTGGGTGGCCACGCCCTTTCGATGGTGGTGGCGGCTAGCCAGATCGGTGCCGCCGGGGTGCAGCCGGACGAGTTTCTGGCGCAGATGCCCGCTATGCCGCCCGGTGAAGCGAACCGCGTGATGGGCGTGCTGATGGCGTCGTACCGGCTGCTGCCGAAAGACCTGCAAGGCATGGTGCTGCTGATCGGCACGGCTTTCGCGGGCGGGGCAAGCGACGAACTCCTGGCCGATGTCAGCGGCGCATCGGCGGACGCGATCCGGGGGCGCATGCGCCAGTTGGCAGAGCGGGGCTTTGTGTGGGAACGCAGCGTCTATGGGCAGCCGTATTTTGCGACGCACGAACTGATCCAGGTATTCGCCCGGACGTTTTTACGGGGCAAGAAGCAGCTTGAGCCGATGCAGGCGCGCCACCTCAAAGCCCTGATGACGTTTGTCCGGAGGGCGACACACAACCAGATCGCCACCGAGGTGCCGAATTTGACGGCCGGTGGCATCTATGCGGCTG
The DNA here is from genome assembly GCA_963850765.1 of uncultured Chloroflexia bacterium. Taxonomy (GTDB): domain Bacteria; phylum Chloroflexota; class Anaerolineae; order Aggregatilineales; family Aggregatilineaceae; genus CAWKMN01. The sequence goes on along the minus strand of CAWKMN010000003.1, from coordinate 916,758 downwards.
AGAACGGCCAGCGCGCCGTCCTGAACGAGATCGTGTCCAGCCTGGACGCGCGGAACTTCGCCGAAGTGCGCCATTACCATCCCGAAATCGGCTGGCTGCGCCAGTTGATCGAACTGCCAGCGCTGGCCCAGACGGGCGTGCTCGGTGCGCTGGTGGAGGAAGTCGCTGTTCCGCCCACCCAGGAAGCCTATCCACTGGGTGAGTCAGCGGCGCCGGTGCTGGCCGCCGCCGTCGCGCCAGAGAGCGAAGCACCCGAGGCCGAACCTCCTGAGGCCGAAGCGCCCGTCGAAGTGCCGGAGACGTTGGAAAGCCAGCCAGCCGCCGAAGCGGTCAGCGCGCCGCCGTCTGATATGCCCGAGTTTCTGCCCGAGACGCGCACCCCGTCAGAACCCGTCATCGTGACGGAACGGCCCTCGGTCCCATTGCCGACCAATGTTGAATTGTTGGGGCGTATTCGTCAGGATGTGTTGGGCCAGGGCGACCCTACGGCCTCGATCAGCCAGTATACCGAGGCGCTGGAAGGGTACAAGGCGGACGGCAACGTTCATGACGAACTGGCCGCGATCGAAGCATTAGCCATGCTCAGCCTCGAAAGCGAGAACTACGAAGCGGTGCTCGCTTATGTGGATCAGGGCACCGCGCTGGCGCAGGAGGCGTCTAATCCGCAGCGTGAAGGCGAGCTGCTCATTATCCTGGGCGATCTGCAGGTCACGCTGGGCCGGTGGGAAGGCGCGGAAGTCGCCTATGAAGAAGCGGTCGAAGCCCTGAAGGCCACGGCTTCCTGGCCGGATATTGGCCTGACATTGGACAAGCTCGGCGTGCTGTATATGGAACAGAACCGCTTCGACGAGGCGATTACCGCGTGGAAAGAGGCGATTCCGGCATTGGAACGCGCAGGGCGCTCGGACTTGCTGAGCATCGTCCACAGCCGGTTAGGCGACGTCCACACCGAGATGATGCAGTGGGAGCCGGCGGAAAGCTACTATCAGCGCGCGCTGGAACTGGCGCGCTCCACCGGGGATGAAATGGCGATCTTTGACCAGCTGGACAGCCTCGGCGTATTCATGGAATTGAGCGGCCGCTGGAACGAAGCGCAGCGTTATTACCGGCAGGCGCTCCATCTCGCCTATATGCTGGATGACGAGGAACTGCTGGGGCAAACGCTGGCCTCGCTGGCCCGCTTGCTGATCGACGATACCGCGCAGTTACACCGGGCGGTACAGGTGCTCGAGGCGGCCAGCCAGTATTTGCCGGATGATTTTGAGGTTCGGCGCTTGCTCAGCCGTGCCCAGACGCGGCAGAACCGGCTGCTTCAGGCCGGGGTCACGCTGCCGCTGGCGGACGACAGCCTGCAAGACTACGCGCGGGCCGCCGCCGACATGGCGTAAGCGGTATCGGGCAAATCGTTGGAAAAAGATGGAACCGCAGAGGCGCAGAGCACGCAGAGGTTATTGAGGAAAAGAGAGTGTAGGGGCGGGTTAACAAACCCGCCCTTTTTTGTTTGACTGGTCACGACAACGCGAAAAAAGAGGCGATTTCTTGGCGGACCTCGTCCGGGGATTCGATATAAGCGAAATGCCCGCACGCCCTCAGCACGACCAGGCGCGCGCCGGGTATCGTCTCCGAAATATGGGCTGCGCATTCGAGAGGGATGAAGTCATGATCCCCATGGATGACCAATGTCGGAATGCGCAGCGCATTGAGACCGGGAAACAAATCATATTCGCGGGTCAGCCACGTCTCGGCGATGAGTTGATCTTCGATGGCTCGTCCCTTCAGAATGCCTTCCTTTGTGAAGCTTGATTGCAGACGGGCCATCAGGCGGTCAAGATGCTGCGGCTGCACGATCGTGGTCCCGTATTGGATCCGATAGTAGGCCGCCACCGTGTCCGGATCGCCCTCCTGGTACGCGGCGCTTGAGACCAAAGCCTGGATCTCATCCGCATACACTGCTTTCCTCCGCCACACTTCTTGCCGCTGCACGAGATAATCTTCATGGGATGCAGCAGCGGTATTCATCAGGATCAGGTGGGATACACGCGCCGGATGGCGAATCGCATACTCCATCGCCAGAACGCCGCCCCACGAATGCCCCAACACCGCTACGGATTCCAGTTGAAGATAGGCCCTCAGGCGGTCAAGATCATCGATTTCGGTCTGGATAGTGACGTTGTCGGGATGTACACCACGCGCTGATTTACCGCGCCCTCGCTGATCGTAATAGATGAGGCGGTACGAATTGGACAGGCGGTCCATATCGGGGAGTAAGTAGCTGTGGTCAAAGTCGGGTCCGCCGTGGATGAGGATGATCGGCTGGCCGTGCCCAATCTCGCGGTAGAATAGCGCCGCGTCTTCGACCGGGACATAACCTTCGCGCGGAACAAAGGGATCGGCCGAGTGATAAGCGCACATCGCATCTTACCTCACATCGTTCAGTAGCGGGGGACGGATGGATCGATCTCGACCGACCACGCGTCAATGCCGCCGAACATGTTGATCAGGTTGGTATAGCCTTTGGTCTGAAGCTGCTGGATCAGGTTGGCGCTGCGCACGCCGGCATGGCAGAAGACCACCACCGGACGGTCACGCGGGATCTCGGGCCAGCGCGCGGCCATCTCGCTGAGTGGGATGTGTTCGCAGGGGTCGAGGCGGCTGATCAGAAGCTCATAGGGCTCGCGGATGTCGAGCAGCAGCACGGGTTCACCTGCATCGAGCCGCTGTTTGATGTCGCTGACCGTCCACTCGATCATATGCGGCTGGCCGGGGCGAAACGTGCTGTCTTCGTAGGCAGGCATTCCACAAAACTCCTCGTAATCGATGAGATCGGTAACCGTCGGGTTTTCCCCGCAGACCGGGCAGGCCGGGCGTTTGGGCAGGGTGATCGTCTCGAAGCTCATATCTGTCGCGTCGTAGATCAGCAGCCGGCCGATGAGCGGCTCGCCAAACCCCACGATCAGCTTGATCGCTTCGGTCGCCTGGATCGTGCCGATCGTGCCCGGCAGGACTCCAAACACGCCCGCTTCGGCACAGCTTGGCACAAGATGCGCGGGCGGCGGTTGTGGAACGAGGCAGCGGTAGCAAGGCCCGGTGGGGGTCGCAAAGACACTGACCTGCCCCTCGAAGCGGTAAATACTCCCGTAGACGAGTGGCTTGCCCAGCATGACGCAGGCATCGTTCAGCAGGTAGCGCGTGGGGAAGTTATCGGTTCCGTCCAGGATGATGTCGTAGGACGCCATGATGGCGCGCGCGTTGCGGCTGGTGATCGGCGTGTAATGCGTGTCGATGGTGATGTGCGGGTTCAGGTCGTGCAAACGCCGCGCCGCCGACTCGACCTTGGGAATGCCCAGCGTGCTTTCGCCGTGTGCGATCTGGCGCTGGAGATTGGACCGATCCACCACGTCAAAATCGACCAGCCCGATACGGCCGACGCCAGCCGCCGCCAGATACATCGCGACCGGGCTGCCCAGGCCGCCTGTGCCGACGACCAGCACGCTGGCCGCTTTGAGCTTGCGCTGACCGGCACTGCCCACCTGCGGCAGCATCAGGTGGCGCGCGTAACGGGCAGTTTCCTCGGGAGTCAGGTCGGGTTGTGGCTGGGATTCCATTCTTTTGAGCGCCTTTACAACAAACAGCCCCGGACAGGCTGCTACCTTATCCAGGGCAGGGGTGAATGTCAAGGGGCGTCGGGCTAATTGAAGGTCCGGCCCGCGCCAAAGATGCGCCCGCTGAGCCTGAAGCCGACTTCTTCCAGACGATCCATAAAGCTGGGGCGGAAGCCCGTCGGGTTGAGCGTACCGCCGCCGGCATGGCTGGGGCCGCTCCCCTTGAAGTCGGGCGTCTGGTAGATGAAGATGTCCTGCAAGACAACCTGTTCGCCTTCCATGCCTTGCATCTCGGTGATCTGGACGACCTTCCGGCTGCCGTCTTTCAGGCGCGCCTGCTGCACGATCAGGTTGACGGCGCTGGCGATCTGCCGCCGGATGATGGACACCGGCAGGTCCATCCCGGCCATCAGCGCCAGCGTTTCGAGCCGGCCGATGCAGTCCCGCGGGCTGTTGGAGTGGACCGTCGTGAGCGATCCGTCATGGCCGGTGTTCATCGCTTGCAGCATATCCAGCGCCTCACCGGAGCGGCACTCGCCCACCACGATCCGGTCCGGGCGCATACGCAGGCTGCCCTTGACGAGATCGCGAATCGCAAGCTGGCCTTCGTTGGAGCCGGGCACGGTTGGGCAGGTTTCCAGCCGGACGACATGCCGCTGGGCAAGCTGAAGCTCAGCCGAGTCTTCGATCGTCACGATGCGCTCATCTTCGGGGATATACGAGGAGAGCACGTTGAGCAGCGTCGTCTTGCCGGAGCCGGTGCCCCCCGACACGACGATATTCAGCCGGGCGACGACACACGCCTCCAGGAACTCCCCCACCTCTTCGGTGAACGATCCCCATTTGATCAGATCTTCGACGGTCAGGCGCTTTTCGGGGAACTTGCGGATCGTGATGGTCGTACCCTGTAGGGCCGACGGGGGCATAATGACATGAACGCGCGAGCCATCCGGCAGGCGCGCATCGACCATCGGGTTGCGCCGGCTGAGATCGCGCTGCAAGGGGCGCACGATCCGCTGCCCGGTCCACTGGACGTGTTCCTCATCGTCGAACACGTACTCCGTTTCGATGATCTTGCCCTTGGTCTCAGCGAAGATCAGGTCGGGGCCGTTGACCATGATTTCGGTGCAGCTTTTGTTGCGCACCAGCGGCTCGATTGCGCCAAACCCAAGCAAATCGTAGATCAGCCCCTGTTCCAGATCGTCCAGTTCGTCCGGCGAAAGCTGAATGCGCGCCCTTTCGAGCACCACGCGCAGCCGGTCGCGAACAATCTGCTGGTGTTCGAGGTCGGCGCTGTCCATCTGGTCGAACTCGTCCGGGGTGGAAAGCAGTTTGGGCCGCAGCTGCTTGCGCAGGGCGGAGACACGCGGCGTTGATCGCTTCTTTGCCGGCGAATTGTCCAGCGCCATCGCTTCGGCGGGCAGCGCGGCGGGGGCCGGGGCAGGGGGTGCAGGACGGGCGGGCGGCGGCGCGGCCGGTTGTTCAGAACCGGATCGGTTGAGACGAGAGAGGCGTGATCCCATAATGAATACCTGTCATTTCGTTAGCTGGTACGCGGAGTGTGTGTAGTTTAGAACGACTCGGTTCCGAAGACAAGCACCCTTAATCCTTCTCGGTGGTTTGGCATAACGTCTATTGACATTGGATAATAGTATGATATACTGATGATTCTTGTAACCCCTTGTTTTGTGTCTAGACAGAACATTGACCTCCAAACGCAAACGGTCTAAACAGGTTAGGAGACATGGCTTTCCTCAGTCTTCTATGTTGGTTTGCACCGATCTGCACGTAATGGGATAGCCTCGAGGAGTGACAAATGCAGCGGCGGCTAGATGAGAAGAACTATGCGCGCACTCGTGATGTGCAAGAGCTCCCTTCTCTAATTGAGATTCAGTTGGATTCGTTCAATCGTTTCCGCCAGGATGGGATGAACGAGTTATTCGACGAGATCAGCCCCATTGAAAGCTTCAACGGCAATCTGAGGCTGTATTTCCCGGGCAGTTCCCCCGAAGCGGCTGAATTTGGCCTGAAGTACTGGTTTGATGAACCCAAGTATGATGAAGAAATCTGCCTGGAGCGGGACATGACCTTTGCCGCGCCGCTCTATGTGAAGGTGGCGCTGGTCAACCGCGCCGCCGGTGATGAAGTCGTGATCTCGGACATCTTCATGGGCGATTTCCCCCTGATGACCGAGAACGGCACGTTTATCATCAACGGGACCGAACGTGTCGTCGTCAGCCAGTTGATCCGCTCGCCGGGCGTCTACTTTGATGCTGACGAAGATCGCACCACCGGGCGGCTGCTATCGACCGCCAAACTGATCCCGGATCGCGGCGCGTGGATGGAATTTGAAACGCGCAAGAGCGATTATCTGGCGATCAAATTCAACCGCAAGCGCACCATTCCGGTCACGATCCTGCTGCGGGCGCTGGCCGCGGTGCGCGATGGCTTTGACGAGCACTCCCCGATCCAGAAGGGCACCGACGAAGAACTGCTGGCGATCTACAAGGAAGTCGATAACAACCCCGATCACCAGTTCATGTCGGGCACGATCCGCATGGAACCGCAGTGGGACGTGCGCGAGGGCGGCAGCATTGCTGAAGCGGCGCTGCTGGAGTTCTACAAGCGCATGCGCCCCGGCGATCCGCCTACGCTGGACAACGCCCGCGAATACCTGGAAAGCCAGTTATTCGACCAGCGGCGTTATGACCTGGAGCGGGTCGGACGTTACAAGCTGAATCAGCGGCTGCGCATGGACGATATTGTGCCGCGCTCACGCCGCACCATCACCAAGTACGATCTGGTCAAGCTGATCGAGCGGATGATCCAGATCAACAATGGGCTGGAAGAGCCGGACGATATTGATCACCTGGGCAACCGCCGCGTCAAGACGGTGGGCGAGCTGATCCAGAACTCGCTGCGTATCGGTCTGCGCCGCATGGAGCGTGTCGTCCGCGAGCGTATGTCGATCCGCGAGTCGGACAGCCTGTCTCCCATGACGCTGATCAACATTCGCCCGGTGGTCGCCGCCGTGCGCGAATTCTTCGGTTCCAGCCAGCTTTCGCAGTTCATGGAGCAGACCAACCCGCTGGCGGAACTGACCCACAAGCGCACGCTCTCGGCGCTGGGTCCCGGCGGTCTGCGGCGCGAGCGCGCGGGCTTTGATGTGCGCGACGTGCATCACAGCCACTATGGGCGCATCTGCCCGATTGAGACGCCGGAAGGCCCGAACATCGGCCTGATCGGTCGTCTGGCGAGCTATGGCCGGGTGAACGAATACGGCTTCATCGAAACGCCCTATCGCCGTGTTTTCCGCGAGCTTTCGCCCAACGATGAGCGGCTCATCGGGCGCATCGCTGCGCGAAGACGTCACCCCCGGAAGTGGCAGTCCCATCGCCGGCGGGCACGGTCGTTGACGCAGAAACTCCGCGCAGCGTCTGCGCAAGCTGAACGTGCTCGATGGTGCCGGTTCTGCCGTTCGTCAGCCACGAGACGGTCTATCTCTCGGCGGACTCGGAAGATCGGTACATCATCGCGCAGGCCAACGCGGTGTTGGATCGACCAGGATCAGTTCGTCGAACGACCGCGTTTCGGCGCGCCATCACCAGCGTTTCCTGGTGTCGCAGCGCGACCGCATCGACTATATGGACGTTGCGCCGCGCCAGATCGTGGGCATCTCGGCGGCGCTGATCCCCTTCCTGGAGCACGACGACGCCAACCGCGCCCTGATGGGATCGAACATGCAGCGCCAGGCGGTGCCGCTGTTGCAACCCGGATGTGCCGATTGTGAGCACGGGCATGGAGGGTCAGGCCGCGTATGATTCCGGGCAGGTGCTGGTCGCGGATGAAGGCGGCGAAGTCATGGCGGTGCAGGGCGATCAGATCATCGTGCGGACCGACAAGGGCCTGCGCACGCTACCGTCTGCGCAAATACAACCGCTCGAACCAGTCTACCTGCATCGATCAGCGCCCGGTCGTGCAAAAGGGTCAGATCATCAAGCGCGGCGACGTGATCGCGGACAGCTCCTCGACGGTCGTCGGGCAGCTGGCGCTCGGCCATGATGTGCTGTGCGCGTTCCTGTCGTGGGAAGGCGGCAACTACGAAGACGCCCTGCTGATCAGCGAAACGCTGCTGCGCGAGGACAAGTTCACCTCGATCCACATCGAAAAGCACGAGGTCGAAGCGCGCGATACCAAGCTGGGGCCGGAAGAAATCACCTACGATATTCCGAACGTGGGTGAGGAAGCGCTGAAAGACCTGGACGAAAACGGGATCATCCGCATCGGCGCGGAAGTCGGCCCGAATGATATCCTGGTGGGCAAGATCACGCCCAAGGGCGAGAAGGAACTCAGCCCGGAAGAAAAACTGCTGCGCGCGATCTTCGGTGAGAAAGCCCGCGAAGTGAAGGACTCGTCGCTGCGCCTGCCGCACGGTGAAAAGGGCAAGGTCGTTGATGTCAAGATCTTCACCCGCGAAGAACACCGCGATCTGCCCGCCGGCGTGGACCAGATGGTGCGCGTCAGCGTGGCGCAGAAGCGCAAGCTGACCCAGGGCGATAAGATGGCGGGCCGGCACGGGAACAAGGGCGTCATCTCGAAGGTTGTGTCCGTTGAAGATATGCCCTTCCTGGAAGACGGCACGCCGGTTGACATCATCCTGAACCCGCTGGGTGTGCCGGGCCGTATGAATATCGGCCAGGTGCTCGAAACGCACCTGGGTTGGGCGGCGGATCGCCTGGGCTTCCGCGCGATCTCGCCCGTGTTTGACGGCGCGGAAGAAGAAGAGATCGAAGCCGAACTGGGCCGCGCCTGGATGATCGATCGCGCCTGGAAGCAGATCACCGATCGCGCCTGGGAATGGCTCAAAGAAGAAGAGTACGACACGGAATACCTGGAAGATGACGACGAGGTTCGCCGGCTGTATATCGATCACTGGCTCGGCCAGACCGGCCGTTATGACGCCGAACGCCTGGCGCTGGATTATGTCTATGCGCGGCGTGCCGTGCTGACAGAATGGCTGCGCGAGCAGGGGTATAACCCCGAAGACGTTCTCGATTTTGCGGAGACTCGGCCACGCTGCGCCGATCGTATCCGGCACGATGCCAATGCGCGTTATGCGACGCTGTCCGCTGTGGATCGAGCAGGCTTCCGGCGAAACGCCGCCTGCCGAGATCAGCGAGGAGCAGCTGCGCGAAATGGCGCGGCGCGTCGCGCTCAAGTTCAATGCAGCCGGTCCCGATCTATGGCAAGCAGCGGCTGTTTGACGGCAAGACGGGCGAAGCCTTTGACCAGCCCGGTGACGGTTGGCATCATTCACATGCTGAAGCTGGCGCATCTGGTCGAAGACAAGGTTCACGCGCGGTCTACCGGCCCATACAGCCTGGTGACGCAGCAGCCGCTGGGCGGCAAGGCGCAGTTCGGTGGGCAGCGCTTCGGCGAGATGGAAGTGTGGGCGCTGGAAGCCTATGGCGCGGCGCACACCCTCCAGGAAATGCTGACCGTCAAATCGGACGACGTGCAGGGCCGCGTCAAGACCTACGAAGCGATCGTCAAGGGCGAGCCGATTGAAGAACCGGGCATCCCGGCCAGCTTCCGCGTGCTGGTCAAGGAACTGCAAAGCCTGGGTCTGGCGGTCGAAGCGATCACAGACACGGGCGAAGTGATCAAGTTCGGCAAGGACGAAGAAAAGTCGCGCCAGCCGAAGATCTCGATGGGGCTGCTCGGTCTGGCGGGCAATCGCTAGCCCCTATCCCCCGACCCGCTTAACCCTCAGTCCCTCCCAGTGGGGAGGGATTTAGGGAGGGGCTGACCGGCGACACAATCTTAAGTTGACACTGTAGGGGCGAATTGCAATACGCCCCTACGAGATCGTGGTACATCAGAGAGCGGGTAGACGCCGGGCGTTTACCCGCTTTTTATTTGCCCGATCGACAGCCGGGTTGGGGTGGGCATATCGCCCACTGAGCGTCAGGCACGCGCGTTGTGACGGTTATCGAACCGTTATACAATGATCGTAGAAATTCCAGTCTTAAACCCAGGAAGGTAAACATCATGGCCCGTTATCGACATCATGCGCTGGCCCGGCTGGCACTCATGCTTACCGTGCTGCTTTTTGCCGGGTTAGCCTGTAGTTTGAGCGGTGGGGGTGACAAAAAGGACAACAAGTCGCGGCCCACGGTGGCCGCCACGATCACCCCGCCGCTGACGCGCACCGCCATTCCGACCTTTACGGCGTTCCCAACCCTGACGCCGTTTCAGGGTGGGGGATTCCAGCCGGTGCCAACCGCCACACGGATCGCCCTGTATCCGACGCGCGTGTACTATTACACGCCGGTTGGTGTCACCCCCTATCCTTACGATGTGCGGATTGCCTATCCCGGTGGATGGCAGCCAGATCGCCGGCTACGTGGCCGTGATCGGCAGCGCCAGCCACCCGCGCTTCCTGCAATACGCCTTGGAATGGGGTCCCGATCCGAACCCGGCAAACCTGTGGTATCCGATCACCCCGCCGCAGACCCGGCCCGTCATCAACGGCGCGCTCGGCGCGGTCAATACGACGCAGGTCAATGACGGCGTGTACCAGATCCGGCTGCACCTGTGGCTGAACGACGGCACCGAGACCTTTGACACCGCCACGGGTATTCGCATCTCCAACAGGGCTCCGACGGCCGTGCCGACGCTGACGCCCACCCGACGGCCGAACCGTTCGCCGGTCATCAGCCCGATCCCCAGCCAGGAAGTGAACTCGGGGTCGGTTATCAGCATCAACGTCGTGGCCACTGATCCCGATGGCGACGCGCTGAATCTGCTCGCGGCGTCCAGTAACAACGCCATCGCCGTCACCCAGGTGACGAGCAAGACGGCCATCAATGTAACCGGCGCTTCGGCGGGCGTTGCCACCGTCACCGTGACGGTCAGCGATAACCGGGGCGGGCTGGCAACCACGGCGTTTATCGTCACCGTCAAAGGCCAGAACCGCGCGCCGACGATCAGCCCGATCCTGGCGCAGGCGCTCGACGTGGGCGAAACACTCGACGTGGCGTTAGCCGTGTCGGACCCGGACGGCGACACGCTGACCGTGACGACCGCATCGGACAACACGGCCATCGTAACCGCTGCCGCGCCGAACAGCAGTACCATCCGCCTGACCGGCGTCGCGGTGGGATCGGCCAATGTGACCGTCACCGCCAATGATGGCAAGGGCGGCGTCATCAACACCGCGTTCCGCGTGGACGCAGGCGAACCTAACCGTCCGCCGACGATTGATGCGATCCCGGCGCAGACGCTTACCGTGGGCGATACAATGGATCTGCCGTATATCGCCAACGATCCCGACGGCGATGCAATCACCGCGGAGGCGGTCTCGGACACGCCCGGCGTGGTGACGGCGACGGTCACAGCTCCCGGCAGCATCCGCCTGAACGCGGTCAGCGCCGGTCCGGCTACCGTCACGGTGTCGGTGGAGGACGGCGAACACACGACGATCAGCACGTTCCCTGTCACGGTGGTGATGGGTAATGTCGCGCCGACCATCAACCCGATCGACCCGCAGACGATGAGCGTAGGCGAGTCGAGGGATGCAGCCTACACAGTGATCGATCCCGAAGGGGATCCGCTGAACGCGCTGGTCAGCTCCGATAATCCGGGCGTGGTGACGGCCAACATCGCCACGGCGGGCACCATTACACTCAACGCATCCAGCGCGGGCACGGCTACCGTAACGCTCACCGTCGATGATGGCAAGAACCCGGCGGCCAGTATGCCGTTTACCGTCTCGGTAGCCGACGTGAATCTGCCCCCGGCGATTGAGACGATCTTCCCGCAGACGCTCAACGTGAACCAATCGCTCGACGTGCCCTTCGTGGCGACCGATCCCGAACTCGACAATCTCGATGCGCAGGTGAATTCCACCAACCCCGGCGTGGTGACGGCCAGTGTGAGCGGGCCGGGCACGATCACGCTCAACGGGGTCAGCGCGGGCGCGACGACCGTCACGCTGACGGTCAATGACGGTGAGAACCCGGCCGTCAGTATGCCGTTCAGCGTCACCGTGATCGAGCCGAATGACCCGCCGACGATCGATCCGATTGACGCACAGTCGCTCAACGTGGGCCAGACACTTGACGTCGGCTTACACGGCCACCGATCCTGACAGCGCCACGCTCATCGCGCAGGTAACATCCGATAACACGGGCATCGTGACGGCCGCCATCAGCGCGCCGGGCACGATCGCGCTGAACGGGGTGGGGGCTGGTACGGCGAATGTGTCAGTCACCATCAGCGACGGGATAAACCCGCCCATCACAGTATCCTTCGCTGTCACCGTCGTGGCTCCGAATGGCGCGCCGACGATCAGCGGCATCGGCCCGCAGTCGCTCAATGTTGGGCAGGCGCTCGACGTGGCCTACACGGCCGGCGATCCTGATGGTGACACGCTCACCGAGCAGGTGACATCCGATAACACCGGCATCGTGACAGCCGCCATCAGCGCGCCGGGCACGATCACGCTTAACGGCGTGGGAGCCGGCACCGCCGCGGTTACGCTCACGGTAAGCGACGGGGTCAACGCGCCGGTCAGTATGCCGTTTGGCGTCACCGTCGTGGCTCCGAATGGCGCGCCGACGATCAGCGGCATTGGCCCGCAGTCGCTCAGTGTTGGGCAGGCGTTCGATGTAGCCTACACGTCCAGCGATCCCAATGGTGACACACTCACCGAGCAGGTGACATCCGATAACACCGGCATCGTGACGGCCGCCATCAGCGCGCCGGGCACGATCACGCTTAACGGCGTGGGAGCCGGCACCGCCACCGTCACGCTCACGGTGAGCGATGGGGTCAACGCGCCGGTCAGTGTCCCGTTTGGTGTCACGGTCATGGCGACGAACAGCAACCCGACGATCCAGCCGGTCGGCCCCCAAAGTGTCGATGTTGGCGCGAGCCTGACTGTTCCGATCCAGGCCTCCGACCCTGATACCGATGCCGTGACCCTGGCGGCGGTATCGGATAATCCCACGGTAGCGACGGCCAACGCGTCGAGCGCCACGGAAGTTCTTGTCACCGGGGTGACGCCGGGCACGGCGAATATCACCGTCGATGCGAACGATGGCCGCGGCGGCACCGCATCCACCGTGTTCCAGGTGACGGTCATCGGCGCGAACAACCCGCCGGTGATCCAGCCGATCGGCGATCAATCGCTGAATGTGGGCGAACAGATCAGTGTCCCGGTGGCGGTATCCGATGCGGACACCGACCCGGTGACGATGACCGCCTTATCCCAGAATCCGGGCGTGGTCACGGCGGAGTCGTTCGGCACGGATACCATTGTGCTGACCGGTGTCGCTGAAGGCACGACCATGGTCGATGTCACGGCTGACGATGCGCGGGGCGGGATCACATCCATCTCGTTCACCGTCAACGTCTCCAGCCCGACGCCCGGCTTTGACCTGATGGCCTATCCGGTCCTCCCGGACATCAACCCGGCGATGGCGCAGTCGCTCCAGCAGTTGTACCAGAGCGCCGTGGCGAACTTCGGCGTCGAGGGCAACGCCTTCGCCAAGGTTGGCGGTGCGATGACGGAAAACCAGGATTTCCTGGTGCCGTTTGGCACGGACAACCCCGGGATCAACCTGGGCAACTACGGTTATCTGCAAGGCACGATCGACTACTACCGGGCAGGGTCGGTCCGCCCGGCGGATCCGTCGATCAACGCCTTCAACGCCAACAGCGCGGCGGCCAGCGACGCCGAGTTCAACGCCGATCAACTGATCACGCCGGTCGTGCTCGAACCGCGCTGTGAAGGGGTTGCTGCAACACCACTTGGCTGCGAATACGCGGTGACGAAGCCCGCGATCGCCCTGATCAGCTTCGATCCGGCGAACGTCGTCTACATGGATCCGTCGGTCTTCCGCAGCACGCTGCAATCGCTGGTCCAGACGACGATGACGGAATACGGCGTGATCCCGGTGCTGGCGACGATCCCGGCGACACAAGGCGTCTCGACTGAGCAGCTCACCGAGTACAACCGGGCGATTGTCGAGGTCGCGACCCAGTTTGGCGGCACGGGTATCCCGCTGTGGAACCTGTGGCGCGCCATGCAGGAGCGCGGCATCGATCGGCCCGCCCAGACGGCACCAGAAGGTGCAGCTAACCTGACCGAAGGCGCACTGAGCTATGGGTTCAACATGCGTAACCTGACCGCGCTTCAGGTGCTCGATACGGTGCGGCAGGCCGCAGGGATCAACTGAGATCGCTCCTCGTGCGGGCCGTCGCTACCATCGGCCTCACCCCCGTCCGACCTTCGGTCGGCATCCCCCTCTTCAGCCGAGCTAGAGAGGGGGAAGAAGTCTTTTCTCCCCTCTCCGCGCGTGGAGAGGGGTCGGGGGTGAGGTTGATACGCATGTTCCAAACACAGGAAACTTCCCAGGGACAGATCGCCCCCGGTCGCGCGGCCGGGGGTCTTTGTTTCAGCTATCCGAGGCTCCCACGGTGGGGATATGGGGTAGGGTCTGGTGGGTATCCTCCAGCGAATTGCTGATCGGCTTCATGGTCTGTGTCACGTCGAGATCGGGGATCATCTCCGTCCAGCCGGGCAGCAGCCGCCAGTAGGCCGGGCCGTCGGTGTGCGGGCGCGGCTTGAACGTCAGCGGCCGCGTCTGAAGACTGGACAGATCCGTTTTGCGGCCGCGCGTAGACTGCCGATAGTAGTACAGCCGGAAGACATGCACGCCATCCGTGACAGCAAAGGCGGCGTCGCTGCCCTGATTGCGCACATACGCGCCGGGACTCTGGATCAGGGCCACGTCGAGATAGGCGGCGTCTAATGCCAGGCTCTCGATCGGAAAGACATAACAGGTCGGTTGATCGTCCTGGGTGAGCTCCAGCCGCGTGCGATAGACCGGCAGCAGCCGCCCTCGCCGCACCACGGTGAGATACTTGCTCAGAAACGAGCCAGGGATGAGGGCGACATCCGTTTCTTCGGTGCGCCGCCATTCGCGCGCCCGGTGATAACCGCCGTTGCCCGTCTCAATCACTTCATAGAGGCGGTCCTGCGCGTGAAACAGCGTTCCTTTGGGCAAACGAGAGGTTTCCACTTCGGGAAGTCCGGCGAGATATGGTGCCGCAGAGGGATCCGTCATGGTCCCGCCCCCTTTTTTGATTAAATCGCGCTGCGTCTATACCATAGTGTACAACAACTTGAGGGCCTATTCGTTGCGGATAGTACAAATGTACAACACGAAAACGGTACTTTTTATCATCTTAGCTCTGTTGGGACTGCTGAGCGCCTGCCAGGATAAGCCGGGCCAGTCGGACGACGACTTCAAGATCACGGTGGATGTGGACGGCGAGCGGCTGGCGTACCGCTACAACAAGCGGATTTCGGTCGGGCAGTTCCTCACCGAGATCGGCGTCGTCATGGACGAGGACGACGACGTGAACCCGCTGGTCCAGACCCAACTCCGCGATGGCATGGTGATCACGGTGACGCGCGTGGAAGAACAGCAGACCTGCGAGAACCGGCCGCTGCCGTATGAGACGGAGCGGCTGCCCACCCAGAACCTGTCACCCGGCGAAGAACAGCTTGTCCAGACCGGCGAAAACGGCATCGAGCAGGTGTGTTACCGGATCATCGAGCGCAACGGCACGCCGGGTGCGCCCGTTGAGACCAATCGTGTCCCGATCCAGGCTCCGCGCAACGAGATTATCTACGTGGGCAGCGAACCGCCGGATACGCTGCTGCCGATTCAGGGTGTGCTAACCTATGTTTCGGGTGGGCAGGCGTGGATCATCGAGGGCAACACGGCAAACCGCAACCCGCTGACCGAATCGGGCTTTCTGGATGGGCGGGTGTTTGATCTATCAGCGGACGGGCAGCAGCTTCTTTACACGGTCCGCACCGCCGACGAAAGCGATCCGGAGTTCTCCAACGAGTTATGGGTGATCCTGGACACGACCGCCAGCTTCCCGCGCTCGATCCAGCTGGTGCCGGAGGATGTGCGCGTCGCGCAGTGGGTGCGCCCCTACACCATCAGCTATTCCACCGCGAACCCAACCACCGACGGCGCGGGCTGGCGTGCCTATAACGACCTGTATCTGATCCAGCTTGATCCCGAAAACGGCGAGATGATGTCCGGCACCTTCGAAGAGGTCGTATCGGCCAATGCACTGGGCAGTTACGCCTATTGGGGCCGGCGGCTCTTGTGGTCACCGGATGGGACGCAGTTGGCCTGGGCGAACGCCGACAGTCTGGGATTGGTGGATCTCGAAACAGGCGATTTTACCACGCTGATGTCTTTCAACGAATACGCCCCGCTGCTGGAACGTTTCCAGGGCGCGGCGGTCTGGATCCCGACCCTGTCATGGTCCGACGATGGTTATCTCGTGACGACGATGCACGGCGCGCCCTATGCCGACGAAGCTCCCGAAGACAGCGTGGTATTTGACATCGCCGTGCTGAACGTGGAGTCGGACATTCAGATCCCGGCGTTTATTCCGCAGACCGGCATCTGGTCGGTGCCGTCGTATTCGCCGCTGGTCGAAGGGGCGGATGGCAGCCCCACGTACAGCATTGCCTATTTTAAGGCGCGCGATCCGCTGAACAGCCCCGGCACCGAATATGATCTGTGGGTGGCGGATCGGGATGGCAGCAATGAGCGGCTGGTCTTCCCCGGCCTGGATCGTCCGGGTCTGCGCTCCCCCGACTCGGAAGATGGTATCGCCTGGAGTCCCAACGCGCGCCAGATCGCCTTGATCTATCAGAACAACCTGTGGATTGTGGATCTCAACAGCGGCCAGTCCATCCCGATCACGAGTGATGGACAGGCTTCCCGCCCCCGGTGGTCACGCACACGATGAAACGTTCCTTTAACAAACGATGGTTAATCTGGTGGGGCTGTATCCTGCTGGCGCTGGGCAGCCTGGCCGGGGCATGGGTGACGCTCGACCGGCGCGGCTATGATACGCGCGGCTGGACAGACGCCACGGCCACGCTCGATCTGCCGTACCGCCTGCCGATGGCCGGCGTTAACGTTGAATTGACACAGTATGGACCGGACGAGCTTGGCGCGGAACTGGACCGGATCGCGGCGGCGGGATTTACCTGGGTGCGCCAGCCGTTCTTGTGGGAAGCCATCGAGCCGGAACGCGGCGAGTGGACGTGGGACACGTACGATACGATCGTGGCCGCCGTGGACGCACGCGACTCGCTGCGGCTGGTCGCGGTGCTGGATGGGACGCCCGCCTGGGCGCGTAACCCGCTGGCCCCGGCGCATCCCTTCGCGCCCCCGGCCAGCGTGGGCGAGTATGCGGCCTTCGCGGACGCGGTAGCCGCGCGTTACGGGGATTCGATCGATTTTTACCAGATCTGGGACGAGCCGAATATCAAATCTCACTGGGGAAATCTCGATCCGCGCCCGGCGCATTATGCCGCCATGCTGCGCGAGTCATACACCGCGATCCACGCCGCCGATTCCACGGCCAGCGTGATCCTGGCGGCGCTGGCTCCCACGGTGGAAGCTGGACCGGAGAATCTCAATGAGCTGAAATTCCTCGGCGCGCTTTATGAACTGGATGCCGGGCCGTACTTTGACGCGGCGGCAGGCAAGCCTTATGGATTTGAGTCAGGCCCATATGACCGCCGGGTAGATGAGGACCTGCTGAACTTTTCGCGGCTGATCCTGCTGCGCGAGGCAATGGTGCGGCATGGCGACGGAGATAAGCCGCTGTGGGGCAGCAACTTTGGCTGGAACCACCTGCCGGACGATTGGAGCGGTCCGCCGTCGATCTGGGGCAGCGCGTCAGCCGAAGAGCAGGCCCGCTACACGCGTGACGCGTTTGAACGCGCGCGGATCGAATGGCCGTGGATCGGCGGGCTGATCATCCAGCACTGGCAGCCGGACGCCCCGGCTGACGATCCGATCCAGGGTTTTGCCGTCGCGCCGGTGATCGATGATTGGCTGAGTGCGGGCGATTGGTTGTCGCCCGCCGCGTTAACGCCGGGACGGTATCCCGCGCAGAATGCGTTCGCCACCTATTCGCCTGGCTGGCACTTCAGCGAGCTTGGCGCGGATGCCGACATTCCCCCGGCGGATGCAGACCTGTCGACGGTTGAGAACCGCATCACGGTGCCATTCGAAGGGACGGCGTTCGCCATCGCCACGCGGCGCGATGATTATCTCGCTTACCTCTATATCACCGTGGACGGCCAACCGGCCAACGCGCTCCCGCGCAACCGGCAGGGTGAGTCGTTCATCATCCTGACGTCGCCCAAACGCGAAACCACCGTGGATCTGATTGTGGTGGCTGACGGGCTGACGGATGGCCCGCATACGGCCGAGATCATCCACCGGCCGGCCCACGGCGATGATCGCTGGCCGATCGCTGGGTTTGCCGTCGCCGCGCCGCCGGATACGACCGGGTATGAGCGGGCGCTGATCGCCTGTGCGCTGATCGGCGGGCTGGCCGTATTGGGCGCGGTGATCGTCGCGGCGCGGCTGCCCTGGCGAACGCTCAAGGCTCCCGCGCTGCCCACCGTGCGGCAGTTTGTGGAATGGGTGCTGAGCCTGCTGGCGTCGTTCGTGGTGCTGCTCGGCGCGCTGGCGACGTGGGGCGAAACGATCCCCACCTTGCTGCGACGCGATCAGCCGGCGCTGGCGATCACGGTGCTCACGGCGGGGATCGCGTCGCTGTCGCCGGTGGCGGTGATCACCCTGATCGCGCTGGCCGTGCTGCTGATCCTGATCTACAACCGCCCGCTGCTCGGCATGATGCTCATCATTTTCTGGTCGGCGTTTTTTGTCTCGTCGCTGGATCTGCTGTTCAGCGCGTTTGCCACGGTCGAAGTGTATTTGGTGCTGACGATGATCGCGTTGATCGCGCGGGCGGTAGTGGCATGGGCGCAGCAGCACCGCCTCGGGACATGGCATCGCCCCAACATCCGGCTGAACCGGCTGGATGGGCTGGTGCTGGCGTTTGTCGTGGTGGCGCTGGTGTCGCTGTCGTGGGTGGAGTTCTGGCCGCAGGCGACCCGGCAGCTTCGGGTTGTCATCCTTGAGCCGGCCGCCTTCTATTTGATGATCCGGCTGATGCGGCTGGAGCGGCGTGATTGGCTCTGGCTGGCCGATACGCTGGTGTTCACCGGCGTGGCGATCGCCGTGGTCGGGCTCTATGGTTTCGTCACGGGCGAGTCGGTGGTCGATGCGGAGAACGGCGCGCGGCGGCTGATCAGTGTGTATGGCTCTCCCAACGGCGTCGGGCTGTACCTGGGACGCTGCCTGCCCTTCGCCCTGGCTTTTATCCTGATGTCGCGGCGCGGATCGTGGCGCTGGCTGTACGGCGCGATCAGCGGCGGGATCATGCTGGTGGCTGTCCTGCTCAGCCAGAGCCGGGGCGCGATCCTGCTCGGTTTGCCGGCCGCGCTGGTCGTGACCCTGCTGATATGGCGCGGGCGGCGGGCAGTCCGCCCGGTTGGGCTGGCGGTGATCGGACTGGTGATCGTGCTGATCCCGCTGTCGCTGGCCCTGCCGCGCCTGGGCGATCTGTTTGGCGATACGCTGGATTTCCGGCGGCACCTGTGGTACAGCTCCGTCCGATTGATCGAAGAGCGTCCCCTGACCGGCGTCGGATTGGACCAGTTCATGTACTGGTACCGCAGCCGCTATTTGCTGCCCGAAGCCTGGGAAGAGCCGAACCTCTCCATTCCTCACAACATCCTGCTCAATCATTGGGTGAACCTGGGCATCCTGGGCGTAACGATCGGCGTCTGGTTTCAGGTCGAGTTCTGGCGGCGCGTCGGGCGGCTGCGGCAGCGCGCGGCGGAACGCGATCCGCTGATCCTGATGCTGTTGATTGGGCTGGCCGGCAGCATGGCGGATATGCTGGGCCACGGGCTGGTCGATGTGGGCTATTTCGCCGTCAACCTGGCTTTTGTGTTTTTCCTGCTGCTGGGGCTGGTGCAGCGGCTTGACCGCAGCGCCGAACCTATGGTGTAATCTGCTACAGGACCGGGTGTATTGGGCAGGAGATTAGCCACGTGAAGACGGTGCTGAACGATGTAACGCTTGAGCTTGTCCAGGGCGACATTACCGATCTCGAAACGGATGCGATCGTGAACGCGGCGAATTCTGAGCTTTTGCTCGGTGCAGGAGTCGCCGGGGCGATCCGCCGCAAGGGTGGACCGTCCATTCAGCAGGAATGTTATTCGATTGGCACCTGCGAGGTTGGCGACGCCGTGATCACGGGCGGCGGGAACCTCAAGGCCCGGCACGTGATCCACGCCGTCGGCCCGCGCATGGGGGAGGGCAGCGAAGCGGGCAAGCTGGCGAACGCCACCCGCGCGAGTCTGGCCCTGGCCGAGCAGAACGGCCTGCGGAGCCTTGCCTTTCCGGCCATCTCGACGGGTATCTTCGGTTATCCGCTCGAAGGCTGCGCCGAGGTCATGCTGCGCGTGATCTTCGATTACACCTTTGAGGATCTCCAACACCTGGAGCATATCGTCGTCTGCCTGTATGACAGCCACGCCTTCGAGGTATTCGCCGCCGAGTTCCGGCGCAAATTGCAGGGGGTGCGGGAGTAGCAGCGGTTAGCGGTTAGCGATTAGCCTCTCTTCTCCGTGAGCCGTGCGGCAGCCAAACGTGGGGTTGGCGATTAGGGGTTTTGTGGTACACTTCCCGCGCTGATTGAGATTCCACGCACGAGGCTGCGATATGCGTATATTATTAACGGGGGCCGCCGGTTTCCTGGGATCACATCTGTGCGATCGCCTGCTGGCCGAAGGGCACACGGTGATCGGCATGGATAACCTGCTCACCGGCAAGATCGAAAACATCGCGCACCTGATCGGGCACGATGACTTCTCCTTTGTCAAGCACGACGTCACCAATTACATTTATGTTGCCGGCCCGCTGGACGCCGTGCTGCATTTTGCATCCCCGGCCAGCCCGATCGACTATCTGACGTACCCGATCCAGACGCTTAAAGTCGGCGCGCTCGGCACACACAACGCGCTCGGCGTGGCGCGCGATAAGGGTGCGCGTTTCCTGCTGGCCTCCACGTCGGAGATCTACGGCGATCCTCTCGTGCATCCCCAGACCGAGAGTTATCCGGGAAACGTCAACACCATCGGCCCGCGCGGCGTTTACGACGAAGCCAAACGCTTCGCGGAAGCGATCACGATGGCCTACCACCGTGCGCATGGGGTGGATACGCATATTGTCCGGATCTTCAACACCTATGGTCCTCGCATGCGGCTGGATGACGGCCGCGTAGTCCCGAACTTCGTCGGGCAGGCCCTGCGCGGCGAACCCCTGACCGTGTATGGGGATGGATCCCAAACTCGCAGCTTCTGTTACGTCAGCGACCTGATCGAGGGGATTTACCGCCTGTTGATCAGCGGCTACAATGAGCCGGTGAATATCGGCAACCCGACCGAAACCAGCATCCTTGAGTTCGCCAAGGTGGTGAACGAGATCACTGGGAACCGGGCCGGGATCGTTCTCAAAGAGGATCTGCGCATCGAGGGCGATCCGCAGACGCGCCAGCCGGATATTAGCCGCGCGCGCCACACCCTGGGCTGGGAGCCGGCGGTTGATCTGCGCACCGGGCTGCACCACACCATCGAGTATTTCAGGGATTGTGTGTGATGCTGGCCGCCGCCACGATTCGGCCGCGCCGGGGTTATCAAGGGGTGGCATGGATAGGGCTGGCGCTGCTGCTCGGGTTTCTGGCGGCGCGCGCCCCGCTGGCGGTGATCGGCGGCGGGCTGGCGCTGGCCGCACTGCTGATCGTAACGCTGGCCGAACCCGCGCTGGCGATCGTGCTGATGCTGTGCCTCGCGCCGCTGAAGACGCTGATCGACACCGAAGCGCCGGTCCATTTGCCGGTCGATGTGGGCCAGATCAGCTTTGCGCTGGTCGTGGTGACGTGGGCCGCCTGGCGCGTCACCCAGCGGCGCGGTGAGGCTCTGCCGCGCACCCGCCTGTATCTGCCTCTGGCCGTGATCCTGCTGGCGTTCGTGCCGTCCCTGTTTGGGGCGATCTCCACGCTGGCGTGGGCATCCGAGTTCATGAAGTGGATCGAGATCGCGCTGCTGGTGCTGATCGTGCTGGATCTGCGCCACCGCTGGACGTGGATCGCGGCGGGGCTGGTGCTGGCCGCCGTGCTTCAGGCGATAATCGGCCTGTACGAGTTTCGGGGTGGTTCCGGCGCATCACACCTGTGGATCGCGAATTACCGCTACTTCCGCGCGTTTGGCACGTTCGGCCAGCCCAATCCCTTCAGCGCGTTCATGGGTCTGACCCTGCCGCTGGCGCTGGGATTGGCGTGGGGCTACCGGTCGGCGGCGTGGCACAATCGCCACTCGGCGTGGAGGGTGCCGGCGCTGTTCGCTGCGCTTTACGCTGGCGCGGCGGGTGTGCTGCTGCTGGGACTGATCGCGTCGTGGGGGCGGGGCGCGTGGTTAGGATTTGGCGCGGCAGCGGTGATGCTGATCGGCGGCGCACCCCGCCGTTGGTGGCTGGGTCTTATGCTGCTGGCCGCGGGTGGTGTGCTGCTCATGCTGTTATGGACCGCTGGACTCGTTCCGCTCAGCATCCAGCAGCGGATCAACCACACCGCACAGGAATTTGTCGGGTTCCGCGACGTGCGCGGCGTGCCGATCAGCGACGAGAATTTTGCCGTGGTCGAGCGGCTGGCGCACTGGCAGGCCGCCATCACGATGGCGAGCGATCATCCATTTATCGGAGTTGGGTTAGGCGGGTATGAGGCCGCTTATCCGGCCTACCGGGTTCCCAGCTGGCCGCGCGCGTTGGGACATGCGCATAACGATTATCTCAACCTGCTGGCCGAAACAGGGATGATCGGCCTGACAGGCTATCTGGCAGGATGGGCGCTGATCGTTTGGTGGACCGTGCGCGCGCTGCGCCATTCGGACCCGGTACAACGCGGGCTGGCACTCGGGCTGCTCGGCACCTGGGCACATCTGGCGGTCCACAGCATTGTGGATAAACTATACGTCAACAATCTCTTTTTACATATCGGTGTCATGGTGGGGCTGCTGGCGGCAGTCCGTTCTCATTCGGCAGGTTATGATGCAATCGACCGGCATAGCGACTAAGCGTATGTTTGCCTATCCGTTTAATCTCTGGAATCAGTTCATTCTCAAGCTCAGCCTGCGGGTTGGGGGCAAAAGGGCCAAAGAAGTCGAGCGTTTTCTCAAGTTCGCCACGGTGGGGATCCTCGGGGCGATTATCGATTTTGCCGCGCTGAATCTGCTTCAGGCGACGATCTTACGTCCGGTGGAGCCACACCTGACCCTGAAGGTCGCCCTGGCAACCGGCACGGCGTTTACGACCGCTGTCAGCAGCAACTTTATCTGGAATCGTTACTGGACCTATCCCGACTCGCGCTCGCGTCATATCCGGCAGCAGTTGATCCAGTTCTTCATGGTTAATATGGCCGGTCTGGTTTTCCGGCTGATCTGGGTGCGGCTGCTCTTTCACCCGCTGGGCGATCTGGGTACGGACATTCTGCGCACGCTGGGTGCGGTCGAATTGTTGGATGCGGCTGCGACGAAGCAGTTGGGGACCAACTTTGCCCAGTTCTTTGCGATCTGGATTGTCATGGTGTGGAACTTCTTCGTGAATCGCTATTGGACCTATAACGACGTGGAGTAGAAACCATGGCCGAACGTATCCTGATTGTGGACGATGATGCACTGCTGTGTAATCTGCTGCGGATGGCCCTGGGCCGCGCCGGTTATGAAACCGCCGAGACTTATGCGGGCGATGCGGCGCTGAACTACCTGACCAACAACCCGGTAGACCTGATTCTGCTCGACGTGATGATGGCCGACATCAACGGCTTTGATGTGCTGCGGCGCATCAAAGCAGACGCCCGGCTGAGCGAGATCCCGGTGGTCTTCCTGACCGCGCGCGTGGATGCGATCAGCCAGCGGACCGGCATGGACATTGGCGCGGTCGATTACCTGACCAAGCCGATCACCCCCGAAGCGCTGTTGGAGCGCATTCAAGCGGTCCTGGCACGATAGCCGGCGGTGCCCATGCGCGCGGTTGGCATTGATTACACCGCCGCCTACGAACAGGGGGCCGGCATCGGGCGCTACGTGCGCGAGTTGATGCGCGCCCTGGCCGCCTTGGATGCCCGGACGCCTTACCGGCTGTTTGTGGCAGGCGCACGCGCGTCCGCGCTGCCGCCGGCACCCGGTCCGAATTTCTCCTGGTTTTCCACGCGGATTACCCCGCTGTGGTTCGCGCGCCTGTGGCACCGCGCGCGGCTGCCACTGCCCATCGAATGCTTCACCGGGCGAATCGCGCTGTTCCACGCCACCGATTTTACGCTGCCCCCCACGCTGCCCGGCGTGCGCACCCTGCTGACGGTCCACGATCTCTCCTTTGTCCGCGCGCCCGAAACGACGACGCCCGTCCTCAAAGCGTATCTGGATCGCGTCGTGCCGCGTTCGGTGCGGCGCGCGACCCATGTCCTGGCCGATTTGCAGGCGACAAAGGATGATCTCATCGAGACTCTACGGCACGCCGCCCGATAAAGTGACCGTGCTGCTGGGCGGGGTGAATCCCGAATTTAAGCCGGTGACCGACATGGCGGCACGGCAGGCCGTCCGAGAGCGCTATTCCATCCCCGCTAATCCCTATATCTTTTCCATCGGCACGGTGCAGCCGCGCAAAAACTACGCCCGTTTGATCGAAGCGCTGGCCGCGCTGGGGCCGGATTTTGGGGATTTGCATCTGGTGATCGCCGGAGGGCGCGGCTGGCTGGAAGGGCCGATCTACCAGTCGGTGCAGGCGTATGGCTTAGGCGAGCGGGTGCATTTTATTGGCTTCGCGCGCGACGAAGACCTGCCCGCCCTGTATGCGGAGGCACGCTGCCTGGCGTATCCCTCCCTGTACGAAGGGATCGGCCTGCCGGTGCTCGAAGCGATGGCTTGCGGAATCCCGGTTGTAACGTCTAACATCTCATCAATGCCGGAGATAGCCGGAGATGCCGCCCTCCTTATCGATCCGTATCAGGTCAGCGACCTGGCAGACGCCCTGCGCCGTCTGCTGACCGATGAATCGCTGCGCATGGGACTGATCCGGCGTGGCTTTGCTCAGGCCGCGTATTTCACTTGGGAGCGTGCCGCGTCGCAGCTCCGCGAGATCTATCAACGTCTGTTATCCTGA
This sequence comes from uncultured Chloroflexia bacterium, assembly GCA_963850765.1. Taxonomy (GTDB): domain Bacteria; phylum Chloroflexota; class Anaerolineae; order Aggregatilineales; family Aggregatilineaceae; genus CAWKMN01. Next base: position 891,965 of record CAWKMN010000003.1, on the reverse strand, counting down.
AAGAAGCGTTTATCATCGAGGTGAGTGATGCCCCAGGACCCAACCAAGCCCGTTTTTATCTTTGATACACATGGCGATTGGCAGGCTGTCAAGTTCAGCAATTATCTTTGGAATACCCGCGCCGAGTATATTGGTTATCTCGACGGCGAGAACGTGTATAAACGCGACGGCGAGTGGATCGGGCGTCTGAGCAAGGATGGCCGTATTCTGCGCAAGCGCACCGAACAGCGCCGCGAACTGGCAATCAACCTGCCGAAAGACCCGCCGCGGCCCGAAAAGTTCCCGGCGCGCCCGCCGCTGCCGCCCATGATGGCCGAACTCAGTTACAGCATTGTGGATGTACTGGAAGAAGAGCCGGACATCTTCAGGAAAATTTCGGATCTCCGGCCGGATATGGATTAATGAACGCCGAAGAACTGACCCCCAAGTGCGTATCGGAATCGCGGGTGATTCTCAGCGCGCTGGTGAACCCGGAACACGCGAATCCGTTGGGTAACGTGCATGGCGGGTTTATCATGAAACTGGTGGACGAGGCGGGCGCGCTGGCCGCGATGCGCCACGCCCGTTCGCCCGTCGTCACAGTGGCGATCGACTCGATGACGTTTGACGAGCCGATCTACGTGGGGAATCTCGTGACGCTGACGGCCGAACTGACCTATACAGGGCGCACGTCGATGGAAGTGCGCTGTTCGGTGGCGGCTGAAGACCCGCTGACCGGCTCGCGCATTCACACCAATCTGGCGTATCTGGTATACGTCGCCATCGACAGCCAGGGACACCCGCAGCCGGTGCCGCCGCTGTGTACCGAAACCCCGGAACAAGCGGCCCGCTTCGAACAGGCAAAAGAGCGGCAAGCCGAGCGCAAGCAGCGCCAGAAGCTCGAACAGGCCTTGAACCAGCAGCGTAATAAGTCTGCCGGCGGCGAATCGTAGGAGGGCGGAGTCATGTCGAGCGTCTTGCCCGATCTGAGTTCGGGGGTGCAGCGGTCCCGTCTGCTGGAAATGTTGAGCACCAGCGGCGCGCGGCGGGTGCTGCGCGAGCCGTCGCCGGATCTGGGCATCGCGGATCACCTGCCATTCCCCTTTCTGGCGATGGTCGGCCAGCTTGAGATGCGGACGGCGCTGCTGCTGTCGGTGATCAACCCGGCGGTGGGCGGCGTGCTGCTGATCGGGCCGCGCGGCACGGGCAAAACGACCTGCGTCCGCAGCATCACGGATCTCCTGCCCTACAACGAAGTGGTCAATGAAGATGAAGAGGGCAGCGCCGATCTCGGCGACACCGAGTCGAGTGCGGAGCCGGTGGTGCGCCTGGAACCCGTCCGGCTGGTCGAACTGCCGCTTAACGCGCGCCTGGAAGACGTGGTCGGCGGGATCAATGAGCGCGTCGCCGTCCAGCAGGGACGCGTCCGGCTGGAACGCGGCATCCTGTCGCGCGCCGATCAAAACCTGCTGTATATCGACGAGGTCAACCTGCTGGACGATATGATCGTGGATGCGATTCTCGACGCGGCGGCACAGGGCAGTTACACCGTGCGGCGTGGCGCGATGTCCGGCACGTATCGCTCGCGTTTTGTGCTGATCGGCTCGATGAACCCGGAAGAAGGCCGCTTGCGCCCGCAAATTCTGGATCGGTTTGGGCTGCGCGTCCCGGTGCAGGGCTTGACGGACCCGGCGGAACGGCTCGAAGTCTACCAGCGGGTGCGGCGTTATCAGGCCCGCCGCCGCCGCTTTTTGGCGGAATGGGCCGAAGTGACGGCCGAGGCCCGCGAGGAAATTATCCTGGCGCGCGAACTGCTCAAAGAGACAGAACTGAGCGAAGAGGCCATCGAGGTTGGGCTGCGGCTGGTCAACAACCTGGGCATCGATTCGCACCGCGCCGAGTACGCGATGTTTGAAGCGGCCCGCGCGCATGCCGCCGCCGATGGGCGTGATGTGGCCGACGTGCGCGATATTCGCACAGCCGCCCCGATGGCGCTGCGCCAGCGCCGCAGCGCGTTCATGGCCGATTATTTCATCCGTCAGTCGGAAGAAGATCTCGTCGATCCGCGAGCAGATCGACGGGCTGGCGGCTGAATTTGGGAGCGAGGGATGACCGCACGGCGCGCGGGACTGCTGGTTGCCGGGCTGATCCTGGCGATGATCTGTTATTATCTGCCCTGGTATACCCATGCGACGGCGGGGTTTACCCTCCACGCGTTCGATCTGGCCGAGTGGAGCAGCATTCACCCGGCCACGCGGAGCAGTTCGCCGCCCATGCTGACCAGCTTTCTGCTGCGTTTGCCCCACCTGATGCTGATCGTGGCGCTGGGGCTGGCGGCCAACTGGCTCTCGGATGCCCGTGCGCGGTGGGTGCTGCGCGCCGCCGTACTGCTGCTGGCGCTGCGTTTTTTGCCGCCCAGTGACTTTTTCACCGGCACGAGCGAAGACCCGAATTACCGTCAAATGATGCTGCTGACCGGGTTGGGCATCGGCGGGATTGTGGCGGCACTGCTGCTGGCCCGGCTGAGAGTTCGCTGGCAGGGGTGGCTGCTGGTCGTGGTGCTGGCCGCGGGTGTGATCGCCGGGTGGTGGGGACTCTCGCGGGCGGGGCTGCTGCTGGATAACTTCGAGATCGAGGTGTCGATCGGGCCGGGCGCGGTTGGGCTGACGCTGGTATCGGCCGCGCTGGCGCTGCTGACGCTGTGGCCCGTCCCCTGTGCACCGGGTCAATTAATAAAAAGGGCGGTTGACGCGCGGTCAATCGCCTTTTCGTTGGATATGATACCCGCGCAAAGACGCGGCTATTTCATCTCGGTTTCGATGTAAGTGACAGCGTCGCCGACGGTCTGAATCTTCTGCGCTTCGTCGTCCGAAATCTCACCGCCGAACTCGTCTTCAAAGGCCATGATCAATTCGACCAGATCGAGTGAGTCGGCTTCCAGGTCTTCGCGGAAGCGGGCTTCCATCGTGATTTTGTCCTCGTCAACGCCCAGCAGCTCAACGACGATGCCTTTGATCCGCTCAAAAGTGTCAGACATGCTCATTCCTCCAATGCGTATGTGGCTTGTGGGTTAGCGCCTAATTCTACGCCAATCAGAAAACTTCTGCTATATTTTCTGATGGGCACTAGAGTGTACACGCTCTGATCCAGGCTGTCCAGTGCGTTTCAACCAACACAAGGAAACCCCGCCCCATGCCGAAAGTTACGAGCACCGAGCGCCGAAAAGACGATCATATCCGCATTAACCTCGAAGAAGCAGTTCAATTCCCTCAACTCACCGCTGGCCTCGAACGGCTCCGGTTTATGCACCAGGCTTTGCCCGAACTGAATCTGGGTGACATTAACACACAGACTGTTTTTTTGGGGAAAAGGCTCGACAGCCCACTGTTGATCTCGTCCATGACCGGCGGGACAGAACGCGCGCAGAATATCAACCGCACGCTGGCCCAGGCCGCGCAGGAGGCCGGGATCGCGATGGGACTGGGATCGCTGCGGGCCGCGCTTGAAGATCCGGATCTGGCCGTCACCTATCAGGTGCGCCCGGTTGCGCCGGATATTCTGCTGTTCGCCAATCTCGGCGCGGTCCAGTTGAATTACGGCTATGGGGTGGATGAGTGCCGCCGCGCGGTGGATCTGGTCGGCGCGGATGCGCTGATCCTGCACTTCAACGCGCTGCAAGAAGCCGTCCAGCCAGAAGGTGACGGCAATTTCGGCGGGCTGCTCGATAAAGTGGAGGCGGTCTGCCGCAGGCTGGACGTGCCCGTGATCGCCAAAGAAGTCGGCTGGGGATTTTCACCACAGGCGGCGAAGCGGCTGGCCGGAGCAGGTGTGGCCGCCATCGACGTGGCAGGGGCGGGGGGCACGTCGTGGAGCGAAGTTGAATATCACCGCGCGCCCACGGCGCAGCACGCCAACGTGGCGCGAGCCTTTGCCGATTGGGGCATCCCGACCGCCGACAGCATTCGTTATGTGCGCGAGGCGGCTCCTGACCTGCCGATCATCGCCAGCGGCGGCCTGCGGGATGGCATCGACGCGGCCAAGTGCATCGCACTGGGGGCTGATCTGTGCGGGCTGGCGGGGCCGTTCCTGGGGGCAGCGGACGAGTCGCTGGACGCCGTGCGCCGCCTGATCTGGGAGCTGACGGCGCAGCTTCGCATAGCCATGTTTGTCAGCGGCGCGGCGGATCTGCCCGCGCTCAAACAGACGCCGCTCTATCCGGCGAGTCTAGACTCACCTGATCGCGCTATCTTTTAGAAACGGGCGGATTGATAACCCGCCCTACAATGTCGCTTTCCCTCACAGATCTCTGCGCATCTGCGGTTCGTTCTTTCTTGCGAATTCCTTTGCGCGATCACCTTGATTATTGCAGACCCGCCAGCAGCGTTTCCGCCTCGTGCAGCGCGTCCCCGGCGGAACGGGCGGCCCGCCGCCCCTCGTCGATCACATCGGGCGGGGGAAAACGGCGCGGGTTGGCGCATTCCGCTTTCCACGTATTGATCGCGTGATCGATGTCGATCGCGGCCTGCCGGAGCAGATCGGCAAGCGGCTGGTACGCGGTCTCTCCCTCGGCGGAGATCGTCTCCGGGCTGAGCGCATCGGGATAACTGCCGCACGACACTTCCTCGTTCACCGCCAGTTTCTCCCACACGTCGCCAATCGCCTGCTGCGAACTCCGCAGCGCTTCGTATTCCTGCTGTAAACTCACGATCACGGGGGAAAGCGTGGCAGGGCTCGGCTCAGCCGTGGACTCCGGTTCACGGTTGTCGTGATTGTCGTGATTCTCATCATCGCCACCGCAGCCTGCCAGAACGGCTGCCAGGGTGACGATCAGCGCCAGCGCGACCCGCGCCGTCCAACCCATAGTCCACCCCTCCTAAACAAACGCCGCGAAAACATGGTTGCCTAACAGCCGCCCGCGCGGAGTCAGCCGGATACGCTCCCCGGCGGCCTGTTCCAGCAGTCCGTAACCGATCAGGGTGTCCAGTTCCGTGCCGTAGACCGCCCGCAGATCACGCCCGAAGCGCGCCCGGAACTCCTGCCCCGTGATGCCCGCTTGCGTCAGGCGCAGACCCATAAACATCGTTTCGGCCATCTCGCCCTGCTCGTCAATCGTATCGGTTTCCTCGGCGGCCACGGTCAGCGGGAAGGGCAGCGGCGCGCGCTGGTTCTGGATGCGCTCGATATACGCGGCCGGGAGGTTCACGTTCGCATAGCGGGTATGGGCAGCGTAGCCGTGTGCGCCGGCGCCCAGTCCCAGGTACGGGCGGTTGTGCCAGACGTGCAGATTATGGCGGCATGCCCGGCCGGGTTGTGCCCAATTGCTGATCTCATACTGCTCGAAGCCCTCAGCCGCTAACCTGTCGGATGCCCATTCGTACATGTCGGCTGCCAGGTCAGGATCTGGTTCGGGCAGAGTGCCGCTTTGCACCCACGAGTGCAGCGGTGTAGCGTTTTCCAGACCCAGGCTATACAATGAGAGGTGGTTGGGGGTGAGGCCGAGGGCCGTGTCAAGACTGTGCCGCCACATGTCAAACGTCTGCCGGGGGATCCCATAGATCAGGTCCAGGTTGATATTGTCGAATCCGGCGGCGCGTGCCATCTGTACCGTCTGCTGCACGTCCTCCAGATGATGTGACCGCGCAAAGAGTTTGAGTTCCTGCTGGTGAGCCGACTGCATGCCGATACTCAGCCGGTTGACGCCGATTTGTCGCAGCCGGCGCAGATAGACTTGATCGACCGTGCCGGGGTTGGCTTCCAGCGTGATCTCGACATCGGCCGCAAGTGTGAAGGTCCGGGCGCATGGTCTGGAGCGTGGCATCGATCTCCTCAACCGGGACCAGACTCGGCGTTCCGCCGCCAAAGAAAATCGCCGGGACGAGGTGCTCTGCCGGAACGGCTACCAGCGTGATCTCACGCCGCAGCGCCTGCATATAAGGTTCGATCAGGTCAGACTGGCCGGCGTAGGTGTTAAAGGCGCAGTAGGTGCAGCGTGTGCGGCAGAACGGGATATGGAGATAGACCGCTATGCGATCGGTTTGCAGGCTGGCGGAAGAGTCTGAGGCTGGCGTGTAGAGCAATTGCATGAACCCTATGGCACCACTATAATTACCGCTAATCATGGTCATATTATCCCACATTTCTGCCCATATGATTCATCCGAGGTACTGCTTTAATGGTCGACACGCAGAAATTCCCTGGAGCCCTGCCTGAACCCCCGTCTGGGGAAAACACGCTCCAACCGGGTTCAGTGCTGCAGGGCCGTTACCGGATTACCGGGGTGATCGGTGTCGGCGGCATGGGGTCGGTGTACCAGGCCCGCGATATGCGCTTCCCCAACGTGACCCGCTACGTGGCCGTTAAGGAGATGCTCAATCTCTCCACCGACCAGAGCATCCGCGAGATGACGCTTAAGACCTTCGAGCGCGAATCGGATATGCTGGCGTCGCTGAGCCACCCGGCTGTGCCCGAAATTTATGACTATTTCCCCAGCAAGACGCGTGCTTACCTCGTGATGGAATATATCAACGGGCGCGACCTGGAAGCGATCATTAACGCCGCGCCCGATTTTATCCCGCTGGAAACGGCCGTCCGGTGGGCACTCGATCTGTGCGACGTGCTCGGCTATCTGCACCAGCAAAAACCCGAACCGGTCATCTTCCGCGACGTGAAACCTTCGAACATCATGGTTGACCAGCATGAGCAGATCCGGCTGGTGGATTTTGGCATCGCCAAGATCTTCCAGGAGGGGCAGAAGGGCACCATGATCGGGACGGAGGGCTATTCCGCGCCGGAGCAGTATCGCGGAGAGGCAGACCCGTCCAGCGACGTGTATGGCGTTGGCGCGACTCTGCACCACATCCTGACACGCCGCGATCCACGGCTTGAACCGCCGTTCACCTTTGCGGAGCGCCCGATTCGAGATATCAACCCCTTGGTGCCGGCTGAGCTTGAAGCGATCGTGATGAAAGCGCTGGAGTTCAACCCGGATGACCGCTACCCCGACGCGGCCGGCATGAAGGCCGCCCTGGAAAAAGTGGCAAAACCCACGACACCCAGCTTCCGTCTCGCGCTTGCATCCATGCCGGAAGAAGAACAGACCGAATGGGCTGGGCAGGCGCTCAAACCCCTGTGGACGTTTGAGTGCGAAGACGAGATTCGTTCGTCCCCGGCTGTCCATCAGGGCGTGGTGTATATCGGCGCGCACGATAACAACCTGTATGCACTGAACGCCAAGGATGGCTCGTTCCGCTGGAAATATCCGACCGAGCGCACGATCGTGTCATCACCGGCCGTGGCCGATGTGGAGAATCTCGTCGTTTTCGGCTCACTCGATCATCTGCTGTATGCGGTTGATACACGCACCGGGCAGTTATCCTGGACGGTGCCCACCCAGGGGCCGGTGCGGTCGTCGCCCAGTGTGGCGCATGGACACGCCTTCTTTGGCAGCGACGACGGCAATGTGTATGCCGTCCGGCTGGCGACAGGCCGGGTGCAGTGGCAGTGGCCGGGCGGCGATCCGATTCACTCACGTCCCCTGGTGACGGGAGAAGCGATCGTTTTTGGGCAGGAATCCGGGTATGTCATTGGTCTTGACCTGGCCGGCAAGCTGTTATGGCGCTTCAAAGCCAAGCGCGCGGTCGCGTCGTCCCCAATCGAACATGATGGGCTGGTCTTCTTTGGCTCGATGGACTGGCACCTCTATGCGCTGGATCTGGCCCACGGCTGGAAGGTCTGGGAATTCCGCACGAACAAGCCGGTTGTGTCATCCCCGGCTGTCGGTGACGGAAAGGTGTATGTGGGCTCGGTCGATGGGACTGTCTATGCCGTGGAAGCATCGAGCGGCCGCGAACGCTGGCGTTTCCAGACCGGCGGACAAGTCACATCGTCACCGGCGTATGCCAGCGATGCCGTCTATTTTGGTGGCGTGGATGGGAAAGTGTACAGCCTCGACGCCCGGACCGGGACCCTGCGTTGGAGCTATCAGACAGGCGGGCCGGTGCCGTCATCCCCGCTTGTGGTAGAGGGTGTGGTATATATTGGCTCAATGGACCATCGTGTCTATGCCTTCAAGGCTTGATCGATTGTCACACTTCTAAGCTCGCGGTATCCCTGCGGAGGTTTTTATGGATTTCCTGCGCCGTTTATTGGGCTTGCCTGCCAACTCCGGTACGGTTGCTGCGCCGGACGAGATCCGCATCACCAATGACATCAGCACCGCCGCTGCCGCACCGCCGGCACCGGTGATTCAGCCACCGCCACCGAGTGAAAAACAGCGCCCGGCTGACGATGTCCAGGCAGTTAAGCCTGCTGAGCAACCTAAAGCGGCGCAAGACGCGGACAGCCTGGGAACCCGGCCCTTGCCTCCGCTGGAGACGATTGTCCCCAAGCCCGGCCAGCGCCTTTCGTTTGGGCATCTGAGCGATGTCGGGATGGTGCGCGGCAACAATCAGGATTCCGTGCTGACGCTGTTCGCCTCGGGGACCAGCGCCGACGAACTGCCCGACTTCGGGCTGTTTATCGTAGCCGATGGGATGGGCGGGCACCAGGAAGGGGAGCGGGCATCCGCCATCACGGTGCGGATCGTAGCACGTTATGTGCTTCACGAGATTTACACCACGCTGCTGGATCAGCAGATGAACGCGCCGGACCGCCCCTCAATCGCGGATGTGCTGCGCGCAGCGGTTCAGGAAGCCAACGAATCGGTCACGGAGCAGATCCCCGAGGGCGGCACCACCGTCACCAGCACAGTGATTATCGGCGACTTAGCCTATATCGCGCATGTGGGCGACAGCCGCGCCTATCTGATCACCGATGATCGCATCGAACAGATCACCCGCGACCACTCGCTGGTACAGCGTTTGATCGAACTCGACCAACTCACCCCTGAAGAGGCGATCGATCACCCCCAGAAAAACGTGCTGTACCGGGCGATTGGACAGAGCGAAACCCTGGATGTAGACGCGATCACCCGCCGTCTGCCGCCGCGTTCGCGCCTGCTGCTGTGCAGTGATGGCTTGTGGAATATGGTGTCTGAAGACACGCTTCAGGAACTGGTTGCACGCAACAAGGATCCCCAGGAAGCCTGTAACCAGTTGGTGAAGTTAGCCAATGAGCGGGGCGGTCTTGATAACATTACGGTCACACTGATTCAGATGCCGGGTTAGTCTACCGAAGAAGGCGGCGATACATATCCTGATGGACGGTTCGAAAAACCTGTACGCGATTCTAGGCATTCCACCCGAAGCGACGCCGGACGACATCCGTGAGGCCTACCGGGTCATGGCACGCCGTTTTCACCCGGACGCGAATCCGAATGATGGGGCCGACATCCAGTTTCGCGATATTGCGGAAGCCTACGAAGTTCTGAGCAGCGCCGGCAAACGATTTGAATACGACGCCGTGCGGCGCAAATTCCAGAATGAGCCGAACTATTTCACGCTGCGGGTGACGCCAAGCAAGCGCTCACTGGTCGCCATTTCTGAGCCCCAGGTCATCTATATGCTGGCGGAGATCATCCCGATTCAGGCGGCCAACGAAGACCGCCGGAATCATATGGCGTCGCTTAACCTGGCGTTGGTGCTGGATCGCAGCACCTCCATGAAGGGCGTCCGGCTGGACAAGGTCAAAATCGCCGCCCAGCAGATCATCGAGCAGTTATCTCCCGACGATATTCTGTCGGTGATCAGCTTCAGCGACCGCGCCGATGTGATTATCCCTGCTGGCCCGATCCGGGATAAGCGGGAAAAACAAGCGATTGTCAGCATGATGCGGGCCGATGGCGGCACCGAAATCTATCATGGGCTGGCTGCCGGGCTGGAACAGTGCCGCCGGTACGTCGGGCCGCGTAAGGTGAATCACATCATTCTGCTGACAGACGGCCGGACCTTTGGAGACGAAGCGCAGATGTCTCGAACTCGCGGAGCGGGCCGCCAAACAAGGGATCTCCATCAGCGCGATGGGCATCGGCGAAGAGTGGAATGACTCCTTCCTCGATGAGGTCGCGTCGAAGACCGGCGGGACATCGGCCTATATCAACGCGCCCTCCCAGGTGATCCGCTTCCTGAACGACCGGGTGCGCAGCCTGGGGAATGCCTTTGCCGAGCGGCTGCATCTGTCGATTGCGCCCGATTCAGATGTGACGCTGGAATCCGTGTTCAAACTTCAGCCGACGCCGCAGCCGCTGGAAATCCAGCCACAGCCGATCCCCATCGGATCGCTTGAAATTTCACGGCCGGTATCGGTCATTCTTCAGTTGCAGATGCCGCCCAGCACCAAAACGGGTTTCCGCACCGTGTCGCGGATCGACGTGACGGGCGATGTATTGACGGCCGAACGACAGGGCTACAAGGTGTTCAGCGATATTTCCGTTGAGGTCAGTGAGAATCCGCAGCCGCAAGATCCTCCCCTGGTGATTCTGGATGCTTTGGGCAAACTCTCCTTGTATCGCATGCAGCAGAAGGCCGAACTCGCCCTGCGCAATGGGAACGTCATTGAGGCAACCCGCCGCCTGGAAAATCTCGCGACCCGTCTGCTGGCTGCCGGACAGGAGGAACTGGCGCAGATGGCGATGTCGGAGGCGCGGCGCGTCTCGAATACCAATATGCTGTCGGAGCAGGGCCGCAAGACACTGAAGTTTGGGACTCGGATGCTGCTGGCGCTGCCCGATCCTGAAAGTGAAGAAGAATGAAAAACTGCCCTTACTGCGCATACGAAAATCGTGAAGGCGTTTTCTTCTGTGAAGAATGCGGGCATCCGTTCTTGGGGAGCACGGGATCGCTTGCAACAACCCGGCTTTCGCAGGACGAACGGAGCGAATTTCATGGGCGCACGACCTGGGGCACGGCCCGGTTTAATACGGATGATTCAATCGTAATTCGCGTCCGGGATTACGCCGAGCCGATCAACATGCGGGCGAAAAATGAGATTCTGCTGGGGCGGTCCGATTTTCAGTCAAGCGGTGGGCTGGATCTCGATTTGGCACCCTTTGGCGCGGCGGAGCAGGGCGTGTCGCGCCGTCACGCGATTATCCGGCGCGGCGAAAATACCCTTACCCTGGAGGATCTGGGCAGCACCAACGGTACCCATCTGAACGGACAGCGCTTAACGCCCAACCAACCTCGCGTTCTGCGCGATGGCGACGAGATTCGAATAGGGAAGCTGGTGTTTCATATCTTCTTTAAATGATTTTGGACCAACAACCAAGAAGTGAGGTGGGACGGGCTGATGCATACTCTATTGATCCATGTCGCCAATGACGAGCCGATTATGGCCGAGGTTGAAGTGCTGCCTGAGCCAACGGATCTCGTGATTCTTTGTATGAATCCTCGCCGCCGGGATGGAAAGGAAGTTCATTACGTGCTGGCTGAAGTTCAGACGATCATTATTCCCTGGCATCGGATAAACTTTGTTGAGATCATGCCTTCGGCGTCGGAAGAGGAAATCGTGTCTCCGTTTGGAGACTGAGATCAACGATAGGAGAGCGCTGCTATGTCGGGTAAGCTGCCGCGTGCGGTTCCGCGTGACGCCAAGCGTATTCTCGTGGTGGACGATGAGCCTCGGATGATCGGATTTATTCGGATGAACCTGGAGCTTGAAGGCTATCAGGTCCTTGAGGCGCATAATGGGATCGAAGCCCTGGAAGTCGTCCGCACTCAGTTGCCCGATCTGGTGCTGCTTGACGTGATGATGCCCGATCCGGACGGTTTCGAGACGCTGCGGATGCTGCGCGAGTTCTCGACGATCCCGGTGATCATGCTGACGGCTAAGGGCGAAGAGGATGACAAGGTATATGGCCTCGAACTGGGCGCGGATGACTACGTGACCAAGCCCTTCGGCTCGCGTGAGCTGTCCAGCCGGGTCCGGGCGGTCTTGCGCCGCGCCGAGATGCCCAGTTCGTCACCCGATCAGGCTGTAATGAAGATCGATGACCGGCTGAGCGTGGATTTCAACCGGCGCGAGGTCATCGTCAACGGCGAGCATATCAAGCTGCGCCCGACGGAATACCGGCTGCTCTACCACCTGATCGAAAACGCCGGCTGGACGGTGCCGCACGAGCAGCTTTTGGCGAAGGTGTGGGGATACGAATACCGCGACGAGACCCATTATGTGCGCCTGTATGTGAACTACCTGCGCGAGAAAATCGAAGAAGATCCGTCGAATCCGAAGTACATTCTGACGGAACGCGGCGTTGGCTATCGCTTCCTGGATTTTAAGCACGAGGTGGATTAAAGCGGCTCCTTGAGGAGGGTAGCGTGTCAAATCTCTACAAGGTCATTGTCACGGGACCATTTAATTCCGGCAAGACGGCATTTATCAGCACGATCTCCGACATCGCGGTGGTGACCACCGAGCGTAAGATCACCACCGAGGACCGGGGGATCAAAGCTGAAACGACCGTGGCGATGGACTATGGGCGGGTCGAATTGGATGGCAAAGTGCTCCACCTGAACGGCACCCCCGGTCAGGCCCGGTTTGACTTTATGTGGGAGATTCTGGCCCGCGAAATGAACGGCTTTATCGTGCTGGTGGACAGCACCGATCCGCCGTCGTTCCCCGATGCCGCCGAACTGATCCGGCTGTTTTCGGGCTTTCACGATGTGCCCTACCTCGTCGTGGCCAACAAGACGGATCTGCCGGGTGCGGTCAGCCTGACGGAAGTGCGCCGCCGGATGAATCCGGGTGAGGATATTACCGTGATGCCGTGCGTGGCGACGCAAAAATCGAGCGTGCGGCAGGTCCTTCTGCAAATCATCGAACTCATCAACAAGCGCCGCAACACCTGATTGATAGCTGCGATTGATTGTAGGGGCGGGTGTGTTAACCCGCCCTGTTTTGTTTTATGAGAGAGTACGCGCGCTCACATAAACCGCTAAATCAAATTATCCCCGCCGTACTTTTCGCGCAGACGCGCATACTCGCTACAGAACGTATCCAGCAGGGCGGCTTTTTCATTCACCGGCAGATAGCTGGCCCGGACAGCATTCAGGGCAACCTGCTCAAGCTGCGTGAGGCTCAGCCCGCAGTCCTGCACGGCGTGGAGATATTCGTCGTTCAGCGTCGTGTTAAACAGCGCGGGATCGTCGGAATTGATCGTGACCATGACCCCGGCTTCGACCAACTGCCGCAGCGGGTGCGCCTGATAGGACGGGTAGACGCGCAGGCAGAGGTTGCTGGTTGGGTTCACTTCCAGCGGGATCTGGTGTGCGACCAGATAAGCGATCAGCGCCGGGTCTTCGATCGAGCGGACGCCATGCCCAAGGCGTTCGGCTTTGAGTGCGTTAATCGCCCCCCATACGCTCTCCGGCCCGACCGTTTCGCCCGCGTGTGGATTGCTGTGTAACCCTTCAGCCAGCGCCCGCTGAAAAGCGCGCTCGAATATCTCTGGCGGGAATCCCACTTCCGGCCCACCTAATCCCAATGCGACCACACCCGCCGCGCGCGCGCCGGAGATATGAGCCAATCCACCACGGGATCGGCGGTATCGGGAAAGCAGCGGGCGATGTCGGGTATCCAGCGCATCTCGACGCCAAAATCGCGGCGGGCGTCGTCGCGGCCCGCCTGGATCGCGGCCAGCAGGTCATCCCAGGGGATGCTGCTGAACTGGTAGACATGGGTGTAAGGCGTCCAGGTGACTTCGGCGTAGCGGATATTCTGGCGGGCCATGCTCTGCCCGTACTCATAGGTGATGCGCCGGAAATCGTCCGCCGTCTGGAGACATGTGCAGATCGCGGTGAAGATGTCGAGAAAGTGATTGAAGTCGCTAAAGGTGTACCACGCGTCAAGATCGGCCATGTTCGATACGGGCAGGGGGATATGATTCTGTGCCGCCAGTTCAAACAGGGTTTGCGGCCGGACAGTACCTTCCAGGTGAACATGAAGCTCCGCTTTGGGCATGGCCTGGATGAATTCGGCGAGACTCACGATGCATTCTCCTCTTGGTGCTGCCCATCATCTGAAACACGCGGCTGCTTGCTGAATTCGATGGCCGCGCCGACAAACGCGCGAAACAGCGGGTGTGGGCGGTTGGGACGGCTCTGGAATTCGGGATGGAACTGGCTGCCCACCATAAACGGGTGATCGGCCAACTCCATGATCTCGACCAGCCGATGATCAGGACTGAGGCCGCTGAAGCACGCACCGGCCGCTTCAAACGCCTCGCGGTAGCTGTTATTGAACTCGAAGCGGTGGCGGTGGCGCTCGTCCACGGATTCGGACTGGTATGCGGCGGCGGCCCTGGTGCCCGGCTTGAGGATGCAGGGATACGATCCCAGCCGCATCGTGCCGCCCATGTCGGTGACATTATGCTGATCCGGCATCAGTGCGATGACCGGGTGCTCGGTCGAGGTATCATGCTCGGTGCTGTTCGCATCTTCCAGGCCCAGCACGTTCCGCGCGAACTCGATGCTCATCACCTGCATGCCCAGGCACAGGCCCAGGTAGGGAATCCGGCGCGTGCGGGCAAACCGCGCCGCCAGGACTTTCCCCTCGACGCCCCGGTAGCCGAACCCACCGGGCACAACAATACCGCTGGCCTGTTCGAGAATATCCCATCCCTTGTCTTTTTCCAGGTCGCCGGAATACACCCAGTCCACTTCCAGCTTGCGGTGATGGGCGACCGCCGCGTGAGAGAGCGCTTCTTTGACGCTCATATACGCATCGTGCAGCTCGACATACTTGCCGACGATCGCGATCCGCAGCGGGCTGTTCAGGCTTTTCATCTGGCGGACCCAGCGCTGCCAATCGTCCAGGGCGGGCGGGTTCGCCGTCAGGCCAAGCTGCTCCACGATGAAATTGCCTAATCCGGCTTCTTCCAGCACGAGCGGCACTTCGTAGATATTGTCGAGGGTCTCCAGGGGGATCACCGCGCGCCGGTCCACGTCGCAGAACAGCGCGATCTTGTTGATCATGTCCTGGCTGACCGGGTGATCGGTGCGAGCGATGATGATCTGCGGTTGGATACCGATACTGCGCAATTCGCGGACGCTGTGCTGCGTGGGCTTGGTCTTGAGTTCGCCGGTCGCCCCGATGTACGGCAAAAAAGTAACGTGGACATAGAGCGTCTGGTTGCGGCCCACGTCGGTGCGAAGCTGGCGGATCGCTTCGAGAAAGGGCTGGCCCTCAATATCACCCACCGTACCGCCGACCTCGACGATGACCACATCGGGATCGTTTTTCTGGCCGACCAGCGCAATGCGCCGCTTGATCTCGTTGGTGATATGCGGGATCACCTGGATGGTCCCGCCGAGATAATCGCCCCGGCGCTCCTTGTCGATCACGTCCGCATAGATCTGCCCGGTGGTGACATTACATGTGCGGTCCAGGTTTTCGTCGATAAATCGCTCGTAATGCCCCAGGTCCAGATCCGTCTCCGCGCCGTCGGCGGTAACAAATACCTCGCCGTGCTGGTAGGGACTCATCGTGCCGGGATCGACGTTCAGATAGGGATCGAGTTTTTGAATGGCGACTTTCAGGCCGCGCGCCTTCAGGAGCCGTCCGATGGCCGCGGCGGTCACGCCTTTGCCAACCGAACTGACCACCCCGCCAGTGCAGAAGATGTATTTGGGCATAGGGACCTCATCTGTCCTTATCATAAAGAGCGGCGGAGAGTTGAAGGTTCTGCCCCCCGCCGCCTGGCTGTGCTATACGATTGTCGGGGGACAGGCCGAGCGCCCGTCACCCGGTTATACCAGCTTTTCAAGATCGTTGGCTGCACGCTTCATATCCAGAAAGACTAGACCCAACTTGGCGTTCTCGCGGACCAGGGCCGTCAGCACGGCTTCTTCGCCCACCGACATCAGGATCACGAAACCACTGTCGCCACGGACATACACCTGCTCCAATGAGGCACGGCCCAGTTCGGTCGAGATACGCTCGCCCAGCGAGAGCATGGCCGCCGACATGGCCGATACCCGATCTTCCTCGATGCCGGCTGGCAGGGAGGAGGCCATGATCAAGCCATCGACACTGACCACAGCAGAAGCCTCAATATCGGGCGTGCCGGTTTGAAGATCGCGCAGGCGATCAACCATTAACTCTGTCCGCGACTTCGCCATAGTGAATCGTGCTCCTTTCCCGTATGGGAACTGGACGTGGTGCCCAACCCTGAACCAGGAATTATTGTACCGGCGCGTCCGCCAAGCGCCAACCTCTGTGTTCCGGTCTGATCATTGCGCCGATTATATCATGGAATTCGTGTCGAGGCGTGCGGATCGTCTGCCTGATCCGGCCCTCGTGTGATCCGAAAAAGCCGTGAATTCTGACGGCAAACGGCTCAGCGCATGTCACAGCGGTTGCACCCCAGGATAAATCGAATTAGGATAGAGACAGAGACAATGGTGTGACAGTAGGTTAATTCTCATCCTGTGACAAAACAGGTATAATGGAATTTGTTCTGCGTTGATTAGTGAGAAGCAGGTAATCAGGCTATGCCCTCGGTCCCCCGAATTGTGGTAGTAGATCCCGCCTATGAGGTGGCTCGTATCGTGCGCGGGGCGCTCGCCTTGTTAGACCGCCAGCACATTTTGATCGAAGTGCCCACCGCTGAAGACGCCTTACAGGAAGTGCTGCGCTCGGCCATCACTCTGGTGGTCACCGCCTATCGAATTCCGGGGCATATGCACGGGGTGGATCTGGCGAAGCAGATCGCGCACGAGTCGCTGGGCACGCCGGTGATCGTTCTGGCCGATGACGAAGATCCGCAGATCGACGCGGCCGCGCTGGCCGAAGCGCCTTTTCTGTACTTCATGCGCCCGGTGACGGAGCCGTTTTTGCGCGGGCTGCGCATCGCGCTGGATGGGGAGGTCGCGGTCGAGGCGGAAGAAGCCAAACCGGCGGCGCTCGTTGACCTGGGTCCGGTGCCGCCCGTTGATCTCGAAGAACTGCGCGGCATTCTCGGCTCGCTGATGCGCGATGTGGGTGCCATGGCCGTGATCCTGGCCGATCGGACTGGGCGCGTCCTGGTGGAAGCAGGTGCCGCCGGGTATATCGATCGCGAGACGCTGGCGGTCGTGCTGGGGCCGTCGTTCGCACGCTCGGCCGACATCAGCCCGCTGGTCGGTGGCGATGCATGGACCATGCAGTATTATGATGGTGAGCGCTTTGATGTCTTTGGGCTGGCGCTGGGCATCCATTATTTCATGTGCCTGATTTTTGAAGGCTCCAACCGGGGCGCATTCGGCGCGGTGACGATGTTCGGGCGTCGCGCGGCCGACCAGATGATCGATATGATTGGCGAGGCGGCCTATCTCACCAAAAAGTCGGAACCGATGCCTCTGCCTAAAGAATCTCTGCCAAAAGAAAAAGAGCCCGTCAAAGCACCGCAGGCAGCCGCACAGCCTGTCCGCAAAACCCAGGAAACGGCGCGGCGTGAAGTTGTGGTCGAACCACCTCCTCCCCCACGACAACCGATCCTGGAACCCGTCAATAACTTTGATGCTGAGGCGCTGTTTGGGCAGGCGGTCGATGTGGGGCTGGCGGACAGCCTGTTTGACGAGAGCACCCTGAGCGATCTGGCCGCGTCGCTAGCGGCGGACGACGGCGAGCGCGTGGGGTACGACGAGGCGATTGACATGGGCATCCTGGGTGAATAGTGGAAACATTCTTCCAACACTACAGCCAGATGTACACACTCGCTCACCGGGGCGAGTGTGCTTTTTTTCCGCACAAAATGATCGGATGAACACTTGCCAGCAAGGGCCGATTCAGATTACAGTTGCGGATCATTTGGGATTGCATGTTTTTTAGGTTATTTACGGAGAAAAACTTATGCCAGCCGTTCCCGTTCCGAGTGATATTGAGATTGTGCAGGCTGCCGACCTGCGGCCCATTCGCGAAATCGCGGCGAAACTGGGCCTGACCGAAGACGATCTCGACCTGTTCGGCAAATATAAGGCCAAAGTCCATCTTGACGTGTTGGAGAAATTCAAGGATCGCCCGCAGGGCAAGTACATCGACGTCACGGCAATTACACCCACGCCCCTCGGTGAGGGCAAAACAACCACCTCCGTCGGCCTGACCCAGGCGTTAGGCTACCTGAACAAGAACGTAGTGCTCTGCATCCGCCAGCCCAGCATGGGCCCGACCTTCAATATCAAGGGTGGCGCGGCCGGCGGCGGATACAGCCAGGTGATCCCGATGGAGGATTTTAACCTGCACCTGACGGGTGATATTCACGCCATCAGCATCGCGCACAATCTGGTCGCCGCGGCGTTGGATACGCGCCTGTATCACGAGAGCCGCCAGTCCGATGACGGCCTGGAGAAGCGCGGCGTGAAACGCCTGGACATTGACCCGGCCACCATCACCTGGAACCGTGTGGTGGATGTGTGCGATCGGTCGCTGCGCCGTATCATGGTGGGCCTCAACGATGATACGCTGGCAGATGGCTCACCCAGCCCCGTCTTCCCGCGCAAAACCGGCTTTGACATCACCGTGGCGAGCGAGTTGATGGCGATCCTGGCGCTCACCACCAGTCCGAAAGACCTGCGCGAGCGAGTAGGGCGCGCGGTCGTGGGGCTGAACCGGGCCGGCCAGCCGGTCAATCTGGAGGATCTGGGCGTAGCAGGGGCGGTGGCTGTGCTGCTCAAAGATGCCATTATGCCCAATCTGCTGCAAACGCTGGAAGGCCAGCCGGCTTTTGTACACGGCGGGCCGTTCGCCAATATCGCGCACGGCAACAGCTCCATTCTGGCCGACCAGATCGCGCTGCGGCTGGGCGATTACGTCGTGACCGAAAGCGGTTTCGGTGCGGACATCGGCATGGAGAAATTCTTTGACATCAAGTGCCGCTACTCCGGCCTGATCCCGAATGTCGTCGTGCTGGTGGCGACGATCCGCGCGCTCAAGATGCACGGCGGTGGTCCCAAGGTTTCACCCGGTGCGCCGCTGGACAAAGCGTATACGACCGAGAATCTGGCGCTGCTCGAAGCGGGCGGCGCGAATCTGGCGCATCATATCAAGATTGCGCGCAAGTTTGGCGTGCCGGTGGTGGTCGCCGTGAATCGTTTTGCGACCGACACCGATGCCGAAGTCGCCCTGGTTCGCCGGATCGCGCAGGACGCGGGGGCGGAAGACGCGGTCATGAGCGATCACTGGGCGCGGGGCGGTGAAGGCGCGGTTGAACTGGCGGAAGCCGTGGTCGCTGCTGCCGAGAAGCCGAGCCACTTCAAATTCCTGTACGACCTGAACCAGCCCATCAAAGCCAAGATCGAAACGATCGCCAAAGAAGTGTATGGCGCGGACGGGGTTCGTTTCGAGCCGCTGGCCGAACGCCAGATCAAGCTCTACGAAGAAGCCGGTTTCGGCAGCCTGCCGATCTGCATGGCGAAGACCCATCTCAGCCTGAGCCATGACCCGACGCTGAAAGGCGTGCCCACGGGTTTCACCGTGCCGGTGCGCGAGGTTCGCGCCAGTGTCGGGGCGGGGTTCGTGTATCCCCTGCTCGGTGAAATGAGCACGATGCCGGGTCTATCGACGCATCCGGCTTTCATGAACATCGATCTGGACGACGACGGCCGGATCGTGGGGTTGTTCTAGAGTTTGTTCATCAATAACTATCGGATGGGGTTTGACCACCAGGTCCGGTAACAAAATTCCGTAGGGGTAGGGCTTGCCCTACCCGTTTTGGGCAGCCCAAGGGTCGTCGCTACGAAATATACCTGTCGAACCGGATTGCGGGTGTTAAACGCCAGAAATCATGAGGGGCGTGAGCATGATGTGCGCTCCTGCCGCGTTGGGCCATTTTTATTTTGTGGTATGATCAGGTGGCAAAACAGGTGGCCGATCGAGCGAGGATGTGATGGCCGGGGTTGACGATCAGATCAAACAGGCGGTAGCCGCGTTAAAGGCCGGGCGAAAGGCAGAGGCGCGTTCCCTGCTGGAAGGGATTGTCGAGCAGGACCAGCATCACGAGCAGGCGTGGTTTTACCTGAGCGCGGCGGTGGATTCGCTGGAGGAGCAGGAAATCTGCCTGGAAAACGTGCTGGCGGTGAATCCGCAGAATGTCAAAGCGCAGCAGGGGTTAGCATCGCTCAGGCAGAAAAAGCAGCAGCCACCGGCCTCACCGGCTGCCGGACAGACATCACCGCCTGGCAGCGGGGAGTATGACCCATTCGCCAACACGTTTGATTCTGCGCCGTCTTCAGCCCCTGATGATCGGGCTTTCGATTGGTTTAGCGGCACGTCCCAACCCGCGTCCCCGGATGAGACCCCCGACACCGATCCCTATGCGATCCCCACCAGCGTTGATTGGGGGCGCAGCGACAGCCCGGCCGCGTACGGCAGCGGGCAGGATGTTGAGATACCGTCCGCGCAGGAATGGGATGCCTGGGTGCAGCGGCTCAACATCAGCAAGGACAACCCCGATGCGTTTGCGCCTGTCGAAGCCGATGCCGACCAGGGCCCCTTCGTAACGGGCGATGATGAGCCATTCGGGGAATCGCCGTACAGCGCGGACGATGATCGGCTGTTCGCGGAGGATCAATCCACGGCTGAGACCGACGAGACCTATGGCGGGCCGTCATCGTGGTTTTCCGCTTTTGGCGAGGATGAGCCGGCCGTCGAGCAGGCTGGCACCGACGAAGATCCGTTTGCGTCGTTTAACAATTTTGATGCGCCGGTAGCGCCCCGATCGTTTGCCACGCCCAGCCCATACGTCGAGCCCACCGAACCGGTCCAGGACGATTTTTCGTTCAACGCGAGCGAGCTTGCAGGTGCTGACGAAGAAGAGGATTTTGATTTCAGCTTCGACGAGAACGATGATGAGGCCAGCGCCGATGAACCGGCGGCCCGGCCTGTTCAGGCTGCGAAACCATCCCCTGTGCCTCTGCCTGGGGCTGAATTTTATCGTTTGATCCCCGGCGAGATTGAAGCAGGAGCCGGCAGGGTCGAACCGCGCGGGCTGATTATGCTTGGCGGGGTCGTGATTTTGCTGGTTCTGAATGTGATTTCGTTCGCCGCACTCCTGCTTTGACCCGGCGATAGGCGCAGCCAGCCGCCGCGCCCAACTCAAGTGGATAGGAAGACAGGCGTTGCGCGAGCAGCGCCTTTTTGTGAGGGATAGCTTTTATGCCGGAATTTTTCGAAGTGCTGCCTCCCGACGAAGCGCGGGCGACGTGGTGGGCGCAGGTAAGCCACCGCGTTGAGGTCGAGACGCTGCCGGCGGTCGAGACCCTGGGGCGGGTGACGGCGCATGCCATCCTCAGCCCGGAGGCGCTGCCCGCGTTCCGGCGCTCGACGGTGGACGGTTACGCGGTGCGGGCCGCGGATACTTACGGAGCGTCGGATTCGCTGCCGGCCTATCTGCGTGTGGTGGGCGAGGTGCGCATGGGCGAAGCGGCGGCGGTGACGATCGTCAAGGGGACGGTCGTGCTGATCCACACCGGCGGCATGATCCCGGCGGGCGCGGATGCCGTGGTGATGGTCGAGCATACGCAGGTTTTCTCGGATGACGAGATCGAGGTCCGCAGACCGGCCGCATCCGGCGAAAACGTGCTCCAGGTGGGCGAAGATGTATCACCGGGGGCGGAAGTGCTGCCCGCCGGGCATCTCGTCCAGCCGCAGGACATCGGGGCGCTGCTGGCGCTCGGCCTCACGGATGGGATCCCGGTAACCCGCCGGCCGCGCGTCAGTCTGTTCTCTACGGGGGATGAGCTGGTGATCCCGCAGACAACGCACCTGTCTCCCGGCCAGATCCGCGACATCAACGGCGGCACGATCCAGGCGCTCTGCACACGGGCGGGAGCGCATGCGCGGGTTCATGACATTGTGACCGATGAGCCGGATGCTCTGTATGAAGCCTTGTTGGACGCCCTGCCGGACGCCGATCTGATGGTGGTGACGGCAGGCAGCAGCGTCAGCACGCGCGATATGACGGCGGCGGCGATTAACCGGCTCGGTTCGCCGGGCGTGCTGGTGCATGGCGTTGCGGCGCGTCCCGGCAAACCCACCATCCTGGCGGTTGTGGATGGTAAGCCGGTGATCGGACTGCCCGGCAACCCGGTGTCGGCGCTGGTGATGTTCACCCTGTTTGGCGTGCCGGCGATCTCGTATCTGCTCGGAGCGGGTGAGCCGCGCCACCGGCACGTCCGCGCGCGGGTGACCGTCAATGTGCCGTCAGCGGCAGGTCGCGAAGATTACGTGCCGGTCCGCCTGTTCGAGCGCGACGGCGATACCTGGGCGGAACCCGTCTTCGGCAAAAGCAACCTGATTTTCACGCTGGTTGGGGCCGATGGGCTGCTGAAAGTGCCGCTCAATCTCACCGGCCTGCGCGAAGGGGCAGCGGGGGAGGTGATACTGTTCTGATGGACGAGCGAAATATCTATCTCGAAGATATCCCCATGGACGAGGCGCAGGCCCGCCTCCAAGCCGCGCTCGACAGCGCCGGCAAAGGATCGCCGCTGCCGGGTGAGCGTGTATCGCTGGACGAGGCGCTGGGGCGGATCACCGCCGAGCCGGTCTGGGCCAAGATCAGCTCGCCGCACTACCACGCGTCCGCGATGGATGGCTACGCCGTGCGGGCGGTCGATACGCTCGGCGCGACGGAAACGCGTCCGCTCCGGCTGCATGTGGCGGATCAGGCGGTCCCGGTCAATACAGGCGCGCCGCTGCCCGATGACACGAACGCCGTGATCATGATCGAACAGACGCAGCCGGTCGGCGATGACCAGATCGAGATCCGCGCGCCGGTGGTGCCCTGGCAGCACGTGCGCATGATGGGCGAAGACATGGTCGCGACGGAGCTAATCCTGCCCGCCAACCACCGCCTGCGCCCGCCCGATCTTGGCGCGATGGCCGGGTGCGGACACACAGAGGTGCTCGTCCGCCGCTGCCCGCGCGTCGCGATCCTGCCCACCGGCTCCGAACTGGTGCCGCCGGGGGAGAGTCCGCTGGCGGGCGCGGTGATCGAATACAACAGCATCGTGTTGGGCGCGCAGGTGCGCGAGGCGGGGGGGATCTTCACCCGGTGGGCGGCCCTGCCCGACGATCCGGATGCGATCCAGGCGGCGATTCGGGAAGCGTGCGCCGATCACGATCTGGTGTTGGTGCTGGCCGGTTCCTCGGCGGGTTCGAAGGATTTCACCGCGCGCGCGGTTCGCGCGTTGGGCACGCTGCTGGTCCATGGCGTGGCGGTGCGGCCGGGCCACCCGGTGATCATGGGCATGGTACACGATGTCCCGGTGATCGGCGTGCCGGGGTATCCTGTCTCCGCGGCGCTGACCGGCGAGATCTTTGTGCGGCCGCTGCTCTATCGCTGGCTGGGCCAGACTCCGCCGCGCCACGCGCGTATCCGCGCCACACTGACCCGCAAAGTGGTGTCACCCACCGGGGATGATGATTTTGTGCGCGTCACGGTGGGACAGGTGGGCGATCGCACCCTGGTGACGCCGCTGGCACGTGGGGCGGGGGTGATCACATCGCTGGTGCGCGCCGATGGCCTGCTGCACATTCCACGCTTCAGCGAAGGGCTGAATATCGGCAGCGAGGTCGAAGTGCTGCTGTACCGTCCGGCGGAAGACATCGCGCGGACGGTGGTTGTCGTGGGCAGTCACGATCCCATGCTCGACCTGTTGGGACAGTATCTCGCCGTGCGTTTTCCGGGCTACCGGTTGGCGTCGGCCAATGTGGGCAGCCTGGGCGGGCTGGTTGCGCAGAAGCGCGGCTGAGGCGCATCTTTCCGGGACGCACCTGCTCGATCCCGAAACCGGCGATTACAACGTGGCATACATCCGCCGCACGCTGGGCGACAAGCCGGTGCGGATCGTCACGTTCGCGCACCGCGAGCAGGGCTTGATGGTCGCGCCGGGCAACCCGCTCCACGTGGAGTCGCTCGACGATCTGCCCCGCCTGCGCTATGTGAACCGGCAGCCGGGCGCGGGGACGCGGGTGCTGCTCGATTATGAGTTGGCGCAGCGCGGCATCGATCCGGCAGCGGTGAACGGCTACGAGCGCGAAGAATATACACATCTGGCGGTGGCCGCGGCGGTCGCATCCGGCAGCGCGGACGCGGGGATGGGCATCCGCAGCGCGGCGCTGGCGCTGAATCTGGACTTTATCCCCGTGGCGCGCGAGCGATACGATCTGGTCATCCCGGCCGAATTTGTCGATCTGCCGATGATCCGGCACGTGCTGGCGCTGCTGGCCGATGACGAGTTCCGGGCAGCGGTGGCCGCGCAGCCCGGTTATGATGTAACCGCGATGGGGCAGGTCGTGCCGCTGTAAGGGTTATGGCGGCTTCCGGCAGGCCGTTTTTCATCCGGCTCAGCCAGTTTTCGGGGATCTTGCTCACGCGCCCGTCGTGGTTGATGCAAACGTGCTTCGAATAGCCGGTTACGCAGACCTGCCGCGTCTCGGCGTCCACGATCTCATAGCCGAACATGATTGTCCGGCTCTTGAGGTCTTCGATCCAGCAGCGGGCCGTGATCAACTGGGCGTAGTGCGTCGGGACGATATAGCGCGCGTGGACTTCGGCCACAGTCAGCCAGTAGCCGCTGCGCTCGAATTCGGCGTAATCCGCGCCCGCTTCGCGCGAATAGTGGCTGCGGGCTTCTTCGAAGTAAACGATATAATTGGAATGGTGCGTGATCGCCATCGAGTCGGTTTCGGCGTAACGGACGCGAAAGGTGTTTTCGGATACCGGACGGTCAGCAGGGGCCATGATGGCGCACTCCTTCATGTTGAGATAAGGGCCGCAGGCATTTTAGCGCGCGGTCAGGCGAAAGCAAACCATGAGCGACGAACATCAGACAGTTGAATTTATCTCCGACGCGGCCGGCGAACGGCTCGATAAAGCTCTCGCGGCGCATTTTGCGGCGTTATCGCGGGTGCAGGTGCAAAACCTGATCCACGATGGGCGGGTGATGGTCAATGATCGCCCGGTCAAGGCGTCGCACCGGCTTGAAGGCGGCGAGACGATCCGAGTCCAGTTGCCGGCGGTCGAAACCGACCAGGAAGCCAAAGCCGAAACGATCCCGCTGGTCATTCTCTACGAGGATGATCAGGTTGCGGTCGTGGATAAACCGGCGGGCATGGTGGTCCATCCGGCATTGGGGCATACATCTGGCACGCTGGTCAATGCCGTGCTGGCGCGCTGGCCGGGGATCGCGACCTTCAGCGAGCCGGACCGCGCCGGGATCGTGCATCGCCTGGACAAAGAAACGTCTGGCGTGATCCTGATCGCCAAGACGGCGGAAGCCCTGGAACAACTGCGGGCGCAGTTCAAAACGCGCGCCGTCAAGAAGCACTATATCGCGCTGGTGGAAGGCATGCCGCAGACGCCCGAAGGCTTGATCGACGCGCCGATTGGCCGCGATCCGCAGCAGCGTAAGCGCATGGCCGTATCGCGCGACGGCCGCGAAGCCTCCACCGAATACCGTGTGCGCGAAACCTACGCCTATCACAGTTTGCTGGATGTGTATCCCCAGTCCGGGCGCACACACCAGATCCGCGTGCATCTGGCGTTTATCGGCTGCCCGGTGGTGGGCGATAACGTCTATGGGCCGCGCAAACAGCGCATCAAGATGAAGCGCTATTTTCTGCACGCGGCCGCGATCACATTCATCCAGCCCGCCACGGGAGAAACGCTGTCCGTCGAATCGCCGCTGCCGGCCTCGCTGCGCAACGTGTTGGAGAAGCTGCCGCGCTGAGGAACGGATTTGCATTTGGGCTGTTTTGGCGCTACATTAAACCATTAATGAATCCCGGTCACATGAATACCTGATCATCCCTGAATTTGAGGAAAATCCATGCGTGAAATCACGATTGCAACTGTTCAAATGAAACCGGCGCTCGGGGAGTCGGAAGATAACCTCGTCAAGATGTCGGACTTTGTATCAAAGATCGCGTCGCAGCAGAAAGTCGATCTGATCGTTTTCCCCGAACTGACCACCAGTGGTAACGAACTGGGCGTGCGCTTTACCGAGCTGGCGCAGCGCATCCCCGGCCCGACGGTGAACCTGATGTCGCAGCGGGCGGCAGAGTTCGGCGTGTACATCGCGTTCGGCATGGTAACAAAAGAAAAGGTCGAGAGCGTACTGTACAACACGGCCGTGCTGGTCGGGCCGGACGGTGAGATGCTGGGCAGCTATAACAAGATCCACCTGCGCGGCGAAGAACGCATGGCTTTTCGCGAGGGCTTCCGCCTGCCGGTGATCGAAACTGAGATCGGCCAGGTTGGGCTGCTGCTCGGTTGGGATCTGGCGTTCCCCGAAGTGGCGCGCTCGCTGACGCTGGATGGCGCCGAACTGCTGTGCGTGCTGGCGAACTGGGAAACCACGCAGATGGAAGAGTGGCGGACCTATGTGCGCGCGCGGGCGTTTGAAAATGCGCTGTATGTCGCGGCGGCTAACCGCGTGGGCGAGGATGTGACGCTCAATTTCGGCGGCGAGAGTATGATCGTCGGGCCGCGCGGCAAAACCTACGCCACGCTGGCTCCCACCGACGAGAAAGAAACTCCGGCTGAAGGCAGCAAAGAGCAGACCAAAGAAAGCAAAGAGCCGCGCGAAGGGTACGCCGTGGCGCGGATCGATCTGGACGAGGTGCGCAAGTGCCGTGAGGAGTACCAGACGCTACAATCGCGGCATCCCACCGTATATCGTTCCCTGGTCAAGCGCTATTAAGCATCGATCCGGTAGGGGGCATATCGTGATATGCCCCTGCGCAGCAGTGTGTGAAGCAGGTTGGAAGCCAATCACCGTCGGGAGAGCAGCCGATGAGCCAGCCCCATCAGGAACCGGACGAGATCGAATATGTCGGCGCGCCGACCGAGTATGCCGACGCTGAAGAAGTGCCGGAATGGGTCGCCAACATCGCGCGGATTCTGTTCTTTCTGCCCGCCGCCTATATCACGGCGACGACGATCCCGATTATCGGCTTTCTGCTGGTGACGGGGTGCTGTTTGCTCTGCGGGCTGCTGTCGGCTGTGAATTAGTGAGGACATCGTTTAGCGCATTATGTGCCGCCCGGCGTGCTGTCACGTCGGGCGACTTTTTGCGGAGAGACTTTGAATGGATACGATTGATCTGCGAAGCGACACGGTAAGCTGGCCGACGCCGGAAATGCGTCAGGCAATGGCCGAAGCGCCGGTCGGTGACGATGTGTTTGGCGAGGATCCGACGGTTAACCGCCTGGAAGCGAAAGCCGCCGCCCGCCTGGGCAAAGAGGCCGGGCTGTTCGTCGCCAGCGGCACGATGGGCAACCTCGTCGGCGTGCTGGCGCACTGCGGGCGTGGCGACGAGATCATCCTGGGCAACAAGGCACACACGTTTGTCTATGAGGCGGGCGGGATCGCGGCGCTGGGCGGCGTGCATCCCTATCCGCTGCCGGTCCAGCCGGACGGGACCCTGCGCCTGGAGGATATTCGCGGCGCGATCCGTCCCGATAATGCCCACATGCCCATCACGCGGCTGATCGCTCTGGAAAATACGCAGGGAACGGTGGGCGGCATCCCGGTGCCGAAGGATTACATCGATGCCGTGGGTCAGATCGCGCGCGACCACGGGCTGGCCCTGCATATCGACGGCGCGCGGATTTTTAACGCGGCGACGGCGCTGAACTGTGACGTGGCGGCGCTGGTCGAAGCGGCAGACAGCGTGACCTTCTGCCTGTCCAAGGGATTGTGCGCGCCGGTGGGATCGGTGCTGGTCGGCTCTCACGACTATATCGAACGGGCGCGGCGCATCCGTAAGATGCTTGGCGGCGGGATGCGTCAGGCAGGTATTCTGGCGGCGGCGGGATTGATCGCGCTGGACAAGATGACGCTGCGTCTGCACGAGGATCATGCCAACGCGCGGCGGCTGGCCGAAGGGCTGGCCGATCTGCCCCAGATCGAGATCGACCTCAGCCGGGTGCAGACCAACATGGTCTTCTTCGGCCTGCGCAAAGATGCCGGCATGACGGCCCCGGAACTGGCCGAACGCCTGGCCGCGCATCAGATTCAGATCATGGACATGGACGAGTACCGTTTCCGCGCGGTGCTGCACTACTGGATCACGCATGAGGATGTTGAGCGCGTACTGGCCGCCATTCAAGAGGAACTGCGTTGAATCCATCTGCCCCCGAACCGGCGGAGTCCGCACCGCCCGAAACTGATGCCGAACCCCGCCGCCCGATGGTGCCGCGCGACCGAGGCTTGCGCGTCGGCCATCCGCCCCAGGCGATCCCGCTGCACGAGGAAACACCGTCGGATGAATGGCTGGATGAAACCGGATCCGAGTCCGATGACGCCCAATCGCGCCGCACCCGCCAGGATCTCGACCCGATCTTCGGGTACATCATGGCGATGGCGCTCAGTGTGGGCCTGACGCCGATCCAGGCGAACGTGCGGTATGTGGTGCTGTGGGCGTTTCTGGCGGCGATGGGCGGCATGGCCGTGTTGATCGGCAGCGGCATCCGGCTGAAAGTCACCGATCCCGGCGATCTGATGTGGGGGATCGGATTGGGGCTGTTTACGGGCGGAGCGCTTGTCTTTGCCGATTTGCACACGCTGGCGACGGCGTCCGATCGGCTGTTTGGCGCGGCTGACGCCGAGCGCGCGCTGCTGGATACGTGGATCTTTCAGACGACCGTGTTTGTCATGCCGGTAGCGGAATTGCTGTTTTTCCGCGGGGCAATGCAGCGCGTCCATTCGATTCCGGTCGTGGCGCTGCTGGCGAGCCTCTGGTCCATGCTGATGTTTTTCCCGCATCTGAACCTGGGGGATACGCCGGTGGTGGGTGTGGTCTTTGGCACGGCGCTGGTGCTGCTCAATTTCCTCTATAGTTACGTCAACTTCCGGCATGGACTGGCGGCCAGCTTTTTCTGCCAGATCGGCGCGGGGACGCTGCTGCTGCTGGTGCCGCATCTGCTGTCGCTTTGAGCGTGGCCGCGCTTACTCCGCTGCCTGCCAGATCCGCAGGTTGTTAAGGCGGCAGGTCACGGGGATGGTCTGCGATCGGCAGAAGAACGCCACCGATCCACTCGTATAGGTTGGATCGTTGAAGGTCAGCAGCGATTCGCCGTTGATGCTCAGAGTAATGGCACCGTCAGCCGCCGCTTCGATCTGCAAGCGATTCCGCGCCGCCCCCGCGAGGATCGCCGGGTGGGACGTCCAACCTTTGACCTCGCGCAGGGTACTGTTATCCTGCACGACCGCCACGCGGTATTCGCCCCGGTTCGAGAGTCCAAAGTAGATGAAGTTATAATCGTCCTGGTAATGGAACCAGATCCCGTACTGGACATTGGGCGCATCCTCGTCGAGCAGCGATACTTCGGCTTCCAGCAGGTAATCACTGAACTGCTCGCCCTCGATCGATCCCCACGAGACGCCAAAATCGCGCTGTGTGATGGCGGTGAGGCGGATCTCGTATGCGCCGTCGATGATCCGGTTGCTGTAGGTCTCATCACCATCCTCAAACCAGTTATGGGTGCTGGTGCCGCCGGCGAACGTATCCTCCACCAGCAGCGTGTAACCGGGACGAAGCGCCAGCAGGGTCGGTGTGGGGATCAGGGCGACATCGTCCGCTGACATATGGTGCGCGCTGTACACGGCGTTGATCCCCCCATCGGGTGACAGCCGCGAATCGAGGCCGACGTTCCAACCGTTCTGCGCCTCAAACGTGATCATCTGCTGGCCGAGCACCTCGATCCCGGCGAACCATTCATACAGCGCGCCGTCGGACGCGCTGACCACCGCGGCCAGCGGATCGTCCTGCGGATCACCTTCGGCCAGCCAGTTCTGAAAGCCGAGTCCCAGACTCGCCACCAACGCATCCAGGCCGAACATCTCGGCGGCGTAATAGCGCGTGTTGTGGACGGCCACAATCCACAGCGTCACGCGGGTAGACTGGTCGTTCAGGCTGATTTCGAGCGGATGGTCGGTCAGTTCAAACTGGTCGGTGGCGTAACCCGCCCCGTTCGCCGGATACAGCAGGTAGGAGTAAGTGCCTTTCGGATCGGCGATCACCACGAAGAGCTGCGCTTTTTCTTCGGGCTGGCGTTTATTCAGCTTGAGCAGGGGCAGCGTCACGCTCAGGCGGGGGCCGGCTGCTGCCAGGCCGCTGACCTGGATCATCTCGTCGGCGGGGGTAGGCGGCGGGGTGGGCGGGGGCGCGGCCGCGGGCTGCGGACTGCACGCGCCAAGGAATGCCACCACGCACAGACCACTCACCAGGAGCGCCAGCCAACGCCGGTTCATGAGCAAAACTCCGTTAGCGGGTGTGTCGGCGCGCAAAATAACCATGAACCCAGCGCAGCGTCTCCAGCGCGGTACGCGGCTGGCGGCGGCCGGTCTCAAGCTGGTGTCCCAGCCCGCCCTCCGCGATGATCCGGTCGTTGGCATGGTCCGCCATGATGCCGATGGCGTCGGCCAGATGCTGGCAGCCGCGCGCAAACGCCTCCTGAATCTGCCTCTGATTATACAGCGACAGGCTGTCCCAAAGGCTGGTCAGTTCGTCGGTGAGCGCCTGGGGCGATAGCTGGTCGGCTCCCTGCTGCGCAAAGGCGACCTGCAACCCGTTCAGCAGCCGGGCGATGGCATTCGTCTCGCGCAGGAGCATGGCGGCGGAGCGCGTGCCGAAAATGTGGATCATTTCCTCCCGCTTCAGGTTGAGCGGGATGGACTGGTGCCGGGCAAAATGTCCGCCGATAAAGCGCAGCAGATCGACGCCGTTCTGCGGCACAGCCTGCCCGCGTACCAGGGCATCGGATGCGGCGTTTTTCGCGCCCTTGCCCGACCGCCCCCGGCCCAACTCGTAGACCTGCCGGGTCATCACGATCAGGTTGTCCGCGACCTGTCCGCGATCCAGTTCGGAGAGGCCGCCGGTCATCGTATCGAGGTCGTGCCGCAGCCGGTGGACGGGCGGACGCTCCTTGTCGGTGTGGTAAGCCGTGGTCAGGTCCAGGAAAAGCTGGACCGCGGTCTCGACTTCGTTTGCCAGCCGGACCAGCGCGGGCTGGTTCATCTTCTCGAAGTCTTCAAAGCTGATCCCCTTACGCTGGGCTTCGGCAAGGCTGGTGGGAGCCGACGACTCGATCTGTCCGATCACCAGCCGCATCAGGTAAGCGGCGCGCAGGCCGCGCCCCACTTCAGGACCCAGTTCCTGCTCAAAATAGGCCAGCAGGGTGGGCGCCTGACTCAGGGATACGCCGCGCACGAACCGGCGCAGCAGTTCCAGCGCGGCCTCGTGGGAAGTGGCATCCCAGGTGATTGACGGCCACATGCGTACCAGCAGAGCCGCGCCTTCCTGGCCCATGTTCAGCGTGTGATCGACCAGGGCGGCGGCGACACGCAGCGCATCCAGGGCATCACGCGAGTGGGCGTAAAAGTCCAGCAGCTTAAGCACCTGCTCGGTGCCCACCGCGCTCACCAGATGGAAATCGTTGAAGATCATGGTTGTCAATTGGCGGGCCGCGTACTGCTGATCGTCAGCCCACTGGCGATTGACCAGCGCGTTACAGTAGATGGTCGCGCGCGGCTCCGGGCGAATCGGGCTGCCTTCCAGGCAGGCGAGCGCGGCGTTGAGCGCATCCGGCGAGAGGGCGCTCAGGCGAAACACATCACCGGCCAGGGTGGTGAATTCCTTGAGGCGCGGAATGCCAAAAACCTGATTCTGGTAGAACACCAACTGTCCAATCGCGCGCTCACACTCGCCCACCTGCAGCAAAAGCTGGGCCAGCACCCGCAGGCCAGGCGTCTCAAGCGATTGGAGGATGGACACTTCGCTGATCTCGTCCACCACCTGCAAAATCAGATGGTGGAAGCGCTCGCTTTGCGGCGACTGCGCCAGCACCAGCAGGGCTTGCAGCGCCGGGGTGTCAATCAGTTCGGTTCGTTCCAGATAGGCGGCCCGCTCCGCGAGCCGGGTCAGTACCATCATCCGCTTGCCTTCGCCAAAGGCACGCGCCCCCTGATCGAGAACGTGGGGCGGGGCGGACGGGCGCGGCTCAGTCTGCAGATAGGACAGCGCGGTTTGCAGTTCCTGGGGAAGCTGCTGCCGGAACTGCACGTCGCTCAGGATGCGATACAGGTCGCCCGGCGGCATGACTTCGACGGCGATCAGAAACACCGTATGCGCCAGATTCATGTCGTAGCGGGCCGCGCCAACCGACAGCCAGAGAAGACCCGGCATGACCTCATTCATGCGGAGCGCAGGGCTGCTCTCGTGCGCCTGGGTGAGGAACCGGATCGCCGCGTCGCTTTGGTCCTGGGTGAGCATTTCCGCCATCATCTGCTGCGCGGCCGTGTGCAGCAGCCCATGCCATTGCAGCGCGGACGCCTCCGAACTGTGCAGGAGCCAGCGTTCCAGCAGGGTATAGACCATGCGCGCCTGGTTGCCCTCAGCCGCCGCGCGCAGTTGATCGGCGATCGATTGGGCGATCGTGGCGTTGGCTGCGCACACCGCCGGAATCACGTCGGCGGATTCCGGCTCGTTGAGCGCAATCGCGAATGCGAGCAGGTGCCGGGCATAGGCCTGCCGCAGGTCGTCGGAGAGGGTCGGATCTTCGCGCAGCACGGATGCGACGGTCTCGCGGTCGGCGGGCTGGTTGTTCTGCACGGCCTGATCGATGGCCGAGCGGCGTGATACCCATGCCAGGGCGCTCGCCAAATTCTCGCGGTGCATGGCCCGCCATACGGTCGTGCGCGAAAGCTGCGCGGTCTTTTCGATCACCAGGGAGGGATCGAGCTTAAGCTGTGCGATGATGTAATGGCTGTACGAATCTTCAGGGGCGGGCGTGAGCAGTTTGCCGCCGCCCCAGTCGTAAACCATATGCTGGCCGGGCAAGGCGTGCTGGCTCAGGAACTTGATCTGAAGCTGGCCCATGTGCGCATCGGTGACGTTCGTCCCATAGGTAATGCCGACGCGCGCCGGGATCGGCAGCAGGCAGAGCAGCCCCTGCAAAAATTGGAGCCGTTTTTCCAGCGACGGCGGGCTGTTGACAATCGCCAGCGGCCAGCCCTGCACCAGCCCAGCCAGGATCCCTTCGACCGTGCTGAACGAGTCGTTGCAGTACAGCAGCAAGTTCAGCAGCGCGTCGGTCTGTTCCTCGGCGCTGGGCGGTTTGGGATCGCGCAGTTCGAAGGGTACAAGGTTTGTGCGCAGGGTGCTGAACGAGGGCATTTCCATCATCGCCAGCGAGCGCAGCGCCAACACATTGCCGCCCAGGTGCCGCAGCGCCGCCATCGGCGTCAGAATGTAGAGGACCTGCGGATGGCCTGTGTCGTTGTACTGCGCTTTGGCGAGGATGAACTCAATCGTCTCCCCGCGGAACAGGCCCAGCGCGCCGGGCATATCGGGAGCAGCGAGCGGCGGCGGCAGCTTCGCCACGCGCACACACTCCGCGATCTGCGTCGGGGTGATGTCGGGCGTGCGGGCGATCACGCCGGCTGTGGCCGAGGTGCGCTGCTGCGTATCGATCAGGTGCCCAAAGTAGGCGCGCGAGAGCTGAAATACTTGAGGTTCGGACACAGTTTTTTCCTAAACAGGTAATCATCTGAATACGGGTATTTTACAGGATGACCTCGCTTAAGGCGAAGCGCGCAGTCACGCTAAGTTTTATTCAGCAGGAAGTCTTTTAGACCATCCAGGGCGCGGCCCCGCATGGAGATCCCCATCTTGTCGTCGCGCGGCATCTCGCCATAGGTGATCGAATAACCATCTGGCTGGAAGATGCTGTCCCAGCCGAAGCCCAATGTGCCGCGCGGCTCCCGCGTGATGCTGCCCTCCGACTGGCCGATGAAAGTGTAAATCTCGGCCCCATCCGAGACGCACAGCGCGACCGTCGCCGTCGCCCGCCGGTCTGCCCAGGCGTCAAGCTGGCGGCACATCCCTGCTTCGCCCAACGTCGCCAGCACCCACTTGATCAGCGCGCCGGGGAAACCGTTCCAGGCATGGACGGCCAGACCCGTGTCCTCGACCAGGATCAGCCCGCGCTGCACCTGTTCGTAGGCTTTGCGCGCTTTGTAGGCGGCGACCTCGGCCGGGTCCAGCGATTGAATCTCCGGCAGATCGAGCGCAACTCGTTCGATCTCAACGGCAGAACCGTCCAATGCAAGGCAGATCTCGCGGTATTTTTCCTCGTTGGACGACACAAAATAGAGCTTGGGCATGGCGGCTTCCTTGTCGGGCGGGTGGATGATGTTACATGATTTTAGCACCGTCATTCCCCGTGTAAAATGACACTTTTTCTTCATGATGGCGTGACACCGGGCGCAGCATCAGGTATGATGAAATCAAACTTTTATGCTATTGCAGGAGACGGTCTGAATGACGACACTGACGCCCGACGAACTTAAACAGGGCCATCACTTACTGGCAGAACTCAACTATGATTTACAGCCGGTGGAGCGCGGCTACGCGAACCGCACGCTGCACATCAACCTTTCGGACAACACGATCAGCAGCAAGCCGGTCACGCAGCAGATGAAAGATATTTTTACCGGCGGCAAGGGCTTTGGCATGTGGCTGCTGTGGAATGCGGTCAAGCCCAGCACCCAATGGAACGACCCCGAAAACGAGATCATCATCGCCGGCGGACCGATCGGCGGCATCACGGCGTATCCCGGCTCCGGCAAATCCACCGTGGTGACGGTGTCGCCGCTGACCGGATCGGTGATCGACAGCAACGTGGGCGGCTACTTTGGCCCCTATCTGAAATTCGCCGGGTGGGATGCGCTCGAAATCCAGGGGATCGCTGAACGCGACGTGATCATCGTGATCGATGGCGACGAGGGCCGCATCACCATCGAGGAAGCCCCGCTCGAAGACCTCAACACGCACCTGATCGGACGCCAGCTTACCGAGATGTACGCCCAGGGCGAAAAAGACATGCGGAATGTCTCGGTTGTGTCGTCAGGACAGGCGGCCGAGTTTTCGCGCTATGCCTGCCTGAACTTTAGCTGGTACGACGTGCGGCGCAAGGATGTGCGCGTCAAGCAGGCGGGGCGCGGCGGATCCGGGCTGGTCTTCCGCCACAAGCGCATCAAGGCGCTGGTCGTGCGCTACAGCGAGCATGAAGGGCGACAGCAACAACCCGGCGAATATGGAACTGATCCGCAAGGCCGGCAAGCGGATCAACAAAGAGATCTCCGATCTGGACAGCAAGCAGAACCACATGCGCGAGCGTGGGTACCGGCCATCTGCCGCCGATCATGAACGAGTTTGACCTGCTGCCGGTGCATAACTTCCGCTACGGGTCGCATCCGGACGCCGACAACCTGGATACCGAAGTCTGGCGCAATCTCTATACGCAGGGCCTCCCGGATGGCTGCTGGTACGGCTGCACGCTGTCGTGCGCGCACGGCATCGATCATTTCCACCTGCAAACCGGGCCGTACAAGGATCAGGCGGTGCTGGTCGATGGGCCGGAGTACGAAACGATCGCGGGCGAGGGGTCGAACATTGGTGTGTTTGATCCGCTGGCGATTGCCGAACTGAACTTCTACTGCGATACCTACGGCGTGGACACGATCTCGTTTGGGAACTCCGTGGCATTTGCCATGGAGTGTTACGCCGAGGGCATCATCAACGATACGATCACCGGCGGGCTGAAGCTGGCCTGGGGCAACGCGCGGGCCGCGCTCGAACTGCTGCACCAACTGGCGCGCGGCGAGGGCTTTGGGCACATCATCGGGCAGGGCGTGCGCTACTATGAAGCGGCTGTTTGTCGAGCAGTACGGCGCGGATCCGAAGTTCGTCAACGACATCGGCATGGAAGTCAAGGGGATGGAAATCTCCGAGTATATGACCAAGGAATCGCTGGCGCAGCAGGGCGGGTACGGGCTGGCCGTCAAGGGCGCGCAGCATGACGAAGCCTGGCTGATCTTCATGGACATGGTGCGCAAGGAACTGCCGACGTTTGAAGCGAAAGCCGAGGCGCTGCACTACTTCCCCCTGTGGCGGACGTGGTTCAGCCTGCATGGGCTGTGCAAGCTGCCCTGGAACGATATTGTGCCGGCCAACAACAAACAAACCGCTGAGCCGAACAAAGTCCCGGAACATGTTGAGAATTACACA
Source organism: uncultured Chloroflexia bacterium (assembly GCA_963850765.1). Taxonomy (GTDB): domain Bacteria; phylum Chloroflexota; class Anaerolineae; order Aggregatilineales; family Aggregatilineaceae; genus CAWKMN01. The sequence goes on along the minus strand of CAWKMN010000003.1, from coordinate 856,002 downwards.
TGGCTCTATGAAGGGCTGTCCGGCAAGCCGACCCGACCCGAAGACCTCGTCGCCCAGTCGGAGCGTGTCTATAACTTCCAGCGGCTGCTGGCGCTCAAGCTGGGTTATGGCACGCGCGAGCACGATCAAATCCCCTACCGGGCGATGGGGCCGGTCACGGCGGATGAATACGAATCGCGCGTGGAACGGTACGATCAACAGCTTCGTGATCTGGTGGGCGTCGATCCCGATACGATGACGCTGCCAGAGAAACTGGCGAAACTGCGTGAATACCGCGAAGCGCAGTATAAAAAGCTGGCGGATGCGGTCTACGCGCGGCGCGGCTGGGATTCGAACGGGATTCCCACGCTGGCGAAGATTCAGGCGCTCGGCATCGACTTCCCGGACGTGGTCGAACTGGTGAAGCAGAAGACCGGCGGTTAGCGGCACTTCGATTGTGATGATATTTTTAACGCGGTGATGCGGTCTGTCACCGCAGTTTTTTGTTCGATTCAGCACTTTACAGAGGAGCACGAATGAACGGTTTCCGGTATGCAGTCATCGGCGCAGGACGCCAGGGCGTTGCGACGGCTTATGATATGGTTACACGCGGCGGCGGACAAAATGTTCTGCTGGCCGATTATGACGCGCAGGTTGCACAGTTGGCCGCGGAGCGGATCAACCGGCTGGCCGGCCGGCCGGTGGCAGCGTGGCAGCAGCTTGACGCCAGTGATGTGGATGCGCTGATCGCCGCGCTGGCAGGAATCGATGTATTTTTGTGCGGCACACCGTTCGAGTTTATCCCGGCGGCGACCGAAGCGGCACTGCGCACTGGCGCGGGCATGGTGGACTATGGCGGGCACACGCCGACGGTACTTGAACAAATCAGGCGCGACGCTGAAGCCAAGGCGTGCCAGATGGCGATTGTGCCGGACTGCGGCATGGGGCCGGGCATGAACAATACACTGGGCGCGTATGCGGTCGAACTGCTGGAACAGGAAGGGCTGTCCGCGCAAGAGGTCTATCTCTGGGACGGTGGCATTCCCCAAAACCCGATCCCGCCCTGGAATTACCAATCCACTTTCAACATCAATGGCTTGACGAATGAGTATCACGGCCAGGTTGCTTTTCTGCGCGATGGAAAAATCACCATGGTCGGCGCCTTTGAGGAATTGGAACCGATCGAGTTCGACGGTGTGGGACGGCTGGAAGCCTTCACGACCACCGGGGGAACCAGCACCGCCCCCTATTCGTTTGAGGGTAAGCTTCAGGTCTATCAGAACAAAACCTGCCGCTGGCCCGGACATTTCGACCAGTTTAGAGCTTTTCAGTTGCTGGGTCTGTTCGATCTGGAGCCGATCCGGATCAATGGCGGTCAAATCGTGCCGCGTGACGTTTTCCACGCCCTGCTGGAGCCGAAGCTTCGCGCGTCACTCGTCAGGGATGTATGCGTGATGCGTGCCAAAGGCGTTGGCGTTGATGGCAGCGGGCGCAGGCGTGCGGTCATTATCGATCTGATTGATTATTACGACGAGACAACAGGCTTTACGGCGATGGAGCGGCTGACAGGCTGGCACGCCGGGATCATGGCGGAATTTATCGCGCGTGGGGTCGTGCCGCCGGGTGTATGGCCGATGGAGAAGGCCGTCCTCGCGACCACCTTTATGGACAAGGTCCGCGAGCGCGGGTTTGACGTGACAGTTCGGTGGGAGTAGCATGGCAGGGGAGCACCCGTATGCACGTTGAGTAAACACTCTGAGTCACGTGTTCTTGCAGGGGCGTATGGCGATACGCCCCTACGGGCTGGGCAAGCCTGCGTCTGCACCGCGTGGTTACGCAGATTCTCCTGAAGCGAGCAGATAATCCGTGTAACCGCCGGGATAGGTTTGCAGCGCGCCGCCGTCCAGTTCGACCACCTGATCGACGGCCTGATCGAGAAAATAGCGGTCGTGCGAGATGACCAGCAGCGCCCCTTCAAACTCGTCCAGCGCGCGCTCCAGGACTTCCATCGACGGAATATCGAGGTTATTGGTCGGCTCGTCGAGCAGCAGCAGGTTCGGCTGCTGAAGCATCAGCGCGGCAAGCTGCAAGCGGCTGCGCTCGCCGCCGCTCATCGTGCGAATCGGCTGGCGCGTCTGTTCGTAGCTGAAGGCGAATTTGAGCAGAAAAGCAACAGCATCCTCTTCGCGGCGGGGTGCAATGTCGCGCACAAAATCAAGCGGCGCCCGGTCCCACCAGGCATGAAGCGTCTGGTGTTCCTGCGCATAATAGCCGATCTGCGTGCTCGGCCCGATCACGATCTCGCCACCCAGGGCTGCCAGCTCGCCCAGGATCAGCCGGAACAGCACCGATTTCCCGGCCCCATTAGGCCCAATCAGTCCGACCCGCTCACCATGACGGATCAGCAGGTCCAGGTCCAGAAAGAGCAGATCGTCACCAAAGCCCATCGAGAGCCCGCTGATCTCAAGCGCTTTGGTGCTGCCGCGCCAACCGTTAAGCTGAAGCTCGATCAGGCGGCGCTCGGTGACGCGCTCGATGATCTCCCCATTGGCTTCCATGCGATCCAGCATTTTGCGGCGGCTGCGCGCCTGCCGGATGTGCCGCTCGTTCACCACGATGCTCGCCCAGTGCTCGAAGCGTTTGATCGCCGCTTCGATGTGGGCGATCTCTTTTTGCTGCGCGATATACCGCTGCTGCTGGCGCAGGCGGCGCAATTCGCGCTCGGTGGTATAAGCGGTGTAGTTCCCCTGGTAGGTGGTAAGCTGCCCATTTTCGAGTTCCACGATCTCCGTCGCCACGTCGTCCAGCAGGTAGCGATCGTGCGAGATGATGACCACCGCACCGGGGTAGCTGCGCAGATAGGTTTCAAGCTGGCGTTTGCCGTTCAGATCCAGGTGGTTATCCGGCTCGTCGAGCAGCAGCACCTCGGGCGTTTCCACGGCCAGCCGCGCCAGCACAACCAGTTTTTTCTGCCCCCCGCTGAGATGCTCGCCGAGCAGATCGAACTCCTCCGCCGAAAAGCCGAGGCGCAGCAGGATCTCGCGCACCGTGTTGGCGTGGCTCGGACCCCCCAGATCATCATAAACGGCCAGGGCCTTTTCCTGCTGTTCCAGCACGCGCGCCAGTTGGGCAGAATTGTTATACACGCGCGGATCGGCCAGCCGTGCCTCGATGGCCGCCAGTTCCGCTTCGACCTGCGCGAGTCTGGGGGGCAGGGCGGATGCTTCTTCCCATACCGTCCGGCCGGGAATCAGCGAGACATCCTGTGATAGATACCCCACACGGACGCCCCGCGCCAGGACGACGGTCCCTGTATTAGGTGTGATAGCGCCGGTGATGATATTGAACAGGGTCGATTTCCCAGCCCCGTTTGGCCCGATCAGGCCGATACGCGCGTGATCGCTGATGGCCCAGTTCAAATCCTGGAACAGAATCCGGCCTGAGAAATTGACGGTGATATGGTTGATCTGAATGGCGTGCATGGTTTTCCCTCACGATGCAGAATCAAAAACGGCCCTGGGTGCGCCCGGAGCCGTTCAAGGGTAGATATTATAATACGTATTACATGGTCACGGGGCGCATCTGTCTAAGGTGCGCCTGAACCAGAGATCATCAGTGCCAGAGATAAAACCGTTTGGTGCAGAAAGTAAACCATAGCCGCTATTGTAGCAGATCAAATACGACCTGCCTATGGGAAAGAAGGGATATTGATCATTTGCCCTGCTTCGCCATCTGGACTATCATTATGTCGTTGAAAGCGCGATGCACTCCGGTTGAGTGAACGTTCACAATGCCGCTCTTCCCAAACGAATCTCCCAACTAAACGCATACTTTCCGGCACCGATTGAAGTAGAGGAAAGGATTAAGATTATTGTGTCTGGAAATTCTGACCATCCCTATGCCTTACAGTTAGTCAATATCGAAAAATATTTCGGCCTCGTCCACGCTCTCCGCAATATCAATCTTGCCGTGGGTCGCAACGAGATTATCGGCCTGATCGGTGACAATGGTGCCGGCAAGTCCACGCTGGTGAAGATCCTCACGGGCGTCCACAAGCCCACCAGCGGCGATCTTGTATGTCGGCGGCCGCAAGGTCGATCTCCGCACCTACAGCGTGCAGCGGGCGCACGAATACGGCATCGAGACGGTCTATCAGGATAAGTCGCTGGGTGACAAGCAGGCGCTCTGGCGCAATTTCTTCATCGGACGGCAGATCACCGGTCCGCTGGGGTTCATTAACGTCAAGAAGGAAAAAGAAATCGCCCAAGAGATCATGCTGCGCACGATCGGGTTCCGTGGCAGAGGCATCACGGTCGATAGTAAGGTGAGCAAACTCTCCGGCGGCGAGCGCCAGGGTGTGGCGATCGGGCGGGCGATGCACTTCGAGGCGGAGATTATCATCCTGGACGAGCCGACCGTCGCGCTCTCGCTCAAGGAAGTGCGCAAAGTGCTCAACTTCGTGCACAAGATCAAAGAAGGCGGCAAGGCCTGCATTTATATCACCCACGCCATTCAGGATGTGTATGAGGTCGCCGACCGCTTCGTGGTCCTGGATCGCGGCGAACTTGTAGCGAGTATCGACAAGCAGAACATGTCGCTCAAAGAACTGGATGAATTCCTGCTCGAATACGCTCATGGCCTGAAAGATAAAAGAGAATCATGAAACAGCTTACGTTCTTCCCTTTCGGTTTCTGGGCAAGCTCGAAGGGCTGCCCATTGCGATCGTGCTGGTGCTGCTCTATCGTCGCCTTTATCATCACCGCTCCCGATGTCTTCCTGAAACCGCGCATCTACATGTCGTTCCTGCAGACGGTTGCCCCGCCGCTGATCCTCGGCCTGGGCCTGACCTTCGTCATCACGGCAGGCGAGATCGACCTGAGCTTTCCCGGCCGTGGTCGCGTTTTCTGGGTATGTGTTTACCTGGTGCTTCCGCGAGCTCGGCCAGGAGTATGAACGCGACGGTGGCGACGCTGGTTGCGCCTCGGCGCGGCTCTGCTCGCCGGTGCATTCTGTGGCTACATTAATGGGTTGATCGTCGCGCGAATCGGTGTGCCGGCGATCATGGCGACACTGGCCGCGCAATTTTTCTGGTACGGCGTGACCGTGCTGCTCTCCGGCGGCCTGCAAGCGGCGCTGACGACGATCGCGGAGAACACCGGTTCATGAGGTGCTCACCGGACGCATCTATGGCGTTATTCCGACCCCGGAGGGTAGCAGGGGCCAAATCGGCATACCGACTCAGGCGCTGTGGGCGCTTGGCGCTCACCATCGTGATGTGGTTCATCCTGAACCGTCACAAGTTCGGCGAATCGGTCATGTTCATTGGCGACAATGCGAATGTCGCCCGGGTTATGGGCGTCAATGTCGAGGTGACGCGCATCCAGGTGTTCACGCTGATGGGCGCGATCGCCGCGTTTGCAGGCGTCATCCTCACGATGGAAATGGGCGTGTTTTATCCCACCCAGGGGCAGGGCATGCTCCTGCCGGTGATGGCGGCGGTCTTTATCGGCGGCACATCGATGGCAGGCGGTGTGGGGGTCATCGTCGGCACGTTCTTCGGGTCGTATGTTATCGGCTCGCTGGAAGCCGGCGTTGTCGCCACCGGGGTCAGCGGCTTCTGGACGCAGTTGGTGCAGGGTCTTGTGATGGGCCGCTCCATCGTGCATCAACACCTTGATGGTGCAGGGCCAGTTCGGCGTGCTCGCCGAACGGTTCCGTCACTGGGGCGTGATTACGCGCCCGGCCACGGCCAGCGGCGAAGCACTCCCATCGGACCATGCGAAATAATCTCATCGTGCAGGATCGATCAGATATCTGACCAAACTGAAAGGGGGTGAGCTATCGAGCGTTGGTGTAAGAGTGTTTGTACGATCAGATCCTTCTCATTCGCTTTACGAGCTAAGGGAGTATAAACCATGAAGCGCGCCTATATTTTTGTGGTTGTTTTGTTCGTCGTCGCGGTGGCCCTGGGAGCTTCACCCATGGCCCGGCAGGCGACTGCACAGGATGATAAGCTTGTCGTCTACATGCAGATGGGCGGCACGCAGGGTGACGGCACGACGCTGGCCCGTACCAACGGCGCCAGCGCCGCGGCGGAAGCGCTGGGCATTGAGCTGCACGAGCAGTATTCAAGCTGGGACCAGCAGACGATGATCGACCAGTTCAACGAGGCGCATGGCGGCCGAGCCGGATGGCATCGTCATCATGGGACACCCCGGCGAAGATGCGTTCACGCCCCTGGTGGATGAGGCGATTTCCCGTGGCATCATCGTCACCAGCGGCAACAACTCGCTGCCCACCCTGCAGGCCAAGTATCAGGCTCAGGGCTTCGGGTATGCCGGTGCCGACCTGTGGACCGGCGGCTATCTGACCGGCAAGGCGATGGTCGCCGCCGGCTTGCAGGCCGGCGACAAGGCGCTGGTCTATGACATCTGGCACGAGGAACTGCGCGCCCGCAGCCCGCAGGGCATCAAGGACGCGCTGGAAGAGGCCGGTGTGGTGGTCGAGCAGCTCGATGTTTCCCAGGAAGTCAACTCGGACGTCTCGCTGGCGACCCCGATCCTGACCGCCTATCTTGAGGCGCATCCCGATCTGAAGGCGATCGGCACGCAGCACGGCAATATCACGGCGGCGCTCGTGAATGTGCTCAAGGAATCCGGGTATGCCCCGGGTGACATCATCGTCGGCGGTATCGACCTGTCGCCCGCGACGGTGGCTGGTATCCAGGAAGGCTACATCAGCGCGACCTTCGACCAGGTGCTGTACCTGCAAGGGTTACATCCCCGTGCAGCAGATCTGGCTGACCAAGAACCTGATGATCCCCGGCCTCGTGGTCAACACGGGCGTTGGTGTGGTGACCCCCGAGAACATCGGCGCGATCGTCCCGCTGATCGAGCAGGGTGTCCGCTAACCCGAGGATCAAATAAGCGCTGATCCTGTTGCTGGGCCGGCGCTGAGATCGGAACAAAGCGTGCGCGGAGAACCCTCCGCGCATGTTTTTTTGCGGGGAAACCGCACTAATCCGCTGGGCTCATGTGGCTTGATCAATAACGGTAATCCAACAAAGTCAGCATACGACTGGGCGGCTGTCAATCAGCCGCGTCTTCCAGATGGTCGAGCGGTTGGAAAGGCAGCAGCGTGATCTCAACCGCTTTCTTCTTGATCCGCCGCTTCCATGTGCCGACGACCTGACCCGCCACGACGATCATCGGCAGAAAAATGCCATTATTCCCTGGGACGATTTTCGGTGCATCAGCGTCGGCAAGCACGGCGCTGCGATCCTTATAGCCGAGCAGGTATTCGTCAAAGCCGGGCAGCAGATAGACGGCGGACCCGTCCACGCCGCCCCGTGGGGGCGCGTCCTCTTTCATCCAGTATTCCTTGCCGTCGATCGTCTCCGAGGTCAGATCCGGCCTGGCAGCCTCAAGACCCACCCGCGCGTCGGTAACGGTGATCCCCGCCCACCATGCCAGATCCTGTACGGTAGCCGGTCCGTGGCTGGCAAAATAGCGCCGGGCCAGTTCGGCCAACGCTTCCTCACGCGACAGATCGCGCGCATCGGGGACCCAGTCGTCCAGCAGCACAAACGTCTGCTGCTTGCCCTGCATCGGTCCCAGGCAGATCACACCGCGCTGCGCGATCACCCACAGGATATGATAGCCGCGCTGCCCACCCGTGCGGATGCCCTTGTCCTCCAACAAACTCATCATCTCCGGCCGAGATAACCGCCGGCGTCCGCTCAACGCCTCGACAAACAAATCCTGACAGCGTGCAAAGACCTCTGGCGTGAGTTCAAGCTGCGCCATCCGCCGGCCATCCGCGGCCAGCCTCCGCGACGCCGATAGGTTGAGCATCCAGCGGGCATCCTGCGGCGGGACAAAATGGATCGTCCCGCGCATGGGCCACGTGCGTATGATTTTGCCATCCTCAATCGCCTGTTCCACATCGGCCAGCGTCGCGGACGCGGTGCGCGCGCCGATCGCCCACACGGCCTGCATATAATCCTGGGCCTGGAGAGCGCCCATCCATTTCACCACGTCTTCCGGGTTTTCCAGCTTCTCTCCGGCAATCCGCTGGCTGGAAAGCCGGCGAAAGCCCATATCCTGATGTGTCATCATGTTTCACCCATAGACGCGATGGACCATCGCGAGAGGCAAACGAGCCTGGAACGGATACTCCGCGCGTGCCGATCAAACATAACCCTGGTGGAGACAATCTTCGGTTTTCCCCTGAACGGATTGCCTGCCGACGCATAGGCCATCCAAAAAACAAAACGCCGCCGGGCGGGGCGGTGTTTTGAGGTTGTGCCGAGGACCAGACTTGAACTGGTGACCCCTTGATTTTCAGTCAAGTGCTCTACCAACTGAGCTACCTCGGCCAACGTGGGGTTATTGTAACGTGTTTTGAGCCTCATGTCAACGGCGGTTTTCGGGCTTACCAAACCGCTCGAACCCGCGTACAATGCCTTATGGGCCGGCGTTGTGGAGGAAGGCGACATGGACATCAGGCGGCTGAGCAAAACGGTTGCGCGCGCATTGCGGCATGACCCGGCGGCATACGGCCTGGATTTGGACGACGAAGGCTGGACGCCGGTTGAGGCGCTGCTGGCGGCACTGCGTCCCCGCCGCCGCGAGTGGCGCGGCCTGTCCGAAGACGATCTGCATGCGATGACCGCCCAGTCCGAGAAAAAACGGTACGAAATCCACGACGGCAAAATTCGCGCGTATTACGGTCACTCGTTCCCAGTCAGGATCCAGAAGGAGCCGGCGGAACCGCCCGCCGTGTTGTATCACGGTACTGCTCCGCGAACGGCCGAGATCATTCTGCGCGAAGGGCTGAAGGCGATGAACCGGCAGTATGTTCACCTTACGGCGGATCGGGCGACGGCGGCGAAGGTCGGCGCGCGGCATGCCCCAACCCCGGTAATCCTGGAGATCCGCGCTGGCGAGGCGCACCGGGCCGGCGTGCAGTTTTATCCCGGCAACGAGGACGTCTGGCTGGCGGACAATGTTCCGCCGGAATTTGTTCTTGACCCGGCTTCGAAAATGCAATAAGCTAGGCCGACATTAAAGTTATTCGAAAGGCCATTGACGATGCATCGTGATAACCTGCCTGAGCAGATCGAACGGACGCTGGACCGCATGCTGCTGACCGTCCAGAAGCCGGGGCGTTATGTCGGCGGTGAGTTCAACAGCGTGGTCAAAGACTGGGAAGCGATGAACGGCCGGGTGGTCTTTGCGTTCCCGGATATTTACGACCTGGGGATGTCCAACCTGGGCTGGATGATTCTGTACGGCGTGATTAACGATCAGCCGGATATGTTTGCCGACCGGGTGTTCAGCCCGTGGACGGATATGGAAGCCGTCATGCGCCGGGAGGGAATCCCGCTGTATGGTCTCGAAAGCAAACACCCGGTACGCGATTTTGATCTGCTGGCGATCACCCTGCCGTATGAGCAGCTTTATACCAACACGCTCAATCTGCTCGACCTCGCCGGGATGCCGGTCCGCTCGCTGGATCGGGACAACACCTACCCGCTCGTTCTGGCCGGTGGGCACGCGACTTACAACCCGGAGCCAATGGCAGACTTCATCGATGCGTTTGCGATCGGGGAAGGCGAGGATGTGATTCTGGACGTCGCGCGCACGCTCCAGCAGATGCGCGGCTGTTCGCGGGACGAGCAGCTTCGGGCGCTGGCGCAGATCGAAGGGGTCTACGTGCCGCGCTTCTACGACGTGGGCTATCATCCCGATGGCACGATTGCCCGCGTCTCGGTGAATACGCCGGGCGTGCCGCCAACCGTGCGTAAGCGTATCGTGCCGGTGCTGCCGCCGCCGTTTACCCGCTTTCTGGTGCCGCACGTGGATACCGTGCATAACCGCGCGCCGATCGAGATCATGCGCGGCTGCACGCGCGGCTGCCGCTTCTGCCACGCCGGGATGGTCACGCGCCCGGTGCGCGAGCGCTCGGTCGATGAAGTGGTCGCCGCGGCCGAGACGATCATGCGGAGCACCGGGTTCGAGGAACTGGGGCTGCTCAGCCTGTCGTCGTCGGACTATACCCAGGTCAAGGATCTGGTCAAGGCAATCGGTGTGCGCTTCGCCGGGGACAATCTGGGCGTTAGCCTGCCCAGCCTGCGCATCGAAACCGTGAGCGTGGACCTGATGGATGCGCTCAAGGACACGCGGCGCAGCGGGTTCACCTTTGCGCCCGAAGCCGCCACCGAAAAGATGCGCGACATCATCAATAAGTCGGTGCCGGACGACCAGCTTATCACGACCGCGCGTGAGGTCTACCGGCGCGGCTGGGTGACGATCAAGCTCTACTTCATGATCGGGCATCCCAGCGAGACGCTTGAGGATGTGCAGGCGATTATCGATCTGGCGAAAGCCGTGCTGGCCGAGGGACGCAAAATCCATGGCAACAAGGCGAAGGTCAATATCGGCGTCAGCACGTTTGTCCCCAAGCCGCACACGCCGTTCCAGTGGGTGTCGGTCGACACGGCCGAACAGATCCGCGCCAAACAGGATCTGCTCAAAAGCGGAACGCGCGTGTCGGGGTTGAGCCTGAAATGGAACCAGCCGGACGAAACGCTGCTCGAAGCGTTCTTGAGCCGGGGCGACCGCCGCCTGGGGGCTGTGATCCAGCGGGCATGGGAACTCGGCACGAAATTCGACGCGTGGCAGGAGCACTACGATCACGCCGCATGGCAGCAGGCCTTTGCCGAGGCAGGGCTGGAGATGGACTTTTACACCCATCGCCCGCGCTCAATCGACGAGGTCTTTCCGTGGGATCATATCGACGTGGCAGTGAAAAAGAAGTTCCTGATTGAAGATTACCTGATGTCGCAGCAGGGCGAGACCCGCCACGACTGCCGCGACGGGTGTTTTGCGTGCGGCATTCTGCCCAAGTTCGCGCCGCTGCGCATGGAGACGCCGGCCGATGCCTGGGAGTGCCCGCCCGTCGTGCCGAAACATCTGCGGAACAAAAAACCGGCCGAGGTGATTGAGCTGCGGTTGGTCTAGTGACTCACAGCGCGTGTTTCCCAAAGGAGCACGCGCTTTTATTTGCGGGCTGTTTTACGTATAATTCCCCACAAGACATCTTTTACGCTCGGTTTAGAAAATATGTCAACAGCCTTAACCAACTCACTGCGTATACTGATTATAGGCGACGTGCCCGGCGGGGATTGGTTACAGGCACGTCTGGCCCAGCTTGATCCCCCGGCTCATGTCGAACAAATCGCAGCAGAAGAAGATTCCGTGGATTGGGATCGTTTTGATCTGATTCTGACGCAGAATCCGACCCTCGTGGATCATTCCAACGCGCTGGTGTGTGCCAGCGAACTCACGGATGACGGCCAATTGCACCTGATCCCAGCGGATGCGGATCAGCTTCCGATAGTTCATCTGCTCGAACAGCATCTTCAGATGCACGTGGATGCCGCTCGCCGGGCGGAGCAGATGCGCCTGGTGAATCAGGTCAGCGTCGAAATTGCAGGTATTCATGAGCTTGGAGAGATTCTGAACCTCATCCCGGATCGGCTGACCGACAGGTTCGGTTATTCCCACGCGGCAGTCGGGCTGAGCGGGCCGGAACATATCGAGATGTATGAAATCGTCGCGCAGCCGGCGAATGGCAGCTCCCGGCCACTTTCGGATCCCACTGCACGGTCAGGGGATGGTTCCCTGGGTGGCGCGGCATGGCCGCCTGCATCTTGCGAATGATACCGAGCACGATGAACTGTGGTACGCAGGCGAGGGGCTGGAAGCGTCCCAATCCGAACTCACCGTGCCCCTGGTTTATCACGAGCGCGTGTTGGGTGTGATCGACGTGCAGAGCCAGCAGACCGGCGCATTCGATCAGAGTGATATAACCGTGCTGGAAGCGCTGGCCGGCCAGTTGGCGGTGGCGATTGAAAACAGCCGGTTGTTCGAAGAAGGCCGGCGTCAGCGGCGGCTGGCCGAAATCCTCAGCCGCATTTCCCGGTTGGCAAGCGGCCTGTTACACGTCGAGCAGGTGTCGGATACGATTCTGCGCGAACTGGGGCAGCTCGTCGTCTTTGACGGGGCGTTTGTGGCACTGTACGACAATGACGCGTTCCGGGTGGCCCACCAGATCGGCTTCGGCTCCCCGGATACGCCCGTACTGCGCTGGCTGATCGACGAATCGCCCCTGCTGTACCGCGTCGTGAACCAGCAGGAGCCGGTCTGGATCGCAGACACGAACGACGATCGGCTGTGGACAATAACGACGCAGGAACCATCGGTCCGGTCGTGGCTGGGCGTACCGCTGCTCAGCCGGGAGCGCCCGATCGGGGTGATGGCCGTAAGCCGTCTGATGCCGCATGCCTATCAGCAGGTTGACGCCGATATTCTGCTGGCGGTCGCCAACCAGATCGCCGGGGTGATCGATAACGCGTATCTGCTCGAACAGAGCGAACTGCGTGAGCGCGAAGCCCGCGCGCTGTATGAGATCACACATCTGCTCGTGACGCTCGATTCCGGCTCGATCCTCTCCAGCCTGCTGCGCCAGTTGGGAGAGGCGCTGCCCTTTGACGCGGCGGGTATCATCGTGGCAAATGAACCCGCGCACCTGCTGATCACGGCCCGGCGCATGGTGGCGGAAACGGCCGCCGCTGAACTGGAAAAACGCCTGTGCCGTGCGTTTAATGCGTTGAGCCAGGAGCCGGTGAATCTCAACACCGCCTCGCATCAGATCCTCTGGACAGGCCCGCAGCCCGACGGCGAGCCAATCGCAAATCTGCCATCCTGCTTATCAGCTCCGCTGCTGGTGGGGAGGCAGGTCGTGGGGGTGATCGAGTTGTGCAGAATTGACACGGTCCCATATACAGAGGCGCAGCTGCGCACGCTGTATACGATTGCCAATTCGACCGCGACCGCACTGGAACACGCCCGGCTCTACCAGGAGTTGATGGCGCGCGCGCTCAATCTGCAGCAGGCCGTGGACGAACTGGCCGAAGCCGACCGGCTGAAGGAAGAACTGGTTGGCACAGTCTCGCACGAGCTGCGCTCGCCGCTGACCTATGTTGTGGGTTATGTGGATCTGCTGCTGGACGGCGAAATGGGTGAACTCACCGAGGAGCAGCGCCACAGCCTGCAAATCGTCGCCAACAAAACAAAAACCCTCACCCGGCTGGTGACGGACATTCTCTCGTTCGAAAAGACACAGGCGGATGATCTGAAATTGATGCCGCTGAACCTCAACGACATCGCGCAGCAGGTGGTGCAGGACATCAGCCGGCCGGCCGGCGAAGCAGGTGTCCACGTTAAGGCTGACTTTGACACGAGCGCAGGCCCTGTCATGGCCGACGCGGGCCGGATTGAGCAAGTGTTAAACAACCTGCTGGGGAATGCGCTCAAGTTCAGCCCGGCGGACAGCACGATCACCGTGCGGGTTTTCCCATGCGAAGGCTGCACGCGTGTCGAAGTCGCGGACACCGGCATTGGAATCCCGGCCGACAAACTGCCCCGGGTCTTCGATCGATTTTATCAGGTCAACGTGGAATCGCGCCGGCGGGGTGGGGTGGGCCTGGGGCTGGCGATCTCCAAGCGCATCATCGAGTCGCACGGTGGGCGGATCGGTGTCACCAGCCAGCCGGGAGTCGGCAGCACATTCTATTTTGAGCTGCCCACCTTTGGCAAGCCCGAAACTTAACTCACGTAGATCGAGCCAAAGACCGTACCGGCTACAACGTTCAATTCGGTGGGGGCAGCGCTTTCGGGTGTGCTCCCGTTAACCGCACGGTAAACGCCCGGCTCGACCTGCTGGAAGCGCGACTCATCAACTCGGACCCGCCCAAACGGGCCGGTGCGGATGGTGATCTGCGCGCAGCTTCCTTCGGGGATGCTGAGCTGTACATCACCAAACGTGGAGCGGGCCACCACAACGCCCGAAGCGCGCCGCGGGCAGGCCACGCTGACATTGCCCAATCCCGACGAGACATACGCCCGTTCGATGCTCAGCCCGTGCAGATCGGCTTCGAGGTGCCCCAGGTAGCTGCTGATCAGGATGCCCCACGGCAGATCATTCGCCAGCCCCACATCCCAGTGTGCCAGCGACAGCCACCAGCTTTGCCCGCGCTGCATGCGCAGAGTGGCGTGGTTGTGGCGCACGGTCAGATCCGGCCGCGAGCGGGCTGTGTACTGCCCGGCGATCAAGCGTCCTGATTTGCGCAGCGCGCGAAGCTGTACGTCAAGCTCGCCGCTCTCGATCTCCAATGAGGCGGATTCCACGCTGCCGCGCGTAATGCCAAAGGTGTGCGCCTGCCAGCTTGGCGCAATGTCACCATACAGGAGAAGCTGAACGCCCAATGCGATCAGGATCACCGGCCAGTACGGCCGGACATCCACCTCGAGCAGCATAAAGTTGTCGAGCAGCAGCAGCACGCCGCCGATCATGACGAGCAGCGGCCAGAGCCAGGGAGCGCGTTTCGGCTGAGAATCCATGCGGGTTTTTCCTAGATTTCCAGCAAATAATCCCGTAACAATTGGTGCGCGGACGAATGCCGCAGCCGGTTGAGTGCCTGTGCTTCAAGCTGGCGCACCCGTTCGCGCGTGACGCCGATTTTCTGGCCGACCTCTTCGAGCGTGTGCGTTTCGCCGTCCAGCAGCCCATAACGAAGCTGCAAAATGTGCGCTTCGCGCTGGGGCAGCCGCGCCAGCACCTGGTCCAGATGCTCGCGAAGCAGGTTGTGTGTCACGACCTCGGACGGCTGCGGGCTGGACTTGTCCTCGATAAAGTCTCCGAACTCCGAGTCGGCGTCTTCCTCGATCGGCGTTTCCAGGCTGATTGGGCGGCGCGAAATCTCGATCAGGTTGTCGATCTTGTCCGGCGTCGTCTCCATCGCGTTCGCCATTTCAAGCGTCGTCGGCTCGCGGCCAAGCTCCTGCGTAAGCTGCGTAGAGACGCGCCGCAGCCGGTTGATCTGGTCGCCCATGTGGACCGGCACGCGGATCGTGCGGCCCTGGTCGGCCACGGCGCGGCTGACCGCCTGCCGGATCCACCATGTGGCATAGGTGCTGAACTTGTGCCCGCGCCGGTATTCAAACTTACGCGCGGCCCGGATCAACCCAATGTTACCCTCTTGGATCAAATCGAGAAAGTGGACGCCGCGCCCAATATATTTCTTGGCGACGCTGATCACCAGCCGCGAGTTCGCGCGGACCAGATATTCCTGTGCGGCCTCGCCATCTTCGACCAGTCCTTCCAGTTCGTGACGCGCGGACGAATCGAGATCGCGGCCAAACTCGCGAATCTGTTCGACGGCCATCTGGCCAGCTTCCATCCGTTTTGCCAGCGCGACTTCTTCCTCGGCGGTCAGCAGCGGGACTCGCCCGGCTTCCTTGAGATACAGGCCGACCACGTCATCGGTATCGAGCGCCTGCTGATAACCGGCGTCCTTGATCAGGTCTTCATACAGCCGGCGCGGATCAAGAACGTCTACCTCTTCCTCGGCGGCCGCTTTGGCTTCTTCCGGCTCAGTGGGAGCAGGCTTCGTCGGCAGGACTTCGATCCCGGCATTGTGCAGGGTATCGAGCAGTTCTTCCAGGAGCTCAATATTCTGCTCCAGGGCCGGAAAGCGGGCCAGAATATCATCATAGGTAATATAACCCTGTTCCTGACCCTGAGACAGCAGTTCTTTCCAGGCTGCGCTGTCGGGTGTAATCGGTGATGTCTGTTGGGTCTCTGCTATCGTCATCTTGGCCCTTAACACAAAAAATCCCTACCGCCAACGGTAGGGTCCCCCTCTACGATCGTGCTTTCAGCGAAGGCAGATCGTCAGCCTTAAGGTGTTTCCTCGCTACCTTTTGGCGATTTACATCGCACGTTTACCATCAGAAAAAAATGCGTCAGCATAGTCAATAGCATATCCACGCATTGTCTGTGAATCAAATAGCTGTATTGGCGCAGGTGAGAGACCCGCGCAAACATACTCATAGTATGCCACAATTCCGGTGCGGATGTCACCTTGTGAGCAGTTTTCGGATGGCGGAGGGCAGGTGCAGATCGTCTACCCGCTGCCAGGTCCAGTCCGGCACTGCGAGTTGTTCCTGCGATGAACTGCACCGGTAGTAGAAGTAGAGATAGATATCGTGGGGGATCACGGCCATCGTGACGTGGTGCGGCGCGGTAAAGTCAAAGCGCGGGTCGGAGACCGCTTCAATGCTCACCGCGAATCCGAAGGTGGCCTGCAAGACCTCCTGGAGCGCGTCATGCGGCAGACGGGTGTGATCCTCGATTGAGAACGTCGGCAGTTCGTAGCCGATAGTGTTGGCATGGGTGAGTAACTGGTTTTCATGCTGAATCAGGCCGATGGCGGCGCTGTGAAACACGGGTTTTTCCAGAATGGGGCGGCCGTCATCCGATCCGCCCCGGCGGATACGCTCGCTCACGATGATCTGGCGCAGGTGCTCGACAGCCGGCTCGACAAGATCATTCAGGATCAGGTAGTGGCAGCGCGGTGCGAAGGTCATCTCGAACTTGGCGCGCTCAATCCGATCGTTGATGGCCTCGCGGGTGAGGCCGCCGCGCTGCTGGATGCGCTCGGCGAGCGTGTCCAGGCGGGATGGGGATACGAAAATGAGCACCACGTTATCGGGGTAGGCGGCGTAGACCTGCTCCGCGCCGAGACATTCAATATCCGCGATCAAGTCCTGACCGGCATCCAGGGCGTCTTCGACATCCCGGCGGGGCGTGCCATACCAATCGCCCATATGAACCGGGGTGAACTCGATCAGCGCCCCGGAGTCGCGCAGCACGCCAAACTGGTCTTTCGTCACAAAATCATGTTCGCGGCCCTGAAGCTCGCCGCTGCGGGGCGCACGCGTGGTTTTCGGTGGCAAGCTGCGGCAGATCGCCCAACTGCTTCTGGACGCGCTTCATCAGCGTATTTTTTCCGGCTCCCGATGCTCCGATCAGGATAAACAAAATCCCCGTGCGCGACATGCAGTTTCCCCCACCTTGATGTTTCGTTTCGTCTGTATAGTATACCGTGCCGGCTCTGTTTTTACGATTAAATTTGTCATTTCAAACCTACCCATTTGATCAAAATCGAAACAAAGAATGAGGGTAGATACTGGTGCTGCGCTGCGGTCCGTGTTAGTCTCAAATGCGAACGGAATGGACAAGTAGACTTTAGATTTCGGGAAAGGTTAAACAATGACTGCAACCATTATTGACGGGAAGGCTGTTGCCGCGCGGATACGCGAAGAACTCACCGCGCAGGTGGCCGCCATGAAAGCGGAACACGGCATTGTGCCGGGTCTTGCGACGGTGCTGGTGGGGAAAACCCGGCGTCGCACAGCTACGTGAGCATGAAGCGCAAAGCCTGCGCGCAGACCGGGATCGACTCGTTCCCCAACGAACTGCCCGCCGACGCCACTCAGGACGAGGTCGAAGCGCTGGTCCGGCGGCTGAACGACGATCCGAAGGTACACGGGATACTCGTGCAGCTTCCGCTGCCCGGCCACCTGAACGAGGAACGGATCCTCAGCCTGGTCAGCCTGCACAAGGATGTAGACGGCTTCCACCCGGTCAACATTGGGCGGCTGGCGATGAAGGGCCGCGAACCGCTGTTTATCCCCTGCACGCCGCACGGCGCGATCGTGCTGCTGGAAGAGGCCGGGGCCAAGTTTGACGGCGCGAACGCGGTGGTGCTGGGCCGCAGCAATATCGTCGGGCTGCCGGCGGCGCTGCTGCTGATCCACCGCAACGCGACGGTGACGGTCTGCCACAGCCGCACGAAGGATCTGCCGGGAGTGTGCCGCCAGGCGGATATTCTGATCGCGGCGGTGGGGCGTGCCGAGATGGTTAAGGCGGATTGGGTGAAGCCGGGCGCGTATGTGATCGACGTTGGCTCCAACCGGGTCGACGATCCGGCGCTGGAAAAGGGCTATCGCTGGGCGGGCGATGTCGACTTCGACGAGGTGAAAGAAGTGGCGGGCGCGATTACCCCGTCGCCGGGCGGGGTCGGGCCGATGACGATCGCCATGCTGCTCAAGAACACGCTGCGCGGGGCCGAACTGGTGTTGGCGGGTCGGATCCCGGCGTAACCAGAATAGAGCGTCTCACATTTTGACCCTATCCCCCGTCCGACCTTCGGTCGGCACCCCCTTTCCCCGCAAGCAGAGAAAGGGGGCAAGTCCTCTCGCGTGCGGGGAGGGATTTAGGGAGGGGTAAATTCGCCCAAATGGCGCTTTGTCTTTTGCTGAATAAACAAGGGCAGTTTATGGCTACTCTGTTGGTAAAAAACGCGCTGGTGCTGGTCACGATGGACGAGGCGCGCCGCGAGATCCCCGACGGCGCGCTGTTTGTCCGTGATAATGTGATTGAGCAGGTCGGCATGACGGCCGATCTGCCGGATACCGCGGATGAGGTGCTGGATCTGACCGGGCATGTCGTGCTGCCGGGGCTGGTCAACACGCACCACCATATGTATCAGACCCTGACGCGCGCCGTGCCCGGCGGGCAGAATCACGAGCTGTTCGACTGGCTGCGCGACGCTCTACCCGATCTGGGCCGGGCTGCGATCCGAAGCGGTCTATGTCAGCGCCAAGCTCGCGGCGGCCGAACTGGTGCTCTCCGGCTGCACCACCTCCAGCGATCACCTGTACATCTTCCCGAACGACGTCACGCTCGATGATGAAATCCGCGGCGTGGGCGAAGTCGGGCTGCGCTTCCATGCCACGCGCGGCAGTATGAGCGTGGGCGAGAGCCAGGGCGGCCTGCCGCCGGACAGCGTGGTCGAGCGAAGAGGACGCCATCCTGGCCGACAGCCGCCGCGTGATCGAAACAGTATCACGACAACAACCGCTACGCGATGCTGCGGATCGCGCTGGCGCCGTGTTCGCCGTTCAGCGTCACGCAGGATTTGATGCGCGAATCGGCGGAACTGGCGCGGAGTTATCCCGGTGTGCGGCTGCATACGCATCTGGCCGAAACTAAGCCGCGATGTGGAATACAGCCTGGCGAAGTTCGGCCTGGAACCGGGCGATTATGCCGAGGATGTGGGCTGGGTGGGTGAGGATGTCTGGCACGCGCACTGCGTTCACTTGTCGCCGAAAGCGATCGAGACTGTTTGGGCGCACGGGGACGGGCGTGGCGCACTGCCCGGCGAGCAATGCGCGGCTGGCGAGCGGGATCGCGCCGGTGCGCGAGATGCTCGAGCATCACGTGCCCGTCGGACTGGGCGTCGATGGCTCGGCCAGCAACGACAGCAGCCATCTGCTCAACGAGGCGCGCATGGCGATGCTGATGCAGCGCGTCGGCACGCCGATCCGGCGGCGCTGACGGCGCGGCAGG
Organism: uncultured Chloroflexia bacterium; assembly: GCA_963850765.1. Taxonomy (GTDB): domain Bacteria; phylum Chloroflexota; class Anaerolineae; order Aggregatilineales; family Aggregatilineaceae; genus CAWKMN01. The sequence goes on along the minus strand of CAWKMN010000003.1, from coordinate 836,700 downwards.
CGCTCGAGATCGCGACGATCGGCGGGGCGCGCGTGCTGGGCCGTGACGATATCGGCGCGCTCAAACCGGGCATGGCGGCGGATTTCATCGCGTTCGATATGCACCAGCTTGCGTTTGCCGGGGCGCTGCATGATCCGGTCGCGGCGCTGCTGTTTGCGCGTCCGTCAACGTGAGCACCAGTGTGATCAATGGCCGGATCGTGGTGCGCGATGGGCACCTGACCACGCTCGAACTCGAACCGCTGATCGAACAGCACAACCGATCGCGAAGGCGCTGGCAAACGGTGAGGCGTATTAGGAGGCACAGGGATGACGAATCGGGCAGTCGTGCGGGGTGGGCAGGTGGTCACGCCGTCGGAAGTGATCGCGGCGGATGTGCTGATCGAAGGCGAGCGGATCGCGGGGCTGGTCGCGCCGGGGACGGAGGTTGGTCCGATGCGCGGGTGATCGACGCGGGCGGGTGTTATGTCTTCCCCGGCGTGGTCGATCCGCACACGCATATCCAGCTGGACACGGGCATCTACAAGACGGCGGATAACTGGGAGATCGGCACGCGCACGGCGGCGTTTGGCGGCGTGACAACGGTGATCGACTTCGCCACGCAGTTCCCCGGCATGACGTTCCCCGAAGCGCTCGAAGCGCGGCTGAAAGAATGCGAACCGGCGCTGATCGATTACGGGCTGCATATGATGGTGACGGACCTGCCGCGCGATCCTGACGAGGCGCGGCGCTGGCTGGAAGCCCTGCGCGATCTCGGCGTGCCGAGCATCAAGCTGTACACCACCTATCGCCCGAACTACTACGCCGATGATGCGACGCTGCTGCATACCTTCCGCGCCATGCCGAAGGACATGATCGCGATGGTCCACTGCGAGAACGATGCTATCGTGACCGATGCGACGCAGCGGCTGGTCGAGGCGGGGCAAGACGGGCTGGGCGTATCATGGGCAGGCGCGGCCCGCCCGAAGCGGAATGGAGGCGATCCGGCGGGTGATGTATCTGGCCAGAGACTGACCGAAGCTCCGATCTATATCGTCCACTGCTCGACCATGCAATCGATTCGAGCAGTGTTCGAACCTGCGAGCCGACCAGGATGCAGGCCACCAGTTTCTGCGAAACCTGCCCACAGTATTTCGTGCTGGATGACAGCCGCTATGACGCAACCGGACGCCGAACAGTTTATCTTGCAGCCGCCGCTGCGTCCGAAGACGAATATCAGGTTCGATCTGCCGTGCTGGTGCCGGCAACTCTCAGCGCGGTTTCAACCGATCACTGCGACTATACGCTGGCCCAAAAACAGGAATTCACCGAATTCACCAAGACTCCCGGCGGTCTTGCCGGGTCTGGAAACGTCTTTCCACTTGACCTATACCTACGGCGTTCACTTGCCCGTGAGCATCAAGAGCAAGGCGAGTCTCAGCCGATCCCGCTGACCGAACTGGCGCAGCTGATGTCCACCAACGCGGCGCAGATCTTCGGGCTGTATCCGCAGAAGGGCGTCATCCTGCCCGGCAGCGACGCCGATCTGCTGATCTACGATCCCGAACCGGAGGTCGTGATCCGCGCGGAGGATCAGCACACCATCGGCGGGTATACGCCCTATGAGGGGATGACAGTTCAGGGGAGAGTGCGGACGGTGCTCAGCCGGGGCGACGTGCTGGTCGAGGATGGCGACGTTGCACGGCGATCCGGGGCGGGGGCGGTTCCTGCGCGGCAAGCCGTTCGAGCCGCTGCCGCACTGAAAATTGGGGATGACAGCTTAATCATCGCGTGGTATGCTATCGAGTTCATTGAAACGTGTTTCAGGATTGTCAAAGGGTTTAATAGCGCCTGCTTTCGGGCGCTGTAGTGTGTAAAAAACAGGAGATTCTAAAAGATGCGTAGTTTCATCGGTCGTGACATTCTCTCGTTAAAGGACTTTGATCGTCACGAGTATTTCCGCGTATTTGAAATCGCCGAACGGCTCGAGCCCTATGCGCGCGACCGCCGCAATGGGGATCTGCTGAAAGAAAAGACGCTTGTCACGGCGTTCTACCAGCCGAGCACCCGCACCCGTCTGGCGACGGAAGCCGCGATGCACCGCCTGGGCGGGCATGTGACCGGCTTCTCCGATGCCAAGATGACGCGCGCCGGTGACTTCTACCAGGAAGGCATTCAGGACACCGTCAAGATGCTGGAATATTACGGCGACGTGATCGCCATGCGCCACTTCCAGCAGGGCGCGCCCGCCGAAGCCGCGTTCCATGCCAGCGTGCCGGTGATCAACTGCGGCGACGGCTGGGGCGAGCATCCCACCCAGATCCTGACCGACACCTTCACCATCTGGCGTCAGCGCGGCACGCTCGACGGCCTGACCTGGGTCATGATCGGCGATATGCGCATGCGCACCATGCACAGCCTCAGCTACGCGCTGAGCAAGTTCGACTCCAAAGTCTACGTGATCGCCCCTGACGAAATGTACTTCCTGCCGGAATTTGAAGCGGAAGTGCGCGACATGGGCTTCAACTTCGAGCGCAAAGAACACATCGATCAGGTCATCGGCGGAAGCCGACATCGTCTATATGGAGCCGGTCGTCCAGCCCGATTACACCAAGGCGCGCGAAGAAGTCAAATCCGACAAGGGCCGCACCCCCGCCAATTATCAGGTGACGAAGAAACTGCTCTTCGAAAAGGCCAAGAGCGACGCGATCGTGCTGCACTCGCTGCCGCGCCAGGACGAACTGACGCAGGATGTGGACAACACTCGCTTCCAGCGGTACTGGGTCGAAGCCTACAACGGCGTGCTGATCCGCATGTCGCTGCTGGCCCTGATCCTGGGCGCGATGGAGTAGAAGCGATTAGCGGTTGGCGGTTAGCCCCTCCTAAATCCCTCCCCACAAGTGGAGAGGGACTTGATCCGCGTGTTTTTCCCTCGCTACTCAGTGGGGAGGGGGCAGGGGGAGGGGCAAGCAACCAACTACCAACAACTAAAAACTAATAACTGATCACAGGGGAAACCATTATGCAAACTTATTTGACGGGCCGTGACATGATCACGCCGGACGAATGGACCGACGACGAGGTTAATACGATCTTCGAGGTCGCGTTCGATCTGAAGCGCAAGCGCGCGCTGGGCGAACCGCATGCGCTGCTGCGCGACAAGGTGCTGGCGATGATGTTCTTCTTCTCCAGCACGCGCACGCGCATCAGCTTTGAGGCGGGCATGGCGCAGTTGGGCGGGCACGCGCAGTTCATCGAGAGCCGCACCACGCAGATCGCGCACGGCGACACGGCCAAAGAAATCGGCGAGATCGTCGGGCGTTACTGCGACGGCATCGCCATCCGCCAGGTCGATTGGGGCGTGGGCAACGAGTATATCCGTGACGTGGCGCAGTACAGCCGCGTGCCGGTGCTCAATATGCAGTGCGACTGGTATCATCCCTTCCAGGCGCTGGCCGACATGATGACCATCTTTGAGACGTTCGGGCGCGACGTGCGCGGCAAGACGCTGAACATGTCGTGGGCGTATGCGTCCAGCTACCAGAAGCCGCTGTCGGTGCCGCAAAGCCTGATCACGCTGGCGACGCGCTACGGCATGAACGTCCGCCTGACCCGTCCGCCGGAGTTCAAGCTCATGCCCGAGATCGAAGAGCTTGCCGCGCGCCAACGCGCGTAAGTCGGGCGGCAGCTTCGAGATCATGGACGACTTCGACGCCGGGTTCGAGGGCGCGGACGTGGTCTATCCCAAGAGCTGGGGCGCGACCATGACCACCACCGATATGGACGAATCCAAGCGCATCGCCGGGAAGTATACGAGAACTGGATCGCCGACGAAGAACGCATGGCGCTGGCGAATCCGAACGCGATCTATATGCACTGCCTGCCGGCGGATCGCAACATCGAAGTGACCGACGCCGTGATCGATGGGCCGCAGAGCGCCGTGTATGACGAAGCGGAAAATCGTCTGCACGTACAGAAGGCGGTCATGGCGCTGACCATGCGCTAGCCTCGCTAGCCTGTTAGCGCGAAAATTGTTGACTCAATGTGTAATGATAGACAAAGCCGATCAGCCAGACAGCCGGGCGATCGGCTTTCCTATCCTCTAAAATATTCGTAAAGCCATTTTAGCCCATGACAAGGATATGATCTCATGCCTTCAGCAAAAACGGCCGTCATCGCCATCGGCGGCAACTCCCTGATTTTGGATAAAAACAAACCCGGTGTGGAATACCAGTGGGAAGCGGTGTTTGAAACCGCCAAGCACATCGTCGCCATGATCCGGGCGGGCTGGCGCGTGGTCGTCACGCACGGCAACGGCCCGCAGGTGGGCTTTATTCTGCGCCGTAACGAACTGGCGGCGGAAGAAGTCCACATGACCCCGATGGACCTGATTGGCGCGGATACGCAGGGCAGCATCGGCTACATGCTCCAGCAGTCGATCGATAACCAACTGCGCGCGGTGGGCATCCGGCGCGGGGTGGTGACGGTCGTGACGCAAGTGCTGGTCGATCGTCACGATCAGGCCTTCCAGAAACCGGATAAGCCCATTGGCGGCTTCATGACCCAGGAAGAGGGGCAGAAGTTCGAGCAGGAAGGCTGGACGGTGGTCGAGGACGCCGGGCGCGGCTATCGTCGCGTGGTGCCGTCGCCCATGCCGATTGAGATCATCGAACTGGATGCGATCAATACGCTGGTTGAAAAGAACTTCGTCGTGATCTGCACGGGCGGCGGTGGTATCCCCGTGGTCCGGGATGAAAACGGCAATCTGAAAGGCGTGAACGCGGTCATCGACAAGGATCGCGGCACCAGCCTGCTGTCGTGCGGCCTGAAAGCTGACCTGTTCATAATCTCAACCGGGGTGGAAAAAGTCGCGCTCAATTTTGGCAAGCCGGACCAGAAAGATCTGTCCCGGATGACGCTGTCCGAAGCCCGGCGGTACATGAAGGAAGGCCATTTCAAAGCCGGCAGCATGTATCCCAAGATCGAAGCGATTGTGGATTTTCTGGAACGCGGCGGTCCGCAGGCGATCATTACCAACCCGGAGAACATCGGGCGCTCGCTGACCGGCGAAACCGGCACCGTGATTGTACCCGGCTAGACCACGAGGGAAAAAGCACATGTATGTGTCTGAACTCCGCTGCGTGATCTGCGGGCGGACCTACCAACCGGACGAAGTGCAGTATACCTGCCTGGACTGCGGGCAGGCCGGTACGCTGGACGTGCTCTACGATGTCGAGACGCAGCGCCGCGCGGTTCCGCGTGAGTCGATCGAGCGCAGCCCCGATCCGACCATGTGGCGCTACCGCCCGCTGCTGCCGCTCGCGGATGGGGCCGAAGTGCCGCCGCTGGCGGTGGGGGGCACGCCGTTTTATGACGCGCCGCGTCTTGCCCAACACCTGGGACTGGCGCAGGTCTGGATCAAGGACGATGGGCGCAACCCCACCGGCTCGCTCAAAGACCGGGCGAGTGCGCTGGTCACGGCCCGCGCGATGGCCGACCGTATCCAGGTGATCACCACGGCCAGCACCGGCAACGCGGCGGCGGCCCTGGCCGGGCTGACGGCCAGCGTCGGGATGCTGGCGGCGATCTTCGTACCCGCGTCGGCCCCCGAAGCCAAGATCGCGCAGCTGCTGACCTACGGCGCGAAAGTGCTGCTGGTCCAGGGCAACTACGATATGGCGTTTGATCTGGCGGTCCAGGCCGCGGAGCGTTACGGCTGGTACAACCGCAATACGGGCATGAATCCGTACACGCTGGAAGGCAAAAAGACCGTCGCGTATGAGATCGCGGAGCAGTCCGGCTGGCAGATGCCGGATGCCGTCGTGGTCAGCGTGGGCGATGGGAATATTATCAGCGGCGTACACAAGGGGTTCCGCGATCTGCTCAATCTGGGCTGGATCGACCGGGTGCCGCGCATCATCGGCGTGCAGGCCGAAGGCAGCGACGCCTGTTATCGAGTGTGGAAGACGGACAGCGATCCGGCCACCATGCAGCCGATCAACTCGCAGACCGTGGCGGACAGCATCGCCGCCGATCTGCCGCGCGACCGGGTCAAAGCCGTGCGCGCCGTGCGCGAGACGAACGGCGCATTTGTCCGCGTGTCCGACGAGGCGATTCTGGAAGGCATTCCGATGCTGGCGCGGCTGAGCGGCGTTTTCGCGGAGCCGGCGGCGTCATCGGTGTATGCGGGCGTACGGACGGCGCTGGCAGAAGGGCACATCCAGCCCGATGATCGCGTCGTGCTGATCGTGACCGGCAACGGCCTGAAAGACATCAAGAGTGCGATGCGTGTGGCCGGGGCCGGCTATCCGGTCGCGCCGGACATGGCCGAGGTCGAAAAGGCGCGGGTCTCGCTCGGCCTGCCGACGTTGAAGTAAAGACGCTTGAACCACAGAGACGCAGAGAACGCAGAGATTCCGAGGAGCAGAGAATCTGTAGGGGCATATCGCAATACGCCCCTACAGAATTTACGCCGCCGCGCGCGTGGCTCTCAGTACCAAAAGGGGGTTCGCGCCGCCAGGGGGGATCGGTTAAAATGAGGGCTGGATCACGTTTTGGGGAGAGGTTGCATGGCTGTCGATAAGCCGGTGATTTCCATCATCGCGCCCGTCTATAATGAAGAGCCGATCATCGACGAGTTGTACCGCCGGTTGATAGGGGTTCTGGATAACTTGGGCGAGCCCTGGGAACTGATCATGATCAATGACGGCAGCCGGGATGGTTCGGCGGCCAAAATGCAGGCGCTGGCCGAACGCGATCCCCGGGTGCGCGTGGTGAACTTCGCGCGCAACTTCGGGCATCAGAACGCCGTGACCGCCGGCATGGATTACGCGCGGGGGGATGCGGTCGTCATCATCGATGCCGATTTGCAGGACCCGCCCGAAGTGATCCTGCAACTGCTCGACAAGTGGCGCGAAGGCTATCAGGTCGTGTACGCGGTGCGCTCGGAGCGCCGCGGGGAGACGTGGTTTAAGACGTTCACGGCCAAGGCGTTCTACCGGCTGATCTATCGCATTACCGACGTCAATATCCCGCTGGATACCGGCGATTTCCGCCTGATGGATCGGAAAGTGGTGGACGCGGTGCAGTCGATGCGCGAGCACAACCGCTTCATCCGGGGGATGACCAGTTGGGTCGGCTTCCGTCAGACGGGCGTGAAATATGTCCGGCAGGAGCGTTTCGCGGGGACGACCAAGTACCCGCTGCGCAAAATGATCCGCTTTGCGTTCGACGCGATCACGGGGTTTTCATACTTCCCGCTGCAAGTGACGATCTATGTCAGCCTGATTCTGGCGCTGCTGGCCGTGCTGGCGGTGCCCGTGGTAGCGTTTTTGCGCCTGTCCAACAGCAGCTTGCAGCTTGAAGGGCAGGCGACCACGCTGGTGGTCGTTCTGCTGATGAGTTCGTTTCAGTTGTTTTTCTTTTTCATCATGGGGCAGTACGTCGCGCGTATCTATGATGAAGTCCGGCAGCGGCCTTTGTATATTGTCTCGGAAGTGTGGGAAGATGCCGCACCATCCGAGCACCGCCGCTCAGCATCCGACAGTGACGCGCCTTCGAGCAGTCGATCACCGGCTTCGGAGCTTGCGTCTGGGACACTGGGAAAATCACATGGCGAAGGACAATTCTGACAAGCAGCCCGTTGATCTTCACCTGGTCCAGCGTTACCGGGAGCTGGTGCTCGAATACGAGGCGCTGGATGAGCAGATCGATGCGCTGCTCGTGCAGCATAACGGCGCGACCGAAAATATGTCTGATGAGGACTTCGAAAACTACCGCGAGCTGGCCCACCGGCGTGATTACGTCTACAACCAGATGAAAGCGTTGGAACAGCTTGTGTTGGGCGACGACGCCGAAGAAAATCGCTGATTGCTGAGCGCGTTGCCATTTATCCGTTTGCAGCCGGGCAGTTGGTTGCCCGCTGGTTGAGTATATGTTTATAGGAGTATACCCTGTGGCAGAACGAAAGCTTATTACCGGCCCGACCTTCGAGGAAATGCTTCACCCCCAACTGATCGATCCGGCCATCCGTGCCAAAGCGCACGAGGCCCGCAGCTCGGCCCCGCTGGATGCGATCAACCTGTTTAATATCTCGTGGCGGGACATCAACAACCAGATTTATTACTTTGTGCTGCCGCCCGCACTCACCGGGATCGAAACGCCGATCGCGGTGATGTACGGCCTCAACTTCCCCAGCGGAAGTCACAAAGTCGGCGCGACCTATTCCGTGCTGATCGAAAAAGAGTTATTCGGGGATGTCGATCCCTGGAAGCACACGCTGATCTGGCCGTCCACCGGCAATTACGGCATTGGCGGCGCGTATGTGGCCGGGCGCATGGGCGTCAAGAGCCTCGTCGTGCTGCCCGAAGAAATGAGCAAGGAACGCTTTGAGAAGATCGAAGCCTACGGCGCGACGGTCATCAAGACGGTGGGCAGCGAAAGCAACGTCAAGGAAATCTACGACAAAGTCAAAGAGCTGATGGCGTCCAGCCCCGACATGCGCAGCATGAACCAGTTCGAGGTGATGGGCAACTATCGCTTCCATTATTATGTGACCGGCAATACCGCGATCGATCTGGCGCGCGAACTGGCAGGGCAGGGGATCGGCAGTGGCAAGGTCTCGGCGTATGTGTCCGCGATGGGCAGCGCCGGCACGATCGCGGCCGGGGACCGGCTCAAGCAGGAATGGCACGATCACAAGATCGTGGGCCTGGAACCGATCCAGTGCCCGACGCTGGCGCTGAACGGCTACGGCGCTCACGATATTCAGGGCATTGGCGACAAGCACGTGACCTGGATTCACAATGTCCTGAATATGGACGCGATCATGTGCATTGACGACATCGACTGCAAGCTCGGCCTGCAAATGTTCGCCGAGGATGCGGGCTGCGACGCGCTGGTGAAGCAGTTTGGCATGGATCCGGCGTTTGTGGAGAAGCTCTCGCACTCGCTGGGGATCAGCGGCATCTGCAATATCTACGGCGCGATCAAAACGGCCAAGTATTACGGCTTCGGCAAGGATGATCTGGTCGTGACGATCGCCACCGACGGCATGGATCGTTACCCGAGCGTGATGGACGCCATGCGCTCTAAGTACGGCGCGCTGGACGAGGTCGAGACGGTCGCACGCGTGCGCAGCCTGTTCCACGGCCTGAAGACGGATTGGGTCTTCCCCGGCACGCCCGATAACCGCCAGCGCTGGCACCACCTGAAGTATTACACCTGGGTGGAACAGCAGGGCAAGACGGTCGAGGAACTGGAAGCGCAGCGCGATCCCGCGTGGTGGGAACACGAGCAGCAGATCGTGAAGGACGTGGACGCCAAGCTGCTGGCCCTCCGCAAGACCGGCAAACTCTAGCGCTCAGGAGCGGTGTGTGTACCCCGAAGACCGGGTTCTGGTGGGCGTGATCAAGGCCCGACGCGACCTTGAGAAGGCGCTGTCCGAACACTGGTATCGCATCCCGCAGGGGCAGGCACCCAAGGGTATACACACCGAAGTGGTCGCGTTTTTTCTCAGCCGGGCGTTCAAAGAATTGAACGGCGGCATTCACTATTATGCCGAGCGCACCGGGGTCGAACTGGTGCGCCGGCGTGATCTGCTGCCCGATGAGTTACATCACGCCCGCGCGGACGGTTTATACTATAAGCTTCAGCTCGGAGCCTTATGCCATAAGGACCCACCCATCCTCAACCCGACCCGGCGCTCTTTCGCGTTTATCTATACGACCTGGGATCGCTTCTGCGCGGCGCGCGTGATTGCGGATCTGTACAGCGAGGCCGATCAGTTCGTCGACCGGGTGTTTCATGCCCTGGAGGATGAAGGTATCCCTGCGGACCGGGTCTGGGAGGCGGCGCGGCTGAGTGAGGATGGTGGCGCGCAGATCCGGGTGGTGTGTGTCGATGGCACGGTTATCGCATCGACGTCACCGCGCGGCGAACATGTCATTCCCCTGGCGGCCGTCAGGTCACGGCGGGCGGTGTGGCGCAGCGTCGAGACGATTTTGGAAGCAATCCGACAGCACGGTGGGCCATTGATGGCCCCGGTGCCTATCGAAGACTAGAGACTTAACAAGATGGCGTTGCTTATTACGAATGCAAATTTAGTCACGTGGGAAGATCCCAACCAGATTATCGAGCACGGCGCGCTGCTGCTGGACGGTGGCATCATTCAGGCCGTCGGCACGGCGGCAGAACTCGCGGCACGCTATCCGGGTGCGGACACTCTCGACGCGCGCGGGCAGCTTGTCATGCCGGGCGGGATCTGTGCGCACACCCATTTTTACGGCGCGTATGCGCGCGGGCTGGCAATCCCTGGCCCGGCCCCCAGGAATTTCCCTGAAATCTTGCAGCGCCTGTGGTGGCCGCTGGATAAGTCATTGGACGAAGCAGCGGTGCGGTTCAGCGCGCAGGTCTGCCTGATCGACGCCATCAAACACGGCACCACGACGCTGATCGATCACCACGCCAGCCCGAATTTTATCGACGGCAGCCTGGACGTGATCGCGGCTGCGGTGGATGAGGCCGGGCTGCGGGCGGTGCTGTGTTACGAAGTGACCGACCGTGACGGCATCGACAAAGCGCGCGCCGGCATCGCGGAGAACGTGCGGTTCCTCAAGGCGGCGCGGGATCGCTCGCGGATCGCGGCCACGTTTGGGCTGCACGCCAGCCTCACGCTCTCCGATGAGACGCTGATGGCATGCGTCCGGGCGGCGGAAGGGCTGGATACCGGGTTTCCATATCCACGTGGCCGAGCACGAGGCCGACGAAGAGGACAGCCTGCACAAGTCCGGCGAGCGCATTGTCCACCGTTTGAACCGGCTGGGCATCCTGGGACGCAAAACGATCGTGGCCCATGCGGTTCACGTCGATGCGGCGGAGCGCGCCGTATTGCGTGACACCGGCACCTGGGTTTCGCACCAGCCGCGCTCGAATATGAATAACGCGGTGGGGGCGGCGGCGGTGGATACGATGCTGGCCGAGGGGATGCTGCTTGCATTGGGCAACGACGGCTTCAGCAACAATATGTGGGCCGAGTGGAAAGCCGCCTATCTGCTGCACAAGGTGGTTCACCGCGATCCCCGGCTGGCCCCCGGCGACCAGATCGCGCGCATGGCGACCCAGCACAACGCGCGGCTGGCCGAGGTGTTCTTCCCCGGCCAGACAATCGGACGATTGGTTCCTGGTGCCGCAGCCGATGTGATCCTGGTGGATTATCACCCCTTCACGCCGCTGACGGCGGGCAATCTGCCCTGGCATATCCTGTTTGGATTTGAAGCGTCGATGGTGACGACGACCATCGTCGCGGGCAAGATCCTGATGCGCGACCGGCAGCTGCTCACGCTGGATGAGACCGCCATCGCCGCAGCAGCAAAAGATTATGCGCCGAAAGTCTGGGAGAAGTACAACACCTTTGCCCGGCAGGCGCTCGAATTGTAGGAGGTAGGAGCGTTGACGAGAGATCCTTTGACTGTATTAACCGTCGCCGTGGTGGGCGGCACCGGCAAAGAAGGCGCGGGCCTGGCGCTGCGCTGGGCGCACGGTGGATACCGTGTCTTGATCGGCTCGCGCGAGGCGGCGAAAGCGGACATGAAAGCCCAGGAGTTGAACGAGGTGCTGGGCCAGGATGTCGTCCACGGCATGAGCAACGTCGATGCGGCCGCCGCGGCCGATGTGGTGGTGATCACTGTGCCGTATGCGGCGCACGAAATGATTCTGGAGTTGATCAAGGATGCGGCGCAGGGCAAGATCGTCGTGGATGTTACCGTGCCGCTGCTGCCGCCGCATGTTCGGATCGTGTACGTGCCCGAGGGTAAAGCAGCCAGCCTCGAAGCCCAGGCGATTTTGGGCGATGGCGCGTGTGTCGTGGCGGCCTTTCAGAATATCAGCGCCAGCCATCTGAACGATCTCCGGCACCCGGTCAACAGCGATGTGCTGTACTGCGGCGACGATGAAGAAGCCAAGAATGACGTCCTGCAGTTGATCGAAGCGATCGATGGGATGCGCGGCATCGACGCCGGCCCCCTGGTGAATGCGGTCGCCATTGAGGCGCTGACGCCGGTGCTGCTGTATATTAATAAGCGATACAAGATCAGTGGAGCCGGAATTCGCATCACGGGCTTGGAATGACGTGCGTCCCCCGCTTACCCAACTGACGCTGACTGCTCTGCCAGGAATACCGCACGTGCAGCCGGGTGATGATCTGGCCCGGCTGATCGCGGCTGGACTGCGCGCGGCCGATCTGGCGCTGGAACCGGGCGATCTCCTGGTGATTACGTCCAAGCTGGTGTCGAAGGTGGAAGGTCGTTTTGTGGACCTGCGCACGGTTACGCCGTCGGCGCGCGCCGAGGATGTGGGGCGGCGCACCAACAAAGACCCGCGGCTGGTCGAACTCATCCTGCGAGAATCCACGCATATTGCGCGCATGCGCGGCGAAGTGCTGATCGTGCGGCACCGGCTCGGTTTTACGCTGGCAAACGCGGGCATCGACCATTCGAATGTGAGCGGCAGCGGCGAAGACTGGGTGCTGCTGCTGCCCGAAGATCCCGACGCTTCCGCCCGCCGCCTCCGCGAGGATCTGCACGCGCTGACCGGGATCGCGCCCGGCATCGTGATCAGCGATTTGCACGGGCGGCCGTTCCGTGTGGGGACGGTGGGTGTGGCGATTGGGCTGGCGGGTTTCCCGGCGGTGTGGGATAAACGCGGGCAGCGCGACCTGTTTGGGCGCGTGCTGCGGATCACCGTCACCGGGCTGGGCGATGAGCTGGCCGCCGCGGCCGGACTCGTCACCGGGCAGGGGGCCGAGGGGCTGCCGGTCGTGCTGGTGCGCGGTATGAAGCTCCCGCCGGGCGATGGGCAGGCGGCTGAACTGGTGCGCGCTGTGGAGCAGGACCTTTACGCCGATTATCAGGAAACGATCGACCACTCGTGATGGATGCGGAGAGGCTGTTTGTTATAATCCAGAGTAGACGCTCGATCCGGCACTATGATGGACGCCCGGTGCCGGCTGACGTGCTGCGGCGGGTTTTGGAGGCGGGCCGGTGGGCACCCTCCGCGCACAACCGGCAGCCCTGGCGGTTTGCCGTCGTCACGAGTCCCGAACGTCGAGTGTCTTTGGCGCGCGCGATGGGTGCGCGTTTTCGGGAGGATCTGGCCGCGGACGGGCTGCCCGCTCACGAGATCGAGCGGCAGTTGTCGCGCTCGTACATGCGGATCAGCGAGGCACCGGCCCTGGTGGTGGTGTGCCTCAGCCTGTCCGCTATGGATAGCTATCCTGACGCACGCCGTCAGGAAGCCGAGCGAACGATGGCGGTTCAGAGCGCGGCACTGGCGGCCCAAAATATCCTGCTGATGGCGCACGCCGAAGGTCTGGGGGCGTGCTGGATGTGCGCGCCGCTGTTTTGTCCCGATGTCGTGCGGGCTGAACTGGATCTTCCGCCCGACTGGGAAGCGCAGGCTTTGCTGACCCTGGGATACCCGGCCGAGCAGCGGACCAAAGACCGGGAAACGCTGGAATCAAAAATCGTATGGTACTAGACCCTCTCATCAAAGTTGCAGCGCTGGTCGGTGGGGTCGGTGGGGCCAAACTGGCCTATGGTCTTTCCAAAATCCTATCACCCGATCAATTAACGTTGATCGGCAACGTGGGTGATGATCTCGACCTCTACGGGCTGCATATTTCCCCTGATCTTGACACCGTAATGTATACCCTGGCGGACAGGGCGAATCCCGCGACCGGCTGGGGGCTGGACGGTGACACCTGGGCGATGTTTGATATGCTCGGCTGCTACGGCGAGGATGTCTGGTTCCGCCTGGGAGATCGCGATCTGGCGACTCATCTGCTGCGGACCCAGTGGCTCGCACAGGGGATGACCCTGACGGCTGTCACCGAACGTTTGGCGCGCCACCTGGGGATGCAGCACCCCCTCCGCCCGGTGACAGATGACCGGCTGGCGACGATCGTCGAGACGGTGGAATACGGCCCGCTCGGATTTCAGGAGTATTTCGTGCGGCACCAGTGGAAGCCGGCTGTCCGGCGGGTATGGTTCGACGGCGCGGAGCGGGCCCGCCCGACGCCTGAGGTCGCAACGGCGCTGCAAGAAGCGCGTATACTTATTGTTTGTCCATCGAATCCGGTTTTGTCGATTGCGCCGATCCTGGCGGTGCCGGGCGTGCGCGAGCTGATCGAGAACCGGAAGGGGAAATGCGTGGCGGTAAGCCCATTTATCGGCGGGCAGGCCGTCAAGGGTCCGGCTGCAAAGCTGATGGGGGAAATGGGGCTGGATATTTCGGTACATGGCCTCATTCGGACCTATGATGGACTGCTCGATGGCCTGATCATAGATAACGAAGATCGTGATCAGATACAAGCAGAGGAACCCGTACGGGTGCGGGCAACTCAAACGTTGATGCAGTCGGCGGACGATAAAATCCGCCTGGCGCGAGAGTGTGTGGAGTGGGTAGGGAGTTGGACCATATGAATACCTGGGCAATTGTGCCTGTAAAGCCTCTGGGCCGGGCGAAAAGCCGTCTGGCCAACGAATTGACGCCCGATCAGCGCGAACAACTGGCGACGGACCTGCTGGTCCGGACGGTACGCCTGCTGGTGCCGCTGACTCAGATACGCGGTGTGCTGGTCATCAGCCGCGATACCAAGGCGCTGGCGATGGTGCGCGACCTGGGCGCAAATACCGTTCAGGAGAGCGGCACCGCGGAGCTCAACAACGCGCTGCTGCGTGCGACTCAGGTGCTCCGCGCGTGGCATGCCGACGCCGTGCTCGTCGTCCCGGCAGACATTCCGCTGCTGGCGGCCGAAGACGTTGAGGAAATGGTTCAGAGGGGTCGTTATCATGATTCCGTGGTGATCGCGCCTGACCGGCACGAGAGCGGGACCAATCTGCTGTTTATCCATCCGCCGGGCCTTATCCCTTATGCATTTGGCGAGAACAGCTTTGCCGAACACCAGCGTTTGGCGGCCGAAGCCGGGGCGAATGTCTCGGTCTATCGTTCGGAGCGGGCCGCGCTGGATGTCGATTGGCCCGATGATCTGGAAAAGTATTATCATTTGGCGAAACTGCTCAACGAGCCGGTGATCGAACGTCCGTGATCGGCTCGGCGGGCTGGAGCGCGTATGACTTGGTTTTGGTAGGGGCGTATTGCGATACGCCCCTACGGAATACAGAAATTTATGGATAGGTTGTTAGGGCGAGGAGATGTAGAGAGATATGCCGGATAGAGTGGCGCTTTATTTGCAGGATGCTCATCCCCTGGCGGATGCGATCGAGTACGTGCAGTATGCCGAGAGCCGTGGGTTCGAGGCGGTGTGGCAGGCCGAAAGCCGCCTGGTCCGCGATGCGATTGTGCCGATGGCGGCCTATGCCGCGACGACCCGCCGCATCAAGGTCGGCTCCGGCGTGATCAATAACTGGACGCGCAATGCCGCGCTGACCGCGGCCACCTTCCTGACGCTGGACGATCTGGCCCCCAACCGGATTATCCTGGGGATCGGCGCGTGGTGGGATCCGCTGGCGAAAAACGTGGGTATCAACCGCGAGAAACCGCTGCTGGCGATGCGCGAGCATGTGACGGTGGTGCGCGATCTGCTGGCGATGAAAAACGTGACCTTTCACGGTGAATTCGTGAATGTGAACGGGATCGAACTGGACATCGTGCACGGGCGGCGCGAGCCGCGCAACGTGCCGATCTACATCGGCGCGACCGGCCCGCAGATGATGGCGATGACGGGCGAGATCGGGGATGGCGCGCTGCTCAATTATCTTGTTTCGCCAGCGTATAACGTCAAGGCGCTGGAGCAGTTGGAGAAGGGCGCGAAGCTGTCCGGCCGGACAGTCGAGGATATCGACCGGCCGCAGTTGGTCGTGTGTTCGGTGGATCAGCAACCGCAAAAAAGCGCTGGACGGCGCGCGTAAGCTGGTGACGCAGTATCTCGGCCAGCAGCCGCACATCATGAAGGCGAGCGGCGTCAGCGCAGGAACTGCTCGACGAGATCCATCAGGTGCTGACGTGGCCCGCTACCGAAGAACAGATCGAGCGGGCGATGGAACTGGTGCCGGATGACGTGGTGCAGTTGATCACGGCGTCGGGCACGCCGGACGAAGTGCGCGCCAAAGTGCGCGAATATGTGGCGGCGGGCTGCACCTGCCCGGTGCTGTATCCGCTTGGTCGACGATGTGCGGCTGATGATCGATACGTTCGCCAGCGGCTATTCCGCGTAGGGGGCAGCATGGCCGATGCGGAGCAGCCGGCAGGCCCATTTTATCAGCAGCCCAGTTCAAGGGGATGTTTTGTCTGCGGCGTCGAAAACGACTGCGGGCTGAAAATCCGCTTTTTCAACGACGGGTTTCACCGTTCGGTGGCGCGCGTCATGCTGGACGAGCACTACCAGAGTTATCCCGGCATCGCGCACGGCGGCATCCTGGCGACGATCCTGGACGAGACGATGGGCCGCGCGATCCTGGCGGAAGGCGATGAGCCGCGCGAGATCACCGACGAACGTTTCATGTTCTCGGCCAAGATCGAGATACGTTATCGCAAATCGGTGCCGCTCCACCAGGAATTTGTGGCGCGCGGGCGCGTGGACAAGGACCGGGGCCGGATCGTGCTGGTCAGCGGCGACATCACGCTGGCGGACGGCTCGGTCGCGGTCGAAGCGTCCGCGACGCTGGCCGACATCCCGCCCGAACAGATGGGAGATATGCTGGCCCAGGCTGGCGATCTCGGCTGGCGGGTCTACCCGTGAGCGCCCGTTGAGCGGCGCTTATGGAACGCATGCGCGTTTTTTCCACGACCGATGAGAGCATTATGATCCCCAGCAGGGCCAGTCATCAGCAGTTTAGGGTATGGCTGGCCCTGTCGATCACCACCGGGCTGGTGATTCTGCTCTACCTGAGTCTCAGCCTCTCCGTGAGCGCCGATCCCCTGCTGATGCCGCTCGACGATACCTATATCCATTTCCAGTACGCGCGCCAGATGGCCCAGGGCCAGCCGATGGTCTATCACGACGGCGACCCGGCCACATCTGGCGGCACGAGCCTGATCTACCCGGCGCTGCTGGCGCTCGGATACCAGCTTGGGTTTTACGGGCTGGTCGCTGGCCTATTGGGCGCTGGCGCTTGGCGCGTTCTTCTTCTTCGGATCGGTCTGGCTGGTCTACCTGATCGCGCGCGCGAACCCGTTTGTGCCAGGGCAGCCGGATCAATCCGGCCATGCGTTGGCTCTGGCGCTGGCCTTCGCGCTGTCCGGGCCGTTCATCTGGGCGGCGCTGAGCGGCATGGAGACGGCGCTGTTTGTGTTCGCCGTCCTGCTGGTGCTGCATCTGCTGCAACGCGGATATTTCCGCCTTACGCTCGCTGGCCGCGGCGCTGATGGTCATTACGCGCCCGGAAGGGTTGATCCTGGCCGGGATCGCGGCGCTGGCCCTGGCGCTCACGCTTGCCACTCGCGGCGGGAGCGAGTTCCGCCGGGCGGGGTGGCTGGCGCTGCCGCTGCTGGCCGGGCTGATCCAGCCGGTCATTAACCTTGCGGCGACGGGCAGCCTGTCGTCGTCGGGCATGGTGGCGAAATCGCATCTGTACAATACCAGCGTGCCGCTTCAGGATCGGCTGTGGACGATCCTCGAATTCTGGTGGCGCATGAGCAAGGAACTGGTCACCGGCACCAGCGACGATTTTGGACGGCTGACGCCGTTCCTGCTGGCGATGGTGGCGATAGCTGGCCTCGGCGCGTTCTCCGTACTCTGCATGGCAGATTACCGGCGCGTCTGGCTCCCGGCACTGGTGCTGATCTGGATCGTCGCGTTGACGGCGGCGTTGTCCACGCTGGATACGGCGTTCTGGCAGTTCCGGCGCTACCAACTGCCGGTCATGGCGCTGTTTTTCCCGGCGGCGGCCTGGGTGACGGCTCCGTTGGGCGATTATCTGGTGCGGCGGCTCAAGTGGCGCGGGCTGCGGTGGGCGCTGCCCGCGTTGTTCCTGATTTCGTCGGTGCTGACGACACTTGCCTTTGCCGGGAATTATGCCGGGAATGTGCGCGTGGTGCGCGATCAGCAGGTGCCGATGGCGCGCTGGGTCAAAGCGAACTTGCCGGAAGACGCGCGGATCGGCGTGCATGATGTGGGCCTGATGGGCTATTTCTCCGGGCGCGCGCTGTATGACGTGGTCGGGCTGACGACGCGCGGCCCGGCGGAGTCGTGGCGGCAGGGCCCCGGCGCGATCTACGAGCACATGGCGAGCAGCGACTACCGCCCGGACTATTTCGCCATCTATCCCGGATGTGCAGGGACTCACCTATCTGCGCGACGCGGGCGTATTCGGTGAGGTGCTGGCGGAATTCCCGGTCGATCTGCCGGCGCATAACGTCGCATCGGCGGCGGATTATCAGGCGGTGTATGCGGCGGACTGGTCGAACACGCGCGCCGAGGAGCAGATCGCGCAGACGACCACGCTGGATTATGTAGCCGGGATGACGCTGGTCGATCAGATCGACGTGGCGAACCTGGACAGCGAAGCGGCGCACGATTACCGCTGGTGGCAGGATGAAACTCCGCCGGGATTTGTGACGGAAGTCTACAAAAACGTGTATCAGGCGTGCGGATTAGAAAATGAGGCCGACTGTTGGGCCACCGACGGCGGGCGTGTCCTGACGGGCGGCGAAGAATTCACGATCAAGACGATCCCCGGCCAGGATCTGCTGCTGGTCACGCGCGTGCATGGGCGCGACGAGCGTGCCGCTGACAATTTATGTCGACGGTGAGCGGCTAGATCAGCAGGTGCAGCCGGCCGTGCCGGGCCGTTGGATCGAAGTGGCCACATTGATCCCATCGGCGCGCATCACTGACACCCGGACGCACATCCGCATTGAGGCTGGGTTCGTCGCTCCAGGTATGGACAGCTATTCACCGTACTATCATTGGGCATTTCAGGGTAGTTTTGTACGCGAGGAAAGCAGTCTTTCGCCTGTAGCCAGTTTTCGCGGGTTTTCTTCTATCGATCTACTGGAGTATCGCTTGGATCAGCGTTCAGGCTACCTCGACGTAGAGCTAGTATGGCGAGACAATCCACCTGGGCGCGGCCTGATCAACTCGGCTTTTCCTGGCCAAAATGGGGACGGCATAGTCTTTGTTCATTTGTATAATGATGTTACTGCTCCGCCGGTGGAGCAGATCGTTCAGCGTCCAGCAGGAGATGTACTTCCACCAGGAAACTGGCTGCCGGGCGTGGTCGAAGACACGTATACGCTGGCGCTGCCCGAAGATCTTCCGCCGGGCCATTATGTGGTGGCAGTGGGCTTGTTCGACGCGCGAACCGGCATACGTTATGCTATAAATTCAGATGAATTGACTGTGGATGACAACCGGCTGTTTATTGGAGAAATAACGATTGAGGAGCCAACGCAGTGAAACTTAGTTTTATGCTGAACGGCCAAACGGCGGAGTTCAACGCCGCGCCGAATGAGAGCCTGTTCCGGTTGCTGCGCCGGCACGGGGTGTTCGGCGTGAAATACGGAGACGATGACGGCCAGAGCGGCGCGGATCTCGTGCTGCTCGACGGCGTGCCGGTGGTGTCGTCGCTGCTGCTGGCGGCGCAGGCGCAGGGCACACCGATCGTGACGATCGAGGGGATCGGCGGAGAGCAGGAGCGCGGCTGGCGCGGATCGGAGCCGCTGCACCCGCTGCAAACCGCGTTTATCGAAACCGGCGCGATCCAGTGCGGCTACTGCACGCCCTCCATGGTTCTGGCGGCAAAAGCGCTGCTGGATCGCAACCCGAATCCAAGCGACCAGGATGTACGCGCTGCGTTGGCGGGCGTGCTCTGCCGCTGCACGGGGTATATCAAGCCGGTGGAAGCGGTGCTTGCGCGCGGCGGCGGTGATGCGCGGTGAGGCTGTCCCGCCCATTGGCGGCGAGCCGGGTATCCCTGCGCCGCCCGGCTTATTCGGTCCGGCGGGTGATCGCGGCGGGGATGACGTGCTGCCGCCCGACGTGGCGAGCGGCGACGGCGGATCGCCAGTCAGGACGCACACGCTGCCGCTGATGATCGTCGCGCCGGAAGTGGATACGCTGCAGCAGGTCGGCAAGCCCGCGCCGAAAGTTGATGCGCGCAAGCTGGTGCAGGGCAACCCGGCTTTTACGGATGACATCGAGTTTCGCGGGATGCTGGTCGGCAAACTGCTGCTCAGCCCGCACGCCCACGCGATCATCAAGCGCATCGACGCCAGCCAGGCGCGCGCGCTGCCGGGCGTTCATGCCGTGCTGACGCATGAGGATCTGCCGCGCGTCGCCTATACGACCGCCGGGCAGAGCCACCCGGAACCGGGGCCGCACGATAATTACAGCCTGGACTACAAGGTGCGTTTTGTGGGCGATCGGGTCGCGGCGGTGGCGGCGGAAACGGAAGAGATCGCGCGGCGGGCGCTGGAATTGATCGAGGTGGAATACGAGATTCTGCCCGCGATCTTCGATCCGCGCGACAGCATGAAGCTCGGCGCGCCGGTGCTGCACGACGAGCCGGAAAGCTGGCATATCGAGGACAAAACAGCGCAACCTGGCGGCGGTCATCGACTGGCAGGTGGGCGACGTGGAGAACGGCTTCGCGGAAGCGGATCGGATCTTCGAGGCGACGTACTACAGCCCGAAGGTGCAGCAGACGCCGATTGAGCCGCATGTCTGCGTCACGTGGTGGGATGAAGATGACCGGCTGGTGATCCGCACCAGCACGCAGGTGCCGTTCCACGCGCGGCGCATCCTGGCCCCGGTGCTGGGCCTCCCCGAAAAGCGCATCCGGGTGATCAAGCCGCGCATCGGCGGCGGCTTTGGCGTCAAGCAGGAAGTGCTGATCGAAGACATCTGCGCGCACCTGACGATCGTCACCGGGCGTCCGGTGCGGCTGGAATACACCCGCGCTGAGGAATTTCATGCCAGCCGCTCGCGCCACCCGATGGTGGTTACGCTGAAAACGGGTGTCACCAACGATGGGCACATCGTCGCCAACCAGATGTATGTGTTGAGCGATACCGGCGCGACCGGCAGCCACGCCCTGACCGTAGCCGGGAATACCGGGCATAAGGCGCATGTCGCTCTACAACTCGCCCAATATCAAGTTTACGGCGGATATCGTCTACACCAACACCCCGCCGAGCGGCGCGTATCGCGGCTACGGCGTGCCGCAGGGCTTCTGGGCGGTCGAACAGCAGATGGACGAGATCGCCCGCGCCATGGGCTTTGATCCGCTGGAATTCCGGCTGAAGAACGCGATCAAAACCGGCGACGAGCACCCGGCCAGCAAAGCCTGGAGCGAGGGCCGCGAGGCCACGCCGGAGATCATCCAGTCGTGCGGGCTGGCGGAGTGCGTGGAGCAGGGCGCGGCGGCGATTGGTTGGGCAGAGAAGTACAACAACCCGGACTGGCACACCGTGCCCGGCAAGCCCCATCTGCGGCGCGGGATCGGCGTGGCGTGTGTCATGCAGGGCACGGCCATCCCCCGGCTGGACATGGGCGCGGCCAGCATCAAGATCAACGACGACGGCTCATTTAACCTGCTGGTCGGCGCGACGGATCTGGGCACCGGCTCGGATACGGTGCTGACCCAGATGGCGGCCGAGGTGCTTGGCTGCGAGCCGGACGACTTCATCACCTATTCGTCAGATACGGACTTTACGCCGTTCGACAAAGGCGCGTATGCGTCCAGCACGACCTATATCTCAGGCCGGGCGACGGTGCTGGCCGCCGAGAAAGCCGCGGAGCAGATGCGGGATGTCGCCGCGCGGATGTTCAACAAGGGGACCACGACCGCGCCGGTCGCACCCGATGACGTCGTCCTGCGCGATCGTGCCGCCCATGCGCCGGACGGCCGCCGCGTCACCCACCGGGAGATCGCGCTCCACAGCCTGCACGCCGAGAATCAGCACCAGATCATGGCGACGGCCAGTTATGTCAGCCCGGACGCATCCCCGCCGCCGTTTGCGGCGCAGTTTGTGACGGTTACGGTCGATACCGAAACCGGGCAGATCACCGTGGACGAGATGGTGATGGCCGTCGACGGTGGCGTGATCGTCAACCCGGCTACGGCCAGCGGCCAGATCGAGGGGGGCATGGTGCAGGCGTTGGGCTATGGCCACTGTGAGGAGATGGTCTTTGACGATCATGGCCGGATGCTCAACCCGGCGTTTGGCCCCTACAAGATCTACCGCGCCGATGAAATGCCGGAACTGGGCGTGATCTTTGTCGAAACCTACGAACCGACCGGGCCATTTGGCGCAAAAGCGGTGGCCGAGATCCCGCTGGACGGAGTCGGGCCGGCGCTGGCGAATGCCGTGGTATGATGCGGTTGGGGTGCGGGTCAAGAATGCGCCGCTGCTGCCCGAAAAAGTCTGGCGGGCACTGAAAGCGAAACGGTAGGCCACAGTGTCGAAAGAAGATCGCGCCGTATTTGAAGCGGCACTCATTGCTCAGCGTGAGGGTCGACCGGCGGCACTCGCCACCGTCGTACAAACGCAGGGATCGGTGCCACGCCAGGCCGGCAGCAAAATGCTGGTCTGGGCGGATGGCAGCCTGATCGGCACGGTGGGCGGCGGCGAAATGGAGGCGCGCACCGTGCAGGAGGCGCTGGACGCGATCCGCAGCGGCCAACCGCGTATGATGCGGTATAATCTGGCCGATCTGGAATCGGGCGATCCGGGGGTGTGTGGCGGAACCGTTGAGTTGTTTGTCGAGCCGCTGATGCCCCCGCCGACGGTGGTTGTGATCGGCTGCGGGCATGTGGGCAAAGCCGTCGCCGAGCTGGCGAAATGGATGGAATACCGCGTCGTCGTGACGGATGACCGCCCCGGCTACGCCACGCCGGAGCAGATCCCCGGCATGGACGCGTATCTGGAAATACCCGCTGCCGAGTTAACCGCCCGCCTGACCATCACCCGCCAGACGTACCTGGTCGCGGTGACGCGCGGGCTGGCGGTGGATAAGGACCTGATCCCCGCCCTGCTGGCGACCGACGCGCCGTATATCGGGCTGATCGGCAGCCGGCGGCGCTGGGCGATGACGGTGCAGGCGCTCGTCGAGCAGGGTATCAGCCGGGAGGCGTTGGCGAGGATCCACGCGCCGATCGGCCTGGAACTGCGCGCGGAAACCCCCAAGGAGATCGCGCTCAGCATCCTGGCGGAGATCATCATGGTGCAGCGCGGCGGGACCGGGGAGCCGATGCAGTGGCCCGGCGCGGCCCCGTCCGAATCGTGAGGTCAGCAGCTTAACCTGTTTTTTCACAGCGGGGGCATTTGGCACGGTGCCAGCAGCTAACGGCTAAACGCGAACCGCTTAGTTAGAAAGCGCACCCGTGAAAATTCTGGCGATCAGTGACATCGAACTGCCCCAAATGCGCAATGCGAAATATCTGACCGAACGTTACGGGGATGTGAAGCTGCTGGTCAGCTGCGGTGACATGCCCGCGCACTATCTCGACTTTATCGGGTCGGTGCTCAACGTGCCACTGTTTTTCGTCAGGGGCAACCACGATACGGACTATATCCCGCCTGATCCGGGTGGTGATAATATGCATCTCCAGATCAAAACCTTTCGCGGGTACACGTTCGCCGGCTTGGAGGGATCGATCCGCTACTCCAAGAGCGGGGCGGTGCAGTACGACGAAAGCCAGATGCTTCTGTTTGTGCTGCGGCTGGCTCCCCGGCTGCTGATAAGGCGGTGGCGCCACGGTTATGGGGTGGACGTGATGATCACACACAGCCCGCCCAAAGGGATACATGATATTCCCGACGACTATGCTCACCGGGGTTTTAAGTCGCTGCTGTACCTGATCCGCTGGACACACCCCCGGTATCTGATTCATGGGCATGTCGATACGTGGGATAACCGGCGGACATGGCGAACGATGGTCAATGGAACGGCAGTGATTAACATCAATCCCCTTACCGAACTGGACTTAAGCGAATTACCCACCAGCTGAGGTACACTGGGTGAATCCAGCTTGCGCGGAAATCTGGCAACTATCATGGCGAAGGATTATGTGGCGAAATTACTATAGTGTGACGTCCGTAAGTGAGACGCTCGACCTGCTGGCTGAGTATGGCGATCGGGCGCGCGTGGTGGCGGGCGCTACGGATCTGATCCTGGAGCTCGAGCGCGGTCAGCGGCCGGGTGTGGAAACGCTGATCGATATTACGCGCGTGCCCGGCCTGGATCAGATCGGCGTGCATGGCGATACGATCCGCCTGGGTTCGCTGGTAAATCACAATCACGTGGTGGGCAGCAGGCTGATCGTGGATCGCGCGCTCCCGCTGGCGCAGGCGGCGTGGTCCGTGGGCGCGCCGCAGATTCGCAACCGGGGCACGGTCGCCGGCAACGTCATCACGGCCAGCCCGGCCAACGACACGATCACGCCGCTGTGGGCGCTGGGAGCCAGTGTCACGCTGACCTCCAAATGGGGCGAACGGACGCTGGATTTCCCGTCGTTCTATAAGGGTGTGCGCAAAACCGCGATGAATCCCGACGAACTGCTGACCGCCATCTCGTTCCCCGCATTGGCGCAGCATGAACGGGGTATCTTCCTCAAGCTGGGGCTGCGCCGGGCGCAGGCGATCTCGGTGGTGAATGCGGCGGTCATCCTCGGTTTTGACGGCCAGCGCATCACCAGCGCGGCGATCACGCTGGGCAGCGTCGCCCCGACCATTCTGCGTGTTCCGGCGGTGGAACAGGCGCTGGTGGGCCAATCGCTGACCGATGACACGATCCGCGAAGCGGCCCATCTTGCCGGGGCAGCGGCCACGCCGATCGATGATGTGCGCGGCCCGGCGGCTTACCGCTCGGAGATGTGCAAAGTGCTGGTAGCGCGCGCGCTGCGAGCTCTGCGCGATGGCACCGAGCGCGACGGCTGGCCGGAGAACCCGGCCATGCTGTGGGGGCCGCGCCGTGCGATGGTCCAGGAGCCGCTGCCGAGTCGCGTCCGGCACGAAGACGATGCCAGCGATACGATTGTCACGACGGTGAACGGCAAAACCTACACGGTGACCGGCGGCGTGAACAAAACCCTGCTGGATTTTCTGCGGGAAGACATCGGGCTGCCGGGCACCAAAGAAGGCTGCGCGGAAGGGGAATGCGGCGCGTGTACGGTCTTTCTGGATGGCGCGGCGGTGATGGCCTGCCTGGTCCCTGCGCCGCGTGCCCACGGTGCCACGATTGTGACCGTCGAAGGGCTGGCGGGGCAGGAGGATGGCATGCTGCATCCGCTCCAGCAGGCGTTTGTGGAGGCTGGCGCGGTGCAGTGCGGCTACTGCACGCCGGGCTTTTTGATGTCCGGCGCGAAGCTGCTGGAAGAATCCCCGCACCCGACGCGCGCCCAGATCGAACAGAGCATCACCGGCAACCTGTGCCGCTGCACAGGCTACTACAAAATTGTCGAAGCTTTTGAGTTAGCAGCTCAGCAAATGTGATTTTTGGGTCTGCCAGGAGAGTAAACAAGATGGTTACTTATCGTGAAGCCCCCAAAGCGAAAAAGAAACGCAGCGGTCTGCCCATTCTGGGTCTGATCCTCGCGCTGGCGCTGGCCGCCGCAGCTTATGGCGTGTCTTTTCCGCTCGTCAGGTTTATAGAGGATCGCTACCCGGATGTGAAAAGCCAGTTCGACGATCTGCGCGACGATTTTGCCCAAAAAGCGTGGTACCAGGACAGCCAGGATATTCACGGCAACAATATCGTGGAGATTATTATCGCCGTGGTGCTGTGGTTTGTGATGATGGGGTTTGCCATGTTCGCCGTCTCGGCGGCGCTGGTCGGCACCGACACAGATCGACAGGCGCTGAAAGGCTTGCCACCCTCTCCGGCAGACAAAAAAGCGATGGTCAAACAGATGAAAAAGGACTTAAAGGAAGCCAAGCGGCGTGCCAGGGAAATGAACAGGCAGAAGAAATGAGCGCTGCCAATCGGTTATTGTTTGCCGTAAGGAGCATGAACAGGCGTGAAAAGTGAGCATGTGACCATCGGGCAGTCCATTCATCGAGTTGATGCGCTGGGCAAAGTGACCGGCCAGACCTCGTTTCCCGGTGACATCAATATGGACGGCCAGTTGTGGATGAAGATCCGGTTTGCCGACCGGGTCCACGCGCGCATCATCGCGATCGACACCCGCCGGGCCGAAGCCTACCCTGGAGTTGTGGCGGTGTTCACGGCGCGCGATGTGCCCGTCAATGAGTATGGTCTGATCCTGCCGGATCAGCCGGTGTTGTGCGGGCCGGGCAGCGGCAGGGCCGGCGCGGACATCGTGCGCTGCGTGGCCGATCAGGTTGCGCTCGTGGTGGCGGACAGCGAAGAAGCGGCGGCGGCGGCGGTGAAGCTGATCGACATCACGTATGAGGATCTGCCGGTTGTCTCCGACATATTCGATGCGATGGCCGACGGAGCACCCCAACTGCACGCGGAGGTGGGGAACAATGTGCTGATCCATTACCGCATCCGGCGCGGCGATATGGAGGCGGGCTGGGCCCAGGCGGATGTGATCGTCGAGGGTGAATATCACACCGGCTACCAGGAACACGCCTATCTCCAGCCGGAGGCGGGCCTGGGCTATCTGGACGACGAAGGCCGGCTGACGGTGGTCGTGGCGGGCCAGTGGGTCCACGAAGACCGCGAGCAGATCGCGCACGCGCTCAATCTGCCCGAAGACCAGATCCGGGTGATCTACCCGGCAATTGGCGGGGCGTTCGGCGGGCGCGAGGATATGTCGGTTCAGATCGTGCTGGCGCTGGCCGTACAGAAGCTTCAGCGTCCGATCAAGATCATCTGGAGCCGCGAAGAATTGATCATCGGCCACCACAAGCGCCACCCGATGACGATCCGCGCCAGGTGGGGCGCGACCCGTGACGGAAAGCTCGTCGCGGCCGAGGCGGAAATCTACGCGGACGGCGGCGCGTATGCCTATACCACGACCAAAGTGTTGGGCAACGCGCATCTGATGGTGAGCGGCCCCTACGCCATCCCCAATGTCAAAGTCGATTCCTACGGGGTTTATACCAATAACATTCCCGGCGGCGCGTTCCGGGGTTTTGGCGGGCCACAGGCCGCTTTTGCCGCCGAAAACCAGATGAACAAGCTGGCCGAGGCGCTTGGGATGGACCCGGTCGAACTGCGCGCGAAAAACGTGCTGACGGATGGAGTACCCACCGCGGTGGGATCGCCGCTGCCAAAAGGTGTCACACTGGATAAGGTGCTGGCCGAGGGCGCGTCCCAGAGCGGTTACTGGCAGCGTGATAACGGACACTGGCACCCAATCCCCGGCCAACAACCGACCAACCCGGCTAAGCGGCGCGGGGTCGGCGTGGCGATGGGTTTCAAGAACATCGGGTTCAGCTTCGGCGCGCCGGAACAGAACTGGGCCACGGTGGAACTACACGGCTTGACAGAGATCGAACGGGTCATTGTGCGGCAGGCGGGCGCGGATGTGGGGCAGGGCGCGCACACCGCGTTTATCCAGATGGCCGCCGAGGCGGTTGGCGTTCCACTGGACAAAGTCGTGCTGATTGGGCACGACACCGCTGAGACCGGCAATTCGGGCAGCTCGTCGGCGTCACGCATGACGTTCATGGCAGGCAACGCGATCAAGGGCGCGGCGGAACGTGCGCTGCAAAAATGGCAGGACGAAGAACGCCCCGCCATCGTCACCTACCAGTATCGCCCGCCGAAGACGACGCCCTACGACCCCGAAACCGGGCGCGCCGAGCCGAACTTCGCCTATGGGTACATGGCGCAGTTTGTCGAGGTCGAGGTGGACCTCGAAACCGGGCTCGTGGAGGTCGTGCGTGTCGTATCGGCACACGACGTCGGGAAGGCGATCAATCCGCGCAACATCGAGGGGCAGGTCGAAGGCGCGGTGATCCAGGCGCTCGGCTATGCGGTGATGGAGAATCTGGTTACGAAAGACGGGCGCATCCTGAACCCGTACCTGTCCACCTATCTGATCCCGACCATTTGGGATATCCCGCGTGAAACCAAATCGGTTATCCTGGAATTTGCCGATCCGAACGGGCCGTGGGGGGTGCGTGGTATGGCCGAAATGCCGTTTATCCCGCTGGCCCCGGCCATTGCGGCGGCCATGCACAACGCGACCGGCGTCTGGTTCGACCGCATCCCGCTGACGCCCGATTTTGTCGTGGCGAAGCTGCGCGAGCAGGGTCTTGGCGTTATTTAACGATCTGCTCGTGGTAGTGCGCGGCGGCGGCGATCTGGCGTCCGGGGTGGTCTACCGGCTGGTCAAGGCCGGCTTTCCGGTGATCGTGACCGAACTGGCGCAGCCGCTCGTCATCCGGCGCACGGTGGCGTTCGCGTCCGCCGTGTTCGATAGCCAGATCACGGTCGAAGGGCTGACGGCGCGCCGGGTGGACGCGATCGACGCGATCAGCGCGGTGCTTGGCGCGGATCAGGTGCCGGTGCTGATCGACGAGGGCGGCGCCGTCATTCGCACACTGCGGCCGGTGATCGTGGTCGATGCGCGCGTCGCCAAGCGTAATCTGGATACCCGGCCAGACGATGCGCCGGTGGTGATCGCCCTGGGGCCGGGGTTTGAGGCGGGCCGCGACTGTCACGCCGTGATCGAAACGAATTGCGGGCACACTCTCGGGCGTGTCATCCGGCACGGCACAGCCGAACCCAACACCGGCCATCCCGGCAGCGTGCAGGGATTCCGCCAGGAACGCGTGCTGCGCGCCCCGGCCGCTGGCTATGTGATCGGGCAGGCGGCGATTGGCGATCAGGTAACGGCGGGGGCGGTGATCGCGCGGGTTGAGGATCAGGAGGTTCATGCGCCGTTTGACGGCGTGCTGCGCGGGTTGATTCACCCCGCTGTGCGGGTTCCGCAGGGACTGAAGATCGGGGATGTGGATCCGCGCGGCGTTCGTGAGCACTGTTTTACCATCTCCGACAAGGCGCTGGCGATTGGCGGCGGGGTAATCGAGGCGGTACTCAGCGCGCCGCCGGTGATCGCACGGCTCAACGATGGTTTAGTAGGCAGGATGGATTGATGCGCTTACGGGATGCTCTGCATATTCAGCGCGGGGATGTCGTGGCGTTTATCGGAGCCGGTGGCAAAACATCGGCTCTGTTTCGCGCAGCGGACGAACTGCGCGCCGAAGGCTGGCGGGTGCTGGCGACCACCACGACACGGATGGCACTCGACGAGGTGGAGCGCGCGCCGCTGGCGGTCCGACTGACGCCCGACGTCACCTCCAAGATGATCCGCCAATGGCTGAATGAGCACGGCTTTGTGCTGCTTTACCGTTATGAAGATGCCGAGCAGCACAAAGTCAACGGGCTGCCCCCGGAGATGATCGCCACGCTGGTTGATTCGGTGAATTCGGATGTGCTGCTGATCGAAGCGGATGGCGCGCGCCGCCTGCCGCTGAAAGCGCCTAAAGATCACGAACCCGTGATTCCGCCGGATACGTCGCTGGTCGTGGTCGTGGCGGGCATGGATGTGCTGGGGCAGCCGCTCGATGAAGATCATGTATACAACGCGGCGCGCATCCAGGAGCGATATGGTTTCCCAGAGGGTGGCGAGATTCTGCCGGCGTGGGTGGCCGTGACGGTGCGCGATCCGCAGTTGGGGCTGCGCGGCGTGCCGGAAACGGCGCGCGTCGTGGCGCTGCTTAACAAGGTGCCCGCGCAGAGCATCCACCGCCGCCGTGTGCGCCGGATTGCGCAGATGATCCTGCGCTCGCCGCGTGTCGATGCCGTCGCGCTCGGCTCGGTGCAGGAGAATCCGCCGATCTACGAACTGCGGCAGCGTGTCTCCGCCGTGGTGCTGGCCGCGGGGATGTCCACACGGATGGGCCGATCCAAAGTCCTGCTGCCCTGGGATGGGCGCACGGTGATCGAAGCGGTGGTCGCGCGGCTGTTGGCGAGCACGCCTGCCGGAAATCGTCGTCGTGACCGGCCATGAAGGCGATGCCGTGACGGAAGTGCTGGCCAAGCTGCCGGTGCAGATCGTGCATAATCCGCAGTACGCGCAGGGCGAGATGCTGTCCTCGCTGCAAGCGGGACTGCTGGCGCTGCCCGATTCCACCGCCGCCTGCCTGGTCGTGATGGGCGATCAGCCGTTTCTGGATGGGCGGGTCCTGGGGCGGGTGCTGTCGGCGTATGCGGAAGGCCGGGGTGAGATCGTTATCCCCACGCACCGCGGCGAGCGCGGCCACCCGGTTCTGATCGCGCGGCGGTTCTGGTCCGAACTGCTGGCGCAGGAGGGAGGCGCGCCGCGAGACGTGATTCGCCGCCATCCTGAACACACGGCGCTGGTCGATGTGCGTACCGACAGCATTCTGCGCGATCTCGACACCCCCGAAGCGTACAAGCGCGCGCGGCTCCTGGCGGGGTTGAGCTAAAGGCAGCCCCTCCCTAAATCCCTCCCCACAGGGTGGAGAGGGACTTCAGCGCTCCCTTTCTCCACCTGTGAGGAAAAGGCCGGGGGATAGAGTTTATAAATGCACAGACAACCTAATCGGTGTCTTCCGCGGGCGGGGTGGCTTCTTCGCCGGTGCCGCCGATCGGCGTGGGCGTGGGCGGCGGATCGCTGATGTGGATTGTGATCTCGCACAGCGCGCGCAGCATCGTCGTGTTGTCAAACACGACCAGCCGGAAGCGGTAAGGCCCGTTCTCGAAGTTAAACGGCAGGATCTCGCCCAGGGGCCCGTCTACCACCGGCACCGGGTTGTCACCCCCAATCGGCGCGAATTCGGCCCCCGGCACCATCGGCTTGATCTCGAAGCGATAAAAAGCAAAATCGCTGGTGGTGGCGGTGCCCAGGATCGTCGTGGCTTCGTAGAGAAGCTGCCCGTTGCCCGGAATGTGAATCCAGGCGTTTTCGCGCGGACAACCGACGATCTCCGGGGCATCCGGCATGATGGTCCCCACCGGAGTTGCCGTCGGCATCGGCGTGGCGAAGATGTCCGAGGTATCTCCCACCGGGCCGCTGCCGCCGAGCGCAACAGGCGGGTTCGGGGCGGGCGTGCTCGTGACAAACTGCTCCTGTTCCAGGCTGGAACTATCGCCGGACCCCAGGCGAATATCGCGCAGGGTCGGGGCCATCATGTTGGCAATGGCCCACACCGCGATCAGGAATTCGATCAACAGCCCGCCCATTGTCACCGCGCTGGCTCGCCGCACCAGGGCGTGCTCGCGTTCGAGCTTAAACTGCGAGACGCTCAGCTCGCGGCGCGCCTGCTGGAGCCGGTAGGCCATCCACAGGATGCCGCCGATGCTCAGGATATACAATCCAAAGGCGATTCGTTCGACGAAAAAAACGAGACTGGTGATCATGTCCCCGTGTAGTTTTCATTAACCGACGGATCAAAGGGCGGCATGACACGCAGCACACCCCGGATCAGCGTGGCAAGACGCGGCACGATCAGCTTGCCCAGCCGCAGCACCTCTTCGTGGCTGACGACTTCGTTCAATTCGGTGCTGTCGAGCGACTGGTTGGTGATGCTCGAAAAGCCCAGCACCCGCATCCCGGCGTGATACGCGACGATCACTTCCGCGGCGGTGGACATGCCCACCGAGTCGCCGCCCCAGCCGCGCAGCATCCGCACCTCGGCGGGCGTTTCAAAGGATGGGCCGGACAGCCCGACATAGACCCCTTCGCGCAGCGTCAGATTATGGTCTCGCGCGACCTTGTGGGCCAGCCTGCGCAGGGCAGGATCATACGAATGGGTATGGATCGAGAACCGGGGGCCGAACGGTTCCAGGTTGGGGCCGTAGAGGGGATGATGGCCGGCCATGCCCGGCACAAAGATATGATCCTCGATGACCATTATATCCCCGGCGCTGAAAGTTGGGTTCAGGCCGCCGGCCGCGTTGGTCACGATCAGGGTGTGGATCCCCAGCAGGCGCATCACGCGCACGGGCAGCGTGACCTGCGCCATGCTGTACCCTTCGTAAAAATGGATGCGGCCCTGCATCGCCAGCACCGGACGATCTTCGAGTTCGCCCGCCACAAGCTGCCCGGCGTGGCCGACAACGGTGGAATGCGGCCAGTGTGGAATCTCCGCATAGGGGATCACGGTGGGGTGCTGAATCTCCTCCACCAGCGGCCCCAGGCCCGACCCCAGGATCAGACCGATGCCCGGCGTTTGAGCCAATCGCTGCTGGACGGCGTCGGCTGCCTCACGATAGTGTACTTCGGGAATAGTTTCCATGTGCCAAGTTTTCTCCACCAGACGTAGCCCACCACAGGCGTAACTCGAAATTCCATTTTATCACCGAATGACATGTCCGCGCATGAGGAGATTTCAGACATAATTCACGGGATCAGACTGTGCGACAGGCGGCTTCGTGGTTATACTGGTAACAAGACCTATCGACGGCGAATGGTTTTTCAACGAGGTCGAGCTATTGGAAACCGATATGCGGGTCGCTAAGGCCATGGCCCGGTACCAGAATATCTATCTATCGCTCTATGGACGTCACCCGCGGGAACTGCGCGACCTGGGAAACACCTGGGTCCTGGTCAACGGCGCGCGGATGCCCGTGGGCGAGCTGGAAAACCTGACCGACGAACTGCAAAAAGAATACCAGCAGGTGCTGGCCAACAAACGTAATCTTGTCAGGAAGCTGCTGAACTGGTTCTCCAAACCCTGATGGGCGGACCCACCCGCCATCACAGCAGAAGGCAGCAATCCCCCAGACTGTAAAAACGATAACCCTCCCGGATCGCCTCTTCGTAAGCGTTCAGGATATGTTCGCGGCCCGCAAACGCGCTGACCAGCATCAGCAGCGTCGAGCGCGGCAGATGGAAATTGGTCAGCATCACGTCCACCGCGCGGAAGCGATACCCCGGCGTCATGAACAGGTCGGTGTCTTCGTTGATGGCGATCACCGGCCGCCAGGGGCAGGCCATCTCGTTCACCTTTGCCAGTGTGCGGCGGATGCTGGCCGGATCGTTGGCGTCGCTGTCATACGCGGCTGACCGGATAGCAGCGGTTTCGAGCGTGCGGACGGCAGTCGTCCCCACGGCGACGATCCGGCCGCCGCGCAGCTTTGCCTGGTTGATCCGCTGCACATCTTCGGCGGTCAGCACGGCGCGCTCGGTATGCATCTTGTGCTCGGCGATGTTCTCCACGCGGACCGGCGCGAACGTATCCAGCCCGATATGCAGCGTGCAGTAAGCGATCTCGATGCCCTGCTGCTGCAGCGCGATCAGCATATCGCCGGTAAAGTGCAGGCCGGCGGTTGGCGCGGCGGCAGAGCCGTCCTGCCGGGCGAAAACCGTCTGATAGCGATTCGGGTCGTCGAGCGGCGTCGTGATGTAGGGCGGCAGGGGTGTTTCGCCCAGTTCCTCCAGATACGGCTGGATTGGCTCGGAGAAGTCGATCACGCGCTCGTTTTCGTCGTGGACCTCGATCACCGTGGCTTCGATGCGCCGGCTGGCCCCGTGCCCGACCGACAGCCGCGTGCCAACCTGGATATTCCGGCCGCCTACGATCACCTGCCAGCGGGTATCGTCAAGCGGGCGCAGCAGCAGGATCTCCGCCGCGCCGCCCGATGGGATCTTCTGCGCGGGCAGGCGGGCCGGGATCACACGCGTCTGGTTCAGTACCAGCACATCGCCGGAATTCAGGCAGGCAGGTAAGTCGCGGAACCGGCGGTGCTCGATCTGGCCGGAGTCGCGGTGCAGCACCAGCATGCGCGAGGCGTCGCGCGGCTCGATCGGCGTCTGGGCGATACGGTCGGGCGGGAGATCATAATCGAAGTCAGAGAGAAACATATCAGCGGTTCAGCAGGCGCACAATGATATTCAGGGCGAGCGAGAGCAGGATGCTGAGGATGATCATGCTCACGATAGGCGCGAAGCACGAAAAGCGGCCGCCTTCGATGCGAATATCGCCGGGCAGGTTGCCCAGGTCTTTGAGGAACGGGATGCGGCTGAACAGCATCAGAATTCCGCCCAGCACCACTACCGCAAGGCCCACGTAGATGACCGTCCGGCCAACTGTGTTCAGATCCATCATATGCTCCGGCTAAAATAGACTTGGCTGCTTGGGCGGGGTGCGATTGTCGTTCAGATTGAGATGCTCGTAAGCCAGCCGGGTCGCGACGCGGCCGCGCGGCGTCCGGTCGATAAAACCGAGCTGCAGCAGGTAGGGCTCGACCACGTCCATGATCGTGTCCGCTTCTTCGCTGATCGAGGCCGCGATCGTTTCAGAGTCCCACCGGCCCGCCCTCGAATTTCTCGATGATGGTGCGCAGCACCCGGCGGTCGATGTCGTCCAGTCCGAGCGGATCGATTTCCAGCAGGTCGAGAGCCTGGGCGGCCACCTCGCCGGTGATCACGCCCCCGGCGCGCACCTCGGCATAGTCCCGCACGCGCTTGAGCAGGCGCAGGGCGACGCGCGGCGTCCCGCGCGCACGCGGTCGCGATCTCATGGACGCCGTCTTCTTCGATCGGCACCTTGAGCAGACTCGCCGCCCGGTAAACGATCTCGATCATGGCCTCCAGACTGTAAAAGTCGAGGCGATACACCGCACCAAACCGGGATCGGAGCGGGGCGGTCAGCAGCGCGAGCCGGGTGGTCGCGCCGATTACGGTGAAGCGCGGCAGGTTCAGACGAACGTTTTTGGCGGAAGGCCCCTTGCCGATCACGATGTCCAGCACGAAATCTTCCATGGCCGGGTAGAGCACTTCCTCGACGGCGCGGCCCAGCCGGTGAATCTCGTCGATAAACAGCACGTCGCGCTCGCGCAGGTGGGTCAGGATCGCGGCCAAATCGCCAGCGCGCTCGATGGACGGCCCGGCGGTGATGCGAATGTTGACATCCATCTCGTTCGCGATCACGTGCGCGAAGGTGGTCTTGCCCAGGCCGGGCGGCCCGTACAGCAGCACATGATCCAGCGCTTCGTTGCGCGCTTTGGAGGCTTCGATCAGAATGCGGAGATTTTCGACGATCCGCTCCTGCCCGGTCATCTCATCCAGGCGGCGAGGGCGCAGCGCGCTGTCCACGCGGTCGTCGGCTTGTTTTTTTCCGCTTACCATGCGGTCGGCGTTCGACATTCCCAGTGTCCTTTGATCGATCATAACGCGGGGAGTATACCGGCTCCCAGCGGGAAGGTAAAGACTAGACCCGTTGACAGGCGCGGCGTGAACGTTACAATTTGCGGCGTTCAGGGCTTCGGGCTTTGCTTAGGAGGATGCATGACCGAAATGCTCCATATTTCGAATCACCCGCTCGTCAAACACAAGCTGACCCTGCTGCGCAACCGGGCGACCGATCACCGCAAGTTCCGCCAGTTGATCCACGAGCTGGCGGTGCTGCTCGGCTACGAGGCGATGGCCGATCTGCAACTGCGTGACTGCAGGGTGGAGACTCCGCTGGCGATGGCTCCCGGCTATCACTTGCAGGAAGAAGTTGGGCTGGTGCCGATTCTGCGGGCCGGGTTGGGCATGGTTGACGGGATTCTGGATATGATCCCCGGCGCGCAGGTGTGGCACCTGGGCATCTACCGGGACGAAAAAACGCTGCGCCCGATCTCGTACTATAACAAGCTGCCGGTGGAGCCCACCGTGCAGGTATGCCTGATCCTGGATCCGATGCTGGCGACGGGCGGATCGGCCACGGCCGCGATTGACGTGCTCAAGAACTGGGGCGTGAGCCGGATCAAGTTCGTCGGGCTGATCGCCGCGCCGGAAGGCATTGAGGTCGTCACGCGTGCTCACCCGGATATTCCGCTGCATCTGGCTGTGGTAGACGATCACCTCAACGAGCGCGGCTTTATCGTGCCGGGCCTTGGGCGACGCCGGCGATCGGCAGTTCGGCACGGCGTAAGAAAGTATACAGTTTTCAGCAGACAGGTTTCAGTTTTTGGTCGTTCGTTGCGCGACCATCTCGCGACCATCTCCGCCACTATGAGGGCTGATATGCCAGCCGAACACTTAGGTTCTTTTGTTGTGGTTTTTGGGCTTTCCTTTGGGCTGGCGTTTGGACTGACTCCGGTGGCGCAGCGGCTTGGCGCGCGGTGGGGCATTGTAGATAAACCCCGCAGCCGCCACCAGCACCCCTCCACCACCTCGAAGTTTGGCGGTCTGGCAATGTACGCGGCCTTTACACTGGCCGTGATCGTGGCGCAGTTTTTGCCCGTCGTGCGGACGGATGATAAAGAGGTGATCCGCCTGACCGGCCTGTTGATCGGCGGGGCGTTTCTGTTTGTGGTCGGCATCCTGGACGATAAATACGAACTTGGTCCCCTGCCGCAGTATCTCGCGCAGTTGATCGCCGCGGCGATTGCGGTGTCGTTCCTGATCTTCATCGAAGGCTTCAACAATCCTCTGACCGGCAAGCTCACCCCCGAGTGGCCCTACGTCGTGACCGTCACGATCACTCTGTTCTGGCTCGGCTTTATGATGAACACGGTCAACTGGCTGGACGGGCTGGATGGGCTGGCGGCGGGGGTGTGTTCGGTGGCCGCCCTTATGATCTTCATTCACGCGGCGTTCCGGCTGGATCAGATCAGCGTCAGTCTGCTGCCGCTGGCCTTGTTCGGCGCGACGTTGGGCTTTCTGCCGTACAATTTCCATCCTGCGCGGATCTTCATGGGCAGCAACGGGGCGCTGTTCCTCGGCTATACGCTCGGCGTGCTGGGGATCATCGGCGGCGCGAAGATGGCAACCGTGCTGCTGGTCATGGGCCTGCCGCTGCTGGACGTCGGGTGGCAGATCGTCCGGCGGGTCAGCGTGGGTAAAAACCCGGCCATCGGGGATCGCGGGCACGTGCATTACCGGCTGTTGGCGCTGGGGCTGTCGCAGCGGCAGATCGTGCTTGGTTATTATGTGTTCTGCACGCTGTTTGGTGCGATTGCGCTGGTGACGGCCAGCCGGGTCTACAAGCTGATCGCGCTGGTGGTCATGGCCGGTGTGATCGCGATCGGCTTCCTGGTGCTGAGCCGCCGCACGCATCTCAGCGATCCGCAGGACGAAAACAGCACGGGCGACAACAATCTCCCTCAAGCCACCTGAGTTCTATTCGTTGTCCACGTCGCCACCCAGATCACCGTACTCATCATCGTCGGATGCGGTGCCGGCGTCGTCGAAGTCCTCATACGTGACATCTTCATCATCCTCGTCCTCGTCATCATCGGCAAAGGGCGAGGGGCGGCTGGCGAGTGAACGGTCGCCAGGCGGCCGGTCGCCCATCGGGCGATCGCCATAGGGACTCGGACGGCGTAAAGCGCCGGGGGATGAGTCGGCCTCGTCGTCCTCTCCCAGGGGGCTGGAGCGAAACGGTTGGGCGGGCTGCGGACGGGCAAAACGGTCAGCGGGCGGCTCATCGGCGGCGGGTGTGCTCCGGCGGAGGAACGGGCTTTCCGGCTGACCCGATGGACTGTCGGGACGGCGCAAGGCGGGGCGCTCGCCGTCCTCGGCCGGTGCTTCCTGTTCCGCAAGGGGACCACGGCGCGCGAAGGAAGTATCAGGACGCGCGGCGGGCGAGGGCCGCTCCTCCTCATCTGCTGGCGTGCTCCTGCGGGGGAATGAGCCTGCGGGCGGCGACGCCTGGGGCGCGGTTGTTCGCGGGGCAGGTCCCAGCGGCGCGCTTTCGCGGTCGGCAGGGCGTGGTTCCCGCTCGGGATGGGTGGCGCTGGCTGCGTCAGCGGCTCCAAACGCCGGACGCTGCGCCAGATCCGGTGAGCGCTCCGAGAGGGAAGCGGGGCGCTTCGCGCGCGGCGGGGCAGCTTTAACCTCGGCCGGAGTTGGGACCGGCAGGTTCAGATTGTAGATAGAAGGGAACGGCGCGCCCGGCGGCAGCGGCACACTGGAACCCGGCTCGCGCGTGCCGCGGCGAGATCGGCCAGGCTGCGATCGGCCGTACTGGAATTTGCGCCCGGTCGTTTTTTCGAGCACTTCCTCCAATAAGCCGATCGTCAGGATACCGGGTATTTCGGCCACCAGCACCGAGCCAAATGCGATCGTCAGCCGCTCGACGCCGTGCGCCACCGGCCCGGTGAAGGTCTCCATCAACACATCGCCCACGCCGATCGCGATCAGGAAGACGACCACCACGGCGAACAGGCCAAAGATCAGCGGCCACGCCTGCCGTTCGGTCGGGGTGGGCAGCATGGCATTGCTGATGGTGAAGATGAAGTACATCCACAGCAGAAAATCGGGCGCGCTGGCGGCCTCTCGCAGCGCCGATCCGATCCGGTTCAGGTCGCCGGATGGGATGGCTTCGACCACCTGATCCAGGTTCAGCAGTTGGCTGCTGATCAGCCAGACGAGCGCCAGCCCGGCGATCAGCGGGACCGCGCCCAACACGGCGTTCTGCGCGCGGTTCGCCTTCTGAATACGCACAAAGTCCAGCCGCAGCGTCCCGTCTTTCTGCGCTTCGGGCCACGCGATCACCCGCTTGATTTTGACGTTGAGGGCACCGGCCACAATATACTGGACAAATTCGTGGACAAACACGCCGGGGGAGAGCAGTACGTAATAGAGCGCCGTGGCGCTTTTTTCGTTGTGGGTCAGCAACCAGCCCACACCGTATAAGTGGCTGTGTATCCACTTTTCGATCCAGACCAGCGGCAAAATCACCACCGCCAGCACGAACCACGGTGTGAGCAGGTCCCCAAAATTCATACCAGTTGAGCGTTAACTCAATCCTTTAGCCTCAATCGCAAGCCGGACGAGCGTGATAAACAACTCTTCTTTGAGCGACGCCCCGCCGATCAGCGCCCCGTCGATGTGCGGCTGGCTCATGAACTCGATCATGTTGTCGGGTTTCACGCTGCCGCCGTACTGAATGCGCATGGCGTCGGCATGGTCGCTGCCGTACAGATCGGCCAGGATGGCGCGGATCGAGCCGATGATGGCATTGGCCTGCTCGCCGCTGGCGCTCCGGCCGGTGCCGATAGCCCAGATCGGCTCGTAGGCGACCACGATGCGGGCGAGATCGTCCGCCGGGATGCCCTCGAAAGCCGCGCGAATCTGCCGCCCGACGAAGTCCTGAGTCTGCCCCGCTTCGTTCACGGCCAGACTTTCGCCCACGGCGATGATCGAGTGCAGACCGTGCCTGAGAGCGGCCCTGGCTTTTTTGTTCACCATGTCATCGGTCACGCCCAGGTATTCGCGCGTTTCGGAATGGCCGATAATGACATATTTTACCAGACCTTCGAGCATGGCGGGCGATACCTGGCTGGTATAGGCTCCCTGCTCCTCCCAATGTACATCCTGCGCGCCGACGTCGATGCCGGTGCCCACGAGCGCGGCCTGTACGCCGGCCAGCGCCACATAGGGCGGGCAGACGACCCGCTCGGCGGCGTTCAGTTTCACCAGTTCGGCTTTGATGGCGTTGACAAATGCGACGGCTTCCTGGGGCGTTTTGTACATCTTCCAGTTGCCGGCAATGATTGGGGTACGCATGAAATGAAGCTCCTTTTGAGAGATAGTCACAACAGCGGCGGCGTGTGCTGATCGCGCGGATAGTCGGCTCTACGCCGGCAGTAAAACCCGGCGGGAGGCTGTGCGGCCGCCCGCCAGAAACAAGGCTAACCCAACCGATCAGCGGTCGTTCAGCGCGACCACACCCGGCAGTTCCTTGCCTTCGAGCAGTTCCAGGCTGGCACCGCCGCCCGTCGAGATGTGTGACATCCGGTCGGCCAGACCCGCCTGCTGGACCGCGGCCACCGAGTCGCCACCGCCGACGATCGTCTTCGCACCGGATTCCGCCAGCAGTGCCGCGATCTGGAAGGTGCCCTTGGCGAAGTTTTCCATCTCGAAGACGCCCATCGGGCCGTTCCACACGATCGTCTTGGCGTCCTTGATCACCTTGCGGAACGCCTCGACCGAGGCCGGGCCGATATCCAGCGCCCGCCAGCCCGCCGGTACACCTTCGGCTATCTTGATCACCTTCTTGTTCGCGCCATTATCGAACGCATCCGCGATCACCACATCTTCGGGCAGCACGAGCTTGCCGCCGCTCTGTTGCAGCAGCGAGCGAGCAGTGTCGAGCACTTCGTCTTCCACGAGCGAGTCCCCCATGGCGATGCCCTGCGCCTTGAAGAACGTGTTCGCCATGCCGCCGCCGATCAGCAGTTTGTCGCATTTGCCCAGCAGCGATTCGATCACCGGGATTTTGTCGGAGACTTTCGCGCCGCCCAGGATGGCGACAAACGGGTGCTCCGGTGATTCAATCGCGTTCACCAGGTATTCCAGCTCTTTTTCCATCAAAAAGCCGCTCACGGCGGGCAGGTAGCGCGCCACACCCTCGGTGGACGAATGGGCGCGGTGTGCCGAGCCGAACGCGTCATTCACATATACGTCGCCAAGTTCGGCGAGTTGCTTGGCCAGATCGAGATCGTTTTTTTCCTCGGTCGGGTGGAACCGCGTATTTTCGAGCAGCAGAACGCCACCGTTGGGCAGCGCGGCGGCGGCCTTCTTGGCGACATCCCCGACGCAGTCTTCGGCGAAAGCGACATCCACACCCAGCAGTTTGGCGAGCACGGGCGCGACCGGCGCGAGAGAATACTTGGGATCCGGCCCACCTTTGGGGCGGCCCAGGTGCGACATCAGGGCGATATAACGAGGCTTCTGGTCCAGAATGTATTTGAGAGTTGGGATGGACGCCCGGACGCGCGTGTCATCGGTCACTTTGCCTTCTTTGATGGGCACGTTGAAATCCACGCGCACCAGGACACGCTTGCCGGTCAGGTCGATATCACGAACAGTCTTCTTATCCATTTTGACCTAATCTCCTTATGATTCAACATAATGGGGGCAGGGCGCTGTGGCCCGTGCCCCCATGACCTGCCAACGGGTTGTGGCGGTCGCGCTTTAGAGCTTTTCCGCCATCAGCTTGGCCAGATCGGCGGTGCGGACCGAGTAACCCCACTCATTGTCGTACCACGCCATGACCTTGACCATCGTGCCATGGAAGGCCATCGTCGAACCCAGATCGACGATGCTGGACCGGGCATCACCCTTGAAGTCCACCGACACGAGCGGTTCATCGCTGGCACCCAGGATGCCCTTCATCGAGCCTTCGGCGGCCTTCTTGAAGGCGGCGCGCAGTTCCTCGGTGGTGACTTCCTTCTCGACATCGGCCACAAAATCGACCAGCGACACGGTGGGGGTAGGGACGCGCACCGCCAGACCGTCAAACTTCCCCTTCAGTTCGGGGATGACCAGGGCGACCGCTTTGGCGGCACCGGTGGTCGTCGGGATCATGCTCAGGCCGGCGGCGCGGGCGCGGCGCAGGTCCTTGTGCGGCATGTCCAGGATCTTCTGATCGTTGGTGTACGCGTGAATGGTGGTCATCAGGGCGCGCTTGATGCCCCAGTTATCGTTGACAACCTTCGCCGCCGGGGCGAGGCAGTTCGTGGTGCAGGACGCGTTGGAAACCAGATGATGTTTCGCCGAGTCGTATTTGTCCTCGTTCACACCCATCACGATGGTGAGGTCCTCACCCTTGGCCGGGGCCGAGATAATGACTTTTTTCGCGCCCGCGTCGAAGTGCGCCTGGCATTTGTCCTTGTCGGTGAACTTGCCGGTGCTTTCGATCACGATGTCTACGCCCAGTTCTTTCCAGGGCAGCTTGGCCGGTTCTTTTTCGGCATAGGCTTTGATGAAGCACCCGTTCACATTCAAGCCGCCGTCCACGACTTCCACGACGCCGTTGAAGCGGCCATAGTTCGAGTCGTACTTCAGCAGATGGGCCATCGTTTCGGGCTTGTCCAGATCGTTGAACGCCACGACTTCCAGGTCATTCGGGTAATAGTCCAGAATGGCCTTGAGAACCTGACGGCCAATACGGCCAAAGCCGTTGATACCTACGCGAACAGACATGTTGTTCTCCTTACTGAGTTAGTTAGAAAGTGATACGTCGCGAGCCGACCGAACACACGGGCGGCCCACTTGATCTACGACAGGCTGGCTGGATGGTCGCCAGCCATGCCGGTATGAACAGGCGCGGTTTGAATGGCCTGATGATACACACTGAGCAGGGACTGAGCTAACCGGGTGGCGTCGTGCCGCCAGGGACGTTCCACGTCGGCCAGTTGGGTCCAGTGGATGCGATAGCGCTGGTGAACCGGATCCTGATCGGTCGAGGGCAGCACATAATGGGTATTCTCGCCCTTGTTCCGGCTGGGATAGCTGTTGTTCGCCAGCACGGTCTGAAAAACGCCTTGCCCGATATGCTGTTCCAACACCTTCACATGATCGGCGACGGTGAACCCGTCCGTTTCGCCGCGCTGCGTCGCGACGTTACACACATAAACTTTCACCGCGCTGCTGGCCCGGATCGCTTCCACGGTGCCGCCGATCAGCAGGGTTGGCAGAATGCTGGTGAACAGACTGCCCGGCCCGATCACGATCAGATCGGCGTCCAGGATCGCGCGGATTGCATCGGGAGAAGCCGGCACCCGGTCCGGCTGCAAAAACACGCGTTCGATCTTGCCGCCCGCTTGCGGGATGTTGGATTCCCCGGTAATGCGGCGGGCCTGTTCTTCACCCTGCACCCAGACTTCGGCCACCAGCGTGACATTGTGGAGCGTGGCCGGCAGCACACACCCTTCGATCGCCAGCACGCGGCCCGTTTCGGCCAGCGCCTTGTCCATGCTGCCGGTGATGCTGGCCAGCGCCGTGAGAAACAGGTTGCCGAAACTGTGCCCTTCCAGGCCACCGTTCGCGAACCGATACTGGAAAAGCTGCGCCATCAAATCTTCGTCGTTGGCAAGGGCCATGATGTTGTTACGCAGATCGCCCGGCGGCAGCACGCCGAGTTCGCGCCGGAGTTTGCCGGAACTGCCCCCGTCATCCGCAACGGTGACGATGGCCGTGATATGGCTGGTAAAAGCCTTGAGGCCGCGCAAGACACTGGGTAAGCCCGTTCCGCCCCCAATGGCCACCACTTTGGGACCGCGCTGTCGGCGGTTGTGCGTCATGGCCATATCCAGCCATTCGCGCCGCCGGAGCGCCAGCGGGGCCAGGATGGAGCGGTTCAGTTTGTACAGCGCCACGACGATCGCCCCGA
The DNA here is from genome assembly GCA_963850765.1 of uncultured Chloroflexia bacterium. Taxonomy (GTDB): domain Bacteria; phylum Chloroflexota; class Anaerolineae; order Aggregatilineales; family Aggregatilineaceae; genus CAWKMN01. The sequence goes on along the minus strand of CAWKMN010000003.1, from coordinate 793,708 downwards.
GCCCAACCGCAGCCGCTACGAGCACGCGTGCCCATACCGGCAAAAACCGCAGCGCCGCAATATACACTGGCGTAGGGAGATCAACCGTCCGGTACAAGGTGACAATGACCTGGGCCACGCCAATCGCCAGCACCGTAACCCCAAACATCAACAGGGCCAACCAGCGTTTGATCTGTAACCCCGGTGTCAGCCATTTGATGATGGTATGCTGTGAGCGCCGATTCAAGCGTCTTGCCTTGTGTTAAATCACCAGCCAGGCTGAACGTCTAAACTGCCGACTTTGTTCCCTCATCCGGCGGAAAATTCTAGCCCGTTTAGCGGGTTTCTTCAAATATCATTGCGCGCGCCTTTGGCCGTCAACCGTCACTTTGCCTTCTGGCGGTGGCGTGTTAAAACTAACGCGACTGCGCTTGTGAACTGGAAAAGAGAGGAATTCAAAATGGCAGACTTTGATCTGATGCGCCGCCTGACGACCACGACGGGTGGTAAGATTGTGCTGTTGGTGATGGATGGCCTGGGCGGGCTGCCGCGCGAACAGGGCGGCCCCACAGAACTCGAAGCGGCCCACACTCCGAACCTGGACCGGCTGGCGCTCGAAGGCAGCCTTGGCCTGAGCATCCCGGCCACGCGCGGTATCGCGCCCGGCAGCGGGCCGGCACACCTGGCCCTGTTTGGCTATGACCCGTTTGTGTACGAGATCGGGCGCGGCGTGCTCGAAGCGACCGGCATTGGGCTGCAAGTCAACCCCGGCGACGTGGCGATCCGTGGCAATTTCTGCACCGTCAACGACGCCGGCGAGATCACCGACCGGCGCGCGGGCCGCATCTCGACCGAAGAAGGCGCGAAGCGGGTCGCGCTGCTGAAGGACATCCAGATCCCCGGCGTGAAGATCGACGTGGAGATCGCCAAGGACTACCGTTTTGCGATGGTGTGGCGCGGCGAAGGTCTGCACGGCGCGATCGCGGATACCGATCCGCAGAAGACTGGCGTACCCCCGTTCCCCGCTCAGGCAAACGAGCCGGCGGCTGAAAAAACCGCCCAACTGGTCAACCAGTGGCTCGCGGAAGCGCGTAAGCGGCTGAAGGGCCACGAACCGGCCAATATGTGCACGCTGCGCGGCTTCGCCATGGAACCCGGCCTGCCGAAGTATGCCGATGTCTACAAGCTCAAGGCGGCGTGTGTGGCCGTTTACCCGATGTACAAGGGTGTGGCGCAGCTGGTCGGGATGGACGTGATCGAGACGGGCGCGCATGACACGACCGAAGACGAGTTCAACAAGGTCGCGGAGATCTGGGATCGCTACGACTTTATTTTCTGCCATATCAAATACACCGACAGCCGGGGCGAAGATGGCAACTTCGACGCTAAGGTGAAGGTGATCGAGGGCGTGGACGCCGCGCTGCCGATCCTGCTCAACCTCAAGCCGGATGTGGTCGTCGTGACGGGCGATCACTCCACGCCCGCGACCTACAAGGCACACTCATGGCATCCGGTCCCGACGCTGCTGTGGGCTCCGGGCACGCACATGACCGATCGCGCGCAGGCGTTCGGGGAGCGTGAGTGCATATGCGGCGCGCTGGGGCAGTTCCCGGCCACCGACCTGATGCCGCTGGCGCTGGCGCATGCCCGGCGTTTGGAGAAGTTCGGGGCGTAACTAAGGGCGTGAGCTTGCTCTGTCCAGGGCGGGCTTGTTAGCCCGCCCCTACACTCTTTTCTTCTTGAGCATCACGGCGGTCCCAGGTGAATGCGATCAGGATCGCTGCGAATGCGCCGATCACCGTGAACAGCCCGATGATCATCGCCGCGTCGAACCAGAACTGCTCCGGGAACAGGCGGATCAGGGTGTCACTGGTGCTGAACTGCCAGGAATCGCCCTCGAAGAAAATCCCGTGGAAGCCGTCGAAGAAAAAATCCCAACTGGCGAAGATCAGCACCACCAGGGTGATGATGATCGTGATGGTGAGCGCGCCGCCCGCGATCAACCCGGCCCGCAGCGCCGCCCGCGTCTCGCGCCTCCATGCCAGGATCAGCACGATGGTCGCCAGCACGCAGCGTCAGCGCGGTATGGACGCGCAGCGCCGCGCGCATCACCACCTTGACATCTTCCATGTGGCCGAGTTCTCTGGCGCGGAACAGCGGCTCCCCGTTCTCGAAGGTCAGATCGCCCAGATATTCGATTCCGGCGTCATTCTTCAAATACTCCACCGCGTAGGGCGCATAATGCAGGCGGTCTTCCTGGCTGAAGCCGTACCGATCCTCAGGAAAACCCGGCCGCTGATATTCCAGCTTCAGAAAGGCTTCGGTGGTCACGAACCGGACTCCGGTCAGCACCAGGAAGACCGGCAGCGTCCCCGCCAGGACATAACGAAACAGGGCGATCAGCCAGCGCGGAAGGTCCGCCGAAGACGTGTCGTGATTCACCGGAACCTCAGTCATCGTCCAGCTCGTTAAGGCCGCCGTGCAGCATGAATTCGATCACCATCGCATCGACCATCGCCTCGACCGGGGCGTGATCGTCGGTGAAGCGCACATCCGAGGCGGTCGTCGGCCGGATCGAGTCGCTGGCGACCTGCAAGACCTGCCGCAAGACAGGATGCGACGTCGGCGGGCAGTGCGGCCAGGTTCAGGCGGAGGTTGTCCGGCGTCGTCGGCTGGCGCGTCGCTACCAGAATCGTGTTGTAGGAATTGGGCACATCCATGGTGTGGACCGTCGGGAACACGTCCAGCAGGGTGCGCGTCATCGCTTCGATCAGGCGGCGATCCGATTGGGTGCGCCCCACGTTGATGGTCAGCACACCGTCGTCGCTCAGGTGATCGCGCACTTCCTTGAAAAACTCGACGGTCGTCATGTGCCAGGGCACATACGGCACGCGGTAGGCATCCACGCCGATCAACGTGTACTCCTTGCCGATCTGGTTCAGCCCGAAGCGCCCATCCTCGACGATCACGTTCAGGTTGGGCATGGTCATGCCCATAAAGCGCCGCCCGGCCTCGACAATGGCGGGGTCGATCTCGATGCCGTCCATGGGGATGCCTGGATATACCGCGTTGTACTGCTGTGCGATCGTCCCGGCAGCCAGCCCGATGATCGCGATGCGCTCCACCTGTGCCGGATGGTAGGGCGGCGCGTTGAAGTATGGCCCGGCCAGGAAAAAATCCCAGGTGCGCTCGTAATAAATCTCGGTGGGATGCCACTGCGAGTGAATGCCCTGGCCCTCGTTGAGCAGCAGGTAGCGGTAGCCGTCCTCGTCTTCGACCACCTGGACGAGGTTATAGGCCGATTCCTTTTCGTAGATGAGCGTCATATCCGAGGGAGGCGGGCGCAGCGGCCCGCGCAGCGCCACCACTGCCAGCACGATCAGCACCAGCGGCATCCACAACAGCCGGAGCGCGGCGCGCCGGTCATAGAGCGCCAGCCCGATCAGCCCGACAGCCATCAGGATCCCGGCAAAGATCAGAAAGGTGCGCGCGGTGCCTACCTGCGGGATCAGCAGCAGCACGGGCGTGAAGTTGCCGATAATGCTGCCCAGAGTCGAAACGGCGTACATCTGCCCGGTGGTCCGCCCGGCGTCCTCCACGTTGAGCAGCGCCAGCCGGATCGAAAATGGAGAGACGAAGCCGAGCAGCGTAATGGGCACCGAGAACAGCACCAGCACGCTGACAAACGATCCGACCGTCACGGCGGCGTCGAAGTCCTGCACGGCGCTGGCAGCGGCGCTCAAAATCGGGTGAGCGATCAGCGGCACCAATCCGCTGAAGAATGCCGCCCAGGTGATGACGCGGTAAAAGGTGGTGAAGTGCGGCGAGCGATCCGCCAACCGCCCGCCGATAAAATAGCCAAGGGTGAGATAGATCAGGATCAGGCCGATGATATTGGCCCAGACGATGTTGCTGGTGCCGAAAATGCTCCCCAGCAGGCGCGATGCCGAAAGCTCGACGGCCAGCGTCGTCATGCCGCCGGTGAACACGGCCAGATACAAAAAACGGGTGCGGAGCCGGTCGGTAGGCACAGATCCTCTTTCAGAAGGTGCGGGTCTTCAGCCCGGCGAGGTAGCTCAGGGCGGCGGTCAGGTCGTCGTCCTGGTGGATCACATACACAACCGCACCGGCGGCCTCGACCATCTCTCGAAAAGAAGTGGCATGAACCGGCGGTGCGCTGGGCGCACCATGAACAGGCTGTCCGCCGTATGGGCTGGGCGCGCCAAAACTGTGCGGATCGACCAACACGCAGATCACGCGAATGCCGCGCCGCGAAAGCGTGTGCGCTTCGGCTGCCCAGCCGGGATCCTGCGACGCGGTGACGATGACCGCGGTGATTCCGCGCCCGAGGGTGTTCGTTTCAAGCGCCAGCATTTGTCGCAGCGACAGATCGGACTCGCTGCGCGCGATGGCGAGAATCTCCAGAATGCGCGTAAGCTGGCGCGGCCCGCGATCCGGCTGCACGATCTCGCGGTAGGGTGAATAGGTCACGAATCCGAGCGCGCGGCCCTTGTTGACAAAATACTGCGCCAGCGACGCTGCCAGCGTGACGCCGTATTCCTCGGTCGAGGGCGGCAGGTTGGGGTTTGGCGTGAAGATCGGCCCGTTGATCGCACGCGCCTGCGGCCGTTCGACCAGCGACTCGCGGGAGAGATCCAGGAAAATCCAGACGTCGGCCAGGGGATCCAGTTCAAATTCCTTGACGAGCAGGCGATCGCGGCGGGCGGTGCTGCGCCAGTGAATCCGGTTAAAGCTGTCGCCGGGCTGGTATTCGCGGATGCCGGCCGCATTGGTCGTGACGAAGTGCGCGCGCCGCCGCACCGACTCGCCGCCGGACAGCGTGCCGACCGGCGCGGCGAAACGGTGGATCGGGACGGTCGGCGGGTACACGATAATGCTGGACATGGCCGGGATCTGGCGCGGGAACTGGAACAGCCCAAACGGGTCGCCGCTGACAATCGTCATCGGGCCGAGCGTATATTCGCCGCGCCGCGTGCAGACGGTGTGCGCTTCCCAGCGGTAATGGCGGCGGGGACCGAGCGTCGGCACCACGTGGCTGGCGTTGTGGTTGGGCAGCGTGGAATGATCGCGGATTTCGAGCCACAGTTTCGGCAGCAGGCCGGTATTGCGCACCATGAAAAGCTCATCCAGCGTGCGCCCCACCTGCGCCCGCCGCGCCTGGGTGTTGCGCGAAATCGCTACCCAATTCACCGCCGTCCACGACCAGAGAAACGAGCCGATCAGCACCGCGCCGAGGGCATAGGCCAGGCTGAAAAAAAACGTGCGCTCGCTCACCACGCCCAGCACGAGGCAGAAGATGATCAGGCTGTAGAAGACGTTGCGACGGTTTGGCATGATACGCGTCAGTAGCGGGTGCCGATAGTCGCGCCGGGCACCGGGACCATATTCATGATGGTCTGGACAATCGCGCTCGACGAGACATCCTTGATACGGGCGTTCGGACCCACGATGATGCGGTGCGCCAGGGTGGACTCGGCCAGGGCTTTCACGTCGTCGGGAATGACATATTCGCGGCCGACAATCGCGGCGCGCGCCTGGGCCGTGCGGTAGAGCGCCAGGGCCCCGCGCGGGCTGGCCCCCAGATATACGTCTGGGTGCTGGCGGGACATGGTGACAAGGTTAACGATGTAGTTCTTGATGTCCTGGTTGAGATAGATCTCCCGGACGGCGCGCTGCGCGGCCAGCAGTTCCTCCACCGATACCACCTGGGTGATGCCGATCAGCGGGTGCTGGTACTGCTGCGAGTCCAGCATGGCGACTTCTTCCTGCGGGGTGGGATAGCCCAGCCGGATGCGCAGCATAAACCGATCCAACTGTGCTTCGGGCAGCGGGAAGGTACCTTCGTATTCGATCGGGTTCTGCGTGGCGATCACCAGGAAGGGATCGTCCAGCGCGTAGGTGTGGCCGTCCACCGTGATTTGGTGTTCTTCCATCGCTTCGAGCAGTGCCGACTGCGTCTTGGGCGTGGCTCGGTTGATCTCATCGGTGAGCACGATCTGCGACATGATCGGGCCGGGGCGGAATTCAAATTCGCGCGTGCTCTGGTTAAACACCGAGACGCCGGTCACGTCCGAGGGCAGCATATCGGGTGTGAACTGGATGCGGCTGAACGATGCGCCGATCGAGCGCGCCAGTGCGCGCGCCAGCATGGTTTTGCCAACGCCGGGCACATCTTCGATCAGAATGTGGCCCTGGCAGAGCAGTCCCAGGACCGTATGCCGGATTTCATTACGTTTGCCGATGATCACCTGCGAGACATTCTCGATGATGCGCTCGGCAACGGATTGGGCGATATTCATGGGTCTTCACTACCTCTGAATTATGCAGGGACGTGACACGCGCGGCAAGATGCATCCCTGTGATATTAATAAAGATTCGCAGCGTTTTACGGCTGTAACTTCACCCGGTAAGCTCATGAGATTATAACGCAGGCGTAAGCAGCGTGGAAAGGCGGCTCACCTACGGTCAGACGGCGCGCGGTGGGCGTTGGTCCCAGGCGCGCTCGACATAAGCCGCGATCGCCTGATGGAAAACGGCCGAGTCAAACTGCAGAGCATGGGCGCGCAGCACGGTCGGATCGTAACAGGTGGGATCGAAGGATTGGAGCGCCTGCATAAGCGACTCGACGGTCTGCTCCTCGAAGAACTGGCCGGTCTTGCCGGGGATGACGGTATCCAGCGCGCCGCCGCCCCGGAAGGCGATCACGGGCCGGCCGGCGGCCTGTGCCTGGATAGGGGTAATCCCAAAATCCTCCAGGCCGGGGAAGATGAACGCCCGGCAGCGCGCAAACAGGTCCGGCAGGTCCTCGTCGGGCACATAGCCGAGGAACTGCACCGTCGGGCCGGCCATCGCTTCAAGCCGCGCGTGGTCGCGCCCTTTGCCGCCGATCAGCAGCGGCAGTCCAAGCTGGGTGCATGCCTGCACGGCGAGATCGATCCGCTTGTACGGAACCAGGCGGGACACGATCAAGAAGTAATCTTCCACGGTGGACGACGGCACGAAGCGCCCGGTATCGGCCGGGGGATAAATGATCGTTGAGTCGCGGTGATAATAGTCCCGGATGCGCGCCTGAATCTCGCTGCTGATGGCGATAAAATGATCGACCCGCTGCGCCGCCGCATAATCCCACCGGCGGAACAGCCGCGACACGATCCGCGCCGCAAGCCGCACGTTCCGGCCAAAGTTCTCGCGGTCCAGGTACGGCCCCAGATTCCACACGTAGCGCGTGGGAGTCAGGCAATAACAGATATGCAGCGTATCCAGTCCCGTGCGGACGCCGTGGCAGAAGCCGCTCTTGTTGCTCAACACCACGTCATAACCGGACAGATCCACACCCTGCCACGCCAGCGGGTACAGCGGCAGATAGCGCTGGTGATGCTCGTGAATGCCGGGCAGACGGTCCATCCACGTGGTGCGAATATCCCAGGTGCGGTAGGCGGCGGGCATGAGATCGGGCGCGTACATGCTGGTATAAACGGGTGCGTCAGGGTAGCGATCAACCAGATGCGCCAGCACGTCTTCCGCGCCGCCGATCTGGTTCAGCCAGTCATGCACCAGGGCGAGCTTCATCGGCTGTCAGCCCCGATCGTGGGCATTCAGCCGCGCGCGAACCGGGGCGAACGTCTTGCGGTGAATGGGGGTGGCGCCGTACAGGCGCAGCGCCTCGAAGTGCCGCAGCGTGCCATACCCTTTGTGCGCGGCGAAACCGTAATCGGGGTATTCGGCATCCAGATCCCGCATAACATGATCGCGCGAGACTTTCGCCAGGATGCTGGCCGCCGCGATGCTGAGTGATTTCTGGTCGCCCTTGATGAGCGGCAAGGCGGGCAGATCAACGTCGGGCAGTTTGATCGCGTCGGTGAGCAGAGCATCCGGCGAAACAGCCAGCGCGGCCAGCGCGCGCTGCATCGCCAGCCGGGTGGCCGGGACGATGCCCACTTCGTCGATCTCGGTGTGGGTGGCATAACCGACGCCGCAGGCGGTCGCGATCTCAAATATGCGGGGGAACAGCTTTTCGCGCCGGAGAGGTGTAACCAGCTTAGAATCGCGCACGCCGTCCAGCGCCGCAACCAGATCGCACAGGCTGAGCGGCAAAATCACCGCCCCGGCGAAGACCGGGCCCGCCCATGCGCCGCGCCCGGCTTCGTCCAGCCCGGCGATGCTGAGATAGCCCTGGTCTTTCAGTCCGAACTCATACGTCAGGTCGGCTTTAATCATGATCGTTTTGGTCGCTGGTAGCGGCCGCGCAGCCCATTGCGGCAAATCCTGAGCACTTCGACAAACATATCGATCGAATCGCCGAACGGATGGATGCGCGTGTTGTCTTTGTAGTACCAGTGAATTGGGACTTCGACGATGCTGTATCCCCAGCGCCGGGCCGCGTAGAGGATTTCGACGTCGAAGCTCCAGCCGTTCATCGTTTGCAGCGGGAACAGGTTTTCAGCCACTTCCGCGCGGAACATCTTGAAGCCGCACTGTGTATCCTGCAGGCCAGGCACGGCGAACCAGCGGACAATGGTGTTAAACACGCGCCCCATCAGGTGACGGTACCAGGGTTCATTGTAGCGCACCGCGCCGCGTGCCTCGCGCGACCCGATGGCGATGTCGTAACCATCGATCCGGGGAGGGAGAAACTTGTTCACTTCCTCAATAGGCATGGAGAGATCGGCGTCGCAAATAAAACGGTACGCTCCGCGCGCCGCCAGCATCCCGGCGCGGACCGCGGCCCCTTTGCCCTGGGTCGTTTCGTCTATCCCGCGCATGAAGGGAAATTCTGCGACATAGGTCTCGATGATCTCGCCGGTCCGGTCGCGGCTGTTATTGTCCACGATGATAACTTCCAGCGGGTACGGCTGGGCGGCAGCAAAGTCTGCAACGGTGCGAAGACTGTCCGGCAGACGCGCCTCTTCGTTATAGGCCGGGATGACGATCGAGAGGTAGGGACCGTTGGGGGTCGGGTTATCGTTGGCCAACGTTCATGTCACTTTCGTGTTGATGGCCGCCGGGATCGGGAACCGGCGTCAGGATCGAGTCCAGGTATGCTATTGATACACGGCGACTCTGCTGGATGCGCCGTCGTTTGCGCAGCATTTTGGGCAGGCCGCGCAGACTGGCGACCATACCGCGCAGCCGGGCGCGGGCCGCGGCTCCTCGCCATGCCCGCAGCGCTTGCCAGCCCAGATCGAACTGGGCGCGCAGAATCTTTATGGCGTGTTTGCGCCACAGCGCCGCCGGGTAATCCTTGATCAGAATCCAGATCGTATTGCGCCCGTCGTAATAGCTGGCCGTGACGCCGCCGCCGGTCGCCGCCAGCCGATGATACACTAGCGCGTTTGGCACGTAGACGCAACGATAGCCGGCCAACTGAGCGCGCCATGCCAGGTCCATATCTTCGCAGGAGAAAAAGAAATCATTGTCGAGCAGCCCAATCGTATCCAGCAGATCGCGCCGGTAGGCGGCCGAGCCCCCGCACGCGCTGAACACATACTCTTCCCGGTCATACTGGCCGGTATCCTGCTCCCACACGCCGCGATTGACCAGCCGGCCGTCCACCCGGTACTGATCCCCGGCGGTATGGAACCGATCGCGCTGATCGAACAGCCGCATTTTCGAGGCTACAAGTCCGGCCTCGGGGTGGCGCTGGAAGGCATCCACCACCGCCGCCACCCAGCCCGGATCGACCTCCGTATCGTTGTTCAGCAGCGCGACAAAATCCCCGGTCGCCGCCTGCATCCCGGCGTTACACGCCCCGGTAAAGCCCTGGTTTTGGGGCAGGGCGATCGCCCGCACCTGCGGATACTGTCCGGCCAGCAGATCCAGCGATCCGTCCTGCGAGGCGTTGTCCACCACGATGACCTCCAGGTGCGGATACGTCTGGGCGCGCAGGGCATTCAGGCAGGTCGGCAGGTGGTGTGCGCCGTTCCAGTTGGGGATGACGACGGAAAACAACGGGCCGGTCATGAGGACGCCTGCAGGATTCCTTCGGTTTCGAGGAAGGCGGCCAGCGCAGCCTGCCAGGGGCGCAGCGTGATGCCCAGGCGGGCCGCGGCCATGTTCCGCAGCATCGTATATTCGGGCGGAGTGGAGGCGCGGCGGTACTCGGCCAGCGCGATCGGTTCGATCGGGACAGCGTCATAGCCCGCCAGATTGAGTATCTGGCGCGCGAACGCATAACGCGAGATGGTGCCTTCGTTGGTGAGGTGATAGATGCCGTAAGCACCCGTTGCGATCAACTGGCCGATCGCGGCAGCAAGGTCATTGTTGTACGTTGGCGACGCCACCTCGTTGACGACCACGCGCAGAGGCTGGCCTTCCTGGGCAAGTCTCAGGATGGTATGCACAAAGTTGCTGCCGCCGTGGGAAAACAGCCACGAGGTCCGCACGATGAAGTGTTTCCGCACGAGGTCGCGCACCACCTGTTCGCCGACCCATTTGCTGTAGCCGTAGGCGTTGATCGGGTTGGCCCGGTCGAATTCCAGGTAGGGGCGCTGCGTCTTGCCGTCGAATACTTCATTCGTGCTCAGATACACGAGAGCCGCGTCGTGTTTCTGGCAGGCGAGCGCGACCGTTTGGGTGCCGAATCCATTGATTTCGAGCGCTTCGTCGGGGTGTTCCGCGCAGTAATCGACGGCCGTCAGCGCCGCGCAGTGGATGACGATGTCGGGCTGGAAGGTCTCGAAGACCTGGTACACACTGCGCGCATCGGTAATATCGAGTGCGTCCACGTCCGCGCCGAAGACGTCATAGCTCCTGCGGCGCAGATCGTTCAGCAGTTGGCTGCCCAGCCGCCCGTTTGCTCCGGTTACAAGTATCCGCATAGATGATGTCCAGTTGAAGGATAGGTGTCATCAGGACAATGTGCGAAAATCCAGAACATTATACCTGATTGGGCAAAGTCCGTAAATCGCCTGCTCGACAGGCAGGGTTCTTATATTTATTAATAGAACTATTGCCAGCTTGACATTAAATTAGAACTCTCATTATAATTATGTCACTGACAATGACAGATTCACACGAGTAGCCGCCTTATTACAAGCCCCCAGAATCGGGCCTGCGGCTTATTCTTTTTCTCCTTCCATTTAGGGGCCGGGGTAGTGGTGAGCAATTCCCATCATCAGAGTTTCGTCAATCGCCGGGTATTGAGAATAAATGTAGGTTACCTGTTGGCTCAAGGTGCGGGTTATCAGCGCACGATTGAGCTGGATTTGCCACGCGTGCAGGTGGCCGACGATACGGAGCTGGACTTTCTGCAGGGGAGCCTGCGGCTGAGCCGTAATTCGCGGGGGATTCTGGTTCAGGGCGCGCTGGCAACCCATGTGATTACCGAGTGCTCACGCTGTCTGACGCCGATTTCCGTCCCTTTGGATCTCGAACTGGAAGAACTGTTCTCCTATCCGGCCTCGGCGGAAGTACCCTATTCGGTTGAAGAAACGGGATTTCTGGATCTGGCCCCGCTGCTGCGCGAAGAGGTCATTCTTGCGGTGCCCATGGGCTCATTGTGTCGCGAAGATTGCGCCGGCCTGTGCCCGCAGTGCGGTCAGAACTGGAACGAAGGAAGCTGCGACTGCGAGCAGGATACCGGCGATCTTCGCCTGGCGATGCTGCGCGAACACCTGGAAATGCACGAACCACCGGACGATGATTGAGGTAAGCGACACGACGACCTATTGACAAAAGGGGGAATTACCTTGACTGAGTACGGCGATCTGGACAAGCAGGAGCAACCGGAGAGGCGCGATCTGGAAGCCATGAACGCGCTTTTAGAGAAAGCCGATAATCAGGGTTTTTTAACGACGGACGATATTCTTGAAGTTCTGCCGGATGCCGACGAAGCGCCGGAACAGCTCGAAGAGATCTTTATGTGGCTTCACACCGCCGGGGTCGAGGTTTTTGGCGACAAGCCCGATGACGCCGAACTGGCCGACGACGATTATGAAGAAGACGATGAGGACGACGACAGCTTTGATCTCAGCGGTGTGGCGTCGGATGATACGGTGGGCCTCTATCTCAAAGAGATGGCCCGTGTTCCCCTGCTGACGACCGAAGAAGAAGTTGAACTCGCCAAACGCCTCGAAGCCGGGAACAAAGCTCGCGCCGAACTGACCCGCCTGGGTGACGAGCTGGACTCCTTCAAACGCCTTGAACTGGAAGCCGTGATTGAAGATGGCAAGGCCGCCCGCGATCACCTGATCAAAGCGAATACCCGGCTGGTCGTGAGCATCGCCAAAAAATACATGGGGCGCGGCGTGCATTTTCTGGACCTGATCCAGGAAGGCAATCTCGGCCTGATGAAAGCCGTGGAGAAATTCGACTATACCCGCGGCTACCGGTTCAGCACCTACGCGACCTGGTGGATCCGCCAGACCATCACGCGGGCGATCGCCGACCAGGGGCGCACCATTCGCGTGCCCGTCCACATGTCGGACCGCATCCGCCGCCTGTATAAAACCGCGCGCCAGTTGGAGCAGGAGAACGGGCGCAAGCCCACCCCCGAAGAGATCGCCGAACGAATGGGCCTTGAGCCGCGCAAAGTGCAGTGGATGCTCAAGGTAAGCTGGCGTCCGATGAGTCTTGAGCGCCCGGTTGGCGAGGAAGAGGACAGCGAGTTAGGCAGCTTCATCGAGGACCTGACCACGCCCACGCCTACGCAAAGCGCCTATCAGAACCTGCTGCGCGAAAAGGTCGAGGAAGTGCTCGGCACGCTGACGGCCCGCGAGGCGCGGATTCTGCGGCTGCGGTTCGGACTGCAAAATGGACGCAGCTACACGCTGGAAGAAGTCGGCCAGAAGTTCGGCCTGACGCGCGAGCGTATCCGCCAGATCGAAGGCAAGGCGCTTCGACGCCTGCGCCACCCGCGCCGGTCGCGCCAGCTTCGCGATTTTACGTAGGGTGATCAATGGGTGACAGTCCGACAAAAAACGCCGCGTGTGGGTGGCGTTTTTTATTGGGAATAAGTAGACTATCTGTGATGAGTTGACATGCATAGGTAATCTCCGTATACTCCGAACCGGACTGTCTATCAATCTCGTTGATTCTGCTTTCCTTCGTATTAGGAGGCAAGTTTTATGCAAGACAGCAACAGTTATCGCCTGATTGTGCGCCGTGGACCGCAGCCGAACCAGATTTATGAACTGAACAAAGGCATCATCACCCTGGGTCGGGATATTACCAACGACATCGTCATCAACGATCCCGAAGTCAGCCGCCATCACTGCCGTCTGACTCAGGGCGGCGGCGGTTTCACGATTGAAGACCTGGGATCGACGAATGGCACGTTCATTAACGGCCAGCGCCTCACGGGTGCCCGCCCGCTGTCCCACGGGGATATGGTGGGGTTGGGCGAGACCGTGACGCTGGCTTACGAGTTCGGCCACCGGCGCACAGGTCGCCTCCGGGAGTACGTTGGTCGCCGGTTCAGCACCGAGTGAGTTCGCGCCGCCCTCAGGCTACGGCGCGCGTCCCACGGTGGGTGCTCCCGCCGCATCGCAGGCTGCGTATCCGGGTGCGCCGGTACAGCAGGTGCCCTATGCACCGCCTCAGCAGCAGCCCATGGCGTATGATTATGATTACCAGGAGGAACCCTACGAAGGCGGCGGCACGGGTCGTTGGGTTGTCCTGGGGTGCGGCTGTTTCCTGGTGCTGTGCATCGTCACATCGGTGATCGGCGGGATCATTATTGATGCGAAATGCTGGTGGGATGACATCCCGGTGATCTCGGATGTGTTTGACCTGGGCATCAAAGAAGACGCGACTTGCCGGTAGGGTTCGAGTGAGGCAGGCACGTTGCGGGATCTACTGACGGTTGATGAGGCTCTACGGCGTATTTTGGAGCGTATCCCGGCGCTGTCTGTTGAAGATGGGCCGACGCCGGATGCGATTGGGCGCGTGCTGGCCCACGACGTGATAGCTGCTGCTGATATTCCCCCCTTTGCAAACTCCAGCATGGATGGATATGCGGTGCGTGCGGCGGATAGTACATCCGCCGTACCTGATTCACCCGTTCAACTCGCGGTCATAATGGATATTCCAGCCGGGGTCGTTCCCGGCAGCGCGGTCGGTCCGATGCAGGCCGCGCGCATCATGACCGGCGCGCCGCTGCCGCCCGGCGCGGATGCCGTGATCCCGGTGGAGCAGACCGACGACCAGTGGCAGCCGGACGACAATGTGCCGCTGCCGGATCAGGTGCGTATTTATCGCGCGGCGCGCCCCGGCGATAACGTGCGCCCGGCGGGCGAAGACATCCGGGCCGGGCAGACGATTCTGCGGGCGGGCAGCGTGCTGCGTCCGCAGGACATCGGTGTGCTGGTATCGCTGAGTGTCGCGCAGATCCCGCTCGTGCGCCAGCCGCGTGTGGCAATTCTGTCTACCGGCGACGAACTGGTCGATCTCGATGAGCCGCTGGGACCGGGGCAGATACGCAACAGCAACAGCTACGTGCTGGCCGGGCTGGTGGCCTCGTATGGCGGGATTCCGATCCGCCTGCCGGTCGCGCGCGATACGCTGGACGAGGTCCGGCAGCGCTTTCTCGACGCGCTGTCGCACCAGCCGGACATGCTGATCAGTTCGGCGGGGGTGTCGGTAGGCACGCGGGACGTGGTGCGGAGCGTGGTCGCGGAACTGGGGGCTATCGATCTGTGGCGCGTCAATCTGCGCCCCGGCAAGCCGCTGGCGTTTGGGCATGTGCGCGGCGTGCCGTTTTTTGGTCTGCCGGGAAACCCGGTGTCCACGATGGTGACGTTTGATGTGTTTGTCCGCCCGGCGCTGCTCCACATGTCCGGGCGCGATCCGCACGCCGTGCCGACCGTCATGGCCGTGATGGGCGAACCGATCCGGTCGGATGGGCGGCGCAGCTACCTGCGCGTGACGCTTAGCGAGGACAACGGCACGCTGATCGCGCGGCTGACCGGCACGCAGAGTTCTGGCGCGCTGCTCTCGATGGTGCAGGCGGACGGTCTGCTCATCGTGCCCGAAGGGGTTACGGATGTTCCAGCCGGCAGCCAGTATCCGGTGCGTTTGCTGCGCGACCTGAACCGGCTGCCCTGAAAGTGGTTAGTTTCCCAACATGCGGGCGACGTCGCGTTTGTGCGTGCGCACCGCATCCAGCATGGCTTCTACGCTTGTGAATTTCTGACGCGAGCGGCCGAGGGCTTCTCCGCGCTCGATCTCCAAACGATCCAGCAGCCGCCAATCGTCATAAGTGACGATCTCGATTCCCCGCTTGTTGAGCATGTTTTCGACGGCCTGTCCCGATGGATAAAGCGGATTAAGCAGCTTGCCGGCGCTGATGTCCTCGAGCATGTGGCTGATCGTTTCCTGCGCGTCCGGTTTGTTGGTGCCAATAATCCCGGTGGGGCCGCGTTTGATCCAGCCCACCACGTATTCGCCGGTCATCTGCTGCCCGCTCGTATTCACCACCCGGCCGTGAATATTGGTGATCACACCACGCCCGGCGTCAAACGGGACGCCCGGCAGCGGCACGCCCTGGTAGCCGATCGATCGGAAGACCAACCCCACCGGAATGGTTTCGACCTGATCGGTGGGACGCGGGCGCAGGGAGCCATCCTCACGCCGGTATAACTCATTCTTCACGATGCGAATCGCCTCGACGCGGTCCCGGCCGATGATTTCCACGGGCGATACCAGGAAGCGCAGAATAATGAGGCGGGACTGCGGCCGGTGCCCGTTCTGGGCGTACTGCTTGATCATCTGGTAGTTCTGCTCGGCCGCGCGGTCATCGGACGACAGCAGATAGTCGCGGCTGAGCGGTTCCAGCTCGACTTCGTCCGGCAGCACGACGACCGTTGCATCGGCCATTTCGCCCAGTTCCTTGATTTCGGGCGGGGTGAACTTGGCCTGGACAGGGCCGCGCCTCCCCAGGACGTAGATCTCTTTGATCCGGCTGCGGCTGAGTTCGTCGAGCGCGTAACCGGCAATGTCGGTGCTTTCCAGTTCGCCCGGAGTCCGCGCCAGGATGCGCGCGACATCGGTGGCGACATTGCCGTTCCCCACAATGGCGGCTCGTTCGTGGGCCAGATCAAAGCTGAGATGAGCGTAATCGGGGTGGGCGTTATACCAGCCCACAAACTCGGTCGCGGCGTAGCTGCCGGGCAGATCCTCGCCCGGGATCGCCATACGGCGGTCGGCCTGTGCTCCAACCGCGTAAAGAATGGCGTGGTAATGCATGATCAGGTCGGCCCGGGTAATGTCGCGGCCGAAGGTCACGTTGCCATAAAAGCGGAAACCCGGATGTGATGCGGTCTTGTCGTAAGCCCGCGTAACCGACTTGATCTTGGGATGATCTGGCGCGACGCCGCCCCGCACCAGTCCAAACGGGGTCGGCAGGCGCTCGAACATATCAATTTCGACGGGAAAATCGGGCTGCTTTTGCAGATAGTCCGCCGCGTAAAATGCGGAGGGGCCGGAGCCGATGATCGCGACGCGGAGCGGTGCGTCATCTTGTCGGGGTGCCATTGATGTCCTCGCTGCTCGCTATAAACATTATATAGATGATACCAATAGATTAAATTGTTGCGCCAGTGGGAATCAGGGGCGCGGTAACAGACCCGCCGGGCCGCCCCTGCAACTGCCGTAGAATTTTGTGGAAATAAGTTGACTCTGGGGAGAATGCCCTACCGGCGCTGGAAGCGTTCTTCTTTCCAGGGGTCGCCCTCGTTATGATAACCGGCCTGCTCCCAGAAACCGGGTTTGTCGGCGGCGCGGAAATCCAGCCGTGTGACCCACTTGGCGCTTTTCCAGAAGTACCGCTTCGGTACGAGCGTGCGCACCGGGAACCCGTGATCCGGTTCGAGATAGGCACCGTTGTACTTCCAGGCCAGCAGCACGTCGTCTTCGAGCAGGGTGCTCAGGGGCAGGTTGGTCGTAAAGCCGTTCGGGGCATGGGCGATTACATGCTGCGCGGTGGGCTTGACACCGAACAACATGATGAAATCGCGGAACAGCGGACCTTCCCAGACCGTATCGAATTTGCTCCACCCCGTGACACAGTGAATATCGGTCTTCACCTGCACGGTCGGAAGGCGCTGGAATTCTTCCCAGTTCCATTTCATCTCTTTTTCGATCTCACCCGTAACCGAGAATGTCCAGGCGGACATATCAAATTTGGGAACCGGGCCGTAGTGCAGCACGGGGAATTTCTGGGTGAGCGCCTGTCCCGGCGGGAGCCGGCCTTCGGTCTTGACACGCTCCTCGTCGTCGCGGCGGCTCATGAAGTCTTTGAGCATGGTGAGGTCTCCTGTGAAAAGAGCTTTTAGCAATTAGCGGTTAGCTGTTGGCGAAAAGCGGTTGGCTCTGCTGCGATCCCCTGCTGACCATTGAGAAGCTTAGCATAAGGTCGAGCCGGAATCAAAATCCTCCGAGATTTCCTCGGAGGATTAATGTCGCGTTTTGTAGGGGCGTATTGCAATACGCCCCTGCGGTATCTACGGAACGGGGCTTTACTACGCCGGCTTGTAGGCGGTGACGCGGGCGCTGTAGACGCGCGGCATTCCCGGCTGGCGTTCGAGGACCTCTTCGGTATCGACCTTGTCCACGACCTGAATATCCACAAAGCCCACGGCGCGCATGATGCCGGTGTAATCTTCCACGTCAATCGCGCCGCTCACGCACTCCGCCCAACTGGCCGCGTCGGCGCGCTGTTCGGGGGTGAATTCGCCCTCGGTCACGACATCGCTGATCGAGACGCGCCCGCCCGGCTTGAGGACGCGGAACGCCTCGCTGAAGACGGCGCGCTTATCCGGCGATAGATTGATGACGCAGTTGGACATGAGCACGTCGACGGTGTTGTCGTCCACGGGCATCGCTTCGATATAACCCTGGCGGAATTCGACGTTGGAGACGCCCATCTTCGCTTTATTCGCATTCGCTTTTTCGAGCATGTCGGGGGTCATGTCCACGCCGATCACATGCCCGGTTTCGCCTACCTGCCGCGCTGCCAGGAAGCAGTCAATCCCGCCGCCGCTGCCGAGATCCAGCACGGTTTCGCCGGGGCGCAGGCTGGCAATGCTGACGGGATCGCCGCAGCCGAGCGAGAGTCCGGTCACGTCAACCGGCAGACCGGCCAGCAGTTCGGCATCATAAAGAAAGCTGTTGCCACTGCACCCACAGCTTGCTTCGGCGGATGCTTCAGGGCTGCCGCAGCATGAGAACACGGCCGCGGATTCGGTGCCGCTGCAGCACGGCGTGGCGCTGGGCTGGACGACGTTGATAGAACGGGCGATCGCGGCGTAGTGTTCCTGTACCGCTTCGTGAATGGAGTCGTTCATGGTTTGGAGTCTCCTGACGTATTGATGCATGTCGATACATTGGGGCAAAAAAACGTGTGCTGATGCACACCGACATCGAGAGATGGTTAACAACCCTCGTTCGTCTCGTCTTCCTGAAAATCCGGCGCGAATACGCGCAGCAGCGTGCCGCAGCAGACCGTGACCTGCTCCTGGTTCAGCGTATAAAACCGCTGGCGGCCTTCCTGGCGCACGCTCACCAGGCCAACCTCTTCCAGTTTCTTCAGGTGGTGGCTGACCGTGGGCTGGTTGACCTTGCCGCCGAGTTTATCCACCACGTCATTCACGCTCAACCATTCGCAGCACAGGTGCCGCATGATTTCCTGGCGGGTATCGTCGGCCAGCGCCCTGGCGAAAAGTACCGGATCGATGCTCATGTTTTTCATTATATCGATGTTCATCAATATGTCAAGGGGTTATCCAAAATCCATCGCCAGTTGGCTGCTGCCACCCCGCAGCATGGCGATGATTTTCCGATCCGTGACCGCAAAGGCATACCGATCGATCTCGTCCAGCGTCACCCAGACCCACGCCGCGCAGCCGATCGCCTGCGGCTCGCCGCGGATCAGCTGGCATTCGAACGCATAGAGCGTGATCCGCAGATGGCTGAATCCGTGCTGCACGGTGCCGATCTGCTCCCCAACCTCGATCTCGATACCGAGTTCCTCCTGAATTTCGCGGCGGAGACAGTCGCGCAGAGTCTCGCCGGGTTCGCGCTTGCCGCCGGGAAACTCCCACAGCCCGCCCAGCATGCGATCCGCCGGGCGCTGCGCGATCAACACATAGCCGTCATCGCGGCAGATAACGGCGGCGGTGACATCGGCGTGGGGAACCTTGGGCCGGCGTGTCTTCACCGGGCGCTCGTGCTGCGTCCCGCGCTGATAGGCAGTACAATGCGCGGCGACCGGGCAGCTTTCGCAGGCGGGACTGCGGGGTGTGCAGATGCGCCGCCCCAGTTCCATCAGTCCTTCGTTCCAGGGACCGGCACGCCCGGCAGGAACTAACTCGGCAGCGAGTTTCCACAGGGCGCTTTTAGTGGCGGTCTGGGTCACATCGTCCGCGATATCGAACCAGCGGGTGAGGATGCGGATCACGTTGCCATCCAGCACCGGCGCGTCAATCCCGAAGGCGAGACTGGCGACCGCGCCCGCCGTGTAATCTCCGACGCCGGGCAGGGCGCGCAGTTGATCCCGATCGGCGGGAAACGCGCCGCCATACGTTGCAACGACGGTTTGCGCGGCGCGGTGCAGATTGCGGGCGCGGCTGTAGTAGCCCAGCCCCTCCCACAGCTTGAGCACGTCGTCCAGCGGAGCCGCGGCCAGTGCGTCCACGGTGGGGAACCGCGCCAGAAAGCGCTCGTAGTACGGGATCACGGTGGCGACCTGCGTCTGCTGGAGCATCATCTCCGACAGCCAGATCGCATAGGGATCTTTTGTGCGCCGCCAGGGGAGATCGGCCTTGTGCGCCTCGAACCAGCCGATCAGGTCGGCGTGCAGGCGCGCAGTGTCTTTGGTGTCGTCCATCATGCAGGATTTCGCCGGAGCAGGCTGTAGCGGTTGATGTCGTTCGTGCGGCCGTCCGCGCGGAAGGTGATCACTTCCGTCAGGCCGCTGGCGGCGATCAGATCGGCGTGTTCCGCTTCATCGACGTAATGGCAGTAGCGCAGCGCCCGCTCGCCGCGCCGCCAGTCGAGCAGGTAATCGTGCGGCTCGACGTCCAGGTCATCCGGCCAGGGCACGACCCGCGCGCGGAAGCGCTCATATTCATAAAAACACCACGCGGCGAATGCCAGATAACCGCCGGGCGCGACCCGATGTGCTAGAGTCTGTATGAAGGCGCGCCGCTGCTCGCCGCCGGGAACGTGATGCAGCACGCCAAACAGGGCCACGAGATCGTACTGGCCCTCGGCGGGCGGGTGCGTAATCACATCGCGGATTTCAAGGCGGGCAGGGACACCGGCCAGCGATAGGCGAGCGCGTTCGAGCAGGGTGGGGTTGTTGTCCACGCCGTGATAGGACAGCCCGATGCCCAGGTGATCGGCCAGGAAGCGCCCGAAGCGCCCGTTGCCACAGCCCACGTCCAGCACGCTCAGCGGCGATCTGAGATAGGGCAGCAGATTATTCCACCCCGGCCACGGCTCGCCGCGCGATTCGTCAAAACTTGAGGCGGTGCGCTCGTAAAATTCCCGGTTGATCTGATTCAGGCGTTCAATTGTGATCTTATTCATGGTAGGATTGTACCGTTAGCGTAGCATGTTGTCACAGGATTATGGGGAAAAAATACCGACCGCCGGTTGATGTTGAACACTATCGCGAGCCGCTGATGGCGATCCTGCACAAGGTGGTGCAGCTTTCAACTCTCACGGATGATGATCTGATCCGGGTGCTGAAAGAGCATCCGCGCGATGGACGGGGCGTCTTCGGCAAAAACGATCTGATCCTTGCCTATCGCGACCTTCGCCGGAACGGATGGCCTGCCGCCGTTCGACCCGGATGTATTCGCGCGGCTGCGGATGAAGCCGGTTCGCACCCTGTCCGGTGTGACGCCGGTCACGGTGCTGACCAAGCCGTTCCCGTGCCCCGGTGAATGTATCTTCTGCCCGAACGACGTGCGGATGCCCAAGAGCTATCTCGCCAACGAGCCGGGCGCGCAGCGGGCCGAAGAGAACAGCTTCGACCCGTACCTGCAAACCTATTCGCGGCTGCGCACCCTGTTTGAAACCGGCCACCCCACCGACAAGATCGAGATGATCATCCTCGGCGGGACGTGGTCGTTTTACCCGGAAACCTACCAGATCTGGTTCGTCAAGCGCATCTTCGACGCGCTGCACGATTTTGGCCAGGGGATTGATCGGACCGGCGAGGTGTGGGAAGCGCTGCGCGAAGGGTCGCAGTTCCACCCGGAGCATGTCACGGACGTAACCATCGACGGAACGCGGCTAGAGCACACCTACAATCAGGTCGTGCAGTCGATCTACCGCGAGGAAATGCGCCGGTCGCGGGAGTACGCGCAGGCGATCACGCGCGGCCTGCGTGCCCGCACGGCGATCGATGAGTTCGCCACCTGGGACGAACTGGAAGCTGCCCACCGCGAAAACGAGACGGCCGCCTGCCGCTGCGTCGGGCTGGTGGTTGAAACTCGCCCCGATCACATCAGCGTGGACGAGGTGCGGCGCATCCGGCGCTTGGGCGCGACGAAGGTGCAGATCGGCATCCAAAGCCTGAACGACGATGTGCTGCGCGTGAACCGGCGCGGCCATACGGTCGAGATGACACGTCAGGCGATCCGCTTGCTGCGGCAGGCGGGGTTTAAGATCCACGCGCACTGGATGCCGAACCTGTACGGCTCCGCGCCAGATGCCGACATTGAAGACTATCAGCGCCTTTTTGCCGACCCCGATATCCGCCCCGACGAACTGAAGGTCTATCCCTGCTCGCTGATCGAGAGTGCGGAACTGATGCAGGTTTACGAGGAGGGGCGCTGGCAGCCGTATACACACGATGAACTGCTGCGGGTATTGGTGGCGGCATTCCAGCTCACGCCCGAATACTGCCGCCTGACGCGCGTCATCCGCGATATTCCCGGCACGGATATTGTGGCGGGCGACATGCCGACGAATTTCCGGCAGATCGTCGAGCGGGAGCTCAAAGAGCGCGGCCTGCCCAGCCCGAATATCCGGGCGCGCGAGATCCAGGGGCAGACGATCGCACTCGATGCGCTGCATCTGGACGAACTATGGTATGCAACGGGTATCGGGGATGAAGTGTTTCTACAGGTAATCACCGACGACCGGCGGATTGCCGGGTTCCTGCGGCTGTCGCTGCCCACCGAGCCGCCGATCATCGACGAATTGAGCGGCGCGGCGATGATCCGCGAGGTGCATGTTTATGGCCCGGCGCTTGGCCTGGGCAAAGAATCGCAGGGCAAGGCGCAGCACAGCGGATGGGGCACCCGCCTGATTGAGCGGGCCGCTCAAATCGCGGCGGAACGCGGCTATGCGCGGCTGGCCGTGATCTCGTCGGTGGGCACGCGCGCCTACTATCGCAAGCGCGGCTTTGCGGATGGTGCGCTGTACCAGATTCGCAATCTGACAGGCGAATAAGGATTAGACGAATGGCTTCTGATGGAAAATCCAAACGCGCAAACGATGATGCGATCGTTGAACGGCGCGAGACGCAGCCTTCCCGCCCGCGCAGCCGGACGGGTCGCGGCTGCCTGGGTTCGCTGCTGCTGACCGCGATCAGCCCTTTTCGGACCCTGCTGCTGATCGGCGCGGGTATCCTGATCGGCGCAGCCGTACTTTGGCTGATCAGCCAGGTCACGGATCCGTTTGATGAATTCCTCGGTATCTTCGGCTTTGACCGCGACGGCGAGCCGGAAGTGGTGGACAGCCGGACGATTGTGCTCAATATTCAGGAGATGGCCGTGCTCGAAACCGTCAAGAGTGGCATCCTGATCACCAAAACGGTGGTGGACAGCAGCGCCGCGCCGGATGCGGAAATGGAGATCAGCTACGTGGGCAGCGTCCGCGCGGGTGTGGATCTGTCGCTGATCGGTGAGGAAGATGTGATCATCAATCCCGACGAGAGCCTGACGGTTGTGCTGCCACCCACGCAGATCATGCACTGCGACCTGGGCAAGCCCGAAATCCACAGCTGGGACTGCCGGGGGTGGGGCGGTATACAGGACTGCGCGTCGCGCCGCGAGAAAACCGAAAGCGTGGCGTATGACCGGGCGATGGAAGAACTGCTCGAAACGGCCTACGAACTGGACCTGTTGACATTGGCGACTCAGAACGCCCAGGCGACCCTGTTCGAGCTGCTCAAGAAACTGGGCTACGAGCAGGTCACGTTCCAGGTCAGTGCCGAGACGCTTCCGGTGGATGAGACCTGTATCGTGAGCTAGGAGCTTTCAGCGGTCAGCGGTCAGCTTTCAGCTAACAGCCCCTCTCAAGCCAAGATTGCGTAGGGGCGTATTGAGTGCGCTTCCCCTCTCAAGCTCGGCTGCAGAAGCGGTCGACCGGGTCTACGGCTCTCTGCGTTAGCTCACAGGCTGATAGCTGACCGCTGACCGCTCTCAAAACCGTCCGTTCCATTCGAGGGTGGCGTACTGCTGGGCGCGGAGTTCCTCGGCGCGGGCTTCTTCGGCAGGGGTCAGATCGGCATGGGTGAAGTCCAGATCGAAGGTTTCCGCGAAGCCCTCGATCATCGCGTCTACCACGTCATCCCACGATACCACATGCCCAAGCACACCTTCGAGCGTGGCGGCGCGCTGGTACACCCGCTCGCGCACGGCGGCCCGCTGCTGATCGTCCCGGTACACCAGAGCGTCACAGATGCGCGCGATGTCGCCCGTAAGCGGCAGAGTGCCATGTTGAAGCACCGCCCCGAACTTACGGACCTGCGCGCTGCCGATCAGTTTTTTGCCATCGACTGTGATCTCGTAGTGGCTTGGCACCTCAAAGCACACCGGGCCTTTTTCGCCGGGCGGCGTATCCAGCCGTTTATCGGCGGCGGCATTCGCGCCGAGGTGGACCAGCCCCCGCAGCAGCGCCTGACTCAGATAGCGGTAGCTCTCGACGATGCTGCCGGCCACAATCGGATCGTCGCCGCCGATGGTCACGCTGTAGGTCAGCTCATCCACATGCAGGATCGAGCGCCCGCCCGTCATGCGGCGCACCAGATCCCAGCCGCGTGCGGCCAGCCGGTCCGGGTCAATATCCGCGAGGGGCTGCATATAACCAAGGGAGAGACAGGCCGGCTCCCAGGCATAAAAGCGCAGCGTGGGCGGCACCTGACCGGCGGCGACGCCTTCCAGGATCGCCTGATCGACGGCCATATTCGTCGGGCCGTCTGCCGTGCCGGTGATCAACAAACGCCAGGTGGTCATGACCAGATGCTTCTCCTATCGTGCGAATTCCGTTGTGAAACAGCAGGATTGTAGCACATTGAGGCTTTCTGTGTTTAACGCTAAAATACGGATACGTTCGGTGGGTGGAGTGATCATGTCAGATCAAACAATGCCAACACAGCCCCATAACGAGCCGGTAGACCCGGATACGCTCGCGCGCCCGGTGTCACCCGGCACGCCGCCGAACGTCGGCCACTGGTACAGCTTCCCCGGTGGACAGCCGCCCCTTCAGCCGCCGGCTGAATCGCCTGCGCTCCCGGTGCGGGGACCGGGTCGCCACCAGTCCGCGCGGGATCGCGTGCGGCGGCGTAAAGTGCGGCGCGAGATCGGCGCGCCCGATGACTGGGCGTGGGTGATCATCGCGTCGGCGCTGCTCGGCATGACGCTGGTGATGAGCATGTCGGTCTTTTTCTTCTTGCGGGCGACGCGCGATACCGAGGGCACCGTCGCGACCAGCGCCCCGCCGATTGAGCCAACGTCGGTCATCTATGGCCCTGGCGGTATCCTGGAAGGGCAGGGTGACGGCTCGATCGCCGGCATGCTGGGCGACGGGCAGAGTATGATCATCCAACGCTGGAACGGCGAAGGGCGTTTTACCGTGCTGGTGATGGGTATGGATCAGCGGCCGGGCGAATTTGGATCCACGTACCGCACCGACACGATGATCCTCGTCAGCCTCGATCCCAAAACGAACCGGGTGGGGATGCTCAGCATCCCGCGCGATCTCTTCGTGGACGTGCCTGGTTATGGCTTGCAGCGGGTCAACAGCGCCTATGGATTGGGCGAACTCAGTGGACCGGGCGGGGGTCCACAGTTGGCGATGCAGACGGTGCAGTATAACTTCGGCATTCGGGTCAACGAGTTTGTGGTCGTGAATTTTGACACCTTCATCGAGATCATTGACCTGATCGATGGGGTTAATGTGTACGTCGAAAACGCGATTTACGATCCCGAATATCCCGATATGAACTACGGCTACGATCCGTTTTATATCGAGGCCGGCTGGCACGAGATGGACGGCGCGACGGCCCTCAAATACGCGCGCACGCGGCACAGCACCGACGATATCGATCGCGGGCGGCGGCAGCAGCAGGTTTTGTATGCCGTCCGGGACAAAGTCACCGCGATGGACATGATCCCCAAGCTCGCCCCGCAGGCATACCAGCTCTGGGCGGAGCTGAACGAGGGAATTGATACCGGCCTGTCGCTCGACCAGATCCTCGAACTGGCGTGGTGGGCCAAGGACATTCCGGCGACGAACTATTCTAACGCGGTGCTGGGCTGGGAATATGTCACCCCGCAGCGCTATGAAGGCCAGGATATTCTCGTGCCGGTGCGCGAGCTGATGGGGCCGCTGATGGTTCAGGTTTTTGGCCCCGATTACGGGCAGTAAGCCACCCGGACGATTTTGGGCAAATTTCGTCTTGGCGGGATCCCTCCCGCCAAATTTTTTCGGTATACTGGTAAATCGGTTTATCATCTTGATCATACTAGGGATTTCGCAGGGAGAAATGTATGTCTGCCCTTGAGCAAATTGTGGCTGTCTTGCGCGACCAGCGGCGCGAAGTCGCCGCCCCGTATTACGTCCCCGGCCTCTGGATCGACCACGCCAGCACGCCCGCCCAGGCCGTCAACCCCTATGATTTTTATGCGCAGAAACTACAATCGATTCTGAACGCGGATGCGCAGCCGTTGGTCCAGGGAAGCGGCGGCGGCGATTGGACGCGCGGCGCGATCGTCTATAACCTGTTTCCGCGCGTCACAGCGGCCTACGATCACGCCCACGACGACGCGTTAAGCACCGATCCATCGCCGGAAGGCTGGCGGGATACCGGCACGCTGCTGAAATGCATCGCCCTGCTGCCCTATATTCGCAGCCTTGGGATCAATACCGTCCACCTGCTGCCGATCACGTCGGTGGGACAGGCGGGCAAAAAGGGAACGCTCGGATCACCCTATGGTATTCGGAACGCCTACGCGCTGGATCCGAAGCTGGCCGAACCGGCGTTGGGACTGAACGTGGATGCGCTGTTCGCCGGTTTTGTCGAGGCGGCTCACCGGCTTGGGATGCGCGTCGTGATGGAATTTGTGCTGCGCACCTCGTCCAAGGATGGGGATTGGATCGGCCAGCACCCTGACTGGTATTACTGGGTCCGGGAGGATATCCCCGATCGGCAGCCGGGCAGCAGCGATCCGCTGGCGTATGGCAACCCGATCTTCCCGGAGAGTGATCTGATTCACCTGAAGGAAAAAGTCGCGCACCACGATTTCAGCAACCTGCCCGCGCCGCCCAAATCCTACCGCGATATGTTCACCCCGCCGCCGCGCCCCGGTCAGGTCCACCTGGAAGACGGGCAGTGGGTCGGCGTGCTCGATAACGGCACCCGGGTACGGATACCGGGTGCGTTTGCGGACTGGCCGCCGGACGATAACCAGCCGCCGTGGACAGATGTCACCTACCTGCGCATGTACGATCATCCTGATTTCAACTACATCGCCTATAACACCATCCGTATGTACGATGTCCGGCTGGCGCGGCCGGAGAATGCCGTCACCGGGCTATGGGATGCGGTGGCCGGCGTGATCCCGCACTTTCAGCGTGAATTCGGGATCGACGGGGTCATGATCGACATGGGGCACGCCCTGCCGATGCCGCTCAAGCAGCGAATTGTGCGCGCGTCCCGCGACATCAATCCCGATTTTGCCTTCTGGGATGAGAATTTCCTGATCCAGCAGAAAAGCGTGGATGAGGGGTATAACGCCGTCCTGGGCTACATGGTGTTTGACTTCGAGCTGCCGCACAAGCTGCGCGAATTTCTGGGCCTGCTGGCCAGCGAGCGCATGCCGCTGCCCTTTTTCGCGACCGCCGAAAATCACAACACGCCGCGCGCCTACAGCCGCCCCAACGCGCTCGAATACGTGCATTATGCGCTGGCGATGAGCATCGTCGTGCCGGGGATTCCCTTCATTCACAGCGGGTTTGAACTGATGGAGACCAAGCCGATCAACACGGGGCTGGGTTTTTCCGACGAGATGATCCGCGAGAATCCGACCGACTCGCTGCCGCTGTTCAGCGAGTGGGCGTTCGACTGGACGCGGCCGCATAATCTGGTCGGATCGATCCGTTACGCGCTGGAGATCCGGCGCAAATATGCCCCGCTGCTCACCAACCCTGATCCGGCGACGCTGCTGATGGGCTACGCGGACAACCCGCACTTTATCGTGCTGGCCCGGCAGGATGACCAGCATACGCTCGTCGTGGTGGCGAGTTCGAGCATGGACACCCAGGAGACTGGACGCGCTTATCTGCCGACCTGGGAGTGTGATCTGGCCCCCATCTGGGGAACGGATACCATCTACAAGGGACAGGGCACCGTGCATGTCGAGGCAACGCTGGGAAGCGGACATGTGCTGATGCTGGAAGGGAGTCCGGCCTTCCCACGACTTAAGAAAGATCCCCGGTGCAGTTAGCTTGTGGTGCAGGTGATCACTGACGAAACTGGCGATTGCTCCCATCTATCGGGGTTGCAATCGTTTTTTATGTCGCCAGCAGCGCGAGCACGACGATGGCGATCACGAGCAGCAGCGCCGTGCCCCATATAATCAGGCGACGGCGGCGAGTCCACCGTAATAAGGCGGTTTCTTCGGTCGGGGCGGGAAAGTCCAGCCGGCTTTGCTCGAACTGCTGGATCTCCGAGCGCCGTTTCTGCACCTGCTCGCGCGTGATCGACAGCGTTTCATACTGGCTGCTTTCTGCTTCGCTCTCCATCGCACTGAGCATATCGCGCGCCGATGGATAACGGTCGGCGGGGTTTTTGCTCAGGGCCCTGAGAATAGCGCGCTCGGTACGTGGGTCCAGCTCGACAGTGATTTGGCTGGGCGGGCGGGGCAGAGCATCGCGCTGCTGGGCCACAATTTCCTCATACGTGCCGATCCTGAACGGCACGTCCCCGGTCACCATTTCATAGAGCAGAATGCCCAGCAGGTAAATATCGGTGGCGGGCTGCACGCGGCCACCGGATGCCTGCTCCGGCGCAAGATAGGCGGGCGTGTTGGAGCGGAAAGCATCGCCGCTTTCGCGCAGGCAGGGAATGTTAAAATCGGTCAGCACGGGGCGCTGGCTGCGATCGAGCAGCACGTTATCCGGCTTCAGATTGCCATGAACCACATGCTGATCATGGGCACTGGCGACGGCGCTGGCGATCTGGCTGAAGATGCGCAGAGTCTCACCGCGTTCCAGCCCGGTCGGGTGCAGGGTAAGCAGGTCCCGCAGCCCGGTGCCCTCGATCATTTCCATGACGATATAGTACAGAGGGCCTTCAGCGCCGTAATCATAAATGCGCATGATGTTCGGGTGCTTCAGCGCGGCGATGGTCGCGATCTCATGCTTGAACTCATCGCTGGTGATCGCACAGGGATGATAGATCTTGAGCGCCACATCGCGCCGGATCGTGTTGGAATAGGCACGGTAAACCTCGGTATCGCGTCCGCGCCCCAACAGAGCACCGATGGTATGCGCGCCGAAGGTCGAACCGGAGGCAAGCTGTGGTCTGTTCTCGCTCATGGTGGGCCACCTTCCGCACAGCGTTCACATGAGGGCAGAGAGAACACCGCTCTCTCTGCCCAGAATACGCCATTACTGCCGGGTCGCGCTGCTGACGAGCGTCTGCACCTTGCGGTAGATCGCGTCGATCGAGCCGGTGGCATCGATGGACTGGACCAGCCCGGTCTGGCTGCGATAGTGCGGCATGACACTCGCTTCGACCGCGGCGTGATCCTGCAGGCGCTTTTCGATCACCTCGGGTTTGTCGTCGGCGCGCCCTTCCTGCCGGCCCAGAAGGCGCTGCCGCGAGATCTCAATCGGCAGCTCAAAGTCGATCACCATGGCGAGCTTGCTGCCCAGTTCGTTCAGCAGGTTATCGAGGGCCTTGGCCTGGGCACCCGTGCGCGGGAACCCATCGAAGATCGCGCCCGCCCTGGCGTCGGGCTGCTGCAAGCGCTCGCGCACCATGCCGATGGTAATGTCGTCCGGCACCAGTTCGCCCTTCGACATATACTCCTGAGCTTTCACGCCCAGGGGGGTTTTTTCGCTTAAATGTTTGCGGAACAGTTCGCCGGTCGAGAGTTGCAGAAGCCCCAGTTCTTCCGACACCTTCTTGGCCTGTGTGCCCTTGCCACAGCCGGGCGGTCCAAAGAAGACGATATAGGTTGATTTCATTACTTCATCCTCACGTGGTGCGCTCAACAAATCTACTCATAAATCGCCCAGGATTGTACTCAAACTTCGGGCCACGACAAAATCGTGGCGGTGGGCACAACAAAAAACCTCAGCACAAGGCTGAGGCTGGGTGGTGGCGACGATGTGATTTGAACACATGACAAAGGGCTTATGAG
The DNA here is from genome assembly GCA_963850765.1 of uncultured Chloroflexia bacterium. Classification (GTDB taxonomy): domain Bacteria; phylum Chloroflexota; class Anaerolineae; order Aggregatilineales; family Aggregatilineaceae; genus CAWKMN01. The sequence continues at coordinate 764,105 of CAWKMN010000003.1, read as the reverse complement.
TCCCCTGCTCTACCGCTGAGCTACGTCGCCAGATGAGATTATTATACGCATTTTGGGCGGGGCGTCAATGCCGATTTCCGCCTCAAAACGCCCTTGCAGCGCTCCGGTTAGCGGATCACTTCCCAGGCGAGATGCTCCAATTCGGGCGCGATCAGCTTCTCCCAGGCAAGCTTCACGGCATCGGGTGATCCGGGGGTGGAGATCACGACTTTGTTGCGGTACACACCCGCCGTCGCGCGTGAGAGCATCGCAGCCGCGCCAACCTGCTGGTAACTGAGCATGCGGAACAACTCGCCAAAGCCGGGCAGGGTCTTTTCGAGCTGCCGGCTCAGCGCATCAAAGGTGCGGTCGCGCGGGGCGATGCCGGTCCCACCGTTGAACAGGATGAGCCGCGCCTCGGTCGCGGCCAGTTCGTCGAGCACGCCGCTGACCTGATCGGCCTCGTCCTTGATCAGCCGGTACGCGACGACGTGATGCCCGGCCGTGGTTATCTGCTCGCGGAGATAGGTGGCATTCACATCGGTTTCAGGCGTGCGCGTATCGCTCACGGTGACAATGGCCAGGGCAATCGGCCCCAGCTTCGCGGCGGTGGCTCGATGTTGGTCGCTGCTGGAACTCACAGGTATACCTCCACTCGTCACAGGATAGGCCGATCATATCCATAAAAAACGAACGGGGGCAACTCGTGTGAGAAGCTGCCCCCGCAAACCCTGTCAGGAGTGTAAGCACGATCAGGAGGTGTACAGATATCGTTCGATTTCCCAGTCGGTCACGTGAATACGATATTCATCCCACTCGGAACGCTTAGCGCGGTCATAAGCTGAATAAATGTGGTCGCCGAGCGCACCCCGCACGACGTCATCCTTCGCCAGTTCGTCCAGCGCCTCTTCCAGCGTACCGGGCAGCACATTCACGCCCTGTGCAATGCGTTCTTCCGGTGTCCAGTGGAACACATCGTCGGTAACGGATTTGGGCGGCTCCAGGCCCTTTTCGATGCCATCCAGCCCGGCTTCCAGCATGGCCGCCAGCGCGATGTAAGGATTGCAGCTTGGATCCGGGAAGCGCAGTTCGACGCGCGTGCTGTTCTCGCGACCCGGTGAGTAGCGCGGAACGCGGATCAGGGCGGAGCGGTTGCGCTGGGCCCAGCACACGTAAACCGGCGCTTCGTAACCGGGGGTCAGGCGCTTGTAGCTGTTGACCGACGGCGCGACCACGGCGGCCAGCGCGCGAGCGTGGGCAAGCTGCCCGGCGACAAAATGGCGCGCGACTTTGGACAGGCAGAATTCACCGCTCGCATCGTAAAACTTGTTCTCGCCGGTCTTGACATCTGCCAGACTCTGGTGGACGTGCATTCCGCTGCCGTTGATGCCAAAGACCGGTTTCGGCATGAAGGTCGCCACGAGATTGTACTGAGACGCGATGCCCTTCACGGCATACTTAAACGTGATTGCGTTGTCGGCGGTGTGCATCGCGTGTTCATAACGAAAGTCGATCTCATGCTGGCCGATCGCGACTTCGTGGTGCGCCATCTCGACATGAATTTTGAGCGCCTGCAAAGCCCGCGTGATATCGCTGCGGACGCGCTGTGCCTCATCATTGGGCGAGAAGTCGAAGTAACCGCCAACATCATGCGGTACGGATCCGGTGCCGTTTGCCTTAAACAGGAAAAATTCCAGTTCGGGGCCGGTGTTATAGAGAAAACCCAGTCTGGCGGCGTGATCGACCGCGCGCCGCAGCGCGTAGCGCGGATCCCCCTCGAAGGGCGAGCCATCGGGGCTATAAACATCGCAAATGATGCGCGCCCGCGCGCCAGCCGGATCGCCTAATGTCCAGGGCAGGATGCGGTACGTAACCGGATCGGGCTGTAAATACATGTCCGATTCTTCGATACGGGCAAAGCCCTGAATCGACGAGCCATCAAACCAGGTACCGCGATCCAGTGACTCTTCCAGTGCGCCGGACGGGATCGTGACGCTTTTGGTGCTGCCGAAGATGTCCGTGAACTGGAGATCGATAAACTGGACGTTTTCTGATTTGGTTAATTCAATGATTTCTAGGGCTTTGTCGTCCATGGTTTATGATTCTCTCCTTCATTAGCCGAAAGTACAGGGCAGATTATAATGGCCGCAATGGGGGCACGCCACCGAAGTTTTGTGCAAACACCACAACAAATAGAACGGCCGGACAGAGCTTTTGTAACTCTTGTCCGGCCAGGGATAATCGTTTTGTGCAAGTTGCACAGCGGTCTGGCTAGATGTGGGCCGCCAGGAACGCTCGGACACTCTCGGCACTGTTGAGACTCACCCGCTCTGCCGCCCGGTCGATGCGTTTGATCAACCCGTTGAGCACGTCCTTCGGCCCCAACTCGATAAAAGAGTCAACCCCGCGCTCGCGCATATATTGCACGGATTCGGTCCAGCGCACGGTTGACGTAAGCTGGTCGCCCAGTTCGGCACGGATCGCGTCGGCCGTATCGAGCGGCGCGGCGTGGACATTGCCGATCACGGGCACGGCGGGCGCTCCAAACGGCGTGCGGCTCAGGGCTTCGCGAAACTCGGGAGTAATTGCCTCCATCAGTGGGGAGTGTGAGGCCACACTGACCGTGAGCGGCATAGCTCGCTTGGCTCCGCGCTCAGTAGCGAGCGGCAGCGCAGCGTCCAGCGCTTCCTTATCGCCCGAAATGACCAGTTGGCCGGGGCAGTTATCGTTGGCCAGCACCAACGCTTTGCCGGTCTGCTGGCTGGCTAATGCGCAGATTTGATTCACCACGTCCGCATCCAGCCCCAGAATCGCCGCCATCGCGCCGGGCGCACGCTGTCCGGCCTCGTTCATCAGGCGTCCGCGTTCGCGCACCAACCGCAGACCGTCCGCGAAATTAAGCGCCCCGGCGGCGGTCAGGGCAGTGAACTCGCCCAGGCTGTGACCCGCCACAAACGCCGGGCGCAGATCGGGCGGAAACGCCGCCTGAAGCACGCGCAGCAGCGCAAGCCCCATCACGTACAGGGCCGGCTGCGTGTTGTAGGTATCATTTAGGACCTCGGCCGGGCCGTTGAAGCACAGATCGCTGAGCGCGAAACCCAGCATGTCGTCTGCCAGGGCGAAGGTCTCGGCGGCCTCGGGAAACGCCTGGACCAGATCGGCCCCCATGCCGACCTCCTGCGATCCTTGGCCCGGAAACACGAGCGCCGTCTTTGTCCAATCGATCATGGTCTATTTCCTTTCGCGTGGAAGGTGATGCGAACTGGTTATTGGTTATTAGTTTTTGGTTGTTGGTGGGTGATTGGTTACTGTCTCACTCCTGTTATTCGTATGTTATTCGTAGAGGTAGACCGCGCCTGCCCAAAATGAACAGTCAGGAACTGATCCCATAAACCAACCGCCATTTAATTACGCGACGCGGCCCTCACCAATAACCAAGAACCAAAAACTATGAACCAATCACTAATTACCGCCTTCTATAACCATCTACCGGGGAGAACGTTGCGCCAGAAACGCAAAGAGCCGTGCATCAACTGGCACGGCCCCTGGCAGAAGCAGTGTTGAAATTCGCGCGGCCTACTCTTCGTCTTCCTTGACCGACACCACTTCACGACCTTTGTACGACCCGCAGTTCGGGCAGACCTGATGGGCGGGTTTGTACTCGTTGCACGTGTCGCAAACTACCAGGTGCCGCAGGGTCAGGTGGTCGTGCGCACGCCGCTTATCACGGCGCGTCTTGGATATTTTTCGCTTAGGCAGCGGACCCATAAAAACGTCTCCTTCGTCAAACCTTTGTCACGGTAAGGGCCGGACAACGCGCAGAATTATAAAGCAGCCGTTAAGTGCCTGTCAAGGAGCAGCCGATACTCGCGGCTGGTTTAGGCGTTGTCCGTGTCGGCGGCTGCCGTCTGCACGGGGACCGACGCTTCGGCCAGCGATTGGGATACCGCCGCCACCTCGGACTCAGCCTGATCATAAACCGCCTGCATGCGCAGCCGGCTCAATTCGCGCTGTTCCGCGATCTTGGCGATGCCGTTCCGCACGACGGTCAGGTTGTGCATCAACTGGTTCTCCAGTTCTTTCAGCACTTCCAGCACGTACACATCGGCTTCCGAGCGGATCGATTCGGCTTCGCGCCGGGCCTGGGCGATCACGTTCTGCGCGCGGCCCTGGGCCGTCTGGACAATGGCGTCCCGTGTCGTCAATTCGTCGCTGCGCTCGCGGGCCAGATTCAACACACGCGTGGCTTCTTCGTTGGCCTGAGCCATCAGCCGGTCGCGCTGGTTAATCAGCCGCGAGGCCTTTTCGATCTGCTCGGGCACCGAGATACGCATCTGGTCGATGATTTCAAGCGCGCGTTCTTCATCGATCACGGTAAAGCGGCTGAATGGCATATGACGGCCCTCGTCGATCAAATCTTCGAGCCGGTCCACTAAGTGTTGAATGTCCATCATTCATCCCCTTACTCTGCTTGTCAGGACTGCTGCTCGTCAGTCTTTAATACTCATGACAAACGAGGAGGTTGCTCCCCTGGCTTTCAGGTCGTTGAACTTTTGGCGCAGCGCCTCGATCACGTGCGGCGGTGCCATATAGGATACATCGCCGCCCAACGACGCTACTTCGCGGATCGTGCTGGAACTGATATGCAGGTGTTCCTCGGCCGCGATAAAGTTCACGATCTCAATGTCGGGCGCAAGGCGGCGGTTGGTCAGCGCCATACGGAACTCCAGCTCAAAATCGGAGAACACGCGCAGACCGCGCACGATCGCCTGAGCGCCCACTTCTCGTGCATAGTCTACAGTCAATTGATTATATGACGCAACCTGGATGCGCGGCTCATCGGCAAAGGCGGTTCGGATCAGCGGAATGCGCTCGTCCACCGTGAACAGATCGGGCTTGCCGGGATGGACATAGACGGCCAGCACCACGCTGTCGAACAGACGCAGCGCGCGCCGGGCGATGTCGATATGCCCGTAGTGAATCGGATTAAACGAACCAGGGTAGAGCGCACAACAGATATGTTCCTGACGCATGATTGTCCTTTTCGTGGTTAAGCTACCTAGCTGACGTCCGCTCGCCGGTCGTCGGCCACGCGCACCCGCTCAGCGATCAGGGCGTGCTCCGGGTGAGTCAGGTGCGGATCTTCGGCATAGACCGTGCGGGCTTCGCGTTGGGCCAGTTCGACCATCTGCGGATTCATGACCTCGGTGAGACGGAACTGGCTGGACCCGCTCTGGCGCACGCCGATCAGATCGCCCGGCCCGCGCATCGCCCAGTCAATTTCGGCCAGCCGGAAGCCGTCGGTTGTTTCTTCCATCGCGGCCAGCCGCCGCTCACCCTCGTCGCTAAGCGTGCTGGCGACCAGCAGGCAGAAGGACTTGTGCTCAGCGCGTCCCACGCGCCCGCGGAACTGGTGAAGCTGCGCCAGCCCAAACCGATCGGCGTTCTCGATCAGGATCACGCTCGCATTGGGGACATCGATGCCCACTTCGACCACTGATGTCGAGACGAGCACCTGGATCTCCCCGGCGGAGAAGGCGCGCATGATGTCATCCTTTTCGGAGGGCTTCATCCGCCCGTGCAGCAGGCCCAGGTGGTTCTTGGCAAACTCCTCGGCCTTCAACCGCTCGTATTCATCCACGGCCGCGCCCACGTCTTCGAGCTTTTCCGAGGATTCGACCAGCGGGTAGATGATAAACGCCTGATGGCCCTTTTCGATCTGCGAGCGAATGAAGCTGTAGGCCCGCTCACGCTCCACGCGGCGCACGATGCGTGTTTCAATCGGCGTGCGCCCCGGCGGCATTTCGTCAATAATGCTGAGATCGAGATCGGCATACAGGGTGAGCGCCAGCGTGCGCGGGATCGGTGTGGCGGTCATGACCAGAATATGCGGGTTGACTCCCTTTCCGCGCAGGATGCCGCGCTGCTGCACGCCAAAGCGATGCTGCTCATCGATCACAGCGAAGCCCAGGTCCTGGAAGTTCACACCTTCCTGAATCACGGCGTGCGTGCCGATGACCACGTTGATCCAGCCTTCCGCCAATCCCTGGTAGATCTCGTGGCGCTCGGTTTCGCCGGTGTTGCCGGTCAGCAGCCGCACCTGGATCTGGTCGCCGTTGGGCGCGCGGCGCAGCAGGTCGGATACGCTGCGGGCGTGCTGCTCGGCCAGGATGCTGGTCGGGGCCATCAGCACGGCCTGCTTGCCATTCTGGACCGCAATCGCCAGTGCCACCGCCGCCACGACCGTTTTGCCCGATCCGACGTCGCCTTGCAGCAGGCGGTTCATGGGCACATCGCGCGCCAGGTCGGCGCGGAGATCGTCCAGGGCGCGCTGCTGGGCGTTGGTCAGCGCGTAGGGCAGCGCCGCCGTGTACTGCGCCAGCCAGGAATCATCCACATGCAGAGGTTGGCCGGGTAGGGCCTGCCAGTCGCGGCGGTGACTCTGCATCGCCACCTGGAACAGAAACAGCTCGTCAAAGCTAAGCCGCTTGCGCGCCAGATCGAGCGCCTCAAACGAATCGGGGAAATGCGCCTGCGCCAGTGCCCAGCCGAGGTCGGGCAGTTCCGTCCGTTCGAGCACGCTCTCCGGCATATAATCTGGCATGCGGCTGGCGTATTGGGTGACAGCCTCGTGCATCAGGCGGCGCATGGTGCGCGCCGACAGCCCTTTGGTCAGCGCATACACCGGCACGATCCGGTTGGTGTGCAGGGTGTCGCGCTCCAACAGTTCCCATTCCGGGTTGGTCATTATTCGCTCACCCCGGAAGAGATCGACCTCGCCGCTCAGGATGAGCTGCGTCCCCTGCCTGAACTGGCGCTGGAGCCACATCTGCCCGAAGAACGCGACCTGCAAGCAGGCGGTTTCGTCGTCGAGCATGACCAGCAGATAGGGTTGGCCGCGTTTGCCCTGCTTGCGCGTCACCGATCGGACCGCCGCCGCCACGGTGACCGTTTCGCCGGCTTTCAGGTGATTGATGGTGCGCATGCGGGTATAGTCATCGTAACGGCGCGGCATGGTGAAGAGCATATCTTCGATTGTGTTGATGCCCAGATGGCCGAGCTTTTCCGCCATTTTGACCCCAACTTTGGGCAGCTTCGTCACCGGGGCCTCGAGTTCGGCCAATTGCTGAGCCAGTACATCGGGCGAAGGAGTTTCGCGGCGTTTGCGTCGGGGCAAGGCCATCGGGCGCGGCGGCGGCGGCAGCACGATCGGGCGGGCCTCAACGGCGAGTTCGATCACCTCTTCAGCCTCGACTTCCTCAACCCTGTTCTCCTGGTCGTCGGCTGCTTCGACAGGCTCATCGCGCGCCGGCGCTGCTGGGGCGGGTTCGGGCTCCTCTTCCACCGGTTCGGGAACATCGGGAACAAAGGAGGAAGGTGGGAGATCGGCCGGCGCGGGGATACGGCCCATAATGCGGCCGAGCATATACTTGATCGCTTCGTAACGCGGTTCCTGCTCTTCAAGGTGCTTATAGTCGCGCAGGTGCCGGACCATCTCATCGACCAACTGATGGTGATCGGGGCGTTTGGCCTGCTGGTGAGCATCCCGCTCCCAGTTCGTGGCGAACGATTCCAGCCCGCCGATCACCGCGGTATTTTTGTAGCCAGTTTCCTGTTCGAGTTTTAAGATTTTGACCAGTGTTTCCAATGCCGAGGGCATAGCGTTTTATCCTGTTATAGTTTTCTCACGACACCCAGACCCAACGCGCCCGGCCCGACATGCACGCCGAGCACCGGTGTCACTTCCACGACGACCATTTCGTTGTCCGGGCGAACATCCGACAGCGCCTCGACCAGACGCTGCGCGCCGTCGGGATTGTGGGTGTGCATCACGGCCAGCCGGTCCAACGGTGCGGCTTTATGTGCCAGTGCAACCAGCGTTTCAAACGATCGGTGCGACGTGCGAACCCGTGTCACCGAGCTTACCACGCTGTCATGCAAGCGAATAATCGGCTTGATCTGGAACAGACTGCCGACCATGGCGGCTGCCCAGTTTACGCGGCCGCTGCGGCGCACATATTCCAACGTTTCCAGCGCGGCCCACACTTCACAGCGCGGCTGGATGCGCTCCATGGCGGCTTCGATCTCCGCCGGGCTTGCGCCGGCCTGGGCCATCTCCGCCGCGATCACCACCTGCCAACCCAGGCCCATACTCGTCATCCGGCTGTCGATCAGGGTGACGCGCGCCGGGTCAGTCTGCTCGGCGGCCAGACGGAAGGTGTTGAAGATCCCACTCAGGGCAGCGGGCGCGGTGAGCGCGACGACCTGATCGGCGTCGATGAGCGCCTGCCGCATGACCTCGAGCACCTCGCCGGGCGGCCCCGCAGACGTCGTCGGCAGGACGGATGAGGTCACCATGCGCTGGTAAAAATCGGTGCGGGTGAGCTGAACCCCATCGTCGGCAAAGCTCTGCTGCCCGAAGTGAACATACGTCGGCACCACCCGCAGATCAAACCGCCGCACCCAGGCCGGCGGCAGATCGCACGTGCTGTCGGTCATGACCAGAATAGGCGTCATTCCTCGTCGTCCTCTTCATCGGGGCCTTCATGCACGACCACACCCATACCGTCTGGCCCGATCATCACGGCGAGGCTGGGCCCGTACATCATCACCGGGAACTGCCGGCCAGGGAACTCGATCGCCAGCCGGTCCTGCAACTGCCGGGTGCGGTCGGTGGGGTACGGCGCGTTCTGCAAAATCACGAGGCGTTCGAGGACCGAGAACTCCGTTACAAATTCGACCAGCTTGTCCACGGCCTGGATTTGCGTGCGGACCTTTTCCATCGGGATCAATTCGCCTTCTTCGATGGTCAAAAATGGTTTGATGTCCAGCATCGCGCCCAGGATCGACTGGGCTTCGCTGAGCAGACCATTATGGCGCAGATAATCCAGCGTCTCCACGTAGAAGACGGAATACACGTGCGGGAGCATCGCGCGGATCATCCGCACGATTTCGGGCAGCTCTGCGCCGCTTTCCGCCGCCTGTGCCGCCGTCTCGACCAGCAGCGCCAGCCCAACCGAGGTCGTCATCGAATCCAGCGCCACGATTTCGCAGCGGCCGAGCAGCGTTTTTGAGGCGACGCGGGCGTTTTCCCAGGTCTGGCTCATGTGGCGCGACATGTGCAGCGAGAGAATCTGGTCGGTTTCGCGGTTGATCTGCCGGTACAGGTCCGCGAAGACATCCACCGGCGGCGCGGTCAGGGATGCGGGCGGGCTGCCGTGGCTTGCCAGCCGGAAAAACGTATCGGCGTCGATGTCGGTCCCTTCGCGAAATAGCTGGGTGCCCAACTGGATCGTGAGCGGCACGACCAGGATATTGTAGCGCTGCACGATCTCCGGGTTCGGAAAGTGCGCTGAACTGTCGGTGACAATCCTTACCTTGCCCACGTCGAACCTTTCCGGGACGCGCCGGTCATTCGGCACTCATGATATAGTGATAGTGCGGCTGGCCGCCGAAGACCAGTTCAAATTCCAGATCCGGGTAACGCTCGCCCAGTTCGTCCGCCAGGGCGCGGGCATCCGGCTCCTGGACCTCGTTCCCAAAATACAGAGTGACCAATTCGCAGTCCGAAGCACACATTTGATCCAGAGTCATTCTCACCACGTGGTTGAGGTTGTCGCCAGCCACCGACAGCGACCCGTCGAGCAGGCCGATAATCTGCCCTTCGGCAACATCGACCCCGTTGATCTCCACCGAGCGTGTCGCGGTCGTGATCTCCCCGGTGGTGACGCTGTCTTTCGCTTCGAGCATGGCGCGGGCGACTTCGTGCAGATCGCCCTTGGGATCGTAGGGCAGCAGCGCGCTGATCCCCTGCGGCATGCTGCGCGTAGGGACCACGACCACGTTCTGATTGGTGGCCAGCCGGGCAGCCTGTTCGGCCGCCAGGATGATATTTTTGTTGTTGGGCAGCAGAATAATGTGGCGCGTGGGCACACGCTGAACCGCGTCCAGAATCTCCTGCGTGCTGGGGTTATTCGTCTGCCCGCCCATCACCAGCTCGGCCGCTCCAAGCTGCCGGAAGACCTGCGCCAGCCCCTCACCCGACGCCACCACGACGACGCCAATATCGTCCGGCTCCAGTTCGGGCTTGGGGTAATTGACTGGGGTGGTTTGCGCGGGTGATTGGGTGCGCTCGCGTACATATTCCTGGAACTGCGCCTGCATGTTCTCCACAACCACGTCGCTGAGCGCGCCCAGGCTGACGCCGTAACTCAGCGGAATGCCGGGATCGTGGACATGCACATGAACCTTGATGGCGCGTTCATCCCCGACGACCACGGTGGACCAGCCCATGCTGTCGATCGCCGCCCGCACCGTGTTCACATCCAGATTGTCACCCTGCAAAATAAACTGCACATCGTAGCCGTAACCTAATTCATCCTCAGGGGCCAGCGCGGCAGCCAGATCTTCCACGTGTTCGGCGGCGCGTTCGGTCACATCGACCGTCTCACCGCGCAGGTAACGCAGCATGCCTTCCATAATGTAAACCAATCCACTTCCGCCAGAGTCCACGACGCCCGCTTTTTGCAGAATGGGCAGCATCTCCGGCGTGCGAGCGAGCGCATCACGCGCCCGGGCCACGGCACGGTCCAGGATCTCGACTGTATCCTGAGTGTCACGGTAGGCTGCTTCGGCCTCTTCGGCGGCTTCGCGCGCCACCGTCAGGATCGTACCTTCGACGGGCTTGATCACGCCCCGGTAGGCCGTATCGGCGGCCTGCCGCAGCCCGCGGACGAGCAGTTCCGCTGTCAGCACGCGTTGATCTTTCAGCACGTGAGCAAATCCCTGCCATAACTGCGACAGGATGGTGCCGGAATTGCCCCGCGATCCCATCATCGCGCCGTGCGCAATATGCGCCGCGACCTGTCCCGCCGCGCCGCTGTCGTTGAGCTCGGCCTCTCTGACGGCGTTCCGCATCGTCATCAGCATATTCGTGCCGGTGTCGCCATCGGGGACGGGGAACACGTTCAGTTGGTTCACTTCAGCATGGTGCAGATCCAGCCAGTCGCGCCCGGCCTGGGCCAGACGCTTCAGGGTATGACCGTCGCAAGTGAGCGGTTCGGTCGATTGTGGAGTAGGTTGTTCTGCCATGACGATCGATGCACCACTTTCACTTGTTGCGGCTGACACGCAAACCCTGCACATGAATGTTAACCTGCCGAACCGGCACGCCCGTGCTCTGTTCGACGCTGTAACGCACGCCGTTGATCAAACTGTTGGCGACTGACGCGATGCGCGTGCCGTACTCGATCACGACATACACATCGATCACAATGTGCCCTCCCTCGTGGCGAACTTCGATTCCCCGGTTGGGATCGCGGGTGATGCTGGCCGCGATGTCGGACGCCAGATTGGGTGAAGCCATCCCGACGACGCCATAAGTCTGCAAAGCGGCATGGCTGGCGAGGGTGGCGATTGCATTCGGAGATATTTCGATTGTACCGCGTGGAGTTTCGTTTGTCGTCATTCCGCGTCTTCCGTTCGACCTGGCGGGGCCTAACCGCCCCTTGCATAACGCCTCGCTCTATGGTAGCATGGCGACCGCTTATTTGAACAGAACTTCGTGAGGCATTCCGATGGCTAAGTGTGATAGTGTGTGGCAAAACGCCCCATGTTCGGGCATAGTGTGAGCCACTCCAACCGGAAAACCAGACGGCAGTTCAAGCCGAATATTCAGCGCGTCAAAGTGCTCGAAAACGGCCATCTGGTCAGCAAATCCATCTGCTCGCGCTGCATTCGCACGATGAGCAAGGATCCGAAAGTCGTCGTCACGAAGGGGAAGTAATATGTCCTTCGTCCGGCCCAAAAGAGCCAGCGCGTTAGCTGGCTTTTTGTTTGATTAACCAACATTCTCAACCGCTTTTCGTAACGCCTGTATCGCGGGTCGAATCCCCTCGGGCGCGCGAAACACGGATGTCCCCACCACGAGCACATTCGCGCCATAGCTGACGACCTGGGGCGCGGTCTGCACGTCGATCCCCCCATCGACCTGAATATCGATGTTCCGCCCCAGCGCCTCGATCATCGTGCGGATTTCGCGGATCTTCGGCAGCGTCTCGGGGATAAACTTCTGCCCACCGTAGCCCGGATTGACGGTCATCACCAGCACCATGTCGACAAAGGGCAGAATCTCCTTGAGCGCGATGGCGGGTGTATGCGGGTTCAGGACGACAGATGCGCCCGCGCCGGCCTGCCGGATCTGCTGGATCACCCTGTGCAGCTGTGGTGCAGTCTCTACATGCACGGTCAGGTTGCTGGCCCCCGCCTCGACAAACGCCTGGATATGCTTTTCCGGCTCCACGATCATCAGGTGAACATCCAGGGGAAGCTGCGTGACCCGGCGCGCCGCGGCGACCACCAGCGGGCCCATCGAGATGGTCGGTACAAAGCGCCCATCCATGACATCGATGTGGATCTGGTCAGCGCCGGCGGCTTCGGCTTCGGCGATTTGCTCACCCAGCCGCGTAAAATCGGCGGCGAGGATCGATGGCGCGATACGTACCATCACAAGTTCCTCCCTTGAACGAGCGGATCACTAACGTCTGTGATCCGCGAAAGTGGCACACGCGTTTAAACGTGCCGGGTATCTTAACTGATTCGTTGTGTATCTACAATATTAAGCACGAGAGCGCGGCACATCAGACCGTGTCGCGCTCGGATGCTCGCTGCGGCGCAGGCTCGCCTGCGCCAGTGCGGAAGCTACTTTTTTTGCTGTCGATGCGCTTGTCGATGATCTTCTTGAACGGATCGCCGCCGGGCTTGATCAGCACTTCGCGCGAGCGGCCGCCGGGCCGCGCCGCCCCGATAATGCCCAGCTCGAACAGCAGATCCATGATCCGCGCCGCGCGGGGATAGCCCAACCCCAGCCGCCGCTGGATGAGCGAGGCGGACGCTTCGCCCTCGGCAATCACCAGGGCAATCGCATCTTCCAGCATGGGATCGGTTTCGGCCAGCACTTCGCGCCGCGTCATGCCGCGTTCCCACGGCGCAATCGTACCCGGCTCGCCGCGCCCGGCCTCGATCTCGGCCTCGTTCCACTTCTTCCAGTAATCCACGACGGCGTTCACTTCTTCGTCGGAGATGTAGCAGCCCTGGACACGCTGCGGCCCGGACGCGTCGGGGGCCAGGAACAGCATGTCGCCGCGCCCCATCAGTGACTCCGCGCCGACTGAATCCAGAATAACGCGCGAGTCGATGCCCGACGCCACGGCGAACGAAATGCGCGCCGGGAAATTGGCTTTGATCAACCCGGTGATCACGTCCACGCTGGGGCGCTGCGTGGCGACCATCAGGTGAATACCGACGGCGCGCGCCATCTGCGCCAGCCGGGTCAGGGCGCGCTCGGTTTCGTCGGGGCGCTGCATCATCAGGTCGCCGATCTCGTCGATGATCAGCACGATAAAGGGCAGGCGCTCATCCTTGCGGCGGCGTCCCAGTCCCCGGTTATAGACTTCAAGGTTGCGGGCGGCTTCTTTTTCCAGCAGCTTATAGCGCCGGTCCATTTCGCGCGTGGCCCAGCGCAGCACGCCGATGATCCGGTCGAGTTCGGTTTCGACCGGGCCGAGCAGGTGGGGCAGGCCGTTGAAGCGGCTCAACTCCACCATTTTCGGGTCGAGCAGCACCAGCCGGACCATATCGGGCGTGTTGTTCATCACAAACGCCGTGGTCATCGCCGCCAGCATGATCGATTTGCCCGATCCGGTCGTGCCGGCGATCAGCAGGTGCGGCATCGTCGCCAGATCCGCGATAAACGGCTCGCCGGACACGTCACGCCCGAGGGGGAGCGCCAGCGAATTCTTCCGATACTTGAAGAACGGTTCTGATTCCAGCACGGGGCGCAGCGCGACCGTACTCGGCTGGCGATTAGGGACTTCGATCCCGACGTAGGAATGGCCGGGTACCGGGGCCTGAATACGCAGTCGCTTGGCTGACAGCGCCAGGGCCAGATCGCCGTTGAGATTAGTGATCTCACTCACGCGCACCCGGTTCAGGACTTTTTCGCCTTCGTCCGTGATCTGTTCGGTGTAGGGCGACACCGCGTACTGCGTGACCGTCGGCCCGACATTCACATCGATCACTTCCGTCTCGACGTCGAATTCGAGCAGTGTATTGCGGATAATGCGCGCGTTGGTATTGATCTCCTCTTCGGTGGGCTTGTTCAGCTCAATATCGCTGAGCAGTTCCAGCGGCGGAAGATTCTCGTCGCGCTTGGCGATCTTTTTGTGCTCGCGGAAATCATCGACGGTGAAATACCGCTCGACGCTCTCCTCGGGTTTCTGGCGAATACGAGCGCGCGGCGCGGCCGGAACCACGCGGGCATCTGGCAGCAAGTCGCGCGGCACAATCGACGGCCGCTCGCCGGGTTCGCCGGGTGATACGAGGCTCCGTCCATTGTCGCCGCCCATGGTGCGCCGTGTCTCTTCGATCAGTTTTTTCCGCTCGACCCGGTTCAGCGATTTCGACTGAGGCACCGCCGCGCTCGTATCTTTGGGCCCGGGGCCGGACGGATCGCTGGTCGCCTGATGGGGCGTTTGGACAGGAACAGGCCGCCGGGGTATGGATGGGGCGGCAGTTGGCGTTTGCGGCGGCGGATCGCGCGGCACCGCCATGGGTTTGCCCGGCGAAACCGTGCTGCGCGGGTTGCTCCGCGTTACCGGCGGGTTGATTGCCCCCAAATCGACGGTGTGCGCTTCAAAACCGCTGGCGTGCAGCGTGGCAGGATCAGTTGGCGCGGGTTGGGCCGGCGGTTCAAACGACATCGCGTCGAGGCGGGTGATACTACCTTCCAAACGCCCCCGCAGCCACATAAAGCCGAACATCAGGTGGCGCATGCGCAGTTCGGATAACAACACCAGCGCACCGATAAACAATACGCCAAAAATGACGAAGGATATACTCCGCCCCAGGCTGGATGTGATCAGTGTGAGCGCCCAGCCCAGGTAGCCGCCGCCGCCACCTTCACGGGCCAGCGCACGGCCTTCCGGGTCATTGGCGAGCAGGTGCAGCAGGGCCGTCAGCGCGCCGAACGCCGTTTCGAAGGCGATGATCCTGGTCCAGCCGATACGCGGCCGGACGCCAAACTTAGGCAGCAGCAGGATCACTCCCAGGCCGACCACGCCGATCGCGACGAGATAGGCCGCGAGGCCGAAAATCTGCCGCAGCACGTGGGACAGGTTATAAGCCAGCCCGGCGTCAGAAGCGTTATTGAGCAGCGCCGTGAACATGACCACGCCGACCACGATGAGCAGCAGCGCCCCTAATTCGTCGGCCCAGGGTGGCATCCGATTGGCGACACCCTGCCAGAACGCCGGGTCTTGCACGGTCTTGTTGATGGTGCGGACGCGCTGCGCCAGCCGCTGCCGGATGCTGGGGCGCTTCTCAATGGCAGGGCGGGGCGACATCCGCGAGCGCGGCTTCGGGATCGGCGTGCTTGCATTCTTTTCCGTGACGGGTTTGGGCTTGCTTTTGGTTGCAGGTTTGGCAGGCGTGGCGTTCTTATCGTTGCCCGGATCCTTCGGGGCGCGCGGCACTGCCCCGCGCTCGCTGGCCTGTCGAGCCGGGTTTTTGGTAGGATCTGCGTCCGTTTTTGGCTGGCGACCAGACGTAGAACGACCGCCGCTGGCGGTCTGTTTGTCACTCATCAAAACGCCTCGTTTCTGCCGTAAAACTGAGTCCAATCATAGCATAGAGACGGGCTGGCGAAAAGTCCCAGCGCAGATTTTAGCACAAATGTTCTGATATTTCCAGGCATGACCAGCGGGTTTTGTAGGGGCGGTAGGCATGTGTTACGATGGTGCTGGTTCTGCCAGAATTTAGAGGCTGTTATGTCTGACCATCATTACAAGGTGCTCATTATTGAAGATACGGTCGAACTGGCCGAGATCATCCAGGTGACGCTGCAACGCCTGAATCTGCACGTGTTTCACGAGACGCACGGCAGCAAGGCGCTCGAGGTTTACGATTCGGAACTGCCGGATCTTGTTCTGCTGGATATTGGGCTGCCCGACATGACGGGCTGGCATGTTCTACAAGCGATCCAGGGCAAGCGCTTTCAGGGGAAAACGCCGTCTATCCTCGTCATCACGGCGTATGGCGACCCGGCGAACCGGCTGATGGGCAAGCTCCAGGATATTCAGGGCTATCTGATCAAGCCGCTTCAGCCCGACGAGATCGAACAGGCGGTGATCAGGGTACTCGACCTGCCTCAGCCGGGAGACAGCGCCGAATTGTCGTGATGCAAACGCGTCGTTTAATTGTCTCCGCAGCGATCCTGGCGCGCTTGCTGTTGGCTGCCGTTTTTTTGGGGGCGGCGCTTGGCGTGCCCCGCAGCGATCCGGTGGCGCGATACCTGGCAGCCGGTGATCGGGATGTTCGCCGGGGACAGCGTGACGCGGCCCTCAGCCATTACCAATCGGTGCTGGCGTTTGGAGCGCCGCCCGCCGTGGTCTACGATCGGCTGGCGCGCGCCAATCTGGATGCGCGGCGCTATGCGGATGCCCATATGTACCTGCTGGCGCTGACCGATCACAGCGGTTGGAACGCCGAACGGCGCGACCTGTTCCGGCAGATACTCGAGGGGGAGGGTTATACCGCCCGTGCCAATGCGCTGCTCTATGCCTCACTTGAGGCGGGGATGGTCAGCGTGGACGTGCTGCGGACCCTGGCCCAGCAGCAGATTGACGCGCTGGAATGGACACAGGCCGAAGCCACGCTGGGGCAAATTCTTGCGCTCGATCCGGGCGATCCGCTGTCCCTGTACCAACTCGCCCTGCTGCTGGCCCCGGTGGACCAGACCTACGCCCGCGAATACCTGCGGCGGATTGAGCCGGATCCGGCGTGGGCTGCGCGGGCCGGCACCGTTCAGGCGGCGCTGGATGTATACGCTTCCGGGACGCTCACCTACGCGCATACCACCCTGGGCATGACCCTGATCGGGTTGGGCGAATGGCCGTTTGCAGAACGTGCCTTGCAGCTTGCGTTGGATGCCAATGCGCTTAACCCGACGGCATTAGCCTACCTCGGATTTGTGCGGGATCAGCGCGGGTTGGATGGTCTGCCGGATCTGCAAGCGGCGCTGGCGATAGCTCCTAATGACCCGGTGGTTTATTATCTGCTTGGGCAGCACTGGCGGCTGGCTGGCGACCGGGAGCAGGAAGTCGAGGCGCTGCGGCACGCCTATTCCCTCAGTCCCGACAATCCCGCGCTGGCGGTTGAGGTCGGCGTCGCGCTGCAAAACCAAAGCGATATGGCCGGGGCGGAGGAATGGTTCCGCCTGGCCGTCGATCTCGATCCGGGGAATATGCGCTGGCAGCGCGTGCTGGCCGCGTTTTACGCGGATACGGGCTTCCAGTTGGAGACGGGTGGATTTGCGTTCATCGAGGAGGCGGCCGGCCGCGCGCCCAACGATCCCGATCTGCGCGCCAGCCTCGGCTGGGCTTGCTACCAGACGAATGATTCCCAACGCGCCTATGACGAGTTGAGTGCGTCGATCAGCATCAACCCCGACAACCCCCGCAGCCGCTATTATTTTGGCGTCGTGCTGGAACGGCGCGGCGATTTGCAGGGCGCCGCCGACTCTGTACTGGTTCGTGGTGGAGACGCTTGGCCCGGACACCGGATTCGGGCTGCTGGCGTCACGCGCGCTGCAGCGCCTAGGGTACACGCCGTAGGGTCGGCGTCACGGGATCGGCGCTCGACAAATTATGCCGGCGTGCTAGAATCCGTCGCCCAAAGACATAGAGGGAACAGGTTTGCAGAACGGAAACTTTCAGAAACGTCTCCTGGCGGGGCTGATCGCGCTGGCACTGCTGGCGATCGGCGTCGGGCTGTCCGCGCCCGCACAGGCAGGCGACGAGACGATCACCACCACGCCGACGCCGGGTATTACCCTGTTTGAAGACGACTTCGCCACGTACAGCGGGCGCTGGGTGCTCACCGAAAACGCCAAAGCGTCTGTAACCTATGATGACGAGGCATTATCGCTGCGTGTTGTGTCGCCGGGTGTCTATGTCTGGTCCGTGCCCGATTTTGATACTCCCCTGCGTGATTATCGCCTCGATGTGATGGTGGAACTACACGAGGGCAGCGCGGATTCGGTGTTCGGTTTTGTCGTGGATTACCAGGATGAGAACAATTTTTACGCCTTGCTGACCACCGCACTGGGCGAATGGCACTGGTACCAGCTTGACCAGGGTGATTGGCTGGACCTGACCCCGGCAGACGCGGAGCCGGTGGAGACAGACACGGGCGGCATGGTGATGGCGCTGCGGGCTGACATCATCGGGGATACCATCGCCTTTTATATCGACGATCAATTGGCGGGCCGCGTAACGGTGGAAGACGGGTTCTCCGGGGGCGTTTTTGGTGTGATCGCGCGCGCCGGGCGAGGATATGTCATCGTATCCTTTGACGATTTCGTGGTGACGACGGAGGAATAACCGATGACCGATACGATCCAGCCGTTTCACCGTATCACCGATACCCCCGAAAGTGCGTCCGGGCAGTCCTGGCGAACGCTGCGTCTGATGCTGATCCACTTCACGCTGGCGGGACTGGCGCTGCTTCTGGGCGCGCTGGTCATCCTGGGTTTGTTGTACGCCGATCTGAGCAAGATCGAGCTGAGCGCGGGGCTGCGGATCGTCGATCCCGGCGATATTTACGAGCGTGAGACGCAGGTCAAACTCGCACTGGCCGCGGCGCTGGCCCTGCTGAGCCTGATCCCATTCCGGGCAGTGCGGCGTCTGGGCGAGCACCGCCGCAGCGGCATCGGGTTGGCGCGGGTGAGCGCGCTGCTGCTGTTGGCCGGGTTTCCGGCGAGTTTCATCGCGTGGCGGATGGTCGCCAACCTGCCGGATGATGCGGGCGACATGACGACAGCGCAGCAGGTGATCGACGAACTCTCGATCGGGGTGCTGATCCTGGCCGGGCTGCTGTTGGTGCAGGCGGGTCTGGCGCTCTGGTATCAGGTGTGGCTGACGCTGCCGGCGGTGCGCGCTCAACTGGTGGCGGATGATCCGGCGGCCAATCCGCTGCCGGGGCGGGTGCGCCGGGCTGCCATCGGGTTTTGGCTGGCGGTGATGATCGGGTTGGGCGTGATCCTCGGCGTGCTGACCGACTGGCTGTACGAGATCCCGGTAACGCGGCCGGATCCGGGTGAACTGCTGTATGCGACGTCGTTCGATTCGTACAACGATGAATGGGATCTGTATCCGGGGCGGGACGCGGCGCAGGTGGTGAGCAGCAGCGAGGTCCAACTGGCGAACACGGGCGGCGATGTCGCGCCGCTGACCGGGAATATGCTGTGGATCAAATACGGCTCCGGCAATGCCGATGAAGTGATCTCATCGCCGCTTGATCGCAAGTTCAGCGATCTGGATCTGCGTGTAGCGGTGCAGCAGATCGCCGGCCCCGCCGAAGAAAGCCAGTTTGGGGTCGCCTTCCGCTACCGTGACGCGGAAAATACTTTTGTTTTTCGCATCTCCGGCGACGGTTATTATTCGCTCGATAAGGTCAAAGACGGATCGCGCGAAATCATCAGCGATTGGAATGTGACCGAGACGATCCGGCCGGGCAGCTTGCCTAACGAGATCCGCGTGGTGGCGCGCGGTGATGAGTTCCGCTTTTTCGTCAACGGTCAGCCCATGCCCCTATGTCTCAAGGGACAGAATTGATACAGCCTGTGGGATGCGCCGGGAGTTTGCACGGAAGGTGGCGAACTCACTTATGTGTACCGGGACAATACTTTCAAGCAGGGGCGGGTCGCGCTCGTCGCAGGCACGATCTATGGCAGCGACGTGGAAGTGGTCTTTGATGACGTGGTGATTGTGGGTCCTCAAGCGGACGTCATGGAAGCAGAGTGATGCGGGTTTACCTGGAATCGACCGGCTGCCGGTTGAATCAGAGCGAGATCGAAACGCTGGCGCGGCAGTTCCGGCAGGCGGGACACACCATCGTCAGTTCGGCGGCAGAGGCGGATCTGTGCGTGGTGAATACCTGTGCCGTGACACACGAGGCGACGCGCTCCAGCCGGAACCTGATCCGGCGGCTGAACCGCGAGAACAGTGGGGCAGAGATTGTCGCCACGGGCTGCTACGCGCACCTGTCGCCGGATGGCGTCCGGGCGCTGCCGGGCGTGGCACAGGTGGTGAACAACATCGACAAGGAGCGGCTGGTCCCGCTGGTGCTCAATCTGGACGACGCAGATTTCGAGCGAGAGCCGCTGGACCGTGATCTGCTGCCCGGCGCATCGGGGCGGACGCGGGCGTTTGTCAAAGTGCAGGACGGCTGCGACAACCGCTGCACGTTCTGCGTGACGACGATCGCACGCGGGGCCGGACGCAGCCGCTCAATTGAGGATGTGATCCGCGAGGTGCAGGCGCTCGCGGCGGCGGGCTACCAGGAAGCGGTGCTGACCGGCGTCCACCTGGGGTCCTATGGGCACGATCGTGGTGAGCGGGATGGGCTGGCGCGGCTGGTGCGTGCGCTGCTGGCGGCGACCGAGATGCCCCGGCTGCGGCTGTCCTCGCTCGAACCGTGGGATCTCACGCCGGACTTTTTCGCGCTGTGGCAGGATCCACGCCTGTGCCGGCATTTGCATCTGCCGTTACAAAGCGGGTGTGATGCGACCCTTAAACGGATGGCGCGTCGCACCTCGCAGAAATCGTTCCGCGCCCTGGTCGAGTCAGCCCGCGCGCAGATCCCCGATCTGGCGATCAGCACGGATGTGATCGTGGGTTTCCCCGGCGAAACGGACGAGGAATTCGAGCGCAGCGCCGCGTTTATCCGCGAGATGGACTTTATGAAGCTGCACGTGTTCCGCTATTCCGCGCGCGCCGGGACCGCCGCCGCCCGGATGCCGAATCACGTATCCGAAGCGGTCAAGAAGGCGCGCAGCGCTCACCTGCTGGCGCTCTCCGACGAGCGAGCTGAGGTCTTCTGGCAGCGGTTTGTAGGCCGCGAGATGCCCGTGTTGTGGGAGCAGATCTCCGGCGCGTCGGATGCCGGATTTCATAACTCCGGCCTGACGGACAATTACCTCCGGGTCGAGTATGGCGGCCCCGGTTGTGCTCACCAATACGATCTCCGCCGTGCGTCTGACCGGCGTAACGGCGCGCGGCCTGCAAGCCGAAATGATTCCGGCTATTCAGCAGCGAAGGGATTAACCCGCATGACCTGCGTCTTCTGTGACATAGTCAGCGGTGCCAGGCGCGCCGAGATCGTCTACGAAGATGAAACCGCCGTCGCCTTTCGCGATCTGAACCCGATGGCCCCGGTGCATATCCTGGTCATCCCGCGCCAGCATATCGGCGGCCCGGTGGAGTTCGACGGCACGAACGAGACGATCGCCGGACACCTGATCGCGGTCGCGGCCAAAGTTGCGCAGCAGGAAGGCTTCGCCGCGGATGGCTACCGGCTGGTGCTCAACCAGGGCCGCAACGGAGGACAGTCGGTGTTTCATGTGCATCTGCATGTTCTCGCAGGACGGCGGATGGCATGGCCGCCCGGCTGAGTCCGGCTGGGGATTGGCACCAACCGCCGCGCCTCGTTATAATGCGTCTCAGTCAGCGTATCTTACCTGGGGCAGGGACCATGCATCCTAAAGCGCAGATTCAACAGGATCTCAAAGACGCCATGAAATCGGGCGATACCCGGCGGCGCGAACTGCTGCGCCTGCTGATGGCTGCCTTTAAGCAGGTCGAGGTCGATCAGCGCAAAGACCTGACCGAAGTCGGACGCGATCAGCATCCTGATGACCGAAGCCAAAAAACGGCGCGAGGCGATTGACGAGGCCGAAAAAGCCGGGCGCGTGGCATTGGGCGAACAGGAAAAATACGAACTGGCGGCGATTGAAGCCTATCTGCCCCGGCAGCTCAGCCGCGACGAGATCGAAAAGCTGGTACGCGATGCGGTTCAGGAAGTCGGCGCGACTACGCCCAAGGATATGGGCAGGGTGATGAAGGCTCTGATGCCGCGCGTGCAGGGCCAGGCGGATGGCAAGCTGGTGAACAGCATCGTGAAAGACGTGCTCGGTTAGCCGGCACTGTTTTGAGCGATCGCTTTGAGCGACCGCGGTAAGCGACAGCAGCCGTAGCAGGCAGGGACGATCACTCAATGGGCGGGCGCGGCAGTGCCCGCTTCGAGTTTCTCAGGACGGCAAACGCAAACGGTGTCTACTCCGGTCTGGATGAACCCAGAATTCCGGGAAAAATTACCCGGCCTGCTGCATCAGGGATGGCAGATTGTACTGCTGGTCGCCTTCGTGCTGGGCGGCGCGTTTATTATTGCATCGGACGTCCTGATTCCGTCCAGCAGCAAAGTAACCCTCGAAGAGGGCGATGTCGCCCCAAAGGATGTTCTGGCTCCGCGCAGCCTGAAGTATGAAAGCGACGCGCTCACTCAGGCGAAAAAAGATGCGGCTGTAGCGGCCGTGCGCCCGGTGTACGATCCACCGGATCCCTCGGTGGGGAGTGAGCAGTTGCAGCGCGCCCGCCGGATTCTGGACTATGTCGAGAATGTGCGTTACGACGATTTCGCCTCGCTCGACCAGAAAACCAACGATCTGGCGGCGATCACCGATCTGAGCCTCGATTCGCCGGTCGCGGAGGCGCTGCTCTCCATTGAGGATGATGATACGTGGCGGGCGATTGATGCGCAGGTCATGCGCCTGCTGGAACGGGTCATGGGCGGCGAGGTTCGCGAGGATAATATCCAGGCGGTGCGCGACAACCTGCGCAACCTGATCAGCGCGAGTTACAGCGAAACCGAAGTCCAGATCATCACGGCCATCGTGGGTGATTTGATCCGCGCCAATGCCTTTTATAACGAGGAACTCACCCGTCAGGCTCAAAGTCAGGCGGCGCAGTCGGTGCCGGTCGAGGTGCGGACGTTTGTCCGCGGCCAGATGGTCATGCGCGCGGGCGAATTTGCCACGGCGGCCCACATCGAAGCGCTGGAACAGTTCGGGCTGCTGCAAGGGACACGGCGCAGAAATGAACAGTTCGCGGGTGGGGTCCTGGCGATGGTGCTGGTGACGGCGCTGTTCGGTGGCTATATCCACCAGTTTTACCCCAAGATTTTGTCGGATCAGCGGTTTGTTGTTTTGCTCGGCGCGCTGTTTTTGATCTTCGTGGGCGGCGTGCGGCTGGTGGACGCGGAGACACAGCACCCGGCCCTATTATTACCCGGCGTCGGCGCTGGCCTTTCTGGTCACGACGCTGGTCGGTCCGCAGTTTGCGATTGTGCTGGTTGCGGTGCTGGCAGGCTGGCCGGGGTGATGACCGGCAATTCGCTCGAATTCGCGGTGTTGATCGTGCTGTCTGCGACGCTGGGCGTGCTCAGCCTGGGACGTACGGAGCGCCTGAACGGGTATTTCCTGTCGGGGGGTGTGGTCGCCATCAGCGGGGTGTGTGTGGCGCTGCTGTTTGCACTGGCCGCCGACGACTACGCCCGATCTGATCACGATCCTCTCGAAGATCGCCGGGTCACTGGCCAACGGTTTTTTCTCGGCTCCGCTGGCGCTGATGGGCCTGTACATCATCATCGAGCCTGCTCAACATCCCGACCAGCCTGAAGATTATCGAGCTGCAGCAGCCCAATCACCCGCTGCTTCAGCGGCTGCTGCGTGAAGCGCCCGGCACGTATCAGCACAGCCTGCAGGTCGCCAATCTGGCGGAACTGGCCGCGCAGCGCGTGGGCGCGAACGCTCCTCTGCTGCGCGTCGCGGCGATGTACCATGACGTGGGCAAGATTCTGAATCCGCATTTTTTTGTCGAGAACCAGGCCGACAGCGTGAATCCGCATGACGCGCTGCTCAATCCCTATCAGAGCGCGCGGATTATCATCGGCCATGTGACGGAAGGCGAACGGCTGGCGCGCCGCTACCGCCTGCCGCACCGGATTCGCGACTTTGTGTTGGAGCATCACGGCACCACGCAGGTCGCGTATTTTTACCGGCAGGCGCTTGAGCAGAGAAGAGACTCCGAGCAGACCGTGCCGATCGAAGAATTCACCTATCCCGGCCCGCGCCCGCAGTCACGCGAGACGGCGATCCTGATGCTGGCAGATGGCTGCGAAAGCAGTGTGCGTTCGCGCCGCCCGCAGAGCCGCGACGACATCCGCGAAACGGTCGATTACATTTTCGAAACGCGGCTGCAGAGCGGCCAGTTGGACGACAGCGGCCTGACTCTGAACGATCTGCGCCTGCTGCGCGATGCGTTTCTCACGGCCCTGCAAGGCGTGTTCCATCCCCGGATCGCCTATCCGGGCGCGCCGGGGCCGGTCCTCTCGCGGCTTCCAGGCAGCAGCGGCATGTCGCTGACGGCCGGCGATGTTCCCGCATCCGCACCGGCCAGCGAGCCGGCGAGCGGCGTTTCGGCCCTGCCGGGCACAGATGGCGATACGGATCAGCCCAAACCCTCCGGCAAAGGAAACACCCGAGGGCGAGGGCGGCGTCCGCATCCCCCCGGGCTGGAAAAATCCGGCGAGCGCGAAAGGCCCAAGGATCGTTCATGAGCGCGGGCTACGATCTGAACGTTCAGGTATTGATCCATAACGACCTGTCCCTGCCGGTGGACCGGCTCGAAAAGGCGGTTGAATGGGTGCTGCGCGCGCATGATATTGCACCGGGGACCGGCGTCAGCGTCGTGATTACCGATGACGATGAGATCCAGCAGATGAACCGGCAGTATCGCGGTGTCGATGCGCCAACCGACGTGCTGTCCTTTCCCGACGAGCCGCTGCCCGGTGAGGCGGAGCCCTACCTGGGCGACCTGATCCTGAGCTTGCCGTATATCCAGCGGCAGGCCGCGGCCGAGAATCACACGCTGTCGGATGAGCTGGCGCTCGCCGTCATTCACGGAACTCTGCACCTGTTGGGATACGATCATGACACGCGCGCCCACCAGGATTTGATGTGGGCCCGGCAGGCCGAAGCGCTGCGGGCGTGGGACGTTCAGATTGTGGTTCCCCGGTTCGAGTTCCCAAATTCGGACGAGGAGGGGTGAGCAGTGCAATTCTATCGACGTTCGCGGGTAAGATCATCGCGCGGGCACGTGCGACTCGAAAAGGGTCCGCCCTGGATGCAGTGGGCACCCTGGGGGGTGGGACTTCTGGCGGTGCTGCTCATTCTTTATATTCTGATCACGCAGGTGATTCAGCCGGGGTCCGATGAGGATGATCCGCCCAGCGGTGATAATCGGACGTGGCTCGAATTCGCCTGGACCAACGCCCCGGTCAACGAAAATGCGGTCCAGCAGTTAGGGGAACGGCTGCGCGATAACGCGATTACGGTGGTGTATCTTGAGGCGTCGGCATGGCGCACGGATGGCACCCTGCTGGAGGGCCAATACGCCGCCGACTTTGCCCGCATGCTGCGCGAGGCCTATCCCAAGGTCAAGGTTCTGCTGTGGCTGCGGATGTCCGGGGAGGAGATTACCCAGGACGAGCGCCGCGCCGCTGCGGTCGAACTGGCGCGCAAGGCCGTCCACGAATGGAATTTCGACGGGGTGCAGCTTAATGCCCGGACTGTCCTGGACACCAGCGAATTGTATATCGAACTCGTGCGCGATCTGCGCGGCGCCGCGGGCGAGGACAGCCTGCTGTCGCTGACCGTGCCGCCCGACCGCGTGCCTACCGATCCCGATGTGCCGGCCGATCCGACGGTGGATCCCGGGCTGACGTGGGGGGTCAACTATAAACAGCGCGTGGGGCTGCTCGGCATTGATGAGATCGTCGTGATGGCCCACGCCAGCGGCCTATCGGACGCGGCGCAGTATGAAACGTGGGTCGCCTATCAGGTTGAGTCCTATGTCACGGCCATGGCGGAACTGGACCGCCCGCCCACGATCAATGTGGCCCTGCCGACGTATGACGCGGCCCCCGATCATGATCCGGCCATTGAGGATATTCGCGCGGCGGCACGCGGCGTGAAAGCCGGGATCAAACAAGCCGGCAGCGACGGTAAGCTTGTTCGGGGGGTTGGCCTGTACGAGTACAAGTCCACGGATTCGCTCGAATGGGTCATGTTCAGCGAACAGTGGCTCGGCCGCAAGCGCTGAGGCTGAGTTGTTTGAAAAAGACGCGCCGCCGTGGGTTAATGCCCCATTCCATAAAGTGTGAGGTAATCGTAGGGGCGGACCCCCGTGTCCGCCCGGTTGAGCGAAGCCAAAGCTCAACCTTCTCTGTTCGACTGCGTCGCACTGGGACCACACACAGGGGTGCTCCCCTACAAAACCGCGTTACGCCGTTATTTATGGGATGAGGCAATTAACCTCTGGCGTTCTGCTCAAAGGGCTTCATTCTGATTGGTTTTCCCGCAGCCAGCCGTTTGATCTTCTGGTATCTATGATTGATACATCTATATTTATTGATGTATTCAAATCTCTTCTTCCCGCTGATACAATAATCCCCGGCGATTCGTGATGAATTGCACTATTGGCACAGATTCATTTTAGACTATTCTGAGTCTAGCATAGCCGTTCCTGGCTGCTGGTTTCGATTCACCAGAAAGGACGAGCCTTTTTGAGCTAACAATACTGACCGCAGGTCAAAATTACGGTTTTTCACCCTGATAAGAGCCCTCTTGCCCCCCTCCATTGCCGCCTCCCGCTCTGAGCAGGGCTTTTTAATGTTTGAATAGACCTCAACTCAGGAGGTACCCCCCTTGAATGCAGTAGAGAAAACCACCTTGTTCGAACGGGTTGTCACGGTGACCCCAGGTGGCGAGTTGCTGCGCAGATGTCTTCAGTGTGGGTCGTGCGGTGGGTCCTGCCCTTCAGGAAACGACATGGATCATTCCCCGCGCGGCATTTTCGCGCTGATTAACGCGGACGAGGAAGATGAGGTTCTGAGCAGTAATACACCCTGGTATTGTGTGTCGTGTTACGCCTGCACGGCGCGCTGCCCGCAAGAAATCCCGATTACAGACATCATGTACACCTTAAAAGAGATGGCGATCCAGGCCGGGCGCTATGAGCATCCGCATGCTGCCAAATTCTCCGAGACGTTTATCGGGTTTGTCGAGCAGCGCGGGCGCAGTTTTGAGGCCGGGCTGGCGACTCGTTATCACCTGTTCCACCATCCGCAGCAGATGGTCAAGCTGGGTCTGATGGGCATGGGGATGCTGCGTCGCAACCGTCTGCCCCTGCGTCCCAAATCGATCCGGGAAGTGGACCAGCTACAGGCGATTCTCGCTGAGGCCAAAGCGATCGCGGCGAAAGAGAGACACGCATGACCGCAAAATCCTATTCTTACTATCCCGGCTGTTCGACACAGCACGACAATGCCGCGTATGGAGTCGCCAATCGGGCCGTTGCGCAGGCGTTAGGGTTTGAACTGGTCGAGGTTGATGATTGGAACTGCTGTGGGGCCACCGAGTATTTTTCGGTGAACCGGCTGCCGGCCTATTCGCTGGTGGCACGCAATCTGGCGCGCGCAGCGGAAGACGGGGCGACCGAAATGGTGGTGCCGTGCAGTGCGTGTTTCCTGAATCTTTTTAAGACCGATAAAAACATGAAGCGTTATCCCGCGCTGGGTGAGAAAGTCAACCAGGCGCTGGCTGCCGGCAATCTCCATTACAAGCCGGGGACCGTCAAAGTGCGGCATCTGGTCGAAATGATTATTAACGATGTCGGCCTGGACACGCTCAGGCAGCGGACCAAGCGCCCGCTGTACGGCCTCAATCTGGCGGCCTACTACGGCTGCCTGATCGCGCGCCCGGACAGCGTGTTCGAGAACGCCGAGCAGCCCACCGAGATGGACCGGATGCTGGAAGCGCTCGGCGCGAACGCGACACCCTTCTCTCTCAAGACCTTCTGCTGCGGCGGGCACATGACGCAGATCAGCGAGGCGACGGCGCTCGAAATGATCCACAAGATCGTGAAGAACGCGGTCGAAAGCGGCGCGGATGCCATCGTGACGATCTGCCCGATGTGCCAACTTAATCTGGACGTTTACCAGGGCTACGCCAACAGCCTGTACGGCACCGATTACCACATGCCGGTCTTGTTCTTTACGCAGGTCATCGGTCTCGCACTCGGCATGTCGCCCAAAGAACTGGGCTTTGGACAGGAATTTGTCGAGGCGGGTTCGCTGGTGGACAAGATCCAGACCGACCCTCCGCCCAGAGCGAAGCCGGCTCGCCGTTCTAAAGACGCGCTGCCGATGCCCATCATGCCGGAATAGGAGGTCCACATGAGCGAATCGAGAGTTGGTGTATACGTTTGCCACTGTGGTCACAACATCGCGGGCACGGTGGATGTCGCACATGTCGCTGAGTGGTCCCTGAATCTGCCCAACGTGGTCGTGGCGCGTGACGACAAGTTTATGTGCGCCAGCACCGGCCAGGAGCAGATCGAAAAGGATATTCGCGAGTTTGAGCTGACGCATGTCGTGGTGGCATCGTGTTCGCCGCACATGCACGAGAAGACGTTCCGCAACGCCTGCGCGCGGGCGGGGCTGAACCCATACATGTTCGAGATGGCCAATATCCGCGAGCATGCCTCGTGGGTGCATCGCAGGCGACCGGGACGGCGCGACCAATAAGTCGAAAGCCCTGGTCAGCGCCGCGGTACATCGCGTGGTTCTGCACGAGCCCCTGGAGCCAATGCAGGTCAATATTCGCCCTGAAACGCTGGTCGTGGGCGGCGGTATCGCCGGGATCCAGGCGGCGCTGGAAATCGCTGACGCCGGTTATCATGTGTATATGGTCGAACGCGAACCCAGCATCGGCGGCCATATGGCGATGTTCGACAAAACTTTCCCGACGCTGGACTGCTCGGCGTGCATCCTGACGCCGAAAATGTTTGACGTGGGCGCGCACCCGAATATCACGCTGCTCACCCACAGCGAAGTCGAAAAGGTGGACGGTTACGTCGGCAACTTTACGGTGCGGGTGCGGAAAAAAGCCCGCAAAGTAGACGAGAGCCTGTGTACTGGCTGCGGCGAATGCTGGTCAAAGTGCCCGATCAAGGTGGTGGATACCGTATTTGAGGCGGGCCTGGGCTATCGGAAGGCAATCTACCGCCCCTTCCCGCAGGCCGTGCCCAAGTATCCCGTGATCGACATGGAGACCTGCACGTATTACAAGACCGGCAAGTGCCGGATGTGCGAGAAGGTCTGCCCGACCGAAGCGATCCGCTTCGATATGGAAGATGAGATGCTGGAGATTGAGGTCGGCAACATCATCCTGGCGACGGGCTACCAGCTGTTCGACGCGCGCCGGATTCCGCAATACGGTTACGGGCGGCTGGAGAATGTCTTCACCAGCCTGGAATTCGAGCGGCTCACCAACGCCGCCGGCCCGACCGAGGGCCATATCGTGCTGCGCGATGGTGTCACGGAGCCCAAATCGGTGGCGATTCTTCACTGCGTGGGCAGCCGCGACCGGCACTATAACGATTACTGCTCGGCCATCTGCTGCATGTCATCGCTGAAGTTCGCCCACCTGATCATGGAAAAGACCCATGCCAGGGTCTACAACTTCTATATCGACATGCGTCCGATCCACAAGGGGTATGAGGAATTTTATCATCGCTTGCTCGAAGAGGGCTGCACCTTTATCCGGGGGAAGGTCGCTGAGATCACCGACGCGGCTCACAGCCCGGACGAAGAAGGGAAGCTCGTCGTCATCGCGGAAGATACCCTGATCGGCAGGCAGCGGCGCGTCCCGGTGGATATGGTGATCCTGTCCGCCGCGCTGGAACCGCGCCACGACGCGGAGGAAGTCGCGCACCTGTTTGGTACGGGCTGCGGCGATACGGGATTCTTCACCGAACGCCACCCCAAGCTGGATCCGGTCGCGACGGTCACGGAGGGTGTCTTCATCGCCGGGACCTGCCAGGGAGCCAAAGACATCCCCGACAGTGTGGCGCAGGGTGCCGCGACGGCGGCGCGCGTGCTCGGTACGATCTCGCAGCGCCAGGTGTCGCTGGAGCCGATCCGCGCCTCGATCGACGAAGAACACTGCTCCGGCTGCCGCATCTGTAACACCATGTGTCCCTACAACGCGATTGATTTTCTCGAGGAGTTGGACGTGTCTCGCGTGAATCCGGCACTGTGTAAGGGCTGCGGCACGTGCGTAGGTGCCTGCCCGAGCCAGGTGATCACCGGCGCACACTTCACCTTCGACCAGTTGATCGCGGAAATCGACGGTATTCTGGTGGACGTGACCGCCGAGAAACCGTTCGCGGAAGTCGTCTAGGAGCGTATCGATGAGCGAAAATGGAACCTTTAAGCCGGTTATTGTAGGCTTTTTGTGCAACTGGTGCTCCTATCGTGCGGCTGACCTGGCAGGCACTTCCCGGATGGGATACCCGGCCACGCTGCGCGATATCCGGATCATGTGTACCGGGCGGCTTGACCCGACCTTTGTGCTGCGCGCGCTGGAAAAAGGCGCGGACGCCGTGCTGATCATGGGCTGCCATCCCGGCCAGTGTCATTACGCAGAGGGCAACTACAAAGCGATCCGGCGTTTTGCTCTGCTCAAGCGCACGCTGCGCCAGTTGGGCATTGAGGAAGAGCGCGTCCAGCTTCACTGGGCGTCGGCGGCGGAAGGCGTGCGTTTTGCCGAGACGGTGGCGCGCGTCACCGAACAGATCACCGCCCTGGGGCCGCTGGACTGGCCGCAGAACTGGATGAACGAAGACCCGTATGCGGTTGAGGAGGGTCATTCATGACGAGCAAAAACGGCAAGCCCAAGTTGGCCTTGTACTGGGCCTCGTCGTGCGGCGGCTGCGAGATCGCGGTGCTGTCCCTGCACGAGAAGATCCTGGATGTGGCGGCAGCGTTTGATATTGTCTTCTGGCCGTGCGTGATGGACTTCAAATATAAAGATGTCGAAGCCATGCAGGACGGCGAGATCGATGTCTGCCTGTTCAATGGCGCGATCCGCAACGACGAAAACGCGCATCTGGCGCACCTGCTGCGCCGGAAATCGAAAGTGCTGGTCGCCTTTGGCGCGTGCGCGTTCGGCGGCTCGATGCCCGGTCTGGCGAACTTCACCGACCGCGAAACCATCCTGAACTACGTCTACAAAGAATCGCCGAGCACGGACAACCCGGAGCAGATCGTGCCGCAAAAGCGCAGCGACGTGCCGGAAGGTGAACTGACACTGCCGACTTTCTGGAACACGGTCAAGACGCTGGCCCAGGTGGTCCCGGTAGAATACTTCATACCGGGCTGCCCGCCCGAAGCCCAGACGATCGAAGCAGCCGTGACCGCGATTGTCACCGGCCAACTGCCGCCGCCCGGATCGGTCATCGCGCCGAATATCACGGTCTGCGACGAATGCCCGCGCACCAAGGACGTCAAAAAAATCAAGCAGTTCTTCCGCCCGCAGGAGATCATCCCCGATCCCGACATTTGTCTGTTGGAGCAGGGAATTGTCTGCGCGGGGATCGGCACGCGCTCCGGCTGTGGCGCACTCTGCCCGCAGGTGAATATGGGCTGCCGGGGCTGCTACGGGCCGAATGAGGGTGTGCTGGACCACGGTGCGAAGATCATGACGGGTATCGCGTCGGTGATTGATGCTCAAACCGCCGAAGAGGCGGAGCGCATCTTCGACACGCTGCCCGACCCGGCGGGGTATTTCTACCGCTTCCATCTGCCGCAGTCGTTACTGCGCCGCAAGGCAAAAGCCAACGGCGTTAAGCGGCCTAAGTCGGTTCACGAACCCGTTTAGCCAGGAGAAACCACGATGACACGGATTTCTATTGACCCGATCACCCGGCTTGAAGGCCACGGTAAGATCGAGATCTTCCTGGATGATCGGGGTAACGTTGAGAACTGCTACCTTCAGATCCCCGAGCTGCGTGGATTTGAGGTCTTCTGTGTGGGCCGGCCCGCCGAAGAAATGCCGCGCTTAACCAACCGGATCTGCGGCGTGTGTCCCGAGGCGCATCACATGGCGGCCGCCAAGGCGGTGGACGCGTTGTATAAAGTCGAGCCACCGCCCGCCGGCAAAAAACTGCGCGAACTGCTGTACATGGCGTTCTTCTGCACGGACCATACCACGCACTTTTATGCGTTGGGCGGCCCGGATCTCGTCGTCGGGCCGGATGCGCCGGCGGCAGAGCGTAACCTTCTGGGCGTGATCGCCAAAGTCGGGTTGGAGAGCGGCGGGCAGGTGATCGCCTGCCGCAAGCGCAATCACGAGGTGATCAAGATGATCGGCGGGCGCGGAATTCATCCTGTGACCGCGCTGCCGGGTGGTATGAGCAAGGCGATCACCGAAACACAGCGCCAGGAGATCATCGAGATCGCCCGGCAAAACGTCGAGTTCGCCCAGTTCACGATTGGCATCCTGAATGATATCGTGCTCAAGAATCAGGGTTATGTGGACCTGATCCTGAGCGAGGGCTACACGCAGAAGACTTACTACATGGGTCTGGTGGACGCCAACAACCTCGTCAACTTCTATGA
Source organism: uncultured Chloroflexia bacterium (assembly GCA_963850765.1). Taxonomy (GTDB): domain Bacteria; phylum Chloroflexota; class Anaerolineae; order Aggregatilineales; family Aggregatilineaceae; genus CAWKMN01. Next base: position 731,711 of record CAWKMN010000003.1, on the reverse strand, counting down.
TGGCAAAGTGCGCGTTGTTGGGCCGGATGGCGTGGAGCACTGCAAGTACGCCCCGCAGGAGTATATGCAGTATGTCGCGGAACACGTCGAGCCGTGGAGCTATCTCAAGTTCCCCTACCTGAAGAAGATCGGGTGGAAGGGGTTTGTCGATGGCAAGGACAGCGGCGTGTACTGCGCGACTCCGCTCTCGCGGCTGAATGCCGCCGACGGCATGGCGACTCCGCTGGCGCAAGCCGAATACGAGCGGCTGTATGCCACCCTGGGCGGCAAGCCGGTGCATCACACGCTGGCGACGCACTGGGCGCGCTGCATCGAACTGCTTTATGCGGCCGAGCACATGCTTGAACTGGCCGAAGATCCCGAAGTGGCGAGCCCAAACGTGCGCACGATCCCAACGGCTATACCCACCGAGGGCGTGGGTATTGTCGAAGCGCCGCGCGGCACGCTGACCCATCACTACTGGACGGACGAAAACGGCATTCTGACCAAAGTGAACCTGATCGTGGGCACCACCAACAACAATGCGCCCATGTTCATGAGCGTCAAAAATGCCGCGACGTCGCTGATCAAGAACGGCGAAGTCAACGACACGATTCTGAACATGGTGGAGATGGCGTTCCGTTCGTATGATCCGTGCATGTCATGTGCGACACACTCGCTGCCCGGCCAGATGCCGCTTGAGATCGTCGTGCGGGATGTCGAGGGCAGGGCGGTTCAACACCTGAGCCAGTACGTCGCGCCCGATCAGTTGGAACCACTGGATTAGAGGAGCGACAATGAGCGATACGCCGGCAACACTGGTGATCGGGCTGGGTAATCCAATCCTGACCGATGATGGGGTGGGCTGGCGTGTCGCTCAGGAGCTTCGTAACCTCTTGCAGAACGGGCCGGATAACTCGCTCGCCGGAGCGGTGGAGATCACCGAGGCGTGCTTAGGCGGGTTATCGCTGGCCGAGATGATGGTCGGATACGAGCGCGTTATTGTGATCGATGCGATCATGACGCGCGGCGGTGTGCCGGGCACGGTGATTCATCTGAAACTGGCCGATCTGCCCGGCACGCTCAATACTGCTTCCTCGCATGATACCAATCTGATCACGGCGCTTGAAGCGCTGCGCCGGTTTGATGCGGTGGTTCCCCCTGATGATGCGGTCGATATTGTGGCGGTCGAGGCGGAGAACGTCCTGACGTTTTCGGAGCAGTGTACGCCTGCCGTTGAGCAAAGTGTTCCGGCTGCCGTTAAGACTGTGTTGAGCATCCTGGCAAGATCTGGTTAGGAATTTAGCCTTGACAGGGGGGTAGGGAGTGGTAGAATGAGGGACCTTCGGGGGGGCGGTGAAACGAAACGCCAGCCGAAGGCAAGCGAAATCCCAACCAACGGGCAAGACGCCCTTGTCAGGGGCGCGGGAACGTGGTAAGATGGGAAGACGCTCAGACAGACAGGGCGGATGGTGAGCGAGCAGGGTATCGGAAGCTCACCTAACAACCCGCGCAGGAGGCACAAGACCGCAACAACTTGGGGTAAGGCGAACAAGTGGACTGTGTGTCTTGAGCCGGCGAAAGTCGGCTTTTGCGTTCTGCGACCCACCGGCAGGGTGGGCAACCCACCGGCGAGGTGGGCGACCTACCGGCAGGGTAGGCCGGCACCTTAACAACAGCAGAGTGACAGGAAGCCGTTTGTCGCGCGGGGGACCGCGGGACAAACAGGGATGTGCGAGCAACCCATCCAATGAGGATACAGCCCGATGGGGAACCATCGGGGGGTAAATTCGAGATGAAGAGTTTGATCCTGGCTCAGGATGAACGCTGGCGGCGTGCCTAATACATGCAAGTCGAACGTGAACCTTGGAGCAATCTGAGGTGAAAGTGGCGGACGGGTGAGTAACACATGGCTGACCTGCCCTTCAGCGGGGGACAACGGCTGGAAACGGCCGCTAATACCCCATACGCTCATGCGGTTCAGAAGCGTGTGAGGAAAGCTTACGGGTGCTGAAGGAGGGGGCTGTGGCCCATCAGCTAGTTGGTAGGGTAACGGCCTACCAAGGCGAGGACGGGTAGGGGGCCTGAGAGGGTGACCCCCCACACGGGAACTGAGAGACGGTCCCAACTCCTACGGGAGGCAGCAGTAAGGGATATTGCGCCAATGGGCGAAAGCCTGACGCAGCAACGCCGCGTGGAGGATGACGGCCTTCGGGTTGTAAACTCCTTTTACCGGGGAAGAGGAAGGACGGTACCCGGTGAAGAAGTCTCGGCTAACTACGTGCCAGCAGCCGCGGTAAAACGTAGGAGGCGAGCGTTATCCGGATTTACTGGGTGTAAAGCGCGAGCAGGCGGTTCTGTAAGTGGTGTGTGAAAGCGCCCTGGCTCAACCGGGCGAGGACAGGCCAGACTGCAGGACTGGAGGTAGGTAGAGGCGAGTGGAATTCCGGGTGTAGTGGTGAAATGCGTAGAGATCCGGAGGAACACCAGTGGCGAAGGCGACTCGCTGGGCCTAAACTGACGCTCAGACGCGAAAGCATGGGGAGCGAACGGGATTAGAAACCCCGGTAGTCCATGCTGTAAACGATGTGGACTAGGTGTGGCGCTCTAGAAGGGCCGTGCCGCAGCCAACGTGCTAAGTCCACCACCTGGGGACTACGGCCGCAAGGTTAAAACTCAAAGGAATTGACGGGGGCCCGCACAAGCAGCGGAGCGTGTGGTTTAATTCGAGGCTACACGAAGAACCTTACCTGGGTTTGACATGGCAGTGGTAGGGAACCGAAAGGGGACCGACCTTCGGGAGCTGTCACAGGTGCTGCATGGCTGTCGTCAGCTCGTGTCGTGAGATGTCCGGTTAAGTCCGGTAACGAGCGCAACCCTCGGGGGTAGTTATACGTGTCTACCCCGACTGCCCGTTGAACGCGGGAGGAAGGTGGGGATGACGTCAAGTCAGCATGGCCTTTATATCCAGGGCTACACACACGCTACAATGGCCAGTCCAATGGGTCGCCAACCCGCGAGGGGGAGCCAATCCAGGAAAGCTGGTCTCAGTTCGGATTGCAGGCTGCAACCCGCCTGCATGAAGTCGGAGTTGCTAGTAAACGCGCATCAGCTACGGCGCGTTGAATACGTTCCCGGGCCTTGTACACACCGCCCGTCACGTCATGGGAGCTGGTCATGCCTGAAGCCGGTGGGCCAACCGCAAGGAGGCAGCCGTCAAAGGCAGGGCTGGTGACTGGGACGAAGTCGTAACAAGGTAGCTGTACCGGAAGGTGCGGCTGGATCACCTCCTTTCTAAAGTCGCCTTTAGCTGGCAGCTATCAGCGGTTAGCTAAAAGCGAAGCAACACGTTGAGACGCAAGTCCAACGCCCACTTGCACATCCCATCTTCCTGTCACTGAGCTGAGGTTAAGGGCCGAACCGCCGTCAGGCGGCGCGCTGCACGGGTCTGTAGCTCAGCCTGGTTAGAGCACTCGCCTGATAAGCGAGAGGTCATCCGTTCGAGCCGGATCAGACCCACTCGAAGCGGTTGGCGATGAGCCGTGAGCTAAAAGCTAAGAGCCAAACGCCCACAGGGGACGTAGCTCAGCTGGGAGAGCGGTGCCTTTGCAAGGCATAGGCCAGGGGTTCGAGTCCCCTCGTCTCCAAGCCCGCCGGTGGCGGTTAGCAGTTAGCTAAAAGCCACGCGTCCAAGGCCATCTTGACGGCGGGCTGGACAGCGGGTATACTGGCGGGACGGTTAACGCACGGTTAGAGGAGCGCACGGCGGACTTGGTAACACACACAACGGCAGTGGTGGTGGACAACTAGGCAAGACGACAGCGTCGAGCGCGCGATGAGCTATTGCAGCGGCCCGGCAGATGTCGGGCCGTTTTGGTTGGACGCACCGAACCGTGAGCGAGCCGCACCGCTCACACGAAACACTAACAACTTAAGCACCACCAACCGCGTATCGCGGTCGACGGGTGGTGACGATGGGGAGCTATCGTCGTCAGCGGTCGGGTGAGATACCTGAGAACCTTAACAAGTGCATATAGCGATAGTAACGCGAGAACAACAATTTCTCCGTATCACATGTAGGGATAAGCTACTAAGAGCATACGGTGGATGCCTGGGTGTCAACTGCCGATGAAGGACGCGGTACACTGCGAAAAGCTCCGGTCAGGCGTGTGCAGCCGCACCAGCCGGAGGTGTCCGAATGGGGAAACCCGCGTGGGGGAATGCCCGCGCAGCCGGTCATGAACACATAGTGACCGGCAGGGAACCTGGGGAACTGAAACATCTCAGTACCCAGAGGAAAAGAAACGATTCTCCGAGTAGTGGCGAGCGAAAGGGGAACAGCCTAAACCGTCCGGTTCGCCGGGCGGGGTTGTAGGGCAAGGCAACAAGGACGACGTCGAAGCGGAATGGTTCTGGAAAGGCCAGCCAGAGACGGTGACAGCCCGGTAGGTGTCGGGCGTTGTCCGGGTCTTGACCCTGAGTACCACGGGGCACGCTAATCCTGTGGGAAGCGGGGGGGTCCACCCTCCAAGGCTAAATACAGTTGACGACCGATAGCGGACAAAGTACCGTGAGGGAAAGGTGAAAAGAACCCCGGTGAGGGGAGTGAAATAGAACCTGAAACCGTATGCTTACAAGCCGTCAGAGGTCTACCTTGGTAGGCTGATGGCGTGCCTCTTGGAGAATGAGCCAGCGAGTTCATCTTGGTCGCCAGGTTAAGGGAGCAACACCCGGAGCCGAAGCGAAAGCGAGTTTGAATAGGGCGCCCAGTGGCCAGGATGAGACACGAAACCAGGTGAGCTACCCATGGGCAGGCTGAAGCGACGCTAAACCGTCGTGGAGGGCCGAACCTTTCAACGTTGCAAAGTTGAGGGATGACCTGTGGGTAGGGGTGAAATGCCAAACGAACTTGGAGATAGCTTGTTCTCCCCGAAATAGCTTTAGGGCTAGCGTCGTGAATTACCTTTGGGAGGTACAGCACTGGATGGGCTAGGGGCCTCACGGTTACCGAACCCAACCAAACTCGGAATGCCCAAAGGGGTAACACGGCAGTCGGACTACGGGAGATGAGTTTCGTGGTCGAGAGGGAAACAGCCCAGACCCCCGGTTAAGGTCCTCAAGTGCCGGCTAAGTGGGAAACGAGGTGGGAGTGTACAGACAGCCAGGAGGTTGGCTCAGAAGCAGCCATCCTTTAAAGAGTGCGTAATAGCTCACTGGTCAAACGCTCCTGCGCGGATAATGTAACGGGGCTCAAGCCGGCCACCGAAGCCTGGGATTGGCCAGCAAGAGTTAATAGTAGGGGAGCGTTCCGGGAGCAGAGAAGCTTCGCTGGTAAAGCGGGGTGGAGCGACCGGAAGTGAGAATGCTGGCATGAGTAGCGTCAAAACATGTGAGAACCATGTTCGCCGAACGTCTAAGGTTTCCGACGGAAGGTCAGTCCGCGTCGGGTTAGTCGGGCCTTAGCCGAGGCTGAAAAGCGTAGGTGATGGATAACGGGTCAATAGTCCCGTACCACCAGGCGGGAGCGAGGGAGGGACGCAGGAGGGAAGCCCAGCCGGTGCAGTGGATGCCGGTGCCAAGCGCCATACTCAGTGAAGGGGTAGGAAAAGCCGCCCTGGAGAGGAAAGCGTGACGGCGGGTCTTCGGACCACAAGTGGGTGGGCCCTGCTGCCAAGAAAAGCTTCTAAGTGACGAACGTCTGGTGCCCGTACCGCAAACCGACACTGGTAGACGAGTAGAAGATACTAAGGCGAACGGGAGAACCCTCGTTAAGGAATTAGGCAAAATGGCCCCGTAACTTCGGGAGAAGGGGCGCCGGCGCGAGCCGGCCGCAGTGGAAGGGCTCTAGCGACTGTTTAACAAAAGCACAGGTCTCTGCGAACGCGCAAGCGGATGTATAGGGGCTGACACCTGCCCAGTGCCGGAAGGTTAAGGGGAGAGGTTAGGCGCAAGCCGACGCTTTGAACCGAAGCCCCGGTGAACGGCGGCCGTAACTATAACGGTCCTAAGGTAGCGAAATTCCTTGTCGGGTAAGTTCCGACCCGCACGAACGGTGTAACGACTGGAGCACTGTCTCAACGAGGGACCCGGCGAAATTGAAGTACGTGTGAAGATACGCGTTACCCGCAGCAGGACAAAAAGACCCCGTGGAGCTTTACTACACCTTGTTATTGCGTTAGGGCTGAACTTGTGCAGCATAGCTGGGAGACTGTGAAACTGGCGCGTCAGCGTCGGTGGAGTCAGCGTTGAGATACCAGCCTGGTTCCGTCTTGGCCCTAACCGCGACCCCTAAGCGGGGCGCGGGACAGTGACAGGCGGGTAGTTTGACTGGGGCGGTCGCCTCCTAAAGTGTAACGGAGGCGCCCAAAGGTGCCCTCAGGGTGAATGGAAACCACCCGTGGCGTGTAAAGGCAAAAGGGCGCTTGACTGCAAGACCAACACGTCGAGCAGAGACGAAAGTCGGGCTTAGTGATCCCACGGTACCGAGTGGAAGGGCCGTGGCTTACCGGATAAAAGCTACCCCGGGGATAACAGGCTAGTCTTGCCCAAGAGTTCACATCGACGGCAAGGCTCGGCACCTCGATGTCGGCTCATCGCATCCTGGGGCTGGATCAGGTCCCAAGGGTTGGGCTGTTCGCCCATTAAAGCGGTACGTGAGCTGGGTTCAGACCGTCGTGAGACAGGTCGGTCTCTATCCGCTGTGGGCGTAAGGAGGTTGCGAGGTGCTGCCCCTAGTACGAGAGGACCGGGGTGGACGCAGCGCTGATGGGCCGGTTGTCACGCCCGTGGCATGGCCGGGTAGTCACCTGCGGACCAGATAACCGCTGAAAGCATCTAAGCGGGAAGCTGACCTCTAGATGAGCCTCCTCACTGGATAACCAGGTAAGACCGCTGGTAGACCACCAGCTTGATAGGCCGGACGTGTACGCCCAGTAATGGGTTCAGCGAACCGGTACTAATGGTCGAGGGCTTATCCCCCGTGATACGGAGAAGTTGTCGCTCTCACGCGACCTATCGCTTTATGCACGCAAGTTCATACGCGTCGCGCTTGGCGGTTAGCTCTTGGCTAACGGCTAAACGCTAATCGCTAAACGCTCTGTTTTCCACCGGTCAGGTGGTTGGTGTCTGTAGCGGTGGGGGTACACCCGGTCCCTTCTCGAACCCGGTCGTTAAGCCCACCCGCGCCGAGGGTACTGCGGGGGTAGCCCCGTGGGAGACTAGGTCGATGCCAACTCCCTGACCCTTCCTTTGTTTCTATACCCCTAACTCTACCTCTGCTTTACCCCTGTTTTCCCCACAGCAGAATTCCTTTATATTTGCCAACAAAAGTTTCAAAATCAATCGAGTTGTGTTATTATTTAGTGTGATATTTATCACATTAAACTCGTTTGACACCCTACGGCCTTTATGCTAATCTCTGAATTGTTTGTTCTAATTTGAACAATTACTGCTTAACCAACTTAATCCTGCGGAGTATTACCGTGCCTTCAGATTTTGCGCCCATTGTCGCGTTGTTGGTGATTTCCGTTGTCGTGAGTTTTCTGATCGTCTTCATGTCGCGGCTGTTCGGCCCGTTCCGGCCCACGGCGCGCAAACTTGCTCCGTATGAAAGCGGCATGCAGCCCTATGGCGAGGCCATTCGCCGCATCCCCGTGAAATTCTACCGGGTGGCTGTGCTGTTTATCCTGTTTGACATCGAAGTGATCTTCTTCCTTCCCTGGGCAGTAATCTTTCGCGATCTGCGTATATACGGTTTGGCAGTGATGGGAGTCTTTTTCTTCATCCTCACGGTTGGGTTTATATACGAGTGGAAGGTCGGAGGATTGGAATGGGAGTAACATCAAAGCTAGGCAACATGGGAGTCGTTACTCTCAAGCTGGAAGACACTGTCAACTGGGCGCGCACTCGCGCGATGTGGCCGATGTTGTTCGGCCTGGCGTGCTGCGCGATCGAGATGATGAGCACGCAGGCATCGGAGTATGACCTGTCTCGTTTTGGGATGGAACTAATGCGTCCCAGCCCGCGCCAGAGCGATCTGATGATCGTCGCGGGGCGGGTATCGCGCAAAATGGCTCCCGTGCTGCGGCAGCTTTACGACCAGATGCCGGATCCGAAATGGGTGCTCAGCATGGGTGACTGTGCATCGTGCGGTGGGGTCTTTAACAATTACGCCATCGTACAGGGTGTTGACGAGATTGTACCCGTGGATGTTTATGTGGCTGGCTGTCCTCCCCGCCCGGAACAGCTTATTCACGGCATCATCACGCTGCACGAGCGGATCAAGCAAGACCGTTTGTCGAGCTGGACCTAAATCGCTGGCGGTAGGGAAAAACATGACTGCATTGGATCCGGTTGAAGCACTTCAGGCCGCATTCCCGGATGCGGTTCAGGATACGCCCCTTTTTCGGGAAGAGATCACGATTGTGGTAAGCGGCGAGCGGATAGTTGACGTCTGCCGTTACTGCCGCGATACGGCCGGGCTGGAATACAATTTCCTGTCGGACATCACCGGCATCGATTATTATCCGCAGGAGCCGCGCTTTGGCATCGCGTACCACCTGTACTCGATGATTCACAACCGTTCGCTGCGCCTCAAGGTGATGCTGCCGGGTGAGGAACCCACCGTTCCGAGCGTCGTGAGCATCTATCCGGCGGCAAACTGGTCAGAGCGTGAAATCTATGATCTGTTCGGGGTGACGTTTACCGGCCATCCCGACCTGCGCCGAATCCTGATGCCTGAAAATTGGGAAGGACATCCGCTGCGTAAGGACTATCCTCTGGGATACGAGACGGTGCAGTTTTCCTTCAATTTCGATGAAGTTGACAAGCACAAACCCTATGCGAAGGAATAGAACGGCGGAGCAACCCTATGGCTGACGAACATAACTGGGCCGGCGACATTCAACAGCTCAAAGGACTTGTTTCTGAGCGCGCGCTGTCCGGCGAGACCATGGTGCTCAACATGGGACCGCAGCATCCCAGTACGCACGGTGTGCTGCGCCTTCTGCTGGAACTCGACGGCGAAGAAGTGGTGAACTGCGTGCCGGATGTGGGCTACCTCCATACGGGTATCGAAAAGAATATGGAGGACAAGAAATACGAGCAGGCCGTTGTCATGACGGATCGGACCGATTATCTGAATCCGATGGGCAATAACCTGGTGTACTGTCTCGCCATTGAGAAACTGATTAACCTGGAAATTCCGCCGCGCGCGCAGTATCTTCGCGTGCTGCTGGCCGAGCTGACCCGCATCAACAGCCATCTGGTATGGCTGGGCACGCACGCGCTGGACATCGGCGCGATGAGCGTGTTCCTTTACTGCTTTCGCGAGCGCGAGAAACTGCTCGACATTTTCGAGATGGTTTCCGGCCAGCGAATGATGAGCCAGCTATTTCCGCCCCGGCGGCGTGTGGCGGGATGTGCCGGATGAGTTCGAGCCAGCCGTCCGCGATTTTCTTGACTATTTGCCGCGGCGCATTGACGATTATGAAAAGCTCCTGACCGAAAACCCGATCTGGTTGGATCGCACGCAGGGAATCGGGTTCCTCTCGGCCGACGACGCGATCAAGCTGGGCTGTACCGGGCCGGTGCTGCGCGGTTCTGGCGTGAACTGGGACATCCGCAAAGCGATCCCCTACAGCAGCTACGATCATTTCGAGTTCGATGTCCCGCTGGGGCAGCACGGCGATATTTATGATCGCTATCTGGTTCGGATCGAAGAGATGCGGCAGAGCTTGCGGATCGTCCGGCAGGCACTCGACAATCTGCCCGGCGGCCTGTTCCGATCAGATAACCGCAAGTACGTCCCGCCGCCGCGTTCGGAACTGGGGCACAGCATGGAAGCGGTGATCCACCACTTCAAGCTGTGGACCGAAGGCTTCCGCCCACCAAAGGGTGAAGTGTATGTGCGGGTTGAAAGTCCGCGCGGCGAACTGGGGTGTTTCCTGGCCAGCGATGGCAGTCCCAAGCCGTGGCGGGTTCACTTCCGCGCGCCGAGCTTCATTCATCTCAGCGCGCTGCCGCACATGTCGAAAGGCTATCTGATTGCGGATCTGGTCGGGATCATCGGAACGATTGATATTGTGCTTGGCGATTGCGACCGCTAACCTTGCGGTGGGCGTTACACCCAATGGAGAAATGTCGTGCTGGCAGAAAAGTACGCCGATCGTATTGAGAAAATCTTTGCGAAATACCCGGATAAACGCTCGGGGGTGATGGACCTGCTCTATCTGGCACAGGAAGAATATGGCTGGCTCTCCGAAGACGCCGTGCGCGAGGTGTCCGAGTTATGTGATATGGACCCGACGCAGACGCGCTCGATCGCGGGTTTTTACACCATGTATTCTGAGCAGCCGAAGGGCAAATACTGGTTTCAGGTCTGTACCGATCTGCCCTGCGCGCTGCGGGGCGCGGATGACTTCTACCGGCAGTTATGCGAACTCCTGGATGTCAATGACGGGGGAACGACCGAGGACGGTCATTTTACGGTTCAGCGGGTCATGTGCCTCGCCGCCTGCGACAAAGCGCCAATGATGCAGTGCAATTTCCACTATCACGAAAACCTTGATCTGGATAAAGTGAAGGCGTTGGTCGAGCGGCTTCGTGCTGAAGCCCAATCATCAACAAACGAGTGACGTCTATGGCGGAAGCGGTTAGAACAGTCATCACCCTGACCGCCGCCGATTATGACGCGGTGGTTGATCTCTGGCAGCAGGCCGGTCTGCCGATCAAACCGGCCGGACGGGACAGCCGCGAGCAGTTCGAGGCCCAGTTAGCAGGCGATCTTCAGGTGGTGCTTGGCGTCCGCGATGGAGCGCGACTGGTGGGGGTCGTCGTGACTACCCATGACGGCCGTAAAGGCTGGATCAACCGGCTGGCCGTTCACCCGGATTATCGCCGGCACGGGTTGGGACGACGCTTGATCGAAGGGGCCGAACAAGTGCTGCATGACCAGGGGATGTCGATCATCGCGGCGCTGATCGAGGAGGGCAACACCGCCAGCCTGACCCTGTTCGAGCAGGCGGGCTACGTGGATTATCCGGGACTGCATTACGTGAGCAAACGGGAGAGCCATGACGTTTGATACGTCAGCTCGATCTCCTGAACGCTGGCGATCGTTAGTGGGCAGCGTGCCGATTGTGACGCTGGGACTGCTGCTGGTGACAGCCGCGATGCTGAAAGGGCCCTGGCCGACCGATCCGGCATCCCGCACCGGCGTTACCGTATCCTATTGGGAGCGGCTGACCGGCGAGCAGCCTCAAGCCGTGCCCGAGCCCGTTGAGAAAACAGCGGCGTGGTATGGCAAGCGCGCGCTGGATGGTTTGGCCCTGGCGCTGCTGCTGTGTGCTTATGTCAGCATCGCGCTGATGATCCTGCGGGAAGATTGGCGGGCGCTGATCCTCCTGACTCTGATCGGTGCGGCGGGCACCCTGTACGGCGGCGCGACCGGGTTGGTCCTGGGGCCGATCCTGACCACGATTGGTTTTGCGCTGGTGCTGTTCGGTGCCGGTTTGAATGTGATCAGCCAGTCTGCTGGCGAAGCGACCTATCACGACATCACTCAGGTGGAACGAGAATCGACAAATGACACACATTTTGCTCCGCAACCGTGACATTCCCGACATCTGGCAGTTCGATACCTATGTCGCCAATGGCGGGTACGACGGGCTCAAAAAAGCGGTCCTAGAGCTTAAACCGGACGAGGTCACTCGCATTGTGCTGGACTCGAACCTGCGCGGGCGGGGTGGGGCAGGGTTCCCCACCGGGCGCAAGTGGAGCTTTATCCCCAAAGACGCGGCGATCAAGTACGTGACCGTCAATGCGGACGAGAGCGAGCCCGGCACCTTTAAGGACCGCGAACTGCTGGAGAAAAACCCGCACCAACTGATCGAAGGCGCGATGATCGCCGCTTATGCGATCCAGGCCACCGCCGTTTATATCTACTGCCGTGGCGAATTCTGGGATCTGGCGCACGCCCTCGAAGACGGCATCGACGAGGCCCGCCAGGCAAATCTGGTGGGTGACAACGTGTTAGGCTCCGGCTGGAACTGCCCGGTGTACGTCCACCTGGGGGCAGGGGCCTATATCTGCGGCGAGGAAAGCGCGCTGCTCAACAGCCTGCAAGGGCTTGCTCGGCCAGCCGCGCGTGCGCCCACCGTTCCCGGCGCAGATGGGCGGCGGGCTGTATTATTGGCCGACGGTGGTCAACAATGTGGAAACGCTGGCGAACGTGCCGTGGATCCTCGTCAACGGCGCGGACGCGTACAAAGCGATCGGAACGCCGCAAAGTCCCGGCCCGAAAATCTTCTGCATGAGCGGCCACATCGTCAAGCCCGGCAACTACGAGCTGCCGCTGGGCCTGACGTTCCGCGAGCTGATCTACGAGCACGCCGGCGGTATTCCGGGTGGCAAACAGCTCAAGGCTATTCTGCCCTCCGGCGCGAGCGGCCCGGTTCTCAAAGCCACCGATGAGGTGTTGGACGCACCGCTGACGTATGAAAGCGTCGAGAAGCTCGGCAGCGTACTGGGCTCGGCGTCGTTCATTCTGATGGACGAAGATACCGATATGGTCTGGGCCGCCGCCAAGATGACGCACTTTTTCAAGCACGAAAGCTGTGGCAAATGCACACCGTGCCGCGAGGGTACGTACTGGCTTGAGCGTATTTACGATCGCCTGCTGCGCGGCGAAGGCACCGAGCGCGATCTCCAGCTGCTCGAAAAAGTGCCAACCCAGATGCAGGGCGGTGTCACGCTGTGCGCGCTGGGCGAGTTCGCCGCGAACCCGGTCCTAAGTACCATCCGCCAGTTCCGGGACGAGTACGAGCGTTATCTCACGGCGGGCATTGAACGGCCGCTCACGGCGGATACGCTGGACAGTGACGCGACCCGCCGCACGGTGGGCGAGTCGCCGGAGCGGGTCGGTTCGGGCGAAGTCATGTAGCAATTAGCTCTTAGCGGTTAGCCGTTAGCGGATCGAACGACTTGACAATCGCTATAGCCAGCCGCTGATGGCTTGGATTGGTTGATAAATTGAGGCTCTGATTTTTGGGGAGCAATATGGCTGACACAGTAACCATTACGATCGATAACCAGCAGTTCCAGGTTCCGAAGGGCATGAACCTGGTTGACGCCGCGAAAATGGTCGGCATTGGCATTCCCGTGTTCTGCTACCATCCCAAGCTGGAAGCCGTCGGCATGTGCCGGATGTGCCTGATAGAAATGGGCAGCCCGTCGGTCGATCGGGCGACCGGCAAGCCGGAACTCGACGAAAACGGCCAGCCAGTGATCCGCTGGATTCCCAAGCTGCAAACGGCATGCACCCAGTTCACGGCCGACGGTATGCATATCCGCACCAACACCGCCAAGGTGATCGAAGGGCGTGATGATATTCTCGAATTCCTGCTGACGAGCCATCCGCTCGACTGCCCGATCTGCGACAAAGGCGGCGAGTGTCCGCTGCAAAATCTGACGATGGCCTATGGGCCGGGCACATCACGCTTTATCTTTGATGACAAGATCCGCCTTGCCAAGCACTATCCGCTCGGCGATCTGATTGTGCTGGACCGCGAGCGCTGTATCCAGTGCGCGCGCTGCACGCGCTTCTGTGACGAGATCGTGGGCGACCCGGTGCTCGCCTTCCACGAGCGCGGACGCCGCCTGCAAATCATTACGGTCAGCGATCCGCCGTTTGACACGAAATTCAGCGGCAACACGACCGACATCTGCCCGGTGGGAGCGCTGACGACCGTCGATTTCCGCTTCGAGGCGCGCCCATGGGAACTGGATAACGTCGCAACGATCTGCCCGTACTGCCCGGTGGGCTGCAATCTCAGCGCGAGCACGCGGCTGGATCGTGACGCGGGCGGCAAGAAGGTCATCAAGCGCATCATGCCGCGCCAGAACGAAGCCGTGAACGAGATCTGGATCTGTGATAAGGGGCGCTTTGGGCATCATCATACGCGCGATGTGAGCCGCCTGACGCAGCCGATGGTCAAGCGTGACGGCGTGTGGATGGCGATCGATTGGAAGACAGCGTACCAGGAGATCGCCGCGAAGCTGACCGAGTACGGCCAGCGGGCGGGCTTCCTGGTCGGGCCGAGCTTCTCCAACGAGGATATGTGGGAGATGCGGCGGCTGGCGCGCCTGACCCACCGCGAGAGCCTGCTGGGGCTGTGGCCGCCCACCATGACCGGCATCGAACAGATCACCCAGGTCGGGGCCGGCGTGGGCACGCGTCTGCAAGACCTGGGGCCGGAGAGCACGGTCATCGTGATCGCATCGGACTTCGAGGAAGAAGCGCCGGTCTGGTGGCTTCAGATCAAACAAGCCGCGGATCGGGGCGCGAAGGTGATCGTCGCCAATGGGCGGAAGACCAAGCTCGACCAGTACGCTCATGCCACGATCCATTATCCGTATGGCGAAGCGGCGGCTGTCCTCAATAATTTTGCGGCGCTGGCCCGGAAGAACGGCAAAGTGGCCGATGATCTCGTGGCGGAGCGCGCGGACGGTTACGCGGACCTGGAACCGGCACTCAAGAAAATCAAGCGCATCCCCGAAGCGCAGTCGATGGCGGCAGAAGCGCTGCTCAACGCCGAAAATCTGATCATCTTCGTGGGCGGCGAGGGCGTCACCCTGGCGCAGCACGCCGATCTGATGCAGGCGGCGGCGAACCTGCTGATCATGACCGGGCACGTCGCGCGGCCAAACAACGGGCTGGTTGGCGTGTGGCCGGGTGCGAACTACCAGGGCGCGCTGGATATGGGCTTTTCCTCCGAAGCGGCCGCGAGTCTGCTTGAGAACCCGCCGGGAGTGTGGTTTATCGGCGGCGCGAACCCCGTGGCAGAAGATATCCGCGCGGCAGCGGCTATTGAGAAGGCGGACTTTGTCATCGTGGCTGACCAATTCATGACGGCCACCACCGAACAGGCCGACATGGTGCTGCCGGTTCAAAGTTTTGCCGAGCACGAAGGCACTTTTACCAACGGTCTGCGCCGCGTGCAGCGTTTTTATCACCTCCAGACCCCACTGGACGGTCCGCTGCCCGCCTGGAAGCTCTTTGCGCACATCGAGGCGGGGATGCGCGGCGGCGAGCGCCCCGGATCTCGGCGGCGCTGGTGATGCGCGACATTACGCAGCACGTGCTGCGCTACGCCGAGATGGACTACACCGCGCTGACGCATGTCGAGCCGCAGGTCCCCGACGTCGGCGGAACGGATCTGTACTATGGCGGCACGGCGTATAAAAACGAGGGCGGCCTCGGCATCATGTGGGCGACCAACGCCGAAAAAGAGAAGTACCGCCTGACCGTGCGCCCGGTGAGCGTCAAAGCGGACAAGGCGCGCGGGCTGACCGTCGTGCCGGTCGATCTGCTCTATGACTGCGGGCCGCTGTTCAGAGCCAGCAAGATCATGCATTCGCATATCCCGTCACCCTATGCCGTGTTCAACCCGCAAGACGCAGGGCCGTTGGGCATTCTGGATGGCGAAACGGTAGGAATTCAGGTGGGCGGACAGGACATCGAGGTCCAGGCGCGGGTGACACGCCGAAGCACCGGCCGGGATTGTGCTGCTGCCCCGGCGCTTAAGTGATACACCGACGCCGATGGTTCCGGCTCAATGCACCGTGCAAAAAATGAAGGAGAAGGTCTGACATGTTTGGACCCGATGAAACGAGTGTGGTGATCGAGTGCGCCAGCAATGGGACCTGCGCGGTCGTCCACTCGATCCTGACCAGTCTCATCCTGTTTTTGGTGCTGCTGACCGGGTTCGCCTATACCACGGTGCTGGAACGCCGCTTCCTGGCTTTCTTGCAGTCGCGCATTGGTCCGAACCGCGCCGGCCCTAAGGGTCTGCTCCAGCCGGTCGCGGATGGTATCAAGCTGATCTTTAAGGAAGATGTCACGCCCGAGTCGGCGCAAAAGCTGGTGTTCTGGCTCGCGCCGGTGATCAAGCTGGTGCCGTCAATGCTGGTCGTGGCCGTCATCCCCTTCGGCCCGCCGATCAGCGTCCCATGGTTCGACGGCAAGTGGTATCACATGGCACAGGGGCTGGCGGATGTGAATGTCGGTGTGCTGTGGGTGCTGGGCATTACCAGCGTCGGCATCTACGGCATTGTGCTGGCCGGCTGGTCCAGCAACAACAAGTATGCGATGCTCGGCGGGCTGCGCTCATCAGCGCAGATGATCAGCTATGAATTGAGCATGGGTCTGGCGGTTGTCGTGCCGGTGCTGCTGACCGGCTCGATGAGCATCGGGGATATCATCAATGCTCAGAACGACCCGCCCATTATCGGCTGGTTTGTCTTCGAGAATCCGCTGGCCGCGTTTATTCTGATGGTGGCGCTGCTGGCCGAGGTCAACCGCGCGCCGTTTGATATGCCCGAAGCCGAGCAGGAACTGACCGCCGGTTATCATGCGGAATACAGCGGCATGAAGTTTGCTATATTCTTCCTGGCCGAATACGTCAGCATGATCGCGGTAAGCATGATCGGCGCGGCCATGTACTTTGGGGGGTATCACTTCCTGTACGTGGATGATCTGCCGCTGCTGGGTCCTCTCGTCTTTGCGATCAAGGTAATCCTCCTGCTGTTGGTGATGATCTGGGTGCGCGGCACGCTGCCCCGCATCCGCTATGACCGCCTGATGACCTTCGGCTGGAAGGTGATGCTGCCGCTGGCGCTGGTGGCCGTCGCGTGGTCCGCGGTGACGGTGATCCTGTCGGAAGAACTCAGCGACACGGTGTACGCGGTGATCATCGTGGCGAGCTGGTTGGTCCTTGTGGCAGGTGCGGCGCTGTGGTTCACGCGGGTGGGCCGCAAGCGCGATGCAACCCCGGCTCAGACCCGGCGTGTTGAGACGGTGTCGCTGTCGGGACGCCGAGCGCGGTAAGCAGCGTGATCAACCGGGCCTGTTGTATTGGATGAAAAGGGAAGCTAACTTATGAACATGGTACGTGGGTTTGCGACCACGATCAAACATCTTCTTGAGGGGCCGGTCACGGTTCAGTATCCTGAAGAAGAACGTCCTCTGCGCGAACGTTACAAAGGGCGTCACTCGCTCAAGCGTTACGATAACGGCCTGGAGAAGTGCATCGGCTGCTCGCTGTGCGCGGCGGCATGCCCGGCGGACGCGATCTGGGTGGAGCCGGCCGAGAACACAGACGAAGCGCGTTACAGCCCAGGCGAGCGTTACGCCAAGACCTATGAGATCAACATGCTCCGCTGCATCTTCTGCGGCTACTGCGAGGATGCCTGCCCGACCGAAGCGATCGTGCTCGAACACGAGTTCCGGCTGAGCTTCAATGACCGGCGCGACACGATCTATACCAAAGAGCGGCTGATCGATCCGCCGCCGCCGGGGGTAGAGGGCACGCCCCGCCAGACCGAACCGGGCCAGTTTACCCGTTCGATCCCGGAGATGGAAGATCCGATCTAGATGTCGACACGGAGGGAAGCCGGACCGCGAGCCTGGCTTCCCCTCAGCCCGAACTTACGCTACACTGCGTCTAGAACAATTGATTTTGAAGCATTATTGGGCCGGTCAACCTATCAGGACGGCGTTATGCTATGGAACTAACACTTTTTGTCATTGTGGGGGCGATTGCTGTGATCTCCGCTGCCATGATGCTGATCAGCGAAAACGCGATCTACAGCGCGCTGTTTCTGATCCTCAACTTTGCCTGTATCGCGTTCTTTTTCCTCATGCTGAACGCTCCCTTTCTGGCGATGGTTCAGATCACGGTTTATGCCGGCGCGATCATGGTGCTGTTTTTGTTTGTGATCATGCTGCTGGGCGCGGAACAGCTGCTGCCCGAAGCGCATCCGCGCTTTCGCTGGCTGGCCCCGTCGGTGATTGCGCTGGCGCTGCTGTTCCTCGTCGTCGCCAGCATTGCGATTATCGGCGGCGAAATTGATCTGACCGTCGAGCCGGAAAAAACCGGGCCGTATCTGCGCGTCGTGCATGCGGTGGACGGCGTCGAGGCGCTGGATGTGTATGTCGATGACGAACGGGTGGCGCGTGACCTGGACTTCCGCGAGAGCAGCGATTTTGACACCTGGGAAGCCGGCCGTTATGACGTGGCGCTGTACAACGCCGGCGCGGATCGTGCCGCCGAAGAGCCGCTGGTGGAGGAGACGATCACGCTGGATGCCGGAGAATCGGTCTCGCTGGTGGCGGTGGGGCGGTCGGGAACGCCGGGTGTGACCCTCGTCGCCGCGTCCGAAGACATCGCCTATATCGACGATTCGGATGCGGTGCGGGTGATTGCCGTTAACGGCCTTACGGATCGTCCGGCGGTGGATGTGCGCGACGAGACGAGCGGCACCACTGTCGTCGATGGGCTGGCTTACGGTCAGGCGTCCGAAGCGGTCGAGATCAACGCGGGCACCCGGACCATCGGGCTGCATCCATCAGGCGACAGCCAGACGCGGCTGGCCGTGCTGGACAGCGAAGAACTGGAAGCGAACACCTCCCGCTTGTGGGTGTTCACCGAAGCCCGCCAGCCCGACAACTCGTTCGTGGACGTGGTGATCAACCTCGAAACCGAAGCCCGCCCGACCTTTGGCAGCCCGGCGCATGTCGGCCAGCTTTTGTATACGCGCTACGTGCTCCCGTTCGAGATGGTGGCGCTGCTGCTGCTGGTCGCCATGATCGGCGCGATCGTGCTGACACACGAGACACTCAGCACGCGCCGCCCGATGGTCCGCCGTCTGGCGAACCCGCAGGCCGGCCTGGATCAGCCCATCATCGGTGAATCGAGCAAATAGCGGGGGAGAGCGATGGAAGCGACGGATGTATCGGTTGAACTCTACGTGCTGCTCAGCGCGGTTCTGTTCATCATGGGCGTAATGGGCGTCCTGCTGCGCCGGAACGCGATCCTGGTGTTTATGTCCGTGGAGCTGATGCTCAACGCGGGCAATCTGGCACTGGCCGCGTTTGCGCGGCAGTGGGCCAACGGCGACGGGCACCTGATGGTATTTTTTGTCATGACGGTGGCGGCGGCCGAGGTCGCCGTGGGGCTGGCGCTGATTGTAGCGATCTTCCGCACCAAAAAGAGCATCAACATTGACGATTTGCATAAGTTTAGAGATTGACCCTGGCGCATACCATCAACGAGGCGCGCATGGAAAACTTCTTTGACCTTGTACCCCTGGTGGTTCTGATCCCTCTGGCGGGGATGCTGATCAACCTGTTCACCGGCAAACGCCTGGGCGAGCAGGGCGTGGGTCTGGTGGCCGTTGGCGCGAGCGGCACCGCGTTTGTTATCGCGGTGCTGTTGTGGCTGGCGCAGGTCAACACCGGCTATGACGCGGCGGCGGTGGATATGCCGCTGCTGGCGGACTGGATCAAGATCCCCTCGGCTAATGTGCTGATCCCGTGGGAATTTCGCGTGGACTCGCTCAGCGTGACGATGATGCTGGTGGTTACAGGCGTGGGCACGCTGATCCACATCTACGCCATCGGATACATGCACGGCGACGAGCGTTTCCCGCGTTTTTTCGTGTACCTCAACCTGTTCCTGGTCTTCATGCTAATCCTGGTGACGGGCAACAACTATCTGATGATGTTTGTCGGCTGGGAAGGCGTGGGCCTGTGCTCGTTCCTGCTGATCGGCTTCTGGTTCGACCGTCCCGACGGCAAAGGCTGGGAGAACAGCGACGCGGCGCGTAAAGCGTTTATCGTCAACCGTGTAGGCGACTTCGGGCTGATCCTGGGTTTGCTGATCACCTTCTGGACGTTTGGGACGCTGACCTACTATTATCCCGGCGAGGAGCCGATCGTCCATCACGCCGAAGCGGGTGAGGGTGACGAAGCGCTCTTTTCACCCGCGCTGCCCGAAGAAGAAGCGGCGACATGTCGTCGCCGGACCGCTGGGAGTGTTCAACCAGGCGGAAACATGGCTGGAAGAGGGCGGCCACGAAGTCAACTTTGGGCTGTTCTCGCTGAGCTTTAAGGCGACCCTGACGGTGATCACGCTGCTGTTCCTGCTCGGCGCGACGGGCAAAAGCGCGCAGATCCCGCTGTTCGTGTGGCTGCCGGACGCTATGGCCGGCCCGACCCCCGTCAGCGCGCTCATCCATGCCGCGACGATGGTCACGGCGGGTGTGTACATGATGGTGCGCTCGAACGTGTTTTATCACGCGTCGGACCTGACGTCGTTCGTGGTGGCGCTTATCGGCGCGACGACGGCCCTTGTCGCCGGATTTATCGCGATGGGGCAGTGGGATATCAAGAAAGTGCTGGCGTACAGCACGGTCAGCCAGCTTGGTTTCATGGTGGCGGCGGTCGGTGTGGGCGCTTACGGGGCGGCGATGTTCCATCTGGTGACACACGCGTGTTTTAAGGCGCTGCTGTTCCTCGGTTCCGGCTCGGTCATTCACGGCATGGAGCACGGGCATCACCATCTCGCGCACGCGGGGCACGGCGACGGTCATGGTGACGACGATCACTTTGACGCGCAGGATATGCGCTATATGGGCGGGCTGCGCCGCAAAATGCCCATCACCTATTGGACATATCTGTTCGGGACGCTGGCGCTGGCGGGGATCATCCCGTTCGCGGGCTTCTGGTCGAAGGACGAAATCCTGCTCGATTCGATCAAAAGCGGTGTGGACGAGGGCCGCCTGGGCGGTTATGTCGCCTTCGCCCTGCTGCTGACCGCGGCCGTGTTCACCGCGTTTTACATGTGGCGGCAGGTCAGCCTGGTCTTCTTTGGCGAGCCACGCCACCCCGCAGCCGAACACGCCGAGGAATCCGGCAGCCTGATGACGACACCGCTGCTGATCCTGGCCGGTCTGAGCCTGCTCATCGGGTTCATCAACGTGCCGAGCGGCTTCCCGATCCTGGGCTGGCTGTTTGGGGAACACTCGTTCACCAGCTTTCTGGAGCACAGCGTCAGTTATGCGCACGCCGGCTCGTTCAACCTTCTTGCTGGCGACGCTGGCGGTCACACTGGCGCTGGTGGCGATCTACCAGGCGCGGCAGCTTTACAATGATCGCGTGCTGGCCCAGATCCCGCCCGACCCGCTGCAAGCCAACGATCAGACCGCGCCCGCGTTCGCGCTCGCTAATGCCAAGCTCTATTGGGATGAGTTCTATTTTAAGTATCTCATCTGGCCGTACCGGCGCGCGGCGTACTGGCTGGCGGAAGAATTGGATTGGCGTTTCTGGCATGATTTTGTCCATCACCGCCTGATCCGCGACCCGTTTAACCGCGCGACGGAGTTTCTGACGCAGCCGGTGGACAAGGGCATCATCGATCGGGGATTTAACCGGGTGGGCGAACTGACGCGCGATCTGGCGGCCCGCGTGCGGACGATCCAGACGGGGTACGTGCGCACCTACGCGCTGAGCGTGCTGTTGGGCGCGCTGCTGGTGATGGTGTTGATTCTGTTTCCTGTGATTCGTGAACTGCTGGGAATCTAACCGCACAAGGACCAAAACTTATGGAAGATATTTCGCTGGTCACTGTGGTCTTGATGCTGCCGCTGGCGGGCATGATCCTGATGATGATCTTTGCGCGCAGCGATCAGCAGTACCGTTGGGCATCCCTGATCACGTCGCTGATTACGTTCGGCGTATCGCTGCTGTTGGTCAGGAATTTTGATACCGCCGTGTCCGGCCTGCAAATGGCCCAGGACAACGTGTGGATTTCGGGCAGCGGGTTTTCAATCCACTACTTCGTCGCGATCGATGGTATCAGCATCTGGCTGGTGCTGCTGACGACGTTTATCATGCCGCTGGCGATCCTGTTCTCGTTCAAGTCGATCCAGGAGCGCCCGCGCCTGTACTATTCGCTGATGCTGCTCATGGAATGGGCGATGATCGGCGTGTTCGTGGCGCAGGATCTCTTCCTGTTTTACGTCTTCTGGGAAGTCACGCTGGTGCCGATGTACTTCCTGATCGGCATCTGGGGCGCGGAAGATCGCATTTACGCCGCGATCAAGTTCTTCCTCTACACGATGGCGGGCAGCCTGCTGATGCTGCTGGCGATCCTGTGGCTGGGCAATGAGGCGGGCACGTTCTCGCTGCCGGCCATTCTGGACCAGATCAGGGCCGGCGACCTGAGCTTCAGCACGGCGACCGGGCGCTGGCTGTTCCTGGGGTTTGCCATCGCGTTTGCTATCAAAGTCCCGATGTGGCCGCTGCACTCGTGGCTGCCGGATGCCCACGTCCAGGCTCCCACCGCCGGATCGGTCATCCTGGCGGGCGTGCTGCTGAAGATGGGCACCTATGGCTTTGTGCGCTTTAACCTGCCGCTGTTCCCCGAAGCCAGCGAGACGTTCGCGCCCTACATCGCCGTGCTGGCGGTGATCGGCATCATCTATGGCGCGTGGGTGAGCTACGGGCAGAAGGACGTCAAGAAGCTCGTCGCCTATTCGTCGATCAGCCACCTGGGATTTGTGATGCTCGGCATTTTCGCGCTGAATTCGGCGGGTATCCAGGGCGGCATCTTGCAGATGGTCAATCACGGCATCAGCACGGGCGGCTTGTTCCTGCTGGTCGGCGTGCTGTACGAGCGCCGCCATACCAAGCTGATGAGCGCCTTCGGCGGCATCTGGAAGGCGATGCCGCTCTACAGCGGGATCGCGCTGGTGGTCGTGCTGTCGAGCATGGGTCTGCCGGGGCTGAACGGCTTCGTGGGCGAGTTCACGATTCTGCTCGGCGCGGCGGGTTCCGAGGTGTTGAGCTGGTGGTTTACGCCCTTCGCGGCGCTCGGCATTATTCTCGCCGCGATTTACATGCTGTATATGTTTAACACGGTCTTTATGGGCGCGCTGGATAAAGAAGAAAACCGCCGTCTGCCGGACCTGGAATGGCACGAGCTGTGGTCGCTGATCCCGATCCTGATCATGGTGTTCGCGATCGGGCTGCAAGCCGGGTACTTCTTTGACTTTATGGATGGCTCAGTAAGGCAACTGGTCGAACAGGTAAATGCAACCGTCGCGGCTGGGCGATAATAAAGGCGGTGACAGTCGATGTTTGAAGTCCCTGGTTTAAGCGATCTCAACATCGGAGCGACGCTGCCAGTGTCGCTGCTGGCGCTGGGCGCATGCATCTTCATGATCGTGGACCTGTACATCCCCAAGGACCGCAAATACCTCACGGCCTGGCTGTCGGCGGGTGGGATCGGCGTGTCGCTGCTGATCGCGCTGCTGTCGCTCACCGACGTGATCGACCTGGGCGGCGATCGGGAGTCTTTCTACGGGATGTACGTCGCGGATAAGTTCACCGACACGATCAACGTGATCGCGCTGGTGACGGCGCTGCTGGGCGTGATGGTCGCCTATAACTATCTGAACCGGATCGGCCGGCAGCGCGGCGAATATTATTACCTGCTGCTGTTCACCACCACCGGCGCGATGTTCATGGGCGCGGCGGGCGATCTCGTGACGGTGTTTGTGGCGCTGGAACTGCTGTCGATCCCGCTGTACATCCTGAGTGGGTTCCGCTGGCCGCAGGAAGAATCCGAAGAAAGCGCGATGAAGTATTTCATTCTTGGTGCGTTCGCGTCGGGCTTCCTCGTCTATGGGATCGCGCTCATCTATGGCGCGACCGGCACCACGAATTTTCGCGCGATCTGGCAGGCCGTGGAAGAAATCACCGCGGATGACGCATCAACCAAGTATCTGCTGCTGATCGGCGCGGGTTTGACGCTGGTCGGGCTTGGATTCAAGGTGGCGGCTGTACCGTTCCACATGTGGACGCCGGATGTCTACCAGGGCGCGCCCACCTCGGTCGTCGCTTATATGAGCGTGGCGGCGAAAGTGGGTGGTTTCGCGGCGCTGGTGCGCGTGCTGGCCGAAGGAATGCCCAATTTCGTGCTCAACGGCGATTCGGCGGCGGCGTGGCAGAGCACCGTCTGGCTGATCGCGGCGCTGACGATGATCCTGGGCAACCTCGTGGCGATCGCGCAAACGGACCTTAAGCGGCTGCTTGCCTATTCGAGCATCGCGCACGCGGGCTATATTCTGTCGGCGATTGCCGCAGCGGGCACCGCCGCTGTGACCGACGAAGCCGCGCGCGCCGTGGCGATCTATCTGGCGGCGTATGCCTTCACCAATTTTGGCGCGTTCGCCGTGGTGATCGCGTTGGAAAAAGACGATGCCTCAGGTACCAGTCTGGGGAGTGTGCGCGGGCTGTCGCGGTCGCAGCCGATGCTGGCCGCCGCGATGGCGGTGTTTATGCTCAGTCTGACCGGGATTCCGCTGACGGCGGGCTTTATCGGCAAGTGGTTCGTATTCAAGGCGGCGATCGCGGCGGATCTGATGCCGCTGGCCGTGATCGGCGTGCTGACCAGCCTGATCTCGGCGTTTTATTATCTGCGTATCGTATGGATGATGTATTTTGAAGAGGGCGAGGCGGAGGTTGATACGCCCTGGCCGCTGGCGTGGGCGATCAGCATCTCCGCCGTGGGCACGCTGATCCTGGGCATCTTCCCCTATCTGTTGTCCGACATGGCGCGCGAGATCACGCTGGCGTTTGGCGGCTGACGGTGGGTTTGACTGTTCACGGGTGATGAGGCGGCCTGAGCAGGCTGCCTCATTTTTGTTGGATCGGCTGCATCCCATTACAATGTCAGTGAGGGAATTGGCGTGTCCCGTGTATATCAAATGGTATCCGTAGGGGCGTATTGTGATACGCCAACGATCTGGAAGTTGGAAACTTATGAGCGAGAACACATCCGACCGCGCAGCACCGCAGGTGCCCCTGGACGAATACGGCCAGCACTATTTCGAGAGTTATAACTATGCGGATCGCCCGCTGGGCCGGTTCAGCATGTACTGGTTCGCGCGGCGCTACTACGCGGCCCTGGTGCGGCGATACGCGCCGCCGGGCGACCGCCTATCCGGCGGCAGCCGGCTGCTGGAGATGGGCTGCGGCCTGGGGCATCTGCTCGGTCTGCTGCAAGAGGATTTTGCCTGTGTCGGCATTGACATCGCGGACTACAGCATCCAGCAGTTACAGCGGAATGCGCCGCGTGCCGAAGGGATCGTGATGAGCGCGGATGACCTGTCGCGCTTTGAGGATGGTTCGTTTGCGGCTGTGGTGGCGCTGCATCTGGTCGAACATCTGCCCGACCCTGCCGACACGATCCGTCAGGTGCGGCGTATCTTGCAGCCGGGTGGGTTGTTCCTGTTCGCGACACCTAATCCGGGTTACAGCCTGCGGCGTTTCAAGGACGTCAAGACGGACGCGATCGGCAAAGACCCGACGCATATCAACGTGCAATCCCCGGCGCAGTGGCGATCGTGGTGCGAGGCCAGCGGCTTTCGCGTGCTGCGGCACTTTGGCGACGGGCTGTGGGATGTGCCGTATTTCCCGGTCATCCCCAAGGTGATCCAGTTCGGGGCGTTGGGGCTGCCGGCGCTGCTGCAAGTGATGACACGCACGACGTGGACGCCGCTCTCGCTGGGCGTAAACCAGATTTTGATCGCGCGCAAACAGGGCTGATACGGGCTGGTACTTACACTTTCGCGGAGGGAGAACGTTATGCAATGGGGACGCCGTTTGTTATGGGGAGGTGCGCTGGCGGGAGGCGTGTACTGGCTGTTCCGCTATTTTCGTCCCGAGCATTCGACGCTGGTCTTGAATGAAAAGGTGGTCATCATCACCGGCGCGTCATCCGGCATCGGGCGGGCGCTGGCGTTCGCCTTTGCGCGGCGTGCGGCCAAGGTGGTGCTCGTCGCGCGGCGCGAGGAGCGCCTGGAAGCGGTGCGGCGCGAGATCGAGCCGTATACGAGCGATGTGCTCGTGGTGCCCGCCGACATCGGCGACGAACAGCAGTTGCAGAACGTCATCAACCTCACCGTAGAAACCTTTGGACGGATCGATATTCTGGTAAATAACGCGGGCGTGTCTCAGGGTGGGCCGCTGCACCTTCAGCCCCCCGAACAGGTCGAGCAGATCATTCGCGTCAATCTGTGGTCCGCGATCCGTCTGACTCAACTCGTGCTGCCCTACATGCTCGCTAACCGCAGCGGGTACATCCTCAATGTCGGGTCCGGGTTGGGGCGTGTAGCCGTACCGGGCTTTACGTCCTACGTGGCCAGCAAGTATGGGTTATCGGGTTTTAGCGATTTACTTCGCCGTGAACTCTCGGGCACCGGAGTCCATGTCACGCTGATCCTGCCCACCTGGACCAATACGGACATGCTGCCACCTGACGCGGAGGACCTGCTCCGGCGCTACGGTTTCCGGATCGAAGATCCCGATGAGGTGGCCGAACGCGCCGTGCTGGCGCTGGTCCACGGCGACCGTGAGGTGATCCTGGGCGGGCCGCTGGAGATCATTGGCGTGCTGGTCGAGCGCTACGTCCCGTTCCTGATCCGGCTGTACAGCAAGCTGTGGCTGGTTCAGGAATGGCAGATGACCGTCAAAGAGGTGGGGAATAACCACTAGCGCGTGTTATGTACTCCAGGCACTCTGCCGAGGAGCTTTCAGCCTTCAGCAATCAGCTTTCAGCTAAAAACCAAAAGCCCAAAATCCGATGACAGGTGCTTGGCTGAAAATGGCTGGGTGATCCCGATCCGGGTTTTGCTTTTGGCTGACTGCTGAAAGCTGATAGCTGACTGCTCTTCTCATCCAAAGAGTTCAGAAGTTCATAACATTCACTAGCGGCGGGCAAGCCACTGATCGAGCATCCGGCGCGTGCTCTCGAAGGCGAGATCCGGCACCGGATCACTGGCAGCGAGCCACAGCACGGCGTCGGCATCGTCCAGCGGACAGGCGGTGCCGCTAACCACGCGGGCCGCATAGATGATCACGATCGATGCGCCGAGGGTGTGCGGTCCGCTCTGCACATCGACAAGTTCCGTGATTTCCACATCCAGGCCCGTTTCCTCGCGAACTTCGCGGATCGCAGCTTCGCGCGGATCCTCCCCATCGTCAATGTAGCCAGCCGGCAGCGCCCACTTGCCCCGCTCGGGATTGATGGCACGGCGCACCAGCAGAACGCGCCCTTCCTGCTCGATGAAGATCACCGCAGCCACCTTGGGATCCTGGAAATGGATATAACCGCAGTCCGGGCAGGCGCGGCGCTGTTTGCCGTAGGCGAAATGATCGATCAGCGCATGGCCGCACACCTGGCAGTAGTTGATCGGCGGCCTCATCCGCGCGCCATCCTGCGCCCGATGCCAAACAGCAGCGCCGACGCCGCCAGCACGATCGCGCCGACGACAATCAGCGGCCAGTCGGGAGACGACTCGGCTTCGCCGTTCTCGTCTGACCCACGCTCCTCAGCGGGTGCGGATTGGGGCGTATTGGTAACGACTGCGGCCGCTTCAAGTGGGGTCTGCGTGAACGCGGGCTCGTTGTCGAGTGCCTGCAATTCCTCGGTCGCTGCCGTGTCATCAGGTCCTTCCCGGAACGCGTTACCAGCGGCAAGGGTAGGGGTTCCGGCCAGCGTCGGTGCGAATCCGGCCGGGGGCGCGGCCAGACCGGGTTCCAGGGGCGGACCGGCTCCGGCAGCACTGTCCGCGGCGCTTCAGCGGCGCTCTCACCACCAGCACCGGCGGCTTCAGCGGGCGCGTAGTCTTCGTCCTGCTGCATCATCGTATTTTCTTGTTCGGTTCCCAGAGGGGCGGATGGCATCGCTGCGCCAACCTCTCCCTCAGCCTGACTCTCGGTGCTGAAGGTGCCGGATTCGACCTGATCCGCTTCCATCATCGGGCCAGGGGCGGGTGCTTCGGCAGGGAGGTGTGTGGCCGTGGCCGGCTGGTGAGTCGCATAATACGCACTCTGCGCGGCCATCGTGCTCTGGAATTCCTCGCCGGCAAAGCTGATGGCGGTTTCTTCAGCCAGGGCAGTATCGTCCAACGTCAGGGTGCGGCGGAGCGCCGTCGCCGTGAATTGCAGCGCCACCTGAGACGATGACTGATCCGGCGCGGTCTGTCCATCCTGGGCCTGATCGCTTAGCTTCGCGGCATCGTTGCTGCTGTCCCCGGTGAGCAGCACCGCCGTGACGATCAGAATCAGCGAGGCGGCGGCACCGAGTGCGCCGGAGAATTGCAGCGCCATTTCGAGCGTAAACAGCCGCTTCCACCAGGGCAGCGGACGCGCGTAGCGCTGCGGATCGAGCGTAAAGTCGCGCGGGGCCTTCAGGCGTGGCAGATCGCGCAGCAGCGCCACGGTGTCGCGCAGGTGATCCAGTTCCGCGCGCAGGGCCGGATCGCGCGCGAGTCGTTGTTCGAGCATCGCCTTCTCACGGCTCGACAGCGCCCCATCCAGATAGGCGGACAGGAGGTGCTGGTCGTGTTCGGAAGGGATTTGGGGTGAGACAGTCATGATGTCTTACGGCATCCTGGCGCGGCTCTGGCGCGCCTTGAGTTGCTTATTCATTCGTTCATCAGACGGTATTCGGCCGGCAAAAGTTCCCGTACTTCGCGCAGACAATCGCGCAGACGGCCGCGCGCCCGGCTCAGGCGCGATTTCACCGTGCCCAGCGGCAGGCTGGTGATCTCCGCGATCTCCTGGTAGGCGTATCCCTCGACATCGGACAGAACGGCGATCACGCGCTGATCGTCGGGCAGATCGCCGAGACAATCCTGGATGGCGCTGTTCAGTTCGCGGCGCTGCGCGTGCTGTTCCGGGTTTTCCTGCGGGCTGTGCAGGTCCAGCCCCGCCGCGGCCTGGACCTCGTGCAGCTCATCCAGGGAGAGGGCAGGGCGGCGCTGGCGGCGGCGCAGCTCGTCATAACAGGCATTGGTCACGATGCGCATCAGCCAGGGCTTAAAGTGCTCACCGCGAAACTGGTGCAGCTTTTGATAGGCGGAGATAAACGCTTCCTGCGCGGCATCGGCAGCCGCATCGGGTTCGCCCATGATGCGGTAGGCAACCGTATAGGCCGTGTCCTGGTAGGCCAGCACGATCCGGTTGAACGAGTCGACATCACCGCGTTTGGCCGCTTGAATCAGGGTGCTTTCGTCCATAAGGTTTGTGTTCGATCCGCCTGCTGCGCCGTGCGCCCTGCGCCTTGACGGGAAGCCGGAAAACGCCTATACTTACGGCACAATTGCCGAAGTGGCGGAATGGCAGACGCACGCGACTCAAAATCGCGCGGGGAAACCCGTGTGGGTTCAACTCCCACCTTCGGCACAGTGTAGCGCAAGACCCAAGCCGAGGCCAAATCGTGCCCCGGCTTTTATATTGCCGGGTGCTGGCTCCGGCCACGATTTGTGTGATCGGCCTTATGCGGATTATAACAAGGTGATTGAACGGTCCAGGCAGGCAGGGATAGAATGAGACAACGATACCTGGGTTCATTGTTGATCGGCGTCCTGGTGGGGCTGGCCGCCGGGTTATTCCTGGGGTGGGAGCAGTTCCCGGTGGAATATACGAACAGCGCGATGTCGAACCTGGCCCCGCGTTACCAGGAAGATTATACGGTCATGGTCGCGGAGGGATACGTCTATGAGCAGGACGTCAACGGCGCGCTGACCCGGCTTCAGCCTCTCGGTAAAGAGAATATTTTTGATTACATTCAAGACCTGACCGAGCGGCTGATCAGCCAGAGTAATGTTCCATTTATTGCCCCGATGGTCGCGCTGGCCGAGGCGGTTGGCCGGCTCACCCCAGGGATGGAAATTTACCGTTCAACCCCTGTGCCTACAGCCTCGTTCAATCCATGAGTTCAGGTGTCTATGTCTGACATGCACGTGAAGCGATCGGGTAGTGGGATTTCCTGGCTGGCGCTGGTGTTGGGGATCGGCCTGGGCGTGGCCTTTGGCCTCATCTATACCTGGGAAATCGATCCGGTGGTGGAGCACAATACCGCGCCGTGGCAGTTGAACCCGCAGGCACGCGAGAATTATGTCGTCGCGGTGGCACTGAGCTATGCGCAGAACCGCGATCTTGATCTGGCCTTTGACCGCCTGCATGCTGTCAGCCCAGACCGCGCCGTCTGGACCACGGTCGCCCAGGTCGCCTGCGACCGGGTTAAGCAGGGCAAAACCGTGACCAACAGCGACATTCGCGTCATTCGCGCGCTGAACCAGCTTTACGAGCCGCAAGGGGCGAGCGACTGCGCGACAGGTATGTTCCCCACGCCGGGGCCGGTTGCGTTCGCCACGCCGATCCCCACGCTGACCCTGACGCCGACGCTCACCCCACCGCCCACCAAAACGGCGACGCCACCCATCCCGACTAACACCCCGTTCCAGGCCATCGAGCCGACGGGCACACCCGCGTCAGGTGGATACGAACTGAACCGCCTGCAATCGTTCTGCAATCCGGACGCGAGCGGGATGATCGAGGTGCGGGTATACGACCGGCTCGGTCAGGGTATGCCGGGTGTGCCGGTTCAGGTGATGTGGAGCGGCAACCAGAATGATACGTTCTACACCGGCCTGAAACCCGAACGCGAGCCGGGCTATGCGGATTTTCAAATGTCACCGGGGTTGAGTTACACCGTGATGCTGTCCACACTGGTATCGGATCCGCCCACCGTCGAGGCGGTGCCGTGTGAAGTCGTGGTCGATGGCGAGACCATTACGACCGTTACCTCATATTGGGTGAATTTCACACAGCGGTCGAATTAGGGAGCGTGTTGCACGTTAGCCTCTATCCCCTGGCCCCTTTCCCCACAATGTGGAGAAAGGGGAGACGCGCCGGCAGCCCAACGCGCTGCAAGTCCCTCTCCACCCTGTGGGGAGGGATTTAGGGAGGGGCCAGGGGTGAGAGCTCTTGATCAGGCACCGGACTGCGCGCTGGCGTCGATCATCCACAGATCAAAACGGGCTGAACCATACTCGTTGACCTCGGTCAGCCACGGCTGCTGCAGCCACGCCGACGTGGAGATAAAGAGCGGGACAACGGGGTAATCGCCGTTCGGACCGAAGAGCAGTTCTTCGGCCTGCGCATACAGATCCGCGCGTGCGGCCGGATCGGACTCGAAGGCCGCACGATCCATGAGATCGTCCGCCGGGCCACAGGCGCGCCCGGTGTGGATATAGCCGTAGCGGCAGTGCAGCGCATCCACAATCCACGCATTCGCATCGAGATAATCCGCGCTCCAGGTTGTCAGCCAGATATGCGAGCGGGTGACTTTTTCCGGGTCATAGGCGGAATGCGCCAGCTCGATCATCAGCGTGCGGGGCAGGGGTTCGACCTCAAACAGCACCGGATTGCAGCCCAGCACGGACGACCACTGCCCGGTGATCCCCGCTCCGACTTCGGCCCAGAGTGGATCGTCATCCGGCACCAGCACGATCATCGGTTCGGGGACATTGTTGCAGGCTTCATAACCGGCGGCGCTGTAGAGTGACTGCGCCGCGGTTGGGTTATACAGGCTGTTTTCCCAGTCGGGTGCGGCGATCACACCCTGGGGCGTAAATCCCGTGACGGCCTGCGCTGCGCCGGGGAAAAACTGCTGGACGAGCGCGTCCCGGTCAATCGCCTGGGCCAGCGCGCGCCGGATTTCGGGCGTGGAGACCAGCGCGCGGTCATAGGAGAAACCGAGCATAGTCAGCGACGTGCCCTCGGTGACATGCACTTGATCGGGATAGGCCGCCTGTGCCGCCGCGGTCTCTTCGGGGGCCAGCCGGGCCATATCGATCTGGCCGCGCGACATGAGCGACGAAGCCGGCGCGCCTTCTGCGCGGTACGTGACCTCGACCCGCTCGATATTGCCGGCATAGGCATCCGGCCAGGACGGGTTGCGGACCAGTGTCATCCCCTCGGCATCCCATGCTTGCAGCGCATAGGGGCCGCTGGTCATCAGGTCGGCGCTGCTTGCCCAGCCCATTTCAGACTCGCGGACCGACTCGCGGGCCAGCGGGCGGAACTCAGGCGCGCTCAGCAGTGATGGGAAATAGGCCGCCGGGAACAGCAGATCGATCTCCAGCGTATTGGGGCCGGTGGCGCGGACGCCAATTTCGCGCGCGATAAACAGGTCGTCGATGATCTCAGGAAACGCGTTGGCGACCGTCAGACAGCCCTTGACGATCATCAGGTTGGACGTCACCGGCGATGGGCGCAGCGGATCGCAGGCGCGTTGGATCGCGTACACGACATCCCCCGCGGCCACCGGCCGCACCGCGATCACGTCCTCGGCCGACGCATCATAACGCACCCACTGAACATCATCCCGCAGGGTAAACGTCCAGGTGAGACCGTCCTCACTCACGGACCAGCTTTCGGCCAGCATCGGCTCGGCCTGACGGGTTTGCGGATTAAAGCGTGTCAGCCCAACGAACAGATTCTCCACCAGATCGCGCGTTGGCAGGTCAAAGCGCGACAACTGGGCGGGATCCAGGCTGACCGGCGCGGGCATGGCAATCTGAAGCGTCACAGGGTCGCCGCTCTGAGCAGCGGGTGACGCGCTGGCCGGCGTCCACACAGCCGCCAGCAGGGTAAGCAGGCTGATCGATACGATAAACAGACGATGCATGAGTGTCCTCACTTATCGGATCACAATCCGGGTGTCTCCAAACGGGGTTATTTTAGCGCAAAAAGGATGAACTTAAACCCACGCCTGCCCCATGCTCAGGCGTTGAGTCATGAGTCTGTGAGTCGTGAGTTTTGAGGTACGGATTTAGATGATGAGCGCCTTTGCAGCCCATACCCACGATTTTCAGCGAAAAAGATTAGTCCCGAAGATCAGGATGGTCAGCATAGCATCGGTGAGCAGATAGATGATCACGCGCCGCCGGTTATTCCATCCGCGCGCCCGGGTCCACGCCACGCCAGCCGCGAGGCCGACCAGCAGCACGACCAGACCCATGATCCCTGCCGGCGACCCATACCGATCGAATTCAGCGGCGGTCATCCACAGGGGCAGCCGGGAGAACAGATCGGCGGGCCAGATCAGTTTCGCGGCCGTGAAGAGGGCCAAGGCCAGAGGCCAGAACGGCGCATTATTCGGTGCCAGCCAGAGCAGGCAGCACGGCAGAAGCAGCCACACACCCACGAGCACAAGTCCGACTCCCGCCCCGGCCAGCGTGCGAATCAGTACGTGAGCAGAATCGTGGCCGGTGGTATCCCGTGAGGTGCCGGTCGTGCGGGTGACATACAGATGGGGCTCCACGCCGTCCAGCCCAGTCCACGCAAGGATGAGGCTGCCGGACGGATCGGCAAGCAGGGCGGGCGGTCCCGAATTGGCGGGCAGCGGCGCGGCCACATCAAAATCGACCGTACTGCCTTGCGAGAAAGTGACGACCGCAGGCCGCCAGCCATCCCTTGTGCGGACCTGTACCGCCAGCGCCAGGGTGGGGTGCTGTCCTGGCGCGGGACGCGGCCAGCGCAGCGCGTAGCCCGACGGGGAAAGATTGGCAAACTGCACACTGGCGGGTGAACCGAGTGGAAAGGACAGCACCCGCACGTGCTCTTCGTCGGGCGTTTGGGCGTCACTGGTGCCCAATAGGATATAGCCGTGACTCACGTCCAGGCTCATTTCAAGCCCGGTGATACTTTCGCCGGGGGCTAACGACAAACTCTGCATGGTGATTGGGCTGTTCATGTTGAGGGATGTGGCACTGACCGCCTGATAGTGAACGGCCCAGGTCCCTGGCGTGGGAGCCGTCAGCCAGGCCAGATGTAGGGTGTTCGCCTCGTCACGCGCGGCGGCAACCCGACTCACCCGGTTCACCGGGATATTCGTGATCGGGCCGGGCCGGCCGGCGGGGTCAATCGCCAGCGCGTTCACCTCGTCAGCGTGATCGTTGATCCAGACGACGATCAGACTCTCGCCGGCGGGCACGGTGACAAAATCCGGCCGTATTGCGTCCGCCAGCAGAATCGGGCCGCGCAGCGTTTCGCCGTCAGTGCTGATCAGGGCGCTGCGCAGCCGGTTATTGTCTTCGAGCCAGACGATATGGTACCGGCCACGCTCAGCCGGGGCGACCTGCCAGCGGCGCGGGTGAACGTCGGGATAACGAAGAATCTCCTGTTGAGCGTGGCTCCCATCAAGCGTTTGGTAGACCAGAGCGGCGTCCGTGCGCCATAGCACGGCGGGTGGATCCGCCAGCAGCGCCGGTTCGCTGAGCGCTGTGGCAGGACCCAGATCGGCGGGCCAGGTCCACAGCTCGGCGTCCTGCTTGACGCGACTCGCCGCGATCAGGGAGGCTAACGCCGGAAAGAATATCAGCCAGATGATCGGCGGCCAGTGGGTAGGGGTTATCCGATGAACCATACGTGTGATCCGTGTTGTGGTTGGGGACGCGCACCAACCTTACCACGGCTGGGTTCTAACATCAAAAGCATGGCCGGCGCAAGCCGCGTATAATTGACTCAGTTAATCGAACAATCGGAGCTTTAGGTCATGGCAGACGAGGATAACAAGCAGCCTTCTGACAGCGATGAGCCGGTGGGCCGGGAAACATCGCTGTTGGATGATCATATTCCACATCCGGTAATGCCAGCGGGCGAGACCGGACACGTCCAGACGGCGCGGCTGGCGGCTCCGTGGCGTTTGCTGTTACAGATCGGCGGGGAGCACCAGACCACGGTGGGGATCGAGGTTCGTGATCGGATCGTGCTGGGGCGTGGGGACCCGGTCGCCAATTTTTATCCTGACCTGGACCTGTCGCCGTATGGCGGGCAGGAAGGGGGCGTGTCGCGCCGGCATGCCGCGATAATCCAGGACGAGGAAAACAAAGCGCTCTATATCGAGGATCTGAACAGTACCAATGGCACGCGCATCAACGGCTTTTCGCTGGAACCCCGCCGGCGGTATCGCCTTCGAGACGGCGACGAGCTGGAACTGGGGCATGTGCGGATGATTCTGCGTTTTGTCCGCTCGCCGTACAAATAGGTAATTGGTTTTTAGTTCATGGTTTTTGGTTAAGCGGGTCTTGCCTCAATGGCCGGTGCCAATCACCAAAAACTGATTACTGATTACCTGGGCAGCCGACGCAGCGCGCCAATATCAGAGGGTTCGCCGCATTTCGATCTGGCGGAACGAAACGGAATAGCCCACCGCCTCAAAAGCGGGCAGCAGGGGATCGTCGTCCGAAATATTGTAGATCGCCCCGTAAGCATGGGGATACTGACGATGAAGATAGGCCAGCAGCGCGGTAGCGATGTGAACGCGATCCGGAGCGGTGGCAGCCGCCAGATCGATCAGGCGCACTTCGACCGAATCCGCCCAGCCAAGCGCATAACCAACCGGCTGTTCCTGGCGAAGGGCGGCCCAGCCTTCGATATGCGAGGCAAGGCTTTCCAGCGATGGGCGCGCCCGCTGCCAGCAGTTCGGTACATCGTGAAACCGATCATAGTGCGCCAGCAGGAGCTCCACGGGCTGTTTGGCAGCCGTGTAAATCGAGTCAGTGGCTGGCACGGAGGTCTCAGGGTGGCGTTCCAGAATCAACAGGTAGCGGACCGGCTCAAAACCCATCTCAAGGTAGAGGGCATGAGCGCCCTTGTTGGCCTCGATGACTTCCAGGCTGACTTCGGACAGATCCTCGTCGCGCGCTCGGTCTAGCAAATACTGCATCATCTGCCGGCCGATCCCCTGGCGGCGGCGGCCCGGAATCACGCCCATGCCGCCGATCCAACCGGCGGAGCCCCGGATGCCGAGCAGCCCGGTTCCCACGACGGCGTCCCCGTCGAGCGCGGCGACCGAGGCATCAAACGAGAGATCGTCGCGCTCCATCAGGTAGCGGAACGAGGTCGGGGTCATGACGATGGGCGTAAAATAATCGCTGTAGGCAAGGTTAAACGCGGCAGTGAAGTCCTCAAAATCGATCTCGGACACGGCATGGCAGGTCACAGGGGGCATAAGAACGTCCTGGCTCGGTCTGACACGGTGAGTCATGATAGTGCCTGGAATTGTCGCACCGCGCACGGCCAAACGCAAAAAGGCGCGTTCTGGCGGCATATCGCCAGAGCCGGTATATTGGATTGTGTCGAACGGGCAAACGGGGAGTGACGACAAAGCATGAAACCTCAACGGCTGACACGCAGCCTGACCGATCGCGCGCTGGGAGGTGTCAGCGGCGGTCTGGGCGCTTACCTGGGCGTTGATCCCTGGTGGATTCGGGCGGCGTTTATTATCCTGGGGCTGTTCACCGCCGGGACCGGCGTGCTAATCTACCTCGCGTTGTGGATCATCCTGCCGCCAGAAACCCTGGCCGATATTCCATCGATCCGCAGACGCGGCGTCTCACCAGCGCGGAAACGACGATCCTGATCGGCGGCGTGGTGATCGTGATGGGTTTGATCGTGCTGGCGCGTAATCTCGGCGTGCTGAGCGGTGACAACGGCGACGCGTTTCTTCCCCTGGTGATTATCGTGTTTGGCTTCACGCTGCTGGTGAAACAGCTTTGGAGGGCGGTATGACAGCCCCACGGCACTATGTGTTATGGCCATTGATGATCATGGCGGTTGGCGGCATCTGGCTGCTGATGGTCGCTGATGCGTTTCCCGAAGCCGTGGACGATATTCTGAAGCGATCCTGGCCGGCGCTGCTCATCCTCTTTGGGTTTGATGTATTATTCGGCCGGCGGCGGGTGCGTCTCGGGCGGGTGCGTCTGGATGTGAGTCTGGTTGGGCTGGTGATCACGCTGGCGCTGGTCGCGGGTGTGGTCTGGTTCGGCTATCAGAATCAGGCTGACGTGGTGCGCGCCGACAATGTCCGCACCTTCTCCGAGGAACTGGCAGAAGGCGTCAACCGGGTTCAACTCGCTATTGAGGTCGAGCGCACGAGTATCACCGTCCGTCCGGCAGACTCCAATCCGCGCCTGCTCGAAGCGACCTTTAAGGGCAGCGACGAAAGCGACGTAACGATTGATTGGTCAGCGGAAGGCGATACGGGTGTCTTGTCGCTCAATGAATCTTATCGGAATGCGATCCCTAAGCTGGAGAACTACGGGCGTGCGGCCTTGGAGATCACCCTGCCAACCGGGGTCATTATCGAGGTGCTGGACGCGCATTCCGGGGAAGGGGATGTCAACCTGGACCTGGGGCCGGTGATCCTGCGCCAGATCACGCTGACGGTGCAGGCAGGCGATGTCCGGCTCTCGCTGCCGGCGCTCGATACGCTTCAGGGTGAGTTGAGAACGGGCAGCGGCGATATGGTGCTCGAAGTTCCCGCCGGGCGTGCGCTTGATGTCAAGCTCGCACCGGGCAGCGGCGATCCGAACTACCAGTATGATGAGGATCGCTACGACGTGCTGCGCAACGGGGAGCTTAAGCCGACGAACGCCACCGAGTTCCAATATGCGCTGGACGTGTGGCTGAAGGGCGGCGCGACTCTTGTGATCACCGATCTGCCCTAGCTTTTTTTACGGAAAACTTACGTCTGGGGATGTTGACACGCTTCTGCCCATATCATATACTGACTAAAAGGATGAAACGGTTTTTTCGTAGAACAGGAAGGAGGCAGGCCGTCGCTTTAGCTGAATACCAAGTTAAAGCCTGAATGATATCATGCACGTTTCTCATTTCCATATTTCGCTCTTGTAAAGCACGCCGGTTGTGGGATCGGTGTGCTTTTTTGCTTTTGAATCGCGTGTTTTAGTAGAGGAGACAGACATGGACTACGGAATGATCGGCAAGATCGAAAAAGCCAAGCGCTACGCCGAAGAGCGCGATAACCGAGTTCGTTTTGTGTCGTTTAATGTTACTGTTCAGGGCGAAAACAGCCCCCACACGGTCACGTATGACAACAATCGGTGGGGCTGTGATTGTAACTTCTTCAAGACTCGCGGCGTGTGCAGCCACACGATGGCTTTGGAACAGATTCTTGACGGT
Organism: uncultured Chloroflexia bacterium; assembly: GCA_963850765.1. Taxonomy (GTDB): domain Bacteria; phylum Chloroflexota; class Anaerolineae; order Aggregatilineales; family Aggregatilineaceae; genus CAWKMN01. The sequence goes on along the minus strand of CAWKMN010000003.1, from coordinate 694,048 downwards.
ATGATTTCGATGTCCGTGAACTCCGAGGCGTAACGCGCCGGCGGGTTAGGGCTGACAAGGCGGCACGGTAGTGCCGCTTTTATTTTGGAGTAGGGATTTGGTCGGCTCCGTGTGTAAAATCGTATGCAGGTGCGGCGCTTTGTGATACAATGCACGCCTCTTTGGCCAAAATCAGAAAAGGATTCTTCACTTTGGGTGCTTCTTTCCGGCGTTGGCTGATGCTGCTGGTTGGGCTGGCCGTCAGCGCCGTTTTTCTGATCGTCGGACTGCGCGGCCTCAAACTGACCGACGTCTGGCGCGATATGCGCGATATTAATTTCGCCTGGGTGCTCGCCGGGGCGGCGATATACTTTCTGGCCGTGTGGGGCCGGACGTGGCGCTGGCATTACCTGCTGCGCTCGATCAAGCCGATCTCGCTGCGGGCGTTGTTCCCGGTGGTCGTGATCGGCTACATGGGCAACAACGTTTATCCTTTTCGGGCGGGCGAAGTCATCCGCGCCTATGTGCTCAAGCGCAACGAATCGGTCAATATCTCCGCCAGTCTCGCGACGATCGTAATCGAGCGGATCTTCGACGGTCTGGTGATGCTGATTTTTGTCTTTGTGGCGCTGCCGTTCGCCGATTTTCAGGCGGACTGGCTGCGCGATATTGTGTTTTTCTCGACGCTGCTGTTCTGGGGCGCGTTTTTGGTTTTCCTGGGGATGGCGCTGCGGCCGGCGCGGATGCGCCGCCTTTACAACGCGGTGTTCGACCGGCTGCTGCCGGAGCCGCTGGCAGAGACGGCGAAGGGTCTGGCAGACCATTTTATGACGGGGCTGGAAAACTTGCGGCGGCCGCGCGACCTGTTCATGACGCTGATCTCGTCGATCTTCATCTGGCTGACGGAAACCACCAAGTATTGGTTCGTGATGCACGCCTTCGATTTTGAAGTAAGCTTTTTTGTGCTGATGGTCATGACCGCTGTCGTGAATCTCGCCACGACGCTGCCATCGTCGCCGGGCTACGTGGGCACGTTCGATACGCCGGGCATCAAGACGCTGATGGCGTATGGCGTGAAAGAAAGCATCGCAGCGTCGTATACGCTGGTGCTGCACGCGGCCCTGTGGCTGCCGATCACGCTGCTGGGCTTCTACTTCCTGTACCGCGAAGGGTTGGACTGGCAGGATTTCAGCCGGGCGCGGAAAGTAGTGGGCGAGCAGACAGCGCCGGATAACCCGGCGGCGCGGGACAACCCGGCAGCGGAGGCACTGATCCATGGTTAGCGTGGCGATCATCGGCGCGGGCGCGACCGGGCTCGCGGCGGCGTATGACCTGACGCGCCAGGGAGCCGACGTTCAGATCTACGAGGCAGGGGCCGAGGTTGGCGGGCTGGCGGCTGGCTTTAAAGACGAGGCGTGGGACTGGACTCTCGAAAAGTTCTACCATCACTGGTTCGCCAACGATGATGCGGTGTTGGGATTGGTCAAGGAACTGGGTTCCGAGGACAAGCTGATCTTCGCCAAGCCGATCACCTCGCTGTGGCTGGATGGTAAGATCTACCCGATGACGCACCCGAACATTATCGTTGCCAACCTGCGCCTGCCGATCTCATGGCTGGCGAAGATTCGTTACGGGCTGGTCGGGCTGTACCTGCGTCTTTTCGACAACTGGAAACCGTTGGAGCGAGTCACGGCGGAAGCGTGGCTGCGCCGCGCAATGGGCCGCGAAGCCTACGAACGGCTGTGGCGCTCCCTGTCTGATCAGCAAATTCGGAGACTACTACGATCAGGTCAACATGGCCTGGATGTGGGCGCGCATCTACAAGCGCACGCACGCGCCTGGGCACGTTTGCCGGTGGCTTCCAGGCGTTCCTGACGCTGCTGGCCGAGCGTGTTAAGAGCCAGGGCGCGACGATCCATCTGAACAGCCCGGTTCAAGGCATCACGCGCACGGTGAACGGTACATTTGAGGTCACGGTGGGCGGCCAGACGCGGACGTTTGATGCCGTGATCAGCACGTCGTCGCCCCAAATTATGCGGCGGCTGGTACCGGATCTACCGGCGAATTATTCTGACAAGCTGGGCACGCTCAAAAGCATGGGAGCGGTCGTTGTCGTGCTGGCGCTGAAACACGAGCTGCTCACCGACGGGACATACTGGCTCAGCCTGCCGATCAGCCAACCCGACCGCGCGCGCGCTGAATTTCCGTTTATCGCGCTGATCGAGCACACCAATTACATGGATCGCGAACATTACGGTGGCGATCATCTGGTTTACTGCGGCGATTATGTGCCCGCCGATCATGCGTATTTCCGGCTGTCCGACGAAGAACTCTTCGAGCGGTTTGCCGGTGCGTTGAGCACGTTCAACCCAGGCTTCTCCCTGGACTGGGTGCGCCGGTGGTGGGTCTTCCGCGCGCCGTATGCGCAGCCGGTCCCGCTGATCGACCACTCGGAGACGCTGCCGGAGGTGCGGACACCCTGGCACGGGCTGTATCTTGCCAGTATGAGCCAGGTGTATCCCTGGGACCGCGGCACGAATTATGCCGTGGAGATGGGGCGGCAGGTTGCCGCAATGGTTTGGGAGGACGCGAGCGTGGCGAAACGTGGGGTAGACGTAGAGGTAACAGATCACGCGACTCGCTGAACTCTGGGCATTGTGATAAAAATCACAAACGAAGTCGGGTAAGCATAATAAGAGGACACAGCAATCATGAAGAACATCACGGTAATCGGGGTAGGGTATGTGGGGCTGGTGACGGGAGCGTGTTTTTCGGACCTGGGTAATCGGGTCGTTGCCCTGGACATCAGCGAAGAAAAAGTTGCCAGTCTGAAAAAGGGCGTCATGCCCATCTATGAGCCGGGGCTGGCCGAACTGGTTGCACGGAATGTAAACGCGGGGCGGTTGTGCTTCACCACAGCGTATGCGGAGGCTCTAAAGGACGCCGAGTTTGTCTTTATCGCCGTCGGCACGCCGTCGGGCGTGGACGGTGAAGCGGATCTGCAATACGTGCGTATGGCCGCCGAGACGGTCGCGAAAGTCATGGATCACCCGCTGATCATCATCAACAAATCGACGGTGCCGGTCGGTACGGGCGACTGGGTAGCCGATATTATTCGGGAAAATCAGCCCAGCCCGATCCCGTTCAGCGTGGTAAGCTGCCCGGAGTTTTTGCGGGAAGGCTCGGCGCTGACCGACTTTCTGAACCCCGACCGGACGGTGCTCGGCTCGGTGGACCAGGACGCGGCCGAACGTGTGGCGCAGCTTCATCTGCCGCTGCGCGCCCCGATCGTCGTCACGGATCTGCGGACCGCCGAAATGATCAAATATGCCTCGAACGCCTTCCTGGCGACCCGCATCAGCTTCATCAACGAGATTGCGAATATCTGCGAGGCCCTCGGCGCGGACGTGAAAGAAGTGGCGCGCGGTATGGGCTATGACAAGCGTATCGGCCATCATTTCCTCGAAGCCGGCATTGGCTATGGCGGCTCGTGCTTCCCGAAGGATGTGAAAGCGCTGGCATACATGGCTCAGGTCCATGGTAAGCACCCGCAACTTCTCCAGGCCGTGATGGAGATCAACAGCTACCAGCGCAAGCACGTGATGCTGAAGCTGCACGAGATCCTGGGCGACCTGAAGGGCAAAACGATCGCGCTGCTGGGGCTGGCCTTCAAGCAGAACACCGACGATATGCGCGAATCACCGTCGATCACCATCGCCGAAGCCTGTCAGAAGCAGGGTGCGAAAGTGCGCGGCTATGACCCGGTCGCGATGGACGTCGCCAAGCAGGTCATGCCCAATGTCGAGATGATGCCGGACCCTTATACGCTGGTCAAGGGAGCGGACGCGGTGATCGTGGTAACACCGTGGAATGAGTTCATGCAGCTTGATATGGCTCAGATCAAAGACGCCATGCGGACGCCGGTCATGATCGATGGGCGCAACCTGTACGATCCGGCTGTGATGGCCAATGTTGGCTTCACCTATCGCGGTATTGGGCGCGGCTACAACGGGGCGAATCACGACGACTAAACTGCCTCCTATCCCCCAGTCCCCTTTCCCCGCACGCGGAGAAAGGGGCGGCCGCGTCTGCGTGGCCGCCGCGTTTCAAGTCCCTCTCCGTTTACGGGGAGGGATTTAGGGAGGGGCTATAACTCGCGCCAGATTCGTCGCCTCCCTCCACATAATCTCGCAATGGAATAACGCTGAGAGCAGGGATGCCGGTTACACGGTATCCCTGCTAAACTATCGGCAGGGTTGATTGGCTGTCGAAAGGGGACCATATGGCCGAACAAGGCAGTCCGGTCACGCGGCATGTGCTGGATAACGGACTCGTCGTCTTGCTGAGAGAGGTCCACACCGCGCCGGTGATCAGTTGGTGGGTGCTGTATCGGGTGGGCAGCCGGAACGAGCACACCGGGCAAACCGGAGTCTCTCACTGGGTTGAGCACATGATGTTCAAAGGGACCGAGAAATTCCCGGCGGGCGTGCTGGATAAAGCCATCGACCGCGAGGGGGGCACCTGGAACGCGCAGACCTGGATCGATTACACCGCGTACCACGAAACCATGCCCGCGCACCGCATCGATCTGGCCCTGCAAGCCGAAGCCGATCGCATGGTCAGCGCGCAGTTCCACCCGCACGAAGTCGAATCCGAACGCACCGTCATCATCTCCGAACGACAGGGGTCCGAGAATTCGCCGCTGTTCTGGCTGTTTGAAGAGACGCGCGCTGCCGCCTTTCGCGTGCATCCGTACCATCACCATGTGCTCGGCGATATGGCCGATCTCAAAACCATGACCCGCGATGATCTGTACAACCATTACAGGCGGTACTACGCGCCGAACAATGCCATCGCCGTCGCGGTTGGGGACTTTGACACGGCTTCGATGCTGGCGCGCATTGAAGAACTCTATGGTCATCTGGCACCAGGGCCGGACGTGCCCCTGGTGGCGCGTATGGAGCCGCCGCAGCAGGGTGAGCGCAAAGTGCTTGTCGAGCGCGAGGGCAACGCGGTTTATCTCTACACCGGCTACCGCGCGCCGGAAGCGACTCATCCCGACTGGTTCAAGCTGGCGCTGGTCAGCAGCGTGCTGGTTGGAGCCAGCGCGCCGGGTGGGGGTGGGGCGGGCAACCGCACCTCTCGCTTATACCGGGCGCTCGTCGAAACTGAACTGGCGGCGAGCGTGGGCGGCAGCCTGTCCCCGTCGATCGATCCCTACCTGTTCGGGATCACACTGACGGCACGTGACGGGCGCACACCCGACGAAATCCAGGCGGCGCTGGATGCCGAACTGGATCGCGTGCGCGGCGGCGAGATCACCCAGGCGGAACTGGACAAAGCCAAAAAGCAGGCCAAAGCGCTGTTTGCGTATGGGGTCGAGAGCGTGACCGGGCTGGCGTTCTGGCTGGCCTTTTCAGAGAATTTTCTGAGCTATACATGGTATGAGCGCTATCTGGAACAACTGGACGCCGTCACGCTGGACGATGTTCATGATGCGGCCGCTCGCTATCTGCGGCCGTCTCAGCGCACGGTTGGATGGTTTATCCCCACCAACGGCGCAGCAGAAGGGGCCCGCGAAATGACGGCCGAGGAGATCCAGCAATGAGCATGCATCTGAATACGCTGCCCGGCCCTGACGATATTACGCGCCGCGAACTGCCCAACGGGATTGTGATCCTGGTGCGCGAAAATCATCACGCACCGTCGGTGGTGATTGCCGGCTCAATCGAAGCCGGCGCGCTGTTCGAGCCGGTCGAACTAAATGGGCTGGCCTCGTTTGCCGCGTCGATGCTGATGCGCGGCACCGAGAAACGGGACTTCGCCACGATTTACGAGCTGCTGGAAGGCAACGGCGCAAGCCTGTCGATCGGCAGCGGCCATCACACGGCCGGGTTCAGCGGCAAGAGTCTGGCAGAGGATCTGCCGATGCTGCTCGATCTGCTGGCGGATGCGCTGCGTCGCCCGGTCTTTCCCCCGGAATACGTCGAGCGCCTGCGCGGGCAAACCATCACCGGGCTGAAAGTGCATGAGCAGGACACCCGCTATACCGCCAGTCGCCTGTTCCGCGAACTGGTGTATCCTGCCGAACACCCCTACAGCCGCTCGACGGATGGCACGATTGAGAGCGTATCCGCGCTCACTCGCGATCACCTGATCGCGTTCCATCAGCGCTATTTCGGACCGTGCGGCATGGTGATCGCGGTCGTCGGGGCGGTGCAGACCGAAGAAGCGATCCGCCTGGTGGAGACTTACTTTGGCGACTGGGCGCGGCCCGACCAGCCGGTGCCGCCGGAACTCCCGCCGGTGCCGCCGATCGGCACAGCCCGCCAGCAGATCCACACGATGCCCGGCAAGAGTCAGAACGATCTCGTATTGGGCGGACCCGGCCCCTCGCGGTTTGCTGAGGACTGGCAGGCGGCCAATCTGGCGAACAGCATCCTGGGCGTGTTTGGCATGTACGGGCGGATTGGGACCGTGGTGCGCGAGCAAAACGGGATGGCCTACTACAGCTTCAGCCGGCTCGATGGCGGGCTGGGGCCGGGACCCTGGCGCGTCGTGGCCGGCGTTGATCCGGCGAACGTCTACCGCGCCATCGACGTGATTCAGGGTGAGATCCGACGGCTGGTGCGCGAGCCGGTCAGCGAGGACGAACTGGCCGATAACAAGGCCAATTTCATTGGGCGGCTGCCGCTCCAGCTTGAGAGCAATGAGGGCGTAGCGGGTTCGATCCTGAGCATGGAGCGCTACCAATTGGGGCTGGATTATCTGCGGCGCTATGCGGATCTTGTCAACGCGATCACGGTCGATGATGTGCTGGCAGCGGCGCGACATTATCTCAACCCGGATGTGTTCGCGCTGGCCGTGGCGGGGCCGGAACTGCCCGCCGGCTCATAGGTCCGCTGGGCGAGGAACCTGACACATGCTGCGAATTGGCGTGGATATGATCGAGGTCGAGCGCATCCGGCAGGCGATGGAGCGGCACGGCGAACGCTTTTATGCGCGATTTTTCACCGCAACGGAGCGCGAGCAGTCGCGTGAGATCCCGGCGCGGTTGGCGGCACGGTTTGCTGCCAAAGAAGCTGCGGCTAAAGCACTTGGCACCGGGATTGGAGACGTGTGCTGGGTGGATATCGAGATCTGGTCGGATGAGGCCGGGCGGCCGCACCTGCGGCTGTACAACTCGGCGGCGCGGTTGGCGGATGAACTGGGCTTGTGCGACTGGCAGGTGAGTCTCAGCCACACGCAGACCCTCGCCATCGCGTTTGTCGCGACCATCGATCGGGGCGAATCGCCCGACCATCAATAGTTGGAGGAGTAACGCGCCAGCAGCGGTATATTATCGTCCAAACTGAATCATTCGTTTCCAGGCGACCAAAGGCTCGGAAGCCAAGGTCAAAATGGGGGAAGCCGGTCAGAGTCCGGCGCTGTCCCGCAGCTGTAATGTGGGTGGAACACCACCCGCAAAGCCAGATTACCCACCTGGAACGTGTGTGTCGAGAGCATCTCTCGCGGATCGGGGGTGGCGACAGATCCTGTTGTGATCGTTTGACGCCTTTCCGTGATCTGGAATGGCGTTTTTGTTTGTTGGTCCCAGTTGTTTAAAAGGAGAAAACCATGTTCAAGCGAATTGCTGCATTGATGTTGATCGTGAGCCTGATGACTGCGGCGCTGCCGGCGCTGGCACAGGATGACGATAACGCCGCGATAGAGCAGGCGATTGCGTACCTTCAAACCATACAGAGCGACGATGGCGGCTTCAGCAACGGGTTCGCGCCCGAAAGCGATCTGGCGACGACGGCGGATGTCGTCGTGGCGATCATCGCGGGGACCCAGAGTGCGAGTGAAGCAAACAAAACTGCACTGACCGTCACGATGGCCAATACGCTGGCGTTCCTGGAAGCCCAGGTGAGCGGGGGCGGTGAGTTGACCGCGGGCGCTATCGCCAAAGTGATCAGCGGCGCTGGTCGCGGCGGGCGACGATCCGGTAGATTTCGGTGGGCACAACCTGATCGACGATCTGCTGGCGCTGCAATCTGAGGAAGGTATTTTCGGGAACGGGGCGTTTGATCACTGCACGGCGCTGATCGCGCTGCAAAACGCGGGCACGGAACTGCCGGAGAACGCAGTCGAAGCGTTGACCGCCGCACAGAATGAGGACGGCGGCTGGGGATTCATGGCGGGCGAGGCGTCCGATACGAATACCACCGGGTTATGCCTGCAAGCGCTGGCCCTGACCGATTCCGCCGATGCCGTGGAAGCGGGACTCGCGTATCTGCAAGCGATCCAGAACGAAGACGGCGGCTGGCCGTACCAGAGTCCGAGCGATTTTGGCACGGACAGCGATACCAATTCGACGGCATTGGTCGTTCAGGCCCTGGTGGCGAACGAGCAGGATCTCGCCGAGTGGAACAACCCGCAGGATTGGCTGCTTTCGATGCAAAACGAGAGCGGGTCGTTCAGCTTTCAGGAGGCCATGCCGGGCGATAACGTCGTGGCGACCGTGGCGGTGATCCCGGCGCTGGTGGGCGTGCCGCTGAATACCTGGGCACCGGCGGCAGAGACGGCCGAATAACAGACCGATTTCCATCCAGCGGGACAGGGGCGTATGGCGTCATGCGCCCCTGTTGATTTCCTGCCGAGTGCCACTTGTGAGGACGGTTTGGGGCCGTTAAAATCAGGAGCAACTATGGTTATTTTGTGCAAAGGACAAGATCTTGCGACGAAAAATTACCCTCATTACCGGCGCGAATGGCGAAGTGGGACATGGGCTGATCGGAGCCCTGGCCAATCTGCCCGACCAGCTTCCCCTGGTGGTGCTGGACCTGAAGCGCGTTGAGCGGCCGATACGGGAACTGGTTGCCCGGACGATTGTCGGGGATATTCTCGATATGGAACTCCTCGAAACGCTGGACACCGAGTATGAGATCGACACGATCTACCACCTGGCCGCGCTGCTGTCTACCAGTTCGGAATTCAACCCGGAGAACGCGCACCGGGTCAACGTGCAGGGAACGGTAAATTTGCTGAAGGTCGCCGTGGATCAAAGCGTGACCCGCGCCCGGCCCGTCAAATTCATCTATGCCAGCTCGATCGCATCCTATGGGCTGCCCGATCTCGCCACCAAAAACGAAGCCGGTGATGTATGTGAGGACCAACATCTGAGCCCGATCACCATGTACGGCTGCAACAAGCTCTACTGCGAGCACCTTGGGCGCTATTATGCCCATCACTACCGGCAGCTATCGGCGCATAAATCGATCGGCGTGGATTTTCGCTGTGTGCGCTTTCCGGGGCTGATCAGCGCCATGACGATACCCACCGGCGGCACCAGCGACTTCGCGCCGGAGATGCTGCACGCGGCGGCGCAGGGCAAACCTTACGCGTGTTTTGTGCGCGAAGATACCACCATTCCATTCATGGCGATGCCAGATGCGATCAAGGCGCTGCTGACGCTGGGCTCGGCTCCCCGCGAGCAGCTGACGCGGGATGTGTACAACGTGACGAGCTTCAGCCGTTCGGCGGCGGAACTGGCCGATCTGGTCCGGCAGGCATTCCCTGACGCGCGCATCACGTTCGCGCCATCCGATGCCCGGCAGGGGATCGTGGATAGCTGGCCGAGCGGACTGGATGACGGCGCGGCTCGCCGTGATTGGGGCTGGTCGCCCGATTACAACCTTGAGCGCGCGTTCAACGATTATCTCATCCCGACGATTGTGGAACGCTACCGCCAGCCCGCCGAGTAAGGGGACAGGCCGGCCCTGCGGTGTGGGCTAGAGGGTGTAATGCATTGGCGCCACCTTAGCGAGTGACTTTTCCTGTAGGTGAGCCCCTCCCTAAATCCCTCCCCACCGGGTGGAGAGGGACTTCCCCATTGCATCTTGGTGCGTCGTTTTACCCCTCCCTAAATCCCTCCCCGCACGGGGAGGGGACCTCTACAGGGGAGGGGTCAATTAGCGAGTATACCGAGCCTTGATTCCTTATCTTGATGCCGATGAGGGATTTGAGCTCTCCGCTTTCCCCACACGGTGAAGCGAGCAACCCGCTTGCGGGACGCACGCACGGGGAAAGGGGCTAAAAGTGCATAACGGGCTCTAGGAAAAAAGTCATAAAGGGTTAATAAAATGTTTCCACAGGGCTTGATTTGGGCCCGGAAACGCGGTATGATGAACTCAATTCGGTAATCATCTATCCCAAGGAGTATTCAAAATGCTGTATCAACCTCGTGAAGAAGGTCAGGGCCTTGTTGAGTACGCACTTATTCTCGTCCTGGTCGCGGTCGTCGTGATCATCATCCTGGTCCTGGTTGGCCCGGCCATCGGCAACATCTTCTCGAACATCGTCCAGAACCTGTAATCTCAGCGGTCTTTTTAATCCAGGCCCCGCCATCGCGGGGCTTTATTTTTGCCTGCTACCGGAAATAATCCTCGCTGGCATCATATTCATCAACCTCATCGTCGCCCGCCGAGAACAGATCGTCCATCAGGTCGTCAACGTCATCAACCGTTATCTGGCTGGCCTCATCGTCGGGGATGTCGATCTCGACGTTCTCCGGCTCTTCGAGATCGTAGGCCGGGACGACCACCGTGTAGCCGTTTTCCTCGGCCCACGCTTTGATCTCCTCGATTACTTCGATGAATTCCCGGTTGTTGCTGACACGCGGCCCGCGCAGAATCACCTCTTTGTGCTGCTCCGTCCCATCGCCCCAGTAGAGAGTTACGTGTCCATCCTTGCCGATGGCGATATACGCGGGGTTGAGCATGGTGCTAATGGTCCCCTTGAACGGTCAGGTTGGCGGCGGCGCGTGCTTCCAGATCATCCGGCAGGCGCTTGTACCATGGGTGGTCGGCAGGCAGCGCGAGGAAATGGTCACGCACGTAGACAAAACGCGTCGGCGAGGTATCCCACAGGTAAAGCGGCGGCTGCGCCAGATCCAGCGGCCACAGCCATGCCCGTTCATTCCTGACGGAGTGGACATAGTAGCGCACCATCTCCGCCAGATCCTCGCCGGGAGCCGTGCTCACATCGCGCGAATCGACCGGCAGTGTTTCCCACTGGCCGGGTTCCGGCGGTTTGCCCTGCTGGCGCGGGTGAACCCACGTGTCGCCGTCCTTGCGCCAATCCAGGCCGGGACGGGTGCAGAAGGTGTTCTCGTAGGGCCAGCCGCGATATTCGTTCGAGGCATGCGTACCTTCGTGCAGAAAGATGCGGTAGAGGATCGAGAGGTCGCGCCCCGGTTCCCCGATGCGCAGCCAGCCGCTGCCAAACGATCCGCCGCCCGGACCCCGGTCGATCCACAGGTGAATCGGTGTGCGCAGAAACGGCTGGTAGAACGCTGGGCCCAGCCCGTGCAGCGTGTCCATCAGCAGGTTGATCTCATCCGGCTTCCAGGGGCGCGCGTTGCCCTTGGGATCCGTTTCGACCAGGCGGATGCCGTGAACCGAAAGCAGCTTTTGCACCGTTTGTTCGTGCGCGGCACTGGAATCGACCTCAGCGGGTTGGAGCAGGCGGGCGGCCCAGTCGCGCAGGGGTTTTAACATATTCATGGCTATGTCCTCGCTCTGTATGCGCCGATCATAGGGCGGATCACGCGGATTTGCCAGCGGAATTTTGACGAGACCGCGGGGCTGCGCTACTGTTTTTCGTTAAGTTTCCAGATCGAACAGCAGGGGGCACAATGGAACATTACCGCAAGCTGACAATCCAGCGCTTGATGGTCGCGATTCTGTTTCTCCTGTTGTTTGTCATGGCGGTGCGCGTGCCCACTGACACGGATACATGGTGGCACATCCGCAGCGGCGAATATATCGTCGATCACCGCGAGATCCCCACGACGGACCCATTTTCCCATACCCGCTACGGCGAAGACTGGATCGATCACAGTTGGGGATCGCAGATCGTCATCTACGGGGTCTATGAGCTGTTCGGCGGCGGCCGCGCACCGGGCGACAGCGGGAATATCGGGCTGGCGCTTTATACCGCCGGGCTGGCTACTTTGGGCATGGCGTTCGTGTACCTGATGTGTGACGGCAATGCCTATGTGCGCGCGTTTTCCGTGATCCTGGGCGCGACGACGGCGGCGGTGTTCTGGTCGCCGCGCCCGCAGATGTTCTCGTTTATGCTGGGTGCGCTGGTGCTCTACCTGCTGCATCTCTATAAGCGCGAACACCTGGATCGCCTGTGGCTGATCCCGCCGCTGCATGGTGATCTGGGCGAATCTGCACGGCGGGTTTGCCATCGGGTTCATTTTTCTGTTCGGCTCGCTGATCGGGGAAGTGCTCGGCAACCTGTTCAACGCCGGCGATCCCGACGTCGTATCGTGGGGCCGGCTGCGCAAGATGGCCCTGGTAACGCTGGTCTCGATCCCGGCGGTCGTCGTTAATCCCTACGGCGTGCAGATGCTCGGTTATCCGTTCCGCACGGTGGGGATCGGCGCGCTTCAGGATTTTATTCAGGAATGGGCTTCGCCTGATTTTCACTCGATCAATACATGGCCGTTCGCGCTGCTGCTGTTTGGCGTGCTGGCATTCGCCGGGCTGAGCAGCCGCCGTTTCGACTGGACCGATCTGGTACTGGTGGCAGGGACCGGGTTTATGGCGCTGTCGGCCGGGCGCAACATCGCCGTGTTTGCGATCGCGGCGACCCCGGTCTTCTCTCATCATCTCAATGTCTGGCTGAACGATCGCGGCTGGCAGATCCGGCCCCGGCGCACCGTGACGCGCAATATGGCGATCGTCAACTGGGCGCTGCTGCTGCTGATCATCGCTGGGCGGCGTGGTGAAGATCGTGTCGGCGCTGAATGAAACGACGGTGCGCGAGGCGCAGCAAGACCGTTTCCCGGTGGAACTGGCGCGTTATCTCGATGAATCGCCGCCGCCCGGCCCGATGTTCAACAGCTACAACTGGGGCGGCTACCTGATGTTTGCCGCGCCCGATGTGCCGGTCTATGTGGATGGGCGCACCGATCTGTACGACGATGCGTTTCTGCGCGATTACCTGAAGATCATGCTGATCCGGGACGGATGGCAGGAAGCCCTGCAGGCTCTCGACATCGGCTATATCGCCGTCGAGGCGGACAGCATCCTGGCCGCGGTGCTCGAGACGATGCCGGATGAGTGGCAGGAACAGCTTTTTGACGAGGGGCGCTCGGCGGTCTTCGTGCGGGTGACGCCGGATGCGTGAGCCGCCCGTTTCCGCGCCGCCGGCATCGGCTCCGCCGCTGTGGGCCGATTTCCGGCTGCTGATCTATCTGTTCATCGCTTTTCGCCTGACGATGGGGCTGGTCTACCAGCCGTTTGTCTTCCGGCTGAACGAAGAGGATGGCACGCCGGCAACCGTCGAGCGGGGGATGAGCAGCTTTGGCGATCTGCGCTATTTTTATGGCATGGTGCGCCTCAGCGATGACGGTGACTGGCCTTACCGCGATTACTGGTACGAGCATCCGCCGGTTTCGACGCTGCTGTTCCTGGGCGTGGACCGGCTGATCGGGCTGTTTGGCGCGGTGGAGTACCGGACCTGGGCGTTTGGGGTGGGGCTGGTGCTGCTGGCTGCCGACGTCGCGAACCTGATTTTGCTGCGCGATCTGGCGCGGCGTCTGCACGGGGAGGCGGTTGGCCTGTCGCTGGCGTGGATCTATGCGCTGCTGGCTGCGCCGCTGATTATCTCGTGGTGGACGTTCGAGCCGCTGGTGCTGCTCACGATCCTGCTGGCGCTGTGGGCCTTGTTGCACGGTCGGCGCGATCGGTCGGCTGCGGCCGCGGCGGTCGGGATCCTCACCAAATATACGCCGGTGCTGATTCTGCCGGCGGTGTGGCGATTTTATCCGTGGCGAGCCGCGATGCGTTACACGGCCATCACGCTGTTGATCGCAGGCGGTGGATTCGCGCTGATGATCGCGTGGGGCGGGGACATGGCGGTTAGCTCGCTGCGGGCGCAGTTCCACAAGGCATCGTATCAAACGGTCTGGGCACTGCTGGATGGGAATATGCGGACGGGGCGGTTGGGGGATCTGGACACACGGGTTGATGCGGATACGGCACTCAAGCCGGACGGCCACGCGCCGGTGATCCCCGCCGGGCTGCGGGCTATTCCGTTTGCGCTGGCGGGCGGGTGGATCTTCACGCGCCGGATGCGGCATGATGATCGGAGTGTGGTGGCGTTTTTTACGCTCACCGTAATCCTGTTTTTCCTGTGGGCGCAGGGCTGGAGTCCGCAGTGGACCGTGGCACTGGTGCCGCTGATCCTGCTGAATTTCCCGCACCGAGACGGCGTTCTGCTTGGCCTGTTGATCAGTTTTGCCAGTTTTGTCGAATACCCGGTGCTGTTTATGCAAACCGATCCTTCGGATGGAGCCATCACCGGAACACTCGTCCCGCCATACGTGCTGCTGATTCTGCTCAGGACGGCGCTGCTGGCCGCCGTGGGCGTCGCGCTGGTCCGGCAGATCACCACGGAAAAGGGGGCAGTACATGCGTGAGGGGCGGACCCGGACGGTGCTGCTGCTGATCCTGCTGCTGGCGCTCGGCCTGCGGCTGGTCAATCTAGGCGGGCGGACGCTGTGGTATGACGAGGCGTTTGCCGTGCTGTTTGCCGAAAAAGGCTGGGATGCGATGGTGGACGGCACGCTGACCGAGGTCGAAGGTGGCGCGGCGGATGTCCACCCACTGCTCTATTACCTGTCGCTCAATGGGTGGATGCAAATCTTCGGGCAGGACCCGTTCGCCGTCCGCCTGTACAGCGTGCTGATCGGCGTTCTGTCGGTGGGGGCGGTCTTTCTCCTGGCGCGGGACTGGTTCGGGGATCGCACCGCGCTGGTCGCGGCGCTGATCACGGCGGTAGCTCCCTTTCATATCCAGTACTCGCAGGAAACGCGCATGTACGCGCTGATGGGTCTGATCCTGACGCTGGCGACATGGGTGTATTGGCGGGCATGGCACCGCGATCGCGTGGGATACTGGCTGCTGTTTGGGGTGCTGGCTGGGATCGGGATGTACGTGCAGCAGTTGGCCGCGCTGTTTTTGCTCGCGTTGGGACTGCTGCCGTTCGTGGCGCGCGACCGGGCGCGCATCGCCAAGACCGGGCTGGCGGCGCTGCTGGCGCTGCTGATGTACCTGCCGTGGATGGTGAATCTGCCGGATCAGATGGGCAAACTGCGACAGTACTGGGTCCAGAAGCCAAGTGTGCTGCATCTCTGGCTGGCGCTGCGCTCGTTTATCTCGGTGAACCTGGATTTTTCCGCGGCGTGGTGGCTGCCCACGTATCTGCTGGCCGCGCTGCTGACCGTGCTGCTGCTCTACCGGGGTTACGCGGTGCTGCGCTCCCGGCGGCGCAAGGCCAGCGCAGATCGCGCAGCCGGTCGGTTGGGCGCTGTGGCTGGCGTTTATGCCGATGCTGTTCATGTGGCTGTTTTCGCACCTGTTCCAGCCGGTATTTTTGCCGCGCGCCCTGATCCCGTCCGCCATGATCCTGTATATCGCGCTGGCATGGCTGTTCACGCGCGGAGAGATGCCGCGTCTCATCGTGGCGATCCTGGCCGGGCGCGTGGGCTATCGTGATTGGATTCGGCCTGTTCACCCATTACACCTGGGATACGTTCCCGAATGGGCGGTTTGATGATGCCGCCGATTATCTGGTGGATCACCGGCAGGCAGGGGATGTGATCGTACACGGCAACAAGATCAGCGCGCTGCCGACTCTGTACTATGCGCGTCACCTGCCGCAGCGTTTTGTGCGCGATATTCCCGGCTCCGGCTCCGATACGCTGGCGCTCCCCACGCAGCAGACCCTGCGAATGGCTGGCGGACGACTGTATCGCGGCGGCGGCGGGCGGGGCATCGCGGGTGTGGTATGTCACCTTCGACAAGCTCGAAGACGAGATGATCGAACTGGTCGAAGACGATCCGCACAATGCGCGCTACGATTCGCTGGGCTGGCTGCGCGCGCACTACGACGAAACCGGCGTGAGACGATTTAACGATCTGAATGTGTACCGGTTTGACAATCCAGACTCAGACGCTTTACAGGCACAGTGCAGCACGGACTAAAAGGCGGCTATGCGGATACAGGAAATGTCTTCTCCCCCCTCGCGCGCATTCTGGATCGTCGCGGCGCTGATCATTCTGGGCGGGTTCGGGCTGCGGATCTGGCAGCTTGGCGACGCGAGTTTGTGGTACGACGAGGCGTTCACCGCGCTGGTGATGGAAGCGCCCGCCGATCGGTTTTTTACGCTGATGTTTGAGAGCAGCAGCGCGCATGTGCCGCTCTATTTTATGGCGCTGCGCCCGTTCCATGCCGACACTGAAGTGGCGCTGCGGCTGCCATCCGTCGTGCTGGGAGTCCTCGGCATTCCGCTGTTGATGTGGGTTACGGTGCGGTTGTACCGGAACTATAAGCTGGCGCTGGCGGCTGGTGCGCTGCTGGCGTTCAACCCTTATCACATCTGGCTCTCGCGGACGGCCCGGCCCTATGCCCTGGTGTTTGTGCTGGCGGTGCTGGCCTCGTACTTCTTCCTGATGCTGCTCTCCAGGGAGCGGACGCGGGCCAACTGGATCGGATTCACGCTGAGCAGTGCGGCGCTGTATTTCACGCATTATTTCGCGCTGGCGCTGCCGCTGGCGCAGTACGTGTTGTTCGCGTTCATCCTGCGGACGCACCGGGGGTTTTTCCGGCGCTGGTTTTACGCGCAGGCGATCGCGATTGTCCCGATGGTGCTCTGGCTGATCGGCCTGATGCAGCAGGAAACCGTTTCGTTTGGCGTGGCGTGGATTCCGACGCCCGGATTACCTGATCTCCCGCTCACGCTGTGGAATATGCTGGTCGGCTACGATGGATCGCTGCCCTGGTACATTGTGCCCGGATTGATCGCTAGTGCGGCGGGTTTGATCCCTGGCGCATATCATGCCATCCGAGAGCGCAAAACATACCGCATCGACTTTTACTGGTTCTGGCTGGTCGTCGCGCCGCTGCTGGCGATTTTTGCCGTCTCACTGTTTCGCCCGGTTTACGTGGACCGCTATTTTATGATCTCACTGCCCGCCGTCCTGCTGCTGACCGTGCGCGGCTGGCAGCGGCTTTCGCATTCCGAATGGGCGTTGGCGCTGGCGGTGATCGTCGCCGTGGTCGGTGCGGGCAGCGTAATCATCGCATTGGAACGCGATGACGACGTCAAAGAGGACTGGCGCGCGGCGGCGCAGTATGTCGAGCAGAGTCGAGCGGCGGGCGATGGTCTCCTGCTCGAAGATCCGATCACGCTGGTGGCGTTTCTGCGCTATTTGGAAGATGACCGTATGCCGCGCGCGTGGCTGCTCGATGGGCCGGCCTGGACGAGCCAGTATGCCGAGCCGGTTGAGCGAGTTTGGGCGATCTATCGCAACCCGAACGAGGATGGACACATCCAGGGCGTACTGCCCAACCTTGATCCGTTTGAGCCCACCGATTTGCCCCTGTCCGCATGGCTGATCGAACGGCGCGCCCAGGTGATCGAGCAGAAAGCGTTCAACGGCGTGACGGTGCTGCTGGTCGATGTGGCGGCCGAGTTCGCTGAGGTGAAACCCTGATGCGCCGGGTGTATCTGATCCTGGGCGGATTGGCACTGCTGTGGGGCGCGATCTTAGCGGTGGTGATCCGGCAGCCGGGCTATACCGACGCGTACTATTATTTCAACGCCGGGCAGCGTCTCGCCCAGGGGGATGGACTGACCGACGCCACGCTGTGGATCTACATCAATGCGCCGGACTCACTGCCCGGTCCGAGCCATGTGTACTGGATGCCGCTCGAATCGCTGGTTGCGGCGGCAAGCATGGCGCTGTTCGGGGCGACGTTTGGGGCGGCGCAGCTTCCATCGGTGCTGTGTTTCGCCGGGCTGGTACTGGTCGCCGCCTGGGTTGGCGCGCACCTGGGCGTTAATCCGTGGGTGGCCGGGCTGCTGGTTTTGTTCAGCGGCTTTTTTACGCCCTTCTGGGCCACGACCGATACTTTCGCGCTGTATGGGCTGGTCGGGTCGCTGGCACTGCTCACGATGGGGCGCGGGCGTGCGACCGGCGATTCCCGCTGGTATGCCTTGAGTGGGGCACTCGGCGCGCTGGCGCACCTGACTCGCGCGGACGGCGTGCTGCTGGTGCTGGTGATGCTGCTTGTCATCGTCTGGCCGGGTGAGGCGCGGCGGCCGGTCGGGCGATACGCGGCGGCAGGTATTCTCGCCTATCTGCTGGTCATGCTGCCGTGGATGGCGCGTAATCTGAATGCAATCGGGACGCCGCTGCCCGCTGGGGGGATCAGCGCGGTGTGGCTGCGGGGTTACGAAGACATAGCGAACTATCCGCCCGGCGTCAGCGCCAGCGAATTCTGGGCATGGGGACTGGATAACATCCTGCGTTCGCGCTGGACGGCGCTCACCTCGAACATCGGCACGTTTATCGCCGTCGAAACCTGGATCGTGCTGGGGCCGTTTGTGCTGGCCGGCCTGTGGAGCCGCCGGCGCGATCCGCTGCTGCTGGGCGTGATCCTGTACGCGGCGGGGATGCATCTCGCCATGACGTTTGTGTTCGCCTATCCCGGCTACCGGGGCGGGCTGTTCCACAGCTCGGCGGCGCTGCTGCCGTTCTGGGCGGCGGCCGGGCTGATCGGCCTGCGCGACGGCATCGCCTGGATGTCAAAACGGCGGCGGTGGCGCAAGCAGCAGGCGCAGATGGTCTTCAGCGGGGCGCTGGTGGCGCTGGCCGTCGTGCTGAGCGTCGGTGTGGCTGCAAGCAAGCTGAGCGGCTGGAACGATAACGGGGATTTTTACCGCGCGTTGGCCCACGATTTGCCGGATGGCGCGGTCGTGATGGTGAACGATCCGCCGGCGCTGTACTATCACACCGGGTTGTCGGGGGTGGTCGTCCCAAACGCCGATCCATCGGTGGTGCCAGAGATCGCGGCACGTTATGGCGTGACTTATCTGGTGCTGGATCCAAACCGCACCCGGCCGTTCGCCGCGCTGTTTGCCGGCGAAGAGAGTTATTCGTTTTTGCGATTGATCGCGCAGTATGGCACCGAGACGGAGGACCCCTCCGATGACCGGCGCGTGTACGCCATCGTGCGGCAGGAGTAGCTTATGAGCAGGGCGCACAGAGTGGATGTGTGGATCGGCCTTCTGGCGGCGCTTGGCGTGGCGGGTTATGTGCTGGCGGCGAGTCTCCTGCATGTGGCCGGTTTCCCCCTCGATGACGGCTGGATCCACCAGACGTATGCGCGCAATCTGGCGCAGCGCGGCGAATGGGCTTTTGTGCCAGGCGAAACCAGTGTCGCCTCAACCTCGCCGCTGTGGACCGTGCTGCTGGCGGTGGGATACGGGCTCCATATCCCGCGTCTGGCGTGGACCTTTGGGCTGGGCGCGTTGGCGCTGGCTGGCGCAGGCTGGACGGCGCGGCGACTGGGGACGGTCATATTCCCCGATTTGAAGCACGCCGGCACCTGGACCGGCCTGGGCGTGGTCACGGCGTGGCACCTGATCTGGGCGGCGGCTTCGGGCATGGAGACGATGCTGTTCGGTGCGCTGAGTTTGGTCGTCGTTGGGTTGGGCTGGCGGGCCGTTTCGTTTGAAAACGGAAAAAGATTCACCACAGAGGGCACAGAGAACACAGAGAAAAACAAGGGAAAGAGAGAGAAGAAGCGAGATTAACTAACGTGTCTCAGGCGCGGTCGGAGCGGGCAGGGCCCGCATTCTGGCAAGGTGTACTGTTGGGGGTCGTGGGCGCGGCGCTGACCCTGACCCGTCCCGAAGGCATGGGGCTGCTCGCGCTGACGGTCGCTGTGGTGTTGGTGGCATGGAATCCGCGCGAAAGGGGTGTGCGGTTGGTGGCCGCCTGGATCGCGGGGGTGGGGCTGGCGTGGCTGCTCTGCACCGCGCCTTACGCGATCTGGAACTACCATGTCAGCGGCGATCTGCTGCCCGAAACGGCCGCCGCCAAGCAGGCTGAATACGCGATCCACCGCGAACAGTGGTCGCTGCCCGAACGTTACGGGCGGATGCTGCTTCCGCTGATGGCGGGCGGGCTGGTGATGCTTCTTCCCGGAATCATCGCCGCGCTGGTGATGATCGGCGCGCGCCTACGCCATGACCGCCGGAATATCGCGTATTTGCTCCCCTTCGTCTGGGCGATCCTGCTGCTGTCGGCATATGCGGTGCGGCTGCCGGCGAGCTACCAGCATGGGCGTTATGTGATGCCGGTCCTGCCTCATCTGCTGCTGTACGGGGTGGGGGGAACGCTGGTTATCCTGAAGACCGGCCGGCGGCGTCCCGGATTGCGAGTCCTGAGCCGCGCCCTGGCCCTGTCGGCCGTGTTGGTGACGCTGGGATTTGTGTGGTTGGGCGCGCGCCAGTACGCGCAGGACGTGCGCATCATCAACACCGAGATGGTCGAGACGGCCCGATGGGTCGAGCGCCACCTGCCGCCGGATGATTTGCTGGCGGTGCATGATATTGGCGCGCTGGGCTATTTCGCGCCGCGCCCGATTCTCGATCTGGCCGGCCTGGTCAGCCCGGAGGTCGTGCCCTTGATGCGTGATGACACGGGCCTGATGCGCCTGATGTGCGAGCGCGGGGCGCGCTATCTGATGGTGTTCCCTGACCAGCGCCCGGCGGCACCCGATGATCCGCGTTTGGGGCGCGTGTGGGAATATGATCCCGACCTGGGAAAAGACGTGATTCAGCCACTGTTTCGTACTCAGACGTCTTATGCGGTCGAGGCCGGCGGGGGTCATATGATGGTCTACGAGCTCAACTGGCCGCCCGATTGTGAGCCCTGAGAGCACCGCATCTATACTAGCTCAATGCCGCGGTTTATGGTGGCTTGCTCATCGATTCTGACCTATGTTATACTCACGTCAAGTTGCGGGCTCTTACGGGTTGAAATTAAGTTGCTGAACCGAGGCTTTGTTTTTTGCTATGGAAGATAATCTGGGCCGAGACACTCGACCAGTTATTTCGCTGCTGATCATCGACGACCACCCTGTTTTTCGGCAGGGTCTTCGCAATATATTCGCTACGGAAGAGGGTATTCACGTCGTGGGAGAAGGGGGCGATGGCGAGCAGGCGCTTGAGCTCGCTCATGCCCTGCGCCCCGACGTGCTGCTGCTCGACATTAACCTGCCAGGCATCAACGGCCTGCAAGTGACCAGCCGTCTGAAAGCGGATCACCTGACCACGGCGATCGTCCTGCTCACGGCCTATCACGATATGGAGCAGGTTCTCCACGCCATGCGCTCGGGTGGGTCGGCTTACTGCGTGAAGGATATTGAGCCGGAAGAATTGGTTGAGACCGTGCGCAAGGTGGCGGCCGGGTTCTTTGTCGTGGGCGATCTCACCTTTGATCTGGAAGAGCTCAAGATCTGGCTGGATGCCGGGGTTGAAGCGGCTACCGGGCCGTATATGGTCGATCCAAATGAGCATTTTGTGCCCCTGAGTCCGCGCGAAATGGAAATTCTGCAATTTGTGACGCAGGGGAAAAGCAACAAGGAAATCGCTCAATCCCTGGGCATCAGCCACCAGACGGTCAAAAACCATATGACGTCTATTCTCAAGAAATTGGATGTTCGCGATCGCACCCAGGCAGCCGTGTACGCGCTCAAGCGGGGCTGGGTGCGGACCAGCGATCAGTCCCGTGATCAACATTAAATTCGAAACGGGCACAAAGGACGGGGAACATGGGAGTTATTACCCCCAAAGATGAGCTGCTTGGCGAGTTCAGGGCCGAGTATGAAAAGATCCAGATCAGGGTGAAAGAAAACCAGCAGCTTATCGAACAGACTCAGCATGAAGTCAACCGGATGCGCGAACGCAGTGTCGCTATCAGTTCGCAGCTCAGCCGCGTAGAGAATAATTTCGATACCATTCCGCGCGCCGACATCAAGGCGGCGTATGAGGGCACCCTGGACGCTCGAACCCGGCTGCTGACCATGCAGGGACAGCTCGAAAAGGCCAAGGCGACGCTGGAAGAACTGCGATATGTGGAGCAGCTTGTCAAGCGGCTGATGGACCGGATGCAAGGGCTATCACCCGATCAACTTCCCGCATCGGTCACGCGCGGAGCCATCTCCGGGGGGACAGCGGCATCGGGTGGCCTGTCGCCTCAGGCGGTGATCAGCATGGTCGAGGCCCAGGAAACCGAGCGCCAGCGGTTAGCCCGGCAGATGCATGATGGCCCGGCGCAGTCGCTCACCAACTTCATTCTTCAGGCCGAAATCTGCCAGAAGCTTTTTGATCGCAACCCGGCGCGGGCTGAGGAAGAACTGACCAACCTCAAGACGGCGGCAAGCTCGACCTTCCAGAAGGTGCGCGACTTTATTTTCGATCTGCGCCCCATGATGCTGGACGATCTCGGCCTGGTGCCAACCATCCGGCGCTATGTGGAGGCGTTCCAGGAGAAAACCGATATCGCCACCCAGCTTAATATTCTGGGCGATGAGCGGCGTCTGCCGGGACATCTCGAAGTGATGATGTTCCGCTCCATCCAGACGGTGATGAGCAATGCGCGTGATAACCTGGGTGCGAAATACGCCAACATCCTGCTGGACGTGGGGCCCGAATGGCTCAAGGCCTCCATCGAGCACGACGGGCGTGGGTTTGATCCGGAACAGGCGTTGGCGCGCCAGGGCACAGAGGATTCTGATTGGACTGCGCACCCTGAAAGAACGGGTTGAACTGGTCGGGGGCACGTTAGATATTTTCAGCGCGGAGGGCGAACTCAGCCGGTTTACTATCATGCTGCCGCTGGTAGAGTAGGACTGATAGGCTGTTTGCGAAATCTACGCATCGGACTACACTTGGGCTTATAGATGGGCGACGGGCCACTGTAGCACTTGGGGGCCACTCAAAACGCACCTTGTGGGAGGAAATCTTATGCGAGGTCGAGTTATTATTCTGATTGGGGCCATCGTTCTGCTGGCAGTCGTTGCTGCCGTCTTTTTGATGCAGGACGATGGGGGGGTGGCGATACAGACAGTACTCCGGGGCCCGGGGATGAACCCGAGGATCAGTCTGAAACGCAGCGCATCGAAGATATGGTCGAGATCGTGGTCGCCATCCAGAACCTTCCGCGCGGTATGATGATCACCGAAGAAGGTCTCGGCATCCAGCCCTGGCCGCAAGAAGCACTGCCAGAGCCGGGCAACTACTTTCTGGCCGAAGATATGGGCGATGTGGTAGGCCGCATCGCACGGACCGATATATTCCGAGGCTCACCGATTCTCGCGCGTCAGATTGTCGATAACCTGTCAGAGATTGCTCGGGAAGGCTCTGACGCCGCGGCGATTATGAACGCACTCCCGGCCGATCGTTCCTGGGTGGCCGTCGCAATCCCGCTGGACCTCTCGGGGATTGGGCAGGTCGCTTACGGCCTTCAGGATGGCGACTACGTTGATGTGATCCTGTCCTTCCTGTATGTTGATGTCGATCCCACCTTCCAGACCCGCCTGCCCAACAATATTTCACTCATTACGCGAATGGTCACGGAAGAAGGTGGCGATGAGGGACTGGTGATTGGCGCACCGCGCCAGGGCCGGATCGAACCCAACGCTCTCACGGCGGAAGGGATGCTGGTCGGCCCCAGCGAAACCGCGCAGCGTCCGCGTCTGGTCACGCAGCGGACCGTCACCAATGCGTTCGTGGTGCATGTCGGTTACTTCCCGCCGGGTGGTGATATTATTGGCGCGACCCCGACGCCTGAAGAGCAGCCCACTGCGCCCCCGCCGCCCGGTGACGAAACCGAACAGCAGCAGCAGGCGGCCACGCCTCTGCCCAGCGCGACCCCTTTCATACCGCAGATCATCACGCTGGCCGTCACACCCCAGGACGCCCTGGTACTGACCTGGGCGGTTGATGCGGGCGTGCCGATCACCTTGGCGCTGCGCCAGGCCGGAGACGACCGTGTGGTGACCACGGAGCCCGTGACGCTCGATTACATGATCCGCAACTACAATGCCGCGCCGCCCAATGCGCTGGAATTTTCGCTGGAACCGCCGATTTCGAGCGTTCGCCGGTTCGATATTGCTGACCTGTATCAATTCCTGGGCGATGTTGTGACTCAAGAAGGCCAGCAGTAGTGTGACGAACATCGTTTTGAGACAAGGGGTGGCAGAGAAAGGCACGCATGGTCCGCGTGCCTTCTCGCCATGTCTGGGGCCTTGTTGTAGCCAGTGAAGAATGAGGGTAGGGACGGATGAGTAGCGGAGCCAAACAGGAAATCATTAGGGTTTTGATTGTTGATGACATCCCTGACACGCGAGAAAACCTGCGCAAACTGCTAGCGTTCGAGCCAGATATTCAGGTTGTCGGCGGGTCAGGGGCCGGGACGGGGCGAGAAGCTATCGACATGGCGAAGGAATTCAAGCCCGACGTGGTGTTGATGGATATCAACATGCCCGACATGGATGGCATTACCGCCACCAAGGCCATCAGTGAAGCCGTGCGGACGGCGGCCGTGGTGATGATGTCGGTGCAGAGCGAGCCGGGCTATCTGCGTCAGGCGATGCTCGCCGGAGCGCGGGATTTTCTGACCAAGCCGATCTCGAGCGAAGAACTCTACAGCACCATCCGGCGCGTGTTCGACCGGAATGCCGCGGTACGCCAGCAGGAAGCCCAGATGAAGAATATCTCGGCAGTGGCCGCGGCGGCGGTGGAGTCAAAATCGGCGGAGCGGGGCCTGCCGACGGTGGGCGCGGGCCATATTATCGTGGTGTACAGCCCGCAGGCCGGGGCCGGAACGACCACCGTCGCGACCAATATGGCGTCCGCCCTGATGCGGCAGGATACGCGCGTGCTGCTCATCGACTGCAACCTGCAATTTGGCGATGTCGATGCATTCCTGAACCTTCAGGCGCAGTCAAACATCGCGGACCTGACCAAAGCCGTCAACGATATTGATAACGAAACGCTCGAAGCCGTGCTGGTCACGCACGGGAGCGGCCTCAAGGTGCTGGTTGCGCCTCCCCATCCTGAGCAGGCTTATGATATTGCGTCCGAAGACGTCAAAGCGCTGGTTCAACTGCTGGCAGGCTCGTATGACTTCGTGGTGGTCGATACACCGACCCAATACGACGATATGACCCTGAAGCTCTTTGATATTGCCGAGCGGATCGTGCTGGTAGCCAATCCCACCATCCCGTCGGTGCGGAACACACGCAAGGTGCTGGACATCTTCGACGGGCTGCGCGAACCTGTGGGTCTGGCGAACAAGGTCATGTTTGTGCTGAACCGGATGGTCAATGAAAAGGAAAAAGGCCGGGGCACCATTCCCGCCGCCTCGATCGAAAATCATCTGAAGAAGCAGATTGTCTGCACCATCCCGCTGGATGAACGATCGGTGCTGACGGCAGTCAACCAGGGGGTTCCGCTGGTCGCCAAACAGCGATCCCGGTCGCCGGGGCGTGAGCTGGCTGAGCTGGCCGAACTGGTCCGGCAGTCGGTCGAGGCCACCGACAGTTTCCGCGCGCAGATGATGCAGGATCTCGATCGCACGACAACCAAAAGTGGGCGTAAGCCGCTCTTCGGTGGGAACTAAGTCCGGGATTCATCATGTATTGTAAGCAGGAGGCAGGCGAATGTCATTATTGAGGCGAATTGAACGCGGTGGACAGGGCGGCGACGACGATCCCAATGATCAGTCCAAGTTGAACCAGATGCGCCGGCGCACGCAGGTCCCTCAGGCTCCGGGCGCGGCGCAGGGAGCGGGTGGGCCGCCCCGCGCGGAAGCCGGCAGCTACCAGGATCTGAAAGTTCGCGTGCAGAACAAGCTGCTGTCCGAACTGGATACGGGTGTTGATCCGCACTCGCCCGAAGTGCGTTCGACGATCGAAGAACTGTTCGCGGCGATTTTGTCGGAGGAAAGCATTGTTCTGGGGCGTGCTGAGCGCCAGCGTCTGTTTGAGGCGATTGTGGCCGAAATCCTGGGGTTTGGGCCACTGGAGCCGCTGCTGGCTGATGACACCATCACCGAGATCATGGTCAACGGGCCCAAGAACATCTATATCGAGCGCGCCGGCAACTTGCTGCGGTCGAATGTGACGTTTGAAGATGAAGATCACGTTCTGCGGGTGCTGGATCGGATTGTGGCTCCGCTGGGCCGTCGTATTGACGAAAGCTCACCCACGGTAGACGCGCGTCTGCCCGATGGCTCGCGTGTGAACGCTGTGATTCGTCCAATCGCGCTGTGCGGCCCGACCATTACCATCCGTAAGTTCTCCAAGCGGCCGTTCACCGTCGAAGACCTGATCCGCTTTGGGTCTCTCACGCCTGAAATTGCGGAATTCCTGCGGGCGTGCGTGATCGGCAAGCTGAACATCATCGTGTCCGGCGGTACGGGTTCGGGCAAGACGACCCTGCTGAACGTGCTGTCGGGTTTTATCCCCAACGATGAGCGTATCGTAACCATCGAGAATGCGGCCGAGCTTCAGCTTCGCCAGGAACATGTCGTGTCGCTGGAAAGCCGCCCGCCCAATATTGAGGGGCGCGGCGAGATCAGCATTCGCGACCTGGTAGTGAACTCCCTTCGTATGCGGCCCGATCGTATTATCGTTGGGGAGTGCCGCTCGGGTGAGGCGCTGGACATGCTGCAGGCAATGAATACGGGTCACGAAGGTTCGCTGACCACGGCTCACTCGAACAGCCCTCGTGACTCGTTGTCGCGTCTGGAGGTCATGTGCCTGATGGCCGGCATGGACCTGCCTGTGCGCGCCATCCGCGAGCAGGTGGCCTCGGCCATTGAACTGATTGTGCATGAGGAACGCATGCGCGACGGCACGCGTAAGATCGTGAAAGTCACCGAAGTGCAGGGCATGGAAGGTGACGTCATCACCATGTCGGATATTTTCGAGTTTGAACAGACCGGCCTGGAAGCGGGCAAGGTGATCGGGCGTATCCGTCCGACCGGGCTGCGTCCCAAGTTCATCGACAAGATCGAAGCGGCCGGTATTCATCTGCCGCCTTCGGTGTTTGGCATCGGTATGTCGCGTTACTAATGCTGTGCTGAGACTTCGCAATCGGATCGGACGCCGGGTAGACAAGTACCAGCGTCCGATCATCTTTATCGCATTTTACAGTACAATAGAATTACCAGCCTGGACAGGATAGGGAGGCCAGTGTTATGGATGGGATGGTCATTGCAGGCATAGCTGGCTTGGTCGCTTTGGTCGTGCTCATCATCGGGATCAGCAGCATTCGGAACGAGCGGCAGAAGGATATTGAGGAGCGCCTGGGGCGTTATACGTCGGAGTATGGCAGCCTGCTCTCGGACTTTGAAGCCGCCAACCAGCCCGATCCCATCCAGCAGCAGAGCGCCATCACCAAGCGCCTGGATGCGGCACTCGAGGACCGGGGGTTCGCCCAGAAATGGCGAACGCAGTTGGCGCGCGCCGATCTGAAGCTGACGGTTGGTGAATATGCCGCCATGCATTTGATTTCGATGGCCGGCTCGTTCTTGATCGGCACCGCGCTGTTCAACCCGATTACCGGGGGCGTGCTGGGGATCGCGGGTTTTTTCTTCCCGCGCTTTTACGTTTCGCGGAAGCAAACCCGACGCCTGTATGGGTTTGAAGGGCAGTTGCCCGATACGCTGTCGCTGTGGGTGAATGCGCTCCGATCCGGGTATTCGGTGCTCCAATCGATGGAAGCCATCGCCAAAGAAGCGCCCGAGCCAACCGCCGTCGAATTCCGGCGCGTGGTCCAGGAAGTCCAGTTGGGTATCGGGATGGAAGACGCGCTGGATCACCTGCTCCGGCGTATGCCCAGTGATGACCTCGATCTCGTCAATACCGCCGTCAACATTCAGCGCGAAGTAGGTGGTAACCTGGCCGAGATTCTGGACTCTATTGCCCACACCATCCGCGACCGCATCAAACTGAAGGGCGAGATCCGGGTGCTGACATCGCAGGGCCGTATCACCGGCTGGGTGATTTCGATGCTGCCTGTCATCCTGACGATCTTCCTGTATATTATCAGCCCGGGCTATATGGGTTTGATGATTGAAAACCGTATGTGCGGCTGGCCTATGCTCGGATGCGGCCTGGGATTGATCGCCACGGGCGCGGCTATCATCCAGAAGATCGTCAATATTGAGTATTAATCGAGGAGGCCCGATATGGATTTTGCCGTTATTGCGTTGATCGTGATGGGTGTTGTACTGCTTGGGGGCCTGATCTTCGTCGGCATGAGCGATGAGACCGAGTCCGATCCCCTTGAGAGGCGGCTGGCCCAATACGGCGATCGGGATATGCCGACCTCGCTGGATGAAGTTGAGCTGTCGCTCAGCACGCGGGAACGTGTGATTATACCCATGTACCGCGGGCTGGCCCGCTTTACGCTGCAATTCACCCCGGAAAATCAGATTGAGAACATCCGCCACCAGATCGAACTGGCGGGTAAATCGCAGTCGATGGAGCCGGTGATGTTTTTCGGACAGCGTATCGCCCTGACGCTGGCACTGGGGATCGGCGCGTTTGTCCTGTTCTTCTTCTTTGCCAACTGGGGCGTTTTTAAAGGCATTATGGGGACGCTTGGCGGCGCGCTGTTGGGCTACTACCTGCCCATGCTCCAGCTTAAGAGCCAGATCAGCCGGCGGCAGGATGGTATTATCAAGGCCCTGCCGGATGCGCTGGACCTGCTGACGATCTGCGTCGAGGCCGGGCTCGGCTTTGAGCAGGCGATGGGCAAAGTTTATGAGAAGTGGGATAACGATCTCGCGGTTGCGTTTGGACGGGTTTTGCAGGAAATCCAGTTGGGCAAGCGGCGCGGTGAGGCGCTGCGCGAGATGTCGCGGCGTATTGACGTGCCGGATGTAACCAGCTTTGTGGCGGCACTGATTCAGGCCGAGCAGTTGGGCGTCAGTATCGCCAAGATTCTGCGTATCCAGTCGGATCAGATGCGCGTGAAGCGGCGGCAGCGCGCGCAGGAAAAAGCGCAGCAGGCTCCGGTCAAAATGATGATCCCGATGGTGCTGCTCATTTTCCCGTCGATCTGGATTGCGCTGATGGGGCCATCAGTGATCATGCTGTTAGATGCAGGCGTAATGGGCGGCTTCTAGCGATCGTCGTTTGAGATTGACTTGAGTACATCGGCAGTTAACTCGCTGAAACTCCTTGCACAACAGATTGTCACAGTGGGGTTGGATCTGCTTTTTCCGCCGCTCTGCGTGAACTGTGAACGTGTAGGGAGTTTTTTGTGTCCGCGGTGCCGGGCCAGTATCAAGCCGGCGGCACCGCGGTCCGTGCCGGGTTTGGACGCTATATGTGTGAGAACCGATTTTGCGGGTGCGATCCGCGCGGCGATTCATGCGCTCAAGTACGAGGGTCAGACCCGGCTGGCGGAGCCATTGGGCGAGTTGGTGGCCGAGGTGGTGCAGTCGGCGGGCTGGCCGATCGATGTCGTGTCCGCCGTCCCGCTGCACGAATCCCGGCTGCACGAGCGCGGTTATAACCAGGCGGCGCTGCTGGCTCAGGCCATCGCCCGGACGCAGCGCTGCGAATTTATCCCGGACGCACTCTGCCGGGTACGGGCGACGACCAGTCAGGTTAATCTGAACGCCCAGGAACGCCGCGCCAATGTGGATGGGGCATTCGCTGCCGATGAGGCGGCAGTTCGAGGTAAGCGAGTGCTCGTCGTGGACGATGTACTGACGACAGGGGCGACTCTGTCGGCGTGTGCGGAGGCGTTGCGCGAAGCGGGTGCAACGCATGTGTATGGAACGGCTGTGGCCGGGGCAGTCAGTCTTGGGGACCGGTGATACGGGTTGATCCCGGCCGACTTGTAGGGCGTGTGTAGCTACCACAAAAGGAGACGTGACGATGGAACTCATGATTCATGCACGAAATGTCGATGTGACCACTCGCCTACAAGAACATGTCGAAAAGAAAGTCGAACGGCTGGATCGGTATCTGCCCAATATTGTGGAAGTGCGTGTAGACCTGGCCGTTGAGCGGCGCAAACAGGGTTTGGATCAGTGCATCGCCCAGTTGACTGTGCGGAATACGCGCGGGGTGATCCTGCGCTCGGAAGAAAAGCGCCAGCCGGACATTTACGCGGCGCTGGATGTGGCACTCGACAAAATGTACCGGCAGATCGAGCGATACAAGGGGAAGCGGAAACACCGCGTGGGCGGGCGTTTTGAAGAGCCCGAGATCGAACTGGAAGCGGTCGAGCCGGTGCCGATCGAGCCCGCTGAGGAAGAAGACGAAAAGGTCGCGATTGTCCGGCGCAAACAGGTGTCGCTGATCCCGATGAGCGAGGAAGAGGCGATCGATCAGATGGAACTGCTCGGTCACAATTTCTTTATTTTCTTCAACGCCGAAACCGCGCAAATCGGCGTGCTGTACCGTCGCGAAGATGGCAATTATGGTGTACTGGAGCCGGAAGTCGCTTAAAATTTACGTGTTGAACAGGCTGGCCGGGGGCACTGCTCCCGGCCTTTTCATTAGGGATAGGGTATGCGGCAAGAAACCATTGGCGCTGTGATCCTGGTTGGGCCTGGGGGCAGCAGCCCGCAGGAACAGCGCGTGTACCGGGCGATCCAGGCATCGGTTCTGGACCTGCTCGACGTGCTGCACGGGCAGGGAATCGCCCCAATCGTCGTGGCCGGGCCGGATCTCGAATGGCTGCCCGACACACCGGCTCTGATCCGCGACCGCGATCAGGAACCGTTTCATTTTGGCCGGCGTCTGGCAGGCCTGATCGAACGGTACCACCTGTCGCCCGTGATCTATTTCGGCGCGGGCAGCACGCCGCTGTTCGGCCGGGATCTGCTCGAATTGATGCAGGGCATGCTGGTCCAGTCCGAGTTTGTGCAGGGGAGCCGGATACCCACGCATATCGCGCTGACGAACAATCTGCACTCAAGCGACTGGATCGGGATCTCGCACACGGCCGACGCGCTCTCGATCATTCGGCGGGCCGAGCGCGACAACAGTCTGGCGTGGATGCTTCAGGAGAACTGGGATTTTGACGTGCGCGTTCTGGCGGGAATGCATCCCGTGTCCAGCATGGACCTGGATACACCTGCCGATCTCGCGATTGTGCGGCGGCATCCGCTATGCCTGCCGCATCTGGCCGAGGCGCTGCGCGATCCGCTGCTGGATCGTATTCCCGTCGAGCGCGTGATCGACGTGATGGCGCGCGATGGCAGCCGGGTCGCGCTGATCGGCCGGGTCGCTCCGCTGGCATGGCAGGCCTTGAGCAAAGCGACGCTGTGCTGGATCCGCGTCTTTTCAGAGGAGCGCGGGATGGTCGCCAGTGAGCGGATCGATCGCGGTGAAGTGCGCTCGCTGCTCCTGAAACTGCTCGATCTGCTCGGTCCCAGAGAGTTCTTCGAGGAGCTCGCGCAGGTGGCCGACGGGGTCGTGATGGATTCGCGCGTACTGATGGCCGCCAGCGGGCACTATGCCGGCGACGCGGACCGGTTTGCTTCGGATCTGTTCCTGACAGACGAGATAAATGATCCCTGGCTGAAAGCGTTTACGGAAGCCGCCGCCGGAGCGCCGATCCCGGTGCTGCTGGGTGGGCATGGGGTTGTCGCCGGTGGGTTGTATGCGTTAGCGGATATAGTCGCGGCCCGGCGCAAGTCGGCGCGGGCGACCGGCTAGTCTTCGCGGTAGAGCCGGCGCAGGTGGCGATACTTCTGCATTTCGTACCACGCCATGAGCAGGCTCAGCCGCAGGCCGTGCAAACCGTCGCGGTAGCCTTTGAGCGTGAAGTAGCGCCAGACAAACTGGCGAACCGGCTGCGTGATAAACTTGTGCGGCTTGGGCTGGATCCCCTCTTCCTTGAGGATCTGCGCGTCGTACCGCACGTAGCGGCTCTGCTTTTCGACAAACTGCGCGAAGCTCCGGTAGTTGTAATGCACGAACGGCACCGTGAGATAGCCCGGTTCACCTTCGAGGATGACCAGTTCATGAACCTGCCGGGCCGGATCATAGTGTGCTTTGCCACGCCGCAGCAAGCGCATCTGATAGTCGGGATACCAGCCGGTGTAGCGCGTCAGCTTGCCGAAGATGTAATTGTGGCGCGGAATCCAATAGCCGTTGTGCTGCGCGGACGCGATGACGCCCCGGATCTCGCCGGCCTGCTGCGGGCTGGAACGCTCGTCGGCGTCGATAAAGAGGATCCAGCCGGCCGTGACGGCGTTCAGGGCATCGTTACGCTGCTGCGCGTAGTTCTGAAACGGGTTGATCAGCACCTCCGCGCCCGCCGCCTGGGCCAGTTCGAGGGTGCGATCCTCGTTGCGCGGATCGGCGAAGACGACGATTTTATCCGCCCAGCGCACGCTGGCGATGCAGTCCTCGATATTGGCTTCTTCGTTCCGCGCCAGGATGACCGCGGCCAGTTGCTCGCTCATCAGGTAAAGTCCTCACAACTTCTGGATCTGCCGATACGCCGCGATCAGGTCGTCGCGCTCGACGGCGGAAAGCTGGTTTTCCGCATAGGCACGGTGGGCCAGCATCACCTGACGGCGCATCCCCAGCCGGATCAGCGCGCGCGCCAGCCGAAGTTTGAACGGTGAGTAAAACTTCTGGTACAGTCGGAAGCGGCTGCGCCACAGGTTGAGCACGCTTTGCGCGCGAATCTGGCCCGTGCTTTGCCCCGCCAGATGGATCACACGGGCAGCAGGCACCGTGTAAATCTCCCATCCGGCGCGGCGAATACGCATGCTCCAATCGATCTCCTCGCAGTACATAAAATACTGCTCGTCAAATAAGCCGGTCTGCTGGATCACCTCGCGGCGGATCATCATCGTCGCGCCCAGTGTGTGATCCACGGAGAACGGCTCGCCGCGCTGGTAAGCAGCCTGCGGGTAGCGCCCGTTAAACGAGCTTTCGTACAGACGCCCCGGCACCGGGAACAAGTCCACAACCAACTGGCCGAGTCCTGGGAAACGAAACGCGCCGTGCTGGAAGCTGCCATCCCCGTAGGCAAGCTGCGCCCCGACGACGCCCGCCCGCGGCAGGTTGAACAGCGCCTCATAAAG
Organism: uncultured Chloroflexia bacterium; assembly: GCA_963850765.1. Taxonomy (GTDB): domain Bacteria; phylum Chloroflexota; class Anaerolineae; order Aggregatilineales; family Aggregatilineaceae; genus CAWKMN01. The sequence continues at coordinate 661,082 of CAWKMN010000003.1, read as the reverse complement.
CGTGTGCGTTGCGCCGGGCTGAGTCAGCGTGTCGGGGTTCAACAGGTAGACCGCTTTCGGTAGCTGATCGGATCGGCGGCCTGTCCTGGTTCGTCGCGGAAGCCGAGCGCCCGCAGCGCGGCGTTATTACCTGCTGCGAAGCCCAGATTCGTGTCGCTGGCGATGAGCTTCACCTGTGGATAATGCTCGCGGATCGCGTCCGGTGTGCCGTCCGACGAGGCACTGTCCACCACCCAGACGTCAGCCGATGGCCCATGTGCATTGATGTCCTCGTAAAGCGTGCGCAGCGCGTCCAACGTCAGGGCGCGCGTGTTCCACGATACGATCACTACGGCGAGATCTGGCGGCATGGTACGTTCCTGGCAAACAAACGGCGCGACCGTCGATGCCGCGCCGCCCATAGATTCGTCTAGGCTAAAACATTATTCGCTAAAGGTCATATCCCATCTTGCACCGGCAATGATGGGGCTGAACTCCTGGTAAGCTGCGGCGCTGACCTCAATCAGACCCCTTGCGTCCAGCAGGCTGTTGAGGCCCTGGCTGTTTTCGTCCGGATCCAGAAATTCGCCAATCGCCTCGGTAATCGACTCGCGCAGGTCGAGTGGAAGGGCGCTTTTGGGTGGGAAGACCAGCACCTCATACGGAACTACACCCCGATCATAGGCCCAATCTCCCGCCGTTTTGGGCGCGGCTGTTTCGGCGGCGGGCTGCACGACGTGGATCCATTCCTCCAGTTCGCGGCCCGTGACCGGATTCGAACTCGGTGCTGAGGAACGCCGACAGGTCGATCAGCCAGTCCTCATACTCATCCGGTGGCAGCGCGGCGGCCGCGCAGTCGCCCTGGTAGAGTGCTTTACCCAGCGACATGTTATCGGGATAATCCTTGATCTCGGCCAACCCATCCGCCGGATCAACTCCCTCAGCGGCGAGATACAGACTGGGGAAGACCCAGCTTGTGAAGTAGTCCTGCTCGTAACTCCGGCAGAAGACCCGATCCTCAAGTTCGCTCAGGTCGGTAATGTCCGCCCGCCCGATGATCTCCGCGGTTCGCCCGACGGTCGCGGTGGGACGTCCGCGTGTAACCGAGAAAACCGGCTCAACCTCGCATTGCGTCTGAGCTTTCACATAGGTGAATGGACTGACCCAGGCGGCCGTGGGCGCGCCGCTGCACAGGGATTTAAGCGCGGTCCGTTCGTCTACAAACTGGACGTTGATTTCCAGGTCGAGTTCGTTTTGCAGCGCTTCCTGAAGGTCAATGCCGGCGCGCCGGGCGCTGTCGGCCGGATCTTCGCCAAACAGCGCGATTTGAATGACGATGGGGCGCGCATCCGTCTGGCCGAGAGCAGGGGCGGGTGATACGGCGGGCAGCGGCGTGGATCGGATGGTTGGGGTGGGTGGAATCGCCGTCGGAATGCGGGTCGGCTCAACCCCGCCGCCGCCTTCACAGGCCGTGAGCAGAGCGACCGCCAGCACAACCCCGATCAGGTTTCTGAGAACGGATACATATGGGCGGTTGATAGCGCACCTCCCCTGATGGCTGAATACCTGCCCATCATGGTACTGCACTTGTGATCGCACGGCAACATCAGGGCGCGGGCACCAGTTCGATCTCGCGCGCGCCCACCCGGCTCTGAAACGGCGGGATGCCGACATCCTCGTGGATCAGGCCGGCCCAGCATTCCTGCGGATTGCGGGCCTTGCGGATCTCCGACATACGGATCGCGCCCCAGACTTCGGCACGCTGGCCCGGCTGCAAATAGTAGTAGGTTTCGTCCGCTTCCGCGTCGTAAACCGCCGTCAATTCGTCCAGCGGGCCGAGCGCCCACCGCCAGGGAAAATCGCTGTAGGCCGTGTGACAGTTCAGACCGACACGCCACGCGCCGGACTCCTCATAGGCTTCCAGGCTGGCCGCCGTCTGGTTGAAGTCATACACCGTGCCGGGGAAGGGTCCCGCCGTGCGAATCGGTGTGGAGCCGTAGTTGTTGACGGTGAGCTTAAAGATCAGCAGATCACCCTGGACCATCGTCAGGGTCGTGACTTCCGATGCGACGCCTTCAGGATAGGCGATTTTCTCCCCCTGCATGCCGGCGTTGGTGTAATAATTCTCATCGTAAGGCACCTGATCGAAAAACACGACGCCGCCGGTCGCCTGGGGCACGATCTCCGCGCGTGGCAGCCCGCCGTCCACAAGCGTGAGTTCGCCCTGGCGGACGATTCGCTGCCCTTCGGCGTCCTGCGCGACGGCAACCAGCGTATAGGTGCCATCGGGCGGCGGCTCCATCTCCTGATCGACCCCCGCATCATAATCGTATTCGTGATTGCCGGTATCGCCGGGTTTGCGCCCGCCTTCGCGCTCGATCAGGTAATAGCGCTGTGCGTCGGGACCTTCCAGGTAGACGCTCAGATCGGCCGGTTTTTCCAGGTAAATATTGATGTTGGTCCGGTCGCGGATACCATCCTGATTGGGGGTGAACACGGCGGGGTTAATATCAAACGTGGACATGACCGGCAGCGCGATGTCACCGCCGGCGATCTCCAGGGTTCCGGTGGCACGCTCCGTATCATCATCCCGCACGGCTTCGATCGCCCATGTATAGCGGTCGTTTGGCACGAGGCGGCGCTCAATTGTCCCGGCGATGTCTTCACCGGGCAGGGTGTACCCATCCACGATGCCGCTGAAGTAGACGCTGTAATCGCCTGCCGTGCGGCGTTCGTTTTCGCGGAAGTAGTAGCGGTCGCCAGCCGGATTCTCAAGGTAGATGGTGATCTTTGCCGGGCGTGACAGCGAATAATACACCGTCGTGATGTCGTCTGCGCCGTCGGCGTTGGGCGAGATCCGGGCTTTGTCGAAGCGGGCATCGGACAGCAGCGCACCCGGCGGGCGCAAAATCACGTAACCAAGCGCCACCATCACCAACCCAGCGATCAGCGCAAACCCTACCGTGAGCGTTTTGGACATCCAGACTCCATTTACCATCGCGTGGCGCACGAACTGATCCGGTCCATTGTACCACTATCAGGGCGGTTTGTGAGCCCACTGTCAGGTGATCGCCGTGCAGCCGCCCACTGCTCCCGGCGAAGTTTGCCCTTGTAGCCCGGTGCATTGTTGGGTAGTATGTGTGGGATAATGTGGGATAATGTGGGCGTTGATCACGCCTTTTGGGTTCATCGTCAGGAGTTCGTATGGCCCTTGCACCGCTGCAATCCTATGCCGATGCCATCGACTATCTCTACAGCTTCATCAACTGGGAGGTTGAACGTCACATCCGCAACGCGCCGGGAGCGATGACGCTTGAGCGTCCGCGCGAGGTGTTGGCTGCGTTCGGGAACCCGCATCAGCAGTATCCTGTCATCCATATCACGGGCACCAAAGGCAAAGGCTCGGTGGGGGCCATGTGCGCGTCGGCGCTGACCGCATCCGGGCTGAAGACCGGGCTGTACAGCTCGCCTCACCTGCAGGATTTCCGCGAGCGCTTCCGCATCGACGGCCAGATGATCGAGCCGGACGCCTTCACCCCGCTGGTGAACCAGATGCGGCCCGTGCTCGATTCCGTGGCGGATATTACGTGGTTTGAAGCGACCACGGCGCTGGCGTTTCTCTATTTTGCCCAACAAAAGGTTGATGTCGCGGTGGTGGAAGTGGGCCTTGGCGGGCGGCTGGATGCAACCAACGTCGTGACGCCGGCGGTCTCGGTCATTACCAGCCTGAGTTATGACCATACGCATCTGCTGGGCGACTCGCTGGAGTCCATCGCGCGTGAGAAGGGCGGCATCATCAAGCCGGGCGTGCCGGTCGTCAGTGCGCCCCAGGCACCCGGTGCGCTGGACGTACTGGCGGAGATCGCAGCGGAGCAGCACGCACCTCTGACGGTGATCGGGCGCGATTGGCTGTACGTTTACGAAAACAGCACGCTCAACGGAACCCGTTTCCAGTTTGGGCGCGCCGACCAGCCGCTCGACGCGTACAGCACGGTCTTGCTGGGGGAGCATCAGGCGCTCAACGCGGCCGTTGCGCTCGCGGCGCTGCACCATGTGCGCGCGGCCGGTGTTCCCGCGACCGATGCCGGCATCCGCGCAGGGCTGGAACAGGTGGATTGGCCGGGGCGTCTGGAAGTGGTGCAGCGCACACCGCTGCTGGTGCTCGATTCGGCGCATAATGGCGCATCGGCACGGCGACTGCGCGCGGCACTAGACGAGCTGTTCCCGCAGCGCCCGTTCGCGCTGATCTTTGGGGTCTCGGCGGATAAGGATGTCAGCGGTATTTTGGCGGCGCTGCTGCCCATCACGGATTATCTGATCGCGGCGCAGGCGGTACACCCCCGCGCGCTGACCTCCGGCGAAATCGCCCGTATTGCGCGCGAGCAGCACTATACCGGCGCGATCGAGGAGATTCCCCAGGTCGACGCGGCGCTGCGCCAGGCCGAAGAACTGGTCGGAGCGGGCGGCCTGATCTGCACGGCCGGCTCGTTGTTTATTGTGGGTGAGATGCGAACAGTGTGCGGCCTGCCGGTTGGGCATGTGGTCCGTCAGCCAGAACGGGGAGTGGGTAATGTGCGGTGACGTAATGTTCACAAACGCGTCGAATTTCAACTCATGATTGGGCATGGCATAAACGACTTTTATAACATCCAGGATGCGGTTGCGGATCCGGATGGTCTGATTGAAGTAGTCCTGCTGCCGCTGGTTGATCTGGTGGTGTTCCCGAACATGGTGACGCCGCTGCTGGTCCAGCGCGAGCAGGATATTGATGCGATCAGCGATGCTCAGACGCGCCAGGAGACCGTAATCGGCGTGGCGCAGCGCGATCCCTCGACGGAGGTGCCCGGCCCGGCGGACCTCCACCAATTCGGCACGGAAATGGCGCTGGGACGCCTGCTGCACATGCCAAGCGGCGAGTCGAGTGTGCTGGCGCAGGGCCGCCGCCGCGTCGAGATCGTCGAGATCCTCCAGACCCAGCCGTTTTTCCGGGCCAAGGCGCGGCCGCTGGCTGAACAGGTGCCGGAAAGCCGCGAAACCACAGCGCTGATGCGGGCCACGCTCAGCCTGTTTCAAAAGTGTGTCGACCTCAACCCGGCGCTGCCCGAAGAAGCGTACATCTATGCGCTGAATATCGATGAACCGGGCTGGTTAGCCGATCTGACGGCATCCACGCTGAATCTCTCCCTGAACGAGCGCCAGGAACTCCTGCAAACGACCAATCCGCTCGAACGGCTGCGCCGGGTCAGCGGGCTGCTGGGGCGCGAACTGGACGTGCTCGAACTCGAAGAGAGCATTCAACTTCAGGTGCGGCAGGAGGTTGATCGCAGCCAGCGCGAAATGATCCTGCGGGAGCAGATGCGCGTCATTCAGAGCGAACTGGGGGAGATGGATATTTTTCAGCAGGAATTGAACGACCTGCGCGAGCGCATCTCCAACACCGACATGCCGCCCGAAGTCGAGCAGAAAGCCCTGAAAGAACTGGGCCGGCTGCTGATGATCCCGCCGATGGCTCCCGAAGTCGGCATTATTCGCACGTATCTCGACTGGCTGCTGGATCTGCCGTGGCTCAAGACCTCCGAGGATAATCTCGATCTGGGGCACGCCGCGCAGGTGCTCGACGCCAATCATTACGGGCTGCCCAAAGCCAAGGATCGCATCCTCGAACATATGGCGGTGCGCAAACTGGCCGCCGACAAGATGAAAAGCCCGATCCTGTGTTTTGTTGGCCCGCCAGGGACCGGCAAGACATCGCTTGGTGAGAGCATCGCCAAGGCGCTGGGGCGCGAGTTTGTGCGGGTGAGCCTGGGCGGGGTGCATGACGAGGCCGAGATCCGCGGGCACCGCCGTACCTATATCGGGGCATTGCCGGGACGGATCATCCAGACGATGCGGCGGGCCGGCACGATCAACCCGGTGTTCATGCTGGACGAGATCGACAAGCTGGGCGTGGATTTCCGCGGCGATCCCGGCGCGGCGCTGCTCGAAGTGCTGGACCCGGAACAGAATCACGGCTTTTCCGATCACTACCTGGATGTGACCTACGATCTGTCGAAGGTGATGTTCATCACGACGGCGAACTATCTCGACACGATCCCGCCGGCCCTGCTCGATCGGATGGAGTTGATCGAATTCCCTGGTTACATCGAGGAAGAAAAGCTCAGCATCGCGCGGCAGTTTTTGATCCCACGCCAGCTTGAACAGCACGGATTGGCTGAGCAGGGCATCCATTTTGACGACGGTGCGATCCGTCTGATCTGCCGCGAATACACCTATGAGGCTGGGGTGCGCAATCTTGAGCGCGAGATCGCCAAGATCTGCCGCAAGCTCGCCCGCCGCAAAGCCGAGAACAAGCGCGTGGCGCGGCGTATCACAGCGGAAAGCCTGGACAAGTTCCTGGGACCACCGCAGTTTTTGTCCACCCTGACCGCAGAGGCCGATGAGGTCGGCGTGGCGACCGGCCTGGCCTGGACCGAGGGCGGTGGCGATACCATGGCGATCGAAGTCAGCCTGATGCCGGGCAAGGGCAGCGTGCTGCTGACCGGGCAGTTGGGCGATGTGATGCAGGAATCGGCGCAGGCCGCGCTGAGTTTTACCCGCTCGCGAGCGACACAGCTTGGGATCGATCCCGAGGAGTTTGACCGCCTGGATATTCATATCCATCTGCCCGAAGGCGCGATCCCGAAGGACGGCCCATCGGCGGGGATCACGCTGGCGACGGCGCTGATCTCAGCGCTGACGCATCGCCCGGTGCGGCGCGATGTGGCGATGACCGGCGAAATCACGCTGCGGGGCCGGGTGCTGCCGGTGGGTGGCGTCCGCGAAAAAATCCTGACCGCGCACCGCGCCGGGGTCAAGCAGGTGCTGCTGCCTAAACGCAACGAAAAGGATCTGGCGGAGATCCCCAAGCGCACGCTGCGCGGCCTGAACATCGTGCTGGTCGATCATATGGACAAGGTGCTCGAACAGGCTTTAGTCTCTCCAACCTCTGAGACACAGCGTACCGAGGACGAAAAATGACACCCGTGTCTGCTGTTCACGCGCGATTTCTTCATGCTGAGCAGAGTCTCGACGCCGAGGATATTTTGACCTTGTTGAGAGCAGGTCGCTCCGATGTGCTGGACTGGCTGCCCGGCCGCGCCCCGGTTCGGGACATTTCGACGGTCCTGGTGGCGATGGCGAATGCCCACGGCGGAACGGTGCTGCTGGGGGTCGCGCCGCGGTCGGATAAGCCCGTCGGCGTGGACGACGCGGAGAACACCGTCGATCACGTATTAGAGGCGGCGCTTGCGATTGATCCCCCGCTGATCATCCCGCTGCCGCAGGTGATCCAGGTACAGGGTGTGCCGATGGTCGTCGTTCAGGTGCCGCGCGGCATGCCGTATGTGTATTCACTTGATGGACGTTACCTGACGCGCGAGGGAGCCGCCAACAGCCCGCTCCCCACTCACCTGCTGAGGCGGCTCGTGCTGGAACGCGGCGATATGACGTTCGAGTCCGAGGTGGTGCGCCATGCCCGGCCGGATGATCTCGATTGGAAGCAAGTAGAGACTTATGCCGCCAGCCTGAGCGGTATGGGCGGCGCGACGCCTGAACAAATTCTCGTCAAACGCGGGTGTCTGGCTCTACTGGATGGTGAGCTTTATCCCACGCATGCCGGGATTTTGCTGTTCGGCAAGGCTCCGCAGCAGTTCATTCGCGGATCGGATATTACAGCGGCTCGTTTCGCCGGCCAGGAAATGAGTGACGTGTTTACGCGCCAGGATATCGCCGGGACACTGCCCGAACAGATCCGGCGGGCGGAGACGTTTCTGGTCGATCATCTGCGCAAAGGCGTGCAGCTCAGCGCCCACATGGCCCGTACCGAGCAGTTGGAATATCCGCTAAAGGCGGTGCGCGAACTGGTGGTGAACGCCGTCGCCCACCGCGATTACAGCATCTGGGGCGACGGCATCCGGCTGTATCTCTTCAGCGACCGGCTGGAGATCACCAGTCCGGGCGGGCTGCCGGGGCCGGTAACGGTGGATAATATCGTTGATGAGCGGTTCTCGCGGAACTCGGCTATCGTGCAGGTGCTCTCCGATATGGGGTTCATTGAGCGCCTGGGTTATGGCGTGGATCGCGTCATCGCGCTGATGCGCGAAAACGGCCTGCCCGAACCGGAGTTCAGCGAAACAGCCGGTGGTTTCCGGGTAACGCTTTATAACCAGCCCGGCGATGACCGCGACGACGGCGGGCCGGAGCTGTTTGGCGGCGTGTTCAACGGCCAGCAGGTCAACCGCCGGCAGGAATACGCGCTGGATTTTCTGGTGAACCGGCATAACGCCCGCATCACCAACAAGGATTTGCAGGAACTCTGCCCGGATGTACACCCCGAAACCCTGCGGCGTGATCTGGTGGATCTGGTCAGCCGGGGGCTGCTGCTCAAGATGGGCGAGAAACGCGGCTCGTACTATGTGCTGAAGCGGCCGCTCCGGTGATGGCGCTGTTCATGATGATCGGTGAATAAGCCTTATGGTAAAGCGATTCTTTTATCTGGTTCTGCTCCTGCTCCTATTCCTGGCGGGATGTAATTTCGCGGTGGAGGAGGCGACTCCCACACCAACCGCGACGCTCACCCCCACGCACACGCTGACGCCGACTCCCACGGCGACCGCTACGTACACACCGACTGTGACGGTGACACCCACCGTGACTCGCACCCCGACAGTCACGCGGACACCCACGGAGCCACCGCCGCCAAGCATCACGCCGACGGCGTCGGTTACACCGTTCCCGGTGGTGGGGTTTGCCAATGACCAGTGGATGCCGGTCGAAGTTCCGGCCAGCCTGCTCAGCGGCCTGACCCAACCGTTCTACGCGATCGTCAGCGCGAATGAACGCACCGGCGGCACCTCTAACCCGGAAACGCCGGTACCCGCCAACGAAGTGGAAACGCTCTATCTGATTGACCCGGCATCGGGCACACAGACGGAGATCGTCGATCTGCCGGCCAGCACGAGCGACCGGATCTACTGGTCGCCGGACGGCAACAAGATCGCCTATTTTATGGAGCCGACCATTCTCGAAGACGGAACCCGCGCCGAAGGCCTCTACCTGCTGAATATGAGCGTAGGGATCAGCTTGCGGTTGTTTAACATCCCGTCGCTCAACCCGCGCGGCATCCCCGATCATCGGCCCGTCTGGTCGCCAGACAGCACGCAGCTGGCCGTGGCGCTGCCCACGGCGTACGACGTTGATATATTTGTCATCTCCGCCGATGGTTCGATGTTCCAGAACGCGACCGCGCACGGCGCTTATGATCTGTGGCCGGCGTGGTCGCCGGATGGCCGGCGGCTGGCGTTTGTCTCGGATCGGGATACCTGCCCGACCTGGGCACCCGGCGAGCCCGGATCCTGCTCCGCGATCGATGCGCCCACGCCCAAGGGTGGCCTGCTGTATGTGATGGATGTATCGACCGGGCAGGTTCAGCGCGTCTCCGAGGTCTTTGTCGATGGCCCGCCGACGTGGATCAGCAACCTGCAAGTTGCGTTTACGACCGGCCTCTCCGATCCGTTTGCGGCTGAGTCGGAACTCTGGGTAACGAATATCCAGGCGGGCACGGCGCGCAAAGTCTCCGACCAGGATGCGGCGCTTAACCTGGGGGCCGCCTGGTCGGCCGATGGGACGCACGTGATCTATCATCAGGCGTCGGACCCGGCGCGAGTCGTGTTGAAAGACGGCGGCGGGACGGTGATCCAGTCCAGCGACGAATACCTGTTTGCGCGTCACGGTTTTGCGGCGGCGTGGTCGCCCGAGGGTGAATGGGTGGCGTTTGCCGGCCGGAACGGGCAGTGTCCTTATGGGCTGGTGGTGGCACGGAATAACCTCGACATTTTCTACACCTACGAGTCGCCGCGCGCCTGCGATCCCAGTTACTCACCGGATGGGGTATGGCTGGCGTATGCGGGAATCCAGACGCGTTCGGGTGCGGCCGATGGCCGGCTGGATTTATACATTGCGAACGCCAACGGCTATAATTCGCGGAACTTGACCAGCCAACTGCGGGGCGAAGTCATACTGTTGGGCTGGGTTGGTGCAGGCTCGGACTGATTATTAGCAGAGGAGGACAGCGTATGGCCGGACGTATCGCTTTAGTCACCGACAGCACGTGCAATCTGACGCCGGATCTGGTCGCGGCGCGGCATGTTCACACCGCGCCCCTGTACGTCCTGTGGGGCGAAGCCAGTTACCGGGACGGTATCGACATAACCGAGAAGGAGCTTTTCGCGCGGATGCTGACCGCGAATGATCTTCCCAAGACCTCGCAGGTGTCAGTGCAGGATTTTGTGGATGGGTTTCAGCGCGCACGCGAGGCGGAAAACGCTGACGAGGTCGTATGCGCGACCATTTCCTGCGATCTCAGCGGGACCTATGCTTCGGCGCTCCAGGCGAAGGATATGGTCGATTTTCCCGTGCATCTGATCGATACCCGCCAGACATCGTGGGCATTGGGATTTGCGGTGCTGTCTGGGGCCGATGCCCGAGACGCCGGAGCCAGCGCGCCCGAAATTGTCGAGGCGATTCGATCGGGGGCGCAGCGCTCCGTCCTGATTTTCACGGTGGAGAACCTGAAATATCTGCATCGCGGCGGGCGCATCGGGAATGCAAGCTGGCTGTTGGGCACGGCGCTGAATATCAAGCCGCTGCTTGAACTTCAGAACGGGGTAATCGAAGCGGCGGATAAGGTGCGGACGCGCAAGAAAGCCGCCGAGCATCTGATCAAGGTGGCCGAGGAGCGCGCGGCCGGACACCCGATCGAGCGGTTGGCGATTATGCATGCCGGGGCCGGCGACGAGGCCCGCGCGCTGCTCGATGAGGCAGTGGACCAGCTTTCGCCAAAAGAGTCTTATCTTTCGTACATTACGGCTGTTTTAGGGGTGCATGTGGGGCCGGGCACGCTGGGGATCATTGTCCAGTGGGCGGCCTGATATCCCACACGTCTGATCGCTGATTTGGGATAATTCGTGGGATTTGGTCGCCCGATGGCCGGCCAAATCCCACATCATTTCCCACATTTCCCACGCTATCCCACACTATCCCACACGCTGTGGGATATTACGTCGTCTGGATGGCCTCGATCTTCAGATCTTCCAATACATCCAGCAAATCCGCCTGCCACGCTTGCTCATCCAGCGACTCGTAGGGCATCCACACGGCGGTACGGCTGACCCGGACGTTATGCCCAAGCCGCTGCTGCAACGCGGACCGATCGGTATTGGCAAGATAGGGCAGGCGGATGCTGATCTGCCCGTTTTCGCTCGTGACCGCGGTGACGTTCGCCGCCTGTGCCAGCAGTTTGATGCGAAGCTGGAACAGCAGCCCCTTGACAGCGCGCGGCAGGCTGCCAAACCGATCGGTGAGTTCGGCTTCCATCTCCGCGATACGTTCCATGCTGTTCAATTCCGCCAGCCGCCGGTAAAGCTGGATACGCAGCGCCGGCTCGGAAATGAACGATGTGGGAATATAGGTGGGTAAAGGCAGATCGATCGTCACGGTCGGGGTCGAGATGGTGAGCTTCGGGGCCTCGCCTTCGCCCTTCAGATGTTTGACCGCCTGGGCCAGCAGCTGCGTATACAGGTGGAATCCCACCGCCGCGATATGCCCGCTCTGGCGCGTTCCCAGCAGATCGCCCGCGCCGCGAATTTCCAGGTCGCGCATGGCGATCGACATCCCGCTCCGAGATCGGTTTGCTCGCCGATGGTATCCAGGCGGGCGCGCGCTTCGGCGGTCAGGCGGCTGCTGTGGGTATGGAAAAAGTACGCATACGCCTGATTCGCGCCGCGCCCCACCCGCCCGCGCAACTGGTAAAGCTGCGCCAGCCCAAACCAGTCGGCGCGGTCCACGATCAGCGTATTGGCATTGGGAATATCCAGCCCGCTCTCGATGATGGTCGTGCAGAGCAGCACGTCAAAATCGCCGCGCGCGAAAGCCGTCATCACCGCTTCGAGCCGCTGTTCGTCCATCTGACCGTGCGCCACGACGATCTCGGCTTCGGGCACGAGACGGCGCAGCTTGGCGGCGATGCTGTCGATCGTCTGCACGCGGTTGTGGACAAAATAGACCTGCCCGCCGCGATCCATCTCGCGCAGGATCGCCTGCCGGACGAGCTTGTCATTGTACGCGCCGACATGCGTCACGATCGGCAGACGCTCTTCGGGCGGCGTCTGGATCATGCTGATGTCGCGGATGCCGGTCAGGCTCATATACAGCGTGCGCGGGATGGGCGTCGCCGTCATGGTCAGCACATCGACTTCGGTCCGCAGCTGCTTGAGCTGCTCTTTGTGGGTAACGCCGAAGCGCTGTTCCTCGTCGATGATCAGCAGGCCCAGGTCTTTGAACTGCACGTCGGGCTGCAACAGCCGGTGCGTGCCGACGATAATGTCGATCTGCCCCTGCGCCAGTTCGTAGAGGATCTGGCGCTGTTCGGCCGGGCTGCGGAAGCGCGACAGCATCTCGACCTTGACGGGAAACGGGTGCATCCGGCGCGAAAAGGTGTTGAAATGCTGCTGCGCCAGCACCGTCGTCGGGACCAGCATGGCGACCTGCTTGCCGTCCATCACCGCTTTGAAGGCGGCGCGCAGCGCGACCTCGGTTTTGCCATAACCCACATCGCCGCAGATCAGGCGATCCATCGGGCGCGGACTTTCCATATCCGCCTTGACTTCGTCCAGCGCCTTGATCTGATCGTCCGTTTCGACGTAGGGAAACGACGCCTCAAGCTCTTTCTGCCAGGGGGTATCGAGGCTGAAGGCGTGCCCTCTGACCTGCTCGCGCGTGGCATAAAGTTCCAGCAGTTCGCGGGCCACTTCTTCGACGGCCTGGCGCGTATCGGACTTTGGTGCGCGTCCAGTCCTGCGAGCCGAGCCGATTAAGCTGCGGCGGCCGGTCATCCACGCCGACATAGCGCGAAATACGATCCGCCTGGTGGATGGGAACATAGAGCATGTCGTTGTTGGCGTACTCGATGATCAGGTATTCGCGCTCGGTGTTGTCGAGGATGCGCTTTTGCAGGCCGCCGAACCGCCCGATGCCGTATTCGACATGGACCACGTAATCACCCGCCTCGAGATCGGCGAAACCGGATTCGGGGGGCAGGGCGCGGCGCTGCGGGCGGCGGCGCGGTTCGGGGCGCTTCCAGCCGAAGATCTCGGCATCGGTGAGCAGGTGCAGACGCGTGTTTTGGTTGCCCAGCACCCAGCCTTCACCGAGCGTGCCTTCGACAATGGTCAGCAGGCCCAGGTGATCGGCGCTGTCGATATGGGTGACGGGATGGATATACTCGTCCTGCTCGCCCCACAACTCGGCCATGCGCTGCGCCTGCTGAGTCGCGACCACAATCTGTTCGGTGCTGCCGTACAGGTTAAAGAGTTCCTCCAGCACCAGCCGAAGCTGTCCGCCGTGACGCTGGCCGGGCGAAAACAGATCGCCCAGAGATGCTGCGGTCGGTGGGAATTCGGGATGTGTGCCCAGGTGGAGCACCTGCCGCGTGGAAAGCTCATCCTGGATCTCGCCCCAGGTGAGATAGGGCAGCGGGAAATCGGGCGGAAGCTGGCCGGAGGCGATCTTGTCCTGGCGGATGCTCAATGCCTGCTCCTCAAGCTCCGTCACATTATCCTGCAACGCACCCCAATCCTCGACCACGATCAGCGCGTCGTCCGGCGCGAAATCGAGCAGGCTGGCCGGGCTGCTGTAAAGATAGGGCAGGTAAAATTCGAGATGCGGGAACGCGACCCCATTGGTGAGTTCGATCTGGTCGGGCAGGTTCGACGTGACGTCCTCTTCGGGCGCAGGCTGCGCGGCAAACCACACGCGGAGTTGTTCCGCGACCGGCGGCGCGAGCCGGGGAAGGGCTTCGCGGGCCGGTACGATCACCACCTGATCGAGACCGTCAGCCGAACGCTGCGTGGCCGGGTTGAAGGTGCGCAGGCTTTCGATCTCGTCCCCGAAAAACTCAATGCGCACCGGGAAGCGAGCCGAGACGGGGTAAATGTCGAGAATGCCGCCGCGCCGGCTGAAGGTGCCCGGCTCGACGACGATCGAGGCGGATTCGTAGCCGATCCCGACCCAGGAGCGCAGCAGGCTTTCCGGCTGGGCGCGGTGGCCAGCCTTGAGCACGCGCGATCCCGCCTGAAACTCGCGGACCGGCAGCGTTTTCTGCATCAGTGCGTAGGACGACGCGACCACAATTGGCGGTGGGAGCGTATCGCCGCGCGCGTTCGGCGGCTTCGCCAGCGCGGCCAGCGTCGCCAGCCGGTTCTGAATGGTGGTAGGCGTCCACGGCGCGTGCTCGTAGAAAATCACCGAGGGCTCGGCAAAACGCTGGATCGGCAGGCGTGGCACCCACACGGGTAACTGCTCGGTGATGTTATGCGCGCGGTCCACCCGCCCGGCCAGCAGTATCAGCGGGCGGTTCAGATCCTCGGCCAGCGCCGCCACCACGTAGGGGCGCGCCGAGCGCAGGATGTGTTGATCGGGCACCGCCTGCTTGTTTTGCAGACGGCGGAGGAGCGTTTGATACGCTTCAGTTCGGCGTAGAAGGTCCAGCAGGCCGGTCAGTTGCATGTGGATTCTCGTTACTCAGGAATCAGTGGGTGGAGATGGCGGGGCCGCCGGTTGGATGGCGCGCGCGGCGACCTCTTCGGCGGAACCGTTATAACGATTCATGGCGGTGTCGATACCGTCAGTAATCCAGGTCTCGATGGCCTTGATGGCGCGATCTATGGTCGGCTGGACGGTAGCCAGTTCGTCCTGATCGAAGCGGCGCAGGACATACGCCGCCGGGTCCATGCGGCCCGGTGGACGGCCGAGTCCAAACCGGATGCGGGGGAATTCCTGCGTGCCTAACTTCTGAATGATGTCGGTCAGGCCCCGGTGCCCGCCCGATCCGCCCTTGGGACGGATGCGCAGCGACCCTAACGGAAGGTCCATATCATCCAGGATAATGATGATGTTCCGGGGCCGGATCTGGTAAAAGGTGGCGAGTCCCTGCACCGACGCGCCGCTGAGATTCATATACGTCTGCGGTTTGGCGATCAGCACCCGCCGGCCGGCGATGGTGCCGTCCGCAACGCGCGCTTTAGAGCGCTTCTTCCGGTCAAAGCTCATGTGGTAGGCTGCGGCCAGCGTGTCCACGCAGCGAAAGCCGATGTTGTGGCGGGTGTCCTGATATTCCGGACCGGGATTGCCCAGGCCGACGATGAGATAACGCTCATTCAGGGTCATAGTCGTCTTGAACGTCCCAGGCCAGCCGGCGTGTATAGGGGCGCAGCCGCCCGCGCAGCAGCGAATACACGATCATGATGCCAAAGATGCCGAGGGTCAGGTAGACGCCCGCGCAGAACGCACCGCGCACCCGCTGCGTGTTGATCCGGGTCGATTTTTCGGTACGCGGTTCGCTGCTGACCGGCTCAAGCGGGGCCGTATCGCCGCCCGCGGTATCAAGTACGGTTGTCTCACCAGCCAGCGGGTTGCTGCTCGGCGGCTGCTCAATGGGCGACGTTGGGGATGGGCCGGGCACCGGCGCGCTCAATGCGGGATCGGATACGCCCGCGGCTGTCGTCGGAATGGGTGTCGGCGCGGTGTTGACGACCCACAGGTTCGAGACGGTAAATTCCTGACTCTGGCCGTCGGTCAAAAAGACGCGCAAGCGGAGCCGGTAAACGCCGTCCGGGACCATATTGGTGTTCCAGGTGCCGAGCACAGCGTTCTGCGTCTGCTGCTGTACGGCTGGCTGGACCAGCATCCACGAGGCGTTCGGATCGCTCTGGTCACTGTATTCGAGCGCGTAGCTGTCAAACGCCGTGGGGTGCTCTGCGCTGCCGGTGACATTGATTAAGCCGAACAACTGCTGCCCGTCGGCCGGCGATGTGATCACGGCGACGATCTCATCGGGCGATTGGGCCGCCGCGACGCCAACCATGAGGACAATCAAGCATACACTCAGGAGCAGGCTTAGCCGCCGCGCCATTTTGCTCACCTCTCGGCACAAACCATCAGAGTAACCGATTGAGTTTATCAGCCGGGGGGTAAAGGTGCAACTGTGGTTTGGATGTAGGATATGTATTCCTCAGCGGCTCTTGCTTGTTTACCCCTCCCTAAATCCCTCCCCGTAAACGGAGAGGGACTTAAGTCGCCCGTCTTTCTCCGCGTGCGGGGAGAAGTGGTGCCGACCGGAGGTCGGACGGGGGATAGGGGTCATAATATGCAATCAATGGACGTGTCGGAGCGGGTCTTTGATCGCGCCGCGTTCCAGGAGCGGAATATCTGCGCCGTCGCGCCCGGCGGGTGGATCTGTTCTGGCGATCTGAACCGCGGCCATTTTGTAATCGGGGATTTTGGCGCGCGGATCGATTTTATCCAGGGTGAGCACGTTGGCCGCCGCCTCGGCAAAATGAAACGGCAGAAAGACCGTTCCGGCGGGCGAGCGCCCGGTCACGAGCACGCGGCAGGTGATCGAGCCGCGCCGCGAGGTGACAGCAACCCAATCGCCGGTGTCCACGTGCAGACTGGCCGCGTCGTCGGGGTGCATTTCGAGCACCGCTTCGGGGAAGATTTCATCGATCTTCGAGCGGCGCGTCATCGTGCCGCCGTGCCAGTGGAACAGCACGCGCCCGGTGGTCAGGTGATACGGGTATTCCTCGTCGGGCAGTTCGCTGGCCGTGCCATATTCCAGCGCCCAGAATTTGCCCCTGCCGCGCGGGAACTCATCCTCAAACAGATAGGGCGTGCCGGGATGATCCAGTGCGGGGCAGGGCCAATGCACGCCGCCTTCGCGTTCCAGCCGCTCGTAAGTGATCCCATAAAAATCGGGCGTCACCTGCCGCATTTCTTCCCAGATCGCTTCGGCACCGGCGTAGTCAAACCCGGCGCTGATCTCAACGCCGAGCAAGCGTTTCCATGCGCCGCGCCAGATCGCAAATGATCTGCCAATCCGGGCGCGACTGTCCGGCCAGCGGCAGCGCCTGCCGCACGCGCTGAACCCGGCGATCGCTGTTGGTAAAGGTGCCGTCTTTTTCGGCAAAGCTGGCAGCGGGCAGGATCACATGGGCGTGTTCGGTCGTTTCGTTGGGCAGAATGTCGATGCAGACCAGCAGATCGAGATGCTTCCAGTGCGTGCTGCGCGTGGGCCAGATTCGGCTCGCTCATCAGCGGGTTCTCGCCCAGGACGACCATCGCGCGGATCTTGCCGGTCAGCGCCGCATCGACCATTTCCGTGACCGTCAGGCCGGGATCGGGTGAGAGGTCGGTGTGCCATGCCTGCTCGAAGCGCGCCGTTATCGCGGGATCGTCCACACGCTGGTACGCCGTGTAGACGTTCGGCAGCCCGCCGCTGTCCGAACAGCCCTGGACGTTATTCTGGCCGCGCAGCGGGTTCAGCCCCGTGCCCGGCTTGCCGATGTGCCCGGTCAGCAGGGCGAGATTGACCAGCGCGAGGGCGTTATCCGTGCCGTGGGTGCTCTGGCTGATGCCCATGCCCCAGTAGATCGCGGCGCGCGATGCCTGGGCATACATCCGTGCGGCGGTGCGGATGTCGTTCGGCGGGCACGCCGCTGACCTGCTCGGCCCATTCGGGCGTAAAGGCGGCCAGCGAGCGGGCGTATTCCTCGAATCCCTCGGTGCGGGCGCTGATAAACGCCTCGTCATACAGCTCCTCGCTCACGATGACATGCGCCATCGCCTGAAAAACGGCCACATCCGAGCCGGGCTTCTGGCGCAGCCACAGCGTCGCGAAGTCGGTCATTTCGATCTGGCGCGGGTCGATGACGATCAGCTTCGCCCCATTCTGGCGCACGGCCTTTTTGAGAAACAGGCTGATCACCGGGTGGGTTTCGGTGGTGTTGCTCCCGGTCACGATGAAAGTATCCAGGTGCTCCATCTCCGCGATGCTGTTGCTCATCGCGCTCGAACCGATCCCCAATTGCAGGCCGGTGACGCTGCCGGCGTGGCACAGCCGGGCACAGTGATCGATATTGTTAGTCTTCATCACCGCCCGTATCCACTTCTGGAAGACGTAATTATCTTCGTTAGTGGCTTTGGCCGAGGCATACGTGGCGATGCTGTCGCCGCCGCTTTCGCGCACGATCTGGTCGAGTTTTTCGCTCACAAGCGCCAGCGCCTCATCCCAGGACGCCTCGCGGAACTGACCAGGGCCGCCGCTGCGGATCAAGGGTGTTCTGAGGCGGCGGGGATGGGTCGTGTAATCCGTGCCAAAGCGGCCTTTCACACACAGATTCCCATAGTTCGGGGCTGCATCAAAGGGTGCGCCAACACGATAAATCAGGTTATCCTTGATATGCAGATCCATCTGGCAGCCGACACCGCAGTAGGGGCAGGTGGTGCGAACGAGCCGATCCGGGGCTAACGTTGGCGGAGTGGTCATCGTAATATCTCCGTGAATTTCGCTTTATTTTATTGCAATAATTGTAGTATATTAGGCGGGGAAAAGCCCATCTACCGTGAGGCGGAAGGATACTTAATGACGGCTATACTGACTTTACTGGAAGCAATTCTTGAGCGTTATCCCGGGCGGCAGCGGGATGCCCTCCTGCCCGTGTTGTGGGATATTCAGACGGCTTTGGGACACATCAATGACGACGCCGTTCAGGCGATCTCGCATACGCTGCATGTGCCGGTGAGCGATATTTATGGGGTCATCAGCTTTTACTCGCTGTTTGAAGATGAACCTACCGGCGAAACTATCGTCCGCGTCTGCGGCGATCCGTCCTGCGGGCTGGCCGGCGCGGATGAGATCCTGCACAAGCTCTGCGATCACTTACGCATCGAGCCGGGAGACACCACGCCCGACGGCCGCGTTACCGTGCAGCATACCACCTGTCTCGGGCTGTGCGAACATGCCCCGGCCGCGCTGATCAGCCGGCGCGGGGTAGGGGAGCATTCGGCCGCGCCCGTGCGGGATGCGCTCGCCCTGCTTGACGGCGATAAGGTGCCGCATGGGGCAGTGCTGGGCGGCGATCCGCAGATGTTCCTGACGGGGCTGGACGGTTCACGCGTCCAGGCGCTCAGCGAATACGGCGATTACCGGGCGCTGCGGCGGGCGCTGATCGACCTGTCGCCAGAGACGGTGATCGCGGAGGTCGAGGCGTCCGGGCTGGTGGGGCGCGGTGGGGCGGGCTTCCCGACGGGGCGCAAGTGGCGCTTCACGCGCGGCTCGCCGGGCCAGCCGCACTACGTGATCTGCAACGCCGACGAGAGCGAACCGGGCACCTTTAAGGACCGCGTGCTGATGGAACACCGGCCGCATCTGCTGCTCGAAGGGATGGCGCTGTGTGCGTATGCCATTGGCGCGGAACACGTGTTACCTGTTCATCCGGGGTGAGTATCCCGAAGCCGTGCAGCGAATGACTGAGGCCATCGCGGAGGCCGAGGCAGCCAATCTGCTCGGTGAGCACGTCATGGGCACGGATTTCGCCTGCCATGTCGAGATCCGGCGCGGCGGCGGGGCGTATATCTGCGGGGAAGAAACGGCGCTGTTTGAGGCGATTGAAGGCAAACGCGGTTTTCCACGGATCAAGCCGCCGTTCCCCACCACGCACGGCCTGTTTGGCAAACCGACATCGATCAACAACGTCGAGACGCTGTCGGCGGTGCCGGGGATCGTACTCAATGGCGCGGCGTGGTTCCACCAGTGGGGCACGGAAAAGAGCGCCGGCACCAAGCTCGTATCGATCAGCGGGCACGTCAACCGGCCGGGTGTGTACGAGATCCCGTTTGGACTCACGCTGCGCGATCTGCTGGAGCAGCACTGTCAGGGCGTTAAGGGCACCCTTCAGGCGGTGCTGATGGGCGGGGCGGCTGGCACGTTCCTGAACCCGGAAGAGATCGACGTCCGGCTGACCTACGAGGATTTACAGGCGATCGGCAGTACGCTCGGATCGGGAGCCATCATGGTGTTTAACACGGAGGTCGATCTGCGCGATGTGCTGCGCCGCCTGGGACGCTTTTTTGAACATGAAAGCTGTGGCAAGTGTTTCCCGTGCCAGTTAGGCACGCAGCGGCAGATGGAGATCCTCGAACGGCTGGACCATCCGCTGCCCGGCGATCCGGCGCGGCTGCGCGACATCGGCCTGACGATGACCCAGGCCTCGCTGTGCGGGCTGGGGCAGACCGCGGCCATGGCCGTTTTGAGCGCGATGAACAAATGGCCGGAACTGTTTAGTGAGGATCAAAGCTGATGTCCGACGAAACCAAGCTGGTGACACTGACGATTGACGGGCAGGCGGTGACGGTGCCGGATGGCACGACGATCCTCGAAGCGGCGCGCTCGCTGGATCAAACCATCCCGGTGATTTGCTACCACGAGGCGACCACGGCGAACGGCCTGTGCCGGATCTGTGTGGTCGATGTGAGCGGCGGGCGGCTGTTGCAGCCGGCGTGTATCGTGCCGTGCCAGGATGGCATGGTGGTCGATACACGCAGCGAGCGCGTCGAGCGCAGTCGCCGCACGATCCTGGAAATGCTAAATTCTGCGGTAGACCTGGGACAAGCGCCGGAGATCCAGGTCATGATGGACGAGTATCACGCCGATCCCGCTCGTTTCCCGGATGCAGCGCGGCGCGAGCACCCGCTCCGCGACGATAATCCCTTCTACGTGCGGGATTACAGCCAGTGTATTCTGTGCTGGCGCTGCGTGCAGGTCTGCGCCGAAGATGTGCAGTATACCTTCGCGCTGACCTTTGGAGAGCGCGGCTTCCATACCCACATCTCGACGGCGTTTGACGTGCCGATGCCCGAATCGTCGTGCGTGTTCTGCGGGCAGTGTGTCGGCGTGTGTCCTACCGGGGCGCTGAAGCCCAAGATCGAGTTTGGACTGGAGCAGGGTTGGAGCCTGGACGAGATTCAGCAGAGCACGCGACGCAGGAGACGCCGGCAGCAGGAATGATCACACACATGGAGCCTGACACGACACCCACATCGACCCACGAACCGGGCTCCGTTCCTTTCACCTATTGGTCGATCAAAGCAGGCGCGGCCGAAGCGGTTGCCGAAGCGGTAGCCGGCGGTCTGATCGAAGAAATCGTGCTGAGTCTGTACGTCAATGGGCAGGATCTCGCCACTCTGATGTGCAGCCCGGTGGACCAGGAAGCGCTGGCACTGGGCTTTCTGTTCAACGAAGGCGTGATCCGGTCCCGAGCGGACGTGCGGCTCATCCGCGCGAACGTCGCCCGCACCACGGTTGATGTCTTCCTCCACCAGCAGGAATTCGAGCCGCCGCGTCGAATGGTGCTCACCTCTGGGTGCGGGGGCGGGATCTCGCTGCGCGATCTGGCGGAGATCCACCCGCCGCTGCGATCGGACCTGCGGATCACCCCCGACCTGATTCTTGAGCGCATGCGTGATCTGAACGACTCGGCGCGGCTGTACCAGCAGGTGCGCGGCGTCCACACGTCGATTTTGGGCGACCGTAACCGGCTGCTCCTCAGCGCGGAGGATATTGGGCGGCACAATACGATCGACAAGCTGGCCGGTAAAGCGCTGGAAGCCGGGATCGATACGCGTGACGGCATCCTGGTGACGAGCGGGCGGATCAGTTCGGAGATGCTCGGCAAGGCACGGCAGATGGGTGTGCCGGTGGTCGCCAGCCGGACCGCGCCGACCAGCATCGCTGTGCAATTAGCCGAGGTGTGGGGGATCTGCGTGGTGGGCTACGTGCGCCAGAACGGGATGCGCGTTTATACCCATGCTTACCGGCTGGGCCTGCCCGATCTGGCGGACAGGAGTGAAGCCGATGAACCCGATTGAGTTTTTAATATGAGCTTAATTGACAAAGCGGAACAGGTGTGCCATAATCTGGCTATGCTGGTCACGTAATCCATCAGCATCCTTCAATTTGCCATCCCAAAACGAAGGAGGTGGTGTCGATGAACGATAGTAGTACCTTTAGCGGCGCTGCGACACCCCTCCTTTCGATGGAATAAGGTGTCGTAGCGCCCAAGACCAAATCCCCGGAGATCCTTCGGGGATTTGTCTTTGTATGGACTAAACAGGCCGTTTTTTGAGCAAATTGATGACTTTCAACCAAAAATTGTTATGGCCCTCCAACCAGCTTCGCGGTAAAATGCCCCCCGTTGTCTGGCGCTTGGTTCAGATAATCGTGCAGTCTACTATTTGCAGCAGCCGTAGTGTCCACTGCTAGGAGGGGTTTCCTTTATGTTTGAGATGGACATAGAAGTATTTGAGCAAGTCATGATTTTTATCGTGCTTGCTATTGCCGGGGTGGCGCTCACTTATGCCTTCTGGCTGCGGAACTACATCATGGCCGCAGACAAAGGCACCGCCGAAATGCAGCGTCACTGGGGTCACATCCGTGACGGGGCGAATGCCTACCTGCGCACGCAGCTTCGCACGATCGCCATCATGATTGTACTGCTCACCATCGCTATGTTCCTGAGCGTGTTTGTCGTCAAACCGACGCCCGAAGCGAACGAGTATTTTGATGGTGACGAAGACCGTGCGCGCCTCATCATTGCGGTTGCCCGCGCGCTCGCGTTTGTCATGGGCTCGACGTTCTCGGCGATGGTTGGCTTCTTCGGCATGAACATGGCCGTGCAGGGTAATGTGCGCGTCGCGGCAGCCGCCGATCGCGGTGGCTACCAGGAAGCGCTGAAGATCGCCTATCGTTCGGGGACCATCACGGGCATGCTGACCGACGGCCTGGGGTTGTTCGGCGGCACCATGATCTTCATCGTCTTCGGCAAGGCGTCGCCGGACGTGCTGTTGGGCTTCGGTTTCGGTGGCACGCTGCTGGCGCTGTTCATGCGTGTCGGCGGTGGTATCTACACCAAAGCGGCGGACGTGGGTGCTGACCTCGTGGGCAAGGTTGAGGCCGGCATGGAAGAAGACGATCCGCGTAACGCGGCCGTGATCGCTGACCTGGTGGGCGACAACGTGGGCGACTGCGCCGGTATGGCCGCCGATATTTTCGAGTCTTACGAAGTAACGATCGTGTCCAGCCTGATCCTCGGCCTCGCACTGACGGCCATCAACGGCGAGTTGTACTGGATCGTGCTGCCGCTGCTGGTACGCGGTGTCGGCGTGGTGAGTTCGATCGTTGGAACGTATGCCGTGTCGCTGTGGCGCGTGGACGATGCCGAAGAGGCCATGTTCAAGAGCTACGAGATTTCGAGCGGTATCACGATCCTCTCGACCTTCCTGCTCGCCTGGCTGTACGCGGGTCAGCTTTCGCTGGCGACGCTGGTTGCGGTTGGCGTGGCACTGGCTGTGGCGTTTAACCCGCTCACATCGTATGCGACCAGCGCCAAGAGCAAGCGTGTCCAGACAATCTCCGCCGCGACCCGCTTCGGCCCAGCCTCGGTCATCCTCGAAGGCTTCTCTCTCGGTTATCTGTCGAGTGTGTGGGCGCTGTTCGTGATCGTCGGCAGCCTCGCGGCGTCAATCATGGTCTACAGTTACGATTTCCCCACAGAGTACAAATTGCCGGCGGTCCTGGTGGGTTTGGCGCTGGCGGTGCTGGCCGTCGTGCGCGGCCAGATGCGGAAGCATCTGGTGGAAGGGTTCTTCAGTGCGATGTGGATCATGGTGTTTACGCTGTTCCTGATCAGCATGCATGAAATTCCCGACGTGCATCGTTACAGCTACATCCTGTTCGGCGTGACGCTGATCGGTGTCGGGATGCTCTCGCACACCGGCAACAATGTCAGCATGGACACGTTCGGCCCGATCTCGGACAACGCCAACGGTATCGGCGAACTGGCTGGTATGAGCCCCGAAGCACGTCAGATCATGGCGGACCTGGATGCGGCAGGAAACACGACGAAAGCGATTACAAAGGGCGTCGCCATTGGTTCGGCCGTAATCGCGGCGGTGTCGTTGTTCGGCAGCTTCTTCTCGGACATTCAGCGTGTTGACCCGACTTTCGAAAAAGTCGTGAACCTGGCGAACCCGACTGTGTTTGTCGGCCTGCTGATCGGTGGATCGCTGCCGCTGCTGTTCAGCGGTCTGTTGATCAAGGCCGTGACTCGCGCGGCCGGTTTGATCATGGCCGAAGTGCGCCGCCAACTCCGCGATCCGGAAATTGCGAACGGGACCAAGTCGCCGGATTACGCGCAGGCCGTCACGATCTCGACGCGTTCGGCGCAGGCTGAGCTGGTGCCGGTGGGTATCATTGCGGTGCTGGCTCCGCTGGCGGTTGGGTTCCTGCTCAAGGAGCAGGCGTTGGGCGGCTTCCTGGCAGGCGTGATCGTAACCGGTCAGCTTCTGGCGGTGTTCATGTCGAACGCCGGTGGTGCGTGGGACAACGCGAAGAAGTACGTCGAAGACGGCTACTTTGGCGGCAAGGGTAGCGAAAACCACAAGGCGAGCGTCGTGGGCGATACCGTGGGCGATCCGCTGAAAGATACGGCTGGCCCGGCGTTGAACCCGATGATCAAAGTCATGAACCTTGTCGCGCTGATCTCTGCGCCGCTGGTTGTCGAGTATGAAGGCTACAGCGCCGGTATCCTGATCGGTGTAGCCGCGGCCATTGCCCTGATCATCTGGGCCGTGCGCCGCAGCGATCGTGAAGATATCACGATGACTCAGGAAGTGGCCGATCGCATCACATCGGATATGGTTTCGGCAGACTAACGCCGCCTGAACCGATCGCAAGCGTAAAATGAAGCGACTCGCCTCACCTTCACAAAGGGGGGTGAGTCGCCTTTTGTTTGTATGCTCAGTAAAATCGGCTTAATTTGACGACCTGGAGAGGGCGATGCCAACAGCGTTAGCGACCGATTCCCGTTATGCTGCTCATACGCTGGAAGGGCATCCTGAGCACGCGGGTCGTCTGGAAGCCGTCCGGCGCACCCTGGAAAACACATCGCTGATTTCTCGCCTCACCCTGTTGGAATCGCCAGCGGCCGATGAAGCGTCGGTGCGGGCCGTTCACACCCCGGCCTATATCGCGCTGCTGGAAAAGACGCGCACCCTGGACAGCGTCGCCATGATGGGTGCGGACACCTACGTCACACCCCGGTCATATGAGATCGCGCGGCTGGCGGCCGGCGGCGTTAACCGCGCGGTGGATGCGGTCCTGACACAGGAGGCCAATAACGCGCTGGCGCTGGTTCGCCCGCCCGGTCATCACGCGACGCCGATCCGCGGGGATGGGTTTTTGCCTGCTGAACAACGTCGCGATTGCGGCGCGCTATGCGCAGCGGGTGCATGGGGCGGAACGCGTGCTGATCGTCGATTACGATGTTCATCATGGCAACGGGACGCAGGACGTATTTTACGATGATCCGAGTGTGCTCTATATCTCGACCCACCAATCGCCGTTGTACCCCGGAACCGGATCGATCAGCGAAACGGGCGCGGGCAAGGGGGCCGGTTACAACATCAATATTCCGCTGCCACCGGGGATAGGGGATGCCGGTTATGGCCGGATGTGGGACGAGGTGGTGATTCCGGCCATCCGCCGATTCAGCCCGCAGCTTATGCTGGTTTCTGCCGGTTTTGACGCTCATTGGGCCGATCCGTTGGCGAATATGACCCTGTCGCTGACAGGGTATGATCGATTGGCGCGCGGCCTGATCACGCTGGCCGGTGAGTTATGCACCGGGCGGATCGTATTTGTGGCGGAAGGCGGCTATAATCTGGACGTGCTCAGTAACGGGTGGGCCAACATCACCCGCGCGCTCGTGGGAGATACGACCATCGATGATCCTCTGGGCATTATTCACAGCCGCGAACCGTCCGTCGAGCCGCTGGTTGCTAAATTACGACAAATCCATAAGCTCATCTCCTACTGACTTCGATAACCTTGCGCTTTTATTTCAGCCATAGCATAATGAATTTAACGTTGGGTCAGAGCATTTTTTGGCAGAAAAGAGATTTCGATGGCCGAGACGATGACTCTCCGCGTATATCTCGATGATGTGAAACGCCTGTTGGATCGCGGTGCTGCGACCGAGGTCATCAGTCACTGCCGGTATGTCTTGCAGCATTATCCGCGCAACGTGGAAACCTACCGTTTGCTGGCTCAGGCTTTGCTTCAAAAAGCGCAGGACCAGGGCAGCGGCCCGCTGTTTGATGAGGCCACCGAGGTCTTTCAGCGCGTGCTGGGTGTGCTGCCCGGCGATCACGTGGCCCATATTGGCCTCAGTGAAATTCGAGAGCACGAAGGCCGGCTCGATCAGGCTATCTGGCATCTCGAGCGCGCCTATGAACAACTGCCCGGCAATCCCATGCTGCAGGAAGGCTTACGGGCGCTCTACGCCAAACGGGACGGTGACAGCCGCACGCCCGCCAAAATCCACCTGACTCGCGGTGCGCTGGCCCGCCAGTACGTCAACGGCCAGCTTTACGATCAGGCACTGATCGAACTGCGCCACGCGTTGGAACAAAACCCTGGCCGGCTCGATCTCCAGGTGATGCTGGCCGAGACACTTCTTGAGAGTCATCATGTCGTCGAAGCGGGCGAAGTGGCACTGCAAATTCTGAAAAAATTGCCCGACTGTCTGCCCGCCAACCGGATCATGGCCCGGCTGTGGCTGGACAATGAGCGCCCGTCCGATGCGCAAGTGTTTCTGGATCGGGTCGAGGCGTTGGATCCTTACGCGGCGGCACAGGTGCTCCAACCCGGCGCGCATGTGGCCGATCCAAACCGGATCATGCGGCTGGATTACGGCACCGAAGTGCAGTCAACGTTAAATCGGGGAACACCCGATTGGGTGCAGGATTTGGGCGCTGTGGACGTCGGAACGGTCTTTCAGGCATCCCCTGCCGCGGCGCCGGATTTTCGGGCCAGCGAACCCAGGCAGCCCGACAGCCGCCTTCCCGGCGGCGAACCCGCCGACGATTCCGTGTCATTTGACTGGTTCACTGCGCAATCCGAATCCGCCGATGAGATGGGTGGTGACTGGTTCGCCATGATGGGCCAGGACGAGCCGGCAGAAACTCCGGCGGCTTCGCCGTCTCTATCCGACGCGGGGTGGTTGGGCGATCGGCCGGCTGAGCCGGGATCGGGACTGCCCGATTGGTTTGCAGATCTGGGCGAACCTACTGGCGGCGCGTCCGCTGAACCCACTGCACAGCCGCCTGTCGAAGCGGATTGGCTGTTCGGTACGGAGGAATTTGAAATTCCCGCCGATCTGGCTGACGAACTGCCGGCTCCTGAAGCGCCCGCCGTCGAGCCGGCCGACTGGATGCCGGACCTGGGAGCCAGTGAGTTTGATCTGTCCGCGGCTGAGCCGGAAGAAGTCCCGGATTGGCTGGGTGGTGCCGGTCCGGTGCAGGAGGAACTCGCCACCGGAGCCGACGAATTGAACTGGCTGGCGAGCGACAGGCTGCCGGATGCGCCTCCACCTGCCGCTGAAGCTGCCCCGGTGTCCGAACCGGCCGCCGAGGAGGATTGGCTGACTCAGTTTGGCAGTGTAGACAGCAGCGCGTTCGACGTATTTGGGGAGCAGGGTGCCTCGGAAGTCGATTGGCCGGCCGAGGAAGTGGCTCCCGCGCCCGAACCCGCCGAACCGGCGTCCGAAGCAGACTGGATGACAGAATTTCGCGCCCTGGACAGCGACGCCTTCAGCGATGAAGAGGAGCAGGGTGCTTCTGAACTGGCATGGCCGGCCGAGGAAACGGCTTCTACACCCGAACCCGCCGGACCGGCGTCCGAAGCAGACTGGATAGCAGAATTTCGCGCCGTGGTCAGCGACAGCCTTTGATGTGGAGGAAGAGGAGCAAGGTACCTCCGAATTGGCATGGCCGGCCGAGGACGCGGCTGCCACACCTGAGCCCGCCGAATCACTTGCGGAAGAAGATTGGCTGGCTGAGGAAGCCGAAGTGCCCCCGGCTCTGGATGAGATCCTGGGCGAGCCCGAAGTCTATTTGTCGGAAGAGTTGGCGGAAGTCGATCTCATCGAAGAACGGCCGCCGAGCGGCTTTACCGAGCTTCTGGCCGGGATCGAGTCCGGGCCCGCGGGAACCGGACAGGACGAAATCGTTCAGGAAGAACCCGTGGTTACCCCGCCCGAATGGCTCGCCGCCGTCGCCGAAGATGATCGGACCGATGAGCTCGAAGGGCAGGAGACGTTCCTCTCGGCTGAAAGCGCAAAAGCGTTACTGGGGGATGACAGCTTCTTGTGGGACGACAACCCGGAACAGGATATGGCCGGTGCTCATGGATCTGCGCCTGCCGAGGAGTCGGGTGAAGAAGCCCTCTTCGCCCAGGATGAGGCGTGGGATATGGGTCAGGATCAAGCAGAGACGCCGGCTGAACCCGCCGCGATCCCCGACTGGCTGACCGAGCCCGAAAATGACTATTTCGCCCCGCCATCGGAGCAGCCAGTCGAACAGGCATCACTGGCTGAGAATGCGCTGCGCGCCGAACTGATGGCCGAACATACACCGGCCGATTGGCCAAATGAGCAGGCAATGGGCGAGGAGGTTTCCGCCGAGCTTGCTGAACTCGAAACAGAATCCCCACTCGAAGCTGAAGCAGAGGCCGGCTGGGCATACGAACAGGCTGACGTGGATGCCGGGTTGGCTGAGGCGTCGGTTCCCGCCGAGGACGTTCAGGAGGCCGAACCCCAGGATCTGCATGTGTGGGCCGAATCGGACAGCGCCCCGGCGTTTGAGGTCGATCGAGCCGGCCGCAGGGGCCGCGCTGGACTGGTTACAGCCACAGGCAGCCGAGATCGACTGGCTAAGCTCTATTGCCAAGCCTCCGGCCGACGAGCTTGAGCCCGACTTGTTTGAGGCCGAAGAGACGCTCGCGTTCCGCGTGGAAGAGGAGCCATCCGCCCAGGCGTTCCAGCCTGAATCGGAGTGGCTGGGCGCAGAGGCTCAGGCCGACGAATGGACACTCTCCGGTGCGGAGGCTGCTAGCACCTTTGAAGAGGAGCCAGCGCTGCCCGGTGATGAAACCAACTGGATGGTTCCGCGTGATGTCCACGATGAAACAGCCAGCCTGGAGGATGCGTTGGTGGCTGACAGTCCGGCAGCAGCGGACGATGCCCCCGCGTGGATGGCTGATCTTGAGCCGATCGAACTTGATGAAGCGCCAGCCGGCACGGAAAGCGATCTGCTTGAAAAGGCCTATGATCCATTCGAAGGGGGCAGCGCGGATAACGTGCCCGAATACCGGTCTGCGAAAGAAACAGGCATCTTGCAGCCCAACGAAAACCCCGATTGGATGGCCGCCTTCGGTGATGACGAAGCGCCCGTCGAACTGGAAGAAGAACCCGAGCTCGATGTTGAGATAGAGGACCAGGAATCATTTCTGGCGGCGCTCGGCATTGAAGCCTTAGACGAAGCGGACAGAGATCAGATCCAGGAGGCAGGGACGAACGCCGTCGCCGACAGTCTGGCTGATATTGCGGCTCAGGCAGGGGATGAGGCTCTCGACCGGGCGGATATAATGGACGACCTCGCCCCGCCTCCTGAGAAAGCCGGTGGAATGCCAAACTGGTTAGCGGCGATCACGACATCAGCAGCCGGCCAGTATGGGGAGATGTTTGACGAGGAAGAGTCTTACAGCCCATCGGCCGAGGCTTCCGGGGTCGTCTCAGAGCGCGATTTGGACTGGTTGCAGCCGCTCGGCGAGGCAGAGGATATTCCGACCGAGGAGCCGGCACGAGGCCCGCTGGATATGGAAGCCATTTTTGGCGACGTGGAGGCTCCGGTTTCAGAGGAAACCGCAGTGCCAGCGGAAGAAGAAGCATTCGACTTTGATTTTGGCGAAGCGCAGGTTGCGCCGGCGGACAATTTAGCCCATACTAAAGACCTTGAAGACGAAGCTCCCTGGTTGGAAGACGACTTGGAAGACAACGGTAAGTCAATACCAGACGACTTCTCTTTTGAAGAAATCGTACCCCGCTGGCTGCGCGAGCCAAAAGAAGGCCATCGAGGGGCCCCGTCGCGACAAAATGAAGTGCCCCCAACGCCAAATTGGCTGCGTG
Source organism: uncultured Chloroflexia bacterium (assembly GCA_963850765.1). Classification (GTDB taxonomy): domain Bacteria; phylum Chloroflexota; class Anaerolineae; order Aggregatilineales; family Aggregatilineaceae; genus CAWKMN01. The sequence continues at coordinate 631,149 of CAWKMN010000003.1, read as the reverse complement.
ACGTGTTTGATGACGAAGAGTTTAAGGACTAATACCAACGCCGGAGTCTGTTATGGGTGATGCATTCCCTGATTTCGACAAGATGACTCTCGAAGAGCAAATGGCCTGGCTCGAAAGCCTTGCCAAGCGCCAGGGAGTCAAGGATGAAGAGTTGACGACTAAGGCTGATCTCGACATTCCGATCCCAGAGGATGCCCAGATTGATGAGCCGGGATATGTGCCTTTCGAGGGCAGCGCCAGCGCGCGCAAGCTCAAGGAAGCCCAGGATGCCGCCGCGCGCGCTCAGCCTGAAGCGGAACCGGAACCCCTGTTTGAACCGGAAGCCGAGATTCAGCGAGAGCCTGAATTTGAGCCGCAGGCAGAAATCGAGCCGGAACCGGAATTTGTGCCCGAAGCTGAGGTTGAGCCGGAACCGGAAATCGAACGTCTGTTTGAACCGGAACCGGAGATCGAACCCGAGCCTGAACTTGAGCTCGATTTCCTCGCGGACGAAGAGCCGGTCGCGGAATCGCTCTGGGATATGGCAGAGCCAATTGAAGAGGCTGAGCTTTTTGCCGATGCGGGTGATGCGGCGGACCCGATGCTCTGGCTCGACAGTCTGTCCGCGCAGCCGGAAGGCGAACTGGAGGACCTGTTCGCGGATTCGGAAGCATTTACGCTTGAGGGCGGTGAACAGGCGTTTGAACTGGAAAGCCTGGAACCTTCGGCGGTTGCAGACGAACCGGAGACGGTTCAGCCCGCCGCTGCCGGTGACGATCCGCTCGGTGGGATGGACCCGATGCTGTGGCTGGAAAGCCTCGCCAAGCGCCAGGGCGCGAACCCGGATGAACTGCTGACCCAGGCTGATCTCGACTTGGCCAGGCTGGATGACAGCATCGTGATCGATGAACCGGGTTATGTGCCTTTTGAGGGCAGCGCCAGCGCACGCCGCCTGAAGGAGGCGCAGGAGTTCGAAGCCAGTCTTGATAATATGTTCAGTGAACCGGAAGTCGGCTTCGAGCAGCCGGAAGCCGAAGCGCCGGTTGAGCAGGAAATGGCCACATTCGCTGAAGAGGGTGCGCCGGTCGAGGATTCGATGCTGTGGCTGGAAAGCCTCGCCAAGCGCCAGGGTGCGAACCCGGAAGAGCTGCTGACCCAGGCCGATCTGGACATCCCCGAACTGCCCGAAGATACCGTAATCGACGAACCGGGCTATGTTGAATATTCGCCGTTTAGCATCCTGCCCGATCAGGAGATTGACATACCGGAGCCGGAACAAGCCGCTGCGGGTTCAGAAGACGCGGCGCTGTCCTGGCTGGAAGACCTTGTCGCGGAACCGGGTGAGGATCTTTCCCAGATCCTGGCCTTTGGCGAGGATATGTTCGAGCCGGTTGATGAAGAATTGATCGAGCCGGTGGCACAGGCTCCTGCCGCGAAACCGGTGCATGATGATCCACTGAGCGGCATGACGGACGAGGAAGTAGCTTACGCCCAGGCTCACGGTCAGTTGACCGGCGAGCAGGAATTGGCGTGGCTCAAGCGGCAGGCGGCGAAGCTGGCCGAGGTCCGCGAGAGCCAGGAAGCAGAGATGGAGGTCGTGGAGGAAGAAGAGGGCGAAGCCCTGCCTGCCGAGCTTCCTCCGTGGCTGTTGGAGATGCGCGACGAGGTCGAGCAGATTGACCTGGAAGCGCTCGAGGAGCCGGTCGAAGAAGCCGCGCTCCCGGAAGAATCGGTTGATTTCTCCGAGTGGCTGGAGGAGACTCCCGTATCGGAGGAAGAAGCCGCTCTCGAAATCCTTGGTTTTGATGCGGCCGTGCTGGCGCAGGAAGACGTCGAGTCGCTGTGGGGCGAGATGCCCGAAACTGAAATCGAGCTGGAAGAGATCGGTCTGCCGGATGACTTAGAGCTGGCGAAATTCCTGGCCGAAGGGATCGTGCCTGAAGGGGCGGATCCGCTGGCCGAAGCGCTCGACGCTGAGTTTGACCGAAAGCTCACCGGCGATGAGACGGAACCGGAATGGTATACCGACGCGGTGGCGAAAGCCGCAGCGGATGTTTCCGCCGTGCCCGAAGCTGAGATCGCGCAGGCCGTCGAAGAGCAGCCTGTTGAGGGGATGGCCGAGGCGTCCTTGGTCGATATGCCGGACTGGTTGAAAGAAGAAGGTGAAGAGGCGGTCTTGGCAGAGGATGCCGCGATGCCCGGCTGGTTGATGGAATTGGGCGAACCCGAAGCTGCCGCTGAGCTCCAAGAACCGGCGTGGCTGGCCGAATCCGAATACGTTGAGCCGGCAGCCGATGAGGATCTCCCCAGTTGGCTGCGCGATCTGGACAAAGCGTCCGATGAGGCGGCTTTTGTTGAAGCGTTCGAACAGCCAGTTGAGGCTGAAATGGCTGAGCCCGAGGTGGAGCAGCCTCCCGAGGTTATCCCCACACCGCCTCCGCCCGTTCGTGCTGCCCCGCCCGAGCCGGAGATCCGCCGGCCCGCTGTCGTGCAGCCGGAAGTTCGGGGCGAACTGCTGCAAAAGATTACGCAGCGTCTCCAGCAGGATCCGAGCGATCAGTACGAGTTCGATTGGCCTTTGCGCGGGCGCTGCGCGACACCCAGCAGACCGTCCCCAGCCTGGATCAGTACGAAGCCTTGATCGACACGTCGCAGCTTTTGCAGGACGTGGCTGATGATCTGGCGAGCATGAGCGAGGCGCCCGGCAACATGCCCCGAGTTCGCCGCCTGTTGGGCGACGCGTATATGCGGCGCGGGCAGCTGCAAGATGCACTCAGCGCCTATCGCAGCGCGCTGGAGCAGCTTTAGCGCAAGCGGTGTGTTACAATAGGTTCTCAGATGGGCTGGGTGCAACACCCGGCCCGTTTAATGTATTTGTGTGGGCAACTAGCAGGAGGACGTGTGGAACGTACACTCATTATCGTCAAGCCGGATGGCGTGCAGCGCGGCCTGATCGGTGAGATTATTCGCCGCTTCGAAAATCGCGGCTTGCGTTTGGTCGGGATGAAGTTCATCCAAATGAGCCGGGAACTCGCGGCGAAGCACTACAAAGTGCATGAGGGCAAACCCTTTTATCCCAAGTTGATCGACTATATCACGTCTGGTCCGGTGGTCGTTATGGTGCTGGAAGGTACGGAGGCGGTCGCCGTGGCGCGCGGGACGATTGGCGCGACCAAGCCGGTGGATGCCGCCGCCGGCACGATTCGCGGCGATCTCGGCCTGGAAATCGGCCGGAATCTGGTACATGGTTCGGACACCGTAGCAAATGCCAAGAAAGAGGTCAAGAACTTTTTCTCGGCAAAAGAACTGGTCGATTGGCCCCGCGACACAGACCGCTGGATTTTTGAATAGGAACCCGGCAGTTTGGATCTCACCGGCCCCATAAACGCGCGGGACGCTGGATCAGCGTCTCGCGTGTTGTTTACTGCATTCTGACCATGACCGGCGCTTCGCGCCACAGGCCTTCCAGGTCATAGTAAGCGCGCTTTTCGGGCAGAAAAACGTGGACGACCACATCGCCAAAGTCGATCAACACCCAACCGTTGTTGGGTTCGCCTTCGACTCGCCAGGGCCGGATGTGGTGAGTTTCTTTGACTTCCATGCCGATGTGGTCGATGATGGCCCTAAGCTGCCGGCCGCTGGTGCCGCTGACTATCACAAAATAGTCGGCCATTGGCGACACCGGGCGCATATCCATGAGGACAATGTCCTCGCCTTTTTTGTCGGATGCCAGATCAACGATGATTCGGGCCAGTTCTACAGGTTCCAGTGTACTAACCTCCATATGCTGATAGACAGATATACCGTATTGTAACACGGCGCAGCCTGCACGCCACAGCCCGGCCATCGTCCAAACTAGCCAAGCGCGGCGTGATAAAGCGGCGTATACACCGCGCCGGACGGTTTGAGCTCGCTGCGGATCAGGCTGATCCGATCGACCTGCCAGCGCTCCGGCTCCGTGGGCGGGGTATTGGCGACTCGTTCGCCCAGCTTTTGGACATCGCCGGGGCGGGCTTCGCGCTGGATCCGTCCCAACGTCAGATGAGGGCTGAACGGCCGGTCCTCGGTGGCGTACCCCAGAGGCGCGACAAACTGCTCAACCGCCTGCTGAAGTGCGGCTAATTCTTCAGGACTCTCATGAATACCAGCCCATACAACACGAGGCCGCCGGCAGTCAGGAAAGCAGCCCAATCCGCCTGCCGCCAGGGTGAAGGGTCCATGTCCGCTTGCCGCGTGCGCCAGCGCTGCTTCGATCGCGGCCCGCTGCGTGACCGCCACATCACCGAGAAACTTGAGTGTCAGGTGGATGCCCGTAGGGTTTACCCAGCGGACGGTATCCGGCGGGGTGCCTTTTTTGAGATCCGCCTGCATCTCGCTCAGCCGGGTGATCACCGGCGGAGGTAACTCGATGGCGATGAACAACCGCCACATTTCGGCCATACCGTGTGTCCCTTTCCCTATCGCAACGATCCTGGGCCGAATGTACTGATCGCGCGCGGTTTGTGCAAATTGTTGGCGTAAGTGATGTTGATGTACAATGAACGCATTGATTGAATGCACCGTAGGATAGGGTTGCATGGCCCAGGAACAAGCCAAACAACTGCTCCAACAAGGGATTGCGGCGGCTCGCGCGGGGCAGGCCGACCGGGCGCGCCAGATATTCCGTCAGGCGGCACGCCTCGATCCGCGCAATGAAGCGGCATGGCAGTGGTTGATTACGGTCGCGGAAGACAACGACGAGCGGATCTTCAGCCTGAAGCAGCTTCTCAGCATCAATCCTCACAACGATCGCGCCCGCGAAGCGCTTCAGCGGCTTGGCGTGGAAACCGTCGCGCCCGCTGCGGCACCAGTCCAGGCGCAGCCAGCGCAGCCCGCTCCAACCCGCCCAATCCGGGCAGCAGCCGCAGCGGTCATCTGGGCCGGTCGTGATTTCGGTGCCCGTGCTGGACGACGCGCGGCACGCCCGCTTACAGCAGTCCGCGGAAGAGTTTCTGCGCCGTTTTAACCCGGAGCCGGTGGACCGGCTGAATATTGACTGGGTGCAAAAACAACGGGGTCGTTATGGCGAGGGCGGAGCGACCCGTCTCCGGCGCGTAACGTATGCGGTGGCCGGTCTGCTGGTGCTGGTGCTGGTCGGCAGCCTGATTTACATCGCCAGCGAGGTTGGGCTGCCGTTTACGGATGGGGAGGAAGCCGCATTTGCCTCAACGCGCGTGCCGACTGCTACCCCAATGCCCCTGCTGACGCCGATGGTGGGCGACGCGTTTGCTACCCCCTTTGATGATCCGATGGCGGTGCTGGCAACGAGCATCCCCGCCGGGCTGGATCGCGGCGATCCGTACCGGCTGGTTACGCCCACGGCGATCTATCCTGACGTGGAGCGGGATGTCGCGTACACGGTGGGACTGGCTGCCAACTACTACGCCAATGGCGATTATGTGACGGCACTCGAACAACTCCAGGCGGAACGCCAGCAATCTGGCCGGGATTGTTACCCGGCGGTGATCTATTATGAAGCTCTGACTCTCGCGTCCATGGGCGAGTTCCGCGAGGCCGAAAACACAGTCCAACAGGCGCTCAACACCGAGGCTCCACGGGGCAGCCTTGTCACCTGCCAGAACTCGCCGCTGCTGGTGGCGGCGTTGGGCGAGATCACGTATATGCAGGACCCACGATCCGACAGTGCGCTGGCCTACAGCGAGCAGGCGCTCGCGGCCAACTTCGATCCGCCGCTGCCCCAGGCCAATCTGACCAAGGCGCGGATTCAGTTGGCGCGCGGGGAACTGGCCGAGGCCGAACGAACTGTGCTGCGAGCGCTCGAAGACTGGCCGGAAGATACCAACTTCCTGCTGCTCGAAGCGCAGATCAAAAACGCCAACGATCAGCCCCAGGAAGCGCTGAATTATGTGGGCCGCATCCTGTATCTTGAGCCGGCGCTGCTGCCCGCGCTGTACCTGGAAACCGATATTTATCTGCATCTGGCAGAGCACACCGAGTCCGGCGATGAGCGCGAGGAATACTACGGGCTGGCGGCGCTCAGCGCGCAGACGATCCAGCTTTATTATTCGGGCAATCCAGCGGGCTACCTGTATCTGGCGAAGGCACGTCTTGGCGAAGGCAAATACGACCTTGTCGAAACGGAACTTGACCGGATCCTGGCGGTCAGAAACAGCCTGCCGGCCAGCGCCGCACCATTTCTCAGCGAAGCCTACCGGGTGCGCGGTGATCTGTATTACCAGCAGGGCCGCTTTGACGACGCGCGCGATGATTACGAACAGGTGGACGAGACCGATCCGGCTGCGGCCGCCCGGTTGGTGGATATTTATCTGCATCAGGGTGAATACCAGGAAGCCGCTAACAAGCTGGAACTGCTGCTGGTGAACGACCCGGCCAATACCGCAACCTATACGCTGCTCCAGGCGAAACTGCGGGTCGAGATCTGCACCTTCTATCCCGAGGATCTGACCTGCGAATACCGGGACATGCTGCGCCAGCTCACCGACGAGTTCGCCGCCAGCCTGGGCAGTGAGGCTCAGCAGGCCGATGCTGTGTCTCTGCGCGCGCAGGCGCTGTACCACGATACAGTGAATCGCGGCCCGTCCTTGAGTGACGAGGAGCGCCAGCAGAACTACCAGCATGCACTGGACGATCTGGACCGGGCGCTGGCCGTGCGCGAGTCGGCGGTTGATCACTATTATCGCGGGCTGGTGCTCGAAGAACTCGATGAGCCGCTGCGCGCCTATGATGAATACCAGTGGGTGATGTGGTGGGGCGAGCTCTATCCCTATCCGTTTGCGGATGGCGACTTTGAGGACCGCGTAGACAATCTTGCGGAAGTGGTGCAGGAGGTGGTCGAAGCGGCGGCGGCAACCCCGGAGCCAACCGAAGCCAGCCGGACTCCGACCGCCACACCAACCCCACGGGCGACAAGCACGCCGGTGCCAACTGCAACCCCGCGCGCGACGCCAACGCCTCTGCCGCCCGACGAGATCCCATAATGCTGTTCAGTTTCGATCGGCGGGTGATACCAACAGGGTGTCACCCGTTTTTGTTTGGAGCGGGCCGTTCGGCGGGATCGGTGCTGCGCGACAGCCGCGCCCAGGCGAGACGAACGGCTTCGAGGTCCGCTCTGTCTTCGGGTATATCCCCGTAACGAACGGCGATATACGCTTCCGTGATGCGGTGGATGGCGTCGTCGTAGCCAGGGAACGCCTGCGCCAGCTCCTGCCGGTATTCGTAGGGGGTTTCGGAAAGCGTGCGAGGATAACCGCGCACGCCGGCCATCTTCTCCATGCGGGCGTAAATCCGCCGGATGGTCAGCGCAGCCAGCAGATCACGCCCCAGACCAAACTGGCGCAGCATGCCCAGCAGGCCGGCCAGCCGCCGCCAGCCATCCCGCAGGGTTTGCCGCATACCGCCGACTACCTCGCCCGTGCCGAGCGATTCGCGCTCCTCATCCTCGTATTCGTGGCGAGCTGTTCGCGATATGATCACGAACCACACAAAGGCCAGAATCGAGAACAGGAGACACAGCACAATAGCCAGAATCAAACCGTTACTCAGCAGGCGAAAGAGGGTGGATACCAACGGGCTGTCGAGACCGCTGCCCGGCGTCTGATCGATAGGGCCGGGCTTGGTGGGCAGGCCCCTGGCTTGATCCGGCAGGATCGCGTTCAGAAAGTTGTAGATCGCTTGCAGCAGGAACAGCAGCGGGGACATCAGAATCAGGAACAGGAACACCAGCACCCGGATGATAATAGCGAGCACAGCCGCGACCTGACCCATGTTGATCCCGGTCAGCCACAGCGCCGCGATATACCCGCCCAGCGAGACGACCAGCGCAATCCCGACCAACGACAGGATCCAGCCCCGGCCGAGCGCGCGGTTTCGCCCGGTTCGGTCGAGATTCAGGCTGTCGGCGCGTGCCAGCCCCGAACTGAGCAGTCCGAAAAAGAAAAATATCGGCACGAGCGGCAGAAGATCGTGGCGCAGTGCTGAGCCCGCAAAGATGCATACCCACAAGAAGGCCAAAATCCCCAGGCGCATCCCGAAACTCGCCCGCACCAGGGTGAGATAACTTCTGCTGAGCTTAGAACCACGCCACCACAGTAAGAATACCCAAAAGATGATAATCGGCCCGGCGGGCACGGTCCAGTGGCGGTCCAGATGAAAGAGATCGGCGCGTTCGATCGGCCTGCCGCCGCCATAGACGTCGGCTACGGACGGAGTGATGAGCAGCGTGATGCCAACCGCCGCCCACATCGCCAGCAGGACCACCGCGCTGACCATGCCGCCTCGCGTGCGGCGGTGGACCATCCAGCGCACCAGGATCAGGCTGCCTAACAGGTGCGCAACGGTGATCTCCAGCGCCGTTTCGAGGGAAATATCGAGAAACAAGCCGAGTGTCAGGGCCACCCAGGGCGCGAGCCAGCTTGCCATCATGAGGATCACTGTCAGGTGAAGGTATTCCTGACGCCAGTTGATCTCCCGGTGGCGGGGTATTGCCGGGAGGGCGTCGGGGAGCGACGACAATTGTTTATCCTGCATGATCCGCCTCTTCGCGCGCCCGGCGCAGCAGGTATCGCTCACGCGGCGTGAGGTGGGCATAGGGATCGGTGAGTGTTTCGGCCTCTTCGTCGGAGCCGGGTTCAGGCGGGAGCAGCGGCTCTTCCTCCTGGATGGGGAGATGGTAGGCCAGCACGCCGGGGATAAACGGCAGCGGCGCATGGCCCAGCCCGATCAGCACGAGGCGGCGTCCGCGATCGCGCAGACGCAAGATAGTGCCGGCGATGGCTTCATTTACGAAGGGGGTAATCAGCACCAGGGTCGCACCCCACGGCAGGCGTGGGCTTTCGTCCAGCAGAAAACGGTCAAAACTGCTGATAACAAAATAACTCACGGCGGCTAACGCTTCCAGCAGGCGCGGGAGCTGATCGGGCCGGCGGCCGGGCAGGATGCGAAACGGCTGATCGGCGTGGGCCAGCGTCCCGTTGGCGACCATGCCCATCGAATGGCCCTCCTGCAAGCCCCAACTCGCCAGCGACGCGGCGACCTCCATTTCATATTCCAGCATAGCCGGCCACACACCGCGCCAGTACTCCTCGAACGTGGCGACATTGAGGCACAGCACGGTGCGGAGACTGCTGGTCGGCTCGTAGACTTTGGTTTGCAGGCGGCCGGCGTGGGCAGTCGCTTTCCAATGGATGTGCCGAAAGCTGTCCTGCGGTACATAATCGCGCACGCCCATGATCCGGTTCGGATCCTCAAACAGGCGGCGCTGGATGCGCTTGTCGCCAAACGGATCCTTGAGCGGCAGGCCCAGTTCGGGCAGCGTACGCACGCGCGGATAAACGATCAGTATCTCGTGGCGGTTCTCTACAGAGATTTTGCGGTCAAACAGGCTGAACGGATCGCCGGAAAGCAAATGCACCGGACCAATCGCGTAGACCCCGCGCTGGCGGGCGATGAGGTCCTGACGGCGGCGGATGCGCTCGTACCAGCGCAGCGAGTAGGTGTTGATCAGATAGCCCTGTTCGGGATCGTGAGGGGTGCGGGGGAACGACATCTCATCCACCGGGCCTACGCGCAGCGGCCACTCGTCCTCGATTTGCAGCCAGGGCAGGGGGAGCAGCTTGCGGTTTTCGATGGTAATCCGGACGTCGAATGTCTCATCCGGGAACAAACGGCGGTACTGAAACCGGCGCGTGTAGACCAGTCCTCGCAGCGACCCCCGGCTCCACAGCCACGCGATCAGCAGCACGGCCAGCATAAACGCGACCACGGCCAGAAGTTCGCGGATCTCTCCCACAATCGCGACCAGAAAGATCAGGATGGCGACGCCAAACCAGCGGTGATCGATCAGGGCGCGCACCGTGTCGCCGCGCCCCTGCAAGGGCTGCATCGAAAGCTCGGCTTTTTCGGCGCTTTCAAAGTCGAAAAGCTGCACGGCTCGCCCCCTGGGCGGATTAATGCTCGACGGGCACGGGAATCGTATTCACGAGATCGATGATCACATCCTCAAGACGCCGCCCGCGCAGCCGGGTTTGCGGGCCGATCTGGATGCGGTGCGTCAGCACATACGGCGCGAGGAACTTGACATCGTCCGGCAGAACAAAATCCCGGCCGGCGATGGCGGCGCGGGCTTGCGCGCAGCGATACAGCGCCAGGGTCGCGCGCGGGCTGGCTCCGAGATCGATCTCCTCGTAGCTGCGGGTGCGGCGTGCAATCGCGACCAGATAATCCTGTACCGGCTGCGCGAGATGCACCTGGCGAACCTGCTGGATCTGTGAATTAATGGTCGCCGGATCGGTGACGGATGTCAGGCTTTCGAGCGGATCGTCCGTGCGAAAGCGCAGCAGAATTTCGTTTTCCTGTTCTTCGGTCGGATAACCCAGGCCGACGCGCAGCAGGAAGCGGTCAAGCTGGGCTTCGGGCAGCGGAAACGTCCCTTCCAATTCAATCGGGTTTTGCGTCGCCATGACGAGAAACGGCCGGGGCAGGGGATAAGTCTCGCCGTCGATGGTCATCTGGCGCTCCTGCATCGCTTCAAGCAGGGCGCTTTGCGTGCGCGGCGTGGCGCGGTTGATCTCATCCGCCAGCACCACCTGAGTCAGGATCGGACCGGGGCGGAATTCAAACGCCTGTGTTTTCTGGTTAAAGAAATTGATGCCGGTTACATCGCTGGGGAGCAGGTCCGGTGTAAACTGGATGCGGCGGAACGTACAGCCTAATGAGGCGGCCATGGCCTTGGCGAGGGTGGTTTTGCCGGTGCCGGGCACATCTTCGAGCAGAACGTGTCCCTCGCTCAACACGGCGATCAGCATCAGATCGATCACCTCATCCTTGCCCACGATCACGCGCTGAATATTCTCACGGACGCGCGCAGCAATCTGGTCAATCATGGCGGCTCCTTGACGGGGAGAAAAAACTAATGCGTGCTGCTGATCTTATTATACGGGCGGCCAGGGGTGATTTGGCCCAGGACCGGGTGAAGGAAAGCGTTTATGTTCCAGCAGGTGCCTCACTCGCCGCGCCAGGGCTGTCACCTCAGCGGCGCTGAGAAACTCAACCACCCTACAGCGGACATCCGCGCTTTCCTGCTCGATCTGGGCGCACAGCGTATGCACGTCTTCGAGCAAGCTTTCCCCGATGGGCTGACCGGCAAATTCCCAGATGACCGTGCGGAGCTTGGGCACGGCGTGAAAGGTCAGGCCGTGGTCAATTCCCCACAGTTTGCCGTCAGCATCCAGCAGCAGATGACCGCCTTTACGATCGGTGTTGTTGACGATGTAATCGAAGATGACAAACCGCTGCAACTGCGTCTCAAACCGCTCGTCGAGGGCGAAGTAGTTGATCTCAGGATTGTGCTCGATGAACAGCTGCAAGGATCCGAGCCCGTGCGGTCCGCTCCGCAGGACGGTTGGCGGCACGAGATGCCAGCCGAGCGCCTGGGATACGATATAGGCAAGCAGCTCGCGGTAGCAGAGTGTACCATCCGGGAAATCCCAGAGGGGGCGCTCACCGCGCTGGGGTTTGTAAACGGCCGTCGCCTGGAGTTCCTCGTCGCTCACCGTGACCACCGAGGCGTAATTGGATCCCCAGAGCATAGCACCGCGCAGCGGCGAGATTTTACCCGTGGACAGCAGATTTTCCACCCGTGTGATGTTCACGAATCGTTTGTTGCGCTCGTTGGATTTGCTGCTGGAATGTTCGGTGGGCGATGAATGTTCAGTGTCGTCGGTCATTACGTCCAGTAGTAAATCATATAGCCATTGGTTTTTGGATCCGCGCGGCCTTTTTTGACAATCGACTGCGCGTGTTCGCTAAGAGCGCGCACCTGTTCACGCGTGGCCCACATGCGGACCATCTGCGGTTCGGGCTCAAGTGACTCCGGCTGCTCTTCTTCTTCTCCTTCTTCTTCGGACGCGACCAATTCCTGCATGACGAGCTGAATGAGATTCCGTTCCTCGTCGTAGCCCAGGCCCATCTGCGACACGCGAAACAGCGGCTCAATGGGGTCGCGCAGGGACATATCCCACCGTGCCAGATTCACCTGGGGTTCGGGCAGGTCAGGATAGCGTTCCTGAAGCGCACTCAGCATTTCGTTAACCGCTTCGGCCAGCGCCTGCGCCTGCTGCTTTTCGATGGTCAACGTGATCAGTTCCGTCCCTTTGGCACCCTGCATGTAGAAGATGCGCCGGCCTTTGGGCCCCACCGTGCCAACAGTCAGGAAATCAACGGGATCAAGCGTGATCTCGTCTGGCATAACGCTTCTACCCTTTCAGCGAGAATTGGTCGTTAGCTCTATCATCAATTTTAGGGCGAACCGGAGAATGTAACAAGCCGAGTTAGCGCCACCGGCGTTTGAGCCGCTCCCACAGTCCCGGCTGGTAGGGGGTGGGACGCAGCGACGCCAGGAAGCTGGTATCGTTGACACGGATGATATAAGGCCGGCCAGTTCCGAGCGCGATGATGGATAATGAAGCCGGCGAAATTTCGATCCGCTGAAAAAAATCGACGTGCGCGCCGAGATAATGGGCGACAATCAGCTTGATAATATCACTGTGTGATACGACAGCCACCCGTTGATTTGGATGCTTGCCGACCAGGGCTTCGAGCGCGTCCACAGCACGCGCCTGGGCCTGGCGGATCGCTTCACCGCCCGGGAAATGCGCCCGGCTGGGATAGACCTGGATGATCTCCCACAGCGGTTCGCGGCGCAAGCGGCTTAACTTTTCGCCCTGCCATTTGCCGTAGCGCACTTCGCCCACGGCTTCCAATGCCTGCACGCTGAGCGTGGGGTAATGGGCCGCGATTGCCTGGGCGGTCTCCATCGTGCGTTCGAGTGGGCTGGCATAGATCGCACCGAGTTTGGCTTTGGCGAGACTGTCAGCCAGTGCTGCCGCCTGAGCTTTGCCATCCTCGTTCAGATGAACGCCGGGCGTCCAGCCAGCAAGCCGGCCGGTGCTGACCCAATCGTTCGTCGCGTGCCGAATGAGCAAGAATTCCGTCATCGTATTGCCCCGGTTATAAATTCCGAATAAGATATTAACATAAAGAGTTGAGGGCACCTAACCAGCGGGGCGGCGCGAATTCTATACCACTTTTTTATGGCAAAGTTAACCACTTTGCTTTAATGTAGTATTAAGCAAAACATGAGGTGGGGTGGCAGGACGATGGATAACTTGAGACTGCTCTCGATGCAGGCATGGAGCGCAAGCTCCGATGAAGGAATCCTGGTCATCGATCTCGCCGGCACGATCTGCGAGTTGAATCCCCGTCTGCAAGAACTGCTCAGACTGCACACTGTGCCGCGGACAGTTTCGGCCCTGCTGCGACAGGTCGAAGGCGCGAACCCCGAGCTGGCCGGCGTGCTCGCCCGGCCCGATGCCGAAGCGTATTATACGCAGTGGGGTAATCTGCGCATTCAACATTATCCGCCGCGCCGATTGACGTGGCAGCGTGTGCCGCTTCTGGATGGTGATCAGTTGGCCGGCACGCTGGTGATCTTTCGAGACACCGCGGGTCAGGGGCAGCCTGAACTGGCGAAACAATCGTTTCTGAGCATGATCTCGCACGATTTGCGCACGCCGTTAAGCGCTATTCTCGGCTTTGCGGAACTGCTCTATAACAACCGGGGCAAGCTTGACGACGACGAGCAGGCGGAATTTCTGGAACATATTATTCAGAACGCCAATGATCTCAGCCGCTATACCCAAATTGCCATGGATATTATGTATCTTGAAGCCAACGCGCAGAATTTCGAGATCGAAGCTATCTTCCTCAATCGTTTTGTCAAGCACTGGCTGAGCGACGCCCTGCACCGGTTTCCGGTCGAACGGATCGAGTTTCATAACGGCATCGAGGGAGATCCGATGGCACGGGTCGCGCCTTCCGCGCTGCACCGCATTCTATACATTCTGGCGGAATTCGCCCTGGCCGAAAGCCCGCTCGATGAGCCGGTAGGGCTGCGATTGAGTTTCGACCAATCACAGGCCCACATTGTGATCCAGCATCAGGCTCCGCGGCTGGGGTCGGACGATGCCAAGACGCTCTTTCAACTGATGAACCCGCGCGATCTCAGCGAAGCCGGCCGGCCCGTTCTGCACCGGATGCAGCTTTATGTCGCCAGCTTGCTGGCCGAGCGCCAGCAGGGCTATCTCGCCCTGCGGGATCAGGGTGAACGCCATTATGAGCTGGATCTGGCAATGCCGCTGGCTCCCACATCTTAGCCGGGTCATGCTTGCACTATGGATTAGCGTCGCCAGCAACTCTTGACATGTGCTGTAACTCTCGTTAAGGTTGCGGGCGTGATTTTGTGTACGGTCAACAGGAGCTTGTTAGATGAGCCGTGTGGTTAATGTAGACAGCACCGGCAAGAATCGGAATCGATACATGCGGACGGCCGCGGAACTGCTGCGCCGCCTCAGCCAAAAATCAGAGCTTGATGGTGAAGCCAAAGATATGGCCGCTCACCTGATTTTCTGTTTGCGCGGCATTGATGATGGGATCGAAGCGTCCGCGGCGGTATGGGAAGGGCGCGATTACTGGCTCAAGGCCGATCAGCTCCGCCAGCGGTGGGCGTGGGCAGGCAACGCCTCCGCCAGCCTGGAGGGGGTGATCCGCGGCGAAAAATGGGAGTTGCTGCCGGGGATTATGGCCGGGCTGTTCGGTCACTTCGCCGAGATCAAGATCACCAAGTTCACGCGCGATGCCAGCGAGTGGCAGGGTGCGTACCAGCGCCTTGTGGATGAATTGCAGCGGTAGCCAGCCCGCATCAATCGAAATGCTCCTCGATCCAGGGGGAAAGCCGGTCATAATTGGGGACCCAGTAGCCGGCTTTCATCCCGATCAGATCATCCCCTTCCAGCACGCGAACAGTTTTGCTGCGCCACCCGAACAGCATGGCAGGCCCCAGGCGCGCCATATCCCACGCGCTGAAGTCGGTATCGGTGTGGGAGCGGATGGCATTCAACACGCCCGGCCAATAGACCACGTAGAGAGGATTGGATAACTTTCTGATAAGGGCGTCCACGACCTGCTGCTGGCGCGCGGCGCGCTGGTAGTCATTATCCTGGTGGCGGGTGCGCGCATATTGCAGGGCGCGCTCCCCATCCATATGCTGACGACCCGGATCGAACTGGACCGTCATGATCCCGCCGTCCATCGTCGGATATTCGTAATCGATGATCTGCTTGGGTACGTCGATGTCCACGCCGCCGACAGCATCCACCAGCGCGACGAATCCGTTGAAGTCCAGCCGGACATAATTCTCCACATCCACATCAAAGCTCTCTTTGAAGCTGGCCCTGAGCAGATCCGGGCCGGTCGTGCCTTCGATCTCGCCCTCGCCGAGCACGTTGATCGTGTTGATGCGCTGCTCACCATAACCCGGCACCAGGATAAACACGTCACGCGGGATGGACATCAGGCTGATTTTCATCCGGCCGGGCGTGACGTTCAGCAGCATGATGCTGTCGGAGCGTGTCTCGTAGCCCTGGCCGGGGCGCGCATCCATGCCCATCAGCAGGATGTCGGTGGGTGAGGGTGGAAACAGAACGTAGAGCAGCAGACACGCGCTGATACAGGACAGCGGGGCAAAAACAAGCGCCAGACAGCCCAGCGTGCCGCACCCCAAACGACGGCGGCGAAAAGGCCGGCGCCGGGGACGGGCGTGCATGGGATTTAACGGTGGGCTCGGCGGGTGCATGAAAAGATCCTCTCTTCGGCCACGTGTTATCAGGGCGCTATTGTCCCCCTTATGTTATTATCTGTCTAGCCCCGAGAGGAGCCCGCTTGAGGATCCGCCTGTTCATTTCATGGAGTTGGCTTTGTCTGCTGAAGAAGTCCTGGTCGTGCTGTTTGCCACGTTGATGTTCGGCGGCATCGCCGCGGCGGCGAATGTCGCCGACCAACAGCGAAGCCCCCGAATGCGTTTGGCCGTGATGGGCGCGCTGATTCTGATTAACCTGCTGCTGATTGCGAACGGCGTGGGGCAGGTCGTCGGTGCCTCATCGATCGATGTGGAAAAAGCCGACGCCTGGGGCGCGCTGGTCGTATCGACCGTGACCGCGATCCTCGCCACGATCGTGATGTTCGAGCCGGCCGCCCGACGACTGGCGGTGATTTTCCCGCGCTTTCGCGGCAAGGATCAACGAGAGCCGAACGTCTTGCCGGATCTCCAGCCGGACAGCCCACCCGCGGAATTGCCAGGGACGCCGTTGTTCCCGCAGATGCTCAACTATTACACCACGGATTCACTGACGACATTGGCCCGGCCGGCCGCTCCGATTGAGACCGAGGCTTCCAGCACCAGCCTGTATGCTCCCTACCGGCCGCGCGGATTCAACCCCTCACTGCTGCTTCATCGGGTGGTCCTCGTTTTCGTGGTTTACTTGCTGGGCGTGCAGTTTGCGAATTTCATCCTGGGCGGTGGTTTGGAGGGCATCGCGGAGACTTACGAAGACGGGCTGTCAGGTTGGAGCCTGCTGCTGAACGGC
The DNA here is from genome assembly GCA_963850765.1 of uncultured Chloroflexia bacterium. Classification (GTDB taxonomy): domain Bacteria; phylum Chloroflexota; class Anaerolineae; order Aggregatilineales; family Aggregatilineaceae; genus CAWKMN01. The sequence goes on along the minus strand of CAWKMN010000003.1, from coordinate 614,671 downwards.
CTGCCGTTTCTCGTCGTTTCCTTCCTCGGGGTTGGGCTGGGGATCAAGCGGAATCTCCCGCAGACCCTTCGGCGGTTGGGGCTGGGGCTGCCGACAGGCCAGGGTTTGCTCGCCTCGATGGGCGTCACGATTGGGCTGTTCGTCTTTGTGGCGATCGTGTCCGTGCTGTGGCAGGCGGCGGTCCCTGAAGACGTTTTCAAGGAACAGTCCGAGGCGTCTGAAGCGCTGGCGGACAGCATCTCCACCGTCTGGCTGGCCTTGCTGCTGGCAGCGACGGCGGCGGTGGGCGAAGAGATCGCGTTTCGCGGGGCGCTTCAGCCGGTGTTGGGACTCTGGCCCACCGCCCTGATCTTCGCCCTGACGCATATGCAGTATACGCTCACGCCGGCATGGCTGATCATTTTCGGTGTGGCGCTGGCCTTTGGCTGGATACGCCTGCGATACAACACGACCGTGGCGATCATGACCCATTTTCTCTACAACTTCATCCCGCTGGCGGTGGTGGTTTCCGCCCCTGACGAAACGGCGATCATGATTTTACACCGGCTGTTCTGAGCAGGTTATCGATGCAGCAGGGTGAAATCCTCTACCTTTCCCTCGACAGCCGCGCGGTGGGTCGCCCCATGCCGGTGTGGATCGTTACTCCACCGGGTTATGCGGATGATGCATCGGCCGTATACCCGGTGCTGTACTTTCTGCATCCCTGGGAACTCAGCCCGCGTTATATCACCGACAAGCTGAATATCCACCTGCATCTGTGGCACGGCATCGCGGATGGAACGCTGCCGCCGATGGTGATCGTGCTGCCGTCGGGCGAAAAGAGTTTCTTTCTCAACGCCGCCGATCCGCCGGGACATGACTGGTCATCGGTTATCGCGCTGCACGCGGATTTCTTCCGTGACGCCCTGGATCAGTACGGGTGTTATGGCGATTACCTGCTGGCCGAGGTGATCCTTATGTTGAGGCTCACTTCCGTGTCCGCACTGATCGGGCCGGGCGGGCAATCGGGGGGATCTCGATGGGCGGCGCGGCGGCAGCGGTTCACGCGTTTCGCGCGCCGGCGGAGTTCAGCGCGGTGGGCATTCACAGTCCCGCGTTGTTCAGCGGACCGCCGGGCAATGGTGGCCCACCCTGGATTTTTGGCGTAGACCGTGAAAGCTTTGCCGCGCGCAATCCGGCCGATGTGGCGCGGACGCTCACGCCAGACAACCAGCCGCGGATTTACCTGGATACGGGGTCGCAGGATATGATGCGCCGAATGGTGGAGCAGTTACACGCCGTGCTTGAGGAGCAGGGTATCGCCCACCATTTCGCGATCGATCCGGGTGGGCATGACAAAACGTATTGGGAACCCCGAATGCCGGAATATCTCGCCTTTTACACGCAGACGTGGTCCGGCGTATAACCTCAGATCAGACGCGCTCTTCCCGGCCGGGGACGGCGTGATGATCGCGGCAGCGCGCCTCGTAGGACTCTGATGCACCGACCATAATGATCGGATCGTCGTAACGGGCCGGCTGGCCGTTGACGAGCCGCTGTGTCCGGGTGGCATTCTCGCCGCACACCATGCAGATCGCGTGGAGCTTCTGCACATCGTCCGCGCGGCAGAGCAGGGCCGGCATCGCGCCAAACGGCTCACCCCGGAAATCGACATCCAGCCCGGCGATAATCACGCGGATGCCCCGGTGCGCCAACTGCTCAGTGACAGGTTCGATCCCGGCGTCAAAAAACTGCGCTTCGTCAATCGCCACGACGGTGGTATCGGGCGCAAGGAGCGTGAGAATTGTGTGGGCGTTCGCGACCGGAACAGCCTCAAACGCCTGCCCGTTGTGCGAGGTGACGCGCTCGACGGCGTAGCGGTTATCGACGTCCGGCTTAAAGACTTGCACCTTCTGTTTGGCGATCACCGCGCGACGCGCACGCCGGATCAGTTCCTCGGTTTTGCCGCTGAACATGCTGCCGCAGATCACTTCGACACGGCCTGTGTGGTGTTTCATCTCGTCCTCCGGGTGTACGGATGGTATCGATACTAACATCCGCAGCAGACAAACGAAAGGGCAGGTCCGATCACAACCTGCCCCGCCACCATCAGATGTTTGGAACGTTTAGGCTTCTTCGTAGTCGGGAAGCTCGTAGCCCCGCGCGCGCAGAAGCTTTTTGATGTCGGCCAGCACTTTGCGGCCAATACCCGAGATGCTCAGGATTGCCGGGTCGCCGCCAGTTTCCCAGCGCGCCGTCAGATCGCCAATGACCTCGATCCCGTTTTCGATCAGGATGTTGGTGTAACGCTTGTCCAGGCCGAGCTCCACGATCGGAATATCCGGTGAGGTGCGTTCCTGGTCGCGGGCATCGACATCCGCCAGGATCTGATCGCGCACGCGCAGACGCTTCATGAAGCGATCGACCTGACCTTCGGTGTCCACGATACGCTGTTCGCCCGTGAAGAAGGGATGGCACGCCGAGCAGACATCCGTGCGGATTTCCGCCACGGTTGCGCCGACGGTCCAGGTATTGCCGCAGGCGCAGGTCACGCGCGCTTCGGGGTACCACGTAGGATGGATTTTTTCACGCATGAGTTTTCTTTCTCAACCTTTCCCGCCACGGTTCCCAAGGGTTTGGGGGATGCGTGGCGGCTGTATGGGCTGACAACGACGATAAGAGCCCAGGGGAGTTAAACCTGGGCGGATTCGGCCTTCGGATTCGCCTGTGGATTTTCGGTGTAGACGCTGATCTGCTTGCGCCCGCCGGCAATGGTTTCAAACACGACGTAACCTTCGATCTTCGAGAAGATCGTATGATCGCGTCCTAAGCCAACATTCGAACCGGGGCGGAACTTGGTGCCGCGCTGCCGGACGATAATGTTGCCGGGGATGACATACTCACCGCCAAAGCGCTTGACGCCCAGGCGCTTGCTCTCGCTGTCACGACCGTTCCGAGTTGAACCGCCACCTTTTTTATGCGCCATAATGATCTGCTCCTCTACACACCCGTTATACTATCAATGTGCAGCCGCGTGAAGTACTGGCGATGCCCGCGGCGGCGGCGATAACGCTCTTTGGGTTTGTACTTCCAGACAAAAATTTTGCGCCCGCGCCCCTGCTCCACGACCGTCACGTTGACGACGGCCCCAGCGACAACCGGCTGGCCGATCAGGGGACTGCCGCCATCCGGCGCTACCAACAATACATCCGTCAGGGCGATGGCTTCGCCTTCCGCGTTCGGCAGCCGTTCCACATCAATGGTCTGGCCGGGTTCCGCGCGGTATTGCCGACCACCCGTGCGTACAATTGCATACATCGATTTTGTCTCCAATCTTCGCTTTGCCGCCGCTGACAGCAGCCGGGCTGACCAGCAGCCAGTTCGAGCGCCGCAGCGGGGAAAATTGGTCGTAGATAAAAAGCCTGGCACAGCCAGGACCGGGGGATTATTATACACGCCGCGCCCCCGGACCGTCAATGCCTGTTTGTGAGGCGACCGGCGGGGGATCGTTGGTATTCTGCGCGGGCTGGAGTATGATTCGCGCGTTATGCTATCGGGATGAGGTTGCGTATGGTCAGGATTTGGCACATGCTCGCCTGGGTACTGGTTGGACTGTTCGTCTTGGGTGCCTGTGCGCCGGAACCGGAGATTCAGGAGCCGGAAATCACCGCATTACCCTCGCCGCTGCCATCGCTGGCGCGCACGGTACCAACATTGGAGGCTGCTGAGACCTTGCCGTCGCCCTCTCCGGCGGTGGATAACGCCTGCCAGCCCAACCTGGATCAGCGGGATGTGCGCTACGAGGTGAATGCCATGCTGGACTGGGCCACCTTCACCGTGCGCGCTGAGGAAACGGTCACGTATCGAAATGACACCGGCGCGGCCCTGGATACGCTTGTCTTTAACGTGGAGACCAACAGCGTGCCGGAGAATTTCAAACTGACACGCGTATCCGATGCGGCAGGTCTGGCGATCCAGGGCTATACCCTTGAGGGGCAGCTCCTGAAGGTCCCGCTGCACGAAGCGCTGCTGCCCGGCTGCGAAACAGAACTGACCTTACGCCTTAACCTCATCGTGCCGGAAATTGTGGACGGTTACAACCAGGGACATCTCGGTTACTGGGGGCACAGCGCCCGGCAGGTCAACCTGGGTATGTGGTTCCCGCTGGTCGCCGCGTATGATCCGGCGCAGGGCTGGCTTACACCGCCAACTCACTGGCTGGGCGAGCATTTCGCGCTGCGCGCGGCGGATTTTGGCGTTGAGCTTCAGATCAGGAACGCGCCGGACGGTTTGAACGTGGCTGGCCCTGGTGTGCTGTCCCGGCCCGACGAGCGTACATGGCGGTTTGATCTGGTGGGCGGGCGCGAGCTGTCGCTGTCCGTTTCACCAGAGTTCCAGACGTTGAGCACGCTGACGTCCAGCGGCGTCAACGTGGAGTTGTTCTATTTCTCCGATCCTGATGCGGAGACGCTGAACACCCCGCGCTATACCCTGTACACGGCGGCGGATGCGCTGGCGTTCTTCGAGCACCTGTTGGGGCCGTATCCGCACCGGCGGATGGTGGTGGTCCAGGGCGATTTCCCGGATGGCATGGAATTCAGCGGGCTGGTGTTTGTCAGCCAGGATTGGTTCCGCGCGTGGCACGGCATCCCGAATGACTGGCTGACACTCATCACCGTGCATGAAGTCGCCCACCAGTGGTGGTACGCGCAGGTGGGCAACGATCAAGGGTTGTATCCCTATCTCGATGAAGCACTGGCACTGTACTGCGAGGTGCTGTTCGTCGAACATTATTATCCTGAGTATGTCCAATGGTGGTGGGATTTCCGCGTCGCGTTTTACGCGCCGGTGGGTTTTGTCGATGCGCCGATCTACGATTTCTATTCGCCGCGCGGCTATATCGACTCGGTCTATCTGCGCGGCGCGCTGATGCTCCAGGCGCTGCGCGACTCGATGGGCGATGAGGCGTTTTTCGGATGGCTGCACCAGTATGTTGAGAACATGAAGGGGCAGATCGCCTATCCTGACGATTTTTGGGGGACGCTGCCCGCAGGGTTGTATGTCAGCGTCCAACCTATTCGCGCGGCGTATCTGCGTCAGGCTGATATTTTCCCACACGCTGATGGAATTCCATGATCTGTGATGTCTTGAATCGCACAACTGGCGCAGAACAATAAGTTCTGATAAGTTACAGTTATCAGAACTTATGATGGGAGATAGCATCATGACTGAGGATTCATCCAACAAGGCGCTGCAAATCATTCTGGAAGGTGAGATCGTCCAGCCCGACGCATCCGACCGCATGATCACGGCGGGGGAGGTCGCCAACCGCTACGCGTCGCAAAACGCGTTCACCGATTATCTGTCGCGCAAGTCGGAGAACACGCTGCGCAGCCAGGCCGCCAGCCTGCTGCGCTTTGCCATCTATCTGGCCCAGATCGGCGTGGAGACGGGCGATCTCCAGCACGATCCGGTCGCGTGGCGCGGCGTGACGCACGGGCTGGTCAAAGGTTTCCGCAACTGGATGCTGAACGAAGGGGATGCGGTCGCCAGCATCAACGCGCGGCTGTCGGCGGTGAAAACTTATGTCCGGCTGGCGATGGATGCGGGGATGATCCCGGCGGAGAATGGGATTTTGATCGCGGGGGTACGGGGATACAGCCAGAAAGAAGCCAAACGCGTCAACGAGCGCCGGGAGATCACGCGGCGCGGCAGCAAAAAAGCACAGCATGTCACGGTGACGCCAGCACAGGCGCGCCAGCTCAAGACCCAGCCGGATACCCCGCAGGGGCGGCGCGACGCGCTGATGATGTGCCTGCTGCTCGATCATGGGCTGCGCGTAGGCGAAGTGGCGCGCCTGGACGTGAGTGATTTTGATTTGCGGGTGGGTGAACTGCGGTTTTATCGTCCTAAAGTGGACAAGACGCAGACGCATAAAATGTCGGCGGACACCTTCCGGGCGGTCATGGCGTGGTTCCACAGCGGCGATGTGCCGGCGATCGGGCCGGTGCTGCGCGGCAGCTATAAAGGTGGGGCGCTCTCGAATGCGGGGATGACCGAGCGCGCCATTACCAAGCGCGTCCGGGTACTGGGCGGCCAGATCGGGATCGTGGGGATGTCGGCGCACGACTGCCGCCATTACTGGGCGACGTTCTGGGCCGGCAAGGTGGACGTAATCCGATTGCAGGAGGCGGGGGGCTGGTCGAGCCTTGCCATGCCGCGCCGCTACATTGAGGACAGCGAGATCGCCAACGAGGGCATGGCGTAGCGTCAGTATACGATCTTTCGCGGCCGGTACTGGATCGCTTCGGCCAGATGCGTGATCTCGATGATGTCACACCCGGCCAGATCCGCGATGGTCCGGCTGAGCTTGAGAATCCGGTGGTAGGCACGGGCGCTTAACTGCATCTGGCGCAGCGTCGTGTTGATCAACTGCTGGCCGGCCGCGTCCAACTGGCAGAAGCGGCGGATGTCGCTCGGACCCATGTCGGCGTTAGCCTGCAGGCGCGGCTCCTCGCGGAATCGATCGCGCTGGCGCACGCGCGCAGTCTCGACACGCTCCCGGATCGCGGCGGACGGCTCACCCCGGCGGCTGTCGGTCAGCTTGTCGTAATCCACACGCGGCACCTCGACATGAATATCGATGCGATCCAGCAGCGGGCCGGATAGCCGCTGCTGATAACGCCGCACGACGGCGGTCGAGCAGGTACATTCGCGCACCGGGTCCCCATAATAACCGCATGGACACGGGTTGGTCGCGGCCACGAGCATAAAATTGGCCGGGAACGACAGCGCGACACGGGCGCGGCTGATCGTCACTGTTTTGTCCTCAATCGGCTGGCGCAGCACTTCCAGCGTGTGAGTCCCGAATTCTAAGAATTCATCCAGAAAGAGCAAGCCCTTATGGGCGAGACTCACTTCGCCGGGGCGCGGCCACGATCCGCCGCCGACCAGCCCGGCCTCGCTCACGGTGTGGTGCGGCGCGCGGAACGGACGCACCCGCACCAGAGGCTTGTTGGCCGGCAGCAGATCCGCCACGGAATAGATGCTCGTGACTTCGAGCGCCTCGTCGAGCGTCATCGTCGGCAGAATACCCGGCAGGGCGCGGGCCAGCAGCGTTTTGCCGACGCCGGGCGGTCCCGGACAGTAAGCACATTATGCGCGCCCGCCGCGGCGACTTCCAGCGCCCGCTTGACATGTTCCTGCCCCTTTACGTCCGCAAAATCCGTCAGGCCGTCGAGATCGCCGGGCACGGACAGATCGAGTTCGCCGCGCACATAGGGGGGGATGATCTGAAGCTCGTACAGGTGCTCGACCAGATGCCCCAGCGATCGCACCGGGATCACGTCGATGTCGGGCACGAGCGCGGCCTGCGAAGCATCCTTTTCGGGCACATAGATGCACTCGTACCCTTCGAGCTGCGCGCGGCGCGTGATCGGCAGAATGCCGCTGATGTGATGCACGGTGCCATCGAGTGAGAGTTCGCCCGCAAAAATTGCCCCGATGAGCCGGTGCAGCGGCACCTGATCCGTCGCGGCCAGCACGCCGATCGCCATGGGCAGATCGTAGGCGGGACCTTCTTTGCGCAGGCTCGCCGGCGCAAGGTTGACCGTGTAGTGCTTATTGGGAAACTGTAGCCCGAATCCGTGTTCGTCATTCTCCTGCCGGTTTTGACCTGGAAGCGTGGCTGTTAACCCGTCCAAACGTGGAGAACTTCCGCCGCGCAACCGTTTGGCCGTTGAACGATTGGAATTCCTGATGGCGGACCTGACCCGCTCTCGGCTTTCGTTCACGGCGTTGTCAGGTAGACCAACAACCGTGAAGGACGGAAGCCCGTGTGGGTTAAAATCCACTTGTACTTCGACAATTTGGGCGTCTATTCCAACAACAGCGCAGGTTTTGACTATCGCAAGCATGGCTTTTTCCGGCTAGCTGTATCCAGAGATTCTCACAAGCAGCATCAAGGAGTCTCGTCGACGGAAAGAAATCATATCTGCCCATTGTATGAGGGAAGAACATGTTTAGCGAATTTTTTGTTCGAATGCGAGATAGAGTTCCCATTGAACAATTAATCCACAGTCGCTCAATCCCCTGTTGGTAAAACACTGTCGAATCCATTCGCACAGTGTTAGGCCAGAAAGTATGAGATGGCATTTTCCACATTACGGCTGCGAGGCAATATAGTTTAAAACCGGGCGAGATCGACTGACCCTATTGGATTTGGCTTCTGTTTTGACGCTTTATTGATACCTTTTGCCCCGGTTTTTACTCCTTTTTGAGCCCAATATCACTACAATTCTCTCCAAACCAAGGATTTAAAAACCTATCACGCTGCGCACAATGCTGCCGGAGAGAATCATGGACGCTATTTACTTGGGCATCACCCTGTTGTTCTTCCTCCTATCATTGGGATTGGTCAAACTGTGCGAGAAGCTCCAGGAGGCATGATGTCTTTACTCTATGTCATTGCAGGCCTGATTGCCCTCGGACTGCTGATCTACCTGTTTGCCGCCCTGCTAAAACCGGAGGCGTTTTAATGACAGCCAATGGTCTACTACAGATTGGAATGTATCTCGCGGCTCTCATGGCGCTGGTCAAGCCCCTGGGATGGTATATGGCGCGAGTCTACGAGGGCAAACCAGATGTCCTGGATCGGGTTCTTGGCCCAGTCGAGCGCGTCATCTATCGTCTGGGCGGAGTGCATCCTGAGACAGAGATGAACTGGAAAGTCTATGCCTTCGCCGTGCTGCTGTTTAACGGCTTGGGACTGCTGGTAGTCTATCTCCTGCAACGGGTACAAGGCTCTCTGCCCCTTAACCCGCAAGATCTTCCAGCGGTTTCATCCGACTCATCCTTCAATACCGCGGTCAGTTTTGCCAGCAATACCAACTGGCAGGGCTATGGCGGCGAGACGACGATGAGTTATCTCACCCAAATGCTCGGTCTGACGGTGCAGAACTTTGTCTCAGCCGCAACCGGAATGGCGGTGCTGGTGGCGCTCATTCGCGGTATTACCCGCCGTTCTGCCGGAACGATTGGCAATTTCTGGGTGGATCTGGTCCGCACCACGCTGTATATCCTGCTGCCGCTGTCGATCATCCTGGCCCTGGTGCTGGTGTCGCAGGGGTCGTGCAAACCTTTGACGATTACAAGACCGTCCACGTGTTGCAAGCCAGATGGAGGTGTCACGGAGCAGATTCTTGCGGTTGGCCCAGCAGCGTCGCAGATTGCGATCAAGCAGCTGGGGACCAACGGCGGCGGTTTTTTCAATGTCAACTCGGCGCATCCCTTCGAGAATCCGACCCCGTTCTCGAACTTCCTGGAAATGCTGTCCATTCTGCTGATTCCGGCGGCGCTGTGTTACACCTTCGGCAAGATGGTCGGGGATACGCGCCAGGGATGGGCGATCCTGGCAGCGATGATCATCGTGTTGGTCTGTTTTTGCCGTCGGCGCTTATGCGGCTGAAGCGGATGGTAATCCACGCATTGAAGAATTGGGCGTCGATCAAACTGCCAGCGACACGAATCCCGGCGGCAACATGGAAGGCAAAGAAGTCCGATTCGGTCTTGCCAACTCGGCGTTGTGGGCGACTGCCACGACGGCAGCCTCGAACGGATCGGTGAACTCGATGCACGATTCCTATACGCCGCTGGGCGGTCTGGTCCCACTGTTTATGATGCAGCTGGGCGAAGTCATCTTCGGCGGCGTGGGATCGGGGCTGTATGGCATGCTGGCATTTGTCATCGTCGCCGTGTTTGTGGCGGGCCTGATGGTCGGACGCACGCCGGAATATCTGGGCAAAAAGATCGAAGCCTATGAGATGAAAATGGTCTCGATCATCATCCTGATCATGCCGCTTATTGTGCTGGTCGGCACGGCGGTGGCTGTAGTGACGGACCGATGGCAAAGCGACCATTTATAACCCCGGCGCACATGGTTTCAGCGAAGTGCTCTATGCCTTCACTTCGGCGGGGAACAACAATGGCAGTGCGTTTGCCGGATTGGGAGCGAATACCGAGTTCTACAACACCGCGCTGGGGATTAGCCATGCTGTTTGCCCGCTACTGGATCATTGTGCCGATCCTGGCGCTGGCCGGTTCGCTGGCCAACAAAGAAGATCGTGCCGGTGAGCGCGGGTACGCTGCCAACCCATACGCCGCTGTTTGTCGTGCTGCTGATCGGAATTGTGATCATCGTCGGCGCATTGGCATTCATTCCGGCGCTGGCGCTGGGGCCGATTGTCGAACATCTGCTGATGACGCCGTGAGGCTTCTGAAGGATGTGAACTATGACTGTGCAAACGAAAGCTAAAGCTCGTCCGCTGTTTGATCCGCCGATTGTCAAGCGGGCCGCTGCTCGATTCGATCCGTAAACTTGATCCGCGCCACCAGGTCAAAAATCCGGTGATGTTTGTGGTCGAAGTGGGCAGCGTTTTAACCACGGCGCTGTTTATTCAGGCGCTCATTGGCGAGGGCGAAGCTTCACCGGGCGTTCATCCTGGCGGTTTCCCTGTGGCTGTGGTTCACCGTGCTGTTTGCCAATTTTGCCGAGGCGATGGCCGAAGGGCGCGGCAAAGCCCAGGCCGATACCCTGCGCAAATCGCGGCGAGACACGTCCGCAAAAAAACTGTCTCGCCCAGAACATGGCGCGGATTATCAGGTTGTTTCAGCCAGCACACTGCGCAAAGGTGATGTGGTGCTGATTGAAGCGGGCGATGTGATCCCCAGCGACGGCGAAGTGATCGAAGGGGTCGCGTCGGTGGACGAAAGCGCGATTACAGGCGAAAGCGCGCCGGTCATCCGCGAGAGCGGCGGGGATCGCAGCGCTGTGACAGGTGGCACGCGCGTCTTTCCGATTGGCTGGTCGTGCGGATTGAGGCGAATCCGGGCGAAACCTTTCTGGATCACATGATCGCGATGGTGGAAGGCGCGAAACGGCAGAAAACGCCTAACGAAATCGCGCTCAATATTCTGCTGGCCGCCATGACCATCATCTTTCTGCTGGCGACGGCGACCCTGCTGCCGTTCTCGATCTACAGCGTGGATGCGGCGGGCCAGGGCGATCCGATCACCGTGACGGTGCTGGTCGCGCTGCTGGTGTGCCTGATCCCCACCACGATTGGCGGGCTGCTCTCGGCGATTGGCATCGCGGGCATGGATCGTATGATCCAGGCGAATGTGATCGCGATGTCCGGGCGAGCAGTAGAAGCGGCGGGGGATGTGGATGTGCTGCTGCTGGATAAAACCGGCACGATCACGCTGGGCAACCGCCAGGCTACCGATTTTATTCCGGTTGCATGGGGTCAGCCCGGAAGCATTGGCGGATGCGGCGCAGCTTTCATCGCTAGCCGATGAAACGCCGGAAGGGCGCAGCATCGTCGTGCTGGCAAAAGAAAAGTACAACCTGCGCGAGCGCGATATACGAGGCCTTGGGGCGACCTTTGTACCTTTCACCGCCCAGACACGCATGAGCGGCGTCAATCTTGATGGTCGCCAGATCCGCAAAGGCGCGGCGGATGCCATCCAAGCCTATGTCGAGCAGCAGGGCGGGCAGTTTCCCTCTGGCGGTGCAGACCATAGTCAGCGATATCGCCAAGCAGGGAGCCACGCCGCTGGTCGTGGCGGAAGGGCCGCGCGTGTTGGGCGTGATCCAACTTGAAGGATATCGTGAAGGGCGGCATCCGTGAGCGGTTTGACGATTTGCGCCGCATGGGGATCAAGACCGTGATGATCACAGGCGACAATCCGCTTGACGGCAGCGGCGATTGCGGCGGAAGCGGGAGTTGATGATTTTCTGGCGCAGGCCACGCCCGAAATGAAGCTCAAACTGATCCGCGAGACTCAAGCAGGCGGGCGGCTGGTGGCGATGACCGGCGATGGCACGAATGACGCCCCGGCGCTGGCTCAGGCCGATGTCGCCGTGGCCATGAATACCGGCACGCAGGCGGCCAAGGAAGCCGGAAATCTGATCGATCTCGACTTCGAACCCGACCAAGCTGATCGAAATTGTCGAGATCGGCAAGCAGCTTCTGATGACACGCGGCGCGCTGACGACGTTCAGCATCGCCAACGATGTGTCGAAATATTTCGCCATCATCCCGGCGGCGTTTGCCACGACCTATCCGGTCTTGGACAAGCTGAATATCATGGGATCTGACCACACCCGAAAGCGCGATTATGTCCGCGGTGATCTTCAATGCGCTGATCATCATTCTGCTGATCCCGCTGGCGCTGCGCGGTGTGCGCTACCGTCCCGTCGGAGCGTCAACGCTGCTGCGCGATAACCTGCTGATCTATGGGCTGGGCGGGCTGATCGTGCCGTTTATCGGGATCAAGCTGATTGACATGCTGTTAACCGTGTTAGGATTGGTATAAGGGAGGTAACTGCATATGCGTACATCAACTTCAGGCCGGCGCTGGTGCTGTTGGCACTGCTCACCCTTCTGACAGGGTTGGTGTATCCGTTGGCGATTACGGCAGTTGCTCAGGTGGTATTTCCCGATAAAGCGAATGGCAGCCTGATCGAGCAGAGATGGGCAGATCGTCGGCTCGGAACTCATCGGTCAGTCGTTTGACGATCCGCGTTATTTCTGGGGCCGGCTCTCGGCAACCGCACCATTCCCCTATAATGCGGCGGCATCGTCAGGCTCAAATTATGGACCGCTGAATCCCGCCCTGTTCGATGCAGGTGCAGGCGCGGATTGATGCGCTGCACGCGGCCGATCCCGATAACACCGCGCCGATCCCGGTGGATCTGGTGACGGCTTCGGCCAGCGGACTTGATCCGCATATCAGCCCGGCAGCGGCGTACTATCAGGTCCCGCGTGTCGCCCGTGAGCGAGGACTGGACGAAGCCACGGTGCGTAAGCTGGTCGATGAGCATATTGAGAAGCGGCAGTTGGGTATTCTGGGAGAGCCGCGCGTGAATGTCCTGAAGCTGAATCTGGCCCTGGATGCCCTTGAGAGAAATCGAGTAATGAACGAGTACCAACGGCCCGATCCTGATGAACTGCTAGCGCGCGTTCAGGCGGAAGACGAGCAGCCTGAACGGGGCAAACTGAAAATCTTCTTCGGTGCGGCGGCAGGCGTGGGCAAAACCTACAGCATGCTGGATGCCGCTCATCTGCGCCAGGAAGAAGGGGTGGATGTTGTCGTCGGCATCGTGGAAACGCACGGGCGCAAGGAGACCGAAGCGCTATTAGCGAGGACTGGAAATTTTGCCCCGGCGGCAGATGGAATATCGCGGAACAGTACAGCACGAGTTTGATATTGATGCGGCGCTGGCCCGCCATCCCGACCTGATCCTGGTGGATGAGCTGGCGCACACCAACGTCCCCGGTTCGCGCCATACCAAACGCTGGCAGGATGTCGAAGAACTGCTGAATGCCGGGATCAATGTCTATACGACCGTCAACGTTCAGCATCTGGAAAGCCTGAGTGATGTCGTCAAGCAGATCACCGGGCATCACCGTCCACGAGCGCGTCCCCGATTCGCTGCTTGAACAGGCCGACGAAGTGGAAATGGTTGACCTTTCGCCAGAAGATCTGCTGCTACGTCTCAAAGAGGGCAAGGTCTACATCCCGCAGCAGGCCGAACGCGCCATGCAGAGTTTCTTCCGCAAAGGAAACCTGATGGCGCTGCGCGAATTGGCGCTGCGCCGCACGGCGGATCGCGTCGATGACCAGATGCAGATCTACCGGCGCGATCATGCCATCACGCAAACCTGGCCCGCCGGCGAGCGTATCCTGGTCAGCGTCAGTCCCAGCCCGCTCGTCGCGGCGGTTGGTGCGCGCCGCTAAACGGATGGCCGCCGGGTTGCACGCCGAATGGCTGGCAGTCTATGTTGAAACCCCGGCTCATGCCACGATCTCCCTGAAGCCGATCGGCAGCGCATGATCACAAACCTTGCGGCTGGCCGAACGGTTGGGAGCGGAGACGGTAACGCTCAGCGGCGAGCAGCGTCAGCGAAGAACTGCTGGCTTATGCCCACCGGCGGAATGTCAGCAAAATTATCGTCGGCAAACCGATTCATCCCCGCTGGCGGGACATCCTGTTCGGCTCTGTTTTGAGCAACTTGATACGGCGCAGCGGCGATATTGATGTTTATGTGATCAGTGGTGATGCGGACGACTCGCGCGGTCTACCCGCGCAGGTGCTGCTCCGGCGAGATAGCAACTGGCGTAATTATGCCTATGCTGGTCTGGTCGTAGCGATATGCACCTTGATTGCTCGGCTCATGATAACATCACTTTGAGCCTGCCAACCTGATCATGGTCTATCTGGTAGGCATTGTCATCGTTGCCACACGCTATGGACGAGGACCTTCGGTACTCGCGTCACTTTTAAGCGTGGCGAGCTTTGATTTCTTTTTTGTCCAGCCTCATCTGACGTTTGCCGTCAACAACTCAGCATATACCGTCACTTTCGTGGTCATGCTTCTGGTCAGCCTGGTGATTAGCGCGCTTACCGCTCGTATCAAACGGCAGGCTGAAGCGGCTCGTGAGCGACAGAGTCAAACTGTCAGCCTCTATGCCATGAGCCGAGAACTAGCCAACAGCCGAGGGTCAGAGAATCTGATTCACATTGCGACCCAGCATATCAGCGAAATTTTCGAGGTGGCGACTATCGTCTTTCTGCCGGATAGTTCCAGGCAGTTACAAATACCATCAAGTTCTAATCTGACTGAGAATGAGATCGGGGTTGTGCAGTGGGTTTGGGAACACGCGCAAAGCGCCGGGCATGGCACCGAAACTCTGCCCGGCGCAAAGGGTATGTATTTCCCGCTAAACGGCTCGCAGGGAATAGTCGGGGTTATAGGACTCTATCCAAACGATTCTCAACAACTGCAACTTCCCGACCAACGCTATTTGTTGGAAACCTTCATCGGACAGACTGCGCTGGCTCTCGAACGGGCACAATTGGCCGAGGAGACTGAACAGGCGCGCGTCCAGATCGAAACAGAGCGGCTTAGAAGTTCGCTGCTCAGTTCGATTTCGCACGATCTGCGAACGCCGCTGGCGTCGATCACGGGTGCTGCCAGCAGTTTGCTGGAAGACGACGGTACATTACAACCCCAGGCCCGGCAGGATCTGGCTCAACTGGCATATGAAGAGGCGGAACGCTTAAACAGGCTCGTAAGCAATTTGCTCGATATGACCCGGCTGGAAGCGGGCGTTCGGATAGACAAAGAGTGGCAGTCGCTCGAAGAGGTCATCGGTATTGCGCTAAACCGGCTAGAAAAGCGGCTGCACGATCATCCCCTGACAGCGGCTTTACCTCCCGATCTGCGCCTGATCCCCTTTGACGGCCTGCTAATGGAGCAGGTCCTGGTGAATTTGTTAGAGAATGCCATCAAATATACCCCGGCTGGCACGCCGATTGAGTTGTCTGCGCATGTCGACGGCGACCAGGTCTGGATCGAAGTGGCCGATCGTGGCCCTGGGCTACCCCCCGGAACCGAGAAACTTGTCTTTGATAAATTTTACCGCGCTCAACCGGACAGTGTTCGTGGCGCAGGGTTAGGATTAGCGATCTGCCAGAGCATTATCAAGGCGCATGGCGGTCAGATCTGGGCCGAAAATCGCCCAGAAGGAGGCGCGGTTTTTCGTTTCACGCTTCCCCTAGAAGGTGAACCGCCGGAGGTAAGAACGGACAATGACTAGTACCGACCAACCTGGAGCGCTTATTCTCGCCATCGAAGATGATACCCAGATTCTACGCTTCCTTCGCACGACTCTCACCAGCAATGGCTATAAGCTGGTTGAAGCTACGACGGGAAATGAGGGTCTTAAGCAGGTTGCCATCCGTCACCCTGATGTCATCATTTTGGATCTCGGCCTCCCCGATCTCGATGGTCTGGAAGTGACCCGCCGTCTACGAGAGTGGTCTTCTACGCCGATTATCGTCGTGTCGGCTCGTGAAAAAGAACGGGATAAAGTCGAAGCGCTGGATGCGGGAGCCGACGACTATCTAACCAAGCCCTTCGGAACAGCCGAACTGCTGGCCCGAATTCGCGTCGCCCTCCGCCATTCGTTGAAGACCATGGGCGTTGATGATGGTTTGTTTGAAGTCGGAGAACTTCGGGTTGATCTCGTGCGCCGTCAGGTTTTTGTTCAGGAAACTGAAGTCCACCTGACTCCTATCGAATATAAGCTGCTGACAAGTCTGATCCAACATGCGGGAAAAGTCGTGACCGGCCGACAGTTGCTCAAAGAAGTCTGGGGACCAGCCTACATGAATGAAAGTCACTATGTCAGGGTCTACATGGGGCAACTGCGCCATAAGCTAGAAGCGGATCCTACCCGACCCCGCTACCTCATCACTGAGTTGGGAGTAGGCTATCGGCTGAAAACGGAATAGGGCAGGCCGTGGATCTCGTTCGATTTCGTCCTTACGTCTTTGCCTTACTGCTCACGGCGGGAGCAACCCTGCTGCTGTGGCTCCTGCGCCCGATGCTAACACCAGCCAATAAGTCCCTGCTCTATTTGCTTATTGTCCTGATCGTTGCTGTCACACAGGGCACGCGGCCTTCGCTGCTGGCGTCTCTATTCAGTTTCTTAAGTTATAACTTTTTCCTGGTCAAACCCTACTATACCTTTCATGTAGCCGATCCGCGTGACGTGCTGGATTTGTTGGTTTTTTTCGCCTCCGCGACCCTGACCGGCCAACTGGCGTCTTATGCGCGCAGGCAGGCGGAACGCGCCCAGCAGAGCCGGACATTTGAGGAAGCGGATCGGCTCAAAACGGCCCTACTGCACGCGGTTTCGCACGATTTGCGAACGCCCATCACCATTATCAAGACATCCGCCAGCAATCTGCTTACATTCTACTCCTCCCTGCCGGAAAACGAACGCGAAGATATGCTGCGGGTGATCGAAAATGAGGCCGATCAACTCAATAAAATGGTAGGCAATTTGTTGGATATTTCGCGGTTGAAGGCGGGCGCACTGCAAATGAACCGAGGTTGGAATTCGTTGGAGGAGGTCGCGGGAGACGTGGCGGCGCGAGTCTGGCAGCTTACTCACCAGGAACGGACCCACATTTGCTTTCCTGATGACATGCCTTTTGTCTGGTTTGATTATGGTCTGATCCTGCAAGTCCTGAGCAATCTGGTGGAAAACGCGGTGCGCTATGAACCCCCCTATAAACAGATCGACATCTGCGGTCAGCAGGGCGAAGCGGAAGTGCGCGTATCCGTGTGCAATCACGGGCCGAATATTCCGGTGGAGGAACACAGCTTACTATTTGAACCGTTTTATCACAGTGCAGGTGGCAATATTGGCCTGGGACTGGCAATCGCTAAGGGGATTGTCGAGGCTCATGGTGGTCGCCTGTGGGTTGAAGATACGCCGGGTGGCGGCGCGACCTTTGTTTTTTCTTTGCCTTTGATGGCGATGCCGGAGGAATGATGAATATTCTTGTAGTCGATGATGAACAGCAGATTTGTCGGCTGTTGAAAACAGGGCTGACAGGGTATGGCTTTGAAGTCATTACCGCTGCCAATGGTTCTGAGGCGCTCACCCTGGCGGCGCATAAGAAGCTGGACATGATCATTCTCGATATCACGCTGGGCAGTTCTCCCGATGGGCTTGAGGTGTGTGCTCAGATTCGAGAGTGGAGCAAGGTTCCCATCATTATGCTTTCTGTTCGGGGCGACGAAAAAACCAAGGTGGATGCCTTGGATGCTGGGGCAGATGATTACATCGTCAAACCCTTTGGCATGGAGGAACTGCGCGCCCGCATTCAGGCTGTGCTGCGTCGCACCTCCACCGAAACATCTGGCCCAACCGAAATCCGGGCGGGCGATTTATGGATCGATCTCGTCAACCGTCGGGTGACGGTGGAAGGTGAAGAAGTGCATTTGACGCCAAAAGAATACGAACTGCTGCGGCTGTTAGCGACCCATTCGGGCAAAGTCATGACTCACAAGATGCTTCTGAACCAAGTTTGGGGGCCAGATTATGCCCAAATGGATAATTATGTGCGCGTGTTTGTGAACCAGATTCGCAAAAAGCTTCGAGAAAACCCGGCCCGCAATATTCGCTATATCATCAATGAGCCGGGTGTGGGCTATCGATTTGTCGATATCGAGTGATCTTAACGGGGAATTGATGCGAAATCGTCTTTCTTTGAGCCTATCCTGACGAACCTCGCGATAAGATTCATGTAGAAGGTTCGTTCGAGCAAAGAAAGATGAAACAACCATGTCTACTATCATGGTTCAAGTCACAGACCACACCCAAACCCTGGCTGCTTTGCACCTCGCTTGCGCTCTGGCCCGCAGCAGCCAGGGACACATCGTAATGCTCAAGCTGATTCCAGTCTCTCATCCGAGTTGGTTAGGAACCGATCTGGGATATATGAACTTCACTGATAAAGACCAGCAGGCGCTCAGAGGCTATGAGAAAGTTATTGAAAGCTGTGGGATCGAGGTCCAAACCTGTGTCTTGCAGGTCGTGTCATCGCTTCAGGGGATTATCGATGCTGCTGACGCGGTAGATGCTCAAATCGTCTTTGTCCAGGTTCCTCACAGCCTCATTCCATTTAGGCGCGCCTGGCAAACCAGGGTTCTACGGCGATCTCTAGAGACGCGCCAGCGCCAACTCTATATGTTGGACTATCGGGGCACTCCCCCAGACTGGAAGCCTTCGCCTCCTATCCCAGCCTTTTTTGATACTGCTTCAAATAACTAACCATAGAAAAAAACAAATGGCCCTGTTGGGGCCATTTTTGTGTTCGACAGTCCTTTGGGATCGGAGATGAGGTCACTCCCCCGAATGAAGTATCTTGATGAATTTTTAACGGCCATTGCGGAATTTTTGAGACCGTTTTTATCCGCTTTATAGGATAATCACCACCTAATCGGTGCTCGCATTTGGGCTGCGCGTTGGACTGCGGTCCTGACAGATATGAATTGCAACAGCCATAAGCCCGCCCATGTCGGGCTTTTTTCGTGCGGGATCGGGTTATCACTCCGTGTTTCAGGAGGGAGCACCAACGTACTCGGAAAGGTTTGAAAATGCAAGAGAGTAATCCAGGACAGGCCTTGCGCGAGACCTATCTTGCGCAGAAATCTCTATTTGAAGCTCAACCCGCCTATTTGCAGCACTTCCTGGAACTACAGGCCAGGATGCTGGCAGAAGCGTTAATTCATGGCACATCCCAGCTGCGCTTCGAGCTTCCCGATCGGGTCGTTCTGGATGCCTCAGGGCAGATTACGCCGGTACCCGTCCAGTTCCATCAACAGATGGTGGGCGGCTTGATAACCAGTGTGATGGGAACAGATATCCGCACTGCCCTCCGCCAGCGTCTTGCAGAACTCGAAAGCGCTGACGAGTTATCAGTTGCTTCCGTAGCACGGCTGATCCGCTATGCAACGGTCATACATATGGTCTACGAGATGCTGCCGTCTGGGCGCTCGGTGAAGTATGTTGCCGCAGAGGGTGAAGAGATCCCAACCCTTCCGGCGCCTGATGAGGAGATGACACAATCCGCCATCACAGCGGACACAGACGTTATTGTCGAAGAAGGCAAGCCTGAAGAACGGGGTGAATTGGTTGTTCCCTATGTTCCGGCGGCCCGGCGATTTTACCTGCCACAGTGGGTCCCATTTGATGAAGAGGGGCATCTGTTAGTGGGATCTGTTCAGGAAGCGGAAGCGGCTGTCGCGTCGATGCAGCGGTTCATCAATCGTGCTCCATGCAGCGGTGGCACTCGCACCCTACATGGTGGCGGATGAGGAGTACCAGCGCAAACGGTATGGCATTCTGGGCCAGCTTGTGAACCAGGGACGCGCACTCGCCCTCTACCAGACCCGCGAGATCATCGACACCATCAAGCGTCGGGCGGCGGCCAATGACCTGAATCGCGGCCTGAGCCTGAGCCTGCCCTACTTTGACGATCAGGCGCTTCAAATGAAACTGCACGATTTCGTCGTCATCCCGGCGGGGCGGATCATGTTCGTTCCGGCATTTTTGGTACGCGCGGTGGATGAGGAACAAGCCAAGGTTGCCCAGGATACAAGGCTGAGCGCCTCAACGCGCAAATATCTGCTGAACGAGCTACAGGAACTGGAAGAGGCCTCAAGAAGCATTCGCTAAAAAGTGTCCTGATTCCAACAAGAGGATTTTTGGGGTAAACAATAATGTCTATCATCTCAATTCTACTTCTGGCGGTGTTCGCATTTCTCGCCTGGAGGGCTGCCCCAAGAGAAAAATCGGGGGATGAACATGTTCACGGCCCAGGTCAGATTGGCCTCCTGGCGGCAGTGGCGCTGTTTGGTGTGGACTACTTCACCTCCTACTATTACGCTACGGGTGAAATGCTGCATGTCTTGCATCCTTATGATCTCCAGAAGTACGGATATCTGACCGCTGGGGTCATTGCATTGGTCAATATGGTCTTCGGTGGTCTCTACATGTACTCGCTTGGCCCCTTCAATGAGGGAGGCGGATCGTACACGGCTTCCATGCGCTACCTGTGGCCGACTATCAGCCTTATTGTGGCAATCACCCTTGTTGAAGATTACATCCTGACTATCACGGTCTCCGCTCTATCCGGCGGCGATCAGTTGTTATCAATTCTGGGTTTGTATGGGCACAACTGGGTATACCACTTTTTGCTCGGTGCGGTGCTGGCGGGTGTTACGTGGTATCTCACTATTCGAGGGCGCGGCGAGTCTGCCAAAGTCGTCTTTACATTAATCGCCGTGTTTGTCCTGATGACGCTGACAATGTTGATCGGCCTCATTATTGCTCATTTAGGCGATGTGCCTGCTAAAGCAGTCGAGGAAATCCCGCCACACGTTTCATTTTGGAAAGCGGCGTTCCACTTACTCACGGCTTCTATGAAAGGCATGGTTGCCCTTACTGGATTGGAAGCAATATCGAATGGTGTTCAGTTCTTCAAAAACGAAGATGCAGATATTGTAAAATGGGGTAAAAAACGGTTCCCGCGTCTAATGGGGGTGTGGAATTTTTACAGCGGCAAGTCGGGGATTGGTCGCTTTGTGCAGACCTCGTTTCTGTTCTATGGCGGATTGACCACCTTTTTCCTGACTGCTTTTGCCTTGCGCTTCAACGTCTTTGATGGAGACTTTGGTCGCACACTGGTCGGTAATCTGGCCTATATCGGGTTCAAGGAAATCCCAGGTGGGATCATCCTATTCTGGGCTTACCAGATTTTGGCAGTGATGATGCTGTCTGCAGCTTCTATGACTGCCTTACAAGATGCGCAGGCAACCGAGTGGCGTGATGTCGCCATAGGCGAAATTCCAGAGTTCATTGTCCGCCGCGATTCACGAGGCACCTTCACTCGCTCTGTGACGTTTACATTTATCGCCGCTGTGATCATTATGCTTCTGGTCAAGGGGCAGACAACTCATGCGATTCCTTTTTACACGATTGGCGTTTTCCTACCAATTACCGCGATGGGGCTGGCAATTCGCAGGCACATCTTGAGCCACTACACAGGTCGTAAACGCACGTGGGGTGCGAGAGCTGCTGGCTTCTCTGCAATGCTCTCTGCCATTGTGTTCTTCGGCCAGATCTTCGGCAAGTGGGAGGAAGGCGGCTGGATACGCATCATCACATTCACCACCCTCTTTATATGTGCCCATCTGGTGCTGATCTCACCGCTGGGCTACCGCGATCCCCGTGCGATTCACCGTATCGTCCGTGAGAAAGCTCGCGTACAGGGAGGAATGGGGTCCATCGTCGAGTGGCAAGCACTCAAGATGCAGGAGTACCGCTACGCGTTATTGGTTGGTATTGCCCGTTTCTTTGAATTGTTTGGCATTCGCCGTCCCGTCCGATATGAGCGACCGGTTGAGGCAGGCACTTATGACCATGCACTTCACGTTGATCATCCTGATGCGCCGTCTTTTCTCGAACAGTATCTGACGGAGAACCAACAGGCCGCGCCTGCCCCCAATCCAACCAGCCCGGAAACGCCATCGCAAAGAGAAGATGACGTGCCCAAATCTGATTGATGCAGCATTCCGACTATGAGAGCAGCCACTGTCCATACGCTTCGCCCTGGCGAAGTCCATGCCGCACTTGATACCTCACCGGGGGGGCTATCCTCTGGTGAGGCTGAAACGCGGCTGCATCTCTATGGGCTAAATGCGCTTCCAGAACCGCCTCAACCGACACTCTGGCGCAAACTCCTGACACATATCGTGCACCCAATAGCTCTGCTTCTATGGAGTGCAGGTCTGCTCGCCTTGCTGATCGGCCATCCAACCCTGCCCTGGGTCATCTGGTTGGTCGTCCTGATGAATGCCGGGTTTTCATTCTGGCAGGAACACCGTGCACAGCAGGCCGTGGGGATACTCTCCACCCTTCTGCCCAGCTACAGCCGTATTGTGCGAGATGGGCAGGAAGCGCTGATCCCGGCGGATCAAGTGGTGCCAGGTGACGTCTTGTTATTAGCGCAAGGCGACAACATTGCGGCTGATGCCCGCGTGGTAGAGCAGTATGGTTTACGGGTCAATCAGGCCGCGCTGACAGGTGAAGCGTTGGCATCCACCAAGACGGAGCAGTCCTCGCTGCGAGAGGGGTTGACAGAGCTAGAGCGGCCCAACCTCGTATTTGCTGGCTCGTCGGTGGTTTCGGGGACAGGGCGAGCCGTCGTGTTCGCCACAGGGACGTTCACTCAAATTGGCCGCGTCGCGCAGTTGACCCAAGTCGTGGAAGACCTGCCCAGTCCTCTCCAACAGGAGATTGCTCGGCTGACCCGCATCCTATCGATTATAGCCTTCGTTATCGGGTTAATCGTCTTCGGTATAGGAATTACCGATGTTGGCATTGCCCATACCGAGGCATTTTTACTCGCCATTGGTATTCTTGTCGCTATGATGCCAGAGGGACTGCGCCCAACGCTGACTTTCTCGCTCGCTATCGCTGTGCAACGTCTGGCAAGGCGTGGCGTTCTGGTCAAAAAACTGGCAACTGCCGAGACACTTGGCAGAGTCTCCGTTATATGCACGGATAAGAGCGGAACACTAACCCACAACCAGATGACTGTGCGTCACCTGTGGGTTGCCGGTCGGCGGATACGCGTTTCTGGGGAAGGTTACGAACCAGAAGGCACTTTTAACTCTGTCACAGATAGGATGCCGCTGGAAAGTGACCTGGAAACTACGCTCACAGCGGCCATGTTATGCAATAACGCACGGTTGCTGCCTCCCTCTGTGGATCGTCCGCGCTGGTCATCACTGGGTGACCAGACAGAAGCCGCCCTGCGTGTCTGCGCACTCAAGGCAAATCTGGACGAAAAAGCGCTGACTACAATCTATCCCCGGGTTCACGAGCTTCCCTTTGATGCGACGCGGAAGCGCATGAGTACTATCCATCTCAACGGGCATGGCGAGATTGCCTTTGTGAAAGGCGCACCGTGGGACGTTCTGGTACGATGCAGCCATGTGTTGATCGATGGCGAAGTGCATCCGCTTGATGAGCACCACACTGAACAAATTATGGCGGCCAACGATCATTTTGCCCGGCAGGAACTGCGGGTGTTAGCGCTTGCCCGCCGCGAACTGCCGCCGCGTGAGGGCCCCTATACGTCAGAGAGCGTTGAGCGTGACCTGACGTTCCTCGGTCTCGCGGCCATGATGGACCCACCTCGGAAAGAAGTCGCTACTGCGATGCAGACTTTCCATGAAGCAGGCATCCGCGTGGTGATGATCACAGGTGATTACGGCCTGACAGCGGAATCGATGGCCCGACGTCTCGGTATGTTGCAGACGGATAGGCCGCGTATTCTGACGGGTGCTGATCTGGATACCATGTCCGATGCTGAGCTGTGTGATGCGCTGTCAGATGAAGTAATTTTTGCCCGTGTCGCCCCGGAACATAAGCTGCGGGTGGTCGCGGCATTCCAGAGCCTCGGAGATGTCGTAGCTGTGATCGGCGACGGTGTGAACGATGCCCCAGCCCTGCACAAAGCCGATATTGGGGCGGCGATGGGTCGTGTCGGCACAGACGTGGCCCGCGAAGCAGCGGATATCATCCTGACGAACGATAACTTTGCGGCCTTAGCCAGTGCCATCGAGGAGGGACGTGCTATCTTCGAGAACATCCGCAAGTTTATCACCTATATCCTGGCGAGCAATGTCCCGGAGATCATGCCGTTTGTGCTGACGGCGCTGCTGCATCTCCCGCTCGCCCTCACGGTGGCACAGATTCTGGCGATTGACCTCGGTACGGACCTCCTGGCCGCCTCAGCATTGGGAGCCGAACGTCCAGAGCCAGACGTGATGGGCCGCTTGCCTCGCGCTCGGTCACGTCGCCTGCTGGATCGCGGCCTGGTGGTCCGCTCTCTGTGGCTTGGGGGGATCGAAACCGTGTTGTGCTACATGGCGTTTGGCGTGGTGTACTTCGCCGGCGGATATCTCAATGTGCCGGGCCTTCCGCGCCCCGACTGGCTTATTCTCCCCGGCGCTCTGGCGAATTCAGCGGATCAGGTATATGTTTTAGCAACAACAGTATTTTTCGCAGGTGTGGTCATGGCGCAGATTGGCAACGCCTTCACCTGTCGGCGGGAAACATCTGGAGTACATTATCTCGGCTGGTTCAGCAATCCCTTTCTGCTGGCAGGAATTACTTTCGAGATCTTACTCGTGCTGGCGCTGATCTATATCCAACCTCTGGCAGCGCTGTTTGGATTCGTGTCACTACCTCCGATTGCCTGGTTGAGCCTGGTCACGTTTGGGCCAGTGCTCTATCTCCTTGATCGACTGCGCAAAAGTGTTGTCGCTCGTCATAACTCGGAGGCAGATATATTGTATCAAGGGAGAACTCTCGAATGAACGTGGTGATTATGGGATGTGGCCGCACAGGGGAGCAGCTTGCACTGCTGATGCTGGATCAGGGCCATCACGTCGTCGTCATCGACCCAAACGCGGCGTCACTGGCACGCCTCCCCGCACACCCCCGCTGCCAGACAGTACGTGGTGTCGGTTTTGACCGCGATGTGCTGCTGAAAGCCGGGATCGAAGAAGCTGAAACCTTCGCCGCCACCAGCCGATCCGACAATGCCAATATTGTCGCCGCCCGGATCGCTCATAATGTGTTCCGGGTGCCGCGTGTAGTTGCTCGCCTACAAGATCCACACAAGGTTGAGGTTTACCAGCGTTTAGGGCTGATTACCATCTCTCCGGCGCATTGGGGCGCACAGCGCATCAGTGAACTTCTCACCCATAAAGACCTAGCACCTGTCATGACATTTGGCAATGGAGAAGTCGCGTTAATTGTCGTCGAACTCCCCATCACATTTGCCGGGCGTATGGTGCGCGATTTGACTGTACCGGGCGAGATCAATGTTGTTGCTATCACACGCGGCGAGATGGCTCTCATGCCGACGAGTGGCACAGAATTACAGGCAAGAGATATTTTACACCTTGCAGTACTCGCTACGGCGATGGAGCGGGTCGAGGTACTATTAGGGGGTCACTAAGATGTTTGTGATTGTCGTTGGTGGCGGAAAAACCGGTATGCGTGTTGCCTCTTCCCTCCTGAGCGAAGGACACAAGGTCAGGGTAGTCGAGATGCGTCCGGATGTGCTGGAGCGTCTCCGCGAGGAAATCCCTGCCGAGTGTATTGTGACAGGCGATGGCACCGACCCACAGTTACTCGAATCAATTGATATTAAGCAGGCACAGGTTGTTGCCGCCGTAACAGGTGAGGATGAAGCTAATTTGGTGATTGCCATGTTGGCACGCTTCGAATTTCGTGTTCCGCGTGTGATTGGACGTGTCAATAATCCTAAGAATGCCTGGACTTTTACGCCGGAGATGGGTGTAGACGTCGCCCTGAATCAGGCAGAAATCCTATCAAAGCTCATTCTAGAAGAGATGTCCTTGGGCGATATGATGACACTTCTCAAACTAGGGCGTGGGGAGTACTCGATCATTGAGGAAAGGGTACATCCTGCTTCAATCGCCGCGGGCCGTGCGGTAAAAGATCTCGATCTGCCCACCGAATCGACGCTCATCGCTGTACTTCGAAAAGGACAGTTAATCGTTCCCCATGGAAACACCGTCCTCCAACCATCTGATGAGGTAGTAGCTATTGTGCATCATTCACGCCTCAGCCAACTGGCATCTTTGCTTGGACCCTAACTTGAGCGCAGGGGAAAATTCTCGCAGGATATGCTTGGGTGATAACTGCACAGTTAATCTCCCTCTGATTTCTGCTGGTAAAGCTGCTCGAGAGTAGACAAGGTGTAGCCTGTATGGTCAAACAAAGGATCATACTTGACCATAGATAGTCTATCCAAGCGAACACTCCCCTTTCAAATGGTTCGGTGCTAACGCATGGATGATGACCCAATTCGGAAATTGCAGTCCGCTGTTGCGAATGGCGGAGCGGACGCGCTCGCGGCTCTCCTGGACGGCGACATCCGGCAGGCCGACGACGGTAAAGGCGGGCATCCCGTGGGGGTTAAAATCCACTTCGACCTGGACGATTTCACCTTCCAGGCCGACGACGGCACACGAATAGACAGTTGCGAGCATGGGTTCATCCCGTTCGTGGAAATCTCAACCTATCGTAACGCAAATCGGATCGGCGGGAAAGTACCATTCTGAAATTTTCGTGAAATAGCCCGGTTGTGTCGTCTGTCACTTGATCCACCGTTAGTCTTCATTTACACTCAATAGTAGCGCGTATCATGCTTCCCGCTGGATGGGAAAGGGTGGAAATCGATGGTTGACACTTCCGTTAGCCTCAAGGGTGTGTTTGCGCGTCGGTGGGTGGTACTGGGTTTGCTGGTAATCCTCTTGTTGGGCCTGCTCGCCATCCCGCGCGATCCGGCAGTCGTGTCCGCTTCGCACTATTCGAGGCCGGAGAGCGCCCCTACCGCCCGCATCGACCGCAGTAATTTGCGCGCGATCTTTGCGCTGTCGGAGTCGCTATCGAAAGGTACCGCCAGTGTAGTCGGTTCAGGTATCACTATCACAGGCGGGGTCCACAGCAATGGCGGTCTTGAGCTTTATGGCGGCGGTACCGGGCTTTCAGTTCAAGGGCCAATCACCTACAATCCTAACGGCGATGTTGCGATCAGTCCGTCTGTTAGCTACAGCGATCCGCCTTACACCATTGCCCCACAGCCCGATCCGTTAGCATATAACATTGCGGATTATCAGCCGGGGGGCAGCAAGGCCGTAGCAGCCGGGGCGCACTACTATTATTTTGCAGGCGATGTAACGGAAGATGATCTGATTGAGCCGGATGGCACGTTTCGAGATGGGCTGATCTACGTCGCAGGTAATGTCCAGATACAAGCTTTTGAATCGGTGCAAACAGACTATGTCACGATTGTTGTCACAGGCCACATCCGAATCAGCGGAGGGCTCTGGTTCTCCGCCTACACCGATGATTTGTTGTTCTTCGCTAACGGCAGCGATACGGCTGCTGGCACTATTACCTACGCGGGTAGTTTAAGCTATATCGTGGGCGACTGGTACGCCCCGCATGGCCTGATCACTACCTCCGGCTCTAAGGACACCACGCTCGAAGGGTGTGTAGTTGGCTATGAGATAGATTTCAGCGGCTCCGACAACCAAGTCATCTGCCAGACCGATGCCGATGTCACCACCACCGACGACTCCGGCCCCGGCAGTCTGCGGCAGGCGATCCTCGACGCGAACGCGAACCCCGGCACCGATACGATCACCTTCAACATCCCCGGCGCAGGACCGCATACCATCGCGCCGCTGACCGCGCTGCCAGAGATCACCGATCCGGTCATCATCGACGGCACGACCCAGCCCGGCGCAAGCTGCGATCCTGGCCGCCGACGCTGATGATTGAGTTGAGCGGGGCAATGCCGGTAGTGGAAGTCTACGGACTGACCATTACGGAGGTGGGAATAGCCTGTACGCGGGTTGGTGATCAACCATTTTCGGAGCAGGTATGCGCGCTCGATCACGAGTACAACAATCATGTTGCATGTAATTTTATCGGCACGGATACTACGCGGCACGCTGGCTCGCGGCAACTACAATGGAGTGGTGTATATTGTCGGTGGTCAATATAATCGTCATCGGAACAAACGGTGACGGAAATCGATGACGACGTGAGCGCAATGTGATTTCCGGGAATCGGACTTCCGGATTATTCCCGACAGAGAGTTCCTGCATCGATGGCATAACGATCAGTATCGCAGGACAACTATCATCGGGGCTGATTTGACGGCGTGGAACAATGCCGCAGCTTGGAAACCATGAGGGCGTACATGCGTGCAGTGACGGTGCACGCATAACCGTGTTGGCACGAATGGTGATGGAGTCGCGGACGACGACCGAACGGAATATCATCTCCGGGAATGCTTATCAGGAGTGTTTTCATTGCGAGTCGAGCCGGCGATGCCTACCATAATGTCGATCGCAGGCAACTACATCGGAACAGACGTCTACCGGCACTAGGCTTGGTACTAGGAAATATCGAGGATGCGGCATCAATGTAATTGTAACGATGCCGATGCGATAACCGCATTGGCACTGATACGGCGATGGCATACGGGCTGACCTCGCAGAAGCGTGACGTGGATTTCGGTAACGTGGCATAGGCGGCGTATTTGTTCGGACAGTGTGGTAACAGACGATATCGGTTCGTATCGCGGGAAACTGTATCGGCACGGATCGTGAACGGCACACTGCCATTGTGGGAACGGCAGCTGACAGGCATCTACACTATACGACGAGTCATGTTCACGTTCCATGGACTAATGATGGATTGGGGCGGAATTTATCGGCCATGAAGCCGCAAACCTGATTGCTTATAACGATCGGGCCGGGTATCCGATTCGTGGTACCGCTGCACGTACAGGTAATCGTCTTCAACATAATATGCATCTTCAGCTAACGGCGGAGTTGGGCATCGATTTGACGGACTGACCGGCAATGGTCCTACCCCCAACGATCCCGCTTGACGCCGACACCGGGCCGAACAACCTGCAAAACTACCCCGTGCTGACCGCTGCGACAGCAGCCACCATCACCGGCACGCTCAACAGCACGCCGAACACCACCTTTACGCTCGAATTCTTCAGCAACACGCGAATGCGATCCCTCCGGCTACGGCGAAGGCGAAACCTTCCAGCCGACGACACTCCCCGCAACGGTGACGACTGATTCAAACGGGGATGTATCCTTCACCCTCGTATTTAACAGCACAGTCCCAGTGGGGCGCGTGATCACCGCGACGGCAACCGATCCCGATGGCAACACATCTGAATTTTCGGCGTGCAGCACACCGGTTACGGCGGTCGGCCTTTTCACCGTCACCAACACGGACGACTCCGGCCCCGGCAGTCTGCGGCAGGCGATCCTCGACGCGAATGCCAACCCCGGTGCAGACCTCATCACCTTCAACATCCCCGGCGCGGGACCGCACACCATCGCGCCGCTGACCGCCGCTTCCCGCCGTCACCAACTCGGTCATCATCGACGGCACGACGCAGCCCGGCGCTAACTGCGCGAACTGGAGTCTGCCGATTGTCCTGAGCGGGGCGAATCTGGGCGGGGCTGGCGACGGGCTGACGATCTTGCTCGGGTCCAACACGATACGCGGGCTGGCGGTGGTGGATTTTCCGGGCACGGCGCTGCTGCTGGCTGCCGGATACAACAATCTGGTCGAATGCAACCTGGTAGGCACCGACTCGGCCGGCACTGCCGCACGGGGCAACGGGAGCGGGATTATCGTTCGCACGCCCGATTCGATCATCCGCAGCAACGTGATCGCAGACAGCACAAATACGGCCTTAACCCTGGCAAATGGCGCTGATGATGCCCAAAACATCACGGTGGTGGGCAACACCATCGGGTTGTCGCCCAACGGGCAGCAAGCCATGCCCAACGGCGTTGGGATTGAGATTGACGATGGCGCATCCTACAACACCATCGGCGGGACTACACCCGAGACACGAAACCGGATCTCCTTCAGCAGGCAGTATGGCATCCTGATTCGGGGCCACGCCGAAGAACCGGAGAACATCATCACGGGGAACACCATCCTGGGGAACGCGCTCGTATCGAACAGCACGGGGATCATGATTTTGCACAGCGGCGGCAATACCATCGGCGGCACGACGGGGATCACGCCCGGCGGCGCGTGTACCGGCGCGTGCAACCTGATCTCAGGCAGTCAGTGGGGGATCCTAATGGATGGTACGATCGCTGAGCCGGGCAACACCTTCAGGGGCAACCAGATCGAGGGCAGCAACATGCTGGGGATCGACCTGGGTGACGACGGTTTGACTGTTAACGATCCCGGCGACGGTGATACAGGTTCCAACGGCCTGCAAAACTACCCCGTGCTGACCACGGCGACCACGCGGACGATCATCGGCACGCTGAACAGCACGCCCAACACACCGTTCATGCTCGAATTTTTCACCAATGCTGCGTGTAACACGTCCGGTTATGGAGACGGCCAGACCCATCAATTCACCGCCCCCATCACCACGGATGCAAACGGCAGCGTGTCGTTCCGTTATGTGTTCGCTGCACCCATCGCTGCGGGGCACTTTGTCACGGCGACCGCGACCGGGCCTGATGGCAGCACATCCGAATTCTCCGCGTGCCGGGTCGCCGCCGCGACGAACGAGCCGCCCATCAACGCCCTGCCGGATCCGCAAAATACCAACGAAGATATGCCTCTGATACTTAGCGGAAGCAGCGCGATCAGCATCTCGGATCTTGACGCGGGCGCGAATCCGGTGCGGGTCACGCTCACCGCGGATCATGGCACGCTGACTCTGCCCGGCACGGCGGGACTCACGTTCAGCGCCGGGGATGGGACGGGTGATGCGTCCATGATCTTTGCCGGCACGATCCCGGCGATCAACACGGCGTTGAATGGGTTGATCCTGACGCCGGCCGCCGACTTTACCGGCGCAGCCAGCCTGACAATCACCGCCGACGACCAGGGATTTACCGGGCCGGGCGGCGCAAAAACCGATACGGACTCGCTGGCGATCACGGTCAATCCGGTGAACGACGCGCCGGTTCTGACCGTGCCAGACCCCCAGGAAGCGTATCTGGACGCCCCGCTGACGTTCGGCAGCAGCGCGGGGAATCTGATCCGCGCGGATGATATAGACGCGGGCAGCAACCCGCTCAGTGTGTCTCTGGGAGTATGGTATGGCACGCTGACCCTCAGCACCCATACCGGCCTGACCTCTGTCGCAGGGGATGGGACCGGCGCTCTGACCGTCATAGGCCCGCAAACAGCGATCAACACGGCGCTGAACGGGCTGATCTACCAACCGGGCGCGGGTTATGTGGGCGAGGATACGCTCAGTTTCAGCGCCAATGACCAGGGTTACACGGGCGTGGGCGGCCCGTTGACTGACAGCCGCAGCGTCGCGATCACGATCCACTCGCAGATCGCTCCGCCGGCGCTGCTGTATCCGGCGAACGGGAGCCTCATCAGCGATAACCAGCCGACGTTCGCATGGGGCGCGGTTCCGCATGCCGCGTACTACCGGATCCAGATCGATAGTGAAGCTGCGTTCACGTCGCCAGATATCGATACGGTGGCGCCCGGCACGCAGTATACGGCGACGATGGTCCTGGCTGATGGCAAGACCTACTGGTGGCGGGTGTACGCCGTGGATGGGAGCAGCGTGGAAGGGCCGTGGAGCGCGGTCTGGACGTTTGGCACGCAGTCGCAGCGGCCGGCCGCGCCGATCCTCAAAACCCCGAAGGATCACACCAGCACGGCGGATACGACTCCGCTCCTGGTGTGGAACAGCGTCCCCACGGCGGTGAACTACGAGCTTCAGGTTTCGGACGACTCCACCTTTGCTCCTGACACGCTCTTGTTCACCACGCAGACAAAGTTGCTTTCTGCCACACCCGGCACCGCCCTGAGTTACGGCGTGATCTATTGGCGGGTGCGGGCGCAGGATGCCGCAGAGCGTTGGGGCGATTGGAGCCGGGTCAACACGCTGACTCTGACGATTCTCTACCTGCCAAAAAATGCCCAACATCTCACCGACAGCACGCCAACCCTGCAAGTGATCAGCGTGGGCTCGGGCGCACTCTATCACATCCAGGTGGATGAGATCGGCGGCGACTTCAGCGCCCCCGCATTTGAGAAGACCGGCCCGACCCTCGCCGTGACCACCACCAAGTTACTGGCTGGCGATTACCAGTGGCACGCCCGGTCGAATCGCGGCGGGGTCTGGAGCGAATTCACGCCGGCCTGGACATTTACGATCACGCCGCCGGTGACACTCGCGCCAAAATTGCTGTTACCTGCCAACTACGCGAAGCTGGATACCCCAACACCTGACTTTAGCTGGAAAGCCGTTGACGATGGAGATGTCTACCAGATTCAGATCGACAACAATGAGACGTTCGCCAGCCCTGTGCAGGACGTGACGATAGATTCCGGCACACCGGCTTATCTCGCGAGTGCGCTGCCCAACGGCGGGCGGTATTTCTGGCGGGTGCGCGCGATCAATGCGGTCGGTGTCGCCGGTGCGTGGAGCGCCACATGGCAGTTCACCCTGAAGCAAATCGCCGCGCCGGTTCTGCTCGGTCCAGCCAGGGGAATTCCAACCGATAATTCAACGCCTGAATTCTCGTGGAATGGAATTGACGGTGTGGCAAACTACCAGATCCAGATCGATGCCACAAACACCTTTATCGACCCGGATCGGGCGATTACGGTAAACGGAACAGCCCACATCGCTGACCCCTTGCCGGATGGCAAATATTTCTGGCGGGTGCGAGGCGTGAGTGCGACCGGAGTGCCAGGGCTGTGGAGCGCGATCTGGGGCTTCACCGTGGATACCACCGGGCCGGACCAGCCGGTGCTGCTCACTCCGGCAAACAGCGCGGGTGTGCGGGATATGACGCCCATTTTCACCTGGGCCAGTACCCCTGGGGCTCAGCAATACCGTCTACAGATGGCGAGTGATTTCGAGTTCCAGAATATTCTGTTTGATAAAACGGTGAATTTAACGACCGCCACTCTACCCAACGATCGGGCGCTGGAATACGGGAAATTCTACTACTGGCATGTCAAGGCACTCTATCCTCTGGGCGTCGAGAGCGAATGGAGCGCGCCCTTCATGCTGATGACCACGATCATGCTGGCACCAAAGCATGAGTCCGCCACGACGCTCCAACGCCCGACGTTCACCTGGGTCGCCATGCCCGGCGCAACGACCTACGAGATCCAGATCGACGATGACCCTAATTTCCCTGACGCGCCGGTCAATGTGGGCGCGGCCCTGAGCTACCTGCCGATGGGAAATCTTCCGCCCGGTGTCTACTATTGGCATGTGCGGGCGAGTGTTGGCGGTCCGACAACCGTGTGGATGCCGACCTGGACGTTCATCGTGACACCCGGCAAGCCCGGCCAGCCGATGCTGCTCACACCCGCTGGCGCGACGTTCACTAATGACACCACGCCGTTATTCCAGTGGCAAGAGGTCCAAAATGCCTATCGCTACGAAATTGCCATCGATGACGATGCCGATTTTGGCAGCGGGGAAGGTGGGACAACCGCGCCCTTCGAGCTTGCATTTGTGCCGTTTGAACTGCCAGATGGCAAGTATTTATGGAAAGTTCGCGCGATCAATTCGATTGGTGCGGCTGGCCCGTGGAGCGGCATCCGGCAAGTTACCATCGACACTGTAGCTCCGCCTGTGCCCACTCCGATCGCGCCGGTCGACGACGCGTCGAGCACCAACCCGAAGCTCAAGCTGTCCTGGAATCCCTCCGCTGGCGCGGCAGGCTACGAGATTCAGGTGGATACCAACCTCGCGTTCCCACTGCCGCCGATCCGTGTCGGCAGCCTGACCACGTATGCGCCACCGACTCCGCTTTCGCGCGGCGTCTACTCGTGGCGGGTGCGGGCGATAGACGCGGCGGGCAACATCTCGGAGTGGAGCGAGATTCGCCAGTTTGCGATCATCGCGGGCGTGACCGCGCCGCTGCTGCCCACTCAGACCCCGGTCCCGACCGATCTGCCGATAGAGCCCACGGTGGAGCTAACCGCAGAGCCAACGACGGAGCCGATCATCGAGCCAACTCTCGAAGCAACGCTCGAACCGACGCTGGAGCCAACCATCGAACCAACGCCGACATCGGAACCAACGCCGACGCCTGAACCAACCGTCGAACCCACTCCGACACCTGAGCCAACTGTTGAGCCAACGCCGACGCCCGAACCAACTATGGTGCCGCCCACGCCGGATTCGTCACAGCCAGCGCTTATGCCATCCATGCTCGATCCGGGAGAAAGCGGCGGATGACTGCGCCGCCCGCCACATCCACATCACGTCGTGATCTTGTCCGCCGGTCGCTGCTGACATTGATCGTCGCGTATGGTCTGGCAATCGGAGGAACTTACAACGGGGTCCTGCTCGACCGTCTGCAAATCGTCTCGCTGGCCCTGCTGACGGCGGGTGCGGCCGGGTGGTGGTGGTTCGCCCGGCGGAGATTGGCGCAGCCGCGCACCCCGCTCGATCCGGCGCTGATTGTGTGGGCGGCGGCGTATGCGGTATCCGCCCTGGCAAGTGACTCAACCGGGCGGGCGGCGATCGGCACGTGGTACGCGGGTCTGTACGCGGGCGTGTGGGTTATCCTGAGCGACCTGCGCCGGCGTGGGCTGCCGGGACGGTGGATCACGGATGCGGCGCTGTTCACATCGATCCCGCTGATCCTGCTGGCGCTGGCGCAGGTTGGGGACTGGTTCCCGGCATGGGCCGCTGCGCGTCAGAACGGGATCGCGGTGCCGTGGGTGCCGCCGCGCGCTGCCAAGCTCGTTGGGTAACCCTAATGCTCTGGGAGCCGTGATCGCTATGCTGCTGCCGCTCGGCCTTGTGCGAGTGCGGTGGTCGGCGCGCCGGCTGGATCGGTCCTTGTGGGCGGTGTGGTTCGCGCTGGCGCTGTTAGTGCTGATCCTGACCTCGTCGCGTGGGGCGTGGCTGGGCGCGGGTGCTGCGCTGGGGCTTCTGGCGCTGCATGACGCGGGTTTTCTGCGACCTTCGCGCCGCGCGCGGTGGGGTGTGGTCGGCGCTGCCCTGCTGGTGCTGGTGGTCGCATTGGCCGTGCTGGTTTTCTCGCTGGACATGTTCGATACGCCGCGCCGGGGAACCAGCGAGCGCCAGGAACTCTACCGGATTGCGCTCGATACGTTTGCCGATCACCCCCTGACCGGCACCGGACCGTTTACGTTCGGCCGCGCGGCGCTTGAGAATCGCTCTGTGCCGCCCGACCAGCCGCACGCCCACGCGCATAATCTCGTGCTCAACACAGCGGCGGAACTAGGGGTAATGGGATTGGCCGCGCTCGGTCTGACGGTGGTGCTGATTTTCCGCTGCTGGTGGCGGGTTCGGCGCGCCACATCCGATCCGGCAGAGCGGGCTCACGTGACCGCGTGCGGCATGTCCATCGTCGCGGTTGGTGCTGCATGGCTTAGTCGATATTCCGATGATGATCCCCGCCGTGATGCTGCTGATGCTGGGCATCCTGGCGGCGGGGATCGTGCCGACAGAACGCGATACGCCGCACCCGTCAGACGACAACTACCCATGGCGGCGCTCGGCCGCACTTATTGCTCGATTTGCTCCGCTCGTTCTGTGGATCGCCGTGCTGGCGTCCGGGTGGTGGTCGGCGGCGGTCTATATCGACTATATCGAGGGCGAGCGGCTGGTCTACGACGGCCGTTATGTGCAGGCTGCTGATCCGCTTCGCCGGGCGGCGGAGGCACAGCCGTTTATTCCGCTCTATGACGCCGAATATGCTTACACCTGCGGGTTAGCGGCGTATGATGGGGATGATGCCTGCCTGCCAGAGGGAATAGCGGCGTACCGGCGCGCGCTGGATCACGAGCCGGCGCACGCGGTCTGGTGGGCGAATCTGGCGGTGCTGTACTGGCAGCATGGTCAGCCCGGCGAAGCGATTGAGTCGATGAGGCGCGCGACCGGGTATGCGCCCGATTCGCCGGACCTGTGGCTGAACCTGGGCATCTACTATGAGCAGCAGGGGATGGCCGATCGTGCGGCAGACGCTTACCGCCGTGCCCTTGATGCTCGGCCGGTGTGGGGCCATGCACGATTCTGGTCTCAAACCAATCTGCGGCAGGCCGTGTTGGCCGATCACCCGGTCAAAGAGACACCCTATATGCGCGCTCAGCGGCTGTGGGAACAGGGCCGGCGCGCTGATGCCGCCGCAATCTTCGACGCTGAGATCGCCCGCGATCCTACGCTGCCCGATCCCTATTTTGACCAGGCGCGGCTGTATCTCGCCTCGGGCGAGTTGGCGCGCGCGCGGGATTATCTCGGCGCGGCGCGGCTGCTGGTACACAATCCGATCAATCAGGCGTGGTATTTTGCTATCGAAGCGGAACTCGCCCAGGCATCCGGGGATTGGGATGGCTGGCTCACCAATGTCGATCGCGCCGCGCAGATTGTTCAGCCGGACCAGACCGGCGCGCCGCTGTATTTCTACGGGCCCGATGTGGCAAATCTTCACTTTCTGCGGCTGAAGATCAGAGGCACGTGGCTGCCACAGCTTACGATCCTGGGCCGCGATCCGATCCTGGCGGCGTGGCTCGAAGACGCCTACTCGGCGCTGCCGCCGGATTGATCCGCACCGGCAACCTGCTGCGCTTTGAGCAGTTCCGCCGGCGTGTTGATGTTGTGGAACGATAAGCCCTGTGGATCCAGTTGGGACCACTCGGGCGGGTCGAGGTAGCGCACGCGCACCTGATCGTAAAAGCCGATCACTTTGAGGCGATCCGCATCCAGCCGGGCGCGGATCGGCAGCAGACAGGCTTTGCTGTAGACGGCGTGCAAGCCCTGCGGATGGTCGTCCACGCGGGGCACCACGATGTCCACCTGATCACCTTCGGTTAGCGCCAGCATATAACGCAGCAGATCCGCGTTCACGAACGGCATATCGCACGCCAGTGCCAGCGTGTAGGGACTCTGGCTGGCATGGACGGCGGTATAAATGCCACCGAGCGCGCCTTTGCCGGGCAGCACGTCGGTAAACATGGGCAGGTCCAGGTGAGCGTATTCGTCCGGGCGGTTCGTGACCAGGATCGTCTCGTCCTGGCCGAGTGACGCGATGCGCGCCAGGAGATGTTCGATCAGCGGCTTGCCCCGCAGCGGCACGAACGATTTGTCCGTGCCCATGCGGGAACTTTGCCCCCCGGCAATGATCGCGATGGTGAAGGGTTTCATAGCGGCAGTCTCTCCATGAGCAGATTGTAGCAGCAAACCGGATACACACGGGCGCACCGGCGCGTTATAATCTGCGTGTGATTGGATGAAGATTGGAGCAGGTGTGTGACGGACGACATCAAAGCAGACTCGATGAACAAGATCGAAGAGAATCCGCGCCCCAAGCGCCGGCCCGAGTGGATCAAGGTCCGAGCGCCCAGCGGCGAAACCTATGAGATGGTGCGCCAACTGATGCGCAGCAAGCAGCTTCACACCGTCTGCGAAGAGGCGATGTGCCCGAATATGGGCGAATGTTGGGGCAGCGGCACGGCGACGTTTTTGATGATGGGCGATACCTGCACCCGTTCGTGCCGGTTCTGCGACATCAAGACCGGACGCCCCTCGCCGCTGGACTGGCAGGAACCCAACCGGATTGCGCAGTCGGTGCAGGCGATGAATTTGCGCCACGTGGTGATCACCAGCGTAAATCGCGACGAACGCAAGGACGGCGGCGCGCCGATTTTCGCGATGGTGATCCGGCGCATCCGGCAGCTTCAGCCGGGATGCAGCATCGAGGTGCTGATCCCCGACTTCAAAGGCAGCCGCGACGCGCTCAAGATCGTGATGGATGCGCAGCCTGAAATCCTGAATCACAACGTCGAAACGGTGCCGCGCCTGTTCCGGCAGGTCCAGCCGCAGGATCACTACGAATGGGCTGAAGCGACCCTGCGCAATGCCAAGGATCTCGATCCGCTGGTGCTGACCAAAAGCGGCATCATGGTTGGGCTAGGCGAGACATTTGATGAAGTGGTCGAAGTAATGAAAGACCTCGCAAGCTGGGGCGTGGATATTCTGACCATCGGGCAGTATCTCCAGCCGAGCCGCCAGCACATGCCCATCGATCGCTACTACACCCCGGATGAGTTTGCCGAGCTTAAGCGGATCGGCCTGGACGAACTGGGCTTCAAGTGGGTCGAGTTCGGGTCCGCTGGTGCGCAGCAGTTACCACGCCGAGCAGCAGGTCCGCCAGCTATCGCAGCTGAACCATTTCCGGCTGCGTGAGGAGCAGCCCTGACGGCAGGGACAGGAATTCGAACGCCGGGCGATATACCCGGCGTTTTTGATTCCGGACTGGTCGAGCTGCGGTCAGGACTCGATGATCTTGTCGTCGATTAACTGCTGCTGGACGCGCTGGCCGCGCGGATCAAAAGCGAAGTAGGGGGCGTGAAGCTGAAATTCCATATCCTGCATGGCGCGGCCCGCGCGGTTTTTCTCGATGGTGAACACTACCCAATCGCGATACTGGCGCGCCTGGTATGGATTAAACGCGACATGGTCTTTGGACATAATGTGATACTTGTTGTTCATGATGATGGCGATGTCGCATTCGTAGTCCAGGGCTGAACTGCCGCGCAGATGAAACAGGTGGAGCCGGTTTGCCTTCAGCCCTTCGCGATCCGCTGCCACGATCGCCCAAACCGGCACACCAAGCGCCAGCGCGATGTCTTTCAGTCCTTCGATCACGATCGTTACTTTTTCGCTCTCGTCCGTCGCATGCTCGGGATGAATGGCGACCTTTTGCAGATAATCGATAAAGACCGTGACATTGCCGCCCGTGGCGTCGCACAGGCGCGCGGTCATCTCGCGGATGGCGTGTAAGGTGGTTATGGCCGGGCTGGCCTTGACCAGGATCATCCGGTCGGCGTAGCGGGCCATGCGCGCCGTGGCCATCGAGGTTTTGGCGTTCTCGCGCAGAATACCGGCCAGCGAGCTGGTCACGCCCCCACCGCGCAGGGTGCTTTTCGCGCGTTCGGCAATAATGATGTCGTAGAGATCTTTGAGACGGATGCCGTTTTGAAGATCGGTTTCAGGGGGATTGATACTCTCCAGGCAGAGCAGACGGTTCATCAGGTGCGTTTCCGTATGCTCATACGAGAGATAGAATGCATACTGCCCGGTGCGCATGGCGACGTTACGTGCGATTTGAAGGGTGGCAATGGTTTTGCCAATACCTTGCGCGCCCCCGAGCAGAATCAATTCCGTCTTACGCAGGCCGCCGCCGATCATGCCATCCAGCGGATCAAAGCCGGTTGGCAGCGGCATATATTCAGTCAGATCGCCCCGAACGACCATATCGTTCGCTTCACTCATGACCTGGGCCAGCGTGCGCGGCATATGAGCGTTGGCCGCTGCCCGGCTTCCGCGGGCGGCGGGTGCCTGCCGGTCCATTTCGGAGCCGTTCGTTCTGAGGCTGGCCGGCGAATCATATTCGAGCAGTTCTGGTGAATCCGAATCGTCTATATCATCATCACTAAAACGACGGGTCGCCATTCGTTACATCCCCTTAACATTAACGTTTCTGCAATTCTACATTGACCCAATTATCCATGCAATGGCGCTGGCCGGGTTCACCACCCCTGGCTTCTGCCGCGGCGGGCGATTGTGCTATACTCGTTACCAATGACTTGTTTGTAGAGAATGAGTTGACCGAGGATGACGACAACCGACAGTGACATTGTGCCAGGGAAGATCGATCTGGACGATCCCCAACTGTTCATTAACCGCGAACTGAGCATGCTGGAATTCAACTATCGGGTGCTGGAAGAAGCGCTCGATCCGACCGTCCCGCTGCTCGAACGGGTCAAGTTCCTGGCGATTTTCGCAAATAATACCGACGAATTTTTTATGATACGGGTGTCCGGTCTGCGGGAGCAGGTCGCGGCGGGGGTAGTCGAGTCACCCGCGGATGGGCTCACTCCTGCCCAGCAGTTGGCAGCAATTCGCAAACGGCTGCTGCCTATGCTGGATTTGCAGTACCAGTGTTATCGTGAAGAAATTTCGCCGCAGCTCCGCGAAAATAACATTCTGATGGTGCGTTACGATGAACTGCCGGATGACCGGAAAGAGGCGCTGCAAATGTACTTCGACAGCGAGATCTTCCCGGTCCTGACGCCGCTGGCGGTGGATCCCGGCCGCCCGTTTCCACACATTTCGAACCTGAGCCTAAACCTCGCCGTGCTGCTGCAGGATGAAAACCAGCAGCGCCGGTTTGCGCGCATCAAGGTGCCGCAGGGGCTGCCGCGCATCGTGCCGGTACATGAGATGGCGCACCGCTTCCTGGGCAAATCGATGGGCAAAAAGATGCAGTTCGTGCTGCTGGAAGAGATCATCGCCGCCAATCTGGAAACACTGTTCCCCGGCATGCAGATCCTCGAATCGCATCCGTTCCGCGTGACCCGCAACGCCGATATGGAAATTGAAGAGGACGAAGCATCGGACCTGCTGGAGACGATCGAGGCAGGCGTGCGCCAGCGGCGTTTCGGGCGGGTGGTGCGCCTGGAAGTGCAGCAGGACATGCCGCAGTTTTTGCTGGATCTGCTGAAGGGGCACCTGAGCGCCGAACGGTCCGACATCTACCAGATGAACGGCCCGCTAGGCTTGAGCCAGTTCTTTGATCTGGCCGCGCTGGACGTTCCGCCGCTCAAATACCCGCCGTTTGTCCCTCAGCAGCCGGCGGTGCTCAGCCAGGGAGAAGATCTGTTTTCGGTGCTGCGCGAGCAGGATATTCTGCTCTATCACCCTTACGACTCGTTTCTGCCTGTGATCCGGTTTTTCCGCGAAGCCGCCCTTGATCCCGACGTGCTGGCGATCAAAACGACGCTGTACCGGGTCGGCAGCAATTCACCGATCGTCAATGCGCTGCTGGAAGCGCGCGAACATGGCAAGCAGGTCGCCGTGCTGGTGGAACTGAAAGCGCGCTTTGATGAGGAGAACAATATCGTCTGGGCGCGCAAACTGGAAGCCCAGGGCGTGCATGTGGTCTATGGTTTGCTCGGACTCAAGACACACTGCAAGGTAGCGCTCGTTGTGCGCCGGGAGGCCGATGGGCTGCGGCGTTATGTCCACCTGAGCACCGGCAATTACAACGCCACCACCGCCCGGATCTACAGCGATATTGGCCTGCTGACCAGCCGGCCCGACCTGGGCATTGATGCCAGCGAGCTGTTTAACCGCCTGACCGGGTTTGCGCCCGGGGCGACGTATCGAAAACTACTGGTTGCGCCGGAGTATTTACGCAAACGGTTCGATCAACTCATCTGCCGCGAGATCGAACATGCGCGCGAGGGACGTGAGGCACGGCTGATCTTCAAAATGAATGCCCTGGTGGATGCCAAGCTGATCCGGCGGCTGTATGATGCATCGATGGCAGGTGTGCAAGTCGACCTGCTGGTGCGTGGAATTTGCTGCCTGCGGCCCGGCCTGAAAGGTCTCAGCGAGAATATCCGCGTTACGAGTGTGGTGGGGCGGTTTTTGGAGCATCCGCGCATCTATTATTTTGCGAATGCCGGCCAGCCGGAGATCTACCTGGGCAGCGCCGATCTGATGCCGCGCAACCTGGATCGCCGCGTGGAGACGATTTTCCCGGTAGAGGATGAAGCGCTCAAGACGCGCCTGCTGGACGAGGTGCTGGCGATCGCGATCCGCGACAACGTGAAAGTGCGCGAACTGCTGCCCGATGGCACGTATGTCCGCATTCAGCCCGCGGATGGTGAGCCGTTGATCGACAGCCAGACGTGGTTCATGGAACGGGCGCGTTCTTACGCCTAATCGGTGGTATAAATCCAGAGCGTGCGGCCGTCCGTGACGATTTCGACGGTGCCGTGCTGATCGGTGCGGTACAGGAGTCTGGACTCCAGGCGGGCTTCAGTGCTGGCGTCGGGCAGGCCCAACCGATTGCCTGCGCCGACCGATACCACGGCCGCCTGCGGGTTCACAGCCTGGATAAAGAAGGTCGGGTTCGCTTCATCACTGCCGTGTGACGGCAGTTCCAGCACCGTACTGCCAAGATACCAGCCTGCGTCCAGCATCGCGCGTTCCGCCTCGGCATTAAGCTCCGGCGTGATCAGAAAGGACGCATCGCCATAACGAATGCGGAGCACGAGTCCGACCGTTTCGGGCGGTGTATCGGCGTCGGGTGGCACCTGCGGATGCAACACTTCGAGCAGCACGCCGTCCGAGGTCTGGACATGATACCCGGCGGAAACAGGCTGTACGCGGATCTTCTCTCGCTCCCACGCGCGTGTTAATGCCCGGTAGCTGTCACTGTTGGCGGTTTGGCCGTTCGTCAGCACATGGCTCACGTTGTATCGGTCGAACAGAGCCGGCAGCGCACTCATCGCCGCGTCGTCGGGCTGCGTCACGATCAGCAGATCAAGGTGATCATCCCAGAAGGGCAGCGCACTCCCGACCGCGCTGCTAAGCCGGGTTGGACTGGGTCCGCCATCG
Organism: uncultured Chloroflexia bacterium; assembly: GCA_963850765.1. Taxonomy (GTDB): domain Bacteria; phylum Chloroflexota; class Anaerolineae; order Aggregatilineales; family Aggregatilineaceae; genus CAWKMN01. Next base: position 572,214 of record CAWKMN010000003.1, on the reverse strand, counting down.
ATCAGGATAGACGCGCCGTCTGGCGTTTCCACCAGCACCGCGTGACCCTGCCCGACATCGAGGAACCAGACATGCAGCCGTCCGTCCGGTAGATCCAGCGCCACCGCCCACACCAAAATCGCAAGAATCAGACCCGCGGCCAGAACGGCGTAGAGGCTGACCCGCTGTCTGAGCCGGCGGAACAGATCGGCACGGTCGTCAGGATGCTGGATGAAGATCAGACCCCCCGCCAACAGGACAGCATAGACCGCCCAGGCGCTTGACGGCGAAAAATCGTAGACGAGCGAACCCCACTCGAAGCGGGCCAGCGCGTGTACAACATGTAAGGTGTAGGTGAGCGGAAGCCAGATCACCCAGGCCAGCGGCTCACCAATGACGGTCCAAACCATGCCGGCCAGCACAGCCAACCAGCCGAATATCATGACATAGGCCTGAGCGGGGACAATCAGCAGGTTGGCGACCAGTGAGATCACCGAGAGGCGGTCGAAATAGAGCAGGATGAGCGGGGTCGTCGCGATCTGCGCAGCCAGACTGATAGCGACCGGCTCGGCCAGGAAACGCGAGATTTGCCGGGCCGTCGGGCGCGCAAAGCCACGCTGCAGGACACGATCCAGTGTTCCGGTGAATTTCTGGCCGAACAGGACGACGCCGGCCGTCGCCGCGGCGCTGAGCTGGAAGCCAATATCCCACAGGATCATCGGGTTCAACAGGGTCAAGAACCACGTCGCCGCTGCCAGCGAGGTCAAGCCATGCGCGCGCCGTCCGGTCTGCGCCGCGATCAGCGCCAGCCCGCCCATCAGCGCCGCCCGCATCACGGCCGGATCTGCGCCGACAAACACCGTGTAGAAGGCGACTCCGCCCAGTGTGACCCAGCCAGCGCGCTTGCGGCCCAGCGATGGCTGAAGCAGGGCCATCAACACGCCGATCACGATAATCATGTTCGCGCCGGATATGGCGATGATATGAGCGGTACCGGTCCGGTTGAAGTCCTCGCGCACATCCTCAGGGATCCCGCTCTCCACGCCTAACAGAATACCGCTTAACAGCGGCGCTTCCGGGCTGGGCAGCAGGCGGTTGATCGTCCGCTGTGCCCGCTCCTTGAGCGCATACATAGCCGCCAACCAGGGTCGGCCCTGGCTATGATCCAACAACGTCACCTGCGCGTCCGGCATCAGGGCATGAATCCCCCGGCGGGCGAGGTAATCCCGGTACGAGAAGTCATCAAATTCGGGCGGTGTGAGCAGGGCCCCGCTGACAGTGACGCGATCGCCGTAGGCGTAATCTTCGTGGCGGGGAGCCTGGACCAACACGAAGCCCTGAGCCACCCGTTTTTCGCCGCGCTGGCGGATCAACTCAACCTTCACGTGGAGGTTGGTATGCTGGTCGCGCACGTCCGCATCACGCGCAATCACGCCGGTCAGCGTGACATAACCGCTGTCAACGGCATGGGCGATATGATCGGCGGGGAGAGGGCGCGCGGCCCAGGCATAACGCCCGGCACCAAATGCAAAAAACGCCGCGCAGACAAAGCCCAGCCGCCAGGAACGCTCCCGGCGGGCGGCGTAAGCCAGCGCCAGCCCGATCCCGCCCAGCAGGATCCACGCACCAGCGGATGTTTCGCCGGACGACGCCAGGAACAAGCCGGCGATCCACGCGGTCACTACATACAGCAAAGTCACGCCTATTTCCCCCCTGAGCGGCAGAAAGCAGGGTAACGACTACGGGATCGGACTAACTATTAAAGAGATCGACGGGACGGAGTCCACGCCTGGATGATCTGATACGTTGCCTCGATGGCCTGCTCAAGCGTCAGGTTGGTGGTATCCACGTAAACGGCGTCCGGTGTGCGCAGCAGCGGTGCGGCGTCGCGCCCGCTGTCGATGCGATCGCGTTCGGCCAGGCCCCGGCGGATAGCTTCCAGATCGGCCGGCTCACCATTGTGGATGCGCTGCTGGCAGCGGCGTTCCGCGCGCTTGTCCAGGCTGGCGTCGATGTAGATCTTGAGATCGGCGTCGGGCAGAACCACCGTGGCGATATCGCGCCCGGCCATGATGACTTGGCCGCGCCTAGCCAGCGCGCGCTGCGCATCCAGAATGGCGGCGCGCACGCCCGCATTCGCCGCGACAACCGAGACATGCGCATCCACGCTCGGCGAATGGATGTCCCAGGTGCGATCGCGGCCATTGGCGAGCAGGGTATACTGGCGGTTGTCCCCCGCCAGATCCGGCGTCATATCCAGATCGGCACGTTCGGCCAGCGATACCAGCGGGGCCGAATCGTGGGGATCTATCCCCTGTTCAAGTGCTAAAAGGGTAATGGCACGATAAAAAGCGCCGGTATCAACAAACAGGTATCCGATGCGCTGTGCGACGGCGAATGAAACGGTGCTCTTGCCCGATCCGGCCGGGCCGTCAATTGCGATGGTGCTTGGTAGCGGCAAGATTTTTTCCCCAGGTGATCAAAAGGCGCAACAGGTCAACTATACCTCGATTCTGTGCGTTGGATAAGTCTCTTGTGGCAGGACCAGCAGGCGGGTTGCGGTGCTCTATCGCCTACCGTACAATCACTGGCAGGTGGACTGGAGGCATAAGATATGTTAAGAGCGCTAAAAATTCTTGTTCTGTGGGCGATGGTCACGGCGGCGATCTGGCCGGGTTCGGCGGTCGCAGCGCCGGCACGTCAGGAGAATCTGGTGCCACTTGTCTACGGCCAGACAGTAGACGGCACCATCGACGACAGCCAGCCGAGTGTGCTGTATATCTTCGATGCGTCAGCGGGGGATGTCATCACGGTGACGATGGTCGTCACCGGCGGCGACCTGGACCCATTTCTGGTGCTGAACAACTCCGACCGTGTGCCGCTGACGACCGACGATAACAGCGGGGGCGGCGTCAACGCCCGGCTGACCTTCGTGATCCCGGCGACCGGGCAGTATGTCATCCAGGCGACCCATTCCGGGGGGATCCCGCCAGCGGGCGGCGGAACGTTCAGCCTCAACCTGACGACAACGGTCGAGTCCGCAACGCCTTCGGCGGAGCCAACCGCCGAAGTCAGCCCGACACCGGCGGAGACGCCAGCCGTCGAGTCTTCAGCCGTGCAGGGAGACAGCCAACGGCTGGTGAAGCTCGAACGGGGCTCCACGGTGCGCGATACGCTGGACCGGCAGGCTGCTTTGCGCTTCTATTGGTTTGAGGCGGAGGGTGGCGACCAAATCGCCATCACACCGGAACAGTTGGCCGATTTCCAGCCGCTGATCGCGCTGTACGATGCCGGCTTTGCGGAACTCCAGCGGGCCACGCCGGGCGCGGGTATCCGCACTAATCTCGAAAACGATGGTATCTACTTCGTGGGGGTCTCGCTGCCCGACGCCAGCAGCGCCGGTGGCGGTTATGGATTCGTGTTTGAGCAGAGTATCAATTCCGCCGAGTCCGAGAATTTCATCGACATCGCTTATGGTCAAAGCCAGAGTGGCAACATCGATGCGAACGTCTCAGCGGTCACCTATCGCTTTAGTGGCACAGCCGGCGATGTGGTGACGATCACGATGGGGCGCGCAGGGGGCGATCTGAACAGCTATCTTTACCTGCTGGATGGGCAGGGCCAGCTGTTGTTTGAAGATAACGACAGCGGCGGCGATAACAGCGACGCGCGGATTACCTTTACGCTGCCTGTTGATGGGGTATATCTGATCGTGGCGACGCGGTTAGGGCAGGCACAGGGCACCACGAGCGGAAGCTATTTGCTTCAGGTGGCGTCGGATGCGGTGCCGGTGCCGCCCACTCCTGAAGAGGAGGAAGAAACCGAGCCGGTTTTGCCCCCAGACTATGAGCCCTTCCCGCTGATCGTTTACGGCGAGACGCTGGAGGGTGAGCTTTCGGATGCCCGGTTCATGGATCTGTACGTTTTCCTGGGCCAGCGTGACGATTCGATCACCGTTGAGATGAACAGCCAGAACGCCGAAGAGTCCAATGGGCTTGATCCGCTGTTGATCTTGCTTGATGATGGGCGTATCCCACTGGCGGAGGATGACGACATTTTGGATGGCGTCGAGCGGGACGCGCGCCTGGAATTTACGCTGCCCCGCACGGCCTATTATGCGATCGTCGCGACGCGTTTTGATCAGGATGCCGGTACATCGGCTGGCCCTTATACGGTGTCCCTGAATGGTCCGGGCGGCGAGGCGACAGAAGAAACTGAAGGGGAGCCGGTTACGGTTCCGCAGGAAATGCCGTTCGACCGGCTCGCGCCAGTCCCGCTGGAATCCGGCACTTCCTCCCAGGGAACATTTGACGCCGGGGCCGTGCTGTACAGCTTCGAGGCCGATGCGGGTTGGTTGGTGGATGTCTCGGCGACCACCGACGCCGGACTGGATTCGGCGCTGATCCTGGCTGACGAGAATCTGAACGAGGTACTGTCCAGCAGCGGCGGGACGATCAGCGGCGTCTCGATCCCCAAGACCGGGCGCTACCTTGTGATCCTGGCCCCGCGCTTTGGCCCGGCGGAAGCGTTGGGGGGTGGCTATATCCTGGCGCTGGCGCAGACTGAGGCCGGTGAGGGCGGAACCACGGCCACCGAAGGACCGCAGATCATGGTTTACGGTGACACCCGGAATGGGGTAATCGACGAAGAACAGGCCAGCCAGATTTACACGTTCGAGGGCAGCACCGGCGATGAGGTGCGGATCACCATGGAAGCGACGCCCGGCTCGACGCTGGACTGCTACCTGGAGCTTCAGGGGCCGGATGGTGCAATCGTCGAAGCGAACGACGATATTGACCCCGGCGTGGTGCGCGATTCGTCCATTACGGTGGAACTGCCGGCGGACGGAACCTATACGGTGGTGGCTTCGCGTTATCTGGGCACGGATGCCGATCCGACCTCGGGAACCTACCAGATTACTCTGGATCTGGCGGATGAGACGACCGAGGCGGCGCAGGCGGGCTCTCAGACTATTCCGCTGACTTACGGCCAGACCGAGGTTGCCGAAATCAACGACGCGCAGTATCTCGTGTTCTTCGTGTTCGATGGCCAGGCGGGAGACAGGATAACCATTGAGGTCGATAACCTGACCGGCAACCTGGATTCGGTGCTGCATCTTTACCAGTCCGCCGGGACCGGTTGGCTTGAGATTGCCAGCAATGATGACAGCCCAACCGGCGGCACCTATGAAGCGCTGCTGCAAGGCATCATTCTGCCGCAGACGGGCAAGTATCTGATTGCTGTGAACCGTTACGGGCTGGATCGAGAGAGCACGTTTGGCACGTTTTCTGTCACGCTGACGCTTGAGTCGCAGTAGGTTGGATTGATGCGCGGGCTGCTCTGGGCGCGGTGGATCGCGCTCGCGGTATTCGTGGTGGCGATGGGATCCTCTTTTGCAGCGGCCGATACGAGCCGCCAGGGGGGATCCCGCTGTTGTTTGGGCAGCCAGCGACTGGCACGATCGATGACCAGACCTTCCGGCAGGTTTACATGTTCGACGGCCGCGCGGAGGAGGTGGTCACGATCAGCATGACGCAGACGGGCGGCGATCTGGATCCGTATGTGCTGCTGACGGATGAACTCGGCAATATTCTTACATCGAGCGACGACGAAGGCCCCGGCGCAGATGCATTGATCGCTTACCAGCGCATCCCGGCCGATGGGCGCTATTTTGTGATCGCATCGCGCTTTGGACAGGCGCATGGCAGTACCGCCGGGGAGTTTCTGCTGCTGCTGGAGCATGTCGGCGGGGCCGAAACCGACGACACGGTCCTCGACTATGGCGACAGCGTGTTTGGGCGAATTTCGTCCGACGAGCCGCTGACGTTCTACTTTTTGCGGGCGCAGCGCGGCGACGTGATCAACATCACCGTTCGCCGGATTTCGGGGGATCTGGATCCGAGGGTGGATCTGGCGACAACCGATGGCGTGGTGTTGATCTCGAACGACGATGATCCCCAGGCCGAAGGGACATTGGACGCCGGGATTCGCAACTTCATCGTGCTGAAAAGCGGCGTCTATCTGATTGCCGCGACGCGCTTCGGCGAAAAGGCCGGGGATACGGACGGCGGTTTTGTGCTGGAAGTCCAGCGAACGCCGCCTGAAGAACTGGGCAAACGGCCCGAAGAAGCCCGTTTGATCGATTATGGCATGGACGTCTCTGCGGCGGTGGATGATGATGTGCCGGTGCGCTATTTCCGGTTTGATGCGCGCCGGGGCGACGTGATCACCGCGACCCTCAACGCCGAGGCGGGCGATCTGGATCCCCTGTTGAAGCTGATCGACGCGAACCTGACAGAACTGGCCTCAAACAACGATACGAGGGACGGGCGCGATGCCCGTATCGCCGCCTTTACGCTGCCCCAGGCGGGAACGTATTATCTGGTCGCGACGCGTAACGGCGAACAGGCGGGCCGGACCAGCGGCTCATTCAATCTACAGCTAAATGGGCGCGCGGGCGTCACGGGTGGCCGGGCGCTGGAAATCGTATATGGCGCGACGGTGAGCGGACGAATTGAATCCGGGCGTGATGCCGAGGAGTATGTTTTCTTCGGCGGGCAGGGGGATGTGATCGACATCACCATGGAGCGCACGTCGGGCGATCTCGACCCGTTGATCACCCTGTATGACAGCGATCGGAAACAGATTGCATTTGACGACGATACGGCCGGCGAGCAGAACGCGCTGATCAAAGGTTTCACCTTGCCGCGCGACGATATGTTCTATCTGGTCGCATCACGATTTGAGCGCGAGCAGGGTACGACGAGCGGCGCGTATCTGCTCACACTCAAGCTGGTACGCAGTGGGGGATAATCTTATAAGATGCCGGAGGTCGCAGCGGGTGGAGCATCAATCGAATGAGAGAGCGGGCCGTTTGGAGAAAATGCCTCTCTGGCGGACCATCTTGTATTCGTTCGGCAATGCGGCTGGGTTGTTGACTTACTGGACTTTCAACAGCTTCGTTCAATATTTCTATACGGACGTCAAAGGGGTTTCGCCGGAGTGGGTCGGGCGCGGCTGGTTCGCTTTTGGATTCTGGAATGCGGTCAACGACCCGGTAGCGGGTTGGCTCTCGGATCGGACGCGGGCACGCGGCGGCGGCCGGCGCTTTTATATCCGCATCCTGGCGATTCCGGCGTCAGTCGCCTTTGCCCTGGTCTGGCTGCCCCCCTTTGACAAGGGGAACGACGTCGCGCTGCTGGTGTATTTCCTGGTTATCATCAGCATCTACGATATGCTGCAATCGGTCATCACCCTCAACCAGGATGCGCTGTTCCCGGAGATGTATCACGAGACGAGCGAACGGGCCAGCGGTTCTGGTGCCCGGCAGCTCATCGGCTTTGTGGTGGGGACGGGCCTCGCCGTCGCACTGACGCCGACTATTTACGGTCGGCTGGGCTGGGCTGCGCTGGGAGTTCTGTGGGGGACGCTGGCGGCGGTGATGTACTTTGTCTCGCTGATCGGCATTCGCGAGAACCTGGCTTTCAGCCAGACGAAAACGGTTGCGTGGCGCGACCAGATCCGAGTCGTGCTCAAAAACCGGACGTTTCTCATCGTGCTCGGCATCAATTTTATGATGCGGTTCATCCTGGCGGCGCTGCTGGCGGTGCTGCCATTCTTTGCGGAATATGTGCTGCGGATCGAAGAAGAGGAGCTTACGCCGCTGACGTCGGCGCTGTTTATTACGTCCGGCATTTCGGTTCTGGTATGGCAGCGGATCATCGTGCGGTTGGGCACGCGCGGCTCAATGATCGTGTCCATGGCGATTGCGACCGTGTTCGCCGTGCCGCTGCTGTTCACGCGCGAGGTTCTGGCGACTGGGATTGTCCTGGCCTTTTTAGGGGGTGCGATTGGCGGCACCATCCTGGGGCCGGATATGCTGTTTGCCGAGCTGATCGATGAAGATTACGCGCAGACCGGGGAGCGCCGTGAGGGAATGTACCGCGGCATTATCGGTTTTGTGTACCGGCTCCCCCCGGCAGTGGCGGGGCTGATTCTTGGCGAGGGATTGGCGTTCGCCGGTTACAACTCCGATTTGAGCGTTAGCGAACAGCCAGACGCCGTGATCACGCTGATCCGCATGTTCGTCGCGGTGCTGCCCCTGGTTGGATTGCTGCTCGGGATCGGGCTGCTGTTCGCGTATCCACTGCACGGAGCGTATTTGCAGCAGGTCCAGCAGCGCGCAGCAGCGCTCCGCGAGCAAGCGCACCAGGATTCGCAGCCGGGGGGCAGCGAATCACCCGCGCCACGCCCGAATTAACCACTATGATGAGGCGTCATCCTCGCTGGAAGGTGCCGGCATCGTGGACTGGACGGCGGGTGCGTCGTCGTCATCCTGTTCTTCGTTTTTCACTTTGCGGGTCTCATCCGGCCGTTCCGGCACCACGAGCATCAGGACAATGTAGATCAGCAAACCCTGGCCGCCGCTCAGCAGGGTCAGCGCGACGAAAAACAGGCGGACCAGCGTCGGATCCACATCAAGGTATTCGGCAATGCCGCCACAAACGCCCGCAAACATACGTTCCTGGGTGGAGCGATACATACGTTTTTGCGTGTTCATGCTGCCTCCCCATGCTCACTCGATGATGTTCTACTTTCTAATACGCGGACGACGGGGCGGCGGTTGCAGGCTCAGGCGGTCAGATAGGCCCGGCTTTCCGTTTCGGCATACTGCTTGACCCGGTTAAGCTGCTGTATCACGCCGACAAAGTAGATCACCTCGTAGATCGCATTAAACATGGGCGCGAACGTGCTATGGGTATAACCGCGATGGCGGACGAGCAGCCGGGTGGTTCCATCTGAGCGGTGTTCGAGCAGATACAGCGTCGTTACGTCCCGCGTGACAATCGGCGGTTGTGACAGGCTGAATCCTCCGAACAGGAATTTGCGGTTCGGCTCAAGGGCGAGCACACGGTAGCCGCCGTCCATGCTCATCCCCACTTCGGGCGCGCGAATATCCTGCCGGATGAAAGACACGCTCGGAATACCCTGGTTGGTAAGGACGTCGAGACCATAATAGCCCGTGCGCTCGCGGCCCATTTGCGCCAGCCACGGCCAAATCGCCTCCGGCGGCGCGTCGATGTTGATCGCGTGCGTCAGCAGCAGATTGGGCTGCGGAATCAGTTCGTCGCCCGGCAGGCGGCGCTGGGATTCACCGAGCCGGGTGCCCCATTTGCGCATCTGAGGACGCAGAAACAGATAATAGAATCCAGCCACGCAGACGAGCAGCAGATTCTTCGACCGTAGACATAACTTGATTTGTACGCACCGTGATTCCCCTTGCCAGCAGATCATGAACCGGACGGAACTATACCGCTTGAGGGGGGCAGTTGGCAAGGCTGCCTGTCCAATACGCCGCTGCCCGGAAGATGTGTAATTTTTCTCACGATTATTTAAAATATTGGCAGTAACACCTCACAGATAAGGAGCAGGAGCTATGAGCGACATATCAGAACGAGGATATGCTCACCCTGATGTTTTGGTTTCGACGGACTGGGTCGCGGAACATCTGAACGATCCCAAGGTCCGTATCATCGAATCGGATGAAGATCCCCTGCTGTACACGTCCGGCCACATACCCGGCGCGGTCGAGGTCGATTGGACGGCCGATCTCAACGATCCGCTGCGGCGCGACTATCTGAACAAAAGCGGATTCGAGGCGCTGATGTCGCGGATCGGGGTGACGCCGGATACGCTGTTGGTATTCTACGGGGATAAAAACAACTGGTGGGCCACCTATGCGTATTGGGTTTTCCAGCTATTCGGGCATCACAACGCGCGGATCATGGACGGCGGGCGCTTGAAGTGGGAAAAAGAAGGGCGGCCCATGACGCGCGAAAAACCGTCCTACCCGCCCACCCGCTATACTGCGCCCGAACGCGACGACCGGCAGATCCGGGCCTTCCGCGAACAAGTGCTTCAGCACGTCCAGGCGGGGCTGCCCCTGATCGACGTGCGCAGCCCGCAGGAATACACCGGGGAGCGACTGCACATGCCGGACTACCCAAATGAAGGGGCGCTGCGCGGCGGGCATATCCCCGGCGCGGCAAACGTCCCGTGGGCGCGGGCTATCAACCCCGAAGATGGCACGTTCAAATCCGCGGCCGATCTGCGCGCGATTTATGAGAGTGAAAAAGGGCTGAACTCGGATGATGACGTCGTCGTATACTGCCGCATCGGGGAGCGCAGCAGCCATACATGGTTTGTGCTCACGCACTTGCTGGGCTATTCTCGGGTGCGCAACTATGACGGAAGCTGGACCGAGTGGGGCAACCTGGTGGGTGTGCCCATCGAACGCTAAGCGAAAGGGATGAAATGCCGGAATATCCCAGGAAACTCCAGGACGTGCTGGATGATTTCTCGTTTGTGACCACGCGCAGCGAGCGCGCCGAACTGCTGATCGATATTGCCGGGCGTTTTCAGCCGGTGCCGGAGCGAATCGCCACACCGCCGTATGATGACGAACACCGCGTGCCGTTCTGCGAATCGGAAGCGTATATCTGGTCCGAAGGGCAGCCGGACGGCACGCTCAAATTCCATTTTGCCGTCGAGAATCCGCAGGGGTTATCGGCCCAGGCGATGGCCGTGATCCTGGACGAGACACTGTCCGGCGCACCGCTCGAACAAGTGGCTCAGGTGACGCCCGAAATCGTGCATGCGCTCTTTGGCAAAGATATATCGATGGGCAAGGGGCAGGGCTTGATGAGCATGGTATCGGCCGTTCAGGCCCACGCCAGGCGGCACCTGAGCCGCCAATAAAAACACGAGCGGCGTTTCGAGTTGAAGTGCCGCTCGTGTTGGAGTGTGATCCAAATTCGACCGGTTAGCGGCGCAGGCTCAATCCCAGGCGGCGGTTGCGGCCATCGATGTTCAGAATCCGCGCGCGGACGGTATCACCCTCGCGCACGACGTTACGGGGGTGTAAAAAGTGGCCCTCCGCCAGTTCGGAAACGTGAATAAGACCTTCTAACCCTTCTTCGATGCAGGCGAAAGCGCCAAAATCGACGACATTGGTGATTACGCCTTCGACCATTTCGCCCACCGTATAACGAGTTTCAACCGTCTGCCAGGGATCGGGATGCAGGCGTTTGATGCTGAGCGCTACCCGGCCCTGGTCCTGGTCAACGTGCATGACGTAAACTTCGATGGTATCACCGCGTTTCAGGATGTCGCCAGGATGTCCCACCCGGCCCCAGCTCAATTCGCTGATATGGATCAGACCTTCCAACCCGCCCAGATCCACAAAAACGCCGAACTCACACAGGTTGGTCACGCGCCCGGTGCAGATGTCGCCCTTATCGATGGTGTGGAGCACAGTGGCGCGCGTGCCGGGCTGGACCTGCGCGGCGCGCTCGGACAGGATGAGACGGTTTTGCTCGCGTTCCAGTTCGATCACGCGCAGTCGCAGTTTTTGTCCCACGCGGTTCGCCAGCGAGTCGCGCCGCTGCCGGCTGTCGGCCATGACCGGAAAATCAACCAGTTGGCTGGCGGGGATAAAGCCGCGCAGACTGTTCCACTCGACCAGTAAGCCGCCCCGATTGTAACCAATTACGCGGAGTTCTACGGTGGTGTCGGCTTCAAAAACCTGTTCGACCTGTTCCCAGTCCGCCTGTGAGCCGCTGTACGGAGCCGCCGAGCGGTCCTGATCCGGGTTTTCAGCATCAAAACTGCCCCAAAGCACGTCGTCTAGCTGAGGTTTCCCCCTGTCGGCGGCCACTTCCCCTTCCTGCAACAACGCTGTCCAATAACTTTCATCCGGGGGAAGAGGCGGCGAAGCATTATACTGCCGAGCTTCCGTACTCATGTTTACCTTCTCTCAACCATAGCTTTTTTGCCACTGCTCGCATTACCACACCTGAAATACCGACGTGAACATTATAGAAACGCATAAAATCGTTGTCAAACATGTCCTTTTGAGACATCACGCTCCATCTCTTCGATCCGGCGGGCGACTTCCTCAATGGCCACGCGCTGCTTGCGGTACAGATCGGATTCGCTCATCGCCAGCCGGCGGGCCACGTCGCGCACCTTGCGTCCCTGCACGAATCGCATTTCCAGGATGTTATACAGAATCCATTCGGTCGTGGTCAGGCTGCGCTGGCCTTCCGGCTTGAGATTCTCGATGGCCTGGGCCAGCACGGTTCGCAGCGCTCGAACCGGGTTGTTATCGTTGGCGTCCTCCATCTCGTGCCAGACAATGTTCAGCCGCAGAAGCTCGCTTTCAGTCAGGCGCGGCCCGCCCCAGTAATCGCGCAGGGCGTCTTTGACGTGATTTACAAATTCGGGATCGGATGTGACATTCTCAGACGGACCGGGTAATTCGGCGACACGCCCGTAACGGGATACACCGCGCAGTTGTTGGATCAGGTCCATCTGAGAGGCCAGCCCCTCCAGAATGACAAACACCTCGGACTGATTCTGCACGCCTTCCAGCACGCGCGCGGCCTGCTGGGTCAGGGAGTGAAAGGTTTCCTGTTCTTCGGTGTTCAGATCCGGTACAGAAGCGCGCGCCCAGACGCCCAGTACGCCCAGCAGCGAGGGCCTCTCGCCGTTGTGGACCGGGTGCGAGTACGCCAGTGGGACCAGCCAATAGGACCGCCAGACAAACATATTCCCAACTCTTTGCGGCAACTCGGCTTCCGTCTGAGTGCCGTTGTTGCTTGCTCCGTTGACCAGCGTGGAGATGTCAGCGGTCGCCAGGGCCTCCGGGGAGGGGGCAAGCGCGCCAACCACCTGCACAAGCTGCGCGCCGTCCGGCTCGAGGCGGGCGACAAAAGCACTGGGCACGCGCAGATGATCACAGATCGCCGCCAGGATCGATTCGAGAAGCTGCACCGCGTCGGACTGGGTCAGCAGGCGCTCGCTGAGCTGCTGGATCCACTGCGCGCCCTCCTGATCGCGCGTGTAAACCAGCCAGCGTTTGAGGACGGGCAGCGTCAGTGTGATCCCCCACTGGAGCACCAGCAGCACCGTCACCGCGACAAACGGCACCAGCGTATCGCCATCCAGGCCAAGCACATTCGAGGCGCGCGGAACAAACAGGATCGCAGCCAGGATGGCCGCGCCGGTCAGCGGGCCGCGCAGCATGAATTCCAAAAGCTGCGACTTAATGACACGATCCGGCTTTTCTGTCCCGAAGAAGGACAGCGGGTAGGCCATGAAGACCAGCATCAGCATGACGATCAGGTTGGCAAGGTTGAGCACAATCAGCAGTGGCGCTTCGCGCTCATCCCCCAGGCTGCCGAGCAATGTGTAGGGGAAAAGCCCATACGCCGGGGTGGGAAAGACGGCCAGCAAATAGGTCATGCGGCGGTGTGTGTAGCGAGTCAGGCAGCGGCGGCGCGCCCGGACGACGTTGATCACCGCAAAGGACGTGATCACCAGCAGATAGGCGACATAAACCGGGAAAAACGGCCCGGCTTGCAGATGCGGCAGATCGCCTTTGACCGGGCCGGACACGATCAGATCCGATCGGAGCGCCAGGAGCGTGAACACGAGGCTGATGAGATAGGACAGGCGAACCACCAGTCGGCGACGCCCGCGCGAAGGGCGGCCGGTGGTCGCCAGCAGCGCGTCGGAGAGGTGTACTAACGCCGCCGGGACGAACGCGATCCCGATCCACTGAACGCGCAGCCAGACTTCCAGATATTTGCCATGGGGAGCCAGGGATATAAAGACATCCGACAAATAGGTGATGATGACGCAGAACAAAACCACACTGGATGTGCGCGTCACCCGGTCCCGCGTACCGCGCGCGAGGTTATACAGCAGAATGGAGGCCGACACGATGATCGTGGTGGTGGTCAGCGTCTCATTGGTCAATTCCAGGATAGTCAGAAAGTCAGCCGAATTCGCCATACAAGTCAGCCTGTACTACAAGTTTTTCCCGAAAAACAGCGCGATGTCCTGATTGGTGTAGTAGTGGTCGTTAAAGCCACAGAAGACAAAACCCTGGGCCCGCGCGAACTGCATCCCAGGGAAATTCTTGGTCTGCATCTCCATCGTCAGGTGTTGAATGTGGTGCAGCGCTGCCCAACGTGCCGCCTGTTCGAGCAGGGCGCTGGCAATCCGGCGGCGGCGAAACGGTTTGTCGATCACCAGATCCTGAATCCAGGCTTTGCTGCGGTCCGCGCCAATCCGCATGTTGATATACCCGAGCAGGACATCCCCGGACGCGGCGACGAGAAAACAATCGCGCTTTTCCCACGAACGGAGCAGGCTGTCACGGTCGCGGGGATACATGGCCGACATGGTCCGTGGCAAACGCACGCTGCGGAAGCGGACCACGGTCTGATCGTTTTCTTCGCGCATATCCGTTTGCCAGACATTGTCGGTGAGATAGGTGTGATCAAGCTGGGCGCAGAGGGGAAGCTCCGCGTCGGCGCGCAGCTCGCGCACCGTGAACTGGCTGCGTTTTCGTGTGGTCGACATAGCTGCATTCTACCTGATGACGTCGTGAAACGGCAATGCATTTTTGCCGCCGGGTGGCTGACACAAAAAGAGCCGATCGATGATCGGCCCTCTATCCGTTCGATTACAGTCGGTAGTTCTAGCCTTTGACAGCGCCCGACGTCAGGCCCTCGATGATCCGGCGCTGGAAGATAAGCACCAGCACAAGAACCGGCACGGTCACGACGACGGTGGCCGCGATACGATCCGCGATCGGGACTTCGAAACCGTAGCCGCCGAAGTTGGCGATCGCCACCGGCACCGTCTGCGATGCTTTGCTGACAAGCGTAAAAGTCAGCGCAAACAGGTATTCGTTCCACGCGGAAATGAACGCGAGCAGCCCGGTGGTCACAAGTGCCGGCGCAGTCAGCGGGACCAGGATCCGCCAGAACGTCTGGAAGGGCGTTGCGCCATCCACCAGCGCCGCCTGTTCAATCTCGCCGGGCAATCCCTGGAAGAAGCTGGTGAGCACCCAAACCGTAAACGGGAGCGTGAAGATCGGATAGGTGAACATCAGCGCGGCGGTTGATCCGTAGATGTCCAGATCGTTGACGATCGCAAACAGGCCGGACAAGATCGAGATCTGTGGGAACATGGTCATCGCCAGCACGGTATAGAGCACGGCCATCCGCCCACGGAAGCGCACCCGTCCCAGCGCATAAGCGGCGAACGAGCCGATCACCAGGGCCAGCAGCACCGTGACGGTGGCGACCACGGCTGAATTCAGCATCGTGCGCATGAAATCATTATCACTGAGCAGGTTCTGGTAGTTGACGAGCCGGAGATCTTCGGGCAAATAGCGCGCCTGGACTAACACCTGAGCGTTGGTTCGGAAAGAGACGCTGATCGCATAGAAAAACGGTGCCATGGTGTAAAACGCGATCAGCAGCACCAGCAGCCAGAACAGCCCCCGGCCAATGATCTCGACCACCTGCTTCTGGGATGAAGGAAGCCAAACTCGAGATTGTCCCCTGTTTTCTTTGAGAGGCAGCACTTCGGTTTTCATTCGCGCTCAATCCCCACAAACCTGACATACAGGATGGTAAAAATGAAAATGAAGATGAAGATCATCACGCCCACGGCCGACGCATAACCATCCGCACGCGTCAGGACAAGCTGGTTATAGTTGTAACTCGCCATCGAGGGGCGAGTCGTATCCAGCAGCACCTGGAACACGTCGAACGCGCGCAGGGCGTCGAGGGTGCGGAAGATCAGCGCCACCGCAATGGTGGGGCGCAGCAGCGGCAGCGTGATCGAGATGAACTGGCGGAATTTGGACGCGCCATCGACCGACGCCGCCTCGTAGAGATCGCCGGGGATGATTTGCAGGCCGGCCAGCAGCAGGAGCGCCATGAAGGGCGACGTCTTCCACACGTCCACCGCGACGATCGAGTTCATCCAGGGGCCAGTGGTCGCAAACCACTGTTCGGGTTTGTCCAGGATACCCAGGTCCATCAGCAGCTTGTTGAAGATGCCGGTCTGATCGCCGCGCAGCATGGTTTCCCAGAGCACCGCCGAGACAACCGTCGGGATCGCCCACGGAACCAGCATGGCGGCGCGCATCAGGCCGCGCCCCTTGAAGCTGGAATTGACGACCATCGCAATAATCAGCCCGAGAATGAGCTCCAGTACCACGGACATGATGGTAAAGCGCAGGGTGTTGCCGATAGAGTTGAGAAAAACCGGGTCCTTGCCAAGCAGCCTAAGCCCGCTGTCACTGCGCGGTAACTGCCAGGTGCTCGCCACCTCGTAACGTTTGTAGTTTCGACGTTCGTCACTCGTCAATTCACGGAGCTTGGCCCGTTCCTGCTCCTCGATCGCGGACGTTTCCCAGGCGATTGCGCCGTTCGGCGTGCGTGCGCAGTCGCCGTTATCGTCTTGTCTACAGTCCACCGTGGTAAACTTGAGGCTTAACAGGTTGGTATAGTTGTCGAGGCCGATGAAACGTGCCGGCTTGGCCGTGCCGAATTCGTCATCCGTCAGACTTTTGATAAAGGTCTGTTCAAGAGGCCGGGCGGCGACCAGGGCCAACACGACCAGCGTTGGAACCAGCAAGGTCCAGGCGAAGCGGGTCTGTCGCGACGAGAGCGGTTCTTCCCCCGTGAACACCTCTTCCATGATCCGCCCCAGCCAGCGATATGCGAGAGCCAGCGGGATGATCGCCAGCAGTAAGGGCAGGGCATGGGAGAAGGCATTTCCGAAGTCGAACGGCTCATCCGATACCAGGCCGCCTTTGCCGTTCACCCAAAAAGCCCAGATCGCAGCTACGACCAACCCGACTATCAGCCAGAGGAATGCGACAACCGCCCAGCGAGCCGCCAGCACATCAAAACGGCGCAGTCGCACACCCAGGCGGAAAATGAGAGCGCCGAGCACGATAACCAGCACCGGCACGACCAAGCCAAAACTTTGGAGGTAAGCAATGGTCGTGGTTGGCGCAACGTTCTTCTGCACGGTGCGCGATTCTTCTCCGAATTCGCCGTCCGCCAGAGGACGCAGGAAATCAAGCTCGATCGCAAAGTCATCGTTTTCAAGCTTGATGTTATTCTCTTCGACCAGCTCGGTCACTTCGGCGAGCGTGAGGCCGGCTACTTCCACGCCATCAACGGCCACGAGGCGATCCCCCTCCCGCAGGCCGGTCGCGGCTGCCTGTCCTCCTGAAATGGGGATTATTTCGAAATAGGGGGTCTGGTCCTCGCTGGTAGCGTCCGGTTCAACCTGTCGGATTTGAACACCAATTCCTGGAACGTCGGGACCTTGTGTGGCTTCGCGGATCTGATCGTTCGTGGCGATGGCATAAAAGAGCAGGGCAAAAGCCGCAAAACCAATCACCATCAGCAGGCCGCTGACCAATTCCAGGGCGATCGTTTCCTGCTCGGTGGGACGACGACGTCCACCGGGCGGCAGTAAAGTCATGGATGCCCTCCTTAAAAACCGTGAATAGTATTCGGCTATTAGTTTTGAACGTCGTCGATCCATCAGGCGGCGCAGGTGATCGCACCGTGTTTTTTGCTCTTGAGGGTTGGCGCGAACCACCCAGGTGCTTTTAACAGCCGGGGGCAGAACAATCTGCCCCCAGCCCGGTCATTCTCGTTCTACTACAGGTTCGCCTTTAGGGCAACTCGAAGCCCAGATCGGCCAGCGAGAGTTCGAGATCGCTCATGGCCGTTGCGGCATCGGAATTGCCAGCGAGAACATTGTTCACCGCGGTGTAGTAAGCTTCGGACACGGCAGCATACTGCGTGCCGGCGACACCAGGACGCGGGGTGGCGAAGTTCAGAATGTCACTGGTGAAGGCCAGGTACGGCAGAGCGGCCTGGAGTTCGGCATCTTCGTACAGGGCCGGCAGCACGGGCTGTTCGCCGCGCGCGAGGTGGAACTCAACCAGGGCGTCATACTCGGTCAGCCAGTTCGCCAGAGCGGTGGCGGCTTCGGGAGTGTCCGAGTACTTAGAGACGGCCAGACCCCAACCACCGAGGGTCGCAGCGCTTTTGCCAGGTTCGTTGCCGGGCAGCGGCACCACGTTGAACTGATCCTTGATCACGCTGTCTTCGGCCTGGCCGAGCGTAAAGGCATACGCCCAGTTGCGCATGAAGGCGGCGTTACCGGCCTGCCAGACACCGCGCGATT
Source organism: uncultured Chloroflexia bacterium (assembly GCA_963850765.1). Lineage (GTDB taxonomy): Bacteria > Chloroflexota > Anaerolineae > Aggregatilineales > Aggregatilineaceae > CAWKMN01. Next base: position 554,157 of record CAWKMN010000003.1, on the reverse strand, counting down.
CCTCTTCGGTGTAGTTCAGGACTTCCGGCGGAACAATATCACCCACCCAGCTCGCCATCTTGTCGAAGATCTCGATCGAGGCTTCGTCGTTCACTTCGATCACGCCTTCGGGGCTGATGATGCGGCCGCCGCCATTGGAAACCTGCCACTCGAGGGCATCACAGGTCAGGCCTTCATAGGCCGCGCCCTGATAGACATAACCCCAGAAGGCATCGTTACCTTCGGCGCGTTCGCCTTCCTGAATAGTGCGGGCGGCTTCACCCAGTTCGTCCCAGGTCTGCGGAACTTCCAGCCCGTACTTTTCCAGCAGGTCGGTACGGTAGTAGAGCATGCCTGCGCCGGCAAACCAGGGCAGCGCCACCAGACGACCTTCTACCGTGTAGGCGTCAATCAACGCCGGGTAGAAGCGGCTGAGCATGTCGGCATCGAGGTACTCGTTCAGGTCGAGCAGGTGCTCGGCAATCATGGCGGGCCAGACGACATCCACCATGAAGAGATCGAGTTCGCCGCTTTGCCCCTCGAAGAACTGCTGGTATTGGGCAAGCGTTTCAGTCGTGCTTTCGGGCCGTTCCACCACGTTCACCGTGATGTTCGGGCAGACTTCAGCCGTAAATCTTTCAGCCAGTTTCACATAAACTTCGTGTTCGCCACCGACCGTCCCGGCGATAAAAGTAATTTCGACGTTTTCGTCGGTGCCGCACCACGGGGCCTCATCCTGCGCGCCCGCCGAGGGGATTAAGCCTACGGCCATGATGGCGACAAGGAAGAGCACTGCCAAACGCTTCAACATGCCAAGCCTCCTTCAACTAAAACGGTTTACATAATCAAATATGCAAATCGACGCTCTCAGCGTCCAATCTTTATTGTACTCATAATTTGCGGATTCGCAACCCGATTTTGCAGCAAATTTAATATAATCACAGAAACTCGTCTGCCGATTTGTCTTGCAGATGCTGTTCATGTACAATGCTTGGCAGCAATAGATTGATGGTGACGACGCTGCCGCCGGGCTGTGGCGGCATGGAAGGGAAAGGCTGGACATGATCAAGGGCCTTGTAGGTCAGTTCAATATTATCGGAAAGGCAGCTTTGAGCTCGTTAGCTCCGTCCCTGTGGCGGCTGGGCCTGGTTCTGTTGGGCCTGATCCTCGGTCTGGTCTGGGCCTATCAGGGAGCACCCGTCAAGTTTCGCGAAGCCGAGCCGGTCCATCTGGCGGATGGGTATAAAGACCAGTGGATCAAAATGACGGCCGTCGAGTTTGCCCAATACAACGATGAAACTGAGGCCCGGCGTAAGCTGGTGAACGGCGGCATCACGCCCGATATGATTCAGGAACTCATCAATGAAAATCAAGCGACCAGCCCGCAGCTTGCCGGCCAGCTTCAGGCCCTGCTGGGTATCGCGCAGCAGAACCAGTCAGCCGCGGAAACGCAGGCAGATAAGATCGAGTCCAGTTTTCTGAACAGCCTGGTTTTGGGACCACTGGGATGTGTTATCGGCACCATCATCATCGGTATCCTGCTCGCCCTGCTGTTTACCTTCTACTGGGCGGTTCCCATCGGCAAGTGGGCGAAACCCGCTCCCGCGAGACCGGGCGCTGTCCTGCCCACCGGTACGGCGAGCGCGGCCCACACAGCCTCGGTCGCGGCCAGGCACGCGGCGGTTGAACAGAAAACGGACTTTGCCGCTGTCGGCGAGATGCCGCCCGTTACCCAGTACATGTCCACCTACATCTATGGCAATGACCTGTATGATAACTCGTTCAGCATCGAAACGCCGGCTGGCGAATTCCTGGGCGAATGTGGATCGGGCATCTCCGAGACGATCGGCGTGGGCGAGCCGAAAAAGGTGACGGCGGTCGAGGTCTGGCTGTTCGACAAAAACGACATTCGCACGATCACCTCGGTGCTCATGAGCGAGCATGCCTATAACGATCAGGCGTTGCGGACCAAGCTGGCTCCCAAGGGGGAAGCTGTACTGGCCGCGCCCAATGCGATCACCGTGCTGGAAACGCAAACGCTGCGCCTGCGCGTGCGGATCATCGATCTGCAATATGGCGAAGGGCCGCTGCCGCCTCACAGTTTCTTCGAGCGCCTGACGGTCGAGATCGCGGCATGGCCCAAGGACGATCTCGGTGAAGGCACCCTGCCGCCGGACTCATCGGCTGCTTTCGGCGATACGGCGGAGCTGCTGAATTACTAAACGCGGCTGGCTGATAAAGCGAGTGAGCAAGGAACCTGGGTTTCAGGTTCCTTGTTTTTTGTTCAGCGGGTGACCTTTTTGATGGTGACTTTCCATTCGCCGCCGGGCGTCTGGACGCGCACGGATTCACCCTTGCGCCGGCCCAACAGCGCCGATCCCAGGGGGCTTTCGTTGGAGATTTTGCCATTGCGTGGATCGGCTTCAGCCGCACCGACGATCCGGTACGTCTCCGGCGGCTCGCCCTCGGCCTGGATCGTCACGGTCGTGCCGGGCTGCACCTCGGTCGGGCTGCCGATTTCGTCTTCGTCGATAATGGTGGCACTGCGCAGCAGGTTTTCCAGGTATTGGATCCGCCCTTCTAAAAACGCCTGCTGCTCTTTGGCATCATGATAGTCAGCGTTTTCAGAGAGATCCCCCTGGCTGATGGCCTCTTTCAGTTGGGCGGCCAGCGCCGGTCTTTTGACGCTGACCAGATCCTCTAGCTCTTTGCGAAGGTCGGCTGCACCCTGTGCCGTCAGGAATTGTTCTTCTGCCATTATGTCAACCTCAGATCTAGCGAGTTGGAGAATATACTGCCAAGTCAGGCCCGTGTAAAGGGGTCAAAGAGCCGCTGCCATTCCGTCAGAGCGAAACGGTCTGTCATCCCGGCAACGTAGTCGGTCACGGCACGATACAGCCCGCGCTCCTCGACGGCCTGCTGGACAGAGGGCGGAAGCTGGGCCGGCTCCGCGATGTAGGTTTCAAACAATTGGGCAATAAAACGCTCCGCCTTCACCGCCATCCTCACGACGCGGTGATGCCGGTACATGCTCTCATAGAGGAAATCTTTTAACTCACGGTTAATCGCCTCGATATGCTCGGAGTGAATCAGCACATGGCGCGGGAGACGCTGCAGCGCTATAGGGGTCGGCGGGTCTAGCTCGGCCAGCAGCTTACCGCTGGCTTCGATCACGTCGTTGATTTCGATCCCCAGCATCCGGCGGATCATGCGCTGGCGGACCTGTTCGGAGAAAGGCTCGCCTTTCCAGCCGATACTCTCCTTGAGCATGCGCCAGATTTCCAGAGCATCAAGCTGGCCCGGTTCCAGCAGGCCGGCTCTCAGCCCGTCGTCCAGATCGTGCGCATTGTAGGCCAGTTCGTCGGCCACGTTGGCGATCTGCGCTTCCAGGCTGGCACGCAGCGCCGGATCAAAGCCGTCTTCCTGCGCGTTGCTCAGATCATATTCGCTCTCATGTTTGACAATGCCCTCGCGCAGTTCATAGGTCAGGTTCAGACCCGGCCAGCCGGGATAGCGCGACTCGAGTTGGGTAACAATGCGTAACGACTGCTTATTGTGATCGAATCCCCCGTGAGCGGCCATGAGCTTGTTAAGAATCGCTTCGCCGGAGTGCCCAAACGGCGAATGCCCAATGTCGTGGACCAGGCAGATCGATTCGACTAGATCTTCATTGGCACCCAGAGCGCGGGCAAAGCTCCGCCCAATCTGCGCGACTTCGAGGGTGTGCGTCAGGCGCGTGCGGTAGTAGTCCCCCTCGAAATTCACGAATACCTGCGTTTTGTACTCCAGCCGGCGAAACGCAGTGGTGTGCAAAATCCGATCGCGGTCGCGCTGGTAGGCCGTTCGGTATTCGTCTTCCGGGTCATCATACTCGCGCCCCCGGCTGTCGGCGCTTTTCAGAGCGTAAGGGGCGAGTGCTTGCTGTTCGGTCTGTTCTAGCCGCTGGCGTGTAACAAGCATTGTTTGTGCCATTCGATAAGTTGAGATGACTGATACTATTATAGGGTTTTCGACGAGAAGTGAAAAAGCCTGGGGAGGGAAAGCACCCGGCCCCTTTCTCCGGATAAGGTTGAGAGGAGGAGCCGGGTGGTGGGTACTCTGATTTGTCTTAGTCGGGGCGCGGCCGTGGCCGTGAGCTTGTTTGCCCGATCAGACCCAGGCTGGCGTCGCGCGGCCCGGCTTCCTTGAGCGCCATGACCTGCCGCAGCTCGATCAGTTGATCGCGCAGCACGGCGGCCTTCTCAAATTCGAGCGATTTGGCGGCGTTTTTCATCTCACTTTCGAGCGAGATCGATCAGCTTTTGAAGCTCGGATTTTGGCAGATCCACCGGCGAGAACGCGCCCGATTCCTCCGTCTTTTGCGCCGTCACATGCTGCATGCGCTGCGTGAGATCGCGCACCTCTTTGATAATGCTGGCCGGCTCAATACCGTGTTCCTGGTTGTAAGCCGCCTGAATGGCGCGGCGGCGGTCCGTCTCATCGAGCGCAGCGCGCATGGCGGCGGTGATCTTGTCGGCGTACATAATGACATAGCCGTTTACATGGCGTGCCGCGCGCCCGATGTTCTGGATGAGCGCTTGCTCGGAGCGCAGAAAGCCTTGCTTATCCGCGTCGAGGATGGCGACGAGCGAGACTTCCGGCAGGTCCAGCCCTTCGCGGAGCAGGTTGATCCCGACGACGACATCATAAACGCCCAGGCGCAGATCGCGCAGAATCTCGATCCGCTCGATGGTGTCGATCTCCGAGTGCAGATAGTGGACGCGAATCCCCATTTCGAGCAGGTAATCCGACAGATCCTCGGCCATGCGCTTGGTGAGCGTTGTGACCAGCGCCCGCTCGCCGCGCTGAACACGCCGGTTGATTTCGGTTAGCAGATCATCGATCTGGCCGGCGGTGGGCCGCACATCGATCGCCGGATCGACAATCCCTGTGGGGCGGATGATCTGCTGAACGACCTGCTGCGTGTGATCCGCCTCATAGGGGCCCGGTGTCGCGCTCATGAACACGACCTGATTGAGCCGGGTCTCAAACTCGTCGAAGCTCAGCGGGCGGTTATCCATGGCACTCGGCAGCCGGAAGCCGTATTCGACCAGGACTTCTTTGCGCGAGCGGTCGCCGCCGAACATACCGCGCACCTGGGGCAGGGTCATGTGCGATTCATCGATTACCATCAGGAAGTCGGAGGGGAAATAGTCGATCAGCGTCCAGGGTGGGCTGCCAGCCGGGCGCTGATCGAGATGGCGCGAATAGTTCTCGATGCCGCTGGTATAACCTACTTCGCGGATCATTTCGAGATCGTAGCGGGTGCGCTGCTCGATGCGCTGCGCTTCCAGCAGCTTGTTTTCTTTCTGAAACTCGGCGGTGCGGCGTTCAAGTTCCTGCTCGATATCGTGTAACGCCTGCTTGAGCAGGTCATCCTGGGTGACGAACTGTTTGGCCGGGAAGATCATCACCGAAACGCGGTCGGTCAGGATCTCGCCCGTCAGCGGGTCGAACTCAGTGATGCGCTCGATCTCGTCGCCAAACATCGCGATCCGGTAGGCCGCACCGCCATATGCGGGGATGAGTTCCAGCGTGTCGCCGCGCACGCGAAACGTGCCGGGGCGCAGGTCGAGATCATTGCGCCCGTATTGGATGCCGACCAGATGGCGCAGGATCAGATCGCGGCGCTGCGCGGTGCCCGCCTTCAGTTCGAGCACTGCCTTGCCCCAGGTGGACGGGTTGCCGATCCCGTAGATGCACGATACCGACGCGACGATCAGCGTATCAGGGCGGCTGAGCAGGGAGGCCGTCGCAGCGAGACGCAGACGGTCAATCTCCTCGTTGATCTCCGTCTCTTTTTCGATGTACAGGTCGTGGCGAGGAACGTATGCCTCGGGCTGGTAGTAGTCGTAGTAGCTGACGAAGTACTCCACGGCGTTGTTCGGGAAGTATTCCTTGAACTCCGCGTAAAGCTGTGCCGCCAGCGTTTTGTTGTGCGCCAGGACCAGCGTCGGACGCTGCACCTGCGCGATCACGTTGGCGATGGTGTACGTTTTGCCGGTGCCAGTCGCTCCCAGAAGGGTCTGAAATTTGAAGCCCTGTTCGAGCCCGTGGATAAGCTGGGTGATCGCTTCGGGCTGATCGCCGGTAGGTTTGTAATCGGAGATTAACTCAAAGGGTGGCATGGCATCATCCTTTTGCCTGGACGGCGAACGAAAGTTCTATATTATACCGCAGGAACACTGGCTTGTCAGGATCGGAGACGGCCCGCCGTCCGCTCAACATAGATCGGATTGCTCAGGATCCAGGCGCGTTCGACGCCGCGATACTCGCGCCAGACCTCAACACGATAGGCACCGGGCTCGCGGGCGACATAGATCAGGTTCTCCGCTTTGATGTCGTTGGCAACGACTTCACCATAGCGGATGATCTTGATATGGGCGCGCGCCGGGGAGATCACCTGCAAGGTGACGCCATGACCTAACCGGATGTCTTCTCCCATGATCGCGGTGGTGGCCTGTCCCTGGGCGGTGAACCGGAATCCACGGGTGCTGCCGGGAATGTCGTAGCCGACAAAGGCGCGGCCCTCGCGGAGGGCCTGGAACAGCAGGGTTTTGTCGTGCGCCGCGTCACCGACGAGTGGTGACTGGGTCAGGATATGCGTGTTGACGCAGTTGAACAGGAAATCATAGGGGAAAACCGTATGCGAGAACGGCCCCATTCTGAACCGGGTTCCGTGCGCATCGGCCCCGCCAATGCCCACCACGCGCCGGTCGGTTTTGAGGAGCGCATCCCACAGCGCCAGCGTAAGGGGAGAGGGGCCGACGATCACATCATCCGGGCGAAAGACGGCACGCACGGCATGCTGGCGAGTTGGGACATGGTCTTTGAAGCGCGACATGTAGTTCCAGATTTCCAGCCCGGTATAGCCTTCAACCTCCCGGTCAAGCCAGGGGATAGGCGGCTCGCCCATCCAGGCAAGCGCGTGATCGTCGGGGTGGGCGATAAAACTCAGGCCGCCCGCGCGGTTTACCACGTTGACGAGCGCGGCCAGATTGGACGCATACGGCGCGACTTCACAATCGGCCCCGTAAACGAGCGTATGATTACACTGCGGGTTCCGGCAGCGATCGTGTACTTCTTCGCCGGACAGGATCAGCACGTATCCGCGATCAGCGTCGCCGTAATAACCCTCAATGCCATCGATCCAGACGTTATGATCGGTGAAAACCAGAAAGTCCAGGCCGATCAACTGGGCCGCTTCGGCCACTTCCGCATGGTAAGATTCCCCGTCTGAGTAGGGGGTGTGGACGTGTAAATTCCCGACATATTCGTAAGCAGGCATAACGCAAACTCGCGTGTAGTGGGCGATGGCAGGTCCAAGCGTACAGCACCAGCCGGGGCCTGTCAAGAAGGGCGGTAGGACTTGCCCCTGCATGGTATACTTAAAAAACTTTTTAGCTGTGGGAACCGAGCGATGAGTCAAATTCCAGAACCGCAATCGCCGCAGGACGCGACGGAGCGCATCGAAGGCACTCGACGTATCGCCACGCCACCGCCCCAGAATCCGGTCCCGCGCCGACCGACCGCAGAGCCGACCGAGTCAGGGCCGGCGGCCCGCGCCGCGCCCCGGCTATCCACCGCCAGAAAGCGCCGCACCACCGCCGCAGACCTATCCGCCGCCGGCATCAACCGCCCGGCGACGGCGAGCCGCACGCACCGCGCCGCCCAGCGAAAACGGCTTGTATCTGCCCTGGTGGTCGCTGGTGCTCCTGGTCGGGACGGTAGGCGTGGTGGCTTTTGGGCTGATGCTCGTCTTTTCGATCCTGGCCGAGCCTCAGACGCCGGGCGATCAGGCTCCACGGGTCCAGATGGTGACGTCTCAGCCGACGCTCAGCCAGGATTTCGCGGCGGATAATGCTCCGGCGGGTAAGTCGCAGTTCTGGCCGACGCCGATCCCGCAGGCGCAGCCTAGCGCTACCGTGGCACTGCCGACGCCGCGCCCCAGCCCGTCGCTGCCGCCGGGGCAGTTCCAGATCGGCGCGATGGTGCAGGTCGTTGGCGTCGAAACCAGCGGACTGAACGTGCGATCCACGCCGGGCTTAACCGGGGATGCGCTCTTTTTGGCGGCGGAAAACGAGGTTTTTGCGATTGTCGGTGGACCGCAAACCGCCAATGATATGGAATGGTGGAAAATAGAGGATCCCGACGATCCTGAGCGAACCGGCTGGGCAGCCAGAAACTTTCTCACCGCGGCCTCGCAGTAATGAAGCAGTCGTGAAAGGGGTTTTATGAGCGACCAAGACATCGCCGAGCGCGCGGCCACGCTGCGCGCAGTTCTGGCTGAGCACATCTATAACTATAATGTGCTTAACGCGCCCGTCATTACCGACGGTGAGTATGATGCGCTTTTTCATGAACTGAGGGCCATCGAGGCGGAGCATCCCGAACTGATCACGGCGGATTCGCCCACGCAGCGCGTCGGGAGCGATTTGCAGTCCGACCTGCCGAAAGTAGCGCATGTGGCCCCGATTCTGAGCCTGAGCAATGCCTACAGCGGCGATGAGATCCGCGCGTGGCGCGAGCGGATCGGGCGGATGCTGCCCGAAAATGCGAAGCTGGATTATGCCATCGAGCCCAAGTTCGACGGGCTGACGATTGTGCTGACGTATGAGAACGGCATCCTGACGCGCGGTGCGACACGCGGCAGCGGTGAGATCGGCGATGACGTGACGCCCAACGTGCGGACGATTCGCACGATCCCGCTGCGTATCCCGGTGGCACCGGACGGCCCGCCCGCACCCGCCCGGCTGGTCATCCGCGGTGAAGTACTCTTTCTCAAGCGCGATTTCGCGGCGTTCAACGAGCGGATGCGAGATGATGGGCTGCCGATGTTTGTCAATGCGCGCAATACCGCGTCGGGCGCGCTGAAGCAGAAAGACGCGCGCATCACGGCGGATCGCCCGCTGACCGCCTACTGCTACGCGATTGTTGATGCCGATGGGAACGTTCCGGCGACACAGTGGGAGACGCTGAACTATCTGCGGGCGCTCGGTTTTCTGGTGGCGGATGGCGTGCTGCGGCGGTTCGATACGCTGGACGAGGTGATCGACCACGTCACGGGATTTGTCACCCACCGGCACGAACTGCCCTACGAGATCGATGGGCTGGTCATCAAGGTGAACGATATCGCGACCGCTAACGATCTCGGCGTGGTGGGCAAAGACCCGCGCGGCGCGATCGCGTACAAATTCCCGGCGGAAGAAGCGCCGAACGAAACTGCTGACGTCAGCGCGAACGTGGGGCGTACCGGGGTGCTGACGCCGACGGCGGTACTGGAGCCGGTGTTTGTCAGCGGCGTGACGGTGAAGCAGGCCACGCTGCACAATTATGATCTGATCCAGCAGAAGGATATTCGCATTGGCGATACCGTAATCGTCAAGCGCTCCGGGGATGTGATCCCCTACGTGGTGGGACCCATTGTGGCGGCGCGCACCGGCGATGAACGGGTGGTCTTGCCCCCGGAACGCTGCCCGGTCTGCGATTCGCCCATCGAGCGCGACGAGGGCGAAGTGGCGCATTATTGCACGAATCCAGCCTGCCCGGAGCGAATTGCCCGCAATATCGAGTATTTTGTCTCTCGCGGGGCGATGGATATTCGCGGTCTGGGCGAGCGCAGCGTCCGGCTGCTGCTGGAGCAGGGGATCATTCACGACGAGGCGGATGTGTTCACCGTGACCACCGATGACCTGATGCCGCTGGAAGGGTTTGCCGAGAAGAAGGTCCAGAATTTGCTGGACAACATCCAGGCAGCCAAAGACCGTCCGCTGGCGCGATTGATCGGCGCGCTGGGTATTCGTGGCGTCGGCGGCACCGTGGCCGAACTGCTGGCCGAGCATTATCACAGCATGGACGCACTTGCCGCGGCGACGGCTGAAGAGCTTGATCAAATCGAAGGCTTTGGCCCGCACACCGCCAATTCGATCGCGGAGTGGTTCGCAGAGCCGCGCAACCGGCAGTTGATCGAAAAACTCCGCTTGGCCGGCGTTCGCTTCACGTCGGAGCCCAAGGCAAAACGTACATTGTCGGATAAGCTGGCCGGGATGACGTTTGTCCTGACCGGCACGCTGCCCACGCTGAAGCGCAACGAAGCCGCGGCGCTGATCGAAAGACACGGCGGCAAGGTCGGGGGGAGCGTCAGCAAAAAGACCTCGTATGTGGTCGCGGGGGACGATCCCGGCAGCAAGCTGGACAAGGCGCGGGAGTTAGGCGTGCCGGTCCTGGACGAGAGTGGACTGCTGGCGTTAATCGGTGACGGATCATGAGTGAAGCTGTAGCCGTCGTTCGTCCCGGCAAGGATAAAGCGATCCAGCGTCAGCACCCCTGGATTTTCTCGGGCGCGATTGCGCGGCTGGATGGGAGCCCCGCCGATGGCGATCTGATCACGGTGCGGAGCTCCTCCGGGCAGTTCCTGGCGCGCGGCTACTGGAACGGCCAGTCGTCGATCCGCATCCGGCTGCTGACCTGGGACGAATCCGAGGCGGTCGATGAAACATACTGGCGGCGGCGGCTGGAACGCGCGATCCGGGCGCGGCATGTCGAAAACCGCATCAACCAGCATGGGACGCCGAACGCCTACCGGCTGGTCAACGCGGAGAACGATGGGCTGCCCGGTCTTGTCGTCGATCGTTACGGGGATTGGCTGGTGATCCAGGCGCTCACGCTCGGCATCGATACGCGCAAGGAGATGATCGCCGGCCTGCTGGCGGATTTGCTCAACCCGGCGGGGATCTACGAGCGCAGCGACGTCGATATTCGCGACAAAGAAGGGCTCCCACCTCACACCGGAATACTCAAGGGTAAGGAGCCGCCGGAACTGATCGAGATCGATGAGAACGGGCGGCGCTTTATGATCGATGTGCGGCGCGGGCACAAGACCGGCTTTTACCTGGATCAGCGTGAAAACCGGGCCGCGGTCGGTGAATGGTTCCGTTGGGACGAAGATGCCGATCAGCGAGTGGTGCTGAACACCTTCGCCTATACCGGCGGATTTGCCGTGTACGCGCTGGCGAGCCTCGTCAAGCGGGTGATCAACATCGATACGTCGGCGGATGCGCTCAATCTGGCGCGGCGCAACATGGCGCTGAACGGGTTCGCGGTGTCGGATGAGGATTTTGTCGTCGGGGATGTGTTCCAGGTCTTGCGCAGCTATCGGGACCAGGGGCAGCAGTTCGATATGATCATCCTCGATCCGCCGAAGTTCGCGCAGTCGGCACGGCAGGTGGAGAGCGCATCCAGGGGTTATAAAGACATCAACTGGCTGGCCTTCCGGCTGATCAAACCGGGCGGCGTGCTGGTGACATTTTCGTGCTCCGGCGCAATCGACGCGGATCTGTTCCAGAAGATTGTGTTCGGCGCACTGGTGGACTCGGGCCGCGAAGCGCAGATTATCCACTATCTGGCGCAGGCGTCCGATCACCCGGTCGCGCTGACCTTCCCCGAAGGGGCCTATCTCAAGGGGCTGGTGTGCCGCGTATGGTGACGACTTATGTTACACCGAACTGTGCTGAAGCGCGGCCAAACGGATGATTTTGTCGCCGGTTTCGCGCCAGCTAATGCGGCTCAGTCCCATTTTCTCGCGTAATGCTTCCAGATCGGCTCCGCGCCGGTAGTCGCGGACGGCGCTGGTCCAGCGCAGAATCTCAAACGACACTTTACCGTCCACGCCGGCGGCCGTGGCGACATCGTGCAGAATGTATTCCAGGTTGCGCGCCGTGCAGTCGAAGATCGTATCGGTGACGCGGTACTGATCGCGGTACTCATCCAACACGTCCAGCCATGAGGGATCCAGCGCGATCTTGCGCTCTTTATAGACATTGCCCGGTTTTTTGTGGCGGATCAGCAGCACCGGATGCGCCGGATCATCATGCAGGATGTGCTCCGGCGTAAGCTCCATACACTCGCTCTTTTTGATGGCGGTGTCGAGCAGCAGCCGCAGCAGCAGATCCGGCCGGGCGTCGGGCCTATCACCCAGCCGCATCATCGCGGTCTGGGCCAGCAGCCGCTCGATCTCAATATCGGACAGGATCGGCTGAAGTGGCGCAGCTCCTGATCGCTGCAACAGGGGCGCGGCCGGGTCGTCGGGCAGAACCTTCTCATGGTGGAGGAACTTGAAAAACACTTTGAGCGTCGTCACGCGCCGCGCGTAACTCTTGCGGCTGCATGGCACACCGCGGCCGGCTTCAATCCAGGCCATGAAACGGTTCAGCCTGCTGGTTGTGAACTCTTCCAGTCGCGTCTGGTCGCCAAAGAATTCGCTTACGAGGCGCAGGTCAGACGCAAACGCATGGATCGTGTGCAGGCTGCGCCCCTCCTGCCGCAGATGATCAAGAAAGGGCTGCAAAGCCTCACCAAACGTGCTGTGCCGCGTCAGGGCGTGCTCGCCGCTGCCAGGCAAAAGAGGAAGTTGTCGTGTTGCCATAGAACAGTGTCCTTATTTTTTTAATTCTCACTACCATATTTATTATAATATATTTCATACTGTTAACGCAGACAAACGCCCTTGATTCATGCAGCACGGAGTACATTAACATGGTCACGCATCAAGAAAAACCCTGGCTTCAACGTTATGATCCAGGCGTCCCAGCCAGCCTGGAACCGTATCCGCAGTTCCCCCTCCAGCAGTTTTTGCGCGAAGCTGCTCAGGCCCATGGCGATTCAACCGCCGTTCTCGCGTCGGCGCACCTGCCGGTAGTCGGGCGCGTCAAAAGCACTCTGAACTACCGGGATCTCGACCGGCTGTCGGATGAACTCGCCGCCGGGCTGGTCGATATGGGGTTGAAGAAAGGCGACCGGGTGGCGATTGTCTTGCCGAACTGCGCCCAGTTCGTGATCAGTTACTTCGCGATCCTCAAGGCCGGATGCGTGGTGGTGGCGACGAACCCCACCTTCCCACCCCGAAAGCTTGCGGAGCAGTTCAAAGACAGCGGCGCGGTGGCTGTCATCACCCTGTCCCTGTTCTACAACAATGTGAAGCAAATCCAGCAGGAAACACCCGTCCGCCACGTGATCGTAACCAATATCAAGGAATATCTGCCGGGCCTGGCTAAGTTTCTGTTTACACTGGCGAAGGAGAAAAAAGAGGGCCATCGCGTCGAAAAGCACGCCGGTGATCACTGGTTCCAGGATGTGCTGGCGCGCTATGCCAGCAAGCGGCCCGATGTGCTGGTCAGCCCGGAAGCTATCGCGATCTTCCAGTATACGGGTGGCACGACCGGCACACCCAAGGCGGCCATGTCCACCCACGCGGCGCTTGTCGCCAATACGATTCAGTGCAAGGCATGGCTGACGCGCGGCGCTGGGCAGGAAATCTCGCTGGCCGCGATCCCGCTGTTTCATGTCTTTGGCATGGTCGCCGTCATGAACTTTTCGGTGTCGGTACATGCGGCGATGATCATGGTGCCAAATCCGCGTGACATCCCTGAAGTCGTCGCCAATATCCATCATTTCCGGCCAACGTTGTTCATGGGCGTGCCGGCCATGTTCAACGCGATCAATAACTACCCGGACGTGATCGCCGGCAAATATGACCTTTCGTCGATCTATGCGTGTATCAGCGGCTCGGCTCCGCTGCCACCTGCGACCAAGCAGCGTTTTGAGGAGCTCACCGGCGGCGTGATTCTTGAGGGCTTCGGCATGAGCGAAGCGCCTACGGCCAGCCATGCCAATCCGGTCAAGGGAGTGAACAAAACCGGCTCGATCGGGCTGCCGTTCCCCGATATGGAGATGCGGATTGTGAGTCTGGATGACGAAGTAACGGATCTGCCGGTGGGTGAGATCGGGGAACTTGTCATGCGCGGTCCGCAGCTTATGAAGGGGTATTATGGGATGCCCACCGAAACGGCCAACGCGCTGCGCGATGGGCCCGATGGCAACAAATGGCTGTACACCGGCGACATTGCGTATATGGACGATGAGGGTTACTTTTATATCGTCGATCGCAAAAAAGATATGGCGCTGATCGGCGGCTTCAACGTCTATCCCCGCAACGTTGAAGACGTGCTGATGGAACATCCGGCCGTGCGGGAAGTCGGGGTCGTCGCAATTCCGCATCCAGATCCGCAAAAGATCGGGCAGGAGGCTCTGAAAGCCTGGATCGTGCTTAAAGAAGGGCAGACAACCACGGTGGAAGAACTCTGTTCGCTTCGCGATGCAGCGGTTAGCGCCTTACGAAGTCCCGACGCGGATCAGCTTTGTGGACGATTTGCCGCGCACCACGGTCGGCAAGATTTTACGGCGTGAACTGGCCCAGATGGAACTGACCGCGCGCGAACAGGCCGAGAAAGAAGGGTGAGCAGCCTTGGCGTATACGATTAATCCTAATGTGCGGGCGGCGCTGTTTGATATTGACGGCACCCTGACCACGGGCGGCGACGTGTGGGCGGCGCTCGTTCACTCGCCGGATGTCAAGCGGATCAAGCGCGCGTGGTTGTATGGTACGGCTATGCCGCATTACCTGTTGAGCAAAACGGGGCTGGTCAACCAGGCAGCATTTCGCGATCGCTGGGTGCGGCTGATGGCCTGGCTGATGGGCGGCTGGTCCGAACAGCAGGCGCAGAGGATCTACGATCAGATCGTCGACGGCTTTCTGATGCTGACGCTGCGCCCTGATGTCGTCGAAATCCTCAAGCGGCACAAAACCCAGGGGCACCCGGTGATTCTGGCCTCCACCATGTTTGAAGGGATGGTCAGCGGATTTGCGGCGCATGTCGGCGCGGATGCGGGTCTTGGATCGCAGGTTGAGTTTCGCAATGGGCGCTGCCGGGGGCGGATCGTGGGCCCGACCTGCTCTGGCGCGCGCAAGCTCGATTTCGCCCGCCGTTACCTCGAAGTCCACCATCCGGGGATCACGCTGGCCGACTGCGCCGCGTATGCGGACAGCCGGTCAGATATTGCGTTTCTGGAGGGTGTGTCGTATCCAGTAGCGGTGTATCCTGACGAGGGGATGCGTGCGGCCGCCGAGACGCACGGCTGGCCGATGGTCGGGGCGAACGAATAAGGTCATTGAGTGAGTTTGCCAAACGAAAAGTCCCACTCTGAGAGCGGGACTTTTGATTTCTGTTCGCCAGAACCTAGGCGGGTGAGGGCGCGGTGCCAAGCGGAGACGGCGGCATATCGCTGCCCTTCTCGCGGCCATCCGCGTCCTTCGAACGAGCGGTCGCGGTCGGTTCGGCAGGGATATTACTGTCCGGGTCGGGCGGCTCGCCCATGATCGCCAGGAATTCCTCGCGGCCGATCGTCTCGATCTCGATCAGGCGTTGGGCGACGGCGTCAAGCTGAGGCGGTTCTCGCGCAGCACGAAGAGCGCGCGTTCGTAAGCCGATGTGACGATACTGTGTACCTCTTCGTCGATCTGTTCCGCGATGCTCTCGCTGTAGTCACGCTGCTCGCCGATTTCGCGCCCCAGGAAGACCAGTTCTTCTTTCTGGCCGAAGACGCGCGGACCGAGCTTCGTGCTCATACCCCACCGGGTGATCATGGTGCGGGCGATGCGGGTGACGTGTTCCAGGTCGCTCGATGCGCCGTTGGTAATGTCGCCAAAAACGATCTCTTCAGCGGCACGACCACCCAATGTCCAGGCAATTTGATCGAGGTATTTCTGGGTCGTGCCGAGCGCGGAGTCGTTTTCGGGCATGACCCAGGTCACGCCGCCGGCCATCCCGCGCGCGACAATCGTCACCTTGCGGACCGGATCGGCATTGGGCAGCATGTGCGCGACGATCGCGTGTCCCGCCTCGTGAAAGGCGATCAGGCGCTTTTCTTCGTCGGTGATGATGCGGCTGCGGCGTTCCGGGCCGAGGACGACGCGCTCAACCGCCTCTTCGAAGTCACGCATCCCGATGCTCTTCTTGTTCTTGCGGGCGGCGACGATGGCCGCTTCGTTCACCAGATTTTCGAGATCCGCACCGACAAAACCCGGTGTGGACTTCGCCAGGATGGTCAGATCCACATCCGACGCGAGCGGTTTGCCGCGCGAATGCACCTTCAGGATCGCTTCGCGTCCACGCATGTCGGGACGATCCAGCACCACGCGGCGGTCAAACCGGCCAGGACGCAGCAGCGCCGGGTCCAGGATGTCGGGGCGGTTGGTCGCCGCGACGATGATCACGTTGGTGTCGGTGTCGAACCCGTCCATTTCGACCAGGATCTGGTTCAGGGTTTGCTCGCGCTCGTCGTGGCTGCCGCCCAGGCCCGCACCGCGATGACGCCCCACGGCGTCGATTTCGTCCACGAAGACGATGCACGGGCTGTGGCGCTTGGCCTGATCAAACAGGTCGCGCACGCGGCTCGCACCCACGCCGACGAACATTTCTACGAATTCGGAACCCGAAATGCTGAAGAACGGCACGCCAGCTTCACCGCTGACCGCCTTGGCGAGCAGGGTTTTACCCGTGCCAGGGCTGCCCACCAGCAGCACGCCCTTGGGGATACGCGCGCCCAGCTGGATAAAACGGTCCGGGTCCTTGAGGAACTCGACGACTTCCTGCAGTTCTTCTTTGGCTTCGTCCGCTCCGGCCACATCGTCAAAGGTTACGGTGGGCTGGTCCCCGGTGAACATGCGCGCCCGGCTCTTGCCAAAGGACATCGCCTGATTGTTGGAACCCTGCGCCTGCCGCAGCATCAGGTAGATGAAACCGCCGATCAACAGGAAGGGCAAGAAAGTGCCGATCAGACCGATCCAGTTAAACAGATTGCTGGGCTTGGTGAATTCGAAGTTGATCGCATTGAGATTATCTTCGTTTGCGCCAAGCGACTCCAGCAGCGCGACCGGGTTATCGTTGGTCTGGTTGATCTGCGCCTTATGCGTCTCGTTGCTGTTATGATAGGTGGCGGTCAGCTCCCCTTCGTCGGAGACGGAGATCGCTTTGACCTGTCCTGTGTTGATCTTGTCAACCAGTTGGCTAATGCTGAGTTCTTTTGAGTTTGCACTATTATTGCGCACGCCAAAAACTATCGCGGCAATGGCAGCGATAATGAGGACGTACACAAGAATGTTCCGCGAGCGGTTATTCACGCTTTGGCCTCCAACTCTCATGCTGAATCGTGAGTGTTTTTACGCTTCAATCACGGCCTAACGAGGAATTCTTTTCACAGTTACTATTGAAATTATACAGGAACCGATCCGCAAAAACCAGGGTTCGACTCACGCGGCGAATTAGCGTTGTATAAGAAATGCCGATCATAGGCGTTCCGTTGCACCGAGCGTTGAGATCACCCCGCCCATGCCTGATACACGGCGATCCACAGCGGGATGAGCAGCATGACGGCGATAAACGCCAGAAAGGCCAGGACCACCGTCACCAGATCAAGCTGCTGCGGCGGCTCGGCAGCGCGGTAGCGCGACTGGATCATCGGGGCTGGGGGGCGAAGCGGCTGCTGATATTGCGATGTGACGGCGGGCGTGCTGGGCAGGGTCGCCGGGCTGCCAGTATAAGGCGGCTGCGCATAAAGATTGGTGGCTGCCTCGGAACGCCCATCGGGGACTTTAGGCAGTTCGGGCCACGTAGTCCGGCACGGTTGTATGGGGGTGCGACCTGCACCGGGAGCGGCTGATTGGCCGGGAAGCGGGGCTGCGCGGGGGTGGCCGGTTCCTCGGTTCCGACTTCCGGAACCTGATCGGTTGTAACCTGTCCCTGGCGGCGATAGGTCGCCAGGATGCGCCCTAACTGTTCCGCGTCGCGGTAGCGGGCTTCCGGCTCTTTCGACATCGACTTTTGCAGAATACGATCGACATGTACGGGCACGTTGGGGTTGAAATCGGACGCGTTCGGCGGCGTTTCACGGATGTGCGCCATGGCGAGTTCCTGCTGATCGGTACCGACAAAGGGCAGACGCCCGGTCAGCATCTCGAACAGGACGATCCCGATTGCATACACATCGGAGGCGGGCGTCGGCGGCTCACCCTGGGCCTGCTCGGGCGCGAAATAGTGCGGGCTGCCCCACACCACGCGCTGACGCTCGGGCTGTTCCTGCGGCTGAGTGGCCGACGCCGAGAGCGCCTGGGCAATACCGAAGTCCGTGACCTTGACATGGTCATCCTGCGTGACGAGCACATTCTGGGGTTTGACATCGGCGTGGACCAATTCCGCCCGGTGCGCATAGCCCACGCCGGCACAGATCTGGATGGCGATGTTGAGCGACCGGTCGATCGTGAAAGGGGCTGAGGCGCGAATCTGACGCTTCAGGTCTTCGCCGTCGATATACTCCATCACGATATAGTGAGTGCTGCCGTGCTGGCCCACATCATGCACCGTGACGATATTGGGATGAGAAAGATTGGCGACATTGCGGGCTTCCTGGCGGAATCGCTTCAGAAATTCCGGATCGCTGGTCAGGCTGGGGCGCAGGATTTTGACAGCCACGGTTCGCCCAAGGGCGAGATCAGTGGCGCGGTAGATGACGGCCATGCCGCCCGATCCCTGCTGGTTGAGCAGACGGTAGCGCCCGTTGAGAAGTGTATCTTGTGAGCTCATCTTCTTATCCCTAGTTTGGCATACCTACGGCTCAAATTATAAACGCCAACCGTCGCAGCGTCTAGCTTCGCTCCTGAGTGGCCCCCTCCACCACGTAGCAGAGTATAATGATAGGGAGCATAAATGCTCGCAACGGGACCGCTTTGGAATAACTTTGCTATATCAATGCGGCATAATATAATTCTTTGTTTACAAACCTTGAATTCATCGCGCAGCTTGTCTCTGTGGAGAAAATGATGGACCAAAAGGATTTCGACGCGAAGATTGGCGAAGCCTGGCAGGCGCATTATGACAACCAGAATCAGCAGGCGATCCAGCAGTTTGAAGCGCTGGTCAGCCAGGCTCCTGAGCATATTGACGCCAATTGGGGGTTGGGGCTGGCGTACCGGTCGGCGGGCGATAAAGCCAACGCGCTGAGGGTTTTCCAGAAAGTACGTGATCTGGTCACACAGAAGCTTGACGCTAACCCCGAACACTATGAGCGTTTTTTTATGCTGAAGCGCATGGTCATCCAGCAGATCGACCAGATGAATGATTTTATCGAATGAAAGCCAATCGAAAGACGTCCTTATCGAAACGTGAGCGGCTGGAGAAGACCATTCGCGGCGAAGAAACCGATCGCGTACCGGTAGCCCTGTGGCGTCACTGGCCGGGAGACGATCAGCGCGCCGCCGATCTGGCCGATGCCACAATCAGTTTTCAGCGCCGCTGGGACTTTGATTTTGTCAAGGTAACACCGGCCAGCAGCTTTTGTATTACGGATTACGGGGTGCAGGATCGCTGGGTGGGGCACCTGGAAGGGACGCGCGAATACACCAAGCGGGCGGTTCAGCGCTCGCTCGATTGGACAGAGGTTCGGATACTCGATCCAAACCGCGGCGCTTTGGCCCAACAGATCGAGGTGCTGCGCTATCTCAAGGACGCCTTCGGAGACGAAGTTCCATATATCCAGACGATCTTCAGCCCGCTGGCCCAGGCGAAGAACATCGCGGGGGAGAATCTGCTGATCGAGCACATGCGCACGGCCCCGGATCGTCTCAAGACGGGTCTGAACACCATTACAGAGAGCACGCTGCGTTTTATCGATGCCATGCGCCGCAGTGGCGTATCGGGGATCTTCTACGCGATCCAGCACGCTTCTTATGCGGTCATGAGCGAGAGCGAGTACCAGTGAGTTTGGCCGGCCCTACGATCGGCGCATCCTCGAAGCGCTGCCCGACACGTGGTGGCTTAACGTGATGCATCTGCATGGCAACGCGCCGATGTTTAATGTTATCTCGGACTATCCCGTTCAGGTGATCAACTGGCACGATCGTGAAACGGAACCCAGTCTGGCGGATGGAAAGCTGAAGATTCAGGGAGCGGTCAGTGGTGGATTGGGGCGTTGGGATCCGATGCACAATGGCACGCCGGCCGAGGTCAAGGCGCAGGCGCGCCAGGCCATCGAACAGACCAACGGCCGCCGGTTTATTCTCTCGACTGGCTGTGTGATCATGACGACGACTCCGACCTCCAACATCCGCGCGGCGCGCGAAGTGGTCGAATCCTTCGGTTGATGAAATGGGGAACAGAATTTGCCTATTCGGGTGATCGCGGGAACCGCCAAAGGTCGCAAGCTCAAAATGGTGCCGGGCGACTCGACCCGGCCGATCATGGACCGTGCCAAAGAGGCGCTGTTTAATATCCTCGGAGCCAGTGTCCGGGGGTCATCCTGGCTGGACCTGTTCGCCGGAACGGGCAGCGTCGGGATCGAGGCGCTCAGCCGGGGAGCCGAGCGCGCGCTGTTTATCGATAACAATCGGCTGGCAATCCGCACCATTCACGAAAATCTCGAACATACCCGATTACTCGACCGTGCCGAGGTGCTGCGCACCGATGCCTTCTCCTATCTTAAGCGCCCCAAGCCAGAAGCGTTTGAGTACGTGTATGTCGCGCCACCGCAGTATAAAATGATGTGGAGGGATGCGCTGCGCGCGCTGGATGCTCAACCCGCGCACATCCAGCCGGACGGGATTGTGGTTGTCCAGATTGATCCGAGCGAGCGAGAGGATGTGGAGCTTAGCGTTCTTCGGCTGTATGACGAGCGGGTATACGGGAACACGGTGCTCTGGTTTTTTGAGAACCCGGCTCCTGAGGACGAGATCGAGACCGAAAAAACGGAATAATCTCCTGAGCTTATGAGGACTGACCTAAGAAGCGTTGGACCCAATCCAGCGCTTCTTCGTGTGTAGTGATCTCCCCGGCGGCCTGGGCTTCGCGCACCTGTTCCAGGATACTGCCAATCTGCGGGCCGGGCTGCAACCCGAATCGGTCCAGGAGAGTCTGGCCGGTAATCAGCGGCGGGGGGGCGACGGTGGTTTCGTGATGCTCATAGTAGTGTTCAAGCAGGGTTTGAATCGTTTCGAGGTACGCGATCCAGGCGTGCGGCTCTAACGTCGGGCCGTAGGTGCCCAGATAGTCGGCCAGCGCCAGCAGGCAGACGTCCACGCCGGCGGGGCCGGTATCACGCCAGAAGCGATAGATCCCTCGGCGGGTCATCGGGTGATCGTTGTGCAGCAGGTGCGGCCGCATGT
Source organism: uncultured Chloroflexia bacterium (assembly GCA_963850765.1). Taxonomy (GTDB): domain Bacteria; phylum Chloroflexota; class Anaerolineae; order Aggregatilineales; family Aggregatilineaceae; genus CAWKMN01. Next base: position 533,090 of record CAWKMN010000003.1, on the reverse strand, counting down.
GGTTACGCACGATAGCGGTCAGTCGTTCGGATTCCTCTTTGCTCAGCCGCAGGGCCAACGCCCGCTCATAGGCGAGTTCCGCCCCGATTTGTTCGTGCCGGAAAAAGCGGACGCGACCGCCGGGCTCCACAGTACGTGCTGCGGGCTTGCCACAATCATGCAGCAGCCCGGCCAGCACCAGCAGCGCCCGGTGCGACCGGCCGTTGGGCCAACTATGCGCGAGGTGCGCCCGAAGCTGATCGCGGTATTTGGTTATGACAATGGCGGACATGCCGATCTGCAGGTTGGCAGTGAGGTCCTGGTCGCGCTGAGACTCGGATTCGACAAGCTGAAGCAAGCGGCCCAGGTAATCCAGAGTGCTCAGCGTGTGGCGCCAGACATCAAACTGATGAGGCGCGCTCTGCTCCACGCCGACCATCGCCACCGCTTCGGGGAGAATCGTCGCCAGCAGCCCCATCTGCTGCATCACCGCCAGCGCGGCGGATGGGCGCTTGCTGTCGAGGATCTGAAACAGCTCATCGCGGACCCGCTCCGGGGACACATCGGCCAGACGCGCGGCACAGTCTTTGATCGCCTCGCGTGTCGACGGCTCGATCAGCAGACCATGCGTGAGGCTGGTGCGTATCGCACGCAGCGCCCGGACCGGATCGCTGGCGACGGAGTCAGGGCTGCACTGCCGCAGCCGCTTATTCGCCAGATCGCGCAGGCCGCCGGTCGGATCGATGATTTGGCTCAAGTCGCCGGCCATGTCCACGGCCATCGCATTCAGGGTGAAATCGCGCTTTTGCAGGTCGGTGAGAAGATCGGAACCGCGAAACTGGGCGACATCGATGGTCAGCGGTTCGCCTTCCCAGTCGATGATGGCGCGACCGACGCCACGCTCCGGGTCCAGCGGGTAATACGCGCCGCCAAACGCATTGGCGATCTTCCGGGCGATCGGCCGGCCGTCACCCTGGCTGGCGAGGTCAATGTCGTGCAAAGGCCGCTGAAGCATCGCATCCCGCACGGCTCCACCCACGATATAAACCCCCTGTTCACCCTCCAGGACAGCCTGGATCGCGACCAGAGCGGGATGCCAGGTCAGCGGGCGGGGCGGCAGAACAGGGTCGAGAGACACGGGAAGCTTGTTTCCAACCTTTCAGGCCGGTTTACAGACGCCGATAAACGGCAGGTTGCGGAATTTTTCGTCCAGATCGAGGCCGTAGCCAAACACAAACTTGTTGGGTATCTCAAAGCCCAGATAGTCGATGGCGACTTCCACCTCGCGGCGGCTCGGTTTGCTGAGCAGCGAGCAGATCTTGAGGCTGGCCGGCTTTCGTGTAGCCAACATGCTCAGGATATACTGCATGGTGTGGCCGCTGTCGATAATGTCTTCCACGATAATCACATGCGTTCCGGCGATGTCGTGGGTCAGGTCCATGTCGATGCGAACACGGCCAGACGACTCCCGCACGCCGCTGCCATAGCTGGAAATCGCCATGAAATCTATGCTGTGCGGGATCGTGATATGGCGCATCAGATCTGTCAGGAACATCACGCCGCCCTTCAGCACGCAGATCAGCAGCAGGTCTTGTTTGTCGGCATAATCGTCGCTGATCTGTTGGCCCAGCTCGAGGATGCGAGCTTGCAGAGTGTCACTGTCAATTAAGATTTCTTGCAGATATTTCTTGTAGGGTAAGCTCATCGAAATCCTCTGTCTACTCTAACAAAACAGCCGCCGCAAACTTTGCGCCGGCTGGCCGCTGCACAAGAAGGGTTCGATTCAGTGACTGATGGTTCCGCTGTCCGGCTCTGGTTTCGCGGATGTTGCATTATACCAGTGGTGGCGGGCCGTCGTTGCGCTTAGCGCTTCGGTCCAGTCCAGGATCAGGTTGTGCAGGTCGCGAGTCAGCCGAATATCTTCCGACAACTGCGCCGCGATCTGAAGCGACGCATCGATCATCTTGCGCAGGATGGCAAGCTCGCTGCTGCCAATTTTGGGGTCGCACTGCTGGATATACGCCAGGATGTCATCTGCTTTCAATTGATGGTAACGATCGAGCAGGGAAGGCGGCGTCAGGGAGGAAATGTCTACGGTGTAGCTTTCGCTCAGCGTGCTGACGACACGCTCCCGGACGTCGAAGTGGTATTCGCGCAGAGAGAGCAGCCGCTGCTGCAAATCATCCGCGATTTCGCGTAGTAATTGGAGACGCGGCGGCTCGTTGAGAAGCTGGCGCTCGATGAAGGACACCATGACGTCCGAAGCGCCGCTGGTGAGACACTGCTCAAAAAGCTGCATGGCTTCAATTCGCAAATGACCTGATTCCGCCAGTGAAAAGAGTTGTCGTCCCATAATCGTCTCAAGCATTAAGGTCTCTCCACAGGACACAAACGGTATAGGTAATCCCAGCTATAGATCCCCGAGTTGTGTCCGTCGTCCCAGAAGAACTGAAGGGCGTAGTTGCCCACGATTTCCAGCCGTTCCACCGCATAGGGGCGGGGCGACACCAGATCCAGCAGGTTGGCCGGCTCGTAATCCCGGCCCATCCGTTCGTGACCACCCCGGCACTCGACACATGGGCACGCCATGCGCAGCGGGCTGACCGGGTAGTGACAATCCCGACCGTCTGCCCAGGTGATATGCAGCAGGCCGGCAGTCTGGTCCAGAGTGACTTGAGTGGGAATGATGGCAGTCATGTCGGGCGCGGTTCCGGGCTAGGCTTTGGCCAGACGTTTGGCCTGGCCGATCCAGTCCTTATTGCGTATACGTTGGGCCGTCACGCTCGTATGGTGGGCAAGCCGCTCGGCCAGCGCGTCGGGCGTCTGTTTGGCAAGCTGCTCATAGCGGTGAATACCGATCGTGTGCAGGGCGTCGGCAAAGGTTCGGCCAATCCCATCGATTTGAGTAAAGTCATCTTCAGCGGCAGCGGCGTGGTCAGGTTCCTCAATGGGTTCCATAGGGATCGGAATCGCCGGCACTTCATCCAGTTCCATGTCACGGCTCCGGGATTTGACCGTGATGGCCGATAATTCCCGGACGCGCTTATTCTCTCTCAGCAGCAACCAGCCAACCAGAGCACTGATACTTAATCCAAGACCAAGTGCGCTCAAATTTCGCGCTGTTTTGTGCATGGGAAGCTCTCTTTAATTGCCGTAATCATTACCGAAAACATCTAGACAACTTCTATTGACAAGGTACCACAGATCAGAATAAGGCACAATAGTCAACTGAGCGCCCGATGATGCAGGAGCATAATCAAGTTAGGGATACCAAGTATGCCTATGGAAGTTCCCCCAGATGTAGTTCGTAAGTTTCAAATACCACCGCCTTAGTCCTTGCCTTATCGGACTAATTATCTTATACTCAGAATATGTCTGCTAAGTCTACCCTACTAAGGAAATGCTTATGGAACTGAACAGCCTGATTGGTGACGCTTATCAAGCCTTTACCGAGCGCGCGGCCGATGCGCGTGTTTTGCTGCTGCACCCCGAAAGCCGCTACCGATCGGTATTGGTCGCTCAGCTTATGCGCGATCCGGATCTGCGGGTGCTCTATTACGCCATGGGACCAGACGATGTCAATGTCCGATCCTTTTTGGCCGGCATTACCCACGATCTGGCGAATCAGCATCCGACCTTCGGACGCTATTTGAACCAGATCCACTTTGAAGACGAAGATAACAATGAACAACTGCTCGAAGCGTTTGTGGCAGATCTGGGTGATCTGAGCAGCGAGCCGTTCCTGCTCATCCTCGATGAGTACGATCGCACAGATGGAGCCGATGACATCCAGGCATTTGTCGAGCAGGTGGCGCTACGCGCACCCCGGCAGTGCCGGCTGGTCATCAACAGCCGCACACTGCCCCGTCTGCCGTGGGTATCGCTCATCGCGCAGGGCAAAGCGGTTATCCTTAAAGATCACGAGCAGATATCCAGCAATTTCTATGGGATGCGCGACGGGGGTGAACTGAACCTGGAAGTCTACGCCCTGGGGCCCGGCTACGTGCTGCTGAACGGCCAGCAGATCGACACGTGGGAAGGCCATCTGCCCCGCTTGCTGTTCTTCTTCGCGCTGGATCGTCCCGTGGTCACACGCTCAGAAATCTGCCAGGCGTTCTGGCCGGATCTCGATAACGACCAGGCGGTGAACGTATTCCACGTTACCAAGCGGCGTCTGCACAAAGCGCTGGATTTCGATGTGCTGGTGCATGAAGACGGATACTACCGCGTGAATCCGCAGGTGTCGGTGTTTTACGACATCATGGCGTTTGTCGGCGCGCTGGTCAAGGGCCGCTCGCCCGAGATCCCCGACAAAGCGGCGATCTGGCAGGAAGCGATCGATCTCTATCGCGGCCCGTTCCTGCAAGGACACAGCGACAAGTGGATCGTAGAGCGGCGTGCCGATTACCAGCAGGGCTACCTGGAAGCGCTGAGCGAAATGGCGCGTATCCGGCTGGACGAAGGCCGCCAGGAGCATGCGCTGGGGCTGCTGCTGCGGGCTGTATCCGAAAATGACCGCTACGAGCCCATCCACCGCCAGATCATGCATGCTCTATGCCAACCTGGGACGGCGCAGCGAGGCGGCGGCGCATTATCAGAAGCTGGTCGAGCAGTTGAAGGGCGAGGGTAAAGAACCCGAGCGCGAAACCCGCGAGCTTTACGGCTCGATCATGTCCTGAGTTTACATCGATCATCAAGCAAAATGCCCGCTGTCATGGCGGGCATTTTTGATTCTGTGCGCCCCTGGAGGGTCTCGAACCCCCGACCTCCTGCTTAGAAGGCAGTTGCTCTGTCCACTGAGCTACAGGGGCGGGTAACGGTGATTGTAGAAAGGGTCGCGGGCAGTGTCAAGCCACAATATCGCGCGGGCGCTAGCGTTCTTCCAATACAGGACGTATGCCCTTATACACATTCGCCCCGGCCAGCGTCCGCAGGATCGTCATAGGTTGGCGGCCAATCCGTTCACCCAGCTCGATCGGTGTGAGCGGCGTGTTCTGATTGGCCAGGAAAACACGGAACACCGCGTCCACCAGCGAGGTATGAGAGGTGATAAAATCGTCTCGCTGGCTGGCCTCTTGCAGCGCGCGCTGCAAGGCATCGATCTTCTTGACTTCCGCCGTCACCGGGTCGATCCAGTCGATCTCTTCGGTCTCCTGGTTTTCTACGAAAAATCCCCGCTGATCGGGAGCCAGGTGGCTGAGCAGGTAAGTGCGCAACTCTCGCTCGTCCCGGCCCCACCACTCGTAATCGATGTGGAACTTGGTTTCGAGCGTAGGTTTGATGCGCCGGCTGGCCGCACTGGCTGATGTGCTCACACGCAATCCTTCTGGCAGATTAAGCAAGACGCCAATAAGGGCCGCCCACGTGCTCGAACTCGGGCCGGGCGACCAGGGTGGCGAAAATCGGGCCGGGTGGGCACCGGCGCACGACATTCACAGCACTGTACAACGTTTTGGCATGAACAGTATGCTGCGGGTTGAGCCGGGATAACTCGACCATCATCTCGCGCATCGTCTCCACCAGATCCTGGGTCGGCTGCTCGGTGGGCTGCCACAGGGCGTCCACCCCTTTCAGATCATCGGCTCCCAGGATCATCAGTTCGTCATAATCCGCGCCAATCGCCCGCTTGTGATTTTCAAAGGTCAGCGTTTCGTCCGCTGGGCACTGCCAGGCGGATCCATTCCGTATGCGGGCGGTGGCTCTGAAAATCGACGATCACGCGCGACGGGTCATCGGTACGCTTGACGGTCAGATAGCATCCGACGGGCAGATGATGCCGGCGGTAAAATTCCGCGAGACCGTACACGTAACGATGCTCGCGTACGACCCATCCGCGCATCTCTTCCTGCGTCTGGCCGTCAACCAGCGTCATCAGGATGCGGGGTGCTTCGTAGGCCGTCGGGAAAAGATGCCGCAGGCGCGAGGTCAGCGGCAGGGTTCCCATGCGCCGGTGTGGGAAATTGAGACTGAATGTCACCGAATCCACATCGCCGGCCGGCGACCGCAGATTCGACAGCTCGTCGTCGATTTCCTGCTCCAATACCGCCAGCTCGTCAGAAAGAAGCTGCCAATTATAGTCGACGGGCTTGTACTTCAACCGTTCCGGCGGCCGCATGACTTCTTCCGGCTCGGATTCGCGCAGGAACCACCAGACCTTGCCCGCTGGGCCCACTTCATCAAAGCGATCGTCATGGAAAAGCGCGTAATCCAACGAGAAAGTTTGCAGCCGAGGGTTAATTTGCTGAGGCAGGTCGATCTCTTTGAGAATATCCTGCGGTGACAGCGGCCCGCCTTCGTGCATCACGAGCACGGCTTCAGCCAGATGCAGGTGCGCGATGCTGACTGAGGCAAGCAGTGATTTCAGGAACCACCGCCCCCCAAAATAGACCACGTCTTCTTCGGACCGCAGATGTTCTTCCAGCAGATACACAATATCATCGCCATAGGCGCGCAGCAAGGCATTGACATCTACCTGCTGGAGTGTCGCTTCCCGAATGTTGGCGGTTGTCTCGATGTTGAGCGAGTGAGGAGATTGGAGACTGCTGGCAAATTCGTGGGTTTCGCCGCTCTCAAAGCTCACATTGATCACGCTGAACGGCCCGTGCTCGGGATTATTGCCCTCTCGCTGACCGACGACTTCGCCCACGGCATAGCCCAGCGCTGGGAAAACCAGCGTCTGGCCGACGTCATAGGCGCTTTTGGGCTGGAAGATCTCGCCGCGCTCGATCTGGCGGCGCAGAGTGCGGATTTCTTTGTCCAGGCGATAGCGAATGAGGCGTTCGGCGATTTCCTGGCTGGTGAGCGGGGTTTCGTCCTCTAGAAATACCGTGAAGATATGTTCGATGTCTTCGTCGGTGACTTCAAAACGCTCGGTCCAGTACTGCTCGGTTTCGGTTTGGAGCTGCAGCAATTTCTTATCCGTGTGATCTGATAGGTTCACTGTGAGAATAGGGTTACAGACCCGTTTAATCCGACTGACAGTGTGCAATTATATGCAATGCGCGGCGAAGTCGCAAGGGATGAACGAGGCGATTGGGACGCTTCGCAAAAGCACTTCCAGGAAGCGGGCTGCTATAATATAAGCATAGAGAATTGGGTTGAGCACGGCTTGTCCGCAACTGAAGGATGGAAACACATGGCCGAAAGGACTTTTCGCGATCCATTTAATGCTCGCACCGCGATCGACACGCCCAGCGGGCAAATGATTTACTACCGTCTGAATGCGCTCCAAGAGCAAGGGGTCGGTGACATCACATCGCTGCCCTTCTCGATTAAGGTGCTGCTCGAATCCGTGCTGCGCAACAACAATGGATTCGAGATCAAAGATGAAGACATATTCAATCTGGCGCGATGGTCTCCGCAGGGAGCGAGCGGTAAGGAGATGCCGTTCAAGCCGGCACGCGTGATCTTGCAGGACTTTACCGGCGTCCCATCGCTGGTGGATCTTGCGGCGCTCCGTTCCGCCGTGCAGCGGATGGGTGGGGATCCACGTTGTATTGAATGTGCGATTCCAGTCGATCTTGTCATTGACCATTCCGTTCAGGTGGACAGCTATGGCTCCCCCGACGCACTGCGGATCAATGCGGAACTGGAATTTGAACGCAACCGCGAGCGCTACGAGTTTATCCGATGGGGGCAGGCCGCCTTTCGGAATTTTCGCGCCGTGCCGCCCGCAACGGGTATTGTCCATCAGGTCAATCTTGAATATCTCGCTCAGGGTGTGCTGACCAGGGAAATTGACGGCGAACAGGTGATTTTCCCTGACAGCCTGGTAGGGACTGATTCGCATACGACCATGATCAACGCGCTGGGGGTTGTGGGTTGGGGTGTGGGCGGCATCGAAGCGGAAGCGGTTATGCTGGATCAGCCGATTTATATGACGATGCCTCAGGTGCTGGGCTTTAAGTTGACGGGTCAACTGCCCGAAGGCGCTACGGCAACCGATCTGGTTCTGACGGTGACGCAAATGCTGCGTGCCAAGGGCGTAGTCGGCAAGTTCGTGGAGTTTTACGGGGCCGGCTTAAGCAGTCTCAGCCTGCCTGACCGGGCGACAATTGCGAACATGGCCCCGGAATATGGCGCGACGATGGGCTTTTTCCCGGTTGATGCCGAGACTCTGCGCTACCTGACGCTGACCGGACGCCCGACTAAACTGGTTGAAGCCGTCTCACAGGTTATGCAGGCGCAGGGGTTGTTTCGCACTGACGACACACCCGATCCGGCATTTACCGTCGCGCTAGAGCTCGATATGAGCGTGATACAGCCGAGTGTCGCGGGCCCCAAGCGTCCACAGGATCGCATCGCGCTGATAGAAATGAAGCCAAAATTCGTGAACGATCTGCTGGCGCCATTTGACCGGCGGGGTTTCGCGCTGAGCTGAGGCGGATCTGGCGAACCGCGCGGAGATCAGCCTGGATGGGAACGGCATCCCGCGTCAGTCTGACGCATGGCTCGGTGGTGATCGCCGCCATCACGAGCTGCACCAACACCTCAAATCCCTCGGTGATGATCGGTGCGGGCCTGCTGGCGCGAAAAGCGGCTGAACTTGGCCTGTCGGTTCCGCCGTATGTCAAAACGTCGCTGGCCCCTGGATCCAAAGTGGTTACCGCGTATCTGGAGGAGGCCGGCCTGCTGCCCTATCTGGAGCAGCTTGGATTCCACGTGGTTGGCTACGGATGCACCACTTGTATCGGGAACAGTGGCCCGCTGCCCGACGCGATCGCGGAAGCCATCGACCAAAGCCGGTTGGTGGTGGCGGCCGTTCTGAGCGGCAACCGCAACTTCGAGGGTCGCATTAATCCGTATGTCCGGGCGAATTATCTGGCGTCACCGCCGCTCGTGGTCGCGTTTGCGATTGCCGGCACGGTAAATATTGATTTCAGCAGTGAGCCGCTGGGTATAGGGGCCAACGGCCAGCCGGTCTATCTGCGGGATATCTGGCCGAGCCAGCAGGAAATCGCGGACGCTGTGGCGTCGGCGCTCAAACCGGAGATGTTCCGACAGCAGTACGGCGACGTCTACGATGGCAATGAAACCTGGAACGCGATCCCGATTACCAACAGCGAGGTTTACGAATGGAAGGCGGACTCGACTTACATTCAGGAGCCGCCGTTTTTCAAGGATCTTTCGGCTGAAGCCGAACCGCTGGCCGAGCTTTGCGGGGCGCGCGTGCTGGCACTGCTCGGCGATTCGGTGACAACGGATCACATTTCACCGGCAGGATCGATCGCGCTCAACGGCCCGGCCGGGCAGTACCTTATTTCCCTGGGCGTCGCGCCGAAGGATTTTAATACCTATGGCACGCGGCGTGGCAACGACCGGGTGATGGTACGCGGCACCTTCGCCAACATTCGACTGAAGAACCAACTGGTGCCCGGCGTTGAAGGTGGGGTGACGGCCCATTTCCCGAGCGGCGAGCAGATGACTATCTTCGACGCGGCGGAGCTTTACCGGGTCGAGGGAGTCCCGCTGATCGTGATAGCCGGGAAAGAATATGGGACCGGGAGTTCGCGCGACTGGGCAGCGAAAGGCGTGCAGCTGCTGGGTGTGCGCGCCGTCATCGCGGAGAGCTTTGAGCGTATTCACCGGAGCAATCTGGTTGGTATGGGGGTGCTGCCGCTGCAATTCAAAGAGGGCGACAGTGCGGCATCGCTTGGCCTGACCGGGCGTGACGAAGTGTATGACATTGAGGGCCTGAGCGATAACATCCACCCCGGCCAGGAGGTTACGGTCCGGGTCACGAGAAACGACGGCAAAGCACAGCTTTTCAGTGTGATCTGCCGGCTGGATACCCCTGTCGAAGTGAATTACTTCAGGAACGGCGGAATCCTTCAGACGGTGCTGCGTGAGATCCTGCACGAATAGCAGGGCCATCTGTCCAATCGGTTGGATCAGCCTCCTGAAATGGGGGCTGATTTTTGTTTAGCGCTAATATGCACAAAAGCCCCGGTGTGCAGTAAGATTATGATAGAGTGTGATCCGATGAGGTAGGAGCGGTATGATGGCGCGAGTGATCGTGGTGGGCAGTGCGAATGTCGATTTTGTAGTGCAGGCTCCGCATATCCCGCAGCCGGGCGAGACGGTGTTGGGACGCAACTTCGTGATGGCGATGGGAGGGAAGGGGGCTAATCAGGCGGTGGGCGCGGCGCGGCTTGGGGCCGAGGTGGTTTTGGTGTCCCGCGTGGGGCAGGATATTTTTGGCGACCAATGCCTGGACGCATATCGGTCCGAGGGAATGAACATCGAGTATGTCACTCGCGATCCTGAGGAAGCAACTGGGGTCGCGTTGATCGCGGTAGCGGAGAGTGGGGAAAACAGCATTACTGTTGCTTCGGGGGCCAATATGTGTCTGACTCCCGCCCATGTCGAATCGGCTGCTATGGCATTTGCTGGGGCGGATGCCCTGCTGCTTCAGCTTGAGGTGCCGCTTGAAACCTGTGTCACGGCGGCACGTCTGGCGCGTGAAAACGGCGCAACCGTGGTTTTGAACCCTGCGCCGGCGCGGCTGCTGCCAATGGAACTGCTGCATCTGGTCGATGTTCTGACGCCCAACCGGATCGAACTGGCGCAGTTGGCGGGATTGCCTGAGATCGAAGTGCAGGCGATGACGGACGAACAGCTTGCGCATCTGGCCTTGAGCCTCGGCGTTGCAAGCGCGGTGATTACGTTGGGAGCGCAGGGCGCGCTGGCCGCCGGTAGTTGGGGGCGCGCGCGTGTGGAGCCATTTGCCGTTACGCCCGTGGATACCACCGCAGCGGGGGATGCGTTTAATGCGGGACTGGCCGTCTCGCTGGGGACCCGAACGCGATCGCTGGTTGAAGCTGCGCGATATGCCAATGCCTGTGGTGCCCTGGCGACCACAAAGATGGGGGCGCAGCCGTCCTTGCCGTCGAGCATGGCGGTAGAGACGTTCATTAGGCAGCAGCCTGAGGGCAAAACTTAATGGCACCGACCGTATTGATTGTCGATGATGACCTGGGCGTGCGGGATACGCTGGCGCGCAAACTCCAACGGGAGGGATTCAGCGTGCTCAGCGCGAAGGATGGGCTTGAGGGGCTGCGCGTCTTTCATGCGGGGCATCCTGACATCGTGGTTTTGGATGTGGTGATGCCAGAGATGGACGGGGTAACGGCGTGCCGGCGGATTCGCGAGGTGGCCGATACGCCAATCATGATGCTGTCCGCACAGGCGATCAGCGAAGACGCGATTATCGAGGGGCTGAATGCCGGAGCCGATGAATATCTTGAAAAGCCCGTCCGCCTGAATGAGTTTGTCGCGCGCATCCGTGCCTTGCTGCGCCGGGTTCAGATGACGGCGACCGAAGAAGCGATTGGCTACGACGACGGGTATCTGAGTATCGACTTGCAGCGCCGGCATATTTTCGTGGACGGGCAGAAAGTGCATCTGACTCCGACTGAGTTCAAGCTGCTGATGGTCCTGCTGGAGAACGCGGGCCGCGTCGTGTCGCAGCGAGATCTGCTCGAACAGGTCTGGGGGCCGGAATACGTGGACGACGTGTATTATCCGCGCGTATATATCAGCCAGTTACGGCGTAAAATCGAGCGTGATCCCGCTAATCCACTCTATGTCTTGACCGAACATCGGGTCGGGTACCGTTTCGAGCGGAAGGATCAGAAGAACTAAAATACAGCCCTTCGTATAGTCAGAAAGAAGTGAACTAAGGTTAGGTTCTGATGAAAATATATACACGAACCGGGGATGAAGGCGAAACGAGTCTGTTTGCCGGGGGACGGGTTCGTAAGGGCCATGTGCGCCTGCACGCTTATGGGACGATTGACGAGCTCAATTCGATCCTGGGGCTTGTCCTGGCGTCCGGTCTCCACGAGACACTTCGCGAACCTGTGGCGCGTATCCAGGCCGAACTGTTCACCGTGGGGGCCGATCTCGCGACGCCAATAGACGCGAAGTCGGATTGGATTCAGCGAGTGCCGCCCGAAATGACCCTGCGGCTCGAGCGGGAAATTGATGAATGGGAAACACTGCTGCCGCCTCTGAAGAATTTCATCCTGCCGGGCGGAGGGGTGGCGGGCGCGTTTCTGCACCAGGCACGGACCGTGTGCCGTCGGTCTGAGCGCTGGCTGGCCCTGCTGCAGGAGACGGAATCCGTAAATCCTGAGGCGTTGCGCTATGTTAACCGGCTGTCTGACTGGCTGTTTGTGGCCGCCCGCGTCGCGAATTTGAGGGAAAACCACGAGGAAAATATCTGGCGGCAGGCAGCGCCCAACGAATAAACAATATTCGTATAGTCAATATTACGAAAACCCACAATTCTGCCTTCTTCACTCAAAACGCGTCTCTTTTTCTGTTTTTTCCCTCGTGAAACCGCCCATATTCAGGTTTTTCGAATTATTTCTCCCGTAAAACCCGCTGAAGGGGCGCGATTTTCCCCTTACCTGAGGGAAAAATGAAGGGTATTATTTCTTAATATATTAAATAAATACGAGCAAGAGGCGTTCGTTCGCGCTTGTGGGGACCCTTGGGATGGTCAGAAAAACACTCAGCGAATGTTTGTGATGTTAATCACAAATACTTGAGGTCGTTTTGGAGTTTGTGTGACACCTCAACACGTGCAATAATTTGTTTTCTGATTTGTCTTCAAGCGACTCGTTTTCGTAACTGCATCTAACTTCCTGTCTGCTCGCACATGAACTCACGCAGTCAGCGCGCATGATGCGATCGGACTGGTCATTGATTGATTGGCTAAGTCGCTATCGAGTTTGATCCCCCCGGCAGTGCAGGGGGAGTGGAAAAACGAAAGTGGGATAATTCGACGGAGACGAATTGCTGGACCAATTGTCGGATAAAAGGCCAGTTGATAATTCCTGGATCCTAGTGTAACATAATCAAAGAAATGTTATATCATGAAAAGGGGGCGACCGGATGACACATCCAGGCACGGCACCACACAGCGCTGGTAGCGATATGACCTTTGGACAGGCGCGTGACCAATATCTTCAGCGCGCGACTCTCAAATCGACGCATACGATCGATTCTTATCGACGTGCAGTGGAATTGTTTTTTGAGTTTCTGGCCGATCGTTCTACACGCTATCCTCTGCCAATTCAACAGCGGGTTTTCACTATTCCGGAAGAGATTCCGCTGAAAGCGCTTTCTGAACAGGATGCACCCGTCCTGCTGCATTTTGCACAGTGGATGCTTTCCACCAGTCCAACGAGCAGCAACGATCACCGGCCCTACAAACCCTCAACCGTTGAACTGCGACTTGCTGGCGTCCAGAACTGGCTTCAATTTCTGGATGATCACGGCTGGCTGCCCGCCGACTTCAAACTGGCTAAGGCTAAACGGATTGTCCAGGATGAATTGCGTGGGCGGCCATCACACAGCGGTGCTCCCAGTCCTAAAGATCACATTGAAGAAGTCATCTATTATTACGACACGCAGGAGCGTCCACCGAACCTGCGCAAACCCGATGTTGATCCCGAACGGATCGAACGATGGGAACTCAACCGTCTGCGCAACCGCAGCTTGCTTCACGCATTGGCTGAGACCGGCGGACGTATCAGCGAGATCCTGAGTCTCAATCTGAACGACTTCCCTGAACGGTATCTGCAGCAGCATGAGGTGCTGCGTGTCGAAGTAACCGGCAAAGGCGGCCACAACTACTATCTGCGCTTTCTGGACACACTGCCGGCCCTCCGGGATTACATCCAGGCGCGCGGGGCGAACCTGCGCGCGAATACCCGTACGGGTGATGTTCCTTTGTTTATCAGCCATGACCCGCATTATGACGGCACCCGGATGAGTCGCATCGTCGCATGGCGGATCGTCCAGCGCGCGGCTCGGGCATTAGGTCTGAGGAGCATTACCCCGCATGATTTTCGGCACTGGCGGGCTACGCAGTTGATCAACGCGGGTCATTCGCTGGATGTCGTACAGGACTACCTCGGACATCGCTCAGTCGAAACAACCCGCGCCTATTACGCCCATACCGATCCACTGCGCGTGGACGATGCCGCCAAAAACACCCGGCTGCCCGATCCGCAGCCGTAACAGCAGGCAAATAAAAAGCCTCGCAGATGTATCTGCGAGGCTTCGCCTATCTGACGTGTATTACTTGTCCCTGTATCCCTGTCCAAGTGGAGTTGCCAGCATCGCGCCGGTAAACCCGGCCAGGACACCCACATGCATGAGCGTAAAGGGGATGCACAGCCAGTATAAATTGCGTCCAAAATCATCCGATGACACCAAAATTGCGAGCACCAGGCCGTGCGCTACCAGACTCAACAACAACAGCCCAGTACCAATCACCAGTGGCAAACCCCGTTGAGTCGCCATTGACGACGACAGCGAGTTGATCATATTGCTCAGGCCGGGCGACGCATCGAGCTGGCGGACGACTGGCGCAAACAATCGACTCAAGCCACGCCCAACCAGCCGCATGGCTGACCGCGCAAGTTGCAGTGGCAGCAAGACCGCCCGCAAGATCACACGCGCTATCTGATTCACCACACGAACACTCCTCGTTATTTAAGCAAACGCTCCAACTGCCCGGCTATCTGCGGGGGCACCCTGGCGGTAATCCTTACACCCTCTTCTATAGGAGTCTCTGCTACCACAACACCGCTGCTGTGGATGAGCGACAGCAGATCGCCCTGAGCATAGGGAACAAACACCGACACCTCGACCAGATTCTCAACGAGTACCCGCCCAACCGCCGCACGCAGATCGTCCAGGCCGGTACTCTTCAGAGCCGACGTGCGGATCACGTCACGGTAGCCCCACGTGTCGCCACTAATGGCCGAGCCATGATCACCACGGTCGATTTTGTTGAGCACCAGCAGCTTCGGCATCCGGGTCGCCTCGAGTTCAGCCAGGGTGTCTTCCACCACTTCAATGTGATCGGCCACCTGCGGATGACTGGTATCCACGACATGTACCAGCAGATCGGCCTCCGCGATTTCTTCCAGCGTGGCGCGGAAAGCAGCTACCAGCGTAACCGGCAGCTTTTGAATGAAGCCCACCGTATCGGAAAACAGCACCGTTCGCCCATTGGGCAGTTCAACGCGGCGGGTCGTCGGGTCGAGTGTGGCGAAGAGCTGATCGGCCACGTAAACATCCGATCCGGTCAGCGCATTCAGCAGGGTCGATTTGCCCGCATTGGTATAACCCACTAAGGCTACCACGGGAATACCCGCCCGCACGCGCTGCTGGCGCTGCCGCAGCCGATGGCCGCGTACATCGTCCAGTTCCTTTTTCAGCTTAGTAATTCTGCGCCCAATCTCACGCCGGTCAACCTCCAACTGGGTCTCACCAGGACCCCGCAGCCCAACACCCCCCGTACCGCCTCGCGCAGTGCCGCCGCCGGCCTGCCGTGCCAGATGAGTCCATTGGTGAGTCAGGCGCGGCAAACGATATTCATATTGGGCTAGTTCGACTTGCAGCGCTCCTTCACGAGTATGGGCGTGCTGCGCGAAAATATCCAGGATCAGCGCCGATCGATCCAGCAGCAGGATATTCTCGCCCAGCGCTTTTTCGAGTTCACGCTGGTGGCGCGGCGAGAGTTCGTCGTCAAAAATTACCATATTGACACCGAGTTCCGACGCCCGACTCACCACTTCCTCAACCTTACCCGACCCGATAAAAGTTGCCGGTGCGATCTGGCTGAGCCGCTGTGTGACCCGCCCTGCAACCTCGACACCGGCGGTATGTGCCAGCAGCGTCAGCTCGTCCAGCGACTCGCCGACCGGAAACAGCGGTTGGGTGTTCCTGATTTCAACGCCAACCAGCAAGGCACGCTGGGGTAAATTGCCCGTTGATCCGTCTATGATGATTGCCTCCCTATTGCATTGCGGCTGATTTTTTGCCCAGGCACTTGAGTTTCATGGCCGGTCGAGGGCGAATGTTCCTGACTCTCAGTCTGGGCGTGCTCTACCGACGCTCGGACGGTTTCGTGCGCGGCCGGTTGTGGCTTCTCAAGTCGGGGCGCGCTCGCCGATTGGGTTACCGGAGCGCCGTCCCCCGCTTCGATGACATCTCCCACAGGCAGCATCAGATGAAAACGGCTGCCAGGGAGCCTTTCCTCATCGGATCCCGAACTTTCCGCCCAGATACTGCCGCCATGCGCCTCGATAATCCCTTTGGCGATGACCAATCCCAACCCTGCCCCACCGCCTTTGAACTTAACCTTGCCACTTGAATGCAGGGTCGGGTTGCCCAGGCAGGCGAATTTCTCAAAAATCGTATCCAGCTTCTCCGGCGCGATGCCGATCCCACTGTCTTGGATGATCAGATCCACAAACCCATTGAAGCTGCGGCCACAGATGGTGATTTGGCCGCCGTCCGGCGTGTACTTGATGGCATTGGCCAGCACTTTCTGGACAGCCTTGAGCAGTCGCTCGGGATCCGCGTTAATGGGTTTGGCAGGGATCGTATCTTGTTGGATCTCAAGCGTGAGCTTGCGGGCTTTTATCGCGCTTTGCGCCTCCGTGGCGACAATATCCAGCAGACGGCGCAGCCAGACCGGCTGAAGCTCCAACGTGAGCAGATCGACTTCCATGAGCGACACATCGACCAGATCTTCCACAAATTCCCGCAGCCGCATCGCCCCACTCTCAATCCCTCGGACCATCAGCGCTTCACGCGGATGTGAGGTCTCCGGCAGTTCGGTTTTGAGCATGTTCGCGTAGCCTTCGATGACTGTCAGCGGGGTTTTTAGCTCGTGCGCCGCGATCGAAACAAACGTCTCCTTCGCGTTCTCAATGACGTTCGCCTGCGACTTAGGCGCGGCCAGCTGATGAGTCAGCGCGTCCAGCAAAGCTGCCGCTTCGAGTTTAGAGAGGAACTCGGCCGCTCGGCCAATCGTCGTGTCAAGCTGCGCAGCCAACCCGAGGGGATTTTCGGAGGGTGGCTCACTTTGAAAGATCTGCCAGATAGCGGATCTAAATACACCCAGCACAGGGAGAAGCCCAACCGGCTGCCCATTGATGGGGATGGCACACATGCGGACCCAGTTCCGCAGCAGGGTTTCCAGGCGCTCATTTTCGTTCTGGCTGATGGTTTCGATCAGGCTGTCGAAGAACCACCGGACAGGACCCTCGGCCGCTTGCCGCACGGGCTCGCACGTTGAAAGCTCTTGCAGAGACAGCGTAATCAATTGATCTTTGTGCGCTTTCAACCACAAAACCAGCGAAGCCATCGCCACACCCTCCCACGTCGTCCTCACGCACGCTCATTATATCCTCAGCCGGTATTATTTGCTGAACTATCGGGCAATGCGGGCTGTTCTGCCAGAAAGGTGTCCAGATCACGCACGGCACGTTCTGCATAGGCGCGCATCCGGTCACGCTTCCCCTTCGGTCGCGCGTCCAGTGCGGGAAGAATGCCGAAGTTGGCCTTCATGGGCTGGAACTCAGACGGGTTCGCATGCGTGATATAGTGGCACAGCGCGCCGAGCATCGTGGTTGGCGGCAGGATCCACAGCGGGCGCTGCTGGATCCGGTTCGCCATATTGATGCCGGCAAGCATCCCTGTGCCGATATTGCCCACATAGCCCTCAACACCTGTGATCTGGCCCCCGAAAAAGAGACTGTCCCGATCCTTGTGCTGGAGCGTCGGCCTCAAATGGGTAGGCGAGTTCAAAAAGGTGTTGCGGTGCATCATACCGTAACGCTCAAACTCGGCATTTTCCAGGCCGGGAACCATACGGAAGACGCGCTGCTGCTCTCCCCAGCGCAGGTTCGTCTGGAAACCAACCAGGCTGTAAAGCGTGCCAGCAAGATTGTCCTGGCGCAGTTGCAGGACGGCATAGGGTCGCTGATCCGTGCGGGGATCGCGCAGCCCCACCGGGCGCATCGGCCCAAACGCCAGCGATTGAGCACCCCGGATGGCGATCTGCTCAACCGGCAAACAGCCTTCAAAAAAGCGCGGATCTTCCTGTTCAAAATCGCGCAGTTCGATCGTCTCCGCCTCGCGCAGCGCCGCGACAAAACGCTCGTATTCCTCCTGATTTATCGGGCAGTTGATGTAATCACCCTCGTCATCCTCGACCCGTCTGAACCGGCTGGCGCGAAATGCGATGTCCAGATTGATCGAATCGGCGCTGACGGTGGGCGCGATGGCGTCGTAGAAATACAGATACTCCTCCCCTACCAACCGCATCAGGTCATTCGCCAGCGCTTCGGCTGTGAGCGGTCCGGTGGCGATGATACACGGCGAATCAGGAATGCGGATGACTTCTTCGCGCACCAGCGTGATCCGGGGATGCGCCTCAATCGCTTCCGTGATGAGGGACCCAAAAATATCCCGGTCCACGGCCAACGCGCTGCCAGCGGGAACTGCTGCCCGATCCGCACAGCGCATCAAGAGCGAACCCATCCGGCGCAGTTCGGCCTTAAGCACACCCGGCGCGCGGTCCGGCAGGTCGGAGCCCAGGGAGTTGCTGCACACCAGTTCGCCCAACTGATCGGTACGATGGGCGGGAGTCTGCTTATACGGTCGCATCTCATAGAGCAGCACCGAGATCCCGCGTTCAGCAAGCTGCCAGGCCGCTTCGGTGCCGGCGAGGCCGCCGCCAATCACCTTAACAGGAACAGGAAATTGAGGTATAGGTGTCTGCATTAAGCCTTTTCCCGTCTATTCTGTACGTGTCTGGTCAAGATTATACGCCGTCTGGCCCCGATCGAAATGAGATTCCTCATTTCTTTCCTAACTCTAATACCTGCCTTATTGACTCTTATGGTGCTGTCTGGTATCCTGTATATACCTCAATGTGAACATTAGTTCTAATCCACAGTAGCTATGGCAGCACGTAATTCAAAAGCCAAACTTTCGACATCTTCCCGGCCGCCGATGGTTTCCAAACCGCGCCCCCTGATTCTAGCGCGCGTGGTTGGGCGTCTCGGGGATCATCCTCATGATCTGCGGCCTTACCGGGTTTTTCGCGACCATCGGCGCTGCGCTGCTGCTCCAGTCATCACCGGCCGGCTCAACCGCCTATGAGGTCGTGGAGACTGACCGCGTCTATTATGCGCATAGCCCAGTCGGCCCAACGGCCGCCCTGTCGCCACTTTCGGCCGTCTTCACCCCAGAAGTCCAATACTGGGAGCCGTTGATCAAAGCATGGGCCGTCGTCTATCAGGTCGATCCAAATCTGATCGCTACCGTCATCCAGATCGAAAGCTGCGGTGATCCCAGCGTGTCCTCGGTCGCCGGCGCACAGGGCTTGTTCCAGGTGATGCCGTTCCACTTTGAACAGGGCGAAGACATGCTCGACGTGCAGACCAATGCGCAGCGGGGCATGAACTATTTGATCGGCGGGCTTGAGCGCTCGGATGGACATGCCGGGTTGGCGCTGGCCGGTTATAACGGCGGGCACGGCGTGATCGACCGGGGCTGGGCCGGCTGGGCCAGCGAAACGCGGCGCTACTATTACTGGGGATCGCGCATCTACGCGGAAGCTGTCGCCGGAATGTCCAACAGCCCTACCCTCCAGGAGTGGCTGGAGGTTGGTGGGCAGGTGCTCTGCTCACGCGCCGGCCAGACTCAGCAGCAGCTGGAACAGCAAAACATACAGGCCAGCGCTCCCAACAATCCGTCGTAAGCACTGGCCTGCAGCTTGGTCGGCCCTACAACCTCAACAGGAACTATACACGCCCGAAGACCACACTGGCGTTTTGTCCCCCCAACCCAAAATTGTTCGACATCGCGTATTGCACTTTAGCATCCCGCGCGACATTGGGCACATAGTCCAGATCGCACTCAGGATCGGGTGTCTCATAATTGATGGTCGGATGCAGCACCTGGGTGAAGATCGACATGACCGCCGCGATTCCTTCCACTGCCCCCGCACCGCCCAACAGGTGGCCGGTCATGCTCTTGGTGGAATTGGCCGCCAGTTCATAGGCATGCGGACCAAACACGGTCTTGATCGCCAGTGTCTCGGTCGAGTCGTTGGCGGGCGTGGACGATCCATGGGTGTTGATGTAGTCGATCTGGTCCGCCGGCAGCTTCGCATCATCCAGCGCCCAGCGCATCGCATTCGCCGCCCCGCGCCCCTGGGGATCTGGTGCCGCGATATGGAAGGCATCAGATGAGGACGCCATGCCCAATACCTCGGCATAAATCCGCACGCCCCGGCTGACAGCCCGCTCCATTGTTTCCAGAATCATTGCCCCCGTGCCTTCGGCAAAGACAAACCCATTGCGGTTCTTGTCAAACGGTCGGCTGGCGCGTGTAGGATCATCATTGTAGCCTGTCGCTAAGCCCTTCATCGAAACGAACCCGGCAATGCTGTAGTCCAGAATCATCGCCTCGACCCCGCCGGTCAGGACCAGATCGGCCTTGCCGTAGCGGATCAGGTTCATGGCATCGCCGATACTGTGTGTTCCCGTCGCGCATGCCGCCGAGATACAGACCAGCGGACCCATTGCGCCTGTCACCCGGCTGACATGGTGTGCGGGGATGTTCGGGATCGCCTCGACCAGCGAGAATGGCCCCGGCCGGCGTCCCGTGGACCGGAAATTATACGATGCCTGCTGGGCCAGGTCATGCGCTCCTAGTGTGGAGCCGTAATCGACGGCTACCCGTTCGGCCATCGCGCCAATATCCTCGATGGTCAGCCCGGCATCCTTCAACGCATCCAGTGTGGCGACAACCGCCATCTGGGCCGGGCGTCCCATCCGGCGGGCTTCTTTGCTGTCTATATAGCCGGTTGGATCAAAATCACATTCACCGGCGATCTGAACCTCCAGATGTGAGGGGTCAAAACTTTTGATTCGCCGCACGCCCGATATGCCGGCCTTCATCTTCTCCCAGAGCTCCGGGAAAGGCCCCAATGGGGAGACAGCTCCCATACCGGTGATCACGACTCGCGGAAATCCGTTTCGCGTCAGTTCCATCTCTTTCTCTTCCTTCATTCAGTCATTCAGTTGTACTGAAAACCCTACTGCTTGTTCAGGCCCTCGCGGATCGCGTCAACGATCTGTCCCGAGACTGCGCTGCGTGCCTGCCGGATCGCATTCTTCACAGCCAGAGCATTGGAGCGGCCATGGCCGATAATTACCACGCCGTTGACCCCCAACAGTGGAGCACCCCCCACCTCGAAGGGATCGATCTGGTGGTACACCCGGCGGAAGGCCGGCTTAGCCAGCAGCCCACCTACCTTCGATCGAGTATCTGCCATCAACTCCTGGCGGATCATATCAAGCAGGGTCGATCCGAAAGCTTCCATCGTTTTAAGGAACACGTTGCCCGAAAACCCATCCATAACCGCCACATCCACCCGGCCGCTCAGGATCTCTTTCGGCTCAGCGTTACCAATGAAATTAACCCCATCCGCCCGCAGGAGTTCCGCCGTTTCCTGGACCAGAATCGAGCCTTTCCCCGCCTCTTCGCCGTTGGATAGAAGCGCCACTCGCGGATTAACGTAGCCCAGCGCGCGCTCGGCAAACAGACTGCCCATCAGGGCAAACTGGGCCAGCCATTCCGGCTTGCAGTCGGCATTAGCCCCGACATCCGTCAGCACGATCGAGCGATCCTTCAATCGCAGCACTGCCGACAGCGCAGGCCGGTCAACACCCGGCACCCGCCGCAACGTGTGCAAAGTCGCGATCGCCAGGGCCGCCCCAGTATTACCCGCGGTCACAAACGCATCCCCCTGGCCGTCTTTCACCATCTGCATCCCAATGTGCATCGACGATTCGGGTTTCGAGCGTCCCACGATACCCGGCTTATCTTCCATGGTCACAGCCTGCGGCGCATGCACCACTTCCAGGTGCAGGCCCGTGGTATCATGTCTTGCCAGTTCGGCTCTCACTCGCTCCTGATCGCCCACCAGCACGATGGTATCGCCAAATTCGCACGCTGCCAGTACCGCCCCCTCTACATCAGGAACGGGATTCAGGTCGCTGCCCATCGCATCCAGGATAATTTTCATAGCTATCTACCCGTTGCGTAAAAGATAAAACAAGACAATTGTACGCCGTCGCCATCTATCCGCCAACCATTGACATCTGAGGGGGGCTGTGTATAATCACTATCATCTTGCCCGGGTGGCGGAATGGTATACGCGGCAGGTTGAGGGCCTGTGCCCTTATGGGCGTGGAGGTTCGAGTCCTCTTCCGGGCACCATTTACAGGAACGAGCTACAGGCTCGTTTTTCTTTTGCCCTCCCCACATACCCTGTTGCGCAGGAAAACAAACCAGCGTAAACTCCAACCAGAATAAGCTTTTGCCCTCTATCCAATGCTCAGGAGGACTTATCATGCGACGCGCCTGTACTCAAGCCTTGATCGCCGCGATGATCGGATTGCTGCTCATCGCGCCTGTTTTTGTGTTCAAAACCGCGCTGGCAAGCTCCGACGTGCTGCCGGGCAATGATACAATATCCGCCCAGACCGGCCCCTACGCCACGTCGAGCGGCGCGGTGAATGTGCGCGGCGGCCCCGGTACCGGCTTCTGGATCCGGGGAACGCTGTCCCTGGGTGAAGTCGTGCCGATTTTGGGTATCAGCCCGGATGGCGCGTGGTGGTACGTGAATACACGCATCGGCGAAGGCTGGGTTGCGCAGATCGGCGTGGCGGCGACCAATGCCACAGGAGTTGCCGTGGTCGATCCGGGTCCAATCGGTACCGTGCCGAGCGGAGTGCTAAACGTGCGTTTCGGGGCCGGCGATCAATCGGCTTCCCTGGGACAGATTAGCCAGGGCCAGCAGGTTTACGTCCTGGCGCGCAATGCAGACGGAAGCTGGCTGCAAATCCGCTGGGCCTTTGGCACCGGCTGGGTCGCGGCCCGCTTCCTGACCGTCAACGGCACGCCCGGCGCAGTCATCGATGATGGAACCGGCGGTATGGAGAGCGAAATTCCGCTGACCTCTGATCTGCCTTACGCAGTGGTCTCGGCCAGCTACCTCAATATTCGCAGCGGGCCGGGGGTCAATTATGCCGTACTCGGTCAGGCTTTCGGCGGTGAAGTGCTCCCCATCGTCGGTCGAAGCGCCGACAGCAGCTGGTATCAGGTCAACAGCCGCTTCGGTACGGGCTGGATCAGCGCTGGTTACGTGATTGCCCGCAATGAATTCGGCGGCTCACCTGTCACCACGGGTACGGCTGCCGGGGCACCCATGGCCGGGCCGATCGGGATCATCAATACCGGTGCGCTGAACCTGCGCAGCGGTCCCGGCGTCCAGTACACCGACATCGGTACCCTGGCTGGCGGCACCGAAACACGTATAATCGGCCGTACAAACGATTGGAGCTGGTGGCTGCTCGAAACCCCCACCATGACCGGCTGGGCAAACGCGATCTATGTGCTGGTGCGGGGTAGCACATCTGGCGTTCCCTATGTTGCGCCGGGTGGAACTGCTGGCACCGACGGTGTTGCCGCTCCGGCCCCGGCCGCAGCGGGCCCTGTCGCTTTTATTTTCGGCGGCGCGCTGCATGTGCGTTCCGGTCCGAACAGCGTCTTCCCGTCACTCGGCAGCGTATCCGCCGGGACACGCCTGCCGATCGTCGGCCAGAGCCCCGATCGCGGCTGGTGGTATGTCCAAAGTCCCTTTGGCAATGGCTATGTGTCCAAGCTATACGTGATCGCTGAGGGCAACACCAGCGGTGTCCCGGTGATCCAGTAATTCGCACGAACGACAAGCCGCCCAGAACCCACGGGCGGCTTTTTGTTTCCCATTCTGGGTTGTGGCTCCGCCGGTTTGCTCCCTGCGCCAGTCCGGCTATAATGCGTTTAAAGGGTCACTCGCTTTGACCAACACGGAGGAAGGTGATGAGTACCTCAGAAGATTTGAAGCGCGCCTATCGTGCGATCAAACACGATCAGCCTGAAGAAGCCCAGGCGATCATACGCCCCATTCTTGAAGCTGAGCCGAATAACGCCCATGCCTGGTGGCTGCTGGCTTACGCAGTTGATGATCCCAGCGAAGTGCGTCACGCGCTCACCCGGGTGCTCGAAATCGATCCAAACTATACCAATGCGCCAAAAGCGCGCGATATGCTCGCCAAGATCAACGAGCAGTTCCCACCGGAGCCTGAACCCTCTGGTTTTGACAGCCCATTCGACACAGGTGCAGCGACCTTTGGCAGTGACGATTTCCTGAGCGCATCACCGTTCGATGAGCCTGCTGCAGCAGAGACTTTCGACGCCTACGAAGATTCGTTCGATGAGGCGCTGACGCAGGCGGACGACGATTTCTTCGCCGCTCCGGACCTGTTTGCGGATCTTGAAGAGCCAGCCGAAACCGCCGCGGAACTCCGTTCCAGGCCGCTCCGCCGGGACGAACTGCAAGCGGCCCTTGAGCCCAAAACCTCTCTCGATCCCGAAACCCGCGCTGCTCTCGAAGAGCAGGCTGCGCGCCGGCAGGGTCGCGGTGGACGGCTGTTCCGTCTGTTCCTGATCACCATTACCATTCCGATTCTGGTGGTCGTTGCTCTGTTTTTGCTGTTCAGAGAAGAGGACAAGGAGCAGAAAGATCCTGGCGAGCTGCAATCCGTGGAGATGGAACCCGGCACGATCGATGATGTCCTGATCGCCACCGGGAACGAGGTCCGCCTGGCCAACCTCAGCGACGACAGCAAGGTGATCGTCGCTGAAACCAGCGCCGGTAACACGTTATTCGTCGAGATGTGCAGCCAGCCCGGGCCCGATCTCCCGCAGCGCGCGATGCAGGGAATGGAAATCGCAGCCCGTCAGACTCCTACACTCCAAGGTCAGCTTGACGCTGTCGGTGTAGCGATTCATCTGTGCGGAAGCCCTCAGTACGACATGCTGTACCGCGCCTATGTCCCCCTGGCGGACGCGGTTCAGTATGCCAACGGCGAACTGGGTGAAGGCGCAGTCGGTCAGGCCGCCTTCCAGAAATTGTGGAAAACCTTCTAACCATTCAGGGCTTAGGGAGCCAGATCACAAAGCGGCTCCCTTTGCCAGCTTCACTCTCCACGTTGATGCGGCCTCCATGCCCCTGAATGATGCCGTAGCTTACGGACAGACCAAGACCGGTGCCTTCCCCTTTGGTCGAATAAAACGGCTCAAAGATCCGCGTCATGGTGGCATCCGCCATTCCAATTCCTGTGTCCGCAACCGCCAGGGCCACGCCATTCTGTTCGGGGTACGTCTGGAAGGTCATGACCCCACCATCGGGCATGGATTCCATCGCGTTCAGAACCAGATTGAGCAGGACCTGTTTGAGCTGCGTGGGAGAACCAGATACCTGCTCTACCGGCTGCAACTGCGTTTCGACCTTGACCCGCGTGCGCTGTAGCTGCTTGTTGATCAGCATCAGCACTTCCTGGATCAGATCGTGTACATTGACCATGATCCGTTCTTCGGTGCCCGGCCGGGAAAAATCGAGCAGCCGCGACACAATGGACTTGATGCGCTGCACTTCGCTCTCCGCTACCCGCAGGCTTTCCAGATCGACCGCCTTGGCGTTCTGAACATCTTCGATCGCACCCTCCAGGCAGTTCAGCACAGGCTGAAGCGGGTTGTTAACCTCGTGGGCAATACCTGCCGCCAGGCGTCCGAGCGCAGCCAGTTTTTCGGTTTGGACTAACTGGGCCTGAGCGGTCTTCAATTCCTGCGTGCGGGTCTCGACCATACTTTCCAGGTTTTGCACGTAGCTCTGTAAAGCAGCATGAAGCTGCGCGTTCCGCACCGCGAGCGCGGCCTGCTCGCCAATGGATCGCAGCATTTGCAGGCTGTTTTCGTTAAAGTGATCGGGGGCTTCATGGCCGACGGTCAGAATACCGAGCAGCCGCCCATGGTGCTTCAGCGGTGCCGCGATGCCGGAATGAAGATGGCGCGAATCGAGTTTGGCGAGTAAGCGCTGCTCATCACCGCCGCTGGCGATCAGAATCGGCTCCTGGCTCTGAAACACTCGCCGGGCAACCGTATCCTGGCAGGAAAGCACTTCCTGGGCCTCGGCTGGAGTGCGCACACCGCGCGTCAGGTCGCGGTACAGGATCGGCTTCTGCTCCTCATCGAACAGAAATAGCTCGGCATGATGTGCCTCAAACTCGTTGCGCGCGAGCACAAGAATCAGATCGGTCAGTTCTTCCAGACCCAGGTGTTGGTTAAATTCGCCGCCAATACGAACCAGTGCCTCAAGCTCCTCGCTGCGACGCTGCAGCCGATCCTCCAACTGGCGGGCGCGCATCTTGCTGTTCGCGCGCGCCAGCAGTTCGTGATAATCATACGGCTTGCGGATGTAATCATCCGCACCGAGTTGAAAACCATGTGCCACATCTGAAGGTTCGCGCGCAGCTGCCGTTACAAAAATGACCGGGATCCGCGCGGTCAGTGGATCTTCACGCAGGCGGGCCGTCACCTCAAACCCGTTCATGCGCGGCATCAACACATCCATCAGGATCAGATCCGGCTGTAACAGCCGGGCTTTCTGTAAAGCGGTTTCCCCGTCTTCTGCACTTTCCACATCAAAACCGTCCCGCTCCAAGATGCGTGACAGCAGAAGCACCGCGTTTTTTTCATCATCCGCTACCAGTACGAGGGGTTTCTGAGCCTGTACCATTCAGCTCTCCTTTTGGTAAGATACTCCAACATTACTATGATAACGTCTACCCGCAAATCCGGGAAGCGCTTATCTTCCGACTAACATTATGTTAAAATCCGGTTGTTGTTTCTGGCAGGCTATTCTAATCGAGGCATGGTATGGCACACAGACCCATTTCAACCCGGCGTCGCTTTATCGAAGCGGCAGCACGTGGCATGCTGATCGGAGTCTTGCTGGGGGCTGTGTTTCTGGCCGGCTTTATTCTCCGGGGACATGTGCCAGCAACCGCGCAGGAGAAGACCGACACGGATTTTCCTCTGCTCGGTGAGGTAGAAAGTCTGCTCGAAATGCACTATCTGCGCCCGCTGCCGCCCGACAAGGAAATGGAATATGCCGCCATTCGTGGGTATCTCGGCGGGTTGGAAGATCCCTACACCTTTTTCATCGATCCGCCCGTGGCACAGAGCGAATCCGATGTGCTGGCCGGCGAATACGGTGGCATCGGGGTTCAAGTCAAGCACAACGAAGAGGGTTTGTTTGTGCTATATCCCTTTCCAGACAGCCCGGCTGCGGCCGCCGGTATTCAGGATGGCGATATTCTGGCGGCTATCAACGATACGGAAGTCAACAATGCGGAACGGCTGGACGTCATCGACGGCATGCTGCGCGGTGAAGTTGGCGAGGGGCGCGGTGTAACCATCACCGTCCGGCATCCGGATGAGGAAGACGCGCGGGATTATTTTATCGAGTTTGCCGTGGTCCAGGTGCCGTCGGTCGTGTGGCGTGTTCTGGCCGAGGAACCTTCGTTCGGCTATATTCAGGTGATTCGTTTCACGGCGCGCACACCCGACGAGCTCCACACAGCGCTCACCGAGCTTAATCAGGCCAGCATCACGGCCCTGGTGCTGGATCTGCGCAGCAACTCCGGCGGACTGTTACAGGAATCGGTTGAAGTCGCGTCCGAATTTCTGGACGGCGGCGTGGTGTTCATCGAACGCAGCCGTGAAGGCCAGAGCGAAACCACTGCGACCGATGGAGGGATGGCCCTGGAGCTACCGCTGGTGGTGCTCATCGATCAAGGTACGGCCAGCGCAGCCGAACTGGTGGCTGGTGCCATCCGCGATCGGGGTCGTGGAATTTTGATTGGCCAGCGAACCTATGGCAAGGGCTCTGTCCAGCTTATTTTCCGCCTGTCGGATAAATCATCGGTACATATCACGTCGGCTGAATGGCTTACACCTAATCAGGTTCCCCTCGATGGCAGTGGTCTTGAGCCGGACATCAGCATGATCCCGGCCGAAGATGGCCGCGATGTCGAACTGGGCGAGGCGATACGTTATCTGCGCGGGCTGTCGGAGCAGTAGAGACGATCATGGAGATCTCCACAACAAAAGCTACACGGTGGTGGCAGCCGCTGCTTACCGTTCAGGTCCTGCTGATGCTGAGCATCATTGCCGGCACGGGGTTTTTGGCAGGGGTCTGGTTTGCCAGGAGCACCGACTCGCCCCATGACAACGCAGATTTCCGGGTGTTCTGGAACAGTTGGGATATTCTGGAGCGTGAGTACTACTACGAGCTGCCCAAGGACCAGGACCTGATCCACGCGGCCCTGCGAGGGATGTTCGCACGGGCGGACAATCCGTATACGTTCTTTGTGCCGCCGGCCGCCGCTGAATTGGATCGCCAGCGCACCGCCGGTGAGTTCGGCGGAATCGGAGCCTATGTCAGCCAGAACGACCAGGGTCAACTCGTGATCGCCCGCCCATTTGACAATCTCCCCGCTGCACAAGCCGGTTTGCAGGCGAATGATATTATTTTGGAGATCAACAGTGTTTCGATCGGCGGCTGGCCGTTTGAAGAGGCGATCGAACTGCTGCGCGGCGAGATCGGGACGGATGTAACGCTTACGATCTATCGTCCCGCGACCGACGCACAATTCACCGTCGAAGTAACGCGTGCCCGGGTCGAACTGCCCGTCACTGACAGCGCGCTATACGGTAGTGTGGGCTATATCGCGCTTTCGAGTTTTAACCAGAAAGCGACTGGCGCGCTTGAAAAGGACTGGACCAAGTTGCGCGAACAAGGCGCGGAAGCGCTGATCCTCGATCTGCGCGGCAACCCGGGCGGGCTGCTGAACCAGGCCGTGAGCGTCAGCGATCTGTTCCTGGGTGCCGGTGTCGTCGTGACGCAGCGGGATCGAGATGGGGAAAAAATGGTCTATCGCGCGGATGATGGCGACCCCATCGAGGAAGTTCCGCTCGTCGTGCTGATCGATCATGGCAGCGCCAGCGCATCCGAGGTGGTAGCCGGCGCTCTGCGCGATTATGAGCGCGCCGTCCTGATCGGCCAGCAGAGTTATGGTAAGGGTTCCGTCCAGCACGTCTACGATATGGAGGACGGTTCCCAGGTGCATGTGACTGTCGCCGTGTGGTTGACCCCGGACGGCGTTCTCATCGACGGCCAGGGTCTCAAGCCGGACATCACTGTGACCATACCCGAGGACGCCGATCCGGATCAGGATCCGGCACTCGACGCGGCACTGACTTATTTCGAAGACGCGGGAATTGCAGAGTAAACGATGGAAAACAAACACAAGATCGTCTCCAGCAATCGCAAAGCACGCCATGATTATGAGATTCTGGACAGCTACGAAGCGGGGATCGTGCTCACCGGCTCCGAAATCAAGTCGATCCGGGCCGGGCACGTCAATCTGCGCGAGGGGTATGTCCAGCCACGCGACGATGAACTCTGGCTGCTGAATGTCCACATCGCGTCGTATGATCAGGCCGGCATCTTTGGCCACGATCCGCTGCGCCCACGCAAGCTGCTGCTGCATCGCAAGGAGATCAACCGCATTTTATCGCGCGTGCAGGAGAAGGGCCTGACCCTGGTGCCGCTGGTGATGTATCTGTCACGCGGGAAAGCCAAAGTCGAGATCGCACTGGCGCGTGGCAAGAAGCAGTACGACAAGCGTGAGGCGCTCCGCAAGCAGGACAGCCAGCGCCAGATCGAACGTGAACTCCGGGAGCATCGCTCGTGAAAGCTGTACTACCGCGCTGGCCAAATACAATTCGGGGCATCAACGATCTGCCACCCGCCGACAAGGACCCCATCTACCAGACCTTGATTCCGGCCTGGGTCTATTCGATGTTCGGGATCAGCGCAGATAACACCATACGCGGAACATACGTGATCCACAAGCGCTGCCCGGCCGGCAGCAGCACCGTTGAGCTGTCAGTCTATCACGCACCTGAAGCAACCGAGCCGGTGATTTATCTGCACATGGGCGATACACTCACCTCACGGTTGATTGTGCTGCTGGTCGTCATCAACGATCCAGAATCGCCGCGTTTTGCTGTGGATATGGACGAACACGGCCAGCCTAACGAGCTTGGAACCCGTGCCCGCAACATTCCCGAAGAATGGCGCGCGCTGGACGCCGGGCTGGCCCCCGGACAAATTCGGCGTGGACTGCGCATTTTTCGTTCGGCCATTCCCTTTTTTGAGACCTTCATTGAGCGCATGGGACACGATCGGTTTCTGATCGAGCCGCTGTTTTACCACAACGCGATCACGTTTGAGCGCTATGGATTCGCTTACACACGCGGCTTGCAGAAAATGAAGGCGATCGATCGCGACTTTCTGCCCGGTGGCGGCCTGAATGCCCGGCTGGATGGATCGACACCTTTTCGGCATCCTGACGCGTGGCAAACGGTTACGGGGCGCTCCTGGGCTATCCACGATGGGATACTGCACGAGCCTTTCACGGGTATCCAGATGTACAAGCGCGTCGGGATCGACGCCGGGATCAGCACGTTTTCTGGCAAGGTATGGTAGTGAAGGTTAATGCTTCGTCAATACTATGGCGTTCAATACAAACCGCCCTCTTCTCTACGATAAGGCGACGGAGCAGGCGCTGGATGCGATTCGCTCCGGCGGTTATCTCAGTGCGGCTCATCCGCTTCAACTCTTTCTTAATATTCAATCGACCCTTGCCACACCCTACGCGCTGCGCGGCGATGCGGCCGTTCAGATCGCCATATTTGATCATCTGAAAAACGTCATTGCTGAGCGGCTAGGCACATTGCGCCAGCCATACGAATTACCCTGCCCCGACAGCACCTGTGCCGATACACATCTGATCGCTGATTTTCGTCAGAACAACGCGGAGCTTGAGGCGTGGAGTCTGCTCTATTATCGTTACATCTGCGTCGATCGCGATCTCTCAATGCAGCAGCTTGCCGCCCTCACCCAGCAGGATGCCCGCACGCTCCGGCGCCGGCACCAAACTGGCATCACCCGTCTGACCGCCGAACTGGTCAGACGCGAGCAGCAGACACGGCAGACTGAGGTCGCGCGCCGGCTGCGACTCGCACTGCCTGTGTCAATGCCCCCTACCCTGCACGGTGTGGAATCATCACTCGCGACCGCGCTGCACATCCTGACGGCGGGTGATCCGCCGCGCCATCTGGTACTACACGGCCCATCCGGGATCGGCAAAACGGCGCTGGCCCGACTGGTTGCTGACCGACTGATCGAGACGCGCCAGATCGACGATCTGTTGTGGGTTGACTTGCCATCCTCGATCCCATCACAAATGAGTCTGGTCCACAGCTTTATCCAGCGGCTTGGGATTTATCTGGCCGCAGATGAAGACCCGGTATGGACTCTGCGCGCTTACCTGCTGTCCCACCGGACACTAATCATTTTGGACAGTGCAGAGTCGCTGCTGGAAGCCTCGGGGCCGGAGGCCTCGGATGTTTCATTCCTGCTTGCCCTGTTGGACGCTGCGCACCTCATTCTGACGAGCGCGGTATACCCTGCCCCGTCACTATGGTGCTACACGATCAGCCTGCCCGGTCTGACTCGAGATCAGGCGCTTGACTGGCTTGAACAGGTACTGCCACAAGCCTCCGATCACGCGCCAGCCTGGGCGGATCGTTTCGAACAGGTATGGCAAACCGTCGGCGGCAATCCGATGCTGCTCCGAACGCTGCTGGAATTATCGCGAACGCTCCCGCTGGATACCGCCCTGACCCAACTGGACCCACTTTACGAGCAAATCTGGCAGCACCGGTCGCCCATCGAGCAGCAGCTATGTCTGTTGGGTCTGCTGTTTGGGCGGAAAGGTTTTACCTATGAGCAGATCTGGCAGTTGAGCAGGCTGGACAATCCGGTTCTCGACCCGGTTCTGCTGTCCCTGTCACGGCGCGGCCTATGGACCGTCCAAATTGAGCAGAATACCTATCACTACCAACCCTCACCCCTGTTCGCCGCCTTTTTGTCCCGCCATATGCACAGCAGCCCAACGTTCTCCGGTGACGAATCGCTGCCCGTGCTGCTGAACAGGCTCTTGCGGCGTGCGGCGGAATTGCTGATCCAGTCGCCGGATCCTGAGACAGCGCTTGACCTGCTGCGCTGTGCAAATCAATGGCGAGACCACGGCATCGAAAGCTGGGATTATGTGAACGGGCTGGCGCCTCAAATTATCCGGGCAAGTCTGTGGCTGGACTGGTACGAGCAGCTATTGCCGCTGCTCGGCAGCGAAGATGATCCGCCCCGCGCCGGCTGGTTACACTGGATGGCAGGCATGGCTCTGCGCTGGCTGGGCCGGCTGGACGAATCCGAGGATTATCTGAACCGGGCATTGGCGCACTACCGCGAGGCCGATCACGCCGGTCAGGCTGATGCGATGAGCGAACTCGCCGTGGTGAGGCGCTACCAGGGCCGCTGGCGGGAAGCTTACGGCGATTTGCAGGCCGCGCTGGTGATCTACACGACGTTCGAACAGCCGCCGGGTATTGAGCGGTGCCTGCACGAACTGGCCCAGCTTTGCCTGGAAAACGGCGACCCGGATCAGGCGCTGGATTGGCTTAACCGGCTGAGCACATGGGTGCTGCGATCCTGGGGAATCGCGGGACACGCTTATCTTGCATTGGGCCAGATCGATCGAGCGCGAGAGGCCACCGCCCAACTGGAGGCGCACCTTCCGATCGGGCTCCCGGCGCACGGGCGCACCACCGCTTCGTTAGGTGTACTCTATGACTCGCTGGGAGAAACAGACACGGCAGTCAGCTATTTCAGGCTGGCGATTGGCCTGATGGAGCGCTCCAAGGATATGCTTGGCTATGCGCGCACCTGCAATAATCTGGCCGTGGCCTATCTGAAGCAGCCCGCCGAACGGCGCGACGAAACACTGGACGATATTCGGCAGTGGTTATTATCGGCGCAGTTCATCCAGGAACAGATTGGCGATGCGATCGGTCTGGCCTTCACCCGGCGAAATCTTTCCTGGCTGGCGTCGGACACAGGTAGCGCACCCCAACCCCACAGTTGATTCTCTTGGCCGGGCATGGTACGATCACGGTCAGGCCGCCGTAGCTCAGTGGACAGAGCGCTGGTCTTCGGAACCAGGCGTCGCGGGTTCGAGTCCTGCCGGCGGCATCGGTATATTCTCCTCGTCAAGAGTTGCCAAAAAGCCGGTTGCCGCGCGTTCTTCCCGATGTTACAATGCACGCCTGCTTGGAAGCCTTATCGGTTCTATTCGTAGGATGATGTCGATGAGTAACAATGGCGCGAAGTCACGTAAACGCGTACTATCCGGCGTACAGCCGTCCGGCAATCTGACCATCGGTAACTATGTTGGCGCTCTTAAGCAGTGGGCGCGTGAGCAGCACCATTTTGAGAGTTTTTTCTGCGTGGTCGATCTCCACGCCGTCACGGTCCCGTTTGATCCAGCCGAGTTTCGTGAGAAAACGCGCGAGGTCGCGGCGCTGTATCTGGCGTGCGGCATCGACCCCGACGTGTCCACAGTCTTCGTACAGTCGCATATCCCGGCGCACAGCGAACTGACCTGGCTGCTGAACTGCGTCACGCCGTTGGGATGGCTGTACCGCATGACCCAATTCAAGGATAAGTCGGTCAAGCAGCAGGCGGACTCGGTCAGCACCGGGCTGCTGGACTATCCAGTGCTGATGGCGGCGGATATTCTACTGTATCACGCGGACGCGGTGCCGGTGGGCGACGATCAGCGCCAGCACCTTGAGCTCACGCGCGATATCGCCCAGCGTTTTAACCACCTGTTTGGCCAAGACACCTTCACCATCCCTGAAGCGATGATCCCGCCGTCCGGCGCGCGCATTCGCGGATTGGATGATCCTACTGCCAAGATGAGCAAAAGCATCGTGGACTCGGAATACCACGCGGTTTATTTGCTGGATTCGCCGGATCGGGTCAAGAAAAAGATCATGCGCGCCGTCACGGATTCGGGCCGCGAGATTGGATTCAACAACGAGCCCGAGCGTGCCGGTGTAAACAATCTGCTCGAAATCTACGAGGCGTTTACCGGCGAAAGCCGCGAAGCGATCACCGCCCATTTTGCCGCCGCGCGGGGTTATGGCGACCTGAAAAAAGCGGTAGCCGAGGTGGTTATCGAAGGGCTGGCTCCCATCCAGGAGCGCTACCGCGCGCTGACCAGCGAGAGCGGCTACATTGATGACCTGTTGGCGCGGGGCGCAGAACGAGCCGCCGAGGTAGCGAACCGGACACTGGAAACGGTCCGCGAACGGATGGGGTTTTTGAAAGCCCGCATCTAGGGAATCGGGCATGGTGGATCATAGGGTTGGGCAGCTTCCTCCTTTGCAGGGGTGCCTGTATTGTCACTCCGAGGGTACGACGTCGCTCACCGTCGGTCGGAAGTGGTGGCGCTTCGGCAGCGATTATCCTCTGCTGAAGTGCAGCCACTGCAATTCAACCGCCCTACTGGATTACAGCGCCAGCAATCTGGATCGCTGGC
Organism: uncultured Chloroflexia bacterium; assembly: GCA_963850765.1. Classification (GTDB taxonomy): domain Bacteria; phylum Chloroflexota; class Anaerolineae; order Aggregatilineales; family Aggregatilineaceae; genus CAWKMN01. The sequence continues at coordinate 498,825 of CAWKMN010000003.1, read as the reverse complement.
GAATCTGCTACCGCCGGGTCAACCGTGCCCCCCGCTATTATTATGTCGCTCTCCACTTCGGCCAATCGGACTGGCTGCCGGCTCCGCAGGCGTTAGCGATCAGCACCGATGGATTTGTCCAGCGCAAACGGGTAGCGCAGGCCAAAGCGGGCGAATTGGACTGGCTCCAGCCCCCGCCCGCCGATATTCCGGATCAGGATGGCAATGAACGGGTCTATCTTTCACTCAAAGGTGTAACGCTGCAAAATGCCCCTCCACCGGGTCTGTTCAGTCTGGGTAGCCAGGAGGGACCTGTTCTCGATTCAGGCAAGCTTTTGGCCACCGATCGTGCCCTGTATCTCCTGGGGCAGCGGCGGAACTGGTCTCAACCGCTGGAGAAGATCTGGAAGGTCAGCTACGATCGCAAATTCTGGACAGTGATTTTCGTCGGCGAGGATAACCAGCTCCAGCAGTACCGGGGCGTGAATGCCACCGATCAATGGGATGCCCAGTTGATCTCGACCGTGATCGAGGCACTCTGGAATCCTTCATCAGACTAACAATAGCTTGACAAATTTCTATTAGTTTTTTATACTGACATCAATAGTCCTTTATAGGACATCCCACCACCCCACCCGCTAGAGAGTCGCGTCTCCCCACACGCGACTCTCGCTTTTCCGGCAAAATCACATTCGGTGCATCGATAGCTGTAACATAAGAGTGCCACCCATCGGATAGCACTCTTTTTCATTTCAACTTTCGGATTTCGGGGGAACGGGTCAGACCGCGCCATAGCGCTCCCGATCGCGCTGGTGCAGCCGCCGCAAATAGATCTTCGTGATTTCGGCCATGATCGACGGCAGCAGGATCAGTGGGATCATATAAGCCCAGTGCGTGAGATTCAGCGGGATCGTATCGAAGACATTGCGCAGAAATGGCACGTAGATCACCAGCAGCAGCAGCGCCAGCGAGGTGGACACGGCGTACTGCATTAATTTGTTGGTGAAAAAGCCGATCCGGTGCAGCGGATACAGTTCCGAGCGCGCGGTGTAGGCGCGCGCCAACTCCGAGGCGGCCAGGGTCACAAACGCCATGGTCTGAGCCAGATGCCAGCTTTCCGGCTGCAAGTGGCGGCCAATCGCAAAAGCGATCAGGGTCACTGTCGTCTTAAAGAACGTCTGCACGACCATCCCAATCTTCATGTCCCGGTCGATGATTGGCTCCTTCACCGAGCGCGGCGGGTAATCCATAATATCGGGATCGCCTTTTTCCACGCCCAGCGCCAGCGCCGGAGCGCCGTCCGTTAGCAGATTCAGCCACAATAGCTGAATAGCGGTCAATGGTGGGGGCGCGCCGGCCAGGGTTGCCAGAAAGATGACGGCGATCTCGGCCAGATTGCAGCTCAGCAGGAAGAACACGAACTTGCGGATGTTCGCGTAAATAACCCGCCCCTGCTCGACCGCGGCGACAATACTGACATAGTTATCGTCGGTGAGCACCATATCCGCCGTCTCTTTGGAAACGTCTGTCCCCGTAATGCCCATTGCCACGCCGATACTCGCGCGCTTCAGTGCAGGGGCATCGTTCACCCCGTCGCCGGTCATAGCGACGACGTAATCCCGTGCCCGGAACGCCTCGACGATCCGCACCTTGTGTTCCGGCGATACGCGTGCAAACACATCCACGTCCTCGACCAGGCTGGCAAGCTCATGATCCTGAAGATGCTCAATTTCGGTTCCATGAATGACTCGCTTGCCTTCGCGCAGCAAGCCGATCTCGCGTGCGATGGCGCGCGCCGTATCGGGATAGTCGCCCGTCACCATCACGGTACGGATGCCGGCATGGCGTGCCTTTTCGATAGCCGGTTTCACCTCTGGCCGGGCGGGATCAATCAGGCCGATCAGACCGATGAAGGTCAGGTCCGTTTCAACCGCTTCTGGAGTTATGTTTACCGGTATGTGATCCAGGTGGCGGCGGGCCACTGCCAGCACACGCAGCGCCTGATTGGCCATCTCCCGATTCATGCAGCGCATATCCTCACGCCGGGATTCGGTCAGGAGCACTTCCGCCCCGTTTTCGAGGATACGGGTGCAGTGTTCCAGCACGATTTCTGGTGCGCCTTTGGTGAAGACGACACAGGCCGATCTGTCGGGCGCGCAGTGCAGCGTGCTCATCCGTTTCCGCGCCGAGTCGAAGGGGATCTCGTTCACACGCGGATATCTGCCCTCCGCCTGATCGCGCCACAGGTCTGCTTTGGCCGCGGCTACCACCAGCGCCCCTTCCGTCGGATCGCCAATCATTTTGAAACGGTCGGTTCCGGTCTGTCCATTGGCCTCCAGGCGCGCATCACTCGCCAGCAAGCCGCCTAACAGCAGGGCCTGAACGCCTGGAAGCGAAGTCGCATCAAAAGTGGTCCCGTTCTGGTAAACGGTGCCTTCCGGGCTGTAACCCCGCCCGCTGACGTTAAGCTCCATCCCGTCCACATACAGCTTGACGGCGGTCATCTGGTTCTGCGTCAGAGTTCCCGTCTTATCCGAGCAAATGGCCGATGCGCTGCCGAGTGTTTCGACGGACGCCAGCCGGCGGATCAGCGCATTGCGGCGAATCATCTCGCGCATCCCGATCGCGAGGTTGATGGTCACAATGGCGGGCAGACCTTCGGGCACTGCCGCGATGGCCAGCGCCACGGCAGTCAGCAGCGAATCTTCCAGGGCTCCCGCCAGCTCAAAGTCCCCCGAAGTCATCTCGCGGGCGAAAATCACCACGCCAACGACAAAACAGATCACCAGCGAACCAATGCTCAGGGTGCGCCCCAGTTCGTCGAGACGCTGCTGCAGCGGCGTGCTTTCTTCTTCAGTGGATTGGATCATATCGGCGATCCTGCCGATCTCGGTTTGCATGCCCGTATGGACAACAACCGCCTTGCCGCGCCCATAGGTCACAGTAGTTCCACTGTACGCCATGTTTTTCCGATCGCCGAGGATCGCATTGTCAGCGGCCAGCCGGTTGGCGCGCTTATCCACCGGCACGGATTCCCCGGTCAGCGAGGCTTCGTCGATCTTCAGATTGAACCCTTCCACCAGCCGCACATCAGCCGGGATGTAATTTCCTGCTTCGAGAATCACCATATCCCCAGGCACAACCTCGCTGGCCCGAACGGTGCGCTGGTGCCCGTTGCGAATCACGATCGCGTCCGGTGAGGTGAGCTTACGCAGCGCGGCCAGCGCTTCTTCCGCTTTGCCCTCCTGGATCACACCAAGAACGGCATTCAAGACGACGATCGCCGCGATCGCCGCCGCCTCGACCCAATCACCGAGCAGCGCGGACAAGAGCGCGGCAAAGATCAGGACATAGATCACAAAACTCTGGAACTGGGCAAGGAGCCGCTGCCAGAAGGTCGGCTGGGGCTGTTCGCGCAGGGCGTTGGGGCCATAATGGACCAGACGAACAGCCGCTTCTGAATCGGAAAGACCAGCGTGAGCGTCCGTGTCTAGACGAATGAGAACCTCATCGACAGGCGCGGCGTGCCAGGGAAGAACTCGTGTTGGGAGTGCTCATGATCGTAAATGGTTCCTCGTTTCGATGTCGGCGTCCAATTTTAGCACAATTCTCACGAAATGAGGCGGTCCACTCCTGAATCATTATTCCCCAAAAAAGGCTGTAAAAGTGGCGGCATAGATCATTTGCTCGTATACTCTACCCAGGTTTTTCGAACATTAGTTTCCTTTTTAACTGATGCTCTATGGTTCATGCTCAATTTATTGAAGGTCCCGCCGGCACTGGCAAGACGACCCATGCCATCAAAACGATACGCCACCTGCTTGAGCAGGGCGCGCCGCCTGAGAGCATTTTTGTTCTGGTGCCTCAGCAGGCGCTCGGTCAGCCTTATCAGCTTGCCTTTTCAGATCTGGACTGGCCGCAGGGTGCTTCGACCGACATTGTGACGTTGGGCAGCCTCACTCGCCGGGGGCTGGAGATCTTCTGGCCGCTCGTATCGGGCAAAGCCGGCTTTGCCGATCCATCTCAGGAACCGCGCTTTCTCAACATCGAAACCGCCCAGTATTACATGGCAGGATTTGTCCATGAGGCCGTCAAAACCGGCATCTTCGACGGCGTGAGCATCACCCCGTACCACATCATGCGCCAGACGCTTGACAATCTTTCAAAATCCGCCGTCAACTCCTTTTCACTGGACGAGGTCGAAGCGCGGTTGATCGCCGGCTGGGGCGACCGGCATTCCAGCCGCCCGCCGGTCTACCGGGCGACCATTGATCTGGCGCGCCAGTTTCGCGCGCACTGCCTGCAAAACAATCTGCTCGACTTCTCGCTCCAAACTGAGCTGTTCATGAAGTACCTGCTATCTGAGCCGCTGTACGGAGAATATTTCAAAACACGCCACCGGCACCTTATTGCCGACAACCTGGAAGAAAACGTTCCGTGCGTGGGCGATTTTATCCGGTGGATGTGGGATAGTCTTGACACGACGCTGCTGCTCTATGATACCGACGCCGGTTATCGCCTGTTCCTCGGTGCCGATCCGTCGGGCATGGCTGAACTGGCGCAGTTGTGTGATGAGCGTGAGGCATGGCGCGAGCCGGCCGATATGACGGCTCCCATCGCCGCGCTAAGCGCCGAGTTTGACAGCCTGCTGACACCGGGCGCGCCGCCGCCTGAGATTCTGCCGGCGAATCCCCTGGACGGCTTTGCCTTTGAATTCTACAAGTTCTACCCGCAGATGATCGATTGGGTGGTGGATAACATCGCGGCTCTGATTCGCCGCGGGACATCGCCGCATGAAATCGTTGTGCTTGCACCGTTCCTCAGCGATTCCCTGCGCTTTTCGCTGTCGGTGCGCCTTGAGGAGCGTGGTATCCCTGTTGTATCCCATCGTCCGTCGCGCGCCGTGCGCGATGAACCCGTCGCCCGCGCGACCATGACGCTGATGGCGTTGGCGCATCCCGAATGGGGCGAACTGCCGCCCGCCAGGGATCTGTCGGACGCGCTCTGGCAGGCGATCGACGAGCTGGATCCCGTGCGCTCCTGGCTCCTCACGCAGATGGTCTACGGGCAGGGTCGCGCCGAGTTGGGATCGTTCGACGCCCTCCGCCCAGCGGCCCAGGAGCGTATCACCTATCTTGCCGGGGAAAAGTATGAGCATCTGCGCGCCTGGCTGGTGGATTACCAGACCGGCGAGGACCGCATTCCCCCCGATCATTTCCTGAGCCGGCTGTTTGGCGAACTGCTGTCGCAGCCGGGCCATGGCTTCCACTCCAATCTGGATGCCGGGCGGATTGTAGCGGAACTGGTGGACTCGGCGCGCCGGTTCCGCCAGACACTTTATCCCCAGGGTGCGGATGATTGGAGTGCCGTCTCGCGTGATTATTACCACTTGATTCAGACTGGGCTTCTGGCTGGATTATACGTGGCAAGCTGGCGCGATGAGGAACGGGATGCCGTGTTTATCGCGCCGGCCTACACCTACCTGATGCGCAACCGCCGCGTAGACTACCAGTTCTGGCTCGACGCAGGCAGCAATCACTGGTGGGAACGCCTGGAGCAGCCGCTGACTCATCCCTACGTGTTGTCCAGGGCCTATCCGGGCGATCAGGTCTGGACCGATGAGATGGAGTTTGACGCACGCCATGCGGCGCTGCGACGGCTGGTCCTGGGATTGACTCGCCGCTGCCGTAAGGGGATCTATGTGGCGTTCTCCGATTTGGGCGAGCAGGGTTATGAACAGCGGGGCCCGCTGCTGCGCGTGGTTCAGCAGATTATCCAACGTCACGCGGCGGAGATGCAGACATGACCGTTTCAGTGCCTCGCTTCCGCCCCGAACAGGCTGATATTCTGAATTACACTGGCGGACAGATCGGCATCGCGGCCGTGCCCGGCAGCGGAAAGACGTTCACACTGGCGCATCTCGCCGCCCGTCTGATCGGCGATCAGCGTCTCACGGCGGATCAGGAAGTCCTGATCGTGACCTTCACCAATTCCGCGGTGAACAGCTTTCAGGCCCGCATCGCGCGCATCCTGCGGGATCAGTATGGACTGCTGCCGTTTGTGGGTTATCGAGTGCGCACGCTGCACGGCCTGGCGCACGACATTGTGCGCGAGCGCCCAGCGCTGGTGGGCTTGGCGGATGATTTTGTCATTCTGGATGAAAAGCTCTCGCTTGACATGCAGCGGGATATTGTTATTCAGCGGATAGCCGAGTGGCGCGACCGTCTGGCCGTCTATCTCGATCCGGAAGCCAATCAGCAGTCGGCGCAGCGTGCCTTGGAGCACGATCTGCCCGATCTGGTGATCCGGTTCATCAAGCACGCCAAGGATTTGCGCCAGGATCCCAATTCATTGTTCGCCGCATTGGATGGCGCGGACAGCCGGTTTGATCTCGTGCGCTTCGCCGCGCATGTCTACGATGATTATCAGCGCAGTCTGGCCTATCGCGGCGCGGTCGATTTTGATGATCTGGTTCGGCTGGCCCTTGAAGCATTGGAACGTGACTCCGGTTATCTGCTGCGCCTGCGGAAGCAGTGGCCGTTTATTCTCGAAGACGAGGCGCAGGACAGCAGCCGCCTGCAAGAGGAAATGCTGCGGCTGTTGAGCGGGCGTCAGAATTGGGTTCGGGTGGGCGATCCCAATCAGGCGATCAATACGACCTTCACCACCGCGAACCCGCGCTTCCTGCTGGATTTTCTCGATGACCCGGATGTGACCGAGCGTCCGCTGTCGGTATCAGGTCGCTCGGTGCTGTCGATCATCGAGCTGGCGAACGAACTGGCCCGCTGGACGACCCGCGAGCACCCATCACCGGATCTGCGCGATGCGTTCTATTACGAGGTAAATTCGCGCCGCGGTCTTCTGCGCGGCCATATCCAGCCCACCCCGGCGGATGATCCCCAGCCGAATCCTGACGACGGGCTGCGCCAGATTGTGTTGCTGTGTCGTCCCGATCTGAAAATCTCTCCGGAGAAGGAACTGGACATCGTGGTTGCGGAGGAGGATTTTTCGCTGCTGGAGTGGTTGGCGAGTCTTCAGGATCTGGACGAGGATCAGCGTCCAACGGTTGCGGTGCTGGTTCCTGAGAACAGCCGGGGATTTAAGCTGGTCGAGGTGCTGCGCCGCCGGGGTATTCCCTATGAAGAGCTGCTGCGGAGCACGACCGATACGCGTGAAGCAGTCGCCCTGCTCCAAACACTGCTGGCCTATCTGAGCGATCCGGCAGATCTGCGTAATCTGAAACAGGTCTATTGGTCGCTGATGCCAGCCGGTCGCCGCGAACAGGTGAAAGAGGATATTGATCTGCGCGAGACGATTACCGAGATCTTCAAGCACTGGCGCAATATTGAGGATTTTCTGTGGCCGGGCCTGTCCGCTGAGGACACCGAACTGGTCACGGCGGCGGGAGAATACGACTGGCTGCCTGCCGATCTGGATGATTTCCGCCGACGGATGCGACGCTGGTTGGTAGCCACCAATCTGCCCATCGATCAGCTTGTGTTGACGATCGCGCAGGATATATTCACGGAAGCGGTCGATGTGGCGCTGGCGCATAAGGTCGCGGTGGTGCTGCACAGTGCGGCTGAGAATCACCCAGATTGGCGCTTGCCGCAGTTTGTCGAAGAACTGCGGGTAATCAGCAGCAACGAGCGCCGGTTCATCGGGTTTGACGACGCCGGCACCGGCTACGAGCCAAAACCGGGCATTGTGACAGTGGCGACGATGCATGCGGCCAAGGGCTTGGAGTGGGATCGGGTGTATTTGATGGCGGTAAGCAATTATGGCTTCCCGTCGGCGATGACCTACGATCCTTATATTGGTGAGAAATGGTATATGCGCGGCAGTCTCGATTTTCGTGTGCTGCATCTGAATCTGGAAGCTGAGATCCTGGCACAGTTGGAGGCTCTGATCGCTGGCGATCCCGATGGCTATGCCGAAGCCGACGCGACAATGCTGGCGCGAGACGATTACGCGAGGGAACGGCTGCGGCTGATGTATGTCGGTATCACACGGGCGCGGCGCGAGTTGATCGCCACGTGGAACATGGGGCGTTGGTGGCAGAAGGGGCGCGAATTTGAAAATCAGCCGGCGCAGCCGCTGGTCCATCTCGCCGCTTTTCTGGAACAGGAACTCTAAGGATCTGAGGTGTAACATAAGATGCTTCCGGTGACGTTCCGGTTTAATCAGGGTAATTTGCAGGATCTTGTGGATTGTCCGCGCCGGTTTCAATTGCGGCATGTCCAGGCGCAAGCATGGCCGGCGGTTCAGGCGGAGCCGCTGCTGGAACACGAACGGCATATTGAGCGCGGCGCGGAGTTTCATCGGTTGGTTGAGCGGCATCAGCTTGGGATGGAAGCGGCGGTGCTGGCAGCGAATATTCATGATCCGGATTTGCTGGCTTGGTGGCGCGCGTACCTGGATTTTGACTTTCTTCACGCGTTGGCTGGTCGGCGTTATGCGGAGTATACGCTGTCTACTCGCCTGGCGGGTATTACACTGACGGCGACGTTTGATCTGCTGGTCGTGGTTCCAGGCGAACGTGTCATAATCTTTGATTGGAAGACGTACAGCCGAGCGCCTGAGCGACGCTGGCTGGAGTCTCGGCTTCAGACTCGGGTTTATCCCTATGTAGTGGCTGCGGCGGGCGCGGGCCTATTTGGGGGTTTGCTGGCACCTGAACGGGTGCTGATGGTGTATTGGGTGTCCGGTGCTCCCTCAGAACCGGTGTTTTTTGAGTATGATGCTGTGCGGTACGAGCAGGATCGAGCCTATTTGTCCGCTCTATTGGCGGAAACTGGGGCTCTTTCGAGTGATGAGGTATGGCCCTTGACGGTTGATGCGACACGGTGTCGTTTTTGTGGCTATCGCTCTCTGTGTGGGCGGGGTGTTGCGGCTGAGGATGGCAGTCTGGAAGATTTTGGTTTGTATGATATTAATAGCGCGCGGCAAGGAGTTGTTTTGGGGTTGGAGGATGTTGAAGAGATTGGTTTTTAGTTAATGACTACGCGAAATATCCCTATCTGGCAAGACCCTCTCGAAGTAACACCATCGGCCGCCGTTGCTCAGGCGGTTGGAGGACATCCTCTCCTGGCAAGAATTCTCGCTCAGCGTGGGTTTGTCAGCCTGGAGAGTGCGCAGGCGTTCCTCTCGCCATCTCACTATTCCCCTACCCCACCGGCCGAGCTTCCCGATCTTGAAAGAGCCGCTTCTTTTCTGTCAAAAGCGATTACGGACCGAGCCAAAATTCTCATTTGGGGCGATTTCGATGTTGATGGGCAAACCTCGACCAGTTTATTACTGGATGCTTTGCGACGACTCGGAGCCAACGCAGACTTCTATATCCCTGACCGCCAGCGCGAATCGCACGGAATCCGGCTGGATTCACTCCAAAAGCAGATCGACCGGCTCTGTCCTGGCGTTCTGCTGACGTGTGATACCGGCGTTTCAGAGCACGGTTCCATTGACTATGCGAAGTCGCAGGGGATTATTACGCTCGTCACGGACCATCATGACCTGCCGCCGTCACTGCCGGCCGCAGATGCCGTCGTGAATCCCAAGCGATTGGCTCCCGTTCACCCGCTGGCCTCCCTCCCTGGTGTCGGCGTCGCGTACAAGCTGGTCGAATATCTTTACACCCAGGCAGGTCGCGCCGACGAGCTTACCCGACTCCTTGATCTGGTAGCCCTCGGCATCGTGGCCGACGTCGCCCAGCAAACACACGACACCCGTTATTTGCTGCAAATTGGCCTGGATTGTCTGCGCAACACGCAGCGCGTTGGGCTGCAGGCGCTCATCCAGATGGCAGAGATCCCGGCGCAGCGTCTCAGTGCAGCCGACATCGGCTTCCAGCTTGGGCCGCGTCTCAACGCAGCCGGCCGCCTGGGAGACGCCAGTCCCGTAATCGAGCTTCTCACCACCGATGATCCGGCCCGCGCGCACATGCTCGCGCTGCAGCTTGAAGGACTCAACAATCAGCGCCGTCTCTTAAACCGGCAGATCTACGGCGCTGCCCAGGATCAGATCGCTCAGGACCCGGCACTGCTCGACTGGGAAGCGCTGGTCATCGCGCGGCCGGGCTGGCACGCCGGCGTGATCGGGATCGTCGCCAGCCGGCTGGCCGAATACTACCAGCGCCCCACCGTGCTGCTGTCCATCGCCGAGGATGGCATCGCGCGCGGATCGGCCCGTTCCGCGCCAGGCTACGACATCGGCGGATCGATCGCCGCGGTCTCTGACCTTTTGCTCAGTCATGGTGGGCATCCGGGCGCGGCCGGATGTTCGCTCCCGGTCGATCATCTGCCCGCCTTTCGCCGCCGGCTGTCCGATACCCTCCACGAAACGCGCGATCCGTCCGTGCGTCCCGGCCTGACCCTGGATGCTTTCGTGACTCTGGCCGAGGTCACACCAGAACTCGCCAACGATCTCGATCGGCTTGCTCCGTTTGGCGAGGGCAACCCGCGCATCACCCTGGCAACCCGCGACCTCACCCTGAAAAGCGCTGCGTTCATTGGACGTTCGCGGGAGCATCGTCGTCTGACCGTGCAGGACTCAGCCGGCAACCGGCAGCACGTAATCTGGTGGAACAGTGCCGATCAACTGCTGCCCGAAGGTTTGTTTGATCTCGCCTACCAGCTTGAGATGAGCACCTACCAGGACAAGACCGAGCTTCAGCTTGTGTTGCAGGATTATCGACGCTCGGCATCCGCGCCTGTTGAGATTCAGCCCGCACAGCGCCACGTCATCGATCACCGCCGATCCCCCTACCCCGATGCCACCCTGCGCGATCTTCTTGAAGACTACCCCTCTGCGGTGGTCTGGGCCGAGGGCTACCGCCGCGCCGAGTCGCCCGGTCTGCCGCTGTCCGAGCTTTCTGAAGCTGAGCGGCTCATCATCTACACCGCGCCATCCGGCCCCCAGGCCCTCTACAAGGCCCTACAACGCGTCAAACCCCTCACCATCGATGTGATTGCCGTACCCCCTCCAACTGACGGCATTAGCGACGTTCTGCGCCGAGTATTGAGCTTGATCAAATATGTGCTCAACCAGCAGGCGGGTCAGACGATCCTGGCCGCGCTGAGTGAATCCGTTGGCCAATCGGCGGCGACGATCCGGCTGGTGTTGGATTATGTCGTGGCGAACGGCGAGATAGACGTCGAGTACACGCGGCAGAACGCGATCACCATCACTCCCGCCAGCCGTCCCCCTGCCCCAGACATACCCGACCGGCTGGCGGCCCTTCAGGCCAGCATCGCTGAAACGGGCGCTTATCGAGCTTTCTTTCGCCGCGCCGACCTGCCATACCTGTTTGACGAACCGATCGTCGAGTGAGATGATGAGCGAATTTCCGGTCCCCGCTCGAACCACGCGCATCGAAAACATCGTCGTCAACTCACGCTTTATCGCCACGATCGGCCGCGCCGACACCGTGGAGCAGGCCCGCGCATTTATCCAGTCTGTCCGCGCCGAAATGCCCGATGCCTCTCACCACGTCTACGCCTTTAAGGTCGGCTACGGGGGCAGCATCATCGAAGGAATGAGCGACGACGGCGAACCATCCGGCACATCAGGGCCGCCGGTCCTGGCCGTGCTGCGCGGCGCGGCGGTGGGGAACGTGGTCATCGTCGTGACGCGCTATTTCGGCGGGACCAAGCTCGGCACCGGCGGCCTGGTGCGCGCCTACAGCGGAGCCGCTAAAGACGCACTCGCCGCGCTGCCCATCGAACTGAAGATCGAAAAGTGCTATGTGGGGATCACCCTCCCCTATACGTTTTACGAGCGGCTGAAGCTCATCCTCGCCGAGCAGCACGCCGAGATCGACAGTGAAGAGTTCGACGCCGAAGTAACCGTCTACGCCTATCTTCCCGTCGATCATACCGGACCCCTGGCCGCCGCCGTGCAGAACCTCACCGCCGGGCGAGTGGCTCCCGTATGGCTCGACAAACCCGGCGATTGACACACCTTTCCGGTTAGCCTAAACTCTGTCCAGCATGGATTGACAGTTCAAGGATTCTCGGTGTATGACTGGCGAACTACTCGGACAGACATTAGGCGGGCGTTATCAGTTTGAAGAGCTTCTCGGTGAAGGCACCTATGCCCAGGTGTACCGCATCACCGATTTGCACCGCCGCGCCGCCCTGGCCGCCAAAGTTCTCCGTCACGACATCGCCCAGGATGCGACCTTCCTGGAGCGCTTCCGGCGCGAAGCCGCCGTCCTCTCCCGCTTGCAGCATCCGAACATCGTGCGCTACTACGGCATCGTCGAACTTGACGAGATAATTTTCATCCTGATGGACTACATCCCCGGTACGACTCTCGAAGTCGTGCTGACCGAGTTAGGTGAGCCGATCCGGCCCTACAGCTCGCTCACCTACCTGACTCCGCTGGTATCGGCGCTGCATTTCGCTCACCGCGAGGGCATCATCCACCGCGATCTGAAGCCCGCCAATATTCTGCTCAACGAGAACGGCGCGCTCTATGTGACCGATTTTGGCATCGCCCGCATCCTGACCGCGGCCAGTGATCTGACGCTGGGCGTCGCGATCGGCACCCCGTTCTATATGGCTCCCGAACAGATCACCGGCGACGCGGTGACAGCGGCGACCGATATTTACGCGCTCGGCGTCATTCTTTACCGGATGTATACCGGGCGGCTGCCCTTTCGGGGTGAACACGCGGACAGCAGCGGCACTTCAACCGCCGCGCGCATCACCCGCGAGCATGTCTATCAGGCACCCCAGCCGCCCATAGAGCTGAACCGCAGCCTCGGCCTGCCCGTTCAGGAAATTGTCCTGCGCTGCCTGCAAAAGGACCCGTCCCGGCGCTACCAATCGGTCATCGAGGTGCTGGACGCGCTGACCGAGGCCGTGGGCGCTGCACCCATCGCTCTGATCCCGCCCGACACGCAGCCCGAATCCGGCAGCGACCCGCAGCCCGCCAATATCAAGCTGCCGGAATGGTCGCAGTTCATGGCTCACGTCGAAGAAGAAGCGATTGAAGACGCGCCGCCGCCGCTGAACAAGATCGAGCACCCGGTTCCACTGCCGCCCACCGAGCCGCACCTCGAACGATCGTTACAGGGGGCATCACGCCCGGCAGCTCGTACCATTCCGGCCCTGGGCCGCATGGTCCAGCCCGAAAGTCCACCGCCAGCGCCGGTGTATCATCCGCCACCCGTCGCCCCCCCTCCCCCACCGCGCGGCACGAACTGGCCGCTGATGGGAGCGTTCGGAGGCATTCTTCTGCTGGCGTTTGTGTGCTGCGCCGCCGCGGTCTATCTCCTCACCTATTCGGATAACGATGGGGACGGGAGCCAGAGTCAGGACAGTGCCGATGCCGAGTCCTCCGTACCGGCCGAGCCGATGACCGACACCGGGGCGCTGTCTACGGCACCGCCCACCCTGGGCCCTAGCCAGGGACCGCGCGTCAGCCGGATCGCGTTTGATCTCGGATCGCGGCGGCAGCCTGGACATCTACGTCATGAACATCGACGGAAGCGACTTCCGACAGGTTACGAGCAGTTCCGGGGCAGAACGCGGCCCGGCGTGGTCGCCCAATGCGGAACAAATCGCATTATATGGGGCGGCGTCCGAAAATGGCGATTATGACATTTACGTGATGAATCGCGACGGCACCAATCTGCGTAACCTGACCGACTCGTCCGATGTCGATGACAAGTATCCTGCATGGTCGCCGGATGGCAGCCAGTTGGCGTTCCACAGCGACGCGGACGGTGATTACGATATTTACGTCATGAATGCAGACGGCAGCGGCATGCGCGCGGTAACGGACAACGACGCGGACGATCTCGGCCCGGACTGGTCGCCGGATGGCTCACACATCGCCTATCATACCTCGGTCTGGGGCACACCCTACGAGCTGGCCGTACTCAACCTGAGCACGGGTGAGATCCGGCGTCTGACCGACAACGCCGATACCAATGCCTTCCCGACCTGGTCGCCGGATGGCTCACACATCGCCTATCACGCGATTTCGGCGCTCAATGACACACTGAACATCTTTGTGCTCAACATGAATACCGGCGCGACACAGCAGATCACCACCGGGCCCCATAACGCCTTCCCGGACTGGTCGCCGGATGGTACGCAGCTTGTCTATCAGAGCGGCCAACCGGATATTTCCGCGATTTATCTGATCCCGGTGGCAGTCTCGGGAGGGACTCCGCAGGCGCTGACCGGCACGCAGTCGAATTTCCTGCCCGATTGGGAGCCATCTCGCTAAAAAAGCAGCGGAGCCAGCCTCTTTCGACCGGCCCCGCTGTGATGACTAGCCGAAGTTGTTGCCTTCGGCGGGGGTAGTAATTTCTGCGCTCGGTGTGGGGATCGGCGGCCCCGCGTCCACCTCATCCTCGGCATTGCCGTACACACAGGAATTGTACGACTGGCCGATCTCGACGCGGAAATCAACCGTCCGGTTGGGATCAGGCTCAGAGACTATCTGGCCCTCACTGACGCGCAGCACACGCAGCAGATCCGCGAGCGCGCTGCCCTTGCTCTGCCCGGTATAGTCGTGAATCAGGGTCACTTCGCGCGGCGAGTAGTTCGACATCGGGTTGGAATACGCGGCGAACCCTTCCCATGCCAGCCGGTCAACGGCCACCTGATCAAATCCGATACCCCACGCCGACATATCCGCCACCTCGACAGAGACGGTCTTCCGGCCCAGGCGGTTGCCGGTCGGCGGCGTCACGAAATCCTGGATCAGGGGCAGCAGTTGATCCATCACTGGCAGCATGGTTTCGCGCCGGTCATCCGGCGTGGTAAACGGTGTGTAGTGTACGCCAAGTGTGCCACTGTACCGTGCGATGTTGCTCATATCAAGGCTGGCGGCCAGCGGCACCAGTGACAGCACATCCGTCAGGGTCATATCGGTTTCAACGACTTCGACGGCTTCCGGCCACAACTGCGTCACCTGGGTGAACAACCCCTGCTCGCGGGCCTGATACCACATCGCGCGCAGCACGTCCATCTGGCGGCGGCCCCGGTCGAGATCGCTCGTCGTCTTCCGGCTGCGAACATACCACAGAGCCATGTAAGGCGAGAGCGTCTGGCGGCCGATCGGCATTGTGTAGTATTCCCAATTGTCCTCGACCTGCGGATCAAGTTCCGGGTCTTTCAAACGCCAGTCGATGATCCCGCAGTCTACGCTGACTTCCAGCCCGCCGAGCTCTTCTACCACGCGCATAAAGTCATCAAAATCGACGCGCGCATAATGATCAACCTCGATGCCGAGGTTGTACAGAATAGTCTCTTTCATCAGGCCGAATCCGCCGCCCGGGTAGTTGCTCGAAACGCCGAGCGCGTAGGCGAGATTGAGCTTATCCATGGTGTGATTGGGAACATATACAAACAGGTCGCGCGGCAGGTGCCACATCGCCACCGATTGAGCCTTCTTGTTGACCGACACCAGGATAATCACATCGGTGCGCCCTACTCCACCGCCGGATGTATCGCTGCCCAGCAGCAGGAAATTGACAATATCCGGGTCATTCTCCATCAGCGGCACGCGCGGCGGGATCGGCACAACCGGCGTGTTGAACGGAACCGCATACGTGCCTTCGATGATATACGTTGGCGTCGGCGTAACCGACGGTGTGAACGTCAGACTGGGCGTCGGCGTGAGCGAGGGAGTCAGCGTCGCCGTTGGAAGCGGAGTCTCGGTAGCCGTCGGGGTGAATGTCGGCCGCTGCGTATTGGTCGGGATCAGAGTCGGGATAACGCGCGGTGTATTGGTTGGGATGGGCGTGATGCTGGCCGGAAGCGGCGTTTCGGTTTCCGTCGGTGGGGGTGTCGGAGTTTCCGTCCCAGTTGCCGTGAGCGTATCCGTCGGCACCGGCGTATCTGTATCGGGAACCTGCGCCACCGCCGTCGGCACGGGTGACGGTGTCTCGGTCGCGGTCTCGACAGCAGTCTCGACGGCCATGCTGGTGCGATCACCTGCTGAACCTTCCGCCGGTGTAATCGGTTCCTGTAAGGCAGCATCCGCCACGGCGGTCAGCCGCCCGGCCAATGCCGTCGCCGTTAGAATAATCTGCTCATCGTAGCTTTCGCGCGTATCGCGCGCTTCGACCTCGTCCAGAATCCCGTTGGCGGCGTACACCACATACCCAAGCGCCGCCAGGGCAACCGCCAGCAACACCATCACACCGAACAGCCGGCGGATCGTTCGCAGTCCAGATCGCATAACTACCTCACTTGCCTTTACCAGCAACAACCCGCCCAGTATACCAGATAGATGCGCCAGCCAGCACAACCCAACACCCTACGTCCGCCATACGATTAGCTCACATGGGCCTTTCGTGAATATGGGAACGTGTTAAAATGCTAACAAAATTGCGCCCCTGAACGGGCACACCACGGGGAAAGACTGTGACCGAATCCGACTTCGCCTCAACCCAAGATTGCGGTCATCGCCGCCTACAACGAGGACCGTTTCGTCGGCAGCGTTGTGCTGAAAACCCGGCACTTCGTTGATCGGGTGTACGTGGTTGATGATGGCTCCACCGATCAAACTGCGCGGATTGCTGAAGAAGCCGGCGCGATCGTGTTCCGCCACGAGACCAACCGCGGCAAAGCCCAGGCCGTCAACACGGGGTTGATGCACGCGCGCGAGGCGAACGCCGCGCTCGTCGTCCTGATCGACGCGGACGGCCAGCATGATCCCGCCGAAATTCCACTCCTGGTCGCCCCGGTGGAGGCACAACAGGCCGATATTGTGGTCGGGTCGCGCTTCCTCACGGTGCGCAGCACGATCCCGCGCTGGCGGGTGATGGGCCAACACGCCCTGACCGTCGCGACGAATCTGGCATCCGGCGTCGCGCTGACCGATTTGCAGAGCGGCTTTCGCGCGCTGTCGCGTAAGGCGCTGGACACGGTCGCGTTCCGGCCCAATGGTGGCTTTTCCCTTGAATTTGAGATGCAGTTTTTGGTCCAGCAGCATCGCCTCACCGTCAAGGAAGTTCCGGTTCGCATGACGTATGAGGATGGTCCCAAGCGCAACCCGTTCAGCCACGGGTTTCAGGTCCTCAACGGGATCATCGCACTGGTCAGCCAGCACCGCCCGCTGTTTTTCTTCGGCGTTCCCGGCCTGATAATCCTCATTATCGGTATTGTGCTGGGGCTCATCGTGGTTGAGCGCTACAATACCTACCAGAGTCTGGCGGTAGGTTACGCCCTGATCAGCATCCTGCTGGCCCTCATCGGCATTCAGACGCTGTTCACGGGCATCGTGCTTCACTCGATCCGCGCTTTCCTGTCAGATAACGGGCGGAGCTAAAGCCGGTTGGGGGATTATGACGACCATCAACTTGCAGCACGTCACCAAGCGCTATGTGACCGGTGAAAAGCACGATACAAGCGCTTTTGACCGCATGGTGACATCCACCACGCGCATGTTTGAGTCTTCGTCCAACCAGCCCGCCACCCCACCCGATCGAATCAACGCCCTGGATGACATCTCCCTCACGATTCGGGCGGGCGAAACACTCGGCATCCTGGGCCCGTCGGGCTGCGGCAAGACCACCCTCCTCAAAGTGATCGCGGGCCTGCTCAAACCCGATTCGGGCGAGATCCTGTACAACGGCGTCAGCCTGTCCGATCTGCCCATGGCGGAGCGCGGCATTGGCATGGTTTTTCAGACCTACGCGCTCTATCCTCACCTTGCCGCGTATGACAACATCGGCTTTTACGATCTGATTCGGAAACAACCCGAAAAGATTCCCGAACGGATCCGGCATATTGTCGAGATCATGGGCGTGGATATCGAACACCTGCTCAGCCGCAAGCCCCCTACCCTTTCCGGTGGGGAGCAGCAGCGGATCGCCGTGGCGCGCTGTCTGGCGCGCGACCCCAAGCTGTTTCTGTTCGACGAACCCCTGTCGAATTTGGACGCCCAGCTTCGAGTTGAGACGCGCATGCAGCTTCACCGGCTGCTCAAACACTATCAGATCACGTCGGTCTACGTCACCCACGATCAGACCGAGGTCGTGGCGCTGTCTGACCGGATCGCCATCATGCGCGACGGACGTATTGAGCAGATCGGCTCTTTCCATGCGCTGTATGACACCCCACGCAGCGCGTTTGTGGCGGAGTTCTTCGGCACCCCGCCCATGAATCTGTTCGCCGGTCACGTGTGGGGCAGCACGTGGGAAGGTCGTGGTTTTACCGTCAGCCCCATCCGCCCCGGTCTTCAGCAAGGTCAGGCCGTCTGGATCGGCGTTCGGCCCGAGCACATTCAGATCGTCGAAAGCGGCATCCCGGCCAAAGTGGACATGATCGAACCCCTCCTGACGCAGAGCCGCCAACTGCTTTACGGCGAGATCCGCGGTCAGCGCTGTGTCATCAGCGCCAGCCTGTCGGTCGCCGCCAGCCGGGGCGACACCTTCTATCTCGAATTCCCTTCTGAACGCCTCTACTTCTTTGATCGGCAGACCGGCGCGCGTATCGGCTGATATGCGCTGAATTTGGTTTTGACTATACTAGACTACAAACATGCTTCATGCAGTCGCTTCAGTCTGCGTTGAAAAATCCGATCAGGAGGGGATATGTTCCGTTATCTGCGAATTGGGATCGTTCTGGCGCTCGTGTTGACCGGCCTGCTCAGTGTGGCGGCTCCCGTCCTGGCACAAGGCGGCAACATCGTCATTGTCAACACCGGAGCCGCACATATCCGCAGCGGCCCGGCCGCCAACATGTCGGTGCTCGGTTCGGTAGCAGGCGGCACCCAACTGACCGTCACCGGCCGCAGCCCTGATAGCCTGTGGTGGCGCGTCAGCTCACCCTATGGCACCGGCTGGGTCAGTGATATGCTTGTAGTCTTCCGCGGCACGCTGGATTCGGTGCCCATTGTCAGCGAGCCGGCGGGCATGGTCGAAGTACCCACCGTCATCGTCGATGGCTATCCGGCGACCGTCTATCGCAACCCCAATTTTGACTCCTTCGTCGTCGGCATTGCGCCGACCGGCTCGGTGATGGAAGTCATCGGCCGCTCGCCGGATGGCAACTGGTGGCAGGTCAACACCAGCATCGGGATCGGATGGGTGAATCTGGCGCAGGTCGCGTTCCGGGGAGATGAGAGTCTGGTCGCTCGCGTGGCCGATCCTGGCCCATCATTTGACGGTCCAACGGTTCGCGTAAACACCGATACAACCGTTACAACCCAGCCGGGCGGCGGTGATGTGATCGCCACCCTGCCCGCCGGAACGACCCTGCCCACGGGCGGGCGCACCGCGGACAATACGTGGTGGCAGGTCGCGGACATATGGGGTATCGGCTGGGTGCCGGTGCGTGATGTGAGTCTCGCCGGTGCGGCAGCCAACATTAAGCTGACATCCAACGCGGCGACGCCCGGACCCGGCTTTACCGGAGCGGCATTTGCCACCGCGATCGTGGAAGCTGAGCGCAAAGTCGCTTATCTGTCGGATTCGTTCGATAGCAGCCCAATGTGGGATACCCATCTGGGGGATCAGTTGGGTGTCGTCGCCCGTTCGACGGATGGGCTCTGGCTTCAGGTCGCGCGCGCCGGCTTTATCGGCTGGATCAATTTCAGCGGCATTACGCTGCAAGGCAGCATGGCTGCCCTGCCAATTGTGGATACCTCGCCCGTGATCACCAATGTCGCGCTGGTGAACATTCACCGGCTGAACATCCGCAGCGGACCCGGTGCTCAGTACCAATCGCTGACCTCGGTACCCGGCGGCACGGTGCTGGTTGTGACCGGCAAACACCCGACCCTGCCCTGGCTGCGCGTGGAAGGCAGCTACGGCGTCGGCTGGGTACGGATCATGCACATCATCTTCCGGGGCGTCTGGGATCTGGTACCGAGCGTCACCGAGCCTGTGGGCACGCTGGAAGTTCCGCTGGCGATCTTCTACGCGCCGCAGACGGTGTACCTGACGGCCGGCTATGACAGCCCGGCGGGAGAAGTCGCCGCGGGCAACTATCCGATTGTCGGCAAGACGGCTGACGGCGGCTGGTGGATGCTGCAAACGCCGCTCGGCAATGTCTGGCTGCCGGGTGCTAAGCTCGCCTGGAACGGCGACCTGGATAACGTCTCGGTCGTGCAGTAGTCTTTTACTAACAGGGGCGGATCTCAACGATCCGCCCCTCTCCACGGCGCGGAGGGGGGGGGGTGAGGTTAATCATACCGCAGCACATTCATGGGTTTTTCGGCGGCGGCGCTCCATGCCGAGAGCGTCGCCGCGCCGATCGCCACCGCGACCGACATCAGCACCAGCCAGCCCATCGTGGAGAACTCAATCGTCCGCCGGATGTCTTCGGGATCCTGACTCACCAGCACGAGCACCACGGTCACGACAAAACCGACTCCCGCTCCGATCAGACCTGCGATCAGGCCGATCAGCCCGTTCTCGATCATCAGCATGGCCAGGACGCGGCGGCCCTTCAGTCCTACCGCTTTCATCACGCCGATCTCGCGGCGGCGCTCCTGCGTCGCCAGCGCGACCGTATTGGCGATGATGGCCGTTCCCGCCACGACCGCCAGCCACGCGACCAGGGTTGGAATCGCCTTCAACTGGTTCAGCAGATTCTCCGCAAGCTGCGTCAGCGCGCTCAGCTCAAACGCGATCACGCCCGGCACCTGCGACACGGCCACGAGTACCTGATCCATATAGGCGTCATCGCTCTCGTCCACCTGGGCAATCGCTGCGATGCCTTGCGGCCGCACGCTCGGCGGCAGCACCTCCGGCGGAAGTTCGGACAGGTTGCCCATTTCCTCCAGGCCGCTCTGCTCGGACTTGACCGAGATAATCCCGACCACCGCGACCTGAATCAGGAAATCATCCTCATCGCCCAGGCCGTTCGTGAAATTGAAGCATCAGCCGGTCGCCCGGCTGGATATCATATATATTGGTCAGATCGGACTCGCGCAGCATGATCCGGTGCTGGCCTTCATCCCCTGGCCGGAGCGGACGCCCGCGCTTCATCCGGTAGTCGGGCAGATCGGTCAGGCTGGCGCGTACCGTCAGGCCGATGGGAAGGCCAGTTTCCTCCGCTCGTGCGCTGCCGTTCTCGTCCTCGATAGGTCCCCGGTGGCGCAGCGGTTCCAGCGGCTCCCCGTTGATTTTGAGCAGCATGGCACTGTACAGCGTCACCTGCGAAAAGCTTTCCACGCCTTCCGCCTGGTTCAATATGGCGCTGATCTGCTCGCCGTGCTGCGATGACGGGTCTCCGATCAGCAGATTGCCCTCGGCGGTCTCGCCCAACTGGATTTCGAGCAGATTGCCGGCGGCGCTGGTCGTCAGCGACACCAGGCTCAAGCCGGCGATTCCCACGCTCAACCCGAGCAGTGTCGAGGCGACGCGCGTCCGCCGCCCGTGCATCTCGCGCAGGACCAGCCGCCCATCGATTCGGTGTTTCTTTGTGAGATACCACCATAATCCGCCCAGAACGGCCGCACCAATCAGGGCAACCGCCGCCCGCACGACATTCGCCGCCCCGACATTGGCGAGCAGCACACCGCCGGAAACAATCACAGCGCTGAGCAGCAGGATCGAGGGGAAGCGCGCGGACTGCGCCGCTGCGGTGTACCCGGCCCGCATCCGGCTCGCCGTCCGGTATGGGCTGGCCTGTGCGGAAAAACCGCCGCAGTTCAAATCCAAGCCAGATCGCGGCCGCCGTGCCACACAACGCCGCCAGCGCTCCGATCCCGGCCAGCGAAACGGCAGCGGCAATCCCCGCCAGCAGGCCGAACACGGTCAGACTGGTGATCGCCATGAGCGCGGCGGGCGAGAGACGCGAAACAGCCCACACCAGCAGCCAGTAGCCCACGTACACCGCCGCGAGCACAGCCAGCGCGCCTTCGACCAGCACGATCCCGGTGGACATCTCCGCGAGGAAATTCCACGCACCGGATCCACGCAGCAGGCGTTCCAGCCCAAGGCCGCCGATCAGACCGATCAGCCCGCCCAGCGTGATGCCAAGCGAGCCTAAGGCGATGATCGCGACGAATCCGCGTGCGTACCGCCGGATCAGGTAGGCAAACAGAAGCGCCAGCACCGTCCAGAAGACGACCCACCCCGCATCGCCGCGCCGCCACGCCCCGATCACCTCGTTGGCCGGCTTGACGCTGCCCAATCCAAACGGCAGCCAGAGCTCGCTCAGCAGCAGCACGAGCACAGACGCCAGCGCCGCGCCGACCGCCGCCGCGCCGTACAGCAGCACAACCTGCCGCAGCACGCGCAGCCCGGCGGTGATCGCGTGCCGCCCGCGCTCCTGAACCGTGCTCGGAGACTCATGGCGGACCGGAATCCAGCCGGCGAGCGCCCCCGCCGTCACCGTCAGGCGGCGTTCCAGGCGCTCATAGCGGCGCGGCAGCCGGAACACGTAATAATCGGGGATCGCCTGGCCTAGCCGCGTATTGGCAACGATCACCCCGGCGAACAGACCAACCAGTGCCCCGCCGCCGACGATCATGTAGACCGGGCCGTAAGTGATCGCGTCTTCGACAATCGCGCTCACCAGCAGCCCCAGGATCGTGATCATGACGATGATGGTGAGCAGGGTCTGGATCAGTCCCGCCGCTGGAAGCTGTGCTTCGTTTGGACGCAGCACGATCGCCGGCCGGACCTGCCCGGCGATCAGAGTCGGCAGAAAGCCAAACAGCCCGGTCATGACGATGCCGAGGAACAGCCCGCTGAGCATCGCCTCAGGATACAGCCGCCAGTCCAGCGCAAGCGAAAACGCTTCTTCCCCTACCCCACGGATCAGATAGCTCAGCAGCACGCCCGCAGCGATCCCGATCAGACTGCCCGCCAGCCCCATCAGCAGCGCTTCGACCAGAAACAGGATCGTCACGCGGTACCCCTTCAGACCGAGGGTTTTCAGCACCGCGATCTCCAGCGTCCGGCGGCTGACCACCACCAGCATCGTATTGACAATCCCGATCCCGCCGATCAGCAGCGACGACAGCCCCATCACAAGGATCATGTCGTCGATCACACCGGCGATTTCCTTGTTCTGTTCTTCGAGGTCAGGCACGGTCGTGCGATACAGCTTCTCACTGAATCGGGTATCCGTGTCGAAGTGCGCCTGCAAATAATCGATCAGGCTGGTTTCCGCGGCGCGAATATCATGCCCCAGCGGCACCTTGATAAACACCTGATCGGGCAGCGGTAGTGTGTCCAGCAGCGCCAGACGGTCATAGGGCAGATAGAGATAATCACCCAAGAAAGGCGGCTTTGGGATTGAACAGGATATTTTCAGACGTTGACGGCGCGATCCCGCGCACTTCGTATTCCGTCTCGGACGCGCCGATCCGCACCCGGTCGCCAGGACGCAGGCCCAGGCCGGACTGCCGCGCCAGATCGCTCGATATCACAACCGGGTACGCATCTCCGGCGGGCGCTTCGCTGAACACCGAGTCCAGGCTCGATCCCGCAGGCTCACGCAAAACGATCGTATCGTAAAACGGGTATTTGTCTGGCTCGACATACACCAGAAACGCGAGCTTCGAGGTGACGGACTCGCCATCCACCAGCGGCGTGATCTGCGCGAAGCTGCCCAGCCGCGCCACGGTGATTTCCGTCCCTTCGCCAGCCGACCACTCGCGGATCAGATCGACGGTTTCCTGCGTAAAAACGGCGATACCCTGCTCGTTTAGCTCCACCAATTCCGGCACGTCTCGCGAGGCGATCAGCCGTATATCGCCCCGATTGATCTGCGCCAGATTGGTGGTGAGTTCGTCCCCAACCATGAACGCCAGCGAACGCAGCGCCACCACCGCCGCGACCCCGGTCGCCACGCAGATCAGCGCGAACGTGGTCCGCGCCCGGTTGCGCCACAGGTCGCGCAGCGAGTGGACCAGCGAAAAACGCAGCAGCTTCGTTATCCCCTGAGCCATCAGTACCAGCCACATCAGTCGATAACCCGCCCATCTACCAGATGCAGCACGCGCCCCATCTGCCCGGCCAGTTCTGCGCTGTGCGTCACCAGGATCACCGTCGTCCCGGTTTCGCGCCATACGTCACGCAGCGCCTCGATCACCATGTGCGACGCTTCCGAATCAAGATTGCCGGTCGGCTCGTCGGCCAGCAAAAGCGGCGGATTATTCGCCAGCGCCCGCGCAATCGCCACCCGCTGCTGCTGCCCGCCCGAAAGCTCCATCGGGCGATGGTTCAGCCGGTCCGACAGCCCGAGCAGGTCGAGCAGGTCCCGTGCTCGCTTGTCGGGGTCAAATTTCGGCTTCTGCGCAAACTGGATCGGCAGCGCGACGTTCTCAAGTGCGGTCAGGGTTGGGATCAGGTTGAAAAACTGGAACACGAACCCGATCTTCTCATTCCGCACCTCGGTCAGCCGGCCCTCACTCATATTCGTGATGTCCACGCCGTCGATCTCGACCCGGCCCGTGGTCGGCGTGTCCAGCCCGCCGATCAGGCCGAGCAGCGTGCTCTTGCCGCTCCCCGATGGCCCCACGATTCCCACCATTTCGTTCTCATAAATACACAGATCCACACCCCGCACCGCATGGACAACCACCTTCCCCAGCGGCAGATCCTTGGTGAGGTTGGTCGCGCGCAGCACGATTCTCCGACTATTCATCACAAGGCCTTTGCTCAGAATCAGAACGCCGTACACTGTAGCACGAACTGCCAACAAATACACACGCAAACCGGCTATTCCCCTGCGCTGCGCTGATAAATCATTGACCTCACCCTGGTTCGTTGTTATCCTCTATCCACGCTTCAACACAGGTGAGGTATGATCCTTATGCGCTTGATCAAACTGGCTTCCATCATTCTCCTCAGCGTATTGGTGGTTCAATTGGCGCAGCCCGGCACAGCAGCCGCATTCCCCGGCAACGGGCGCGATGAACGCTGTGCGGCGCTGATCGCGGCGGCGATTGCCGCTACGCCCGAAGGTGAGACCCCGGTCATCCCTGATGACTGTCTGCAGGATACCGGCATGTCCGCCATCGAACTGCGGGCCGCCGAAGCGGAGATGCGGCTGCACCCCGCACCGGACGCCGTACAGGTGCCGTACCAGGAAGACATCGTGTGGAACCGCGCCTACCGCCGTATGATCGGCCATGTCATCACGTATGACGCGCCCAACGGCAATCCGATCGGGGAGCTTGATGCCGGCTACAACTACGTCACCATTGTGAGTGTTGAGAACGGCTGGGTTCAGGTCAATTACGGCGTGTGGGTGGCTGAGGAGCATATCACCTGGGCGGACGTGTCCGAGTTCTCCGGCGTGGAGATCATCGAGCAGCCCAAGCGCCCCTTTGCCTGGATGCTGGCCGAAGCCCGTCCGAGCCGCTATCCTGGCGGGCCGCAGGATGAAAGCATGGAGATCATTCCGCGCTACACCATGATGAATATCTACGGCATCGAGTATGTTGACGGCTGGGAATGGTATCTCGTTGGGCCGGACCAGTGGCTTCAGCAGATCCGAGTCGCGAAAGTCAAAGCCATCCCGCGCCCCGAAGGCGTCAGCCCCAACGATCACTGGGTAGCCGTGGATCTGTACGAACAGACCGTCGTGGCCTACGAGGGCGACAAAATGGTCTTCGCCTCGCTGATCTCGTCCGGGCTGCCGCGGTGGAGCACCCCCGAGGGGCTGTTCCAGGTTTACGAGCGTTACGAAGCCACGCGCATGAGCGGCGCATCAGGACAGGTCGATTTTTACTTCATCGAAGAAGTGCCCTACGTGATGTATTTCAACGGCGATGTCGCGCTGCACGGCACGTACTGGCATGATCGCTTTGGTTATCGCCAGAGTCACGGCTGTGTGAATCTGTCCATCATGGACTCGTGGTGGCTGTTCCAGTGGACGCAGGCCGAAGACTATCAGGATGCCTACGTTTACGTCTACAGCAGCGGCGAATACCGGAATGATCTGCCCAACTGGGCGCGGCGCTAATCTTTCGCTTCTCGCTCACCTTGACTACAATACTCCTGCGCATCATGCAGGAGTATTTGATTCATGGACCCAAACACCCGCCCGATCCAGTTGGCCCTGCTGGCCGTGCTGGGCTTGACGCTTCTGGCAATCGCCGCCTCGCTCATCATCCCGTTTGATGTGACCAAACCCGCCGCGGTGCATGTCCTGGCCGGGAGCGCCGAACGAGTCATCGCGGGGCACACGCCGGAACCCCTCCAGCCGGAAAGCGCAGCATCCCTGGAGATTGGACGCAGCCTGCGCGTTCTCCCCGCCGGAGAAACCCGCATCACCTTTGAGATCAACGATGGGTGGGCCATCCTGACCGGCCCGGCGGCGCTGACTCTGACCGAGTCCCATCGCCATGCGACGGTCTTGGGGCATGTGTCCGATCGTTTTGAGCGCGACTATGTGCTGACTTTGGAACAGACCGCCGGGCGTATCCGGTACAACTTCTCTGATGCCGATCCAGCTTTTGCGGACACAACCATTACCGTCCGGCTGCCCGATCGCCGTTTCACGCCGGACTCACCCTGCTGGACGATCGAGATCACCGAGTCCCGTGAAAGCCGGATCGAAAGCTCAGATTGCCCGGCGTCTCAGCCAGTCGATACCGGGCCTTGATCGGGCGCTTGCCCGCGCAGATCGATGTCCGTCGGCACTTCCAGCCAGCTTTGATCGGTGCGGGACTGCGGATCGAGCGGAGCCGCTCGCACCAGCGCGAGTGCCAGCGCCGACACCAGAAACGCCAGCCGCCGCGCGTCCAGGCTTTCCGATTTCCAGTCCATCAGGCGCAGCGCCAGCAGCGACAGTGCCACGTAATATTCTGTCCATTGCTCCGACGCCATCAGGCTCCCCCGCACAATATCATGCACGGCCTTGACTGCATGCAGCGCTCGCCCGACCCGGTGGCGCTCATGCAGCACGCGATCATCGCCCCGATAGAGTTGGTTCAGCATCTTCACGATGCCCCACGCGCCCTCCCAGCCGGGCGGAGCCAGCCGGGCGATCACTTCCACCAGCAGGCTCGCTTCGAGCATTGCCCAGTCAAACAGGGTATGCCCTTCGCGCGTCCAGGCAAAATCGATCAGCCATGCATCGCCGCGCGGCCCAACCAGCACGTTGCCCAGATGCAGATCGCCATGAATGACCGACAGGTAGCCGTTCACCTGCCGCTCAAGCAGCGTGGTGATCTCAAACAGGGGGTTGGGCAGATCGGGCGCGCCGTCCTGCCCTGAGGGGATTCGTTCCGCCCGCAGATCAAAATTCGGTTCGAGCGCCTGCAAGGAGCGCCGCAGCAGATCGTCGCGCGTGCTGACGACGCGCCCCACAATCCGGTCGATCGTCTCGCCCCGGAAGAGGGTCTGCCGGTCAAGACCCCATCCGCGCACCTCGACTTTGCTCGCCCGGTTGATCGCTTCTGGCAGCGCCCCCGCCGCCAGATAAAGAATATCCTTCGCCACATCGAGCTTTTGCACCGCGAAGCCGTTCAGCGCGACGATCTCTCCCGGCAGCACCTTGCCATCACGGCTCCACACGCCCAGCGGAGCCAGCTCATGCCCGGTCGCCCCCGGATCGCCATCCGGCAGCGCCTCGACCACCAGCGCCGGCGGCAGCACATGCTCGTACTCACGCCACACGCCAAACCGGTAGGGGTGCCGCTGCAGCCACCACGACGGACCGAACTCTTCGAACAGGGTATGAATCAGCCCGCCCAGTTTTTGCGGATCGCGCAACGCCAGTTCGCGCAGGCTGACAGGTTCGGTGTCGTCCAGCCGCCCCACGAACGTGTATTTTAGGCCGGCACACCACGACTTGTCCGGCGCGGCCGGCGCTTCCAGCAGGCGCGCAGTCGTGGCTGGCAGCGTGCCTTTCACGTGCAGATCGTACCGCCGCCGCTCATACAGGATCGATTGCCGCTCGTCCAGCTTGACGACGACCGGCGCATCGCGGTGCCCACCCACGCGCACCGGCCGCACCAGCAGCACCCGCGCGCCGCTGTGCCCGCCTTCTAGCTCGCGCACGATTTCGACTTCGCTGTAGTCTCGGAACATAAGCTGGAGTACCCGCCGCTGCTCTCCGTCGAGTTCTACAGACCCCCGCACCGGGATTTCGGGCGGCTGCGGGCGCAGTGGTGATGTCCAACTGAGCGTCGTTTCGCGCAGCGCCGCCAGATTCGCGCCCATTTCGTTGAGCACGCGGATCGCCACGCTGTCGTTCTCGTCCAGAATTGCCAGCAGCAGGTCACGCTCGGTGGTTCGGTTGGACCCAGCCCGCTGCCGGGCCAGATTCAGCACCCCCGCCGCGCGGGGCGATTCAGGATACCCTGGCCAGAAGCGCCGGTTTTCGTAGCGCGTCACGGACTCGCGGATGCTGTAGCGCACGAAACGCGGCGACAGGCCGTGATGTTCGAGAACAGCCGTCGTCAGACCGCCGCCAAGTTTCGTCAGCGCCACAAAAAGGTGTTCCACGCCGATGAAAAAATGGTGCATCTTGGCGGACTCCTGGCGCGCCAGGGTCAGGATGTCATCCAGGGTAATAACTTCCTCACTCATCACCTACCCCACCCTCTTCAGCCTGGATACGCATCCAGGTACGCCCCAGCCGGAACAACTGTCCCCGCTCCAGCCGGGTTGGCGCTTCAATCCGCAGCCTGCCGACGAACGCGCCGTTCAGGCTGCCAATGTCTTCCAGCCAGAATTCACCCGCCGGCGTGATCCGCAGCATGGCATGGAGGCGCGATACCTGGGTATCGAACGGAATGCTCACGTCGCAGGCTTCACGCCGACCGAACAAGAGCGTCCAGGTGCCATCTTCACGCACACCCCCATCACGATGCTCGCGGCTCAGATAGATTTTCTGTCCGTCGTCAGGGCCGCTCATAACCATCAGCACAAACGAAACAATGCTCAATCACGCCCCCGCTGCGTCAATGACTGGCATCCAGAATCCAAAGGTGCTCCCTGCGCCCGCTTCACTCGTGAACCAGACATGCCCGCCGTGCCGTTCGATCACCGTCTTGACCAGACTCAGGCCGAGCCCGGTCCCGCTGATATGGTCAGTCCCGGGTTCGCGCGCCCGGTAAAACCGCTCGAAGATCTTGCTCTGACGTTCCGGCGAAATGCCATAGCCGTTATCTTTCACCCAGAACTGAAGACGTTTGTCCTTGGGTCCCAGGTGAACTTCCACCACCCCGTTATCCGGTGTGTATTTGATCGCGTTCCCCACCAGATTAGCGATAGCCTGCCGCAGTTGGGTTTCGCTGCCGCGGACCATGGGTGTATCCTCAGCGCATTCGAAGTTCAGCGTGTGATTTTTCAGGGCCGCGCTGGATCGCTGTGACTCGACCACCTCAAGCACCAGGCCGAACAGGTCTACCGACTGCCACTCATTCTGACGATCGCTTTCGATTCGTTCCAGCGTGAGCAGATCTTCCAGCAGCGTGCGCATCGCCTTCGTGTTGCGCCGCAGCGTGTCGAGATAAAGCTCCTGGTCGGGTGTTGTGCCCTGCCCCGACATGGACAGGGCCAGCAGTTCGACATAGCCCATGATGTTATTGAGCGGGTTGCGCAGATCGTGCGAGGCCATACGAATCATCTCGGACTTGAGCTTGCCGAGATCCAGCACCTCGCTGAACAGCATCGCCTGCCGGAGCGCGACGGATGCCTGCCCGGCGAGCGCTTCCGCCTTGAACATTTCGCTGGGCGAAAAGATGCGATCGCGCCGGCCTTCGATCACGGCGGCCACGCCGATCAGTTCATTCTGGGCCACGAGCGGCAGCAGCGCCATGGTATACAGGTTGTCGTTTTCCAGGCGCTCGCGATCCAGCCCTGAAATAGCCGGATCGGCCACGCGCAGCACCAGGGGATGCTGCTGCTCAACGGCTGTCTGCAGCGCCGGGAACGTTGACAGCGCGATCCGCTGGCGGACTTCCGGCAGCACTTCATCCGCTCCCAGAGCTGTACCCACCCGGTACACCGCCAGTACGGATACCTCTTCGGTTTTCGCCTGATAGTCAAATACGATCGCGCTGGAACATTCCAGCGATACGGCCATCGCCTGTGCGATCCGTTGGAGGACTTCGTCGCGTTCCAGTGTGGAGGTGATCGCCCGGCTGGCCGAGTAGAGGACGGCCATATCGTCCGCCATCTGTTCGGCTTGACGGTACAGCCGCGCATTATCAAGCGCGACCGCGGCACGGCGAGACAGCCGTTCCAGAAAGCTCACCTCTTTATCGCTAAAAATACCCTGCTCGGTGGAGGCCAGCGTCACCACGCCTAACACCTCACCGCGCATCGCCAGCGGCACCGACAGATACGACTGGGCCCCCGGCAGAAAGGCGACATCGTCCTTTTCTGCCTCCATATCCCGCAGGATCTCCGTTTGGCCCGTGCGGGCAACACGACCAATAATGCCCAGGCTGACCGGCATCGGGTTCTCACGGCTGTAAGGAAAAGTGCTGTGGTCAATATATCCCATCGTGATCGACGGCACGAGGGCGGTTTTGTCCTCCGTCATGAGCATGAGCAGCCCCGTATCTGCCCCGGTGCGCCGCAAAGACCAGTCCATCGTGAGCGTCATCACACGCTCGACGTCCAGGTGCGAGCTGATTTCCCGGTCGGCCCGGTGCATCATCGACAGCTCTTCCACCTGATATTCAAGCACCTGTGCGGCTCGCTCGTTCGCCACGACAAACGTCGTCTGGCCAGCCAGAATGTCGACCGGGAGCAGCGTGTCGCGCGTCGGGCGCAGCCCATTGGCCGGCTGTTCCAGCCGCAGAATGCCATCCAGCACGGCGTTCTGCCCCACTCGCAGCGGTGTAAACAGCAGATCGCGCACGTCCCAGGCAGGACCCGCCCCCGCCGGGATGAAATAGAAACCGCCCAGCCGGCACGACTCAAGTTCGCCCTTCGCCATACGTTCCCGGATCGTGTTGGGTATGACCCCTTCGCGGTAAACCGCTTCTTCGTCGGAGGTCAGACCCACCGAAATCAGCCGGCTTATATCCCCTTCATCCGACAGCACGGCCAGGATCACCCGCTCCCAGCCCAGGGCGCGCAGCGCCTTGGCAACATCCACGAGGTTTCGTTCAATGTCCGGCTGATCGACCATCCGCCGGATGGTGGTCTGGATATTCAGCAGGTGTATCCGTCCCTCAATCAAGGCCTGCTGCGGACCGTCCACCCGCTCCACCGGCAACACTTTATCTATCCGAGTGTTCGCCATATCACCCTGTACTCCTCTACGCCTCTAACCCTGCCGTGCCCCGCCGCGCAGCAGGCTTACACATTCTTTCGCAGCCGGGCCGCCAGCACCTCAACCGGGTGCAGAGCACGCCGGCCAGTGCCATGCTCGATCTGCTCGCGACACGATACCCCGCTGGCGACGATCATAGCGTCGGGTGCTTCACGCACCGCGGGCAGCAGCCGCTGCTCGCCAATCTGCACCGACAGATCATAATGCTCCGCCTCGAAACCAAAACTCCCCGCCACGCCGCAGCACCCATCATCCAGTTCGGTTACCTGGCAGTTTGGCAGCAGTCCAAGCATCCGGTGGGCGGCCCCTGTACCCCACAGCGCACGCTGGTAGCAGTGGCCATGAAAGACGATCTGGGATGGCGTATCGTCAAAGCTCAGTCCATCCACCAGCCCGGCATCGGCCGCTTCCGCCAGCCACTCCTCGACCGTGATCACCGACTGCGCCACGAGCCGCGCATCCTCGCGCTGTTCCGCCGGCACCAGATCGGGATACTCATCGCGGAAGGCCGCGGCGCAGCTTGGCTCGATCAGCATGAACCGTTCGCCGTTCCGTACGGCGGGTGCCATCCGTTTGACGTTGCGCTGCGCCAGCCAGCGGGCATCGTCCAGCAGCCCCTTCGAGATCAGCGGACGGCCGCAGCAGTCGATCTCGCGCGGCCCCCATACCTTGACGCTGAACCCCGCCGCGTCCGCCACCCGGAGCGCCGCCTGCCCCAGATACGGATAGTTGTACTCGGTATAAGTATCTACGATCAGAATCGGCGCTTTAGTTCCATTATACTCCAGTGCGCGATAGTGCTTGCGGTACCACTCGCTGAACCGTTCGCGCGCAAACAGCGGGAGCTGCCGTTCGGTGGTCACGCCGAGCCGTTTGAACGCAAAACGCGCTAACGGCGAGCGGAGCACCGCATTCGACAGGCGCGGCATCCGGCCGCCCAACCAGTTCATCCGGTGAATGTGGCCGAATACCCATGACCGCAGCGGCACGCCGTGCGTATCATTGTACCGGGCGGTATACTCCGCCTTGATTCGGGCCATATCCACCAGCGAGGGACACTCCGCCTTGCATGCTTTGCACGACAGGCAAAGGTCCAATACATCATAAACGCGTGGATCAGCTAATCCATCAGGGCCAAGCTTGCCGGTCATCGCCAGCCGCAGCGCGTTGGCGCGCCCGCGCGTGGATGCGGATTCCTCGCGCGTCGCCATGAAGCTCGGGCACATCACGCCGGTGCCTTCTTTGCGGCACACACCAGCGCCATTGCACATCTCCACCGCCGCGCCAAAACCGCCGTCCGCGGACCAGTTCAGGCGCTCCCGTTCCAGCGGATAGGGCACCTGGTAGAGCGGGCCGTAGCGCAGAGTCGTCGGGTCATCCATTGGTCCCACATCCACGACCTTACCGGGATTCATCAGCCCGCGCGGATCAAACGCCCGCTTCACCTGCCGGAACGCCTCGGTGACCTGCGGCCCAAAAAGCGTGTGACTGAATTCCCCGCGCGAGAGTCCCTCACCGTGTTCGCCGCTGGTCGTCCCGCCATACTGCATCACAAGATTGGCGCAGGCTTCCCCTATTGCCCGGTACTGCCGCAGCCCTTCCACCGTCTTGAGATTCAGGATCGGGTGAATATGCAGGCAGCCCGCGCTGGCATGGCCAAGCATAACCAGCCCGGCCCCGTGCGACGCCACGATGCGCTGCACTTCGCTGACATAATCGGCCAGGTGCTCGACCGGCACCGCCGCATCCTCGACGAACGACAGCGGTTTGTGCTCGCCGCGCAGACCCATCAGCAGCGCGAAGCCAGCCTTGCGGACTTTCATGGCGTTGGCTTTCTGCTGCGGTGTCGCCGCGATCATCGTCGTTCCTCGGTAGCCCTTCTGCGCCAGGAGAGCTTGCAGCCGGTCGACCTTAGCGGTTAGCTCCGCATCGTTTTCGCCGTAGAACTCGACCAGCAGCAGCGACGCCGGATCGCCTTCGATAAAGGTCAATAGTTTCGAATAGTCCGGGTGCTGCCGGGTCAAATCCAGCAGCGGCTTATCGACCATCTCCACCGCCGACGGGCCAAGCTCCAGAATCGCGGGGACAATTTCCAGCGATTCCCGCAGGTCGTCAAAATGCAGCACGACCAGCCTCGTATCGGTTGGCCGGTCGACCAGCGCCAGCTCGATCTCCACTGCGGTGCCCAGCGTGCCCTCGGACCCGGCGAACAGCCGTGCCAGATTCAGATTCGCCGGATCCAGCCGGTTCAGCAAATAGCCCGACACCGATCGCCATACCTTCGGATAGCGCAGGGCGATCTCATCGGCGTTGTCGACCAGGATCCGGCAGACTTCAGTTTCCAGCCGTTCGCGCAGCGGACTCGCTGGCGCGTTCTCGCCAAACTGCGCCCGCGCACCGTCGGCCAGCACCACATCGGCGGCACGCAGATGATCGCAGAACATTCCGTAGAGAATGCTGTGCAGCCCGGTCGCGTTGTTCCCCAGACAGCCGCCCACCGTCGCCCGCTCGGCGCTGGCGGGATCGGGGCCGAACATGAGGCCAAGCGGCGCAAGCTGGTTATTGAGCAGCCCCAACACCAGCCCCGGTTGCACGCGCACCGTTTTCGCTTCAGGATCGACTCGCACAACGCGATTCATATACCGCGACAGGTCAAGCACCAGCGCGCAGCCCACCGTCTGCCCGGCCAGACTGCTCCCCCCGCCCCGCGGCAGCAGCGGAATGCCGTGTTTGGCCGCGATCGTGTGCGCGGCGACCACATCATCGGCATGTTTGGGCAGCACCACGCCAATTGGCTCGATCTGGTAGCTGCTGGCGTCGGTGCTGTACAGCAGGCGCGTCATCGGGTCGAAGCGCACATCGCCGTCCAGCGCCTCCGCGAGTTCCGCTTCCAGCGGGCGTGTGTCAAACTGCGATCGATCCTGTGCCATAAGATTTCTTCCTGCGCGTCTCCAGCGCTCATCCGCAGTCAAAAACCAATAAAAACCGCCTGTGAGCATACACAGGCGGTCACAAAAATTCAAGCGGTTAGCCGAACGACAGTTCTTCCTACTGAAGTGCCTGCTCGGTTTCGGCGTCGAACAGGTGCATCACAGCCATGTTGACGATAGCAGGGATGCGCTGCCCAACATGCACGTCGGCGCGCGGATCGATACGGGCCAGGAAGGTCTTGCCGCCTTCTTCGAGATACAGGATTTTCTCGTGTCCCATTTCTTCGACGACATCCACGTTGGCTTCGATATGAGAGGGAACGATCCCCGGCGGGACAAAGTCGGCATGCGCAATATTCTCGGGACGGATGCCGAAGATGACCTTCTTGCCAACGTACGGGCGGTACAGGTCATAGCGGGATTCGGGCACATTGACCAGGAACATGCCAGTATCGACCACCATCTTGCCGTTCTGTTCCTTCAGGATCGCATTGTCGAAGAAGTTCATCGACGGGCTGCCGATGAAGCCGGCCACAAAGACATTCGACGGATGGTCGTACAGGTTGGTGGGCGTATCGATCTGCATCAGGCGGCCCGCGTTGAGCACGCAGATACGCTGCCCCATCGTCATGGCTTCCACCTGATCATGGGTCACATAAATGAAGGTGGTGCCCAGGCGCTGGTGCAGCTTGCTGATGAAAGTACGCGCTTCGACGCGCAGCTTCGCATCCAGGTTCGAGAGCGGTTCGTCCAGCAGGAATACGGCGGGTTCGCGCACGATCGCGCGGCCCACCGCGACACGCTGCCGCTGACCACCCGACAACTGGCGCGGGCGGCGATCCAGTAGTTGCTCGATGCCGAGGCTGGCCGCAACTTCGCGCACCCGCTCGTCGATCACCTGCTTGGGCGTGCGGCGCAGACGCAGACCAAAGGCCATGTTGTCGTATACCGTCATGTGGGGATACAAGGCATAACTCTGGAACACCATGGCGATGTCACGATCCTTGGGAGCCACGTTGTTAACCACGCGATCCCCGATCAGAATTTCGCCTTCGGTGATTTCTTCCAAACCGGCCAGCATACGCAGACTGGTCGATTTGCCGCACCCGGACGGGCCTACGAACACCAGGAACTCGCCATCAGGGATTTCGATGTTGAGGTCTTTAACGGCCACCACATCTCCCCAACGCTTTGTCACATTGCGATAAGATACACCTGCCACGGAGGTCCTCCCTTAAGTAATGTTTTAGGGCTGCTCAATGACGTGTAACAGCCCATACCCTGTAATGTATTGTATTATGGCACCATTGCGCCGCCAGCACAAGTCACTCGCACTAGTGCCGGAAATGCCGCACCCCCGTGAAGACCATCGCCATATTGGCGGCATTCACCGCCTCGATCACTTCCTGGTCGCGGATCGATCCACCCGGCTGGATGACGCAGGTCACACCCGCCGCTGCGGCGGCCTGGATCGCATCGGGGAATGGGAAGAAGGCGTCCGACGCCAGCGCGGTCCCCTGGGCGCGATCCGCCGCTTTTGTCACAGCAAGCTGCACCGCATCCACGCGGCTCGGCAGCCCGCCGCCGATCCCGACGGTCGCGTTTGCCGTGGACAGCACGATCGCATTGCTCTTCACATATTGGACCGCTTTCCACCCAAAGCGCATTGCCTGCAGCTCATCCGACGTCGGGCGGCGGCTGGAAACAACCTGCCAGTTCGTACCCTCAGGGTCGCCCATGTCCCACTGCTGGACGAGATAACCGTGCAGCACGCTGCGCAGTTCAAACAGGGAACCGGATCCACGCGCCGAGATTTTGAGCATGCGGCAGTTCTTGCGTTTTTCGCCAAGCATCTGGCGTGCCACGGGCGAAAAATCCGGGGCGGCAATCGCTTCGACAAACAGCGATTCCATTGCCAGCACAAACGCCTCGTCCACCCCACGATTGACGGCAATCACCCCCCCGAATGCCGACACCGGGTCGGATGCCAGCGCCAGCGGAAACGCCTCCGCCGCGGTCGCCGCGGTGGCGATGCCGCACGGTGTAAGGTGTTTGACGATCACCACGGTGGGCGTCTCATAAGCACCGGCCGCGCGCCATGCCGCGTCCAGATCAAGCAGGTTGTTATACGAAAGATCCTTGCCCCCCAGCAGTTCCCCGCCTAACGGGGATTCGTCGCTGCGCGCAGCGTACAATCCGGCCATCTGATGCGAATTCTCGCCATAGCGCAAGGCCTGTATGCGCGTCAGCCCAAGCGACAGGGTCGTGGGCAGAGCGGCTGGCTCTTCCTCCGCCGGCCCGAATTCGCCCAGCAGATAGGCGTGGATGGCCGTGTCATAATCGCGCGTCAGCTGGAACGCCTTGACCGCCAGCCGCCGCCGCAGCGGTTCAGCGACCCGGCCCTCGCGCTGGAGCGCCGCCAGAACCGTCGGGTAATCGGTCGGATCGGTGAGCACAGTGACACGCGCGAAATTCTTGGCCGCGGCTCGCAGCAGCGCAACCCCGCCAACATCAATCTGCTCGATGGCGTCCGCCAGTTCGACTTCTGGCTGGGCGACGGTTTCCTGGAACGGGTACAGGTTGCACACCACCAAATCGATCGGCGCGTACTGGTGGCGGCTCAGGGTTTCCATATCCTCGGCGCTGTCCCGCGCGAGAATCGCCGCGTGGATCGCGGGATGCAGTGTTTTGACACGTCCTGCCAGCATTTCCGGGGCCTGCGTAACGCGTTCGACCGGCGTGATCTTCAGCCCGGCCAGCTCGAGTGCGCGCGCCGTGCCCCCGCTGGCGACCAGATCCCATCCAAGCTCAGACATCCCTCGCGCGAAGGCATCCAGATCGGTTTTGTCATACACACTCAAGATGGCACGCGGCATCGATCATCCCCCTCTCGTGACCTGCTCAAATCCAGTCGTGCGCCGAATCTCCGCCGCCAGCGCCCGCGCGCGTGCCGGGGCATCCCCGATATGCTGCCGCGCATCGAGCAGCGCCTCGATCCGGTCTGCCGGAATATACCGCGTGACTTCGTCATCCGCCCTGATCAATTCGTACAAGGGATTGGGCTCGCCCTTCGTGACGCGGTTCCAGGCCTGCATACTGTGGGCGCGCAGGCGCTCGTGCATCACCTGCCGGTCGGCCCCGGCCTTGCCCAGCGCCATCAGCAGCCGCTCCACCGCCGCGAAGGTTCCATACGCTTGCAGATTACGCTCGATGGCTTCCGGATGGATGTTCAAATCGTGGATCAGGCCCGCGGCAACGCGCAGCATTTCGTCCACTGCCAGGAACGCTTCCGGCAGCATCAGCCGGCGGCTGGCCGAATCGTCGAGCGTCCGTTCCAGCAGCGACAGCGCCGCGTTATCCCAGGCGACGCGCGGCAGCGCCGCCACCCAGCGCGCCAGGCTGTCGATGTTCTCCGCCCTAACGGGATTGCGCTTGAATGGCATTGCCGACGAGCCCACCTGTTTGCTGCTGAACGCCTCCGACCATTCGCCAAACAGCGGCGATTGCAGCACCCGGACGTCGAACATCATCTTGTGCAGACTAGCCGCCAGCCCGGCCAGCGCATTGACCACCAGCCAGTCCTGCTTGCGAGGATAGGTCTGGGCGGCCACCGGGAAGGCGTCGAGCCCGAGCAGCGTCATGGCGCGTGCTTCCAGATCAGCCGGCGATCCGCCGCTGCCGTCCAGCAGTTCTGCGTAGGATGCGCTTGTGCCGACCGCGCCTTTCATCCCCTTGCCGCGCACCTGATCGCGCACCCGTTGGAGTTCGGCCCGGTCCACCAGCAGATCCTGCCCGTACTGTGCCAGCCGGTACCCAACCGTCGTCGGCTCCGCGGGCTGGATATGCGTATAGCCCATGCCGACCACGTCGGCCCAGGTCTCGATCTGCGCGGCCAACGACGCCAGCGTCTCGCGCAGCCCCGACAGAATCAGGTCAAGCGCTTCACGCAGCCGCAGCGCCTCGGCATTGTCTTGAATGTCCGCGCTGGTCGCTCCTAAATGCAGGATTCCGCCGCCAACCGGGCACTGCTCGGCAAAAGTGCGGAGTTCGGCCATCAGATCGTGGTGGATGTCGGCTTCAATCGCTTCTGCTGTCGCCATATCGATCTCGTCAACGTGCGCTCGCACATCGGCCACCTGCTCCGCTGATACCAGCCCAAAGCCGGACTGCGCTTCAGCCAGCGCCAGCCACACCCGCCGCCATAACCCCCGCTGATGGATCTGGCTCCACACCGTGCGCATGGCCGGACTGCCATACCGCCACGTAAACGGCGAGAGAAACGTCGTGTGATCGTACCCGTCGCTCATCGGCCTGACCTCGCTCTCTTTTCGGATGAGCCAACCCGCGCAGCATTTTACCACGTTCATCGCACTCAGGCCCGGTTTTTTGGGACCACGTCTGCGCTTCACAAGAGAGCCGGATTATCGGTCTGATCTATAGTCAACTAGTTCTCTAGATGAAGGCACCTATTATTACAAGTAATAAAACGATGCCCCATTTGATAGACAAGTTCACTCCATGGCCAAATTGGCTATTGACGACAGAGCACTATAAATGTTTCAATAAAGTTATCCAGGGGTTGTAGTTGTAAAGGCCGCAGGGGGTAGCTTAGCCAAAGGTGGCAGGCAAAGGAGTTGAGTATGTATTCGGAGAATGTGAAACTGGGCCGAGTTATTCGCGTAGGGCGCGGATGGGCTGATGTAACAATCGACCACAAAGTGCGCCGTATCAACACACGCCCCGACCTGCTGGTCAAAGTGGGCTGCTATCTCAAGATTATCAACGAACTCGGTATCGCCATTCTGCCGATTGGCGAACGCTATTCAACGGAGTTTCTCCATTAACCGTTTCGGAATGTTCCCTCCGGCCGGGCGTGACAGCCCGGCTTTTTTGTGCCACTACCTGAACCTGCCACAATTGATTACAATTGATTGAGAATATCTTCACGCCCCACGGCAAAAGGTTAGAGGGATGTCTGATCAAGAGAAACGCGACTGGATACGCGCGAGACGAGATGCCAAGGTTAGGACCCACCTGGAACAGTACGCGCCCGTCTGGCTGGTCGAGGAGAATACTATCCTCAAGGACGACGCCATGCTGTTCAATGTGGTCTTTTTTCATCCTGAGTACGAATGGGTGAACCGGCGTTACCGGTTTGACGCCTTCAATAACGTGCTTTACTACCAGGGACAGATCACGATCCGGGAGGATGAGGCGCTGGCCCACGCGGAAAAACGCCCCTACATTCCCGCCGAGACGATCAATACCGTGGACTCCTACGGCGGGTAATCTGGGTGATTAGGAAGGGATACGGGTCGTTTTGCAGGCCGCCCCCTTCCTGTTCGCCGCCCGAATTTTGCGATTCGGCGGTTATGCGTGCCGGATCTGAAGCCGGTAAATCTCCGTGTTCTGCCCGCCCAGATCGTACTTGTAGGACTCATCGCCGCGCAGCAGATCAAAGAGCGTGTGACCTTGTTCGATCGCATGCTCGATCAGTCGTGCCAGCAGCACAATGCCCGGACTGAACTGCCCGTGCGCACCCGCATCAAGCCCTGAGTTATAGACCATCAGCCGGCCCGCGTAGTCGAAATTCAGGTACGCAGCGACCGGATCGCTTTGGACGGTCATCAGAGCGAGTTGCAGCCATCCCCGTTCCGCCAGGATCGGAACAATACGCCGGAAAAACTCGGTATTCTGTGGATCCGCCAGAAAGGCCGCTTTGTCCGGCGTACTGGCGCCCATCAGCTTCAGAAACCTGTCGATCTCCGCGTTCAGGTTATGCTCATCGCCCACGATGTACCATTCTGTCTGCCCGGAAGCCCGGCGCAGTTTTCGGCGGAGTTCATGCCGGTCCTTCTTGTCCAGCCCGGCCAGATAGGCCTCGAAGCTGTCTGGGAGCGGGATGATCGGACAGACGTCATCCAGCGAAACGTCGACCTGAAACCCTCGCTCCTGAAGCATATCCGGCAGGAAGGTCAGCGTGGGGGATCCCTGCGGGATATTGCGCAGGCAGACGACATCAAACAATTCTGTGTGGTCGGCCAGCCAGGCTGCGAGACACTGGAGTATCACCGCTTCAGACCCGCGCCGCATGATGACATCCAGATAATCGGTCACATCGACGCAGCCCACCGGACAGATCATGCGCTCTCCCTCCTTCTCCACAAGAAACCAGGGAGCCAGCCCCATACATCGCCCGCCGTAATCCCGCAGGACCAGCGCCCACAGCTTGCCGGGGTGGTAAGTATCCCACCACGTCTCCTGCCATTCATGCGTCATGAAGATGAGGTTCGCGGTGCTGTCGTCCAACACATCCTGCCACTCGGCGCGCAGGTCAGTGAAAAACTGATCGGTTTCATATAAGGTAGTGTTCAAGGAGAGCTCCAATAATGCGCCGCTACATATGCTTTCCAATTATACTGAACATCACCGCTCGTCCCCAGAAACCGAAATTGATCCTTGTCACTCTCTCGCCCTGTTGCTATAATGCGCGGTGTAAACGCCACCCTAGCTCAATCGGCAGAGCAAACGCTTCGTAAGCGTTAGGTTAAGAGTTCAACTCTCTTGGGTGGCTCTCCTGCAAACGCCCCAGGTGGTTCATACTGTGGGCTTTCTTTTTATCTACTCATCTGCACAGGGGTGGGTGATGCAGTTGCCGCTCTCTCCGGTAACAATCGGCGTGGCCGGTGGTTCGGGTTCGGGCAAAACGACCGTGTCTACGGCCATCCTTGAACGCGTCGGCATGGATCACATTGCCTACCTCGAACACGATTCCTACTACAAGGATTTTCGCGATCTACCCCCTTTTCCGAATGGCGTCGTGAACTTCGATCATCCCGATACGCTCGAAACCAGCCTGCTAGTCGAACATATCCGCCAGCTCAAACAGAGCCGGCCCGTCGAAGTCCCGGTCTATGATTTCACCACATACCGCCGCACGGGCGAAGTTCGCGTGGTGGAGCCGCAGCCGGTGATTCTGGTCGAAGGCATTCTGATCTTCTCCGAGCCGGAACTGCGTAAGCTGTTCGACATGCGGATTTTCGTCGATACCGCGCCGGACATCCGCTTCATCCGCCGGCTCAAGCGCGATATTACCGAGCGGGGCCGCTCAGTCGAATTGGTGATCGAGCAGTATCTTCTCAGCGTCCGCCCCATGCACCTGGACTTTGTCGAACCGAGCAAACGTTATGCCGACGTGATTATCCCGGAGGGCGGCTACAACCTCGTCGCGATTGACATGGTGGCCGCTCGGCTCCGCAGCATGCTGGATAACCCGGAGCTTCGTTCCCGCTGATCATAGAACCGCTCGCCTGAAACGAAACCCACCCCGCCCAAATCCGATCGGCACACCGCTGCTCAAAGACAAGTACAAATACTGAGTAACGCGCGCTTCCATTTTGTGTTATTCTCATTAGGAGCCCTTTGAAAGTGGAGGGGATTACTGTGGGGATGATCACACTCGCTATGAAGATGCGTCGTTACGGTCAGGCGTTCACTCTGTCTCGATGGTCTTTCGTGCTGCGCGGGCTGGGTCTGCTGCTGGTCGTGGCGGTGACGGCGCTGATTGCTCTGAATCGCGATCAAATGGAGGACTTCGCCGCGCTCGGTTACGGCGGCGTTTTCCTTGCCATGCTCACCAGCAATGCCACGCTCGTTCTGCCTGCTCCCGGGCTGGTCATCGTCTTTGCGGTCGGCAGCTCGCTCAACCCGCTGGCCGTCGGGTTTTGTGCTGGGCTCGGTGCGGCCCTGGGAGAACTCACCGGCTACATTACCGGCTACAGCGGGCTGGCCCCATTGGAAGATCACCGAATGACTCGCTGGATCAATCGCTGGATGGCGCGCAACGGCCCGCTGACCATTTTTGTGCTTAGTGTTTTTCCCAACCCATTTTTTGATCTGGCGGGACTCCTGGCCGGCGCGACGCGCATGCCCATCTGGAAATTCCAGGGCGTTACATTCTGCGGCAAGCTGATCCAGGCCACGCTGATCGCCACTGCCGGCGCGCTGTCGCTGGAATGGATCGAACCCTGGCTCACGCATTGAAAGGTTCTAAGTCGTGAGTCTTGAGTGATGAGTCAAGCCAGAATACGAAACATGTGTTCTGACCCACAACTGATTACTCACAGCCAACCAACCGTTGACGCCTCATGACGCCGCGTGATATACTGCTTCCATCAACGGTGACGGAGAGGAATACGCGGCCCGGCGCTGTCAGAGAGTGCAGGTCACGGGCTGAGAGCCTGCGCAGTGGTCCCCCGCGAAACGTCGCTCCTG
The DNA here is from genome assembly GCA_963850765.1 of uncultured Chloroflexia bacterium. Lineage (GTDB taxonomy): Bacteria > Chloroflexota > Anaerolineae > Aggregatilineales > Aggregatilineaceae > CAWKMN01. Next base: position 456,473 of record CAWKMN010000003.1, on the reverse strand, counting down.
AGTTGGCACGCCGAACGCTCATTAAGCGTGTCCGGGTACGCCCGTTAGCGCGTCGATAAGGGCCCGGTGGATCAATTCCGCCGGGAAGCAAGGTGGTACCGCGAAAGATCGCTCTTTCGTCCTTGTAGGGACGTCAGGGCGTTTTTGTTTTCAGGGACATGACATTCATGGATGACATTCTTCGCTACTACGACGCGGTCGCCCAGGACTATCACCTGTGGTACCGCGATTGGGATGCCGAGCTTGAACGCGAAGGGCTCAACCTGCGCCGGCTGTTCCGCGAGCACGACGTCAAGACAGTGCTTGATGCCTCGTGCGGACCCGGCACCCAGGCGATTGCTCTTGCTCGCCTCGGTTACAGCGTCACCGCAGCCGATCCCAGCGCCGGGATTCTGGAACGGGCGCGTCAGAACGCCGCCGATAATGGCGTGGAGGATCGCATCACGTTTGTGGAGTGCGATTTTCAAAGTCTTCACCATCACGTCAGCGGGCCGTTTGACGTGGTGATGACCAAAGGCAGCGCCCTGCCCCACCTGCTCTACGATGAGCAGATCGAGGAATCGCTGCTGATCTTCCACGAACTGCTGCGACCGGGCGGCCTGCTGCTGATCGGGATGCGCGATTTCGAGCCGCTGCTTGAGGATCGCCCGCGCTTTATCCCTGGCCGCGTGCATGACGAGCCGGGCGAACAGATCATCACATTCGAAATCTGGGATTGGGACGACGGCCCGCCGATCACGGTGACGTTCAACAGTTTTGTCGTTCGCGGCAGCGGCACGACGTATCGCGCGACGAGGCACCCGGTCGTTTTCCGCGCGCTGACGGCGGAAGAGGTCGAAGTCGTGATCTCGGAAGTTGGGTTCGAGAACTTCCAGGCGCACCGCGACCGCTGGGAACTGGTCATGACTGCCACCAAACCTGGCTAGCCGGTGGCAATTGGGGCGACCCACTGAAAACTGAAAACTGTCTACTGTCCACTATAAAGGGGGTGATCAGCGTGTCACTTGTCGAACACGATCAGCAGGATGGGGTTGTAAGCACCATCGGCCAGCGATGCGAGATCATCTCGTGTCTGTCTCAGGCAAGGAGCAGTTCTACACAGCAGGACAAGGGGAGACTATGACAACCGAAATGCCAAATCTGTTCGACTTCAGCGAAGCCGAACAGCGCATCTATCAGGAGTGGGAGGACGGCGGCTGCTTCAAGCCCGAAATCCACCCGGACGGCGAGCCGTTCGTGATCAGCATCCCGCCGCCCAACGTGACCGGCGCGCTGCACAACGGCCACGCCATGTTCGTCAGCCTCGAAGACCTGATGATCCGCTACGAGCGGATGCGCGGCAGCGCGGCGCTCTGGGTGCCCGGCACGGATCACGCCGGGATCGCCACACAGCTTCAGGTCGAGAATCCATGCTGCGCGACGAAGGCACCAGCCGCCAGGAAGTTGGCCGCGAGGAATTCCTGCGCCGCACCTGGGAATGGAAAGAAAAATACGGCGGGCGGATCACCGAGCAGCTGCGCCGCCTGGGGGCATGCTGCGATTGGGATCGCGAGCGGTTCACGCTCGATGAGGGGCTGTCACGCGCCGTGCGCGAAGCTTTCGTGACGCTGTGGGAGCAGGGCTTGATCTATCGCGGCGTGCGGCTGATCAACTGGTCGCCCGGCCTGCAAACCGCGGTCAGCGATCTTGAAGTGGAGCGCGACGAAGAAGACGGCTTCCTCTACTACTTCAACTATCCCGTGGAAGGCGGCGGCGCGATCCCGGTGGCGACAACCCGCCCCGAAACCATCCTGGGCGATATGGCGGTGGCCGTACATCCCGAAGACGAGCGGTATCAGGCATCTCATCGGCCGTCATGCGCTCGTGCCGATGCTCAACCGCCGCGTCCCGATCATTGCCGATGACTACGTGGATCGGGAATTCGGCACGGGTGCGCTGAAGATCACGCCCGGCCACGACCCCGCCGACTACGAGATCGGCCAGCGTCACGGCCTGGAGATCATCAACATCATGAACCAGGACGCGACGCTCAACGCCAACGCCGGGCCGTATGCCGGGCAGGATCGTGAAGTGGCGCGCGAGAAGCTCTGGGCCGACATGAAAGCCGCCGGCATGACCATCAGGGAGCAGCCCTATCGCCATGCCGTGCCGCGCACGCAGCGCGGCGGCGAGGTGGTGGAGCCGATGGTCAGCAAGCAGTGGTTTGTGAAGATCAAGCCGCTGGCCGAACGTGCCATCGCCGCCGTGCGCGAAGGGCAGATCAAGATCGTGCCGGAGCATTTCGAGAAGGTGTACTTCAACTGGATGGAGAACATCGAGGACTGGTGCATCAGCCGCCAGCTCTGGTGGGGACACCGCATCCCGGCGTGGTACTGCGACGACTGCGGCGAGATCACTGTGGCGCGCACCGATCCGACTCAATGCGCACACTGCGGCAGCCCGCGATCTGACCCAGGACCCGGACGTGCTCGATACGTGGTTCAGCAGCGGTCTGTGGCCGTTCAGCACGCTCGGCTGGCCGGACGATACGCCCGACCTGCGCCGCTACTACCCGACCAGCATCATGGAAACGGGCTACGACATCCTGTTCTTCTGGGTGGCCCGCATGATCATGATGGGCCTGTGGTTGACCGAAGAGATCCCGTTCCACACGGTCTATCTGCACGGCCTGGTCCGGGACGAGCATCGGCCGCAAGATGAGCAAGACCTACGACAACGTGATCGATCCGCTCGATCATCGTGGAGAAGTACGGCACGGATGCGCTGCGCTTCACGCTGCTGACCGGCAGCACGCCCGGCGCCGACATGAATCTGGCGCGAGAGCCGGATCGAGTACAGCCGCAACTTCGGCAACAAGCTCTGGCAGATGTCGCGCTTCTTGTGGTCCAACCTGGAAGGCTACACGCCGCGCGCCGAACTGGATACGGCCCAGCTTGATCTGCCGAGCCGCTGGATCCTCAGCCGGCTGTCCGGGCTGGTGGCCAGCGTGCAGCGCCTGTTTGATACTTTCCAGTACGGCGAGGCCGGCCGCCAGATCCTGGACTTTCTGTGGAACGAGTTCGCGGACTGGACCGTGGAGATCAGCAAGAATGCGCTCTACAGCGGGGACGCCGAACGCCGCGAGCGCGCGCTGGATGTGCTGGCTTACGTGCTCCACACGAGCCTGCGCCTGCTGCACCCGTATATCCCGTACATCACCGAGGAGATCTGGGGCTACCTGTTCCCCGGCCAGGGACCGCTGATCATCGCGCAATGGCCGCAGGCGGATCTGGCCCATCTCGACGCGGCTGCCGAAGGGGAGTTCGCCATCCTGATGGATCTGGTGCGCGGCATTCGCAACGCCCGCGCCGAGTACAAGGTCCAGCCGGCTCGCCGCATCCAGCGCGGCGATTGCGCCGGGCGAACACCGCGATCTGGTCGGGCAGCATCTGCACCTGTTCGCGCGGTTATGCAATGTGGAAAATGCGCAGTTGCTTGACGCCGGTGCCGCCGCCCCCGACAACGCCGCCACGATCATCGCCGCCGATGTGACCGTCTACCTGCCGATGGCGGATCTGATCGACGTGGAGGCCGAGCGCACGCGCCTGCAAAAGGAACTGACCGATCTGGAGACTCAGATCAGCCATTCGGCGGGGCTGCTGAACAATGAGAGCTTCGTCACCCGCGCCAAGCCGGACGTCGTCCAGCGTGAGCGCAATAAGCTGGAATCGCTCACTGCCAGCCGTCAGGTGATCGAAGAACGGCTTGCCGCCCTGTAAGCGGCACACAAAAGGGGGCACCCCATCGTGCCCCCTGCTCTACCCAACAAGCGGGGTGATAAACGCGGCCTACGACCCGCTCCCGCCTTTGTCGTCCCGCCCCTTCGACTTGAGATAAATCGCCCGCCCGGCCTTTTGAGCCGCCAGCCGCACGCTTTCATCAGGATCCTGACGGAATAGATTTTCGAGTGCCTCCAACGCGCTGACCGCATCCAGCAGCACCAGCTCGTCGATCGACTTCAGCCGCACCGCCGGATTCTTATCCTTCAGCCGCTCCAGATGGAAGGCAATCATCCGCTCCACCGCTGACATGGTTTTTTCCTCGCGTGAACTCATGACCTCCGCCTCTGGACACAGTATAGCCATCACCCTCAAATCGCGCTACGCAAGCAGCGACGGCCCATGTTATAATGCCCCTGCCCTTATGTCCTGAGCACACGAATGGGAAGGCCAATCTGTGATCCAACAAGCTGTTATCCTGGCCGCCGGGCGCGGCACCCGACTCGGTCTGCTGACCAAAGATCGCCCCAAATCGATGCTGCCGATCCTGGGCAAACCGATGATGGCCCGTGTGATGGACGGTCTGCGCGAAGCCGGTATCCGCCGCTTTGTGGTCGTCATTGGCGAGCAGGAGGGGGCGATCGCGGCCTATCTCACGAATTCGTGGCACCCCGATACCGACACCCGCTTCGCCATCCAGGCGATCCCCACCGGCACGGTGGACGCGCTGCGTCTGGCCGCGCCGTATATCGATGGGCCGTTCCTCGTGACATCGGTCGATAGTCTCACGTCGACGGAGCATGTCCGCAACCTGATGGCCCGCTTTGATCAGATCCCCGGCCAGATTGCCACGCTGAGCTTGCTGCCGGCCACCCCAGAGCACATCCGCGTTTCGTCGGGTGTGGTTGTCGAGGGAGACTATATCACTGCGATCGAGGAAAAACCCGCGGAACCGCGCGGCGCGCATGCGGCGATCATGCTCTATGCGTTCGATCCGCAGATGCTCGACTTTCTGCCCCAGGTCAAAGTATCTGCGCGCGGCGAGCGCGAAATCGCGAGTGCCATTCAGCTCTCGCTTGAGGCGGGCAAACCGATCAGCTACGCCGTCACCGACTGGCGCTTGCACCTCACCCGCGAGCTTGATCTGCTGGAGATCAACCGGCACTTTTTGCAGGAAGGTCGCGATAACCACATCCTGAGCGAAATTCCCGCCTCGGTGCGCATTATCCCGCCTGTCCACATCGATCCGAAGGTTGGCATCGGCCAGGGAGTGTGTATCGGTCCGAATGTGTATCTCGAATCCGGCGCAACAGTGGGTAAATCGGCCATCCTTCAGAATACGCTGGTTCTGACCGGGGCCAGGGTGGCGGCTGGTGAAAGCTGTATCGGCGAGATTATCGACCGCCGTGTTCGTATCTCCGAAAGCAAAAACTGATGTTCAGACGTTCCCGGAACGCGATACTCGTTGGCGGTTGAGTCTTGTTCACTTCAGTTCCAGCAGACGGTCGATCTCCGGCCGGTTGAAGCCCACCACGATCCGCCCGCCGATCTCCAGAACCGGCACCCCCTGCTGCCCGCTCCGGCGCACCAGATCGCGCGCGGCTTCGGCGTCTCGGCTGACATCCACGTCACGGAAACGCACCCCACGCTCGCGCAGATAGCGCTTGGCCTGGCTGCAGTAAGTACAGGTCGGCGTGCTGAAGACAATCACGCGCTTTTGTTTCTTTTTGGGTTTGTCGTCCATCGGTTCCTCATCGAAGCGTACTGGCATCAGTCTTTATCTTTGGATGCACCAGATCGCCAGAGGTTTCATGGGTTGGTCGGATCGTCCGGGGTTGAGCCAAGGTCCTCCAGATTGAGCACCTTGTAGAGCCGTTCTTTTACCGCGTGGGGCATTTCGGGCACCGGCAGCTGGTGGTAAAGCGTCACCGTTTTGGTGAGCGTATCGACCACCACGCGGCAGTTTTCGCACTCGGTCATGTGCGCTTCGATCTCGCGACAGATTTCCTCCCCCAACTCGCCATCGACATATTCGGACAGGCTGTGCAGATAGCGGCGACAGGTTTCGGAATCGTGTGTATGGCTGGAAATCCTCATCGTTCACTCCTCGTTTCCGAAATGACGGGCCCCTGTGAGAAATACGCACTGAGCTGCTCGCGGAGTTTCAACCGGGCACGCATCAGCCGGCTTTTCACCGCCGATTCCGATAGCTCCAGCGTTTCGGCGGTTTCCGCGGTGGAGAGCCCCTCAATATCGCGCAGGACAAACACACCGCGCAGCGGAGTCGGCAGGTTATCAATCGCCTGCATCATCTTGTCGCGCGCCTCTTCTTGCAGCAGATCGTCTTCGGGCAGGCAGCAAAAATCGAAGAACTGGCGGGGCATCAGATCGCCGTCGTCCCGCTCGACCGGCTCATCGACCGATACCAGATCCGGCTCGTTCCGCCGCAGCCGCATCAGCGCCGCGTTGTTGGCGATGCGGTATAACCACGTGCTCAGGCTGGACCGGCCCTCGAAGCGATCAATCGATTTGAACGCGCTCAGGAAGGTTTCTTGCAGCACATCTTCGGCGTCCCCTTCGTTGCCCATCAAACGCAGGGCCAGCCGGTAAACCGGACCGGCATGTTCCTCGACCAACTGCGCGTAAGCGGCCTGATCGCCCGCCTTAAGCCGCGCCAGCAGTTCAGCTTCTTCAGGCATAGTCACCCTTTGGGGGTAGGCATGTCGATAACATAGCTGAATCATAACCCATTCGGGGACTTATCCCAAGAATAGTTTGCCTGCTACTGTGTTAGATGCAGCCGCGCGCGCCGGGTTGCGCCGTCCGGTCCGCCGTCCGCATCTCAATAGTGGTAGTACATCATGCGATTAGCGTAGAATAATCAGGATACACGCTTCTCAACCGAGGGAAATTCTGATGGCCCAGACCAAAACCAGCAAAGTCGTTCTTCGCGACGACATGATCTTCATCGGCACCAGCAGCAACGGTTATACGATTCCACTCGATACCTCGCCCTCGGTCGGCGGCCACAATGCCGGCGTGCGGCCCATTGAATTGATGCTGATGTCCCTGGCCGGCTGTACCGGCATGGACGTGCTCAGTATCCTGCGGAAAAAGCGCCAGAACGTAACGGCCTTCGAGGTTCAGGTTGAAGGCGAGCGCGCCGATGAACATCCGCGCGTCTGGACCACCATCCGCGTCAAATTCGTCCTCACCGGGCACAGCATTGATCCCAAGGCGGTCCAGCGCTCGATCGAATTGTCGCGCGACCAGTACTGCGGCGCGGCCGCCACGCTGCGGCACACCGCAGAGATCCAATATGACTTTGAGATTCACGAAGCGGAGGTTGAACCCCAATGAACCGCGCGGAAGCCTGGCAGCTTGTCACCGAATGGACTGAATCCGAGAGCCTGCGCCACCATATGCAGGCGGTCGAGGCTGCGATGCGCGCCTACGCCCGGCGTTTCGGCGAGGACGAGGAACTGTGGGGAGTTGCGGGCCTGATCCATGATTTTGATTACGAGAAATACCCGGACATGACCGCGCCGGATGGGCATCCTTTCGCCGGCCTGCGCATCCTGCGCGACAGGGGCGTGGATGAGGCGATTATCCGCACCATCGCCGGGCATGCCGCCGATCGCACGGGCGTGCAGCCCACGACTCCGATGGAAAAAACCCTCGTGGCGGTGGATGAACTGACCGGCTTTCTGACAGCCGTGGCCCTGGTGCGCCCCACCAAAGACATCCGCGACATCACGCAGATCAAATCGGTGCGCAACAAGTGGAAAGATCGCAGTTTCGCCGCCGCCGTCAACCGCGAAGAGATCGAGCACGCGGCCGCGGCCCTGGGCGTTGATCTGTGGACGGAGCATGTCCCACTGGTGTTGGACGCCATGCAGGCGATCGCCACCGACCTGGGCCTGGATGGCAGCGCCGCAAGCTGATGGCTGGAGGGCTCGCTGCCCTCCTGAAGTTTCTCTCAGCCTCGAAACGTATTGAAGTCACCCTTGCAAACCGTCCCTTCTCCGCGTTATCATGGGACGGTTTGCGATCATGTGAAAAAGCACGCTGCTGGCTGCGAAAGTGCCATTTGAGAGGAAGTAAACAGATGAGAGGGTATCGCCTCTGGCTCGTGATCATTGTCCTCATCGCAGTTGTCTCGGTCTGGATGAGCGCCACTGATCCTCATATTAATTTTTTGGGCCTGGATCGGGACGTAAAGGTGGTGCAAGGATTGGATCTGCAAGGCGGCTCGCGCGTGCTGCTTCAGGTCGCGTCCGGCACCGATTACAGCAATGAAACGCTGGATCAGGCGCGGCGAAACGTTGAGCGCCGTGTGAACGGGCTGGGCGTTACCGAGGCCGTCGTTCAGCGCCAGGGCAGCGACCGGATCATCGTGGAACTGCCCGGTGTTAAAGAACAAAAAGTGGCGTTTGACTCGATCAAATCCACCGGCCTGCTTGAATTTGTCGATTTTTCGACCGTATCCGGCGGAACGATCCCTGAAGGGTCCTGTCTCCTGACCACGGAACAGGTCGCGCTGGCAGAAGCGCGGCTGGCGGAAGGCGCGGCCCCCCTGCCCTTCGACCAGTATACCTGCCCCAGCGAAGATCTGAACAACCCGGTGGACGAACCCGCTCTCCTGAACAATGGACAGCCCTACCAGACCATCATGACGGGCGCGGGCCTGTCGGATGCGGCCGCGGTTACACAGGGGACCATCGGCACGCAGTGGTCCGTCCGCTTTACGATTAGAAACGGTGGGGATGGCGTGGACGACTTTGTGCAGTATGTCGCCGACAACCCGAACCGGCCCATGGCGATTGTGCTGGATGGCCGGCTGATTTCCTACCCTACCATTCAATCGGACCTGTCGCAGAGCGCCGCCGCGGGAACGATGGATGGCGGTATCATCACCGGCAACTTCACCCGTGACGAAGCCAAAATCCTGGAAGCGCAGTTGAAATACGGTGCGCTGCCCGTGCCGCTGGACATTATCGCATTTGACACGATCGGCCCCTCGCTGGGTCAGGTGTCGGTTGATCGTTCGATCCGCGCGGGGATTATCGGCGTGATCACGGTGCTGCTGTTCATGCTCATCTACTACCGGGTGCCAGGCATCGCCGCCGGGCTGGCCCTGCTCCTGTTCACGGCAATCAACTTTGCACTCTACAAGTTCGTCCCCGTGACGCTCAGTCTGCCCGCCATCACCGGCTTCCTGATCAGTATCGGCACCGCGGTTGATGGCAACATCCTGATCTTCGAGCGTATGAAGGAGGAGCTGCGCAACGGCCGCTCGATGGAACGTGCCATCGAAGCTGGCTTTGAACGTGCGTGGACTTCCATCCGCGACTCGAACATCTCGACGATTATCATTACCATCATCCTGTACTTTTTTGGTCAGACGTTTGGTGCCAGCGCCGTCCAGGGGTTCGCGCTCACGCTCGGCCTGGGGTTGATTATCAACCTCTTCACCGCCGTGATCGTGACCCGTACGCTTTTGCACACGATCGTGCTGCTGTTTGGCGGCCCGTTACGCACCAGCCCTCGCCTGCTCGGCGTCTAGGCAAAGGAGATCAGAACCATGTTCCTGTTTAATTTTGCACAGCGCCGGCGTCTTTACTTTCTGATTTCGGCCATGGTGATTATTCCGGGCCTGATTGCGATGGCCTATTCGGCCATTGAGTACGGCAGCCCGGTCCGGTTGAGCATCGATTTCACCGGCGGCACGCTGATGGAAATCTCCCTGGTCAAGAATGTCAGCGAACAGCAGGTTCGCGACGCGCTGGAAGCCTATGATATCAGCGACTATGTCGTACAGCGCCTGGAACCGATCGCTGCGGATGATATTGAAGGCGCGTTCGAGGAGGCCGGCAGCCGTTGGCAGATTCGCTTTGAGGAAATCGATGACCTGGACAATCTGAAGGTCTTTCTGCAGTCAGCCGATCAACTGGGCGAGTTCTGGTCGCCTCAGACCGTCGAAGAAGATCCTTCGCGTGAGGCTGCCATCACCACCAGCAGTGTGTCCGCGACCGTGGGCGAAGAAGTAACGCGCGCCGCCGTCGTGGCAACTCTGGCCGTTGCGGTGATCATTCTGGGCTTCATCGTGCTGGCCTTCCGCCGCGTGCCCCACGCCTACCGATACGGCGCGTGCGCGATCATTGCCATGTTCCACGACATTCTGGTGACAATGGGTGTAATGGCGATCCTTGGCATCCTGTTCGGGTGGGAAGCGAATGCGCTGTTCCTGACGGCCATCCTGACCGTCGTCGGTTACTCGGTGCAGGATACGATCGTGGTGTTTGACCGCATTCGCGAGAATATCCCCAAGTATCGCGGCGAAGACTACGACGCGATCGTCAATCGCAGTATTCTTGAGACCGTCCATCGGTCGCTGGCCACCCAGTTGAACGCCGTGTTCGTGATGGTCGCTATTCTGCTGTTCGGCGGCGATACCATTCGGCAGTTCATCGGCATCATGCTGATCGGCCTGATGAGCGGCACGTATTCGTCGATCTTCAATGCGGTGCCGCTGCTGGTATCCTGGGAAAAAGGCGAGATCCCGTTCGTCAACCGCGAGGCCAAGAAGCGCCGCCGCGAAGAAATGGCCGCGCTCTCCTGATCGGACTCTAATGGGAATCAACAGGGGCGGGTATATGATACCCGCCCCTGTATAATTCTCCTCTTGTCCCTCTTGTCCCTCTCCGCGTCCTCTGTCTCTCTGCGGTTCAGATTTTTTTCTCTTGCTTTTCCCTTGATCTTCTCCGTGCTCTCTGTGTCCTCTGTGGTAAGGGTCTTTTCGCTTACGTCCGCCCGAACTGCCGCGCCAGTTCTTCCCCGCTGAGATGCAGCATCGTGGGGCGGCCGTGCGGACATGTGCGCGGCGATTCACACCGCTCCAACTGCTGGATCAATCCCTGCATTTCTTCGTAGCTGAGCACCTGCCCCGCCTTGACCGCGGCCGTTTTGCAGACCCGCCGGATCAGCTTCTCTTCGAGCGTCGCTTCGCCCGGCCCGAGGCCGCTTTCCAGGTCCTCCACGATCAGGCGGATCACCTGTGCGGGGTCATGATCGGCCAGCAGCGCCGGAATCGTCTGGATGCGAAAGGTATTTGGGCCGAATGGGGCCAGACGAAATCCAAGGCCGGCCAACGTCTCCTGGTGCTCCTCGACCAGCGCCGCCGCCGTCGGGTGCAGATCGACCGTGGTGACGGGCAGCGTGTGCTGATCTACCGCTTCGTGGGCCGCCTGCTCTGCCATGAACTGCTCGTACAGAATCCGCTCGTGCGCGGCGTGTTGGTCGATCAGATACACCCCTGCCGGCCCCTCCGCCACGATATACGCCGCCCCCACCTGTCCCACCACGCGCAGGATCGGCAGCGTGCGCGGGCGTGCAGGTCTGCCAGGTCCCGCCGGAATTTCTGTGCTGTCGGATCGTGCGGCGCGATCAAGGTCGCTCTGCTGCTGGCGATAGCGGCCCGGATCGGAGATCTCAAAGCCCATCTGTATCTGCTGGCGGTCGTCCGTCGTTGGGCCGCGCGGCGGCGCAAAATCTCCGCGCTCGTCGTCGCTGTGCGATCCCGCCCACCCTGGACGGACCGCCGGATAGATGTCGCTTTCCACACCCGGCACCGGGGCCTGATCGATTACCGCCCGCCGGACGGCGCGCTGCACGGCAGAGAATACGGCATCGGGCGAACGGAAGCGTACTTCGGCTTTGGTGGGGTGGACATTCACATCCACTTCTTCGGGTGGCAGGGTGATCATCAGCGCCGCCACGGGATAGCGGCCCACCGGCAGCAGGGTATGATACGCCTGCACAACCGCGTAACTCAGGCTTTGGTCGGCAATCGTGCGCCCATTGACAAACAGCACAATATGCCCCCGGTTCGATCGGTTCACACTCGGCGCGGATGCAAATCCGTACACCTCGATCGGCGGCAGATCGGGCCGCGCGGGCGGCAGCGGGCTGACTTCCAGCATCTCCCGGAAAGTGTCCAGCCCAAACGCCTCGACCAGCACATCCGCCAGATCGCCGCTGCCCGTGCTGTGGAACTGCTCCAGCCGCTCCTGCACCAGCCGGAAGCGTACATCCGGGTAAGCCATGGCATAGCGCGTCACCAACTGCGTGACATGCCGCCGTTCCGTGCTTTCCGCCTTCAGGAACTTGAGCCGGGCCGGGGTGTTGAAGAACAGGTTTTCCACCTGCACCACCGTCCCAACCGGCACGCCAGCCGGGCGCTCGTAGCGCAGTTCGCCGCCCTCAACCTGGACCTCGACGCCGGTGTTTTCCTGCTCATGCCGGGTGATCAACGATGTCCGGCTCACCGCCGCGATGCTCGCCAGCGCCTCGCCACGAAAGCCCAGCGTCCTGATCCGGTTCAGATCCTCGATGGTCTGGAGCTTGCTGGTCGAATGGCGCGCAAAGGCCAGCGCCGCTTCGTCTGCCGCGATCCCACTGCCATCGTCGCTCACCCGGATCAGCCGCTTGCCTCCCTGCTCGACCTCCACCACGATCGAGCGCGCGCCCGCGTCAAGCGAATTCTCGATCAGCTCCTTGACGACCGAAGCCGGGCGCTCGACAACTTCCCCGGCGGCGATCTGGGCTGCCACAATCTCCGGCAAAATGTGTATCACCATGCTGCTGTCTCCACCGAAAACAAACCCCGGTTGGGCCGGGGTCGCGAGAGTTGTTGTGCCTTACGGACGGATCTTCGGTCGGCTAACCCGACGATGTCCCGGCGTCGCCGCCCGCCGGCAAATTCGGCCCCTCAAGCGGGATCGTCATGTAGAACGTACTGCCCTCACCCTCGACGCTCTCGACCCAGGCATCGCCGCCATGCCGCTGCGCAACATTCTTGACGATAAACAACCCGAGGCCGCTGCCCTTCACCTGTTTCCACTCCCGGCGGTGAATGCGGACGTTGCGCGCGAACAGCTTGGCCTGGTTCTCCGGGCTGATCCCGTAGCCGTTGTCCGTCACCTTGAACACGAGCGAGCCGTTATGCACCTGCACATCAAGAGCGACCTCGCCGCCTTCGGGCGTATACTTCACGGCGTTCTCGGCCAGATTGGTAAACGCACTGCTGACCATGGCCCGGTCCACATTGAGGATGGGGATACCCTCGCCCACCGTCGATGTCATGGTGATCTTTTTGGTGGCCGCCGGACCTGCCAGTGTCGTCATGATGCGCTGCACGACATCCACCACATCGCAGGCTTCGCGCGCCAGCTTGTAATTGCCCGTCACCGGGTCGAGCTTACCCGCCTCAAGGATCTTCTCCACCATGTCAGACATCTGGATTACGCCGCCGCCGATGCGGCCCACAAATTCGCGCTGCTTGTCGTTCAGGTCCCCGACCATGCCCAGCATGTCGAGAAAGCCCTTCATATAGGTCAGCGGCGATCGCATATCGTGCGATACGGTGCTCAGGAAATCCGACATATTATCATGCAGGCGCTTGAAGTGCGTCACATCACGCAGGATCAGCACCCAGCCGGTCATCTCGCCGTTCTCCGTGTGTACCTGGGAGATGCTCGGGGAGTACACACGCCCGTTCTCGGCGGCAAATTCGATCACTTTGGGCATATCAGGATTATCGTGCTGACGCAGCAGATCGACCAGAATGGCCGGCTGCTCCAACGGCTGCCCCGCAGCGTCAGCCATCAACGACGGGAACATCTCTTCGGCGGCCGGATTGACCAGTTGCAGCCGCAGATCGTTGTCCACGACCAGTACGGGGTCCGGCGTGCTCGCCAGGATCGCGGCAAGCCACTCCCGCCCGCGCCGCGCCGACTCGAATGACTGCGCGTTAGCCGCGGCAATCGCCGCCTGCCCGGCCAGGATCCGCAGGAAGGTGCGCTCGGCATCGGCCATCTCATGCGGGCCCTGAAACCCCAGCCACAGCGCACCCAGACGCACACCGTGTGCGCGCAGCAGGAGCGCGATCACCGTATCCAGGTCGGCGGGCAAGAACGGCGGCACACTGTCGCCGCCCGTCCGCGAAAACTCGATCTCACCCTGTTGGCTCACGACCTCGAATATGGCGCGATCAACCGCCGTGACATCCGACGGCCCAGGGTCAAAGGCCCGCCAGCGCGCCCCGCTGAGCACCAATCGCACAACGTCGGGTTGGATGGCACGCTCGATCCCTTCCAGAATATGGGGGATGGTTTCGTTCAACCCGGCGCTGCTGCCGATCTGGTGGGTCACGTTGAGCAGCAGTTGTTGTTGTTCGACGTAAGCCTCTAAACCTTCAGGGATCATAGTCTCGTCCTGGTACATTCTGCATCACACGAGTCGGAGGTTCCGGCACGAGCGAATTATAGCATCAGCTCATATCCTGAGCAACGCGCCCGTCTTGCGTCACCCTATTAACCGTGCTACACTTCGCTCAACAATCCCTTAACCCCAACTAACCAAGCGGTGATGATGTTAAATGTCCGAAAAAATCCTGATTGTGGATGATGATATCGACAGTCTGAAACTCATTGGGATGATGTTGCAGCGCCAGGGCTACGAGATCGTCGCGGCGAACAACGGCCAGCAGGCGCTCGGACGTGCCCACGCCGACCAGCCCGATCTGATCATCCTCGACGTGATGATGCCGGACATGGACGGGTACGAAGTCTGCCGGCGACTGCGCCATGATCCCTCCACGCAGACGATCCCGATCATCATGTTCACCGCCAAGACTTTGGTAGATGATAAGGTGGCCGGCTTTGAAGCCGGTGCGGACGATTACCTCACCAAACCCACCCACCCTGCCGAACTGGCGTCGCGCGTCAAGGCCGTATTGGTGCGCAGTGCGGCCCAGCAGCGCCCCAGCAATGACCATGCACTCACCCTGGCCTTTCTGGGCGCGAAGGGCGGCGTCGGGACCACCACCCTCGCCGTCAACGTCGCCGCGGTATTAGCACGCAGCGATCCGACCATCCTGGCCGATTTCCGCTTTGGGCAGAGTACGCTCGGCCTATCGCTGGGCTTTGGCCGCTCCACCGGGATCGCCAACCTGCTCTCCAAACCCAACGCCGAGATCACCGCGCGCGCGGTCGAAAACGAGCTTGTGACGCATACAAGCGGCTTGCGCATGCTGCTGTCGTCCGCCCGCCCGAAGGAGACCCTTCTCAGCGCCTCGCCCGACGCGGCAGCGATACTGCTGCACCATCTGCGCACGCTGGCACGCATCGTCGTGCTCGATCTTGGGGCCGGGCTGAACCGGCTGTCGGTTCGTCTCGCGCAGGACGTCGATCAGCTTACGCTCGCCGTCGAGCCGAATCGGGTCGCGCTGGCCCTGGCCCGCGATCTGCTGCACGAGATCGAGCAGGTTGGTCTGGCCGCCAACCAGATCAGCGTCGTGCTGGTCAATCGCGCTCAGTCGAGCCTGCAAATCCCCTGGCAGGAAGCCGAGCAGCTTCTTAACCACGAGATGACGGCCATAGTATCGCCTGCGCCGGAGCTCGCCTTTCAGGCTGCCGAAGCCAGCCTGCCGATCGTGCTCTTCCAGCCAAGCTCGATTGTCGCCAACCAGTTCGGCAAACTGGCCGAAGAGATCGCCAGCCGCCGGGGAGCCTGAGGGCTGTCCGGCACTAGATTGCAGGTCAATGGGCGTCGTGGGCAGCCCCTGAATCCTCCCTTCTCTCAAAACCCTCGGTTTTTCGCAGCAGAAGCGCGCCATCTGATGTATAGTCTTGTGCATGGACATGAACCTGCTGGATGCCGCGATCGATTGTCTGCGCCACGCCCGGCGCGTCGTCGCCCTGACCGGCGCGGGTATCAGTACGCCTTCGGGCATCCCAGACTTTCGCACGCCGCAAACCGGGCTCTGGGCTCAGATCGATGCTGCCGAGGTCGCCAGTATCTATGGATTCCGCCACGATCCCCGGCGCTTTTACGAGTGGATCCGCCCGCTGGCGCACCTGATCTTTGAGGCCCAGCCGAACCCGGCGCATCTCGCCCTGGCCCGGATGGAGGCCGCCGGCAAGCTGGTCAGCATCACGACGCAGAACATCGACATGCTGCACAGCCGCGCCGGCTCTAAGACCGTGTATGAACTGCATGGGCATCTGCGCGAAGCGACATGCATCCACTGCTTCCGCACCTATCCCGCCGGGCCGCTGATTGCGGAATTCCTGGAACTGGATCACGTGCCGACCTGCCCCGACTGCGGGCACATCCTCAAGCCAAATGCGATCCTGTATGGTGAGCAGTTACCGGCTCATGCGCTGCTCCCGGCCCAGCGTGACGCGCGCGAGTGCGATCTGATGCTGGTAGCCGGTTCGTCGCTCGAAGTGTATCCCGCTGCCGACCTGCCGCTGATTGCCCGGCGCGCGGGCGCGTCACTGATATTTGTCAACCTGAGTGATACCCCGATAAACTCACTGGCGGACGTGATCATCCACGCTGACGTTGCCGACGTCCTGCCGCTGTTCGCTTCTGCTGTGGAGAACAAGGGAGAGCCATGAGCGACGAGTATCCTCTGTCGGATCAACACGTGACGGACGAGAGCTATCGACGGTTGATGGCACGCTACGAACGGCTGATGGAGATCAGCCGCCAGCTCAACTCGACGCTGGATCTTGGCATCCTGCTAGGGCGCATCCTGGCGGCGGCCACCGAACTGACCGACACCGAGGAAGCATCGATCCTGCTTATGGACCCGTCCTCCGGCGAGCTGCGCTTCGAGGCCGCATCGAACCTCAGCCGCGCCGAAATGGAAGCGATCCCCGTCCCGATGGACAGCAGTCTGGCCGGATGGGTGGCGACCCACGGCGAGCCGCTGCTGGTCGCGGACGTGCGCCGCGATTCGCGCTGGTTCCCAGGCGTGGACAAAAACACCGACGTCTTCACGCGCAACCTGCTGGCCGTTCCCATGAATATTCAGAACAAAACCATCGGCGTCGTGGAAGCGCTCAACAAACGTGATGATCTGCCCTGGACCCAGGACGATGTGAACACGCTGGCCGCGCTCGCCAATCAGGCGGCGATCGCCGTGCAGAATGCGCGCCTCTTCCATCAGAGCGACTTTATCGCGGAGATGGTCCACGAACTCCGCACGCCGCTGGCTGCGCTCAAAGCCAGCGCTGCCCTGCTGAACCGGCCAAATCTGCTCGTTGATCTGCGCGAGGAGATTATCTCAACCATCCAGCAAGAAACCGAACGCCTCTCGGCACTGACGACCGATTTTCTCGACCTCGCACGTCTGGAATCGGGCCGGACGCGGATGAACAGCACGGTTTTTGATCTGCGTGACGCGTTGGAGGAATGCGCGCTGTTGGTCTCCTACCGTGCGGCCGAGCGGGACGTCGCCATCACGATCGACGGCGAGCCGCACTATACCCTGGCCGATCGCGACAAGGTCAAGCAGGTCTTGCTGAACCTGCTGACCAACGCCATCAAGTACAACGTGGAACACGGCGCGATTGTTTGTTCCGTCAAGGCAGGCACCAACTCCGGCCGCCTGCCCCGGAGTCTGCTGATCAGCGTGCGCGATACGGGTCCCGGCATCACGCCCGAGGATCAGGAGCGGATCTTCGAGAAGTTCTTCCGCGTCGCCAGCACCGCCGATTCGATCCCCGGCACCGGGCTGGGCCTGGCGATTGCCAAGCGGATCGTGGAAGCTCACGGCGGCGAGATGGGCCTGGAAAGCGTAATGGGGAGCGGCACCACGTTCTACTTCACCCTGCCCCAGGCAGATGTTTGAACCCTCGTTACCGAGTTCCTCTGGACTACGAGCGCCCGGCCAGCAGCACCTTCAGCACGCCGGGCTGCGCGGCGTGTTCAAACGCCTGGACGGCATCTCCCAGATCGTAGCGTCCATCAATCAGCGGCCGCACGTCGATTCGGCCCTGTTCGAGCAGGCGCAGCGCCGTCTCCAGCGGCCCGCACCGGCTGCCGATCACACGAATCTCAGCGACCACGATCTGCGTCAGATCGGCCTGCGGAATGCCCGTGTAGGTGCTCTTGAGCACGATCGTTCCGCGCGGCCGGACCAGTGTCAGCGCGTCTGCGAAACCGCCCGCGTTGCCGGTGCAATCTACCACCACATCGGCCAGACCGTCTCGCAGATCCGCGCGTTCGACTGCCCGAATCCCCCACCCGGTCAGCAGATCGGCCTGCCGTTCGCGCCGCACCACGACCGACAGATCGCACCCGGCAAGCGCGAGCACCTGTGCCGCCAGCATGCCCAGCTTGCCCGCGCCGAGCAGGATCACCCGATCGTGTGGTCGGATGTGCGCCGAATTCGAGGATCTGGCATGCCGCCGCAACCGGCTCCGCGAAGACCGCCGCTTCATCGGGAACAGAATCTGGCACCGCGTGCAGATTACGCGCCGCCAGCCGGAACACGTCAGCAAACGCACCGTCATAGTTCAGAATACCCAATACGCGCCGCTGGCGGCACTGCGTGGGAATGCCCCGCGCGCACAGATCACACGCGCCGCAGGCCACGTTGATCTCCCCTACCACACGCCGCCCGATCCACTCCTGCGGGCCACCAATCACGTCCCCGACGAACTCATGACCAAGCACCCCCGCGAAATGCTTATAGCCCTGCATGAGTTCCAGGTCGGTGCTGCAAATCCCGCCCAACCGCAGCCGGATCAGCACCTCGTCAGCCTCCGGCACCGGCCGCGCGCGTCCGATCACCCGCAGCGCACCGTCAAACACGACCGCTCGTTCATCGCCTGCCATCACGCCACCTTGTCATTTGCCTGACGCGCCCGTATAATCCGGGCAGTTTTGCGCCCAGAAGGAACATGCATGAAAAAGCGCCCGATCTCATTCCGTCGTGCCGGTACTGCTTATCGCCCTGCCGCTGATCCTGACCGCTTGTGCTCAGAAAACCGAACTGCGCTTCTCGAACGAGACATCGTGCGGCATGGCTACCATTGTCCTGACCAATGTCAATACGGGCAACAGCAAGCAGTATACGGTCGATGAGGGCCACGAGATCACGGTCGGCATCACGCCCGATCAGGAATATCACTATGAAGTCACCTATCCGCGCCAGCCCGATTTTGTGACCTGCGAGTCCAAGCGTGTCACCACGCAGTTACCCAAAGGCCAGACGCTCAACGTCAGGCTAGACAGCGTCCTCGACCCGACCCTTGAGGCCACCCTCGGAGCCACCCCGGCGACCGGCGAACTAGAGGCATATCGCGATATTCCCTTTCTCTCTTTTCCCTCAAAATCTCCGCGTCCTCTGTGCCTCTCGGTTCATTCGTTTTTGTTTTCATGGCACCTGGGCAGCGCCAACGTGACCAGCGGGTAGCTGTCCCCCAGTTCGGTGCCGTCCGCGTCAAAGACCGGCAGGCGATCATTTGTCGCCGGATCGTAAAACCCTACCTCAATCGTGTACTCCGCAGGGAATAGGGTCACAGCGGGATCGTCCAGCAGGTGATACGGATCGCGCAGCAGATCGCCCGCCGTCCAGGTGAGCGTGCCGGACGCGCCATACTGCGGCAGATGATCGTCCTGATCCCACAGTGGGCTGCCGGTGTCAGGGCGCGGCGGCCCGACCAGATGCACAAACACCGTGTATTCCGTCTCGCTGGCGCGAATCGGCTCCCAATAGAGAAGCAGCGTCATCGCGCGCGACCCGTCGTCCGGGCCTTGCAGCGCGAATCCACGCAGCCGCACCAGATCGCCAAACGTGACATCAAGTGGCGTCTGGATTTCCTCCTGGGACACAGCCCAGCGGCGAAACTGCCGGATCGGGTGCCCGCGGATGCTGTCATCAACGCTGATCTCCTGCCATTGTTCGCCCAGGTATTGTTCCGCTTCCCCGGAGCGGCCCACCAGCCAGATCGTCCGGCGGAAATTGATTTCCGCGATTAACTGCGCGGAAACGGGCACACCGGGCATCAGAACTCGTTTCATCCGCTTCGCCGCGGTAATAGTAGCCAAACGCAGGATCGGCCATCGTCTGCACAACCAGATCGCCGGGTTGCGCGCGGCTGGACAGGTACGCGGCGAGCGCCGGCCAGTCGCCCGCCTTGGGATGCTCCCCGCGGTAATACCCGGCCAGCGTATTCAGCCCCATCAACACAATCACCGCACCGCCGGTCCACGCCGCCCACCGGCTCACGCCCCGGCGCAGCACCATCGGCGCGGCCATTGTCAACAGCAGCACCGGCGTGAGCCCGATCAGGTAGCGCGGGTGGAAAATATCCATCCGGGTGACAGCCGCCAGCCACAGCGCGACCGGGATCGATAGCCAGAGTATCAGCAGTTTTGCCGGTTGTGCCCGCCTCAGCCCCCTCGCTGCGACGATAATCGCCACCCACGCGAGGTAAAAGAGCGCGATCCACGGGCTGTCCAGTTCGTCACCGACCAACAGCGACGGGAACACCCAATCGATCAGCCGCGCCGCGCTGAATGACTCTGTCGTTCCTTCATAACCGCTGCCCGCCAGCACGCTAAGCTGCACGAACCAGGGGATCAGCAGCACCGCCAGCACGGCCCACGCGAACACCGCCCGGCGCAGCACCGGCCGGGATCGCCGCAGCAGGAGCAGAACCGCGCCCTGAGCCACCAGGACAAACGCTTCCAGGAAGAATGTGTGCAGGGCCAGCAGTTCGGCCAGCACGTAGATCGCCCAGTCGCGCGGGCGGTTATGATCGACGGCGCGCAGAAATAACCCCATGGCCAGCGGACTGAATCCCGCCCACAGCGCGTAATTTCGCACGTCCTGCGCGTGCCAGATCAGATAGGGATTAACCGCCCACAACAGCGCCGCGAGACAGGCCGCGCGCGGATCGTGAAAGAGTCGCCGCGCCAGGGCGGCGATGGCGGCCGCACCGATCAGGTTGCCGAGCAGGGGAAGGTACCGCATGGCGAACTCGGAGTCGCCCGCCGCGTTTTTCCAGGCCCAGAAGCCGAAATACGTCCCAAGCGGGTGCGGCTCGGTCTCGAACCAGTCGCCCCGGATCACGTCGCCAGGCGGCGCGGCCCAATAGCGCACGGCGAACGCCTCGTCGCCACGCAGCGGGACGGCGTCAAGCCGGTACAGACGCAGGCCGAACGCCAGCGCGAAAAGCGCGGTCAGAATCCACAGCCGCGCGGGGAGCTGAGGGGTGGAGCGTGTCACGTTCTCAATTACTGGTCTCGGCGCGCTTTAAGCCACGTCACATCCTTGCGGCTCAGCCCGTACCAGTTATCCTTCTGACGTTTCGGCGCGAATTTGCGGCGCAGCGCGGCCTCAGTGCTGGACGGATTCGCCGTCTCGAAGCTGTGCAGCAGTTCGATTTCACCCTGAGGCGCGCCGGCGCGGAGCTTCTCAAGCTCGGCCTCGACCGTGTCTGACGCCGTCCCGATATAATAAAGCTGGCCGGACTGCGCGATGATGATCGTGCCGAACTTCGAGTCCCCGGCAGCAGACGCAGCAGCGGCCGGTTCAGCCTCAGCCGCCCCTTCAACCAGATCCTCGTCCGCGACCTCGTCAAGCGTCTGCCCTTCCAGCAGTTCGTTGATGTCCTGGCGCGTAACCAGACCAAACATCCGGTCGATCTTATCCAGGTGCTCGTCGCTCAGCGTCGGACGGTTCTCGCTCTTGACGTCGCGCAGATAACCCCGCAGCGAGGGCTTTTTCTTCGAATCGGCATACAGCACCGGCATCTGCGGATCTTCGGCCTCAAACTGCGCGTTCGGATGGATAAACACGACCAATGGCTGGACCTCGACACCGGAATCGGGTGCAATCTTGTCCACGATTTTCTGGGCTTCCTGCGCTTCAAGCTGGGCTTCCTGAAACGGGTTGCCGATCAGATCCTGGCGCAGATAGCCGTTCAGCTTGCGCATCAACCCCTGGTCGCCGTACCATTTCTTGCCCTGGACGCGATACGGGCGCTCCTGCCATACCGTCTTGAGCGTGAACACCCCTTCAGGTCCCACCAGAACATGCGGGGCCGGCAGCACATGGTGGAAAACCGTGTACTTTTTGCCCAGCCCTTTGAACGCTTCGGAGAGCACATTGACCGGGCGCGGCTCGCGGATCCACGTGTTCGCCATGCGAACCGAGGTCAGTGTCATGAGCAGCAGGACTGGCAGGATCAGACAGCTTAACTGATTGGCATTCGAATCCGGGCTGGATGTCCAGGTGAAGAAGAACCCGATCCCCATCCCGGCCAGGCTGATAAAGAACAGGACGTGCGAGATTCTGCGATACCGATCAAGCAGCGCCTGGTTAGTGACAACGCGCATAGTGGGCGAACCTTTCTCGTCGTGTTGCGTTTATTCAGATTATCGCGTGAATGGTAACACAACACTGGGCAAAAAGGAACAGAATATCCCCCAGCCCGCGCGGATCACGTCCGGCAAGCGTGGGGTGAGCGGGTCTGGCTAAGTCGCGCAGCCCTGCTATAATCGGCCGGGTTATCATTATATGACAATGAAGGATGCATGAGCGAGTTACGATCCACACAGCAGTGCCCCATCTGCGGCGCGGAGCAGCCACGGTCCGCGCGCAAGTGTTCGATCTGTGGGGCGGTGCTGCCGGGTGAACTGACCCCGCTGGTTCTTCCGCCGCCGGTCGAGGAGAAACCCAAGCGCGGCATGCGGCCGCGTTATGATCCGGCCATTGGCGAGGATGATCTGTTCGTGGGCGATCTCACCGGCCGGATGTGGCGGCTCGTTCTCGTCGCGGGGATCGGGCTGGCGCTGCTGCTCGGCCTGGGGCTGGGGCTCCTGGTCGCACGCTGGAGCGATGAGGATAACCCGGGTCCGCGCACTGAAGCGATCAACGATCCCAATCACGCGACGGCCCCGCCCACGGCCACATTGCGTCGCTGCCGTTACGCCGGCTTCGGATCTGTATGTGACCACCGTGGCCCCACCTGACAACCTCTTTGTGACCGCCACCCCCAACCCCATGCTGGCCCTGACGACGATCACACCCATGCCGCCGACCCCATCCGAAACGCCAACTCCCGGCCCGTGTTACCAGACGGCGGGCCAGGGCGACACCGTTTATGGCATGGCAATACGTTGCGGGCACCGCGATATGGCCGTGGTCGATGTGATCGTGGAAATCAATGGCATGAAAAGCCCCGAACAGCTTCAGTTGGGGCAGACGCTCGAGATCCCCTGGCCGACTCCCACTCCTGGCGCGGCCCCGGCCGAACCCGGCGACACGTCGTCCGAGACCTCGTCCGATACCGGCGCGGCAGCCGGCAATAACGCTGCGGAGGCCCCTGCTGAAGTGCGCCTGAACGAGTTTGGCACGCCCGACGCCCTGGCTAAATACGAGGGGATGGAGCCGACTCTGCGGCCCGGCATGGCGTGGCATACCGTCGTCACGGGCGACACAATCATGGGCATCGCGTACCAGTACGACACCTCGGTGGAACTCCTGTCACAGATCAACCCGGAGACACCCTTCCTCCAGTGCGATTACGGCGAGCGTTATGGCGGGCCGAACTGCTCGGTCATGCTGTACGAGGGGCAGCGCATCCGCGTGCCGGTTACGGTGCCGACCATCACCCCAACGCCATCACCCGCCGTGCGCACGGCGACGCCCACCCCAACACCGACGTTCAACGCTCCGTATCTGGTCACGCCCGACGAAGGCGCGCATTTTAACGCCGATCAGATGGTGACGCTGCGCTGGGGCGGGACCGGCACGCTCGGCACCAACGAGCGTTATGTCGTGCATGTGCGCGACCTGGATGCGGCCGAGCAATATGTGGCCACCGTCACCGAAACCACCTACATTCTGCCGGGTGGATGGCAGCCCGAAGATCGTAATCGCCATCACTTCGAATGGTATATCACCATCGGCGTGGTCGATGCTCAGTACAACGTGGTGAGTGAAGATCACATCACAGACGCGCGACAGTTTACCTGGGACAGCCGGTAGGGGGCCGCTACGAAGGAGAAGCGCACTATATGAAACGCACGTTAGGTTTTTTGCTGGTTGTTATGCTGCTGATTCTGGCGTATACGAACAACGCCAGCGGGACGTCTTCCCCTACCCCGCTGACGACGACTCCCGCCGGATCGACCGCCGTTGCTGCCGTGCCACCGCAAGCTGGCGGGCCAACCATCCCGCCGACGATCACGCCATCCGATACACCGCCCCCACCGCCACCCACCGGATCGCCAACGCCTACCGACACGCCGGGACCTTTTGAGCACGTCGTTCAGTCGGGCGAGGATTGCATCG
Source organism: uncultured Chloroflexia bacterium (assembly GCA_963850765.1). Taxonomy (GTDB): domain Bacteria; phylum Chloroflexota; class Anaerolineae; order Aggregatilineales; family Aggregatilineaceae; genus CAWKMN01. The sequence continues at coordinate 432,554 of CAWKMN010000003.1, read as the reverse complement.
GCATCGCCTACAACTATGGACATTACAGCCTGGGTGTGATCAGTCTGATTCAATCTCTCAACAACATTCAGTGTTCGTCTCTGATCACCGGCAGTACCATCCTGGTGCCGCGGCCCACGCCCACGGTGACCCCGGTCGGAGCGGATCTGACCCAGACAGCCGTGGCCACCGCCGCGCCGCCGCGCGTCACGCTGGCCGCCGGGCCGAGTTTCTCGGTCCAGCCTTACGTCGTGCAAAGTGATGACACGCTGAGCAGCATTGCCATCAAGGCGGACAGCTCGCTCCGCCAGTTGTGCGAACTGAATCCCCTCCCCGACGGGATCGACTGCGGCGGATGCCGGTGGGAATCGCCGCACTGCTGCTGCCCAAATCCGCCCGTGCTGAGCGTCGGCCAGCAGATCAACGTCCCCGCGCCGCCGCCCACCCCGACCTATACGCCGACCTTCACCGGCAGCGAGACGCCCACTTATACGCCGACCCACCGCGCGCCGCAGCCGGTCTACCCGCTGCCCGGCGAGACGATCACGGGGCCGGTGCGTCTGACGTGGCTCACCATCGGCGTGCTGGCCGACGACGAATACTATCTGGTGCTGATGCGTGATGAGGAGACGGGTGACACCTACAGCGCCAGCACGCGCCAGCTCTCCTACGATGTGCCCGCCTCGAACCTGCCGTCCGACGGCGAACCGCATACCTTCGCGTGGCAGATCGTCGTCGTGCGGCTCGGATCGGATGGGCTGTACTATCCGCAAGGGACCGCGGTCCCAGAGCAGCGCTTTAGCTGGGTCAGCGGAGAATAGGCGGCACTACGGAGAGACAAACGTAGGGGCGACCCGGTGGGTCGCCCTGGAACGCAATATCTGATCTGTTCGGCTCCCCCTCGCCATGACGTGGAGAGGGGGTCGGAGGGTGAGGCTAGTCTACCCCTCAAGCTCCTTCAGCCGGGCTTCCCACTTTTCATACAGCTTCTCGTAGGTCTTCTCGGAGATTTCACCCGACGCCAGCTTCATATCAAGCTGATCCAGGTACGCGCGGATCTCCTCGGCGGTCTGCGGGGTCACAGCGGCAGCCGGCTGCGCCTGCGGCGTGCCTTGCGGTGAACCCTGCTGCTGGTTGTTCATCATCTGCTGCATCATCTGCATCATCATCATTTGCTGCTGCTGTTGCAGCGCCGCCGCGTCGGGATTCAGCGCCGCACCGATCTGCTGCCCGACGCCCGAGTCCGACGCCAGCCCCGGCCAGCGTGCCGCCCGCGCCCGGTATTCGACGCGGCGCTCTGCGCGACTTCCAGGCGGCGAATCCGCTCCCAGGTTTCGAAATCGACGTAGTTCCGCAGTTCTTCGGTCGTGACCTCTTTGGCGGTGAAGGGCTTCGCCTCGAACGCCTTGATCCGCATGCCGATCGCGTCGAACTGCTCGTTCAGCCGGGCCAGCGCGGCCCCTTCCAGGTCCGACAGCAGGCGGTTGGCATCCATGACGCTCTGCGCGCCCGATGTCGAGAGCAGCGTCGCCAGTTCGCCCAGCAGCATCGACTGGATCCGTTCGCGCACGTCGCCCAGCCGCGTGATCGGCTTGCCGACCGCATACTGCTTGAGGAAGCGTTTGGTATCGCTCACGCCAATATCGATCACGCCGTGCGTGATCAGCAGCACCACGCCCACACCCTTTCCCGGCGTTTCCAGCAGGATCGGCGGGTTGGTGCCCCACGGCACCTGCGGCATATCCTTGAGATTGACGAAATACAGATCCGCCGTGAAGGGATTCCGCCCGCCGGTCACGAGCCCGACCAGGCTGGACAGGATCGGCAGATTGGCCGTGCTCAGCGTGTGGCGGCCCGGTCCGAGATCGTCCAGCACCTCCCCACCCCGCACAAATACCGCCGACTGGCTCTCCTGCACGATCACCTGCGACCCCATGCGCCAGTCACCGCCGCCGCCCTGCGGTTCGCGGTAACACAGCTCATCGTCCATAACGTTTACATGATCAACCACATCAATAATGCGTGGCATGCCATTCGCTCCTTGGTCTAGATATGTAACATAAGATGCTATTCAATCCCTAACAGCACGTTTTCGCGCAGGTTGTACGCCTGATTGGCCTCCACCGTCAGCGCGTCGAGATCACGGATCTTCGCCTCTACGCCCTCGTTCGCGGCCGCTGCCTGTTCGAGCGCGTTCAGTTTCTCCCCAAGCTTATCGGCATATTCGATCAGCGCCGCGTCAAACGAATAGATCACGGCCAGATCTTCCTCATCGATCTTCACCGCGTCGAAAAACCCGGAATAGCCCGCCGTATCGCTCGTGATGCGGTCGATGAACGTCTGGAATTTGGTTTTGGCGCTGCGTGTTTTGCTCATATAGGACAGGCCGCCCGCATCGAGCAGCATTTTCTCGATGTTGACCAGACGGCTCAGTTGGGTCTGAAGCTTCCGCGCCACATCATCCCGGATCATCCGGTCAGCCTGCCGCCGGGCGGTCATTTCCATATAGCCCCGAAAGCCGGGCAGCTTCAGGCCCAGTTCCTCAAGTGAGGTCCGCTCCCTCACGATCTTCGAATACAAATCATTCTGCATGTCGGTTTCTCCCTGGTTACGAATGCTGATTCAAGCATACAACAGCGCCCCTCTCCGCACAAACTCAGGCGTGTTATAATGTCCGCGAATCCTGACCTTCGTCACCGAGAGGCAAACTGCATGGGCGCAAAAGATCAGGGGGCGGACGCGACCGCCGGGCGCTGGCTGACCATCCCCCGCACGTTATGCTTTGTCACGCATGGCGAGGACATCCTGCTGCTCAGGCGTGGTCTGCACAAAAGGATTTATCCTGGCCGCTACAACGGCGTCGGCGGGCATATCGAGCGCGACGAAGACCCGCTGACCGGTGCCATCCGCGAGACGCAGGAGGAAACCGGCCTGGATGTCGTGAATGTGCGTTTCCGTGGGGTGATCCATGTGGATGCGGGAGCCGAGAATGGCATCATGGTCTTTGTGTTCACCGCCGAAGCCACATCGCGCCAGTTTGTCGACTCCGACGAGGGAACCCTCGAATGGGTGCGGCGCGATCAGCTTGAGTCGCTGCCGCTGGTCGAAGATCTGCCGGCCCTGATCGGGCATATCTTCGACGGCGACCCGGCCTCCCCGCCCTTTTTTGCCCATTCCAGCTACGACGCAGACGACGAGCAGATCCTGTTGTTCGCCAACCAGCACTAGAATCGGTCGTCCAAGGAAAGCGGGACATATCCCGCTCTCCTGCGGGGAACAGCATGGGCGAAAACTTGCGCGCCCGTCCACGTTCGGACTACACTTCCGCTTATGCGATTCCAAACTGGTCGCCCCCTGTCGTATACCCTGGTTATCACCCTGCTGATCGGCAGTGTCATCGGGATTCCGGTGCTGGCCCAGGCCGCTGAACCCGCCCAACAGCCGACCCCATCCACGGACAGCGCGGAGTTGATCCCGCTGTTCGGCCGGTGGGAATCCAACTTCTCCCTGGATCAGACCTATGATAACCCCTACGACTCCGCCGAGATCGAGGTCTTTGCGAACTTTACGGCACCGTCGGGCAGGGAAATCAGGGTACCGGGCTTCTTCATGCAGCCCTACGAGGATCAGTGCTCTCCATCCGATTGTCCCGCCGAGGATCTGCAACCCGCCGGCGAGCCGGCATGGCATATCCGCTTCACGCCGGATGAGATCGGCGTGTGGAGCTACTCCATCGCCACGCGCACCGCAGACGGCACCGAGACGATCCAGAGCGGGTCGTTTGACGTGGCCGCATCCGACAACCCCGGTTTTGTACGCACCAGCGGGCGCTATTTTGCCTTCGACAGCGGCGCTGCCTACTTCCCCGTGGGCGAGAATCTCATTTGGTCGTCGCCCGAAAGCGGCGGCATCTACGCCTACGAGCGCTGGCTGGACGAGCTTGCGGCGGTCGGGGCCAACTACGCGCGCCTGAATATCGACATCCCCTGGTTTATCGGCCTGGAATGGGCCGGCCCAGCCGGTGATTACACGGCCGCGCAGGACGCTGCGTGGCGGTTCGATACGATTTTGAGTATGGCGGAGACACGCGGCATCTATCTGCAAATCGGGCTGATCTGGCATCGAGCGTTTGGTCTCTATGCCGAACCGGCCGTATCACCGCCCGCCGACCTGCCGCCGTCGGGTGACACACGCGCCGACTGGATCGCCCACCCGTATAACGCCGCGAATGGTGGCCCGCTGAACAGCCCCACCGATGTGTTTGCCAGCGAAGAAGCCCGGCGTCTGCTGCGCCAGCGGCTGCGTTATGTGGTCGCGCGCTGGGGATACAGCCCGCATATCTTCGCGTGGGAAATCGTGGACGAGGCAGACCAGATACTCGGATACGCGCCGGAGCGCGCCCTGCCCCTGCTGCAGGATATGGCGGCCTATTTGCGCGAGATCGATCCCAACGCTCATCTCATCACTGCCGGCACGGTCGCCTCCGAACCCGGCCTGTGGGAACCACTGGATTTCGTTCAGGTCCGTTACGACCAGGGCCGCCCTGCGGACGAACCCGCCGATCAGGTGGCGGGCGTGTTGGGCGTGTTGGGCGAAGCCAGCGCCTACACGACAAAACCCATGCTGCTCAGTGAGTTTTCGCTTAACCGCTGGTACGCGCCCGCAGACGATGATCCGACGGGCGTCCATGTCCACAATACGATCTGGGCGGCGGCGCTGGGTGGTTTCGCGGGCGGCGCGATGCCGTGGTGGTGGGACAACTACATCGATCGCCAGGATCTTTATCACCTGTTTGGCCCGCTGGCGCTGTTCGCGCGCGACATACCGTGGAGCACCGCCCGAATGGAGCCGGTCAATGTGGCGCTGGTGGCCGAAAACCCGCTCGCTTACGGCCCCCTGCGCGTGGACAATTTCAACCGCGATTTTTCCGCCGAATCGCCGCCCGACGTGATCTACCGGCTGACGGCCGATGGACCGGTCCCGTCCACCCAGCCGGATGTCCGCCTATCTGGACGGCACGTCCAATCCCGAGCGCAGTCGCCCGCAGACCTTCATCGTCTCGCCCCCGGTTGCCGCCGAGCTGCGCATCCATGTGCAGAATGTCTCGACCGCCGCACCGGCAGCCCTGTCGGTAGTGGTGGACGACGTCGAAGCCGCCCACGTCGATCTGAGCGCCGGGAGCCAGGACATTCTGATCGCGGTCCCCTTACCCGCCGGCGAGCATCTGGTCGTGATCGACAATCCCGGCCAGGATTGGCTCCAGTTGGGCTATCTGGAAGTGACCCAGTACCGCGCCCCGGCACGCGCGCTGGCCCTGGCCGACCGCCAGCGGGGAATCGCCGCCGCGTGGATCCACCACCGCGATTACACATGGCAGCTTGCCAGCGGCAGCCTCGAACCGTTGAATTTTGGCCTGCAACTGGCCGCCATGCCGCCGGGCACCTATCGCGTGACGTACTGGGATACGTCCAGCGGCATCGTGATCGGTGAGGAAAACATCACGCTGGAAGCCGGCTCGGACGGTGTATTGCGCCTCCGGCTGCTGCCGATCACGTCACAGTTGGCCGTCCACGCCCTTCGTATCGCAGGTCCCGAGGTCGAACCGCCAGCCCCGCGGTATATGACGCGCACGCCGGTGACAGTCCCGACGGCCACCCCTGCCCCGTCGACCGATACACTGGTCCCATCGCCCACTCAAACGATGACCTCGACGCCCACGCTCACCGAAACACCGACCGCTACGCCAACATCTGCGCCATCGTCCACGGCGACCGACACGCGTACACCCACGAATACACGCACGCCGACTCAGACTCCCGCGCCGACCGATACGCCCACACGGACCAGTTCGCCTGCCCCATCGCGGACGCCATCCATCACGCCGACGCGCACGCCCTCCCGCACACCCACGATCACGCGCACGCCCTCCCCCACCCCAATCGCCACGCCGACTCGTCCGATTGGCGAGCCGCTGGCGACGACACGTCGGAATAAAAAAGCCCGGCTCTACACCGGGCTGTACATGCTCAGAAAGACGGAACGTCTGCTATTTCTGCATGTCGCGCAGGGCGAGATACGCCGGGCGCGGGTTGCCGGCCGGGTCCAGCAGGCTCCAGTAGCACTGCTCGCCCGTCACGCCGACCACCTGGCAGAAATTGAGATTCCACAGGAACATTGGCCCGACAAAGCCCCATTCGCGCCCCAATTGGAAGGCGCGCGTCAGGTACGACGACTGTTCGTCCAGGCTGGTGTAGGCCACGAAGCCATATTCGGCGGGCGGCTGCACGTTCAGACCATCGTTCGACCCCCAGCCAAATTCGGTCGGCCAGATATAGGTACCGCTGTCGCCGTTCTGCACCATGATCTCACGGTAGTCGGACAGTGTCTCCTTGAAGAAGAAGCTCGGATGCTCATCCCAGCCGGGTACGGCCGGCCGGTTGTTGCGGCAGCACGTGCTGTCGGGCGGGTTGGCCCAGCCGTTCGGATGCGCGCCGATCGCGTCCGAATAATCCTCTGCGCCGGCTGCATACATCTGCCGCAGATAAACGCGGTCGTCGATGGCGTTCACGCCGTCATTGAAGCCGGTCGGGGCAAGCCCGCCCGTCACCACGATCGCGCCGGGATCCGAAAGCTTGATCGCGTTGTACGCCAGCCGCAGCATCTCGACATAGCTTGCCGCGCTGATGCCCCGGGTCGTATTCCATTCGCGCCGCAGGTTCTGTTCGTTCCAGATCTCGTAGGCCTGCACCCGGCCGCGATAGCGCTGGGCAAGCTGCCCGACAAAATTCGCATAGGTGGTGTAATCGGTCGGCGGGCCTTTCTCCTGGCTTGAGTTGCGCGCCCAGCCCGGCGCCGAGTTGACCGTGAGCAGGATGTTCGCATCAGCCGTTTCCATCGCGGCGACCATTTCATCGATCGGCACCCAGTTGACGTTGCCGGCCGTCGGCTCGTAGAGCGACCATTCGATCTGCTGCTTCAGCCACGTCACGCCCAGGTCCGTTGCGCCGTTGATCACGGTGGCCATCGTCTGGTTGGGCAGGTGAACCTGTAACCCATAGGCGAAGCCGACATTGGTTGCGGTGTTAGAAGGCGTCGGCATCGGGGCGGGCGTACCCGGCGCGGCGGTCGGGGCTGGAGCCTGGGTGCCCGCCGGTACGGGGGTCGAGACGGGCGGCACCTGTCCGGCTGTTCCACCGGCCGGGATGCGGATCCGCTGCCCGACATAGATCAAATTCGGGTTCGCGATGCCGTTGTAAGCCGCGACGACCGAGGTCTGCAAGCCATATTTCAGCGAGATACGGAAGAGATTCTCACCCGCCGCCACGACATGCACGATCTCACCGCCCGGTGGGGGCGTCACGATCGGCGTGGGCGGGGTGGTCGTCACCGTGCCCGTCGGGACCGGCGTCGGCACCGGATTCTGTTCCCCCGGAATAGTCAGAATTTGCCCTACAAAAATAAGATTAGGGTTGGTAATACCATTGGCCTGCGCAATCGCCGTTATGGTTGAACCGTAGCGCTGCGCGATGCGGTACAGATTCTCGCCCGCCTGGACGGTATGCTTAACCTCTGTCCCGCCCTGCGCCCACACAGACGACACCGGGATGATGAACAGAACCGTCAGAATTAGGGCAACTGTCAGTAGTCGCCGTAGTTGCTGCATAACGAGCCCTCCTTTGAGTGGTGACATCATGTTCCCTACATGATAGTTCACTTCGAATAAGAATGCCATTGAGAAAACGGTCCCGCATAATCACGCTCACAAAGCCTACTGTATATCACTTTTTTCGAATGAACAATCGGACCTCGCCCGCACGTCCACTCGTTGGTACAATTCCCGACGCACCACCACAAGGAAGAGCAAGGGAGGATAGATGGCCGTCGTCAAACCATTTCGCAGCATTCGCTACAACCTGGATCGCTTTGAGGATATGCGCCTCGTGGTCAGCCAGCCCTACGACCGGATCGATCACAACCTGCAAGACGACTATTACCGGCTCAGCCCCTACAACGTCGTGCGGATCATCCTCGGCAAGCGCGAACCCGCCGATCGGCAGGACGGTTCCAATGTCTACACGCGCGCCCTCGATCATTTCCGCCAGTGGATGCAGGAAGGCGTGCTCGTCCGCGAAGCCGAGCCAGCGTTCTACGTGTACGAGCAGAGTTTCACCGTCGAGGATCAGCCGTATGTCCGGCTCGGCCTGATCGCTGCCGTGGAGCTGACCGACTTCGAAGAGGGCACCATCCTGCCCCACGAGCGCATCCACGCCGGCCCCAAGGAAGATCGCCTGCGGCTGCTGAACGTGATGCAGACCAACACCGAGCAGATCTTTATCCTGTACCCCGACGACGAAAACCGGGTCAACGCCCTGATCCGCCAGACAATTGGCGATCGCGAACCGGACATCGACCTCACCGAGATCTGGGAAAGCGACGTCCGCCAGCGGCTCTGGATCGTCAACGACCGGACGCTGCTCGATGCAATCCAGGCGGAGATGGCACCGAAGCGCGGCCTGATCATCGCGGACGGCCACCACCGCTACAGCACCGGCCTGTCATACCGCGACCAGCAGCGCGCCGCCTATCCGGGTGCGCCGGTTAACGCCGCCTTCAACTTCGTGCAGGCGACCCTCGTCAGCATGACCGATCCGGGTCTGGTCGTGCTGCCAACTCACCGCGAGATCTGCAATTTCACGGCGACTACGCCCGACGGGATTCTACGCCGCGCACAAACCCATTTTACAGTCAATCAGGTTGCGGATCTGCGCAGCTGCCTGGACACGATCAACGCGCATCCCTCAGGCCATGCTTTTGGTTTCTATGGTGGTCATGCGGTCGGCTTTCACGTCCTGACTCTCAAGCGCGACGATCTGGCCTATACGCAGATCGCTGAGGATCATTCCAAGGAATGGAAATCGTTGTCGGTCAGCATTCTGCACAAAATCCTGCTGGAACAAATCGCCGGCGTGCCCGAGCAAGGGATCGAAGACAAGTCCATGGTGCGCTACCACCGCGATCCGCAGCTTGCCGTGCAGAACGTGACCCAGGGCAAAGGGAACTTCGTGTTTTTCGTCAGCGCGACCCGTATGGACCAGATCAAAGCAGTGGCGAACCAGGGCGAAAAGATGCCCCAGAAAAGCACGGATTTCTACCCGAAGGTGATCTCCGGCCTGTCCATGCTGCCGCTTAATCCCAACGAACGCCTGTAAGATCGATCTGGGCGATGATCCCGTCTGTAGGGCGTCTTGCGATACGCCCCTGCAAAATGCTCGCTATCGTCTGGCACGGATATTGCACTCGGAGGCCATCTTGTCCGCAGCAGCCCAGGCATTTGCCCGCGCCACCCTCTTTACCGACGCCACCGATTACCGTCTGGTTCACCTGCCGCCGGCGGCGATCGCACCGGCAGCGGGTCTGCTGGCGGAGATCAATGCACCGTTCTGCGCGCTGATCGCGGACAAGGACGAAGTGACCCTCCTGCTGTCCGCCTCCGCCTGTGAGAACGCAGCCGCGCATTTTCTGAATTATCAGCTTTCGGATGCCTACCGCCTGATCACGTTCGACCTGCCGCTGGCTTTTGATCTGATCGGCTTCATGGCCCTGGTCAGCGAGGTGCTGGCGCGGGCCGGAGTCTCGATCCTGGCGCTGAGCGCGTTCGAGCGCGATCATGTCTTCGTGCCCGCCGGCCAGTTTCAGACCGCATGGGATGCCCTGCATAGCGCACAATCATCGATCACGGAGCGCCAACCATGAGCACGGATTTTTTCCTGCAAAACGACAACCTGCGGCCCCGCGATGAGGTGCGGATCGAGAACGTGACGGCATCCCCCTACCCCGATGGCCGGCGCGTCCACGTCGAGATCGCCGTCACGCCCTTCCGCGAGCGTCCCAATCTGGACATCACGATCACGAGCAGCGAGGGCCGGCCGGTCGCGTCCACCAGCGCGATCGAGATCATGGGCTTCCGCGTCAGCTTCAACCTGCATCTGCGCGGCGTCGATCAGCCCGCGGGTGAATACACCGTGAGCGTCCTGCTGTATTACGAGGACATCAGCCAGCCGCACGACCGCCGCGAAGCCGCTCTGCATATTCCGCCCGCCGGCTCCCCGGCCGCAAACGAGCCACGTTAGAGTCTTGGGCACGGTACCAATTTCGGCTATACTTAAACGCGGGTACGGATTCGAGAAGCACTGCTGTGCGCCATCAGGGGCGTGACTGTGGCCAGAAAAAAACTCGGCAAGTATGAAATCATCGAACGCATCGGACGCGGCGGCATGGCCGAAGTGTATCGCGGCTATCATGCGTCGCTGGATCGTTATGTCGCGATCAAGCTGCTGCATCCGTTCCTGGCCGATGATCCTGAATTCAAGGACCGCTTCGAGAACGAGGCCCGCAATGTAGCCAAACTCCGCCATCCCAATATCGTGCAGGTCTACGACTTTGAATACGATGAAGAAGGCGACAGTTACTACATGGTCATGGAGTTGATCAACGGCCCGACGCTGAAGGACCGGCTGTTTGATCTCGAATCCAACGGCAACGGCGTGTCCTTTGCCGAGGCCATCCGCATTGTGCGCAGCGCCGCTGATGCGCTCGCCTACGCCCACCAGCGCGGCATGATCCACCGCGATGTCAAGCCCGCCAACCTGATGCTGGACGAAGATGGCCGCGTCGTCCTGACCGACTTTGGCATCGCCAAAATCGTCACCGGCGCGCAGTTCACCGCGAGCGGCGGCATGGTCGGCACACCCGCCTATATGGCCCCGGAGCAGGGTTTGGGTGAAGCGGGTGATGAGCGTTCGGATATTTACTCACTCGGCGTGATCCTCTACCAGCTTGTGGTCGGGCGCCTGCCCTATGATGCGGATACCCCGCTGGCGATCATCCTGAAACACGTCAACAACGAGCTTCCACCACCGAGCCAGTTTGTTGATCTGCCCGAAGATCTGGAACTGATTATCTGCCGCGCGCTCGAAAAGGAACCGGACCAGCGCTACAAATCCGCTGCCGATCTGGCGCAGGACCTCGGCCTGCTGGATGAAAGCGGCCGCCGCATTCCGCTGTACGACCCGGCGACGGGCCTGCCGATCAGCACGCCGTATGAAACCAAGCCCTCACCGCCCACTCCCGCGCAGCGCGCCACGCTGGCGGCTGCCGCGGAGGCCGCCGGGATTGTGATGCCGTCTGCAACCCCGGTTATTCCGGGTCGGAACCTGACCACGCAGCGCATGGACGACACGCCCATCCGGACGCCGCCGGTCGCCATACCCGGCGCGCGCGGGCGGCTGCACCCCATGGGTGTGATCATACTCAGTCTGGCCCTGATTGCGGTCGTAGTGGCGGGGCTGGGTGCCTTTGGGCGGGACAACGACTCGATTGCCGGATGGTTCGGTGTGGATACCGATACGCCCACGCCCGAACTGACCCAGACCGCGCTGGCCGTGCTGGCGTTCACCCCAACCGCGACCCCTACGAACACACCGGGCATCACGCCCTCCGCCACGCCATCACGCACGCCCACGCCAACTCGCACCCCGACCGCGACGCCGAGTCCGACGCCCACCCGCACCCCGACCACCACGCCGAGTTCGACTCCCACCGATACCCCGACCGCGACGCCCACGGCGACCATCACCTCAACGCCGACGCCGGATCGGACCGGAACAGCCGTTGCGTTTCTGATCCAGACTCAGTCCGCGGCCACGCCCACGCCCAACATGACTCAGACGCTGGCCGCCTGCGACTTTGAGTACATTGTCACCCAGCCAGAGGATTACAACGTTCCACCCGCGTCCACTGACCAGAACGATCCGCGTCTGGTCCGGGCTGGGGGCCAGTTCAGTCTGGAATTGATCCTGGAAAATACCGGGAGCTGCAACTGGCCGGATGGTGTGCGGCTGGTCTACAACCCGGAACTGACGCAGAACCCTGATGAAACGGTAAATCTGGACTCGCTGCGCGAGACGTGCTCCAATGATCTGCGCCCCGGCCTGAATTTTGCGCGCCAGGAGCAGTCGAATTTCTTCCTCAAAGGGGCGGTGCGCATCACCGAGGAATCGGCCCCGATCACCATGATCGGCAGCGCGCCGAACGTGTTCGGCTGCTACTTCGGCGTGTGGGAACTGCTCTATCCGAACAGCGATATGACGATCGGCCGCCCAATGGTGCTCACGATCCGCGTCTGGGGTGGTTAGCCAACGCAAAAGGGCGAGGCAACGGCCCCGCCCTTGATGATCGTTTTCTGAACTCATAACTCCCAACTGCCGACTGCCTACCCCGACAGGTTATCCGCCTCCGCGGGCACCGCCCGCACAACCATCCGCTGCGCAAAGATGCCGAAGTTGTTGTCCCAGTTGGTGCAGGTGATCAGGGTCAGCGTTGGCTCGTTCGTGGGCGCAGTCACCGTCCAGTCATCGGGCGCGACCGCCTCAGTCTCGGCCACCACAAAACGCCGCTGGATGGTCCCCTCGATCACGATGATCTCATCACCGGCCACGAGCTCGCCCAGCGCCCAGAAGGGGCCGGGGTTATTCGTGCCAAGCTGGACATGCGCCGCCAGCACGGTATTCCCCCAGCCCGGATCCATCCAGGTCGTACCTTCCAGCCAGCCGACGTAGAACCCCAGGCCGCTCACGTCCCACTGCCGGTCCACCATCGGCACATCGACCACGGGCACCGGCACCTGGAACTGGGCCGCCAGCTTGGGGATCAGCAGGTAGCGCACGCCCGCCGGTGTCGGCAGCACATACGGCGATGGCGTTGGCGGGAATTCCATGACCAGCGGCGATGTCGGCTCGATGTCCGGGGGACCCGGCGGAGTCGCCGTTTCCCCTTCTGCCACATCGGACGGTTTCTGATCTTTATCGTCGCCGCCGGTCACGAGCACGACCACCGCGCCGATGACCACGGCCAGCGTGACCAGTCCAAAGAGAGCGGCGATCCACACGCGCCGCCGTGAAGCTACCATAACCAACCTCCGATAGACCAGAACTTGAACCGGGGCACCGCGTCGCCTGAGTCAGCGCCGCTGCCGACGGAGCCAATGCCGGTTGTTGGCAGCGTATCCACGCCGGGCCCGATGTTGACGGTGGTCGTCTTGCAGGCCTGCCCACCGCCCTCACGCGTCGTGCAGACCGAGTTCACGATGGACGAGGGCACGGGCGCATCCGCGCTGACCGTCGTGTTGATCGTGATCGTGACGGTGCTGCCGGGCTCCATGATACCTGTGTTGACTGTCACCACCTGCCCCTGCGTGACCGACGTACCCTGGCTGGCCTGCACCGAGTTGATCGTCAGCACGGCGGGCATATCTTCCTGCACGACCACGTTCGGGAAGGTCGAGGTGCCACCGTTGCGGACCGTGATCGTCCAGACGATCTTGCCGCCGGGCTGGGTCGTGGAGACGTTCGCCTTCTTCTCCAGGATCGGCTCGGTGGCGTTCGGATCCAGATCGCTCGTGCCCTGCGGCGTGATCGAGATCGACGTCGATCCGGTGGTATCGTTGGGGACGAACGTCTCACCGACCACCGTCACGATGAACAGGTACGTGCCCGTATGCTGCTCGGTCGTGGTGAGGGTCGCCGTCGCCGTCTGCAGCGGGCCGAGCGCGGTTGGATTCAGCGTGAGCGTGCCCGATGTGGCTTGCAGCGCCCGGCTCAACGCGTTGCCGGTCAGCAGCAGACCATTCTCAGGCGCGATCGACGCGAGCACCGGACTCATCTGGTAGGTCGCTATCAGGTTCTTGACCGGGAACGATTCCAGCAGGTTCGTAACCGTCACCGTATAGGTGATGCTCTCATTGAAGACCGACGGGTTCGGCGTGGCGACTGCCACAACGCCGAGTTCACCCCGGAAATCGACGGTGTCTTCGGCCCGCACCGGTAGTGTCCGAGCAGATTCTGCGGGATTGCGGCTGAGTAGTAGCCACCTGTCGCGATCACCGTGTACGGCTTGAGCGTCAGGGTCGGGAATGTCTGTGGGCCAATCGTGAGCGAGCTGCTCCACCAGGGAGCTGATACGGCTCCCAGAGTTGCCCGCATAGGTGATCAACCAGTCCATTCAGGACGAGATCGAGCGTGCCCAGCGTCGTATCATACGCTTTTGCCGTGAGATGGCACGGGGCATTCGCCGGCACCGTAGCCGGCACAGCCAAGCGGCGACGCGCCGAGATTGATGAGTTCCACATTGGCTTGGGCGTTGATGTTGGCGTGATCGTGGACAGTGTGAACCACAGATCGACGTCCAGTTGCAGATCAACCAGGTGATCGGTTCTTCGTCCATGCCCTCGATCGGGCCTGCGGCAACCTGGCCCGTCCCGTCACTCGCAACCGTCGGCGTCAGATCCGCCGGATCGAAGTAGCGATCCAGGCCAATCGGCGGCAGATAGCGGCATCGTCACGTTCACGGATTCACCCGCCGCCAGTTGGTCGGGCAGCGTAGCCGGCTGCGTAAGCTGGCATGTGATCAGATCCCCGTCGAGCCGGACCTCGTAATCCAGATCGGTGATCGGCTCGTGCCGTTGTTCAGCAGCGTGAACTCGATGAACGTCGGCGCGCCAGTCTTCATGGGCAGCGGATCAGATGTATCTACGGGATTCTCCGTTGTAATGCTGGTAGATCTGCGTGATCATCACGTTCAGACCCGGCTGCAAGATCGCCACGCTCTCCGTCGCCGCCCACCTTCGACGCCGTTGATACCGTCACGTCGCCGTATTGTCCAGTAGGTTCGGCGTGGCAGATGCCACGGTACGTTCACGTTGCGGTGAACGTATGCCCAGTGGTCGGCACCGAGCCGGTGAAGATCGGATTTACCGCATCGATCAGCGGATCGACCATAGGGTATCGATTAGGTCGATCGTTCGTTAGCGGTGAGTGCCGTTGGTTTGTGATGGTGAACGTATACGTGATCGTGCCGCCCACCGCCGCGAATTCCAACCGATCTGGCCGTCTTGGTCAGGCTCAGCGATGGCGGCACCAGAGTCACGCTCGCCGTGTCCTGCGCCGACCTGCGAGCCCGTTCACGCGCAGCGTCGCCGTGTTCGTGATCGACGGCCGGTCGCGCTCAGCGGGATCGTCGCCGTCCGCGGTGATATGTGACCCCGTCGTCGGCACGCTCGCCGCTGAAGATCGGGTTGGCGTCGCGATCGCAGCAGCGGATCGTTGACAGCGTCACACCGCGTGATCGTCGCAGCCGCTGCCGTGTTCGTGATGGTGAACGTATACGTGACCGTGTCACCCGGCTGCGCCGAGGTCGGGACTTACGCCTCTTGTCAGCGTCAGGGCGATTATTCAGCACCAGCACGCTTCGCGGATGCCGTATCAACCGTCACGCCATCGATCGCCAGTGTCGCCGTGTTGTCGAACGTCGCTGCTCAGGTAGCTAGGCGGCACTACATACGTCCTCGTGTAACGTGTGTCCCGCCAGCGCCACGGCCCGCGTAAAGATCGGGTTCGCCGCATCAAACAGCGGATCGTTAACGCGTCACATTCAGTTGACAGTTCCGCGTACCGTTGTTTGTGATGGTGAACGTGTATGTGATCGTGTCGGGAGATCCGGTCGTTGAGCTGACCGTCTGTACATCGCCGTCTTACTCAGACTCAAGTCCGGCGGCGTAACGCCGACTACCACCCTCGCGGACGCCTCCGCGGCCAGTTCCGTCCCGATGCGCAGCACCGCCGTGTTATCGAACGTCGGGAGTGCATAACCAGCGGGGATGACCGCCGTCCCAGTGTATTCAACCGTTGCCCCGCCAGCCACACTGAAGCTCGTAGTGGGGTTGGACGGCAGCCACGATCCCGCATCAATCAGCGGGTCGGCCAGCGTCACAGTCGAGATAGGCTGCGTGCTGTTGTTCGTGATCGCGAACGTGTACGTGATCGTATCACCCGGCGCGGCGGTGGTGGGGCTGGCGGTCTTGGTCAGGCTCAGCAGGTCGATGAACAGCACCGCTTCCGCCGTGTCCTCGATCACATCCAGGCCCGTATCGAAGGTGAACAGCTGCGCCGTGTTGGTGATCGACGTCCGCGTTTCGTTAGCGGGCACCGTCCACGGGAACGAGTAGCTCACCACCTCACTCGGCATCAGTGCCGGCAGTTCGACTGCGCCGCTCGGCGGGACCATCAGTGGATCCGTGATGTCGATCAGGAACGCGCCCGCTGGCACCGTGTCGCCGCTGATATTGCGGATGGTGAAGGTATACGTGACAGTATCGCCGGGCTGCGCATGCTGTGGCGCTACCGACTTGGTCAGCGTCAGCCGCGCGTCCGGGTTTTCCAGCACGGCCACCGTGGCCGAGTCCGAGTCGCTGTAGTTGTTAGTGCCATCGGTCGCCGTGACCGTGACGGTATTCGAGATGGATGCCGGCGGACTGACCATCGGCACTGTTACCGTGCCGGTCATGATGAAGCTCTGACCGGGCAGCAGCGACGCAGGTGGCGCCGGTGCCAGGGGCGAGGGGATCGTCGGGTCATCGACCACGAAGCCGCTCAGCGACGCCGCTCCTACGTTCGTTACCGTCACGGTGTAGGTGATGACCTGGCCGGGCACTGCGAAAGTGGCATCCGCCGTCTTGGTGACGAGCAGACTGCCCGTCGTCACGGCAACTTCCGCCGTAGCCGAGTCGGACAGTGCACCGTCCGGGTCCTGTCGCCGTCACATTGACGGTCGAAACCACCGGGGCGGGTGACGGTCCAAGCGGCGCTAAGACCGTGCAGTAGACCGAGAAGCTCGCGCCCGCGCCCAGCGTCGTCGAAGGAAGCTGCGCGTTCAGTGCGAGGTCATCGCACAGCGTATCCGTGATATTCAGCGCCGTCAGATGCGACGTGCCGGTATTCTGGATCGTATAGGTGAACGTCACCTGATCGCCCGCCAGCACCCAGGCGGCGTTGGGCGTGTTCGTCACCACCAGATCGCCGGTGGCGATATATACGGTTTCCGTCGCCTGCCCGCTGACCGGCTGGCCCGTATCCCCGATCTCACCCGTCACCAGGACGGTGTTCGTGTACGGATCGGGATCGGCGGCGGCCATGGTCTTGGTCCAGGTTCGCACGGCGGCTGCACCGGGGGCCAGCGAGGTCGGCCACGGGTTGCTCGAAAAGTCGACGTTGGGATCGGTATCCTGCACGAACAGATTGGTGATGTCGCTCGTCCCGGTGTTCTCCACCCGGTAGGTGAATATCACATCGTCACCCACCGCGGCCACGGTCGCATTCGCCGTCTTCGTGACCAGCAGATCGCCCGTCACGATGTTCAGCGTATGCGAGGCGGTATCGGTGATCGCCGTCGTGCCGATAAAGCCCATCGCCAGCGCCGTGTTGATCAGCGGCGCGGGATCGGCTGCCGATACGGTATAGTCGAAGGTGCAGGTGTTGACCGAGCCCGCCTGACCGGCCGCCGCCAGCGTATTGACATGGCAGGCCGGGATCGGCGCATCGCCGGACGGGCTGAGCGGATCGGTGATGTCCACGCCCAGGATCGCGGTGTCGCCCAGGTTCTCGACGGTCAGCGTATACGTCACCGTCTGCCCGATCGCCGCCTGATCGACGGCCGTCTTCGTCAGCAGCAGATCGCCGGCCACCAGCGCAAGCTCCGCGCTGGCGATCACGTTCACCTCCCCGGTGGATGCCGTGCCCGCCACAGTGACGAGGTTGACCAGCGGATCGGGATCGCCGGGCTGGACGGTGTAGGTGTACATCACCCACCACTCGTCGTTCCCGCTGCCGTCCACGCCGTCATCCGGCCCCAGACCCGTGTTCGCACCGTCATCGTAGGGCCACGTGATCGGCCCCACCGTGCCCACCGAGTTCCGTCACCTGGATATTGACGATCGGCACATCACTGGGGTTCTTGAAGTACAGGTAGTAGGTGACGACATCCGTGCCCGCATCGCCTGTCACGACATACTGCGGGCAGGGATCCAGCGGCGTCTTCGGGTCGCTGTCACCGCGTCTTCACCCGGCGCACACCGTCTTGGTGACATACAGCTCGGCCGCTTCGATGTCCACCGCCGCCTGCGCGACGCTGACCACCGAGCCGACCGCCGAGAAACCATTCACCGTCACCCGGTTCACATACGGATCGTCGTCCGTCGGGACCAGCGTATGCGTATACTTGAATTCATACGTTTCATTCTGAGCGAGCACCGTTGGGTCAGGCTTGCCGGGGAAATCTTCCACCGTCACGGCCTTATCCGGGTCGCCGTCCATCGCGTTATCGGCGATCACCAGCCGGTCGATCGGCGTCGCACCGATATTCGTCACGCGCACGGTATATTCGACCGGGTCGCCGACTGCTGCGGTGGATACCGACGCGATCTTTTCGACCTGGATCCCTTCGGGCCGGATGTCGATCGTCGCGGACGAGCGGTCGACCACCGCCGTCGCGCCCGGTGCCGCCAGCCCGGTGATCTCCACGATGTTGGTGAACTCGTTCGCGGTCCAGGTCGCGGGGATGTCGATGCGGATGTCGCCGTACAACTGCTCACCCGCCATCAGGCCCGCTTCCAGACCCGAGATCACCGTCCGGTACGGCATACCTTCCCTTGGGTTGGATGTATCGGGCGTGCCGGCGTCGCCATCGTAGTCCCCGAACGGTTCCGCGCCATAAGTGAACGGGCAGATCGATGGATCGTCGTTCGGGCAGACCGCGTCCAGATTGATGACGGTATCATCCGCCGGATCGTCCGGTGTATGGTACAGGTCGGTCAGGGTCAGTCCGGTCAGGGTTTCGCCCGTGCTGCCCTCGTTCGCGATCACGATGCTGTAGAGCACGTCCGGCTGCCCCGGTGCGGCCGCCAGCGTTACCGGCAGCTTAAGGATCCGCACGTTGGGCACCAGGATGTCTACCGCTGCGTCGGCGGTGGTGCTGACCACGTCCGTCCCAGTCTCCGTGGCAATGAAGCCCTGCACCGCGACCGAGTTGATGAACGGGTCGAGATTGGGATTCGCCGCGAGTTGGCTCGCTGTGGGCACCGGCAGATCATAGAAGATAGCTGCCGTCCCCGAGGGCTCCAGGTCATCACTCGGCACGAGATCTGCGCCCGCGAAGTTTCTCGTCCGTACAGTGCTCGTTTCGGCGTCGAAGTACGTATCATCGGCCGTGATATCCTGCACCGCGAACGAGCCTCCGTTCGCGATCGTAATGGTGTAATGCACCATCCGGCAGGCCGGCCGCCCGGCATCGTCACCAATGCCGGTCTTCACTTCGCAGTTCTCCGGACTGGCCCGCACCATCGTCGGGCTGGCCGTCTTGTTGACGATCAGTTGGCTCGCCGTCACCGCCACGACCGCGCGCGTGCTGTCCGCCACCGGAGTCCACTCGTCTGGCGGGTTAGGCGCTTCCATTAGAAAGCCGGTTGCCGCCGCGACGTTCTCCAGCGGATCGGGATCGGTATTCTCCACCTTATAGGTATAGGTGTAAGTTGCAGAAGCCCCCGGCTCCAGCACACCCGGCACGCCGCCCCGCCAGTCGAACTGATCCAATGGGATCGGGACGGTGCCGGCACCGGCACGTGTATCCGTGACTTCAATGTCCACGATCGGCCGCAGCGAGGCGCTGGTGTTGGATATGGTAATCGTGTACGTCACCACATCGCCTACAAACGCCAGCGGCGACGACGGCATCTTGGTGATCAGCAGATCGGTGCCTTTGATGTCTATGGTCAGTTCATCTTCGGAATAGACCGCGGAACCGCCTGACGACACTCCATCGATGGAAACCTTGTTATAGACCGGGTCGCCCAGCGTAAGGGCCATCGTCGTAGGATCAAGGCAGAAATCGAGGGTCTCCTGTCCATTCAGCAGATCACTGTCCGCTGCCGAATGCCCAAGCTGCGCGACCACCGCTTCCTGGAAGTCCGTCTGAATGATGGTCGGGAACATCGTATCGTTGATGATGATGTTGTCCACGAAGGTTGAGGAGCCGTTGGTATTCCTGATCAGGAAGCAGTAATTGATCTCCGTACCGGCGTCCACGACCGGCGTGCCTTCTGCCTCTTTGGATCCCGGTACCTCCTCATCCGTAGCAGTGATGCGCGCGTACTTGGTGATCTCGATCTCCGAGTTTTGCAGATCCACGGACCGCGTGATCGAGTTGCTGATCTCGCGCCCCTTGAACATCCCGGTTGCCGTCACCGTGTTCTTCAGCGGATCAGGTGCGGTCAGCGGGATGTTGTAGGGAATCCCCACCAGATCGGTAAACAATTCGCCGGGCGCAAGGTCGATTGTGCCGCCGGTATGCCCAGGGATCAGGTCACCCACGACGTCGTCCGTCATTTCGATACCCGTCACCCAGTCATTGCCGATATTCGTGATCGTATAGTCGTAGGTGATCTGTGTGCCCGGCACGGCGAGCCGGGTGCTTGGCGTCTTGGTCAGCCTGATCGGGTTGCGGGTGATGACCGTCGCCTCGGCCTCTGTAAAGAGCGTTACCTGCGGGTCGCTGGGGTCGGGGAACTCGGCCCAGGCGCGGTTTGTCAGTTCCTCCGGGTCGGTCGGTAGGATGGTACGGGTCAGCGTCGTTTCAACCACCTGCCCCGGTTCCAGTATCCCCGTTCCCTTTGGTCCAGTGCCATCGTAGTTAAACTTGATCGGGTTGTCCGGGAACATCGGATCGTAAACCGTCACGGAGTAGCGATGATAAGGATCGTCATCAGCCTCGGTGACGTTCTCCAGCCGCAGTTTGTATGTGACCACTTCGCCCGCAAACGCAACCGCGGGATCGGCCGTCTTCGTCAGCCAGACCGGACTCCAGAGCGGATAGTGAATGGTCTCCTGGCAGTCGGAGACTTCCGTGCCGGTGAACTGCGCCGACATCGTATCCGGCATGGAATCATCGCCGGGCCCATAGAATTCATTCGTGATCCATTTGTAGAAGTAGGGCGATCCCGTGCCCGGATTCTCGATCAGCACGGCCGTCTCGCCGGGCGCGAGCACATTGGCGACGGCTCCCGGCCATTTGATCCGATCGAGGGGCACCGCGCCGCCCGCATCGCCGAAGAACAGCGATTCGGTTACGCCGGCAAACGTCAGGGTTTGTGAGCTGATATTCCGGAAGCTGATATGCCAGCGCAGCTGCTCGCCCAACACGTCGTCGGGCTGCTCGTCCATATTCATGACCTGGAAGCGGAAGTCCACCGGGCAGGCGAGTGCCACCTCCCAGCTGGCAGAATCCCACACCACGGCGTTATCCGACGAGCGCGTGCCTTCCACAACCGCCACGTTCACCAGCGGATTTGGAGAGTCGGCGCTCACACCGGGCGGATCGGGGAGATCAAACTCACCCGATGCGGTCTGGCCGGGCCCCAGCGTACCGGGAGTACCGGTCCATCCGGTGAAGCCGTTGACGTCCACCGTGACGCCATAACCCGCCAGCATCGCATCCTGGATCTCGGTCACGGTGAGCGTCTGGCTGAACGATTGGTTGGTGATCGTGATCGCGAAGTCAACCGCTTCGCCGATGACGGCCGCCGGATCGCCGGTCTTGATCACGGAAACCATATCCACGATGCGGACTTCTCGGGTCCCGATCGCCACGGCTGGCGTGCCGCTGCCCGAGGTCCCGGCCGCGCGTGCGACGAGCGTCAGCACACCCTTATTGATGCCGACCCCTTCCTGGATGGTATAGTCAAAGGTACCCGTGACCGTGTTCTGGCCGTCAGCGCCGAGGATCGTCGGGAAGAAAGCGACTTCCTCAAATCCACCCGCGCCATCATCCACCAGCAGGTTATACAGATGCACATTATTCAAAGTCACGGTGGTAAGATTCTTAAGTGTGAACCCAACCGGGATGGTATCACCCACAGCGGCGCGCTGCGGTGCAGTCAGCGACACCGTGATATCCGCCGTCGCCACCGGCACCACCACCGACGCCTTGATTGATACTTCGTTGCCCTTGTTGTCGAAGCCGATCATCGTCACTTCGGCGATGAACGGCGCGGCGTCACCATCCGGCGGTTGTTCCAGCCGGTACGTGAACCGCCCGGTCGTGTCCTCGAACGATCCGATCGACTTGGGATTCAGATCCGTGGCGGGATCAAACGGCAGCCCGCAGTACGTCGGGCGGTGTTTGATGCACCATGTCGCCGACAGGTTTTCGAGCGTGACCGCGCCGACATTCTGCGCCACAAACGTGAAGCTCAGCGGGTTCGGATCGCTGATTTCGGCCACGCCGTCCGACCCCAGATCCGCCACCAGGATCGCATTCACCTGGGCGTCCGAAATATCGAGCACGGCGGTCGTGCGATCCGACAGCGGCGGGATCAGCGGCGACGTGCAGTCCGAGTCGGCCGTCACCTTGAAGATCATGTCGAGCGGATCTTTGTCCGCACTGGTCACAAGATACGTGGTCACGCCCACCGCCGACCCATTGGCCTCGATCCGGCGCGCCACAGCACCCCAGGCCATCGGCACATCCGGGATCAGCAGGGTTTCCAGGCCGGTGTCCGGGTCGCGCCGGTACTGGCTGACCTGCACGTTACACAGCGGACTGCCGCTGTTCGTGTTCGAAACGGTAATCTCGTACACGGCTTCCGCGCCGCGCAGCACCGTATCCGTCGTGGGCTCCAGCACATCGACGGCGATATTCAGGCCGGGCGTAATCAGGTCCAGCGAGGCCTGATCCTGGCCGTAAAGCACCTGCGAACCTTCGACCACGCCGCGCACCCGCACCGTCGAGATCAAGGGGTCGCTGTCCGTATCGGTTACGTTATAGTTCCAATACAGGTTGAGGGTACCACCCGCCGCGAGGAAATTCGGCGAGATCGGGGGCGGTGCGCCGATAGTTTGCAGCCCAACTCCAACCGGCACAACGGTCAGGTTGTCGATCTGGGTGCCACCCTGCATTACGCAAAATCAGGTGGTATCGGATCGGCGCGGGCGGATCGAGCCGACGTGATCGGGATTGCCCACCGCGTCCTCGACGACGAGTTCCACTTCCAGCGCCGAGTTGATAATATCGACGATCGCCGACGCCTGGGCGGTGACCGTGTTCCCCGGCGGTATGGTAGATTTCGCGCGGGCCGTGACCTGATTCACCAGCGGGTCCTGGCTTGCGGCCGTGATGATATGCTCGACTTGCAGCGTAATCGTATCGTCTGGCGGGTCGATGCCCAGAGTCGTGTCGTCCAGTATCTGGAGCCCTTCCAGGCTGTCTTCGACGCTCAGTTGGTCTACCGGCACATCACCCGTATTCGTGACGGTGATCTCATAAGTCACCACGTCGCCCGCCGCGACCGGCGGCAGCGGGATCGCGGGCACCTGAGGGTAGACGATCGCGACGCCGCGCTGGATCTGGACCACTCGCTTCGTGGCCGAGATGGCCGCCACGTTGACATCTACCGCATCACTTTGGGCTTCTTTGGTTACGTCCAGGTCGGGGTTCACACCATCCGTCGCGGTGATCATCCCGCCGATCCGAAAAGTCTCCGGCACCGGGTTGTCTGGGACCTCGACGCCGGCTACCGTACACGTTGCCGTTCCGCCCCCCACCAGCGGCAGATCAGGTTCCCAGTTTGTCCCAACGGAACAGATATTTTGGAACAGCACCGATCCGTCATTGGAAACATCATCCGCCGTGACCGTAAACCCGGTGATGGGCGTGCTGGTCCGCGTGTTCAGGACAGTGATTTTGAAATCGACCAGGTCGAGAGGCGACGCCTGAGTGGGGGTCACCGTAAAGGACTGTGATCTCAAATCCCGGCCCTGGCACGAGAAGGTGATCGGTGTCGAGGTGAATCGTATCGTTCGGGGGCAAACCTGCCCGCGGATTTCCGGGCAGTTCACCTTTCGCCCACACGTAAATAGGCATTGGGCTGGCGGCATTGGGCAGAATGGTAAACGGCACTTCGGCCCAGGCCACGTCGCCGGGAGCCAGTTCGTTGGGCGTGCCGGTGAAATTCAGCCCAATTTGCGTTTCGGTCCCGTTCCCACTGAAATAGCCTTCCAGTTGGGTGATTGTGACGGGGGAGCACCCCGCGCCGTTGCTGATGTTGCCGATGAGCATGACCCAGTTCACTGTGTCACCGACCGCGCGCTTCACTTCGGTATAGTCAGCAGCCCCAATATAACGCGGATCGACCACAGTCCCTAGGGTATCTAACCCATAATAGCGGGGACCGGCGGCCTTGTTAGGCTGCCACCCCGCCGGGATGGGATCGGTGACCAACATCCCGTTGATCCGCATCACACAATCTTCGTCGGTGGGGTCAGGCGGGATATACGCCTTGTTGTTTTCGGATTCAGGGGGAGCACTTACCGCCGCCTCTTGCTCGCTCATCCCCACTTCGGGCGCTTGTGCCGCCAGGACTGTCTGCACCTGGCCGATCACCAGCGCGGTGATCACAAACAACCCCCACAAAAACGAGCCTGTCTTCTTGAACATGATCATAACTCCTACCTGCTCAGCGAATGATCGCGCCGTGTAATAAAGCCTGCATGCGTCAGGAACGTCGTTGCTATAAGGTCAGTCTCGAATTATACGATGGTTTCAGATACCGCGATACAAGGTCAACAGTTGGTCCGCTGACTTGCACCAATGATACTCTTCTTGACAGATAAACCGCGCTCGATGGCCCAAAGTCACTCGAAAGGATGGATTGCTGAGATTTTTTAGGGCCCGACGGACGGAATCGCCGGTCGCGGATTCCATCACCACGCCACACCCGGCCCGGCGCACAACCTCCGCAATTTCCCCGGTTGGTGTGAGCAGCAAAGGCCGCCCGGCCGACAGCGCGAGCGATGTCAGATTCGACATAAAATAGGGAGTATTGGGATTGCGCGCGTCACGACCATAATACACTACATCACCCGCAGCGACGATAGTCCAAACGTCACCCGGCGGCACCCAGCCGAGGAACCTGATTCGTTCGCATCCAGCCCCCGCCGCGCGCAGTTTCGGCTCCTCGGTGCCGGTCCCGCCAATGACCACCCAGACCTGATCCAGCTCCCTCGCCGCCTCGATCAGCGGCATCAGCAGCCGGTCCGCGTTTAACATGCCCACGTACACGACCAGCAGCGCGCCGTCAGGAACGCCCCAGGAGCGCCGCACAGCTTGCCCTTCCCGGTCCACCCGGTTAAGATCGGGCAGCGGTGCGCTGTTGTCTACGATACTCACCTGCCCGCCCAACGCGCGGTAATGCGCCGCCAGCCGCTCACCCACGGCGATTACCGCATCCGTGCGCGGCACCAGCACGCGCTCCAACCGATCGAGTGCCCCAGCGATACCCGCCCCCACGTGATCGCGCACCATGCCCGGATAATATTCACGCGCGTCGAAGATGACCGGCACGCCCGCCCATCGCCCATACAGATAGGCGAGCGGCAGCGTATCGAGATCCTGAGCGTGGACGACGGCGGGCTGCAGGCGGCGCAGTTCGTGCAGTGCGCGCCACCAGAACCGGGGAATCTGGCGCAGCAGCGTGCGCCCTGTCCCATAACCTGCCGGGACGCGGATCCGCGTGATGCTGATCGGCGGCGGATCACTCACCGTCTTCCCCGGCCACCCGGCCAGCGACTCCGCCAGCAGCGCCGGTGCCACTTCGAGCTCGTGCGATCGGGTAACGCGCCTCGCGATCCCACGCAATCACCGCCACGCGATACCCGGCGGCGGAGAGGCTGTGCGCTTCCTTTTGCACGCGGCGATCCGGATCGTAGCCGCTCGCCAGCAGCATGGCGACACACCCGTTATTCATCCAACACCTGCCGGTAGATCGCGCGCCATGCCGCTACGCTCGCCGTCCACCTGATCACCTGCTCCCGCGCGGCGAGCACCTGTTCCCGGTAGGCAGCATTCTTCCCCGGCGACAGCACGTTACGGAACGCTTCAGCAATCGATGCTGGTGAAGTTGGATCGCAAATTGCGCCCAGGTCGAAACGGCGGATCATCTGCACCAGCGGGAACTGGTTTGACGCCACGACCGGCAGACCCGCCGCCAGGGCTTCCAGCCATTTGACCGGGCAAGATGTGCGTTCGTTGAACGAATTCGACCGCATCAGAACCGCCGCCGCGTCCGCCTGCTGGATCACTGCCGCCACATCTTCCGGCGGAACAGGCGGCAGCCAGAACAAACGCTCGCCCACACCAAGATTTTCGGCCAGCCGTTGCAGGCCCGCTTCAGCGCCCTCCGGCGGTCCCAGAAACACCAGGGCGGTATTGTCCGGCAAGCACGCAAACGCCCGGATCAGTTCCTCCAGGCAGCGCCCCGCCAGCGTGATCCGCCCGGTGTGCACGATGCACCACCGGTCCCCGACCAGTGCCCGCAAATCAACCGGGGCCGGCGTGTGTTCGTCCGGTAGATGGATTGCGGTGAGGATCACGCGGGGCCGGGGTATACCGTACCACCGCGCCATCAGACGCGCGCGCGTCTCGGTCACGGTCACAACCGCATCCGCCCGGCGGACGAGAAACCCTTCCAGCCGCATAAAGAGCGGGCGCGTCAACCGTTGCCATCCGTTATACAGCCGCGATCGGGGCGACATGAACAGGAATAGTTCGTGGGCATCATACACCAATGCGGCGCGCTTCCGCCGCAGCGCGCGCACCGCGGAAAGCAGCACCAGGGCCGGGAGATCGTGAGCATGATACGCGCGCGTCGGATAGTGGCCCACCGTGCGGATCACCGACCACGCCTGCACGCTGTGCCGGATCCAGCGCCACGGCCACCACTTTTGCGCCCCATAGCGCCCATAGCGCACGCGCAGCAGATCGAATCCTTGAAGAGTTTCAAAATCGGGCTGTTGGCCGTCGAAGCGCTGAGTCCCAATCACCAGTACGCGCCAGCCCGCCTCGACCAGCGCCGCCGCCTCCTGCCGCACCCGCCGGTCATAGCACACGTCATTCAGCACTAACATTACAATGTCGTAGGGCGAAACCGATTGCGCGCGCACCTCGTCCCCTCTATACTCGGTGGATAATCCATCATACCATCAATTAGCCCACGTGACACAACTCTTGGCCACCTCAACAGACCCCGATCTCCCTGCCCCGCTGACCCGCGTGCAGGCGGTGCGAAGTGCGTTTTGGGCAGCGTTTGGCGCGCTCGGCCGTTACCTGCTGGCCGGGATCACCACCCTCATCCTGACGCGTCTGCTCGCGCCCGCCGATTTTGGCCTGATCGCGCTCACCGCCGTGGTGCAGGCGCTCATCACCCTCATCATTCCCGGCGGATTTCACGACGCGCTGATCCAGCGCCCCCGTCTGAACGACGCCGATCTGAACGGCGCGTTCTGGAGCGTCGCGATCCTCTCCGGCGGATGCGTGCTGCTGGTGGTGGTGCTGGCCCCTATGGTCGCCGCAGCATTCAACGAGCCGGCCCTGGCGCTGCTGCTTCCCGTCGTGGCGCTGGTTTCCACGCTGCACGCGCTGGATACCATACCGCGCGCGCTGCTCAACCGGAATCTCGATTTCCGCCGGCTGGCCATCGCCCGGCTGGCCGGCATGGTGCTGAGCGGCGCGGCCGCGATCCTGGTGGCGGCGCTCGGCGGCGGCGTGTGGAGCCTGGTGGCTCAGACGGCCATCCTGAATCTGACGACTCTGATCATGCTCTGGCGGGCCGTCGGCTGGATTCCGGCCAGGCCGCGCCGGCTCACCCGCTCGTCCCTTGTGGCGCTTTGGCCGTTCGCCGCCAGCATCTCGACCAGCGCCGTGATCGGCTACATCATCCTCAACGCCGACGATCAACTGATCGGCTACCACCTGGGATCGCGTCCCCTCGGCTTTTATGCGATGGCCTACAGCCTGATTGCGTGGCCGTCGCGCGATGTGCTCGGCAGCGTGGCGGCGGTGCTCTATCCCATTTCGACGCGCGTCCAGCACGATCTGCCGCGTCTCCACACCGTCTATCTGGAGAGCGTGCAGCTTACGACGGCGTTTGCCTTCCCTGTCCTGGCATGGATCACGATCACTGCCCCGGTTTTTTTTCCCTGGCTGCTCGGGCCGCGCTGGGCCCCCGCCGTGCTGACCGCGCAGATTCTCGCGCTGGGTGGACTGCGAGCATCAGCGATGGTCGTCAACGGGCTGATTTACCGTGCACGGGCCAAACCGCACTTGCAGAGCCTGTTCCAGTTGTGCAGCATCGGTCCCTACCTCGTTGCCATCGTCATCGGGCTGGATTGGGGAATTGAAGGAGTTGCGTTTTTCTACATTCTGGTCGGGGCCGTGCTGCATCCGGTATCGCTGTGGATGGTGCTCAGTACGGCACAGCTTCGGCTCTCCCGGTGGATCTCGGCGCTGCTGCCGATCACCACGGCGACCGCGCTGATGTCAATCGCGGCGGCGCTGACCCTGCACCTCACCCGCAGCAATGCGAATTTTGCGCCCTTTCCGGCGCTTGTGGCCAGCGGCGGCGTCTCAGTGCTGGTCTACAGCGCGGTATTGTACGTATGGCAGCCGGCCGGCCTTGCTCGTAACCTGCGGGCAGCCTGGGAAGTCGTGAGGTCACTCACCACACTGACTATACGAAGGTTCATCAGGGAGACTCCATGACGGGTCCGCTGGAAAAAGTGACGCTGTTGATTATCCGCCCGACTACCCTCTCCCCCATCATCCCACCCCAGGATCGCTGGCTTGAGATGCTTCCGCCGCCCCCCTTGACCTATCGTTTGACAGTTCAAGAGGTGGCGGAAGTCCCTGGTCGGAAGGGACAGGCCCGTTATACTTGGGGTAAACAGTATTTTGGTCGAAAGGATTTTTTGAATGGATAAATTTGTTCCGCTTGGCAACGAAGCTATCGCCCAGGGCGCGCTCGACGCCGGGCTGTCCGGCGTGTATGCGTATCCCGGCACCCCGTCCACCGAGATCACCGAATATATTCAGCGCTCCAAAGAAGCGGCAGCGCGCGGCGTGCATCGCGAGTGGTCCGCCAATGAAAAGACCGCCATGGAAGCGGCGCTCGGCATGTCTTACGCGGGCAAACGCGCCCTGGTCTGTATGAAACACGTCGGGCTGAACGTGGCCGCCGACCCGTTCATGAACTCGGCTGTCACCGGGGCGCACGGCGGGCTGATCTACGCAATCGCGGATGACCCCTCCATGCACTCATCGCAGAATGAGCAGGATACGCGCTTTTTCGGGCGCTTCGCCATGATCCCCACGCTGGAGCCGGCCAACCAGCAGGAAGCCTACGACGTCCCGTTTTATGCCTTTGAGCTGTCCGAAAAGTACCAGATTCCGGTGCTGGTTCGCCTGACGACGCGCCTGTCGCATTCGCGCGCCAACGTCGTCCGCCGCGATCCGCATCCCTGAGAACACGCTCAACCTGCCCCCGTCACCGCGCCAGTTTTTGCTGCTGCCGGCGATTGCCCGCAAGAACTACGCCGCGTTGATCGAAAAACAGCGCGATTTTGAGGCCGAATCCGAAGCATCTCCGTTCAACCGCTACGAAGAAGGCGGCAGATACATCGATCGGGTTTCTGGCGTGCGGCATTGCCTACAACTACCTGATGGAGAATTTCCCGCGACGGCTGCCCGCATCCGATCCTGAAGATCGGGCAGTACCCGCTGCCGACCGAAGCTCGTCGCGCGATTGTTCAGGGCGTGCGAGACTGTCCTCGTGCTTGAGGAAGGTATGCCGCTGGTGGAGGAAATGCTGCGCGGCTATCCCGTTCGATTCCGGCTGCATCCGTGGGCGGCTGGATGGCACCCTGCCCCGCGCGGGCGAACTGAATCCGGTCCTGGTTGCCAGGGCACTGGGCCGCGACTTGCAGATCCTGCCTATGACTTTCCAGAAGACGTGCTGGCGGCGCGCCCGCCGCAGTTGTGCCAGGGATGCCCGCACGGCGATACGCTTACCGCGCTGAATGAAGCGGTGGATGCCTACACGAAAGGGCGCGTCTTCTCGGACATCGGCTGTTACACGTTGGGAGCCATGCCGCCCTACGAGGCCATTTACTCCTGCGTCGATATGGGCGCGTCGATCACGATGGCGAAGGGTGCCGCCGACGCTGGCCTGACTCCGGCCGTGGCGGTGATTGGCGACTCCACCTTTGCCCATTCGGGTATGACCGGCCTGCTCGACGTGATCAACGCCAACGCCCACGTCATGATCATCATCGTGGATAACCTGACCACTGCCATGACGGGCGGGCAGAATCATGCCGGCCAGGGACACCTGGAACAGATCGCGGTTGGTTTGGGCGTACCCGAAGAGCACGTGAAGGTGATCACCCCCCTGCCGCGCCAGCATGAACAGAACGTCGAGATCATCCGCGGCGAACTCGCCCACGCGGGCCCCTCGGTGATCATCGCGCGGCGCGAGTGTATCGAAACGGCCAAGCGGAAATGATAGACTGGTTATGAGTTTTGAGTCGCGAGTCATGAGTCGGTCTCTCGGTTCGCTATCCCTTCTTTCAACTCAAAACTCAAACTCAAAACCACTCTTTGAAAGGTCTAGCTATGAAATACGACATGATTTTGGCGGGCGTCGGCGGTCAGGGGGTGTTATCTATCGCCGCGATCATCAGCGTCGCAGCGGTTGACGGTGGTCTGCATATCAAGCAGGCCGAGGTTCATGGGATGTCGCAGCGCGGCGGGGCCGTCCAGAGCCATCTCCGCCTGTCGGACCGTCCGATCTATTCCGATCTCGTAGCTGAAGGCAGCGCGGATATGGTGCTGTCGATGGAGCCGATGGAGACCTTACGCTACGTCTCGTTCCTCACGCCCGGCGGTGTGATCGTGGCGGAGACGACGCCCCATGTGAACATCCCCAACTATCCCGATGTTGACCGGATCTATGAGACTCTGCGCGGCTTTCCCCGGTCCTATCTGGTCCATGCCGCCGAGATGGCGAAGGAGATGCGCGCCGCGCGCTCGTCCAATATGGTGCTGCTGGGTGCCGCCTCGCGTTTCCTGCCGCTGTCGGCCGCGGACCTCGAAGCCGCGATCACGTCCATCTTCACTCGCAAAGGCGATAAGGTGGTGGAGCAGAACGTCGAGGCTTTCCGCCGGGGCCGCGCCGCCACACACGAGACTTGATTCTTGCCTCAGTCGAGGGAATAATATGAAGCGGATGAAAGGTCCGCTTTTTTTGTTTGATGGAGAACGAGCATGCCCGAAAATCCAGACAATATCCAGGCTTTGCTGGAACAGCTCAAACAGATTGCGCATGATACGCGGCCGGACGAGGCCGAACCTCCTGCGGAACTTGTGGATCGAATCCGCGCGCACGGGGCCGCCGCCATCGAGCCGCTGGTCAATATGCTAACCCAGGTGATGGAAGCCAACTGGGCGGTGATCGACGATGAGACCGCCCCGTGGAACTATGCCCATGTTTACATCGTGGATCTGCTCACAAGTCTTCCCCTGGCTGAACCAGCTGTCAGCCAGTTGTTTGACCTGATGGATGAATATGAGGAGGATGAATGGTTCAACGAGGAGGTTATCCACAAGCTCCCCCGGCGCGGTGAGGCCGTTATCGAACCCGTTGCCGCCGTTCTGCGTGATCGCTCGAGAATCGAGTGGACCCGCATTTCAGTCGCTGATCTTTTGGGCCGCACGGCGGAACAGCATCCTGAACTGCGCGACCGAATAGCCGATACCCTGGTTAGCATCATGACGGCGGTTGAGCCCAACGAAGAAACCGACGACGATCGCGCCGTGAACGCTTTCATGCTGATCGCAATGGAGGAAACCCGCGCGGAGCGGTATATTCCGTTCATCGAGCAGATGTTTGCGCTGGGCCGAGTGGACGAGACCATCACGGGTCTGGACTACGTCCGAATGCGTATCCAGGGTATAGAACCGCCAGAAGTCGATCTGCCAGACCTCGACCCGGAAAGCTTCAGGGAGAACCTGGCCCGCTTCATGGGAATTGATGTCGACGATCTGCCTTCGATCGATCCCGCTGAAATCGATTCGGTCGAGACGCCGTTCGGGCAATTTGGCAGAGAGAAACCCGTCGTCATGCCCAAACGGCCCGGCCGGAACGATCCCTGCTGGTGTGGCAGCGGCAAGAAATACAAAAAATGCCATTGGCGGGAAGATCAGGAAAAGGATCGCAAGGGCTGGTTGGCCGACTAAGGACGGCTTCGTCCGCCCTATCCCATCGCCGGGCGCAGCTGCGTCCGCACGAAGATCACCAGCGCCGCGCCGGCCATCACCGCGCCGAACAGAAACGGCGCGCTCGCTCCCAGGCCGTCCCAGCCGAACGCGCCTTGCCACAGCACGCCCGCGATCACGCTGGCCGGCAGCGCCATGATCCCGACCGCCGCGCTGTAGACGCCGTAAGCCGTGCCGCGCTGCTCGGCGCTCACCAGATCCGCGACGAGCGCCTTGGCCGCCCCTTCGGTCGCACCGTAATACAGCCCGTAGAGCGCGTACAGCACCCACATGTGCCATGCCTCGGCCGCCAGTGCGAAGCCCAGGTACAGCACCGCGTAGGCTGTCCAGCCGCCGAAGATCAGCCGGGAACGCCCGATTCGGTCCGAAAGCGCCCCCAGCGGACCGGAAAACGACGCGTACACGAGATTGAACGTGAGCAGCATCCCCAACACACCCGCTACGCTCAGGCCGCGATCCTGCGCACGCAGGATCAAGAAGGCGTCCGCCGAGTTGCCGAGCGTAAACACACTGATCGCCAGCAGATACCACCGAAACTGGCGGTCAAATCCTTGTAGGGACAGCCTGGGCGCTTCGCGCCGGGACTTGACCGGGATATCACGCGCGCCCCAGGCCAGCACGACCACCGCCAGCACCGCCGGGAGCACGCTGATCAGTACCACCAGCCGGAAGGTATCGCGGCTCAGTGTGAGATCGCCGGACTGGTTCGCCAGCACGACGCCGATCGCGATCAGAATGCCCAGCGCCGCCCCGGCCGTATCACCCGCCCGGTGCAGACCAAACGCCGCCCCGCGGTGCTGCTCGCTCACCGTATCCGCGATCAGCGCGTCACGCGGCGCCGTGCGGATACCTTTCCCGACACGGTCGGCAAACCGGATTGCCAGCACGCCGGTCCATGACCCCGCCACGTAGAGGAACGGTTTCGCCACGGTGGACAGCCCATAGCCGATCACAGCCAGCCATTTCCGCTGGCCCAGCTTATCCGACAGCCACCCGGAGAAGATCTTGATCAGGCTGGCCGTCGTCTCGGCCACCCCTTCGATCACGCCGATGATGTTCGTCTTGACGCCCAACACGTTGGCGAGAAAGAGCGGCAGCAGGTTGAAGACCATCTCGCTCGATACGTCGGTCAGAAAGCTGGTGATCGTAACGATCCAGACATTGCGTGGCAGGCTGCGCCAGAACGACGGCGACATACTCTCAGAGGTGGGTGCGGTCATACATCCTCGCTGCAAAAAAGAGAGGGCAGGTATTCACCCGCCCTGCCCCGACACAAGCAGAAATCATATCACGCCTGAACGTGTACAGGCGTGCCGATCGGTGCCCACGTGTAGAACCATTCGGCCTCTGGTGTGGGCATGTTCACGCAGCCGTGACTCATCGGCTGGCCGAAATTGTTGTGCCAGTAGGTGCCGTGCAGCGAATAACCCTGGTAAAAATACATCACCCACGGCACTCCGGGCAGATAGTAGCCTGGCCCGGACATCAACTGCGAATCGTACTTGACGTAGATCCGGTAATCTCCTAACACGGTCGGCGTGCCCCACAGACCGGTCGAAACCAGCACGTTGCGGATGAGTGCCCCACTTTCATAGGCATACACCCGCTGATCGCTGAGATCAACCACGATCTGCTTGCCGCTGACCTCGGTCGGCGCGGGAGCCGCCGGCGGAGTCCAGGCGTCCGGCTGGATATACACACCCTGCCCCGTATCCGCCGCCGGGATGACGAGCGTCTGTCCGGCGTAGATCTGGTTGGGATCGGTGATGCTGTTCACCGCCGCGACCGCCGGCCAGCTTACGCCGTAAGCCCGCGCAATCGCGGAGAGATGCTCACCCTGCTGGACGACGTGAGTCGTCTGCTGGGTGGTCGCCACCACTGGCGCTGGTTCGGCCACGGCCGGAGCGACGGGCGGCGCGACCGCCGCTGCTCCCGGTGCGCTCGCGCCAGGAATCGTCAACTGCTGGCCCCCGAAGATCTGGTTGGCATTGCTGATCCCGTTGGCCGCGGCGATGTCCGCCCAGGTTACGCCATATGCCTGTCCGATACTCGCCAGGGTCTCGCCGCGCTGCACCGTATGGTAGACCGGGGCCGCGCTGGTCGTGACGCTCGCCGTGTCCACAATGGGAATGATCCCCAGGTCTGCGCCGGTCACGGCCGGATCGACGGCCACCACCGGGGCCGGGTCCACCACCGCCGGATCAGCCGCCGCTGGTGCAGGCGTAGTGCCGTCCGGGATGACGAGCACCTGCCCCGCGTAGATGTGCGATGGATCGGTGATGCCGTTGGCCGATGCCAATGTTTCCACCGTCAGGCCATAGCGCAGCGCAATACGAAACAGGTTCTCGCCCGTCTGGACCGTGTGCGTCTGGCCGGTCTGTGCGGCTGTGGGAACGGGCGTTACCACAGCAATGAGCGATACCAGGATGACAACAATGACAATAACACGTGGATGCAGGTTGTATTTTTGAGCCTGGGTCATTATTGGATTCTCCGTGATTTCAGGCTAAGCCCCGTCAAACCCCTTCTGGAATCAAAGTTTACAGGACTTTAGGACTACTCGCAATGGGCGCGACCTGTCGTGATGCCACCGATTTCCCCAGTGTTTGGGGATGCAATATCCTCGGAATTGTTTTAACATGAAGCAGTATCGACTATCAGGAGAGGAAAAAATGCTTAACCGCCTTACCAGTTACTGTACTGTACTTCTCATATTGGCCGCGCTGTACCTCGCACCAGGAAGCATTGACGCGCAGGGCGACGGCTGGCGCGTCGAATTGCCGGTCCTTCTGAGCGACTTACTGGCCGACCGGCTCCCGATGCCGCATCTGGCCATGATCGCACCGGATGGCCGCCAGGTCGCCTACGAAACAGAAGGAATAGATGATGAAACCCGCCTCTGTGTGTTCGATATTCCCCAGCAGCAGGAACGCTGTATCGGACTGCCGCGGGAATATCGTTTTTCGGCGGCAAGTCTTCTGCCGGCAATGCGCTGGTCCTCGGACAGCTCCGCCATCGCCACCGTCGGGGCGCCCTATCTGTTTTTCTTGGATACCGATCTCGGCGTCGTGGACCTCACCACACCGGAACTGACCTATACAAAACTTGAAGAGGATGATTTCGACGGCAATTTCGCTTTTGCCCGCGAGCCACTGCCTTCGGATGTAACGATTCCGTCCTATCCAGCCTTCTCGCCCGACAGCACACAGATCGCGTTTGAGCGGGCGGTCGTTGCGCCCGAAGATGGAATGGTTGGCCCCGCGTGGATCTCGATCATTGACGCGGCGACGGGCGAGGTCCGCGACCTGACCCGCCTGCCCGGCCAGGAGATCTACGAGCGGGATATGGGCAGCATCGTCGGCATGGACTGGTCGCCGGATGGAACGACCCTGGCTGTGTCCCTGCGCCACGCCGGACTAGAGCCGGAATATGATGGGATCTGGCTGGTGGATGTTGAGACCAGCGAGTTGACGCCTCTCCTGACTGTGGCGGATCTGGAGACGCTCGCACAAGAGACCTATGGCGATGAGGGGGTGCTCATCGCGGCGGCTCCAATCCTGTGGTCGCCGGATGGAGCGCGCCTCCTGTTTTGGCTGGGCTACCCTGGCGCGCCCAAATTGGTCGAATGGATTTACTGGATCGATGTCGTGTCCGGCGAGGTCACCCCTGCCCCGCTGTCCGCCCTACCGTCCGACACCACCAACTTCCCAGGAAGTTGGCCTCTGCAAGCCGTGTGGTCGCCCGATGGCTCGATGATCATGGTTGCTGCGCGCCTCCCAGAGCCGCCAGCCGACCCGCTGCCGCTGGCCGAAGGCGAAGGCGATCTCATCACCGCGCTCTATCTGATCGACGTCGCTTCGGGTGAGCTTACCCTGCTCGGACATCTGCCGTTAGCGCCGACAAGTCAATTCACGGCGGCCTGGGGACCGGACAATGACGTGCTGGCCGGCGGGTACGCCTTTAAACTGGTGCCGGGATAGACGTCAGGCAAGCGTAGGCAAAACACGGTAGACAAAACGCCGCTTTTCAGTGACAATACCCGCCCATAGGTGGCATCTGGCGATAAATCCGCTATCATTGCCAGCCGGAATTTAGAAATGTGAAAGGATTCGGCACCGTGAAAAATCGCAAAACCGCTTTATATGCCTTTGTGGCGGCTTTGATCGTCCTCGTGGGCTTGACGCCCCTGGTTGCCAGCGCCGGCAGCCCGGCTCAGGGCGGCCCGACTGCGACCCCTGAGGATCCGGTCTGGTTAGCCTTTGCGGCGGCCCGCGCGGCCCTCGAGGAAAAAACCGGCCAGGACCTGACTTTCGTCCAGCGCTGGAGCTATGAAGAGGCGGAGTTTGTACAGGGCATCGATAGCTGCCGTACTTTGGCGGAAGATGAAGCGCCTCATCAACTCTACTTCGGCTGGCGATTTGTCATTACGACACTTGGCGGCGCGACATATGAAGTGCGTACCAGCTTCAATTATCAGATCGTGTCGATCTGCGACGAAGTCACTCAGACGGCTCAGGAAGCCGCCCCCGCAGCCAACGCCGACCCCAACCTGCCCGCACCCGTGGCCGGATCGGCGAATATGAACGGCTTTGAACTTGGCGGCCAGGTCGTCGGCCTCTACCCTGAGACTCGCACCTCCATGTCCACCGCCAAGATGAAATGGGTCAAGCGGCAGCTGCAGGTCGGCATGAACGACTCGGCGTTCCTGGCCGAAGCGCACGGCATCGGCCTGAAGGTCCTGTTCTCTGTCGTTGGCGACAAGAACCAGATCATGAACGCCAGCTACCAGGACACCTATGCTCAGTATGTCGCGGGTCTGGCCCAGGGTGGCGCGGACGCCATCGAGATCTGGAACGAAATGAACATCGACCGGGAATGGCCCGCCGGCCAGATCAACGGCGCGAACTACGTTCCGCTGCTCGCCAAGTCCTTCAACGCCATCAAAGCGGCCAATCCAGGGACCATCGTCATCACCGGCGCGCTGGCTCCGACGGGCTTCTTCGGCGCGGCGGGCTGCACCAGCCAGGGCTGCAACGATGACACCTACACCCAGCAGATGGCCGCGGCCGGCGCAGGCAATTATGCGGACTGCATCGGCGTGCATTACAACGAGGGTATTGTCAGCCCCCGGCAGAGCACGGGCGACCCGCGTGATAATTACCCGACGCGCTATTTCGGCACGATGCTCTCCCGCGCGATCGGCCCGTTCGGCGGCAAGAAAGCCTGCTTCACCGAGCTGGGCTACCTGTCGCCCGAAGGTCTGGGATCGCTGCCCGGTGCGTTTGCCTGGGGTGGAGAAACCAGTGTCGCGGAACAGGCGCAGTGGCTCGCTGAAGCGGCCGTTTCGGCGGCCTCCAGCGGCAATGTCCGCCTGATGATCGTCTTCAACATCGACTTCACCACCTGGGGCGGCTCCGACCCAATGGCAGGTTACGCCATTATGCGACCGGGTGGAAGCTGCCCGGCGTGCAGCGCCCTGGGCGGCGTGATGCAGTAACCCCATCGCATACCCTTCAACACAGCAAACACTGGGGCGTTCCGATATTGTTGGAACGCCCCAGCCCGTGTTATAACACAACCTGATTCAAACAGTGCATCAACCTTCCGCGTGAAAAATTGATGAAAAATTAACATACCGTCTTTGGATGCTTGTATACTAACGATAGGGTCGTTGGTATCATTTTAGGGGACAGAGCCGCTCGTCACTCATCGCACCGAGGGCGTGATGCAGCAGTATAAACCAGGCGATTTCATCGACGAATACCAGGTACGCACGGTGATCGGTAACGGGGGGTTCAGTGTCGTTTACCGGGCCGAAGACACGACGCTTGGCCGGCTCGTCGCCATCAAACAGCTCTTGCCCAATGCATTCGTCGAAGAAGGCACGCGTGAATGGTTTGTGCGCGAGGCTCGTCTGACCGCCAGCCTGAACCATCCCAACATTGTCCATATTTATGCCCTGCGCGAACATGGTGAATCGCTGTTCCTCGTGATGGAATACCTGGCGGGGGGCGATCTGCACTCTCTGGTTCAGGACGAAGGCCCGCTCAACCGCAGCACCCTGCTCAAAGTGTCCACGGATATGTGTCTCGCGCTGGAAACGCTGCACGCGCGCAATGTGATCCACCGCGACATCAAGCCCGAGAATATTCTGATCGCGCAGCCCAATCATTTTAAGCTGGCCGACTTTGGGCTGGCGCATGGCTGTATCCTGCCGGGCGACTGTGCGGATGATGCAATCGGCCCTCAGCCAGGCACCCTGGTCTATATGTCGCCCGAACAGGCCTGGGGGCAAGAAGTCACCCCGCGCTCAGACCTCTATTCGCTCGCCGTGGTGCTGTATGAAGCCATCACCGGGCGTTACTATCTCGACGTGGATGTCCATGGTCTCGATGATGACACGCTCCGGCAGATCATACGCGATACGCCGCCGGAGTATCCGGCACCCTTTCATGAGAGCATGCCGCACGAGATCGGCGCGCCGCTGCTGCGTGCTCTGAGCAAGGACCCGGCCGGGCGGCCCACCAACGCCCGCGCGTTTCTCAGCGATATTCGCGCCGCCGTCGCTCGCAGCAAACACGCCACGCTCTCGCAGAAACGCCGCCCGCTCGAACTTCAACTGCCGCAGGCACCGGCCGGCCTGCTGAGTGAATTGTACGAAGTCCGCACGATTCGCGATGCTCAGCACGATCCCGACCGGGCGCTGCACCGCCTGCGTTTTGTCTGGGAGACGTATCCGGGCATCCCCGAAGTGGCCGCCGAATGGGGCGAAACGCTGGTCGCGCTCGGCCGCTCCGAGGACGGGCGTCCCTGGCTGGAGAGCGCCACGCGCCTCAAACCGGAACTCCCGTTCGCGCAGCTTGCCCTGGCTGACCTGTACCGCGATGTCGATGAGAACGAGGAAGCGGCGGACGATGCGACGGTCCTGGCAATTCACGCCGATCCTGATCTGGTCTATGCCGTGCTCTATGAAAGCATCGTCGAATCGCTGGCCGAACCGGAGAAATACGAGGAATACGTCGCGCTGTTTCGTCGCGCCGCAGCCGAGAAGCGTACTGCGCCCGTGCTGCACAATCTGGGGCAGATTCTCGCCCTTGCGCCTGAGCACGAGCAGGACGGCTTTGCCAACTTTGAGGAGGCGATCCGCTGCGATCCGGCCTACGGACCCGCCTATGTGGGGCTCGCCAACCTGCTGATCAAGGCCGGCGATCTCGACCACGCGCTGGAACATCTCCAGCAGGCGTCCTACGGATTTTTCCCCAACGTGGCCGCGGACGACTGGCACAAAGCGAATACGGTCTACCAGCGCCCGCACGCGTTTCTGGCGCTCGCGGTGACCTATGCCGAGATCGGACACTATGAGAACAGCGCCATCGCCGCCCGCACCGTGATGGACCTCGCGCCCGGCGAGCTGGATGGTGAGGCCCCGGCTCTGCTCGATGCGTATACCCAGGCCGCCAAGACCTGGATCAAGCAAGGGGAAACCTTACGCGCGTACAAGTTCCTGAATCAGGTGATTCCGCTGGCGGCGACCTGGGGACACGTCCAGATCTTCACCCTGCTGCAAGTCACCCACAACCAGATCGAGCCGGGCAGCCGGCGTCAGCAGCAGTGGGACGACGCCCTGGACTGGCTCAAGTCGGGCATGGCCAATGGACACCGTCCCAGTTCATCACGCAAGAACACCGGAAAATCCTGATTACAACTCGGTACCGGGAACACGTGTTTTGGAGGGGCGTATGGCGATACGCCCCTGCTGATCACCTGACAGGGTGATTAGTACTCGGTCTTATACTCATACCGGATCACGAGTTCACCCCCGGCCGGGATGCTTACTTCCCAGCGCAGCAAGTTATCCGGCTCCCGCACGGGTTCCTGCGAATAGGTGAACTCATACGCATTCTCTTCCCATCGATCCAGGATTACCAGATCGATCGCCTCGTCGCCAAAATTATGGACCTGAAGTTCGACCGAATGCTGATAGTACGGTTTGCGTTCCTCGCCGTAGTACGCTTCGCTGGCGGCACGGTGGACGCGCACATCGGGCAGGCTGCCTACCGTCACGCTGCCTTCGCTGCCGGGCGGGGTCGTCTCGATATAATCACTGCCCATGAACAGGTCGTCCTGATACGTGCGGACGATCCCTTCAGCCAGCGGAGTCTCGGTGTCGTTCTTCACTTTGTAGATCACGTCCGTTTCAAGAGCGGCAGCCGCATCCCAGACCAGCAGCCGCCGCGCCGCGAACGTGCCGTCCACCACGCTGACATAGACCATGTCGCCGGGCTCCGCCGATACCTGCCCAATCCGATAGATATGCTGTAGATCGACCGATCCCACCGCTATCGCGGGCAGGGTCACGGTTTCATTTTCATAGCCGACGGCGTACTGATTCATTGTGACCATCGGCACCTGATCCACCTGCTGGCTCAGATCCACGCGCCCGGCGACCAGATAGACCGTGGTCTCGTCCAACACCAGCGAATAGGCGCTGATCTCCGCAAAAAAGGCCATGTTCACCGACTCGTCGCTCACGATCTGCATATCGTAGGTGGGCGTCCAATACCCACCGGACACCAGATATTCGAGACGGATCTCGCGGCTGTCGGTCGCGCTGGAATCCCATGTCACGATATACGCCGAGCCGCCCCCGCTGTACGATGACGAGGTTCCGTAGCGGAAGGCGGCCTGGCTG
Source organism: uncultured Chloroflexia bacterium (assembly GCA_963850765.1). GTDB lineage: Bacteria > Chloroflexota > Anaerolineae > Aggregatilineales > Aggregatilineaceae > CAWKMN01. Next base: position 391,837 of record CAWKMN010000003.1, on the reverse strand, counting down.
TAATACACGTCGGCGGACTGCGGCGTAACGCGATAATTGCGCACGCGCTCGCCGTTCTCGGTCAGCATCAGGGTGTTGGCGTAAGTGCCAGGCGGCAGCAGCACGCGCACATCCTCGTTCGGAAGCGTCACCGTATCCCGCACAAAAACCAGATCGTTCAGATACAATGCCGCTTCGTCCGGCAGGCTCGCATAGGAGATCCCGCCCGCCTGCGCACCCGGATCGGCGCTGACCGGGCTGTTCCACGCCCACAGGGTCAATCCCCCTACCCCAAGCACAACGATCGCTACCAGCTTCTTAATCATTTTCGCGTCTCCTCAACCAAACATAAACGACCGGCAAATAACGCTGGTCGTAAGACGCTCAACCGCACGTGCAAGTTCCGTCAGCTTTCCGGCGGTTCGGTCGCCGCCGGGATTGCCTTGCGGCTGGCGCTGCGCAGAATCGCCTGTGCGCCCAACCATTCGCCCGCCTCCCCGATCAAATGATAGGCCATGTTGTGCGCGTGCAGCCGCCAGGGTTCGCGCCCCGGCTCCGACCAGTGCTGCCAATGCGTGATCCCGGTGTTGTGGGGCAGGAACTCCACCTGACGGCGCGCGCCGGTGTTGAAAATGACATCGGTCATGCAGTCGATCACCCCGCCATGACACACGACCAGCACCGTCGTGTCAGGATCTCCATCCGCATGCCGCGCCAGCACGTCTTCGAGAAACGACCCCACCCGCAGGCGAAACAGCAGCCAGCTTTCGCCCCGCTCGCTGATCCGGGTGTATGGGCGTTCTGTGCCCCAGAATTCCGCGTACTGAATCGGCATGGCCTCAGGTGGGACCGGCGTCCCATCATAATAGCAGTTGCCGAATTCGCGCAGGCGGTCATCCGGCTGGGCCACGACCCCCGTCGTGCGAGTCAGGTAGGCGGCCGTTTCGAGCGCGCGTGCCATCGTGCTGCTGTACAGTACATCCACCTGCATGTTGGTAGCGATCCAGCGCGACAGGCGGTCCGACTGCTGTTGTCCCAGCGGGGTCAGGCCGGTATCTGTGAAACCTCCTTCCCAGTCGTCCAGGTTAACGAAGCTCTCCCCATGTCGTATCAGAATCAGATGCACCATGTCCTCCCCGGTTACGATCCGATGAATTTGAGCCAGATGGTGCGCTGGCGAGGGCCGTCAAACTCAGCCAGATAAATACCTTGCCACTGCCCAAGCTGAATCCGTCCATCCTCGACAAACACCAGCGCGCTGGCTCCCATAAGCGACGCCTTGATATGCGCCGGCGAATTGCCCTCCGAATGCCGGTGCCGGGGATCGGCGGGCGCGAGGTGGTCGTCAACAGTGAGCAGCAGATCGCGCTTGACGTCCGGATCCCAGTTTTCGTTAAGGGTTAAGCCAGCCGTTGTATGCGGGCAGAATAGATAAAGCACACCATCCACCGCCCCTATCTCGCTGCTGGCAGTCTGGACGGCGCGGGTAATGTCCACCAGTTCGGTTGGCTGGTGAGTAGAAACACTCAATTTCTGCATAGGCTTCCCTCCATTTTTTGTTCGATGATATAATGAAATATAATGACTGTAAATTGAGAAGATTCACTCCAGTCGCCAATTTGTGATGCAGTGAATACGGTTGCATATGGCCTATATTGTTGATCCTAATATTTCTTTATAAAATCTTGATATACGAACATTGACCAATAATTAAAATTTGATATAAGCGACGTTAACGTAACATTTAAAGTTACGGACCATTATTGACATTCGAACTGAACAATATACAATGGAATTTAGCAGTCTCGTCTAATATCTCTAAAAGAACATTTGTGCTTATCTTTACAGAACTCGTTTTTACTCTTGATGAACACGGAGTACGTTTTTTGGCGTATTGTTAGGTTTGTGTCAAGTTTATCCTGCGTTGTTTTCTCGTTTGAAGCGGTTGGTGTCCTCAAAAGTGGGGGGGAATCATATGCTGCGGGTGAAACGAATCTCCGTTCCACCATCTAACTCGGCCTCTATCGTCCGCCATCGGCTCCTGCATGACCGGCTCATGCGCCGGCACAGCAGCGAAGTTATCGCCCTGTCGCCCACCGAACAGCGCCGCCACGCGGTGCATATTGCCCACTCCTTCAAAAACTGTTATCTGGCATCCATCACCTATCGCGACGACTGCCAGATGACTGTCGCCCTGGTGCAGCCGGTGAACAGCCGCCGGCCTACGCACGAAATCTGGATCGACAGCACTGGTAGTGTTAACGTCTACCGGCGGGGCGCTGGCTCCCTGCCCTTCCGTCACCTGTTGGGCCGGATGGTAATCCTTCCCGGCCTGTTGTTCGTCGCGTTGGCCGTACTATTTCTTGCCGTCTATTTCTAGCCGAGGAGCCGATGCCATGTCCACTTCATTTCCAGACACGAACCTGCCGGCCAACTACCGGCCGCCGGCCAAATCTCGCCGGGCACAGACCATGAAGCGCGAAGATTCTCCTTCACCGCCCAACGACGATCTGCCCCTGGCCAACATCTTCGCCAGCATCCTGGAAGACGAGTTTCCACTGGAGACCTCTGCCCGCCCGGCCCCCTATTATCCACCGGCGGCGTCTGCCCAGCCAAGATCGTACCACAATCCTTATGCCGTAGGAGAACGCGCGCCTCACGCCAGGAGAGAAAATGCCTTTACCAACGACATCGTCGTGGAGATCAAACGTGTCCGCGACGAAGATAAAGATGGCGTAGTCGTTTTCTTCAGTGCGAAGTATCGCAAGCCATTTTTCGTAATACTCATTATTTTCCTGATGGCTGCGACCGGCAATCTGTCAGAAATTATTCAGTTCATCGTCAAATATCTGTAACGCGCGGGCAATTACATGGAAAATCAACTCGCCTACCCCATAATAAATTACGCCCATGAGGATGAAGCCTTTGCGCTTCGTCTTTATGAAGAGACGCACAATGCGGGCCAATCCGCCTGGATCGATCTGCACGATGTGCGGCACGACGAGCACTGGCATCAGGCCGTCAACCGGGCGCTGCAGGTTTGCACCCATATGCTGCTGATATGGAGCAAAAATGCGGACGCCTCCCGCGAGGTCGAGAGCGAATGGGTGTATTTCCTGTCGCAGAGCAAACCGATCATCCTGATACTGACCGATCATCACCCGGTCCATTACAGCCTGGAGCGGTTTGTATCGATCGACTTCACCCGCGATAACGGCGGGCTGCGGCGTCTGCTCAGCCATCTGCACTCCGCGCAGCGCGATCCGCAGGCGGCGGTGCTGGCGGTCGAACAGGGCAATGCGGCTTTCCACAGCTACGACTACGCGGCGGCCATCAAAGCCTACAATCGCGCGCTCGGCCTTGATCCGAGCAACGCCCTGGCCTATCACAGCCGCGGCATGGCCTATTTCCACCTGAAGCACTTCGACCGCGCCCTTGAGGATTATGCCGAGGCCATCCGGCTGGACACCTCGTTGGCCGAGGCGCACTACCAGCGGGGTTATCTGCTGCATCTTCAGGGGGAGCACCAGCGCGCCCTGGCAAGTTTCAGCGACGCCCTGCGCAACAACCCGAAAGACTCGAATGCGTACTACTATCGCGGCCTCACGCTGGAAATGCTTGGTGAGTCCGAACGCGCGCTTGACGACTACACCCATTCCATCGAACACAGCCCCGACAACACGCCGGCCTATGCCATGCGCGGCATGATTTACTATACGCAAAGCCGGTTTGACGACGCGCTGAGCGATCTCAGCCGGGCGATCTTCCAAAATCCTGGCGACGCGGCCAGCCACCTGATGCGCGGCAAAACGCATCACGCGCTCGGTCACGAACAGGAAGCCCTGCGCGATTACGGGCAGGCCATCCGGCTCGATCCGACGCAGGCCGAAGGATTCCGCGGGCGGGGCATGGTCTACAGCACCCTGGGCAACTACCAGACCGCGCTGGAAGATCTCCGTCAGGCCGTCCGGCTGAATCCCGGTGATGGGATCGCGCGGCTGGCCCTGGGCGATACCTGCTTCGCCCTGGGCAATCACGAACAGGCGATCGCCGAATACAGCGAAGCGGTCCGCCTGATGCCGGACAACCCCAACCCCTATCACAACCGGGGCGTCGTCTATCATGCCGTCAGCCGTCTGGAAGAGGCGATTGGCGACTATAACTATGCCATCCAGCTCAATTCGAACTTCAGTTCAGCCTATTACAATCGGGGCAATGCGCATTACGAGATGGGTCAGCTCAACGCGGCGCTGGCGGATTACGATCGCGCCATCGATCTCAATCTCGATGATATGTGCGCCTATCTCAACCGCGGCATCACTTTCAACCGGCTGGGATTGTTCGAGGAAGCGCTCAATGATTTCACCATGGCGCTGGCGCTCGACCCGAACTACGCCGAAGCCTACTATAACCGCCATCTCGTCTACCTGCAGCGGGGCGCGCCGGGTGATCCTCGCGCCGCCCGCCTGGATATGGATCAGTACCGGCGGCTCACCAGCCCGATGGCGAATGGGCGCAACGGCCATACTGCCGGCCAGGCGTTGGCCAATATCCAGAACTAAAGTACAATTCACCCCGACAGTTTCCCCTCACGTGGTGCATGGGTTCCCATGCACGGCGTGAGCCTGGTTTTTCGCCGGCTTGACCCATCCGAGGGCACCCTATGAGCGCCGACAATCCTATCATCCCGATCCTTCAGGCTTTTGTCCAGCCCTGGCACGGTGCCCTTGCCGATCCGCCCGCCGCCCAGGAGCGTGTCTTGCAGCACCTGTTGAAGATTTACGCCCAGTCGGAGTATGGGCGGCAGCACCGCGCTGAACAGATCGGTTCCGTTGCGGACTATCGCGCCGCCTTCCCGGTCAAAACCTATGCCGACTACCAGCCGATCCTGCGGCAGGTCATGGGCGGCGAGCCACACGTCCTGCTCGAAGCAGAGCCGCTCGGCTGGGCGATGACCCGCGGCACCACCGGCGACAGCAAGTATATCCCCATGACCCCGCGCGATCTGGATCAGCGCCACAACGCCGCCCGTGCCGTGATTCAGTACGTGCTGAACAGCCGCAATCTGGACATCCTGACCGGCGCGAATCTCAACCTGAGCTTTCCGAGCATCGTCGGCAGCATGGAAGTCAATGGCCGGCGCATCGAATACGGCTATGCCACCGGCATCTACGTGAAGCATGTCGCCGCCCGCACGCCGATTCCGTCCATCCCCACCATGCAGGCGATCGACGATCTTGGCGGGGATGTAGGCCAATCGGCATGGGATGCGCGCTTCCGGCTGGCCTATGAGAGCGCGAAAGACCAGAAGATCACGATTCTCGGCGGCGCGGCGCAGGTCGCGCAGAAGTTTGGGCGCTGGCTGCATCGCAGCTACGGCATGTATCCAAAAAACATCTGGAAATTTGGCGTGCTCTCGCTCGGCAGCACGGCGGGGATCAACACGACGCACCGCCCGCGCTTGCTGGCCTATTACGGCGCGCAGGCCGGATTGGTCGAAATCTACGGCGCGACCGAGGGCATGTTCGGCCAGCAGATGGACAGCCACCGCCAATGGGTGCCCAATTATGATCTTTACTTTTTCGAGGTCGAGACGCGCGACGGGATCAAGATGCTGCACGAGATGAAGCCCGGCGAAACGGGCAGCCTGATCGCCAGCACGCCCGTCCTGCCGCGCTACAAGATCCTGGACATCATCCGCGCGTTCGAGCCGCCCTATTTTCTCTGCATCGGCCGCGACCGCCCGTGGACCCGCCCCGGCTATTGGCTCCGCCGCACTATCGAGGCGGATTTTGGCTAGCCCCCCATCCGCAAATCGTTGGGAAATGCAAGCAACCTCCTGAGCAACTCTGGCGTATACTATACGCAGAAGTGAATTCCACTTGAGGAGGGATCAGAATGGAAGCCAAAAAGCAGTATGCTTGTGAAGACTGTGCCATGCGGAAGCGCGCCGAAGCTAATCCGACCAAATGGTGGGCGCGGCTGTGGCGCTGGCATACCGGCTGGTGCCCCGGCTGGAAGGCGTACCAGCGCTCGTTGGCGGAACACAAGTAGCCTACCAGATCGACCTTGAATTCCCCCTCTCCCCGGTCTTTACAACTGCGTGGAGAGGGGGCAAGCATGCAGCCCCGAAGGGGACGTCACGCCGGGGGTGAGGCTAGTCAAACAGCCGGTTGATCAGCAGCCCCAGCCCGGCCGCGATCAGCAGCAGCGGCCACCACGACGAAACGCCGAGCACCGTCCCAAATCCCACCGCCATCAGCGCCAGCGCGACGATCAGCCGGGAGCCAGGCCGCGCGCGATATTCCGGGATAATCAGCCGCATCGCCACTTCGATCAGCAGCAGCGTACCCGCGCCGCCCAGCACCCATGGCACCGTCGGGGTGAGATTGAGCAGCAGCACCAGCCCAAGCCACACAATCCCCCCGCCCCAGGTGAACTGACTCAGCCGGTCCGACGGGCCAAGATCGGCCGCCATACCCTTTTTTTCGATGTTCGTATCCCAGCCTTTTTCGTTTTGTTTTTCCTCGTTCTTCTCTTCGCTCTCGCGCTCTTTCTCGCGCTCCTTTTCGCTGGAACCCCCGCGCTGGACTTCACGTTTGGCTTTCCGTTCGGATCCGCGTTTGGGTTTGCCTTCCCGGCGATCATCCGGCAGATATTCATCTTCCGGCACGACGCGTGACATCCCGCCAGCCTCGGTTGGGACCCGCTCCGCTTCCGGCTGAACGGATGCGGCCGCCACCCTTGCTGCGGCACCCGCTGCAGCGCCCGCCAGCGCTGCCGAATTGAGCGAAACGGACGGCGTTCCGATTGCCTCGTTGAGTGCCTCATAAGCCGCTTCGATCGAGGGATAGCGTTGGGCGGGGTCTTTTTCCAGGCAGCGCAGTACCACCGCTTCGATTTCATGGCTCAGCGACGGGTTAAGCTCAGTAGGCGGCGTGGGCGCGATGTGCAGGTGCTCGTACACGATCCGCACCGCCGTGGTCGCGCCGCTCGCCTCCGGGCTCGTGCCCAGAAACGGAAGCTGCCCGGTATACATCTGGTAGAGCATCACCCCCAGCGCGTAAACATCTGTCGCCTCGGTGATCTGCCCCACCATGATCTGCTCCGGCGACATGTAGTGCGGCGTGCCGACTGTCGTATCGACGGTCAGCGTGCTCGTATCGCTCAGAATGCGCGCGATGCCAAAATCCGTCACATAGAGATTGTTGTTCGCATCCAGCAGAATGTTGGAGGGCTTCAGATCGCGGTGGACGACCCCCTCGTGGTGCGCGTAGTGCAGCGCGGCCGCCAGCGGGCGCAAAAAATCCAGCGACTCGAGCGGGGTCAGGGGCTCGTCATGCTGGCGCAGGATCGATTGCAGCGTGCGCCCGGTGATGTAATCCGTCAGGATGAACACCACGTCATCGCTCTCGATGATGTCATAGTAGCGCACGATATGCGGGTGTTGAAGCCGCGCCAACACCGCCGCCTCGCGCCGGAATCGGGCCAGGAAGGCGGGTTCCTGCGCAATATCGCTGCGTAGCACTTTCGCCGCCAGATACACGCGCCGGTGCTGATCGTACACCTTAAAAACGCGCGCGAAGGTACCCTCCCCCACCAGCTCCTCGAACCGGTAGCGCCCCTGCAAGGTCTGCCCGATCAGACCGGCTCCGGTCCCCGCGGCGCGAGGTCCCGGTGCGGATTCATCCGCTGCCCCCGACTCCGGGTCGAACTCCGGTTCCATCTCCGGCTGGCGCTCAGGTTGGTGTCCCATAACGAAGCCCCCTCAACGTGGCAGTCACATGACTGCCCTCATTATCCCCGCAACCCTTCCCCGTGACAACCGCTCACTGGCGCGGATCCGTGATCCTATGCTAATCTGCACGCTATCACCAGGAGGGCAAGATCATGACAAACCGCACCCTGACCATTCTTCTGGCCGATCTGGTCGGTTCCAGCGCCCATCTGACGGCCTATCCCCAGAAGCAGGCGGTGGAATATCTGCTGGATGCAACGTCTCCCATGCGCGATACGGTGGAAGCCTACAGGGGTACCATCATCAAATTCACCGGCGATGGCTATCTGGCAACCTTCGACTGCGTAGCGGATGCGCTGCACGCGGCTGAGAAAATCCGGCATTATTTCCTGCGCCAGTCGCATACCCCCGCGGGGATTTCGCTGGATGGCGTGCGAGTCATCGTCAACACCGCCGATGTCACCGTGCGGGATAATGACGTCATGGGCGATGGTGTCGCCCTGGTGTCGCGGCTCGAAAAAGATGTGCCGACCAATCAGGTGTATGTGACGCATTCGGTGGTAGCCGTTGCCGATGAAGCCGAATTCCGCTTTGAGCCTGCCGGCGAGATGCGCGCGCGCGGCTGGCACCGGCCCGTGAAGGTGTACCAACTGCTCTCAACCGATGCGAGTTTTATTGAGCCGGGGGTTTGCCTGCTGATCACCGATCTGCACGGGCTGATCAAAACCGGGGAAAGTCTGCCGGCCACTGTCGTCAACCAGTGGCTGCTGACCTGGGGCGATATGCATCGTCAGGCGGTTTCGGGGCTGAAGGGCCGCGTCCGCCAGTTTATCGCGGACATGGCGCTGATCACCTTCGCCAGTGCGGACGACGCCATTCAGGGGGTGCTCACCCTGCAAGCGCTGGCCGAGCAGCATAACGCGCACTGCACGGACCTGCCGCCGATCTACTTTGCCGCCGCCATCTCATCCGGCGATCTGATCCTCTCGCCAACCGGTGTGGTGGGCCGCCTCGTCAACCAGACGTTCCGCCTGCTGAATGCCAGTCCGCGCCGCACGGTCACGATCGACAAGCCGGTTTTTGCGCTGCTATCCGCTGGACACGAGCGTTTCCAGCCCGTGACCCGCCTTGACGACAGCGGCATCTCGCTGGATCTCTACGAAATGATCGACGACATTACATAGGGCAAACCCGCTGGATCGGCTCAGGCGGGTCGGTCAACCCACCCCATGTATTTTGAGATCGCGCTTCCCCCTCCCCACGGCGTAGAGAGGGGGATAAACGGGGTGAGGCGAACCTACGGCTATTTGACCACGATTGTGAGATACCGATCCACCACCGAGCCATCCAGCAGGACCACGCGCAGATGGAAGGTCCGGGTTGCGTCCGGGCAGACCTCGCGGGAGTCGTGTCCGGTCACGCCGCGATCCTGGAAGTAAACCTCACGGATCCCTTCGACATCCCATCCGACAATTGCACACTCACCGGCATTGATCTCAGCCTTATTCGACCAGAACGAGATCGACACGACCGGCGTGGCCGTCGCGGCTGGGGTCGGCGTCAGAGTGGGCGGCGGCGCGATGAACGGCGCATTGACGATCGGCACCGTCGTCAGGTCGATGTTGATGTCCACCAGTCGGGCCAGCACCCACCCGGTATTGCCACTCGGAGCGCGAGCCTGGATCCAGCTATTGTCGAAGTAGCGGCCCACGATATCGAGCGGCGTGTTCTGTGGTAGGACTTCCAGAATAAAGGCACCCTCGCCAGGGTTCTGCCGCAGATTTAGCTGGAAGTTGATCACCGTGGCGTCGCCCAGCGGCGTAACTGGCGTGAATCCCACTGTCGGAACCTGGACACCGGGCGACAGGGTGGGCGGCAGTCCCGCGCCCTCTGCGCCGGGGCCGCGCTCATCCGCCACGTCATTGGTCAACTGGCGGACAATCGCCCCGTCGGCCGTGATCACATACACATCCCACTGGCCGTTCACATCCGAGAGGAAGATCAAATGGGTGCCTTCCGGCTGCCACTGCGGCCGGCGATCTTCTGCCAGATTGTTCGTCAACTGCTCGATGGCACTGCCATCGGCCCGCATCACGTAGATTTCATAATCGCCGTCACGATTGGATGCAAAGGCGACCGTCTCACGATCGGGCGACCATACCGGCTCGACATCATCGCCGGGATTGTTGGTCAACTGCGACGAGAGCCCCGTTTCCGGGTCGAGCACGTAGATTTCGTAGTTGCCGGTCCGGTCCGACGCAAAGACCACCGGACCCGGCTCCGCTTCTCCCTGGGCGAGCGCCGAGAGCCCCTGCAATCCCACGAACGCGACCGCTGCCAATCCCAGCGCGAGAACCACCGTCAATACGCGCGAAATCCTCATATGACCTCCACTGACATGTCAAAAACCTATACCGGGATTTTAGTTAAATTGTCGCCCACAACACACATGCGGACTGAACGATTGCCCAACTGCTGCTCTACGTCTATGGTACAAGGCTCATTCACCAAACACAAAGACCGCCATTAAGTCGTTGACATTCGTCCGGGTAGGCCCGGTGACGAGCAGATCCCCGGTCTGCTGTAAATAGGGATACGCGTCATTCTGATCCAGCGCCGTCTGCGCCGTCAGGCCCAGCCGGGCTCCGCGCTCCACCGTCGTGCCATCGACCAACCCGCCGGCCGCGTCCGTCGGACCGTCTGATCCATCCGTCGCCAGACTGGCCACGATCACGCTGTCCACCCCCTGAAGCGCAATCGCCGCCGCCAGCGCGAGTTCCTGGTTCCGACCGCCCTGCCCCTGCCCCCGCACCGTGACCGTCGTCTCGCCACCCAGGATCAGACATGCCGGGCGAGGTATGGGCCGGTCGTGGGCGGCAACCTCTTTCGCCAGCGCCGCCAGCACACGCGCCACCTCACGCGCCTCCCCCTCGACAAAGGTCGACAGCAGCAGCGTGTGGAAGCCGAGTCCCGCGGCACGTTCGATCGCGGCCTCTGCGGCGAGCGCGTTGTCCGCGATGATGACATTTTGCACGCGCGCCAGCTCAGGATCGCCCGGTTTGGGCGTTTCCGCTTCGATCCCGTTCAGCCCCCGCCGCAGATGGAGCTGGATCGTCTCCGGTACCTCGTCCGCGATGCCGTACCGTTCGATCACCGCCGCGGCATGGGCATACGTCGTGGTATCCGGCACGGTCGGCCCCGATGCGATCACGTCCAGCGGGCTGCCGACCACGTCCGACAGAATCAGCGACGACCACCTGCGCCGGGTAGGCCAACCGCGCCAACTGCCCCCCGCTGATCTGCGACAGGTGTTTGCGCACCGCGTTGATCGCCTGGATCGGCGCGCCGGAACGCAGCAGCAGCGTCGTGAGAGTCTGCATATCGTCCAGGCTGATCCCCTCAACCGGCAGCGTCATCAGCGCCGAGCCGCCCCCCGAGATGAGGCACAGCACCAGATCCTCGGCCGTCAGCCCCCGCAGCAGATCGAGCATATCCCGTGCCCCGGCTGCCCCGGCCGCGTCGGGCACCGGGTGGCCGGACTCGCGGATCTGGACGATCTCGGTCGGCGCACCATGCCCGTACTTGACGTTGACCACCCCCGCCGTGATCCGGTCAGCCAGCAGTTCCTCGACCGCCGCCGCCATCGCTGCGCCCGCCTTGCCCCCGCCGACCACGACAATCCGCCGGATGTGGTCGAGATCGTAAGCCCGCCCGTCGATCCGCAGGGTGTGTTCCCCCCGGATCATCACCCGCCGGATCGCCTGCACCGGATCGACCGCATCCAGCGCCGCGTCCAGCACGCCCAATATCTGCGCCCGCCGCAGTTCTCCGCCGGTCTTGGGAAGAATGAAATGGGTCATGCTGCGCGCTCCCCTCTTGTGCTGTATAGTTAGGAGCGGACTCAGCAGTCCGCCAGTTACGTATCATCGTCTGATCTGCATCAAGGAGCAAGGTATGAAACGCTGCCTCGGTCTGTTGACGGCTCTCCTGTTGATCCTGCTGATCCCTGCCGCCCATGCCCAGGGCAGCCCGCCGGCCGGTGCCGCCGCAGGTGCCGCCGCGGGCCCCGCCGCAGGCGCTGTTGCGTTCGTGGGCACCGATGCCGCCGGGACAGCGGCGCTTTACGTGCTCGATCTGGCGTCGGGCAAAACCGGGCAGGTCATTATCCCGGTGGAACCCGATACCGACCTGGACTGGCACCCGGACGGCGACAGCCTGGTGTTCACGACGCTGGATGGCGGCTATGGGATGCTGCGCAGTCTGCGCGGCTGTTTTGATCCGGCCGCGACCTGCGCCGATTCCGTGGAAGTCTTCCCCTCGTTCATCGCCCAACAGGTTGAATGGTCCCCGGACGGCGAAACGCTGTTCATCCAGACCGACGAAGGACTGAAGTCGTCGCCCCCGCTGGCACGTCCGGCCGGGATCACGGACCTTGATCTTGACTGTCCACACGGGATCGCGATCGCGAACTCGACCGAGTCGCTGCTCCTGCTGTGCGCAGCCGAAGATACGGCGGGAAACGTCGTGGCGAGCGTATACGAAGGGGAAGACACGGATTTTTCCCGGCTGTACGATCTCGGCACTTTCCCCGGCATCACGGCCTATGACATCGGGCCGGACGGACGCTCGGCCGCAGGCACCCGCGAATCGGCGGGTGACTCCGGCTTCTATGCGCCCGTACCCGGCGCGCCGACTCGCCTCGCCGCCTACCAGATCTACATCTACGATCTCGATTTCACCCCGGATGGCTCGCAGATCGCGATCATCGGCGCGACGTCGGATGCCACCGGCGACGGCACCCTGAGCGATGGCGATCCCGCCGAACTGTATCTGTTCGACACCTCAGACAATCAGCTTGAGCAGATCCCCGGCTTTACGGGCGCGACGGATGCCGCGTGGTCGCCCGATGGTGCCCTGCTGCTGTCCGTAATCGAGCAGGAGACGTTCCGCATCTATGATCCAGCCAGCCGGCAGGTGACGCCGGTCAATGCCAGCCTGCCGCAAACGGGCCTGCAAATCACCCGGCCCGCCTGGAGCCCGGCCGAACAGGTTCAGCTTCCGACCATCGCCATCGCCACGCAGCCGCCCCAGGCGACCGCCGTCGCATCCCCCACCAGGGCCGCCACGCTGACTCCACCGCCAACGCTGACGCCATTCCCAACCGTCACGCCCTGGCCCACCTTCACAGCGATCCCGTCCGCCACGCCCGGAAGTCCGCTGGGTGTCGGCTGCCAGTATGCGTATGGCACCACCAATCCATTTGCCATCGGGGATCTGGCGGAGGTGACGCAGTACGGCGCGGCCGTGCGCTTCCGCGGCGCAGGCATCGCTGAATGCGCCGCTGATCCGCGAACTTACGCCCGGCACCCGGATGACGATCCTCAGCGGGCCTTACTGCGGCGATGGCTACCGCTGGTGGCAGACACGGCTGGAATCCGATGCGCGCGTTGGCTATCTGGCCGACAGCGATCCGTCCGGCTACTGGCTCCAGAAGGTCACGGCCGCCACGCCAACCACGCCGCCGGAGACTATCTCCTTCTATGCCGATAAGTACACCATCAAGCCCGGCGAGTGTGCCGTCATCCGCTGGGATGTGGAAGGGATCAAGGAAGTCTACTTCAACGGCGACGGCGTTACCGGACATGACGCGCGTATGGCCTGTCTTGCCGTCACATCCACGTTCACGCTGCGCGTCATCCGGGTGGACAACACCGAGATCACGCAGTCGCTGACCATCGTCGTCTCTCCCTAACGGCGAAATACCGGCGAATAAAAAAGGGCGCGAGGTGTGGACCCCGCGCCCTTACAGCGATCCGAATTACTCACGCCGGGCCATCCGACAGGTAAAGGGGCAGTGACATCGTAACCTGTGTCCCATGGTTTACCCGAGACACCAGATCGATCGTGCCGCCGTGCAGCTCGATGATCCGTTTCGCCAGCGTCAGCCCGATCCCTGCCCCCTGCTGTTCATAATACGCCCGGTTATACTGGTAAAATGGCTCAAAAACTCGCTGCCACTCCGACTCGGGCAGGCCCGCCCCCTGATCCGTGATGGCGATGGACGTCCATTTCGCCGTGGCCCACTGCGACACCAGAATTTCGTCACCGGGCTTCGAAAACGCGATCGCGTTCAGCAGCACCTCTCCGATCGCCTGGCGCAGCGAATTGAAATCACATTGGATGATCACATCGGGATTCTCCCGATCGACACGAAAGGGGATGCTGCGCTGCCGATAGTCCATGCGCTGCGCGAAAGCGAGTCCCTCATTCAGCACTTCGCGCACCGAGCGGATCCGGCACAGATCTCGGACCGTCGCTTCCAGCACACCCGAACGCAGCTCAACAAACATGACCATCTGCTCAACCAGCCGGTGCAGTCGGACCTGTCCGCTCTGCATGGCGTCGAGCATCTCGCGCACCTGCTCCGGGCTCAGCAGGTCCATCTCGCGCGCCAGAATATCCGCGACCATCGTGATCGAGACCAGCGGCGTGCGCAGTTCGTGCGCGACCATCGTCGCGAGGTCGCGTTCGACTTCCTTGAGCCCCTTTTCCTGCTCGCGAATCCGTGCCTGGAGTTCATCCCGTCGTTTCAGCCGGCCGCGCACAATCCACAGCAGCCGATCCTGATCCAGCGGTTTGACGAGGTAATTATCGGCCCCTAGCAGGTAACCTTCTTCAAGATCCTTGATCTGATCGCGCGCGGTCAGGAAAATGAACGGAATATCTGTCCACTGGCTGCGCTTGCGTAACTCTTTGTAGAACTGGAAGCCGTCCATACCCGGCATCGTGATGTCGCTGATAATCAGGTCGGGCTGCGTCGGGCCTTGCTCAAGCTGCTGCATCGCGTCACGGCCATCCGCCGCCAGCATCACGTTGTAGCCTTCCATTGTCAGCAGGCGCTCGACGCTCCGCAGTAAGGCGGCGTTGTCGTCTACAAACAGAATTACCGAAGGTTCTCCACCCGGACCCGTCGCCATCGATCCCCCCAAAGATCTCCTAAGCGATTCAGACTGATGATCCGATTTTACCAAATATCCACGTTTCCTTCATCCTAAATGTCTAGACATATAATAAACGATCGTGCTCGGATCGGTCAATCAACACATCGGAATTGTTTCGCCAGGGGTGTTTTCTGGTACACTAAGAATAGATATTGGAGGAACAGGGAGGCGGTGCAATGAAACTTATCCTTGCTGTGGTGCAGGACCAGGATGCCGACCAGACGATCAAGGCCCTTACTACCGCCGGTCATCGCGTGACGCGGGTCGCCAGCACGGGCGGCTTTTTCAGCGTGGGCAACACCACCCTGCTGAGCGGCGTTGCCGATGACGCCGTCGAGAACGTGATTGCCATTCTGAAAGCAACCTGCGAGCGCCGCACGCGCCTGATCCCGGCCGGGCCGAATATTGTGGAGTCCGCCGCCATGATGGGCGCGTTTGTCGAAGTGGAAGTCGGCGGTGCGACGGTGTTTGTGCTGGATGTGGAGCATTTTGAGCAGACATGACCACCAAACTGATCTTTGTGATCCTGCGCGGTGCAGACCGTGACGTGCTGATCCAGTATCTGAACGATGCTGGCTACCGCGTAACCGAGTTTTCGAGCATGGGCGGGTTCTTGCGGCGCAAAAGCACGACGCTGCTCATCGGCGTGCCAGCCGATCAGGTCGAGCCGGCCCTGGCGATCATCCGCCAGCAGTGCCCTACCCCACCGGGCGCGGATGAGCACCGCGCGACGATCTTCGTCATGAATGCCGCCCAGAACCTCGCCGTATAAATTCCACCGGCCCGGCGGACCGATCCGCGCTGGTGCGCTATAGACCAGTAACGCGAAGGGGCGTATTGATGCCGATTGGCTTTTTAATCGGATAACGCGCTTGTGTAGGGGAGCACCTCGTGTGTGCTCCCGGTCGCGCGGACACGAGGTCCGCCCCTACAGCAGCTGTATCCGATTGTTTTCTCAAACTTCATCAATACGCCCCTGCAAATCCTCCTCGAATTTCGGCAGTGCATGTTTTCCCAAATGACCTGTCTGAGATCACCTTACTCCCTCGGTGCCCACAGCAGCACGCTGGTATCGTCTTCTTCGAGCAGCCAGCGGTCAAACCAGTTGCGGGACATAACGCGGCGGAACCGCAGTCCGCGCTCGTGAGCCACAAAGTTCGTGCGATCAGGGCTGCTCATCGCTTCGTACAGTGGGCGCACCTTGTCAAACCAGACCCGCGCTGCGGGCGTGGTCGTCAGCGACTCAGGATACGCGTACAGCACCGGGCGGGGCACGATCAGCCGGGCGACATCCGCCAGTTCGGCATAACGCCGCAGACCCGGCACAAAATCGCAGCCGTGACCCTGCACAGCCACCGGATCAATATCACCACCCAGGTAGTTCTGGATCACCACCGCACGCACACGCTCGTCCAGCGCCGCCGTATACATCGCCAGCCCGCCGCCCAAGCCCGAAGCCCGTCGCGCCCAGCCGGGTCGGCCGGACATCGTCGCGCGATTGCAGGTAATCCAGTGCCCGCATCCCATCTTCGAGTACGATGCCGAGCCATGTCCGCCCGATCAGCCGCGCCAGATGATCCAGCACCAGATGATCCACCTGCGCCAGTTCGCCAATGCCGCGCTGCTCGATCGTGATCGTGACATAACCCGCCTGGGCCAGCGCCAGGGCGTTATACTTGTGCGCGCTCTCCTCGAGTCCCGCGGTCTGGCGGATCGTCCCATGCCCCGGATAGACCAGCAGACCGGGCAGACGGCCCTGGTGATCGACGGGGCGCATCACATAACCCGGCACCACCAGCCCATCGGCGGCTTGCATGTGGATCTTGACCTGCTCCACGCCGCGAATCACGTTCGTTTCGAGGAATTCCACCTCGACATGCTCCGCAGGCGTGTAGCTGGACCCAAGCAGTTCGGCCAGCTTGCCGCGCAGGTCGGCCCGCCACGCGCGCCACTCGTCACCGCGCTGCCCGCGATACGTCATTTCAGGCTCGATCTGCTGCATCTGCGCCAGCAGTTTGCCCATTGGCTCGTCCTCACGCGGCGCGATGATGACCTCCTGGGGCTCATCGTGGGTTGGACTGGGCGTCAGGCTGCGGACCAACCCTACCACCGAGCGGGCCGCTGTCTCGACGACGCGCTCCACCGTGCCGGGTTTGCGCTGCTGCTGTTCTTCCGCGATCTTCGATACCGCGTCGCGCAGCGAAACGCGCGTCCCATACTGCTCCTCAAGCTCCTTGCGATGCCGTGTGACCCATACGTACAGGTCCGCTTCGGTGCGCCCTGGGAACAGGTCCAGCGCGCCCGACTCCGCGATCACGTCGACCGCCAGCGTATAGACCATGTCGTACCACGCCGCCGCGGCTTCCGGGTACGTGCGCGATTCGCCGTCGATCTGCTCCAGATTTTCGCGGAACAGCTCGATCTCCAGTTCAAGCGACGGATACATACCCGGCTCCGTCAGGACGATGTCCTGGTCCCGGCGCGAAACGTCGAGGCGCGTCCGATCCAGGAAGGCCCGGTACTCCGCCTTCGCGATCAGATCCTCCACCTGGTCGAGCGCAGTCACGCCGCGCACAGGGGTTTCATATTCCCAGACATACGCCTCAATCGTCGTCGCGCCAAACTGCTTCGCCACCGAGACGCGGTGATTGCCGTCCTTAACGAAGTAGACGTCGCCTACTTTGTAGAGCTCAATCGGCGGCAGGCCGGCTTCCATCTGAAGCTCGGCGATACGCTGCCAGCGCGGGCCATCGCTCTCGACCAGCGGCATAAACGTCCGCGAGAAATCGTGATAGCGCCCCACGCTGCCGACAATCTTGTCTATTGGGACGACCTGCAGCCCGCGATACGTGTTCTGCGCCAGCCGCAGTTTGTGCTGCACTTCCTCAAACGACAGAAGCTCCGTCGGCTGCCGGGTCAGCCCCAGCGCCTTTGAGAATTTCTGCCAGAAGGCTTTGCGTCGTGCCTGATTCCAGTAATCCCGCGCCACCGCTTGCGAGACCGGAAGACTATCTTGTGCCATATTCCCTGTTGTCCTTGCTGTGAAACGATCCGGTTCTACCTTAGAACCAGGGTGAGAAAACTTCAACCATCAAACTGAACCAGAAATTATGCTCAATAATCAGGCACGTTATACGATAACCCCAGACTCAGTCAGTAGTTGACTCAACTAGACTATTTTGTACTCACTTTTCGTTTCTTTGCCCACCACGCTCACTCGCCGTTATAATTCGCGGGCTGGAACCTGTGGACTTGCACCAAGGGAATCTCATGACACAACCACGAACCACGGCCGAATTGCCGGTCCGCTCCGACGCTTTGCCCAACACGCTGCTTGACTGCGCGCGCCAACTGGCCGATCGCGCGGGCGATCGTACCGCGCTGACGCTGATCGCGCCTGACGATACCCACACGCTGACCTACCGCGAATTCCTGGATCACGCGGCTCGTTATGCCCGCGCGCTGGAAAAAGCCGGCGTGCAGCCGCACGATCTGGTCGTGCTGGTCTTGCAGCACGGCGAGGACGTGCTTTTCGGCTTCTGGGGAGCCATGCTGCTCGGCGCGATCCCGTCGATCATGCCGTTTCTGACGCCCAAGCTCGACCCCGAGCATTATTACGACAGCATCCACAAGCTGGTCGCGCTGTCCGAAGTTCGGGCCGTCATCACCTATACCGAGATGCAGCCCGCGCTCGAAACCCATCTCGCCGGCATCCCTACTCTCACCGCCATCCTCAATATCGACGATCTCGAACCCGAGGGCAAACTGGCCGACTACCTGGATCGCGCACCGTCGCGCCCCCGCGATACGGCGTTCCTGCAGCATTCATCCGGCAGTACCGGTCTGCAAAAGGGCGTGATGCTCTCTCACGGCGCGGTGCTGAATCAGGTGGCGGCCTACAGCGAGTCGATCCGCCTGACGCCCGACGATGTGATTGTAAGCTGGCTCCCGCTCTATCACGACATGGGGCTGATCGCCGGCTTTATCATGCCGATCATCCAGGGCGTTCACCTCGTGCTGATGTCGCCGTTCCACTGGGTGCGCGAGCCGTTCATTCTGCTGCAAGCGATTCACCAGCACCGGGGCACGCTGTGCTGGCTGCCCAATTTCGCCTATAACTTCCTGGCGACGCGCATCCGACCCTCCGCACTGGATGGACTGGATCTGTCCAGCCTGCGCGCGGCCATCAACTGCTCCGAGCCGGTCCGCCACGACAGCCACCAGACCTTCGCTGCCAAATTCGCGCCCTACGGTCTGAGCCCGGACGCGCTGCATACCTGCTACGCCATGGCCGAGAATACCTTCGCCGTCACGCAAAGCGCAATCGACCAGCCGCTCACCGTGGATGTGATCGACCGCCGGCTGATCATGGAGCAGCGCATCGCGCAGCCCGCCGAGAATCTCGATGCGCCAGCGATCGCCATGGTCTCGTGCGGACGCCCGATCCCCGAGACTGAGATCCGCATCGTAGACGCCGAACGCCGCGATCTGGCCGAGCGCCGCGTGGGCGAAATTGCCCTGCGCAGCAACTGCATGCTGTCCGGCTACTACCACCGCGCCGACGCCACCGATCAGGCGATGCAGGACGGCTGGTATTTCACCGGCGACCTGGGTTATATCGCGGATGGCGAATTGTACATTACCGGTCGTGCCAAGGACCTGATCATCGTCGGCGGGAAAAACATCTACCCGCAGGACATCGAGAATATTCTGAACGACGTACCCGGCGTGCATCCGGGCCGGACCGTCGCCTTTGGCGTGCTCAACGAGCAGTTGGGTACGGAAGACATCGCCGTGATTTGCGAGGTCGAGACGGAAGACGAGGACGAGCACGCCCAGATCGCCCGCGAGATCCGCTCGCGCATCGCGCAGACCACTGACGTGATGGCGCATTACGTGCATCTCGTCGGCCCGATGTGGCTGCTCAAGACATCAAGTGGCAAGATCGCGCGCAACGCCAACCGCGAGAAGTTCCTGAATGAACTATTGAACGCGAACGGATCATGATCATGAGCCTGCTCAAACGAATCTTCAGCCGCGAGAATGTGTTCGCCCTGCTGCTGTGCCTGATCATCCTGGGCGTGATCATCGTGACCGCCGACGCCTCACCCCAGTGGATCTATCAGGGATTTTAAGCAGCCGCCAAGGTGGCATTTGTCACTAGGCGGCCGTGCCCGGCGCGGTATGATTAAGCGCGATAAACATCACGTTTATTCGGGTAATTCATTCACAGGTCGCGGATCAAAACCATGCATGAGCTCGGCGTCACCCAAAGTATCCTGACTATTGCCCTGCGCCACGCGCAGGAAGCCGGCGCGACCCGCATCCGCGAGCTGAACCTCGTGATCGGCGACCTCGCGAGCATCGTGGATGATTTGGTGCAGTTCTATTGGGACATCGTCGCCAAAGATACCATCGCCGAGGGGGCAACGCTCAATTTCAAGCGCCTTCCCGCCCGGCTGCGCTGCAACCCGTGCGGGGCCGACTTCCCGATGGATCACCGCGATTTTACCTGTCCGACCTGCGGCAGTTCCAGCGTATCCGTCGCCGGCGGCGAGGAGTTCTACCTGGAAAGTATCGACGTGGACATGGAACAGCCACAGCCGGATAGCCAGTAGGGATACTTTTTTCTCTCGTCTTTCCCTTTTTCTCTCTGTGCTCTCTGTGTCCTCTGTGGTGAATTGCTTTTTATCTATCAAGGAATGGCCTATGCCTGAAAACATTCAAGTGGTCGAAAATATCCTGAGCGCCAACGACCAGCTTGCACAGCAGGTACGCGCGCAGTTCGACGCGGCGGGCGTGCTGGCCCTCAATATCATGGCATCGCCCGGCGGCGGCAAGACCAGCACCATCCTCAAGACCGTTACCGCGCTCAAGGACGATGTGCGCATCGGCGTGATGGACGGCGACATCGTGGACATCGATCTTCAGGATTTTCGCAAGATGGGCCTGCCCGTCGCGCTGCTCAACACCGGCGGCAACTGCCATCTGGACGCCAACATGGTCGCGGGCGCGCTGCCGTCATTCGATTGGGCTGCCCTCGATCTGCTGATCATCGAAAACGTCGGCAACCTGATCTGCCCGATGGGCTTTGATCTGGGTGAGCATCTGAAGGTCGTCATCGCCAGCGTGACCGAAGGGGCGGACAAGCCGTACAAGTATCCGTCCATGTTCCGCGGTGCGGACGTGCTGATCCTCAACAAGATCGATCTGATCGCCTATCAGGATTTTGATCTCGACTATTTCCGCCACGGCGTCGAAGTGCTGAACCCCGGCGTGGCCTTCTTCCCGATCTCGTGCCGCACCGGCGAAGGTCTGGCTGCCTGGACCGGCTGGCTGCGCGCCCGGATTGCCGAACGGAGCGCCGCCAGATAACGTGGCTGAGAATGTGTCGTCTGCCCGTCGCATCCATGTGACGGGCGTCGTGCAGGGCGTGGGCTTCCGCCCGTTCATCTACGGGCTGGCGATCCGCTGCGATCTCGCCGGATGGGTGCGCAACACCTCGGCGGGCGTTGAGATCGAGGTCACGGGCGAGCCGGACTCGCTGGACGAGTTCACCCGGGCCATCACCGCCGAAGCGCCACCCCTCTCGCGGATCGAGTCGGTCACGTCCGAGCCGGCTGCGCCGAACGGCAGCACGGCGCTTTGAGATCCGCCACAGCGAGGTGATCGAGGGCCAGTACCAGCCCATCTCACCGGATGTTGCCACCTGCGACGACTGTATGCACGAAGTCAGCGATCCGGCCGACCGGCGCTATCGTTATGCCTTTACCAACTGCACCAACTGCGGGCCGCGCTTCACCATCATTCAGGACATCCCCTACGACCGCCCAAAGACGACGATGGCCCCGTTTGGGATGTGTCCGGCCTGCCAGCGCGAATACGACGATCCGCTCGAACCGCCGCTTCCACGCCCAGCCCAACGCCTGCCCGGTCTGCGGGCCGCGCCTGGAACTGCTGCCCAGCCCGGATCGCACCCCGCCGGCGGAATGGGACGATCTGCCCGCCGACGAGATCGACGCCGCGCGCGATCTGCTCCGCGCCGGGCTTGTCGTCGCGATCAAGGGCGTGGGCGGCTTCCATCTGGCGTGTGATGCCACCAATCCCGCCGCCGTGCAAACCTTGCGCCAACGCAAAGGGCGCGCCGCCAAGCCGTTCGCCGTCATGATGCCCGACATCGATACCGTGACGCGCTTCTGCGAGGTGAGCTTTGCCGCCGCGCAGGCACTCACCGCCCGCGAACGCCCGATCGTCCTGCTGCCGCTCAAGCCCGGCACCGCACTTGCTGCCGATGTTGCGCCCGGTCTGCGCGAACTCGGCGTCATGCTGCCCTATACGCCGCTGCATCACCTGCTGCTCGAATCCGCGCCGGATTTCCCGCTCGCCCTGGTGATGACCAGCGGCAATTTCAGCGAGGAGCCGATCGCCACCGGCAACGCCGACGCACTGCGCCGTCTGGGTCCGCTGGCGGATGCGTTTCTTGTCCACAACCGCGCCATTCATATTCGCTGCGATGACTTGGTCGTGCGCGCCAATGCCAGCGGGATCATGCCGCTGCGCCGGTCGCGGGGTTATGCCCCCTATCCCATCCCGCTGCCCTTCGAGTCGCCGCCCCTGCTGGCAGCCGGGGCTGAACTGAAGAACACGTTCTGTCTGGCGCGCGATACCAGCGCCTTCATGAGCCAGCACATCGGCGATCTGGCGAATTACGACGCCCTGCGCTCCTACGAACACAGCGTCGAGCACCTGATCCGCCTGTTCCGCGTGGAGCCGCAGGTCATCGCGCACGATGCCCACCCGGACTACATGGCGACCAAGTATGCGCATCAAGCTGGCTGAGGATCGCGGCCTGCCTCACATCGCCGTGCAGCACCATCATGCCCATCTGGCGAGCGTGCTGGCCGAGCACAAAATCCCGCCCGGCGAGCCGGTCATCGGCGTGATCTTCGACGGCACCGGACTCGGTCCCGACGGCGCGATCTGGGGCGGCGAGATCCTGATCGGCAGTTACGCGGATTATCAGCGTTTCGCCCATCTGCGTTATGTCCCCCTGCCCGGCGGCGACGCGGCCACCCTGCGCCCCTATCGCACGGCGCTGGCTCACCTGTGGGCGGCGGGCATCCCCTGGGATAGCGATCTCGCGCCGGTCATTGCGGCCAACGAACAGGAGCGCACCATTCTGCGCCAGCAGTTCGAGAAGCGCATCAACGCGCCCAATACATCCAGCATGGGCCGCCTGTTTGATGCCGTGGCGGCGCTGGCGGGCGTCTTGCAGGAAGTGACCTACGAAGCGCAGGCTGCCATCTGGCTCGAAGCGCAGACCGATCCCGGCGAGACAGCGGCGTATCCCTTTGAGATCGTGCGATCGCCCGCCCCTGCGCCCCACCTGCTGGATCCCGCGCCGCTGCTGCGCGCCCTGGTGAATGACTTTCGCGCCGGGGTGCCGGTGCCGCAGATCGCCGCCCGCTTTCATAACGGCCTCGCCGATCTGATCGCGGATGTCTGCGTTCTGGCGCGCGACATCAGCGGGATCACCACCGTGGCCCTGAGCGGCGGCGTTTTCCAGAACAGCACCCTGCACGCGCTGGCAGTCGACCGTCTGCAGCGGCCTGCGGCCTGACTGTACTCACCCACGAACTCGTCCCGCCGAATGACGGCGGACTCGCGCTCGGACAGGCGGCCGTTGCCGCTTACCGAACCAGATACGGAGCGTAACAACCTATGTGCCTCGGAATTCCCGGCAAAATTATCGAAGTGTACGAAACGAACGGCCTGAAAATGGGCAAGATCGATTTTGGCGGGGCGATCAAGGAAGCCTGCCTCGCCTACGTGCCCGACGCGCAGATCGGGGACTACACGATCGTGCATGTCGGCTTCGCGCTGAACATCATCGACGAGGACGAAGCGCAGAAAACGCTGGAACTTCTGGCGAGATCGGCGTAATAGAAGATGAGCTAGGCGATTCGTCAGAACAAAAACAAGATTAACCACAGAGGACACAGAGAGCACAGAGAAAAACCAGAAGGTAAAAAGGAGAAAAGCAGGAATAAGGTTTGCTTGCTCTCTAGGTCTCTCTCAAAGAATCTCCGTGTCCTCTGTGACCTCTGTGGTGGAGATTTTCGTCATGAAATACATCACCGAATACCGCGACGCCCAAAAAGTGCGCGACGTGCTGGACGAAATCCGCCGCATCACGACCCGCCCCTGGCGGCTGATGGAAGTCTGCGGCGGGCAGACCCACTCGATCATCCGCCACGGCATCGATCAACTCCTGCCGCCAACCGTCACCATGATTCACGGCCCCGGCTGCCCGGTCTGCGTGACGCCGCTCGAACTCATCGATCAGGCGATCAGCATCGCCAGCCGGCCGGATACGATCCTCGTGTCGTTTGGCGATATGCTGCGCGTGCCCGGCTCGCAGAAAGACCTGTTTCAGGTCAAAGCCCAGGGCGGCGATGTGCGTGTCGTCTATTCGCCGCTGGAATGTATTAAGATCGCGCAGGAGAACCCCGCCAAAGAGGTCGTCTTCTTCGGCGTCGGCTTCGAGACCACCGCCCCCGCCAACGCGATGGCCGTCTATCAGGCGAAACAGTTGAGCGTGCCCAATTTCTCCCTGCTGGTCTCGCATGTGCGCGTGCCACCCGCGCTCGAGGCGCTGCTGAGCGCCGCCGATGTCGAGATTCAGGGGTTTCTGCTCGCCGGGCATGTCTGCGCCGTGATGGGCTACTGGGAATATCACCCACTCGTCGAGAAGTACCGCGTGCCGATGGTCGTGACCGGCTTCGAGCCGCTGGACGTCGTGCAGGGCATCCTCATGACGATCCGCCAGTTGGAGGCGGGCCGCGCTCAGGTCGAAAACGCCTACACGCGCGCCGTGACCGAACAGGGCAACCCGCCCGCCCAGGCGATTATCCGGACCGTGTTTGAGGATTGTGATCGCAACTGGCGCGGGATCGGGACGATCCCCAACAGCGGGTGGCGGTTGCGTGAGGAGTACGCCGCCTATGACGCCGCGCGCCGTTTTGCCGTGAGCCATATCCAGACGGTCGAATCACCGCTGTGCCACGCCGGGGACGTGCTGAAGGGCATCATCAAGCCGAACCAGTGCCCGGCCTTTGGCAAGGAATGCACGCCTCGTAAGCCGTTGGGCGCGCCGATGGTCTCTGCCGAGGGTGCCTGCGCCGCGTATTACAATTTCGGGCGCTTCGAACGCACGGCCGAACCTATCTAATCTGGCACAACAAGGGGGAACCAACCATGAGCAAATTTCTGCTCCGTCTGATCATCAACGCCGCTGCATTGGCGGCCACCGCTGCCATCCTGCCCGGCATCAACATCCCGGATGACGGGATCGGCACGCTGCTCATCGTCGCGCTGATCTTCGGCCTCGTCAACGCCGTGCTGAAGCCGATCTTCCTGATTATGAGCTGCCCGCTGATTATCCTGACGCTGGGGCTTTTTGCGGTCGTCGTCAACGGAGTCATGCTGCTGATCACTGAGGCGCTGTCCGGTGATCGCTTCCAGATCGACGGCTTCTGGTGGGCCGTGTTCGGCGGCATCGTGGTCTGGATCATCGCTGCCATTCTCGAAAACATGCTCGGCCTCAACGAGAAAGATCAGGACAAGAAGAAAAACGAGGACGTGATTATCATGCCGCGCTAAATGAGGCAGACTGTGCCCTTCGTGCTCACTTTCTCGACGCGCGGGAAACAAGCCAGGGGTACAGGGCAAAAAAGCCTGGGCGGGTTTGTTAACCCGCCCCTACAGACACAACCTTGCGGAACGTTCGCCCTACCAGCCGCGCATAGAGAAGGGGAAGCGTGCAGCCCCGAGGGAACGTCACGCAGAAGGTGAGGTAAAGAAAGCTAACGGCTAACAGCTAACAGCTAATCGCTGTCTACGCCACCTTGATCACCCGTTTTGGCTTGAGCCGCAGCACGACAATATCCAGATCGGCCCAGTCCGCGACATCGGCTGCCGCCTTGTCGGGCGGCTCGTAGTGGAAACACAGCTGCGTTACCCATTCGTCGTCAGGGTCCGGCTCGATCACAAACTCCCCTTTGATCAAAAACCCGCCACCGTCGGTCGAATCGCCGCCCACCGCGATCGCGCCCTTGGGATTAGCTTCGACATACGAGACCTTGCGCGTCTCGCGCACGCTGATGATCACCAGATCGTCGCCGTCGAGCTTGAACCAGACCGGCACCGTATGCGGGTAGCCGTCGGGATCGACCACCGACATCCGCGCGACCAGCGGCTTTTGCAGAAACTCACGAATGGGTTCGCTGAACATGGACTCTCCTCAAAAAACCGCGCAGGAGCACCGCATGTGCGCTCCTCAAAAATTCATACGATAATAGACGACAGTATACTGTGTCCGAGACGCTCAGGGGTAAAACTCATGACATTCTACCATTTTCTTCCGCTCGACAACCTGCCGCGCGCGCAACTGGCCCATCTGCCGACTCCCATTGACCCGCTGCCGAACCTGAGCGCCTATCTCGGCGGGCCGGAGATCGTCATGAAGCGCGACGATCAAACCGGGCTCGCCACCGGCGGCAACAAGGTCCGCAAGCTCGAATACCTGATCGCGCAGGCGCTTGAGCACGACGCCGACACCGTGATCACCGCCGGCTCAACGCAGTCCAACCACGCCCGGCAGACGGCTGCGGCCGCCGCGCGATTTGGGCTGCGCTGTCATCTGGCGCTCTACGCGCCCGATGGCACCCCGCCCCCCGATATTACTGGCAATCTGCTGCTCAGCCGGCTCCTGGGTGCGGAGATCCACTGGACCGAGGAGCGCGCGCCCTATGCTGTCACTATGGCAAGTATCGAACAGGACGTGCTTCGCGCGGGTGGGCGTCCCTACGTGATCCCCTATGGCGGATCGAATGCCTTTGGGCTGCTGGGCTACGCCGCCGCCATCCGCGAATTCAAAGCCCAATCGCGCGGCATGGAGCCGTTTGATACCCATGTGTTTGCCACGAGTTCGGGCGGCACGCAGGCCGGGATGCTGCTCGGCGGGCATCTGGCCGGGCTGACCGATACGTCGCGTTTTTTGGGGATCAGCGTGGATCTGCCCGCCGGTGCCATCATCAGTCGTATCACCACCCTCGCTCACAGCGCCGCGCGCCTGCTCGACCTCGACTGGGCACTTGATCCGGCCACCGTCGAAGTAAACGATTTGTATCTCGGCGGCGGTTATGCGGTCGTCGGCGAGCCCGAGCGCGAGGCGGTGCGGCTGGTCGCGCAGCACGAAGGTATTCTGCTCGACCCCGTCTATACCGGGCGCGCCTTCGCCGGCCTGATCGACCTGATCCGTCGCGGCACGTTCACCCGGCAGCAGCGGATTGTGTTCTGGCACACCGGCGGCACAGCGTCCCTGTTCGCCTTTGCAGACAAGCTGCTGTAATATCGAAGTTTGCCCGGCCGGTGCTTTTTCTGTAGAATTCGCGCTGTTTGGATGTGCCGGGTCTTCGGAAAGAGTTGTGACTGATGCTGGTTCGCGCGTTTCGCGTTACCGATAAATTGGGCAATGCCTTTCTCCGGGTCAGCGCGTGGGCGGCCCTGTCAACGGTCGGGCGGGCCACCCATCTGAAGAATGGGTTGATCGGCCTCGCGCTCGGCGCGGTGCAGGCCATCGCGGGCCTGTTGGGTCTGTCAGCGCGCCGCACGCAGCAGGCTTACGATATCACACAGGACGCCGTGACCCGCCGTCAGGTGCGGATGGCCCAGCGCGCCGCCGAAGCCGATCTCAAATCCAGCGTCATCAAAGATCCCCTGCTGGCACAGAACCGCGCCCTGAGCGCCTTTGCCGTGCTGTTACTGCTGGCGCTGCTGGCGTTTGTCGTCTGGGAGACGACTAATCAGGACAACGACAATAATCTGCCGCCCGGTGCGGGCGCTCAGTGGCCGCAGGCGCGCAGCAGCCCCGCCCCGACGGCGCTGTTCCCGACACCCGTCCCAACGGACACCCCCATCCCCGATCCGCTGCGAGTGGGCGGCAGCCTTGCCTATACCCTGCACGAAAAAGGCCAGGATGACCTATGGGCGATCAGCGTGGGCGAGAGCGTGCCGATCCGGCTGACCAACAGCCCCGCCGACGAGCGCGATCCGGCCTGGGATCCCGGCGGGCTGCGGCTGGCCTTCGCCAGCAATCGCGACGGCAACTGGGAACTCTATATTATGGACATCACCACGGGCGCGATCACGCGGCTAACCTATACGCCCGGCTTTGAAGGCGCGCCGACCTGGAGTCCCGATGGGGCCTATATCGCCTACGAAGGGTATAACGACGATACGCGTGACCTCGACCTGTATATCATCAGTTCGGACCCGGCCCGCGCTGCGAGTGAAGGGGCGATCCGCGCGACCTACACCACCGGCCCCGATATCGAGCCGGACTGGTCGCCCGGCGGCCGCCACATCGCCTTCACCAGTTGGCGCACAGGCAACCAGGATATTTTTATCCTGAGCCTGGACGAAGACGGCGGTGATGCGCTGGCCTTCAACCTGACCAGCACTCCGAACAGCAACGAAGATTATCCCGCCTGGGACCACGACGGCACCGACATCGCCTACAGCGGCACGGTGGACGGCGTCGAAGGCGTGTATATCAAATCCGTGCAGCAGCCGCAGGCCCCGCCGAGCCTTGTCGGGCGCGGCCGGATGCCCGCCTGGGCCCCCAATGACGGCAGCGTGGCTTATACGCTGGATATCCGCACGCCGGGCTTTGGGCGGCGCTCGCAGATCCTGGCCGGGACAATCGGCGGTTTCGGCGCGGCCACCGATGCGATTGCGCTTTCCGATGTCGCCAGCGATCCGCACTGGACGGGCACCGCCCTGCCCCGCCCGCTGGTGACAGGGGGCGGCCTGGCAGCCAGCGCCGAAACAAGCAATCCGCTGTATGTCGAGGATGCGCGTCTGCAGGCGACCGGGCTGTACGGTCTGGCCCCGCTGAACAACGTCACCGCGCCGCAGGCTTACCTTTCTGATCGTGTCAACGACTCGTTCGAGGCGATGCGGCTCGGCGTGGTGAAAAAAGCCGGGTATGACTTCTTCGGCACGCTCGAAGATGCCTTCTGGGCACAGGACCGCCCGCCGGACCCCGGCGAGCCGCGCGAGAACTGGCACTACAGCGGCCGGGCCATCGCGTTCAACCGCAGCCTGATCTATGCCAGCTTCCCCACGCCGGTGGAGATCGCGCGCGAGGATATTGAGGTGAACACCTATTGGCGCGTGTATCTGCGTGTGGTTAATGAAGCACAGAACGGCGCGCTGGGCGAGCCGCTGCGCCGCCTGCCGTGGGATTTCACTGCGCGCAGCAGCGGCAGCGTCGAGGATTATGAGCGCGGCGGCCGCCTCAAGGACACGGTCCCGCCCGGTTACTACATCGACCTCACCCGGCTTGCCGAGGATTACGGTTGGGAGCGCCTGCCCGCGCAGCGCACGTGGCAGCGCAACTTCGGCGCGATCCAGTTCTGGGAGATCGTGAAGACCGACGGTCTGAGCTGGGAGCTGGCGATGCTCGAACTCTATTCGCCGGACGAGCTGGAAAGCTTCCTGAGCGAAGCCACCAGCGTACCCGCACCGCCGCCGCTGCCCACGTTGTCACCGACGCCGGAGCCCGTGCGGACGGCGACCCCGATTCCGCCCGACCAATAGAACAGGACAAGCCGGTTGATGGAACGCAGCCGAAACGCTGAAGGACTCCTGATCTTGATCGCGCTGCTCGCGCTGGGCGGCCTGTATCTCTGGCAAAATAACCAGCCCTCGGTCTTGGTGTCGGTCCCTGCCGCGACCCCGACCTCTGGCGACGCGGAACCCGCCGATTGGCAGGTCGCGCTCGAGGCGCAGCTTGCCCTGGCCGGGACGCCGATCCCGACGCCCGACGTGGGCATGGCCGCATTTGTGCCGCCCACCCTGCCCCCAACCGCCGTCGAGGGAGCCAGCATTGTCCAGCCGCACGAGATCCAGGTATCGCCCTGGCCCACGCCCACCTTCCGCCCGACCGATCCGCCGCCGACCGCATTTGGCCCGACGCCGTTCCCCAGCCCGACCGGAGTCTACGTGGCCGACAGCGGCGAGGAACTGGGTTTCCAGCCGCCGCCCGAGGAAGTGCCGCTCAGCCCGCACGCCAACGACCACTTCTGGCTGATGCGCCCCGTTGATGCGCGCGCCAACAGCGAGAGCATATTCTTTTATCCCTATGGCTCGGACGGTCCCACCAACGATTGGCGCATCCACCACGGCGTTGATATTCCCAACGACATCGGCGCGCCGATCCAGGCGGGCGGTTCGGGCACGGTGATCTTCGCGGGCGACGGCGCGACCCTGATCGGTGCGAGCGACCTCGACGTATACCCATCGTACGGGCTGTGCGTCGTCATCGAGCACGACTTCGGCTACCGGGGCCAGAAGATCTACACCCTCTACGCGCACATGGCCGCCGTCCTCGTCCAGAAGAATCAGAAGGTCGAAGCCGGTGACGTGATCGGTCTGGTCGGCGGCACCGGCGATGTCAGCGGCCCGCACGTGCATCTTGAAGTGCGCCTGAACGAAAGCAGCTACTTCACGAGCTACAACCCCCTGCTCTGGGTGGCGCCATACCTCGGCCACGGTGTGGTCGCCGGGCGCGTCACCGGCCAGGATGGCCTGCCGCTCGAAGACTGGACCGTGACCCTGACGCAGCGCGGCCGCGTCATCCAGACGACGAGCACCTACATCAAGGCCAAGAAGCCCGGCCAGGTTCGCGATTGGGACGTGATCCCCGATCCGGCCTGGAACGAAAATTTTGTGATGGGCGACGTGCCCGAAGGCGAATACGAGATCAGCGTCAACATCTATGGCCACCGGCTCACCCAGACGATCACGGTCCTGGCCGGGACGACGAACTTTGTCACGCTGGGCTGGGATGCCCCTGCCACCCCGCAGCCCGTCGAGGGCGACGAATAGACTTGCGGAAACCTACGCCTGGCCGGTTCTTGCCTGCCACCGCCTACCCAACCTTTGCCTTTGTTGCTTGGATTGGCTACACTGTTAAGCTATTAGTCATCAGCTTTTAGCGGTGAGTACGGTTACGCGCGACCGCTAATGGCCCGATGCTAACCGCTTGAGCGCAGGGTTTGAGGCAGCGCAGGGGGAGCGGGGCCTCACTTACTTCTGAGGGAGTAAACTATAAAATGAAACAGATGATCCACGATCGATCCATTTACCGCCTGACTTTCCGTGCTGCCGTTTGGGCGGCCATCGTCTTGTGCGCCGGACTGATGACTCCGTTCGACGCGCCCCTCCCGGCGCAGGCGCAGGACGGCGGCCAGCCGATCAGCGTCGGCGAAATCGTGACCGGCACTCTGAACTCGACCAATTTCATCCAGATTTATGCCCTCTCGGCCAGCGCGGGCGATACGATCTCTATCGACGTGAACACCGAAGTCGAGGAGCTTGAGCCGGTGGTCGTTGTGACCGACGAGCGCGGCAATGTCGTCGCCAGTGATACCGATGTGAGCACCGCCTCCAGCGCCACGATCACCGAATTCGAACTGCCGTCGAGCGGCACGTTCTACATTCAGGTCATGCGCGCGAGCGGCGTCTCCGGCGATGCCAGCGGAGACTTCACCCTCCAGCTTAGCGGCTTCCAGCAGATCGGCGGGCAGACTGTCGAATTGACGGATGGCGGGCTGGTCTTCGAGGTTCTCTGGAATGCGGCCGTCGATCTCAACCTCGAGGTACGCGATCCTGTGGGTGGCACCGTTCATCGTCTGCGCCCTGGTGCGCCGAGTGGTGGCACGCTCGATGCCGACATCAACGCCAACTGTGACGCCGCGATCGCCGCCTCGCCCACCGAGACCGTCGCGTGGCCTGCCGGCACCGTTCCCGCCGGAAGTTACGAAATCATCGTCTATTACACGGATGCCTGTGAAACCGGCGGCTCGCAGGTCTTCACGCTGGACGTGAGCGCCAACGACGAGACCCCGCAGAGCCTGACCGGGACGCTCAACCCCGGCCAGGAATATCTGGCGCGGATCGATCTGGACGCAGATGGCGATTGGCAGTTGGTCAACGGCGGCGTTAACGCCGGGCTGAATGTGACCATCTTTGAGGATGAGATCAACAGCGCCGACCCCATCGCGGTTGGCAGCACAGTGTCCGGCGTCATCACCAATGACGCGCCTGCCCAGGCGTATACCTTCACTGCCAACGCCGGCACGACCATCCAGGCAAATCTGGATTCCCTCTCCGGCAGCCTGGACACCTATCTCGTGCTGCTCGGCCCGGATGGCACCCCGCTCGACAGCAATGACGATGCGGACGACAGCACCAATTCGGCGGTGAGCCGCAGCCTTGCCGTGAACGGCGCTTACACGCTGCTGGCCACCCGCTACGGCCTGACCATCGGCGGCACCGAGGGCGAATTCAACCTGACGCTCGTCACCACCAGCACCGAAACCGAGGCAACGCCAGCCGCGACGACGACCGGCGGCACCACCGCCACCACGGGCGCGACTCCTACCCCTGGCCAGACCCTGCCCAACGGTGCGATCGAGGTAGAGCTGCAATGGGCCACGCGGGCCGATCTTCAGCTTCTCGTGCGCGACCCGTTGGGTGACGCCGTCTATGATGATTTCCTGACCTCTCCCAGCGGCGGTATCCTTGAGCTTCAGGGGAATGTCGGCTGCACCAATGTGACCGACACACCGGTCTCCTACATCTACTGGCCGCCGAACCGCTTGCAGCCGGGCGTCTATGAGGCCGAAGTATGGTATCAGAATGCCTGCACCGATACGCGCCCGGTCAATTTTGGCCTGACCGTCAATGTGCAGGATCAGACGATCATCAACACGACGCAGCCCGCCAGCCCGAACTCGCGCTACATGATCACCTTCACCGTCGGGCAGGACGGCACCGTCGTCGCCGGTCCGGGTGGCTTCTTCGACATGGCGAACGCGGCCTCGCTCAATTATCAGGCGGCGCTGGCGAGTGCCACGCCGATGAGCTACGGGCAGACCGTATCGGGCAGCATCACGGCGCAGCAGCGGTTTGTCGTCTATTCGTTTGAAGGCCAGGTCGGCGATATCGTGACGATCGGCATGAACGCGCAGGGCGGCACACTGGATCCGGCGCTGTACCTGATCTCGCCCGAACAGATCCAGATCACCTATAACGACGACGTGACGGCCGGCGAAAACCCGAACTCCGTGATCGAACAGGTGACGCTGCCGTCCACCGGCACGTACTACGTCATCGCCACGCACTACGGCCTGAACGTCGGCGGCACGCAGGGCACCTTCAACCTGACGCTCGTTCAGGACTAGGTGTGTACGCCTTTGTAGGGGCGTATAGCAATACGCCCTTACCGTTTCCGTTCATTGATCCTATTCCCAACCGGCTCCCCCTCTCCGCGTGTGGAGAGGGGGTCGGGGGGTGAGGTCAACAGCTTGTGTTAGAATAATTGACGTTTTAGAACACCCGTGCTATAATCGCTTCATCTACAACGATTACTATTTTGCGCGCATTCGCGTTAGGGAGTAACCATGGCCGACAATCCGAATCCCCGCCAAAAGGCATTAGATAACGCGCTCTCCGAACTCACCAAGCGGTTTGGGGATGGAACGATTCTGCGCCTGGGCGATGCATCCCATTTGCAGGTGGAGGTCATTTCAAGCGGCTCGCTGGCCATTGATCTGGCGCTCGGCGTCGGCGGCATTCCGCGCGGGCGCGTAACGGAAATCTACGGTCCCGAGAGTTCGGGCAAGACCACGCTTTGCCTGCACGTCATCGCCGAAGCACAGAAATTGGGCGGCGTGTGCGCCTTTGTGGATATGGAACACGCCCTCGATCCCATGTATGCCACCCGTCTCGGCGTGGATGTGAACAATCTCTACATCTCGCAGCCCGACGTGGGCGAGCAGGCGCTTGAAATCACCGATGCGCTGGTTCGCAGCGGCGCGATCGACGTCGTGATCCTCGACTGCGTGGCGGCGCTGGTGCCGCGCGCCGAATTGGAAGGCGACATGGGCGACAGCCATGTCGGTCTGCAAGCCCGCCTGATGAGTCAGGCGCTCCGTAAGCTCTCCGGCGCGGTCAAGCAGTCGAATACGGCGCTGCTGTTCACCAACCAGCTCCGCGAGAAAATCGGCGTGATGTTCGGCAACCCCGAAACCACGGCCGGCGGGCGGGCGCTGCGGTTTTATGCCAGCGTGCGCATCGACATCCGCCGCATTCAGGCCATCAAGCAGAAGGATGCGACCATCGGCAACCGCACCCGCGTGAAGATCACCAAGAACAAGGTCGCGCCGCCCTTCCGCCAGTGCGAAATCGACCTGATGTACGATCAGGGCTTCAGCAAAGAAAGCGATATTCTGGATCTGGGTGTAGAGTCCGGCGTCATCGATAAGCGCGGCGCGTTCTTCCGCTACAACGACGGGCTGATCGGTCAGGGCCGCGAGAATGCCAAGCAGTATCTGCGCGACAATCCCGAACTCGCCTACGAGCTGGAAATGCTCATCCGCGAAAGCTACAAGATCATGCCGCTCACCGCGACGTTCTCATCCAACGGCGACAGCGCCGAAGCAGAAGACGCCGTCACCCCGCTGGAAGACTAAGGATAGCTTGATCGCGTTTTGCCACAGACCACCTGGGCGGGCTGACACACCCGCCCTTTTGATTCCCGTCGCACTCAAATCCGCCAAAGTGCCTATTGGCAGACCCTTTCTCACCACGTATAATTTTGAAAGCCTAAATCTAGTTTATACGACCAAGAAGGACAACAACTATGTCTGAAAACGGCGAAGCTCAGCCCGTCTCCTTGCGCGATACCACCCCACCGTCATCAGAGCCGCCTCACGACCCGCGGTCACGCGTACTTCTGTACGGGTTCGGTATCATGGTCGCGGCAATTTTTCTGGTGGCGTGTCTGATCACGACCCCTCTGGGCGATTTCGGGGCGAGCAATGACAACGATTCCCTGAGCGAGGACCAGGTCCGGGCGATTGTGGCTGAGGCGGTCGGCACCGAGATCGCATCCGCTTCGGTCGGGGGCGGAGCCAGCGGCGCGCAGGTCCAGCAAATGATCAACGACGCGGTAGGAACCGAGGTCGCCGCGCTTGTCCCGACCAACACGCCAATCCCCCCCACCCCGACGATCATCCCGGCGGACGTGGCCGAAGATGATGATGCCTTCCAGGGTGCCGAAGATGCCCCCGTGGTCATCATCGAGTTCTCCGATTTTCAGTGCGGCTTCTGCGGCCGCTGGTATCGCGAGACCTTGCCCCAGATTCTCGCCAACTACCCGACTCAGGTAAAGTTTATCTACCGGGATTTTGTCATCTTCGGTGAGGAATCGATGCGCGCGGCGATGGCGACCGAGTGCGCCGAGGAACAGGGTAAGTTCTGGGATCTGCACAACCGTCTGTTCGACCGTCTGACCAACCAGGAGGATACGCCGCTGAACGACGAGACGTTCATGAGTTATGCCGCCGACCTGGGGATGGATACGGACGCGTTTGGGGAGTGTCTTGCCAGCAACCGCTATCAGGACGAGGTCACGAATGATTTCCAGGCGGCCCAGGCTTACGGCCTGCGCGGAACGCCCGGTTTTGTAATCAACGGCGTGGTGTATGCCATCGGCGCGCAGCCGTTTGAGGTCTTCAGCGGCATCATCGACGGCGAACTGGCGCGGCTGGCCGCGGACGAAAGCTAACCAAACTACAACGTACCGTTGACCCGATCTTGAGGAGCAGTTATAATCCCCAGGATCAAAATATGGGAATATGCCGGTTCAAGTCCGGCCCGGATATGTAAGGAGCTTTTCACCATGACGACCGATAACCACGTCCCCGCGACGCTAGATGAAATTTCCCCGAAGATGGAACTGAAAGGGACCGTCAAGAAGATCGATTTGTACGGCGCCCTGGTAGATATTGGCGTGGGTCGTCTCGGTCTGCTCCACATCTCCCAACTGTCCGAAGGGCATGTCAAGAACGTGACCGATGTGCTCAACGAAGGGGACGACGTCACCGTC
Organism: uncultured Chloroflexia bacterium; assembly: GCA_963850765.1. GTDB lineage: Bacteria > Chloroflexota > Anaerolineae > Aggregatilineales > Aggregatilineaceae > CAWKMN01. The sequence goes on along the minus strand of CAWKMN010000003.1, from coordinate 356,097 downwards.
TGGGTGCAGGACGTTGACCGCAAAAAAGGCCGGATCAATCTCACCATGATCAAGCCCCCGCTCGTGAGCTGGAAAGACATTGAATCGGGCGGCGTCTTCAAAGGTACGGTCGTGCGGGTAGAGAAATTCGGTGCGTTCGTCGATATTGGGGCCGAGCGCCCCGGCCTCGTCCACGTTTCGGAACTCGCCAAGGGGTATGTGGGCGATCCGTCCGAGGTGGTCAGCATCGGTGACGAGATCGACGTGAAGGTGATCAAGTATGACCGCCGCAAGCGCCAGATCGATCTGAGCGCCCGCGCCGTCGAAGAGACCGCCAGGGTTCAGGCCACCGCCGACGAGGAAAGCAGCGAGAAACTGCCCACGGCGATGGAACTGGCTCTGCGCGCTGCCATGGAAAGCTCCGGAATTGCCCTGCCCTCCCGCTCTGACAAGAAACGCAGCAAGAAGAGCCGACGCCGCGAAGACCGCGAAGACATCTTCGCGCGGACCCTTCATCAGCACCGCGACTAAGCCGGAAGAACCCACGGGCGGACTCAATCAAAGCCGCCCGTTTTGATTCCTGTAACCTATGAAATGAGTTGGGGGGCTGCCACTTCTACTGCCGGAGCGGCTGCCAGAACTTGTAGACCCGATACACGCCGACGATGAGCAGCAGCGTGATCGTCACATGCGACGCGATACACCACAGGCACCACTTTTCCAGCACAGTCGCTTCGACAATCATCAGGTAAGTCTGGAAAATGAACCCAAACAGCGCCATCGCGACGACCAGCGTCCGCCCATAAGCCGCCAGGAGGTCGATCTGGTCTTCCAGCACCAGCACCGCCAGGATCGCTACATAGCCGAGCAGCCCCATCACCGCCACAGGGAATCCGAAGGTCTTGGCATAGGCGCTCTCCTGCACCGCCGAGCAGTCAATGCTGCCAGTGTCGGTGCACACCGTCTCGTTATTCGTCACCTCTGCCCAGGCCAGATAGCCCGCCACCAGGATCCCCACGATCGCCAGCACGATCGAGATGGCGCGCGGCCAATCGATCTGAAGAGCGGCCGCCGACAGCGGCTCAGATTTTGTCGTATTCACCGATGGTTTTCCTCCCAGAACGCGAATTTGGTGTACAATATATCTCAAACTCAGTTATCCCGAAATATTCTCCCGATTCATTCTCTCAGGATTCATTAGTCGGCCATTGCAATCACTCTTTGCAATGTTATACTCGGTATATTATATAGAGAACCGGGAAAAAGGTGAGAGCCATGCAGACAGCGGTTGTGGATCTGGCAGGCATCCTCCAGCATGTATCCGATTCGTCGCGCAAAGATCGCGATCTGATCGAGCGCGCCTATAATCGGGCACGGATTGCCCACGACGGCCAGACCCGCAACTCAGGCGAGCCCTACATCACCCACTGCCTCGCCGTCACCCAGATCCTGGCCGACATGGGTCTGGACGCGACCACAATGGCCGCCGGACTGCTGCACGATGTCCTCGAAGATACCGATGTATCCCTCCCGGAGCTTGAGCAGGAATTCGGGAGCCAGATCGCTCAACTGGTGGACGGCGTCACCAAGTTGAAGCAGCTTCCAATCGACGTGGAGCGGCGCAACGGGTCCAAGACAGATCGCGAGATGGAGTACCTGCGCAAGATGTTCCTCGCGATGGGCAACGACTTCCGCGTGATCCTGATCAAGCTGGCCGATCGCCTGCACAACATGCGCACGCTCAGCCACATGCCCCCCCACAAGCAGATCCAGAAGTCGAAAGAGACCCTGGAAATTTTCGCGCCCATTGCCAACCGTCTCGGCATCTGGCAGGTCAAGTGGGAGCTGGAGGATCTCGCTTTTCGTTACCTGGACTCCACCCACTATCACGCCATCGCGGAACAGATCGACGAGCGGCGCTCGGATCGCGAGAACTATCTCAAGCGGACCATTACCTATATCCAGGATCAGTTCGCGCGCGAAGGGCTGAAGGCCGATATTGAGGGCCGCCCCAAGCATATCTACAGCATCCACCGCAAGATGGAGCGGAAAAATCTGCCCTTCAGCCAGATCTATGACATCCGCGCTATCCGCATTATCGTCAGTACGATCCCGGAGTGTTATCAGGCGCTCGGCGTGATCCATAACATCTACCACGCCATTCCTGGCGAATTTGACGACTATATCTCCGCCCCCAAGGAAAACTCGTACCGCAGTCTGCACACCGCCGTCCTGGATCAGGAAGGCAAGACGCTCGAAGTCCAGATCCGGACGCGCGAGATGGACGAAGAAGCCGAATACGGCATCGCGGCGCACTGGCGCTACAAGGAAAGCCGGGCGGCGTCGTCCAACGAAGTCGCCTTCGAGCGCCGGCTGGAACGTATCCGCCGCATGATGGAGATCGCCCAGGAAAGTGCCGAAGAGGGTGATAGCTACGTTCAGGACATGCTCAACCAGATGAGTCCCGAACGGATCTATGCCTTCACGCCCAAGGGCGATATTGTGGATCTGCCCGAAGGCGCAACGCCGATTGATTTTGCCTACCATATCCACACCGAGGTGGGCCACCGCTGCCGGGGTGCCAAGATCAACGGGCGGCTCGTGTCGCTGGATCAGCAGTTGCGGAACGGCGATCAGGTCGAGATCATTACCGCCAATCGCGGCGGTCCCAGCCTGGACTGGCTCAACACCGATCTGGGCTATATCAATACACCCCGCGCCCGCAACAAGGTCAAGCAGTGGTTCCGCCGCCGCGAGCGCGATAAGAGCGTCACCGCCGGCAAAGAAGTGCTGGATCGCGAACTGCGCAAGCTTGGGCTGGCAGCCTTGTCGCGGGATGAGGTGGCGAGCCAGTTCGGTTACGCCCGCGCCGAAGAGTTGATGGCCGCGATCGGCTCCGGCGATATTACGGCCGGCCAGATCAGCCTGCGCCTGTTGGAAGCCGAGCCGAAGACGATCGATGAGACGGATCGGCTGGAAGCGAATGTCCAGCGGGCACTGCGCCCGGTCAAGGCCGAGGGCATGCGGATCGATGAGACCGGCGGTCTTCTGGTCACACTCGCCCGCTGCTGCAACCCAATGCACGGCGAAGAAATCGCGGGCTTTATCACGCGCGGCAAGGGGATCACCGTCCATCGCGCCGACTGCAAAAATATCCTCAACACCACCGAGCCCGAACGGATCATCAACGTGACCTGGCCGCCCGCCACCGACCAGTCGTTCCCGGTTCCGGTGCTGATCGTCGCCTATGACCGTGAAGGCTTGATGCGGGATATTGGCGCGGTGATTGCCGACGAAAATATCAATATGTCGAATGTGAATATCAGCACCCGCCAGAATATCGCCACGTTTGAACTGACGTTGGAGTTTATAGACCTCAAGCAGTTAGGGCGTGTGCTCGCCAAGATCGAGCATCTGCCCAACGTCATTGAGGCGTTCCGGCGGACATCCTCATGAAACGGCTGCGTCCGCCTGTTATGATGACGCTGGTCGTGCTTGTGATCCTGCTGGCTGGCGCGGCCTGTGCGACGTTCCGCTCGCCGGATGAGCCCCTGCCCACCCGCGTGCCGACTCTGACCGCGAGTCCTACCTTCGCTATGACTCTAACTCCCATGCCGACTCTCACGCTTACGCCTACTCCCACCTTTACACCTCCTGAAGCGACACGCACAGGACGTTAGTCGCATTAAGCCTACCTCAAGATAACTGCCGAAAAGCATACTTTCTTAAAGAGTGAACAAACAAATTACTGCTTGTGATGTTTTCCTTATACGTGTATAATGCTATCAATAAAGATCGTAGTTACAAGCCTATAACAAGGTTCGCATGGCCTGCTTTCGCAGATGGAGCGCCGCCACATGAGTACGTCTGACTCTTTCTCGTATGCACAAGGGCAATTATCGGATCTTCCGTCTCATATTAAGCTGGTTATTCTGCACCCCGACTTCCACGGACAGCACCGCCTGCTCTCGCCCCTGCTAGCCGATACAACCACCGCGCCGGTCTTCCTGGCGGTACCCGGTTCTGGCATGGGTTTGAAAAGCCTGATCGCTGGTCTGGGAGAGGCGCTTGAAACACAACTTAAAGCCTCGCTGGGCAAAGTCCCGGCCAGCGCCCAGGGGGCCGCGACTGCCCTCGCGAGCAGCATCCCGCGCAACACCCGGATTTCGCTGATCCTGGATGCCTATGACCTGCTCGATCCGCACGAAACGACACCCTTTATCGCGGCGCTCGCCCGTGAACTGCCTGAAGGCTCGCGGCTGCTGCTGGGTACGCGCGTGCTGCCCATGCAGTTAATTGAACATGCCGATCTGACCGGCAAGACTGCCCTGGTGCCCGTCAACCCGGACAAGATGATCCTCGATTACACGGATGCGGTGAACCGGGCCGTGCTGGAAGTCCGTGCCCTGGGCCCCGGCCGCGTCCTGATCAATGGCCGCCTGGTCGAGCACTGGGACGGCGTGCTGCCGCGCATGCTGTTCTTCTATTTCATCGATCGCGGCATGACTACTCGTGACGAGATCTTCCAGACATTCTGGCCCAACCTGTCCACGCGCGAGGCGACGAACGTCTTCCACGTAACCAAGCGTAAAATCAGCGAAATCCTCGGCGCAGATCTGACCGTTTACTGGTCCGGTTTCTACCGGATCTCGCCCGATCTGGATCTGCACTACGATGTCGTAAAATTCGCGGAAGCCGTGCAAAACGCGGCCGTTGCCGACGACGATGAGGCCGTCAGCCTGCTTCAGAACGCGATTTCGCTCTACAACGGGCCGTTCCTGAGCATGATGGAGCAGACGTGGGTCGGCAATCGGCGCGAGGAACTGGGAGCCAGTTACGCCGAAGCCCTGGCCGGACTCGCCCGCATCCACAAGAAACACGAGGCGCGGCTGGATGCGCTTGGCTATTATCTGCGCGCCGCGGCCACCAGCCCGCAGCGTGAAGACCTTGCCCGCTCGATTATGGAGCTATACCGCGACCTCGGCCGGCCTAAAGACGCCCTCGATGCCTACCGCCGCCTCGAAGTGGAGCTCAAGAACACGCTCGGCGTGACGCCGGCTCCACAGACAGCCGCGCTTGCCAACGAAATCCGGGCCTCGTCTTGATAGATATTCGACTCCGGCGCCCCGCTTGACGATGGGCGGGGCGTTATGGCTTATTTGGCAGCTTTTTTCTTCTTTTTGCCCTTGTGGGCCTTGCGCTCGAAGGAAAGAGCGAGCTTGGCCTCCAGACTGTCTACCAGCGTTTCCAGCACAGCCACGCGCGCATACAGCTTGTCGTTCGCCGGGATGACCGTCCACGGCGCGGCGGTGGTGCTGGTCTTGAGCAGCATATCCTCAACGGCCCCGGCGTAGACATCCCACTTCTCGCGGTTGCGCCAGTCCTCATCGGTCAGCTTCCAGGCTTTGTACGGCGTCTGCTCCCGCAGCTCGAACCGTTTGAGCTGTTCGTCCTCGCCAATATGCAGCCAGTACTTAACCAGAATCGTCCCATAATCCACGATCTGCCGCTCGAACTCGTTGATCTCGCGGTAGGCGCGCCGCCATTCTTCCTCGGTGCAGAAGCCTTCGATGCGTTCCACCAGTACGCGCCCGTACCATGTCCGGTCAAAGATCGTGATCTGGCCGGCTTCGGGCAGCCGCCGCCAGAATCGCCACAGGTAGTGATGCTCGGCGTCGTCGCCTTTGGGCGCGCTGATGGCATGGACCACGTAACCGCGCGGGTCGAGCCGCTCCGTCACCCGCCGGATCGCCCCACCCTTTCCGGCAGCGTCCCAGCCTTCAAACGCGAGGATCACCGGGCGCTGCTGCTGGTAGACCTGAAAGCCCAACTGCGACAGCCGGACCTGCGCCTTGATCAGACGCACTTTGTATTCTTCTGGATCAAGCGACTTGGAGAGATCGACAATCTCAAGCATCGACTTCATCTCCCTGGGCGTCGGCCACGCTGATCATCGGCGGCACCGCGTTGAGTTCCGCCAGCCGCGCTTCCATCGCCGCGATCAGCGTGCGGTAAACCTTGTCCAGCATGAACCAGCGATCGGTGGCCTCCACGATGGTCCAGGAGCCGAAGCTGGTATCGGTGCGCTCTAGCATCTCTTCGTACACCTGAAACCACAGGTCGTAGTGTTTGTGCCGCTCGCGATCTTCGTCCAGCAGACGCCAGCTTTCGAGCGGATCCTTCGCGATCTTGGTGAAGCGCCGTGCCTGCTCCCCTTTCGAGATATGCAGAAAAAACTTGACGATCACGCAGCCATCCTCCGCGATCAGTCGCTCGAAGTCCACAATATCGGTGTAAGCGCGCATCCATTCACGTTCGGGCAGTCCCAGTTCCACCCGCTCGACCGTCACGCGCCCATACCAGCTCCGGTCGAAAATCGCCATGTGGCCGTAATTCGGCAGCTTGTTCCAGAACCGCCAGAGCCAGGGCCGTTTTTGCTCCGATGTGCGCGCCGCCCGGATCGGCCAGACGGTGAAGCCGCGCGGATCCAGCCGTGAGGTTAGGGTCTGCACGCAGGTCCCTTTCCCGGCGGCGTCCCAGCCTTCAAACAGGATCACGGTAGGCATACCCACGTCAAAGGCGGCTTTTTCCAGGTCATAGAGCCGCTGGCGATAGGCGGGTTGGCGCGCCTTCCAATCTTTCTTCTTCAACTCCTGGTTCAGATTGACGATCTCAAGCACGGTATGCCCCCTTTCTCTGAGCGAACAGTTTTTAGTTGTTAGCTTTTAGTTTTTGGTGGCCGGCCTATTCTGCACGGGTCAAGCGGCGCACTTCTGCAGGGGGGTCTGTTAACCCGCCCTGCACAGCCTGTCCGCCCGGTCAGGACCTCGCAGCGCACGCCGACAGAAACACGTCACTGTAACACTTAGTATAGGTCAAAACGCGGCCCGGCGGGAAATCCCCTACCCCGCGCGGATCGGGTATAATCCCTCCGCGTGCGATGAGGAGGTGCTCGTATGATGCGGATTGGCTGGTTACGGATACTTGCGTGGCTCGTATGCCTGGGTGCTGTGGCGCTGCCCCCGGCGGTTATCCGCGCCCAGGATGCGCCCGGCGATGAGGATCGCGCCGCGCTGATCGAGAAGGTCCTGGCCGGGATCGAGGCGCTCGATCAATACCAGAGCTACGCCGTCACCTCCGAACTGGGATGGCACCAGTCATGGACGGGCGGGCTGAACGATCAGGCGATGGAAGGCCAGTCGGTCGAGATGGCGCGCATCGAGACCGGCACCGCCGATCTGAGCGGCGAATTCCCCAATATCCGCCACGTCGTGACCGTCACCAGCACGCAGACCCTCCTGAACGCCCCGGCCGTCGAAACCCGGCTCAACGGCGAGATTCGCGTGGTGGATGGTGAGTTGTACGTCCTGGCAAGTTACGAAACGCCTGCCACTAGCGCTGCCGCTATTCCCGACGGGTGGACACGAATCGAGGACGCCCAGGCGTTTCAGGTCTGGCCCGGCCTGGGCATGGTGATGACCCCGCTGGCCTACCTGGGCGACCCACCGCCCAAAACCAGCTTCCGGCTGTGGGGCCTGCGGATCGAAGACCTGCCGCCCATCCTCGAAGCCTACGTCACCCGCGCAACCAGCGCCCCGATCGATCTGGACGATGGCACAACCGGCGAGGCGATCACCCTCACCCTGAACCGCGACGGCGTGCGGGCCGCCGGTATCTTTTTTGCCCCCGCCGACCCGGTTCAACAGGTCATCTACGACAATGTCACCACGGATCCGCTGACCATCACCTTTGTCTTCGACGGTCAAGGCAGGCTGATTGGACAGGACCTCATTTTCGACCTCACCCTGACCGATCTCGACATCAGCGCCGCTACGGGTGCCCCCGCCGGCTATACGATCGATCTCACGGCGGGCCAATCCTACGGTCTGCGGCTCTCCGCCATCAATGAGCCCCAGGAGCTTATCGAAGCGCCACAAATCGATACCGCGGCACTGCCCGCCTTTGCCGCCCCTGCCCCGGTGGGTGATCTGCCCTGGTGGAATGACCGCGTGTTTTACGAGATCTTTGTCCGCAGCTTCTACGACAGCGACGGCGACGGCATTGGCGATCTGCGCGGGCTGATCGAAAAGCTGGACTATCTGAACGACGGCGACCCGGCGACCACCGACGATCTGGGCGTGACCGGCCTGTGGCTGATGCCGGTCGCCCAATCGCCCAGCTATCACGGCTACGACGTGACCGACTACACCACCATCGAAGAGGATTACGGCACCAACCAGGACTTTCTCGACCTGATGGACGCGGCCCACGCGCGCGGCATGGCCGTGATCGTCGATCTCGTGCTGAACCACACCTCGTCCGAGCATCCGTGGTTTGTCGCGTCTCGCGCAGGGCGATCCCGAATATGCCGACTGGTATATCTGGTCGGACGACCCGCCGGACGTGCGCGGCCCGTGGAATCAGCAGGTCTGGTATCCGGCCGGGGATCGCGTCCTACTTCGCGCTGTTCTGGTCCGGTATGCCCGATCTGAACTACGAAAACCCGGACGTAACCGCCCAGATGTACGACGTGATCGACTTCTGGCTGACCGACATGGGCGCGGATGGCTTCCGGCTGGACGCGATCCGCCATCTGGACGAGGATGGCCCGGTCATGCAGAACACGCCCGAAACGCTGGCATGGCTCGATGCGTTCCACCAGTATGTGCGTTCGATCAGCCCCGACGCGCTGACCGTTGGCGAAATCTGGGACCGCAGCGCCGCTGTCGCGCCCTATGTCGGGCGACAAGGTGGACATCGCCTTTGAGTTCGACTTCGCCGACGGCGATCCTGGACGCCGCCGTTTGGGCTACAGCACACCGCTCGTCAGGGCCTACAACACCATGCTCGAACTCTATCCCACCGGGCAGTACGCCACCTTCCTCACCAACCACGATCAGAACCGCGTCATGAGCCAGCTTGAGGGTGACGAAGGCGCGGCGCGCGTGGCGGCGACTGTCCTGCTCACCAGCCCCGGCGTGCCGTTTATCTACTACGGCGAGGAGATCGGCATGGTCGGGACGAAGCCCGACGAGCGCATCCGCACGCCGATGCAGTGGGACGACTCGCTGGCCACGGCCGGATTTCAGCACCGTCATGCCCTGGCAGCGCGTCCAGATGGCTACAAAACCAACAACGTCGCCGCCATGGATGACGATCCCGGCTCGCTGCTGAACCACTACCGCGATCTGATCCGGCTGCGCAACGAGCACCCCGCCCTGCGCACCGGCGCGATGCAGTTGGTCGCCAGCACGAACCAGCGGCGTGTACAGCTTCCTGCGCTACGGCGAGGATGAAACGCTGCTCGATCGTGATCAACCTGTCAGAAAATCCATTACCGATTACGCGCTGTCGGCTGACGAAGGGCTGTTGAGCGGCACACCCAGCGCCGATTTGCTGCTGGGCGACGGTGAGATCGCCGCACCTGTGCTCAACGACGGGGGCGGCTTTTCCGATTACGTCCCGCTGGCCGAGCTTGCGCCGCAAAGCAGTTATATAATCCGGCTCAAATAGAGGGGGAACCGATCGTGTCTGCGACCATCATCTGCTCATCCGACAGCAACCTGACCACCCTGGACGATCTGCCGGTCCGCCTGCCCATCCTGACCGATGGCGTCGTCTGGATAGACATCACCGGCCCTTCTGAAGACGACGTGCGCCTGATGCATGATGTCTTTCACTTTCACCCGCTGGCGATCGAGGACACGCGCAACATTCGCCAGCGCCCCAAAGTGGAAGAATTCGCGGAGTATCTGTTCTTCATCCTGAACCCGGTGGCACTCCACGAAACCGACACGTTGTTCTGCGAGCTGGATGTTTTTGTTGGGCGCAACTACGTGGTATCGGTTCACAACGATCATGAGCCGGTGATCGACGAGGTCAAGGGGCGCATCGAGCGCGGAAACCCGTCGCCGCCCAATTCACCGGGTTATATCATGTACCTGCTCATCGACGCCGTGGTGGACAGCTATTTCCCGGTGCTCGACCGCCTTGAAGAGGAGATCGACAACCTGGGCGACCAGATCCTATCCGATCCGAGTCAGATGATCCTAAATCGCCTGTTCGAGCTAAAACGTTCCTCGTTGGACCTGTGGCGCGTCGTCTGGCCCCAGCGTGAGATCCTCAACAACCTGCGCGATCATCATCTGGCGCTGATCAACCAGGAACAGCTTATGCCCTACTTCCGCGACATCACCGATCACCTGATGTGGATCGCGGACATGGTCGGCACCTTCCGTGACACGCTCACCAGCATCATCGATCTGTACATGTCGGCTGTATCGAACCGGCTGAACCGCGTCGTGAACCGTCTGACCGTCTTCACCGTGATCATCGGCGTGATGACCGTCATCGGCGGATTCTACGGTATGAACTTCGAGCATACGTGGCCGCCCTTTTCGAGCGTGTGGGGCGTGCCCTTTGTCATCTTCATGATGACGAGCGTCACGGTCGCCCTGCTCTACTTCTTCCGGCGGATGAAGTGGTTCTGATCGCGCACAACTCTCCGCAAGTTCCCGTGTCTTGTCGGGGCGTATTGCGATACGCCCCGACACAGAAACAGATTTTGGGATAGTTGCCAAACCCGATACGCAGCCGGTCAGGGCGTTTACCCCAACCGCGCCAACACAATCCCGCCGAAAAACGACAGCAGCCCGACGACGGTCTGGATCAGAATGTTCCCCGTCGCCAGCATATACTGCTGCGTCGCGCAAAAAACCACCCGTATCGAAGATGAACGTCGAAAACGTAGTGAACGCGCCCATAAACCCGCCCAGCATGATGATGCGCGTATCCTCGCTGATCAGCAGCCGCTCATCGGAGAGCGTCCACACCATGCCGAACAAGAAACACCCCAGCACATTGACCACCAGCGTTCCCAAGGGGAGATCGTAGTGCCCCCATGTACGCTGGACCATTCCGCCCAATCCATAGCGCGCCAGCGTTCCCAGCGCCCCCGCCAGCCCAATAAGGAGCAGTCGTTGCAGCATCCGTGTCTTCTCCTGGCACAGAAAGACTCCTACCGCATGGTTGTGGTAGGAGTCATTGTCCAATCCGACAGTTAAGGGCGAACTCCATCGCCGCGAAAAGTATACGGGTGAGGCCGCGCTGCGTCAAGCGGAAGTTTTACTCCGCGTCGTCATCTGCCACAGCCTCGGCTTCGATGCGGTCCACAGCGGCCAGCTCCTGGAATGGCGAATGGCTGCCGCCGTTCTCCGGCAGGTCGATGCGCGGCTCCAGCTTCACCACGCGGATAACGAACTCATCCGTCCCCGTCGAGATGACAGAATCGCCGCGCGTATTCCGCCCGCCGTGCGTCGCCTCACCGATGGTCATCGACTCGAATTTGCCCAGATCGGTAACCACCACGATCTGATCCTCGGGACGCCCAACCGTCGCCGCCGCCAGTCCGACGGCGTCTTTGGGCAGCTTCATGGTGATCACCCCTTGCCCGCCGCGTCCCTGAACCGGGTATTCGGCAACGGGCGTGGTCTTGGCGACGCCGGTATCCGTACACACCCAGACGTCTGCCCTGATCGTCGGCGATGCCCGCGCCCACCACACGATCCTGCTCGCCTGTCAGCTTGATAGCACGCATTCCGCCCGCGCCTAATCCGGTCGGACGCACGTCGCCCACCGGGAACCGGATCGCCTGCCCCTGGAATGTCGCGAGAATCACCTCATCCACGTCCGACACGTACCCGACCCAGATCAGCCGGTCGCCCGGCTCGATGTCCATGAACTTGAACGGGTGGGCGGACATGCCCGGCAGGTCTTCGAGGCGCAGCCGCTTGACCTCACCCAGCGCCGTGATCGCGGCGAGATACCCCTCCTCAAGCCCCGGCGACAGGCTCAGTACGGCCGTTACCTGTTCCTCGCTGGTGAGCGGGCACAGCGTCCTATAGGCGACCCCCTGCTCCATGTTTTCCGCCTGCGGCAGTACATTCGTCGGGATCGTCGCCGCCTGCCCTTCGGCGGTGAGCAGGTAGAGAGTGTGCGTCGTGTTGCTGCCGAGCACGGCCAGCGGCGGATCGCTCTGCTCTTCGGTGATGCGCGGTGCGCCCTCGCCAAATGTCCGACTGATCAGCCCGCTCTCCGTGACCGAGACGGTCGTGTTCTCGTTCGGCCCCAGGAAATCCATCTCGCGCACGTCGCCCGCCGCACTGCTGACGACCACCGTCCGGCGCGGATCGGCATATTTCTCGCGGATGGTCTTAAGCTCGCGCGCCACTTCGACACGCATCATCTTCGGGCTGGCCAGCAGCGCCGAGAGCATCTTGATCAGATCGACTTTTTCTTTGTATTCGTCCTCGATTTTTTTGCGTTCCAGCCCGGCCAGACGGCGGAGCTGCATCTGCAAGATCGCCTGCGCCTGCTCGTTGGAGAGTTTGAAGTGTTTGCGCAGATTGTCATGGGCGGTTTCTGCCGTGCGCGACCGCCGGATGGTGTCGATCACCTCGTCCATGTTATCCAGCGCAATCCGCAGCCCTTCCAGGATATGTGCCCGCTCCCGCGCCTGCCTCAGATCGTGCTCGCTGCGCCGCTGATCACCTCCAGCCGGTGATCGAGATACACGCGCAGCGCCTGTTTCAGGCTTAACCGGCGCGGCTCGTTATCGACCAGCGCCAGCATGATGATGCTGAACGTCGTTTCCAGCGGCGTATACTTGAACAGTGCCGCCAGCACGTCGATCGCATTGGCCGTTCGCATCACGTCGATCACGATGCGCAGGCCGTTGCGGTCGCTCTCGTCGCGCAGATCCGTGATGCCCTCGATGCGGCCATCGCGCGTCAGTTCGGCGATGCGTTCGATCAGGCTGGTCTTGTTGATCTGGTAGGGGATCTCGCTGATGATAATCCGGCTGCGGCCGCGCCCCAGTTCTTCGATGTGCGCTTTGGCGCGCACGCGGATCTTGCCCTGCCCCGTGGCATAGGCCGCGCGCAGTTGATCCTCGCCGGAGCCGTTATCCTGGGTGTAGATCAGCCCGCCCGTCGGGAAGTCCGGCCCCTTGATGAACTGCATCAGTTCGGGTATGCCGATGTCGTCCATCTGCTCCCAGTTGTCGAGCATGTAGATCAGCGCGTCGCATCACTTCGCCCAGGTTGTGCGGCGGGATGCTGGTGGACATGCCCACGGCGATCCCCGATGCGCCGTTGACCAGCAGATTCGGCAGGCTGGCCGGCAGCACGACCGGCTCGTGCAGGATGCCGTCAAAGTTCTCCGTAAACTCGACCGTATCTTTTTCGATGTCGGCCAGCAGATCATCGCCCACGGCCGTCATGCGCGCTTCGGTATAGCGCATGGCCGCGGGCGCGTCCCCGTCGATGCTGCCGAAGTTGCCCTGCCCATCGACCAGTTCGTAGCGCATCGAGAAATCCTGCGCCATGCGGACCATCGCCTCGTACACCGCCATATCGCCGTGCGGGTGGTATTTTCCCAGCACCTCACCCACGATACGCGCGCTCTTTTTGTACGCCGTGGTCGGGCCGCAGCCCCATATCGTACATCGCGTAGAGAATCCGGCGATGCACCGGCTTCAGCCCATCGCGGGCATCCGGCAGGGCGCGCGCCACGATCACGCTCATGGCGTAATCAAGATACGACTCCTGCAACTCCTCGTTGATGTCCCGCTGCCGGACAGTCCCGATATCCATATTCACGTCGCCTCTTTCGTTCAAAGATTCCTTCACAAGCCGCTGCGGGCCTGACCAATGACCGTGTTGTGCTGTCGTGTAGTTTAAAGAAATTCCCCGGCGTGTGTCAAATGCCTTTCAGGCGAAACATCGAACATCTGTTCCAATTGTCTATTATACGCCATCCTGCCACGCTCCGCTAGTCGAAAGACCGGCCGCCACGGACGCGACCCGCCCTATTTTTGCGGAAACCCCTATCCCCCGTCAAGCCCCGGTCGGCGCGCGGGAAGCATTCTGCATCGCGCAATCTCATCAAATCCTTATCGACGCATCTGGCGCTTTCTGCTAGACTAGCCCCTATGAAATCACCCTTGCGAGTGCTCACGAGTTTGACCGTGATCGCCCTGGCTGCCATGCTCGTGCTGGCCGCCTGCGGGTCCGATCCCGAACCCGTCCAGATTTTCGTCACACCCACCGCCCAAACCGTCGTGGTGTCCGCCCCGATTATCACCGCTGCACCGACGTCTGAGGCCGCGCCCATACAGCCCGCGCAGGGGATTACGCCGACCCCCGCGCCCGGCGTGACCTTCGGCCCGATCATCGGCCCCGGGCACACGTTGGTACCGACCGAAACGCGCCTGCCGCCCACCGAGATCCCGACGGAAGTGCCGACCGCCGGCCCCAGCCCGACGCCCGCGCCGGGTATGAAACGCGACCTCATGGGCGTCCAGATTCACCCGCATATCAGCAACAGCGAGTTCGCCCAGGTGCTCCAGTACGTCCGCGAGCTAAACGTCGCGTGGATCAAATTCCAGTTCAACTGGTCGCTGCTGGAATCCGCGCCCGGCCAGTATACAGAGCTGTTCTACCTGCTGCGTCTCTATGTGCAGGATGCGCACCACAACGGGCTGCGGGTGATGGTCAGCGTGGCCAAAGCTCCCGGCTGGTCGCGCACGCCCGACGCGGATGGCACCCTGCAGGAAAACGGCCCGCCCGATGATCCTCAAGCGCTGGCGAACTTCCTGTCCGGCATGCTGAACCAGATCGGCATGGACGCGAGCGGCCGGCCTTATATTGATGCGGTGGAGGTCTGGAACGAGCCGAATCTCCTCCGCGAGTGGTATGGCTATCCCATGACCGGCGGTGAGTACATGCGCTATTTCCGCCCGGCCTATGACGCGATACGCGGCTATTCCCCGCAGATCACGATCATCACCGGCGCGCCCGCCCCAACCGGCGACTCCGACGAATCGACGGATGACCGGGTGTGGATGCAGCAGCTTTATGATGCCGGGCTGGCGGAGTATGGGCAGGAAGTGGTCGTGGGAATCCATCCCTATGGCTGGGCGAACGCGCCCGACGCGCACTGCTGTTCGGCCGAGTCGCGGGGATGGGATGACCAGCCGCAGTTCTTTTTCCTCGACACCATCGAGGAATACCACCGAATCATGGTCGAGAACGGGCACGGCGACGCCCAGCTGTGGGGCACCGAGTTCGGCTGGGCCACCTTCGAAGGGTTGCGCGCGCAGAACGGCCAGGGATCGCAGCCCGCCGACCCGCCCGAGCAGCCGTTTTTCAGCCACATCAGCGAGCAGCAGCAGGCCGAATACACGATCCGCGCCTTTTATCTGGCGCAGGAGCTCCCGTATATGGGGCCGATGATCCTGTGGAATCTGAACTTCGCTACGCTCACCGGCGCGGTGGACCAGTCGGATCCCCAGACCGGCTACGGCATTCTGGACAGCGCGTGGAATCCGCGCCCGGTCTATCGGCAGTTGCGCGGAATTCCCAAGAGCTGATCGGCTGGAGCGTGTCGGGCACTTTTTTACCCCTATCCCCCGTCCGACCTTTGGTCGGCACCCCTTCTCCCCGCACGCGGAGAAATGGGAGCGCCGCAAGTCCCTCTCCGTTTACGGGGAGGGATTTAGGGAGGGGTAAAATGGCATGGCAAACACCCTCTTAGAAATCAGGGCGGGTTTGTTAACCCACCCCTACGATTCTCTGCTCTTCAAGAATCTCTGCGCTATCTGCGGTTCATTCTTTTTCTGATCATTTACGAGAGCTCCTCTGTGCCCTCTGGGGCGCACTGCTTTCCCTGTTCCTCCCCACCAAACAAAACGAGCGAGTGAAGTTCCCCTCACTCGCTCGTGGCGCTTCATCATGCGGCGCTAGTCGTCGTCGAATTCCTCGTCGGGTTCGAAGTCCTCTTCGTCCTCGGCGACCATCTCCAGCGACATGTCTTCGTCTTCTTCATCGACGAATTCCGGCTCTTCTTCGTCAGCGATGTCCTCGTCGAGGTCGGCCTCGTCCAGTTCGTCTTCCTCTGCATCGAAGTCTTCGATCTCGACTTCCTCTTCTTCTTCGGCCTCGGGCTCGCCCAACTCGGGAACCTCGTCCAACAGATCGTCTTCCTCGTCGAGCAGCTCGTCGTCTTCCTCATCGTCGGCCGCCCCGTGCAGCACGAACTTGGCTTCCAGATCCTCCTTGTTGACCGCGATTTCGCGATCCTGGTAGGTATGGAAGCCCGTCCCCGCCGGGATCAGCTTGCCGATGATGACGTTCTCCTTCAGGCCATACAGGCGGTCTACCTTGCCTTCGATGGCCGCGCCGGCCAGCACCTTGATCGTGTGCTGGAAGCTCGACGCCGACAGGAAGCTGTCCGTAGTCAGCGCGGCCTTGGTCACGCCCAGCAGGATCGGGACGGCAGACGCCGGCTCTTTGCCGTCGGCGATCAGGCGCTCGTTCATTTCGAGCAGCAGCAGCTTGTCGATCAGCTCGCCGGGCAGCAGTTCGCTGTCCCCGCTGCGCGTGATCTGGACTTTGTTCAGCATCTTGCGGATCATCACCTCGAAGTGCTTATCCGCGATGTTCACGCCCTGGTTGCGGTACACCTTCTGGACTTCCGTCAGCAGGTAGTGCTGCGCGGCGTCCTGGCCGAGGATGCGCAGGATACGGTGCGGGTTCTTGGCCCCTTCGGTCAACTGCTGGCCAGCCTTGACCTGCATCCCGTCCACCACGTCTTCATACAGGCGGGCGCTTTGCGGGATGTCGTAGTCGCGCACATCGTCGACTTCCGCGCGGATGTAGATGGTATGGCCTTCCAGGTATACATCACCTGCCATGCCGGCGACGATGCGGCCACTGCCTTCTGGCTCCTGAGCCAGCGCGTGCCCGGCCTTCACCGTGTCGCCATCTTCGACAACAACTTCATAGCCGAATGGGACAGTGTGCTGCTCGCTCTGCACTTCGCTGTTGATGACGCGCGCGATACGCACGCCTTCTTTACGCAGCAGGCGAAGCGTCCCGGCGATGTCCACCACCACGGCTTCGCCTTTGGGCTTCTTGCGCGCCTCGAACAGCTCCTCCACGCGCGGCAGACCGCTCGTGATGTCGCCACCACCACCGGCCACACCACCCGTGTGGAAGGTCCGCAAGGTAAGCTGCGTACCCGGCTCACCGATGGACTGTGCCGCGACGATACCCACCGCCGAGCCGATCTCCACCAGTTCGCCGCGCCCCAGGTCACGCCCGTAGCAGTGGGCGCAGATGCCGTGCACCAGCGAGCATGTCATCGGGCTGCGCACCAGCACCCATTCGACAACGGCCTTTTCCAGCTTGTCGGCCACGTCTTCATCGATCATGTGGTTCTGCGCCACGATCAGTTCGCCCGTGTCCGGGTCAAACGTATCGCGCGCCACGATGCGCCCGATGATCCGCTCGGACAGACTTTGGCCCGCCACGTCTACCTCGGGCAGCGGGTTGCCGCGCGCATCCTGGTGGTTGGGATGTGCCGGGTTGGGGATGTCCATTCCGGCTTTGGTCCCGCAGTCCAGGCGGTTGATGATCATATCCTGCGCCACGTCCACCAGACGCCGCGTCATATAACCGGCGTCAGCCGTGCGCAGCGCTGTATCGGCCAGACCCTTCCGCGCGCCGTGCGTGGAGATGAAGTATTCCAGCGCCGTCAGGCCCATACGGAAGTGACTCTGAATCGGCAGGTCGATGATACGGCCCGACGGGTCGGCCATCAGGCCGCGCATCCCGGCAAGCTGGGTGATCGGGCCGAACCCGCCTTTGGTCGAGCCGGACAGCGCCATGACCGCGATCGGTCCGAACGGATCCAGCGTGTCGCTGATCACGTCCTTCAGGTCCGACTTCGCCTTGTTCCAACTGTCGATCGTGATCTGGTAGCGTTCTTCTTCGGTCAGCAGGCCGCGGCGGAAGTCGCGCTGCGCAGTCTCGACCGTCGTCTGGGCGTCGTTGAGGATCTGCTCGCGTTCCTCAGGCACCGTCAGGTCCGACACGGCGATCGTCGTGCCCGACACCGTGGCATAGTGGAAGCCGATATTCTTGATGGCGTCCACTACTTCGGTCGTCTTGTCCGCGCCGTAGCGTTGATACACGCGCGCCACGAGCCGCTGCAAGCTCTTCTTCGAGAGCGTATCCTGCTCAAAACGCATCGTGTCCGGCAGGATGCGGTTGAACAGCGCGCGCCCCACCGTCGTGATCTCCGGTCGTTCCGGCTTGAGGCCCGGTTCGTCGTAGTAGTTGCCCAACAGGATGGGCGTGTGCAGTTCGACCACGCGCATCCCATACAGATAATCGACCTCGTCCATATCGGCCACAAGGCGGCGCTCGGACAGGTTCGCCAGCGTCAGCGGAATCTGTGGATAGCGGCGCAGATACGCATCCATCTCGTAGCCGTTGTGGATCGCCACGTCAAAGCTGCCCTGCACCACGCCGTCAACCAACTGGTCAAAGGCGCGATACCGGCGGCCATCTTCCGTCCGCGTATCCTTCAGAATCGTGATCTCGTTCCCGTAGTCCAGCTCGTGATAGTCGATCTGGCGGGAGCCAGCGGTGTTATACACCGCCGCGATGCGGAAACCACCCTGCCGCAGCGTCTCCCACGTGCGAAACTCCTCGGCGCGGTCGGCCAGGCAGACGATCTCGGCCGTTGGATCCATTGTCAGGTAGTAGTTACCCAGCACCATGTCCTTCGACGGAGCGACGACGGGCGAACCGTCCGCGGGCTTCAGCAGGTTCTTGGTGCTCAGCATCAGTTCGCGAGCTTCAGCCACGGCCTTTTCGCTCAGCGGGACGTGAACGGCCATCTGGTCGCCGTCAAAGTCAGCGTTAAACGCCGAGCACACCAGGGGGTGAATCTGGATCGCCTTGCCTTCCACCAGGATCGGCTCAAACGCCTGAATACCCAGGCGGTGCAGCGTCGGCGCGCGGTTCAGCAGCACCGGGCGCTCCTGGATCACCTCTTCGAGCACTTCCCAGACTTCCGGGCGCTCGCGCTCGATGATGCGCTTGGCCCCCTTCACGTTGCTGGCGTAGTTGTAATGGACCAGCCGGCTGATCACAAAGGGCCGGTAGAGTTCCAGCGCCATGATCTTGGGCAGGCCGCACTGGTGCAGCTTCAGCTTGGGGCCGATCACGATCACGCTGCGGCCGGAATAGTCCACGCGCTTGCCCAGCAGGTTACGACGGAAGCGGCCCTTCTTCCCCTTGAGCATATCGCTCAGGGACTTGAGTTCGCGCCGCCCGCGCCGGCTGAGGGCTTTGCCACGCTGGCTGTTATCGATCAGGCTGTCTACCGCTTCCTGAAGCATTCGCTTTTCGTTGCGCACGATCACATCCGGCGCGCCGAGTTCGAGCAGCCGCTTCAGGCGGTTATTGCGGTTGATCACGCGGCGGTACAGGTCATTGAGATCGGACGTCGCAAAACGCCCGCCGTCCAACTGTACCATCGGGCGCAGATCGGGAGGGATGACCGGCAGCACCGTCAGGATCATCCATTCGGGCCGGTTGTTGCTCTTAATCAGGCTTTCGACCACGCGCAGCCGCTTGGTCGCTTTCTTGCGGCGCTGCTTGCTGCGGGTCGAGCGGACCTCGTGCCACAATTCCACCGCCAGCTTTTCGAGATTCATGTGGCGGAGGATCTCAAGGAACGCTTCCGCGCCCATGTTGGCCTTGAAGACCTGGCCGTATTTCTGCTTGAGCTCGCGGTAGCGCGGCTCGCCCAGGAACTGCAATTCTTCCAGCGACATCAGCTCGTCGCGCGCTTCGCCATAAACGGCGTGCAGACGCGAAATCCGCCGGTCGAGTTCCGACTGGATGTCCTGAATCTCGTCCGCGGCTTCGTTGGTGCGCTCGTCCACCCGCGCGTCGAGCAGATCCATCTCGGTATGGCGGCGCGTTTCGAGCTCATCCTGAATCTCGCTCAGGCGCGCCTTGACGGCTTCCTGAACGCCTTGCAGCATCCGGTTATCGACCGGGTCGCCCTTTTCACCGATCAGTTCGCCCGCCGACTCGAAGAACAGGTCGGACTGAAGCCGACCGCCAAGCTGCAACTCGATACGCTCCTGGAGGAACTGCGCTTCGCCCATGATCCGCTCGGACATGCGCGACTGCTCGTCATCCAGTAGCTGGTTCAGTTCGCTGATCTTGCCTTCCAGGCCCGTCAGATCCTCTTCGCGCTCGGTGCGGATCGAATCCTTCTGTGTCTCGAAATCCCCGCGAATGACCTGTTCCTGGTGGCCGAGTTCGTCTTCCAGACGCTTGAGCGCCTTCTGCCGCGATTCCTCATCGACGTGCGTGATCACGTACTGGGCGAAATACAGCACGCGATCGAGGTTGCGGCGGCTGACATCCAGCAGGATGCCCAGGTAGCTCGGCACGCGGCGCGTATACCACACATGCGCGACCGGCGCGGCCAGTTCAATGTGGCCCAGCCGTTCGCGGCGCACCGACGACCGGGTGACTTCAACCCCACACTTATCACAGATGATCCCGCGATAGCGGACGTTCTTATACTTCCCGCAGTAACACTGGTAATCCTTGGTCGGCCCGAAAATGGCTTCGCAAAACAGCCCATCCTTTTCCGGGCGCAGGCGGCGGTAGTTGATCGTTTCCGGTTTTGTTACCTCGCCATACGACCACGAGCGAATCTGCTCCGGTGATGCCAAACTGATTCGCAGTGCGCTAAAGTCTTTCGCCTCCAAGGCGTATCCTCCTCTGCGCGTTGATCAACGCTATCCAACTGGAGTCAATGAACCGAAGGTGGAAGAAGCCAAAAATCCGTGTCAAGCAAAAACAGCGCAGGAGTCAGTATTCATTCCGGCGCTTCCGCTGTGTTTACTCTGTTCGAGAGGACAACGTTCGCTCACCACATAGCTTTGAGTTGCCGCTATTTTCGACAAGGAGTAATTATAGCATATTTTTTCTAAATGTCTATAGATTATTTGAAATCTGACGCGATTTGCAGCAAGCTGCGCCGCAGAATGCCTCCGTGGGCCCCGGTTCATAGGGCGGGCTGGTTAACCCGCCCTGACCTTCAATTGGTTACTTTTCCTCTGCAATCTCTGCGACTGCGCGGTTCAGCCCCTGTAATCATCCAGCCGGCAGCCGTCCACCGCCGCACCGGATGCCCGCAGCACCTCGATCTCGCTCCGGCACTGCTGCACCGCCGCCGCACCATCCAGCACCGTCAGGCGCACCTGGAAGGACTGTTCCTCGCCCGGTTCCAGCATGACGAGACGTCCCCGCTCGCGCGCGGCGACCTGCCCTTCGGGTAGGCAGTTCCCCGGCTCCACACCGCACACGTAGATCCCCTGGCGGACGTTCTTCCACTGCGTCAGATACGGCAGCGCGCGGGCATCATATTCGAACTTCAGCCCGAATGTGTCTTGCAGCAAGGCCGTGGTCGTCCAGCCATCGCCGGTCGTCTTTACGTGATGGAAAAACACCTGTTCCGCGTAGCCGGGAATCGCCGCGTCATACACCGGCCAGCGATCCAAGCCGGGGCGTGCCGCCGCGTCGCGCGGATAGACCGCCTGCCATGCGGTCGCGAGTTCCGTGCCCGCCCGGATGAGCGGAAAGCCCAGGTTGATGTGATACAGCACCATCAGCGGTGATGGCTGATCGCCCAGGTTGGTGATGCGATCCGACCATTCGATCACGGGCTGATCGTGCGACAGCCGGTAAACTCGTTCCAGCCGGAGCTGTTCGCTGAACAGCTTGTTCTCCGTCACCATGCCAGACAGCTCTGCAACATAAGAATCACCCTGCCAGCCGCCGTGCGTTCCAACCTGATACGCCTGCAAGCGCGAATACAGTCCGTGCAGATCGCGCCCGCCGTCGGTGATCGGGTTGGCGCTGCCGGGTCCCGTGTGAGTCAGGCCGCAGGTGGTGAGCAGACCGCCGTTAAACTCGCGCAGCCAGCTTCCGAACTGGCCGGGCAGAAACGGCGACCCGTGCGCCAGCCACGTCAGCGGCACGCCGCGATAGTGCGCGGACCAGATGTCCAGCCCGCGATCCGGCAGCACCGTGTAGGCGATACCGGCCGCGTTATATGCTTCGACCGCGCGCTGTCCGCCGGCCAGCGTCACCTGCCGAAAATCCACGAACTGCCGCATATCCAGGCTGTGCCGTTCGATCTCGTCGCGTCGAAGCCAATTCGTATCAAGCATAATTCCCCTCCTCAAAACACAGAAAAAATCCGGTTCACCACAGAGGGCACAGAGCACACAGAGAAAATCAGAGGAACAGCAAGAGACAAAAACGAGAATTCAGCACATCTTGTGTCCTGGCCCCCGACAACAGTCAACAGCCAACCGCTAACGGCTAACCGCTTATCCCTTAATCCCCGTTCCCCACGCGCGCGGCGAGATACGCTTCCATAAACGCGTCGAGGTCGCCGTCCAGAACGCCCTGCGTATTGCCCGTCTCGTGATTGGTGCGCAGGTCTTTCACCAGTTGGTACGGATGCAGCACGTAGGAGCGAATCTGGTTGCCCCACTCCGCGCTGACGTGCTCGCCCTTGAGTTCCGCGAACTCCTCTTCCTGCTTGCGCAGTTCGAGATCCAGGAGGCGAGTCTTGAGCACCTGCAAGGCGCGCTCTTTGTTCTGCATCTGGCTGCGCTCGTTCTGGCAGGTCACGACGATCCCGGTCGGCAGGTGCGTGATGCGGATGGCCGTGGCGTTCTTCTGCACGTTCTGGCCCCCTGCCCCGCTGCTCCGGTAGGTATCGATCTGAATATCCTTTTCTTCGATCACGATGTCGATGCCGCCCTGCACGTCGGGCCATGCTTCCACGAGTGTGAACGAAGTATGCCGCCGGTGATTCGAGTCGAACGGGCTGAGCCGCACCAATCGATGCACGCCCCGCTCGGACTTGAGGTAGCCATACGCGTAGTCGCCCTCGATCAGCAGGGTCGCGCTCTTGATGCCGGCCTCGTCGCCGGGCATCTCGGACACCACCTCGACCCGGAAGCCGCGCCGCTCGGCCCAGCGCAGATACATCCGCAGCAGCATGCCGGCCCAGTCCTGAGCGTCGGTGCCGCCCGCCCCGGCGTGGATCGCCAGATAGGCGCTTTCCTCATCGTATTTGCCGCTCAGCTTGGCGCGGAAGGCTAACCGCGCGACGGCCTCGCTGAGCTGCGCCGCTTCGGTTGCGAGATCGCCCGCAATAGCATCGTCGCCCATTTCCGCCAGTTCAATCGCATCCTCGATGCGCTGCCGCGTACTATTCCACACGGCGACGTTCTCTCTCAACCGCGCCAACTGGCGCATCACGCGCTGTGCCGCCTGGGGATCATCCCAGAAGCCCGGCTGGGCCGACTCCTGCTCCAGCGCGTTGGCCTCGTCGATCTGCTGGGCGACGTCAAAGACGCTCCATCAGGTTTTCGACTGTCTGCCGGATCTCGTTCAACTGGCTGATCAATGCTTCCATCGTCCCGACTTCACTATTCATTCCCGTTTTCAAACAGACTATCCACAAACGACGAGGGGTTGAAGAACACCAGATCGTACAGCGTCTCCCCGATGCCGATATAATGCACCGGCAGCCCCAATTCCTGCTGGATGGCGAACAGCATCCCGCCTTTGGCGGAGCTGTCCAGCTTCGTGACGATCACGCCGGTGATATCGATCGCTTCCTGAAACTTCTTGGCCTGCGTCAGCGCGTTCTGGCCGGTCGTACCATCCAGCACCAGCAGCGTCTCGTGCGGCGCGTCCGGCACGACTTTCCGCAGCACGTCGCGGATCTTGACCAGCTCGGCCATCAGGTTGAAATTACTGTGCAGCCGCCCCGCCGTGTCCACGATCAGCACTTCGGCCTTGCGCGCCCGCGCCGCGTTGACCGCATCGTAGACCACCGCCCCCGGATCGCTGCCCGGCAGCCCGGCGATCACCGCCACTTCGGCCCGCTCGCCCCACAGCTTGAGCTGGTCAATCGCCGCCGCGCGGAACGTATCGCCCGCCGCGATGATCACCTTGCGATCGTTGAGGCGCATTCGGTACGCCAGCTTGCCGATCGAGGTCGTCTTGCCGGACCCGTTCACTCCCGCGATCAGCACCACCGACAGCTCCCGCCCGCTCAGGTTCAGCGGCGTCGGCTCCAGCAGCAGCTTGCGAAGTTCCTCTTTCAGCGCCTCGATCAGCCGCTCCTGGCGGTTGATACGCTCCCGCATGACGCGGCCGCGCATGGTCTCGATCAGCTTCATCGTGGTGGGCACGCCGACATCGGCCTGCACCAGCAGCGCCTCAACATCGTCCCAGGTATCCTCTTCAATGTCCGATGCCCCGAACGCCTGCGCAATCCGCCCGAAAAACGACTGCCGCGTTCGTTTCATTCCATCTCGTAATGATGCCACGCCCGTTTGTCCTCAGAAAACTTAAATCGTAAAATGTGCAACGGCAGAGTATAGTAGTTCGTACTAGGCTCTGCAAGGCTGTTTTTCGGCCAGCACCGGCCGAATTGCTGTCCAACCTCATCCACATGGGCTATACTAGGGGCATACGGGCATTACGTGTCTGGCCAGAGACTCGACAGTTACATGGATCAATCGAACATACGAAATTTCTGCATCATTGCGCATATTGATCATGGCAAAAGCACGCTGGCCGACCGCCTGCTGCAGCTCACCGGCACGGTCAGCGAGCGGGATATGCACGAGCAGGTGCTCGACGACATGGAGCTGGAGCGCGAGCGCGGCGTGACGATCAAAGCATCGGCCGTGCGGATGCAGTACACCGCCAGCGATGGCGAAACCTACGAAATCAACCTGATCGACACGCCCGGCCATGTCGATTTCTCCTACGAGGTCAGCCGGGCATTGCAGGCGTGTGAAGGCGCGGTGCTGGTGGTGGACGCCACGCAGGGTATCGAAGCGCAGACCCTTGCCAACCTGTATATGGCGCTCGAGCAGAATCTCGAGATCGTCGCCGGTGGTCAACAAGATCGATCTGCCCGCCGCCCAGCCGGACCTGATCGCGGAAGAGATCGAAGAACTCATCGGCCTGGACGCCGCCGACGCCATCCAGGTCAGCGCCAAGACCGGCCAGAACGCCGCACTGGTGCTCGAATCCGTCGTGCGCAATATCCCCGCCGCCCAACGGCCAGATCGACTCGGCCCCGCGCGCGCTGATCTTCGACAGCCACTACGACTCGTACAAGGGCGTGATCGCCTATGTGCGCGTCATCGATGGCACCCTCCGCAAGACGGACACGCTGCGTCTGATGGCGACCGACGTGCAGGTTGAGCCGATCGAATTGGGCGTGTTCAGCCCTGGCATGAAACCGATCGATACCCTCTCAGCGGGCGAAGTGGGCTACGTCGCCACCGGGCTCAAAACCGTGCGCGAGTGCCGCGTGGGTGACACGATCACGCGGGCGGTTGATGGCGCCTCTGAGCCCCTGCCCGGCTACAAACAGGTCAAGCCGATGGTGTTCGCCGGCTTTTACCCGTCCGACAACGACGACTACAACGATCTGCGCGATGCGCTGGAAAAGCTTCAGCTTAACGACGCGTCGCTCGTGTACGAGCCTGAAACCTCGCAGGCGCTCAATTTTGGTTTTCGTGTCGGGTTCCTGGGCCTGTTCCACATGGAGATCATCCAGGAGCGCCTCGAGCGCGAATACGACCTGGATATTGTCGCCACCTCCCCCAGCGTGGAATATCAGATCATGCTGCGCAGCGGGGAGTCGATCACCATCAACACCCCCGCCGACCTGCCCGACGAGAGCACCATCGAGGAAATCCGCGAGCCGTGGATGTCGATCGAGATCTTCACGCCCGAAGAATTCATCGGCCCGATCATGGACCTCGTGACCAGCAAGCGCGGCGAGTATCTCAGCATGGACTATCTCGATGCCAAGCGAGTCCAGTTGAAGTACAAAATCCCGCTGTCGGAACTGATCGTTGACTTCTACGACCGTCTGAAATCCGGCACGCGCGGTTATGCCAGCCTGGACTATCACTTCGATGAGTACCGCACCGAACAACTGGTTAAGCTCGATGTGCTGGTCAATAAGCAGCCCGTCGATGCGCTGGCGCTCATCGTCCACGAGGATGAAGCATTCCACAAAGGGCAGCGGCTTGTCTCGAAGCTCAAGCGGCTGATCCCCCGCCAGTTGTTTGAAGTCCCGATCCAAGCTGCGGTTGGCAAGAAAGTCGTCAGCCGCGCCAACGTGAAAGCGCTGCGGAAGGACGTGCTCGCCAAGTGTTATGGCGGCGACATCACCCGCAAGAAGAAGCTCCTGGAAAAGCAAAAGAAAGGGAAAAAACGCCTCAAGATGATCGGTAACGTGGAAGTCCCCCAGGAAGCATTCATGGCCGTTCTGAGGTTAGATGAAGATGAATGACAACAATTGCATGAACGGTTTCGTGCCTGTTCCCCAACAGGTAACGAGCGAGCACCTGTTGATTCGTCCGTCAACCCGCGCCGACGCTCCGTTTCTCAAGAAGTGGTGGAATGATCCAAGCGTAACCGAGCCGGGCGGCAATTCCGCCGGGATGCAGTACGACGACCATGATATGGAGGAATGGTTTCAGCGTTATGTCGATGGACGTCAGTGCGCCTCCCATTTTGTGATCTGCCTGCGCGACGCCAAAGAGACTCCCATAGGAGAGTTTTACATCGCCAGCGATGACCGCCCCGGCAGTGTCGATGTGGCCCTGCTGATTGGCGAGACGCGGCTTTGGGGGCGCGGCTACGGCACCGAAGCGCTGGAAGCCTACGCGGGCATGCTGTTCGCGTCAGGAACGTGCGAAGCGATCCGGCTGAACACGCGCCGCGACAACGCCGCTGCCATCCGCATGAGCATGAATGTCGGCTTTGAGGTCGAGCATATCTGGGCCAACGGACAGTTCCAGACCATGATTTTGACCCAACCGGCCTTTGAATATCGCCGTCAGAAAGCCGAGACCAACTGAACCGGCATCTGAACGCACGCGGCGTATCATTTCGGTAGGGGCGGGTGTGTGAACCCGCCCAGAATGCCCCGGCGGGTCGCTCCCGACATTTTTTGGTATTCACCATGACACAACTGGCACCCTCCCATCTCACTGCACGTGCCGAGCGCCCTCCATTCCCCAGGGCGTTTTATTTGACGCTGCTCGCCACGGCCCTGTTCGCCATGGCCCTGACCATGCTGCTCCCGATCATGCCGCTGTACATCACCGACGAGCTCGGCGTCGCGGAACACTGGGTGGGCACGGCCACGCTCAGCTTCGCGTTTTCCTCGGTGATCCTGCGGATTCCAGCCGGGGCGCTCTCGGATCGGCGCGGCCGGCGTCTGGTGATGATGATCGGCGCGTGGATGGGTGTGGGCGGGGCCGTGTTGACTGTGCTGGGCGTTAACCTGCCGATTTTTCTCGCCGGACGGCTGTTGACAGGGGCAAGCATGGCCGTCTTCACCACGGCGGGCAAGGCCCTGGCCGCCGATCTGACCCCGGCGATCCGGCGCGGTGAAGCAATGGGACTCTATAATGCGGCATTCTCCATCGCCAGCGTGATCAGCCCCATGATCGGGGAGGGTCTGAAGAACGCGGTGAGTTTCCAGGCGGTTTTTGTGCTGTGTGGGTTCCTGGCCGCCGGTGCGCTCGCTCTGGCCTATGCCCTGCCTAATACACGCCCGGAGCGCCGCAGTGCCGCGTCAAGCGCACGGGGTGACGTGCTGGCGACGCTGCACGAGCGCGGCAGTTGGGCCGGCATTATCACACTGGTGGGCATGGGCGCAGTTCTGGCGACCATGTATACCTTTTACCCCCTGCTGGCGGAACGCAAGGATTTTTTTGCGGATGCGCCGAGTCTCTGTCGGCCGTGGCGATCGGGCTGGGGCTGGGCATCTGGGCGCTGGTCGATACCGTCGTCGAGCCTCTGGCGGGTGGCATATCCGATCGGCTGGGCCGCCTGCCGGTTGCCGTGCCGGGGCTGGTCGTCACGCTGGGCGGTCTGTATCTGCTCAGCCGCGCCAACAATACCGCCAGCGCCTATATCGCGATCGCGATTCTGTCCGTCGGCTGGGCGATTGTCCATGCCATTGCGGATTCCGTCTCGCAGGATGCGCTGCCGCCCAGCCTGCGCGGTATGGGTGCGGCCGTGCTGTATCTGTGTTTTGACCTGTCGGTGGGCATCAACGCGCAGCTTCTTGGCGGCCTGATCGATGGCCGCGACTTCAGCGCTTACTTCTCGGCTGCGGCGGGGGGAGTGCTCGTCTTCGGGGTGATCGGGCTGCTGCTCACCAACCGGCTGGTTAGCTACGAGCAGCGCGCCGCGATCCTGACAGCGGGCGACTGACGGCCTAATCGCCCGTGCCGCAGTACCAGCCAACAAACATCGAGATCGACGTCATATCCTCCGTGCGGCTGATCCGCGCCTGATAGTTCACCCGGTGCCTGCTGTCCAGCGTGCCATCGCACAGGATGCTCAATTCCTCGGCTCCGCTATCAGGATCGGCACACGACGCGACCTCGCGGTAGAATGCCCCAACCACATCCACGGAATCGGCGGTCTGGTATTCGCGCCACTCGCTGCCCGCCGCCGGTTTTGACGCGGACTTGTCCCGATTCATGAGCGTTGCCTGCGGATAAACCGGCACCTGACCCAGCACGTCGTCGCGGCAGTCACGGTCGGCCGGGTTGCCCGAATCCACCATGAACACCAGGAAGACCAGGAACAGGAGCAGCGCGACAATAAACAGAGCCGCAGCCTGCCAGAATCTCAGGGGACGCTGACCAAATGGAATAGGAAGCACACGCTCACGCTTTCGCTAACCATGTCTCAACCGTCTGGCGCATCACCGGCGGCAGGAACCCTTCCTCGGCCAGAACCGGCAGCATCTCGCGCAGCGCCAGCACGCACCGCACCCCATACCCCGCGCTCTCAAGTTCCCCGCGCGCACCGAGCCCCAGATCGATCACCGCGAGCACCGTATGCACATCCAACCCGACCCGGCGTGCCAACGCTGTGACCCGGTCCGCTTGCGGCGCGTCGATCAGCACATCGGACAGCAGCAGGGTCGGGTGCCCGACATCATACGCGCCTTCGATCGCAAACGCGGCCGTGTAGTCGCGTACCTCGCCGTAGGGATAGACCAGCGGCAGGCCGGTGCGCAGGCTGAGCGCCACGCCGATCGGCAGCGCGTCGGCCGTGGTGAGCAGCCGGTCCGCTTCAATCCCCCCGATCAAAGGATGCAGCGCGTCCGCCGTGTCACTCAGCAGCGCCGGATACGACGGCAGCCAGCGCAGATTCACCGCCACCGGCCACACGCTGTCATCTGCCTGCACGAACCTCCCGAACTGGATCAGCCCGGCGCGCGCCAGCTTGAGAGTCAGATCTACCACGTCGCCTCGATCCGGCGCACCAGCCGCCACGCCATGCTGATCCCCCAGGTGCCCGCCCAGGCCGGCGCATCGGTGTTCGCCCCGCCAAATCCATAGCGCCGCGTGTGGGCCTTCTCGCGCGTCATGGCGGTGATGCCCGTGCCGTCGTCCGTCGTGACAAACGCGATCACCACATCCGCCCCGCTGGCCTCCATCATGCGGCGCGCCTCAAGCTCCGAGAGTTCGCCGTAATCCTGCGTATCTGCCCCCGCTCGACCTACGCGCGCCAGCAAATTATCCAGGCGAGCCTCGAAGCTCTGCGCCACCAATACATCCGGGTAGCTGAACCGCTCCGCCACCAATTCCGGCTCTGGCCCGGCGTAACTCACCGCCAGCTTCAGCCCTTTGTCGCGCAGCAGTTGGACAAACGTCTCCTCAAGCGGCTCCTGCCCGGTCCCGTAGATAAAATCTCCAACGCGCTCGCGGACAATCGCCTCGGCCTTGGCGATCAGTTCATCCGCTTCGGCCTCGCTGTCCGCCCGCGCCGTGATACGAATATCCGTCTGCCCGGTGTGCGCGGCGAGACCCACCGTCGGATTGCTCCACGTTTCGAGATCCCCGATGCGCGCATCGACCTGGCTTTCCCCGATCCCCGCCGTGCGCAGCACCAGCGCCTTGATGATGCCCTTTGCCGCCCGTGCGCTCGCGCAGATACGGGATGACCAACTCCTGCATCAGGTCCTTCATCTCGCGCGGCACGCCCGGCAGGCTGATGACCGTCCCCTCGGCGGCCTCGACAATAAAACACGGCGCGGTGCCGAGCCGGTTATGCAGTGGAATCGATCCTGCCGGGATGTACGCCTGCACGCGGTTGTTTTCGCTCATCTGCGCCCCAAACTGCCGGAAGCGCTCGCGGATCTCGTCCAGCAGTTCCGGGCGGAATTCCAGATCCCGATCCGTAGCAGTAGCGACCGCCTGCCGCGTCATATCGTCCACCGTGGGGCCCAGCCCGCCCGTCGTGATCACCACGTCCGAGCGCGACAAGGCGATGCGAATCGCGCTGGCGATGCGGTCCAGGTTGTCGCCTACCGTCGTCAGAAAGTACACGTTAACCCCAATGTCGCGCAGTTGGCGCGTAATATACGCCGAGTTCGTATCCACGATCTCGCCCAGCAAGATTTCGGTCCCAATAGTGACAATCTCTGCGTTGACCATACGGCGCGGCTCCTGACCGCACAATCAATAGAATAACCACAGAGGACACAGAGGGAATTCTTAAAGAATAGAGAGAAGAGCATCAGACCAACATCCTTCCCCTTGCTTTTCTCCTCTTTTTTTCTTAGAGAACTCTGTGCTCTCTGTGTCCTCTGTGGTGAATTGTTTTTTCGCGATCACACGGGGAGGTGCTCGCCAAAATTGATCTCATTCCGGGCGGTGGGGTGCCCAGGTAAGCTGCTCGCGGATCTGCAAATCGGCATTGCGGATTTTCATGGCCAGATCGCCGGCCAGGTTGCGCATCAGGCGGTAGCCCAACTGCGGGTATGTATCGCACAGCAGCATCAGCTTATTGCGTGGAATCACCAGCAGGCGCGTCCCATGCCGGGCGCAGCGCGCCGCCGCCGAACGCACTCCCTGATCGACCAGCGCGACCTCGCCAAACGATTGGCCCCGCCGCAGCAGCGCGATCGACTGCGGGCCGCCCGCATCGCTCCGCCCGATCACCGCCGGATCGACTTCGATGCTGACTTCGCCATCCATGATCACATACAATTCATCGCCCGTGGTGTTCTCCGCGAAAATCAGCGCGCCTTCCTGGAAGGTCTTTTCTTCACAAATCGAGGCAACCAGCTCCAACTGGGTGTTGGTCAGCTCGTAAAAAATATCGGCTTCTTTCAACGCGCTGGCGATGGGCATGGATGCACTCCTGAACCACGCGAACCCAGTAATGGCGCGATTGTAGCACGATCCCGAAAACCGTGACAACATAGAGTAATGGCAGCGGACACAAGGACGTGAAGCATGCCCGATCCACGGCAAACGCTCGGACAGCGCGGCGAATCGTTCGTCGTCTACCGGCTTCAGCAGGCGGGTTATACCATCCTGGCGCGCAACTGGCGGCTGGGTTCGCTGGGAGAGATCGACATCACGGCGCGCCACCCGTCCGGTGAGATCGTGTTTGTCGAGGTGCGCACACGGCGCGGTCCGGCCCAGGACGTCATCGACGAAGCACTGGCGAGCGTCCGCGCGACCAAGCAGGCGAAGCTGCTCCGGCTGGCGCAAGCCTTTCTCGATAAGCATGACCTGCTGGATTGTCCCTGGCGCATCGACGTGGCCGCCGTCGGTTACGAGAACAGAGTCTTTTCGTTGGAGATCGTTCGCGATGCTGTCGAGTGGTAGCGCCGCCACGACCGCCGAGATCGAGGCCGATCCCGCGCCGGAGACCGTACCCCACGCCGATCACCTGCCGCTCGTGGTGATCCTCGGCCCGACCGCCAGCGGCAAGACCGGGCTGGCGATCGCCGTGGCACAGGCTTTCGATGGCGAGATCATCAATGCCGACAGCCGCCAGATCTATCGCTTCATGGACATCGGCACGGCCAAACCCACGCCCGTCGAACGCGCCGCCGTGCCTCATCATCTGCTCGACCTCGTGACGCCGGACCAGCCGTATACGCTGGCCGAGTATCAGCGCGCGGCCCTGGATACAATCGCTGCTATTCACGCACGGGGCAAATTACCGCTGCTGGTCGGCGGCACCGGCCAGTACATCACCGCCGTGATCGAGGGCTGGTCGATCCCCGAAGTTCCGCCTAACCCCGATCTGCGCGCCGAGTTGGAGAACTTCGCTGCCGAACACGGCGCGGAGGCGCTCCACGACCGGCTGCGCGCCGCCGATCCCGACGCCGCCGCCCGCATCGACTATCGCAACGTGCGCCGCGTGATCCGCGCGCTGGAAGTCTTCCTCAGCACGGGCACGCCAATCACCGCCTTGCAGCGCAAAACTCCCCCACCCTATCGCGTCCTGCAGCTTGGCCTCACCCTGCCCCGCGATCAGCTATACGCGCGCATCGACCGGCGCGTCGGGCAGATGGTCGAGGCGGGGCTGCTGGGCGAGGTGCGCGCTTTACGCGAAGCGGGATATACTTGGGACAGTCCCGCCATGAGCGGGTTGGGTTACATCCAGTGGCGGCCCTTCCTGGATGATGCAGTCACGCTGGACGAGGTGATCACCGCTATCCAGCACGAGACCCACGCCTTTGTCCGCCGCCAATACACCTGGTTTAACGGGCACGACAGCGGGATCCGCTGGTTGAACATGAACCAGACCACACCGGACAACGTGATCACCCTGGTCCGGCAGTGGCTCTCGAACGAAGGGGATTGACGCGCGTATGTGGCAACGAACAAGACGGACCGCAGGCAGCCCGTTCCGGCGAGCGCGAGATACGTTTCGACGCGGTGGATCGCACCCAGGTAGCTATCGTGGCAGCCGGCCTCGCCATCGCGATTGCCATTATCTTCCCCCGTGTACTGCCGGCCTCGCGCCAAGGCCCGGAATGCACCGATCTGGCAGCGCCACTGGGGGGGAACAACCGCTCCGTGCTGGCCGAGTCCGGCGGGGACGTGCAGGATCTGGACCTTGAGCTTGAACTAATCCGCGACCGGGTGACGGCTACGGAAGGGCTGCGAGTGATCCTGCGTTTTGTCAACAATGACATCGGTCCGGTGATTCTTTACCTGGAAGGCGGCCGCCCACCCATCACGACCAATGATACGAATATCGGCATCCGCTTCGAAATTCGCCGCCTGGATAATGCGGCCGCCATCGGCGATGAGGCTTCTCGTGCGCTTCCGGCTGGCTGGCCGGCCATTGAACCCGATCAGCTTCACCTGCTCGGATCGCGCGCACGCTGCAGCCAGACCTATGATTTCCCCGTGACGCAGCTTGTCCCCGGCGATTACCGCATCCAGGCATTTTACTTCAATGATAATCCCGGCGTCTGGCAGCCGAACATTCTGCCTGGCGACGACCTGACGCCTACCCCCGCCTACAATGATCAGGGCGTGTGGACCCGTCCCAGTTCAATCTCATCGGGAGAAGTGCGGTTCACGGTCGCAACCGGGCCGTAGTTCCTCACCGAACTCTCTCTGCATTTGATAATACGCGACCTTGCACGCCGCCGGTTCCCCCTCTCCGCGCGTGGAGAGGGGGCCAGGGGGTGAGGTTAAACTGACGACTGATCGCTGACCGCTAATTCCGCCGGAGCAGACTGCCCGCCAGCAGATTGATCCCGAACACCGTCAGGCTGAGCGCCACGCCCGGCGCGATCGCGACCCACGGCGCGGTGCGGAACGTCTCGCCGCCCGTCGGCCAGCATCGTCCCCCAGTCCGGCGCGCTGATGTCGCCGCCGTAGCCGAGAAACGTGAGCGCGGCGCTGTTGAGGATCGCCCAACTCAGCGTCACCCCGGCGAACGCGAGCATGGTGGGCGTGATGGTCGGCACGATATGCCGCCCCAGAATCCCGAACGAGTTCGCGCCGATCGCCCGTGCCCCCTCCACGAACGGCAGCGCCCGCGCTTCGATCACCGCCGCCCGTGTCACGCGTGCATAGCCCGGAATCCCCGCGATACCCACCGCCAGCGCGATCTGCACCCGCCCGCTGCCCAGCAGCGCTACCAGTGCCAGCGCCAGCAGCAGGCTCGGAAACGCCAGCAGCGCGTCCGTCAGGATCATCAGCGCCCGGTCGAGCCAGTGCCCGGCGTAGCCCGCCACCAATCCGATCAGCGAACCGGGCAGCAGAGTCGTGCCAAGCGTGAGCAGTGCGATCCCGATGGTGCTGCGCCCGCCGTAAAGCACCCGGCTGTAGACGTCGCGGCCCAACAGGTCGGTACCGAAGAAGTAATTCGTTGAGGGAGGCGAGAACTGATCGTCCGGCTGCGTATCGAGCGGATCGCGGCGCGCCAGCCAGGGAGCCAGGACCGCCGCCAGCACGATGATGCTGAGCAGCGTCCCGGCGACGAGCAGACGGACGTTCGGGCGTTTGTTCACGGCGGCCTACCCGTTCAGGTCCACGCGTGGATCGACCAGCCCATACAGCACATCGGCCAGCGCGTTGATCAGGCTGTAGGTCAGCGCCGCCAACACGACGAGCCCCTGAATCACCGGGTAATCGCGGTTATCGATGGCGGTCAGCATGACCCGCCCCAGGCCGCGCCGCACGAAGATCGTTTCGGTGATGACCGTGCCGCCGAGCAGAAAGCCAAATTGCAGCGCCACGACCGCGATCGCCGGCAGCAGCCCCACCCGCAGAATATGCTCAAGCACATCCAGATCGGGCAGCCCCTTGGCGCGCGCCGTCCGCACGAAATCCTGTCCTGCCGCCTCGCGGATGCTGCTGGCCGTCACCTGCGCGATGCTGCCCGCCGTGTGAAAACCGAGCACGCCCGCTGGCAAAATCAGGTGCCTCAGCCCTTCGCCGCCGACGCCGGGCAGCACGCCCCACTGCGTGGAAAACACGTAGATCGCCAGCGTGGCCGTCCAGTACACCGGCGTGGACAGGGCCAGCGAAGCCGCCGCTTCCGCAGCGTAACGCGCAGCCCGCCAGGGCAGCACACTCGCGGACACGCCCAGCACGAGTCCCAGCGTCACGCCGGCCAGCAGCGATCCGACCGCCAGCGCCGCCGTCGGGCCAAGGTTCTGCCAAAGCAACTCCGCCACGTCCTGCCCTGAGACCAGCGATTCCCCCAGGTCGCCGCGCACGAGATCCGCCAAATAGGTGAGGTACTGCTGGCCAATCGGATCGTCCAGGCCGATCGCCGTCCGCCGGGCCGCGATCTCCTCATCCGGCGCGCCGGTGCGGGCCAGGGTCGCGTCGAGCGCGTCGCCGGGCACCCAGCGCAGCGCCACAAAGGCCAGCGTCAGCGCCAGCCATGCGACGAGCAAGGCTGTCCCCATTCGCCGGAGGAAAAACAGGATCATCGGGGTTAAGGGGGAATCTGGAAATTGCGCAGCAGCGGCCACCAGCCCTGCGCGCTGAAGATCACACCGTCCAGCCGGGCCGTCGCGCCGTTCAGATTCACATAATCGCGGATCGGCAGCACCACCGCCTGCTCCATAATGCGCTGCTGCGCCGATGCGTACAGCGGCGCGCGTGCTTCATTAGCCGTCTGTCGCAGCCCTTCCGCCAGCCAGTTGTCCAGTTCGGGATCGCTCAGGCCAGACCAGTTATTCGCGCCATCCGTCATATAGAACCGGTTCAGAATGCTCGGATCCACGCCAAAATCGTAAAACGAAATCAGGTTGTAGTTCCCCTCCTGTTGGCGGCTGCGCAGCGTCGGGAAGTCCGACACCTGATCGAGTTCCAGGTCGATCCCCAGGTCGCGCCACTGGCTCTGGATCAACTGGGCGACGTCCGCCATCTGGTTCCACGGCGCGAACGTCATCGTCAGCGTGAGCGGCGCGCCGTCACGCTCCAGCATACCGTCTCCATCGGTATCAAGGTAGCCCGCGCCGGCCAGCAGACTCCGCGCGTAATTCGGATCGTAAGGATACAGCGCCTCAACGGCGGGATCGTACAGCGGCGTAACGGCGGCTAGCGGTCCGTGCGCGGCGGGCGACTGTCCCTGATACACCGCATCCGCGATCGCCGTGCGGTTCGTCCCGTAAAGCAGCGCCTGCCGGACGTTCACATCGTCGGTGGGCGCAAGCTGCGTGTTCAGGAAGAACTGCTGCGGCTGGCCGGGGATCGCCACGCGGTAGATACGCAGCGTCGGATTGCCCAACAGCAGTTCAGCATCCGTCGGCAGCAGCTCGCCAATGATCTGCACTTCGCCGCTTTCCAGGGCGAGAGCTCCGCGTTGGCGGGTCCTGGTAGAACCGGAATTCGATCGTGTCCACCGATTGGTCGGTCACATCCGCGTAAAAGACCGGCCCCCACTGGTAATCCTCGTTCCGCTCAAACACGATCTTTTCGCCCGGCACCATCTCGATCAGCTTGTACGGCCCCGTCCCGACCTGATGCCACTGGTAGGTATTCTTGGTGTACTCGCTCAGCGCCTTTGGGCTGGCCATGCCCAGATAGACCTGGCTCAGACCGTCCAGCAGGGCCGCGAAGGGTTCCGATAGATTGAGCGTGATGATGTAATCTTCCACGATGGTCGATCCCGTGTACGGGCCGAGCAGATAGCGCGCCTTACCCGACGCGTTCTCCGGGTTCATGATGCGGTCCAGATTGGCGGCGACCGCCTGCGCGTTAAACGGCTCGCCGTCGTGAAATGTCACGCCCTGTCGCAAATAGAAAGTCCACGCCAGCCCATCAGGAGCCATCTCCCACCGCTCCGCCAGACCGGGCACAAAATCCATCGTCTGCGGGTGCCGGTAGACCAGCGTATCGTACAGCGAGAAGAACGGGATGCCGAGTTCGTTCGAGATATGAATATGGGGATCAAAACCGGACGGGTTGAGCGTCAGACCATACACGATCCGACTGCCGCCGGCTGCGCCGTTATCCTCCTCGTCGCGCATCACCACCATCACGGCGATGATCGCGCCCACACAGCACAGCAAAATCAGGCTGCCCAGGATCCCCACAGTAACCGGCCGTCGTGGTGAAGGCGTTCGAAGACTCATGCTGGCTTTGTCTCTTCTCTTCTACGCGGTAGAATCTAGGCGGTCCGCATTTACAGCCTATCCGTAAATTCCCGGGTTCCGTAGGGGCACACTGCGATTACGCCCCTACAAAACACGATATTTCGGATAGACGCTTAGCCTTAAGTGGTTGGTTTTAGCTTTTCGCTAACGGCTAACCGCCAACAGCTAATCGCTCACAGCAGATGATCGCGGCAAGTCTACCACCGGCCGGGACGCTAATCAAGGAGTCATGAGGCGTTGTCGTTCGAACCGATTCTGCTCACGCCAGAAGAAGAAATCCAGGAGGTCCACCCATACCGCCGTATCTGGCGGACCAGTTGGCTGGAAGTGACCACGCTGCTGGTCGCCGTGCTGGCGATCTTCATTCTGACTAATCTGTTGAGCCTGCTGCCCGCTGATCTGGAAGCGCCCCTGCCCAAGGTCGGCATCGCCATCCTGCCGCTGATCGTGTGGCTGCTCTTTTCGTACTGGGGTGAACGCCGCGCCATGATCCGCCGGCATGGCCTGCTCAAGCTCGCCATCCTGGGCGGACTGATGGCCAACGGCATCGCCGTCCCGCTTGAGGAGCATCTTTTTCTGCCGGAACAATGGCTGCCGGGGGCCGGATTCTTCGGGCGCGCGTTGGGTTATGCGTTCACAGTCGGCTTTACCGCCGAGTTTCTGAAATACGCGGCCCTGCGCTACACGATCTGGCCGGCACGGATCACCCAGCGGCTCGACGGCGTGGCGTATGGACTCGCCGTCGCCTTGGGCTATGCGCTCGCGCTGAACCTGCGATTCGCGCTGTTCTCGGATGCGACGCTGCTGGCTACCGCGCTGCGAGTCGCCAGCATCACCTTCTCGCAGCTTGGTCTGGGCGTCGTGCTGGGGTTCTTCCTGGCCGAACTCGCGATCGGGCGCACCCCCGTGTTCTGGATACCAACCGGGCTGATGCTGGCCGCCCTGCTCAGCGGCCTGTACTATGCGTTTCGAGGGATCGCGATTATCGGCGGGCTGAGTGTTGAGGGGACCGGCGCATCGCCGGTTCGCGGGCTGATGCTGGCTTTTGGCCTCGTCGCTGTGATCTTTGTCATGTTCGCGTTTATTATCGCCAATGCAGACATGCGGATGGAAGCGCTGGGCGGCCGCCGCCGCGAGTCGCTGTAGAGAGCCGGCCCCTCCCCCTGCCCCCTCCCCACAGGGTGGAGAGGGGAAAACGTGTGCGGTAAAGTCCCTCTCCACTTGCTGGGGAGGGATGTAGGGGGCCAACCGACAACCAACTACTAACTACTAACAACGGATCACTATGAGCGAACGAACCGAGAATATCCCCCTCACCTTTACGCAGCGCTGGAACACGTATCTGGCGCTGATCATGGCGGCCCTGGTGGTCTCAATCGGACTGGCCTTCCGCAACGGGACCTTGAGCTCAACCCAGACGTTTGAGGACCTCGAAGCCGGAGTGCGTGCGCAGGTGCCCCTCAGCTGGCTGCTGGATACGAACAGCGCCGACTATGTCTTCCGCGTCCAGGACCCGAACGCCCTGCCCTTCAAAACCACGCTTCAGGTATCCGTGCTGACCGTCGGCCCGGACGCGACGCCGAACCTCGTACTGGATATGCTTTACCTGGATCGCGCGCCCCGTTTTTCGACCTATCAAGAGATTTCGCGCTCCGATGAGTCCCTGCGCGGCGACCCGGCCAAGCGCATGGTGTACGCCTACACGCACTTCGAGCGCAACCCGTTTCAGGCGACACTGCCCATGATCGTCGAAGGTGTAGACGTGGTGGTGCTGCGCCGGGGTCAGGCCGTGATTATCACTTACCGTGAGGAAAGCAGCGCGTTCGAGCAAAACCTGTATCGTTTTGAGAACCTGCTTCAGACGGTGGAGATCTTCTGATGAGTCGATATCTTCAGGTTCGAATCGCCTTCAGCGTGGCCCTGCTCTGCATCCTGCTGAGCCTGACCCTCTCGCTGATGCCGGCTGCGCCCGGTCACGCGCAGGACGCCGGGGAAACCCCAACGCCGACCCCGATCCCACCGCCGCTGATCGAACTCAACGAGGATCTGATCAAGCGCGCCACGGTGTTCGTGATGCAGACCTATCAGAACCAGAGCCAGACCGTCATCTCGTGCGTGGGATCGGGCACTCTGGTCAGCGGTGACGGGCTGATCCTGACCAATGCGCATATTGCCCTGCCCAGCGAAACCTGCCGCTCCGATACGCTCGTGATCGCGATCACCGTGCGTGTGAATGAGCCGCCCATCCCGACCTATACTGCCGAAGTCGTCGATTCCAGCCGCGGGCTTGATCTGGCGGCGCTGAAGATCACGGGCTATCTGGACGGGCGCGCCGTAGAGCCGGGCACGCTCAAGCTGCCATTTGTCGAACTGGGCAATTCGCCGTCGATCCGGTTGGACGACACCGTAACCATCTTCGGTTATCCCAGCTTCGGCAACGACCCGGTCGCCGTCACGCGCGGCACGATCAGCGGCTTCACGGCCGAAGCGCGCACCGGCGAACGCGCCTGGCTGCGCACCGGCGCCGTGATCCCCGGCACGATGAGCGGCGGCGGGGCGTACGACCGTGATGGCAAACTGGTCGGAATCCCGACGATTGCTCCGGCCCGTGTCGGCGGCGAAACGGTAGACTGCCGCGTGATCCAGGATACGAACGGTGATGGCCGCGCCGATACCAACGATCACTGTGTCCCGGTGGGTGGTTTTATCAGCGCGCTGCGGCCGTCCCAACTGGCGCGAGGACTGGTCCGGGCGGCGGCGTTGGGCATCCGCCAGGGCGATGACCTGACTCCCGCGATCCCCGCCGCGCCCGAGGGGATCGCCACATTTTCGCGGCTGTTTTTCACGACGCTCATCAATGGAGCGGGCGTGCCGTCCAATGTCGTCGGCGGCGTGCCGACCGGCACCACCAGCCTGTACCTGTTTTTCGACTACGATAACATGGTCAACGGTATGGTGTACGAGCTGCGCGTCACGGTGGATGACGTGCCGAGCACCCCGCACAGCCTGCCTCCGGTCACATGGAGCGGCGGCGAGCGCGGCGTCTGGTACATCGGCAGCGCGGGCGTCCCGTGGGAAAACGGCCTCTATAACTTCCGCCTGTTTATTGAGGGTCGCGAAGTCGCCAGCAAGAGTATCGTCGTGGGCGGCGGCCCGCAGGAATCGCCACAGTTCTCCGATTTGGTGTTTGGCCTGCTGGATGGAAGCGGCGGACTGGCCGGGACCAACTACGTGCTGCCCGAAGGCAGCGCGGTACAGGCGCGCTTCAACTACCGCAATATGATCCCCGACATCCCCTGGAGCTATATCTGGTATTTTGAAGGGCAGGAGGTGGTAGGTTCGCGCCAGACCGAGCCCTGGCCGGCGGATCGCGGCACGCAGGGTACCCATCTGATCACCGCCGCCGCCGATTTTATCCCCGGCCAGTACCGGCTGGAACTCTACGTGAACAACGTCCTCAGCACCACAGCGGATTTTGTCGTGGCGGGTGGTGCCGAGCTTAACGAGGCCGTGATCTTCACCGATTTCAAGTTCACCACCGAGCAGATCGGTGGCGTCCCGACCGGCCCGATCCGCACCGACTTCGCCGCCGGGGTCGATCGGCTCTACGTGTTCTTCAACTGGCGGCTGCTCGCGCCCGGCACGATGTGGACACGCCGCTGGCTGGTCGATAACGACGTGCTGTTTGAAGTCACCGAGCCATGGGATGCCGCGGCCAACGGCGAAAACTACTTCGTCAGCCTGGACAGCCTCGCCGGCCTGCCCGATGCGACCTATGCCCTGGAGATCAGCATCGCCAATGTCACCCGCGCCGTCGTGAGCGCGAAAGTCGGCCTGGGTCAGCTTCCGGTGGGAGCGTTCGCCAGCGCGGAAGGCGTCCAGCTTACCGGCCGCATCACCGACATCGAGACCGGCGAGGGTATTCCGGGCGCGATGCTGCTCGTGCTGGAATCGGAGTACAGCGTCGAGGATTTCCTCTGGGATCAATCGCAGGTGCTCGGCGCATCGCTGGCCGACAGCGAAGGACGCTATCAGATCGCGGAACTGCTGCCGCGCGGCACGCTCGACCAGCCGCTGCTGTACAGTATTCTCGTCCGCGCCAAAGGCTATATCCCCGTCAGCGCCGACGGCATCACTGTAGACGACCGCACCGAAAGCCCGATCGAGATTGATATCGAATTGAGTCAGAACTGATGGCCGGCGAACGGATACTGGTGATTGAGGATATGCGCGATCTCCGGGAAGGGCTGCGCGATGATTTCAACCGTTCGAGTCGCAGGGCTGCATCGCCGCCCGAACTGGCTCGTCTCTCTTTTGACAACGGTCCATCGCCGGCCGCGCCATGAAAGCCCGGATCGCCGCTGTCCTTCTGATCACAGCCCTGCTTCTGGCGGAATTCGCGCCGGGATCAGCGGCCCCCCTGCCCCGCCAGGATCCCACCGAGGAGCAGATCGACGAGATCATCGCCACACTCAGCGCCCAGGAGCGTGTCGGGCAGTTGATGCTGGTGACGTTCGAGGGCAGCGATCTCTCGCCGGATGCGGCTATCACACAGCTAGTCCGCGACTATAACATCGGCGGCGTCGTGCTGCTGGCGGCAAACGACAATATCCCGGGCTCGACCGGCGTCCCTGCGCTGGTCTCTGATTTCACCGTCGGTTTGCAGCAGGTGGCCTACGACAGCGCCGAGGCGGCCGCGCGCGCGTTCGTACCCCTGTTTGTCGCAACCACCCACCTCGGAGAGGGACCGCCCGGCACCCAATTCGTGGCCGGTTTTACGCCCCTGCCGAGCCAGATGGCGGTCGGCGCGACGTGGAATCCGTCCTATGCCCGGACCGTCGGGCAGATCGCCGGGACGGAACTTGCCGCGGTGGGGATCAACCTGCTGCTTGGGCCGGCGCTCGACGTCGCGCAGCAGTCGCCCGCCGGGCGCACCCTGGATCTCGGGGTGAGCACATTCGGCGGCGATCCGGTTTGGGTGGGAGCGATGGCCCAGGCGTATATCACCGGGGTGCACGAAGGCAGTCAGGGCCGGATCGCGGTCATCGCGCAGAATGTCCCCGGCCTTGGACTGGCCGATTCCGATCCCGACATGCAGATTCCGGTCGTGCCGCGCAGCCTGAACGAACTCCGCCAGTTTGATCTGATACCTTTTATCGCCGTCGCCGGTAGGGCGGACAGCCCGCTGGCCCGTGCCGACGGGTTCCAGTTTGCCAATCTGCGCTATCTTGACCAGGCGACTCGCACTGTCACGCGTCCGGTTGTGGTGGATGAGATCGCGGCCCGGCAGCTTTTCGCCCTGGATGAATTCGCGACCTGGCGCGAGGACGCCCTGTTGATCAGCGGCCCACTTGGTACGCGCGCCATCCGCCGCTACTACAATACGACCCCCTTCCCCCACCGCCAGATCGCGCGCGAAGCGTTCCTGGCGGGCAGCGACATGTTATTTCTGGACGACTTCGGGGCGGTGCCGGGCGGCGATCCGGTGGGCAATATCACCAGCGTGATCCAGTTTTTCGCGGAGCGCTACGAGGACGACCCGATCTTCCGCGCGCGCGTGGACACCTCGCTGCGTCGGATACTGCGGCTCAAGCTGCAG
Source organism: uncultured Chloroflexia bacterium (assembly GCA_963850765.1). Classification (GTDB taxonomy): domain Bacteria; phylum Chloroflexota; class Anaerolineae; order Aggregatilineales; family Aggregatilineaceae; genus CAWKMN01. The sequence continues at coordinate 313,622 of CAWKMN010000003.1, read as the reverse complement.
CTGTACGACGATGACTTATCGGCTGCGCCGGTCCGGCCGGCCAGCATTGATCTGGCCCGCGTGGGCACGAGTGGTTCCCCGCTGAACACCATCGCGCAGCAGGGTACCACTCTGCTTTCGCCGCGCCGCGAAAGCCTGCCGCCCCCGCCTACGCGGTCGGACAACCTCGTGATCTTCACGGATGTGCGCCTGGCGCAGCAGTGCTCCACCTGCCCTACCTATCCGCTGGTGGCCGTGGATGCGCTGGAATTTGCCATCGAGCGGCTGTATGGTCCGCAGGCCGGCGCGCAGATCCGCCCGGAACGCGTGGTCAGCTTCGCCTTCAGCCAGCTTGCCACCTATCTTCAGGCCAACACCACCGGCCTGACCAGCGAAAGCGGCCAGCTTCGGACGGTGCAGCGCGTGAGCGATGCCCTGATCAACGCCGACTGGGTGATCTTCGTGATGATGGACATGTCGCCCGATGTGGCCGCGTCTACCCTGGTCCGCGATCTGCTCGCTGCCGAAACGGGGGTGGTGGATCAGACACGTGTGGTCGGGTTCGCCCTGGGCGCGCCAACCTACCTCTCCGCCACGGAGATCAGCCAGTTCACGGCGTATTATGGGCTGTACAGCGCCACATCCCCCTATATCGACGCCGCCGCGCGCGCGCTGTTTCAGGAGAACCCGCTGACGGGCGCTCCCCCGATCAGTGTGCCGGCGGTCGGATACGACGTGCTCACGATGGCCCCGCCGCTCCACACCATCCCGGCTCAGGAGCCGGTCGCCGCCGCGGAGGGCGCACCCCGCCACCGCCTGGAAGCGCTCGACCTCGTGCTGGCGCTGTTTGGACTGGTGCTGCTCAGCACCGGCGGCTGGTGGATCGGCCGCGCCGAAACCCGCCACATGGACGGCGGCGTGCGCGTGCTGCTGGGCTGTGCGGTTGCCGGCCTGACCGGGTACATTTATTACGGCGTGGGCGGCCCAGGGATGGATGTGGTGTACGATCGAGTCACGAACCTCGCCCCGCTGCTCATGACCCTGCTGCCGGGTTTGGCCGGTATGCTGGTAACCTGGTGGCTGCTGCACCGGGAGCGGCGGCAGGGGATGGAGTCGTGAGTTGGGCCTCATGCTAGTTTGTGTTTTTCGGCCGGCCTCACCCCCTAAATCCCCCTCTCCAGCGCAGTTAGAGAGGGGGGTCGGGGTGAGGTTAGGCTGACCGCTGAAAACTGAAAGCTGACTGCTTATTTGAGAGGAGGAAGTCCTATGTACTACCGTTATTTGGGCAAAACCGGTATGAAAGTGAGCGAACTCTGCCTGGGAGCCATGACCTTTGGCCGCGAAACCAGCGAGCCCGACAGCTACCGGATGCTGGATTGTTTTGTGGGGGCTGGCGGCAATTTCATCGACACGGCCGATGTCTATTCGCTGGGGCGTCTCGGAGACGATCGTCGGTCGCTGGCTGAAGGACAAACGCCGCGACGATCTGGTGATCGCCACCAAAGTGCGCTGGCCGATGGGCAGCGGGCAGAACGACCTGGGTTTGAGCCGGAAACATATCCTGGCGGCAGTCGAAGCCAGCCTGCAGCGGCTTGGCACGGACTATATCGATCTGTATCAGGTGCATCGCTGGGACCCTGGCACCCCGCTCGAGGAAACGCTCGCCACGCTGGATACGCTCGTTCAGAGCGGCAAGGTTCGCTATGTCGGTGCGAGCAACTTCCTGGGCTGGCAATTGCAGAAAGCCATCGATCTTAGCCGTGCGATGGGCTGGGAGCCGTTCATCTGCTTGCAGCCGCTCTACAATCTGCTGGATCGCGCGGCCGAATGGGAACTGCTGTCCGTCTGCCGGAATGAGGGCCTGGGCGTGATTCCATGGAGCCCGCTGCGGGGCGGCTGGCTGAGCGGCAAGTATCGCCGTGGGATGGAAGGCCCCATCGAAGGTACGCGCGTGGATGACGCCGGCAAGTTTGGCTGGGGCGAGACATGGCAGAAATACGACACCGGGCGCACCTGGGCCGTGATCGATGTGCTGATTGAGGTTGCCGCGGCAGTCGGCAAAACGCCCGCGCAGGTGGCGCTGAACTGGGTCACAAATCGACCCGGCATCACGGCTCCTATCCTTGGCGCGCGCACACTGGCGCACCTGGAAGACAATCTCGGCGCGGCGGGCTGGGCGCTGAGCCCTGAGCACATGGCGCAGCTTACTGCCGCCGGCGACACGCAAGGCCCGTATCCATATGACACGCTCGGCCCAAGCGACCGGGACCGCTGACCGCGACAGGTCTTGTGTCCGAACACAACACGATTCATCGACCTCCACCATCCAAGAGCGTGTTATGCACCTCTTTTACCCCTATCCCCGCACGCGGAGAAAGGGGAGCAACTTAAGTCCCTCTCCACGGGGTGGGGAGGGATTTAGGGAGGGGCTAACTCACGCGAAGAACCGCTCAATACCGGCAACCAGAGTGCATAACACCCTCTAGATCACCGGCGCAAAGATCGTAACCAGCAGCGCCAGCACGAGCAGGATGGCGGTCAGCACCGCCAGTACAAGGTTGCCCGGCCTGAGATCGGCAGCGAGTAGTCGAGCCGAGAATCCGGCGCGCTGCGCCCCGTGGGGCACCCGGTGAACGGGCAGCGCTCCGCTCCCAAACAAGACGTCGGCAACCGTCCTGACATCCGGCGGGCGGTCCGCCGGGTGCAGGGCCATCGCCCACAGCACCGCACGCGCCGTTCGTTCCCGCACCGCCGGGTTGAGATCGCGTGGATCGCGCAGCGATGCCCGGTTCCAGGAATCGCTCGCGGGCATCGGGGGGCGGCACCCGTGTCAGCAGGTGGTAAAGCGTCGCACCGAACGCATACAGATCGCTGCGTGGATCGGCGCGGCCGAGATCGCCCCCGATCTGTTCCAGCGGGGTGTACGGCGCCGTCCCCCCACCCTGCACCACGGTAATCGTACGCTGCTCGTCGGCGGGCATGGCCTGCACGAGGCCAAAATCCACCAGCTTGATCACGCCATCCGCCGTGAGCTTCACGTTCGCCGGTTTGATATCACGGTGCAGCACCGGCGGGACCCGGCCGTGCAGATAACACAGCGCGTCGGCAAGCTGGTTGGCCCAGTCGAGCACCTGATCTTCAGGCAGCGGCCGCCCCTGCCGGATGGATTGATCGATCACCTGGCGCAGATCGACCCCCGGCACGAAATCCATAACCAGGAAATCGCGGTCATCCTGCGAAAAGAAATCGGAGACTTTGGGCAGATTCGGGTGATCCAGCCGGGCGAGGATACCGGCCTCGCGCTGGAACTGGCGGCGATCCCGTTCGCGCTCGTCCGGGGCTCGATCCACGCCAGGGCGGATCTCCTTCACCGCGGTGAAACGCCCATCCAGCCGCTGGTCGGCCGCCTGATACACCCAGCCCATGCCGCCCTGGCCGATCACCTCGACAATTTCGTAGCGGCTGCGGAGCACATCGCCGGGCTTGAGGGGATTCATAGATGGGGTTATACTCCTATCAAGCGTTTAGCCATTAGCGGTTAGCCGTTAGCGCTTAGCAAAATACAAAAGACGCTGACGCCAGCAGACTCCTGCCACTCGTGCCATGGTCAAGGCTAACAGCTCATAGCTAACGGCTAATCGCCAACTACAACCTGCGTCATCCTGAGCGCCAGCGGACACGATAGCCCGGTGCCTAGCAAAAGTCAAGGAAAAGAACATGTCAGAGGTAGCCGATAAGCCCGTCCTCATCATCCATGAAGGTGAAAAAGCCGGTCAGCGTTGGACGATTCGTGACGATCAACTCGTCATTGGGCGTGGTGGAGAATGCGATCTGGTCCTGCCCGAGCGGCAGGTCTCGCGTGAGCATATCCGCATCTTCCGTGAAGGCAATCTCTATTACCTGCGCGACCTGGACAGCAAGAACGGCACCTGGGTCAACGGCAAGCAGGTCAAAGATGCGACGGTGCCCCTGAAAGACGGCGACGAGATCCAGATCGCGCTGGCCGTCAAGATCACCTTTGTGGGGTCCGAATCGACCGCGCCGCTGATGGTCGAAGAACTCCCCTATACGCTCGGCCGCTTGCAGATCAACCACGATTCCCGGCGCGTCTTTATCAACGGCGTCGAAGTTGATCCGCCACTCAGCCTGCCGCAGTACCGGCTGCTCGAACTGCTTTATGACGGGGCGGGCGCGGTCCGCACGCGTGACGAGGTGATCGAATCCGTCTGGCCAGAGGCGATTGGCGAGGGCGTGAGCGAACAGGCGATCGACGCGCTGGTGCGCCGCCTGCGCGACCGGCTGGCCGAAGTGGATCCTGAGCACCAGTACATTATCACGGTGCGGGGACACGGCTTCAGGCTCGACAACCCACAGTGACAAACACTGTGACATCGCGGTGACATCGCGAACTTTGGCCTATACAATTCCCTGATTTTGATCAAGAATATTGGGTCGGGCTGGGCCAACAAGCCCCGGCCCCACCCGGTCAAATAGCAGCAGGGAAACATTGTGACTCAACAGCGCGCCGACATCCGCAATATCGCCATCATCGCCCACGTCGATCACGGCAAGACCACCCTCGTCGATGGGATGCTCAAACAGGCCAAAGTCTTTCGGGATGCCGCTACCGCCGGGGAGCGTATCCTCGACAGCAACGCGCTGGAACGCGAACGCGGCATCACCATCCTGGCGAAGAACACCGCCATCACCTGGAACGACATCAAGATCAACATCGTCGACACGCCCGGCCATGCCGATTTCGGCGGCGAAGTCGAGCGCGTCCTGAATATGGTCGATGGCGCGCTGCTGCTGGTGGACGCCGTCGAAGGCCCCATGCCGCAGACACGCTTCGTGCTGCGTAAGGCGCTGGCACTGGGGCTGCGGATCATCGTCGTCATCAACAAGGTCGACCGCGAGCTTCGCCCGCGTGGACGAGGTGCTGAACGAGACATTCGACCTGTTCATCGAACTGGGCGCGACCGACGAGCAGGCCGATTTCCCGGTGATCTTCGCCGTCGGGCTGGAAGGCCACGCGGGTTACACCGCCGAGGACATCCAGCCGAATCTCACCCCGCTGTTCGAGACGATTCTCAAGGAAATTCCCGGCCCCACCGTGATCCCCGATGCGCCGGTCCAACTGCAAATCACCTCACTGGAATATGACAATTACAAGGGGCAGATCGGCGTGGGCCGCCTGCTGTCGGGCACCATGCGGCGCGGGATGGACGATTGTGCGGTTAACGCCGCGCGGCGACGAGCGCAGCACCGGCAGAATCGTCTACCTGTTCACCTATCATAATCTTTCCAAGCAAGAAGTGGACGAAGTTGTGGCGGGCGATATTCTGGCCTTCGCCGGTGTGGAAGGGATCGGCATCAGCGATACCATTGCCGATCCGTCCGTCGAAACGCCGCTGCCGGCGATCAGCATCGAAGAACCGACGGTGCGCATGACCTTTGGCATCAACACGTCGCCCTTTGCCGGGCGCGAAGGCAAACCCGGCATGGGCACATCGCGCCGCCTGCGCCAGCGGCTTTACAACGAAATCCGCAGCAACGTGGCGCTGCGCGTGGAAGACAGCGAGCAGCCGGATCGATTTATCGTCAGCGGGCGCGGCGAGCTGCACCTCGCCATCCTGATCGAAACCATGCGGCGCGAGGGCTACGAGTTCGATGTCAGCAAGCCGGAAGTGATCTACCGCACCGATCCCGAAACCGGGCAGACGTTGGAGCCGGTGGAAGAAGTGCATATCGAAGTGGCGGACGACATGATGGGCGTCGTGGTCGAACTGCTCGGTGGGCGTCGCGGCCAGATGCAGGATATTCACAACCAGAACGGCATGGTCTACATGGAGTTCCTGGTGCCGACACGGGGACTGCTCGGTTTCCGCTCTCAGTTCATGCGGGCTACCGCGGCCTGGGCCAGATGCACTCGCTCTATCACGGCTATGCGCCGCTGGCTGGCTCAATTCCGGGGCGGCAGTTCGGCAGCCTGGTCGCGTGGGAGATGGGCATTGCCAGCGAATACGCGATGACACATACCCAGGCACGCGGCACCTTCTTCATCGGGCCGAAAGCAGAAGTCTACGAAGGTATGGTCATCGGGCGGCACATCCGCTCCGAAGACCTGGCGATCAACGTCACCAAGACCAAGCACCTCTCGGCCATTCACACGCGCTATTTTGCCGAAGAACTGCGTCTGAGCGCCATGCAGGTCATGAGTCTGGATGACTGCATCGAGTTCCTGGCCGACGACGAACTGCTCGAAGTCACGCCCAAGAGCCTGCGCATCCGCAAGCGTATTCTCAACAACGAGCAGCGCCAGAAAGAGCAGAAGAAGAACGAAAAACTGCTGCTCGACGATGCCAGCCGGTAGCGATCGTCCGCATTATTCAACCATATGATGTGTAGGGGCGACCCGGTGGGTCGCCCTTATAAGCGGCTCACCCCCGCCCCTCCCTCAAGATGGAGAGGGTTGATGAGCCTTAACTCCGCCTCTCTGCTGCGGAGAGGGGGACTGAAGGTGAGGCCACTACCTTCAACACGCTAATACTCCGTGTAGATAAACGCCTCCATCTTTGGGAAGAGCACATCGACCAGATACGCCGACTGCCCCCGGATATTGACGTCGGGATAGCACGCGTGCAGTTCTTCGCGGCTGCGATAGCCGAGCACCAGCGGTGTGAATTGCATCGGCGGGATGTTGATCGACGTCGTTTCCCACGGGCGGAACCCGACCGCGCGCACCGCCTGGATTCTTCCACCGACGACCTCCAATTCGAACGCTTCACGATACAGATTGATCGTCACGGTTTCGGTCATGCCGGCGAAGGCGCTGGCCGCGATGCGCCGTTCAAGCACAGGCGCGATCTTGCGCAGCAGGCGCGCCACGTCCACCAGCATGATCTGCCAGGCGTAGCGGCCCTCGCTGTGTGCGCCCCAGGCCCGCGCGACCTTCACCAGCGGCGACACATCCGACGCGGACAGGCGGATATACGGCTTGTCCTGCTCAAGGCACAGCGCTCTGATCTTGCCAAACGCGGCCAGGGTGGCCGGGTGGCTCAGCCGCGAGGACTCGTCCACGATCAGCCCGGTCCCAAAGCCGAACTTCGCGACCCGGAAGTAGCCGACCGACGTATTCTGACTGTCGAGTACGATCCACGTCTCCGCACCGGTTGCTGTGCTGGCCTGCTGATCGAGCAGATAACACCAGATCGCCTCGCTGCGTGCCGCGCTGATATTCAGGTCGCGCGCGGCGTCGTCATACCAGCGCGCCAGGGCGGGTATATCCGCCGTGGTCGCCGGGCGGAAGCTGAAAGCTTGTGCGTGGGCGGGCACGTCGCCAGGGATCTGGTCTGTCCGGATCTGCCAGCCGCCCTCCAGCGGCAGGGTGTATTCATATCCGAACTGCCGGTAGTAGTACGGGATCCCCTGGATATGGCTCAGGTCGTATTCGCCCTCGCGCAGCAGATCCTTGAAGTAACCATCGAGCACGCGGATCAGACCCCGCCGCCGGTAAGGCTCCAACGTGCCGACGATGCCCATCTCGCCGGCGTTCAGGGTCACGCCGTCATACTGCCATGTCCACGGGATCAGGCACAGCGCCGAGACGATCTGCCCGGTGGCCTCATCCTCGATATACGGCCATTCGCAGGGCCGCGTGTGCGGATGATGCAGGATCAGGCTGCGCGTCATAGCCGCGACGATTTCCTCGCCATGGATGTAGCGCATTAAAAGCGCCAAGCAACTCAATTTCCTCGGGCGTGCCGGGATATTTCATCACCAGGCCGTTACCCAACGAGCGAATCGTGTTGGTGGTGGTTTGGATGAACAACGCTGTTTCTCCTCAAGGTGAATAGAAGCAGATCAAACACCGATGACAGGCCGCGCCGGTATCAAGCGGAGTCATGGCTGGTTCTTAAACGATCGGGTTGAATGGAATACAAACAACGGGCGTGCGCGCCGGATCGTGCGCCACGCGAAGAACAGGGTTATGAGGGGTGCCGGCCGCTGCCGGACTTAGAGGACTTGTGCCTTATTGAACATGCGGCACATGATACGCAGCCGCGATGCACCTGTCAATGGCGAATTGGGCGGTAGGCCATGTTACCCAATGCAAACGGGTCGATAAACCTAGCGCCAAACCCGCCTAATTCATCATGAATTAGGACGCACTGTGGTTTAAGATTGGGACATTGACCAACTTAGGAGGATACGACCATGTTAGGTTGGGTTGTCTTTTTCCTGGTGTTAGCCTTGCTGGCCGCGTTGTTCGGATTTGGCGGTCTGGCGGGTGCTGCCGCAGGTATCGCGCAGATTCTGTTCTTCGTCTTTCTGGTACTGGTGGTCCTGGCCCTGTTGTTTGGCCGGCGCACCGTCCTGTAAAGCGACCTGACACGTAACCGAAAGGGGTAGAAGCAATGTATCTGCTGCTTTTTCTTCTCCTGGTACTCTTGCTGATTGCGGCGCTGCCAAGCTGGCCCTACAGCCGTAGCTGGGGCTACACGCCGAGCGGCGGTCTGGCTCTCTTGATGCTGATTCTGCTGCTTCTGTTCTTGTTCTTGTAAGCAGCGGTGGATAAAGCCCACGATCTGTCTTCGTGGGCTTTGCCGTTAGATGGGCCAGATAGGCCCTTTTTTGTTTACGGCGGGCATGTGATCCCATTGCGCCGGCTGATGGCGATAGTGGCCGGGCGGTGATCGGACGTGTTCGTTGCCAGATCGGACACATTGTCGATCCCCACGCTGTTGAGCGGAAGGTTCATAGTCCACAAGTAGTCATAGCGCGCGGCCGTACCATCGACCAGATAGACCGTCATGTTATCTTCGGCGCGCAGTCCGGCAAATGGATCTTTGATAGCCGGGTTGTCAAGCGCCCCATACAGCGGCGACTCCGGTCCGAAGTTGAACGTCCCGCCCAGGATGATCCGATCGGTCCACGCGGGTGAGTGCAGGCGCGCGATCCAGTTGAGCAGCGTCTGCAGCTGACGGTTCTGATCCTGCTCACCTTCGGGGACAGGCTGCCCGTCGCGCTCAGCCTCACGAAAACCCAGCCACGTGTTATACACATGCAGATCGCCCATCTCGGCCGATTGCGGATCGGCCACCAGCCGGTCAGGATCCAGCGTCACATGCATAAAGGCAGCCTGATTGCCTTCGCTCGGCAGTTCGATTCCCTCCATATCGGCAATCGGCACCCGGCTGAGCACGGCGAGACCTTGCAGGGCTTCATTCTGCGGGAAGAACGCCGCTTCCATATCCAGGTGGCGCGCCAGCCACAACACCTGATCGACGCCAAAACTCGCCAGCCGCCCGGTATCGACCTCTTGCAGCAGCACCACGTCCATCCCCTCGACGGCGATCAACTGGGCTACGCGCTCCAGGTTAGGATCGAAGAACTGCGAATAGCCCCCATGAATGTTATAGGAACCAATGCGCAGGCAGTCGGGGTTGATCGGGCGGCGCACATAGTTGCTCCCGGCCGCTGCCGCCCCGCCGAAGCTCACGAGCAGCACGAGCAGCAAGCCCGCCAGCGTGTATATTCCCCGGCTGCCGCGCCACGGAATCCGCCGCCGGGCCAGGATCATCGGGATGGACGTAATCAGGGCCGCGATCAGCGTGATGCCCAGGCCCATCTCGCGAAAGGCGCGCAGGAAGTCGCCCACGTTCTGGTACGGATCGGAGAGGTTGCGCACGTAGGCGTAGTCGTAGGTGAAATAATCCCCGACAGCCAGCGCGGCGAACCCGATAATCGCCACCAGAATCGCCAGCCCGGTGGGATTACGGCGCGGCAGCCCGGTCTGGACCAGCCACCAAAGCGTCAGGCCGATGAGGAACTGGGTCACGATCAGCGCCATCGCGGCCGGGATACCCTCGAAGCGCCGCCCGATGACGAGCAGGAGTCCGATCAGCAGCGCCCACAACCAGCCGCGCCACGCGCCGTCAAACACCCCGGCGAAACGCCGCGCGATGTCGCGCACTTCGGGCACCAGCGGCAGAGTCGTCGCCGCCAGCAGCCACGGCACGATCCCGCTGTATGCCGTATCCGACCAGCGCGCGACGGCGTTGGGCAGGCCGAGCAGGGTGAATTCCAGATAGAACACGGCACCGAGCGCCAGCGCGCCCCACAGGTTTAGCTGACCGCTGAGCGGCGGCACATAACCCTCGGCCTGGCGTTCGATCTCGGCGGCGCGGCGCTCCACGTACCAGACGAGGATCGAAAACAGGATCGCGGCAATCGATGCCAGCGAGATCAGCACGCCCATCTCGACGTCGAAGCCATCGGTGAAACGAACGGAGTAATCATTCTGCCACGTGCGATCCCAGGTATCATCCAGCGCGCGGATGATCTGATCCCCGGCCAGACCGAGCAGCAGGATCGACGGAAAAAATGCGGGGCGGCGGATCACGGTGAGCGCCACGTACAGCAGCCCCGCACCCACGACCAACGCCGTCGCCGGCACCTTGAGATCGGCGGTTTGCAGCGCCATCGAACGTCCCAGCGCCACCAGGATCACGGCCATGGGCAAGCTTGCGCGCCAGCGTCCAATGATCAGCGCCAGCAGGGGCAGCAGGAGCACAGCCACCATCACGACGGCCTCCCCCTGGACGGTGGTCAGCTCGACTACGCCCGGCTTGCCCTGGATGCTGTCCAGATTAGGCACGCGCTGGACGAGATCGGCGCTGCTGGCGCGCGCGTAGAGTGTGGCATAAAGAAAGCGCACAGCCTGGACGAAAAACAGACCAACGATCCCGGCCTCAAGCGTTCGCAGAAAGTCCTGTCGGATGTGCCACATGAAACGCCTCGTGTGTGTTGGAGAAGTGAGTAGTAGTTGGTTCTTAGTTTTTGGTTCTTAGTCGCTGGTATTCAGTTGTCAGTGTGCAGTCTTCAGCTTTCCTCACCCCTACCCCCTTCCACACGCGGAGAGGGGACTAGGTCGATGGCCGGCTCCTCCTCTCCGTGCATGGAGAGGGGGACGGGGGGTGAGGTTTTCAAACGGGCTCTAACACGTCCAATCACCAACAACCACGAACTAAGAACCAACCACCAACAACTAATAACCAATAACCTATCATTGTACGCGCGGCGGCGGTTCTCGCCAGCCAACTATCGGTCGTGCGCATTTGAGCTATAATAACCGGAATTTTTACCAGTAGACAAATGAGGCAGGGGCAGGATGCAGCACGTGGATTGTTTGTTGGTGCGGGGCGTCGTGTTGACCATGGATGCGGCGCTTCACCGCTATCTGGATGGAGCCGTGGCGATCCAGGGGGACAGCATTGTGGCGGTGGGCCCCTCAGACGCGATCCTGGCGGCCTACGATGCGGACGAAGTGCTGGACTGTCAGGGCCAGATCGTGATGCCGGGCCTCGTCAACGCGCACACCCATATGCCGATGACCCTGCTGCGCGCCATGGCCGACGATCTGCGGCTCGATGTATGGCTGATGGGCTACATGATGCCGGTCGAGCGCGAATTCGTCAGCCCGGAATTCGTGCGGCTGGGCACGCAGCTTTCCTGCGCCGAGATGATCCGCGGCGGCACGACGCTGTTTGCCGATATGTACTATTACGAGAACGACGTGGCGGAAGCGACCGCCGAGGCGGGGCTGCGCGGCGTCTGCGGCCAGACCATCATGAAATTTCCCGCGCCGGACGCGGAGAGCTACGAAGAGAGTCTGGCCTACACCCGGCAGTTTATCCAGAAATGGAAGGGCCACCCGCTGATCGTGCCGTCGGTCGCGCCGCACGCGCCCTATACCAACACCGATACGATCCTTCAGGCGTGCGCCCGGCTGGCGGTCGAGTACGACGTCCCGCTTCAGACCCATATCCTCGAAACGCGCCAGGAAGCCGACGAAAGCGGGCAGGCGTTCGAGAAAAAAGTCGTCAACCGCGTGGCCGACCTCGGCGTGTTTGAGGCGCGGACGCTGGCCGCGCACTGTGTCCACGTTGATACCGAGCAGATCCGGCGCTTGCAGCAGCACGGCGTCGCGGTAGCCCATAACCCGACCAGCAATCTCAAGCTCGCCAGCGGGATCGCGCCGGTCAAGGAGATGCTCGAACGCGGCGTGAAACTCAGCATCGGGACGGATGGTGCCGCCAGCAATAACGATCTTGATATGTTCGAGGAGATGCGGCTGGCCGCGCTGCTGGCGAAGGGCGCGACATTCGATCCGGTCGTGCTGCCGGCCCGCGATGCGCTGCTCATGGCGACGCGCTGGGGTGCGGAAGCGCTCACGTTGGGCGCTATTACGGGCAGTCTCGAAATGGGCAAGCGCGCCGACTTGATCATCGTGGATCACACGCCCTTCCACAATACGCCCCAGTTCGAGCGCGATCCCAACGGCGTGTATTCGCAGGTGGTTTATGCGAGCAAGGCGGCGGATGTGCAGCACGTCATGGTCAACGGCCGCTGGCTGATGCGCGATCGCGCGCTGCTGACGCTTGACGAAGCGCATATCCGCGAGCAGGCGGCGGATTACGCCCACCGCATGGATGAATTTCTGCGGGCGCGCGAAGGGAATGTGCTCAATAAGCTGGTGGCGATCGGCGGCTTGCAGCAGGAAGAGAGCTTCGAGATCCAGGTCAAGGCCGAGGTCAACGGCGACGGCGACGCGATGATCGAGCGCCTGCTGGCCCATCCCGCCGTGCAGCAGGTTAAGCACAACCGCTATCGCCAATATGACACCTACTTCATTTTTGAAGACGAGCAGCAAGGACGGGTGCGCTATCGCGAAGACGACCTGATCGACGAGAACGGCCAGTTGGTCTCGGTACGGACGCGTCTCACCTATACCGGCCCGATCAAAGCCCGCGAGTTCGATCAATCCGTGCTGCTGTCGCATTCGCGCTTTATCGCCCCGGCGGATCGCCCGCTGCGCTTCTACCGCGAATACTTCCAGGCGCACCACGAATGTGAGATCCACAAAGACCGGCGGCGATGGCACGTGCTCTATAAGGGCGTGCTGTTTTACGTGAACTTCGACCACATTATGGAGCCGCCCATCGATCATCAATATATCGAAATCAAATCGCGCACGTGGTCGAAGCAGGACGCCGAATATAAGGCGTCGCTCATGGCCGAGATCCTCGACGGTGTGATGAGCATCGAGCCGGCGTCGCGCGTTCGCATGGAGTATGTCGAGTTGTGCCCCTGGCGCTCGTGAGCCGGGGGTGCTCATCACCAAAGGATAATCTCTCGTATGGCGTTTGATGTGTTTGTCAATTCCGGTAAGACCATTCGCCTGGGCCGCATCCTCCATCCGCAGACACGACGGGCGGCGGTGATCGCGTTTGATCATGGCGTCCACCTGGGCGTGATCCCCGGCGTGACCGATCCCGGCACGATGCTCGAACAGCTCACCGAGGCCGGCGCGGATGCGTTTCTGGTGGGGCCGGGCGTCGCCCGCAACTATGCGAGCGTCTTCGTCGGGCGCGGTGCGCCGGGTCTGATCATGCGCATCGACTGGACGAACCGCTGGCGCAGCCCGGAGTTGCTCGGCTCGGAAGAGGGGCGGGGGCGGCTGATCGTGTCCGTGGAAGACGCGGCCCGGCTCGGCGCGGATGCGGTGCTGGTCTATATGTTCATCGGCTACGAAGATCCCAACGCCGAGGCGCGGCAGGTCGAGGATGTGGCGCGCGTCGCGGCAGACTGCGAACGGCTGGGGATCGGCTGCATCATCGAGCCGATGGCGCGCGGGCGGCGCGTGGAGCAGGATATATACCGGCCGGAATACATCGCTCTGGGCGCGCGGATGGCCTGCGAATTGGGCGCGGATGTGCTCAAAACCGATTACAGCGGCGACGCAGCCTCGTTCCAACAGGTCATCGACGCGTCGTTTCGCCCGGTGCTGATCGCGGGCGGTCCCAAGACCGCCACCACGCGCGAGGCCCTGGAGATGGTCCAGGGCGCGCTGACGGCTGGCGCGTGCGGCATGTTCATCGGGCGCAACGTCTTTCAGGCACCCAACCCCGCGCAGATGATGCGCGTGCTGCGCCGCATGATTCACGAGCAGTTGAGCGTCGATGAGGCGCTGCGCGAACTAGAGGGGTGAAGCAGACATAAGGTGCGCCCGTTGTGCCTCGGTGATGCTGAGCAGACGGGTCTTGCGGAGCAGCGAGCGGGCGCGTTCCACGCTCAGATACAGGCGCTTGACCTGATGATCCGGCGCGACCGTGGGGATCACGTGCTGCGCCGGGTCGATTCCCAGGGCCGCCAGCAGCGCCACGCCGAGATCGTGGCGGCTCACGAGGTCCGGCCCGACGATGTGCAGCAGGCCGGCGGCGGGACTATCCACCAGTTCGAGCAGCGCATCCGCCAGATTGAACGCCCAGATCGGACAGCGGGTCTGGTCCGTATACAGCCGTACCGGCTCCCCGCGCTCGATCGCCCGCAGCATCCACGCCACCTGCGCATTCTCCCCGTCGAAATCGTAGATCAGGCTGGTCCGCACGATCAGCGCCGCCGGGTACAGTGCCAGCGTATCGCGCTCCGCGTCGAGCTTTGCGCCGCCATAGATCTGGTTGACCGCGGCCGGGCAAGGATCGGATTCTTCGGTGTAGCACGGCAGAGAGCCATCAAACACGAGGTCGGTGGACAGACTGATCAGCCGGATCGCGCGGGCGGCGGCCGCCTCGGCCACATGCTGCCCCGCCAGCCGGATCGTTTCCTCATAGCCCGGACCGCTGCGCTCGGTTACCGCGGCATGGATGATCGCGTCCGGCCGGACCGTCTCCACGAGACCGCGCACCGCGGCCCGGTCGCGCAGATCCAGCCGGACGGATGTTCCGGCACGAATTCGCTCAGGACGGGTGAAATAGCTGCCGGTGACGTCCCAGCCCTGCCCGGCGGCAATCTGTGTCAGCGGACCGCCCAGTGTCCCGCTCGCACCGAGAACCAGCAGGCGGCGCGCACTGGGCCTAGATGTTGCCATCAGCGGTGATCTCACCCGCTTCAATCGCTTCAAGTGCGGCCTGGGCCGCGGCCTGCGCCGCCGTTTGTTTGCTGTTCCCGGTGCCGCGCGCGATCTCCGCGCTGCCGATCATAACGGCCACGGTGAACTCCTTGGCATGGTCGGGGCCGTGGCTGGCAATCGTCTTGTAGGACGGCGTATGCCCCAGAACCGCCTGGGCCCATTCCTGAAAGCGGCTCTTGGCATCCTTGTCGAAAGTCTGCATCAGCGGGCCGAGCATCAGGTTCAGCAGCGGCTCGACGAACTGCTGCACCGCTTCCATACTCTGATCGAGATACAGCGCCCCGATCACGGCCTCGAACGCACCGCACAGATTCTTGCGCCGGAGCCGCCCGCCGGAATCGTCTTCACCGCGGCCCAGCAGCAGCGCGTCACCCAGTTCATACTGCCCCGCCAGCTCGGCCAGCGTCTCGGTACGCACCAGACTGGCCCGCAGCCGCGTGAGCCGTCCTTCGTCCATTTCAGGGAAGCGATGGTACAGAAACGACCCGGTGATGAAGTCCAGCACGGCGTCACCCAGAAACTCCAGCCGTTCGTTATCCTCGAGCGCATGTTCGGGGTGTTCATTGAGGTACGACCGATGCGTCAGCGCGCGCTGAAGCAGCGATTGATCGGTAAAATGGACCGCCAGACGGTCCTGAATCTTGATAAGCTCAGACATGAGAGCAGCCACTATCTTCCTGATAACAGACACAACGCCCGACGTCGTGCGGGCGCTGCTGAACACAATACCACCAGATGCGCACCCTGCCGAAAAACGGCCGGTCAGACGAAGTTCACCCGCACCACCAGGCGGCCCAACCGGAGTTCGTCGTTGTCGCGCAGGATGCGCCGCTCATGAGGCATCAACCGCTGCCCGTTCAGGTAGGTGCTGTTGGCGCTGCCCAGGTCCGTCACAAAGATCGTATCATGATCGCGCGATAACGTCAGATGATTTCGTGATACGCCCAGTTTTGTCGCGCCGTAAGGTGACAGATCCACTTCCGGCTGCGGCAGCGATTCGTCGTCGTGCGTGCGCCCGACTTTTAACTCGCGGCCCAGATCGACCATCAGGAGATCGCCGGTATCCCGAAAGGTCAGTTTCAGGCGGCTCTGCCGGTCAAAATAGGCCGTGCCCCAGCGGCGTTTGGGCTCAAGGCGCTGGTAGGCCTCCTCCAGCCGGGTCGTCGCCCCCATCAACTGCACCAACGTTGAGGGCAGGATATGCCCACACGCATAACAATAGGGATCGCTGTCGGAATTCTCTCGATCGCAATGAGGACACTTTTGCATACACCCTCCCACTCTGAAGCAGCCCCGCGCTGCATCTCTCCCATCCGAAAAGCTCGAACAGCTTCCCGGTAATTCGTGATCGGCAATCAGGTGAGGGTCAGAACATCGAGCGACACGTCACTCGCCCCCTCATTCTATTAGTCGTGAAAGAGGGCCGCGCCGAACTGCTCCCCATCCATATCCGGCCCGCTGTTCGCTGGACACCTCTCCCGATCGCCGCTCATGGCCCCCTGACGCTTAAGTCCTGTTGACTCCTCGTTATAAAATTGGTACAGTTCGGTTAGGCTGAGGTATCAGCCAAATCCAAACGACTTTTGAGGGAAAATGTTTCATATAGGATATATCGAAAATGACCCGGCGCGCCAGTTTGCCTTTGAGCAGATCGCCGTGCTGTTACGAGCGCGCGGGTTTGACAACGAACTGCGCATCTATCCCCACCTGACAGAGGCCTTCGACCAGATCCCGCAGGACCGGCCCGACTTCGTATTCGTTGATGTCCGCGCGCAGACCGAACACCGGCCTTCCGGTCTCGATCTGGTGCGCGCCCTGCGACAGCATCCGCTCTGTCAGAAGACCACGATCATCGGGCTGGCCGATTACGCCATGCCAGCCGACCGGCGTGCGGCCCTGGTCGCCGGGTGCAACGATTTTCTGCCCCGCCCACTGCGTTATCAGGCCGTCGAGGACGTCATCCTGCTGCATCAGGTGCTGCTGTCACCCGAAATGCGGCTGCCTAACTGAGCCGATCCCCATCCAGCGCTTCCGACACAAGTTGCTCGATCTCCGGCGCTTCGGCACCGGCCCCGATGCGGAGCCACGCCAGGAACTCGACGTTCCCTGCGGGCCCCTTAAGCGGGGACGGGATCAGACCGTGCGGCGTGTAGCCCTCGGTCTGCGCCGCGCTCAGGACATCGAGCAGCACGCGCCGGTGTGTTTCCGGGTCGCGCACGACGCCCCCCTTCCCCACCTTGTCTTTGCCTGCTTCAAACTGCGGCTTGACCAGCGTGATCAGATCCGCGCTGCTGGTCAGCCAGCCGCGGATAACCGGCAGCAGGTAGCGCAGCGAGATAAACGAAGCGTCGATCACCACCAGGCTCACCGGCTCATCCAGCGCCTCGACATACCGGGCATTGGTCCGTTCCATCACCACCACGCGCGGATCGCCCCGCAGCCGGTAATCAAGCTGTCCATAGCCCACATCGATCGCATAAACCCGCGCCGCGCCGTGCTGCAGCAGGCAGTCGGTAAAGCCGCCCGTGCTTGCTCCCACGTCCGCGCAGATTTGATCGGCGGCCGCAATCGGGAAGGCGTCGAGCGCTGCCGCGAGTTTGTCCCCGCCCCGGCTGACATAACGCGGCATCTGCCGCACGTCCAGCACGGCATCCAGTGCGACGGGCATTCCCGGTTTGTCGCGCACAGCACCCGCCACGCGCACCTCGCCCGCCATGATCATCCGGCGCGCGATCTCGCGGCTGGCCGCCAGCCCCCGCTGCACCAGCAGCATATCCAGTCGAATTCGATCGCTCATAACCTCAAGTGTACCGCAATTCTTCGCACGTCGTTATTCTCAATTCGCGCGGTTTGCTGCTATAATGCGCAGGGTTATCGCTACAGATCTGATGAGGAACCACCGTGCAAGGTGTCTTGGCCCCCTTTAAACCGCTCTGGAAAACGCTTCCGCTCCCGGTGCGCGGCCTGATCCGCACCATGCGCCCGACGCAGTGGAGCAAAAACGGATTTGTCTTTGCAGGCATCCTGTTCGACCAACAACTGCTCGACGCGGAGCCGCTGGCACGGGTGCTGATCACCTTTGGGCTGTTGTGCCTCGCCGCCAGCACGATCTACATCGTCAATGATCTCGTGGATATTGAACGCGACCGGCTGCACCCGAAAAAGCGCCACCGTGCCTTGCCATCCGGCCAGCTTCCGATCCGGTGGGCAGTCGTCGCGGCGATCATCTTTCCCGTGGTGGCACTGGGGGCGAGCCTTTTCCTGACCCCTGCCCTGACCGTCGTACTGGCCGGTTACATCGCGCTGCACGTCGCCTATTCGTTCTGGCTGAAAAACATCGTCATCATCGACGTATTCGCTATCGCGGGGGGATTTATCCTGCGGATGGTCGCGGGCATTGTCGTCATCGATGTCAGCAACTTCTCGCCGTGGCTTTATGTCTGCGCGGGCCTGCTGGCGCTGTTTCTGGCGATCGGCAAGCGCCGCCAGGAATTGATCCTGATGGCGGCGGACGCCGCCGACTACCGCGCTACCTACAAAGATTACAACATGGCCCTGCTGGACGATATGCTGCGCATGGTGACAACCGGCTCTGTGCTCACCTATATGCTCTACACCATCGAAGCGCAGACTATCCGCGGCAACGGTCACCGCATGATGCTGACCATCCCCTTCGTGGTCTACGGCGTCTTCCGCTATCTCTACCTGATCCACGTGCGCGGCAAAGGCAGCGCCCCGGACGAACTGCTGTTTGAGGATATGCCGCTGCTGGCGGCGGTCGCCATCTACGGGCTGAGCGTCATCATCCTGCTCTATATCGCGTAACCTGGCATGATCACGGCGTCGGCTCCCGGCAAAATCATCCTGTTTGGCGAACACGCCGTTGTTTACGGCCAGCCCGCCATCGCCGTGCCGCTGTCTGCCGTGCAGGTCACAGTCACCGCTGAGGCAGACAGCACTGGTTTGACAGTCGGAGCTCCCGATGTGGGCGAATCTGGTGCAGGTGAACTTCGATGCACCTGACAGCAGCGGCTCCGTCCGCGAAACCACCTATAACGCGCTGGTCTACCCCGTTGAGCTGGCACTCAAAGCGCTGGATCTGCACGCGATCAATGCCGCTCTCAGGGTACAGTCCACCATTCCGATCGCCAGCGGTCTGGGCAGCGGCGCTGCACTGGCCGCCGCCCTGATCCGAGCGGTGGGGCAGCTGGCAGAGCGCCCTTTTGACCCGGAGACATTGAACGCGCTCGTGTACGAGGTCGAGAAGCGGCATCACGGCACGCCCAGCGGGATCGATAACACGGTCATCGTGTACGAAAAGCCGGTGTATTTCCAGCGGATCAGCCCCACCGAGGTGCTCATCGAGACCTTTCCCATCGCGCGGCCGTTCACCCTGCTCGTGGCAGATACCGGGCAGGCCAGTCCCACCCGCCTCGCCGTGGGTGATGTGCGCCGCCTCTATGAAGCCGCGCCGGACCGTATCGGGGCGATCTTCACCCGGATCGGTGACATAGTTCGCGCCGCCCGGCGAGGCATCGAATCAGGCGCGGTGGAATCGCTCGGCCCGCTGATGGACGAGAATCACGCCCTGCTGCGCGATCTCACCGTCTCTTCGGAATCGCTGGAGCGGCTGTGTCAGGCCGCGCGAGCAGCCGGCGCGTGGGGAGCCAAACTCTCTGGTGGAGGGCGCGGCGGCAACCTGATTGCGCTGGTCTCGGCTGAGCGGGCCGATTCCGTCGCGGACGCACTGCGCGCTGCGGGAGCCGTGAACGTCATCCAGACCACGGTAGGGTGAGCCGCCATGCTGGCGATCGCGCTGTTCACCGCCTCGGTTCTGCTGTTTGTGCTCGTCTTCGTCCTGACGCGCGCCCTCGACTACGTGCGCCAGCACCCCGAAGTGCTGGTCGGCAATTCCGCCCTCGCCTACGAACAGTGCCAGATGACGCTTCAGCAGGTCGTCATGCGCAGCAAGGAGATCGCCGGCGCGATCACACCCGCCATTCAGATCGCGTGGCTGGCCCCGAACGGCCACTTCTACGCCGTCAGCGGGGAGGGCGTCGAAGAACACCGTCCCGGCCGGGTCTATCGCCTGGTCTGGCCGCAGATCGGCGGCGTGGGGATTTGGATGCAGCCCGGCTTTAAGCCTGCCGACCCCTACCGTGATGTGCCCGGCGACGTCCGCAGCACCACCGGCTATTCGTTTTTCCTGCTGATCGTCCCTCTCAGCGGCGACACCATCGCCATCCGTATCCCGACCCACGACCGCGCCGACGCCATCGATTTTGTGGCGCATACGCTGGCGCTGGCCGGGCATCTTCACAAGCGGATCAACGTGTTCGGCTTCAACAAGCCGCCCCGCAAGTCGCGCCGGCAGTCGTGAGTCACAACTAGACTGTTTGTTAAATGATTTACCCCTATCCCCCCGCCCCTTTCCCCGCACGCGGAGAAAGGGGAGTCTAAGTCCCTCTCCGCGTGCGGGGAGGGATTTAGGGAGGGGTAAAAGGAATTTACAAACACGCGCTCAAAACTCACGACTTACTACTTATTAGAATTGTGTTAAGTATTCCTCCGCAGCCCCATCGAGCCTTGCTGTCCCCCTAACCGACGGCTATAATTTAGGCACAAGGCTATCGCGGAACACGACCGCGTCGGAGCGATCATTCGGGGGCGTCCTTGCTCGGCGCCCTTTTGTTTGCAAGATAAAAAGGAACACGTTCATGGACAGCTTCTTGTTGGGACTGGCATCGTTCGTCCTGGTCCTGGTGCCACTGGTGATCATTCACGAATTCGGGCACTTCATCGCCGCCAAGCTCGCGGGGATCACCGTACTGGAATTCGGCATCGGTTTTCCGCCGCGCGCTGCCACCCTGTTTCGCAAGGGCGACACGATTTATACGCTCAACTGGCTGCCCATCGGCGGTTTTGTGCGCCCCTACGGCGAGGATTTTGTCAAGCCCAAGACCGCCGAAGAGATGTCGGCGGACCGCACCGAGATCGTGGAGCGCGGGGTCAAAAATCCCAAGAGTGTATTCGAGGCGACGCCCTGGCAGCGGATCTTCTTCATGGCGGCCGGACCGGGCATCAATTTCATCACCGCGCTCGTGCTGTTTATCGCCGTGGCGCTGGTCGGGCAGCCCTTCGCCCGCGCCGACGTGACGATCTATGACGTTGAGGCTGGTTCCGCCGCTGAACAGGCCGGACTGCAAGCTGGGGATCGTATCGTGTCGTTTAACGGTGAGGCGATCGAATCCGCCGACGAGTTTAACAACCAGCTCGAAAGCCATGTGAACGAAGCCGTTACGCTGCGCGTCGAACGCGATGGCGAGCAGTTCGACCGGTCGCTGGTAGTCAGCGGCGCGGCGGAGAACATCGAGCGGGTGTATGTGGAGTCGGTTGAAGAGGATATGCCCGCCCTTGACGCCGGTTTCCTGCCCGAGGATCTGATCGTCGCGGTGGACGGCATCGAGATCACCAGCATCGAGCAGCTTCAGGATTACACCCAGAACCACGACGGCGAGGAAATTCTGATCACGGTGCTGCGCGGCAACGAGCGGATCGAGATCCCTGTCACGCCGCAGCCTGACAGCGAAGGCACGGTGCGCATCGGCATCGGGATCACACCCGTCGAGCCGGCCATCGTTGGTCTGACTGCGCTCAATCTCAACGAAGAGACGGTTACCCGATCGCTGCCGCCGGGCGAAGCTATCCAGAAGGGTGTCCAGGAATTTGTCGATCTGCACATTCTGATGGGCGAATTCGTGAGCGATCTGCTCAACGGCGATATCGCGCCGGAAGCCGCCCGCCCGGTCAGTCCGGTGGGAATCGGGCAGTTGGGCGCGCCCGTCTTCGAGCAGACGCTCGACGAGCGTGAGATGTACCCGATTGTGCTGTTCGCGGCGCTGATCAGCGTGGCGCTGGCGATCACCAACCTGCTTCCGATCCCTGGCCTGGATGGCGGGCGCATCCTGTTTGTCGTGATCGAGCTGATCCGTGGCAAGCCGATGGAACCGGAGCGTGAGGGGCTGATTCACCTGATTGGCGTGATGCTGCTGCTCGGCATAATCCTGCTGACCGTGATCAATGACATCGTCAACCCGATCGACATCCAAAGTCTGAGGTAGCACCTCAGAATTGAGCTTTCAGAGGGAACTATGCTGACTGCCGAACAAGCCAAACTCCGATTTCGACCGAGCGATAGCGCTGCTGCGTGATGCGGATGCTGCGTTTACCGCCGAAACGATCTACACGCTGTCGGATCTGACCGGCGAACAACTGGACCACTTCCGCGCCGTCTGGCCGGATCTGCCCGACAAGCGCCGCCGCGATCTGGTCGCGCGGCTGGTCGAAACCGCCGAAACCAACTTCGAGATGGACTTCAGCGCCATTGTTGAGCCCGCGCTCAACGACCCGGATCACGAGGTCCGCATAGCCGCGGTGGAAGGTATCCTCGAAGACAGCCCGCTGTCCACCGTGCGCCGCCTGATGCGGCTCGCTAAGGACGATCCCCACGCGGCTGTGCGCGCGAGCGCCGCGAAAGCCTTGGGGCCGTTTGTGCTGCGCGGCGAACTGGGCAAGCTGCCGGACGCCTTCAACACCGACCTGCAAAATCTCGTCCTGGCGCTGCACAACGACCGCAGCGAACACCTGGATGTGCGCCGCCGCGCGTTGGAAGCACTGGGTAACTGCGGGCGCGAAGGCGTCGAGCGACCTGATCCATCAGGCGTACCAGTCGCCGGGAAATGCCGATGCGCGTGAGCGCCGTCTTTGCGATGGGCCGCTCGTGCGACGACGTGTGGACTCCGCAGATCATCGCGGAACTATCGAGCGACGACGCGGAAATGCGCTATGAAGCGGCGCGCGCCGCCGGTGAACTGGAACTGCGGCCCGCGCTCGCGCGGTTGGCCGAACTCGCTTACGACGACGACCGCGAGATCCAGGAAATGGCGATCTGGGCCCTGGGTGAGATCGGCGGGAAACAAGCGAACCGCGTGCTGGATCAGTTGGCCGCGCAGGCCGACTCAGCCGGCGACGAGGTACTGGCCGACGCCGTGGCCGAGGCGCAGTCGGTTTCGGCCCTGTCCGGTGCGGATCTGCTCCCGCTGTTCGATTTCAGCCGCTACGATGGCGACGGCGAAGACGAGGATGAGGATCTGCTCAGCCTGGACGACGAACTCGACGATCTCGACGATGACGATCTAGACGAGCTTGAAGAACTGGGTGACGACGAAGACGATCCTGACGACAACGACGACGAGAACTGGGGTTATGACGACGCTGACTACTAGCGGCGAGGTTCACCCCGGCTAGTGGGTACGGAGAACACGATTTTGGTGCCTAACGCCAATGATGACCACTTCGATGCCTCTGATTCGCATGACGATGAAGCACGCCTGAAGGCGCATCTGCAGCAGATGGCCGAAGAGCAGTTCCGCCGGCAGATGCGGCAGGCTTCGATGCTGCTCTCCGCCGGGAACGCCAAAGGCGCGATCCCGCTGCTGGAGCGCTGTTTTAACCTGCATCCCAACGATGTGCATGTGCTCATGAACCTGGGCGGGGCGTATATCCTGGCCGGGAAGCATCAGCGCGCGGTGCCGGTGCTCGAACGCGCCGCCGAGCTCGCGCCCGACAATCCGAACGTCTGGACGAATTTGGCCGCGGCCTACCTGGGCATTCTGGTCACGTCCACACATGCCCGGCAGGAGAACGCCCTGGCGGCCTATCAGCGCGTGATCGAAATCGACGCGGCGTATCCGAATGTGCATTACAATATGGGGCTGATCTATATCGACCGGCGCGACTGGCAGGCGGCGTTTGATTTGTTCACGCGCGCCCTCGAAGTGAATCCCCACGACGACGACGCGCAGGCGATGCGCCGCCGGACGGAAGAGATCCTCAACAGCCCGCCCGATCCCCGGAAGAACTAACGACAGCCAAGCACAGGCATGGCAGCAGGTGAGAGGCGATCCCGTCATGCTGCCGTGCTTGCCGCTATTCACCCACAAGGAACTACCTATTTGTCTGCCCCGATCGGCAGGGAGCGAACACGGACACGGTCTGCTTCAATGACTACAACACTTCCTTGTTCCAGATCCTCGGAAATAGGTTCCAAGTTGGCTAACAGAACTATGGTTTGGGTATCGGCTTGCCGCAGTGTCGGCCAACGGAAGATAATCACCGAAGGCTTGACAGATTGCCGCAAAACAAGGATACGGCCAA
This sequence comes from uncultured Chloroflexia bacterium, assembly GCA_963850765.1. Taxonomy (GTDB): domain Bacteria; phylum Chloroflexota; class Anaerolineae; order Aggregatilineales; family Aggregatilineaceae; genus CAWKMN01. The sequence goes on along the minus strand of CAWKMN010000003.1, from coordinate 289,453 downwards.
AGTCAGTGTCCGCTGAAAGAAGTATTCGGTCTTCAGCCGCAGCCCGATCAAAAACAACCTCATCCTTGGCTGCTTGCAGGCTATAATCCCTGACATGCACAGCATCATAACCTGCCTGACGCAGACCTTCCGCAACTCGCGGGGATAGTGGATTGTCAACCAGGAATCTCATGCCACAGCAATCTGAGGGAGTTGACGTTCGCGAACGGCTGCAGCAGCAAACCGCAAGGCTTCCCGAATGTCTTCACGTTCCAGGTCTGGAAAATCCCGTAAAATCTCATCCTCGCTCATACCCGCCGCAACCATATCAACCACCGTTGCAACGGGAATGCGCAGCCCTCGAAGACAAGGCAATCCATCCATTTGAGCCGGATCAATGGTTATACGAGTAAATCTCATCGCCGCTTTCCTTTGCTGTTTGTTGTACTGTAGCATCGTTTGACATCACCCGGCAAGTGATGCACAAAACCACGGATCAACCCCCTCGGTTCGCCGCACCGCCGAACGCTTGTTATAATGGCACCGGGTCAGAGCTTTGCTGACCGCTGATTGCTGACAGCTTGCTTGTGAAGGAGCGCGCCATGCCCGATGATCTCACCCGGCCGACCCGGCTGCACGCTGTCGTACACGGCGACGTGCATGGCGTTGGCTTTCGGGCGAACGCGCAGCGCGAGGCCATCCGCCTGAAGCTGACCGGCTGGGTGCGTAACGTGTGGGATGGCAGCGTCGAGACGGTGGCCGAAGGGCCGCGCCATGCCCTGGAGCGGTTTGAGATCTATCTGCACCAGGGGCCGATGGCCGCGATGGTGGAACGCGTCGATGTTACCTACGGCGAGCCCACCGGCGAATTCCACGGCTTTCATATCCGGTATTGATTATGCTGACGTCCAATCCACAACGTCTCGCCTGGATCACGATGCTGAGTGCGCTGGTCATCTTCTGCCTGCTGTGCGTCAGCGTATTCGTCTTCGCGCGCTGGCTGGTGTTTGAGTTGCCCACGGAGCTGAAGGTCACGATCAATGTGGGCAGGGGCACTGTAGGGCTGGCCGAGCCCGACTCTGGACGAAAAAGCGATCCGGACCAACGCCACGGTGGGACGTGACAACCGTTTGAGTACCGATAACACGTCACAGGGTTACATGGCGTTTTCCGACCCGTATTCCGGCGACATCCTGGCGACGATCATGCTGCGCAAAAACAGCGTCGCCACGCTCAGCACCGCCAACCGGCCGCGCTTCAGCATGAGCGATAACATCTACGTGATCCGGGTGACGGGGGCCAGCGGGCGCTTTGAAGTGTGGGTTGGTGATGATCTCCAACGCGAGCTTCGGCTGGAGATCTCCGGGCCGCTCGGCACCGCGCACATCGAAACCAGCGGCCATTATCTCATCGATACGACCACCGAGTATATGACCCTCAATGCGCGCCTGGGCACGGCCACGCTGATCAGCCGCGCCGGCCCGACGCAGCATCTATCCATGTCCACCGAGGGCACCATCCGCCTGGGGGAGAACGCCATCCAGACCCGGCCGGGCCCGGTGGACCTGCTGCCTAACTGGAATTTTGACCAGTCGCAGGATTGGCCGGTCGAGTGGAACTGCACCCACGAATATTCGCCCGACAACCAGAGCGGACCGCCCGGCCGCTGGTACTTCACGCGCGTCGATGGACGCGGGGCGGTGCATATCGAACGCATGCAGCCGCAGCCCGGACCCGGTACGACCCTGTGCAACCAGTATCTCAGCGGACCAGATGGTCAGCTTGACGTCAGCCAGTATGACGGCCTGCGCCTGCGCCTGACCATGCAGGTTCATCATCAGAGCCTGAGCGCATGCGGCGTCATCGGGACGGAATGCCCGGTCATGCTGCACATTTCGTATGAAGACAAAAACGGCAACCGCCGCAGTTGGTATCACGGTTTTTATGCCGAATACCGGCCCAACGAAGGGCGAACGGCCTGCGGCGAGTGTCTGGAAGAGCACGAGCAGATCAACAAAGACGCGTGGTATACCTATGAGTTGGGCAACCTGTTCACGGATTGGCCGGAGGACCTGCGCCCCGCTTCGATTGAGTTCATCGAGTTCCGGGCGGGCGGCCACCAGTACGACGTGATGCTGAGTGAGGTGGCGCTGATCGCCACCCGCGACGACAGCACCCTGGCCGGAGTGCCCTAGCCGCTGTGCCGATTCGCGTACGATAGGGAAACGAGATCATTAAGAACCAAGAACCAACAACTAGAAACTAACACTAACTAATAACCGTTCACTGTTTTCTGAGAGACAAACGCCATGACGCTGGACCGCGATACCATAAACAGCATTCTCCTGTTGACCATCACGGCGGCCGGAGCCGTTGCCTCGGCCACCTGGCTCGGCCTGATCCTGTGGACGTGGCGCGATATGAAACAGCGCTCGCGCGATACACTCGCCCAGATCGCGGCCAGCCTGCTGGTCGCCGTGCTCGGGATCTTCGGGATCGTGATCTACGTCATGCTGCGCCCACAAGAGACGCTGGCCGAAGCCTATGAGCGCTCGCTCGAAGAGGAGGCGCTCCTGCAAAATATCGAGGACAAAGCGGTGTGTCCCGGCTGCGGACGCCCGACCAAGGACGGCTGGCAGGTCTGCCCCTACTGCCACACCAAGCTGAAAAAGCCGTGTGCCCGCTGCGGGGAACTGCTCGATCTGCCCTGGAATCTGTGTCCCTACTGTGCGACTCCGCAAGCGGCCGGACCTCAGCGCGCGGCCCGGCGCAGACCAGCCGCGCCGGCTGCTGCTCAGACGGCAGCGCCCGCCTACGAAACCGACGAACCGGCCACCGCCGTTGAATATATCGAGGATGATCGTTTTCAATAGCGCGCTACGTGCAGCGAGTTCGAGGAAAAAGCGTAAAACAGTCTTCAGTGTGTAGGGGCGACCCGCTGGGTCGCCCTCTTGTGTGACTTCCCCACGATCACCAGAGATCCGGAAGCACCGCGCGCAGCAGAATCAGCACCCACAACCCCAGACACACCGCCAGCGCCCACCGATCGCTCGACACCACCGCGATCGCCGCCGCGGACCACGAGTGAAAGAGCACATAGGGCGAGAGCGCCGGACCCGCGGGCAGTGCATACTTGATCTCACGCTCGCGGATCGCCCGAACCATCAGGTAAAGGCCGACTGGCACGCTCCACGGGAACAAGCTGGCATTCCACCACTGCCCCAGATTATCGGTCCAACTGCGCACCCAGAAGCCGAACAGCGCAAACGTGATCAGAAACGCCACTGTCACCGGAGCGAATACCCGCACGACTTCGCGCACACCGCCCTTGCGCCACGCCTCGATCAGCCAGAACAGCGCGATCGTCATGCCGATCTGCGGTTTGGCGACGACCAGGAACAGCCCGATCTGCGGGGAAAGTGTCGCGCCAACCAGGGGGATCCAGTCCACATTGCCGTTCAGCAGGCAGTGCAAGACCGGCGGCGACGCGATAAACGAACCCATCGCACGCGGGCTGGCCCCCAGACGGTACGCGGCATAGGCAAACCCGCTGATGCTCATGAGCAGGAAGATCGCGCCGCCGATCTTGACAGGCAGTACCGCCAGCGGAAGCAGTGGAACCAGTATCCAGGCCGGATTTCTTAGCGGATTCGCCAAATCATGAGGGTTTCCTCCCGACAGAAGTTCCCGGCTTGCGGGGTAGTACCAATCGCGCCAGTCGGGGCCAAACGGAAAATACAGCGCCAGCGCCGCGACCATCACCACCGCCACGATCGCCAGAAGAGGCAGCAGAATCCGCAATTGAGCTTGTTGTTTCCGCATGGGGTCACATCACCAGGGCCAGGATGATGGTCAGGGTTACAATACTGCACAACGTACTGATCAGGATCGTTCCCGTGGTAAACTCCGTATCCGAGCCAAACTCGGCGGAGAGCACGCCAGCGATCACCGCGGTGGGCATCCCGGCCTGCACAATCGACACCTGCCGCCCCAACCCCGACATGCCCATCAGCATGACCAGTCCGAGCGCGATCACCGGCGCGACGATCAGGCGCAGACTGGACGCCATCAGGATCGGGCGGAGGTGGCCGCGCAGTGACGCCCGCGACAGCTGCGTGCCGAGCACCACCAACATCGCCGGGATGGTGGCATCGCTCAGCAGCTTGACGGATCGATCCAGCGGCAGCGGCAGTTTGATCTCCGCCATGTTGACGAAGATCCCCAGGGTCACGGCGTACAGCAGCGGCACATAAAACACGTTCCGCAGCGCATGCAGCACCGAGCCTTCGCCGCGCGACGCGACAAAAATACCGAGCGTGTACGCCATAAACGCCGTGGCGACATAAAAGATCACGGCCCGCTGCTCGCCATCCGCCCCAAAGGCGAAGCGATTGAGCGGGATGCCATAATTGCCCGCGTTAATCAAGGTCGCACTGATCACAAAAGCGCTCTGAGTCTTAACAGTGAAGCCCTGCTCGCGGGCGACCAGCCACGCCAGCCCCGCCACCAGCAGCGACATCACGATCACCACGGCGATCAACTGGCCGGCCTCATCCCCGCTCAGATCAGAATGCGACAGGCTGTAATAGACCAGCGACGGCGAGAACAGGTAAACGACCAGCCGCGAAAGACTGGTCGGATCGATGCCAACACGACGGTCCAGAAAGAAAGAGGCCGACACGACGACAAAGATCGGGCCGATAATGTTGTAGACAATTTCAACCAGGGTAGACATACCCTCAGCACGCTTCCTCGACGCAGATCACGCGCAGGAAATTCGTCTGGCTGCCCATCCCAAACGGTACGCCGCCGATCACGACAATCAGGTCGCCCGGTACGACCAGTCCGGCATCTTGCGCCGATTTCTGCACCACCCCGATCATCTCGTCAATCGTGCCGAACTCCTCGACCAGCATCGGCAGCACGCCCCACACCAGCGCCAGCCGGTTGTATGTCTGGCGGTTGGGCGTCGCCGCGAGAATCGGCGTATTAGGGCGCACACGTGCCACGCGCCGCGCCGTGTAACCCGACCACGTCCCCGCAATAATCAGCTTCGCGTCGAGCAGCGCCGCGATCTGGCTGGTGACATGGCTGATCGCCGCCGGGACCGAGCGCTCTTTTTCGCCCTTGAGCACCTGCAAGGTCAGCTTGTCGTGATGCAGTTCTGAGTGCTCGTGCAAATACTGCTCAGCACTCTGCGCAATGCGGACCATCATCTCGACGGCTTGCAGCGGGAATTTGCCGATCGCCGTCTCGCCGGACAGCATGATCGCGTCGGTGCCGTCGAAGATCGCGTTGGCGACGTCGGTCGATTCGGCGCGGGTGGGGCGCGGGTTGTCGATCATGCTCTGGAGCATCTGCGTGGCCGTGATGACCGGCTTGCCGGCTTCGTTGCAGCGGCGGATGATGTTCTTCTGATGGACTGGCACCTGTTCGGCGGGAGTTTCCACGCCCAGATCGCCGCGCGCCACCATGATCCCGTCCGACTGTTCGAGAATGGCGTCGAAGTTCGCCAACGCCTCCGCCTTTTCGATCTTGGCGATCAGCGCCGCGTCGCCGTTCCAGTGGCGCAGCAGCCAGCGCAGCTCGCGCATATCGTCGGCGCTGCGCACAAACGACAGCGCGATGTAATCCACCTTGTGCGCCAGCGCGAACTTTACCGCCTCACGGTCCGCCTCGGTGATCGAGGACAGCGTAAGCTTGGTATCCGGCACGCTCACGCCCTTGTTTGACGAGAGCATCCCACCGTAGACGACCTGGCATTCGACGTCACCATTGGCGAATTTGCGCTGCACGAAAAATTCAAGCTGCCCGTCGTCCAGCAGCAGACGGTCCTCAAGATTAAGCTCGCGCAGCACGTCCGGCTGCGGGAACGGCACCACGAACGGCTTTTCGGGATCGAGATCGGTGCCTGCCGTCAGGGTCACATGATCGCCGGCGGTCAGTTCAAGCGGATCCTGCACCAGCGTACCGAGGCGCAGCTTCGGCCCCGGCAGATCCGCCAGGATCGCCACGACCTTTTTCTCTTCTTCGGCCACGCGCCGGATCGTCGCGATATTGCGGGCGTGCGTCTCGTGATCGCCGTGGCTGAAGTTGATCCGGGCGACATCCATCCCGGCATGGACCATCGCGCGCAGCATACCGACATCCTGCGACGCGGGGCCGATGGTACAGACAATCTTGGTGCGCTTGTGGCGTTCGATTTTCGCGTCCATTCCGGTCCCTCTTTTGTACAAAAACAGCCTGGGAAACGTAATTGTACTCAATTCGCTCCCAGGCTGTCATCTCTAGGCTATCAGCGGTCAGCTCTCAGCCAAACGCTAACCGCTAACGGCTAATCGCCAATCGCTTTCTACAGTTCGCGCCGGATATTCGGGAAGGCGTCGCGGCCCGCGTAGACCGCCGACGTGCCCAACTGCTCCTCGATGCGCAGAAGCTGGTTGTACTTGGCGATGCGGTCCGAACGCGCGGGCGCGCCGGTCTTGATCTGCCCGGCGTTGAGCGCCACGACCAGATCGGCAATCGTGGAGTCTTCGGTCTCGCCGGAGCGATGGCTCACGACCACCGTCCAGTTATACTTCTGGCTCAGGCGGCTGGCGGCCAGCGACTTCGGTCAGCGTGCCGATCTGGTTGACCTTGCACAGCAGGGCGTTGCACGCCTTCAGCTCGATGGCCTTCTGCACGCGCTCGGATTCGTCACCAGCAGGTCATCACCGACCATCTGCACGCGGTCGCCGATCGCTGCTGCAGCATCACCCAGTGATCCCAGTCGTTCTGATCCAGGCCGTCTTCGAGCGAGATGATCGGGTACTTGCTCGCCCAGTCCGCCCAGAACGCGACCATTTCCTCGCCGGTCAGGCTGCGGCCTTCCTTCGCCAGCACGTACTTGCCGTCCTGGTAAATCTCGCTGATCGCCGGGTCGAGCGCGATGTAGACCTGCTCGCCCGCTTTGTAACCGGCCTTTTCGATCGCCTTCGAGGATCACCTCGATCGCGCCTTCGTTGCTCGGCAGGCTGGGCGCGAAACCGCCTTCATCACCCACCGTGGTGACGTAACCTTTGCCGCCGATCACTTTCTTCAGGCTGGCGTAGATCTCCGCGCCCCAGCGCAGCGCCTCGCGGAAGCTCTCCGCGCCAACGGGCATGATCATGAATTCCTGAAAATCGGGGCCGTCCGGCGCATGCTTGCCGCCGTTGAGGATGTTCATCATCGGGACGGGCAGCACATGGGCATACGTCCCGCCCAGGTAACGGTACAGCGGCAGACCCAGGCTCTCCGCCGCCGCTTTCGCCACGGCCAGCGACGCGCCGAGGATCGCGTTCGCGCCGAGCTTGCCCTTGTTCGGCGTGCCGTCCAGTTCGATCAGCATGTCGTCGATCGCCTTCTGATCGGTGGCATCCCAGCCGAGCAGCGCGTCGGCAATCGCATCGTTGACATTCTCCACGGCCTGCAAAACACCCTTGCCGCCGTAACGCTTCTTGTCGCCGTCGCGCAGTTCGACCGCTTCATGCTCGCCGGTGCTGGCACCGCTGGGCACGATCGCGCGGCCCACGGTCCCGTCGTCCAGCCAGACTTCGACTTCAACTGTCGGATTGCCACGCGAATCCAGCACTTCGCGGCCAATCACGTTCTCAATAATCGTCATGGTCGTTCGTTCTCCTGATCTTGAATTGTGATTCAATTTCCAAATGGCGGGCATCTTGGCCCGCCCATTTATTCATTACGTTAGCCCCTCCCTAAATCCCTCCCCACTGAGTGGAGAGGGACTTTCAATGCATCTGTACCCTGATGCGCCTCCCCTTTCTCCACCTGGTGGGGAAAGGGGTCGGGGGATAGGGGCTGAGGCTTAGCACGAATGCAGCCCCATCGCCTTCATCAGTCCGGCGTAATCCAGATGCTCCGCGAGCATGGCCTGGAAACGGCTGAGCTTTTCGGGCTGGCCCAGGCTCGTGCGGCCAAACGTGCTCTCGACCCGCTCAACAGCTTCCAGCGTGTTATCCGGCACGAGCAGCACCGCCACGCCGAGCTCTTCCGCCCGCTTGAGGATAGTCGAGGACGGTTGGAGATTGCCGGTCAGCACCAGGCAGGTGGTCGATGTTTCGAGCGCCGCCGCCTGGATGTCGGTCCGATCGCCGCCGGTGAAGACGGCCTTGTTCAACTGGCGGCGGAAGCGCGGCAGCGCGGCCTCGACCGTCATCGCGCCCACGCTCATGTGCTCGATCAGACGCTCGCGCAGATGCCCGCCGGTCAGAACCTTCGCATTCAGCGTGTCAATCACCTCGCCCAGGCTCAGGGCGCGCAGGAAAGGATCAAATTGGAACACGCCGAAGACCTTGATCCCCTGCTTTTCCAGATAGGGGACGACCTTCTCGCGGACGAACTCAAGGTGTTCGCGCGGCACGGAATTGATCACCACGCCGAGCAGCCCATCCCCCAGGCGCTTCTGTGCGGCCAGGGCATCGTCCACCAGGCACAAACCAGTCACGCAGCCTTCGCTGTAGCTCAGCACGGTCAGGGCCGGGACGCATAGTTTCTCCACGAGGCTCAGCGTATTCAGGCCGACCGCGTAGCCTTCGCGCATGCTCGCGCCGCCTTCCAACAGGACGATATCGTTCTCCTCGGTGGCCTTCTTGACAGCTTCCTCAACCTCACCCAGCAGGTCGCGCTCCAGCGTGCCTTCGATGATCTCATTCAGCACTTCGTTGGTGATGACCACCGGCGACAGCTCCCAGGGTGGGGTTTCCAATCCCAGCGTGCGCCGCACAAAATCGGCGTCTTCGTCCAGCACGCGGCCGCCAGCCTTGTACGGCTGGGTGCTGACGGGCTTGAGATAGCCGACTTTCAAGCCCGCTGCCTGCATCCGCAGACCAAGGCCCAGGGCCAGCGCCGTCTTGCCGGAAAAGGTGTGAACGGAAGTAATATATAAGCTCTTTGCCATATCGCCCTCTTCAGCTTTCCGCATTACGCATTAACTTTTGAGCACCAGGCGCATATCGAGCGCCACCGCACCTTGCCCGCGCTGGTAGACCATGAGCGGGTTAATGTCCATTTCGACAATTTCGGGGAAGTCCGTCACCAACTGGTTGATGCGCAGCAGCGTATCGACCATCGCCTCGCGATCCGCCGGGGGACGGCCGCGCACGCCGTCCAGCAGCGCATGGGCGCGAATCTCGTCCAGCATTTCCTCGGCGTCCTGGCGGCCAAACGGCGCGATGCGGAACGTCACGTCCTTGAGCACTTCCACCAGAATACCGCCGAGACCAAACGTCACCAGTGGGCCGAATTGGGGATCCTTGCTCATGCCGACCAGCACTTCGATCCCGTCCATCGGCACCATTTCCTGCACGAGGCAGCCCCAGATGCGCGCGTCCGGCACGTAACGCGCCGCACGGTACACGATCAGATCGTACGCATCACGCACATCGCTGGCGCTGCGCAAGCCGACCTTCACCCCGCCCACATCCGTCTTGTGCAGAATATCCGGGCTGGCGATCTTGAGCACGACCGGGAAGCCGATCTCAGCGGCCATGGCGACGGCTTCATCGGCCGTCGTCGCCAGCTTGCTCTGCGGCAGGCGCAGCCCATAAGCCTCTGCGACATCGCGGGCTTCCATCTCGCCCACGCTGACGCGGCCCTCGGCGCGCGCCTTTTCAAAAACCTCAACGACGGCGGCTTTATCCACCTCGAAGCTGGCATACTCCGGCGTCCGGGCGATCCCGTGCGGCAATATAATCGCGCATGGCAGCGAAAGCCCGCGCGGCCTGTTCCGGGAACATGTAGTTCGGGATGTTGTAGCTCGCCAGAATATCCTCACCGGCCTTGGCACGCTCTTCGCCCATAAACGCGCCGAGAATCGGCTTGTCGATGCGCTGGCTCAACTGGCCGATGGCGTTGGCCGTTTCGACAATTTCCGTCATGGCCTGCGGCGTCACAATGCAAATGATGCCGTCCACGTTGGGATCGAGCGCGATCAGCTCAATCGCGGCAGCATAACGGTCGCTGAGCGCGTCGCCCAGCACGTCGACCGGGTTGGCCGCGCTGGCGGCTTCGGGCAGCAGTTCTTCCAGCTTCTGGATCGTTTCACGCTTCATCCGGGCAAGCTGCATCCCGCGTCGTTCCAGCGTATCTGTCGCCAGGATGCCCGGCCCGCCCGCGTTGGTCACGATGGCGATCCGGTCGCCCTTGAGCAGGGGCTGGTTGGCGAAGGCGCGCGCGCTGTTGAACAGTTCTTCCAGCGTGGCCATCCGCAGCACGCCGGACTGGTAAAATGCCGCGTCATACGCCTTTTCCGCGCCGGCCAATGATCCCGTGTGGCTCGACACCGCGCGCGAACCGGATTCGGTCACGCCGCTTTTCAGCACCAGGATCGGCTTGTGGCGGCTGATCTCGCGCGCCGTCTTGATAAACTGCGGCCCCTTGGGCAGCCCTTCGATATAGGCCAGGATGACGCGCGTTTTGGGATCGTCGACCCAGTCCAGCATCAGGTCGATCTCGCTGACGTCGGCCTTGTTGCCCAGGCTGACAAAGCGGCTGAATCCCAGGTCGCGCTGCGCGAGGGACCAGTCGAGGATCGCCGTTTGCAGCGCGCCGGACTGCGACATAAACGAGATGTTACCCGACGGCGGCGTCCCGGCGGCAAAGGTCGCGTTGATCGGCGTGAAGCAGTCGATGATGCCCAGGCAGTTCGGCCCAATGATGCGAATGCCGTACTTCTTGGCGATCTCGATGACTTCCTTTTCGCGCTCTGCGCCTTCGACGCTGGCCTCGCGGAAGCCCGCGCTGATCACCACCACCGACTTGATCCCCTTCTCACCGCAATCGCGCAGCGCGTTGGGCACGTGGTTGTACGGGATGACCACCACCGCGAGATCGGGCACTTCCGGCAGATCCAGCACCGATGGATAAGCTTTGTACCCGGAGATAGATGGGGCTTTGGGATTGATCGGGTATATGTTTCCCCTGAAGCCCGATTCAATGACGTTGGCGAGCACGGTGAACCCCAATTTGCCGGGGGCCGCGCTGGCACCAACAATGGCTACTGCATTCGGTTTAAAAAATCCTTCAAGCATAAATTACTCCCAGGAAGGAACACAGGATCATTGTGTTTCGTATGACACCAAGTCTCAGACGTGAGGTAACGGGTGCAACAAAGCTTGGGCAAAATCAGAGCCATTATAACCTTCTCTGCGGAACCTGCCACAGAGAGAAGTCATCGTGCCGACTGCCGAATTGCATGCTTGTGACAGCTTGCACAATACCCGCTGGGCACCGCCGTAACTCCTCCCTGACAAATCCGCTCATCTGCGCTAAAATGGAATATCCTAGATCACAATGAGATCAAATTGGCAGGTGTCGCTCATGTCTCGAATCTATCTGGATCACAGTGCCACGACGCCGCTCGACCCGCGTGTTCTCGATGCCATGCTGCCCTGTTTTACCGAGCAGTACGGCAACTCGCTGGCGGTACACAGCTTTGGGCGCGAGGCCGAGCGCGCCATCGAAGTCGGCACGCAAATCCGTCGCGCGGCGGCTGAACTGCCGTCCGCACGAGGTGATCTTCACCAGCGGCGGATCGGAGAGCGACAACCTGGCGCTGCGCGGACCGGCACAGGTCGCCCGCACGCACAACCGCCCGTTCACGCTGATCACCAGCCCGGTCGAACATTCCGCCGTCAGCGTTACCGCGCGGCAGTTACGCGATACGCTCGGCGCGTCCTTGCGCATCGTGTCGGTCGATCAGTACGGGTGCGTCAACCCCGATGATCTGCGCGCGGCGCTGCACAATCTCCCGGCGGATGGTGTGGCGCTGGTCAGCCTCGTGTACGCCAACAACGAGATTGGCACGCGCAACCCGATCGCGGATCACGCGGCGCTGGCCCACGAATACGGCGCGCTGTTCCACACCGATGCGGTCCAGGCTCCCGGCTATTTTCCGCTGGATGTGGAACTGCTCGGCGTGGACATGCTGTCGCTGTCATCCCACAAGTTCTACGGCCCCAAGGGCGCGGGCGTGTTTTATCTGCGTGACGGCATCGAGTTCCTCACCGCGTCAACCGGCGCGAAACACGAAGACTACCGGCGCGCCGGCACGCACAACACCCCCGGCATCGTCGGGACGGCGGTCGCGCTCGATTTGGCGATGGATTCGCAGCCGGAGACGGTGGCGCGGCTCTCGGCGCTGCGCGAGCGGTTGGTCGAGGGTGTGCTGTCTGCGGTGCCCGATTCGCGACTGACCGGCCATCCGACCGAGCGGCTGCCTGGTCACGCGAGTTTGGCCTTCAAGGACGTGCAAAGCAGCATCCTGCTGATGCACCTGGATCAGCGAGGGATCGCGGCGTCGTCGGGCAGCGCGTGCAAGACCGGCGACGAGAAGCCAGCCGCCATGCTGGAAGCGCTCGGCCTGGGGCCGGAGTGGACGCGCGGCGGGCTGCGCCTCACGATGGGCCGCCACACCACCGACGACGAGATCAATACGGTGCTGGACGTGCTGCCGGAAGCGGTCGCCGCCGTGCGCAAAGTGACCGCATTGAGCCTTTAGAACGAAAAATCATCACCACAGAGAGCACAGAGAGCACAGAGAAAAAGCCTATAAGAACAAGAGAAAATGGGAGGTATTGAGAGGTTTCTCTCAGCTTTTCTCTTTTTCTGAATAATCTCTGTGTCCTCTGTGATCTCTGTGGTGAAAGCAGTTTTTTCTGATGATGGAAATCCCCATGACATCGAAACTTCGCGTGGTCGTCGCCATGAGCGGCGGCGTGGATAGCTCGGTCGCGGCGGCGCTGCTCGTGCAGCAGGGCTGCGACGTGATCGGCATGATGATGCGGCTGTGGTCCGAGGACTGCGGCGACGAGGGTCACGGCGAAAGCGAGCACGGATCCAATCGCTGCTGCACGCCCGGCCAGATGGCCGACGCCCGGCGGATCGCGGATCAGTTGGGTATCCCGTTTTACGTCATCGACACGCAGGACGTGTTCCGCCGCACCATCGTGCAGTTCTTCATCGACCGTTACGCGGCAGGTGATACGCCCAACCCCTGTATCGAGTGCAACCGCAGCATCCGCTTTGAGTGGCTGCTCAACCATGCGCTGGCCTTGGGCGCGGACTATCTCGCCACCGGGCATTACGCGCGTGTCCAGCACAATCCCGACGGGCTGTCGCGGCTGTTCAAGGGGCGCGATCCGGCCAAGGATCAGAGTTACGTGCTCAGTGTGCTCACGCCGGACAAGCTGCGCCATGCCCTGTTCCCGGTGGGCGACTACACCAAGCCGGAGATTCGCGCGATGGCGGCGGAGTTTGGCCTGCCGGTGGCATCGAAGCACGACAGCCAGGATTTGTGCTTTCTGGCCGATAACGATTACCGGCGCTTTTTGCGCCAGCAGGTGCCGGACGCGGTCCAGCCCGGTCCGATCCTGCGGCGCGATGGGCAGCCGCTCGGCGTTCATACCGGACTGCCGAACTACACCATTGGTCAGCGCAAGGGACTCGGCATCAGCCACCCGGAGCCGCTGTATGTACTGGGAATGGACGCCGACCACAACGCGCTGATCGTGGGCACCGAGGACGAGCTTGGCCGCCGGGAACTGGTCGCCGGGCGCGTGAACTGGATCGCGGGCACACCCCCGCCGGAGCCGTTCCGCGCCGACGTGAAGATCCGCTACCGCGCACAGCCCGCCCCGGCCCTGGTCACGCCTCTGGAGGATGGCGCGCGCCGCCGTCGAGTTTGACGCGCCGCTGCGCGACATCACGCCCGGCCAGAGCGCAGTATTCTTCGTAGGGGATGAGGTTCTCGGCGGGGGAATAATCACATTAGGGAAATAGATCCCAAAAAAGAGGGAACCGCAGAGGCGCAGAGAGCACAGAGTTTCATAAAACGGAACCCATAAAAACTGTTCGGATTTCTGCCTCTCCTTTTTCTCTGATTAGAAATCTCCGCGTCCTCTGCGTCTCTGCGGTTCAGTTTTTTTCTTTTCGGTGTGCCCTGCCCTACCAGTAGCCCCACCAGATGAATTCCTTGACCTCTTCGCGGAACAGCAGCACCGCCAGCGTGCCGATCACGATATACGGACCATAGGGCAGCGGCGTGAACCAGCGGTAGCGCCGGCCCATGATCATCCGTCCGATAATGTAGATCAGCGCGCCTGCCGCGCCTGCGAACACCGTGATAAAGATCGCCGGGATCAACCCCTTCCAGCCGAGGATCAGCCCGCTCAGCGTGGCGAGCATCACGTCCCCAAAGCCGAACGCGACCGCCTGATGGCGTGACATCGCCGTGAAGAGATACCCACCCAGGAACATCAGGAAGAAGATGACAAAGCCCGCCGCGCCGCCGATCACGTACTCCGCAAAGGATTTCCCTTCTTCAGGCGAGAGCGCCGCCACCAGCAGCGCGAAGATCCACGCCGGGATCATCACCACGAACAGAATCAGCCGGTGCTCCACGTCGATCACCGTGATCAGGATCATGATTGCCAGGTAAATGATCCAGATCGGCATGTTCGGCTCGTCGGCGTAACCCAACGCAATCCCGGCAAAACCCAGCGCCGTCACGATCTCAGTCATTGGATGACGCCAGCTCAGGCGAGAAGTCGCATCCTTTGATGAGGCGCGCTGCCCGGTCAGAAACGCGGTGATTCCGAGCCATGCGCTCGGTGGGCGCGGCGTCCCGTTCGGGTAATGCGGCGGGCGCGGATTCTGGCGCGCGGGCAGGTCGTCGGCCAGCACATTGATCAGCCCACCGGCCAGCAGCCCCGCGATCCCGGCCAGCAGCGCGATTATGAGGTCCATGAGTGTTGATCCTTTGGTCGTGTGATTAGTGCAGCATGCGCGGTCTGCCTTCGGGCCGGTCCAGGATATACGGTGCGGTTGGCGTCGGTGGGCCGGGCGGCGGCGGCAGCAGGCGGATCGAGCTCAGCAGCACCAGCGCGGCCAGCACCACCATGACGGCGATCAGCAGAATGATTCGGTTGGTGGTGGCACGGTCTTGCATCGTTTCGCCCCTGTACTTCGGTTCAATCCGTCCTACACGGGGGAATTATATATCACACCGGACGCCGCGTCAGCTTTTGACACTCGAACGTCAGCGGGTTGTCAGCAAACCGCATTGCTCCCAATTTCAACCGAACCTATAATGAGGAAAGGGATGGATCGCACGTCAGTTCAACCGAAAGCCGAAAGCAGAAAGGCAGTATGATGTTAATCCTGACCGCCAACCTGATCACGGATGTCGTCGGGGACGGCGCGCTTAATCTCATCTTCGCCGCCGCGCTGTTGGCCGGCGTCGTGTATGCCGTCTTTCTGATGTTCTTTCACGGCATTGGCGATGCGCTGGGCGATCTCGGCGTGGATCTACACCTGGATATGGACCACGACCTGAGTGTTGACGGCCACGACGTCAGCGAAGCCGCCGGGGTCAGCACACTGGCGATTGCGAGCTTCGTCTCGTCGTTCGGCGCGTTTGGCCTGATCGCGGTGACGCTGTTCGACGCCGGCACGATCAGCAGCCTGTTTGCGGCACTGTTCGGCGGCATCGTCTTTGGCATCGCGGCGCAGTTGTTCTTCCTGTATATCCTGTCACCCACCATCAGCAGCGAGGTCCAGCAGGCCCGGCTGATCGGGCAGGTCGCGGAGATCGTCACGCCGATTCCTGCCAACGGCGTCGGTCAGATCGCGTTTGTCGCCCAGGGAGGACGCGTCACCTATTCAGCCCGCGCGACCGGAGGTCACGAACCCGTCGAGCGCGGTACGCCCGTCCGTATTGAACGCATCGTCGGCGGGACGGTCTATGTAAGCAAGATCGACTAGGTATCTATCCAGAAATTCGTTGTTGTAGGGGCGTATTGCAATACGCCTCCTACGGAGCGAGCGAATTTACGGATAGGTTGTAGGTTCTTTCAAACAGTTAGCCGTTAGCTTTTGGCGATTAGCAGCATAGGGGATTTCGCGGACCCGGCTAATCGCTGACGGCTAAATGCTAATCGCTGATTGCCAACAGCTTGTTATTCCACCAGAAAGGAATTTGAACCATGGAAGCCGCGTTCGCCGTCGTCATTTTGCTGTTCTTGTTTGTGATGTTCACGCTGGTGGCGGTTTATGCCAGCCGCGTGCAAAAGGTTGGGCCGAACGAAGTCCTGGTGATCTCCGGCCGGCAGCGGCGCAACCCTCGGACCGGCGAGGTTGAGCCCTACCGCATCGTGAAGGGTGGCCGCGCCTTTATCTGGCCGGTGCTGGAACGGGTCGATCGTATCATGCTCGAAATCATGACGATCGAGATCACCACCGAGAATGTTTACACCAAACAGGGTGTGGCTATCACGCTCGAAGGCGTGGCCCAGATCAAGGTCGCCAGCGATGATGTATCGATCCGCACGGCAGCCGAACGGTTCCTCTCCAAGACGCGCGAGGAAATTATCAACGTGGCGCACGAGACGCTGGCCGGGCATCTGCGCGGCATCATCGGCACGCTGACGGTGGAGGAAATCTACCGCGAGCGGGATAAGTTCGCGCAGAGCGTGCAGGAAGTCTCCGCCGGCGATCTGGCGAATATGGGCCTGGGCATTGACACGTTCGTGATCAAGGACGTGCGCGACAAGGAAGGTTATCTCGAAGCATTGGGCCGTCCGCGCGTGGCCGAAGTGAAGCGTGACGCGACCATCGCGGAACAGATCGCCGCCACCAAAGAAGCCGAAGCCCGCCGCGACTATCAGCTGCTGCAAGCTGATTACAATAACGAAGTCGCCCGCAAGACCACCGAGGCCAACCTCGCCGGGACGCTGCAGGAGAAGATCACCGGGCAGACCATCCGCGGCGAGGAAGTGCAGATCGAGATCATCGAGAAGCAGAAGGCGATCGAGGTCCAGCAGCAGGAAGCGCTGCGCCGGGCACAGGAACTCGACGCGACAGTGCGCAAGCCGGCCGAGGCCGAACAGTTCCGCATCCAGACGCTCGCCAACGCGAACAAGTTTGAGCTCGAAACGCGCGCCTCGGCGGAAGCCGCCGCAATCCGCGCCCGTGGTGAGGCGGAAGCCGACGCGGTCCGCGCGCGTGGTCTGGCCGAAGCCGAAGTGATCCGGCAGAAGGGTCTGGCCGAAGCGGAAGCGATGGAGAAGAAGGCCGCAGCCTGGCAGCAGTACAACCAGGCCGCGATCATCCAGCAGTTGATCGACGTGCTGCCGCAGGTCGCCACGGCCATCGCGTCCCCGCTGGCCCAGACGGATCGGATCGTCGTCATCAGCAACGGCGATGGCGGGGGGGCGGGCGCGTCCAAGGTCAGCGGCGACATCGCCAACATTATCGCGCAGGTGCCTGCCACAGTCGAAGCGCTCACCGGGCTGGATCTGACCAAGGCGATCACGCAGCTTCCGGGCGTGATGGGGTCTGAAAAGAAGGATCAGAAGAGTTAGCGGGCAGTGTTGGGTCTGCTCAAATCTTTCAGGGGCCAAACGCGGCCCCTGTTTCGGTTGTCGAGTATGATCATCGAACCTCGCATCACGCACACCTAGGAAGGCATTGATCCCTATGCCCGTTGTTCGCCGGTTGTTTTTTGGCGGCTTATATCTGGCGCTGGCCGTGATCGGGCTGCTGGCGCCGCTTGCGATCGCACCCACCCACGCCCAGGATTCCGGCTCGATCACCATTGGCGTGACCGACTTGCCGACCACCCTCGACCCCGGCGAAGCCTATGATTTTCTTGCGTGGGAGGTGCTGAGCCATCTCTACACCGGCCTGACGCGCCAGATCACCGGCACGCTGGATTACGAACTCGCGCTGGCCGAGGATATACAGATCAGCGATGACCGGCTCACGTACACATTCACGCTGCGCCCTGACGCAGCCTTTTCGGACGGCACGCCAATCACCGCGCAGACCTTCGTGGACTCGATCACCCGCGTGCGAGATCTCCGCCGTGATGCCTCCGAGGTTGTTGAGCCTTACGTGAGCGGCGTGGAAGCGGCCAGCGATGGGCGGCTGGTCTTTCGTCTGACGCGCCCGGTGCCCTACTTCCTGGCACTGCTGGCGCTGCCGCCCTATTTCCCGCAGCACCCTACCCTGGCCGCCAGCGAGCAGCCGGTCCCTTTCCCCGACCAGATTATTGGCAACGGACCGTACTCGCTTGAGAGTTTTGAGCTGCATGAGCGGATCGTGCTGAAAGCCAACCCGGCCTACCAACTCGGCCCGCAGCCGGCAACGGAGACGATCATCCTGCGCAGTTTCGCCCGCTCCGAAGCCTTGCGCGACGCCCTGCGCGCCCACGCGATCGACATGGCATGGCGGGCGCTGTTCCTGGGGCACATACTCGAACTGGAAGGGACCGGCGGCTTGCAGGTGGTGGACGTGCCAAGTACGCGCGTGTTTTACCTTTACTTCAACCACGACCGTGAACCCTTTGATGATCCCGCCGCGCGCGAAGCCGTGACCCTGCTCATCGAGCGGGAGCCCGCCCTGGCGGACGTGTTCGGAAGCCACATCACCCCGCTGACGAGTCTTGTCCCCGCCCAGTTCCCGGATGCTTACGCGCCGATCTGGCCGGACCAGACCGATCAGGCGCGGGCCGAGAGCGTGCTGCATGACGCCGGCTACCGCACGCGCGGATCGTCCATGCTGAGTTTCATCATTGGCTATTCGCTGCCCACCTATGGCACCACCCACGCCGCCGCCCTGAACGAGATCGTCCGGCAGCGGTTAAGCATTTCGGACTACGTTGAAGCGGGCATTTTTACGGATATTCAGACGTCTACCCTGATCAGCGCGGTCGAGCGCGGAGAGGCCGCCTATGCCGCCTTCCTGGGCTGGACGCCGCTGGTACCCCATCCCGACGCCTATCTGCGTCCGCTGGCGCACTCATCCTGGCCAATCCCGGCCAATGGCCGTTACGCGAAACCGGCCGTCGATCAACTGCTGGACGAGGCCGCCCAGCTGGACGATCCCGCCGCGCAGGGGCCGCTCTACCAGGCCGCCGCCGCCCTGCTGCTGGAGGACTACGATCTGATCCCGCTGTGGCAGGATCACCTGCAGGCCGTCGCCTGGGACGACATCACGGGGATCCAGATCGAGCCAAATTTCTTTTTGCATTATGATTTGTTGGCACGGAAGTGAGTGTGAAGCCCATGCCCTCCCTGCTCGAACCGATTCACCAGCTTACGAACTACGTTCTCGAACAGCCCGACGATCTCGACGGCGCGGTGGCCGAGCTTGAGCGCTGGTTCGATGAGCACGCCGATCGTCTGTCCGATGCGGACCGCCGCGCGTTCAGCGCCGCCCTCGACGTTCAGAGCACCAACGACAACCGCTCCCTGGTGGACAGCGTGCTCAAGCTGCACATGACCCGCCTGCTGTACCGTCTCGATCGCGCCCTCAACCCGAGTCCGATCTCCCCTGCCCCGAATCAGTACACGCTGGCCCGAACCGCGTTCACCAGGGCAATGGAAGTGAGCGAGGACGTGATCAACAAATCGCGCATCGATATTGCGGTCGCTAATGCGCATCACCTGCTCGGCAACGCCACCGGGAACCGCCGTTGGCTCGATCGCGCATTGGACCGGCTGCCCCCGCTGGCGACGACCAATCTCGTCACGCTGGCTCAGGCGATCCCCAGCATGCCGATCCCACGCCTGAACGCGATCAAGCGGCTCGGGCTGAGATTTATGGGCTTCGACTTCGCTCGGCTGGATCAGGACAACCGCGACAGCCTGAGCGCCATCGCCCGGATGCAGATCGACCAGATGATCATCCTGGCGCACCTGATCGGCTCATCCTTTGAGGTGATCCGCGAGCGGCAGCGGGCGCAGCGTGCCTTTCGCATCGCCGCGCACCTGATCATGCGCCACGAGGGTATGCGCAACGCCGATCCCGATCAACTCATGGCGATTGCCGAGTCGCTGCTGCGCTCCGAGCCCGAAGCCGCCCGGCAGTTGGCCGAACAGGCTCACAAATTGTACGTGAGTGGAAACAATGCGGAGGGCATCATCCGCGCGGAGAAGCTGATCGAAGACAGCCAGTAGCAGAAAAAATCAGAGGACCGCTAGGGTCCTCTGGAGGCAGCAGCAGAATCTGAGGTCTCAGGGCTTGGAGTCGTAGCCCGGCCCCTTCTCGAAGAAATCGTAGTTCGGCTGGATGTCCGGCGTCAGGTCCACAACCTCGCCGCCCGCCGACTTGACACGCTCTCCCCCTGGCATCAGCAGGCGTTCCTGGTCCGCCGACAGTTCATAGGAGCCAGGCACATCGTCCTCGGTGAAGATCGCCTCAAACGGGCACTCAGGGATACACGCCCCGCAGTCGATGCAGGTCGCGGGATCGATAAAATACCACGGCCAGTCGTTCTCCGGGAAGCCGGGCACAATGCAGTCTACAGGGCAAACCTCGACGCAGGCTCCGTCGCGTAAGCATAGACTGGTGATAATATGGGTCATGGGGATATTCGCTCCTTAAAACAATATTGCCAAGACTCAAATCTGACAAAATCAACTATAGCAGTGCCCCCCCTATCACGCAAATCCGATGGATTATTGGTTAGGGTTGGTCATGAGTCTTGAGTTTTGAGTCGTGAGTCAAGCCTTGTGCCACATCGCGGAACTACACTCAATGCGGAACTGGAGCAGAAGGTTAGCATGTAGGAGCGACCCGGCGATCACCCACAGCGGACTTGTTCATCCGTCCCCGCGATCAACGGTCTGCGGTTGTCCCACTCAAAACTCAAAACTCACGACTCACAGCCAAACAAAAAAGAGGGCACCGACGTGCGCCTCTTTTCGTGATGGCTCAACGAGAGATCAAGCGTTTACGGCTTGGAGTTGTAGCCCGGCCCCTTGGAGAAGAAGTCGTAGTTGAACTGAATATCAGGTGTCAGATCCACGACTTCGCCGCTCTTCGCGGCATAGCGCGCGCTCCCGTGCGGAACGCGTTCCTGACCGGCGGCCATAGCGTATTCGCTCGGCACGTTATCTTCTTCGAAAATCGCCTCGAACGGGCATTCGGTCAGGCACGCCCCGCAGTCGATGCAGGCGTCAGGATCGATATAGTACCACGGCCATTCGCTCTCCGGAAAGCCGGGAACGATGTTTTCAGAAGGGCAGACGTCCACGCAAACGCCATCGCGCAGGCACAGGCTGGTGATTACATGTGGCATTTCAACTACTCCTGTAGGAGATCAAGTGTGTTTAACGATCGTACCTACACTATACCGCGCCACACACGATTGTCATGTGACAAAACATAGCCTGTGCGTATGACGAACAGCACCTTAACGCCGCGCCGCCTTCAGCCGGTCCGACACGTCCGACCAGTTCACCACGTTCCACCACGCCTCAACATAGGCGCCCCGGTTGTTCTGATACTTCAGATAATAGGCGTGCTCCCATACGTCCAGCACCAGCAGCGGCTTAACGCCCCACTGGGTAAGATTCTGGTGCTTTTCAGATTGCAGGACCTCAAGCTGACCGGCGCTCGGCTCCCAGACCAGCAGCGCCCAACCGCTGCCCTCAACCTGATTCGCGGCTGCGGAGAAATGCGTCTTGAACGCGGCAAAACTGCCAAAGTCCGTGCTGATCTGCGCGCCCAGATCGCCGCCCGGCTCGCCACCGCCGCCGCTGCCCGCCGGGGCCATATTCGGCCAGAAGATGCTGTGCAGCAGGTGGCCGGATCCGTGGAAGGCCGCTTCGCGCGACCAGTGCTTGACAAGCCCAACATCCCCGGACGAGCGCGCCGCTTCAAGCTTGTCCAGCGCGTTGTTCAGGCCGTTGACGTATGCCAGATGATGTTTGTCATGATGAAGGCGCATGGTCTGTTCGTCGATGTGGGGTTCCAGCGCGTTGTAAGCATACGGCAGAGGCGCAAGTTCGTACTTCTTAGCCATGGGGGAAACTCCTTGTGTAATCTAAGGTCCTAACACAACCCGATTATAAGAAGATCCCTCTTGCCCTGCCCATAAGAATCGTATCGGTGAAACGGGCGTCAGATGCCGATCATCGTCCGGCGCAGGAAGGCAAGATCGGCCAGCGCGCGGCCCGCACCCACTGCCGTCACGATCATCGGATCCTCGGCGCGATACGCCGGGACGCCAACCCGCTGGGTGATGTATTCATCCATGCCGCGCAGCAGCGCGCCGCCGCCCGTCAGCAGGATGCCCCGGTCGATGATGTCCGACGCGAGTTCGGGCGGGGTTTTTTCCAGCACAGCCTGTGCCGCGCCGGCGATCGTCGCCAGCGGCTCCTGGATCGCTTCCACGACTTCGCTCGTCGTCACGGTGATCGTGCGCGGAAGGCCGCCCACCTGATCGCGACCCTGAATCTCCATGCTCAGTTCTTCGCCAATATCCACCGCCGCGCCGATCTGGATCTTGATCCCCTCAGCCGTCGGCTCTCCGATGACGAGGCTGTATTTCCGGCGGATATAGTTGATGATCGCTTCGTCCAGCCGCATGCCGCCCATGCGCACGCTGTCCGCCACGACGATCCCGTTCATCGCCAGCACCGCCGCTTCGCTCGCGCCGCCGCCCAGGTTAAAGACCATATTCCCGGCGGGCGTGCTGATCGGCAGCCCCGCGCCGAGCGCCGCCAGCAGCGGCTCCGGCAGCAGATAGGCCAGCCGTGCCCCGGCCCGGACCGCCGCCTCGTGGACGGCGCGTTTCTCCACGCTGGTGACGCCATACGGCACGCTGAGCATCACTTCCGGCCCGCGCATGCTGGTACGCCCGCGAACTTTGCGGAAAAAGTAGCGCAGCATGGCCTCGGTCACTTCGTAATCCGCGATCACACCGTCGCGCAGCGGGCGCAGAACCTCGATATGTTCCGGGTGACGCCCGTACATATCGCGCGCTTCCTGCCCCACCGCGACGACTCGCTCCTCTTCGATCGTAAGCGCAACCATCGACGGCTCTTGCAGCACGATCTGGCCGCCCGCGTATATCATCACATTATTGGTGCCGAGATCCACACCCAGCTTTTGTGATAGAGCTCCCATCGAGTTTTACCTCAGCAGTCCGATCCATCGGCGCTCACTATATCGCAAACCCGGCCAGAGAAAAAACAGCGCCAGGATGGATGATCCTAGCGCATATCTTCACAAGCGACAATGTACCGCGTGCGTTAATCGTCGTCCAGCGAGCGGATCCGTACTCCGGGGCGATTCATCGCGCGGGATTGGACTTTGGCAGCGATTTCCGCGCGGCGGAGTTCCTGCGCGATCTCGGCACGCTGTTCGGCGGAGGGAGCCTGCTCCATCAGTTCGCGCGCCCGCGCCCGCGCCGCTTCGATCTGATCCATATCCAGCTCGCGGACGGATTCGGCGTCGTCGGCCAGCACCGTCACCTTGTGTGGCCGGACCTCGACCACCCCGCCGTACACGACAAAACTCACCACATCGTCCCCCTCGACGATGCGCAGTTCGCCAAAGGACAGCGTCGTGAGCAGCGGCGTATGATTTGGCAGCACGCCCAACACACCCTCACTCCCGGGGATGATCACCATCGTGGCTTTTTCCGTGTGGTACAGCCGCCGCACCTGCGATACGACTTCGACTTCGAGTGGCATTCGAGTGCTTTCTCCTGTTTGAAGGGTTTACCTCACCCCTAAATCCCCTCTCCACACGCGGAGAGGGGACTTGCCGGGCGGGTTTGTTAACCCGCCGCTACAGTATTCCCGCTCATACCCACCCTCTCTACCACGTGGAGAGGGGGTTGGGGGTGAGGCTGCTCTACCCCGCCTGCGCCTGTTCCTGCTCGTAGCGGGCCAACACGTCTTCAACCGGCCCGGCCATGTAGAACATCTGCTCCGGGATGTGATCCAGTTCGCCGTCGAGAATCATGCGGAAGCCGCGTACCGTATCGCGCACCGGCACGTAGCGCCCTTCGCGCCCGGTGAACTGCTGCGCCACGAAAAACGGCTGGCTCAGGAAGAACTGGATGCGGCGCGCGCGGGCGACGATCGCCTTGTCATCTTCCGACAGTTCATCCACGCCCAGGATCGCGATAATGTCCTGAAGATCCTTGTAGCGCTGGAGCATCTGCTGCACTTCGCGCGCCGTCTCATAGTGTTCCTCGCCCACAATGTTCGGATCGAGAATGCGGCTGTTGCTCGCCAGCGGATCAACCGCCGGGTAAATCGCCTGCGCCGCGATCGCGCGGTCCAGCGCCAGCGTACCGTCCAGGTGCGCGAACACGGCCACCGGGGCCGGGTCCGAATAGTCGTCAGCGGGCACATACACCGCTTGCAGGGACGTGATCGAGCCAGTCTTGGTGGAGGTGATGCGTTCCTGAAGATCGCCCATTTCCTGCGCCAGCGTCGGCTGGTAGCCCACGGCGGACGGCATACGCCCCAACAGCGCGGACACTTCCGAACCCGCCATCGAGAAGCGGAAGATGTTGTCGATGAACAGCAGCACGTCGCGTCCCTGGTCGCGGAAGTATTCGGCCATCGCCAGGGCGCTCAGGGCCACGCGCAGACGCACGCCGGGCGGCTCGTTCATCTGGCCGAACACCATCGCCGTCTGCTTGATCACGCCGCTGTCGTTCATTTCGCCGTAAAGCTGCGTACCCTCGCGCGTGCGCTCCCCTACCCCGGCGAAGACCGAGAAGCCCTCGTGCTGAGTCGCGATGGAGCGGATCAGTTCCATGATCACGACGGTTTTGCCCACACCCGCACCGCCGAAGATGCCGGCTTTGCCGCCCTTGCGGAAGGGCGCGATCAGGTCGATCACCTTGATACCCGTCTCGAACATCTCTACCGAGGTCGACTGCTCCTCAAACGCCGGGGCCAAACGGTGAATCGGGTACATGGTCTCGGCGCTGACCGGCCCCAGATTATCGACCGGGTGGCCCAGCGCGTTGAAGATGCGGCCCAGCGCCGCGTCGCCCACCGGCACCAGGATCGGCGAGCCCGTGGCAAACGCCGGCACACGGCGCTGCAGGCCGTCGGTGGTATCCATCGCCACGCAGCGCACCGCGTTACCGCCCATGTGAAGCTGCACTTCGAGGATCAGATCGTCCTGGCCGGAACGCGGCACGCGGATCGCATCGTAAATTTCGGGCAGATTGGAGTTGTTGGGGAATTTCACATCCACCACCCCACCGAGAATCTGCGAAACAACGCCTTCGGTTTCTTGTTTGACTGCGCTTGTCATAATATCCTAGTCATCTCCCTCGGATTGTTTCAGGGCTTCCACACCGCCGATAATGTCCAGAATCTCGCTCGTGATCCCCAGCTGGCGCGCCTTGTTGTAGGCCAGTTGCAGCAGGTCCGACAGGCTGTCGGCATTTTCCGACGCGTTCCGCATCGCCACCATCCGCGCACTGTGCTCGCTGGACAGGCTCTCGCGGAGCGCCTGCAAGATCTGCAATTCGGTGAAGCGCGGAATCACTTCATTGAGAATCGCTTCGGCGCTCGGTTCGTAGATATACACCCGGTTGCTGTAGCGGGCTTCGGGCTTGGGATCGACCAGTTCCACGACGGTACGGCTGCGCGGCGCAAGGGGGCGCAGCGGCAGCAGCGGCAGCACGCGCGGCTGCTGGGTCATGGTGTTGATGAAGCTGGTATAGGCGATGAACAATTCATCCACCGGGACCCGCAAAAACTCGTCAAAAGCTACGTGCGCGATCTGAGCCACGTCGCTCAGATTCGGATCGGCGGGCAGATGTGAGAACTCCGCCACGATCTCCTGGTCTTTCAGATAGGCGGGCGCGTTATCGTCGCCGCGACGTGCCGCGATCCACCGCCGGATCAGGTCGCGCCCTTTGCGACCCACCGTGATCCAGCGCACCGGGCGCTGGTACTGTTCGACAAAGCGCGTCGCGCGCCGCACGATGTTCGTGTTGTACGCGCCGGCCAGACCGCGATCGCCGGTGATCAGCAGCATGGTGATCCGCGTCACCGGCTCGCGCACTTCGAGCAGCGGGTGCAGCGACGGCCCCACGTTCTGCGCGGCGACGTTGACCAGCACATCATAGGCGTGCTGGGCATAGGGCCGGCTCGACAGCACGGCCGCCTGCGACTTGCGCACCGCCGAAGCCGACACGGCTTCCAGCGCGCGCGTTACCTGATTGATGTTGCGCACGGACCCGATCCGGCGCTTGATTTCGCGTGCAGTAGGCATGGCAGTATCCTCACGCCCTACGCGTTTTCGTGCAGTTCGGCCCAGGTGACGTTGAAATCGTCGATGGCCTTGATCAGCACCGCTTCCAACTCATCCGTCAGCTTGTAGTCTCCCGCGACGAGCCGCTCTTCATAGTCGGGATAGTTGGCGTGGAAGTGCTTCAGGAAGCCTTCTTCCCACGCCTTGACCTGCGGCACCGGCACCATATCGAGCTTGCCGCGCGTGCCCGCCAGGATCAACGCGACCTGATCGACCAGCGAGGTTGGCGAGTACTGTGGCTGCTTGAGGATCTCTTGCAGGCGCATACCGCGGTCCAGCTGCTGCTGAGTCGTCCGGTCCAGATCGGATCCAAACTGGGCGAACGCGGCCAGGCTGCGGAACTGCGCCATATCCAGGCGCAGACGGCCCGCCACACTTCGGATCGCGCGCCGCTGGGCATCACCACCCACGCGGCTCACGCTGATACCCGTGTTGATCGCCGGGCGAATACCCGAATAGAACAGGTCGCTTTCCAGATAGATCTGCCCGTCGGTGATCGAAATCACGTTCGTGGGGATGTACGCCGACACGTCACCGAGCAGGGTCTCGATAATCGGCAGCGCCGTCAGACTCCCACCGCCGCGTGCGTCCGAAAGCTGGGCAGCGCGTTCCAGCAGGCGGCTGTGCAGATAAAACACGTCGCCGGGGTACGCTTCACGTCCAGGAGGGCGGCGCAGCAGCAGCGAGACCTGCCGGTAGGCCCAGGCGTGCTTGGACAAATCATCGTAGATCACCAGGGCGTCGCGCCCGTCTTCCATGAAATACTCACCCATCGCGCAGCCCGCATACGGCGCAATATATTGCAGCGCCGCCGGGTCTGATGCCGACGCCACCACGATGATCGAATGCTCCATCGCGCCGGCCTGTTCCAGCGTAGCGACTACGCCGGCGACCTGCGCGCGCTTCTGTCCGATCGCGACGTAGATGCAGATCAGATCCTTCCCCTTTTGGTTGATAATCGTGTCGATCGTCAGCGCGGTTTTGCCGGTCTGCCGGTCGCCGATGATCAGCTCGCGCTGGCCGCGCCCGATCGGGATCATGGCGTCAATGGCGCGGATACCCGACTGCACGGGGCGCGAGACGTTCTGGCGATCGACTACGCCGGGCCCCATGCGCTCGATTGGGAAGTATTTCGTCGTGTTGATCGGTCCGCGGCCGTCGATCGGCTGGCCCAAAGCGTTCACCACGCGGCCAATCAGCGCATCCCCCACCGGCACGGACACGATCCGCCCGGTGGCGCGCACCTCGTCGCCCTCGCGGATGTCGATGTACTCGCCCATGATGATCACGCCGACGTTGTCGTCTTCCAGATTGAAGGCGATCCCCAGCACGCCGTTTTCGAACTGGACAAGTTCCTGGGAACGCACACTGTCCAAACCAACCACGCGGGCAATCCCGTCGCCCACCTCCGCGACCGATCCCACGTCAACCGCTTTAAGCTCGCGCTCGAAGCCTTTGATTTGTTCCAAAAGTGTTCGGGTAATCTCGTTCGTCATATCCGCCATGATAGCAAATTCTCCTTGCAGCCAGACTGTTCGTGATGTCTGGTACAAATTGTAGATGGAGTAGAGGATTTGAGGCAATTCGATTTTGTAAAATATAGTACAATTAAACAGAAATATTCAAATACAGATGAGAAGAAACAATAAGGGCAGGTCTGTTTACCTGCCCCGGTAATCTGCTGCTTCGGGCCGACCGTCAGCGGCCAGATAGTACGCTTCGATAAGGTTGTTACCCCTCTTCCTCGCCGTTGGTGGTGCTGTCAGGATGCCGCCCGGCCAGCCGCGAGACCTTACGCCCGCCGCCTAACCCCACGCTGCGCTGGTACGCCGCCCAGATCGCGCGCGAGATCACGGTGCGCAGCCCGCCCTTCTCAAGCTGGTAGATCGCCTCGGCGATGTGCCGCCGGGACTGGTCACTTCGTTGCGCAGCATCGCCATGTGCAGCCCGGACTGCGCCGCATATTCGACCGAGCCGCGCATGGTCTGGATCACGAGCTTCTCCGCGACATGGCGCGAAAAGCCCAGATGCACGCCCGCATCGACCATCGCCTCCATGAACAGGAACACATACGCCGGGCCGGTGCCGCTGAGGGCCGTCGCCATGTCGAGATAGTCTTCGTCCTTGACGAAGATCTCCTCCCCGAACGCTTGCAGCAGCCGCCGCGCCTGCTCGCGCTGCGGTTCGGGCACTTCGGCGGTGGCCGTCCACACGCTGATCCCCTGGCCGATCCGGGCCGGCGTGTTGGGCATGACACGCACCACGGAGGCATTCGCCAATCCGTCCGCGATCTTGCGGATAGGCGAGCCGGCCACGATGCTCACCACCAGCGAGCAGGTCTGCGCGCCGCCGCGGACTTCGGGCAGCACGTCGTCCAACACCTGCGGTTTGACCGACAGCACCAGAATATCGGCCTGGGTCGCGGCGTCGAGATTGTCGGTGGTGTAGCGCATCCCATAGCGCGCGTGCAGATCCTGCAAGTGCTCCGCGCGCGGATCGGCGGCGACGATCTGCGTCCGGCTCGATCATCTTCTTGGTGAGCAGGCCGTGGATCATCGCCTCGCCCATATTGCCGCTGCCGATGAATGCGATAGTCAGATTGGAAAACATACCCGTCTGCTCCCTCTGTTGTGATGAGAACCTGCCTGGAAGGCTTTACCTCACCCCTAAATCCCCTCTCCACACGCGGAGAGGGGACTTGATCTGCTCCCCCTCTCCATGCATGGAGAGGGGGGCGGGGGGTGAGGTTTCAACTCTGATGCCGGCGTCAGGCAGACGCCTTGCAAGCGCCTGTTGCTGTTGGCTGAAGCTCTGTGTTAACGTGTGGGTATGATAACGAAGAAAGTCTCCACCTCAAACCAGCAAAATGCACATATGGGCCGGCAGGTTTCCGCGCGGCGTTTCGCGCAGACCTGGGGGCCACCGCTGGTCCTCATGCTGCTGATCTTCGTGTTCTCAGCCCAGCCCAAAACGCCGCCCGCGGGTCACAGCGACGGCGTGTACTTCTCCGGCGTGATGCCGATCTTCACCGAGCAGAGTTGGGAGACGCTGGTCAAGAAAGGATCGCACATGGCCGGCTATGGACTGCTGGCCGTGCTGATCCTGCGCGCGCTGCGAATCGAGCAGCGGCCCGTGCGCGAAGCCGCTCACCTGGCGATTCTGCTCGCCGTCAGCTATGCCCTGACCGACGAACTGCATCAGGCATTTGTACCGGGGCGGCATGCCTCCGTTCTGGATATTGGCTTTGATTATGTGGGAGCGGCAAGCGCCTGTCTGCTGGCGCGCTATGTGCTCGAACGGCGTGCCGAACACGAACGGCAGCGGAGTGAGCCCTACCCCTGGCGCAGCAGGTCCAAGGGATAGGATTCCCGTCTTTTCTCTTTCTTTTCCCTTGATTTTCTCTGTGGACCTCGTGTCCTCGGTGGTGAGTCGCTTCTAGCCGTTGATATAGAACGTCATATGCTGAAGGTGAACCGCCGGGTCGATATACTGCACGTGGACCTGAGGCGGCACGGCAAGCGAAATCGGCGCGTAGTTTAGAATCGCGCGCACCCCGGCCTGGACCAACAGGTTGGCAACCTTCTGGGCCTGATCGGCGGGTGTGGCAATCATGGCCACTTTGATCTGCTGCCGCTGGATTTCGGACATCATGTCATCGATCGACATGACCGGCAGGCCGCCCACCTGCGCGCCAATCTTGGCCGGGTCGGAGTTCGAACAGGCAGGCCACCCGGAATCCGCGCGCCTTAAAACCCTTGTAGTGGGCAATGGCGTGCCCCAGGTCGCCCACGCCGACCACCGCCATCGACCATTCGTGATCCACGTTCAGAATGTGTCGAATCTGGTCGTAGAGATACGCGACATTGTACCCGGTGCCCTGCTTGCCAAACTCACCGAAGTGCGACAGATCCTTGCGAATCTGTGCCGAGCTGATGCCCAGCCGCTCGCCCAGTTCGTGCGACGAGGTGTACTCTTTTTTCTCCTGGATCATGTGGCTCAATGCGCGCAAGTAGATCGGCAGCCGCCCGATCACAATATCTGGTATGTGCGACATGTTAACCGCCATCCCCTCTTGTCAGCAGCGAATCAAGCTAAATCATGATACGACCATTTCGCTCACCATGTGAAGACTATTACAATCGTAGCATGAGTAAATTTCAAACACAACATAAGCTTCGGCGTCTTCGCCCGGTGCGCGTCCTGATGGACACGATTCCGCCGGGCTGTTATCATTTGCGGCAGAGAGCATCATAGGAATCGGTCATGCGCAGGAGAAACAGATATTCGCGCCGAGATTTTCTCGGTATCGCCGGGATGAGTGCCGTTGGCGCTGGGCTGACCTGTATCGGCGGCATCGCCGGTTATCTGGTCTTTAGAGAAGCGACGAAGGACGCACCTCGCCCGGACGCGTCCACAGCCGCGACCGGCATCCCGTCCGCGCCCGCGCCGTCATCACCCCGCCCCGACCGTCTCAAGCAGATCGACCGGCCGGAGATCATTTCGCGGGCCGCCTGGGGCGCGCGCGAACCGGATCACGCGGCTCAATTCGAATCAGGATACTACAGCATCAGCACCCCGCTCGGCTGGCGCGAATACGAGGGCGATCTGCGCGACGACTACCAGACCATCGTGGTCCACCATTCGGTGCTGATCGAAAGTGACGATATGAGCACCATGCAGCGCATCCAGCGCGAGCACATGGATCTGCGCGGCTGGGCGGACGTGGGCTATCACTTTGGCATCGGGCGCGGCGGGCAAGTCTTCGAGGGGCGCGACCTGAACGTGCGCGGCACGCATGTTGAGCATTTTAATACCGGCAGTGTGGGCGTCGTCTTTTTTGGCGATCTGGACACGACCGAGCCCACGCCCGAACAGATCAACGCCGGGCAGCGGCTGATCGACTGGCTGGCGCTGCGCCTGGAACTGACCCATCTGGCCGGGCACCGCCAGTTCAACAGCGAAACCGACTGCCCCGGCCTGTACATGCTGCCCTATCTGCCGCTGCTGGCGCAGTCCGCCGGGCTGGTCGTCGGCACGGGCGGCTATGTCCCGCCGCCGGAACAGCTGCTCACGCCTACCCCCACCCCGCCGTCCGAGTAGCGACGAGCTATTGGGGTGTATGGAGATAGGCCCCTGGGACTTCGGCCGCTGTCCGGATCGGGCCGCGAGCAATATGGGGATAGTGGAATCTTGGCTGAAAACTGACCGCTGACCGCTTTTTCTACAGCCGTCCCAGCCAGCGCTTGCGCCCGCGATACCACACGACGGCCGCGCCGAGCATGACCACACCGACGGCCGCCAGCGCGATCTGGAGCGCCGAAGGTTCGCCCTCGCCGGGGAAATCCGGCTCAGGGGGGGGAACGTAACCCGTGGCAGGCAGTGACACGGGCAGAGAGAGTTCGGTCGTGGCTTTGCGCGTGATCGCGCCGTCGGGGCCCGTGGCGGCCAGGAGGGCCTGGTTCACCATGATCCCCTCAGGCGGGCTCTTGAGCACCGTCGTCGCGATCTGCATGCGAACCGATTCGCCAGGGTTCAGCACCGGGATCGTAAACACGACCATCTGCTCGCTGATGACAGCTTCGCCCTGGGCCGTTTCAGCGCGATCGATGCGCAGTTCGGGTTGGAGCGTATCGCTGACCACCACATTGGTGCCGGCCGATGCACCGGGGTTGCTTACCGTGATCACCCAGTTGATGGATTCACCGGGGAGCCCCAACGATCCGGAAGGCAGTACGGCGGTCAGGGAGAGAGTAGGATCAAAGCTGAGCCAATTCGTCTGCTGGGCGGCGGCCGGGGGAGAGAGCGCGAGCACGGCGATCAGAATTAGCGCCAGCGCACCGCTCTTCCCTATCCTTGATTTTAGTCTCATAGCCCCCCTCCGGAGCCTTTCCTGCCCATACACCCCCCATTATACTCCGCTTTGTCCCGGCTGTAAAAACACTTGCGGCGGGCCTCACAGCCTGCTACCATTCTCCACAGATCCATCAGAAATTCTGCACCTGAGAAAAGCAGCAACGCTCATGGACCAACCGAACGCACAATCCCCGGCGAACGAAACGCTGGACACGGTCAATACCAGCATGATTGAAGGGCTGGGACAGCTTGCCGGCTATTTTGGCTTCTCGAAGGTCATGGGCCAGCTTTTTGGCGCGCTGATGTTGAGCCCGGTCGCGCTCAGCCTGGACGACCTGATGGAGCGGTTGGCCATCTCTAAAGCCAGTGTCAGCACGCACATGCGCACCCTGGAGCACATGGGCATTGTACACGAGGTGTGGGTCAAAGACGATCGCCGCAAATACTACCGGGCGGAGAGCGATTTCTGGCAAATCCTGAGCAATATTCTGAGCAGCCGCGAACTGCGCGATGTCAACCAGGCGCTGCGCGTGCTGCAAGACAACGCCGATCATCTGCAGCGAGCCCTCCCGGAAATGGGCGAGGACTCGCGGAGTCTGGCCGAGTTTTATGTCGAGCGCCTGGATCAGCTGCAGGATTTTTTCCGGCTGGCGCAACTTCTGCTGGTCTCGTTGATCCAGCATGCCAAAGATGCGCCGGATGTGAGCGAGATAACCCGAGTGGATTTTGAATAGCCGGATGGTGGGGCGTGCCGTACTGAACACCGAAAACTGAATTCTGTGGACTGGGAGCTGGAACCTGTTATGCACTTATTGGCCCCTATCCCCCGTCCGACCTTTGGTCGGCACCCCTTCTCCCCAGGCGTGCTTTGCACGCACGGAGAAAGGGGAGCGCCTCAAGTCCCTCTCCACCCTGTGGGGAGGGATTTAGGGAGGGGCTAACTCACGGGGAAAACCCCTGGGCAAAGAGAATGCAAGTGCATTACACCCTCTAGAATCCATTTGCCGACATGCATGCTCATTGTTATAATCTTTCAGAAAGTTCTAAAAGTTACAAATGCGAGGCCGCATGGCAATTGATGACGCACTCCAAGCTGTAAACGCACTGCTGCTTACGACTACTGAAAGCTCCGTCCCGCTGCTGAACGAGACCACGCGGCATATCCTCAGTGCAGGGGGAAAGCGGCTGCGGCCCCGCCTGGTGCTGTTGGCGCATGCGGCTGCCGCAGGCACCGACGAAGGTTATGTGGTTCCCCTCGCCGCCGCGGTGGAAATCATCCACACGGCGACGCTGGTACACGACGACATCAACGATCACGGCACGCTGCGGCGCGGGCGTGAGACCGTCAATGCCCGCTGGGGTGGGACGTTCGCCCTGCTGACCGGGGATTTCATGTTCACCAAGACCTACGAGATCATGGCCCCCTACCCCGCCGAGATCAACGCGATCCTGGCGCGCGCGGCCACCCACTTAGTCGAAGGGGAAACGCTTCAGATCCATGCCGCCAGACAGGGCAGGCTCGATCGCGACACCTACCTGGAGATCATCGCCAAGAAAACGGCGTCGTTGTTTGTCGCATGCGTCGAATTGGGCGCAGTCGGCGCGGGTGCTCCGGCGGAATGGGTGGACGCGCTGCGCGGCTACGCGTTCAACCTGGGCCTCGCCTTCCAGATCACGGATGACCTGCTCGATCTGATCGCCGACCCCGATCAGATCGGCAAGAACGCCGGGATCGATCTGGCGCAGGGGCGCGGCATCGGTGCCGTGCGCGAGGAGAAAAACAACGGCAGCAAGGCCGGAGCTTCCTCCGTGGCCGAGGCTACGCCCGATACGGCTCCGAGCCTGCTCAAGGACAGCTTTCTGGCCGAGCAGACACTCGAAAGCGCCATCCAGAAAGGGCGCGAGAAAGCCGAAGAACTGGCAACTCTGGCGATGCTCAGCCTGGATGTGCTGCCACCATCGGCTGCGGTGGACGAGCTGCGCGCTCTTGCCCAGCAGATTGTGGAGCGTAGGTATTGAGAACCGATATCCTTCTGCCAAACTGACCGCCTTCACCGGACGTTAAAACGGTCCGGCTATGATTAGGGAAGTCCACTGAAGGGACTCTTGACCAGCCCCTTTAGCGAGCTTCCCGGCTTTTCCCATAGCCGCACGGTTCTAACCCGCGGCGTCCCGCCATGATCCCGGCGGTCAGGCGTGGTTTGACGCACTCTCCGCCTCACGTTAAACTTCGGGCATGACATACGACGAAGCGAAAATCCAAGTTCGGAGCGGCGACGGGGGCAACGGCCTCGTCCACTTTCGCCGCGAGAAATATGTGCCGCGCGGCGGGCCGGCCGGCGGCGATGGCGGCAAGGGCGGCGATGTTTATCTCGTCGTCAAGCCGACCCTCAACACCCTGATCACGTTTACTCACCAGACACACTATCGGGCCGTCAGCGGCTCCCCAGGCGGGACCAGCAACAAGACCGGCCGCAGCGGCGACGATCTGCTGATCGACGTTCCTCCGGGCACCATCATTCGGGACAGTCATACCGGCGATCTGATCGCGGACCTGACGCAGCCCGGCCAGAGGGTACTGGTCGCCAAAGGTGGGCGCGGCGGACGCGGTAATGCGCGGTTTGCGACGAGCACCAACCAGGCCCCACGCATCGCCGAGAAAGGCGAGCCCGGCGAGGAACGCTGGCTCGCGCTCGAACTCAAGCTGCTGGCCGATGTCGGGATCGTCGGCGCGCCGAACGCGGGCAAATCGACCCTGCTCTCGGTCATCAGCAACGCGCGCCCCAAGATCGCCAACTACCCCTTCACCACGCTCGAACCTAACCTGGGCGTCGTGGTGCTGGATGACCGCGATCTCGTCTTTGCCGACATTCCGGGCCTGATCGAAGGCGCGCATAGCGGCGCAGGCCTGGGTCACGATTTTCTGCGTCACATCCAGCGCACCCGCGTACTGGTCCACCTGCTCGACGGCGCGGCGGAGAATCCCATCGCGGACTTCCACCAGATCAACACCGAACTCGCGCTGTTTGATGATCGCCTGAGGGAAAAGCCGCAGATCGTCGTGCTCAATAAAATGGATCTGCCGCAGGCACAGGAACGCTGGCCGCAGATCCGGGCCGAACTGGAAAAGCTCGGTTACGAGCCGCTGGCGATCTCCTCCGCTACCCACCAGCATACACGCGACATCGTGAATCGCGCCGTGCAGACGCTCGATTCGCTGCCCACTGAAGAGGCCGCGCCCGCCGAACTGCCCGTCTACCAACTGGGCGAGGATCCGTTGGCGTTCACCGTCGAGCGGCTGAGTCACGACGAATTCCGGGTAATTGGCAAGCGCATCGAGCGCGCCGTCGCCATGACCTACTGGGATTACGATC
This sequence comes from uncultured Chloroflexia bacterium, assembly GCA_963850765.1. GTDB lineage: Bacteria > Chloroflexota > Anaerolineae > Aggregatilineales > Aggregatilineaceae > CAWKMN01. The sequence goes on along the minus strand of CAWKMN010000003.1, from coordinate 254,129 downwards.
AGGCCGTGAACCGCTTCCAACGCATTCTGGAAACCATGGGCATCAAAGCCGCGCTGGAAGAAGCCGGCGTCAAACCCGGCGACACGGTTTATATCGGCGACCTCGAGCTTGAGTGGAGCGATTGATGTCGGCTGATCCGGCGCTGCGCCTGGGTGTCTTCGGGGGCACATTCGACCCGCCGCACCTGGGCCACCTCATCCTGGCGGAGTGCGCCGCCGAGCGTCTGGGGCTGTCGCGCGTGCTGTTCGTTCCAGCCGCGACGCCGCCGCACAAACACGCCGCGGCGGTGCGCGTATCCGCCGATCACCGGGTGGCGATGGTCGAGCGGGCCATCGCGGGCAATCCACGCTTTGCTCTCTCACGGGTCGATCTGGATCGCCCCGGTCCGCACTACAGCGTGGATATGCTCCATCTGCTGCGGGCCGACTACCCCGGCGCGACCTTGATCTTCCTGATTGGCTCCGATTCGCTGCGCGATCTGCCGGGCTGGCATCGCCCGCACGACCTGATCCGGGAGGCTCTCTTGGGCGTCATGCTGCGCCCGGATTCCGCTCCCGACGTGGACGGGCTGGAACAGCAGATCCCTGGCCTGCGCGCGCGCCTGCTGTGGGTCAGCGCGCCGCGCATTGAGATCGCGTCGCACATCCTGGCGCAGCAGATCGCCGCCGGGCAGAGCGTGCGCTATCAGGTGCCCGACGCCGTGCTCGATTACATTCACGAACACGATCTCTACAGGTAGGGGCGAGGTACTGCCTCGCCCTGGACGACCCGGTGGGTCGCACCTACAAGACGTTATGAGCGACACATTTACGCAGGTTCACACAGGACACAGCGTATGAAAACGAAACCTTCCGTTACGAGACTGATGCTGTTATTCGCGCTGCTGATCGCCGCAGTGGCAGGCTTATCCCTGCACAGCAGCGGGCAGGCGTACCAGGAAACCCAAACGCCCACACCGACGCTGAGCGCGATCACGCCCGACGCGCCGACGGCGTTCCCCACCAATACGCCGCGCCCGACCATGACGCCATCGATCCCCGCGCCGACGCTCGTGCCGCCCACCCCGCTCCCGACCATGACACCAACGCCGTTTGAGCCGCCCACCATGTCCGGGCTGGCGGTCGCCCAGTCGATGGGCGAACTGCGCGTCGGTACCTACTACAACGCCTTTCCGTTCACGTGGCTGAATGAGTACGGCGAGCTGGTCGGCTACGAGGTGGACATTATTCGCGCCATTGCGATCGAATTGGGCCTCGAAGTCGAGTTCGCGCAGGTCACGCGCCAGAACGCGGATGATATGCTCCTCGGTGAGCGCGTCGATCTGCTCATCGGCCAGCAGGTCCACGCCCGCGACCGCGAAGACTGGCTGGATTTCTCCCATCCGTACTACATCAACCAGGAGCGCATGGTCGTTCGGAGCGACGAGCCCTTTAACACCCTGGCCGAGATGGCCGGGCAGCCGGTCGCCGTCGAGATCGGCAGCCGCAGCGAACGCGCGCTGCGCAACTGGAGCCGCGAAGCCGGTGTCGAATTCGACATCCGCACCTTTTTCACCGAGAGCAGCGCGCTGGATGCTCTCGCAGCCGGCGAGGTTCAGGGGATGGTCGGCAGCCTGGACAGCCTGCGCCGCGCCGGTCGCCAGCAGATGCGCCTGATCGATGAGCCAGTGCTCAACGAGCCCTACGCGATCGCCATGCGCCGCTGGGATGTGAACCTGCGCAACCTATTCAACCGTTCCTTGCAGCGGCTCAAAGCCAGCGGACGGCTCGATCAGATCTTCAAAATCTGGTTCCCAGATGAGTCGATCAATTTCACAGAACTCGTGCCGGTCTACGACAGCCTGTACGACGATACACGCGGCCTGAGTGACTTCCCGACCGACATCCCCTACCCCGACAACCCGGTGCTGGACCATCTGGGCAGCGGTCAGCCGCTCCGCGTCGCTGGACTCGTCGCGCCCGATCAGACGGATGCCCCGGCCCAGGCCCGCATGCTCAACGACCTCAACCGCGCGCTGGTCGATGAGATCGCGCGCCGCTGGGGCGTCGAGATCGAGGTCGTGCCCGGTTCGCCGCTGACGGCGGTCGATCAGGTCGTGAGCGGCGAGGCGGACATCGCCGTGGGAATCAGCCCGCGCTGGGATGGGGCGGATCGGGTCGAATACTCGCTGCCCTACGCGCAGCACGGGGATCGCCTGATGGTGCCGACCAATTCGCGCATCACGACCGGCTTTGGCGATATGCTGGGCACCGGCTGGTGGATCGGCTATTTCGCGGATGACGCGCCGGACGCCGAGCATATCAAAAATCTCGTGGAGATGTTCGGCGTGGGCCAAAACGTCAACGAGCCATTTGGCATCCAGAACGAGTCCCGCGCGATCTATACGATGGTCGATGAGGACAATCTGGATGCGATCTACGGAGATAACCTGCGGCTGCTGGCGCTGATGCGCGACGGCGACTACGAGGAGCGGGTGAAGATCCTCGACACGCCCTATGGCGATGATATGCCGATCGCGTTTGCCCTGCCCCGCAACGATGCCGACTTCCGCACCCAGATCGACACCGTGCTGCAAGCGATGGTCGAAGATGGCACCTATCAGCGGCTCTGGGCGGAGCATTTTGGCATCGGTGAGCCGCTGCCGATCATGGTCTGGCCGGAGGTCAACCCGGACTATAAACAGCCGGGATAGTGCCCGGAATTCGCAGGGGCGACTCGGTGGGTCGGGCGACCTTACAGGTCGCTTTGGGCGGGCTTGTTAGCCCGCCCCTACTCCCCCTCTCCGCGCGTGGAGAGGGGGCCGGGGGGTGAGGTAAGCTTTTAGCTAACCGCTAATCGCCTACTTTTTCTTCAACTCCTGCATCAGCCAGTCGTCCGACAGATCGACCATCGCTTCGAGATGCAGGAACCGCTCGAACAGCCGCGCGCGCCACACGTAGCGCTGCACCACGGCCCACACCACGACCACGCCGATCACCAGCGCGTAATCGAAGGCTTCGAGCGGCAGCAATTCCCAGAATCGCCGCCAGCGTGGGACGGCCATCACCCACACGAACAGCCCCAGCATCGCCGCCACGAGCACCAACACGCGCCGGTCGCCGCTGTATTTATCGCCGCCCACGAACCAGCGAAACGGCGGCTCGACGAACAGGATCAACCCCAGGCCGGACAGGACAGAGAACACCGTCAGGACCGACTGCGAGAACAGCACCGCCACCTCATACACGAACTGGTCTTCGGTATAGATTTCGTAATCGATCCCGGCATATTTCTGGAACGACTCCACGTCTTCGCGCAGCACGTCCACGGTGCGACCGTCGTTGACGATCGCATGGAAGGCGTACACGTACAGCCCCAGCCCGAACAGAAACGTCACGATCCCGGCGGGGAACGCAAAATGCAGCACGGAGACGATCAGTCCGCGCCGCTCAACATCCGGGCGCGCCCACAACGCCAGGCAGAACGTCGGGAAGCCGATTGTGAGGCCCGCCACCAGCGAGATATGTTTGGGGATGTACGGGAAGCCGACCCCCACCACCGCCGCGGCCAGGATCAGCAGCACCAGCTGCACGGCGCGCGCCAGATACAGCCGCAGAATATCGCGCATCCCGGCCACGATGCGCTGTCCTTCCAGAAAGGCCGGCGGCAGCGCGGCGAACGAATCGCCAAGCAGCACCATATCCGCGACGCTGCGCGTGGCACTGCTGCCGCTCTCCATCGCGATCCCCAGATTGGCCCTCTTGAGCGAGAGCACGTCGTTCACGCCATCCCCGATCATGGCGACGTAAAAACCCCGGTCGCGCAGCGTCTGAACGAGCCGCTCCTTCTGCACTGGCGTGATCCGCCCGAAGATGTTGTTTTCCAGTGCGGCCTGCTCAAACTGCGCGTCAGACATTTCACCCAGCTCCGCGCCCGAGATTGCCCACGAATTGCCAGGCAGACCAGCCTGTTTCGCCAGCGACGCGACGGTATGCGGGTTGTCGCCGGAGATCACCTTCAGGTTGATGCCCGCCTGCGCGAACCCGGCAAGCGTCTCTTTGACTTCAGGGCGCAGTTCGTCGCTGAAGCTGATCAAACCCAGCGGCGTGAGTTCCGGCAGCACCGGCCGCTGATCCGTACCGTGGAGATACAGCACCTCCGGGTTATAGGCGAACAACACCACGCGCAGCCCTTCATCCGACCAGCGCTCGGCCTGTTCGACCAGCGAGTTGCCGCCCGCGATCAGGTGCGGCTCCAGCACTTCGAGCGCGCCCATCACGTAGACGCCCTTCTGATCATCGTCGCTGAAGGTGAGCGCGCTCCACTTGCGCGCCGACGAAAACGGCACCTCGTCCAGCACGCGCCGCGCCTTGCCGTCCAGGGCCTGGATCAGCGCCTCGCTGGTGCGGTTGGTGACGCTGGCGCTGCGGGCAAATTCGGCCAGCAGCCGCTCGAAGGCGTCTTTTCCCAGATCCACCGGGTAGACATCGTGATAATGGATTTTGTTGGCGGTCAGCGTGCCGGTCTTGTCCATGCACAGCACGTTCACATTGCTCAGCGATTCGACGGAATTGGCTTGCTGGACCAGTGCGCCCCGGCTCACGATCCGCACCGCGCCCATCGTGTAAGCAACGATCACCATGAAGAACAGCCCGTTGGGGATCAGCCCGGCGAACACGGTCGCCATCTGGATGCGGCGCATCAGCGGCACTTCGGACAGCACGGCCGACGCGGCCAGCAGGATCCCGAAGAAGACGGCGACGAGCGTCAGCACCCGGATCACAAAATCGACGTCGTTCTGAAGGGGCGTACGCGCCACGCGGAAGGCCCGTGCCTCAGAGGCAACCTGATTGGCGAAGCTCTTCTTGCCGACCCGCCGCGCGAGGAACATCGCCGTTCCGGTGACGACAAAGCTGCCCGACAGCACGGGATCGCCCTTGCGTTTGGCGATATGATCCGATTTGCCGGTCAGCAGCGACTCATCCACCTCGATCTGACCATCCCCCACCACGATGCCATCCACCACGATCTGATCGCCGGGCCGGACGATCACCACGTCGCCGCGCACCAGTTCAGCAGGGTCGATTGTCCGCGGCTCACCGCCGCGCAGTACCGTGACCTTGGGGCGCGTCAGCAGCGCGATCCGGTCCAGTTTGCGCTTGGCCCACACCTCTTGCAGCACGCCGATCACGATATTTATCGTGATCAGGCTCACGCTGATAATCGCTTCATCCACTCGCCCAATGGCGACCATCGTCGCGCCGAGCGAAAACAGCACGATATTGATCAGCGTGAATACGTTCTGTCGCAGAATATCGCCGAGTGACCGGCTGGTGGGTGGCTGGTAATCGTTCCCGTCGCCGCGCTCGCGCCGCGACAGCACTTCCATCTCGTCCAGCCCGCGGATCTCGCCGGCTTCTTCGAGGCGCTGAAGAGTTGTGATCATCGAGCCATGTGAGCTAGGCAGCATCATGAACCTGAACCCCGTCTCTCTTTCATCCCACTACCAACTATACACAAATTCGTGCCGCCGGGGGGTATCGAAGTTCCGCGCCAAGAGTGAGGGATGCACACTGGCCCCTATCCCCCGCCCCTTTCCCCAGGCGTGCAAAGCACGCACGGAGAAAGGGGAGCGCTGAAGTCCCTCTCCACTCTGTGGGGAGGGATTTAGGGAGGGGCTAACTCACGGAAAGGGCCCCCTCTTCTCAGCGATCAGAGCGCATGATGCCAAATCTCGGAGACTATTCGGAGTTGGGCAGACCGTCGGATCGCCCGCCGCCCCTACGAAGGGCGCGACCACAGGAAGCGCAGCATTTCCAGGCTGTAACGGCGGTCCGGCATGTACGTCAGCAGCGTATCCTCGAACCGGACCGGGCGCACGCCGCAGTAATCATACAGGTTGCCGAGATTCGCCGTCCGGTTGGTGGCAAGGATATCGAACCACTGCGGGGTCATCGGCCAGCGCCGGACGACGCGGCTGACAAGACGGTTCACGCTGCGCAGCAGGTACGGCGGCACGTTGACGATCATCCGCTGTGCCCCCGAAACGCGCATCACCGTGCGGATCATCTCGTTATACGTCAGGTACTCGCCTCCGCCGATCTCGATCGTCGCGTCCACGAGGTCGATGCTGTTCAGGCTGTTGCCCAGTGCCTTGACCAGATCCGTTACATACAGCGGATGGAGCAGGCTGTCGCCGTGGCCCGGCTGGAAAAAGAAAAACGGGTTCGTCCGCAGCAGCATCGCCATACCGTTCACGAACCGATCCTCCGGTCCAAAGATCACGCCGCAGCGCATAACGGTGAACGCCACACCGCTGTTGCGCACCAGCGCTTCGGCCTGCCCCTTAATCCGCATCAGAATATAGGCGGACGACGGCTCTGCCCCAAGCTGGCTGAGGTAGATCAGGCGGCCGATCCGCGCCGAGCGGGCCGCCGCGATCACGTTGCGCGTTCCCTGTATATCCACCTGCTCCAGATCGCGCCGCGTGCCCCACCACTGAGCGCTGGCGAGATGGATCACCGTGTGGACGTTGTGCATCGCCGGGTGCAGGCTGGCCGGATCCTGGAGGTCGCCCGTCATAACTTCCACGCCAAGCTCTTCCGGCCACGGCAGATGGGGCGCACGACCGCCGCGCCGGGGCTGGACCATCACCCGCACCGGCCAGCCCGCCGCCAGCAGATGTGGCGTAAGCTGCCGCCCCACCAGCCCGGTCGCGCCTGTGATCAGAATCATGCCGTCTGCCTGTCCTTCCGGTGCTTTCTGTTTCGCCTGTCGTGCGGCGTGCATTATACGTTGCGCAGCAACCGCCCTGCAACCTTTTGCGCCGATTTGGGTTTATAGAGAAGTACGTGTTTCAATGCGGTATAATCATGGTCCGCGCTCGCTGTGGCGCGGTAATGGTCAGGCTAGCCCCCAAGGTGGGGCTGCGTATCGGAGGATCTATCAGTGGAACGAAAGCGCGTGGTTGTCACCGGCATGGGTATTCTGTGCCCCGTGGGGAACTCGGTCGAGGAAGCGTGGCAGAATGCCGCTAACGGAGTTTCCGGTGCACAACATATCCCCGAATATGAAGAACTCGGCCTCAAGGTAACCTTTGGCTGCAACGTAAAAAACTACGATCCCGCCAGCCACATGACCAAGCGCGATCTGCGGCGGACCGATCCGCTGACCCAGGTAGCGCATTATGCCAGCAAGCAGGCGCTCGACGATTCGGGCCTGGTCGTGGACGATTCGAACCGGGACGAGATCGGCTGCCTGGTCGGCACCGGGATCGGCGGCTTCCACACCCTGATGGAAGGCATCGTGAAGTACCTGCAGGAGGGCCACAGTACCGTCAGCCCGCTGCTGCTGCCCATGATGCTGCCCGACAGTCCAGCCGGCAAGATCGCGATCGATTTTGGTCTGCGCGGCCCGAACATGGCGATCTCGACGGCATGCGCCACCGGCAACAACAGCATCGGTGAGGCGCTCGAGATGGTCCGGCGCGGCGCGGCCACGGCGATGGTCGCCGGCAGCTCGGAATCGGCGCTGCTCAGCCTGACGATCGCCAGCCTCTCCAATATGGGCGCGATCTCGAAACGCAACGACGATCCACAGGGTGCGTCCCGCCCGTTCTCGGCCGATCGTGATGGGTTTGTCGTGGGTGAAGGCGCGGGCGTGCTGCTGATTGAAGAACTGGAACACGCCCGGGCGCGCGGCGCGCATATCTACTGCGAAGTGACCGGCTATGGCAGTACGTGTGACGCTTTCCACATCACCGCGCCGATGGAAAACGGCGAGGGTGCGCAGAGCGCCATGCGCCACGCGCTCCGCGACGCCGGGCTGCGTCCCGAGGACATCAGCTACATCAACGCGCACGGCACCAGTACGCCCCTGAACGACGCGAGCGAGACGCGCGCCATCAAGGCCGTATTCGGGGAGCACGCTTACCATGTGGCCATCAGCTCGACCAAGTCCGTAACCGGGCACCTGATGGGCGCGGCCGGCAGTGTGGAAGCCGTATTCAGCATCATGGCGATCTGCGAGCAGTTCATCCCGCCGACCATCAATTTGCACACGCCCGATCCCGAATGTGATCTGAACTACACGCCCAATGTCGGCGTCGCGCGCGAGGTTAAGCACGTCATGTCGAACTCGTTCGGCTTCGGTGGGCACAATGCGGTACTGGTATTCAGCCGCTACGAAAACTAGTTGGCAGTTTTCAGTGAACAGTTTTCGGTCAGCAGTCTACAGGGAAAATACGTCGCTGTCCCCGAAACCGTTTTTGCAGGGGCGGACCCCTGTGTCCGCCCGGGGCTGACATAGAACCTGGCACCTGCGCTAACGGCGTACCGATTATCGCCCTGCCCATGTCTCTGGCGGGCGAATCGGACCAATAACCAGGAACTAACAACTGATCACTGTTTACTGATCACTGTCTACTCATACAGGACCAACGCATGATCGACAACAATGGACGCCCGCGCCGGACGCTTAACGGCCGCACCAATCGCATCACCCGCCCCCGGATGCTCCGTTACGCCCATATCATCGGCTGGGGGATGGAAGTGCCGTCGCAGGTGCTCACCAACACGGACCTGTCGGCGATCGTTGAGACCGACGACGAATGGATCGTCTCGCGTACGGGCATCAAGGAGCGCCGTATTGCCGAACCCCGCGAAACCACGACGAGTCTGGCGACGCGCGCCGCGCAGAAAGCCCTCGACGTGGCCGACGTGCTGCCCAGTGAGATCGACCTGATCATCGTCGCCACGGCCACCCCGGAGCACATGTTCCCCAGCACGGCCAGCCTTGTGCAGGATTTGCTCGGCGCGACGAACGCCGGCGCGTTTGACCTGAGCGCCGCCTGCACGGGCTTTATCTACGCGCTGGACATGGCGTCGAATAAGATCCAGGCCGGGACGATCCACACCGCCGTGGTGATTGGGGCCGAAACGCTCAGCCGCGTGGCGGACTGGTCCGACCGGGGGACGTGCATCCTGTGGGGTGACGGTGCCGGCGCGGTAGTCCTGCAGGGCAGCGACACGCCCGGCGGCATCCTGAGCACGGTCCTGCGCTCGGATGGCTCCGGCTGGGATATGCTCACCCTGCCGACCGTCAGCAGCCGCGAAACCTATCTGCAGGACGGCGTGCATGAGATGCACAAGATCTATATGGATGGCAAAGGCGTCTATCGCTTCGCCACCCGCGTGATCGGGGAAAGCGTCCGCGACGCGCTGGAACCGCTCGGCCTTAAGCCCGACGATCTGACGCTTGTCATCCCGCACCAGGCGAACCAGCGGATCATCGATTACGCCGCCAAGGCGCTGAAGATCCCGGAAGACCGCGTCTACAGCAACATTGCCCGCTACGGCAACACATCCGCCGCGACGATCCCGATTGCGCTGGCCGAAGCGATGGACGAAGGCCGTCTGAAACCCGGCGATTTGCTGGCGCTGGTGGGATTCGGGGGCGGGCTGGCGTGGGGCGCGGTCATCATTCAGTGGTCGGCCTCGGCGCGTGCGGGCCGCTCGATCACCTGGGGACGGCGGCAGGGTGAATACGCGCTGGCCGGCGTGCGTCGGCCCGTGGTTCGCTGGTGGCGGCAGTTGATGCTGCTGTCGCCGGCCACGTGGATCGTCAGTATCCGCCGGCTGCTGACCCACCAGCGCGAACAACTGCGCGCGCAGATCTCGTCCACCACCACGAAAAAAGAATAAGGACGTCCGTGCATCGAGCGCCCGTTCAGGTCACGGCTCAACTGGGAAATCGATCAGGCAGTAAGCCGGCAGTTCGATCAGCGGGCGATTGAGGATCACATATTCGGGGTGGACACGGCACTGTGGGTCGTCTTCGCGCCGCGTATAGCCATCGCCCGCGAACAGCCGGTTCACGTTGAGCACATCCGCCAGCCGGGCGCGTAACTCGGCGGCCTCGCCTTCCAGCGCTTCGAACAGACTCGCCTTCAATTCGGGCCGAACCCGCTCGACCGCCGCGTGCCATTCAGGATAAGCGCTGCACACCAGATCGAGCAGGTTATCCCAGGTAGCGAGACGTTTTTCCATATCGGGGAACAGGGCCAGCTTAAAACGCGTCTGCCGCTCCAGCAGCCGCGCGATGAAAGCTTCATCATAGCCGATCTGCGCCAGGATGTCCCGCCCGTCGCAGCCGACCAGCGTACACAGCGCCGATGCATCGGTCAGAAAGACCACACGCCGCCGGGGATCGTCGGTCAGCGTGGCGAAATCACCATCGGCGCGGCCGCGCAGGATGCGGCCCGTGAAATCCATCCAAGGCCACGCCATGCGGCTGCCGCGTGGCAAACTGCTCGACAAAGACACATGCGTAGTCTCCAAACAGGTTTTCCGCGCCCAGCCCGTGATATTCGACGTCCAGCGCCATCCCCCTACCCTTTCAGCCGCCGCATCAGCTCGTGCAAATCGTGGATCGTGATGATGCCATCGGGCGGTTTCCCATCCTCACCGCGCCGGTCGATCCACACGCCGATCATCCCGGCCGCCGCTGCCGCGCGGGCATCGGTATCAAGCTGATCCCCGACGTACACACACGCGCTGGCCGGCGCGTTAACCTGCTGGCACGCCGCCTCGAAAATCCGGCGATCAGGCTTGGATGCGCCTGTCGTTTCGGGTGCAATGACGACATCAAAACGATCCGCGATCTGCACGTGGTGCAGTTTGTGCTGTACCGCATGAATGCTGTTGTTGGAGATAATGCCCAGGGTATGACCGGCCAGCCCGTCCAGGCACGGCAGGACATCCAGAAAAAGCGCCCAGTGAGCCTCGTAGCGAGTCAGGTAGACGCCGAACAGGTCGTCGGCGTCCGCGTCGGTGAGATCCGCCCCGAAAAACTCGCGGATCCGGCGGCGGCGCTGCTCCTGGTAGCTGCATTCGCCGGCATTATATGATGCGAAGTGGCGAACCGCGGCATCGTGCCAGCGCGCGCAGAACGTGTCGCCGTCCAGCCCGGCCAGCGAGGCACTGCCGGCGTGTTCCTTGTAGAACAACAGCGCGGCCGAACGCTCCGCGCTGCTGTGATCGACCAGGGTATCATCCACGTCGAAGAATACGATCATGGTCTATCCGGAGATGACGCGCACAAATTTGCGCTTGCCCACTTGCAGCACGACCGGCAGCGTGGCCGGGTTAATGACCGCGTCGAACTGCTCGACCTTTTCGCCGTTGGCGCGCACACCCCCGCCCTGGATCTGGCGTTTGGCGTCGCCCTTGCTGCTCGTCAGCCCTGCCCCCAACAGGATATCCACTACCGGCGTCGGCGCGACGATGGCGAAGTCGGGCATCTCGTCCGGCAGGCCCGCGCCCTGGATCACGGTGGCAAAGTGCTTCGCGCCCTGCTCCGCGCCTTCCGGTCCGTAGAATTCCTGCACCACGCGGTGGGCCAGCGCCTTCTTGACCCCCATCGGATCTGCCGCCAGCCGCTCGTCCAAATCGTTAAGCTGCGAGGCGGTGTAACCGAACAGCAGTTTGTGGAAGATTGGCATCGCCTTGTCCGGCACGCTCATCACCTTGCCGTACATATCTTCGGGCGTGGTCATCAGCGGGATATGGTTGCCCATGCTCTTGCTCATCTTGAGCTCGCCGTCGGTGCCGGGCAGACTCTCGCCCATGATGATCGCAACCAGCGGCGGCTGGCCGAGCGCCTGCTGAAGCTTGCGCCCCGCCACGACGATGTTAAAGAGCTGATCCTGCCCGCCCACCTGCACATCGGTCTTCATCGCGACGGCGTCATAGGCCTGCATCAGCGAGTAGAACATCTCGTGCAGGTAGATCGGCTCGCCCGTTTCGAGCCGCCGCGCGAAGTTATCCCGCGCGAGGAACTGCTGCACGGTGAAATTCTGCGCCAGCCGGATAATGTCGCGGAAGTCCAGTGTAGACAGCCATTCGTCGTTACGCCGCACGATGGTCTTTGACCGGTCCAGAATCTTGAACGCCTGCTCCTGGTAGGTGCGTGCGTTCTCCTCGACTTCTTCCGGTGTCAACTGCGCGCGCGCCTTGTCCACGTCGGACGGATCGCCGATCAGGCTGGTGAAGGTGCCGATCAGAAACGTCACCTCGTGCCGAAATCCTGAAAATGGCGCAGCTTGCGCATGGTGATCGTGTGGCCCAGATGCAGATCGGGCTTGCGCGGGTCGTAGCCGCAATACACCCGCAGCGGCCGCCCCTGCTTCTCGGCCAGGATCAGACGGTCGCGCAGTTCCCGCGTCATCGTCTCTTTGATCTGCGGATCGCCGTATTCCGTACCCGCCATCAAAATCTCGACCTGCTCATCAATCGTCGGCATGCCATGAACTCCCTTTCCCCTGCCATGTTGCGGTGCGGCTGCGAATGCACGGGGAGTATATTACCACAAGGTGAAGGGGAAATCAGGGGCGAATCAGTGAAGACGCGGAGAATATCGTGGAAGAGGACAAAAAGAAAGGGGTGAGTCCATTAACCCACCCCTGCGCGTACAAAAACAAAACCGATTACGGGCACTCTCCGTGATGCTCGGCAAAACCGGCGAGACCCTCATGCATTCCGGGATTGTGCTCCGCGCCAAGATGGCCTTCCAGGGCATGTTCCTCGACGTGCCCGGCAAAGATCAGCCCGCAGGTGCTGCCCGGAGCCGGATCGGCGGCTCCCGCTGGCAGTGCTGCTGCGAGAGCTACGACAACAACCAACATGAGAACCAAGAGCTTGTGCTTCATTTTTCCTCCGAAACTGTGACTATTGCAGAGCGGCTTATATTCCGGATAGACCATTGCTGGTACAGATTATGGCAAAGATCCTGGGCCGTGAGAAACGATCAATCCAAAAAGGCTGATTGAACGGGCCGTCGGACGGACAATTCCCAAAAGAAAACCCTGGGAACAATTCGTCCCAGGGTCTCGTGCATAGCTTCGGAGTATGTGGGGGTTTGGTTTTACCCGCCGGGCAGCGGGGTCGCTGCCTCACCCGCTTCATCACTGGCCGTGACGTTGATCGTGCCGGCCATATTGGGGTGGATGCTGCAGAAGTAGTTATACAACCCGGGCTGATCGAACGTAAAGCTGAACGAGCCGTTCGCATCGATATTGCCGGAGTCGAAAAATCCATCGGGAGCACCCGCAGTGCCAGACGTCACCGTATGCGCTTCATCGTCGTCGTTAAACCATGTGACGGTTGAGCCTGCCTCGACATCGATAGATCCGGGGGTGAAAGCTTCATTATCGATCACCACATCCGCGACGACGCCTTCGTCAATCGGCTCAATGGCGTTATCATCACCGCCGTTATTATCATCGTCATCACCGCAGGCTGCGAGCAGCACCGCGAGAACGCTGACCATGACGAACAAAATCCACCACTTGCGTTGTCGCATGTGATTCATTCACTCCTTAATTTGTTGAACACAACACTACCTAGCCTAATCCAAAAACGACTGGCTTTCATCGGGTAGATGGCTGGTTTTTGGATAGGAAATTAGGACGATGTTGCGAGGGGGTTCCCTGGACGAGCGGCCGCCGTACCCAGCTAAGCATTGCCAAGCGCCCGGCCGTTCTTTATAATCGGGCGTCGAGAGGCCATCAGGGGCCTTTAGTTCTTGGTTTTTGGTTATTGGTTGAAAGAATAAAAGCGCAATTCGCACCAGATACAACCAACAACTAATAACTAATAACTAACCAGCAACTACAGAAAGACGTATCCCCATGAAAAAAATGACCAGCGCCGAAGTACGCGAGGCGTTTCTGGATTTCTTTGAAGAAATGGGCCACCAGGCGCGTGGCCTCGTCGTCGCTCGTGCCGGGCAACGATCCGACGCTGCTGTTCACCAATGCGGGCATGGTCCAGTTCAAGGATGTGTTCCTGGGCCTGGACAAGCGCCCCTATAACCGCGCCACCACCTCGCAGAAGTGTATGCGCGTCAGCGGCAAACATAACGATCTGGAAAACGTCGGGCCGTCGCCGCGCCACCATACCTTTTTTGAGATGCTCGGCAACTTCAGCTTTGGCGACTACTTCAAGCGCGACGCGATCCGCTATGCCTACGACCTGCTGACCAAGGTCTACGAGATGCCGCCGGACCGGCTGATCTACACCGTCCACACCAGCGACGACGAAGCTTATGACATCTGGACTGAACGAGATCGGTGTGCCGGCGTCGCGTGTCTTCCGCATGGGCGACAAGACCAATTTCTGGCAGATGGCCGACATCGGGCCGTGCGGTCCCACCAGCGAAATCCACTGGGATTGGGGTGCGCAGGCGTGCCGTGCGGGATCGGGGAGACGCCGCATTTTGAGCTGGATAACGGCTGCGATCGCTATCTCGAATCTGGAATCTCGTCTTCATGCAGTACAACCAGTTTGAAGACGGCCGGCGCGAGCCGCTGCCCGCCCCCGGCGTCGATACCGGGGCCGGCCTGGAACGGATCGTCAGCATCCTGCAAGGGACGACGCGTCAATTACCAGACCGACCTGTTTATGCCGATCATCCGCCGCGTGCAGGAATTGACCGGCCACAGCGACGCCGAGCGCGACGCCAACATCGTGCCCTACCGCGTGATCGCCGATCACATGCGCGCCGCCACCTTCCTGATCGCGGACGGCGTGCGCCCTGGCGCGACCGGGCGCGACTATATCTGCCGCATGGTGATCCGGCGGGCGGTGCGCTTTGGCACCAAGCTCGGCTTTGAGCAGCCGTTCCTGGCCGACGTGGCCGACGCGGTGATCGACACCATGCGCGTCGCCTATCCCGAACTCGAAGAGCACCGCGAGGCGATCCGCCGCACGATCACCAACGAAGAAGTCCGCTTCCGCCGCGCCATGGATCGCGCGCTGGCCGAACTGGACGAGATGCTGGACGACCTGACCGTGAGATCAGAGGCTATCTGAACGACAAGCTCGCTCCGCTGTTTCACGGCGAGTCGCTGACCGGCGTGCCCGCCGAGGCTGCCCAGGCCATGGACCAGATCAACCAGGACGTCGCCGTATCCGGTGCCGCCAGCATTCTCGCGCGGCTGGTTGATGGTCTGGGCGAGCAGGTGAAACTCAGCGATATTATCAGCAGCCTGTCCGCCACCAGCGACATCCGCGACTCGCTGCTGATGATGGGCCAGCTTCCCGGCGATCTCGCCTTCCGCCTGCATGCCGAAAAGGGCCTGCCGCTGGAAATCACGCGCGACGTGGCGCAGGAACGCGGCTACACCGTGGACGAGGTCGGCTTCCGCGCGGCGCAGCGCGCGCACGAAGCCGTCAGCCGCGGCAAGGATGGCGGGCGTTCGGCGCGATTGACATGGGCGAAGTCTACCAGAGCACACTGAGCACGCTGCGCGCCCAGGGCTTGATCGCGGATCGGCGTGAAGCAAGATCAATATGGCCCGCTCAGCCGCGAGGCGCGTGTCCTGGCGATCCTGCGCGATGGTGAATTGGTCGAGCGCGCGGAGGTCGGGGACAAGGTCGAAGTGGTGCTGGACATGACGCCGTTTTATGTCGAGGCGGGCGGCCAGGTCAGCGATACCGGCGTGATCGAGGGCGACGGCTGGACGATCGACGTGGAAGACGCGCGCCAGCCCATCGGCGGACTGATCGTGCACATCGGCGAGGTCGTCGAAGGACAGCCGGCGGCTGGTGAAGCCTGTACCGTGACGGTCGATGGCGAGCGCCGCCTGGACGTGATGCGCAACCACACCGCGACCCACCTGCTGCACGCGCAGTTGCGCGCCGTGCTCGGCACGCACGTCCAGCAGCGCGGCTCGCTCGTCGCGCCGGATCGTCTGCGCTTCGACTTCAGCCACGATCAGCCCGTCACACCCGACGAACTGGACGAGATCACGCACCACGTCAACGAGGCGATCCTGGCGAATATGCCCGTCGTCGCCGAGAGAAAGATCGCTGGACGCCGCCCGCTCCGAAGGCGCGATGGCGCTGTTTGGCGAAAAATACGGCGATCGCGTCCGCACGATCAACATCTGGGAAGACCAGCAGCACCGCTACAGCTATGAGCTGTGCGGCGGCAATCACGTCCCTGCAGACCGGCGTGATCGGCCCGTTTGTCATCACCTCCGAGGGCAGCGTCGCGCAGGGCATCCGCCGCATCGAGGCGCTGACCGGCCACGGCGCGGAAGCAGTACATCCGCCGCAGCCTGAACCGTCTGCGCGAGACCGCCGGGCAGTCTCGGCATCACGCCGGACGATGTGCCGGCGCGGATCGAGACACTGCAGGACGAGATCGCGCGCAGCAGCACGAAAACGCCCGCCTGCGCCGCCGGATCGCCCGGCTGGAATTTGACGACTGCTGAAAAATATCGCAGCGAGATCGACGGGGTCGCCGTGCTGGTCGCGCAGGTCAATCCCACCACGACCGACACCCTGCGCGAGATGACCGACTGGTTCCGCGATCAGGTCGAATCGGGCGTGGTGGTGCTCGGCATGGTCGCGGAGAACGGCAAGCCGCAGTTGATCGCCGCCGCGACCAAAGACCTGACCAAGCGCGTCCACGCGGGCAACCTGATCAAGGCCGCCGCGCAGATTGTCGGCGGCGGTGGCGGCGGCCGCCCGGATATGGCGCAGGCGGGCGGCAAAGACCCCGAACAGCTTGACGCGGCCCTGGATCACGCCGCGGATTGGATCGCCCAGGCGCTGGGCAAGGCGTAACAAATCACGGCGACCCGGCGCGCCGGCTTCCAGATCGGGCATGCAACCGTTTTTGTAGGGACGAGGCAGTGCCTCGCCCAGGGCGACTCAGTGGGTCGCCCCTACTTAGGCTAGGCTACCACAACACGACATGACATACGATCCCGATCGCCATCATCGGCATTCCATCCGGTTGCAGGGTTATGATTACTCACACGAAGGCGTCTATTTTGTTACGCTCTGTACCCTGAATTGTGAATGCTTGTTCGGTAAAGTCGTTGGCCAAGATGTCACGCTGAATCAATACGGTGAAATGGTCCAAGAAGCATGGCAAAACACTGAAACCATCCGCCCGAATGTGTCGCTTGACGCCTTCGTAGTCATGCCGAATCATCTACATGGGATTATCGTCCTTGTAGGGGCGACCCGGCGGGTCGCCCTTCCCAACTCAAATCCACCAAAGGGACCGCTTCCTGGCTCAATCGGTGCAATTATCGGTCAATTCAAATCGACAACCACGAAACAAGCCAACCGCGTGCGCGGAGTGGAGGGACCTTCGCTTTGGCAGCGCAACTACTACGAACACGTTATCCGTAACGAGCGAGCCCTTAACAAAGTCCGCGAATATATCGAGAATAACCCTCTGCGGTGGGCAGAAGACCAGGAAAATCCGGTGAACTGGAAAAGGAATTTTCCCCCCGTTGGAATTGATTAGCTCTTCCCCCTACCCCTCCAACACACTCGCCCGCAGCGCATCGAGCGTTTGCAGCGCCACCAGATTCCACATCGTGAACCCGTACAGATTCTCCTCACCGTTAAAGGCAGCGAAATAGGTCGCGGTGGGCGGTTCCATGAGGTGCTGGTAATCGCCGGGTCGCAGCCCGTGCCAATGGATGGTGTTGGTCGCGCGCCACAGGTTCATCACCGGCACGCCATACTCCGAGGCCAGATTGAGTACCGTCGTGTTGAACGCCGCGCGATTATGGTTGCGCATGGTGGCATCATTGGGCCACATCGCGACATCGCCCGGATGTGTTGGGAAGGTCGTCAGCACGGGGATCACGCCGTGCGCGATCGAAATCTCGATGATCTGACGCATGGCATAAGCATACTGCTCTGGCGTCATCCAGTAGACGTCATACAGCCCCAGACTGATTAGGGCGACACTTGGCTTGCTGCGCTCGTACTCGCATTCGAGCAGCGATTGTCCGGCCGGGCACAGCACCGGGTTAGAGAACGCCGGGTCGATCACCGCCAGTGATGTCAGGCCGGTGGTCATCGCCACGCCCTTGTACCAGAGCGCATTCGAAACCCCGGCTACCGGCGTCGCGCTGAAAAAGTCGATCGTGCGCTGAAGCTCGCTGTACGGCCCCAGGTCATACGCGCCCGCCGCGAAGGGCACGATAAACGCCTGCGACAGGCTGTTACACTCCCCAATCTGGGTAAACACGTGCGGATCGTTGCCGAGCGCCTGCCCGCGTGCATAGATCTCGTACACCCGCCCCCCAATCGGCGGCACAACCGGCACGGATTCGAGATAGCGCACGGTGGCCGCGTCGAGATCCATCCCTTCCGAGATTGCCTCATCTCCCCGGCGCGGATGGCTCCGCAGGCAGCACACCGGGATCAGACACCGCGACAGCGGGCGGCGGCGCGTTCACGATCTCCTCGCTGACGGGCAGATGCGTCGGGCTGCCGAACCCCTCAGCATAGCCGACGTAAAGGGTCGCCACCCACCCCCGGTATGCGCCGTCCAGGGTGCGCGCCAGCAGCCATCCCAGATCCGCACTGCGCGCCTCAAACAGCAGATCGGTTCCGCCGGCCAGCGTGGTGATCACCGGGTGATTCGCGCCCGGCCCTGCGCGCAGATTGACGGTGTAGGTCGTCCAGCCATCGGGATTCGCCTGGGCCAGCGCCGGATAGGTGATGCTGAACAAGAGGACCAAAAGCAGAAGCAAGGAGCAGCGGCGCATCGGTTTTTCCCCTTTTCGGATGGAGTACGGCCTATCAGTGTAGCGCAGCGATCACTTCCGGGGCAAGCAGGGAAAAAGCGAATCACCACAGAGAACACAGAGGGCACAGAGACTCGTGAGAGAAAAAACAATGTAGGGGCGTATTGCGATACGCCCCTACGGACAACTGTCAACTGAAAACTGACAACTGCTTTCCTACGTCCCTTCCTGCCACTGATTCAGGTAGTGTTCCTGCTCGGCGGTCAGCGTATCGATCGTCACGCCCATCGACTCCAGCTTGAGCCGCGCGATCTCCTGGTCGATCTCGGTGGGGATCACGTAGACTTTCTTTTCCAGGTCTTTGCCGTTCCGCAGCATGAATTCCGCGCCGAGCGACTGGTTGGCGAAGCTCATATCCATCACGCTGGCGGGGTGTCCTTCCGCCGCGGACAGGTTGACCAGCCGGCCTTCCGCCAGCAAGTTGATCGCGCGGCCATCAGCCAGACGGAACTGGTCGACAAACGGGCGCACGCGGCGCGGCTCCTCGACCGACAGGGCGCGCAGCCCCGGAATATTGATCTCGACGTTAAAGTGGCCGCTGTTGCAGATAATCGCGCCGTCCTTCATCACCTCGAAGTGCGACGTGTCCAGCACATTGATGTCGCCCGTTGACGTCACGAATATGTCACCCTGCGGCGCAGCCTCGGCCATCGGCATGGCGCGGAAGCCGTCCATCACCGCTTCCAGCGCCTTGAGCGGGTCGATCTCGGTGACGATCACGTTCGCGCCCATACCGCGCGCGCGCATGGCGATCCCGCGCGAGCACCAGCCGTAGCCGCCAACCACCAGCGTGCGCCCGGCCAGCAGCACATTCGTCGCGCGGATAATACCGTCGATCGTGCTCTGCCCGGTGCCATAGCGGTTGTCAAACAGGTGCTTGGTCATGCTGTCGTTGACGGCGAGCACCGGGAACTTGAGCGCGCCCTCTTTGGCCATCGCCCGCAGCCGGATCACGCCCGTCGTCGTCTCTTCCGTCCCGCCGATCAGGTCGCGCAGCAGTTCTGTGCGGTTCTTGTGCAGCTCGCTGACCAGATCCGCGCCGTCGTCCATCGTCATATGCGGCTTGTGATCGAGCGCGCGCCGCAGATGGTCATAATAGGTGGAGTCGTCCTCCCCCTTGATGGCAAACACGGGAATCTCAAAATGCGTGACCAGCGACGCCGCCACGTCATCCTGCGTACTGAGCGGGTTGGACGCGGTCAGCACCACATCCGCGCCGCCCGCCTGGAGCGTGCGGGCCAGGTTGGCCGTCTCGGTGGTGACGTGCAGGCAGGCCGACACCCGCACGCCGTCAAGCGGACGTTCTTTTTCGAACCGCTCGCGGATCTGCCGCAGAACGGGCATATCCCGCTCCGCCCACTCGATCCGATAGCGGCCCCCGGTGGCCTGGCTCAGATCACGCACATCATGTTCAACCGTCATGAGAACTCCTTACGGATAGGTACCGTGTACTTGATTAAACGACTAGACGATGAATGGTGATGAGTTTTAGAGTTTTGAGTCATGAGTCAGAGCATCCAATCGCGCCCGGTGTCATAGCTCAAAACTCAGAACTCATAACCCAAGACCAGCCCGCCATTTTACCAGATTTATGCCACAGGCCAACGGTCAGTTACGGCAGATCCGATCCGACCTGATACACCGCGTTCTCGGCCAGCCAGTATTCGACGTCGCCGTAAATCGTGCTGAAGTTGTCCCGCATCGGGCCCACCCGCCCCACGAAATAGATCGGGACTGTTTGGGCCGCGGCCGGAACCAGCGGCACGCGCCCGCCCGCGACGCCCACTACCATCCCGATCCCGGCGGCGTGGCATGCCTCGATAATCGGAGGGAGCAGCGCGCCGTCCGGTCCAATCCCATTGCCGAACGGCAGCACCAGCGTCGTCACCGCTTGCCCGGTGCGCTCCTCAATCAGCCCCGCCGAACCGCCGACCTCGCGCTCGTAGTCTTCCGGCCGCAGTGATCCATCGGCCAGATTTTGATGGCTGTGCGTATGCGTGGCGAGTTCGATCCCCTCATCCGCCCAACCGGCCGCCGTCGCCCAGAGCGTATCGTCCTGATCGCGCAGCGAGACCGGCTGCCCATCCGCGCCCGCGATGACCGGCTCGGTGTTCAGCGCCAGCACGCCCGGCACCTTTTTGTCGATCAGCACATGGACCATCTTCTCGATGAAGACGAAATTGCTCGATCCCTTCACCAGCGTCAGATCGTCAATGCTGATGATCACGGGATTCGAGGGGAGCGGCGCGGCGTTTGTCAGCCCATCCCACAGCGCCCGGTATGTGATCGGCGTCAGGCCCTTGTCGAGCAGCCAATCGATCAGCGCCCCCAGGTTATCGAGGTGATCCTGCCGTGCGTGCAGCATGATCGACGGCGGAACGGCGACCAGCAACTGGCGCGCGGCACGAAGCCGCTGCCCCGCCGGTAAACTCAGACCGCAGACCGCGGCCGTTTTCAGAAATGCCCGCCGGGTGATCCGGGTCATGAAGACGGCCTCAACCAACCTGATCCCTCGATACAGAGATGATAGCGCCGGAAGCCGAGCTTCTCATACACGCGGATCGCCGGGGCATTGTCCTGGCGCACATTGAGGACGACCGTATCCAGCCCTGCGGCAATCGCTTCCCGCGCGACCGCCGCCGTACACAGCGTGGCGAATCCCCGCCCGCGGAACTCCGGCTGCGTGAAGACATTCCCCACCGCCGCGACGCCTTCCGCCGCCGACCAGACATGCGTTCCGGCCGTCGCTACCAGCGCGCTATCGTGCCACACGCCGTAAAACACCCCATGCGCGATCTGCCACGGGCTGAACGCGACGATCTCCTCATTCGGCCCGGCCGCCTTGCGATACAGCGCCGCCAGCAGATCGGCCTGCTCGGGTTGGATGCGCACCGCCCCATCCAGCGGCGGCGAGTCAAACTGACCGGCATCGAGCACCATCCGCCATTCGTGATGGCGCTGCGGGCAGTCGTACCACGCCGACAGCGCCCCGCCCTGCTCCTCGCCCAGCACGTAATAGATCTCGTTGGGCAGCGTCATGCTGGAAAAGATCGCACGCACGCCGTCCGGCTCGCCAAACGTCAGCAGAATTGCGGGATCGAAGCCATGATAAAACAGCGCCACCGCGGCCAACTGCGCGTCGCCGAATGCGCCGTAGAATATGCTCATCGGCCAGAAGCTCTCATCCAGATCGCCCAACGCATATGCCGACATCGAGCGATCCTGATTCAGAAAGGCGCGGATCGTCGCCCGATCCAACAGCGGAAGCACTTCGTAAACCACAGTCACCCCCTAAGGAGCTGTCAGCGTTCAGCTATCAGCCGTCAGCCAAAAACATGCCCAGATCTGGACCGCACCTGTAGGGGCGGGTTTGCGAACCCGGCCTTTTTGCCGGTGCCCAGATTCACTGTGAAGGGATCTCGCCTCTACCGGTTCCCCCTCTCCGCGTGTGGAGAGGGGGGAGCGGCAGCCGGGTGAGGTAAACCGCCCCGGTCACACCAACCACGGATCCAGCGCGCCATCGTCGTCAAAGACCGTGCGGAACCGCGCCACGAACTCGCGCAGCGTGTAAGCTGATTCTGCGTGCCATGCCGCTCCAGCACATACGCCGCCGCCAGCGCCCCGATCCGGCCGCAGAGTTCCCAGCCGAACCCGCACGCCATGCCCTTGAGCAGCCCGGCGCGGTAAGCGTCCCCTACCCCGGTCGGATCGGCCAACACATCGGCCGGGAATATCGGGATCACGTAATGCTCCCCGCCGGCGTAAATATGCGATCCCTTGCTGCCGTGGGTGACGATCAGCGTTTTGCCTTCGCCCAGGAACTGATCGCGCTGCAAGCCGGTTTTGCTGGCGACCATTTCCCACTCGTACTCGTTGACGATCAGAATATCGGCGCGCGAGATGCCATAATGCAAATCTGCCCCGTCCAGCCAGATCACCTGCTGGCTCGGATCAAACATGTGCTTCACGCCGAGTGTGCGGCATTCGTCGGCCAGTTCGAGCATCGCCTTGGGATCGCTCGGCGCGTTGATCACCAGATCGGGGAGTTGATCGACCGCGTCCGCCAGCTTATACCCCTTGGTGAAGGCCATCGCGCCCGTATAGAACGAGCCGATCTGGTTGTTATCGGTGTCGGTGTTGCAGAAAAACGACGCTGTATACACAGCGGGGATGATCCGCACGGCAGAGGTATCCACGCCGTGTTGATCCAGCCAGATCTTGTATTCGGGGAAGTCTAACCCGGCGGTGCTCATCAGGAGCGGACGCTCGCCCAGCAGCGCCAGGTTGAACGCGATATTCGCCCCGGACCCGCCGCGCTCGCGCCGCAGATCCTCGACCAGAAAGCTCAGACTCACCCGATCCAGCGCGTTATCGATCAGGTGCTCACGAAAGCGGCCCGGAAACCGCATCAGGTAATCAAAGGCGATCGAGCCGCCCACGACAATCCGCATAATGATAATGCCCCTCATTGATAATCTGCTGCCAAACGCGGGGAGTATACCACCAAAATCAGGAGTCTCGGCAATGACAAATTCGCCGCTGTGAAACGGTGTTATTGGTCAGAACAAAGACGCATCTGCACAAAGACGCATCTGCTCGATCGCCCCTTCGTTCTTCTCTCGCCGTTCAATAATCTCCGCGTGCTCTGCGTCTCTGCGGTTTGAGCTTTTTCATTTTAGCTGGCAGAGACACTCAGTTGCGTATTGCACGCTTTTGGGCTAGTTTTTGGATCAGCAAGCCCGCTTAGTTGTCCTGGAACAGAGCCATGCGTTATCCCGAAAAACACTATCGCTGGCAGTGGCGATTGCAGTCCGACCCTGAAACGCTCTGGCCGCTGGTGACCAACACCAACCGCTTTGACCGCGACTCTGGTACGCCGCGCATGACCGCCGTCCGGCTCAGCGGCGACGACCGGCTGACCAATGCGCGCGCCTGGGTCCGGCTGCCGGCCCTGGGCGTTCCGCTCGAATATGTGCAGGAGCCGTTCGAATGGACCTATCCGCACCGTTTTGGCGTCACGCGCCGTTATACGGCCGGTCCGCTGGCCGAGCTGCGCGTCTTGGGCGAGCTGTTCCCGCAGCCGGGCGGCGGCACGCTGCTCCATTACCATGTCTGGATGCGCGGGCGTAATCTGGCCGGGCTTGTCGCAGTACCGTTGATCGGTCCGCTGGTGCTTAAGCGCAGCTTTGGGCGCAGCTTCCTCGCCTATGACCGGATGGCGATCAGCGGCCAGCCGCCCTATCGCGCCAGCACGGATGTGAAGTTTGTCGCCGGGGGGAAAAAGCGTCTGGAAACCGCCCGGCGGCGCCTGCTGGACGACGGAGCCGACCCCGACCTGCTCGATCACCTGCTCGCGGCGATCGAGCAGGGCGATCCAACCGCCCTCGCTCACATGCGGCCTTACACCCTGGCAGATTACTGGAAGGCTGATCGCGCCGACGTGCTCAAGCTCTTTCTTGTGGCGACACGGGCCGGTCTGCTGGATCTGCGCTGGGATATTCTGTGTCCCTCGTGCCGGGGCGTGCAGGTCAGCCTGCCGACGCTGGGCGGCGTATCGCGGACGGTTCACTGCGAACTCTGCCACGTGGATTTCAGCGCCAACTTCGAGCGCTCCGTCGAACTGACCTTCCGCCCGAACCCGGCCATCCGAATCGTCGAAGAGGGGATATTCTGCGTCGGCGGCCCGCAGGATTCGCCGCACGTCGTCGCGCAGCAGTTGATCCCGGACGGCGAGAGCCGGGTGATCACACCCACCTTGGAGCCGGGCCGCTACCGGCTGCGCACCCTGCGCAAACCCGGCGGGCAGTCGCTCGCCGTGGATCCCGATGGTGTTTCCGATATCACGCTTACGGCTGCTGAGGTTGAGTGGCCCAACACCGAACCGCATCTCACGACTACCCCGACGCTCCATTTTGAGAACCGATCCGGCGAGGAGCAGCTTTTTATGCTCGAACGCTATGCCTGGGGGGATCAGGCCGCGCTGGCTGCCGAAGTGACGATGCTGCAGCTTTTCCGCGATCTGTATGCCAACGAGGCGCTGCGTCCCGGCGAGCAGATCTCGGTGGGCAAGCTGGCCGTGCTGTTCACCGATCTGCGCGGATCGACCCGCCTGTACCGCGAGATCGGAGACGCGCCGGCGTTTGGGCTGGTGATGGATCATTTTGACCTGCTGCGCGACCTGATGAACGCTGAAGGGGGCGTTGTGGTCAAAACGTTGGGCGACTCGATTATGGCGGCCTTCCGCGAGCCGGTTGCCGCGCTGCGAGCCGCCCTCCGCGCGCAGGATGCTTTGGGGCACGAGGCACCCGGCCGCCCGCCGCTCCGGCTGAAAGCCGGGATCCATTTTGGGCCGTGCATTGCGGTCACACTCAACGACCGGCTGGACTACTTCGGCTCGACCGTCAATGTCGCCGCCCGGCTGGAGGCGCTGTCCCAGGGTGACGACATCATCATCTCTTCGGATATGTCCGCCGACCCGGCTGTCGCCGACTGGCTGAACGATCCTGCTAACAATCTGGACGTCCAGCGCATCGAAACCATGCTGAAAGGTTTCGACCAGTATTTTGACCTGTACAGTGTCAAGCACCATGCCTGAGGATACCACCATGTCCACGCCGACCCACGGTGAAGAGAACAACGGCCACGAGCACGAACCACCGCCACCCGCGGACATCTCGCCGATTGTGCTGGGCAGGCCGGGCCGCCCCAGCTTTTCGCTCGAAGCGCTGCGCGAGCGGGTCGAGCGCCAGTTCCACGACGAAACCGCCCACCGTGCCGATATTCTGCGCGACCTCGACACCGAAGAGAAGCGCCGCGAGATTCTGAGCGATGTGCTGGATTACGTGCTGGCGGTCGAAGCGATCACGCTCAGCGCGCGCGACAAACGCACGGTGATCGATCGCGCCTATCATTACCTGTTTTCGTTGGGTCCATTGGATGTCTTTCTGCGCGATGACACGATCACCGAGATTTCGGTCAACGGCCCGCATGCAATTCACGTCCGGCACGGCATGGGGACTCTCGTCCCGGTCGAGGCCGCGTTTGATGATCGGGTCCACCTGGAAAATGTGCTTGAGCGGGTGCTGCCCACGGGCGGAGCGGGCAGTCCCTTTGTCGAAACGGGTGCCATCCTGGAAAATCGCCGCGCGCGCCTCAGCCTGATCGCGCCGCCCGTCAGCCCGGACTACAGCCTCAGATGTCCGCCTGCATCCGAGCACGCCGGTCACATTGGACGATTTGCAGACCCGTTTGCACGCGGTTTCAGCCGAGGCGGCGCTGCTGCTGCGCCAGACCCTGGCGGCGGGGCGTGGACTGTTGGTCGTCGGGGAGGCCGGGCTGGGCAAGACCACGCTGGCCGGTGCCCTGGCGCTCGAACTGCCCACCGGCGCGAACATTTCTGCCATCGAGCGGGCCGCCGAGATGTCCCTGCCCGACCAGTCTGTGCGCCGCGCACCCGTTCTGGCGACCCCCGACAGCACGTTCGCCGGGGAGATCCTGCGCGCCCTGGACGACCGCCCGGACTGGCTGCTCGTAGACGAGATCCGCGGGGATGAAGCGGCCGCCATCCACGCGGCGCTGCTGCGCGAGGAAGCACCGCATTATCTCTGGGTCTTTCGCGGTGACAGCCAGCCGGATCGCCTGCGCAGCGCGCTCAGTATGGTCATTCGCAAACACGCCCCGGCCATCGAACAGGCCGCGATTCACCGGGCAATTGCGCGTCACCTGCCTGTCGTCGCCGTGATCCAGCGGGTCGGCGGGGAGCCGCGACTGCACCGGATCGCGGAGTGGGTTGTATCAGACGATACGCTAACCCTGCGCCCGCTGCTGAGCGAGTAACACGCACGGATAATCCTGACGGTCACGTTCCGGTCACGCCGCCGGGTTATGCTGCCAGACATAGGGTTCAGTCGGCGCGCTCGTGACGCTGGTTCAGCCGGCACGCCGCGTCCTCACTTTGTGGAGCATACTATGGGTAGACGGTTTCTCGTCATCCTCTTATCGATCCTGCTGATCGTCCCGGCGGCGACCCCCAGCCGCGCGCAGAAAAACACGCCCGAAGTCACGGCACTGGCGGCGGTGGTTTTCCCCGGCGTCAAAAGCGCGCCGTCGATCTTCGGCGTCTATCTCGGCCACGGGCTGGTGCTGACCAACTGGCACCCCTGGACCGAGGATGGCCGCTCTTTTGCCGATGGGAATTCGCCGCTGTCACCGAGCCAGCAGGCGCGCGGCTATGATGATGACGGGGTCAGCGATCCCGGCGAGGCGGTGCTCAACAGCGCCAACTGCGCGGGTGCCTGGGTCTCCGTGGCGACCGATCCGGCCTGCGTGCCCTTTATCCACACGGCGGGCGCGGGGTTTATCTTCCCGCTGGTCGGCGATACGACGGACTCCGTTCCCGTTCCGATCGAGCACCTGATCTATGCCAGCCGTGACTATGACATCGCGCTGTTCGCCGTGGACGCCCTCACCGTCAACATGCGTGGCGTGATCCCCGCCCGGCTGAGCACGGTTCTGCCCGGCGCTGGCTATTCTGTGCTGGCTGCGGTTCATCTGCCCGAACAGCCGGCCGGGGCCCAATCGTTCACGCTCGAAACAGGTACCCCCACCCTGCTGCCCGCCACCGAAGGACGCGTGCTGGCGGGGCCGTGGTCGGTGCCATCATTGATCCTGGGTGCGGCCGTGCCGGAAGGATCACCCGTGTTTGACCGTGACAGCGGCAGCGTGATCGGGCTGGCATGGCGCGCCGCAGCCGATAACCCCGCCCAGACGTGGATCACCCCGGCAGCGGTCTGGTTCCACGAACTATACGCCGCTAACGAGCAGATCCACGGCGAGGCGCTGACGGCTCTGCTCAGCGAAACGACCGTCGCGCCGGTGGACGGCCAGCCGACGATCGGGGATCCGCTTGCGCCGGAACTCGGCAACAGCGGCATCGACGTGCTGCACGTGTCGCTCGATCTGGCGTTTGACATGGCGGCGCGATCCCTGGCGGGAACCGCCACCCTGGACATCCGCGCCACCTATCACCGCCTGCAATCCTTCACGCTGGACGCCTACGGGCCGCAGGTCGACTCGGTCACGGTGGACGGGATCGAAGCGCCGTTCGTCAGCAAGGAACAGAAATTGCAGATCCAACTGCCCGCTGCAATGGATTACGGAACCGTCTTTCAAGTGGCGATCCGCTACCGCGTGACGCCGCAGCCCTACCGCAGCCGCTATATTCCGTTCTTCGATATTGGTATGTTCTTTATCGACGGCCGCGTGTCCACCCTGAACGAGCCGGACGGCGCGCGGACGTGGTTCCCCTGCAACGACCATCCGAGCGACCGGGCCAGCTACGATTTCTGGCTGAGTGTGCCCGAACCGCTGACCGCCGTCGCCAACGGGGCGCTGATCGGCACGGAGTCGCATCTCGACGGCACGCGAACCTTTCACTGGCAGATGCCCGCGCCGATGGCGTCCTATCTGGTCACGCTCGCCGTGGCGGAATACGCCACCATCGACGAAACCATGCCCGACGGTCTGATCCTCACCCACTATATCTACCCCGATCGCCTCGAGGATGGGAACGAAATCTTCGCGGATACTGACATCGCGATGACGTTTCTCGAAGACCTGATCGCCCCCTATCCCTTTGCGAGCTATGGGCACGTCGTCGCGCCGGTCGTGGGCATGGCGCTCGAAACGCAGGGTATGACCACCATGCCCGATGTGATCCTGGACGGGACCGGGCTCGAATATTATTCGCTCATCGTGCATGAGCTGGCGCACCAGTGGTTTGGCAACACGGTCACGCTCGGCAGCTGGTCGGATATCTGGCTCAATGAGGGATTCGCCTCCTACCTCGAATGGATGTCGCGGGAAGCACGCTTTGGGCCGGAAGCGGCGCTGGCCGTCCGCGCGTCGTCCGAGCAGACGCTGATCTCCGATGAGCGCATATCGCCGCTGGCCGATCCGACGCCCGGGGACATGTTCGGAATCGCCACCTATCAGAAGGGCGCGTGGGTGCTGCACATGCTCCGCCAGGAGATTGGGGACGAGGCCTTTCACGCCGTGCTGCGCGCCTATTATGAGGCATTGCGCGACCGCCCGACGGATACGATCACCTTCTGGCAGATCGCGGAAGAAGTCGCCGGGCGCGATCTCGGCGGCTTTTTTGGGCAGTGGCTCTTACAGGGTGGGCTGCCGCGTTATACGCTCTACTGGACGGAGCGCGATTCGGGCGTGGATGTGCTGCTCTGCCCCACCGCACCGGGAGATTACGATCTCAGCATGACGTTGCGCTTCAGCGCCGATTCGCAAACTCAGGACGCCGTGCTGAACGTCAAAGAGGGTTTCGCGCGCGGCGGATTTGCGCTCGATTTCACGCCGGCCAGCGTCACCGCGGACCCCGATCAGGCCGTGCTGGCCCAGGTGCAGATCCAGCCGATTGCCGAACTTCCAGCCGAGTGTGAGGCCGTGCAATAAAATCGCCTGGGCCGGAAGCGCCAACATGCTCTTTAGGAAATTGTGCCGGACATAACGCACCTCACCCGGCGAGCAAGCGCGGCATCACGCTCCCCTCTCTAGCTCGGCTGGAGAGGGGGCCGGGGGTGAGGCCTGTACCTTATTTCCGCGCTTAATTGCTAAACTGCATCATTCCCCGGCGATCGCCTTCGCTACCGTCTTCTCCCCTGCCCCTTCTCGACCGCCCGGCGCAGATTCTCCTC
This sequence comes from uncultured Chloroflexia bacterium, assembly GCA_963850765.1. Lineage (GTDB taxonomy): Bacteria > Chloroflexota > Anaerolineae > Aggregatilineales > Aggregatilineaceae > CAWKMN01. The sequence goes on along the minus strand of CAWKMN010000003.1, from coordinate 224,819 downwards.
GAACGGTGGCCGGATGATCCCCATTTCCGTGATCAGCCCGGAGAGGTATATCTGCGGCGTGACGTCGAAGGCGGGGTTGCGTACCCGATACGTCTCCGGCACGATGGCGCAGCCATACGGCGCGCGGACCTCGTCCGGGTCGCGTTCTTCGATCGGCACCTGATCGCCGTTCGCCTTGGTGAGATCCACCGTCGAGGTCGGGAAGACCGAATAACAGGGGATGCGGTTCTCACGCGCCAGCACGGCGATCTGGTACGAGCCGATCTTGTTCACCACGTCGCCATTCGCCGCCACACGGTCCGCGCCGAACAGCACCATGTTGACCTCACCGCGCCGCATATAATAGCCCGCCGCCGTGTCCGGGATGATCTCGTAGGGAATGCCCAACTGCTCGCACTCCCACGCGCTCAGCCGCGCGCCTTGCAGCCGGGGGCGCGTCTCGTCCAGCAGCACGTGGATCTTCTTGCCCTGCTCGTGCGCACAGCGGATCACGCCGAGCGCCGTGCCATAGTCCACCGTCGCCAGAAAGCCCGTATTGCAGTGATGCAGCACGGTGTCGCCATCGTTCAGCAGCGCCGCGCCATGCGCCCCAATGCGCTGGTTGATGTCCACATCCTCGTCGGCCATGCGGCGCGCCTCGTCGAGCAGACCTGCCCGGAGATCGTCCGCGCGATCAAACCGCTCATCTCGCGCCAGTTCGAGCATGTGATCCACCGCCCACGCCAGATTGACCGCCGTCGGGCGTGCTTTTTTCAGGTTCACCGCCGCCACGTCAAGATATTCGAGCAGGCTGCCCACGTCCATCGCGGGAGCTCCGTGAGCGGCCAGCGCCATGCCATAGGCCGCCGCCACCCCGATCGCGGGCGCGCCCCGCACCACCATATCGGTGATCGCGGCCGCCACCTCGCGGTAATCGTCATAATCCACGTAAGACAGACTCCAGGGGATCTGCCGCTGGTCGATCATCCGAATTGTGTTGTTGTCCGTCCACTCGATCGTTCGCATCAAACGTTTTCCTCAGAACCATGCCAATTGGTACCGGAGTCTATCCGTTCACGGGGGGAGCGTCAACGGCACCACAAATAAACAAGGGGCGTATCGTCTACACCCCCTGTGATGCCCTATCCGTTCGGAGCCGATTCACCGCCCCTGTTTGCGATGCCGCTGCTGGCGCGCCTCTTTCGCCTTGCGCAGAATCTCGCCCACATCGACATCCGCTTCGGGCGCGGATCCTTGCGCGGAACTCGCGGACGGCGTACCCGGTACGGCGCTGTCCGGCAGCGGCATCGAGCCGCCGATCCCGGTCGGGCCGGATTTGGGCGTGCGGATCGTCTTGCCGATTGCCGCCGCGCGCCGGATCATCTCTTCGGCCAGCGTGCCGTTCTGTTCCATCTCCCAGTAAACCGCGCGCCAGTACAGGATCTTGCCGTAGCGCTGCGCCGCCTGCCGGACCTGCGGCGAATCATCGCTGAGAAACGCCGCGGCCAGATGCGGCAGCGCCTTCGGATTGTTCAGATCACAGAGCTGGATCGCGGCCTGCTCACGCTGTTCCGGCGTGGGCGATTCGCGGAAGCGCCGCAGCCAGATCGTGATGTCCATATTGGAGGGCGCGGTCGGCGGCGTGCGGGTCGTGCCGATCTGTGGGCGGCCGCCCATGCCCGTCGAACTCGCATCGGCACCAGCCGCCAATCCGCCGGACATCATTGTCAGCCCCACGGACGCGCCGGCCACGACGCCACCCGCCAGCCCGGCGGCAATCGCCAGCCCGACCTTCTTCTTGTGGGCGCGCTCCTGCATATCGAGCAGATCGTGATGCAGGCTGTCGGCCATCTTGTCCAGCAGTTCCTGCTCGCTGTCGTCCGGCGTATTCTCGATCTCTTTGTCGATATTGAAGAAGCGGCACAACTCGTCAATCGTGGAGTAGCCCGCTTGCTGTGCCTGATAGAGCCGCTTGCCCGCCCAGGCCAGTGCGTTCTGCACGGCCGGATCGGTCTCGGAGGGGTAGCACCGCCGCAAAGCATCCAGCGCGCGCGTCTCGTCCAGCATACCCAGCACCCGCACTACGTCCAGCCGCACCGCCGGCTGCGGGTTTTCCAATCCACCCAGCAACACCTCAAGCTTCATGATGGCTCACCTCGTATAACGTCTATGGCATCGGAGGATGATGGAGTACGAGCAGGGCTGTCATAAGCCCTTTTGCACTACAATAACATGATATACGGATCGGAACCAACCCGTGACCCCAACTTTGAGGCGTCCCACGAGGATTTCTGAGGGTGTTTCCTTGCCCAGACTATGGATCTTGGGGCGATCACAACTGGACCGAGTTGCCAGAACTCACGACTCAAAACTCATAACTCAGAACCGGCTGTCCCTCCCGCCAGGCTCAGCACCGCGCCCAAGTCGTCAAAACTCGCGATGGTATGATCCGGCGACACGTCGGAGATCGGCTGCTCGGCAAACAAGCACGTATGCACGCCAGCCGCCTGCCCCGCCAGCACATCCAGCTTGCGATCCCCGACGACCAGCACCTCGTCGCGGCGGAGCTTGTGCCGCTCGATCATGGCATTAAACGCAGCCGGATCCGGTTTGCGCGGGTAGCCATCATCGCGTGTCAGGAAATCGGCAAAGAGCCCGCCGACCCGGTACCAATCAAGCAGCGCCATCAGCGATCCCCTGCCCCGGTGGGTGATGATGTAGTTCCGTCCTCCCGCCGCCAGAACGCGCTGGCAGGCCAGGATCACACCGGGAAAGGGCGGGTTGTCCTGGGGAGTCGTCTGCCCCCAGTAGTAATTAACCCGTTCCTCGAAGGCCGCGGGATCCAGCTTGTGGCGGTCGGCCAGCGTCGTGATACAGACCGACAGAGTATCGGCCAGCAGATCCGAAATGACGGCGTCAGGTTCGCTCAACTCGACCTCGGCTAACGCGCGGGCAACGGCGCGGATCAGCGGCGGATAGGTATCAAACAAGGTGCCATCAAAATCCCACAGCAGATACTTGTACCGCATACCCTATTGCTCCAGTTGTGCCCGACACGTATCGGGTGTATGTTTGTCTTCATTCGCCGACTATTCGCCGTCTGGGAAAAAGGTGAACCGGAAATGCGCTTTGGCGAACTCACATTTCCCGAAATTCATGAGCGAGCAGACGCCGGTTGGCTGGCGGTAGCTCCGGTAGGCTGCCTGCAGCAGCAGGGCCATCACCTGCCAGTGGATTTTGACCCCTGGCTGGCTGAAGCGGTGACGCTGGCCGGCGCGGAACGAGCCGCCCGCGACTTCGAGATTTACGCATTGGTTCTGCCCGTCATCCCCTTTGGCCCGGTGGCCGAGCATCGCAACTTCGGCAGCGGCTACATCCATCTGCCAGCCAAACTGCACAGCGCCGTTCTGTATGCGGTGCTCCGCTCCCTGGTCGAACAGGGATTCCGTCGGCTGGTGATCTGGCAGGGCCGCGGCGGTCATCACCTGGGCGATGTGGTCAGCCAGTTCAACGCCGAACACGCTGGGCGCGCCAGAGCATTCCTGCCCGCGCTTCCCTACGAGGAAATCTGGTGCCAGCACGGCGATCCCGACATCCCCGGTGGGCACGCCGACAGCTTTGCCACGTCGTTGGCCCTTTACCTGCGACCGGACGCGGTGCGAACACATCACATCATCACGCCGCGCTGCAAGCCGGTCAACTGGGCCGATCCTAAACTCGATCTCAGCCGGCATACGAACACCGGCGTGATCGGCGATCCAACCCACGCCACAGCCGAACTCGGCCAGCGGTTGTGGGAAGCGACCGTTGAAGCCGTCGCGCTGATCCTCAAAGATGCGGCGCAAGCCAGCGTCTAGAGCCTGTTATGCACTTTTGGCCCCTATCCCCCGGCCGACCTTTGGTCGGCACCCCTTATCCCCACCCAGTGGAGAAAGGGCAGGGTATCAAGTCCCTCTCCACCCGGTGGGGAGGGATTTAGGGAGGGGCTAATTCCCAGCAAACGCCGCTCAATGCCGGCCATCAGAGTGCATCACAGGCTCTAGGCCGCCGTGCGGCACGGCCGCTAACCCGCCCGTTTGCGAAACCAGACCAGGACCACGTTGTTGCTGTCAGCCGCGAACGGCTCCCAACCATCTTGCAGCAGCGCCGCGACCGCCATATCAAAGTCGCCAAACGTCTTGCGCTGCGAGCCATTCGGAGAAAACAGGGTTACGCCGGGGCCCTGAACGCGCGCTAATAACCACATATCCCTTATTTCGCCCCCATTCTAATTTCACACTATCTCAATATTATACTGCTGCTTCGTATTGTTGGCTATCACCGAAAAACTGATACAACTCCTATATCCTGCTAATGTTCTTCTAGCATACGCACGTTACAGTAATGGGCGTCAACAATCTTCTTTTCTAGTCGGAACCGGATAACCCAAAACCGAACCGAGGAGGCAAAACCATGTCTAGAATGAATTGTTGGGATCCTGTGCGTGATATGCTGACGCTGCGGCAGGCGGTGGACCGCGTGCTGGATGAATTGTTTACACGGGGCTCCGAAACCCGTGGGACCGGCGCGTGGCTGCTGCCGATGGACGCCTACATTACCGACGACGCCATTGTGATCCGCGCGGATGTCCCCGGAATCGCCGCCGACGAGCTGGAGATTTCGCTGGAAGGCGAAACGCTCACCGTCCGCGGTGAGATCAAGCGCGATGCGAGCGACAACCGCAAGTACGTGCTGCTCGAACGTCCCACCGGGCGCTTTGAGCGCACCCTGACCATCAGCACGCCCATCGAGCATGACAAGGTCGAAGCGACCTTCAAAGACGGCGTACTGACGCTCACCATGCCCAAGGCGGAAACGGTCAAACCGCGCCAGATCTCGGTCAAGCGCGGCGACTGACCGTCACATTGCGTCGATTTTCTTCCCCCACCCGGCGACCTTCCCCCTCCGTCGCCGGGTGGTTGTTTTGTCAGGCAGACGGCGGAAATGCGCCCGCCGGCTGCTCTGGACTTTGCCCGCTCCCATGCTATAATCGCCGCGCTTTGGGCGTCTACCGGATTGGAGCGTCACCCGTGCGCGTACTGATCACCGGTGCCGGCGGATTTGTCGGCGGGCATCTGGTCCACCACCTGCTTACCCAGCCAGACCTGAACCTCTACGCGGCCGTATTTGACCCGCCGGGGCAGAACCTCCGGCTGGATGGCCTTCCTGTGGCACAGGTGCAGGCCGATCTGCGCAGCCCGGCCGCAGTGGACTCCCTGATCGAAAAGGCGCAGCCGGACTGGGTAATCCACCTGGCGGCCATGGCGAGCATCAGCCAGTCCTTCAAAGACCCCTGGGCAACGCTCGAAAACAATATCCTCATACAGCTTAATCTGCTTGAGTCCCTGCGCCAGCGCTGCCCCGACGCCCGCACGCTGATCGTGAGTTCGGCGGAAATCTACGGGTCAGCCGGGGGCGCGCGCGGCCTGGACGAGCAGACGCCGTTTGAGCCGTCCAATCCCTACAGCGTGAGTAAGGTCGCGCAGGACATGCTGGGCCTGCAATACTATCTGGCCTATCGCATGCCGATTATCCGCGCCCGCCCATTTAACCACATTGGTCCGGGCCAGGGGCACGGCTTCGTCACGGCCGATTTCGCCAGCCAGATCGCGGCGATCGAGGCCGGGCAGCACCCGCCGGTGATGTTTGTGGGCAACCTGACCGCCGAGCGCGATTTCACCGATGTGCGTGACGTGGTGCGCGCCTATCATCTGATGCTCATGCATGGGCAGCCGGGCGCGGCCTACAACATTGGCAGCGGGCGCGGCTACAGCATCCAGGTTGTGCTGGATACGCTGCTGGGTTTCAGCACGGCGCGCATTGAAGTCCGGCAGGATCCGGCCCGGATGCGTCCCTCGGATGTGCCGCGCCGGGTGGGTGACGCCTCGCGGCTGCGCGCTCAAACCGGCTGGGAGCCAACAATTCCCTTTGAACAAAGCTTGCTCGATATTCTGAACGACTGGCGTCAGCGCCTGTGGCGTCAGCGCCTGGCGCAGGTTAACCCCCAGGAGTGATTGAATACCATGACTAAACGCGCACTCATCACCGGCATCACCGGGCAGGATGGCTCCTATCTGGCCGAGTTTCTGATCGAACAGGGTTATGAGGTCTTCGGGTTGGTGCGGCGCAGCAGCACGGTGAACTTCGCCCGCATCGACCATATTCAGGACCAGATCCACTTGATCTCCGGCGATATGCTCGATCAAAGCTCGCTGCAAACCGCCCTGCAAGGCTGCGAGCCGCAGGAGGTCTATAACCTCGCGGCGCAGAGTTTTGTCCAGACTTCGTGGACGCAGCCGGTTTTTACCGGCGACGTGACCGCCCTCGGCGTGACCCGCATCCTGTCCGCGATCCGGCATGTCAACCCGGAGATCCGGTTCTATCAGGCGTCGAGCAGCGAGATGTTCGGCAAGGTGCGCGAGGTGCCGCAGCGCGAAACCACCCCGTTTTATCCGCGCAGTCCTTACGGTGTGGCGAAGGTCTACGGGCACTGGATCACCATCAATTACCGCGAGAGTTACGGCATGCACGCCACGAGTGGGATACTTTTCAACCACGAATGTGTCACTGGCGAGACACCCGTATTTATATGCAAGGACGGTTTGATCGATCTGCTGCCAATAGAGGATATCGTCCCTCATCGCACAAGCTCTCATACCTCATCACGTTTCACCACACACATCGAGCCCAAGGATAGCTTCCAGGTTTGGGATGTGAACGGCTGGACGGACGTGACGTGCATGACAGCGACCTGGAACGGGTTCATAAGAAAGCCTAACAAGACAGTCCATCGTATTGCGGCGCGCGGAGCACTCTATCACGCCACCAGTGACCACATTGTTTTCGTCTGTAAAGACGGACAGCCGATAGAAATCCCGGCCGAAACGGTAAGACAGGGGAACTCGCTGGCCCTTATCGACCTCCCCGCTCCGACCGACGTAATCAACCTCACAGAGGATGAAGCTTGGCTGCTTGGGATTTTGACTGCTGAAGGATATATTTCAGAAGAAGGCAGGATACAGGTCACCAATCAGGATCAACAACTGCTGGATGAAGTCAGGAATTGCTGGCGGAGAATCGTTGGCGGTACAGCGTCACAGGCCACCTATCCCAGTGGGTTCCCTAATGGGCGAGACATCATCCAGATGCATCTGAATGGTGGGCGGTGGTATGCCAACTATTTACGAGACTCGCTCTACACACGCTCTGGGCACAAGCGCATCCCCAGACGTATCCTCAATGCCTCTGTAGAAGCACGCAAGGCTTTTCTGCGCGGTTTCAACGCCGGAGACGGCCTGAAAAGCACTCCTTGCACTTACGAGTTCCAGGGTTTCAAAACCTCGTCAGCAGTGCTAGCCGCCGGGCTGTACTGGCTGGCGCAGACAACGTTGCGGCAGCGTGCAATCATCTGTCCCGAAGAACGTAATGGAAGGCTCTATTACCAGATCAATCTCAACTCGCCCGATGTCCCTGGTCAGAAGGGGCAGCATCTCCGCCGTCCACTCGAAGAAGTCGTAACCGCCAGACCTGTCCCACATGCAGACTGGTTATTTGATGTCGCCACCACCTCCGGCACCTTTCACGCCGGAATCGGACAGGGCTGGATTCACAATTCACCGCGTCGTGGCATGGAATTTGTCACCCGCAAAGTGACCCACACCGCCGCGCGGATCAAGCTCGGCATGGCGAACGAGCTGCGCCTGGGCAATCTCAACTCGCGGCGCGACTGGGGTTTCGCCGGCGATTATGTCAAGGCGATGTGGATGATGCTCCAGCAGGAAAAGCCGGATGATTTCGTCGTAGCCACCGGCGAGACTCATTCGGTCCAGGAACTGGTCGAAGTCGCCTTCAGCTATCTCGATCTCGATTGGCACGAGTTTGTCGTGCAGGATCCGCGCTTCATGCGCCCCGCTGAGGTCGATCTGCTGGTGGGCGATCCGTCGAAGGCGGGCAAGGTGCTCGGCTGGGAGCCGAAGGTCACCTTTGTGGAACTGATTCAGCGCATGGTAGATGCGGATATCGACCTGCTAAAATCCGGGCATCCGGCCCATTGAAGTGATCAGTTTTTAGTTCTTGGTGATTGGTTAAAGCGGCGAGAGCAGTTTTGCCTGACCAATAACCAATAACTAATCACCAATCACTAAGTCACGATCGGTCGCATCCATGACCCTGATCGATACCCACTGCCACCTGGATTTTGACGCCTACGATGGTATCCGCCATACCGTGGTGCAGGAGGCCGCCGCCGCTGGCGTGACGCGCCTCATCAACCCCGGCGTGGATATACCGCGCATTCGGGCGGCGCTGGCGCTGGCGGACACCTATCCCGGCGTGTACGCGGCGGTGGGCATCCACCCCAACAGTACATCCGACTTCTCTGAATCGATGCTGGACGAAGTGCGGGTGCTGGCTGCCCATCCCAAGGTCGTCGCCGTGGGCGAGATCGGCCTGGACTACTACCGCAATTCGTCGCCCCGATCGGTGCAGTGGGCCGCGTTTGAAGCGCAGCTTGCCCTCGCCGCCGATCTGAGTCTCCCTGTAATTATCCACAATCGCGATGCCAGCGACGATGTGCTCAGCCTGCTAACCAGTTGGGTGGCGGCTCTGCCTGAAGCCCTTGAAGGATCGGCCGGGTGTGCTGCATTCGTTTTCCGCGCCGGCGGCCGAGGCGGAGCGGGCCCTTGCGCTCGGTTTTTACCTGGGCTTCACCGGCCCCGTGACCTTCAAGAAAGCCGACGATCTGCGCCGGATCGCCGCCCGCACGCCGCTGGATCGGCTGCTGGTCGAGACGGATGGGCCGTTCCTCACGCCGGAACCCCATCGCGGCCGTTTTCCGAATCGCCCCGCGTATGTGCGGCTGATTGCGGACCGGATCGCGGCTCTCCATAACCTCGCCTACGATGAGTTTGCCGCGCAGACCACCGCCAACGCCGAGCGGCTGTTTGCGCTGCCAGCGGAGAGTGCTTAGTTGTTGGTTATTGGTTTTTTGTTTTTGGTCTGCGCTGAGCATAATACCGCCGCCCCAATCCCACGTCCTGAGCCAGAACTAACAACCAACAACTAATAACTTACTGCCAGTTGCAGCGCAGCCCAATTTCGCGTAAGCTCAGACGTAAATTCCATTTTTCCACAATCTATGAGGCTGCTATGCGATGGTTGTTGATACGGACGGCGCACCTGGGGACCGCGCTGGCGATCCTGATCACGGCACTGACCGCGGGGGCGGCCCCTGCCACGGCTCAGGATGGCGAACGTATCTCCCGGCCGGGCGTCTACCAAGGTTATTCAGTGCCGATCTATGATGAATGGGTGCGGGTATCACAGTATGTGGAGGTGCGTGACGGCACCCACCTGGCCGTGGACCTCTACCGCCCGTCGGTGGATGGCGTGCCGGTCGACGAACCGCTGCCGCTGATCTGGACCCATCATCGCTATCACCGCGCCAACGTCGAGGCCGACGGCCATATCTACGGGATCGTGAATTACTTCCCCGAACTCGGCGATCTGATCCGGTATGGCTATATCGTGGCAGCGGTGGACGTGCGCGGCGGAGGGGCCTCCTTTGGATCGCAGCGCGGGCCGTTCAGCCACGAAGAAAGCCAGGACGCTTACGACATGACCGAGTGGTTCGCCGCACAGCCCTGGTGTGATGGCAATATCGGCATGTATGGTCTGTCCTATCTCGGTATCACGCAGTACATGGCCGCCAGCATGCAGCCGCCCCATCTCAAAGCGATCTTCCCCATGATGGCGATGTTCGACATGTACGACTTTGCCTATCCCGGCGGGGTTTTTCGGGAGAATTTTGTGCTCGCGTGGGGGGCCGGCAACGTGGCACTCGATAAGCTGATGCCCGCCGCCCCGGTCGATGACGATCCCGGTGGCGCGCTGCTCGACGCCGCCATCAGGGAACACGGCACGAACTGGAACGTGTACACCCTGGCACGCGACGCCCCGTTCCGCGATTCGACCGTATCCCTGGAAGACGCGCCGCTCTACACCATCCACAGCCCCTCGTCCTCTCTGGACGCGATCAACGAGTCCGGCGTGGCGATCTACACGCTGGCCGGCTGGTACGACATGTATCCGCGTGACGCGGTGTTGTGGTTCAACAACCTGACCGTGCCCCAGAAGCTCCTCATTACGCCCTGGTCACACAACGGCAGCGGCGGATTCGACCTGATGGCTGAGCATCTGCGCTGGTTCGATTATTGGCTCAAGGGCGTCGACAACGGCATCATGGACGAGCCGCCCATTCTCTACCGCGTCATGGGCGCACCGGACGACTCCGCGTGGCGCACGGCCGATCAGTGGCCGCTGCCCAACCAGCAGCCCACCCCGTTTTACTTCCAGGCCGGGCCATCCGGCAGCGTGGCATCGGTCAACGACGGCCTGCTGACTCTCGATCAACCGGCCGAAGCCCGCGCTCAGGATGATTACGTGGTGGATTACACCACCACCACCGGCACCCTGACCCGTTGGACCGATGGTTACGGGGGCGGCTTTGGCTATCCAGAGATGACCCCCAATGACGAAAAGGGGTTGACCTATACCACGCCGCCGCTCGAAGCCGAGACCCAAATCACCGGCCACCCGATCGCGCACCTGTGGGTCAGCACCACAGCCGACGACGTGGATGTGATGGTCTACCTGGAAGAAGTGGATGCCAGACGGCCGCTCAACGTATATCACCGAAGGTGTGCTGAAGGCATCGCACCGCGCGACCGCGGATGCGCCGTGGACGGTGTTTGGCCTGCCCTTCCATCGCGGCCTGGAAGCGGACATCCTGCCGGTGACGCCCGGTGAGATCATGGAACTGGTTTTTGATCTGCACCCCACCTCAAACATCTTTGACGCCGGAAACCGCATCCGAATCACGATTACCGGTGCGGATGCCGATACCTATCTCACCGTGCCGCAGGATCCCGCGCCGGCCATCAGCGTGTATCGCAGCGCGGACTATCCGTCGTCGATCACCCTGCCGCTCATTCCGGCCGAGTGATACAGGTATAGGATCGAGTTTGGATAGCCACATTACGAATGGCGCATTAACCTCGCCCCCGGTCCTCTCCACCCTGCGGAGAGAGGAAGCGAAGCGCTGGCCAGTCCCCTCTCTGTGGGATGGAGGGGGTTTAGGGGTGAGGTTACTGGTACCGCAAAATATCCGATACGGTGCGCCGCGCCGCCGACAGCGACGGCCAGAGACTCGCCAGGGTCGCAATCACGATCATCCCCACCAGCCCTAACACCAGCACAATCGGCGGATAAGCGAATCCAAATTCACCAATCGGGAGAAGCTGAGTCATCACCTGCGCAATGCCGTAGCTCAGCGGCACACCCGCGATCCACGCCAGCAGACCGATCAACAGGCCCTCGGCCAGGAACTGTCCGGCAATCGTGGCCGAACTTGCCCCAATCGAGCGCATCACGCCGATCTCGCGCTGGCGCTCGAAGACGCCGATAAACAGGATCGTCAGCAGACCAATCGCACCTACGGATGCCATCACCAGCGACGCGATGTTAAACACCAGCCCGGCAGTCAAAATCGTGTCCGCGTTTTCTTCCTCACTGGCGACCTGATTCCAGAAATCCGGCACGACGCCGTTATGCAGCAGAATCTCCCGTATCTCGCCGAGCTTACGATCCACCTCCGCACCCGTCAGATCGGGGTTTTCGAAGCGCAGCGCGTAACCCTGCGGAGTGTCTTCGCCCGCAATCGCCGCAGCGGTCTGCCAGCGCGCAAACGCATTCGGGAACGGGAAGTGGTCAATCCCGATGATCTCCAGGTCCATTGTGCGCTCGTCCTGGCGTATCGTGATCGTATCCCCCAGACCTTTGCCGATCTCATCGGCGGCACTGCGTGTGAGGACGATCCCCTCCCGATTCGGCTGATCCTGCCACCCGGTCCCAGCTTCCAGATCGAGCCGGATGCTGCCGGTCGCGGGATCAAAGCCGTTCATGAAGACTGAATAAATTACGTCCTCATCCGTATTGGGGCGATCTTCCAGCACAATATCCACGCCTGTGCCGAAGGTGGGATAGACGCCGTCCAGACCTTCGATCCGTTCCTCAATCAGCGCCCCGACGGTGTCGTAGTCGTAATTCGCCGGTGAGATCGGGTAAAGTTCCGCTTCATAGTTGAACGTATCGAAAATGCTCTCCGACGCATTGTTCAGCGAAAGGAAAACAGCCACCACGCCCATGAACGACCCCACCGCCAGGATCAGCGTAATCAGTGTCATAGCGAGGCGGCCCTTTTTCTGGAAGATATTCGCCAACGCCTGCCGCGCGGACGTTGGAAGAGGGAGACGGTGGATCGTGCGCGCGCCGAGGCTGCTGCCGTAGCGGGCCGAGATGCCGAGGTCGGTGATCGCTTCGCGGATGGTAACGCGCGTCCCCAGCAGGACCGGGATCAGCGCGGCCAGGAACGGCATCATGACGCCCATTACTGCCCCGGTGATCACCCCCGGATAGGACACCCTAAACTCATCCAGCAGCACGTTCATGAGCGGCGATACTTCGTGAGCCAGCGCGTAACCCGCCGGTACACCAAGCAGCACGCCCGGAACCATGCCGATAAATCCGTAGACGACGGCGATCCCGGCGTACATCGTGAAGTTGTCCGCGCGTGTCGCGCCCAACGATTTCATGACCCCGATCTGGCGGCGCTGCTCGATCACGATGGTGCTGATCACAGTCACGACCAGAAATGACGAGACGAGCATCGCCAGGATCGCCAGAATTTGCAGCGTGCTGATCCAGTCCTGCATTTCGAGGATAAATTCGTTGTTGGACGGGTCTTGTACGCCTAACCACTCGACGGTAAATGGCGTGGTGTCGTCAATGTATGCTTTAAAATCATCCCGGGCAGCGTCCGCCGCCGCAAAGTTATCAAACCGAGCTGCGATCAGGCTGTAATGTTCCGCACCGCTGATATAGGTCATGTCCTCGGGCAGCACGTAAAAACTGTGACGGTTGGATTCACCTATATAGGGATGGAAGACAATCCCGCTTACCGACCAGGTTTCTTCGGGAATTTCCGATACCGTACCGGGTACCTCGCTCAACTGGCTGAGGATGCGCAGCACGACCGGATCGCCCACCCCTAACCCGTACCGATCGGCCATGCGCCGCTCAATCACGACTTCATGCTGGCCGGGCTGGGGATAGTCGCCCTCGACCAGCGTCACTGGTTCGAGCACCATCGCATCGAGCGGATCGGAAAACGTGCGCATGATCCCCTCGACAAAACCAGTATCCTCCGGTGCGCGCCAGAACACCTGCTCGTCGGACCGGCCCTGCACCGTCATCACGCCGGGGTACGTGCGCAGGGGGCCGAGCGCCGCCGCCTGATCGACTTCCGCCGCGTCCAGCCCGTCGTCCAGATCAACGACGGCCAGCACCATCGGCAGTTCTTCTTCCACGAGGTCATCTCGCAGCTGGTTAATCAGAATGTCGCCCGCCGAGGTGAGCGTCACCACGCCGAGCACGCCGATAAAGATGCTGATCGACACCAGCGCCGTGCGCGTTTTGCGTGTGATTACGTCGCGGAAAATTTTGCGATTGCGTGTTCCCATGATGGTTATTCCTTCGACGTTTCTGTTATCAACCTATACGCAGATGTGAGGATCGGGTTGTAGGAGCCTCAGAACAGCGCAGGAGGCCCGTTAGGTAAACGCAGCATGGTGCAGGAATTTGAGTACACAAAGTCGAACTCAGATCCGCGTTGGGTTAGTTGAGCGGAGTGCGTTACAATAGCGCCGCTTGTATGCCAAGACGGAGCTTTATCGAGGAGTTAAGAGAGATATGAAGCATCGAAGATGGATTTTGGCCGGCCTGCTGCTCGTCGCCCTGGTGCTGGCACAGGCAGGGCCGATGAGTTCCGGGTGGGCACAGGCACAGGGCAGCCTGTCCCGCGTGCGCTTTCTCCATGCTGTGCCCGGCGCGCCGGGTGTCGATGTCTATCTGGATGGCAAGCAGGTCGCGTCCAACCTGGCGTTCGGGCGGGTGACACCCCACCTGAGCGTGCCCGGCGGGGATCATCAGGTCACGCTGCGCCAGACCGGGCTCGGTGCCGACGCCGCCTCGGTGATCGACGTCGTCGTTCCGCTCGCGCCCAGCTTCGCCTTTACCGTCGTCGTCCAGGGCGACCCTGGTGCTTATTCCGCCGTCGTCTATGAGGATATTCTGGACGAGCTCGCGCCCGGTATGGCCCGCCTGACGGCCATCAACGCCGTTTCGGACGCCCCGCCGCTGGATGTCCTGACAGCCGAAGGGGGTCCGCTGCTGCAAGGGATCAACTTTGGAACGCAGTTCGGCACCATCAATATCGGCACGGGCGTGCAGAATCTCGTGATGGTCCCGGCTGGCGGCGCGCCCGAAAGCGCCCTGGCGGAGATCGGCACCGTGCCGCTGCGCAGCGGCACGCTCTACACGTTTGCCGCCCTCGGAACGGTTGAGGGAGGGGTATCGACACTGGTGATCCCCACCCCGGTCAACAACGCCGCCGATTCGGTCCGCGTGCGTTTTGCCCACGGCAGCCCGGATGCGCCCGCAATCGACGTCTATGCCAACGACATGCTGATCGTGCCGGCCCTCGAACTCGGCCAGATGACAGGCCACCTGCCGCTGCCTTCCGGTGAGTATATGCTGGCGCTGCGCCCCGCCGGCGCGCCGGCCGCCGATGATCCGGTCTTCTCCGCCAACGTCACACTGACCGATCCCGCGCAGACAGTCGCGATTATAGGCCTGACCGCCGATGAGTTCCTGGCAGTGGAAGTCTTTGCGGACGCCGTCGCCGACGTGGTGCCCGACAAAGCCCGTCTGGCCGTGATCAACACCGCGTCCGGCGTAACCGCGACTGTAGCCCTGAACGATGCCGTCCCGACTCCGGTTGCGGCCGGGCTCGAAACCAATGTCCAGAGTGATGCCGCGGATGTGCCAGTGGGCGAATATATGCTGACCGTCAATCTCCAGGGCACCGACAGCCCGGTCGATCTGCTCGTACCCGCGGCGACTTATTACGGCGGCGTGTACTATACCGTGCTGGTCTTTGGCGGCGGCCCCAATGAGGTTCCGTTTGATGCGCGCGTCGCCGGCACCGAGATCAACGTCTCGGCGGACAGCCTCGCCATCCCCCAGGCGGAAGCCGTCGCCGCTGTTCCGACGGAAACCACCGACACCGCAGCAGTGACACCCGAAGCAACCACGGCCGGGACCGAAGCGCTGCCGACTGAAGCCGCGGCCACGCCGGAAATGCCGGTCCTGCCAACGGCAACAGACGCCGCTGCGCCCGTCGCAACCGAAGCGCAATCTGAAGTCGTGGTTGTCGAACCCACGCAGTCCAGTGAAGTCGTCGCCGCGCCGCCTACCCAGAGCGAAGTCGTGGCCGCGCAGCCAACCCTGGTACCGACGCAGGTACCTGCCCAGCAGCCAATCGTCACGCAGGCGCAGCAGCCGATCGCGTATGTCGAGCTAAACCCCGGCGCGAATTTGCACTGCCGCGAAAAGCCGGGCTCGGATGCCCGCTCGTTGGGTCTGATCCCCAGCGGGACGACTCTCACCGTGGTCGGACGTGCGGGTACGCCGCTCGTCCCGGATACGGGCAACCCCACGCCGGAACCGACGCCGGTCGTGGAGATCGTTGAGCAGATGTGGCTGTCCGTGCAGTGGAACCCGCCCACCGGCGGCTACCTGCGCTGCTGGGTGAACGTGCAATACCTGCGCGTCGAATGGAAGGGCAAGCTGCTGGACCAGCTCGAAGAACTCATGGAGCTGCCCGAAGAGCCGTTCAACCGGCCCGGCGAAGTCGTGGGCGCGGACATCGCTCCGCCGACCCCGCTGTTTAACGCCGTGCTTGCCACGGTCAATCTTGACCCCGGTGTGAGCCTGCAACTGCGGCGCTTCCCCCAAACCCAGGCCGAGTTGCTGAGTTTGGTTCCGGCAGGCGCGCAGCTTGAGGTGCTCGGTTACGCCGAAGTGCCGAGTGAAGGTCTGGTCGGCCAGCCCACCGATCCAAACTGGGTCTATGTCCGCTACCTCACCGAAAACGGCGGCGCGACGATTGGCTGGGTATCCGCGCAGTATGTGACGCTGTCGCAGTTGGGCCGCCCGGTCGAACTCGCCTCGCTGCCGCTGGTGGATGTGGCCGAGGCCGGTTTTTACGAACTGCCCGGACAGGCTCCGGTCGTCCCGGCGGACCAGCAGGACGTGGTGGGCATCGTGAACCTGAACCCCGGCGCGAATCTGAACCTGCGCGATCGCCCGAGCGCGGATGCGCGCGTCGTCGTGGGCGTTCCCACCGGCGATTCCATGGTGGTCAACGGGCGCAACGCGGACGGCAGTTGGGTGCAGGTGCTCTACACCTCAGCTGCGGGCGATCTTGAGGGTTGGGTTGCGTCGCAGTATCTGATCATCACGCGCGGCGGCGCGGCCTATGACATCCAGGCGCTGCCGATCCTGACCGGCGAACCCGACATCATGGGCACGCCAACGGTCACGCCCACCCCGACCGTGCAGCCGTAGAGCCTCACCCCCTACCCTCTCCATGTGAAGGAGAGGGGGCCACCTGGGTCACCGGGTGAAAGGCCAGCAACAATCAACACAAACGGGCGGGTATGTTTACCCGCCCGATGTTATTGCTCCGAGACAAAAATATTCAGGGCCGTTGACGGCCCTTTCGATTTATAGCCGGGGTCTTGAGGCCCCGGCGATCCCCATCCCGCGCTAACAACCAACAGCCAACCGCTAACGGCTAACCGCCTCTACTGCGCCGCGTTCGCCTGCTCGGTCATCTGCACCATGCTGCCATAGCTGCGATCGACCTTGCTCCACGTGTCATTACCATAGCTGACCAGCAAAGTCGGCGTGCCGGTGACACCCCAATCGTTGGCGAACTGAACGTAGTCGTTCAGCCACAGCTGGTAACGGCTGGACGATACGCACTGCATCAAATCGTCCGCATCCAGCCCCATCCGGTCCGCCGAACTGCGGATCTGCGCGACGCTGAACCCCGACCCCACGCCCTGCGAGCGGGCCAGCCGGAAGAACTCGTCGCCCATCTCCCAGAACCCGCCCTGTTCCCCCGCGCACAGCGCCGCCTGCGACGCCAGCGCGGAGTTCTGTCCACCCGTGCCAGTCGTCAGCACGAAGCCCACCGTCGCCTGCCCCGTCATGACATAATCCTGAATGAAGCGGTGCAGTTCGCCGGTATGATACGTATTGCAGTGCGAACACGCATAATCCATCACGGTGCGGAAATGGATCGGCGCGGCCGGGTTGCCCATCGTCACGACGTTGTCATCCACATACCGCACCACGCCCTCCACCCCGCGGCTGTCCGCGTCCAGCGAGCGCACGCCAGCCGCCTCCAGATCCTCGTGTTCGGCCGAGCCACCGGCCAGCGGCACGCAGTAATCCGGGTAGTCGTTGCAGTTGACGGACTTCGTCGCGCCGGCGTTGCGCCAGTTGAACAACACAAACAGCCCACCCACGACCACCGTCACCAGCAGGATCATCATCAACACGCTGGTCTGCTGCTGATACTGGGCGCGGCGCTGTTTGGGTGTTTTGGCGGGCCGGTATCGGGCGCGCGCCTGCCAGGGAATCAGCGAGCGAGTTTTGTTAGAGGATTTTCCGGTTTTAGGAGTTATCAGGTTTTATCCATCGATTCAGCACGGCGAACTAATCAAGGTAGTTATCAGTAATCGGTTTTCGGTTAGCAGTGATGAGCCATCACATGCCGGTTCGATGCGCCCTGCCAGAAACCAACAACTAATAACTAAAAACTAATCACTTCAAATCTATCGCAGCGATGTTAAATCGCAAAATTACGCTATACTTCGATTAAGAGTTATACGCAGTTGGCTTCTCTCGATATGAGGTTGAGAACGATTATCCATGCGTGCAACGGATATTATCGAAAAAAAGCGCGACGGTGGCGACCTGACCACCGAGGAAATCCGCTGGTTTGTGCAGGGATATACTGCGGGCGACATCCCCGATTACCAGGCGGCGGCCTGGCTCATGGCGATCTTCATCCGGGGCATGTCACGGCGCGAAACGCTCGATCTGACGATCAGCATGGCCGAGAGCGGCGAGCAGTTGGATCTCTCCCCGGTGATCGATTACGCCGTGGACAAGCACTCCACGGGCGGCGTGGGCGACAAAGTTACACTGATCGTGCTCCCGCTCGTCGCGGCGGCCGGCGTCCCGGTCGCGAAAATGAGCGGGCGCGGGTTGGGATTTTCCGGCGGCACGCTCGACAAGCTGGAATCCATTCCCGGCTACCGCGTGCAGCTTAGCGACCACGAGATCGTGCAGCAGGTGCGCGAACACGGCATTGTGCTGTGCGGGCAGACCAAATCACTCGCCCCGGCGGATGGCAAGATCTACGCCCTGCGCGACGTGACCGGCACCGTCCCCAGCCTGCCGCTGATCGCCAGCAGCATCATGAGCAAAAAGCTCGCGTCCGGGGCGAATGCGATCGTGCTTGACGTCAAGGTGGGACAGGGCGCGTTCATGAAACACGTTGAGCAAGCGCGCGAGCTGGCGCAGATCATGGTCGATATTGGCGTCGGCGCGGGGCGGGAGATGGTCGCGCTGCTGTCGGATATGAACCAGCCGCTCGGCAGCGCCGTCGGCAACGCGCTCGAAGTCCGTGAGGCGATCGAGACCCTGCGCGGCGGCGGTCCGGCCGATCTGCGCGAGCACTGCATTGTGATCGGCGCGCACATGCTGCGCCTGGGCCGGCGCGAGGCGGGCAAATACGCCCTCTCCGAAGCCATGGCCGAAATCGCCAGCCTGATCGACGGCGGACAGGGATTGGCGAAGTTCCGCGAACTGGTACAGGCCCAGGGCGGCGACACTCGCGTGATCGACAACCCGGATATGCTGCCCCAGGCGCGCACCATCGAAGATGTGCCGGCCGAGAGCAGCGGCTATCTCGCGCAGTTGAACGCGCTGATCGTCGCCCAGGCCACGCTCGAACTCGGCGCGGGCCGCACGCAAAAGACCGATCCAATCGACCCGGGGGTGGGTGTCGTCGTGCATCGCAAAATAGGCGACCCGGTGCGCGCCGGCGACGTGATGTTCACCATCCACGCCAACGACGAAGGCAAACTGGCGCGCGCCCGGCAGATCTTGCAGGATGCGCCGGTCTACCGGAGCCGCCCGCAGGAGCCGCCGCCCACCTTTTACGATACGATTACTGCCGCTTCGATCCGGTAGTCAGCGCCGATGGCACCCGAACTGACCACCCTTTCCCTCGAATCCGACGACGATCTGGCCTCGATCCGCGACCAGTTTGCCTTCGTGCGGGCGACTCATGTCCTGCTGCTGCTGCCGCCGGACGGGGGCGTGCTGCGCCGCAAGCTGGATCTGCTGCTGATCCAGCGGCAGGCAGCCCGGCTCGGAATCCGAATCGCGCTGATCACCGAGGACCCGGCGATAATCGATCACGCTGACGATTTGAACATCTCGGTCTTTCCCGACGAGCAGGCCGCGCGCGTGAGCCGCTGGAAACGCCCGCATGATCACGTCTTCGCGCCCCCGCGTGAACCCAATACCCAGGCTGAGATCATTGATCATGTGGCGCGCCAACGGGTGCCCCCTACCCCGGCCGCGGTGCGCCGCCGCCGTGTGGGCCGTTGGATGGCGTTCGGGGCGGTGATGATCGTAGTCCTGTTCAGTTTCTGGCTGGCCGTGCCGAGCGCTTCGGTTACGATCACCCCGGCCAGCCGGCAGGTCTACGAATCCGTCGCGATCGTGGCCGACCCTGCCCTGACCGACATCGACATCGAAAACCGCCAGATGCCCGCCTACGTCATCGCCCGGCAGGCCACGAGCCATGTCACCGTCCAGACGTCGGGCACCGAGACGGCGGGCCGTTCGCGCGCGCAAGGACTTGCCACCTTCATCAACAGCGAAGATCAGCCGGTGCTGATCCCGTTGGGCACCATCGTCTCGACCAGCGATACCTATCCGGTGCGCTTCGAGACGCTGATCGAAACGACCCTGCCCGCCGGCGATTCGGCCAATATTCAGGTGCCGATCCAGGCATTAGCCGAGCATTCCGGGGCCGCCGGCAACGTCAACCCCGGCGCGATCAACCGTCTCGAAGCCGATTTTGCCGATCGGGTCAGCGTGACCAACCCCAACGCGACCTATGGCGGCGCGCTGCAGGAAGTCCACCGCGTCACGGCCGACGATCACGAGCGGCTGCGGGTGCTGGGGCGGCAGATGCTCCTGCAAAACGCCCGCGACGATCTGCTGCACGCCCTGTCTGGTGATCAATTCCTGGTGCCCGGCTCGATCACCATCACCGAGGAACGCCCGGAATGGACCATCTTCACCGGGTTTGTGGGCGACGAAGCGGAGAGCGTCAGTCTCAGCCTGCGGGCCAATGTGCAGGCCGTGGTCGTGGACGAAGACCAGGCGCGCGAAGTGGCCCTCTCCGCGCTGTCCCCCTATATCGAGCCGGGCATGGAGATCTCGCCCGACGCGCTCAGCTTCACGCGCGGCGACATTCTGGACATCGCTCCGAGCGGGCGCGTCACCTTCTTGATGGTGGTCAAGGGGAATATCGCCGTCTCGGTTGATCAAGGCCGCGTTCGGGATCGCATGGCCGGCATCAGCGTGGACGACGCGCGCCTGCGGCTGGAACGTGAGCTGCTGCTCGATCCGAACCGCCCGCCGCAAATCTCGACGTGGCCGCCCTGGTATAACCGGATGCCGCTGCTGCCGGTGCGGATCAGTGTGAAGGTAAACACGCCGTGAATTTCCCCGGACGCCTGCTCGCCATCGATCACGGCACGAAGGTGATCGGGCTGGCGATCTGCGACCCGACCGGCCTGGTCGCGCGGCCGCTGCGTGTGCTGGTGCGCACCTCAAAAAAAGAAGATTTCGCCGCGATCAACCGGATCATCGCGGAGCACGACGCGAAAAGCGTGATCGTCGGCCTGCCGGTGTCGCCGCCGTATATCACCGTATACACCCAGGCGGATCAGGTGCGGCGCTGGGCATCGCGGCTGGCTGCGGCGATCCCTGTGCCGGTCTATCTGTGGAACGAGCGCTATTCGTCGGACGACGCCGCCGAGATCCTCGCCGCGCTCCGGCCAGCCGCGCCCCGACCGGATCGATGATGTAGCCGCCGCCGTGATCCTGCAATCGTTTCTCGACACCTTGCGCGATGAAGGCATCCCATGGCCGGAGCCAGTCGCTCTCCGTGAAGAGTAGAGGCATCCGGGTTCAGGATCCACTATAATGGACCTATCGGCTTTGCCAGTTTATCGAGGAGACGGATATGGCAAAAGACAAAGACAAGAAAAAAGAGAAGAAGAAAGAAAAGAAGAAGGAAAAGAAGCAGGACAAGAAGTAGTTGAAGTCCTCTTCAAGTTACAAGCCTGACAGCCGCCAGAATCACTGGCGGCCTTTCTATACCACCGCGCTACGGTCTCCGTCATACGCCATCTGACAACCACTTTCCGATCCGCCCGGTTTGCGCCTATAATCCCCGGTGTACTACACACGATGGAGTAATTCATATGCAGACGTCTACCCGTTCGTGTCTCGCCGTGCTGATCGTGATCGCGCTGGCCCTGTTTCTCGTCGCGTGCGTGGTGGGCGGTGGCCTGTACCTGTGGGCCCGCCAGGAAGGGTTGAACCCGGTCACGGCCATCCGGCTCAAGATCATCCTGACGCGCAACGAAGATACGCTGACCTCCCCCGCCGGCTCCGATGAGCGCTTCCGCGAATTTGAGGTGCAACCCGGCGACTCCCCCTATGCCATCGGGCTGAACCTGCTGGCCGAAGGGCTGATCACCGATGCGGACCTGTTTGTCGATTACGCGCGCTATCATGGGTTGGACCGGCAGCTTGAAACCGGCATCTATTATCTTCAGCAGACGCAGACAATGGAAGAGATCGCCTACGCCCTGACCGATGCCAGCGTCGCCTCGATCCAGTTCCGCACGCTGGCGGGCTGGCGCATCGAAGAAGTGGCGCAGTTCGCGGTCGAGAACAACACGCTGCTCGATTTTTCCGGCCAGGAATTTCTGAATGTCGTCGGGCCGGGCGCGCCGATCCCGCCGGAATTCAAGGCGCAGATGGGCATCCCCGACCGGCTGAGCAACAACCAGCCGCCCTCGCTGGAAGGGTTCATGTTCCCGGACGATTACCGGCTCAAGCCGGGCATCACGGCGCTCGAACTGCGTGATGCGCTGCTCCAGAATTTCAACGACCATGTGACAGGCGAATTGTATCAGCAGGCCACCGCGCAGGATCTGACCATGTACGAGGTCGTGACGCTGGCCGCGATCGTCCAGCGCGAAGCCGCCGTGACCGAGGAAATGGGCATGATCGCCTCGGTCTATCTCAACCGGCTGCGCCTGCCCATGCGCCTCGACGCCGATCCGACCGTGCAGTATGCCATCGGGGACACGCGCGAAGCGGGCAACTACTGGCCGCAGATCACGCAGGCTGACTACTACGGCCTGTCCGGCGTCCCGAACCAGTCCTACAGCACCTATCTCAATGAGGGACTGCCGCCCGGCCCGATCGCATCGCCCAGCCTTGCCGCGATTCTCGCCGTGCTCAATCCGCCGGTCACCGAGTATTACTACTTCCGGCTTGGCTGCGAGGGTAGATGGGCGTCACGTGTTTTTCACGCTCAGCCAGCAGTCCGATCACGCCAATTTCACCTGCCCATAAAGAGATTTACCACAGAGGACACAGAGAGCGCAGAGGAAAACTAAACGAAAGAGAGAAGCAGAGGCGCCCCCTGAGTTTACCTGTCTCCAAAATCCATCGGGCGAATCGTAGGGGCGGACCCCTGTGTCCGCCCTGATTTTTCTCCTTTGAAATCTCAGTTGAAATCTCTGCGCTCTCTGCGTCTCTGCGGTTCAGTCTTTTTACTCGGCTTGCTGGCGTCGCGCGACGATCAGCAGGTTATCCGTATATTCTGGTAGATGACGTCGAGACGGAGCACTCATGATGACTGTTTTTAACACACTCAAAACCGTTGGCAAGGCGCTGGCTGTGCTCAAACTCACAGAAGGAGTAGCCGAAATGGCAGCCCAATCCGAATCCCAGCCGAAGGAACCGCAGACCGACACCGGCAGCCGGACCATCGTGGAAGAGATCGAGGTCGAGGGCCGGCAGTTGGTCCAGCGCGTGCGCGAATTGATCCGCGAAGGTAATGTGCGCACCCTGCGCGTCAAGGACAAGAACGGCAAGTATCTGCTCGAAATCCCCCTGACCGTTGGCGTGGTGGCGGGCGGCGTCTTCGCGATCACCGCCCCGTGGACCATTGCGCTGAGCGCGCTGGCGGGCTTCGTGATGGACGTGACGATCGAAATCATCCGCGACGACGAGGGCGGTGGGCAGGAGTAGTTTTTTCCCGTGTAACAGGGTACAACAGAGCGGCCATCGGGTCGCTTTGTTTTTAGAAAAAGATTGAACCGCAGAGACGCAGAGGACACAGAGATTATCGAAGAAGAAAGGAGAGAAAAAGTCGGCTCCAAAGGGTTCTTCTCTCTTCTTTTCCTTAAAAACTCTGTGCTCTCTGTGTTCTCTGTGGTGGAATGCTTTTCTGTTTTCAACGGAGTTAGTGGATTATGACGGCATCAAACACCGCGCTGGATGGGCTGCGCGTGCTGGACTTTTCGCGGATTCTCGCCGGGCCGTTTTGCACCATGCTCCTGGGCGACATGGGCGCGGA
The DNA here is from genome assembly GCA_963850765.1 of uncultured Chloroflexia bacterium. GTDB lineage: Bacteria > Chloroflexota > Anaerolineae > Aggregatilineales > Aggregatilineaceae > CAWKMN01. Next base: position 201,085 of record CAWKMN010000003.1, on the reverse strand, counting down.
CGTGATCAAGGTCGAGCAGCCGGGCAGCGGCGACGGTACGCGCCAATGGGGACCACCCTGGCATGACCGGCAAGCGCCGAAGCGCCGAGCGCCAGAGCGCCTATTATGTCGAGCGTCAATCGCAACAAGCGCAGCATCACGCTAAATCTGAAAAGCACCGCCGGGCGCGATCTGGCCCGCCAACTGGCCACGCGCTGTCACGTGCTGGTCGAGAATTTCACCGTCGGGCAGATGGCGAGCTTCGGCCTGGGTTACGACGATCTGCGCCCGATCAATCCCGGCTCTGGTATATTGCAGCATCACCGGCTTTGGCCAGACCGGCCCCTACCGCGACCGCCCCGGTTATGATTATGTCGTCCAGGCGATGAGCGGCCTCATGTCGATCACCGGGCCGGAAGACGGGCCGCCCTACAAGATCGGTGTGGCGATCTCGGACGTGATCGCGGGGCTGTTCGCGTCTACGTCCATTCTCGCCGCCGTCCGCCATGCCGAACAGACCGGGCACGGCCAGCATATCGACGTATCCCTGCTGGATACGCAGATCGCCGCGCTGGTCAACGTCGCCAGCAACTATCTCGTGTCCGGGCAGGCTCCCATCCGCTATGGCAACCAGCACCCCAATATCGTGCCTTACCAGACGTTCGACGCGGCAGATGGCGCGTTTGTCCTGGCGTGCGGCAGCGATGGGCAGTTCGCGAAGCTGTGCGCCCTGCTGGACCGGCCCGATCTGTCCGACGATCCGCGCTTCGCCACCAATCCCGCCCGCGTCGAGCACCGTGCCGTGCTGATCCCGATCCTGCAAGCAATCTTCATCACCCGCCCCACCGCCGAGTGGGTCGAGCGTCTGCTGGCCGCCGGTATCCCCGCCGGGCCGATCCATGATGTGTCCGCCGCTCTGGACGATCCCCAGGTGCAGGCGCGCGGCCTGATCGTGAAGTCGGCGGATTCCGCGCTGCGGCTGGTGGGTCCGCCCGTGCCGTTCTCCGAGACGCCGTCCGCGGTGCGCCGCCCGCCGCCCAGGTTGGGCGAACACACCGACGAGATCCTGGGCGAGGTCCTTGGCATGGATGACGTTGCGATCGCACGCGCCCGCGCCGAGGGGGCGATTTGACGGCAAAACCTGAACCGCAGAGACGCCGAGAGCGCAGAGATATATGAGGGGAAGAGAGAATGTAGAGGCGGGCCTGTTACCCCGCCCTACCGATTGAATCGGCTCCCCCTCTCCGCGCGTGGAGAGGGGGACGGGGGGTGAGGTAAAACCCGCAGCTAACCGCGCCTAATTCATCCGGCCACCGCGACCGCCCATCATCCCGCCGAAGAACCCGCCGCGACCGTCCATCATGCCACCCGCGAAGCCGCCGCGCTGCCCCATCATCCCGCCGAACCCGTCCATGCGGGCCCACATAAACGGACGAAACGGCGCGTTGAACCGCTCGACCAGCCGATCGTGCAGACCGTCCAGAATGGCGTCAGCCTCATCCTGGCTCAGGCTGCCATCGGCCACGGCTGCGTTGACCTCGTCGGTGACACGCTGCTCGGTCTCCGCGATGATGGCGTCAGGATCAAGCCCATGCTCGGCCGCAATCTCGGCCAGCGACGGCGGCGTGAAGGCGTCCCTCGCCACGTCGCCCACCTCAACCCCGGCCATCTCGGCCAGCACGCCGATCAACGTGGTGTCGAGCCGCGCATGAATGCGATCGCGGATCGGGCCATCGGACAGCGTAGTATTCATCAACGTATCCAGACGATCCGGCAAATTTGCCAGGATCTCCGCCTTGCGTTCCTCGGTGATGCGGCCATCCGCCACCGCCTGATCCAGCTCCTCCGTGATCACGCCCGTCACCACGTCAATTACCACCTGCGGATCGATGTCGTTAGCCGCCAGGATCTCGTTGAAGGTCTGGCCGTCGCGCAGCAGCGGCACCACATCCTGTCGGGTCAGGCCCGTCGCGTCTTCAAGCGCCTGAAGAATTTCGGGCACAAACCCGTTCTGTCGCATTGCCTGGAACATAGCTCCCTGCTGCCAGTTCTGCGACCAGCCCTGGCGCGGCCCACGCGGATTATCCGGCCCCTGCGCACCCGCGATCCCCACCGCGCTCACCGCCACAATAACCACCAACAGCACCGCACCAACACGAACTGTCCACTTCTGCATGATATTCTCCTTGATCGAATGATTTAGCCAGCATCTCAAAGTTAGGATTGTCCTGATTATCGGCGCTAAATGTGAAGGAACTTCTGGCGATCTGTAAAATCCTGGTAAAATCCTGACGCGTCACGAAAGCATCCTAAGGAAAAAACCTGTTTGACCGACCTCTCGATCATCATCGTAAGCTGGAACGTGCGCGATCTGCTCGCCGCCTGCCTGGACAGCATCGCTACCGCGCCGATACAGCTTAAGCAGAACGAATCCCCTACGGAATCACCTTGTGTCGAGGTGATCGTCGTGGACTCGGCCAGCAGCGATGGCAGCGCGGAAATGGTCCGCCAGCGCTTTCCGTGGGTGCGGCTGATCGCGGAACCCGGCAACGTGGGCTTTACGCGCGGCAACAACATCGCCCTGGCCCAGGCGCATGGCCGCCACCTGATGCTGCTCAACCCCGATACGGTCGTGCATGGCGACGCGCTCAACCGGCTGATCCGCTATCTGGACGATCACCCGGACGTGGGGATCGTCGGTCCGCGTGTGCTCAACGCCGACGGCACCACCCAATCCACCCGGCGGCGCTTCCTGCGCCCGCTGACCGGATTCTTCGAGAGCACCTGGCTCCAGGGCTACGCGCCCAAACGCTGGCTCGATCACTATTACGTGACCGATCAGCCCGACGACGGCACCTTTGATGTGGATTGGGTGCAGGGCTGCGCGCTGATCGCCCGCCGCGAGGTCTACGAGCAGATCGGCCCGCTGGACGAGGGTTACGTGATGTTCTTTGAGGAGACGGACTGGTGCCGCCGTGCCCGGCAGCACGGCTGGCGCGTGGTCTATGTGGGCGGTGCGCGCATCACGCATTACGGCGGGCAGAGCACCGGGCAGGTCGAGGCCAACAAGCATATTCATTTCCAGCGCAGCAAACTGCGCTATTACCGCAAATTTCACGGGCGGGGATTGGCCCTTGCTCTGCGGGGGTTCTTGCTGTTAAGCTACGGGGCACAGATCATGTCAGAGGGCGGCAAGGCGCTGCTGGGGAACCAACGCCCCATGCGGACGCAGCGCATCCAGACCTATCTCCGGGTAATCCGCGCTCTGAGCAAGGGATAAACGAGCCATCATGCGCATTGGACAGATCACGGGTGAATACCCGCCCATGCAGGGCGGCGTGGGCGCGTTTACGCAGGAACTCGCGCGCGGGCTGGTCTCGCTCGGCCACGACGTGTTTGTATTCACCGATCATCGCGCGGCCAATGGCCTCTCGCACACACCCGCCCATGTCACCGCCGACGCGCATACCTGGGGCTGGGGCACGCTCAGCCGGATTCGCCGCTGGGCGCAGGCGCAGAAGCTCGACATCGTGAATATCCAGTATCAGGCGGCGGCATTCAACATGGCCGCGTTTGTGCATATTCTGCCCGTCCGGCTCGATAACGTGCGCGTCGTCACGACCTTTCACGATCTGCTGGTGCCCTATCTGTTCCCCAAAGCCGGCCCGCTGCGCTATCAGGCCGTGCTGACGCTCGCCCGCAGCAGCGACGGCGTGATCGTCACCAATCGCGGTGATGAACAGCGGCTCGCCTCCGAGCGTTCGATCGCCAGCTTGCGCCATATCCCCATTGGCTCCAACATCACGCCGCAGCTTGCCGCCGATTACAACCGGACCGTCTGGCGCACCGCGCTTGGCTTTGGGCCGGATGATATTGTGGTGGGCTACTTCGGTTTTCTCAATGCCAGCAAGGGGATCGATACGCTGCTGCAAGGCATCCGCATCGCGCGGAACAACAAGCTCCCGGTCAAGCTGCTGATGATCGGCGGGCGCACGGGCACCAGCGATCCTGCCAATATCGTCTACGCGCAGGAAGTGGATCAGATGATCGATGAGCTTGGTCTGCACGAGCATATTCGCTGGACAGGTTTTGTGGATAACGCGGCCGTGAGCGGGCACCTCCTCGCGTCGGACATCATCGCCCTGCCCTTCCGGGATGGCGTTTCCTTCCGGCGCGGCAGTCTGATGGCGGCGCTGGCGCACGGCTGCCCGATCATCACCACCTATCCGCAGGTCGGTATGCCGGAACTGATCGGAACCGAACACGTCCGGCTGATCCCACCCGACTCCCCCACGGCGCTGAGCATCGCGATCGAGGATCTGGCCTATAACCCCGAACTGCGCGAGGACCTCGGCAGCCGCGCCCGCGAACTCGCCTGCCAGTTTAGCTGGGAGACGATCGCCGCGAAGACCGCCGCCTTCTTTGCGGATCTGCTCGACCAGCCGCGGCCGTAAGCTGCCAGCTTACCAGTCGCCGTCCTCAACTTCGTCCACATCTTCCGGCATCGGGTACTTGACAATTTTGTCCGGCGGCACGTCCACCGACTCGTCGTCCTGCTGTGGAGCGAATCCCTTGTCCCGGTCCATCTCCTTGACGGACTTCACGCCCTGCAAATTGTCCGGCGCGGCCACGTCGCCCATCTTCTCGTCGTACAGATCGAACCAGGGGTACCCGTGCTTCGCGTACAGCTTGGCGCTGATCGGCGTGGGCGGCGGCTCTTCCCCGGTGATCTCGCGGTACATCATACTGTTGACGATGTGGACATACACACGCCCGTAATCAGACACATCCCACGTCTCGATCCCATGCTCGTCCGGGTAGATCTTCTGCTTCATCTTGCCCCCGGCACCGAGTCCCATCTCCGCACCCGCCTTGCGCCAGGCGCGGGACGGCCGTACCGGCCATCGAGAACGCGACGGCCCCACGATACATTTCCCTTCCCATCCGCGGCGGCTGGTCGGGGAACTTGCCCGGCTTCGGCTCGAAGACCATGATCTGGATGCCGCCGAACCGTTCTTCGCCGGTGATCTGACCCTCGACCGTGTAGCCCATCCCCAGCGGCATGGCGACAAACTGCCGGATCATATCCTTGCCCGCGTTGATGCCGTCCAGCCAGGGCTGCGGTGGGCATACCATGTAATCCTGCTTATCCCCACCGAGCTCCTGGGTCCACGGCTTGCCGGACACAGCATTGATCTTTCCGATCGCCAACCTTGACCGCGTTCGGCTTCCAGTGCCGCCCCTGGAAGCGCATCCACAGCGCCTCGCGCTGGTACATGGGGATAAACACGCCGCCCTGTGCGGCCCAGTCGGACGGCACGCGATCGGCGATAATCCTTCACCTGCATAATCGGAAAATGCCCCAGGCTCGGCGGCAGCGGGTAGGTCTTGCCGTCGTCGGGGATGCGCAGCGTGCGCTCAAACGTGATGCGAAAGTGCTCACCAAACACCAGCGCATCTTCTTTTACAGTCACTTTCAACATGGTTACATCTCTTTCTCACCTGTCGATGTGCTACTCCGATCATACAACAAACAGGCCGCCCACGGGGACAGCCTGTTTTTGGGGTATCTCTCAGATAGCGAGTAGAAAGTGGCGTTCTTCCTCCTCTCTAGCTCGGCTGGAGAGGGGGACTGAGGGGGTGAGGCCCTGCTTTTATCTCATTTTCCATCCGGTTCTCTGTGCCCTCTGTGTTCTCTGTGGTGATCTATTCCTAGTCGCCTGGGGCCGGCACCATTTCCGGTTTACCGACCTCGAACACCTCTTCCTCTTCGCATTCCACTTCGATGCAGCGAATGTCGGACGGCAGCACCAGCAGCGTAAAGATCGACGCGATTCCCATCACGACTGCCGCGATGAGCATTGCATCCGCCATGCCCGCCGCGAACGCCTTGTCCGCCACGTCGATCACCGCCTGCGCCACCGGCCCGCCGATCTGGTTGGCGATTGCGTGCGCGCCCTGAATGCTGCTGCTGACCACGTCATACGCCTGCGAAGGAATCTGGCTCTTGAGCACGGCGACTTCATCCAGGTAGGTGTTGTTCATGATCGTACCGAGCAGGGCCACACCGAGCGCCCCGCCGATCTCGCGCGTGGTGTCGTTCATGGCCGAGCCAACCCCGGCTTTGCTGACCGGCACCGACCCCATGATCGAGTTCGTGGCCGGGCTCATCGCGCTGCCCATGCCCGCCGCCATGACGACCATACCGAGCAGGATCTGCCCGTAGGGAGCCCCGGCTTCCATCACCTGCGACAGGATCAGCATGCCCGCTGCCGCCAGCAGGAATCCCAACCCCACCGCGCGCTTGGTGCCGAGCCGCTGCGCCAGCCGCGCTGACATCCCGGCGGTGAACATGATCGTGATCGAGATCGGGAACATCCGAACGCCGGATTCGAGCGCCGAATAGCCCTGCACCGACTGGAAGAACTGGCTCATGGCGAAAAATACGCCAAACATGCCAAACATCATCAGCGCCATCGCCACGTTCGCACCCGTGAACGACGGGTTGCGGAACAGGTAGATCGGCAGCATGGCATTTTTCGCACGGCTTTCCCACCAGAAGAAAATGGCCAGCAGCACCGCCGCCACGCCGAACCCGATCAGCACATGATCCGCGCCCCAGCCATCGACACCCGCTTCAATGATGGCGTAGACCAGGGCGAACAGCCCGGTAATTGACAGTACGACACCGGGAAGATCCGGTCGGCGCGCGTTCTCATCCTTCGACTCTTCGAGGAAGAAATAGCCGCCGATCAGCGAGGCCGCGACCACCGGCAGGTTCAGATAAAACACGGAACTCCAGTGATAGCGTTCCAACAGATACCCGCCGATGAGCGGGCCGACACCCAGCCCCAGCCCGAAGATACCCGCCCAGATCGCGATGGCCTGGGCGCGCTCTTTAGGATCGCGGAAGCTGGCCGTAATCAGCGACAGTGTGGCCGGCATAATGATCGCCCCGCCTAAGCCGAGCAGGCCGCGCGCCGCGATCAGCATATTGACCGACGTCGAAAGCGCCGCCATCAGCGAAAACACGCCGAACCATGCCACGCCAAACTGCAAAATGCGCTTGCGCCCGATGCGGTCACCTATCGATCCCATCGTCAGCAGCAGGGCCGCGAAGACCAGAATGTAGGCATCGACGATCCACTGCAGTTGGCTGTTTTCCGCCCCCAGATCGCGCGAAATAGACGGCAGTGCGACGTTGAGGATCGTGTTGTCCAGGCTGATGATCAGCAGGGACACGCAGATGAACACTAACCCCCACCAGCGCTTGCGATTTTCTTCCATAGTTCTCTCTCCTGTCGAATCCGTCGCTTTTCGTTGACTTACCTAGCGTTCACTAAGTCAACCACTCAAAGAAAATCGCCGGAAACCCGGCGCGGAACTGTTGAGCATCTACAGGGCCCGCAGGTAGGCTTCGATCTCGGCCAGCCAGGCTGCCCGCTCGTCTGGAGTTTTTAAACCTACCTGACAGATATTAAACCAGCGAGTTTGCTGCACGCCACAAAATTCGAGGATTCCTTTGCATAACACCGGCTCGATCGACGTGTAGATCGGCTCCGGCGCGCCCATCGTCGTGATCGCCGTCCCGGTCTTCACGTGCGAGAGCATCGGCGCGGCATCCGCTTCGCGAAACGCCCATTCGGGCAGAAACACCTTGTCGAAAAACCCCTTCAGCAGCGCGGGCATCACTTCCCACCATACTGGAAAGATGTAGATCAGGTGATCCGCCCGCCTGACGCGCGCCTGGTATTCAAGCACTTTGGGATCGCAGCACTGTCCCTGGCTGTAGAGCGCGAGTTCGTTGACGCGCATCACCGGATCAAAATCCTCGCGGTGCAGATCGAGCGCGTCCACCTCCCAGCCCCGATCGCGCAGTACCGCCGACACGTGGGCGAGAATCGCGTGGTTAAAACTCTGTTCCCACGGGTGATCCAGCGTCACCATTACTCGCGTCATGCGTACCCTGCCCTACCCCTCCGCATATCCGGCGGAAATCCGTTTCGCCAGAAACGCCACAAAATCGTCAAGTTCAAAAACAGCACACGCCTGCATATCGAGGTTGATCATCAACTGCCCATAGCCAAAGGCGACAAACACCAGCATCCAGGCCAGACGCTCGGCCTCCGGATCGTCGGGCACGAACCGCTGAATTTGCGCGTGCAAGGCGCTGCGAAACTCCGCGTGGCGCGCATACAGCAGGGCGCGCTCCTCCTGGTTCAGCGTCGGGAACTCGGCCATCAGCCAGCGCACCTTGTCACCCATGTGCTGGCGTGCTTTGGCCGACATACCGTTCGCGAACAGGACCACCAGCTCGTGCAGCGATTTAGCCCTGCCGCATTCCTCCACGGCCTCCAGCAGATCCGGCATGATATGCTCAACCGCCGCTTGCAGCAGTTCCCGCTTGCCTTCCTTGAAATGGTAATACAGCGCCGCCTCGGTGCAGCCGCACGCCTCCGCGATCTGGCGGACGGATGTGGCGACATACCCCTGCTCGACAAACAGCCGGGCCGCCTCCTCGATGATGCGATCGCGGCGATTTACCCGCTCAAACATGCCCGATCCAATTCACTTAACGAGCGTTAACTAACTGATTGTAAAGTAGTCTCTGCGCGATGTCAAGCCATCAGTTGTTAGTTTTTTGTTATTGGTTTCTGGTTGATCGTTCACAGTTCCCAACCCCGCGCCTGCGCTTGGCTAACCAACAGCTCATCGCTAAGTAAAGTCGCGCAAATCATTAGAAAACAGGGCGGGTTTGTTAACCCGCCCCTACGGGCACCACCTTGTTCGCGACCGGCTCTCCCTCTCCGCGTGTGGAGAGGGGAAAGCGGGCAGCCCCGAAGGGGACGTCCCGCCAGGGGTGAGGTAAAGCTAACGCTAACAGCTAATCGCTAATCGCCGCTTTTCCTGTCAGGCTGCCGTAGCCCGCGCGCCCTGGCAAAGCCGCCCACCATCCGGTAAACTGGTCGCTCGCGTTCTGTCGCTTCAGGATGGTATATGCCGACTCTCACCGATCGATTTGCCCGCGAGTTGTTCTGGCTGGCGCTGATTCTGGCGGGATATTTCGTCCTCGCCACGATCTACAGCCTCGTCACACCGCTGTTTGAGGCGTCCGACGAGCTGTGGCATTACCCGATGGTGAAATACGTTGCCGATCATGATTTTGGCCTGCCCGTGCAGCGCCCCGGCCTGATGGATGCCGAAGCCCCCTGGCGTCAGGAGGGCGGCCAACCCCCGCTCTATTACCTGATCGGCGCGGCGGCGACCTTCTGGATCAACACCTCGGACCTGCCTGAAATCCGGCGCATTAACCCGCATGCCAACATTGGCGAAATCTGGCCGGATGGCAATGCGAACATGGTGGTTCACCACCATGAGCGCGAATCCTTTCCGTGGTCCGGCACGGTGCTGGCGATGCATGTCGTGCGCTTCCTCTCGATCCTGATGGGCCTTGGCACCGTCTATCGTGACCTACCGCCTGGGCCGCGAGTTGTTCCCCGATCTGCCCATCATCGGGCTGGCGGCAGCCGCGTTCACCGCCTTCAACCCGATGTTTCTGTTCGTCAGCGCGGTGGTCAACAACGACAACCTGTCCACCCTGCTCGCCAGCCTGCTCCTGCTGCTGATCGTGCGCCTGATCAAATCCGGCACACTGCTCCCCCTCTCCACCCCGTGGGGAGGGGGCCAGGGGAGGGGCTGAAAACCTACCTCCTGCTCGGCCTTGTGGCGGGCGCGGGGATGCTCGCCAAGTTCCAGATCGGCTTTATGCTCCCGCTGATCGCGCTGGCCCTGCTGATCGTCTCCATCCGCCGCCGCGATTGGCGTCCGGTGGTGATCGGCGGGCTGATCTCCGGCGGCCTGACGATCCTGATCGCGGGCTGGTGGTACGCGCGCAACTACGATCTCTACGGCGACGCGACCGGGATCAACGTCTTTCTCGATATCGTGGGACGGCGCGCCGTCCCCGCGGATCTGCGCCAGCTCTGGACCGAGCGCGAAACCTTCATGATGTCGTTCTGGGGATTCTTCGGCGGCCTGAACGTGCCGATGCGCGGCGCGATCTATACCCTGTTCAACCTGTTCGCCGCGCTGAGTCTCGCCGGTCTGGTCTATGCGCTGATCCGGTTCTTTGTCCTCCACTCTTCTCAGCGCGTGGAGAGGGGACCGAGGGGTGCGGTTCTGACGCTGCCCCTCACCCTCGCCCGCCTGATTTCGCTGATCTGGATCGTCGTGGTGTTCGTCTCGCTGATCAGCTGGACCCGGCAAACCTGGGCCTCACAGGGGCGGCTGTGGTTCAGCGCCCTGGCCGCGATCAATGTGTGGCTGGCCGCCGGGATCGCCGCGTGGTCGCCGCGCCCAGGCATCAGCCGCGCCATCAACTTTGGCGTGAGCACCGCCGCGTTTGTCGGGATCGCTGCCATCATCCCCTGGAACACGATCCGCCCGGCCTATACGCTCGACGAGGGCGCAACCTGGAACGAGCACACGCTCGAATCCGGCAGTCTGATCCCCGCGTGTTTTCAGGAGCCCGATGCCGAACGTGAGGCGTTGTGTGTCGCCGCCTATCCGCTGGCGGGATCGATCCAGCCCGGCGATTACCTGCGGTTCTCGCCTGCCATGACGGTTAAACAGCCCATGACGCGCGATTGGAGCCTCTTTGTGCATCTGGTCGGTGAGGACGGTATCATCGAGGCGCAGCGTGATGTGTATCCGGGCGGCGGGCTGATCGCCACGTCGGACTCGGAGCCGGGCGACGCATGGAACAACCGGATCGCCGTGCGCGTGCCCGAAGGGATCTACGCGCCGCAGACACTCGACGTGTACCTGGGCTTTTATCACCTGCCGACACTTGAACGGATGGACATTATCGGCACAAGCAGCGCTATTGACCCGGCCAACAACCGCCTGTATCTCGGCCAGATCCGGCTGGAAACGCCGCCTGGTACGCTGCCCAACCCGGTCGATGTGGACTTCGGCGGGCTGATTACGCTGCATGGCTACGAGATCACCGACCGCTCGTTAGCGCCCGGTGAATTGACAGTCGTCACGCTGTATGGATCGGCGCAGCAGCCGCTCGCCACGAATTACATCGTGTCGATCCAGATCATCGATCCCGACCCGGCCCGGCTGACGAAGGCCGCGCAGGACGACCGATCGCCCGATCCGTCCATGACTGAATGGGAGCCGGGCACTATCATGACCGAACGCCGCACATTGACGATCCTGCCGGACGCCGCGAAGGGCCGCTATCGCCTGATGGTCCGTGTCTACGACGACCCCGCCCACCCGCTGCGTGTCCGCACCGGGGCCGGCGGGCAGTCCGAGGATTTTGTGTGGTTAAGCTGGATACAGGTTGAAGAACCCTAGATGGACTCCGACATCCGCTTGATGATTTTGCTCGTGATTCTCCTGGCCGGCTATCTCGCCGTGATCCGGCTGGTGCTGTGGAACCTGATGCGTCCCGCTGTCCGCTACACGCTGCTCACCCTGGCGATTTTCGGCGGCGCGTGGAGCCTGCTAAACATCATCGTCAAAGGCGATAAAACCTTTTGGGGCTGGTTCTTCTCGGACAGCGCCGAATTCACGGTCAATGCGATGCTCTCGTCCGCGCTGCTGCTGACCATCGCCCTGACGGCCCTGCTCAATGCGCTGCGCCCGCGTATCCCCCTGGCGAGCCGGATACCGTGGCTGCTGCCGGTGGTGTTTTTTCTGTTTCTCAGCCTGGACGAATACTATTCCTACCATGAGACGGTGGAGTCGTGGCGCTACCTGTATGCGGGCAGCGGCCTGCTGCTGATCGCCGCCGCCGCGACTTTGGCGATCATCGAGCATGATTTACGCATTTTGCTGTTCGTGTTTCTGGGCGCGGGCCTGATCGGAGCCGGCGGCGTGCTGTTGGACGCCTTCGCCAATGAGGTCTATCTCGAAGCGGGCGGCCACACGATCAAATGGTTTATCTGCCGCCGCCCCTGGTACGGCATCCCCTGTCAGAATTTTGGCGTGGTCGAAGAGACTCTCGAACTCATGGGCGAGAGCCTGATCCTGGCCGGATTCCTCTCCTTCGCCCAGCGCAATCACACCCGGGCGCGCTGGATCAAGGCGCGGCGTGCGCTGGCAGGCGCGGCGGCGCTGTGGTTGGTATGGATGGTGAGCAGCAGGTGGATCGTGCCCGGCCTGGAAGCCCGCCTCACCGCCGAGCCGGTAAGCGTGGAATATCTTGACGGCGCGCTCAGCCTGGAACATTACGATCTCTCGCGGGAGGTGGCGTCACCGGGCGATTTGGTGGATGTGACGCTCTATTTTCAGACCGGCGAATTCATCCACGATAACTATTATCTGTCAGTCCATCTGCTCTCGCAGACCGATACCGAATTGCTGGCCCAGGCCGATCTGCTGCTGGGCGAGTGGGAATATCCCACCAGCGCGTGGATTCCGGGGGCGATAGTGAAAAACGTGGCGCATCTCACCCTGCCCGCCGATCTGCCCGCCCCGGCGAGCTACTGGATCACCGTGCGCGTATGGGGCGGTCCCGATCTGACCCCGTGGATCATAAAGCCGCCCGATTATCAGGTCGTCAGCCGCGAGATCGTGATCACCGGCACCGACCGGCGCTGGCTGTCGTCCGACACGGTGATTTTGACGCCGCTGCCCGTCCTGGGGGACCCGCCCGCCACGCCGCCTCCAACCGCCGCCGGCTATCGTTTCGCCAACGGCATGGAGCTTTACGGCTACGATCTGCCGGCCGACGCCCAGCCCGGTCAGGCGCTCGACCTGCGCTTGTGGTGGCGCACGACTGAAGAGATCAACACAGACCTGACGCAGTATCTCCATCTGGTGCAGCAGGGCGGCGACGGCTTCTTTGTGCTGGATCAGCAAGGATTTAGCGGCACGTTCCCGTTCGCGGACTGGCCCGACGGCGTGGACGCGGTCGATCACTGGGCACCGATCCTGCCCGCCGAGATGCCGGCCGGCACCTATCGCGTTCTGACCGGCGTGTATCAGACGGCCACCGTCGAGCGCATCCCGGTTCAGGATGCCGCCGGCCAGCCCGTTCCCGATAGCTCGATCGAGTTGGGCACGGTTATTGTCCACTAACGGCATTAACGGAAAGGTGATCAGTTCCTGGCTATCGGCTTCTATTCTTGGGTTTGGGTACTGGAATAACCATTGAACAGCGCGGCATTAAGAACAGCCAACTGAAAACTGTCCACTGAGGACTGAGAACTGCCATGACTTCAAACGACCGTGTAGCGTTTATCTTAGCCGTCCTGCTGGTGATCTACATCGTCTCGCTGCGAGCGATCCTGTGGCGTTTCCTGGGACCGTTCGCCCGCAAGACGCTGGTCGCCGTCACCCTCGTGGTGATCGTATGGGGGCTGTTCAACTGTCTCACCCGCTGGGATCGGACCTTCTGGGGCTGGCTGTTCGCCTCCAACAACGAGCTCGCTTTTGGCGCGATGATGTCCTCGCTGATGCTGATGCTGGCCGGACTCGTCGCGCTGATCAACGCGTGGCGGCCGGTCGTGCTGGCAGCCCGCCTGCCCTGGCTGGTGCTGGCGGCGGCGTTCCTGTTCATGGGGCTGGACGAATACTATGCGATTCACGAGTCCTCAGACGTGTGGAATACGCTGTATACCTTCAACGGCGTGATCCTTGTGCTGATGGGCGCGGCGATCTTCGCCTTCGAGCGCGATGTCGTCGTGCCGCTGTTCCTGGTGATCGGCGTGGGGATGCTGGGTTTTGGCGGCGTCGTGCTGGACGAGTTCTCGAACGAGGTGCCGATCTCGCTGGGCGTCGTGGAACTCTCCTGCACCTACAAAATCCAGGGGATCTTCTGCACGGATCTGAGCATTGTCGAGGAGTTGTTCGAGTTGGGCGGGGCGACCATGATTCTCGTTGGCTTTGTCGCTTTCGCGGAAAAACGCCAGTCTGCACCGCGCTGGACACTGGCCCGCCGGGCGCTGGCCGCGCTGACGGTATTCTGGATGTTGTGGATGCTCAGCCATGTCTGGCTGGTACCCACTGCCGAAGCCCGACTGATGGCTGAGCCGGCCAAGGTCGAATATCTTGACGGCGCGATCCGGCTGGAGAGTTACGACCTCTCGTCCACCACCGCGGCCCCCGGCGATACGGTGGATGTCACCCTCTTCTTCCGCGCGGGCGAACTGCTGTCCAACGACTATTACCTCTCCGTGCATCTGCTCTCCCACCCGGACGTGCAATCGATCGCCCAGTCAGATGTGCAGTTGGGCGGCTACGACTATCCGACTAGCGCGTGGCTGCCGTTCGCATCCGTCAAGACCGTGGTCCATCTCACCCTGCCGCGTGATCTGCCACAGCCGGCGAGCTATTGGGTCATGGCGCGGATCTGGCAGGGGCCCGGCCTTGAACACAGGGTCACGGAGCCGATCACACCGGAAACCGGAGGCCCGCCCGTGCCCATCACCGCGTCGGATCGCCGCCAGCTTGCGCCGGATACCGTGGTTCTGGACACGCTGGCCGTTCCCGGTGATCATCCTACCGACGCCCCGCCCACCGAAGTTGAGTACCGCTTTGCCAACGGTCTGCGGCTGTATGGCGTCGATCTGCCCACCACGGGCGCGCCGGGCGATTCGCTCACGCTCCGCTTCTGGTGGAAAGCGGACCACGACATCGGGCAGAATCTCGTCCAATTCCTGCATTTTTATCCCGCAGATAGCAGCGGCGCGGAATTTTTCACCTTCGACGGCGAGCCGTTCGGCGGCCGGTTCCCCTTTGCCGACTGGCACAAGGGGACGGACGTGCTGGATACGCGCGCCATCACCCTGCCCGCCGAGATGCCGCCCGGCGATTACCGCGTGCATACGCGGCGTGTACGATCCGAATACGGGTATCCGCGTCCCGATCGAGGATGCGAACGGCGATCCCGTGCAGGACCAATCCATCTATTTAGGCGACTTCACGGTTCGGTGAGCCAATGCCCGCACGCCTGAAACGATTTCTCACGGCTCCTGATACCCTCGCGGTGATGATGCTAACCGCGCTGTGGGCGCTGTTTTTCTGGCAGCTGCTCACGCCCACCCACGCGGACCGCATGATCTTCCGCCAGGGCGATTTCCCGCTGCACTTTTTCTCGTTCAGCAGCTATCAGGCCGAACGCCTGTGGGACGGCGAGATCCCGTTGTGGGACCCCTACAACTACGGCGGCGATCCGTTTGCCGCCAATGTCCAGTCGGAAGTCTGGTATCCACCGCGCTGGATCGCGATCGCGCTGGCCGGCGAAGGCGGCTGGCAGATCGAATCGCATCAGCTTGAAGTCGCCGCGCATTACTGGCTGGCGAGTCTTATGATGTACGCTTTCCTGCGCGTGCTCGTCAAACGACCGTGGGCGGCGCTGATCGGCGCGGTGTTGTGGGCCTATGGCGGCTACCTGACCGGCTACCCCATGCTGCAACCGAGCATTCTCGAAGCGGTGACCTGGCTCCCGCTGATGATGCTCGGCGTACACCTGAGTATCACCGACCCGCGCTGGTCTGCGCCGGGGATGGTGCTTGCTGCACTGATGGTCGGGTTGTCGTTTCTCGGCGGGCACACGCAGACCATCATGCAGATGGCCTATCTTGCCGCCGCCTACATCGTGTACCTCGGCTGGCAGCACAAGCTGACCTTGCGGAACATCGTCTGGCGGATCGCGGTGCTCGGTGGGCTGGGTATGGCCCTGTGTGCGGTCCAGCTTCTCCCCGCGCTGGAATTCATGCGGCTGTCTTACCGTACCGAGACGTTTCACTACGCCGATACATCGGTGGGCTTTACCGTCACGGAGTGGGCGCAGATTTTGTGGCCGCGCCTGTTCGATGCGGAATACTGGCCGCTCTACCTGGGCGTGCCCGGCCTGCTGCTGGCGATCAGCGCGATTCTGCGTTCCACCCGGCAGCATCTCTTCTGGATCGGCGCGATCGCAATCGGTCTGTGGCTGTCGCTTGGCGGCTACAGCATCGTCTACGACGTGTTCTATCTGCTGGTGCCCGGCTTCAGTACCTTCCGCGAGCAGGAGCGCGCCGCGTCGATTGCGGTCTTTTCGCTGGTCGTGCTGGTCGCCCACGAGATCGACTGGCTGCTCGATCGCCGCGAGTCCCCACCGGACCGCGACGAAACCCGCCTGGTATGGCTGGCGCGCGGCCACCTGGGGATCGCGTCCGCAGCCTTTTTGGTGATGGTCTTCGTGCTGATCGTGCGTGGCGATGACGGCACGCAGGACGTCATCTCGCACGCGATGGGGCTGGTGCTGCTGATCAGCCTGCTCTTTAGCGGCTGGCTGGTCGCGCGGCGGTCAGTCATACCGCAGGCTGCGCCCCTGCTCTTGTTGATCGTCGTCCTGGACCTGTTCTCGTTCGGGGTGAACTCGCCCAATTTCGTGGCGGACAACAAAACCAACCGGATCCAGCCGCCCGACTTTATGGACGTGCTGAGCGTGCCGGACGGCGATATCCAGTGGCATGTCGATGGCGCTGCGGGCATCCAGAGTTATGGCGTGTATTGGCGCATCCCGGATATTTACGGAACCATTCCGCTCAAGCTGTCCAGCACGGAGAAACTGCGCCAGATCCGCGTGGATCGGCGTTGGGAGGTGTTCGCCGTGCGCTACGCGACCATGATCGCGGACGTGCCGGAGAATGTCCCGGTTGAGGCGATTGGCCAGGGCACCAACTATGACGGGCAGGAGTACACCCTTTACGAACTCACCGATCCCCGCCCGTTCGCCCATCTGGTCTATCAGGTGCGGATCTCCGACGACGGGCAGGACGGCGCACGCGAGATCCTGAAAGAACCCTGGATCGATCTGCGCGAAATCGGCGTGATCACGGAGCCGCTGCCGTTCGACCTGCCCGGCGAACGCCCCGCCCTGAGCCGCGTTGATGGCTTCCATATGGTCATGCCCGAATACATGGAGATGCAGGTTTCAACGGGCGAGAACGCGCTGCTCACCCTGCCTGTGGCGAACTATCCCGGCTGGCGGGCCGAAGTCAACGGCAAGCGCGTGGACATCGTGGACACGTACGCCGGGCTGATCGGCATCCCGATCCGCGCGGGCGAGAACCAAAAAGTCACGCTGCAGTTTGTGCCACAAACGGTTATTATAGGGGGCGCGATCTCGGCGCTGGCCTGGATCGCCGTGGCCGGCTATGGAGCATTTGCGCTGTTCCGTGCCCGCCGCACTCATCGTCCAAACACTGTTCTTTGAGGAGGAACGTGTGATGGCATCGTTTACCTTGACCGTCAACGGCCAGGAACGCACCGTCGAGGCGGACGCGGATACCCCCCTGCTGTGGGTGCTGCGTGACGACCTCGGCCTGACCGGGACCAAGTATAGCTGCGGGATGGGGCTGTGCGGCTCCTGCACCGTCCATCTCGATGGGCAGGCGGTCCGCTCGTGCGCTACCACCATCGCTGCTGCCGCCGGGCATACCGTGGTTACCATCGAAGGGCT
The DNA here is from genome assembly GCA_963850765.1 of uncultured Chloroflexia bacterium. Taxonomy (GTDB): domain Bacteria; phylum Chloroflexota; class Anaerolineae; order Aggregatilineales; family Aggregatilineaceae; genus CAWKMN01. Next base: position 183,639 of record CAWKMN010000003.1, on the reverse strand, counting down.
GTCCGAAGACAGCACCCACCCGCTCCAGATCGCGTGGCTCGAAGGAAATGTCCCTCAGTGCGGCTACTGCCAGCCGGGACAGATCATGCAGGCCGCCGCGCTGCTGGCCGAGAATCCCGATCCGACCGAAGACGACATCACCGCCGCCATGAATGGCAACCTGTGCCGCTGCGGTACCTATCCCCGCATCCGCCGCGCCATCCACCGCGCGGTTGAGATCACAGGGGGTGCCTCATGACCGCCAATCTGAACCGCCGCCGTTTTCTGAAGCTCTCCGCTCTCACCGGGGCGCTGGTGCTGGGCATCCGCCTGCCGGAGCGCGGCGCGGAGGCCAGCGAGCCGCTGATCGCCAACATGTCGCGTCCGCACGCGGAGTTCGTACCCAACATCTACCTCGTGATCAACCCGGATAACACCGTGCTGATCCACGTCCACCGCTCGGAAATGGGCCAGGGTGTGAACACGTCCGTCCCGATGATCCTCGCCGATGAGCTTGAAGCCACCTGGGACATGGTTCACATCGATCAGGCTCCGGCCGATCGCGCCTATGGGGATCAGGTCACGGGCGGCAGTGTGAGCCTGTCCGGCTCCTTTGGCACGCTGCGCCGCGCCGCTGCCGCCGCCCGGATGATGCTCGTCCAGGCTGCCGCGCAGAACGTGGGGCGTTGATCCATCCGCCTGCACCGCCGAAAACGGCACCGTGATAAACACCGCCACCGGCGAGTTGCTGACCTACGGCGAACTGGCCGAAACGGCCGCCACGCTGCCCGTCCCGGAGCGCGACGCCATCCAGCTTAAAGACCCGGCCGACTTTAAGATCATCGGCACATCCATGGGCAATTTCGATAATGCCGCGTTTGTCGATGGCAGCGCGGTCTTTGCCAGCGATATGCAGCTTCCCGGCATGCTGATCGCCGCTATCCTGCACTGCCCGGTCTTCGGCGGCACACTCGCCAGCTACGACGACAGCGCCGCGCTGGCCGTCCCCGGCGTGCGGCAGGTGGTCGAGGTCCCCGCCGGGCTGGCCGTGGTGGCCGAGAATACATGGTCCGCGCTGAGGGGCCGCGATGCGCTCAGCGTCACCTGGGACGAGGGCAAAGGCAGCGACCGTAACACCGAGGCCATGATCCAGGATCTGCTGCCCAACGCGGCGCTGTCCGGCGACCCGAATCAGATTGAAGCCGTGTACCAGATTCCGTATCTCGCCCACGCGACGATGGAGCCGATGGCGTGCGTGGCCGACGTGCGCGCGGACGGCTGCGATGTCTGGGCACCCACCCAGGATCGGCAGCAGGCCCGGTCTGCCGCGACATCGATTGTTGATCTCCCGGCGGAGACGGTGCATATCCACGTCCCGCTGATCGGCGGGGCGTTTGGTCGGCGGCACGTGCCGGATTTTGTGCGCGAAGCGGTCACGGTATCCCAGGCAGTGGGCGCGCCGGTCAAGGTCTTCTGGACACGCGCCGAAGACATCCAGCACGACTACTATCACCCGCTGAGCCTGAACCCACGCAACATCCCCAAAGACCAGCCCTATCGGGGTATCCGCGGCGGCTCGACCCAATCCTACGGCGTCCCGACTGGCTACTGGCGCGCGGTGGGCGAGTTCACCGACGGCTTTGCCAACGAGTGTTTTGCGGACGAGATCGCCGCTGCCATCGGGCAGGATCCGCTCGATTACCGCTTGCAGGTCAACGCCAACAGCCCGCGCGAAGCCGTGCTGCGTCTCGCCGCCGAAAAGGCCGGTTGGGGCACTGAACTGCCTGCCGGTTGGGGGCGCGGTATCGCCGTCTTTTCGACCTGGGGCGCGAGCCATGTCGCCATGGTCGCGGAGGTCTCGGTAGAGGGGGGAGAGGTCCGCGTGCAGCGGGTCGTCTGCGCCGTGGACTGCGGCCTCGTCGTGAACCCGGATGGCGTGATCTCGCAGGTCGAAGGCGGAGTCATCTTCGGTCTGAGCGCCATCCTGCACCAGGAAATCACAATCGACAAGGGCCGGGTGCAGCAGAGCAACTTCCACGATTACCCGATGCTGCGCCTGGACGAAACCCCGCCGATCGAGGTGGTTCTGGTCGAGACGGATGCAACGTCGCCCACCGGGATCGGCGAAATGGCGAACCCGGTTGTCGTGTCGGCCGTCGCCAACGCGATCTATCAGGCAACCGGCCAGCGCATCCGCCGCATACCGGTCCGGCCGGAGGATTTGCAGGCCTAGAGGAGAAAGAGCGATCATGTTTGACGCGAACAACCCCACCTCGCCCCTGTTCATGGGGCTGCTGCTGGCCGTGCTGGTCGACATCATCTACGCCTGGACCGGCTTCGTCAAGGGGCGGCTCCCCAACATGCGTACCAGCCTGCGGGGTGCCCGGATCGGTGGGGTGCTTGCGTTGATCTCGCTCGCCTTTGTGTTTGTATCTTACTACTTTTACGCAGAGGCGACCGAGCTTTACGGCACGATCGCGTTCATCGTGGCCTTCGCGCTGTTCGTGGGGGGGATCATGCTCGCAGAACGGATTCCCGATTGATGCTGGCTTTTTCTCCCCCACAGTCCCGCGCGATCCTCGCCGGCAGTCTGGTCGGTGCAACCGGCGGCGCATTGGCCCTGCTGGTCGTGGTGCTCGGCCCGACAATGGCCGTCGGATTCGTGTTGGGAATGGCCGCCGCGTATGTCGCCCTGACCAATCTGCACGGCGCGCTGGTGGTCACTATCGCCGTGATCGCGCTGATCCCGTTTGGCAAGGTGCCGTTCAGTTTTTCCCCGACGCCCACCCTGCTTGATGGCGCGCTCGGCGCGTTTCTGCTCGTGTATCTTGTAGAGTGGATGACCGGCCAGCGGCGTCTGTTCCGCTCGACACCCGTCACCCCGGTGGTGATCGGTTTCACCGGGGTGATGCTGTTCGCCTTTCTGATGGGCCTGCGCCATGCCCCACTGGACGCGCGCACCCTGCGCAGCGTCGCGGAGATGGTGCTCAGCCTGATGTTGATCCCCGTGCTGGTCGATGTGATGCGAGACGCGGCCCTGCTGCGCCGCGCGGTCCTGGCGCTGATGCTGCTCGGCGCACTGTCTGCCCTGGTTGGGATTGTGCTGTGGCTGCTGCCCGATATGACCGCCGAGTCGATCCTGAACCGGTTGGGGCGGCTGCAATACCCGGTCGGCGGCGTGGTCCGCTACCGTGAGACACCCGGCGCGATTCTCAACGAACGCGCCATCGGAACCTGGATCGATCCAAACGCGTTTGGCGGGTTTCTGCTGATGGTCGGCGCGGTGATCGCACCGCAGGTATTCTCGACGAAACCCGTCATCCGCCGGGGATATGCCGCCGCGCTGCTCGCCGTCGTGGTCGCGGCGCTGTTCCTGACCGATTCGCGGGGCTCCATGCTGTCGCTCGGCGCGGCGTTCGTGTTTATCGCCGCCGTGCGCTACCGCCGCCTGCTGCTGATCATGATCGCGGCCGGCGTGATCGCGCTCTTCCTGCCCTTTACCCAGCGCTATATCGACAAGCTCGAAGCGGGCTTCAGCAATGCAGACGTCGAAACGCAGATGCGCTTTGGGGAGTATAAGGACGCGCTGACCCTGATCGGGCGGCATCCGGTTCTCGGCGCGGGCTTTTCGGGCACGCCGGAGATCGACCTGTACTTCGGCGTGGCGAACACCTACCTGACCATCGCTTCCCATGCGGGGATCGTCGGGCTGGCCGCCTACCTGATCATGATGAGCAGCGCGTTCATCTACAGCTTGGCCCACTACCGCCGCATCGCGTCCTATCCGGCGATTACCGACGTGTGGTTAGGACTGGCCGCCGCGCTGATCGGCGTGCTGGTGGGCGGCATCTTCGATCACTTCTACTTCAAGATCGACCTGTTCCACGCCACGATGACCTTTGTCTGGATCGTGTTCGGCCTGCTGCTGGCCGCCGTGCGCCTCGCCGCGACGGAAACGGAATAGCGGTCAGCGCTCAGCCGTCAGCTAAAGCCCAGAAACCCTAAGGCAGAGCAGGTTACTCAGTGACCATTTTCGTGAAATAATTATCAATATTGACTCTAGGCCCAACACCGATTTATTCTTACCTCTAGTTCTGTATTACCTCGTTGTCGTTAGACGTTCCTTCTATATCAATCCAGTTCGCGCACCCTATCTTTACGATGGGGTGGTCATCGAGGCCTACATCATTCCACTTCGCGCACCCTATGTTTATGATAGGGTGGTTATTGAAGGAGCAGATCATGTTAACCTTGCGGAAATGCCTTATCCCCTTGCTTCTCGCGCTGCTATTACTGGTCAGCGCATCGTCGGCTTATGGCGATGGGCCACCTCTCAATCCGCACGAAAGCGTGCGCGATGAGAACGTCACTTGGACGATAGCCGCCGGCCAATGTCCAAGTCTCCCCGCAGGCCTGTCTGTCTCTGGGACGGGCGACCGCCATGATGGTTATCAACACAAAAGTTAATTCAGATGGCAGCAGCCAGACCACCGTCAAAGACGTGGTTAAGAGGCGACGCGGTTGATAGCAACGGCGACACCTATCGGTTTACTTTATGCGAAATCACAGTATCACTTATGTACCGGCAGGCGGGGTTCCCGTTCAAGTTGACATGACTGACACCTTTGTGCTGAATGGGCGTGGCGCTGCCGGCAATTTGCAGGTCGGCTTCAAGATAAGTTGGTCCACGTCATACCCTGCCGACGAATCCTGGCCCCCGACGAATTTCCAGATAGTGAACATGCGTGGGGAAGCGTTTCTCTGCGATCCAATTTAGCTCGCGTTCTTGAGCGGCAAAGCTCATGTACGTCAACAGCGGTCGGATAGTGAAACGTCCGGCCGCTGAAACGCCAGCCCTCTGTGAGAGAATGACCCGATTCCGGCTGCGATGGCTCTTGTTAGCGACTTCGCAGTGGCGGAATAATGGGTTGCCTTGCCCTGGTCGCTGAAAGCAGAGGGGTGTTGTCGGCTGTCTGTTGCCGCGAAGGGGGACAATCATGGAAGGTGAACGGTTCCCGACCAGATGGGGTACTTTTCTGGTTCACCTGTTCACGGTGGTGATGGTGGTCCAGGGAATTCATGTCATCGAGCACATCATCCAGTTGGTGCAGGTCTATCAGTTCGACGTTCCAGAGGACGAGGCGCTGGGATTGCTCGGCTACGTGTTTGAGTTTCATGGCACCGAAGAATGGCTGCATCTGGTGTTCAACACCAGCTACTTCCTGCCCTTGGTCGCGCTGTTGGTTCTTCTGGTGCGGCCGCTTTCGCCTGCGGTCGTGCCGCGCTGGTCTTTCCTGACGTTTGCGCTTGGCGGGGTGGCGCTGGAGGGTTGGCACGTGGCCGAACACAGTGTCATTATTTCGCATGTGATTGCCAATGAGGGCTGCCCCTGTCCCGGGATTCTGGATCCCGTCCTGGGGATCGGCGATACGGTGCTGCACTTCTTCTACAATACCGTGACGTATCTGGCGATCTTACCCGCATACCGATACGTGATGAAGTACAGAGTTTGGTTGAGCGACGCAGCGCGTCCGGCGAGCGTGGTGGGCGATTCCTGGGAGACGCCAGCATGAACCATCACGGCATTAAGTACGCCAAGAGGTCAGGATTCAGACGCTTTCGCGAACTGCCAACAGATGGCAAGTGGAGTCGCGTAAATCATTAGAAAACAGGGCGAGTTAACAGACCTGCCCCTACAAGCACCACCGTGTTCGCCGCCGGCTCCCCCTCTCCGCGTGTGGAGAGGGGGTGGGGGTGAGGTAAAGCCAACCGCTAACCGCTTCTCTTCCGGCACTCCAACCGCAGCGTCTCCAACTCCATCCGCTCCCAGATCCGCTGGAATCGCGTCTGCCCGCCCTCGAATCCGCGCCGGAACGACACGACATCGAACAGCCCGGAGTCCCCGATCAGCGCGCGCTTCCAGGCGAAATAGGCCGCGTGGTCGCTCACGAAATGGAACGACGCGCCCGGCCCCAGAATTCGGTGGATTTCGCGCAGCGTGGATTCGGGCAGCGGGTCCGATTTGCGCTTGGGGTGCTCGATCGACGCGGTGGGCGGGAACAGCATCATCACCTCGCTCACCGATTCGTCGGGCACGATGCTAAAGACCAGCCGGAAATCCGCCTTGACCAACCGCACGTTCTCGAGTCCGGCGGCGTGTGCCTGGCTGATCGCGTCCCACAGCGATTTGAGGTGCCAGTCGATTCCGACGAAGTTCGTGCCGGGACGTGCCGCCGCCTCACGCACCAGGAACTCACCGCGCCCGCAGCCAAGATCCAGCACCAGCGGGTGATCGTCCCCGAACAGCGCCCCCGACGTAATCGGGGTGACGGTATACGGCCGGTGGTACAGATCCTTGGCGTCATACAGCCGCAGATAGCGTACCAGCACGTCCGTCGGCGGCTCGTCCACCTTGAATTGTTTGAGTTTCAGTCGGGGCATCGCCTGTTATGCGTCTCTGAATATGATAAATGAGAATAGCGGTCAGCTCTTCAGCGGTCAGCCAAGAGCCTGACGCGTTCGCCCTGCCCTCTGCCCTGGCTAAGCTAGGGTGCGGCCAAGCGGATGAGAGGGTAAAGACCAAGGCACCGGCTCCCCCTCTCCGCGCGTGGAGAGGGGGACGGGGGGTGAGGTAAAGCTGACCGCTGACCGCTGATAGCTTCTCTACAGTTCGCCCGGATGGCCCTTCAGCGAGCGGCCCGGCACGATGTGGCGCGTCGCTCGCCGGTAGGACTAAAGCTGGCAGGTGCGTTCAGATCCAGGCCGTGACGCTCGCAGTACGTCGTATACGACCCCAGGTGGAACGTCGCCGTCTCGACCTCGTACATGAATATCCGCGCGGCCATGCTGCGCTCAAGATCGCCGCCGCGCGCCCACGCCTCGTAAACCGGCGTGCGATCGTATGGCACGCTGCGGAATTCCGCATCCCAGCGGCCGTTTTGCGCGGTCATGACGAGATACTGCGCGCCCGGATCGCCGTTGAACGGTGCGCCCACCGATCCTGAATTCAGCACCCACCGCTCCCCGACCCGGCGCTGAAACGTCCGGTGCGAGTGTGCGCCGATCACGATCGGCTCGGGAGCGCCAGCCACCGCGTTGAGCAGTTCAGCGTTGTCCATCCAGGGGCCGATGCCATCGTTGAGCGCGCGCATACTGCCATGTACCACCCGGATCGCGGGCAGACCGGGCACCTGCACGATATGAACCAGCGGCAGCGCGCGCAGATAGGCGATCGCCTCCGCGCTCAGGTCGTCCGCCACGCGCTGAAACGGCGACCAGAAATCGTTCATCCACTTTTCGGGCACATTGCCATCCACCCGTTTGAGCGCATAATCTTCGTGGTTGCCGAACACCACCGGCCAACCCTGCGCCCGCACCTCCTGCATACACTCGGCGCTCTGCGGCCCCCGGTTGATCACGTCCCCGTTGACGATCACCTGATCCGGGGCAAGCTGCGCCAGATCCGCGATGGCCGCCTCCAGCGCGGGCAGGTTGCCGTGAATATCCGACAGAATCACGATCCGTGCCATGATGTCTCGTTCAGACTCGTTTCGAGAGGAAATATTGTGCCTCAAGCGGGAAACATTATCAAGTGTGACATAAGAAAAAAGAGCCGCCGAGGTAGGGGTAGAAGCACGTCCTCTCGCGGTGGAAGCGTGCTGTCACGCGGGACGGGGGTGATTGCGAATATGACCATCAAACCTCACACATGGTCATACTGAGATACCTTCCCCCTCTCTAGCTCGGCTGGAGAGGGGGACCGAGAGGGTGAGGCCAGGATCGCCTGTCACCCCTACACTAACCTCCGCGTCCTCTGCGTCTCGGCGGTTCGCTCTTTTCTCTTACGGCCTACTGCCCCGGCCCCGCGAACGCGAACCCGCCCACGATGACCGAGAACACATCGGTATACAACGGGTCGAATTCGGCGTCCGGCGCTTCGATCCAGAAGACGTAATCCTGCCCGGCGACGTTGCTCGTCGTGAAGAACGCTCCGGCGATCTTCTGCTCGCCTTCATACGTGAACACGATCACGTGCCACTCGCGCCCGCCGATATAAAACGGCTCCGATGCCAGCACTTCGAGATTTTGCACGCCGGCCTGAAGCTGCGACAGCCAGCCGTTCGCCAGATCCTCGTTGGTCTGCCCGGTTGTCGGCGCGAAGGCCAGCGCCACGAAGACCGCTTCGTTGCCCACCGGGCCGTAGATCGTCCAGTTCTCCTTGTCTTCGCGCGTCCAGTTCGACGGCACCGGGAACGACACGAGTCCACCGGCCGCCTCGATCGTCTGCCACGCGCCCTCGCCGCTGACCTCCTGCGGCACGAAGAAGTTGATACTCTCCACGAGCGCCTGAAGCGCCTGCTGCGCCGGGGCCGGACTGGCGGCGGGCGCGTCGAGATCGAACGCGTAGCCAACGTTCTGCGCCGGGACATAGATCGCGATCACCGCCCCAACACGCGGCTCACCCTCGTAGGTATAGGTGTAGTCGGTGACATACGCCGGCAGTTCGTTGATCTGCACCGCGCGCTGCTGCTGGATTGCCAGATCGGCCAGTTGGTTCCAACTGGCGCGGATCGCGGCGTCCGTCTCTTCCGCCGATGTCACGTCGGTGTACGGATACAGGCTCAGCACCGTGTTCGTCGCCAGATCGGCGGTAAACAGCCGCGCGCCGTCCGGCGTAAAGCGCGGGCGGATCCAGCTTGCCGGGTAGCGGAAATTCACGCCGTAAGTCAAATCGGTATAGCCGCGATAGTTCGGCGTCCAGCCCATCGTTGTTGACCTGGAAGGTGACTTCGCTCAGGTTGTTATCGCCCGCGACGTTCTCCGCCACAAAGCTGATCGAATACTGGCCGCTGGGCGCGGGCACCTTCGAGAAGGTGATCGAAGTCACGTCCTGCAGCACCAGCGGATCGCCCAGGCTGGTCTGCGACAGCTCGTTATTGGCGTCCAGCGTCAGCCACAGCGGCTGGAACGTATCGCCCGGCTCGACTTGCAGTTCGAACGGCTGCAAGTTGCCGCTGGCCGTCTCGTTCAGACCCCACAGCGCGGTCGAGGTGCGCGTATTCTGGTCAAAGAGCAGCCGCGCCTGGATCGGATCGCCGCCCCGCGCCGACGTATACAGCCCGTTGACGAGCAGCACCGTCGGGTTATCGATGTTGGGGATCAGCAGCGCATAAGTGCTGGTCGTGCCGTCGGTGAGCTGGGGCACTTCAGCATCCCAGCTAAACACGCGCTGGGTCACGCCATCCGACCAGTCGCTGATATTTGCCCCGGTGGGCGTTGTCGTGCGCGACACCAGATAGTCAAAGTCGAGCACGGCGCGTTCGTTCTCGCCGACGGTGTATGTCACGGCGTAGTTCACGCGCAGAATATCCCGCCCGGATACTTCCAGCGTCAGCACCGCCGGCTCATAAATACTCACCACCTCCGGGTACACGCTGACGATATTCACTTCCGGCGCGCTGGTCACGGTCGTCGTGGCCGTCCCGTGGAATACGTCCAGGAACTCGATCCACTTGGCCATGGTGGCCGGCACTTCCTGCGGGTAGCGCTCGTTGAAAGCGCCGAACTTGTAATGTCTTGGCGCTGCGCGGGAAGTAGATCGACAGGCCGTTGGTCCCGCGCCAGCGCGTCCACGTGATCTTCGTGGATCACATAAGCCTGCACGGCATCCATCACGCCCTGCGCGGCCGCTTGCAGCGCCGGATCGGTGCTGATGTCTTTGGTAAGCTCGGCAAAGCGGTACAGGTCCACCGACGAGAAGATGTCCTGAAGCTGCGGATCGTTAAATCCGCCGTAGCCGATGGTATTGTTGCGCGCGTCCGCAATCGGGCTGAGCGCCGCCTCGGGGTTCGCGCTCACCGCCGCCGTGAACGCGTCGAGCGCCTGGAGCATCGCCGGCCCCTGGCTGAGATCCATGGCCGCCAACCCATAAACATCCTGGTCGCCAATCACTTCGCGCAGGAAGTACATAAAATAATCAACCACGTGCGCGGACAACTGCGCGCCGTCCATGGATGGATCTTTGACAAGTTCATCCAGGAACACATAAAACCACCCTGCCCCCGGCTCGTTCTCCTCGGAGCCGATGCCATAGCGTGCGTAGGGCGCGATGGTCTCCATCACTTCCACCTGCCCCATCAGACACATATCAAAACCGAGCACGTCAAACTTGTCGATGCCCGTTTCCGCTTTTATGCGATCCAGCGCGGCCTTGAACTCCGGCAGATCGACATCATCGCCGGTGTCTTCGTCGCTGGAATGGCTGATCCACGCCCCACCGTGATCCCACAACACCAGCATATATTTCTGCGCGGGATAATTGGTAATGCCCCAGATCGCAAAATCCGCGATCGAATTGGGATCGCCGGTGTTCGTTTCGCCCAGGCTTTCCACCACGGGCGAGGTGATCACATCCGTATTGTCGTCCTGCTGGATATAGTAGCGGCGCGTCTCGGACCAGTCTCCGTCATTATCCACGTACTCGGACGAGCGGTCGAGCTGCACCACGATATTCACATCCGGCGATGAACCAACCGCCTCCATCTCGTTGACGTCCCACAGCCCTGGCAGTTCCAGGTTGTTATCGGCGGCGACGTGGACCATCACCGTCCACTGCGCGGTCGTCTGCGCCTGCCGCGCCCAATCAACCGGCGGGCGGGACTCGCGCTGCGCCATCCACTGATCGAGCCAGGCAGCGCCCCGCTCGTAATCGCGGATCAGGTCGCTCTGCGAGACGCTGTGCCTCATCCAATCGACGGCGGATTCCGGCGAGTCGAAAGGTAACTGAGGTATACCGTCCGATACGGCGGCGCGCGGCGTGGGAGCCGCTTGCACCAGCGCAGGCACCGCCAGCACTGCGATCAAGATCAAAGTCAGCCCACTAACCCACAATCGTTTTGTGATTTTCATTCTCGTTGCGCCTCCTTGCGTGTCCAGAATGCATAAGAAGTTTAGTACAACTTGCGCCGGATGGGAAAGCCTATCGTCTCGATTGTCCCGTTCCGCCGTGACCGTATCGTGACTGCACCGATCCGACCTTGCCAAACCGCCCAACCTGCGGTAGGATTCTGTCCGCTTAAGCACCTGCACATCTACACATATCCATTGGGCAACTTTCCGCTCATCAGGCCGGCACCCGCCGCCCTGTCGGGCAAACCCAGGGAAAGGAGAACGAGTTTCACGCATGAACCGTCCATACGAATTGGGATTCATTATCCCGAGCAACGTCCAGGAAGCCGAGACAAAGTCGATCATCGATCTGGTTTCGACCTGGATCAAGGACTTTGGTGGCGAAGTCACCAATGTCGATTATTGGGGCCGCCGCCGGCTGGCCTATCCGATTGCCGACTTCCGCGAAGGCTACTATGTCTTCCTGAAGATAAGCTATCCCACCCAGCGCCTGATCGACCTGGAAACCAACCTGAAGCTTAACGAGCAGATTATCCGGCACCTCGTGGTGCGCCTGGACGAGTAGACCCTATCGATCGCACGATAACCGCAGAGCGTATTTGTGTCGAACAAGGATGGGACGAGATGGGGCGTGGGTTGAACAAAGTCATGATTATCGGCAACCTGGGGCGCGATCCTGAACTGCGTTATACCCCCAGCGGGCGGCCTGTCGCGAGCTTCAGTGTGGCGACCAGCCGCACCTGGACCTCGTCGGATGGCGAGCGGCGCGAAGAAACCGAATGGTTTAATGTCGTCGCCTGGGGCAATCTGGCCGAAATCTGCAAAACCCACCTCAACAAAAACCAGCAGGTTTACATCGAAGGCCGCCTGCAAACACGCGGCTGGGAAGACGACAACGGCACGCGGCACTACCGCACCGAGCTCGTGGCCAACGAGATGATCCTGCTGGGCGACCGGCATCCCGTCCAGGACCTGCACGACACCGGCGACTCCGAAGCGGACAAAGACGAATTTCCATTCTAGACCTAAGGAGACCTTCAGGTGAGCCCTCGTAACCTGGATTACGAAGACGACGAACTCGACGACATGGACGATATGGACGATGGCCCTGGGCAACGGGGCAGCCGTTCCGTCCGCCGCCGCCGTGGTCAGCGCAAAGAAGACTACTTTGCCACCAGCGACACCCTCCCGAACTACAAAGAGGTGGACACGCTGCGCCGCTTCATCACCGAGCGGGCCAAGATCCGTCCCCGCCGGCAGACCGGCCTCAGCGCCAAAAACCAGCGGAAGCTGGCACGCGAGATCAAACGTGCCCGCCATCTGGCGCTGCTGCCCTTCACCGACGCCCATTCGCGCGGTTAGGGCGGTACAGGCACGATTGGATTGAGCCACATACGGGGGCAGGTCCGTCACAGGCCCTCCCCCGTTTTTGGTGATTTATCTTCGGAGGAGAATACACTTATATGGCAAAAAAGAGCACGGTGGGCGGGCCGCGCACCCGGCGCCCCACCGCAGAGGATATTGAACGCCGCCGGCAGTATCGCTCCCGTGCCGAGCGGGAACATCGGGCGCGGCAGTGGGTGATGTACACCATTGCCGGCGTCATTGGGATCAGCCTGATCGTGCTGCTTTATGCGGTCTTCAACGAACAGGTCCTTCGTCCCCGCCAGGCCATCACGACCGTCAATGGCACCGAGATTTCGACCAACGACTATCAGGAACGCGTGCGTCTCACCCGCTGGCTGACGGCGGATCAGATCCGCGACCTGTACGCGCTGACCGGCGGCAATGTTGACTATATTCAGCAGCTTGCCGGCGAGCAGATCAACAATCTGCGCTACCCCTCGCTGATGGGCGGGCAGGTGATGGACGAAATGGAAGAGGAGATCATCCTCGATAAAGCGGCGAGAGAGTTTGGCGTGACCGTTGATAGCGCCGCCGTTGAGCAGGAAGTCGAAGATTATATGGCGTCCCGCGTCGGCCTCGTATCGCCCGATGCTGACACGCCGACCCCAACCGTCGAGCCGACCATCACCCCAACGCCATTGGTGTCGCCCACGCCGACCAATACACCGCTGCCCACCGCGACCGCGACGCTCGAGCCGACCGCTGAAGTCACGGCGGAACCGACGCTCGAAGCGACGAGTGACGTGCCTACCGTAACGCCCGGCCCGTCGCTCACGCCGACTGCGACGCTGGAGCCGACCCTTTCCCCCACCCCGACCGCCACGCTGGAGCCGGACATGATCCGCGCCACCCTGAGCAAGGAAGAAGATCAATTCTTCGACACCGCGACCGATAAGTCGGACGCGGATCGGGATGTCGTGCGTGATGTCTTCTATTATCAGGCGCTCCGCACCGCCATGGTCGAGTACATGGGCAAGGATGTCCCGGCCGAGGAGCTGCAGGTTAACGCGCGCCATATCCTGATCGCGTTTAATCCCGATGTTCCTGCGGGGCAGACCCCGCCGCCGGCCACGGACGAGCAGAAAACCGCCGCCAAGGCGAAGGCTGACGAAGTGATGTTGGCGCTGCAAAACGGCGAGCCTTTCGCTGATCTCGCCAAGGCCGCGTCGAACGATACCGGCAGCGGCGCGGAAGGTGGCGAACTGGGCTGGTCCAGCCCGGATACGTATACGCCCGCGTTCAAGGATGCCGTGCTGAACGCCGAAATCGGCCAGATCGTTGGCCCGGTGGAGACCGAATTCGGCTACCATATCATCCAGGTGCATGCCCGCGAAGTGCGCGAGCTGACCCCGAGCCAGCTTAGCACGGCCCGCAGCGAAGCCTACCAGACATGGCTGGACGAGCAGAAGGCCGCCGCCGACATCAAGCGCCGCGACGACTGGCTGGATCGTATCCCGGAGGAACCGACCTATAACGACCTGCTGGGCGACATTCTGCCGATCAGCAGCTAGGGTTCAGTCGTCCGACCAGATATGTTTCGTAGGGGCGCAGGCTTGCCTCGCCCTCTGTAGGGGCAGGTTCATGAACCTGCCCTTACGTATTTGCCTCTTGCCGAAGCGGACGTCACCCCCTCCCCTGTCACCTCAGTGCAGATCACACGGCGCACGGCTGCTTTTTTGGAACGACGAACGTTTGCCCCTAAAATCACAGTGGACCATCAACGTAGATAAGGGAGCAGCGTGATGTTCAAAGACACCGAAGCGTTTTCCGGGTTTTCGGTTGATGACATAGCAGCAGCGAAAGCGTTCTACAATGGGACGCTCGGCCTGGACGTGTCGGAAGATTATGGGATGTTGCAGCTCCACATCGCCGGTGGAGCGAACATAATGGTCTACCCCAAGCCCAATCATGTTCCCGCAACGTTTACCATCCTCAATTTCCCTGTAAATAATATCGAACACGCAGTCGAAGAACTGACGAAGCGCGGCGTGCGTTTCGAACACTACGACGAACCCGAATTCAGAACCGATGAAAAGGGTATTTCCCGGAACGACGGAATCAATGTGGCCTGGTTCAAGGATCCCGCTGGGAACATTCTGTCCATCGTTGAGGGGACCTGATCGATCACGGGGTCAGTTTAACTTGGAACGATCGGGCGACGCAGTCATGAAGCACAACTTGAATTAGCTTACGTTTTGGGGGGCTCGATGACCGATCCCAAGCTGACCACGATCGAACGCCACATCCTCGAGTTGCAGGGCCTCCATCCCGACGCGACTGGCCGGCTGACCAGCCTGCTCTATGACATCGCGCTGGCCGCCAAGCTGATCGCCCGCGAAACGACGCGCGCCGGCATCGCGGACATCCTCGGCGCGCTGGAATCCGAGAACGTCCACGGCGAAACGCAGCAGAAGCTCGACGTGTTCGCGGACCGCGTGATTTTCCGCATGAACGATCACACCGGGCGCGTCTGCGTGATGGCCTCCGAAGAACACGACGATCTGCTGCGCATTCCCGACCCATTCGCGCCCGGCTATTACGTGCTGGTCTATGACCCGCTGGACGGCTCCTCCAATATCGACGTCAACGCCTCGATCGGCACGGTGTTTGGCATCCACCGCAAGATCACGCCCGGCGATGGGCACGGCACGCTGGCTGACGTGCTCCAACCGGGCAGCCGCCTCGTCGCCGCCGCCTATGTGATCTACGGATCGAGCACCATGATGGTCTACAGCACCGGGAACGGCGCGCACGGCTTCACGCTCGATCCCAGCATCGGGGAATTTTTGCTGAGCCACCCGGATATTCGCGTCCCGTCGCCCGGCAAATATTACAGCATCAACCACGGCTACCAGAAATTCTGGACCGAAGGCACCCGTCGATTCGTGGCGTGGCTCCAGGGGCTGGACGACCAGCAGCGCGAACCGCTCAGCCAGCGCTATATCGGCAGCCTGATCGCGGATGTTCACCGGACGCTGCTGCTGGGCGGGATATTCCTCTATCCGCCCGACAGCAACCTGCCGGAAGGCAAACTTCGCCTGCTGTACGAAGCGCAGCCGCTGGCCTTCATCGCGCATCACGCGGGTGGGTTCGCGTCGGATGGCCGGCAGGACATTCTCGATATTGAGCCGTCCGCGCTGCACCAGCGCACGCCGCTGCTCCTGGGCAGCCGCGAACTGGTCGATAGGGCCTGCTGGTTTCTGAACACATATGATAATTGGGGTGGTAATTCGAATCGCCATTCTCACGAAAAATCGGTATAACCTGATCGTTATCCCACTCAGCGACTCGGATCAATGTTATTATGAATATTCAGAATCTCACCGGCCAGGTCTTCGGCCAGTACGAACTGCTTGATTTGTTGGGGTTCGGGGGGATGGGCGTCGCCTACCGCGCCCGCCAGCGCAACCTGGACCGTGATGTCGCCGTGAAAGTTCTCTTCCCTGGGCTCGCGGCCGAGGCGGGTTATATTGAGCGTTTTTACCGGGAGGCTAAAACCGCCGCCTCGCTCGAACACGCCCACATTGTGCCGGTCTACGATTACGGCGTGCAGGGCGACGTGAGTTATGTTGTGATGCGTCTGCTGACCGGCGGCAGCCTGGAACAGCGCATCACGCAGCGGCTGGCCGCCGAGAAGCCGCTGCCCTCCTTTGGCGAGATCTCCGAGCTGCTCAAGCAGGTCGCGACTGGTCTCGACTACGCCCACCGGCGCGGCGTGATCCACCGCGACATCAAGCCCGGTAACATCATGTTTGACGAGCATGGCGCGGCGTATATCGTGGACTTCGGGATCGCCAAGCTGGTCGAGTCGTCTACCTCGTACACTTCGACGGGCGCGCCGGTCGGGACGCCGCTCTATATGCCGCCTGAGCAGTGGCGCTCGGAGACGCTCACCCCGGCCGCGGATCAATACGCGCTGGCGGTGACGCTCTACCAGTTGATGACCGGCAAGCTCCCCTTTGAGGCGACCACGCCTTACGGCTTGCTGCACAAGACCCTGAACGAGGAGCCGACCCCGCCCCAGAACCATCGCGGCGACGTGCCCGAAAGCGTGTGGAACGTCCTTGAGCGCGCCATGGCGAAAAACCCCGCCGACCGCCACGAATCCGTCACGGCAATGGCGATGGCGTTCGATACCGCCATCCGGGGCCAGACCGGCCAGCTTACCGGCTTTTTCACCACGCCGGTGATCAAGTCCGTGCCCCGCACGATGGGCACTGGCGTGCAGGTCATTATCGATCCCAATTCGCCGCTCGCCACCATGACCGCCCGGCCGGTCTACCGCTCGCCCGTCGTCTGGATCATGGGCGCGGCGCTGCTGATCGCGCTGGCCGCCGTGCTGTTTCTGCTGTTCCAGCCGGACAACAAACCATCGACCAGTGCCGAAGTTTCCGCCGCCGATCTGCGCCAGACGGTGTTGGCGGAACTGGCACAGACAGGCACCGCGCAGATCGATTCCGCCGCGACCGCCGATGCCCGCGTGGCCTCCGCGCTGACTTCGACCGCGACCCAGTGGACGCCTACCCCGTCGCCCAACTTCGCCGCGACCGAAGCGATCACGCAGACGCGCGAGGCCCAGGCCAGCGCCACCCAGGAAGCGGAGTTCCGGCAGGCGACTACCACGCAGGACGCCGTCATCAACGCGACGGTGAGCGCCCGCACGACAGCTACCCAGGTAGCCTTGATCCAGCAGACCCAGGACGTCCGGGCGACGTCCACACAGGCCGCTGAAGCGACAGCCGAGCAGCAGGCGCTGTTCCTGACCCGCACCGCGAACGCCGCGACCGATACGCCAGCCCCGTCGGATACGCCCACGCCGACGGACATGCCCACCGCGACCCGCACGCCGCTGCCGACCCCCTCCCCCACCGCCACGCCAGTGCCGAATATGCGCGCGATCTACGATTCGGATCAGTTCGTCCTGGTCAATGTTTCCGAAGCGCCGCAGGATATCAGCCGCCTGATTTTTGAGCAGGACACCAGCGACGGAATGCGGGCGTTCAGCGCCGAGACGTGGAGCAGCGGCAGTTCGAACCCGGCGGCGATGCGTCCCGGCGGCTGCTACCAGTTGCTGGACACGGAAGCCACGCAGCTCCGGCCCACGTCCCGAGACTGCCCGAATCTTCTGGGCTGGTTCCGTGTGACGAGTCCCAGCCGTCAGTTCTGGCTTGAGGCCGAGTCAGGAGCCAGCTTTGTCGTGCGCCTGAACAATCGCCCCACCACCCTGGCGGTCTGCCCGATCGAGGCCGGTGAGTGTTTCTTCACCGTGCCGTAAATCGCTATAATCTGTTCATCGTAACCATACATCGCTGAGGAAAGACTGATGGCTAAAGAAACGACAACGCTCGGCGGAGGATGCTTCTGGTGTCTCGAAGCCGTATACGACCAGCTTAAGGGCGTGGACGATGTTGTCTCCGGTTATGCGGGCGGGCGCGTGCCAAACCCGACCTACCAGCAGGTCTGCACCGGCACCACCGGCCACGCCGAAGTCGTGCAGATCGCGTTTGATCCCGATGTGATCTCGCTCCGGGAGATCCTGGAAGTCTTCTTCACCATCCACGACCCGACCACGCTCAATCGCCAGGGTGCGGATGTCGGCCCGCAGTATCGTTCCGCGATCTTCTATCACACGCCCGAACAGCGCGCCACCGCCGAACAGGTCATCGCGGACATCACCCAGGCTGGCCTGTGGGACGCGCCGATTGTGACCGAAGTCGCGCCGCTCGGCACGTTTTATCCCGCCGAGGATTATCATCAGGAATATTTCGCGCGCAACCCGAACCAGGGCTACTGCCGCGCCATCATTGCCCCCAAGGTCGCCAAGTTCCGCAAGTCCTACTTCGAGAAGCTAAAGCGCGAAACGGCCGGATAGCTTATTTTCTGTCACGCCGACTGAGTACTCATTGGCCCCGTTCCGATTGGCGGGGCCGTTGATTTTTCCGTGATGTGTGTATTGAACTTCCCCTCGAAGTTTCGGAGTTGGCACCTGGCTCAAAACATTTGGGACGAGCTGTTGATTATGGCGGCGGTAGCCGATAACGATCTGCTTCATGATTCTCTAAGAGATATTCTGATATAATTGTTACCAACCCATTAGAGCAAGGGAGCCACCATGAACGCCGTCGTCATCAACCGCTATGGCCCGCCCGATGTTCTGGAATATACCACGCTGGATCGCCCCTCTATTACGGATCATGAGCTGCTGATCAAAGTCTTCGCCACGAGCGTTAATCCGGTCGAATGCGCGCTGCGGCAGGGCAAACTCCGGCCGTTTGTCCGGGTCAAATTCCCGTTTGTGCTCGGCGTGGATGTCTTCGGCGAAGTCGAGGAAGTGGGCAGCGCCGTCACGCGCTTCAAAAAGGGCGATAAAATCTACGCGTTTCTACGTGAGAGCCGAGGCGGAGGATACGCTGAATATGCCGCTGTGCCCGAAGCATGGGCCGCGCTCGCACCACAAAATAGCTCGGCCCCAGAAGCGGGATCGACACCCGGTGTTGGACTAACCGCTTTTCAGATCATACACAACCTGGCGCAGGTACAACCGGGTCAGGCTGTGCTCATCAACGGCGGGTCCGGGGGGGTCGGCACGTTCGCGATCCAGATTGCGTGCGCGCTGGGTGCCGACGTGACCGCCGTGTGCAGTACATCCAAGGTCGATCTGGTCAGGCGGCTGGGTGCGCAGCGGGTGATCGACTACACCCGGCAGGACTTCACTCGTGACTCCGCCCGCTATGATGTGATTCTCGATACGGTCGGCAACCACGGCTTCCTCACGTGGCGGAAATTGCTCAAGCCGGGCGGCTTCCATATCACCACCACACCCCGGTCCAGGCAGTTTATGCAGACGCCGCTGGCGGCCTTTACGCCGGGCAAACGATCCAAGGTATTTATGATCGAGCCGGGCAAGGACCTCGACCAGCTCACCCAGTGGATAGAGGCGGGCAAAGTCAAACCCGTCGTTGACTGTGTCTATCCACTCGATCAGATGGCCGAGGCCCATCGTTACTGCGAGCAGCGCCGCGCCGGTGGGAAAATCGCTGTAACAGTCAGCTTGTAGGAGCGCTGCCTACCCCAAACTGTTTTGTCATAGCCCAAGCGCTGCCATGTCCGGTGAGGTTATCAAAGATCTCTCGTCCGTGCCAGCTACTCACCGCCTGCATATAGACTGCTGAACATGGAGTTTCCGCTCACACTTTCGGCAGGCACTTCCTGGATCACGTCCCAGTGCTCCACGAACTTACCGTCGACCGCGAGGAACAGGTCGCCCCACACCGAGCCCGCGAACTCGTCCTCAGGATCGACGTCTGGCGGCGACATCTGCGAGATGGCGAATACCAAGGGTCCATCGGCGACGGCGTGAAACGTTTTGAGGTGGGAGCCTTCCGGCACAAAGAAGTTAAAGGCCGCTGCGAACAACGAGGTGCCGTTCGGTCCCAATGGGTTATGCTGGATATAGGCGTCACCGGCCCACAACTCATCGAATAACTCCAACCTGCGCTCATTGAACACGCCGTTCAGCGCCTCGATGACAAGTTGCTTGTTGGCTTCTTCTTCCTCCTCGGACAATTCGGGGGGTTCACCGTCATACTCGTACAGAGCGCTTACCATCGAATTTCCGCTGATGCTGCTTGAAGGGATAGACTGGACGACGCGCCAGTGTTCGACGATGATGCCCTCGTCCAGCCGGAACAAATCCATCGCCGCCTGCCCCGTGAACTCATCTTCGAGCGTCGCTGATATATGCGAATGCACCGCCACGAAATCCCCATCGGCCAGTATGTGCAGCACGCTCATCTGAAGCGGCGGTTCCGATTCGGTCAGGGTGGTCAGATATTCAGCATACGCGGCGCGCCCATTGTCAAGAGTTGGATCATGTTGAATCAGGTCCTCGGCTACCAGTTCATCCACCACCGCAAGATTGTGATTTTCCCAGACTTCCTCGAATAATTGCAGCACGGCAGCTTTGTTCGCTTCCTCCAGCGCGATGTCATCCTGGGCCGCGATCGGCCCAACAGCCGCTGCAAACACAAACACGAGAATAAGGAAGAATACAACGATGTACTTCATCCTGTTACCTCCTTGTATCAATGATGCTACCTCAAGAATGAGGATAACAGACTCGGCAGAGGCGCGGCAACCTTTTCTCGCTCCTGTCAAATTCCGGACGTAGGTGGATAAGTTTTATACGAACGGCGAAGAGGCTTTGAGGATGTCCAGGTAGAAGTCGCCAAGTCGAAAGGGGATGCTGCTTCGGATCGTCACCGGAGGAAGATCATCTTCGGTATGGCGCCATGCGGAGCGACTTTGCGAGCGATAAAACGAAACCGCCCGGCGGAAGACCACCAGGCGGGTTTGTGATATCGTCTCTGTCATCCTGTATTAGCACACAGGAGTTCAATAACCGTATAGCATAGAGTGTACATTTTCCCGGCTGAGCCGGATTCGAATGGTCGGGGCGCCCGGATTTGAACCGGGGGCCTCTTGCACCCCATGCAAGCGCGCTAGCCAAGCTGCGCCACGCCCCGAATACGCGTCAATCATAGATGGCAACGGGCCGCATGTCAAGCCCAGGTTTACAGCACGGTAGACATGCGGAAAATAAAATCGGTCAGGGAGTTGGCATCGACCTAGTCTCCCACGGGGCTACCCCCGCAGTACCCTCGGCGCGGGTGGGCTTAACGACCGGGTTCGAGAAGGGACCGGGTGTACCCCCACCGCTACAGACACCAACCACCTGACCGGTGGAAAACGAGCGATTAGCGATTAGCGTTGAGCCGTTAGCCAGCTAACCGCCAAGCGCAGGTATGACATATGCGTGCATAAAGCGATAGGTCGCGTGAGAGCGACAACTTCTCCGTATCACGGGGGATAAGCCCTCGACCATTAGTACCGGTTCGCTGAACCCATTACTGGGCGTACACGTCCGGCCTATCAAGCTGGTGGTCTACCAGCGGTCTTACCTGGTTATCCAGTGAGGAGGCTCATCTAGAGGTCAGCTTCCCGCTTAGATGCTTTCAGCGGTTATCTGGTCCGCAGGTGACTACCCGGCCATGCCACGGGCGTGACAACCGGCCCATCAGCGCTGCGTCCACCCCGGTCCTCTCGTACTAGGGGCAGCACCTCGCAACCTCCTTACGCCCACAGCGGATAGAGACCGACCTGTCTCACGACGGTCTGAACCCAGCTCACGTACCGCTTTAATGGGCGAACAGCCCAACCCTTGGGACCTGATCCAGCCCCAGGATGCGATGAGCCGACATCGAGGTGCCGAGCCTTGCCGTCGATGTGAACTCTTGGGCAAGACTAGCCTGTTATCCCCGGGGTAGCTTTTATCCGGTAAGCCACGGCCCTTCCACTCGGTACCGTGGGATCACTAAGCCCGACTTTCGTCTCTGCTCGACGTGTTGGTCTTGCAGTCAAGCGCCCTTTTGCCTTTACACGCCACGGGTGGTTTCCATTCACCCTGAGGGCACCTTTGGGCGCCTCCGTTACACTTTAGGAGGCGACCGCCCCAGTCAAACTACCCGCCTGTCACTGTCCCGCGCCCCGCTTAGGGGTCGCGGTTAGGGCCAAGACGGAACCAGGCTGGTATCTCAACGCTGACTCCACCGACGCTGACGCGCCAGTTTCACAGTCTCCCAGCTATGCTGCACAAGTTCAGCCCTAACGCAATAACAAGGTGTAGTAAAGCTCCACGGGGTCTTTTTGTCCTGCTGCGGGTAACGCGTATCTTCACACGTACTTCAATTTCGCCGGGTCCCTCGTTGAGACAGTGCTCCAGTCGTTACACCGTTCGTGCGGGTCGGAACTTACCCGACAAGGAATTTCGCTACCTTAGGACCGTTATAGTTACGGCCGCCGTTCACCGGGGCTTCGGTTCAAAGCGTCGGGCTTACCCCCTAACCTCTCCCCTTAACCTTCCGGCACTGGGCAGGTGTCAGCCCCTATACATCCGCTTGCGCGTTCGCAGAGACCTGTGCTTTTGTTAAACAGTCGCTAGAGCCCTTCCACTGCGGCCGGCTCGCGCCGGCGCCCCTTCTCCCGAAGTTACGGGGCCATTTTGCCTAATTCCTTAACGAGGGTTCTCCCGTTCGCCTTAGTATCTTCTACTCGTCTACCAGTGTCGGTTTGCGGTACGGGCACCAGACGTTCGTCACTTAGAAGCTTTTCTTGGCAGCAGGGCCCACCCACTTGTGGTCCGAAGACCCGCCGTCACGCTTTCCTCTCCAGGGCGGCTTTTCCTACCCCTTCACTGAGTATGGCGCTTGGCACCGGCATCCACTGCACCGGCTGGGCTTCCCTCCTGCGTCCCTCCCTCGCTCCCGCCTGGTGGTACGGGACTATTGACCCGTTATCCATCACCTACGCTTTTCAGCCTCGGCTAAGGCCCGACTAACCCGACGCGGACTGACCTTCCGTCGGAAACCTTAGACGTTCGGCGAACATGGTTCTCACATGTTTTGCGCTACTCATGCCAGCATTCTCACTTCCGGTCGCTCCACCCCGCTTTACCAGCGAAGCTTCTCTGCTCCCGGAACGCTCCCCTACTATTAACCTTGCGGTAATCCCAGGCTTCGGTGGCCGGCTTGAGCCCCGTTACATTATCCGCGCAGGAGCGTTTGACCAGTGAGCTATTACGCACTCTTTAAAGGATGGCTGCTTCTGAGCCAACCTCCTGGCTGTCTGTACACTCCCACCTCGTTTCCCACTTAGCCGGCACTTGAGGACCTTAACCGGGGGTCTGGGCTGTTTCCCTCTCGACCACGAAACTCATCTCCCGTAGTCCGACTGCCGTGTTACCCCTTTGGGCATTCCGAGTTTGGTTGGGTTCGGTAACCGTGAGGCCCCTAGCCCATCCAGTGCTGTACCTCCCAAAGGTAATTCACGACGCTAGCCCTAAAGCTATTTCGGGGAGAACAAGCTATCTCCAAGTTCGTTTGGCATTTCACCCCTACCCACAGGTCATCCCTCAACTTTGCAACGTTGAAAGGTTCGGCCCTCCACGACGGTTTAGCGTCGCTTCAGCCTGCCCATGGGTAGCTCACCTGGTTTCGTGTCTCATCCTGGCCACTCGGCGCCCTATTCAGACTCGCTTTCGCTTCGGCTCCGGGTGTTGCTCCCTTAACCTGGCGACCAAGATGAACTCGCTGGCTCATTCTCCAAGAGGCACGCCATCAGCCTACCAAGGTAGACCTCTGACGGCTTGTAAGCATACGGTTTCAGGTTCTATTTCACTCCCCTCACCGGGGTTCTTTTCACCTTTCCCTCACGGTACTTTGTCCGCTATCGGTCGTCAACTGTATTTAGCCTTGGAGGGTGGACCCCCCCGCTTCCCACAGGATTAGCGTGCCCCGTGGTACTCAGGGTCAAGACCCGGACAACGCCCGACACCTACCGGGCTGTCACCGTCTCTGGCTGGCCTTTCCAGAACCATTCCGCTTCGACGTCGTCCTTGTTGCCTTGCCCTACAACCCCGCCCGGCGAACCGGACGGTTTAGGCTGTTCCCCTTTCGCTCGCCACTACTCGGAGAATCGTTTCTTTTCCTCTGGGTACTGAGATGTTTCAGTTCCCCAGGTTCCCTGCCGGTCACTATGTGTTCATGACCGGCTGCGCGGGCATTCCCCCACGCGGGTTTCCCCATTCGGATACCTCCGGCTGGTGCGGCTGCACACGCCTGACCGGAGCTTTTCGCAGTGTACCGCGTCCTTCATCGGCAGTTGACACCCAGGCATCCACCGTATGCTCTTAGTAGCTTATCCCTACATGTGATACGGAGAAATTGTTGTTCTCGCGTTACTATCGCTATATGCACTTGTTAAGGTTCTCAGGTATCTCACCCGACCGCTGCGGACGATAGTCGCCCATCGTCACCACCCGTCGACTGAGATACGCGGTTGGTGGTGCTTAGAGTTGTTAGTGTTCCGTGTGAGCGGCTGCGGCTCGCTCACGGTTCGGTGCGTCCAACCAAAACGGCCCGACATCTGCCGGGCCGCTGCGATAGCTCATCGCGCGCTCGACGCTGTCGTCTTGCCTAGTTGTCCACCACCACTGCCGTTGTGTGTGTTACCAAGTCGCGCCGTGCGCTCCGCTTAACCGTGCGTTAACCGTCCCGCCAGTATACTCGCTGTCCAGTCCCGCCGTCAAGATGGCCTTGGCCGCTGTGGCTTTTAAGCTAACTGCTAACCGCCACCGGCGGGCTTGGAGACGAGGGGACTCGAACCCCTGGCCTATGCCTTGCAAAGGCACCGCTCTCCCAGCTGAGCTACGTCCCCTGGTTCGGCGTTCGGCTTTAGCTTTTAGCTCACGGCTCATCGCGAACCGCTTCGAGTGGGTCTGATCCGGCTCGAACGGATGACCTCTCGCTTATCAGGCGAGTGCTCTAACCAGGCTGAGCTACAGACCCGTGCAGCGCGCCGCCTGACGGCGGTTCGGCCCTTAACCTCAGCTCAGTGACAGGAAGATGGGATGTGCAAGTGGGCGTTGGACTTGCGTCTCAACGTGTTTGCTTCGCTTTTAGCTGACCGCTGATCGCGCCAGCTAAAAGCGACTTTAGAAAGGAGGTGATCCAGCCGCACCTTCCGGTACAGCTACCTTGTTACGACTTCGTCCCAGTCACCAGCCCTGCCTTTGACGGCTGCCTCCTTGCGGTTGGCCCACCGGCTTCAGGCATGACCAGCTCCCATGACGTGACGGGCGGTGTGTACAAGGCCCGGGAACGTATTCAACGCGCCGTAGCTGATGCGCGTTTACTAGCAACTCCGACTTCATGCAGGCGGGTTGCAGCCTGCAATCCGAACTGAGACCAGCTTTCCTGGATTGGCTCCCCCTCGCGGGTTGGCGACCCATTGGACTGGCCATTGTAGCGTGTGTGTAGCCCTGGATATAAAGGCCATGCTGACTTGACGTCATCCCCACCTTCCTCCCGCGTTCAACGGGCAGTCGGGGTAGACACGTATAACTACCCCCGAGGGTTGCGCTCGTTACCGGACTTAACCGGACATCTCACGACACGAGCTGACGACAGCCATGCAGCACCTGTGACAGCTCCCGAAGGTCGGTCCCCTTTCGGTTCCCTACCACTGCCATGTCAAACCCAGGTAAGGTTCTTCGTGTAGCCTCGAATTAAACCACACGCTCCGCTGCTTGTGCGGGCCCCCGTCAATTCCTTTGAGTTTTAACCTTGCGGCCGTAGTCCCCAGGTGGTGGACTTAGCACGTTGGCTGCGGCACGGCCCTTCTAGACGCGCCACACCTAGTCCACATCGTTTACAGCATGGACTACCGGGGTTTCTAATCCCGTTCGCTCCCCATGCTTTCGCGTCTGAGCGTCAGTTTAGGCCCAGCGAGTCGCCTTCGCCACTGGTGTTCCTCCGGATCTCTACGCATTTCACCACTACACCCGGAATTCCACTCGCCTCTACCTACCTCCAGTCCTGCAGTCTGGCCTGTCCTCGCCCGGTTGAGCCAGGGCGCTTTCACACACCACTTACAGAACCGCCTGCTCGCGCTTTACACCCAGTAAATCCGGATAACGCTCGCCTCCTACGTTTTACCGCGGCTGCTGGCACGTAGTTAGCCGAGACTTCTTCACCGGGTACCGTCCTTCCTCTTCCCCGGTAAAAGGAGTTTACAACCCGAAGGCCGTCATCCTCCACGCGGCGTTGCTGCGTCAGGCTTTCGCCCATTGGCGCAATATCCCTTACTGCTGCCTCCCGTAGGAGTCGGGACCGTCTCTCAGTTCCCGTGTGGGGGGTCACCCTCTCAGGCCCCCTACCCGTCCTCGCCTTGGTAGGCCGTTACCCTACCAACTAGCTGATGGGCCACAGCCCCCTCCTTCAGCACCCGTAAGCTTTCCTCACACGCTTCTGAACCGTATGAGCGTATGGGGTATTAGCGGCCGTTTCCAGCCGTTGTCCCCCGCTGAAGGGCAGGTCAGCCATGTGTTACTCACCCGTCCGCCACTTTCACCTCAGATTGCTCCAAGGTTCACGTTCGACTTGCATGTATTAGGCACGCCGCCAGCGTTCATCCTGAGCCAGGATCAAACTCTTCATCTCGAATTTACCCCCCGATGGTTCCCCATCGGGCTGTATCCTCATTGGATGGGTTGCTCGCACATCCCTGTTTGTCCCGCGGTCCCCCGCACGACAAACGGCTTCCTGTCACTCTGCTGTTGTTAAGGTGCCGGCCTACCCTGCCGGTAGGTCGCCCACCTTCTGCCCGGTGGGTTGCCCACCCTGCCGGTGGGTCGCAGAACGCAAAAGCCGACTTTCGCCGGCTCAAGACACACAGTCCACTTGTTCGCCTTACCCCAAGTTGTTGCGGTCTTGTGCCTCCTGCGCGGGTTGTTAGGTGAGCTTCCGATACCCTGCTCGCTCACCATCCGCCCTGTCTGTCTGAGCGTCTTCCCATCTTACCACGTTCCCCCGCCCCTGACAAGGGCATCTTGCCCGTTGGTTGGGATTTCGCTTGCCTTCGGCTGGCGTTTCGTTTCACCGCCCCCCCGAAGGTCCCTCATTCTACCACTCCCTACCCCCCTGTCAAGGCGCAACTTTCATCCCTTCTGAATTCTGCTCGACGACCAACTTGTAACCCTTGCCCAAGGTGGGACCAAATTTCTCTGTGACATTCGCCCAATGTGCGGAACGCTGACTGACGCTAAAGTAAAGTCGGTGGCGTAGATAACAGAAGGGATATGGCGATGCACGGCGATATACAATCCTCCTTTCTCTGGGAAGACATGAACGAAGTACAGTCGCGGCTCGAAAAAGCCCTGGCCACGCTCCAAGCACTTCAGCGCGCGATCCAGGATGGTCGCATGAACCAACCGACCCGTCAGGACAGCAACCGCCTCAATCGTCTGGTCGTACTGGCGGAGCTCCTCTACAGCGAAACACGGCCCTGGATTGAAGAACACGTCGAAGCCTTGCCGCCCGGCAATAATGGACAGCGCCCCTCCCCTGCCCCGGCTCCCTGACCAACGATCAATCGTCCTTCATCTAACTCATAATGCCCGGCATAAGCGCCGGGCTATTTTTTATTGCTTTTTCCTTGAAAAACCCTTATGATAATAGAAGCATAAATGGAAAGGAGAGAAGAGCTTGAAACCGCTGTGGTCGATTTGGTCCCGTTTCGTATCGCTGCGCTCAGAATTCGAGCGCGGGCAAGCGCTGATGGAATATGAACTCGTCCTGGCGCTGGTCGCCCTGATCGCCATCGTTATCCTGGTCGTTCTGGGCCAGAACATCCACGACACCTACCAGTACATTATCGACCATCTGCCGCTCTGACATCTGTCTTCGTATCGCGCGTTCTTATCCAGGACCTCGCCGATGGCGGGGTCCCGTCGTTTTCCAATCCGCTATCTCTGCTGTAAAATCTATCTAAATATTGGACTCAAGATGCTAACCACCGGATGCCCGACTCTTGATTGCATAGGAAAGGGACCCGGCTTAAACTGCATATAAAAATAATAGCAGCGGCAGGAGGAATAACTTCATGGCACGCTTAAATCGACGGCCCTGGCAGGTCTGGCTGCCATTGATCCTGCTGGTCAGCCTGGCCTTCGCCTGCAATCTCGCCACCGGCGATGAAGCGCGTGAAGAGGCGACCAGAGTCAGCGACGCGAACCAACCGGCGGTTGAGATCCAGGCTCCCGACGACGGCGCGCAGGTGCTCCGTGATACCGACGTGCTGATCTATGCTGTCGCCAGTGATCCCGTGGGCGTGACGCGCGTCGAACTCCTGGTGGACGATTTTGTCGTGGCGGCCCAGGCGTCCCCGAATCTTGAGACCGGCGACAAGGAATTTCAGGTCCTCCTCAAATGGCATCCTTTGGCATCCGGTCAGCATCAACTGGAAGTGATTCCGTGGCGCGCCGACGTGCGCGGCATCCCGGCCGCGCTGACCCTGACCGTCCGGGATCGTCCCGGCGAGATTACCCAGACCCCCGCCGCGACGGTGTCGTTCCTGACTCCAACGCCCCCCTTTGTAAACCGCACGTGCCGCGTGCAGGTTGCGGTTGGTGCGCTGAATGTGCGCGCCGGGCCGGGGCTGGTTTATGACATTATCAGTTCCGTATCCATTGGCACCGAACTCACCGTTACCGGGCGGCAGATCTACCCGGATCAGTGGTGGCAGGTGCTTTACGCTGGCCGGATCGCGTGGGTCAGCGGTGGCTATGTCAACACGTTGGGCGACTGTACGCTCATCGGGATTGCGCCCGCGCCGCTCACCCCAACGCCGCGCGCCGGAGCCGTCCTGCCCACTATCCCGCCGACCAATACGCCGCTGCCGCCGACACCGATTCCGTTCATCCCGAGCAGCACCCCCCTGCCCCTTGGCACCAATACCCTGGTACCCACGCCGCAGCCCTGCCGTGTGACGATCACGCAAAACAACCAGCCGGTGTACAGCGGACCGGGTCAGAACTACACGGTGATGACCTTCCTCTCCCGCGGACAGCGATTCTTCGTCGTCGGGCGCGATCGTCCCTCCCAGTGGGCGCAGATCGCTATCGCGGGCACCTTTGGCTGGATCAACCTGGAAGGCACCGAGCGCACCGGCGACTGTCCCGCCGTTCAGAATGTGCCGATCCCGCCCACACCTACCCCGCTCCCATCGTCCACACCGCACCCCGACGCCGACCGTTACTGGACACCGTCCGTCACTTGGACGCCGTCCGTCACCTGGACGCCGAGTTTGGTGCCCACTGGCACGCTGCCGCCGACCCTGACCTTTACCGCGACGGCCACCCATACTCTCACGTGGACACCCACCTGGACGAATACGCCGACCTACACGCCGTCGTGGACACCGACCTGGACCTACACCCCCAGCAATACGCCCACCGGCACACTGTCGCCGTCTCCGACGTATACGAATACGCCGGTCCGCACGCCGACTTACACGCCATCGTGGACACCCTCGTGGACGCCAACGTGGACACCGACCTGGACTTACACGCCCAGCAATACGCCCACGAATACACCCACCGCGACCGAGCCGACTCTGACGCTCACGCCGAGCGACACGCCCACAAATACGCCCACGGCGACTGTCACGCCGACCCGTGACGCTCACTGCGATCCCAACGCGATCACCGCCCACAGCAATTCCAACCGACACGCCGACGGCAATCCCGACGGATACGCCGACTGCGATCCCAACCGATACCGCTACGGCGATTCCAACGGACACGCCAACCGCGATCCCGACCGACACACCGACGGAAATCCCCTCGGATACGCCGACCGCGATCCCAACCGATACGGCCACGGCGATTCCAACGGACACGCCAACCGCGATCCCGACCGACACACCAACCGCAATCCCAACCGATACCGCCACGGCGATTCCTACTGATACACCAACCAGCGTTCCGACGGACACGCCAACCGCGATTCCTACTGAAACGCCCACGCCATTCCCGACCGACACGCCGACCGCAACCGCGCGACCCAACCGCGAGCCGGTCATCGAGCCGATCAGCGACATCACGGTGCAGGTAGACGAAACGCGCGGCGTATTCTTCTCCACCTCCGACCCGGACGGCGACCCGCTGATCGAGCAGGCCCAGTCCAGCGATCCCGAGGTAGCGACCGTCGAAATCATGGCACCGGGGCTGGTCAATGTCACGGCCCACCAGCCGGGCGAAGCAGAAGTGACAATCCGGCTGGACGACGAGCGCGGCGGCACGGCCAGTACGGCCTTCAAGGTGACCGTCGAGCGGCCCAATCGCAACCCTGAGATCGCGCCGCTTGAGCCCGTAACGCTGAATGTGGGCGAAACACGTGAAGTGACGTTCGGCGTCTCCGATCCGGACGAGGACGCTCTGCAAAACGCCGTCGCACTATCCGGCGATCCCAATATCGTGCAGGCCAGCGCGCCGGAAGTCGGCCGCGTGGTCCTGACCGGCATGGCCCCCGGTACGGCGACGGTCACGCTCAGCGTCGAGGATTCGCGCGGCGGCATGGCGACGTCCCCGCTGACGGTGAACGTGGTTCAGCCCAATCAGCGATCCGGTCATCACGCCCATCGAGCCGGTGACGCTCGTCGCAGGCGAGACGCGCGAGATCGCGCTCGGCTTCTCCGATCCCGACGGCGATCTGATCGTCAACGTGGGCGCGGCGTCCAGCGATGAAAATGTCGTCTCCGCTGCCGCATCCGGCGCGGGGACGTGACACTCGTCGCCAACAATCCCGGCACGGCCACCGTCACCGTTGGCATCGAAGACGCCCGCGGTGGTCGCGCCCGTGCGGAGTTCACCGTCACGGTCGAGCCACCACCCAATCAGGACCCGGTCATCACGCCCATCGAGCCGGTGACGCTCGTCGCAGGCGAGACGCGCGACATCACAATCGGCTTCT
Organism: uncultured Chloroflexia bacterium; assembly: GCA_963850765.1. Classification (GTDB taxonomy): domain Bacteria; phylum Chloroflexota; class Anaerolineae; order Aggregatilineales; family Aggregatilineaceae; genus CAWKMN01. Next base: position 152,977 of record CAWKMN010000003.1, on the reverse strand, counting down.
CCGATCCCGACGGCGATCTGATCGTCAACGTCGGTGCGGCGTCCAGCGATGAAAATGTCGTCTCCGCCGCCGCATCCGGCGCGGGGACGGTGACACTCGTCGCCAACAATCCCGGCACCGCCACCGTCACCGTTGGCATCGAAGACGCGCGCGGCGGTCGCGCCCGTGCGGAGTTCACCGTCACGGTGGAACGCCCGAACCGCAACCCCGAGATCGCGCCGCTCGAGCCAGTAACGCTGAATGTGGGCGAAACCCGTGAAGTGACGTTCGGCGTCTCCGATCCGGACGAGGACGCTCTGCAAAACGCCGTCGCACTGTCCGGCGATCCCAATATCGTGCAGGCCAGCGCGCCGGAAGTCGGCCGCGTGGTCCTGACCGGCATGGCCCCCGGCACGGCGACGGTCACGCTCAGTGTCGAGGATTCGCGCGGCGGCGTGGCGACGTTCCCGCTGACGGTGAACGTGGTTCAGCCCAATCAGGATCCGGTCATCACGCCCATCGAGCCGGTGACGCTCGTCACAGGCGAGACGCGCGAGATCGCGCTCGGCTTCTCCGATCCCGACGGCGATCTGATCGTCAACGTCGGTGCGGCGTCCAGCGATGAAAATGTCGTCTCCGCCGCCGCATCCGGCGCGGGGATCGTGACACTCGTCGCCAACAATCCCGGCACGGCCACCGTCACCGTTGGCATCGAGGACGCCCGCGGCGGTCGCGCCCGTGCGGAGTTCACCGTCACGGTCGAGCCACCGCCCAATCAGGACCCGAGTCATCACGCCCATCGAGCCGGTGACGCTCGTCGCAGGCGAGACGCGCGAGATCGCGCTCGGCTTCTCCGATCCCGACGGCGATCTGATCGTCAACGTCGGTGCGGCGTCCAGCGATGAAAATGTCGTCTCCGCCGCCGCATCCGGCGCGGGGACCGTGACACTCGTCGCCAACAATCCCGGCACGGCTACCGTCACCGTCGGCATCGAGGACGCGCGCGGCGGTCGTGCCCGTGCGGAGTTCACCGTCACCGTCCAGGCTCCGCCTAACCAGAACCCGGAGATCACGCCCATCGAGCCGGTGACGCTTCAGGCGCTCGAAACGCGCGAGATCGCTTATGCGTTCTCCGACCCGGACGGCGATCCGATTGCCAGCTTTGGCGCAGCTTCCGACAATGAGAATATCGTCTCAGCGATGTCCACCGCGCCCGGCACGATCACGCTGTTCGCCAACAACCCCGGCACCGCGACCGTCACCGTTGGCATCGAGGATGCACGAGGCGGACAGGCCAGCACGCAGTTCACCGTCACCGTCGAAGCGCCAATCGTGCCCACGGCGGAACCAACGGCCGAACCAACGGCCGAACCGACGGCGGTTGCGGTCGAGCCGACCCCCGAGCCGGAGCAGCCGCAGATCAATCTCATCGATCTGAATGAGGTCCCGGTGCAGTCGCCGATCGAGGGTGATATCCAGCAGACCGTGCGGAGTATCTATCGGCAGGGTCAGGATAATGCCACGACAAATGCCGGAGTCTTCAGCGTGGTGGGCGATACGCCGCCCGGCCAGTTCCTTGCAGAATTGGGCGACAACGCGGCTGAGTTCAACGGTCTGGAAGACGCCGCGGCCCTGAGCGATCTTCTGTTCTACTATGTCAGCACGCCGCTGCCAACGGGCGGCAACAGCTTCCAGACGGGTGGTGCACTGGCGAGCAGCCCGAACTGGCGCGCCCAGGATCTCCTCGATCCCGCCCTGGCCGATCCGAACCTGTGCCAGGCTGGCGAATTGCCGCTCGCCTGTGAGCTGCGCGTCAACCAGCCATCGGTGATCTTCGTGATCGTCGGTCGCAACGATGTGCTGTTCAACACCCCGGTGGACCAGTTCCAGGCGGCGTTGGATCAGATCATCCAGACGGCGGCGAGCCAGGGTACGATCCCGGTCCTCATGACGATCCCCGGCGACGTCACCATCTATCCGAATCTGCCCGTATACAACACGCTGATCGTGCGGGCAGCCCGGCAGAATAACATCCCGCTGACCAATCTGTGGCGGCGGCTGAACGGCGTCGGACCGTCGACCGTCGATCCGGGCAGCCTGATGCTCACCTCGTCCGGCGTGGGCGATCAGTTCACCGAAGCGGAGCTAACCACCTACGGCGTGCCGGTCCGTAACCTGGCCGCGCTGCGGATGCTCCAGCAGCTTCGACTCGCCGTGCCGATCCCCTAGGCCGGTGTGACAAAAACGTGGCGCGATCCGGTCTGGATCGCGCCACGCTCATCTTTATCCCGATCATTTCATCTAGGTCATGAGTCTTCCAACTCAGGACTCATGACTCAAAACTCACGACTCACAACTAAAGCCCAAACATCCCCTGAAGCTTCAGCGCCAGCCCCATATCACCCTTGACCTTGATTTTGCCCTGCATGAACGCCGACATCGCATTCAGGTCGCCGTTGACCAGCGCCATATAATCATCGGCCGTCGCCACGATCGTCATCGTCGGCGCAGGATGTTCACCCTCGCGAACCTCGGCCTGCTTATTCAAAACCTTCACCCAATATTGGCCGCCGTTATCGCCGCTCAGGTTGAACTGAAACACCGCATCCACACCTTCGGCCTTGGCGGGCTGAAAACCTTCGTTCAGGTTGTCAAAAATCTCTTTGACGGAAGTAACCTTAGGCATTGAACCATCCTCCTGCCTGGATAGAGTGCTGAACACCCCTACTATAACAGCACATCGCGCCCCTGCCCAATCGCCTGAAGTCGGGTAATCGCCGGTTGCCGCCAGCCCGCCGCTCCGCTAAAATGGACGTGCCGCCCAATAAGCTGTTAGCCGTTAGCGATTAGCCGTTAGCCGCTAGACAATACGTGGTGGATTGCACCTGACTTACGGCAAAAACCATGTAGGGGCGACCCGTCTGGTCACCCAGGGCGGGTTTGTTAACCCGCTCCTACACAAAGAACATATTGCCTATCGACCGGCTCCCCCTCTCCGCGCGTGGAGAGGGCGGAAGCGTGCTGCCCCGAAGGGGACGCACGCCGGGGGTGAGGTTAAGCCAATTGCTAACCGCCATTTATCGGAGACCCGACTCGTGATCATCAGCAGCCCTGGCCGCGTCGAACAGCCCATGCTCGAAAGCCGCGTCTTGCGCGACAATCCGCTCGGCGATCCCCATGCGCGCCGCGTGACCGTCTACCTGCCGCCCGGCCATGATGAGGTGCCCGGAACGCGTTACCCGGTCGTGTATCTGCTGGCGAGCCACGGCAACACCGGCCCCGGCCTGATGAACTGGCAGCCGTGGGATGTGAACATCCAGCAGCAGTTGGAGAGCCTGATCGAGAGCGGCACCATCGGCCCGCTGATCGTCGTGCTGCCGGACATGTGGACCCGGTTCGGCGGCTCGCAGTACATCAACTCGGCGGGCATGGGCCGCTATGAAGACTATCTCATTGAGGAGATCGTCCCGCTGGTGGATCGCAACTACCGCACCCTGCCCGACCGCGATCACCGGGGGATCATGGGCCGGAGCAGCGGCGGATTTGGCGCGATCACGCAGGCCATGCATCACCCGGATGTATTCGGCGCGTTTGCCTGCCACAGCGGCGATCTCTACTGGGAATATGCCTGCATCCCGCATCTGAGCCGGATGCACCAACACCTTGAGAAATTCGGCGGGCTGGATGCCTTTATCCGTGACATTCCGACGATCCGCCCCAAGAGCAGTGCCTTCTGGGATCTGATCATGGCCGTCTGCTGGTCGGCCGCGTTCGGCAGTAACCCCGACAGCCCGCACGGCTTCGATCTGCCCATCGATCCCGACACCGGCGCATTAAGCAAGATCGTTTGGGCGCGCTGGCTGGAACATGACCCGATTCGCAAGCTCGACAACCCGCGTTACGCCGACGCGCTGCGCCAGATGCGCGCCATTTTCATCGACGCCGGCGCGTATGACGAGTACCAGCTGCAGGTGGGCGCGCGCCTGCTGCATCACAAGCTGGATCAGCTTCATATCCCGCATACTTATGAAGAATATCCGGACGGGCATCGCGGCACCCACTATCGGTATGCCCAGTCTCTCGCCCGGCTGTACGAGGCACTTAAATGAAAAAGGTTGTTGCTTTGCTCGTGCCGGCGTGTCTGCTGCTGGCCGGGATCGCCTGTTCTCGCTCCGCGGATAACGAAGTCATTTACATCACCGCCACGCCGCAGTTTGACGAGCACGGCGTCCCGATTCTGCCGCCGACCGTGACGCCGGACAAACCGACCGATACGCCGATCAACCCGACGCCCAACCCGACCCGCACCATGCCCCAGGACAGCGGTGCGTATATGGTCCAGCCCGGCGACACGCTGGCGACCATCGCGGAATTGTACGGCGTCACCATCGAGTTGATCCTTGCGCTCAACACGTTCGCCAATCCGAACGCGCTCGAAGTCGGTCAGGTCGTCAATGTACCCGGCGGCGCGGCGCTGTTCGGGCCCAACAACAAGATCATTCCCGACAGCGAGCTGATCTACAGCCCGGCGGCCAGCGGATTCAGCGTGGCGGCCGCCGTCAAATACAGCCAGGGCTTTCTCAAGGCGTACTCCGAGGACGTCGGCGGCGAGAACGCGAGCGGCGTGGAGATCATCGACTTTGTCGCGACCGCCTACAGCGTCAACCCGCGCCTGCTGCTGGCTCTGCTCGAATACCGGGGCGGCTGGCTGAGCAATCCCTACCCGGACGAGCCCGCCCTCTCCTATCCGATGGGCATCTACAAGGAGGGGCGCGAGGGGCTTTTGCGCCAGACGCTCGACGCGGCCGACGCGCTCAATTACGGCTACTACGGCTGGAAATACCGGGGCGTAGTCGCCGTGACGCTGGAAGATGGGCAGCGCGTGTTTTATGCCCCCGAACTGAACCCCGGTACGGTCGGCGTCCAGTATATGCTCAGCGTCACGCGCGATTCCGCTGAATGGCAGCGGGAAGTCCACCCCGACGGTTTTTTCCAGACCTATCTGATGCTGTTTGGTGATCCGTTCACCAAAGCCATCGAACCGCTGACCCCGCCCAATCTGGCGCAGCCCGCTGTGACACTCCCCATCCCGCAGGGCGAGGAATGGGTCTACACCGGCGGTCCGCATGGCGCGTATAACAGCGGCTCCGCGTGGAGCGCCATCGATCTCGCCCCGCCTGCCCCGCCTGAAGAGATCAAATTGGCACAGGGAGAATGTTATGTGTCGCCCAACTGGGTAACAGCCGCCGCCCCTGGGGTGATCGCCCGCAGTGGAGGCGGTTATGTCATCCTCGATCTGGACGGCGACGGCGACGAGCATACCGGCTGGACACTGGTCTATCTCCATATGGATGACTACGAGCGCATTCCCGCCGGGACGAAAGTGCAGGCGGGGGATATGCTGGCCCATCCATCCTGTCAGGGTGGCGTCAGCAACGGCACGCATCTGCACCTCTCGCGGCGCTATAACGGCGAGTGGATCCCGGTCGAGTGCGAGGAATGTATGCCCGGCGCGAACGTGCCGCCGTTTGTGCTTGGCGAGTGGACGGTCTGCGCGTTCGCCGGGCAGGAATACCAGGGGTGTATGACGCGCAGCGGTGATGATGGTTATCTTCAGGCGGAGCAGACCCGCGACTACGAAAAGAACAAGGTAAGATGGTGATGACGATCCGAAGGCGGCTCCTGGGCGTCTCTTTGGCCGCACTGTTGATCCTGGCCGCGGTGAGCGCGGCGCGCACCCGCGCGACCGAAAGTGACCCGCCGGACGCCCGCGATCCGGTGTTCGGGGCGCGGCAGTCCTCCCCAACGGCCGTCCCGCTCCAGTTCCCCACGCCGACCGCCACCGCCGGCCCGCCCACCGAGACCCCCACCCGCACCGCCACCGCGCAGGGTAACGCCGTCGTCGAGGCGATCTCGGCGGATACCAACGTGCGCGCCGGGCCGGATATTAACGAGAACCGCATCGGTCAGATCCAGCCGGGAGAGCAGTACCCGGTCCTGGGCCGGCGTTTCGAGTGGTATCAGATCGAATTCATCTCCTCGCCTACCGGCACCGGCTGGGTCTATTCGCAGGTCGTCACCCTCACCGGCGACCCGGCTCTGATCCCCGAAATCGGCCTGGACGATATTCCGACCGTCGATCCGGCCTTTCTCAGCAACCAGCAGACCGTCGATGCGGTCGCCAACACGCCGGGGGCCTACGCCACCCTGACCGCCGCGGCCGCCCTCACGCCGCAAGGGGTGTTCACCGCCGACCCCAGCGCCGAGGCGACGCTCGATCCCAACGCGACGTTCGATCCCAACGTGCCCCTGCCCACCTTCACCTATCCGCCCTACACGCCGACGCCGGTCGCCTTCCCCCGCACCAATGCCCCCACCGAGCAAGCCAGTGGGATGCCGCCCCTCCTGCCAATCCTGGCCCTGGGCGGCCTGGGCCTGCTCGGCCTGCTGGTCTCTATCCTCCGCCGCCTATAGCGAGAATCTGGATCCGATGACCGTTTTCAGAGTAATCTTTCCGGGAGAGATCCAAAAATCGCCAGGATTCCAGTCGTCGAACCTGTCAAATATGGGAGAGCCCAATATTATTTTTGCTGCCTCACTGTTTAGTGAGGCTTATTGGCCGACCCCGTGGCAGATCGCGCTTGGCAGCATGACATATGAGTTTGATGCAGGTGATATACCATACATCTGGGATGAATTGCCGGAGCTGCTGAGCAGTATTGATTCGGCACAATCAAGCGTTACCTTTTACCTGGTGGCACAGTGGCGCAATACACAAATCATCGTGGAACCCGGTGCCACGGGCGATGAAATATACGTTTCCATAATGGCCAAGCGGCATCATCCTGATTATTGGGATGGCAAACGACCCTGGGAAGAAGGCCTCGCACAACAGCGGTTTCCAGTCTTGATGCAGGATTTCGTGGGGGAGTGGAAAGCTTTTGCCAGAAAAGTGATAGAAGCAATGGTCAGCGTGAATCTCATCAGCGCTGATGATCCTAGTATCGCACAATACTTGGGCCAGACGCCTTGGAGCCCCGATCCCGCGTGATTGGGCAGCACGTCTTGTAGGGGCGGACCCCCGTGTCCGCCCACGCATGCCGCGCACAGAGGTGCTCCTGTCTTTCCTCCTTTTCCCTTCTTCTTACTCTGCGTTCTCTGCGTCTCTGCGGTTCATTCTTTTCTTTTCTCTTGCTTTTCTCTATCCCCCTCCGCGTCCTCTGTGCTCTCTGTGGTAAATTTGTTTTTTTCGCGCGGTTTTCATCCAGGCACGGCGGCACGAACCTCGCCCTGCTACCGGCCCGAAATGATGGTATAATCCCACCAGAAAAGGCTGCCAAAGGAGCGAACGAGATCATGGTGATGGAAATCAATTCCTCGGAGATGAAGCGCGTCCAGTTGTTTGAGGTCATCGGGCGGGTCGACAGCAATAACGCGGCCGAACTCGGCGCGGCGCTGGATGGCGTGGTGGATGATGGCAAAAATAACGTGGTGCTGGATCTCAGCGGCGTCGAATATATGAGCAGCGCCGGCCTGCGCGAGATGGTGCGCGTGCTCAAGCGCGTCAAGCGCAGCGGGGGCGATCTGCGCATCGCCAGCCCCTCGGACCGCGTCAAGGAAGTGCTCGAACTGGCCGGGCTGGACACGATTTTTGAGGTATATCCGACCCAGGTTGAGGCGGTTGGTAGTTTCTAGGGCCGGAGCCGTATAAAATCTCAGTACGGATGCAGCTAGATCGAGGAACACATGTCAGAAACAAGCCGCCTCGTCATTTCCGCTCGCCTTGAGGAAGTACGCCGCGCGTGCGAATTTGTGGTCGAGGCGGCTGAAGTGGCCGGGCTTGACGAACGCGCCGTGTATCATTGCCAGATGGCGGTTGACGAAACGCTCACTAACGTGATTGAACACGGCTACAGCTACGCAGGCAGCGACAAGGAGATCGAGGTTATTTGTGATACCGAGGACGACCAGTTCCACATCACGATCACCGACGACAGCCCGGCTTTCAACCCCCTGGAACACGAATCCCCGGACCCCACGGCCCCGCTGAACGATCGCGAGCCGGGCGGCTGGGGGATCTATTTCATTCGCCGGCTGATGGATGAGGTCAGCTACGAGCGCAAAGACCACCGCAACCACCTGACACTGACCAAGCAGTTGCCCGAAACCGCGCCCCACCTGTCGCTGGATCCCGCCGAATCGTTCCCGGCACGGTCGCTCGGCAACCATGCCGCGCTGATCACACCCTCCGGCCGGCTCGACAGCAACACCAGCGCCCGCCTGGAAAAAGCCCTCACGGCCCAGTTGCATCAGGAGGTCTCGTGGCTGCTGGTCGATATGTCGGCGGTCGAATATATCGCCAGCAGCGGCCTGAAGGTGCTGGTATCCGCGTGGCGGCGCGCGCGTGAAGGCGGCGGCGATCTGGTTCTGGCCGGGATGCAGCCGCGCCTAATCGAGATCTTTGAGATGGTCGGCTTTGACATGCTGTTCGGCATCTATGCCGACGTTGACGCGGCCCTCGCCGCGCGTTCCCGTTAAGATCGATCCCTCCCTCCGAGGCCATGGACACAACCCTGATCGTGGTGATGGTGGTCGGCGCAACCCTGGCCGTTGGCGGGGTGAGCCTGGGCCTGATTGCCGGCTATTGGCGGGGCCGCCGCCGCGGCATGCTGCTGGCCCGCGAGGAGCACCCGTCTCCCGAACTGGACATCCTGGCCGGGGTGGGCAACGCCATCCTGAGCGTACAGCTCAAGGTCGAAGCGCTGTGTGAGGTCGTTTACCAGCAGTCCACCCGCATTGTCGATACGCGCAATTTCCAGATCGGCCTGTTTGAAGGCAGCGATTACGCGATCAAGGTGTGGCTCAAGGAAGCGGAACGCCTTCCCCCGCAGCGTTTCGCGGGCAAAGGTGAGGAGGGGATCGTCGGCTGGGTGCGCCGCACCGGAACCGGCCTGCTGGTCCACGACTTTCAGCGCGAATGGGAGACTCTGCCCGCCCGCCCCACCGACTACATCCAGAAGCCCGCCCGATCCGCTCTCTTCGCGCCGCTCATCGCCGGGGGCAGCACCATCGGCGTGATCGCCGTCCAGAGTGAGCGCCCCAACGATTTCACCGACGAGGATATGCGCCTGCTGACCCTGCTGGCGAATCAGGCGTCCGCCGCGATCCGCAACGCGCAGATCTTCGAGGCCACCCAGGAGCGCGCCCGCCAGCTTCGTCTGATCAACGACGTCTCGCGCCAGGTGACGGCCGTCCAACCCTTGCCGGATCTCTTCCGCCAGATCGTAACGCTGGTCCGTGACGCCTTTGGATATTATGCGGTCAGCATTTTCATCCTGGACGAGAAAACCACCTCACTGCACTGCAAGGCCAGCAGCCACCAGGGATTTGACGCGGTGCAGCTTACGCTTCAGGTCGGCCAGGGCTTGATCGGTTGGTGCGCCGAACACCAGCAGACGACGCTCTCACCCAATGTCAGCCAGGACGAGCGCTTCCACCCGGAGATGGCCCTGAGCGCCACCCAGTCCGAGATCGCCGTGCCGCTCCGGTTGCAGAACCGCGTGCTTGGGGTGCTGGACGTCCAGAGTAACCGCCTGGATGCCTTTGGCAACGATGACGTGTTTATGCTCGAAACGCTGGCCGGTCAGATCGCCCTGGCCCTCCAGGAAGCCGAAGCCTATAACGCCGAGCGCCGCCAGACCGAGCGTATCAACGCCATGATCGAAGTCGCGCGCGCTGTGGTTTCCATCCTCGATATTGACGATCTGCTCGATGAAGTGGTCGATCTCGTTAGCGAGAGCCTGGGTTATGACCGGGCCCATCTGTTTCTGCGCGTCGGGGACCGGCTGGCCTTTCGCAGCGGCAGCGGCGTCTACAGCGGGCGCTGGGCACTCGAAAAAGTCTCCTATGATATGGCGGGCAACGGTATCATCCCCCGCGTGGCGCGGACCGGCACCCCGGAGACCAGCCGCAACGTCCACGAGGACGAATGGCATCAGGCCGAGCCGGGCGTCGAGGATACGCACAGCGAGATGGCCGTGCCGATCCGCATCGGCCCGCATATCCTCGGCGTGTTTGATATTCAGAGCACGGAACTGAACGCCTTCAGCGACGACGACGTGAATCTGATCCAGGCGCTTGCCGATACAGTGGCGATCGCGCTGCGCAATGCGACCCTGTTCGCCAACGAGACCCGCCGCCGCATGCTGTCCGAAACGCTGCGCGAACTGAGCACCGTGCTCGGCTCGTCGCTGGATCTGAACAGCGTGCTCGACGGCATTCTGACCGGGCTGGCCGCGTCGTGCCCTACACCGCCGGGCTGATCATGCTGGCCGACGACGACGAAGGCGTGTTTGAGGTGGGCACCGCGCACGGCAGCATCGTCAGCGCCGAATCGGATGCCTGGCAGACGCTCATCCCCATTGACGAGGCCAGCGCGCCGCGCCTGATCGAACTGCTGCACCAGTTCAATCAGGATATTGTCCACCCCAGCAGCGAGTCGCCTGCGGACAATGAGGCGCACGACGAGATCCTGGTGCCGCTCACCGTCGCCGGTGATCTGATCGGCTACCTCGTGCTGGAACGCATCGGCCCGGATCGCTTCAGCGACGAGGACCACGAGATTATCAATACCTTTGCCAATCAGGCGGCGGTCGCCATCACCAACGCGCAGCTTTACATGGCGCAGCGCGAAGAAGCCTGGATCTCGACCGCCCTGCTCCAGGTGGCCGAAGCAACCGCCCGCGCCGCCACGCTCGATCAGGTGCTCCACACTGTCGCCAATATCACCCCGCTGCTCGTCGGCGTGGAATGGAGCAGCGTGCTGCTGGCCGAAAACGGCGATATCTTCCGCGTGGTCGAGATCGCCGGCATCGATCCCGACCTGGCGAAGGCGCTCGTTGGCTTTACCATCACGCCGCTCACCTGGCCACCCCTGGCGCGTCTGAAAGAGGAGCGAATACCGATCCTCATCGATGAGAACACCGAGCAGCCGTCGAACATGCCCGTTGATTTGAGAATCGGCTCCGGCGTGATCCTGCCCCTGCTGGCGAAGGGCGAAGTCTCCGGCCTGCTGCTGATCGGCCAGCAGGATAACACCGAGCCGATGACGAATCGCAAGATCGATCTCGTCAGCGGCATTGCCAATCAGGCCGCCCTCGCCATCGAAAGCGCGCAGTTATTCGCCGCCCAGCAGGAAGAAGCCTGGGTCTCGACGGCCCTGTTACAGGTGGCCGAGGCCGTCAACACACAGCTTGACCCCGATCAGAGCCTCGAAACGATCGTGCGCCTGACGCCGCTGCTGGTCGGGATCGAGCGCTGCGGCATCATGAAATGGGACGCGACCGAGGAGCATTTTACCGGCGGGCCGTCGTGGGGATTGACGCCAGAGAATCGCCAGATGTTCGCACAGATCACCTTCTCGCACGAGGACGGGCGCTTCCTGATGCAGCTTGCCACCGCGCCGGAGCCGATCGCGTGCGGCGTCGGCACGGATTACCCGCTGCCCCAGGTGATGCACCGCCTGTTCGAGAGTCCCACCATGCTCGGCCTGCCGCTGCTGGCACGCGGACACCTCGTCGGGGCGATGCTGGTGGATCACCCGGCATTGGGCGGCACCATCGACCCGCGCCGCCACAGCATCCTGAACGGCATCGCCCACCAGACCGCCATCGCGCTGGAAAACGCCCGCCTGCAGGCCGAAGCGTCCGCCGCCGAACGCCTGGAACGCGAGCTTGAGGTCGCCCGCGACATCCAGACCAGCTTCTTGCCGGATACCTTCCCCGCCGAGGAAGGCTGGGATGTGGCCGCGTGTTATCGCGCCGCGCGGCAGGTCGGTGGCGACTTTTACGACTTCTTCCCGCTGGACGAGCACCGCTGGGCGCTGGTCGTCGCGGACGTGGCCGACAAGGGTGTGCCTGCGGCGCTGTTCATGGCGCTGTCGCGTACCCTGCTGCGCGCGGTCGGAACCAACCGCAAGCAGCCCGCCGATACCCTCCGGGCTGTCAACAATCTCCTGCTGCGCGATACGCGCTCCGAGTTGTTTGTCACGGTGTGGTATGGCTTGTGGGATGCGCGCACGGGCGAAGTGCAGTATGCCAGCGCGGGACACAACCCGCCGCTGCTGATCCGCGCCGACGGCAGCGCCGAGCAGCTTGATTCGCGCGGGATCGCCCTGGGCGTGGTGCCCGACGCCCCGATGCAAGAGAAGACCGTCCTCTTGCAGCCGGGTGATATGCTGGTCAGCTATACCGATGGCGTGACCGAGGCGCTGCGCTCCGACAACGCCGAGTTTGGCGTCCTGGGGCTGAAATCCTCCCTGGTCAAGCTGCGCAAGCGCCCCGCCCTGGACGTCGCCAACGGCGTCATGAAAACGCTCGATGCGTTTGTCGCCAGCGAACCCCAGTTCGATGACATCACCATGATCGTCGTCAAGCGCCTGCATGGAAACCCCCGGCAGCGTGTAGCGAGCCAGCTTTCAGCTGTCAGCGGCCAGCACTTATCTATCAGGAATAGATACCATCGCTTTGTAGGGGCGTATTGCGATACGCCCCGGTGAAATCACTTTCGTGTCCATCTGCAATACATGGCTGTGATTCGGTAGGACACCGCGTGTCCGCCCACCGGCTCCCCCTCTCCGCGCGTGGAGAGGGGGACGGGGGGTGAGGTATATTTCAACCCCTCCCTTGCCGCCGCCACCATCCGATCCGCCCACTCGTTGTGTGCGCCCCCGACAGCGTGTGCAGCCTGATCTTCAGAGCTATCGCTTTGGACCATACCCCGTACCGTAGCGTAGCCACGATAGACAGGGGCGGTAGAAATCCGGCGGAAGAAATCCAATCCTCGAAGAAGCCACGTATCCTATTTCAGAAGGGACTAACCCTTCTGAGCGACACTCACGTTGCACACCGCAAGTTTGTTGCGGCAGATTTAGGAGGTAAACCATGCGAAGAGTTCTGCTGATTGTGGCGATTCGCGCTGCTGGTACTCGCGCTTGGAGTCGCCGTCGGCGGTCCGGCCCTGAGCGGGTCAGCCCGATGTCGAGTGTGAAGACTTCTCGTCAAGTCCCGGCCACGCGAGCGGTGCCCCAGGTGGGGCATTCAACGAGGACGGCGTCGCACACGCACACTACGCAGGCGAACAAGATCAGAATGACAACAATGTGCATTCAGTCAGTCAGTATGACGTTGCTTGCGCAATGGTAAGCGGCCACTAACAGCCGCACCTGGCAGGGCACGACTTAGACGCCGTGCCCTGTCCTAATCCTCTTGGCTTTTCCCTTGCTTTTCTCTGTGTGCTCTGTGCTCTCTGTGGTAAACGGCTTTTTCACTCTCCGAGCAATCCCTGCCCGCGCCTTCGCCACCATCCGATCCACCCGCTCGTTATGCTCATCCCCCGCGTGACCCCTCACCCATTTCCACTCCATCGAGTGCCGCTGCCGCTCGGCGTGGAGCGCCTCCCACAAGTCCTGATTTTTGACCGGCTTTTTTTGGCTGGTGCGCCACCCCTTTTTGATCCACCCATCGATCCACTCGGTGATCCCCTTCTTCAGGTACTCCGAATCCGTGTGCAGTGCCACCACGCACGGCTTATTCAGCGCGCGCAGCGCCTCGATCGCGGCGGTGAGTTCCATCCGGTTATTCGTGGTATCCGGCTCCGCGCCTAACAGCTCGCGCTCGTGAAGCGCGCCCTTCTCATCGCGGAACATCAGCAGCGCCGCCCACCCACCGGGGCCGGGGTTGGGATCGCAGCCGCCATCCGTGTAGATCGTTACCTGGGGTTGATCAGCCATTCAGTCCGTTTATGTCCTTTCGGAGCACCGAGCGATCCGAGATCCACGGCGCATAGGGAGCCATCGTCATCGCCGCCAGCTTGATCAGCACCGTGTCATAATTCACCCGCCAGCCGGAAAAATCCCGCCAGCACTGGTCGCGATCCGCCTTCAGCGGCACTTCGTATTCGGCCAGCCGCGCGTAAGCCTCATCGAACTCTTCCCGCGTCACGCTGATCGGATCGGTCGCGGCCGGGTTGGGATCGTAGCTCAGCCGGTAAAAATCGGCAATGGCCCGCAGCGAGAGATACCCGGCCCGGATGCACAAATCCACCTGAGGGCCGTGCGGCACGTCTACCGTCGAGGCGTACAGCGCGGCGCAGTCGAGCACCGTACCCGCCGCCGTCAGCCACGAATGCTGCGGGTCCGGCGACCGGAAGAACACCAGCGCGGCCAGGGAGGTATGGCTCTCTTCCAGTTCCGCGAACCACTGCTCCCACTGTCGCCACAGGTCGATCAACGAGTGCAGCCCGTGGATGCGCTGCGACCGCCCCAGGATCTCCACCGCCGACGGTGGCGTACCGGCGCGCACTTCGAGCAGCGTCACGGCGGTTTCGCGGCGTGAAAAGGCGCTGTACATCGTTGGCAGGTACGAGATCAGGATCGCCACCAGGATCAGGCTGATCGCCGCTTCGGAGAACGTCGCCGCCATCATCGCGGTCCCTTCGAGCCGGTCGAATCCGAGCGTGGTCAGCGTCGAGCCGCTGTGCGCGAACGCCGTATACAGCGAGTCCGCGCCGAGCGACCAGTAGATCAGCGTGTAGCCGGTGCCGACCAGCGCCAGCCAGAAGCCCGGAATCAGGATCAGGCTGAGCGGCGCGAACATCGCCATGATCCGGTCGCGCTCTTCGTAAGTATGCACGCGGTTCGCGCGCCAGTAGAAGAACCGCCGCCACCACCCAAAATAGAACGCGGACAGCCGGTCGCGGGCACTGCGCGGCAGGATGAATGTCCGCACGGCCGAGAGCAGGGTCCGCATAACGAGCGACACACCAAACACAAAAGCCAGGATGCGAACAGGTATTTCCACCAGCATCGGCATAGTTTGGATCACAGCCCCCTAATAGTCGGGCATGAAGACAGGCGCGGCGCATGTTATAATGTGAGTTGATTGTAGCAAGATCAGCACCAGGACAGACCATGAAATTTAAATTCCACCTGTATATCCAGAAACACCCGAATCAGACCTATACCGTTACGCCCGTCCCGTTTTATGACCTGAGCACCTACGGGGCGAATCTCGATGACGTGAAGACCGAGCTGGTTGAGGCGATCAAGGAGCGTGTCGAGGGCATGGCCGCCCCCATGCTCCAGCACATCGAGTTCGAACTCGGGCCTGACCATGCGCAAAGTCCAGGTCGAGCTGCGCCCAATGGACCGCAAAAAGCGCAAGAAGCGCCGCGAGCAGGTGCAGATCCTCTTCAGCCTGCTCGTCCGCCCGGACGAAGATAAGCAGTTGGTGGTCACTGTCCCCCGCCTGGGCGAGCCGCCCCTGATGTTCTATGCCTACAACTGGACCGAGCTTGAGGATACCGCCCGCGCCGAGATTCTCGCGTGGCTGGATGACAGCCCGCTCGAAGATCTTCAACGCTACGCCCACGCCCGCAGCGAGTATCTCGACACGCGTCGAGGTCGAGGCCGAGGTCAAAAAGGCGAAGGATCGCGCCCGTGATGATCTGCCGTCGCTGTTTGACCGCCATACGCCCGAAGAGGAGTTCTGGGCGCTGAAAGAAGTCGGCGTCAACATGACGACGCAGGCCACCGAAGGCCGTTTCCGCCGCGCCTATCACCGTGAGGATCAGGTCGAGGCGCTGCTGCAAATTCTGCTCAGCCCGCGCCATAACAGCGCGCTGATCACGGGGCCGTCCGAATCCGGCAAGACCGCCGTCATTCACGAGGTCATCCGGCGCATCGTCAGCAAGGACTGTGACGAGGCCCTGCATAACCGCCAGGTCTGGCTGATCACGCCCGACCGCATCATTGCCGGCGCGCAGTTTGTGGGCACGTGGGAAGAACGGATCAACAACATCGTGGACGAGTGCCGCAAGCTGCGCCATATTCTCTACGTGCCCGATCTGCCCGGCCTGCTCGAAGTCGGCCGCTGGTCCAAGAGTGACGCCAACGTGGGGATGGCGCTCAAGCCGCACATCGCGACCGGCGAGGTGATCATCATGGGCGAGACGTCCGCCGACCGCCTGACCATGGGCGAAAACGTCGGGCCCGCCTTCATCAACCTCTTTCGCCGCGTCGAAGTGGCCGGCATGTCCGAGGATGAAACGCTCTCCGTGCTGAGCAGCGTGGCGCGCGATCTGGAACACGATCTCAACGCGCGCGTCCTGCCCGACGCGATCCAGGCCAGCGTGGGCCTCAGCCGCCGTTTCTGGCCCTACCGCGCGTTCCCCGGCAAGGCGATCCGCCTGCTCGAAGAGACCGCCGCCGATGTCATCCGTCTCCGCGACCAGGGTCTGACTCCATCATCGTCCGGCAGTCTGCTGCGGCGGATTTGTACCGTCGCCCGCGTGGATCGCCAAAACGTGCTCGAAACCTTCTCGCGCTTCAGCGGCATGCCGGAATTCATCGTCAACGATGCCGCCCGCATGTCGATCCAGGAAGTCGAGAACTATTTCCACGAGCGTATTCTGGGGCAGGATGAGGCTGTCGAAACCGATGGTCGATCTGGTCGCGACCGTCAAGGCCGGGCTGAACGATCCGTATAAGCCGCTCGGCACCTTCCTGTTTATCGGCCCGACCGGCGTCGGCAAAACGCAGATGGCGAAAACTGCTGGCCGCCTACCTGTTCAGCGACGAATTGCGCCTGATCCGCTTCGACATGAGCGAATACAGCGATTTTGATGGCGTCGTGCGGTTGATCGGCATGTTCGACAAGGACGGTGAGCTGACGCGCAAGGTCCGCGAGCAGCCGTTCAGCGTCGTGCTGCTGGACGAGTTTGAAAAAGCTTCGCCGCGCATCTACGATATTTTCCTTCAAGTGCTGGGCGAAGGTCGCCTGACCGACGCCTCCGGCAAGACGACCTTTTTCCACAACGCCATTCTGATCATGACCAGCAACCTGGGCGGCGGGTCCAAAGCCTTCCGCCCGCCGGGATTCGGCACCGGCGACGCGCTGGCCGATCCCACCGTGATCAACGCGGCCCTGCGCGATCATTATACGGCGCAGATCCAGCAGTACTTTCGCCCGGAGTTCATCAACCGCATCGACAAGATCGCGGTCTTTGGTCAGCTCAGCCATCAGGCCGTGCGCGATATTGCGCGCCGCGAACTGAACGACGTGCTGCTGCGTGATGGCATCACCCGCCGCAGCATTCTGGTCGAGATCGATGAAGCCGTGATCGATCTTGTGCTGGAGCATGGTTACAGCCCCGAATACGGTGCGCGCCCGCTCAAGCGTGAGATCGAGCGCCGCGTCGTCGCGCCGATGGCCCGCACGCTGGCTCAGCGCGGCAGCCAGGAGCAGCACTTGCTCCGTGTCGCCGTCGAGGATCAGAAGCTCATCCTGAAGATCGTCCCGATTGACGAGGCCGCGCAGCGCAGCACCGTGACTCTGCGGGCGGCATGGACGGTGGCGGCGGGCGCAAGCGCATGACGCTCCCCGAACTGACCGAAGGCTTCGCCATTTTGCGCCGCAAGCTGGTAGATTGGAACGAGTCCGAGTCGGTCAAGGACATGCAGCGCGAAAAGGACAATCTGCAAACCTCGACCTTCTCCTCCGAATTCTGGGACGACAACCCCGGCGCGCGCGACGCCATGCGCCGTTATTATTTCCTGGACCGTCTGACGCGCCGCGTGAGCCAGCTTCTCGAACGCGCTGAATATCTGGAAGATCTCGCCGTGCTCGTCAACCGCGAGCGCGATCTGCGCTACCTGTCCGATCTGGCCCGCGACTACGAGCAGCTTTACAACGACGTCAATTTTCTGGATATTGAGCTTCTCACGGCCCGGCTCCCACACCGCAACCAGGCCATGCTGCTGATCAGTTCGATGGGCACCGCCCCAACCGCGCCGCCCAAGCCGTCCGATTCGTGGCCGCGCCGCCTCTCGGAGATGTATCTGTGGTGGGCCGAGCGCAAGGGCTATGATCGGGAGTTGTTTGTGCTCACCGCCGATCCTGGTTCGCCGGGCGGCAAATCGTTTGTGCATCTGACGGCGGGCAATTTTCAGGATGTAATGAAGCGCTACGCCCGCTACGAGCACACCGACGAGATCGCGCTGGCGCTGGAAGGCAGCAACGTCTTCGGCTTCCTCAAGGGCGAGCGCGGCCTGCACCGCCTGCTCACCAACGATTCCGGCGGCGAGGAAATGACGCGCGTGCAGGTCTTCGCCATCCCGGACGGCACCAACGTCCGCAACTGGCTGGCCGATTACCAGCGCATCAGGACGGATATTTCCGAGGGCCGCCAGCCCCACCCGCCCGCCGAAAAACACTCGGTGATCCGCGTCTACAGCCTGGATCGCGCCGAGAAGTTCATCCGCGACCAGCGTACCAGCGTGCGCCTGACGCAGATCAAGGACATCATGCAGCGCGGCAAGATCGACGACTTCATCCTCGCCTACCTGAAATCGGATGAAGCGCAGCTCGGCTGGGAGGATCGCTACCCGCCCACCTTCCCCTTCTGATCGTTCTGCCGCGCGCGTTTCCGTAGGGGCAACCCTTGGGTTGCCCTGTTCCATAAATATCAAGTCACATTGTAGGGGCGGATCGCCGTGATCCGCCCGGTTGAGCCAAGCCGCTCCACCTGGCGACTTCGTCGCCCCGGCGAGCACACAGAGGGACTCCCCTACACAATCGCATTCCTTTCACTTATGGGATGGGGCAATAGGGTTGCCGCGGACTTAACAACCTGTTGCCCATTCCTGCATTCCGTGGGACATATTGCGATACGCCGCTTGAGTCCGGTCTCCCCCTCTCCGCGCGTGGAGAGGGGGCGGCCGCGGGGTGAGGTAAAGGCTAACGGCTAATCGCCAACGCGCCCAGTCCCGTTCCTTCTACCCCGCCATTTGCCGTACAATCTCCATATATCGACCTTGGTTTTTGCGGAGAGATCAGTATGTCCCACCGTACCGGATTACTCGCCGCCGCTCTGATCACCCTCCTGATCGCCCTCCTCGTCGGATCCGCCCTGGCCCAGGAGCCCGACGGGATCGCCACCTACAATATCAATATGCGCACCGGTCCCGGCCCGCATTATGCCGGTATCACGCTCCTGCCCGTCGGCACCGGCATAACCTTTGAATCCCGCAGCGCTGATTCGGCCTGGCTGCTGGGCCGCACAACCGACGGCACGTTCCGCGGCTGGGTTTCCGCGATCTACTTCAGCTACGATGATGGCTTCAGCGCGGCCCGCCTGCCGGTCAGCGCCGAGATTGTCGGCAGCGCGGCCCCGATCGCCCCGGCCGTTCAGGTCGCCGCCCAGGCGGAACAGCCCGTGTCCCTCACCAGCGCGGGAGCCGGCACCGTGATCGCGGCTGTCAATGTCCGTCGCGGCCCCAGCACCGATGCCGCCGTACTCGGCAAGCTGGCCCCCGGCACCGCCGTCGTGCTCGAAGGGCGCAGTGCGGCGGTCGATTGGGTGCTGGTTCATACCGTGGATGCCAGCGCGCGCGGCTGGATCACGGCGCGTTACGTGGCCGGCGCGGTCGACACGCTGCCGGTCACGACCGAAACCATCACCATCCCCGAATCGCCCGCCGTAAGCCGGCTGCGCGGCCTGCCCGTCGTGGCGGTTCCGACCGCCCGCGTCGTGGAGATCTACCAGCGCGGACTGGCGCGCGGCAACCACCCGAATCGATTCTCCAAGGTGGGCGACTGCCAGAACATCACATCCCATTTCCTCGGGCCGTTCGACCGTGGCGAA
Organism: uncultured Chloroflexia bacterium; assembly: GCA_963850765.1. Classification (GTDB taxonomy): domain Bacteria; phylum Chloroflexota; class Anaerolineae; order Aggregatilineales; family Aggregatilineaceae; genus CAWKMN01. Next base: position 133,297 of record CAWKMN010000003.1, on the reverse strand, counting down.
TACGATCTCGGACCGGACTACGCGCACCTGCAAGCGACTATCGATCACTTCGCCGGCTCGTTCGCCCGCGAAAGCGAATCCGTGTGGTCAGGCTTTAACGCCTATGCCGTGCTCGATCCCACGTGGGCCAACCCGGCACGCTGTGCCGCCGGCGAGACTCCGATCGCCTGCGAATACCGCATCTGGCAGCCGAGCTTTGTGATCATCAGCCTGGAAGTCTGGCACGGCGAGCTGGACGACTACAAGGATAATCTGCGCCAGGTGCTGGACTTCTGGATCAGCAGGGACGTGGTGCCGATCCTGAGCACCAAGGCCGATAACCGCGAGGGCGACTGGTCGATCAACGCGGCGATCGCGGATCTCGCCGCCGAGTATGACGTCCCGCTGTGGAATTTCCTCATGGCCGCCCAGCCGCTGCCCGGCTTTGGCCTGACGGACGGCTTCCACCTCTCCTATGCACAGTGCAATTTTGACGATCCCGCCGCCATGACCAACGCCTGGCCGTGGCGCAACCTGACCGCCCTGCAATCGCTGGACGCCGTCTGGCGCGCCGTGAACTAACCCCCTCCCGGGGCTGTTCTCGTAGGGGCGGACCCCCGTGTCCGCCCTTGTATCCTCTCCGCTCCTGTTTTCCTCTCTTTACCTTGCCTTTTCTCTGTGTCCTCGTGACCGCTGTGGTTCAATCGTTTTTCTCCTTGCTTTTCTCGGTTTCACCTTATTTTTCTCTGCGTCCTCTGCGTCTCTGCGGTTCCTTGCTTTTATCTTTTTCCCCTGAAAACTGGCCGTATTTTTTAGCAAATCCGTATACTTTATGATAGTCAGACTATCGCCAAAGTATTTTTCGGAAGGCAGCTCATGCACTCACCACCAACCACCCGACGCTCATTTCTTCGGCGGCTGCTCCTGGTTCCGACCGCCGCCGTCCTGGCCGCCTGCCAGGGCCGCAGCCTGGACGAGATCCTCTCCGGCGGAGATACCGAACCCGGCAGCACACCCGCCGATCAGGTTCTATCCCTGCCCCCGACCCTGGCCTGCGGGGATGACGACGACGATCCGACCCTCGCCCAGACCGAAGGCCCCTACTTCACGCCGAATTCGCCCGAACGCGTGTCCCTGCTTGAGCCGGGCATGGCCGGGACCAGGCTCCTGCTCACCGGGCAGGTCGTGACCACCGGCTGCCTGCCGGTCGCGGGCGCGCTGCTGGATTTCTGGCACTGCGACGACGTGGGCGTGTACGACAATGCGGGCTACCGGCTGCGCGGCCACCAGTTCGCGGACCTCGGCGGAAGCTACACGCTCGAAACCATCCTGCCGGGCATCTATACAGGCCGCACGCGGCATATTCATGTCAAGGTCCAGGCCCCGAACCAGCCGGTGCTCACAACGCAGCTCTATTTCCCCGGCGAACCCACCAACGCCACCGATGGCATCTACCATCCATCGCTCGAAATGACCTTGCAGGACAGCGCCGACGGCAAGCTTGGCGCGTTCACCTTCGTTCTCGCTATCTGATGGGGTGTATTGATGCCCTCTAAGCAATCATGCTGGATACCATACCCCTCACACGTCTGCTGCCTCGGCCAAGCCAGGGAGAGGGAAAGCGCAGCGGCACCGGCTCCCCCTCTCCGCGCGTGGAAGCGTGCGGAGCACGCCGGGGGACGGGGGGTGAGGTAAACCTTTGTGTAGGTTATTAGCCCAAGAAGGAAACGTCTGATGGTCAATTTAGCTCGATATGCTGGCCTCCTGGTGATGATCCTCGCCGCCGCGACAGCTCTACCCGCGCGCGCCCAGGATGAGCTTGTCGTCCAGGAATTCCCCGTCCCCGCCGGCTCGCATCCCCACGACGTCGCCCCCGCGCCGGATGGCTCCGTCTGGTACACGGCGCAGAATACCGGCGAGCTTGGCCGGCTCGATCCTGAGACTGGCGAGACGCACCATATCCCGCTCGGCACCGGATCCGCCCCGCACGGCGTGATCATCGGGCCGGATGACGCCGCCTGGGTGACGGACAGCGGGCTGAACGCCATCGTGCGCGTGGATCCCGAAACCGAAGAGGTGGAGGTCTTCCCGCTCCCAGTCGGATCCGGCTACGCGAATCTGAACACCGCCGCGTTCGACGGAGAGGGGACTCTGTGGTTCACCGGGCAGAGCGGCGTTTACGGCCGCTTGGATCCGGCCGCCGGCGAGGTCGAGGTGTTCGAGGCCCCTCAGGGCCGCGGACCCTACGGCATCACCGCCACCCCGGACGGTGAAATCTACTATGCCTCGCTGGCCGGGAGCTATATCGCACGCATCGACACCGCGACCGGCGAAGCGACCGTTATTGAGCCGCCCACCCCGGATCAGGGCGCGCGCCGTGTCTGGTCAGATTCGCAGGGCCGCATCTGGGTCAGCGAATGGAACAGCGGGCAGGTGTCCGTCTACGACCCCGAACAGGACGCGTGGGAAAGCTGGATGCTGCCCGGCGATAACCCGCAGCCTTACGCCGTTTACGTCGATGAAAACGATACGGTCTGGCTGAGCGATTTTGGCGCGAACGCGATAGTGAGCTTCGAGCCGTCCACCGCCACCCTGACGGTCGTGCCCCTGCCCAGCCCGAACGGAGCCGTGCGCCAGATCCTGGGCCGTCCCGGCGAGGTGTGGGGAGCCGAATCCGGCGTGGACAAGCTGATCGTCATTCACACCAGCGATGGATAACAACATCCGTTCCACCATTTACGAGCAGATCGGCGAGGACGGCTTCGAGCGCCTGATCGACGCCTTTTACCGGCGTGTAGCATCCGATCCCGTCCTCCGCCCCATGTATCCTGAAGAGGACTTGTCCGGTGCAGCGCGGCGGCTTCGCCTGTTTGTGATCCAGTTTTTCGGCGGACCGCCCACCTACGCCGAAGAACGCGGGCATCCGCGCTTGCGAATGCGCCACGGACCGTTTAGGATTGATCAGGCGGCGCGCGACGTCTGGATGTCGCATATGCGCGCAGCGCTGGACGAGGCTGCGATCCCGGAGCCCGCGCGCAGCGCGATGCTGGATTATTTCGAGCGCACCGCCACCCATATGATCAATACCTATAGGCCGTGACGTGGTGGGGGATAGTCCCCTGCTGCCATTAAGGAGGGGGCTGCGATGAACGAACAAAGTTGGGTGAGCCGGTGGGCGATGCGTATCGAGGTGTGGCCGCGCCTGCTGCGGATTGTGCTGACCCTGCTGGTGACAGTGTTCCTGGTGCTGCTCGTCTGGCTGCTGCTGGCGGAGCTGGTCGGCGGCGGGATCACGAGCGCCGAGCCGAAACCGGCGCTGACCGTGATCGTGCTGCTGCTGGGTGTGCTGGTCTACGGAGCCTGTTGGGCGGCGCTGGTCGGCTTTGATACCCAGGGCAGCCGCGCCTGGCACGCGGGACCCTCCGCCGTCTATTTCTTGCTGGCGGGGGCCCTCTCGCTGCTCCTGATTGTCCTCGTCCTCGCCGTGATCGTGATGTAACTGCCACACACGCAGCTTCTACGGACGCAAACTCTAGCCGATGGGAGTCCGGTTGCCAACCGGCTCCCCCTCTCCGCGCGTGGAGAGGGGAGCTGCTCGTCACGCCGGGGTGAGGTTAAGCTGACTGCTGACCGCTGAAAGCTGACAGCTTTTTCACGTCTGAATCGGCCCCAGCGTCGGCAGAATGTACTTCTCGAACGCTTCCGCCGTCCACGGCAGCGCCGGCTTGAAGAAATGCTCGTAGATCGCCTGCGCGTACACCCGGATCTCGTGCTGCGCGTCCGGGGCCATGCGCAGCCGCAGGAAATGCATCAGGTTGTGCGCATCGACTTTCGCCACCCACGTGTAATACACGGCGAATCCCGGCAGGAACATCCGCGCCAGTTCGCGCGCCACGCCCGCCTCAAGCGCCTCCTGATAAAGCCGGTACGCCTGCTCGTAATGCGCGATCAGCTTGCCGGTCAGCGCCTCGGCCGCTGGACCCGTCAGCTCGCCCTCGCTGGCCTGCTTGTTATCCGCCGATTGGAGCCGCCACACGTCCGGGACGTAAAAATCCCCTTCTTCAAAAGCCGTATACCGTCCCGACTGGGCGTTGAAGCTGAACGTGCGGTGCCGCGCCAACTGCCAGTACGTCACCAGCGGCGCGCGCAGGCGGAACTTGAACTCAACCATCTCAAACGGCGACGTGTGCCGGTGCTTCAGCAGGTAAAACAACAGCTTCTTATCCCGATCCCCGCCTTTGCTCTCGCCCATGAAGGACACCCGCGCCGCATTGACGATCGACAGGTCATCGCCCATCAGATCCTGTAATTCGATCCAACCCTTGTCCAGCACACTCACGCGCCGCCCGATCAGCGCCTCGCGCGTCGTCGGTATCTCACTCATCCTCGCCATCCTGTGAAATTCCGTATCCGCCGGAACCCACACCCGCCGTTTTTCACTCTCGTCCCACCTGAACAGGTACTCGAGGGGCGTCCCACCATAATCGGCAATCACTGTAGGCGACCCGGTGGGTCGCCCTGCTAATAACCCCCCACCCTTGGCACCAGCTCCCCCTCTCCGCGTGTGGAGAGGGGCAAGCGGGCAGCCCCGAAGGGGACGCCCGCCAGGGGTGAGGTAAAGCTAACGGCTAACCGCTAACCGCTAATCGCTAACCGCTTCTTTCCTACCCGAAATATTGCAGCGCCAGCACCACCCGCGTCTCGACATCCTGCGGCGCGTCGCGCGGGATCGCCTGCAAGGCCGACTGCGCCTCGACCACGCTGTAGCCCAATGCCGTCAGCGCGGCCAGCACGTCCGTATCAATATCACTCATCGCCGCCAGCCCGGTCGCCGGTTCGATCGCCAGCTTGTCCTTAAGTTCGAGCGCGAGCCGCTGCGCCAGCTTTTTGCCGATCCCCGGCACGCGCGTCAGCACTTCCGGTTCTTCGCGCGCCACGGCGTTCTGAAGCTGCGCCACGCTCAGGGTGCTGATAATCGCCAGCGCCAGCCGCGGCCCGACCCCGCTCACCGTCAGCAGCGTTTCAAACAGGGCGCGCTCATCCGGATCCCCGAATCCGTACAGCGTCAGCGCATCCTCACGCACGACGAGATGCGTGTACAGCGTGAGCGTCTGCCCCCGCCCGTCCACGATTTCGCGCACCGTGCGCGGGATATGCACCCGCAGCCCGACCCCGCCGACCGCAATAACGACATACGAGTCGGCCACCACAGCCACCTGTCCGGTGAGCATATCGATCATCGTTTGCGCTCCTGAAATCCCCCGTACTGCTGAGCAAGTGTAGCGCACCCCGCCCCATGAAACAACAGGCAGAAAAAATCTTCACCACAGAGGACACAGAGCGCACAGAGTAAAAAGCAAGGAGGGTAATATTGATGGTTTCATTCGCTTGCCGTTCTCTCTTGCCCCTTATCTTCCTCTGCCCCCTCTGCGTCTCTGCGGTTCAACCTTTTCTTTTCTCTTGTCTTTCTCTCTTTTCCCTTATCTGTCTCTGTGCCCTCTGTGTCCTCTGTGGTTCATTCTTTCTTTTTTTGCCCCACCCCATCACCCCGACATGCGCTCGAACCGGCTGGAGTTCAGATCGGTGATCGCCACGCCCAGCCCATCGGCCGCATCGTCGGGCCGGGGGATGTCGTCCAGATCGAGAAGCTGCCGGATCATCTCCTGCATCTGCACCTTATCCGCGTCGCCATAGCCCGCAATCGCCTGCTTGATCTCAGCCGGCTTGTACTCGCGGATCGTCAGGCCCGGCTTCGGCCAGCGCCAGCAGGATCACGCCGCGCGCCTGCGCCACCGTAATCGCCGTCGTGACGTTCTTCCCAAAATACATCATTTCGATGGCCGCCGCGTCCGGCTGATGTTTCACGATCAGCGCCGTAATCTGCTCGTGAATCTGCGCGCAGGCGATCCGGCATGGGCGTTTTGGGCGCGGTCGTGATCACGCCATATGCCACCGCCAGCAGGTCGCCGTTGGGCAGCTCGCGCACCAGGCCATAGCCTGTGGTCGCCGTGCCCGGATCAATTCCAAGTACCAGCATGGATCAACGCCTTCCGTCCCGCAGGACACAAAAAGGGCAGACGGAGCGCCTGCCCTCAATCTCGATCTACTCAGTTCCCATCCCGCAGACACCCCGGCTGAGCAGCACTGCTCGCAACCGTCTCCCCCTCTCCGCGTGTGGAGAGGGGCAAGCGGGCAGCCTCGAAGGGGACGCCCGCCAGGGGTGAGGTAAACACCCTACGCCGTCAGCGCCTCAGCCACGGCATCGGTGATGCTCAGGTTCGACGCCACGGCCTGCACATCGTCCAGATCTTCGAGCCTTTCGATCAGCCCCATCACCTGAAGAGCCTGATTGGTCTCAAGTTCGATCTCGTTCTGCGCCATCCAGATCAGCTCGCGCTCGACCACCTTGTAGCCGGCCTCATCCAGCGCGCGTGCCACGACGGCGAGATCCTCGCGTGGCGTATACACGGCGAAACCCTCGTCCTCTTCCTGCACATCGTCCGCGCCCGCGTCCGCGGCCACCAGGAACACGTCGTCGTACGTCGCGGCGTCACTCTTGACCGAGATATAGCCCTTCTGGTTGAACTGCCACGTCACGGCCCCGGCGCTCGCCATGTTGCCGCCGCCCCGGTTCAGGACGTATTTAATATCGGCCAGCGTCCGGTTTTTGTTGTCCGTCACACAGCTAATGATCACCGCCACACCGCCGGGCCCATACCCCTCGTAAATCACCTCTTCCATCTGAACCGCATCATCGCCCGTGCCCGCGCCGCGGCTGACGGCCCGCTCGATGTTGTCCTTGGGCATATTGGAAGCCCTGGCTTTATCGATGGCGAGACGCAGCGCAGAATTGGACTCGGGGTCGGCGCTCCCTTCCCGCGCGGCCATCATAATTTCGCGTGCGATGCGCGTGAAGATCTTGCCGCGCTTCGCGTCTTCGGCACCTTTCTTGCGTTTAATGGTTGACCATTTACTGTGGCCGGACATACAGTTACCTTTCCCAACTTCCTTTAAGCTGGCTGATTTTATAAGTCAAGACATCCTTTGTGTTCATTATACCTGACCCGCCAGAACGCAAGCAAGGACCGAGTTTCCACCCGCGCAGGCCCGCCCTTACCTCCTGGAACACAGCCGAAATCCCTCTTTGTTCCTTGGTCTTTCTCCGCGTACTCTGCGCCTCTGCGGTTCAATCCTTTCTCTTGCTCTTGTCGCTTTTCCCCTTGCTTTTCTCTGTGTTCTCGGTGCCCTCTGTGGTGATAGCCCTTTTTACTCCTGCATATTGGCCGGATCCACCCACTGCCGGTCCACGCACGAGTTATACGTCGCGCCCAGGATGATCTTGAAATCCACCGTGCGGTTCGGATCCGGCTCCACGAAGATATTCTCCGGCACGATGTTGAGCAGACTCGCCAGTTCGTTCAGACTGCTGCCCTTGCTGCTGCCCGTATAGTCGTAGATGAGCGTGTCCGCATACGCCGTCTGATCCGCCGCCCCCATCGCCCACGGCGCGAACCCCTCCCAGATCAGCCGGTCCGCCGCCACAGAGTCCCAATCCCCATTGGTCGTGCCGTTATAGATCTCGATCCGCGCATTTTCCAGCCGCAGCCGGTTCTGCGTCGGCGGCTGGAGGAAGTTCTCGATCAGCCGCACCATCCCGCCATCAGGCGAGGGAAGCTGTACATTCGTCACGTTGTCCGGCGACCACGCCACCGTCTCGACGTTCTTGCGGAAGAAGTGATTCTCGATATCGTTCGGCTCGATGCTGAGCGCCAGCGGCATCAGCGGGATCAGCTCGTCCAGCGGCATATTCGTCTGCACGATGCTCGTCAGTTGGCTGTAAAGCTCCGGCAGCTGCGTGAACAGGCCGCTTTCTTTCGCCTTGGCCCAGATCGCCCGCAGGATCTGCTGCTGACGGCGGCCCCGGTCGAAATCGATCGTGTTCTTGCGGCTGCGCGCGTACCAGAGCGCCTCCTCGCCGTTCATCGCGTACACGCCCACCGGCAGCGTATACAGCTCGTAATCCGTGTCCGTCTCGTTGCCCGCGATGCCGTCCGTACACGCCGCGCCCGTGCATTTCTGGTCCAGGATCGGGCAGTCCACCGCGAGTGTGACGCCGCCCAGGTAATCGATGATCTGCTCGAAGCCGTTAAAATCGACCATCGCGTAGTAGTGCGTCTCAAGCCCGAAGTTGTACAGCAGGGTCTGGCGCATCATACCCCATCCGCCATCCGTCCAGCCGATCGACTCGCCGTAGCCCCACGCCAGATTCAGCCGTGCCATGCCCCAGTTTGGGATGTACACGAATAAATCGCGCGGCAGCGAAATCATGCTGACCGTCTGAGTATTGCGGTTGACCGATACCACGATCATCGTATCCGTGTGGAACGGCTGCCCCGGATCGACGTTGCCATCATGGCCGAGCAGCAGCACATTCATCAGTTCATACGGGTTCCCGTTTTCATCCGTGGAGCGGAAACGCGGCATCGCGGTGGGGATCGCCGTCGGCTGCGGCTGGCGCGGCTCATAGTCCGGCGGGTAATACAGCGTCGGCGTCGGCAGGTAAACCGGCTCCGTCGGCGTGATTGTCGGTGTCTCGGTTGGGATGGGCGTTTCCGTCGGTATCAGCGTGCTCGTCGGCACCGGCGTATCCGTCGGTGCAATCGTAGCAGTCGCGGTCGGTTCTGCCAGTGTGGGCATAACGCGCGGCGTATTCGTCGGGATCGCCGTCGCGCGCGGCGTATTCGTGGGCGGTACGGTGGGCTGCTGCTGGACCAGCGCCAGGGCTGCCGAAACACCGTCCATCTGGGTCGCCACCCCTGCCAGCGCGATCAGTACGAGCATCAAAGCCATAATTACGGTACGAGACATCATCGGCTATTCTCCGAAGACCAGCACGGACGATCAGGTTGAACAAACGGCCCGCAAGTTTAGCGCGGCTCCAAGCGATCGCAAGTCTTCAGCAGGTGATCGTCGGACAATAACCGGGCAGGCGTTCGGCCTCGCCTACACTGCTATGCACCGTGCTCCTACCGCCCGTTTTGACGATTTCGCGCCGCCACGATAATCGTCTGGACCCCGCCGAAAACGTCTTATCTTCCGTTTTTGCCGCCAGATAATCCCCTTTCCCCACGAGAAAGTCGATTATCTCCACCAGAAAAACGCTTTTCTCCCCGAGATAATCGCCTAAGATAATCGCTTTTCTCCCTCTTAACATCCTTCTGTCAGATGTTGTACGAATGTGCAGGGGCGGACCCCGTTCCGCCCGCTTTCTCCACTCTCCATGACATGGAGAGGGGCCGGGGGTGAGGCTACTTCTCCCGCCGCCGCGCCAGGATCGCCCCGCCCGCCAGAATGCCGAACCCGATTCCCGCGACGCCCAGGCTCATCAGCAGCGCCCGATCCGGCCCGTCGTCCGAGTCCACGCCCGCCCGCTTGACAGGTGACTCAGGCGAGGGCGTGGCCGTCGGTGTGATGGTCGGCGGCTCCGGCGTCGGACTCCACGTCGGCGAGAGCGTCCAGGTGGGGGCCAGTGTAATGTCGGATCGCGTGGCGCGCGGCGCGAACGTGGCCGTGATGGTCGGAGTCTCGGTCGGTGTCGCCGTGGGATCGGGGTTGCGGACCAGCACCGTGTCGCCGGGGAACAACACCGTGCCGCGCGTAATGCCGTTCAGGTCAAGCAGCGTGTCGAGCGTCAGCCCATACAGCGCCGCGATGGTCCAGGCCGTTTCGCCGGCGAGGACGGTGTAAGTCGTCGGCGGAGTTGGCGGCACCTGCCCTTCCCCCAGCCTGACGATCAGCTTGTCGCCCGGCTTGATGATCGCGTCCGGCCCCAGGTTGTTGATCACCACCAGATCCATCAGCTTGACATCATAAACCGCCGCGATCGTCCACACGGTCTGTCCTTGCTTGACCTCGTGCGTGATCGATCCATCCGGGCCGGGTTCGCTCTGGATGACCGGAACCATCACGACGGCGGGCTCGGTTGGTTCCTCATCGGAGCCAGTTTCCGCCGCGCTGTCATCGCCGGAATCACCGCTCTCCCCGCTGGACTCTCCCCCTGCCCCGCCGGAACTCTCCGCGCGCGCGGTTGCGTAAGACGGCTTCGCGATCAGCAGCACGTAGATCGCCTGCCGGCCATCCTGCGAATAACCCACGCCGATATGCTCGAATCCTTCCAGCCGCAGCGTCGCCTGGTGAATCGGACTTTGATCCCACCACGCTACCGCCTCAAACGGCGTCATATTCGTGCCGCCGACCCAGTTCTCATAAACATACCACCCCACCGTCGGATACCCCGCCGCTTTGGCGCGATCTCCCGGCGCTGTGCCGCCCTCGCCCGTGTGTCCATAATTGCCGGTGCGGACCATCCAATCGACGTGTATCTGCGCAGCCGCCATCAGCGAGGGATGAGTCGCCAGCGCACCCAGCCCAAGCGCCGCCCGGTACGCGTTCACTTCCGCGATCACCGCCGACGCGCGATCGGTCTGCGCCGCCGCTCCCCGCCCCACCGGGACCAGGGCCGCGATCAGTGCCGCCGCCAGCACGAATCCAACTGTCAACCAGCGCCCCATCGTCTGTCCTCCCCAACGAACGCCGGGCCGTGAATGCACCCGCCTACACCTCGCAAAGTGCATTATGCAGGAAAACAAAATCATGCGAATGAGGTCCTGTCAGGGGCGGACCTCCGTGTCCGCCCAACGCGGCGCGGCCGCGTGTCGCGCTCCGCGCGGCTGGGAGCACACGGGGGTGCTCCCCTACAAATCGCGTTACCCGATTGAGAAATTTGCCTGCGTAACGGCCCTGATAACGCAGCCAATCCCGCCGCCGGTTCCCCCTCTCCGCGTGTGGAGAGGGGGTCAGGGGGTGAGGTAAACCCCTCACCGCCCGTAGTTATCCCACGTCAGGCACGTATTCGTGTTTGGATCGTAATGGATTCGCCCCCCATAACACGCCGTGGGCAGCGGATTCCCGTTCTCATCAATGCGGTTAGCCTTGATGTTGTTCAGGTCAATCAATTGCGGGTTGGTCGGGTTGAAGCTGATGCAGTCCACCGCGCCAAACTCGTTGATCGGCGCGCGGCGCTGCAAAAGCGGCTGATCCGGATTGAAGTAGTTCCACGTCAGGCGGCTGATCTCCTCGATCAGTTCCCACGCGGCCAGCGTCGGCAGGAAATTGCCGTCCGTGTCCGGTTCGTAGGTGTAAACGGACAGCACGTAATCGCCGCCCGGAGAAAACACGATGCCCGCATCCGCGCTCGTCACCGGACCCCAGCCGTTTTTGTGCGCGATGCGCGTCCCTTCCGGCGTGCCCAACGCGATCAGCCGGTCGATGTAATTGCCACTCAGCAGTTCGGTCATCTGCTGGCATTCGGCCTGAGTAATGTCCTCAGGATAAAGCGCCATCAGCCCGCTGCCATAACTCGCACAGTCGTAGATATTCGTCAGCAGCAGGCCCATATCGGCGGCGGTCGTCTGCGAATACGCGTCCGCGTGCGTGTTAAACGCCGTGTTTCCCACCGACGGCGGGCGGCATACCACCGCCTCAAACTGGTATGCCTCGTCGTCCACGTCCAGCGGCGCGCTGATATACGTCTGGGTTGCGCCAAGCGCCTGTGCCGTACACGAGACTTGATTCAGCCCGTCCCGAAGCTGCGCCTCGAAATAATCGGCGTTCCCGGCGACCTGCATCAGGAAGTTGGACGATGCGTTATTGCTGCATAGAACCGACTCGGTCAGCAGATACGCCTCATCCTGTGTGACCAGCAGTTCCTCGCGGAACAGGTTGATCATGATCGGGATCTTGATCGTGCTCACCGCGCTGTGCGGCACGTCCCCCAGGATCTCGACTTCTTCCCCGCTCGCCAGATCCATGATATACACCGAGGCGAGCGTCTGGTTCTGGTTGTAGACGAAGCCGCTCGTCTGGATCAACCGCTGGATCGCATCCCGCAGTGTGTTGATATTCTGTGCCGCGGCATCCGCGCTCACCAGCGGCAGCACCACCCGCCGGTTGAACGGCTCCGGGTCGAACAGCGCCTGGTTGATCATGACCATGGCTTGCTCAATATCCAGCCTGCGCCCTGCCCGCCCAGATGAGAACGTAAGTGTCGCCATGTCATAGCCCGCCGTGCCCCCGGCGGTATCGTAGCGCACCGCGAGGTTATCCAGGTAGTGGCGCAGGTCGCCTTCAGGATATGTCGCGTCCAGCGGCACGCTCACCGCGGCCACCGGCTCGCGTTCCAGGAAATTGAGGAACCCGCCCCAGAAGCTTTTTTGCCGGTTGCTGCGCGCGACCGCGTCTGAGATCATCAGGTCGCTGTTCAGCCGGAAGTTGATCTCCGGCGGTTGGAGCACGATGGGACTGCCGTCGTAGATCAACTGCACCGGCTGGTTCACATACACCGATTCCAGCCGGGCCTGCGCGTCCGTTTCGCTTAGCCCGCCCACCGCGATTCCGGCGATCGTCAAATCGGTGGGCAGATCGTCCTTCTGCTCGCTGTACCGCACCAGTTCCAGCATGATCAGCACGACGGCAGCCAGCAGCAGCAGCGATGAGAAGATCTCGACAATCGGCAGAGTGAGCCGGCGCTGCCGTTCGCCCAACCGCCCATAATCCATCATACGCGCCCTTCCCTCCTCTCACCACGAAATTCGTGTAGGGGCGGACCCCCGTGTCCGCCCAGTTGAGCGAAGCCGAAGCTCAACACCTGTTTTGTACAGCTCTTGTGCGACTTCATCGCACCGGGAGCACACAGGGGTGCTCCCCTGCACTACGCTTCGCCCATATTCCCCCCTCTCCGCGTGTGGCGAGCGTGCAGCCCCGAAGGGGACGTCACGCCGGGGGCCGGGGGGTGAGGTAGGCTTTTAGCTAACAGCCAACAGCTAATGGTTAATCTTCAAGGAAATTCAGATCAAGGACAGAGTCCGCGAAAGAACGCCTGACGGTTCACCAAACCTGCCACGGCGGCGACACGCGCGGCGTGGTGGCGACGGTGGTTACGGTCGGGTTGAGCGAGCGATTGAAAGCGACGCAGACGACCAATCGTCCATTCCACGACCACGCGGAACGCGGCAAAGGCACGATTATAGACGCGGTCTTCCGGTGGACGGGCCTTGCCGCGCGGTTTGCGGCGTCGCAGGAAAGCCTGGTGGCAGAGTTTATCCAAGCCCAGATAGCCCTGATCGCCGGCCCAACCAACGTCATCGGGCAAGCGGTCCAGCAGCTGCAACTCCTTCAGCAGGGTCAAATCGGATGTCGGGCCAGGAACGCTCGGCGAGGTATCGACGATATAGCCGGAATGCCCCTCGACCGTGACCTGACTTTTGAGCGTATTCTGCTTCTTTTTGCCCGAGAAATGCGAATTGTCGCGCGGCGGGCGCTGGACGCGCTGCTCAAAGCTGTCGACTACCACCGTCAATCGCTAACCGCTAACGGCTAATAGCTAATCGCTAACCACCAACTTGAGCCTAACCTCCGTCTCGCACCGCCTCAAGAATGATCCGCTGCGCCACCACCAGCCGCGGCAGATCGTCCAGCGACGTCCAGCGGTAGCTCAGCAGCTCGCTGCTCAATAGGATCGGCGGCTGTTCCCCGGCTGTGCCATCGAGTTCGCACAGAAAGGCCACGTCGAGATGTCCCCGGATCTCTGGCGCAAGCCCGATCCACAGCGGACGCACAGCCCGCACCCGCAGCCCGGTTTCCTCGCGGAATTCGCGCTCGACCGCCCGTGATGGCTCCTCGCCTCGCCCGATCCAGCCGCCGGGCAGACCCCACGGGCACTTGGCGTGAAACACGTGCTCGACCAGCAGCACGCGCCGCCCGGACTCGTCCAGCAGCACGCCGACACCGCCCAGCGTAAATCGCGGCTGGATCACATGCATCGACCCGCTGGACCATCCGCGCCATCCACGGGAATCGCTGCATCAGCCGCGCCAGCCGCCGGAACCACGGGCTGCCCTCGCGCCCCACCACCCGATCGCTCACCGGATCGCTCACCGTCGCCATCCACCCTCCCCGATCACAAAGGGCCATACCTGCCTGCTGTGGCATGTGATGGCCCCCCGAATTGACATCGTTTGATTCGTCCAGGGCGCGCGTGCCCCCGCCAGGATCGCGTCATCCCGGCTCATACGCGGCGAAGTGTACCGCGCGTCCCTCAAAATGCCAAATCCCCAACCATCGTCTATAATTCATACGGTTTTCCTACCCCAATGCAACGCTTCCATAGGATACCCGGGCCGCGTGGCTCGCACACTCGTGCTATACTGAAGGCTAGGCATTGGGGTTTGTGACGGGGCAATCGTATGGACTCTGCACCTGAGTTTCTCAATCTCTTCGTTGAGCCAACCGGCGAGCTCATCTATTTCCTGGCCGTGTTTGCCATCTGTCAGGCGACGATGCTGATGGCACTCGGCCAGCGCCTGCGCGGATCGTCGGAGGTCGCGGCTGCGCGTTATACCATGCTGCTCAGCGGCGTGGTGATCGCCTGGATCGCGATGGGCGCGGGCGGCCTGGTCGGGCTGATCACGGATACGCCGGATAACGCCATCCTGCCGCCGCTCGAACGCGCTGTCAACATGCTGGTGATCATCCTGGCCGGATCCGGGCTGCTGGCCGCCGACAGTCCCCGCCGCGAGCAGGCGATGTGGCGAGTGGTTGCCGCGGCTGCCCTGGCCGTCATCGGCGCATACATCTATACGGCGATCGAGTGGCATTCGCTGGCGGATACACACGAATTTAACGCCCATGAACTCGGCTTTGCGTGGACCTTTGCCCCCGGCTTGCTGATCTTTTTGATGGCCGGACTGCTGATGACCCGCTACAAGAACACAGCCGACATCCCGCTCAAGCTGGTCTTTTTCGCGGTGCTGCTGCTCGGCTACAGCTACACGGCGGCCCGCATGAGCGGCGACAATCTGGAAGGCCACACCTCCGGCGCGCTGCGGCTGGCCTTTCTGACGGCGATGCCGGTGCTGACCATCCTGGTGTACCGTTTCATCATCGACCGGCTGAGTATGGCGATTGATGAAGTCTCGGAGTATGCCGAGGCCGTCTCCAAGCCGCAGACGGCCATCCCGGCGGTGAAGCAGCCTTTGGTGCTCCCCACCCCGGCCACGACCTCCGCCACGCCACCGCCCCCGGCAGCTATTCGCCCATCGTCCGGTTTTGTGGCTGCGTCCGAATCCATGTCGCTGCTGCGGGCAATCGGAATGATGCTCGAAAAAGAAGAGCCGGAGAATATTCCGCGCCAGATCGCCGTCGCGATGGCAACCACCCTTAAAGCCGATGTCGCCGTGCTGCTGTCGGTCGAGGATCATGCCTGGGCGGACGTGCTGGCTGCGTATGATCATATTCAGCAGCGGTTGATCCCCGGTCTGGCGCTCCATTTGGAAGAGCAGCCGACCGTCGTCAACGCGATCGAGCGCAAAGCACAGCGCCCGCTCTATGTCGATCGGAACCTGAACGAACTGATCGATCTCTACACCCGGCTGGATATCAAACAGCTTGGCCCCGCTTATATCCAGCCGCTGATGCGTTCGGGCGAGGTCGTCGGCGTGGCGATTGTCGGCCTGCCCTACACCGCGCGCGAACTTCAGACGCCCGAAACGAGTCTGCTCGAAGGGTTAGCGCCGGTCGCGGCTCGCCTGCTGGTGCTCAGCCGGTCGGCGCTCCGGCTCCGCTCGGACGCCGAAGACGAGGCGATCCGGTCGGTGGTGCTGCAGGCCGCACCCGCTGGCCTGGATCAGCAGACGGTGCTCAAGGTCCGGCAGGAGATGCAGGCCAGTCTGGAACTCGCCCAGGAACAGATCGCAGAACTCAGCCGGATGGTCCGCGAACTGCAGGTCGAGCTCGATTACGAGCGCAGCCGGCTGGCCCAACTTCTCGAAGACGGTGACGAGGCAATGTCGATCACGCAGCGCATCGCCGTGCTCTCGCAGGAGCGCCTGCAGCTGGCCGACGAGCGCGAGCGGCTGGCCCATGCGCTGCAAGAAGCCCAGGCCGCGCTGGTCAGCGCCACCGCAGGCGAGGAAGAAGATATTTACGCGACGATGATCGAGTCCCTGCGGCGGGAGCGTGACGAGCTTCAGGTCCAGAAGGTCAAGCTCGAACGCCACCTGGAAGAGATCCGCGCCGCGCCAGAAGGCACCGTTCCCGACGCCGTGCGCGCCACGCTGGACGAGCTTACCGGGACCAAGACGCAGCTCACCCAGGAACGCGATACCATGCAGCAGGAGCTTGAAGCCGTGCAGGGGCAGCTTCGCACCCTGGGTATCGAGAGCGGTCCCCTTGCCCTGGCGCAGACTCTCGGCCAGCTTACCGAGGAACGCGCCTATTTTAAGACCCGCGCCGAGAAGATTGCTCAGGAACGCGACCTGCTGCTCGATGAACGTATGGAGATTGAAGACAAAATCGCGCGCGAAGCCGAGCGCGAAGCCCAGCTTACCGCATTGGAATCGGATATTCGCCGGCTTGCCACCGACCGGGAGGCCCTGGTCAAGCAGCGCGATACCTTCCGCGCCGAGCGTGATGACATCCTCAAGAAGCGCGAAACGTGGTTCCGCCAGCGCACCCGGCTGGTGGCCGAAGCGACGGTCGTCAAGGACGAATTGGACAGCGTGATCTTTGATCTGAATCAGGTAAAGGCCGACTACCGCCGGCTCAACGAGGATCGCGCCGCCCTCGAAGCGGAACGCGACCGGCTGCTGGCGGAGAATTCCGCGCTCAAGACCGAGCGGGGCCAGTTGATCGCCCGCGTCGAAGGCGACCGGGACCGGCTGGAAGAACTGAGTGAAGACGGCGTCCACCAGCTGCGGGGCATGATCGACAACCTGACCGCGCAGCGCCAAACGCTCGAACAGCAGTTGAGCCAAACCCAGCAGGAATATGCCCTGCTCGAGCATCAGGTCAGTCGCCCGCCGTCCGGCTCGACGGCCCAGGCGGTCCAACCCGTCGCGCCGGAAAATTCCGAAGTGATCATGTCCATCGCGCAGGAGCTCCGCACGCCGATGAGTTCCATCCTGGGCTACACCGATCTGCTGTTGAGCGAATTGGTGGGCATTCTGGGCGCGCTGCAGCGGCAGTTTTTGCAGCGTGTCAGCGCCAATATCGACCGCCTCTCCAACCTGATCAACGATCTCGTCAGCATCACCATGCTGGACTCCGAGAATTTCCGGCTCGAACCCGTGGCGATCGACCTGCTGGAAGTGATCGAGGATGCGATCACGTCGGCGGGCATGCAGTTCCGCGAGAAGAATATCACGCTGCGGATGAACCTCAGCGATCACCTGCCGCCCCTGCGTGCGGATCGGGACGCCATGAATCAGGTGATCATTCAGCTTCTTTCGAACGCCTACCTTGCGTCGCCGGCCAGTGGCGAGGTCATCATCACGGCGCAGCCTGTGCGCCATTTTGTCCCGCCTCCACCTGACGACGCCTCGCCCCTGCCGGATCCGGTGGATGGCGTGCTGGTTTCGGTCACGGACCAGGGCGGCGGCGTGCCGGAAACGGATCAGCGCCGGGTGTTCGGGCGGCTGTACCGTGCCGACAACCCGCTGATCGAGGGTATTGGCGATACGGGCGTTGGGCTGTCCATTGCGCGAGCGCTGGTCGAAGCGCACCGGGGCCGCATCTGGCTTGAGAGTGAGCCGGGCAGAGGCAGCACCTTTCACTTTATTGTACCCGTGGCCCCGTCCCTGGTAGAGGAGGCTTAGCCGTCTATGATGATGCGCCGCCGCGATCGCAGTAACGAACTGATCGTCGCCATTGTCGTGATCGGCATCCTGGCGTTGGCCCTGACGTTTGGCATCATCTTGTCGCTGAGCTCAAACGCCGACGACCCATCCGATGTCGAAGATACGCCGACTCTGGTTGGCGTAGTGCCCGCGGGCCACACCGCTACCAGCACCGCCACTAGTACAGCCACTATTACGCCGTCGCCGACCTTCACACCGAGCAGAACAGCTTCGCTGACATCGACCAACGCGCCAACGCGCACGCTGGTTCCGCTGACGGACACACCTGAACCGAGCGCGACGCCGGCCGAGACGCCAACGCCGGAGCCGACAGCAACACCCACGACCGAGCCAACGCCTTTCCCAACGGACACGCCGACATCGGAACCGACCGCCGCGCCGACTGCTGCACCGTCAGATACCCCAGCCCAGGTTGCGGTCGTGCCAACCGAGCCGCCGACTGCGACGCCAACCGAGACGCCGACAGATACGGCCACGCCCGAACCGACAGCGACGCAGACACCCATTCCAACCGACACGAGTACGCCGGAACCTACCGCTACGGCCACCGAGACGCCGGTCCCCACGGAAACGGCAACCGATACCGCCACACCGGAACCGACCGCGACCGAGACACCTATTCCGACCGATACCAACACGCCGGAACCTACGGCTGCGCCGACCGACACCGAGACGCCAACGAATACACCCGTTCCGACCGATACGGCTACATCTGAGCCTACTGCCACGGGTACACCGATCGACACGGCCACGCCCGAACCGACGGCGACGGTCACACCCGAACCCACCGCAACGCCGACAGATATCTCAACCGATACACCCGAACCCACGGCCACCGAGACACCGGCTCCGACCGATACCGACACGCCAGAACCCACTGCTACGGCTACGCATACGGCCACGCATACGGCCACGCCCGAACCGACGGCGACGGATACACCCGAACCCACCGCAACACCGACGGATATCCCAACCGATACGCCGAACCCACGGCCACGCCGACAAATACCGCGACGCCGACTCCGTCCCCGACCTCGACTCAGACGCCGACGGATACACCGACGGATACACCAACGATTACGCCCACGAATACGCCGACTCCCACGCCGAGCGCAACGCCGACGGCGACGGACACACCCACTCGCACACCGACGCCCACGGATACCTACACGCCCACGGCAACCTATACGCCATCCCGCACGCCGACCGAGACTCCGACGCGCACTCCCACGCCGACGCTGACGTTCACACCCTACCCCACGCTGACGCCAAGCATCACGCCCTTCGGCGGCGAACAGAACGCAACGCCGAGCGCGAGCGGCTGCGTCATCCCCGAGGCATGGATCGCCTACGTCATCCAGCGCGGCGATACGATGTTTGGCCTGTCCCGCCGCTTCGGTCTGCCGCTGGATGAACTGGTCAGCGCCAACTGCATCGCGGACGCCAACAATATCACCGCCGGGCAGATCCTCTATGTCCCGCCGGGGAGCAACGTAACGCCGATCCCGCCGGCTGGCGGCGCGACCATCGTGCCACCGCCGCTCGGGGACTACACCCGGTTCGACTGCGATAACCCGTCGTGGACGATCACGCAGCCCGGACTCGGAACCGTGCTGCGCGGCCCGTTCGCGGTGTACGGAACGGCCACGCATCCCGAGTTTCAGTTCTACCGGCTGCAAATCTCGGGCAGCGGCACCAGCGACGCCGACTTCGCCACGCTCCAGGTATACGACACGCCTGTCGTCAGCGGGCAGCTTGGCACGGTCAACCCGGCCGCGTTCGCACCGGGCGACTACTGGCTGCGCCTGACTGTCGTTGATATTACCGGCAATTACCCGCCGCAGTGTACGGTGCGCGTACGCTTCGAGCCATGACACCGCGCGGCTCGTATGATAGAATGGGCCGCATGGGAGACCCGAACTCAACTGCAAATACATCGGGCGTGCGCCGCGTCCTCTGGATCGTGATGATCCTCAATGTGGTAGTCGCTGCGGCGAAGCTCGCCGTTGGCCTGCTCACCGGCGCGGTCTCCATGATCGCGGACGGCTTTCACTCCTCGATGGATGCCTCGTCCAACGTGATCGGGCTGGTCGGTATCCGGTTGGCGTCTCAGCCGCCGGACGACGACCATCCCTATGGACATCGGCGCTTTGAAACGCTGGCGACGCTGGCGATCGGCGGCCTGCTGCTGGTCGCGGCTTGGGAGATCCTGCAAACCATGCTGGACCGGCTTCTGAACGGCGGCACGCCCGACGTGTCGCTGCTCAGCTTTGGCGTGATGGCGGCTACGATGACCCTGAACCTGGCTGTTACGGTGTACGAACGCGCCCGCGGGCGCGCGCTGAAGTCCAATGTCCTGCTGGCCGACGCCGCGCACACCAGCAGCGACTTTTTTGTGTCGCTCTCGGTGCTGATCAGTCTGGTGGGGATTGAACTGGGGTTCGCCTGGATTGACGTCGTGATCGCGCTGCTGATCGTCGCCGTCATTGGGCGGGTGGGCTTGGGCATCATCGGGCAGACCAGCAACGTCCTGGCTGACCGGCAGAGCCTCGATCCACAGGCCGTCGCCGATCTCATCCATGATGTGCCGGGCCTGGAAGAAACGGTGCGGGTGCGGAGCCGCGGCCCTGCCGACGCCATCTATGTGGACATCGATACGCGGATCAAGCCCGCCATTACCACCGATCACGCCTATGCGATCGCCTCGGCCATTGAGGAGCGCGTGCGGGGTGCCTACCCCGAAGTCGAGGAAGTGCAGGTCCATTTCGCCCCGCAGCGCAACCCCGTGACCGACTACTCGCTCGAAGCGCGCGCCGTGGCAGATTCGCTGGGCTTGAGCATCCACGAGGTCATCCCTATCCCCGTCCAGAACGGGATCGCGCTCGAAATGCATGTTGAGGTCCAACCGGGCCTGTCACTCGGTGAAGCCCACCAGCAGGTCAGCGTGCTCGAAAACCGTCTCAAGGCGGAGCTGCCCCGCGTACAGGAAGTGTTGACCCACATCGAGCCCGCGGACGCACACGGCGCACCTGTCACCCAGACCCAGGCCGCGCTCGAACTGCGCGACCAGGCGCTCGCGATCGCCAACTCGCTTTACCCCGACGCCGACTGGCATCACGCGACGGTGCGGCTGGCCCTGGGCGGTTACGCGCTGCTGATGCACTGCCACCTGCCCGCCGCCGTCAGTGTTGAGGACGCGCACCGCAGCGCGGAGCATGTCGAAACCAGCATCCGCAACGCGCTGCCGCTGATCCTGCGCGTCACCATCCACACCGAGCCGCGCGCCAACGAGCGGTAAACCCAAACCGATCCCCGTCTTTGCCAAAGCTCTCCAGTCTGCTTATACTTCAATTAATGTCTGACCAATTATCTTAACTCGTCCGCTGCTTTATTGACGTCTGGGGAGAGAAGCATGAACGGGCAAAAGTTCCCGCTGTGGTTATTATCGATCCTGATGGCGCTGGCGCTGCTGCTTCCAGCCGCGGCTCAGCCCGCTTCCGGCCAGCCCGGCGCTGTCGCTGCGCTTGACCCTCTGCAAGGTCTGATCCAGGTCCGGGGCGCGGATGCCCCCGAAGACGCCTGGGAGACCATCACCCGTGTCCGTCTCGTGGCCGAAGGTGAATGGGTCCGCACGGATCATGTTGGCGAGGCCGTACTGACGTTCTTTGAGGGCAACGAGACGACCATTCTGCCGAACACCCTGATCAAGGTTGCCAAATTCGATATCGACGTCAACGGCGCGTCGATGGTGACGATTGAGCAGCCTGTCGGCGACACGGTACACGAGATCGACCCGAACCTCAGTCCAAAACCGCAGTACGAAGTCTATACGCCGAGCGCCGTGATCACCGTGCGCGGCACGAACTTCTGGGCCAACGGTACACCGCTGAGCGCAACCAACATCAATCTTTATGACGGCATTTTGGAGACCAAAGGCATTGATCCGAGCGCAACCATTGGGTCGCCGGTCTTTATCTCGGCCGGCCAATCGCTGCTCATCTCGGATCTTGGCCAGCCCGGCGTGCCGCAGAATCAGGTCCAGCCGCCGCCCGACCCGCCGCCCGCGCCGCTGGCTCCGGCCACCTGTGGAAATGGCACCTGCGAGACCGACGAGCAGCAAAATAACTCGTGTGCTCTGGACTGCCAGACCTTCCCTGGCTGCGGCGATGGTCAGTGCGATCTGGCCGGCCTGGAAGGCCCAGTCACCTGCCCGGCCGACTGTGTGCCCGCTATGCGCGTGACCACGACCGAGGACGGCGGTACCGCCGATGAGCCGCAACCGACCGGCATACCCTGTACGGTGAGCACCGCCACTTATGTGGATCTGCGGGTTGGCCCTGGCTTCAATCGCGGCGTGCGCGGCAGTGTGCCGCTGAACATAGACATCCCCGTAATCGGCAAATATACCGACGCGCAGGCGTTCCTGTGGTGGAAGATCCAGCCGCCCGGGTACCTCCCGGCAGAAGCGGATCGTTACTGGGTGCTCGAAAGCGACGTCACCGAGGCCGGTGACTGCGCGCTGGTCCCGGATGCGCCGCCTTCCGGTGTGGTAGCTCCGCCGCCGCCGGCCCAGCCGACCGCCGCGCCGGGCATCACACCGTCGCCTGGTATGACGCCGGTCACGCCCGTTTCGATTTCGTTTTATGCGGACCGCTACGTAATTGACTACTACCTGGACAAGGATCCGTGCGCGACGATCTACTGGGACGTGGAAGGTATCGACCGGGTATACTTCGAGGGTAATGGCGTGGTGGGTCACAGTTCGCAGAAAGTCTGCCCACGCCAGACCACGACCTACACGCTGCTGGTTTATCTGCTCGACGGGACGAGCACGACCCGGACGGTTACGATCGTGGTGGATTTCAGCAGCGGCTAATCATCGCATGAGCCTGATCGTTGACGGCATGCCTCTGCGGGGGCTATAATCAGCCACGCGCGGCGCTCTTATCTACGGGCGTCGCGCGTTGTGTGTCTGTAAGGCCGTGAGGAGGGACAGGTGAGCAGTTCCGGTCAAAATCACCGTTATCCGTTTGATCTGTCGGTTGTGCTGCCGGTCTACAACGAAGAAGAGAATGTCAGTCTCGTCCACCAGGAACTGCGCGACGTTTTGGAGGGATTGGGACTGCGCTACGAGATCATCTATGTGGACGATGGCAGTCGCGACGCCAGTGCCCGCAAGATCACCGAACTGGCCGCCGCCGCGCCGGATACCGTGCGCGCGGTGCTGCTGCGGCGCAACTTCGGGCAGACCGCCGCGATCCAGGCGGGCATCGACCACGCGAACGGCGCGATCATCGCACTGATGGATGCGGACCTGCAAAACGATCCGCACGACATCCCCCTCATGCTGGAACAGATGGACACTGAAGGGCGTGATCTGGTCAGCGGGTGGCGCAAGAACCGCATGGACCGCGCGATCAAGCGCAAGCTGCCTTCTCGTGTGGCGAACCAACTGATCGCGACCGTGACCGGCGTCCACATCCATGATTACGGCTGCACGCTCAAGACCTACCGCCGCGAGGTGTTGGATCATGTGCGGCTGTACGGCGAAATGCACCGCTTTATCCCGGTGCTGGCGAACGCCGCCGGCGCGAATATCGTGGAGCGCGTCGTAAATCACCGCCCGCGCATTCATGGTAAGTCCAAATATGGGCTGTGGCGCACCATCAAAGTCGTTCTCGACCTGATGACTGTCACCTTCCTCACCAAATACAACACGCGGCCCATGTATATCTTCGGCGGTGTGGGTTTTATCCTTTCCGTGCTGAGTGTGCTCAGCCTGCTGGTCATGGCGGCTGGCGGCGTCTTTGCCGGCGATTGGCGCTGGAATTCACCCTGGCCGGTGCTGGCGGCGCTGTTTGGCGCGCTGGCGATCCAATCCGTCCTGCTGGGGTTGATGATGGAAATGTTGATGCGGACCTACTACGAATCGCAGGACAAAGGCCCCTACGCGATCCGGCGGGTGATTAACGGCCATAAGCACGTACCGCACGCCGTCACCGACGAGATATAGCCGGCGATCCGCCTACACCATCTCAAACGGCACCCTGATCTGCCCGCACAGATCAGCCGCCTCAGTGCGGGTCAGCACACGGTAGTAGGGCTTGTAAGCAGCGACATAGGCCGGCGAATGGTGCATGGCCGGCCAGTTTTCGCGCGCGCGGATCCGTCCGAACAGCAGCGCGCCCTCAACGTCGAACCGCCCCGCCAGCGCGCCATCCGCATGGCACTTACCCACAAAGAAGGACCAGCGGCGGGCCATCAGGTCCAGATCGCCCTGAACCTGCCCTGCCGACCGCACAAACGCATCCAGCAGCAGCTTAAGCTTGGCACCACGGGCCAGATAGGGGCGCAGATGAACCCGCACGATGTCGCCATCCGGATGGATGCGCTCGACCAGCGGTTCGCGGGCTGAAGGGGTCAGCAGTTCGGCCTCGCGTTCGAGCCATTCGCGCGCGTTCTTTTTGCTGGCGATCAGGTGGCCGGGTCCAAACGTCGCCTGGTGCAGCAGCTTATACACGTCCATAATCTCCGACGCCGGGTAACGCTGGATATGCGTCTGAATCAGGTCAAGCAGGCGATCATCGTTACTCATGTGGTCGTTCGCTCCTCAAAGCAGGTATTTACCCAGGCGGTTACGCAGACCTCAGATTCAGCAGGATACGAAAACGAAAATGCCTCGGCCGTTTCGACCGCTACCCACCGGAACAGATTCATCGTTTCGAACAGCGCCCGCCACAGGTCCTCGCCATATGCCCTGCCGAACGTGTCCGGAAGCACCGCAACAATGCGCGGATCGGCCCACTGTTCGAGAAAACGGCCGCGTATCCACGTATCATGTTCAGGACCGTACAAAGCGCGAGCATGCCACCTGATCATCGGCAGCAAACACTGCCATTTCATGTACCCGTTGAGACACCCATTGGCCGTCCACAGTTCGCCGCGCCGCAGTTTTTTGGCCGACCAGACGGTATGGTACCAGAAATCATGAACGGTGTTCAGGAAGGCGGTCTCATCCAGCGGCAGCGCGATGGAGATGGATAAGTCTGCGGCGTGCAGATTCGTCGCCAGCCGGGTCAGGCAGCCGTCTTTATCCAGGATGATCCGGAAGCCCCGGCGGATAATATCCAGAACATCGGCGCTGAGCGCCTCTGGTGACGACAAAGCCTCAACCGGCAACGCGATAAAGTCGACGTCCAGCCCGCCTTCGAACAGGACACGCCGTTCGCGTTCGCCGTTGATCGTGCCTTCCACAAACGTGAGCCAGTGCGGAGCGATTTCGTGTAACCATGCGGACGTATCGGTATAACGAGCCGGGCGTGTCGTGAGTAAGATCAGGTCGAGATCCGACCACTCATCCGCCGGCCGGTTGGTGCGCGCCTGCGAGCCAATGATTACCGCCGCGCGAATATCCGGCAGGGTCTCGGCCCAGGCGACAAGACGACCAATCAACTGCTCGTAATCCTGGTTCGCCACCATGCCGCCTCCCCTGCAACAAACAACCCTGGCAACGGGTACAACATTACCAGGGCTGTCGGCGCTTTTCAAAAACGGCCACAACGGCTATTTGATCACGGTCAGCGGGATTGTCTGTTTGTTCTTCAGCAGCGTCACGCTGATCTGCGCGGCGACTGCCTTGGCCAGCGTGTGAAACGCCTGCCCGGCCGGCGAATCGGGATCATCCGCCACGACGGGGTGGCCGCTGTCCCCGCCCACGCGGACATTCGCGGTCAGCGGCACCCGCCCCAGGAACGGGACGCCGCGCTCTGCCGCCAACTGCTCGCCGCCGCCTTCGCCAAACAGGTCGCCGGCCATATTCTCGATGACGCCGAGGATTGGGACATTGAGCTTCTCAAACATCGCCAGACCACGCCGCGCATCGTCCACCGCCACGCTCTGCGGCTGCGTCACGATTACCGTGCCGGTCAGCGGGACCGACTGCGCGAGACTGAGCTGCGCATCCCCCGTGCCCGGTGGCAGATCGACCACCATATAATCCAGTCCACCCCACTCCACGTCGCTGAAAAACTGCCGGATCGCGCTGTGCAGCATCGGGCCGCGCCAGATGACCGGCGTGTTCGGATCGGCCAGAAAGCCCATGCTCATCACCTTGACCCCAAACACCTGGAAAGGCACGATCTTTTTCTGCGGCGTCACCTGCGGCTCGGCAAAGCCCAGCCCGACCATCTTGGGGATGTTCGGCCCCAGGATGTCCGCATCCATCAGGCCAACGCGCGCACCGTTCTGCGCCAGCGCCACCGCCAGATTGACGGCGACGGTGCTTTTGCCAACGCCGCCCTTACCGCTGCTGACCGCGATAATGCTGCGCAGCGGCACATCCAGCCGGCCCATGATACGCGCGTCGGTCGGAACATTAGAGTCCCATTTTACGTCGATGCCGGAAATCCCTGGCACCTTCAGCACGGCCTCACGCGCGGCGCGGTACATCACATCGCGGAGCGGACACGCGGGCGTAGTCAGCATAATGGTAAAATGCGCGACGCTATCCTCGCTGATGCTCAGTTCGCGCACCATGTTCAGGCTCACCAGATCGCGGTGCAGTTCGGGTTCGATTACGGTCCCCAGCGCGGCCATCACCGCGTCATGCAACTTCTGATCGCTCACTCAATCACCTCTTTAAGAATACTTCGGCCAACCAGTGAGATTATAGCGCGAATGAACTGGAAATAGCGGCTCATTTTGGCTCATTACTAGAACATACATTCGTCATAGTGGAAATTAGACCGCAAACCGAATGATTCTCAAACGATTATCGCACCTTTGCGACTTTTCAGAGCCGCCACGCTTAGGGTACAATGAAATCGCACGGCATATTGTGAATTATCCAGCGGGAGTTCGTGGGTGCCTCGACGACCGGCTACTCAGCTCATGACGGAGCCGACAACCACAACGGCCACACTGCTGATCGCAGACAGCGATAAGCGTGCCAGCACCACGCTGCAACGCCAGCTTCAAGCCGGCGGCTATACCGTGCTGACCACCAACAGCGGCCGGCAGGCAGTCCAACTGCTGGACGCCCAGCGGGCACACCTGCTCCTGTTGGGCGATCAGTTGGCCGATGTCAAAGGGCTGTCGCTCTGCCAGCAGATCAAATCGGACGCGACGCTGGGCTTCATGCCGGTGATCCTGATGACGAAACGCGCCTACGACTTCGCAGAAGACGATACCGAGCTCAGCCCGGATGCCACGCTCCAGAAGCCCGTCAGCAACCGTGAATTGGTGCCCTGGCTCCGCCGGCTGCTGCGGATCAAGCGCCAGGTTGAGCATCCGCGCCGCTCCTACGCCATGCAGACCCAGGAAGTCAGTATGCTCAAGAGCGATATTATCAGCAGTGTGGCGCATGAATTCGGTACCCCTCTGGTGCAGGTCAAGGCCGCGCTGTCGCTGCTGACCGAAGAGATCGTGCAGGGTGGCAACCTCGAACAGCGTAAGCTCTCGCTGATGGCAACTCAGGCAGTCGCGCGGCTCGAAGGTGCTGTCGAAAATATCCGGCAGCTTGCCCAGTCGCACAACATCACGCTGACGCCGGTTATCCTGGATGAAGCGTTCGACCTCGCCATCCGCCACCTGGAGCGGAGCTGGACCTCGCGCGGCGCTCATGGCCGTGTCGAAAAGCAGATCGAGGAGGATCTGCCCCCGGTCTGGGGTGATAAGCGCGCGCTGGCCCGCCTGCTCCAACTGCTGCTCGACAACGCGCTCAAGTTCAGCCCCGGAGATTCCCCGGTTTATATTATCGCCGGCCGCCTGCCCAACCATCAGGTGTGGATCGGCGTGCAGGATTACGGCATCGGCATCCCGGACGGAGAACGCTCGTTGATCTTCGAAGCGTTTTATCAGGTCGATGGCTCATCCACGCGGAGCTACGGCGGCACCGGGACCGGGCTGGCGCTGGCCGTGCTGCTCGCCAACGGGATGAACACCAGCATTGAGCTTGACAGCCGGCTGGGCGAGGGAAGCACCTTCTCGTTTGTTCTGCCCGAAGCCGACCTCGACGAGTACCAGCATTCGCCCCTCGACTGAGCAATTGGCTATTAGCGGTTAGCGATTAGCCATTGGCAAGGCAGCGAGCCCCAGATTTTTGCTCTCGCTTTTTCACCGGATCTCTCGGCGTGCTCTGCGCCTGCCGTGGCGGCTCCGTTCTGTTCGTTCCTTAAGCCAACCGCCAAATGCTAACCGCGAACCGCTCATGGCTTTTACCCTTTCGCAAACCCGTATTCCCTTTTATAATGACAGCTACGCCAGTGGGGAAGTGGCGGAACTGGCAGACGCGCATGACTTAGGATCATGTGGAGAAATCCGTATGGGTTCGAGTCCCTTCTTCCCCATCGCACGGGGCGCATTAAGCCAGCGCCCCGTTTGTATGTAAGACCTTCGTAAGAAGTCGTCCGCCCTATGGTATCTGCATATTTGAACTGTTATAATCGCCACGCTGCGAGATTGTGAAGGAAAGCATGTTAAACGTCCAAACCGAACATCTGGAAAACCATACTGCCCGCCTTACGGTTACGGTCGATCCCGAGCAGATCAACCGCGCCATGCGCCAGGCCGCGCAGCAGATCGGCAAGAAAGCGCGCATCCCGGGCTTTCGTCCCGGCAAAGCTCCCTTCAACGTCATCGTGACCATGTTTGGTTTCGATTACGTGCTGGGTGAAGCCCTTGAGAAGATCGGCAACGATCTCTACCGGGAAGCCCTCGAAGGCTCGCAGATCGAGCCGTATGCCCCCGGCAGCCTGGAGGAAGTCCAGGAAGGCGGCCAGAAGCTTGTATTTGTGGTTCCTAAGCAGCCTTCCGTCGAATTGGCCGATTATCGCGAAGTGCGTGTTGAGCACGAGCCGGTCGAAGTCACCGATGAGATGCTCGAACGCGCCCTGGAACAGATGCGCGACCGTGAAGCGGTGGTCGAAGAAGTCGAGCGCCCTGCGCATTACGGCGACCAGGTGCGTCTGTCGCATGTCGAAGCCTCGCTGGTTCCTCTGGAGGGCGAAGAGGACGTCGAAGACGATGATGACGAAGACGACAAGTCTGAAGATCACGACGAGATCGAAGAAGGCGACGACGACGATGATCTCGAAGATGACGAGGGCAACGACGAGGACGAGGACGATCTCGACGGTGATGAAGACGATGATGAAGACTTCGACGAGGACGGTGACGTAGTCTTCCACGAGCACAACTACGAATACGTGCTCTATGAAGATCCAGAGAAGGAAGAGCTTTTCCCTGGTTTCGCCGCCGAACTGGTGGACGCGGTGAAGGGTGATGAGCTTGTCTTCGAGCTTCAGATCCCGGAAGACTACAAGGATAAGGAAATTGCCGGCCGGACGCTGGCCTGCGAAGCCCACGTTGAGCAGGTCTTCGCGCGCACCGTGCCCGAATGGTCCGATGACCTCGCCAAGCGCATCAGCGACAACCAGTCCGAAACCCTGCTGGACCTGCGCATCAACACGCGCAAGGGTCTGGAAGAAACCGCACGCAACATGGCGGATCGGGACGTGGCGCTCGAGGCGCTGGACAAGGTCGTTGAGGGTGCGACCGTCAGTTATCCCGAAGAGCTGATCCAGGATTACATTACCGATTTTGTCGAAACGCTGGAACAGAACATCAAGCGGCAGGGTCTCGCCTTGCAGGATTGGATGCGCATCACCGGACAGACTGAAGCGCAGGTGCGCGAGCAGTACCGGGTCGCTGCGACGGCGCGCGCCGAACGGGCGCTGGTCCTGAGCGAACTGGTCCGGCAGGAGAAGCTGACCGTCAGCACCTCGGATGTTGATCACGAGATCGACCAGATGACGCAGGCGTTTGGCGGCGGGGAACAGGGCGAACAGTTCCGCCAGTTCTTCTCATCACCGCAGAGCCGCATGAATATCCATACGGATCTGCTGACCGACCGCGCCATGAAGCAGCTCGCCGCCATCGCCAAGGGCGAAAATCCGCCGGTCGGATCGGCCGACGAAGAAGAAGAGCCCGCCGCCGAGACTCCGGAAGCCGAGACTGCGGAAACCGAACCCCGTCATGAGGCCGACGCCAGCGCCGAAGCGTCTGCGCCCGCCGAAGCCGCGGTGCCTGCGGAAGCCGCCTTAGAAACACCGGCAGAATCAGTCGAAGCCGCGGAAGAACCGGCAGCACCATCCGGTGAAGTAACTGAGTAGATCCGGCAAAGCAGCGCGCTTTGCCACGAGAATACACAAGGAGCCGAATCGTCTATGGACCTGTATAACGGCCTGATCCCCATGGTCATCGAAACCAGCGGACGTGGCGAACGTGCGTATGATATTTATTCCCTGCTGCTCAAGGAGCGCATCATCTTTTTGGGCACGCCTATCAACGACCAGGTTGCCAATCTGATCGTCGCGCAATTGCTGTACCTGAGCCGCGAAGATCCCGAACGCGAAATCCAGATGTACATCAACTCGCCCGGCGGCATGATTTACGCGGGCCTCGCGATCTACGATACCATCCGCCAGATCTCCGCGCCGGTCATGACGGTGGCGGTGGGTCTGACGGCCAGCTTCGGCACCGTGCTGCTGACCGCCGGGGCCAAGGGGCGGCGTTTTGCCCTGCCCAGCGCCACGATCCACATGCACCAGCCGTGGTCATCGGGCGGCGGCGGCCAGGCCACCGACATCGAAATCCAGGCGCGCGAGATCCTTCGCCAGCGCGACCTGCTGAACAAGATCCTCGCCGATCGGACCAGTCAGCCGCTCAGCCGTATCGAAGAGGACACCGACCGCGATATGTATATGACGGCGCAGCAGGCCGCGGATTATGGCCTGATCGACAGCGTCCTGAATCCGGCCGAAAAGGTCGACAAGAGCAAAGACGGCAAATAACGCTGCCGGATACCACAGCAGACAGTGGGCACCTAACGGACTGAACTCTGTCTGCTGTTCCCGTACATCCGTGCCGAGATAAGAAGCAAGGGAATCATGAGTTATCACCTGATCGGGCCGCAGCGGTGCTCATTCTGCCGCCGGTCCATTGAAGAAGTCGGCCAGTTGATCCCAGGGCCGGATGGCGTATTCATCTGCGATGACTGCGTGCATCTGTGCTACGACATCCTGCACGACAACGAGCATCACGAGCCGAGCAGCGATTTTAAGATCGAGCGCGTCCCCACGCCGCACGAGATCGTCAAGGAACTCGACCAGTACGTGATCGGCCAGGAGCGCGCCAAGCGCGTCCTCGCCGTCGCGGTCTACAACCACTACCAGCGGGTTAACTCGGGCGGCGCGATTGCCGATGTCGAACTCGACAAGAGCAACGTCCTGCTGATCGGCCCGACGGGCAGCGGCAAAACCCTGCTGGCGCAGACGCTCGCCCGGATGCTGGATGTGCCCTTCTGCATCGCGGATGCCACCTCGCTGACCGAAGCCGGCTACGTGGGTGAAGATGTCGAGAATATCCTGCTGCGTCTGATCCAGGCGGCCGATTACGATATTCCGCGCGCCCAACAGGGGATCATCTACATTGACGAGATCGACAAGACCTCGCGCAAGAGCGGCGATAACCCCTCCATCACGCGCGATGTCAGCGGCGAAGGCGTCCAGCAGGCGCTGCTCAAGATCATCGAGGGCACGCTGGCGAATGTGCCGCCGCAGGGCGGGCGCAAACACCCGCATCAGGAGTTCATCCAGATCGATACGCGCAACATCCTGTTCATCTGCGGTGGCCTGTTCGACGGCCTGGAGAAGATGATCGCGGAGCGCACCGGCAAGGGCGCGCTCGGGTTTGGCAGTGCGTCCAGCGCACGCAACCGGACGCAGGGCGAACTGCTGCACCTGGCCGAGCCCGAAGATCTGATGAAGTTCGGCCTGATCCCCGAACTCGTGGGCCGTCTCCCGGTGATGACCGTGGTCGATCCGCTGGATCGGGACATCCTGGTGCGCATCCTGACCGAACCGAAAAACGCCATCGTCAAGCAGTTCCAGCAGATGTTCAAGCTCGACGGCGTGGACCTCGTCTTCACCGACGACGCGCTGGGAGCCGCCGCCGATCTGGCATCGGCGCGTGAAACCGGCGCGCGCGGTCTGCGCAGCATCGTCGAGGTGGCCCTGCTGGACGTGATGTTCGAGATGCCAACCCACAAGAACATCATCAGGCAGGTGATCGTTGATGCCGACGCGATGACCCGGCGTGGACGGCCGCGGATCGTGATCGAAGGCGACCGGCAGCTTCAGTGGCGCGATGACGGCACCCTCGTCAGCGCCGCGTAACGCTGGACAGACCTGAACTCACTCAGCCATCTTCCATCTCGAAGATGGCTTTTTTTGCGCCGCGCTTCCTGATATATTTAAAATCAGGATGGTTACGAGAACCTGAATCTCCTACAGAGGAGCCAGCCATGTCCTGAGCACGGCATAGCAAAGGGATGCAGATTCCCTCTTTCTCTTGCTTTTTCCCTTGATTTTCTCTGTGTGCTCTGTGTCCTCTGTGGTGAACCGCTTTTTCATTTTCCGAGGAGCCAGTCATGCTGCAGTGGGAATACTTCACCGCCTTTCTTCGCGCCGAGGTCAACGCCCAGAAGCGCGAGTTGATCGAGATGTTCCCCGACATCGCGCGCGCGCCCAAGTACGATCCGCGCGCCCTGATCCCCGAATTGGACGCCCTGGGCAAAGACGGCTGGGAGCTTGTCCACATGGAGCCGGTCATCACCGGCGACAACATGGATGTATGTGTAGGCAGCACCGAGCAGACGTCGGTCCGCCCCTGGACCAATACCTACTTCTGCGTCTTCAAGCGCCCGGCCGAGACATCCTCGTCATAAACGATGATCCGGCTGCTGCGCCTGCTGCCGCTGGTGATGAGTTTCGCCGGCTGTATCTTCTGGTCTGTGCCGTCCGGCGGTGTAGGCGCGCCCGCCCCTACCCCGGAGTGTCCCACGAGCAAGATCGCGTTCACTCAAGCGGCAGGTTGTCTGAACGATGGCAGCGTCGAGTTTTGCATCCCGGCCGATGATCCCGCTGCCCTCGCATCGGTGCGATCTGTCGCGCCCGGTGTCACGTGCGCGCGGGCGGGCGGACGCGCCGGCTGCAACCTCGATACCGAAGTCCTCTGCTTCCTGGATACGGCTGGCCTTTGCACCGCCGACCACAACGCGCTGACTGACGAGGGCTGGCAGACCGTCTGCGCGCTGGCTGCGCTGCCCATCGTGCGCGAGATCGTCCCGACGTGGTACGAATAACACCCGCGGCGCGGGCCATGTGGTATACTGCGCGGCGATTGGTTTTTGGCAACGGGAGTTGAACCATGCGCCGTGTGTTACTGCTGATCGTGTTTATCCTGCTGAGCGGCTGCACCCTGAATTATGAGCAGAAAGACGAATCGAACACGCCGCGCGTCGTGACGGCCACCCTCGGCATCGCCCTGAACCCGCCCGCCGTGCCCACCGCCGTGACTCCCGTGGCCCAGCTTGTGATCCTGCCGAGCCAGACGCCCCTGCCCGTGACGCCAACCGTTCGTCCCGGCGATACACCCACCCTCGCCGCGAGCCAGACTCAGAACCCGGAAGCTACCGTAGAGGCGATCGTCGTGGGGACGCTCGACGCGATGGCGACCGCCGCGACTCCGGTCCTGACCGAAACGGCTGCCGCGACCGGCACACCGGCTCCCCCGCCCACTGCGACCCCCATCCCCACCGAGACGCCAACTGCGGGCCCGACTCTGACGCCGACCGAGACTCCACTGCCCACCGCCATCCCCCCGACGCGCACGCGGCCGGGTCCGCCCACCGTGCTCCCCATGGACGACGGCAGCGGGAACGTGGTGCCCGGCACCGGCAGCACATCGCAGGGGACATCCCCCATCGCCGGGGTCGATGCGCTGCCTGACACGCTCTATTTCCTCTCGGACCAGGGCAGCTTGCAGCAGGTCTGGCGCTTGCCGGTAGGCTACACCTTCCCCGTGCAGGTGACGTTCAGCCCGACCGGAGTTGCGGCATTCGACGTCTCGAAAACCGGGTCGCTGGCCTACCTGACCACCGCTGGCGAGATGGTGACAGATGGCATCCCGTTTTTGCCACCGGCCGGGCCGGGTGGCACCTACCCGCGGGTTACGGCGCTGGCGTGGTCGCCGGGCGGCGACTGGCTGGCCTATACGCTGGAAACACCCGGCGCGGCCGGCACGCTCACCGGACTGCACGCGGTCGATGGCCTGTGGATCCGCAGCATCAGCCAGGGCACGACAATCCCGCTGGCGATGAATACGTATGGCGAGACGCCGCGTCTGTACGGCGGCCCGCTGGACTGGCGGCCCGACGGCAGCGAGGTGCTGGTCAAGACCACGTTGGAATCGGGTGAGGCGGCCTACAGCCGGGTGAATATCAGCAGCACGGCGGTATCGCCGCTGTGGGATGGGGGCGACCTGGCTCCCGGCGTCTACCGTGAGGCGCGCTGGAACGTGAACGGAAGCGCCATCATCGCCGGCGGTGCGGAACGGATTCTGAGCATCGAACCGGATACGCTCGGCGTGCAAACGCTGGTCGATGCCGATGCCGGTTTCAACCCCACGGGTGCAGTGCAGTTTGCCAGCGGCGCGCTGACCTTTGTCGGCGGTGATACGGACCGGCAGCTTTATCTCGCGCCGTCGGCCCAGTCCGCACCCCAGCCGGTCGCCCCGACACTATCCACAAGCGGGCGGCTGGATTTTCTGTGGGATAATCTCGGCCAGGAGACCATTCTCGTCGTGTACGAGCCTCCCGAATCACCGCTTGGTATTGCCTACCTGCATGATACCGTGGGAACCGTTTATGATCTGACGGTCCTCACCGGGCTGGTCGGATCGCCTGTCTGGGGGCCGGTGTTCCGCTCAGGTGATCCGGCGCGCGTCCACACCACCGAAGGCGATACGCTCAACGTCCGCGATGTACCCAACGGCAATGTGCTGGTCGCGCTGGCGAACGGGTCCAGCGTCACGGTCACGGGCGGGCCGCGCGATGCCGATGGGATGCGCTGGTGGCGCGTCCAGACTCGCGACGGGGTATCCGGCTGGGCAGTGGAGTCGGTTCTGGATGATAACGGCCAGCCGCTCCGCACCCTGCTGCCGGCCAATTAAGCCTGCCCGCACGAAAACAGAAGCGGCCCCATACTCGCTACGGGGCCGCTCATTAATTGTAGTAAAAGACAAAATCTAATTCGAAAAGTATAGTTGATCGTGTTGTGAGGTGGTCAAAACCCCAGGTCTATTGGTTAAGTCTATTCGTCTACTAAATCTTTAGGTCATCCTGCGGTGCTTAAGCATTTTATTGAACTAATAATTTTTGTGGAATGGTACGCTTTACCTATCGGAAAGCGTGCTGCTCAAAAATCAGTTGAAGACTACTTTAGCGCGCTTTTTCAAAACTGACAACTTCTGCTCGACCGGCCAACGCCCGCTCAAGAACCTGCACATCGAGATACGTGCCGCCGAATGTCCCCCAATGGCTCGGGATCACCCACTTCGCCTGGAGATTCTCCACCAGGACAGCGGCATCGTCGGCATTCAGCGTCCCCGGCCCGGCCGCCACCGGCAGAATCGCGATGTCGGCCTGCACGCACGCAAGTTCCGGCACAAGGTCGGTCACGCCTGCATAATAAAGGTCATAGTAGCCGAGCGAAATAATAAAGCCGAGGCCGCCTTTGGAAACGGGACAATAATCGCCAAACGTATAGGCCGTCACAGCTGTGATGCGCGCGCCGCCGTGGTTAATGCACTGCCACGGACGCAGCACAGTCACATAATCACCCAGCAGCGACGCCGCTTCGGGGCTGGCCACCACGAGCGTGTTATCATTACAGAGTTTTTCGACATCCGCAGGGGAACAATGATCGAACAAGTCATTTGTCACCAGAATGACATCGGCGGGGACGGCACTCCGGGCGACTCGCCAGGGGTTAATGTAGATTAGGGGTGGACCTTGAATCCGAAAGCCAGCATGTCCCAGCCATTGGATTTGGTCGATCATTTCAACTCCGAGCGCCTATGAAGAGTGTAAAAAAGTTGTAAACGCGAACCAGATTCTATTGTACCATTGGCAACAACGGGTTGCAACCACCGCGAACATTAGAGAATTATTAGAATCATCGATCGGAGCAGCGATTGGGAGCGAAAAGTACCCCCGCCCAAGCAGGGGGAATCCGCTATAATCGCCGCAGAACTGCTAAAACGAAAGGGCCGCACTGTGAATCAATTACCCGCATATGATCTGGAACACGTACGCCAGGATTTCCCGATTCATCAAACGAGCATTTATCTGAATCATGCCAGCATTTCCCCGGTGCCGGAGCCGGTTCAGCGCATCATGCGGGTCGCCATCGAACGGTTGGGCAGCAATCCGCTGGCCTTTTACGCCGCCAACGAGGACGATCCGGTGAGTAACCTCATGGTGCGTTTTGCCAAAGCCGTCGCCGGGCTGATCAACGCGGCCCGGCTGGACGAGATCACCGGCATCAGCAGCACGTCGGCGGGGCTGAACGCCGTGGCTCAGGCCGTAGATTGGCGGCCCGGTGATAACATTGTGTTCGCCGGCGTGGAGTTCCCATCCAATGCTTATCCGTGGATGGCGCTGGAACGGTTCGGCGTGGAGTGCCGCATCGTACCGCCCCCCTACCCCGGCGCGACGGTCGAAGCTTTTGAGCCGCTGGTCGATAATCGGACGCGGCTGATCGCGGCCAGCGCCCTGCAGTATCTCACCGGGCATCGCGCCGACCTGATGGCACTCGGCGCGTTCTGCCGCCAGCGCGATATTCTGTTCGCCGTCGATGCGATCCAGGCCGCAGGCCACATCCCGATCGATGTCCAGGCCATGCAGATTGACGTTCTGGCGGCTGGTGGGCAAAAATCGCTGATGAGCGCGCCCGGCCAGGGATTTCTGTACGTGCGCGACGGAATCTGCCGGCAACTGAAACCGGGCATTATCGGGCCGGCAGCGGTCGAAAACTGGGAGCACTGGGCGAAATATGATCTGACGCCGATCCAGGGTGCGCAGCGACTGATGATGGGCACGCCCAATGTGATCGGCATGGCCGCTCTGGTCGAGAGCATCCGCTATCTGCAGGGCCTGGGGCTGGCCGCGATCGACGCGTGGACGCGCCACCTCTCGCAGATTGCCATCGAGGATCTATCAGCGCGCGGTTTCACCATCATTACGCCGGAGGACGATCTGGGGCCCATTGTTACCTTCCGCGTGGGCGATCCCGACGACATCGAAGCGGCCGAAGCCGAGGCGACTGCCATGGTCGCTCGCCTGAACGCGGCCGGCGTGCGGATTACCAAGCACTGGGATGTCGATAAGCGGCCGCACGTGCGGATCTCGACACACTGCTATAATACAGAAGACGAAGTGCGCCAGGCCATTCATGTGATTAGTGATTAGTTTACAGTTCTTAGTGACTGGTTGTTGGTGACAGACACGAGCCGCGAGCATCCCACCAAAAACCGAAAACTAATAGCCAATATCCGAACAATGGGGAGCTACTGACATTATGAGCACGCGAACACCACCGCCCACCGCCGGCCAACAGGTTAAACAAACTGCCTGGTCGCCCAGGTCGATTCAGTCAATCCAGGATACCGGGCTGAATATCGGTATCCTGTCCGATCTCGCCATCAAAACCATGTATTTTGGTGGTTATGTGTCGGGCAACCAGATCGCCGAGCTCATGCATCTGCCCTTTACCAACGTCGTCCAGTTGGTGATGGAAGACC
The DNA here is from genome assembly GCA_963850765.1 of uncultured Chloroflexia bacterium. Taxonomy (GTDB): domain Bacteria; phylum Chloroflexota; class Anaerolineae; order Aggregatilineales; family Aggregatilineaceae; genus CAWKMN01. Next base: position 95,864 of record CAWKMN010000003.1, on the reverse strand, counting down.
TCAAGCGCGAAAAGTTTGTGGAGGTACGCGGCGGCGGCGGCCTGGGCGCGGGCGCATTTGAGTACGTGATCACCATGAAGGGCATCGAGAAGGCTCACGAGGCCCTGGCCCGCACCCAGTACGCGGGACCATGCCCGGTCACGCTCGATCAGTATGTCGCGGCTATGAACGCGCAGGCGCGCGCCAGGATGCGCGTCAACCGCGAGATTCTGGACAAGGCGCTGGCGGGGCTGGTCATCAACGAGGATATGTTCGGGCGTGTTGGCCCGGCCGTAAACTCCGGCAAGGCGATCTTCATGTACGGCCCGCCCGGCAATGGCAAGACGACCATCGCGCAGGCCGTCGGCCGGATGATCCTGGGCAGCCCCATGTGGATCCCCTACGCCGTGGACGTGGATGGGCAGGTGATCCGCGTCTTCGACAACGTGAACCACGAAGTTGTGGACGGCGAGAGCGATCCCCGGCGGCCCGGTGCCACCAACGAGCGCTTTGATGGGCGCTGGATCCGCGTCAAGCGCCCGGTGATCATGGTTGGCGGCGAGCTGACGCTGGAAACGCTCGACCTCGTCTACGACCCGATCAACAAATACTATGAAGCGCCCTTCCAGATGAAGGCCAACGGCGGCATGTTCCTGATTGACGACTTCGGCCGCCAGCAGGTCCGCCCGCGCGATCTGCTGAACCGCTGGATTGTGCCGCTCGAAAGCCGCGTGGACTTCCTGACGCTCTCCACCGGGCGCAAGATCGAGATCCCGTTCAACGTCCTGATCGTGTTCAGCACCAACATGCCGCCCGCCGATCTGGTCGATGAGGCGTTCCTGCGCCGTATCCCGCACAAGATCGAGGTGGTCGATCCGACCTTCGACGAATTCCGCGAGATCTTTAAGCGCATGTGCGAGGCCAAGCGCGTCCCCTACGACGAAAAAGGGCTGGCCTACCTGCTGCAAAAATGGTACGTGGACGTTTCGCGCAACCTGCGGTCGGTCCACCCGCGCGACATTCTCGAACAGATCATCGACATCTCCAAATACGAAAACCGCCCGCCTGCGCTCACGAAAGACCTGCTGGATCGCGCGGCCAGGGCGTATTTTGTGGATCTGGAAAGTTATTAGCGCCCTATGCGAGATCCTGGCCTCACCCCGTAAAATCCCCTCTCCAATCGAGTTAGAGAGGGAAACTTAGAGGCAACCTCTCCCCCTCTGTGGCTATGCCGGGGAGGGGGCGGCGGGTTGAGGCCAGCGGAGATATAACCTATGCCAAAAATCGTCACAACCGAGCAGATGCGCACCATCGAGCAGGCATCCGATCAAAAAGGCCACACCTTCGCCGCCATGATGGAACAGGCCGGGCGCGCCGTCGCCGAGCGGGTCAAGGAACTGGTTGCCGGCACGACCGATCCGCGCGTGGCAGTGCTGGTCGGACCAGGCAACAACGGCGGCGATGGGCTGGTCGTGGCCCGCATCCTGACGGCCGAGGTCGAGGAGTATCTCGGTTGGAGCGTTTCTGCTGCACGCACGCCCCGACGATGATCCGGTTTTCGCCGCGGCACGAGATGCGGGTGTCTTCATCGCGGATGTTGAGAACGACAAGCCGGCGGGCTATCGCGTCCTGCAAAATCTGGTCGCGAACGCGGACGTTGTCGTAGATGCGCTGTTTGGAACCAGCGTGCGCCTGCCGATCCGGGGCGATGCGGCGAAGGTGCTGCAAACCGTCCACAAGGCACTGAATGCGCGCCGCTCGGATCGCCCTGCCCTGCCCTATACCACCCCGGCGGCACTCAGCCCGGATGCGCGCGATGCCGGTCCTTTTGTTATCGCGGTAGACTGCCCCAGCGGGCTGAACTGCGATACGGGCGAGCTCGACAAAAACGCACTCCACGCCGATGAAACGATCACGATGGCCGCCGCCAAGCCTGGTCTGCTGACCTTCCCCGGCGCGGCAGCGGTCGGCCGGCTCCATATCGGCAGCATCGGCCTGCCCGACAAGCTGCCGGAACTGGAGCAGATTAACATCACGCTGGTCGATGCGGCGGAAGCCGGAGCACGACTGCCCCTGCGGCCATCCAACAGCCACAAGGGGACTTTCGGCAAAGCGATGATCGTCGCCGGGAGCCTGAACTACGTCGGCGCGGCCTATCTCGCGGCGTCGGCGGCGTACCGCGTGGGCACGGGGCTGGTCACGGTCGGCGCGCCCCAGATCATCATTCCCATCCTGGCCGGGATGCTGCCCGAAGCCACCTGGATTCTGCTGCCGCACGATATGGGCGTGCTGAACGAAGCCGCCGTGCGCGTGCTGCGCAAAGAGCTTGAGGGCTACCGCGCCCTGCTGCTCGGTCCCGGCCTGGGGCGCGAGGAAGTAACGGCCGAGTTCCTGCGCGAACTGCTCCGCCCCAAAGAGGAGATCAAACGATCGCGCGCCATCGGCTTTGTCCCGTTCGGAGCCGAAGACTCCGCCAGCGCCGAGGACGACAGCGACCTGCCGCCGCTGGTGATCGATGCCGACGGGCTGAACCTGCTGGCGACGATGGACGATGGGCTGGCGCTGATCCCACCCGGCGCGGTGCTCACGCCGCACCCCGGCGAATTCGCGCGGCTGGCGACGATGGAAGCGGACGAGGTGAACGCCAACCGCGTCCGGCTGGCGCAGGAAAAAGCTGCCGAGTGGAACGCCGTGATCGTGCTCAAGGGCGCGTTTACCGTGGTCGCCGCGCCGGATGGCCGCACAGCCATCGAGCCGTTTGCCACTTCCGCGCTCGCCAGCGCCGGTACGGGCGACGTGCTGGCCGGGGCGATCACCGGCCTGCTGGCCCAGGGACTTGATCCGTTTGACGCGGCCGCCGCCGCCGCGTGGCTGCATGGCATGGCGGGCACCCAGGCCGAGGAGATCGTTGGCACCGGGGCGGGCGTGATCGCCAGCGACGTGCTGGAGATGCTGCCCCACGCCTACGCGCTGGCCGGCAGCGCTTCGTTAGCCTTCGTCCGCGCCTCGTTTTCAACTATTCTAGCGGAGCGGGTTTGCTGGTATAATCGGGCCGATCTCAACAGGCTCAGACTCCCACGCCGGGACACTAAGGACGAAACCAAGGCTATGATCGACGTAAACCAGCTTCGCAAAGGCACGAATTTCACCGTAGATAGCGAAATCTACAAAGTGCTGGACTATCACCACATCAAGACGGGGCGCGGCAACGCGACTATCCGCGTGCAGGTGCGCAACCTGCGCTCCAACTCCACGCGCGAAATGACCTTCACCTCCGGGGACCGCGTTGAGGATATTCGCATCGAAACTTCAGTCGTGGAGTATCTGTACGATGATGGTGAGTTCCTGCATTTTATGGATGTGGAAACCTACGACCAGCCGCAGATGCGCAAGGATGTTTTTGGCAACGACGTGCTCTATCTGAAAGAGAATTTGCAGATCAAGCTGCTGTCGTATGATAACGAGATTATCGACTACGAACTGCCGACGCATGTCGAGCAGCGCGTCTCGGACGCGGAGATGGCGATTGCGGGCGATACCGCCACCGGCGCGACCAAAAAGGTCATCACCGAGACCGGCCTGCAAGTCACCACGCCGCTCTTTGTCGAAGTAGGCAACGTCATTCGGATCGATACGCGCAACGGGGAATATATTACGCGCGTCTAGTGCCGGGTCACGGATCGGATGGCCGGTAGTCGGCAGGGGCGGGTTGGTTAACCCGCCTGCTCTGTTTGGAGAAAGAACAGCCACGGATGCGAACGCCAGCGGGTAAAGAGTGCCCTCACTATTACGAAGATTTCAACCGGGGGCGCAGCGTGCAGGAATGCCGCCTGGTTAAAGAGAATCCCGAATCGATGCCCTGGCGGCCGTCGGACTGCGCCAAATGCACGGTCCCGGACATCGTGCGCGCCAATGCCAGCCCGGATATGAAACTCACGCTGACCATCCGCGGCGTGCTGCTGGGTTTCGTGCGCCGCCTGGATGTGGACGCGTGGTGTCTGAAGCACGACATCCCCATCAAAAACCCCTATGTGGGCTGTCCGCTCGATGTGGACGAGAACGACGCCCTCCGCCTGTTCCGCACCGCCCTGGACGAGATCCCCGACGAGGACTAGGAGCGTCTGATACCGATAGCTATCCTGCGCGGGCCGGTTCGGGAATATTGACTCCCTCGCTCAAAGCAGTCTCAATCCAGAGCGATTTTGCCTCGTCCAGCATCTCCAATGCTTCGCTGCGTGATATGCCCTGTGTCATACAGCCCGGCAGCAGGGGAATTTGAGCAAACCAGTAACCGTCCTCGTCCGGGATCAGTTCAATCGGATAGGGCAGCGCGAGGTAGTATTCGAGAGTTTTATTCATTCTCTTTTCCTCATCATCGCCAGAACCATCGGGCTCGTGTTCTTCAATTTCCGCGATAAATGCCAAAGCTTGCCTGACGTACACTGGCTTAAGCGGTTTACTAAAAGGGACCACCAGCAATATGCGGCGTGAGCCGATTTGTGCCACAAAAGAATGGTGACTGCCCTTGGTCCGTGCCAACTCAAACCCATACGATTCTAACAGCGCTCGTAAATCATGAAAACTGACATTCTTAGGATTGGCCTCAATCCTACGGCGCAGTTTGGATCTTTTGGTCATATCTCCTCAATCCGCTTGTTCCGCACCGCCCTGGACGAGATCCCCGACGAGGATTAGGGCGCGAGCAGCGTAAACACAGTGATCTCCGGGCGGCAGTTGAAGCGCAGCCGCGGCGCGATCATCCCAATACCACGATTGGTATACAGGATCATCAGGCCAACGCGATAGAGCCCGGCGGGATACTTCCGGGCGAGGCGTGGCAGATGCGGCGGCCCCAAGAAGGGAATCCGCACCTGTCCCCCGTGCGAATGGCCGGAGATCTGGAGATCGAACCGCCCGCTGAGCGCGCTGACATCCGCAAAATCTGGTTCATGCACCAGCAGGATCGCGGCACCATCATCCGGCAGAACATCCAGCACGCGATCCAGCCGGTCTTCTCCCACACACACATCATCGACTCCACACACGTACAGCCGCTCACCGCCGCGCCGCACGCTGTAGACCGTGTTACTCAGGTCGATCAGTCCACTGTCGCGGATCACCCGATGAATCACGTCCGCGTCGCCGTAATGATCGTGGTTGCCCAGAATAGCCACCGTACCGTCACGCGGGGCCAGACAGCGCAGCGCGGGGACCAGCCGATCGAAGTAATTCTCCGCTTCCCGCGTGACAAAATCGCCGGTCAGCACCATCAGATCCGGGCGCTGCTGGTTGATCAGCGCCGCGATCGCGGTCAGGCGTTCCGCGGTCATGAATCCGTTCATGTGGATGTCGCTGAGCTGGGCGATGCGGTAGCCGTCAAAAGCCGGAGTCAGGCGTGGCAGCATGAGCGTGATCCGGCGAAGCTCGATCCAGCCGGGTTCAATCCAATAGGCATAGGCCAGTGCGCCGAGGCTGGCGGCAGCGGCTCCCATAAGCAGCCGTGTCAGGCGACCACGGGAGTGCTGCGCGGTGGACGAGAGAGGCACGCGCTAGAAATCCTTCCGCGTAAACCAGAGGGGCAGCAGTACCAGGACCAGCAGCGGCACATTCACCGCGAGTTCGTTGAACCAGTTCCCCGCCGAAAGCGACACGTATGTATCCAGCACAAACCAGATCGCGATTCCGGCCAGCATGCAATTCCAGGCCCATCGTTCGCGGCGTTTGAACGGGTAATGGGCGATGGTGGTTATGAAGACGCCCCACCCCGCCATCGTTGCACCCAGCACGCCATAGGCCCACTGCCGGAAATCCTGGGCTTGATCATCGGGGCCGGGCTCATCCCAGAACACCGGATCGATCTGGTTATTAAGGAGGGTGTCAAACAGCTCAGTGCTGTTGAGCAGCGCGATCGCCACGCCGAGGACCGTGATCAGTCCCCCCAGGATCAGGAGCCAGCGCTGCCAGAAATCGAATCGGTCCACCCGCTACTCGTCCAGTTTGCCTTTTCGGTTGAAGACGATCCGGCGCACATCCGGCGATATGCGGTAGCGCGCTAAATAGAAGAAGACTCCACCCTTTGTCCGGCGGCGCAAGCTGTCCGACGTCATGATCCCTTCGGCGGTCTCCACCTCGATCGCCTCCTTGACCAGGGCTTCGATAAACGGCAGCCCGCACAGCCGCGCCATCGCGTCAATCTGCCGCAGCGGGACCTCGTCCGTCTCTCCGAGCTCGGCCACGATGTCCTCCACCGCTTTGCGCTGCTTGGCGGTCAGTTCCTTGGGATCCACATCCGGGTAACTGACGGCAAGATAACGATCGCCCAGCCGGTAGCCATTCAGGCTGCGATGCACTTTGGTCGCCACCTTCTCGGATGCCATCTCGATCAGTGCATAGGCCATCCCGGTCCGTTCCTCCGTGCCCACCTGGAGCGCAACCGTCTCACCAAACTCAGCCAGCAGCGCGCGCAGGTCATCCTCCGTGGCATCGGGTGGAAAGTTCGTCAAATACAAGATATGGGTCATTGTGGAATTTTCCCCTCTCTTCAATGCCCTAATTCTGATCGCGGCCGGACTGTCGGGCAGCAATCGTCTTGCCCTCATCCAGCGCCTCCTGAACCGAATCGCCCCGCAGTTGGCCCTGCACCTGCTCAATCGGCTTGCGGATCGTCTCCCCGAGGCGGCGGCGGATGATCATGCCGCGCTGCGAGATCTCCTGGCGAGTCTCTTCGCCGCTGCGCGGTGACATCCACACGGCGATCGGCGCGCCGACGATAAAGCCCAGCAGCAGGCCGCTGATAAAACTGAGGGTTTCCCCCTCGCTCTGTTGTTTCTTCCGTGGCATCAAGGCCCCCTCATCGAGTTCAGAATCATGAGTCGTGAGTTATGAGTTTTGAGAAAAGCAGTCATCCGGAAATACGCTTTTTGGTGGGGCGTATCGCAGCGCACCCTTACAGAATGTGCCAATTTCGGATAGGTCGCGGGCCAGGGTTCTGAACTCACGACTTAAAACTCAAGAACTCAAAACGAGTTTAGTCTTTTTTCTTGCCGTTCCGATCGGATGGTTTGAGTGCGCGGCGAATCCCGATAGCCTCGCGGGCCAGCGCCGCGATCCCCGCCGTCAGCGCGGTGAACTTGACCACCGGCTCGACCACATTCTGGCTCACAAACTGTGCCGTTCCACGCACCGTCGTGACGGTTTCGTTCGCATTATCCACAATTGGCTTGATCTCGCTTTGCAGCAGATTCACCAGCGCCGCGACCTGGATCACGAGGACGATCAGGGCGAAACCCATCAGCATCCCTTCCATGGCAAGTACAATGATAAACATATCGCGGATAATTCCGACCCAGGTTGCAGCATCATCAGGATCGGCCAGCAGCGCGACGGCCAGGGCCACCACCAGCCCAATAATGAAGACGGCCACCACCGCCCCGATGCCGACCAGTGCCCAGAAATACCAGGCACGTCCCTCTTTTTTTTCGCTCTCTTGCTCGGCCACCGGCGCCGTTGCCGACGCCGCCGGTAAATTGGTCATTCGCTCTTCTCTCCTCAGGACGGCTAACCCGCTTGACGGGAACGGCGGGCCGGCGGGCGCGTCAGAATCCGCGCGACGACCAGGGCCAGCCACGCACCCATCGTGGCAGGGAGCATGTGCAGCGGACCGATATCCATCAGCGACACGCCAAAGGTGTCGCCAAAAACGTGTCCCAGACCAAAACCTAACCAGGCGGCCAGCAGGAACAGCGCCAGGCGGCGCGCATCCCCCCCGCTGACCAGGTGAAACGCCGCGCCGTACAGGGTCGCCAGGATAAAGCTAAAGATCATCGATGGGCCGGGCACGCCGTTTGGTCTCCTCTTACCAGAAAAGTACAATGCGTTAAGTTTAGCACAATCTGCCTCAGGTTGTGAGTCCGTGTCCGCCGTGCGGTTCAAATTTGAGTTCTGGCGTGTAATGGGTTTACAATCGGCAGGGATTGGATGATCTATTTACGACCAATAGCTTAGGACGGCTGGCAGTGACCCTGATCGACCAGCGAATTCTGATTGACGCGCCCACCGGGATGATCTGGGATTATATCTCCGACCCGGACAAGGTCGCGCGCTGGCACGCCGGTTACAGCGGCGTGTCCGTGCTGACGACTCAGCGAACCGGGGCCGGCACGCGGCGACGCTGTACGTCCGCTGATGGCGGCAAAGATGTGATCGAAGAGATCACCGCCTGGGTAGATGGCCTCGGTTATGAATACAGTGTGATGGAAAGCAGCGCCTATCGCAGCTTCCAGGGCAGAATGCGCCTGCAGGCCGGGCCGGATGGCACCACCGTGCAGTGGACCGTCTCGTACCGGCGCAGAGGGGTGATTGGCTTCTTTCACGATCAATTCAAGGGCCGGAACCGGCTCGCCGCGATAATGGCCGACAGCCTCCGCCAGCTGCGCCGCCAGATCGACACGATGGGCGTGCGCATGGATGCGGATCACCGCGCGAAAGCCGGGATCCAGGGCCGCCTGGACGCCAATGCCCGCGCCCAGTACCAGCGCCGCTTTGCTCCGCCGCCCGGCCTGGAGACGGACCTGCCGGCACCGGAAGCACCCGAAGCCGCCGCCCGCGGAGAAGCCGCTGCCGCCCTGCCACTCGCCTATACCGATGAGCCGCTGCCGCCGGCCACACCGGCCCCGGTGTTTGTGACCGATCTGAGCCGCGAAGAGGGCGAGCCGGATTACGAGTACAAAGCGGACACCAAGCCTCGTGCGCCGAAAGGTCTGCATGAGGCGATCGTCCAGCAGCCTGCCGAGTTGCCCGCCGTATCCAGTCCCGAACCGGCCGGGCCTGCCCCCTCGGAATCTCCTGCGCCGCCCGAGCACATCGAGCCGCCCGCGGAACCCATCACGCGGGAGACCGCACATCCCTCGCGCGAGATGCTGCCCGTGCAAGTGCCGGAGGTGCAGCCTATTGTGGAGCCGCGGCCCGACCACCAGCAAATCACTCCGCCGCGCGGGATTCCGGTTGTCCGTCCGACAGCCGCACCGGAAGCGGCCTCGGAAGCGGCCTCGGAAGCGCCCACCGAGCCGAAGGCACCGCACGAAATCGCCGCCAAAACACCGGCCGCATCCGACGTTCCTGCTGAGCGCAAGATCAGCCGGCCACCGCCCACACCGATCCACGATACGGGCGAGATCAGCATCTGGGAAGTGTTTGGGGTCAAACGCCCCAGCCAGCAGGATAACGAGACCATTGAGGATCTGATCCGCTCCGTGCGCCAGAAAAAGAGCAGCATCCGGCGGCGCGTCGGGCGGCGAATGGCTGGCAACCAGAAGCATGTCCGCCATGTCGAGGCGGTGATCGGCCTGCGCGTGTGGCTGGCGCTGCGGTCGGCGCATATCCGCCTCAACGGGGGGCAGTACGAGCGGCACGACTGAACCAAAAAAAACGGCGCTGTGCGCGCCATTTGTTGGGGTGACTGGAGGGATTTGAACCCTCGACCTTCTGATCCACAGTCAGACGTGCTAACCACTGCACCACAGTCACCATGTTGAATCGCATTGTAGCACATCTCATCCGGGCATGCCAGGGTAGATTTGGAGGGGCCGCCCTCTCCTGCCGGGCGATCAGAATCGCGCCCTTTCTGGGCTTTTCCCTTGCCTTTCTTTGCGTGCTCTGCGCCCTCTGTGGTGAATTATCTTTCAGGAGCCTGTCGTGCGTGTGGCGTTCTTAACACCGGAGATCGGATCGCTGTACGGGTGGGCGCGCTACGGGTTGGAGGTGGCGCGCGAACTGGCCGCGCAGGGTGTCGACGTGATCGCGCTGACGCAGCCCACGCCCCACCAGCCCGACGATGCCGCCTGGCTCACCGATCTGTGCCCGATCCTGCCCCCGTTGGTTCCGGCCGCTTCTCCGTTCGTCGTGCGATCACTGCTGGCCGCGCCGCGCGTGCGTCGCGCCTTGGCGGGATGTGATGTCGTGCATGTTATTGCGGAGCCGTATGTGCTGACCGCCGCATGGGCCGCCGGATCGCGCCCGCTGGTTGTTACCGCACACGGCACTTTCGTCCCACGTACCGCCGGGCGGCGCTTTGTGGGCCAGCTCTATCAGCGGGCCTACCGCCGGGCCTGCCTGATTGCCGTCAGCGCCTACACCGCCGGACAGGTGCGAGCCGCGCTGCCCGGTGTGGATCCGATGGTCATTCACAACGGCGTGAATTTCGCCAAATTCCAGCAGCCCGCCACCCTCCCCCACAAGCTCGGACCGACGGTGCTGGCCTCCGGCGGGGTCAAACCACGCAAGGGCACCCACGTGCTGATCGACGCGCTGGCCCGCGTCCGCGAGACCGTGGCGGACGTGCAGCTCGTCATCACGGGCTATCAGGAGGATATTGGCTACCTCCACAAGGTTGAGGCGCAGATCCGGCAGATGGGCCTGGAAACGTGCGTCCACCTGCTGGGCATGATCCCCGAAGCCGACTTGCTGGGATGGTATCATCACGCGGATGTCTTCGCGCTGCCCTCGCTCAACGTCGGCGGGCAGTTCGAGGGCTTTGGGCTGGTCTTCCTCGAGGCGGGGGCATGCGGCCTGCCGGTCGTCGGCACGACGGGCAGCGGCGTGGCCGAAGCGGTGATCGATGGTGAAACCGGCTTTCTGGTCCCGCAGAACGACGTACCCGCGCTGGCCGACCGGATCACGCGCCTGCTGACGGATGAGGCGCTGCGGGCACGGATGGGAGCCGCCGGCCGCGCGCACGCCGAGTCGATGGACTGGTCCTCAATTGCGGCGCAGGTTATAGGGGTGTATAAAGACGGTTGTCGCCAGTCCATACGTTCCAGGTAGCGGGCCAACCACCATGACTTTAAAATCAAGCCGGATCGTGTTCATGGGGACGCCGGATTTCGCCGTCCCAACTCTGCAGGCGCTGCTCCACGCGCCCCAGTATACCCTGGCCGGCGTCGTCACCCAGCCGGATCGCCCCGCCGGGCGTGGGCAGAAGGTGCAGGTCTCGCCCGTCAAACAGGCCGCGACCGCCGCCGGAATTCCCGTGATCCAGCCGGCCAACCTGCGCCGCGAGCCGGACGCCGTCGAGCAGATCCGGGTGTGGAAACCGGATTTTCTGGTCGTGACGGCGTTTGGGCAGATCTTGCGCCAGGACGTGCTCGACCTTCCCCATTTTGCGCCGATCAATGTCCACGCCTCGCTGCTGCCGCGCTGGCGGGGGGCCGCGCCGATCCAGGCCGCGATCCGCGCCGGGGACGCCTACACGGGCGTCACGACGATGATCATGGATGCCGGGCTGGATACCGGGCCGATTCTGCTGCAAAACTCGATCCCGATCGATCCGACCGAAACCGGCCAAACCCTGCATGACAAGCTGGCCGTGCTCGGCGCGCAGCTTCTCGTCTTTACCCTGGACTGGATGCGCGTGGAAAGCATTATCCCGCACCCGCAGCCGACCAACGAGGCGCTGATCACCTATTCCCCCCCTCTCGCCAAAGAAGACGGCGCGATCGACTGGACGGCCACCGCCACGCAGATTGACCGGCACGTGCGGGCGTTCACGCCCTGGCCGGGCACCTATACCTTCTGGAACGGCAAGCGTCTGAAGATTGTCGAAGGCTATGCGATGAAGATGAAGGGCGAGCAGCGGGCTGCCCCTGGCGAAGTCTGCGATGTGTCGGGCACATCCTACGAGATCACCTCACCGCTCGCGATCGGCACGGGCGGCGGGTGGTATGCCCCGACTCGCTTGCAGCTTGAGGGACGTCAGGCCGTGGATGCGGCCGCTTTTGTGCGCGGCGCGCCGGACTTCATCGGCAGCCGGTTGGGTTAGCTCCTTACCACCGCTCCCAGTGGACCACCTCATCGAGCGGGCGGCGGCCGTCTTTGCGCGGCGGGCGCTGACGAGGATCGGCGTCTGGGTGTGCGTATCCAAACGAGATCGCCCAGGGAACATCCATCGAGTCTGGAATGCCAAGCGCGGCGCGGGCTCTGTCCGTCTCGTAAATCGTCGCCATGCACGACCCCACGCCAAGCGCCCACCCGGTCAGGATCATGTTCTGGCTGGCGCGGCCCAGGTCGAACGGCGTCGTGAGTGTGGGCGGCTCGTGCAGATTCTCCACGGTGAGCACCACGCCAAACGCCGCGCCTTCCAGATGCGCGCACCACTGGCCGCACTGGCTTAGCGCCAGGAGCGTCGCCCGGTCCGTCACGACCACGAACTGCCACGGCTGGCGGTTCTTGGCCGATCCCGACAGCCGCCCCGCGTTCACGATCTGCTCGATCACCTCGCGGCTGACCGGCTCATCGCGGAACTGCCGCACCGAACGATTCCCCCTGACGGCTTCAGTGACTTCCATCGTTCGCTCCCATCACTACCCGGTCTGCCGGGGATTTCTCCTGGCGGCGCAGGCGGTCGAGTTCTTTCAGGAAGATTCGCCGCAGCGTGGCGATCGCCGTTGCGTAGGTCGGTTCCGCACCGACGTAGCTCAGCCGGCCCGATCCGAGCGTGCGCCCGGTGCTGCTGCGCGGAGTATCACTGGCGTAGTGCAGAATGCCAATATCGAACGGCGCGATATACAGGTTCACGATCTCGTTAACCGGGTGGCGCTGCGCCCGCACCATCTCGTAGATCGCGGACAGATACGGCCCCGACTCCATCTCCACGATTGAATACCCCTCGCGGTAGAACACGTCCATATAGTCTTTGTTTTGCAGAAACGTGCCGAGCACGCTCACGGTCTTCTGGTTATCCAACACGCTGCTGAGCGTCAGGTAAGGGATCAGGTCAGACGCGGAGAAGCAGTTGCCGAACAGGTACGAGTTCTGGCTGTGCTCGTCGTAGACCACGTTGGCGATCAGCACGTCGCCCACACGCGCATTGAGCGTTGCCGCCTTGCCGATCACATAGATCCCCTGCATCTGCGGCACATACTGGCTGATCTTCGCCAGGACATGATAGGCCGCCATACCGAGCGGGTAATCGATGTTGACGATCAGCGCGTCGCTGCCGGCCAGGCGCGCGAGGTCAGCCTTATCCACACACAGCAGGCGTGTATCCATGCGGTCCGGGTCGATCTTGTTGAGTTCGATCACCTGCGCCTCGATATCGAAGCCGTGTTCGCTCACCACGCGCGTGATCCCGGCCCCACGCTCGGCGGTGCGCTGGCGGTCGTCCATGCCCGGCTGTGATGCATAGCGCCGGAGGGCATAATAGAGGAAATTGTTCTTGTTATTGAGCTCGTCCCGCACGCGCACATAGTCATATTCCGCCTTCAGCCCCGACGCGCCCGCCTGCTCGATAAACTCCAGGATGTGCAGCTCTTCTTCGAGCGCAAACCCGCTCAGCAGGTTCGGGATGGCGTGAATATTGCTGGACACAAAATACACCGGCCGGTCCTGGATCTCGACCGGATCGACTTTCTGGCGCACGTTCAGCCACCAGTCGGATGTCGCGCGCTGATAGTTGATGTACGACCCGGCCAACAGACGCACCGAGAATCGTTTGGGTGCGGCCGCGATCTTGCGCAGCGTCGGGATCATATCCACGCCCCACACATCCTGAAGGCGGCTGAGATCGTCGGCGGACATATCCAGCGCGCGGGCGAGTTCCGCCGTCCGCGCCAGCGTTGAATTGGCGGCCAAAGCGGCCAGGCTGGCCTGCACCGACACGGATTGCAGCATCTCGTGCAGCTTGTTCCATTCCAACTGGTACGCCACCAGCGTCGGGATCAGATCGTCGATGTCCGACCGGCTGGCGATATACACCGCAAGTGTGCTCTGTCCATCAAAATTCAGACGCCGGCGGCGGGCCGGTGAGATCACGCGCCGCCAATTTTGCACGTCCGAATATCCGTACTCGTGAAACACGCGGTCGGTCTGGCCCATCACGACCAGATCGACGCTGGAGATACACAGCGGCAGGCGGCTGACCGCATAATACAGCGCAGCGGCGTCCGGCAGCGGTTCGCGCGCGCTGGCATGCAGCGATGAATTCATCGCGACGTGCGCCTCGGCCAATGCATCCAACTGCACGGCATGGCTGGAGCGCAGCAGCGAATAGTAGGTGCGAATATACAGGGCGATTTCTTCGGTGCCTGTTTGTGGTACGGTTCGATCCATAGGGTTCGTCTCACTCGTTCAGAGCCGAGAGCCAATAGCCGTTGGCAGTTGGCTCTTGGTTAACGGCTAACCGCTAACCGCTGTTACTCTTACTCATCCCTGGCAGCGTAAAGCTAAACGTGCTGCCCTGGCCGACTTCGCTCTCCACGCCGATCTGCCCGCCGAGTTTCTCCACGATCCGCCGCACGATCGACAGCCCTAACCCGTGCCCTTCGATCTCGTTCCCGCGCAGCCGGGTGAATGGCGTGAAGATTCGGTGCTGCTCGTCGAGGGTCAGGCCGCGCCCATTGTCGCGCACCCAGAAACAGACGACACCATCAGCCTGAAGGGTCGCGCCCAGCGTGATGCGCGGCGGCTGTCCGCCATATTTTAAGGCATTGCTCAGGTAATTGGCCCACACTTCCTCGACCCACGGCGCATATCCGAGGGCCGCCGGCCATGTCTCCGGCAGCGTGATATCGGCCCCGAAGTCCGTAATCAGATATTCCATGCGCAGCAGCGTTTCATCGACAATCCGCCCCATATCCAGCGAGCGGATCACCACGGTTTCGGCCTTGCGCACCCCGGCCATCAGCAGCAGCGCCTGGATAATGCCGTTCATTTTGGTCGCACCATGCGCGATCATCCCCAGATTGTCGAGCAGTTTGGCACGGGGCAGCCGATCCAGATCCTCGCTCAGCAGCATTTCGGCATAGCCCAGGATCAGGCCGAGCGGATTTTTCAGGTCGTGCGCGACGGTGTGGGCGAACGCATCCAGATCTTCGATCAGCCGCCCACGCTCTTCGAGAGTCTGTTCGAGCGCGCGGGTATAACTCGCCTGCTGGCGGTAGAGTTCGGCGTTTTCGAGCGCCAGCGCTGCGTGGCCGGCGAACGCCGTCGCCAGATCGACCTCCACGGCAGTATAGGGTCGTATTTCGTTGCGGTCCAGCGTAATCATCCCGATGACGTTATTCCGCGCGATCAGCGGCACGCCCAACCAGGACCGGATATGGCCCGATACATACACGTCGTTGCCTTGCTGATAGTCGGGCGACTGCTGTGCATCATCAAAGGCCAGCGGAGTCCGGCTGTCGATCACGCGGCGGATCGCGTGACTGATGGGGAGCGGCTTCCCCATCACTCTCTCCGGCTCAATCAACCCCTCGCCCGCGACGATTTCGATTCCGTCCTGGCGGATACGCTGCACCGATGCACTGTCATACGGAATGACCTGCCGGAGCTGCTGCAAGATACGTTCCAGCACCTCGTCAAGCTCAAGCGTTTCATTGAGCGTCGTTACAGCCTGCCGCAGCAGTTGCTCAATATGACGCTGGCGCTGCTCGGCCTCGAACAGCCGCGCGTTTTCGAGCGCGATAGCGGCGTGATGCGCAAACGATACCGCCAGCTCGATCTCTTCTGGCGTATACGGATGGACGGTCCAGCGGTCCAGCGTGATCTGCCCGATAAACCGGTTCTGAACGACCAGCGGCACGCCCAGCCACGTGCGGAACTTGATGGCTGGATTTGCCGCCAGGTAGGCTTCAAAATAGGGGTGGTGCGCGGCATCATCGATCTGAATAGGCTGGTGGGTGCTGACCAGTTCGTTGACGACCTCGTTATCCACGATGGTAAATTCCTGGCCGACGACTTCCTGCGGGTTCGGGAAGCCATGACAGGCGATGATCTTCAAGCGATCGTCTCGAAGCTGCTGGATCGACCCGGTGTCGCACGGCACAACCTCCTGGATCTGGGCCATGATGCGCGTCATCACCTCGCCAATATCCAGCGTCTCGTTAAGGATGCGCGCCGACTCGCGCAGCGTGCTTTCAATCTGCCGGCGGCGCTGCGCGCTCTGGTACAACTCCGCGTTGCGGATGGCGACCGCGATCCGCACCGCCAGCAGCTTGAGGAACTCGAAAGCCTCCACGGTAAAGCGGTCGATCTGGTAGCTTTCCAGGTTCAGGACGCCGATAAACTGCTCGTGAGCAAGCAGCGGCAGCGTCATCTGGGCGCGCGTGTCGCTGGTATAGGGCAAATAATCCGGGTCCTGGCTCACATCGGGGATCAGTTCCGGCTGGCGGTTGCGCAGCACACGCTGAACAATGCTGCGCGCATTCCAGATCAGCACACCCACCTGATCGGAATAATGACCGGATGCCTGCGTGATGCGGACGGCCCGCCCTTCAACCAGCCCGATCAGCCCGGCATCTGCGCCGCTGAGATGGATAGCCGCATTCAGCGCGATCTGGAGCACATACGCCATATCCAACTGGCGTGAGAGTTCCACATCGACCTGCTGCAAGGTCAGCAGCCGCTCACTCGCTTCACTCAGCGCGGTTCCGGCGCGGCGAGCTTCGGTCGTGCGGTGATCCACACGCTGCTCAAGCTCGTCGTTCAACTGCGCGTTTTCGATCGACACCGCGGCCTGATTCGCCAGCACGTGCAGAAAGCGCAGATCATCGGCACTGAACAGGTTCTTGAGCGAGCGATTTTCCAGGTAGATCGCGCCCAGCACATTGCCGCGCGCGACCAGCGGCGCACACATCACCGAGCGCAGCCGAAGGCCCTGAACGCTCTGCGATACCTGAAAATTCGGGTCGGTCAGGGCATCTGCCAGCACAACCGGCTCGCGCTGCCGGATCACGCGGTCAAGAATCGAGCGGCTGATATGCGTCTCCGGGTCGGGCATTGGCTCTCCATCGCGCCGCGCGCCCGCCCGAAAATTATACGAGCCGTCCGCGCGCACCAGAACCACCTGCCCCAGCTCGGCCCCGAAGAGGTCAAGCGCCACATCGATTACCAGGGCCAGGAGGGGATCAAGCGCGCGCATCTCGGCCATCTGGCGGGTGATGTCGAGCAGCTTTTGCAGGCGAAGATCCTCGGCCATGGTCAGATCCCTGATTAACGTTGTTGTATGATCCTACACCGGAATGATACCCAACGCGATCCCCAGTGTCACGCACAGCGCCAGCACCCCGATCATGGCCAGCGCCATCACCAGCCGGCGGCGGCGGCGGGCCAGGGCCGGGTGGCGCGGTGGGCGGCGCGGACGGCGCGGCGGCGCGGGCCCATCCGCCCGTATCAGTTCGGCCACCGGGGGCAGCACGGCAAGAATCTGCGGCAGCGCGGCTTCGATCTGCTCATCGGCGCAGTCGATCACAGCGGCGTGGTCCAGGTAGCGCGGCAGATCGCCAGGGGTGCGGCGCAGCACGACAACCGGCTTTTGGCGGCGTTTCGCCAGCACACCCTCGTGGCGGATGCCGGTGCGGCGGCCCTCGGCGGGTGAGAGCACCATCAGCACCGCGCCGCACGTTCGGATCGCGTGGCGGGTTTCGGCCGCCCATGCCATCGTGCCGACGCTGCTCACCGCATCCACAAATACGGGATAGCCCGCCGCCTGGAGGTGTTCCACCAGGCGGTGAGCAAACGCGTAATCGCTGTCAGGATAGCTGATATAAAGATGCTGCATCAGTCCGCGAATTTCTGAACGAAGTAATTCGGGTTGAGCTTTTCGCCCGTCGCCACTTCGAGAGCCTCGTTCCAATGCAGGGTATTACCCGGCCCAAAAACGCGCGTGCGGAAGAAATCGCCCGCTTCCTTGCGTCCGACGATACCGCCGGCGTGCTGGCGCAGCCAGTTATCCCACTGCAGCGACATCATGCGGCCGAGCAGGTAGTTCTGATAGTAGGCCGGGGCCAGCGCGATATGGTACTTGGTCGCCCAGTCGGGTTCCTGTTCGCGCCCGGCAGGAACGTTGATCAACTGGTATTTGCGGACCAGCTCCCACCACGCCGCGTTCAGATCGCGCGACGGATCTTCGTACAGCAGCCGCTCAAAATGCACGACGACCATCACCCAGCGCGCGAAGATCAGCTCTTCCAGGCGGAAGCGGGCGAACCCCGCCTGCCCGGCCGCTTTGGCTTCGGCCTCGGTCGCGCCGAGGATCTCCGAATGCCATTCCGGGTCGAGTGTGATCGCGCCCATCAGCATCGCCATCGCCTCAGTGCTCAGGATGTGCGGGATCGTGCGCAGCATCCACGGCAGCGAATGGGGGATGTACTTGTCATAAACAGCGTGGCCGAGTTCGTGCAGCAGCGTATCCATCCAGCGCAGCGACGGCTTGAGATTGCACAGCGTGCGAATGTCGCCTTCGCGGTCTATATCCGTACAGAACGCGTGCTGATCCTTGCCTTCGCGCTCGTACAGGTCGCTGCGCGCCAGAATATCGCGGACTTCCATACCAAGCCCGTCATAGGTCTTGGTCGCCAGTTCTTCGAGGTTCTGCCCTTCGAACAGCCCATCAAAATCGAAACCGGCCAGCATCGGCGCGCGCTGGAAAAACGTGTCGGCGTAGTGCCACGGCATCAGATCAGCCACGGGGACGCCAAAGCGCTGGCTCAGCTCAGCGTCGAGTTCCGCCTTCGCCTGCCGGAACGGCTCATCAGTCTTGTCGAACAGGTCATCCAGCATCGCGAACAGCCAGTCAGGATCCAACTCGCTCAGTTCCAGGCTCATCCGCTGGTAATTCGGATATCCCATGCGATGAGCCGCCTCATTGCGCAGTACCGCCAGCCGCCGGATCTGATCCGCGACCCGCGGGCCGATCTGCTTGCTGCCTTCCCACGCCGCGCGGCGCTTCTCCGAGTTGTTTTCGGCGCGCAGAATTTCGTCGATGTCGTTGGCGGTCAGACGCTGACCGTGTACTTCGGCGCGGAAATTGGTATAGGCTTCGTCCAGCACCTTGGCAAGCTCGGTCATCTCCTCAATCGTGCTCGGATCGCGCTGCCCCTGCGCGTAACCGAGATGCAGCACGCGCACGGACCGCCGCAGCTGCGGATCGCCGTCGGCCGCGCCGGATTCGTCCCAGTCTTTGTACTGCCGGTAGGCGTCCGGGTTCGCAGCGTAATACATCCAGCGGGCGCGCGACAGCGCTGCCGCGTCGAGCGCTTCCGGCGTTCCGGTCGTCGCCGCTTTCCAGGACGTCAGGTTGCCATCGATCTCGAGTTCGCGGACCTCCGCCGTCGTTTTTTCGACCGCCGCGCGGATTGTGTCGATCATCAGTACACCTCACTCCTATCTCATGAATGTGAGCCACTTTGAGTAACAATCAAGATATACCACAAAGGCGGGCAAAAAACACGGGAGTTGGCTTTTGGCGCGAATAAACATAGACTATAAATCACCAGGCGCACAAAATATCGGACGCGAGACCGTATCCCGCGCCCCTGACCTATAACAGCAAGCTGCAACCTGCAGGCTGAAAGCTGAAAGCTGCCCACTCACCATGAAACGACTGATCGTGAATGCGGATGATTTCGGAGCATCGGCGGGCGTCAATCGTGGGATCTGTACGCCCACCATCACGGGATCGTCACTTCGACCACCGTCATGATCAATCTGCCCGACGCCGCGCCTGGGCTGGAACAAGCCCTCGCCTCCGCGCCTGACCTGGGGATCGGCCTGCATTTTAACCTGACAGCCGGTCCACCCGCCGCACCGCCGCGCGAGGTAGCCTCTCTGCTGAACGGCAGCGGCCTGTTCCGCCCGGTGACGGAGTGGCCCGCCTGTCTTGCCCGCTGTGACGATGATCACATCCGCCGCGAAATGCACGCCCAATGGGATCACTTTGTCGCGCTGGCCGGACGGCCGCCCGATCACCTGGACGCGCACCACTACGCCACCTATCTGCACCCCGTAGCGCTGCGAACAATGCTCGACCTGTCGCGCCAGTACCACATCCCAATGCGCAGCGCGCGGGTCGATGGCCCGGTCGAGTCGGCGGTACGGGTCTTGCAGAGCATGATGCCCGCGCTCACCACCGACGAAGGCCGCGCGCTGATCGAACAGCTTGAGACGATCGCCGCTGAAGGCCCGGAGCCGTTCTGGCCCGCGCGATTCGAAATGGGGTTCAGCCAGCACGCCACCGGGTTAGGCGATCTGCTCGTCCTGCTGACCACCCTGCCGGATGGCAGCCTGACCGAGCTGCTGACTTACGCCGGTTATGTGGATGAGGGAATCGCCTACAGCCGCCTGCTGGATCGCCGCGAAGTCGAGCTTGGTTATCTGACTCATCCTGCGACCCTGGAGTGTATTAAGGCTGAAGGAATCCAATTGCTCACATTTGGAGATGTGGCCCATGGTTAAGCGATCCTATAAGCCCAGCGATGAACCGCCGGACGGTCTCTCTTACGAAGACTTTGATGATGCCACCTGGGACGCCGATGCCGAGATCGACGCGATTAACCTGGACGCCCTCGATGACGAGATCATCGAGGAAGCCGGCCCCGCGCCCGGCCAGCCCGATCCGGCCGAGGTGAGCCTGTTGGAAACGATCGACCATCTGCGCGATGAATCCACCCCGCCCGCCGTCGACGACGAGCCGGCACCTGAACCTGCACTGGCCGAAACTTTGAGCAGTGTCGAGGAAGTGCTACCCAGCGAGGTCGGTGAGTGCGAGCCAGAGGACGCGCCCCCCGCAGCGGAGCCTGCCACGGAATTGACCCCCGCTGAAGCCGTGCTGGTCGCGCCGGATGAGACGCCCGCAGTGGATGTATCGACCGTGGAGGTAAGTCCCACCGCCGAGATGGCCGAACTGGAAGCCCCGCCCGAACCCGAGCCCGCGCCGGAGATCTACTGCGCGCTGCTGCCGCTGCCGTCCGATCTGCACGCGCAGGTCGTAAAGCTCCGCAAGCTGGGCAAGATCACCAGCATGCCGCCGCCGGGTATCGCGCTGACTCCGCCGTTCCTTACCCACGAACGGCCGGCCGTTGAGGCTGCGCTCACCGAATGGACTCGGGCCCATCTGCCGTTTCAGCTTGAAATTATCAGTGTCATGGCGAAGGTGATCGGCGCTCAGCAGTATATCGCAGCCTGGGCGCTGGAGCCTGAAGAGGAACTGCTCGATGCGCAGCACGAACTCCGTCAGGCATTGGCCGATCTGATTTTGCCGGTGCCGGGTGCCGCCGGGACCTTCAACGCGTGGCTGCCGGTCGGTGATCATGTGGCGGCGGCGCGCTACCCGCACATCATCGGGCAGATGCAGCGTGATTTTGAGCCGTTTGTGTGGCACGCCAACGATCTGCATTTAGTAAGACAGGGAGAACCTTGGGAAACCCTCAAAACGTTCGACTAGGGAGGTAAACATGGCACTGCCGAACGAAACGCCCGGCCTGGATGTGCGCGTCACGCAATCCATCAAGGCACAGACAAACCGCGAAGAACGCAGGTCCAAGCTCTTCCTGCTTCGCCGTCGGCCGTCCTGGGGAATGAAGCGCGAATGGATCCGCCCGCCCGAAGATCTGTACAAGAAGCTGCTGTTTGAGGAGGGCTTCATCAGCGATCCGCTGCTGGCCAACAATATGTCCAGCGAACTCGAGACCGACGTCCGTGAACTGGATCAGCACCTACTGCCGTTTTTCTGGCGCATGAACCAGCAAGCCGAATTCTATCAAAATCGGTACTACCAGTACCAGTGGGCGTTCATCCTCTCGGCTTTTCTGACCACAGCTCTGGCGGCGATCAATGTATTTCTTTACGCGCAGGGGTGGGATGACAAGTCTATCGTGGACCGCATTCAGCCGACCGAAGTGCTCGGTCTGCTGACGGCGATCATCAGCGGTATCGCCACCGCCGTCTCGTTTCTCGACACCAACCAGACACCCCAGAAGCGCTGGTTCAAAGCGCGGGCCAAGACTGAAAGCCTGCGCTCGATGTACTTTCTCTTCCTCGCCCGCTCCAAGCCGTTCGACAGCGCCAATACCCGTGAGCGTGTGGCCGTCATGCGCCAGAAGGTGATCGACGTAATGCGCGAAACGCCGGCCAGCGCACCG
Organism: uncultured Chloroflexia bacterium; assembly: GCA_963850765.1. Taxonomy (GTDB): domain Bacteria; phylum Chloroflexota; class Anaerolineae; order Aggregatilineales; family Aggregatilineaceae; genus CAWKMN01. The sequence goes on along the minus strand of CAWKMN010000003.1, from coordinate 73,974 downwards.
CCGCGTAACGCACCGCGCCCAAAACCGGACGAACCCGATAAGCCAGTTTCCGAGAATCCTGTTGCCGAAGGAGGTACCAATCCATGACTCAGGCCAATCCCCCTTCACCGCTCAGTGTGCAGCCGCTCCTTGCAGAGCCCGAAGCTCGTCTGCGCGCAGAACTCTATCTGCAGCAGCGCGTTGATTACCAGGACGATTATTACGAGCGGCGCATTGCCGAATTCAATTTCAACTCCGACCGGATGCTGTGGATTTCGGCGCTGCTGATGGGTATTTCCACCATCATCTCGGCCTATTCCGTGATGTCGGACAAGCCGCTGTACGCCTTTGTCACGGCGCTGCTTCCAACGATCGCCACTGCGCTCTCGGCGTTCCGCGCCCTCTACCAGTGGCAGCGGCAGGCGCAGCTTTATGAGGATAGCTGGCTGGCGCTTCAGCAGGCGCGGCTCACCCTGCCCGATTTCGGACTTCATCCTGCCGGGTGAATACTCGCTCTACTACCCTGAACTGGTGCGTCAGTCCGAGGAGGTGCTGCGTGCCGAGGCGAGCCAGTGGGGTCAGTTGGATCGTGTGGCGACCGAAGACGCGACCGGAACCTCGCAGTCCGGTGACGACGACTCCCCGCCGCGCCGGCGGTCCCGCCAACCGTAGCCACTCCAGGGGCGTTTGTCGACAGACTCCGCGACCCTTCGCCAACACTTTTGCACGTAGGGGCGTATGGCGATACGCCCCTGCAAATTCCACAACATCGTCACTCACTCGCAGTTGACGTTCGCAAGATGTTCCTCATACGTGACGGCGAACGCGGTCCCGCTGCCGTCACACGCCGCGGTGTGGTAATAATAGTCGGTCACGGCGGGATATACCGCCGCGATGATCGCACTCTGGACGGGGTTGGCGATCGGTCCCGGTGGCAGACCCGGCAGCGTGTACGAGTTGTACGGGGAGTCCACTTTCAGGCCCTGTCCGGTGACGCGCGGCCACCAGTTGCCCGGCCCACCCAACGCATACTGCACCGTGACGGTCTGCGCCAGCCGGTTGCCGTCGCGGTAGCGGTTGTACAGCACGCTCGCGACCAGCTTCTGCGTTTCGGGGCCACCCACCTCCCGCTGGATGATGGATGCGATCGTGAGCGCCTGGAAGAAGGTGACACTCTGCGCGGCCGCGTCGGCGCGCATCTGCGGCGTAACATTCGCGCCAAAGGTCGCCAGCGCCATATCGCGAAACTGCTCAGCCGTCGTGCTGTTATCAACCGTATAGACGCCAGGATAGAGATACCCTTCCATCGACGCGCCAGCGGGCCGCTCCATGACAAAATCGAATGGCGCGCTGGCACCTGGATCGGTCGCCGCCAGAAAATCCCCCCCGGTGAACATCGTCTCCGCCGCGTTGATCTCGTCCGCGATCTGCTCGCGCCGCCAGCCGGTCCCGATCCGGATCGTACACGGGCAGTTCGGCGTGCGGGGTCCCCGCCCCGTCAGTGACGAGCCGGCCACAACCGGCAGCGAGGGTGGCGCGTTTTCGGCCGCGCCCGGCGGCAGAAAGAGGATCTGTCCGAGCGCGAGGTAGCGGCTGGTCAGGCAGTTCGCCGCCATGAGATCGTCTACGGTCAGGGTGGCACCCGCGCCCAGTACAAACGCGAACAGCGTATCATCCGGCTGGACGACATACCGCTCCCACCCTTCCGGCGGCACACAGGTCGGCGCACCCGGCGCTGAATCGGCGGCAGGCGCAGATGGCTGCGGTTCCGGTCCGCTCGATCCGGCGGTGGGCAGCGGCGTCAATGAAGCGGCCGCCCCCGGATCAAGCGGCTGCGTCAGGGTCACAGGTATGCCGGTGGCTGCGGTGAGCGTTTGAGTCGGCGCGGCGGTCGGAGATGGCGTGGACGTGGTGGTCGCAGTCGCCGTGGGGAGCGGCGTCCCGGTGACAGCCGCCAGCGTGGGGCGTTCGACGACCGGCTGCGGCACCGAGTTCGGGCGGCGGGTCGCTGCCGTCGCTGGTCAGCCAGATGAGCGCCAGGACGCCCGCCCAGGCGATCATCGCGCCGGTGAGCGCGGCCAGGGCCAGCACTTTCCAGGGTTCGAGACGACTTAATCGTTGCACACGTCCATTGTAACGTCTCGATCGCGACAGACAAAGTTTTTCAAACCGGCCAATATCGTTATACTGTGGAGCGACATCACACGCGCATTAATGAGGCAAATGAGGGATGGCTCACGTACCGGTTCTGATCATGGATAAGGAAGCGGCCGTAGCAAACTGGCTGTGCGCTCAACTCGGCCAGATCAATATCGACGCGCGCTGGGTAGCGACGCTGTCCGAACTCCTGACCGAAGCGGAAAAGCGGCCCCCGGTGGTCTGCATGTTCGCGCTGCGCTCGCCGATCGATCGGGCGCTCACGTTGATCAGGGAGCTGACGCAGGAGCCGCGTTTTGCCTCCACGGCCTTTATCCTGATGGGGTCAGTGCATGATAAGCGCGCCGCGTTCGAAGCCGGCGCTGATGACTACCTGATCACCCCGCCCGACGTGATTGAGCTGCGCAAGCGCGTCCGGCTGTACCTCGACCGGGCGCTGCTCGAAGCGCGCGTCGTGGCCGAAACGCGCATCACCCAGGAGATGGAAGCGCTCAGCAAGCGGTTCTCGGCCCTGGACAACGAAGCGTTTGAACCGGAGGCGCTGACTCTGCTCGAACACGCGGCCGCGCTGACCGAGGAGCGAAACCTGCTGGATACCGTGTTACACGCTGCCGGTCAGGCCATCGCCTTTGTTGACCCGGTCGGAACGCTGCTGTACGCCAATCCCACCTGGGAAAGCCTGATCGGGCACCAGCGCAACCTCAAGGTTGGAGACAGCATCGATTGGCCGCCTGAGACGGTCAGCCCCGGTGCTACGCAGGGCATCAGCAGCGCCATCGCGGAACAGCGCGGCTGGCAGGGCGACATTCGGTGCAAGTCGTGCGATGGCGAGCATCAGGATCTCGCGATCACGATCAACCCCGCCTTTGATGCGGCCGGCGAACTGGTGGGTTTTGTGATCACCTACCTGGACGTCGCCGAGCGGAAAGCGCACGAAGCAGCCCGCACCCGCTTTCTGACGGATGCCGCCACCGAGATGCGCACACCCGTCACGAACCTGAAGATGCGGCATTACCTGCTCCAGGAATCACCCGCCGAACAGCATCCCATGCACATGCAGGCACTCGCCCGCGAGATCGAGCGGCTTTCGCGGCTGCTCGACACGATGTTCGAACTGGCGCGCCTGGATGCCGGCGTGAGCCCGGTCGTTAGGGAAACCACCGACTTGAACCGTCTCGTGAGCGACGCCGTGACCCGCTTCGAACGTGCGGCTGCAGAGAAAGGTGTTGCGCTGGCCGGTGAGTGTGCCGAGCCGAACATCAGCCTGTGTACCGACCCGGCCCATCTGGCGCGCGCGCTTGGCGTCCTGATCGAAAACGCGATCCAGCATACGCCCGAAGCCGGGCGCATCCGCGTGCGGCTGGCGCGCGAAGAATGGAGCGGCGGCGCATACGTCACCATCCAGGTCCAGGATACCGGCATCGGCATCGAGCCAGAAGCCATTCCTCTCATCTTTGATCGTTTTTACCGGGGAGAGCGTGCCCGCGCCAGCGCGGTGCGCGGCGTAGGTCTCGGTCTGGCCGTTGCCCAGGAGATCGTCAGCCGGCACAACGGGTATATCAGCGTCGAGAGTGCGGTCAACCAGGGCAGCACCTTCACGATCTGGCTGCCCACCTCTTCGTAGCAACAAAATACCCCTGCGCTCAGACAGGGGTATCAGAGACAGGAGAAAAGAGCAGCCGTTACTTCCCGTTCAGTACGCGGTATATACAGACGTCGTGTGCTTCATCCCACCGCCAGCTAATACGCTCGGCGGGCATGCCGACCAGCCCTTCGATCAGGTGTTTGTCCATTTTGCAGACCTCGCAGTTGGAGCACGAAATCTGCTCGTAGGGGCAGTTGACCACCGAGAGCACATGGCCGTCGCGCTCGCGGCTCCACGCAGCGGTATATCCGTTATTGTTCAGAAAGGCTACCGCATGGTCCAGGCGGACTTCGATCGGCGCGTCGGGGATCATTGCCGCGCTGACCATCGTATCGGCCATGCCTTCCATAATCTCTTCGACCTTATCGGCGGGCAGGCGCACTTTGATCTGCTCCAACAGGCCCGTTGCAAGGCCGACATAATTGTTTGGGAACAACTCGGCGGCACGCTCGGTCAGCGTGTAGACGTACTGGGGACGGCCAGGCGCGCTGCGGCGGCGAACGGATGGGGCGGCTACCAATCCATCTCCGCGCAGAATCTCCAGGTGGTGACGCACAGTCACTGCGGTGATCTTGCCTATCCGGTCACTCAGTTCGACGACGATTTCGTCGATGGTTGCTTCTTTGCGTTCCTTGAGAATCTCAAGGATATGGCGTCTGGTTTGCTGCATGTTCACGGCTTTCTCGCATATTTACTATATTGATTATAAATTTTACGAATCTTATCACGCAGGTTTTGAACCTGTCAAATGACATGCTACAGGCGAGAGCGCGCCGTTTAGCACATGATCACCGGATTGTAAGATACAATCGTCTGTTTGTCACCATAATCATTAGGCCAGCCTGCACGCCTGTAGGTGCCTGGGCCAGTCAGCAGCCGGGATACTTGTTGGGAAGGTTGCGCTCATGGTTGGGTCTATCGTGACGAAACGTCGCATCTATATCGGCTGAGTCTCGCCTCGGATCAATCGGTTGTAAGCCAGGGCACGATTGGCTACACTTAGGGAATGCTTGCGCCCAGCGTTTTCAAATACCTTAAGGAGTTTTTTGCATGATGCCACGCTCGCAACTTGCTGCACTTGCCGTACTGCTGGTTGGCCTGGGCGTCGTGCTGGTTCTGGTGGGGGATACCGGCGTCTCAACAGGCGTCTACGTGGCCGGCCAGTTCACTGCAACGCCGTCCCCAACTCTCGCACCCAGCCCGACCCCCCTGCCCGAAGCCTCGGCAGAGAACTGGGTAGAGAGTAACCCCGGAGTATATAGTTACGCAGATCCCAACGTTTCGGCAGAGATCAGATACCAGACGGCACCCCTTGATGAACTCGTCACGTCGATCGGGTTGGAAGCGCCAGCCGAGGATGACCCGTATCCGCTGGTTGCGCTGCTCAACCAGCTCCGCGCGCAGCTTGAGACCCAGATTGTCGATTCCCAGCTGACGGCCGATCCGGATGCGATCACCGGGCCGGTGATCGAGATTGTGGAGGGCACGCCGGTCAATGTCCTGCGCGTGCAGATCGGTCCGCAGACACCCCCAACCGGGCAGGAGTTCGGCGGGCTGGATCTGGAGCAGATGTTTGTCGAGCGCGCGGACGAGCAGGTGTCGCTCCTTCAGTACGTGCAGCGCGGCGAGGCGAACCCGGTGGCATACAACGATTTCCGCGCGTGGCTGAGCGCGAATATCGGCATGGTTGCGGGCATCGAGGCCGAGGTCACGCCCGAAGCGGAGACGACGCCTGAAGCCGGTGATACGACCACCGGAACACCCGAAGCCACGGCCGAGGACACCACCCCAGAGGCGACGCAGGAACCCGCCGAGTCTGCTCCTGCCGCGACCGAAGAAGCTGTAACACCGGAAGTCACCGAAGAAGCTGCCGTTGAGGCGACGCCCGAAGCGGCCAACGCCGCGCCCGATGCTGAGCCTACTACCGCCCCGGCCGCCGCCTTGCCAGCGGATCAGCGGTGGATGGAAGTGCAGCCCGGCCAGTTGATCTACGCCACGAACCCCAATGCGTTTATCCAGTATATGGCGGCGACGGTGGCCGAACTCGCCCCGACGGTTGGTGTCACCCTCGAAGGCGATCAGCTTCCAACGGCCGACGAGATGCTGAATTCGGTGCGCGCCCGCCTCGAGACACAGCTTGAGGAGCAGGCGATCACCCTTGATGAGGGAGCATTTGAAGGCCCCGTCACCGAAGAGATCAACGGCGTCCCGTTCATCTACCTGCACCTTGCCGTCCCACCGCACACCGGCACTGACGGGCAGGCGCAGCCCGGCCAGGAGTTGGTGATGGGTCTGATCCCAGCGGGCGACGACCGGATGACAGCGATCCAGTTTGTGTTCCAGGGCGATCCTGACCCGGCCATATACGCCGATTTCCGCGCATGGCTGGAAGAGAACATCGTGCGCCTGAGCGAGCTCGAAGTAACTGAAACCGAACCGGCCGCACCACCCGCCGTGGAGCCAACGACCGAAGGGGATTAGTCACTCGATAGCTGCCGGTTGGCCTGTCCGCTCCCGGATCGGTAGGAGGCCGCAGCGTTTCGTGGTATTATTGGCAGGAGTTTCTGACAAATCCTGGACGACAAGAATGAGAGTCCCAAGCCCCTGTACTGGGAAGCGTCTTACGAGATCGTGCTGGCCCTGATGGAGCACCATCCCGACGCGGACCTGGATAACCTGGGACTCCAGCAGTTGTTCGAGTGGATCATCGATCTGCCGGGATTCGACGACGAGCCGATCCTGGCCCACGATGATCTGCTGACCGAGATTTTACGGGAATGGTACGAGGAGATAGATTTTGCGATCATGACCAATCATGACTTTTTGAAGGAGCTTCACCATCCCGATATTCCCGTGCCGGAAGGGATGGCAGTCTGCCGTCGCAGTCAACCGTTTTGGGCACATCGTGGACACGATCTACAACTGGGGCCGCCGCAACTCGGTCTGGCCGATGGCGTTTGGTCTGGCCTGCTGCGCGATTGAGATGATCGCGACCGCGTCCAGCCGCTTCGACCAGGCGCGCTTCGGCATGGAAGTGCTGCGCGCCAGCCCGCGCCAGGCCGACCTGATGATCGTGAGCGGCACGGTGACGAAAAAGATGGTCGTGCCGATTGTCCGGCTCTACAACCAGATGCCGGAGCCGAAATACGTGCTGGCGATGGGCGCGTGCGCGATCGGCGGCGGGCCGTTCAAAGAGGGTTATAACGTCGTGGACGGGATCGACAAGTTTGTGCCGGTCGATGTGTACGTGCCCGGCTGCCCGCCTACCCCTCAGGCGCTGCTGTACGGCCTGATCAAGATCCAGGAGAAGATCGACAAGCAGTCGATCTGGAATGCGAACAGCACCCCCTGGTATGGGCGCGGCCCCAGCGACGAAGCGCCGGTGCCGGTGCTCGGACCGGATCTGGTCGATCCACGCCAGGCGTATATCCTGCGCCGCGAAGCCGAAGAAAGCAGCGATTAGCTTTTGGCTAAAGGCTGGTAGCTGTTCACTTCTGGCTGATAGCTGAACGCTGCGAGCTTTTTTTGAGGAGATACTTTATGACCGAACAAGCCCCTACCGTTGAGCGCACCGATCCGACCCAGCGCGCGCTCGATTTTTTGCAGCAACGTTTTGGTGACGCGGTCCAGCCCGACAACCGCGAGGGCTATACCGGCCTGATCGTCAGCGCCGGACCGGCTGGTCGAAGTCGCCGCCGCCGTGCGGGATGATCTCGGCTACAACTATCTTGCCAACGCCGTCGGCGTCGATTATCTCGGCAAGGGCGATCACCTGGAGATGGTCTACCATACCTACAAGATTGACGAGGGCGGCGCGGCGCTGGTGTTCAAAGCGCAGACCCCGCGCGACGTGGCGGCCCTGCCCAGTCTGGTGCCGGTCTGGCCGGGCGCGGATTTCCAGGAGCGCGAAGCCTGGGATCTGATGGGCATCCGCTTTGAGGGTCATCCCAACCTGAAGCGCATCCTGATGTGGGAAGGTTTCGAGGGCCACCCGCTGCGTAAGGACTGGCACGAGCCGTTCTACGAGCAGGATCAGAAACCCTTCGACAGCCGTTGGCCGGACGGGCAGGTCTGGCGCGCCGAGGAGAAAAACACCCTACGGCAAAAACGTGCAGTATCCCGCCGGCTTCACCCTGGATGATTACGAGTCCGAGGCCGAGCAGGCGATCCTCACGTAGTATGAACCTGGGCGTGGACATCCACGCGGGGCTGGCGACGGAGCATGTGGTCGTCAGCCTGGGGCCGCAGCATCCCAGCACGCACGGCGTCTTCCGCATGGTGGTGACGCTGGACGGCGAGACCATCCAGCAGTTGCAGCCGGTGATGGGTTATCTGCACCGCAACCACGAGAAGATCGGCGAGCGCAACACCTTTATCCAGAACATGCCCTTCACCGACCGCCTCGACTATTTTTGCAGCATGTCGAACAACTTCGGCTATGCGATGGCCGTGGAAAAGCTGCTGGCGACCGGCGCGCGCTACGAGCCGCCCACCTACCGCGCGGAAGTCATCCGCGTGCTGATGGCGGAACTGACCCGTATCCTGAACCATCTGGTGGCGATCGGCTTCTTCCTGAACGACCTGGGCGCGTATTTCACGCCGCTGATGTACGCGATCATCGAGCGCGAGCTGATCCTCGACTTCTTCGAGGCGGTGACCGGCAGCCGCATGATGTGCAATTACCTGCGCTTTGGCGGCGTCGCCTATGACCTGCCAGAGCGTATCCGCAGCACCGCCGCGCTGGTCAACGACCGCGTCCGCGACATGGATACGATGGACTATCTGCGGCGCCTGATCTATGACCGGCTGCCCGCGCGCCATCGACCAGACGGACGATCTGCTGACCAGCAACGAGATCATCACCAACCGCTCGATCGGCGTCGGCATCCTGACGCGCGACGAAGCGATCGCCTACAGCGCCGCCGGGCCCGTCCTGCGCGCCAGCGGCGTGGCCTACGATCTGCGCCGCAGCGATCCGTACAGCATCTATCCCGACCTGGAATTTGATGTAGCCGTTCGCTAGCACGGCGACATTTTCGACCGCTACCTGATCCGCATGGACGAGATGCGCGAAAGTGTGCGCATCCTCAAGCAGGTCCTGCGCCTGCTCGAAGAAACGAAGGGCCAGCCGTTCTTCGCCGGGCGCGGCGGTTATAACGTCCGCGTCCCCGCTGGGCGAATCCTACGGCCGCGTCGAGAATCCGAAGGGCGAACTGGGTTATTATGTCGTGTCGGACGGCGGCCAGAATCCCTGGCGGTACCACGTCCGCGCCCCCAGCTTCATCAACCTGACGGCGTTGGAAAAGATGTGCATCGGCAACAAGGTGGCGGATGTCGTCGCCATCCTGGGCAGCATCGATATTGTGCTGGGCGAACTGGATCGATAAGACAGTTCAGTTAGCTTTCAGCCGTCAGCTAGTCAGCTGTATGGCATTACTATGGCTAATCCGCTTGACGAGCTAATCGCTGACAGCTTCTTTCAAAGGAGTCGTTATGTACGGATCAGGAATCCTGCGTGGCCTGGGCGTCACGTTAAGGCATTTTGTCAACACCTATATTGAAGACGTCAAGTGGGGATTCCGCCGCCACATTCCCGACGAGGCTTCCCGTCCCGGCAGGGACTGGAAACGCGCGGCATCTTCACCGTGGAGTATCCCGACGAAAAGCTCGCCGTGCCGGAGCGCTTCCGCTTCATTCCGTTCCTGATCGTCAATAACTACGACGACCCGGAACGGCCCGGCATGGACTGGTGTACCAGCTGCGGCATCTGCGCCAAGGTCTGCCCGCCCCAGTGTATCTGGATCGTGCGCGGCACCAACCCCGAGACCGGGCGGCCCGTGCCGGAGCCGGAGGAGTTCTACATCGACATCGACGTGTGCATGAACTGCGGCTACTGTGCCGAGTACTGCCCGTTCGACGCCATCAAGATGGATCACGACTACGAGCTTGCCAGCTACGACCGCACCTCGGCGCATATCTTCGACAAGCAGCGGCTCTCCAAGGAGTTCCGCTACTGGCGCGAGATCGCGCCCACCCGTGCCGAAGAAGAGATGCAGGCGCGCGGCGGCTGGGAGCATAAGGACATCCTCAAGCAGCGCGAAAAGGAAGCCAAAGCCAAAGCCAAGGCCGCCGGGGAATAAGCTGCCCCTATCCCCCGTCACGACCTTCAGCCTCAGCCCTTCCCTCTCCCCGCGAGCGGAGAAGGGGTGATAGCTCTCCGGTCGAGTCCCTCTCCGCGTGCGGGGAGGGATTTAGGGAGGGGTTGGTTTGCACACCCCGCGCCCGATCTCCGTATAATCGGACAAAGCACTGGTCTGCTTGATTGTTCTATTTTACGGAGACTGTCATGGGCAAAAAAGAGAACCTCCTCGATCTGCTGGATCGCACCCACCAGGAAACCCAGGATTTCATCGCCAGCCTCACCGGCGAGCAGCGCGCCCAGGTCGGCGCGGCGGATGACTGGTCGGCCAAAGACCTTGTCGCGCATATCACCACCTGGAATGAGCGCCTCATCGACCGGCACGAGGCGGCCGCGCGCGGCGAGCCGATCCCGACCTACGGTCCTGATGACCACGAAAACGCGCAGATCTTCGAGGCGCACCGTGATTGGTCGTGGGATGCCATTCAGCGCAAGATGGACGAGGTCCACGACCGGCTGACCCGCCTGGTGCAGACCACGTCCGAGGCCGATCTGACCGATTCTCAGCGATTTGAATGGCTGCGCGGGGCACCGCTCTGGCGGCGCATCGCCGGGGATGCTACGCATGTCCTGATCCATCTCGGCCAGTTCAGCGAAGAACACGGCAATCATGCCTATGCCGAGGGGATACAGGAGCGCACCACGGATCCGTTGTTGGCTCTGGACAACTCGCCGGAATGGCGCGGCGTGACCCTGTACAACCTCGCCTGTTATCACGCGCTGGCAGGGCGGCACGATACCGCCATCGAGCAGTTAGGCGAGGCCCTGCGCCTGAATCCCGGCCTGATCGAGTGGTCCAAGCAGGACCCGGATTTTAACGGCATCCGCAGCAGCCCGGCCTATCAGGCCCTTTACGCCTAAAACGAAATATCGAACCGCAGAGGCGCGGAGGACGCCGAGTTGCCTGATGATAGAGAGGGGCATGAAGGGGCTGACCAGCCCTCGCAGAGTCTCTCTCTTACCTTTTCGGTTGCTCCGCAATCTCTGCGTCTCTGCGGTTCAACCCTCTCTTCCCCCCTCGCCCTCCACCAGCCAACCGGGTACAATGGCGGCTGTCCGGCTTTTTATACTCGCCGTTACAGAAAGAGATTTCCCATGCCCGAACAGCTTTCATTTCCATCTGGATTCTGGTGGGGAACCGCCGGGGCCGCGCACCAGATCGAGGGGGGCAACGTCAACAGCGATTCGTGGGTGCTGGAACACGTGCCCGGCATCGCCGTTTGTCGAATCCTTCCGGCGACGCGTGCGATCATTATCACCGCTACCCGCAGGACATCGCCCTGATCGCCGCGCTCGGCTTCAACACCTATCGCTTTTCGATCGAGTGGGCGCGTATCGAGCCGGAAGAGGGCGAATTCTCGATCGCCGCGCTCGACCATTACCGGCGGATGCTGGCCGCCTGCCACGAGCATCACCTGACGCCCGATCGTCACCTACCACCACTTCACGTCGCCGCGCTGGTTCGCGGCGAAAGGCGGCTGGGAGGTCCTGGACAACGCGCGAGCTGTTCGCGCGCTACTGCGAGAAAGCGCCACCGCGCACCTGGGCGATCTGATCGGCGCGGCCTGCACGATGAACGAGCCGAACGTCGGCCTGCTGATTCAGCACATGGGCCACATGCCGCCGGATGATGTGCTGGCGAAGTGCTCCCTATCGCGCGCGCCGCGGCCAAGGCGGTCGGCAGCGCGACCGTTCGCGGCGTTCCCGCACTGCCAGCAAAAGCCGGCGCGCGATACCTTCCTGAAGGCCCACCGCGCTGGCCGTTCGAGGCGATCAAAGCCGGGCCGGGCGATTTCCCGGTCGGGCTGACGCTGGCGCTGGTCGAGCATCAGGCCGTGCCGGGCGGCGAAGCCCGGCGCGATCGCGTCCGGCGCGAGGTTGATGACGTGTTCCTGGATGTGGCGCGCGCGGATGATTTTGTCGGCGTGCAGACCTACAGCCGCACCCGCTACGGCGCGGATGGCCCCCTGCCGCCCGAGGAAGGCGTCGAAGTCACCATGATGGGCTATGAGTTCTGGCCGGAAGCGCTGGAAGCCACCATTCGCTACGCGGCCGGTTACACCGGACAAGCCCGTCATCGTGACCGAAAACGGCCTCGGCGACGACCGACGACACCCGCCGGATCGAGTACATCCGCCGGGCGCTGCTCAGCGTGCATCGCTGCCTGCAGGACGGCATCGATGTGAGAGGGCTACTGCTACTGGTCGGTGTTCGATAATTTCGAGTGGACGATCGGCTACGGGCCCACCTTCGGCCTGATCGCCGTGGATCGCGACGACGCAGACGCGCACCGTCAAGCCGAGCGCGACGTGGCTCGGCAACGTGGCGCGCGCGAATCAGCTGTTAGCGGTTAGCAGTTAGCGATTAGCGCAAGGCGCGCCTTACCCTCTCCCTGGCTTGGCTGGGGAGAGGCGCAGCTGCTCGACGGGTGAGGGGCGTTATCTGCTTCGGAACGGATTCTCAGGGGCGTATCGCGATACGCCCCTACAGGTCATTCGGGCTGCTCATCAGCCGGATACGGCACGGGCGGCAGCGGCTCGTCATACACCGGCGGGAGCGAATACCGGAAGGTGTAATCGTTCACCTGGATGATATAGGTCCCGTATTCAAACCCGCCTTGCAGCGGTATATACTCGTCGAGCCGGATCAGCATCTCAGGACACATGATGGCGGGGTTGACGAGCGTGTAGATCTCCACGGTGACGCGATCGCCCTGGCGTGTCTGCTCGATATGCAGCGGCCCCTGGCAGCCGGCTCGAATGATAACCCACGACATGCAGCGTCAAGCGCGGCGGGTAGCTGAAGTTCTCGCTCAACAGCACCTCGACATATTCCACCACGGCGTAGCTGCGATAAAGCGGCGGCGGGGGCGGCGGCACATCCGGCAGCGAGATTTCGGTCACATAGTCGTTGACCCGGACCTGATACCGCCCACGGTCGAACACGCCTTCCAGCGGCACATACTCATCGAGCGGCGTGAGTATCAGCGGGCACACCATGTCGGGCTCAGCCAGCCGGTAGATCTCCACGGTGATGCGGCGGCCTTCGCGGTACTGCTCAATTTGCAGGGGCCGGGCGCAGCCGTCCGGGTGATAGCCAGTGATATGCAGCGTCACACCCGCCGGGTAGCCATAATCCAGCGCCACATCCACGCTTTCGATCACCGCATAGCGGCGTTCGGGCCGGGCGGGGGGCAGATCGTCATCATACGGCGGGCGCGCGTCTTCGCCGGGCGGCGGCGCGTCGGGCACGGCGATCTCGACGGCGGTGTTGTTCACGCGGATCGTGTACGTCCCGGCTTCGAACGATCCATCCAGCGGGATCACCTGCTCATACGGCGCGGGCACGGAACGATACGGGCGGACGTTGGGGCGGAAGATCGCTACAAACAGTTTATCGCCTTCGCGCCACTGCTCCACGTGGATCGGCGGGCCAAACTCGTCCTCCTGCTGCCCGCTGACGCCGAGCGTGATCTGCACCGGATACGTATTCGAGAAGGTCGCTGTCACTTCTTCGACCCGAATACACTCGGCATATCCACTCTCCGCCTCGAAAACCCACGGCGCGCCATCCGGCGGTGCGCCCGTGATGCAGGGTTCAGCGGTGGGCGAATCCGACTGCGCGGCGGGCGCGGCATCTGCATCCGGCGCGACGCCGAACACCAATGCAGCGGCCAGTGTTACCAGTATGAACAGGGTTCGCATGTTGAACGCTCCTCTGCCCGTCAGCATCGCGAGCGCGTGCTGGCCGGCGTATGTTCTCCGTCATCGATCAAGACGCCGGATCGGGCAGCGGAGTTCCCATTACACAATGCATAGGGGCGTATTGCGATACGCCCCTACAAAAATAGACATATTTTCGGAGTTTGTTTGCGCTCACGCCTCCAGCCAATCCGACGCCGCGCGTGGCAGATCGCGCATCGGGCCGCGCCGCACGGAACAGCCCGGCAGGCTGTCCAGAAAGACCTGCCCGTAGCGTTTGGTGATCACCCGGTTATCGAACACCACCACCACGCCCCGATCCGTCTTGGTGCGGATCAGCCGCCCAAAGCCCTGCAGGAAGCGCAGCACCGCATCCGGCACGGCGTACTGCATGAAGCTGTTTTCGTAAAGCTCCGAGCGCGCCGCGAAGATCGGATCGCTGGGCACGGCGAACGGCAGCCGCACGATCACCACCACGCTCAGATCCGCGCCGGGGATGTCCACGCCTTCCCAGAACGAGCGCGTGCCGAGCAGCACGGCGCGTTCCGCCTTCACGAATCCCTCCAGCAGCGCCTGGCGGCTGGTGCCGTCGCTCTGATCGAACACGGTGATATTGCCGAGCGCCAGCCGGGGCGTGATCGTCTGCGCCGTCTGGCGGAGCTGCGCATAGCTGGTGAACAGCGCCGAGCATGCGGCCCTGGGTCGCGGCGGCGAGTTCGATCAGACCGCGCTCGATGGCGCGCTGGTAATCGTCGCGGCGGCTCGGATCGGGCATATCGGTCGGGACATACACCAGCGTGCTGCTCTCGTAATCAAACGGCGAGCCCGACCACCTTTTCGACCACGTCCTGAGTATTCAGCCGGTCGCGCACGTATTCGAACGATGCCGCCCGTGCGCAGTGTGGCGCTGGTCAGGACCACGGATCCTTGATGCCCCACAGGTGTTCTTCGAGCAGCGGCCCCACGTGCAGCGGCGCGGCGTGGATTGAAATGCGCGTGCCGTCCTGCTCGACCTGCGCCCAGTAAATCATGTTGTCGCGCGGGTTGATCGAGAAGGATCCGAGCTGCTGGTGGATCTCCTCCAGATGGCGCGCCGCCGCCTGCACGCTGGACAGCAGATCGGTGTAGTTCAGCACGTCGAACTGCTCCAGCCCGGCCAGACCGCGCGCCAGCCGCGACATCGCGCTTGAAATCGCCAGCGTGAACTGGCTGAGCACCTCCCATGCCTGCTCGATCTGCGCCCAATCGCCCTGTTGGCGGGCCTGCGGGGTGAGGCGTACCTGATTGGCATATTCGCCGGTGCGCAGCGCACCGGTCACATCCAGGTAGCGATAGATCGCCCCAAAATACCGTTCGACATGCTGGCTCATCGCTTGCAGCGCGTCGCTCACCGTCTGCACGTATTCTTCGATCTGCTGGAAATACTTGCCGGGCACACTGCCCCGCGTCCCACGGATCACGTCACCCAGCATCCCGCTGCGGGGCGTGCCGAGATCGTCCAGGCGGCGCTGAAGCGCGGACTGGTTGATCTGGAAGGACAGGCCGTTCGTTGTCGCTTCTTCGAGGTGGTGCGCTTCATCGATCACCAGATAGCGGTATTCGGGCAGCGCGCGGCTGCCGATCTGCACGTCGGCCAGCAGCAGCGCGTGATTGACCACCACGACATGCGCCGCTTCCGCCTGACGCCGGGCCTTATAGAAAGGGCACGCGCCATGCATCTGGCTGTCGCAGCGTTCGAGCGTACAGCCTTCGTCCTCGGCGCTCAGGCGCGACCAGACGGCATTTTCGTCAAACCCGCGCAGCGTGATCTCGCCCTTGTCGCCGCTGTCCGATTCCAGCAGCCACACCAGGATCTTCGCCAGCACGCGCAGTTCGCCCACCGAGGTCGGTCCCCGGCGGCGCAGCGTGGCGAGCCGGCGCGGGCACAGATAGTTGCTGCGGCCCTTGAGCACCGCCGCCTGGAACGGCAGCCCCAGCGTCTCGCGCAGGATCGGCAGGTCTTTGTTGACGAGCTGATCCTGCAAGTTGATCGTCGCGGTGCTGATCACCACGCGCTCGTTGTTAAGCGTCGCCCAATAGATCGCCGGGATCAGATACGCGAGGCTCTTGCCAACCCCCGTCGGCGCTTCGACCATCAGGTGCTCGTTGGCGTTGAACGCGCTGGTGACGGCGCGCAGCATATCCACCTGCTGCGGGCGGTGCTCATACGCCGGGAAATGCTCGGCCATGCGCCCGCCCTCTTCGATGATCGCGGCCAGATGATCCACGTCGAGAAGCTGCCGGTCCGCGTTGGGGCGCAGCGGCTTCCACGGCTGGCGGTCGGTCTGGAACAGGTCATCGGCTGCGATCGCCGGCCGGCCGCGCTCCGGGGATTCCTCGCTCAGCGCGGTCACGCTCCGAGCGCGCAGCGCCTCCTCAAACACGATTCTCGCGCGTCCATTCCTGGGTGCGCGAGGCTTCCACTATCTCGCGCAGCGTGCTCAGTGGCAGATCTACGATCTGCTTCCACAGCGCCCAATACAGCCGCCCGGACGCAATCGCATCGTCCAGCGCGCGGTGGGCGTTTTCGAGTTCCAGGCCAAACTGCGCGGTCAGGCTGTTCAGGTTGTAACGCGGCGCGGTCGGCAGCATGACGGACGCCAGATCATACGTATCGAGCGAGACGTTTGTGGTCCCGATGTCGAAGCGGGCCAGGAAACCCAGGTCAAAATCGATGCGGTGGCCGACAATCGGGCCGATCACCGACGAAGCGCCGCAGTTGGGGCAGCACCTCGCGAATGGTGGGGGCTTCGATCACATCGTCCGTGTGAATCCCGGTGATCGCCGTGACGCGCTCCGGCACGTTGCGCCCCGGATTGATCAGCGTGCCGTAGGTATCGAGCAGCTCGCCATCACGGAACCGCGCCGCTCCGATCTCGATAATTTCATCCTCGTACTGATTCAGACCCGTGGTTTCCAGATCCAGGGCGACGAACTCGCCGCGCATAGTTGACTCCGTTTCTAACCGCCTCTGGGCGGGCAGCCGCCTGGGAGCGGACAACCGCCTGCTGGCGGGCCATTGACCAGCGGCAATTGTATCACATTTGGAGCGGTTCGCGGTGTAAAAGTCGGGCCATCCGCGCGGTATAATGTTCAGGACAGGTATCATGGCACGAGAGAAGGATCGGTTTGGGTTATGGAACTGAATGATGTCTGGAAGTCCGTGACGCACGTCCGCGACGAGGAAGAGGCGATCATCGCCGTGCAGGTACCGATCGAGATGTGGCTTTTTCTGATCGACCGCGTGCAGAAGATGGAAGATCGCGAAGCCGCCCGGCAGAATCTCGCCCGGCTGCGCCGCGGGCCGGCTACAGGAAAAGGCGATGGGCGATAGCATTCAGCCTCACCCCCCGGCCCCCTCTCCACGCTGTGGAGAGGGGGAGATAACGCCGTTTTGTAGGGGCGGGTTAACAAACCCGCCCGGCATGTCCCCTCTCCATGAGATGGAGAGGGGATATAGGGGTGAGGCTAACGTTTAGTCGCTCAACTCGGTCGCCTCGGCGGTCGGCCCGGCGGTGGGTTCGGCAGTCGCTTCTGCCGTCGCCTCGACCGTCGCTTCCGCGGGTGCTTCTTCCGTTACTTCTTCGGTCGCTTCGGGCGTCGGCTCGACAGTCGGTTCGTCCTCGGTGGGCTGCTGCGCTTCAAAATCCGCCAGCATCTGGAAGGCTTCATCGCGCAGTGCGCCGCGCAACTGTTCCACGTCCAGCCCGGCGTAGGGCGTTTCGGCCAGCGTGCTGATCGCGCTCTCGCTGAAGAAATCCCACAAGAACGCCCGCACCAGCCCGTTGGCGAACGACGCCTGGCTGAAATGGTAGCGCACCGGGAACGACAGCGCATACGTCCCATCCGCGAATGCCTCTGGCGACGGCGCGACACAGCCTTCGCCCGCGTCCACGGCCAGCAGCTTAACATCCGCCGTGCTGCCCTGATATTCGCTCCACCACAGATAGGTGATGCCGTTATCCGTATTGGCAACGCCCTGCGCGCGGTACAGCGGATCGCCGTTCTCGACATCCGCATCCACGCGGAACGGGAAGGTCAGATCCCCGAGCAGGCCAAGCGTCAGGAAATCAGTCTCGCCCGAGCCAAAGGGCGGCAGCACAAACAGGATTTCCGTCTCCGGCCAATCGGCGTTCACATCGCTCCACAAATTCGCGGCGGGTGCTTCGTCGGTCCCTGCGCGGAACAGCGTCGCGGCAGTTTCCGCGTCCAGGCATTCGATCCAATCCGCCCCGGCGGGCACGGCGATTACCAGCCCCTCGTAACCGAGATTGAGCGTGTACGGCTCGATGCCATTTTCTTCGCAGAGCGCCTGTTCCTCGGCGGTCGCGTCGCGCGTGGTTTGCAGCACATCCGCCGCGCCCGTGCAGAACGCCTGCCAGCCCGCCGTATCGCCCAACAGGTTGGTCTCGACAACCGCGCCGGTATATTCCGCTGAGAAATTCGCCTGGATCGGGTTGGTCACGTCGCGCAGGGCAGCCGTGCCAGCGATCGTCACCGTGCCTACCTCCGCCGTGGAGATCGAAACCGGCGTCACCGGCCGGGTGAAGGTGCGGCCCACCGCGGCGTTGATCAGGTTATCGACGTCCGGCGCGATAGGTTTCTTCCGTGGCGGCTGTGTACCCTTGCGCCGCGGCCACAGCGCGCGCGCCGGCTTCGTCCACCAGCGCAAAGTCGAGGAATGCCCGCACCTCTTCGCGGACGGCACTCTCGGCGTTGACATACAGATAATCGGTCCGCGCCAGCGGGTAGCTGCCGTCCGCGAGTGTTTCAAGCGAGGGCGGGATGCAGTT
The DNA here is from genome assembly GCA_963850765.1 of uncultured Chloroflexia bacterium. Taxonomy (GTDB): domain Bacteria; phylum Chloroflexota; class Anaerolineae; order Aggregatilineales; family Aggregatilineaceae; genus CAWKMN01. The sequence goes on along the minus strand of CAWKMN010000003.1, from coordinate 55,461 downwards.
CAGATTGGCGTCTTCAATCGCCAGCGGCAAGACTGCGCCATCGGGATCGGCCGCGTTTAGATCGGCCAGCGACATGAATCCAAAGGCGCTCGACCCGGCTTCCTGCACCGTGCTCACGATCGCCGCGGGATCGGCGATCTGAATATCGTCGCGCAGGTCGCCAGCGGGAACGAGGCTGCGGAACAGCATAGTGGCTTTGGAAAGCTCATCCGGCCCGTAGAACGCCACCGGCGTCTCAAGTGCTGCCGTCACACCCAGGTCGGCCCAATTGACCTCTGCCGGCGCGCCAAGCTCCCACGCGTTGAACAGCGCATCCTGACTGGCGCAGGCCAGTTCCGCTTCGGGCGTGGGGAGCAGCACCACCGCTTCATACGCCAGCACCGTCTCGATAAAGTTCTGACCGGCGCTGCTGCACGCGGCCACCTGCGCGTCAGTCATCGGCTCGGTGGACATCACGATGTCTACTGTGCCCTGGCACAGCGCCTCGAACGCGCCACGCAGCCCCACCCCCGGATCGATCTGGACATCCGCATCTGGGTTGGCACCCACATACGCATCCCGCACCGCTCCGACCAGCGCTTCCAGTTCGGGCGTGCCCTGGATCAGCACCGGGGGCGCATCACCGCCGTCCTGGGCATAGCTCACCATGGGAAACGCCAGTACGACCACCAATATGACCAGCCATAACGGTCGAAGTGCATACCGCATAGAAGAATCTCCTCCAGGTAGAATGGAAAAAGTCCAAAAATGTTCAGCACCAGCAGTCGCACAATCTATACGGTTTGCAGCTTGCTGATCGCTGACGGCTAACCGCTCAACCGACGCCCGATTCTACACGCTCGCGGCAATATGTCCAGACCAGCCGCCAAGTTCGCCGCGAACCCGCTATAATCGGGCGTAGCTGCCCATGAAAGGAGCCGGTTGGCATGGGGTCGATCGCGCCGCAGTCGCGCCCGTTAAGCGCATTCGAAAAAACGTGGTGGTCGCTGATTTGTTTTGGCTTCCGCCTGCTGTATAACGAGATGGCCTTTACCTACGACACGGTAAGCTGGGTCGTCAGCCTCGGCCAGTGGCGCGATTGGCAGCGGGTCGCCCTGCGCCATCTGAACGCCCCACCCGGCGCGGCGATCCTTGAGCTGGCACATGGCACCGGGAATTTTGAGATCGATCTGCGGCGCGCGGGCTACCGGACGGTGGCGCTCGATCTCAGCCGTGCGATGGGGCAAATCGCCCGCCGCAAGATCCGCGGTTGGGGGCTGCGTCCGCCCCTGATCCGCGCCAGGGCGCAGGCGCTCCCCTTCCCCGCCGCGCATTTCGCCGCCGTGGTGAGCACCTTCCCCACGGAATTTATCGTCGAGCCGGCCACGCTGCGCGAGGTGTATCGCGTGCTGAAACCGGGCGGGCGGCTGGTGGTCGTGTTCAGCGGCCTGCTGACGAATGGCGGCGCGGCTCAGGACGCGCTCGAATTCGCCTACCGGGTGACGGGGCAGCGCACGCCCTGGCCGGTCAATATCGAGCAGCGCTTCGCAGAAGCGGGTTTTCGCGCCGATCTGCGCGTCGAGGAACTCGATCGGAGCACCGTGCTGCTGTTCGTGGGGGAGAAAGATTCTGCCGGGCCATTAGCATTTGATAGCCGTAGATGGCGACCAGTGATTTGAAGCCCTGCGTCCTCGGCATCTCGGTGGTTCAGTCTTTGTTCACTTGCCCTGGATCGGACTCATCAGCGCGATGCGGAAGCTCTGGTTGACAGCCCAGTCGGCGGGATCGTGCCAGTTGCGCGATGCCACCCGCGCCAGATTCTGGTAGAAGCCCCACGAGCCGCCGCGCACGTTCCGCACCCCATTCCCTTTCAGGCGCGTGCTGTCGGTCCCCCACTCGTTCAGACACCATTCCCAGGTATTGCCGCTCATGTTCATCACGCCATAGGGACTTGCACCCAGCGGGTATTTCGTGACCGGCGTGGGCCGCCCGATGTTGTTTCCGAAATTGCACCGGCTCGGATCAAACTCGTCGCCCCACGGATATTCGCGGCCGTCGTCACCCTGCGCGGCGCGCTGCCACTGCTGCCCGGTGGGGAGCGTGATCTCCAGCCCGGTTTTGCTGCTCAGCCACCGGCAAAATGTCACTGCTTCGTACCAGCTTACGTTCGTACAGGGCAGATCCGCGCCTTCAAACGCAGGGCCGCGCGGCTTGGGATGATTACGCCGCCACTGCTCCGCTTCGGGCGAAAAGCCCCACCAGCCGGAGTTCACATAACCGTCCTGGTCGTCGATGAAGACATCATACTGTGCGTTGGTGATCGAATATTTTCCGATAGCAAACGCCTCGACCCAATACTGCCCGCCTTTGCTGCCGCCGCGACTGCTGGCGTCCTCCAGCGTGACATGCCCCGCGGGGATATGGCACCATTCAAAGGGCTGCGGCAGCGGGAAATTCCGTGGCAGATCGGCAGCAGGCGACAAGGCGGCGCGTGCAATCTGCGTGGTGCGTTTCTTCTCCGGCAGCGATGAGGATAGCGCGTTCCGGGCCGACATTTCGTCCCCTGCCCGGCGCAGGATCTCCTCGACCACGCGATCCATCCCGTTGCCATGCGTCGAGTTCAGATCAATATGCTGCACATCCGCCAGCACCAGAGGTTTATGCGTCGGCTGAGCCAGGATCGGGATCACCGGCTTGTGAACCTGATAGAGCGCGTAATTCACCTCTTTGAGCACAAAACTCGGACCTTCCGGCGAGGCGGGATCGCGGTGGATATCGGGTGACAGCAGCACAATCATCACGTCGCAGCGATCGATCTCGTGCTCGATCTCCTGCGGCCAGTTCTCGCCAATGGGGATCGACTCGTCCATCCACGCGGACACTCCGGGCAGCACGGTGAGCGCGTCTCGCAGCCGCAGCGCCAGATCATAGGTGTCTTTTTTCGCGTAGCTGATGAAAATGTGCATGACATCTCTCGAGGATGCGGTAACAGGATAACCCTCATTTTACCGTTGTTCATGCCGAACTAAAAGAGGCGAGTGTGTCACTCGCCCCTCCCATACTACAGTTTTTTGGCTGAAAGCTGATCGCGGACAGCTGAGCGCTATGTCGCTAATCGCCCAACGGCTGCACCGCCGCCGGGATTTCGGTCACGCGCGTCTCAGGGACGGCGACGCCCGCCCGCTCCGCTTCGAGCACGCGTTCCAGCGATGCGATGCCCACCTCGATCATGGTCAGATCCGGCTGGCGCGTGGTCAGGTGTTGCAGCGCCAGATTGGGCTTGACGATCAGGCGGACGATCGGGTTATCCAGGTGTTTGGATGTGAACCGGATGATCTCGTAGGAAATACCCGCGATGGGGAAAATCAGGCCAATGCGCGCCAGCACCAGCGCGATCACGCCGTCGGGCCGCCCGGTCAGGATATGCACCGCCACCGAGATAAAGACCACCGTCAGCAAAAAGGCCGTGCCGCAGCGCGGATGCTGGATCGGATAGGTGTTCACGTTCTCCGGGGTCAGTTCCGCGCCCGCCTCATAAGCGTTGATCGTCTTGTGCTCCGCGCCGTGATAGCCGAACAGGCGCTTGACATCGTTCATGTGGCTGATCAACCAGATATAACCGACCAGCATGCCCAGCTTGACGACACCCTCAATCACGTCAGCAGCCAGCCGGCTGTCCAGCCCGCTGACATCCTTGACAGCATGAGACGCGGCCGCCGGGATCGCCACAAACAGGCCGAGCATCAGTGCAACAGAAACCAGCACCAGCCCGACACCCGCCGCGCCCTCGAAGGAGAACTCAACGTCCTCTTCCTCTTCGAGCGCCACGTCGGCCGACCACATCAGCGCGCTTGTACCGAGCACCAGCGCATCCCACAGCATCACCAGCCCGCGCGCAAACGGCAGCTTTGCGATTCGGCCGCGATACAGCGCCGCCTTGAGCGGAATCTCTTTGGTAATGATGGCACCCTTGGGATTGCGAACCGAAATCGCGGCGACATATTGGCCGCGCATCATGACACCCTCAATCACGGCCTGCCCGCCATAGGCGAATGACGACAGTCGTTTTTCTGGCTGCGAAACCGTGCCGCGCTCGTCCAGCGCCGCCTGGACTGCCCAGCCCAACGCCTTGACACCCCACACCGCGCCCGCACGCCAGAGCCGCCAGCGCCGCTGCAGTGACCTCACGTCTACCATGAAACGCTCCAAATTGACTAATCTGACGCTAAACATAGATTGTGCCGTGCCGGGGGGCACTTGGCAAGTGTGAAATCTGTATAGGGTTGCTGCCGATGGATCAAGCGGTGCTCACAGCTTCCGGCCGAGACTGTGCATCTCCGCCAGTAAACGAAATCCGGCCCGCTGCGCCGCGTCCAGCAAGGCGGGCTGCCAATCCTTCGCCTCAAAATGGATCGGACGCCCTGGGCTGTAACGCTGTATCTCCCCCGCCAGCCGCCACACGAGAAAGGAAGCCGCCTCCGGGCAGGCCGGATCGAGCGTCAGCCGCATCTGGTTCACGCCGCCCGCCCGCTGGCGCGCCTGTGTGCTGCCGGTAGCGACCGTCTGACCGCCGTGCTTCAGCTCAAACCGGCGTACCTGAGTCCCCATCGCGCGGGTGATGCTCGGCCCGAGCAGCCGCATGACCACGGGCCGGCGGTAGCGTCCCTCCTCGACCGGCGCATACGGGCGGGCCTTGTCCGGCGTGATACGCTGCGCCAGTTCGTACTCGACGCGCCACGCGCTCGGCAGGAGCGGCCCGAAGGTATATCCATCTGGAACTGACACCTCGTCGATCGCGCGGTCGGAGCGGTATTCCAACTGGCTGTAGCCGGAGAAATGCTGGAATCCCAGGGCCGTATACAGGCTGTAGGCGGGTGTATTCCCGGCGATTACATCCAGCGTGAGGGTGGACGCCTGCCGTTCGCGCGCATATCCGACACACGCCTCCACCAGCCGCCGCGCGATTCCACGCCGGCGGTATTCGGGCAGAACCGAGACATTGGCGATCAGCCATTGGCGCGTATCACCCATGCGCAGGATGTTGCTTAGGCCGACGGCGCGCCCATCCTCTTCCCAGATATACCCGCGCAGCGTATCCCGCACCGGCGGCGAGAACACTTGCAGCACGCGAATCAGCGGCCAGATGCGCCGTGCGCCTTGCAGCGAGTCCACCATGCTGTCAATCTCGTCCTGCTGAACATTCCAATCCTGGTTCTCAGGATACTGAAAACTGGGCTCAATCAGCGCGATCATCACGTCCAGATCATCGGGGAGTTTGAACGCACGCAGTGACATGACCGGCCATCCTTCATCTGTTAGGTCTGCGAAGATTCACGGTTTCTATAGATGTACGTACAACGTATCAAAGAAGTAACGAGTCCGGCCAGCAGCAGCGCGGGGACGCCCACCGTCCATGTCGACGGGAGCCCGGTATCGCTCAGGTGGAAGACCGCCAGCGGCTCAGTCTGCCCGCGGACGAGACGGCGGGCAGCAGCAAGCTGCGGGATAAGGTCCGGGTCGTTATGGAGCGCGGCATAATCCGTCTCGCCATCGACGGTCAGCGCGGCGTAATGCGGTGTGAGATCGGTGAGAATGCCGGTCATCTGGATCAGCGTCCCGGCCAGGATCAGCACCGCCAGCGCCACCCGCCAGCGCCAGCCGTCCGGCAGGACGATCAGTGGCAGCATGCTCAGCGGGATCAGCGGCACCAGGAAACGCGGCCCCCAGCTCCAGCCGCCGTGCCATGCCCACCACGCACCGTAGAAGATCAGTGCCGATCCCCATGCCAGCGCCAGCAAGTCCGCCAGCGCGGGACAAACCCGCCGGAAGCGCGGCCACAGGATCAAACTCAGGACAAGCGGCGGCGCATAGACAAAGACACTTCTGCCGGGGCTGAACAGCAGTCCGGCGATGCCCTGCCAGAGCGGAGTCGTGAACCCTTCGCCCTCGTAACCGAAGCGGAACGGATCGCCAAAGCGCAGCACATTGTGCGCGGCCAACCCGATGACAAACGGCAGCAGCCCCATTCCGAACCATGCCAGCCGCATGACCATTGCATGCCGCGACCCGCCCGGCCGCTGCCGGACGGCCAGCACCATCAGCGCGGGCAAATAGATGACTAGCGCCGCGCGCGTGAGCACCCCCAGGCCGAACACCATCCCCGCCGCAAGAAGGCGCATGGGTTCGCGCCACGCATTCCCCGCCCGATCGCGAGCCATTTGAAAAGACTTACCTCACGCTCAATCCCCTCTCCACACGCGCAGAGCGGAAGTGGTTGATGACCGGCTCCCCCTCTCCGTGCATGGAGAGGGGGGCGGGGTGAGGTTTTCAAACGCCCCTCAAATCAGCACGGTCAGCGTCAGCGCGCAGGCGAGCACCGCCTCTGTGAACAATTCGCGCGCATACATCCACAGCGGCGACGCGATCCCGGCCGCGAGAATTGCCATAATATGAACCGGCTAAGCCTCACCCCCACGTCCCCTCTCCACAGGTAGAGAGGGGGAGTTGCCGGGTCGCGATATGCTCCCCCTCTCCACGGTGTGGAGAGGGGATTGGGGGGTGAGGCTAGCATCAGAGCGCCGCCAGCGTGCCCGCTCCGGCCAGCGCGGGGAGCAGCAGGGCAAACGTCGCGGCCAGCCGATAGCGATGCGCGTGGTTGATCTGCCCGATCCAATCGCCTGTAACATAAAACGGAACCAGCAGTAAAGGCAGGCCGGGATCATATTTGCTGTACATCCGGCCGTCATGCCCGCGCACGATCTGCGGCAGGCCGGGATCGGGCTCCAGCGCGAAGGAATGGCGCTCGACCAGTGCGGCGGCGGTCTTGAACATGACCTCACCATCGCTGGTGTAAAAGCCCCGGCCAATTGAGAGAATATACAGGCAGGCGAAAAACAGAAACACCGCGCCGGAACGTGCCCGGCTCCTATTGGAGACGGATTCGCCCATTGGCGGTATCCAGGTAGATCACGCGGTAGAAGTCGGAGCGGTCCAGCGCCAGCCAGCGCGGCGACCCGGCCACGGAGAGGAAGCCGTTCGCGTCCAACACCGCGCCTGGCACGGGCACCACAAACGCAGCCGGGTATTCCTGGGCTTCCGAGGGAACGGTCGAGGATGCGTGATACAATTCGCTGAGCATGCCGATCTCGCCTACCGCAGAGGACGTAATGACAAACGACGCGGGTTCAATCCCCCTGCTCCACATGACGAACACCTCCCGCTCATCCTGCTGAAGAATCACCAGATCAGCCGCCGGGTGCGAATACCACGACACCGCGTGTATCTGGTTTCCCCAACCGATCGCGCGCCGGTACGCCTCAAACGCGGGGCGGCGCGAGCCATCCGCCCGTACCAACCCCCAGGCGGTCACATCCTCATCCGGCGCAGCCGTGATCCAGTTGCGAACCGCGCCGATCAAACTCCGATCGAGCGGGCGGACCGTCTGTGTCCGCCAGCCGGTCGATCGCCACCCGCTCGACGCCCAGCGCAAAGCTGATCGCCACCGCCTGGATCACAAAGTCGGCCTGCTGGTCGGGCGTGATGCCAAATACGCCGCCCTCCGATGGCGAGGCCGGATCGAGCGTTGGGCCGGCGTTCGTGATCAGCCAGATCGGTTTATCGGCCAGCCCTGCGTCATCCAGAGCGCCGCGCGCCTGGGTGATGCTGTCCCAGACGGCCTGCGTGCTGTCGAACGCCCGCACGACTACCGCATCGAAGTAGGTGCCGTGCGCAGCAGACTCGGCGTCTGCACGCAGCACCGCCAGCAGCCGCGTCAGGTAGGGATCGCGCCCGGCCGCGCTGTCCGCCCAGCCCGCCATCCCCGCCACGAGTATCCGCGCGTCAGGGTCAGCAGCACGCGCCGCCAGCGAAGCGACCCGCAGCAGCCGCGCGTAATCCTCAACCGCGCCCACAAATCGGACGCGCCCTTCGCCGGGACGGATATTTGGTTCTTCGGAGATAATCCACTGATGCACTCCAAGCGGCGCGTAAGTCGCGACCAGCCGGGTTACGAACGCCGCCCACGTATTATCGGGATCATCGAGAGGCCGGTCCAACCCATCCGGGATGGCGGACCACGCGCCGGATTCCGACGCCCAGCGCGGCGTACCGGCGATCAGCCCAACCACCTCACGCCCGGAGTCCGCCGCCGATTCCAGCCATGCGGCGTGCACCGAACGCGACACGAAGTCATCCGGGCCGGACGGCTGAAACGCGGCCCAGTCAAACGTGATCTGCTCCCAGGTGATGCCCAGTTCGGCGGCAGCTTCAGGATCCTCATAGGCATTGACCACGCCAAAGCGCATCACAACCGGCGGTTCGGACTGCGCGCGCGGCTCATCCGCCCGCGCCGGGATCGCGGCGGCAATCCACGCAGCCAGCATCAACGCGCACGCGGCGCGCCATAACCATCCGGGGCGAACCCGACAGCCCGCCGTTCCCCTCATTGTTTGTCTTGTGTGGCTCATGATGTGTGAAGAATACGTCGTATCCGAGCAAAGGTGTTGAGTAATGAGTTTTGAGTTATAAGTCGGGCTTACCTGATTACGCGCGTTCAAGGGCAATCTGATGAATTTTGACTATCAAGATCGGTAACCGATATGGGCGGTCTACCTCACCCCTAAATCCCCTCTCCACGCGCGGAGAGGGGACTTGCCCGGCGCATCGACTCAAAACTCATAACTCACAACTCACAACGGGTCGGCCTGCCCAGCCGGGCGCAGATCCTGAATATTCAGTTGCAGCTTGCGGCTGCCGTTCCACTCGTTGATCTCCAGGTGATAGGCCACATCTACAATCTGCGGGATGCGCTGCGCCCAATCACCCAGCTTGAAACCGATAGCGTCAATCTGGTGGAAGCCGTTGGACAGCCGCAGCTTGAGATGCCGCCCTTCCTCGCCCACCCGCCGGTAATCCGCCACATGCAGCCGGCGCGTGATGAAAACCGGCGCTTCGTTGTTCGCCCCGATCGGCTCCAGCATTCGCAGCGAATCGGCCAGATTCATGGTGATCTCATCGAACGGCACCTCGGCGTCGATATTCAGCGTCGGGCGCAGATCCTTGCCGCGCAGCGATTCGCCCGCCAGGGCAATCAGCTTATCGCGCAGCCGGGGCAGATTCTCGTTGGGCACGGTGAACCCGGCCGCCTGCGCGTGCCCGCCGTGCCTCACCAGCAGATCGGCGCACTGGTCGAGCGCATGGGTGATGTTGAACTCGGGGATGCTGCGGCACGATCCGCGCGACTCTTCCTCGCCCATCTCGACCACAACCGACGGCACATAGAACTCTTCGCACAGCCGGCCCGCGACCAACCCCACAATGCCGGAGCGGAAATCGGCGTTCGCCACGAAGATCAGCGGCAGGCCGTCCTCCACCTCGATGAGCACCCGCTCCCGCGCGACCTCGACGGCACGCATCGTGAGTTCCTGCCGCTGGACGTTGAGTTCCTGCAACTGCTGGGCAAGCTGGCCCGCCTGGGGCATGCCCGCCAGCAGCAGTTCGTAGGCGACCATCGCGCTCGCCAGCCGGCCGGCGGCGTTGATGCGCGGCCCCAACATATAGCCGATGCTCGTGGTGTTGATCTTGCCCGGCTCGACGCGCGCCACCAGCGCCAGCTCGTAAATGCCGGGGCGCTGGGCTCGGTTCAGCACTTCCAGGCCGCGCCGCACCAGTTCACGGTTTTCAAGGCGATTCAGCGGCGCGAGGTCGGCCACGGTGCCGAGCGCGACCAGATCGAGCAGATCTTCCAGCTTAAAATTCGGTTTGCCGCGGCGCTGCTGTTCTTCCGCGCGGAACAGCGCATCGGCCAGCTTGTAGGCGACCCCCACGCCGGCCAGCATATCCTCTTCGTAGACATCGCGCCGGCCCTCGATCGTGCGAAGCTGCTCATCGATCTTCGGATCGATCACCGCCAGCGCCTCGGGGAGCTGATCGCCGATCGAATGATGATCCGTCACGATCATATCCAGGCCGAGCGTGTTGGCGAAGGCGACCTCCTCCACCGCGCGAATCCCGCAGTCCACGGTGATCACCAGCTTGACGCCCTGCTCGTGCAGCAAGCGCAGCGCCTCGATATTCAGCCCATAGCCCTCGTCCACCCGGTTGGGAATGTAGGGCCGGGCGTGCCCGCCCAACGCCTCAAGCGCCTGGGTGAGCAGTGCCGTGCTGGTGACGCCGTCCGCGTCAAAATCGCCATAGACCGCGATCGGCTCCTGCTGTCTGATCGCCAGCCGGATACGCGCCACGGCCCGCCCCATACCATGCATGGCAAAGGGGTTGTGCAGGGTCGTATCGCCGCCCTGCAAAAACACGCGCACTTTTTCGGGGCTGTCCTGCCCCCGGGTATAGAGCACCTGCGCCAGAACGGGATGATAGTCGCGCAGGTGGTAAAGCACATCGGATGGGATCCGGGAAGCTACCTGCCAGCGTTTTCCAGTCTGAGTAGAATCACGCACACCTGACCTCGAAAATCTAGAGTAGAATGGCCTCTGATACTAACATGCGTGAACAGCCTACGGCAAGTAGAGATCCCGAACTGCCGGGCTGTGCTGTGTTCAGGAAGAAGGGTTTCATGTTACGAAATATACAGTGGTTGCCACCGTTATGGCACACCCGGCAAAGGTTTCGCAGCCGTTCCGTGCTCGCCTACGGCATCCTGATGACGGTGGCGCTGCTGCTGCGGCTGGAATTGATCGCGAACAAAAAGACGATGCAGCACGACGAGGCGATATCCTATCTGGCAGCAGCCGGGCACCAGCGTGACTACGCCCTGACGGTCGGAGCGGGCCGGCCGCCTGCGGGTGAATGGGTTTCGGCGCGCGAGTGGCAGCGTTTCATGGAGCCGGATCGGTCGTTCATCTTCGGGCAGATTGCGCACGACCTTGCCGATTACGACATCCATCCCCCACTGTATTTCTGGCTGCTGCATGGCTGGATTCTGATCTTTGGAACCACAGAATGGGCTGGCCCCCTGCTCAACCTTCTGATCGATATGGGGACGGCACTGGCGCTGTACCGGCTGGCGCGCGGGTTCGGTGGCACGTCGCGACGCTGTCGGCGGCGCTGTCAGCGGTCGCCCTGTGGGCGCTCAGTCCGGTGGCCCTGGAGACTATGAGCGTCGCGCGGCAGTATGGCCTGTTCACCCTGCTCACAGTGCTCTATGCGCTGGCGCAGCGTGCCGCCCTTCATACCGGCCCTTCGTCGCACACCAAAAAACGGCCGTGGCTTGCCCTGGTTCTGATCGGCGCGGCGGGCTTGCTCACGCACTATTATTTCATCCTGGCGCTGCTGGCGGGAGGGATCGTCGTGCTGGCCCGGCGGGATCGGAGGCAGGTGGCGCGATTCGTGGTATGCACGGCGCTGGCCGGGGCGCTTACGATCGGGCTGCATCCCCATTTCCTGACACCTGTGCAGCAGGAGGCCGAGCGCGGCTTCGATTGGAGCGCGATGAGCGCCCGCGTGGACAACCTCGTTGGGACTCTGAACATCCTCCTGATCCCGGTGCTGGCGGCACTGCTTCTGCCGCTGATTGGCACGCTCCTGCGGGGTCGAGTTGCCGGGACATCGGTGCCATACACGAACGGCATGGGCCAGCCCGCGATTTTCCTGGTATGCCTGACCGCGGGACCTGCCGTTTTTTACCTGGGCCAGCTCAGCCCGGTGCACGCGCTGATGGATTACCGCTATTTTGGCCCTGCCTGGCCGTTTGCCACGCTGCTGATCGTCCGGGCGCTGGATGCACGGCAGGTCGTCCGCTTGGGAGAGGCGCGGCGCGTGCTGGCATGCCTGGGTATGCTGATCTTAACCGCGCTGATGCTGTTACCAGATCTCCGCCATTACGCCAGACCCGCGCCAGGAACCCGCCTGCTGATCGATGATACGGCGCGCGGCATTCTGCTGCCGCTGGTCTACCATCTCGACGGTGACACGCCCGTATTTGCCGCCGAACCGGCCGATCTGCTCGCCGCGCCCGGTCGCTGGCTGCCGGCGCTCACCGAGCGCGGTGGGGTGTACAGCCACTACCCGCGTGGGACCGCCGACAACGCCGATCACGACGCGGTTCTGATGCTGATCACCGCATCCGCGCAGATCGCAGAGCCCACCGCACCGTACATCTGGCAGGCGAATTTCCGGCGCAATGATGAGCGCGTATACCTGATCACCCCAGTGAGTTCGCCCTGAGGCTCGCTCACCGTTCCAGGCGGATCTCGTAAGTCCCGCTTTCGCCGCTGTACGATCCATCCCACACGGCGACAACGTATACAGCCGTCTGCGGCATCACCAGCGTAACAGCCACTTCCCGCGAGACATCGCCTGAGCTTGAGAACAGCACCCGGCTGCCGTCCAGCGTAGACACTTCCACCGCCAGGGCGATGTTCCCATCCGCCTCGACAATCACGCGGACCGGCTCGCCTTCGTCGCCGCGAAAATAGTGCTGCTGCTCCACCGTGGAGAAATCGAGCGTGGCGGTTTGCGGCGCGTTCACGTCCAGCAGATTCGCTTCGGACGGCTTGAGTTCGATCTGGTACGGGCCGCCAGACGTGGTCGAATTCCAGCTTACCACCAGCACATAAGCCTGATCCGCCAGCGGCACGATCGGGTCGATGCGGCTGGCGCTGGTCGGTTCCGTGCTGCTGATCAGCCCCGATGGCCCGTACAGGCTCAGATAGGGATCGGTCCGCAGTTGGTCATCCACGACGCCGATCTGCCACAGCGACTCCGGACGTTCCGGCCGGAAGCAGAAAATAGTCGGTGGGGTGCGCCGAATCGACGACGCCGGTCAGCGGCTTTTGCTCCATGAGTGTCGGAATCGTGCTCAGGTTCTTGAGTTCGAGCAGATACCCCCCCGCTCCGCCGTAGCGCCCCGCCACGATCGAGTAAATGCCACTGCTCGGCAGCCGGAAGGGACCCACCCGTGCGTTCAGCCCTTCGCCGCTGTCATCATCGCTGGCCAATGGGCTGCCAAACGGATCGAGCAGCGTCAGATAGGCATCCAGGTTGGAGCCATCCGCGCGCATATCGAGCAGGATCAGATCGCCGGTGCTGCCGGTGAACTCCCAGGTCTCTTCGGTCCGGGTTTCGTCAATATCGCTCTGCACCGTTTCGTTGTACTGAATCCGCGCATCCTGTTGAGGTGGTGCGGCCATCGCGGGTAGCTGGGCCTCCACGCTGAGCCACACACCCAACATCACGAGGATCACGGCGCGGAGATAATGGTTCATGTCAAGTCCCTTTCTGAAGCATGGTTGTGAGTCCTTACTCGGGATTATAATCGCTTCAGGCTGGCGGGCGCGAACAGGGGCACGAACAGGCATACGCAAACTAATATATGTTGAGTTTTGTAAATAATCCTCGTGCCCCGTTTATCAGGGGATTGCATTGCACGCTGTGCCATTTTATACTGTATGTAGGATACACAGATGTTGATGGGTATCAAAATTAGTAGTCCCTTGTTCGTCTAGTTCATGGGAGTCTGGGATGACCACCGGCCCACTCAGACAGTACGGTTTCTCAACCGATCTGTTTGTCAGCCGCAAGGAGAGCGACCAGACCTTAATCCTGGGAGGAGTTGGACAGGCCGAAGAACGCTGGGTCCACATCATGACTCAGCGGGCGGCCCAAATTCTCTGGTTTAAGCTGACGCAGTTACTCTATCCTGACAAGGCTGACATGGTTACGGCACTGGCCGCCACGGCCCCGCTGCGTATGCCCATGAGTACAACGGTAACGACCCACGTTGAGATGGTGAAAAGCGGCGACGATCAGTATACGCTGGTCGGCTGGGTACAGCGGAACACCTGGAGGGTGCAGCTCACCGAACTCGAAGCGCGCCGCCTGTGGGCCGCGCTCGATCTGGCGCTCTACCCGGTCGGGTGGGAAGGCCGGCAGACGAAGGTCAAGAAACTCAACTAGTCTGGCATTATCCTCTGTTTTATCGCTGACGGCGTTCCGATATGGAGCGCCGTTTGGCTTTTTTGCGGTTCTGAACTACCATGCGTAGAGGCATATTCACATCAGGATATTACGCAAGGAGTGGAGTCTATGGCGACGCCGTATGATGGCAAAGTGGCGGCCTGGCATTGGAAGGGCGATTCCATTGCCGAAGAGTTGATCGAAGCCCTCGTCCGCACCATCAAAACCTGGGCACCCCACATCACCCAGATCTGGGTCAAGACCAGCGATGGCGAGCACTGGCAGGGCCAGTTCGACACCGATCGGAATCTGGCAATTGACAGTGTCGCCAGCGTGGACAAGTGGGTGCGCATCCTGGAAGCGAATGGGATGGAGTTTCACGCCTGGGCGGTGGTCAAGGGACAGAACGTCACCGCCGAAGCCGACCGGATCATCGAGGTCTGCAACCGGCCCGGCGTGCGATCGATGGTGCTGGATGTCGAGCCGTTCTCCGGCTTCTGGACCGTCGGCCGCGAGCCGATCCGCCCGCTGATGACGCGCATCCGGCGCGGCGTGGGGGGGCGCTTCCACATCGCGATGGCCGTCGATCCCCGCCCGCAGCACAAACTGCGCATTTTCCCGGAGGAATGGCGTCCGTTTATCAACAGCGTACATTTGCAGCTTTACTGGAATACATTTCAGCGCCCGGTGATCGCCGTGCTGGACGAGGGGTTCAACACGTGGTCGGACTTCGGCCTGCCGATCTTCCCGGTTCTGCCGGGCAGCGCCCCGCGTGACGAGATCAACCAGGGCCGGGAATACGTCGTGAATCGTCACGGCGCGGATGGGATTAGCTGGTGGCGGCTCGGCGTGATCGGTCCGATCGAGTTCCCCGCCATCAATCACCCCGATCACGCCGGGCGACGGTGACGGCGAAGAGCCACCGCCCGCTCAGGGCCGCTATGGGATCGAAGTGCTGGTCAACCCCGACAAGCCGCAGTACCGCGATGGGGCGCACAGCGGCGCGAATCCGGCAACCCTGTTCCAGTCGTTTCGCAGCACGTGGGGCTGGACCACCAAGTATAAGGCCACGTCGAGCACCAGCAGCACCGTCTGGGCGCGCTGGGACCCCCAACTGGTCGCCAGCGGCTGGTATGAAGTCTCGGTTTTTGTCGCGGCGCGGCACGCCACCACCGACCGCGCCCGTTACAAGCTGCATGGCGTGCTCGGTGCCACACGCGAGCTTGAGATCCCCGTATCGCAGTCCCGCTATTATAACCAGTGGGTGCCGCTCGGCGTTTTCCAGTTCGACGCGAACAACGCGGCTGCCGGAGTCGTCTTCCTGAACGACCTGACCGGCGAAGCGGACAAGGAGATCGCGTTTGATGCCGTGCGCTGGCGTCAGATCGTGGGCATCATCCCCACCGACAAATATCTGGCCGATGGGTACAACTCGCCCGTCGGGACCGCCACGGAACGCGCCGAGACCAAGATCTGGCCCGGCCAGTGGTTCGATGCGACCGGCTACGATCGCCTCTACCGGATCGGCACGCCCAGCCAGGCGTACCACACCGGCGCGGATCTGAACCTCAACGAGCCGTATTGGGATGCCGATGCCCACTCGCCGGTCTACGCGGCGGCATCGGGCATTGTGACCTTTGCCGATCGCCTGCCGGGCTGGGGCAAAGTCATCGTCATCCGGCACGATCCGCTGCTTTCCACCGGAAAAGTGCTCTATGGGCGCTATGGGCACATCGAGGACATTCGCGTGCGGGTGGGCGATCGCGTGGTGCGCGGCCAGCAGATCAGCAAGGTCGGCAATGCGGAGGGCCTGTTCGCCTTCCATCTGCATTTCGACCTGAGCCATACGGCGGTTCTTGCAACGCAGCCGTGGCACTGGCCCAAGATGGATCGCGCGGTATTGCGCGCCAACTACATCGATCCGCAGGAATTTGTCGAGAACAACCGGCCGGAAGAACGATAGAAGGGTTCTATCAAGTATCTATCCGAGAATCCGCATTTTGTAGGGGCGTATTGCAATACGCCCCTACGGAAGCGCCAGGCAGCACCCCCACATCCTGCACTTTCAATCTGGTTGTACTTGGAGCCTGTTCATCACAGTTCGAGAGGGGAGCAAGAGCGTTCCTCCCCCTCTCTGGCTCGGCTGGAGAGGGGGATTGAGGGGGTGAGGCCAGCTTTCCCTGATCGAGTTCGGCATATACTTACGCCACGCACCATGCCACAAAATCCGGCGAGAGTGCCTCATAATAGGGCAGCAGCGGCGGCGGAACGCTGCCTTGGAGCGCTGCCCAGAATTCTTTGCCAACACCGGCCTCCGGCTCGTATGGATAGCCCTGTAGAACGAGATCGTAAAGGCTGCGCAGACTCGCCACCCGCGGACGGATGGCTTCCTTCTGCCGGTCTGTGAGAGTATAGGCCGTGTCCTCGAACGGCTCGAGGGCCGAGTTCAGACGCCGGAAACGTTTCGATCAGCTCGCCGCTCTCGTAATCCAGAATGGCACAGACCGTCGGCGCACCCAAATAGATGGTGTTGGCTGCCCGTCTGGCTGGCGATATGGTAAAAATGGCGCGTCTGGAGCCGGTTGGCCTCGTAGGCAAACAACGGGTAAGACCGGCCAATATCCGGCTGATGCAGTCGGGCCAATGCCGGAATGGCGCGGACCTGTCGATCCCAGCGATTTAAAAACGTGTCTTGTTCCATGTCACCGTTTTAGTCCTTCTCGACCACGATATACTCGCCGTCGTTCCAGTTCATCCAGTCGTTCATAAACCTGTCGGCAGGGAGCTGCCACGTTTGTGAGCTCCCCCAATTGCTGGACACCAGGACGTTCGTCAGCTTGCCGTTGCTGTCGGTCTGAACGCCGAGCACGGTATACGCATGGCCGCCTTTGCCCATGCCAAACGAGTCATCGACCTGGCTGGTCACCATCACCGGGTTGCCGCTCTTCACCTGATTGACCAGGAACCGTTCCGCGTCCCCACGATCCGGGCTGCCCAGCCCCATATAGGTGCTGAAGTCGTCATGGTCATAGTCCGCATCGTACTGATCAAGAATGGCTTCGGCATGGTGCAGCCCAAACCCTTCACTATCATGTGTGCCGTCCTTCATAACGTCGAACATCAACGCCGTGTCCGCCAAGGGATTCAGGTCTCCCAGTCGCTCCTGATAAATACGGTCCGCGTCCGTCTGAGAGATGTTATAGCCGTTTTCAATGAGCAGGTTCATCGTGCCGTAAAGGGTACAGGCGGGCTTTGAGCCTTGCGATACCAGTTCGCCGGGCGTGAAATCACCGCCCATATTGACGAGCTCCCACCCATTCTGACCGTCGGCATAGTTGGCGATATTGACCGAGTTACCGGCTGCCGTAGACGTTATACCCGGCGCTGATGCGGCCGGGGCGCTGCTCATGCCGCCAGAACCACCGCCTCCACCGCCCACAAACCGCTGCGATCCGGACAGATCCCCATCGCGCAGGCTGGCAACCGCCCCCAGTAAATCGGAATCCAGTTCCTCGCACGTCGCGGCCAGCCGGACCACGTTTGGCCGGATGTTTTCCAGGTATTGGGCCAGCGCCAGGTTGCCGACCATTCCGACAAAGGCGGAGGCTCTGAGAATGGCGGCGGCTGACTCCAGTGCTTGATCAACCGTGTGAAGAGAGTCGGCTGCGCTGCGAAACCCCTGGGCCATGTTTTCGACAACCCCGTAATCCATACTGACTTCGGCCATCGTCGTCACCCTTTTCCACACTTCATCTGCACATCAGTGTAAGATAAATCAGGTGTAAAAAACAAGAATTTTCTTATAAAAAACACAAATTGCGATACCGATCCGCCCTTGCAGGGTATCTCTGATGTCCACCCCCGCCCCGGCGGGACCTGTTATAATCTGCCGCATGGACAAAAACCAATTCTCGCAGTTTGAAGAGCGCATCCAGGCGTTGATCGAAGGTGGATTCGCGCGGCTGTTTGCCGGGCGGCTGCAACCGCGTGAAGTCGCGCTGCGGCTGGCCCGCGCGATGGAAGACGAAGCCGATCTGGATGACGCCGGCAATCTGGCCGCGCCCAACCGCTATATCGTGGCCCTGCACCCGGACGATCACGCCGCGCTGCTGGCAGTCGCAGCCCGACCTCGCCGTGACCCTGGTCGATCACCTCATCCAGCTGGCGCGCGAAAGCGACCTGCGGCTCGATACGCCGCCTGAAGTCGTGCTGCTGCCCGAATCCCGGTGTCGCTCCTGCATTCGGTGGTCGTGCGCGCGGAGCACGCCGATCTCGCGCGGCAAACCACGCAGATGATGATCGTCCAGTCCGGAGGCCGTGATCGAGGCAGCCGAGTCACCCCGACTGCCGAAAGCCTTCCTGGTGGTCGATGGCTCGCGCTACGTGCCGCTGGATCGCACCGTGATCAATATCGGACGGCGGCGTGATAATACCATCGTGCTCGATGACCGGCGTGTGAGCCGGCAGCACTGCCAACTGCGCTTCCGGTTTGGTGAATTCGTGCTGTACGATCTGGGCAGCCGGGGCGGAACATTCGTAAACAATATCCGCGTATCCGAAAGCGTGCTGCGCCCTGGCGACGTGATCTCGCTGGCCGGGGTGCCGCTGGTCTACTTCGTCGATGAGGAATCGGGGCCACAGAAACCCTCATCGGGCGGCGACACGCAGGCGTATCTGCAATCGCGGGCAGGATGGTGAGTCTTGAGCGTGGATGTGCTGCTGCTGATTCTGCGCGTCATCACCGGCGCGCTGCTGCTGGCCTTTGTCGGCGCGATCTTCTGGGTGCTGTGGCGGGATTATCAGGTGGCGGCGCGCACCGTGGCCGATTATCAGCGCCAGCGTGGGCGGCTGGTCGTACTCCGAACCGGCGACGGCGCGCGGAGCGTTCCACTCAACGAGACGGTAGAGCGTCCATCAAGCTGAACTGGCTGGGACGAGCTTTCCGCTGCTGCCGCTGACGAGCGTGGGGCGCGGCCCCACCAATACCATCGTGCTGGACGATACCTTTTGCAGCCAGGAACACGCCCTGATCACGCGGCGCGGCGGGCAGTGGTGGCTGGAAGATCGCGACAGCAGCAACGGCACGCAGCTCAACGGGGAGATCGATCGCCGGGCCGGTGGTCGTCTCGTCCGGCGATGTGATCCGCGTGGGCCGCGTCGAGTTGAAGGTTGAGCTGGATCAGTAAACAGTTTTAGTTCTTAGTTTTCGGTTCTTGGTTTTTGGTTAAAGGGGAGGGGTAAAGGAAGTACATACCCGCCGTGAACAGCCCAAAAGTCAACAACCAATAACCAATCACTAATATACACTTTGAGGAGAGCAAATAGACTTGAGCACGTTCATCATCCGCCAGTTCACCCCCGAAGACCTGCTCGACGTGATCAGCATCGAAGAAATGGTATACGGCAGCGGAGCCTACCGGCCCCTGTTTTTACGCCAATTACATGACCTGTTCCCCTCACTGATCTGGGTGGCCGAAGCCGATCGGCGCGTGGTCGGGCACCTGTGCAGCGCCATCGCCGAGGACCGCGAAACCGGCTGGATCGTCAACGCGGGCGTGCTGGCGCGCTACCGGCGGCAGGGCATCGGGCAGGCGCTCCTCCAGCGCGGCGTAGACAGCCTGACCGCACTGGGCGTTAAACGTGTTAAGATCACCGCAGACGAGAGCAACGCGCCAGCCATTACGCCTCTACACAGACGCTGGGATTTCAAGCAGATCGGCGTGGGAGCGGACTATTACGGCGACGGGCGCGATCGTCTGATCTTTGAGTACCTACCACACCCGTAAATTAGTTCGTCATGGAGGGAACACATGCGAAAGTTTGCTTTGAGCGTGGCGCTCATCATGGTGGTCGCCGCCCTGGCCGCGGCGGGATCGGCGGCCGCGCAGGATGACCCGTGCTATCAGAAGGGCGGGACATTCGACACCGAGCAGCAGCGCTGCGTGATCAACACCGGGATCATCATCGACATCAAGTATCCGCTGGAGGCCGTGCAGTATCCGTTTGTCGAGCAGACCGTTGACGAGTTTCTGAACGGCATCCGCGCCGAGTACGTCAACAGCTTTGCCAACATGGAACCCACCGCGTGGTCGCCAGGGCCATGGGGACTGAACATCGACTACGAGATATTCCAGTTCTCGCCCGATGTGCTCAGTATCAAATTCAATATTGGCGATTATACGGGCGGCGCGCACGGCAACCTGTTCTTCCAGACCTACACGTTTGATCTCGCCCAGAATTCAGTCCTGGCGCTGAGCGACCTCTTCCAGCCCGGCGCGGATGTGCTCGGCACGATCGCGCCGATCGTCCAGCAGGATCTCGCGGCGCAGTTGGGCGACATGGCTGATACGCAGTGGATCCAGGATGGAACCAGCACGCTGGACGCCTATGCCAGCTTCG
Source organism: uncultured Chloroflexia bacterium (assembly GCA_963850765.1). GTDB lineage: Bacteria > Chloroflexota > Anaerolineae > Aggregatilineales > Aggregatilineaceae > CAWKMN01. The sequence continues at coordinate 35,175 of CAWKMN010000003.1, read as the reverse complement.
CCGTAACGCCCGAGGCGCTGGTCTTCTACTTCCCACCCTATCAGGTGGCCGCCTATGCCGTCGGGCCGCAGACTGTATCGATCCCGCTGACGCAGCTTAGCGGAATTCTCTCGCCCCTGTTCGGCGCGACGCAGGGTTCGCTGATACCTTGACGTGATTTAGTTTGTGGGGGCGAGTCGATCGTGATTCGCCCCACTTTGTTGTGTATCCGCTATACTGATAACTGCCTACTGATTACTGTTCACTTTTCGCAAGAGGGGATTCGCCATGGACTTAGGGTTGCAGGATGCGAAGGTGTTTGTCGCCGCGAGCAGCAGCGGCCTGGGACGTGCCGCCGCGCGCCAGTTCAGCCGGGAAGGGGCACAGGTCGCCATCAATGGGCGCAACGCGGGAAGCCTTGCCGATACGGCGCAGGCCATCCGCGCGGAGACGGGCGGCATCGTCCTCGCGCTGCCGGGCGATGTCACCGATGCGAACGCGGTGCGGAACATGATCGAGCGCGCCGCGCGGGAGTTTGGCGGGCTGGATGTGCTGGTGACGAACGCGGGCGGGCCGCCGTCCGGCAGCTTCGATTCGGTCGCTCCGGGTGCGTGGGAAAAAGCCTTCCAGCTTTCGTTTATGAGCACGGTGAACATGATCCAGGTCGCCCTGCCCTACCTGCGCCAGAGCCACCGCGCCGCGATCCTCACCGTCACGTCTGTATCCGTCAAGCAGCCGATCGATAACCTGATCCTCTCCAACAGCATCCGCATGGCCGTAATCGGCCTGACCAAGTCGCTCGCCAAGGAACTGGGGCCGGAGGGAATCCGTGTCAACAGCATTCTGCCCGGCTGGACCCGCACCGAGCGCGTCAATGAGTTGATGGATGACCGCGCCAAGACTCAGGAGATCACGGTGGACGAAGCGATCGCGAAGCAGGCGGCAGGAACGCCCCTGCGGCGCATGGGCCAGCCGGAGGAATTCGGCAATGTGGCCGTGTTCCTGTGCTCACCGGCGGCGAGTTACGTCCACGGCGTGATGCTCCCCGTGGATGGCGGATCGATTCAGGCGTCGCTGTAACTCAGGCCGCGTTTCGCTTTTGGGGCGTTTGGTCTATACTGCCTGTCTATGAATGAGACATTGACACTTGCCCCTGCAACTTATCCGAAGATCACGCGCATCACCGGCCATGACGTGCTGACCGATCCCGGCGCGGTGCAGATGCGGCGCTACCTGCCGGTGCTGGCCGTCGTCGCCGCGCCCTATGCGGGTATGGGCGGCGATCAGGACCCGCTGAATCCGCTCGACCGCGCCGCTGAATGGGGCGCGCTGCTGCGTCTGGTCGATACCGTGACCAGCCTTCAGCCGGAATCCGCCACGCGGCTGGCGCTGGCACGGCTCGAACCGCCGACCTCGGCCCGGCTGGGGGCGGCGCTGGCGGCTGGCGGACCCGATGCCTTCCGCGTCGTGCATTTTGTCTGCCACGGCGAGCGCGACATGCTCTACCTCGAAGACGAAAATGGCCACGAAGCCTATGCCGTGGCGGAGCATATCGCCCGGCTGTTCAAAACCACCGGGGCGCCGCCTGGTGGTGATGGAAGGCTGTTTCAGCCACCGCATCGCGCAGCTTTTGCTCGATGAGACGCCCGTCCTGGCCGTGACCGGCACCCGCCGTCGGGTCCACCCGGAGAATATGCTGACGTTCGGGGCGTCGTTTTACGCGCAGATCACCGCGGCTGCGAGCGTGCGGACGGCGTATCGCGCGGCGTTGGGCGCATTGGAACGCCAGCCCGATCCACAGGTAGACCGCTTTGAGCTGGCTACGCGCGAAGATCGCCACGAGATCACTCTGCCCCTGCCCGAAGCGCATCACCGCGCGCCGCAGCCGCTCATTGTCGAAAGCAGCGTGCGATCGATCGGCGTGCCGTCGTGGGCAGGATTCGCGGGCCGGCGCGCCGAACTGACCATGCTGGCCGAGGATATCCCGGCGGCGGGCGTGCGGTTGCTCAGCCTGCATGGACCTGCCGGTATTGGCAAGACGTGGCTGGCCGCCGAATTTGTGGCGCGCTTTGGCTGGCGCTTCCCGGATGGCGTGCTGTGGTTCGCCTGCAACCCCACGACCACCGCAGCCGAGATCCTGGCTCAGGTGGCGCGTCTGCTCGGTATAACGGGACACCCCGCGCCCGGCGATGTCCGCGCCGCCCTGGATGGGCGGCATGCGCTGCTGGCACTCGACGGCGTGGATGCGCTGGCCTCCTGGGCGGAACTGGAACGGCTCGGCGCGTGGATGCGCGACCTCCCCGCGGGCAGCTGCGTGATCCTCACCGCGCGCGACCTGAGCAATCTGCTGCCGCGCGCGGGCGAAAGCCGGATGCACACCGTCCAGCCGTTTGTCTACAAGGCGGCGCGAACGCTGGCGATGCGGTTGGCCGTCGAACGCGGCGTCGAATCGCTGGACGTGGATACGATCGACGATTTCCTGGATCGGACGCGGCTGTGGCCCTGGCTGATCGTGCGCGGCGTCGCGCTGATCGAGGCGCTCGGGTATCGACGCGGCACTGGCCGATCTCGCCCTGCTCGATCCCAAAGCGGCGGACCCGGTGGCCGCGTATCTCAACCAGCGGCTCCGTGCCCTGGCCGCCGAGCCCGATCACCCCCTGCCCCTGCTGAACCGTGCTCAGGGCCTGCCCGATGCGATCGACGACGGGTCTGGCGCGCATCCTGGGCTGGACGCCGGATCTGATCGAGCGGCTGGCGCAGCTTGGGCTGTTACAGTGCGACGGCGATCGGATCCTCGTGCTGCCGGTCGTGCGCGCGCTTTTAGCGGAACGGACGCCGATCAAGCCCGAGGTGCTGGCGCGCGTGGATGAAGCCGTGCTGATCTATCTCGCGGATACGTGGCCGGACGCTGACACCACCCCGATCGTGGTGGATCGGGCCCGGCTGAACATCGTGCGGGCCATGCTCCAGCGCTACCTTCGCCCCGATGTGGCCGTTGATCTGCGCGTGATGGGCCGAATCCTGGCGGCAGCGGGCAAATCGTTCGCGGCGGCCGGGCTGAGCGAGGAATTCCTGGCCTATGCGCAGGGAACCCGCGAGCGCCTGCCCGAAAGCCCTGAACTCGCTCATCTGCAAATCGTGATGGGCGAGCTTCTCGACCGGCTGCCCGATCAGGAAGCCGAAGCCGGCTGGGCCTTGCAGATGACCCTGCGCCTCGATGGGCTGGATACCCCTACCCTCGGCCAGAGCCGCGCGCGCGCTTGGCCTGCACCTGATCCGCGTGGATCAGGTTGAGGCTGCCGAGCGCGCCCTCGCCGAGTGGCTGCGCCGGCTGCTGGGGCAGGTCCAGCGCGGCGGCGTCACCCAGGCCGCGATCCTCGCGCATGAATGGGCCAATACGCTCACCTTGTTGGGCCGGCCGGCTGATGCGGTGCGCCGCTATGAAGCAGCCCTGGCCGGGTATGCCGAAGCGCAGGACGCGGATCTGTCCGCCGTCGCCCAGCGCGATTTGAGTAAGGCGCTGATCCAACTGGAAGACTTCGGGCGTGCCGAGGACGTGCTGCGCCGCGCCCTGATCACGGCGGACGACATCGGGCGCTGCGATCTGGCGGGCGACATCCGGCGGCGGCTGGCGAGTTTGCATCACGAGCGGGCCGATGGTGAGGATCATGTGGGGGAGCGGCGTATCGGGCGTGAGGAATGGCAGCGGGCCGCGGATTATCTCGATGACGCGCTGCTGAACGCCCTGACCTGCGGCGATACAGGGGAACTGGCCGGCATTTATCTCGAACTGGGGCGCGTGCTGGCGAAACTCAGCCAGTTCAATGATGCCGCGGCCCATGCCACGCGCGGCAAAGCGCTGCTGGAACGATCCGGCGATCCGTCCGATCTGGCCGCCGCCGCGATCACGGTGGGCCAGCTTGAGATGCTGCACGGCGACTCGGTGACGGCGGAAAACGCGCTGCATCAGGCGCTCGATCTGGCGGCGGCGCTCGGCGATGACGATCTGCTGGGGCACGCGGCGCGCGTGCTGGTGAGCATCCATCAGATCCGCGCCCGGCATGCGCCGACAGCTGGCCTGGAATACCGGCGCTTTACGCTCGATCAGGCAACGGCGGCCCGCGCCCGCCTCATCGACCTGGGCCTGGGCGAACAGGCGAACGCGATGGGCAATGTGATTCTGGCACTCACCCGATAGGAGCCTCATTGATGGCAGGATGGGATACCCTGTACTGCACCGTACACCCGGACCGGATCGCGCTGGAACGCTGCGAGGTCTGCCAGAAGCCGCTGTGCGCCTACTGCCTGTACTATACCGAGGACGGGCAGCGGCTCTGCCACGAACACGCCGAAGAAGCCCGCCGGCGCGGCATGCGCATCGAAGAACCGGGGGCCTATGCCGCCCAATTGATCGGCGCGCAGGTCGGCGCGGACCGCAAAGAGAAGCGCGGCCTGACCTCCGGCGACGGGGATCTCTACAAGGGCAACTCGAACGACCTGATGGCGTTCGTTGGGATGCTGGTCGGGCTGATTACCCTGACGATGTGCTGCGGCGGCTCGTGTCTGCTGCCGATCGCCGGCCTTGCGATCTCTCTGATCGCGCTGCTCAATACCGCAAAATCCTTCGATCCCCGCCGGACGCGGCGCTATGCGATTATGGGCGCGCTCCTATCGGGTGTATGGGTGTTATTGATCGCCGCCTGTTTCATGCTTTATGGGCTGTCCTTCCGTGCGATGTTCAGCAACCTCTCGAATCCGAACTTTTACCAGTCCACGATCATCTGGCAGAGCGGCGGCAGCACCAACGCGACCGCGACGCCCAGCCCGACGCCACAGACAGCGACTCCCACTCCGCAAGACACCAATACGACCATCTCCACAACCGGCACGAATTTGCCGTAGAGATTATTTACCCCTATCCCCCGACCCCTTTCCCCGCAAGCAGAGAAAGGGGAGCGGCCAAGTCCCTCTCCGCGTGCGGGGAGGGATTTAGGGAGGGGTAAACCAGCCGGACAAACACATTCTGGATACCATGAGCCAACCAACTACCCTTTCGTTTGGTCGGCTTATCGTTTGGCGCTACACTTTGCCTGACTAATTCTGCTATTTTTTCTCTTAAGGAGAATCTATGGAACCAGTACAGATTGCGGTCATTGGGGGGTCGGGCGTGTATAACATGCCGGAACTGACCCATCTTGAGGAACTGCGCGTCGAGACGCCGTTTGGACCGCCGAGCGACGCCATCCGCATCGGGACTCTGGCCGGACAGCGCGTCGCGTTTCTGGCGCGGCACGGGCGCGGCCACGTCCTGACGCCGAGCGAAGTGCCGTACCGCGCCAATATCTACGCGCTCAAGACGCTGGGCGTGACGCAGATCATCAGCGTAAGCGCGTGCGGATCGCTGCGCGAGGAGTTCGCGCCGGGGCATCTCGTCGTGCCGGATCAACTGGTTGATTGGACACGCGATGAGCGCGGGCGCTCCTTCTTTGGGGAGGGGCTGGTCGCGCACGTCGCCACCGCCGATCCGTTCTGCGCCGAACTGAGCACCATCCTGGCCGATGCTGTGACGGCGGCGGGCGGCACCGTTCACCGGGGCGGGACGTCTGATCACCGTCGAGGGGCCGCGCTTCAGCACGCGCGCCGAAAGCGCCCTCTATCGCCAGTGGGGGTGCGACATCATCGGCATGACGACCTCGCCGGAAGCGTTCCTGGCGCGCGAAGCGGAGATATGTTACGCCGTGATGGCGCACGTTACCGATTACGACGTGTGGCACGAATCCGAAGCGGATGTCTCGGTGGAGTTGGTGCTGCAAACGCTCCATGCGAATGTTCAGTTAGCCCAGCAGGCCGTGCTCGGTGCGGTCGAGCGTCTGGCGGGCAGCGTGGCCGACTGCGACTGTTATCACGCGCTGGCGTCGGCGCTGATCACCGCGCGCGAGAAAATCCCCCAGGCGACACTCGAACGGCTGTGGCCGCTGGTTGGGAAGTATTTCGAATAGAAACGTGAGCCTCACCCCCGGCCCCGAAGGATCCCGCATGTAGAGGCGACCCAGTGGGTCGCCCAGGGCGGGTTTGTTAACGCGCCCCTACAGGTGCGGAATTGGCAGGCCGGGGGTGAGGCCATTCAACAAGACGAGCTTAATCGTTCATGGACCCTGAACTCGATCAGCCCTTGAATATCGCGCGGCGCGAGCGCCTGCTGCTGGCGCTGGCAGGGATATTTGTGGTGGTCAACCATTGTACGCTGCTGATCGCGCGGGAGCGCACCTGGACGGCGATCTGGCCCATGGGCGTATGGATCCTGTGCGCCGTGGCCGGGCATCTGCTGCTGGAGCGCCGCCTGCCCCACCGCGATCCGCTGCTGTTCCCGCTGGCGATGTTTCTCACCGGCTGGGGGCTGACCGTCATCGCCCGGCTGATCCCATCGTTTGCCGAGCGGCAGACGCTCTGGCTGGTAATCGGGCTGGCGGCGCTGCTGGCGGTGATGGTGCTGCCCGGCAATCTGCGCTGGCTGCGGCGCTATCGCTATACGTGGCTGATCGGTGGGCTGGCGCTGCTGGCGATCACCATCTGGTTCGGAGAAAACCCCGCGGCTACCGGCCCGCGCCTGTGGATCTGGTTGGGATTCGGGCGCATCTACTACCAGCCCTCTGAACTGCTCAAACTGGTACTGGTCGCCTTCCTGGCAAGCTACTTTGCCGATCACCAGCGTTTTTTGCGCGAGGATACGATCCGCCTGGGCCGGTGGGAAGCGCCATCCCCGGCGTTTCTCGCGCCCGTGCTGCTGATGTGGGGCGTGTGCGTGGTAGTGCTCGTCTGGCAGCGCGATCTCGGCGCGGCAACGCTGTTCTTTGTCGTGTTTATGCTCATGCTCTATCTCGCCAGCGGGCAGGGACAGTTATTCGTCGGTGGTCTCGTGCTGCTGCTGATCGCCAGCGTGATCGCCTACCAGAGTTTTGACGTGGTGGCGCTGCGCGTCAACATCTGGATCGACCCGTGGACCACGGCGGATTCGGACGCCTATCAGGTCGTGCAGAGCCTCATGGCGATTTCGTCGGGCGGTGTGTTTGGCGCGGGCGTCGGGCAGGGCCAGCCGCAGATCGTGCCGGTCGCCCACTCGGATTTTGCGTTCGCCGCCGTCGCGGAAGAATGGGGACTGCTCGGCGTACTGGGCGTGCTGGTCGCGCTGGGAGCGCTGGTCGTGCGCGGGATGCGGATCGCGGTCCTGGCGAAGGGGACGTTCCGCTCGCTGCTGGCCGCCGGTCTGAGCCTGATGGTCGGCGTGCAGAGCCTGCTGATCATGGGCGGCGTGCTCAAGCTGGTCCCGCTGACGGGCGTCACGCTGCCGTTCGTCAGCTACGGCGGAAGTTCGCTGCTGACCAGCTTCGTGATCGTCGGGCTGCTGCTGGTGCTGAGTGAGGACGCATGACCAAAGAACTGACTCGCGTCACGATGGCCGCGCTGATCGGCTTCCTGGGGATCGCGCTCAGCACGGCGTTCTGGGTCGTCATCCAGGGCGACAGCCTGCTGGCCCGCCAGGACAACGCGCGCAACGTGATCGAGGAGCAGCGCATCCATCGCGGCACTGTTCTCGATCAACACGGCGAGCGGCTGGCCTATACCATCGAACTGCCGGACGGCACCGCCCGGCGCGTCTATCCGTTCACCGAAGCGGTCGGCGCGGTGGGCTATTACAGCTTCACCTATGGCACGGCGGGGATCGAAGCGGCGTATGATGCGGAACTCAGCGGCGAGGCGTGGCGCAGCGAATGGCGCGAACTGCTCGACGACACGCTCCACCGCGCCCAGACCGGCGGCGACGTGCGGACCACGCTCGATCTCGACGTGCAGCAGGCGGCCGCGGCGGCACTCGGCAACCGGCGCGGCGCGGTGTTGGTGGTTGAGGTTCCATCCGGCCGCGTGCTGGCGATGGTCAGCCAGCCGGGCTACGACCCCAACCGGATCGATGCCAACTGGGAGCGGCTGACGCGCAACGAGCGCACGACTCCCCTGCTCAACCGCGTGACAGCGGGCCTCTACCAGCCCGGCGGCGCGCTGCAAACGGTCATCCTGTCCGCAATCCTGGCGACCAATCCAAATCTTCAGACATCGGGCGAGGTCATTCTCAACACCGACAGCTTCCGATGCCCGCGAACCGGTGAAGTTGGGCGATCTGACCCTGACCTGTCTGGACGGCACCCCGGACACATCGCTCACTCTGGCAGCGGCCTATCTTTACGGCTGCCCGGCTCCATTTGCATCGGCACTGGAAAGCGGTCTGTCTCCCAGCAATGTCTGGGAGCGCTTCGATCTGCTTGGCCTGCTCGACGCGCCCACGCTGGCCGGATTCGAGACCGTGTCGGGCGCGCCTCCCCGCCGCCTGACCGATCGCACCCCGCCCGACGTGCTCATGGCCGCGCTGACCGGCCAGGGCGATCTGCTGGTCACGCCGTTGCACATGGCGCAGGTGGTCGCGGCGATTGCCAACCGGGGCAATGCCGTTCCCTTTCATCTGGTGGACGCCGTGCGCGCACCCGATTCAGATGCGTGGCAGGAGATGAAGCTCCCGGTCGAGCAGCCTGCCCTGCTCCGGCTGGATGTGGCATCGGCGCTGCGGCTGGCGATGCTGCAAGCGGCGGCACAGAGTCCGTATGTCAGCCAGGCCCGGCGCGGCGATCTGGTGCTGTACGGGCACAGCGCGATCGCCTATGGGGGCCCGCCTCCGATCCCTTTTGCCTGGTTCACCGGGTTTGTCGATCGCACGCAGGGCAGCGAAAATGCGGCGATTGTCGCCGTCGTGGTGGTCGAGGCCGAGGATAATCCCGGCGTAGCGGCGCAAATCGCGGGCGATTCCTTTGCGGCCGCGGCCGAGCCGGAATTGCCAGATCGGTAAGCTATTCGATATAACATAACTTACCGATCCACAAGGAGGTTTTGTATGGTAAACAAGAAACTAGTTGTATCGATATGTATGATCGGGCTGCTGATTTTCGCTGTGCAGCTTGTATCTCACCGCGCAAGCGCCGACGGACCACCGCCGGGAGTTGCCTTCCAGGAAACCGAGACGCCCGCGGGTGAACCTACCGCTGAAGCTACAGCAGAAGCAACTACAGAGGCCACAACCGAAGCCACGACTGAGGCAACGGTGGAAGCGACCACCGAGGCACCTACCCCCGCGGCCACCCCCGTACCTGACGAGGACAATGACGACGATGAGGACGACGATGATGGTCTGGGCACCACCGAAATCGTCATCATCGTGGTCGTCGCGGTAGTTCTGTTAGCGATTCTCTACAGACTGTTTGGACGGCGCAGCCCGACACCCCCTGGAGTCCGGTAATAATCGCGATCGGTGAGTCCCTCGTCAGTGCGTAGAGGGGCGAAACAAAAAGGGCGGGTGTATCAGACCCGCCCTTGCAGTTTCCATCAAGAGAACTCGCGGACAAAGCGCCTAATGTTCGTGCCCGTGGTGCGAATCGGCGGCGGCCGCGGGGAAGCGCGGCGTATCGCTCACATACGACGCGGCGATGTCGGCCAGCCGGCGCATCCGGTCGGCGGCGTCGGGCTGCTCGCTCTCGTCCAGATCGGCGGCGACGGCGCTCATCAGGTCCAGCAGTTCAGGGCCAAACTCCGGCCCGCGCTCAACAATCATCTCGCGGGAATCCTCATCCGACTCCGTCGACATCAGCTCGTTGATAAAGCGCAGATGCGGCGGCGCGCTGTCCTGCAAAATCTCCAGCACCTTTTGCAGCACCAGTTGGAGCCGCTCCGCCGTGGCCTGATCGTCGTGCTGGTTAGCCGCCTGGATATTGGCTTGCAGCACGGCCATGAACGTGTCGTCAATTTGTTCCAGCCGGGGACGGATCGCCGCGTCGATGTCCTCGCTGTTGAGGATCACCCGCAGCGTATCGGCGGCGCGCTGCAAAACAACCTGTGTCTGCTGGTCGATAATGCTGAGCAGTTCGAGCAAGCGCGCGCGCAGCCGTTCAAGCTTGTAGCGTTCGTCGCCGGTGCGCAGCTCGATCTTCGTGCTGAGATCCTGGAAGAACTGGTAATCAAGCGCAGGGCGCATCAGGCTGGCGATAGCCTGGACGCGCGTATCGTCGTCCGCATCACGGACGATCAGGTTCATCAGGTCGTCGCGCGTCATATCCTCACCCATCGCCTGAAGTTCCTCGGCCACCGCGCGCACCGTTTCTTCCTGTGCCTGCGCGGCTTCCAACATCTGCTGCCCGGCCGACGTGTTCTGAATCAGGAAGTTGTAGACCGCGACCAGCGCTTCAGCCAACTGCGGCTTACCCGTCTCCGCCGCGTTTTCGGCCGTGACGAGGATCATCTGCAGAAATTCCGCGTCGAGGTGTTCCTCCTGTTCTTCAAGTAAGCCCGGCCAATGATCCGGCCCCATCTGCAGGAACATATTAAGCACCTGCATCTTGTTGCGCTGCGCTTCGCGCATCTCAGGCGTGATGCCGTCCATGTCCAGAATCATGTCGATCATGCCGGGCAGCGTGAGCGCCTGCCGGGGCGTCAGCAGATAGGCCCGGCGCTGTTCCTGGGGGATGCTGTCGGTGAGGCGGCGCGTCATGTCGCCAATGATCCGCTCGCGCTCCTGCGGCGCGACATTAAGCTCCATCGGCACATAGATGATCATCAGGTCTTTGTGCGGATCGTGGTAGAGCAGCGGCGTGCCCACGGCCATCGTGTGGCCGCAGTTTGGGCATGAGACCATATTCACGCGCCCGGACAAAAAGCGGGCTTTCGCCTGCGGATCGCGGCCGACATCGATCACCTGCTCGATGATGGCCTGAAAATTGTTCCCGCAGCGCGGACAGCCCAGCGTCGTTCGAACCACTTGGGACATGAGACTGTGCTCCTAAAACGATAGACCGGCAAGGCCGGTTCATAGATAACGGGTGGCAGGGACCGGGTCAGACGATCTGATGCGCAAGATTATCGCATAAAGTGCAGATCTTGGGGAGACTCGATCCTCATTCGCGCCGGGGAAGCGTAAAACTGAACGTCGCGCCGCCAGCGCGGTTGTTGCTGGCCCAGATCTCGCCGCCGTGCGCTTTCACCACGGCATGCGCGAGATACAGCCCCAGCCCGGTTCCCTGTGCTTTCTGCGTCTGGCGGTTGTTGACCCGGTAGAAGCGCTCGAATACACGCTCCAACTGGTCGGGCGGCAGCCCAATCCCCGGATCGCTGACCGTAATCTGCACCATCTGATCATCGTGGCTGCCGCGAATGACGATGCTGCCGCCATCCGGTGAATATTTGATGGCATTGCTCAGCAGGTTATCCAGCACCTGCCGCAGGCGCACCACATCCCCCTGAATCACCGGGAAATCCGGCGGGAAATCGGCCGTGAGAGTGTGCCGCTCCGTCTGGGTCTGGAAGCGGTCGATGGCTTGCTGCGCCATGCGCGGCAGATACACGTCGTCCAGGTTCAGGCGCATCCCTTCCGCCTGGAGCTTGGACGCCGCCAGCAGATTCTCGATCAGTTCCGTCAGCCGGTCGGCCTCTTCCTCGATAACCGCCAACCCGTTCTGGATCGTCGCGCGGTCCCAGTCGGCATCTTCGCGGCTGAGTGCATCGGCATAGCCTTTGATCAGCGCGACCGGGGTTTTGAGCTCGTGCGACACCACCGAAATGAAAGTCGATTTCAGCCGCTCGGCTTCGCGGAAGTGGGTAATATCGCGCACATTCGCGATGATATTTTGCAGGTCGCCGTTTGGCTTGAGCAGCGGCGCGTAGGTGATCCCCACGCTGAGCGTCGAACCGTCCAGCCGTTCGAGTTCGCCCTCCACGTAGATCGTGCTGAGCGTGGTACTGCCATTGTAATGGCGCGGCCAGCCTTCCGCGATCGCCTCGGCAAAATCGGGCCCCATTTCGCGGCGCTTCAGCCGGACCACCACATCGTAGCTGCGCCCGGTCGCCTGTTCGGCCGTCCAGCCCGTCATACGGCTGAGCGCGCGGTTCCACCGCTCGACGTGCAAATGCGAGTCCAGGATCATCACGCCGTCCGCGCTGTGATCGAGAATCGCGGCGAGGCGCTGGCGTTCTTCGTTGGCGAACTCGTACATGCGCGCGTTGTGGACGGCGATCGCGGCCTGATCCGCGAAGCTCTGGAGCAGCCGGTAATCGTTCTGGGTGGGCGCGCCCGCATACGAGCGGAAGATGAACAGGATCCCCAGCATATCGTCGGCCACGGACATCGGGAGCGAAACCACCTGCCGCAGGTTCAGATTCAGCGCGCGGGCGACTTTGCGCATCCAGCCGTGGAACAGCTTCATATCCAGATTATCCACCTGCTGCGCCGGGATGTCCGCCATCAACGGCTGAAAGACTTCAGCCTGATCCGCCGAAACGCCGCTGATCGCCCGCACGACGAAACGATCACCCTCGCGCAGCGCGATGATCCCAACCTCGCCGGACAGCATCGAGGTGGCCGCTTGCAGCACCATGCGCAGCACCTCGCCCAGATCAAGCTGCGATGAGATGGCGCGGCTGATATTCAGCAGGTGATCCCGCTGGCGGACGCGGTAATCGGGTAACAGCAGCATGTCCATTGTGGCGATCCTGACTCCCTTTTGATCGGTATTGTAGCATGCAGGCCAGGGGCCGGCCGGATTTTTAATGGCCCTCTTGTGAACTTCTTGCATAATTCTTATACGCCGACTTGCAACATAAGAATTCGATGAGAGAAGGTCAGAACCAGTTGAGTGCTGGCAGAAAAGTCGTATAAAATGCATTAAGTGGTTCAATATGATAAAAAAGGATGGATGATGAGACGGTTTTGGTTTGTAACTTTTTTGGCGGTGATGCTGATGGTACCTGTGACGGTGTATGCTCAAAGCCCCGAAGGGCAGGAGATCGAAAGCGGCGACGTGGAGGTGACGAGCGGCGGTCAGGCGTTCGCCTCCTATCTGGCGGCCCCGGCCGAGGGTGGCCCCTACCCCGGCATAGTCTTGATCCATTCCTTCCGCGGCCTGGAAGAAGGCTATCGCACCATGGTTGATCGGTTCGCCGCGCGCGGATTTGTCGTGCTGGCGGTTGGCTGGCAGACGTTCGAAGAGAGTCCCGCCGATTCGACCGTCGATCAACTGCTGCGCGACAGCATCGCGTTTCTCAGCGCGCGCGACGATGTCGATCCTGCCCGCCTGGGTCTGACCGGCTTCTGTGCAGGTGGCCGTTATACGATGCTGTTCCTGCCGCAGATGACGGACTTCAAGGCCGGCGTCGCGTGGTATGGATTCCCCAATGGTGGCGATACCACCCCGGCAAGCGTGCTCGATCAGCTTCAGACCCCCATGCTGATGATTCACGGCACCGCCGACGAGCCCAGCCCGATCACCGGCATCTACGATTACGCCAATGCCCTGATGCAAGCGGGCAAGTATTTCGAGCTGAAGGTCTATTACGGTGAGCCGCACGGCTTCATGCTGACCGGCGGCCAACTGCGCGAGGACGAGGTCGCTCAGGACGCCTTTGAGCAGATGGTGAGCTTCTTCCAGCGCAAGCTCGGTGCCGACGTCGCGATGTAGGGCAAATAACGCAATTTGTAGGGGAGCACCTCTGTGTGCTCCCTTTGGGCGGGTTTGTTAACCCGCCCCTACATACACGATGTTTGCTCTTCCCTTGATTTTCTCTGTGTGCTCTGTGTCCTCCGTGGTGAAGCGACTTTCTTTTTTTACCAGAGCGTACCCTCTACCTCCACCTCAAAACCCCGTGATCCGGTAAATGACGCCCTCGATCGGCACAATATCGCCCCCCGGCGTCAGGACGGACCGCCCCGGCGTTCCCAACCCCGTGGATACATAGAGACTGCCATCCGCATAGGTGATATTGGTGGGCGTATCGAGTCCATCCGCCAGCACGACCGGATCGCCACCCGCCGCAGGGTACAGCGTCACGCGCCCGGTGAAACGCGCATACCCGCCGGGATCGGGCGGCGCGCCAGGATCGTGCAGATCAAATTCCGATGGCATATTCGCGGAGGGCCATGTCGTCGTGAGCTCGACCACGAACACATTGCCGGCCTCGTCTGCGGCAACGTCGATCGCCGTCGTCAGCCCGGTGATCGCGTCCGACACCGTGCCCGTAAAAGGATTGAATTGGGCGACCTTGGCATCACCCGGCAAAAAGGCGAGATCCGTCCCGTAATACTCGTACCAGTGGCCGGAGAGCAGCGCGACCAGAATATCGCCGGTGCTTTCGTCCAGCGCGATACCCGCCGGCACCGCCTGCTGTCCGTGCGCGAGCCGATCAAATTCCGCGACGACTTCCGGTTCGCCGGTGTGATCTGCCGCCATCAGCCGGTTGAATCCGCTCTCGACCACATAGAATCGCTCGTCGTCCGGGTTGTATACCAGTGCGTTGAGAGTCGCCGTCCGTTTCACGAGGAGCGTCGATTTTCCGGTTGCGGGGTCGAGTTCGAAGATCCCCACCTCGCCGTAAAAGCCTTCGGTACCCGCATGGCCGGGTCTGGCATAGGGGTCGTCCTTGCCGTAGAAGATCCGCCCATCATCCAGCAGTTCGATATCGCCAAGGCCATACACCTCATCGTGGAAGGACAGGATGGTGGTCAGGCTGTTATAGCTGGCCTGCCGGTCCAGGAGCACCTGCCGCTCGCCAGGATCGTCAAAGTCGCCGTCACCGTTCATATCGGTGAATTGGCTGATCCGGCCGCTGCCCTGCGCCTCGCCGGGTACATCCGTGCCGAGACCGGCTTCGACCACCAGCAGGCCGCCATCCGGCAGGATCGCCACGCCGCGCGGGTTGTTCAGATCGCCGGCAATCCGTGTGACGGTCGGGGTTTGTGCGGCAGCGGGTATACTGGTCAGGAGCAGCAATGGCAGGACCAGGAGACAGAATCGAGTCCACATGAATAACCTCCAACGATGAATACCCGCGAATTTTCAGGCAAACGTAGGGGCGACGCTCTTTAAGGAACTATGCCAGCTATAACGCACCAAACGCCCCTCACCCTATCCTCCCCCCGGCGAAACCAGCGAGAAGGAAAAGCGTCGGCGTTGCTTCCCCCTCTCTAGCTCGGCTGGAGAGGGGGACTGAGGGGGTGAGGCCTACAGGTATAATTCCTCGGCACGCCCGATGCAGTGCTCGAAGATGATCATGGCGTCGTCGATCTCCTTGGCGGTGACATTCAGCGGCGGGATAACACGGATGGTGTTCACGCCGCAGCCCAGGAGCAGCAAACCCTCTTCAAAGGCGAAATCGACGATCGTGTTGCGCAGTTCGGCCGAGCGCTCGCGCGTCTCGCGGCTCTTGACGAGTTCCACCCCGCGCATCAGCCCCTTGCCGCGCACCTGTCCGACCGCCGGGTGGCGCTGCTCGATTGCGACCAGCTTCTCGTTCAGGTATTCGCCCATCGCCGCCGCGTTGTCGATCAAACCCTCGCGCAGCAGATCGAAGGTCGCAATCCCGGCGGCGCAGCTAATCGGGTTGCCGCCGAACGTGCTGGCGTGCGCGCCCGGACCCCAATCGGTCATGATGTCACGCCGGGCGATGATCGCGCCGAGCGGCATCCCGCTGGCGATCCCCTTGGCCACGGCGATTATGTCCGGCTGGACATCCCAGTGGTTCACGCCCCACCATTTGCCGGTGCGGCCCATGCCGGTCTGGATCTCGTCCGCAATGAGGAGAATCCCGTGGCGATGGCACAGGTCGCGCAGGCCGGCCAGGAAATTGTCGGGAGGCACAACATAGCCACCTTCACCCTGGATCGGCTCGATCAGGATCGCGGCGACTTCGCTGGCGGGCACTTTGGTCTGGAAAATTTCATGTTCGATGTAATGCAAAACGGCTTCGCCCTGGTCCGCGAACCCGGCTTCGTTGAGAATGGGATGATAAGGATCGGGATAAGGCACATGGGAAACACCGGGGATCAGCGGGAAGAAGCCTTCGCGCTGGATCACCTTGCTGGCGGTGAAGCTGAGCGAGCCGAGCGTGCGCCCGTGAAACGCGTGCAGGAAAGCGATGAACTGCGTGCGCCCGGTGTAATAGCGGGCCAGCTTGACCGCCGCTTCGATCGCCTCGGCCCCGCTGTTGCCAAAGAACACCATCGCGTCGCTGTCGAAGGGCGCGACCGAAGCCAGCCGCTCGGCCAGTTCGATCTGGGTGCGGTAGTAGAAGTCGGTGCCCGACATGTGGATGAACTTCTCGGCCTGATCCTGAATGGCCTTGACCACGGCAGGATGCGCATGGCCGGTCGCGTTCACAGCAATGCCCGTGGTGAAGTCAATATACTGGTTCCCGTCCACGTCCCAAACGGTGGTTCCCTCGCCGCGTTCGATGACCAACGGATAACCGCGCGTATACGACGGCGAAATCACCCTGCCGTCACGCTCGATCATAGCCCGCGCGTTGGGGCCGGGTAGAAGGCGGGTTTGCGTTACCATACAGAGGCTCCTTAATACTGTTCGATGTGTGGAAAGACGCCCATACGATCCGCGAGCGTCGCTGATTTGTACAAAGTAGCCAAATTATCCCGCGTCCCAGGCGGGAAATCAAGGTGAGGTTTGGCATGCAGTCTGGCTCGAACCGTCGACAGGTGGTGAGATAGTGATACGAGGATAAACCGGCCTCACGTCCGCCATTCAATCCGAGTCGGGCCGTAGGGGGAGCTGCACGGTCAGCCGGTTGTTTTCCACGCGTGCTCGAGGCCGCGATATGGCCGCCGTGATGCTCGATGATCTGCCGGGCCAGCGCCAACCCCATGCCGGTTCGCTGCACGTCGCCCTCACTCGGATGGAAGAATGGCTCAAAGATATAGGTGAGCTGCGCCGGATCCAGCGCAGGGCCATCATCCTCAATATCGATGAAGGCGCGATCCGACTGCTGATAGAGTCGGACGCCCACCTGACCATCGGGGGCGGTCGAATGGATGGCATGGGCGAGCAGGTTATTAAAGGTCTGCGTGAGCCGCTGATAATCAGCGTGGGCATAAACCGGCGACTCAGGCAGATCGGCGGTAAGCTGGACGCGCACCCGGTAAGCGTGCCCCTGCTGAATATCCAGGGCACTGCGCAGCACGTGCTGCAAGACCAGCCGGCGGGAGTTCAGGCTGAGCTGTTTGCTGGCGAGTTGGGCCATATCCACCAGATCCTGCACGAGATCCGCCATGTCGTCGGTCGCTTTCTGGATAATCTCAACGTGCTCATGGAGCTTATCCGGCTGGCGACCCAACAGATAGATGCGCGTCTTGAGATTACTGAGCGGGCGGCGGAGTTCATGCGCGGCGTTGGTGATAAATCGATCCCGCTGAGCTTGCAGGGTCTTTTCCAGGCTGACATCGCGGATGATCTCGACTGTCCCAATCGGCTGATTTTGCCAGGTCACGCACCTGGGTCACATAAACGCTGGCATCAAATTCCGTGCCATCCTTGCGGGTGAGGCGGACTTCTCGCCGCCAGACGCCCGTCCGGGCCAGGTCTTCTGCGACATTCTGCCATTTATTAGCCGCGACGGCCGGATCCACTTTGCGGGTGACTGCTCGAAAGATCTCCAGAGGACGGGTGACGATTTCCTCGTTGGTATAGCCGAGCATCGTCGTCAGGGCGGCGTTGGTATAGTAGACCTGTTCGCCCTGCCGGTAGATGACTCCTTCGTTGAGCGCCTCCAGGATCGTATGAGACTGCGCGCGCTCCTGCTCAAGCAGGGTCGTGCGCCGCGCGACACGCTGCTCCAATTCGGCGGTAAGTTGCTGCAGTTCGGACGTTCGGGCCGCGACCTCCTTTTGCAGGGTGCGCTGGCGGAGATAGTACAACAGCCCGCCGCTGCCGATTAGGGCGAGTCCCAGCAAAGCGCCGAGCACAGTAGACTGCCGCCGGGAAATCGCAAGCTCGGCGGAAATCTCCGTGTCCGGCGCGGAGATAGCGATCGTCAGGCGCTGGTTCCCCAGTGTGGCGGTCGACCAGGCGACCAGCTTCCGCACGACCTGCCCACCCAATTCATCCGTGTAGTGATACTCATCCTGCCCGCTGTCCTCCTGCATGAGACGGCGGTTTAGCGCCCGCAAATCCGGGTAGGGCGCGGCAATTCGGAAAACGTACTGGCCGATCGTTTCTGGCTCGTGGTCGTAGATCACGCGGCTGTGCGCATCCTGCACCCAGGCCGCGCCGTACTTGCCGGAGCGCACCGGAATGACATACTGCTCCAACACCGGCGCAAAGTCGAGAGTCACGCCGACAATTCCCGCAAATATGCCCTCGATATACACCGGCAGCAGCAGGCCGTATAGCGGGTGGTCTGATGTCGCGTTAAACGGCGTTACAAAAGGCTGGCGACCATCTCGTATGGGCACCCAGTAGCTGTGCAGCCAGCCATTAAGCAGGCGAATGGCCCGCTCGCCGTCCTGATCGGGCCGCGCGTAAAGCATGACGTTGTCAGTGGGCGATTCATAAAAACCGAGGGCCAGCCCCTCTGCGCCAGGACTCCCGACCAATCCGCCCAGGACACTGTCGGGGATGGTCGGCTCCGGGTCGGCGGCGAGATACTGGGGGATAAAATATCGGGCGACGATCTGCATCTCGCGCAGCTGCCACGCAAAATGGTCTTCAATACTGCGCGCAGAAAGCTGGATCTGGAGGGCTTGCTGGTCGTTGAAGCCCTGCTCGTGCTGCCGCACGGATTCACGGTCGAGCCACAACGCCAGCAGGGCATACACGATGACGATCACCGTGGCGATGACGATATAACCCCTCAGTTGCTTCACGCGCAGAGCCCTCAAACCCTGGATGAACGCCCGATCAAGGCTTGTGAAGATTGACCGGGTTCATTATACCTTAACTTTCAGGCGGTGGAAGCCTGCTTCTTGCGGAGGCTAGATTTGTTTTTCGAAGCGGTAGCCCACGCCCAGTTCGTTAATGATGTAGGAGGGTTCTTTGGTGTTGGGCTCAAGCTTGCGACGCAGGTGCCAGATATACACCCGCAGATAATCAATATCGTCGATGTATTCAAAGCCCCAGACTTTTTCGAGCAGCTCCCGGTAGGCGATGATCCGGGGCGCATGTTCGACCAGATGGGCCAGCAGATTGAACTCGGTTGGGGTCAGCCGGACCTGCTCCCCCTTGACGAGAACGCGCCGCTCTTCCAGGTTGATGGTGAGGTGACTGTCGCTGTAGACCACGTCTTTTTTGAATATCGTGGGCGCGGCGGCGGCACGGCGCAGGGTGGCGCGGACACGGGCCAGCAGCACGGACAGCTCATACGGCTTGGTGACGTAGTCATCCGCGCCCATATCCAGCCCCTTGGTGATCTCTTCGGGCGCGTCCTGGCCTGTAACCATGATGATCGGGATGTTGCTCACCTCGCGGATGCGCTGGCAGACCGTCCAGCCGTCCATCGCGGGCATGTTGATATCAAGCAGGATCAGATCGGGGTGCTGCTCGTACATGGTGCGCAGCCCCTGCGCGCCGTCGGATGCCGAGATCGGGCGATAGTTGTCGTGCCGGAGCGCCTCGGAAACCAGTGTAATCGCCACCGGATCGTCATCAATAACCAATACAGTCGGATTTGACGTCATAATACTTTCTCAGCCAACAGGTTGGATCCATCCCTGCCGGGCAGTCCGCCCAGGGGTCGATGAACATTGTTACGATCAGTATACACGAACAAGTGCTGATCGCTAACCGCTAACCGCCTCATTACACGTGCGTGCCGCCGCGCGTGCGGACCAACGCAGCCGCTCCGACGAGCGCCACATCATCGCCCAGCGCAGCCGCGACGATCGGGAGGTTTGTGCAGTAGTCCGGGTCGAGCACATACTGTTCGACGGCCTGCCGCAACGGCTTAAACAGCAGATCGCCGGTCTTCGTGACGCTGCCGCCCACGACGATGATCTGCGGGTTAAAGATATGCAGCAGGCTGACAATGCCCAGGCCGATCATAAAGCCGGCGTGCTCGATCAACTCGATCGCCACAGCATCACCCCCGGCGGCGGACTCGCCCACCGTTCGCGCTGTGATGGCGTCGATATTGCCGCCCGCCCGGCTCAGAATATCCGAAACGGCTCCTTCCAGCAGGCGCTGGCGGGCATGCCGGGCGATTCCCGTCCCGGATGCGGCCCGCTCCAGATCCATCACCTCGCCGTTGACCACCAGGATCATGTGACCCGCTTCCCCGGCCAGGCCATCCGTGCCCACGATGAGCCGCCCATCATCAAGAATGCCGCTGCCGATGCCCGTGCTGATGGTCAGGTAAATCACGGATTTGTATCCCAGGGCCGCGCCGCGTGCCGCTTCGGCCAGGGCCGCGACGTTCGCATCGTTGCCAAGATACGTTGTGCAGCCGAACCGCTCCTGGACAAGCTTGCGGATCGGCAGGTCTTCGCAGCCGGGCAGATTCGGCGGGCGAACGATCGTGCCGGCGCGCGGATTGATCGGGCCGGGCACCGAGACGCCAATGCCTGTCACGCTCTCTAAATCGGCCGGCATCACTTTGGCGATCAGATCCAGCAGGCGCGGCACGATGCGTTGAGGGCCCTGTTGTGCCCAAGTCGGCTGCACCTGGCGTTCTAGCACATTCAAATCCTCATCGAACCGGGCGACGCGCATCTGCGTGCCGCCCAGATCAACACCGATAATAAACTTGACCATCCACAAAGACTCCGTGTTGCCGCGGGCGGTTGTCTGGCGGGTACTGCCCTGATAAAATCACCTCTGCTCCAAATCGTATACATCATATCCCAAAACAGGGCTTCACGAAACCTTATGTCTAACCCAACGCCATCCCGCCAGCAGTACCTGGATTTTAAACGCCAGTTCCCCGACGCCATCGTGATGTTCCGCCTGGGCGACTTTTATGAGATGTTCGATGATGACGCCGAAACCGCCGCCCGCGAGCTCGATCTGGTGCTGACCGGGCGTCCCGTCAGTAAGGGCGAACGGGTGCCGATGTGCGGCGTGCCGCACCATGCCGTCGAGGGGTACATCGCCCGGCTGGTTGAGAAAGGCTATCACGTCGCCGTGATCGAGCAGGTTGGCAATGAGCCGGTCAACGGCCTGACGCCGCGTGAAGTCTCGCGGGTGATCACGCCCGGCACGGTGATCGAGCCGGGCATGCTGGCCGATACGCGCCACAATTATCTGCTGGCGCTCGCCCCGGAGCCGGACCGGCACGGCGACAGCTGGGTGGCGGTAGGGATCGCCTATGTGGACATCAGCACCGGCGACTTCAGCGCCACGCAGTTAACCGGCGACGACGCGACGCTGGGCGTGGTCGAAGAACTGGCGCGCCTGGAGCCGCGCGAGGTGCTGCTGCCCGCCGCCTGGGTCAATCACGGTGTGCGGCTGCCACCCCGTTCTCACGTGACGCCGCTGCCGGATTTTCGCTTTGAGCACAATTTCGCGCGGCAGGCGCTGCTCGATCATTTTGAGGTATCGACGCTGGACGGGTTCGGCTTGCAGGATAAGCCGCTGGCGGTGCGCGCTGCCGGGGCGATCCTGGCCTATCTGCGACGACACCCAGCGCGGCGCGTTGGACCAGTTGATCACCCTGCGCAGTTACAGCACCGCCAGCTTTATGACGCTCGACACGGCGACGCGCCGCAATCTCGAACTGACCGAAACGATCCGTGACGGCAGCAAGCGCGGCTCGCTGCTCGACGTGCTGGATCGCACCGTCACGCCGATGGGCGCGCGCCTGCTGCGGACGTGGATCGGCCAGCCGCTTGCTGGATCGCAAGCGCCTGGAAGATCGCCTGAACGCGGTCGAGGCGCTGGTGAGTTCCGGCACGGCGCGCGCCGCCGTGCGTGATGGTCTGCGCCCGGTCAGCGACATCGAGCGCCTGACCAACCGCCTGCTGATCGGGCGGGCGGGTCCGCGCGACCTGCTGGCGCTGGCGAACGGCCTGGAAGCCGTGCCGGGCTTGCGCGAAGTGATCCTGCCGCGCCGGCCCCCTGGAATCGATCTGGAAGCTGCTCGATCCGTGCCAGGACGTGGTGAACCTGATCCGCAGCGCGATCACCGACGATCCGCCGGCCGTCATGAACCAGACCGGCGCGATCCGGCACGGCTATTCGCCGGAACTGGACGAGGTCGTCTCCGCGAGTCGCAGCGCGAAGGACTGGGTCGCCGGTCTCGAAGAGACGGAGCGCGAGCGCACCGGGATCAAGAGTCTGAAAGTCGGCTTCAACAAGGTGTTTGGCTACTACATCGAGGTCAGCCACGCCAACACCGAGCGCGTGCCGGACGGACTACATCCGCAAGCAGACGCTCGTCAACGCCGAACGCTATATCACGCCGGACCTGAAAGATTACGAGTCGCTGATCCTCAACGCCGAAGAGCGCCTGCTGGAGATCGAGCAGCGCTTGTTCGCGCGACATGTGCAGCCAGATTCACGCACGGTCGGCGGCGCTGCTGGGCACGGCGCGGGCGCTGGCCCACCTGGATGTGTTCGCCTCGCTGGCCGAGGTCGCCGCGCGCGAGAACTACGTGCCGCCCCACCCTGACCGATCAGGACGTGCTCGACATCCGCGACGGGCGGCACCCGGTCGTGGAAAAGATGCTGCACGGCGAGCGGTTTGTGCCGAACGATACGCACTTTGATGAACAGGAGCGCCTGCACATCATCACCGGCCCGAATATGGCCGGCAAGAGCACCATGATCCGGCAGGTGGCGCTGATCGTGCTGCTGGCGCAGATCGGGAGTTTTGTCCCCGCGCGTCGAGGCGACCATCGGCCTTGCCGATCGCATCTTTACCCGCATCGGCGCGCAGGACGAGATCCACGCCGGGCAGTCTACCTTCATGGTCGAGATGGTCGAACTGGCGCTGATCCTGACGCACGCCACGCGCCGCAGCCTGCTCGTGCTGGACGAGATCGGGCGCGGCACCAGCACCTATGACGGCATGGCGATCGCGCGCGCGGTGGTCGAATATCTGCACAACAACCCGCGCCTGGGCGCGCGCACGCTGTTCGCCACGCACTACCACGAGCTGACCGAGCTGGCGAACCTCCTGCCCGGCGTGGAGAACTATAACGTCGCGGTGGCCGAAGAGGGCGATACGATCGTCTTCCTGCACCGGCTGATGCCCGGCGGAACGGACCGATCCTACGGGATTCACGTGGCGCAGTTGGCGGGGATCCCCAAGGCGGTGATCAACCGCGCCACCGAAATCCTGGACGAACTCGAAGCCGCTGGCGGTGACTTTGTGATCCAGCCGCGCACGCAGCCCGAGGGTCCGATGCAGTTGTCGTTCTTCCAGTCGGATCCCGACCCGGTGATCAAGTTTATGCGCAATCTGAAGATTGATGAGTTGTCGCCGCTCGACGCGCTGACGAAGCTCTATGAGTTGAAGCGATTAGTGGGAGACGAGTAAGGGCGGGTTTGTTAACCCGCCCCTACGAGAACGCACTTCCTGACATCTCCCCATGGTGTATCAGACAGCCGGGGGAAAGTCCCGCTAACGGCCATGATATGGAGCTAGGCGGATTTTGGGTGAGGCTAAAACAATCCCCACTGGCCGAGCACACCATCTTCGGCCATCGACGGATCCCACATCTCCATGTCCATCTCGATCGTGGTGGGCACGCCGAGCGTTTCCTGCGCTTTGAGCCGCGTCATTTCGAGCAGGTGCGGCGCATAGGGACAGAACGGCGTCGTCATGATCATGCGAACATGCGTGTGATCGTCCTCGACCTCCAGCCCACGGATCAGCCCCAATTCGACCACACTGAGGCCGATTTCAGGATCGTACACTTCACGTAAAGCGGTCATCACCAGGTCGCGTTTCTCGTCGAGTGATAGTCCGCCGGTATTCTCAGCCATCGTCCAAGCTCCTTGTGTATGCCGTATTTTGATTATAGCAAAGACAGGCAGGGCGGCCCGTTTGAGCCGCCCCTGTGCCGGTTGGCGCCGGCCTAAATCCCTGCGCCACAAGGTGGAGAGGGACTTGTTCGCGCATGTTTCCCCCCTCCACGCTGTGGGGAGGGGGCGGGGGAGGGGCTATTCAGCGAAATAACGCGTTGACCTTATCCCCCAAAGCTCACCGACTGCACCATCGCATCCAGCATATCGAGAGACGGCGCGAACGCATCTGGCACAGCCGCGTTGAGCGTGGCGATCAGATCGGTGAAGTAGGGCGCGGGTGCATCATAGAAAGCGTCCCAGTCAAAGTCCGCGGCGATCTCCGCCGGCAGCATCGATGAATCGAGCCAGATGATCACCGACACGTAGTAGGCGCCGTCCGCGCTGACGCCCTGGAAGGTGTAGAAAATACTGTCGCGCAGCATGGGTGACATATCCTGTCCGAGGGCCGTCACGTAGCGGACACCCGACAGTGCGGTGGTATCCATGTACTCGGCGCGCGCGCGGATGATCTGCCCTGCCGGCACCACCGGCAAAAACGGCAGCGCGACCTCGTTCAGATTGTCCGGCCAGGTCATACGCGGGGTAAGATCCGGGCGCTGGTCGAGTATGGACAGCAACTCGCTGAAACGCTCCTCATGAAACGAATATCCCGCCAGATCTGACGTGCGGTAGACGCGTACGCTGCCGAGCGCGTCCCATGAAGATTCCGGCGCAGGCAGTCCGCTGTACAGCACGAACTCGGTGTAGGGGGCCTGCGGACCGCCCGGCGCTTCCAGATCCACCGGATCCCCCGCAAACGGGCACGATATTGACGTTCTCCGCCAGCGACGTATCATAGGTGAAGCTGACGCCATCGAACGCCACGGTATGGGTGCCTCCCTCATCCTGGGCCAGGGCCGGCGCACCGCCGAGGATCAGTATGGCGATCAGAACCAACAGCTTGAGTTTCATCTTGTTCTCCTTGTGGTGACTTTGCACTCAGAAAGGATACAGCAGAGTAACGTCTGTTCCCAGTGACGGTATCCGGGCGGCGTGCCGACGCTTGCTCAACTCCTGGTCTGCGTAAATAATTTATAAGATGTCTATCTTCTTTATTGTCCAATCCCGCCTCGAATGTTATAATTTGAACAGACTTATTGCAAAACATTCTCATTTGTGGGAAAATTGTCCCGTCAAGCACGCTGAGATTATCTGCCATCTGCCAGAGGAGTGAATACGTGGGCGCTGCGTTAGAAATCCGCAACCTGCATGTTAATGTTGACGATCGCCCGATTCTGAAGGGCGTCAATCTGGTCGTTCAGCAGGGCGAAATCCATGCCCTGATGGGGCCCAACGGTTCGGGCAAGAGCACGCTGTCGAATACGGTCATGGGACACCCGGCCTATCACGTGACGGCCGGCCAGATCATTTTTGACGGCGTGGATATTGTCGAGCTTGAAACGGACGAGCGGGCGCGGCTGGGGTTGTTCCTGGCGTTCCAGTACCCGGTGGCGATCCCTGGCGTGACGGTTGCCAACTTCCTGCGCAACGCGATCAACGCCCGCATGAAAGCCGAACAGCCCGAGAGCAAGGGCATTCCGATCCCAGCCTTCCGCAAGCTGATGATCGAAAAAATGGATATGCTCGAGATGGATCACAGCTTCGCGGGGCGCTACCTGAACGAAGGTTTCTCCGGCGGCGAGAAGAAGCGCGCGGAGATTTTGCAGATGGCCGTCATGAACCCCCGCATCGCGATCATGGACGAAACCGACTCCGGCCTGGATATTGACGCGCTGCGCATCGTGTCCGAGGGCGTCAACCGGCTGAGCGGCCCGGATCTGGGCGTGCTGGTGATCACGCACTACCAGCGCATTCTGAACTACATCAAGCCGCAGTTTGTGCATATCATGCTCGACGGCCGGATCGTCGAAAGCGGCGGTCCCGAACTGGCGCTGCATCTCGAAGAGCAGGGCTACGACTGGCTGCGCGAGAAGCAAAACGAGAACGGCAGCTAGCTTTTAGCCATTAGCGGTTAGCTTTTAGCTGTTAGCGCGGTCCGAAGTAACGTGAGCACAGGGTCTTGGCTAACGGCTAATCGCCAATCGCTAACCACAAAGGAGCACACAACGATGAGTGATGCCGAGCAGTTGAAGGGCATACGCGAAAGCTACGACGAACAATACGGGTTCAGCGATCCTGAAGCACCCGTTTTTAAGGCCCGCAAGGGGCTGAACGCCGAGATCGTCGGCCAGATCAGTGAGATGAAGGGCGAGCCGGAATGGATGCGCCAGTACCGCCTGAAGGCGCTCGAAATCTACCAGAGCAAGCCCGTTCCCACCTGGGGCGCGAACCTTGATGCCCTGCGCGAAGAGGATATCTACTTCTTCGTCAAGCCGGCCTCGCAGGAAGCAAATTCCTGGGAAGACGTGCCGGAGAACATCAAGCGCACGTTTGACCGCCTGGGCGTCCCCGAAGCCGAGCAGAAATTCCTGGCCGGGGCCGGTGCGCAGTACGACTCCGAAATGGTCTACCACCAGATCAAGAAAGAACTGGAAAACCAGGGCGTGATCTTCAAGAGCATCGAACACGGCCTGCGGGACCACGAAGACCTGTTCCGTGAGTATTTTGGCACGGTGATCCCCGCGCAGGATAACAAATATGCGGCGCTGAACGCGGCCGTCTGGTCCGGCGGATCGTTTATCTACGTGCCGCCGGGCGTCAAGATCGAAATGCCGCTGCAAGCCTACTTTCGCCTGAACGCGGCCAGCATCGGCCAGTTCGAGCGCACGATGATCATCGTGGATGAAGGCGCGTTCCTGCACTATGTCGAAGGCTGCACCGCGCCCACCTACTCGACCAGCAGCCTGCACAGCGGCGTGATCGAGATCGTCGTCAAGCGCGGCGCACGCTCGCGCTACTCGACCATTCAGAACTGGTCGGACAATGTCTATAACCTCGTGACGCAGCGCGCCAATGGTCTATGGCGATGCCAGCCACGAATGGGTGGATGCCAACCTGGGCAGCAAGGTCACGATGAAATACCCGTCCGTCTACCTGATGGAGCCGGGCGCGCACGGCGAGGTGCTGTCGATTGCCTTCGCGGGGCGCGGCCAGACCCAGGACGCGGGCGGCAAGGTCGATCCACATCGCGCCGCACACGACCAGCCAGATCATCAGCAAGTCGATCTGCAAGGACGGCGGGCGCAGCAGCTACCGCGGCCTGCTCAAGGTCTACCCGGACGCGGCACACGTCAAGAGCACGGTGGTGTGCGATGCGCTGCTGCTGGACGATCACAGCGAGTCCGACACCTACCCGTACATCGAGATCGAGAATCCGTTCGTGACGGTCGGCCACGAAGCCACCGTCAGCAAAGTCGGCGACGATCAGCTCTTTTACCTGATGAGCCGCGGCCTGACCGAAGACGAAGCCAACGCGATGGTCGTGAACGGCTTCCTGGAGCCGCTGACCAAAGAGCTGCCGATGGAATACAGCATTGAGATGAACCGCCTGATCCAGCTTCAGATGGAAGGCTCGATCGGGTAGGCAAGCCTCACTGCGCACCTCTCCACGCGGTTGAGCTTGTAGACGATGTCAAGCCCATTCCAGGTGTGAGCAGGCGAATCAGGGATCGGCCAACTGACTAATGGCTAACAGCTGAATAGCTGATCACTGTGACCGATCTACTCTCGAAAGGACTCACCTGTGGCAACTCGTCGCCGTGTTGCACGCGAATTCACCGCGCCGCCGCTCACCCGCGCCGACGTGGACGCGCTGAGCCAGCGTTATCAGGAACCGGACTGGCTCCGCGCAGAGTCACGTTTGGCGGCGTGGGAGTTGTACGAATCGCTGCCGATGCCCACCACCAACGACGAAGCGTGGCGGCGCACCGATTATCGTCATATCCAGTGGGACAGCGCGGGACCGCTCAGCACGCCGAACGGCGGCAGCTACAGCACCATCCCCGCGGCCAACCGCCAACCCCTGCTTGGGAATGAGCAGGGCGGCCTGATCGCCTTTGTGGATGGCCAGTGCGTCCATCACGAGGTCAACCCGGCCCTGCAGCAGAAAGGCGTGATCTTCACCGATCTGCGCACGGCGGCCCGCGAAAATCCCGATCTCGTGCGCGCCCACCTGATGACCCACGCCGTCAAGCCCGACGATGGCAAGTTCGCCGCGCTGAATGCGGCGCTGTGGACGCACGGCGTATTCCTGTACGTGCCGCGCGGGCTGGCCGTCGATCTCCCCGCGCACAGTATTTTCTACAACACGCAGCCCGGCGCGACGCTCGGCCATCTGCTGGTCGTGGTCGAAGAGGGCGCATCGATCGATTACCTGCACGAATCGCTCTCCCCTACCCTGGACGCCGACGCCAGCTACATCGGCGCGACGGAACTGATCGTCAAAGACGGCGCGATCCTGCGGTTTGTCGGCTTGCAGGACTGGGGCCACAGCATGTTCGAATTCAGCCACCAGCGCGCCCGCGTCGGCAACGATGGGCAGTTGGACTGGATCACCGGGCAGATGGGCGGCAAGTTCGTCAAGACGTTCATGGAGATCGACCTGGACGGCAAAGGCAGTTGGGGCCGCATGAGCGCCATGTATTTCCCCGACGGCCAGCAGTTCATGGACCTGGATACCCAGCAGAACCACAATGCACAGCATACCACGTCCGATTTGCTGTTTAAGGGCGTGCTCAAGGATCAGTCCCGCAGCGTGTGGCAGGGGATGATCAAGGTGCTGCCCGGCGCTCAGAAGACGGACGGCTTCCAGGCGAATCGCAATATGATCATGGGCGGCGACGCCCGCGCCGACAGCATCCCCGGCCTGGAGATCGAAGCGGATGACGTGCGCTGCACGCACGCTTCCGCCACCGGGCAGATCGAAGAGGAGATGCTCTATTACCTGATGACGCGCGGCCTGCCCGCGTGACGAAGCGGAAAAGCTCGTCGTAGACGGCTACTTTGTCCCGGTGCTGGATCGCATCCCGTTCGAGAACGTGCGCGATCGCCTGATGGCCTATGTCGAGCGCAAACTGCTGGGCGAGTAACAGCCCCTCCCCAGGAATGGACTTCGTAGGGGCGTATTGCGATACGCCCCTACTGGCACCGGGCTATCATTGCGGCCCGGTTTTTGTTTCATATTCATGCGATTTATGTTGTTTTTGCCCGCAGACAGCACTGCCTGACCCGGCGGCCAAGTCGCTATAATCCAGGCATGATGTCGGGTGGCAAAGATATTCAACAACGGCCAACTGATAGCAGTGAACATATAGGCTGAAACCATACCATGACCCATCCAAAGATAACCCAATCCCCCCTCAACATCGACGCCATCCGCGCGGACTTTCCGATCCTCGATCAGGAAGTCCACCCCGGCAAGCGCCTGATCTTTCTGGACTCGGCGGCGAGCAGCCAGAAGCCGCGCCAGGTGATCGACGCGATGACTCACTATTACGAAACCAGCCATGCGAATGTCCATCGCGGGATTCACGTGCTGAGCGAGCGCGCGACGGCCGCCTATGAAGCCGCCCGCGACAAGGTGCGCGAGTTTATCAACGCCGGCTCGCGCAAGGAGATCATCTTCACGCGCAACGCCACCGAGAGCATGAATCTCGTCGTCGCGACGTGGGGCCGCGCCAATCTGAAGCCGGGCGATGTCGTCGTGCTGAGCGAGATGGAGCATCACGCCAACCTCGTCCCGTGGCACATCCTGCGCGATCAGATCGGCTTCACGCTGCGCTACATTCCGATCACCGATTCGGGCGAACTCGATCTCGACGCTTACGCCGCCTTACTGCGCGACGAGCCGGTGAAGATGGTCAGCGTGGT
The DNA here is from genome assembly GCA_963850765.1 of uncultured Chloroflexia bacterium. Classification (GTDB taxonomy): domain Bacteria; phylum Chloroflexota; class Anaerolineae; order Aggregatilineales; family Aggregatilineaceae; genus CAWKMN01. The sequence goes on along the minus strand of CAWKMN010000003.1, from coordinate 5,557 downwards.
GCAGGTCAGCAACGTGCTCGGCACGGTAAACCCGGTCAGGACGATCATCGAGCAGGCACACGCAGCCGGCGCGCTGGTCATGCTGGACGCGGCACAGGGCGCGCCGCATCTGAAGCTCGACGTGCAGGCGCTCGACGTGGATTTTCTCGCGTTCTCCGGGCACAAGATGGCCGGTCCGACCGGGATCGGCGTGCTGTATGGCAAGCGCGCGCTGCTCGAAGCCATGCCCCCGTATATGGGCGGCGGGGATATGATCAAAAAGGTCACGCTGGAGGGCAGCGTGTGGAACGATCTCCCCTACAAGTTCGAGGCAGGCACACCGGCGATCGCCGAAGGCGTCGGTCTGGGCGCGGCCGTGGACTATCTGTCGGATCTGGGGATGGACAACATTCTGGCGCACGAACAGATCGTCGCGGACTACGCGCTGGATCGCCTGTCCGAAGTGCCCGGCCTGACGCTCTACGGTCCCGCGCCCGACAAACGAAACGGCGTAGCGACCTTCACGCTCAAGGATATTCACGCGCACGACGTCGCGCAGCTGCTCGACCTGGAAGGGATCGCCGTTCGGGCCGGTCATCACTGCGCCATGCCGCTGCATAAACGTCTCGGCGTGGCCGCGACGGCGCGCGCCAGTTTTTACGTGTATAACACGACGGCAGATGTGGACGCTTTGATCGAAGCGATCTACAATGCCCGCAAGGTATTCGGCATCGGCGGGTAAGAAAAGCGGTCAGCGATTAGCGTTCAGCTATCAGCTAAAAAGCTGAACGCTGACGGCTGAAAGCTCTCGCCACATAACAACAGGGTCAGCAACCACTATGGACCTCTATCTCGACAACATCATCGATCACGGGCAGAACCCGCGCAACTTTGGCGCGCCGCTCGCGCCCGCCGACATCGATTACGAAGACGAAAACCCCTTCTGCGGCGATCACCTGCATCTCACCGCGCAGTTGGACGACGACGGCCGGATCAAGGCCCTATCGTGGGAGGGCGAAGGCTGCACCATCAGCCAGGCGTCCGCGTCCATGCTGGGTGAGGAGATCATCGGCAAGACGCTGGATGAGCTGAAGCACCTGGATCGACAGGCGATCCTGGATCTGCTCGGCATCCAGCTCAGCCCAACGCGGCTGAAATGCGCGCTGCTGTCGCTCAAGGTGCTCAAAGCAGGCGCGTATGGCATGACCAACTGGCCCGGCGAAACCGAAGACTGACCCCATGAGTGTAAATGCCAACACTATGTCGATGACAGATGATCTGCGAGCGCTGGTGGAAAACGCCCGGCGCGAAGCCTCGGCACGGCAGACGGCGTTTGTGGATGTCGAACACCTGATGCTGGCGCTGCTCAAGCAATCCAGCGGCACCGCTCACGACCTGTTGATCCAGGCCGGTGTTGATGCGGATGCGCTGTATGCCCGGATCGCCGCCGGCGTGGGCGTCGAGCGCGGCGACCCGATCGCGATCAAGGGCCTGACCAACGCGGCGCAAGCCACGATGGATCGCGCGGCGCAGGTGGCAGCGGAACTCCACCAACCCGCCAATGACAGCGGCCATCTGTTGATCAGCCTGATGAGTGAGGCCAATGGGCTGGTGCATGACGCGCTGGCGGATACGCCGCTGAAACCCGATGCCCTGCGCGATTACATGCGTACCACGTCGCCTAGGCCCGCGCCCATGCAACCTGTTAACCGCGCGCCCGGCATCCGGAGTCCGCTCATCGGGCGGCGCGGCGCTTCACAACCCGCCGCTGGCCGCAAAACCGAATACGTGCTGGTCCCAATGCGCGCCGGGCGCAATCTCCGCCCGCAGACGCCGAGCCGCTGGGGCAACTGGCCCATGATCGCCGCCGGGGTCGCGCTGCTGATCGCGTATCTGGTCTTCGTGCTGCCCGGCACCTCGACCTTCACCTTCATTTTTGTGCTGGTCGGGTGGATCTTCTCCGTTACGCTGCACGAGTTTGGGCATGCGCTGGTCGCCTATATGGGCGGCGATCACACCGTGCGCGACAAAGGCTATCTGACCTTCAATCCGCTCAAATATACCCATCCGATGCTCAGTATCATTATGCCGCTCATCTTCCTGGCGATGGGCGGGATCGGGCTGCCCGGCGGCGCGGTGTATATCGAGCGGCACCGGCTGCGCAGCAAGTGGTGGGGGGCGGCGGTATCGGCGGCGGGACCTGCTGCCAATCTGCTGTTTGCCCTGCTGCTGGCGCTGCCCTTTTTCACCGGCGTGGTCGATGTCGATGGGATTCTCATCAAGCTCTACTACGAGAACAGCATCGATGACTGGCAGCTGAGCCATCCGGGCCAGACTGATGCCGACTTCTACCGCGCCCGTGGAATTGAAGACCCCGGCAGCAGCATCTGGAATAATGTCGATCTGTGGTCGGCGGTCGCCTTTCTGGCGATTCTGCAAGTCACGGCGGTGGTGCTCAATCTCATCCCACTCCCGCCCCTGGACGGCTTTGGCATCATCGAGCCGCTGCTGGACGAGGGCACGCGCCGGATCCTGCTCCAGATCGGGTTCACCGGGGGGATATTCCTGATCTTTATCCTGCTGTGGATGGTCGAGCCCGTTGAGCGCGAGTTCTGGGATACTGTCTTTGAGATCACCGGGGCGCTCCATATCCCCGGCTGGTTGGGCGCGCTGGGTCACGACGCGTTTATGTTCTGGCGGGATTAGTGGGTGTGAGTTTTGAGTTGTAAGTCTTGAGTTTTGAGTCGGGCCGTCGCTCCGGGTGCGAGAGGACTTTCGATTGGAATGTAGGAGCGACCCGGCGGTTCGCCCTGGGCGGGCTTGTTAGCCCGCCCCTACAAAGCCGCGCGATCTCCCCCTCTCCACGCTGTGGAGAGGGGCCGGGGGGTGAGGCTAACTCACGACCCAAAACTCATCACTCAAAACCCAAAACAAGGAGTACTCATGCCCCGTTTTGTGACGGTCGCCCGCAGCGCCGAGATTCCCCCCGGCGAGCGGGCCGTGTTTGATATTGAGGGTTACTATATCGCCGTGTTTAACGTCGGCGGGGCGTATTACGCCATCGAGGACGTCTGCACCCACGACAACGGTCCGCTGGCCGAAGGCGAACTCGACGGCTTCGAGATCGAGTGTCCCCGGCACGGCGCACGCTTCGATATTCGCAGCGGCAAGGTGCTGGCGATGCCGGCCGTCGTTGATGTGCCGTGGTTCCCAACACGCATCGAGGGCGACGAGATACAGGTGGGTTTTGAGTCGTGAGTCGTGAGTTCAGCTCACCCCCTGGCTCTCCTCGACGCGGAGAGGGGAGATCATACGCTCAAACAACTCCCCTCTCCATCCCATGGAGAGGGGATTTAGGGGTGAGGCTAACTCAAAACTATTTACGGACATACTGCCATCAGGAGGAGTTCACCCGTGATCGTGTTCCGTTATGATCCCGAACTGCTCGAACGGTATCCCACCATTCGCGGCGGGGTGATCCTGGGCGCAGAACGTGACCGGCGGCCCGACTCCGCCCGGTCTGGTCGAGACCTTCCACGCCGAACAGCAGGCCGCGATCGCCCGGATCGGTGAAACACCGCTGAGCGAGATCCCCAGTCTGGCGGCATGGCGGCGGGCATTCAGTGCGTTTGGCGTCCAGCCGACCCAGTATCGCAGCGCCGCCGAAGCCCTGCTGCGCCGCCTGACCAAAAAGGGCGACATCCCCAACATCAATCTACTGGTCGATCTGGGTAATCTGGTGAGCATCCGGTACGCGCTGCCAGTCGCGGTGTTTGACCGGCGCGGCATCACCGGGACGCTGACCGTCCGATTCGCGACCGGGAGCGAACACTTCAGCGACCTGGGCGGCAGCGAAAGCGATCGACCCGAACCGGGCGAAGTGATCTTCGCGGATGAGTCCGAGCAGGTCAGCGCGCGGCGCTGGTGCTGGCGGCAGAGTGAGCCGAGCAGTTCCCGCGCCGACACGACCGAGGTGCTGATCACCGTGGAGGGGCATCACGCCACCGCCGAACAGGACGTGCGCGCTGCCCTGGCGGATCTGCAAACCCTGCTGGCGACTTATACGCCTGCCGCCAAGATCCAGGCCGCCGTGCTCTCGCCCGCGCAGCCCGATTTCGCGCCGGATTAATCGGCTAACTCGTCCGGTATCACCGCCGGTTCGAGCGTCTCGTTGACCTGGCTGATCGTCTCGCGGCGCGCAAACACCGCCGTGAATTCGACCGTCGTGCCGTCGGGCAGGCGCTCGAAGCCGAACACGCTGGCGTCGAGATTCGTGGCGGTCAGCATCATCTCCGTCACCGCCTCAAAGGGGTGATTCTCCGCATCCAGCAGAACGGTCAGCGTTGCGCCGCTGTCCGGGCTGAGCGAACCGAGAATATTCTCCAGCGCCGGCTCCAGCGGCTCGTCCATACTGAGGAGCTGCGCCACGCCTGCCGCGTCCAGCGTGACCGTGATCGCGTCCACTTCGGTGCCATCTTCGAGCACGCCCGGCGCGATGGTTACATCCGCGACGGCCTCTTTCATGCTCTCCAGGTCGTCGAACACGCTGCGCTGCTCAACAAGATCTTGCAGTTCGAGCACTTCGAGCACGGGCCAGTCACGCAGCCGCTCAACCTCGAACCAGCTTTCCGGCAGTGCGGGCAGGCTCGGATCCGGCGACGTATCCGGCCCATAGGAAGCCAGCACATAGGTCTTTCCATCGACCAGCAGGAATTCCGCGTTCAGCCCTATGTTTCGCGAATTTTCGTCGCCGGTCTGGCTGCCGGAGTTGACGATCGTCGCCATCGCTTCCGCCGCGATATTCTGTCCATCTTCCTGGCGAATAATCCGGGCGGAGCGTTCCCAGCCCGTGATCGTGGAGAACGACTGCTGGTTATCGCCCAGGGTGATAATCAGCTCCTGCGATTGGCTGCCGTACACGTTTTCGACCAGACTGTCATACGCCAGGTAGTTCTCGCGGGCGGCTTTCACGCGATCCAGCAGGGCAAGCTGATCCGCCGTCAGACCGCCGCCGTCCTGCGCGGCCGCTTCCAGCGGAGCGATCATCCCGATCAGCAGCAGCACCACGCCGCAGCGCCATAGGATGTTACGCATCATGTTTTCTCCTCATGCCTTTAAGCACATCAATTGAGCAGGTCCGCCGGGGCCTCGACGGGCTCCACCGGCACATTCGCATCCCGATAGATCAACGTTTCGCTGATCTCATAGTGGAAATCCAGCACCATCCCTTCGGGGAACTGGTCAGGCGAAAGGGCGTAGACGTCCACATCTTCCGCATCTCATCGACATCATCATTCAGCGCGCAGCGGGTGGTTCTCGATATCCATCGTCACGGCAATCAGGGCTACAAAATCCTCGCCCAATTTGTCCAGACTCCTCTGGGTCAGCGGATCCACTGTATCTTTGCCATGGGCCAGAAGCGCTTCGAGCCCTGCACGTTCGAATTTCACTGTGACCAGGGCGCCAGGCGTGCCATCCTCCAGCGTCACTACTTTGAGAGTCACATCTGCCGCTGCCACGCGCATCAGGTCCTCATCACCCAGCGGCGTGGTTTCGTCGTCGTCCAGCAGGTTGAGTT
>CAWKMN010000002.1:0-371410 GCA_963850765.1 uncultured Chloroflexia bacterium | reverse complement strand
CGGAGCCGGCCCCGGCTCCGCGCCCGCGCGGGTGGGCCAGCCCCTCTGACCGGCCTCCTCCGGCGCGATGGCCCGGAGGCGTGAAGGTGCCGGAGATCACACCGATGTCGGCGACGGCCCGACGAACCTTGAATTCGCGGGAAACGATCCCTAACTTATAGCTCGGAAGCTGCCGAAAGGAGGAAGCAAGATCATGGCCCAGGCTGACTATTTTCTGAAATTCGACGGTGATCCAGGGCGAGTGCGAGGACTCAGAAGCACAAGGGCGAGATCGACGTCCTCTCGTGGACCTTCGGTGCGATCGCAGGCCGGCTCGATGTCCTACGGCGAGGGTCGCGGCGCCGGCAAGGTCTCGATGCAGGACTTCACTTCACCATGCGGCCAACAAGGCCGAGCCCGAAGCTCTTCCAGGCCTGCGCCAGCGGCGAGCACTTCAAGGCAGGCCGACGCTCGTCTGCCCGCAAGGCGGGCAAGACCAGCAGAGTTCCTGAAGATCAAGTTCACCGACCTGCTCGTCTCGTCGTTCGACAGGCGGGTCGGCAGGGCGGACCCGCTCCCGATCGACTCCATCTCCCTGAACTTCTCCAAGATCGAGTACGAGTACACCCCAGGAGCAAACGCCGACGGCTCACTCGGCGGGGTCACGCGGCGGGCTTCGACCTCAAGAAGAACAAAGGCGCTGACGCGCCCGGTCTCTCCTGCGGAAACGCGACGGCCCCCCGAAAGGGAGGCCGTTCTTTTCCGTGGGCCGGTCGGACCGGCTCCGGCCGGGACGGCCGAGGTCAGCTCGGCGTGGCCTCGCGGGAGTCGAAGTCGACCGGGCCGAGCTCGAAGAGGCTCACGTCCTCGTCGTCGACGAGGAACGACCGGAGGCCCAGGCCGGCCTGGAGGTCGTCCGAGAGGCGTCTTCCAGTCGGTCATCCGCCCCAGCTTCACGAGGTCGTCGGCGTGGGCGGAGGACCCCGGGTAGAGGGCGAAGAGGAAGACGTCGCCGCTCGTCCCGTCGTCCGCCGTGATGCGGGCCCCGGGCCAGATCAGGTCCCGGAGCTTCTTCGGCGGGTTCGGCTCGAGGCTCTTCGCCTGCTCCAGCGGGAACCAGGTGTACTTCCCCTGGAAGACCATCTCGACGACGCCGGCGCAGGACGTCGTCGAAGTCCCGCAGGTCCCCGAAGGCCGCCTCGCCGCGCTTGCCGGAGAGCGGCGGGCGCTCCTCCTCGGCCTCGTCCAGGAGGGCCCGCGCCGCGGCGAAGTTCCCCTCGCTGATCTGGCCGAGCGCGGCGAGGCTCTTCTCGACGTAGGCGGGGACCGCCCGGAGGAAGTGGGGGCGGGCCTTGCCGGCGAAGACCCGGGCCCGGTCCCGCTCGGCCTGGAGGAGGCCGCGGTAGACGCCGGCCGCCATCTGGGAGGGGGCGTCGGCCCCGGCGGCGGCGGCGATCTGCTTCTCGGCCCGGTCCCACTCGCCGGCGAAGGCGAGAAGCTCGAAGAGGAAGGTCCGCTTCTGCGGGTCGGCGGGCGCCTCGCGGACCTCCTGGGTCAGGGCCTCGATCGCGGCCTTCAGGTTCCCCGCGTCGAGAAGCTCCTTGGGCGTCGGCATTTCGGTCCTCCTCATTCCCGGCCCCGGGCGGCGCCAGGGCCGCCGCGGGACGCGGGTCGGTACGGGATGACAGGGGCTGCTGAGTCAGTTACAGTAACACCACTTCGCAATCCTTTGGGAGGCTTCTAGATGTCGTCGGAGGCTCCGCTCCTCGACTTCGACCGGCTCCTCGCCCCGGTCTCGGACGACCGGCCGTCGGGCGAGAGCCTTCAGTACTCGGGTCTCTACGACGAGATCCGCGAGGCGCGGCGCGCCGACGACGTGCTCGAGCAGGGAGACTGGAAGCGCGAGCTGAAGGTCGCCGACTGGGACGAAGCCGTCGCCCTCGCGACCGACGCGCTCCTCACGAAGACGAAGGACCTTCAGGTCGCCGCGTGGCTCGCCGAGGGGCTCACGATGCTCCACGGCTTCGCCGGGTGCGCGCGACGGCCTGAAGCTGATGAAGGGGCTGCACGCAGACTTCTGGGAGACGTGCTATCCCGGAGATCGACGAAGGGGACATGGAGGGGCGCGCGAACGTCCTCGCCTTCTTCGACCGCCAGGTCGCGCTCTCGCTGCGGAAGGCCCCGCTGACGCGGGCCCCGGGGATGAACTTCTCCTGGCTCGAGTGGAGCGAGTCGCGGCCGTTCGACATCCCCGAGTCGGTCACCGGCCCGCTCGACGGCGACGCGCAGGCGCGCCTCTCCGAGCTGAAGCGGCAGGCGGCGGAGGAGAACAAGACGAGCGGCGAGGACTTCCGCAAGGCGAAGGCCTCGACGCCGAAGGCCTTCTACGAGGACGCCTCGAAGGCCCTCGCGCAGGCCTGGGACGAGTTCCAGGGCCTCGACCGGGTCATGGACGAGAAGTTCGGCCGCCAGACTCCGGGCCTCGGCGAGCTGAAGAAGTCGATCGAGGAGGTCCGCCGCGTCGTCGACGGGATCCTCAAGGAGAAGCGGGCGCTCGAGCCGGACGCCGACGGCGGCCGGGGCGGCGGGCCGGCGAGGAGCGGGACCGCCGAGGCCGGGGCGCGGTCGTCTACCGGGTCGCCGGGCCCGTCGGGGCCGATCCGGGGCCGGGGCGAGGCGCTCGCCCGGCTCGGCGAGGTCGCGGAGTTCTTCCGCCAGACCGAGCCGCACAGCCCCGTCTCGTACCTCGTCCAGCGCGCGATCACGTGGGGCCAGATGCCGCTCGAGTCCTGGCTCGCGGACGTGATCAAGGACACGTCCGTCCTCGAGCGGGATCAAGGAGACTCTCGGGATCCGCCCGGAAACCGAGTGAAGGCGCAAGGACGGACAGTCGAGACACGGCGTAAGCAGAAGCCGGAAAGCCGTCAGGGAGGAATGCTCATGGTGAAGAAGGAAAGCATCCAGCAGAAACTCAAGAGGGTCCGGCCCCCACGGGTCCAGATCACCTACGACGTGGAGATCGGGGGCGCCATCGAGCTGAAGGAGCTCCCGTTCGTCGTCGGCGTCCTCGGCGACTTCTCGGGCCAGCCCGAGCAGCCCGCTGCCGCGGATGAAGGACCGGAAGATCACCGAGATCGACCGGGACAACTTCGACCAGGTCCTCGCCGGCATGACGCCGCGCGTCGCGATGGCCGTCGAGAACAAGCTGGCCGGCGACGGCTGCAAGATGGGCGTCGACCTGAAGTTCAACAGCCTCGACGACTTCGAGCCGGACAAGGTCGTCCAGCAGGTCGACCCGCTCCGCAAGCTCGTCGAGGCGCGCCAGCGGCTCTCCGACCTCCTCTCGAAGGCGGACGGCAACGAGAAGCTCGAGAAGATGCTGAACGACGTCCTCCAGAACGCCGGGAGCCAGCAGCAGCTGGCGAGCGCGCTCGGTCTGACGCCCGAGGGGCCGAAGAAGGGGGACGGCAATGAGTAACGCCGCCGAGCGCGGCAAGGCCGAGTCGATCGTCCGGGAGCAGACGGGCGAGGTCGACCTCCTGAGCAAGATCCTCGAGGAGGGCCGGCTCGTCCAGCACGAGAGCCAGACGCAGCAGGCCAAGGACATGATCGCCGAGTTCGTCCAGCAGGCGATGCAGGGCCAGGTGGTCATGGCCGCAGACCTCGAGACGTCGATCCAGGCGCGCATCGCCGAGATCGACCGGCTCCTGTCGGCGCAGCTGAACGAGATCATGCACGCCGAGCCGTACCAGCGCCTCGAGGCGTCGTGGCGGGGCCTCCACCACCTCGTCTACGAGAGCGAGACGTCGACGATGCTGAAGATCCGCGTCCTCAACGTCTCGAAGAAGGACCTCCTGAAGGACCTCGAGCGGGCCGCGGAGTTCGACCAGTCGGCCGTCTTCAAGAAGGTCTACGAGGAGGAGTACGGCACGTTCGGCGGCCAGCCGTTCGGCGCCCTCATCGGCGACTACTACTTCTCGAACCACCCGCAGGACCAGCTCCTCCTCGAGAAGATGGCCCAGGTCGCGGCCGCGGCGAACGCCCCGTTCATCGCGGCCTCGGCGCCCCAGCTCTTCGGCTGGGAGAGCTTCCAGGAGATGACCGAGGTCCGCGACCTGGCGAAGATCTTCGACCGGACCGAGTACGCCAAGTGGCGCTCCTTCCGCGACTCGGAGGACTCGCGCTACGTCGGCCTCACGATGCCGCGCACGCTCATGCGGCTCCCGTACGGCAAGGAGACCGATCCCGACCGAGACGTTCAACTTCGAGGAGGACGTCGACGGGAAGGACCACGACAAGTACCTCTGGGGGAACGCGGCCTACTCCTTCGGCACGCGCCTCACCGAGGCGTTCGCGATGTACGGCTGGTGCGTCGCGATCCGCGGCGTCGAGGGGGGCGGCCTCGTCCAGGGGCTCCCGGTCCACACGTTCCAGACCGACGAGGGCGACGTCGCCCTGAAGTGCCCGACGGAGATCGCCATCACCGACCGGCGCGAGAAGGAGCTCTCCGACCTCGGCTTCATCCCGCTCGTCCACTGCAAGAACACCGACTACGCGGCGTTCTTCGGCGCGCAGTCGGCGCAGAAGGCGAAGAAGTACGACCTCGACTCGGCGAACGCGAACGCGCGCCTCTCGACGATGCTGCCGCACATCTTCGCCGTCTCCCGGTTCGCCCACTACCTCAAGGCGATGATGCGCGACAAGGTCGGCAGCTTCATGTCGCGCAAGGACTGCGAGATGCTTCCTCAACCAGTGGATCGCGAACTACGTCACGCCCGACGACACCGCCTCGCCAGGAGACGAAGGCGCAGGTACCCGCTGCGCGAGGCGAAGATCGAGGTCGCCGAGATCCCGGGCAAGCCGGGCGCCTACCGCGCCGTGGCGTTCCTCAGGCCCCACTTCCAGCTCGACGAGCTGCAGGTCTCGCTCCGCCTCGTGGCCGACCTGCCGGCCTCGGCCCGCAAGTAGCCTGCTCGCGGCCGGGCGGCGGCCTCCGCCGCCCGGCCTTTTCTCGTCCGCCGCCGGTCCGCCCCAGGAGTCCGCCCGAGATGTCGCGGTTCGACAACGAGATCCGTGTCCGCCCGTCGGTCCTCGACCGGCTGATCGACTACGAGCCGGAGTACTCGCGCGAGGCGCCCGCCTCGCGGGTGAAGAACCTCCGGATCCTGAAGCAGTCCGTCCGGCGCGACCTCGAGTGGCTCCTCAACACGCGCGCGACGGCGGTCATCCCGCCGGAGCTGAAGGAGGTCCAGTCCTCCGTCGCCGTCTACGGCCTCCCCGACATGACGACCCTCTCGGGCAGGAACCCCGCCGACAAGGCGAAGCTGCGCCGCGTCCGTCGAGCGGGTCCTCGAGACGTTCGAGCCGCGCCTCGAGGGCGTCGTCGTGACGGTCGACCCCGAGCCCGGGCCCGGCCTCTCCCTGAAGTTCCGGATCGACGCGCGGCTGAAGGTCGACCCGGCCCCCGAGCCCGTCTCGTTCGACACCCTGCTCCAGATCGGGAGCGGCGAGTTCCGCGTGAAGGGGGAGTGATGCGCGACGAGCTCCTCGGCTACTACGAACGCGAGCTCTCCTTCCTCCGGCAGATGGGGGCCGAGTTCGCCGAGAAGTACCCGAAGATCGCCGGGCCGCCTCCTGCTCGAGCCGGACACCTGCGAGGACCCGCACGTCGAGCGGCTCATCGAGGCGTTCGCCTTCCTCGCCTCGCGCGTCCACCTGAAGGTCGACGACGAGTTCCCCGAGATCACCGAGTCGCTCCTCAACGTCCTCTACCCGCACCTCCTCGCCCCGATCCCGTCGATGTCGATCGTCCAGTTCGTCCTCGACCCGTCGCAGGTCAGCCTCCAGTCGGGCCAGAAGATCCCGCGCGGGTCGATGCTCTACTCCCGTTCCGTCGCGGGGACGTCCTGCCGGTTCCGCACGGCCTACCCGGTCCACCTCTGGCCGCTCGAGATGCGCCAGGCGCGCTTCGAGCTCCCGATCCCGGGCGTGGGGCCCGAGGAAGGGCGTCCGGACGGTCCTCCGGCTCGAGCTGAAGACGTTCGGCGGCGTCGCCCCTGCGCGAGCTCAAGGAGAAGGTCTCCGAGTCGGAGGAGAAGCCGCTCGAGTCGCTCCGGTTCTACCTCCAGGGCGAGGGGAAGGTCGTCTACGCCCTCCACGAGCTGATCCACAACCACCTCGTCGCCGTCGAGCTCCGCCCGGGCGGCCCGCGGGACGTCCCGTCGCCGGTGAAGCTCCCGAAGTCGGTCGTCAGCGCGCGTCGGCTTCGAGCGCGACGAGGGGCTCCTCCCCTACACCGACCGCTCGTTCCTCGGGCTACCGGCTCCTCGCCGAGTACTTCGCCTTCCCCGAGAAGTTCTTCTTCTTCGACGTGAAGGGGCTCGAGCAGGCGGCCCGGGACGACTTCGACGACGTCCTCGAGATCCTCCTCTACTTCAACCGCGACTTCCCGCTCGAGAGGAACGTCTCCGCGCAGACCTTCCGCCTGAACTGCACGCCCGTCGCGAACCTCTTCCGGCAGATCGCCGAGCCGATCCGCCTGACGCACCTGCAGCCCGAGTACCGCGTCATCCCCGACGTGAGGCGGCAGGACGTCACCGAGGTCTACTCCGTCGAGGGGGTCACGAGCGTCGCGAAGGGGAGCGACAAGGTCACGACCTACGAGCCCTTCTACTCGTACCGCCACGGCTTCGAGAAGGGGCAGGCGCCCGGCGTTCTGGTACATGAGCCGCCGCCCCTCGGCGCGCAAGGACGACGACGGGACCGACGCCTACCTCTCGCTCGTCGACCTCGGGTTCAACCCGGCCAGCCCGAGGCGGACACCCTCACCGTCGAGGTCCTCTGCACGAACCGCGACCTCCCGTCGCGCCTCCCCTTCGAGGGGGGCGAGGCCGACTTCCAGCTCGAGGGGGCGGGCGTCTTCTCGGGGATCCGCTGCCTGAGGCGCCCGACGCCCACCGTCCGGGCCCCGCTCCGCAGGGGCCTGCAGTGGCGGCTCCTCTCCCACCTCTCGCTCAACCTCCTCTCCCTCGTCGAGAACGGGCGGACGGGCAGGGGCCGGAGGCGCTCCAGGAGATCCTCCGCCTCTACGACTTCGCCGACTCCTCCGTCACCCGGCAGCAGATCGCGGGGATCACGAAGGTCGGCTCGCGGCGCGTCCTCCGCTCGATCGGCGTCCTGCAGCCGAGCTTCGTGCGGGGCATCGAGGTGACCGTCGAGCTCGACGAGCAGCAGTTCGTCGGCACCGGGGCCTTCCTCTTCGCCCAGGTCCTCGAGCGCTTCCTCGGGCCTCTACTCCTCCGTGAACTCCTTCAGCCAGCTCGTCCTGACGAGCCGCCAGCGCGAAGGCGTCATCCGCCGCTGGGCGCCGCGGGCCGGGGAGCAGATCGTCCTCTGAGCGCGGCGATGAAGGACCTCCTCTACTCCGAGCCGTACCGCTTCGCCTTCTTCCAGGCGGTGCGGCTCCTGGAGCGGATGTCGCCCGGGCAAGGAGGGGGTCGGCCGGGCCGTGAGGCCCGGGAACGAGATCGTCCGCTTCCGCTCCCACCCGTCGCTCACCTTCCCCCCGAGCGAGATCGTCGACCTCAAGGCGCCGCCCCCCGGGCAGGAGGACCGGCCGCCCGAGATGACGGTCAACTTCATCGGCCTGACGGGGCCGCTGGGCGTCCTCCCGCACCCCTACACCGAGCTCGTCCGCGAGCGGGTCTCCTACAAGGACACGGCCCTCTGGTCCTTCCTCGACCTCTTCAACCACCGGTTCGCCTCGCTCTTCTACCGGGCCTGGGAGAAGTACCGCTTCCCGATCGCCTACGAGCGGCAGGGCGAGGACGCCTTCACCGAGTACCTCTTCGACCTCATCGGCATGGGGACGCCGGGGCTGCGCGGCCGGATGGCGGTCAAGGACCAGGCGCTCCTCCTCTACGCCGGGCTCATCGCGCAGAAGCCGCACTCGGCCGAGGCGATCGCCTCGATCCTCGCGCGACTACTTCCGGGCCCCGGCGGACGATCGTCCAGTTCCAGGGGCAGTGGTTCCCGCTCGAGCCGGAGAACGTCACGACGCTCGGCGCAGGCGAACTCGCGAGCTCGGGCGGACGGTCGTGGCGGGCTCCTCGGTCTTCGTCTCGCAGTCGAAGTTCCGGGTCCGGATGGGCCCGCTCACCCTGCGCCCAGTTCGTCTCCTTCCTCCCCGTCGGGCCGGCCTGGAAGCCCGCTCACCGACCTCGTCCGGTACCTGGCCGGCCTCGAGTTCGACTACGACGTCCAGCTCGTCCTCCGGAAGGAGGAGGTCCCTCCCTGCTCCCTCGACTCGAAGTCCGCGCTCCCCCCGATGCTCGGGTGGACGACGTGGGTCACCAGCGAAACGCCCCGGAAGGACGCCGACGAGGTCGTCCTTCCGGTCGATAATTGAGGAAATCCGGCGCGCGAGAGGACGACAAGATGAGCGTGAACCTGAAGTCCCTGATCGGTCGACTCAACGACACCTGCCGCCAGGCTCTCGAGGGAGCGGCCGGCCTCTGCCTCTCCCGGACGAACTACGACGTCGAGGTCGAGCACGTCCTCCTGAAGCTCCTCGAGGCGCCCGACACCGACCTCGCGAAGATCCTCCGGCGCTTCGAGATCGACGCGTCCCGCTTCGCCAAGGACGTGACGCGCGCCCTCGACCGGCTGAAGACGGGGAACGCCCGGACGCCCGCCCTCTCGCCGCGCCTCCCGCGCCTCATCGAGAAGGCCTGGGTCGTCGCCTCGATCGAGTACGGCGCCTCGAGGGTGAGGTCGGGGCACCTCCTCCTCGTCCTCCTGACCGACGACGACCTCGCCCGCCTCGACGCGCGAGATCTCGAAGGACCTCGCCGGCATCTCCGACGGAGCAGCTGACGAAGGAGTTCGCCGACGTCGTCAAGGGCTCCGCGGAGGACCGCGAGGCGCAGGCGCTCGCGCTCGGCCCCCGGCGCCGGGCGGCGGCCCGGACGTCGCTATCGGGCGTTCCCGGGAAGACGAAGTCCCTCGACCTCTACACGGAAGACCTCACGGCCAAGGCGCGCGCGGGGAAGATCGACCCGATCCTCGGCCGCGACTTCGAGATCCGGCAGGTCATCGACATCCTGACCCGCCGCCGCCAGAACAACCCGATCCTCACCGGCGAGGCGGGCGTCGGCAAGACGGCCGTCGTCGAGGGCTTCGCCCAGCGGATCGTCCAGGGCGACGTCCCGGGGCCGCTCAAGAACGTCGTCGTGCGGACGCTCGACCTCGGCCTCCTCCAGGCCGGCGCCGGCATCAAGGGCGAGTTCGAGAACCGCCTCAAGCAGGTCATCGAGGAGGTCAAGTCCTCGCCCGATCGCCGATCATCATCTTCATCGACGAGGCGCACACGATGATCGGCGCCGGCGGCTCGGCGGGGCAGAACGACGCCGCGAACCTCCTCAAGCCGGCGCTCGCGCGCGGCGAGCTCCGGACGATCGCCGCGACGACCTGGGCCGAGTACAAGAAGTACTTCGAGAAGGACGCCGCGCTCGCCCGCCGCTTCCAGGTCGTCAAGGTCGAGGAGCCGACCGAGGAGATCGCGATCGTCATGATGCGGGCGCTCGCGAAGAACCTCGAGAAGCACCACGGCGGCCTCCGCATCCTCGACGAGGCGGTCGAGGCGTCCGTCAAGCTCTCGCACCGCTACATCACCGGCCGCCAGCTCCCCGACAAGTGCGTCTCCGTCCTCGACACGGCGTGCGCGAAGGTCAACATCAGCCAGGCGGCGACGCCCGCCCCGATCGAGGACTGCCGGCGCCGGATCGACCAGCTGACGGCCGAGATCGACGCCCTCGAGCGCGAGGCGGCCGCCGGCGCGGCGCACGGCGAGCGGATCGAGAAGGCGAAGGCGGCGAGGGCCGAGTCCGAGGCGCGGCTCGCCGTCCTCGACGAGCAGTGCAAGAAGGAGACCGAGCTCGTCAACAAGATCAAGGAGGTCCGCGGCAAGCTCGAGGCGGCCGTCGGCGGCGCGGCGACGCCGCGGGGCTCGAGGCGCTCCGCGCCGAGCTCGACGGGCTCAAGGCCGAGCTGAAGACGCGTCCAGGGCGACACGCCGATGATGCAGGCCGACGTGAACGCCCAGGCCGTCGCGGAGATCATCGCGGGCTGGACGGGCATTCCCGTCGGGCGAGATGCAGGCCGACGAGATCGAGACGGTGCGGAACCTCGACAAGCTCCTCGGCGAGCGGGTCGTCGGCCAGGACCACGCCCTCGCGGCGATCGCGCAGAAGATCCAGACCTCGCGCGCGGGCCTCACCGACCCGCGCAAGCCGATCGCCGTCTTCATGTTCGTCGGGACGTCCGGCGTCGGCAAGACCGAGACCGCCATCGCCCTCGCCGAGACGCTCTACGGCGGCGAGCGGAACATGGTCACGATCAACATGTCGGAGTTCCAGGAAGCGCACACCGTCTCGTCGCTGAAGGGCTCCCCCCCGGGCTACGTCGGCTACGGCGAGGGCGGCGTCCTGACCGAGGCGGTGCGCCGCAAGCCCTACTCCGTCGTCCTCCTCGACGAGGTCGAGAAGGCGCACCCCGACGTCCTCGAGCTCTTCTACCAGGTCTTCGACAAGGGGCAGATGGAGGACGGCGAGGGGCGCGAGATCGACTTCAAGAACTGCGTCATCCTCCTGACGACGAACGCCGAGTCGGACGCGATGATGAAGATGTGCGCCGACCCGGAGACGGCGCCGACGCCCGCAGAAGATCGTCGAGACGATCAAGCCGGGCCTCGACAAGGTCTTCAAGCCGGCCTTCCTCGGCCGCATGTCGATCGTCCCGTACTACCCGATCTCCGAGTCGGTCATGAAGCTCATCATCAAGCTCCAGCTCGGCCGGATCGGCAAGCGCCTCATGGAGAACCACGGCGCGACGTTCGGCTGGGACGAGGCCGTCGTGAACGAGATCGGGAGCCGCTGCAAGGAAGTCGAGAGCGGCGCGCGCAACGTCGACTCGATCCTCACGAAGACCGTCCTCCCCGACCTCTCCGGCGAGTTCCTCGCCCGGATGGCCGAGGGGGCGTCGATCTCGAAGGTCCACGTCCGCGTCGGCGAAGAGCGGGAAGTTCGCCTACGACATCTCCTGACGCCCGGGTCCATCCGGGACTTCCGGGGCCGGGCTCCCCTTCGGGGGGAGCCCGGCCTTTCTTTCGACGGCCCTGTCAGCCCCAGAGCCCGGCCAGCTCCGCGTACGGCTCCGCGATCGACTGGAAGATCGCGAGGCGCACCGTGTCGGTCCCCTTCATCGTCAGGAGCGGCATCAGCCCCTTCGCGGTCACGGCTTCCGCCGCGCGGACGGTGAAGAGCGTCTCGGCGCACGGCACCGCGTGCTTCTCGCCGTCCTCCTCGACGAGGGCGAACGGGAGACCGGAGATCTCCTGCGCCGAGCCGGGGCGGAGGCTCCAGCCGTCCTCGAGGAACGCCTCCCCGAGGAGGAGCGCGAGCGCGAGGGCCGGGCTCCCCCAGAGGTACTCCTCGTGGTCCGGCGGCGAGGAGAGCTCCTCGAAGTCGAACGCGTCGACCGCGTTCGTCTCCTTCCCGTACGGGAGGCGGAGGAGGAGGCGCGGCAGCGCGAGGCCGACGTACCTCGCCTCGGGAAGGCGCCGCAGGGCGTCCCAGGCCTCGGCCCCCTCGCCCGCGGGCTCGGTCCAGTCGTCCGGGTCGGGCGTCGCGGCGAGCGAGGCGCAGCCGAGGAGGTCCGGGCTCGGCCCCGGCGAGGACGGCGGTCCCCGCCTTCGACGCGACCTTCGCGAGGCGCCCGAGGGCTTCGGCGTCCGAGCGCGACGGCGCCGAAGGAGCCGAGGACGACGAAGCGCGGCCCAGGGGTGGGCACCGGGCGTCCCGACGGTCTTCTCGACGAGGAGGCGGTGGAGGCCGGTCTTCGAGAGGTCGTCCCCGGCCAGGAGGTCGGCGCGCAGCTCCTCGGGCGAGACGTCGACGAGGTGAAGCGTGAGGGGGCCGTCGACGTCGAGGCGGCGGAGGAGGAAGTCGACGCCGCGCCACGCGGCCTCGAGGGTCCGGAAGGCGCCGCTGCCGAGGATCGTCCGCATGAGCTCGGTCGGCCCGTCCGGGCCGGACTCGACGACGGGGGCCTCTTCCTGCGGCGCGCCGTCGAGGATCCGGTCGAGGAGCCCGGCGGCGGGGCGGCTCGTCGTGCGGCGCTTCGCGTCGGCGTCGCGCGGCGTCGCTTCAGGGACGGGAAGCGGCCGATGCGCGAGAAGAGCGTGTCGGGGAGGAAGTCGTCCAGCTCGCGCAGCCGGATCACGTCGCCGTCGCGGAGCCGCACCTGCGGCTCGAGGCGGGCGATCGTGGCGTCGAGCGAGTCGAGGTCGACGCGGAACGCCTTCCTCTCGCCGAGGGCCGCGCCGGTCTCGACGAGGCCCCGCGCCGCGCGGCCCGAGAAGTCGGCGGCGACGAGGATGCGGAAGGGGGCGTCGTCCTCGGCGCGCGCGGGGCGGGGCTCGGACTCGGCCTCGAGACGGACATCGATCGCACCGAAAGAGAACGGCTTCGACATCGGGGGCGACCTCCTCGACGATTTGTGGAGGCGAGTATAGGCGCGGTGGATATAGACTGTTGCCTCTCAGCAAGGAGGTCGCCTTGATCCGCTTCCTGAAGAAGGTGGGGCGGCAGCTCCCGGTCCTGAAGGACATCCACCGCTACATCCTCGCCCTGGAAGCCGAGCGCGAGGAGCTTCGGCGGACGGTCGCGGGACAGCGCGACGAGCTCGCCCAGGCGCGCGAGACGACACGCAAGCTCTGGGTGCCGCCGGGGCACGTCCAGTCGCCGATTCCCGACCTCGACGACGTGCGGCGGCGCGAGAGCGAGCTCTTCGGGAAGCCGCCGGAGGAGCTGCCCGGGATCGACACGGTCGTCGAGGAGCAGCTTACGATCATCCGCGAGATGAAGCGCTGGGGGGCCGAGCCGCCGCTCCCGGCCGAGGGCGACGGGCGGAGGAGCCCGGCGGACGACCCGGCCTACGGCCGGGGCGACGTCGCCCTCCTGCACGCCTTCCTTCGCAAGCTCCGTCCCCGCCGCGTCGTCTGCGCGGGCGCGGGCCCGTTCGTCCCCGTCCTCCTCGACCTGAACGAGCACGTCTTCGGCCGGACGTCTCGATCACGGTCGTCGACCCGGACGCCGAGACGCTTCCGCCCCCTCCTGAAGCCGGAGGAAGCGGAGAAGGTCCGCCTCGCTCCCCGCCCGGGTCCACGAGGTGCCGTTCGACACCTTCACGTCCCTCTCGTCGGGAGACGTCCTCTGCCTCGACACGAGCCACGTCTCCAAGACCGGGAGCGACCTGAACCACCTCCTCTTCCGGGTCCTCCCGCGGCTGAAGGGGGGCGTCCACGTCCACCCGAACGGCGTCTTCTGGCCGTTCGAGTACCCGGGCGCGTGGGTCACGGAAGGGCGGGCCTGGAACGAGGCCTACCTCTGGCGGGCGTTCCTCCTCCACAACTCGGCCTGGGAGATCGCCGTCTTCGCGAGCTTCCTCGAGACGGCCCACCGCAACGGGCTCCTCAAGGAGCTCCCGGAGTGGCAGCGGACCCGCGGCGGCGGGCTCTGGATGAGGCGGAAGAGCTGAGCGGACCGCGCGCGGCCGGCCGCGGGCCTACGCCTCGTCGAGGAGCGCCGGGTCCTGCGCCTTCACGAGCTCGACGAGCCGGTCGCGGAAGGCGTCCTTCATGCCCGGAGATGTCCGAGACCCTCACGAACTCCTCGAACTCCTCGCTCCCGGAGATCTCCGTCGTCTCGATGATGACCTCGTCGTCCGGGCGGTAGGTCGAGACCGCCGTCGTGATGCAGGTGATCGGCAGCGCCCCGAACTCGGGACGGCGCTCGACGACGACCGGGAAGCGGAGGGAGGCGAGCATGTCCTTGATGCCCGGCTGCCGCGTGAAGACGTGCTCGACGAGGAGGAAGTGGAGGACGAAGCGCCGGAGCTGCTCCTCGGTCCGGTTCCGGTCGGCGAGGACGCGCTTGAGCTCGTCGAGGCCGTAGTCGCGGTAGTTGACGACCCACTTCAGGGGCGAGGTGATCCTCACCGTCTTGCTCTCGCGGTCGCCTCGCGCCGTGTAGGAGTACTCCACGGGCTGCATCTCGAGCGACGCGCTCATCACCTCGAAGGGAGCCTTCAGCTCCTTCGGGAGGTGGAACGGCTTGCTCCCGGCCACCTCGGCGAAGTCGGCCTGGAGCTCCTTGAGGGCCTTGTCGGCCCCCTTGACGAGCTCCTTGCCGTGCCCCTGGACGTGCTCGCCGAAGACCGATCCGCGGCCGCAGCAGGGGCTCGACCGTGATGAGCGTGCTGCGCAGCTCCGCGCGGAGCGTCTCGGCGAGGGAGCGGGTCAGCTTCCGGAGGGCGATGAACTTCTTCGTGCTGATGGTCGGCATTCGTGTCCCCTCTCCCGGCTCGGTGAGCCGCGCCGGGGCGTCCCTGGGGAAGAGTGTCGCTCCAGTCTGGAGCCGATTCGGCGGCGCGTCAAACCCCGAGCGGTCCGAGCGCCTCCCGCAGGCGCCGGCGGCCCGCCTCGTCCGGGACCTGCGCGGCGAGAGCCTCGACGAGTGCGCTCCACGTCCCCTGGCGCTTCGCCTCCCGCTTCACGAGGACGCGGGCCAGGGGGCCGATCTCGGCCGCGAGCCTCTGCTCGGCGGCCGCGAGGAGCGCGGGAGGAAAGGAGCCGGGCCGGAGGACGAGGCGCCCGAGGGGTGGGAGGCCGGCCCGGGTGCGGGAGTCGGCCCGGCCCGCCGGCCCGCTCCCCGCGCCGGACGGGCGGGAGGACGCCGGGCCCGCGAGGACCTCCCTCAGGAACGCCGGCCGCGCGCCTTCGTCGGGGATCTGCTCGGCGAGACGACGGCAGAGGTCCTCGAAGTCGGCGGCCTCCTTCGCCGCCTTCCGGACGAGGAGCGCGGGCGAGCGGGCCGACCCGGGCCGCGAGCTTCTCCTCTACGCGGCCGTAGACGTCCGCGTCCCAGGCGGCGCGTGAGTCGCCGCCCGACGGAGTCCGGGGAGGTATCTCCGTACCCGGGACGGCCGACCGGCTCGCCGGCGTGGGGGCGGGGCGGAGCGGGACCGCCGCGGGAACCGGGAGGGCGTTCGAGAAGGCCGTCTCGAACGCGGAGCCGGCCGGGTCCGGGTTCGGCGGCCGGGGCGCGCGGCGGCCGCGGAGCGGCCGCCGGGGAGCGCGCCGCCGGCCTGGAGCGCCGCGAACTCGCGCTCGGCCTCCGCGGCGCTCTGCGGCCGCCGCTCCCGCTCGCGGGCCATGAGCCGGAGGACGGCGACGCGTGAACCCCTCCGAGAGCTCGGGCGTGAACGTCCGTGGGTCGGGCGGCCGCTCGTTCAGGTGCCGCGACATGATGACGGCGCTCGAGGGGCCGGGAAACGGGACCTGCCCCGTCACGAGCTGGAAGAGCGTGGCGCCGAGCGAGTAGAGGTCGGCGCGGCCGTCGACGTCCGAGCGCCCCTCGATCTGCTCCGGCGAGATGTAGTAGGGCGTCCCCGCGGCGAAGCCGGTGGAGGAGGCGCCCGGGTCGTCGATCTTCTTGGCGAGGCCGAGGTCGACGAGCTTGACGAGCCCCTTCTTCCCGAGGATCAGGTTGTCGGGCTTGATGTCGCGGTGGACGATGCCGGCCGCGTGCGCCACGCGCGAGCGCGGTGAGCGTCTGCCGCGCGAGGACGATCGCGTTCTGCTCGGAGAAGCGCCCCCACGTCTTCAGGAAGTGGGCGAGCGAGCGCCCCTCGACGAGCTCCATCGCGAGGTACCAGTGGGGGCCGACCTGCCCGAAGTCGTAGATCTGGACGATCCCCGGGTGGTTCAGCCTCGCGGCGGCCCGCGCCTCCTTGAGGAAGCGCTGGACGTAGAAGTCGTCCTCGGCGAACTGCTCGGCGAGGAGCTTCAGCGCGACGTCGCGCTCGAGCGTGACGTGCCGCGCCCGGAAGACGCGTCCCATCCCGCCCCGTCCCAGCTCCTCCAGGACCTCGTAGCTCCCGAACGTCCGTCCGGGGCCGACGTCTTCGAGCGACATCGCCGCCGGCGCCTCCCGGCTACTCCTGCTCCAGCATCGCGAGGGCCTTGCGGAGGCTGATCTTCATCCGCCCGAACGACGAGGCGAGCTGCGCGACCTCGTCGCTCCCGGCGACCTTCACGTCGGCGACGTCCATGTTCCCGAGGCTCACCTGGTCGGCCATCGCCGACAGCTCGCGGAGCGGGCCGGATGACGACGAACCTCAGGAGGAGGTTGAGGATGAGGAGCGTCAGGGCGAAGACCCCGGCGAGCGTCGCGAGGAGCGTCCGGAAGGCGTCGTTCGCCATCTTCACCGGGAGGGACATCGGGACCGAGACGACCTGCGCGCCGATGATCTCGTTCAGCTTCCAGCCGAAGCCGTTGTTCGGGCCGTAGGCCTTGATCTGCGAGGCCGGGGCCAGGTCCGGCGTGTCGTGGCAGACGAGGCACTTCTGGTCCTTCACCTGGATCGGGTGGGAGAGGAAGAGCGCCCGCCCCTGCGGGCGTGTCGCGCTCGCCGATGATCTCCTTCTTCGCCGTCGTCGTTCCGGAACGCCTGGACGAGGTCGGCCTCCCAGTCGACGGTCCGGTTGCGCGGGTTCGTCGGGTTGAGCGTCGCTTCCTTGTAGGTGTACTCGGGGTTCGTCTTCCGGAGGGCGTTGAAGATCTCCGTCGCCGAGTAGGCGGGGACCGACTGCGGGAGGAACGTCGTCCGCGAGCTGCGGGGCGAGGAGCGGCTGGATCTGCTTGATCGTGTAGGTCCGCACCGCGAGGGCCGTCTCCATCATGATCCGCGCGTTCTCGATCACCTGGTGCCGGGCGCTCCTCTGCAGGAGGTCGTGCGAGATCCAGCCCGCCGGGACGAGGGCGAGCGCGAAGACCGCGATCAGGGCGAGGTTGAACTTCGTCAGGAGACTCATCGGGGCTGTCCTCCAGCGGGCTCGGCGGAGTCTAATGGAGATGTGATCTCAGGCCGAAGGGCCCCGGGGGGCGGAGCGCGGCGCCGGCCCTCGCGGCGTCCGGTCGCATCCGGCGCGGACCGCTTGCGGTATCGACTCCCGGCCGGACCGGCGACACGGCTTCCTTGACCCGGGTCCGGCCGGTTCGCTACGGTGCGGGCGGGGGGGCGCTTCGTGGCGGAACGGAGACGAGGACGAACGGCAGACCGCAGGGCGTCCGGACGTCGAGCGACAGCTCGCCGATCGAGGCGGCGGCCCGCGGGGCGGAGAGATCCTCCGCGCCTACGAGGCGACGCTCGAAGGGTGGATCCGCGCCCTCGACCTCCGGGACGGCGAGACCGCAGGGGCACAGCCGCCGCGTCGTCGACCTCACCGTCCGGCTCGCGCAGGAGCTCGGCGTCTGCGGCGAGCAGCTCGTCCACGTCCGCCGCGGCGCGCTCCTCCACGACGTCGGCAAGATGGCGCTCCCCGACACGGTCCTCCTCAAGGCCGGGCGAGCTCGACGAGGAGGAGCAGGCGCTGATGCGCCGCCACCCCGAGCACGCCTGGGAGATGCTCCAGGGGGATCGACTTCCTGCGGCCCGCGCTCGACATCCCCTACTGCCACCACGAGCGGTGGGACGGCACGGGCTACCCGCGCGGCCTGAAGGGGGAGGAGATCCCGCTCGCCGCGCGGCTCTTCGCCGTCGTCGACGTCTGGGACGCCCTCCGCTACGACCGCCCCTACCGGGCCGGCTGGCCGGCCGAGCGCGTCAAGGAGCACCTCCGCGAGGGCGCCGGCACGCACTTCGACCCGCGGGTCGTCCCGGCCTTCCTCCGGATCCTCGAGCGCGACGGCGAGCCGGTCTTCGCCGACTAGGGCGTCCGGGCTCGCCGAGGCGTCCCGGCCGCTACCTCGGCGGGTTCTTCTCCCACGTGCCGTAGATCGGGTTCGGGAGGGCGAAGAAGCGGACGCCGAAGTCGGCGAAGGCGGCCTCGGCCTCGTCGCGGAGGGCCTGGCTCTGGTCGGGGAAGTCCTGGATGTTGTCGCCGACCCAGACGAGGATCTCGACCGGCCCGAGGTCGGGACGGGCGGTTCCGTCCGCGACGCTCTTCCAGCGGCCTTCCTTCCGGTCGGCGCCGTCGTCGGGGCGGCAGACGAGGATGTCGTAGGGAAGCGAGAGCGGCGTCGAGGTTCGCGGCGACGTCGGGGCAGAGCGACTGGGCGGTGTTCGTGACGACCGCGACGCGCCCGCCGAGCTTCTGGACGCCGGCGAGGAACGTCGCGGCGCCCGGCACCGCGGTGCGCTCGCCCCGCTTCACCCAGGCCTTCCAGGCGGCGTCGGTGTGGACGAGGCCCTTCCGCTGGAGCTCGAGCCTCGTAGCCCGAGTTGTCGATGATCGTCTCGTCGGCGTCGACGGAGACGCCCCAGCTCCCCGCGGGCCTCCCGGCGCTCGCCTCCTCGGCGGCCTCGAGCGCCGGCGCGGAACGTCTGGATCGTGATCGGCCCGGTACTCGGCCGACCCGCGCAGCCAGTGAAGCTCGTCCGTCGGAACCCCGGGCGTCTCGGCAGCGGCGCCGGGAGCCGTCCGCGGCGCCGGCGTTACGGGCGCGCAGGCGGCGAACGCGAGGGGGAGGAGGAGGACGGCGCTGAGCGGAGCGAGGAGTCTTCGCATGGAGATCGTCGAGTGTAGCCGGAATGGGGCGGCCCGGGGCGTGGCGGCTCGTCTCCCCGAAGCTCCCGCCCCGCGAGCGCCGACGGCGCGGAACGCCCGTCCCCCTCCCGTTTCGAGAACGAGGTTGAATCCTGAGGTCCCACGCTTCATCGTTCCGGGAACGTGAGGCGCGCGCCTTCTCCTCCTCCTCCTCCCGGGCCTCGCCCCGGCGGCCGGGGTCGTCGGCAACGGGACGCCCGGCTCCTGCACCGAGGCCGCGCTCAACGCGGCGCTGACCGGCGGCGGCGTCGTGACGTTCTCGTGCGGAGGCCCCGCGACGATCGCGATCACGTCGACGAAGACGATCTCCGCCGCCCCGCCGACGGACATCGACGGGGGAGGGCTCGTGACGCTCGACGGCCAGGACGCCGTCCGCCTCTTCTCCGTCGACTACGAGCGGCAGCTCGCGGTGAGGAACCTGACGCTTCGGCGGGGGCGGGTCGCCGACTCGGGCGCCGCGATCCGGAGCCACTACCACGAGCGCGGAACGGCTGCGCTGACGGTCCGGAACGTCCGCTTCGAGGACAACGTCTGCACGCAGGCCGGCGACGACGTCGGGGGCGGGGCGATCTACGTCCAGGGAGGCGTCTCGACGATCGAGGGGAGCACGTTCCTCCGTAACCGGGGCGGCAACGGCGGAGCGATCGGCTACCTCGGCGGCGACGGGACCGGCCCCGCGAACGGCCTCGCGATCCGGGACTCCCTCTTCGTCGGCAACGAGACCCAGGCCCGGGTTTCCAGCTTCGGGGCGACGGGGGGCGCGCTCTACGTCGACGGCTCGGGCGACGGCGAGGTGCGCGTCGAGCGCTGCACCTTCCGCGAGAACGTCGCCTGGGCGGGGGGCGCGATCCACTCCGTGATGTACCAGAGCCCGCAGGCGCTCGTGATCGCCGACTCGACGTTCCTCGAGAACCGGGCGACGGGCGGCAACGGCGGCGCGATCTACCACCAGGACGGGTCGCTGGCGTTCACGGGCTCGCTCGTTGCGGGGAACCGCGCGTTCACGCAGGGCGGCGGCCTCTGGCTCTACCACCCGACGGCCGCGACGATCACGAACGTCACGTTCACGGGGAACCGCGCCGAGGGGGCCGTGGCGCCTTCGGGATACGCGATCGGCGGGGCGTTCTCGATCTACCCGTCCGGCGCGAACGTGACGCTCTCCCACCTCACCGTGACGCGCAACCACGCGGGCTGGACCGGCGGCGGCATCACGGTCGCTTCGCCCGCCTCGAACGTGACGATCCGCGCCTCCATCGTCGCGCACAACACCGCGGACAACGGCGGGAACCCCTGGAACATCGGGAAGAACTGCGACGTCGGCTCGCCGCAGATGACGAACGGCGGAGACGTCCTCGAGTACCCGCAGAGGAACCTCGGCGACGGCAACGACGAGAACTGCGTCGCCGTGCCGGTCGTCGCCGACCCCCTCCTCGGCCCTCTCGCGGACCACGGCGGGCTCGTGGAGACGGTCTCGCTCCTCCCGGGGAGCCCGGCGGTCGACGGGGCGTTCGCGGGCTGCCGCGCCGCGGTCGATGCTCGCGGCGCCGCGCGCCCCGCGGGTGTTCGCTGCGACGTGGGCGCCTTCGAGGGGACCGAGTCCGCCGTCCGCTTCTACGCCGTCACCCCGTGCCGGGTCCTCGACACGCGCCTCGGCGCGGGGACGCCCGTCGCCGCGAACGGCACGCTCTCGCTTCGACGCGGCGGGGACCTGCGGCGTCCCGGCGGACGCGCGCGCCCTCGCCGTGAACGTCACGGGCACCGACCCCGGCGCAGACGGCGTCCTGCGGCTCTTCGGCGCCGGGAGCGCGGCGCCGGTCGCGCACGTCCTCGCCTTCCGCGCGGGGCGGACGCGCGCCTCGCGCGTCCATCGCCGTCCCGGGCGCGCTCGGCCGGCTGACCGTCCGGAACGACTCGGCGCAGCCGTCGCACTTCATCCTGGACGTCTCCGGCTACTTCCGCTGACGGGCGCCGCGTCCTTGACGCCGCCGCCGCCGGGCCGGAGCATTCCCCGATGCTTCAGCTGGCGGACGTGAGGAAGGTCTACGAGGGAAAGGCGCGCGTCGTCGCCCTCGACGGGGTGTCGCTGTCGATCGGTTCGGAGAGATGGTGGCCGCGATGGGCCGATCTCGTCCGTAAACCAGTGCGAAAACAGGGTGAAGTCGCGCTCCATCGCCAGCCGGGCCAGCAGCGATCCCGCTTCGGCGCGCGTATACAGCGGCGTATCCGTATACCCCAGATGATCGCGCCAGCCCTGCCCGGTCCAGTCCGAACTCATGGCCGTGCCGGCGTATACTTCATCCTCGGTCAGCAGCGGCAGACCCGCCGACAGTACCGCCTGCTGGATCGATGAGGGCAGCCGCTTACCCCGCGCCAGCAGCGCATGAAAGCGCGGCGGGTAGGCATCGATCAGCGCAGCCGTGCCGCCGGCCGCGACCACGCGCTTGAAGACATTATCCTCATTGATGATGGCGCGCACGGGTGGATTTGGACGTGGGCCGTAATGCTCCCCGATCTCCGCCGGGACATTACGCCCGGTCAGGATCGCCGCTTGCCCGGTCGCGCTCTGCGGACGGCCCGGCACCCCCAGGCGCGGATCGGTGGGGATAAACAGGGCGCGCCCAGTATCGGTGCGCGGCGTATCGCGCAGCCAGCGCCGGCCCCCTGCGAGCGCGTGCAGAGTCGGCGTGTGGGCCACGGCAAACGGATTTACCGCCGGGTCGTCGTCCCCCAACCCGATCCCATCCAGGAAGATGAGCAGGACGCGCGTCACGAGGCCGGCTCCACGCGGCGCAGCGTATACCACACACTCGGACGCGGCAGGCAAACGTCCTCACCAGGGGTATAGCTCGCGATCTCAAACGCCGGGCCAAGCAGCGCGCGCAGCGCATCCCCGTCAATACCGATCCAACGCCGCCCGTCGTGGCTGAGGCTGGGCAGAAACGCATAGAGCAGAAAGGTCGCGCCGGGCCGCGTCAGGCGGATCAGGTTGGTCGCATAACCGGGGCGCTGGTCGGCGGTCAGGCCGTGCAGACAGCCCACGTCGATCACGAGATCGAACGGCACGCGGCCCGCCAGCAGATCGGGGCGCGCTACGTCGGCGCTGTGAAATTCCGCCGATCCTGCCAGCGTCCGAGTCCGCGCCTTGCGCCGCGCCCGCCGGATCGCGTTCGGCGCAAAATCCACGCCGACCACCGTCCAGCCGCGCGCTGCCAGTTCGATGGACGTGGTGCCGGTCCCGCAGCCCAGATCGAGCGCGCGCCCCGGCAGAGTTCCGCTGGCCTGCGTCGTCTCGAGCCAGCTCAGGATCTCAGGCGGCACGATACCCGAATCCCAGGGAACGTCCCCGCGCCAGTACCGCCATATAAAATGAAAGCGCCGCCGCATAGCCAACCGTCCGTTCTGAGAAATCCCAACGGATAGAATGTAACACGAATAGCGGGACAGAAAAAAAGCAGTATAGTGAATATGCGCAAGAATTCACAAGTGGGAGGAACATATGAAACGGCATGTATTTGTCTTGCTGGCGATTATCGGGTCGATCATCGTGATCGTGGCGAGCGGCCCGGTTGGCGCGCAGGATGACCCGGCGGGGAACTGGCTGCATTTTGGCTACGACGGCGCGTATACCGCCTACAACCCGGCGGAGGCCCAGATCAACCCGACCACCGTGAGCAAACTCGAACAGAAGTGGGGTATCGGCTGTGATGATGGAATGTTCTCCGTGATTGCCCGGTCGCCCGCCATCCATGATGGCAAACTGTTCGTTAGCTCAGCAGGCGGGGTGCTGGACGCCTATGATGCGAAGACCGGCGAGAAGCTGTGGAGCTTCGGATCGGGCGACTCGGTTGGGCACCGGCTCCGGTAGTATCCGCCGGCGGGACTGTATTCTACCTGGAAGGTACCAGCGGCCTGTATGATCTCTACGCCGTGGACGCGAATACGGGGGCGCAGATCTGGCAGGCCCCGATCGCCTTTGACCTCGGCTTCAGCAACACCAACCTCGTCACCGTGGACGAGGAAAAAGAGCTGGTGTATTTTGTCGAAAAGCCTTTTTCGCCCAACGATGGCAGGCTGTTGGCGCTCGATCTGCACACGGGCGCGGGGTCTGGATCAAGGGGCCGGCCACCGATGATCTGCTGTTCCGCGCCGATTACCCGGTGTTGGCCGCCGGACGATTGTATGTCGCCACAATCGGCGGAGGACAGTTCCTGGATTTATTCCGTGTCCAGCGTCGAATCCACCGGACAGACCATCGCCCGCACTTATCCCGCTGCTGGCGGCGACGAACGGCGCGAGATCAGCCGCATGGCCGTCTGCGGGAACACGCTGCTCACCGTCTTTGTCGATCGCGCCGACTCGGCAGAAAGCGTGGGCACCGTCGTGGCTTACGACGTTCCGTCCGGCGGCGTGCTCTGGCAAAAAGCCTACGATGAAAAGGTCGAGCGGGCTGGCCTGCAACCCGGACGCTGAACCGAGTCTATGTGGGCACCAACCCGTTCCTGTTCGCGTTTGACGCCGCCACCGGCGACGAGGTCTGGAAGTTCAGCAGCTTCGGCCCGGTCTATAATCCGTCCATCGCCAACGGCGTGGTGTATATGCTGTCGTCTACCAATATGTATGCCCTTGATGAGGCGACCGGCCAGCAGCTCTTTTTCTTCCGCCTGGGCGCTGAAGCTGAACCCACCTCACAGGTCGCGATTAGTGATGGCATGGTCTATTTTTCGGGCAACGGCGGCACGTGCGATCTGTACGCCCTGGGTCTGCCCGAAGATAGCACCGCGAAGGGCGACACCAGCGGAGACTGATCAGCGCCCGCGAAAACAGTTCGATGCACGCCGGGCGGGTCTGTTAGCCCGCCCCTGGCTTGCCATCCGCACAACCCGCGCGTTACTATTGGGACAACTGGTGTTATTCCCATCCTCAGGGCGATGCTGGCATGGCCATACAGATTTTTAAGTTCACGCTGGGTCTGCTCCAGACCAACTGCTTTATCATTGGCGACACCGAAACCAACGACGCGATTGTAATCGATCCCAGCGACCGCGCTCCGGTGCTGCACCAGACCGCCCTCAACGAGGGCTGGACGATCCGCGAGATCCTGGCGACGCACGGCCACTTTGATCACATTATGGCCAGCGCGCCCCTCAAGGCCCTGACCGGCGCGCCGTTCCGCGTCCACCAGCGCGAAATGTCGATGGTGCGCACCATGTCGCAGCAGGTCCGGCGCTGGTTTGATATTGACGTGCCGCCCGCCGCCAACCCGGATGGTTATGTGCAAGAAGGCGATGTGATCACCGCCGGGGGGATCGTGCTCGACGTGCTGCATACACCCGGCCATTCGCCCGGACATGTCAGCTACGTGCTGCGCAGCGAAAATGTGGTCTTCAGCGGCGACTGCCTGTTTTTCAGCGGGATTGGGCGAACCGACCAGCCCAACAGCGATTATGATACGCTGATGCGCTCGATCACCGAGAAACTGCTGCCGCTGGGGGATGGGTTCGCCGTCGCGCCGGGGCACATGCGCAACACCACGATCGGCTACGAGCGCCAGAACAACCCGTATCTGCTCGACTATCTGAACGCCGAGGGGAAATAACCGTGTCCGCCCGGCTGCGCAGCGCACTGATGCAGCTTCGCCTGGACGGCGTGCCAGCGCGCGCGCTGGATGTCGGCTGTGGAGCCAACGCCGCGGCGGATCTGCTGCACGACCTGCTGCCCGCCTGGACCTTCTACGGGCTCGATACCGACGGTGACGCGCTGCGGCGTGCCCGCGACAATTTTCCCGCGCAGCATCTGATCCAGGCCGACGCGCGCTCGCTGCCCGGTCTGCTCCGGGCGCGTTTTGGTCTGGTGCTGCTGCGCCACCCGGATCTCTACCGCCACCGCGCCGCCTGGATGCGCATCGTCCCCACCCTGCCGGCCCTGCTCGCACCGGGCGCGGCGCTGCTTATTGCGCTCTACGCCCCAGAGGAAGTCGATCTCATCCGTGGGCTGCCCCTTCCCCCCGCCTTCCCGCTCAACGGACTCTGCGCCGGTCAATCTCGCCGGCCAGGATCGTTACCTGCTGGCCTTCAGCCCCGTGATGGCATGACGTGTGTCCCGCCGCTGCGAGCTGTTCTTGCAGGGGCGAGCCGGCGCGCCAGGCAAGTCCCCTCTCCGCGTGTGGGGAGGGGAAAGCGGGCAGCCCGCCTGCGGGACGCCCGCCGGGGTGAGGTAAACCGTCTCAAATGGATTCATTCCCCGGCCCGCCGCGCCACCACCACCGGCTGGTAATACCCGGTATCCTGCGGCATGTGCCAGCGAATATCCACGAATCCACACGCCGCCAGCAGTTCGTCCAGCTCGGCACGCTGCAGGGCTCGGTATGTCGTGGCGTAGTGCGAAGTCTGCCAGCCGGAATCGGTTTGGCGCACGATAAACATGTTCACGGTGTAGGTCTGCTCGGCGGTCTGCCCCGCCCAGTCCCACACCTGGAACACGATCCGCCGCCCGTCCTCATCATCATAGACCTGCGGCATCGTGGCATTGGGTTTGTCAATGACCAGTTGATCGTAATCGCGGATGCTGATCAGCAGCAGGCCGTCATCGCGCAGCCGCGCGCGCATGCCGCGCAGCGCCTGCCGCAGATCCTCGTCCGTCAGCAGGTGCGGCACAGCGTTATCGCACGTCAGCACGACGTCAAATTCGCCAGCTACCTGTGAGTCGAGCATCCGCATATCGGCCACGCCGAACGATACCGGCAGTTGGCGCGCCGCCGCCTCCTGGATCCCCCGCTCGACCGATGCCGGGCTGATATCGGTGGCATGGACGCGGTAGCCGTGCGCGGCCAGTGCGAGCGCCTGCGTCCCGATCCCGCACGAACAGTCCAGCACGTCGAGCGGTGCGCCGGGCGTATACGCGCACACGAGGCGGTCCAGGGCGAGTCCCTGCCGCTCGATAGACTTGTTCCAGTCCGCGAAGATCAGGTGATAGTCGTGCGCCAGTGAATCATAAAACTGCAGGGGATTTGCGGGCATAACCGGCCTCTTCGGGTTCAGCGCACGAAGGAAAAATAGGGCGGCCTCATGTACATCGTGACGCCGATCTGCCGGTAGCCCAGCTTCTCATAGATCGGCTGCCCGCTGGGTGACGCCATCAGCATCGATGCATGCACGCCCCCATCCGCGAGATCGTCCAGCAGCGCCAGCATCAGGCGGGTAGCATAACCGTGCCCCCGGAAGCGCCGCCGCGTGCCGACGTTCCACACCCCGGCCATCCCATCATGAACGGCAACCGTGGCGCAGGTGGCCGGCTCGTCATCGTGGTAGATCAGATAGTGCAAAATTGCCGGGTCGTTCAGATGCTCCGGGCGGGCGACGCGCTGGTTCACATCGTAAGTCGTGGCGAACGCCTCCGCCATGATGTGACTCACGTCGATCAATTGGTGCGGCTGGGTCACGCGGACGACACGCCCGGACCGGCTCGAAATCCGCTGCGGGTAGCGGTGCGGCGGGCCGTCAAGCACCATCAGCGGCGAATTCCAGCGCAGCGAATAGTCGCACTCGGCCAGCAGAGCCGCTGCCCCAGGCATGAACGGATCGGTATAGACCACGCTCCACGCGGCATGATACGGGGCGAAAAACTTGGAGGCCGCGGCGAGCGTGCCCGGTGTGATGGCGTCCGCCGTGGTTGGCCACAGGTGATTTGCGCCGGTAAGCTGGGTATCGCCGCTGTAGCTCAGCGTGCAGTCGCCAACCGTGCGCGTCACGGCATCCGGCCAGTCGCGAAACATCCGGGCGTAAAAATAGTCCACACACGCCAGCGCCGGTGCCAACAGGGATTCAGCGATGCTCACCACTTTACCATCCTTCCGCCAGCGGAAGTACAAATGTGACCGTAGTGCCTTCATTGAGTTCGCTCTCAACCCATATCCGGCCGCCGTGCCGCTGGATAATCGCCCGCGCGAAGGTGAGCCCGATGCCGCCGCCGGGCACCGCGCGCACCCGCTCATCGCTGGATCGCCACAGGCGGTCCCAGATGTAATTCTGGTCATCCGCGCTGATCCCGATCCCCTGGTCGCCCACCGAGCAGAAAACCCGCGCGCCTTCCTGCCACGCGTGGATCGCCACGTTGGCCTTGGCCGCAGAATAGCGCAGGCCGTTTTCGAGCAGATACCGCACCGCCTGCCGGATCCGGCCCGAATCGCCCATCGCCAGCGGCACCGGGTCCTGAATGCTGAAGACAATCGTGACATCCCGCGCGCGGGCTTCCGGCTCGAGATGTTCGATCGCTTCCCGGATCAAACGCGCCAGCTCAAACGGCCGGTGTTCCAGGGCCATCCCAGCCTCGACCCAGGCCATATCGACCAGGGTTTCGCTCAATTCGTAGAGCTTCTGCGCCGTCTGCCGGACTCGGCTGAGCATCACCGCCTGATCCGACGTGAGCGTGCCAAATTTGGCGATCAGATCGGCGTAGGCATCAACCGCGTTGAGCGGGTTGCGCAGGTCGTGCGTGATCTGCCGGATCAGCGCCTCGCGCCGCGAATCCAGCGCCTCGCGCTCGGTGATGTCATGCAGCAGCACGATCCGCCCGCCGCCGGGTCGATCCACCCCCACCCCCGACGCCAGCCGTTTTTGGGGCAGTGTGATGGTAGCCTGTTGATCGCCCGGCGTGTTGCACAGCCGGATCATGTCCGGCCGGTGATTGAACAGCGCGGCGGTATGTTCGCCCAACGCCGTTCCGGGTGACAGGTTCAGCATCGCCGCAGCCGCCGGATTCAAGCGCACCAGATAACCGTCGGCCTGCGTGATCAGAATCCCTTCGGCGGCCGTCCGAAACAGGAAATCATACTGAAAGGCTTGATCGTCGGACATGGCATTGATTGTAGCAGCGATGACACCTGTCGGAAACCAGCGCGACGCGGATTGTGACCGGTGCCGGGCGGGAATGAGGGCCGTCCAACTGCTTTACAATCCCCAGAGACCACGCTATAATTGTCGCAGCATAAATAAATATTAAAAAAAGGCGGCCCGTGACAACTATACTCGTTCTCGAAGATGACGCGGATCTCCTGCGCCTGTACACACGGGCCCTGACCTATCGCGGTTACGAGGTCATCTGCACCGACTCCGCCGAAAGCGCCATCGAGACGATCGATGATGGAGACTGCACGCCGGATGTAGCCGTGCTGGATATGTCCATGCCGGGGCTGCCGGGTTCCGCCGTGGTGGACCACATCCGCCGCAAGAGTCGCTACCCCAATTTGCCGATTATTGTGATTAGCTGCAATGAGGATTTCCGTCGGGTGCTGGATTGTGCCGGGGTGCTGTTTATGCCCAAGCCGATCAACCTGAGCGATCTGTACCGTGCCGTCGCGCGCTGTGAGGCGTAAGCGCGTGAGGGTGGGTCCATACGCCCGCCGACCCAATACCCAAGTATGCGAGAAACAACGTAGGGGCGGATCGCAATACGCCCCTGCAAGTTCCTCTGCATTTGCGGAACAGCACGATTTTCGTGGGGGCAACCCTTGGGTTGCCCATCACGCCAATACGCGAATTAGTAATACAACTGGTTCGCGTAGGCTACCAGCGTCACCACCGCCTGAAAGACGGCTGTCCCGGCCTCGCTGTCGCTCCGCTCACGCAGGATGTCCGCCGTAAATGCGGGGAGCCGCTGCGAACTGCCCACCAAAGCGGTTTGCAGGTCGACATCGCGCGCCAGGAAATCCACGAAGGCGCGCGCCAGATCGGGATTGGTGGCCGACGCGGTGACATATGCCGCGTCCACCCGCAGATCGAGCACCGCCGCATAACCCGCTTCCCCAAAGCTCCCCAGGCTGCGCATCACGCCGTTGGGATCCTCGACGATCAGCATCGATGAGATCAGAACCACCGCCGCTGAGTTGGTGTCCTGTACCAGCGGCACGTTGCCGGATTCCGCCTCCGGGATGCTCAGACCGAACTCGTTCTGCAGTTCGAGCACACCTTCCGCCGTCGAGGGCACGTCCGTGCCATTTTGCGCGGCCCATGAAGCGTTTACAAGATAGATGTTGAACCACCAGCTTACCGGCACGCCGGCCAGTTCGCCGCCGCGGCAGAACGGCAGCCAGGGAGATGATTGGCATAGAAAATCGGCGGTGCGTTCCGTCGTATCGTTGTCCAGCGCCGGGATCGGCAGCGTTGGCGAGGTCTGCGGCCACAGGCAGCTCTCCACCGGCGTATCCGCGTCCGGGCAGCGATCCTGGATCAGCGAGGGCAGGCTGCGCAGCAGGTCCGCCAGGAAAAGAGTTCCGCCGTCCCGGCCGGCCGCGATCAGGCCAGCCGATACGAGCGGCTCGATCACGCTGTTGTCGGCAATAATGATATCCGGGCCAGCGCTGCCGCCTTGCGATGCGGACGCGACCGACTCGTAGAGCAAGGCCGGCTGGATATACTGGATGTCCACCGACACCCCTTGTTCGCTGGCAAATCGTTCCGCCGCGCCGGCGAAGGCATCCGTATCGTCCTGCGATGTGGCGAACCAGACGAGGACGCGGTCATCCTGCGCGGCTGCCGTCCCCAACAGCGGCACCAGGCCGACTACCAACACCGCAACCGCAAGCAGCAGTTTTTTCGACACAGTTGTGTACTCCTGGTTATTTCTATACAATCGGCAGCACCTCAGCCAACCGGGGCCTGTCATGATCATATCACGGTCTGCCAGGCTGTGCCCGGCACGCTGGAAAGGATATAGACTTGTGCGTATCTTAATTATAGGCGGAACGCGCTTCATCGGCCCGCCGCTTGTCCGCCGCTTGCACGACCAGGGACATACGCTTTGGCTGTTCCACCGCACGCCCGGCGATGCCAGACTGCCCGCGGTCGAGCATATTTTTGGAGACCGTTACCGGCTGGCCGACCATGCGGCCGCCTTCCGGGCGATTCAGCCCGAAGTTGTCATCGATATGATCCCGCTGACGCAGGAGGACGCGGCCGCCGTGATGCGGCTGTTCAGAGGACTGGCCGGGCGCGTGGTAGCGATCAGCAGCCAGGATGTCTACCGCGCCTATGGACGGGTCAACGGCACGGAACCCGGCCCGTCCGATCCGGTCCCGCTGACGGAAGACAGCCCGCTGCGCGAGCGGTTGTTCCCCTATCGTAAGGAGACTCCCCGTACGATTAATGATCCGTGGCACTGGTTGGACGACTACGAGAAGATTCTGGTCGAGCGCGCCGTGATGAGCGACCCGGATCTGCCGGGCACGGTGCTGCGTCTGCCGATGATCTACGGGCCGGGTGATTACCAGCACCGCCTGTTCACCTATCTTAAGCGCATGGACGACCGCCGCCCCGCTATCCTGATGAACGAGCAGATCGCACGCTGGCGCTGGACGCGGGATTACGTCGAGAACGCGGCCGCCGGCATCGCCCTGGCCGCCGCCGATCCGCGCGCCGCGGGCCGGATCTATAATCTGGGCGAGATGCCCACCCTGACCATAAAAGACTGGATCCACGAGATCGGGCGGGCGGCTGGCTGGCCAGGCTCCATCGTCACGGCTCCCGATTACCAGCTGCCCGAAGAGCTCAAATCACGCGCGGGCATGGAGCAGCATCTGGACGTGGACTCCTCGCGTATCCGGCATGAACTGAATTTCATTCCACCCGTGCCGCGTGACGAGGCGCTGCGCCGCTCCGTGGAGTGGGAGCGCGCAAATCCCCCCTCCCCCATCGACCCGACGGATTTTGATTATGTCACCGAAGACGCGATCCTGTCGCGCTCCAACTCAGATTAGAGAAGGTGCCCCATGACCCCAACCGTTGAACAACTCGCCAAGATGATCGACCATTCGCTGCTCAACCCGACGCTGACCGTCCCCGATCTGGAACAGGGCATTCTCGTCGCCCGCCAGTACGACGTGGGGAGTGTCTGCATCATGCCCTACTATCTCCGGCGCTGCGCCGAGATGCTGGCGGGCAGCACCGTCAAAGCCAGTACGACGATCGGCTTTCCGCACGGCGGGCACACCACCGCGATCAAGGTAGCCGAGGCCGAGCAGGCGCTGGCCGATGGCGGCGAAGAACTCGATATGGTGGTCAACATCAGCAAAGTGCTGAGCGGCGACTGGGACTATGTCTGCCAGGACATCCAGGCGGTGATCGAGATCACCCACGCCGCCGGGCAGAAAGTCAAGGTCATTTTCGAAAACTGTTATCTCAACGACGAGCAGAAGATCCGGCTGTGCCAGATCTGCGGCGATCTCAATGCCGACTGGGTCAAGACCTCCACCGGCTACGGCAGCGGCGGCGCGACGGACGAGGATCTCAAGCTGATGCGCCAGCATACCCCGGCCCATGTCCAGGTCAAGGCCGCCGGCGGCGTGCGGACATTGGACCGGCTGCTCGAAGTGCGGGCGCTGGGCGTTACCCGCGCAGGCGCGACGCGCACCGTCGAGATCATTGACGCCGCCCGCCAGCGTTTCACGTAGAGCGTGTTATGCACTCTGGTTGCCTGTTTTGAGCGATTCTTCGCGTGAATTAGCCCCTCCCTAAATCCCTCCCCACAGGGTGGAGAGGGACTTGAGCAGCTCCCCTTTCTCCACCACGTGGGGAAAGGGGCCGGGGGATAGGGGCCAAAAGTGCATAACAGGCTCTGGACCGTTGTCTACTTGCATTCGCGCCGGTTTACCCCTCCCCGTAACCGGAGGAGGAAAGGCCAGGCTGCCAAGAGCCTACTTGAACAGGGGCATAAGGTAGCGAATATACTCTTCAAGACAGGCCGCATCACCGTTCAGCGGCTGCAGGATAACGGCATCCGCGCCAGCAGCGGCCAGATTGCGAATGGAAGTCGCCACCTGTTCCGGAGTACCCGCGGAGGTTAATTCATTGATCCAGGTGTCCGGGATATGGTTGGACATTTCCGGACCATATTCCTGGTGTAAGGCGTGCGCTTCCTCAAGAATGCCCAGCGCCTTGAGATGCACATCGACCCAGGGAAACAGGGTCGTGAGCTCACGGCGCACATCGTCCCGCGCGCGCTCACCGTCCGGGTGGACTTTGGCGTGCGTATAGACCACTACCCGGGGGGCATTGAACTGCTGTGGCCGCTCATGCCCGACCGAACTCATCTGGTCTCGAGCCCATCGTACATAGGCCGGGGAGGACATCCCTGGCAGGATGGCACCATCCGCCAATCGTCCGGCCAGCTGTAAGGATTTTTCCCGCATCGCACCGATATATAGCGGTGGTTGCTGTTGTGGAATAAGTTCCATCTGTACGTCGTCGAGATGGATGCCGTGCTCATCCACACTCACTCGATCCCCGTGCAGCAGCGCGCGAACGACTCGCACCGTTTGTTCGAGCGTTTTCATCGATGAGTGTGGAGCCGCACCGATCTGCTTCATCCAGCCGCCAATCCCATGACCAAACCCCGGCATGAAGCGCCCTGGAAACGCGCGCGCCAGCGTGGTGATTTCCATCGCGGCAAACAGAGGGTTATAGACCGTGGCGGGCAGCAGACCGATCCCAACTTTGAGGTGTTGCGTCGCTGCCAGAGCGACCGCCGCCGAGGTGAAAGCGCCCGGCAGGAAACAGTCATCCCAGAGCCAGAGTTCTCTGAAACCCGCCCCTTCGGCTCGACGCGCATAAGCCATCAGGGTTTCCGGTGGAAAGCGTGGATGAAAGATTACACCGAGAGCAGGCAGCTGAATGGACATAGACCTAACTCATCCTCTGTACCGGGACTTCAGCGTAATGAAGGGCCAAGACGCACCTGTACCTATTATAAGCTCGTGCATCGAGTTTCCAACGCCCATTTTCGCCTCCTGTTCGTGGTCGATCCGGGATTAGGATAGCAAAGAGCGTAACTTGTGCCCGATCCCATACGTGATCAGGTTTGCGATTTCGCAGCGGAGCATTCCTGCGGGCTCCCGGTGCGACCAAGTCGCACAGGTAAATTTCGCGCAACCGGGCCGATCTCCATGCCCGCCCGTACGAATGCCTCATCATTTTCGGGACAGCGTATCTGGCGAGGGGTAAACCCCATTTGCGTTTCACTCTCACTACGTCTACCATAAAGATACATTGAGATTCCGGGGTCAGGGCAATCCTGGCCCGTTGCTGGGTGGCAAACTCGAATGCACAAAGTCAGTGTATCGGTTCCGGCAGTCAGTACCAACGTGGGCCCCGGTTATGACGTCCTGGGGTTGGCGCTCAATTTTCGGAACGTGGTCGAGATGAGTCTGCGCACCGACGATCAGCTTACCGTCGACGTGCGCGGCGAGGGAAAGGGCCTGCTGCCCGAGAATTATTACCACCCGGCCATGCAGGCTGCTATCAAGTTGTTTCAACGGCTGGAGCAGGCCCCGGTCGGATTGGCCGTGCGCGCCCACAGCGCGATCCCGCTGGACGTGGGGCTCAGTGCGCGGGCGACGATGGTCGTCGGCGGGCTGGTCGGCGCGAATAATCTGGTTGGCAGCCCGTTCTCGCACGACAAGCTGATCGAGATGGCCGCCGCCATGACCGGCCAGCCGGAGTCGGTGGCCACCGCCATGCGCGGCGGGCTGGGAATTTGCAGCCACGGATCGACCGGCTTGCTTTATCGCGCCATCGAAATCACGCCAATGCGCGTGGTGCTGGCCGTGCCCAACCTGCCTGACTACCAGCGCCGCCTGCGCTCGGATCTGCCCGGCAAGATCGACATGGCGGATGTCGTCTATAACATCGGGCACACGGCGCTGCTGATCGAGGCGCTGCGCGACGGCGACTATAAGCTGCTGCAGCACGCGCTGGATGACCGCCTGCACGAGCCGTACCGCCGAGAGCAGATATCGGCATATCCGGCCGTGGTGCGCGCCGCCCAGGAAGCAGGCGCGGCCGCCGTGGCGCTGTGTGGTGCCGGCCCCGCGATGATGGCCTTTGCCGCGTTTAATCACCAGCTCATCGAAGAGGCGATGCACGACGCCTTCCTGGCCGCCGGGATCGAGGCGCGCACGTGGTCGGTCGGCATCGATTTGCAGGGGGTGGTGATCAGCGTGGTGGAATAGAACACAGCATTTGCCATTGGACACAACATGCCAGCCAGTCAAACGCTGCGCCATACGGCGGATAGTCGAGTGCTGATCGTTCTGAGCGGGGAACGACGCACCCGGAGAAAGAGATCAAGTTATGTGGGGCCGAATCAGGTCGATTCTGTCATCGCCCGTCTTCATCCACGAGCATGAAAAGACGCGTCTGGCCCATGTCCTTCGCGTCACGCTGCTGTCGCTGCTGGTGATAACCGTGCTCAATCTGGTTGGAGCCGCTCTGCTCCTGCCCCGGCCACACCATATTATCCTCCCCGGCGTCGTAACCATCACCTTCATCACCTGCGTCTGGTTCCTGGTGCAGCGCGGATATGTCCGGGCGAGCAGTTGGCTGTGGATCTCATTGCTGTGGGTTCTCGTGACGCTGCTCATGTTCCCCTTTGATGGCGTGGGCAGTGCCGTGCTCAGTGCCTATGTGCTTCCGATCCTGTTCGCCGCGCTGCTGCTGGGCCGGCAGGCAGCCAACCGCTATACCGCGCTCAGCGTAGCGGCAAGTTTTGCCATTCTGCTGGGCTCGCTGAGCGACATCATCCCGCGCGATCTGCACACCTATGATTCCGCCTATCTGGTGGTGCGCTGGCTGGTGAATTCTATGTTGTTTGTCATCGTCGCCACCATTACCCAGCAGACGAGGATCTACGTCAACGAAACCCTGCACCATGCCCAGGACAGCGCCCGCGCGCTGGCCGACGCTCAGGCGCTCCTGCGCGCCGCCGTCGACCAGTCGCCCGCCGGGATCGTCATCGCGGATGCGCCCGATGTTCAGATCCGGGTGGTCAACCAGGCGGCCCTGGCCATACGAGGCGGATCCGCCGAAGGACTGACCGAAATCGCCGTCGATGAGCATTCGAGGCGCTGGCAGACCTACCATCTCGACGGTGTGACCCCCTATGACCCGGCAGAGCTTCCGCTGTCACGCGCGATCATGCGCGGCGAAGTCGTCAACGGTGAAGAGGTCATCATCCGCCATGAAAACGGCGAGAATCGCCGGGTAAGTGCCAACGCTGCCCCGGTCTACAATGCGGATGGCAGCATCCGGGCGGGGGTTGTCGTGTTTCTCGATATTACCGAACGCCATCAGGGCCGCGAAGCACTGGAACGCTACGCCAACCGCCTGGAACTC
This sequence comes from uncultured Chloroflexia bacterium, assembly GCA_963850765.1. Classification (GTDB taxonomy): domain Bacteria; phylum Chloroflexota; class Anaerolineae; order Aggregatilineales; family Aggregatilineaceae; genus CAWKMN01. Next base: position 336,604 of record CAWKMN010000002.1, on the reverse strand, counting down.
CTGCGCAAGATCGACCAGACGATCCTCGGTGCCGAGACAACCCGCGCCATCGCCCAGGCCGCCCTGGGGCATATGAGCCTTCTGATCCCCTATCAGGAAGCTGCCGTGAGTCTCTTTGACTACGGCGCTCAGCAGGGCAGACTGCTCGGCTGGTACGTCAGCGGCGAAACCCACTCCACCGCCAACCTGTCCTTTTCGCTGGAGGGTTGGGATGATCTGCTCGAAACGCTGTGGAAAGGCGACAAGTGGATTATCAGCGATCTCGAGCGCGCCAACCTGCCCGCGTCCTGGTCGGACGTTGTCCAGACGGAGGGGATACGATCCGCCTTTCTGGTGCCGCTGCTGATTCAGGACGAGCTGATCGGCACGCTGAGCGTGTGCGCGACCCAGCCGCGTGCCTTTACGACCGAACACATCGAGATCGCGGGCGAGATCGCCAACGAGCTGGCCATTGCGATCCAGCAGGCGCAGCTGCACGAGCGGATTCGCTTTCATGCCGCCGAGCTTGAACGGCGCGTGACCGAACGCACGCTCGAACTTCGACGCGCCAATGAGCACCTGATGGAGCTGAGCCGCGCCAAGGATCGGTTTGTATCCAACGTTTCGCACGAGCTGCGCACGCCGATCACCAACCTGAAGCTGCGCCAGCATCTCCTGAACTCTCAGCCGGAGATGTACAAAGAACACCTGGACGTGCTGCGCCGCGAAACCGACCGCCTCGAAGAGCTGATCGAGAACCTGCTGATTCTCTCCCGGCTGGACCAGGACCGCATCACATTTGACGCTGAGCCGGTCGATCTCAACGAACTGGTTGCGGAATACGTCTCGGACCGCGTATCGATGGCGCACAGCCGGGAATTGTCGCTGGAGTTTGAACCCACGCCCGATCTGCCGATGGTCTCCGGCGATTGGCACCTGATCGGGCAGGTGCTCAGCATCCTGCTGACCAACGCCATGCTCTATACGCCGGCCCGCGGGCAGATCCACGTGCGGACCTGCCGGGGTGAGACATCCGATCGGGGCCGGGTAGGATTTTGCATTCAGGATACCGGGCCCGGTATCGCCCCGGACGAGCGAGAGAAGCTCTTCACGCGCTTTTTCCGGGGCAGCGTGGGTCTGAGATCGGGCGTATCGGGCACCGGCCTGGGGTTAGCGATCGCCCAGGAAATCATCGACCAGCATCAGGGCACCATGACGGTAGAGAGCACCGGCGTTCCCGGCCAGGGCACGACATTTACGGTGTGGCTGCCCGAAACCCGCCAGAACCTGTGATGCAGTTTTCGCCCCTGTCCCCCCCACCTCTTTCCCTATCGGGCAGGGCAAAATACGGTTCACCCATCAACGATCCGGCGAATCATTGAATCCTCCGGTGTTTGCGCTACACTTCATGCGCATGAAAACCTCTTGGTCGCGCATCATACCCATTATCATCGTCTTGTCATTCGTACCAGCGTGCGGCCCGCTCTCGGACCCGGCCCCGCCCGCCGAATTGGGATTGCAGGCCATCACCCGCCAGCCTGCGCGGCCCACGCCGTCGCCGTTCCCGACGCCCGCGCGCGATCTGATCACGGCCACGCCGGACGAGCGCCCGTGCACCGATGATGACGTGGCGCAGCTTTTGCGTACCATGCCGGTCTACCATCCTGGCAGCGGCCGGCTGATCACCTTGAGCAGCATCGGCTTTCTGAACGGCAAGGACCGATTCCTCGCGCGCGGAATCAACTATTACCCGGCGCGCTCACCCTGGCAGCGCTTCTCCGGCTCCGATCTGGCCGTTATCGAGCAGGACTTCGCCGCGCTGCGCCACGCCCACGTCAATACCCTGCGCCTGTTTATTGAGCATGCGCCGCTGTTCACCTGTCCCGGCCACGGAGCCGTACCCGATCCCGCCGCGTTTAACTGGCTGGATGCCGTGATCCGGCTGGCGGGCGCGCATGGCTTCCGTCTGATCCTCGTCCTCAATCACCTGCCCGATCTGCGCGCCCAGCCGATCTATGCCGGCGGGGATGAGAATCTGGCGAAGACAGCGTTTATCGTCACGCGCTACCGCGACGAACCGGCCGTGCTGGCCTGGGATCTGCGCGATGCGGGCGATGCGGACTACACGCCTCTTGATGACTCCCCTGCCCCGTTCGAGCGGGCGCAGGTGCTCGACTGGCTGTCCCGCACCGCCGCCGCCGTCCGCCAGATCGACCCGAATCACCTGATCACCGCAGGCTGGTCCAGCGACTCCGAGAGCACGATCCCGCTCGTGGATTTTGTCAGCTTCCAGCATTTCGGGGATGAACCCTCGCTGCGCGTGCGTGTGGCCGAACTGCGCGCCTATACTACGAAACCCCTGCTGCTGACCGCGTTTGGATTCAGCACGTTCGACTCGGACGAAGCGGATCAGGCCGAGTATCTGCGGGGCGCGGTGCGCGACGCCGAAGGGGACGGGCTGGCCGGCTGGCTGGTGTGGACCATGTACGATTTTCCGGTGAATGTCACCTGCTGGCCGGAGCCATGCGCCAGCCTGGACGACGTCCGCCACCATTACGGCCTGTGGCACGCCGATAGGTCGCCCAAACCGGCGGCTCACACGCTGCAAGTGCTGGCGGGGAAATAAGAGACCCTATATCCGTTGAAGACGTTTGTTATGATTTAACAAGATATTCATCATGCAAATTGACTTATCGAGTCGAATGTTGCTAAACTTAGGCATAGTTTATCTGGCCCAGTACACTACAGGAGATTACGATGGCGGACGTTCCCTTCACCGAAACTCAGCAGCCTGAAACCCAGGTTGATACCCCCATCCTGACGATCACCCAAGTTGCCGCGGACAAAGTGCGCGCGCTGCTGGCCGAACGCGAGCTGCACAACTGCGCGCTGCGCGTCTTCGTGCAGGGCGGCGGCTGTTCGGGCTTTTCGTATGGCATGGGATTTGAAGAAACCGTCTACCCGCAGGATCGCGTCGTCGAGAGCGAAGGCGTCCGGCTGGTCATCGACCCAACCAGCCTGATGTACATGGAAGGCGCGGAGATCGACTACATCGACAGCCTGATGGGTGCGGGCTTCACCGTCCATAATCCCAACGCCGTTTCGACCTGCGGCTGCGGCCATTCGTTCCGCACCGAAGAGGGCGGCGATGCCGAAGCCCACAGCCACGGGGGCGGCGGCTGCGGCTGCGGAAGCTGCGGCTAACGCGACCCTCACAGTGATTTTCCACAGGCCGGGCCCCACGCCCGGCTTGTTTTGTGTGCCGCCAGCCTGATCCCTAATGCGTTCCGGGAACTCATGGTTGGCATGATTTTGTAGGGGCGTATTGCGATACGCCCCTACGATGCCAAACATCTGCCCCCGTTCGACATTATATCTGCTCCCCATAGGACGGAGGCTCCTCATCGACCACCCTCTCCGCGCGTGGAGAGGGGGACGGGGGGTGAGGTAAAGCTGAACGCTGACCGCTGATAGCTGACTGCTTTCCGGGGGTGAGGTCAACTCACGACTCAAACGGCCCCCCCACCGTCTGCCCCGCCACAACCGGACCATCACCCGCCACCGTCACCGCCACGCCCGGCTCGAAATACGGGCGGCGCAGAACCGCCAGCGCGATCGATCCGAAACGCGGCGACTCAGCGGCGGAGGTCACGCTGCCCGCCGTGCGCCCCTCGACCTGTACGCCCGCGCCGACGGTCACCGGCGCATCCAGCCGCAGCCCGACCAGCCGCCGCGCGATCTTGTCATAGTTGATCTGCCGCGCGATCACTTCCTGCCCACTGTAACAGCCCTTGGTGCTCGAAACCATCCGATCCAGGTTCGCTTCGAGCGGCGTGTAGTCGCTCGTCAGTTCCCGCGCGGGACCCGGCCGCCCGGCCTCGATCCGCAGCGTCTCACGCGCCGCCTCACTGAGCCGCGCCGCGCCCAGATAGCTCACCAGCGAGTCGCCCTGCCCTGCCGCCGTGATGAGCAGATACGCATCGTCGCCCAGCCCGATCAGCCGTGCGTCCACCCCGCCAATCGCCGTGTCGATCACCTGATCGACCTCCGGCACTGTGCCAAGCAGATCCGGCGCCGCCGGGCCGACGACCTCAATCTGCGCGACGTCACTGCTGCGGTCGACCAGCGTCACCTTGTCCATGAAGAAGATCCGGCTTTGCAGGTAGCGCGCTGTTGACCCGCCCCGCCCCGGCAGCGTGATCACGCCGATCGTATCCGGGTCCGCCTCGGAGAGCAGCCGCCAGACGTCCAGCGTGCGTGCGGTCCCGCTGGTGAGCACGGTCGGCACGCTGCGCCCCGGCGCGAGTAATCCAACATCATTCGTCGTCTGCCGCTGAATGTACACCGCGCGGTCCGGCCCGCCGATGTGGAGATATCCCGGCTGCGGAATCACGTACACCGCTGCGCCAGTCTGCGCCTCGGTGTATCCTGCCCATCGTGTATCGGTGTGGAGTTCCATGGGTTCACCCTTCCATCTGTGGTCCACACCGATCATAGAAAAGATCTGCCCGCCGCGGCAATCACTTATACCCCTCCGATAATCACTTTTCTCGTGTTTTTGCCGCCTGATAACCGGCTAACCCTTCGAGATAATGCCTTTTCTCCTCTGGAAAAGCGATTATCGATCCGAGTTACTCGCTTATGATAATCGATTATCTCCCCCCTTTGCGCACCCCTTCGTGGCTCGGCCGCGGTGGAGCCTTCTCACCCTCTCCGCGCGTGGCGAGGGGGAAGGGGGTGAGGTTTTTGGCCCCGATCACCCCGTCCTCTCCCACGGGAACCAGCCGCTCGCACCTCAGGCAGCGCCAGCCGCCCTCCACCGCGATCATCTCTACCGCGCCACACGCGGAACACCGCCAGATCTCTTCGAGCAGGCGCGGACCGCTGGGTTGGCTGAGGCCGGGCTTGATCCCGATCACCAGCCAGTATTCGACCTGCCAGCGCAGAAAGGTGACGCGTTTCAGGCCCAGATCGTCGCGCAGGATGCGCTCTAGCTCGTCGTTGCGCCAGGCTTTGCCCGGCATCAGCCGCGCGTAGAAGCCCTGCCGGTTCGTGATCACCAGCAGTCCGCCGGGGCGCAGCACGCGCATCATCTCGTGCAGCACGGCGCGCGCATCAACCATAAATTCGAGTGCTTCCAGGCAGGCTGCCAGATCAAAGGTATCATCGGGAAAGGGCAGGTTTTCGGCCGGCTGATGGAGCAAACTCACCCGGTTCGCGTGGCCGCGCAGTTTGTCCGCCGCCACGCCGAGCATCTTCCGGCTGAGATCGAGCGCCACGATCCGCCCCTGGAAGGTCGGCAGGTCGAGCAGCGCCAGCGGCAGGCGTCCTGTCCCGGTGGCGACGTCCAGCACCAGCGGCGCGCGCACGTGCGGGATCAGATCCAGGATCGGGCGGGCGAGGTAGAGCGCCTCGTGGTCGGGGTTGTACTGCTTGATCGCGTCATAGCGCCTCGCGTAGAAATCGTACAGCAAGATCACGACGCGCCTCCCCAGGTAGACGCCTTCCGTGCCGATCAGCAGCCACCACACCAGCGCGGCCAGCAGCCCCAGGCTCGCTATCCCGGCCAGAATCAGCGTGATCATCGGCCCTTGGCCGCCGGGCGTGGGCGGAAGCGGAAGATACGCCCCTCTTCGACCGAGACATAGATCCAGCCCTGCGCGTCCACGGCGATGTCGGCGGGATGGTACGGGAAAAAGCTGCGCCCCATCAAGGCAAGCCTCGCCAGTGAATACCTCGTGTAGGTCGCGCGGTAGGCGTCCGGTGAAATGCGCCCCAGCGATCCATCCGGCTCAGCGCCTTCAAAGCCGGCGACCATCAGCGCATAACCTGCCGGTTCGAGCGTGTGGGTGGACCCGCGCAGCGCCACCAGCAGATCCCCCTGCCAGAAGGGCGCAAAGCCATCGTACGGATAAAACGCGACAGCACCCGGCGAACTCTGGTGCGGGAAGGTAAGCGACGGCGGCGACGTTTTCGCGCAGGCGGGATCGGCTGGCTGGGCATCATCGCACAGCGGGAAGCCAAAATCCGCGCCGGGCGTAACCCGGTTCAGCTCGTCGGGTGGGCCGCTGGTGCTGATCTCCGATCCAACTGGCGCGCTGTCCACCACCCACAGATCACCCGTCTCGGGGTTCCAGGCGAAATCGGCGGGGTCGTGCAGCCCGGTCGCCTCCACGCGTCGATCGCTGCCATCCAGCGCGTAACTCACGATCTGGCCCGGCTGGATCTCGTCCAGGCCCTCACACAGCGCGCAGCTTGCGCCGAGGCTGATGTAAAGCCGCTCATCCGGTCCGATGCCGATGCTGCCCGGCCAGAAGCCGGTCGGAGAACCCAGGTTGTCGATCAGCACGGTATGCCCATCAAACCGCGCGCTGCCCGATGGATCGAGGCGGGTCACGGCGTCCGCCGACAGCACGTAGAGCGCGCCGTCGTGAAACGCCAGCGCCACCGGCAGACGCAGATCATCCGCCACGGGGAACGGCTCATCCATGAACTGATCACCGTCCTCGTCGCGCAGCGCCCAGATCTCGCCCGCGGCCGTCCGAGCGACGTACAGCGTGCCGTCCGATCCAAAGGCCAGCCCGGCCAGTTCCGGCGCGGCTTCCGGCGGCGTCACCCGATCATAGACGATCTCCGCGCAGGTGAGGCGCGCATTCACCATCGGCCCCTCCAACTCGATGAATTTGCAGGCGGGGCCAGGCGCATCAAGTGGCGCGACTTCCGTCGGCCGTACGCGCGGAGCCGACGCTGGTTCCTCCTGCCCGCACGCAGACAGCGCCATCAGCACCAGCAGCCCGGCGCAAGCCAGGAACATGCGATTTCGTATCATACACACCTGTTGTTGTGAAGTTCTAGAGCGTGTTATGCACTTTTGGCCCCTATCCACCCGGTGGGGAGGGATTTAGGGAAGGGCTGTTTCCCAGGGACAGCCGTTCTATGCCGGCAATCTGAGTGCATAACACCCTCCAACCAAATGAGCAGGCCTCACCCCCCGTCCCCCTCCCTAACCCGGTTGGAGAAGAGATTTAGGGGGTAAGGCCAGATACATCACCTGTGCGTAGTCTCTCAATGCTGCCCAACCACCATCACGAACTGGCTGACGCGCGTTGGGCCATTCGACCGTCACGGTCGCGCCCGCCTGCAGGACGTACAGGCTGCCATCGAATTGGAGGTTGGGCGCGATCGACAGCAGATTCACCTGTCCCTCGGGCGGAATATATGCCGGATCGTAGCGGATGGTAAACACGTTGCTGTTGACGCGGCGGCTTTCGTTTTCGGCCACCGCCATGAACGTATACACGCCGGGCAGCGGGAACGTGTAATCCCAGAATGCCCCATCCCACGGGTCGAGATCCTGCCCGATGTGGATCGCGGATGCCGCGCCGGGATCGTCCACGTAAAAATCGACGCGGTCCGCATTGTAGACTTCACCCGCGTTCACGCGCACGGTATCGTAATACGTCACCGCCCAACCGCCGCTGTCGAGCCAGTGCTTGTCCACGCTCAGCGCGTTGACAAAATAGGGTGAATTCGCGTCCTGCGTGGCCGGGAACGGACTCGCCACCACCGGCACCGGCGTCACCGTGGCGGGGATCGCCGGCACATACAGCGGCTGTCCGGCGTAGATCAGGTCCCCGTTGGCAAGGCAGTTGGCCTGCACCAACTGGGCGACGGATGCGCCGGTCCGCTCCGCGATCTGCCCCAGTGTATCCCCCGCCTGGACATAATACACCAGCCAATACGTCACCGGCGTGCAGTTGATCTGGGTCGGCGGCACCTGCGTCTGCACCGGGAGCGGCGTCGGCTGCGGCGTCGAAGTCGGCAGGGCAAAGATCGGGGATGGCGCACGTGTGACCGGCGTCAGCACGAAATCCGGGCGGGCCGGCGGCTTATCCCCACCGCTCAGGTTGCAGGCCAACGCCGCTGCGATGAGGGTCATCCCGGCGATCAGCGATCTGGAACATCCTGGAGATTTCATGGTGTTTCCCGATCCCCACCTGCATCTCATAGCGGCTGACTAACCGCCTCTATCCGAAAGCTTAACCGCTCTGGTCCCCTGCCGTCAAGAGCCCCTGAGCGATCAGATAGTCCGCGACGGCGCGCGCCACGACCTCGTTCCCATAGGCCGTGATATGGTGATCCACGCTGTAGAATATCTCCCGCCCGGCCCTGGCTTCGGCCTGAAGCGGCGCGGTCAGATCGAGGCAGTGCCAGCCGCGTTCCTGGCAGAGATCCATGAGCTTGAGGCGGCCCTCGCTGACGATGTCCAGATAATCCTGGCCGATGTCATCCGCGATGTCATCCGCATAGACCTCTTCTTTATTTGGCATGAGCACGATCATCAGTTCGGCGTGCATATCGCCCGTCACGAGGCGCTGAGCCTCGTCCAGCACCTCGACCATGCGCTCCCACCCGTATTGATTGGCCGGGCGGCTGAGATCGTTAGCATACACGTTGTACGGATCACCCACGCGCAAATTCTGCCCGTGGATCCGAACCGTCTGGATGCCGCTGTCGGTGCGGGGATCATCCGTCCACTGGTGCCACTGGTTGCGGAAGGCGGCGTATACCGCCGAATAGTCGGCCAGCCAGCCATAATCAGGTTCCGGCGCGACGGGCGGCGTGCTTTCGAGCGGCTGTCTCGCCGCGCATGACCGCCATCCCGTAATCTTCGTTGGCATCGTTGCCATACCACTGCCACAGCACCACACGCGGCTCAAGCGGCACGCCGAAGGTCCTGAGGATTTGCAGGTGCGCGAGGCTGCCAGTCCCGCGCTGGCCGAGATTCATCGTGCTCCAGCCATAGCCGCTGTGCAGGCGCTGAACCCAGCAGTCCGCAAACGCGTTAAAGCAAAAGGTGAACGAATCCCCCACCACCGCCAAATCGACCGGCCACTCTGGTGGATTGGATCGGAATCCGGCGCGTCCCCCCCACAGGCTGATCGTCGTGATGTCAAACTGCCCGTCACTGAAATACAGCCGGCGATTCTTGAGGCCGGGCGGGACCATGTTCTGATAGTCGCGGTCGGGCACCCAGGGCGGCTGCGGCGCGATAGTCTCCTCACTCCACGGGACGCGGCGCACGTTTTCGATCGCGCCCCGAATGCTCGGCGGCAGCAAGCCATACCCGGCGCGCATCAGCACTTCAAGTGCCAGCCACGTGATCAGCAGCGCGACGAGCGGTCGCGCCACTCGATTGGCCCACCGGCGGCGGATGGTCCTCATCGCGGGGCGGGGAACAGCAGTATCGGTCAAGATAAGTATCTCCTGTCGTAGCGAAGCCATTATACCGCGAACCGGGTTCGCTGAATCCGCTGATCACCTGATGCCGCGAAAATAAACCGACCTTAACATCATCCCCATGAAAATGTGCTACAATGGCGCGAGTTTTGTCGCTGAAAGCTAAACGCTGATCGCTGACTGCTTATCACGCACCCGGCCCGCCGAGGAGTTCTGCTGTGAATTTACTACCGACCCAACTTGAGGCCCTGCTCCGCCAGGCGATCCAGGCGGCGCAGACCGCCGGCGATCTGCCTGCGTTCGATCTGCCGGAGTCGATCCCGGTGCAGCGCAGCGCCAAGCCCGAACTGGCCGATTACGCCAGCCCGGTGGCGATGCAGTTGGCGAAAGTCATCGGACGTAAGCCGCTCGAGATCGCCCAGGTCATCGCCCGCCATGCCGCGCCGGTGGATTTTGTCGGCTCGGTCGAGGCCGCGCCGCCCGGTTTCCTGAATATCCGCCTGTCGGAGCACTGGATCGAGCAGCAGGTCGAGCAGATCATCGCGGCCGGGGATGCCGTCTTCGCACAGGATATCGGGCATGGCCAGCGCGCGCAGGTTGAGTGTGTGAGCGCCAATCCCACCGGCCCGATCACCGTGGGGCGCACGCGCGGCGGCGTGATCGGCAGCACCATGGCGAACATCCTGGCGGCGCTCGGTTATGATGTCGAGATGGAATATTACTTCAACAACGCGGGCCGCCAGATGCAGATGCTCGGGCTGAGCTTGCAGGCGCGCTACCGCGAGGCGCTCGGTCTGCCCGCCACCCTGCCCGAAGAAGGGTACAAGGGCGAGTATCTGATTGGCGTGGCGCAGCGGCTGGTCGCGGAGCACGGCAGCGCCTTGCAGGATGCGCCGTGGGAAACCTTCAAAGAGAAAGCGGAAGCGGCGATCTTCGAGTGGATCGAGCGCAGTCTGGCGCGGATCAACATCCATTTTGACGTGTTCTTCAACGAAAACAGCGTTTACACCGATGGCAGCGTGTGGAAGACACTCGAGCTTTTGGAGTCGCGCGGGCATATCTACCGTGCCGTCGTGCGCGAAGGAGCCAGCGCCGAGGATCAGGCCAAGGTCGGGCCTGACGCCAAAGAGGCCGTCTGGTTCCGCTCGACGACGTTTGGCGACGAAGAAGATCGGGTCGTGGTCAAGGCCAGCGGCGAGCCAACCTATGTGCTGCCGGACATCGCCTATCACATGAACAAGCTGGATCGCGGCTTCAACACCCTGATCAACGTGCTGGGCGCGGACCATATCATCGAGGCGCAGACGGTCGCGCGCGGCCTGGAAGCGGTCGGTTACGATCCGAAGCCGGTGCATGTGCTGCTGCACCAGTTCGTGACGCTCTTTGAGGGCGGCAAACAGAAGCGCATGAGCACACGCAAGGGCGAATTCGTCACGCTGGACGAACTGGTGGATGACGTGGGGCCGGACGTGGTGCGCTACTTCATCCTGGCGCGCAGCCCGAATACGCACCTGGAATTCGATCTGGATCTCGCCCGCCAGCAGGCCAACGAGAATCCGGTCTACTACATCCAGAACGCGCATGTGCGCTGCGCCGGGATCTTTCGCCAGATGGCCGAGCGCGGCTTCGCGGACGCGGGGGCCGATCTGACCCTGCTGGGGGAGCGCGAACGTGCCTTCCTGCGCAAAATGCTCGAAATGCCCGAGGTGCTGGTCCAGGCGCACACCGAGCTTGCGCCGCACAAGATCGCGTTTTATGCGCTCGAACTGGCGCGGCTGTTCCATCCCATGTACGACGAGGTGCGCGTGCTGCACAGCGATGTACCGGACGACGTCGCGCGCGCCCGCGCCCGGTTGTATCGCGCGGCGCAGGTCGTGTTCAAGCGACTGCTGATGTTGATGGGCATGTCCGCGCCGGACGTGATGTAGTCGTTAGTTGTTGGTTCTTGGTTGTTGGTGAAAGCTAATCGCCGCATCCCGCAGTAAACGCAGATAGCGACAGGTTCTGTAGGGGCATGCCCCTCCCGGACGGCAAATCTATCCGCCTCATGAAATTGACGCACGGACAGGAGAGATACCTTCATGGGCCTCAAACCCGATCACTGGATTTGCCGGATGGCGCTCGAACACAAGATGATCGAGCCGTTTGTGGACTCGCAGGTCCGCAACGGCGTGATCTCCTACGGCGTCTCGTCGTATGGGTACGACATCCGCGTGGCCAACGAATTCAAAATCTTCACCAATGTGTTTAACGCGGTGGTCGATCCCAAGAATTTCGATCCACGCTCGATGGTAGATTTTCAGGGCGAGGTGTGCTTGATCCCGCCGAACTCGTTTGCGCTGGCTCGCACGGTCGAATACTTCCGTATTCCACGAAGCGTACTGACAATATGTCTCGGAAAAAGCACTTATGCCCGTTGTGGTATTATTATAAATATTACTCCCTTCGAACCGGAGTGGGAAGGCTTCGTGACGCTCGAAATCAGCAACACGACCCCTCTGCCCGCCAGGATCTACGCCAACGAGGGGATCGCGCAGGTGTTGTTCTTCGAGGCGGACGAAGAATGCGAGATCTCCTATGCCGACAAGAAGGGGAAATACCAGAACCAGCAGTCAATCGTGCTGCCAAAAATCTAATCAGCCGCTGACGTATGGAAGCTGCTAAATTCTGGGGGTGAACCGACCATCACCCGAAACAGGATCGCTCATGAGTTTGTCCGAGTCCCTAACTGACCTCTCCGGCATCCAGCCGCCCGAGAGCGCTGCCTCCGAGATCGTCGCGCCCGCCGTTGAGCCGGATCTGCTCCGCCTGCGCGACGCGCTTTCTGGCCTGTTCGAGATCGCCGGGGAAGAGCATCAGCCGCCGCGCCGCCGCACGGATCACGTCTTTATTTTTCGCGGCAGGCTGCTCGTTCCGGCTCAGGACGCCTTCGCGCTGATCCGCCAGCGTTTTGAGGGCATCGGCTTTACGCCCATGCTCCAGCGCCAACAAGACGAAGACGCGGTGATCGCCGTCGAGGGCGTGCTGCCGGAACGGCGCATCCGGGGCCGCTGGTGGCTGCATCTCGCTCTGTTCCTGATCACGCTCGCCACCACGACGGTGGCCGGGGCCGCTCTGACAGGTATGCCTCCTGCTGAAACCATACGCGCCCTACAGGCATGGGATATCCTGGTGCTATGGCCGGCCGTGCGCGACGGGCTGCCGTTTTCGCTGACCCTGCTGGCGATCCTGGGCGTACACGAGATGGGACATTACGTGGCGGCCCGGCTGCACGGCGTTAAGGTCACGCTGCCGTTTTTTGTCCCGCTGCCGCTGGCCGGATCGCTCGGAACACTCGGCGCAGTGATCTTCATCCGCAGCCCGTTGATGAACCGCCGCGCCCTGTTCGATGTGGGTATCGCAGGGCCGCTGGCGGGGCTGGTGCTCGCCATCCCCCTGTACCTGATCGGCCTGAACGCCGATGCCACGGTGGGCTATCCGACAACATGGGTGGACCTGAACATTACGCGCGTAGCGAATCCGCCGCTGCTGGACTGGATCGCGCCGCTCGTCGTGCAGACCGATAACCTCGACCGTTTTGTGTTCTACCGTCACCCAATGGCGCTGGCCGCGTGGTTCGGTGTGCTGCTGACCGCGCTGAACCTGCTCCCGATCGGCCAGTTCGACGGCGGGCACGTTGCCTATGCCCTGTTGGGCCGCCGCGCCTGGCCCCTGGCGACCATCATCTTCAGCGTGCTGGTTGCCCTGGGTTTGTTCGGCTTCTGGTTCGCCTGGCTGATCTGGGCGTTCATGGGCTTGCTGACCGGGCTGCGCCACCCCCCGCCCCACGACGATCTGACCCCGCTCGGCCTCACCCGCACCGTGATCGGCACGATTACTATGCTGCTTTTCCTCGTGATGATCGTGCCGGTGCCGTTCTACGCGCCGTAGCCCCGAAATATACCGGCCCTGTTAAACAACGGCCCTACTTGCTTGCTATCTGCACATCAGGGATCGTGTATAATGGGTGTGGGTGACTACGCTACGCACACGTCAGGTGACGATAGTGAGCCAAGATAAGCGGATACAACGTTCGGCGCGCCAATTCCTGCCTCTATCAGCGGGGCTGGTCGCTGGCGCGGGATTATCGCTCGTTCTCCTCGTATATGCGGCAGCTAATGGGCCGGGGGCCGATGTCGTCCGGTGGGTTGCGCTGCTGCCCGCTCTGCTGGGCGTCCTGTGGCATGTCTGGGCGATGCCCCCTCGCCACGAGGCCGCGCCGCCCGTTGATACCACCGCCGAACTGCGCCAGACGAATGAGACGCTGCGCCAGCAGGTTCAGGACTTGACCAGTCTGCGCGATGCGATGCTCGCCGTCGGGGCCACCTTTGATCGGGAGCACGTGCTCGACGAGATCATCGGTGTCATCACCAGGATGTTCAACTTTGATCGCGGGCTGGTGCTGCCGTTCGATCAGGAGAAAAACTCGCTGGTCTTTGGCGCTTACAGCCACAGCGCGCCCGACACCAGCAGCCAGTTTTTGCTCGAACAGCTTCAGATCGACCTGGAAGACGCGCAGAAGGACCCGCTGATCAGCCGCTGGATCGCTGGCGACAGCCTCTTGATCGACGACATCGCGACCCTCCCCGAAACCCGTCTGAATTGGCTCATCCATACCCTGAACTTTCGCCGGTTATTCAGCGTCCCCCTTAAAATCGGCACCCAGTTCAAGGGTGTGATCCTGGTCGATAACAGCCTGACTCTGCTGCCTATCACCCAGGCGCAGCAAACCTTGCTCAATGCACTGTCCGCCTATCTGGCGATCACGCTGGAGAATGCACGCCTTTACCGGCTCACCGACAACCAGCTCAACGCCAAAGTCCAGGAGCTTGAGATCCTCAACCGGATTGATCGCGAGCTCAATTACACGCTGAGCGTGGACCGTGTGCTCAACCTCACGCTGGACTGGGCTCTGCGTTTCACGAACAGCCATGCAGCGACGGCCGCCCTGATTGACCAGAATCAGATTAACTTCCTGGTCGGCTACGGCTTTGACCCGGCCGATTGGGTGCGCGTGAAACAAGATTCCTGGCCGCTGAGCCGCGGAATCTCCGGACGGGTGGCCCGCCAGGGACGCTACGAAAATATCGGTGACGTGTCCACAGATCCTGACTACGTGCAGATTGTCCCCAACACCCGCTCCCTGTTCGCGTATCCGCTGACCCGTGAGGACCGCGTGATCGCGGTGCTGTCCCTCGAAAGCACCGAGCCAGACGCCTTCGACCAGACGAATATCGACTTTATACAGCGCCTTGCCGCGCGCGCTGCCGTCGCCGTGGATAACGCGCGCCTTTTTGACGAGACCCGCCGCGAGCGCCAAAAGCTCGAACTGATCTTGCGGAACATCGCGGATGCCGTGATCGTGATCGGCCCGGATGAAAAGCTGGTGCTGGTCAATCAGGCGGCGCTGGCCGCGTTTAAGCTCCCGCCCAAGCAGGATTACGCCGGGCGGACGTTTCAGGACGTTTTCGCGCAGTCAGCACTGCTGCCGCTGTATGAACGCGCGGGCGAACTCGGCCGGGGGTTGATCGAGGAATTGAGCGTCGCGGATGGGCGCACCCTGCACGCCAGCCTTGTCCCTGCCGAACAGGTCGGCTGGATCATCGTTGCGCACGACATCACGCCGTTTAAGGAGACCGACAAGCTCAAGAACGAACTGCTGGCGACGACCTCGCATGACCTCAAGAACCCGCTGAGCACGATCATGGGCTATGCGGATCTGATCTCGATGACCAACCGCCTCAACACCCAGGGGCAGGAGTACATGCGCCGGGTGCATAGTGCCGTTTCCCACATGCGCCAGTTGATCGACGACCTGCTCGACATGGCCCGCATCGAGAGCGGGATCAATCTACGATATACCGACGTGAATCTGCGCTACCTGCTGGACAGCATCACCCTCAGCTTCAGGCCGCAGCTTGAAGAAAAAACCATGGCGCTGGATCTCAGCATTCCGCCCGATATGCCCGTGATCACCGCCGATGAAGGCCGGCTCAGTCAGATCCTTAACAACCTGATCGGCAACGCGATCAAGTACACACCGTCGCAGGGCCAAATCGACGTGCGGGCCGAGGTCAACGGCGACTTTGCCAATATCACGGTCAAGGACAACGGGTTCGGCATCAGCCCTGAGGATCAAACTCACGTTTTTGACCGCTTCTACCGCGTGCGCACGCCGGAAACGGAAGCCATCGACGGCACGGGATTGGGTCTGGCGATCGTCAAGAGTCTGGTTGAACTGCACGGCGGCGAGATTGGGCTGCAAAGCCACCTTGGCGAAGGCTCGACCTTCCATTTCACGCTGCCGATTTAACCCCCCAAGCCCGAATCGGGCCTCGCAAAAGACCTGCCGGTGCCGGCCGAGTCTTGAGTTTTGAGTCGTGAGTTTTGAGTAATTGGCCTCACCCTGGCTCCTCTCTCCCTGGTCTATAGAGTGGTGGAGCGGGAAGAAAGCACTATTTCACCTTGTCTTTCTCGTTTCGAGAAGGCAATAAGGTAGTGAGGCTGATCTGCCCTCACTCATGACTCAAAACTCACCACTCACCACTGGTCTTCACTCAAACGCCGGCTCCCACTGCGCCGCGTCGGGCGCATCCATGGCCGCGATGCTGAGCAGCAGGCGGCTCCGCGCCGCGTAATAGACGATATACGGCGCACCCACCCGCAGCGGCAGATCCGGCGGGGCGACATACGGCGCGAACGAGTATTCCCCGACAAGATACGAAAACGGCAGTTCGGGCCGCTGACGTTCCGGCACCCGGATTTCGAGCGGGCCGCGCACAGCCTTGACCGGCTGGCGCATGAAAGCCTCAACCAGAAACGTCTCGACATTCACCCCGATCAGCCCCACGAAGATCACCAGGAACAGCGCCCCCAACCCCAGAAACACAATTCCGCCCACTGTCGCGACGGGCACCTCGCTGCTGGTCAGCAGCAGACCGGCCATCTGCACCAGCAGCGTCAGCGGACACAGCAGCATGATCAGCGCAATTCCCCCGATGATCAGCGCGGTGCGGCGCTGGGATGCGGTCAGGCGTCCGGTCCGGTTGATGGTCAGCTTGTCGGCCATCTCCGGGTCGGCGGGCAGGATAGTCTCCGTTGCGGCCATAGATCGAACCTCCCCCTTTACGTTTCCTCCGAATCCGATATAACTTGAGGGTTAAACACGGTTCGGCCAGCGCTTGCCTGCCGCGCACCCTCGTAGGCTGCGATCTCGTCTTCAAGCGTCGGCGGGAAACAGCGTGCTGCGGAACAGCGCGATCACAACCAGACCGAGCAGCACACCTACCCACATCTGGAACAGCGAAATCAGCAAAGTTGCCGTTCCGGCCACGGCTTTCGACAGCCCAACAATGCCGGTCAGCATCGGCCCGATGGTCAGCTCGCGGCCGCCCGCCCCACCCGGCAGCGCCGAGATCGAAGCGATAATCACCGAAAAGCCGAGGATAAATACCGCCTGCCCGAACAGCGTCCAGCCGCCGTCGATGCCCAGCCCGCGCAGCAGCAGGTAAAAGCCAATGCAGTCGGTGATATACGCGCCGGTCGCCAACAGCATGGTCGGGATCAGGTGCCGCAGTTTGATCAGGTCATAACTGCTTTCGTAGAGATTGCGCAGCGGCCCGTGAATCCGGCGCAGCACGGGCCAATCCTTGACGCGATCGAGCAGCCCCAGCGCCAGCGGCCGGATCTGGATCAGGATCATGCCGAGCGTCAGCACAATCGCTACACCGACCAGCACCACACGCACATAGGACAACGAAACGTCGCCGCCGTCCAGCGAATCCCCCATGACCAGCATCGCCACCGTCGTCAGGGGGATAATCGCCAGCCCATCGGTCAGCCGCTCCAGAAAGATCACCGGCGCGCCGCGCGAAAAATCCAGCCCGGTCAGGTGTTTGAGCACGAGCGCCTTCAGCACTTCGCCCAGCTTGCCAGGGCTGACTGCCAGCGACAGCCCGGCCAGCCACAATACCACGCTGTCCCGCTCGCGGATGATCATGGGGGCACCGGGTGCCGGGATCGGGCGCTCGGGCAGGCCGCGCACGGTGCGCACGCCGAGCACGCGCAGAAAGTAGCGCCATTCGTTATAGCGCAGCGTCCAGTTGATGCATTTGAGCAGGAACACCAGCACGAACACCCAAAGCGGGAAATCCTGGAGCCGGCCGGCCAGTTCCTCCGCGCCCGTGATAGCGACCACCGCGATCAGGATCATGGACATGAACAACAGCCCTGCCAGGACTTGATTCCGATACTTCCTCATCCGTACTCCTTCGTTTCTCGAACCGCGCGGATTGTAGCAGACGCCCCCCGGCGCGCCAACCCTGCGGAGCCAGGTATCACATTGACCCAAAAAAGACTATCTCACCACAGAGAGCACAGAGGACACAGAGAAAATAAATGAAAATCAGAGAAGAACCAGAGACTCAAGAGAACGCCTCCCTGTTTTTCTCGCTTTTTCCTCAGCAATCTCTGTGCTCTCTGTGTCCTCTGTGGTTTATTTTTTTTCTTCGGACGCGCTATAATCGTCTCTCGCACTGATGTTCGCACAAGGTGAGAGGCGGCCCCCCATGTCCCTGTTTGATTACGCGCGCGATCAGCGCCAGCAGCAGTCTGCGCCGCTGGCCGTGCGGATGCGGCCCGCGCACCCTGGACGAATTCATCGGCCAGGATCACATCATCGGGCCGGGGCGTCTGCTGCGCCGCGCCATCGAAGCCGACCAACTAACCTCGATCATCCTGTGGGGACCGCCCGGCACCGGCAAGACCACCCTGGCAAACATCATCGCCACACAGCACCAAGCGCCATTTCAGCCGCCTGAACGCGGTCACGTCCGGCGTCAAGGAACTGCGCGAATTGATCGCGGCAGGCGCAGGAGCGGCTCGGCATGTACGGGCAGGGCACGGTGCTGTTCATCGACGAGATCCACCGCTGGAACAAGGCCCAGCAGGACGGCCTGCTGCCCTTTGTCGAAGATGGCACCGTCGTCCTGATCGGCTCCACCACCGAAAACCCGTTTTTCTCGCTGGTGAATCCGCTGCTCAGCCGCAGCCGCGTGTTCCAACTGGTGCCGCTCACCGAGGATCAGGTCGCGCCGCATTCTCGAACAGGCGCTCCACGATAAGGAGCGCGGCCTGGGCAGCCTGCCGATCCGCCTGACCGATGACGCCGCCGCCCATCTGGCGCGGATCGCCGGAGGGGATGCGCGCAGCGCCCTGAATGCGCTCGAACTCGCCGCAAGGACCACCGAGCCCGGCCCGGACGGCACGATCCTGATCGATCTGCCCGTGGCCGAGGAGAGCATCCAGCAGCGCGCGGTGCGCTACGACAAGAGCGGCGACGAGCACTACGACACGATCAGCGCGTTTATCAAGAGCGTGCGCGGCTCCGATCCCGACGCGGCGCTGTATTGGATGGCGAAAATGCTGCACGCCGGGGAAGATCCGCGTTTTGTCCTGCGGCGGATGTTCATTCTCGCCAGTGAGGACATCGGGCTGGCCGATCCGCAGGCGCTGATCATCGTGGCGTCGGCGGCGCAGGCGTTTGAGTGGGTCGGGCATGCCGGAAGGCTACTATTTCCTCTCACACGCCTGCCTCTATCTCGCCACCGCGCCCAAGTCGCAACAGCGCGGGCGCGATCTGGAAGGCGCTCGGCCATCTCGAGGAGCACGGCCCCGGCGACGTGCCGACCTATCTGCGCGACAAAACCGACTCGTTCTATGGCCCGACGCGCGAGCTGTACAAGCAGGCCATGCGCGAATCCGCCGGGGAGCACGGCGCGTACAAATACCCGCATGACTTCCCCGGCGGTTGGGTCCGCAGCAGTATCTTCCGCTGGACATGGACGCGCCCGGCTGGTACCAGCCCAAGGACATCGGCTACGAGCAGACGATCAAAGAGCGGCTGGCGCGCTTGAAGAACCGGGACGATGAGTAATGACTACCCAAACACCTGCTCGATCTGGTCCAGATGATCCTCGCGGTGCAGGCTGCGGTTCAACAGCCGCTCCATGCCCGCCGCCTGGATCGCGCTGACCTGCTCCGGTGCGAGCAACTCCAACTCACGATCCAGCGCCTCGGCGGCCTCTACGGCCAATTCCGCTGCCGCGTGAGGAGGGAGTGCAGCGGCCAGAAAAGCTACCGCGTCATTCACCAGATCGGCTTCGGGTCCTGGCGGGAACTGTCCTTCGCGCTGCCACAGCTTGAGCAGCAGCAGACGATGCCGATCCCAGAACGCGATGTGCGCCAATACCTGGGCCACCGTCCAACCATGCTCCACCGTCCGCCGCAGATCGTCACCCGACAGCCGCGAGACCAGATCGCGCAGCCGCTCCCGCTGCGCCCGATTAACGTCTGCATATACAAATGCCATCGCTGATTCCTCCTGTGCACTGAGTTCTTTGCAGGCAAACAGAATTATTTTACCCCGTTTCCGCCGATCGACCGCATGATCAACGCGCAGCCCACGCAACCGCTACGCCCGCCATTCGCTCCCCCGCCGCCGGGAACGCTCCGCGCCGCCGGGTTGTCTATCTCTACACAAGCAAGACTAGCGAAGGCGAGGAGAGCCATGCATCGCTTCATCTCACGAATGTTCTTTGTTCTGCTGTTCATCGTCGCCGGCCTGGGCGCATCGATCATCATGCCCGCGTCGGCCCAGTGTACCCCCCGCGCCGATTGGGGGATCTACGTGGTAGCGCGCGGGGACACCATGTTCAGTATTGCGCGGCACTTTAGCATCAGTCCAACCACCCTCATCCAGGGGAACTGCCTGACCAACCCGAACCGGATTTATGTCGGGCAGCAGCTTCGCGTACCGACGGGCACCGGGCCAGGACCGAACCCATGGCCGGGCGGCGCGCCGGAATATCCCTATGCCGCCGCGCACATCGGCTCCACTTTTCAGCAGTTTGAGAACGGCTTCATGACCTGGCGCGCGGATACCGGGAGCATCTGGGTCTTTATCAACCAGGGCGGTAACAACACCGTCAGCAGTTTTCCCAATTATGTGTACTCCGGCCTCTCGACCACGGTTTCCTACCCGTCCATCCCGGCAGGCCGAACGCTGCCCGTCTTTGGCTTCCGCAAGGTCTATGACAATTTTCCGGCAGTGCGCACGGCGCTCGGCTGGGGTATTGGCGGCGAACAGGGTTTCCTCATGGCTGTGCAGCCGATCCCGAACCAGCAGTATTTCACCATCTCCCTGCCGGATGGCCGGACCATTCGTATCAACAACAACCGCACCTGGAGTCCCGACAGCGGCACGCCGCCCCCGCCGCCGCCTGTGTATACAACCGGCGCGACCTTCCAGCCGTTCCAGTCGGGATTCATGGTCTGGCGAGCCGATAACGGCGAGATCCGGGTGTATATCGGATCGACCACGGGTGAATTGATGGTCTATCCGGTCTGGAAATATGGACCGCTGTCCGACCAGCCCACGGGTCCCGCTCCGGCATATCCGTATGTCCTGGCGCGCTTCGGCTTTGCGAAAGTGTGGTACAACCTCGACGGCATCCGCCAGCGGATCGGATGGGCGATCGCCAGCGAGCAGGGTTACACCATGACGATCAATGAGACGCCGGGCGCGTGGTCCTTCACCATACCGGGCGGCTATACCCTGACACAGGTCAGTAACAATCAGTGGTCAGTCTCAGGTGGTGGCGGGGCAGCCCGGATGCCCTTCGGACAGGAGGCCGCCGAGGTCCCGCCGGCTGAGACGCCCACCCCGACACCTACGCCCACCGCAACCACACTACCGGGCAGCACCGCGCCCGCGGTCACTCTTTTCTCCGTCACACCCCTGGACGCCCTGCCCGGCGATACGATCACTGTTAACTGGGAAGTTGGTAACGTTAGCAACGTCGGGCTGATAGTGAAATACCAGGCGGATTACCAGGCTGTTCCTGGATTACACCTCGGTCGCGCTGCCCGCTGCTGGCTCGCATACGGTCACACTTCCGACGCATGTTGATGTCGTCAACACCGACGCAACCTTTCAGCTCTATTGGGCCAACGACGCCGCGCCGGAAAACTGGGTGCCCATTGAGGGTGCTACCCAGTACGTCCAAATCGGCTGTTCCATCCCGCTGTTCTGGAATGCGAGCGGCTGCGGCTACGCTCCTGTGCAGGAGATGCCCACCCTCTACCAGCCATTCGAGCGCGGATTCATGCTCCGTGCCGGTGACGCGCTGTACTCGGTGATCTTCAACGACGCGCACGAAGCCACGATCTACGCGGAACTTGAGCGGGTTGAGTTGGGCACCCCGCCCGAAGGTCTGGTCGCGCCCGACGCCGCCTTTGTGGACGTGTGGACAAGCACCCCGCTCTACCAGGAAAAGCTCGGCTGGGCGACGGGTCCCGCCGAAAGCTATACCGCCCAGGTCCAGACGGCGCACTATCACATCCGCGACACCACGCAGCAGCACGGCGTCACCCTGCCCGACGGACGTATCATCCTGCTGAGCGGCAGCGCGTTTGGTGGGCCGGCGTTCGATGGGATTGGGCCGAGTAGCGGGCAGTCCGCAAATGCGGGCACCCGCAGGGCGGGCGTTCCATTCCGCTGCACTATAATCTACCCTATCGCGGCGGCATGTCCTGCGGGGCGTGCCGCCGCCCTGCATCTGCGCTGAGAAAGGACATCCCCATGCGACGGCCTGCCCTGCTTCTCTTCGTCATGGTGTTTACCCTGGTCGCCCCGGTCCACGCTCAGGACGGTTTGAGCGCGGAGGAACAAACCGCGCTGGACGAGATCCGCGCGGCCCTCGACCAGTTCATGTCCGCCGAGACGTACACGCTGGCCGTCGAGCAGAAGATGGATCAAAACCTCATCATGGCCTATCTCGGCCAGAATCTCACGCTTGACCAGTCCATCGGCTCGGCCGGCACGCTGGAATTCGCCCGCATCCCCGAAAACGAATACGCCGACCGCCATCTGATCCTCACCCAAACCATCGAAAGCGATCTTCAGGGGGCCGGCAATAACCAGCAGCAGACGATCGGGCCGATCCAGACCCAGATGGTCGTGGTGGACGATCGTATCTACATCAAGATGGATGTCCCGGCGGAGCTTCAGGCGGCGATCCCGGCGCGGCTGGCATGATGTCACCGACGGGGCCGAATCGTTCCCTGGGCTGGCCCTGTTTGATCTGCAAGGGCTGCTGGAAATCGGTGAAACGTTTGGCCCGGACTACCTGATCAATTTGTTCGGGGCAGTGACGTCGGTCGAGATTCAGGAGCCGGAGACCATCGAGGGGCGCGACGTCAACTATTACCGGCTGGCGCTGGATCCGGCCCTGGCACTGCAAGGCATCGGCGCGGGCAACCTGGAGGGCATGTTCAACGCGGAGCAGTCGCCGTTTGACATCGCCGGGTTCATCGAGCTGATGTATTCCGACGAAGACACCGCGTACACCGTGAATTTTGCGATCTACGCCGACGACCAGACCCTTTACCGCTATGTCGAGGAGATGCACACGGACATCCTGATCCCGGCCAGCCTGATCACCGATCCATCGATCCAGGGGGCCGAAATGACCCTGGTGCAGGACGTCATCCAGACGCTTCAGCCGCAGGATGTGAACATGCCCGTTTCGATCGAAGCGCCGAATTTGAACGTCAACTAGCCCACTACGGGACCGGATATTCATCCATGGACGATCCGACCCTGACCACTCAACAGCTCGGCCTGCTCAAAGAACGTCAGGTAAGTGTCAGCGAAGACAAACCCGCGGAAGCCGGGCCGACGCTCTCGGCCCTGTTCGGCAGGGTGCTCGACCATTCGAAGCTGGACGTGCGAAAATGCGCGCCTGGCGAAGTCGTGTTCTACGAGGGCCGGCACGACGATACCATGTACGTGATCCAGTCCGGCGAGGTGGCGATCATCAAGGGCAATTTTGAGGACCCGGTTGTCCTGGCGTACCGGGGCAAAGGGGAGATCCTGGGCGAGATGGCTCTGCTGGACGACCAGCCGCACTCCGCTTCCGTCGTGGCGCTGGATACGGTGAAGCTGTTATGCGTCCGCCGTTCGGATTTTCAAAAGCTGCTCAACACCGATCCGGTGCTGGTCATGCGGATCATGTCCACCCTGAGTTCGCGCTTGCGCATGGCCGAAGACCTGCGCACCGCCATCTCGCGCCTCGAACACAAAATGTCGCGCGAACTCGAAGTCGCCGGGCAGGTTCAGGCCCACCTGCTGCCGGCGTCAGTTCCATCGCTGGCGGGGTGGGATCTCGCGGCGGCGCTGGTCGCGGCCCGGCAAACCTCCGGCGACTATTACGACTTTATCCCCTTCCCCGATGGCGGGCTGGGTGTGCTCGTGGCGGATGTCACCGACAAGGGCGCAGCGGCGGCCCTGGTTATGGCCGTGAGCCGCACGCTGATTTACGCCTTCGCGCTCCAGCATCCCGACAATCCCGCGCGCGTTTTTGAGATCGCCAACGAGCGTCTGCTGGTCGATACCAACACGGATCTGTTCGTCACGGTGTTCTACTGCGTGCTGCATCCTGATCGTGGCATCGTCACCTATGCCAACGCAGGGCACAACGCCATCTATCTTGTCCGAGCGAGCGGCGAGGTCGAGATGCTGGGCCGGACAGGTCTGCCGCTGGGCACCTTCGAGGATCTGGCGTGGGAGACGCACACGCTCGAACTGCGGCCGGGCGACCGGCTGCTGCTGTACACCGATGGGCTGATGGACGCACGCCGCGCGGATCGCGAACGCTTCGGCAAGGAGCGGACCGAGGGCGTGATCCGGTCGCAGGCGGGGCGATCCGCACAGGAGATGATTGACGCCTTGCTGGGGGCGGTGCAGGATTTTACAGGCGACGCCCCCCAGTTTGACGATATTACGCTGGTCGCCGTCGTGCGGCACTGAGATCACGTGCTGCCGCGTACAATCACGGATTGGGGCAGCCCTTCACGCTTTCGCCACTCCATGCAGTATTGGCTCAGGGCACGCGCCGCCCGGTAATAGTCGGGCTCCTTGCGCTGGACTGCCTGATCCTCGATGTATGGGCCGATGCGCTCCCATACCTTCGTGATCGGACCGCTCATCCACTCGACCAACTCGTTATCCATATCCCAGTAGTTTTCGGCCACGAAGCCCACGAAGTCGAGCGTGTTGAGGATGCGCTTCAGGTAGGCCTGTCCTGGCGGGGAGTCGCCGGTCCAGCCCTCGGGGTGTTGATTGAGCAGCACTTTCACCTCGTCCAGCCATTCCTGATGATCCTGCTCTGGTTGCAGCACGGGGATATTCAGGATAATCCAGCGCCGGGCAGCCGTGTCCTCGTCGTTCATGAGCCGGTTAAAGATCTGCGAGTAGATGTTGAACGAGGTCTCGGCACCTTCACGCTTCTGCTGGCGCTCGCTGTTGATGTATTCAAACAGCGCGAAAAACGAGCCGCCGGCGATCAGCGCCACTGTCAGCAGGCCCATAAACCCTTCGAGCAGGCTCCAATCCACTTGCTGCGGCCCGTCGGGCACATTGGTGGCAATATACGGGAATAGGAGAATGCCGCCCAGAAAGATCACCAGAAACACGACGATCGCCACAATGCCATAGACCAGCAGGCGAAAATTGGTCTCGCGTCGAATCTGGCGCGGATCAAATCGAAATGCGTGAGTGCGACTTCTAGCCATACGGCTCCCTCTCTCTTCGGATATAGCTCAATTTTACATCGCAAACTGCCAGATCAGCACAGCCAGCACCGCGATTAGCACGACCAGCGCCAGGATCATCAGCGCAAGCGGCGGGCCGGAACGGCTCCGAACCGGGGCTGGTACGGCTTGCTGAGTGCGCCGGGCAGCGTCCGGGCGTGGCGCGCTGCTCGATCCTGCGGACGCAGAAGGCGTAACGGGGGCGGCAGCGGCGGGAAATTCGAATGGTGGAGGCGGCGGGGGCTGGGGTTTGGGCGCTTCCGGCAGCCAGGGTGCCAACAAAATCTCGTCATCCTCCACATCACCGAAGGCTGTCTCGCCCCCGAATAATCCGTCGTGCAGCTCCTTTTCGGCGATCTCCGTGCCGGGCGGCAGGCTCTCGGCGGGCTCATCTTCGGATTCCGGTGGCTCGCCCGTCTGGAGCCAGTCGGTCACGCCGTCCAGCGGCTCAAGCTCGCCGGTGTCAGTCGGTGCGAGCGGCGCGCCGGGCTGGCGCTCGTCGCTCTCACGGCGGCGCTGCTGATCACGCTCCGATTCGCGGCTCTCACCCTCGGCCGCGGAGGGTAAGGGTAACGGCACGGGCGGCTCCCCGCCGTGCGATTTCACCGATGCGACCGGCTGGCCCTCGATCCCCTCGGTGATCTGAACGGTGTGCGCCACCGACGCGATCACCGCCCCACCCTGCATCAATTCAAAGGTGACGTCCAGCCGCCCTGCCTGGCGCGGCGTCAGCGGATACCACAGCGGCGGCGTGTCAAAATCCGCGAATACGGTCATCGTCTTGATCGCGTCGGTGTGCAGATCACAGCCCGGCGCGCTGATCTTTACCTGGACTGTGCCCGGCCGGATCTGCCCGATCTCCACCGGGAAGACCATCGCCGCGCGCGTCATCTCGCGGCTGATCGCTTCGCCGCGTTCCAGGCCGAGCAGGCGGCGCAGTTCCTCATCGGACGGCGCGGGCGAATCCGGGCGGCGGATCCACAGCCCAAAACGCAGCGGCAGATCGACCGGCGCGGATCGCGGCCCGGCCGTATCAATGCGCCGTTCCAGCACCGCCTGCCGGATCTCAGGCGCTTTGCTGGCGCGCAGATACAGCGTGGGCACGTACCAGGTTGTCGAACGGACCAACTGCCTGCGCCCCGCCATAACCGCCGATTCGAGATCCTGACCCGCCAGCAGCGCGTGATAAAAGCCACGCGAAAACCGGACAGCGGATTCGTCCGGCAGGCTTTGCTGCATCGCCACCACCGCCGGGATCCCAGCCAGGATCAGCGCCGGGGCGACACTCCCCAGCAGCGACTCGCCGGCGGCTTTGGCGGTGTCACAGGCGCTCAGCACAGCCAGCCGCAGATCCGTGCTGTAAAACGCGTGGCCGAGCGTCATGGCGTCCACCGGGTCCGACTGCCCATCCAGATTCTCGAAGATCAGCAGCCCGGTTCGTGTGAACGCACCGTGCCCCTCAAAATGCAGCACGCCCGGCGCGCCGGCCAGCACCCAGTCCATCAGCGCGTCCCAGGTAGGCGGCAGCAGATACGCCAGATCGAGCCGGTCTTCGGCGATCAGCGGCTCGAACGCCTTCTGAAGCTCCTCAAATTCCGACGCCAGCGGGGGTTGATCCTTGGGGCGCGCCGCCACGACGAGGATCTCAAGCGGGCTGCGCGGGGTGAGCGGTCGCGGCGGTTCGGGGAAGGTCAGGTAGCGCACCAGATTCACCGCCCCGGCTTGCAGCAAAAAGCGAGTGCCGTCGTGCAGCAGTTCCCACGGGTAGCGCGCCGCGCGGGCCAGTTCCCGGTCGAAGCGGAGTTCGACGGTCAGGCGCTCGCCAGCGAGGTTCGCCTGGGCAAACGCCGCGCGGTACAACTCTCCCAGCGGACCGGGCAGCAGCGACCGGAACAGCCCGCGCCCCACATCCTCATGGAACGTTGGCTGGCTGACCATGCGCAGCACCTCGTCGATCGGCTGTAAGACAATATCCGCGGCCGCTTCACCCACCGGCAATTCGACCACGCGGACGGACAGCCCTTCGTCGCGTGGGCTGAGCTGTAAGACCAGACGCGGCCCCCGCGCCGGACGTAAATCGATCATGGCGTGCCTCCTGGCTTCGGGCTTCGGGCTTCGGGCTTCGGGCTTCGGGCTTCGGGCTTCGCTATACCGAATTCTAACCCGGCAAACCGGCGGCGCAAGTCGGCACGCTGCAACAACCTCGCGTAGCGATCATGTCCGTCGCGTCATACGTCGCCCAAACTGCCCTACCCGCCGGACGTGCCGGGGTAGACCTGATTCTGATAAAGTCTCCCATACCGCTCTGTCGTTCGGATATTTGTGGAGCAGGTTCATGCGCCGACTCATTGTCAGCAATCTGACCTCGCTGGATGGTTATTACGAAGGCAAGGATCGGAGTCTCAACGCGCTCTTTGACTATTTCCACGAAGACTACGCCGGAGACGACAACTTCGATCACTATAATACGGAACGGATGCGCGCCGCCGATACGCTGCTGCTGGGGGGTCGCGATGCATTTCTCGGCAATAAAAGCTATTGGACGGGTGTGCTGACCGATCCCAACGCTACGGCCATCCGGCGTGAGTTTGCCGGGCTGATCAAGTCCATAGAGAAAGTCGTCGTTTCGGATCGTCTGACCGAAGAGGAATTGGCTCCCTGGGATAATACGCGCATCATCCGGCTGGCGGATCGCGCACCAGGAGATCGCCGCGCTCAAGCAGCAGCCGGGCAGAGACATCTTTGTATTTGAGAGCCGCATGCTCTGGAACGATCTGCTGGTGCATGATCTGGTGGACGAGCTGCACCTCACGTTCTTTCCGGTGATCGCGGGGGAGGGTACGCCGCTGTTCGTGGGCCGGCCGCCGGTATCGCTCAAGCTCATCGGCACACGCACCTGGGAAGGCTCCGGCAACATCCTCGCCTGTTACAAACCGTATCGCCGCTCGTTGTAAAACGAAATGCTCCTGGACACCGGCCAGTAACCATGCGCCTCACCGTGATCGTCAACCCGGCGGCGGGACGCTCCAAACCCGCGCTCGAAACCCTGTTCCGGCCCTATTCCACCTCGGTAGAGATCGTCACGACCACCCGGCCCGGCGACGCCGAACAGTGGGCGCGTGTCGCTTCAGCGTCGGGTGCAGATGTGGTCGCGGTGTGCGGCGGCGATGGCACGGTGATCGAAGCCGCGCGCGGGCTGTCCGGCACGACAACGCCGCTCGCCATCCTGCCCGGCGGGACGGCCAACCTGCTCGCGCACGATCTGCACATCCCGCGCCGTCTGACGGCTGCCGCCGCGCTGATCTTTGACCCACGCGCACGCCTCCGCCCGATCGACATGGGGGTGTCTAACGGCCAATACTTCTTCCATCTGGGGATCGGGCTGGAAGGCGAAATGGTGCGCCGTTCGGGACGCAAGGTCAAAACGGCCGCGGGGTTGCTCGCGTATTATGTCGCGGCGCTCCGCACCCTGCCCTTGTACCCTCCCGCGCATTATCACCTGACCCTCGACGGCACGCCGCACGACATCAGCGGGATCAACTGCACGATCACCAGCTACGGCAGCATCGGTCTGGCCGGGCTGTCCCTCTCGCGCCGGATCGATCCGGGTGATGGTTTGCTCGACGTGATCATCATCCGCCGGGCGGATCTCAAGCGGCTGCTGCTGGCCGGGACCAGCGCCGTCCTGACGCGCGATCTTCAGCGGGCGGTGTGGCACGAACAGGCGCGTGAGATCAAGCTTGAGATCGATCCCCCGCAGGCCATCACCCGTGACGGAGAACTCCCCGATCCGCCGGAGGCTTCCGACCTATCGGTGCGGACCGTTCCCGGTGCGGTCCAGGTGATCACGCCCGGACCATAAGACTGTCATCTTCTCGCGGTGATGATGTGGCACGTGCGAAGGATAACGCCGATCACGCTTTCAGGTCCGCCGCCGATCCGATTCGAGGGGCTTCAATGCGGTCAGCTGTCCGCCACGGTCTGGATAATCTGCCGCGCGTGATCCAGTTCGTCCTCGTTGATCGTATGCCCCATGCCAGGGTAGATCCGCTGGGTGACGTGCCCGCCCATCGCCACCAGGACGGCGGTTGTCTCGGTCACGCGCTCCACGGGTATATGCGCGTCCGCATCGCCGCAGCCGATGAAGGCCGGCGTCCCATCCAACGAGCCGGCATATTCGTGCAGGGTGCCCGGCGGCCCGATCAGCCCGCCGCTGAACACGATCAGACCCCCCAGGCGCTGCGCGTACCGCGCCGCAAACTCCGCAGCCAGACACGCGCCCTGTGAAAAGCCACCAATCACCACCCGATCGGCATCCAGTCCGGCACCGATGACGCGGGCCAGCACCGCCTCAACCGCCGCCAGCGCCGCGGAAAGACTCGGCTCATTTTCGTCCAGCGGGGCCAGAAACGAACGCGGGTACCACGAGTTGCCCGCCGCCTGGGGTGCCAGGTAGGCAAAATCCTCGTGATAAAGCTCGTTAGCCAGGGGCAGGATGCTGCTGGCCGTCGCGCCGCGCCCGTGCAGCAGGATCAGCACGGCCCGTGCTTCGTCAAGTGGTTTGCCCGCGGTATAGAGTGGCAGGTCAGACATGGCAGTCCTCGTTATAAGAACGTTTGAATGTCGTTCGTCTTGCAGATTATACTGAACTGGCCGCCGCCTGCATCATTTGTGATATTTATCACAATTTCTTTGTGTCTTTAGAGACTCCCCCATCCCGTCCAAGCGGAGTATGCTCAACAGTGTGACAGCAGGCTGTGCTCCGATGGCTTGCGAGCCAGAACGAGCCAGGATGGTGTTTCTCTTCTGCCTCCTAATTAAATATTTTTTTGCCTGGATGCTGCATTCGGCTGGGGAGTCTGGATGCAGCATTTTGTTGCCTAATGCATAAAGGTTACGAGATATGTGACGGTTATCTCTATTCTTTATGTATAGTGTCACACCCCAAGCGCTTAGTTTTAAGGTAGTATAATGAGTGTGGCTAGCAAATAGACTTTAGTTTTTCAAAAACTACTTCCTTTTTTGCGCAGAGTTGCGCCAATGTTTTCCTCCTTGTGCTTCAGCGCACGACTTCGCCCGAGGTCGTGCGCTGAATTTTAGCTGGTATCAGTCACCTGTTCCAAGCCCCAACGCGCGTGTTCGCGCACCAGATCCGACTCGTCCGCGCGTGCCAGGTGATCAAGCACCGGCGCAAATTCGGCTAATCCGCTGTTCCCGGCCGCGACACACGCATTACGAACCAGCCGCTCACGTTTGATGCGCTCCACCGCCGAACCGCCATAGCGCGCGCGGAAGCCTGCTTCGTCCAGCGCCAACAGATCGTGCAGCAGCGGTGCAGCCCGATCCACATCGGTCGGCCAGAACGATGCTTCTCTACTCAACCGGCTGAACTTGCGCGTAAACGGGCAGACGGCCTGACAGATGTCACACCCATAGACCCAGTTACCTATCAGCGGGCGGAGGTCCGGCGGGATCGGTCCTTTCAGCTCGATCGTCAGGTAGCTGATGCAGCGCCGAGCGTCCAGCGTATAGGGGCGCGGGAACGCGTGGGTTGGGCAGGCGTGCAGGCAGCGCGTACATGTCCCGCACATGGATCCCGCCCTGGCGTGTCATCGTCATCAAAGGCCAGCGTCGTGAGGATCTCGCCCAGGAAGAAGAACGATCCGCGCCGGGGGTGGATCAGCATGGTATTCTTGCCGACAAACCCAAGCCCGGCCTGCTGCGCGTGGCTGCGCTCCAGGATCGCGCCGGTATCCACATACACCCGGCTCTGCACGTCCGCGCCGGAGCGATCGCGCAGCCAACCGGCCAGCATCTCAAGCCGCGGCGTCATGACGGCGTGATAATCCGCGCCCCACGCGTAATTCGAGAACCGCCCGCGCCGGGGATCGTTCAGCACCGCATCTGGCAGCACCGGCGTAGCATAGTCCAGCGCCACGATCACCAGCGAGCGCACGCCGGGCAGGATCACGTTCAGATCGCGGCGGCGCTCAATCCGATCCGGGCGCGCGAGATAGCCCATCGCGCCGTGCATACCCGCATCCACCCAGCGCAGATACGCATCCAGAGTCGGGGAAGGCTCCGCCGGGATGATCCCGACATCCGAGAAGCCCAATTCGACCGCGCGCTGGCGAGTCTGATGCGCAGAAAAAGCAGCGAATAACGCCACGGTGTTAGCCTCAATATGCCACCTTCATGATTTGGATTATACTCAAAGCCGGATACTTTCACGGCACGCAGGAGGAAGAAAAATGGTTTGGCACTCTGAGGTTAGCGCGCGCTGGCTCGCCGCTCTGATCGCCGCTGTACTGATCGGGACGACCGTAATCCCGGCCGATGCCGCGCCGCCCCACCAGTCCGGCACGCCCATTCGTTATGGCGATACCCTGTCCGGCGAAATCGCTGAAGACCCGGCGTGCCAGTATTTCTGGTTTGAGGGCGCGACCGGCGACCCGGTCACAATCGACATGACCCGCACATCCGGCAGCCTGGATGGAATTCTGGCGCTGTACCAGCAGGATGGCGATAACTTCAGCGCCGACCCCGTGGCGACCAACGACGACCGTCCTGGCGGCGGGCTGGACCCGCTGATCAGCGTCACGCTGCCGGCCGCGGATTGGTATACGATCGCGGCGTGTCGCCTGCAAGCCGAGCAAATGCGCGTCACGACGGGGACATTTGATCTCACGCTGTCCGGGCCGGCGGCGGGCGCGGCGATGGCTCCAACCGCCCCATCCGCGGGCAACCTGAGCGACTCGATTTTTGGCGGCAGCGCCTCCCCAACCCCCGCCGATACCGGGGCGGAGCCGGTCGCGGGCGGGACACCGGCCCCATCCCCCACCCCAGATGGGAACCTGTCCGACGTGATACCCGGCGGGCAGGTGGAGACGACGCCCGCCGCCCCACCAGATGGCAACGAATTCGCCGATGGTAATCTGGTGATGGGGCAGTTGGTACCGGAAGCCACCTACGTCAGCTACAGCCTGCCCGCCGTCGTCACAGGAGAAATCGTCCGGATCCACTGGGAGCGAGTCACGGGTGACGCTGCGCCGCTGCTGCGCGTGCTCGACCCAGAAGGGGTAATGCTGGCGGAAGCGTCGTCCCCTGACCAGGTGTCGGGGCTGCTTCTAAGTGTCCGCGCGCCGTCGGAAGACCCGCTGACCCTGATCGTCGGGCGGTACGAGGATGCGGTGGACAACACGACTGCTGACTATGTCTTGCAGGTGATCATCACGCCGGAAGGCGGACCGACGACCCTGGCCCCGGCTGCGACCGACGAAGCCGCGACGTGCCAATCCGGCGATCAGGCGGTGACGGGCAGCGGCAGCACGGATCGCGTCTCCGAAGCGTATACCGCCGCGGGCGACAGCTACACCGCCGATCAGCTGACGCGCACCGAGGTTTTTGCGACGGATGACGATCTTAACGTGGTGCTGAGCCTGCAAAACCTCGCGGAGCCTGCCACCGTGACCGCGCTCTTCTGCTCGCCGGACGGCGATTCGTGGGATGGCGGCGTTAATACGCTGGACAACGGCGGGCCGTATCTGCTTGGGCTGGACTGGGAATCCAGCGGCGTCGCGTGGACGCCGGGATTCTGGTTCGTGGAAGTGATGATTGACGACTCGGTTGAACTGACGATCGGGTTCACGGTGGAGTAGATCAGCCTCACCCCCGGCCCCTCTCCATGTGATGGAGA
Organism: uncultured Chloroflexia bacterium; assembly: GCA_963850765.1. Taxonomy (GTDB): domain Bacteria; phylum Chloroflexota; class Anaerolineae; order Aggregatilineales; family Aggregatilineaceae; genus CAWKMN01. The sequence continues at coordinate 303,999 of CAWKMN010000002.1, read as the reverse complement.
GGGGAAAACGCGCGGGATCAAGTCCCTCTCCACATTGTGGGGAGGTGATCGTTATGGGCGAGTTCGCCCGCTCCTACAAAAAACGATCCAACCATGTGGCCCGACCTTGCATTAGGCGGGGCTTACCGGGCGGAACGTCCTACTTCACCCTCGGCACGCGGGCGAGCACGGTCGTGATCACCTCATATGTGCTCGTCCCCAGGTATTCGGCGGCATCCGTAACCGTGATGCTGCGCCGCCCCTGCGTGCCGATCAGCACGACCTCCTCACCCACCTGCACGCCCTCAATATCCGTCACATCGACGGCGGTCAGGTCGATGCTCACCTGCCCGATCACGGGCGCGTAGTCGCCCTTGATCAGCACATGTTTCCAACGAGTTGGCGTGCGGCGGAAGCCGTCCGCGTAGCCGACCGGGATCAGCGCGACCTGGCGCGTACCCTGCGTGCGGTAGGTGTTCCCCTCCCCCACAAAGCTGCTCGTCGGCAGACGCTTGATCTGCGCGACGGTCGTCTTCCAGACCAGCGCGGGCTTAAAATCGGCTGGGATGGGGGAATATATGCCGGGGCTGATCCCGTAGAGCGCCAGCCCCACCCGCGCCAGACTGAAGCGCAACTCCGGCAGGTGAATGGCGGTCGTCGAATCACAGGCGTGGACATATTTGAAGCGGTAGCCCGCCGCCAGCAGCGGATCGACCACGCTCTCAAACACGGCAAGCTGATCGCGCGTGTAGTCCATATTCTCGGCAGAAACCGAAAACTGCGTGTAGATCCCTTCGATTTCGAGGTGGTTCAGGTTGCGCAGGCTGCGGAAAAACAGCGTGACCTCGTCCGGCAGCAAACCGAGCATCCCCAGGCCCGCATCCACCAGCACATGCGCGCGGATCGTGGTGCCGACCTCGCCGGCCGCACGATCAAGCGCGCGCGCGATGTCCGCGTCGTAAACGCTGATGGTCAGATTGTGGCGGATGACCTGGGGCGCGGCCCAGGCCGGCACGTAGCCCAGGATCAGGATCGGCGCGACGATCCCGGCCTCGCGCAGTTCCAGCGCTTCCGCCAGCGACGACACGCCGAGTAGCTCGACGCCGTTGTTGAGCACCGTCGTGCTGACGGCGACCGCTCCGTGACCATAGGCGTTAGCCTTGACCACCGCCAACAGGGTCACAGGCTCGCCAACAATCTCTTTCATACGGCGGGCGTTGTAGGCGATCGCTTCCATATCGATATGCACCCACGTCGGGCGATCCGAGCGTTCGGCTTCGATCTGCTCGTAAACCCCGGTACGGCGCGGCAGCTGCCGGACATCCGTCACGTTGGCGAGGAGGTGCCGGACCACGCGCTCCATCTGTGCGCGCTCGCCCCCCTTGACCAGCACCATATCGTGCGGGCCCAGATTGACCCGAGCCGCGCGGGCCGCGTCTTCGGGACTGAAGGTAATCGTGACCTTGCCGCGATCCAGGCCATGTTCGACTGCGACGCGCCCGGCTTCGGCGGCCAGATCGCCCTGCGTGACCAGTTGATCGGCCACGTCGGCGGCCCGCTGGCCCACCTGAATATGCGCCAGCGAGCTGTGACCGCCCAACCCGTCGATGTCGCCCAGAACAAACACCACCCGTCCGCGATCATCGCCCACGGTTTTCAGCCAGTCGAGCACAGCCAGCGTCGTTTCGGGGTTAGCGCTGTAGGTGTCGTCGATCAGCAGGGAGCCGTTCGCGCCGTCGAGCGGGCGCATCCGCCCCGGCAGCGGATCCATCTCGGTCAGGGCGTGCAGTCCATCTTCGAGCGTGATCCCGTAATTGATCCCGATCGCCAGCGCCGCCAGCCCGCTGTAGAGCTGGTGCGCGCCAAGCAGCGGCACCCAGCGCCCCGGCAGGCGATCCGCCCCGTGGCGGAGATCAAAGCCGGTCTTGTAGCGGTCGAGGACAAGATTGTAGGCCAGCAGGTCCGCGCCGAAAGCAGGTTCCGCGATGTCCAGCCCAACCGTCATCACCGTGGCTCGGGTATCGGCGGCCATGGCGCGCACCAGCGGATCATCAAAATTCAGTACGGCCAAACCCTCGGGCGGCAGCGCCCGTATAAGCGCACCTTTTTCCTGGGCGATCAGAATCGAGCGATCCCAGGCGCTCGGTGTGCGAGTGCTGGATCGCCGTGACGACGCCGACCATCGGCCGGGTCGCCGCCACCATCTCGGCCATTTCGCCATACTGATTAACGCCAAATTCCAGCACGGCGATCTGATGCTCTTTCGCCAGCCGGCCCAACGCCAGAGGCAGGCCAAACCGCCCATTGAAACTGCCGGCGCTGGTATAGACCTGAAAACGACGGCGGAGGACCTGGGCAATCGCTTCTTTCGTAACCGACTTGCCCGAACTGCCGGTCACGGCGATCACCGTGGTGCCGTATTTTTTCAGAATGATTTCGGTCCAGCGCATCAGGGCACTCTCGACGCTGCGCATCACGATCACCGTCAGGCCGTCGGTATCAAACGCGGGCGGGTGCGTACACATAATCCCGGCCGCGCCCCGGTTGACCGCATCCTGCATGTAATGATGCCCATCGCCGCGCTCGGTCTTCAGGGCGACGAACAGATCACCCCGATCCACGCGGCGGGAAATCATACGCAAAATCGGAGAAAATCGCCGCGGCAGCCTCGCCAAACAACTGTCCATCGGCCGCTTCGAGAATATCATACAGGCTGATCATGACCGGACATCCTACCATCTAGGCGATGAGCATGAGCAGTTAGCCGTTAGCCATTAGCAGGATCGGGAACATCTTGCGGCAGCGTTGTGCTAACATCTCTTCATGGCTCAAACTTAACAGCTCATGCTGGTAGTGTAGGGCCGGGCGGCGTTTCGCGCCACTCTTCGAGAAAAGCCCGCCAACCACGCTATTCGCCAAATTGGCGCGCTCTGCTATAATGAGGCGCTGATCGTTTCTCGCAGACCTCTGTCCGGAGGCTGCCAAACGATTGGCCCCACCCAACGAACGCCGGGGCTGCCGCGGGTTGGCCCCATAGGAACCGGATCGGATGACGTTTAAATTCACGCTGGAAGCTGAGCAAGACATGGCGCGCGCCGGGATCTTTGAGACTCCCCATGGCTCGCTCCAAACGCCGGTCTTCGCCCCGGTCGGCACGCAGGCAGCGGTCAAGGCCCTGCAGCCGCGCGATCTGACCGATTTGCAGGCGACGCTCATTCTGGCTAACACCTACCATCTCCACCTGCGCCCCGGCGATGAATTGATCCGCGACCTGGGCGGGCTGCACCGTTTCATGGCGTGGGATGGGCCGATCCTGACCGACTCGGGGGGCTTTCAGGTCTTCAGCCTGGGCCAGATGAACCAGATCGACCCCGACGGCGTGACTTTCCGCGATCACCTCGATGGCTCGCTCCATCGCCTGACGCCCGAAATCTCGATCCAGATCCAGCACAACCTGGGTGCGGACATTATCATGGCGTTCGATCAGTGCCCGGTGCCACACGATCGGGACGCGGTGCGCCCCGCCGTGGACCGCACGCATCGCTGGCTGGCGCGCTGCGTGGAAGAACACCAGCGCAGCGGCAGCCCGACGCAGCAGGCCCTTTTTGGCATCGTGCAGGGCGGGATCTTCCCGGACCTGCGGGCTGAGTCGGCACGTTTTGTCACCAGCCTGGACCTGCCCGGTTATGCGGTGGGTGGGCTGGCGGTGGGTGAGACGAAGCCGGAGATGGCATCCACCCTCGAACAGACAACTCCCCTGCTGCCCGCCGACCGCCCTCGTTACCTGATGGGCGTGGGCAGTCCCGAAGACCTGGTGAATGGCGTGGCGCGCGGCATTGATATTTTCGACTGCGTGCTGCCCACCCGCCTGGGCCGTAACGGGGCTGCGCTGACCCGGCAGGGCCGTATCAACATGCGCAACCAGCAGTATGCCGACGATCCTGACCCCATTGAAGCCGGCTGCACCTGCTATACCTGCACCCATTTTTCACGCGCTTACGTGCGCCATCTGGTGAACGCCTCCGAAATCCTGGGGCTGCAACTGCTGAGCATTCACAACGTGCATATGCTGCTCACGCTGATGCGTGAGATGCGCGCCGCCATCCTGGACGGCACTTTCGCCGCGTTTGCGGCCGATTTTCTGGAAGCGTATAAACCTGTCCGTCCAGAAGAAAGAGTCACGACCATTCCGGTGTCCTGAGCGGGCACCGCGGTGAATCGGGTCCTGATTCTGAACGACATCGGAGCGGCAACTCCGCACGCTGGCTGATCGCGATCGTTGAAAGGACGCGCGTGTTGGCTCTGCTTCAAGCGATTTTCCTGGCGGTTATGCAAGGCGTAACCGAATATCTGCCGATTTCAAGCTCCGGCCATCTGTTCCTGGTGCCGTGGTGGCTCGGTTGGGATGAGCCGCCGGTGATCTTCTTTGTGGCGGTACACCTGGGAACCCTGGTGGCGGTGCTTTTTTATTTCAGGCGCGACTGGCTGACATTGGGACGTGCCGCAATTATCGCACTACGACATCGAAAAACCGAAGACCCTGATAGTCACCTGCTGTTCTGGGTAGTGATAGGAACCCTGCCGGCCGCGCTGGCGGGGCTGCTGTTCGAGGGAGCTTTCCGCGCGGTGTTCGGTGAGCCGCTGCTGGCCGCCGTTTTTTTGCTGGTGACGGCCCTGCTGCTGGTGCTCAGCGAACGTTATGGCGCGGGCCAGCCCTCTCTGGACAGCATGAACGCCATCGATGCGCTTGCCGTTGGCGTGGCACAGGCCTGTGCAATCTCCCCCGGTGGCTCACGTTCCGGCAGCACGATAGCTGCCGGGATCGGCCGGGGGCTGCCGCGATCCGATGCGGCACGTTACAGCTTTCGGCTGGCTCCGCCGATCATTTTCGGCGCAGGAGCCCAGGAACTGCCTGACGTGCTGTTCAACGGCGAAACGGTGGAGCACCACCTGATGCTGCCACGGATTCCCGGCTTGGTCGCATCGGGGTTGGTGGGTTACGGGTGCATCAGGGTGTTGACGCGCCTGCTGAGGCAGCGGCGGTTGACAGGTTTTGCGGTGTACGGTGCGGGATTCGGTTGCGGTATGCCCAGTCTGCTGGCGGCCCTCTTCTCATGAGAGGGGGAAATGAGGCGGGCCAAACGCACCATTATTATTCTGGGTCTTGCCCTGGCGGGCTGCCGGGGGCCGATGGCTGTTCCAACGGCCACCCCCCAAACCGTCACCATCCACATCATGGCGACGACGGCAACCGCCCCACTGCTGCGCGAACTGGCGGCGGCTTATGATCGACCCGGCACCCTGCTGGCGATCAGCAGCGCGGTAGCCAACTGGGCCACGATTTCGAACCGGCTGCTGAGCGGGGAGACGTCGTTTGCACTGACCACCTACCTGTCGCCGGACTCCGGCCTGTGGGCTGCGCCGATCGGCCAGGACGGGATCGCCATCATCACGGATGCAGCGAACGCGATCCCGTTTCTGACCCTGCGCGATCTGCGGCGGATCTTCCAGGGACAGGTGACATCCTGGGCGCAACTCGGCGGCGCGGACAGCCCCCTAACCGTCGTCAGCCGCGAAGACGGTGCCGATACGCGGTTCGTTTTTGAAGCGCTGGTGATGGATGCGCATCCGATCACACCGGGGGCGCGGCTGGCACTGTCGAGTGAAAGCATGGTCGAGATTGTCGCCAGCACGCCGGGCGTCGATCGGGTATGTCAGCATGGCCTGGGCGCAGTCAGCCGGCGACGGGGTCCGGATGGTTCCCATTCTGGACGAAACGACCAGCGACATGCCGCAGCTTCCGTCTCCGCAGACCCTCAGCGAGGGGCTCTACCCGCTGCGATCGCCGATCCTGATCGTGGGGCTGCACCCACCCGACACTGGGACCGCCACCTATGACTGGTTCGCCTGGATGCAAAGCGAGGCGGGCCAGCGCATCGTGGGACAGCAGTACGGGACGCTGCCATCCTGAACTGCCTTGTCGCTCACCATAATAAATGCTATGCTTCTCTACGTGCAACCTGTGAACAGCGTGTCGCCTGCCCTTATTAACCATTGGAGAGAACTATGAAAAAGCTAGTCGTATTGCTGATCATCCTGGCCCTGTCTGCGGTGAGCGGCCTGAACATGACCGCCGCCCAGCAAGGCGCATCAATCACGGCCATTTCTCTGGATGCGGTCAGCCTGTTGGCGGCTCCTAGTGCGGACGCTGAAGTAGTGCTTGATCTGCCGGCGAACACGACCGTCAGCGTTCTGAAGACGGACGAAAGCGGCACGTGGCTAGAAGTTGAAACGGCCGATGGCACGGGTTATGCGCCTGCGGAGAACTTCCTGGTGCTGGATCCGGCTCCCCTGGCCCCCAAGGCGTATGTCGCGACAAGCCGCGCCGGCGCAACCGCGTTGTACGCTGAGCCGAATATCACCGGCGAATACCTGACCTCACTGCCCAACGGCACTATCGGAATTGTGCTGGGTACGCTGGACGAATGGGCCTATGTCCAGACCGGACTGGGCACCGGCTGGTCGATCGTGACGGACTGGGAACTGCTGCCGGTAGGCGCGAAGCCGGGCCTCGTGACCACCGCGCGCGTGCCGGAAGTGGGTATCTATGCCGAACCCAATATCACCTCCGAACTGGTAACGACTATTGCGGATGGCACCCTGCTCTACTGGTTGGGCGAGCCGGAAGGCGAATTTGTCCAGGTGCTCCTGCCGGACGGCACGACAGGTTATGCCATCGCCACCGATTTTGAGGCGGTGCCGGGCGCGACGGCCATCGCGGAAACCGGTCGCAACGGCACGGCGGCCCTCTACGCGGAACCGAGCTTCACCGCGGAAGTCCTGACGACGCTCGAAGACGGCACCGTGGTCAGCATTATGGAGTCCGTCGATGATTACTGGTACAGCGTCTACACCCCAGCATCCGGCATGGGCTACGTCATGAAGAACAATTTCAGCAACATCTTCATGCTGGCGACCGTGCAGGTGGATGATGCGATCGTGCGCTCTGGCCCCAACGACAACCTGTATCCGGCAATCGCCACCCTGCCCGTGGGAAGCCAGGTCATCGTCAAGGGGGTAGACAAAGACGGAGCCTGGATCCAGGTGGCGATCCCATTCAGTCAGGTCGGGTTCAGCCATTACGGGGTCGAGGGCTGGATGCGCGATTACCTGTTCCTGGACGGCCAGGGCAACACCGATCTGGACATCAGCCTGCTGGCCGTGACATCCGAGGAATAGCGTTTCTTCTCTCTTTGCAGGATCCAACCGGCTTGCTCTGTGCAGGCCGGTTATGTTTTTCGGGTCCAAGCAGCCCCTCCCCCTGCCCCAACCCCACCGGGTGGCGAGGGGGAAAGCGCGCGGTTAAGTCCCTCTCCACTGTGTGGGGAGGGATTTAGGGAGGGGCTAACAGGCCGGATGGAGAAATCATATGGCAAAAATACTCTGCATACTGAGTGCGCTGACCCTGTTGGTCATTCCGACCTCGGCGCGCGCACAGGACCGCGGCTTCCCGCGCACCGTGATCGACATGAGCGGGGCGGCGGTGACAATCCCCAGACAGCCGGACGTCGTCTCCATCACCAGCAGCGACGATCCCATTCTGGCGCGGCTTGCTGTCCGGCGGATCAGATCCGGCGCGTAGATCCAGGGGCGGCGGACTGGCGCGGGGTCGATCTGCTGGTCATCGCAGAAGGGGATGCAGCCGCGTATCCCGCCCTAATCGAGTTCGGCAGCGGCGGCTGGAGTCCCGGTCTACCGCACGACGCCGATCACGTCGCTGGAAGGCTGGCGCAGCACCGTAACCGGACTGGGTCAGGCCACCGGGCGCGAAGCCGGGGCGGAGGTTCTGATCGCCCACCTCGACCGCCGGCTGGACGAAATACAAACCAGGGTGCAGGATGAAGCGCCAACCCGTGTGCTGATCCTGACGCCGGAAGGCTACACGTTTGGACAGGGAACGCTGGTTACATCACTGATCGAAGCAGTGGGGGGGATCAACGCGGCCGCGCAAGGGGGCTATGATGACTATCGGCAGATCAGCGACGACGCGGTGCGCGTGCTGGCCCCCGACGTGATTCTCTTGAGCGCGGCATGGGGCGATACGGCGGCTTTCACCGGGAACCCGGTAAATGCCGGGTTGGCAGCAGTGCAGCGTGGGCGTATCTATCTGCTGCCGTTCAGCCCAACCTTTCCACGCGACCCGGCCGCGGCGGCGCTGGCGCTGGCGATTGCGCTGCATCCAGCAGCGATGCTGCACCCAGAGGCCATGCTGCGGAGTCACGGCTCTAGTGGGTAGACGACACGAAAGGTCGTGCCGCTTTCGATGGAGCTTTCAAATTCCACCGAGCCGTTCAGGTAACGCTCGGTCAGCAGCTTGATGCTGTAAGTCCCCAGGCCGCGCCCCTCGCCCTTGGTGGAAAACGAGCGCTGAAACACCTGAAGCTGGATCTCGCGTGGGATGAACGAGTCGTTATGCACTTCGAACCACACGCGCTCACCCGCCAGTCCGCAGCGCATCGTCACCGTCTGCCCTGATTTTGACGCTTCGAGCGCATTCTTCACCATATTCCCCAATACGCGTTCCAGCAGCGCCCAATCGCTCACGAAGCAGACAGCCTCCGAGTCGGGAGCGATCACCAGCGTGCGCTGGCCGGCAAAATCGTTCATGCTGTAAAACGAGCACACGCGCTCCAGAATCTGCCCGCTGTTCACCGGGCTGAAGCTGGGCTGAAGCTCGCCGCGTTCCGCCCGGCTGAGGTCCCGGCTCGACTTGATGATCTCAACCAGCCGCTCCGAAACCTGACGGATGATGTCCTGGATCATTTCCAGCCGTTTCGGTTCTTTTGAGGTCGACAGCGAATGAGAGGCCAGCGTCAACGTCCCGGCGATGTTCAGGATATCGTGGTAAAAAATGCGCTCGAGCGCGTGCCGCCGTTTTTCGTCGCCGATGTCTTGCAGCGTGAAGACAGAATACACGTCGTCATTGAAGTCAAGGGGTGATGCCAGCACGCGCAGATCGAGCGCCTGCCCCGATCGCTGTGTGATCCGGCATTCATTCACAGCGTGTTTACCATGCAGTCCGGAGAGAATCGCCTGAGCCGCGCCGCACGTCCGGCACACCTCGCGCGTGCCACAGCCATTGCCGACTGACGCATGCACACAACCGAGGGCCTGACCCGTTAGTTGGCCATAGATGACCCGGTGATCGTCCAGGCCGAGCCAGATCCCCAGCGCGCGGTTCGCAAAGACGATCCGGCCCTGATCGTTGATCACCAGAACAATATCGGGGACGGCATCCAGCAGTTGGGACAGCAGGGGAACATCTCGAAAATACTGGGACTGTTGGAGGATATCGCCGCGAGCAGTGCCCTTATCGAGGGCATACCAGGGCGATGATGCTTGATGGTCAGCCATAACCAACGCCTGACGATAAATCGAAAATAGAGACAATCAAATTATAGGATAAAGCATTCGTATGGTACTGAGGAAGTGACTTATGTCAATTCGTCACAGCGGATAGATATCGATGCCCAATTCGCCCGCCACGACGACGATCAGCGGCGCGATCAACAGCCCCGGCAGAAAATTCACCATACGCGGCTTTTTGATGTCGAGCAGGGTCAGCCCCAGCCCGATCAGGATCAGACCGCCGGTCGCCGTCATCTCGTCGATCATGGGGCCGGTCATGAACTCGCCCGCGACGCTGCCGATCAGCGCCAGCCCACCCTGCACGCTAAGCACCGTGATCACGCTGAACAGCACGCCGATCCCCAGGCTGGCCGCGAATGCCATCGACGCGAAACCGTCCAGCACGCTCTTGATCGCCAACTGCTCAAAACCGCTGTCCAGCCCCATACCATCCTGGATCGAGCCAACGAACGTCAGCGGCCCGACGCAGAACACCAGGGACGCGGTGATAAAGCCCTCGATAAATCGCGCGCGTGGGTTCAGCCCCGGCTCGGCTAAGTCTTGCTTACGTTTGCCGCTGTCCCCCTGGACGCGGCTCTGCAGCCAGCCCGCAAAGCGCTCCAGCTGCACATCCAGCCGCAGCATCTCCCCGATGATCGCGCCAGATACCAGACTCAGCAGCGGAACGATCACGTTGCCCGTTTCGTTCGCATTCGATATCCCGACGAACAGTGTCGTCAGCCCCAGCCCGGTCACGACCGTTTCCCGGATGCGCTGCGAGAGCCGGTCCCCGACCAGCAGGCCCAGCGTGCTCCCGATCAGCACGGTCAGCGTATTGAGCAGTGTGCCGCCCATCGTGTGCTCTCTCTCAGGTGAAGCGTGGTTAGTAAACAGTCATCAGTAGACAGTAATCAGTCAAAGCGGCTTCATCCTCCTCAGTTCCCCTCTGTAACCGAGACAATAAAGTTGCGGCGTTTTCTCCCCTCTCCACGGCGATGGAGAGGGGCCGGGGGTGAGGCTGGATCTACGGCATCTGTTCGAGCGTCGGCGTCGGCGTGACCGGCGTCGGCGTGATGAACGGGGCGATCGCCGTGGCCGTCTCGACCCAGGTCTCCGTCTTGGTGGCGTAGATCGCCTGCGTCGTCGCCTGTATATCGACCGGCTGCTCGCTGACCGTCACGCCGTACATCACCGGACGCACGACGTTGATCCACGACTGGCCGGGCTTGAGATGCATCGGTGTTTCGAGGTCGGGGAACAGCAGCCACAGGCCGGACCGGCCCTGCGCGTGTGCCCAGATGCCTTCGTACCACAGCCCATCGCGGAACAGCCAGGCCGTGCCCCTTCCCCACAACTGGATCTCGATCGCGATGCCGCCGATCTCGCTCTCGTAGATGTCGGGCCGATCGACATGGGACGCTTCGAGCACCACCACGTTATCCGTCGAAAGCTGCTCCCCGGTGATCGCGTCCACATGCGGGACGCCGTTGTTATAGCGGTAGTAGCGCCCATCGGCCGGGTTATACTGCCAGCGCGTATCCTGATAGGGGCTCCAATAGTCGATGAAAATATCAATTGCGGGCTTGCCATTGGGATCGGGCACATCGGAGAAAGCGAATCCGCGCATGGCGAACCCATCGTTCACCTGCCATTTTTCGGCCACGTCCCACATCTCGTAGGTATTGCCGAACAGGGTATGCTCGTAGGGTTTGGCCTCGTCGGGATAACGGCAGAACGGCGGGCAGTTGACGCCATGCTGCGGCGAGAGCGCCTGCCATTTCCAATCCACGTTGAGAAGGTAGTTATCGATCCACTCATTCGCGCCGCTGTAAGCCAGCAATGCCTGAAACATCGGCACCAGTTCGAGATCGAGCAGGCGCGCGCTGCGGATGCTGCCCACTTTTTCGGTGCCCTGGCTGCGATAGATCGCCGCGAACCGCGTCACCGCGCCCTCGACTTCGTATTCCATCACGATGTCGGCTTTATCGAGCCCGGTCTGCGGACGCACGACCTCCGGGAAATTCGACACCTTGACGATCAGGGTGCGGCGGTTCATCGCGGCCGCATTCGGATACGGCAGGCCGGTCAGCGGGTTGTATCCCTCGGGGTACTCATCCGGCCCCATGATCGTCGCGGTCGGTGATGGCGTGAAGGTTGGCGTCGGCGACGGCGTATGAGTTGCGGTTGCGGTCGGTGTAAAGCTTGCTGTCGGAGTCAGCGTGGCGGTATTCGTCGCCGTCGGACGCGGCGTGTTGGTCGGCGGCGGAGTCACCGTATCCGTCGCGGTGGGGCGAGCGGTATTGGTCGGTGGGATGGTGGGGGCATCCTGCCCGGCGGCGCGCTGCGATCCAGCCGCCAGCAGCCCGGCCAGCATGACCATACCTGATACCAGAATCAGAACAAGCGCCAGACGTCGCATGAATGAAACCCTCAAATTGCCTGTTTGCCTGATTGCATTACGAAGGGGCGTACACGCTGATACGCCCCCCGGTCAACACGACGTCCCAGTATACCCCCTCACGCCTGACCTGCCTACCCCGGCTTCAGCACGATTGGCAGACGCGCGGCTGACGCACGTATCGCCCGGCGCTGCAAGCACCGGGCTGTTCATCGGAAGGACCGTGAACGGCCCTGGCCGAGCGCTATGGTGTCCGTATAGTCGCTCAATCGCTCTGGAGGGATATGAGCCAAAGATGCCCCTCACCCTGCCCTCTCCCCGGCAAAGCCAGGGAGAGGAAAAACGTCGCGGCACCGTTCTCCGCCTCGCCGCACGCTGGAGAGGGGGAAGCGAGCAGTCCTCTTAGCAGGACTGCTCGCCGGGGGTGCGGTAAAGCTGAACGCTGAACGCTTGTGGCTAGTTCGACTTGCTCGGCAGCTTGGGGATCAGCCAGCCGAGGAACGCGCCCTCGGACCGAGTCTGCATCAGGACGCGGCCCGGTCCGGTCAGTTCCACGACGAGACCTTCACCGCTCAGAATGGTCGATTTCCAGCCGCCGACGCGCCGCACATTAAACTGGACGCTGCCATCAAACCCGACGATGTGCCCGGTATCGACGGTGAACGTCTGGCCCGCCGCGAGGGTCCGCTCCTCGATCGCGCCGTAGCAGCCGGCCAGCAGCTTACCCTGCCCGCTGATCCGCAGCAGGATTAGGCTCCCGCTGCCGAAGAATCCCTTCGAGCCGCCCCACTTGGCGTCGGTCTGGACACTGTGCTCGCTGGCGATATACGCGCCGCTTTGCAGCATGAACTCGCCGCCGCCGATCTCCAGCACGATCATATCCCCGGGCAGCGCCGGGGCGAGGATCAGCTCACCGCCGTTACCCGGCGCGGTGTAGGTATTCTGGAAGAAGCTTTCGCCCGCGACCATGCGCTTGAGGCCGCCCATCAGCCCACCTTCGGACTTGGTTTCGACGCCGATCCCCTCGCTGTACGCGACCATCGCGCCCGGCTCGACTTTGACCGGCTCATTCGCCGCCATTGTCACCACGGCCAGCGAATAGGACGGCTGGTGCTTCAGATTAACCTGCATCGTGTTTTTCCTCCTTCAAGCCAGTAGACGTAGTTAGTTTTTAGTTGTTGGTTTTTAGCGGTTAGTGCCCGGTGATTGGCCGGAACGGTTGAGAGAGCCGCCTTACGGAAAACCAATAACCAACAACTAAGAACCAATGACCAATCACATGAGGTAATATAGTCCGAGTTGGGAACAGAAGCCAACCCGACTCCACCAAAGGAAATCCACCGTGAACTTCTCGATGACGATTGTAGTCGCGGCCGTTTTTGTCGGGCTGGTCAAGGGCGGATTGGGGCCGGTCGCCGGGGCGCTGATCGTGCCGCTGCTCAGCACCACCATGCCGGTTTCGGAGGCGGTCGGCCTCACCCTGCCCCTGCTGATCCTGGGGGATTGGATCGCGCTGCCGGTTTACTGGAAGCAGTGGGACAGCACGGCCCTGCGGTTGATGCTGCCGGCCGCACTGGTAGGCGTAGCGATGGGGATCGCGCTGCTGACCAGCTTGCCCGATGATACGCTGCGGCGCGTGCTCGGCGCGTTTACCCTGGTGGTGGCGGGTTACAAACTGGCCAGCGATTTGCTCAAGAGCGTGGAATACACGCCGCGCGACTGGCACGGCTGGCTGGCGGGATGGGGCTCCGGCCTGGGATCGGCACTGGCGAATGTGGGCGCGCCGCCGATCACCGCCTACCTGCTGCTGCGCCGCGTCACACCCGCCGTCTTTATCGGCACCAATGCGGTCTTTTTCCTGATCGTGAATTTGGTGAAATTCCCGTTTTTCATCGCCACGGATGTCCTGGACACGGATACCCTTGTTGGGATGGCGTGGACGCTGCCCCTGCTCCCGATCGGTGTATGGCTGGGTCGCCGGTTTATCGAGTGGGTCGATCCCGCCCGGTTCGACCGCCTGATGCTGATCCTGCTGGCCGGGATCGGGCTGATGCTGCTGGTGATGGGCTGAGCCTGATGGCCTGAGCCATACAGCCTGAGCCTTACGGGCTGACCGCCAGCTTGCCAGCCGCCGGATCGTGCAGGATCGTATAGAGACGCAGCGCCTCAGCCTGATGCTTGCGCGCAGCCGGTTCCTGACCCTGGGCGCGGGCGACTTCGGCCTGCGCCGCCTGTCCGCCGGCAATCCCGCGCAGGTAATTCATCCGCCGCGCCTGCTCCACCGCCCGCGCCGCGAGGGTGCCGGCTTCGTCCAACTGCCGGTTATGCACCAGCAGCAGCGCCAACCGCGCCTGGGTGCGCACAATATTCTCATAATCCTGCTGCTGCGTGCTGATCTCCAACGCCGCCCGGTACAGGTTCTCGGCCTCGGCGGGACGGCCCTGCGCAGCCATCGTTTCGGCCAGATCGGCCTCAAAGATCGCCCGCCAGCGGTGGGCATCCAAGGCGGTCGCGGCCGTGACGGCCTGCCGGTGCAGGTTGCGCGACGTCTCGTAATCCTGAAGCTGAAAGTAAGTCCGGCCCAGATTGTTGGTCTGGACAGCCACCATCAGCAGATCGTCCAGTCGCCGGCTAATGCGCAGCGCCTGCTCCATCACGTCGATCGCGGTGTCATGGCGTCCCGTCAGCGTGTAGAACCAGCCAAGATTGCCCAGGCGCAGGCTCTCGGCCCGGTCATCGCGCGCGGCGCGGGCGATCTCGATCAACTCCTGGTAAAACGCGAGGGCCGTCTCGACGTCGCCCATCTCGGTATACAGGGTGGCCGCATTGGAGAGCACGAGTCCGCGCGTCGGCTTGTGATCCAGCGCGCTGAGCAGGACCAGCGCCCGCTCGTATTCGTCCAGCGCCGACTTGTAATCGCCGCTCGCCTTGCGAAGCTGCGCGATGTCGCTGCGAAGCTGGACCGCCAGCGTCAGGTTGCTGGTCTCTTCGGCCTGCCGCAGTGCTTCCTGCCAGCGGCTCATGGCCGCGTCGCGATTACCCTGCCGCGCGGCGACGTTCCCGAGCAGATGCAGCGCCTCGGCGGGCCGCCCCGCTGCATTGTCGCTCTGAACCAGACTGAGCGCCCGCTGGCCCCACTCGTCGGCCTCGCTGAACTGGCCGCGCCGCAGCGCGATATTCCCGAGGGTGAGCAGCATTTGCAGCCGCTCGGCAGGATCGGCCGGGGCGCTGTCGTGCGCCAACGCCTGCGACAAGAAACTGTGCGCGCGATCCAGATCGTTCATGCCATAGGCGGCCATACCCAGCCGCGTCAGGGCTACTGCCTCGTAATAGGCATCGCCGGAACTGCGCGCCTGCGCCAGGGCGCGGGTGGCATATTCTTCGGCCTGCGCATTATCGCCCACCCGGCGGTAGACGGTTGCCAGCTCAAGCGCGCTGTGCATAAAGAACTCGGGCGGCTGGTTGCCCAACCGCAGCGCGATATTCTCCGCCGTCTGGTAATGCTGGATAGCTGTAACATAATTCTGATTGTCCATCTCGACGCGAGCCATCGACTGGTTCCAGCGCAACTGCTGATCAAGCTGGCCGGTTTGCTGCGCCAGACTGATCGCCTGGCTGAGCAGCTTCTGTCCCGCGGCGCGATCGCCCATCTTGAGCGTCGCTTCGGCCAGCAGCCCAATCACGCGCGAGGCCATCTTAATCTGACCGCTCACCTGAGTAACGATCACCGCTTCTTTGAGGAGATGCTGCGCGAAGCTGGGGTTATCCTGGTGCAGATGATCCTGCGCGAGGTTTTCCAGCGCCAGCGCGGTGATCTCGGCATCACCGCTTGGACGTGCCGCGTCGAGCGCCTGCTGATGATAGGTCTGCGCCAGCGCCCAATCGGCCTGCTTGGCGAAAAACGATCCCAGGTTGTTCAGACAGCGAGCCAGCGCGCGCGGATCATTCAACTGGCGGGCGATGTTCAGCGCGACGTCGAGCGCGGGACGGGCCGCGCCGTAATTGGCCTGCGCCACGTACACCGCCGCGATCCCGCTCAGAAACCGCTCCTCGTTCACCCGATCCTGAAGCGTCCGCGCCAGAGTCAGCCCAAGCTCATAAGTCTCGCGCGCGGTATCGTGAAAACCCTGTTCGAGTGCCGTCGCAGCCGTTTCAAGCTGGCTGTTCATCTCCTGCTCGGCCGGGGACAGCACCGGGGTCTTCTCTCCGGTGGAACGGCTGCGCGCGAGACGGTTCAGTAAATTTTGCATGGCTTATCCTTTTGACGTAACGGGCGGACCTTCAGCATCACCCTAGATTCTCCGCATCAGCAGCGGCACCAACATTTCGCGATCACTCAGGCCGCCATGCCGGCTGACGGCTCCGAGCGCCCGGCGGGGTTTTTCCCCGACGGCCACGCCGCGGCGAGCGACCACTACCAGATCGCCCAGGCGGGCTTCGGCCTCACGATAGGCCGGCTCCGGGCCGAACAGCCCCGCGGCTGCTGCCTCGGACGGGAGCAGTGTCGCCAGTTTGTCGCCCAGATGCGCCGCGATATAGTCCATCACGGGCTGGCGGTAATCGTGACGCAGGTACAGGTAGGCGAAGCGCCCTTCGCCACCGGGGCCGCAGCGCATAGCTTCGACCAGCAGGGGATGCTCGGACAGGTCCACATAATCCGGCGTAGGCGCGTGCCCGTGATCGGCGGCCAGGATGAACAGAGTCCGCTTGTCGCCCACGCCTTTCGCCAGCAGGGTATCGCGCAGATCGGTGAGCTGTCGCCGTATTTCGGTAATGGTTTGCTCGGTGGCCGTGCCAGAAAGATGTGAAACCCCGTCTACTGCTCCCCAATAGATGTTAACAAAACAGCGGTTGCGGCGCGTTTTGTGCAGCAATTCGCGCAGTTCTACCCACAGATCGGTGTAGCCGAAGTGACGCACCGCGCGATGAAGACCCCGGTGCATTATGCGCGACAGGCCGCTGCCCAGCAGATCTTTTTGCAGCAGCAGATAGGTTGGGATCTGGCGCGCGCCCAGCACCTCACTGACAGTTTCGACCGGGATAAACGTCTCGAAATCCAGACCCCAGTCTTCCAGCACGTCGATCCGGTGCCGCCCACTGACCGGCCAGTAATTCAGCAGGCTTGCCAGCGTGCCGAACTCGCGCAGAAACAACACGGTGCCCAGCATGCCCGTCGCGATCGGGCTGGCTCCGGTCCAGACACAGGGCAGCGCGGCGGCGGTCGTGCTTGGCGCGATTGACGTAATGGGGGTCAGGGTGCCGCTGCCGGTCAGATCCGCCACGGCCTGCGCGATACTCTCATCCTTCGCCATCAGGTCCTGAAGCAGCCGCCAGCCCAACCCATCCGTCAGAAACAGCACCACGCGCCGGATTTCGCCGGACTGGTCCTGCCACAGCCGAGCATCCAGCGGCGCAGCGCCCAACCTGTGATCGATCGGTGTGCTGGTCAGCAGCCGGACCACCGTGTGAGGCAGATTGCGGATGGACAGTCCTTCGTAGCAGGGAAAAACGACCTCATTGGCCCACGGAGTTGGAAACGGCATGGGCCGATGACTGAGAATCGTTTGTTCGAACGTGACAGCCAGGGACACGGTGGGCGACTCCTTCGGTACGAGCACCAGGAGCCATTATACCGCACCCACGCGACAATCATCGAACCTGCTTACCCGGCAGGCGAAATGGCCGAATCAGACGTGCGGCCGGAGTCAGGATGCCAGCAGGGTTTCGGCGGCGTCCAGTGCGGCCGTGATCGTCGGAAAGAGGAGCACCCGCAGCGCGCTGTTCTGAATCACAGTGCGAGCGACCCGGCGGTACAGATCATCGGGCAGCACGGCGAGGATGTGCTGGATCCGGTTGTCGCGCAGGGCGCTTTCGCCGCGCTCGACGACAGCGGCGTCGGGGAATCCGGCCAACTGCTGCAAATCCACGAGCAGAAGGGCGTCCCCTTCCTGTGTCTTGAGCAGTTCCGAACGGCGGCGATTCAGCGCGTAATAGTCGTTCGCTGATAACGTGCCAGTACACGTCACCTGGAGAACCGGCATGGTCGAATGCCATTCAAGTTGGACAGGCATACTATTCCTCTGCTTAATGTTAACGTTAACAAGAAGCTAGCTTATCAACATGATAGTGTTAACCATCAAAAAAAGCAAGTTTCTAGAGGTATACTTTAGTAGTACTAATGTCGTAGCTAACCACTTCAAAATCAAAAGAGACGCCGTGCAGCGTCTCTTGTGCTTTTGTAGCCGTTCCGGGCTGTTAGAGCGTGTACGGAAAGCGTTTACCCCTATCCCCGTCCGACCTTCGGTCGGCACCCCTTATCCCCGCACGCGGAGAAAGGGGCGCGTCGGAAGTCCCTCTCCGTTTACGGGGAGGGATTTAGGGAGGGGTAAAACAGCTTGGCAAACACACTTTACGCGCGCCGGCCGCCGAGCAGACGGCTCCCCACGAACAGCGCACCGCCCGCTGCTGCCGCGCCGAGCAGCGCCATACGCCGCACGTCGTCCGGTTCCACGCCGGGCAGCACCACCTGCCCATCGCCATAGGAGGCGAACAACCTGCCCCACTTGGTCTTCAGCGCCTCTTCAACGCGTTTGCGCCCGACGAAGGGATACCAGTAGTAATTGTGATACCAGTCGCTCGCCATGTAGCTCCACGGCACCAGCGGCGTGCGCAGCAGCAGCCCCTCAAACCCCTTGAGCCACCCGTGGTAGATCAGCTTTTGCCCGCGGCTGGCGAAGGTATCTTCCTGCACAAACGCGAAGCGCTTGAGGTCTTTTTTGTCCATGCCGACCACCTCGATCTCGGTCGGGTTGCCGACACCCAGGCCGCGCTCGTGTGCCAGCCGGATAAAGTCGAGCGACATGGGATCAAAGCCTTGCAGATAGGCGCTCATCGCGTCGATCGCCACCTGATCGGCCGAGGCCAGCAGAATATCCTTCTCGTGCCAGCGCATCGCGCGCGGTCCCGGACCATCGCCGGCGAAAGTGCCGTCCATCACGGCGAAGATGCCGGTGTGAATATCCTGCTGGATCTGGAGCAGATCGACCACCGTCTCGTGGATCACCGAGTGGGTCCAATGGCGTCGGCGCCCCAGCAGCCCACCGAAGGCGTTCTTCATCGCGCCCGTGATGGTGGTGAAGACATGCGTTTTGACGGTGGGCATGTGGATGATATTCCGCCCGTAAAACACCTGCGGAATATACACGCCTTCCGGGTAGACGCGGTCGAGCACCAGGAACGGCTCTTTGGGCTCATAGCGCACCCACTCGAACTGCGGTTCGTACAGGTGCCAGTTCTCAATGCCGTATTTGTCCACGACGAACTTGTGCTTGTTGTTGGTCTCGCCCACGCGCGCATCCACCACGACCGTGTCATTGTGCCCGGCCGCGATGCGCGGATAGCCGGCGGCCTGCAGTTCCTGAATCGCGCCTTCGATCTGCCAGGGTGAACTCGAACACGCGGGGTACCACGTATCCCACGAAATATTAACCTTGATCATCGTTTCTTTGTCGTTGGGCAGCGCCGCCTGATAATCGGCCAGCCGCATCACCTCGCGCACGTCGTCCAGAACGGTTTCGGGCGCGGTCTTGAGGATCGCCACTTTGCCCCTGCCGGGAAAATCAGCCATGCCGGATCGCTCCTGTACAAATAGTGAACCATTAGCCGAGTGGGCGCAGACGTGCCGCGCCCGGCATGTTTTTCATACCACCGGATTGTAGCACAGAGCGCACCGGCAACACAGGGCGTATGCCCCGCGTCCGCCCGACGGGACCAGCCGTCATATGCGGTGTTCAGGTCAACCGCTTCGCAAGCATTGACGCTGGTTTTGTAGCATTAAGCTTTCCTATCAAGTATCATAATGAACGGGGGTGTTCCGCCGTGCCTTCTCCTGTATATGACGCTCGGTCGGACAGCTCAGGACGTGCAACCTATGACTACAGCCGAGATTCCTACCCGCGGAAAAGTCGCATATTATGTGCTGGATTTCGCGTGGCATTTCGTGGACGTGAGCGCCACCGCAGAACGCTGCCTGTTTCACCGCCCCGCCCACGAACTGCTGGGCAGGATTCTCTGGCAGGAATTTCCTGAACTTGTCGATACCGCCCTTTACCACAACTTGCAGCAGGCGGCAGAGCAGCATCGAGCTGTGCAGTTTGAGATGGTTTCGCCCGAAGACGGCACCTGGTTTGAGGTCCAGGCGTATCCCTGGCCAGACCGCCTGGAAGTCTTTCAGCAGGACATCACCCACCACAAGCAGGCCGTTGCGGAACTGCAATCGATCGCGCGTTTCCCTGACGAGAATCCCAACCCTGTGCTTCGCATCGGCGCAGATGGCATCGTGCAGTATGCCAACGTGGCCAGCCAGTCCCTCCTGATGCAGTGGGGCTGCGCGGTCGGCCAGCCCATCCCCGAGATGTGGCGCACGCTGGTGGCGGATGTGCTGGAAATCGGGCAGAACCACATCGCCGAAGTCGCCAGCGCCGACCGGATCCTGTCGCTGCATCTCGTGCCGATCGTCGAAGCGGGTTATGTCAATATCTACGCCAGTGATGTGACCAGCCGTACCCAGGCCGAAGCCGGGCTCAAGCGTAACGAGGAACGCGCGACGCTGCTTCAGGAATTGACCGCCGCACTGGCCGCCCCCTTGACCACACAAGAGGTTGCCGACACGATTGTGAACACGATCTCACGTTCGGTCGGTGCGCAATTTGGCATTGTGGCAATCCTGGATGACGACGCGCAAGCCCTTCAGATTCTTAACACCAGCCCGACTGCGCGATCGCTGGCGGAACCTTTCCGACATTTGCCATTGACAGCCTCCCTCCCGCTTACCGATGCGATTCGCACCAAACAACAGATCTGGATCAGGAACTTCGAAGACTATCGCAGACATTATCCCGGTCTCGCTGGCTCGGTTCAGACACAGACTCAGACACAGGCCATGGTCGCTCTGCCGATGTATGTGCAGGACAGGATTATCGGCGGAGTAGGATTCAGTTTCCTCCAACCTCAGGTGTTTTCCGATGAAGACCAGACGCTTTTTATCGCGGTGGCCCAGCAGTGCGCCCAGGCCATTGAGCGCGCCCAGTTGTATCAGCAGGCGCAGGAACTCGCGGCGATGCAGGAACGCGAGCGTCTGGCGCGCGATCTGCATGATGCCGTCAGCCAATCCCTCTTTTCGGCCAGCTTGATCGCAGGCACGCTGTTAAGACAAACGGACGCAATTCCGGCAAAGTGGCAGGTTCATTTGGAGCAGTTGCAGCGCCTCATACGAGGAGCACTGGCCGAGATGCGAACCCTGCTGCTCGAACTACGCCCTACGGCTCTGCTTGACGCCGATCTCGGCAGTCTGCTCGAACAACTCGTCCTCGCCGCACAGACTCGAAAAATCCTGACGGTTTCCAGTGAGGTTGACTCCGGCTTGACTCTGCCGGCCGAGGTCAAGCTGGCTTTTTACCGCATCGCCCAGGAGAGTCTCAACAACCTCACCAAATATTCCCAGGCTACGGACGTGAGGATTTTCTACGGCCTCAAAAACGGCGCTGTCGAATTGAGGATCGAGGATAATGGCCGTGGGTTTGACATCACGACGGTCCCTTCAACCAGCCTGGGGCTGAACATCATGCGAGAACGCGCCGAAGGGGTCCGCGCATCGCTGCAAATCCGATCGCAGGTTGGCGCGGGGACCGCCATCGCGGTTACCTGGATCGATCCGAACCGTTAAGAAGCGCGGCGTTTGGTCGCCCCGGGGGACCGGTCGCCCCCCCAAAAAACAGAGGACGGGTCATATATCCCGTCCCCCTGCACATCAGTTTTCACCGGATCATCATGGGATCCGCAGCACCTGCCCGACGTAGATCAGCGCCAGATTGGTAATGCCGTTGAGTGCCGCGATATCGTACATGCTCACGCCGTAGCGCAGCCCGATACGGAACAGATTCTCGCCCGGCTGGACGACGTGCGTCCGGTAGCCAGGGGGCGGCGGCGGGGGTGGAGGAGGCGGCGGGGGCGGCGTACCACCGTCGACTGGCAGGTTGACGATCGGATAGGTCGTGCTGAGAAAAGGCGCGCTCACCCAGCCCTGCGTGCCGTTCGACAGCATCACCTTAACCCATGTGGCATCAAAATTGCGGGCCAGCAGGGTCAGCACGGTGCCGCCCGAGACGGATACGATCCGGTTAAAGTTGACGCCCGGCCCGGTCCGCACGTTCAGCCCGCTGCTCATCACCACCCCCGTAATGCCCCCGGTCGATCCTTCGAGGGGCAGACTGAACAGCGGATAAGCCGACAGGATGTAACGCACATTGACCCACCCCTGCACGCCGGTAGTGGTCATCACTTTGACCCAGGAGGTATCGGCGTTGCGCGCCAGCAGGGTCAGATAAGCGTTGCGATACACATAGGTCATGATACTGTAGCTGACGCCCGGCCCGCTGCGAATGTTCAGCGCGCCCGTGTTCACCGTTGCCGTGGGAGCCTGCGCGGATGCCTTGTGGGCCACCCCAACGCTGGCCAACAGCACAGCCACCAGCACCACCACGCTCAAAATGCGGAACCACCTGTTCATCTCTCGATCTCCGTTGCGCATACTTCTGTTACCCTTAGTGTAGAGCAAGAAGCAGGCCGAACTCAATAGAGCGCGGACCAAGAGTTTGAGAGCCGTAGAGATGTCGGTGATTGGGCGTCAACTAAGCCGGACAGACGGTTAATAAGATATTCGGTTATGGTTTGGAATGCGTAGGCGACCTTACCCCCGGCCGCCACCGAACCAGCCGCCGCCGTAGTCCTCGCGGATGGAATACCCTCGCCCATTCCCGATGACAATAGCATCACCGCCGTTCTCATCAGCAAACAGCCCGTAGGCACGCCGGATACTCTCCCAATCCTCGCCACTGTTATAACGGGCCAGCACCTCATCGACCGGGACACCCGCCGCCTGCGCGATGACGTGCACACGTGCGATCACGCCGGAGTTATATCCCTGGCTCTGCAGCGCAGCCAGCGAGTTGTAAGGCACGCCGAGCGCATCTGACAGCGTCAGCAGCAGCGGATCGCAGCCCGCCGGACAGGTCGCGCCCGCGAGTTGGACGGCCGGTGATGCCGGGGTCGAGCACGGGCCGAGATAGTCACCGTGGGCCAGATGCGCCGCGACAAAACTTATTTCGACGGTGATCGTGTAGGCACTGCCCACGCCTGCGGGCGGTATATGGCAGATCGTGGCGGTTTGTGAAGTGGGATTGGTCGGTGGTGTCGGGGTGCCCACCGGCGCGATCACATCCACCAGGATCCGCCCATCCGGCAGCAGCTCGCCGCTCACCGTGACGATCATGCCCGGCGTAATGGCGAAGGTGGGACGTACCACCAGGATCGCGGTCATAGCGTTGATTTGAAGCACGCCCGTCGCCGGATCGTAACTCTGCACCCGGCCCGTCACGTCCACGATCACCGGTGGAAGCCCGCCCTGATCGCCGTCATCATCCTGTTCAAACGGCTGCACGGAGATCTGCTCGGCCAGAATGCGATCCTGGTCAACTTCCTGGCCGCGCACCCACAGCGTCATACCGGGCTGAATCGCGATGGCGGGTGGCTCCGACAGCATCACCAGCGTCCCATCGCTCAATAGGATCACGCCGAACTGAGGATCGTAGCGCGTGACGGTTCCGGTGACTTCGGTGAACTCAATGGCCTCGTCGCCGTTCTCATCATCGCGATCGTCGTCCTGATTCTCGTCGCGATCCTCATCGTCATCATTCGTCGTCATTATCGCGATCGTCGTCCGCGATCGTATCACACGCACCCCGATCGTCGCCGTGCCGCAAGTGGGCCGGCAGCGCACTCTCACTGACGCGAATCGTCCGCCCTTTGTGGCAGATGGTCACTTTACCCTTACCGCCGCGCTGCCTGGCATCGGCGCTGCCAACCAGCAGAAAGGTGATCACCACAAACAGAGTGAACACCAGACCGATTTTGCGTTTCATACGCTCTCCTTCATTTCATCAATTCTTCCCTGAGCTAATCATAACCTACGCTCGGCACGCATCCATCCGCCAGCAAGGCCATTTGGGCATAGGCCAAACGGCTGTATTTACCATTGGCCGTACAATTTGCTCCTTGCCGATCCAGCGAGTATTCTAGGTGTGGATGGCACTTTGTGAGGGAGCAGCATGACGATGGCGGAGTTATCCGGTCGCACGCTCGGGCAATACCGGCTGAGGGAACTGATCGGCATCGGGGGGATGGCCTCGGTCTACCGCGCGCGCCAGGAATCGATGGATCGCGACGTGGCGATCAAGATTATGGCGATGCAGTTGGCGGAGAATGAGGAATTTGTCGCCCGCTTCGAGCGCGAGGCCCGCGTGATCGCCAAGCTCCAGCACCCGCACATCCTGCCGGTCATCGATTTTGGGCGCGACGCCGGGTATATCTTCCTGGTGATGCGTCTGGTCGAAGGCGGTGTGCTCAGCGAACGCCTGATGCGGACCACGCTCAGCGTGCGGCAGGCGGATCGCTTTCTGACCCAGGTCGGATCGGCGCTCGAATACGCGCATCTGCGCGGCGTGATCCACCGCGATCTGAAGCCGAATAACGTCCTGCTCGATGAAGAAGATAACGCCTACCTGACCGATTTTGGCATCGCCAAGATGCTGGCCGGCACATCCACCAGCCAGCTTAACCTGACGGCGACCGGGAGCGTCATGGGCACACCCGCCTATATGGCCCCGGAGCAGTGGCGCAGCGAGCCGGTAGACGCCCGCACGGATATTTATGCCCTGGGTATCATTCTGTACGAGATGCTGATGGGTGTGCTGCCGTTCCAGGCGGATACACCTTTTGGCATGATGTACAAGCATTTCGACACGCCGCCGCCCCTGCCGCGTTTGATCAATCCGCGCCTGCCGGAGCCGATCGAACAGGTGATGCTGACCGCCCTGGCGAAAAACGCCAACGACCGCTATCCCTCGGCGCGGCAGATGGCCGAGGCGTTCAGCGCGGCGATGCGGATCATGTCACCCGAGCTGATCGATCTGCCGCTGCCGCGTGCCACCGCCGAGCAGATCGCGCAAGCGACGCCGCCTGCCCTGTCGCGGCCGCAGGCGACCCGCCCACAGGCGACGGTTGCCACGCGCGCCGAGCCTTATCCCTATGGGGAGAGCGGGGCCTATCCGGGCTACGCACCCCCGGCGGCACCCCTGCCGCGCAGCGAGCAGCGCATGGGGCGCGGGCGCGGTATCCTGGTGGGCGGTGCGATCCTGGCGCTGATCGCGGCGGCCGTCGTGATCGCCCTGCTGGTGATCAATGGCGGCGATGATACCCCGGACCGAACCGAACCGGCCGTGCTGGCCGCGGATGTCACGCAGACGGGGACGGCGCGCGTTCAGGACGCGATCACGCCCCCTACCACCGCGCCCACTTCCGTACTGGATACCGCCACGCCGGAAAAGACGGCGGTGGACCAGATTGTGCCGGTGCCGGATACGGACACGCCATCGCCGGAGCCAACCGCTACCCCCTCGGTGACACCATCCAGAACGCCGCTGCCCAGGCCGTCGGATACGCCCCCTCCCACCAGCACGCCGACTGAAACGCCGGATCTGAACATGACGGCCGAGGCCCTGTTGGCGCTGCGCCTGTCCCAGATCGCCGCCGCCTGGACGGATACCCCCACCCCGGACATCGAGGCCAGTGTGATTGCGGCCATGACCGGCACGGCGTCCGCCTGGACGCGCACCCCAACGCCGACCTCTATCCCAACGCTGCCCCCGCCGCCCACGCGCACCCTGCCTCCGCCGACGTCCACACTGACGCCGACCATAACCCAGCGACCGCCAACGCTGCGCCCTTCCCCAACCGCGACGCCCGCCTGTACAATGCGCGCGCGGGTCGCCCGTAACGGCGGGGCACGAACCACCCTGCTCCCAGACGATCCGACGCGCATCCGCCGCACGCCGGGTTTCAGCGGTGGGACGGAGCGCTCGATCCCGCCGGGGCAGATGTTCTGGGTAGCCGATGGGCCGCAGTGTGTGGATGACGTGCTGTGGTGGCTGGTGCAGGGGGTGGATCAGGCAGGCTCGTGGAGCGGCTGGATCGGGGAAGGGATGGATGGCACCTACTGGATCGAGCCGTTTGTCACCGGCCCGGTAGAATGCCCTGGCGCGCCTTCGCCGCGTTTGGTTCCCGGCGAAACAGGCCGCGTCACTGTGGATCCGCCGGTGCCGAGCCGGGTACGATCCGCGCCGAAAATCGACACCAACAACCAGATCGGCACGCTTCAGCCCGGCACCACCTTTGAGGTGATCACCGGACCGGTGTGCGACACGGCGAACGGCTGGCGCTGGTGGCAGGTCCGCACGCCCTCCCTGGAAGGCTGGGTTGCGGAAGGTCCGGCCGGTGAGTATTGGATGGAACCGTGGCCGTAATGTGAAGAAAAAATGAATTTTTGCCGGCGTCTCGATAATAGCGATGTACAATAGAATTGGACGATCGGGAAGTCGGGGCCAGGAAGGTATTCCGTGATCGATAACTGTGCGTCTTCACGCCAGATCTTTGTCAGTTATGCTCAGAGTGATCAGACGTTCGTCGCGCGGCTCGCCGATGACCTGAGCCGGAGCGGTGCGAAAGTGTGGCTGGATATTCGCAACGCACAGCCCGGACGGCATTGGGGGCGCAGCATCGAGCAGGCATTAAGTGCATGTGGGATGATGCTGGTGGTGCTGTCACCCGGCGCGCTGGAGTGCGCCCATGTGACGGTCGAGTGGCAGGCGTATCTCGAAGCCAACCGCCCGGTGATCCCCATCCTGCTCAAGCCGTGCGATCCCCCCGGACCGCTGCGCACGCGCCGCCCGGTCGATTTTCGCCACGAGCGCGACTATAGCCGTTCCTTCCACCAACTGGTGACGCGGCTCATCGACAGCGGCACACGCGTCCGGCGCACCGACCCCGTGATCTGGACTTTGTCGGAGCATGTGAACGAGTACCGGGGCGAGCGCGCGCTGGTCCGGGCGTCCGTCGGCATGACGGGGGGATCGACCGAGGGCACCGCGCAAGACGGCAACTCAAATGGTCTCCGCGGTATGGTCGAGCGCCTGCGCGACAAGCTGCGACGGATATGAAATCAGCGGACTCACCACTGGCACGCCATCGCAGTCACCCAGCGCGATGGCGTTTGACGTTTCAGCCGAAACCCACCCGATCTCGCCGTCGTTATTGACCTGCCACCACGCGCCATCCTCGCTGTGTCCCAACACGGGGAAACGATCGTCCGGCAGCGCCATATCGAGCGGCGTGTAATCCAGGCCGGGGCCGGATCGCACATTGACCCCCGCGCGGAACTGAAGCCAGCACCCGGCACCCGGTGATCCCTCTGACGCGGCATCGTCGGCTGGTTCGCTCGACGTGTCGTCCTCCGCATTGCCACGCACACAGGCGTTGTACTGCGTCCCGATCGCCACGCGGAAATCCACGATCCGGTTGGGATCGGGCTGGCGGATCACATCAGCATCGTCTACGCGCAAAATCTGCTGCAAGATCGGCAGCGGGCTGCCCTTGGTCTGGCCGGTGTAATCAATGATCATCGTCTTCTCGCGCTGGACTTCGTCCACCCCTTCCAGCGCGCGCGCCGCGAATCCTTCCCACGCCAGCCGGTCCGCCGCGACGTATTCCAACCCGATGTTGTACCAGGACGCCGTCGATCACGTCGATTCGCACCTGCGCGCGGCCGAGCCGGTTGGCCGTCGGCGGCGTCAGGAAGTCTTGCAGCATCGGCAGCAGGTTCTCGCGGATCGGCAGCAAGACCTGCCGGCCATCGTCCGGCGTATAGGTGCGCAGCCAGTGGACATCATCCGACCCGCTGTAACGCGCGATGCGGGCCATATCGAGTTCCGCGGCCAGCGACAGCAGCGGGACGACATCCGTAAAGGTCATATCGGTATCGACGATCTGAGTCAGCACCGGCCAGAGTTCATCGGCCTGCTGAAGCAGCCCCATCTCGCGAACCTGACGCCACATGCCGCGCAGCACGTCCATCTGCCGGCGGCCCCGGTCGATCTCGCTGGTGGTTTGCCGGCTGCGGACGTACCACAGCGCAGTTTCGGGTCGGAGCCGGTAGCGGCCCACCGGCAGCGTGTAGATCTCCCAGTTATCCTCAACGGTCGGATCGAGTTCCGGCGACTTAAGACGCCAGTCTTGCACGGCGCAGTCGATGCTCAGCTGCAGACCGCCCAGCGTCTCCATGATCCACAAGAAGCCGGGGTAATTCACACGGGCGTAATGATCCAGCTCGATCCCGAAATTGTAGCGAAAAACGTCCTTCATCATCGCGAAGTTGCCACCGGGATAATCCATCGTCGCGGCGCGGGCGAAGGCGGTGTTGATCATATCCAGCGTGTAACCGGGGATATATACGAATGTCTCGCGGGGAATCCGCCACATGGCGACCGTCTTGGCATCCGTGTTGATCGACACCACGACGATCACATCCGTGCGCCGGTAGTAGGTATCCGGCGAGTCGCTGCCCAACAGCAGGATATTCAGTACCGGGGCATTGTCGGTCTCGATCGGGGGAGCGGGCGGCAGCAGCGGATACACTGGCGTGATGGTCGGCGGCAAATAGCTGTCGTCCCAGGTGGTGGTGGGCGATGGCGTGAAGGTCGGCACCGCCGTATTCTGAACCAGCGCGCCCGCCGGGTGCGGCGCGGCTCCGGGCAGCACCAGCGTGATTCCCGTCATCAGAACGATGATGATCAGAGCGGCGCTCAGGGCGCGTTTTTTGAGCAGTCCAGACTGGCGCATTCCCGATTCCCCACGGCACGATGCAGGCTACGGGTATTATAAAGGGGGATCGAGCCGGGGCCAACCCGGAGCGATGCGGTCAGCCGTCAGCGGACAGCGGGGCCGCTGCGGGCCGTTCGTGGCAGAATATGAAACGGGGGGAAACATGCCGGAAGGACTGTTCAAAATGCACCGAAAAAACCCTTTCAAAAGCGCGATTGATCTCGTATAACAGAATGGTATCGTGTATTCTTAGTGAGAGCCTGAAAATGAGCCTTGACACGCTGAGCGGTGTATTTAGAACGAATCGTCCGCTGGCAGGCCTGCCGGGTATGAGCATGAATTCTCTCAAGCTGCTCCGCAACCTGATTGTCTTCTGGCGCGCCATCGAAAACCCGCTGTTCGTTCGCGAGACGAACCACCCGCCGCTGTGGTTCGGATTCTACGCGCGCCTGTCCCGTGCGACCGGGCTGGGCCTGGTGCTGGGCGGGATGCTGTGTTACCTGGCGACGATCCTGGTGCTGTTCCTGAACAACTTCCTGATTCTCGTCGTGCCCATGCTCATGTTCTGGATGGTGCTCACCAGCGTCACCCTGGCCCCGCTGATCGTCGGGGAGCGCGAGCGGCAGACATGGGATACCCTGCGCATAACTCCGATGGATATTGAATCGATCCTGCTGGGCAAAGCGGGCGGGGCTCTGTGGTGGCAGCGCGACGCCCTGCGTGTGATGATCGGCCTGCTGCTGCTGTTTGCCGTCGGGATTGGTCTGGTCAGCCTGATCCTGGTGCCCACGTCGAACGGGGCCACCGATCAGCCCAGTTGGGTGTTATGCGGCGCGGCCCTGCTCGTGCCGGTGATCATCTCCGTGCTGTTCATTATCGACCGGGCGCAGCAGTTCGCTCTGACCGTCATCACCGTGCTGGGCACCAGCGCCACAGCACGATCGGGGCGTGTGGCGGTATCGGCCGCGATCGTCGTCTCGCTCATCCTGTGGCTGGTGGATATCGGGATTGCCGGGACGATGCTGGCGTTGCAGCCGGGGCGAACCTCGCTCACGGTTGAAACCGACTGGGTGGTGCTGGCGGCGCTCGGCCCGGTGGCGGGCTATCTGGCCGATCTGTCGCTCACCCGGATGCTTGTGTACATCGGGATCACGCTGGTGGTGCGCGAGATGGTGGTGCAGCTTATGTGGCGGTGGACGATCTACCGCGCTCAGGGAGAGTGACAGCCCCTCCCTAAATCCCTCCCCACAGTGTGAGAGGGACTTCCGCTCGGCGCCTTTTCCCCTCTCCGTTTACGGGGAGGGGATACAGGGGAGGGGTCAATTAGCGATTATACCGAGCCCTGATTCTTATCTTGACGCCTATGAGGGACTTGAAGTCCCCTTCTCCATGTTATAGGGAAAGGGGGTGGGGGATGGGGCTAAATATGCGTGCCACGCTCCAGACGCAGGGGCGACCGGTGGGTCGCCCAGGGTGGGTTTGTTAACCCGCCCCTACAAGTCTCCGCAGAACAATGGTTACAGGCCGGCGGCGATCCTGCGTGCCGGCCTTTTGATGTCCTTTGCGGGCGATTCTGCGACAATCGTGATGAATCACCATGGCGTCGGTGTAGCATACAGGGGATAATACAGACCAAATGGATCGACCTGCCGCGGGTTGCCCAACCAGCGGTATCCACTGAAGGAGTTTTGATCGATGAAACGGACTTTTCCCCTGCTGCTGATCGCGCTGCTGGCGGTCCCTCTGCTGCTGACCGCGTGTAGTTCCGAACCCGTCCGCGAAGTCTACACCGCCGCTGGCGACGGTTCCCGGCCCGAGGACCTCGACAAAACCGAAGTGTTTACACCCAATGAAGACCTGAATGTGGTCGTGACCCTCAATTCGCACAACCGTGAGCTGCCCGTCTACGCGG
Source organism: uncultured Chloroflexia bacterium (assembly GCA_963850765.1). Classification (GTDB taxonomy): domain Bacteria; phylum Chloroflexota; class Anaerolineae; order Aggregatilineales; family Aggregatilineaceae; genus CAWKMN01. Next base: position 273,532 of record CAWKMN010000002.1, on the reverse strand, counting down.
TCTTTACCGCGCCGGATGGAAACACCTACCCCACCGATCCGCTTGAGATGGATGAAACGGCTGGGGTCGCCGTCCTGGGGCTGGACTGGCAAGCCAACAACAATGTGCCCTGGACTGAGGGCGAGTGGAAGGCGGCTATTTACGTGGAAGATGAACTCAAAGAAACGATTACCTTTACCGTTCGGACGGCCACCGGAGCGAACAACGCGGGATAAGCAAGCCGCCACGCCGAACTGCCGGGCAGGGTGGACCAACTCTGCCCTCACCGTACTGTAAATCAGGGTTCAGGAGGACTCGATGACGTTAACGAACCAACACGAACGAATTAATCCTTATCATGTCGCGCTTCAACAATATGACCGGGCCATTTCATACTTAGATTTGCCGAAAGGTATTCAGACGTTTTTACGGGTTCCCAAACGCGAGCTGCATGTCAATTTTCCCGCGCGGATGGACAACGGCGATATTCGGGTCTTCAGCGGCTACCGCGTGCATCATAACACGGTGCTGGGGCCGTCCAAAGGCGGCATCCGCTACGCGCCCAACGTGAATATCGACGAGGTCCGCGCGCTGGCGATGTGGATGTCGTGGAAGTGCGCGCTGGTGAATCTGCCGTTTGGCGGGGCGAAGGGCGGGGTCGTCTGCGATCCCTACCAGATGAGCCAGAACGAGCTTGAGCGCCTGACGCGCCGCTATGCCAGCGAGATCAGCATCTTCATCAGCCCGCACGGCGACATCCCCGCGCCGGACATGGGCACCAACGCGCAGACGATGGCCTGGATCATGGACACCTACAGCATGACCGTCGGCTATTCCGTCCCGGCTATTGTGACCGGCAAGCCGATCAATATCGGCGGCAGCGAAGGGCGCACCGAGGCCACCGGGCGCGGCGTCGTGATCTGCATGGACGAGGCGCTGCGACGGGCCGGTCACCAGCATCCCGGCCAGATCCGCGTGGCGATCCAGGGCTTCGGCAATGTCGGCACCTATGCCGCCAAACACGCCTTCGACCTGGGCTACAAGGTGATCGCCATCAGCGACGTGACCGGCGGGTACTTCAACAAGAACGGTCTCGACATCAACAACGTCATGGCCTACACCGCCACCAGCCAACACCACCAGCTTAAGGGTTATCCCGGCGCCGAGCCGATCTCCAACGCCGAACTGCTCGCGCTCGACTGCGATGTGCTCGCGCCGTGCGCGCTGGAAAACCAGCTCACCGCTGAGAATGCGGGCAGCGTCAAAGCCTTTATGATTGTCGAAGGGGCGAACGGCCCCACCACACCCGAGGCCGATGACATCCTGTTCGCCCGTGGGGTCGAGATCATCCCCGACATCCTGGCGAACGCGGGTGGCGTCACCGTTTCGTATTTCGAGTGGGTGCAGGGCTTGCAGTCGTTCTTCTGGGACGTGGAAGAGGTCAACCGGCAGCTTCGGCGCGTGCTGATCAAGGCGTTCGACGAGGTGCTGCGCGTCAAGAGCCAGTTCAAGGTGGATCTGCGCACCGCCGCACAGATCACCGCGATCCGGCGCGTGGCGGATGCCGCCGTGACGCGGGGGATTTATCCGTAGCGAGCGGTCAGCTATTAGCTATCAGCGGTCAGCCAAAAACCAAGCCAAGAATGTGCACTCAGTAGGGGCGTATCGCCATACGCCCAAGGTGTGGCAAGAAAGGGCCGCATGCCCTACCAGCTCCCCCTCTCCGCGCGTGGAGAGGGGGCCGGGGGTGAGGTAAGCTGATAGCTGAAGGCTGAATGCTCTCCACTACCTCGCCTTGAGCGTATCGCAGTCCGCGCCCCCGGCGACGTTCAGCTTGAGATCGACCGCCGTGCCCACGGGATACTCGGCCCACTGGCTTTGTTTGATCTCACAGCGATGCTCGCCGCCGTCCGATTCGCGGATGACAACGATATAAGTCTCGTGGCGATCGCCGGCGCGTTCCTGCCCAACCTGTTTCGACCCGCTGCCGAGAGCCAGCGAATACTGGGGCCAATAGGGATCCTGGGCGGTGTTACCGTGCGCTTTGACCGTGCGGATCCTACTCCAGCGGTCAACGTGGTAGCTGCACCACTGGTCGTATACGTCCTCACTGCGGTAATCCGTAACTGAGCGGCATTCGCGCCGGAAACTGCCGTCGCCCTGATCTACGTCGCTGCATTCCTGGTGCGATCCATCGGGCACGCGGCGCGTCTCACGGAATTTGCGGGAGCAGCTCACGCTGTAGGCGCTGCCGGGTACGCTGTCATCCCAGCCTACTTCCGTATACGACTGGAAGCTCTCAATATCGACCGTCCGTTCCCATGTCAGCGCAGCGACCTTTCCGCTGGCGTCCTGGCGGTAGGTGAGCATAAAGATGCCGGCCACAATACACGCTGCGGCCAGCACGACAATACCGACGATGATCCAATGGTTTTTCTTCAGGCCAAACAGAAGGGGTTTGGCCGCTTCGAGCGTCTGGACCCGCTCCATCTCCGCAACGAACTGATCCTTCACCACGTCGCGTTTCGTGTCGGTCTCGGCGGTGCCGGTGCCGAGGTCGCGCGTGGCCTGGGTGGGGGCCGGCTGCCCGGTGGCCAGATCCGCGCCGCATTCGGAGCAGTAGGTGTTCGCGGCACTGTTCGGCTGGCTGCACGCCGGGCAAATCTTGTCCGCACCGACATACGGGTGATTCTCCAGGGCGACCATATCCGCTTCCGCCGGGAAGTAACGCCACGCCGGGTCCTGAGCCGCGCCGCAGTTCGGGCAGTGACGGTGAGTGACTCCCAGCAGCTTGGTGGTTCCGCAGAATTTGCAGTCCCACAACATCTGATAGGTGCCTTCACCGTGACGCTGAACCTGTTGTGCCATCCGGTCGTCTTTCATGCTCACTTCGTGTTATCTTGATGGTTTGTTACGGTGCCCAAGCTTACATCAGCCGGCGCGGCAGGGCAATAAATTCGTTGCGAATTGCCACCGATCGGCTTATGATGAAGGGGACGAGCCAAACCAGTGGAAGCGAGAGCACGATGGGGAAAAAAGACCGAAAAAAAGATCCGGCACGCCCGCATCTGACGCTTGGGATCGACCTGGGCGGCACCAAGATCCTGGCCGGCGTGGTCGATGAGCATGGGCATATCGTCGGCCTGTCCAAACGCAAAACCCGCGCCGAACGCGGCGCAGACGAAGTCATCGAACGGATCGCACGAACCGCCGTCGAAGCGGTCGAGAGTGCCCGATTGGAGATGGCGACCATCGAGGCCGCGGGGATCGGCGCGCCGGGCGTGGCCGATCATAATACGGGTGTGCTCGAATTCGCGCCTAACCTGCCCGACTGGCTGAACGTCCCGCTGGGGCCGCGCCTCTCGCAGATGCTCGACATCCCGGTGTATGTCGAGAACGACGTCAACGCCGGCACCTATGGCGAAACGTCGGCCGGGGCCGCGCGTGAGTTCGATTCGGTAGTCGGCGTGTTCCCCGGCACAGGGATCGGTGGCGGGATTGTGCTCAACGGCGAGCTGTGGCGCGGGGCGCGCAACGCGGCGGCGGAGATCGGGCACATGGTCGTGCTGATCGATGGGCCGGTGTGCGGCTGCGGGCGGCGCGGCTGTATCGAGGCAGTGGCCTCGCGCACCGCCATCGAGCGCGACATCTGGGGCGAGATCCGCGGCGGGCGGCACAGCGTCGTGCTGGAAAACACCGAACCGGGCGGCGACATTACCAGCGGCATGCTCGCGGCCGCGCTCGATCAACGAGACGCCGTGGTGCTGGATGTCATGTCGCGTGCGTCCCATCACCTGGGGATCTTCACGGCGGCTGTCGTCAATGCGCTTGATCCGGCCTGCGTGGTCTACGGCGGCGGGCTGATCGAGGCGTGCGGCGTGTACATGCTGCCGATCATCCGCGACGCCACCTACCGCTACCTGATCCGCCCGGTCGATCCGCAAAATCTGCCGATCCTTGAGGCGGCGCTGGGCGATAACGCGGTGATCATCGGCGCGGCGATGCTGGCGCAGGCGGTTCTGACCGACAGCACGCCCGCGTAGAGGAAAAGCTGTTCACCACAGAGGACACGGAGAACACAGAGAACAACTGAGGGAAATCAGGAGAAAAGCAGTAGGGGTAGGGCTATTGCTCCATGTCATAAGTGATCAGGCAAATGGTCCTGTAGGGGAGCACCTCTGTGTGCTCCCAGTCGCGCGGAGCGCGACACGCGGCCGGTCCGCGTTGGGCGGACACGAGGTCCGCCCCTACGATTGCCCTTTAATTTACGGGACGGAGCACTATACACTTTGACAAATTGATCCGGCAACCGTTTTTTGTAGGGGCGTATTGCAATACGCCCCTACCGGGCGGGGCAAGCCCACGCCCCTACGTCGTATTGCCGAATTGAATTGTAGATATGCATTAACGGGCGAGGCAAGGCTCGCCCTGCAAGGTACCCGGTTTTAGGCACCGCACAAAGTCGCCCGATAAGGCATCGGGCGCAAGTCGTGGTAAAATCGGGCCAGTTGGCGCTCAATAGTCACGCGGGGATAGTGGGTTATGGCACATATACTGGTGGTCGATGACGATGTCAATCTGCTTCAGATGGTCCGCCTGATGCTGGAACGGGTCGGCCATAGCGTCGATACGGCCCGCGACGGCGAAAAGGGGGTCGCCATGGCCGCGCAGTTGCAGCCGGATCTCGCGGTGATCGATGTCATGATGCCCGAACTCAGCGGCTACGATGTGGTGCGCCGGATGCGCGAAAACCCCAAGACCGCCCGCATCCCGCTGATTATTCTGACGGCGCGCAGCCAGCCCATGGATAAACACATGGCACTCGAAGCTGGCGCGAATTCGTTTCTCTCCAAGCCGGTATCATCGCAGGAACTCACCGAACGGGTGACTGCGGTGCTGCAAGCCGGCGTCGATTACCGCGTCCACACCGGGCTGCTGACCGAGCCGGTCCCGCCGCGCGTGCCCGAGCCGGTCATTACGCCGCCCTCGTCGCCTGCAGCGCCCGCTGTACCGGCTCCGCGGGCCGAAATACAGTCGCAGGCCGCACCTGGGGCAGTCCGCAAGAGCGGACGCGCGCCCATCGGGGCCGACGACCTGAACCAGCCCGCCGACATCCCGCCGGCCCGGCTTCCCGTGATCGCCGTGCTGAGTTTGCGCGGGGGAGCGGGAAGTACAACGGTTGCCGTCAATATGGCGTTTTTGCTGGCCGGGATGGCGCGGCGCGTCTGCGTGGTGGAACTCAGCCGGGCCGGGGGACATATTCCGATGCACCTGCACCTCACGCCCAAACAGCACTGGGGCGCGCTGCGTGATAAAGGGGATATACCCGATCCGCGCCTGCTGCATCAGGTCTTGCTGCAACACCCGGCGTCGGGCGTGACGGTGCTGGCCGCGCCGCCGGTGCCCACCACTGAATCGCTGTCCACCCCGGCCGCGCAGAACATCCTGCGCGAGCTAACCAGCGCCTACAACCCGGTCATCGTGGATGCCGGCCAGTTGGATACCGCTGCCGTCGGCGCGCTGAACGTTTGCAGCGCCGTTGTGCTCGTCATGACCGACGATCCGTTCTCGGTCCAGACGACCGGGCAAACGCTGGTGATGCTGCAAAATATCGGGATCGAAGCGGCGCGCGTGCGCGTCCTGCTCAACCACACCACCCCTGCACCGGACCTGCCCGCAGCGGCCATCCAGAAAGCGCTCAAACGACCGCTGTCCGCAGAACTTCCCTACGACGCCAACCAGCCGGGAGCTGTCCGGCGCGGCGTGCCGCTCGTCGTGGCGACACCCAAGAGCGCGTTTGCGGCTGCCGTGCAGCAGCTTACCCGCACCATCACGATCTGATCCCGCAACCATTCCAGCGGATCACGCACACACCGAGGAAAACGACTTGAGGAACCCTATGAATAAACGAATTCTATCGCTCGTCCTTGTCGCGGTTCTGATCCTGGCCGGCATGATTCTGCTGCCGGTCGCCCAGGGCGAGCCCGACCATCAAGACGCCACCGCGCAGCAGCAGACGATTGATGCCGTTGTGCAGGCACGATTTACGCAGACCGCCGACGCTCAGCAGCAGATTGCCATGACACAGGCCGCGCAGACACAGACCGCCGCGGCCGAGCCGCCTTCTCCCCCCACGCAGACCGCCGCCTTTGAAGCGACCGTCAATGCCGCGTTTTTCCAGGCGATGACGGCCACCGTTCAGGTGGAGATGATCGCGGCGGTCGAGGCGCGCGGCCTGGAACTGATCACGATCAATAATCTCGCCCGGCTTGAGGCGATTGGCGCCCTCGACCAGACGGCGCGTGACGTGGTTGTTATGGCGTTTGGGCCGGGCGGCAAGCAGTTGGTTACCGGCAGTTTGCGCGGCCCGGTGCGGCTGTGGGACGCGGTATCGGGCGCGGAACTCACCCGTTTTGCCGGGCACAGTGATGATGTGACAGCGGTGGCGATTAACACCGACGGCCGGTTGATCGCGTCCGCCGGCAAGGATGGCAACGTGCGTCTTTGGGACGCCGCATCGGGCGGCGAAGTGCTGGCGCTGTCGATAGGGGTTGTGCATAGTCTCGTCTTCAGCCCGGACGGCACCAAACTCGCCACGGGCGATCAGAACGGCATGGTCTATGTGTGGGACACGGCGACCGGCGCGCAGCTTCAGGCGATCACCACGCCGGTTGGGGCGGTACGCGCCCTGGCATTCCACCCGGATAACCGGCAGATCGCTTTCGGCGGGGCCGGGAATACGGTGCAGATCTGGGACAGCGCTTCCGGTACGCTCGTGCATGATCTGCCCTATGCGGCGAATGTCTCTTCGATCGCCTTTGGCCCGGATGGCCGCTGGCTGGTCGCCGCGGCACAGGGCACACCGCCCCGGCAGTGGGATGCCCTCTCCGGCGCGCTGGCATGGGAGTCCCCGATCGGCAACGATGCCGCCGAACAAATCGCGTTCAGCCCGGATGGCGCGCTGATCGTCGCCAGCAGCAGCAAACGCGAGAAGATCACCATCCTGGATGCAGCGTCGGGCGTCGAAGTGGGCAGCGTGCGCATGGGCAATCCGGTGAACAAGATCGCGTTCAGCCCGGATGGCGCGGTCTTCGCGGCGGCGAGCGTCCGCGTCCGGTTCTGGGGCGTGGTGGCTGGCAGTACGGCCCCAGCAGCCGCACAGCCCGAAGCGACCAGCGAACCGGGCCTCCCCACACTCACCCCCCGGCCTGGAGCGACCCCGCGCCCGGAGATCTTCCCCACCGACGTGCTGGCCGAAGTCCAGATCGTCGAGCAGGTTTTTGAGCATGGGCGTATGTTCTGGATCCGCCACAACCGCCAGATCTGGGTGATGGTCGATAATCCCGAAGCCGTGCCGCAGGGCGGCGACTGGTACTGCTATAACGACACCTTCGAGGACGGCGAACCGGAAACCGATCCCAGCCTGAAGCCGCCGGACGATCTGATTCAGCCCCGGCGCGGCTTTGGCAAACTGTGGCGCACGCAGCCCGGCCTTCAAGAGGGGCTTGGCTGGGGTGTCACGCCGGAATTTGATCTGGTGAGCTACTACACCTATATCGCGGGCGGTTCCGTGCAGGATGGGCAGTATGTGGCTGGCCCCGGCGAACACCGACTGACCACACTCTATGGTGACAGCCTCTCGTTCTTCGAGCGCGAGATCCGTGGTGATTGCCTTGCCGGGACGTGGCAGAAATCGGGGGATTAGCCTCGTATCTGGTGCGATTATATTTGTAGGGGCGTATTGCGATACGCCCCATGGGTGTCAAGCTAAGGTCAGCATGCCGGTAAATCGTGAGAGTTAGCCCCTCCCCCTGCCCCCTCCCCACGAGGTGGAGAGGGGAAAAGCCCGCCGTCAAGTCCCTCTCCACATTGTGGGGAGGGATTTAGGGAGGGGCCAACCCGTGAAATGGCGCTTAACTTGACGCATATTGGGCGTATCGCGATACGCCCCTACGGGAAAAATCGCGGCCCCCAGTCATTTTACCAGTACACCATACATCCCCGATCGGCAAGGCGCTGCGCCACGGCCGGCAGCGCGGACAGCCGGTTCCAGCGCAGATCCAGCTTTTTGAGGTTCGACAGGTCGTCCAGGCTGTCGGGAATGGACGCCAGTCGGTTGCCGCGCACGTCCAGTTCGATCAGGTCCGTCAGGTTGCCGAGCGCCTCGGGCAGCGCGACCAGCCGGTTGTTGCGGAAGCTCAGCCGGAGCAGCGCGGTCAGGCTTCCGATCAACTCGGGCACCGCCGCCAGCGCGTTATCCATCAGGTGCAGCTCTCGAAGCTGAGACAGGCGGCCGATTGAATCCGGCAGCGCCGTGAGACGGTTGTTATACGCCCGGAACTCGATCAGGCCGGCCAGTTCCCCAATGTGCGCCGGCAGTGCCGTGAATTCATTATGGGTGATATTGAGATACAGCAGGTTTTTCAGATTTGCCAGCGACGACGGCAGCGCGGTCATCGGGTTATGGCTGACGTAGAGATAGTCCAGCCGGCCGAGTTCGCCAATCAATTCGGGCAGCGATACCAGCGCGTTGGTGCTGAGATCCAGCGTGTGCAGCGCCGCCAGTTGGCCGATGCTGTCGGGGAGCACCAGCAGGCGGTTCCCGTGCAGATAAAGCTCGGTCAGCCCCGCCAGATCACCCACCACAGCCGGGAACGACGTCAGGCCGCAGTAGGGAGCCGCCAGGACGCGGATGGTGCCGTTCTCGGCGTAATAGCTCAACCGTCCATCGACGGTGATGTTCCGATCCTTCAGCGCGACCGGGGCCGAAGCCGGGCCGTTCTGCGCGCGGAGAGCCGCCTCGATCTCCTTCAGGATGTCCATATCGCTCATGTTGGTACCCCCCTTGATAAAAAAACAGGCGGGTTTGGTCACCCGCCTGAATGATCGTCCGTATGTTACGGAATGATCAGCACCTGTCCCGCGTAGATCAGGTTGAGGTTGGTGATCCCGTTCACGCTGGCCAGGGTGTACATGTTCACCCCGTAGCGCAGCGCGATGCGGAACAGCGTTTCACCGCGCTGGACGACGTGCGTGCGCTGGCCGGGCGTCGTCGGCGGCTGGCCCACCGGCGGCTTGGTCGGCGTGCCGGGCGTAGTCGAGCCCACGACTTGCAGTGCCGCGACCGGGTAGCTGGTGCTGATGTGTGAGACTTCCACCCAGCCGATTTTTCCGGTTGGCGTCCGCACCTGGAGCCATGAGCTGTCGGCATTGCGGCCCAACAAGGTCATCTGCCAGCCCTGGAAAGCCAGATCTACCAGCGCGAAGTTGTAGCCCGGACCGGCATGGACGTTCAGGCCGGTGGTGTTCACCACGCCAACGGGCGGGCCGGACGGCGTCGGGATGGGCGTGGGCTGGGTCGGCGTGACGGTTAACTGATCCCACGTGAAGAACAGATAGGCCGTGCTGGTGTTCTCACGGAATTCCATCCGAACCGAGTGAGTACCCGTGCCCGCCGCAAAATCAACCACGAGCGTCTCGCCGGGACGCGGCGAATCAAACGTGTTCAGCCAGGTCTGGCCGTCCACCATAAATCGCACCCCATCATCGGCCACCACCGTGACGCGGTAGGTACCACCCGTCAGAAAGGCGTTGGTGGTCCAACGCGCGCTGAAGAGGTCCGCCGGAATGCCGGGTCCTGGCGAGCCGAGCCCCCAGTTGCCGCCGACGAAGTACTCCTGCCGGGTGAAGACGGGCGCGCCGGTCAGGGTGCCGTTATTGAAAAACTCCACATTCCACAGGAACGGGCCAACCGGCACCGCAGCCGGGCTGTTGGCGCGTGCCGCGAAAACGGGCGATGGGGCCAGACTGACGACGACGATCAGCGCCAGAACGATAGTCAAACCAGGGAATCGGAACGCTTTGGCGGCCATGTTGGAACCTCCATTTTGCATGCTGCCTTCATTTATTATTATACGTTACTCTTGTGTTTCTGTGATTATCAGATGCCTGTTACTTGGCGGGCGGATGACCTGTGAAATCACTACGCTTGCCGGGCGCACAGCCTGCGCTCCCGATCGATGACTTCCCACCGTTGAAAATGCGCCATCGCTGTGCTATTCTCGCTGGCGGAGGGATCAGCTATGCAGCGCGTTGGGCTATTGGCAGCACTCATCGTTATTCTTGTTCTCATTACCGGGCTGACAGCGCCCAGCGGGTACGCCTATCCGCCCATCATCACCGCTTCGCCCATGCCGTCGTCAACCCCACCGCCCGCCGTGATGAACGTCCCGGCGCATATCATCGTGATCCACGCGGCCGGTGCCTATCTCCGCAGCGGGCCGGGCACCGAATACAATGTGGTGGATACCGTGAACCCCGGCACCGAATTCGACGTACTGGGCTCCACATTGGACGGCAAAGGCGAGATCTGGTACCTGGTTGCCGTGGCCGACGCAAACTCGTCGTGGATCGCGGGCAGCCTGACGGTCGGCACGGTGCCCGAAATCGATGACGACGTCGCCGCGGTGCCGAACAGCCCCCCGCAGACACCCACACTCCCGCCCGGCGCGAATGCCTGGGTCAACAGCGACGCGCGGGCGCGGCTGCGCAGCGGACCAGGTCTGCACTATCCCCCGCTGGACGCCATCCCGCCGTATACGCCGCTGCGTCTCGTGACGGCCTTTACCCGGCTCAAATACACCGAAGATGAGCCGGATAATGTCTGGTATCTCGTCCAGATCGACGACGGCCGTTATGGGTGGATCTATTCCGACCTGATCGCCACCGTGCTGGACGATCCCCGGAACCCGCCGCTGCTCCCAACGCCTACGGTCTCGCCGGATGCAACCGTTGTTGATCCGCCGCCCGAAATCGTGCTGCCCGCTGAAACCGTAAAAAACGCCCGCACCATCTATGAAATGGGCCAGCAGATGAGGAATCGGCCCAACCGTTTTATCGTGATCGGGGACAGCACCAGCGCCGGCAACGAATACACGCTCCCGGCGTTCTGCGCATTCCATTGGGGCAGCTATCGCCTGGGCCGCTACGAGCGCCTGCAGAATACCATCAACCAGTATCACAAATCGTTTTGTACCAAAAATGTTACGCTGCGGTCCGGCCTATCCAGTTCCGCCCTACTCGATCCCTTATGGGCCGATCCCTCGTTGTGCGAAGAAGGGGAAAATGCTCTCGAATGTGAGCTCCGCCGCACCCGCCCCACCATCGCGCTGATCTATATCGGTCTGGTGGATATCACCTATTCCACGACGGATATCTTCAGCGAGAACCTCGACACGATCCTGATCTACCTGATCGAGCACGGCGTAATCCCGGTGCTGCACACCGTCCCCAGTTCGGATCGGATGACCGCCGCACGGGGTTATATCCAGAGTATGGACGACCTGAACACCATCATCCGTGATGCGGCCGCCCGCTACCGCCTGCCCCTGATCGACCTGCGCGCGGCTGCGGCCCGCCTGCCCAACCAGGGCTGCATTGAAGAGGGCTTCCACCTCTCCTATCGCGTCGATGGCGTGCTGAGTTTTACGGGCGATGAGCAAATTTACGGGAAAGATCTGCGTGAACTGCTCACCCTTCAGATGCTCCGCGAAATCCGCGCGAACGTCATGGCGGAGGGTTAGGCTTCTGCCGCCATCCGGCCCGAATCTCCGTGCGCAGCGAGTGGTGCCACTCACCGAATTGGACTATACTCACGGCAGATAGAATTACGGTGAAGGATGTTTGCTGTGATAGACGAAGCGGTAAAAGTACTGATAGCGGACGATGGCCGCGACAACCGCGAATTTATTGTTGATTATATTTTGAAACCCAACGGGTTCACGCCCATCGTGGCACGGGACGGACTCGAAGCGATTGATCTCGTCCACCAACACAACCCCGATATTATCCTGCTCGATCTGCAGATGCCGAAGATGAACGGCCTGGAAGTGCTCGACACGCTCCAGGCTGAAGGGCGCGACATCCCCGTGATCCTGATGACCTTTCATGGGTCCGAGGAGATCGCGATCGAGGTCTATCGCAAGGGAGTGCGCGACTACGTCAAAAAGCCCTACACCGTCGAGGAGATGCTCGGCGCGATGGATCGCGCGCTGGCCGAAATCCGGCTCCGCCGTGAAAAAGAGGCACTGACCGAGCGCCTGCTGCGCGCGAATGCCTCGCTCAACCGCCGCGTGAACGAGCTTAATACGCTCTACCAGATCGGCAAAAGCGTCACGTCGCTGGTCGCCATGGAGCAGCTTCTCCCGCGCATCGTCGATGAGGCTGTCCGGCTGGCCGACGCTCAGCAGGGCAGCCTGCTGATGGTGGAAGGCGATCAACTCGTCTGCCGGGCGTACAAAGCCAATACGGATCAGAAGGCGCAGTTCGTCCGCGAATTCAGCCGCGACCGGCTGGCATGGCGCGCCGTGCAGAGTGGGACGCCGGTGGTGCTGACCCCGGAAGAACTCGACAAGTATCGCGCGCAGGACCCGACTCTGCCCACAGCGGTGATCTATATCCCGCTGCGGATCGGAAAGCGCGGGGTCGGCGTGCTGAGTGTATCCAACGTGACCGTCAATGCGCGGCCGTTTACCAAGCAGGACGGCGCGATGATCAGCGCCCTGGGGGATTACGCGGCCATTGCCATCGAAAACGCCCGCATCTACGCGCAGCTTGAGGAATCTGAATACCCGCGAGACCGAGCACCTGCGCAACGTGCTGGAACGGTACGTTGCCCCCAGTGTCGTGGAACGCGTGCTGCAAAACCCCGATAACCTCAAACTGGGCGGGTGCCGGCGCGAGGTCACGGTCATGTTCGCCGATGCGCGCGGCTTCACGGCGTTCAGCGAGCAGGCCGATCCCGAAGACGTGGTGCGCCAGCTTAACGACTATTTCACTATCGGCACGGACGTGATCTTTAGCCGCGAAGGGACGCTCGACAAGTTCCAGGGCGACGCGGTGATGGCTCTGTTTAACGCCCCCGAAGATCAGGACGATCACGCTTATCGCGCGGTCGATACCGCGATGGCCTTGCAGCGCGCCATTGCCGAGCACAACGCCAGCATGGGCGGCGCGGGCATGGCGTTCGGGATCGGCGTGCATCTGGGTGAAGCGATTGTCGGCAACATCGGCACGCACAAGGCGATGAACTATACCGCGATCGGGGATACGGTCAACGTCGCTAAGCGTTTGCAGGAAAGCTGCGAACCGGGCAAGGTGTTGATCTCCGCACAGGTGTACAACCAGCTTGGCAACAGCATCGAAGTCCGCGACAGGGGCGAACTGACGGTCAAGGGCCGCCAGCAGCCCGTCAAGGTGTACGAGCTGATCTCGCTGGCGTAGACATGGCCTAGCCCACACACGGCCAGGGCGAGGCTTGTTAGCCCGCTCCTACACAAAATCTCTGGCTATCAGCTCAACCGCTAACAGCTAATCGCTAATGGCTGACCGCTTACCGCTAAAACATCACCCCGCAGTCATACGGGACCAGCACCTTCGATTCCCACTCGTAGACTGCGCGCGGATAGTCTCGGCTGATGGTGAACAGCGTCTCGTAGAAGCCGCCCCACTTAGTAAAGATCAGCACGCGCACCTGCGCCGTCTCGTCGTCCAGCGTCACCACCGGCGCGACATCGAGATCCGCCGCCTGGGACTGCACATCCTCCGGGATCGGCTGCCCGAAGTCATTGTCGGCTGTCAGCAGCGTGTCGAGCGTTTCCTCATCGCAGATAATCCGGCTGTCATTGTAACCGGCATGCCAGTGCAGGTAGAACTGCTCGGCCATGACATCCAGCACGACCAACTGCACAACCCCCTCCGGCGTGTCGTCGGTCACGATCCGGTCGAGATAGTCCGGCTCTTCACCGTCACCCACGGCCAGACCGTAATCGGCAATCGTGGGGTAGGGCTTCTCGCTGTAGGGCAGCGCATACAGCACCGGATAGCCGCCCATAAAATCGTACTGGTAGACGTAATCGAGAAAATACCCTTCCTCCACGGCCAGATGATCCAGCACGTCGAAATAGGCATTCACGTCGAAATCCTCAGCGGTCTTCGCCGGGTTTTCGACCATCAGGTGATCCGGCGTATGCAAATCCGCCGTGAGCGCGGCCATCCCCTCGACCGCATCCTGGCAGACGGCAATGAGATCGACTTCGGGCGCATCCGCCGGGGTGGGATCCTGCGCCTCCGCGGGGATCACGGTCGCCAGCGCCAGCAGCCCGACGATCAGAAGAAACACCACACGCTTCACCATATCCATCCTCCCTGGTTATCTGATTTCTAGACGACGCCTGTCTGCGAAAAGTTCCCCTGTCGCCCTGCGCAATAAAGCAAGAATCGGGTGGTTCGAGACGTCCCTATATGGTCTCATATGGTTATTGGCGCTGCCGCCAAAGCATGTTAAACCTGTCAAGGATTTCACCACAGTTTCAAGGAACGGAATCATGAGCGCCCTTCCCGTGTCTCAAACGCCATCTCGCTGGAGTCTCTTCGCCGCGCTGGCCGCTGTCTATATTATCTGGGGATCGACCTATCTGGGCATCCGGGTTGCGCTCGAAACGCTGCCCCCATTTTTGCTGGCCGGCACGCGCTTTATCGTCGCTGGTTCGATTGTGCTGATCTGGCAGTGGCAGCGCGGCGCGTCGCTCCCCACGTGGCGGCACTGGCGCTCGCCGGCTATCATCGGCGGCCTCATGATCCTGGGTGGCAACGGCGGCGTCACCTGGGCGGAACAGCATGTCCCATCCGGGCTGGCGGCCCTTCTGGTCGGCGCGGTGCCGATCTGGATCGTCATGCTGGACTGGCTGATCTATGGCGGTGCGCGTCCCAATGGTCAGATGGCCCTCGGATTGGCGGGCGGGCTGGCCGGGCTGGCCCTGCTGATCGGCCCCGCCGAGTTTGCCGGGGATGAACGCATCAATATGGCGGGTGCGGCGGCCCTGATGCTCGCCTCGATCAGTTGGGCCGTCGGGTCGCTCTATTCGCGCCGTGCGTCCCTGCCTGCCCTGCCCATGGTCGCCACTGGCATGGAGATGCTCGCCGGGGGTACGCTGCAGATCCTGGCGGGGACCGTGTTGGGCGAATGGTCGGAGCTTGATCTGGGCGGCGTATCGCTGCGTTCTGGCGTCGCCATGATCTATCTGGCGCTGTTCGGATCGCTGATCGGCTTCAGCGCCTATGTCTGGCTGCTGCGCCATACCACCGCCGCGCGCGCCGCGAGTTATGCCTATGTGAATCCGGTGGTCGCCGTCGTACTCGGCTGGTCGCTGCTTGGGGAGGATCTATCCCTGCGCACTGTGCTCTCCACTGCGATCATTATCGGCTCGGTCGTCATCATTACGTCGTTCCGCGCGCAGCAGCCGGAGCCCCCGCGCCCGGCCAAAGTGCCGGCGGCAACCACCTCCGAAGCGAGCGCCGGCAAATAGCAGTATAATGACGGGCGTTCAGCACACAGGAGGCTTAACCCATGGCACGCGAACCGCTTGAACGCCTGTTGGAAGACGTCACTGACGAAGAACTCGAAAGCCTGCGCGACGCGATTCTGCAGGAAGAAGGCCGCCGCCGCGTGCAGCTTGACCTGCGGATCGATGCGCCCTTCCCGCCGCTGGAAGCCGCCGAGGAGCGCGAAGCGACCGTCACCCGCTGGGCCAAGCTGATCACGTGGCTGGCGAAAGATGCCGGGTTCCCGCCAGCCGAACATAAGCGCGCCGTGTCAATCCGCATCCTCCACCCCGGCACCGATCAGCCGCCCGATCCGCAGCCGGCCGGGATTCTGCTCCAGCAGGCGCTCGTCGAGGCGAGACTGCTGCTCGGCCGCACGCCCGAATGGATGGACGCGACCACCACCCAGATCGAGCCGGGCGACGCCAGCGCCGTGCGGATCCAGATGTGGGACAAACCGGCGTCGGTCCCCTGGAAATAGGGGAGCACCTCCGTGTGCTCCCTGGCGGACACGGGGGTCCGCCCCTACAGCAACCATCCGTCTTCTAATCCGCGCTCACTGCTTGCGGGCGACAAACACCACCCGCCCTGAACGGTCAAACTGCGCGTTGAACGGGGCCATCTCCGGATCGAGCGTCGCCAGCACATCAAAACGGGTGCGCTGTAACATCGCCACCACCGCCTGGCTCGGATACCCGCGCTCGGTGTGGATCTCGTCGGCGCGGTCCCACTTGATCCCGTGCTTCTGATAAATGATGTAATGGCGCGTGCTGCCTAAGGTCTCATAGCTGAACTGGCTGCGGACCAGCACCAGGAGATCGTCGTGGTTGTCAAACACCACCGCGTCCTGATCCCCGACGTTTTGCGCGAGCCCACGGATCGTGTACATGTCAAAGATAAACAGCTTGCCGGACTCGACCACCCGCCCGATCTGCCCAAAAGCCTGTTCCAGATCGCGCAGGCTTTGCACCGCGTTCATCACCCCGCCAATCGCCAGGACAAGATCCGCCTCGCCGATCGGGGAGTTGAACTGGCGCACATCTGCCTGCATGAATTCCGGCGCTTCGATCAGCAGACTGGGATCGACCAGATCCTCGGGCGCATACTGGGCGGCGTTGAGCATGGCGGCGTTGTTATCGATCCCCGCGGCGCGGTAGCCCTGTTGGGCGAGCAGCCACGTTGCAACGCCCGTGCCGCAGCCTATATCCAGGATACGGCGGCCCGCCCAATTGACTGACAGCGCCAGATTCAGATACCGCATCACGGCGTCGCGCGCGTAGTTGGCGAGTCCGGCCTGGTTATACACGTTCGCCAGTACCGAATATGCGGGAACCTCATACGCGTTCTGCTCCGCCATCAGCCTCTCTCCCTCGTGGTATGCTCCGCTGCTGCGTTCGTTATATGTCCGGTTGGGCTTTCGCGCCAGTTGGAAAAGCAATTCACCACAAAGAGCACAGAGGACACGGAGAAAAGCAAGGGAAAGACTAGAGGAAAATGCAAATCGGGCGAGCTTGTTAGCCCGCCCGTACGATCTTCTCTGCAACAAGAATCTCTGCGTTCTCCGCGTCTCGGCGGTTCATTCTTTACTCCACGACATTCGTCGGCGGGGCCAGCGAGGCGTAACTGAACACGAGATCGTAGCGCGTGGAGTAGAGCACGACGCTCCCCTGCTGGTAGTTGTCCACATTAAACGCCGGGTCGGTGATGATGTAGTTCTGGTTGCCCCGGTCGCCCTTGAGCGCGCCGAGATCGATCTGGAACTGCGGCACCTGATCAAGCTCCTCTTTGGATGCCGGGCGCGGATAGGCGCTGAGCAGCACATGCATATCCGGGCCGTTGATCAGCTCCAGCCCTTCGAGCCGCACAAGGGCGCGTCCATCCGAGAGGCGGTACAGGCTCGCCACGCCGACCGCGCCGCGCATTGGATCCAGCGTGACAAAATTCCCGGTGAGCAGATGCTGCACGGCGGACGGATTCGGGTCAATCGCGGGAAGATTGGGTTCCTCAACATCGACAGGTTCGGCCAGCCGCGCCGCCACCAGATCGATCGCCATCTGGCGGCTCTCACCCTCGTAAAGATCGAGATAAAGATCCTGCGCCTGGCTGGAAAGCTGGTAAAACGCGTCGGGGAATGGCGCCTGCGCCGCCGGTTCTTCGATATAAT
The DNA here is from genome assembly GCA_963850765.1 of uncultured Chloroflexia bacterium. Taxonomy (GTDB): domain Bacteria; phylum Chloroflexota; class Anaerolineae; order Aggregatilineales; family Aggregatilineaceae; genus CAWKMN01. The sequence goes on along the minus strand of CAWKMN010000002.1, from coordinate 256,008 downwards.
CGGAGAACTCCTTGAGCCAGATCGGGGAGAAAATCAGCGCGATCACAAGCAACGCCCCCGCGATAAGCGCGCCCCAGGCCGGTCTGGTTTGCATAGAGGACTATCCTTTTCCGTGTTCCTCGCCAAAGCTCTTTCATCATAACGAATCGGGCCGCTTTGGGCCAGTGTGGAACTTAACAAAGATATGTTACCCTTGTAGCGCAATGCACGTTAGGTTCTGGGGCCTATCCCACCGCGCGTTAGTCACGAGAGGAAGTTATGTCGCAGCAGGTTTTTATCAGTTACAGCCACAACGATATTTCGGTTGTACAACACCTGAAACGAGTTTTGCAGCAGCATCAAATTGATGTCTGGATCGACTTTCAGAATATTCGTGCCGGAGAAGATTGGGGTGAATCGATTCAACGCGGGCTGGATGAGAGCAGCCAGATGGTACTAATCGTCTCGCCAGCCTCCATGCATTCGCGCCGTGTCCGTGCCGAATGGCGTTATTTTCTGTTCCGAGGAAAGAGAGTGATTCCGCTCTTGCTTGAAGGCCCTGACGAGATTCTGGGTTACGAGCTGCTGGATCTGCATTACGTTGACTGTACAACCCGGCCCTTTGATGCATGCTTTGCCCCAAATAATGACCGAGCTGTCCCGCCCTGCGGACCCGATACTGCGCCCCGGCTCTGTCGCGGAAGGCTGTCAACAAGAAGAGGTGATGAATGCCGTACGCATGATCCGACCTCCCTATCTTCATCCCAAATCAACCTTTGTGCACACCGGGCGAATGATAGAACGTGTAAATCAGGAACTCTGGGTCAGCGGCATATCCGTAAACCGTGTGCTTGAATGCGAAAACGAGATAGCCCATTTTTTGCAGGCTCGGCCCGAGAATAAAATCCGATTTCTGCTGGTAAACTGTGAGAACGCCGGTGCCCTTGACGATACGAGCAGTTTTGTGGGACAAAGGGCTGAAGCGATGCTTCACCGCCTGCGTTCCACCGAACATAGCCTGATTCTCTGGAAAACCGACTATAGCTCACAGATCGAAATAAGGCGGATGTCACACCGGCCATCGGTGGGTTATTTTATCTCGGACCCAGACGGCGACAACGGGATCATGACGGCCTCCCCCTATTTTTTCCAAATCGACATCCGAAAGCGTCGGGACGCGGACTGCGAACCGCCCTTCCTTTACCTGGAACGCCGGTTCGAGAGCTGGTGGTTCGAGAATTTTAAGAAGGATTTCCTCGCCATGTGGAATTGTGCGAGTCCCTGGCCTATGCCTTGAGCAAAGGCACCGACACCTATTATTAATTGACATTCTCGAACGGATGTGCTAAGATCCTGGCACATCCATTTTCATTCTCATGACAGGTGTCCCGCCATGACTACCCCCCTTCCGCTCCCGGTTGTCCGTACCATCGCGCTGCACGCTCAGTCCCTCACCACTCTCAACCAAAGCGACTCCCCACCTACCCCCGACCGGATCTACGATCTGGTCGAGCAGCTTGGCTGCGTGCAGATCGACACGCTGCACATGATCCGGCGCGCGCAGTATGTCACGCTGTGGAGCCGGCTCGGTGCCTACGATCCCGCCGACTTTGACCGCCTGATCTACGATCCGGCCCAGCGCCGCCTGTTTGAATACTGGCGGCACGCCGCCTCGATCATCCCGCTGCGCGATTACCGCTACGCGCTGCCCACGATGCAGTATTATCGCAACAGTGGCGGTTGGTGGCCGGAATGGGGCCATCAGCCGGAGAATATCGCCCTGGTCGAAACCGTCAGGGAGCGGATTCGAACGGACGGTGCGGTGCGGGCATCGCATTTTGAATCACCCGACGGCCAGCGCGGCTCGTGGTGGGACTGGAAGCCCGCCAAACACGCCCTCGAATACCTGTACAACACGGGCGAAGTGATGATCGCGGACCGCACCAACTTCCAGCGCGTGTACGATCTGCGCGAGCGGGTGCTGCCGGGCTGGGTCGATACACGCGAGCCTTCAGCGGATGAAGCCCAGCGCTACCATCTCGAGCGGGCGGCGCGCGCCCTGGGCATTGGTGACGCCAACCACATCGCGGATTATGCCTACATCAAACGCCGCGAGGCCGCCTCAACCATCGCCGCCCTCGTCCGTGAGGGCACGCTGGTCGAGCGAGAAGCCGACGTCGTGGGTGGCGAGACGCGGACGCTCATCCTCCACCGCGACATGCTGCCGGTGGTCGAGCAGGCCGCCGGTGGCACGATCCACGCCGCGCGCACCACGTTCCTGAATCCATTCGACAGTTTTTTCTGGGCCAAGGGACGCGATGAACGCCTGTGGGGCTTCCGGCAGGCGCTCGAAGCCTACCTGCCTGCCCCGAAACGCCGCTGGGGCTATTACTGCCTGCCCATCCTGCACCGGGATCGGCTGGTGGGGCGCTTTGATCCCAAGCTCGATCGCAAGAACCACACGCTCATTCTGCGTGCGCTGTATCTTGAGCCGGGCATCGTGCCGGCCGAGGATTTGATCGGGGATGTCGCCGCCGCCATGCGAGATTTCATGGCCTGGCACGACGCGACGAGTCTGGTGATCGAGCGCAGCGAACCAGCGGATTTTGGCGCGACGCTGCTTGCGGCGGTGTAGGCTGTTACTCCATTTCTCATATAGTCGGAAAAGGGATTTTTTCGCAGGGGCGTATTGCGATAAGCCCCTACATATTCCACTTGATTTACCACAAGATAAGGGCAACCCAAGGGTTGCCCCTACAAAAAACGCGCTGCCTTGTCGTCTAGAGCGTGTTATGCACTTTTAGCCCCTATCCCCTGACCCCTTTCCCCACACGTGGAGAAAGGGGAGGGCGCGAGAAGTCCCTCTCCGCTCGGTGGGGAGGGATTTAGGGAGGGGCTAATTCCCGAGCGAATAGCCGTTTCATGCACGGCCTATCAGAGTTCATAACACGCTCTAGAGTGTGTACGGAATGCGTTTACCCCTATCCCCGTCCGACCTTCGGTCGGCGCCCCTTAATCCCGTACCGCGGAGACAGGGGAGCGTGCCAAGTCCCTCTCCGTTTACGGGGAGGGATTTAGGGAGGGGTAAAATAGCTTAGCAAACACACGCCAGGCGATGGAGAAATCGCCCTCGCCCTAATCCCCTTCAGGCTCGCTGTCGTCGCTGCTGCCGCCACTGCCGTGATCTCGCTGCTGTCGTCGGGGCCGCCCGGACCGCTGCTGTCATCCTGTCCGCCACCATGATCATCACCAGCCGGGGTCGCGATCGCAGCGTCCGGGGTGGAGTCGTTACTGCCATCGTCGCCCGCCATGAACGGCGTATCCGAATCCGGCACAGCGGAGCAGTCGCCGCGCAGTTCGCCGGTAGTGGTCGCGATCCAGTGCGGGCCATCCGGGGTTGAAATTTCGACCCATTCGTCGCCCGTATGCAGCGCCACGACCTCAAAATCATCCCCCGCGTAGGCGAAGCGGAGCACCGGGTAGCCTGTCCCCGGACCCTCGCGCAGGTTGGCGGAGCTGGCCGTTACTGCGAACCGGCATTCGGGCGCGCGCGTCGGCGTGGTGGTTGGCGATGGGATTGCCAGCGGATTTATCCCGAGTGTCGCTGTCGCCGCAATCGTCGGCGCGGGCGTCTGGCTTGGCTGCGATGTCGCCGTGAGACTCGCCGTCGCGGTGAGTGCTTCCGTCGGCGCTGTGGTGGGGCTTATGCCCGGTGTGATCGAGGCCGTTTCGCTGGCCGGGATCGGCTCGGTCCGCAGGTGGTTATTGTCGGTGCGGTTAAAGAACGTGACCAGCGCCGCCCCGAACAGCACCACCAGGATTGACGCAGCCATCAGGGTCAGGCGGCTGGTCAACCAGGACGCGTGATGGGAAGGCTGCACGGCGGCCTGCATCACCCGCGCCCGAACTCGCGCTCGTGCCGCCGACGGGATAACCGGGGCGGCGCGCTGGATCGCCAGCCCGGTTTCGAGCATAGGGAGCAGCACGGCCGCATGCTGCGGATAGATCCGCAGACAGTCATCGATACTCTGCCCCTCGCGCAAGCGCTCCACGCAGTCATCGAAGGCGTTGATCAGGTCATGAGACGCCATAACCGGCCTCCATCGTCTCTTCGCCCATCGCGCGGCGGAGCGTCTGAATGGCGCGGAACTGGAGCGATTTGATGGCGCTCACACTGCGTCCCATGCTGTCAGCCGTGTCTTCCAGGCTCATCATCTGTCCAAACCTCAAAATCAACACTTCCTGCTGATCCGCGGCCAGGGCGTGCAGCGCTTCCCGGACTCGCTCCGCATCGGTCCGCTCAATCAGAAAGGATTCGGCATCATCCGGCGCGGGCAGCAATTCATCCAGTTCATCGGTCATGTCCGGCAGGCGATAATGGTCGTACAGCACATTACGCGCCACGCGGAACAACCACCCGCGCAGACTGTGGTGGGGCGCGTTCGGGCCTTGCAGAGCCGCCAGCAGCTTGATAAACACTTCGCTGGTCAGGTCTTCCGCCTGGCCGGGATCACTCACCCGCCACCGGACAAATTGGTAGACCGCGTCAAAATACTGCTCATAAATTTCACCCACGGCCTGACGGCTCCCCCGTCGGGCCTGGGCCAGCAGCCGGTCTTCTTCGGCAAGGTCAGGAAATGCCAGCAGCAAAAACAGCATGGTGTCACCAGTTATCGTCATCTCAGCCTGCCGCCATTATAAACCGCCTGCGCGCACCCTGGTAGTCGTTTCACCAAGACGGGAGAACCTGTGCGGCCCTCCCGTCAATACTTCATTGGGGCAGGGATTACCGGCCGGCCGCGTTAGTCGTCGCCGCCGCCATGTCCAGAGTCATCGCTGCCACCGTCACCGCCATGATCATCACCCGCATCGTGGCCGCTGCCATCATCGCTGACGCCGTCGTCGCCACCGTGATCGTCGCCCACATCATGGCCGCTGTCGTCTACGCTGTCATCACCCGAGTCATCGCCGCCGTGGTCGTCCCCAATATCATCACCACCATGATCATCGCCCACATCGTCGCCGCTATCGTCTGCGAAGTCATCACCAGAGTTATCGCCGCCGTGGTCGTCGCCCACATCGTCGCCGCTGTCATCGCCTAAGTCATCACCGGAGTCGTCGAAGCTCAGGTCATCGGCGCTGGCCACTTCGATCTCGCGAGCCGCCCAGGTTGCGCCATCGTCCGACAGACTGGCATGTATCTTGACGAGTTCGCCCACCGTGACGTCCTCATCGATCTCGGCACTGGCCACACTGAACGCCATCCCACCCACGACCGCGGTCTCGCTGTTCAGGCTGTCGAGCGTGCCGACGAGTTCCAGCGCGTCGTCGTCTGCCGAGTCGTCATCACCATTGTCGTCGACCAAATCATCGCTGCTGTCATCACCATTGTCGTCGGCCGAATCATCGCTGCTGTCATCGACCGAATCATTACCGCTGTCGTCAACGGAGTCGTCGCCGATCTGATCATCCGGCGCGCCGACTTCACGGGCGGCCACCGAGCCGTCGTCCAACAGCGTGCCTTCCACCTTCACGAGCGTTCCCACCTCGACCACAAGATTGATCTCCGCATCGGTTACGTCCACGACCAGACCATCCACGGTCAGCGTCAGGCCGTCGGCAGCAATCGCCGTGACGGTGCCGGTAAACTCGATCTTCGTGACGTTGTCGTCCTGCGCCATCACCTGCGGGATCGCGAGGACCAGGGCCAGAACGGCCACGATCAGACTGAATAAGCTGAAACGAGCTTTGCTTCCCATGTGACTGTCTCCCTTATGTGCTGTTTGTTGGATTGATGTTACGGTTATCTGCTTATTTCGACTGGCAATATCGCAATAGGTTTCGCAGTACTTTGGTACTAATTTGCGCATCGGTGTGGATTGATCCCTCGGCCACGGTGACGCGTAGAAAAAACCTCCCGGGTTGGATACAATCTGCCTTGGCTGGTCAACATGGAGGCTGCGATGACCCTAACACCTATCACCCTGTTTGCCCCCGCTGAGCGCCGCTCGGCCGACGAGGTCCGGCAGGAAAGCGAAGAAGCGGCCAGGCTGCCCCTGCTCTCCGAATGCCTGGACGCTATACCCGACGCGGTGCTGGTCCTGAACGCGCAGCGCCAGGTGATTCTTGCCAATCGGGCCCTGCTCGACATCACCGGCGGGGATCCCGCCCAGGTGATAGGCCGGCGGCCCGGCGAAATTCTGGACTGCGTGCGAGCGTTTGAGAACGTGGCCGGCTGCGGCACCACCGAGTTCTGCCAGACCTGCGGCGCAGTTCGGGCGATTCTGTCCGGCCTGGGAGGGAGAAAAGATATTCAGGAATGCCGTATTATGCGGCGCAGCGGCGAAGCGCTCGATCTGCGCGTGACGGCCTCACCGTTCGCGCAGGGCAAAAACGCCGGGGTGATCTTTGCCGTGCAGGATATCAGCCACGAGAAGCGGCGTCAGGCGCTCGAACACATCTTCTTTCATGACATTCTCAACATCGCCGGGACCGTGATGGGCTATGCGGAGCTGCTGGAAAATCCCGCCTTCGGGCTGGACACCCCCACGATAACCGACGTGATTTGCCGCGCATCGGTGAGAATGATCGATGAAATCCGAAACCAGCAGGCGCTGCTGGCCGCCGAAAATGGCGAGTTGATCGCGCGGCTCGGTCCTCTCAATTCGCTCGTCGTGCTGCGCAACGTCAAGTCGTTCTACGATGGGCATCTCGCGGCGCAGGATCGCCAGATCGTGATCGCTGCCAGCGCGGAGCCGCTCATATTTGACAGCGATCAGCTTCTGCTCGAACGCGTGCTGGGGAATCTCGTCAAGAACGCGCTGGAAGCGTCCAATCCGGGTGATACGGTCACGCTGGCGTGCGGTCCGGCGGGCGAACAGGTCTGGTTCGAGGTCCATAATCCGGCCTGTATGCCGCGCGAGGTCCAGCTTCAGGTGTTCCAGCGCTCGTTTTCAACCAAGGGCAAGGGACGCGGCCTGGGCACCTACAGCGTCAAACTGCTGACCGAACGCTATCTGTGTGGCACGGTCAAATTCACGTCGTCGCCCCAGGCGGGCACTCGCTTTCGCGTGAGCTATCCGTGCATCCAGATGCGGGCATTCGGCAGCTAAAATGCGGACGATAGTCTATTGCGCCAAACGGCACAAGGCAGTATGATCGGGCCGTTTGTGAGGCAGCTTGCGTGCTGTGTACAACAGCCGACCATAGAGGGGAGTTATGAACCTTATGTTGAAGAAATTCGCACTTGTCCTGGTGGCGCTGCTGGTGGTGCCCACCGTGCTGACGGCGTGCAGCAGCGACTCGGCTGATACGGCGAAGGATTATGTGGAAGCGATCCTGAACGGCAACACCGATGAAGCGCAGAAGCTCGCGTGCGACAGCTACCAGGACGCGACCGCGGCCCTTGTCGAGACGAATAATGCTTGGGTGGGTGAGAACGCCGCGATCCGTAACATCGATCTGAAGTACGACAATGGCAAGGCCGGCAACGACGAAGAAGTGATCGTCACCGGCGCGTATGACGTGGTCGAAATGAACGAGCAGGGCAAGATGGTCGCGGATTCGGAAGACGAATATGAACTGGCCGCTTCGACCCGTGATAAGCGTGATCTGAACCAGAACGGCGACGATATGGACAAGATCAACACGCGGTTGGTGCTCGAAATGCGCGAGCAGGACGGCGATTGGTGTGTGCTCGATGCCAAGGGCGGCTATTTCTCGCCTGACTTAGGCGAAGAGGGCGAAGAAGTCGAGCCAGCTGAAAGCGATGCGACCGAGGAAGCCACCGAAGAACCTGCTGAAGAAGCCACACCCGAAGCGGAAGCGACCGACACGGACTGACACCAATTCTCTCCAATTTGAAGGCTTTATCCTTCGACAAGCGCCCGGCAATTGATCATCACCGGGCGCTTTTTGTGTTCCGGGGACTGAGGGAACGGACGGTTTTTGTATTGTCGTTCGGCTCTGAATCGTACATAATGGCTAATGACAGCGCGATACAAAAAGCAGCAACAGGTATATCATGAGTAGTGAATTCAGCACCTATTATGACCACAACCCGATGCCGAAAGTCCTGCAGCTCTATCTGGCGATCTCGCAGTTCCCTGTCCTCAGCCGCACGATTCGCACTCAGATGCGCCAGGAACTCTTCGCGCGCGGCATCATCAGCGAAGAAGCGTTCGAGCGCGAGGTGCTGCAAAAGGCCATCGAATCCCAGAAGCGCGAAGGGCTGACCGACCCGCTGATCGAGGAATCGCCGGCAGACTGGGATAAGCGAGTGCGCTATATCCGCGCGCACCTGACCGACTTCTACTTCGCCTACAACCTGCCCCACGCGCTTTTTGAGCAGATTTTGCACGAAGTCTTGCAGGACCGTGTCCCGGACCGGCAGGTGCAGCTTACCTTTAACCCGGAGATCGCGCCATGGGACATGCTGTTCGCCGAGGGCGAGCGGTTCATGATGATGTCAGCCGAAGAACGGGCGAAGGTTCACCATCACCTGCGCGAGATCATTGTCGTGCTGATCAAGACGATGATCAGCGATCACCTGACGTTTGTCGGGCTGGCAAAAGAGGTCTTTTCGCTGGATGACCTGAAGGACATCCGGTCGCGGCGCATCGGGCGCGGCAAGGTCGGCGGCAAGGCGGCGGGGATGCTGCTGGCCTGGAAGCTGCTCCAACATGCGGCGGATGAGGTGGGCTTCGATCCGAGCCAGATCTCGATCCCGGAGTCGTGGTACGTGGGCTCGGATGTGTTTTACGAGGTCCACGAACACAACGAGTTCCATACCATCATGAACCAGAAATACCGCTCGCGCGAAGAGATCATCTCGGAATACCCGTCGATCTATGCGCGCTACGAACAGGCCGAGCTGCCGCCGCTACATCGAAGAACAGCTTCGTGACCTGATGGACTCGATCGGGCAGGTGCCGCTGATTTTCCGCTCGTCCAGCCTGCTCGAAGACAGTTTCGCGACGGCCTTCGCGGGCAAGTATGACAGCTTCTTTTTGCCCAACCAGGGAACCCCCGACGAGAATTTTGAGGCGGCGAAGCTGGCGATTATGCGGGTCTATGCCAGCACACTCAGCCCCGATGCCCTGATCTACCGGCAGCGCATGGGGCTGGTAGACTTTGACGAGCGCATGGCGATTTTGATCCAGAAGGTCGAAGGCCAGCCTTACGGGCGCTATTTCTTCCCCATGATCGCGGGCGTGGGCTACAGCCGCAACCCCTTCCGCTGGAATCCACGCATCCGCCGCGAGGCGGGTCTGCTGCGGCTGGTGTGCGGGATGGGCACGCGCGCCGTCGAGCGCGCCGACAATGACTACCCGCGCATGATCGCGCTGTCGCACCCCCAGTTGCGCCCCGAAACGCGCGTCGAGCAGATGCGGCAGTATTCGCAGCACCTGATCGATGTGCTGGATCTGGAAGACAACGCCTTCAAGACCCTGCCGATCCGGCAGGTCATCGGTGAGGATTTTACGGCGCTGCGGCTGGTCGCGTCGGAAGATACCGGGCAGTTTGTGCAGCAGTTCCTCACCAAGCCCGCCCGCATCGATCCCGCTCGGCTGGTATTTACCTTCGAGACGCTGGCCGGGACTCCGGCTTTCACCGATACGATGCGGAGCATGATGCAGGCGCTTGAGCGGCGCTACGGCTACCCGGTCGATATTGAGTTCGCCGCGGAAGTGACGAAAACCTACCCGCGCCCGCAGTTCCATATTTCGCTGCTGCAATGCCGCCCCCTGACGGCACGCGAATCCAAGCAGAGCCGCCCGGTGCCGAGCAATATCCCCCCGGAGGACCGGCTGTTCTCCGCTCACCGGCAGGTGCCCGAAGGGATCATCGAGCGCGTGCGCTACGTGGTGTTTGTCAAGCCCGAAGCCTATCACCGCATACGTGACTCACAGCGCCGCCTGGAGGTCGGGCGGCTGGTGGGACGCATCAACGAAGCGCCTGAAGGATGAAGAATTCGTGCTGATGGGGCCGGGCCGCTGGGGCTCGTCGGACATTCAGTTAGGCGTCAGGGTCACTTACGCCGACATCTTTAACACGCGCGCGCTGATCGAGGTGGCGTATTCGGCTAACGGCGGCACGCCCGAGATGGCCTACGGCACCCACTTCTTTCAGGATCTTGTCGAAGCAGAGATCTATCCGCTGGCGCTGTTCCCCAATGAGCCCGACGTCAGCTTTAACTGGGACTTCTTCAAACTGTCGCCCAATACGCTGCCCGACCTGCTGCCCGAAGAACGCATGTGGGCCGATGTGCTGACGGTGATCGACGTGCCGGCGGTCAGCGACGGGCGTCTGCTTGAGATCGTGATGGACGCCGATCACGACGAGGCGCTGGGCTATTTGCGGTATTATTCAACGTCGTAGACGATTGAAAACCCGCCCCAGAATGAAATTTGACAACCGCGATCGGTAACGAACGCCGGGCGGTTTACCTCACCTCTGGCGCGACGTCCCCTTCGGGGCTGCACGCCGGGGATGAGGCCCAACTCAAACACCCTAACTAACAACCACAAACCAACAACTAAAAACCAATCACCCTTGATCGCGCAGATCCCAGAGTTGGCGCGTAAGCTGGATATGCCCCACATGGGTAGCGTTGTGGTCGATCGCACGGGCCAGCCACCACATTAGCCCATATTCCTTGCCAGTGGTGGGCGACGTGCGCCGCGTTTCGAGATCCTGAAGCGTCAGCCCGTCGAGCACCTGCCGCGCGTAGGCAAGTGCCTGCGCCAGCCGCTCCTTGAGCACCGCCGCGTCAACAGCGCGCGTCTCGAACTCCGCAGGGCGATCCCGGTTGGATAACTCGCGGGCGATCGCATCACCAAACATGAAGCGCTCCGCTCCGGCGATATGCGTGACGAGCACGGCGATGGAGTTGATCTCCGGCCCTGGCGACCAGTCAAGGGCCTCTTGTGAGAGACCATCCATCAGACGCTCGATCTCGTTGTGTTGGGTCTCGAGCATAGTCAGAAAATCTGCGGCGAACGGTTGCATGATAGCTCCTTGCGTGTATGCTGCCAATCGATCGCCGATACTATACCTCTGCGGGCTTGCCCAGGCACCATCCAGTCATGGTAAGATGAGACAAGTGCGGTGAACCAAATGGAGAGGAATATGAACCCGTGGCAGAATCAGCTCAAAGCTAATCCGCTCCCGTGGCTGCTCGAACCCGATCCCGTCAGTCCGGGCGTGCGATACTTCGCCCTGTGCGATTTGTTGGGACGCTCGGCGTCGGATCCAGACGTGCTAGCAGCCCAGGCGGACGTGATGGCATCGGGGCCGATCCCGGTCATGCTGGATGCACAGGCGGATGAGGGGTATTGGGTCAAGCCGGGGCCGGGATACGCTCCCAAATATCAGGGCACGCTCTGGTCGCTCCTGTTTCTGGCGCAGCTGGGCGCTGATGGGCGGGATGAGCGGGTGAAGCGTGCCGTGGAGTACGTCTTCGGCCATGCCCAGACCAAAGCAGGCGCGTTTTCGGTTAGCGGTGCGCCAGGGCTGGCGATTCACTGCTTGTGGGGCAATGTCGTGCGGGCGCTGCTCGATCTGGGCATGTGGGGTGACGAGCGGCTGGCGCGGGCGGTTGACCGGCTGGCCCGGTCGGTGACGGGTGATGGCTATGACGCCTATTTCAAATCGGGCATTCAGGGTCCGGGTTTCGTCTGCGCGGCCAATTACGGGCTGCCGTGCGGATGGGGCGCGGTACGAGTGCTATGGGCGTTGAATGCGGTGCCGCTAGAGGAACGGACACCGATGGTTGAGGCTGCGGTCCAGGCGTGCATCGATTTTCTGCTGCGGTACGACATTGCCCGCGCCGAGTATCCATATCGGGAGCGAATCAGCTCAAGCTGGTTTAAGTTCGGCTATCCGCTGGGATATGTGACGGACGTGCTGCTGAACCTGGAAGCGCTCACCGAAGCCGGCATCGTCGATGATCCGCGGCTGCATGATGCCGTCGCGCTGATGCTCTCCAAGCAGGATGAACAGGGTCGATGGAAGCTGGAATACAGCTATCATGGCAAGCTGTGGATCGACGTAGAGAAGAAGGGCAAACCGAGCAAGTGGGTCACGCTGCGGGCGCTGCGCGTGCTGAAGCGGCTGGGAGTAGAGCTGCACGCCCAGCCTCACGAGACTATGGCGTAAATGGTAATTGGGAGGGGGCTGTGGGCTTGCCTCGCCCTAAATAGACAGCCCTTGCGTTGTCCCTACCTCTATCCCATTATTGACGAAACCGGCTGGCGCTGTAGATAAGCCGCGAGCTTCTGCAATTCCTTGCGGTAGATGTAGCGCGAAACCGGCGGGCTGATTACTCGTTCCATCAGACCGGCAAATCCAGCGGCGGGTTTGGCGACCGGTGGTGATCGTCACGCGCGACTAACTCGCCACCGTCGAGCGGCTCAACCGTGAAGGTCGTCGTCACGCCGGCCGCTTCATCCGACTCGACCAACACACGGCCCGGCTCTGGCTCGCGGATGACGAACTGGTAGTGCCGTTCAGCGCCCAAGACCTTCATATGGACCTGAATCCGAGTGCCGGCCCCCTGCCCGCCCTCGTCCACCGTCAGGCTGGTGAAGTAGGGCTTCGGCAGGATGGCGGGGTGGCCCGTGCGATAATCCGACAGCACGGCATAGACTTGCTCAGGGCGCGCCTTGATGACGTCCGATACTTCCACATGGATCGTGCTCATTGGGGGAATCCTCCTTGTATCGTCATAGCTATATCATAACCCTGTTCGGCCATGGGCGGCTGGATTTGGCAGACATCGACGTTGAAGGGCCCGATCAGTTCTTCTCCGGCCAGCACTTGACGCCGCTTCCCTCCCGGCGCTATAATGCACCCTACCCTTACGCACGGGTGGCTAGCTCAGTTGGTTAGAGCACCTCCCTTACAAGGAGGGGGTCAGGGGTTCGAGTCCCTTGCCACCCACCTGCCCAACGCCCTGTGATCGCGCGCAGGGCGTTTGTCGTTTGTGGGCACCGGGGAGATACCTGTTCAGCAGTAGCACTCCCCCGGTCAGAGTGATAGAATTTTTAAGACACAATGTCACTCCATTGTGTGGTTGTACTGTATATTTTTAAGGAGATGGGATGAACGACTTTCTTTTTCGCGGCGACCTGTCCGATCTGGACCCCGACGTGGCAGCGTTGGTGGATCTGGAGGCGATCCGGCAGGCCAAGTGGCTGAACCTGATCCCCTCAGAGTCGAGCGTGCCTTTTGCGGTTCGGCAGGCCGTCGGCTCGGTTTTTCACAACCTGTATGCCGAAGGTTATCCCGACGAGCACTGGCATCATTTCACGCAACAGGAAATCCTCAATATCGATATCCGCCTCGCTGAATACCGGCGCTTATCCGATTCGCGTTATTACAAAGGCACCGAATTCGCCAACATTATCGAGAGCCTGGCACGGCGGCGCGCGGCCGAAGTCTTCGCCACGGATACCGTCGGGCCTGATGACATCTGGGTGAACGTGCAGCCGCTCAGCGGTTCGCCGGCCAACAGCGCCGTCTACAGCGCCCTCATGAAGCCGGGCGAAACCCTGATGGGCATGGACCTCCGGCACGGCGGCCACCTGACACACGGCAGTCCGGCCAGCCGCAGCGGCATCCTGTACAACGTGGTGAGCTACACCGTCGACCCCGAGACGGAGCGCCTCAACTACGACACGATTCGCGCCCAGGCGCTCGAACACCGTCCGAAAGTGATCGTCGCCGGGTTCACGTCCTATCCCTATGCGCCCGATTGGAAGAAGTTCCGCGAGATTGCGGACGAAGTGGGCGCGTACCTGCTGGCGGACGTCTCGCACGTCTCCGGCCTGTTAGCGGCGCGCGTATTCCCCTCGCCGGTCGGGATCGCGCATGTGATCAGTTTCACCACGCACAAGACGCTGGCCGGCCCGCGCGGTGCCGTGCTGATGACGACGGATCGCAAACTCGCCAAGCGGCTGGATCACGCGGTGTTCCCCGGCGAACAGGGCGGCCCGCACATGAACGCGATTGCGGGCATGGCGGTGGCGTTCCGGCTGGCAGCGACGCCGCAGTTCCAGGAGCTTCAGCGCCAGATCGTGATCAACGCGCAGCGGCTCGCCCAAAAACTGGCGGAGCGTGGGCTGCGCATCCCCCACGGCGGGACCGATACGCACCTGCTGCTGGTGGACTGCAAGAGCGTGCGCGGTGCCGATGGCACGCCGCTCAGCGGGGACATGGCCGCGCGCATCCTCGATCTGGCCGGGATCGTGCTCAACCGCAATACCATTCCCGGCGACGAAACGCCGTTCCGTGCCACCGGCATCCGGCTCGGCACACCGTGGATCACACAGCGTGGCTTCCGCGAACCGCAGATCGACCAGTTGGCCGGCATCATGGCGGATGTGTTGTGCGCGTGCGAGCCGTTCAAATTTGTCGGGACCAATCGCAAAGACCAATGGCGCGCGAAGGTCGATTTTGACGTGCTGCTCAACGCGCGACAGGCTGTCCACCGTCTGACGTCGTCGGCCGGCATCGACTACCCGGTGCCCGACCTCGCCGCCTACCCCAAAGAGGCGGACGCGGCGGCGGAGCATTTTGGCGTGCTGCCCGAATATCCCGAACAGGACGAGGGTCACTGGCACACCATCGATATTTATGGTCCGGCCGTGCTGGACTTTCTCGATACGGTGCTGACGAGTGATGTCCGCGCTCTGCGTGACACCGAGTACCAGCCGACCTGGGTGTTAGCCGCCGACGGCACGCCCCTCGCGCGCGGGATTGTCCACCGGCTGTATGACGAGGTCTATCACCTGCACGTCGAGCGCAACGCCGATCTTGTGGCGTCCTGGCTGCGCGCGCTCTCGGACGGGTTCGTGAAGTTCGACCCGACCGACGTCTACGCCAAGGTGCCCGGCCCGGTCAGCGTGAGCCCGCTCAACCCGGAGCCGGATATGAGCGCGTTCACCGCGTGGGATCTCGACGCGGACTGGTCGGCTGATGGCACCGGATTCGCGCCGGGCAAAGCGTATTATGTCGGCTGTCACGCTCGTGCAGTACGGGATGGCGCGGCCCTGTCGGTCTTTAGCTGGCAAGAACCCGCCGATCCGCCGCCGCTCAAGACCACATTGAACGCGCTGCACCGCGAGTTAGGCGCGAAGATGGTCCCGTTCGCCGGGTGGGATATGCCGGTCTGGTATTCGTCGGTGGTCGAGGAGCATCTCGCCACGCGCACCCAGGCGGGCCTGTTTGATGTCTCGCACATGGGTGTGTTCGATTTCGGCGGGCCGGGCGCAGAAGCCTTTCTGAACGCCGTCACGGCCAACGACGTCGTGGCGCTGGAACCGGGTAACGCGCATTACAGCTACCTGCTCGGCATCGACGGCATCCCGATTGATGACATTTTCATTTACCGGCTGGCGCACGACTACTTCATCATGGTCGTGAACGCGTCCAACAACGATAAAGACTGGGCGTGGATCAACGCCCTTCAGCGCGGCGGCGTGCAGGCCGACCCGGATCGCCCGTATGTCGCCCTGCCCGGCCGCGACGCCGTCACGATCCGCGACCTGCGCGATCCGGCGTTGGGCGATGAGCGCCGCGTCGATATTGCGCTGCAAGGCCCCACCAGCCGCGATATTCTGCTCAGCCTGCACGGCGACCCGGCCGACAAGGCACGCGTGAAGGCACTGCCCTGGGCGGGCGTAACACGCGCGACGCTGGGCGGATACGATCTGGTCGTGGCGCGCACGGGTTACACCGGCGAGCGCGTCGCGTATGAGTTGTTTGTCAACCCGGACAAAGCCCCGGCGCTGTTCAAGGATCTGGCCGAGGCTGGCGCGACTCCCGTGGGATTGGCCGCGCGTGACAGCCTGCGGACCGAAGCCGGCCTGCCGCTGTATGGGCACGAACTGGCGGGCGATCTCAACCTCGGCCCGGCCGACGCGGGGTTTATCGGGTACGTCAAGACGTGGAAGCCGTTCTTCATCGGCAAGGCGGCCTATCTTGCCCACGAGCGCGAGCGGGACGCCGTCGTGACGCGTTTCCGCGTGGACAGCAAGGGGATGCGCGCACCGCACCCCGGCGATCCGCTGGTGGATGCGCGCGGGCGCGTCGTCGGCACGGTGACGTCGTGCAGCATCGATTCGGAAGGCTACCAGACCGGGCAGGCGTACATCAAGCTCTCCCATGCCGACGAGGGTACGCCGCTGCTGGTCTACGCGGGCGCGGAGAAAGCCGAGATCAAAAAGCCGCTGAGCCAATTGGTCATCGGGGATAAGACGGTGGTGCCCAACCCCGTCACCGTCCTGAGCCGGTTCCCGGCCCGGAAGAAGTAGCATCGGGTAAAAGAAACGAAAAAAGGGGCGGGCCACAGGTCCGCCCTTACATTTTTGCCCTTGGCCAATCAGACCTACCCCATTCAAATCACATTCTCGCGCCCCATCCCTCACCCGCACGACTCGGCGCAGGCCGATGGGAGCCTGACCGCCCGGCAGGCATGGGGCAGCGCTCGCCGGATCGTTGTAGAATCGGCGGTAAATGTGAACGATCGATCGACGAGAAGGATGTTGTTACCTTGAGTCAGTCTATGCAGCGCTGCCCGAACTGCGGCGCATATGTCATGAGCAGCGACAACTACTGCCCGCGCTGCGACCATCCATTGGACCAACCGGCCCCGGACGAACGCGAGTTTGAAGCCGTGGCCGAGATTTTTGATCCGAATGCCAGCCCGGCCGATTCCGCCGCTGGTCTCGTAATCCCGGAATTCCGGCGCAGTGCTGAACCCGCCGAGGCGCGGCTCGAAACCGTCGAAAGTGAGGACTCACTGGACCACGTCGAGCAGACGTTCACGGAAGAACCTCTCGACCTTGTGGAGTCGGGCGAGGAGGCGGCTGAAGTAGAGGGACTGGCCCCGGCAGATGCCTGGGAAGCGAGTCTTCCCATTGTTGAGGATGAAATCCGCGACGGTGAGGCGAGTGAGGCCAAAGCCGAAGCGGAAGCCGACGAGTTAGCCGGACTGGATGAGGAAGCCGAAACCGAAGCCGAAGCCGAAGCGCGCGCCCAGCTCCCGACGACGCGCCTGCCTAACGCCCTGGCTGTGTTCAAGAGTCTGCTCCCGGCAGCCAAAGCACATGACACGCCCGCTGAAGAGATCGGAGCGGAGGTCGAAGCGCCGCCTATCGAATCTGCCGGAGTTTGTGCAAGAACTGGAAGCTGATGCCGAGCCGGAGCCCGTTGATGAGGGTCCGGTTTGGGACAAGATACGCGACGAGGCGGAGTTTATCGAAGCGGTTCCCGAGGTAGCGGAAGCCCCCGACGAATCCACCCCCGTCGAAGAGCGGCCAGCCACGTTCGCGCCCGATATTACCCAGGCGCGCCCGGTGGAACGATCCGCTCCTATCATCGAGGAACAGGCAGCCGAGACATCCGAAATGCCGACGGCACAGCTTGCCCCCGGCGAACGACCCCACAGCGCGGAACGGACGCTGACGCGCCCGCTGATGGAGCGTCCGACCACCGCCATCCCACCAGCCCCCTACACACCGCCGCCGGCACCGGCTCCCCTGCCCCCGGCCAGTATTGCGCCGCCGCCCGCTACCTATGGCTACGAGGCGATGCAGCCGGTGGTTCCGTCACCCGCCGCTTATGTTCAGCAGCGCGTGCAGGATTACCGGCGGGGTGGCTACCGACTGCATTTTAACTCCGCCTATGAAGCGTCTCTGTCAATGGGGAAATCGTTGGGGGCCGCGGGCTGGCTGCTGGCGCTGATCACGATCATCGGAGCCTTCTGGTATCTGTTCATGCTGCTGCTGAGCGGCTTCCGGCGCGATTATGTGGATATCGTGCTGGAGTCGGATGGGCAGGTCTACGAGGATGGCTCCGGCGCGGCCCATGTCCGGCGGCAGCGGGCCCGCGTGGGACGCCGCTGGGCGATGTTCGGCGCGGCGATCTTCGTCGTCAGCCTGCTGCTGCTGATAGCACTGGCGGTCATCGCCGGGATCGTGCTGCGTGACGAGCAGTATCAGGCCGCGCTGCGCGAAGCGTATCCGGCTATCACCTTGTTCGAGGAGCATTTCAGCCCGCTGGAAGCCGATCCCGATGATGTCTCGACGGCGAAGGATGGCGCGGTGGCCTTTGCGATTGCGGCGGGGATCGCCGCGGTGGGGCTGTGGGGCGGCGTGACGCTGTGGGTGATCGGCACGGTTCACGCCCGCGCGTACCGGACGACCGTTGCGCCGCTGCCGGGCTGGGGATGAGAAAGACGGTTGTGAGTCGTGAGTTTTGAGTTGTGAGTTAGCAGTAAGCAGTTGACAGTTGGTAGTGCTCAGTTGGGCGAGGCGAAGGAATACCCCAGTCGGCAAGACAGGAATCCGTTTATGAGGCTTCCAGCCCGGCTGACCGGGCTAACCCGTCTTAACTCACAACTCAAAACTCATAGCTCAAAACCGCTTTCCAAAAACTGTCTACTGTCTACTGCTAACTTTACTTCAGCCGCTCGATCAGATACGTAATGACCGGCACCTCGCGCCCGCGCACGGTACGCGCCCCGACGCGCTCAGCCATCACCTGATCGGCCACGAGATGGTAGGTTTCTTCGCTGACGGTAATCTGGCTGTCTTCGCTCAGCCCTTGCAGGCGGCTGGCGAGATTGACCGTATCCCCGACCGCCGTAAAGTCCATCAGTTCGGGCGTGCCGATATTGCCAACAATCGCCTGCCCGGTGTGGATTCCGAAGTTCACGCCCAGACAAAACACCGGATCCAGATCCTGGTGGAAGGCCGGCAGCGCGTCGCGGATATTGAGCGCGGTCCGCACGGCGCGCAGCGTGTGATCGGGCTGCGGAAGTGGCGTGTTATACAGCGCCAGGATGCCGTCGCCCAGAAACTTATTGACAGTACCGCCGTTGGCCTTGATATGGTGTACCAGCAGAGCGTGGTAACCGTTCAGCACTTCAATCAGCCGTGCCGGAGAGGCGTGCTCCGCCACGGTGGTAAAGCCTTCCAGATCGGCGAACATCACCGTGACCGTAGCCTCGGCCCCACCCAACTGCACATGCGTCGGGTCTTGCAGCAGCTGCTCGACAATCTCGTGCGCGACAAACCGCTCAAACGTCTGCCGGATCTGTTCGCGCTGCGCGCGCAGGCTGTCAGTTTCCCCCTTGGCACGCAGCCGGGTTTCGATGCGCGCCACCAGTTCGCGCGGGTGGAACGGCTTGGCGAGATAATCGTCGGCTCCCAACCCTAATCCGGTGATACGCAACTCGACGTCCGCCTGCGCCGTCAGCATGATCACCGGGGTCTGGGCCGTGATCGGGCTGCGCTTGATCGCCGCGCAGACGGCGAACCCATCCATCTCCGGCATATTCACGTCCAGAATCACGAGATCGGGCCGCTCCGTCATAGCTTTTTCGAGCGCCACCCGGCCGTTTGGGGCCAGAATCGGCACATGGCCCAGACTCAGAAGAATATCACTGACCAGCTCGCGGCTGTCGCGATTGTCTTCGGCCACAAGTACCTTCATGCCTTCCAAAGCAATCTTATCCTGTTCGGTGCCAGTCTATTTCAGAAAATGCGCGAGCTTGCTCGCCAGTTCGCGCAGGTCGATCGGTTTGGATACATAATCATTGCAGCCGGCTTCCAGGGCCTTTTCGCGATCGCCGACCATGGCGTGCGCCGTCAGCGCGATAATCGGAACCTCGGCCAGCGCGGCGTTTTGTTTGATCGTTTTGGCCGCCGTCCAACCGTCCATCTTGGGCAGCGAGAGATCCATCAAGATCAGATCGGGAAGCTCCTGCTGTGCTTTGGCGATGCCCTCTTCGCCATCTTCGGCTACTATGACTTCGTAGTTCATCGACGCCAGCACATCGGTGATCAGCGTGCGATTGTCTGGGTTATCTTCAACCACCAGAATACGTTTTGCCATAAATCGTCTGCGACAAACGCCGCACCTCTCCTCTCTGAATCGTTCAGAATCTGGCCCATTCCCCTGCTATGTTAACGCATCCCACATATTACCGCATCCTCCCCCCTCGCATCCGGCCCCTTACGATGACGAGGCAGCGGCTATCGTGACCAGCGCCACGATCAGGATCACGCACAGACACAGGGCTACCACCCACCAGAACACGGTGATAATCGACCGCCCGGTGTCCAGGCCGTAGATCGATTTGACGGCGATCACGTTCAGCGCCAGCCCGTAAAGGGTTACAAAAAAGCCCAGACATGGTCCGGCCACCGGGACCAGATTGATCGCCGCCCCGACGATCGAGAGTGGGGCTCCAACCGCCGCATAAGAATAGACCATGGAATTGAAGTCTCCCCGGCCCCCCAACGCACTCGCCACAAAATGCTGAATCCCCGAGATGATGATCGCGGCGACGATCGCCAGCACGGCGGTCACAGGCAAACAGATCACCCCGCAGATGGGAGACGCATCCACCCGGGCCGACTCCTCGCTGAAATCGAATATGAACAGACGATCGGGCGACAGCGACTGCGCCGCGATCCCCAGCACGCCTGCGATCAGCGCGGCCACGAAGATCCAGGTGTAAGCGCGGTTGGTCGATGCCCGTGGATCGCTCAGGATCGTATGAAAGGATTCTTCACGCGGCTCGGTCAAGACGAGCTTCCAGGTTTCGAACCACGTCAGTGACTGCCCGGATCCACGCTTGGCTTTGGGTATGCCCTTCGGCTTGTCATCCCACAACATGGGCGCGCCGCCGATTTCGGGGGGCAGATCGTCACCGCTCAGGTTGGGCGGAGGTGGAGGGGGAGGTGGTGGTGGCGGTGGTAGGATCGAGCCGGATGACAAATCGTTCTCAGACATAAAGTCCCTCCCTGATTGAGCAAAAACGCAATTTGTGATGTATCTCGCTGTCCAGCCTCATCCCGCGATGGCCGGCTCCGCGTTGGGAGCCAGTTCGCTGGTTGGCTCGGCCGGCGCGATCGGCAGTGTAACATAAAACGTCGTACCACGGCCGGGCGCGCTCTCAAGCCAGATTTTGCCGCCGTGACGTTCGACGAGCCGCTTGGTGATCGCCATGCCGAGGCCAGAACCTTCATATTCTCGCGTGGGCGAGTTGTCCAGCTGCTCGAACTCGGCAAAAACCAGATCGTATTGATCGGAGGCGATGCCGATGCCGGTATCGGCGATCTCGATCCGCACCATGCCGCCGTCAGCAGAAGCCCGCACGCGGACGCCGCCTTCGGCGGTGAACTTGACGGCGTTCGCCACGATGTTCGTCAGGATCTGGCGCGCGCGCTGTTCGTCGGCATAAATCGCCGGCGCGTGATCAAACTCGCGGGTAATGGTCAGTCCCTTGTTTATCGCGATCGGCTCAACGGTGTCCAGCACGCTGTTCAACAACTGACGGGTTACGACAGGGCCGCGCTCCAACGAGAAGCGACCCGTTTCGATCCGGTTCAGATCGATCACGTCGTTGATCAAACCGAGCAGGTTATGGCCGTTGCGTACCACCTTTTCGAGCCGGTCCTGCTGCGTATCGTTCAGCGCGCCGTAGGTCCCGTTCATCACAAGTTGGGTATAGCCAATGATCGAGTTCAGCGGCGTGCGCAGCTCGTGGCTCATGTTGGCGAGGAACTGGCTTTTCATGCGGTTGGCATCCTGCAGCTCGACATGTTTCTGTTCCAGTTCGGAGCGCAGCGCCGCCATGGGATTAAACAGCTCAAAGCGCAGCACCGGCAGCCCCAGCGCCAGTGCCGTCGCCGCCAGAAACAGCGCCCCCAGCGGGATCGGCACAATGGGCCAGATGAGAGTCGATGAGATCGTATTGGCGATGACCAGCAGCGGGGCCGGCCACAGCGAATGCCCGCGCTCGTCCTTCATGCGGTACAGCACCACCGTGCTGGCGATCATATACACCAGCACAACCGCACTCGTGAAATAACCAAACGCCGTAAAATCGGCGGTGTAATTCCCATCATCGAGCGGACGAATATTGGTGCGGATGTTATCGGTCCAGGTCGCCACGACGCTGACCACCGCCACCGCAAATCCCAGCCAGCGCAGCACGCGCACGGGTCTGGTGCGATCTCCACTGAACTCCGCCGCAAAGAAAAACACTGACACGGTGAAGATACCGAAGCACGAGATGGCGACATAGAGCGTCATACGAGGATCCAGGCCAAGATCGTCGATGAAGCGGCCGAAGGCGTTGCTCACGCTGTAGCCGCCCAACATCATCATCACGAAGGCGAACAGCAGGTTCATCCGGTGACGCGGTGCCTGCCACAACACCAGCATCAGCAGCGCCGCCGCGATCGTCGCCGTGAGGAAATTGGCCGTCACCACGAACATGGTCGTCAGCGAAAGCGTCATAACCGGACCTCCTGGCGCTCGTCGGTCGCGAGCCGCCGGCCGGCCAACTGGCGGCGGATTTCCGCCAGCAGGGTTTCGGGTAGAGCCGGCTTGCGCAAGAACGCCTGTGCGCCGGCAGCTTTCGCCTGCTCGCTGCCATCGACTGCCGACACAATGATCACCGGGATCGGAGCCGTCACCGGGTCGCGGCGCAGCGATTCGAGCACCTGCCAGCCGTTGATCCCCGGCATCAGCACATCCAGCGTGATCAGCGCCGGGTGAAGCTCGTGCGCCAGCCGCAGGCCATCATTGGCATTCCCCACGCCGCACACACGGAAGCGCTGCGCCTCCAGATGGCCTTGCAGCACTTCAAGGGCCTCGTAATCGTCGTCAATCGCCAGGATGAGCGGACCCCGGCGTGCCTTCGGTTCGAGCACGACACCCGAAACCGGCGGTTCGGCGGGTGGCAGCCCGATATGAAAGGTGGTGCCCTGGCCGGGCGTGCTGTTAAACCACAGGTCGCCATCGTGCATGGCCGCCAACTGATGCGCGATCGCCAGCCCCAGCCCGGTACCTTCGCGCTGGCGTATCAGCAGACTCTCCGAGTTCAGGTAGGCATCAAACAGCCGGTCCTGCCGCTCCGGGGCGATACCCGGGCCGGTATCCGTGATGGTCACGACGACGAGTTGGCGCTGCGCGTCGTAATGCCCGCGCACGATGACCGCCCCCGCGTCCGTAAACTTGATCGCGTTGGAGAGCAGATTCACCATGATCTGCCGGGCGCGCGCCTTGTCCGCACGGACCGCCGGAAGCTGCCCGTATCCTCGCACGAGCGACAGTCCTTTTTCCTCTGCCTGCGGCCGGAACTCATCCAGCAGGCGATCGAGCAGTTCGGCCGTCGGCAGGGTTTCCAGGTTGAGCGTCATACGCCCGGCTTCGATCTTGCTGAGATCGAGCACGTCGTTGATCAGTTCCAGCAGCACCCGCCCGTTGCGGTTGACTTTCTGCAATCGGTCGTGCTGCAATTCCGCCAGCCCGCCGTAAGTGCCCTTAGTGACGAGTTCCGTATAACCGATGATCGAGTTCAGCGGCGTGCGGAGTTCGTGGCTCATATTGGCGAGAAAGCGGCTTTTCGCCTGGGTGGCTTCGTACAACTCCCGCACCTTCTGATCGAGTTCGGCGGTCAGATCCTCAAGGGGCTTAAAAACCTGATACTTGATGACTACGCGGCCCAACATGACGACCGCGGCTGTGATGATGACGGTATTGAGCGAGAAACTCCGCACGCCGGGCGTGAACGAGAACCCGATCACGCCGAACACCAGCAGGCCCACCGGCGCGGACAGATCGCGGCTGCGGGAGTTGTTCAGCCGGCGCAGTACAAGCACCATCGCCAGCAGGTAGATCACCGCGACCACGGCGACCACCCAGCCCACCGGCTGGATGCGGTAGGTATAGCCGCCGTCGGACCGTGGTTCGAAATCTTTATAGATCTTTCCCGACCACAACAGCACCATGAATATCGTGGCTAACGGCAGGCTCACGGCTCGCTCGCGCCAGCGCTGCGGGCGCGGCATATCCGCAAACGACAGCACAAAATTGAACAGCAGGATCAGCGCAGCAACATAGAGCGTGGTCAGCAGCTTGAGCACCGGTTCCGGCTCGATACCGGCCTGCTGGGCGACGTGCAGTGGCGCGTTCAGCGCGCCATACATCCCAAACAGCGCCATACACAGAGCAAAATACTGGTTGCTGCGCCGGCGCAGGTCTTGCCACAGAATCAGCAGCACCAGGGCCGCGCAGAAAATCGCCAGTGTTGTGTTGGCTACCAGGCTGAAGAGGGTCGCCAGGTCAATCGACATTGCCTGTTCTCACTTGTGGATGCAAACAACGTTCTCATTGTAGCACGCTTTTAAGAGCAGTTCCGCAATCGTGGGCAGCTTTCTCGTTAGGAAAGGGTATGAGACGGATCTCCCGATCGGGTTCCGACGATTGGATCGAGACTCGCCAGCACATCGGCCTGCGACCCGTCCATCACTCCGGCCGCGTAGGACTGCAAAGCGGCAGCATCCGCGTCGCTCAACTGCTCGGGGTTCGGATAGACCAGCACGACCGGAATCCCGGCCCGCTCAGGCGCGCTGCGCAGCCGGTAGAGCAGTTCGAACCCGTTCACCTGCGGCATCACCAGATCGAGGATCAGCATCCCGGCGGCGTGCTGATCCAGCCAGCCGAGCGCCTCCGCGCCGCTGTCCGCGCTGGCCGTGGGGATCTCCTCACCGTGCAGGAACTCCCGCAGCAGGTCGCGCTCGGCCGGGTCATCGTCCACCACCAGCACGGGCCGGTCGAGGGGCGCGGTCTGCACATGCGCCATCGCCGCCAGCAAATCGGCACGCTGCACGGGTTTGGAGAGGCAGGCGCACGCCCCCAACGGGAAGCCGCTCCCCTGCCCACGGCGCACCGCCGTCAGGATCACAGGGATCGTGCCCGTCGCCAGATCGTTTTTCAGCAGGCGAATCGTCTCCCAGGCAACCATACCGGGCATGAGCACGTCTACCAGGATCGCAGCCGGATGCATCTCGTGGGCGCGGGCCTGCGCCGTTGGGGCGTCGTGCGCCTGCACCATGTAATAGCCGGCATGGGCCAGCCGGTGAGACAGCACCATCTGCTTCTCGCCGGTGTCGGTCACCGCGAGCACAATCGCCTTCGCGCTTTCGAGCCGGACATTCTGGATCGTCTCACCTTCATATGGCTCCACGTCAGCCGACGCGGGCAGCGCCACAAAGAACGTGCTGCCCTTGCCCACCCGACTGTTCATCCACACCCGTCCGGTGTGCATCTCAACGAGCTTGCGCGTGATCGCCAGCCCCAGGCCGTGCCCGTGCTGACTGGTGCCGCCCGATGTGCGAAATTCCTCGAAGATCGCCGCCTGCTGCTCCGGCGCGATGCCCATCCCCGTATCCTCGACGCTGATCACGATCCATTCCCGATCCGCCAGCCAGCCCGTGATCGGCAGGGGAAATTCGCGGCTCTGCCCGTTCTGCACGGTGATATTGCGCGCCGTCACACGCACGTCGCCGGCGAGCGTGTAGCGGATGGCGTTGTTGAACACGTTGGCGAGCGCCTGCCGGATGCGCATCTCGTCGGCATGGATCAGGCGCAGCGGATCGGGCAGATCGGTGTGGAGTGCCAGCCCTTTCCGCGCCGCGTCCTCTTCCAGATCGGCCACCAGACTGCGGATCAGCGCGCCGGGGCGCACCGTGCCCAGGTTCAGATCCAGCCGCCCGCCTTCGATCCGGTTGAGATCGAGCACGTCGTTGATTAGCGCCAGCAAATTCAGGCTGTTGCCGAAGATCTTGCCGACGCGATCCATCTGGCGCTCGTTCAGATCGCCATAAACGCCTTTGCTCAGCAGTTCGCTGTAGCCCACAATCGAGTTCAGCGGCGTGCGGAGTTCGTGGCTCATATTGGTGAGGAACTCGCTCTTGGCGCGCGTCACCTCGCGCAGATCGTCTTCCAGCCGGCGGGCCCCGGTCCGCGTGCTGGTCACCTCGTGCGCCATCTGGCGCAAATCGCTGTTGGCGACGCGCAGTTCCTCCTGGATCTCACGCAGCGGGTTAAACACCTGCCAGCGCAGCAGCCGATGGCCGATCAGCAGCACGGCCGCAATCATCAGGCCGATACTGAGCGGCGGCAGGCGCAGCGACGGGATCAGATTCTTGGCAAAGCCCAGCGCCATCAACGCAACCGGCAGGCGCAGCGGCTTAACCAGCGGGTCGGAGCTGATATGCAGATACAGGTAGCTCAGCAGCAGGTACAGCCCGATAAAAGCCGCCGTTACCTGCCCGATGGTCAGCAGCTCAAATTCAACACGCGTCCCACCGGTTACGTGATAGCGCACCACGTCATCACGGACCAGCAGCACGAAGACGGCTCCGAGCGCGGCGATCCCTACGCCGAGGAAAATCCCCGCGAGCCCATCACGCGGGCGCACCAGCGCCACGACAAAACCAAACAGCGCGACCGGCACGCTCACCAGCCCCATGAACAGCGCGTAGAAACTGCCGGTTTCGTCCCACGGACTCAGGTCCGGGATTACACGGGCCATCGCAAAGTAGGCCCACACGCTCAGCGCGACCAGCATCGCGGCGAACCACCAGTTATAGCGGCTGCGCTGCGGCTGGATCAGCATGACGAAGATCAACCCGGCGGCGATGCTCAACGCCAGCCAGTTGATCGCGGCAATCAGAGCTTGTTCGAGGGTCATGGTTGGGACTTCGCCTTCCGAGCACACCGTAAGTCAGGGGAATAACCATTACCGTAGGGGCAGCCCTTGGGCTGCCCGTTTTTGGGCAGGGCAAGCCCTGCCCCTACGTTACATTAACAACCTATCCATAAATTGCCGGGTTCTGTAGGGGCGTAATGATGCATGTTGACGAATTAAGACGGATCTACGGTCGCGACGGGCGTACTGCCGATCACCCGGCCGCCTGCCGCGTAGTCTCTCCCCACCGGCTGGAGAGCAGGCAGAGGTGCATCGCCTGTATCGCCTTTCCGCGTTTAGAAAGTTAAACTGCATCAATAGGCCGCTACAAAATACGAATTTTCGGATAGATACTAAATCAGAGCACGCAGAACCATCACGGCACCGCCGGGAGAACAAACGTAAAGGTGCTGCCCGGTTCAATTCGCTCTCGACCCAGATGCTGCCGTTCATCATCTCCACCAGCTTCTTCGTGATCGCCAGCCCCATGCCTGTCCCGCCATACGCGCGGGTGCTGCTGCCGTCCACCTGGCGGAACTCATCGAAGATGATCTCGCGGTGCGCCTGACTGATCCCGATCCCACTGTCGATCACCGACGTCTGGACATACCGCTGCCCCCCCTGCGCGATGGTATGGCAGGCAATCGTGATCCCGCCCTGGGGGGTAAACTTGATCGCGTTGCTGAGCAGATTGGTGATCACCTGATGGAGGCGCGGCGGATCCACGGCGACACGCGGCAGAGTATCATCCAGCTCGTAGGTGAGCGTCAGGCCCTTCGCCTGAATTTCCGTCTCAAGCGTGTGGACGGCCGTCTGGATGGCGTCACTGATGCTCGCCGGTTCGAGATGCAGTTCAAGCTGCCCGGCCTGAAGATTGGAAAGATCAAGCAGATCGTTAATCAGCGCCAGCAGTTGGTAGGCGTTGTCGCGGATCCGTTCCAGGCGGCTGCCCTGGCTCGTGGTGAGTTCGCCATAGATGCCATCGACCAGCATTTCCGTAAAGCCGATGATGCTGTTCATCGGAGTGCGGAGTTCGTGACTGATCGTCGCCAAAAACTGGGTCCTGAGCTGGTGGGCTTCGGCTAACTGCCGGGCATGGGCCTCCAGTTCGCTGAACAGCATCGCATTATCGAGCGCGATGGTCGCCTGTGCCACGAGTGTCCGCGCCAGTTGGATATCTTCCGGGGTAAACTTGCGCCCTGGCTGCTGATCGGCCCAGGCTACGATGCCCAGCACGTTCGAGGCTTTCACCATCGGAACAATCAGATGGGCGCAGTCGCCCAATTCGTGCAGCAGATCGCGCACCGGCGCGGGAGCCTGCGGGTCATCGGCGTAAACCACCACCGCCTGCCGGGTGCGGATCGCCTCATTAATCGCCAGATTGTCGTCCACGGTGAGATAAGAGCCGGTCAGCAGCGGGCCCCGACCGGCGTGGTGCTGCGGCGCGCGATAATCCGACTCGATGCGCAGCGTCCGGTGCGCACTCTCGTAACGGCCGACCATACACGCCGTCGTATTGAGCGCTCGGTTCATATGCTGGGTCATCGCATTGCACAACATCTGAAAATCGAGGATCGCCGTGAGATCCTGGCCAATTTGGTAGACAACGCTCTGTTCCAGCAGCTGGCGCTGTGCCTGGTTGTACAGCTGCGCGTTTTGCAGCGCCGTCCCCACCTGGATCCCAAGCATTTCCAACGCGTCGCGCTCCAGCTGATCAAAAGCGTTCAACTGTGTGGAGAGCGCCTCGATCGCGCCCACGGTTTGATCGCCCCGGCGCAGGGGGACTGTCAGGCCGCTTTGCAGGCGGCGCGGCTCCTCAATAGCGATATAGTCGGGGTCGTCGCGCACGTCGGGCACAATCTGAGTCTGGCCGGTGCGGATCGCGCGGCCCACCACACCCGCCGTGATCGGAAATGCCAGGTCTTCGGGCGGCTGGAGATTCGGTGCGGCTTCGGCGTGGGCCACAATCCGAATCGTCTGCCGGTCTTCATCCGCCAGATACACATAGACGGCCTCGCGGCCGAGCACACCATAGACTGAGCGCGCCGTCTGGTGCAGCAAGCGCAGCGGATCAAGCAGGGTGTAAAGCTGCTGGCTCACCTGGCTGACCTGAGTAAGCATTTCGATCCGGCGGCGCTCGGCGGCAAACATCTGTACGCTGTTGATCCCAACGGCGATCTGATCCGCGATCGACTGTCCCAGTTCGATCTCTTCCTCGTCGTAGACATCGGTCGCAATATTGAGCAGATGCAGCACGCCCAGCGTGCGGTGATGCGTGTTCAGCGGGTACGCCTGTACGTTGCGGCAGTTGGGCCCGGCGTCGGGCGGCGGGGTGTGGCTCGTATAAAGCTGTCCGGTATGGAAAGTCTGCACCAGATAGCCGGTTCCGTCCAGCGGCAGGGAATCGGCTGACCAGCCCTGCGCGATGCCGTACAGCGACGGCTGGTGAACTTCCAGGTGATAGGTCACGTAGTTGGGCAGCCAGAGCTGCGCGCCTTCACACTCCAACAGCTGCGCGGTCTCGCGTACCTTCTCGCTAAGCAGTTCGTCCATCCCGGCGGAGGGCGCGCTCATGATCGCTAACCGCTGCAAGACCTGCGTCTCCTGGCGGCGCGCCTGCATCCGGTCGATCAGGCTGCTATGGCTGGTAGACAGCGCCTCGTAGTGCTGCGCGAGGTAGAGAGTCTGGGCAAGCTGGGTGGCGAGTGCCTGAAGCATCTGGACGTGAGCGCGCGTATATGCGTCTGGCCGATGGCTCTCCACGTTGATCACGCCCAACAGCAGGCCGGCGTGAACCACCGGGACGGCCATTTCCGAGCGGGAGTCGGGGTCGGTGAACACACAGCGCGGGTCGCCGCGCATTTCGTTCACCACGATGGCGGTCTGACTCAACCCTGCCGCCCCGATCACGCCCTCGCCCAGCGGGGTGCTCGTGACCACCTGCCCTCCCCCGCCCAGATAGGCATGAGGGAACAGCGTCCGCGCGGCCACATCATAGAGATGCAGCCCGCCGTTGTCGCAGGGCATGATCTGCTGAATATCCTGGAGCAGCGTCAGAATACTGCGATCAAAGTCAAGCGGTTTATCCGATACCCGTTCCATTGTCTGCTTCCCACACAACGCCTACGCCGCTGGTACCGACTGTTATAGTCCCAAGGGGGGATTTGGGCAACTATCCATGCGACAACCGTGTGCCGCAGGTGCTCCGGGCCGCTGCCGATGGTACGTTGTAGTTAGGAGCGATAAAACACGCTGCCCGGCATTCTTTATTCGCCCACCGTCAGCATGTACAGCCCATAATCCATCGGATCGACATAGACGATGCGCGAACCGTCCGGGGAGACGCTCCAATCGCCGTTCGCCACGCGGATCGGCACGTCGTCGGGATCGGTCAGCCAGCGATGCTCACCCGTGACGGCATCGGCATAACCGAGCATGTGGACATCGGTCTCCTGATCGAAGCTCAAGGTAAAGAGCGTGTCCGCATCCCGCCACTCAAACGCGCCAAAAAACGGGAGCAGCTGCGGCGTCGAACCGATCTCCGTGCGCTGAACATAGATTCCGCTGGCGTTCGGCCCCTGCTGAAACGGCAGCAGCAAGGCGATCATCCCGCCACCCGGCGCGACCTTCAGATCGATCAGGTTGGCATACGAACCCAGCCGAACCGGCGTCACAGCCGGATCGTCAATGTCGAGGATATACAGCTCTGTTTCGGCGGTGAACGGCGGGCGCTTGGTGATCAGCAGGCGGTGGGCGTCGAGCCACATGCTGTAGCCGCCGGTCTGGCTGTGGACGCGCCGGACCAGACTGCCATCCAGATTGCTCACGAACATGGCGACGGCGGGCGTGGACGTGCCCGGCACAATATCGCCGTAGACGACCTCCCACAGCAGGCGTGTCCCATCGGGCGACACGGCGGGATAGTTGCCGCCCGTATCGACATCCCAGATCGCGGCATCCGTCAGGCGCGTAATGCGGAACAGCCCGTTGTCCAGACGCCGCACTGTGACCGAGCCATCCGGCGAGAACAACGTCGGCGGCGCGGGTTCAACATACTGCCGGTTCGCCCCATCGAGCGACTGCCGGAAGACACCCGTCGGCTGGCCAAGGATAGCGTCGATGATGTATACGGCTTCCGTGTCGCGCGGATTCCACCACGCACCGATGTTCCATGTGTCTGTCGAGACTTCATCCTGCCGGACAACCACCTCTTCGGGCAGCGGGTCGAGGTCGCGCGCGGCGGGCGTATCCACCGGGGCGCGGCGTTCGAGGCGCGGCGGCCAGGGACGCTGGTAATTGTTCAGATAGGGGCCGCTCAGAATGACATCCGGCTGATCTTCGATCTTCATCCAGCGGCGGGGCGTATCCAGATCTTGCTGAAAACGATTCACGTTTGGTCCGACGCTGGCCAGCATGTGCCATTTGGCGTCAAAAAAAGGCACCGGGTTATACGAGGTGAGATAGTCCGGGCTGCGAATCTCCAGGTGCAGATGCGGGCGCGATCCGCAGGTGTTGTCGGGATCGCCTGACAGCCCAATTTGCTGGCCGCGCGTCACGACATCGCCCTTGCGCAGCGACGGCAGTTCGAGCAGGTGCCCGTAGAACGATGTATAACCCGTGCCGGGGTGTTCCAGAACAAGATTATGCGGGCCCGCGCCGAAACCCTCCGCGTCCACGACCACGACGACCCCGTCCGCGATCGCATGCACGGGCGTTCCGCACGGTGCTTCCAGGTCAATGCCAAAGTGCAGACCCTGACCGTAGAGATACCAAACGTTCCCATAGTTGAAGGCCGAGGTCGTATTGCCAAAATGCTGCTCATACAGCCACGTATTGGGCCCGGCCGGTTCCTGAAACGGCAGTGAGAACGGTGGACGATCGGGCTGCTGTGCGCGCGCCGAAGGAGCCAGCAGCACGAGCATCCCAACCGCGACGGCGCTGCCGCAGCGTTTTATCAGACTGATCAAGGCTTTAGCTCCCATTCATTGACTCTATGAACATAAACCCGCCAGGGCATATCGCGCAAGAGTGGGAACCCGACCCACAGCGTGCGAAAATCCACATCACCCAAACAAGAACTCATTGATGCAAATCACATCTGGACAGGCGGGAATATGAACAGACTGGCTGCTTCTATTGCGTTAGTGGTGCTGTTTGCGGTGCTGTCCGCGGTGCCGTCGCCGTATCTGGTTCCTCCAGGCTCACGCCCAGACGGATCCGGTTCTGGATGTAATCGCGCGGATCAATGCCTACCGCATCGAGCAGGGCCTGCAGCCCCTGGCCGTCAATGGCCGGCTCGAAGCGATGGCGCGCGATCAGGCCGAATATATCGCTTCGCTGCCCGACATCCCGGATGGCGGGGATATTCACCTGGGGCGGCGGGGTGACGATGCCCGCCAGCGGGCCGGGTCCGCGCCCTACTCATGGGAAACCTACGGCACCCGCGAGCAAATCTCGGTCAGCGAGATCGCCGGTGTCGGCTCGGTGAATTCCGTCTTCAGTTTCTGGATGAGTTCGAGCCTGCACCACAATACCATCATTAACCCGGCCTATCGCGAAATCGGCGTGTGGGCGGTCAAGCATCCCTTCGGCTACATCATCATGGCGGTCTTGGGCAGCAGGCCGGACGTACTGCCTGTTCTGCACGATCCGACAGCCAACCGGCTGTATCTCTCCAACGAGTATTACGCGCGCGGCAGCGGAAATTGGCTGCGGCAGGTTCGGACGATCCGGCTGTTCGGTGCGGATGGCCGCCCGCTGACCGATGAGAGGGACTGGACCCTCACCCTGGCCATTCCGCCGGGCGCGGGCGATCAGGTCTTTGTGCTGTTTGACGATGGGACAACCCAGTTACTCCGCCCGGTGGATCTGGCGCACGACATCGCGATTCTGCCCGACACCCTGGCGATGGTCGCGGCCGGAGCCGCACCGACAACCCAACCCGCAACGGCGGTCGCTGCGGCGCCCAGTCCAACCCCAACCCCGGCGCAGTCTGGGCAGTTGGCGCAAGCCCCCGCTTCCACACCGATCCCAACTCCAACCAGCGCCGTTGTGCCGACCGCCACCCGAACCCCAACCGCCGCCCCGCCAGCCAATCCCGATTTCCGCCTGGAATATGATCCCCGGTCGCTGATGCTGCTCAACCTCACCCAGGACTGGATCGACATCAGCGCGATCACGATCACGGGCGGCGGGCATACCCTGGCAACCACCGCCTGGTCAGCCGTCGCGCCGGTCAGGCTCGATCTCTTCTCGCCGGGTGCGTGCCTGCACGTCTGGGCCTGGAGCGAACCCGTGGATCTGGCTCAGCCGGCCTCGTGCCGCGCGCGGGTGTCGTATATCTACGTCGCGCCCGAAGGTCGTTTCTGGGCCAGCGGCGATTTTGAGGTGAAGCAGAACGGCGTCGCGATCGCGCAGTGCAAGGGCGGCACCGGGACGTGTGATGTGAAGCTGGCGGGGTAAACAGCGTTCAGCCACCAGCCTGGCCTCACCCCCGGCCCCTCTCCATCCAAGATGGAGAGGGGAGAAAACGCGCGCTTCCCCTCTCTAGCTCGGCTGGAGAGGGGGACTGAGGGGGTGAGGCCGGTCATCCATCAGCGCATCCGGTCCTTTTACAGGACGGTATCTACAACATCAGTCATTGGAACAACGCGCCTGATAATCCGCCTCATTCGATTCGCCTCTGACTCGGTCAACTCGGGTACAATGGGGGTGTATCCACTGCTTGTCCAGGAGAGAGTGAGTCATGTCGATTGGCCGCCAGTTTATGCTCGAAACCCAATATACCCACATGGATCCGTCCGCCCAGTCGCGCGGTGAGACACAGCCGCCGCTGGAACTGCCCTATGATACGAACCAGCGCCTGATTGATCTGCCGTCACCCGACGCGCTCAAGCTGGAACCTGTCGAGCTCCGCACGCTGATTGAGCAGCGGCGCACCCTTCGCAACTACACGGAGGCTCCGATCTCGCTGGGCGAACTGTCATACCTGCTGTGGTGTACGCAGGGCGTTAAAGAGCAGCGCGAGTCCTATGCCACGGTGCGGACGGTGCCATCCGCCGGGGCGCGCCATGCCTTCGAGACTTACCTGCTCGTCAACCGGGTTACGGATCTGGAGCCGGGCGTCTACCGCTATCTCGCCAGCCTGCACAAGCTGATTCGCCTGCCCCTGGAAGGCGATCTCACGGCGCAAATCACACAGGCGTGTTCGAACCAGGAGCATGTGAACCGCAGCGCCGTGACGTTTTTGTGGGTGGCCGTGGCCGAGCGCATGACGTGGCGTTATGTCGAGCGCGGCTATCGCTATCTGTTCCTCGATGCGGGGCACGTCTGCCAGAACCTCTACCTCGCGGCGGGGATGATCGGCAGCGGGGTGTGCGCGATCGGGGCGTATGATGACGCCGCGCTCAACCGGGTACTGCAACTCGACGGCGAAGAGCTGTTCGTGATCTACGGGGCGACGCTCGGCAAAAAACGGGCGTGACGAATAGCGGGGAAAAACGCGGAATTGTGTTATACTTCACCCGGTTTTCCCTCAAAATAACTAAGGAGTTTGACCCATGATCGTCACAACCGACGCGCTCTTTCGCCTTGCCTACGGCAAGTACGCGGTGGGAGCTTATAACATTAACAACATGGAGCAGGCATTAGGGCTGTTCCAGGGCAATCTCGAAGCCCAGGCTCCGTTCATCATCCAGATCTCGAAGGGCGCGCGCAAATACGCCGGCATCCCCATGATCGAAGCCATCATCCGCGCCGCCGAAACGATGTACCCGGACGCGATCTACGCGGTGCATCTGGATCACGGCGATGAGCAGACCTGCTATGCCTGCATCGACTCCGGCTTCTATTCGTCCGTCATGATCGACGCCTCGCACGAACCGTTCGAGGGCAACATCGCCACGACGCGGCGCGTGGTCGAACGCGCCCATGCGGCCGGCCTGTCGGTCGAGGCGGAACTGGGTATGCTGGGCGGCGTGGAAGAAGACATCAAGGTGGACGAAAAACACGCCATGCTCACCGATCCGAATGAAGCCAAGCTGTTTGTCGAGCAGAGCGGGTGCGACAGCCTCGCCGTCGCCGTTGGGACCAGCCACGGCGCGTATAAGTTCAAGGGCCAGCAGTCACTCCACTTTGAGCGGATCGAAGCCATTCAGCAGCAGCTCCCCGGTTTCCCGCTGGTCATGCACGGCTCAAGCTCCGTCCCGCAGGAGGAAGTGCTGCGGATCAACGAGTCGGGCGGCACGCTCGATCCGTCAGCGCGCGGTGTGGACGAGAACGAGTTCCAGCGCGCGGCCACGCTTGGCGTGACGAAGGTGAACATCGACACCGACGGCCGCCTCGTCTGGACGCGCGTCCATCGCGAATATTTCCGCGATCAGTCCGCGGAGTTCGATTTCCGCAAGCCGGGCACGGTTTTTGTCAGCGAGTATGCCAAGTTCATCGCGCACAAGGCGCAGAAGCTCGGATCGGCGGGGAAGCTCGGCGCGGTGCGCGCAGCCCTGACGAAGTAGAGTGTTCAGCGGTCAGCGATCAGCGATAAGTCACGTCTGATTTGCCGTATCAACAGCAAGGGCGGGCTAACGCACCCGCCCTTTTGAATTCTTCGGGGGAATGCCCTACCCTAGCGCCGCGTGGACTCGCCCACCAGCGGCGACAGATCGATGCGGGTAAGCGCCGTGGTCGGAACCTGAACCGCTTCAAGCGGGTGGAGCGGCAGGTAGATCGCGAAGGTGCTGCCCTGGTCGGGCGCGCTCTCGACGGTCACATAACCGCCGTGCGCCTCGACAAACGTCTTGACCAGATTGAGCCCCATGCCGGTGCCTGAGGCACTCGCCGTCCGTGGATCCTTCAGACGAACAAACGGCTCGAAGATCCGCTCAAGCTGATCGGCGCGGATGCCATAGCCGGTATCGATCACCTGGACCACACCAAATTCCCCGTCGACGCCAGCCGTAACCGTGATCTCGCCGCCGGCCGGTGTATACTTGATCGCGTTCGTCACGAGGTTGTCAATCGCCTGCATGATCAGGACCTCGTGGCCGCGCAGCGCACCCGGCAAACGGGAACGTTCCTGGTAACGCAGCATGATATGGTTGCGGACTGCCGCGCTGTGGTTGCGCTCCACGGCCGCGCAGGCCAGTGCCTCCAGGCGATAGGGCAGGACCGTATGCTCATCGATTGAGGGCAGCAGATCGAGATCCATCACGTCCTTGAGCAGCGTTTCCATCCGTGCCATGCTGTTAATCAACATCTGGCGGAGTTGATCGCGCTGCTCCGGCGACAGTTCAGGATCGTCGAACATCTCCAGAGGATTCCGCGCCAGCATGAGCAGGTTGCCCAGGTCGTGAGTCAGAATCCGGTTGAGATTGGATTTCATGCGGTCCATACGCCGCATCTGGGTAACATCCTGGGCGACACCCACATAGCCATGGATCTCACCGGCAGCCGTCGTAATGGGCGCAACATGGACAAGATATTCGCGCGCGCTGCCCATCAGGACCTCAACAGCACACGGAACAGTCAACGCATCCAACCCGATATCGGGAACCAGTTCTGCCGCGAGTTCGGGCGCGCGCCGCCCTTTCACGTCCTCGGCGGTAAGGTGCATCACGGCAAGCACGTGCTCGGCTTCAGGGTTCAGCATCCGAATGGTGCCGTCCTCGCTGCACATGACCACAGCCGCCGGCGTATGACCGAGTACAGCCTTAAGCTGGCGGCGCTCCTGATCAATCGTCTCGTGAAGCTGAGCTTTGGCAATCGCCGTGGCCGCCTGGGGGGCCAGCAGCATCAGGCCATCGAGAGCCTCATCGACCGGCGTCGCTAACGCCTTGGGGCGCAGGATTTGCAGGACGCCCAGCACCCGCCCCCGATAGGTCAGCGGCACGCCGAGCAGGTCCTGATCGAGCGGGAAATCATCACGGAATTCTGGAATCGCGTGCGACCAGTGTTTATAATCCCCGACAATGCTCGGCTGTCCGGTTTCTGCGACCAGGCCAGCCTGTCCGGCTCCTGGCTCGACCCGGTTCCCAACAAGATGCTGAGGATCGGCGGCAACAGCACTCACTGTCAGCCAGTGGTCTGGCTGAAGCAAAAAGATCGCGCCGCCGTCAGCCGATACGAGCTCGACCGCGATATGCGCGATATGGTCCAGAACCTCTTCCAGCTTCAAATCTTCCACGAGCAGACGGGCGACTCGACTGATGGCCTCCTGATACTGCTCGGCGCGGTTCAGGCGCACATAAAGCTCACGGTTGCGAATCGCCGCGCCGATCTGAGCCGCAAACAGCCGCCCCAATTCGAGGTGCGCGCCGTTAAAGCGCCCTGGTCGGAAGGCAAACAGGGCCACAAATCCCACCATCCGCTGGTCGACCATGATCGGCGTGCGCATATACGAAGTCGCGGCCACCGCGTCGGCCTCCGCGACGCGCGGGGAATCGGCCGGCATCTCCGGGGTACGAGCGCGCAGCAGCACTTCGTCTCCGAGATAACGCAAGCGATCGGTGGGCGTCAGCGATCGAAAATGCTCGCGACAGACCCGCACATATTCGGCCGGAATACGCAGTCCGAGCGCATCATGCAGATCATGATTATCAATGTCGACCAGCAGAATCGCGACATCGTCGGCGTCCACCACGGTACGCCCGGCCTGGCGCAGATCACCCAGAATCGACGTCACTTCGAGGTCGCCGGTAACCGTCAGCGTGCCGCTGAGCAGTTCTTCCAGGTGGCGGGTTCGATCGCGCAGCGCATCATAATCCGAGGGCTCGCTTACGCGGGCCGTCAGTTCCGCCAGACAGGCGCGCAGTTCTTCGACGGTGCAATTGCGGTCCAGAGTGAAATCGGCCGGCCAGCCCACGGTCGGGCCGGTCGCGCTCGTCTCGGTGATCCGCACAATCCCTGCACCGGGCCACTGGGCGCGAATCGACTCGGCCAGCGCGGGGACATCCGTATCGGCGGGGGCACTGTCGATCACGACACAATAGGCCAACCCATGCTGAAGCGCGCGCAGCAGCGCCTGCGATTGGCTGACATGGTAGATGGCATAGTAGGGTGACGCCAGTTCCATCAACCGGCTGTGATTCCCCATCCAGATCACAGCGCAGTCTCCATCGTTCGTATCGTTCGATGCGTTCCGATCCTGCATGTCCCCCGCCGGTTCACTCAAGAGGTTTGAATTTGGTTTGGAAGGGGTTCGCTAAGTTCCCCGCAAGTACTCTTCATAGTATAGCACGGTTATAGTGGTAACCCGCAAGCGCTCTCACCGTCTATCTTACATTAGGCAGAGGTATTCAGGAAAGATTACACAGGTCCTTCTGACACGGGGGAATGGTATCGGCGGATCTCAAACTGGGCTAGAATGAGCACGGGCGTGGGGGGCCGACGATCGACACGGAGGAAGGACTGTGCGGAATAACAACTGGCTGATGTGGCTGCTGATTTTGGGGTTCGGATGGTCGGCGGCGGGGATCGTGGCGAGCGTGCTGGTGACGCAGCTTGGGTTCCCGTATACGTGGGTGTCGCCGCTGACGATGGGCATGATCGGCGTGGTGCTGTTCCTGGTGTACCGGGGCTACGCGATCCAGGGGTGGCTGCTGGCGGCGTGCGTGGGGTTTATCGTGATCGCGGCGATGGCTTTCGCGCGCGCGCTGACCGAGCCGGAGCCGGAGATCCCGGCGTTGTACCGCGAGACGTTCGAGGCCGCCGACCTGAGCACCTCGCTGTGGGGCTACGACCTGCCGATCTACAGCGACGAATCCCTGTGGGACTATTATGTGGAATACAATCAGAGTCGGGCCGAATACCTGATCGCGCCCGGCTATGACCGGCGCACGCGCGTGACGATCCAGTTCCCGCCGCTGGAAACCCCTGGCGGGCAGTGGGCATTCGTGGCGGGGGCGCTGCAAATGCGCGGGGCGATCAATGCCACGATCGAGGCACAGCCGGGCGATAACTGGCTGGACATCGAGGAGGTCGATTTCGCCGCCGACGAAACACCGCGCCGCGTCAACCCGGACCTCTCGATCCTGATCCCGCTGCCGACGGGCGAAACGTATACCCCGATCACGGCCCACGCGTCGCTGACGGTGGCCTATCCGCAAGCGGACGGCACGATGACCGAAACCACGCTGACCCGCGACCTGACGCTGCGGATCATCGGGCAGGATTATTACGTGTACTACGATCGCTATACCAGCTGGGAGCGCAGCCGCAGCGTGATCGAACTGCCCATGGCGGCGATTCTATTGGCGGGCGTGGGGCTGGCCGGGGCGGGCGCGATCTATCTGGTGCGGCAGGGCGCGCATAGGGCGTACTCGTCCGGCGGGCTGATGGTCGTGGTGCGCCGGCTGAGCGGGACGCAGAAGCTCGGCGTGGAAGTGCTGCCGCTGGATGCGTATCGTGATCGAACCCGCGCGGAACAGGGCGTGTTCGTCGGGCGGGTGAATGCCCAATCTCCGGCGGGGCGGGCCGGCCTGCGCACGGGAGACGTGCTGATCGAACTGGACGGCAAGCCGATCACCAATCCCGGCACGGTCAAGCGGATGGCAAAGGGCTACCAAAAGGGGCAGACGGTGCCGGCGGTGGTGCTGCGCGGGGATGCGCGGGTTGATCTCCGCATCAAGTTTTAAGTGTGGCAAGGCGATTTTTTCGAGGAGAAAAGCGCTTAAGATAAGCGTTTATCTCGAATCGCCAGGGGCTTTTCCTGGCACTCCGGGGGAGAAAAGCACTTATCTCGACCGGAAAAGCGCTTATCTTGGGGCGATTCGGAGCGATAAGCGCTTAAGTCGGGGGGAAAAGCGCTTATCCCGGCGGCGCGTGGAAGCGGGTGGTTTACCTCACCCCCCGCCCCCCTCTCCACACGCGGAGAGGGGGAGCCGGTTGGGGACGATACGGACTCGCTCCGTGCTACAATAGGGACAGGTGAGTAAGGATAGGACGGGACACGATGGCCGTACAAACTCGACGCATGACGGTTGAAGAATTCGACCAGATCGCTTTGCAGCCAACGAACGCGCAGCGGCGGCTCGAATACATCGGAGGGGAGATGATCGAGGTGGTATCAAACAATTATGCTTCTGAAGTGGCCGCGCGGATCCTGGGATACATCTTTGCCTATATACTGCAACATGATATTGGGGCGCGTGACCGGCGCGGATGGCGGCTATCGGGTGGCGGGCGAGCGGTATATCCCTGATGTGGCATTTATCTCTAAGGCACGGCAGCCAGAGCCATCTCATGAGGCATACAACCCCAACGCGCCCGATCTCGCGGTTGAGGTGCTGTCTCCGAGTGATGATCCCGCGGATCTGCGGCTCAAGGTGACGAATTATCTTGCGGCGGGTACGGTCGTGTGGGTCGTCGATCCTGAGAAGAAGGTCGTCGAGATCCACGCGCCGGGCAAGCGGGCTGAACGGTTGGGCGTGAAGGAGAGCATCAGCGGGGGCGAGGTGCTGCCGGGGTTCGCGCTGGCGGTGAAGGATGTGTTTCCGGGGTAGTTTACCTCACCCCCGGCGTGCAAGCACGCTTCCCCCTCTCCACGCGCGGAGAGGGGGAGCCGGTGGCGGAACGATGCAGGTGATGAAACGCCCCTCCCCCCTGCCCCTCCCCGGCGGAGCCAAGGAGGGGGAGATGGCACAACTAGTTTCGGGATCAAGTTCGGAGTACGAATATGAGCACTAGTATCAGCTTGCCCAAAGCATTACTTATACCCAGTGCATTATTGTGAGGCTTTCGCATTGGATGCATGCCTGTGCCTGTGGATAGCGATCATCCATTCATGACGTACAGACCGCCTAAATGGATACTAGACGACCTATCGCAGTCGATTGACAGTTAACGATCATTATGGCGACGCTTGATGTGATCTAGCTAATGGGCGGCGACACGTGTTGAAGTCTATCATGTCTCTAGAGCCTCATGGTCTCGTGGTGTAAGAGTCAGCGTCACATGATAGGGAAATTAGAATGGCTGGATACCTGCCATCTCGCATTACCAAACGACCTTTGATGACGGTTGAGCTATTCGATTGAGCACTCCTCTTAGGCTATTCATCTGGAACAGGCATGTGTAGAGGTGACGCTGCTTACTCGCAACACTGCTTTGAACCTGCTCAGATAGCCATTCATCGATTGTCTTCCCTGCAATACATTCATGCCCCTCAAGAAAAGAGACTATTATCTGTTATGAAGCACAAAGTCGGCATCTACATTTTCGACGAGATTTGAGACGGCAGCTATGACAAAAACCCCACGTTTCAACGTTCATAAAGTTATCGTGTCTTCGAGGTTAAATGCCATGAAAAATCTGTGTTCACAAGAAGTCAGGAGCAGTATCGTCAACTACATTCCCCATTGCGACACCTCTCTGATACTCGGACGATTAAAGGGGTTTCCTCAGAATAGAACGGGCGGAGCAACGGGGGCTCCGCCCCTACGAGTGTGCGGGTATCAGGTGGTTTCGAGGACGGGGCGGCAGCACGAGCACCAACTGCTTCGCGGCGCGGACGTCGTCCACGCGGCCCACGGGCGTCGTGTGCGGCGCGTCGTGCAGCAGATCGGGATTCTCGCGCGCTTCCTTCGCAATCGCCAGCATCGCCTCGACAAAGCGATCACACTCTTCCTTCGACTCGGTCTCGGTCGGCTCGATGAGCAGCGCTTCCGGCACGATCAGCGGGAAGTAATTGGTCGGCGGGTGGATGCCGTAGTCCATCAGGCGCTTGGAGATGTCCAGCGCGTGGATGCCTTCCGCGTCCGGGAAGTGCCCCTCACAGACGAACTCATGGCCGCAGATGCGCTCAAACGGCATGGGATAGGTATCCTTCAGGCGCGCGCGGATGTAGTTCGCATTCAGCACGGCATGATTGGTGATGCCGCGCAGCCCTTCCGCGCCGTGAATGGCGATATAGGCAAAGGCGCGCACCACCATGCCAAAATTGCCCCAGAAGGATTTCATCATGCCAATGCTCTTTTCGGGCATGGTCATGCCGTAGAGCGGCGGCTCCTCGTCGGTGCCTTCTTCCACGATGGTGGCAATCGGACCGGGCAGGAACGGCAGCAGCTTCTCGTTGACGGCGACCGCTCCGCAGCCCGGACCACCGCCGCCGTGCGGGGTGCTGAAGGTCTTGTGCAGGTTGTAGTGCATCACGTCGAAGCCGAGATCGGCAGGCTTGGCGACGCCCAGCATGGCGTTCATGTTCGCGCCGTCCATGTACATCAGGCCGCCGCAGCCGTGAATGACATCCACGATATTCTTGATATTGCGCTCGAACACACCGAGGGTATTGGGCACGGTGATCATCATGCCCGCGATGTCGTCGCCGCAGTGGGCATGAAGCTGGTCGAGGTCTACGTCGCCGTTCGCGTCTGATTTGATCTCGATGACCTGCATCCCGGCCATGGCG
This sequence comes from uncultured Chloroflexia bacterium, assembly GCA_963850765.1. GTDB lineage: Bacteria > Chloroflexota > Anaerolineae > Aggregatilineales > Aggregatilineaceae > CAWKMN01. The sequence goes on along the minus strand of CAWKMN010000002.1, from coordinate 214,072 downwards.
GTCGTGGCGGGATTGGTGCCGTGCGCGCTGTCGGGGATGATGATCTTGGTGCGGTGCGGCTCGCCGTTGGCGATGTGATAGGCGCGGATCATCAGGATCCCGGCGAATTCGCCGTGCGCCCCGGCGGCGGGCTGCAAGCTCACCCCCTGAAAGCCGCTGATCTCGGCCAGCCATTGCTGGACGGTGACCATCACGGCCAGCGCACCCTGCACGGTGGTCGGGTCCTGCAAGGGGTGGACAGCCGCAAAGCCGGGCAGGCGGGCCATATCCTCGTTCAGCTTGGGGTTGTACTTCATCGTACACGAGCCGAGCGGATAAAAGCCGGTGTCGATGCCGTGATTCAGGTGGCTGAGCCGGACAAAATGGCGCACGGCGTCCAGTTCGCTGACTTCGGGCAGGTCAAGATTTTGGCGGAGCAGGTCGGCGGGCAGCGGCGCTTCGGGCACGTCGGGATCGGGCAGATTGATCGCTATGCGTCCCGGCGAACTCAGGTCGTAAATCAGGGGTTCGAGCGGCTCCGGGGTGCCGTTTTTGGTCTGGATAATCAATTCGGTCATCAGTGAATCCTTTACACCAAAGTAGTTCTTAGTTGTTGGTTGTTAGTTGACAGTTGACAGTTTGCAGCTAACGCCGCGGGTTGAAACCGCACGGCTACGAAAAAAGCCGGAAAGCCCGCTAAAGGGGCTGATCAAGGTCCCTTCAGTAGCGCCGTTTTGACGTCCTGTGGCACGGCGAGCCATTCCGACATACCACCTGTTGTCACTTCGGGCGGGCGGCCTGGCTTTGGAACAGCTGTTGGGCCGGGCAGCCGATGTCGCGCTGCTTGCAGTAGCGGCAGCTCACCGATCCACGGACATAGCCGGTTCCAGCAGAGGACAGCGCCAGCAGCACGGCGAGAGCGACGACGAGCAGCACGTCAAAATCCTGGATCAGCAGGACGATACCGCCGATCAGCGGGAGCAGAAACACCAGCATGTCGGGCAGCACATCGCGCCACGAGACAATACGCTCCACAAAACGCCGCGGGTCGCCCTTGCTGAACAGCAGGGCCGCCAGTTTGCCCTTGCCAAAGCCGCACCATTTGCCGTAGTAGAAGCAGTTGACACAGCCACTTCTCATCGCACGAATTTCCAGGGCGAGACAGATGACGATGTAGAGCGCGATGGCCCCGGCTCCCAGACCCGACAGGATGAGGATCCCGATCGCATAGATGGCGATCTGAAACGAACTGCACAACAGCACTAATCTGGGCGGGAAATTCTCATAACGGGTTGCCGGATTCATGGTTCACACTCCCCATTGATCTTGAGAATCAATGCTTGTGATCGTAGGTCTTGGCGGCTTTGAGCGCCTCAACCAGCGTATCGATCTCGTCCTTGGTGTTCATTTCGGTGACGGCGACCAGCATCTGGTTCTTGCGATCCTCGTAATCCTTCGAGAGATCGTAACCGCCGATGATGCCGTAGTGCTCCAACAGGGTTTCATTGATCACGCTGACCGGCTTCGGGCAGGTCACGACAAATTCTTTGAAGAACGGCTTGGTCAGATCGACGCTGTAGCCGTCGATCTGGCTGATCTGCTCGGCGGCGTAGTGCGCCTTGTGATAGCACAGTTCCGCGACCTTGCGCAGCCCGTTTTTGCCCATCACCGCCATGTAGACACACGCGGCCAGTGCCATCAAGCCCTGGTTCGTGCAGATATTGCTGGTGGCTTTCTCGCGGCGGATGTCCTGCTCGCGGGGGCGGAGGGTCATCACAAAGGCGCGGCGGCCCGACTGATCGACAGTCTCCCCGACGATACGCCCGGCGATCTTGCGCACAAGCTCGGTCTTGGTGGCGAAGAAGCCGAGATACGGCCCGCCAAAGCTGAGCGGAATCCCGAGCGGCTGGCCCTCGCCCACGACGACATCCGCGCCCAGTTCGCCCGGCGACTTGAACATGCCAAGCGCGATCGGATCGGCGGCGATACACAGCAGCGCGCCGGCTTTATGGACGGCCTCGGCCAGCGTGGTCAGATCGTCGATCTGGCCGAAGAAGTTCGGATACTGCACCACCAGCATGGCGGTCTGCTCGTCCAGCATGTCGATCAGATCGGGGATGGTGGCGCGGCCCTTATCGCCGACGAATTTCAGCTCACCGCCCTGGTGATAGGTGCGGGCGACGGCGCGATACATGGGGTGGACGCTGTGGCTGAGCACGATCTTGGTGCGCTTGCCGCGGAAATGGACGTTCGCCATCGTGACGGCTTCGGCCAGCGAGGTCGCGCCGTCGTAGTGGCTGGCGTTGGCGGCCTGCATGCCGGTGAGCATGCACATCATGCTCTGGTACTCGAAGATCGCTTGCAGCGTGCCCTGGCTCAGTTCGGGCTGGTAGGGTGTATAGGCGGTGTAAAACTCGCCGCGCAGCAGCATGTGGTTGATCACGCTGGGGCTGAAGTGGTTGTAGACCCCTGCGCCCAGGAAGATCGCGTAGTCGCTGGCCGACATGTTGCCGTTCGCCAGCCCGCCAAGCTCCCAGGCGACTTCCATCTCGCTCAGGCCCGCCGGGATATCCAGCTTGGGGAAGCGAACATCCGAGGGCACGGCGTCGAACAGGTCATCGAGCGAACCAACGCCGATGGTGTTAAGCATCGCTTCGCGGTCTGCATCGGTGTGTGGGTAGTAAGGCATATTGGGTTAAGCTCCTGAAACAATTCTGGGGCGCTCATCAGCGCGCCTTGTAGGGGCGTATTGCGATACGCCCCTACAAAATGCTACGGACATAAGGTAACGATAACTACTCGCGCGCGTCGCAGTGTTTTTTGTAGGCGGCGGCGTCCATCAGGCCGTCGAGTTCGGACGGGTTGGTGAGGCGGACTTCTACCAGCCAGCCCGCACCATAAGGATCGCTGTTGATGGTTTCGGGCTCGTCATCGAGCGCGCTGTTGACGGCGGTCACTTTACCGCTGACCGGCGTGTAGACATCCGAGGCGGCTTTCACGCTCTCGACGGCGGCACAGGTATCGCCGCGGCTGAGCGACCCGCCGACTTCCACTTCGCTGAGATCGACAAACACAATATTGGAAAGCTGGTCCTGTGCATAGTCGGTCAGGCCGATCTTGGCGGTATCGCCCTCGACCTTCACCCACTCGTCACTTTCGGTGTACTTCAACGTATCGAGAATGGTCCAATCACCCATGTCAACTATCCTTTCTCAAGCAAGATCCATCGTATTCGTAGTGTAGCATACAAACAAAACGGCCAGACAAAACAAAAGCAAACAGTGCTGGATGACTGTTTGCCCCTGTCGTTTGGCCTGAGAGATTGCTCCACCGGCGACGCATGGTCAGCGGTGAAGTTGCCCCGTCGGCGCGTGCGATTGACTGCGGCACGCTTTCCAGAGGGTGCCCCGTGCGGCGGGTTCCTGAACCTGAGAGTTTCGCCGGAGAAACCAGTCTGCTCTCCCGCTTGCCCCTTCGGTGGCCCGGCGGATAGTCGATCCGCGCGGGCGCTCTCCCCGCCGAGGGATATGTTGGTTGGTTTATGCCCCTCCCCTGCCCACAGGGTGGAGAGGGGACAAGCTCATTTCCCTGAATTGTGATCGATGCCGAGCCACGCGAACAGGCGGGCGCGCGCATCGGATGTCAAAATCAGATTGATGGCGAAATGGCCGGTCGCGTCCGCCACGATCGCCGCGCGGAACAGGAGTTCGCCGCTGGTGGACAGGCCGAGTTCAATATGCGCCTGGCCCGTGCCGACGATACGCATCACCGATAAGCGCTCGGTGGGGCGAAGCTGCGTCAGCCCGGTCACGAGATCCTGCTGGCGCGGACGCAGCGCGATCTCCAGCGGGCCATAGCTGGCTGAGACGCTGACATACATGCCTTCGCGCCCGAACCACAGCTTCGGCAGGCAGTGATCGCCCCCGGCGCACTCGATCAACAGGGTGTCGTCGGTTTCGTCGTGCGAAACCTGATCCAGCTTCTGATAATGACGCATCGGCGGTTGTTCGCTCCTGTGACGCCGTGGATACGCCACGCGGTGGGCACGCCACCGCGTGGTTACGCTGCGGGATTATATCACAGGTGGTGGAGCGGGCCAACGGAGAAAAAACCTCACCCCCTGACCCCCTCTCCACACGCGGAGAGGGGGAACCGGTCGATTCACGGTGTGATCCTAATGGGGCGATTCTCCTATCCGGCCCGATTTTATCTGTGGATGAAAAATCGCGACTCGCTGTGAAACGGGATTCCTATCGGAGCGCTGCTCCCCCTCTCCGCGTGTGCCGAGGGGGTTGGGGGGTAAGGTTAAATTACTAGACGCTGGAGCGCCGTGACAATGGGTGGCGGGACCGGGTGGCGGGCGAGGGTGTTGAGCCAAAGGACGGGTTCGCCGGATGGACGCACGACGATCCCGCTCAGGTGATGTTCGTGGCGGAGGTAATCGGCGGCGCTTTTGTAGCCACGATGTGTGAAGAAGTCCTCGACTTTGCGATCGGCCAATTGGCGCAGCGACAGCACCGCGCGGTTGAGATCCGCTTCGGAGAGATCGCGCTCGGCTACCAGCCACAGCAAGTTAATGATGCTTGGCGGCATCTGCCCGACTTTGTCACACAGCACCGCCGTCAGCTTGGCGAGGGGCACGTCGGCATCTGCGCCGGGATCGGCATCGATGTCCCATTCGGCGCTGCGGAGACGGCGCACCTCGACGTTGAAGGGGGTATGGGTTTTGAACGTCACGGTAAAGTCCGGGCCGCGCTGTTTGGTGGCGGCGTATTTCTCGTATTCGAGGGTGAAGCGCTCCTCGCGCAGCAGCAGCGCCGCGGTGGCGAGTTCCGCGCGGAGATCCTGCATCCGGCTGTCGTCGTTCACATTTTTGAGCTTGGCGCGGATCTTGGTGCGGTAGGTGGTGGCAAAGGCGCGGAAGCGGCGCGACGTGCGGACCCACTCCGCGAATTCCGCGTAGAGGGCGGGTCGCTGGGCGTCGAAGATTTCGGTCAGCAGGTCGTCGATGGTGGGCATGGGGTTTACCTCACCCCCTGACCCCCTCTCCACGCGCGGAGAGGGGGAACCGGTCGATAGGTAAAGTGATTTTAATCGGGTGACGAATGTTCAGACAAGGTGATTGATGAGGGGCCTGTCTGGACACTGCATGCAATCGCCTGAAGAACAGCGTCCAAGTTATGCAGCACGTCATCGTTGGTGAAGCGGATCACGCGGTAGCCGAGCGATTTCAGAAATTCCTGGCGGATCGCGTCCTCGTCCGGCGTGTAATCATGGATAGGACCGTCTACTTCGATTATCAGCGGGGGATCAGCACAGTAAAAATCCACAATGAAGCGTTCGATGCTGTGCTGACGGCGGAATTTCAGTCCGCACAGGCGGCGGCCGCGTAAGGCGTGCCAGAGCCGGGATTCGGCCGGGGTGGGTTCATGGCGCTTCTGGCGGGCCAGGGGCTTGAGTTTGGCCCAGAGGGCAGGCGGGGTGAGATAGGGATACGATTTGGGTTCGGGATCGGCGGGCATGGTTTACCTCACCCCCTGACCCCCTCTCCACGCGCGGAGAGGGGGGACCGGTTCATACATAGCGCGATTCTAGTTGGGCGATACCTATATCGAGAATAATTGTATATATGCATCAACAATCGCGCTTCCCCGTGAAATGGGATCCTTATCGGCGTGCGGCTCCCCCTCTCCGCGTGTGGAGAGGGGGCTGGGGGGGTGAGGTTCTCACAACTCCGGCTCGTGGTCGCGCGACAACAGGAGAATAACCACCAACACCAGGAACGCCAGCGCCACGAGAATCAGCGCCGTCCAGATGGCGGCGTTCACATTGCGCTCAAAGACGCTGTAGATCAGGAGCGGCATGGTCTGCGTCCGCCCCTGAAGGCTGCCCGCAAACAGGATCGTCGCGCCAAATTCACCCAGCGCCCGCGCCCAACTCAGCAGCGCCCCACTGATCAGCGCCTTGCGTGACAGCGGGAAGGTGATATGGATAAAGCGCCGCCAGGGGGTCGCGCCATCCACGAGCGCGGCTTCTTCAATATCGCGGTTCACGACGCGAAAGCCCGCCTGCGCCGCCCGGACATAAAACGGCAGGGCGACAAAGACCTGGGCCAACACGACCGCCTTTTGAGTAAACACGATCTGGATGTCCCAATCCTGCAAGGTCGCGCCCAAGCAGGCCGCGCCGCCCAAAGGTGATCAGCAGGGCCAGCCCCGCGACAGCGGGAGGCAGCACAATGGGAAGCTGGATCAACACACTGACGAGCTTTTTGCCACGGAAGGACGAGCGCGCCAGGATATACGCCAGCGGCGTGCCCAACAGCAGGATAATTCCCAGGCTGATGAGCGTGGTGATGAAGCTCAGCCGGATCGCCTGCTGGACGGAATCTTCGGGGACGAGCGTCCATGCCTGTTCCTGAACACCGCGCCAACCTAACGCGACCAGGGGCAGCACGACCATCAGCACGGCCCCGCCTGCCAGCAGAATCACCAGCCCGCGTCCCGACCAGGAGGCCGCTCGATTGACAAGACGACGAAATTTCACGCCCACGACGCGAGCATCTTCCTTCCAGGTGAGAGCGGCCGTCAGTGGGGTTTGTGGCGGTCTTCGCATGCGCGGCGAACCGAGATGAAAGCCCCAGCGCACGAGGGTATCCTGTCCGGCGTCTGACAGCACCACATCGACAAACGCCTGGGCCAGTTCAGGCTGGGCTGTGTCTTCGGTGATGGCGATTGGATACGTGGCAATCGTGTTGTAGGCGTCGGGAATGGGAACCGTCCGCACGTCCGCGGCGATGTCCGGGGTCACATCCGATCGGTAGACAACACCCGCGTCGGCCTCTCCCAGCGCGACCTTCGCCGCCACGTGCCGGACGTCTGATTCTTCCGAGACGATGTTGGCGATCACGGCCTGCCGGTACTCCTCACCATAATCGGGATCCGCGGCCAGCCGTTCGAGCATGGTATCGGTATAGTCGCGCACCGGCACATCAGGAGCCGCGACCACCAACAGAAGGCCGGGCTCGGCCAGATCGTGCAGCGATTGGACGCTGGCCGGGTTATCGGCGGGTACGATGATCACCAGCCGGTTTTTCGCAAACGTGCGGACCGGGCCGGCGATACGCCCGGCATCGCGCGCGACATTCATCTGCGCGGTATTGGCGCTGGCAAACACATCGGCGGGTGCGCCCTCGGCAAGCTGTGTCGCCAGGGTGGACGAGCCGCCAAAGTTAAACACGACGTCTACGCCGGGGTGCTCGGCCTCGAAGGCGGTCGCGATCTCTTCAAAGGCGTTGGTGAGCGACGCCGCCGCAAAGACGGTGAGGATCTGCTCGTCACGCGCCTGCGCGGATCGCCACGGCAACGCCAACAGCGCTGCGATCAAAATGAGCGATAGACTCTTCAGCTTCATCGTTGGTCCTCGCACTCATAGCGGACGGGCCGCCCAAACGCCCCTCACCCTGCCCTCTCCCCGGCCAAGCCAGGGAGAGGGTTCAGCATTCACTCCAGCCTCGCCTCTTGAGGATTGGCCCCTATCCCCCGGCCCCTTTCCCCACAAGTGGAGAAAGGGGAGACATCAAGTCCCTCTCCACCTTGTGGGGAGGGATTTAGGGAGGGGCCAACCCCAATCAATCGCCGCTGAGCGCCCAGTCGAGATAGTCCGCCAGGAAACGGCCGGTGTAGCTCTCTTTGGCCTGCGCGACCTGTTCCGGCGTGCCTTCCGCGATGATGTAGCCGCCATCGTCGCCGCCTTCCGGCCCCATGTCGATGATGTGATCGGCCACCTTGATGATGTCCGGGTTGTGCTCGATGATCAGCACCGTGTTGCCCATATCGACCAGCGATTGCAGCACCTCGATCAGCTTGGCGACGTCGGCGGTGTGCAGGCCGGTGGACGGCTCGTCCAGCACATAGAGCGTCTGGCCGGTGGCGCGCTTGCTCAGTTCGCGGCTGAGCTTGACGCGCTGCGCCTCGCCGCCGGAAAGCGTCGTGGCGGGCTGGCCGATGCGGATATAACCCAGGCCAACCGCCGAGAGCGTCTCCAGCTTATTGTGGATGACCGGGATGCTCTCGAAGAACTCCAGGCCCTCGCTGACGGTCATGTTCAGCACTTCCGCGATACTTTTGCCCTTGTACTTGACCTGTAACGTCTCGCGGTTGTAGCGCGCGCCGTGGCAGACCTCGCACGGGACGTAAATATCGGGCAGGAACTGCATCTCGATCTTGAGCTGGCCCTCGCCCTGGCAGTTCTCGCAGCGCCCACCCTTGACATTGAAGCTGAAGCGCCCCGCCGTATAGCCGCGGATCTTGCTCTCCGGCAGTTCGGTAAAGAGCGAGCGGATATGATCGAACAGCTTGGTATAGGTGCCGGGATTACTGCGCGGCGTGCGTCCGATCGGCGACTGGTCGATGTGGATCACCTTGTCGATCCGATCCAGCCCCTCGATGCTGTCATGCACACCGGGCCGCTCCTTTGATCCCCAGACGACCTGGGCCAGCCGCTTGTACAGCACCTCGATCATCAGGGTCGATTTGCCGGAGCCGCTCACGCCGGTGATCACCACCAGCTTGCCGAGCGGGATCGCAACGTCAACATTCTTCAGGTTGTTCTCGCGCGCGCCGTGCACGGTGATAAACTGGCCGTTGCCGGGCCGGCGCGTCGGAGGCACGTCGATACACATCCGCCCCGAGAGATACGCCCCGGTGATGCTGTCGGGGTGGCGCATGACGTCTTCGGGCGTGCCCTCCGCGATCACGCGGCCGCCATGCTCCCCTGCCCCAGGCCCCAGGTCGATCAGCCAGTCGGCGGCGAGCATCGTCTCGTGATCGTGCTCCACGACCAGCAGCGTGTTGCCGAGATCGCGCATCCCTTCGAGCGTCGCCAGCAGCCTGGCGTTATCGCGCTGGTGCAGACCGATGCTCGGCTCGTCGAGCACGTAGAGCACGCCGGTGAGCTGGCTCCCGATCTGCGTTGCCAGCCGGATGCGCTGCGCCTCGCCGCCAGAGAGCGTACCCGCCGTGCGGTGCAGCGTCAGATAGTCCAGCCCCACGTTGACCATAAACTGCGCGCGGGCCTCGATCTCCTTGAGGATCTGGTGGGCGATGGTCAGATCGCGCTCGCTCAGCACGGCATGGCCGTTGTTGTGCGCTCCCGTCCCGCGGAGCGTCTGCACCCAGCGCAGCAGCCCCTTGATAGGGAACGCCGTCGCCTCGTGGATGTGCGTATCGGCTACGGTGACGGCCAGCGCTTCGGGGCGCAGGCGATGTCCGTGGCAGGTTTCGCAGGGGCGCTCGCTCATGAACTCCTCGTACTTGGCGCGCATGTAGTCGGAGGTCGTCTCGCGGTAGCGGCGCGCGGTGTTGTTGTACACGCCTTCAAAATCGGCGTTCCACGAGAAGTGGCTGCCGTCGTCGCGGTGATACTCGATGCGGATCTTGTCATCCGTGCCGTACAGGAGCACGTTCTGCTGCTTTTCGGTCAGATCCTTCCACGGGACATTCGATGGGATGCCCAGGTTGCGGCAGGCTTCGTTTAAAAAGCGACGCGTCCAGCTATCGTCGCTGCCGGTGGCCCAGGGGGCCAGCGCGCCCTGATCGATGGTCAGTTCCTTGTTGGGCACCATCAGATCGGGGTCGAACTCGCGCTTGACGCCGAGTCCCTGGCAGGTGGGGCATGCGCCGTGCGGACTGTTGAACGAAAACGTGCGCGGCTCGATCTCGGGCAGGCTGACATGACCGTAGACGCAGGCCAGATGCTCGCTGAACAGGTGATCGGTTGGGCTTTCGGCGTTGGTGATGTCGTTGATCATGACCACGCCGCCGCCCATCTCCATCGCCGTCTCGACCGAATCGGTCAGGCGCGAACGGTCCGCATTCGCCTCTTCGCCCTCGGGATCGTCAAAGTGGCGGACGATCAGGCGATCGACCACGACTTCGACGGTATGCATCTTGTAGCGCTCAAGTTCGATCTCTTCGGAGAGATCGCGCACCTCGCCGTTGATCCGCGCGCGGACAAAACCGGCCTTGCGGATGTCGTCCAACACCTTCTCGTGGCGGCCCTTCTTCGCCTTGATGACCGGCGCAAGCACCTGGATACGGGTGCCATCCGCCCAGGCTTCGATCGCTTCCACGATCTGCTGCGGCGACTGCGCCACGACGCGCTCCCCGCAGACCGGGCAGTGCGGGATGCCGATGCGGGCGTAGAGCAGGCGGATGTAGTCGTAGATCTCGGTCACTGTCCCGACGGTGGAGCGCGGGTTATTGCTCACGCTCTTCTGGTCGATCGAGATGGACGGCGACAGGCCCTCGATCTGATCGACGTCGGGCTTTTCCATCTGGCCGAGAAACTGGCGCGCGTAGGCCGAGAGCGACTCGACATAACGCCGCTGCCCCTCGGCGAAAATCGTATCGAAGGCCAGCGAGCTTTTGCCGCTGCCGCTCAACCCGGTAATGACGACCAGTTTATCACGGGGGATGACGACATCAATGTTCTTCAGATTGTGCTCGCGTGCGCCGCGCACGACGATCTGGTTTTGTGCCATCAGGAATCCTCGTCAGTTTTCAGTTGAAACGTTGCGAGTGCCGGCTCAGGAACCGGCAGAACTTACGCCGGGGAATGGCGTTCGCGGATGGCGGTATTATGAACAAATGTGTCAGGAACGCTTGTTCTGTAGTGTACTGCTTTGCCGGGATGTTGTCAATCACCGGCCCGACCAGAAGTCCCAAGAAGTATTAATTACATGAGGTCCAACCCGCCGCGCCTGAACCCAGCGCAAAGGGAGATTCTATCAAAAATATGGGGGTGCGGCAATGGTGAGAAGAGCGATCCGCTTTCAGCGGTCGGCTTAACCTCACCCCCCGTCCCCCTCTCCACGATACGGAGAGGGGGAGGCAGGCCCCTATCCCCCAGCCCCTGTCCCCGGCGCGAACCACACCGAGATGCGGCCATTGATTTCCACTTTACGGTGAAAACGAAAGGTCGCCAAATAGTGCGCCATGAGGGAGGATGACCACAGTTGGGCATCTTCGGTCGGCTGATAGGGGCGCGGACCGGCGTTCAGGTCAGGCCAGTGGTCGATCCGCGCCCGGCCATCCCGCAGCGGATAGCGCTGCCGTTGCAGGGTGGCGAAGCGGTCCAGTTCATGACAGAACTGGTCAAAATCGGCTCACTGGGCCGGGTCCACCCAACCATTCAACACGTCATATCGCGTTCCAGACCTGGCATTATCGGTACTTTGACGCGGGCGACCAACATCGGCCTCAATGCCGTATTCCTGCTTACACAAGGCCAGAGCCTAGGTTCCGGCGAATCGGTGCCCCAGGATCAGCGCAACACTCAAAGCGCATCATCGTCGGTCTGCCGCAACACGCCATCACCTTTTGCAGACACTGACGAACCGCTTGGGTCGATCTGGTTCCAAGGCTTAGGGCGGTAAACCCGCGGCCATATGGAAAAAGAGCAGCACTGGCTTCGTCGCTGATAGTTAACCAACTCACTTGACTACCGTCGGCTAACCCCATCTTTTCTTTGGCATCCACCGCCCATACCGCATGACCGTTGCCCCCGTCCCACATGCCGGGCGGTGTTGGGTCGGGGGCGCTCGCCCTAAGCCGGCTTGCCGAAACCAGGGCGTCATAGTCCGCTCGCGGGGTGGTCCTGCGCGTCAAATTCATCCCCCAACAGCAGCCGAATCAGCCCCGCTCCCCACCGGGCGTGTCCCCTTTTCAGCGCCGGGCGCGCGTGACCACCGGGCGGGCTTCCGGGTCGTCGCCTCCACAGGCGGCGAGCAGGGCGCATCAGGGTCGCGATCAGCGCCCAATTTCCTAACGTACTCCATAACGTAAATGCCTCATAAGCAGGTAACCTCCTGTGTGAAATTGGCAGCAAAACTCTCTGTTTGATTCTAGCGCCTGTGATGGCAATACAACCATGCTCATTGATGTTTCTACGATCTGCGCGTCCCCCTACTTTGCGGTATGATTAGGGCGCTTTTTACTTCCAGCCCAGTTGAGAGTTTGATGGCTATTGCACTGACTTCCGAACAGGTGAACCAGATCGTGAGCAACACCACGCTTGTGCTGCTGGTGCGGCCCGACCTGCTGACCGACTGGCGGAATAATCTGGTCGATCTGCTGCGCCAGGTCCGCGAGAGCAATCTGCACGAAGAGGCGATCTTCGTCTCGGCGGTGCTGGCGCTGCTCAACGCCCCGGATGACACGCTGCCGACCGGGACTCCGTACGATTCCGCGTGGCAGGCGATCCTGAACGGGCTGCACAACGGGGTGCCGCATCGAGCTGGCCCGCCGGGCGAGAGCATGACGCTGGATCGCCTGCTCGAGTCGGTGGCGGATGCCGTGATCACGGTCATGACCGAGATCCCGGATCAGATCGGCGCGGTGGTCGAAGAACTGGGCACCATGCGCGCAGCTGCGGTCGAGGCGGACGTGCCCGACCTGATTCGCTGGATCGATGACGTGCTGGCGCTGCTCAATGGCACGCTGGCCGAGGGTCAGGGAGACGATCATGAGGGCGTTTACGGGGCTTTCTGGCGGCTGATTGCGCGCAGCATCGAATCCAATCGACGCGGCGGCGAGGACAAGGAGGACTGACCATGCGCAGACTGTTTGTGGCGATGATCGGGGTTGTGATGTTCGTGGTCGGCGCGGCGGTGCTGTGGATCGCGCGGGGCCCGCTGCCCACCGAGGATCGCACGACGGGCGGCGTGCTCTACACCCAGGAGGAGATCGCGGCGAGTGGGGGCGCTGCCGCCGTGGACGATTTTCAGACCGATGTCGGAACGGTCCAAATGGCACCGGAGTTCGAAGCCGAAGCGAGCAATGATCTCGCGCAGGTGGAGCCAAATGAAACCAGCAGCGGGCCGCAGACGATGGCCCCGATGGCCGCGCCGGACGTGCCGCTGACGAACAATGTCGTGATTAGCGAGGATACCCCGGTCGAGGTTGCACCTTTGGCAGCAAACGCGCCCGCGCCCGCTCCCGACGGTCAGGGTGGGTTCACAGCGACGGCCGCCGGGTACGAGCAGCGCGTGGTCGAACTCGAATGGCCGACGACGTTCCAGGTGGGGCGATCTGGTGCGGTGCGGATCAAGCTCAAGATGCTGGAAGGCGGCGCGCTTCAGCCGGTGGCCGAAGTGGCCGATAACGAGATCGTTGCCACGCCGATCCTGCTCACCGACCGCTACAATACGCACAACGCCTTCGTGACGGCGACCATCTCCGCGCCCGATTTCCGGATCAACTCCGTAAGCTCGGCCCGCCAGCCGCTCACCCGTGGGGGCGAGGTCGAATGGCGCTGGACGCTCGAAGCGGACGACGCGCAGACCGCCGTGATCTCGCTGGGGCTGTCGATCACCTGGGAGCCGCTGCCGGGCGTGACGGATCCTGGCCCGACCAACGTCACTATCTGGGGGCAGACGGTACAGGTTGAAGTGAACTACGTCTTCGGGCTGATCACGGTCCCGCAGGCGAGCATCGCGGGTACGGTGCTGGCGGTGATCGGGTTTGTCGCGCAGATGCCGCTGTTGGACAGCTTCCTCGGCCTTCTGATGGACATCTTTTTCGGGCGGAGCCGGCGGCGGCGTCGCCAGCAGCAGCAACAGCGCCGGCGGCGGTAAAGAAAGCCATTAGCCAGTCTAGCGGTTAGCTCGTTAGCTTATACCTCACCCCCGGCCCCCTCTCCCCACGCGGCGAGGGGGAGAGACGAAACAGCCGATGCGAGCGTGATTGAGAAGCCGGGCGGGTTTGTTAACCCGCCCCTACGAACAAATCACTAGAGAATGCCACCTTACTGCCCCGTTCCACTGATCCGGCGGTTTTTCTGAGGGAACGATTTGCTCCAACAGCGCGATCAGCCCCGGCAAATCATTCTGAACCGTAGACCAAACGACTTCTTCGTCCAAATTCATATAATCATGTACCACCTTGTGCCGCATACCGATTATGAGACTCCACGGCATCGCGGGATGAGCATCCTGGGTATCCTTTGAAACGTGGCGCGCTGCCTCGCCAATGATCTGCAACAAATGGGCGAGGGCAAAACGCAGCGGTTCATCGGCATCAAAATCGTCGCGTGATTTGCCTGCTACGAATTGTCTTGCTTTGCGCGCGACGTCCAACATGTGACCCAGGTAGACCTGATCATCTTTTTGCATAAATCACCTCCGCCTCGGACAGTACGCGATCCCGGATGCGCCAGTTGAGAAATTTGGGCGTGACGAGATCGATCGAGCGCCGCCCTAACAAAACGGAGAGTTCCTCTTGCATAGTACCCAACCCAAAGAAACCCGGTACATGGCCGGATTCAAACGTCACCAGCACATCGATATCGCTGTCGGGCCAAAATCGTCACGCAGCACGGAGCCAAACAGCGCCAATTCGCGCACATGCCAGCGCACGCAAAACGCGGCAATCTCGTCATATGGAATTTCGATCTGAATGCTCATCACGCCTATTCCCCTGCCCCATCAAGAGGGCGCTTGAAGAAGATGCGAAAGCCGCTGCTGTCGTGCATAAATGAACCGGACGTGCCGACCATCTCCCAGCCTTCGAGGCCGAGCTGGGCGATCGCGTTCTCGCGGTTGGTCACGCCGATCTCCTCACTCGGTGCGCCGGCACGGTAAAACAGGATATACTGGCGGTGCATCACGCCCTGCGCGATCTCCTGGCGCAGCTCGCAGTATTCCCAGGGTTGACGGGCGGTCACGGCGTGCTCCCGGTGGTATTGGTGATTGGTTGTTGGTTCTTAGTAAAGCAGCGCCCTGACATTTGCCAATCGCCAAGAACTAAAAACCAAAAACTAAAAACTGTAAACTGCAAACTGATCACTCTCATGGATTCTAACGTATGTCATCGAAACGAGAAACGCACCGGCAGGAACTTCGCCCGCTGCTGATGGCCGCGCTGACCAGTCCCGGCTTACTCTCGCCCGCCCAGTTGAACAGGGCGCGCTACAGCCTGGACGCGCGGCTGCGGGCGCAGCTGCTCGATCCCGACATCACGGCGCTGGAAGATTACCTGATCGATCACAGCGCGCTGCCGGGCCGCCGGGCCAACCTCGAACTGGTGTGGGCGCTGGCGGATGAGGTCGGGGCACTGTGCGCTGCGCCGGAAGTCTCGCTGAACCAGAGTTACGTGGCGGCGGAATGGCTGCTGTGGGAACTGATGAACCGCTATCCCCCGGCGGTCTTTGGCGGCGATCCCGACTCGCCGCTGCAAATGCCGCAGGTTTGCGGGGCCGTGGCCTATGGGGATTGGGCGGCGGCGTTCCAGCATATCGAGGCGGGTGTGTCGGCGCTGCTGCATCTGGCGAACAGCCCGCTGTGGCGCGTGCGCGAGGCCGTGGCGATGGGCTTACAGCGGCTCCTGGCCGGGCAGTGGGCCAGTACAATCCGCCGGTTGCAGCGGCGCGCCCTGGATGCTGATCCGTATGAGTGGCGCGCCATCGTCGCGGGGATCGCGGAGCCGGATCTGCTGATCACGGCGGCGCGTGCGCTGGATGCGCTCGATCTGCAGTACGGCGCGCTGACCTATCTGCGCCGTCTGCCCGCCGATGCTCGCCGCTCCGACGACGTGCGGACGCTGCGGCAGGCGCTCGGCTACTCGGTCAGCGTGGTGACGGCGGCCGCGCCCGAGGCGGGATTCGCGTTGATGCGCGCGTGGGCCACCTGGAATGATGCTGACATTACGTGGGTTTTGCGCGAAAATCTCAAAAAGAAACGGCTGGAGCGGTGGCCGGATGAGATAACCGCGCTCAAGGAGTTGATCGATTGATGATTCTGAAACGCCTGCTGCTCGCCATCCTGACCCGGATCGAGGTGGTGTACGACACGATCAAGTGGCGGCTGCGGCGCTGGTTTGGGCTGGATCACGTGCGGATCGTGCCGTATTTGGGCTACGGCACGCAGACCGCATTTTATCTGAGGGGGCGCGCGCTGGCCGGGCACAGCATCATACGCGTCAGCGAAGCGGATACCGTCTGGAAAAACGTGCTCAACATGATCCGCCGGATGCACACCTTCGAACTGCCGCGCGTGCGGGTGCGCGCCCGCTTCCGCGATCTTGAGCAGGAAGCCCGCGCCAACGTCGAAGGCTATTTTGATATTCATCTGCCGCTCAAGACACCGCCCGCCGGCCCGACGCCGTGGTATGAAGTTGAGCTTGAACTGGTGGATTATGCCCGCAAGCCGGGCGCGCACGCCATGGGACAGGTCTTCGTGCCGCCGCCGGACGCGCAGTTCGCGGTGATCAGCGACCTGGACGACACCGTGCTCCAGACGGATGTGCTGCACCTCGTCAACATGGCGCGGAATACCTTTCTGCGGAACGCCTATACCCGCCTGCCGTTCAAGGGGGTGGCGGCGTTTTACCGGGCCTTGCAGCGCGGATCCGGCGAGCAGAACAACCCGATCTTTTACGTCTCGAACAGCCCGTGGAACCTGTACGATCTGCTGGTGGATTTCTTCAAAGTGCGGCGGATCCCGCTGGGGCCGCTGTTCCTGACGGATCTCGGCCTGACGTCCGATCACCTGATCCGCCCGGACCCACGGGAGCATAAGCTCAAGCACATCGCCACCCTGATGGAGCGTTATCCGACGCTGCCGTTTATTCTGATTGGGGACAGCGGCGAGCACGACGCGGAGATCTACATGGAAGCGGTGCGCCGTACTCCGGCACGCGTACTGGCGGTGTATATCCGCGCGGCCGACGATACCAGCGATCTGCTGCCGCTGGTCCAGCAGGCGTCGCAGTTGGGGGTCGAGATGCTGCTGGTGCCGGACACGGTCACGGCGGCGAACCACGCGGCGGAGCGGGGATTCATCCAGCCGGGCGAGCTGCCCCTGATCCGCCAGGAGCGCGAAGACGACGAGCAGGCCGGGACGACGACGCTGGAAAAGATCGAGGATGCGGCGGGGATGGGGCCACAAAGCAGCGATTAGCGGTTAGCGGTTAGCGGTTAGCGCTTTACCTCACCCCTCGTCCCCCTCTCCACGCGCGGAGAGGGGAGGCCGGTGGTGGGATTGTTCCCTGACGGAGTTATCGCGGATAGTCTGAAAGGGTGTTTGCCAAGCTATTTTACCCCTCCCTAAATCCCTCCCCGTAAACGGAGAGGGACTTGACACGCCCCCTTTCTCCGCGTGCGGGGATAAGGGCGCCGACCGAAGGTCGGACGGGGATAGGGGTAAACGCTTTCCGTACACACTCGGCGGACGCCCCTCACCCGGCGAGCAAGCTCGCATCCCTCGCCCCAGCCATGCCAGGGAGAGGGTTTTGGGCGGGTGTATTGCACCATATCAACCCGTATCACTAAGATCAATTCAATGGTTGGAACGATAACGCAGAGAGATGACCGATCTATGCCGGGGAATAACAGCCCATCCACCCCCCTCAGCGCCGACATTCACCTGCTCGGCAGCCTGCTCGGCGTGGTGATCCGCGAGCAGCACGGTGACGACGCCTTTCAGATCGTGGAGCAGGTGCGGTCCAGCGCGAAAGCCCGCCGCGCCGGGGATCAGGCCGCACATCACGATCTCATCGCCGTGATTCAGGATCTCGATCTGGACGCCCGGCGCGTGCTGATCAAAGCCTTTGGGAATTACTTCCAGTTGATTAACATCGCGGAAGATCAGGAGCGAATCCGGGTGCTGCGTGAGCGCGAACGTGAGGGCACCCAGCGCGAATCGCTGGACGAGGCGATCCGGCTGCTGAAGGAAGCCGGGAAGAGCGCGGAACAGGTGCGCGCGCTGATCGAGCGAATCCAGGTGCGGCTGGTCATGACGGCACATCCGACCGAAGCCAAACGCCAGGAGATCCTGATCAAGCTGCGGCATATCGCCCAGATGATCGACCGGCGCACCAACGGCGCGCTGCTCCCGCGTGAAGAACAGGCGCTCCAAGCGGCGATGGCCGAAGAGATCGAGGAACTGTGGCAGACGCGCCCGACCCGCCATACACGCGCCGGGGTGCTGGACGAAGTCGAGTTCGGCATCTATTTCTTCACGGCCGTGATCATGGATGCCGCACTGGATCTGATGAGCGAGCTTCGCGAGACTCTCCAAACTCATTACCCGGAGGCGGATTGGTCCGCGCTGCCGCCGGTGATCCGGTTCGCGTCGTGGATCGGCGGGGATCGGGATGGCAACCCCAACGTGACGCCGGACGTCACGCGGCATACGCTGGCGGCGCTGCGCCGGGCCGTGCGTCGGGTCTACATGGCCGAAGCGACTTTTCTCAGCGAGCAGCTTACGCAGGATACCAGCGAGTTCGGCGTGTCGCTGAAGGTGAGCGAACTGGCGGATCCGGAGACACATCCTGGCGAGTTGTACCGCGCTATGCTGGACGAGATCTGCGGGCGGCTGGATCGGGATGGCTACGCGACCGGCGCGGATCTGATCGGCGATCTGCGGGTGGTGCAGGAGAGCCTGATCGCGCACCGCGGCACGCGCGTCGCGGCGGGCACGATCGGGCGCTTGATCGATAAGGTGGCTCTGTTCGGGCTGCATCTGGTCCCGCTGGAAGTGCGCGAAGATTCACGGGTCCACGCGCCGGCGCTGGACGACATCTTCCGCGTGTATGGCATCGCGGAGGATTATCTCAACCTGCCCGAAGAGGAGAAACAGGCCGTGCTGCGGCGCGAGATCACCAACGCGCGCCCGCTGTTCCCGGCCGAACCGGCGTTCTCGGACCAAGCGAACATGGTGATCGCGACGTGGCGTATGGTGGCGGAGATGCACCGGCGCTACGGGCCTGAGTGTATCGATACGGCGATCGCCACGATGAGCCGCGCGCCGAGCGACGTGCTGACGCTGCTGCTGCTGGCGAAGGAAGTCGGCATCGCGGATCATCTCGACCTCGCGCCGCTGTTCGAGACGGTGGACGATCTCGACCGCGCGCCGGGCACCATGACGGCGCTGCTCGACATGCCGGAATATCGCGCACACCTGGACGTGCGCGGCAGCCGCCAGCAGATCATGATCGGCTATTCGGACAGCGGCAAGGACGGCGGCTATCTCGCCTCAAACTGGGGGCTGTACGTGGCCCAGGAGCGGCTGGCACAGATCTGCCAGGAGCACAACGTCGAGATGGAGCTGTTCCACGGGCGCGGCGGCAGCATTGGGCGCGGGGGTGGTCCAGCCAACCGCGCGATTCTCGCCCAGCCGCGCGGCACGATGCAGGGCCGGATCAAGATGACCGAACAGGGCGAGGTCATCGCCTATCGCTACAGCAACGCCGAGATCGCCCGGCGGCATCTGCATCAGGTGATGAACGCGGTGCTGCTGGCGGCGGGACTGCCCGAATACTGCTCCGAGCCGCAGCCGGAATGGCGCGCCGCGATGGATACGCTGGCCGAGCGCGGGCCGCACCGCCTACCGCCGCCTGATCTATGAGACGCCGGGGTTTCTCGACTACTGGCAGGAGGCCACGCCGCTCAACGAGATCGCGGCCATGCCGATCGGGTCGCGCCCGGCCAAACGCGGCGGAGGCGGCTTCGTGCAGATCCGCGCGATCCCGTGGATTTTCTCGTGGATGCAGAGCCGCGCCATCGTGCCCAGCTGGTACGGCGTCGGCCATGCGTTTGAGCATTACTGCTCGCTGGACGACTGCGAGGGTGAGGGGCTGGCCCACCTGCGGGCCATGTATCGCGGCTGGCCGTTCTTCAGCGCGCTGATCCAGAATGTCGAGCTGGATCTGGCGAAGGCGGATATGGGCATCGCGGCGCAGTATGCCGCGCTGGTGCAGGATGAGCAGCTTCGGGACAGCATCTTTGGGGAGCTTCAGGCGGAACACGAGCGCGCCCGCCACTATATCTGCCTGATCACCGAACAGGCTGATCTGCTGGACAGCTACCCGGTCATGCGGCGCTCGATCGACCGGCGCAATCCGTATGTCGATCCGCTGAGCTTTATCCAGGTGGCGCTGCTGCGCGATCTGCGCCAGAGCGAACCCGGCGCGGAACCCTATGATGCGGTGCTGCAAGCCGTGATGGAGACGGTGAACGGGATCGCGGCGGGGATGAAGACGACGGGGTAAGGGGTTGTGAGTTTTGAGTTGTGAGTTTTGAGTTTACCTCACCCCCCGTCCCCCTCTCCACACGCGGAGAGGGGGAGTTGGTGTGCCAGCGATGGGAATTACGCCGATTTGAGGTTGATGGTGCCAGAGGCGATTTCCAGGCGCAGCGAGAGCGCCAGCCAAACACAATGCTGAATCCTGTAACAAAGTGGTAGCGAAAATAAAAACGGGGCAATGAATAAGCCTGCCCCGTGATAAGTGCGTGATGAGTGTGCGATCCGGTCAGGAGCGGTGCCGCTCTTTCGCCAGGGTGCGTTCGACCTGCGTGATCAGGACCATCATATCCACGGGTTTCCCCAGGAATCCGTCGGCGTCGAGCTGCTCGGCCAGCGCCTCGCCGTTGGGATGCGCGGAAATTACCAGCACGCGGGTATGCTTGAGCGCCTCTGTGCTGCGAATAAAGCCCAACACCGCATCCCCGGATGCCCACGGCATCATCAGGTCCAGCAGGATCAGGTCCGGCTTCAGCTGTGAGATCTGATAGAGGGCGTCGATACCGTTGGGTGACAGCAAAACCTCATGACCGCGCCGCGAGAGCATCAATTGAAGCAGATCCTGCAGCTCCTTATCATCTTCCACCACCAGAATACACGCCATATGATTTCCACCCCTGCTTGCACATCTTGATAAACTTTATGATGATTTCATTGTACGTAGACTAACAAACAATGGCAAGGGAGCGCGCGTTTGAATATCCAAACCGGATTATTCCAGGCGCGCGGCGTGCAGAGTCCAGCGCCAGAGCAGCCGGACCGCCATCTCTCGCACGAGCAGAGTTCCCAGAATGCACAGCGCGGCCCGCGCCGGAGCAAACTCGCTCAGATAGGCCGCGACCGGGCCAAACATCACCAGCAGGCGCAGATGCGCCGTCAGACTCATCGACGCACCGCCCGGGTCAAGCGCGATGATCGCCTCCGCGATGCCCACGTCGATCATCCAGGCCAGCAGCGCGGACGCAATCGCACCCGGCAGGGCGATGCGGATCGACGGCCCGGACGCGCCCGCCGCCAGTGCTGCCAGCGCCATCAGGGTGAACTGCTGCGCCCGATCGACCAGGAAGATCAGCGCGGACAGCACCATGATCAGACTGCCCAGGCCGCAGGCTTCCAGAGCCGGCAGGCGATCAGAATACTGGTGGGTCAGGTGGGCGATCAGGTTCAGGCTGATGGCGCTGACCATCGCCGCGGCGACGATCATGGCCGCGCGCGAAAGTGCCATGAACCCGTCCAGGCGCAGCAGCGCCGCCCGCGCTTTGCTCAGCACCAGGGTTTGCGTATCCATCGGGGTGATGCGCAGGGTATGCCAGGTATTGAGCACCCGCTCGCGGACGATCACCGGGGCGAGCGCCAGCCCCAGCGGGATCGTCCACAGCGCCAAGGACGGCAGCAGCAGCACCGGCAGCAGCACGAGATTCGTCATGCAGGCGAGCGCCAGCGGGTTGGAGATCATCACCAGCGCCAGGATGTAGGCGGTCACGATCAGCGCCAGGACGGATAGATTTGCCTGTCCAGCCAGGCGGGGCACCGGGAACAGATGCCAGATCGGGGTTTGCTGACGCTCGCGCTGAAAGACAGGAGTATACTCCACGTCAGAGGCGCGAAACGGCGTCAGGTGCTTGAATAACTGCCAGGAGTTCATTGAATGATTATACGCAGGTCCGAGGGGGGGATGCTATGGGCTTACGAATTCGACCGTTAACCTCACCCCCCGCCCCCGGTGTGACGCCCCTTCGGGATCGCACGCTTGCCACGCGCGGAGAGGGGGAGCCGCGTAGCGGAGAGATGCTCTCAGTCGAGTTGGCGCAGAGTTGTCCAGAGTCACTGATGGTCAGCCTTATAGTTCTCACCCTGGCGGGGTGCGGCGGTGAGGCCAATGGCGGCGATACGGTCAGCCGGGAGACGATCGCCGCGCTGTATGGAACCGGCACGGCGATCGTGGCCGAGCAGCAGACAACGCTGACCGCCCTGGCACGCGATCAGCGATCCGCACACACGGCGACCCAGGCGGCCGAGGTCACAGCCGCCGCTGAGGTAATCGCGGCACAGACCGCTGAGTTGGAGCATATGGCTGCGACCGAGGCCGAAGTCACCCGGACGATGCACGCACGACTCACCGCGACGCAAGAGACTCGCGATGCCCAGCGCACGGCTACCGAGTCCGCGCGGGAGACGATCGCCGCCGCGCCGACTCTGCCGGCGACACCGACTTTCACGGCAGCGCCAACGCTCACAGCAGCGCAACACTCATGGCGACGGTACCCGACATCGTGACGCTGACATACACGCCGGAACCGGGAATCGCCATCATCGAGCAGACGGGGACGGTCGAGCCAATGACAGAGATCGCCAGCGCGCCGACTGAGACGATCACGCCGACTGTTACGCCGACGCGGACCCCGTCGGCCACTCCTACACTGACACTCACCGCGACATTCACCACCACGCCGACGCGCACGCCCACCCCGACCCGTACTCCGACGGCGACGGCCACGGCCACCGATACGCCGACGGCTACTCCCACGGCAACACGCACGCCAACAGCTACCCGGACACCGACCCGCACGCCCAGCGTTACGCCGAGCGAGACTCCCACCGCCACGGCAACAGTGACGCCCGTTCCGTCCTCATCGGGGGGCGGCGATGGGGGGATCGCGGCAGTGCTCGGCGTCGGGGTGATCGCCGTAGCGGTGCTGATCGTGGTTGGGCCGATCGTGGCGTGGGGATGGCGGCGCGTGCGGGGGCGGCGGGGGACCCGATCCAATTAACCTCACCCCCCCAGCCCCCTCTCCACACGCGGAGAGGGGGAGGCTTCGAGAATGGCAGCAAGCAACGCAAAAATCCCCCCGGCCTCTCCTCACGCCAGAGAGAGTAAGACGCCGCGAGACAATTTGAGATAAAACGCCCCTCAACCTCCCTCTCCCCGGTCTATACACTGGACGGGGAGAGGGAAACGCAGCACAACCGACCTCCCCTCTCCGCGCGTGGAGAGGGGAACGAGGGGTGAGGTTAACTCACGACTCTCTACATCTCACCCCCCTTTTTCGCATTATCCGGTACACTAGCGCGAAGATTCTTCACAAAATCCATTAAACAAGGAAGTTTAGGGTGAACGAACAAGATAAACCCGCTCGCGTGATCAACAGCGTGGCCCCGATCCGCATCTGCGATAACGGCGGCTGGACGGATACATGGTTCGCCGGGCACGGCAAGGTGTTCAACATCGGCGTGTATCCCTATGTCGAGGTGCAGATCAAGGTGTATCCGCTGCACCAGCGCCCTGATCATGTGGTGCTGTACGTGGAAAACTACGGCGACACGTACCCGGTCGAAACGGGCAACGGCCACGGCTATGAAAAGCATCCGCTGCTCGAAGCGGCGATCGAAATGATGGGCGTGCCCGACGACCTGGCGCTGCACATCACCGTGTATTCCGAAGTGCCCGCCGGCTGCTCGACCGGCACATCGGCGGCGATCGCCGTGGCGCTGATCGGCGCGCTGGACCGGCTGACGCCCGGCACGATGACGCCGCACGAGGTCGCCTTTGCCGCGCATCGCGTCGAGACCGAAATGCTGAAGATGCAGAGCGGCATCCAGGACCAGTTATGCGCCGCCTACGGGGGGATCAACTTCATCGAGATGTTCGAGTATCCGCACGCGACGGTATCCAGCATCTTTGTCCCGAACTCGATCTGGTGGGAACTGGAACGGCGGCTGATCCTGGTGTTTCTGGGCAAGGCGCACCAGTCGTCGGCGGTCCACCAGCAGGTGATCGCCGGGCTGGAACAGGCCGGGCCGCACCATACAGCCCTGGACCGGCTGCGCGGTACGGCCGAAATGGCGCGCGATGCGATGTACGCGGGTGATTTCGCGGCGCTGGGCCGCTCGATGACGATGAACACCCACGCGCAGGGCGATCTGCACCCGGCGCTGATCAGCCCGGAAGCACACGAGGTGATCGACATTGCGCGGGCGCACGGCGCGCTCGGCTGGAAGGTCAACGGGGCGGGCGGCGACGGCGGCTCGGTGACGCTGCTGGCCGGTCCGATCACCAGCGAAAAGCGCGCGCTGATCCGCGCGATCGAGGAAACGAATCCGCTCTACACATGCCTGCCCATCTACCTGAGCCGG
Source organism: uncultured Chloroflexia bacterium (assembly GCA_963850765.1). Classification (GTDB taxonomy): domain Bacteria; phylum Chloroflexota; class Anaerolineae; order Aggregatilineales; family Aggregatilineaceae; genus CAWKMN01. The sequence continues at coordinate 189,879 of CAWKMN010000002.1, read as the reverse complement.
TTTGGGCTGCGGGTGTGGGAGTAGAGTGGACAGTTGGCAGTGGACGGTTTTCAGTTCTTGGTTGTTGGTTTTTAGTTTTTGGTTTGCGGTAGCTGGTTGGCCGGGGCGGCACGGCGTTGATGGCTGAAGCGTGGGTGGCTGTAGGGGCGTATTGCGATACGCCCCTACATCATGGTGTGATGGGTGAAAGGGCCCGGCTCAGCGGGTGCGCGTGGCGACCGGCTGCTGGGGATCCAGCAGGAGCACACGCACGCCGTTATAGACGCGCTGCTCGATAACCTGATCCTGCCGCGTGCTCAGCCATTCGCCCATGCTGGAGAGCGTGGGATCGAACGGATCGAAGTCGGGCATTTCGCCCATGCGATGCACGTCTTCATTCGGGTTGCGATAGATCACCCACAGCCGGTCGGCGCTGCGCTCGATCGGGGCAGTATCCGTCACCTCGGCCAGGAGCACAATCGGCGGAGTGATTTCGTGCGGCTCGACGACTTCATCTTCGTCGAGATAGTAGCGCATAAAGGCTTCACGGGTATTGTCGCGTTCCAGCATGATCGTGTCGCCCGGCTGGTAACGCTCGGCCACGTCCGTCGCCACGTAACGCCAGTCGTCCCGGCGGAAGGAGCCTTCGTGGAACGAGAACAGCACCGTATAAACCGACGTCGCGATCACGATGATCAGCGCGGGCCGCCACACCTGCCGCGAATAGCGCGTCCAGCCCCAGATGGTCAGCAAGAGCAGGGCTGGCAGAAAGACCGTGAAATACCGATCCACGTAAATCGATACGAACTTCGACATGAGGAAGACCGGCACGAGCGGCACGACGATCAGCAGGAACCAGTAGAAATTCGTGCGGTTCGGCTTGCGATCCGCAACCGCGTAGCCCATCCCGAACACCAGACCCAGGGTAACGATCATCAGGGCGGGCACCATGTACCACCGGAAGACGCCATCATACCCGAGCGCCATGTTCCACAGGGTCAGTGGGATGTCGTACAGGTCGGGCTTAGGGATCCACTCGGATGCGACCTCGACGGGCTGGCGCAGGGTGAAATAGACCCAGACCAGCGCCGGAATACCCGCCACCACCTGAGTCATGATCCAGCGGCGCAGCAGCCGGTAATTCTGGCGCAGCATAAACGCGAACAGCACATACTGCGCGCCTAACAGCGCGACGGTCGTAAAATGCGTGGCATAGGCGACCATGCTGCTGAGAACTAACCCGGCCCAGACGGCCCGCGATCGATTGCCGCGGACCAGCATCAGGAAGAAATAGGATGCCAGCAGCGCCAGCAGAAAGATCATCGTATACGGTCGCGCCGTCCGCGATAACCAGACGTGAAACGGGTTAACAGCCAGCAGCGCGCCTGCCCACAGCGCCATCTCGCGGTCCTGGTAAAGCTGGACCACCATGAAGATCATCAGGGCGATGCCCAGCAGGCCCATCAGCGCCGATGGCAGCCGCAGCAGGGCATCGGTCGAGGTGGGGAACAGACGCAGCGACCAAAAATAGAGCGGAGTTTGGTTCCCCGCCGCTGCGATCGAGGCCAGGGACTCCTGCAAGGGCGCTTCGGCCCGCAGCGCGGTGAGCGCCTCATCGGTCCACAAACTCGCCCCGCCCAGATTCCAGGTACGGAGCAAGAGCGCGACGACCATGATCAGAATGACGCCGATGATGAAATAGCGGGGGCCGACCGTCGCACGCCCAAAACGCGCCTGTGGCTCGTAGAGAACGCGCGGCCTGACGGCGGTCTGGCCCACTCCTACTGTCTCTAATCGCATAGCACCCCCAGAACACAGATGAGAACGTTTTCGCCTTGTGCAGAGCTAACACTATCTACGAATGAATGCGCCAATGGTTGCCCTACATCTCAAGATTTCTCTTATTGTCTGGGCAAACAACCCTTCAATTGTGCCATCGCTTAATGAAATTTACCAGTTTTATTTAAAGGAGACCAAAACCAGATCAGGGGCTCAGCCGGAAACATCAGCATTAGAGACGCAGACGCTCTATTGTCTCGGATTCACGCCGCTTGTCAAGGTTGCGTTAGGCGATGAGCGGACAGCGGTTAGCCGTTAGCTTTACCTCACCCCCGGCGTGCGTCCCCTTCGGGGCTGTACGCTTCCCCCTCTCCACACGCGGAGAGGGGGAGCCAGTGGCGGGCAAGGTAGTGCTTGTAGGGGCGGGTTAACAAACCCGCCCTGTTTTCTAATGATTTACGCGACTTTACTTAGCCGTTAGCTGTTAGATGTCCTGATCATAGTGGAAAAGCGGGCATCCGCAATCTATCCAAAGTGATATTCAAGAGGGGTATTCGAGTGGTATTTGGGCGGACGCGCGGCAGACATCTGGAGGATCAAAGCGGCGGCGATCTGCTGAACGGGACTTCCGACGAGATAATGGAGATGCTATAATGTCGCGCGGGGCGTATCGAGCGCCGGCGCATGGTCACACAGGATTCGGTGCAACCGGCAGGCCCAACATGCATCATAGATACACGGAGCCATCATGAACGATCATCTTGTGGTTTTGGTGACGGCCTCTTCTGATGCGCAGGCGCGGCGACTGGCGCGCAAGCTGCTGCAGAATAAGCTCGCCGCCTGTGTGAACTTTGTGCCCGTCGAATCGATGTTTCTGTGGAAGGGTGATATTCAGGAAGAGGACGAAGTCCTGATGATCGTCAAGACGCGCACCGAAACGTTTGACGCGCTGATGGCTGCCATCAAAACGGCGCACACCTATGACACGCCCGAAATCATTGGCATGCCCATCGTATTGGGATCGCGCGAGTATCTGAAGTGGGTGGATGATGAGGTCAGTGGATAATCGACAGCGGCTGCTCATAGCCTTTGCCCACCCGGACGATGAATCGTTCGGTATGGGCGGCACCATCGCCTATTATGTCCGGCGCGGCGTTGAGGTCAATCTGATCTGCTCCACGAACGGCGATGTCGGCACGGTCGATCCGGCGTTCCTGAAAAATTACGACACGGTGGGCGATCTGCGGCTGGACGAACTGCACTGCGCCGCTGAAACGCTGGGCATCAAGAACGTGATCACGTATGGCTACCGCGACAGCGGTATGATGGGCACCCCGGATAATAATCACCCGTCGTGCCTGTGGCAGGCGGATGAGAACGCCGTGACGGCCAACATCGTGCGCGATATCCGGCGGCTGCGCCCGCAGGTGGTCGTGACGTTCGATCCGTGGGGCGGCTACGGCCACCCGGATCATATCTTCATGCACCGGGCAACGACGCGCGCCTTCCATGCGGCCGGCGATCCGGCGCAGTATCCCGACGATGGTCTGGAACCCTACCAGCCCGCCAAGCTGTATTACAATTCCCTGTCGCGGGCCACGCTCCAGATGTGGGTGCTGCAAGCCCGGCTGCACGGCCAGGATCCGCGCCGCATTGGGCGCAACCAGGACATCGACCTGCTTGAGATTCTGGGCCGGCAGGCTCCGAAACATGCGCGGATCCATATCGGGCGTTTCCAAGCGACGTGGGATCAAGCCTCAAGCTGCCACGCCAGCCAGCTCAATCCACGCCAGTCAAACGGCTTCCTTGGCCGGGTGGCGCGCGTCCTCAACCGGAACCAGTATTTCACCCGGGCGTACCCGGAGCCTCGCAAGAGCGAACGCATCGAAACGGATTTGTTCGCGGGGATCCCGGTGGGGGTAATGGGTCGGAAGCGAAAAGCTTAAATCGCAGAAGAGGCGGAGAATTCCGAGGAAGACGCCCCTCCCCCTACCCCCTCCCCGGCCAAGCCAGGGAGGGGAAAGCGCGCCGTTAATGTCCCTCTCCACTTGTGGGGAGGGATTTAGGGAGGGGCTAACACGCGCCAATGGCCTCACCCCCGGCCTCTCTCCATCCGAGATGGAGAGGCGAGAAGATCCGGTTTTCAAGTCCCTCTCCGCGTGCGGGGAGGGATTTAGGGAGGGGTAAACGATCAAATCTACTCCGGTTGCATCGCAAACACTTCGATCTGCTTGCGGTTGAGCAAAATCGCGCCACCCTGGAAGACGATCTGGCGCTGCGCGGTCATCGTGGCCGTGGCGTTAAAGAGCGGGATAAAGTCTTCGGGGGTGGTGCGGATAAAGTTCGCCACGTTCACCGAGGGGTGCAGCCGGATCGCGCCGCGGATCTCGAAGCCGGCCGCCACGACAAGCACCTGCCGGTCAATATGGTCGCGCCCGATATAGCGGCCCTCGCGGTAGGGCAGACCATCTTTGAGCAAGGTCAGCACGGCGATCCCAATCCGGTCCTTGCGGATCTCGGCCGTGTTGTAATTGCCGGCCAGCGTGGCCGGGTCGAGCAGCGGCGAGACAAACGCCCGCTCCAGCGTGAGGAACAGCGTATTCTGGTTGTTAAGCTGATCGAGCAGCGGCTCACCGTGCAGGACGACTTCGCCGCTGATGCGATAACTGCGCGTCAGGAACTCTCCCGCCACGTAGCCGGTGCGAACTTTAGCTTGTTGTTCCACAATTGTCTCCTCCCACTGAACCTGTTAGCGCCTTCATTATAGTAGCATTTGGACGAATCGAGCCACGTGCCCTTGACCATTGCCAGCAGGCGCGGCCTGCGCTATAGTAGCGCGGTTGTCCTGTTGGCCTGTGAGCCTGAAGAGTCCGAACGTTGAGCTATCCAACCTCCACCGAAGAAATCGTCACGAACGTACCGCAGCCCTCGATCCGGCGCGGCAACTCCATCATCCGGGAACTGATCGAAACCGTGCTGCTGATCGTGGCAATTTACGCGTTTGTCAACCTGGCGACGGCGCGCTTTGTGGTGGACGGCCACAGTATGCTGCCCAACTTCACGACCAACCAGTTTATCATCGTGAGCCGGCTGTCGTATATTATCGGGGAACCGCAGCGCGGCGACGTGGTGGTATTCCACTACCCCCTGCAATCGGACCGCGACTTCATCAAGCGGATCATCGGCCTGCCGGGCGAGACCGTCACGATCCTCGAAGGGCGCGTGTATGTCAACGGGCACCTGCTGGATGAGCCGTATATCGAAAATTTCTGCCGGAGCACATCGTGTGATGGCGAATGGGTGGTGCCCGCCGAGCACTTTTTTGTGCTGGGCGACAACCGGGGCGCGAGCAAGGATTTGCAGGATTTTGGCCCGGTTCATCGCAAATACGTCGTCGGGCGTGCCTTCGTGCGCTACTGGCCGCCGTCCGATTGGGGCCTGATCCAGCACTGGAAGTTCGATGGCAACGGCGCGCCGCTGCCCACGATGACGCCGACCTTCACCCCCTCCCCCACGCTCCCGCCGGACCTGGTCACGCCGACCGCTCCGAGTACGTATCCTGGGAGATTCTACTAGGATGCTCTGCCCCGTCTGCCATCTTGGACATCTGAACCCCGTTCGGACGGTGCTCGTCCGTTTCTATGGGGACACGCTCGTTCAGGTCCCCAACAGCCCCGCCGCCGAATGCGACGTGTGCAGCGAAATGTTTTTCGATGAGGGTGTGCTGCGCCGGCTCGATGTGCTGATCGGGGAGTCGGGGCCGCCGCCCAACCGCCATACGCCCGCGATCCAGCCGCCGCCCGTGGATACCGATTCGGAACCACCGATCCTCCCCCTGCGCCCGCGCCCGAAGTAGTGCGCCAGACTGCCCAAATTGGTTACAATTTATGCATCATAACCAATTGAGGACATGACGATGGGCATCAACATGTGGCACAGGCTCCCCACCGGGCCGTATACGCCGCAAACGGTTTATTGTGTGGTGGAAATTCCCAAAGGCAGCCGGAACAAATATGAGTACAGCAAAAGCGCCGGGGTGATCAAGCTGGACCGCGTGCTCTACAGCGCCATGCACTACCCCAGCGACTACGGGCTGATCCCGCAGACCTACGCCGAAGACGGCGACCCGCTCGACATTCTGGTGATGGTCAACGAGCCGACCTTCGCCGGATGCGTGATCGAGGCGCGGCCCGTGGCGATCTTCCACATGCTCGATCGCGGCGACTCGGACGATAAGATCCTGGCGGTGCCCGCGACCGATCCGCTGTTTGACGAGTACCTGGACATTGAGAACGTGCCCAAGCATTTCCTGAATGAAGTGGCCCACTTCTTCCAGACCTACAAGCAGCTTCAGGGGATCCCGGTCACGCCGAAAGGCTGGGAGAACGCCGACAAAGCCCGCGAGGTGATCATGGAGTCCATCGAGCGGTATAGGCAGAAGTTCCCGCCAGAGATGATCTAGCGGTTAAGTGATCTCGCGTAAACGATTAGAAAAAGACTGAACCGCAGAGGCGCAGAGATCGCAGAGCGTCTTGAGGGAGAGAAAATCGTAGGGGCGGGTTAACAAACCCGCCCTGTATTCTAAAGATTTACGCGACTTTACTTAGCGGTTAGCCGTTAGCTTTACCTCACCCCCCGCCCCCCTCTCCACGCGCGGAGAGGGGGAACCGGTGGCGAACAAAGTGGTGCTTGAAGGAGCGGGTTCGTTAAGCCGCCTCTACTATGGCTTTCCCTCAAATATCTCTGTGGTTCAGCTTTTTTCTCTCGCTTTAGCACAATTACGTGGAGGTGAGCAGCGCCGCCACGCGCGCCATGTGCGGATCGCCGTCGATCAGGCGGGCGAAGTTGGCCTGCACCCGTTGTTCGACCGCGTCCGGCGTGGAGCGGCGCATCTCGGCCAGCTTGTTGACCACGTCGCCCACCCGCGACGGCATCCCGACCTCGCCGGGATAGATCCACGTCCAGCCGCCCGGATTGTCGGTTTCGGTGAGCAGCCGGTCATCGGGGATGCGCCGCGCGATCCGGCGGATGCGTTTGGAGGTCAGCACCTCAACCCCCACCGTGAAATAGCAGCCGTTCGCGATCAGCTCGTCCAGCACGTCGAGCGGGCCGGAATACCAGTGTATGATGGCGCGGCGGACATCGTAACGGCGCAGCAGATCGAGCACATCCTGTTCGGCCCCCTTGGTGTGCAGATTGACGATCTTCCCCTGCTCCGCAGCGGCTTGCAGAAAGAAGGCCAGCACCTCGCGCTGCGCGGGATAAGTTGCTGTATCTTCCACCCAGTGATAATCCAGCCCGATCTCACCCAGCATGGGGCTTTCGGCTGCCGCGCCGGTTAGCTCGTCCAGGCGGGCGGCCCAGGGAGCGGCGATCCAGGGATGGATGCCGAAGGTCGGCACAATCCACCTGTGCCCGGCGGCGATCGCCTGGGTGCGCCGGTAAGAGGGCAGATCCATGGACACGCCGATCGTCAGGATAGGCTCGGCGTCGATCTCGGCCAGCGCGGCGTCTAGCTCCGCTTGATAATGATCCAGATGGGCATGCGCGTCGATCAGCACCATGACATTCCTCACAGCGTGACGTGTCCAAAAGCAGCTCCGATCAAGTATAACACGGAGCGGGTCAATTGTGACAGATTTCACTTTTACTTGTGTATTTTTTCACTATCTGATGATGCCTTCGGGTGGTAGGATAACGTTAGCTCAACCGAAAGACCCGCATCACTCCCTCTGAGCGTATTTTCTGCGGCCGCTGGCCGTCTACCCGTTGTCAGGAGTCAAACAGAAACATGCTTACCATCAAGATCCTCGGCCTCAACAATCCCTATCTTGCCAAGATCGAAGAGCACACGCGCACGGCTCTCGCCTGGCTCAATCCGCACGCCGGTTACAAGCTCGAAAAAGTGACCGATCCGAAGGCGATCAGCGCCTACACCGACAAGAATCTCGGCCTGGTGATCAATGACCGGGTCGTGTGCGAAGGGCATATCCCGGCGGCGAATGAAGTCGTCACCTGGGCGTCGGATGCGATCCAGACGGCGCTCGAGGGAAAGAGCGAGAACTAGTCGCAGCATCGCGCATTTATCTCCGGGGCGGATCGACGTATCCGCCCTGTTTGTTTTTTGGGGGTTTACCTCACCCCCCGCCCCCCTCTCCACACGCGGAGAGGGGGAGCCGGTCAGCGAGCAGATCGCACTCCAATTCAGGTCGAAGGAGCGGGGGCGAGATTCGCTTCGCGCTCTGCCAGCGCTTTGAGCGCTGCCATCTGCTTGTTCAGAATCCGCACGGTCAGCAAGCCGTTGCGATCCGCCCCCAATGGCGGTATGCTTGGCGACGCCATCGGCCGATTTTCGCAGCGAGCCTAATCCTGGATGAGCGATAGCGCCCGGCAGATTCTGCCTGTCATCATTTCGATCCTGGTGATCATCGCGATCGCCGCCCTGCGCGCGCACTCCAAAGCGCTGGCGGCCATCACCGTGACCATGCCGCTCAATATCCCGCTGGCGGTGTGGATCATTGCGTCGAGCGAGGACACGACCCCGGCGCAGCTTTCGTCGTTCACCGGGGCGCTGCTGGGCGGGCTGGGCGCGACGGTCGTATTCACGGTGGCGCTGTGGCTGGCCGCACGGGCCGGGTTCGGGCTGGTGCCGATGCTGGCCGTGGCGTATCTGGCATGGGCGCTGACGCTGGTGGCGCAGCACGTCGTCCGGACTTACGTCCTCTAGCGCATGTTATGTACTTTAAGCGTCGACGAACAGGTATTTTTCCCGTGAGTTTACCCCTCCCTAAATCCCTCCCCGTAAACGGAGAGGGACTTACGGCGCTCCCCTTTCTCCGCGTGCGGGGGTAAGGGGCGCCGACCGAAGGTCGGACGGGGATAGGGGTAAAAGAGGGCATCACACGCTCTAATCGGGGTCCAACCTGTTTTGGCGCAGCCATTCACGCAGCGGTTCCAGGTGTTCCTCGTGATGATGGGCATAGGAACTGGTGAGCACGATCGCAAGCGGCGCTCCGTCCAACCACGCGTATTTTCCCGGAGCCAGCAGAACGGTTTCAGGGGCGGCGTCGGCCAGCTCGATCAAGCGCAAAAAACCGGCGCGCCAGTCTTCATGGACGCGTGACCAGGGTTTTTCCCGGTTGGTCTCATGAATCCAGGCATTCACGCGATCCAGGTCTTCCTCCGCCTCGGGATTCAGCCCGGCGGGCCAGCCGGGGAATTCCGGTTCGCGATCGTGCAGAGCCGCGTCCATCCGTGCGATCGACCGCTGCTGCCATGTCCACAGGTGGGCGATCACATCCTTGATGGACAGGTTGGCCGGCAGGTGCGGGATCGTAATCTGTTCCTCGCTCAGGCCAGATAATAACGTTTCCCAACGGTCGAACTCGTCTCTCAGTTGAGTAATGATTTGAGCCTTGTCGTTCATCATGGTTCCCTCATCCGATCGGACTTTCCATGTCCAAAGTATATCAGTTCTACCCCCCAATTAATGAAGTTTTAACGCAACGCGCCACCCCAAAGCGGGTTATCCGATCTATAATCAAGGTAAGTAACTCGTCCAACTCGGTAAGGAGAAATCAACATGGACCTCTACCGGCCTCAACCGCAGGCCCGCGCCGTCGGAACGCGCGTGGACTTGCAAGCCGTCATGAAAGAAGTATACCTGTGGATGACGCTCGGTCTGATTACCAGCGCCGTTGTCGCCCTGCTGTTCGCGGTCACCGGGCTGACCGAAGCGATCTTCCCCGTGCTGATCGTGGTGCCGTTCGTGCAGATTGGGCTGGTATGGTATCTCAGCGCGCGGATCCACAAGATGGAAGCGCAGCGCGCCACGACCCTGTTCCTGCTGTTCGCGGCGATCATGGGGATTTCGCTGTCCACCATCTTTTACTGGGCGGCCCTGACCGACATCTACCTGGCGCTGTTCGCCACGGGCGCGATGTTCGGCGCGATGAGCCTCGTCGGCTATACCACGTCGATCGATCTGACGCGGTTCGGCAGCCTGCTGATCATGGCGCTGATCGGTCTGATCGTCGCCAGCATCGTCAACCTGTTTCTTGCCAGCGAGACGCTCTACTGGCTGGTGACCTACGCGGGTGTGCTCATCTTCGTCGGGCTGACCGCGTATGATACGCAGTGGATCAAAAACAGAGCGGCCCAGCTTGAGACACAGGGTGTGAACACGGGCGCGGCCGTCGTGCGGCAGATCGCGATCCTCGGCGCGCTGCACCTGTACCTGGACTTCATCAACCTGTTCATGTACATTCTGCGCATCGTGGCGCGGGAGCGGTAGCCTCACCCCCGGCCCCTCGCCACGGGGTGGAGAGGGAAGACGTCACACATCATCGGGCGGGCTTGTTAGCCCGCCCCTACGTTGATCTGTGTCCAGGCGGAGAACTGCAACGTGACACATAACGCCAAATCGCTTGCCCAGCAGCAGTTCGGCGCACATGCCGCCGGTTACGTGACCTCGTCCGCGCACCGGGCCGGCTACAGCCTGGACCGTCTGATCGAAATGGTCGCTCCGGGACCGGACAAACGCGCGCTCGATCTGGCGACGGGCGGCGGGCATACCGCGCTGGCGCTGGCGTCGTCGGGATCGCCCACGGTGGCGGGCGATCTCACCCACCCGATGCTGCTGGCCGCGCGCCAGCATTTCGAGGGGCAGGCTTCCGCCGGAAGCGTGGCTTACACGCAGTTGGACGCGGAACAACTGCCCTTCCCCGCTGAGACATTCGACATCGTAACGTGCCGCATCGCGCCGCATCACTTCCCGGATGTGGCGGCCTTCGTGCGCGAGTGCGCGCGTGTGACGGCGGCCGGCGGGCTGGTCGCGGTGGTCGATCAGCTCAGCCCCGGCGATCCCAAGGCGGCGCGCTACGTTAACGCCTTTGAGCGCCTGCGCGATCCGAGTCACTACTGGGCCTACAACGAGATCGAATGGCGGGCGTTTTTCGGCGGGGCCGGGCTGGATCTGGTGCATTTTGAGGATTTTGATACGCGCCACGACCTGACGCCGTGGGCCGAGCGCATGGGCAATGACCCGGCGACGATCACCCGGCTGCGCGCGATGCTCCAGCAGGCTCCCAACGCGGCAGCCGCGTGGATGAAGCCGGTGTTTGCCGCGGACGCGACGTTCGTGATCCGGCAGTTTTTGCTGGTGGGGCGGAAGCCGAACGCCGACGGTTAATACAGGTCAGGTATTTATTCGGATGACGCGATTTTGTAGGGGAGCGCCTCGGTGTGCTCCGCGCGGCAGCGCCGCGTTGGGCGGACACGGGGGTCCGCCCCTACAATCAACTTATGCTTAGCGGGACGGACCCCTCACCGAGAGGGAAATGAAACTGATACTGTGAACTGTCTACTCCTTCGATCAGTTCGCGGCGTCGTTGGGAACAGGCGAATCGGTGGCGGTGCTGATGGCCGGTTCCGGCACGAGCGGCGGGAGCCTGGCCGGGGGCACGTCGGGCGGCATGGTCGGCTCGATGCTGAGGATGCGCGCCGCCGGGGTAACCGCAACCCCGCGCGCCGCCAACAGACTCATGATCCGCAGATTGATGTCCTGCTTGGCGGCCTGGAAATCGTTCCAATTGGGGGTATTCATAAAACAGATGATCATGATATCCAGCGTATCCTTGCCCAGATCGACAAACTGGACGATGACCGAGTCTTCCTGCACGAGCTTGTGCGCCTTCAGCATCTCGCGAATGGCCTGCACCGCCGAGAGGATCTGCTTGGGCGAGTTGGTATAGCTGAGGCCGAGTGTCACATTCAGGCGGCGCTTGGCGAGGCGGGACCAATTGGTGACGTTGGCATTCATGATCGTCTTGTTGGGCACCGTGATCAGCGACTGATCCAGCGAGCGGAGGCGCGTGCTGCGGAAGCCGATCTTCTCCACCGTGCCGTTGATGTCGCCAAACACGACATATTCCCCCACGCGCAGCGGCTCATCGGCCAGAATGACAAAATAGCCGAGCAGGTTTTCCAGCGTATTCTGCGCCGCCAACGCAAACGCCAGACCACCTAACCCCAGCCCGGCGATCAGGCCGGAGATGTCGTATCCCCAAGCCTCGATGACCATGGCAATCCCGATAATCATGATCAGGGCCTTGAAGATCTGCTGGATGAACATGGTCAGCCGCTCGTCGAGCAGTGTCGGGATCGACGTATCGCGCATGGCGCGCCGGCTGACGGCCGTGAATGCGGAGACCAGCGGATCGGCCAGCCGGTACACCGCCCAGAAGATGCCATAGGCAGCCAGCGTGGTCAGGACACTATCGATGATGTTCATCATGCGCGGCGGCAGTTCGAGCGCCAGCGCCGCGACCCACAACCCGCCCACCGAGATCAGGAATCGAACGGGCGGGCGCAGGGCGTCAACCGCCAGCCGTTCGAGAAGGGTCTGGGAATCACCTCGCCTAAACCGCCGCAGCAGCGCCGGGATCACGGCGTTGACGATCTGGCGGAGCAGCCAGGTCAGCAGCAGGATCGCCACCACCAGCAGCAGCCGTGAGACGAGATCAGTCGTATCATCGCTGAAAAAGTCGTTCAGGAAATCTTCAAGCATACCACGCGTCCTTTCGATCTGAGCAGCGCATCACCCCAGCAAGCAGGCTGTCAAAATGGCGGAGCAGAAAGGCACTTTCCGCTTATCATCCGCTTATCAATTGTGCCATGTGTCTTCATCAAGGCGTCGTGACAGGATACGGCGATCCCAAATAGGGAAAATCTCCCAGCAGATCCGTATGTGGACCGACCAGATCGCTGGTTACTTTTCCGTTGGTGATCAGCGATAATGTTATGTCAAGCAAGTCATCGGTGAGGGTCCGCCCATTAGGATAACTCGCCATCCGTGAATAATCATACGGCAGAATATCCGGGAGCAGCTGCATCGCTAATTGAGCAGCCTCATCTTCCGGGTAGCCCATCGTCTGAAGGGTTGTCACAAACCGAGAGAGGAAACGCTCCTGCTGCTGGGTGGGGGGCGTGTGAACGAACGTATGCTGTTCTTCTGGCGTCGGGTTGAATACCGCGGTGATCAGGGGACGCCCTACTTGATCTACCTGAGCCAGCTCACCATGCACAGGAGCTATGGTCCGTGCCCAGATTCCGATATTTGGATTTGGGCCGAGGGCCTGATTAGGCACCTCCAGGACAATGCCAAACACGTTTTTCTCCGCAAAGGTATCTTTGCCCGTGAACTGAAAATTGTTGAATACGCCGTCGACGTCCGCGTACCAGGGGTCGCTGCGCAGCCCAACGTAGAGCTGATAATCACCACCTGCTGTGATCGGCACCTGGGTGTCAAAAGCTACAGGAGCTTCGGAGATGATCCTATCACCGATGGCTCCCGTACTTTCTGCGGCCTCCCCTTGCACCCGGTAGACCGTCGACGTCTGGTGGAAGCCGGTAGCAGGCGAGAACAGGATATGAAAGGCAATGTCAGCCTGGGCATCGGCGTTGGTGTCAATTTTGAACTCGTAGCTCGCTTCAGCATCAAAGGCGGCCGCACGCGTTGGCGCAAATGGATTCACGTTCATAATCAGGATAGATTTGGCCGGATTTCCTGGTTTTTGAAAAACGTACAGGTCCGTAATGTCAACCTGTGGATCGGGAACAGTTGAATGATGGGACATCTTTCCTCCTGATTACGTGATCTGCCGGTCAAGCATATCTCCCTGGCCGCGGCGCAGTACAAGAGAAGATAGCAATCGTCATTCAATCATGATCTAAGCAGTGCACATCCCAGATTGTACCAGACCTTCTCATATGTGGTGGGACAAGCGGTTGAGCGTCAAACAGAGATAAAAGCTGTTCACCACAGAGGGCACAGAGAACACAGAGAAAAGCAAGGGAAAAGCGAGAGAAACCGCCCCTCACCCTACCCTCTCCCCGATCTATGACCAAACCAGGGAGAGGGATTCAATCCTGGGCGGACACGGGGGTCCGCCCCTGCGGAGACATTACGACCCGGTGACGCGGGCGACGGCTTCGAGGATGATCGGATCGAGGCTGTCCAGCGCGGGCTCGGCAGGAATAGCGGCATCCCACCCGGCGGGGCGCTCGACCGTCGCTTCATCCCACAACGACTGCACCCACAGCCGGAAATAGCCGGTGACGCTGGCCTGATATTCTTCCGCCGTAAGCTCCTGCATCTGGCGATCCATGACTTCGATCAGGTGCAGCCCAAATTCGGTTTCGACCGGGCCGACCACGGTGTTCAGTGCGGCGTCGCGCACGGCGTTCGCGTAAGCTTCGGCCAGATAACCGAGCAGCGACCACCCGACATTTCCACCCTGGACGGCGCTGGCCTCGTCCGCGGAGAGATCCGCGGCCACGACGCCAAACGACTCGCCGGACGCCAGCCGCACCTGTGCGCCCTGGATACACGACTCGGCAGCGGCGCGCTGCTCGGTGGTTGGCGGGGTGCGATCGGTGGGGTTATCCGGGTGGAAGCCGCACAAAATATGGCGCGTCTGGACGGCCATTTCTTCCTGCGGGACCGTCTGGGAGAGATGCTGGTACAGGCGCGCGCGCAGCGCCTCGGTCTCGAACAGGAAACGAATATCCGCCGCGCTCAGACCGGACGCGGCTGTCGCGCCGGCGTACCATTCCGTGATAAACGTCTGCGCCGTGCTGGTCTGCGCCAGTTGTTCGGCGGGCACATTCGTCCACACGCTGAAGAACGACGCTTCATACGCCTGGGCGTCCTCGGCGGTGGGCGTAACCCCCAGGCTCTCGCCGGTCTGCCACAGCAGCCGCTCCTCTTCCATCTCGTGCAGCACCGCATCACCCAGCCCGGCCGGATTGTTCAGATCGCTGGCGATCCGGGTGACTTCCTCATCGACCAGCTGCAAGTTACCGCCGGTGCCATCATAGATCGCCTCAAGCTCGCGGAGGTACTGCCAGCGCACCAGCCGCACCCGCCCGTGAAACGCGTCCTGCGTGATCGGGTCGCCGTTCACCGTGGAGACGATCACCGGCTCCTGTGCTGCGGCGGGCAGCGCCGCCGCGATCGGCGCAATCAGCACGGCCAGCAGAACCACCGGCAGCAGCATCAACATCCGTTTCATGGTTTTCTCTCATTTCGTTCACCGATCCACTGTGACCCTATGATAACGCAATTTCGCCCGCGCCTCATGGATCTCGATGATGCCAGGCGTCACCCATTTCGCCAGCGCCCAATCTGTCATATACTGAGAATCCACCGTCGTCCGATGCAGCGTTACAGGAGGTCGCATGGCCAGAGCAGCAGGTATTGACGTTTCACGCTGGCAGGGGGAGATCGATTGGAGCCGGGTGGCGGCATCGGGCACCTGTTTCGCCGTGATTCGCGCGTCTGTGGGGAACTACTATACCGATCCGCGTTTTTATGAAAACTGGCGGGGCGCGCGCGAGGCGGGCTTGCTGGTCACCGCCTATCACGTCGTCAAGCCGAAAAACACCGCCGAGTCCCAGGTAGAGCGCCTGTTTGAGGTGCTGGAAGACCGCCGCGCGGATCTGCCGCTGGTGCTCGACGTCGAACTGGCGGATGACCTTTCACCCGGCATCATCAGCGGGGTGCTCAAGGAGTGTATCCAACGCATCGAGCAGCGCGACGGGCGCAAGCCGATCATCTATACTGGGCCGTGGTTCTGGGATCCGAACGTGCTGCGCGGAGATGACTGGGCCGGCTGCGACCTGTGGGTCGCCAACTACGGGGTCGAGACACCGGCGCTGCCCGCCGATTGGACCATGTGGCGATTCTGGCAGCACTCCGATAAGGGCCGGGTGGCCGGCGTCAGTTCCCAAAACACCGATCTGAATTGGTATAACGGCACGTTTGACGACCTGCTGGCTTACTGCAAACGCCTGCCGGAACCGGATGACAGCCGCATTATCGCGTCCGAAGCTGGCCGATCGGAGGTCGCGCCGCGCCCCCAGGCACGCGTCACCAACCCAACGCTGCGCGTCCGCAGCGGTCCCGGCGCGCAGTACGAGCATATCGGCGATCTGCGGGCGGGCGACGTGGTGAACATCCTGGCGCTGGAAGGCAGCGAGGTCTGGGTGGCTATCGGGCCGGGCCAGTGGGCCGCGTTTACCTTTCGCGGCGAGCGCTATATGACGCTGGAGTAGATGGTTGGCATAAAGGGGCAGACTTGTTAGCCTGCCCTTATATCTTACTGGCCTCACCCCCCGGCCCCCTCTCCTTTCAGGGGTAGGTTTTGAATGGATCAGCGATGCGTACTCGTTGACCCCTCCCTAAATCCCTCCCCGTAAACGGAGAGGGACTTCCGACGCGCCCCTTTCTCCGCGTGCGGGGATAAGGGGTGCCGACCGAAGGTCGGACGGGGATAGGGGTAAACCATGCCCAGCACCAAGCATAAAAAACCTCCCCCTGAAAGCCGGCCCCCTCTCTAGCTCGCCTGGAGAGGGGGAATGAGGAGGTGAGGCCTTACCAATTTATGAATGTATTTGTACGTCCACCATCTGCTCTGATTTTCAGTAATGAGGGTTTTCCGGCACGGACGGGCTGTCGCTGCCCTTCCAACCGGCCGGGGGTTTCACGGTGCTGTTGTTGTCGCCGCGAATATAAGCTTCTACGTTATTGCGGGCGATGTCGTCGGCTACCTGAATGGGCGGCGACTTCATGAAATAGGAGGCGGGCGCTTCGAGCGTCCCGGTCAGCCCGCGATCCAGCCCGATCTTAGCGCAGCGCACCGCGTCGATGATCACGCCGGCGCTGTTGGGGCTGTCCCACACTTCGAGCTTGCATTCGAGGTTCAGCGGGACGTCGCCAAATGCAGCGCCTTCGAGGCGGATGTAGGCCCATTTGCGGTCCGTGAGCCACTGCACGTAATCGCTGGGACCAATGTGAACGTTTTCGTCGTCCAGCGGCACCTGGCTGGTGACGGCGTTGGTCTTGGAGATCTTCTTGCTTTCCAGGCGCTCGCGTTCGAGCATGTTATAAAAGTCCATGTTGCCGCCGACGTTGAGCTGGCTGGTCCGCAGCAGCTTGATGCCGCGATCCTTGAACAGATTCGCCAGGACGCGATGCAGAATCGTCGCGCCCACCTGCGACTTGATGTCATCCCCGATGAGGGGCAGGCCGCGCTCGGCAAAACGCTGCTGCCAGTACGGTTCGCGCGCGATAAAGACCGGGATCGCATTCACAAAGGCGCAGCCGGCGTTAAGCACCTGCTCGACATACCACTTGGTCGCCTGCTCGCTGCCCACGGGCAGATAGTTCACCACGACATCGGTCCTGGTATCCTTGAGGATCTGCACGATGTCCGCCGTTGGGCCGGGGGCCTTGGTGATCTTGCGGTTCAGGTATTTGCCCAGACCGTCATGCGTCATGCCGCGATGCACCGGCACGTTCAGGCGGGGCACATCGGTGAAGCGGATGGTGTTGTTCTGGCCCGCCCACATCGCCTCGCACAGATCCTTGCCGACTTTTTCCACGTCGATGTCGAAGGCGGCGCTGAACTCCACGTCACTGACGTGATAGCCGCCAAGCTGGACATGCATCAGGCCCGGAATTTCGTCCTGAGGTTTAGCATTCCGGTAGTAGGTCACCCCCTGGATGAGCGAATTGGCGCAGTTACCCACGCCGATAATCGCCACGCGAACTTTGTTAGTCACAGGAAATCCTCCCTCATGATAATGCTGCCGCTCATGCCTGAGCAGCCTGCGAAGACAGCGGCAAAGCAAACGCGCAAAAGCCCTTATCCACCCCCTGCTGAATGAATAAGGACTCGCTAAACGCGAGAGTGTAGCGCTGTTGCGTGGAAAGCTCAAGTTGCGATCGCAGCGGGGGGTTGTGGATTTGTGACAAAGAAGGGGCAGGTCTGCAAACCTGCGGTTGCATATCAAGACAAGGAATCAGGACTTGATATGGTCGCCCATTTACCCCTCCCCTGTATCCCCTCCCCGTGAACGGAGAGGGGAAAACGCTGGGTGCTGAAGTCCCTCTCCGCGTGCGGGGAGGGATTTAGGGAGGGGTAAACCACCCGCCAGATGCCGACGGGCAGGTTTGAAACCTGTCCCTACGAATTGCTCAAGAGAATGTATGATGACTGGCTATAGACGGCCTTTTGAGTGATTTGTCGTTAGCGGTTAGCTTTACCTCACCCCCCGTCCCCTACTCTTCCACGCGCGGAGAGGGGGAGTCGGTGGCGAACACGGTGGACGTAGGGGCGGGTTAACAAACCCGCCCTGTTTTCTAATGCCTTACGCGACTTTACTTAGCCGCCGGGCACGATGAACAAACTGGATGAGCCGCTGCCGGTCACGGTCAGGCGCGCCGGGGCAAGGATCGCATCATCGGGGATATAGACGCTGGTATGGGGCGACGAGGGCACATTCAGCACACGCCCCGCGTCGTCAGTCTGCGGCGAACGATCGTCCTGTAATCCGCTGAGCGCGATCACCAGCACCGCGCCCACGACGACGATCAGCAGGCAGGCCACCGCCCACCGCGCGATCCGCGGCCCGCCGAAGCGCGGCAGCCCGACGAAACGAGCCGGCGCGCCAAAGACCACATCGGCACGCGCGCGCATCTGGGTTTCGATGGCGCGGCGCGACTCGCCGGTGAGCACCGGGCGCGGAGCACGCGCGATCCGCACGGCCGCCTGGATCTCGGGCGGGTCGCCGGGCGAATCAAAAACATCATAGCTGCCCGGTGGGAGAACTTCATCCAGGCGGGCGGCTAACTGCTCGATGGCACGCGGGTCACTCATGGTTGTTTCCTCGCAGGTAGGAGCGGGCTTTGCCATTCTGGCCCATCAGTTCCGCCAGCCGGGTCAGGGCGCGGTGCTGGGCGCTTTTGATCGCCGTGACCGACTTGCCCATCATACCGGCGACCTCGGCATGGCTTTTGCGCTCCACGAAGCGCAGCAGCAAAACCTGCTGATAGTCCTCACTCAACTGGCCGAGCGCGGCGCGTAAGGAATCACATTCCTCAGTATCTTGCAGCACACGTTCCGGCGACTCCGCTCGATCGGGCTCCTGGTCGGTCAGGGCTTCCTGCGGGCGGCGACCGGAGCAGCGATAATAATCGGCCACGCGGGCTGCCGCGATACGGTAGAGCCAGGCTTCAAACGGCGCACCATTGAGCGTATAGCCCGGCAGACCTTCGACCATGCGCAGAAAAACTTCCGCGGTCAGGTCCTCGGCGGCGGCAGCGTCAGAAACCCGGTAGCTAACATATCGATGAACGGCATCGACATACTGTTCATACAATGCTGCGATGGCTGACCGGCGGCCCTGGCTCGCGTACAGAATGAGGCGTGCTTCGTCGTGCATATCCTCATTATTACATATCCCGCGCGGCCCCACAATCGCCGCAGTGTACTATCCAGTAAACCGGGCGGCAGCGCCGAATGTCGCAAGCTGACCGCTCAAATAGTGCTAAGAGCGCATTGCAGCGCGCAAGCGTTCTGTGGCACCATAGCTGTATAAGGAATCCTAAAATGAACTCTTGAGGAATCATTATGGTCAATCAACGAGTCTTCGAGGTGCGCCCCATCGGTTACGCGCATGGCATCGACGGGGGAGTGCGTCTCGATATTATTGAGGAGTTCCGGCCGGGGCTCAAACTGCTGCGAGAGTTTTCGCACGTGCTCGTATTCTGGTGGGCCGAACGTCAGGATAACGACATTAAGCGCAGCATCGTACAGGCGCAGCCCCCGCACGCGCCGTCCATCGTGGCCGGGGTGTTCGCCTGCCGGACCGAGTTTCGCCCGAATCCGCTGGTGATGGCGCTCTGCCCGATGATCACGGTGGACGAGGAACGCGGCGTGATCGATGTGTCCGATTTGAGCATCGACGACGGCGCGCCGCTGGTCGATCTCAAGGCCTATATCCCCGATCATGATGCGGTGCCCGACGCGCGCATCCCGGATTGGATGCCCTGCCGGGGGAATGGTGCCAAGATGCCGGCTGACTAGAGCTTGATATGAAAAGGGATACACCCAAGGGGATGAAAATGGTGAACGGCCTCACCCCCTCAATCCCCCTCTCCAGCCGAGCTAGAGAGGGGGACGCGGGCTTGGCTCCCCTCTCCACCTGGTGGGGAGGGATTTAGGGAGGGGCTAACTCACAGGAAAAGCCGTCGCCAAAGGGGACATCAAGTGCATGACACGCGCTCGCCACCTCTACCCGGCGACGATCTGGTCCAGCAGTTCGGCGGCGCGCGGTGGACCGCCCAGGGTGGCGAAATCGCGCGCCAGATTTTGCACCGCCTCCAGCACCCACGCCGTCGAGATGATCGCCTTCACTGCCGGTGCCAGCTGGCCCTGCAGCATATCCCGCTGCGCGAGTTCCAGCCCGACCTTAGCCTGACGTGCGCGGCGTGCCTGCCCGCGCTGATCGGCCGCGTGCGGGACGATGATCTGCGGGACGCCATGCACGACCGCCGCGTGGGTCGTGCCCATCCCCCCGTGATGGATGATCACTTTGAGACGAGGGAATACATGCCGGTAATCGACCCAGGTAAGCAGGCGCGTGCCGCCCGGCAGGTGATCCTTGAGCCGCGCCTTTTGATCGGGCGCGAGCGGGATGGGTCCGAGCACGACGGCGGGGATCATCCCGGCGGCGGCGATAGCCTGCGCGCCCTGCGAAAAGAAGGTGATGTCACCCGTGAAGGTGCTGCCCAGCGTGACCATGCCCAACGGCTGATCGTCCGGGATCTGTGCCAGCCAGTCGGGCGGCGGATCGGGCGGCAGGGTCACAGACCCGCCGACGAACACGGTCTGCGGCAGGATCGTCTCGCCCTGGTGCCAGTAGGCGTTAAAGTAGCTGATATGCAGCCGCGGACTCTGGATGCTCGGCGCGGGACCACGGCTGAAATTCACGCCCAACAGGTTGAATCGCGCACACAGCCGCTCGATCCGCTCGGCAGCCTCATGACCTAACTGGCGCTGCACGTAGAGCAACTGGTCCTCGTCCATCGGCGGGCCAGACGCCCACCCCCCAACGACAAACGGCACGCCGAACCGCTCCGCCGCCAGCGCCGCCGACGCCAGAAACGGGTCGCTGACGATCACATCCGGCGGGCCGATACGGCTGGCGAGATCGTGCAGAGTCTCGACTCCCTGCGCGACCAGCTCCTCGCTGAGCCACGTATCCAGCGCGCGCCGGAAGCGCAGCGTCACCATGTTTTCGTTGACGAAATCCGTCATAGAGGGCAGCGGCGGGGGCGGCCACAGCCAGCCGGTCTGGGCCACCGGCTCGAAGCGCACGCCGGCCCGCTCCACCAGCGGCGCGATCCGATCCTCTGAAATCCAGCGGACATCGTGCCCCAACACGTGCAGCGCCTGCGCGGTTTGCAGCAGCCCGCCCCAGTCCAGATGGCCTGGCAGCGGTGCCGAGGTGAACCAGAAACGCGCCACGATTTCTAACCCCACTCTAAGAGAAAACCCGGCCCGAAGATGGTATAAATGGTGATTAGTGATTGGTTATTGGTTGTTAGTTTCTGGCTTTGGGTGGGGCGAATTCCAGTATCAGTAGCCGTTGCTCTGTCACCAAAAACCAATAACCAAAAACCAATCACTAAAAACCGCTTACTGAATGATAACAGACGGAGGCGTTCATGCCAGTACCGATTCCCAAGACTCACATCGATCTGCTCGAAGGGCCGGTGTTTGTCGCGCTCGTAACCGTGATGCCGGACGGCCGGCCCCAGGTGACGCCGGTATGGGCGAATACGGACGGGACGCATGTGCTGATCAACAGCGCCAGGGGCCGCCAGAAAGACAAGAATATGCGGGCGAATCCGAAGGTGGCGATCCTGGCGATTGACCCGAAGAACGGCTATCGCTGGATGGAGATCCGCGGCACGGTCATCGAGATCAGCGAGGAGCACGGGCTTGAGCATATCAATGCCCTGTCGAAGCTCTACCGGGGCAACGCGGATTATTACGCCGCGTACCCGGAACGCCGCGCCGTCGAGCAGCGCGTGATGTATACGATCACGCCGGATCATATCAACACGAATAAGGGGTGAAGTAACGAGGAAGTTTGACAAGCTGCCCGACGTTAAAACGGTCCGGCTATGGATCAAAAAAGTCCGCTAAAGGGACTCTTGGGCAGCCCCTTCAGTGGGCTTACGGGCTTTTATCATAGCCGCGCGGTTTTAACCCGCGGCGTCTCTTTCAGACGGCCACTCCGACGCGGGGCCACTGTCCACCCTACGGTCAGCCGATTGACCCTTGACCACCGTTCTCGCCTGCGTTACGTTATAAAAGACAAGCTCGATAAGTATCCACTGAGGCCGCTATGAGGATTTCACACAGAATACTGACGCTGTGCCGGGGGGCGATCCTGGCGGTAATCCTGCTCGCCGCGCTGCCCATCACGCCCGCGTGGGCGCAGAATCCGCTGCCGCCATCGGCACGGCTCAACGGCCTGACGCACGAATATCAGACCTGGAATAATTGCAGCGGCGCGAACCTGACCATGGCAATGTCTTACTTTGGCTGGCCGTATACCCAGGAAACCGCGCGCGCGTGGCTCAAGCCAAACCTCGAAGATAAGAACGTTTCGCCGGGCGAAATGGCGGCGTATGTCCAGCAGCAGCAGGAACTCCCCAATCTGCGGGCGATCTGGCGCTACGGCGGAACCCTTGACCTGCTCAAAGCCTTTATCGCTGGCGGCTTCCCGGTCATCATCGAGAGCGGGTACGATGTCGAGGACCTGGGCTGGATGGGCCACTACGAGACGGTGATTGCCTACGACGATACCACCCAGACTTTCACCGTCAACGACAGCTACCTGGGGCCGGGCCGCGTCCACAGCTATGCCGAACTCGACTCGTGGTGGCGGCATTTCAACCGCGCCTACGTGGTGCTGTTCGAGTTGGAACGCGAAGCGGAACTGCGCGCGATCCTGGGCCAGTATGTGGACCCGTTCTTCGCGGCTCAGGCAGCGCTGAACGTCGCCACGCAGGAAGCCACGGCGAATCCGAGCGATGGGTGGGCGTGGTTCAATATGGGCACGTCGTATGCCAAGCTCGGCAACTACTTTGACGCCGCAACGGCCTTTGACGAAGCCTTCCGCCACGAACTGCCCTATCGCCTGATGTGGTACGAGTTTGGCGCGTTTGAGGCTTATTATCAGGTCGGGCGCTACGACGACGTGCTGACTCTGGCCACCAACACGGAAGAAACCACGGTCGATGTGGAAGAGATCTACTACTGGCGCGGGATGGTCTACGCGGCACAGGGCCAGGTCGATCTCGCCCTTAACGAGTTCAACAAGGCGCTGAGTTACAACCGCAACGATCAGGAGGCGCTCGCCGCCCGCACGCAGATCGAAAACGGGACCTTCCAGCCGCCGGCGTAAGCCAACCCCTCCCCCTGCCCCTTCCCAGGGGCCAAGAACCTGATACGCCTTTGGAACGCCGCGCTCTCGCGGCGTGTCTTATTTTGTAGTAGAACAATAGTGAGGCGTATGGAGGGGAGGCAAACACCATGACACGTAAAGCAGGGCGTTGGCTGGTACTGGCGCTGCTGATTATAAGTCTGCTGGCGGGCCTGGATCCGGCCCCGGCACAGGCACGCGCAGCCGTATATGTCACGTCGCAGCAGTTCGACGGCGGGCGGATGTACTACCGGGCGGATACCGGGCACATCTGGGTGCTGTATTCGAGCGGGCAGGTCGCGAACTTCCCATCGAGCAGTTACACGTATTTACCCGATAACCCGTTCTTCAATCCCCCGGCGGGGCATATCCGGCCGATCTTTGGCTTTGGCAAGGTGTGGGGCGGATATACGGATGTCCGCAACCGGCTTGGCTGGGCGACGACCCACGAAATCGGTTTTTATTCACCCATTGTCAGCCAGGGCGGACTCACCTATCTGACCGAGATCGATGGCAAGATTGTCCAGATGAACGCCAACAGCACCTGGCAGTACGTATCCGGCATCCCGCAGCCGCCGCCCAATGCGCCGCGCATCGTGCGCCTGGAAGCATCACCCAACCCGGTCGCGCCGGGGGTACGCTGAACGTATCCTGGGAAGTGACCGGCACGGATCTGGTGCTGCTCGAAGCATATGACGCGGCCAATCTGTCGGTGCCGTTCACCGTGCTGCAAGGTCTGCCGCTGGCGGGCTCCGCCCCGGTGACGATGCCCGCCGTGCTGTCGGGTGAGGTGCAGATCCGCATCTGGGGCGCGAATCGCTACCTGTATTATTCGCCCGTGCCGATGTACCTGCGGCTCGTACAGCAGACGATCAGCGTGGGCGTTCAGCAGCCCGCTGCCCGGACCGATTACGCGCCGGCCGCCTATCAGAAGTACGATGGCGGGTTCATGATCTGGCGGGGCGATACGGGCGCGGTCGTCGTGTTCTGGGGTGCATCGGCCGGACAGACGACCGTCTTCCCGGAGAATGTCTACGGTGTGCTGCCCGACAACCCGTCCCAGGCCGTCCCGGCGGGGCGCGTCCTGCCGATCATGGGATTTGGCAAGGTCTGGGCGAACTACCCGGCGGTGCGTAACGGTCTGGGCTGGGCGCTCGGCCCGGAAGAAAGCTACACGCTGACGATCCAGACGTCCGGCACGGGGGTCGAGTCGTTCCGCCTGCCGGATGGCCGTTGGGTCAACGTGACGGGGACAAGCTGGACGTTTTGAGAGAGTTTGGCCCCTCCCCCTGCCCCCTCACCCA
This sequence comes from uncultured Chloroflexia bacterium, assembly GCA_963850765.1. GTDB lineage: Bacteria > Chloroflexota > Anaerolineae > Aggregatilineales > Aggregatilineaceae > CAWKMN01. The sequence continues at coordinate 165,475 of CAWKMN010000002.1, read as the reverse complement.
CGGTGTGGAGAGGGGGAAACGCGCGCGTCAAGTCCCTCTCCACCTTGTGGGGAGGGATTTAGGGAGGGGCTAAACAAACACGTTCATTCCCCCGACGTGAACGCATAGCGCACGCCCGTAAGTTCCTCGGAGACGCGCCCACAGGCGCGCCGCCAGCTTCGGATTATACGACATCCGGCTGGAGCGCTGGCGCTTCGGATAGCCGCGCATGTTCATGAAACCGCCGGGACCCAAAAAATCGCAGCCCTTCACACCGGGCGCGGTCGCCGCGTACAGGATCGGCAGCGCACCCATCGCTGGCTGCTGGGCGAAAAATCGATTGGTGAAGTTGAAAAAACTCGAATAGCGCTGAAGGTGCGTGCGCGTATACCCCGGATGCGCGGCCACCGACAGCGCATCGACGCCGCCAGACTCAAAGCGGCGCTGCAGCTCGTAGGCGAACAGCAGATTGGCGAGCTTGCTCCGGTCATAGGCGATCCAGCGGTAGTAGAAGCGCTTCGCGTTCAGATCATTGAAGTTGATCCGGCTGAGGAAGCGGTGCCCAAAACTGGAGATGCTCACGACGCGCGCGCCGGGTGCGGCGAGGATCAGCGGCAGGAGCAGACCCGTCAGCGCGAAATGCCCCAGGTGATTTGTCCCCATGTGCATCTCGAACCCATCCGCGGTTTCCTGCCGTTTGGGGAGCGCCATCACCCCGGCGTTATTGATCAGGACCGGCAGCGCTGCATAGCGACGGCTGAATTCGTCTGCAAAATGGCGCACTGACTCCAGGCTGGCGAGATCGAGCGCCATCACGACGAGGTCAGCGCCGGGAGTTTCGCGGCGGATCTGCTCCGCGGCTTCTTCACCCTTCTCCACGCGGCGGCAGGCCATGATCACGGTCGCCCCTTTCGCCGCCAAGGCGCGCGCCGTTTCGTATCCCAGGCCGCTGTTGGCCCCGGTGACAACGGCCGTTCTGCCCTGTTGATCCGGTATATCCTGCGCCGTCCAATGCGTGTCTGACGTCACTTCGTCACTCCTGACAATGATGATATGAATAGAATGGGTATAGGGTCAGCGGGCAGCTCCACAAAAATAGCGTGGTCAGTTGGTTGCTGCTAGGCCCCTCCCCTTCATCCCCTCCCCAGCCGAGCTAGGGAGGGGAAATCGCTGCGAGCGGGACTTCCCTTTCCCTATCTCGGATGGGGAAAGGGGCCGGGGGGATAGGAGGCTTGATCAGGCAATCACACTGTTGTACGGTCCCATCAGTCAGTATGACCGGCGGTTCAAAGCACCTGCTGCCGGTCGTCCACAATCTCGCGCGGCAGAGCGGTCTGCTCGCTGTGCAGATGCGTCAGCACCGGCACCGGACCCTGCGCGCGCATCCGCCGCCAGCGCCGGATCAGCAGCATGAACATCACCGCGTCGATCAGCGTGTGAGCGGCAATGGGAGCCCACAGCCCGCCGGTTGCGTCGGTCAGCCGGCCAAGCAGAATACCCGCCCCGGTGGCATACAGAAAATAGGAGAGATTGATCGCGTGGAAGGCTCCGAAGATCACCGCCGCGATCACCACGCCGATGGCCGGCTGCATCGCGCCGCGGAAGAGAATCTCTTCCGGGATACCCGCCAGCAGGCCGAACACGATGGCGTGGGAGTAGCCCATCGCGTCCATTTCGAGCGATGCCAGGATGATCTGCTCCACATATTTGAGCGCGGGAATCCAATCCAGCAGTTTCCACGCGCCGAGCCCAAACGCTGTCCCGATGACCGCGCCGAGCAGCAGATCGCTCTGCCAGTGCGCCAAGGGAAACCATTCGCGGACGTCGCGCCCGCGCAGCACGCCCACCCAAATTAACGCAACGACAATCATTATGATGCCCAGAATCACGCCATAGCGCGTTTGGGCGTGGGGATGCACACGCTTGATCGGGCGCAGCGTGCGCGGCTGAACATCCAGGGCCATAAAGAGCGGGTAGCTGTGTGGTTTTTTCATGGGATGTTTAATTAAAACCAACGCCAGTCTTATATAAGTTGGGTATGCTGCACGCAGTAGTATAGATGAAAGGTCCAAACTTAGCACCTTTGGCGTATTTTTCTCAATTTCCGGCTTCAGACATTGACTTTTTATTTTTGGACAGGTTAATATGGTTATAACGACGGAGATTTCCTTGAGATCTTAAGAAGTTTAGTAGTCTTCATTTATCTAATTCTAATCATATTTATATTGCATTTTAACTTGAATTGATGTACCATGAGTGAGGTAAGGCTACGATTTAGTGTCGTTAGTATGCCGTCAAGCGGTGGGCACAGGTTCTCACCCCCATCCCAAAGGTAGGTATGAAAGTGGTTGCGATTCAGAGTGTCCGGGAAGAGGTGAATAAGGAGGAGCGTTGGGAAGAATCCGAGTACGCTCCGTTCGATCCCATGTTGGACATTGAAGACGACACCAGCGACAAGACTCCCAACCAGGAAAACGGGTATATTCCGCCCGCAGACGCCGATCTTCTTCAGTTTTACTTCCGCGATATTCGCCCTATCTCTGAACCCATCGACGTTGACCGCGAGCAGGCCCTGGCGCGCATGGTCCAGGCTGCGAATGAAGCGATTGAGCGCATTGGTGAGTTCGCCTGCGAAGACGTGGACGACGATTTTTGCGACGTGATTGAACTCGGTGAAGCCGCCCGCCAGGAACTGATCATGGCGAATACGCGGCTGGTCATCTCGATTGCCAAGAAATACCAGGGGCGCGGCCTGCCCCTGCCGGATCTCATCCAGGAAGGAAACCTGGGCTTGATGAAAGCGGTGGACCGCTTTGATCCCGCGCGCGGCGTGCGCCTGAGCACGTATGCGACGTGGTGGATCCGCCAGTCTATCGCCCGCGCCGCTGGCGATCGGGGCCGGACGATCCGGCTGCCGATCAACCAGGGGCAGCGCTGGGGCCGTTTGCGCCGCGTGGCCGAACGGATGGCCCAGGAACTGGGCCGCGAACCCACCTATGAAGAACTCGCGACCGAGAGCGGTCTGACCGCCGATCAGGTCGAGACGACGATGCTGGCCGCGCGCGAGCCGGTCCAGCTGGACGAGCTGATCGGTGAAGAGGAAAACCGCCCGCGTGCCGACCTGGTCGCAGACCAGGAAAGCGAACTACCCGAAGAAGCCGCCGCGCGCGAACTGCTGGTCGAATCGATCAGCTTCCTGCTCGGCGCACTGCCCCCGCGCGAGGCCCGGATCATCCGGCTGCGCTTCGGCCTGGAAACCGGCGACACGCACAGCATGTCGCAGATCGGGCAGCTCATGGGCTACAGCCGCGAACGTATCCGCCAGTTGCAGCACGCGGCGCTGAGCAAGCTCCGCCAGTTGCAGATGGAATACGGGCTGATGGAGTACCTGGAATAGCACCAGGGACTCCCACGACGATGTGAGACTCAGAGGGCGGACGGTGTGTCCGCCCTTGTGTTTTTTACCCCTCCCCCTGCCCCCTCCCCGTAAACAGAGAGGGGAAAACGTTGGGCATCAAGTCCCTCTCCGCGTGCGGGGAGGGATTTAGGGAGGGGTAAACCGGGCGGGTTTGTTAACCCGCCCCTACAAAGCATGACCGGCGGGTTCTCCCCCTCTCTAGCTCGGCTGGAGAGGGGGACCAAGGGGGTGAGGCTGTTCAGGTCTTCGAACTCCCCTGCCCCAACAGCCGGATCGCGTCCTCGACTTTTTCGCTCAAATCATGCAGCAGGCTCAGCACGAACATCGATTCTTCCTGCTTGCCGGGCGGGAACAGGCGCGTCCAGTAGGTGTAGGCGGCGGAGAGCCGGTGTACCGCCAGCAGTGCCGCTACTGTCCGCCCGGAGCGCGGACGATCCGCCCGCCGCAGGTAGTCGATCAGCGCGGCGTGAAAAGCCGGGGTCAGCTGCTCGACGCGAGATAGTACGTCATCAAACAGCGCGCGATCCCAGCCGCCACGCTGCTGCAAGGCTGTCCATCGAAACCTCTTGCAGCGTATCGCCCATGATCACCAACTGCGCCATGAGCGCCTTGATGATCGTCTGATCCTGATCGCGCGCCCGATTCGCCGCGCGCCGCCCGTAGAGCCACGCCACCCCCTCGCCCAGCAGCATACCCACCAGCACGGCGAGCGCCGCGTAGATACCGGCAAGCAGCATCGCCGCCACCATGGCCACCGCGCCTGAAGCAGCCATTCGACGTGTTTGCGCATCAGCACAGGATGATCCCCTCCGTTGTGATCGGGATGTCCGCGTGGCAGTGGCCGCAGCGCAGCGCCCGGCCGGATTCCGGGGTCAGCGCAGCCGTGCCGCAGGCTGGACACTGCAAGACCTCCGTGATCGGGCGGATTCCTGCGGGCGCGGATTGGCCGGGCTTGCGCGCCCAGACGCGATCAAAGTTCTTCCACCAGGGGATGATCTCGATCCGCTCAAAGCCCGCCGCGTGCAGCAGCGCGGTGAAGCGTTCGGCGCTGGCGATCTTGTTGACGCGCCCGGAGGCTTCCGTGCCGCGCGTGGTGAGCAGAATCCCGCCGGGACGCAGCACGCGCGCCAGTTCGGCCAGCGGCGTCTCCATCGCCGGCATGAGTTCGAGCGCTTCCAGGCAGCAGACCGCATCGAAACTGGCATCGGGGAACGGCAGGCGCAGCGCGTTATGCCGGATCAGCACCACCCGATCACCAAACGGCGTCAGCTTCGCGGCAGCACGGACCAGCATTTCCCGCGAAAGATCGAGCGCGATCACGCGGCCACGGAAAGCGGGTTCGGCCAGCAGCACGACCGGCAGGCGGCCCGTCCCGGTGGCGACATCCAGGATCAGCGCTTCCGTCGCGCCGGCTGCATCCAGCGCCGCCACCATTGGGCGAGCCAGCGCCTCGGCGTCCTGGTCCTGGCTGGCGTGCTTGCCGGCGTCGTACTTCGCTGCCCAGCGATCGTAGAGCCAGCCCTGCACGCGCGGGCCAAGATGCGCCGCCTCGTAAAAATAGATCTCGCGGTCGAGAATGAACAGCACCACGCCGATCACCACCGCGCCTACGATCCAGGGAAGCATAGGGTTGTTCGCTCCTCGGTGAATAAGGTTATGAGTTTTGAGTTTTGAGTCGTGGGTCAGGCTTTACCTCACCCCCCCGCCCCCTCTCCACGCGCGGCGAGGGGGAGCCGGTCGGAGACTGCTTGACTCAAAACTCATAACTCAAGACTTGAACTCGATAAAACTCGCTCCGCGTCGGGAAGCTCATCCTCAAGGCGGCGGATACGCGGGTAAAGCAGCGCCGCCAGCGCCGCCCCCGCCGACAGCAGCCCCAACAGCGTGATCAGCAGGCCGATGCCGCGGCCCGGCCCCGTGCCAAATACCGCGCCCAGGCTCCCAGCCAGCAGGCCATCCGCGCGCATCAGCGGCTCGAACATGTGATCGGCCAGCGGACCCGCCAGCAGCAGCGCCACCGGCCGCACCGAATAGGTGATCGCGCTCTGGATCGAAAAGACGCGCCCCTGCATGTCCTGAGCAACCTTGGTCTGCCAGAGGGCCTGATCCGACCCCTGGACGATCGGCAGCAGGGCATAGTAGCCGAAGCCGCCCACCGTGATCAGCGTAAGCGAGGGCCGCAGCCCGGCCAGTGCGATCGACAGGCCAGACAGCATCCCCGCCACGAGGATACCGTAGATACGCCGCCGGGGGCCACCCCACACGCCCATCACCGCGATGCCGACGAACATGCCAACCGCCATTTTGGACATGGCTTCCCCGGCCGCGTCGGGAGAAGCTGTCTCGAACAGGAGCGGCTGCGCCAGCGGATAGATCAGTTCCATGAAGAAGTTGAACAGCGCGAAATAGGCGAGCAGGCCAATCAAGCCGGGCCGCTGGGTGATATACTTCCAGCCATCACGCAGATCGCGCAGCAGCGAGTTCGGCTGAGGATCGTCGGGCTGGGTGCGCGCGTGCCGGGGGATCGGCATCAGCAGCAGGATCAGCGTGGCGATCACATAGGTGGCGAAGTCGATGAACAGGATACCCTTCAGCCCGACGCCGTCCATCACGTAGAGACTGCCCGCCGCCAGCGGACCAACGAGTTCCGCCAGCCCGTCGCCCGCCTGCGTGAGCGCGGCCGCCCGGCCGAGGTGCTGCTTCGGCACTAACTGCGGGATCAGCGCTTTGGAAGCCGGCCATTGCAGCGTCGAAAGGGCCGCCCCCGCCGCCGTCAGGACGTATACATGCCCGATCGCCAGCCGGTCACTGGCCGCCAGGACGAATACGATCAGCGACGTGAACCCCACCCCGGTATCGCTCAGCACGATCACCCATTTGCGATTCCAGCGATCCGCGATCACCCCGGCGAATGGCATCACGATTAGGCCCGCAACGGCATACGCCAGCAGGTTCAGACTGAACAGGCTGACCGAGCCGGTTCGCTCGTAGATCCAGATGCCGAGCGCAAAACTGGTCAGGGCCGAGCCGACAGTCGAAGCCACCTCGGCCAGCCAGAGGATCAGGAATTTTCGCATACAGCCGCCGCGACTTGAATTTACAAACGGAAAAGCTTGCCGTATAGTTAAGAGACTCTAGCATTTTAATCGAGAAACGAGTTTTCAGCCATCGACATTGTCGCGACACACCGCGCCGCCGAGATCGGCCCGGACGCCTGGGATGCCCTCGGCCCAACGACGCCCTATGCCAGCTACCGCTGGTATCGGTTCTGTGAATCGGTGTGCGCCGCCGATACGCCTACCTATTTGATCGCCCGCCATGAGGGAGAACCGATCGCGCGGGCGACGCTGTGGTTGACCCGCCAGGAGCCGCTGCCGATCGCGAACCCGTGGGGGCGGCGGGCGCTGGATGCGATCTTCCGCCGCTGGCCGCTTCTGATTTGCAGATCGCCGTTTGCCAACCGCCCCGGTCTGACGCTGCCGGCGTCCGATCAACGGGGTCCGGCGCTGCGGGCGCTTGCCCAGGCGGCGCGCGACGCGGCCCGCCAGCACCACGCCTTCGCGGCGCTGTTCGATTATCTCCACGCGGAGACAACCGCCGGATTGGCGTGGCCGGACGGATACCTGACCATGGAGATGGCCGAGCCGGGAACGTTTCTGCCGCTGACGTGGCCGGACTTCGATGCGTATCTCGCCTCGCTGGGCAAATCCGCCCGCAAGGACTACCACCGCCACACCAATCACGCGGCCGATCTCGAAATCGTGGTGCGCGTCGAGCCGCATGTGACCGCCGCAGACGACGCGCTGCGCCTGATCCGCCATGTCGAGGCGCACCATCACACCGCGCCCAACCCCTGCGCCCGCGCCATGCTCGAACAGATTGAGATGATCGAGGGGACGTGGCTGGCCGCGGAGATCGACGGGCGGCTGGTGGGCAGCGGGCTGCTCCTGCCCGATCGCGGGGCGTGGACGCTGGCGCTGCTTGGGCTGGATTACGAGGTGCAGTACACCTATTTTCAGCTGATGTACGCGGCGATCCGGCACGTGATCGAATTGGGCGGCTCCGTACTGCGCGGGGGCAGCGGTGCCTATGAATTCAAGCAGCGGCTCGGCTTTCAGGTCGAAGCGCCGTCCTCGATCGCCTATACAATCACAAACCGGGGCATGCATCACATCGCGGCATGGATATCAAGCCGACTCGGCTGATGCTGCCGCCGAACGAACCCGTTCAACCCCCACCGATTGCACATCCTGGGTACGCGAACTTACAATCGTAACCGTAAGGCTGAGCGACTATGGATAGTGCCACAGTCTTCATCACTCCCGGCTCGCGGATATGGCAAACCAAGCGGCCGCAGGCTCAACATCGGTCATTGATTCCTGAGCGATCAAAGCCCCAACTTCAGCGATATATTATCCATCTGATTTTGGTCGTCTGGCGCAAGATCCGGCATAATGGAGCCGTGGAGGGGAAACCGCGTGAATACTCGTCTCATGGTGCGCTCAATTGGTATCGCCGTCGCGCTGACGTTCTGTCTGGGGTTGGCGCTGGCCGCCGCGATCCTGGTGGTGAATGAGATCGGCAGCGAGGACGGGGGCCTGATTAACCGTCCCTGCCAGTTTGCCGGGAAGGCCACGATCCTCACCGTCTATCAGGCGCCGATCAGCGATGCGACGCAAGAGAAGGCGCGCGTGTCGGGCAGCGAAACCTACCGGGTGACGGCTCAGCGGGGCCAACATGTGCTGATCGAACTGCGCGACCAGCGTACCGCGTGGGCCGACCGCCGCGATGGTTCGCTGCAAGGCCAGTGCGATGAGGTGCCCACCGACAATACGCCGCTCGGTGGATTCCCGACCCTGTGCATCCTGACCACGTCCATCACCATGCCCATCTACCAGAACGCTGCGCTGACGGTGCCGGTCGGCACGCTGCCACCCGCCACGTATCCACTCATCGGTCTGAACCAGGACCGGGTGTATATCTACCTGGATACCAACCAGGGCGGCTGGGTGCTGGGCCGGGTCGGGCAGCTTCAGGGGAACTGTGTCATGCTGCCGGCAAGGCCGGGATAGCCGCCTGAAGACAATCGTAATCGCAATCTGGCAGGGCGGGTTTGTTAACCCCTACGCCTTAGTCCAGGGTAATTTGGCTGATTTCACCGGCATCAGCCCCTCCCCCTGCCCCCTCCCCACTGGGTGGAGAGGGGGAACCGCACGCCGCCAAGTCCCTCTCCGCTTGCGGGGAGGGATTTAGGGAGGGGCCAACGCATGGCGCGTCAATGTCCATCATGATGCGGCTCCCTGCCGCGCCTTAACTGAAGACGGATTACTGTCCACTGTTTACTCTCAAGGAGATCGCGCACGACATGCCCGCCGATATGCTCGTCAAACTCTACGAACTGCCGGATCTTGCGCCCGCGCTGGAGCCGGCCCTCGCCGCCGGGATCGACATCCGCCGGGGCCTCGCGCCCGAAAAACATGTGGTGGTGGCCTGGGTACGCGCGCACTTCAGCGAACATTGGGCCAGCGAATGTGATGTCGCTTTCGGACGGCAGCCTGTTTCCTGTTTTGTCGCCACGGAGAACGGCAAGGTGCTGGGTTTTGCATGTTACGACACGTCGGCCAGGGGCTTTTTTGGACCGACCGGCGTCGCGGAAGAGACGCGGGGCAAAGGGGTGGGCAAGGCGCTGTTGATGGTGTGTCTGCACGATATGCGCGCGCAGGGATACGGCTACGGCATTATCGGCGGAGCCGGGCCGGTAGATTTTTACAGCAAGGTGTGCGGTGCCACGCCGATCGACGGGTCGTGGCCGGGTGTATATCGCGGGCTGTTGAGAACGCAGGAGTAAATTCGTCCGACGGTCATTCGACGGCCGGCTCGTCCTGCGGGCCGCGCAGCAGCTCGATCACCCGCGCGAACAGGTTAATCTCAAGGGTAACGCCCGGCTCGTCGTTAAAGAGCGCCTGGGGGATCGCCAGCACGCGCAGGCCGGGGAACAGGATGTCGTGTTGCAGGCCGCGCAGGTTATCCGGGCTGTCCACATGGACCAGCAGGGGCACCGGGCAGCGCCTGGTATCGTAGAACCGGATCACACCGCGCAATGGTTCCAGCGAGAAGACCACGACAAAATCGTGATTCTCTTCGATCTCAATGCCGTAGGGATGTTCATAATAGTTCAGGTTCATCTGCTCCCGCACCGGGGCAGCCAGCAGCTCGATCAGCCCGTGCGAATGCCGCTGGTCCGATACAATGACGGCACCGCGCCACTTTCTGCTCTCCACGATGTTCTTCTCCCACATCTGGTCTGTGCCAGGGTTTCCCACTCCACCCGTCAGGAACCCTTTCGTGATCAAACCTGCGACACAATACTTGCATTATAACCCGCATATCCGGTTGCAGCGGGTCAAAATTCATGCAAAATTCATTTTACGTCTGAATTTAAGCTTTACTCACCACAGAATCGTACTATAATCTGCAACAGGGTTGTGGGACGGAGCAAACCTCAGCAGGAGGGGTGCCAACGTGGTCGACCAACAGATCTGTGAGAATTGTCAGCAGAGCAACAGCGCGACCGATTTTTACTGCTACGCATGCGGTCATATCCTACCCATCGGTTTGCAGGTCCATTCGACCCACGCCCTGCCCAATGAGACGCTCAAGCCGCAGATCCGGTGGGGAACCGCCTACTTTGGCGAACACATGGTGCTGCGGATTCATGTGCGCGATGCCAATGTGCTGATCGAAACCTCGTTTGATGACGAATGCGTGCTGGGCCGGGCGTTCGAAGACGCCGCGCCCAATATCGACCTGACCCCCTACCAGGCAACAGGTCTGGGCGTATCCCGCCTCCATGCCAAGCTGTCCCGCCAGAGCGAAACGGTCATGGTGCAGGATCTTGGCAGCGTGAATGGCACCTTTCTGAACGGTCAGAAACTGCTGCCTTACCAGCCGCGCGTGCTGCGCAACGAAGACGAGCTGCGCCTGGGGCACCTGATGCTGCGGATTTCGTTTACCCGCGCGCCGCGGCGGCCGTAGGACCGGGTGCGGTTTGTGTCATCCATAAAACTTCACTCAGGTCATCCCCCAATCTAAAGAATCGAACCGGGTTTTTATGATGTCTTAATTTCTTTGCGCTATCCTTAAGAATACAGGCCATGATAGCCTGAGTATCATCAGGGCAGCAGCATATATCACCCGTATGCTCCCCAACCCCACCTGACCCACCTCTTGGTCTGCGCTGATGATACAACCAGGGAAGGAGTCCCCGCCCCTTCCCTAATTTTTTTCTTTGGCAAGGGCAAACAGTTTTCCACCAAAGTGGCTAAAATAGGATATACTGGAAGCACGCGCGGGCTGCACCATCGCTCGTGCGCTGTGATCACCATTTTGGAGGCGATTGATGATGTTTACGCGATTCATTAGCCGGTTTTTAGTGATTGTCCTGGTTCTGGGTCTGTTCAGCGCGGGACCGATGCTCAAGCAGACGGCAGCCCAGCCGGTCATCCAAACGGCGCTTAATTGCACGTTTACGGTAAGCAAACCTGTTGTGAATCTGCGCAGCGGCGCGGGCACCGAATTTGACGTCGTCGGCCAACTGGCGAACGCCGAAACCATGGCCGTGATCAATCAGGCTGCCGGGAGCGATGGCTTTGTATGGTGGCAGTCCGCCGATGGCTGGGTTCGCTCGGATATGGGCACATCCGACTGTCCGTCCACCTGCGGCAATACGATATGTGAATATGGGGAGACGGCTACAAGCTGCGCTCAGGACTGTACCTCGACGGGCGCGAATACGGGCACCGCGACGGCCACCAACACCGAGAACCTGATCTCAACCGGCACCGGCTGTCTGGTCGAGAACTCACAGGCGTGTTACGAGAGTGTGGATTGCTGGCCGAACTGTAACATCTGCGACTCCTGGCTGAATGATTTTGGCTGCGTGACGTGCTTCTGTGAAGAACCGGCGACCAGTACGGGCACCGGCACGACGACCACGACCGCCACGACATCCTCGCCTGCCGCCACCGGCACGGGCTGCGTTTTTGCCACCTGCGACGACTGTATTGCGGCGTTCCCATGCACCGACGGTGCCTGCACACAAACTTCATGCGATCTGAACGAGTTCGGCTGCCCGGTCTGCACGACGTCGAACTAACGAGCCTCACCCCCTGCCCCCTTTCCACGGGGTGGAGAGGGGGAGCCTGTCTAGTCGGGAATCCTCGGTTGTAGGGGACCGTGTGAGTCACGTAACTTCGGGCGGGTCCACAAACCCGCCCCTGCGGTTTTCGCTTCTGTAAGAAATTCATCAAATTCAATTTTCTCGGCGTGCTGGGCATGGTTTACCCCTATCCCCGTCCGACCTTCGGTCGGCACCCCTTATCCCCGCGCGCGGAGAAAGGGGCGCGTCGGAAGTCCCTCTCCGTTTACGGGGAGGGATTTAGGGAGGGGTCAACGAGCACGCAAAGCTGATTTATTAAAAACCTACCCCTGAAAGGAGCGGGTCGGGGGGTGAGGCCGTTTTGATGCGATTACCCTGCCCACCCTGTGCCCACCCTTCTCACGTCCCCGCGCTTTTGTTACAATCAACCCATAAGAATGCTCGATAATGAAAGAACATCATGAGAAAACCCCTTGTCGCCCTGGTGGGGCGGCCCAATGTTGGCAAATCATCGCTGTTTAACCGGCTGGTCGGGCAGCGCAAAGCGGTGGTGTCGGAGATCCCCGGCACGACGCGCGACCGCCTGATCGAAGAGTCCGATTGGAACGGTGTCCTGTTTGACGTGGTCGATACGGGCGGGCTGGAGCTGTACCGTCCGAAAGATGCCGCTGTTCCTGCCAACAGCCCGCTGGAAGAGGGCAGCCGCGATTTTGTGGCGGAGATCCGCTCGCAGGCCATGCTGGCGATCGAAGAGGCCGACGTGATGATCCTGGTGGTGGACGTGCTGGAAGGCGTCACCGCGGCCGATGAGGAGATCGCGGAGATCCTGCGCCGGTCGAGCAAGCCGGTGCTGGTCGCTGCCAACAAAGCCGATCATGTGAAACGCCACAACGACGCCTTCGAATTTTACGCGCTGGGATTAGGCGGGGTGTACCCGATCTCCGCGCTGCATGGCACGGGCACGGGAGATCTGCTCGATGCGGTGGTCGCGGCGCTGCCCCATGCGCCCGCCGAAGATTACGACGATGACGACGACGAGACGCTCAAGATCGCGATCGTCGGGCGGCCCAATGTTGGCAAAAGCTCACTGCTCAACAAGCTGCTCGGCGAGGAGCGCGCCATCGTCAGCCCGGTGGCCGGCACGACGCGCGACGCGATCGACACCTTCCTCACCTGGAACGGCATCCCGATCACGCTGATCGACACGGCAGGCATCCGGCGGCGCGGCCATATTGAACCGGGCATCGAGAAATACAGCGTGTTACGCGCCCACAAGACGATCGAGCGGGCGGATGTCATGCTGCTCCTGATCGACGCGGTGGACGGCGTCACGCAGCAGGATGCCCATATCGCCGGCATGGTGCGCGACTCGTACAAAAGCACGGTGATCATCGTCAACAAGTGGGATGCCATCGAAAAAGACACCCACACGATGAACACGTATATAGACGAGATGCGCCAAAAGCTGGATTTTATGCCCTATGTGCCGGTGCTGTTTATCAGCGCGCTGACCGGGCAGCGAATCCATACCGTACTGGAAGCGGCGGTGCAGGTGCAAGAAGAGCGGATGGTTCGCATCCCCACCAGCGAGCTTAACCAGATCGTGCGCGAGGCGATGATGCGGCACGCGCCGCAGACCAGGCAGGCACGCCCGCTCAAGATCTTATCTGGCGCAGCAGGTGCGCGTGGATCCGCCGACGTTTTTGTTCCATATCAACGACAAAAGCCTGCTGCACTTCACCTACGAGCGCTATCTGGAAAATCAGCTGCGCCGGATCTACCCGTTCACCGGCACGCCGATCCGGTTCAGCTTCCGCGAGCGCAAGCGCAAGGACAAAGAGGAGTGAGGGGCGCAATTAGCCCCGCCGGGCCGGGCAACGACCCGGCTGTTGGCCAGAAGGGCCGCGAGCGACCCTGGCATACCCGCATCAAAATCAATGCTTGGATCATCTGCGGCAAATTCCCGGTGGTTGCGGCAAAATGGGGTTGGATGGTTGTTCCAATCTATGAGGGGAGGGGGCTCCGATGATTTACGAACTGGATTCCGCTGCATTTCCGAAAGTCTACCATGTGTTCAGCCGGATGAAGGGTCTCACGCCCGTGTGGGCGATGCTCGAAGGTCGCTGTCCGGCGCGGATTTTTGTTGATCACCCCGACCACCCAGCGTCGGCGTTTGTCTGGAATGACGTCCGTTACAAGTTCCTTGCGGGTAACGCGGAAGACCACACATTTATCGAGTCGCTGGCGGAACTGCTTGACCAGCGCCTGCTGCCCGAGGCCCGTCAATCGCATGACCCGACCCTGGTGCTTTTCTTCGATTCTCCCGCCTGGCAGGATCGAATCAGCCGGATCGTCGGTTGCAGAGCGGTGATTCCGCTGGTTCGCCGCCGCTTCAGCCTGGATGCAGCACGATTCCAGGCGGGGAATTGGGCTGCGCGGATTCCCGCTGGATTTACCGTGCGCCCGCTCGACTCCGAGACCCTGGCGCTCAGCCCCGATCTAGTCGAGATGGTGACGCTCTTCTGGCGCTCGCCGGAAGCTTTCCTTTCTTCTGGGGGATTCGGTTTCTGTATCACGGACTCGAATCAGGTGGTAAGCTCATGTCTATCCGCGCTTATCGGCGCGGGACAGGCAGAGATTGATGTCAGTACCCATGCTGGCTATCGCCAGCGCGGTCTGGCAGCGGCGACCTGTGCCGCCTTTATCGCTCACTGCCTGAATATCGGACTGGCTCCGACCTGGGAATGCTGGCCGGATAACACACCATCGCTCAAACTGGCGGAAAAACTCGGCTTCACGCAGCCGGTGGATCACCCGGTTTATTTCCTGCCACCGGAAATGCTGTAGCAGGGCGATTGCATCAAATCGAATTATAGGTTCAATACAGATCATAACGGACAATTTTAAGCGTAGGGGCGCAGCGCGTTGCGCCCCTACAAACCATCGTGACCTCTTATAATCCAAGCATTGATTTTGATGCGTTAGCCCTGGGCATACCCTCCGCCCGCCGTGGTATCCTTTCCCGCTTGTGGTACAATGAAATAGTCCGTCAACTGAAGGGCTGCTAGGGTTCCGCCGATCGAATGATCGGGGCTGGACCGAGCGCAGCAGAAAGCCGGTATCCCGGCAGGCACCTGAGAGGCACAAAATGCCAGAGGGGGTAGGTTGGCGCGTTGAGTCGCGTCTCTATCCGTTCGGTGCTGGCTGTGTCCTGGAGGTGCCATCGTGTTATCACCGCATCTGCGCGCCGCGCTGCAGGCGCTTTTTGTCACGTTCCTCTGGTCTACCTCGTGGGTGCTCATCAAGATCGGGCTGGACGACATCCCCGCGCTGACCTTCGCCGGGCTGCGCTACACGCTGGCGTGGCTGTGCCTGCTGCCGTTCGTGTGGCGATCCGGCGGGATCGGGATGCTCAACCGGCTGTCGCGCCGCGAATGGGGGGGCTGATCGCGCTCGGCCTGCTGTACTACACCGTGACGCAGGGGACACAGTTCCTCGGCCTGGATCGCCTGCCCGCCGTCACAACGAGTCTGCTGCTGAGCTTTACGCCCACCGTCGTCGCGCTGCTGGGGATCGTGCTGCTCGATGAGCGCCTGACACGCGTTCAGTGGGGCGGGATCGCGCTGTATCTGACCGGCGTGATGATCTACTTCTATCCGGCAGCGATCCCGGCCGGACAGGTGGTCGGGCTGCTGATCGTGCTGACCGGCGTGCTGTCGGGCGCACTCTCGACCATCCTGGGCCGCCGCATAAACCGGGCCGCGACGCTGCCCGCGCTGGCCGTCACCGCCGCGAGTATGGGCATCGGCGCGCCTGTGATGCTGGCCGCCGGGATCGCAGCGCAGGGACTCCCGGATCTGTCGCTGCAAAGCTGGGCGATTGTCGGCTGGCTGGCGGTCGTCAACACCGCCTTCGCGTTCACGCTGTGGAATCACACGCAGCGCACGCTGCCCGCCGTCGAGTCCAGCATCATCAACAACACGATGATGATCCAGATCGCGCTGCTGGCGTGGCTGTTCCTGGGCGAGACCCTGAGAGCGCGCGCCATCGCCGGGCTGCTGCTGGCCGGGATCGGCACGCTGGTGGTGCAGATCGGGCGGGCGCGGCTGCGTGAGGAGTGAGATTCATCTATATTGAAGATGCTAATAATCACATGCGGACAGGACCTTTTCGGCCGATAATAGTTTTATATAGATTTTATGAAAAGATTCTTTCTTATTACTCTGCCCGCTACGGGTAGAGCACGCTTCAATGGGGCCTTGCAGGGGGATCCGTGTGGATCCCCCTGCTGCATTGTGGGGGCTTTTCCCCGTTATCACTGGCCTCACCCCCGGCCCCTCTCCATCCAAGATGGCGAGGGGAGAAACGGCGCGCTTCCCCCTCTCTGGCTCGGCTGGAGAGGGGGATTGAGGGGGTGAGGCCTTGTCGCCGATCGAGACACAAAATCCCCCTCCAGGCTGCCAACCGGAGGGGGATTCGCGGGAGGAGATAAGTGCGAGCCTCACCCGGCCCCTCTCCATCCAAGATGGCGAGGGGAGAAAAGACCCGCTTCCCCCCTCTAGCTCGGCTGGAGAGGGCGACTGGGGGGTCAGGCCTTGCCGTTTTTCAAGCCGGTCTCTACAAAAGCGACATGGATTTACGCCACGTCCATCGCGGATTCGCGCCGGGCGGCTTCGGGTTCGTGCTCGTACGCGATGATCGGCTCTTCCATCACATAGTGCATCACCAGGTACGCAACGGATGCGGCCGCGCCCAGCATGCCCGCCAGATACCAGACCCACTCGAAGCCCAGGCTGCTGCTGATCTGCCCGGCCAGCCAGGTCCCGCTGCCCGACGCGATCGCGAAGCCAAAACCGAGCACGGCCATATAGCGCCCGCGCATATCGGCGGGGGCAAGCTTGGCGGCCGTCGCCTGTGCGACCGGCACCGCGATCATCTCGCCCATGGTGATGATGATCATCGCGGCGATGAACAGGGCGTAACCTGCAACCCAACCATACATGCTGAAGCCGATCGCATACAAAATGGTGCCCGCCGCCAGCACCAGCATCGACGGATACCCGCGCTGGCGAATGCGGCGCGTCACGCCGAACTGAAATGCCACGACCATCAGCGCGTTCATGCCGATCAGCAGGCCGAAGCCCTGCGGCTGGATGCCGTGCTCGTCGCGCAGGTATACCGCGAGCGTCGTGTTCATCTGGTGATAGACCAGCCATGCCGCGATTCCGATCAGCGCGAACGAGATGAAGACGCGGTCGTGCAGCACCGTGCCATAGCCTTTGAAGGTCTGCAACAGAGTTTCTTCGGCATCGGCGCCGGTAGCCGAAGGGGCCTTTTCCGGGCGCGTCTCGCGCAGGAACCAAAACAGAAGGGTCGCCGTGATCGCACTGGCGGCTGCGTCCACGCTGAACAGCAGCACGTAAGAGACGCCGGCCAGGAGCCCGCCGATCATCGGGCCGAACATAACGGCCACGTTAAACGCAATGCGGATGAGGCCGAACCCCTCGGCGCGTTTTTCCTCCGGCAGCAGATCGGCCATCATGGCATGCCACGCCGGGCCACCGACGGCCCCGATCGTGCCAATCGTCGCAGCCAGCACGTACAGCATCTCAAAGTCGGTGATAAACGCCAGGGCCAGATTGCCCAGCGCGCTCGCGACCAGGGAGGTGAGCACAATCGGCTTGCGGCCAAACCGATCGGCCAGTGCGCCGCCGATCGTGCTGCCGACGATGCCAGCCCCAGAGTAGATCGCGAAAATGACGCCAACACGGGCGATGCTTACGTCGAAGCGGTCGGTCATGAACAGCGCGAAGAAAGGGAAGATCAGCGCGTTGCCAACCATATCAATAAACGATGCGCCGATCAGCAGCCAGAACTGGCGGGGATACTCGTCATAGATGGCCCGATAACGATCCAAACTCATGCGGTTTTCCTCCGTGCCTGCGGACGGTCATTCGCACTTGCGCAATTGCATACATACGTAAGTGTATCATATTCCGAACGGATGTGCAAGTGCTAATTTTTTTGCGCGTGTCGCCCATCCTCAACCGCAATTCCCACATTTGGCGAAATCAGCTACACTTCTGGCGTTGCATTCGTATCCAAGTCCACGAAAGGGCGGCTGACCTGCCTCGCGCACGTTTCCTTACCCCTGTTCCACAGTGGCAGCGGGTCCATCACCGCGTGCGCATGGCCCGCGCGACATGGCGCAATCTGCGCGTGCTGTGGCGCGAGTTCCGCGTGCCGGTGGTCGTGTTCCTGGTGGCGATCATTGGGGGCGGCTGGCTCTATGGGGAGCTGTGGGCGCAGGCAGGGTACGCACGCCGGCCGTTTATCGACCTGCCCTATCTGATGGCCGCGATGATGATCGTCTCGTCGCCCGACGATCTGCCCACTGAAGCACAGCTTGTCATCTTCTGGTATATCATGCCGCTGATCGGTACGTACATCGCGGCGCGCGGCCTGACCGACTTCTTCAATCTGTTCCTCAAACCACACGAGCACCGTAACGCCTGGGAGGAAGCTGTGGCTTCGATCTATCAGAATCACGTGATCATCCTCGGAGTCGGCCATCTGGGCACGCGCGTCGTCCGCGCGCTGGTGGCGATGGGCTTTGACGTGGTTGCCATCGACCGCAGCACCGAACCGGAAAAGCTCGCGGAACTGGAGCGGCTGAAGGTGCCGCTGGTGGTCGGTGATGGACGGCTGGAAAGCGCGCTCGAAACAGCCGGAATCCGCAAGGCGCGCGCGTTGATCGTCTGCACGTCGAACGATCATATGAACCTGGAAGTTACCATGCGCGCCCGTGATCTGAACCCGGCCATCCGCATTGTCGTGCGGATGTGGGATGACCAGTTCGCCGGGCAGATCCGCCGCTTTATGAACGTCGAAGCGGTGCTCAGCGCCACCGATCTCGCTGCGCCGTCGTTCGCGGCGTATGCGCTGGGCATCGAGATCACGCAGACGTTCCGCATCAACGGCGAAGATTACAGCATGATCCGGCTGCAAGTCGCCCCGGCATCCTTCCTCGACGGGAAAACGATCGGCTTCCTGCAAGAGTCCGAGAACCTGGACATCGTGCTGCACGGCCAGGATGAGCAGGTGCAGGTTCACCCCGCCGACGATCAGGTGGTCCACGCCGGAGATACGCTGGTGATCTTCGCGCAGCACCGCAAGATCATCGATGTCATCTCGCGCAACCAGGGCCGGCGCGTGGTCAGCAGCGAATAAGCCATTCCGGTGATGTCAGAGGCCGCCGGGGCCCCTGTTTGCACACACTTTGAGGAGAGTGAGTGTTATGCGTCGTTTTCTGTTGTTCTGTGCGTGCTGCTGCTGGCCGCGTGCGGCGGTGATGGGGAAAACGACAAGGATAAGGGGGATAAGGACGACAATAGCGGCGGATCGGGCGGGCAGCTAAGCACGGTCACGGTCAGCGGGGCGGTGAGCGCGCCGTTCACCGTTGACGAGGCCCGCGTTGATGATCTCTCTGCCGCTACAGGAATTTTCACGATTGTGCTGGCGGATATGGAGAACGACTACAGCCAGGATATGGCGGTTGCGATCACCGTGCCCGCTGCGATGGCGCAGGCAGGAACATATGACTTCGGGCAGCCAGCGGCAAGCGCGTCCGATGTGCCGTTCGCTACCTTTATCGATAACCGTGAGGGCGTCACCAGCTACAGCGGCACGTCGGGGAGTGTCACGCTCGACAGCGTGGGCGATGCCTGGGGCGGGCGCTTCGAGTTCACTGCGTCCACGTCCGACGGCCAGACTGTCACCGCCAGCGGGACGTTCAGCGGCCTGCCGGTGCAGGTGTTCAATCTGGGCGGGTGAACGCCCATTTGAAAGGTTCTGCGCGGGCGGGTGTGTGAAGTTAACCCCTGCAACTTGCTGGCCTCACCCCCACCCCTCTCCATGTGATGGAGAGGGGAGAAAGACCACACTTCCCCCTCTCTAGCTCGGCTGGAGAGGGGGATTGAGGGGGTGAGGCCTGACGCCACCTATTTATCGAACTCGCCCTCTTTCACACCAGTATCCAGCTTCTCAGCCCGAATCCCGATCTCCCCCTGGTAATTTTTATCAAATCCGTTAAACTTTTCAGCACGAATGGTCAACTAATCGCAAGGCTGAATGATGCGCTATCACATCTGGACTCTGGGCTGCCAAATGAACGTCGCCGATACGCAGCGGCTGGCTTCCGAACTCGAACGGCTCGGCCACCATGCCGCGTCCGATCCCGACGACGCCGATATTCTGGTGATCAACACCTGTGTGGTGCGCCAGTCCGCCGAGGACAAAGCCTATGGACGCCTGCGCGAACTGGCCCGGCTCAAGCAGGCTGAGCCGGAGAAGATCGTCGGGCTGATGGGCTGTCTGGTCGGCGTGCGCGATCCGCTGCGCCTGCGCGAGAAGCTCCCGCAGGTCGATGTGTTCCTGCCGCCGTCCGACCCGCAGCCGATGATCGATTTCCTGCGCGATCGCGATCACGAGCGCGACCTGATCGCCCAGGAATCGGCGGCGCGCGTCGCCCGCGATACGCTGCAAGACGCGATGGACGGCATGATCATCCTGCCGGACCACGAGCGCGGGAACCTGTTCACGGCCCATGTCCCGGTGGTGTATGGCTGCTCGCACGCCTGCACGTTCTGCATCATCCCCTTCCGGCGCGGGATCGAAAAGTCGCGCCCGGTGGGAGAGATCGTCGGGCACGTGCGCAGTCTGGCGCGGCAGGGCGTGAAGGAAGTCACGCTGCTCGGCCAGATCGTCGATCGCTACGGCAAGGACATCCCCGACGGGCCGAACCTCGCGCAGCTTCTCCGCGTCGTGCACGAGGTCGCGGAAGAAGAGGACATCGCCCGGATCCGCTTCCTGACCAGCCATCCCAACTGGATGACGGATGAACTGCTCGACGCGGTGGCGGACCTGCCGCGCGTCATGCCGCAGATCGAGATCCCCGTGCAGGCGGGCAACGACGAGGTGCTGGCGCGGATGCGGCGCGGCTATACCGTGCAGCAGTACCGCGATCTCGTCGCAAAAATCCGGGATCGTATCCCCGGCGTGGCGATCCACTGCGATGTGATCGTCGGCTTCCCCGGCGAAACCGACGCGCAGTTCCAGGATACCTATGATCTGCTGGCCGAGCTCAAGCTGGACAAGGTACACCTGGCGCGCTACAGCCCCCGCCCCCAGACGGTCAGCACGCGCACCATGCCGGACAACGTGCCGCCGCAGGAGAAAAAACGCCGTCACGCCGCGCTGGAAGAACTGCAGGAGCGCGTCGTCGCGGAGATCAATTCCGCCTATCTCGGCCGGACGGTCGAGGTGCTGGTCGAGGATCAGCACAAGGGCAAATGGCAGGGGCGCATCCCGCAGAACAAGATCGTATTCTTCGAAGATGAACCGCAGGATTGGCGCGGCAGGCTGGCGACGGTCGAGATCACGTGGACCGGCCCGTGGAGTATGCAGGCGCGGCTGAAACAGCCGGATATGATCCCGCTGAGGGTGATTTCCTAGAAAGATATAATGCACTCTGGTTGCCGTTATTGAGCCGTTCTTCCCGTGAAGTAGCCCCTCCCTAAATCCCTCCCCACACGGTGGAGAGGGACTTGAGATTCCTCCTTTCTCCACTTGTGGGGAAAGGGGCTGGGGGATAGGGGCTATAATTGCAGGGCGGACACGGTGGTCCGCCCCTACAAAATCACTCTTTCGCCGAAAACCTGAGACTGATCGCTCACTCAACCACCGGCACGCTGCCGAGATCCCCTTCCACCGCGACAAAGCCCGACTGGCGCACCCAGCCCGTCCGCCCATTGGCATCTACCCGATACCAGAGGCCGTCCGCGCTGATACCAGTGATGACCAGCCGGACGTTCGACACCGCTCGAAAATCCGCATCAAAACTGGGCCGAACGCGCACATACGCACCCATCCCGCCGATGACCAGCAGTGGCCCATTTCGCCTACGGCCTCTTCGCCAGTCCCCACCAACGACCGGCACGCTGCTCAGATCGCCTTCGACCTCGACAAAACCAGATTGGCGCACCCAGCCCGTGCGCTGCCGGTACTCGACCTGATACCACCGGCCGTCCGCGCTGATCCCCACGATCGGGAGACGCCCGCGCGACACGGCCTCAAATCTCGCGTCGAAGCTGGGTTCCACGCGCACATATGCGCCCATGGCCCCGATGATCAACATAGGGCGGCGCGCCAGCGGCGTATCCGGCTCGGATGTGTCGCCGGCCGCCTCAAGCACGGGGACCGCATTCAGATCGCCCCGCACCTCCACAAAAGCCGACGCGCGCACCCACCCGGAGCGCTCGTTGAGGTTGACCTGATACCATGCCCCATCGGCGCTCACCCCGACAATCGGCCAGATGCCCTGGCCTACCCGCTCGAAGGGCGCGTCATAACTGGGCCGTTCACGCAGATACGCGCCCATCGCGCTCACCACCAGGACCGGCCCATCCGCCGCCGCCACTTCCGCAGGCGCATCGGTGGGCGTCGCGCTGAGAGTCACGGTCGGCGTGAGCGTGAATGTCGCTGTGGGGGTCGGCGTGAGCGTGGCTGTGGCAGTCGGCAGATCCGTCGGCGTAGCTGTGGGCGTATTCGACGGAGTGAGCGTCGGGGTCAGCGTGGATGTCCCGGTTGGCGCGGGTGTATCGCTCGGCAGCGTGGTGGGGGAGGAAGTCAGGCTCGGCGTCTCGGTGGGCGCTGGGGTTTCGGTCGGGAGTACGACGAGCGCGCCGTCCGATGTTACCGTGGGATCGGGCTCATCCGTGGGCGCGGTGGTCGGAACTGGCGTCTCACTGGCCGCCAGCGCGATCGCCCCAGCGCCGAGCGTTCCGCGGCCGTCGGAGGAGTCTTCATCGCCGCCCATCAGGAGCAGACCAGCGACCACCAGCACGGCCATTACCACCAGCGCAGCGGCCCAGACCAGCGGGTTGCGGTAGATCGGCCGGGATACTGGCACTGCGGCCATCGCCGGCACCGACTGCGGGCCGGACAGCATGGCTGGCGCACGCGGAGCGGGTGTACGCGGCGGCGGCGAATCCACCGTGGTTGGCACTTCAGCCGGGTGCAGCGATCCGGGCAGCGCTGGTTTTTTCACGACCAGCGACGCCGTGAAAAAGCCGGTTTGCTCGCCGGTCTGGCCGCTGGCGGCACCCTCAAACGCCTGCGCGAATGCCGTCGCCGTCGGGAACCGGTCGCCGGCCTGCTTCGCCAGCGCCCGCTCCAACACAATTGATACGGCTTCCGGCACACCGATTTGCTGGCGGTGCGGCGGATCTGGTTTTTCGTTCAGATGCTTGTGCATCAGGCCGTAGGGTGTGGTCGCTTCGTAGGGTACGCGCCCCACGATCAGCGCGTAGATCGTCGCACCGAGCGCATATTGATCCGCGGCGGGGGTGAGTTCTTCCGAGCGCCACTGCTCCGGGGGCATAAAGGCGGGGGTGCCCATCGTCGCGCCGGTGCTGGTCAGGGCGTTGGTCGCTTCGAGCAGCTTGGCGATGCCAAAATCGACGAGATAGGCATTCCCCTGGTTGTCGAACATGATGTTGCTCGGCTTGATGTCGCGGTGGATCACGCTCTGGCTGTGCGCATAATCCAGCGCGCTTGCGATCTGCCGCAGCAGCGACGCCACTTCTCCCAACGAGGGCAGCGGCTTGTCTCTTTCGGCACGAGTTTGCATCCGGTCGGTCAGGGTGCCGCCGGTCAGCAGGCGCATCACCACGTAGCTGAGACTGCCCTGGATCCCGAAGTCATGCACGGGGACAATATGCGCATGTTCGAGCGCCGCGGCCGTCTTGGCCTCGCGGTAGAACCGTTCGACGTAACCGGGCTCGCTGGCGAGCACCGTTGAAAGCACTTTAACCGCCACCGCGCGTTCGAGGGTGGTCTGGTAGCCGCGATAGACCGCGCCCATCCCGCCCGCGCCGATCAGCTCGCGCAGTTGGTACGAACCCAAGATCTGCCCCGTAAGGTCTTGCATTGTCATAGGATTTTGGCCCGCGTAAGAACGTGTTTTTCAGTGCCGACAGTATATGCCCGTTCGCGGCGGCGCTGCAAGTGAAACACAGCCTGCGGCGCATGCGGTGGATCAGGTGCGCAGTCTGTGCTAAGCTTCTACCATCGGGATGCAATCAATTAGAGCGTGTTATGCACTCTGGTTGCCGATATTGAGCAGTTCTTCCCGTAAATTGGCCCCTCCCTAAATCCCTCCCCACAGGGTGGAGAGGGACTTCCTACACTCCCCTTTCTCCACTTGTGGGGAAAGGGGTTGGGGGATAGGGGCCAAAAGTGCACAACAGGCTCTAGACGATTCACATGGGCGCGAGACCGGATCAGTGGGACAGCGGAGCGACTTACGAACCCTACATCGGGCGCTGGAGCCGTCTCGTCGCTCGTGAATTCATCCAGTGGCTCGATCTCCCCGCCGGTGCCCGCTGGCTGGACGTCGGGTGCGGGACGGGCGCGCTCAGCGAGTTGATTCTGCGTTGGGCCGATCCCAGTGCCGCCAAAGGGATTGACCATTCGGGCGCGTTTGTGGCCCATGCGCGGGAGCGTGTGGTGGACCCACGAGTCAGTTTTGAGGTGGGTGATGCGCAACAACTGTCCATCGAAAGCGGTGATTATGATGCGGTCGTCTCCGGGCTGGTACTGAACTTCATCCCTGATCAGAAGCAGGCGCTTAAGGGCTATGGAGCGCGTGACGAAACCGGGTGGCGTGATCGCCGCGTATGTCTGGGATTACGCGCACGGCATGCAAATGCTGCGCATCTTCTGGGATGCGGTGATCGCGCTTCATCCCGATGCCGTTGAGTTGGACGAGGGCCGCCGCTTCCCCCTGTGCAAGCCCGAACCGTTGGCGGCACTTTTCCAGCGGGCCGGTCTGGATCAGGTTGAAGTCCGCAGCATCGATATTCGGACGCAGTTTCAGGATTTTGAGGACTACTGGACACCCTTCCTGGGCGGGCAGGGCCCTGCGCCAACCTACGTGATGTCACTGTCCGAGGCCGATCGCATCGAGCTTCGAGACACCATCCGGGCGCGCTTGCCCATCAGGTCGGACGGCTCTATAGATTTGATCGCTCGTTCCTGGGCTGTACGTGGTACTCGCCCGGCCGAGCAGGTATCCTGAGGTACGACGATCGGAACCATCATGAGCAACGCAAAACTGGCCTACGGCAAATCCGGACTTGAGATCGCTCTGCCCGACGCGGCGGATATTACGGTGATCGCGCCGCGATTCGTCCCGGCGCTGCCCGATCCGGCCGGCGCACTGAGGGACGCCCTACGGCAGCCCATCGGCGCGCCGCCGCTGCATGAGTGTATCACGCCGTCGGATCGGGTCGGGATTGTCTTCAGCGACATCACCCGCCCCACCCCCAATCACCTGCTGCTGCCCGCGATTCTGAAGGAACTGGCGCACGTCCCGGATGAACAGATCACGCTGTTCAATGCGACGGGCACGCACCGGCCGAATACCGGCGCGGAACTGCGGGGCATGTTGGGCGATGCCATTGTGGATCGCTTCGCAGTCGTGCAGAATGATGCGCAGGATCGCGCATCACATGTGTATGTTGGCACGACGGCGCGCGGAAACGCTATCTGGCTCCACCGCGATTTTGTGGCGTGTGACGTGCATATCCTGACCGGCTTCATCGAGCCGCATTTCTTCGCGGGCTTTTCGGGCGGGGGCAAAGCCACCATGCCCGGTCTGGCGCTGCTCGACACGATCATGACGAACCACAGTGCCGCCAATATGGACGATCCGCAGGTGCGCTGGGGGATCACCCACGGCAATCCGCTGTGGGAGGAGATCACCGAGGCGGCGCACATGATCGAGCGGAATTTCCTGGTCAACGTCACCCTCAACAGCGCAAAGGCGATCACGGGCGTCTTCGCCGGGGATCTGGACGAGGCCCACGCGCAGGGATGCCGCTTACGTGCGTGATACCGCGATGGTTCCGGTGGACCGGCGTTTTGATCTGGTGATCACCAGCAATTCGGGCTACCCGCTGGATCTCAATCTGTACCAGTCGGTCAAAGGGATGAGCGCGGCGGCACAGGTCGTCAAGCCGGGCGGCACGATCCTGATCGCGGCAGACTGCTGGGACGGCATCCCGGCGGGCAGCCCTTACGAGCACCTGCTGCACAGCCAATCATCCGTACCGGCGCTGCTCGACATGCTCCGGCAGCCGGGTTTCCAGTGTCAGGATATGTGGCAGGCGTATATCCAGGCGAAGCTCAGCCAGACCGCGGAAATTGTTGTGTACAGCCACAACCTGTCGGCGGAGCAAATCGAACGCGCGCTGCTGAAGCCCTGCGACGATATTCAGACATGGGTCGATGCGATGATGACGCGAAAACACGGAGCGGTATCGATCTGCGTGCTGCCCGAGGGCCCGCAGACGATCCCGTATGTGGTGTGACGATCGGCCCCTCGCTCCGGCTCCCTCCCCACAATGTGGAGAGGGATTGGCCGGTCTCGTGTTTCCCCTCTCCACCTGTGGGGAGGGGCGGGAGGGCCGATCCAAGCGAAAACCAGTCGGAATATGCATCGGTTTGTTAACCCGCCTCTACACGGCATAATCTCCCCCTCCCCGGCGTAGCCAGAGAGGGGCCGGGGGTGAGGTAAAGCTATTCCGCCTCGTCCAGCGAGATGAGATTCTTGCGGATGGCATATTTAACGAGTTCCGTCCGCGAGTGCAGGTTGAGCTTCTGCATAATATTCTCGACGTGGCGATCGACCGTCTTGGCGGCGATGCTCAGGTGCAGCGCGATCTCGCGGTTGGTCTCGCCCTCGGCGATGTGCGTCAGGACTTCGCGCTCGCGCTCGGTCAGGCCATCGTAGCTGTGCTGTTCCTCGCCACCCTGCACACGCTGCAAATAATCCGTGACCAGTTCTTTGGCGACGCCCGGTTCCAGGAAGACCTTGCCATCCGCCACGGTGTGAATCGCGCGCAAAAGGTCATCCGGCGCGGCGCGCTTCGGCACATAACCGGATGATCCCGCCTGAAGCATCTGGAAGAAATAATCGGTCCCTTCGTGAATGGTCACGGCCAGCACGGCCATCCCCGGCATCTCGGCCTTGATGCGGCGTGTCGCCTCGACGCCGTCCATGCGGGGCATCGTCACGTCCATCACGATCACGTCCGGGGACAGGGCGCGCGCGAGGCGCAGCGCGTCTTCGCCGGTCTCCCCCTCCCCTACGATCTCGATCGCCGGGTCCCCTTCCAGCAGCATGCGCATCCCTGCCCGCACAATCGCGTGGTCGTCCACAATTAACACTCGAATTGCCATCATGGCCCTTTCTGCACAGCCGGATTGTCAAGAATGCCAACGATCTGGAACCATTCGGGGGTTGGATCAGGGTTCCGCTCAACCGTCATTCCCAGGCGGGTCATGACGGCGATGGAACTGCTGTTGCTGTACTCCGTCGTGGCGACGATCCGCGCCATCACCAGCCGCTCGAAGGCAAAATCGATCAGCGCGCGGGCGGCCTCGGTCGCGTAGCCCTGCCCGCGGGCATCGTGGCGCAGCGCCCAGAACAGGCCCATCTCCGGTCGTGAACAGGCCGGTAGGCGGCACAGCCAGAGCGCGCACGGAAATAGGGCAGTTTGTCGAACGGTCCCAGGCACGGCACCAGTCCCACCGCGCCGATCACCGTCTGATCGCGCTTGAGCACGATGGCGCGATCGCCATACGGCGGCTGATACAGCCGGGCCAGGGCCGTATAGTTCCGGACCGCCCATTCCAGCCACTCCTGGCGCGCGGAGCGGGGTTCCTCGCCAAAGGCTTCGTCCAGCACGCGGCAGACATCGTCCAGATCGTCACGCACAAACGGCCGGACGATGAGGCGTTCCGTTTCGAGAATGAAGCTCTCCGCGACCAATGGCTGTCACCCCTTTCACTTCCTACTCGGTAGGGGCAGGGCTTGCCCCAGTCAACCTCACCCCTAAATCCCCTCTCCACGCGCGGAGAGGGGACTTGCCCGGCGTTCAACTCCCCCTCTCCGTATTTGGAGAGGGGGACGGGGGGTGAGGTAAATCACCGAACTTGAACGTTCAAGCTCATCCGTGATTCTTTCGACCACATCATTCACATTGAGATCGTCAGCGTCGTACCTGTGCCCACTTCCGACGTGAAATCCAGCGCGGCGTTGATCAGGCCGGCGCGCTCCTGCATCCCGATCAGACCCCACGCCTTACGCAGCTTATCCGGCTGCATCATGGTTGCCGGGTCGAAGCCGACGCCGTTATCGCGCACGGTCAGCTTCAGGCCGCGCGTATAATCCAGCGTCACCTTGACCTGAGTCGCCTGCGCGTGTTTGATAATGTTGGTCAGCGCCTCCTGCACGATGCGGAACAGCGTCGTTTCCACCTCGGGCGGGAGAATGAACGGATCGCCGATCACTTCAATCTCGGCCAGAAACTCGCTGCGCTGGTTGATGCTGTCGATCTGCCAGCGCAGGGCCGCGACCAGGCCCATGTCGTCCAACTGGGGCGGGCGCAGATCGTTGATCAGGCTGCGCAGCTCGCCCAGGGCCGTCGTCGCCATCGTTCCCAACTGCGAGAGGCGGCTCGATACCTTGTCGATCTGGTCGCAGTCCAACTGCGCTGTGCCGCGCAGACCCAACGCCAGCCCGGTCAATACCTGCCCGGTGCCGTCGTGGAGTTCGCGGGCGATGCGCTTGCGCTCGTTCTCCTGCGCGGCCGTGATGCGTTGGAGCAGTTCGCCGCGCAGCGCATCCCGCTGCTGGACTACTTGCAGCAGGCGAATCGTCTCATCATTGGCTCGACGCAGTTCGTCGTTCAGCCGCCCCAACTCCTCCCGGCTGCGGCGTTCGGCGTCCTGCTGGGCGAGTTCCGCCGCCTCGAGCCGCTGCTGCGATTCGACTTCCAGCGCGCGCAGCACGCGGATCATCGCCACGGCCAGCGTCGCCGCCATCAGCGCGCGGAACAACTGAACCGGGAAGCCGGTGATGTCGCGGAACAGATCGGCATTGATCACGTTGGACGGGAAAACTTCGCTTTCGGGCACAAAACACTGCCCGATCAGGCCGTACAGGACGAGCGCAATCGCGGCCACCGTCAGATCCCAGGTGAACGCCCCAATGCCGCGCTTGCGGAAGATCGCCCGCTGCTGCAGCAGCGCGATACACGCCACCGCCGCGCCCGGCATCCCCAGAATATAGCGGGCCAGCACGTCCGCGCCGCGCGCCCATTCGCGATCGTCGAACTCGTAGACAAGCTGCACCGCGATCACCGAAAACACGTAAAATCCCGCCGCATTGAGCGTAATCGGCCACCGAACCCCGCCATTGTCGCTCGCCAGCAAATGTTCGCCAAAGGCGGTCAGCGCCAGGAAAGACGCTACGAGCAGCGCCAGCCGGATATAGATCAGCGAGAGCGGGAGCACCGAATCGTAGTGGAACAGCACTTCGCGCTCGAACATGTCGATCCATTCGTGCGTGCCGTGCAGCAGTCCGAACCCGGCCAGCAGGCGCATCGAGCGCGCCAGCCCCAGTTCCGACGCGCGCCCGGATTCGACCAGCAGCGCCAGCCCCAGCGAATAGAACGCCAGCCCATAAAAGAAGAAGATGGCGACCATCGCTTTGTCCCAGAATTCAGCGGACATGGAAAACGTTTTGCCCTTTCCCGGTTTCTCTCATGTTAGTGAGGCTTCCTCAATTCGCCTGAGTACGTGGTCGATGGCATTCAGAACCTCATCGTTTGAAAAGCGCAAAACCCGCAAACCCATACTTTCAAGGAACCGTTGGCGTTCAGCGTCCGCATTCGGGAGCTCGTGAATAGGGCCATCAATTTCGATGACGAGCTGCAATTCGGCGCAGTAAAAATCCACGATGAAGCGATCGATTGAATGCTGCCGGCGAAATTTCATCCCTGCGACCTGACAATTCCAAATCTGCTGCCAGAGAACATCTTCAGCAGGAGTCGGCACATAACGCATTGAGCGTGCAGCATTTGCGTTATGCTTACGACCGATCGGATTCGGAGATTTCGTTGTACCGGGCACGATTCCCCCTCCTCGATTTTGTGTCCTGGCCTCACCCCCGTCCGACCTTCGGTCGGCATCCCCCTCTCCAACCGAGTTAGAGAGGGGAGACTTGCTGGCGGGCGCTCCCCCTCTCTAGCTATGCTGGAGAGGGGGTCCGGGGGGTGAGGCCGTCACTCCTTCACCGGCCGCAGATCGGCATTCTCCGGCGCGAAGGTGAACGCCCAGAATGCCGTCTGCACTTCGGACGCGTAAAACTCGGTGTGGCGCGCCATATAAAGCCGCTGGACCGGGCACAAGCCCTCGACCAGCACCTCGACCGCCTGCCCGTGCTGCAAAACCGGCTCGGCCGCCATGCGCGATACAAACGCCGGGCCGATGCCTTCCGTCACCGCCTGCACGATGGATTCGGTGTTGCCCAATACCAGCCGCGTTTGCAGCATGTCCACGCTCATATCATGCCGCCCAAGTTCGCGGTTGAGCGTGATGGACGTGCCCGACCCTGGCTCGCGCAGGATGATCGGATGATCGAGCAAATCCCCGCACGTGATGCCGGATCGGCCCACCCACGGATGGCCGGGCGGCGCGATCAGGACCAGCAGGTCGTCCGCGAAATGTTTGTACTCGACGGCGCGGCGGGGTACGCGCAGGCTGCTCAGCGCGAGATCGATCTCGCCCGCGCACAGCCGGTCGAGTGCGCGCGCGCGCGGCCCGACGTCGCAGGTGATGCGCACGCTGGGATTTGACTCCAGGAAGCGCGCCATGAGCTTGGGCAGGAGATATTTGCCGACGGCCGTGCTGCACCCGATCGTCAGCCCTCCGATGACCATGCCCCGCCGCAGCGCGATAAATTCCTCGATCTGCTGCGCCTCTTTGAGCAGATTGCGCGCCATCGGGACCAGCGCCTCGCCCACATCGTTCAGCTTGATGTTACGCCCGGCGCGATCAAATAACTGGGTCTTGAGCCGCTTTTCGAGCGCCTGGATATGGCCGCTGACCGCCGGCTGCGAGATTTGCAGGATACGCCCGGTTTCGGAGAAGTTCTGCGTTTCGGCGGCGACGAGGAACACGTGTAATTCGTGCAGTTCGAGCATCAGCACCGGCCTTAATAATTTTTGTTTCTTAAATTATACCCTGTCTATCACTATTTGTGATAATTTGCACACAGCCAAAGATCACGATTTACGCGGCAGAATGCCATCAGGCGGGTAATGGAAAGTGGGAAAAGAAAAACGAAAAGAAGCGAACCACAGAGGCGAAAATGACGCAGAAGTTTTTGAGGGAAGGTCCCAATCAGGTCAGATATTCAGTTTCTTACGCCCCTCCCCTGCCCCTCTCCCCAGCCAAGCCAGGGAGAGGGAAAAGTCCGGTCATCCCTTCCCCCTCTAGCTCGGCTGGAGGGGGACCGAGGGGGAGGCGTTGGCCTCAATCGTGCGCGTGATCGCCGTCCGGGCCGGGGAGATCCAACTGCTGGCGGAGCCACGCGATCTCCACATGCAGCGACTCGATCTGGTCGGCCATGTGAAGGATCACCTCGACACCCGCCAGATTGATGCCAAGCTCCTGGGTGAGCCGGTTGATCTTGAGCAGCCGTTCGATCTCGCGGGGCGAATACAGCCGGATATTGCCCTCGGTGCGGTGCGGCACGACCAGCCCCAACTGCTCGTAGTTGCGGATGGTCTGCGGGTGCAAATTCACCAGCCGGGCCACGACGCCAATCGTCAGGCAGGGTTCGTCACGCGTGACACCCATACTCCACTACCCCCGCACTACGGACGCACGCCGAGCGTTACATCCAGATCGAGCGTCTGCGCATCGCGGACGATCGTCAGCACGACGGTATCGCCCGGCGACGTGTTCTCCACCAGATACGCCACCAGATCGTCAATGTCGCGGATCAACTCGCCGTTGATGGCGACGATGATATCCGAGTTGACCGGGATTTCCGCACCGCGAATGAGTTGAGTCTCGGTCCCGGCGCGCAGCCCGGCCTGAGCCGCCGGCGAACCCGGTTCGACACCGCTGATCAGGACGCCGTTACGCACCGTGAAGCCCAACTGCTCCGACAGTGCCGCGATGCTCAGGCCGTCGTCGATGTTGGGGCTTTGAATGCCCAGCCACGAATACGCGACCCTCTGATCCTGGATCAACTGCGGGACGACCCGCTTCATGGTATTCACGGGCACGGCGAACGCCACCCCTTCAAAGGTGCCGCTCTCGGTCCGAATGGCCGTGTTGATGCCGATGACCTGCCCGTAGGAATCCAGCAGCGGACCGCCTGAATTGCCGGGGTTGACCGACGCATCGACCTGAATGATCGACGGGTTGCTGTACTGCTGGTAGGTGGGATCGAGAAGCCGCGCTGAGGGCAGCGTGCGGCCCAACGCGCTGACGATCCCCACCGTCATGCTGCCATCCAGTCCGAACGGGTTGCCGATCGCGATCACCCTCTGGCCGACCTTCAGGGCGTTGCTGTCGCCGAGCAGCACGGGGACCAGCGGCGCACGCTCGGCATCGACCTGGATCACGGCCAGATCGCTGTAATCGTCCACACCGACCAGTTCCGCATCGATCACATAGCCATCGAAGAAAGTCACCAGGATTTCTTCGGCATCGCGGACGACATGCGCGTTCGTCACGATATGCCCGCTCATGTCGAGCACAAAACCGGATCCGCTGCTGTCGATAATGTCCAGATCGCTGTGCGCGCGCGACACGATCTCAATATTGACGACGGTCGGGCTGACGCGCTCGTAAATATTGATCAGCATCAGGTTCTCGGCATCGGCGCTCGTCACGACATCCAGCGCGACCGGCGTGGGGGTGATCATCTGCTGGGCAACCGGCTCGGTCCAGTGACTCGGCCGGTAGTTCGCGTTCACCAGATCGGCCTGCGAGGGCTGCGGCTGCGAGCGAGTAGCACGGCCGCGCGAATTTGTATCGTCTGAGAAGAATGTACTGACCATCGTCAGGATCAGCGCCGCGATCAGCACCAGCGTGATCAAGCCCATCATGATACCGACGGCGAAACCTGTCAGGCGCTCCCGCCCGGTGCGGGGTTCATCTTCAATAACCGGCCCGAAATCTATCCCCTGATCGTCATCATACCAACCCATAACGCTCTTCCTTTCACCGCTGTCCGATGTAGGTGTCCACCTGTATCTGCCATGTCAAACATTGCGGTAATCTGTAGAGGCGTACAGCAATACGCCCCTACCGTATCCACAACCCTTCGTTCCTTCCACTACGCCGGGCGCAGATCGCGTAACTGCTCAAAGAGCTGCCGCTCCTGGTCCGATAGCTGAGTCGGGACCTGAACCAGAATATGCGCGTACAGATCGCCGTAGGTATCGACGCGACGCAGCACGGGCATCCCCTTACCGCGCAGGCGGATGCTGCGCCCGGACTGGGTGCCCGCCTGGATTTGCAGTGAGACCTCGCCCGCGAGCGCCGGCACGCTGGCTGTTCCACCCAGCACGGCCGTGTAGAGCGGCACTTTCAGATCGATGTGCAGATCGTCGCCCTCTCGCCGGAAAACCGGGTGATCCAACACGTGGACGATGACATCCAGGTCGCCCGCGGGCCCGCCCGCATAGCCCGCCTCACCTTGTTCGCGCAGGCGGACTCGCGTCCCTTCGCGCGCGCCGGCGGGGATCTTCACAGTCAGCGTGCGGTTGCCGATCTGCACCTGCCGCACGGTGCCGTGATAGGCGTCTTCGAGCGTGATGTCCGCGACGACTTCACGATCCTGCCCGCGGATCGGCTGGCGCGAGGTCGTGCGCTGCCGGTCGGCGCGCGGCTGCCGGTCGGCGCGCGGCTGGCCGCCGCCCATCGATCCGAAGATGCTGCGAAAGAAGTCCGAAAACACGTCCCCGTCGCCCATATCGGAGGCGTCCATGTATTCCACGCGGAAGCCGCCCGGCTGGCCACCCGCCGACCAGTTGGACCAGTCGAACCCGCCCGGATTGCCGCCCATGCGCTGCCACTGCTGGTAACTGCTGCCCAGCTCGTCGTACTTGCGGCGCTTTTCCTCGTCGGAGAGCACTTCGTAGGCTTCGTTGATCTGCTTGAACTTATCTTCCGCCTGCGAATCGCCCGGGTTCACGTCCGGATGGAATTTGCGCGCGAGTTTGCGAAACGCCTTGCGAATGTCCTTGTCGGAAGCGCCGCGCTCGACGCCTAACACTTTGTAGTAATCAGGATACTCCATGCCCTGTGACAACCTCACCCTTAGAATTTATCCAACGCGCCTTAGAAGGATGTTAAACCGGACTGAGAAATTTCGGTATCAATTGTGCTCCGATTTTAGAACTTTAGTCGATCGGAGTCAACCTCTCTCAGCATGTTCTTAGGAGATTCCAATCAAGAAAGCGTTTCACCACAGAGGGCACAGAGCACACAGAGAAAATCAAGGGAAAAGCGAGAGAAAGCAGCCCAGACAGATCATTGCCGCGACACTTCCACTATTACCTCCCTTTTCCCCTCAGAATCTCTGTGTCCTCTGTGCCCTCTGTGGTGAACTGTTTTCCGCCGCATATCTGCCACGTGCGCAACGGCCGGCGATCCAATAGAATAGAGGCCACGATAAGCCAGACTGCGACGAAGCTGTCATGAATGCCGTAACGATCATCGCCTATGTCATCGCCATTGCGGTGCCCGCGTTCACTGTTTACCTGTTCATCATGCTGGACATCTTTGGGACCGGCAAGGCGAGCACGATTCTGCTGTGCCTCGTCTGGGGTGCCGCCGGGGCGTTTGGGCTGGCATGGCTGATCAACAACGAAGTCATGGATCGCGGCGTCAGCTATGAGATGCTGACGCGCATCACGGCGCCGATCATCGAGGAGATCCTCAAGGCGCTGGTGCTGATCTATCTGATCCAGCATCCCCGCTTCCGCTACATTGTCGATGGCGCGGTGTATGGGATCGCGGTCGGGATCGGGTTTGCGCTGACCGAGAATTTGGCGATCTATCTGCCGGATGCGGGCGACGCGGTGCTGGCAACCGCCATCAGCCGCACGCTCTCCACGTCATTGATGCATGCCACGGCCAGCGGGCTGGTCGGGATCTCGTTGGGGCGGCTGCGCCGCAGCACGGACCGGCGCGCGGCGTTTCTGCCGGTGATCGGGATCGCGCTGGCGATCGGTCTGCACGTCGCCTACAACAACATCGCCAACGAACTGGACGGTGTCACCCTGCTGCTGATCGCGATCGCGTTTGGGATCGGCGGCGGCGTGCTCATCGCCTGGCAGATCAGCCGGGGTCTGGCCGACGAGAAAAAGCGCTTTGCCGAGACGCTGGGGATCAATGTTGGCGTATCGGAGGGCGAGCGCGAAGCCGTGCAGAAACTCGGCGGAACGGGTATCGAGCAGGTTTTTGGCGAATTGCAGGATTTTTTCGGGCAGGAGAATGTATCGCAGGTGCGCCGCCTGCTGGTGATCCAGGCCAATATCGGCATTCTGCGGAACAATCTCGCCGGGCCGGCCAGCGACCGGCTGTGCGCTGCCTGGGAAGAGGAGATCGCGCAGTACCGGATCGAGTTCGAGCAGATACGGAAAAAGCTTGGCGCGGCGGTCAACTTGTTCGTGGACAGTGTGTTTCCGCCCGGCGATCAGGCCATGCAGGCCGCGTTCAACGATGAGCTTGCCCGGTTTGATCCCACCCTGCTGCATACGTTTGATATGTTCATGCGCGTCTCGGAACTGGCCGCTCCCTTCACGCCGGAACAGCTCTCCGAGCGGGCCGCGCGCCTGAGCCAGATCGAGATCTTCCGTCACGTCTCGCTGGCCCATCTCGAAAACCTGAGCCGCGCCATTACCATTCAGGATTATGCGGATGGGGCCGTGCTGTTCAACGAAGGCGACCAGGGCGATGCGATGTACATGCTGGAATCGGGCCAGATCGATATTCTGGTCGCGGAGCGCCGGACCGGCCAGCTTAAACCGCTCCGCAGCTTCCAGCCGGGCGGCGTGGTGGGCGAGTTCTCGCTGCTGGATGGTGGATCGCGATCGGCGCGGGCGCAGGCATGCGGCTCGATCCGCGTGCTGATCCTGCGGCGCGAAGCGTTTTACCGCTTCATCCAGAGCCGTCCTGATGTGGTGCTCGCCGTGCTGCAATATCTGGCCGACAAGGTGCGTCTCACAACCCAGACGGTCGAGACCAGCGTCGAACGCCTGATGCAGCTTGGGCGGGGCGATTACGCAGCGCTCGCTTCCGCTTCCGCCAGCGACAGCCCGGCCGGGCAGACCTCGGCACCAGACGCTCAACTCAGCGCACCCGCCAGCCTGGAGCCGACCGAGATCTCGGACGCGACGCCGACCTGGGTGAGCAGTGTCTTTTCGGGCATTGCGGCGCGGCTGCAAAAGCGCGAGGCGAGTTACGCCGCGAACCGCACAGCGGCCAATCAATAGGCACATATATGAGAGTCATATCCCTCTCTGGCTAGGGGGCGTATTGTCACGCCGATCGTGGGAGAAAGCCTCACAAAATATGTTAGGAAATCACCATGGACACAGCCGACCAACTGGCCGAACTGCCGCTGTTTCGCAAGGTCGAACGCCCGGATCGTGAGGCGCTGATCCGGCTGATGCGCCGCCAATCATATCCGCAGGGCGCGGTCCTGTTCCGCAAGGGCGACAGCGGCGACTCGTTGTATCTGATCCTGAAGGGGCGCGTGCGGATCTTTACGTATGACAGCCAGGGCAACGAGATCACGATCCGCTACCTGTCGGAGATGTTCGGCGAATTCTCGGTGCTGGATCGCCTGCCGCGCTCGACATCGGCAGCGGCGGCCGACGATCTGGACGTGCTGGTGCTGCACCGCGACGACTTCACGGCGTTTGTGCGCGAGCGCCCGATCGTCGGGCTGGCGGTGATGCGCGATCTCGCGGAGCGCGCACGCTACACGACGGATTTTGTCCGCAGCGTAATGGACGCGACCGACCAGATCGCGCAGGGGCATTATGAGGTCGCGCAGGAAGTGCAGGCCGGTACCGCGAATCGCGACATCGAGCAGTTGGTCGCCGCGTTCGTCCAGATGGCGCGCGATGTGCAGGCCCGCGAGGAAGCCCTGAAAGCTCAGGGCAGCGGTTAGCTGTCAGCCGAGAATCACAAACGCCCCGGGGTTCGGGGCGCCTGCGTCCTTCCACTATGGCAGTCAAGGGACTGCCGCTCCATAATTACAGGTTTTGGACGATATTCGAGAAGATGTTGCCGATGGCCGGGCCAACCAGGACCAGGATGATGATCACGACGACGGCGACCAGAACGAGGATCAGAGCGTACTCAACGAGCCCTTGGCCCTCTTCACGCGGTTGGTACAACATGGATGAAACCTCCTATGGAGCTAGGATTAGGATAAGCGACCCTTTATTGGGCCACCTTTATGGTATCATAATACTACCACAATCGTCAACTAGTACCTGAGCACTAATCACGGAGAATCCGGTTAAGTTTTGGTTTGCAGCTACAGTTCGCGCGTGTCGATGTAGACGGGCTCATCCTGCCATTCGGGCAGCCAGGAGGGATTGAGCGGTTTGAACACCATCCAATAATCCATCTGCTTGTAGGCTTCCGCGAACAGGAACACCGGCACACGGTCCATGCGGTCGAGCAGCAGGGAGAGCCGGCTCACGTTGTCGGTTACGGCGTTATCGCGCAGCGTGTCGAAAATAGCCCGGAGCAGCGGCGCGTTGTGGATGCCGACCTCGTCAAACAGGCGGATGCTCTTGGCATACCCGGCGCGAAGTT
Source organism: uncultured Chloroflexia bacterium (assembly GCA_963850765.1). Lineage (GTDB taxonomy): Bacteria > Chloroflexota > Anaerolineae > Aggregatilineales > Aggregatilineaceae > CAWKMN01. The sequence goes on along the minus strand of CAWKMN010000002.1, from coordinate 128,153 downwards.
CCTCCTCCGTTGGAAAGGGCTGATCGGCAGGCCACTGCTGGAACACATACGTCTGATCAAACAGGCTCATCCCGGCAAACCGGGCGCTGCCCAGGTCCACCGTCCAGCGCTGAAAGCCAAAATCCTTCAGGCGTTCGGCCACGTCGGGCACGTACAGGTCGCGCGTGCTGTAGACCGCCCGCAGCACGTCCTGATCGGTCTGGTGATTCTCGATGTGACGCGGCATCCACTCCGGGCAGTTGATGAACGGAGACGGCTGGAAAAACAGCATGATCAACTGGCGCAGACGCTCGTATCCCCACTTGTCGAACAGGCGCAGCGAGGCCACATTGCCCGCTTCGACGTGCCCGTATGCGCCGTCCACTTCGCGCCCAATGAGATAATTCTCCACCGATTCGAGCAGCGCCGATCCTACCCCGCGCCGCCGCAGATCGGGGTCGGTGCGGATGTCGAAGATGTACCCCAGCGATACCGGCCGGCCGCCTACCTGGGTGCGCTTGACGGCGACCGCCACGCAGCCGATCACCCGCCGCTCGTGTTCCGCCACCAGCAGTTGATGATCGGAGAACAGCGCGGCCCGGTCGATGAAGCGCCGGCGGAAGTGGACAAATGGCTCGGGCAAGCCGCGCGGACTCAAACGCTCCAGCCGCATCAACGCCGGTTCGTCCTGAGGGTGATATTGTCGGATATGCATAGAGGCACTCGCCGCCGCTGCGGATGGATTCTCAGCACACTCCACCAATCTTAATACAATTTCAACTCTAAGGACAGCCTTGTTTCACCATCAGCCATGGTGACCGCCATGCCCTGCCCGGTGCACACTATTCGCAAAACTCTCGAATTAGCCTATAATTAAGCCGTGGACAATCTCAGCTGTCGTCAGGTTTGACAATTCACGACACATTGCATATAAACATAGGCGGACAGCATAGTTTTGGCCTGTTTTGGTAAATAAACGTTTTTGACGCGCCTGTTGCCTAGCGAGCCAGAACATGGTCAGGTACCTTCTCACTGATTGGAGGATCAGGCACGATGCCACCGGAGAAAAGCGGTTTTCATTATCCCAATAAGTTCGCCCGGATCACGATTGAAGCGCTCGAAGAGGTGATGGGGAAAAACGGCCTCAACGCGATTTTACATCTGGCGGACCTGTCCGAAATTATCAATAACTATCCCGCCCGACAATCTGGAAAAAGAGTTCGATTTCGCCTATTTCACGGCGTTGTGTGTCGCGCTGGAAGAGATGTACGGGCCGCGTGGTGGCCGCGGTCTGGCGCTGCGAGCGGGCCGTGCAACATTTGCGGACGCGCTGCGCGGGTTCGGCGCGCTGGCCGGCGTGGGCGATCTGGCCTTCAAGGTGCTGCCGCTGGCGGCCAAGCTGAAGATCGGCCTGCCCGCCATGGCGAACATCTTTACCCAGTTTTCCGACCAGATCTCGAACGTCCACGAAGAAACCGAGAAATACGTCTATACGCTCGAACGCTGCCCGATGTGCTGGAACCGCAAGACCGACCGCCCGGTGTGTTATGTCGGCCAGGGCTTGCTGCAAGAGGGCCTGCGCTGGGTATCGGGCGGGCACGAGTTCAAGGTCGATCTGGCCTCCTGCATCGCCAAGGGCGATGATATGGGCCGCTACTACATCTACAAAGAGCCGATTGATTAGGCGGTTAGCGATTAGCCGTTAGCGGTTAGCCATTAGCGTCGCCCCCATGCGTGTAATCTGGGGGCGATTTGTGTTCAATAGGTCGTGAGTCATGAGTTTTGAGAGCGTGTTTGTAAATTCGTTTTACCCCTCCCTAAATCCCTCCCCGCGGGCGGAGAGGGACTTGAGACTCCCCTTTCTCCGCATGCGGGGAAAGGGGCAAGCCGAAGCTTGGTCGCCGGGATAGGGGTAAACTATTTAACATACACGCTCTGAGTTATGAGTCAGGCGCTGAGACGGAGCAGAACGTGAGCATGTAGGGGCACTTCGGAAGGTCATCCAGGGCAAGTTTGTTAACCCGCCCCTACTGACCACTGTCAACTGTAACCTGTTAACTTGACTCAAAACTCATAACTCACAACTCATAACCCCCTCTGGAGAAAGCGAGAGAATTTCATGGCACGCATTGGTTATATCGGCCTGGGTCTGATGGGATCGGGCATCGCGCGCAACCTGATGAAAGCCGGGCATACGCTGATCGTCCACAACCGCAGCCGCGCCATTGTGGACCAGTTCGCGCAGGAAGGCGCGATCCCGGCGACGTCGCCGCGCGAGGTGGCCGAACAGAGCGAGTTCGTCTTCACCAACCTGCCCGATACGCCCGACGTGGAGCAGGTCGTACTAGGCCCGGACGGCATGATCGAAGGGGCGCACGAGGGGCTGATCGCCATCGACAACAGCACGATCAAGCCCGAAGCCGCCCGCCATATCGCGGACGAACTGGCGAAGGTCGGCGTGCTGTCGCTCGATGCGCCCGTCAGCGGCGGCGACATCGGCGCGCGCGCGGGCACGCTGGCGATCATGGTGGGCGGGCCGCAAGAAGCGTTTGATCGCGCCCTGCCGGTCTTCGAGGCGATGGGCAAAACGATCACCTGGGTGGGCGAAAGCGGCGCGGGCCAGATCGCCAAAGCCGCCAATCAGATCATCGTGGCCGGGACGATGGTCGCCATGGCCGAGGCGCTGGTCCTGGCGCAAAAATGCGGCGTCGATCCGGCGCGCGTCGTGCAGGCGATCAGCAAGGGCGCGGCGCAGTGCTGGGCGCTGGATACCAAGCCGCCCAAGCTGTTCAAGCGCAATCTCGCGCCGGGCTTCAAAGCGTATATGCAGGCCAAAGATCTGAAGATCGTGGTCGATACCGGGCGCACCTATCATGTCCCCCTGCCCCTGACCGCCGTCGCGCACCAGCTTTACGAGGCGATGGTCAGCATGGGCAGCGGCGAGCTCGACAACAGCGCGATCATCACCGTGCTCGAAGCGCTGGCGGGCGTGCAGGTGGGCGAAGAGGAAGGGGAATGATCCGACGCCGGGCGTTAATGCAGATTAGGAAAATAAGCGGATAAGATCGCGCAGGGGCGGACCGCCGTGTCCGCCCGGCGCTGCCGCGTGTCGCGCCGCGCGCGACCGGGAGCACACAGGGCCGCTCCCCTACACCATCGCCTTATCCGTTTAAAAAGTTAACCCTCATTTACTCGCGAGCGTAATGGGCGAGATTCCACATTCTCAAACGTTTCGACGGGGTGAGGCCCGGCTGTGCAATTTGACAAGAATCCTGAACAAAATCCTTTGGCGTATTGCCCCAGCAACGGCTATATTCTCCTTGTCCGATCCGGTACGAGCGAGAAGGAGCGCCTATACGTCCTAACGAGGGGATCACGAGCGCAAGGCCCTGGCGAGAGAAGTAGACAGTAATCAGTAAACAGTTTTCAGTGATCAGATGGTGGCTCTTGTTAAGGTTTCAATACAACCGAAACAGAGCATTTACCAATCACCAATAACTAAAAACTAAGAACTGTAAACTGTTCACTCACCAGGGATACGAGGTGGCGGTCTTCATCGGGCGATGAAGCGAACCCCGGTCCGCCGGGGGAAAGTCGAATGATTCTGCGGATGCCGCCAGGGGCGTACCCACCGCCTCCGTGTATGTTCCCTCCCAAGTGAGCCGCGTTCCAAAGGCCACGGGCAACCGTGACACAATCCGCGCGGCAGTGGTGCAGCACCCAACTCACACTCAACATCCAATATGGTGCATCGTGCCGCGCCGGATTCATACCGGCGGGTGCCTGCTGCGCCATCCATATCCTCAGGGAGAGATCACCATGTGTGGAATCGTGGGCTATATTGGGCCGCGCGATGCGACCCCCATCATCCTCAACGGCTTGCAGCGTCTCGAATATCGCGGCTACGACTCCGCCGGGATCGCCGTCATGCAGAAAGACGGGCTGGCGATCCGCCGCGACGTCGGCAAGCTCGACAATCTGCTCGAACTCGTCCGCACCGAGCCGCTCAACGGGCGCATCGGCATCGGACACACCCGCTGGGCGACGCACGGCGTCCCCAGTTCGCGCAACGCGCATCCCCACCTCAGCCAGAGCGGGCGCACCGTCGTCGTGCATAACGGCATCGTCGAGAACTTCCGCGAGCTGCGCGCCGAACTTGAAGCCGAGGGCGTGATCTTCGCTTCCGATACGGACACCGAAACGATCGTGCATCTCGTCCAGCGCGAGATCGACAGCGGCTGCGGCGTGACCGAAGCGACGCGGCGGGCGGTGGCGCGGCTGCGCGGCGCTCACGCGATCGTCGTGCTCAACGCCGACGAGCCGGATCGGCTGGTCGCGGTGCGGATCGGCAACGCGGGCGGCGTGGCGCTCGGCCTCGGCCAGGACGAGATGTTCATCGCCTCGGACATCCCGGCGATTCTTGAGCATACCCGCCAGATGATCTTCCTCGAAAGCCGGCAGATGGCGACCCTCACGCGGGACGCGTACCAGCTTCAAACGCTGGACGGCGACCCGGTGGACGGCGAAATCCATACCATCGCGTGGGATCCGGTGAGCGCGGCGCGCGGCGAGTACCGCCACTTTATGCAGAAGGAAATCCACGAGCAGTCGCGCGCGCTGACCGATACGCTGCGCGGGCGCGTGGACTTCCAGACCGGCTGCATCGAACTGCCGGACCTGCTGATCTCGCCGGAAGAGGCGCGGCGGCTTCAGCGCATCGTGATCGTGGCGTGCGGCACCAGCGCCTATTCCGGGCTGGTCGGCAAATTCATCATCGAGGAACTGACGCGCATCCCGGTCGAGGTCGATTACGGCAGCGAATACCGCTACCGCGATCCCGATCCTGGACGAGAACTGCGCCGTGCTGGTCATCACGCAGTCGGGCGAGACGGTCGATACGCTGGCCGCGATGGAAGAGGCGCGCGAAAAAGGCGCGCGGATCTGGAGCATCGTCAACGCCATCGGCAGCCAGGCCATGCGCATCGCGGACGGGTACATCACCATGCAGGCGGGGCCGGAGATCGGCGTCGCCAGCACGAAGGCCTTCACCACCAGCATCGCGGACCAATACCTGCTGGCGCTGTATCTCGCGCAGCAGCGCGGCATGCTCACGCCGTCCGAGACGCTGGTCCATGTCGAGGCGCTGGCCCGCCTGCCCGATCTGGTCGGGCAGGTGTTGGACCGCGAACCCGCTGTCGAAGCGCTGGCCGCCGAACTCTATCACTACACGAATTTCCTCTACCTGGGGCGCGGGATCAACTACCCGATTGCGCTGGAAGGCGCGCTCAAGCTCAAAGAGATCAGCTACATTCACGCCGAGGGCTATCCCGCCGGGCGAGATGAAGCACGGCCCGATCGCGCTGATCGACGAGAGCATGCCCGTGCTGGCGATCACCCTTCAGGACGATGTGTACGAGAAGATGCTGAGCCAGGTCGAGCAGGCCAAGTCGCGCGGGGGGATCGTGATCGCCGTGGCGACGGATGGCGACGAGGTGATCCGCAGCAAAGCCGATCATGTGCTGTACGTGCCGCCCATGCCCTATCTGATCAGCCCGCTGGTGAGCGTGATCCCGCTGCAACTGCTCGCCTACCATATCGCCGTGTGGCGCGGCTGTGACGTGGATCAGCCGCGCAATCTCGCCAAGAGCGTCACGGTGGAATAACTCGCGCAGTTCTGAAATTCTCATGAATAAAACCGGGGCGGCCTATCGCGGGCCGCCTCTTTGCGTTCTAATTAGTTGACGAAAAATAAAACACGGCATAAGATCGCCCAATTATCTAAACGCTCGGCAAAAATGATCACTCCCCATTAACTTTCCAAGAAAGGGAACGCGCCATGAAGCCTAACCGCATCACTCGCTGGACTCTCCATTTTACGCTGCTGCTTACCATGCTGTTCGCCCTGGCGGGCTGCGGCTCTGATGACGACGACAAGAACGACAAAAAAGTCTTCCGCGTCGGCCTGCTGTCCGGCTCCGACACCTTCAACACCACCATGGACGGCTTCAAAGCCCAGATGGCCGAGTATGGCTACGTTGAAGGTGAAAATATCACCTACGATTTCCAGGCTGCCGCTGGCGATGCCGCCAGGATGGCCGAGATCTCTGAGAAATTTGTCGAGGACAAGGTTGATCTGATCTTCCTGACCAGCAACAACGCGGCCCTGGCCGCCCGTACAGCCACCGAGGGCACGAAGGTCCCGGTGGTCTTCACCTTTGTGATCGCGCCGACCAAAACCGGCGTCGTCGAGTCGATCTCGCAGCCGGGCGGCAACCTGACCGGCGTGCTGAATCCGCTTGATGTGTTCATCGGCAAGCGGGTTGAATTCCTGATGAAGATGGATCCGGCTGCCCAACGGCTGTGGGTGCCCTATAACCCCGCCTACCCCACGGTTACGGCCGTTCTGGAAGAACTGCGCGCCGTGATGTCCGTGCTCGACATTGAGTTGGTCGAAACCGAAGTCGCCACGCCGGACGACGTACCCGTCGCGCTGGCCGCCTTTGACGACGCGGGCGATCCAACCTTCGACGCGATTATCATCTTCCCCGATCTCACGGTTCAGGAGCCGGTCGCGTGGAATGCCATTCTGGACTATGCGAACGAGCACAGCCTTCCCATCCTGGCGAATACCCCGCCCCAGGTCGAGGCCGGCGCGCTCTTTGGCTATTTCTCGGATAACGTGCTGACCGGCAAACAGGCTGCCCGCCTGGCCGACCAGATCCTCAAGGGAACCGCGGCGGGCGAACTGCCAGTTGAGACCGCCGAGCAGTTCCTGACTGTCAACCTCAAGGTCGCGAATACGCTTGACCTGGAACTGACCGACGACGTGCTGCGGCAGGCCACCACGGTGATTCGCTGAGTCTATGTTGGGGCAGCGCTTTTACTAACGCATCCCACAAATGATCGGGTAGTGCGCTTTTCGTAGGGGCGTATTGATGCGGTTTTACAATTATTGCGGCCGGTATCGAACGCCCCTCACCCTGCCCCTCTCCCCGGCCAAGCCAGGGGAGGGGGAGGGCTGCACCGCGACTCCCTCTCTCTAGCTCGGCTGGGGAGGGGGCCGGGGGATGGGGCCGTTACTTCAATATCCGCGCTTAATTTGTCTAAACGGCATCAATACGCCCCTACACAGAATACCCGAAAATTTTCTGCTCTACTCGATGGGCATCTCGCCCACATAGTAGGGACGCATCATCTCGTTATCCTCATGTTCGAGGATATGGCAGTGCCACACGTACAACCCTTCCAGATCAAACCGCGCGATGATGCGTGCAATCTGGTCCGGGTTGGCGATCACCGTATCCTTCCAGCCCATCTCCCACTCATTTGCGGGGATCGGATCGCCCGTGACGAACTCCATCGGGTCGGGCGGATCACCTGCGCGCCGGCCCAGCAGATAAGCTTCCTGCGCCTCGTGGTATGCATCCTTGTCAAACGGAATACGCTCGATCACCTGGAACTGCTCGAGATGCAAGTGAATCGGATGCGCGTCGGCCGTCAGATTGATGATCTGCCAGATCTCCACATCACCCACCATTGGGTTTTCGGTGATGGGGGCATCCCATGTCAGCGGACCATCGGCTGCCGTACCGAGCACCGCCGCCACGGGGACGGCGTCTTCCATATTTTCTTCATCGGTCATTTCTTCGTTAAGCGTCAGATTACGCTCTGGCAGGTCGGTCACCAGCCGCTCAATCGCAGGCAGTTCAGTGGGGATTTCGCCCGTGTTCCCCTCGCCGGTCAACTCCACCACACGGAACTGCATCACCTGCCCGGTAGTTTCGGGTTCGGCCGGTTCTTCGACCGGCAGGCCGCCAAACGGCTCATCCGGCCCCAGATTGAGCAGCGTGATCTCGTCGCCCGGCTGGAAGGCGGAGAAATCCACAAGGGTATCAAAGCGTTCTCCGGGTCCTAGCAGCAGTTGATCGAGGACCAGGGGCTGATCGGGCAGCAGCCCGCCTTCGGTGCCGATGACGTGAAAGGACAGATCCGTATCAGCCTTCAGGATCAGAAACCGCGAATTGGTGCCGTTCAGGAAACGGAGGCGATACAGCCGGGGCTCCACCTCGAGGTAGGGCCATGTGCGCCCATTCACGACGATCGTATCCCCGAAGAATTCCGGGTTCCAGATCGGCGGAACAGCGCCGTCCGGGAAATAGGGGCCGGGATACTCGTCAAAATAGGTGCGGCTGTCCGGGTAAAACAGGGAGCCATCCTCGTTAAAACTCCGATCCTGAATGGCAATCGGAATTTCGTAATATTTCGTGCCCGCCGGGTCACCCAATGCTGGCGCAGGTCCTGGCAGGTTTAGACTGTCCTCGACGTCATCGCGCAGCAGGTAAAAGCCGGCCATGCCCGCATAGACATTGAGACGCGTCATACCTAGGGTGTGATCGTGGTACCACAGGGTGGCGGCATGTTGATCGTTGGGGTATTCGAACACCGCCGCACCGGGCGGCGCTTCTTTCACTGAACCATAGTTCGCCCCCTGCGTCATAAAATCGTCGGGGATGTTGCTGGCGGCGGGCATAACCCACGCCTCCGGCAGACCATCACTGACAGAGGATGTGTGCGCACCGTGCATATGGGTCACAATCGGCACGGGGCCGGTATACGACTCCTGACTTTGACCGCGCATCTCACCGTGACCGCCCGGATTCGCCCAGTGAAGGGTCTGATCCACCGGGAGCAGATGTGGGAGATATCGTGGTTTGCCACTGCCGGGAACGTCTACGAGATGGTTGTACCACGTCACCCGCATCGGCACGCCTTTGCGCGCGTCGATGGTAAACGCCGGGAAATTGAATGTAGATGCCGCCGCCCCGCCCGGCAGAGGATCACCGGCGCGTCCGTAACCAAAAACCGTCGTCTTGGGGAAACCCGTGGGAAGCACCTGCTGCTCAAAGCGGCGCACGGCGATCTCGTATTCCGTGACGCCGTCCTCCCCTACCCCAACCGGCTCCATCGCCGGCGGGATCACCAGCGGCTCGACAAACTTTGGGATCAACTCTGGATCGAGTGGATTAAGCTGCGGTGGGCCATCCGCCCGGCTTGCATGCAAAGTTCCTAACAGGCTCACCATCACTAAAACCGTTGCCAGAAAAATTCTCTTCGATCGTGTCAACATGTTGTTCTCCTGGGCTTGTAGTAAAGAATAACCAATAGTAACCCCCTGTGATTTCACTCGTTTTGCATCAGTCAAGCTCCTCAACTCATATGGGACATCCTGTACAAAAACTCTGTCCCGAATAGAATATTACTAAATTGGTCTTGAGTATATTTTTAAACTACCTTATTTACACAATAGAATGTCACATGTTTGGTCGCTGAGAAGCTAAAACTCGCATCAGTTGCCCGGAGACTTTTTCTGTGCTTTAGTTGGTAGGTCAACATTGAAGCACAGCATCAGGAGGTGACGCCATGACCGATCAGGAACTCGCACAGGCCTATGCGCCGGTGCTCTTGTTCTCCAAAGGCGAGCAGTTCTTCCCGATGGAGGCCGAAAAATACATCGAAAGGTGCAGCCTCCATATCCGCGAAAATGACACCGGCGAGAAGATGCTGATCCCGCCGGGCTGCGTCACGCTTCACTGGATCGATAACGCCCGTTACAGCACCCGCGACCTGTTCCTGACCTATGCGGACCGGCGCGGCACCTCCAGGCTGTTCCAGGGCGCGCTGACCGAACTCTGGCACCTGCGGCGCGCTGTCGCGGCAGCGGCTGAGGCGGCGGCGGAAGCCATACCTGCCCCTGCCCCGGCCGGAGTCCTGGGCAGCCTGCGCGAGCGGATCGGGGATCTGATTGATGACGCCGGAGAGATCGTTGAGGATCTGACGGACCGCCTGGCAGACGAGCTCGACGATCTGGAAGCGTACCAGGACTTGCTGCGCCTCCTCAAAAGAAGCGTGGGCGGGCAGGTTTATTCCGATCACGTTTATCAGCGGGCCAGGCGGCAGTATCTCGAGTCGCAGAGCAAGCTGATGTACTATTACCGGGTCCTGCCGGGGAGCGATCCGTATAACCGGATCGTGCAGTACTGGTATTTCTACGCCTTCAACCCGCATATCAACCGCCACGAGGCCGACTGGGAGAGTGTCACGCTCTACTTTCGCGACGACCGGCCAGACCGCGCGTTTTACTCAGCACACAAGGGCGGCAACAACTACGCGCGGAAAGTGATCACCTGGATCGACGACGCGGCAACCGGCTGCGAGCACCCGCTGGTTTACGTCGCCAAGGATTCGCATGCCCATTATGCGTCGGCGGCCCGCGTGCGCACCGAAAGCGGGCTGGCGAAAACCAGAAAGGGCAAACGCCTGCCCTGTGACGAATTCGAGCCGGGTGGGCTGATCGTCGGGCCGCTGACCGAACAGGATTTTGAGGATGGCCCACTGGCCGGCCACCCGTTCAAGGCGCTTCAACCGTGGGACGAACCCGAAGCCCTGCAAAACCAGGACTGGCTCAATTTTGACGGTCTGTGGGGGGTTTGTGTGCGGCACAGCAGAGGCCGTCTGCCGGACGAGGACGATCTGGCCGACACCCTGGAAGAGCAGGTCGATGAGGTGCTGGCCGCGTGGGTCGATCGAATCATCGGCAAAAAGAATCTGGCCGATCTGATGGGACGGTTGGGCAGCGCGCCGGTGGGACCTCGCCAACACAATCAGCACACCGAATGGGACAATCCGGTGCGTCTGCTCGATCGGCGCTGAAGGACACTGCGATCCTGGTGTAACCCTGGCCTCAGCCCGCAAACTCCCCTTTTCCAGCCGAGCTAGCGAGTGGGACATAGACGGGTCTGTCACGCGTACCTCCCCCTCTCTATTTTAGACCTCACCGGACGACCGCTTTGACACTCTAAGATTGGTCGACGGGCGAAACGAGGGGCCCTGTGGGCGAGGCAGTCGCCTCTCCCAACGCGGCTGGAGAGGGCGCCCGACTTGACCGGGTCGCCCCTACGAGGCCGGCGATTTCAAACCGTTGATCCCAAAACGCTGTCGTCCCGTCAACAGATTTAGGGAGGGGTTGATGCCATGTAACCATCGCGCCGTGTCGTCGCGGCCCCACCTTGCCCAGCACCCCTGCCCGCAGTACAATTGTGCTTAACAGGATGCACTAATCTGGCAGGCGGGTGTGGTATGAGCATTTTACTGTTACTGATCGATTCCGATATTGCCTTCATGGTGAATATCAAAAAGGCGCTGGAAGATACCGGCGAGTTTCATGTGAGTCTCGCCACCAACCCGTCCGCCGCCGCGGACACGCTGCGCCGGGTGCCGCACGATCTCGCCGTGGTCGATTTTGATGTCCCCGATCGGGACGTGATGGAACTGCTGCGCCTGCTGCGCAACACCCAGCCGGGCCTGCCGGTGATCATCACCCCACACGATGACTGTCCAGCACGAGCGCGCGCAGTATCTCGATGTGCAGGGCGTGATCGAGCGGCCGTTCACGGCACGCCAGTTGATCCCCTATGTGCGCGATATTCTGGGAAAGCGCCGCTTCGCTCCCCCCGACGAGTCGCCCGCCCAGTCTGATCAGCCCGGTGCCCCGGATGCGCTGCGCGATCTGTATGACCGAAGCGAGCCGGGCGGCATGCTGGACGAACGCGAACGCCGCCAGCTTCGCGAGCAGCTTGAATTCCTGAACGCCGATCCGGACTCACCCGCCGGTATCCTGGAGGAGTTCGAAGCGATGGAGCGCGCCCAGACTGGCCCACTGGACAGCCCGCCGTCGCACAATTTCGGCAAGACTCGCATCCTGAGCAACTCTGACGAGCCCGAAGACCTGCCGGATCCCGGCCAGACCCGCTACCTCGGGGATTCCGACGTGCTGGACGATGACTCGAGCAATTCCGGCCAGACGCAGGATCTCGGCGATTGGGAGCCTTCGAGCAGCGCGCCCCGTCCCGGTGAAAGCCGCAGTCGGGGAAAGAATGACCCACCCAGAACGGATGCCCTTCCGTCCGATCAGGATGCGGAGACGGAGACCGGCAGATATGGCAAAACCGATTTGCTGGACGAGCCGGCCGCGCAAATTGGGCGATACGCCGCCCCTGCCCGGCTATTTTGATACGGACGAGGCGCGGGAATATCTCGGCATGGACAAGGACGATCAGGACTCGCCTGAGTTTGGCGATGTGCTGGACGCTGTCGCGCAGTCGGGACCGGCCGATTTTGAACGCTCGCCCCATGACCGCGCCTTTCACGATCTGGTCGATTCGATGCGCGGCGCGGAGCCGCCCGAAAAACGCCGGTCGTGGCTGGACGATCTGCTGTCGTCGATCGCGTCCGATGCGGCGCGCGGTGGCACGACATCGCCCGAGACCGAAAACGCGCTCGACATCGCGCTGAATGCGATCCGCCGGGGCGCGCCACCCGAGACCGGGGGCGAGTCTGAACTGGACGATACGACGATTGGCGAGGTCATTGGCGGATTTGAGCGGTCCTTTGAAGGGGTGCTGGCTGCCCTTTCGGGTGAAGAAATCGACGGAATCGATTATGAGGAGCCCAGTTATACCGCCATGCCCGCCGACAGTCTGGCCCCGCAGGATGATGACCGCATCACGCCCGACGAGATGTCCAGCGAGGATCTCCCGGCATGGCTGGCCGATTACGAGCCCGGCGAAATCCCCCCGCCCCTGACCCTGCCCGAACCCTTTGCGGTCCCGGTGGACGAGCCGCCCACCGGTATTGAGGACTCTTCGCTCTATCCGGCGACCACCGCCCTCAGCGCCGCCGAGAGCGACAGCGATTTTTCGCTGGATGACCTGCTCAACCAGATCGACCTGCAGATCCCGACGACGCTGGCACACCGCCCGCAGCTTAAGCCGCTGCCCTCGTGGGGACACGATAACCCGCTTGGCGCGCCGGATATGCGCGCCCTGTTTGATCGTGCGGAAGGTGTCCGGCGTCCACCCGCCGAACCTGTCGACCGGGTCGATGCGGTCGACGCACCGGCCATGTTTGCCGAAGACCTCGATCAGGATACCCGTCCGTCGCCATCTCTGCGCGACGAGATCGAGTCCGCGGATTTTCAGGAGCGCGATACGCAGCGCTATGGCCCCATCATTCCCGACGAAGGACGCGCCCGGCCGATCGACGTCTGGGAGGATTCCGGCCCTGGCGATGACATCCCACAGCTATCCATGGACGACCTGATGGCGATTGCCGATCTGCCCGACGAGACGGGGACCGAGGAGATCCAACGCGAACTGGCCCGGCGGGCGGCGGATGCATCCGCGGCAGGCAGCGAACAGGCGGAGGGAGTGGACGAATTCGACCAGAGCATCGCGGAGGCGTTTTACGCCGGCGTGCGCGAACAGGACGATCAGCCGATCCCGATTGATGTGCCGGAACCGGACGCGCCGGAGATCCCGGTTGACCTGCCCGAGGAGATGGCCGAGCCAGACGACAGCCAGTTGATCCCGGTGCCGGTGGAAGAGGCCGCACGCCTGCTCGAAGGTGGGTCGCTGATCGACGAAGATGCCGAGATCGCACAGGCCGCCGTGCAGCTTACGCAGTTCTCGCTCGAAAGCTCCGCGCAGATGACGATGCTCTCACGCGGCGGACGGCTGCTGGCGTCGGCGGGTGATCTGCCGGAAGCGGTGATCGAGGACCTGTTCGAGACGGTCCGCACGGCGTGGCAGACGGCCAGCGGCGGCTCCGATTCACTGATCCGGTTCGTCAACGTGGCGGAGACCGGCGATTTTCTGCTGTACAGCGTACAGGTCGAAAACGGCCTGACGCTGAGCATGATCTTCCATGCGGATACGCCGGTGCGCGCTATCCGGCGGCAGGCCCGGCGCTTGAGCGAGACGCTCGAACTCGTGCCCGAAGCCCCCGAACACCCGGCCGCTTCCACCCTGCCCAGCCGTCCCACCGGCCTGAAACCCCCTGCCGGCCTGCATGATCAGGCTGCGGTAGATGCGGCGCTGGAAGCGGTCCAGCCGGTTCAGCCCTCGAGCGAGGACGAGGGTCCCTATACCGCCTATACGTGCATGTGGCTGCCCTATGATCCCGGACTGGAACTCACAGGGGAACTGGTCAGCGGGCTGTCGGAATGGCTGCACGACATCGCGCGTGAAAACGTCTGGGACCTGGACGATCTGACTATCTGGCCGGACTACGTGCTGCTGTCGCTGCGCGTGCCGCAAAAGCTGCTGCCCGACGACGTGATCATGCGGCTGATGGAGGAAAGCAGCCGCCGCAGCGCCGAGTTTTATCCCGAACTGGTGAACAGCCACCCGCTGTGGTCCACCGGATATTATGTCGTGTCGCCGCCGCGCGAGCTGACCGACCGCGAGATCGCGCGCTTCATGACGTATTACCGGCAGGCGCAGCACTGACGCAGCCTGGCCGGACCTCCCATAGCTTCGGGTAATTCGTAGGGGCGTATTGCAATACGCCCCACCAATCTCCCCCAGATTTACCAAATAGGGTCTCATGCGTCTGGCCTCACCCCCGGCCCCCGCTCCGGCATAGCCAGAGAGGGTGAGATCACGAATGTAGGGGCGGGCTAACAAGCCCGCCCAAAGCGACCTGAAGGTCGCCCGACCCCCAGGTCGCGTCCCCTCTCTAACTCGGTTGGAGAGGGGGATTTAGGGGGTGAGGCCTGACGAGAATATCAACCAGCATCACACCAAATCAGGACTGGTGGAACAGCCATGTCCTCTCGTCGCCAGTTATCGCGCCGGGTGGTATAATTTGCGCACATCTGTTCCGCGACCATACAGGGAAAACGGCCATGTCACGCCCTACGCTTGTGTTGATCGACGGCCACGCGCTGGCCTACCGTGTCTTTTTTGCCATCCCGGTGCAGAATTTCCACACCAAACAGGGCGAGCCGACCAATGCCGTCTTCGGCTTTACCCGCGCGCTGCTCGATATTCTGGACCAGAAACCCGATTACCTGGCCGTCACGTTCGACCAGGGGCTGTCGGGGCGCGGCGAGAAATACCCCGCCTATAAGGGGACGCGCGAAAAAATGGCGGACGATCTGCGCCGCCAGTTGGATCGCATCCGGGAGGTCGTCATCGCGTTTAACATCCCGATCCTCGAACTGGACGGCTACGAGGCCGACGACGTGATGGGATCCATCGCGCCCCAGGCGGAGGCCCAGGGCATCAACGTCCGGCTGATTACGGGCGACCGCGACATTCTGCAGCTGATCACCGAGCATGTTCGTGTGGAACTCCCGCCCGGCAAAAACGAGCGCACGCCGCATGTGTATGATCTCGCCCGCTTCCGCGAGGAATACGACCTGGAGCCGCCGCAGTTGGTCGAGATCAAGGGGCTGATGGGCGACAGCTCCGATAACATCCCCGGCGTGAAAGGCGTCGGGGATAAGGGGGCGCTCAAGCTGATCCAGCAGTACGGCAGCGTGGCGGGCGTCTACGAGCACCTGGACGAGATCAAAGGCTCGCTGAAGCAAAAACTGGCGGAGGGACGCGAGAGCGCTTTTCTCTCGCGCGATCTGGCGGAGATCCGGCGCGATGTGCCGGTGACACTCGAGGTCCAGAAGTGCATCGCCACGGATTACCGCTTCGAGGATATCGAGCCGCTTTTCCGCGAACTGGAGTTCCGCCTGCTGATCGATGCGCTGCGCAAGCAGATCAGCGGGGCCGCTCCCAGCCAGCAGTTGACGATGTTCGACGTGGCCGAAGCCCAGGCCGCACCTACCGAACCGCTGGTTCCCTATGAGATCGTGGACGACGAGGCGAAGCTGGCAGCGCTCGTGCAGCGGCTCAATGCGGCCAGGATGATCGCGTTCGACACCGAGGGCACCTCCACCGACCCGATGATCCTGCGACTTTCGGGGATCTCGCTGGCCGTCGATGGCGAGCTGGGCTACTACATCCCGGTGGGCCACATCGCACCCAATGCGCCGGTCGCGCGCGGCGATGACAGCGGCCAGCCGGATCTGATCGATGGGCACAGCCCAACGCAGCTTCCGCTCCACACGGTGATCCATGCCCTGCGCCCGGCGATGACCAACCCGGCGATCCCCAAGGTCGCGCACAACGCCTCGTTTGATCTGGTCGTGCTGCGCCGCCACGGGCTGGATGTCGCGCCGATTACGTTCGACACCATGATCGCGGAGTGGGTCAGCGATCCGGGCAGCCGCAATCTTGGCCTCAAGAATCTCGCCTGGGTGCGGACCGGCGCGCAGATGACGCCCATCACCGATCTGATCGGCACGGGCAAAAACCAGATCACGATGGACCGCGTGCCGGTGGAGAAAGTCGCGCCCTACGCGGCAGCGGACGCCGTGATGACCTGCCGGCTGGTGGACATTCTGCGGCCGGAGGTTGAGGAGCGCAACGGCTGGAAGCTGTTCAGCGAGATCGAGATGCCGCTGCTGCCGGTCATCGCGGATATGGAGATGGCGGGCGTGCTGCTCGACGTGCCGTATCTGAAGGAACTGAGTGTCGATCTCAGCGAGCGGCTGGCAGCACTCGAAACGGAGATTTACAGCCAGAGCGGCGGCTACGGCAAATTCAACCTGGGCAGCCCCAAGCAGCTAAACGATGTGCTGTTCGGCAAGCTCGGTCTGCCGACCGAAAGGCTGCGCAAGACGACACACGGCTTCAGCACGGACGTCGTGACGCTGGAAGCGCTGAAGGATGCGCACCCGATCGTGGGGCTGATCCTGAACTGGCGCGAACTGAGCAAGCTGCAAACCACCTATGTCGATGCCCTGCCCCTGATGATCAATCCCGAGACCGGGCGCGTGCATACCAGCTTCAACCAGGCCGGGGCGGCAACCGGGCGGCTGTCGTCCACCAACCCGAACCTGCAAAACATCCCGATCCGCACCGAAGAGGGGCGGCGCGTGCGGCGGGCATTCATCACGCCGCCGGGCAGCAAGCTGCTGGCCGTGGACTACAGCCAGGTCGAACTGCGCATCCTGGCGCATTACGGGCAGGACGAAACGCTGCTCAAGGCGTTCCACGAGGGGCAGGACATCCACCGCGCGACCGCCGCCGCCGTCTACAAAATCCCGCCGGAGCAGGTCACGTATGAGCAGCGCAGCTTCGCCAAGTCGGTCAACTTCGGGCTGATGTACGGGATGGGCGCGTTCCGGCTGGCGCGCGACAGCGACCTGACGCTGGCGGAAGCGGAAGATTTCATCGCCGGCTATTTCGCACAGTTCCCCGGCGTGCGCCGCTACCTGGATCAGTCGCTCGAACTGGCGCGTCAGCAGGGCTATCTCGAAACGCTGCTGGGGCGGCGGCGCTATTTCCCCGCGCTGGATACGCGCACCGGGACCAAAGCCTCGTTTCAGGAGCGGCTGTCCGCGGAGCGCGAAGCGATCAACATGCCGATCCAGGGCACGGCGGCGGACATCATCAAGATCGCGATGGTAGACCTGTCGCGGGCGCTGAAAGAAGGCGGTTACGCCGCGCAGATGCTCTTGCAGGTGCATGATGAACTGGTGCTCGAAGTTCCCGACGAGGAACTGGACGCCGTCGCGCCGCTGGTGGTCGAGGTGATGGAGTCGGCGTTCACGCTCGATGCGCCGCTGGTGGCGGATGCGCGCGTGGGCATGAACTGGTTGGAGATGGAGAGATACAAGCCGGGATAAGGCTTACCCCTATCCCCCGTCCGACCTTCGGTCGGCACCCCTTCTCCCCGCAGGCGGAGAAAGGGGAGAGATGTCCCGCAACCAGACGCTTTTCAAGTCCCTCTCCGCGTGCGGGGAGGGATTTAGGGAGGGGTAAACCGCCCCCAATGACCGAAAACCCTTGGCAAACACCACCAGAACTTTGGGAAAAGCTCAAGCCCCTCGCTCGCCAGAAGCGCCACGAGCCCACCCCTGCCGAAGAGACATTGTGGCAACAATTGCGGCGCGATCAGATTGCCGGCTTGCACTTCCGCCGCCAGCACACTATTGAGCGTTTCATCGTCGATTTCTACTGCTCAGAGGTTAAACTCGTGATCGAAGTGGATGGGCCTGATCCACAGCTACACGCCGGAGGAAGACGCAATCCGTCAGGAGTATTTGGAGAGTCGCGGTCTTCGCGTGCTCAGGGTTTCTAACGACGCAGTTCAGCAAAGGACAGAGGACGTAGTTACGCTGATCAGACAGATAGCCGGCTGCGATGAATAGTTTACCCCTATCCCCCGTCCGACCTTCGGTCGGCACCCCTTCTCCCCGCAGGCGGAGAAAGGGGAGAGCCGCCCGCAACCGGACGCTTCTCAAGTCCCTCTCCGCGTGCGGGGAGGGATTTAGGGAGGGGTAAACCGCCCCCAATGACTGATATGAAGGGCGCACCCAGCCGGGTACGCCCTCTTTGTTGACAAACCTCGAAGGCTGAGCCTAGCCGTTAACGGCACGGCGGCAGGTTATCAGGACGATGCTCGTTGGCCTGCCCCGGATTCGTTTCACAGGCGTTCGGATTAGCCTGCTCGCCAGCCTGGCTGGGGTTATCCGGGACGGTGCCGTCACTGCCCCGCCACCGCCACCGCCACCGCCGCCGCCACCACCGGCAGCGACCTCGACGGTCACGACAGCCGGGTCGCACAGTAAGCCGCTGTCGCAGATCTGGTAGGTAAAGGTGTCAATCCCCTGGAAGCCGGAGTTTGGTGAGTAGGTAACGGTGCCGTCACCATTGCTGACGGCGGTCCCGCTCGTCGGTGCCGCGGTTACACTGACGCTTGACACCACCAGATCGCCATCCGCATCGGTATCATTCGCGGCCACGTCAATGACCACCGGGGCATTGATCGACGTGGAAGCCGCATCGTCTGCTGCCACGGGCGACTGGTTGGTGACTTCGACGGTCACATCGGCCGTATCGCACAGCGCCGTCAGGTCACAGATCTGGTAGGTAAAGGTGAATACACCGGTGGTTCCACTCGTTGGCGTGTACGTGATAGTACCGTCCTCATTGCTGACCGTCGTGCCGCTCGCCGGCGGGACCGTGACATCGACCGTGGTCAAATCGAGATCGTTATTTGCGTCCGTGTCGTTGGCCGCCACATCGATGATTACTGCAGCAAGGTGGGATGTGGTCGCGGAGTCATCAACCGCTACCGGTGCCACATCACATTCAATCGGGACCGTCATCGAGTCGACCTCGGTGTCGCCCGACCCGAAGATAGGATCTTCCCACCAGAGCGTCACGACGACATCGAAACCTGTTCCCGGCGCAGCCGGCGCGACATAGGAAACGTCGACGGACCACAGCGGTGTGGCCGGGACATCGACCCTGGTCTCGACCGCACCCGTGGCCTGAGCAGTCACATAGTTTTGCGGCAGGCCGTCGCTGTGACCTTCAACGTGAACTGTGCCCGTGCCCGTACAGGCCGGGTTCGTGGCAGTCACACTATCGATCCCATTTACAACCGGCAGGGGGCCTGCTGCGGCTGGTATCACGGTCGTTGGCAGCAGCAGCGAAGCGCTGACCAACAACGCAAGGAGTAGGCTGATCCTGTATTTGTGAAACATGTATAGACCTCTTTTTCCTCATCTAGCGATCGGTTGCGAATTGGACGGTTGGCTCAAATATTCCTCCTGGTTCTGGTTCGCCGGCATCACCTTGTCGTGAAATATGTAAAGAACGTTCTCCAAGTAAAACCGATGCAGCACTTACGAATATCACCATATAAGAGCGGGGATAGTACTGATTCACTATTCAGCGGATTATTGTATTTCCAGGGGAGTCAAGGGAAGGTCCAGCAACCGGGAATGGCGGATTGTTCGCCCATGCTGGTCGAATGCCCGACCGGCTGTCGTCGTGGCCAGCTGCCGCCGGTCGTTCGTTGCCGAGTCATGCATCTGTTCGTGAGGATCTCATTCTGAGCGAAGCCAGATTGTGCAGAGAAGCTATCTGCGGCTGTAATTCCAGCGTCCAACCCGCGCGACCAGACGCTTTTGAAGTCCCTCTCCGCGTGCGGGGAGGGACTTAGGGAGGGGTAAATCTACCCGCTCCAATCCCGCAGATACAGAAAATCCGTGCCGATGCTGCGCGAACTGAGCTTGGCGACGTTGGGCATCGTGCGCTTGTAGTGATTTATCCGCACCTGCCGCCAGATCTTCTCGACAAAGCGCCGGTCGAACCCCTCGGCGGCCACCTCATCGACGGTATAGCGCTCGTCCACCAGCAGATACAGCACCTGATCGGCCATGTTATACGTAAAGCCAAGCTCATCCTCGTCGGTCTGCCCGGCCCACAGATCGGCGGACGGCGCCTTATCCACGATCCGCGCGGGCACACCGAGCGCGGCGGATAGCTGCCGAATCTGCGCCTTGTACAGATCGGCGATGGGCTGCACTCCGGCGGCATTATCCCCGTAGATGGTGGTATATCCTAACAGCGTCTCGGTCTTGTTGCTGGTGCCGATCGGCAGGGCACGGAAGGCGGCCGACTGATCATACAGCACGATCATCCGCATGCGCGCCATGATATTCCCCTTGCGGCAGATTCGAGGCATCCGGGAAGCGTTCCAGCAGCGGATCGACCATCGGCGTGATGTCCACCGTGTCGCTGCGGATACCCAGATCATCGATCACGGCCTGCGCGTCGTCCAGGCTGTCCTGCGACGAGGATTTGTAGGGCAGGCGCAGCGCCAGCACGTTCTCCGGGCCGACCGCTTCCGCGATCAGGTACGCGACGAGCGCGGAGTTGATCCCGCCGCTCAGGTTAAGGATCGCGTGCTCATAGCCGATCCGGGTGACGGCGTCGCGCAAAAACAGCACCAGGATTTTTCGCACCAGATCGGTGTTAATTTGCAGGCGGGACATGATATGGGTGGGGGTCGAGGTCGTCATCGGGAATATCCTTGTGCACAGGCCAGCGGCTGGCGGTTAGCGGTTAGCCATTAGCAGTTAGCCAAAAGCTCGCCGGACAATCCTTCATCGCATGTGAGTCCGAGAGATAGCTGAGGAGGATACAGTCAAATCTCACAAAAGCGCTAAAGGCTAAGGGCTAACGGCTAATCGCTTACGGTACCACAGGTTATACGCGAGTTGCAAAAAAGTTTAATCTCACGACAATTGAACTGACCTGGGTATCTATGTGGATATTTGGACGCCTCCGGCGGCCCGGATAAAATAACAACGCGGATTGATAGAAGTAATCAGTCTCTAGTTTTTAGTGATTAGTTAGAGCGATTGAGACGAGAGTCGGCCAACTAAGAACCAATCACTAATCACTGAGTTTCTTTTACACGGGAGAGAAAATGTTGTTTCGCTATCATCTCCGGCTGGCGCTGATCGGCGCAGGTGCCGTGCTGCTGCTGGCAGCGGGCATCATGACGGTCAGCGCCATGCCGCCATCGCAAGAAGAGGGACCGCCCAACCTCGACGCGGATTATGTTGGGACCGGCACCTGCATGATGTGTCACACCCAGGATGACGTCTGGCTGACGACCGGACATGCCAACATGGTGAAAGCCCCCGGCGCGGATACGCTCCTGGGCGACCTGTCGGACACCGCCGCGGTGACGATCACGTGGCCGGACGGCAGCGAGCGCCCGATCACCGCCGAAGACATCACCTATGTGTTGGGTGGGCGCTATGTCCAGCAGTACGTGAGCGTGATACCGCGCGAGGATGGCACGCCCGGTTATTTCGTGCTGCCCGTGCAGTGGAATATCGCGCAGAGCGCGGACCAGACTGGCACGTGGTCGCCCAATCATTCTGACGACTGGCAGGACCCGGCACGGGATTGGCGCGTGGCGTGCGCGGGCTGCCATACGACCGGCCTGAATTGCACCGGCGTGACTGAGACCACCGAGTTCGCCTTTGCCGACGCACGGCAGCCGGGCCAGATCGAACTGAACATCGGCTGCGAGGCGTGTCACGGGCCGGGCAGCGAGCACATGGGCCAGCCGGGGACGCTCGTCGTCTCGCCGGATGCAGCGGATCTGCGGACAGTGTCATGTGCAGGGGCAGGCTCCCGACGGCGTGCACGGCTACCCGGTCGGCTACCAGCCGGGTCTGCCGCTGGACGAGAGCAAGGTCATCATCACCCCGCCCGATAATGAGGCGGTCTGGCTCCCGGATGGACACGCCCGCGTCTATAACCAGTACGGCGAATGGCTGACCAGCAATCACGCCACGACGACGGCGATGGGCGATCTCTGTGCGCGCTGTCACGGCACGGCGCGCCAGGACGATACGTGGAACATAAGCACCGTGGTCAGTGGCGTGACCTGCGTCGCCTGCCACGATCCGCACGCGTCGGATCTGCGCGTGCCGGTGAACGCGATCAGCGCGCCGGGCGAAGTGCCCGCACAGGAACCCACCACAGCACCGACCGAAGAGGTCGCCACGCCGGAACCAGCAGAAGAAGAGATCGACGAAGAAGCTACCGAACCGCCGCTGACCGACGAAGAGATCGAGGAAGAAGCGACCGAGCCACCGCTGACCGACGAAGAGATCGAGAGAAGCGACCGGCCACCGCCGATCTGAAGAAGAGATCGAAGAAGCGCCCGCAGCAACGGCAGCTCCCACGCTGGCCCCCACCCCGGAGGCGACGGAAGCGGCGTTTTCGTGGGCCGGCACCCCCACACCCGATACCAGCGGCCCGGTCTATGACAGCTTCTGGTCGCGGCTGATCGTGCGTGTCGACACGGCGGCCAATCCGCGCGCCACCCTGCAGCGCCAGGAACTCCCCATGGCGTATACGGTGTGTGTCGCCTGCCACAACAGCCGTGCGCTTGAGGGCGAGCCGCTGCTGATCGGCGGCCACCTGCACCACCCCAATCAGGAAATGTTCGAGGGCTGGCAGATGGTCGATAACGTGCCGGGTATCCCATCCGCGCATTTCGCGGCGGAGGCCGGCCCGCTGTGCGCGACCTGCCACATGCCGGATACCGTACAAATCGGGGATCTGGCGCGCGTCAGCAGCCACACCATGCAGCCGGTCATGCCCGGCACTGAGATCGATCCCGATTCGTGCAGCGGGTGCCATGCCAACCTCGCGTCGCGCCCGGCCTTGCAGCAGTTCATCGATGAGTTGCAGACCGGCACGACCGCGCGGCTCGCCGCTGTAGAGCAGGCTGTTGGCGGCGCTTCGCCCGATTGGATCGACACGGTGATCGACTTCATCCAGGGTGACGCCAGCCGGGGCATTCATAACCCAATCTACACCGACGCCCTGCTGGACGCGGCCGAAAAGGAGTTGGGGCTTATGGCCTCCGTCGAAGCGGAGCAGCTGCCCGATCTGCCGCTGCCCGATCTGCCGGAGGAACTGGAAGAACCCGACGAAACCGGGCCGGCGGTGGCCGACATTGAACCGGGAGGTGGGCTGACCACGCCCTCGATCATTTTGCTGGCGATCGGCGGGCTGATCATCGCCGCGGCTGCGTATGCCTTCTTCATCCGGGAGGCGGAACATGAATAAACGTATGGACGAAAACCATTTACCCCTATCCCCCGTCCGACCTCCGGTCGGCACCCCTTCTCCCCGCACGCGGAGAAAGGGGAGTGCTTCAAGTCCCTCTCTGCTTGCGGGGAGGGATTTAGGGAGGGGTAAATCCGTTTTCCTGTTGACGGTTCTGCTCCTGGGCGGGGCGTTGATCGCGCTGTCCCTCGTGATCGCATCCGGGCCGGCCGCGGCCCAGGATGGCGGCACACCGCCCACCGAGTCCGATGACAGCTATTGTTTGCTGTGCCACGCGCAGCCCGGCCAGGAGATCGCCCTGCCGGATGGCAGCACGCTCGACATCAGCGTCGATCCCGACGGCGCTGGCGCACTCGGTCCACGGCACGGACAACCCGATGGGGCCGCTGGGCTGTACGGCCTGCCACGGCGATATGCGGTTCCCGCACCAGGAGCCGCTGCCGGCCAACCGGCGCGCGCTCACCCTGGATATGACCGGCGTGTGCGCCACCTGCCACACCGAACAGGCTGCCGGACAGGCGGATAGCGTGCATGCCAATGCGCTTCTCGCGGGAAACCCACACGCCGCAACCTGTGTCGATTGCCACGGAGCGCACGAGATTACGCCGCCAAATGAGCCGCGCACCCGCATTTCGGAGATATGCGGCACCTGCCACACCATCGCGTTTGGCGAATATCGGCAGAGCGTTCACGGCCAGGCGCTGTACGCGGGCGATCCGAACGTGCCCACCTGTATCGACTGCCACGGTGTGCATGGCATCAATCACCCGACGACCGCACAGTTCCGCAACCGCTCGCCCGAACTGTGCGCCGAGTGCCACGCCGATGAAGACCTGATGGAGCAGTACGGCATCACCACCAACGTGTTCAACAGCTACCTGACGGATTTCCACGGCACGACGGTTGAGCTTTTTGAGCAGAACGATCCCAACGTCGCCACTAACAAAGCGGTTTGCTTCGACTGCCACGGTGTGCATAACATCGCGGAAGTCAGCGCCGAGAACAGCCGTGTGGTCAGGGAGAACCTGCTCGAAACCTGCCAGAACTGCCACCCGGACGCGACCAGCAATTTCCCGGATGCGTGGGTCGGCCACTACCCGCCCACGTTCGAATCGCACCCGCTGCTGTTCGCCGTTAATACGTTCTACACCATTCTGATCCCGCTCGTGCTGGCCGGGTTCGCCGTGCTGATCGCCCTGGACGTCTTCCGCCGTATCCGCCAGCGCGGAAGGAGAGCACCTCATGGCTAGATCGCGTCAAGAAAAAACGGGTACCTACCGGCGCTTTACCGCGTCGCAGCGCTTTGAGCATATCATCCTGCTCGTATCGTTCTCGATGCTGGCGCTGACCGGCCTGCCGCAAAAGTACGCCAGCCACGACTGGGCCAAGACCCTGATCGATCTCATGGGCGGGATCGAGAGCATCCGCCTTGTCCACCGCTTCATGGCGACGCTGCTGATGGCCGAGGCGATCTTCCATATCGGCATGTTGGGCTATAAGATCGTCGTGCTGGGCCACCGGCTGACGATGGTGCCCACGCTCAAGGATGCCAAAGACGTGTTCGACGAGGTGCGCTATAACCTGGGTCTGCGCAGAGAGCCGCCGCAGTATCCGCGCTACAGCTACGGCGAAAAAGCGGAGTATCTCGCGGTGGTGTGGGGCACGCTGATCATGGTGCTCACCGGGTTCATGCTGTGGAACCCGATCGCCGTGACCAAGATCGTGCCCGGCACCTGGGTCCCGGCGGCGCGCGCGGCGCACGGGGCGGAAGCCCTGCTGGCTGTCGCCTCGATCGTGACCTGGCACATGTACAGCGTGCATTTCAAGCACTTCAACCGGGCCATGTTCACCGGCCGGATCTCGCACGAGCAGATGGAAGAGGAACACGGCGAAGAACTCGCCGCTATCGAACAGGGCCGCGTCTACCGCGAACCGCCGCCGGACATCATCGCCAAGCGCCGGCGCTCGTTCTGGCCCTTTGCGGCGATCTTCACGGCCGTCATGCTGGGGGCGCTGATCTACTTCGTCACGTTTGAAGAGAGCGCCATCACCACGGTGCCGCGCCTTTCCGCCGTGCAGAACGAGGACCTGTCCGCCGTCGATCCTGACCTGGGCAGCAGCGCGAACGGGGCGGCGCTGTGGATCGAGCATGGCTGCAATAGCTGTCACGGGCCAGACGGTGTCGGGCTGTCCGGGCTGGCGAGCTTTTCCATCGCCCAGACCAATCTCACCTTCGAGGCGTTTGTGACCTCGGTGCGGCGCGGCCCGGCCGAGATGCCGGCCTACCCGGTCGAGCAGATCAGCGGCCAGGATCTCGCCGATGTATGGGTATGGCTGAAGTCGCTGCCCGAATAGGTATGACCTGACGGATTCCCACAGGGCGGGCCAGCATACCCGCCCTGCACTCCCCTCAAGCACTTCTTAGCCACTGCGCCTCGACGATCCGGTCTATCTCCGCCCGGGTAGTGGTGAGATCTTGACTGATGAGGTATGAAAAGGCGCTCCAAGACAAACCGCCAAGTTCACTCGGAGCACCTTTTCATGATACAGACGATTATAACGCACTGCGGCCCGAAATGCGGCAGTGCAAACTTGGTCAAAAACGGGCACGACTACAAAGGTGACCAGAAATACCACTGCAAAGCCTGCGGGAGCTATGGCACGTTGAATGCCCAACGCGGCTACGCGGAACACATACGCCAACAGGTGAAACGGGCCGTCCTGGAACGTCTCAGTCTGCATGGCATCGAACGCGTTTTTGGCGTCTCGCGGCGTACGGTGGCCGATTGGATGCAAGCCTGGGCTGACCACTTGCCGCCGCTGGAAACAACACTGGCCGAGACACGCTGGGATGACGTGTTGGAACTGGATGAGCTGTGGTCGTTTGTGTTCAAGAAAGCCAACCAGCGCTGGATTTGGGTAGCGCTGTGTCGCCGCACGCGGCAGATTGTCGCTTACTTCATCGGCGACCGCAGCGCTGCCAGTTGTCTGCAACTCTGGCGACGTATCCCGACTGCCTACGTCCGCTGTCAATCGTTCAGCGATTTCTGGGATGCCTACCATCACATTTTCGACCCAAACCGCCATCAATCGCTGGGCAAAGACAATGGGCAGACCAACCACATCGAGCGCTGGTTCAACACCTTGCGCCAGCGCCTGGCTCGCTTCGTTCGCAAAACCCTGTCCTTTTCCAAGTCCGATCAATTCCACGAGCTTGTTTTTCGGTTATTCGTTTATCACTACAATTGTGAGTGTATCGGTCAATAGGTCATCACTACCGAGACTTTAAGTGGTCTATTGAAGGATTCAGAAGAAATGACCAGGCTAACAAACTCTAATTCGAACACGGAGCGATCTAGGCATTTTTTGCGCTCCCGTTGGATAATACTCTCGATTGCCGCAGTAAGGGCATCTCTGCTTGGTGTTTTCTCAGAGGAATATCAGCTATTTTCTATTTCAATTTAGTTCACCATACGTCATGTAGGGGCGGACCCCCGTGTCCGCCCGGCGCGGCGCTGCCGCGTGTCGCGCTTGGCGCGACCGGGAGCACACAGGGGTGCTCCCCTACGTGAACTTTCGTGAAATGCCTCCCTTCTCCACGCCGCACTTTGCACGCCCCTCAACTTGCACTACAATGCACAGGTAGCATGGACACAGCATCCACCCAGGAGCGCGTATATGCACACTCGAACCCCAATCAGTCGCAGTGTCGTCGCAGCGATCCTGCTGCTGGCGGCGGCACTGGCCTGCAATCTGGAAGTTGGCGGCCGCGATAATGATCGACTGACCACCTCGCCTGTGGCCACCATCGACCGCCCTGCCGTTGAGATTCTTCAGCCCACCGACGGCGCGCGGTTCAGCAAAGGCCAGACGGTAACGGTCCGCGCCCGTGCGACCAGTTCATCCGGCGTGACGCTGGTCGAACTGCTGGCGAACGGGATTCGGGTCGCCAGCCAGCCGCCCGCCGAACTGAATCAGAACTCGCTCGAAGTCGTGCTCGACTACAAGGCGGAACAGGTCGGGACGGTGGTTCTGGCGGTGCGCGCGTACAGCAACGCCATCGTCGGCCAGCCGGATCAGCTCTCGGTCACGATTCTGGACGCGCTCAGCCCCGGTCCCGGCGGAGCAGGTACCCCGCAGACCTTTATGCCTCCCACTTCGACACCCTATAACCCCCAGTGCCGCGCGCGCGTCAACGCGGGCGGGCTGCGGATGCGCACCGGACCCGGCACGAACTATGACGTGCTCGATAATTTCAGCGTCGGGCAGGAACCGCCGATCCTTGGTTATGCGGATCGGACCGACGGGCGTTGGTGGCAGGTATCATGGAGCGGGCGTTTCGGCTGGACGAGTGCCGCCTATACGATCGCCCTGGGTGATTGCAGTGCCATCCGGCCCGTCGCCGTCCCGGTCTCACCGACCCCCCAGCCAAGCGAGACGCCGCGTCCCACGCAGCCCGGCATGACCTCCACGCCGACCCTGCCCGATTTGCGGTTGAGCATGCTGGAGGGCGTGTCCGAAGTCCGGCTGGATGCCAACGGCCGCGCGCAGGCAATCTATGTGATCGAGGTGCATAACAATGGCGGGCAGGCCAGCCGCCAATGTCGTATGGCGATCTTGTTACCGGATGGCACGCCCGCTTACTTTGACGTGCCCGGCCTGAATCCCAACCAGCGCATGATGGTTCCCTCCAATGGCCTGAGCGTGACCTTCACCACGCCGGGGACCAACCGCATCCTGGTGACGGTGGATGATCAGAATGTGGTCGTCGAGAGCGCCGAGAACAATAACCAGGCGTACCGCGATATCAGCGTCCAATTCGGTCCGCCGACGATTCCCCCACCGGCCACGGCGACCCAGGCGCTGCCTCCCACTCCGACTCAAACGATGCAGCCGACCCCGGAGCCACCGGAACCCACCGATGAGCCGGACAATCAGGCCCCGGCACCGCCGCCGCTGTCACCCATCACGGCAGATAATGCGGGCTTTGTCGCGCAGATCGCCGCGATGGAAGGGCACGGCGGAACGGTCACCGGCGTGGTGTTCAGCCCGGATGGTCTGACCGTGGCCTCGTCCAGCCGGGATGGCACCATCCGCCTGTGGGATGTGGCTTCCCAATCCGAACGTCTGATCCTATCCGGCCACACCGACCGCGTGATGGATGTCGCGTTCAGCCCGGATGGGTCGCGCGTGGCGTCGGCCAGTTGGGACGGGTCGATCATTCTGTGGGATGCCGCGTCAGGCGCACCGATCACCAGCCTGAGCCACGGCGCGCCCGCCAATTCGGTTGGATTCAGCCCGGACGGATCGCGCATCGCGTCGGGAGGCGCGAATCCTGATGCGGGCGGCGGCCTGCAAGGGTTGGCGAAAGTCTGGGATTTGCGAGCGGCACGCGAACTGGCCTCGATCCAGGTCTTCGGCCCGGTCAGTGGTGTGGATTTCCTGAACACAAACACCCTGGTCGTCGCCTCGCAGGGCCAGGATTGCAGTATCGGCGGCGGTGGCGTGGAACTGTATGACATCGCCAGCGCGTCGCTCGTGCTTGCCCTGGAAGGCGGCAGCGGGTGGATCAATGGGCTGGCCGTCGATCCGGCCACCGGGTTGATCGCCGGCAGCGGGCAAAGCGGGCTGTGCAGCGGCAATGGCACCGTCTGGGTCTGGTACTCGAACGGCGCGCCGCAGGCCACCCTCGATCACGGCGGCGACACGACGATCCTCGGACTGGCATTCAGCCCGTTCGGGACCCTGCTCGCCTCGGCCAGTGAGAGCGGCCCCGTCCGGCTGTGGGACATCAGCACGGGCGGACAGGTCGCCGTCCTGACCGGGCATAACGAAGCGCACAGCGTCGCCTTCGACTCGATCGGGGCGCTGGTCGCGTCCGGCGGTGCGGACAGCGTCGTGCGCCTGTGGGGGACGCCGTAGGAAGCGGTTGGCTATTAGCTATTAGCTCGTTAGACCCGTCTAGGCGATTGGTGATTGGCAACCACCCTCTCGCGTGTGGCAGGGGCTGAGGTTAGCCTATCGCGGGGAACATCAGGGAATCTCGATGCTCGAGAAACCACCGATCGACGACGCCAGACTGATCGCGTGTTTGCACGCGACCTATGGCCTCGCCGTGAGCGAGATCGATTTTCTGCCACGGGGCTATGACAGCCATGCAGGCGTTTATCGGGCACGCGGCAACGGCCAGAGCTATTTCGTCAAGGTCAAGGGCGACAGGGTTAACCCACTGAGCGTATATCTGCCGCGCTACCTCCGGGCGCAGGGGATTGAGCAAGTCGTCGCGCCGCTCGCCACCATCACGCCGGCGCTCTGGGGCACGGTCGATCATTTCACCGTGCTCGCCTATCCTTTCATTGACGAAGTGGAAACTCAACTGGCGGACCCGCACTGGGTCGAGTTTGGCAGGGTTGTCAAGGCGTTTCACACGATGCCGCTCCCGTCTGACCTGATGGAACACATGCCGCGTGAAACCTTCATCCCGTCACCCAGGCACGTGGTGATGATGCGGGAACTACAAGCAGCCGTCGATCATCGTCCGCATAACGATCGCTGGCAGAGCCAGCTTGCAGCGTTCTGGAACGACCACCGCGCGGAGTTGGGTACGATCGTCGAGCGGGCCGAGCGATTAGGGCGGATGATGCAGGGAAGACCAGCGGAGTTCGTGCTGTGCCACGCCGATATTCACACCGGCAATCTGCTGCTCGATGCGCAGGGCAAACTCTATATTGTGGATTGGGATCAGCCGGTATTCGCGCCCGCAGAGCGCGACCTGATGTTCGTGACCGTGGGCGATTTCGTGACCGACGAACGGGAAGAAACCCTGTTTTTCCAGGGTTATGGGCAGGCAGAGATTGATCCGCTGACCATGGCCTACTATCGGTATGAGCGCGCCATGGAAGACCTCGCCGAGTTTGCCGCGCAGGTGTTTCTGATCGATGCGAATGACGAGACCCGGCAGGATTCTGTCGAATGGTTCATGCGGCTGTTTGGGCCGAACGGCAGCGTGGACGTTGCCCACCGGCTGGCTCATGTCCTGAACCCCTAGCGGTTGATGAGGAGACACGATGGCTGACAACACCCGGCATATGATCCGCCCCTTGATCGTGCTGATCGTGCTGATCGGGGCGCTGCTGGCGTGTACGGCCAGCCTGACCGGCGGTGATGACGATCCAAACGGCGGTACCGGCGGCGGAGATAGCAGCGGCGGTACGGGCGGCACTGTGCCATCCGTGCGCATCCTCGAACCCGTCAGCGGGGCGAGCGTTCCCGCCAACCAGCGCGTCGATATCACCGTCGAGACCGATACAACCGCCACGAGTTTTCTGCTGAATGTGGGCGGCCGCGTGGCGGGATCCAAAGCCCTGCCCCCGGAGCAATCCGGCCCCAGCAAGGCGATCCTGAGCTGGACGCCCACCCGGCAGGGGACGTTCACGCTGGAAGTGATCGCGTTCAACGGCCCCACCGCCAGCGTCCCCGCTTCGCTGATCGTCACGGTATCCGGCACCGCCAGCAGCACGGCTTCCGGTCCGACGGGCGCGGGCTGCACCGGGCGCGTCCTGGTGTCCCAGTTGAATTACCGCGGCGGTCCCAGTACCGGCAGCGACAAGCTCGGCCAGTTTGAGGTCGGCGAAACGGTAACGATCATCGGGCGCAACGCGGATACCAGTTGGTATAAGGTGCAGCGCATCAACCAGCAGCAGGTCTGGACGATCAACAACGCCCAGTGGATCCAGGTGGGCGGAGACTGCGCCAATGTGCCGGAGGTGGGGTAGAATCAAGGTAGGAAAGTGGAGGATTGAACCCGATGAGACCTGTGCGCGACACCGTAGAGATCAAGGTCGAGCTCTTTCGTGACCAGGACGGCAGCTATTTTGTGGCTGCCAGCGACGAACTGGGACTGGTGACAGACGGCGAAACGTTCGAGGAACTGCTGCGCAACTTGGGCGAGGCACTCGAATTGTGTCTGGAAGATGCCGCCGAACTGGATATTTCGCCTAACCCACCCCTGCAAGCACCACTTTGTTCGCCACCGGCTCCCCCTCTCCGCGCGTGGAGAGGGGGAGACGCGGGGGGGTGAGGTAAAGCCAACTGCTAACCGCTAATCGCTAATTGCTGAGTTATTGCTAAAATCGTACTGTCATCCTCAGTGAGCACGCCGTCAAAAGCCGGAGGCTGTTGTTGAACGCGTTTTCTATCGAAGTCCTGATCGGCCGCGTGATCGGCCTGGTGATCGGGTTCACGCTGCATGAGTTTGCCCACGCCTGGAGCGCCCACCGCCTGGGCGACAACACCGCCTATTATCAGGGCCGCCTGACGCTCGACCCGCGCGCCCATATCGAACCCATGGGCCTCTTCATGGCGCTGATCGCCGGGTTCGGCTGGGCCAAGCCCGTCCCGGTCAACCCACGCGCGTTTTATCCCAACGAGCGGCGCGGGCTGATGATCGTCTCGCTGGCCGGGCCGATCATGAACCTGATCATCGCGGCCATTGTCAGCCTGATGATCCACCTGATGCTGGCTGCCGGCATGATCGAAACCGGGGCATTTGGCGGACTGTACGCCCAAAGCCGGTCCGCCGAGTTCCTGTACCGGATCATCGAAACCGTGATCATTTTCAACCTGATCATGTTCCTGTTCAACCTGCTGCCCTTCTCGCCGCTGGACGGGTACAAGATCGCGATCGGGCTGCTGCCGCCGCAGTATGCCGCGACGCTCATCCGCTACGAGCGCGAGACCACGCTGGCGCTGATGATGCTGCTCATCCTCGGCGTGATGTCGTGGGGCCGCTTTAACCCGCTGTGGGCGGTGCTTGGTCCGCCGCTCCGATTCTTATTCGAGCTGTTTACGTCTATCCCCTTCTAGCCGGCATGCACGCGCTTTATCGTCTGAGGCAGGGACTCCGGGCGCTCGTCTCGTGGCTGCGCCCGGTCGATGATACGCGGGCGGCGCGGGTGCTCAGTCCGGCGCTGTTCGATCTCTACCGGCGGATGCGCCGCTCGGAGCGCCAGCACAGTCTGCGCGTCCTGCGGTGCCTGATCGACGCGGGACACACCGAGCCCGATCTGCTGGTCGCTGCGCTGCTGCATGATGTTGGCAAAATCCGTGTGCCCTATTACCTCCCGGAGAAGGTGCTTATCGTGCTGGTCAAAGCGGCCGCCCCAAGTCTCTATCAGCAGTGGGGCCGCGGACCGGCGCAGGGCTGGCGGCGGCCTTTCGCGGTCGGCGTGCAGCATCCGGCCTGGGGCGCGGACATGGTCGCCGCGGCGGGTGGATCGCCGCTCGCCGTGGACTTGATCCGCCGCCACGCGGACTATCTGGATGGCCGCGACGAGAGCGACAGCGACGCTGATACGCTGCTGCGCGCCTTGCAGGCGGTGGATGATGCGAATTGAGGACCGGAAGGGATTCTCTGGTACAATCAGGGTAGAGCGCAGGAGTGAATGTAATGGTCGCAACCCAAGCGAATACGCTGTTATTTGACGAAGTCCTTGATTTCCTGGCGTCATCTCCCACGCCGGAACAGATTATCGCTTTTCAGCCATCAGAGGCTTTACAGGAACGGGTGCGCTATCTGCTGGATGCCAACAGGGATAGCGAGCTTACGGCCAATGAGCGTGATGAACTCGACGAATTCTCGCGTCTCAACCATTTTATGAGCATGCTCAAGATCCGCGCACGCCGACGATTGGCAGCTGAATGACCCGGATTCCCGATGCTCTGCGCCGTCTGGTCAGCGAACGGGCCAACGGTCGCTGTGAATATTGCAGGATTAGTCAGGAAGACAGCTTTATTCCTCACGAAGTGGATCACATCATTTCAGAAAAACACCGGGGAGCCACCACAGAAGATAATCTCTGCTTAAGCTGCCTTGACTGCAACCGCCATAAGGGAAGCGACATCGCCTCCATCGACCCGGACACGGGGCAATTGACACCCCTGTTTCATCCGCGTCGTGATCGTTGGAGTGATCATTTTCGGGTCGAGAAGGCGCAAATTGTTCCACTTACCGCCGTAGGAAGAGTCACGATTTATCTGCTGGCGCTCAACAGCGCTGAACAGGTAGCTAAACGTGCCGAACTCGTCGCGCTCGAACGCTATTCTTTGGAATAACAATTCGCCCCTACTCCGCGTACAATTAGACAAACACCCATTTCATCGATTGCCCGGAAGGATAATTTTCCATGCACGTGAATATCACCCTGATCGGACTGGATCGGCTCAGCGCGTCGATGGCGCTGGCGCTTAAGCGCTATCAGAAGCAGCCCAAAGCCGAACATACCTTCACCATCATCGGCAGCGATTCGCGCCCCGGCGAACTGAAGACCGCCGAAAAAGCCGGCGTGCTCGATAACTTCAATCGCTCGCTGCCCAAGGCGCTCGAAAACGCGAACCTCGTGATCCTGAGCGCCCCGCCCGGCCAGCTTGAGGACACGTATGCCCGCCTCGGCGCGGAACTGCGGCCCGGCGTGGTCGTGCTCGATCTCAGCCTGCTCAAACAGCCCGGCATCGAGTTCGCGCGGCAGTACTTCCCCTCCAACGCGCACGGGGAGCCGCTCGCCTATCTGGTCGGGATCACGCCGATCGTGAACGTCAGCGGCCTGTACAGCGGGGACATCGACGCCGAAACCGCCCGCGCGGACCTGTTCGACCACGCCGAGTTTCTGGTCACGCCGGATCCGAAATGCCCGAGTGAAGCGATTGCGCTGGCCGAAGACGTGATCCGGCTGGCAGGCAGCAAGGCGCGCTTCATGGATCCCGCCGAACACGATGGTCTGATCGCCGCAACCGAGATCCTGCCGGCGCTGCTGGGCGTGGGCATGTTCCGCATGCTGGAGCAGTCCGAGGGCTGGCCGGAACTGCGGCGCATGGTCAACCCGTCGCTGGCGCTGGTGATGCAAGGTTTGCGCTATTACACGCCATCAGATCTGTTCGCGCTGTTTACGGGCAATCGCGCCAATCTGATCCGCCACCTCGAAGGGCTGATCGGCACGCTCGACAGTCTGCGCGATCTGCTGTCCGACACCGAGAATCCCGATAAGCTGGAGATTCTGCTGGCGCAGGGGCAAAAAGACTGGGAGAAATGGGACATTAAGCGGCACAGCGGCCAGTGGGAAATGGCTAAACAGCCGGAGAACCTGGGGCCGATGGGGCTGATGGGCGGCTTCCTGAGTTTCGGCGGACGCCGCAAATCGGATCATGATGAGGATGAGGACTAAGCAGGGGCGGGTTGGCCCCTCCCGAAATCTCTCCCCACAAGTGGAGAGGGACTTGGTCGCACACTTTCCCCTCTCCACCCCGTGGGGAGGGGGCAGGGGGAGGGGCTAATCAGGCGGGAGTGTATGGGAGTCGAACCCACCGCGGCCCGCGCTGTGCGACCCGCCGCCGATTTTGAAGACCGGGAAGCCCACCGGGACTCATACACCCCCACCCGTCATCATACCGCAGGTGAGGGTGCAGTGCCATACGTTTTTTGGTGCGGAATGCTCACACTACACAGCTGTTGAGGCAGGAGACGGGGAGGAATCTCGCCCTGGGGTGCGGATCGTAATTTCCAGCGAAAACCCCTCACCTAATGCCTTGATGTAACGGCGCAGGGTATTGATGGTATAGGCGTCATAGCCGCGCTTTTCGATCCGGGCGACCTGCGCCTGAGAGACGCCGAGTCGTTCAGCCATTTGCTGTTGGGTCAAGCCAGCCGCGCGGCGCGCCTCGACCAGTTGCAGCCACAACGCCTTTATCGCCGCTTCATCTTCGTAAATGGCGCGAAATTCGGGATCAGCCATCTGCTTGGCACGATATTCTTCAAAGCGCCGTCTGGCCTTCTGGTTTCTGTTTTTGCTCATGAAACACGCCTCTATCCCAAAGAATTCTACGACATACACTCGCTCTCGTATGATCGCGGAGTCATGCAACACGGGTCGGCGGGTCGTTTTTCCGTCGCTAACAATCGTCAACAAAGAGTCTCTCTTAAGAGCCCAAGATGTACGTTTTCACAGAAATTGTCTCGGAATGTGTTTTGAGATCCGCTTGGAGGCCACCTGGATTTGGAATCAACCGTTGTGGGTCATAAATAGCGATCCACAGTTGCTTACATTGAGGATGCGCTTTGTAGTGGGCGATGTCTACAGATAAGTTCGTCTCCAATTTTGGATGCATGTGTCCTATTTCGAACAAACTTTACTTCCCATACATGATGTATTCTTGAAACAAGAAATCGATTTGGTACTAAACTCGCATAGCTTGGCGTATATTCTTCGGGTCTGATGTCTTTGACCCACGGCCTGAGGAGAGCATGCAGGAGGGATTGAACGTCGTCTTCATTCTGAATTCCATGTGATGTAATACGCCGCGCCGGTGTTTAGCGGAACATTGATCATGCGATAGATGTTAGGTTCGACTTTCCTCGCAGGCAGTTATCCCAGAGGTTTGTCCTCAAGGTGCTTGACCAACGGCTCCCTGGCCCGGACATTGCGTACCCGCAACTGCTCGATTGACTTCACAGAAAACAGGCGCGGTCTTCGGGTCCATACTCTCCAAAAAGGTCTGGCATGCATGGGACAGTACGACTCACCACAGGTAGGTAATCCAGTAACGCGACGTATTAGTCCTGATGGCAGCAAATAGCCAATTTCGACGCCGGTTGGTCGTGACAAATCATTCCATACGGATTTTCGAGTTTCACTTTCGGCAGATGTCGCTGTCAAATTTGTGACTGCCAGGTAGGGTAGAGTACAGTTTCACTCGCATCTCACCCCTCCCCACTCAGCCGCCCCCACTCCCCCGATCCCCTCACCCGCTCGTCGCCCTTGCGCCGCGTGATGCCGAGCGCGTCCAGCCGTTCGAGGAAATCCAGCGCGTAGCGGCGCGTCGTCCCGAAGTGATCGCGCAGCACAGCGACGGTCAGCGGCTCGCCGCGCTCCAACTGCCCGCGCGCAAACGCGATCCACTCGCGCAGCACGGACGGCGTCAGGAGCACCTCGCTGCTGATCTGGCACCAGATCGCCGCTGCCGAGCAGCGTATTCAGCACGGCGTCGCCCACCAGTTCGCGGGCCTGCGCCGCCGTTGGGGGCGTATGCGGCGCGCGCTCGAATTCGCGCCACAGCCGGTCCAGCGCGGCCTGCTGCGCCTCGCTGAGCCGCACCGCATGATCCGGCAGGCGCACCACGCCGTTCCGCTCGACGGCCACGATCCCCTGCTCCGCCAGCGCGCTCAGCACCACGTCGAACGGCTCCGGATCCAGGCGCAGACGGCTGCGCAGCGCGTCGCGCGGCATCCCCAGGCGC
Source organism: uncultured Chloroflexia bacterium (assembly GCA_963850765.1). Taxonomy (GTDB): domain Bacteria; phylum Chloroflexota; class Anaerolineae; order Aggregatilineales; family Aggregatilineaceae; genus CAWKMN01. The sequence goes on along the minus strand of CAWKMN010000002.1, from coordinate 91,536 downwards.
AGCGGCTCGGCGGCGTGCAGATTCGCCAGCACGCGCGCGGTTTTGTCGGCCAGCCGCGCCCACGCCTGCCGGTGGATCACCCACCCCGACGGGCCCAGCGGGATGATCTGCTCCCGCGCGGATCGCCTGATCAAGCTGGTCCGATGTGAGATCCAGCGAGTCCCGCCGGGACGGCCCGCGCATCCCCGCCAGTTCGAGCAGCGCGATCTCAAGCGGATCGCCGCCGTGCAGCGTCTCGAAGCGCGCGATCACGTCCGGGCGGAATCGCTTCCAGCGCTGGCCGGGGGCCGTATCCAGGATCACACCGCCGCCGATCGTCTCCGGCGGGGACGCGCGCCGGATGATGTAGCGATCCCCGCGCGCGGCGGCCAGCGGCGCATCCAGCCGGATCTGAATCCAGCTTTGCTCGCCGGGCAGCACGCGCTCCCGGTCCAATACGCGCACGCGCCCGCTCACTTCCGCCGCGCCCGTGAACAGCTTCACCGGGTCGTCGTGTTCCAGCGGCAGATGCGCGCCCGGCAGATAGCGCAGCCACGCATCGATCAGCGTCGTGGGGTGGCACGTCCCCGGCAGGCCGAGCACATCCCCGCGCCGCACATCGGATTTCTCCACGCCGCGCAGGTTGACCGCCAGCCGCCGCCCCGGATCGGCCGCGTCGATCGGCTGTTCGTGCGACTGCATGCCCCGGATCCGCGCGCGGACGTTGGCCGGCTGGATCTCGACCTCCTGCCCGGTGCTGAGCGGCCCGTCGATCAGCGTGCCGGTCACGACCACGCCGAACCCGCTGATCGTGAAGACGCGATCCACCGGCAAACGCGGACTGCCGGACGTAGGCCGGGTGGGCAGTTCCGCCAGCCGCTCGGTGATCGCCTCGACGAGCCGATCCAGCCCTTCCCCCGTCCGCGCCGAGACGGGGATGATCGGCGCGCCGTCGAGGATCGTGCCCTGCACGGCGTCCAGAATGTCCAGCTGCACCAGTTCCAGCCAGTCGGGATCGCGCACGAGATCGATCTTGGTCAGCGCGATCAGCCCGGTGGGGATCGCCAGCAGATCGAGGATGGCGAGGTGTTCGCGCGTCTGGGGCATCACGCCCTCGTCGGCGGCAATGACCAGCACCGCCGCATCGATCCCCCCCACCCCGGCCAGCATGTTCTCGATGAAATCGCGGTGGCCCGGCACATCGATGATCCCGATCCGCTCGCCGTTGGGCAGATCCAGCCACGCGAAGCCGATGTCGATGGTCATCTCGCGGCGCTGTTCTTCTTCCAGACGATCCGGGTTGATGCCGGTCAGCGCGTGCGTCAGGGTGGATTTGCCGTGATCGACGTGTCCCGCCGTGCCAATGACGTACATGATTGGATCTCTTTCGTGTGGTTAAGGGTTTTGAGTTATGAGTTGTGAGTCAAAAACATATGGCTCCTCACCCTACCCCCTCCCCGTGAGCTGCCAGACTTCCCGTGCGGTGCAAAGCACCGCGTGGGGAAAGGGGCGCGAGAATGCTCGCCGGGATAGGGGTAAACCTGACGGCGGATCCCGCCTTGATTCTTAAACAGCATCGGTGGACTTTTTCGATGGTAGCGGGAACGTTTATACGGTTTTACAAATTGGGCTGGAATAAACGCCCCTCACCCTACCCTCTCCCCGGCCAAGCCAGGGCGATGGGCACCGCTCTCCCCTCTCTAGCTCGGCTGGAGAGGGGGCGGGGGGTGAGGCCGTTACCTTTATTTCCGCGCCTGATTGTTAAACGGCATTAACGTCCGGCGTCATCTGCTCAATTCCCCGTGGTGATCTCGACCAGCTCAGACCGGCCTTCCCCGCCCTCGACCATCACCTCAAGCACCTCACCGATCCCTTTGACGTAATACTTCTGCTCGGCGACACCCGGTTCGAGCAGCGTCCACTCGCGGGTGATCAGGAAAGCGCCGCCCGTCCCTGGATCGACCACGCTGATGACCTGGGCCATGTCCTCGGCTTCACCCTCATAATATTCCTGGAAATACGGGTCGCCGGGCTGCGGATCGGCCCACATGATCACGCCGGGCTTGGCCCCATCGACGCCCGCTTCCCACGAGCCTTCCGTGCTGACCACGTCGCCACCCTCATATTCTTTGGTATCCTCACCCATGTACCAGACATTGCCCTCGTTGTCCTGGGCGTACCAATCGAAGGTATCCTCGATCATTTCCTCATCTTCCCAGACCGTATCGCGGACAACCACGCAGCTAACGCCCAGAATTTCGCGAGTCTCGTGCGTGACTACGACTTCAGTTCGCTCCGAATCGCCCTCGAAGACCGTCTTGGTGCCCGGCACGAGCGGGAAAAACGGATTATCTACGCCCTCGACGAAATTGGCGGGATCAATCACGGGGTTATACTCGTCACCGCCCTGCGCGCTGACCATGACCGCCCCTGTGATACCCAAAACAATCAGACAGAGAAGCATCCCGATTCGCCCATAGCTCAACATGGCTGGTTTCTCCTATGCACTATAATTCTTTCAGGGCGTGCAGCAGACTCTCATCTTCGCCCGGCAGGACGGTGCGCGGATCGAGCAGCAGCCGGTCCTGCGCGACGCGCGCGATCACCGGGGGATCGTGGCGGCGCAGCAATGCAGCGGCGGCGTTTGGCTGATCGACGCGCGGCGCGAAAACCCACGTCGGCAGCGTCTCGCCGGGCAAACTCCCGCCGCCCACCGTGGACTCGGACGCGATCACGTCCCCGCCCACCGCAGCGGCCCACGCCTCCGCCCGCGCGCGGATCGCGTCGAGCGGCATGCTGATCATGCGCCACACCGGGACCTTGTCCAGCACGTCGCCGCGCCGGTAATGGTCGAGCGTGGCGGCGAGTGCGGCCAGACACAGTTTGTCCGCGCGGACGGCGCGCGCCAGCGGGTGCCGCTTGAGCCGGTCGATCAGTTCCGCCCGCCCGATGATGATCCCCGCCTGCGGCCCGCCGAGCAGCTTATCCCCGCTGAACAGCACGAGATCCGCCCCGTCCGCGAGGCTTTCCTGCGCGGTCGGCTCGTGCGCCAATCCGAACGCCGCCGTATCGAGCAGCGCGCCGCTGCCAATATCGTCCAGCACGATCAGGCCGCGCTCGTGGGCCAATGCCGTCAGTTCCGCCAGCGGCACGGACTCGGTAAAGCCGATCACCTTAAAATTCGAGGCGTGAGCGCGCACGATGGCGGCGGTGTTGGCGGTGATCGCATCCGCGTAATCGCGGCGATGCGTGCGGTTGGTCGTCCCGACCTCGACCATGATCGCGCCGCTCTGCGCCATCACGTCCGGGATGCGGAACGCGCCGCCGATCTCGATCAACTGCCCCCGGCTGATGATCACCTCGCGGCCCTGTGCCAGCGCCAGCAGCGCCAGCAGCACCGCCGACGCGTTGTTATTGACGACCATGCCCGCTTCCGCGCCCGCTGCTGCGCCGTCACATCGAGCAGAATCCGCTCGATATGCTGATCGCGCTTGCCGCGCGTGCCGGGTTCGAGATCGTATTCGAGCGTGCTGTAGCCGCTGCCGACGGCGCGCATCGCCTCGATCGCGTCATCCGAGAGGGGCGCGCGGCCCAGGTTGGTGTGGATGATCACGCCGGTCGCGTTGATGACCGGGCGCAGCGTGGGGCGCGATTCGTGCGCCAGCAACTCCGCCGCCCGCGCCAGCAGATCCGTATCCGCCGGGACGGTTCCGCCGCTGAGCGCCGCCTGCCGCGCCTCGTCCACCACGCGCCGCAGCGCCCGCACGGTCTGATCGTGCCCATAGCGCGCCGCCAGATCGCCCGCCGAGCGCAGCAGCGTATCAATGCTGGGGAGCTTGCGTAAGGATGTCATGGGGGAGATTATAGCGCAGAGGAGGCGCTTTTTCTTTCCGCGCGCTGTCCGGGCAGTGTCAGGGGGATGTCAGGAGCGTGGCAGGCTTGGGCGCGGCGGATCGTGATACACTGTGAGCAGAGTTGTCTCAGAGTTGATGCCTCGTGTTGTTCGGGGGGTAGCGCGATGCAGTGGGCTGTCATGTTTTACTCGATCAGTGTGTTGAGTTTTCTCCTGGCATGGGGAATGCCTTTAAACTTGCTTGGCAAAGATGCACTGGATACCGAAATCGGACTGCGACACACTACTAGTTCATTCCGTAGAGATTTCTCTTGCATCATGGGCGTTCTTTCTGGGTTTCTATTCCTTTGTTGGCCGAGCTCCGTATAGCGCTGGTTTATTGCAGCGCCCGCCATGCCAGAGAGTGTTCTAGAGCCTGCCGATGACATCTGGTCTGATAGCCATGTTTATTGTCTGGCTGTTTCGCTTGTCCTGATTTGAGACGGAAATTACGTTCTGCAGGCTTCAGCAGAGTATCAGCGCGAGCCAACCAGCTATGGCCCGCGCGAAAAAGAAAACGAAACGTAAGCCCAAGCAAAAGCGGAAAAATGAGTGGCTGTAGGGAGGGAGACTGGTTGACCAGGGCGGGCTTGTTAGCCCGCCCCTACACATCTGGGCGTTTCCATCGCGCGGGATGATCCTGATCATCTTCCCAACGTGCGGGGTTGTTGATGATGTATTCCTGAATGGCGCGCAGTTCCTCGTCGTTCCGCAGATATGGTCATAATAGTCACGCTGCCAGATTGAAACGCCCTGACTTTCATTTCGGGCATTGATTTTCCTTGCGGAATACGTCTTGAATCCCCGCACAAGGTCAGGGATGCCCTGACGTTTTTTGTAGGGGCGGGTTAACAAACCCGCCCTGGCATCCAAATCCTTTAACACAATAAGCCCATGCAGATGATTCGGCATAATGATGAATTCACCTGATGCAACATAGGGGTGATATGAAGGCAGGCTGAGCCACTGCCCCTGTACGATTTCTCCGGTCTCGGTCAATTGGATTTGTCCATCGACAATCTCGCTCAGGAAGCATTCCCGCTGGAAGGTGCAGATCGTGATGAAATAGGCACCCGGCTGCGTGTAATCGTAATCCTTGAGCCGGATAGAACGGCGGTGGTGCCGGTCAGGGTCGTATTTCATAAGTAATCCAGGGCATGTGGCGTTGAGGACTCGCAGCAGGGGCGCATATGCTGTCTACGCCCCTGCCAATTGCTGAAGATCAGGATCGATAACTTAGTCCATCCCCGCCGGCGCGAGATCCCCCTCCGTCGCGTGCATCGGCACGTGCTCAGTATCATGATCCTGCGCCGCTTCCCGCAGATCCTTGAACGCGGGCAGATAGCGCATCCCCAGGCTGAAGGCGAGCGTCAGGATGCCGATCACGCCGAAGGTCGTCGCCCACTCGGTCCAGGCGGGCGTGTAATTCGCCACCAGCGGATCGGTCAACGCCGGGCTGGTGGACAGCGGCTCGGTAAAGGCGAGCATGGTCGTATGCCAGCGGTTCGCCACCAGGCCCGCCACCACGAGCCCGCTCCCGACCAGGAGCAGCAGCACGTTCTGGCGCACCCGCGCGCGGATCAGCAGGATCGCGGCCAGCAGCCCGCCCAGCAGAATTTCCCACGTCCAGAACGTGACGGCGAACGGCCCTTCCGACAGTGCCGTGTAGGCTTCCGTCTTGCCCGGCACATACCCGTAGTTCCCGGCGGTCGTATCCCAGAAGCGCATATACAGGTAGATCAGCAGCACCGCGCCGGAGATCTGACCCGCGCCGAACAGGATCTTATCGGGCACGAGCGTTCGCTTGCTGAGCCACTGCACGATCAGCGTCATGTGGACGGTGAACGCGATCCCCGCCGCGACCGCCGACACGATGAACAGCAGCGGCATCGTCGGGCGGAACAGTGCCGCACGCCCGATCACCACGCCATAAGTCCCGCCCAGGCTGGACTGGTGCAGCAGCGACAGGCCCATGCCGAGCACGGCCAACACCGGCGCGAAACCGTGAATGCGGTGGCCGATACTGCCCAGGAACTTAAAACGCGCCAGGAACGGCAGTTCGAGCACCATCGGGACGACTTCAAGCATCAGCACGGAGAAATAGAGCGTGATGCACAGCGTCACTTCCCACAGCATCGAGTGGATATTCCAGAAGACCCAGCCGTGCCAGAAACGATCCGGGCGGCCAATATCCAGCACCAGCGCCATCAGCGCGCCGCTGTAGCCCAGGATGCCGATAAACACGGCCACCCGCGCGATCGGCTTGTATTGTTCCTGGCCGAGCAGATAGGTGATCGCGGAGAGCGAAAACGCGCCCGCGCTCAATCCGATGCACGACAGGTCCAGCACGATCCACAGGCCCCACGGGCTGACATCGGTCAGGTTGGTGACTTCCAACCCCTTGATCATGATCAGCGCGGCGGCGGCCAGCCCCACGGCGATTACGATCCCCAGGAAGCCGACCCACAGCCAGAAGACATCAATTCGACGGTTCAGCACTTGTACTTGCATAGTGTCTTCCTCAACATTAACGCCTTGCGCCACACGCCTCACCGGGCCGTGAACAGCCCAGCTATCGCTCGGAAGCCCAGTCAACCGGGCGGGCAACGCCTCCCCCTCTTACTCTGTGGAGAGGGGCCGGGGGTGAGGCTACGGCGTAGCGCGGCTACGTCACCGGCAGCAGGTAATACACGCGCGGATTGGTGCCCAGTTCGCTCCGCAGAAAGACCGCCTGCCGCCCCTGGAGCGCCCGCGCTGCCGGGCTTTCGGGATCTTTCAGATCGCCAAAGCGCCGCGCCTCCGTCGGGCAGATCACGCAGCAGGCCGGAGTCACGGACTCATCATAGCCTGGGCGCAGGCCGTTCTCCGCCGCCCGATCCAGCCGGTGCGCGCAGAAGGTACATTTTTCAACCACGCCGCGCGGACGCCGGTTCACTTCGGGCGTGCCCCACGTCGGAACCATCGGATTCTCGTCGTCGCGATCTTCCCAGTTAAACACGCGCGATCCATAGGGACACGCGACCATACAGTACCGGCAGCCGATACAGCGCTGATAATCCATCTCGACCAGACCGTCGGGCCGGTGATAGGTGGCTTTGACCGGGCACACCTCGACACAGGGCGCGTGCTCGCAGTGCATGCACGGGCGCGTCACAAACACCGGCTTGGCGAACGTTTCCTCGTCGCGCAGCACGATATTCCACAGGTGGCCGGGAGCCGTATCGTTGGTCGCCTGGCAGGCATGCGCGCAGCGTTCGCACCCGATACACGTCTCCAGGTCGATCACCATGACCCAGTAGGGGGCATTCGGGTCCCCCCCATGACCGTTTTTCGCTTCGGATTCGGGATCGTCGTGAGCCAGAAAGGCGTTCCACACCCAACCGCCCGCAACGGCGGTCACACCCAGCCCGGCGGCCAGCCGCAGAAACTCCCGGCGATCCAGTTCGCGTATATTTTCACTCATCGATCATACTCCAACCCTCACGGGCCACTAAAATTACCCCTCCCTAAATCCCTCCCCGCACGCGGAGAGGGACTTGCCCGGCGCATCGGCTCCCCCTCTCCGCGCGTGGAGAGGGGGACGGGGGGTGAGGTAAACCCGGATCCGGCCAGCTACAGCAGCTTACGCAGGCGCGCCAGCATGAACACCGCCACCACCAGGATCACCGCGCCGAGCGCTCCGCCGATAATCGCGGAGTTGCGGTCCTGCTCCGACGTTTCCTTGAGGTCATCGATCTCGGCTTCCAGGTCGGCTACCTGCTCGCCGTTCTCGTCCCCGTTACCCTCGCGCACGCTGAGCAGATGCGTATTCCCGTGGCAGTTGGCGCACGTGCTCGGATCGATGCTCATCGTATGCCCGGTCGTGCGGACAAGGCTGCCATTCCGGTTGACTTCGCGGCTCATGTGGCACTCCACGCACGTCATATCCTCGCCCATGTGGATTTCATCGACGAGGGCTTCCTTGTGGCAGTCGCCGCAGGTCGTGTTGACATCCCCCAACAGCAGGCCGTTATCGTGCGGAGTGTGGCAGTCGATACAGTCGATCCCGGCGCGCTTGTGATCGCTGACCAGCCACTCGTCGTAGGTCGGCGCGTGCGCCCCGCTGTGGCAGCGGCCGCAGTCGGCTGATGCCGCCGCCCGGTCGACCGGCTCCGGTGGGTGCTGCGTCCCAGCGTCCACGAGGTGACAGCTGGTGCAGACCACCCCTTCCAGGGCGTGCGCGCCCGTATTCGCATCGTAACCGGATGCGTGACAGGTCATGCAGTAGTTGGGCCGGCCCTGCACCGCGAATTCCTGCAAAAAGCTGTCGTTGGTCGAAGCCAGGGCATGTGGGGAATCCTGCCAGCGTTGGAACTCGTCCCGGTGGCAGGTCGAGCACGACTCGGGATTCTGCGTCTGGAACTGCGCCGACGAGGTAATCGAGTTCACATGGGTCAGGTTCAGTTCGAGTTCGACGGCGTTCAGCAGCGCGTCGGAGTAAGCGTAATTATGAACACCCATGCTGCCATCGTTCGCCACGAAGGTCAGCGCGGTGCTGATCCAGCCAGGCGCGTTGGCGGCATTGACGAGCACACCATTGGCCGCTTCAATCCGCTCCGCGATACCTTCCTGCGTATCCTGCACGAACCGCTGCATATACTGGGGCGAGAGATCGGTGTGGCAGACCACACATGAATCCGTCTTGATATCGCACGGCTCGGTACACAGCACGGTGTTCAGGGTATGGCTGCCCTCGCGCGCGAATTCGCCCAACTGTACCGTCTTGGGCATATGGCAGTCTACGCAGCTTGGGCCGCCTTCCTGGCTGAAGTGCCCGGACGGTATGCCCTGCACGTTCTGGACCACCTGCCGACCCTCGTACATTTCCTGCACGGGGTGGTGAAGCACTCCACCAACCATCAGGAATTCGTTGTCGCCGGCGGTGCTGTTGTGGCAGGCCACGCACTGATCGTAATTGCCATCGACGGCGGCGGCCTGTTCTTCGGTGGGGTGTGGGTTGTGGCAGGTCACACAGGTAATGCCATACTCGGCCTCGGCCAGCGTGCCTTCACCGGACGGGACCGCGTGGCAGCCCACACAGCTATCGTCGGCCAGATCGCTCGATTGAAGCGTCTCCAGCGACGTCGCGTGCCCGCTCTTGAGCCATTCGGCATACTGGTTATAGGCGCGCGCGTGCCCGGTGTTCCACCACACGGACGGATCATCGTCGGGGGCCAGCACAAAGGTGCTCTCATCCAGCGTCATCCCTGGCTGGTAGCCGACCGGATAGCCATGCTCGCCGCTCGGATCCTTGCCCTGTGCGTGGCACTGCCCGCAGATCTGCGCGTCCGGCGATGCGACCACGGTATCCGCCGTGCCCCGGTGATTGCCGCCCGGACCGTGGCAGGATTCGCAGCCGACATTCAGTTCGACCGAGCCATTTTGCCAGTCTTCGAAAAATGCGAAATCACTGGCGGCAGCAGCATTCGCGCGATCCAGCCCCGTGGTATGGCACCCGGCACACGCCGCGCGCCAATCACGCGATGGATCCTGCCAATCTTCGAGATGGTAGGGCGTCCACGCGCCGGCCTGGTCGTCGCTCTGCGGGATATTCCACGTCACGGGCAGCACGTAATAACCAACTGTGCCGTCCTCGCCCTCGATGGCGCTGACATACTGCTGGATCGAGCGTCCACCCAGGACATAGGTGATGTCCTCGGCGGTGATCGGGCGTTCGCTGCCATCCGGCCACGTGATCGTCACGGCGGCCGTATCGCTTAGATCGCCCACGATGGTTTCGTCCGATACGGGCTTCACGATCTGGGCGTGGCCGCTGGCATGCCAGGATTCCTCCTGGGTATGACACATGCGGCAGTACACCGTCCCGACGTAAGCCGCGCCCAGGTTAGGCGGCTCACCGTCCTGAAGCGGGGGGGTCGCCTGGGCTGGATCGGCCGCCAGCAGCCAGAAGATCCCGGCCGCGAGCAGGCACAGCCCGACGCCTACAAGAATCACAAACCTTGTCTTCATCCAGCTTTCTCCGGTCAAAGTGGGTACGCGCTTTTGGCGATACACAACAAGAACCTGCCGGGCAGTCATGGCAGCATGGGGCAGGCAAAACTTCAAATACGATTGAACTTACAAGTGGGCCTTATGGTCCGTTACTCCATTTAAAACCCTATCTTATAACCTTGCGAGTAACCTTGCGAGTGATAAATGTTGTGCATCCTAGTGAAATCTATCACCAATCGCTGATGTAACCATGGGGTAAAACCCCCATGCCGGTGTGGGGTGAATATCGGATTTATCACGCGCCGGACTTCTGATATGCTGTAGACAATCACAGCCGCGTTTCACCATTCACAGGAGGTTCACCATGGACGGAGTTTTAGCTGTATTGAGTGTGGTCGGATTGTTCATGCTGCGGATCGGCGTCCCGGTGCTTCTGCTGGTGGCGTTGGGGATCGTGATCGACCGGTGGCAGACCCGCCGCGAAGAATATGTCGAACAGCGCTACGGCACCATGCCCGCGACCGATACCGCCGGCGCAGAAGCCGAAGCCGAGGAAGAAGAAAAGGATCGCATCACCCGCGCGGCGTAGTGTGCCGAAAAACCAAAATCAAACCGCAGAGGCGCAGAGAACGCCGAGTCAAAAAAGAAAAGAACCAGAACGAGAGGACACCCTCTCGTTTTTGTCTTTATTCCCTCATAGACATCAAGATAAGGAATCAGGGCTCGGTGTTATCGCGAATTGACCCCTCCCCTGCATCCCCTCCCCGTCAACGGAGAGGGAAACACGCGCGGAGCGGACGCCCCTCTCCGCGTGCGGGGAGGGATTTAGGGAGGGGTAAACGACCCCCCAAACGCTTAACGTGATGCCTCTCGTTTTTGTCTTTATCCTCTTTTTCTTTCTCTGTGCCCTCTGTGTTCTCTGTGGTGAAAAGATGTTTTTTTTCCGCCTTCAATCCCGCCGCCGGTACGCTATAATGAAGCGCTCAGTCAGGGTGGAGGCTCTGGATCATGGCGCTGGATGTGCGCGTGGGTGATGTCGTGCAGATGAGAAAATCGCACCCCTGCGGCAGCGATCGCTGGCACGTGTACCGGGTCGGCGCGGATATTGGGCTGCGCTGTCTCGGCTGCGATCATCGTGTGCTGATGCCCCGCCGCAAGTTCGAGCGCGGCGTCAAGCGCGTGCAGCGCAATGACGAGTGAGGGAGAGTATACATGCCTGTCTTCAGGATGCAGTTTCCCATAGTGTGGGGCGAGTTTGGCAAAGATCGGGACAGACGGATTGTCCCTGTCGCGGCAACCCATTCGCCCACCGGGTGGGTGTGGAAACCCGCCCCTGGGGCTAAGTCCCTCTCCGACATTGTGGGGAGGGATTAGGGAGGGGCCAGCGTGGCAGAGTAGCTGCACCCGCCCTTTCAGGTCACGACCCATCCTCACCTGTTCGCCCACGATCCGGCGTCGCCCACTGTGAATCCGCCCCTGATTACTGTACACTGTTCACTGTGAACCGTTCACTGTAAACTGATCCCTCTTTGAGGACACGAAATTGGTCAAACGCAAGCGCGTGGTCTTTCTGATGTCAGACACGGGGGCCGGACACCGCGCCGCCGCCCAGGCGATCCAGGCCGCCATGCAGAGCCGCTATCCGAACGATTACGCGTTCGAGTTGGTGGATATCTACCGGCGCTATACCCCCTTCCCGTTCAGCCACATGCCGGAGATTTACCCACGCTGGATCAATCACGCCCGGCAGACGTGGTCCTGGGGCTACAAGTTCCTCAACGCGCACCGGCGCGGGCAGGTCGGTATGGCGCTGGTGCAGCGCTATTGGGCAGAAGGGACCCGTCGCTTCGTGGTGGATCATCCCGCCGACGTGTTGGTGAGCGTCCACGCACTGTTTTCGCGCCCCATCATGCACGCCCTGCACCGGTCCCAATCGTACCGCCCACCCTTCGTCACGGTGATCACTGACCTCGTCACAACGCACGCCTTCTGGTACGAAAAAGATGTCGAGCGCTGCCTGGTTCCCACGCAGGCGGCTTACGACCGGGGCCGCGCGTTTGGTCTGGTACCCGATCAACTGCGCGTGACCGGCCTGCCGATCCATCCGCGTTTTGTCGAGGGCCTGCTCCCCAAGGCGGAGGCGCGCCAGCGGCTCGGCTGGCACCCCACCCTGCCCGCCGTCCTGCTCATCGGCGGCGGCGACGGGATCGGCCCGGTCTACGCGACCGCGCGCGCGCTGAACCGGCGCACCCTGGACATGCAGTTGATCGTCGTGGCCGGGCGCAATGCAGCCTTACAGCGGCGTCTGGAGTCCGAGTCATGGAACCAGCCAACACGCATCTATCCGTTTATGGATAACATGCCCGAACTCATGGCCGCCGCCGATATCCTGGTGACAAAGGCCGGGCCGGGCACGATCTGCGAGGCATGTATCGCCGGGCTGCCGATGGTGCTGAGCAGCGCCATCCCCGGCCAGGAAGAGGGGAATATCACGTATGTAGTCGATCATCAGGCCGGAGTTTACACACCCGGCCCGGTGCGTGTGGCGAATGCCGTGGCCGCGTGGTTAGCGGCGGGACCCGCCGAACTTACCATTCGATCCGAGCGGGCGCGCGCGTTGGCCCGTCCCGACGCCGTGTGGATCATTGCCGACGAAGTCCATGCCCAGGCCCAGCAGGCTCCGGTCCGCACGCGGTTTCGTGCGGCCCAACCCTGGCGGCTGTCGCGCGGGCTCCGTCAGAGCGAACCCGGCGCGAGCGATCGGCCGGTGTCCAGTCCGGCCAGCGAAGGGGATTAAGCCGCAGACCCCTTCGCTCTCCGCTCGTAGAAAGGGGAATTAAGTGCAGGACCGGAACAGATCGTCTCGTTTCACATGTAGGGGCGACCGAGTGGGTCGCGCCAGGGACGGGTTTGTTAACCCGCCCCTGGCAATAGGCCAAGCGATTTGTTCCATGGTTCGCCATAGGGTTGAGGCTAACCGCTATTCCGCATCCGGGCGCGGCGGCCCCTGCCGGATGCGCGCCATCAGATAGTCCATATCGGGATGCTCCCACAGGGACTCGATCCACCACGTCGCGCCGGCGTCCGCATACGCATGGACCTTGTCCGCAGCGCGCAGGGCATCACCCAGATCCGACTCTCCTTCGACGACCAGATCAAACGGCCCGCCATCGGTGCGATGCGCATCCAGATAAGCTTTCATCTGCCGGGTGTCGTCGGGCGTGATCGGCGAAAAATCGATGCCACCTTCCGCCATCTTGGCGGCGACCCAGCCATCCCAGCGCAGTGCCCGCCCGATCGACTTCTCGCGCGGCCATGCGCCCACCACCCAGATCGGGATGCGCGGCTTCTGGATCGGGGTAACAAACGGATAGGGCGGTCCGCCTTCGCTCACCTGATAATGCTTACCCTGGAAATTGAACGGCTCCCCCTTCCAGAGCAAGGTCATCAGATCGAGACCTTCATCCAGCAGTTCGGCGCGGATCTTCCGATCGGTCTGCTCACCAAAGACAAAAAATCCGGTATCCAGCGCGCCCAACCCCACCGCCATGATCAGACGGCCGTTCGAGAGGCGATCCACGGTCGCGGATTCGCCGGCGAGCTGCCACGGACGGCGGCGCGATACCGGGGTCAGCAGCGTTCCCAGGCGGATGCGGCTGGTCTGCGTGGCGATCGCCGCCAGCACGACCCACGCATCCAATGCCCAGATTCCGTCCCCCGTGAAAAAGCCATCCCATCCGGCCTCCTCGCTGGCGCGGGCCAGCCGGATCGCGTCTTGCACATCGCCAAACGGACAAACGACACCATAACGCATGTTGTTCGCTCCTTGTCTGTCAACGGGCGGGATATTTTACCCAATCGCGGGGAAAAATGCTGCTGCTGTGAATGCCTCGACCCCCGACCTCTCTCCGGCATAGCCAGAGAGGAGGAGAGCGTGTCTTGTGCAGGGGCGGGTTTACAAACCCGCCCAAAGCGACCTGGAAAGTCGCCCGACCGCAGAGCTCGTCCCCTCTCCCTAGCTCGGTTGGAGAGGGGGTAAAGTGAGCAGCCTTGCTAGAGGACGCTCGCGGGGGTGAGGCCGAGCATCAATTGGGGCACCGTCAAAACACCGGGGGATAGTAGGCCGACACCTTGCGCGCCCGGACATAGTAGTTGACGGGCACAGCTTGCAGCACGCCCGTGTCTTCGACCAGAAAGGAGGAGCGCTCGAACAGCCGGTCGAGATCGTCCTTGTGGTAGTACCGCAAGAAGGGAACAGAGCCGTTGAGCTTCATGAGCTTCTGCCCATGGAGCACCAGCCGGATCGCCCACGGAACCGGCTCGGCGAAGCAGTCCGTGGCGCTGAGCACGCAGCCGTTCGGTTTGAGCAGCCGGTGCGCCTCCTGAAGAAGCGCAGAGGGATTCTGGACAATGTGCAGGATATTGAACAGCAGCACCACGTCGAACGAACGACCGTCCAACGGCAGTGCGTAACCATCCGCCACCTGAAAATCCACATTCGAGATGCCCTGCTGCTCGGCCTTGCGCTGTGCCACCGCGATCATCTTCGTGGACAGGTCGATTGCCGTGATATGCTCGACGTGGGGCGCAATGCGGAGCGTGATCAGCCCGGTCCCGCAGCCGATATCGAGCACGGTCTGGTTCCGCTTCACAACACCGAGAATTTTCTCAGGGGCGCGCTCATAGGCGCTGGCCCACTGGCGGAGCATCCGCGCATCGTAGCCGGTGGCGATTCGATCCCAGATGCCCCGTTCTTTACTCTGACGGGTCGCGTTATCCATAGTTCAACCTCCCCTCCTATTGTAGCTCATACAGCGGCGGTTGTCGTCTCTTAACGGTGCTGATCCACCGCGCAGAACGGCCCTGGTCGCTCCCCCGGTAGGTCGTGGCAAATTGTGTTATACTAACGCGCACTGAATGGGATCGAGAAAACGGTCAGGGATAAAAGTTTTGAGTTGCGAGTTCTGAGCTTTGAGTTTTGAGAGCGTGTATATCAAATAATTCACCCCTATTCCCCGTCCGACCTTGGGGTGGCACCCCTTCTCCCGGCAAGCAGAGAAAGGGGAGTCTCAAGTCCCTCTCCGCGTGCGGGGAGGGATTTAGGGAGGGGTAAACCGGGTTTACAATCACGCTCTGAGTTTCGAGTCGGATCGTATGCCAGAACGACCGAGAAAAGCAGCGAACATAAGGGCCGAGTCCTGAGCCTGAAGCGTAACACCCGCTTTTGAACTCATGACTCAAAACTCATAACTCATAACTTTATGCAGCTCCCGCCCGTTTTCTCCTAAAATCGTACATTAAGGGGAACGGCTGTGAAACACTTTCTCGAACTTGCCGACTGGTCACCCGACGACCTGTGGAAGATGCTCAAGCTCGCGGTCAAGCTCAAAGCCGAGTGGCGCAGCGAGGGCAACGCCCCCCTGCTGGCGAACCGCGCGCTGGCTATGGTCTTTCAGAAGCCCTCGCTGCGAACGCGCGTCAGCTTCGAGATGGCCATGCACCATCTGGGCGGCACGGCGCTGTACCTCAGCCCGCAGGAGATCGGCCTGGGCAAGCGCGAGAGTATTGCCGACATCGCCCGCGTGTTGGGTGGTTACGTGGATGCGATCATGGCCCGCACCTTCGATCACCAGCACGTGCTCGATCTCGCACGCTGGAGTCCGGTGCCGGTCATCAACGGCCTGACCGATTACAATCATCCCTGTCAGGCGATGGCCGACCTGCTGACCGTCTACGAGGAGTTCGACCGTCTCGAAGGGCTGCATCTGGCCTATGTAGGGGATAGCAACAACGTGGCTACGAGCCTGATGATGGGCGCGGCGCAGTTCGGCTACAAGATGACGATCGGCAGTCCGGCCGGCTACCAGCCGAAACCCCAGACGGTCGAGCGGGCGCGCCAGTTGAGCGGCGGCAAGCTTCAGCTTGAGATCACAGCGGATCCCGTCGCGGCGGTCGAGGGGGCCGATGTGATCTATACGGACACATGGACCAGCATGGGCCAGGAAGAGGAGACGGAAAAGCGCCGGAAGGTCTTTCCGCCCTTTCAGGTCAATGCGGAACTGCTCGGCCATGCGGCTCCCCAGGCGATTGTGTTGCACTGCCTGCCCGCGCATCGCGGCGAAGAGATCACCGACGAGGTGGCCGATGGGCCACAGTCACGCTTGTTCCCGCAGGCCGAGAACCGGATGCACGCGCAGAAAGCCATCCTGGTGACGCTGCTGGCGGATAAGGGCAAGAAGAAAAGCAAGAAGGGTAAATAAATAGCGATTAGCGATTAGCGATTAGCTGTTGGCGATTAGGAGTTAGCAGCGGACATATGTAAGGCAATCGTAGGGGCGGACCCCCGTGTCCGCCCGGTTGAGCGAATGCACTTTAACGATTGGATGCGGTAATGTGAGCGTTTATGTAGGGGCGGGTTAACAAACCCGCCCAGGGCGACCCGGTGCGTCGCCCCGAATGAGTTTTGACGTTCAAAACAGGTGATGTGCAGTTTTCGTAGGGGCAACCCTTGGGTTGCCCAATTGGGCGGGGCAGACCCCGCCCCTACAAGCACCACCCTGTTCGCCACCGGCTCCCCCTCTCCGCGTGTGGAGAGGGGGAAGCGTGCGTCCCCTTTGGGGCTGCACGCCGGGGGTGAGGTAAAGCCAACTGCTAATCACGGCGAGGCCCACTCCGTAAATGGATGGGGCATTGACCAGGAACCAATAACCAACAACTAACAACTAAACACTTGTTTCAGGGGCGCAGCCAGCCCGCGCCCCACCGGATAAGGACAGCGGCATTATGGCAGGGAACCGTCAGATTTATGATCAGGCCATGAATATGGGCCACAGCGCGGCCTGGGATCAGGACTGGGACCGGGCGATCGCCGCCTATGGTCGCGCCGTCCAGGAGATGCCCGAAGATCCTGCCGCGCACAACAGCCTGGGACTCGCGCTGCTGCAGGCGACCCGCCTGGAAGACGCGCTCAAAGTCTACACGCGCGCGCACCAGCTTTCGCCCGACGACCCGATCCCGCTGGAAAAAAGCGCCGATGTCCTCGAACGCCTGGGGCGGCTCAAGGAGGCGGCGCAGCAGTATGTGAACGTCGCCGAGGTCTACCTGGCGCAGCGCGACCTGGAAAAAGCGATCGGCAACTGGGAGCGCGCCACCCGCCTATCCGCCGGCCTGGTCCAGATCCATCAGCGGCTGGCACTGGCCTATGAGAAGATCGGGCAGCGCAAAAACGCCATCCGCGAGTACCTGACGCTGGCCTTCAACTTCCAGCGGGCCAATCGCACCGACATCGCCATCCAGGCGGTGGAGCGCGCGCTGCGCCTGGAACCCAACAATCCGCAGGCACTCAATACACTGGCCGCGCTGCAAACTGGCGCACTGATCTCGATCGACGTGTTTGAAGAGGACGAGCGCGATAAGGCAAACGAAGCGCGCGGGCAGGCGTTTGATCGCACGATGGTGCCGCGCACCTTCGAGGATGATATGTTCGCCGGGGCGGCGGCGCGCGACCTGGGCACATCCGATGTGCGCGGCCCGATAGGCGAGGCGGTCGAGGCGGCGCTGGCGGCGCTGGCGAATTTCGTCTTCGAATCCGGCGAACTGGACCAAGGCGGACTCCAGGTCATCCAGGCGATGGAATATCAACATCAGGGCCAGCCTGCCGAGGCGATCGGCGCCTATGAGCGGGCGCTGGCGGCCAAGATGCGCCACCCGGCCATTTATATGAACCTGGGGACTTTGCGCCTGGAAAGCCAGGAATGGAAAAAGGCCATCGAGAATTTTGAGCGGGCCAGCCCGGATCCGCAGCTCATGGCGGGAGCGGCTCACGGGATGGCACAGGCCTATGCCGCTCAGAAAAACCCGCACACGGCCGCCCGCCACCTGATCCAGACGCTGCGGCTGGTGGACATAAAGCTGGCCATCAACAGCGACGAGGCGGCTCAGTTGGGTGCGACCTATGACCGGCTGGTCGCCAGCAGCGAAAGCGCCGAAGACAAACTGCTGGAAGGCATGAATACGCGCTTCCTCGACGCTGCTGACCGGGCCGGACTGGAAACAGCGCGTCGCCCGGACGCGCCGCCAGCTTGAGGAAGCCATTTTGCTGCACGAGCCCAACTCGCTGGTGAGTATCGCGCTCTATGCCGATGACCGCGTGACCGAAGGGCTGAACCGCATCGACCGTTATCTGCGCGAAGGGCTGCACAACCTCGCCATCGATCAGGCGCACTACCTGATCGAAAAAGCGCCCGACTACCTGCCGATTCACTGGCGCGTGGGTCAGATTTTGATGGAACGCAACAATATCGCGGCCGCCATCGAAAAGTACAATCTGGTGGCCGAGACCTACCTCGTGCGCGGCGATCAGGACCGCGCCGCCGAGATTCTGCACGAAGCCATCAAGATCGCGCCGATGGATACCTCGCTCCACCAAAGCCTGATCAAGCTGTACGAAGAGCAGGAGCGGTGGCCCGAACTGCTGACCCAGTACATCAGCATGGCCGATGCGTACTACCAACTGGCCGACTACGACGGCGCGCGCACCACCTGCCAGTCCGCGATTCAGCTTGCGCAGCGGATCAGCGCCCCGCACGAGCAGTCGATCCAGATCTTGCACCGCATGGGCGAGATCGACGTCAACCGGCTCGATCTCCGGCAGGCGATGCGCACCTATGAGCAGGTCCGCAAGATCGATCCTGAAGATGACCGCGCGCGCCGGGCCCTGGTCGATCTCAACTACCGGCTGAACGATCCGATCTCGGCCGTGCAGGAACTCGACGGCCTTCTGCGGGTCTACGCCAAGCAGCACAAGGCCAGCCAGATCATCCGCGTGCTGGAAGAACTGGTGACACGCTTCCCGAATGATATGGCGCTCCGCTCGCGGCTTTCGGCGGTGTACCGTCAAACAGGCAATACGGAGAAATCCATCGAGCAGCTTGACTCGCTGGCCGAGCTTCAGCTCGAATCCGGCCTGCACAGTGATGCCATGGTCACGATCCGCCGGATTATCGAGATGAACCCGCCGCGCATCGAGGATTACGTGCGCCTCTTGCAGCAGTTGAGCGGCTAGGTATCTATCTGGGAATTGGTTTTTTGTAGGGACGTATTGATTGCCCCACTCCATAAGAGATCGGGTAACGCGCTTTTCGTAGGGGCGTATTGCGATACGCCCCTACAGAATGCCCAATGATTTACGGGATGGGGCATTGATGCAGCTTAACAAATTATGCCGGATAACCGCCCCTCACCCGGCCCTCTCCCCGGCCAACCCAGGGAGAGGGGATCACACGCCGGATTGCTCCCCTTCCCCTGGCTGGGCTGGGGGAAGGGGTCGGGGGTTAGGGGCATATCCGAATTAATGAGCTAAAGAGGATCAATACGCCCCTACGGAAGGCAGGTGTTAACGGGTAGGCTCTAAGGTCGAGCCTCGTTCCAAATCCGACGCCTGACCACCGCCCACTTGACGCTCACTCTGCCAGGGGTGATTTCTAACCGCACACTCATATAGAATTGGCGGTTCGGTGGTATGGTTATGCACAAAGCCGTTAGCCATTAGCTTGTAGCGGTGAGCCGGTGTTTATGTCCACGGGCAAAGCATAGACACGCTGCCAATCGCTAATAGCTGCGTGCCGGCGGCTTACGACGGGCAGCAGATCACCACGGATAGTGCATTATGCGATTGATATGGACCCTTCAAACCTTTAACTGGGGCGATGTGCCCGATGTGCTGGTGGTCGCCTTGATCCTGTTCGTCGCCAGCCTGATTATGCGCGGACCGCAGGCCACGCCGCTCATGCGCGGTACCGTGGTCGTCGTGCTGGTGCTCGGCCTGCTGACCACCATGCTGGACTGGATCGCCTTCCGCTGGCTCCTCAATTACGTGGTGACCGCGGTGGTGGTCGCCATCCCGGTGGTTTTCCAGCCCGAACTGCGCCGCGCCCTGGAGCGCGTGGGACGCACCGGGTGGAGTACCATGTTCGGGCGTACCCCTGCCTTCAGCGAAGAGGAACTCGTGATCGAAGCGGTCTGCGCCGCCGCCGCGCGCCTGTCGGAGCGCCGCCACGGAGCACTGATCGTGTTGGAGCGGAACGACTGCCTGGACGAGTTTATCAACACGGGGGTTCCGCTCAATGCCGAGGTCAGCCCCCAGTTATTCCTGACGGTCTTCTGGCCCAAAACCGAGCTTCACGATGGCGCGGTGATTATTCGGAACGACCGCGTCGAAAGCGCCGCGTCGGTGCTGCCGCTCTCGTCGGGGCGCAATCTGACGGATCGCAAGCTCGGCACGCGGCACCGCGCCGGCCTGGGGATCAGCGAGGTTTCCGACGCGCTGTGTGTGATCGTCTCGGAGGAGACCGGGCGCATCTCGGTGACCAACCGGGGGCGCATGATCCGCCGCCTGGATGCGGACCGCCTGCGTACCATTCTGAGCGCCTTCTACACGGGCGCGCGCACGCAGGCCGAAGCGTGGCCGTGGACGCCGGTGGTGTCGCGGGTCCGCAAGGAGTTGGATCGGGTACGGAACAGCGGGCCGGGCAGCCGGGCCGCGTCGATGTGATGGGATGAAAACGCCCCTCACCCTACCCTCTCCCCGGCCAACCAGGGCGAGGGAGAAATCCCGGCGCACCGGCTCCCCCTCTCCGTATTTGGAGAGGGGGGCGGGGGGTGAGGTAAATTGCCGAACTTGACCGTCACAATTCTTCAGGGCATGAGGTCAGCCAGTCAGCAGGGCAAGGGTGATGCGGCGCAGTCCGTTCGTACAGTTTTTTGTCAGCAACCTGAGTTGGATGGGCGCGTCGGTCGTGCTGGCGCTGATGATCTGGATCGCGGCCAATATGGCCGATGATCCGGTGATCCAGGACGAACTGGATCGCGTCGCCGTCCAGATCGAACTGCCGGAAGGGTTTGTCGTCACCGGCCAGCCGGAGGTCACCACCGTGACCGCCGTCATCCGAGCGTCCCGCACGCAGTGGGATCTGCTGACCCCGGACAGCGTCCTGGTCACGGCGAACCTGAGCGGTTATGACCAGCCGGGCACGTATCGCGTCGAACTCGAGGCGGATGTGATCTCACCGCTGCGCGGCCGCGTGGTGGCGCTGCGCCCGACGGTTTGGTCCATTACGATGGACCGTCAGGTGGAACAGCGGCTCCCGATCCAGGTGATCGTGACCAATGACCCGCCGCTTGGCTATACCTACCCCAGCGAACTGACGTGCGCCGAATTCGAGGTCATCGTTCAGGGCAGCGCGGAACGAGTCGCCAGCGTCCAGCAGGTCGAAGCCCGGCTGAACCTGAGCGACGATGTCAACCCGGTGACGCGCAATGTCAACCTCACCGCCGTGCAGTCGAACGGGCTGCGCGCGCGGGACGTGACCCTGATACCGGCGAGTATCACATGCTTCGTGGATATTCAGCCGCGCACGGACGTATTCCAGATGCCGGTGCTGCCTCGCGTGGCCGGCAGCCCGCCGCCCGGTTATGACTTTACGGGCTACTCCGATATTGAGCCGGATACGGTCCCACTAACCGGCGATCTGGGGGCGATCCGCAGCCTGCCCGGCCTGATCCGCACGGCGCCAATTGACCTGATGGATCGCACCGAAACGTTCACGATCGAAGTCCCGCTCGACCTGCCCGAAGGGGTCACCACGGTGCCAGAAAACCAATTGATCCAGGTGACGGTCAGCATTGAGCCGCAGGTGACGACGCGCCCGTTTGAGGATGTGCCGGTCGAAGTCGTCGGACTGGATACGACGCAGTTCCGCGCGGTCGGGTTGGCGGATACGGTGACGGTCTTTATCAGCGCGCCGCCCGGCCACCTTCCACCGCCCGAAGGTGTGCGCGCCATCGTGGACCTGACCGGCCTGGCCCCTGGTGTGCATGCCGTCAAGCCTATTGGCCTGATCGAAGGCGAAGAACCCACCGAAGATGTCATGCTCACCATCAGCCCGGACGAACTGAACGTGACGATCGAGGCGATCAATCCGACGCCGCCGCCGACGCGCGGGCCGGGCGAACCAACGCCGCGCGGCTGACAAAGGGAGTCTACAGCTTACAGGTCACAGGGATTGGTTTTTGGCAATGCAATATCTGTCTTCATTCGTTCTGCTTTCATTCGTTCTGCTATCCGCCAAAAACTGAACACTTCTAATTCATCGAGGAGGTCTTATGCTGCGGAGAATTGTTGTGCTGGCCGCTGGGCTGTTGGCAGCCGTGCTGCTGCTGTCCTGGCCGGATGGGCCGCGCGGCCCGCTGCCGCCCAGGACGGCTGGACCGATTATGAAATCAACCTGCGCGCCAGCCCTAACGGAGACGTGATCGCCGTGCTGCCGGTCAACACCGCGCTGATCTTTGAAGCCCGCAGCGCCGATACTGCGTGGCTGCTCGGCCACACGCCGGATAGCGCTTACCGGGGATGGGTCGCCAGCGGTTATCTGATCTACGCGGAAGGATTTGCCGCCGCGCGCCTGCCCGTGTCGGAAGAAGTCGTCGCCGCCGGGAGCGTACCACCGCCCGCCCCACCCGCCGAATCCGCGCCCCCGGTCGAAATAG
This sequence comes from uncultured Chloroflexia bacterium, assembly GCA_963850765.1. Lineage (GTDB taxonomy): Bacteria > Chloroflexota > Anaerolineae > Aggregatilineales > Aggregatilineaceae > CAWKMN01. The sequence goes on along the minus strand of CAWKMN010000002.1, from coordinate 69,128 downwards.
CAGCCCCCACCGCGACGCCGCTCGCGCCGGGTATCCAGCCGGATGGCACGCTTGAGTCCAGGACGCTGATCTTCGAGTTCGACCACGCCGAATACTACCGCATGACCTATTGGAGCGACGGCCTGCGCGTGAACGGCTATATGGGCTGGCCGAAGGGCCCCGGCCCCTACCCTGTGATCGTGTTCAACCGGGGCGGCTTTTGGGATAACGGCGCGCTGAAGGGCACCGAGATCGTCGCGTTTGTCGAAACGGGCTATGTGGCTGTCGCGTCGCAGTATCGCGGCAACGGCGGCAGCGAAGGGCTCGAAACGTTCGGGCACGGCGACGTGATCGACACGATCAACCTGATCACGCTGGCGCAGGGCTTACCCCAGGCCGATCCGTGGAACATCGGCATGATGGGCTATTCGCGCGGCGGCATGGTCGCGTATATGGTGATCAAGGCCGAGGCCGAATCCGGCCGGAACCGCATCCGCGCGGCCGTCACCGTGGCCGGCGTGGCGGATCTGTTCATGTGGGTGGAAGACAACCCGGATATTCTCGAAATCCTGACGGTGCTGGTCGGCCCACTGGAACAGACGGAGCTTTACGCGGTGCGCTCCGCGACCTATTGGCCGGAATGGATCAACGTACCGCTGCTGATGCTGCATGGCGGCGCGGATTGGACGGTGCCGTCTAGCCAGTCGCAGAAATTGTACGACGCGCTGAAGGCCATCGGGCGCGATGTGACGCTGGTCATTTACGAGGGTGACGATCACGATTTGAACCGGCAGTTCAACGGCTACCCGGAGGCGGTGCGCTACTTTGGCCGCTACTTCGCCACCGGCACGGATTTCGACGGCCGCTTCGCCCAGATCAGCGCGGCGACGCAGGGAATCATCGGGCAGTAGAGTAGAATGGCAGAGGGGGGGCGGCTCGGCGTGATCCGCCCCGGCAATCATAGCGCAGAGAAACATCAGTTTGTTTACCTATGTTGATTGTAGTCGCTCAAGCGATCTTTGTGCTGCCAGTCTCACATCGGGATTGTTATCATCAAGTGCTTGACGTAGACTGGTCGTTGCCCCTGGATCTTCTAAATAACCCAAGCTGATGGCTGCAAACACTCGCACTGTGTCGGATTCGTCTCTCAAAGCTTCAATCAACGGTTCAAGTGCCCGCTTATCATCCATTTTCCCTAGAGCAGATGCCGCTAGCCAACGAACATCCATATCGGCATCCTTTAGTGCTGCAATAATCGGTTGCACAGCTTTTAAATCGCCAATGCTACCTAAGCCATCTATAGCTGACTGCCGTACTTCGCTATTGTTGCCCTCAAGGGCCTGTATCAATAAATCGACAACGAGAGGTCTGTCAAAGTAATGTAAAGCCCATGTTGCAGTAGCGCGCGTTTGAGGCTTATGCTTTTCGTCAAATATGATCCCCTGCAGAATAGGTAGCACTTGATCTGCTGGTTTATTGCTCAAGGCATAGGCAGCCCACATCTGGACATCTTCATCGATATCGTCGAAGCAGTCGATAATTGCCTGTATTGTCCTGTCATGGCTGATTTCTCCAAGTGCAATTAGGGCTCCTTTCCGTATCTGGCTATCATTGGACGTCAGCATTTCCATGAGTAACTGGAGTGCGAGTGCGCTGCCGGATTTTGCCATGGAGAGGGCGACTTTCTGACGTTCCCTCCAGTCACTGCTGCGAAACAGATTTTCACTCTCACCGTTAGACTCTGGATATTCGCCCCCTTCAACCGCCTCTGTGTTCATATGATTTTTACTCTCTTGTATGTTGTCACCCTTCTTTGACAGGAACAGAGCGAAAGCGCAAGAGCCACGCTCCGCGTCTTCGATTGCCTTTCGACTACTCCCTCACCAGCGTTCTACAAAAAACACCAGATTTCTTACATCCTCTGCGCCTTTGGTAGCGTGCAAACGACGGATATAGCGCACCCACTCGCCTATGGTGAAGCGGTTCTTTGCCCCATACACAATACCAGCATGTTCAACGCCCTTCTTGGGCCAGAACAAGAAAATCAGCATCACATGTACAGAACACACGCCCCATTTCGAGGGCATCGCTGCAAATGAACAGGATCTTTATCGCCCAATTTTTCCAGGCTATGGGCTGAAACCACGTCCAGACCCCCCAGCGCCAATTGCTCACTCACCGGCAGGTCTACGCTTTCATCAAAGTAAAACCGGAGTTCAGTCAAGCCGCCCCAGCTTTCCCTGACGCTCAAGCTCAACTTTCAGTCGATCGGCGTTTTCCTGATCGCGGCGCATTTCGTCATCAATTTCGGCCTTGTGCATGTAGTAGTAAGCCAGCGCCGCATGAACCTGCCCAAGCGTCAATTTGAAGTTGGCGCTAATTCTTCAGGGGACGTGCCCCACCTTAAATGGCGTGCGATCAGATCAGAAACCGTATACGACGGCCCTGAATGGTCGGACGCCCACCGCGCACCTGAGGGTCTGAGACAATCGTATCAATACTGAGAACCGTTGCTGACCATGCTGCACCTGCCAATATCCCACATTACGGACCTGTAAGAAGCATAACACATTTTCCGCCCGCACCTCTTTTTCGTTTCCCGCGCAAAAAGACTATATTCTATGGGGGCGTTTGCCCGTTCGCGTATCCGATTAACTCTGATGTCTGGTCGAGGCCCGCTGATGATCCGCCCCCGTTCGCCCTATCCACTGCTATCGGTGGTGATGCTTCCCGCTCACGCTGCTGCTGATTCTGACCATCGCATGCAACGCCCAGATCGTCCGCTCGCAGGCGACGCCCGTCCCCACGCCAACTCCGCTGAGCGCCACAGCGACGCCGCTCCCTACCCCATCCCCTGAGCCGCCGAAAGACGGCACGCTCGATACGATCTGGCTGCTCTATCAGACCGGCTCCACCGCCTACTACGCCATCACCTATTGGAGCGACGGTCTGCGCGTCGCGGGTTTCCTGGGCCGCCCGCTCACGCCAGGACCGCATCCGGCCATTATCCACAACCGGGGCGGATACGGCGATGTCGGTCTGCAAACGGTGATCGAGATCGTGCCGCTGGTTGAAGCGGGTTACGTGACGGTGGGCTCTCAGTATCGCGGCAATGGCGGCAGCGAGGGTTATGAGGATTTTGGCGGCAGCGACGTCCACGACGTGACCAACCTCGTCACCCTGCTCAAGGGCCTGTCCTACGTCGATCCCAACCGGATCGGCATGATGGGCGGGTCGCGCGGCGGGATGATGACCTACATCGCGCTCAAGACCGAAACGCTGGCGGGCCGCAGCGACATCAAGGCAGCGGTTACGGTCGGCGGCATCTCCGATCTGTTCCGCTGGGATCAGGAAACCGGCGTGCAGAATCAGTTCGACACCATCCTGTGGCGGCCCCTGGTCGGCGCCACGCCGGCCGAAGCGCCGGAACGATTTATTGAGCGCTCGGCGGTGTACTGGCCGGATCTGATTAACACGCCGCTGCTGCTCCTGCACGGCGAGAACGACGAATCCGTGTCGGTCCATCATACCCTGGCGCTGGCCGACCTGCTCCGGCGCGCGGGCAAAACCGTCGAATTTGTCATCTACCCCGGCGGCGATCATCCGCTCACCAACTATCTCGGCGGTTATCCGGATGCGCTGGCGTGGTTCGATATTTTCCTGGGCGGCGACGGCGTGGATCGCTCGTATGCCACGCACGCCAACGCGATCATCACCGTGGAGCGCTGGTTCCAGGCGCAGATGCAGGCACCCTGATCCCGCATCAGCGCAGCGTGCGGATGTACGCCGTCATGTCCAGGTTGCCGAGATCGATCCCCTGCGTCGCCAGATAGAGCGCCACCTGCGAGCGATGTTCGGTGCCGTGGTTGCAGATATGCAGGAACAGGTGCCACCAGATGTTGCTGAATTTCTCGCCCTTCGTCGAGGAGTACTGCACCACCCGGTTCGGATCGTCCACCCGCGCCACGAAATCGCGCATCTCGGCGCGCAGCGGCTCCCACGCGGCGACCAGTGCGTCCAGCGTGGGGTAGTCGTCCACCGTCAGCAGACGCGTCGGGGATTCGCCCTGCCAGCGCGACAGCCACATACGCTCGGCGGAAAGGATATGCACCAGCAGCCCCAGCGCCGAGAGGAACCCCGGACGGATCGGCGCGTTGAGCAGATCCGGGCTGAGCTGCCGCGCGCCGCTCAGCACCCGGTCGTTGGCCCAGTTCATATAGTCGAGCATATACGCCGGGTCCACATTGATTTCATTGATCATGATCGATCTCCTTATTGGTACATTCATTTATTATTTACTTTTAGTTCAGACGTGAGTATACTGCTAGATGTGTCCGATCACACTTTGAGCCACTTTCAGGAGGATCCCTTCCATGCCACAGTTTGTCGCGTTAGGCCCGGACCATTATCTGCTGGGCCATGTGATGTTTCCGTTTATCAAGTCGATCAATGTCCAGAACTTCCAGCCGATTTTGGAGAAGCACGGCTTAGCCAACATCGAACCCGATGCCTGGTATCATATCGATGACTGCCTGGCGCTGTTACAGGACATCTCCGAAGACGGCAACGCCATGGCCGACTTTGTCAGTATCGGCATGAAGATCGCGGAGACGGCCGTTTTCCCGCCCGAATTCAGCCAGCTCAGCTACAAGCAGATCATGCAGACGTGGAACGACGCCTATCATTTTAACAACAAAGGCAGCGACACCGGCGATATTCTGTACGAAGAAGTGAGCGACAAGCACATTAAAATGATCCACCAAACGCCGTTTCCCGACGATTACCTTTACGGCGGGATGTACGGTGCGGCGCGGCGGTTTCTGCCGCCCGGCAGCCGCATGACCGTCTATTATGACGAAACCGAAACCCGGCGCGATCTCGGCGGCGACCTGACCATCGTTCACATCGAGTGGGATTAGCATCAACCGCTTGACAGCCGGCCGGTTCGTGTCTATAGTATGCCGCATCGACACCGAACCGGAAAAGTACGCTCCCATGCGCCGGACAGGAAACCGCGTCCCCGGCTGAAAGCGCGGACGGGCCAGCAGGGGCGGAATGGACCGGGGAGTCGCGCGGAGGAAATGCCGCGCCGGTTTGCCCCCGTTATACGGCGTCTTGAGTGAGACAGGCCGCTGGCCGGTCTAACCAGGGTGGCACCACGGGCCAATCTCGCGCTCGTCCCTGATCGTTCGGGGGACGGGCGCTTTTGTTTGTCGATCGGCCGCTCCTTCGGACAAAACACCGTATCACTCGTAGCATCAAAAGGAGCCTCAGATCATGGTCGACCAACTGCATACCAAGTACGTGCTCGACGAATCCCAAATGCCCAAGGCGTGGTACAACATCCTGCCCGACCTGCCGCGCCCCCTGCCGCCCGTGCTGCACCCCGGCACGCATCAGCCCATTGGCCCGGCCGATCTCGCGGCGCTGTTCCCCATGGCGCTGATCCTGCAGGAAGTGAGCAGCGACCGCTACATCGAAATCCCCGACCCGGTGCGCGAGGTCTACGCGCAGTGGCGGCCCTCGCCGGTCTACCGCGCGCGCCGTCTGGAAAAAGAGCTCGACACGCCCGCCCGCATCTACTACAAGTACGAAGGCGTCAGCCCGGTGGGGAGCCACAAGCCCAATACCGCCGTCCCGCAGGTGTTTTATAACAAGCAGGAAGGCGTCAGGAAGATCGTGACCGAGACCGGCGCGGGCCAGTGGGGATCGTCGCTGGCGATGGCGGGCGCGTTCTTCGGCGTGGAGATCGAAGTCTTCATGGTGAAGGTGAGCTACCACCAGAAGCCCTTCCGCCGCAGCATGATGGAGACTTACGGCGCGACCGTCCATGCCAGCCCCACCGATCGGACCCAGGCCGGGCGCAGCATCCTGGCGAAAGATTCCAGCAGCCCCGGCAGCCTGGGGATCGCCATCAGCGAGGCGGTCGAGGTCGCGGCAACCAGCGGCGGCACGATTAAATACTCGCTCGGCAGCGTGCTGAATCACGTCCTGCTGCACCAGACGATCGTAGGCGAAGAGGCGCTGCTCCAGATGGCGCAGGCCGACGATTACCCGGACGTGGTGATCGGCTGTGTGGGCGGCGGCAGCAACATGGCCGGGCTGGTGATTCCGTTCATCCGCGAGGCGCGCGCCAAGGGATTGAAGACGCGCTTCCTGGCTGCGGAACCAACCGCCTGCCCCAGCTTCACGCGCGGTGTGTACGCGTATGATTTTGGGGATGCCGTCGGCATGGCCCCGATCGTCAAGATGCGCACGCTCGGCCACGACTTCACCCCGCCGGGCATCCACGCGGGCGGGCTGCGCTATCACGGCATGTCGCCGATTCTCTCCCTGCTGTATGAAGAAGGGATCATCGAGGCCAAGGCGTATCACCAGAATGGGATTTTCGACGCGGCGGTGCTGTTTGCCAAGACCGAGGGGCATATCATCGCGCCGGAGAGCGCGCACGCCGTCCGCGCCGCGATCAACGAAGCGCTCGAAGCGAAGGAAGCCGGCCAGGAGCGCGTGATCCTGTTCAACCTGAGCGGGCACGGCCACTTCGATATGCTGTCCTACGACAAGTATTTCGCGGGCGAGCTGGAAGATTTCGAGTATCCCGCCGATGCCGTCGCCGCCGCGCAGAAGCACATGCCGGCGATTGACGAGGCGGCCCTCGTCGCCGGGGATTAATCCGCCCTTTACCCTCTCCGCTCCCGTAGGGGCAGGGCTTACAAGCCCGCCCGTTTACCTTCCCTGCTCACTCTCGTAGGGGCGGACCCCCGTGTCCGCCCGCCTTCTCCCCCTCTCTAGCTCGGCTGGAGAGGGGGCCGGGGGGTGAGGCCGTCGCCCGTCCCCACGCCGCGCCCGTCTGAATCCCCGCGTCCCGCCACCGGCTCCCCCTCTCCGCGCGTGGAGAGGGGGAAGCGAGCTTGCTCGCCAGGGGTGAGGTAAATCCCTTGCGGCGGCCCCCCGCGTCCGCCCTCTTTCTCCCCTCCTGCGCGCTCACGCAGCCAGGGCCGTTTACGGCCCTTCCGATATTGAGCCCGGTGCTTGTAGCGCCGGGCGAGTCTCGCCGGGGGTGAGGCCGCTCCCCTTCCCCTGGCTCGGCCGGGGGAAGGGGCCGGGGGTTAGGGGCGTGCTGTGCTTGCTCGCCGGGTTAGGGGCGCGCTTGCTCCCCTCTCCATCCCATGGCAAGCGTGCGACCCCGAAGGGGCGTCACGCCGGGGGCCGGGGGTGAGGCTATTCCGGGAACATATCCATCGTGCGCGCACCCTCATCCCGCACCCGCTCCGCCGTCTTGAACGTGATCGACGTCGGCGGCATATTCAGCACCTTGCCGTCCAACAACTCCTCGATCGTCAAGATCTGCACGCGCGGATAATCGTGGCCCCATCCCGGCGAGTGATAAAACCCCGCGCTGGCCGCTTCCGTCTGCATATCGCGCGTCGGGGGTTCGAGCGTGATGAACACGCCGAGCGCCGCCTTTTCCCGCTCGATCGTCCCCACCAGATCGCGAATATCGCCGCTTTTCACCTTGCCGGATTTCACCTGCACGATGGCGCGCTTGGGTGTGCCCTTCGCCTCGTCCACGAACGTGATCACCCCATCGATCCCGCGATCCTTGCCGCGCGTCCCATCCCGGCTGCCCGTATCGCCGCCCAACGGCCGCGCCTGGATCAGCGACAGCGCCCAGAACTGGAACTGGAATTGGTCGTCGAGCGCCAGTTGATGCGCGCCGCCCACCGACACCGGCTCCCCGATCACGGCGTATTCCGTGCCGGGCTTGAGGTCGAACATATCGCGCAGGCGGTATTTGAGCAGCGAAATGCTCAGGTGCGTGATGTCGATGCCGATCCAGCGGCGGCCGAGTTTGTGCGCGGCGGCGATAGCGGTGCCGCACCCCGCGAACGGGTCCAGCACGATGTCGCCGGGATTGCTGCTCGCCTGAACGATGCGTTCGAGCAGTTCAAGAGGTTTTTGCGTAGGATAGCCAGAGTCGCTCTTGTGCTTGCGAGTTCAAAGGTGCTATATCATCCCACAAGTCTTGTACCGGCCTGCCTTTGAGTTCATCAAGATACCTCTTGTAACGAGGCCACCCATCATTAGGCGGCCAGTAGATGCGGCCTACTTTATCCAATTCTTCGAGTGTTTCTACAGCATACTTCCAATGCACACCTTTTGCTGTAGGATCAAATCCACGCCAAGGCAAGCCAGAATGACCGCGCCTTATGCCTGCGGCTGAAAGATTATCTCGACAATATCGCCGCCCATCTCCGTCATCAAACTTATAATACTTATCAACATATTCTTGGTCGAATATAGTATGCGAATCATGCCAAATTGCCGCACCGGATTTTGAATAGTAAAGATCACATCGTGAATAGGGCCGTATTTTTTAGCACTACTATGAGCGCTCGTCCGCTTCCAGATAATCTCATTCCTGAAGTTCTCCGGCCCAAAAATCGTATCCAAAATAACCTTCAGGTAATGACTCGCCGTTGGGTCACAGTGCAGGTACAGGCTCCCCGTCGGCTTCAAGCACCCGGTGGAGCTCCACCAGCCGCGCCGCCATCATCACCAGATACGCCATCATCTGGTTCGTGCCCACCAAATTCCGCAGCGCCTCAATCGCCACCGATACGCGCGGGGCCGCCTGCGTCACCAACTCGTGATACGTCTCTTCCGCCGCTTGCCCCCAATGCCACGTATCCTCAAACGCCGTGATCTGCGCCTCACTCTCTAGCCCGCTCTCCTCCTTGAACAGCACGTTGTAATTCCGGCTGCTGTTGAACGGCGGATCGAGATACACAAGGTCCACGCTCTCATTCGGAAAATAATCGTGATTGCGCAAAATCGGGAGATTGTCCCCGTAATACAACCAATTCGGTGGGGTCATGCCTGTGCCTCCTGTTCTTACCCCCGTATTATACTCCAACCCGTTTCCCCGCGCCGCCCCCGCTTTTCTCCCCTTCCTTAGCTCCGCTGGGGTTAGGAGCTCGTTTTCTGCCTCCCCATCCCACGGCAAAGGGAATTCTTCGGCCCACCGGCTCCCCCTCTCCGCGCGTGGCAAGCGTGCAACCCCGAAGGGGTCGTCACGCCGGGGCCAGGGGGTGAGGTAAATTCGTCGGGGCGGACCCCGCGTCCGCCCTCTTTCTCCCCTCCTGCGCGCTCACGCAGCCAGGGCCGTTCACGGCCCTTCCGATATTGAGCCCGGTGCTTGTAGCGCCGGGCAAGTCTCGCCGGGCGTGAGGCCGCTCCCCTTCCTCTGGCCCTAGATTCTCGCCGCCGATTCCCCTACTCCGCGTGGGGCAAGCGTGCGACCCCGAAGGGGCGTCACGCCGGGGCCAAGGGGGTGAGGTAAATGCCTAGCGGCGGCCCCCCGTGTCCGCCCGCTTTCTCCCCTCCTGCGCGCTCACGCAGCCAGGGCCGTTCACGGCCCTTCCGATATTGAGCCCGGTGCTTGTAGCGCCGGGCAAGTCTCGCCGGGGGTGAGGCCGCTCCCCTTCCCCTGGCTCGGCCGGGGGAAGGGGCCGGGGGTTAGGGTCCCACTTTTTCCCCTCCCCGCTCTAGCCCATGGAGAACAGTCCGGTCGTGCACGGCTCCCCCTCTCCATCGCATGGAGAGGGGCCGGGGGTGAGGCTGGCTAATCGCTAACCGCGCCTTGGAAACCGCTCCTCATCCTCGTCTCCCGCCGCCCAATCCCTCGGCGTTACCGGATTCCGCTCCGCCCATGGCCTTGGGAATGGCGATTTCCCATCCGGCGTATCCCAGACCACCCGGATCGTGTGCTTCTCCTGGGTTTTCGCCGCCTCCAGGTCCTGCTTCTCGAACTCGCGTGCCCACTTCAGAACCTCCCGCGCGGCTTGCGTCGCCGCCGATCCGCTGCCGTCTTGCAGGACCCTCCGCAGGGTGCTGAGCGCTTGCGGTCGCAGCGTCTCCACCGCCTCCCGCGAAAACTGCAAATGTCCGAATGCCCGCAGGCAGTCAACCAGGGTCCCGAATTCGGCGTCGTCCATCCACACCTGCATCGTCTGCTGCCGCACACCCACTTCGAGCGCCACCTCGTCGGGTTGCCGGCCTTCAGCCAGCAGCCGTACCGCCTGACACACCCGCCGCCCGTACTCGTCCGATTTGTGCTGTCCCATGCTGCCTGTCTCCATTCCACCGCAGTGTTATTCTAGCACAGGTGTTCTGTTCCTGTCTTCCGCTTTAGGTATCATCTTTAAGGATGATACTTATTGCACACTGTTGACTTGGACATCGGGTTAGTTGCCCGGCTCACCCTTTTGCCCCGATTTGGCCCACTTCCCATACGTGCAGAGTCGACTTTCTCCCGAACCGAAGTCGACCACCAAACCGAGTTAGTCGACTATCTCAGTCACCTCGCTGATCTGCAAGTCAATCGCCAACCCACCCCCCACCCCACGCCCTTCTGACGCCGCACATACGCGTACTCGCCGCGCCCTTGCCAAGTGACCGGCGTGCCTGCTACGCTCTGACTATCACACAAGCACTTCGGCAAGTGTAACATAAGGAGGCAGCATCCGTGCGTAAGGTGTCGTTTCTCGTCCTGACCCTGAGTCTTAGTCATCGTCCTCTCAAGTCTCGCCCCGGCGGGCGCGGACTCTCCCAGGCCAGCGCGCAAGCCGCCGATTGGAGCGTCACGCTCTTTAGCGGCGAGACCAAGACCTTCACCGTGATCACACCCGCCGGCGCGCAGCCCGGCCCCGCCCTGCCCGGCGCGGATCAGTTCACCCAGATCTACGGGATGCGGCTGTCGCCGTCCGGCCAGTATGCGGTCTTCATGGGCACCACGTCCGACCAGAGCCCGATGGGCCTGTACGTCGCGGATCTGAACGCCGGGACGTGCTGCGTCGAACTGCAAGATCCCGCGCAGCCCAACCTGGACCCGACGTATGTCAGCCCGTTCAGCCCGGACGGCACGCAGATCGCCGTGTCGCTGCTGGATATGGCGTCGCTCGGCAACCAGCCGCCGAACAGCGCGATCGCCGTGTTTGATCTCGCCACCGGGCAGATTGTCGCGACCACGCCGCTGTCGTCCATCCCGTCCGAGGACCAGTGGGCCGCGGCCGCCGCGTTCGGTTCGTGGGATGCCAGCGGAATCCGCGTCGTGCCAAGCTGCTGGGGCTGTGAGGGCACCTGGGAAGGGCTGTACTCGATCTGGGATCCCATCGCCAACACGGTCAGCCAGCCGGTTGAGCCGTTCGACATCTTCATGCAGAAGCTGCCCACCACGGGCGAGATGATCCGCACTGTGGCGAATGAAGCCTTCCCGCTCAGCGGCGCACCGGCCGCCTATTTCGCCGCGCCGAACGTGGTCGAATATTCGATGGGGATCAACCAGCCGAGCCAGACGATCTACTTCAATCCCAGCGACCCGCTTATCTGGAGCGCCGGGTGGGTGGATGACGGCCGCGCGGTGTATGTGCAGCTTGGCGGAAAACCCGCCAGCCTGCCCGATAATCCGTTCTTCAATGAGAACCCCACAGAAGGCTTTCTGCTCTTCCGCGATGGGCGGCAGGTATCCGTCCCCGCCGAGCCCGGCACGGTCGTGACTGGCACGCCCACCGGCTGGGTCGCGTATCGTTGGGACACGGGCGAACTTTCCGTCGTCACGGTGGATGAGACCGGGAATGTGAAGATCGCGCCCGCCGGGACGATTCAGCGGATGGAACTCGCCGCGACGAGCTTTACCCTCGGCGCGAGCGCGACACCCGGTCCCTTCCCGGCCGTGCAGCCGCCCGCGCGGACGACCTGCCCCGGCTTCATGGAATCCCGGCTGTGGCCGAACATCTTCGCGCGCGTCACGCCCGGCGATGCGAACACGCTGCGCGCGGAACCGTCACTTAGCGCCGCGTCGATCGGCACCATCCCCGGCGAAGGGGTGATCGCGGTGCTCGAAGGGCCGACGTGCGTGGATAATATGGCGTGGTGGCGCGTGCAGTACATGGGGCAGATCGGCTGGACAGCCGAGGGCCAGGGCAGCACGTTCTGGCTCGAACCCATCGCGACGGCGACGGCGCTTTAGCCATTAGCGATTAGCCGTTAGCCTCACCCCCGGCCCCTCTCCATGGGATGGAGAGGGGAGCAAGCAAGGGCCAAAGTCCCCTCTCCGCGCGTGGAGAGGGGATTTAGGGGTGAGGTAAATCTTTTCAATATGCCCCTACAATTTCAATTTCGCCTTACTCGGCGTTCTGCACAAACTGGCCGCCGATCGGCACCCCGGCGGCGACGGGTTCCCCATTGGCGAGATAATCCGTGAAGACGCAGCGGCAAGCCCTGTGCATCACTCAGCCCGGTGATCGCGCCGCTCTCGTCGGTGGTGAACATATCCGGCGTATCTTGCAGGTGGACATGAATATGCGGCTCGGATGTATTGCCGGAGTTGCCGGCCAACCCGATCACCTGCCCGGCGCTGACCGTCTCACCCACCCTGACCTGAATGCTGCCCGGCTGCATGTGCGCAACAAACAGGTATTCGCCCTCCGCCACCTGGATCACCACATGGTTCCCGGCGGGGTGCTCAGAGTCCATCTCGACCTGCGGCTTGACCTCCGGCAGATCGTCCACCACGGTGACCACGTCGCCAGCGGCCGGGGCGAGAACTGGCTGGCCGTAGCAGTAATAATCTTCTAGGGCGATGCCATCGCCGCTGAAGGTGCTGCCGTCTTTCCACACCACGAAATCATAAGCGTGGCGCTGCGGCGCGGCCGCGACGTGATAGTTATGCAGCGCATCGTCACCGCCCCAGAAGGTGTACCACAGCCCATCGAACGGCAGCCGGAAGGTGACATCGCTCTGATAGTCGGCCCGCGGATCACCGAGCAGCGGCGTCACAGGGGCAAAATTGAGGCCGCTGACCTCTCCCGCCACGTTGAACGCAACCGTGAGCGTGATCTCGTTGTCACCCCAGACATATTCCGCAAGATACACCCGCTGACCGTTGGCACCGATCACCCGGCTGTTGATCATTTCACCCAAGGGCGCGGCGGCGGTCACCTGCTGGTAGCCGGTTTCAAGCTGTTCCACGGTCACGAGTTCCTTTGATCTCATCGCTGAACTCCTCGTAGATGCCTGCAAAATCCTCGCTCAGCATCAGATCGATCACCCGGTTCCCATCGGTGATGGTTGACGTTTCCATCTCGGTGTAAGCGGTGGCGACCTCACGGTAATCCGCGGGCGGCGGCTCGATGGTGGGATCGTCCTGGGCACGGACAGCAGCCAGCGGCATCGCCAGCAGCGCCATCAACAGGACAATCCCGCAGCGGAGTTGACGGTTCATGGTTTCGTTTTATCCTTTCATCCGGTGGAAAGCGTTGGGGCACGTGTTGCCATCGATCAATACGCGATTGGGGCGGAACGGTTGCGGCCGTCAGCCTCACCCCCGGCCCCTCTCCATCCCATGGAGAGGGAGAAAACACGCTCCTCCCCTCTCTAGCTCGGCTGGAGAGGGGGATTGAGGGGGTGAGGCCAGATGTGATCAGACCATGAACTTGCCGGCTTTGTAGAACAGCGTGCCGTCGATCCAGATCTCGCCGCCGTCCTTCATGCTGTGGACCATGTCCCAGTGGATCGCGCTCTGGTTGAGACCCTTGGCTTCTTCGTAGCTGCGCCCCAGCGCCATGTGGATCGACCCGCCGATCTTCTCGTCAAACAGGATGCTGCGCGTCATGACGTTGACACCCATGTTCGTCCCGATGGCGAATTCACCCAGGCGGCGCGCGCCCTCGTCCACGTTCAACTGGCTGAGCAGATAGGCTTCATTTTTCTCGGCGGTCGCTTCGACAGCCCGCCCGTTTTCAAACCGCAGTTTGACGCCGTCCACCTCGTTCCCCAGGTAGACGCAGGGATAGTTGAATTCGACGGTGCCATTCACCGAGTCTTCGACCGGGCTGGTGAAGATCTCGCCGTCCGGGAAGTTCAGATCGCCGTGGCAGCTTACCCAGGTCCGCCCCTGAAAATCGAACGACATGTGGATGCCCGGCCCCTTGACTTCGGCGTGTTTTTTGTCGGCCAGCCACGCGACCAGCCGCTCCTGCATGGCGCGGAACTCCTGCCAGTATTTGACCGGATCAGGCTGATCCAGGCCGCACGCCCGGTAAACAAATTCCTGGTAGTCGCGCAGGCCCATTTCGGCGGTCTGCGCGAGCGCGGCCGTCGGCCAGCCAACCACCGTCCAGCGGAGCTCACCCGCCGCGTAACGCTCCAGGTAGCGGTTGCTGATCGGCTGCGACGCCTTGCGCCAGCGGGTGATGCGCGCCGGGTCGATGCTGGCAAGGGCTTTGGTGTTGGCGGACGCCTTGATAAAAAAGATCGCGTCTGAATGGTCGATGACGTACAGCAGCGTTGGATCAGCAAATTCAAGCTGCTGGTCGTTCGCCTCGCGCAGAAACAGCTCAAAATAGTCGCTGTAATCGGGTCCTAGCGGGGCAGCGCCCTGCACGTTGGGATGCGCGCCGCGCTGGTAGATCGCCTCGACCAGCGCCTCGATCAGGGGGGCGCAAGTAGATGGGTTGCCCAGGATGCTGACATACTCACCCGGCTGCACCGGGGAGCAGTAGTCGGTCAGGATCTGGGCCATCTCGTAAGCAAGATTTTTGGTCATATTCAGACACTCTCTTTATGATTGAAAAATGAAAAAATAACCGTTCTCACTAGGTTGTACGCGTAAGGGCCACCCGAATATGAAATTCGCCATCATCGCCCAGGCGCACGATGTAGTGCGAGCGCTCGCTTGCTTGCTCATGGCCGGACACGTCGAACGAGCGCCACAGCACATTGATAGAGGCGAGCTTTTCGCTCAACGGATCGACGTCTTCAAGCACGGGTTTTGTGGACATGATCCCTTGAGCGTGATAGGACTCCGTGGCCTGCGCAAAGAAATTCTCGACCTCGCTGGTCTCCGCGACGGCGATTACCCCCTCATCCGAGAGGACCAGCGCCGGAACCTCCCAACAAGCCGCTACCGTCCGAAAATCGCTCGAACTCAACGCCTGACCTAACCGTTCGAGTAATTGGATGATTTTCTGCTGGTCCATCGATCAACTCCTTACAGGTAACGCCTGACCAGAGCAGCAGCGCACATGGGCTGTGTACTGCCGCCCAGCCTAAAGCGGTTCGATCATAAATTGGCCGCTGCGATAGAACAATTCGCCATCGATCCAGATTTCGCCGCCATTTTTCATATCATGCACAATATCCCAGTGAATCGAGCTGCTGTTTTGCCCCCCGGCCTCTTTGATGCTTTCGCCCACGGCCATATGGATCGTGCCGCCGATCTTCTCATCAAACAGTGTTTCGCCGGTGAACTGCTTCACCCCGCTGTTTGTGCCGATGGCGAATTCGCCCAGACGGCGCGCACCCTCATCCATATCCAACTGCTGAAGCAGATAATCCTGCCCCTTCTCCGCGCTGGCCTCGATCACCTTGCCATCCCTGAAGGTCAGTTTGACGCCGTTCACCTCGCGGCCCGCGTAGACGCTGGGGAAGCTGAATTCGACGTGCCCGTTCACGGAATCTTCGACGGGGCTGGTGAAGATCTCACCCGCCGGGAAGTTGTGATCGCCCCAATCGCTGATCCACAGCCGCCCGTCAACGCGCAGCGACAGGTCGATGCCTGGCCCCCGGACCTCCAACAGCTTTTTGTCCGCTAACCAGTGCACCAGCCGGTCCTGCCGCGCCTTGAGATTCTGCCAGTAGGCGACCGGATCCTCGTGATCCAGCCCGCAGGCGTTGTACATGAACTCGGTGTAGGCCAGCAGGCCCATCTCCGCTTCCTGTGCGGCCGCCTGGGTCGGCCACGCCGTGATATTCCAGCCCAGGGATTGATCCGCGATGCGGGCGAAGTAACGTTCGAGGTAGGGACGCCCCGCCTTTTGATGGCGCGCGGTACGGGCCGGATCGACCGTCGTCATGCTTTTGGTGTTGGCCGGCGCGATGATGTGGTACAGCACATCGACCTTGTCGATCATCAGCAGGCTGAGCGGGTTGAGAAAGTCAAGCTGTTCGTCCTGAGCGACACGGTAGAAGATCTCGCTCAACTCTGGCAGCTGCGCGATTACGATCGGATTGCCGCCCCGATTGAGCACGGCTTCATACAGCGCCAGGATCAGCGGTTCGGCGGCGGTGCTGGACACGATCGCCACCCAATCGCCTTTTTGAATGGGCAGCGAGTACTCGGTGAGAATCTGGGCAAGGCGTGGGGCAAAGTCAGGATACGACAAGGCGGTTATCTCCTTTGCGTGGAAAACTTCGGAGAATATAGCACACGCCTGGGGGAAAGAAAACAAAAAACCAGCCGCGCTGGTTGTGTGTGTTGGTGCCCCCATAGAGATTTCGAACTCTAGTCTTGGCCTTGAAAGGGCCACGTCCTGGTCCCCTAGACGATGGGGGCTTAACTGGCGCGCATTCTACCAGCAGAAGCAGGGGCCGTCAAGGTGCAGTCCTGGTCATTCAGGCAAACGCGCTATAATCATCACCATTGGCCGAAACAACAGGAAAACACGATGACAAAACCTCCCACCATCCGGCTGGTGCTGTGTATGGGCCAGAACTGCAACCGAAGCGATCAGGCGGAACCCCTGTATGAGCGCCTGCGACAGGCACTCGGTGATCCGCGGCCCGGCTTTATGGCGTCCGGCCCGGTCCGGTGGGAGATCGCGACGTGCCTGGATATGTGCGACGACGGCCCCAACCTGATCATTTACCCGCAGCACGAAATCCTGAACGCGCTGGACGTCGAGACGCTCGACCGGCTGCTCAACACAATCCTGGGTGATTGAGCGCGAACAGCATTCGAATTCACGCTTTTCGAATTTCCCCGTTACCGCTACAATCTACACATCAGGCTCTTCATTTAGATAGCGTGTTTGTTACTAAATCTTTTTAAGGTCAAGGAAGTAGTCATGTCTCGAATGGTTTTGATCTCGTTGTTCGACGACGTGGATACGCTGGATTTTTGCGGGCCACTCGAAGTCTTCTCGATCACCGGGCGGCGCGCCACGGGCCCGGTGCCGTTTATCGTCAGCACAGTAGGCGAGCGCCGCCAACCGCCGATCAATACCCGCAGCGGGTTGAGCGTAATCCCCTATTACACCTACAAGAACGCTATGCAGGCCGATATTCTGATCATCCCTGGCGGGCTGGGATCGCGTCACGAACGGTCTAACCCGGCGACGATCGAGTTTATCCAGCGGCAGGCGCAGGGGGCCGAGCTGGTCGTATCGGTGTGTACGGGCGCACTGTTGTTGGGCGCGGCGGGTCTGCTGGACGGCTTGCGAGCCACCACGCATCACACCGCGCTGGACGAGCTGGCCGCGACCGCCCCAGCGAGTATCGTCGTGAGCGACCAGCGCTTTGTCGATAACGGCCGAATCATCACGTCAGCCGGCATCACCGCGGGTATCGACACGGCGCTCTACGTCGTGCAGCGCCTGTTAGGGCAGGATACCGCACGCGAAACCGCCGAGCACATGGAATATCCGTGGCTGCCGGCTTAGGTGAGACTACAGGCACAGGTCCGTGCGGGAACACGGTTCTGTGCAGGCGGACACGAGATCAGGTGTTGTCAACCAATGCCGGTTATACGCAGCCATCAGCCGGCGTTGTCACTGCTTTTTGAACCGCCCGCTTATCCGGTGAGTACACTTAATGCAGCGGAACGCTATTTGGTGAAATCCGCCGAAGCGAGTTGCAGAATCCGGCTGCCTGCACTATATACTGATACAGGATGATTGCCTAAAAACACGTTTGTCTGATACTCATCATTTTAGGGTTGTCTCGTCCGAGACTCACGGAACACGGATGCCTACGTGGAAGTTCCTCCGGGGGATAATGGTGCCGTCTCTTCCTTCGCGCGACGGGTGCGCAGGTTTTTTGATGCGCTCTGCTCGCGTGATTTTTTTGATGGACTCATGGTATTTGGAGAAACCCCTGCATGGAGAGACTGAAGGAGCCGCTTATTGGAGCAAAGCGCGCCACGCTGCCGGGGCGATACGGGCCGGTAGGGAAAATTCAACCGATACGAGGTTACTTGTTGTCAACCAAAAAAGCTCACGGGAGGAGCTAAGAATGTTCAAAAAAACACTGCCAATCGCCGTCATTCTGACGATGGTGCTGGCTCTGCTGCCCTCTGGTTTTGCCCTCGCCCAACGTGACGCCGGCGTGACGCTCACCAGCGTCATGCGCCAGGAAGAACCCATCACCTGGTATGGCGTGACCGCGCTTGAGATCAGCTCGTTTGATCCCCAGCGCGCCCAGACGCGTTACGACATTAACGCGACCGAGCAATTGTTCCTCGGCCTGACGGACATCAACCCGCTTAACCCCAACGAAGTACGGCCCGAACTGGCGACCTCGTGGGAAGCCAGCGAAGATGGCCTGTCCTGGACTTTCACCCTGCGCAACGATGTGAACTGGGTCCACTGGGATCCGGTGACGGATACGGCCGAGATTGTGCGCCCGGTGACGGCCGCCGACGTGGCGTTCGGCATCAAGCGCTCGTGCGATCCGCGCCTCGGTGCATACTACACCGGCGTGTCGGCGTCCGTGATCCTGGGCTGCAACGATGTGGCGACCAAGCCTGTTGAAGAAGTGACCGACGCCGATTACGATCTGGTGCAGGTCGAAGCGCTGGATGACACGACGCTGGTCGTCAATCTCCAGTTTGCGGCGGGCTATTTCTTCAGCATGACCCCCATGTGGATGCTGCGCCCCGTCCCGCAGGAGACGATCGCCGAGTTCGGTGATGACTGGACCGATGTGGGCAACATCGTCACCAACGGCGCGTGGGTTCTGGATGAATATATCCGCGGCGTGCGCCGGGTGTACCTGCGTAACCCGCATCTGCCCGCCGACATGTTCGGCCCCGGCAATGTCGAGCGCGTAATCCTGACCGTCGTGGAAGATGGCGGTACGCAGTTTGCGCTGTATCTGGACAAGCAGGCCGATGTGGGTCCGCTGCCGACCGCCGAACAGCAGGCTGTCCAGGACGACCCCGAACTGAGCCAGCAGGTCGTGCAGGTGGTTGACCCCTCGGTGGGTTACATCGGCTTCGCGCACGACAAGGCCCCGACGGACAACGTGAATGTCCGCCGCGCCCTGGGTGCCATGATCAGCCGTGATGCGCTCGCCTCGCAGATTCTGCAAGGCCGTGGCATGCCGGTGATCCACTTCACGCCGCCCGGCATGTTTGGTGCGCCGCCCATCAACGAAGTGGGTGTGGGCTTCGACCCCGAATTCGCCCAGGCGCAGCTCGCCGAAGCGGGTTATCCCAACTGCGAAGGGCTGCCGACCATCGAGTTTGTGAATACGGGCGGCCGCGTACCGGAATTCCTCGTCGCTCAGGCTGAAGAGAATCTGGGCTGCAACCGTGACGTCTTCACGCTCGAAACCGTGGACTTCACTGTCCTGATCGAGCTGACCGATCCGCGTAACGCGACGGAAGATCGCCCGAATATGTGGAGCATCGCCTGGGGTCCTGATTATCCCGACGCCCAGAACTGGGTCGGCGACGTGCTGCACTGCGAGTCCGAAAACACCTTCAAGCGCCCCTGCTCCGAGGTGGACGATCTGATCGAGCAGGCAGCTCGTGAAAGCGACCCCGAGGCGCGTACCGAACTGTACTACCGCATTGAGGAAATGTTCTTCGGCCCCGAAGGCGAACATCCGATCATCCCGCTCTACACCTTCCTGACGACCTACATGGTTCAGCCGTGGGCGACCATCCCGATCGCGACGGATGGCCTGGTCGGTGGCGAGCACTACGACTGGCGTTCGATCGACGTGGCGATGCGCGAAGCCGCGATGGGCGAGTAGTCATCGCCGCTCGCTAGCCATCTCAAGCATCATGACACGGCGGGGCCATCGGTCCCGCCGTTTTTGTTGTGATATCCCTCGCTGCTTCTGAGTTCGCAGGAAGATCAGTGCAGGCTCGATTTCCAGTGTATTCTATAAACAACCGATTATCACAGGAGCATCCTCATGGCCGACAACATGATCATCCTCGATAACGAATACATCACGATTTCATATCTTCCCGACAAAAAGACGATCTATCACACCGTTCACCAGCCGATCAGCGGGCAGCAGCTGCGTGATGCCCTGCTCGTCGGATTTCAGGCTTTGCAGGATTACGGCTGCCACAAATGGCTGTCTGATGACCGCAAGAACGGCCCAATGTCCGATGAAGATCGCGAATGGGGCGAAATCAACCTGAACCGCCGGTCCCTGGAGGCTGGCTGGAAATACTGGGCGCTGGTGGTCCCCGAGATGTTAGTGGCAGCCGGGAGCATGGCCCCGACCATTGAGGCGATGCACGGTCTGGGCCTGCGGATGATGGTTTTCAGCAACGTCGAAGAGGCGTTCAAATGGCTCGATGAATTCAAGGATTGAGCGGATAAGGTCGCGTAGGGGCGGACTCCCGTGTCCGCCCAGGGAGCATACAGAGGCGCTCCTCTACAAAATCGCGTTATCCGAATAGATACTTAACCTGCATGAACGTCCGGCGCTGGCTTCTCAAACGGTCTATTAGCCCACAATTTATCCGTGAAATTCCGCAGGGGCGTTCTGCAAAACGCCCTTCTTGGCGTCTTCAGCCCTGGCGCGGTCGTTGGGCAAACGTTGGTATTTGGATAGCGAAGGGTGAGATGCCCGGTGCATGACCGCAGTCGGAGCGTCCAGTTCAATGTAGGAGGTGGCGGATATACTGGAATAAATAGTCCTTTCGGGGGCGGTCATGAAGAAGACAGCGGTGTTCATCCTCATCCTCTGCACGGGCGCGGCGATCCTGCTGGCGGGCTGCGAAGGTCAGCGCCGGCTCACGAGTGCCCGGCCGGCCGGCGCACAGGCTCCCGTGGATACGAGCGGCCAGCCCTTGGACGTGGCGAGCGCGAACATCCTGCCGCCATCCGGGCCGGACGTGCGGCGGCAGACCGACTGCCCGGTGCCCCAGGGTTGGGTGTTTTACCGGGTGGCATTCAATGAGACGATCTTCAGCATCGCGGCGCGGGGCAGCGTGGGCGTGAGCGATCTGCTGGCGGGGAACTGTCTGGCGGCGGTGCCCAAGCTCGACGCGGGAGTGTGGCTGTCGGTGCCGGCGCAGGCGGCGGCGATGTTACCCCAGACGTTTCTGCCGCTGGGAGTCGGCGCGCTGGTGGCGAACCCGGCCAGCGTGCCCGCGGGGGGATATGTGACCCTGGCGTGGCAGGCACAGGGTCCGGTTGTGAACGTGCGGATCGGGTGGATGTACGGCGATTCGTTTGTCCAAGAGGCGGGGGGCTTGCCCTCATCCGGGATATGGTCGCTGCGCGTGCCGGACGACGGGCGCAACTCGATCACGTATGTGGTGCTGGCGAGTGACGGAGTCCGCGAGGTCGCCGCGCAGACCACGGTGCGGATCGCGTGCGGCGAAGGGTGGTTCTTCAGCCCGGTCCCGGCGGGATGCCCGCTGCCCGCGCTGAGCACCACCTTCTACGAGCAGAGCTTCGAGCGGGGCAGCATCATCTATGTGCCGGCGCTGCGCGTTCACTACCTGCTGATCCAGGGGCGAACCGCGCGGGCCGTGGAGGATCAATTCGTGCCGGGGATGCCGCTCACCGACCCGGCGCTGGACGCCGCGATCCCGGTGGGGTTGCAGCAGCCGCGCGGCCCGATCAACCTCGCATGGCGCAGCAATGCCCGGCTGCAAGCGGCGCTCGGCTACGCGGTAGGCGCGGCTCGCCCGTATACGGGGATGCACCAGCGCACGGTGAGCGCGGGCGGGGAGACGATCTATTTCGCGTCGTCCGCGGCGGGCGCGGTGATCCGGTTTGTGGATGGGCAGGCGTGGCAGGTAATCCGGGCGGAGTAGCGCCAGAGCCTCACCCCCGGCCTGTTTACCCCTCCCTGAGTCCCTCCCCGCAAGCAGGGAGGGACAAAGGCGGGCGGACAGCGTGGGGAGGGGCAGTCTAAGGGGTGCCCGTTTTGGGCAGGACGGCCTCACCCCCGACCCCTCTCCAGCAGAGCTAGAGAGGGGAGAAAAGGGGGCGGACACGGGGGCCGCCCCAAGGGATTTACCTCACCCCCTTGGCCCCGGCGTGACGCCCCTTCGGGATCGCGCGCTTGCCACACGCGGAGAGGGGGGGGCCGGCGGCGGGCGGCGCGGGTAGGGGCAACCCAATGCATATTTACAATTAATAAGTCGCCCTGGGCGGGCTTGTTAGCCCGCCCCTACACGAGCGCTCACATTACCGCATTTAAAAGTAAAAGAGCATTGGGTTGCCCATTTTTCGGGCAGGGCAAGCCCTGCCCCTACGAATTTGCGAGAGACGTTCTACACGCGGGGGGCGCGCACGAAGGCGAGATAGGCTCCGGCCAACGCCAGCACGACACAGATCACCAGCACGATGATCTGGCTGGTCGCCAGATAGATGTCGTATCCCCGAATCGGATCGATCAGGATCGAGAGCAGAATTCCCACCACACCTACGGCCAACAGGGCGTAGGCCACACGACGATCGTTGAGCAGAGACATCGATTCCTCCTCTAGAAGTCAGGCCAGCACACGAACTATTTTATCGTAGCACGAAAATCGATTCAGGGCGCAACCCGCCACGCGCCGAAACGTATTGATCTGTTGAGGAGTTTTCCCCTTCACGCTGGGTCCCAGTGCGGGTATGATTCGGGCGATTCAGATTCCAGGTACAAGGAGGCGGCGATGCCTGCGATTGAAGTAACCGATCTGCGGAAAATCTACAACGGCGTCCCGGCCGTCGATGGGATCAGCTTCGATGTGCAGGAGGGCGAGGTCTTCGGGCTGCTCGGTCCCAACGGAGCCGGCAAAACGACGACCGTCGAATGTATCGAAGGGCTGCGCGTGCCGGATGCCGGGACGATCAGCGTGCTCGGCCATACGCATCGCGGCAATACCAACGGCATTAAGCAGCAGATCGGCATCCAGCTTCAGACGACGGGGCTGTATCCGCTGCACACGGTCCACGAGCTGCTCAAGCTGTTCGGCGCGTTCTACCAGCGCGCCCTGCCCCCCGACGACCTGATCCAACTGGTCAGCCTGGAAGACAAGCGCAACACGCGCAGCAACAATCTTTCGGGCGGGCAGCGGCAGCGGCTCTCGCTCGCGCTGGCGCTGGTCAACGATCCCGCGCTGATCTTTCTGGACGAGCCAACCACCGGCCTCGATCCCCAATCCCGCCGCCAGATGTGGACCATCGTCAAGGATCTGCAGCGGCGCGGCAAGACGATCATGCTGACGACGCACTACATGGAAGAAGCGCAGACGCTCTGCGATCGGGTGGCGGTCATGGATTCCGGCACGATCATCGCGCTGGATTCGCCACAAGCGCTGATCGCCCAACATTTCGAGACGACGGCGATCGAATTCGAGGATAAAAACAGCGCCGCGATCGCCCTGCTCGAAGGGCTGCCGGGCGTCAAGCAGGCCAAGCGCGACGGCGGGCTGGTCACGCTCTATTCGCTCGATACGCCGCGCACCATGGCGGGTATGCTCGACGCGGCGCACGCGGGCAAGCTCCATTTTGACGATCTGCGGGTGCGCGGGGCCACGCTGGAAGACGTGTTCCTGAAGCTGACCGGGCGGCGGATACGAGACTGATTCAGTTATGAGTTGTGAGTCATGAGTTTTGAGTTGACCTCACCCCTGGCGTGCGAGCACGCTCCCCCTCCCCACACGCTGGAGAGGGAGTGGCGGGCAGCCAGAGAGGGGGATCAGGTGATGGCCGTGGGATCAAACTCAACTTAAAACTCACGACTCACAACCAAAGAAGAGATGAGGTGAATTCCATGCGAGCCTTCAGATCGCTTTACATGGCGACGGTGCGCGAGTTCGTGCGCGATCGCAGCGCGCTGTTCTGGACGATCGCCTTCCCGGTGATGTTCATTCTGATCTTCGGGGTGATCTTTTCGAGCAACGAGGACATCAGCTTTGACCTGGGGCTGGTGAATGAGGATGGCAGCGACAGCGCCGTGCTGGTCGAGAGCTTCAAGCATATCGGCGCGTTCGACGTCCACGAGGGCACGCTGGAGGACGAACTGGACGCGCTCAAGGATGGCGACCGGTCCGCGGTGATCGTGATCCCGGCGGGGACGGGCGCTGCGCTCGGAGCGCGGATGGGTCCGAGCGACACCACGACATCCGCTGCGCCGGCACAAGGGCTGCTCGACGTCTATTACGATCCCGCCGATCAGAATACCGGGCAGATCGTGCTGAACATCGTGGACAAGGTCGTGGCCGGCATGAACCAGGAGATCACCGGGCAGGTACCCGCGCTGGCCGTCGAGACCAAGACCGTCCGCACCGAGGATCTGCGCTATATCGACTATTTTCTGCCCGGCGTGCTGGCGATGAGCCTGATGCAGTTGGGCCTGTTTGGGACAGCCGCGCCGCTGGTCAGTCTGCGTGAAAAGCAGGTGCTCCGCCGCATGGGGGCGACACCGCTCAGCAAAACGACGCTGCTCGCCTCGCAGATCGCCTTCCGGCTGACATCGGCGCTGGCGCAAACCGGGATCATCGTCGTGGTGGGCGTGATCACGTTCGACGTGCAGATCGTGGCGGCCAACGTACTCAGCATCATCGCAATTGTGCTGCTCGGCGGGACGATGTTCATCACGCTGGGCTATTTCATCTCCGGGATCGCCCGCACCGAAGAAGCCGTGCAGGGGATCGTCTCGCTGCCGAACTTCATCTTCATGTTCCTGTCGGGGATCTTCTTCCCGCTGGAGATGATGCCCTCGTGGATCCGCCCGCTGGTGAACGTGATCCCGCTGACGTATCTGAGCGACGCGCTGCGCGCCACCATGATCGAGGCCGGGGATTATTTCAGCATGACGCGCAATGTGCTGATCATGGCGGCGTGGCTGGTTGTGTGTGCGGTGCTGGCGGTGCGGTTCTTCAAGTGGGAGCCGCAGGCGTAGCGATCAGCCTCACCCCCCGGCCCCCTCTCCACGCGGTAGAGAGGGGGAGACGACCTGCGAGTCGTGAGTTTTAAGTCATGAGTTTAAAATAGGAGTCGGAGAGTACCGACTCCCGTCTCGTGACTCAAAACTTTTTTGAGGACAGAAACCGATGAAATCCGTTTTTCGAATCCTCTTTTGGCCGCTCTCGTACTCACGGCGGTGATCGCGCCGGGCGCGGTGGGCGCGCAGGAACCGCCGCCCCCGGACTGCACGCGGCGATGCTCGGCGAACTCGCTGGTGGCGATCCAGGACAAGCTCGGCGAGGCGCAGGCGCTCGTCTCGGATGATGACGTCGAGGGCGCACTGGCAGCTTTAAGCGAGGCGGGGGTGCTGGTGGATGAGATCCGCGCGAGTGTGGGCTGGGCCGGCGTGGTATCGTCCGGGGGCGGCGCTGCGGAGCCGGGCGTGATCATGGTCGAGCCGGTGATGCCGATGCTGCCGGAAGACGTTCTGTGCGGCGACTATCCGCAGTACTGCGTGCCGATGGCGGGCGGTCCGATCATCGAGGGCTGGCCCGTCGA
Source organism: uncultured Chloroflexia bacterium (assembly GCA_963850765.1). Classification (GTDB taxonomy): domain Bacteria; phylum Chloroflexota; class Anaerolineae; order Aggregatilineales; family Aggregatilineaceae; genus CAWKMN01. The sequence continues at coordinate 43,656 of CAWKMN010000002.1, read as the reverse complement.
AAGCCCCGAACTCCGCCCGGCGATCGATGAAACGGCCGGCGTCACGGCCGGCGTCACGGACGTGGTGCGCGGCCTGTCGGAGGCGGGTGCGCCGTTCATCGGCGATCCTGACGCGCCGATCCAGTTCCTCGAATACTTTGATTTCGCCTGCCCGCACTGCGTCGATTATTACGAGGAGGCGATCGCGCCGCTGATCGAACAGGCGGTGCGGTCGGGTCAGGCCACCTTTGAGATACGCCCGATGGCGTTTGTGGCGGGTGAGCTGTCGCTGTACGCGGCGTATGCGATGTTCTGCGCGGGCGAGCAAGGCGCGCTGTGGGAGATGTCGGACGCCTTGTACGAGCAGTACCGGGTGGACGGGTCGCAGGCGTACACGCTCGACCGCATCCAGCAGATCGCCGGGGGGCTCGGTCTGGATGGTGAGCTGCTGGTGCAGTGCATCACGTCGAACCGCTACGCCGCGCCGATGGTCAGCTTCAACGAGTCCTTCACCGATCTGGGCCTGACCGCGACGCCGTCGATGCTGGTGCGCTATGGTCCTGACGAGGAATGGGTGAAGCTCGAGGATCGCGGGCTGGAAAATCTGCTGCGGCTGGTGGGGGAGGCGCAGCCGTAACGCGAGGAGACGCGCCATATGTTCAGACGCTTAATGCTGATGCTGGCAATCGGCACGGCGCTGATGCTGTCCGGCTGCGGATCGGAGAGCGGCGCGTCCGGTCCATCCCCGACTCCGCTGCCCGGTACGGTGCTGGATCCGCCCAAAGCGCTGCGCGATTTCACGCTGACCAGCCACACCGGGGACGCCCTCAGCCTGGGCGATCTGCGCGGGAAGACCGTGCTGATCTTCTTCGGATTCACCCACTGCCCGGACGTGTGCCCGACGACGATGGCGGATTTTAAGCGCGTCAAGGCGGAACTCGGCGCGGACGCGGAACAGGTCGCGTTTGTCTTCATCAGCGTGGACGGCGAGCGCGATACCCCGGACCGGCTGGCGTCTTACCTGCACGCGTTCGACCCGGACTTCATCGGACTCACGGGCGCGGATGCGGAGATTCGCGCCGTCGCGGAGGATTTTGGGGTGTTTTACCAGCGCGTCGATGAGGGCCACGCCGATCACTACATGGTCGATCATACCGCGTCGTCGTTTGTCGTCGGGGCGGACGGCACGCTGCGGATCGTGTTTTCGTATCAGAGCGACCCGGCGGGCATGGCGGCGCGGATACGGGGGCTGATGGGGGAAAGCTGAGCGGGAGTTTACCTCACCCCCCGCCCCCCTCTCCACGCGCGGAGAGGGGGAGCCGGGCGATAGGATATTGGGGCGCGGGGAAATTTAGGGAGGGGCCGACGGGTCCGGTCGCAGTGGAGCTAACTAGCGACACGAAAATTACTTGGTCTCTGGAAAAATTCTGTTGCCCTAAGTTGCTCAGCATAACCACCGATCCGCAACAACGCGGAGGCTGCTGACTTCGCAACAAACCAACTACTATCATTCAAAGCTTCCAACAACCCTGGAATGGCAGTTTCATCTCCTATCATTTCAAGAACAGCAGCTGCAGTCTCCCGCAAAGTGTCTGGCCACTGAGTTAGAGCACGAATGGCAATGGAGATCGCGTTAGGATCTTCGATGTAATAATACAGGTCCGTAAACAACGGGATCTCATCCACAGAAATATGATTCTGTCCGATCTGAAAAGCAATATTCTCGAGTAGCTCAGGGAAACCATATTGAACGTCAGCGAATTCAGAAATGATGATCCCAGATTCATTTACTAATGCGTAGATTAGTTCGGCACTACTCTCTGAGACATTAGCGCCGCTTTCAATGCACATTGCTGCCAATACAGGGTCTGCGTTAGCAATGCCAAGCACACATTCTTCCGTATTTGGCGCAAAGCCAGCAAGCGCGATATATACGTTATCCCACTTTGTTCCGATACGTTCTTGAGTGTAGATATCTATCTGAACTTCACTCAACTTCGAACTGAACCCGACTTTCAGCATGTGTGCTGCTGCAAAGTACTCAAGTACAAGCTGATGAAAAAAGCGAACCTGAGAGCCACGAATCTCCAAGAAATTTGCCCGCTGAGCTGCCTCCAAAACCGAACAATCATCGCCTACGAAACGCATTGCATAGTCAAGAGGAAAATCAAGAGACAAGTCTTCGTCGATGACAGAAAAGGCTAATCGGCCTAGGCTTGCTTCGATTTCATCAAACGGTATCCAACCTTGCGTATTTCTTTGTCTTTCCCGCTGCCACAAGGCGCGAGCCAGCTTCGCAAAAAGAGCACCACCGTTAGTCGGTAGTTCACCACCACTTTGATAAAGAAGAATGAGGGCCGATAGCATATATGGATTGCGTGAAAGCCTGTTAAGACTTCTATCGTCCGCCTCTGTACTATCACCCTGAATTTGAAGCAAGAACTTTTCCGCGCTCTCCCCCAAATAGTTTTGGGCAAAGGCGCTGATTTGTTCCTTGTTTAGTTCGCGTGTAATGATCGCAGGGATGCTGTGTAGGCGTAACGGCTCACGGTAGTCCTCTTCGCGGCAAGTAACAACGACATAAATTGGGGCTTCAGCTGATAGTAGCCATTCCTTGAGGTCTGATGCCTTCTGGGATCCGGCCGAACCCATTTCGTTCAGACCATCGAGGTAGAGAATAATCTCACCATTTCGGAGAAGGGAAAGCGGATTTCCTGGCAAATTCCAATGGCTTAATACAAGGTCCTGTATTGAGCAGTCTGTTGTCCATTTGGGCAAGTAAAGCAGAAGTGGTAATGGGGAATTCTCAGGCTTTTCGAGTCTTCTTCTGCAGTTGTCTCTTGCGAGTCTTCGTAGCGTTGTAGTTTTCCCGGAGCCTGGTTTCCCAATTAAAACAAAACGCTTGTAGCGATTTATTGCTTCAGTGATGTTTGGAAGTATGATGGGAGATCCGATTACCTTGTCATCATCTTTCCCTTGTACTAATAAGGAGAAACCCCATTCATCCTCTATCGGGAGTTTAGGACGAATATCGGATTTCATTTCACTTTCAATTTCAATGTACTCGAGGACCCCTCGTTGAGCTTCTAGTTCAGCAAGTAGGTTGTTCAAATACTGGATTTCTGCTTTAGGTGTTGTACCAACAACAGACGGAAGATTGTCGAGAATGGTCTCGAAAAGGTTGTCAAGTTTTTCATCGTAGTCTGTGGCATTTTGCCAATTGGAGAAGTCTATGTATTGTCTTTCCTGTAACACGATCGGCCAATCTATTGACAGATCTAGGTCAAAGGTGAGCAGCACGGGGAAAATTTGAATGTCTCTATCATCAGCGCGAAGAAGTTCTCGTCTACAGTATTTGCTGTTCAGGGAATTTCGCGAAACTACCGTGATTAGTCCGTTGCAACTATCTACAGCTTGTTGGATACTCCATGGCCAATCGTCTCCTCCGCGCATGTTGAAGAGGTCGACCCACAGAGAAACTCCGCGATTTCGTAAATCTGTGACGAGCTTTAGGGCGAACTCTTTGTCGTCTCTGGAGTAGCTGAAGAAAATCATCTCTGAATGCAATTGGTGCGAGAACTAACCGGATAATAATGTCAGTATAGAGCATTTTGCTCGATGCTGGAAATACACATTAGCAGTATAGAGGACTCGTCCGGCAAACCTGTTTCGGAGTCAATGCTGTGATTGCGCTAACGGGACGCAGAACGCACAGAGCCGCCGCTACTTGAGGGAGCCGATCAGGTGCTCGCCGCCGTCCACGGGGATCACCGCGCCGGTGATGAAGTCATTCTGCGCGAGAAACACCACGGTCTGCGCGACATAATCCGGGTGGCCGGTGCGCTTGAGGGGGATCCGCTCGCCAAAGCGCTGCCACGTCTCGCCCTCGGCGGACATGCCAGGCGGCGGCAGGATCGCACCCGGCGCGATGGCGTTCACGCGCACGCCGGGCGCTAACTCATAGGCCGAGACCTTGGTCAGGTGGATGATCCCGGCCTTGCTCAAGCCGTGCAGGGCGTAACCCTTCCAGGGGTAGATGCCGCTCAGATCGGCGATGTTGACGATCAGCGCGGGCTCGTCCGGCGGGCGCTCGGCGGACGGATTCTGCATCAGGCGGGCGGCGTGCTGGCTGCACAAAAACGGGCCGCGCAGATTGATCTGCATCACGTCCTGCCAATCCGCGACGGTGGTTTCGTCAAATGGGCGCTTGAGAAAACTCGCCGCGCTGTTCACCCAGACATCCAGATGGCCGAACTCCGCTTCGATGGCCGCAAACAGGCGCTCGATCTGGGCGGGATCGCGCAGATCCGCGTGGACGGCGATCGATCGCACACCCAGGTCGCGGATTTCGGAAACGGTCGCACGCGCGGCGGATTCCGAGCCGCCGTAATGGACGATCACATGCGCGCCGGCTCGTGCCAATGCCAGCGCGATCGCCTTGCCGACCCGGTGCGCGCCGCCTGTAACCGCGGCGACTTTGTTGTGCAGATCCATGTTTTCCCCCGGATACGCGGTGGTTAACGGCCGATGCCGGCCAGCCGGTAGAATTCGTCACGCAGGACGGGGTCGGTGCGGAAATCCCCACGGCGGGCGGTCGTCACCATATTCACGCCGTGTTTTTTCACGCCGCGCAGCGCCGCACAACTATGCTGGCCTTCGAGCACGACCATCACGCCGGCCGGATCGAGGTGATCATGCAGAGCGTCCGCGATCTCGTTCGTCAGGCGCTCCTGGACCTGCAAGCGGCGGGCGAACATATCCACGATGCGCGGGATCTTGCTCAGGCCGACGACTTTCGCGCGCGGGATATAGGCGATATGCGCCTTGCCGACAAAGGGCAGCATATGGTGCTCGCACATCGACGTGTAGTCGATATTGGCGAGCACGATCATTTCGCCCTCGCCGTATTCCACGTCAAACAGCGCGCCGTTGATGATCGTCTCGACATCCTGCCGGTAGCCGGCGAGCATCTCGTCGTACATGCGGGCGACGCGGGCCGGCGTTTTCCGCAGACCATCGCGGTCCGGATCTTCGCCCTGATGCAGCAGAATCAGCCGGATCGCTTCTTCGACCGGGGAGGCTGTGGACAGCGGCGCTGACAGCGGCACTGAGAGCGCGGCGAATTCCTGCGTCGCGATTCGTCCGGCCCAATCGAGTACATGCCCGTTGCCGGGTTCATGAGAGTTCCCATTGTTCGCCATAATTTCATCCTTGTGTGGGTGTCCGTGTTCCGTTGTGGTGAAGCTCGACACTCTCTATTAGATGCACGATTGGAGGAAACGTTCGCCGTGATTCATGAGGATTGGATTAACGATCGGCCGGAAACCCGATCTTGACTGCGCTGATCGCGTATGCTATGATCAGCCTCGTTGAACCCAGGGGGCGTAGTGTAGCGGTTAACATGTCGGCCTGTCAAGCCGAAGATCGCGGGTTCGAATCCCGTCGCTCCCGTCCTGGCTGCGCGTCATTGAAAATGATAGCGCAGCCGTTTTGTTTAAGAACGCTTGCCAACTCTTCCGGCATATTATCCTCCCCTGTATCGAGTACCACGCTGAAGTTGCCATGTAGGGCCACGGCGATTACCTGATCGTTGTAGACAAATACCTGATCGACGATCTTCTGCAACAACTGCTGCCGGGCTTCCGCCGGGTTGTCCATCACCTCACAGCCATCCCAATAATGGCCAAAATACTGGATCAAATCCGCCGCTTCATGCAGCTCATCGTAATCAATCGGGCGCAGCGCTTCAACCTCACGCTGCAACTGGCCCCGCTTCTCGACATACTCCTCCTGGCTGATGAAGCCATGATCCCACCGCAGATCGATCCGCTCAATAATCTCGCGAATTTCCTCCATCCGTTTCAACGCCGCTTCGTTCTCCACACGGTTCCGCACCGCTGCTTCGACCCGTTCGCGGAAGTTATCGGGAATCTCCAGGTTGACCAGCACATCAATAACCTGCTCGTTCACCGGTTCCTCCTGGACAGCGTGTTGTGGACATGCCCTGTACCCCCGATCTTTGCACAGGCAGCGATAGTAACCGTATTGCCGCCGATGATCCCAATAGGGGCGCATCTTGCCGAAATTCTCATCTACCAATCCGGAAGGCATATTGGCGACGCAATGCGCGCAATACACTCGGTCGTGCAGCACATATACCACACGTCCGCGTAGCCCTGACCGCCGGTGGTGGTCTTCACGCCGGCCTCGAAGGTGAAGAACGTGCCATCCGGATCCATCTGGGCAGGCGTGGCGTGCTCGACCAGGTGGCACAGGTCCATGAAGTGTTCCTGGTAGCTGGCGCGTTCTTTCAACTCTGCGCGCGCCCACTTCTCGACAAACTGCTGGGGATTCAGATCCGGCATGGTGGCTATTCTCTTTTGAGTGACAGAAGTCTATCAGCCCGTAGTATAGCACGGGGGAATCGGTTGGGGAAACGGGCGCGATCCGAGTTGGGATATGGAACTGTGAGCACAAATACAGAGCACGGACTTGAAAATCGGGCTCCATGCTCTGTTTGTACATTTCAGCGAGGGCTGAGGCAGTCCTACGCGGCAGTTCCTAGTTCGGCGATCAGGCTCTCAATCGCGTCAATCTCAGCGGACTGATCGTCGATAATCTGCTGAGCTTGCTGAAGAAGTTCCTCGTGTTGAGCGTGTTCCAGTACACGCTCTGACATATGGACGGCATCGTCGTGGTGATCGGCCATCGATTCCAGCCAGGCAAGCTCGTAGTCACGCCCGGTCAAAATGTTCAGGAAGGCCATCGAGCCCATCATCATGGGAGGATCTACAATATTTCCGTGGTCCATCCCTTCCATCTGCTCGCCCATCATGCCGTGCATGCCACCCATCATCATGCCGCCACCTTGCATCATCTCCATCATCTGCGTCATCGGCATGGGGGTATAGGTAATGTCATACCACTCAGACAGCCAACCCTGGAAAAGGGCGATTTCGGCTGTTTGCTTGTCGATGATAGTCTGACAGAGCGTGCGAACCGATTCGGTTTCGGCTTTGCCAAGGCAGTCATTGGCCATATCCACCGCCATCTGGTGGTGGTCGATCATCCCTTCCATAAAGCGAACTTCGGCTCGCCCTGCCCGGTCGGCAATCGGGCCGTCCGCATATGCCGCAGGAACTCCAAGGATCAAGGTCATGCTCAGCAGAACTACCATGATTATGAGTGATTTTCTCTTCATTGCTTGACGCATCTCCATACATTGAACTCCTAATGAGAACATAACAACGCGGCAAGGTGGTCGGTATACGCCATTTCGCTTATTTGCCGAGCAGCTACCAAAGTGCCCAGCGAAAGTTTAACTCACAGCAAGGTCGAATAATGCAGGTCCGGATAAGAGGCGATTCATTTGTCTTGGCTGATCCCGCTTTCACCAGACAAACTCTCGCTTACAAGTCTTCGTCCAGACTTGTACGTCACTACTCTCCCAAACTGGTACATCCCTCCTGCCACAGCGGAGGCCAGACTGAATGGGGCATTCCAAAATAGTCTTCAATGATACGCCGTACGATGGGAGCGGCGGCTTCCGATCCTTCGCAGGAATTTTCGACCACAACGGTGACCGCGATTTCCGGGTTTTCTTGTGGGGCAAAGGCGACAAACCATGCCTGAGGCGGCGTGTTAGCGTCGCCTGTCTGCGCGGTGCCGGTTTTACCACAGACGGTGATGTTATGACCGTTGCTGGCCTGATAGGGATACCATTCCTCGAAGACAAAGCGGGCTGTTCCTTTTGGGTCCAGGGTCACATTGCACATCGCCTCACGTATGGTGTCAAAGGTGGTTGGGCTGTAGCCCAATGTGGCAGGCCGTGGTAGCTGTTCCGCGACACTGAAAGTACCCGCTAACTGACTCATACTGACCAGTAGCGGTTGATAGAGGGTTCCGCCATTCGCGACAGCCGTAACCATACGTGTGATCTGCAAGGGAGTTACCTGCGTATCGCCCTGACCGATGACCAGATTGAGGGTATCAGCGAGTGTCCAGTCCCGCTGATTAATGCGCCGCATGTATTCGGCATCCGGGATGACACCTGTACTCTCGGTAATATCCTCCTGACCCGTAGCCACTCCAAGCCCCAGTTGTCTGGCATATTCCGCAAGCAACTGTGGATTGCGCTTGTGCAGCTCCACTCCCAATTGCCAGTAGTAGGGATCACACGAATAAGTCAGAGCCTGGGCGAAATTGACATATCCATGTCCTTCCGGGTTCCAGTCGGTGCGATAGGGCAATACATCGCCATACTCTGCACCATACCACCTGCCTTGACAATCGAATCCTGTCTCAGGAGTATAGATGCCACTGTCCAGGCCTGCCGCTGTGGAGACAATTTTGAACACGGATCCAGCAGGGTACTGGGCGACAGTAGCCCGATTAAAAAGCGGGGTTCGCGGATCGCTCTGCACGGCCATAATAGCCTGCTCGCGACTGATGATAGGGGAATCGGGCGTAAACAAGCCCGGATCAAAGCCTGGGTAACTCACCATGGCCAAAATTTCGCCCGTTCTGACATTCATCACGACCGCCGCCCCTCCTGGAGAGGTCGCTCCCCAGGTTGGCTGAGCCGTGTTATAAGCTTCTACGAAGGCTTGCTGAACCGACGTCTGAAGATTTCGGTCGAGAGTGAGATATACATCTTCCCCACTTACCGCTGGAATTTCGGTGATTTCCCGAATGATCTCACCAGTGGGTGCAACGATGATGAGCTGGCCGCCCATCTTGCCTGCCAGTTGCGCATCAAACGTTTTTTCAATCCCTTCCTGCCCCACCAGCGCATCCGGTGGATAGCCCTGCGCCTGGTAATCCTGCTCCTGCTCAGGGCGAATCGGTCCGACATAACCCACGACATGGGGCGCTATTTCTCCAAAGTAACGCCGTGCGGCGCGTGCCGTCGTGTCCGCGCCGCAGGATTGGGTCAGAGCGGCGGCTTCCCGTTCATAGGTTTCAGGGTCAGTCTCTCCAATGACAAAACGCGTGTCGGGTAGATACTGTTGCATTCGGATGTCTAGAGTGGAGACTTCGAGATGCAGAACACGCGATAATGTATTCAAACAGTCATCGTAGTTCGGAATCCTGTTCTGCGACACATACAGCTGAACTGTCTGTCCGTCTTCCTCAGCCAACGGCAGGCCGTTTCGATCATAGATGTTGCCCCGGGCAGGAACCAGCGGACGAAATTCCAGTCGTGTGCTTTCGGCCAAACCATCGAAGATGTCCATGGTTGACCAGGCAACCCGCCAGCCCTCCGGTGTTTCGATCAGGCGGATGATTCGACCAGAATCGACGATTTCCCCGAACAGACCAGAATGAAAAGTTACCTGATATTCAACAACGGTTGTCAATCCATAGGTGGAAATGTCCGAAACGTCCGCTTCCAAGGAGACTAATCTGATTTGCGCGGCAGCAGCAGAGTAGATCCGTGTGAATGCTTCTAAATCATACTCGGTGCGACCTCGTGGACTGATCAGGCTGTACATCGTGGCATAATCTTCGCGTTCCCAGGCATCCAGGAATTGGTCTACGATCTCGTTAGCTGATGGAGCGATTTCTGCCTCACCCGAATCGGTTGGCACATCAACCCGACTGCACGCACTAAGCAGGAGGATTCTGAACACGAGTCCAGCAAACAACAGACGTTTTCCTGATGCCACATTCTGCATGTTGATCCTGCTTTGAGCTAGGCGAGTCTTCAACCAGACAATATCGCGCTGGGACAAATCGGTAATGCGCGAAATAGCGTGGACGACATCCCCGCCAAATGGCGGGTTGTAGTTCGATAGCGAATTGCCTAAAGTCTGCTTTTCGGCGGAAAAGCGAGGAAGAGCGATGAGTAAAAGAAGCGTGGTTCTGGTGGCTGTTGGGTTAGCCGTCATCCTGGCAGGCTGCACGTCATCACCAAAAGAAGAGCGAGACCAACAGCCAGCCACAGCGACTATTCAGCCCGCAGCGATCGAGACGCCGGAAGCAGGCGTATATCGGACCCTCACCATTGACGAGTTTGGCGAGATTCTCGCCAGCCAATCAGACGCTTATACGGTCGTGAACGTGCATATCCCGTATGAAGGGGAAGTTGAGGAGACGGATCTGCAGGTCCCCTACAATGACATTGACGCTCTGACCGCGGCGCTGCCGGATAAGGATGCGCCTATCGTCCTCTACTGCCGCAGCGGTCGAATGAGCGAGGAAGCCAGCCGCGCGCTTGTCGCTTTGGGTTATACCCAGGTGTGGGATGTACCCGGCGGCATGGTTGCCTGGCAGTCCAGCGGACGGGAGATTCTCGACAAGGACCAGCAATAAGCGCTCGCCGCCACTGCTGGTCCCGTAGGCGACGGTATAGGTTAAAAATTGATAGTCCGCCCCAAACACGAGGCGGACTTTTCGATTGGGCTAATTTCCAGAGCAGTAATCACATACCCGGCATCGCGTCGTGGTCGGCCATCATCGGAATTTCGGGAGCCGGGGCCGGAGCAGGAGCGAGCGGCAAGAAGCTGATTCCGTTTGGTTCTTCGCCAGTCGGAATACGGGCGACCACCTCTTGTGAGGTCAGGTCGATCACCGCTACATCATTTCCGTAGATATTGGTTATGTACGCGTAGCGGCTCGACGGGTCGATCACCACGCCATGAGCGCCCTGCCCTGTTTCCACAGTCCCCACGACGGAAAATGTCGCCGTATCAATGATGGAAACGGTCGTGCTCGGGCTGTCTTCTGTGCCCTGATTGGCCGCCAGCACATACTGGTTGTCCGGCGTCACGAATACTTGGATGGGGCCGACTCCGACCTCAACCTTACCCGCCACTTCACCGGTTGCCACCTCGACCTTGCCAACCACATTTTCCGCGTTGAGAGAGAAATAGACGAACTCTCCGTCAGGCGAAAAAGCAACCTGCACGGGACTCTCGCCAACTTCGATATCCGCGACTTTGGTATTGGTGGCCGTGTCAATCACACTCAACGTGGTATCGTGTGCGTTCGCGACATAAACCCATTTGCCGTCAGGGCTGGGGCGCAGGCCATGCGGGTACTCACCCACGGGGATTGTGGCAATCGCCTGCATCGAGGCCACATCAATCACGGTGACCGTGTTGTCGCCGCCATTCGTCACATAGACCGTCCGGCCGTCTGGCGTGACGATAATATGCGCGGGCTCGCTGCCAGTCATCACCATGCCATGCAGCATGTAAGTAGCCGGGTCGATCATCAGGGCCATCGCTTCATGACCGCTGATCGCCCACACGCTCATGCCATCGGGAGCTACCTGAAGATTGTGGGGACCGGGTATATCGGTCAGCGTGGTGACCACTTGATTGGTGGCGGCGTCGATCACCGTAATGCTGTTCCCCCCTTCATCAGCTACCCAGATCGTTCCCTGAAAAGCGTTTTCAGCCGTGGGCGTTGCCTGGAACCCGGTGGCGGAGGATACCCCATAGGCAGAGACCGCAACGGCTATCACCACGATGATAGCCAGTCCCGCGATACCTACTGAAATCCTGCTTAGCTTCATCTCAAAAACACTCCTTTGTGACCGTGACAGGTGGTGAAGAGAAGCTTCTGATGCAGCTACTGGCTGCTGCCCAGATCGGCGCGGTCGTGGGTGAAGCTAAGTAGACCGCCTTTCAGCAATTTCAACACCACCTGAGCCAATGGAACTAGAAGACTCGATCTACTTTAATCCGGTTTCTGACAAGTTGATATACGCCGAATTGCTTATACCGATTTGCAAAAAGACCGATTCTGTCCAAGCCAAATGGCGCTGTTTGTATCTGTGGTGGCGGGTTACGATCCATTTGGCACTGATGCTGAGTTCGATAAGTAAGGGTAATCACTGTCGTTGGATCACCTTATTTCAAGGAGAGGCCCTTTTATGAAAGCTGAGGCCAGAGACACGGTCGGCGTGTACGAAGATATCACCGGCTGCATCGGCCGTACTCCATTGGTGCGACTAGGGCGCTTTTTCCCGTCCAGTCGAGACGTAAATATCTTCGCCAAACTGGAATATCTCAATCCGGGCGGCAGCGTCAAGGATCGCATTGGACTTTCAATGATTGAGGACGCCGAAATCCGAGGGGTCTTGCGCCCGGGCGGCACCATCATTGAACCAACCGCTGGGAATACCGGCATCGGCCTGGCGCTGGTGGCGTCGGTGCGGGGCTATCGCTGTGTATTCGTTGTCCCCGAACGTTTTAGCCAGGAAAAGCAGAGTCCTCATGCGTGCGCTAGGAGCGGAGATCGTCCATACGCCGACTGAAAAGGGAATCGAGGGAGCCATCACCCGCGCGCAAGAACTGGCTCAGCAGATTGAAGGTGCCGTGGTGATACAGCAGTTCGCTAATCCGGCCAACCCAGCTGGGCATTACACAACTACTGGCCCGGAAATCTGGGAGCAAATGGGCGGTCAAGTCGACGTGGCGGTCTTTGGCGCGGGCACAGGGGGCACCTTTACCGGGACCGTTCGTTACCTGAAAGAACAGAATCCCCAACTGTACGCGGTCATTGTGCAGCCTTGTGGCGCTTCGTTGGGCCAGGGATACAAAGGTCCGCACAAAATTGAAGGCATTGGGATCGACCACATTGAGACGGTTCCGATTCTGGATCAGGCGCTGATAGACCGGATGGTCATCGTACGCGATGAAGATGCACACGAGGCCGTCAAGGAACTGGCGCGGACAGAGGGGATGTTGGTCGGCAGTTCGAGCGGTGCGGCGGCGTTTGCCGCGCGCCTCATCGCTCAAGAGATCGAAGAAGGTGCGCTGAACATCAGCGGCGGCCACGTGGTTACCTTGTTTCCCGACGGCGGGGATCGTTATTTGAGCAAAGGGATATATAACAATTTCGATGACTGGGCAATCTAAAAACATTCCGGACAACAGAACATATCATTTCGAAACGCGGGCTATCCATGCAGGCCAGGAACCAGATCCGGCCACGGGCGCGGTGATTACCCCGATCTACCAGACTTCGACTTACGCTCAGGAAAAGGTCGGCCAACATAGGGGTTATGAATATTCTCGGACAGGGAACCCGACGCGCGCCGCACTGGAAACATGCCTCGCTTCTTTGGAGGAAGGACATTACGGGCTGGCCTTCGCATCCGGGCTGGCAGCAACGGATACTGTCGCGCGCCTGTTGCAGCCGGGTGATCATGTCATTGTGGGCAATGATGTCTACGGGGGAACTTTCCGCCTTTTTGAGCGCACCTGGGCGCAGTGGGGATTGACCTTTAGCTACGTAGACCAAACGGATCCCGCGAATGTAGCCGCCAGCTTCACGCCTGCCACGCGACTGGTCTGGATTGAAACGCCTACCAACCCGCTGCTTCGTTTGGCCGATCTTCAAGCAATTGCGGCCATCGCGCATACGCATGGAGCGTTGATGGCCGTAGATAACACGTTTGCCACACCGTTTGCACAACGTCCCCTCTCTCTGGGAGCCGATCTGGTGCTTCATTCCACGACCAAGTACCTGGGTGGACATTCGGACGTAGTAGGTGGAGCAATCGTCGCAAAAGATGAGGACCTCTACCAGCGGCTCGCCTTTCTGCAAAATGCGGTGGGGGCCGTTCCGGGACCATTCGATTCGTGGTTGGTGCTGCGTGGGATCAAGACCCTGGCCCTGCGGATGCAAGCCCATCAGGCGAATGCGCTGGTACTGGCTCGCTATCTGGAGAATCACCCTGTTGTTAAGCACGTGAACTATCCCGGCCTGCCCTCGCATCCTCAATATGAACTTGCCCAACGCCAGATGAGCAATTTCGGCGGAATGATCAGCTTTGATACAACGGGCGGAGAGAGCACAGCCCGGCGCATTGTTGAGCGGACATGCATTTTCACCCTCGCCGAATCGTTAGGTGGAGTTGAGTCTCTGATTGAGCTGCCAGCAGTCATGACCCACGCCAGCGTTAATAACTCCCCTCTGGAAGTGCCGCCCGGCCTGATCCGTTTATCCGTGGGTATAGAGAACATCGACGACCTCCAAGCGGATCTCGAGCAGGCGCTGGCTGCCACGCTATAGCGGGCTACGCGCCAAATGGCGCATCGGCTATACGCCAAGTGCGCAGAGCCACATGCGCTGGATAGCGCTGGTTACCTCCGTCTCGTGGATTTACGATAAGGGCACTATCAACAACCGTGTAGGGCGACAGTTAGGGAAGCAGGTTGAGCCATGGAAGAGGAATTCGTTATTTTCGCACCCTGTAAATGGACCGTCCCCGCGCTGACTGAGGCCCTGACCCGACGCGGATATCGGGTGGAGCGGAGTTTCGACCTGCGCAGTGCACTGCACAGCCATAGTGGGTGTACCTGTCCCCACCACGGTACGGAGCAGTGCACCTGCGAGTATATGGTCTTGTTTGTTTACGATGAGATCAAGGTGTCAACTCCTGTGGTGATCATCGCACATGGACGTGACGAAACAACCTGGCTACACGTCCGCACCAGCCAGACCGAACGGTCGCTTGCTGCGGAATTTGTCGTGGCACTCGATGAAACAGCCAACGCCGCGTTGAGTGCCGCCTGATCTGACGAGCTTTGGCTCGCAACATGAAGTGACTCGTGGAGGTACGAGATCAATGGGAACACAATCGATTATTCTTCCCGTCCAGGGTATGACCTGCGCCAGCTGCGTCAGCCATGTGGAAAAAGCGCTGAATGAAGTCCCTGGCGTTAACAAATCGGTGGTCAATCTCGCCACCGGCCGTGCGACCGTTCAACTGGCGGACAGCCGCGTGCCAGTGCAACGGCTGGTCGCTGCCGTGCGCGATGTGGGTTACGAGGTACCGGTGGAAACCACCGCGTTGACGATCACGGGGATGACGTGCGCCTCATGCGTGGCGCACGTCGAGCGTGCCCTGGGGGATCTTGAGGGCGTGATGGAGGTGGCCGTCACCCTCGAGCCTGGCGCGGCGCGGGTGACGTTTATCCCGGGCACTGTGACATTGGGCCAGATGAAACGTGCGGTGCGCGATGTCGGGTACGAAGCCACGGAGCGCAGTGCCGGCCATGCCGACGCGCTGGATCGGGAACGGCAGAAACGCGAAGAGGAAATCAAACGCCAGGGCCGCAACCTGATTATCGCCGGGACGATCGGCCTGGTGGTCATGATCGGGACGTTTTATGACATGCTGGGCCCGTTCCAGTCCCTGATTCCTGAATGGCTGTCCTACAAATGGGTGCTGGGCTTGCTGACCACGCCGATTGTCTTCGGTCCTGGCCGCCAGTTCTTCATCAACTCCTGGCGCGGCCTCAGACACGGCGTCACCGATATGAACCTGCTGTACGCGACCGGCATCGGCGCGGCCTATGGCATCGCGGTGATCAACACGCTGTTTCCCGACGCGGGCTTCGGCGGTGAAGGGGCTACGTTCTTTGAAAGCGCCGCGCTGCTGACCGCCTTCATCGTCCTGGGCCGCTGGCTGGAAGCCCTCACCCGCGGGCGTACCTCGGAAGCGATCCGCAAGCTGATGAAACTCCAGCCGAAGATCGCCCGTGTCATCCGCGACGGGCAGGAACTGGAAATTCCTGCGGACGAAGTTGAGGTTGGCGACCTGATCCTGGTGCGTCCCGGCGAGTCGATCCCGGTCGATGGCCTCGTCAAAGAGGGCTACAGCGCCGTCGATGAAGCCATGCTGACCGGGGAGAGCTTGCCGGTCGAGAAACGGGCGGGCGACACCGTCATCGGCGGAACGCTGAACAAAACCGGCGCTTTCAAGTTCGAGGCGACCAAAGTCGGGGCAAGGACACCGCGCTGGCGCAGATCATCAAGCTGGTCGAAGATGCGCAGGCCAGCAAGGCGCCCATCCAGAAGCTGGCCGACTGGGTCGCCGGGCACTTTATCCTCGGCGTCCATTTGCTGGCGATCGTGGTCTTTGTCGTTCTGGTTCTTCGCCGGCTACGAGTTGTTCTTCGACCCCGATTCCAGTTTCATCCTCTCGCCCTATACCCTGGGCGACATCGGCGTGTTTGGCTTCGCGCTGCTGCTCTCGGTGACGGTACTTGTGATCTCGTGCCCGTGCGCGGTGGGCCTGGCTACGCCCAGCGCGATGATGGCCGGAACCGGCAAAGCCGCCGAATATGGGGTGCTGTTCAAGGGAGCCGAAGCGATTGAGAATGCGAGCAAACTGCAGACGATTGTCTTTGACAAGACCGGGACGCTGACCCGAGGCGAACCCTCGGTGACGGATGTGCATCACCGGCAACGGCAGTGATGCCTCAACGGTGCTCCGGCTGGCGGCCATTGCGGAAAAGAACAGCGAGCATCCGTTGGGAGAGGCCATCGTGCGTGGCGCAGCAGAACGCAGGGCTTGGCCCTGACAGACGCCAACTCATTCAACTCGATTCCCGGGCACGGCGTCGAAGCGCAGGTCGAAGGACACGCGGTCCTGGTC
This sequence comes from uncultured Chloroflexia bacterium, assembly GCA_963850765.1. Taxonomy (GTDB): domain Bacteria; phylum Chloroflexota; class Anaerolineae; order Aggregatilineales; family Aggregatilineaceae; genus CAWKMN01. The sequence goes on along the minus strand of CAWKMN010000002.1, from coordinate 27,278 downwards.
GGCAACCGCAAGCTGATGCACGAGCGCAGGGTCGACTTTGGCAGCGCTGCTGATCCAGGCGGAACGGCTGGAAGGCGAAGGTAAAACGGTCATGTTGGTGGCGATCAATGGACAGCCCGCCGGTCTGATCGCGGTGGCCGATACGCTGAAAGAGTCACTCGGTCGAAGCCATTCAGCGCCTGCACCAGCTGGGTCTTGAAACCGTCATGATCACCGGCGACAACCGCCGCACTGCGGAAGCCATTGCCCGGCAGGTGGGGATTGATCGGGTGCTGGCCGAGGTGCTGCCGCAGGACAAGGCCGAAGAGGTCAAGAAGCTCCAGGCCACTGGGTAAAAAGGTGGCGATGGTCGGGCGATGGCGTCAACGACGCCCCGGCGCTGGCTCAGGCCGATGTCGGCATGGCGATTGGCTCCGGCACGGATGTGGCCAAGGAAACCGGCGACGTGATCCTGATCAAGGACGATCTGCGCGATGTGGTCGCAGCCCTTGAGGTCGCCAAAGCCACCATGCGCAAAGTCAGGCAAAACCTGTTCTGGGCATTTGCCTACAACACGCTGGGTATTCCCCTTGGCGCAGGGTTGTTCTATCCGTTCTTCAGTCTCGTGGTCAGCCCTGAGCTGGCAGGTGCCCTGATGGCCGTCAGCTCGGTGTCGGTCACGCTCAATACGCTGCTGCTCAAGCGGTTTGTGCCGTCGACTCGCCATACCGCATCGCAGGAACAGCCAACAGGTCTGCCTCAGCAGGGTTTCACCCCTTCCGCGATTAAGGGTCATTGAGGCCAAAGGAGGAAATCTCATGCAACACGAACCCGTGGAAAAGACCGTCGCTCGCCGCAGCGCCCTGCTTTACCTGCCAATCGCCATCGGAGCCGCGCTGCTCTTCCTGCTGGCCGCCAGCCTGGGCGATTATCCGGCGGTGGCGCGCATCGGTGGAGCCGTGTGGGTCGGCCTGCTCAGTCTCATTGTCGCCATGCCGCTGGTAACGTCACATGTCAAGAAAGTGGTCGCGAAGCGTCCGCTTCAGTTCACCGAGGAGACCTAACATGCCAAGAACAACGGTCAAAGATCCTGTGTGCGGGATGGAGATAGAGCCCCGGAAAGGTATGGATAAATCCGAGTACAAGGGCCAGGTTTATTACTTCTGTTGGGCCGGCTGCAAGGAAAAGTTCGACCAGAATCCCGCGAAATATGTCAGGCAGACACCCGATTATGGCTCTCGGTAATCTGCCAGCACGTTCTCAGGGTATGCCCATCAGAAAGGATGATTGTATCCGATGTCGAAAAAACACACGCTCCTGATGCTCGCCTGCTGCCTGATCCCACTCGTCGGTCTGGCCGCGATCTCCCTGTTCGGCGTGTCGCTCAACACCGTGCTCACCTTTGGCATGGTCCTGTTGTGCCCCCTGCTGCACCTGCTGATGATGCGCAGCATGATGGGGCACAATCACCAGCAGGCCGATCACCGTCACCACCTGAGCGGCCGCGAACACACTCCAATGGCGCAAATAGCACAGCTGATCGCCGCCGAAAGTGAAGAGCCCCTGAGGTAGCTGTGGTGGGCGAAGACTGAGCAACAGCAGAGGAACGTGAAATAGTAACAGGGTTTGGTGAGGATAAAAGGCTGGCACAGCGACGTTCCCATCTCATCCATTTCAGGCTGGACCATTGCTCCAGGAGGGTGAAATACGCCAAATAGCGGGTGTGGCTGGTCGATATAAACGTGTTAGGATACATGAAACGGAGGCTGCTTCGGTTGAAGACATGAGACACGGACATGAATAGCGAACAACCTATTCGGGTAATTCTCGCGGACGATCATCAGGTTGTGCGGCATGGAATCCGCCAATTCTTAGTCGCGGCGGGAATTGAGGTGATCGCCGAAGCCGAGGACGGCGAGCAGGCTATCCAACTCATCGAGCAGCATCACCCGGATGTCGCTGTGCTCGATATTCAGATGCCACATAAAAGTGGGATTGAAGTAGCTCGCTGGGTCCGCGAACGAGGTCTGCCGGTCGGTTTGCTGCTGCTGACCGCATACAACGACGATCCGATTGTGCTGGCGGCACTGGAGGCGGGAGTCAACGGCTATGTGCTGAAGACGGCTGATATTGCGGAGATTGTTGAAGCGGTGCGGGCCGTCAATGAGGGGGTCTCAGTGCTCGATCCTGATATCGTGCCAAAACTCATGCGCTCGCTAGCAGCCACCACTCATCCTTCGCCCTCCTACGAACCGCTCACCAACCGCGAAAAAGCAGTACTCCGCCTGGCCGCCCGCGGCCTGACCAACAAGGCGATTGGTCTCAGCCTGGACATCAGCGACCGCACAGCGCAGGGCCATTTGCGAAATATATTCGAGAAATTAGGCGTTTCCAGCCGCACCGAAGCCGTTGTCAAAGCGTCTCAAATGGGTTTGCTTGAACTGCCACGGCCCCATGAAACATCCTCTGACTAGTTTTCCCTTTCAGCTCCTGGCCTTTCTCGTATTGCCGCTGCTGGTGCTGCTTGTCGTCGTGGCATTTGGCGGAGTCGCGCTGCACGAATCCGCTATGCACGATCTGCTCGTGACGCACAACCGGCCGATCGTAGCCGGAGTCGCTTCCGGCCTCTCGGAGCAGTTGGAAAAACGGCGCGAACTGCTGTTGGTGCTTAGCCAATCGGTCGAGCGTGAGGAGCAAGCAGCGGATTCGCTCGAATCAGCGCGTGGCTGGACACGGGCTTTCTTCGATGGCGGAATAGCCCTCTATGCAGCGGATGGTCGTGTACTGGCCGCCACGTCCTCTGACGTGGACTGGCAAGCGATGTACGGCCGCATAAATCAGGGGGAACCGTTTTCGCTGCTGGTAGAGCCTGGTCTGAACACCACCCAGGTGGTGCTCAGCGCGTCCACCTCGTCAGAAGGAGGTGTCCGAGCGGTCGGAATCGTCACGCTCAGTGAATTGGGCTTATCCAGCATTCTGAGCAACCTGAACGCTTCAGACAATTCTGTCGTGTATCTGGTAGATGCTAACGGGCAAATCATCTACCACAGCCAGGCCGACCAAGTCGGGCGTTCATTTGCCGATGTTTCACAAAACAACGAAGACAGAGTGTCTATTTCCGCACCGATATCGCTCACAGGATGGAAGCTGGTGTATGAGGAGAGTTGGAAAGACGCGCTGAGTCCGATGCTGCAATACTCCCAGGTCGCCCTGTTGGTCCTCGTCCCTGGCTTGTTAATCGCAATTGGAGCGGCATGGTTTGGCGTAAAACGGATTGTACGCCCCCTGCAGCGGCTTGAGCATCGCGCCACGGAACTGGCATGGGGTAACTTTGCCGCTATCGAGGAATCAGTCGGAGGCGTTGAAGAAGTCAGGCAATTGCAGGCTACGCTGCGCCAGATGGCCAGTCGTATTCAGTCGGTGCAGGCCGGGATGCATAGTTATATCGCCGCTGTCACACAGGCGCAGGAGGAAGAGCGAGCGCGTCTGGCACGAGAACTGCACGACCAAACCATTCAGTCTCTCGTGGTGCTGGATCATCAGGAGCAGATGCTTAAGCCGTATCTGAACAATGAAGCGCTGGGAGGCAAGCTCTTAGCTGAGATTCGCACCATGATTTCTCAGACCATCGAGGATTTGCGTCGTATAGTTCGCGCCATGAGACCGATTTATCTCGAAGAATTGGGACTTGTTCCTGCTTTGAAAATGCTGGTGGATGATCTCAACCAGAATGGCAAGTTGACCATCCATTTTGAGAAACGAGGATCTCCTCGACGCATGCCTGCCGGACATGATATCGCGCTTTATCGCATCGCGCAGGAAGCGCTGAACAATGCCTGGAAACATAGTGAAGCCAGCCAGGTCTGGGTATCGGTCGGGTTTGAAGCGGACAGCATCATCTTAACCGTGCGCGATGATGGACAGGGCTTTGTGGCTCCGCGTCATGCTGCCGATCTATCCCAGAATGGTCACTTCGGCATTATGGGGATGTATGAGCGTGTGTCCTTGATTGGCGCTCATCTCCAAATCCAGTCCGACCCTGGTCTAGGCACAACTGTCACAGTCCATGCACTCTTGCCAACCAATCATGTCGAGGACCGTTGATTTGCTTGTACCCGCGTCGTTATGGCGTACCGTTGAGAACTAACTTCCGCTGCACGATCTGTATAAAGAGAATTGTCAGGAGTCATGAGATGGATGCTTCAACAGCCCTACCACCCAACACACAGCGTCACCTGCGGACCGCCTACCTCACGCAGAGTATCACCCGGCACTGGCTGCTGATTTTTCTGGTCGTCTACGGCCTATTCAATCTGCTGCCGTTTCTGGCCCCTGTGTTCATGCAGGCCGGTTGGACATGGGCCGGGAATGCCGTCTATGGTGTTTACTCGACTTTGTGTCACCAGATGGCCCAGCGGTCGTTCTTTCTGTTTGGCTCCAAACTGATGTACAACCCCGACCAACTGCCGCTCCAGCTTAGCGGGGATTCGGGAACCGATATGCTGCTGCTGCGCCAGTTCCGAGGTGATGCGATCATGGGATGGAAGGTGGCATGGTCGGATCGGATGGTGGCGATGTATGGCGGGGTGTGGCTGGCCGGCGTCGCGTATCTGCTGCTGTCGCGGCTGCGCTCCATGAAACCGATTTCCCTGTGGACGCTTGGCCTCCTGCTGCTGCCCATGGTTCTGGACGGGGGTACGCATATGATTAGCGATACCGGCGACGGCTTATTCGGAGGTTTTCGCTACCGCAATGAGTGGCTAGCTGACGTGACGGATCACGCTCTGCCAATCAGCTTCTACGTCGGGGATGCGTTGGGGTCCTTCAATTCCTGGATGCGCCTGATCAGCGGACTGCTGTTCGGTATCGGTATTGTGGGGTTCGCCTTTCCGTATATCGACCGCTTTAACCAGGAATCAGCGCAAACTCTGACGGACAAGCTCGACCGCCTGGCAGAAACCCAGCGGCGCTTGCAGGCCGAGATTGATCGCCTGTCCGGTCACTAGCCGCAAATCGTTGTTACGAACTGCGCTCGACAACCATTAGCAGGCGGCCCAGCCACAAAATACCTCGCTATTCCACTTGAACAACTTCATCAAAACTTCACATTTGCGACACCTGCTCTTCAAATGGGTCCTCTATCATACGGATAGTTGTGAGATAGTTCGAAGGGAAAAAGGAGTGAATTCTAATGTCTACTCGCAAACTGTTTTTGACCATTGTAGCCGTGCTGCTCCTCACCAGCGCTGTCGTGGGTGTGGATAGCTGGACAACGTATGCTCAGGGGCCCGACGGGAAGGGTAACCCGTCTGGCGGCCAACCCCCAATGGGCCCCGGCATGGGGATGATGAGCCACCAGGGCATGATGGGCGGACAGCGCCAAAGTGGTATGATGGGACCTCGGAATAATCAGGGTGACCTGATGGGCCCAGGAATGATGAATGGCTCGAGCGGCCAACAGGGTTGGATGGGTCAGAGTGGTGATCTTTACATGGGCGACTACGGGATGATGACCGGATGGACTCCCCCCGCCGATCTCGCCCCGGCAGGAGCGACGTTGTCCCTCGATGAAGCCACTGCCGTCGCCGAAGCCTATATCGCTTCTCAGAACGATCCTAATCTGGTCCTGGGTGAAGTCATTCAGTTCAGTGACCATTTCTACGCCAACGCGGTAGAAACGGACAGCGGGCACGCGGCGTTTGAATTCCTGATCGACCCGGCTTCCGGCACCGTCTATCCCTCACCCGGCCCGAACATGATGTGGGATCTGCGCTATGGGATGCACAGCGGTCTCGGGGTGAACATGATGGAAATGAGCGGCGTTCCCGCCGGAGCTGATGGCGTCGAGCTGACCATCTCACCGGAACAGGCGCAGGTCGCGGCACAGCAAGCCGTAGACGAATGGCAGCCGGGATTGACCGTGGCGAGCGAACCGGCCACCTTTTACGGATATTACACGTTCAAAGTCCTGGACGGGGAAACGGTCGTCGACCTTGCCCATGTCAATGGCTATTCCGGAGAAGTCTACACGGGAGAGTCATGGCGTCACCAGGGGTTCGCAGGGTGCATGTCCTGTCACCCAGGACAGTAAACAGAACTGCTGCTAGTCCAATAACCTGCCTGCCGGAGATAAAATCCGGCAGGTTTGTTTTCTGGTCTGAGTGACACATTACGCCAAATGGCGCATGTTTCGATCATGCGGACTGGAGTACAGTGATTGCGGAATCCCTCACAATAGGAGTCATTTCTGAACTATAGGAGAAGCTATGAGATTGCTGCACTCTATACTGCGCGAAGCGATCAACCCCAGAGGTCCTCATCACGGTCATGGGTGCCGGGCTGCTGGTTTTGCTGGCATTACTTGTGAGCGAGAGATCGAATAACCGGGGCGCTCCGTCTGCTTCCACAACCTTGACTACCGACATACAAGCAGACGGAACAGGAGCGCCGCGCCTGGCCGTCTCAGCCAGCACAATAGATCACGGCGATGTGCAATACGGGACGGTTGTCCTCAGTGAATTTGAAATCCAGAATATGGGCAACCAGCCGTTGATGATTCTGGATGATCCCCTCGTCGAAGTGGTGAAGGGCTGCTGCCCCCCTAAAGCCGAGGTCAGCCAGTCGGAGATTGATCCCGGTCAACAAGCAAACCTGACTCTGCATTTTACCATGGACGAGGGTATGGGCGGACCGCATGAATTCCGGGTTCATCTGAAGACGAACGATCCCCAGGAACCGGAAAAAGAGCTTGTGGTTCTCTCAAATTGGGTAGCTGGCAGTCCACTCCCTTCCCTTAACATTGACCTTGCACCATCATTTGATGCACAGCCCAGGTTCTTTCAGCCTGATGACGCGCACGAGGTGGAATGTCCGGTCAACAACGACGAACAGGATCCAGCACGGTGAGCAGTGATCAGGAGGTATTAGAGCAGCTTGCATATCTGTTCCGTTATTTCGGGGAGCGTCAGTGCCATGAAGACTCCCCATTTTATGCCAACTTAGCGTTCCAAATCGCCAATGACAGGGAGTTATTGAAACTGGCGAGCGCGACACCCCGGGGCCAGTGGGTTCAGAATATGTTGTTTGCGGCGGTTCACGACCTGCTGCTGCAGGGCGTTCAACATCCACTCAGAGCCTATTATCCCACCACGGCGGCCTCGCCAAACCCGGCTAACCCATTCCCGGTCTTTCGTGCTTTCTGTCTGGACTATGCCGACGATATCCGGGAACTACTGACAACGCGCCGTGGACAAACCAATGAGATCGGGCGCTGCGCTCTGTTGTTGCCGGCCTTCAGCGCCGTGTACCAACACGCCGGGGCTCCGCTGGCGCTCATCGAAGTAGGGGCGAGCGCCGGTCTCAATTTGCTGTTTGATCGTTACAGCTACCATTACAGCAATGGACAACGCTACGGCGCTCAACGTTCGCCAGTACAGCTAAAATGCGAACTGCGCGGCCCATGGCGGCCCGCTCTACCCGAACAACTGCCGCCCGTAACCTGGCGCGTCGGGATCGATCTGGCTCCCATCGATCTGCAGGACCGGAATGCGGTACGTTGGCTGCGTGCCCTGATCTGGCCGGATGACTTGAGCCGGATGCGGCGTCTGGAAGCCGCTATCGCGCTGGCGGCGCGCAAACCGCCGACAGTATGGGCGGGTGATGCGTTCGAGCGGCTGCCTGAGGCGCTGGCGGCCGCCCCCCGGATGCGGCCGTCTGCGTGTATCACAGCTTTGTGCTAACCCAATTCAGCGAGGAAGACCGCGCTCGTTTCTATAACTTACTTGCGGAACTATCTTTCCAACGCGACCTCTACTGTGTTTCGCTGGAGCTATTTGGAACGTCGATCAGTAAACTAACGTTGTCGCTGTTTCATACCGGTGAGTCGAAAGTGCCTTTCTCGCCTCCTGCCAACCGCATGGCCGGTATATGGAGTGGCAGAGCTAACCAGCTGAGCCAAGCTCATACCTTGAACAATGAATGTCGGAGTGATTCTTCGGATCACTCCGACATCACCCGCGATGTCAGAAGATTGCGGGTGCAAGAAAGGTCAGGGATATGTTACTGGGCCTGGACCGGAACCCACTGGGTATGGGCCAGTTCGCCGTTGATGATGATCGCGGCCTGCCAGAAGCCCGCTGCGAAGGGTGCGGTGTCCTGGTAGACAATGCCACTCAGTTTGGCGGGTCCACGATTATCCGCGCTGGTCAGGCTAAAACTCTCTTCAAGGTATAACGCACCCGAAGGGTTGAACCATCGTACAGCGACGTTAACCGGGTCATTGATCAGGTCGAGCACAAAACATACGTTGAGGTCCTCGGTGGGAGTCAGGAACGACGCAGGCGCATTCTCACTGCAAACGGTACCGGTGCCCGACACAATATAGGATTGCAGCACGAACGCATCGGTAGGGAGGGCGGGGTCTGCATCAATCATGAGACGATACGACGCCGTTGTTCCTCCCGGCTCTGCCCCAACCCGCACGAAATACTGACCCTGAGAGGGAAATTCCACCACCAAACCGTTGATCGCTGGGCCGGACGCCCCAGCCAGTGGCGTGGTCTGGTCCTGATCGTATACAACAACGTTCAACTGCATGTCGCCGGCTGTTTTGTCGAGCACCACGCTCATACGTGTGCTTTCCTGTGCCCAAAAGCTGTAAAGCATTTCCGGCATGGCGGCAGACAGTTCTCCCATGACAGCATCTTCAACAATCAGGTCGATGGGTGGGGTCTGCGCCATCGCCTCTTCATACGAGAAGCTCATCATCAGCGAGAGCGTCATCACCAGCATCAACAGGCCAACGATTAATATGCGCTTGTTAAACATGCTTCTCCCTCAAGGGTTAATGGTACTCATGATCACAAGAGATGCAGAGGGTAGCTTCAGCAGCTGCTCAGTCCCCACTGCCAAACCATCCTATAATGCTTCGCCAGCACACACAGCATATATGACAAAGCATGAAGTTGGGAGCGCCATTTGCCGTATTGCCCACTAAGCCATTTGGCGGGGTATGCGCTATTTGGCGCAGGTCAGGCGGGCAAGGGCGTGTTAAGCTAACGGTGAGGTTCCTATTTTCACGCTCTGGTTGACAATCATCAGCGTTTCCCAGACGTGATCAGCGCAGCGAGCAAAGAAGCATGGCGACCATTTTAATCGTAGACGATGAAGAAAATATCCGAAATCTCGTTGAAAAATATCTCACTTCTGAGGGATACACCGTTCATAGCGCCGATAATGGGGCGCAGGGACTCGCCGCCGTGCGGCGCTATCGCCCGGATCTCGTGATCCTGGACATCATGATGCCGGGGATGGATGGACTGGAAGTGCTGCAACAGATACGCCGCGAGTGTGACGTGTATGTGCTTATGCTGACCTCTCGCTCAGACGAAACGGATAAGGTCATTGGCCTGACGGTTGGCGCTGACGATTATGTTTCCAAACCGTTCAGCCCCCGTGAACTGGTCGCGCGTGTCAAAACGATTCTGCGGAGGGGCCGGAATGCGCTTCCTGAAGAGGAGGCCCCGCTCCATTTTGCGCACATTCACATCGACAGCCAGCGGTACGAGGTCTGGCGAGATAACGAGAGGGTCGAGCTAACCGCTCTGGAATTCAAGCTGCTCAAGATTCTGGCGAGCTATCCTGGCATGGTGTTCAGCCGCGAGCAGTTGTTGGAGCAGGTCTGGGGCTATGACTTTTACGGAGATGAGCGTGTCGTGGACGTTCATATCGGGCATATCCGGCAGAAGCTCGAAACCGATCCGGCAGATCCGCAATTTGTCGTGACGGTGCGCGGCGTTGGCTATAAATTCGCGGACCCACGTAAAGAGTAGGTTGACCCGATGAGTCTCGTATGGAAATTTGTCCTTTCCTACCTGTTTGTGGTCTTCATTGGGCTGGCGGTCCTTTCTGTTTCCGTCGCTTATGTGGCCCCAGAGAATTTCTCTCAGTCCGTCAACAGCTTTATGATGCGGGGCATGTCCGGCCAGCAATTTGAAGGGTCGGGAGCCAACGACGGGATGGGACACGGTCAGTTCGGCGGCATGATGAATAATGCCACGCCGAGCAGCACTGACACGCAGCTCACCAGTGACGAGCTGAATGCGAGTTTCCGCGAAGCGGTCAACAACGCGCTGTGGAAAGCCGGAATCGCGGCGACGGGAGCTGCTATTGTGGTGGGCGGCCTGCTGAGTCTCTACATTATTCATCCGCTGCGCCGCATGGCGACGGCGAGCCGGTATATTGCTGAAGGCCACTATGATCAGCGGTTGACCGAACGCGGCAACGACGCGATCGGGAATCTGATCCGCAATTTCAATCGTATGGCGAAGGCTCTTTCGGAAGCCGAGACGATGCGGCATCAATTGATCGGCGATGTCAGCCACGAACTCAAGACGCCGCTCGCCAGCATCAAGGGGTATATGGAAGGGTTGCAGGATGGCGTTATTGCTCCTACCCCCGAGACATTCCAACTGATACATCGCGAAACTGACCGATTGCAGCGGCTGGTCTATGATATTCAGGAACTCTCACATGCGGAAGCCGCACTCTCTCAACTCGATCTGCGCTCCTGTGCTGCGCACGAGCTGGTCGGCCCGGTCATTGCCCACCTGCGCCCACAGTTTGCGGATAAGGGGATTGAACTGGAATGTGACATTCCGCCTCAGTTACCCCGCGTCACAGCCGACATCGATCGGATAGGCCAGGTATTGACGAATCTGGTCGGCAACGCGCTGCAATATACGCCGCCTGGCGGACGCGTCACGATACGGGCCGCCAAAACCGATCGCGCGCTTCAGTTTTCCGTTCAGGATACAGGGGTTGGGCTGTCTCCCGACAATCTATCCAAAGTCTTCCAGCGTTTCTATCGCGTGGATAAGTCCCGGTCGCGCATCGGCGGGGGCAGCGGCATTGGCCTGTCGATTGCCCAGCATCTTGTTGAAGCACATGGAGGAAAGATCTGGGCCGAGAGCGCGGGACTCAACCAGGGCAGCACGTTTTCCTTTACCCTGCCCCTGGCGTAACTTCATCAAAACTTCACATGAGGAACAAAATTGCTTTACCAAGGTCGTTTATCATGTAAACAATGAACGGTAAGCGACATTCGGTAGGCGACATCGCTCACCACCGAGATTGCAGACAAGAAAGAGGAACTCACATGTCAACACGTCAATTCTTCATGGCCTTAATCGCCGCCGCGCTTCTTGTAGCCTCGTCTATTGGGGTTAATGCGTGGCGAACCAACGCCCAGGATTCCGACACTTCGGGAAATAGCAGTGCACCCGTATGTACCCAGCAATACTATGGACAGACACGCGTCATTCCGTGCCCGGACAGCGGAACAGGAAACACGAACGGTGGTTATATATACGGCGAAGATGGGAATTATGGCGAGTGGTCCGAGCACATGCAGGGCATTCATAACGGAACGGACAATTCATGGGGTGGTTGGCACAGTGGAGAGATGGGTGCTACCGGAGAAATGAATCATGGTTGGCGCAGTGGAATGATGAATGGGCACTGAGAATAACAGGTTCCGTTGTGACATCTGCCCGCGTTAGTTGAGGATCGCTGAAACCAGCATCCGGCGAAAAGCTTCCAGACACCTTTTAGCTTACGAGATGATGATCTCGTAGGCTGTTTTTTGACTCAGAAAATCATCACGACCAGGCTTCCACAACTTTCTTGCTACCAGAGAATTCCCCAAGGCTACCAGTACAACCATTCAGGAAATCGAGCTATGTCAGCCAACGCATCGATTCTTAACGGTGCTTGTGAAAACGTCCACTAAGCTAAATGGCGTATTTTCAGCGTCAACAAAACCCTTTACGATCATAAACGTTGTCACGCGATTGAGGCATAGTTGGGCAAGCACTGTTCGCCGTTTGAGGGCGGCCCTTATCCGACAATGCTGTGAAAGAGTTTGCTCTCGTCCGGTTGGAAAAATTGCGCATGCACTTGAACGAAGGAGTATGCAGATGAAAGCCTATCACAAACTCGTTACCATCATGGCGGTTGTTATTACCGTCGCCACCCTTGCGCTCTTTGGATTCGCGAGTGGAGGCTCCACCACCAGTGCACAGGGACCTACCCCTACCCCACTGGTTCCGATGGATCCCGGCACGATGCCCGGTATGCCTACAGCCGGCGCAACGCCGGACATGATGCAAATGCTACAAATGATTCTATATCTCCAGATGATGCAATACTACCAGTCTCAAAACCCAAACCCAGGGGCAGCCGGTGTGACGGCAGCCGCAACTCCTGTTCCAACAGGTAAAGCTTCTGGCACGGGAACAGACCCGATGCAAATGACTATGACGGAAACGGAATCAATGCAAATGCAAATGCCGATGGGTGGGATGCCAATGGGTGGGATGCCGATGGGTATGGACTCGATGGAAATGCCGATGGCTGATCCGGCTCAGAGTTCCGCTCCTATGGCGATGGAGATGCCGGGTATGCAGGGTATGGCGCAGCTCATGGTCGATATGGGCATGATGAACCCCGAACTTATGGACTCCATGATGGGCATGATGGAGGATATGATGGGGGCGGAAGGCATGGAGACGATGGACGGTATGATGAGCTGGATGATGGGCAGTGCGATAGGGAGCAGCACGGGCACCCAGCCCACCACCCAGGCAACCCCCACCGACACGATGTCCGGTATGCCGCCGATGCCCGGTATGCCAATGCCCACCACCACGCCATAAGCTAGAACGCGTGATAGCAAGCCTGCTCTGCCTCATAACCGACCTCATTTAACAGGCGGCGATGAGGCAGGGCGGGACAGAATGAACAATCCCAGGTTCAAGAAAATCGAGCAACTATTCGCCCATCGACGGAGAAGATTATGCCGAACGGAATGACTCCTGAAAAGCGTATTGTCATACGAAGCGTGATTGTCTCGGCCAGTGTTACCTCACTCCTGATCGGCAGTCAGGCGCTGGCCAGTTATGACCGCGAAATCAATCTGGAAAAGAACTCATCGAATTCTTCCGCGGCGAGCGGCCCGATTATTGAGGCGGCTCCCAACATCGTCATCTTACGCCAGTCAAGCAGCATGGCGGCCCAGCCGGCAGCAAGCGGTGGTGGGCAAGATACGGCAACGACCCAAACATCGTCATGGTGAACGAACGCCTTAACATCTGTTTTCCAGCGATGGGCTGTAAATTTCGGATTTGGCTAGAGGCCGTCCCCGCAAAACAGAAATATCTGGAACGGGCAGCCGACCAGATCCGAGATATTGAGGCAAGTCTTTCTCGCTTTCTACCCGACAGTGAGTTGTCTCGCCTGAACAGCCAAAGCGGAAAATGGGTCGGGGTGAGCGATAACCTGCTGAAAAACATCATCGCGGCCAAACAAGCCGCCGAACAGACAGACGGGCTTTACAACCCGCTGATCTGGTCTGCGATCCGGGCCGCCGGATACGACCGAAGTTTTGACCGGCTGGAACCCGCAGGCCACCTGCCAGGCCCTCCTACACAGGTAGCCGACTGGCAGCGTATCGAGATTAACGAAGCCCAAAACATGGTGCGTCTGCCCGATGGAGAAGGCATCGATCTCGGCGGAATTTCCAAAGGGTGGACGGCCGCCTTTGTTGCCAACCAACTGAAGGAACACGGGGCCTGTCTGGTCGAGGCGGGGGGCGACATTGTCGCGTATGGCAGCCCGCACCACAGCGAGGGCTGGCCGGTCAATGTGGCAGAACCCGGACATTCGGGAGAAACGCTGCTTACGATTGCCTTGAAAAATCTAAGCGTTGTCACGAGTGGGGTTGATTGCCGGCGCTGGAAGCTGGGGAATCAGTGGCAGCATCATATTATTGATCCGCGCACGGGTAAACCCGCCGCAACCGACGTGCTCTCGGCTACCGTGATTCATCCGCGCGCGACAATCGCTGAAGCTTATACGAAAGCTGTTGTTATACGAGGGTGCATGGATGGGCTGGCCTGGCTTAATGAACAGGCCGAGTCCGCTGGCCTCGTTGTCCGTCATGATGGAATGGTGCTGGCGACGGCCAATTTCCAGCCCTATATCGTCCAAGGAGCGTTAGCATGAAATGGCTTCGTTTTCTCATACTCGGGCTGGTTGTCAGCCTCTTTCTCCCGCAAATCAGTCTGGCAGGTGATGACGGAGTTATCACCCTGAATGATGATACGCCTGGCCTGACGATCCTGGTGAATTCACCTCCCCATACGACGGGGGTTGTCTATCTCGAAATTCGTGGCGCATCGGTTGAGGTAACCGATGGTGCAGGCGCGACTATTTTCCAACTGGCCGATGAGCGCGTTTATGCCGTCGAGCTGCGCTTTGCCCCGACAGACCAACAACATACGATCACCGTGGAGCGGCTGGCCGATTTTCCGACGGCCTATGTGACGGTCCATCCCCATTCCAGACTCAGGGATTTTGGCGCGGCGGATCCTATAACGGGGAATAATATCCTGATGCTCCAGCAGGCGACCACATTAGAACTCACGGATGATGTACCAGGGACACATTTTGCGCTTGTCTCCCCCGCGAACACGGTTGTTGCGCTCAGCGTGGAATTTGCCCGTAAGCAGCTCACCAGTCAGGTGATCGACAACTCAGGTGTCGCCATGGCGACCGTGTATGATGGCGGAATTGACGGATTTAGCCTCGTGATGCTGGGGGGCGATTACAGTCTCTCGCTCCTGAAATCCGCCTGGGGAGAGACGATAGCTGCATCGGTCAAACTGGCGTATGCACAGGGCTACATCTTGCCAGCCGCCACCACTCCATGACATTTACCCTTGAGACAGGTTAATTCCGGCTGGGAGTCTCGCCAGCTACTTCCCAGTAACGAATGATAACTTGAGGCCACCAACCACCCGAACCGACAGCGCGGTGGTCGAGATGTGCCCTGATGGAGGTGTTCTTTGGATACGCATGTGCGTTGGGCCGACCGTATTGTACTCCTGTTCAGTGTCATATCCGTCGGCACTGCTATCCTCCTGTTCATATCTCGCGGTGGCCTGACTACGATTGCCGACAGCGGGCAAAATCTGACGTGGTATTTCGTACGCGGATCTGGAATTACGGCGTATGTACTTCTGACGCTCTCGACCATTTGGGGATTGGTGCTGAGCAGTCGGGCTGTAAAAGACTGGTCGCCCGGTGTGCTGTCCATGCTGATGCACAGCACCCTGGCCTGGCTGTCCGTGATCTTCTCGGTCATTCACGCTGAACTGCTGCTGTTCGACAAGTATTTTACCTACACCCTGCTGGACCTCTTTATCCCCTTCCGAGGCCCCTATCGCCCGGTCCCGGTGGGATTGGGAACCGTGAGCTTCTGGATCATGCTCATCGTTACTCTGAGTTTTTCCTTCAAGAAGAATCTGGGACATCCGCGCTGGAGACTGATCCACCTCACGAGTTATCTTGGTTTTGTGTTAGCGACCGCACACGGGTTTCTCGCCGGCGCGGACGCCGACCGGCTTGGTTTTCAGGTTGTCATATTGATTAGTGTCTGCTCGACCTTAGTTTTCCTGGGCTATCGCCTCGGCAACAATAAAAAAGCGGCTAAGAGTAGTGAACGGCGAAGCGCGCCGCGTTCTGAGGCAGAAGCTGCCTCCGACGGCTAAGCGCGTCCTGGCCAGTTGTGCTTGCCTAAGTAACCTGACCAACGCGCATAAACGAGTGCGCCATTCAGCGCATGTCACGCTGTGAGCCTTATGTTAATCTGACGTGGTTAGAGAATGCCAAGTGAAGGTATCTGCACGACCATCTGCAAAGGAAGCTGATGTATGAAACGTCCAATCGTCATGCTGGCCGTTTTATCGACCATTACCGTGCTGGTTGTGATGGGAGTGATAATCACGCCGCTCCCGCTCACGTCAGCACAGGGTGATGTTACACCCACCCCCACTGGACATGCGGGACATCACGGTGGCGGCGCCATGCAGAGCACCCCAAGCCCTACCCCGCCTCCCCCAACGGTAACACAAGCAGCGGCCTTCGGTAGAGGACATCCGGGGCCTACTCTGACGCCCACCCCGCTACCTACCCAAGAAATGAGTGCAATGGATTCCTCCACCCCAATGGATCATTCGACCATGGACATGTCTGGTTCCGGCGACGAGGAGATGGCGGGACACGGCATGGAGCCGATCAGTTCGGAAGGCGTACCGGCTGCAACACAAGATCGCGGCGGGCAGCCCCTTGAGTTTCGCCTTGAGGGTGATGTGAAGGTGTTTGAGCTGACCGCGATTCCCGTACTCTGGAAGATTCTCGACGACGTAACCGCCACGGCGTGGACCTACAATGGCACCGTGCCAGGCCCGATGATTCGCGTCACTGAAGGCGACACCGTTCGAATTCTGTTTACGAACAACCTGCCTGAACCAACGACTATTCATTGGCACGGTATCGACGTACCATTCGCCATGGATGGTGTGCCTGGGCTCTCGCAGGAGGCAGTAGAACCGGGTGAGACCTTCACCTATGAGTTTGTCGCCAAACCCGCCGGCACCTACATGTATCATTCCCATACCGAAAGTGACACTCAAGTAGGGCTTGGGCTTTACGCGCCGTTCATCATCGATCCCGCCGAGCCTGAAGCTGACCCGCCCGATGTGGATCTGACGCTGATGCTGAATGAATCACGCATTGTGGACGGTCAAACCTATACCGTCATGCCGATGGCGGGCACTGAGCCGAACTACTTTACGATTAACGGCAAAGCCTTCCCCGCCACTGAAACTATCAATGTCAAAGTAGGGCAGCGCATCCGCCTGCGTCTGGCGAATATCGGACAGTTCGTGCATCCGATGCATTTGCACGGTGTCCCGTTCAAGGTCGTCGCTACCGATGGTCATCCCGTACCGGAAGCAGCCCAACTCACCAAAGACACGATCAGCGTCGCACCGGGTGAGCGGTACGATATTGAGTTCGTCGCGACCGAACCGGGCCAGTGGGTGCTGCACTGCCATATCCTGCATCATGTGACCAACGACGGGGTGGAACCGGGCGGTCTTATGATGATCATCAACGTGACCCCGTAGTATCCGCGAGCCGCGCCTGACATTACATCAAACAGCACCGTTCGTTTCCGGGCGGTGCTGTTTGTTTTTGCGCAGGGTGGTATTATTCGGTTTTCCGCACGACAGTGCGTAGGCAACCTCAAGCTGCCACCGTATGCCCTTGAGGGCCTTCACGTCACTTCGCCTGCGAAGCGTACTTTTCAGGATTTTTGTCGAACTCCCGTTTGCAGCCAGTCGAGCAGAAGTAGTAGGTCTTTCCCTGGTACTCTGATTTTCCGGCTGCCGTTTTTTCGTCCACATCCATTCCACATACCGGATCTTTCGCCATCTCCGTCTCCTTCCAACAGATCTGCTCAGGTTGTACAACCTTCGATTACATTTGCCGAGTGCTCTTACGCGCTGCAACCGCCGCCACTGCCACTGCCCGGCGCGCCGGGAATGGTACCAACCTGCGCCGCTACCTGCTTCGCCCCCTGCCCACTGGAGTATTCCTCCCCCAGGACGGCTGCCGCGTCGATATCGGACCAGAGAGTCCCTTGTGAGTTGAAGTAGGCCGCCACATTGACATAGCTGCTGGTGAACGCGTAGCTGTTGAAGGCCAACGCCGCCTGATACATCTCGTCCTCGGTCGCGCCCTGCGACGCCATCAGTTCCAGCAGGCCGAGAACGGCCATGCCGTGATTGCAGTCGGGGAAAGCCGTGTGATTGCCGCAGCACGGGCGGAAGATATGCGCGGCCACATCATGCACCATGTCGTCCTGCTCAGGGGTCAGTGCGACCAACTGCGCGCTGTTGAAGAGATCCACGGCTTCTTTGCTGCCAAGTGTCCAGCCGCCCGTAGAGGCATACCCTTCGATCGGATATTCTTCTGCTCGTTGCGCCATCAACCCCTCGCCCAGGACCTTGCTCTGTTGGGTCAGGCCCAATGCCCACAGCGCGTTCGTCCAGAACTGGATATTCGATGTTGTGAACGTGATTTCCTGCACGCTGTCACCCTGAAGGATGGCCGCTTGTTCTTCGCTCAACAGGCCGTAATGATCGACCATTTTGTCCATGTCAATCGCACCGGCGTCCACCAGCCGCTGCCCCATATCGCCCCAGACGACCGGAATTGTGATGCCCGAAGCAGGAGTGACCTCCGCGACAAGCCGCTGATACGCCGTCTGCTGGTCGCCGTTCACAGACACGACATTCAGGGCGAAATCACCATCCGTGTCCCCCCAGATCGAGCCATAGATGGCCGATCCGGCCTGAAGAATCAGCAGCCAGACGCCAACCATGGCCCCAACGGTAAAAAAGAGTTGTACGGTTTTCTTCACTGACTTTGTCTCCTGTCTGAGGGGTTGTTAGGCCACGATAACCCCACTTCGGCCGCCTTTCAGGCAGAGCATATAAACGGGCCTTCCCAACTAGACCTTACTATAGGACATCCCAGCTTCAAGCAGCATGCGCCAAATGGCGTATCCCGACATAGGCAATCATGCGTTCCTGTTCGAATTGGCCAAATGGCCATCGCTGAGGCGTAGCATTACCGGAACACGAGACTATCTCGCTTCAGGCAACCGCTCGGGATCAGGAGGATGAGATCGCTAAAATCGCACGATCACTGACGCAATTCACCCGCGAGCTACGGCATACCGTAGTGATCCAAAAAAGCCAGGTGCCCGATAAGCCAATCCTGGTCATGTGTTGCGAGCGATTCCCAGATACAGAATTGCTTTATGCGTAGGTCCTCCTGGAAGGACGGTTTAGCACGGTATCAACGCGCGATCTGAGGTACTGAATGCACACGGCATTCAGGTTATCCCCCTCAACCAAACCACGATTTTTCATCCAGTTCCACCTGCAGCCCTGCATTGAACTTGTTCAGGCCGCTCAGCAAATCCACCACCGCCATGAGTTCGAGTACCCCTTCTTCGTCCAGTCCCAAATTCCGCACCGCGGAAGTGTGAACCGAGATTCAATACTCACAACCCATTACCGCAGACACCGCCAGCGCGATAATCTCCCGTGTCAGTTGATCCAGTTTGCCTGGTGCGCGCATGATCACCTTGATCCGGTTCCAATTTGCCTCCAAGAAATCAGGCTTGGCGGCCATGGCTTTATACATGTTAGGAACAAAATCAATACCATGCGTTTTCATGATGTCATCGTAGACCGCTTTGACTTTACCAGTGGCTTCTTCCTCTGAGATCAGCTTGATAGATGCCATGGTCACCCTTCCTTTCTGTGAGTGGCATTTGTAAAGGATCCGTCTGACACGTTCAGCCTGTTCGACTGGACCACAGTTGCCCGTATTGAAGTTGTCTGGTGATTACGTTCCTTTGCATCGACGGACGCTCTAAGGCAACTGAAAGGCAAGCTGCAAGGTTTCCTGAAAGGTCTGCGATGCCGTGTGCGAATGGTCAGATTTCCTGCTGTGCAGCGCTCGCTGCCTCTCATGAATATCGGTTTCTGACCATGCCGGGTAGATTTTACGCACGGACTTCTTTGAGAATTACGAATTGTCCGCCATCCTATTTGTTTGCCAATCGTCTGCAACATCGACTATCTCACCATCGTCGGCGAGAACATAATTCGTTTCACGCTTGAGTTTCTCCTCAAAAAAGGTGTAGACATCCGCGTCTGGGTCGTACGTCCCGCGTTTACGTTTGGTCAGAGCGCCAGTTCTCGTTTCGATTGTTACTGTCGCCAAGACTAACACCAACAGGCCTATCATCATGCCTGCGGCCATCAATACCCACATGACGCTCATCAAACCAGATCCCATCATCATAATCGTTTTCTCCGGTGATCTACTTCAGCGGGCAATGTGCGAATACAGACAGGTCCTATCCAAGCAGAAGACCTCCGTATCCTTCATGTACAAACGCAGGGCAGCTTGCCGAGACAGGTCAAGAAGCTGCGATCAATGAGGATGACCTGATCAGTTTGCTTGATCCGCCGGCCGTACTCAAAAGCAGCACTAAAGCCGTCCCGACATAACATGTCCTGGAAAATGTTTCATCGTTTGCGCCCTATTGGCTGCCAAATGATTCGATACGGTGTAGGGCGAATTCTATAACCGAACGAGATAGGAAAAAGGATACATCTACTCAACAAACGCAAAGCCTGCTTATGGGGACGAACACGGAGGACAATGAATCAGGTCTTCGACTCAACATCCATCATTTCTGCGCGATACCTTTTTTCTAATTATAGATTGGAGTTACGTGACGGAGACATGCGCCAAATGGCGTATTTGGCGCTGTACTTTCTGTCGCTCGATGTGCGAACCTCCCGGTTCGAAGTGTATCCCTTTCTCCGTTCCTTTCGTCAATAAAGTACAGGACGTCAGATCATTCGTATAGAGCCCGCCGACGATAGGCAAGGGAGGGAAAAATGTTCCAGAAAAAACCAGGGCCACATGTCACGTTGGGAAACGGAATGAGCGATAAGGGGCAAATATGGCGCTGAATCTGGCCACCCTGAAAACACGCTCGTGATCGCTGGCGGGCATTTTGAAATCGCTCATGACTGTGGCAGTTTGGAACGATTTCTGACATGTAAATGTGCAAATGCTCAACTGCTCTGCTTTAACCAAGGGCATAGTTGCTTCAGGTTCATCGGACTCCGCCTTCGTATCCTGCTTACCGAAAAGTGTGCCCGATGAACCCTTGCTTTCCCCTTTACCCCCTCAGCTATCGCGTGGGGAGAAGACAGGAGGTGAGATTAATCCGACGCGCCCATCTCCGGTGCGGGCGTGGGTTGAAGATCACCGGCCGGGATCGGGACGCGCTCGATCTTGCCGGGCCACCACGTCCAGCGCCCGAAGAAAGTCGCCAGGGCCGGGTCAAGCACCGTACGGACGACAAACGTATCGATCAGGATGCCGACGGCGACAGCAAAGCCGATCTGCGCCAGCCCCAAGATCTCGCCGGACAGCATCGCGGCGAACGTACCCGCCACGATGATCCCGGCCGACGTGATGATCGATCCGGTGGTTTCGACGGCGCGGTGAATACCCTCCTGCGTGCCGTGATGGCGCACTTCTTCCTTCATGCGCCCGAACAGGAATATGCTGTAGTCGATGCCGAGCGCCACCAGGAACACGAACATAAAGAACGGAACCCACCACGTCAGTTGATCCGTGCCCCACAGCACGCCCGAAGCAAGCCGCGTGATGCCGAGTGTCGTCCGGTAGCTCAACAGGATCGTGCCGATCAGATACACGGGCGCGACCACGCTGCGAAGCATGACCATCAGGATTAAGAAGATACCCCCCAGTACCAAGGTGATGGTGAGCCGTTGGTCTATCTCAAGGTAGTGGCGGATATCTGCGCTGACGGCGGTAGACCCCTCCAGGGCGGATTTTCGCCCAGCACGATCCAGAACATCATGCAGGCGGTCAGCCGTGTCCATCGCACCCTGGCTGTAAGGCGTATCGTTCAGCACGATCTCAAACCGAGCGGCGTTCGCCTGCCGGTTCAGGTAGCTTTCGGCCAGGGCCGCCAACTGGGGATCGTTCTCTGCGCCGGGGATCGCCATGCCGAGCGGCTGGCTGGCGCTCCGCACGACGGCCACACCCTTGATCGCCGCCAGTTCCTGAGCGAGTTCGGCGGCTTGGGCCATCGGATCGCCGTCTTTGAACACAGTCACGGCGGTGAGCGGCTGCATTTCCCCCGCGCCGATGTGCCCTTCGAGCACGCGGAAGCCTGCAATCGACTCAGCGTCGTCCGGCATATCTTCCAACCAGTCGTAGGTCACGACGAGACGGCTGCCGTAATAGGCCAAAGGGGCCATGGCCGCTACGATGATCACGATGGTCAAGAAGGGGCGCGAACTCACCCACTGTGACGTGCGCTTATAGAGCGCGCCGCTGTCGCGGTGCTGCGCGCGGCGCGGCCAGAACGCGCGTTGGCCGAGCAAGCCCAGCAGCGCCGGAGTCAGCGTCAGGCCCGCCAGCAAACTCACCATCACACCGACGGCCAGTGTCGGGCCCGTGGTGTTGAACAGGCCAAGCTGCGCGAATGCCATTGCCACAAACCCGGTGATCACGGTCCCCGCGCTGCTCGAAATGGATTCTCCCACATGGCGGACGGTGTGGCGCACCGCCGCACCTGTCTCCGGTTGATCGGCCATTTCCTCCCGGAATCGACTGATCAGGAACAGGCAGTAATCTGTTCCCGCGCCGTACATGATTACAATCAGCAGCATGGTCGCTGTGTCGGATACGGTGAACACACTCTCGGCCAGCCACGCCACGATTCCGCGCGCGATCATAAACGCGATGGTCACGACGAACAACGGCACGAATGGGCTGACGGGTGAACGGTAAATCGCCAGCAGGATCAGGACCACCAGCGCCAACGTAACAAAAACTGTGCGGTCCACACTCTCCGCAATGGTTTCGTTATATTGGCGGCCGATAGCGGCTTCACCTGTGCGGAAAACTTCCAACCCGGCCGGCGCATCATCCAGGCGCTCGCCAATGGTATCCAACAGCTGAGCCTGCTTATCCTGATCTGTCGTGCCGAGCGCCAGCGTGACCATGGCGACTTCACCATCCTGGGAAAGAAGGCGGCCTGCCGCTTCGGGGTTGAGCGTGGGAGAAAGCACAGCTTCGATATACGGCGGCCGATTGGGGCCGGTCAACCAAGAGCTGATCTCGCCGATAAACGACAAGTTCTCCGGGCTGGTCACCAACTGGCCCGGTTGAGCGTGAAAAACGAGGACCGCCGTTGGTCCTTGTGCGAGATGTGGGAAATACTCCTCGACCATTGCCTCAGCCTGTCGTGAAGAGGCGTCGTCGGGCAGAAAATCACTCTGATCGTTGCTGGTTACATCGTCCAGGTTGGGGGCTAGCACGGAGATGAGCACCGCGAGGGTGACCCATCCAATCAGCAGTGGCAGGCGGTAGCGATCCGCGATACGTCCCATGGTGGCAAACATGACAGTGCAATGCTCCTATGGTACAATCAAATGAACAGGCGTGCTCTACTGCCGCGATCCTGGCAGATGGGGCGGTAGAGAGGCGTCACCAGGGTTGCTCACCGAGCAGCCCTTGTCTTTTGTCGGGCACGGGCTACAGCGATCCTGGCAGATGGTGTAGCTGGCCCTAGACGTGCGCCAACAACGGCGCTGAAACGTTACTGTTTAATCCGCGACCTATCGACAGTTCGTGATTTCCTTATCCGGTTCCAGGTTGACGCCCACTCCGTCGTACAAGATCGTGGCACATTGAGCGGCCATATCGGCGGGTGAATACGGATTCGGGTTCTGACACCACCAGCACAACAGTTGGTAAATCAACCCGGCCATCGCATTCGCCAGCACTTCCCTTGCAATAGGCGCATCGGGGCGAAAGTGGCATTCCCGTTCCATATTCTCCACCCAGGCCCGCGCCATAAATGTCCGTGCCATGGCTTGCAGCCGGAACGAGCCGCTGCGTCCGAAGATGATCTGCATCAGGTCTGGATTGCTGGCCGCATACTCGAAAATCGTCTGCGTCACCTGCTGGAACCCTTCTCGGAAGCTTTCCTCACTGGGATGGGGGTGATCGTGTGGCTTCTGGGTTTCAACCTGGACACGCAGTTCTTCCAGCCCGCGCATCGCCATCCCCTCGATCACATCCTCTTTGTCGGTGAAGTGCAAGTAAAACGTCCGCTTGCTGACATCCGCCGCCTCGGTGATATCCAACACGGATGCCTCCTGGTAACCTTTCTGGCTGAAGACATGCTCGGCCGCATCGAGCAGACGCCGCCGGGTATCCATACGCCGCTGCTCTCGCCGATCTGCCATGCTTCCCGCTCCTTTCTGCACATCATGCGCATTACTACACGTCGAGTATACTTATGCACAGATGGTATACCTTTTTTGAGCGGTTGTCAAGTGAGGTGTGACAATACGAGATGCAGGTCAATTCAATGAGTGCGCTCCTAAGCTGGTCAAAATCCAAACTTACAACCTATCCGTAAATGCGCGCGCTCCGTAGGGGCGTATAGCAATACGCCCCTACAAAAATAAATTTCTGGATAGAACCTTATGTGAAAACGATAATAAAATTGACGTTTATCAGCTTAAATCCTATACTGATTTCATAGGACTATCTCTTCCGCATGTCTCATTTCTACCAGGGGGTAGTGATGCAGCGGCCACACTGGCGTTGCTGCACGCTGCCGTTTGCACTACGAGTTGAGACAAGTGTTGCCGAGCCGTCGGCGCTCCCTTGGCGGCGGCTCTGTACCTGGATGGCACCGGGAGGCATGCGAAACCCTGACGCCACCAATAGCAGCAGGGCTTTGCAGCGCATGAGTGGCTTGTCCGGCCATACTGACACCCGATACCTCGCTCGATCGATGGGCGCTGATTGCTGGCTTTTAGACTGTGCGAATCCCGGCCGGAATTAGGGGAGGAGGTTTCCCATGGCAGCGACTGGACCGAACTTCATCAGCTTCGTTTCCGAGCTCGTCTACGGCGACTTGGGCGTTGGTGAGCTGGGCACGCCTGCGCCGGCGGGTGCCAAGAACCATATCCACTGGACGCGGGACAACGTGCCGAACTCGGTATCGACAACCGTTACCGGCAATGCGTTCCTCGCTCATCACGTCGATTACATGCTCGCCCGCTACGAGGCGTGGCGCAGCAAGTACTTCCTGCCGCCGGTCCGGCCCTGGGACGGGCAGAGTTCGATGGACGCCGAGCAGGCAGCAAGCATCCCAGGCATGGGACCACTTCCCGCGACGACTGAGGCGCTCGGTACGAGCCTGCGGCAGTACTACAACAACACGTATCGAAACAGTATCACCGATGAGCTTCAGGACGAGGTCAAGGCCTGCTTCAGCTATCGCTACTGGGCATTCGTCAAGTGGATGAGCGACCTGCGAAAGCGCGTGCTCGTGCAGCCGGTGATCCACGTGCACAAGGTGTTTGACCGAGACGGCACGGTTCTTTCGGACAAGGACTTCACGGACATCTTTCACCAGGTGCACCACATCTGGCATGTGAACGGGCCGATCGGGTCAGGCTGGACGCAGGCGACGCCGTTCTTCAAGACCAGCGTGGGCCAGCATTCGGGCAAGAAAGAGATCAGTCGCACGCAGGTCGGCGCCGAATTCTTCCGCTTTCATCGCGACCATCTCGAAGTGTTCGATCGCTGGCTCGCAAGATCCGGACAGGATCCGGTGGATTCGATCAACATGTGCGCGCACGACACGCAGTCGAACGATCCGCCGCCCAGCGGGGTCGATGCAGACTTCTCCGGGAATCCGCACATCGACGACTGGTCGACGAACCCGCCGACGATCGTGCTCAACGAGATACACACGACGTACTGGGAATCCGATGTCGACGAGCTCGCGAATTTGGGCGAGATGGGCCAACTCTTCGCGATGGACTTCAATCAGTTCCCCGTGATCAACGTGCCCGGCGTGTCAGACACCGGTTATCACGGAACCGGCCACGGCCTGAACTCGGATATCGCGCCACCGATCGACAACAACCACGTACCGCGTTTCTTCGCGTGGCACGGCTTCAACGACGACGTGTGGGTCAAGCGCGAGCCGCGGTTCAATGCCTTCAAACTCCTCCAGTCGGACAACTCGGACTTTCCCGATCCGCGAGTCCTCACGATCCTGCGCGACCTGAACACGAACAGCAACTCCGTGGAGCCCGCGCTCGGCGTGGCAGCGGTGAATCTCACAAGTGGTCAGGGGACGCTTCGCATCAAGATGAACGTGCGCCCCGATCCGTTCGGCCGCACACTCGATCTGCTGCTCCGCTGTGACGTGCTGCGCGAGTTGGGCGGTATGTCTCCGGTGATCTCGCTGTCACGGGAGCTGACGATGATTTCGAGCGGCGCACCCACGGCCACGCAACGCCTGCAGAACACCGACTTCTCGGAAGACTTCATCTTCGACGGCTCGGCGGGCACGCTCGACGGCGACGGCGATGGCCCGTTTAAGGCCGACAACCTGCTCTTCTCGCCCACGCCGGTCGGCTTCAAGAACAGCCGCATCCGCATCACCGGGCAGCTTACCTGCAAGGCGCGCCCGAACGGCAGCGTCCAGACGGTATCGGGAACGATCTCGAGCGCGGGGCTCACCGTGACCGGCGCGGGCACAAGCTTCACGAGCCAACTGCGCCAGGGTGACCTTGTTCGCGCCGACGGACAGGTGCGCCAGATCGCGACGATCGGCAGCAACACGACGTTGACGCTGCTCGAAGCGTTCGTGCCAGATCTGCCTGCGGGCTCGGCTTACGAGCGCCTGGATGGATTCGATCACGAGTTCAACCATCGAGATCGATCTGATCCAGGAGAAGCAGACGCCTCATATCACCACCTACCTCGATCGGAGCACGTTCAGCGTCGAGCAGGTCGCAGCAACCGGCACGACGGTCTTCACCCAAGCATTCTATGTCATTGTGCAGGACCGCACCGCACGGCCATTCACGATCGTCTGGCCCGCACTCGTCGAACCGGCGCTGTACGGGCTGATCGCCCCGCCTGTCCACGCGGCCGGACTGTACACCGATCCGGCCCATTATCCTCAGGTCGAGTTGCGCGACGTCATGACTGACGCGCCCATTCTCGGCGTAACGGTCGCGGTGACATCCGCACAGCCTGAGGACCCTGGGCTGCATCCTGCCGTTCCCAGCGCATCACCTTCCCTTGCACAGTGACATTCACCGGCCAGGCTGCGTTCGCCGGGCTAACGACGCCGGGCGACTTCAGGGATGTTAAACTCGCCGTCACGGCGACGGACCGCTGCGGCAACCGCATCGTCGACGACAGCCTGCGCGTGCGTCTGCAGTTCAATCCCAATCCGTTCATGCTCGACGGGCCCACACACTGGTTGAGCCTCGACACGCGCGTGTTCCAGATCCAGGAAGGCCAGGCGCGCTTCGGGGTCGCCGCGGGCTGGACGAATCCGCACACGTTCATCCAGCAGGCGATCGCGAACTTCCGCGCAGGCAACGGCGTCGCCGGCGGCGAGGCGTTCGACAACCTGCCGACCAACCAGGGGGACGCCAAGCTGGAGTACTCGACCAGCGTCAATGGCAACAACATCCACAACTTCAGCCTCGCCCAGGTGCGGCTGCAGAGCGCATCGGGGCTTTCGAACCTCCAGAGTCTGGTTCCGATTGTTCCGCTGGGGGGTGGCGAGTGTGGAATTCAACAACACGCTTTCCTATCGCAGCGACGCATCGGGTATCGGGCTGCTCGGCCGTACAAGCACGAACGAGCTCAGGTCGATCCCCTTCTTCGCCGAGCCGAGGGTAGGCACGTCGGCCAGCATGACCACTCAGACCGAT
>CAWKMN010000001.1:410000-497101 GCA_963850765.1 uncultured Chloroflexia bacterium | reverse complement strand
GCAAGTGTTACCCGCCGTAGGGATATGCTAACATCGAACGCCAGAGGGTTAGACTAAATGAGAAGGTGAAAGCAATGCCAGCAGCCCTGCCAAATCCAGTGAGAAAAGAAATCATCCAGAGTCGGAGCCGGGGAGAAAAAAAAAGACGAGAATCGCGCGGGTAATGGAGTTTAGGTACTCGACAGTGTGCGGAGGATTTGGCGACATTGGAAAAGGTATGACATAATGCGGCCCCGTTATGAGGCATGGGGGAAGCTCAGCTCAGAGCAAAGCCGGAGGCCGTGGTCACGCGCGCCCTGGCGCTGAAAAGGGGCCGCGCCCCCCCTGGATCTGGGGTCGATTCAGCTGGGGTTGGGGGATGAATTTGACGCGCAGGACCTACCCAGCGAGCGAGTGGTGCAGCGCTGGTTTCGGCAAGCCGGCTTCAGCGCCCGCAGCCCCCGACGCCGCGCCGCAAAGCCTCAGCCAGACGCGGGCAAACGGCCCATGAGGTATGGGCGGTGGATGCTGAAAGAAAAGATGGGGTAGGCCGAAGGGGGTCAAGTGAGTTGGTTAACCATCCGGGATTTTCGAAGCGAGTGGCGCCATCTTGCACGCGGCGGGTTTTCCCCCTCAAGAACAGTTGAACCAGATCGACCCCCAAGCGGATCCTCGATGTCTGCAAACGGTGATGGCGTGTTGGGGCAGACCGACCCTCTGCGCTTTGATAATGGGCATCCCCGGGGCACCAATTCACCAGTCCCCTGGGGATTGGCCTTGTGGGGACGCGGGCATCAGAAATCAGCCGCTGTTTGGTCGCCCGCGTCGCTGTTCCCGACATGCCGTCGTCCAAAAAAATCATGGCGTGTTGAATGGTTATTGATAACCGGCCCAGTGTGCCGATTTTGACCAGTTCTGTCATGAACTCGACCGCTTCGCCACCCTGCAACGGCAGCGCTATCCCCTGCGGGATGGCCGGGCGCGGATCGACCACTGGCCTGACTTGAACGCCTGTCCGCGCCCCTATCAGCCGACCGAAGATGCCCAACTGTGGTCATCCTCCCTCATGGCGCACTATTTGGCGACCTTTCGTTTTCACCGTAAAGTGGAAATCAATGGCCGCATCTCGGTGCTCAACCGCTCCTACTCCGTCGGACGTGACTACAAACGGCGCACCCTGGCTGTGCAGTTGGCGGCAGACACGCGTGAGTGGGTCGTTTATGACGAGGATGGTCGTGAGATTCGGCGCTTTGTTCCCAAAGACCTGACCTACACGACCATCGCTCAGTTCACCTTAGCCGATCGCTATCGGGGTAAAACCTAGTGGCGCATCCGCTTAGTATAACCCTACGGCGGGTAACACTTGCCCTGCCCAAATTGGGCAACCCAATGCGCTTTGACAGAAATTTTCGGCAACCGTTCTTTGTAGGGGCGTATTGATGCAGTTTAAAAATTAAATACGGAGATAAAATAGGGTCAAAGGAGCGCCATGAGGTGAGAGATGCCAAAGCGAATCCGGGTCGAGTTGACCGCGGCCCAACGAGCCGAATTGGAAATGATCCGAGATCGTCACTTGCAAGCCTATCTGCGCGAACGAGCGGCAGCCGTGCTGAAGGTGGCGGATGGGGCCACGTTGACCGAAGTGAGTGAACGGGTCCTGCTCAAACGCCATGAACCCGAGACCGTCCATGGGTGGATCAAAGCGTATCTGACACACGGCATGGCCGGGTGGAAGATCAAGACGGGACGCGGGCGCAAACCCGTGTATTTTCCCCCTAAGCCGTGAGCAAGCGCGTGGCCATCTCCAGACGCTGGTCCAACGCGCGCCGCGTGTGGTGGGTCTGACGCGCAGTCGCTGGTGGTTGGCAGGTATCCGACAAGGTATTGCCTGGTTGAGCCGATGCAGTCTGGCGGGCGTGTGGCAGGTGCTCCAACGCCTTCACATCCGCTACAAACGCGGACGAGCGTACCTGCATTCGCCCGACCCAGACTATGATCTCAAACTGGCCTATGTGCAGGCGGCCTTGACCTTAGCGCGCCGCGCGCCGCACCGTTATGTGGTTGTGTTCGAGGACGAACTGACCTACTATCGGCGGGCGAGTGTGGCCCGCGATTATGCCGCCCCGTCCAGCGATGCGCCGCGGGTGCCGCAAGGCTATGCCAAGAACAAGAAACGCCGCATCGCCGGGTTCTCAACCCCTTGACCGGTCAATTCGTAGCCTGGCAACGCTATCGTTTCAACCGACAGACTCTGCTGGCTTACTATCGCCACCTGGAAACCGTCTATCCCGACGCCCAGGTGATCTTTGTCGTACAGGACAACTGGCCCGTGCACTTTCATCCTGACCTCTTGTTAGCCCTGCTCGACAGCCGCATTTGTCTGCTGCGCTTGCCCACCTATGCTCCCTGGACCAACCCGACTGAGAAAGTCTGGTTACGCCTTTACCAAGAACTCTTGCATCATCACGATTTCGGTGACCATTGGCTGGACCTACAGGCGGCGGTACAGGACTGGCTTGACCAGTGCGATGACCACCCGCTCGACCTCTTGCGCTATGTGGGCCTTTCTCCGTATTAATTTGTTAAAGTGCATCAATACGCCCCTACAAAAATCACGCCAACGATGAGCGCGGAGGGGGGAAATCGTCACCGGGTGCGCCCCCTCTCCGCGCGTGGAGAGGGGTGCCGACCAAAGGTCGGACGGGGGTGAGGTAAAGCTGACGGCTGGCCCCTGCCCGCCCGCGCGTGGTACACTCGCCGCAGGCGCGGGTACTGGAAGTGAAGAGATATTGATGACCGACATCCCCCCCTTACGACGTGGTGCGGAGCCGTTCTTGCTGGACGGCGGGCCGGTGGGCTGTGTGTGTACGCACGGCTTCACGGCGTCACCGGAAGAGATACGCTGGCTGGCGGAGTATCTCAACGTGCGCGGGCTGACGATCTTCGCGCCGCGCCTGTCCGGTCACGGCACCACCCCGGCGCGGATGAGCATGCAGCCCTGGCAGGATTGGTATGACGATGTACGGGATGGCGTCGCTCTGCTGCGGGCGCGCTGCCAGCAGGTATGGGCGGTCGGGCTGTCGATGGGCGGCCTGCTGAGCCTGCGGATCGCGGCGGCAGGGCTGGTCGATGGTGCGGTGGTGATGGCCGCGCCGATCACGCTCAATAACCGGCTGATGCCCTACAGCCGTTGGGTCAAATATGTCTGGCGCTACCGGCGCGCCAACCCCGGCGATCTCGATGCTCGTGTGCGCGAGGTTCAGCGGGCGATGGGCCGCGACGATTACGGGCGGGTCGCGTATGACGACCAGACATCGATCGCATCCGTGGCGCAGCTTCACGCGCTGATGGTCGAGGTTCGCCGCTGCCTGCCCGCCGTGACAGTCCCCCTGCTGCTCATCTATTCCAAAAACGACCGGACGGTGCCGTTCGACAACCTGCGGGAGATCGCGGAAGGCGTGCGCAGCGCGGATCTGGTTCAGCAGGTGCTTGAACGCAGCGATCACGTGCTGACACAGGACATCGAGCGCGACACGGTCTTTGAAATGGTCTGGGATTTTATCCAGGCGCGCCAGCCCTGAAATCTTATTGCGAACAGCCGCCGCTCTGAGTAAAATGTGACGTCACTTTGAGGACAGGATGGGGGTAATATCGTGACACCTCTGCTGGATGTCAGGGATCTGGTTACGCGTTTTCACACCGACGAAGGAATTGTCCACGCCGTAAACGGCATATCATATCAACTCGACGAAGGCGAAACCCTGGGGTTGGTGGGCGAAAGCGGCTGCGGCAAGAGCGTCCACGCCCTGTCGATTACGGGCCTGCTGCCCCAACCCCCCGCGCGCGTCTCCGGCGAAGCGATCTTTCGAGGGCGCGATCTGCTGAAGCTGCCCGAACGAAAGCTGCGGCTGGTCCGCGGCCCGGAAATCGGCATGGTCTTTCAGGACCCGATGACCTCGCTTAATCCCACGCTGACGATCGGCTACCAGATCACCGAGTCGCTGGAGCTTCACCTGGGGATGCCTCGCTATCTGGCGCGGCTGCGCGCCATCGAACTGCTGACTCTCGTCGGCATCCCCGAACCGGAGCGGCGATTAGGCGATTACCCGCACAGCCTGTCGGGTGGGATGCGCCAGCGCGCCCTGATCGCGATTGCGCTGTCGTGCAACCCGCAGCTTTTGATCGCGGATGAGCCCACCACCGCGCTCGACGTAACCATCCAGGCGCAAATTCTCGATCTGGTGCGCCGCCTGCGGACCATCTTCGGCATGGCGATGATCTGGATTTCGCACGATCTCGGCGTGGTGGCCGGGCTGGCCGATACGGTGCAGGTGATGTATGCCGGCTACGTGGTCGAGCGCGGCCCGGCCAAAGACGTCTATAACGACTCGCGCCACCCTTACACCATCGGCCTGCTCAATTCGCTGCCCCGCCTGGACCGTAAGACCCACGAGTTAGCGTCGATTGAAGGCGTTCCGCCGGATCTGCGCACGCTGCCGGCCGGCTGCCCGTTTGGGCCGCGCTGCGCCTACAGCGCGCCGGACTGCCTGCACGAGAATCCCCCGCTGCAAACCGTTCCCAACAGCACCCCCGATCACATCGCGGCATGCTGGTTCGATTTTCGCGCCGTGCGCCACACGGATTCTACGCGGGTGGCCCAGGCAGATACTCATCTCCAACCCGATTTCATGGATTAACGATGCTCAAACTCTGGCACGCTGTAGGGCATGATACACGCTGGGTCATGCGATCCTATCTCCTGTGGGGCATTGGCGAGGGGCTGTGGATGTTCATCCAACCCCTGTATGTCAAGTCCCTGGGCGCAACACCCGAACAAACCGGGCTGGTGATCGGCATGTGGGGATTAGCCCGCCTGCTGGTGATTCTTCCCGGCGGGTATTCTGGCTGATCGCTGGGGGCCGCGCCGGCTGCTGATGCCCGGCTGGTATCTGGGTCTGGCCGGGGTGCTGATGATGGCGCTGGCTCCCGATTGGCGCTGGGCCGCGCCGGCGTTCTTCGTCTACGGTATCTCCGCTATTGCTATCCCGGTCACGAACCTGTATATCACCCATGCCATCGACCACGACCCCACCCGCCGCCCCGATCTGCCGATCCAGACGTCGCTCACCCTGATGTGGGCCGCCTACTCGCTGGGTCTGGTGATCACGCCCGCCATCGGTGGCTGGATCGGGGATCACGTCGGGCTGCGGACGGTGTTTCTGCTCAGCGCGCTGTGGTTCGTGCTCAGCACCTTCGCCATTTCGCGCACCCACATGTATCCCACACCGAAGCGCCCGAAGCATGGGTATAACTACCGGGGGCTGCTCACTCAGCGCCGCGTAATGGCTGCGTTGGGCGTGCTGATGATCGGCTTCGCCGCCGTGCTGACCGGGCAAACGCTGTCCTCGCAGTTTCTCGAAGAGGTGCGCCATTTTTCGCCCACCACTATCGGCGTCTTCGGATCGGTGAGCGCACTCGGAACGGCGGTGTCGAGCATCCTGTTGGGGCGGCTGACGGCGTGGCGCGGCTTTTTCTGCGGGCTGGCCATGGTGATGACCGCCTTTGGGCTGCTGCTGCTCAGCGGCGCGCCGGGCGTCGTGGTGATCGGCATGTTCCTGCTCGGCGCACACTACACGACGCGCCCCCTGGCGAACAGCGTGATCAGCGCCTATGTCTCCGAACACCAGCGCGGTATGGCGTATGGGCTGGTCGATACACTGGCCGGGCTGGCGACCGTGATCGGGACCAACGCGGCCGGCTCGCTCTACGATTACA
This sequence comes from uncultured Chloroflexia bacterium, assembly GCA_963850765.1. Taxonomy (GTDB): domain Bacteria; phylum Chloroflexota; class Anaerolineae; order Aggregatilineales; family Aggregatilineaceae; genus CAWKMN01. The sequence goes on along the minus strand of CAWKMN010000001.1, from coordinate 491,347 downwards.
ATCCGCAAGGGCCGTTCATAACTGCTATGATCGGAATTATCGTGGTCGCGGCGCTCGGCGTGTGGCTAATCGCGCCCGGCCACCGCAACGCCCATGTCCCGGCTGCGTATTCAGTAGTAGAACCAACGGGTGACTGATGGCGTTGGCCCAATCGATATTACAGGGCCTGTGGCGAGGGCAACAAACAGGCCTCACCCCCTCAATCCCCCTCTCCAGCCAAGCTAGAGACGGGGAAGTACGGCGCTTTCTCCCCTCTCCACGGCGTGGAGAGAGGCCGGGGGTGAGGCCATAACATCCCGCCGTCGCCAGCAGCCCGGATAGTGAAAGTGAACGGATATGACCAAACGAAAGAACCAGGCCCCGCGCGATCCGGATCTGCTCGCGCGTTTTGTCGATAACGTGGTGCTGAGTTTGCGGCTGCTGACCGACAGCCGCGTCGGCATGTTTGTCAAGTTGATCCCGGCGGCATTGCTGCTCTACATCCTGTCGCCGATCGACATAATCCCCGATTTCCTTCTGCCCTTTGGTGTGGTGGACGATCTGACGGCACTGCTGGTCGGCTTGCAGCTTTTTATTCGCAGCGCCCCGCAGGATGTCGTTGCGGAATATCGCCGGCGGCAGCGCCGCGATCCCGCCATCGAAGACGAGATCGAGATGCGGCGCAGGGAGCGGCACCACATCATCGAGGGGCAGTATACCGTCCGCGAGGATGACGAGGCCTGATGGCTGGCTGATGGCCTATCTGTACCTGATCCGGCACCCGGCCACGCGGCCCGATCCGTCGATCCCGGCATCGCAGTGGTGGCTGAGCGAGGCAGGGCGCGAGGAGGTGCGCGTGCTGCTTGACGTGCCGATCTGGCAGCACATCTCGACGGTATATACCAGCACGCAGCCGAAGACCACTGTTGTGGGTGAACTGGTCAACCTGACGTATCAGATTCCGTTTATGGCATTGGATGCTTTGGACGAGGCCCGGCGGGAGGACTGGCTGGACGCGGAAGCGTTCGAGGCGGCGCAGCGGGCCTTTTTCGCCCACCCCCGGATCGCGCCGGTACGCGGCTGGGAATCGGCAAGCTCGGCGGCGCTGCGTTTTATCGCGGCGCTGGATCACCTGTTGATGGTTCACAAGCCCGGTGACTTGCTGGCACTGGTGTCGCACGCCACAATCCTGACGCTCTATGCCGCGCATCTGCGCGAAGTCGCGCCTACCATGGAGCAGTGGCGCAAGATCGGCTTTGCCGCGATCATGGCCGTCGAGCGCGCCGCGCTGCGCCCGGTGACACCCTTCCTCACCGCACCCTATGATCACCTGCCTGTTCCTTGATTTGAAAGAGTTCCCGCGTGAAAATCGCCATCCTGTCGGATACGCATAACGCCGAACGGAATACCCAGGCCGCGCTGGCGATCCTGCGCGAGCGGGGAATTGACCGGGTGATCCACTGCGGTGACATCACCACGCCGGAGATCGTCCACTTATTCGCCGGGTTCGAGGTGGCGTTTGTGTTCGGCAATATGGACAGCAGCCGAACCGATCTGATCGACGCGGCCCGGCGGATCGGGGTTCCGCCGCCGAAGCTGGTTCAGGAGGTCGAGATCGCGGGGAAAACGATCGCCGCCTGTCACGGCAGCGATCACAGCGTGCTCTACCGGCTGATGATGGGCGGCAAATATCCGTATGTGTGTCACGGGCACACGCACGAGCGCCGCAACGAGTTTCGCAGCGCCTACAGCGTCCGCCTGATCTGTCCCGGCGCGCTGGGTGGCAGCCAGCCGCAGACGCGCTCGTTCTGCATTCTGGACGTGATCGCGGATATGGTGGAGTTTGTCGAGCTGCCGGCGTTGTTTTGAGAAGTGGTTTTGAGTCGTGAGTTTTGAGTTTTGAGTTGGCCTCACCCCTAAATCCCTCCCCTGTAAACGGAGAGGGACTTGAGCCGCTCCCCTTTCTCCGCGTGCGGGGAAAGGGGCCGGGGGATAGGGGTAAAAAATGCATAACACGCTCTAGAAAGGATCAGAAGCGAAGTTCCAAAGGGCGAACCTCAGCGGTCCGCCCCTGAACAACCCTTGAGTGAGCAGAAGCAGAGTCTTAACTCACGACTCACAACTCAAAACTCACAACCAATCTATTGCCCGGACAGCACTGTCTCGATGGGCACGCCGTTGATCAGCACGGAGACGCCGCTCACGCCGGGGAACTGCCGCGCGGTGTATTCGATCTGTCCCTGGAACACCGGGTTATCGCACACGCCGCCGAGCAGATACGTGCCCGCAAGGTCGATCGTCGCGTGGCCGATGCCATCGACCTGGACCGTGTTCACGGCCAGATTCGACTGGTACAGCGCGTTGTACAGCCCGGACTCACCATAGAACTGGTCTTTGATCGAGAACAGGTCGGTCAGTGCGGCCGTGATCTGCTGATCGACGGTCCCTGGCAGAACCGGCGTGCGCACGACCGGCACCAGGTAGCTTTCACAGCCAATCGGCCCGATCGGTCCGGTGCCGCCTTCCTGCGCGACAAGGTAAACCACCTGATCGCCCCCGGCAGTGATTGGGGTTTGCTGTACGGGCAGTGTGGCGGACGTGGGGGGTGCGGCGGGCGTTGTATTGCTCTTATCCCCGCCCGTGCTCAGCGAGCAGCCCGTCATCACCATGATTAGCAGTACGAACACACCCATCACGGCCAGCCTGTTGCCCTGCCCGAACCAACCTTTTTTATCCATGACTATCCTTATCTTCGAGATCGATCCGTTTTTCCATGACCAATCCCGTCTCACCATCACGATAATAGCCCCAGCGGTGTTCGATCACGTGGTAGCCGGTGCGCTCATACAGCCGGATCGCGGGCAGATTGCCCTCGCGTACCGTCAGCCGCATAAAGGGCCGCTTCAGACGATTTTCGCAAATGGCGAGCAAATACGCACCCAGGCCGCGCCGCTGGTGAGCCGGATTCACGCCGAGCGTGATGATCCAGCCGCGCTCTCGTGACAGCCCACGCGAGCAGGAGACAAAGCCGGCCAGCGATCCATCCGGTGCGGTGATTTTCAGGTTGAACAGGCCGGGCAGCAGAAACAGCAGGCCAAGATCAAGATAGGGATAGGCATCACGGGGGAAGATGATCGTTTCCAGGCGATGCAGCGCGCGCAGATCCAGCAGGGTGGCGCGGCGCAGTCGGTAGCCCTGCGCCAGCGGCGCCGGTTGAAGCGTGTCCAAACCCACCCCCTACCGCCCCGAAGCGTAACCCTGGACCTGCTGGACCTCATCAATAGCGGAGATGGTATCTTGCAGCGACATCACCTCGTCGCGGATGTCGTCCTGAAGGCGCTGAGCGCGGGCGCTGCCCACGTCTTTGGCGTCGATCAACTGCATCTGCGCGTAGACCGTGCCGAGCGCTGCCAGCGTTTGATCAAGCTGCAGATCGGCGCGCTTGATGTTGTTTTCGAGCGTGCGCAGGTTGGCCAACTGGGCCTCTTTGGTCTGGATCGCCTCTTCCAGTTCCACGCGGACGGCGGCCTCTTCTTCGTGTTCCAGGCGGCGGCGCAGCGTTTTGAGATCCTGCGGCACCATGCGCCGGTCGCGGTTGATGACCTCGTTCTCCTCAAAGCCATCCAGACGGCGCGCGAGCGTGTAGATCTGCTCGATCCAGGCATCGATCTCACTGGCGGTCGCTGCGAGGTGGCGGCGCATGGCCCCGCTTTGTTTGGCAGCCGCGCCGTTGATCAGCCGGCGATATTCCAGCGCGCGTTTGAGACGTTCGCGTGCCAGCGGGTTCCTGATGTCGTCCGGGTTATACTGGCCGGTGAGCATGGCGTCCACCGCCTGCTGCGCCGCTTTCGGATCGGTGACAGTGACGCCCAGATACAGCGCCTCGGCCACCACCCCGAAGATCAGCCAGTAGCCGGCCTGCCACCAGTCAAACGGCATATAGCCCAGGCCGAACAGCACCAGCGACAGCGCGATAATCACGGCGCTCTCAACGCTAAAAAATGCGCGGCTCAGGATGGCCTGCCAGGCCCGCGTGCGCATCTCGGTTTTGGTTTTTGACATGCTGCTGAAATCCTCATTGTGCCGGTAATTATTTCACCACAGAGAGCACAGGAGTAATCAGTGATCAGTTTTCAGTCAGGCCTCACCCCCCGACCCCCTCTCCGGCCAAGCCAGAGAGGGGAGAGCAGACTGTTTAGGAGCGGGTCTGTTAAACCGCCGGCAATCCCCCTCTCTAACTCGGTTGGAGAGGGGGTTTAGGGGGTGAGGCCTAATCTGGCAAAATTGCCGATTGAAGCGAGAGTCGCTCCACAAGAAACTAACCACCAACACCATTCCTGCTGTGGCAATCTGTTTTTCGCGCGATGATGTCGCTTAACTGGCGCTCTCGCCCCCCGCCAGGCCAAGACGCTGACGGCGCTCCTCAAGCTGAAGCTCGATCTCCGACGTGCCGATGGCCTCGTCGATCTGCTCGCGCAGGTTGGTGTTCGCCATCTCGAGCTTGGCTTCTTCGCGATCCAGGCGGGCGCGAATCTGCTCGCCCAGGCGCTGCACATCCTCGTCACCCACCCCGGCCAGATCGTCCAGGCTCTTGACGGCTTTGGTGGTCATTTCCTTGGCTTCGACCAGTTCCAGCAGCGCCTTCAGATGCTCGCGCTCCTGCTTGATCGTGGTCAGCTTGGCTTCGAGCTTGAGCTTGGCATCCAGCATTCCGCGGTATTCCTGCTCCTGCGACTGCCACTGCTCATAATATTCCTGGGCAAGCTGCTGCTTCTGGTTGAGTTCAGCCTGGGCCGCCGTCGCCAGATCCGATTTGCCGCGCATCAGCAGCGTATCAATGTCGCGGTCGAGCTTTTCCGCCGCCGCGGCGAATTCTTCGTATTTGCGCTTGAGGGTCTTGACCGTTCCGCCGATCGTCGCCGCCTGATCGTCCAGCGCGTCCAGATTCCGCTCGGCCTGACGAATGTACTCGTCCATCACCTTGACGGAATTGGCTTCCAGCGCCGAATCGACCAGGGCGTGAACATTCGCTGAGATCAGGGTGTTGATTTTCTGCAATAGGGAAGGCATTGGTACTAATCCTCCTGAGAGTAAAATTGGAGCCTTAATGATGCGGAAAGCTTATCGATGGCTCGTGCCGGGAGCCCGTACCGGGAGTCATCCACAATCGGTGAACGTATCGTAACACAGAACACGAGCGGGCGCTGACGTGCGGCTGACATTTTTCTGACGGATCGGACGGCTTCAGTCAGTGTGATCACATGCGGCCGGGATGCGCAGGGTAAACGTGCTGCCCTCGCCAAAAACGCTTTCGGCCACCACGCTGCCGCCGTGCAGCCCGACGATCTTTTCGACGATCGCCAGCCCGGACCCGGCTCCCTGATCCTCGTACCGCTCGCGCTCGATCTGGTAAAACGGCTTAAAGATGTTGCCGATCTCGTGCGAAGGGATGCCGCGCCCCTGGTCGCTTACCGCCAGGCACAGACAATCGCCGTCCTGGTAGGCATGCAGAACCACCTCGCGCCCCGGCCTGTCGGTGAATTTGATCGCGTTTTCGACCAGACACTCGACGGCGGCCGTCAGGTATTCGACATCCGCTTCGATGGGCGGCAGGTCGTCCGCCACGGCGATCTGTACGGTGGTCTGCTTTTCCTCGGCCTGATCGGCGTACTTTTCGCGGATGGTCCGCAGCAGGTCGGCATAGCTGCCAAACGGAACCCTCCGCCACTCATAGGTACGCGGTGCTTCGCCCGTCTCCAGCTCGACCAGCAGGATAAAATTCTCGACCAGCCGGCGCAGGCGGTTCGCCCCGGCGTTGACGCCGCGCAGGAACAGGCGCATATCGTCGGCCCCCAGGTCGTCGGCGTCGCGGCGCAGCATATCGGCATAGGCGACCACATAGGTGAGCGGCGTGCGGAATTCGTGGTTGAGCATGTTCATAATCTTGTGCTTGATGCTGGAGACTTCATGCTCGCGGCGCTGGTTCAACTCACGGTGGCGCTTCAGGCGGGAATCGACGGCGACCAGCAGTTCATCCGCATCAAACGGCTTGACGACGTAATCTTCGGCCCCCATGCTCTTGCCCCGGAAGATGTCGTCGCGTTCGCCTTTGGCCGTCAGGAAAATGAACGGGATCGTCAGCCAGTTTTCGCGGGCGCGGACCTCGTTGAAAAAATCGTAGCCATCCATGCGCGGCATCATAATATCCGACACGATCAGATCCGGGGGAGCCGGCTGCTTTTGCAGCACTTCCAGCCCTACCCAACCGTTCGTCGCCGTCAGCACTTCATACCCGTTCAATTCCAGAATATCACGGATACCTTCCATGAGATGCGTATCGTCTTCCACTACCAGAATTTTAGCATTGTCACCCATAGGCTTTAGTCTCCACCCTCACAGAGTCTAACACAGGAAACTTGAGGCGAAAGGTGCTTCCCCGGCCCACTTCACTTTCGACCTCGACGGTACCACCGTGCAATCGAACAATATCTCGGATAATTGCTAACCCTAAACCTGTGCCTGGAATGGTGGGACTCACATTTGAACCGCGATAAAACCGGTCAAAAATCGATGCCAGCTCGACGGCCGGAATGCCAATACCCGTATCGATCACCTCAATAATAACCCATTCCGGTTTTGTTTGCCCCACCGGGCAGACCTGGCTGCGCACGGTAATACAGCCACCTTCCGAGGTGTAGCTGATCGCGTTGCTCACGAGATTCGTCAGCGCGCGCACAATCTGGTCGGGATCGCCCACCGTTTCGGGCAGCGGTCGGGCCGGATAGTCGGCCACCAGTTCTTTGTGTTCGCTCTCGGCCCAGGCGGTATTGTCCTGAATCACGGTGCCGATCAGGGTTTGCAGGTTCACCCGCTCGCGGATACGGGGGCGCTCGGCGCGCTGCTCGCTGGCCAGCCGCGAAAGCTGCAGCAGATCGTTGATCAGCCGTGTCAAACGCTGGATTTCGCGCGACATGACCTCATAATAACTGGCCCGGCGTTCGGGCCGGCCCTGCTCGAGCAGCGACAGATAAAGCTTCAAATTCGCCAGCGGGGTGCGCAGTTCATGCGAGACATTCGAAACAAACTGGTCCTTCATCCGATCGAGTTCCTGCAAGCGCGAGATGTCGCGCAGCACCACGACCGACCCCAGAACCTCTTCGCCTTCCACCACGCGCGCGGCCTTTGCCTGGACCGTCACCGACCCGACTTCGATAATCTCCGTGGCATCCCCCACGTTGTCGCCGGCATCGAGCACCCGCGCGACAAGCGCCTCTACCCGCCGTCCCAGGTCCATATCCAGGTCATACTGATCGTACAGCGTGCGCGCTACCGGGTTGGTCATAATGACACGCCCCGTCAGATCAAACACGATCACGGCATCCGCCACCGAGCGCAAAATGGCTTCGGTCCGCTCTTGCTGCTGGTGGATCTCGGCCGTGCGCTGCACGACACGCTGTTCCAGGTCCAGCGCCTGCTGGTGTACCGTTTCGAACAGATGCGCATTCTGAAACGAGATCGCCAACTGCGCCGCCAGCGCCTCTAATACGTCGAGGTCTTCCGTGGTGATGCTCTTCGGCCGCTCGCGCAGCACCAGCAGCACGCCGGTCACCTGTTCCGCCACGATGAGCGGCACAGCCAGCGCGGAGTAAGCGGCCTGCGCGCCCATCATCTGTCCGTCCTCGCCCTGCTGACTGACCAGGACGGGCTCGGCGCGTTCAATCGACTGGCGCGCCAATCGCTTGAGCGCCTCAGCCAGTTCGGGCTGCGCCTCGGCTGGAAGCAGTTCGTCGTTCATAAAAATAGTTCGGACCGACAATTGACCATCCTCGGCCAGAACCAGACTGATCATGTCGTAGCCCAGAGTGGCGGACAGCTTGCGGGCAACCCCTTCGATCAGGTCTTGCGGGTTGAGGATCGCGGTAGCATAACGGCCGGTCTCATTCACCAGCCGGAGCTGATCCAGGCGGCGGCGGACTTCGTCAAACAGCGTCGCATTCTGGATCGCCAGGGCAGCCTGCACCCCCAGCAGCCCAACCTGATCCGCCAGCCAGTCAGCAAAAGCCGCGGCGTCCTCGGTGCTGACCAGCATCAGGGTGCCAATCGGGATATGGGCCATCAGCAGCGGGACCGCCAGCACCGATTGAGCGCGAGTCATCTGCATCAGATCGGGCGGCACGGCACGGCTGTCCGCAATATGATTGATATAACGTGGACGCCACTCCTGAATCACTCGAGCCGGCAGCAGAGAGGTGTCGTCCAGGTTGATACTGTATCCGGCGAACCGGTCCGCCCCCGCACCATAGGCGACCTTGCCGACTAACTGCTGGTTCTCAATCAGCCAGATATACGCGCCTTGCACGTCAAAAATACCGATGCTCTCGCGGCACAGCAGGTCCAGCACGGCATCACGGTCCAGCAGCGCGCCAATCGCCAGGCTGAGCCGGCCCAGGTCGGTAGCCAACGCGGCGCGCCGGTTGGTCTCTTCAAACAGCATGGCGTTGTCCATCACGACGCCAACTTGCTGCCCGATGCTGGCCAGCAGATGCTTCAGATCGGCGATAATGGGGACGCCGTCCGGCTGGCGAATGCTCAGCAGGCCGATCTCGACGCCGTGCGAGAACAGCGGGGCGCTGAAAAAGGTATAGACCTGACCGGCCGTCACCGGAGGCAGCGCCGCCTCGGCGAGCGTGGTCAGCACGGGCACCCGCTGCAACTGGCTCACGACTTCTTCCGGCAGCCCTGCCGCTGCCCGCAGGCGCAGTTCGTGCGCGAAATTGTCGACCTGGTGGATCGTCCCCTGGGTCAGCCCCAGCGCCTCCAACAGGCGATTGAGCAGCGCCGCCGGGAGATCTTCTTAAATCAGGGCTTCATTGCTGGCTGCCAGCACCGTATTCAAGGCGCTCAGCTCGCGGTTCTGGCGGCTGGCCTCGGTGAACAAGCGGAAGTTTTCCAGCGCCGCCGCGATCTGGTTCGCGAAAACCTGCGCAATATGCACCGAGTGCTCGTTAAACGTGTGCGGCCTGAAACTATCGATATTCAGAATGCCGATAAGCTGCTCGCGCACGACCAGCGGCACGCCGATCCACGAACGGGTTTCCTGGATGCCAAAACGGCGGGCTCCCCATGCCGGCTCGTCACGCGAATCAGCGACCAGCAGCGGGCGGCGGGTTTCGATCACCTTCTGGATAGAGGGGAAGGTCTGGATCGGGATGGGGAAACGCGCCGCCGCCGCTGTCACGGGCGGGAGTCCGGCGCGGGAGAACCATGTCTGGCTGCTCTCGTCGATCAGGCCGATTTGCGCCTGGTCAAAGGGGAGCATCGTGGCGAGATTGCGCAGCGCGGCTTCCAGCGCACTTTCGAGATTGGGGCTGGAAACGAGATCGTGTGTCGCCTGCTGCATGAGTTCGGCCTGGACGCGGCGGCGCTGCTCAGTCTCGAACAGGCGCGTAGTCTCGGCGGCGATCGCAACCTGTGCGGCAAAAGCGGCTGCGATCCGCAGGTCGTCGTCACTGAACCGCCCCCGCTCATGGTGAGACAGGCTCAGACATCCCGTGACCTGATCATGCACGATCAGCGGCGCACCGATCCAGGAGCCGTAACTAAACGCGCCGGGCTGCCACATCGCGTCCGCGTGCGTATCCGACACAATCTGCGGGGTGCGTTCATCAAACAGGCGTTTTAAATAGCCATAGGCGTTGATCTCAATACGGACTGACTCGATCTCAGCCTGATCCATGGTGGCCGAAAAACCCTGATACGCAGCCACCCTCAATTTACCTGGCTCGGCAACCAGCAGGACCGAGGCCCGGTCATAATCCATGATGTCGCGCAGCAGCCCTAACAGGGTCTCAAGCGCCAAATCCTGCGGGGTATTGCCCAGCAGGCTGGCGGCCTCGCGCAGCACTTCCGCGATCTGGCGCTGGCGGCGTTCCTGCACGTGCAGGCGCGCATTATCGATCGCCACTGCCAACTGCCGCGCGACGCTTTCCAGCAAAGCCGTTTCGATCCGGTCGAAATCGTGCGTTTCCAAATACGTGACCAGCAGCATACCGATCACCCGGTCGCCTGCCTGCAGCGGCACCAGCGCCGCGGCTCGCATGCCCAGATCCTTGATACGCTGCCCGTAGGGGCCTTGCTCGGTATCCGAAAGACTGAATGACTTGCCCGAGCGCATCACCACATTGACCGGGTTGGCGGTCGCACTGGGGTCAATTCGATACTCTTCTGGCAGGGAGATGATCTTCTCCCCCAGGATTCGCTGCCCCGCCCGTTTGAGCAGCAGCGGATTGCCTGGATCGAACAGAAAAACCCCCAGGGCGTTCGCCCGCGTGATGAGCGCGATCTGTTCCAGCGCCCGCCCGATGACCTGATCCGGATTCAGGCTCGAAGCAATATCCACACTGATCGCGCTGAGCGCCAGCAGTTCGCGGCTGCGTTCCTGCAGATCGCGCCGCATGCGCGACGCCGTAATGTCCCGGAGGATCAATAACTGCGCCCCGGCCAACGTCTGAAGGTTGGACAGGTATTGCAGTTCGATCTGAAGGATATATTCCTCGCCGTCGTGCATCATCTGGCATTCCGCCACCGTCTGCCCGCTGTCGAGTAGGTGCCGCACGGGAAGCAGCAGCGGCGTTCCGCGCAGGATGTCCAGCAGATAGGGGTTCGCCAGCGTATTCGCACCCCCGTCGGGAAGCCAGCGCAGCGACGGCGTATTGCGCCAGATCACGCGGCGGCGGCTGTCGAGAACCACCACGGCGTCGTGGTGGGAATGCAGCGACCCCTGAATCAGGGCGTCCAGGGTCATGCTGCGAGACGAACGCAGCACCAGCACGGCGATCAGGCCCACCAGCGGCACGAGATTCAACGCCGTGACGGGGACCAGCGCATCGGCCCCGGCCAGCGGTGACAGCAGGGAGATCAGCCGGCTGCCGACCGAGAGCGCAAGCAGCGAGACCGCCTCTTGCAGCCGCATCACGCGATTACGGATCAGAATCGCGCTGATCGGCACGATGAAGATCTGGCTGAGGAAGACCTGCGTGATGGCTAACCGCCAGTTGGAAAACATTCGGCCCAGAGACCAATGAATCCAGGTATGCTCGCCAACCGGATAGACCAGCGGGATATCGGCTGGCCTGATTGCCTGATACAACACGGTGATGATAACGGTAACTGATATGCTAACGGCCAGCAGTTCGCGTACGTGATCACGGAACCAGGATTCGTAGTACAGGCTGATCAGGATGAGCGGCGGCAGCAGCACGAGGTGCAGCGCGGATACGACCACGATGATCCAGGCTGCGGCTTCAGCCAGCGCGCGATCGGGTGTTGTCCCCAGAACGAGATAAGCCGCCGTCACGGCTGCCGAGGCCAGCGTATAGACCGCGGCGAGGGTATTGGAGATGGCACGCGGCCGGCGGGAAAGCACATAAGCCGCCAGCGCTGCATAAAAACTGATGGGTATGACGAGCCAATAAACCATTATCGACGCCTGAACCAATTAGGGCGATCTCATCAAGTATAGCATTTAATACGCTGTTGAAAATGCGAGAGTAGCGGCTGGAAGGCCCTACGCCGTCATGACTCGGGCAGCAGCGCCTCAGACGGCGGCAGTTCGCCGGGTGGATTCAGGCGGTAGCCGCGCCCGCGCACCGTGGCGACAAAACGCGGCTGCGAGGGATCGGGTTCCAGTTTGGAGCGCAGCCGGCTGATCAGTTTCTCAATGCGCGAATCATCGACCTCACCCAGGTATTCCTGCCCCCACACCGTTTCCACAATCTGGAACTTGTCGCAGATCTTGCCGATCCGCCCATAGAGCAGCAGCAGCAGCCGGTATTCCAGGTCGGTTAGCGGCTCGGCGATCTCGCCCCCCACCCAGACGGTCCCGGCGTCCGCATCGATCCGCACCCCGTCCGGCGCTTCCTGCCGGATCAAGCCCTGGCGGCGCGCGTAGTGGGCAAACAACTGCCCGAACAGGCGCACGCTGTCCCCCACCTCGACGATCAGCCCGCGTGACAGCAGTTGAAAGCGCTGCTCGTCCGGCAGGGCTTCGACGCCGCGCGTCGCCGCAGCGATGGCCGCTTCACGCTCGGCGGGCAGCAGTTGTTTCCAGAGCTTGGCCAGTTCGCCGCGCACCAGCGCATAATCCTGAAGCACGTCTCCGGCCACGTTGAGCGCCTGCTGCCTATACGTGGCCGGCGCGCCCGACTCAACCTGGATGACGACATGCGACACCGCCTGAATCAAGCCCGGATGCCCGCCCGCCTGATCCAGAACAAAATCGCGCTCGTGGGGATCCAGATGATCATTCGCCTGCCGGAAGATCTCGGCGGCCAACTCGCTCGCGGCGTCCGCGTCGAGCGGCTTGAGATTATACTTGTGCGCATCGAACAACTCGCTGAACTCGGCCATGTCATCCCCGCCGCCCACGCTGGACAGCGGGCGGAGCGTGGCGATCCCATAATTCAGACGCCCGGCGTATTTGTCCTTCAGCGCGCGCAGGTTGAGGAATACCCGCTCGTCCAGCCCGGTCAGCACCGCGTCGAATTCATCCAGCAGCAGGATCAGATCCCGGTGGGCGCGCTCTTCCAGCAGCGTGATGACGCCATCGTTAAAGGCCAGCGGAATCGCAAACGCGCTGGTCGAATCGACCACCCGCTGATAAAACGTCTCGATCTGGCCGTGCAGCGCCGCGTTTTCGGTGGAGCTGTCGTCCAGGCGTTCGAGGATGGCGCGTAGAATGACCTCGTAAAACCCCTGGGCGCTCATTTGCAGCATGCGGTTGCAGTCAATATACACAAACAGCGCCGCCCGCCCGATCCGGTCGTGATACGCCTGCGATACGGGCGGAAGCGCCATCTGGCGCAGCAGCGTGGATTTGCCGAAGTTGCTCAGGCCGATCACGGCGACCGACTGGCCCGCGGCCAGAATATCGAGGATCGCGGTCACGTCGGCGGAGCGGTATGGCGTCAAAGAGGGCTGACTGGGCATTGTGCGTCTCAGGCAGGATGGTCCGGCGTGGAACTCATCGATTGGATGGGGCGCAGCACGCCGCGCCCCGGGTTGTCATTTATCGGCCGTGCATCAGGCCGAAGTGCGCAGCTTGCGGGCGATAAACACCACCGCGACCAAACCCGCCGCCGCAATCGCCAGCACGGTCAGGCCGCTGGTGCCGCCCAGATCCCCGTCCTCACCAATATCCGAGAAGATGCCGGTGCCCACGATGGTACCTTGCGGCGCGGGCAGCGTGCCGGTGATCTCCGGCGAGGGCGTCAGTGTCACAATATCGGTGTCGATCGTCGGCACGGGCGATCCGGTGCGCTGGGCGAAGGCGGTCGCCGTCAGGTCAAAATCGCTGACCTCGCCGGTGGGTGTCGCCTCTACAGTGGGCGTCGGTTCGACCCCAAGCTCGATGGTGAACTCACCCCCAACCGGGACCACCAGCTTAAACACCAGCGGCTGTCCCGGTGCGACCAATGCCTGGAGTTCGGGCGGCAGGGTGGCGTAGTCCAGCTCGACCCAGTAGGTGCCCGGTTCCAGCGCGCCAAAATCGAAGATGCCTTCGGTGGCCGCTTCGATAATCTCAATCAGATCATCCGGGATCGGGGTGGGCGTTCCCTGGCGATAGTTCGGAGCGGGCGCGCCGTTGGGCGCATAACCCGCCAGCACGATGCCCTCGCCGCCGGACGGAGCGACCCAGCCGGTTGCCCCTTCCTGGGTAGGCTCGGCAGGCGCTTCAGGCGTCGCGGCTGGCTCAGCCTCTTCAACGGCGGGTTCGTCGGCAGGCCCGGACGGAATGGACAGGCCGCGGCTGAGCAGCAGCGTGTAGCCGCCGGGGCTGGCGACACTGCTCACCCGGATCGAATAGCGGCCATCCTGCGGCAGAGTGAAGCCCGTAATCGCCGCGTTGGATGCATCGCCGCTGTCGTCATCACCCACCAGCATACTGCCGTCCGGCCCGTACAGTTCCATGAACATGTCCATCTGGACCGGGTCGCCCGCGATGGCGTTGATGATGACCGAGTCGCCCTGCGTGCCGGTGAACGTCCATTCAGCCACCTGCCCGCGCTCCAGCGTGCCCTCGGCGATCTCGCCAAAGTCGATCGGCTGCGGCTCGCCGGTCACGGTGCCGGTATCACCCCCACCGCCAGACTCACCCCCGGTACCCCCCGCCGGATTCAGACGATCGGCCGGGGTGAAGACATCGTCGCCGTCATCCTTATAGAGCCGGATCGTCACGGTGTCGATGACATTACCTTGCGGATCGAGGATGCGTACGAGCACCCGGTTCGCCTCGGCCGTGGCGGTCGCGCCGACGTTTGCGGCTTCCTGAGTGGCGGTCTGCTCAGCAGCAAGCGCCTGCTGGGCAATGGCTTCGGCCGTCGCGGTCTCTGCCTGACTCGTCGCCCGGACTGCTTCCTGGGTCTGCTGATCATAGACGATGGCCGTGCCCGTCATCTCGTCGATATGGACCTGGGTCTGCGTGGCCTGCTCGATCAGCGCCAGCGCCGTCAGCGTGGCGTTGTACTGCCCTTCGAGCGCGACATTCGTCCCGGCGATCTCGGTGCTCTGCTTCTCGTTATCGGTCAGATCGTCGCCGTTGTTCACCGCGAACCAGACCAGCAGGATCACCAGCCCTACCACCGCAAGGCCGATCAGCGCGCCGACAAGCTTAAAGGCCCGGCTGATCCCTTCTTCGCGGGGGGGCTCCATGTGAAACGGGTCTTCTTCAAAGGCTTCCAGACCGCTGGGCGTCTCGTCGAGGCCCCCAAAAGCGTCAAAATCTTCCAGGTCGCCAAAAAGGTCTTCTCTATCGTCCGCCATAATTATGTCCTCCGCAATTGTGCGGGCTAGCCGAGTAGCTCCAGATTCGCCAGGGGAACCAGCCCTCGTTGTTCGCCTGGCAGTCGGACCGTGGCGCTTGGCACGCGCAGCCCGTTACCGATGATCTGCGGTGTGTCGGGCAGTTCCACCACTTCGCCAATTAAGCCGTCCCAGGGCGCACGCAGGATTTGGACTTGCGCGCCAACTTCGAGCGGCCGATCCAGGGTCGGGATGGGGGGGGTCGCGCCACCGTGCGGCAGTGGGATCATGATTTCCGGGCGCTCCCCAGACCAGCGTTCGGGTGTAATGGCGTCAAAAGCGGCCTGCCGCCCCATGTTATCCCGCAGCAGATTATAAATCAACGCGGTTGGGCGTTTTTGCCCAAACCCTTCTGTCAACAATACTGGGAATGTAAGCCCCAATGCAAATTCGCGCAAGTTGGAGGGCATGCCCGGCGCGACGACTCCCGCCGCCTCCTGCTGCTGCGCCACCAGCAGATCACCCTTGTTGACCGCGATCGGGCTGATAATCACCACGCCCCGGTATTCCGAGATGCGCGGATCCCGCCGGCTCAGGCCCACGAAGCCATCATCCGGCAAAAAGCGGAACGCCTCGTAGCAGAATTTACCGTTGCCCCACGCACACTGCATGATCGCCCCATTGCCGACGACCTGCACCATGTGCGATTTGATCTTTTCGATCTCGCCAGGGATCTTCGCCTGCACTTCCACCGTGCGCTCGCTGACCTGAAGCACGATGCGCCCATCGCGGATACGAACAACCACCCCCGACGCCGGGGCCAGCACGACCCTCGCGCGGCGTCCCCGGCCGCGCCGGGCGAGTTCCTGGCCGGCCTGGGCGCGCTGACCCTCTTCGATCGCGATATATTCCGCCACCTTGGCGGGATCGGACTTTCTCAGCGCGGCGGCCACATCCAGGATACGGTATTGGCGCAGAATGTCGCCTTCCAGCACCGCGTTCATCGCCTGAACTCTCGTGCCGGCCACGAGATGCGACAGGTGCGGGATCGTTTCCTTCGGCATCCGCCGATCGCGGACGACATGCGCCAGAGGCTGGATGACGGTAGTGTCTGGGTAATAGGGCATAGAATCTCGTTCTCCTACTCGCTGACAGTCGCCAGATCGTCCACGTCGGGCAGCGGCACCCCGGCCTCTGGCTGGGGCTCGACCTCGGGAACCGCCGTTTCAGGACGGCGCACCCGGCCCATCATCGCCATCTGCCACGCCGTGAAGCGCGCAGCCCGATCGCGCGGCGCGGGCATGATCAGCGGGCGTCCGCGGGCGTCGAAGATAATCCCTGCTGCGCCGGCGACCACCCGCCGCCGGAGCCGCTGCTTGCCGTCGATCCTCAGGCCGCGCGCCAGCCGGATCGACACTTCGGTGGTGACACCCGGCAGCACCGGGGCCATCCAGATCTCGCCGCCCTTCACCGTCTGGTTGATCGTCTGCCCATCCACCTGCCGCACCTGGATCGTCATGGCCGGCTGGCCGTAGTGGATCGGACCCTGCGGGCAGAACGCCGTGCCCAGGTTGACCAATCCGCCGGCCTCGAACGCTTGCACCGTGACCAGGGGCTTGACATAGGCCACGACGCCCAGCGCCGACACAAGGTTGTGCGGATCCAGCCGCAGTTCGACCGTGCCCACCGGCTGGAGCGCATCCAGCAGCAGCATAGCCGAGATGCCGGGATGCTGCGCTTCGGTCAGGACTGCGCCCGCGCCGGTGATCGGTCCGAACGCCGGCAGCAGGTCGCCTTCGCCCGCATTCCACGAGGGACGCGAGTCGGCCACCATCAGCCGCACGATCTCGCGCGCCATGGCCTGCTCGATCATGAGATCTTCCGCCGCGCCGGGGATTGACGCGGGGCGAAGCTCTTTGTTGTAGACGTAATCCCACAGCGCCTCGTCCGTGATCTCGAACGACAGCCAGCGTTTGATGCTGCTCGTGGTGATCGTTTCGAGCGTATGGACCGCATGATGCCCCACTCCCAGATCGGTGCGGATGCGGTAGTGCGGCGTTTTGTTCACGCTGGCCGCGATGACCGTGTTCGCGCTGCCCACGTCGATAAACAGCGGGCCCAGGCCGGGCTGCGGCAGTTCGCTCATGTAGCGCGCCATGCTGATATAGCCTTGCGTGGTCGGCACGACACCCACCTGGCTCTCGCGCCCGACCTCGGCGAAGCCGCCGGGGCTGTGGCCGCGGTATTCGTCAAAGACCACGGCCAGCTCGACCTGTCCGGGGAATAACTGCTCCTCTTTCAGCGACGGGCGCACGTTCCGGGCGACGAACACTTCCGTATAAGGCTCCAGCAGCCGCTTGACCTGCGAGCGGAGCGCCTCGTTGCCCGCAAAGAGCACGTTGGGCATCGCCCCGCGCCGGATCAGCGCCAGGGCCTGCTCGACCGTTTTCACCTGATCGAGCACAATCTCATCGGCCCCGTCGTTGGTGCCGCCCACGATCAGGATCAGATCGGGATCGTCGTTGAGAATGGCGTTGATCTTATCCTCGTCGCTGCGCCGGTCATCCGGGCAGAGCAAATCCGTGATGGAGACGTAGCTGCCGGCCAGCATGCGTTGGCCGCTGGCGACACTGATCTCCGGCGTCAGGCCGACCAGGAAAACCCGCAGCGGACGCCCGGCGCTGCTGGTCGCCAGGAACGCGTCCACGCCGCGCCCTTCCCGTTCGGGCACCTGGAACAGCCGGCTGCCATCGGGATCAAACAGTTCGCGCCCGATCAGCGCGGTCATGTTCTGCGCGGCGTGATCCAGCCCCAGGCTGACGCTGCTCAGCGGCGGCTCGGCCGTGGTGCGCGCCCGCGACGATGCGATCAGCCGGTATTGTCCTTCCACCAGATCGATCAGGACCAGCCGGGTATGGACACTGCCGATGTCGGCAACCAGAATCGAGTTCATTTCAGCGGCCATGCGCGATCAGCCCCCTACTCGGTCGAGGATAAATTCAAGCTGTTGGCGGACCACGTCGCTGAAGATCGTCAGGCTGGTGACAATCGCGCCCGCATAGAGCGCGCCCAACGCCAGCGTAATGAAGATCTGTCCGACAGCCGCCAATCCCCGGAACAGGCGCGGACGCCGGATTTCGCCGCCGCGCTCCACGGCAAAATACTGGAAATAGAGCAGCGTGGTGATCGCGCCCACCAGGATAATCGCGCCATCGACCGTATCGTCGCCAATCCGCTCGCCGGCCTCCTGCGCCAGCGGGACGATCGTCCCGGCCACCGCACCAACCAGCGCCACCGCCAGCCCGACGCCGATGATCACCGCCAGCCCGAGATCACCCACCGGGGCCAGGCGCGGCGAAAACTTGAGCAGCAGCAGCACGCCGATCAACAGCGGAATGACGCCGACGATGCGCACCGCGGCCATGGTCGCCGCCTCACGCCCGTCGGTGTCGGCCAGCAGCGTCGCCTCAAACCACGGGACCAGCACGCTTTCGAGCGCGACGATCACCGCGTAAGCCGCCGCCACACCGACCAGCACATGCACGGCAAGGCGATACAGAAAATTGTCGCCCAGCAGGTAGCTAAACACTAACAGCGTGAGCACCAGCGATACCCACCCGCCGATCAGATCCAGGTTTTCCGGAGTCAACGCCCCCTCCTCGTGAGTCCGCGCAGCAGGTTGATCACCAGCCCCAGCGCGATCAGGCCCGCCGCGACCGCCGCGCCCAGAGCCATACTGTGCCAGCGGGATACATCCGGGTTCGGCACGTCAACCGACAGGTCATCGGGCACGGTGTACGGCGTGCGGCTGTCGGCGTTCCGCGCCGCATCATAACTGTACGTGTCGCGCACCCCGGCCAGATAGCCCACGTAACCATCATCGCTGACATAGGGGATGGTGAGCGGTTCCGCTGCCGCCGTGACCAGCGCGACTTTTGGCACCTCGATGCCGTTTAACTGCTCGGCCCAAATGCGGACGGCGGTCGATTCTCCACCCACCACGACGATCAGCGCGATGTCGTCTTCCAGGCGGCTGATCCGCAGGCCCGTTTCGTCGCCGCGCAGATCGGTTCTGAACGCGATATGCGTCTCCGTCTCGTCTGCATCGGTCGTGATCAGCGAGCGCACACCCACCGCCTCGCCCGACAGGAAGCGCAGCAGCACGTAATCTTCGCCCACAGCGAGCGCTGTTTCCTCCTGCCCGCGCACGCCGAGCAGCGCCGTGTCGTCGGCCAGCGGCTCGATCACCGCCTGGGCATGGAACGCGCCGGCCGGGTCTGTGCTGATCGTGAGCGGAATCGCGCCCTGCGCCAGCACGTCCCGCAGGACAGCCTGCGCCAGCGGATCCAGCTCGCCGGCCGTGGTTGGGCCATATTCCATGGCGAACAGCACGTATTGGCCCGCTGCCAGTGTCCCAACCTGATCCCCGACGGCCTGTCCGTGACTGTTGAGCGCCGGTGGATCGCTGGCCAGGTGCAGCGTATCGGTCGCAAAGGGCACGATCAGCGCAACCAGCAGGGCCAGTGCCAGGATCACCCGGTCGGGCTTGGCCCGGCGAGCACGGCGCGCGCGCCGTTGGACGGCTTCGGGGGCAGCCTCAGCCGCTCCGAACGTTTCGAGATCGAAGGTTTCCGCGCCGATCCGCTGTTCTTCGAGTTCTTCTTCCTCCGCGGCCGCCGTACTGAGCAGCGCCTCCAGCCGCCGGAGCCGGTCCTGCTGCTCCGCCGTCACGATGACGCCCTCTACCGGCTTGCTGCCGGCATCCAACACCAGCGCAGCGGCAGGCAGTGCATCGGTAATCCCGGCCAGTGGGCCGCTGTCCGCGGGGGGCGTCGGGGTCTGCTTTTCATACAGCCCTCGGACTTCGCGCATCGAGGTATCGTGGAAGGTGCGCAGCCGATCGGGCAGTTCGATCACCTGTTTTTGCGTGACGCTGGTTTCGGCCCCGCCCGCCTTCACGACGACCGGCAGATCCGACGGACGCATCTCCGCGACCCATTCCGGGTGAGCTTCGGCTTCGGTCTCGGCCGGGGTGGGTTCAGGTTCGGCCTGGGGCTTGCGCCGCCCAAAACGCGGCTGTGCCTCGGGCGCAGGGGGCAGCGCCTCGGCGTCCGGCGATGGCTCCGCGCCAGGGGTCGGCTCAAACAACGTCACCGAAAAAAGCGATTTAATATTGGGCACATCGTCAGCCGCACCGGGTGGCATCCATTCCCAATCCGCCACACCGCCGATCTCGAACGGCGTGATGGGCTCAGCCGGTTCTTCGCTGGCTTCCGCCTCGTCAAAGAGCAGCTCTGCGGGTTCCTCCAATATTTCCGGTTCTTCAGCCGGCGCAGGAGCGGGTTCTTCGGCGGGCATTTCCGGCTCGTACAGGCTGAGAAGCTGGTCAATATCCAGGCTGTCGAGTGTGCCCGAATCGACCGCGGCCGGTTCCACGTCAGCGGGGACGACCTCGGGTTGTATCTCGGCTTCCGGTCCGACGTCTTCCGCCGAAATGGTGCCAAGCCAATCCAGCGATTCTTCCTCGGACTGAACACTGTCGATCGGCTCGCCCAGCGGCAGCTCTTCGGGTTCGTCGGGGACGATCTCGCCCGCCATCTCGCGCAGCCAGGCGGGTGCATCCGCGTCCAGGGGGGCGGATGGTGCCACGTATATCTCAGCCTCAGCCGGATCAAACCGCTCGACAAAATCCTCCGGCTCCTCGTCTTCCCGTGCAGGAATGCGCATCGCGCCCGGCGTGCTTTCCGCCGGGACAAATGCCGACATCCAGTCCTCGCCGGCTTCCGCCTCGAACGGCGATTCGTCAAAGCCGCGCTCGGCGGGCATGGGTTGATCCAGGTCACTATCGGGGAACGGCATGTCGGCAGGCTCCGCGCGGGCATCCTGACCGGCGGTCAGCCAATCCGGCACGTCCCCTGGCGCGAGTTCGTCCTCATCCAACCCGGCCAGCAGCCCGGTATCGGGCATTGGGAACGCCTCGTCAGCGGGAGCCTTACCCGCCTGGAGTGTGTCCGCCAGCCAGTCGGGAACTTCACCCGGCGCGAGCTCATCCTCGGCACTCAGATCCAGTTCCGGCAGTGCGAATTCATCTTCGGCCGGGGCTTCCTCTTCATCCTGGGATAACGGCGCGGCCTCACTCAGCCAGCCGGGGACATCACCCGAGGCAACCTCATACTCGTCGCCCGTGTCGAAGTCCGGCAGCACAAATTCGTCCTCGATGGGCACCTCGTCCCCGGCTTCAAAATCGGGCAGTTCAAAGTCATCGGCAGACATGGGGATCTCCTCTCCCGATTCCCACGGGACGTCGGACATCCAGCCCGAAGCCTCGGCGCCGGGTTCGGACGGCTGGGGAGGGGTGGGCGCGATACGCCGGATTGGGCTGGGCGGCGGTTCAGAGGCGGGTTCTTCGGGCGGTGGGGGCGCGTCAAAGGCGGCCTGCCCAAAGGCAGCTGGCTGCCCAAAAGCAGCTTGCCACTCGCTGTCATCCAATCCCGGCACGGACGCCCCGGTGAACCAGTCCGGCGCGCTGCCCGGCTCAACGGGCTCCGGCCCGGACGAGGACGCCTCACTGACCGGGGCCGACAGCGCGTCGGCGGAAAAATCCAGCTTCCTGAACCAGTCGGGCGCGTTCTCCTGCGGCTGTTCGTCCAGCCCCAGGAACCAGTCCGGCACAAATTCCGGCCCGGCCTCCTGCGGCGGCGGCGCGGGTTGATCCGGGCGGGCGGGCGGTTCGGCTTCGACCTGCGAGAACCAGTCCGGTCCCGATTCGAGCAGCCGCTCTTCTGGGGACTTGCGCGCCTCGCGCTCTTTTTCCGCCTGCGCGTGCTCCCATTCCTCATAAGTCATGCCACCCAGGTCGGGCGTGCGATCGTCCATCCCCGTGGAACCCATGCGCGACAGCCACGTTTGCATGTCGGCTTCTTCGGGTTCGGCCGCCGCGGGCGGTTCGGCCTCCGGCTCTGGCTCTGGTTCAGGTGGAGCGGCAGGCTGCAACCGCTGGATCGGGCGGCGCGGTGGTTCTGCCCCCACAGGCGGTTCGGCCCCCACAGGGCGGTTGGGCCGGCGTGATGCGGCGGATCGGGCCGGGCGGCGCGGCCGGAGGTTCTTCGGCGGCGGGTGCGATGCGTTGGATCGGGCGGCGCGGTGGTTCGGCCCCCACAGGCGGTTCGGCCACCGCGGGCGGCTCCGGTTCTTCTGATTCGCTGTCCATCCAGGCGAACTCGTCACCGCTCAGACCCGCCTCCAATTCGCTGCTTGCCTCGGGGAACTCATCCCCAAACAGCGCCGACAGGTCGTCAAATGCCGTTGCCGGTTCCGCGGCAGATGCAGCGGGCGCAGCAGGTGCAGCGGGCGATTCAGAAAAGGTATCGGCAAACAGGACTTCAAAATCCTCGTCGTCAGACTGATTACGTGGTGCGCCACCAAACAGCGCGGCGAAATCGTCTTCGGCGGCCGCAGACGGGGTTGGCTGTTCGGGGGCGGGTGGTTCGCTCGCTTGCAGCCAGTCGAGATCGTCTGAGTCACCGGACAGGGCATTGGCATTCAGTTGGGCGGCATCGCCCAGTTGGCCCGCATCGCCAAAACCGAAGGAATTCAGCCATGCCTCATCGTGGACCGGAGTTGGCTCACCAGCGGGCGACGGCGGGGTGAGCGGGGGCTGCTGCGCTTCGTCGCGCCAGGGCAGCATTCCGGTCATACCCTGCGGCAGTTCGTCGATCTCCTGCTCCGGTTCGGATTCTCCCCACGGCGGTGTCGCGCTCGTTCGGGCGGGCGGCGGTGCGGCCGGCCCGCGTGACGCTTCCCAGGGCGGCTGCCCGCCAGGGGGCGGCGCGGCGGAACGTCCAACAGGCGGCGGGGGCGCATCGCCCGGATGCTGATCCCACGGCGGCTGTCCGCCTTGGAGCGGCTGTCCGCCCTGGGGCGGCTGCACGCCTTGAGGCGGCGGTGTAGACGGCGCGGATGGTTTTTCGCCCTCAAGCAAGTCGCGCATCCAGTCGGGCATCAGGCTGTCGTCGTCAAAAAAGTTAAAATCATCCGGCATAAAAAATGTCCTGCTTTCAGCGCTCTTAACTGCGGAACGAGCGGTCCTGTCCGAGCAGCACGCGAACCCCGACCATCACCGTGCCGAGACCCACCCCAATCAGCAGGCCCCGCGCGCCGGCGCTGGCCGGCACCTCGACCAGCCAATCGCGCACATCCGCTAACGCCTCGGTTTCATCCAGGGGTATCCAGCCGAGCAGCACGACGATCACGGTGAGGCTGAACAACACGCGCCAGATCGTGACCTCACGCCGCATCAGCCGGTAAGCGGCATATACCAAAAAGAACACCACCAGCGCGGCCAGTGCCGATTCCAGGCTGACCTGGATCGACTCGAAGACACGCTCGCTGATCTGCTCGCCTTCCAGATCATCCGGCCAAATCTCGGCCCGGTCCAGAATGCGCAGCACGAGCACGGCCAGCATACTGATCAGTGTGACCATGCTGTAGGGCCACCCGTGTTCCGAGCGCACAAATCGCCCCAGGTGGACGCCGATCAGATTCAGCAGGCCGATCAGCACCGAGACCGCCGCGACCACCGAGACCAGCCGGATCACAAAATCGGCCAGCGCTGCCGGCGTGGAGTCTTCCGCGCTCGCCAGCCCAACCAGCATGATCAGCGCCGTGCTGATGACCGTTACCGTAGCCAGAATGTTAACTAGACGATGGCGTCTCAAGCCGCCCCCTTACGCTTATTGTACAGCGAGTGTTGGCTTACAAGAGTTATAATGCCGCTTGCAGTGCAGCGACCAGAATGCCCAGGATCACCAGCCAGCGCATCACATCCAGCGCGATCAGACCGCCGCGCTCCAGGGCGCTGCCGTTCATGTACGCCGGCCCGACATACAGTTCCTCACCGAGCAAAAAGCGATCCGCCTGGGCAAAGGCGACGGCCTGCCCTTCGACCAGATCACTGTGCATGATCAGGCCCTGGTCATGGCGCAGCGCGCTATCTCCGATCAGCGCCGCCTCGACGCCGTAGCGCCCAAGCAGCACATGGCTGTTCGCGTCCCGATCGGCCGACAGGCTGGCGGCCCCGGCCGCAAACGCCAGGGAGCGCACCCCCTGCGGAAACCAGACCGCGGCGGTACTGCGATAATGCCCCAGGTTGTCGCGATACTCATAGGCACGGCGCAGCGTATCCTGGGCCAGCGGCAGCGTGAGCGGATTCGACAGCGTGATAAACGGCGATTGGTAGCCCACGGCCAGCCGTTCGGCCATCCGGTAAATGATCTCCGCCGATACCAGGGCGCTGACCGTGCTCAACTCGCCCACCACGCTGCTGCCCATCGAAAAATGCACCTGATGGTTGCTTTCCACAGCATCCGCCGCCAGTTCGGGCAGGACGACGTAGACCGGGATCGGCCGTTGATGCAGCGCAAAACGCCGCACGAGAAAACGCCCGGCCATGGTCGCCGCAAACGCGACCGCCAGCAGCACCCAGGTCAATCCCGCATTATCGATCATGATCATCCATCCCGATTAACTGTTCGCGCAGCCACGCGACCCCGCCCGGCGCTTCGAGCAGCCGCGCCAGAGCGGCGATGTCATCGCGCGGGACCAGCAGTCGGAGGGTGGGCTGCGCTACCCACAACACCTGGGCTCCCAGCGGGCCAAACGGCTCGGCAATATCCAGCAGCGCACCGATCAGTCCATCCAGCCGGGCAGCACGCAGCCGTGCGGACCAGCGGGACAGGCGCGGCATCCACTCGGCCGCGTCGGGCGAGGACTCCAGGGTACACATAAGGCCAGTATAGCATAGCGATGAATAAGAAGAAAATCGTCCATATCGGCTAGTGGCGTTAGAAAATACGAACCGCCGAGACGCAGAGTACGCAGAGAAGATAAAAAGATAAAGAGGAAAAAGCCGTATAATCACGGCTATGACCGATAACACATCACCAACACCAGCTCGCAGCCTATCCCGCCGCCGGATCTGGATCGGCGCGGTGATCGGGATCGCCGCCATCCTGATCGCGGCCGTCTGGATCGCCACCCGCAGCAATAATTCGCCGCATCCCCCCGATAAGTCGTCCCTGCCCCAGGTGATCTATCTCGCGCCCGCCGACGCCGTCGCGCGTAACCTCTACCGGGCCGATCTCGACGGAGGCAGCGCCCGCCCGCTGACCGATACCACCGACGGAATCGAGGATTATGCCGTCAGTCCCAGCGGGCAGCAGATCGCGTATTCACTCAACAACGCCGATGGCACGACCGACATCTGGCTGCTCGATCTGGACAGCGGCGGCTCGCGCCCACTGACCCGCTGCGAGCGCGCCGTCTGCACCGATCCCGCCTGGAACCCGGATGAGACGCAGATCCTCTACCAGCGCCAGGAGTTCAACGCCGGCCAGGAAGCCGGCAGTTGGGTCTGGATCGTGGACGTGAATACGGTGGAGACTCACCTGTTGTTTGACGATCCGCAAATTCGCGGGGCCGATCCCATCTGGTCGCCGGATGGGCGGCGCGTGGCGGTCTACGATGGACAGTCGGGAGGCATCCGCGTGCATGATCTCGAAACGGGCCGGGATACGGTGATCCACAGCGAACAGGGCGTCAGCGGGACGTTCTCGCCGGATGGGAGCCGGCTGGTCTTCCCGGCGCTGGTGCGCGGCGCGATTGGGCAGGAGTTTTACACCCATCTGGAAATGTTCGATTTTACCTTGCAGGGTGGGCTGCCCGTCACCGGCACCCCGGATACGCCCGTTGAGGATGTGTTGGCCGCGTGGTCGCCGGATGGATCGCGGCTGGCGCTGGCGCGGCGCTATCTGGACGGCCGCTTCACCGCCGGGCAGCAGATTTACCTGTTGGATGTCGTCTCCGGTGAGGCAGCACCGCTGGTGGTCGATCCCGCCTATACCCACGCCGGTATCGGCTGGGACTCGACCGGGCAGCGGATTGTCTTCCAGCGGTTTTCGCTGGTCGAGTCCGGCGCGCAGCCCGAAGTCTGGGTGATCGATCTGCGCTCCGGCGAACTCACCCGCACGGCTGAGAACGCCTATCTGCCCGCGTGGCTGCCGTAAAGCCTCACCCCTCATGCAGCACTCGCAGGTGTTGCTATGTAAAAAATTATGACCGGTAAAACGCCCCTCCCCCCTGCCCCCTCCCCGGCCAAGCCAGGGAGAGGGAAAATGCAGTTGCGCCATTCTCCCCCTCTCTACGACGTGGAGAGGGGGCCGGGGGGTGAGGCTAACTACCCGGCGTCGGCGTGACAAGCTGCCGGGGCAGCGCGATGATGTGCGTGTCCAGCAGCAGATCGCCCAGGACGGGCGCGGGATCGATGTGAAGGCTGATGCGCTCCGCCAGGACGTGGATCCCATCCAGGCGGACCGTCTGCACGCGGACCGGCAGCCCGCCGCTGTCCGCGTCGTCGAGCGCGCGGTAGATGCGGAAGACGCGCCCCTGGTCGATCACCACGTCCAGACGGAAGCCGGGCGTTTCGTCGCCGTCCAGATCGTCGGTAAAGACCAGCGGGAACATCAGCCCGCGCCCATCATCGCGCACGACACGTTTGCCCATTCGCTCCCATAATTCGAGCGCGACATACTCCGCTTCCGGGTCGAACACGTCCGCGATCAGCCCGATCGCGCCGGCGCTCCATCCCGTGTTTTCCAATGCCGCGTAAATCATCGGCTGATCGGGTTCGCCGTCCAGCGGGATCTCAAGGCGCGGCGTGAAACTCGCCGTTACCGGATCCGCGCCCGGCTCAAGCGCCTGGAACAGCACCGGGCGCTCCGCGTCCACGCTGAGCAGCACGAGCGGCGGATTCTCCTCGTCGTCGCCGTCCTGCGCGCCCGCGATTCCGCCGGATATACTCACCGCCAGCAGCAGCCCGATCAGCACTCGATTCCATCGTCGTGTCGGCATTGTGCTCCCCCTTTCCATGCTGCCTTCAGTATAGCAAAAAACATAAAAGACATTTCACCACAGAGGACACAGAGATTTTTGAGGGAAAGAGAGAGAAGATAAGGAGATAATATCGTGCGGGCACGCACATCGGCAGCGGGACAAAACCTTGCTTTTCCCTTGGATTTTCTCTGTGTACTCTGTGCCCTCTGTGGTGAGGTTTTTTATGTTGAGGAACTCGGGCTAGATCGACGGGGCGCGGCCGCTGATCAGATCGTCGTAGCAGGTGATCAGCTCGTCCATCATGGCGGGCCAGGACTGCGTTTCGGCAAACAAGCGGGCGTTGCGTCCCATGACCGTCCGCTTGCTCGGATCGACCAGGATCGCGCGCACGCCGTCGATCATGCCGCGCACATCGCCGCTATTAAAGACGTAGCCGTTCACCCCGGCGCGCACCATATCATCGACACCGCCCACCCGTGAGGTCACGACCGGCAGCCCGGCGGCCATCGCTTCGATCAGCACGAGGCCGAAGGTCTCCATGGCCGAGGGGAAGATAAAAATATCCGAACTGGCGAACGCTGACCAGAGTTCCTCATTGCGCAGGTAGCCCATAAACTTCGTGGGCGTGCCCCGGAAATGCTCGGCCAGATCCGCGCGCACGGGACCATCACCCACCAGTGCCAGCCGCGTACCGGGCACGCGCCGCAGCACCTCACCGATCTTGTCGATCTGCTTTTCCTGTGAGAGCCGCCCGACATACAGCAGGATCGTCTCGTCGGGGTGGCCGTCGCTCAGGCGGGATCGCATCTCGGCGCTGGCATAGCCTGGATTGAACCGCTCGGCATCGACCCCTCGCCGCCACAGTCCCACATTGCGGACGCCGTGCGCCAGCATCTCGTTCTGCACGAGCCGCGACGGGGCCAGCGTATAATCGGCCGCGTTAAAATTCGTGCGGGTGTACCACCACACCGCCGGCTCGAGGAAACCTAAGCCCACGAAGTGCATATAACTGGCGAGGTCCAGATGGAAGGAAGCCAGTGTCGGGACGCTAAGGCGTTTCGCCATCATCAGCCCGCCCGTGCCGACCAGCGTCGGATGGATAAAATGGGCGATGTCCGGCTGAAAATCCTTGACTTCGCGGTAGGTGCTCAGGGTGGGCGGGCCAAATTTCAGTTCAGGGTAGAAGGGGAGCGTCACACCGGGCACGCCGATCACTTTTTTGCCCCGGTAATGAGTCACGTCTTCACCGAGCTTCGGCGCGACGACCACAAATTCCACGCCGCGCTTGATCAGGTGGTCCATCAACAGGACCAGGACGGTCACAATGCCGTCCACTTTGGGGAGAAACGTCTCCGTGAAGAGCGCCACTCGCATTACAGACTCAATCCCCCAGCTTTAACCTAGAATAACCCGCAACGATGCGCGTCGTTGCGCTTATGATGACACCGCGAGTTTAAATCGGTGTAATGCGATTTTCAAGGGCGAGTTAGTAGAATGCCAAAAGAGTTTTGAGCAGGTAATGTAATTTTAGCATTCTGGGGAGGAGCTTTCAGCCTTCAGCTTTCAGCCCGAACCAAAAGCTACAAGCACCTGACAGAACCTTATCTGATTGAAGGATGCTGGTCTGGCGTGAGCGTTTGGCTGACCGCTGATCGCTGATCGCTGACCGCTAATTCTGGGACCGCCCATCGCCCGTCAGTTTCTTTTCCATGAAATACCAGCGCGGGATGCGAAACGCCAGCCGGGTCAGCCAGCTATTTTTGGTTTCCTTAATGCTCATACCGGCCTTTTCGTACACATGAATCGCGCGCTCGTTGGTGGCGGCGACCCACAGCGTCAGGCGGTCGCGGCGGCGATTGCGCGCCCACTGCTCGGCCTGCTCCAACAACTGCTGGCCGATACCCTGTCCCTGGCTGTCCGACGCGACGCCCAGATCGCTGATATACGCTTCGCCCTGCTCCGGCTCGTGGCCGATCAGCCACAGCAAAAAGGACGCCATGAGAACGCGCGGCATGCCCATCTCGCGCGTGGCGATGTTCACGAAGGTGCGGTTTTCCTGCGTGGTATGATGCATGGGCTCGATCAGCAGCGTGCCGACGATGCGTCCGTCCTGTTCCGCCACCAGCACCCCATCATACCCGCGCCGGACCGGGCCGGAATAAATAGTTTCGAGCAGAACGCGAGTCTTTTCGGGCTGTTTGCCAAAGATCACGCGCATCTTGTCGTTGAACGAATCTTCCAGGACCACGGCCACCCCTGGCAGATCGGCCAGCCTTGCCGAGCGCACCCGCATCATGTGTTTTCCTCCAAGGCGGCCAGGGCCAGCCCGACCGCGCCTATCGTCGCCATATTGTGCATCCGACCCTGACGCCACGCCGACCGCACCTCGTCCAGCGTGAGGCGGCGCTGCGTGATCATCTCTGATTCTTCGAGGTGGGGCAGCCCGATCTGGCGGGCGGCGCGCGCCAGATAAATGTGCGAGGTGCCGCACCCCCGGTTGCCATCCATAAAGTAATGGCCCAGGCAGAACCAATCGTCCGAGATCAGGCCGGTTTCCTCGCGCAGCTCGCGGCGCGCGGCGACTTCGGGATCTTCGCCCGGTTCCAGGTAGCCAGCCGGCAGTTCGAGCGAGGCCGCGCGGGGACCGTGCTTATAGTGCTCGATCATCGCCGCGTGCCCGTCTTCGGTGACGGCGAAGACCTGAGACCAGTCGGGCATCTCGATCCGGTAGAAGTCCGGGATCTCAAACCCGTTGGGCAGCCGCACATGCTCCGCGCTGACCCGCAGCCAGGGCGGGCGGTTCAGCAGGTCCACGGAGGACAGCACCTGCCACGGGTGGATGTCGACTTGGGGCAATGATATCTCCTTAAAGAGAAATGCTGTTTCTACCGTTGAGTCCGGCCTCACCCCCGCCCCTCTCCATTCGAATGGAGAGGGGAGAAAGTGCAGCTCCTCCCCCCTCTAGCTCGGCTGGAGAGGGAGCGAGATCTCGCACGGGGGTGAGGCCAGATCTGCTATTCCTTCATTCGACCAGTTCCAGCGCGACAAACGAGTCGGGGTCGGTCCATGCGCCGCCGACGGCGACCTCCCAGTGCAGATGCGCGCCGCTCGATCGGCCCGTGTTGCCGCTCAGGCCGATCACATCCCCCTGCCGGACCCACTGGCCAGGCACAACCAGAATCTGCGAAAGGTGCGCGTAGCCGCTGTAAATGCCCCAGCCGTGATCGATCAGCACATAATTTCCGCGAATCGACAGTTCTTCGGCCAGCACGACGCGCCCGCTCGCCATGATGTTGACCGGCGTGGACGATGGGATGCGGTAATCGCTGCCGCTGTGCCGCCGCCAGTACGTCCCGTTATACAGCCGCCACGCGCCAAACCACCCGATAATCTCAACGGCAGCGGTGGGCGTGACGAAGCCCTGATCCGCCCAGTAGCCTTCCGGCGTGAAGCGCGTGATGAGATTGAACATCTTGGCGTTTTCGACTTCTTCGACCTCCGGCTCCAGCAGCGGCATCAGCGAGGGCGACACCGTAACCTCGGAGCGGCCAAATTCGCCGTAATTGACTTCCACGATTTTGTCGAGACGCTCGCCGCTGTCGTCGGTATATTTCACCCAGACCTGCATCGGATACTCGCCCACGTCCTGATCCATATCCGCCGAGATCAGCCCGATAAACGCGCCCTTCTCTGGGTAAAAGTGATAAACCCGCTCCTGGAAGATGGCGCGCACCTCCGCCACGTCCGCCCCGTTCACGCGTACAATGCCTACATGTCCCTGCCGGATCCACTGAAAATCGTAGGAAATCGTCACCGGCCCGGCCTGCTGTGGGGCCGCAGCCGCGAGCGCCGGAGCAAACAGCGTCATGACGACGATAAGGCCGATCAGCGTTCGACGTTTCAATGATTTCAATGATGATGTCTCCTCTGTCGATTATTATAAATCTGCCGGCGTCAATTCGCCCCGCCGCTCTAAAATCAGCGTGGACAGGATGAGGCCGGTGTTCCAGGCATCGTCCACGCCGCGATGATGCGTGCCTTCGATGGGCAGTCTCATGAGCGCCATGGCTTGCAGCATCCCCACTTCGCGCTGCCAGCCGTTCACCAGCGCCACGAGATTCTTGACGTTGATATGCGTCGGAGCGAACGGATAGACAATATTCCGGTCGCGGCACTGCTTTTCGAACTGGCGGCGGTCATAGTCACCATAACTCGCCCAGGTGCGATCCCCGCTGTGGAACTTGCGCCGCAGGATCCGGCAGGCGTGCTCAAACGAGATGCCTCCGTTAACCTGGGACTGAGTCAGCGTGGTAAGCTCCGTACAAAAGGGGCTGACTTCGGATCGCTCCGGCTTGATCAGGATGCTCTGCCGGGCGATCCGCTGGCCGGTCAGTATATCCAGCACGCACACCCCGATCTCGATGATCTCGGCTTCTTGCCCTGGCGGCGGATCGCGATCCCAACAGGTCGCTTCAATGTCGATGATGATCAGTTTATCCAGTTTTCCGGCCAACGTGCGGTTATTCCTGTGGTGATTCCTCGTCAGGTGGCAGAAACTTAACCGAGTCCAGAACGGCTTGCAGCGTATCGCGCTGCGCTGTGCGCGCTTCCCATGGTTCGACGGCCACAAAAAACGCAAACGAGCCATTATAGACGCGCAAGGTCGAAAACCAGCCCGCCGTGTCACTTTCGCCTTCGCACTCCGCCGCCTGATAGTACGCACCAACCCCTTCCAGCCCGCCGACCATAAAGGTCTGCTGATCGTAAACTCCCAGGTTGCACGTTTCTCCGACCAGCGAGCCGCGCAAAAGCTGCACACCATCGGCCCACAGGTTAAATTCGCCGGTGATCCAATCGACGGTGTTGGGGAACCCCCAGTAGAGGTAGATATACGCGCTGGCGTTGCCCGGCAGCGGCCCAAAATAGATGGTCAGCGGGACGTCATGGGTGTTGTCGTCAAACGTGCGCAGCGGCACCACGAGATGCGCGGCATCCCAGCCCTCAGGCAGGGTGATCTCCAGCGGCGGCGGCACACCCGGCAGCATCAGGAGCGTGGGATCGTCCGGGGTGGGTGTCAGCGCGGACTCCCCGGCGTCGATCGGCGCGAGGGTCGCGGAGGGCGTCCGCGTGGGCAGCGGGGTTCGGGTCGCCAGCAGGTCGGGCGTCGCTGTAACGCCCTGAAATGGGGTCACGGTCGCCGTTGGCGGCAGTGCGTCTGTTACTACCGGCACGGTTGTCAGATCACCGATGATCTCGGCCTGCACGCCCAGGATCCACCCCTGCATATCCCCCACCCTCACCAGCAGAAAAGCGCCGTCAGGCGACTGCCCCAGGACAGGCGCGCGCTCGGCTTCGTACAGGTAGGTGATTGGGGCGGCGTTGCGATCCGGCAGAGGGAAAACCGGGGCCTGCGTCACCACGATCATCGCTTCGACCGGGACAGCGGTCGGATCGGGTGTCTGGGCATAAATGGCGGCGGACGGGATCAGCAGCAGGCTGTGCAACAGCAATAGCAGCAACAGGACGCCCGCCCAACGCAGAGAAAAATTGCGCATCATAGACGGCTCAACTCCACAATCTTCGAGTGAGCGCCATTGTAGCGCGGGGCGCGCGCCGTGACCAGAAGATCCCCGGCGGGGAACTTACTGGCTGAGGACCGATTCGATGGTATCCAGAAATTCGTCGGCCTGGACCGGCTTGACCAGGAAACGATCCGCCTGGGGAAACTCCGCCGATTTGCCATAGCGCGGATACGCCGTCACCACGATGATCTTCGCATCCTGAAGTGCGGGCATCTGCCGGATCCGTCTGATCACCGCTTCGCCGCCCAGCAGCGGCATCAGCATATCCATGATGATCACGTCGGGCGTATGGCTGATAAGGAACTTGAGCGCTTCCGCGCCGTTCGTCGCTTCGTCCACCACATAACCGGCGTTCTGAAGAACCATCCGGTACAGGTTACGAACCGCCATATCGTCATCGACGATCAAAACTGAGTGTGTCATACCCTCTCATACCCTCTCCCGAGGCTGTGTATAGCCCTGTAACAGACAAACATTTAACCAGCTTAACGAACTTCATCCTCAACCACCTTCCATCCAGTGGCAGCTCAACCCACCTGATTCATATTATCAGCTAAGAATGTTTAAAGCACGAAAAATGAACGTTAAAAAGTTATAAAAACGGCCCCCAGGGGTTCTGGGAGCCGTCCACTTGTCTTCAGCAGGCGAACCGTCCGGTCAGGCCGGTTCGCTGAGTGAGTTCTCCGGCTGCGACTCGGAGAAGGTCAGCTCATCCTTCTCGGCGTCGTAGTCCAACACCACGTTGCTTCCCAGGCGGATCTGCCCGGCCAGGATGACATCCGACAGCTTGTCTTCCACCAGGTTGGTGACGACACGCCGCAGAGGACGCGCTCCATACTCGGGATCGTAGCCCTTATCCGCCAGATAGGTTTGCGCGGCCTCGGTCGAGGTCAGGGTCATCGCCCGTTCCGCCAGCCGGTCGTTGACCTTCTTGAGTTCAAGCTCAACGATCTCCTTGATCTCGTCCTTGGACAGCGGGCGGAAGACGATGGTCGCATCCACACGGTTCAGGAACTCGGGCCGGAAGGCACGGCGCAGGCTTTCCATGAGCGTCTTGCGCATCTCGTCGTAGTCCTGCTGTTCGGCGCGCGATGCGACTTCGGGCAGACCAAAGCCGAGCGTCGCCCCGCGCTTGATCAGGTCCGCGCCGATGTTGCTCGTCATGATGATCATGGCGTTGCGGAAGTCCACCCGACGGCCGCGCGCATCCGAGAGATGACCCTCTTCCATGATCTGAAGCAGCATGTTGAAGGTCTCAGGATGCGCCTTTTCGATCTCGTCAAAGACGACGATGCTGTAGGGCCGGCGGCGCAGCGCCTCGGTGAGCTGACCGGCGTCTTCATAACCGACGTAACCGGGCGGCGCACCCGTCAGGCGGGCGACATTGTGCCGTTCCATGAACTCGCTCATGTCAAGCTGGATCAGGGCGTCTTCGCTGCCGAACATGAACTCGGCCAGGGCTTTGGTCAGTTCGGTTTTGCCGACACCCGTCGGCCCCAGGAAGATGAACGAGCCGATCGGACGGCGCGGATCCTTCAGGCCGGCGCGCGCGCGGCGGACGGCCTTGCTGATCGCCAGGATCGCTTCCTGCTGGCCGATGATGCGCTTGTGCAGTTCATCTTCCATGTGCAGCAGGCGCTCGGACTCTTCCTGCGCGATGGTGGTGACGGGGATGCCCGTCCACATGCCAACCACCTCGGCAATATCATCGTCGGTCAGGCGGGCACGCTGCGTCTCCGGGTCCCAGTGCGAGCGATAATCCTCGAACTCGGCTTCCAGGTCGGCCACCTGCTCCTGCAGATTGGCGCGCTCGCCTTCGGGCATTTCTTCGCCCAGGAACTGAAGATCATCCCGCAGCTCGCGCAGTTCGCGCTCAAGCTGCTTGACGCGCGACGACTCGGGCGATTTGTACATCCGCACGCGGCTCGATCCTTCGTCGATCAGGTCAATGGCCTTATCGGGCAGGAACCGCTCGGGCACATAACGCGCCGACAGGTTGGCGGCGGCTTCAATCGCCTCGTCGGTGATGTCGAGGTTATGATGCTCTTCGTAGGGCTGGCGAATGCCACGTAAGATTTCGATCGTTTGTTCGATGCTCGGTTCTTCAATCATGACTTTCTGGAAACGGCGTTCCAGGGCAGCGTCGCTTTCGATATGACGGCGGTACTCGTCGAGCGTTGTCGCGCCGATGCATTGCAGTTCCCCGCGTGATAAGGCCGGCTTGAGAATATTGGCAGCGTCCACACTGCTGCCCGCCGATCCCGCCCCTACCAGCATATGCACTTCGTCGATAAAGAGGATGCTTTCGGACTGCTTGAGCTCTTCGATCACGCGCTTGAGGCGCTCTTCGAACTGGCCGCGGTACATCGTCCCGGCCACGAGCGAGCCGACATCCAGCTGCAGCACGCGCTTACCCAACAGCGGCGCGGGTGCGTCGCGGTCGACGATACGCTGTGCCAGCCCTTCGACAATCGCCGTCTTGCCGACGCCCGGCTCCCCGATGAGGGCCGGGTTGTTCTTCTGGCGGCGGCTGAGGATCTGGATCACGCGCTCGATTTCCATCTGCCGGCCAATGACCGGATCGAGCTTGCCCTGTTCGGCCAGCGCCGTGAGGTCGGTGGCCAACTGATCGACCAGGGGCGTTTTCGCCCCGGCGCGGCTGGTCCGCTCCGTGCGCGGCGGCTGCTCTTCAGTCGTGCGGCGGGTGGATTGCAGCGGATTCTCCTGCAAGACGCGGCGCGTCTGCCGGCGGATCTCGTCCGGGCTGACTTTCAATTCGCGCAGGACATCCAGCGCGACCGTATCCGTCGTGCGGACCAGACCGAGCAGAAGATGCTCGGTGCCGATGTAATGATGCCCCATACGGCGGGCTTCATCGACGGCCAATTCCAGCACTTTTTTCGTGGCGGGGGCCAGATCCATATGGCTGATGCCGGGGCGCTTGTTCGCATTCGTCAGGCGCTCGACAATCTGTTCCACCTGGGCCGGGCGCAGGCCCATCTCGCGCAGCACTTTACCAGCTACGCCGCCTTCTTCTCGCATTAGACCCAACAACAGATGCTCGGTGCCAATATAGCTGTGCTGCATCCGTTCGGCTTCTTCCTGAGCGAGACTCAAGACCCGCCGAGCACGTTGGGTAAAGCGCTCCATTTTGTTCGACATGATGGTTTCTCCTTGCCCCGTTGCGGGGGCACAGTCTTGGCTGTCGGCCCACGAGCGGGTCATCGTTCTATCTAGAGTTTGGAGTGCCTTCTGAAACCAGGGAGTCTCTATTCCTATTTTAGTTGAGACGCCAACCAACTAACCAACAAGTTTCGTCAAAAAACCGTAAAAAAACAGGCAAAAAGTTATTTTTTGCGTATTTCTTATCTTTCCTTAAACTTTCTGCGCGTCGTTCTCCTTCAATTGTAACATATCCATCTACTCCATTAACGTGAAAATAGACCTGATTTTCTAAAACCCAAAAAAGTCCTGTCCCCTTTGGGAGGACAGGACCTTACCAGATAGCATTGGCAAAAAGCGGTTGGCAGTGAAACAGCGGTTAACGTGCCTCGTCGTCGGATTCAGCGTCTTCAGATGGGATGTCGGCCGCGCCGTAGGCGGCGGTGTCGGCA
Source organism: uncultured Chloroflexia bacterium (assembly GCA_963850765.1). Classification (GTDB taxonomy): domain Bacteria; phylum Chloroflexota; class Anaerolineae; order Aggregatilineales; family Aggregatilineaceae; genus CAWKMN01. Next base: position 455,484 of record CAWKMN010000001.1, on the reverse strand, counting down.
GCGATGTCCGCGGTGTCCGCGACGTCATCGGCGGCTTCATCGGCGGCGCTGCTCGGAGAAACGCCGCTGTCCGCACCCATCTCGTCGGCAATCGCCTGCCAGTCCTGGTCCATAAACTTGGCCGAATCAACCTGGCGCAGCGACAACCCCAGCCGGCGCTGATCGATATTTATTTTAATAATGCGCAGGGTCACAACATCACCCACCAGCACGACCTCACGCGGGTGGCTCACCCGGTAATCCGCCAGCTCCGAAATGTGGATCAGCCCTTCGATCTCAGGAGCATCCACCAGCCGGGCAAACGCGCCGAACTTGGTGAGCTTCGTGACCGTCGCCTGCACTAACTGGCCGATTTCGTACTGGCGCACGATGCGCAGCCACGGATCGTCCTCGCGGCGCTTCATGCTCAGGCCGATGCGCTTGTTCTCGCGGTCGATGTTGATGACCTGCACTTCGACTTCCTGGCCGACTTCCAGCACCTCGCGGGGATGCGTAATGTGCTGCCAGGTGATCTCCGTCAAGTGTACCAGACCGTCAGCCCCGCCGAGATCCACAAACGCGCCAAAATCGGCCACGCTGATGACGCGGCCTCGACGCACCGTCCCGACCGTCAGATCGTCCAGCAGGTGAAGCTTCTGCTTTTCACGCCATTCACGCGCGGCGGCCCGTTCCGACAGGATCAGGCGATTGCGGGCGCGGTCGATCTCCACCACCTTCACGGCGATGTCTTCCCCGACCATCTGGCCCCAGCGTTCTTCGGGGCTGCCCGTGGCAGTGCGCTGCTGCCGCTCGCGGCTGATCTGGCTGGCCGGCACGAAACCGCGCACCTTGCCAAATCGCACGATCAGCCCGCCCTTGTTATAACCGGCCACCTTGCTGAAATACACATCCTTGTTCTGGAAGTGTTGTTCAGCCAGCCGCCAGTTATTTTCTTCTTCGGCGCGAGCCAACGACAGCACCGGACGTCCATCCTGGCCCTTCATCTTGAGGACGAAGGCGTTGACCGTGCTGCCTACCTTGAGCGACTCCAGGGCCGAACGATCCATCCGCTCGAGTTCGCGGCTGGCAACCACCCCGATCGAGTCATCTTCCAGCCGGACCAGAACTTCCGTCGGGCTGGTCTCAACGACGGTGCCTTCCACGACATCACCGCGACGGAAGGGCGCTTCGGGTGCAGCCTCTTCTTCGGCAGCGTCTTCGGTACCGTATTCGGCGGCGTCCTCGGCTTCTTCGCTCGCGTCTACGTCCGCGACTTCAGCCTCGGCTTCCGCGAACGCCTGGACGTCGTCGCCGCTGTCGTCGACTACATCCTCGACTGCCGCTTCAATGTCCTCGACCTCGTGGATCTCTTCGCCGCCGACGCTGGCCGTATCATCGGCTTCGTCCATGGCTTCGACTTCCGCCTCAACCTCGTGGACAGCCTCAGGCAGTTCGACCGCTTGAGCTTCGGGTACTTCGACCGGCAGTTCAGGCGCTTCCTGAACTTCGGCAGTAGTGTGCTCGGTTTCGGACGCGAGTTCTTCCACGCGCACGTCCTCACCGAGGTTTGGGTTGTTGGACTCCATGAATGTTGTCTCCGGTACTATCGAGTGCAGGGCGCATTATACACGCACGCCCACGAATAATCAAACGTTTCGCGCGAGTTGGATGGATGGGATATTGACGAGAACGGCCTCACGCCCTTAACCCCCAGCCCCTTTCCCCCTCTCCACGCTGTGGAGAGGGGCCAGGGGTGAGGCTAACGGGCGGATAGTAGGGGCGAGGCGGTGCCTCGCCCAGGGCGGGTTTGTTAACCCGCCCCTACAGATGCGGTGGGTATCTCACCCCTCTCCGCGCGTGGAGAGGGGTGCCGACCATAGGTCGGACGGGGGTGAGGTTGGCTGGCTGCCTTCTCAGCGATTTCACCATGCCACAACTGTTCTATCTGCGCTATAATTCTGTGTTGCGTTATCAGGCGAGATAGCACGAGGCTCACGGTGAAACAAGCAGTTTATCCATTTACAGCCATTGTCGGCCAGGAGCGCATGAAACGCGCGCTCGTTTTGAACGCGGTGAATCCCAGTATCGGCGGGGTGCTGATACGCGGCGAACGCGGCACGGCGAAATCGACGGCGGCGCGCGCGCTGGCCGCCCTGCTCCCCGAAATTGACGTGGTGATGGACTGCCGCTTTGGCTGTGATCCGCGCCAGCCCGAACGGTTCTGTGACGAGTGCCACGAGCGCGCCGCGCGGGGTGAGGCCCTGCCCTCCAAGCGCCGCCGCACCCGGCTGGTCGATCTGCCCGTCAGCGCGACGGAAGATCGCGTCGTGGGCACGCTCGACATCGAACAGGCCATCCAGAAAGGCGAGCGTCATTTTGATCCCGGCGTGCTGGCGACGGCCAACCGGGGCATTCTATACGTTGATGAAGTCAACCTGCTGGACGATCATGTAGTCGATCTGCTGCTCGACTCGGCGGCGATGGGTGTGAACGTCGTCGAGCGCGAAGGGATCAGCTTCCAGCACCCGGCCCGGTTTATCCTGGTCGGCACCATGAACCCCGAAGAAGGCGAGCTTCGCCCGCAGCTTTTGGATCGCTTTGCCCTCTCGGTTGAGGTGCATGGTCTGGCCGAGCCTGGCGACCGGATGGCGATCCTGGAGCGTCACATCGCGTTTGACGCCGATTCAGAAGCCTTCCGCCACGAATGGCAACGCAAAGAAGAGGAACTCTCCGCGCAGATCGAAGCCGGGCGCGAGATTGTGGACAGCGTGCGCTACAGCCGGCGCGATCTGTATACCATCGCCAACCTGACCGCCAGCCTGAGCGTGGACGGCCACCGCGCCGACCTCGTGATCCTCAAGGCCGCGCGCGCCCATGCCGCGTTTGAAGGCCGCCTGGAGATCACCGAGCGCGACATTATTCTGGCCGCCGAACTCGCCCTGCCGCACCGCATGCGCCGCGGCCCGTTCAGCGAAGCCTCGCTCTATGAAGGCGAGCTTCAGGAGCGGCTCGAACACGCCGCCGAACAGTACGATCAGACCGTGCAGACGGACCAGCAGCCCGATCAACAGGTGGGCCAGGAAAAAAAAGCGCGTCGCTGACCGAGCCGGCCGGTCAGCCAGATTCTGACACACATGATACCACCGCCGAGCCAGGCCCTCAGGATGTCTTCGCGCAGTCGCTCGAAGCGCACTGGTGGGACGGCGGGAAAAAGGTCGAGCCCGGACAGGAATTTTCCGTCCGCCGGTTGGATACGCCGCTGGATCGCCTGACACGCCGCACGCGCGGCCGTCGCAGCCGCACCCGCACCGATCGCAAGCACGGCCGTTATATCCAGGCGCGCCCGGCTGGCGAAAAGCTCGACGATATTGCCTTCGACGCGACTCTGCGCGCGGCGGCACCCTTCCAGATCGAACGCGAACTGGAACGCGACATCAACGAACTGGCCTATTCGATCCACAAGCAGGATTTGCAGCGCAAGGTACGCGTCCGCAAATCCGCCAACCTGATCCTGTTCGTGGTGGATGCCAGTTGGAGTATGGCCGTCGCGGAGCGTATGAACGCGACCAAGGGCGCGATCATGTCGCTGCTCACCGACGCCTACCAGCGCCGCGACCGTGTGGGACTGGTCGTCTTCCAGAAAGACCGCGCGCAGTTGGTTCTGCCGCCGACGAACTCCGTTACGCTGGCGAAAAAGGCGCTGGTCGATATTCCGGTGGGGGGCAAAACGCCGCTCTCGGCCGGGCTGTATCTGGCGCTGCAAGTTTTCCAGCAGCAGAAAATCGCGCATCCCGACGTCGAGCCGCTGCTGATCCTGCTGACCGATGGCGCGGGCAACGTCTCGATGACGGATGTTCCGCCACAGGAAGAAGCCCATCGCATCGCGGACCAGATCAAAGAGGCGGACATTCGCAACGTGACGATCAATATGGAGCACGCCGCCTTCGATCAGGGTCTCGCTGATGCGCTGGCCCGGCGGTTGGGCGGTCCGTGTTACACCCTGAGCGAGCTGAAAGCTGCCGCGCTCTACGACGCGGTGAAAAACGAACTGGAACGCTGATCCAATTAGCCCCTCCCCCTGCCCCCTCCCCACCGGGTGGAGAGGGGGGAAACGCGTGCCACCCAGTCCCTCTCCACCGTGTGGGGAGGGATTTAGGGAGGGGCCAACCCGCCGATCGGCGCTTAAGTTGACACCGATTGGGCGTATCGCGATACGCCCCTACAATAAATCACTGGGTAGCCCCTCAGGGCAGCGCGTATCTCCACAAAGGAATAGAACATGCGACGTCTCGGCTTGATGGCACTTGTTTCCCTGCTGCTCCTGCTCAGCTTCGCCCAACCCGCACCGACCAGCGCGGAGTCACCGCGCCAGGATTCACCCCGGTCCATCATCATCGATACTGACATGGCGATGGACGACTGGATCGCGATCCTCTACCTGCTTCAGCGGCCCGACATCGACGTGAAGGCGCTGACCGTAACCGGGACGGGCGAAGCGCACTGCGATGCCGGCGTGCAGAACGCGCAGCATCTCCTGGCACTGGGTGGACACCCCGCTATCCCGGTGGCCTGTGGGCGCGAAACGCCGCTGGTGGGCGATCACGTCTTCCCGGCGGACTGGCGCAGCGCGATGGATATGATGATGGGCCTGCCGCTGCCTGCCAACCCGACTCCCCTGCTGGACATCACCGCCGTCGATCTGATCGCGTCGGTGCTGCGAGAGACGTCTGAGCCGGTGACGCTGGTCACGTTAGGGCCGCTCACCAACATCGGGGATCTGGTCCTGGCACAGCCGGACGTGCTGGACAAAATCGGCATGATTTATATTATGGGCGGGGCCGTCAACGTGCCGGGCAATCTGCTGGGCCTGGTGGAGAATGACGCAGCGGAGTGGAATATCTACGTCGATCCCCACGCCGCGCAGTTGGTCGTGGAGTCCGGCGCGCCGGTGACGTTCGTCCCGCTGGACGTCACGAACACCGTCCCCCTGACCTGGGACTTCTACGGCCATCTTCAGCACGATCGCGAGCACACCGTCCGCCGAATTCGTCTTCAAGGCGCTGAGCAAATATCGCTGGGCGCTGACCGCCGGCAACTATTATTTCTGGGATCCGCTGGCCGCGGCTATTGCGGCCGATGAAAGCCTCGCGGGCATCGAGCCGCAGACGATCCGCGTGATCGAGGATGAAGGCCCCGAATCCGGGCGCACGGTCGCCGATCCCAACGGGAGCGCGGTGCAGGTCGCCATGACCACCGACGGCGAGCGCTTCACGACAGCCCTGATCAACGTCCTCAATGGCCGCGCGGCGGATGCGCCGCTGCCGGACATCACCGTATCCGCCGAGGAACTTCAGGCCAACAAGGACGTCGTGCTCCGCTGGTATGAGCAGGTGTGGGGCAAGAATGACCAGCTGGCAGCAGAGGCGCTGATCACGCGCGATTATGTGGTGCATATCAACGCCGATGATCTCCCGTCGTTTGCCATCCTCGACACCATCCGCCAGCTTCACGCCGGCCTGCCCGATCTGACCGTCACCGTCGAGATCGCCGCCGCCGAGGGTGATCGAGTCGCCGCGATGGTGGTGCTGCACGGCACGCATACCGGCACCGTTCCGGAAGGGATTTTCGCCGGGCCGCCGACCGGCAACGAGGTCACGCTGCGCTTTAACTCCGTGCTCTATCTGGTGGACGGCAAAATTGTTGAGGAGTGGATCACGGTGGACATGCTGGGCTTTATGACACAGATCGGCGCGCTGCCCGCGCAGCCGTAAGTGCAGCCTCTATGTTAGAGCGCGGAATTTTCCGCCGCCGGTTCGCACCCCCAGCCGATCATCGACCGATTGGCACGGTATTGCCATGGTGGCGATCGGCGCGTTCTGCTTCAGTCTGGCGATCCCGTTCGTGCGCTGGACCGACAGCAGCCTGCCCACCACAACCATCGCCTTTTTCCGCGCCGTGTTCGGGTTCCTGTTCCTCTCGATCCTGGTGATCCGCTTCCGCGAGCCGGTGCGCTTCGCCAGCTACCGCGCCTCGATGCGGACGCTGCTGCTCCTGGGCGCGTTCGTGGCGATGACCGTCACGCTCTACACCTATTCGATCCGGCACACGACCGCCGCCAACGCCGCGCTGCTCGTCAACTCCGCGCCGATCTACGTGGCGCTGCTGGCTCCGCTGGTGCTGCACGAGCCGCGCGCCCGGTATACAGGGATCAGCCTGGGGTTAGCCGTCATCGGGACGATCTGCGTATCCGACCCGGCACGGCTTCGTATCGACTCGGATTCGTTCAGCGGGATTCTGGCGGCGGCGCTGTCCGGCTTTACCTATTCCTTCGTGCTGATCATCGGCCGCTGGCTGGGCGGGCGTGTCTCCGGGCTGACGCAAACACTCTGGAGCAACGCGATCGTCGCGCTGGTGCTGCTGCCCTGGGCGATCCGGTCACCCGGCGCGGAGGTGGTGGAGAACCTGCCCACGCTGATCCCGCTGGGGATTTTCTCGCTCGGCCTGTCGTACCTGCTCTATTTCCAGGGCTTGCAGCGCATCAGCGCGCAGGTGGTGAGCGTGGTGGCGCTGTTCGAGCCGGTCAGCGGCGCGCTAATCGGCATGATCTTCTTCGCGGAGATGCCCAATCCGCTCGGCTGGATCGGCGGGCTGCTGATTCTTGGTCAGCATCTACCTGATTTCGCGGTGAGATGTCGCCATTTACCTCACCCCCCGCCCCCCTCTCCACGCGCGGAGAGGGGGAGCCGGTGCCGCCGCGCTTACCCTCTCCCTGGCTTGGCCGGGGAGAGGGTAGGGTGAGGGGCCTGCAGGAGCATATCGCGCCGCGTCCCTATGCCTCGAATCCCCCGCCTGACCTGCGCTTCAAAAACGAATGCTCTGAATCAGCCATCTCCATGTATCATGTAATATAAATACTCGTTGATTCCAGGAGATGCCATCATGTGCGCGACCAGTATGGGAATCGTATTGCTTGGAATATTGGCTTTGCTCGGATTTGGGTTCTTCGCTCCGGTCAGCATGGAAACCTCCCCCGATGTCCGACAGGCCATCGAGCCGACCGTTATCGCGGAATTGGGCGGGCCATCCGCGCAATGGCACGAAGTCCTCTCGATTGCGGGCGGCTGCGGCGACATCTTCGCGGTGGACTGGTCGCCGGACGGATCGCGGCTGGTCGGCGGCTGCGATGATGGCACCGTGCGGATCTGGGACGCGAACACAGGGTGCGCTGCTCCACACGCTCGAAGGGCATACCGCGCAGGTCTGGACCGTGGACTGGTCGCCGGATGGGGAGTGGATCGCCAGTGGCAGCGAGGATGGCACGATCCGCGTGTGGGATGCAGACAGCGACAAGAGCCGATCACCATGCAATTGAACCGGGCGGGAAGTGGGTCAGCGCTGTCGAATGGGCACCCGACATGTCGGCTCGCTGTCGCGTCTCGCATGGCGATGGGGTTATCCGGATGTGGATGTCGAGACGGCGACTACCAGTCTGCGTCAGAACTGCGCGGCCATGAATACACGGTAAACGATGTCAGCTGGCTTCATTTCGGCAATCCGCAGCTGGTCAGCGGCGGGGGCAGCGGCTACCCGGACAACACAGTGCGGCTGTGGGATTGCTTCGGCTCAACGCTCAGAGCGATGTTTTCTGGGGGCACGGCGGCGAAGTCTGGACCGTCGCTGTATCGCCAGACGGCACCCGCATCGCCAGCGGCAGCAGCGATCACACCGTGCGCGTGTGGAGCGTCAGCACAGGCGAACCGATGTTTATCTTCGAGGGCCATAACGGGGCCGTGACCAGCGTGGCGTGGTCGCCCACCGGCCAGTATGTCGTCAGCGCGAGCAGCGACGGTACGCTGCGCACCTGGGATATGGCAACGGGCGGTGCCGTGGACGTGATCGAGACCGGGCAAGGCTGGATCGGCTCCGTGGCGTGGGCCGCCGATGGCCGGATCGCCAGCGCCGGGGCGGATGGGACGATTCGGGTGTGGGGTCTACAGTGAGCAGTTGACAGTTATCAGTGGTCAATCAGGCCTCACCCCTCAATCCCCCTCTCCAACAAAGTTAGAGAGGGGGACGCGACGCGGTGGGTCGGGCGACCTTCCGGGTCGCTTTGGGCGGGTTTGTTAACCCGCCCCTACAATAGCCACGATCTCCCCCTCTCTGGCTATGCCGGAGAGGGGGCCGGGGGGTGAGGCCTGAACTCACGACTTAAAACTCATAACTCAAAACCATCTGCTGACAACTATCCACTGTTTACTCCCTACTCCTGCCCCTCCTCCACCGGGAGCGGCACCCAATATACACCCTGGAATTGACCCGCACCGTCCGGCAGCACGACGTCCGCCAGCAGCGGCGCGCTGATATGCTCCTGAAGATCGGTCACGTGGATGAGCGAGACGCCCTCGACGTCGCCCCTGCCGATCCAGAAGACAAAACGCCCGTCCGCGGTGACAGCGTATTTGCGCGCCCGCCAGTAACCCAGGCTGTTCACCAGATTGGGACTGCCCTCGTCGCCGGGATCGACGTCGCTCGTGATCACCTCTGGCTCCTCACCCGGCACCAGCCGCAGCAGTTCCACTGTCATCCCGCCCAGGAAGCGGCAGCCGTTCAGCGTCCAGCGCAGGAACAGCAGCGATCCATCCGGCAGCGCCGTCAGATCCGATAAAAAGGTCGTATCCGGCGAGGTCAGCAGCACGTCGTCCGGCTGCGTGCGCCGGAGTTCCCAGGTCGCGCACAGCGGCGCGTTCATCTGCTTGACTGCGTCCGACCATTCGATATAGGCCCACCCTCCATCCGGCAGCGGCGCGACCCGGTGAAAATCGTGGAACGCCGTGGGGTGCAAATGCAGATTCCGGGCGGCCAGAACGTCGGTTATATGCATCAAGTCGGGCGAATCGTCCAGGGGAATTTGCAGGTCGGTGCGGACGCCGGTTTGCGGATCGACCCGGAACACGGTCAGCGGCGAACTCCGCACGGTCAAATCTTCGGGCGCGATGACCAGCGCGCGGCTGTTCGTCAGCCAGGCCAGCGACGGCAGGCCCGCCCATGCCTGCACCTCCAGGCCATCCGTGCCGCTGGCGATGATCGCGCTGTTGTTCCAGGTCAGCACCGATTGCCCATCCGGCGACCAGCCGAGCAGCGCCCCGTTCATCCGCTGCCGGCTGCCCACGGCGATCAGATCCACTTGGTTCAGCGAATCCAGATGAGTCACCGTCAGCCGGTATTCAAAGCGCTGGATCGGCGTACCGGCATTGGACCTGTCTTCTCGCGTGACGCCCAGCGCATAGACCACCGCGCGACCATCAGGCGACAGTTCGACCATGGCGGGCGCGATGCCTTCCGCGATCAACACGGGATCGCCGCCGCCAAACCACGCCAGCCAGAGATTACCGCCGCGCGCGATCATCAGCCCGCCTTCGACGCCGACCATCTGCGGCAGGACCAGCCCCCCGTTTGACGGCGCGGGCAGTTCGCCCACCAACAACCCTTCGGGCGTCGGCTCGATCGCGGTCGGCGTGACGCTCGGGGGAGCGCTGGGCGTGCGCTGCGCTGTGCCGTCTGACGGTTTGTCTCCGCACGCCGCAAGTGCGAACAGCAGCACCAGCAGGCCGGGCAGCCATCGTCGTTTGGACATGAAATGTCTACCTTCGGAATTCGTAGGGGCGTATCGCGATACGCCCCTACAGATACCCGGATAACGGTTCTTGTTTGTAGGGCCAGGGCAAGCCCTGCCCAAAATCGGGCAACTCAAGGGTTGCCGCTACGAAAAGGGAGGCATTCCGCCTCTTACGAGACAGGGCCATTGGCAGGAGTTCGCGCCGCACTCAGGATTCTGCCAGCGACAGCCGCACGCCGCCCGGCAGCGGATTCGCGATCAGCAGCGTGCCGGCATCATCGGCGGTGAGCGGTCTGTGCGGATCGGCCTTCCCCCTCGATCACATACGCCGCGTTGGGCACCAGCCCGGTCACGAGCGCGTAGGCCACGCCCGGCCCGATCTGGAAGGTCGCCTCGGTGACGTCCTGGTTATCTTCGGGCGTCAGATCGAACATCACCTGCACGGTGCCCAGCACCGCGCCGCGCATCGTATCGCCAAGCACCAGCAGCCCCTCGGATGGGGGCGGATCGCTGGCGTCCTGCGCGACAAACGCCGTCAGGAACCAGTGCGCCGGGTCGGGCTGCCCGGACGAAATCTCCAGCCGGAAAAAGCCGTAGGGATCGCGCTCGAAGTCGTTGCTGACCGGCTCGCCCCAGCTTTGATCGACCATCTGCCCGGCGACCTCGAAACCCGGCACCATCGTCACGGTGCTGTTCGGCTTCAGGTTTTGCATATAGACCGCGCTCTCGCGCACCAGCGATCCGAAAAACAGCCCGGACGGCGACGGCTCGTTCTGGAAGTGAAAGATTTCCAGCGGCGTGTGCGACGGATAGGTGAGGATCACCCGGTCCGAAATCAGCACGGTGCCGGGCCGCCAGTAGACCAGCTCGCGGATCACGCTGTTGACCTTGGCGCGATTGTCGGGCGTGGTGTAGACGGCGCTGTTATACGCCCCGGTGATGTCCGCGCGCAGATAGGTGACGTCACCCTGCTCGGCGAAACGGGTGATCGAGCCGGTATCGTAGGCGCGCCAGTTCTCGAACAGGTAATCGACGTTGATCGCCGTGCGGCTGGCCGGACTCATGCTGCGCTGGCCGCAGTCGTTCAGCCACACGTCACGCTCCCCGTTGGGACGGATGCCGTCGAAATTCTCGGCCAGATCGCACACCAGGATCGTATTGGCCGCGATGGTGCGGGCGTAATAATTCGCGTCGTGGTCGGACGTGCCATCCCCGCTGTATACGCCGCTGCGGACGACCAGATCCTCGCCGTTGTGGAAGATCGTGAAATTGCCCTGGTCATAAAACTGGTGATAGGCCAGCCGATCCCCGGCGTTGAAGCTCACATAGGTGGCCGTCGTGTCGAGTTGGCCGGTGGCATCGGTCCAGTTGGAGCGCATGAAGACGTGCCCGTTATACGGCGCGAACCACGTGGTCTGCGTGGGAGGCACACCCGGCCATTCGGGATCGCGCCACAGGAACTCTTCCACAGCCATCCAGTCCGGCATCACGCCGAGCGGCTGGCGCAGAAACCACGCCATCCAGTTGGCGTACTCGTAGCCCTTATAGACCGCGTGCAGCAGCAGATCCTGCGCGCGCCCGTACACCCACACGGTATGATAGCGCTCCGAGTCCCCGATGATCGACGGGTAGTCCGGCATCGGATCGCCCCAATCCTCGTTATAGGTGCGCGCCTGCGCCGGGTGGTAGAGGAACAGGTCATAGGCCAGCCGGTCATACCACCAGTCCGTATCATCAAAATAGTTTTCGCCCGCCGCCGTCCACCACGCCAGCGCGGTCTGGACCTTCGGCCAGTTGGCGATAAACCCGTAGACCGGCCCCTCGGCCCACGCGCCGCCCTCCTGAAGATCCAGCGCGGGGATCATCGTCTCCAAAAACGTCTGGCGGCAGAATTCGAGCAGGGTCACGGCGTCTTCGTGCTCGCCCCACAGCGCGAGTCCCGTGGCGGTCAGCGCCCACAACCAGCGCGGCTCATAATTGCCAAACGCGCTGAGCCGGTCGTCGATCCAGATCACGCCGTCCTGATCGGCAGAGGGGTTGCGCAGACGCTTGGCCGCGCGCCAGAGCGTGTCACGCAGCGGGGCGCGATCGTCATCGGACAGGGCGTGATAGAGCCAGTCGTAGCCCACCGCCAGCGCCGCCACGTCCCCCATAAACGCGCCATCAAAGCCGCCGTTGGACGCCATCGCCGGGTGGTTCTCGATGCGGTTGACGAGGCCGACCATCAGGGTCTTCGCGCGTTCGGCGTAGGTGCTGTCCTGCGTAATAAGCCACATCACCGCCAGGGAGCGCAGCGCCGCGTCGGGAGTCCATTCCATCGCTTCTTCGGGTTGGTTGGATGCGGCATAGGCCGCCAGCGTCGCCCAGGATTCGGCCCCGGCCGCCGCGCGGGGCTTGAGCGTCTGGTTCACATACGCCTGGGTGATCAGCAGCCGGGGATGCGCGCCAAACGCCGCGACGGGCAGGGGAATATCGCCGCCCTCATCCTGCGCGCGGACCGCCGGGCGGGGGGTGGATAGGGGGATGATGAGCCCGGCGAACATGACAGTTACCATAATGCCGATAACACCGCAGGGATAACGCCGTGATTTGCCCCTATCCCCCCACGCCCCTTCCCCGCAAGCAGAGAAAGGGGAAGCCTCAAGTCCCTCTCCGCGTGCGGGGAGGGATTTAGGGAGGGGTCAACTCGGTAATCATACAACCCTCGCGCGAAACGGTTGATCTCATCCACCCTCCCCACCCTATACCTGTCGGCTAAAATGGCAGATCGTCGTCGTCCGGCGAGACCAGCGGCGCGCCCGGCTCGATGCGCATCCATGTGCGCCCCACGCGGAACAACTGCCCCGGCCGGACTTCCGCCCGCCCCTCGACGCGGTCATCCTCGACAAACGTGCCGTTGGTGCTGCGCGAATCTTCCAGCCAGAACTTATCGCCATCATAGATCAACACGGCGTGCTCGCGCGATACCTGGCTGTCGTAATTCAGGCAGATGTCGCAGCCCTCGCGCCGCCCGATGCTGAGTTCAACCGGCTCGTCGGCATCCAGCAGGTTTTCAAACGTCAGCACATCGCCGTCCTTGGGCCCGCTCATCAATGCAATAGTGATCTCGTCCATTCCGCTACTCCTCACTCCCCAACTTCTGCTGCGCCTCGGCGCGCTTGTCGCGCGAGGGCTGGTGCGACGGATCGATCTCCAGCGCGCGGTCGAACGCCTGGATCGCCTCACTCCACCGCTCCAACTGCATCAGCGTCTCGCCCCGGTTGTGCCAGAACCAGACGTCGTTCGGCATCACTTCCGTCGCCCGGATATAGCAGGCCAGCGCCTCCTCATAGCGACCGAGCGCCGCATACGCCAGCCCTTTGCCGTTCCACGCCCAGCCGTATTCGGGCGAGAGGCTGAGCGCGCGCTCGTAGGCGGCCAGCGCTTCCTCGTGGCGATCCAGCCGGCGCAGGATCTGCCCCTTGCGCGCCCAGGCCGAATTCGTTGCCGGGCATCGCCTTCAGCGCCTCGTCGATCACGTCCAGCGCGTCCTGGTGGCGGTTGAGCGCCAGCAGCGGCTCGATCTGGTTGATCCAGTACCACGCGCTCGACGGGTCTTCTTCGGAGGCGCGCTCGTAGCTCACCAGCGCCTCTTCGCGGCGGCCCATCGCTTCGAGCGCCAATCCGCGCCCGTTCCACGCCCAGGCGTAATGCGGCTCGATCTTGAGCGCCTGATCATACGCCGCGACGCTTTCTTTGAAGCGATTCAAGCGGCGCAATGCCTGCCCGCGCTTGGCCCAGCTTTCGGCATGGCTGCGATTAAGCCGCAGCGCCCGTTCCAGCGGCAGCAGCGCCTCTTCGTAGCGGTGCATCACGATCAGCTCGTCGGCCTGGTTGTACCAGAACCACACGTCGTCCGATTGCAGGGTCGCCGCCCGCCGGAAGCACGCCAGCGCCTCCTCGTGCCGGCCCAACGCGCTCAGCGCCAGCCCGCGCCCGTTCCACGCCCAGGCGTAATCCGTCGCCAGTTCGACCGCGCGGCTGTAACTCGCCAGCGCCTCCTCAAAGCGGCGCATCCGGCGGAGTGCCTGCCCCTGCTTGGCCCACGCCCGCACGTAGCGCGGATCGGCTTCGAGGGCGCGCTGCAAGGCTTCGAGCGCTTCCTCGTGCCGTTTGACGAACATCAGCATGTCGCCCTTGTTATACCAGTACAGCGGGTTGCCCGGCTCCGCTTCCGCCGCCCGGTGATAGGACTCCACGGCGTCGTCATAACGGCCGAGTGTTTCAAAGGCCGCGCCGCGCTCGTTCCAGGCCCAGGCGTAATCCGGAGTCAGCCGCACCGCGCGCGCCAGACATTGCAGCGCCTTTTCGGGCTGCTCCATCTGCCGGTACGTATTGCCCAGCCGCGCCCAACTGCGCGCGTGGTCGGGGTTGATGTGGATGGCGCGTTCGAGCAGCGGCACCGCTTCGGGGTAGCGCTCCTGCAAAACCAGCAGATTGCCCTGGTTGTACCAGTGCCATACGTCGTCCGGCGCGATCTCCGAGGCGCGGCGGTACATTTCCAGCGCCGCGTCGTAGCGCCCCAACCGTTCTAATACGATCCCCTGGCCGTTGACCGCCCACGCGTAATCCGGCTTGAGCGCCAGCGCACGATCATACGCGCCGACAGCATCTTCATAGCGCTGCAAATAGCGGTAGACCTGCGCCAGCTTCGCCCACGAATAGGCGTGAGTCGGCGCGACGCGCGTCGCCTGCTGCGTCGGTCCGAGCGCCTGCTGATACTGCCCCATCTCGACCAGCATCTCCGACTGGTTATACCAGTGCCAGACCTCGCCCGGCTGGTGACGTGCCGCCTGCTCGAACGCTTCGAGCGCCTCCTGAAGCCGCCCCATCGCCTTGAGCGCGAGTCCCTTCCCGTTCCAGGCCCACGCATACGGCGGGTGGAGTTCAAGCGCCCGGTTATAGGCGTTGAGCGCTTCCGGGTAGCGTTCCAGCGCGCGGAGCACCTGCCCGCGTTTGGCCCAGCTTTCGGCGTGGTGCGGATCGAGTTCCAGCGCGCGATCCAGCACGCGCATCGAGCCGTCAAAATCGCGCTGCGAATGCAGCACTTCGGCCTTGTTGTACCACGCCCAGACGTTGCCCGGCTGTAACTCGGTGGCGGTTTCGTGCGCCGCCAGCGCGCGCTCGATCTGGTTGAGCCGTTCGAGCACCTGCCCCTTGCCGGTCCAGGCCCAGGCGAAGCGCGGGTTGAGTTCCAGCGCGCGGTCGTAGCTGGTCAGCGCCTCGTCGTAGCGCCCCAGCAGACGGAGCGTGCGGCCCTTGCGCGCCCATGCCCACGCCGATTTGGGTTCGAGTTCCAGCACCCGGTTATAGACAGTCAGCGACTCGTCCGCGTAACCCAGTTCGGTCAGGCTGTAGCCCTTGTCCATCAGTTCGCGGACTTCGAGCGCCGGGCCGTTGGACTCCATCTCCGGCGGGCGTCCGGTGACGCCTTCGTACAGCCCGGCCAGCGTATCCGCCAGTTTGTCCCAGCTTTCCGGGCGGTTAGCCGGATTTTTTTCCAGGCAGGCGAGCGCCAGCTCGCGCACGGCGGGCGGGATCAGCGCGGCGCTGTCCGGGAAAACTGGGGTATGGTTCAGGTGCGCGTAGACCCACTCCGATACCAGCTTGGCATCGAACAGCGTCTTGCGCGTCAGCATCTCGTACAGCACGCAGCCGAACGAGTAAATATCCGAGCGCATATCGAGCGCATCGGCGCGGCACTGCTCCGGCGCGAGATAGGGCGGCGTGCCGATGATCGCCCCGACGCGCGTCAGGCTGGACGAGGCACTGGGGCTGATTTCTTCCTCGATAACCGGCTGCGGATCGTCCAGATCGAACGAGCGCACCAGCCCAAAATCGGTCACTTTGGCGATGCCATCATGCCGCACCAGGATATTCGCCGGCTTCAGATCGCGGTGGACCAGCCCGGCGATCTGCTGGGTGGCGTGGCGCATCCCCAGCACGATATGCAGCCCAAATTCGAGCGCGGTCGGCAGGTCGATCCGGTTGTGCCGGATCCAGCTTCGCAGGTCCGGCCCCATGCCTTCCGGCCCGGTGATGTGTTCCAGGATGATATGCGGGCGGCCCTCGAATTTCTGGACGCGCCGCGCCTGCACGATGTGGCGGTGCTTATCCAGGTCGATCCACGTCTTCGCTTCTTTGGTGAAGCGCGCGACGGCGGCTTCGTTGTTCAGCAGATGGCTCAGGAACGTCTTGAGCGCGACCGAGCGCCGCTCCTCGTGGTCATAGCACAGGTAGACGATACCCATGCCGCCCTTAAGCACCTGCGCCACTTCATAGCGCCCGTCGATCCGGTCGCCGTAGTCAAAATCGTCACCCTCTTTGCGGCGGGGCGTGCCCGGCAGGAACGTCACCGGCGGGAGTGCGGCACGCGCGCCGTGCATCGTCGCTTCGAGTTCGATCTGGAAAACATCCGAGCGATCCGAGCGGGTTTCGCTCACCCCCACGATCTCGACCGGGCGTTCGACCGACAGCATAACCGACTCCAGATCGGTACCCTCGTCGTGATGCGTGCCAACTTCGTCCGATGGCACCTGAGTCGCGGCCTCGCGCACGGGCAGCGGGGTCCGATCCGGCTGGGGGGTGAGATCCTTATCCTGCGGGGGTGAGACATACCACAGCGCCAGCAGGTGCGCTTCATCGCGCAAGTCTTCGATCGAGCCGAACTGCTGCTCGGCCTCGGCCACCGCCCACAGCGTCGCGGCGATGTTGCGGCGACTCGGCTCCACGCGCGTGAACTGGATCAGCCACTCGACATACGCTTCGACGGCTGCCTGGGCCAGCGCGCGATCCGGGCTGTCCGGGCCGGCGAGTTCCGAGGCGCGGCGGAAGGCGTAAAGCGTCTTGCCGACGTAAAACACCAGCAGCCGCCGGTCCCGCTCCACCAGCGACAGGCGCGCGCAGTGATCACCCAACGCCAGATAATCGTAGGGGTGCGGCATATCGCGGCGCAGCGCCAGCCGCCCGATGCGGCGGATCTCGTCGTCGGGATCGCTGGCAAAGGGATCGGTCTGGTCGGCTTTGCGGCGTTTTGCCAGCAGGCGTGCCTCCTGGTCTTCGGGCAGCGCCAGCGGGTCGATTCCGGTCTGTGGGATGGGAGGGAAATCGTTCGTCGTCATAGAGTTTTATTGGGGCTGGCCGTCTACTCCGCCCCGGTCGTCGCCTCGGAGCGCGCCCGCTCGATGCCGTCTTTGCTGTCGATTTCGACTTCCACCGTGCCACCGTCCGGCGTATCGGCTTTTTTGGCGCTGGCGCGCATTTTCTTCAGCAGCAGTTCGTCGCCCTGCGCGCTGACGCGGATCGAGTCGCCCTCGTGGAACTGCTCCTCGAGGATGGCGTTGCTCAGGGGGCGTATCAGCAGCCGCTGGATCGCCCGGCGCAGCGGCCGCGCCCCATTGGCGGGATCGTAACCCTCGCGCAGCAGCAGCACCCGCGCGTTATCGTCCAGCACCAGCGTGATCTTCTGCGTGTTGAGCCGCTCGACCATCTCGTGCAGCTGCAAATTGAGAATACCGTTGAGCGCGGTCTCGGTCAGCGGGCGGAAAACCACCACGTCGTCCAGCCGGTTGAGGAATTCCGGGCGGAAGTGCTTCTTGAGGTGGAAATCGTAATCCGGCAGTTGGTCCGGCGTGGCGGTGAAGCCCAGACCCTTGCCCACGTCGCCCGTGCCGATATTGCTGGTCATGATCCAGCAGGCATGGCGCGCATCAATCGTCGCCCCCTGCGAATCGCTCAGGCGGCCTTCGTCAAACACCTGCAAGAAAATATCGAAGACTTCCGGCGCGGCCTTCTCGACCTCGTCCAGCAGCACGACGCTGTAGGGCCGGCGGCGCAGCGCTTCGGTGAGCTGCCCGCCCTGCTCCATGCCCTTATAACCGGGCGGCGCGCCGATCAGCCGCGCGATGGTATGCTCGTCGTGGAACTCCGACATGTCAAGCCGGATCATGGAGTCGTCGTCGTTAAACAGGAACTCGGCCAGCGCCTTCGCCAGTTCGGTCTTGCCAACGCCGCTCGGCCCCAGGAACAGGAACACCCCCACCGGCCGCTTGGGATCGCCCAGGCCGGCACGGTTGGTCTTGATGGCATCCGAGACCGCTTCCAGCGCGTGATCCTGCCCCACGACGCGCTTGCGCAGGTCATCGACCATGCGTGCGTAACGCTGGCGCTCGTCGGCGTTCAGTTCGCTGACCGGGATCCCCGTCCATTCGCTAAGCACCTGCGTGATCGTCTCCACCGTCACCTGGCCGGGACCGTCGGCGGGCTGGTCGGGGTTCTGCGTCTGGATCGCCAGCCGCGCGCAGGCTTCGTCCAGCAGGTCGAGCGCCTTGTCGGGCAGGCGGCGATCGCGGATGTACCGGTCCGAAAGCTGCACGGCGGCGACGCGCGCTTCGGGCAGGATCGTGATCTTGTGGTGCTCCTCGTAGCGCTTATAGACTTGCTCCACCACGACCAGCGCCTCGCTGATGCTCTGCTCCTGAATGTCGATGGTGCGGAAGCGGCGGTCCAGCGCGGGGTCTTTGGCGATCACCTTGCGGTATTCCTCAAAGGTCGTCGCGCCCACGCAGACGATCTCGCCGCGGGCCAGCGCCGGCTTGAGGATGTTGGCGGCGTCCAGGTTGCTGTCGATCGAGTCGCCCGCCCCAACGATGGTGTGAATCTCGTCGATAAACAGGATCACGTCGGGCGCGTTTTTCGCTTCGTCCACGATACCGACGATGCGCTCCTCGAACTGCCCGCGCAGACTTGTCCCGGCGACCAGTATCCCGATCTCCAACCCAATCACGCGCCGGTTGAGCAAAAAGCGCGGCGCGGTGCCGTGCGCGATCTCATAGGCCAGCCCCTCGACCACGGCGGTTTTGCCCACCCCCGAATCACCGAGCAGCAGCGGGTTGTTCTTCTTGTTGCGGCGCAGCGTGCGCGCGATCATGCGAATCTCGCGCTCGCGGCCCACCGCCGGGCCGATCTTGCCCATCCGCGCCTGTTCGGTCAGGTCGCGCCCATATTTATCCAGCAGCGGGGTGGGCATCCGCCGGTCCGATGAGGGAGCGTCGGACGCATCGGCCAGACCCATGGAGGAATCCACATCACTGAACAGGAACTCGTCAAATTCATCGCTGGGACGGTCACTCAGATCGCCAAGAAGCTGCTCGATCCAGTTCACCAGATCCACGCCTTGCCGGATCAACAGCCGCGCCGGGACGCCTTCGCCCTCCTGCAAGGTGGCGATCAACGCCTGCGAATCGGTGACAAAACGATCCCCGGCGTCGTCCGCCAGATAGATCGCCATTGCCAGCACGCGCCGCATCCGGGGGGTGAGCGGCGGCCACTCGCTGACGATGTCATCACCTGCACCAACCTCGCGCCGGACCAGATTGCGGAACTCGCGCGGCTCCAGCCCTTCCTCGATCAGGAGGCGGGCGGCGGGGCTGCCGGGTTTTTGCGTCAGAGCGTTAAACAGGTGTTCAGTGCCGATAAAATTGTGGCGCAGGCGCGTGGCTTCTTCGATCGCGCCTTCGAGCAGGGGTCCACAGCGTTTGCGGAGTTCTTGTTCGCTGATGTCCAGGGGCGACTGTGACATGCTAATTCTTTCTATCCACTAACCTTCTTTCTGCCCCCAGTATACCCAATCTGAAAGGTTACGTCCTATTTTCGCCACGGTGCGTTAATCAGATCATGACCTTCCCGCCATCCACATTGATCGCCTGCCCGGTCAGGTAGCGCGCGGCGTCCGAGCACAGGAACAGCACCAATCCGGTCACATCGTCCGGGTCGCCCAGCCGCCCCTGCGGAATATCCGCCAGCCACTTTTTCATCTGATCCGGGTTGCTGCGCAGATGCGACGTCATCTCGGTGATGATCACGCCAGGGCACACCGCATTCACGCGGATGTTATAGGTGGCGAACTCGCGCGCGCACTCCTTGGTGAACCCGATCAGCCCGGCCTTGCTGGCGACATAACTGGCCCGGTTGGGCAGCGGGATATTGTGTCCGGCAATCGACGCAAGATTTACGATCACGCCGCCGCCCGCCGCGCGCATCAGCCGCCCCGCCGCCTGGCTGGTATAAAACGCCGCGCTCAGGTTGACGTCGAGCGTGCGCCGCCAGTCGTCCAGCGACATCTCGAGGATCGGCGCTTTGGGCTCGATGCCCGCGTTGTTGATGAGAATATGCGGCCCGCCGCTGTCCGCCGCGATCTGCGCGATCATCGCCGCGACGGCGTGCGGATCGGCCACGTCCGCCGGGTACGCGCGCCCGCCGACAGCCTCCGCGGTTTGCTGCGCGTTCGCCCCGTCGATATCGTTGGCGGCCACCAGCGCCCCCGCCCCAGCCAACGCCTGCGCGATCGCACGGCCGATGCCCTGGCCCGCGCCTGTCACCAGCGCGACTTTGCCCGTCAGGTCTACCGAATAGTCCATGTTTGATCTCCTGAAAAAAAGAGCTTCACCACAGAGGACACAGAGGGCACAGAGAAAAGGAAGGGGAAAACGAGAGAAAGAGCAAGATCCCATCCTTTTGGTGTGCCCTGCGCTTATGGTCTACCTAATTCGGAACTCACGGGCGATCACCTCGAACACAGGGAGCCAGTCATCAAAGACGCTGGTCATCCCCGTACCTACGATGGCCCAAATCGTCCCATTCCGAGCAAAGACAAACTGCACGCCGGAGAGCCGCTGACCCGATGCTCCGGTCGCCTCATAGACTAACCGACCTACGCGCTCCCCGCCCAGGTCGTAGGAGGATTTATCTTTGATCGAATACCCACCAGCTTTCATTTCTTTCGCGACGCCGACGACATATTTGGCGGGCGTCATATCGCCGGTGCCGGGCATCATCATTACCATGACATTAATGCCAGATACGGGGGCATCCTGATCCATCGCGCCCAGCAGCAAGTTTGGCCCGCTCCCTGCCACTGCTATTTGCGTGGTCTCCATTTCGTTTATCGGCTTTAATCGTCGTGGCAGATGGATCGTGAAACTCGATTCTTCGACCTCGTTCCACTCATTCAGCGCCTCAATCTCCAACACCTGGGCCGCATCCGCATATTTTTTCACCGGATAATCCGACTCACCTACCTTTTCGTCGTCCTGCGATAACTGCGTGATGACAAATAAGCCTCCACATACAAGGATCAGCGACACGACAACCGCAAAAGAAAGATTGCGAGATCGTCTATCGGGATCGGGAAATTCATTTGCTGACATTGTATGAACCCCCTTTAGGCTCTAAGTCATGCATAATGTCAAACGATAACCAACAATCCTACGTCTCGTCTAAATGCTTGTCAAACACGATTGGCCCTGGCGGAATAATGGGTGATAACGGATAAGGGCGGGTTTGTTAACCCGCCCCTACAACCTCTTGGCTTTTCTCTGTGTCCTCTGTGTCGCTCTGTGGTGAAATGTTCTTATTCTTGTTCCGGGGGCGGCAGGTAGAACCGGCATTCGCCAGCGCTGATCGGGCAGACCATCAGCGGCCTCGAATCGCCCGCCAACTGCACCGTGAACACGGCGTCGGACTGGGCGGACAGCCAGAAATAGCGGTCGATCACGTTCGACCGGAACCAGCCCAGGAAGGTCGGGCAGATGCCCGGATCCGGCCGGACCCAGTTGCCCTGTGATGTCACCAGTTCGTAACAGCCGCCTGCCCGCACAGATACCAGGTCGCCCAGCACGCCGGGGCTTTCTGCCCACTCCTGCGCCAGAAAAACGCGTTCCGAGCCGGTCGGGAGTTCCTGTTTGAACACCAGTTGGCTGATGTCGATGGTTTCATCCGACGTGTTGACCAGCACGAAAGTCAGTCGGTCATAGACCAGCAGGACATTCGTTTCTTCCGGGACGGCGATGGTCGGTGTGGCGGTCGGCTCGACAACAACCACCTCTGCCGCGTCCGGCCCCACGTAAAAGTCACACTGTCCGGCGGCGATCGAGCATTCGGCCACCGGATGATCCATGCCTTCCAGGCGGACGGTGAAGACCGCGTCCGGGTCCTGAGAGATCCAGAAATGGTTGCGCACGACCGTCGTGCGGAAAAAGCCCAGATAGAATGGGCACACACTGATCGGGGGGAGCGCCAGATCTTCATCGCCGGTCAGCAGCAGGTAACAGCTATCAACCGCCATGCGATTCGGCTTCACGGTGATGTCCGATCGATTCCAGGCCGAGCCTTCTAGCGTGCGCAGGCTGCCGTCCGGCAGTTGCTGCTCAAAAACCACCTGGGTGATGTCCAGGGCATGCCCGGAGCGGTTCAGCAGCATGAAATGTCCTTCATCATAGACAGCGCGCATGTTGGGCGCGCGCGCCACCGGAACAGCGCCGATCGCTGTGGGTTCTTCTGTAGGGTCGGCCGTTGACACGGCGGCCGTTGGCACGGCGGACGGTGCTTCGGCGCGCTTGGCTCTGAGGTGACAGTGGGTTCATCCGTCGGCGTATCACTTGGCGGCGGTGTATGGGTGGGCTGAGCGGTCGGGGTGCTGGAGGGCGCGGACGTGGCTCGCTCGGTCGGGCGGACAGTCGGCTGCCGGGTAGCCGTTTCGTTCACAGCAGCGGCTTCGGACGGCGTGATCGCAGCTTGCATCGCCGCCGCTGTCGCCGTATCAGCCGCCGCAGCGATGGCAGTCTCCGTCTGTCCGATGCCGGTTGGAGTCGGCGTCTCGTCGTCATCACCGCCAGCCAGCAGCCCGGAGAAGTACAGCCCGCCCGCCACGATCGCCAGCACGAGCAGCAGGGGCAGCAGCACTCCCAGTCGGGACCGGCGGCGGCGTGTGGTGAGCGGCCCAACCTGCGATACCGATGGCGCGGATGGCTGGGAGATCTGGCTGGGCCGTTCGGGATGCGTAATGCCGCGCGCGCTTTCGCCCACCAGCCCGATCTCGCTCGGATCGGGCATACTGTCCAGCAGCGAGTTCGAGCGAGGCGTTATCCAGCTTCAGCTTGTCTTCGCTGATTGACTCCAGGGCCGCCGCTTCTTCTTTGCGTTCCTTGCGGCGCGCAAATCGCCGGGCCAGCCCACCGACCGCCGCGGGTTGTTCGTGTTGGTGCGATGGGGCCGGAGCCGATGCGCTCGGCCGGGACGGGTCGAGCGGCGTGGGGGGCTGATCCCAGATCGCCGGGGGGCGCGTGCGCGAGTCCAGCATATCGACCACGGGGGGCGTACCCTGCACATCCGGTGCCTCGCCGGGCCGATCCAACTGAAAGGCGCGCTCTAACTCGTCGATCAGTTCGCTGCCGGTCGCGTGGCGGCGGCGTGGGTCTTTATCCAGCACGCGCAGCACCACCCGCTCCACGGCGGGCAGCAGTTCGGGGTTGTACATGGTCGGCGGCGGCGGCAGCTCGTTGAGATGCTTGAGCGCCACGCTCATCACCGACGGATCATCAAACGGCACGCGCCCGGCCAGCATCTCGTACAGCACGATGCCGAGCGAATACAGGTCACTTTGCGGTACGGCCTTGGCTGACGATACAGCCTGCTCCGGCGCGATGTAATGGGCGCTGCCGAAGGTATCGCCCATCGTGCCTTCCTGGATGCTCAGCGCCAGCCCAAAATCCATCAGGATCGCGCGGCCGGTTTTCTTCTCAAGCATGATATTCGAGGGTTTGATGTCGCGGTGAATGACGCCCTGCTCGTGTGCGTAATCCAGCGCGTTCGCCACATCACGCACGATGCGCAGCACTTCATCCGGCGGGATGCGGCTGTGTCGTTCGGCATATTCTTTGATCAGCGAGCGCAGGTCTTTGCCTTCCAGAAACACCTGCGCCATGTAATAAATGCCCTCGGTGCGCCCAAACTGGTATACCCCGACGACATTCGGATGCCGCAGGCGGGCAATGGCGCGTGCTTCGCTCTGGAAGCGGCGGGTATATTCCTCTTCGGTGGTCGTGACAAAATCGCCGCTGATGACTTTGACAGCCGCGTAACGATCCAGGTTCTCGTCATAGCCGCGATACACGCGGGACATCCCACCCCGGCCTAACAAACCCTGAATAGTATAGTCGCCTAATTTTCTGCCGAGCAGTGGATCATCAAGAGCCATAAGTTTTCTCGATCGTATGGGCCACGCAGTCTTAGTATACCGCAGTCCAACTTTGCACAGAAATGGGACTTTCCCATTATGGAACAGACTGCAAAAACGCGCGCAGGGCCGCACTGGTGGTGTTGGGCTGTTCGATCATGGCCATGTGGCCCGCGCCATCGATCCACACAAACCGCAGATCCGGCAGGCTCTCCGCCAGTTTATCGAGCATGGCCCGCTTGACGATCTGATCCTCCGCCCCGGCGATCACCACCAGCGGGACGCGCGCGGCGCGCAGTGTTTCGACCGAGTCCGGGCGTTCGGCCATGCCCAACTGCACCCCGGCGACACCCGCAGGCGGCGTCTGGAACATGATCTGACGGATGCGCTGCGCCCGCTCTGATTCCAGGTCCGTGCCCGGCGCGAAGATCGTCGAGAACATGCCGGAGACCGACGCCGCGCTGCCGCTGTCCAGGGCTGTTTGCGCGCCGTTCCGGCGATCCTGCTGTTTTTCGGGCGGATCAGCAAAGGGATGCGTCGCCACCAGGGCCGCCGCCCGGACGCGCGACGGGTACTCGCGCAGCGCGGCCATCGTGATATAGCCGCCCATGCTGTGCCCCACCCACACCGCCCGATCGATCCCGCGCTCATCCAGCAGCGCGACAATATCCCCCGCCATAGCCGGCATGGGGTAGCTCCCCGCCGGCGCAGGACTCCGGCCGTGCCCGCGCAGATCCGGCGCGATGATGCGATAATCCGGGCTGAGCGCGTCGATCTGCGCCTGCCAGATGGACTGATCAAATGGGAAACCGTGCAGCAGCACCACCGGGAGCCCGGTGCCGCGCTCGATCACATGCAGCTTTTCGATGTTCGGTGTGCTCGTCATTGCTTGAACCTCCATTTTTCCCCAGATCATAGGGATGCCGCGCCGAACGCGCAATGCAAGCGGACCGGCGGATGGGGTAAAATAGGGGGCCTGAAAACATACCAGCGGCTTAAGCTCGATTGGCCTCACCCCCGTCCGACTACAGTCGCATCCCCTCTCCAACCGAGTTAGAGAGGGGGACTTGCGCCGCGTTCTCCCCCTCTCTGGCTGGGCCGGAGAGGGGGCTGGGGGGTGAGGCCAGTACAGATGGTGCCAATAGTCATGAGTTTCAACACACCCGACACCCTCACCGGCTCGGTAGAGCGCATCACCTACTACAACGACGAAACGAATTACTGCGTGCTGCGCCTGCGCCCGCACCAGTTAATGCTCGGCCGCGACGAGCTGATCACCGTGGTGGGCACGATGCCCGAACTCCAGCCCGGCGAAAGTGTGCGTCTGCAAGGCGAATGGACCAACCATCCCCGGCACGGGCGGCAGTTCCGCGCCGAGATCGTGACGCAGGTCCGCCCGGCCACCGTCGAAGCGATCCAGCGCTACCTGGGCAGCGGCCTGATCAAAGGCGTTGGTCCGGTCACGGCCAAACGCATCGTGGATTTCTTCGGGACGGAAACGCTCGACATGCTGGATCGCACGCCGAACCGCGTGCTCGAAGTGCCCGGCGTCGGCCAGCACCGCGACCAAGCTGATCGGGCAGGCGTGGAAAGAGCAGCAGCATATCAAAGACGTGATGCTATTTCTGCAGGGGCACGGCATCACCACCGGCCTCGCCGTCAAGATCTACAAGCAGTATGGCAACGAGGCGATCCCCATCGTCAGCCGCGACCCGTACCGGCTCGCCGCCGACATTTTCGGGATCGGCTTCCGCACCGCCGATAAGATCGCGCAGGACCTCGGCCTGCCGCCGGACGCGCCGGGCCGCATCGTGGCCGGGATCACCTTCGCGCTCAACGAGGCCACGGATAACGGCCATGTCTTTCTGCCGCGGGATGCCCTGGTCGAAACGGCCGCGGAGATGCTGCAAGTGGAAGCCGCCCATCATCGAAGATATTCGTCAAGCGGATGGCCGCGCGCGGCGATGTGATCATCGAACTGGTGCCCATCCCGGACGGCTTGCAGCAGGTCGAAGGCGTCTATCTGCCGCCCATGTTCTACAGCGAGAGCGGCGCGGCGGCCCGGCTCAAACGCATGGCGGACACTCGCGCCAGCCGCCTGGATCGATCTGCAAAGCACCAACTGGGATCGCCTGCTGAACGAACTCGCCGCCGCCAACCCGGTCACGCTGAGCAAACAGCAGCAGGACGCGGTGCGCTCCGCGCTGACGCACAAGGTCAGCATCCTGACCGGCGGACCCGGCACCGGCAAGACGACCACGCTCCGCACCGTGATCGGCGTGCTGGAACGCACGAAGCACCGCTTTATGCTGGCATCGCCCACCGGGCGCGCCGCCAAACGCCTGAGCGAAGCGACCGGCCACCCCGCCCGGACGATTCACCGCCTGCTGGGCTACAACCCATCGGAGCACGGTTTTAACCACAACGAAGATAATCCGCTCGAAACCGATATGCTCGTCGTGGACGAAGCCTCGATGATCGATCTGGTGCTGTTTTACAACCTGCTCAAAGCGATCCCGCCCGATACGCACCTGCTGCTGGTCGGCGACATCGACCAACTGCCGAGCGTGGGCGCGGGCAACGTGCTGCACGACGTGATCCGCAGCGGCGGTCGGCCCGGTCACGCGGCTGGATCGTGATCTTCCGGCAGGCGGAAACCAGCCAGATCATCCGCAACGCGCACCGCATCAATCGCGGCGAGTCGCCCGATACCTCGAACGAGAACGAAGACTTTTTTGTCTTTGTCGAAGAAGATCCCGAAAAATCCGCCGAACTGCTGATCGACGTGGTGGAGAACCGCGTCCCGCGCCGCTTCGGATTAGACGCCGTCGAGGATATTCAGGTGCTCGCGCCCATGTATCGCGGGCCGGTGGGCGTCGCCGTCGCTCAATCAGGTGCTTGCAGGACCGGCTCAACGAGAACAAATCCGGGCGCAAAGCGGAGCGCCGGCTGGCCGGGCGGCTGTTCCGCGTGGGCGACAAAGTGATCCAGACGCGCAACAATTACGATAAAGACGTGTTCAACGGCGACATCGGGCGCATCTACAGCTTCGACATGACCAACCAGATCATGACCGTGCGCATGGACGAGCGGCTGATCAAATACGACTGGTCCGAAGCCGACGAGCTGGCGCACGCCTACTGTATCAGCGTGCACCGCGCGCAGGGCAGCGAGTATCCCTGCATCGTGATGCCCGTCGTCACGCAGCATTACATGATGCTTCAGCGCAACCTGCTCTATACCGCCGTCACACGCGCCAAAAAGCTGGTCGTGCTGGTCGGCACGCGCAAAGCCATCGCCATCGCCGTCCGCAATGACGACGTCGATGCAGCGATGGAGCGCGCTCGATTGGCGTCTGCGCGCGTAAAAAAAGCGATTCACCACAGAGGTCACAGAGAACGCAGAGAAAAGCAAGATAAAAGAGGAAAGGTAAGATCGAACCGCCGAGACGCCGAGGACGCGGAGAAAATATGAAAATATTAATCGAGAGTGTTTGTAGGGGCGGGTTTGTTAACCCGCCCTTATTCAATGTGCTGCCAGCAGGCTAAATGGGTTCCGGGGCAGAAACTTCCTTTTCCTTCGTTTTTCTCTGTGATCTCTGTGTCCTCTGTGGTGAAATACTTTTTTTCCCAATGAGGAGCCATTCTTCTCTGTTCAAAGTGTACAATCGCTCTCTCAGCGCTTGCGCTAAACTTCACGAACCGCATACTCAGCAGAAAAAGGGGCTCATCATGTTCACCTGGAGCGAATTCGCAGCCGCTGCGCCCTCGCTGGCCGCTTATGGCGAAGCGCGGTTCAATCGTGCCCGTGTCGCGTTTCTGGCGTCGGTGAGTGAGGACGGCTCACCGCGCGTGAATCCGGTCGTCCCGGTGATCTGCGAGGGCCGCCTGCTGTTGTTCATCGATCCGACCTCGCCCAAGGTCAGGGATCTGCGCCTGGATGGGCGTTACGCGATGCACTCGCTGGTCAACCACCCGTCGAGCGAGGGCGGCGAGTTCAGCCTCAAGGGCTATGCCGTTGCCATCGACGATCCGGCCATGCGCCAGCAGGCGATCGATGCCGCGTGTTACACGCCCACCGATGCCTATGTGCTGTTTGAACTCCTGCTGGATGCCGCGCTCGCCCGCGACTACGACGAGGGGAAAGTCCTCGATACTCGCTGGGACGCCCCGCAGCCGGTGCTTGCCTGATCCAGCCTCACCCCTACATCCCGGGCGGGCTTGTTAGCCCGCCCCTACATCTCTCACTCTATTAACCTCTGCGTCCTCTGCGTCTCTGCGGTTCAGCTTTCTAGACTTTACCGCCCCGGATCGAGCGTGGGCAGCGGGGATGGGCGCGGCGTGTTGGTCGGGATCGGGATGGGCGTGCGCGTCGCGGTTATCGCTGGCGTGCGCGTGGGACGCGGCGTTGCGGTCGCCGTCGGCGGCTCCGTGGGCCGCTCCGTTGGCGCGGGGGATGGCGTGATCGTGGCCGTCGGCGTATCGGTCGAAGTCGCCGTGGCGGTGGGCGTATCCGTGGGGGTCGGCGTGATCGTCGGGCGGGCGTCTTCGGTCTGCGTCAGGATGTCCGACTGGCGGGTGGCTTCGAGGTTGAGCGACAGTGTCGAGGTCGGGGAGCCGACCACCACCGGAGCGGTGCCCGGATCGTCGTCCGCATCAAACACCCCGGC
Source organism: uncultured Chloroflexia bacterium (assembly GCA_963850765.1). Classification (GTDB taxonomy): domain Bacteria; phylum Chloroflexota; class Anaerolineae; order Aggregatilineales; family Aggregatilineaceae; genus CAWKMN01. The sequence continues at coordinate 427,167 of CAWKMN010000001.1, read as the reverse complement.
CAGCGCCGCCGCCCCCAGGATCACCACGATCAGCAGTACGGCCAGCAGTCCGACCAGCGGCGTGACGCGCGATGATGCCGCGTGTGGCGCTTCGGCGGCGGCCTCCACCGGAGCAGCGGCCGGCGGTGTGGCGGGAGCATTGGCCGTCACCCACGACCTGATCAGATCGGCCGTCAGCGTGTAGCGATCCTCCTGCGCGTGGACCAGCCCTTCATAATCCAGGCTGCGCAGCGCGGCGGCAAGCTGCGTCTTGTTGAGCGCATAGCCCCGCATATCCAGGTGATCCAGCAGTGTGTCATATTCGAGGTAACGCCCCGGCATACTGAGTTCCGCGACGGATTGCAGCGTGAGGCGCTCATTGGGCGTGGCGCGCGCCCACAATGGCCCGAAGATCTCGTCGGCCTGATCGAGCACCGCATCCCGCACCGCGTTCAGATCGTTCTCGGTGATCGGCCCGCTGTGATTGCGCTCCTCTGAGCGGCGAAACAGCAGCCGGCAGATCGAATGCAGCAGAAACGGATGCCCGCCTGCCCACGCCAGAATGCCGCTCCATCACGCCGTCTTCATAGTGCAGCACGTTGGCCGCCGGCGCGCGCACCAGCCGCTCGGCCTCGTCGGGCGAGAGTTCGGCCAGCCGGATATGCAGCGTCGGATCGTTGAGCAGGTCGATGTTCAGGATGCGGGTTTCATAGGCCGAGTCCAGCGCCAGCACGAGATCGAGCCGGTCGTATGCCGCCAGCACCTCACCCAGGTAGCGCAGCGTATCGTCGGGCAGCGTGCCGCGATCCATCGCGTCGAGCAGCAGATGTGCATCGTCCAGCATCAGGAGCAGGTGACGAATCCGCAGGGCCGACAGCGCCACGTCCAGGTATTCCGTTTGGAACCACGCGCGCAGATCGCCTTCTTCCGGCCAGTCGGGCAGACGGTACGTACTCGCCCCGGCCTGTTCGAGCGTCTGCTGAATCTCCTCGACCAGCGCCGCGATCAGCACGGACTCGCTCGGCAGTTCCAGCGCGCCCAGGCTGACGATACACGGCACATACTGCTCGTCCAGTTGGAGCTGGTGCAGCACCGAGCTTTTGCCCAGCCCGCGCCGCCCGATCAGCGCCAGGGCGTGATCGTGCGCCGTCCCGACAAAGTGCTGCCGGAAAAACGCGAATACGTCCTCGCGCCCGACGAACCATTCGGGATTCAGCACGGGCTGCAGGGGATTGTACGGATTGAGAATGCCTGTCATCGCGTCGCCCTTCAAGTAGACAGTGATCAGTTTTCAGTTGTTAGTGTTCAGTTGCGTCAATGCAGCACGTCAGCACGCTGCCGAGCAGATAGGCTTTCGGAAAGAACGAAGAACCAAAAACCAATAACTGTTCACTAACAACTAACCACTGCTAACTGTACGCCGGGCACCATTTCCGGGCAAGTGGCCCGGCCCGGTAGCCGGGGCCAGTGGACCCATATGGATTAACAATGGTCTGGGCATTCCGAGTATAATCTGTATACTTCGGTACGGGCTGTTCCCGAACAACGAACGAGCAGCTACGACTCACAAGGGACATCCCCCATTATGACGACTTTGGTGCAGCACTCTTCCGAGGAACTTATCGAATTAGAAGATCGTTACGGTGCCCACAACTATCACCCGCTCGACGTGGTGCTGAGCCGCGGTGAGGGCATCTGGGTCTGGGACGTGGAAGGCAACCGCTACATGGACTGCCTCAGCGCCTACAGCGCCGTCAACCAGGGCCACGGGCATCCGCGCATCCGGCAGGCACTGATCGATCAGGCGGAACGTCTGCCGCTGACCAGCCGGGCCTTCCGCAATGACCAGTTGGGCCTGTACTATCGCGAACTGTGCCAGCTGACCGGCTACGACATGGTCCTGCCGATGAATACCGGCGCGGAAGCGGTCGAGACGGCGCTCAAGGCGGCGCGCAAATGGGCGTATGACGTGAAAGGCGTGCCGGCTAACCAGGCGGAGATCATCGCCTGCGAGGGCAACTTCGCCGGGCGCACGATCAGCATTATCACGTTTAGCTCCGAGCCGCTCTACCGCGACGGATTTGGCCCGTATACCCCCGGCTTTAAGGTGATCCCCTATGGCGACGCGGACGCGCTCGAAGCGGCGATCACGCCCCACACCGCCGCGTTTATCGTCGAGCCGATCCAGGGCGAAGGCGGCGTGATCGTCCCCCCCGAAGGTTACATGCGCAAGGTGCGCGACCTTTGCACGAAACACAACGTTCTGCTGATCGCGGACGAGATCCAGACCGGGCTGGGACGCACCGGCAAGCTGTTCGCGTGCGATCACGAGGGTGTGCGCCCCGACATGGTCACGATCGGCAAGGCGCTGTCCGGCGGTTTTTACCCGGTGTCGGCGGTGCTATCGCGGCCTGATGTCCTGGGGGTGTTCGCGGCCGGATCGCACGGCAGCACGTTCGGCGGGAATCCGCTGGCTGCCGCGGTGGGACGCGAGGCGCTGCGGGTGCTGGTCGAAGAGGACATGATCGAGAACGCCGCGACGATGGGCGAGTACTTCATGGAACACCTGATGGAAGTCAACAGCCCGCATATCAAGGAAGTACGCGGCAAGGGCCTGCTGATCGGCGTGGAACTCCAGCCAGACGCGGGCGGCGCGCGCCGGTTCTGCGAGGCGTTGCAGCAGAGCGGCATTCTCGCCAAAGAGACGCACGTCAACACGATCCGCTTCGCCCCGCCGCTGGTGATTACCGCCAAGGATATTGACTGGGCGATGGAGCGGATTCGGCCGGTGATGATGATGAAGTAGCGGCTTCGGCATCTACGTTAGATGTTTTGCTTCTCTCGTGAACGCGAGCCAGACTGCTAACCAGTCCGGCTCGCAATATTTTTCATTCACGACCATGAATTTGTGATATAGTGTAGTAGGTAAGCAATTTATACATGTTTGAGGTAAGGAAAAAACAAATGGCTGACACCTGCATTAAAGTATCGAATAAATGGGTATTTAAAGTCTATGGAGCGCTCGTTCATGCGGCGAGCATCATGGCGGGTCGCATTACCAGGAGAAATAAGCACGAGATCAGGGTCTCCCGAGAGTGGATTGCCATCTGCGCGCGAAGTCGGGGTATCGCATCGAGTCGCATTTCCGAGAACGAAGTGGTGCCTAACCGGCCTATGTTGAGCGCCGATCGTAGCGCGCTGTATGCTAAGCCCGAACCAATGACCGGCGCGGAGATTGTCGCCGCCGGATTAACGGGTGGCTGGCGCGACCTGGGTATCGAAGATGGTCATGACCTGGGTTGAGGAGCAGCGGCGCAAACGAAAAGAACAGCGTAAATGGTAACTGCGCTGCTGGATACGGCTGTGGTTGTCGATGTGCTGCGTGGGCATCCGTTAGCCGTCGCATGGCTCGGCCAACAAGGCCAGTTAGGTATAACTACCGATGGTCTGGTTGGAGATTATTGAAGGAGCACCTGATCGCCGTGCGCGGCAAATTGCGCTGCGCCTCCTAAATCGTTTCGAGCGTGTTGATACAACGGCCGATGATATGGATTGGGCAATCCGGCAGTTGTTGCGTTTCCGCCTAAGTCACGGCGTAGACGCGATGGACTGTCTGATCGCATCGGTCAGTTACCGGCTGGGAGTGCCGATGTATACTCGCAATTTAAAACACTTCATCCCGCTACTTGGGAACCTTGTGCAGAAGCCGTACTAGTGTGCAAAGGGCGGGTTTGTTAACCCGCCCCTACAAAACCCTCTGGATTCAGTCCGCCTACCCCGTCACCGGCCCCGATGGCAGTTCCGGCAGCGACTCGCCGTACAGCCAGTCATCGAAGAACGCCCCAAGATCCTGCCCGCTGATCTCTTCCGCCACGGCGATAAAGTCCTGGGTGGTGGCGTTGCTGTATTTGTACCGATCGTAGTACGTCCTCATGATTTCGAAGAACGCCTCGTCGCCCACCTGCAAGCGCAGCGCGTGCAGCGTCAGCGCACCCCAGTAGTACACGCTGATGCTGAACAGATCAGTGGCAGGCGGGTCACCGGGCGGCGCTAATTGTCTCCTCTCGTCCATCAGAGAGAGTTGATAGTGCGCATCCTCAACGATGCTTTCCAGCGACAGCGGGCCATCATGCTCCGCCCATAACCACGACGCATACGTTGCAAACCCTTCGTTAAGCCAGATGTCGCCCCATTCGGACAGGCTCACACTGTCGCCATACCACTGGTGCGCCAGTTCGTGGGCGATGGCTTCTTCCAGTCCGCTGCCAAAATCCAGCCAGCTGCGGGCAAACAGCGTCATCGTCTGGGTTTCCAACGCGAAGGGGAGATCCACATCGGCCACGTAGACGCCATAAGCATCGAAGGGATATGGCCCAAACGTCTCGCTGTAAAACGCGATCATGTCAGCCGTCGGCGCGAACAGTCTCTCACCCTCTTCCGCGACTTCGGGCGGGAAGAAGTTGCGGATCTGCACGCCGTCCGGCCCCTCTTCCGTCTGGACGACAAAATCATCGATCCCGATGGTGGTGAGATAACTCGCCATCGGATCGTCCATCTCCCACACGTAGGTCGTCGTGTCGCCGTTGTCGATCGTATCGGTCAGCACGCCGTTCGCCGCCACGACAAACGGCTCCGGCACCGTGATACGGAAGGTATAGGTCGCCTTGTCCAGCGGGTGATCGTTGACCGGGTACCAGCTTGCCGCGCCGTTCGGCTCACTGGCGACATACGAGCCGGTCCCGTAGTTCAACCAGCCCAGGTCCACCGGGATCGCCGTGCCCGGCTCTGGCTCTGGCGAGCCGCTGTAGGTGACACCGATCTCAATCGTATCCCCCGCCGCGAGCGGTTCTGCCGGCGTAACCGTCAGCTCGTGCCCGGAGAGTTCCCATTCCGCCGGTGTGCCATCAACGGTAAGCTCTGTGATGGTATAGGTTTCGACAAAGTCCAGGTTGAATGATGACAGTTCTTCCGTGATCGTCGCCGTGATCGTGACCGTGCCGGCGAGGGTATTGGCGTCCACATCGGCCGCCAGATCCAGTGTATAGTGCTGCACATCATAGCCGCCATTACCCAGCAGCGGGAAATCCGGGTCGCCAATGCCATCCGCGCCAGGGACGCCCGCATCCTGTGCGTGAACCGCGCTCCCCACCAGCAGCGCTACGACCAGCAGAATCAGAGTTTTTTGTGCGATTCGCAACATGCGTTTTCCTTTACCGTTACGTCGACCCTAGACACAGATTATAGGGGCGGCACGGGAACGAGTCCCAACCACGCCTGGTGCGTTTTACCCCTATCCCCGTCCGACCTTCGGTCGGCACCCCTTCTCCCCGCACGCGGAGAAAGGGGGGTGTCTCAAGTCCCTCTCCGTTTACGGGGAGGGATTTAGGGAGGGGTAAATTCAAGGGAGAAAAGCCTTATCACAAACAGCCAAAGTACACATCGCGCCTACTCGACACTCAAATCCATCTCAGGGATGGGCGGGATGATCGGATCGTACAGCCACGCGCTGAAGAAGTCACCCAACGGCTGCCCGCTGACGGATTCCGCCACGGCGATAAAATCCGCGGTAGTGACGTTGCCGCCCTGGTGCTGATCATAGTACGTCTTCAGGATGTCGAAGAACGCCTCATCCCCAACCCGCAGCCGCAGCGCGTGCAGCGTCAGCGCGCCGCGCCAGTAGATCCCCCGGTTGAACAGATCACGCTGGGTCGGGCGTCCGGGCGGCAGAAAGCGGCTGGCCGGGATGCTGAGCGTCTCGCCCAGCACATCATACAGATCGAGCAGCGTGAAGAGTTCGTCGATCTCAACCGTCTTTAACTGCACCGACTCGAACGGTAGTTCCGACAGGTACGCGGCCACCTCCGCGCCGGATAGGGTGTCTGATGTCAGCAGCGCGACCTGCGCCGCGATCTCGTCTTCCGACGCGGTGTTGAGCAGCAGTTCCGTGATGCGGGCCACATCCTCCGCCAAGAGCGAGATCTCATCCAGCGGCATCGCCTCCAGCAGCCCCACGATCTGATCGCGCGTGATATTCAGCGTGAAATTCCGCGTATCTTCCGCGATGGCGTTATAACTTTCGGTTGCGCGCGCATCAAGAATGCTGCGGTTGACGTCGTGCTCGAACCACAGCCAGGATGCATAGGTGGCAAAACCCTCGTTCAGCCAGATGTCCTCCCACGTGGACAGACTCACGTCGTTGCCGAGCCACTGGTGCGCGAGTTCGTGCGCGGCGACTTCGTCCACCTCGCCCAATGCCCCCACGTGATCCAGCCCAAACAACGAGAGCGTCTGGTTTTCGAGCGCGAATCCAAGCTGCGTTTTGGCAACCACCACACCATACGCCTCAAACGGATAGGGCCCAAACAGATCAATGAAGAACGCGATCATATCGGGCGTGCGCCGGAAATTGACCTGTCCGATCTCCGCGATTTCGGGCGGGAAAAAGTGGCGGATCGGCAGACCGTCCGGCCCTTCGTCCGTGACCATGGTGAACTCGCCAATGTTCAGCGCCACCACATAACTCGCCAGCGGATCGGCCGCTTCCCAGACATAGGTGGCTGTGTCGCCGTTGTCGATGGTGTCGGTCAGCGTACCGTTCGCCGCGACCATGTAAGGGCTCCGGCACGGTGATCCGCATCGTATATGTCGCCTTGTCGAGCGGATGATCGTTGACCGGGAACCAGCCCGCCGCGCCGGCCGGCTCGTTGGCGACAAAAATCCCTTCGCCATAATTTGCCCAGCCGGTCAGGAAGGGGATCGAGGGGGTGGCGTTCATGTTGCTCGGCGTGCCGCGATAGGTCACGCTGACCGTAAACGGCTGATCGGCGGGGAGCGCTTTGGCCGGGGTGATGGTCAGTTCGTGCGGTGTGCGATCCCAGGTCGCGGCGGCCTCGTTGACCGTGATTTCGCTGATGTTGAAGCCGACAAAATCCAGGTTGAACGCGGATAATTCCTGGGTTGCCAGCGCCTCGATCGTGACGGTGCCATCGATGATGTTATCGGCCACGTCAATCGTCAGGTCGAGCGTGTAATGCTGGACGTCATAACCGCCGTTGCCCAGCGGGGGATAAAACGGATCACCGATGCCGTCGTCGCCGGGCTCCTGCGCATGGACGATTTGAAACGATACCGCCGTGATTAGAACGAGGCACACCACCACTTTGCGGAGCATGAAGGGAGCTCTCCTGTTGACTGATCGGATCTGACGCTTTATACGCGATCAGGAGAAGTCCTCGTCATCGTCCGCGAGTGAGTGGTACTGCTTTTTGGGTGATCACGAACCTGTTAAAGCCTTTACAGTGCCGGATTTATGCCCTCTCTGCGCGGGGTTGTTTCCGGCTAACATGCCCTCAATGCTCAGGCTGATGTCGTGCTCCGGCCAGATCAGAATGGATGTCGTAAGTTCGCAGTATCTCAGTTCGGCCAGAGTCAGGCCCGCCAATTCGGGGTACCAGTCCAACGGAGTACCGATAATTCGTCCATCGTAGAGCGTAACCCAAAGCATTTCACTGTCCACACGCACGGCAACCGGGTAGTCGGCCTGCATCTCTTTAGCGGGCAGTGGATAAGGACCACGCATCACTTCTCTCCTTAAATAGTTAGTCATTATATTCTACTCGGGCGGGAAGTATTCCATTCACCCTGAAACGTTTTTTGCATTTCTCCAACGATTTTGAGCGCTTTACGGACATCTCCCGCTTTCATCCCCATGTTTCTGATCAGCCTAACAGAAGCAATTTGAATTTTACAGGACCGACGCCCTGCTACAGCATGGACATGAGCCGGTCCATGATCGTTCAGGTTGATGTAGAACTCAATGCCTTTCTCCTCATGAATTTTCGGAGACACGTTTGAATTCCTTTCGGATGATCCACACTGTTCACGCGAAATCTTCGTCATCGTCCGCGACGCCGCCCTTCTTTTTCTTGCGGCTCAACCACTCGACCGGATCTTCGAGTGTATGTCGCGCCGCGTCCGCCAGCGCTGACGCGAACGCCTCATAGGGTTTGAGCGCGAACGCCACGGGTTTATCATTCCCCGTAAAGCGAACCAACCCCGCCGTGTTCAGCCGCTCTGCACGCCGGATTGCGCTCACCCCCTGGATCGTGCTGAGCGGGATCACCTGCCGCACCGCCGCGCCGTCGAGCAGCACCAGGCCGGTCGGCATGAGATACAGCGCCACCGAGTCGCCCAACGTCCACGCGCCGAGCATATCCTGTTCGGCAGGCCGAACCGTCACCGGGCCGTAATGCACATAGGGCCGTCGGCGGCGGTAGGCGATGACCTGCTCCGGCGTGGCAAACTCCTTCAGCGCGCGCACGAGTTTTTGCATCGGCTCGCGATTCAGCCAGAGCTTTAGCAGCACCCAGCGCCCATCGATCGCGGCGTGCAGCCAGATTTCATTGAGGCCGTAGCTGTATTTTTTCGGGCGGCCAAACCAGCGTAACTGCTCCGGGGTAAAGGACAGCGAAGGGACGGAATCCCCGTGCAGGCTGTACACGGACAGGCACGCCGGCATCACGGCGATCACAAATGGCTGCCGGCGCGTGTGCGACCCGTTGATCGTAACCACCAGGAAGCGCGATCCGCTGGAATACAGGCAGCACAGCGCCTCATCGTTAAACTGCCGGAGCAGCACCAGCGCACGGGACCGGCGGCGCGAATCCCGGACACCGGCCGCGATACCCCATGCCAGCACCGCAGCCAGCACACCGACGATTATCGTCGTCGTCACAGGCCATTCCCTCTCAATCCGCGCTGACCGGCGGCGGCTCGCTGATCACGGCGGGCGTGCGGCGGCGGTGCCAGTGCACCACCACGATCGCACCCAGGATCAGCGCCGCTCCCACGACGATCTTCCAATCGACGGTTTCATCCAGAAACAGCGCGCCTAACGTGACGCCGATCGGCGGCATCACATAGGTCACCAGCGAGGTGCGGGTCGCGCCCCACAGATCGATCAACTGGTAGAACAGGAAATAGGCGACCACCGTATTGAGCAGGGCCAGCGTCAGCACGGCCAGAGCAGCATCGAGGCTGAGCGTCCCCACGTCCGGCAGCGGATGCACGGTGACCAGCGTCGTCACCACGACGACCACCGCGCCGATCATCAGCGAGCCGCCCGCGATTACAAACGGATCGACACCGCGCAGGTAGCGCCGGATCACCACGGAGGAGGTCGCATAACTCGCCGACGCGACCAGCACTGCCACCTGCCCCGGCAGAGCATTCGGGCTGGTTGAATCGGCGTCCCGGCTGGCGAGGATCGCCACCCCCGCGAATCCGGTCAGCAGCCCAAGCACTTTCTGGGGCGTGATGCGCTCGTCGGCCAGCCCGATATGCGCGAAGACGAGCGTAAAGAGCGGCACGGTGGCGTTCAGCACTGTCGCTAACCCGCTGTCGATGTCCTGCTCGCCCCAGGTGATGAGCGTAAACGGCACGGCCGTATTCATCACCCCGACGTACAGCAGCGCGATCCGTTCGCGGCGAGTCTGGGGCCAGCGGCGGTGAGTCAGCCACAGAAACAGCCCCATCAGCACGGCCGCCAGCCCGATCCGCACGGATACGAGCGGCAGCGGGCCCAGCTCGTCCACGGCGATTTTGATGAGCAGAAACGACGATCCCCAGATCAAGCCCAGGCCCCAGAACATCAACCAGTTTTTCATCGGCGCTATTCCTGTTATGTGGCGACCAGAATGAATAACGCCCTGCTGCCGCCGAGCGCGGCCCGCAGAGCGTTAGCTCGCGATCCTACCGGATCGGGCGTCAGGAGGGTATTGAGGCCGATTCTTCGACCACAATATCGGGGAAAAACTGGCGAACCGTCCCCGCGATCCAGCCGTGCAGGGTATTCAGCGACAGCGAGCAGCCTTCGCACGCGCCGCCCAGGGCGATCCGGGCCACCTTGCCGTCGAACGACACGAGGTGCGCTGAGCCGCCATGATAGTATTCGATGTACGACGACAGGTTCTCGATCAGGTTCCGCAGGCGTTCCTCAACCGGGGCGCTGACATTATCGCCAGTGCCCATATTCTCAGGCATCACACACTCTCCCAGTAGAAAAAGTTCCTGGCCTAATCTTAACAAGACTCCGCGCCGCCGCACAAGACGTCGGGCATACAACGCACGAACCGCCGAGATTCAGTTATTGGTTATTGGTTTTTAGTTGTTGGTTATTGGCGCTCAGACCGTTCAGTGGTACAGATGAGGTGATATACCCTGGAACCACAACCAATAACCACAACTAAGAACTTCTCAGTGATTGGTGATTAGTTATTGGTTTTTAGTTAGGCAAAACAACTCTCAGCCGCTTTAACCAATCACTAAAAACTAAAAACTGTTCACTTCTGTGTGCTCTGTGTCCTCTGTGGTGATCCGCTTTTCTCTCACACCGGCCAATCGCCAGACGCGTACCCGATGCCGAGCGCCTTCGGGCCAACATGCACCCCCAGCACCGGCGCGGTCGGTACGGTATCGAGATACACGCAGTCAAATTGATCTTCCAGGCGCTTGTTCAACTGAATAGCCAGCGTCGGATCGTCCCCGTAGATCGTGATCACGCGGAGCTTCGCGCCAGTCCCGATCTGCTGCGTGATGTGCTCCATAAACACGTCCACGGCTTTACCCAGGCTGCGCGCGCGCCCCGCCGAGGTATACGTGCCGGCTTTGGGTCCCGTCTTGGTGACGGTGACGATCGGCTTGATGCTGAGCGCCTGCCCGATCTGGTAGCGCACCGAGCCGATCCGCCCGCCCCGGTGCAGATAGCTCAGGTCGTCCACACTGAACAGCAGATCGCCGTGTTCGTAGTCCCGCTTCATCAGCGGGATGATCTGCTCGATGCTGTAGCCGGCCTGCGCCGCGCGCGCCGCCGTGATGACCTGGACCGCCATCGCCGCCGACAGCGTGCCGCAGTCGTGGATCGTAATCGGCAGATCGGGCAGTTCGCGGGCGGCCTGCCGCGCCACGTTGACCGTGCCGCTCAACCCCTCACTCAGATGGATCGACAGGATGGGCCGGCCTTCCTGCGCGACCTCCCGGTACAGGCTCACAAAATCGGGAACGGTCGGCTGCGACGTGGACGGGTGGACATCACCTTTCGCCAGCCGCCGGTAAAACTCCGCATGAGAAATATCAATGCCGCTGCGATACGATTCGCTGCCAAACAGAATTCTGAGCATCGCCATTCGAATACCATACTGCTCCTTGACCGCAGGGGGAAGATCGCAGGCCGCATCGGTAACAATGACAGGAGAATAAGCAGGCATGTGAGTCACACGTAAATCTCCTCAGGGATTGAAAACACACAAGTGTTGGTTATAACCCCACCATCAACAAAAGGACCCGCTTCTTTGAGCAGGTCTTATCAAAACTTAATGATAACCTGGTTTACGGTCGGAGCGTGGGGGTTGGGGTCAGCGTAATCTCCACATCACCCGCGTCGGTCGATACGGGCCCAATCACCTGGACGGAACGCATCACCGGCATCATGATCGTTTCGTCCAGGAGCAGCACGTTGTAACCCACCGGTACGACCAGCCCGCCGACTAACCAGCCGTCCTCACCCAGGTCGAGCGCGTAGATGATGCCGTCCTCGTCGTCCTCCGTGTCACCCCGGATCAGGGCACGGGCCGCCGGGTAATCTTCCAGCGTAAACGGTTTGACCTCGTCACTTTCCTGGCCGAATGCCTGGAACAGCAGCTCTGCCGGCGTTTTAATGTTCGCGACTCCCAGGAAATCCAGAGAATTCGTCCCGATGCGCATCAAGAACAGGGCGGGATCGGTCGGCGTATCCTCGACGCTGCCGGCGTCGGCAGGATTTGAGAAGAAGAACACCGCCATGACGCCCATCTCCGGCAGCACCATCGACGGGTCCGTGTATTCCACCCAGCCGGTTGGGATGTCCAGCGCCAGCCCGATCGCCTTGTTCGAATAGCTCTCAAACGTCACGGGCTGCGGAGCCGGAGTCGCCGTCGCTTCGACGGGAAGCGGGGTCGCGCTTGGTTTTGCGGGGATCGGTGTGGCGCTTGCTTCAACCGGCGTCGGAGTCACGCTCGGCTTCACCGGCAGCGGCGTGGGCGTCGTCTCTCCGGCCGGAACCGGCATGGGGACATCGGCTTCGGCGTTCCCGATGGACTGCACGAGCGGCTCGAAGACGTCCGCCCGGTAGGCATCGAACTCATCCACCGGCGCAATCGCTGATACGAGCACCCAGGGCGAGTCCTGAGCCAGATAGATGATGCTCTGCATTCCGCCACCCGGCAGCAGGACGATCGGAAGCGCGTTCGCCAGCGGCGATTCCCCCACGGTCCCACCCACACGCGCCGCCAGGCTTTCAGCAGCCTCGGGTAGCGCCGGTGTGTCTTCGGGAATACCCCAGTCTTCGGCGAAATAGGCTGCATCACCGCTGTAGACGAAGATCCGCGCGGTTCCATCGGTCAGATATTGGCTGTTTTCATCTCGCCGTGCTGGCGCTTCCCAACCCTCGGGCACGTCAAAGGAAGCAGTGGAGGGCAGAGCCGCGAGCGCTTCAGCCGACGCCGTGACTTCGACGATCCGGGCGGTAGCTGTCGCGCCGAATTCAGGCGATGGCGTGAACGTAGGCGTCGGGGTAAATGTCAGCGTCGCGCTGGCCGTCGGCGTGACGTAGGAAGTTACTGTCATCGTCAGGTCGAGCAGCACCTGCGTCTGCGTCAGCATCATCGGATTGGCCGCGGTGGGCGTGGCGATCACTTCAGTAGCCGCAGTTTCAAGCGTCGCCGGCGGGGGTAGAGTTGGCGTAACCGGCAGTGGCTCTGGTTCGCCGGCCTGCACGGACAGCACCGCCGGATCAAACACGTCCGCGCGGTAGGTCTCGAACTCATCCGTTGGCGCGCTCCCCGAGACGATCACCCAGGTGTCCTCTTGGGGAATGAGGTACAACCAGCCCTCGTAATCGCCGGCAGCTTCGACCGCCACCTGCCCCACGTTATCCAGGTCGGATTCGATGACATCTCCCAGCGCATAAGTGGCCAGGGCTTCGGTCGCTTCATCCAGATCCGTCACATCTTCGGGAATGCCCCACTGATAGGCGAAGTACGCCCGGTCACCGCCGTAGACATACAGCTGTGCCGTGCCATCCGTGTAATAGTGGAGATTCGGACCAACGCCGCCGTCCTGCCAGTCATCGGGCAGCGTAATCGTCACCTGATACGCCGCCAGGATCGCCTCGGCGGACGCGGTCGCGTTCATGACCATCTGCGTCGCGGTCGCGCCGAAATCAACGGTTGGGATGGGAGTCGGCGTCCGTCTTGGCGTACCGGCCATTGCCGTAGCCGTCGCTTCGTAGGGGAACAGGGTCGGCGTGGTGTTCTCTGCGGTCGCCGTGGTAAGTGCGCCCGCCGTGGACGTCGCATCAGAAATGATAGCCGTGGCCGTCATCTGCGCTGATTCGAGTGCCGCTGGAGTGATCCGTGCTGTTCCCATTCAGCCTGCGCGGTAGCCGACGCGAACAGATCGGGCGTGGGTGCAGGGAGCGTCGGCACCAGCGTGATTGCCTGCGTGGGCGGAACCAGCGTCTCGGTGGGCGGCGCGGGCGTCCATGTCACAGTAGGAGGTTCGGGAGTCCATGTGGCGCTTGGCGGCACCGAGGTCAGCGTGGCAGTCGGCGGCACCGGCGTCAGCGTCGCGGTTGGCGGCACGGCCGTCCAGGTGAGAGAAGGCGTCAGGGTGGGCGGCACGGTGGGCGACGGCACGACCGTATACGTCGGATAGGGCGTGTAGGTCGGGAGCGGCGTTTGTGTCGGCACCGGGGTATATGCCTCAATCGTCGCGGCGGCCACCTGTTCCACCTGGAGCTCGAACTCCGCCTGACGAGTTTCTTCCGCCACAACCGTCGCTTCTCGATCAAGTGTCGGCGTAAGGGTGGGCAGCGGGGTCTCGGTGGCGGTCAGGGTCGGTTCGAGAGTGGCCGTGGCGGTTAGCGTCGGTTCGGGCGTATCGGTGGCGATGGCCGTGGGCAGCACCGTAGACGTCGGATAGAGCGTATACGTCGGGCGCGGTGTTTGTGTCGGCACTGGCGTGAAGGCTTCCAGCGTCCCGGCTAACGCCGTCTGCATCATCGCGGTATCCGTCGCATGTTCCTGGCTGAGCGCCGCACGAGTCTCGCGCAGATCGGGCAGCGGCGTCAGGGTCGGTTCGAGTGTGGCCGTGGCGGTCAGCGTCGGTTCGGGCGTATCGGTGGCGATGGCCGTGGGCAGCACCGTAGATGTCGGATAGAGCGTATAGGTCGGGCGTGGAGTCTGCGACGGTTCCGGCGTCGCCGTCAGGGTTGGTTCGGGCGTATCGGTGGCGGTGGCCGTGGGCAGCGCGGTCGAAGTCGGATAAAGCGTATACGTCGGGCGTGGAGTCTGCGTTGGCTCCGGCGTGAACGCTTCCAGAGTTTCAGCGACAGATTGTTCGATCTGCGCGGCGAGTGCGGCCTGCTGTGTTTCTTCGGCGGCGCGTGTGCTGGGCTGATCGAGAGTCGGGGTGGCGGTTGGCACCACGCGTTCGGTCGGCGTCGCGGATGGCTCGGGCGTGTAGGTCGGATAGAGTGTATTGGTGGGCTGAGCGTCGTGCGTCGCCTGGAACGCGGCGTTGAGTGTGGATTGCAGGGACTCGGCGGTTTGGTTTATCCGGGCGGTTTCTTCCTGGGCGGTCGCCTCAAGATCGGGCGTTTCAGTGGCCGTAGGAGAAGGCGTATCGGTTGGCAGGGGAGTCCAGGTCGGCGGCATGGCGAGCTGCGTTGCGCGTGCCGCCTGCGCGGTGGCATATTCGATGCTGGTTGCGGTCGGCTCGACTGTACTGACACGGCCCTGACAGCCGGCCGCCAGTACCAGAAGCCCCACGATCAGCACAAAGAATAATATGAACCGTCGCACGCACCTGCCTCCTCGTTTGATTCCGGTTTGTACCCGAAACGCCATTCAGAGTATACACCACCCGCTAGAAACACAAAAATCCGGCCCTTGAGCCGGAAATCAGCGTATTTGAATGAATAGACAGGTTAGAAACAAAGGAAGGGTCAGGGAGTTGGCATCGACCTAGTCTCCCACGGGGCTACCCCCGCAGTACCCTCGGCGCGGGTGGGCTTAACGACCGGGTTCGAGAAGGGACCGGGTGTACCCCCACCGCTACAGACACCAACCACCTGACCGGTGAAAACGAGCGATTAGCGATTAGCTGTTAGCCGTGAGCTAACCGCCAAGCGCAGGTATGACTGAGTGCATAAAGCGATAGGTAGCGTGAGAGCGACAACTTCTCCGTATCACGGGGGGATAAGCCCTCGACCATTAGTACCGGTTCGCTGAACCCATTACTGGGCGTACACGTCCGGCCTATCAAGCTGGTGGTCTACCAGCGGTCTTACCTGGTTATCCAGTGAGGAGGCTCATCTAGAGGTCAGCTTCCCGCTTAGATGCTTTCAGCGGTTATCTGGTCCGCAGGTGACTACCCGGCCATGCCACGGGCGTGACAACCGGCCCATCAGCGCTGCGTCCACCCCGGTCCTCTCGTACTAGGGGCAGCACCTCGCAACCTCCTTACGCCCACAGCGGATAGAGACCGACCTGTCTCACGACGGTCTGAACCCAGCTCACGTACCGCTTTAATGGGCGAACAGCCCAACCCTTGGGACCTGATCCAGCCCCAGGATGCGATGAGCCGACATCGAGGTGCCGAGCCTTGCCGTCGATGTGAACTCTTGGGCAAGACTAGCCTGTTATCCCCGGGGTAGCTTTTATCCGGTAAGCCACGGCCCTTCCACTCGGTACCGTGGGATCACTAAGCCCGACTTTCGTCTCTGCTCGACGTGTTGGTCTTGCAGTCAAGCGCCCTTTTGCCTTTACACGCCACGGGTGGTTTCCATTCACCCTGAGGGCACCTTTGGGCGCCTCCGTTACACTTTAGGAGGCGACCGCCCCAGTCAAACTACCCGCCTGTCACTGTCCCGCGCCCCGCTTAGGGGTCGCGGTTAGGGCCAAGACGGAACCAGGCTGGTATCTCAACGCTGACTCCACCGACGCTGACGCGCCAGTTTCACAGTCTCCCAGCTATGCTGCACAAGTTCAGCCCTAACGCAATAACAAGGTGTAGTAAAGCTCCACGGGGTCTTTTTGTCCTGCTGCGGGTAACGCGTATCTTCACACGTACTTCAATTTCGCCGGGTCCCTCGTTGAGACAGTGCTCCAGTCGTTACACCGTTCGTGCGGGTCGGAACTTACCCGACAAGGAATTTCGCTACCTTAGGACCGTTATAGTTACGGCCGCCGTTCACCGGGGCTTCGGTTCAAAGCGTCGGCTTGCGCCTAACCTCTCCCCTTAACCTTCCGGCACTGGGCAGGTGTCAGCCCCTATACATCCGCTTGCGCGTTCGCAGAGACCTGTGCTTTTGTTAAACAGTCGCTAGAGCCCTTCCACTGCGGCCGGCTCGCGCCGGCGCCCCTTCTCCCGAAGTTACGGGGCCATTTTGCCTAATTCCTTAACGAGGGTTCTCCCGTTCGCCTTAGTATCTTCTACTCGTCTACCAGTGTCGGTTTGCGGTACGGGCACCAGACGTTCGTCACTTAGAAGCTTTTCTTGGCAGCAGGGCCCACCCACTTGTGGTCCGAAGACCCGCCGTCACGCTTTCCTCTCCAGGGCGGCTTTTCCTACCCCTTCACTGAGTATGGCGCTTGGCACCGGCATCCACTGCACCGGCTGGGCTTCCCTCCTGCGTCCCTCCCTCGCTCCCGCCTGGTGGTACGGGACTATTGACCCGTTATCCATCACCTACGCTTTTCAGCCTCGGCTAAGGCCCGACTAACCCGACGCGGACTGACCTTCCGTCGGAAACCTTAGACGTTCGGCGAACATGGTTCTCACATGTTTTGCGCTACTCATGCCAGCATTCTCACTTCCGGTCGCTCCACCCCGCTTTACCAGCGAAGCTTCTCTGCTCCCGGAACGCTCCCCTACTAGTTGCCAACCTTGCGGCCAATCCCAGGCTTCGGTGGCCGGCTTGAGCCCCGTTACATTATCCGCGCAGGAGCGTTTGACCAGTGAGCTATTACGCACTCTTTAAAGGATGGCTGCTTCTGAGCCAACCTCCTGGCTGTCTGTACACTCCCACCTCGTTTCCCACTTAGCCGGCACTTGAGGACCTTAACCGGGGGTCTGGGCTGTTTCCCTCTCG
>CAWKMN010000001.1:0-407500 GCA_963850765.1 uncultured Chloroflexia bacterium | reverse complement strand
CTAGTCCACATCGTTTACAGCATGGACTACCGGGGTTTCTAATCCCGTTCGCTCCCCATGCTTTCGCGTCTGAGCGTCAGTTTAGGCCCAGCGAGTCGCCTTCGCCACTGGTGTTCCTCCGGATCTCTACGCATTTCACCACTACACCCGGAATTCCACTCGCCTCTACCTACCTCCAGTCCTGCAGTCTGGCCTGTCCTCGCCCGGTTGAGCCAGGGCGCTTTCACACACCACTTACAGAACCGCCTGCTCGCGCTTTACACCCAGTAAATCCGGATAACGCTCGCCTCCTACGTTTTACCGCGGCTGCTGGCACGTAGTTAGCCGAGACTTCTTCACCGGGTACCGTCCTTCCTCTTCCCCGGTAAAAGGAGTTTACAACCCGAAGGCCGTCATCCTCCACGCGGCGTTGCTGCGTCAGGCTTTCGCCCATTGGCGCAATATCCCTTACTGCTGCCTCCCGTAGGAGTCGGGACCGTCTCTCAGTTCCCGTGTGGGGGGTCACCCTCTCAGGCCCCCTACCCGTCCTCGCCTTGGTAGGCCGTTACCCTACCAACTAGCTGATGGGCCACAGCCCCCTCCTTCAGCACCCGTAAGCTTTCCTCACACGCTTCTGAACCGCATGAGCGTATGGGGTATTAGCGGCCGTTTCCAGCCGTTGTCCCCCGCTGAAGGGCAGGTCAGCCATGTGTTACTCACCCGTCCGCCACTTTCACCTCAGATTGCTCCAAGGTTCACGTTCGACTTGCATGTATTAGGCACGCCGCCAGCGTTCATCCTGAGCCAGGATCAAACTCTTCATCTCGAATTTACCCCCCGATGGTTCCCCATCGGGCTGTATCCTCATTGGATGGGTTGCTCGCACATCCCTGTTTGTCCCGCGGTCCCCCGCACGACAAACGGCTTCCTGTCACTCTGCTGTTGTTAAGGTGCCGGCCTACCCTGCCGGTAGGTCGCCCACCTCGCCGGTGGGTCGCCCACCCTGCCGGTGGGTCGCAGAACGCAAAAGCCGACTTTCGCCGGCTCAAGACACACAGTCCACTTGTTCGCCTTACCCCAAGTTGTTGCGGTCTTGTGCCTCCTGCGCGGGTTGTTAGGTGAGCTTCCGATACCCTGCCCGCTCACCATCCGCCCTGTCTGTCTGAGCGTCTTCCCATCTTACCACGTTCCCGCGCCCCTGACAAGGGCGTCTTGCCCGTTGGTTGGGATTTCGCTTGCCTTCGGCTGGCGTTTCGTTTCACCGCCCCCCCGAAGGTCCCTCATTCTACCACTCCCTACCCCCCTGTCAAGGGCTATTCTGGAAATTCTTCGGATTGCTCCGCCACGACCTCGCGAACACCACGATTCGGAGGGAAAAACACCGGGGCGGATCGGTTACGCCCCGCCCAAAACCGATTTGCGAATCCAGCCTAATGATACGCCGGCAGCCAGTCGTGGTGCGCTTCGAGCAGATCGTCCACCATCAACCAGATCTGATCGAGATCCAGTTCGGCGGCGGTGTGCGGATCGAGCATCGCGGCGTGATAAATGTGCTCACGCTGGCCCGTCAGCGCCGCTTCGACCGTGAGCGCCTGCACGTTGATATTCGTCTGGATCAGCGCAGCCAGGTGCGGCGGCAGCGCGCCGATGTGAGTCGGCTGGATGCCGTTTTTATCCACCAGGCACGGCACCTCGACGCAGCATCCCGGCGGCAGATTATCGATCAGGCCGTGGTTCAGCACGTTGCCGTAGATCACGCTCGGCTGGCCGGTTTCCAGGCTGCGAATAATGGTCGAGCCATATTCCGAGCTGCGCCCGATCTGGATCGATTTGGTGGGATCTTCAAACTCGGCGCGCATGGTTTCCCAGTCAGCAATCTGGTTTTCGCAGCGGCGGATATACTCATCCAGCGGGATGTTGAACCGTTCGATCAGATCCGGGCGATCGCGCTTGATAAACCAGGGCACATATTCCGAAAAATGCTCGCTCGACTCGGTCACAAAATAGCCCAGCCGCTTGAGCATCTCGTACCGGACCCGGTTCCAGTCGGGCACGCGCCCTTCGTCGATCACCTTGTGCAGCAGCGGGTAGAGATCCTCGCCGCTGCGCTCGAAGCGCAGGTAAAACGACATATGATTGATCCCGGCGCTGATATAGTGGATCTCCTCGAACGGCACGCCGATGTCGTCCGCCAACTGCATGGCGGTGCCCTGCACGCTGTGGCACAGCCCGACCGTCTTGATCGGCGTGGCCTTCAGGATCGCCCAGGTGTTCATCGCCATCGGGTTGACATAATTCAAAAAGGTCACGTCCGGGCAGACGGCCTGCATATCAGCGCACAGTTCCAGCAGCACCGGGATCGTCCGCAGCCCACGCATGATCCCGCCGATGCCCAGCGTATCGGCAATCGTCGCGCGCAGCCCATATTTTTTGGGAATTTCAAAATCGATCTCGGTGCCCGGCTTGTAGCCCGCCACCTGGATCATGCAGATCGCGTAATCGGCACCGTCGAGCGCAGCGCGCCGGTCGGTTGTGGCTTCGATCCGGGGATGAGCGCCGAGCGCATTCGCAACCTTGTGGGCCACGATCTCGGACGTGCAAAGCCGGTCGGGATCAATATCAAATAAGGTCAGAGTCGAATCCGCCAGTTCGGGATACCCGAGAATATCCCCCATCAGATTCTTGGCGAACACCGTGCTGCCCGCCCCAACAAACGTAATTTTGGGCATCAATCCTGCTCCTCATCAGGCAGATAAATGGGCGCTGCCAGAGCGCCCAACGGGTGAAAACTTTGTCGTATCCTGTTCTACCGCCGCTACATCTCATGCCGCCCTTGCAGCGCGCGCAGCAGCGTGACCGAATCCACGTATTCGAGGTCGCCGCCGGTCGGCAGGCCGCGCGCCAGCCGGGTGATCTTCACACCGAGCGGGAGAAGCTGACGCTGCACATACATCGCCGTCGCGTCGCCTTCCATGCCGGGATTGGTCGCGACAATCACTTCGAGCACGCCGCCCGCCTGCACGCGCGCTACCAACTCGCGGATCTTCAGGCTCTCCGGCCCGATGCCATCCACCGGCGAGATCGCACCGTGCAGCACGTGGTAGCGCCCCTTGAATGCGCCGGTCTTTTCCACCGCCAGCACGTCGAGCGGATCTTCGACCACGACGATCTGCGACGCATCGCGCGCGGGGTCGCGGCAGATCTCGCAGGGATCGTCCTCGGTGATGTTATGACAGACCGAGCAGTAGCGCGTTTTGGCTTTCAGATCGCCAATGGCCGCCGACAGCGACGCCGTCAGGTCGTCCGGCGCGCGCAGTAAATAATACGTCAGGCGTGATGCCGTCTTCGGCCCCACGCCCGGCAGGCGCGAAAAAGCGTCGATCAGGTCCGTCACCGGCTTGGGAATCGCTTTGCTCACGGCACACTATCCAAGCAGGCCGCCCAGACCACCGGGCAGCATGGAATTGATGTCCCCGGTTGCGCCCTGCATCCGCTCGGACTGGAGCGCCTGGCTCTGTTCGATCGCCTGGTTCGCGGCGACCATCAGCAGATCCTGTAGATCGGTCAGCCATTCCTCGTCTTCCAGGTCGATCATCTCGCGGTTGATCGTGATCGACTGGACCTTCTGGTGGCCGTTGATCACGATCATCACCGCGCCGCCGCCCACGCTGATTTCGATCTTTTCATCTTCGAGTGCCGCCTGCGCCGCCTCGATGTCTTCCTGCATCTTCTGAATCTGGCGCATCAGTGAGGACTGGTTTGGCATCCCGCCACCGCCCGGACCACCGAATCCGCCACCATGTTTTCGCTTTGCCATTGACTCTTCTCCTTATCACTCGATCATTTACGAGCGCGCTTATTCCTCAAAATCCCCGACCTCGCCGCCCAACTCGTTGACGCCGAACGCCAGGACGTCATCGTCCGCCAGCCGATCATCGGCCCCCGGATCGCGCTCGCCCGTTGGCGTTGTGACCGTGAATTTCACCTGCAGCGGCACACCCAGCACGTCGTGCAGCGTCTTGAGCAGCGCGCTGTTTTTATCCTCGGTTTCGAGCTTGGGCTTGAAGATCGGGTTTTCGATGCCCAGGATCAGCACATCGCCTTGCAGATCGCGCGGGCGGGCTTTTTCGAGCAGCGCGGGCAGGTTGCGATCGTACCCTTTGGCGCGCTTGAGCACCTGCGCCCACTGCGTTGTGATGTCGGATAACTGGAGCCCGCCTTCCGTGCGCGGCGGAGCCGGCGGTTCGACACGCTCTACCGGCTTCGGCAGATCATCCTGCGTGCGGATCGGCTGCCGCACCACGGCGACCGGCTCGTCCTCGATCACGGGCTTGATGCTCTCCAGAAACGCGAGTTCCAGCGGCAGCTGCGGCTGCCAGCCGCCCTGCCAATCCTGCACCGCCGAGTTAAACGCGCGGATCGCGGACAGCAGCGCCTTGCGACCCACCGCGCCCGCCTGTTCGCGCAGCACCGCGCGGCGCTCCTCGGTCACATCGACCAGCTTATCGCCCGCCATTTTGACCAGCAGTATTTGCCGCAGGTGCTCGATTATCTGCCGCCCAAACTGCCGCGGATCCGCACCACCGTCTACCGTGTCATTGATGAGGTCCAGACCCCACGCCGCGTCATTTTCGATGATCGCCTGCGCAAGATCGGACACATAACGCCCGCCAGCCGTACCGAGCACCTGTTCCGCCATGCCCAGCGAGATATGCACATCGGGGTCCGCGATCAACTGGTCGAGCAGGCTGATGCTGTCGCGCACGCTGCCGGTGCCTTCGCGTGCGATCAGTTCCAGCGCGGCCCGGTCAATCGAGACGTGTTCTTCCTCCGCGATCAGCGCCAGCAGATCCACCAGTTCAGCCAGCGGCACGCGGCGGAACTCGAACATCAGGCAGCGGCTCTTGATGGTGGCCGGCACTTTGGCGATCTCGGTGGTCGCCAGCACAAAAATGGCGTGGGCAGGAGGTTCTTCCAAGGTCTTCAGCAGCGCATCAAAGGCCGCACCGGAAAACCGATGCACCTCGTCTATAATATAGACCTTGTAGCCGCCTTCACTGGGAGAAAACGCGATCTTGTCGCGCAGATCGCGCACGTCGTCCACGCCGGTGTGGGATGCAGCGTCGATCTCGATCAGGTCCAGAAAACGCCCTTCGTTGACGGCGATGCAGTGCGGACACTGGTTGCACGGACGGCTCAGCGGATCCCGTTCCTGGCAGTTGACGGCCTTGGCCAGCAGCCGCGCGCTCGACGTTTTGCCGGTGCCGCGCGGCCCGCTGAACAGATAGGCGTGGCGAATGCGGTTCTGCACCAGCGCGTTGCGCAGCGTGCGCGTAATATGTTCCTGGCCGATCACGTCTTCAAAGGTGCGGGGTCGCCATTTCAGATAAAGCGCCTGTGCGGGCAAGGGTGGCCTCCGTGTGTGCCGTCTATCTTTAGTGTAGCAAGCGCCGGTTGCGCTCTGCAAATCTTACCCCGATCCGGCCAGGGCTGGTATAATCGCCAATGATCGCCAGTATCCGAAAGGAATTTGAGATGCCGAATCTGGGAACACCCGAACTGGTTTTAATCCTGGCCGTTGTGGTTTTGCTCTTTGGCGTTGGGCGCGTATCGCGCATCGGTGGTGAGATGGGTTCCGCTATCCGCGAGTTCCGCAAGGGCCTGCGGGGCGACGATGAACAGGATACCACCCCGCCGCACCCTTAATCGCCTGTTACAACAGGGGCGTATTGTGCATACGCCCCTGCTGAATCGTGAGTTCATATCACACCGGATTATAGCACAACCGTTCGCTGCCGTCACCTTCTGCTCAAGCGTAGAAACGGTCTTTATCCCGGTGTAGCTTCGGGGAAAAGCGGCTCGGTTTCGCCCACGCGGAACGTGGACTGCAACTGCCCGCTGGAATCGTAAAGCGTGATGGTTCCCCCATCGACCCAGGCCGGCAGTTCGCGGCCCCAGTAGAGCGCGGCGGGCGTGTTCTGCCCCTGGCGTGAGAAGATCCGCACCAGACTGCCCTGCTGCATGCGGAATTCGGGGAACAGAAACGTATCCCCATCCTCGTTGGTCAGCGTCCAGCCCTGCAAATTCACGACATTACCCAGGTTGCGAATCTCAACCGCTTCGCTGTTCACGTCGCCGGGGAACTGCACGTTGGTGATCTCCACCTGGGCGTTGACCGCCGTCGGCTGGAGCGTCACGGTTGGCGCGTTGCGAGTAAGCTGGAACGGCGTGTTGGTGATCGTCGGGATCGGCGTGGGCGACATGAGCGCGATACAGCCTTCGACCGGGATGATCAGCTCCTCGCCAATTTGCAGGATGTGATCCTCAGGCAGGTCATTGGCAAGTAGAATGTCGCCGGGGAACACGCCATACTGCTGCCCGATGGCGCTGATCGTATCGCCGCTTTCGACGATATGGCGCAGACAGCCATCATTTTCGGGCGTGGCGCTCGGCTCGCCGGGTGGCAGATCGGTCGGGATGGCGGGCAGCAGCAGCGGATCGATGGTGGCGATCACGGTTTCTTCGGGAACCGGCACGCCTTCTTCAGCCTCCGCCGGCACCGTGACATAGATCACCACCGGCGCATTTCCCGCGATCGCCGTCATCGTCAGGAACTGCGCATCGATCGTGCTTTGATACTCGGCGGATTGCAGATCGCCGGGGCGCGGCGTCACCGATACGACAAGCCTCTGGGGAGTTTGATTGGCGGCTAAGGCGGCTTCGTCGGGGCGGTTCCGGCGATCATAGCTGATCAAAATGATCGCGACGGCAAACGAGACGATCACGTTGAGGAAAATAAATCCAATTAAGACCCGACGGCTCATCATAACCTCTTGCGATTTCAAAGTTATTTCAAGTGAACGGCTGTCAATTCTCTCGCGGGCACATCTTAACACAAGCTGCGAGTGCGGGCAATTGCCCGCCGGGGCGGGTTTATGTATGCTCAAATTCATGCATCAAACAATATCACCCGGCGGCCAGCGTCCGCGCGGCGGCTCACGTGGGTTAACAAAGTTAATCACCAGATATCATTGTAGGGGCGACCCGATGGGTCACCCAAGGTGGGTTTGTTAACCCACCCCTACAAAATCGCCTTGTCCCGCCTTCCTGCGATCACAGGAATAAGGCCCCACGATCCGTTATAATAGGGGTCTCAAACAGATTGCCACTCACAGAAAGTAACCAAACGCCATGGATGATTTTCCCGTTCTGCCACCGGATCAGCGCCCCGCGTGGGATCAACTCGCGCCCATGCCGGCGTCACGCCTATCGCAGCGCCACCCGACGATCGTCGGGCATCGCGGGGCCAGCGGCCTCGCCCCCGAAAATACGCTGGCCGCGTTCCAGGCGGCCATCGATCTGAAGATCGACGGCGTGGAGTTCGACGTCCAGCGCAGCCGCGACGGGCACCTGATCATTTTTCACGATGACGAGGTGGACCGGACCAGCGATGGGCACGGCAACGTGTACGACCTGACGCTGGCGGAGATCAAAGCTCTGGATGCGGGCTCTTGGTTCGATCCGCGCTTTCGTGGCGAGCGTATTCCCGACTCTGCAAGAAACGTTCGACCTGCTGCGGCCAACCGATCTGCTGCTGTTCGTGGAACTGAAAGATCCATGGCGTTTCCCCGGCATGGAAGAAGAGGTCGCGGCCCTGATCCGACAATATAATATGGTGGACCGGGTGCAGGTGCGTTCGTTTTATCACGGCTGCCTGCACACCATGTTTCGCATCGCGCCCGAAATCCCGCTCTCCGAACTGTGGTGGGAGCACCTGCCGGGTGACGACGAAGTGACCTTCCGCGTGATCGACGCGCTGCACAGCCTGTATACCGCCGACAACATCGCGCACATTCACGATCGCGGCCAGCAGGTGACCGCCTGGACCGTCGATGACCTGGACGAAGCGCGCCGCCTGATCGATGCCGGAATTGACAGCCTGTGTACGAACTATCCCGACCGTTTATTAGCGCTGTTCGCGTAAAGGGCCGTGCATCGTGCCATATTTGATCGATGGGCACAATCTGATCGGCCAGATGCGCGACCTGAGCCTGGACGATCCGCAGGACGAAGCCAAACTGGTCGAACGCCTCAAGCGATTTGCGGCGCGCAAAGGCAAACGCTGCGTGGTCGTGTTTGACAACGGACTGCCGGGCGGTTTATCGCGCGATTTGTCCACATCCAGCGTGCAGGTCGTGTTCGCGCACGGCGGCACCACCGCCGACGCTATCATCCGCGAACGGCTCCGCAGCCTGCCCGATCCCACCAATTGGACCGTCGTATCGGCCGACCGCGAGATCAGCCGCGCCGCCGAGCGCCGCCGCGTGACCGTGATCGCGCCCGCCGATTTTGCCGCCGCGCTGACCGGCCCTGCCACCCCAGACCGTGATGAAGATCCAAACCCGCGCCTCTCACCGGATGAAATCGACGATTGGCTGCGGCTGTTTGGCCGCAAACCGGACCACAAATAAAGCGTAAATACACGTGGCACGAGCCGTTTTATCCACTAGGTTCTCTCATCTATCTCTTATCCGGTTTTCAGGTTTCACTCACAAGGCTGAATTAAACTTCAGAATATAAGCGTCTCATCTTGATCGGATGCAGTGGCTCATGTAATGGGATAGAAGTGGCTTGTAGTGAAGAGAGACGCTTGGCCTGACATGCTCGGAGATGCGCGTCGCCGGTGATGTTGTTAGGCCTTCAAACTAGAGCCGTCTGTGGTGCCCCCCCCTCTCCACAGACGGCTCTTTTCTTTACCCGTCTGGCGGCTCATACTACGGCTTGCCCTTGTCATCCCTCCAGGCGACGTGTATACTACCAGCATCACCACGGGGTGTAGCGCAGTTGGTTAGCGTGCTGCGTTTGGGACGCAGAGGTCCCCGGTTCGAGTCCGGGCACCCCGACAGTTTGATAACCTTGTATATCCCTGCAAACCCTGGCGACCAGCGTACCAGTCCGCCGAATGGCGGGGTTTTTGGTTGCCTCGTACCCGTTACCACCTGCCCAACCCGGCATGATCGAGGGTGACATAGAGCAGGCCATGTACTCCTTCACACGGATCAGTCGTCACATCCTGAATTAATACAAACGGCTGCCCGGTCCAGTCAGGGACCTTCGGGCCAATCTCGGATCCATCCGCCTAAGAATGTACTAACACCTCCGCACGAGCTGTTTTTTGCAGGGGATGAAACGAGCCGCATGTTTTTGCCGCTGCTTGAGTGAGTACCACAGTGCTCTGGTATATCTGAAAAATAAACGAAATAATAAGGCAAGATTGAATTGGAATAAATACTGGCATATAATATGATAGGGTTCTCACTCTCTCTTACGCCAATCTATTGAGAACAAATGCGCCACTTTAGTCTGTCAAGGAAATAAAGACATGACATTTTCACCGCCATTTCTCATTCCCATACGAAGGTTAACGCGGCTCAAACGGACGCTCATACGCGGCATGCTGCTGGTGATGATCGTCCTCGGCTGGAGTATCGCTGCTCCATTTACGCCTTTAGCGGAAGCGGCCTCCTTTACAGCTGACTGCACCGTCGCCAGCCTGATCCAGGCGGTTAACGACGCCAATACCAATGGGACCGGAGCCGATTTAGTTACCCTGGCGGCAGGGTGTACGTACACCCTCACCGCCCCAGTAGGTAATGATCTTGCGGGTCCGACTGGCCTCCCGGTCATCGCCAGCAACCTCACGATTAACGCGAACGGCGCGATTATTGAGCGAGCGGCAGGATCACCCGATTTCCGCCTGCTCCATGTCGGCAGCGGCGTGACGGTTACGCTGAACCAAGCGTGGCTGCGCGGCGGAAGCCTGGGCGCGACCTATGCGGGTGGCGCGATCTACAGCGAGGGAACGCTGACGATCTCACAGAGCACCCTTTCGGCCAACACCGCCCCGACCGGCGGCGCGCTCTATGTGGCCGCGGGCAGCACCAGGCTGCTCAACAGCACCTTCTCCGGCAACACAGCGACGGACGGCGGCGGCGCGGCGATCGCGGCAGGGGCCACTCTCACCCCAAGCTTCACCACGTTTTCCGGCAATACCGCCACGGCCAGCGGCGGAGGTATCTATAACAACGGCGGAACCGTTACGCTCCGCAGCTCGATTGTCTCGCCGGACAGCCTTGCCGGCGGATATACGGACGGTGGACAAAACTATACCGGTCTCGATCCCCAACTGGGGCCTTTGCAGGACAATACTGGCTTCACACCAACCATGCTTCCGCTGGTCGGCAGCCCTGTGATTGGCTTGGCGACAGTCTGCAAAGACGCGTTCAATGTGACGATCTCAATCGATCAGCGCGGATTGGTGCGGCCCTCTCCGATTGGCGGAATCTGTGACGTGGGCGCGACAGAGGCCCACTACAGTACGACCGTGGTGTCGATCAACCGCCTCTCCACGCCCAACCCTAACAGCGGCGCAACCGTGCAGTTCCGTGTGACGTTCAGTGACAACGTCAACGGGGGCACCATCGATAATTATGATCTGACAACGGTTGGGAACATCACCGGGGCGTCAGTAGCCAGCATCACGGGGACGAATACCATCCGCAACATAACCGTGAATACCGGGTCGGGTGATGGGATTATCCGGCTGAATATGGTGAACGCCACCGGCATCAGCGGTGCAGATGCAGGGCTCAATGTGCCGTTTACCACCGGGCAGTATATGACCATCGACAAAGGCACTGCCGGGCTGGATGCCGGGTGCAGCCTGAGCGGGCTGGCGGCGATCATCAACGCGGCGAACCTCAATGGCATCACCGATAGCATCAACTTGACATCCGGCTGTACCTATACCTTTACGACGTCGGCGGGCGATTTCAACGGTCCGACTGCCCTGCCGGACATCACGACGCCTATCACCATCAACGGCAATGGCGCGATCCTCGAACGGTCGAACGCGGCCCCGAACTTCCGCCTGCTGCACGTAAGCAGCGCCGGGACTCTCACGCTGGACAAAGTGACCGTGCGCGGCGGCAATGCCGGGTCCTATCCCGGCGGCGGCGTTTACACGGACGGCGCGCTGACCATCACCAACACCACCTTGACCAACAACACGGCGACTAACGGTGGCGCGGTATACGCGGCAGCGGGGATCCTCACCGTCAAGAACAGCACCTTCGCCGGCAACACGGCGGTGAACGGCGGCGCGCTCTATCATGCCAGCACCTCCATCTCACCCATCAGTTTTGCCACGTTCTCCGGCAATACGGCGACTGGCAGCGGCTCGGGTATCTATCGCAGCGCCGGCACCGTGCGGATCAAGAGCACCATTGTCGCGCCTGACACCATCGTGGGAACGTTTACCAACGACGGGCAGAACTTCCTCAGCGCCGACGGCGACCCGATGCTGGGTCCGCTGCAAGATAACCGCGGGCCGACCTTCACTCGCCGGCCGCTGCCCGAAAGCCCGGTCGTCGGGAAGGCGACAATCTGTACCGACGTAAGCGGCGCGGCCGTCACCACCGACCAGCGTGGGTATGTCCGTCCGCAGCCGGCCGGCGACGTCTGCGATACGGGCGCGGTGGAACTGCTCTCGACGGATGTAGCGTCGATCGTCCGTGTGGATTCCAACCCGACCAATGCCAGCAGCGTTCAGTTTACGGTGACGTTCACCGAGACGGTGCGTAACGTCGCCGCCGCCAACTTTACCACCGAGACCACCGGGAGCCTGTCCGGCACCTCCGTGACCGGAGTATCCGGGGCCGGCGCGATCTGGACGGTAACGGTCAACACCGGCACGGGCGATGGCGATCTGAAGCTGAACCTCTCGTCCTGGATCGGCATCCTGGATGCCCTAAACCGCGCGGTAGAGGGGATGCTGTTCACCACCGGCCAAGAATATACCATCGATCGCATTAACCCCACTGTGACGATCGATCAGGCGGCGGCGCAGGTGGATCCGACCCATCTGCTGCCCATCCGATTTACCGTTGTGTTTGACCAGCCCGTGACGGGCTTCGACGGCAGCGACGTCATCCTGAGCGGCACGGCCGATAGTTCGACCGCGACCCGGACGGTCATCGGCAGCGGATCCACTTATACCGTTGAGATCGGCCAGATCACGTCCGATGGCACGCTGATTGCGGCGGTCGTGGCCGGTGGTGCCAATGACCTCGCCGGCAATCCAAACGAAGCCTCGACCAGCACCGATCAGACCGTCACCTTCATGCTCTCCGCTGTGCCGCTGGTTCAGTTTGGCACACCGGCCAGCTCTGCCCCCGAAATCGGGGGGAGCCACAGCGTTTCGGTTGGCATCTCTCAGGTCGAACCCTATCCGGTGACGGTGAACTTCACCTACGGCGGATCGGCAGCCGGCGGCGGCGTGGACTACAGCGGCCCCACCCAGATCGTCATCCCGGCGGGCCAACTGACCGCCCCGATCCCGCTGACCCTGACATCCGACAGCCTTACCGAGTCCGATGAGACGATCCAGATCACCCTGACCTCGCTGGTCGGCGCGGCGAATCTGGGATCCAACACCGTTCACACCGTCACCATCCTGGATAAATCATCCGACCGCCTGAAGGCTCCGGCGCTGGTCTCACCGTCCAACCGCAGCAATCTTGGAGCCGTGCCGGTCCGCCTGACGTGGGCAACCGTCACGGGAGGCGTCCAGTACCGTTTGCAGGTCGATGATGATCCGGCGTTTGGCAGTCCTATCGAGCGGGGCACCGGCAGCGGCCTGAACTATCTCTCGCGGCTGGTCGATAACCTCACCTTCGGCACCACCTACCACTGGCGCGTTCAGGTGGCTGATGCGTCCTATCGCTGGAGCAGTTGGAGCGCGGTCCGCACGTTCACCCTCACCAATCTCAGCACTCCGGCCAATGGCTCGTTCACGATCAGTATCCGGCCGTCGTTCGTCTGGACAGCCATCGCCGGGGCGGCGAGCTACACGCTCCAGGTCGATAATGATGCCGATTTCATCAGCCCTAATCCCCCAGGCCACCTATTCCGGCACCGCGTTAACCTACAAGATTCCGGGCAGTCTGGCCCCGCTGGAGCCGGGTTATTACTACTGGCGGGTATGCGCCACGATGAACACGGGCGCTGTATTCTGTATGCAGCCCTGGAACTTCACCGTCACGGCAGCCCCGCCCATCGCGCCGCTGCTGACCGCACCGACCCCCAACAAGATCCTGGACTACAACACCCCCGATTTCACCTGGGGCATCATGCCGCCCTCGGTGCTGGGTGGGCCGTTTACCTACCAGATCCAGATCGACGACAGTTCCACCTTCACCAGCCCGGCCCAGGATGTACGGTCGGGTCTGGCCGCCTACACGGCGGGCGTGCTGCCCGACAAGAAGTACTACTGGCGGGTGCGCGCCATCAACAACGTTAATGCCGCCGGAGCGTGGAGCCTTGCACGGGCCTTCATCATCGATACGACTCCGCCGCTCGCGCCGGTCCTGTTGACCCCGGCGGATCGCGCAGGGCTGGTCGCGGCTGTATCAGCCCGGCCTACGTTCACCTGGCAGGCCGAAAACGGCACCATCCAGTACCAGCTGCGCATCTTTAGCGGCGCGGCCTGTACCACGCCCGTGCGCACCATCGGCCCGCTGGCCGTCAAGACATACACCCTGTTGGCGAGCGAGGCGCTGCCCACCAATAACACTTACTGCTGGCAGGTGCAGTCCGGTGATACCGCCGGCAACTGGGGACCGTACTCCGCTTTTAACCGGCTGGTCATCAGTTCGGCCCCCGTGACTCCGCCCGGCGTACCTACCCCAACGGACCCGGCTCTTCGAGAGATTCTCAACGACGCCACACCCTACTTCGCGTGGACACTGCCGGGAAGCGACCTCAATTACCAGATCCAGATCGACAGCGTGGCGACCTTCGCCTCACCCGAGCAGGATGTCATCGGCCCGGATGATCAGCAGAACTACACGGCGGCTCCGCTGGCTGACGGACTCTGGTTCTGGCGCGTGCGGGCGATCAATGCCGCAGGCGTAGCGGGTGCATGGAGCATAACCCAGTCATTCACGGCGGATACCGTGCTGCCCGGTATTCCCGCGCTCAAATCGCCGGCCAATAACGGCAGCACCGTCTCACTCCGTCCGAACCTGACCTGGGAAGCGGTGACGGGAGCGAGCTTCTATCGTGTACAGGTTGCAACCGACAGCGGCTTTGGGACCATCATCGCCAGCGGGACTCCTGTAACACCCAGCTTCGCCCTGCCTGCGCCGCAGCCTTACGGTACCGTCCTGTACTGGCACGTGCAGGCCGTGGACGCCGCCACCAACGAGAGCCTCTGGAGTCCAACCTTCACCTTTGCGATCAGCGTACACCGGACCCCGGTCGATGGCTCCGCGACGACCAAAATTCGCCCGACGTTTGTCTGGCAGGCCGTGACCGGCGCGACCTTCACGCTGGAAGTGGACAACGATCTGAGCTTCACGTCTCTCGAAGCGGGCTATACGGGGACGGCGACCACCTACACCATCCCGCTCACCGAGCTTGAGTTGACCTATGGGACGCACTACTGGCGGGTGATCGTCAACGGCACGCAGTTCATGCCCGCCTGGACGCTGGTCGTCTCGCCTAATATCCCGGCGGCGCCGGCCCTGATCTCGCCGGCCCAAAATCTGCTGACGAGCGATAACTCGCCCGATTTCCTGTGGAACAGCGTGCTCTACGGCAATGTCTACCAGATCCAGATCGACAACCTGTTGAGCTTCGCCAGCCCCGATCAGGATGTCGTTGGCGCGCCCGGCGTGCTGACCTACACGGCGGCACCACTTGCCAACGGAAAATACTACTGGCGCGTGCGCAGCATCAATTCCTATGACGCGCCGGGCCCCTGGAGCGCCGCGTGGAGCATTGTGGTCGATGCCGATGTGCCGCCCGCCCCGGTGCTGGCTGGCCCAGCCGAAGGGGCCCACATCACCAACCCGATGCTGACCTTCAGCTGGACTGCATCGGCGGGCGCAGCAGGTTATGAGCTTCTGCTGGATGACGACCAGCCCTTCGGCGGTCCGATCATCACGCTGGCGAATGTGCTGACCTACAAATCCCCGCTGCCGCTCTCACAGGACACCTACTACTGGCAGGTGCGCGCCGTCGATATTGCGGGTAACGCTTCACCCTGGAGCGAGATACGATCCTTCACGGTCGTGGCCGGTTCAACGGCGCCCGCGCTCCCGACGCCTGTACCCACAACCATATCTACGACCGTACCTGCGACCGATCCTGCCGTCGAACCGCCGACCGTGCCCACGGCTACACCGGGGCCATCTCTGACGATCGTCGAATCGGGCGATCCGCAGGTCGGGCGCACCGGAAGCTGGACGGCGCACGACACGAGCGCGGCCAGCGGCGGGAGCTACGTGTACAGCAGCGGCAGCCCCGATGATACGCTGACGGTCGCCTTCTCCGGCACACGCCTGGACGTGATCTATGTCCAGCATCCGGCCCTGGCGTCCTTCGTGGTCGAGATCGATGGATCGCCCTGGCAGACGGTGGACAGCGCCGCCGCCGAGAGCGTGTTTGGCGCGCGGGTCAGCTTTACCCTGGCAGATGGGCCGCACACCGCGCGGATCACCTCCGCGAGCGGCACCATCGCCATTGATGCCTTCGCAGTCGAAGCTTTAGCGTCGCTGCCACCCACAGCCGAGCCGACGGCGGAACCGACGGCGGAACCAACAGCCGAACCGACCGTTGAGCCTACAGTTGAACCGCCTACCGTCGAGCCAACCGCGGAACCACCCACGGCCACCCCGGATCCTGCGCTGCTCGTCGTGGAATCGGACGATGCGCGCGTGCAGGTGAATGGGAACTGGACGGCCCACGATACCGCGGACGCCAGCGGTGGGCGTTACCTCTACAGCAGCGGCAGCCCGGCCGATACCCTCAGCCTGAGCTTCACCGGCGTCGCGTGTAGACGTGATCTTCGTCCAGCATCCGGCCCTGGGCAGCTTCGCTCTGCTCATCGATGAGACGCCCATTCAGACGGTGAGCAGCACCACGGCCGACAGTGCGTTCGGCGCGCGGCTGACGCTCAGTCTGAGTGCGGGATCGCACACGCTGCGGATCGTCCCGGTGAGCGGCGTCATCGCGATCGATGCGTTCGCCGTGGAAGCGGTCAGTGAGCCGCCCGCCCCTCCGGTTACGGAGCCGACCGCGGAGCCGGTCACACCCGAACCGACGGCTGAACCGGCGACGCTTGAACCCCCGGCGGAACCGCTGGTACAGCCGACCCCGGAAGCCCCGGCGGACCTGGGCCGCGGCTAGTCCACACCAGCCTCAATGAGATCAAGCCGCCCTGGATCGACCATGATCCAGGGCGGCTTTGTGTGTCGAGGGCAAGCGACTCAAATCACGGCCTCGTTTCCCCTGCTCATCCAACCCTCCAGTCTGCACACCAGGGCGTTACAATGAGTGTATAGGACAGTGAAGCGCCGCGATTGGGCGCTTCGTTCCCGTGGAGAGAAAGCTTGATGCAACCTACGATTACAATTCACAACGCACGGCTGCACAATCTGAAAAACATCACGCTGAGTATCCCCAAAGGGCAGTTCGTGGTCCTGACCGGCCTCTCGGGATCGGGAAAATCGACGCTCGGATTTGACATCCTGCACAAGGAAGGACAGCGGCAGTATCTCGAATCGTTGGGGCTGGTGTCGTATGGCCTCAGCAAACCGCCGGTCGATTCGATCACCGGCCTATCCCCCTCGATCAGCATCGATCAATATCTGATGAACCACAGCCCGCGCTCGACTGTGGGCACGACGTCCGAAATCTACACCTATCTGCGTGTGCTTTTCGCCCGGCTGGGTCACCGGGTGTGTCCGGACTGCGGTCAGGATGTGCCGCCGCTCGTACGATGACTCCCCGATCGATTGGGCCAGCGATGGCGGCAGCGGACCCTCTGGAGCCGAATCCTCGATCCACTGCCCGCACTGCGGCGCGTCCCTGCCTGAGATCGGCATGGCGAACTTCTCGTTCAACAAACCGGAGGGCGCTTGCCCGACCTGTACCGGGTTGGGCACGGTTCACCAGGCCAACCTGAAGCGCCTCGTGAATGAGGATCTGACCCTTGCGGATGGGGCCGTCAGCGGGTGGGAAGCTGTCACTCATCCGGCATCACACCGGAACCCTGCGAGCGGCGGGACGTCATTACGGCTTCGACCTTCGATCCGGCGCTGCCCGTGAAGGACTACACGCCCGTCCAGCGGGACCTGCTCTATTTTCGGGGTGGAGAGTCCGCAGTTCCGGCGTCATTTTCCGCAGACGGAGCCGCCCACCACTGTCAGCCGGGGGCGCTTTGAGGGCGTCGCCACCAGCCTGCTGCGCCGTTACGCGGAACACATTCAGGACGCGGACTATCGCCAGAAGATCGATGAGTTCCTCGTGACCCAGACCTGCCCCGACTGCGAGGGCACCCGCCTGCGCGCCGAAAGCCGCGCCGTGACCGTGGCGGGCGAGACAATCATCGCGCTCGCGCAGCTTCCGCTCACCGATCTGGCCGACTGGCTCGATCGAACTGCCCGCCGCGCTGAACGACGAGGAGATGCTCATCGCCGGGCCCATTCTGGACGATCTGCACGAGCGCATCCGGTATTTTATCGAGGTCGGTGTCGGCTATCTGACGCATGGAGCGCGCCTCGCCATCCCTTTCCGCCGGGGAAGCCAAGCGGCTGCGCATGGCCTCGCTGCTCGGATCGGGTCTGAGTGGGGTGCTGTATGTCTTCGACGAGCCGACGATTGGCCTGCACGCGCGTGATACCCACCGCCTGATCGGTTTTTTGCGCCGCCTGCGCGACCTGGGCAATACCGTCCTCGTGGTGGAACATGATCTCGAACTGATCGCCGCGGCAGATTACGTCGTGGATTTTGGCCCCGGAGCCGGGAAGCACGGCGGACAGATCGTCGCCACCGGCACCCCCGCCGAGGTCGCGGCACATGCCGGTGACGCTGACGGGGGCATTTCTCGCCGGGCGGATGAGCGTGCCCCAGCCTGACCAGCGCCGCACGCCGAACGGGAAAACGCTCACCATTCACGGCGCGCGCGAACACAACCTTCAGAATATCACCGTGCGCCTGCCGCTGGGTCTGCTCGTGGCGGTGACGGGCGTCTCAGGATCGGGCAAGTCGTCGCTGGTCTTCGATATTCTGGATAAAGCCGGCCGCCAGCACTTTTACGGTGCGAGTGAGGCAGCCCGGCGCGCATGACTCGATCGTGGGCTGGGAACACATCGACAAGATCATCACCATCAACCAGGAGCACATCGGGCGTATTCCACGCTCGAATGCCGCGACCTACTCCGATACGTTCACCGCGATCCGCGAGGCGTTCGCCGCGACGCCGGATGCACGCCAGCGGAATCTGACAGCCCGCCATTTCTCCTTCAATGTGCCGGGCGGGCGCTGCGATCGCTGCGAGGGAGCCGGAACCCTGACCGTCAAAATGCACTTCCTGCCCGATGTCGAAGTGACCTGCCCGACCTGCCGGGGCCGCCGCTTTAAGCCCGAAACCCTGGCGGTCAAATACCGCGATCACGACATTGCGCAGGTGCTTGATCTGACCATCGAAGAGGCGTTGGCGCTGTTTGAGGATGTCCCAGCGGCTGTGTCTCGCCTGCAAGTCATGGTCGATGTGGGGTTGGGCTATATGCAGCTTGGGCAGCCCGCTACCACACTGTCCGGCGGGGAAGCGCAGCGCGTGAAGCTGTCGAAAGAATTGGGGCGGCGCGTCACCGGGCGCACGCTCTATCTGCTCGACGAGCCGACCACCGGCCTCCACCCGGCGGATACGGCCCGGCTGCTGGCGCTGCTTCAGCGGCTGGTCGATGCCGGGAATACCGTGATCGTGGTGGAACATAACCTCGACGTCATCCAGGCGGCGGACTGGATCATCGACATGGGGCCTGAAGGCGGCGGCGCGGGCGGGCAGATCATCGCGGAAGGCACGCCGGAACAGGTGGCTGGTGTCCCCGGATCTTACACCGGGGCGTATTTGCAGCACATCCTGACCGCCGCCGGTTAACGGCCTCATCCCCATACCACGCCAATCTGTAGGGGCGTGGGCTTGCCCCGCCCAGCAGATACGGTCTTGAAATGCGGCTTGGCCTCACCCCCGTCCGACCTTCGGTCGGCATCCCCCCTCTCCAGCTGAGCTAGAGAGGGGGAGCTTTCAGGGGTAGGTTTATTATGCTTGGTGCTGGGCATGGTTTACCCCTATCCCCTCCACCTCGGCCTTTCCCCGCACGCGGAGAAAGGGGCGCGTCGGAAGTCCCTCTCCGTTTACGGGGAGGGATTTAGGGAGGGGTCAACGAGCACGCATCGCTGATTCCTACCCCTGAAAGGGCAGGGCGAGGGGCTAAAGCCGGGTGACGACCGTTACGCCACCTTATCTTGACGCATATGGGGCGTATCGCCATACACCCCTACAAAATTCGTGGTCGATCAACCCTCCTATGGGCCACCAGGGTTTCAGAGCGCTTAGGGCAGAAGTGGAGCATCTCGTTAAAAGGTGGGGGTGACCCGCCCGTCCAAACACCATGTCAACCATGAGTGCCGAGTCTGTATCAGGGAGGGGCTAACGCATGGCACAAGCCCCTGGCCATAACCCCTTCTGCCCAGGAAAAACCAGCGCCGCTCGATCAAGCAGACAATAAATAAAAGGCGAGATGACAACCTCGTCCTTTATTCTTTTCCGCGCCTTTTCCTCTGAATAGTATTTAAGTCCCCTGGCATTGTCTTTATGGTAAGACTATACTCATAGTTGTATCACTTGCTCAGACATAAGTCTGAGGGCCTGAGGAGGCTGTCTCATATATGATGAAAAACACAAACCGTGCGTCATTTCATCATGTCCTGCGTAAGCTTTTGCTTGCCGGCGTTGTAACATGGTTTGTTTTCTTCCATTCGGAGCTATTACTTCCTGCCCGCGCTGAACCTCCGGCCTATCAAACCGCCGCATGGACCTTCATGGTCTACATGGACGCCGACAACAACCTCGAACCCTATGGTATCGCGGATTTTGCCGAACTGGCGAGCGTCGGATCGTCCTCGCAGGTGAATATCGTCGTCCAGTATGATCGCATTGCCAACTATAGCACTGGCTATGGCAATTGGACCGATACCCGCCGCTTCCGTATCACACGCGGCATGACACCCGACGCCGCCAACGGCACCAGCATTG
Organism: uncultured Chloroflexia bacterium; assembly: GCA_963850765.1. Classification (GTDB taxonomy): domain Bacteria; phylum Chloroflexota; class Anaerolineae; order Aggregatilineales; family Aggregatilineaceae; genus CAWKMN01. The sequence continues at coordinate 387,357 of CAWKMN010000001.1, read as the reverse complement.
GCGAAGTCAACATGGGCAATCCCCAGACGTTGATCAACTTTGTGCAGTGGGCGAAAAAGACCTACCCGGCCCAGCATTACGCGCTGGTGCTGTGGGATCACGGCGGCGGCTGGCGCGCGCCGATCGTGGATCCGGCCGTTCAGAAAACGATCGCGGTTGATGACAGCAGCGGCGGCGACCGCCTGAATGCTCCCGAACTGCGCGGTGCCTACGAGGCTATCTCATCCGGCGGCAGCGATCCGCTCGATCTGGTCGGCTTCGACGCCTGCCTGATGGGGATGATCGAAGTGGACGGCCAGTTGATCCCCTACGCCGAGGTGCGCGTCGGCTCCGAGGAGACAGAACCGGGCGAAGGCTGGCCGTATGAAACGATTCTGGCTGATCTGAGCGCCAATCCCGCCATGACTCCCGCGCAGCTTGGAGCCGCCATTGTCCATCGTTATTACGCTTCGTATGGCGGCGAGACGATGTCCGCCGTCAATCTCGGCGCACCCTACACCACCCTGAACAGCGCCGTGAACAGCTTTGCGCTCGCGCTGATCAACAAGGGCGGCCCCCACTATGCCGCGATCCGCGATGCGCGCAGCAGCACGCAGGATTTTTATGATGCCAATTTTGTCGATCTGTACGACTTCGCGGCTCAGGTCAGGCAGCGCGTCAGCGAGCCGGGCATCCAGGCGGCCGCTGCCCAGGTAATGAATGCCGTCACCGGCGCGGTGATCGCGGAGAACCACGGCAGCTACTGGCCGGGCGCGCATGGCATCAGCGTCTATTTCCCCGGCAGCAAAGAGCGCTTCGACAGCAAATATAATGGCGATTCCGACTGGCTTCAATTCACCCGGAATACGGCCTGGGACGACTGGCTGCGCAGCTACTATACTGGCACCAGCCTGCCCGCCCCCACCCTGATCGAACCGGCGTCCGGTACGCTGTCCGCCAATGGGACACCCACCTTCCGCTGGAACGTCGTGGCGGGAGCCAAAGCCTACCGCATCCAGGTGGACAACGACGCGAATTTTGCGTCGCCGGTCATCAACATGGCCCGCACCACGGCGGCTATGACTCCCTCGACCCCGCTCGGCAGCAAGACCTTTTACTGGCGCGTGAAGGCCAAGGATGTGAATGACAACTGGAGCGCGTGGAGCGCGACCTGGACTCTCACGCTGGACCGGGTCAAGCCGGCGGTATCCACCCTGACCACCCCGGGCAATGGGGCCGTCGTGTCCACGTCCAAACCAGGCTTCAAGTGGACCAACCCATCGCCTGACGTCGCCTTTTACCGCATCCAGATCGACAAGGTCTCGACCTTCGCCAGCCCCGTGATCAACGAGGTAGCCCCCGGCAGCAGTTATGTCCCCCCGGCGGCGCTGACGGGGAGCATCTATTTCTGGCGCATCCAGGCGTATGACTGGGCAGGCAATCGAGGCCCGTGGACCACCGGCTGGAAAGTGCAGATCAACACGACCATCGCCGCGATCGTCCCGGCAGGGGCCGAGCCGCCCACACCGACCCTCGAGCCGACCACCGATCCGACCCTCGAGCCCACGGCCCTGCCCACCGAACTCCCCACCATCACCCCCACGCCGACTGATGCGCCGGTGACGCTTCAGACTATCGAGTCCGACAGCGCCTTGGTTCTTCAAGCAGGAGTCTGGACGGCACACGATACGCCAGAGGCCAGCGGCGGACGCTACAGCTACACCAGCGGCGCGCCCTCCGATGTGCTGACCCTGCGCTTTAGCGGGACCCACCTGGATCTCGTCTACGTGCGACACCCGGCGCTTGGCACGCTCGCCGTTGAGATCGATGGCATCGTCGTCCAGGCGATCGACAGCCGGGCAGCGGACACCGAATTTGGCGCGCGGGCCACATTTACACTGGCTCCCGGCGAGCATACCGTCCGCGTCTTCGCGCTGAGCGGCACCATTGCGGTGGACGCTTTCGCGGTCGAATCGGCGCTTGAGCCGCGGATCGAACCGGCGACGACGCCCACCATCGCACCCATGCTCGAAGCAACAACTCTGCCGACAGGCACACCCGTTCCCACCATCGAACTCACCCTCCCGCCGGCGACAGAACCGACCATCGCGCCCACCGTCGAACCAACGCTTCCGCCCCCCGTGGAACAAACACCCGAACCGACCACCGTGCCGCCCGCCGAATCCACGATGGAAACCCCCGTCGCGCCGGCGCAGTGGGGATAGTCACGAATCAGCCTCACCCCTTGAACTACGGCGGGTTTGTTAACCCTCCCCACGTACGAAAGGCACGGGTGAGCTGTCGCGGACCGGCGCCAGCTCTTCCCCTTCTCCCTGGGCTGCACGCCGGGGGTGAGGGCGGGGTGAGGCGCGTTCCCCCAAGTTGCAAATTTACGCAGAAACCCGCATGATTCTAGCCAGACACAAGGAGATTTTTTTGCGTTCACCGCACGTAACCTAGTAAGGACAATCACCCTATGCCCCAAAAAATCATTATTGATACCGATCCCGGCGTGGATGACGCCATGGCGATCTTTTTCGCCCTGCGCTCGCCCGAATTAGAGATCATTGGCCTAACCACCATTTTTGGCAATGTCCATAGTGATCTGGCGACCCTCAACGCACTGCGCCTGCTGGAAATCGCCGGGCGCACCGATATTCCCGTGGCGCGCGGCACGGACGCCCCGCTAACCCGCCCGTTCAAAGGGCCGGTGCCGTTCGTGCATGGCGAGGACGGGCAGGGCAATATCCACCTGCCCCCGCCCAAAACGAAGCGCGTATCCGGCGCGGCCGCCAAGTTCATTGTCGATCAGGTCCGCAGGCACCCCGACGAGATCACGCTGGTGCCGATCGGCCCGCTGACCAATCTCGCCCTGGCGATGCGCCTGGACCCCATGATCATCGGCAAGGTCAAGGAAGTGGTGCTGATGGGCGGTAACGCACTGGTGCCCGGCAATGCGACGCCCGCCGCCGAGGCGAATATCCACAACGACCCCGAGGCGGCCGATCTGGTGTTTAATGCGCACTGGCCCGTGACCATGGTCGGGTTGGACGTGACGCACACCGTCAACATGACACCCGATCATCTCGAACGGTACGCCAAGGCCGATAACCCGATGGCGCAGCATATCAGCCGCGCGGTTCCCCACTACCGCCGCTACTTCGAGAATGCGTACCATATCGAAGGTATTTTCGTGCATGACTCGTCGGCCATCGCCTACCTGATCGACCCGTCGCTGTTCCAGGTCGAACGCTGGCCGATCTGCGTGGAGACGCAGGGATTCAGCCGGGGCAAGACCTGGCCGGGCAATGGCGAGCGCCTGATACCGCCCTGGGAAGGTCGCCTTCCCGTAAATGTGTGCGTCAAAGTGGACGCGGCGAAGATGTTGGAGCTAGAATTGGACCGCCTTACCTCAAAATAACCCAAGGGGCAGCACATGTTCACGCGAGGGGAACTTTATCAACGTAGAAAACTGCATGATGTTTTTGGAGGACAACAGCAAGGAGGAATAAGTACCCCCTCCAATCACAACATGATTTTTCTCTTTACCGGCGACAGAGGGAAAGAACATGGTTACTCTGACGGATGGAAAGAGGACAGAACTTTTTTCTACACTGGCGAAGGTCAACGCGGTGCTATGACGTTTACTCGCGGCAACAAGGCGATACGGGATCACTTTGAGGATGGCAAAGAGCTTCACCTATTTAAATATCACACAAAGGGATATGTCGAATACGTTGGTCAACTGGTTTATACAGGCTATCACTTCAACAGGGGCCGGATACCGATGGGAACATTCGTCAGATGATCGTCTTTGAACTGAAGCCCATTGAGTAATTGGCTACTGATTTCCAAAACAGATCGGAGATTTTGTATGACCCGTAAAATGATTATCGATACCGACACCGCATCCGACGACGCCGTCGCGATCATGATGGCGCTGCAAACGCCCGACATCGAGGTGGAGGCGATCACCGTCGTGGCGGGTAATATGCCGGTCGAGCAGGGCAGCATCAACGCGCGCTATACCGTCGAGCTGTGCGGCAAACAGGTCCCCGTCTATCACGGCGCGGACAGGCCGCTGATCCGCGACATCTACCGCGCTTATTTCTTCCACGGGCCGGATGGCATGGGCGGCATGAATTACCAGCCCAAGACCCCGCCCGCCGACGGCAGCGCGATCGACGTGCTGATCGACACCATTAACGCCAATCCCGGCATCATCCTGGTGGCGCTCGGCCCGCTGACGAATGTCGCGCTGGCGCTCGGCCAAGCGCCGGAGATCGCGCAGAAGGTCAGCCGCTGTGTGGTGATGGGCGGCGCGGCCAACGTGGTCGGCAACATCACCCCCGCCGCCGAATATAACATCTGGTGCGATCCCGAAGCGGCGCGCATGGTCTTCCGGTCCGGTCTGCCGGTGGAGATGGTCGGCTGGGAACTGTGCCGGGGCGAGGCCAACCTGAGCGACGAGGAGATGCGCTACTGCAAAGAAGTGATCAACACGCCGCTGTCGCATTTTGCCATCGACTGCAATTACTCCGCGCTCGATGCCAACCGCAACTGGCTCGGCGATCCTGGCCTGGGGCTGCCGGATCCGGTCGCAATGGCGATCGCGATCGACCCGACGATCTGCACGCGCCTGAGCCAGCACTACGTCGAAGTCGAATGCGACGGCACGTATACGCGCGGGATGACGGTGGTCGATCAGTTGAACGTGACGCCCTACGATACCGCCAACGTCGAGATGTGGCAGCCGCTCACCCAGAAGGGCGCGCCGCATATCACGATCTGCTGGGAGATCGACAACCAGCGCTGGAAAGACCTCTTATATCAGACGATGCGGGCATCATGATCTACGATCTGATCGGCGCAGGTGGGCTGGCCTACGATCTGGTGATGGCGGTCAAGGATCTGCCGCTGTCCGACGACAAATATCCGGCGGAGATCATGGGCAAACTGCCAGGCGGATTTATCGCCAATGCCACGTGTGCCGCCGGGAAGTTGGGCCTGCGCGCGGGGTATATCGGCTGGGTGGGCAGCGACGCCGAAGGTGACATGCTCCGCCGCGATTTTGAGTCGTTCGACGTCGATCCGGCGGGGCTGCTGGCCGTCCCCGGTGCCGTGACGCCCTTCACCCTGGTCATCACGGATCAACACGCCCGCCGCTCGATCGTGATCCCGCATTTTCCGCTGTACGATGCCGAACTGACGACCGATCAGGTGGCGCTGGCCGGGCAGTCGCGCGCCGTGCTGACCTTCCCGCGCGATATGGCGTGGTGCAAGTGCTTCCGTGCCGCGACGTTAGAGGCGGGCGGTCTGCTGGCGCTCGACATCGAAAACAATGTGCCGGTGCTGCGCGATGAGCTCCAGCATGTAATTCGCATGGCCGACGTGGTATTCTTCAGTGAAGCCAGCCTCAAGCGCTTCAAGCTGCCGCCGATCGACCGGCTGGTGGAACACCGCCAATGGATGATCATGACGGCGGGCAGCAAAGGCGCGTATGGCATCGAGCACGGGCGGCGCAAGCCCGTATTCCGGCCTGCGCGCAAAGTCCACGCCGTGGACAGCACCGGCGCGGGCGATTGTTTCCACGCGGCGCTGCTCGCGGCCAAACTCGGCGGCGCGACCTTGGACGAGGCGCTGGCCTTTGCTAACACGGCGGCGTCGCTCAAGGTGTTACATCGCGGCGCGCGCGGCGGTTTGCCCACCCGCGCCGAGGTCGAGCACACGCTGATCATGGGACGGTGAACGACCTCCGACGATCGCCGGGCCGTGCAACGACCCGGCTATAAATCGGAAGCGCCCTGAAGGACGCTGGCTTGTTCGCCAAACCAGGGCCGTTCACGGCCCTTCCGATGGAGAGCCGGGGGCTTGAAGCCCCTGGCGATCGCGCATCAACCGATCAAGGGGACCATCGATGGCGAAAACCTACCAACCCTCGTGGCTGCGGCGCTTCGGCAACCGGATCATAATGGTGATGATCCGGCGCGGCGGCGGACCGGATAATATGTTCATCCTGACGGTACGCGGGCGCAAGACGGGCCGCGCGTATTCCACCCCCGTCTCGCTGGTGATCGACGGCGATCAGCGCTGGCTCGTGTCGGCCTACGGCGAGGTGAGTTGGGTGAAAAACGCCCGCGCCGCCGGTCAGGTCACACTCTCGCGCGGCGGCCAGTCCGAGACCGTCCGTATCACCGAGTTAGGGCCCGACGAGGCCGCGCCGGTCCTGAAGCTGTATCTGGAACGCGAAGTCTCGCCCCGCCCCTATTTTGACGTGACGCCCGCTTCCTCGCTGGCCGATTTTGCCATCGAAGCGCCGCGCCACCCGGTTTTTCGGATTCAATGACGTATTGTTAGCTGCTGTAAGGAGTAACCCATCATGACCAACCCCCGACCGTTTTTAATCGGCGGCGAATGGCGCACGAGCGACCACCTGCTCGACGTTCGTTTCCCGTATACCAACGAAGTGATCGCGCAGGTCTGCCAGGCCGGCGATCAGGATCTCGAAGATGCTGTCGTCGCGGCGCAAAAGGGCTTCGAGATCACCCGCAAGCTCTCATCGCGCGAGCGATCGGCCATTCTCTACAAGCTGCTCGACCAGATGGAGCGGCGAAGCGACGAGATGATCCAGACGCTTGTCATGGAAGGCGGCAAGACGTGTAATGTCGCCGCGGGCGAGACGGCTCGCGCCAAGGAAACGGTGCGCGTCGCAGCGGAAGAAGCCAAGCGTGTCGGCGGCGAGATCGTCCCAATCGACTGGACCGAAGCGGGCGAAAAGCGGATGGGTATCGTCCGCCATCTGCCCCTGGGCCCGGTGCTTGGCATCGCGCCGTTTAACTACCCGCTGAACCTGTCCTGCCACAAACTCGCGCCGGCCATCGCCGCCGGCGATTCGTTCATCCTCAAGCCGGCCTCGGCCACGCCGCTGTCTGGCCTGCTGCTGATCGAGATGACGCTCGACGCCGGGTTCCCGCCCGAAGCGCTGAGTTATGTGGTGTGTCCGGGCAGTAAGGCGGAAAAGCTCGTCCGCGATCCGCGCATCAAGTATTTCACCTTCACCGGCAGTTCCGAGGTCGGCTGGCATCTCAAGAGTGTGGCCGGGCGGAAGCGTGTCGGCCTGGAACTGGGCGGCAACGCGGCAGCGATCGTGCATGACGATGCCAACCTGGACTACGCCGCCAGCCGGATCGCCATGGGCGGTTTTGCCAACGCCGGTCAGAACTGTATTTCCGTGCAGCGCGTGCTGCTCCACCGCCCGATCTATGAGAACATGGTGGATAAGCTGCTCACCCGTGTCAAGGCGCTCAAGGTGGGCGATCCGCGCGACCCGCAGATCGACGTCGGCCCGATGATCGACCAGGGCGCGGCGGCGAAAGCCTACCAGACCGTGCAGGAAGCGATCGACCAGGGCGCGGAGGTGCTGCTCGGCGGCACCTGCGAGGGCACGATGTTCCAGCCGACGGTGCTGGTGAATACCACGCCCGACATGCGCGTGAGCCGCGAGGAGATTTTCGCGCCCGTGATTACCGTCATGCCCTACGACGACTTCGACGAGGCGATCCGGCTCGCCAACGATACCGATTACGGCTTGCAGTCGGGGCTGTTCACGCAGAACATGAACCGCATCATGCGCGCGTTTGAGCTGGTCGAGGTCGGCGGCTTGCAGGTGAACGACGTCTCGACCTTCCGCGTGGACCAGATGCCCTACGGCGGCGTGAAAGGGTCGGGCATCGGGCGCGAGGGGCCGCGCTACGCCATCGAAGAGATGACGGAAATGAAGCTGATGGTCCTGAACATGGCAGGAGGTCAGGAGTAGTTCAGGAAGCACCCAGCGATGCGGGCCGCCGGCTGATCAGCGAGTCGGTGGCGATCCGCAATAGCCATGTTCAGCGACTACCAGGAAGCGATGCACGGCCCCTTCAGCGGGCTTCCGGTTTTTACCATAGCCGAGCGGTTTATGCCGTTTAACAATTAAACGCGGATATAAAAGTAACGGCCTCACCCCCCGGCCCCCTCTCCAGCCGAGCTAGAGAGGGGGAGAGCGGTGCTGCCCTTTTCCCTCTCCCTGGCTGGGCCGGGGAGAGGGCAGGGTGAGGGGCGTTTAATCCGGCCCAATTTGTAAAACCGCATTAACCCGCGGCGATTAGCTTACGGATACAGCGCGTCATAAAACCGCCGGTTCTTCTCATAAAACCGCTCGCCCGCCTCGGTGATGATGACGAGATAGCGCACGCGATTGTTCGCCGGATCCAGCCGTGTGATCTCGCGCGCCAGCGTCGGCTCATGATCGCGCAGTTGGGCGATTACCGTCCAATCCCCGGCACCCTGGTAGCCGCGGGCGCTGTATTCAATCCCGGCCGGACCCGCCGCGTAAAGCCGGGTGAGCGTTTTCCACTGATCCGCCTTGAGCAGCGCCATCACTCCGCCTCGGGATAAGCGGGCTGAATTCGATAGAGATACTGGGCCAAAGCGATTCCGCTCTCCTCTCCATATTTTCGCCGACGTGGTTGGTTATACGTCCCTGCCGTTCAGGTTGATTAAGATCATACGGTTCCGGCCAGCCTGCTGCACAACCCGAACTAATGTGCTATGATCACGGCTGGATAGGCCTGTTCCATCGATCCGTACACAGGAGGTTCAGCCGTGAAACTTTCACCTGAGGCATTTGAAAAAGCGCGTGTCTTTATCCGAACCCATGCCCGCCCGGTGGATGCGCGCCTGTTTGAATACCGTCTTCGAAAATGGCCCGGCCGAATCCGTCCTGCTGGCGCTGGCGAGTTACCAAAATCCCGACGGCGGCTTTGGGCACGGCATCGAAGCCGATTTCCGATCGCCCGCGTCGTCTCCGCTGGCGACTTCCGTCGCGCTGCAATACGCGGTAACCGTCGGCGCGGGAGCCGATCATCCGCTCATCCAGGGCGCGATCCGCTATCTGGTCGGCACCTACGACACTGCGAACGAATACTGGCCGGCCAACTTCAAAGCCGTGAATGATGCGCCGCACGCACCCTGGTGGCATATCGAGGAGATCACCCCGCCGGAGGAGGCGAACTGGCCGAATCCCAGTGCCGAGGTAGTCGGCTACCTGCACCGATACGCCCCGCTCGTCCCGCCCGATTTCCTGGAAGCCGTCACCCAGCGCGCGCAGCGTAATCTGGAACACAGCCCGACCTTTGAGGGCCTGTTCCGCTATAACCTGTTGTGCTGGCAGCGCGCCGCCCCGGATCTGCCCGCCGAGCTGCGCGATATGGCCCAGACCCGCATCCGCGCCACCTACGAAAAATACCCGGTCAGCGAGGGGCACTTTGACGAGGTGCATGTCTTCTGGCTCGCCCCGACGCCTGATACGATTCTCGCACGCCACGAGCCGGAAACCGTCAGCGCCCTGCTGGATGCCGAAATCGCGCGGCAGGCTGGCGACGGCGGCTGGTGGCCCGGATGGCAGTGGGGCCAGTATGAGGACACATGGCCCATCGCCCGGCAGGAATGGGCGGGGAAAATCACGGTCGAGGCGCTGCACACCCTGCACAACTTCGGCCGGATTTCCTAACTTCATTCACTTAGCAGGGGTGACCCGGCGGGTCTTCCTGGGCGGGTTTGTTAACCCGCCCCTACCAAGAGCGGCCAGACCCGCTACCGTCTCCCCTCTCCGCGCGTGGAGAGGGGGCCGGGGGTGAGGTAAAACACCTAAAAATCCCCGAATCCAATGTCCCCTCGGAACCTTTCGCAATCCCTTAGCGTCTATCAATCGGCAGACAATCAGCGCCCTCGCGCAGGGCTGCGGCCCTGTGCGGCCGATCGCACGTCTGCTAGGATCGGAAAACCATATCGTGACGCGCACACCATGCGCAAGGAGACAAGATCTGTATGTCCGCTAAAAAGTTCCTCATGGTTCTGATGGCCCTGGCACTGCTGGCAGTGCCCATCGTGCAAAGCACCACCGTGCAGGCCGCGCCGCCCTCGCAAGATGACGCACCCGATGCGGGCGATCAGCGTACCATTACCGTGACCGGCTATGGAGTCGCCTACGGCGCGCCAGACGTAGTCCAGGTTGGTCTGGGAGTTGAAGGTTTGAACGCGGATATTCTCGTGGCGATGGACGACGTAACCGCCCGCATGAATGCCGTGATGGACGTGCTTCAGCAGAACGGCGTCGAGGCAACGGACATTCGCACCGAGAGCTTCTACATCTACCAGGAATACCCATACGGCCAGCCGCCGATGCCCGTGGAAGGCGCGGAAGGCTCGACAGGATCGCAGGATCCACAGACCGTCTATCGCGTCTCGACGACGGTTGCCGTCACCGTGCGTGAAACGGAGAATATCGCCCCCATCCTGGCGGCAGCCGTGAATGCCGGTGCGAATATGGTGAACTACATCCAGTTCAACATTGAAGATCGTCAGGCGCTCGAATCGGAAGCCCGCGGCCTCGCGGTGTCTGATGCGCGCGCCCGCGCCGAAGAACTGGCCTCGCTCATGGGCCTGGCCGTCGGTGAGCCGCTGCGCGTGGTCGAAGGCGATCTGTACAACAATCCCGTCTTCTATGGCGGGGGTGGCGGTGGCGGAGCTATGCAGGCCGCGCCCCCTCCGATCAGCCAGGGCACGCTCAGCGTCAACATGACCGTCAACGTGACGTTCGCGCTCGTCGCCGCGCCGTAGCACATAGCTTCACTCCATGTTCACCCGCTCCGCGTGTGGAGAGGGGCCAGCGGGCAGCCCTGAAGGGGACGTCCCGCCGGGGTGAGGTAAATCACTCCTGTCACACCAGAGGGCGAATACCGTCCTCTGGTGTTGTTTACACCACCCGAATCTGGGCCACTGGATCCGGAACGAACAGACCATTGTCAGCCGCCAGCACCCGATGTTACAATGTACCATAGAATGACCACATGTCCCCCACCCCCCACGCCCTTGGTAAATGGTTGGCGCGCCGCGTTTGCGGCGACACTCGTTATTGCCAGATGCGCGGAAGGGGATAGGAACGAGTGAGACCGATGAGCAGCGCAGGACCACGGCCAATCAGTCCTCTGGATCTGCCCCTGGTGCGCCGGGTGATAGCCGACCGTCTTCCCCTGGATATGACCCTTGCGCTGACGCGGGGCATGCCCGGCCTGGAAGATGTGCTGCTCCCCTCGGTGCCGCTGGCCGCCCTCGGTGCGCCGACGATGATTCTGCGCAACAACGATGAGGGCTTTCTGGTGCAGTTCCGCCAGCGAGCCGAGAAGACTGTCGCCCGGCTCAGCTTCCTGGCTCCTGAGCCGGAGGCCGACGACGCTCACCTGTGGACTCATCTCCTGGAAGCGATTATTTATGAAGCCGGGAAGCGCGGCGCGCATCTGGTCAGCGCCGAGGTAGCCGAGCATCATCCGGTTTTTCAGGCGTTTCGTATCGCCGGGTTTGCGGTATTTTCGCGGCAGGCGATTCTGCGGCGCGATCCGGCTCCGACCAACGGCAGCGATCCGGGGTTGGTGCGCCTCGCCACTGAGCGCGACGCTTTTGGGATTAATGTGCTGTATGGGAATACGGTTCCCCGCCTGCTCCAGCAAGCTGAACCCCTTGCTGATGGCGGAGACTGTGACGGGCTGGTTTATGAACGGGACGGACAGATAGCCGGCTATCTGGCGGTGACTGAGGGCAAGAATGGCGTGGTGATCAAGCCCACCTTTCACCCCGAGGTCTATGACCAGGCCGCCGCGATTATCCTGTCCGCGCTGTCGTATTTGCCACACGCCGAGCGCCTGCCGGTCTACCTGTATGCGCGGGCCTACCAGGACTGGCTGCGCGGTGTGCTAGACGAAGTGGAGTTTAAATCGTGCGCACACCAGGCCCTGATGGTTAAATACACATTGGTCCGGGCGGGACGTGCTGAGACCAGCACTATATCCAGCCTGGAAACAACTCCGCTGCGGCCCCCGGTGACAGATATTCCGCTGCCGCTGCGCAAGTTCAATCTTCTGAAATCTAGAGGCCGTATACCGCTATGGCGGCGGAACGGAAGACCCTAAAGCCAACAAGAAGCTCATGGAACGTCGAATAACAGATGATCTGGAAAAGCTAAAAGCCGTCCTGCCTGTCGAGTTGGTGCACTCGTTGGAGGCCCTGGCCCGCAACGAAGATGACCTGCTTGAAGTCATTCTGGACCAGGGGCGCGTGCCGACCGCGCGGTTTATCGATGAAGAAATGATTCTCGACAACCGCGAAGTCACGATCGATGTGATCAACTACGTCGTCCAGCGGTTAGGCGCGTTTGACGAAGATAACCGGGCGGGGATCGAGCGCACGCTGCACCGCATCAGCGCGATCCGCAACCGGCGCGGCGATGTCGTCGGCCTGACCTGCCGCGTAGGACGTGCCGTCTATGGCACGATCGACATCTTGCAGGACATCATCGAGGCCGGGCACAACGTGCTGCTGTTAGGGCCGCCCGGTGTGGGTAAGACCACGCTGCTGCGCGAAGCGGCCCGCGTGCTGGCCGACACCCGGCGCGTTGTCATCGTGGACACGTCCAACGAAATCGGCGGGGATGGTGATGTGCCGCACCCGGCGGTGGGACGCGCCCGGCGTATGCAGGTCGCGACGCCGCATTTGCAGCACGAAGTCATGATCGAAGCCGTGGAAAATCACAACCCGGAAACCGTCGTCATTGATGAAATCGGGCGCGAGCTGGAAGCGCTGGCCGCCCGCACCATTGCCGAGCGCGGCGTGCAGTTGATCGGCACGGCGCACGGTAACACGCTGGATAATCTGCTGCTCAACCCGACGCTGTCCGATCTGGTCGGCGGCATTGAGTCGGTCACGCTCTCGGACGAGGAAGCCCGGCGGCGCGGTACGCAAAAAACCGTGCTCGAGCGGCGCGCCCCGCCCACCTTCAACGTGCTGATCGAAATCCAGACGCGCAACCGGTTGGCGGTGTTGGAAGACGTCTCCTCCGCGGTCGATGCCAAGCTGCGCGGCCGGCCCCTGCCCGTCGAGATTCGCTCGCGCAACGCGGAAGGCGAGATCAGCATCGAGACTACCCAGCCCGAACGAACTCCCTTTGGGGAGCGGTTGGGCCTGCGCCCCACCAATGGGAGCGGCAGCCGTAAGCAGCGCGAAATGCGCGAGCGTGAGGCCGATCTGCCGCGCCGCGGCGGCCCCCTTCGAGCCGAAAACGGATGGCCGTCCCGGTCTGCAAACGCTGCGCGTCTTTGCCTATGGCGTGGCGCGTAACCGGCTGGTGCAGATCGCGCAGCAGCTTGGCGTGCCCGTCCAGATGGTAGACGACCTGGAGTCGGCGCAGGCCGTGCTCACGCTCAAGAACTACTACCGCCGCCGCCCGCGTCTGATCGTCGACGCCGAGCGCATGGGTGTGTCGATCTATGTGCTGCGTGCCAATACGGCCACGCAGATGGAAGACTTTCTGGTGGATGTGTTCAATCTCTACCGCGAGGAAGACAACGAGGACCCTTTTCAGGCGGCCATCCGCGAAACGGAAGAGGCTATCCGGCAGATTAGGAGCGGCGCTCGCTCGGTCGATCTGACGCCGCAGGCTTCCTACATCCGCCGCAAGCAGCACGAGATCGCGCGGGCCGCGCAGTTGGTCTCGCACAGCTACGGGACGGAGCCGCATCGCCGCGTGCGAATCTTCCGCGACGAACCCATCCGGCCCTAGAGGGTGTTATGCATTTGTATCCCCGTTGTCCAGGAGTTTTCGTCTGAGTTAGCCCCTCCCTAAATCCCTCCCCACAGCGTGGAGAGGGACTTGAGCTCTCCCCTTTCTCCACCCGGTGGGGAAAGGGGTCGGGGGATAGGGGCCAAAAGTGCCTAACAGGCTCTAGCGATTGTCCATAGCAGCGGTACATAAAAAGGCGCAGCCAAGCAGACTGCGCCTTTTTTGCTGTGAGGGGTGCGAATTTTGCAGGGGCGCATCGCAATACGTCCTGACGCTGTACCATGAAATGTAGGGGCGACCCACTGGGTCGCCCTGGGCGGGTTTGTTAACCCGCCCCTACAAAACCATATCCGCGAGTAGCCTTTACGGCACGCTGATATAGTTCGCCAGGAACGCACGTGCCTTCGCCGTATCGGTTCGATAAGCGTAATCATTGCCTACACAGTGCGGCGCAACGCCAAAGGAGTTGATCGCGACGACGACATTCGTGCCGTAGTGCAGGATCGGGCCGCCTGAATCGCCGGAACAGGTGCCGCCGCCAATGCCATTGTTATTGGTCAGCTTCACGTTATAACCGCCACGTAAAAGCACTGTTAATTCCGATCAACTGCTGATCCGCCTTGTAACGCGCAATGGCCCACTCTTCGACATGATTGCTCTGCGGCTGGGGCGACGTCTGCAATCCATACCCAACCGCCGTGAAGTCGCACATCTTGCAGACCGCGCGCGGTCGCTAACTGGTCCAGAAGGCCCGCCTCGGGCAGCGCGCCATACTTGGCCATTTTGACCGGCTTTTTCAGGATGACGACGGCAATATCACTCGTGTCGGGAACAGTCAATCCATCGAAATCGGGGTGCCAGTACGCGTCGCCCTCAACCCAGTTAAACCCTCTTCGAGCGGGCGCTCGGTGAACGATACGAAATATTGCGTGATCCCCGGATCGGCCACACAGTGCGCCGCCGTCAGAAAGACCCGTGAGTTCAGCAGCGTGCCTGAGCAGACATAACCGCCTTCCTCCGGGCTGATGAACGAATAGAGCAGCCCGACATAAGGATGCTCACCGTTGTCCGGCTCTCCACTGCGGATCGCGCCTGCGGGCGACAGTGTGAGCAGAAGTACGGCAGCGAGCATGGCAGCGACGAAAATTTTACGAGCAGACATGTCGTTCTCCTTCTCTCCAAATCTAAAGATGCTTTATGATGGATATAATGAGTGTAGTACAGAACGTGAATTTCTGCCCATTCAGATTGAGGAGATCTCAATTCCTCGGCGTGGCGCACAAAAAGCGTAATCGTTAGAATCAGATTACCATCGAGACATCCCGGCCAGAGGGCCGTTAAGTTGAAAGGACGATTATGGCACGCGGATTAGGACTTTTGGCAGTGGTAGCGGTGATCGGCGCGGGTATCGTGGGGGGGGTGTCCATCCTCTCCGGTGAGCCGAACGAGATCCGGACGACGATGCTGCCGCCGGAGATCACGGTTGCCCCAGGCGAAAGCTTTATTATCGAACTGACCATCGAGAATGTAGACCTCGAATCGGTGGACATTAATGGGATCGGCGTGGAGCAAAGCCTGCTGGATGGGATTAGTGTACTGCAAATCGACCCGGGCTATCGCTCGATCGACGAGCGTAATTACCCGCTCCTTGGGGAATGGACGGAATACAAATACGACCAGACCATTTTCGGCGGCGAGACCCTCACCGTGCTGATCACCTTCCAGGCGAATAAGGTCGGCGAGTACAGCGGCGATATTTCCACCTGGATCGACAGCAACATTGTGGGCGGCATCCAGGCGTCACAGGCACGTCGCGCGGAACTTCAGGTCACGATACAATAGGGTCCATGTTTATCACCTTTGAAGGACCAGACGGCAGCGGCAAAAGCACCCAGATCCCCCTGCTCGCTGCCTATTTGCGCGAGTCAGGATACTCGGTTTTCTCCACCCGCGAACCGGGCGGCACCGCGATCGGCGATCAAATCCGCGTGGTGCTGCACAGCCTCGATAACACCGGCATGCACTCCCACACCGAGATCCTGCTGTACGCGGCGTCACGGGCGCAGTTGGTCGCGCAGGAGATTCGTCCCCGGCTGGCCGCCGGCGAGATCGTGATCTGCGACCGTTACGCTGACAGCACCCTTGCGTACCAGGGCTATGGCCGCGGCCTGGATCTGGACATGCTGCGCGTGATCCTGCGTTTTGCGACCGGCGGCCTTCAGCCCGATCTCACGCTCTATCTGGACATTACCGCCGAGGAAGGCTTGCGACGCCGTCAGCGCGGTACGCAGGACGGCGCGGAATGGAACCGCCTGGACGCACAGCCGCTCGACTTCCACCGCCGCGTGTGCGAAGGCTACCGCGCGCTCATGGCCGATGATCCCGCCCGCTGGGTGAACATCCCGGCCAGCGACAACCGCGCGCTGGTCCAGTCCCACATCCGCGCCGCCGTGCAGGAGCGGCTATCTATACCCCGATAAGAGCGTGTCTGCTAGTATTTTACCCCTCCCTAAATCCCTCCCCGTAAACGGAGAGGGACTTGACACGCCCCCTTTCTCCGCGTGCGGGGAAAGGGGCAGGGGATAGGGGTAAACGCTTTCCGTACACGCTCTAAGTGTTTCTATCCCCAAGCGCAATTCTCGCAGGGGCGTGGGCTTGCCCCGCCCCCATGAATGATGGTACTGTTCCCGCAAGGTGTCATGCTATAATGTGATTAACAGAACGCTGGTCTTCAGCGTGTGAGCACAAGGAGCAGATCGTCATGGCAGCCGAATTGAACAAACAGATCGCTCGTGAATTTATCGAAGGGGCCTGGAACAGGCAAGATTTGAGTGTGATCGATCAGTACATCGCACCGGACCACACCAGCGAGGGGCCGATGACGGATCAATTTCCTCAAGGGCCGGAAGGTCAGAAAGTTTTCATTTCCACCTTTATCAACGCTTTTCCCGATGTGCATGCCACCATTGAACGCCAGGAAGTAGACGGCGATCAAGTCACTACCTGGATCACGTTTCGGGGAACGCAGACCGGCGACTTGATGGATATCCCGGCAACAGGACGCCGTGTGGCGGTTCAGGTAGTAACGACCGACCAGATCGCTGATGGTCAGATCATCGCATCCTGGGCCGAATGGGATCCCAACGATATGCTGCGCCAGCTTGGTGTCGGATAACCAGGCTGTCGCCTGATTGAGCTTCCAGGGGGTGGACAGTCCGCCCCCTTCTCGTCTTAATCGTCCATCAGATCATCCGATGCAGACGGCATCCCCCCGCCCGTCAGCGGGTTATCCGGCAGATCCGGCATCGTCGCCTCGATCTCGTCCGGGCTTTCGCCGCGTTCCAGGCGGCCCATCACCTCGTCGAACTCCGGCCCCATATCCTCGCCCATTTCCGAACTCATTTCGCGCAGCACGCGCCCGAGTGTGCGCGGATCGGCGTTTTCGAGGTCGCCCAGCGCCGCATCGCCGCCGCTGTCCTCATCCCATCCCCCGGATAGCAGCCGCGACGTCACCGAGCGCTGGATTGCCACCCGCGAGATCAGGCGGGTAAGTTCCGTACTGCCACAGTGCGTGCAGGTGGGGATTGCGGCGTCGTAATCGGCATAGGTTTTGTACTTCAGCGTGACTTTGCGCCGGCAGGCATTGCAGCGATATTCGTAGGTCGGCATCGTGTTACCTTTATGCTTCTGGTCTATTTCCTTGGATCCAGAACCAGCTTAACACGTCAGCGCCCACTGTCAAGGCAGATTTAACGCGCTTCTAATGCTTCCAGCCGCCTGCAATCGCACCTTTTGCGCTAAAATCACGTAGAAGATTGCAGTATCGGCCAACCTATCGAGGATTCTATGGTTCAGCATTACCAGTCCCCACCGCCGAACGACCAGCCGCCGCCCCGGCAGATGCCGCCCGGCTTGCAGCGGATCGCTGTGCGCCTGCCGGTCGCCCCGCCGCGCCTGATGTATGTGCTGCTGGCATCCATTGTGCTGATCGGGCTGTATACCTTCAGCCTGCCCTTTGACGACCGGATGCGGTTTTTTACCGATTGGGCCAAGATCAACGAACTGATCCGCGACGGAGAATATTATCGGCTGCTGACATCGATGTTTCTGCACCTGAACATCACGCACCTGCTGTTTAACGGATATGCGCTGTACGTGATCGGGCGTGATGTCGAGTCGCTGTTCGGGACAGTCCGTTTTGCGCTGATTTACTTCCTGGGTGGGCTGTCGGGCGCGCTGGCGAGTTTCGTCTTCACAAGCGCCCCATCGGTCGGCGCGTCCGGCGCGATCTTTGCGATCTTCGGTGCGGAGATGGTCTATTTTTACCAGCACCGTGAGCTGCACGGCGCGGCTGGCCGTGCGCACTTGCAGCAGTTGATCTTCATCATGGCGTTGAACCTGGGTCTGGGCTTCTTCTCGACCACAGGAGCGGCGAACTTCCGCATCGACAACGCCGGGCATATCGGCGGGTTAATCGGCGGCGTCGTGCTGGCGTGGTTTATTGGTCCCGCCTATCGCGTCCGCCAGGATCCTGCCATTGAGGGTGGTTTAACGGTCGTGGATGAAAACCCGTTTGCGCGCTGGGCGATCCCCTCGCTGCTGTACACCGCAGGTCTCGCCGCGATCATCGTCTACGCCGTCACCGCATCGGGGTAACCCCGATCGGCGCGCTTTTCTCCCCCTCTCCACGGCGGGAGAGGGGGACGGGGGGGTGAGGCTACCCCCCCAAAAACTCCGCGACCAGTTCCACGCTGCGCTGCGGGCTGACCTTCACCTGCGCATCCGCGATACGGCCTTCCTCGTCGATGATCCAGTGCGAGCGGATAACCCCCATATACGATTTGCCGTACATGGATTTTTCGCCCCACACTCCCCACTGATCCAAGACCTGATGATCGGGATCCGAGAGCAGGTCGTAGGGCAGTTTCTCATCCTGCTTCCACTTGAGCAGATCTTCCGGCGGATCGGGGCTCAGCCCAAGCACGACCGCGTTCGCTGTCTGGATCTTCGGGAATTCGTCGCGCAGGCCGCACGCCTGGGTGGTGCAGCCGCTTGTCGCCGCCTTCGGGAACGCAAACAGAACAACTTTTTTGCCGCGATAAGCACTCAGCCGGACGGTCTGGCCGTTCTGATTCTTCAGGGCGAAATCGGGCGCTTGTTCGCCAATTTCGGGCATGGCGGTTCTCTCCTTGACGTTGCAGCCGACACATTACAGCCAGAATCTAGCATAGCCGCCCGCCCGATGACGATAGGAAGCGGTCAGCGATCGGCAGTCAGCCGTCAGCTTTCAGATTCCGCCTTGAGCAAGTTAAGCCTCACGCCCCTTTCAGTGCAGCCGATCTCCAGGGGAGTAGAGAGGGAATGAGCTGTTCGTGCTCCCCTTCCAGCCGTGGAGAGGGGGTGAGGGGGTGAGGTCAACAAAAAACAAACTCACCACGCGCGCCAGCACGGAGCATCGATTGGCGGGCGTGTGTTTGAGTCTGAGGATGATCTCAAAATATGAAGTCTTTGTATGGGCTGCGCCCTTACAAAAACCGATAGCCGGATGGTTTGATTATTGCAGCGTTCGCAGGACCGCCAGCACGCGCCCCTGCACATTCACCTGCTTGGCATCGACGTAGATCGGCTCCATCGTCGGGTTGGCCGGCTGCAAGCGGACCTGCGCCCCTTCCAGATAATACTTCTTCAGGGTGGTTTCGCCGCGTTCGCTCAGCCACACGGCCACCATATCGCCGTTGCGCGCGATATTCTGCCGCTTGAGCACGATAATATCCCCGTCCGCCACCATCGCGTCGATCATCGAGTCCCCGGTGACGCGCAGCGCGAACAGTTCTTCGCGGCTGAACTTGCCGATCATGCTCTGCGGCACGTCGATCAGATCGTCGGTGTCGTAATAGTAACCGAAGTCCTCGCCGGGCAGAGCGACAGGCGCGCTGGCCGCAATCTTGCCCACCATTGGAATCTGCACCAGGTTGGTCAGATCCGCCACGCCGACCGGGATCTCGCCGTTCGACAGCCACAGCCCGCGCGACACCTTAGGCGAACGCGCGATTAAGCCATGCTCAACCAGCTTGTTCAGGTTGTAGTTAACCACGGACGTCGAGGCGATGCTGACCGCTTCACCGATCTCGCGGATGGTGGGCGGGTAGCCATGCTGGCCGATGAAATTCTCGATAAACTCCAGGATTTTCTTCTGTCTGTTAGAAAGTTCGTCTTTTGCCATAGTTGGGTTGCTCCGTGCTAAACCGCACAATAGTTCGATATTGTTTAGAATTATAAGCCGAACCCATGTTCGATGTCAAGATTCTCTCAAGTCTGTGTTCGATACTTCTCGCTCATCATTGTCACGGCACATCAGACCGCGTATACTCATTAAAAATTGTTCTGGCGGGATTTAACAGGGAGCGACAAACTTTATGGCGATTCAGGTCACATGGTTAGGCCATTCCGCGTTTCAACTGCTGATCGGAGAATACAGCGTCCTGATCGACCCCTTTCTGACCGGCAATCCACTCGCCGCTGGCGATCCGGCCCGCATCGATGCGGACTTTATCCTGCTGTCGCATGGGCATGGCGATCACATCGGGGACACGCCGGCTATTGCCCGTCGGACCGGCGCGACCGTCGTCTCTAACAACGAGATCGGCCATTGGCTCCGCAGCAAACACGGCTTAAAAGACGTGCAGGGATTGAACACCGGCGGCGGCGTGCAGCTTGCTATCGGGCGCGTGGAGCTGACCATCGCCTATCACAGTTCGTCGCTGCCCGACGGCTCCTATGGCGGCATGCCGAACGGTATTCTGATCTTCACCGACGAGGGCCAGACGATCTATCACGCGGGGGATACCAATGCGTTCCTGGATATGCAGTTGATCGGCGAGCATGGCATCGATCTCGCCATTCTGCCGATCGGTGATTATTTCACCATGGGTATTCCGGGGTCGATCCGCGCGATTGAGATGCTGCGGCCTGCTGCCGTCATTCCGATGCATTACAATACGTTCCCGCCCATCGTTCAGGATGTGACGGAGTGGGCGCGGCGCGTTCAGAATGACACGGATGCGCAGCCGGTCGTGCTGGATCCCGGTGGGAGTTACCACTTGTAGCAGTGAGCGATTGGGGATCAAATTCATCGGGCTGTTGAAAAGGTTCGCAACAAACGGTCACTATTCCAGAAAACCTGTAAGATCAGTTGATGATGCAGGTGGCAAAACCATTCATCACCACAAAGTATTGCCCTTGCTCATTCAACCATACAGGATTTCCTGCCATGACGCTGTCCATTCTCACCGGATTGGTTTTAATCATTTTGCCCCTCGCCTTTAACGTGCTGTTCTTCATGCTTGGCCGGGCGTTTGACTATCCTGACATTTTACGCAAGCCCACGGACCACATTCTGACTCAGTTCGCGGCGGGCGGGAGTCGCTTGATCGCGCTGTGGTATGCCTTTGCGGTGACGGCCCTGCTCGCGATACCAATGGCACTTCTGCTCGGTGCGGTGTTCGACGATGAATATCCGCACCTTGCGGACGTCTCCGCCATCATCGGCGTGTTGAGCGGACTCACGCAGGCGATGGGTTTGCTGCGCTGGCCGCTGCTGGTGCCCGTGCTCGTTGCGCAGTACACCAAGGCTGAGACTAGCCAAGCCCAACGTGACGCGCTCGCCGTCGTCTTCAATGCCTTTCACCAGTACGTCGGTGTGGTGATCGGGGAACATCTGGGGTTTCTGTTCACCGGAACCTGGACACTGGTCATAAGCGGGATGATGATGGGGTCGTCGCTGTTCCCTGGGGTCATGGGCGCGTTGGGCATCGCCTCGGCAGTGGGTATCCTGGCAGGGTTGCTAGAACCGGCTGGCTGGAAACCTGCCGGAGCGATCAATGCCATCGGCTATGTCATCTGGTCGTTGTGGCTTATCGCCACTGGCGTTATCCTGATCGTGGGGGCATAACCGTAAACGCAGTACCCGCCCCCACTCCGTTCTCCACGCTTGAGCCAACAGCTAACCGCTAACCGCTAATCGCTAATCGCCAACCGCTACTCGCCCGGCTTCCGCTTGTGCCAGTCCGTAACCGCCTGATACGCGTGCGCCGCCCGCAGCACCGTCGGCTCGTCGAACGCCGGCCCGAGGATTTGCAGCCCCACCGGCAGACCGAGCGAGTCCGCGCCGCACGGCACCACCGCCCCCACGATCCCCGCCAGACTCGCCGACAGCGTGAAGACGTCCGACAGGTACATTTCAAGCGGATCGTCGGATTTCTCCCCGATGCGGAAGGCCGTCGTCGGCGTGGTGGGCGACACGATCACGTCCACCGTTTCAAACGCCCGGTCAAAATCACGCTTGATCAGCGTGCGGACCTTCTGCGCCTTCAGATAATACGCGTCGTAGTACCCCGCCGAGAGCGCATACGTGCCGAGCATGATCCGGCGCTTGACTTCCGGCCCAAAGCCCTGCCCGCGCGTCACCTTGTAGGTATCCCACATCGTGCCCTGCGAGTTGCGCGGCCCATAGCGCACGCCGTCAAAGCGCGCGAGGTTGGCCGATGCCTCGGACGGGGCGATCAGGTAATAGACCGGCAGCGCGTATTCCGTGTGCGGCAGGCTGATTTCGCGCACATCCGCCCCGAGCGCGGCAAGCTGGTCGATCGCGGCACGCACGGCGCGTTCGACGTCCGGCTGCATCCCGTCGATGAAGTATTCTTTGGGCACGCCCACCCGCAGCCCGTGAATATCGCCGGTC
Organism: uncultured Chloroflexia bacterium; assembly: GCA_963850765.1. GTDB lineage: Bacteria > Chloroflexota > Anaerolineae > Aggregatilineales > Aggregatilineaceae > CAWKMN01. The sequence goes on along the minus strand of CAWKMN010000001.1, from coordinate 364,987 downwards.
AGCGCGGCGCTGTAATCCGGCACGGGCAGATCCATACTCGTGCTGTCCTGCGGATCGTGCCCGGCGATCACGCCCAGCAGCGCGGCCATATCCTCGACGGTACGCCCGAACACGCCGATCTGATCCAGCGACGAGGCGAACGCGATCAGTCCGTAGCGCGACACGCGCCCATACGACGGCTTGATGGCGGAGATCCCGCACAAAGCCGCCGGCTGGCGCACGCTGCCGCCCGTATCCGTGCCGAGCGCGCCCAGGGCCATCCGCCCCGCGACCGCGGCCGCGCTTCCGCCGCTGCTGCCCCCCGGCACGCGATCCAGATCCCAGGGATTGTGCGTGGTGAAATAGCCGGAATTCTCCGTCGAAGACCCCATCGCGAATTCGTCGGTGTTCGTTTTGCCGAGCATGATCGCGCCCGCGTCGAACAGACGCTGCACGGCCGTGGCGGTATATGGCGCGGTGAACCCTTCCAGAATGCGCGATCCGCACGTCGTCTGTACACCGCGCGTCATGAGCACGTCCTTGATCGCCAGCGGGATGCCGAGCAGCGGCGTATCGTCGCCCTGCTGGAGACGCTGATCGGCATGTTCGGCGGCAGCGAGCGCCTGCTCGGCGGTGACGGTCAGGTAGGCGCAGACCTGAGGATCAAGCGCCCGGATACGGTCCAGGTGTGCCTGGGTGAGTTCGACGGCGGTCAGGTCGCCCGCGCGGAGCTTCTGCCGTGCTTCGGTCAGGGTGAGATCGGTTAGCATTATGGGATGCTCCCTGGGGATGGCTGCGAACACGGATCTTGTGCCGGCGTGCCGAGCCGGACCCGCACGATCGTCAGCGACATGAGCGGCTCGCGGCGCTCTTCGGGGGTGCCCGGCTTGAGCACGATAAAGCCTCGCTCGGCGTCCGCGAAATTATACAGCGACTTGGCCCGCTCGGTGAAGCGCTCGGTGATCGTCTGGATAATGCCGTCGATGTCAGGGGCATGCGTAATCACGGTGAAGCGGGCTTCTTCGGGCGTGCCGATAAAATCGTTGGGCGTGCCGCGCTCGGTGATCACCTCGGTCAGAACCAGCGCCGCCAGACTCAGCGCCTCGTCCGCCGTCAGGAACCCATACACCTCGCGGAAGGAGCTGAACCCGTTCAGGCAGATGTCCAGGTGGTGCCAGCGATCATGCTCGTCAAGCTGCTTGAGCACGCCCGCGATCATCGGGCCGCCGGGCAGCCCGGTTCGCGCTTCGTGCAGGTGGTCGCGCGTCGCCCGCTTGATCGACCCCTGGACGCGCAGCCGCAGTTCTTCGATGTCGAACGGCTTGGTCACATAATCATCCGCGCCGAGTTCCAGCCCCGCCACCTTATCCGCGCGGGCGTCGCGCTGCGTCAGGAAGGTGATCGGGATGTACTTGGTGAGCGTGGTGGTACGGAGCGCCCGGCACACGTCGAAGCCGTCCATATCCGGCAGCATCACGTCCAGCAGGATCAGGTTGGGCAGCTTGGCGCGGCCCATCGCGATCCCTTCTGTGCCTTCCTGGGCATGAAAGACTTCATAACCCTGGGTCTCAAAATATGCCGTCAACATGTCCGACACATCGACATCGTCCTCAATGATCAGCAGGCGCTTCTTCGACATGGCTCCGTCCCTCATCGCGCTAAAAACCCTGTCCCGTAACCATAAAGACCCGTAGGGGCAGGGCAAGCCCTACCCGATAAACGGGCAACCCAAGGGTTGCCCCTACGCAGCTAACGTTAGCCGGGCCAGGGCACTAAACAAACACAAAATCACAACACAATCTTAAGTGTACCCAAAAATCCGGTTTTGCCGAAATCGGGCCAAGCGAAGCCAGCGTAGGCGGCGTAGGGATTTCGTAGAGCGCGCGTGTGCCCCTCGACTATTCCCGACCATTCACAACGGCCGGAAATTCTTTAAAATAGACATGTATCTATAAAAAAGGGAATCATGGGAAGATGCAACCCTACAACTATCCATCACCTGATCAAAACAACAACGTCCCCCCGCATCGTCACGTGGCGCGGCGACGCCGGCAGCGTCCGATTCCCTGGTGGGTCATCGGCGGCGGCGTGATGGCGGCGGGGCTGGTCCTGCTGCTGGTCGTCGTGGCCGTGCTGATGCTGGTCGTCTATCCTTCCGGCGGGGATCAGATCCCGTCCGGTGTGGCGGTGGCGGGGGTTTCGATCGGCGGGCAGTCGCCAGACGCAGCCGCCCAGACGCTTGAAGAAAACAATCTGGCCGGCCAACCGCTGCTGCTGGTGGATGGGTCGCGCCAGTGGACCACCACGCTGGGCAATTTTGGCGTGCGCGTGGACATCCCGGCGACGATCCAGATGGCCGGGGATGCGGCGTCGGGCGCGGATGTCACGCCCTGGTACACCATCGACCTGAACCAGACGCAGACCGCGCTGGTTGGGCTGAGCGAGCAGATCAATATCGACGCCGTGCCGGGCAATCCGCCGCAGATGGGCCGCGTGATGGAAGTCCCGGTGATGCTCAACCGCCTGTATCAGAATCTGGCGAGTGAACTGGCCGACGGCGTCTTCGAGCTGAGCATGATCGACGTAGCCCCGCCGGAGCCTGAAGAGACCAACACCTACACCGGGCAGACCACCGTTCACGTGGTCGAGCAGGGGCAGGAACTCGCGTTGATCGCGCGGCTGTACGGCGTGGATATGCAGGACATTGTCGCGATCAATGACCTGACCGATCCCGACCTGCTGTATGTCGGCCAGGAACTTACCATCCCGGCGGCGGGCATGTATGAGCCGCCCGCGGCCCAGGCACCCGCGCCTTCCACGTCGGTGGGCAAGGCGATTGTCGTCTCGACCGATCAGCAGCGCATCTTCGCCTATGAGAACGGCCAACTGATCCATTCGCATCTGGTGTCAACGGGTCTGCCCGATACGCCGACCGTCCTGGGCGACTACAAAGTCTACGTCAAGCACACCGCGACAGATATGAGCGGGCCGGACTATTACCTGCCAAGCGTGCCGTATACGATGTACTTCTACCAGGGGTATGGCATCCACGGGACCTACTGGCACAACAGCTTCGGCCGCCCGATGAGTCACGGCTGTGTGAACCTGCCCACGCCGGAAGCCGAATGGTTCTTCAACTGGGCGGAAGTCGGCACGCCGGTGCGCGTGGTGTAGCGCGCCAATTCACCTCACCCCCGGCCCCTCTCCACACGCGGAGAGGGGCGCCACGCTTACAGAAACGATGTCGCGGCGTTCGCTCAAAAACAGAGCGGGTTTGTTAACCCGCCCCTACAGCTTTCTCCTCTTCAATAATCTCTGCGTGCTCTGCGTCTCTGCGGTTCAGATTTCTCGCTCATTTCCGCCGGGGGTGAGGCTTATTCCTCCAACACACGCCGCGCGATGACCATCCGGTTGACCTCGCTGGTGCCTTCACCGATGCTCATCATGCGCTGATCGCGGTAAATCCGTTCGAGCGGAAATTCGCGGCTGTAGCCATAGCCGCCGTGAATCTGGAGCGCCTCAAACGTCACCTTTTCGCACATCTCCGAGGCGAACAGCTTCGCCATCGACGCCAGCTTCGTATATGGCCGGCCCTGATCCTTGGCCCACGCCGCCTGAACCACCAGCAGCCGGGCCGCTTCGAGCGGGGTCGCCATGTCCGCCAGCTTAAACTGGATCGCCTGGTGATCGGCCAGCCGCTTGCCGAACGTGCGGCGCTCCTTGGCATAGCGCACGGCCTCGTCGAACGCTGCCTGCGCCAGACCCGACACACAGCGCGCCGATCGCGATCCGCCCACTGTCCAACGTCGCCAGCGTTTGATAGAACCCCTGCCCCTCGCCGCCCAGCAGGTTGTCGAGCGGCACGCGCACATCGGTAAAGGTCAGGACATGCGCCGGCGATCCGTGGGTGCCCATCTTTTTCTCCGGCGGCGCGATTTCCAACCCGGCGCGATCGGTTTCCACCAGGATCGTGCTAAAACTTTGCGAGCCGGCATCCGCTGCCGTGCGTGCCAGCAGCACGATTACCGGCGCGAGGCTGGCATTCGTGATCCAGGCTTTGCTGCCGTTGATCACCCACTCGCCATTGGATTTGACCGCGCGCGTCTGGATGCCCGTCAGATCGCTGCCGGTGTCGGGTTCGGTCAGCGCGATGCTGCCGAGGACCTCACCACTGGTCAGGCGCGGAAGAAAGCGCCGTTTTTGCTCATCGGTGCCCCAGCGGACGATCGGCAGACAGCACAGCTCATTGTGCGCCTCAACACTCAGGCCGGTCGAGCCGCACGCCCGCCCAAGCTCCTCCATGGCGATAACCACGCTGATGCTGTCGAAGTCCGCGCCGCCGTAGGCTTCGGGCACCTGCAACCCGACCAGTCCCAGGGCCGGCATTTTGGCGATGGCCTCCCGGCGAAGCTGGCCGGTCTCGTCCACTTCCGCCGCGTAGGGCTTGATCTCGCGCTCGCAGAAATCGCGCACCGCATCCTGAAACAGTCGCTGCTCTTCCGTCAGTGTGAAATCCATCCGGCACCCTCCTGCGTCTCTCGACCTATGAGCCGATTTTAGCAGGAGAGGCTCAGCCAGACCTCCCCACATATTGGCAGATACCGTCTCAAAAGGCGGCAGAGGGCCTCACCCCCCAATCCCCCTCTCCAGCCAGAGAGGGGGAAGGAGCGACTTTTCTCCCCTCTCCATGGATGGACAGGGGCCGGGGATAAGGCCGTAGGGGCGGGTTAACAAACCCGCCCAGGGCGACCCGATGGGCCGCCCCTACATCCTGTTGGTTAGGGGAAGAGACAGGCGAGGTTACGGAACTGCCGCAGCATTAAACGCGAACATGTTCACGTCCGACGCGATCGGGCTCACCGAGCCAGTGGACAGATCCAGATAGTGCAGCGTCACCGGGAACAGGGTTAGCGGATCTTCGGGGGCAGTGCCGCCGATCAGCGCCGCGACCCACGCCTCCATGTTCGGGATCTGGCTGAAGAGCAGCCCGGCCCCGTCCGGTGTAGGAGCCATCCGCCCGATAGCGAAAGCCTGCCCGCTGTAGATCTCGGTGTCGGTCATGGTGGAAAGGTCGAAGCGGTGGATCGTCACGATGTTGAGCGGCAGCGTGGCCGGCTCCATCGAGCCGATCGCTTCACCGAGGATCTGCTGTTCTTCGGGTGTGGCCGGGATCACATTCCCCGACGCTTGCAGCGTGCTGTAGAAGATGCTGTTACCGTCCGCACCCCACACGACCAGATCAGGCATCACCGAGGCAGCCGCGGCGATCGGGGTCACAGCGCGCGTCGCCAGGTCTATCGTCAACATCTGGGCATACGGTGGATCGCCGCGTTCCTTGCTGATGCCGACCAGCCGCGAGCCGTCGGGCGACACGCTCACCCAGCCCAACTGTGTGCCCAGTTCGGTGTCCGTGCCGGTGGCCGGATCGAGCAGAGCGGTGCCGATCCCCGTGCAGTTTATGCTGTGCACAATGCCCGACGGCGTCACCGCCAGGGCCAGCGGGCTGTTGCCAGGGCTGCCCTCGGTTTCGGACCAGTAGAGCCAGTGCGCCGGAATGGACGACCCGCCGCCGCAGCCAACGCCCCAGGTAAACTGGCTGAGTGTCGCCGGCACCGCCCCGGCCGTGGGCGCGATCGATTGGACATTCACCACCGTGCCGCCCGGTCCTTCACCCAGTGTCATAAACTGCCCGGTATCCTCCGCATAGACGATCTGCCCATCCGCCGAAAAAGAGACCGGGAACATCCGTGCCGGGGTTCCAGGCAGATCCACCGGCGGGCTGCCAGCGCGATCCGTGATGAGCAGGTGCTCTTTATATTCAGAGTCAATCCCGATAAACGCCAGCGTGCTGCCATCGGGACTCCAGGCGAGCTGCGCGTAATCCCAATAGGCTCCGGGCGCGGTCACCGCGACGGGTGCGTCGCCCAGCCCGTACAGCATGAGTTGATCCTGGGTGACGGCGGCGAAGGGCAGCGCGTTCGTCTGCGCCGCCGCGGGCCATCCCAGCGCGGCCAGCATGAGCGCCAGCACGATCCCGGCAGCCATACGAAAACGAGTTCATATTGTTCAAACTCCTTTAGCGATATTCCGAACGTCATTCAACTTTAAGCCATTTGGGGACGTATGGAAAGATCTGAGGAGGGCCTATCTTTTCCGGCGCGCGGCGATCAGCGCCCGGTAATACGCCAGCAGATCGTGATCCTGCTGGTCGTCCCACCGCATCGGCGCGCGGCTGGCTTCCAGGCCGAATCCGTCTTCCTTGCTGTACGGCTGGCTGAGGCCGACTTCGGACCCATAGTAGATGATCGGTGGGCCGGGCAGCTTCATCTGAACTGCTGCCGCGCGTCGCAGCGCCGCCTGATCGCCGCCCGCCGCGAACAGAAAACGATCCATGTCGTGATTATCGAGAAAGGTGGGGCGGATAAAATCGCCGTTGTCCTCAAAATAGGCGTTGTGCCGCTCCAAGAACCGCGCGAAATCGTCTTCGGTCCAGACGCCGTAAGCGTAGGTTTTGCGCAGCGCCTCGCCTACGTGAAAATCCAGGCAGCCATCCAGCCGCCCGATATACGGCAGGATCGACGCGGGCTGATCGACGATCTCACCAAAGCAGAAACAGTCCGGCTTTTCGGATCGACACGCCGCGCGGAAATCGGACCAGAAATCCGGGCCGGGGCCGTTGGCATAGTCCAGCCGGTAGCCGTCGATGTCAAATTCCCGCAGCCAGTAGCGCGCGATGTCGCACAACCAGCGGCGCGCTTCGGGGTCAGCCGTGTTGATCTGCGGCATGGTGGGCACGCCAAAAAAGCTCCGGTAGCCCACCGGCGACTCGTCAAACGTGAACCAGCCGCGATAGGCACTTTTCGGATCGTGCAGCGCGTCCTGAAACTGCGGAGCCTGATCCGAGAGGTGGTTGCAGACCATATCCAGCAGAACGCGCAGCCCGCGCGCGTGTGCCGCTTCGATCAGCGCGTGCAGCGCCTCATCGCCGCCCAGGCGCGGCTCGGTCTGAGTGTAGTCAATCGGGTCATAACCGTGGTGCGAATCGCTCCGCCAGGTGGGCGTCAGCCAGATACAGGTCACGCCGAGATCCTGAATGTAATCCAGCTTATCGCGCACGCCCCACAGCGTCCCGCCGTAAAAACCGCCCAATGTCGCCGGTTCGAGCCAGGGTCGCCCATCGCCGGGATAAAAGCGGTCCACGAACACCTGATAGATGATCGCATCCCGCGCCCACTCAGGCGGACGCAGTTGATCCACATGGTAGCTGAACATCTGCCCCTGGGCCGGATCGCCGGGTGGGGTCTGCGGCAGGGGTTCGCCGCGAAAAAAAGCGGCGGCGGCCTGCTCGGCGGTATCCTGCACATTCGGCCAGTCCGCGAAGACCTCCGGGCCAGCATCGGTCCACGCGCCGATGCGGTAGCGCACGACCGCACCTTCCGGTTGGGCGGGCAGCACGCCGCGCCAGTGGGACACGTAGCCCCAGGCCACCGCGTCCCAGGTGATACCATCGGGTTCCAGCCGCACAACCTGACCGTTGGCCGCGACGCCGCGCGCGCCGTCCGGCATTGAGCCGTCGAGCGTGTAATAACAGGCGGCGGCATCAGCCGACAGGTCAGTGCCGAGATCCACATGCAGAGTCACGGGTTGGCCGGGGAGGGGATCGCGGGGCCTCAGCTCGTAGCCGTGCTGCACGCCCCGCCGCGCCGTCCGGTGGTGGACGACCTTGAGTTCATCGGTGGCAAACGTGCCAAAGATGAAGTCCATATGAATACCTCAACTGGGCGAAAAAGTGGAGTTTACCCCTCCCTAAATCCCTCTCCGTTTACGGGGAGGGATTAGAGTCTTCTCCCCTTTCTCCGCGTGCGGGGAGAAGGGGTGCCGACTGAAGGTCGGACGGGGATAGGGGTAAAAATATAATGTTAGCCCTTCACCGCGCCTTCCGTCAGACCGCTGACGAAAAAGCGCTGGAAGGTGAGAATGATGATCACAATCGGGATCGCGCCGATCAGCGCACCCGCCGAGAAGGTGCCCCATTCGCGGTTGTACGGATCGCTGATGAAGCGGTTCAGCCCGATCGCCAGGGTTTGCACCTCTTTATCCTTGAGCAGGGTCAGCGAGATGATCACATCCCCATAGACGCCGATAAACGACAGGATACCGACCACGGCCAGCACCGGGCGCACCAGCGGGAAGATGATCTGCCAGAAGATGCGCCAGTCCGACGCGCCGTCGATTTTCGCCGACTCGTCCAGCTCGCGCGGGATCGAGTCGAAAAAGCCCTTCATCAGCCACGTATTGATCCCCAATGCGCCGCCCAGATAGACCAGGATCAGCCCGCCATGCGAGTTCAGCCCCAGCCAGGGAACCTCCTTGCCGATAGCCTGGATCAGCAGAAAGGTCGCCACAATGGTGAGCGAGTTGGGGAACACCTGCACGATAAAGATGGTGAGCATCAGGCTCCGCCGCCCGCTGAAGCGGAAGCGTGAAAAACCATACGCGCCCAACGCACTGATCATCACCGACAGGATCGACGCGATCGACGAAACCTTGATCGAGTTCCATATCCAGGTCTTAAACGGGTGGATGTCGCTGCTGAGCAGCTTGTCATAGTTCCCATCACCAAAGTTATGCGGGATCAGCTTCTGGGTGTTCAGCGATCCGGTCTGGTCAAACGATGCCGACACCACCCAGATGATCGGGAAGAACGCGAAAGACAGCGCCAGCAGGATCACGACCAGCCGCACCAGGTAATTGAGCCAGCGGTCACGCGCCATCTTGTTTTCGAGGACATAGCTCATGCTAGACATTTTCCGAGATCTCCTCCCACGACTGGGTGAAGCGGAAGTTGAAGAAGGTGATCACCGCCACGATGATGAAGATCACCAGGCTGATCGTTGAGGCGAAGCCGTAGTCCGCGCCGCGCCCGCTGCCAAAAGCCAGCTCGTAGGTGTAGGTGATCAGGATGTCGCTGTGGCCCGCCGGCGTGTCCGGCCGGATGGGTGGACCCCCTTTGTTGAACAACTCGACAATCGTGAAGTTGTTAAAGTTGAACGCAAACGACGCGATCAGCAGCGGACCCACCGCGACCAGCAGCAGCGGCAGGGTCAGGTGGCGGAACTGCTGGAGCACATTCGCCCCATCAACGCGCGCCGCTTCGTAAATGTCGTTCGGGATCGATTGCAGCGCCCCGGTCGTGACCAGCATCATGTACGGGAAGCCGAGCCAGAGCTGGATCAGCAGAATCCCGACCTTGACCCAGGTAGGGCTGGAGGTCCACTTTGGCCCATTATCCACGCCCAGAATGTCGGTGATCGCCTTGTTGACCACTCCCAACTGCTCGTTGAGCAGCCCTTTCCAGACCAGCACGCTGATAAACGCCGGCAGCGCATAGGGCACCAGCAGCAGCGTCCGCAGCACGGCGCGCCCCGGCATGAACTTGGCGTTCAGCAGCAGCGCCATGAACAGTCCGAACCAGAAGGTCAGGAACACGGTGAGAAAGGCGTGGGCGAAGGTCCAGATGAACACATCCACAAACGGCTCGCGGATCTTCTCGCTTTCAACCAGCCGCTTAAAGTTGTCCAGCCCGGTCACCACATAAAAGCCGGGACGGATCACGTCGAGCGGCTCACCTTCTTCATCGACCACGACGCCATCCCGCATGGTCGGCCCGCTGACGGGTGTATATGTGCCCTCTTTAGGCTTATACCTCACGCCCGTTTCGTTGTCCAGCATCGAACCGTCGTCGTCAAAGGTGTACTTCTGGCGATAAACCGCCGCCTCGCGGATCGTGATCTGGATGACGTTGCCCGGCTCGCCAAACTGAATCTTGGACAGCGTATTGTCGAGCAGCGCGATCACCTGTCCTCGCGGCAGCCGTTCATAACTGGGCAGGCCGCTCGGAATCCCGTCGTCGTCCAGCGTGTTCTCACCCAGGTCGATCTCGCTGGCCGGGGTGATAGTGCCCTCGGTGACGAAAATCGGCCCGCCGAGGCTCTCATCCTGCGGCATCAGCCACAGCCCGTACTTGGCGGCATCCTCGGTGGAGCGGAACGCCGTCCAGGTATAGGATGGAGCGTCTTCCGGCAGATAGACCGGGTCGGACAGCACATCTTCGGCCTGGGAACGAGTCAGCAGGTTGCCATCGCGGTAGTTGGTGAACGCCACGTAGACGGTATAGATCGTCGGGAAGATGATCATCAGGATCAGCAGCGCCAGGCCGGGCGCGAACCAGCGATAGGGATAAAGCCCGTCGATCAGAAAGATGGCATTGATCCCCAGCGTAACGACGGCCACAAAAATCGCCAAAAGCCATTCTTGTTCACCGAGCAGGCCGCCAATAAACCAGATCGCAAAGGCATCAATGGCGGCCAGCGCCACCAGCTTTAAGATAATCGTGATTAAAGAACCTGAAAAGATTGCAGAAGGTCTATTTGCCGGGCTTCGTGGAATACTCTCAGCCGTCATGGTTTTTCGGGGTACTGGCCATGTACTGAGCCATTAGTTTTTAGCTATTAGCTGTTAGCTTTTGTATGGCCCGTAAGTGCTCTGTTCGCCAGCAGCAGGCTCATGCACTCACAAACCGCTAACGGCTAATCGCTAACGGCTAACCGCTTCGTCTCGGGCCTCCCCTCTCCTTTCGCACACGCGCATCCAAAACAAGAGCCGATTGGGAAACAGGGCCGGCAGAATGATCTCTACCGGCCCTGTTGCTGCGGGGCGCATCCATGCTGGAGAAAGGCACCAGCCGACCGCGCCCAGTAGGGACCGAGTTCCGTCGGCCCCTACCATCATGCAAACCTACTCAGCCTCGGCCGCTTCGCGGATCGTATCACCGGCCAGCGTGGCGAGTTCCGCCGCATCGGCTTCGGGATCCTGCATCGCCAGGACGATGGCATCACCCCAGGCCGTCCAGACCGCCGACATCGCGGGGATGGCGGGCATCGGCTGGCCGACTTCATAGGATGCCGCCAGACCGTCGAGATAAGGATCCTCGATCTGTTCCTGCGCCGAGAGCAGGGCGGGTGCGCGGTCGCCCGCTTCGTACAGGGCCATCTGCACATCTTCGCGCGCGACCCACTCGGTCACGAACGCCTGGGCCAGCAGCGGGTTCTCGCTGAACGCGCTGACCATGAAGGCCTGCACGCCCTGGAACGGACGGCCAGGATCGCCGTTGGGGCCGCTCGGCAGCGGGGCGATGGCAAACGGCACACCCGCATCCTGGAAGCGCTGCAGGTTCCACGGGCCAGTGATATACATGGCCGCGGATCCATCCTGGAACAGGGCTTCCGCCGCACCACCATCGAGGCCAGAGGGGATCAAACCATCTTGGAGCATGCCCTGCACAAATTGAAGCGCTGCAACCGAGCCTTCGTTGTCCACGCCCACATCCGTGGCGACATACTGCTCTTCTTCGTCCGTGCCGAAGATGTAACCGCCGAACGCGGTCTGGATCGGGAAGAAGTGATACGGATCGCCTTCCTGACGGATCCAGCCATATTGAGCTTCACCCGACGCGACGATTTCTTCGGACATGGTGCGAACTTCGTCCCAGGTCGCGGGCGGGGTTTCCACCAGGTCGGTGTTATAGAAAAACGCGATGGCTTCCAGAGCATAGGGCACGCCGTAAAGCTGATCTTCCCAGGTGAAAGCTTTGATCGCGGTGGGGTCAAAACCTTCAGCCGCATCACCGAGATCAACCGGGGTCAGCAGCCCGTTGGTCACCAGTTCGCCCAGCCAGTCGTGCGCGCCGATGATAATGTCCGGGCCTTCGCCCGCCGGGGCCGCGATCCGCATCTGGTCGCGGATGTCACCGAAGCCCATCTGCTGAACGACCAGTTCAACGCCGTATTCTTCTTCAAACGACGTGCCGAGGTCTTCAATGACGGCGGCGCGGGTTTCATCGGCCCAGATCACAAGCTGCGGCGTATCCTGCGCGGATACTACCGCCGGGACCAGCCCCATCACCATTACAATGACCAGCAGAAAGGTCAAATGCTTCTTCATTTTTTACTCTCCATGGTTCAAACGACAAGCGAAACGAAAAATTCAGGCGTCACGATATTAAATCGGTTTACCTTAATTTTTGGTACTGCCTCCTCTCACCACCTGCACGATATTCCCTTGCGTAATTCCTGGACAGAAAGGAATGGAATAAATGGGCGTTGCAAAATGGATCTTTTTGCAAGCCATGTGTTCATTAGCCCACTATCTCAAATTATAGACCGGTGCTTTGAGGAGCGCAAACCTGAATTTGCGGGAGGGTGAGTTTCAAGAAGGTCATGGAGGCACATCCGATCACTGACGCCGCGGGTTAAAACCGTGCGGCTATGGCAACTGCCGGAAGCCCGCTAAAGGGGCTGGTCAAGAGTCCCTTCAGCGGACTTTTTTGAATACGATTGCCGGAGCGTTTATTGCCCTATTCCATAAATGAACAGGTAATGCGATGGTGTAGGGGCGTGGGCTTGCCCCGCCCGGTAGGGGCGTATTGATGCTTTTTGACTAATGAATACGGATCTACGGGCTGACGACGCCCCTCACCCGGCCCTCTCCCCGGCCCAGCCAGGGCGAGGGTAGCGCTCTCCCCCTCTCTAGCTCGGCTGGAGAGGGGGCCGGGGGGTGAGGCCTGTATTTTATTTCCGCGCTTAATTCTTCAAACCGCATCAATACGCCCCTACGACAGATTGCCCGATTAAATTATAAATATGCATCAACGCCGGCACCGCCGGGGAGCCAATTTGCTGAGTGTGGAGGAAGAGACTTCGGGAGATGGGTAATCATTCCGGACTGGCTCAGCCCGCAAAAAGTGATTTTTTAGTGAAATATCGCTGAAATTCAGCACTGAGCAGCATCAGGAGCCTGACCTACAATAATAATTGGTTCCTGACGAGACATCCTAACCGGTTGGTGGTGCGACAGACGTCGCCAAAAGGAAAAATCCTTATGCCGCTCTTTACCCCTGGTCGCCGCTGGCAACCCCCATTTTACCCGTTCAAGCGCGAGCCATTTGGCCGGCGTATGCTGGCGCGCGTCGAGCGTATGGTGAAAGGTCCTCTGTTTGGCTGCCGGATGTGTGGCAACTGCTTGCTGCAAGAAACCGCATTTATCTGCCCCATGGAATGCTCAAAAGGTGCGCGGAACGGCCCCTGCGGTGGCTCTACCGTGGAATTCTGCTATGTGGATCCGACCCGTCCGTGCATCTGGTTCCGCATCTATGAGCGCAGCTTCGCGATGGGGCGCGAACACAAACTGCTCGAAGTACTGCCCCCGCTGGACTGGGATCAAGTCGGGACCGAAACCTGGGGCGACGTGTGGCACCAGGCGCGCAAAGTGGGCATGAAAAAGTTCGTCGGGGGGATGTTCTCCCGCGATGTGAACGCCCGCGCCGCCAACTGGGACTCCGTCTTCCGCCCCATCCGCCAGCCTGACTGGTGGCAGGGCGATTCCGAATATCACGCCCCCACCTATCAGGAACCCATGTCCGAACTGGAGCGCCGCCTCAAAGCGGGACAGTTCGTCGTGACGGCGGAAGTCGCGCCGCCGGTGAGCACCGCCACCGGCCAGATGACACGCAACATTCAGATGGTCAAACCCTACGTCGCCGCGATCAACTTCACCGACAACCCGTCGGCCACGGCGCGTATGTCGAGTATGGCGTGCAGCATCATGGCGATGCAAAACGGCGCGGAGCCAGTCATGCAGATCGCCGCGCGCGAGAAGACTCGCACCAGCCTGCAATCCGAGGTGATCGGGGCCAGCGCGCTCGGTATCCGTAACGTGCTGTGCCTGTCGGGCGACAGCGGGCGGATGGGTCCCGCGCCGATGGGCCGCCTGGACACGCTCGACCTGGACTCGATCCAGATGCTCTGGATTCTGCGCCGGATGCGCGACGAGGCGCACTATCTCGACGGCCGCGCGATCAAGTTCCCGCCCAAGGTTTTCATCGGCGCGGCGGCGGCCCCGTTCGCCTCACGGCCCGAATTCCAGGCCCTGCGCGAGCACAAGAAGATCAACGCCGGGGCGCAGTTCTTCCAGACCAATCTGGTATTTGATGTGGACGGCCTCGAAGTGTGGCTCAACGAGCTGGCCAAGCGGAACATTCTCGATATGGTGTATATCCTGATCGGGATCACGCCGCTCAAGTCGCTGAAGATGGCGCGTTATATGAACGACGAAGTGCCCGGCGTCATTATCCCCGAAAAGCTGCTCAAGCGCCTGGAAGCAGCGGGCGATGGCGTCGAAGAAGAAGCCGTGCAGATCACGCTGGAACTGATCGAGGCGATCAAGGGCAAGCAGGGCGTCAACGGTCTGCACCTGATGGCCGTTGGTTGGGAAGAGATCGTACCGCGCATTGTCACCGAGGCCGGGCTGCTGCCGCCGGATTTTGTCGCACCTGCGCCCGCCGAAAAAGCCGAGAAGGTGTCCGGGTAACCGATACCCCGACGCTTCAAAATCAGCCCCAAAACCACACCCGGTGTCGATCTGGCACCGGGTGTTTGTTGATGGCGAGGCCCCCACGGTTTGGGGCTGGACGCTGCCCGGCCTTTGCGCTATGTTTGGCGCGTCGATTCGAGCGAAAGCCACTGGTCAGCCGCCACGGAGATCCTATCTGTGATTACCATTTTTAAGAATACCGAGTCCGGCCTGGAATCCCTCGCCGCCTATGTGAGTGGGAGTTGGATCAGCGTCGTGGATCCCACCCCCGACGAGATTAGCACGCTCCAGCGAGAGCTGAAGGTCCCCCAGGATTTTCTGACCTATCCCCTGGATATGGACGAACTGTCGCGCACGGAAAAAGAAGATAACACGACGCTGATCATCTTGCGCATCCCCTATCTTCAGAGCGAAAACGCCGACATTCCGTATATCACCGTGCCGCTGGGCATCATCCTGACCGATCAATACGTCGTGACCGTCTGCAAGACCCAGAACCGTGTCTTGCAGGAATTGAGCAACGGCAGGGTGAAGGCGCTGTCCACCGCCAAGCGCAATCGTTTTGTCCTCTATCTGCTGCTCAGCACCGCCAGCCGCTATCTCGCCTATCTGCGCGAGATCAACAAATTGGTGGATACGGTCGAAGATCGCTTGCAGCAGTCCCTGCGCAACCGGGAAGTATTAGAACTGCTAAAATATGAAAAGAGTCTGGTCTATTTTGAAACAGCGCTCAAATCGAACGAGCTGATGATGGAACGGCTACAGCGCAGCCGCATGTTCCAGGCCTATCCCGAAGACGAGGATCTGTTGGACGACGTGCTGACCGAAAACCAGCAGGCCATCCAGATGGTCGGCATCGCCAATAACATTCTGAGCCAGATGATGGATGCTTTTGCCTCGATCATCTCGAACAATCTGAATCAGGTCATGAAATTTCTGGCGTCGATCACGATTGTCATGGCGATTCCCACCATGATCGCCAGCTTCTACGGGATGAATGTCAAGCTGCCGCTGTTCCATCAGCATTTCGACTTCGGGATTGTGCTGTGCCTGTCCCTGTTTATCAGCGCGATGACCGTGATCGTTTTCTGGCGGCGCGATTGGTTCTGATCCGAGTGTCAGCTTACGACTTCGCCCCACCAATCGCTGCGCCAGAATCTATGAAGACTATAAGGCTGAGGCATGAACTCTTCCGAATGACTATCAAGAACGCCTTGAACAGCGCGCCAGCGCAAATCAGGAGATTTACCAGAGCTTAAAAGCCAAGGCAGATGCGAAAGAGACTGCATCCGAAAAGCTGGCCGATTGGCTCACAGCCAGTTTTGGCACCATTTCATTTCTGGTTCTCAACGCAGTCGTTTTTGCGATCTGGATTGCCGTCAATTCAGAGGTTTTTGGGGGGATTGAGCCGTTCGACCCCTATCCGTTTAGTTTCCTGACCATGGCGGTTTCCCTGGAGGCGATTTTTCTCGCCATTATCGTGCTGATCTCGCAGAACCGCGCGGGTCTGACTGCGGATCTGCGGCAGGAAGTTGACCTGAATGTGGATGTGCGTACCGAAGCGGAGATCACTAAACTGCTCGAAATGGTGACGCTGCTGCTTAAAAAGAGCGGCGTCGATGTATCGCAAGATGAGGTTCTGGAAGATATGCTTCAGCCGACCGACCTGGACAAAATCGAGGAGGCGCTGGAACAACAGGTATCGGGCAACGCGTCGCACCACCATACAGGTGAAGATAAGGCTGATCGCCAAGCCCGGGCATGAGCGCGGCCCTGATTCCCTGCAACCGCAAAAAACAGGGAGTGTGAGCCGTGGCCCACACTCCCATGGGTTTCCAGGAGTCTTTTAAGCGTTACGAAGTACGCGCTTTCATGCGTTCGGCCCACGCGTCGATCTGACGGTAGGCTTCTTCCTGAGCGATGCCGTAACGCTGCTGGATCTTCCCGGCCAGTTTTTCGTACTGACCTTCGATCTGGTCAACGTCATCCATCGTCAGTTTACCCCACTGGGTCTGAACTTCACCTTTAAACTGCTTCCAGCTTCCGGCGATCTGATTCCACAATGGGCTCGCCATAGGTTTTCCTCCTTACATCTTTACTGCCTGGATTTACGGTGGCGCAATAAGCGAACCTACCGTATAGGGTTACTTTAGCATAGGCTCCCAAGGTCATCATGAGGAACACGGCCCAGCCGGGTATAGGTCAGACGGCGCATTTTGTCGGATCTGGAGAGGCCATTCTTGTGGGTTAGCCCCTCCCTAAATCCCTCCCCACGCCGTGGAGAGGGACTTCCGATCCTCCCCTTTCTCCATATGGTGGGGAGAAGGGGTGCCGACCATAGGTCGGGCGGGGGATAGGGGCTAAAAATGCGTCTCGCGCTCTACGGCGCTTCCCAGACCGACTCGCCGTTGAGAATCCGCCGCAGATTCTCGGCAAAATCGACACGGTGCAGCGGCTTGCCCAGAAAGCTGTGAAAGCCCGCCCGCCGCGCCTCGTTCATATGGCTGATGTGCGTGGTATAGGCTACCACGGGCACGCCGTCGAACTCCGCGTCCGACTTGATGAGTTCGAGGACTTCATAGCCGTTCATATTCGGCATTTCAAGATCGAGAAAGATCACGTCGGGGCGGGCCGTCTGGCCGATCACAGCCGCGATCCGAGGACTGCTGAAAATGACGGCGGAATCCACCTCCAATTGATCCAGCAGGTTCCGCAGCACGTCCGCACTGGTTTCTTCATCTTCGATAATAAGGGCACGCACGCCAGAGAGCGTCATCGATAAGTCCGTCTCCTGATTAAAGAAGTAATTGGTTATAAGTTTTTAGTTCCTGGTTAAACAAAACTTCTCTCAGCCGCTTTAACCAATCACTAAACTAAAAACTAATCACTGCGTTACGATACAAACCAGATCGATTCGCCGGCCAGAATCCGGGCCAACAGATCGGGGAACGCCTGGCGCATAATGGGCTTGCCGATCATGCCGTTAAAACCGGCAGCTTTCAGCGCGGCCACATCGGTCGCCATAACGCTGGCCGTCATCGCGATCACCTTCGCCTGCCGGTACGCCGCCTCGCCGCGCAGTAATTTGAGCATCTCGTAGCCGTCGTGCGGGCGCACCTGAATATCCAGAAAGATCACGTCCGGGACGGCGGGCAGGGCGCGTATGTTGTCGATAAACTGCCGGCTGTCCTCAAACATCATCACCTGGGCATAGCCCAGCACGTTCACCAGCAGCAGCCGCATGACCTCTCGGCTCAGTTCATCGTCTTCCACGTATAAAAATGCCGGCTGCGAACCAGACATAGTGGTCGATCATCCTTGCATCAATTGCCTTGATACAGCCTCACCCCTGGCGTGCATCCGCTAGAGCCTGTTATAGACTTTAGCCCCTATCCCCAGGCGTGCTTTGCACGCACGGAGAAAGGGGGGCGCCGTCAAGTCCCTCTCCACCTGTGGGGAGGGATTTAGGGAGGGGCCAACGCAGGGAACAGCGTCCCATGCCTGCCCTCAGAAGTTCATAACACGCTCTGGCGGGACAGCACGCTTTCCCCTCTCCATCATCTGGAGAGGGGACTTGCCGGCTGTACGCCCCGCCGCGATCCCCCCTCTCTACCTTGTGGAAAGGGGGTCGGGGGGTGAGGCTGGCAGCGGGACACTGTTCGCCGCGTCAGGAGCCTGGGCCAGAACCCCGGCGGCAAACTCGGCAACCGGGAACGTGACATAAAATGTCGTCCCGGCTCCAACCTCACTCTCGAACCAGATCCTGCCGCCGTGCGCCTCGACAAAGGCTTTTGAGATCGGCATGCCCAGGCCGGTGCCGGGGGTATCAGACAGATCGTGCTTGGCCTGCTTGAAGCTCTCGAACACAAGCTGCCGCTGATCGTCCGGGATGCCGATTCCCGTGTCGCGCACCGTGATCAGCACAGCGCTGCCCTCGCGGCGGGCCGCGATCGTCACCGTGCCCGCCGGGGTGAACTTGACCGCATTTGAGATCAGGTTCAGCATCACCTGGCGGATGCGGCGGCGGTCGCCCATGATCACGGGCAGATCCTTTTGGATGTCCGTGACCAGGGTGATCGGCTTGTCTTTCACCAGACCCTTCGCCGTCGCGATGGAGCTTTCCAGCGCGCCGTTCATATCGACGTCCTGGATGAACAGGTCCATCATGCCGACTTCGATTTTGGTCAGATCCAGGATGTCGTTGATCAGGCTGAGCAGGTGTTGGCTGCTGTTGACGACCTTGTTCAGGCTGTCGGCCTGTTTGTCGTTCACCGGGCCCAGCACGCCATCCGCCACGAACCCGGTGAAGTTCAAAATCGCGTTGAGCGGCGTGCGCAGTTCGTGCGACATATTCGCCAAAAACTGCGACTTGACCTGATTGGCCTGCTCCGCGGCGTCGCGGGCGATCTGCGCCTCGCTGAACAACTGCGCGTTGCGCACGGCGATGGCGATCTGCTCGGCCAGCGAGGTCAGGATGCGCAGATCCTCGTCCTCGAAGCGGTGCGGGCGGCGCGCTTGCAGGTCGAACACGCCCAGCAGCCGGCTGCCCAGGACCAGCGGGATCGCCACCTCGGAGCGTGTCTCTGGCAGGCCGTCCCACGGCAGGTAGAGCGGCGAATCGCTCGTATTGTTAACCGTCACCGTCTCATGGGTGCGAGCGGCCAGCGCCACGATGCTCGGCTGCGCGTTGATCAGCAGCCCCTCGAACCCGCTCAGTATGACGACCTGTCCGGCGGCATCCGCCCCGGCAGCCTGCACCAGCCGTTTGCCCTCTTCCACCGGCAGAAAGACGAACGAGGCGTAAAGGTCATAGCTCGTCGCGGCCAGCGAGACAACCTGCTGCAGCAGCCGGTCAATATCGAGCACGGTCGTGATCTGGCGCGATACGTCGGCGGCGATCTGAAGGTCGCGCGTGCGGGCGTTCACCCGGTCTTCAAGGTGATCGATCGAGTTCGCGCAGTTGGTCGGCCATGCTGTTAAACGTCCGCGCCAGATCGCCCAGTTCGTCGTCTCGCTCGATCTGCACGCGCTGATTAAGGTTGCCGCCCGCGATCTGGGTCGAGATTTCGGTCAACTGCCCGATCGGCCTGCTCAGACCGCGCGCGAAGTACAGCGCGATCGCGGCGACGCCGAAGCCCACCAGCACCAACGCCAGCACCAGCGTATACTGCTGCTGCCGCACCGAGGACAGCACCGTATCCAGCGGGCGCAGCGAAAACAGCATCCAGTGCTGCCCTTCCTGGCCGGGCGGGACAATCGGCTGGTAAACGGCAATGTCGTCGGCCAGTTCCGTCGTGCCCTCACGGGGATGTACCAGCGACGTTTCGAGCGCGGGCAGGTCGGATTCGAGACGGATCCCCGTTTCCAGGTCGCGCCCGTACAGCTTATCCGCGTCGGGGTGCGAGAGGTAGTAGCCATCCTGATCGACCAGGAACGCGGTCGCCTTGGTGGGCAGGTCCGTCTGGACAAGGCTCAAAAAGCCCTGCGCCTGGATGTCCATCACCAGCACGCCGGCCAACTGGTCTTCCAGATACACTGGCGTGCTGTATTGCAGCACCGGGTTATAGGGCTGCTGGATGCGCCCGTATTCATCGAACAGGTTGATCCGCGAGATATAAAGCTCACCTTCCGGCAGATCTATCGCCTGCGCGAAATAGTCTTCGCTGTTGCGGAAGTTGAGATTCATGGCGACCGTCGGCTCGCCGTCGATGTCGTCCACCCGCACAAATTCAAACCCATCGGTGGTCAGGAAGCGGATACGAGCGTATACACGCCGGTCGGCGAAGTTGCGCCGCATTACGAAGTTCTGAAACTCCTGCGCCGCGGTGTCGCGGGCGGGCTGGAGCGCCAGCCGATCCTCTTCCACAATCGCCTGCGCCATATCGCGCACGGCAACCGACTGGCTCAGCAGAAAAATGTCATCGCCGGTCGCGCTCAGGAAACGCTCAATTTCGTTGGCCTTACGCTGAAGATAAGCCTGTTCATCGTCGATTGCCCGGTCGCGCAGCGTATCACTGGTCGTCACGATATTCGTCACGCCGGTCACGACGAGCGGCACCAGACCGATCAGCAGGAAGATCAGGAGCAGCTTGAGGCCCAGATTGAGCCGGATATTAGTTGTCCGCATCTTCCTCTCCAAATGGATCAGGCAGGGGTTGGGTGAAGTCATTGGTTTCCCACGCCTGGCTCATCGCATCGACATTCAGCGGCGTGACAATATCCATGCCCGAGTTGGTGAAGCTCTCAAATTCACGCCCGTACAGCACATGCTCGTAGAGCATCTGCACCGTGTCGTAGCCCCAGCCCCAATATTTCTGACCAACCAGCCCGTGCATGTAGCCGTCTTTCACCAGATCGAGTTCGACCGGCAGCGTATCAAACGCGACATTGATCATTCCGTTGTCGAGCGTGGCGGCTTCCCACAGCGGCATCGCGCCGCGCCCGGCGAAGACCGGCCAGATCCCCGCAAAGAACCAGCCGTTCAGGTCGGGATTCTCGGTCATGGCGGCTTCGATCAGTTCCACGGCTTTGGGTGCCAGATCGTCGCAGTAGACCGTCGTCACGACCTCAATATCCGGGTAGTCCTTGAGATAATCGACAAAGCCGGCTACGCGCGCTTCGAGGTTGGCCGAACCCTTGACGCCGCTCAGCACCGCTACCTTGCCGCTTTCGCCCATCGTGCGGATCAGCAGGTCGGCGGCGGCCTGTCCACCCTCATAGTTATCCACGCCCAGGTAGGTCAGCCGATCGCTGTCCGGCGAATCCAGATCCCACGTCATGACGGCCAGCCCCTTTTCGACCGCGGCGTTGATCGGCTCGATGCAGATGTTCGGGTCGATGCACGAAATCCCGATCGCGTCCAGCCCTTCCAGTTCGATCACATCCGTCATCAGCGCCGCCTGATCTTCGGCAGTGGAGCTCATCGGCGCGGTGTAGAAGATCTCGACGTCACAAGGCCCCTGCTCGGTCAGTTCTTCGGCGCGTGTCTCGGAGCCAATGCGGCCCAGTTCGAACACAGGGTTGTTCAGGGCTTTGGGGATCCAGGCAATATTCAGGACGCCATCTTCGAGCGGGCAGGCTTCCAGCGTCGGATAGGGCGTAGGCTCTTCCTGGGCTGAAACGGCGGGGAGTGACGAGAGCGCTAACACGAGAGCGCCGATCACCAAAGCGCCGCTCACAACCAGCAAACCCAAACCAAACGCAGCGTTACTTTTCATGAGGTCAGGCTCCTTCCAAATGTAATATCAGGACCGATTCTTCTCTTGACGGGATACCATCCGCCCGCTCAGCGAGTATTTTCAATAATCTGCATGTCGGCTTCGGCCTGGTTGCTTTCAAAGTCGCGGATAAATTTCAGGACCTTAGGCAGATTGAACGGCTTCACCACGTAGGCATTTGCGCCGATCTGCCGGGCTTTTTGCAGCCGTTCGATGTTGTCATTGGCGGATAACATGATCAGGGCGACATGCGGGCATTTCTGGCGCAGAGTCTCGGCCAGTTCCAGCCCGTCGGCGTCGGGGAGTTCCACGTCAAGCAGGGCCAGATCATAGACATTCTGCTGCATCAGGGTGACGGCTTCGCTGCCTTGCTCGGCCTGATGGATCTCATAATCGCCGGTCATCAGCGCAAAATAGAGCAGTTGGCGGTTATCAGCGTTGTCATCCAGGATCAGCACTTGTTTGGTCATGAACTAAAAGATTGCCCTCCGACCCACCAGCGGTTGACAAAGATAGAATTGATTCTATGACCCGATCTCACCCTTTACATCTTTAATCTTACCTCAGAGTGCTCAGAAAGTGTATAGATTCCGTAAAAAATTCACGAAAAATAAACTTTAAGGCGATACTTCCAGTTAGAAAAGTCCTTCACCAACTGTTGCGACAATCGATTTTGATGTATGATAACGAATGACAGGCAATGCTTGTGACAGGCGTCACTAGGAGCATCCGGCGTTTGCCCGTATGCTAAAGTCTGTATTCCAGTTTGCTCGGAATATTGGGTCCATCGCAGCAGAATAACGGCAGATCATGTTGAGACGGGTGTACGGCTGGTTACTGGCGGCAGGCGTGATTCTGATCCTGGCGGGAATCGTGGTATTGGTTCGCCTGGATTCGGTTGATTCCGCTAATTCCGCCGGTTCGTCTGCTGGGCGTGCGCGATTGGTCGAAGCAATCGTCGATCTGCAAGACTGCTTCTGCCATGACGCGCTGGCCGACGCGTCCCTGCTGGCTCACCACGCGGATCATGCTGCCGTGATGGTGGCTAATCTCTCGGCGCATCCCGAAACGTCGCAGCACGCCGCCGCTAATGCGCGCCTGGTCTCGGCTGGTCAGCGGATTCTGGCGCTGCCTGCCGCGTCGGGCGAACCGTCTGAGGCTGTGATCCGCGGCTTTTTGCAGATCTATGACCAGACGCGCCTGGGCAGTCCCACCGGCGAGACTCTGGCCGCTCTTGACCAGTTGGAGTTCTGGCTGGGGATGCTCGAAAACCAGGCACAGCCCACTCGTTGGAGCCGGGCGAGTGCCATGCCGCAGCCGCCCGACGAGTCCGCATGGCAGGCGGTATCCCTGGTGTCGCGCGACTATTCGGCGGCCGATGAGTTTGGAGAGCCGGTACCGGACGTCACCCACCTGTTCATTCGCCTGAACAGCGAACATCGCGCCGTGCTGCACGCTGACGCTGTGTGGGGCATCCATCACCGCGGCCCGCCGGCTGGCGCGCCTATGCTATGGGTTTGAGAAGAAGACTGTCGTTTATCAACGCTAAACCGGCAGTCTTCTTTTTTGTTTTGATGGTAACTTTCATGAGAGAGGAAAAAGTATGAGCCGAAAACTTCTTTTTATCGTCGGCCTGGCGTTGTTGGTGGTAGCTGCTGCATTGTTGATCGCAGACGCCAACGCACCTAAGCCAGTATCTGCCCAGGACGAATGCCCGGCGGGCGCACCCTGCCCCACCTGGATCGTCGACGCGTGGGCGGCATCCGGCCATGCCGACCCGGAGGGGAATGCCGAAGCCTTCCATCACTGGGACGAAGAGGATCCTAAAGAGGTTCCGCCCGACTGTGCGAAATGCCACAGCGAGACCGGCTATATCGACTTCCTCGGCGCAGATGGCTCTGCGGCGGGCACTGTCGATGCTCCTGTCGCGGTAGGCACCACGGTAACGTGTACGGCCTGCCACAACCCGGTAACAGTTACCAAAGTAAACGTCGTGTTCCCCTCGGGGGCTGACCTGGAAGTGGGCGTAGCCGCCCGCTGCATGGAATGCCACCAGGGCCGCGCGTCCGTTGTCCAGGTGAACGACGCGATCACCGCGGCGGGTATTGGACCTGACGACGTCAGCGCCGATCTGCGCTTTATCAATATTCACTACTTCGCAGCGGCGGCCAGCCTGTATGGTAGCCAGGCACACGGTGGTTACGAATACGAAGGTGCCGCCTACCAGCCGAAATTCGCGCATGTGCCCGAGTTCGATACGTGCAGCGAATGCCACAGCCCGCACACGCTCGAAGTCCAGGTTGAAGTCGTGCGCGACCTGCCATACGGATGTCGCCAGCGTCGAGGATCTGCGGACGGTTCGCATGATGGGCTCGCAGGTCGATATTGACGGCGATGGCAGCATCGAAGAGGGTATCTCCGAAGAGCTTGAGGGCCTGCAAGCGGTTCTGCTCCAGGCGATTCAGGCCTATGCGGCTGAGGTTGCGGGTACGCCCATTGTGTACGATGCCGCCCGCTATCCGTACTTCTTCGCGGATGCCAACGCCAACGACGCTGTAGATGAAGGCGAAGAAGGTTTTGCCTCGTTCACGCCGCGCCTGCTGCAAGCGGCCTACAACTTCCAGTTCTATGAAAAAGACCCCGGTGCGTTCGCTCACAATGCGCGCTACCACGCCCAGTTGATGAACGACTCGATCGCGTCGCTGAACGAAGCGCTGTCTACGCCGGTGGATACTACTGCGCTCCATCGCAATGTCCCCGGCCACTTTGACGGGTCCGGCGAGCCGTTCCGTCACTGGGACGCGGATGGCGAAGTCGCGGCGGGCTGCGTGAAGTGCCACACCGCCGAAGGTCTGCCCATGTTCGTCAAGAACAATGCCACCATCGCGGTGGAGCCTTCCGCTTCGCTGATGTGCTCGACCTGCCACACCAACTTCCAGGACTTCGCGCTGCTCGAAGTGGCCGAAGTGAAGTTCCCCAGCGGCGCGACGGTTGGCTTCGAGAACAACCTGGGCGCGAATCTGTGCCTGAACTGCCACCAGGGCCGCGAGTCCACCACCTCGGTCAACGCCGCGATCACGCGGGCTGGCGTGGGTGACGACGAGGTGTCTGAGGATCTGACCTTCCGCAACGTACACTACTTCGCGGCGGGCGCGTCACTCTTCGGCACCGAAGCGATGGGCGCTTACCAGTACGACGGCAAGGAATACGCGGGCCGCTTCCAGCATGTCCCCGGCATGGTCGAAGCCTGCACGGACTGCCACCAGCCGCACGTGCTGGCTCCCGATGTCAACTTCTGCGCGACCTGCCACCAGGGAGTGACCTCGGTGGAAGAAATCCGCATGGCGTCGGGCGACTGGGACGCTGATGCAGCCGAAGAAGGCGTCGCGGGTGAGATCGAGACGCTGCACGAGGCACTGCTGCCCGCCATCCAGGCGTACGCGCTGGAAACCGCTGGCACGGCTATCGCCTACAACTCTGCCGCTCACCCCTACTGGTTCATCGATGCGAACGGCAACGGCACCGCCGATCCCGACGAGGCCGACCGCTATGCAACCTGGACGCCTCGCCTGCTGCGCGCGGCCTACAACTACCAGTATGTGGCTAAGGATCCCGGCTCGTTCGTACACAACGCCAAGTATATGGCGGAAATCCTGTACGACAGCCTGGAGGATATGGGCGGGGCGGATGCCGTCGCCGGCTTCACCCGTCCGTAACCCTTAACGCTGAACGAAAAGGCCGGGAGTCACGTTGCCCGGCCTTCTCCGAGTGTTAAGCAACAAAAATATCAAAAACGTGATACGCTTAGATACTGATAGAGATTATCGCTTGCTGAAAGTGATAGTCTCTATTCTTTTCCGACCGTTTCAGACAGTTTTTGGTTGAGGGAAAAAATATCGAGATAGGAGTAGCTATGTCAAAACATTTACTACTGGCGACCGGCGGTGTGCTGCTCGTGGTGGCGCTGCTCCTTGCCGGCAATGTGATCCATGTGCAGGGCCAGGACGACGAAGGCGATCCGATCACCACCACGGCGAACAAATCCGTCGGCGTGGGCACGTATGTCGCGGCGGAAGCGTATGCGGTGGCAGCCGGCGAAGACCCGGCGGCCCAACCGATGCAGGCGATCATCATGCCCTACGGCATCTATCCCGAAATGGGCGTGCACCAGATCGAGGATTTTGTGCAGCCCGAACCCGCCGTCGAAGGATTTACCTTTGAATGGAGCCTGACCGCGCCCGAAGGCTCGGCCGCCGAGCTGATCAGCGGCACGGTGGCGATCTTCCAGGCGGATGTGGAAGGGCAGTACGATCTGACCCTGACGGCAGCCGACGCCGACGGCAATACCGCTGAAGCCACCTGGACGGTCTACGCCTCGTCGTATATCGGCGTAGGTGGCCTGACAGGAGAGGCCCCGGCCATGCCGGAATGCGGCACCTGTCATGCGGATAAGGCACGCGCCTGGTATGCGACGGGCCATGCGAGTATGTTTGTGCGGGGCATCGAAGGCGAGTTAGGCGATCATTACGGCCCGGACTGCATCCGCTGCCACACCACCGGCAACGACAGCCACCCGGAAGCGGTGAACAACGGGTTTGACGATCGGGCGGCTGAAGCCGGCTGGACTTTCCCCGCCGAACTGAATGAAAACAACTGGGAAACCATGGTCGCGGAGTTCCCCAACGTGGCGGCGATGGCGAATATCCAGTGCGAAAGCTGCCACGGTCCCGGCGGCGCGCACACCTCCAGCATGAACCCACTGATGATCGGCGGTGGGCTGTCCTACGGCGTCTGCGCGCAGTGCCACGCGGAAGGGCCTTATCACACCCTCCCGCAGCAGTGGGAGCTGAGCGCCCATGCCGACAAGAACGCGCGGGCCTTCTGGTATCCCATCGGTGAAGAGCGTGCCGACTGCGTGCGGTGTCACAGCGGCGCGGGGTATATCGACTTCGTCGCCGGGTTGAGCGCCGAAGAACAGCGCGCGGAATATCAGGTCATCACCTGCGCGGTCTGCCACGATCCACACAACGCCGCGAATCCGAACCAGCTCCGCACCTTTGATCTGGTCACGCTGCCGAGCGGTGTTGAAGTGACCGACGCCGGCCCCGCCGCCACCTGCATGACCTGCCACAACGCGCGGGTTGGCCCGGTGGATTCGGTTGAGGGGGCCGCGAGCGGCGGCGAGTTCAGCACGCCGCACTACTCGACGGCCGCGGAGATGATGACCGCATCCGGCGCGTATACGTGGGGCGAGGAACTGCCGACCAGTCCGCACGGCTGGGTCGTCGAAGAAAGCTGCGTGGGCTGCCACATGGCCGCCTCGCCCGGCGTGGATGACGCGGGCACGGCCGAGGACACCAGCGACGATCAACCGCTGCCGGGTCATCTGTCCGTCGGCGGGCACACCTTCTCGATGGTCAGCCCGGTGGATGACACCGAAAACGTTGCGGTCTGCCAGACCTGCCACGATGGGATCGAGAGCTTCGAGTTTGAAGCCTTCCGCGATTACGACGGCGACGGCACGATCGAGACGAATCAGGTCGAGGTCGAGGGCCTGCGCGAGATGCTGACGGCTGCACTCACTGAGGCGGGCGTTGGCGTGCTCGATCACTATCCCTACTTCGAGATCCCCGAAGGCGCGGATGTGAACGTCTACGGCGCGGTGTGGAACCTGAAGTTCACCGAGAGCGGTGGCGCAGCGGTCCACAACCTGCGGTACTCCGTGGCCGCCTTGCAGCTTTCTATCGAGAAGCTGACCGGCGAGCCGGTGCCCGGCGCGTTTATCCTGACCGCGCGGTAACAGATCACAAACCAGATGCTGAGGTAAGGTACAGAGCGTACCTTACCCTTTTTTTGTTTTTTGTGCCGGCTGATAACAAGAGCCCATTTGCATTATTTTGAGCATCAATATAGCATTCTCGAAGATCGAGCTTTTTGCTCCCCATATGCTATTTGGTTCATAAAAAGAGGGCGTCGTCATGCGTAGAAGAATTCGCCGCTTTTTTTTCCCATCACCCGGAAGCTCAAGGCTGCGCCGTTACGGCCCTGTAACATTGCTGGTTGGCCTTCCGATTTTTCTACTGCTCGTCATTCCGCCTGCCTGGGAATACAGCAACACACCCGGGTTCTGTGGAACTACCTGCCACACCATGCCACCCGAATACAATACCTATCTGGTCTCGCCGCACGCGCGGGTGCCATGCGTAGACTGTCATATTGGGCGCGACTGGATCGCCAAGCAGGCTCTTCGAAAAAGCGTGCACATGGAATTGGTCTTCAAGACCATCACGGGCGATTACGAATATCCGATCCGGGTTGGCAAAATGCGTCCGGCCCGCGAAACGTGCGAGCGCTGCCACTTCCCGCAGAAGTTTTCGGATGACAGTCTGCGTCTGATCCGGCGCTTTGATGAGGACGAGGAAAACACGCCCTATGAAATCTATCTATTAATGCATACGGGCGGCGGCACGGCACGCGAAGGATTGGGACGGGGTATTCACTGGCATACCGAGAATACCGTCGAATATTTCGCTACGGACAAAACCGAGCAGGAGATTCCCTGGATTCGGGTAACGATGGCGGATGGTTCGATCGTTGAGTATACAGCAGAGGACTCGTCCGTCGATGTGGCTAATCTGGACAACGACGACATTTTGGAGATGGACTGTATCACCTGTCACAACCGCATTTCGCATCTGATCCCGACCCCGCGTAATGTGGTGGATAAAGCTCTGTATCAGAGTGATCTGCCGCAAGATATGCCTTACATCCGGGCGCAGGCCGTTGACGTGCTGACGCAGGACTATGAATCAACCGATGAGGCAAAAAAGGCGATTGCGGGTTTGGAGAGCTACTACCGTGAAAATCACCCGGCGTACTATGAGGAAAACGGTGAGCAGATAGCAAGTGCGATTGTCCTGTTGGAACAGCTTTACGAAGAAAATTCTTATCCCGAACAGGAGTTGTTCTGGCAGACGCACCCCAACAACATTGGCCACCGCAATTCGCCGGGCTGCTTCCGCTGCCACGATGGTAAGCATTTCAGCGCTGCCGGAGAAGCGATCCGGCTGGAGTGCAACCTGTGCCACTCGATCCCCCAGGTAGTACGCTCTGACGAGATCGAACCCATGCTGCCCCTGACCACAGGAATCGAGCCAGCTTCCCACCTGGACTCAACCTGGATCAGTCAGCATCATAACCAGATTAGTGAGACGTGCGCCAACTGTCACAGTCTGGCAAATGCGGGTGGCACAACCGATACCAGTTTCTGCTCCAACAGCGGATGTCATGGCACCGATTGGCGCTATGCGGGCTTCGACGCGCCGACCCTGGCGACTGAGTTGGGCATCGAACAGGAGCCGGAAGAGGAGCTGCCTCCTGTTGTTGAGGAAGGTGAACCTGTGACCTACCAGACCTTGCAGCCGATCCTTGAGCAGACGTGTGGGATGTGCCACGGCGCAAATCCGACCAAAGGGCTGCGGGTGACCGACTACGCCAGCCTGATGGCGGGAAGCGATGCAGGACCAGTGATCGTGCCCGGCAAACCAGACGAGAGCCGAGTCATCGAGGTGCTCACAGCAGGACATTTTGCGAAGCTCTCGGACGAACAGTTCGATTTGCTGCGCCAGTGGATCGCGGACGGTGCGCCTGAGGGTGAGGCAACCACGGAATCGGCACCTGCCAGTGAAGAAGAGCCAACCGAAGCAGCACCTGTTGAGCCAACTCCCAAGAGCGAAGAAGTCACTCCCGATGTAGAAGAAACGGCACCGCCTGAGCCTACGACGGTAGGACCCGCCAGGACGCCCTTCTCATGGGGCGAACCCAGCACTGCCACGCCGGAAGACGATACGGGCTTCTCGTGGGCAGATTAAGTTGGCTGTAGGGACGGTTTCTTCAGCCGCCCAAGGTGCACCACTTGGAAAAAGCATCCCCGCCGATCTGCACAATCAGCGGGGATATTTTTTTTGTGTGTCCTACTTATAGGGGCGTACCGAGATACGCCTATCTGGGATAGTATCCCTAAGCGGACGCGACGAGGCCGCGCTTCTGAATGGCGTTGGCGACCCGCTCCACGGCGACGAGATACACCGCCGACCGCAGATCGAGGTCATGCGCCACCTTGAACTGCCACGCCTGCTCGAAGCTCTGGCTCATCTTCTTGTGAAGCTGCGTGCGGACTTCTTCGATGTCCCAGAAGTAGAACTGCAAGTCCTGCACCCACTCGAAGTAGGATACGATCACGCCGCCCGCGTTCGCCAGGATGTCCGGCACGACGACGATGCCGCGTTCCTTCAGGATGGCATCCGCCTCAAAGCTGGTCGGGCCGTTCGCGCCTTCGACAATCACCTTGGCCTGGATCTGCGCCGCGTTCTTTGCGGTGATCTGGTTTTCGATGGCGCACGGCGCAAGCACATCGCAGTCCAGCGTCAGCAGTTCGGCGTTGGTGATGTGCTCGACATCGCCCTGGTAGCCCTTGAGCAGATGGTTGGGGCTGTGCTTGACATACTCGTTGATCGACGCCAGATCCAGCCCGTTGGGGTTGTAGATCGCGTCGGAGACGTCGCTGACCGCCAGGATCTTGCAGCCGTACTCGCTCGCCAGGATGTTTGCCGCGTAGTAGGCCACGTTGCCGAAGCCCTGCACGACGACGCGCGACTCTTCGGGGTCGCGGTCGAGCTTGCGCAGCACCTCAACGGTGGCAATCGCCACGCCGCGCCCGGTCGCTTCGGTGCGGCCTTCGCTGCCGCCCAGGATAATTGGCTTGCCGGTGGCGATCTCCGGGCTGTAAAAACCCTGGTTGGACGAGATTTCGTCCATGAACCAGGCCATGGTTTGCTCGTTGGTGTTCATGTCCGGGGCGGGGATGTCGCGCTTGCCGCCGAGGATCGGAGAGATCATCTTGGCGAAGCGGCGGGTGAGGCGTTCCAGCTCGTGCATCGAAAGCTGCGCCGGGTCCACGCAGATGCCGCCCTTTGCGCCACCGAACGGCAGGTTGACCGCCGCGCACTTCAGCGACATGAGCATGGCGAGCGCCCGCACCTCGTCAATATCCACGTCCGGGTGATACCGGATGCCGCCCTTGCTCGGCCCGCGCGCCGACGAATGCTGGACGCGATAACCCTTGAAGGTCTTCACATGGCCGTCGTCGCCCACAATCGGGATCGTCACGGTCATTTCAACTTCGGTCTGGCGGATGATCGAGGCAACGCCTTCATCCAGTTCGAGCCGCTCAAAGGCGGTGTCGAACAGGGCCAGCGCCGTCGCCAGCATCGGGTTCTTGGTTTCGAGTAAAGGTTCTTTAGTTGAGATAGCCATCTAAGTTTTTTCCTGTCTCTTTCTAGACGCCATACGGTCCTCCGACAGCGTTCGGTAGTTGCATCGTATTCCGAAGGCGGGCAAAAATCAACCCCCAACATGTCACCACTTCGGCGTGATCTTGTGCTGATGACAGGCGCGCGCTATAGTAGCATCCTTCGGAATTTGGTTTGTGATCCGGGTCTTCCTCTCGGCAGCGATTCCCCTGATTGGTGAGGCACAAGACATGATTTAAGCGGTGATTTTTGATATGGATGGCCTGCTGGTTGATTCTGAGCCGCTCTGGCAGCGCGCCCGAATCGAGGCTTGCGGCGCGGACCGTCTGCACTGGACCGAGGCAGACCAGGAACGTGTGATGGGTTCCGGCACCCAGGCATGGGCCGAATATCTCGCCGAGAAGCTGGATTATTTTTATGGCCCGGCTGAAATCATTGAGCGCGTTTTGGATCAGATGGCCTCATATTATCACGAAGCGGTGCCCCTGCTGCCCGGTGCGCGCGAGGTGATTGAGCAGCTTCGCGGGCGCTACCCGCTGGGGATAGCGTCTGGTGCGCCGTACCGGCTGATCCATGCCGTGCTGGACAGCGCCGGCTGGAACGGCGTCTTTGACCAGGTACTGTCCGGGGACGATATGCAGAACGCCAAGCCCGCGCCAGACATTTACCTGGAGATTATGGGGCGTATGGGCGTAGCGGCCGAACACACCGCCGTCTTTGAGGATCTGGCAACGGGATTCTGTCCGGCGCGGCCGCGGGCACCAAGGTGATCGCCGTGCCGCACGATTATCACCGCGCATCCGACGAGGTGCTGAGCCGGGCGGTGCTGGTGCTCCCCTCGCTGCTGGCTTTTACGCCGGAGATGTTGGACGACCTGTAGGATTTTACCCCTCCCTAAATCCCTCCCCGTACACGGAGCGGGTCTTGTTAACCCGCCTCTAGGTTGCCACCGGCTCCCCCTCTCCGCGTGTGGGGAAAGGGGGGCGCCGACCGAAGGCGGCGGGGGATGGGTAACATGGCAGCTTCATGCCCCCGATCCACCCCGGTACAACCGCGGCACGCGCGGCAGCAGCGACGTGGTCACCTCATAATTGATCGTCTCGGCCCAGCGCGCGACCTCTTCCGCACGGATGCACGCGTCCCCCTGGCAGCCGATCAGCACCACCTCGTCGCCCACCTTCACCCCATCGACCGCCGACACATCCACCACGAACTGATCCATACACACCCGCCCGACGATCGGCGCGCGCTGACCGTGGATCAGCACCGCGCCGCGATTAGACATCAGCCGGTGATAACCGTCCCCATAGCCGACCGGGATCAGGGCCACGGGCATGGCGCGCGGCGTGATAAACGTGCGCCCGTAGCTGATGCTCGACCCGGCGGGCAGCGTCCGCACGCGCGCCACCTGGCTTTTGAGCGTCAGCGCCGGCTGGATCGGCACGGCGGGCTCCACCTCGTCTGAGGGATGCAGACCGTACAGCGCGATCCCGATCCGCACCGCGTTGAGATGCATCTCCGGCAGATCCAGCGTCGCGGCGCTGTTGGCGATATGGCACAGCGGGACAGTGATACCCCGCGGCGGACAGACGCGCGCGCACCGTCTGGAACGTCTCGAACTGCTGGCGGGTGTAGGTCTTGTCGGCGGAGTCGGCGGCGGCAAAATGGCTGAACAGCCCCTCGATCACCAGCCCCGGCAGCGCGGCGATCGTCTCCACGAAGGGCAGCACCTCATCCGGCAGCAGCCCAAAACGCCCCATGCCGGTATCGACCTTGATATGTACCGGCATGCGCCGGCCCGCCGCTGCCGCCCTGGCCGAGAGCGCCCCGGCGACATCCGGCTCTGTCACCGCCAGCGTCAGATCGTGCTGACCGCCGCATCTACCAGGGCGGGCGGCGTGTAGCTCATCACCAGGATCGGCGCGGTGATCCCGGCCTGCGCGCAGCTGCACGCCCTCGTCGATGCGCGCGACGGCCAGCCGTGACGCGCCGTGCAGTAATGCGGTCTGCGCGACGGGCAGCGCGCCGTGCCCGTAGGCGTTGGCTTTGACCACGGCGATCAGGTCCACCGCAGGGCCGATGTGCTGCTTGATGATCCGGGCGTTATGGGCGATAGCGTTCAGGTCAACATCGATAAAGGTGAGTGGCGTCATGGTGGATTTTTTCTCGGGATTTCTCGCAGGTATCACAAAAAGCCCGGTTCGATATTCAGGTATTTTGTACGACAGCGTGTTGGGCGGCGTGATTATACTCGTTTGTGCCGGTCAGCGTCTCGACTATAATGATAATGTGTTCCCAAATCGGGTGCATACGAGTTTGAACAGGAGGTGCGCTCCCCACACACGCTCGCAGAACCGTTCAAACGATATGATGCTATTTAACAGCTAGAGATCAGAGAGGCGGAGAATTCTATGTCCAAGCGTTTAATTACCCTGGCTCTTGCCCTGGCGATGCTCGTGACCGCCCTGGGCACTGTGCCTGTCATCGCACAGGATGACTGTGATTTCGCCGGCGAAATCGTGATCGGCGTGATCGCCCCCCTGACGGGCGATCTGCCGAAGGTTGGGCAAAGCACGGTGGAAGCCGCCGAAATGGCCGTGGATGAGATCAACGCCGAATGCGGGATCGAAATTGACGGCGAGGAATATGAAGTTGTGATCGTCGTGGAAGATGACGAGCGCAAGGCCGAGTCCGCAGTAGCCGCGGCAACCCGTCTGATCGTGGAAGACGAAGTGGTAGCGATCATCGGCCCACAGGCCAGTGCCCAGGCCGTGCCCGCTGGACAGGTCGCCGATGACCGCGAAACCCCCATGATCAGCCCGTGGTCTACCAACCCGGCCACCACGCTGGATCGTCCCTGGGTCTTCCGCGCGGCTTTCCTCGACCCGTTCCAGGGTCAGGTCGATGCCGAATTCGCCATGACCGAACTCAGCGCGCAGAAGGCGGCTGTGTTGTATGACATTGCCGGCGACTATCCCAAGGGCCTGGCCGAATACTTCCAGCGCTCGTTCACCGAGCTGGGCGGCGAGGTCGTGGCCTTTGAGAGCTTCACGACGGGCGACACAGACTTCAGCTCGCAGCTGACCAACATCATTGCGGCCGAGCCGGATGTGCTCTTCACGCCGCAGTACTACAGCGAAGTACCGCTGATCGTCCAGCAGGCGCGCGAGTTGGGCTACGAAGGCCCCATCCTCGGCAGCGACAGCTGGGGCACCCCGGACCTGCTGACCCTGTGCGGTGATGCCTGCAACGGTCTGTACTTCAGCACCCACTATCGCCCGACGCGGCCGCCAGGTGGGCATGAATTCATCGCGGCCTACGAGGAACTCTACGGCTACAAGCCGGACGATGTCGCGGCGCTGACCTACGACGCCTTCCAACTGATGTTCAAGGCCATCACAGACGCCCAGTCGGTCGAGCGGGCGGACGTGCGGATGCGCTCGCCGACATCGAAGCTGTTTGAGGGTGCTGACCGGCATCGATGAGCTTTGACGAGCAGGGTGACCCGATCAAGTGCGTCACGATGATCCTGATCAAGGACGGCGCATTCACGTTCTATGATTCGGTCTGCCCGGAGGGTTTTCCGCCCGAATAACCCGTAACGTTCTGAACCGGACGCCCCACAACCATGGGGCGTCCTTTTGTCCGGCATGGCCCACATCCTGCCTCGGAGAACCTTATGGACCTTACGTTTTTTGTGCAACAATTTTTGAACGCGCTGCAATTGGGCAGCCTCTACGCGCTGATCGCGTTGGGCTACTCGATGGTGTACGGCGTGCTGCTGCTGATCAATTTCGCGCACGGCGATATTTTTATGTTCGGCGCGTTTATGGGTGTGTTCGCCTCCATGACGCTCGGCCTCCCTTTGTGCCGACGCTGCTGTTTTCCATGGTCTTTACCGGCTTCCTGGGCGTCAGCATTGAGCGTATCGCCTATAAACCGCTGCGGCAGGCGTCGCGCCTGTCGGTCGTGATCACAGCACTGAGCGTGGGCCTGCTGCTCGAAAACGGCATGCTGCTGCTGGCCGGGGCCGATCCGCGCGACTATCCCCAGGACCTCATCACCACCGAAGTTTACAAGCAATGGGGTATCAGTATCAGCAACGTAAAAATCATTATTATCGTGCTGGCGTTTGTACTATTTTTAGGGCTGTACCTGATCGTGCAGCGCACCAAATGGGGCATGGCGATGCGGGCGCTCTCGTATGACCGTTTTGCCGTCCCGCTGATGGGCGTATCGCAGGATCAGATCGTGTCGCTGACGTTTCTGCTCGGCGCAGAGTCTGGCCGCCGCCGGGGGCATCCTGTGGGGAACGGCCTATGCTGGCCTGAGTCCGGTCATGGGCGTGCGCGTCGGCTGGAAATGCTTCATGGCGGCTGTGGTCGGCGGGATCGGCGATATTCGCGGCGCGATGTTAGGGGGGCTGCTGCTCGGCTTCATCGAGATCATGGTCCCGGCCTATGGCAAAGACATCGGCATCTCCTCGACGTGGCGCGACCCGGTCGCCTTTGGCCTGCTGTGGCTCATCCTGATCCTTCGCCCCACCGGGCTGTTTGGCGTGGCTCGCCGCCAGAAAGTATAGGAGCGCCGCTCATGATCCACTGCGATTCCGAATTTTCGATAGGCGAATTCGTGATCGTGGCGTGTGCGGCGATCATGCTGGTGGCCTTTTTCGCCATGCCCTGGTACGAACTCGAAAACGGCGACACCGTGACCGGCTCCCAACTGGCCGGCGATACCGAGGGCGATCTCGAACTGCCCGTGCGGATCTCGCACATGTTCCTGATCGTGGTTCCGCTGGCAGCGGCCGCGCGGGTTTGCTGGCGCTGTGGGGATTGGTCGCGCCGCGTTATGACCGCTTTATCCCCGCCCTCGCGCTGCTGGCCGGTCTGATGGTGACCATCTACTACTACGGCGGCTTTTTTATCGAAAACCGCTATGAAGACTATGGTGCGGCGGAGTACGCCAAAAACGGGTTTTATATCACGCTGGCGGCAGCACTGGGGTTGATCGCGCAGGTTGCCATACCGCGCCGCGACCCCGTCGCGCGGCCCTCGCTGACTCCGCTGGTTTTCCGGCCTTTGGAGCGACCTCGCGCTGCGTGGCGCTGGCCGCTGGTGATTCTGTCCGCGGCGCTGGACTGGCTGCGCACGCTGATCGGATGGCTGTTCGCGCAGGTGGGCCACCTGATGGCCCGGACGCCCGTGCTGGCCTACCTGATCGGGCTGGCGGCCGCTTCGGAACTGGAACAGCGCGGCGGGCTGGGTTATGCCCGGCTGCTCGGATTCCGCAAACAGCCGAGTCTGTTCGGCGCGACGGAAGTATTGGAGCCGTTCGCCAAGCTGGACTTTTCGGGCATCCTCGCGCCGTTTTTCCCGGCTCCCAAGGATCACTTTGATAAGCCGCTCGAGTCATCGTGGGAAGCGATCAAAACGCTGGCCGAAGATTTCCGGTATGCTTTGTCCACCCACGGACCCAGAGAGCCCGGCTTTTTTGACCTGCTGGGCGACATGCTGAAATATGACCTGATCGTGTACGTAATCGTCGTGCTGGTCGTGGCCCTGCTGTTCCGGCGGATAAGCAACTGGCTGCTGCTGCGCCTGCCGCTGTGGAGCGCCATCGGCCTTCAGCTTGGCATGCTGTATCTGGCCGTCTCGCGCTGGAGCTCGCTCAACGACTACCGGGAACTGGTGCTGGTGTATCATGGGCATCAACATCATGATGTCCGCCAGCCTGAATCTGGTCAACGGCTACATGGGCGAATTTTCGGTCGGACACGCCGGGTTTATGGGCGTCGGGGCCTACGTGTCGGCGGTCATCACCATGTGGGCTTTCACCGATAACGCCATCTTTGGGCAGGCCCATCTCTCTGCCGATCTGGGGCTGCCCTTTGGCTTTCTGATCGCCCTGCTGATCGGCGGCGCGGCGGCGGCGCTGGTGGGGCTGCTGGTCGCTATTCCCTCGTTCCGCACGCGCGGCGACTACCTGGCGATCATTACGCTGGCCGTCAACTTTTTTATCATCGGGGTGATCAACAACATCGAAAAAGTCGGCGGCGCGCGCGGTCTGAAAGGCGTACCGCTCTGGACCGATCTGAACTGGGTGTTTGCCCTGGTCATCCTCTCGGTGCTGGCGATCTATGCCCTGGTGACATCAACCTTCGGCAAAGGCATCATCGCCGTGCGTGAAGACGAGATCGCCGCCGGGCTGATGGGCGTCCCGACCCGGCGCGTCAAGCTGGTCGCCTTTATGGTGTCGTCGTTCATCGCGGGGATGGCGGGCGGGCTGCTCGTGCATGTGCTGGCGTTCGCCAACCCGGATACGTTCGACATCCTGAAATCGACCGAAGCCCTGGTGATGGTCTATCTGGGCGGGATGGGCAGCATCAGCGGCTCGGTGATCGCCGGCGTTCTGTACACGATCCTGATCGAAGCCCTCAGTCCGCTGGGCGTGCTGAAGTGGATCGTGATCCCGCTGATCCTGATCTTCCTGATGTTCCGCCGCCCGCAGGGGCTTTTCGGCTTCCGCGAAATCAAACTCAACCTTCAGGGGATACCC
This sequence comes from uncultured Chloroflexia bacterium, assembly GCA_963850765.1. Lineage (GTDB taxonomy): Bacteria > Chloroflexota > Anaerolineae > Aggregatilineales > Aggregatilineaceae > CAWKMN01. Next base: position 327,492 of record CAWKMN010000001.1, on the reverse strand, counting down.
GAGTCCGCGCCCGACACTCAGGAGGTACGCCATGACACTGCTGCGGATTGACAACCTCACCCACTATTTTGGCGGGCTGATGGCGGTCAACGACTTCAATCTCGATCTGCAAGAGGGCGAGTTGATCGGCCTGATCGGGCCTAACGGCGCGGGTAAAACGACGATCTTCAACCTTGTCACCGGGGCCTATCATGCCAGCGAAGGCTCGATCCTGTTCCAGGGGCAAGAACTGGTCGGCAAGCCGCCCCATGTCATTAACGGCCTGGGGATCAGCCGCACCTTTCAGACGATCCGGCTGTGGAACATGATGACCGTGCTGGATAATGTGCGGGTGGCGCACCATCCGCGGATCACGTACAACCTCGCGGAGACGCTGCTGCGCCTGCCGCGCTACCGCCAGCAGGAGCGCGAGATCACCGAGCACTCGATGGAACTGCTGCGCCTGTTCAAGCTGGAACGCTACGCGAATGAGCAGGTGAGCAGCCTGCCCTATGGCGCGCAGCGGCGCGTCGAGATCGTGCGGGCGATGGCATCCGCGGCCCAAGCTGCTGCTGCTCGACGAACCGGCGGCGGGTATGAATCCCAACGAGATCGGCGCGCTGATGGAGTTCATCCACTGGATCCGCGACGAGTTCAAGCTGACGATCTGGCTGATCGAGCACCAGATGCGGCTGGTGATGAATATCTGCGAGCGGATCAAGGTGCTGGACTTTGGCGCGACGATTGCCGAAGGCACCCCGGCGGAGATTCGGAACGATCCCCGCGTGATCGAGGCGTACCTGGGCGAACAACAACCGGAGGTGGGCTGATGCTGCTCAGTGTAAACGACCTGCACGTATCCTATGGCCGGATCGAAGCGGTACATGGCGTCTCGTTTGACGTGGAAGAGGGCGAGATCGTCACGCTGATCGGCGCGAACGGCGCGGGCAAATCCACCATCCTGAATACCATCGCTCGGGCTTCAGCACCCGAGCCGCGGCGAGATCGTCTATCGCGGCCGGAATATCGCGGCGTCGTCTGCCGCACCACATCGTCAAGCTGGGGCTGGCGCTCGTGCCCGAAGGCCGCCGGATCTTCGGCAACCTGACGGTCTACGAAAACCTGCGGCTGGCCGGTTTCCAGATCAGTCCGGGCACCATCGAACAGCGCATCAAGCGCGTGTACAGCTATTTCCCTCGCCTGGAAGAACGTAAGGCGCAGCTTGGCGATACGCTCTCCGGCGGCGAGCAGCAAATGCTGGCGGTCGGGCGTGCGCTGGTCACGGGCGGGCAGTGTATGCTGCTGGACGAACCCTCGATGGGTCTGGCTCCGATCCTGGTGCAGCAGATTTTCGAGATCCTGCGCGAGATCAACCAGGCCGGGACGACGATCCTGCTGGTCGAGCAGAACGCGCACATGGCGCTCAAGCTGGCAAACCGCGCTTATGTGCTCGAAACCGGCAATATCGTGCTGGCCGGACCGAGCCGGGAGGTCGCCGCCAGCCCGGAAGTCCAGCGCGCGTACCTGGGCGGATAAGTCTCACCCTCTCTATTCAGCCGGACAGGCCGAAACGCTGTATAATAGCCGGGTCATTGTGACTCGGTTTTTTTGTTTTCTCTGGTGGAGTCATGAATCTTTTACCGAAACCTCAAAATCTGATCCTGACGGGTGGCGAATGGACGCTGCCGGACAGCGGGTATATCTCGCTGAATGTGCCGCATCCCGCCGATGTGTATTTCACCGGGCGGCGCGCCCAGACGGCTCTGCGCGAGCACGCCGGCGACCCGTGGGAGATCGCGGGCGGCGATCTGCCCGCGCAGCTTACCCTTACCCTGGGCGATCCCGCGCTCAGCGGGCCGCGTCCCGAAGGCTACCGTCTGACGGTTGGTGAGCAGGGAATCCAGATCGTCGCGAGCGATAACGCCGGGCTGTTTTATGGGGTGGCGACACTGGCGCAGCTTCTCCAGATCCACGGCGCGCGGCTGCCGCAGGTGGTCATCGAAGACTGGCCGGATTTCCCGGCGCGCGGCGTGATGCTCGACATCAGCCGCGACAAAGTCCCGACGATGGAGACGCTGTATGCCCTGATCGACCGGCTGGCCGGCTGGAAGGTGAACCAGTTCCAGCTTTACACCGAGCACACCTTCGCCTACCGCAACCACCGCGAGGTGTGGGCTAACGCCTCGCCGCTGACCGCCGAAGAGATCCTGGCGCTGGACGCCTACTGCCGCGAGCGATTTATCGAATTAGTGCCCAACCAGAACAGCTTCGGCCATATGCACCGCTGGTTCAAACACCCGCGCTACCTGCCCCTGGCCGAAACAGAAACGGACGTCGAGACGCCGTGGGGATCGATCTTCCCACCGTTCAGCCTGTCACCGGCGGTGCCGGGCGTGCTGCCGCTGATCGAGGAGCTTTACGCCGAACTGCTGCCCAATTTCAGCAGCCAGATGTTTAACGTCGGCTGCGATGAAACGTTCGATCTGGGCAAGGGGCGCAGCAAGGCACTCGTCGAGCAGCGCGGCAAAGGGCGCGTCTATCTGGACTTTGTGCTCGAAATCTACCAGCGCGTGCAGGCACACGGGCGCACGATGCTGTTCTGGGGAGACATCATCAACCAGTATCCCGATCTGGTGCCGGAGATCCCCAAAGACAGCATCGCGCTCGAATGGGGCTACGAAGCCGATCACGATTTTGCTGGGAAGTCGAAACTGTTCGCGGAGTCGGGTGTGCCGTTTTATGTTTGCCCCGGCACGTCAAGCTGGACCTCCATCGCCGGGCGGACCGATAACTGCATCGCCAATATCCGCAACGCGGTGGAGAACGGGCAGAAGAACGGCGCGATCGGCGTGCTGAACACCGATTGGGGCGATCGCGGCCACTGGCAGCCGCTCCCGGTCAGCTACCTGGGGATGGCCTACGGCGCGGCGATGAGCTGGTCGGCGGCGCAAAACCGCGATCTCGATCTCCCGGCGGTGCTGAATACGTTCGTGTTCCGCGACCCGACCGGGATCATGGGCCGGGTGGCTTACGATCTCGGCAATGCCTATCAGAAGCCCGGCGTCCTGGTGCATAACGGCAGCCTGCTGTTCTGGATTTACGAATCGACGCTGGACAAAATCACCAGGCGAATCACGCGTCCAGACAGTGCCGATACGCTGCGCGACAATGAACATCTCCGCCGCAATCTGTACGCGACGCTGGAATACCTCGAAAATCTGATGAAGCAGATCGGCCAATCGGAGATGGCGGTGCCGGATGCGGATCTGATTAAGCGCGAGTTCGCCAACGCGGGGCAGATGCTGCGGCATGGCGCGCGGCGCGCTCTGTATTATCTGGCCGATCCTGATGTGCCCGCCCATGCTATGGCCGCCGAACTCGACGCGATTGAGGCCGAATACCGGCCGCTGTGGCTGGCGCGCAATCGTCCCGGCGGGTTGAATGACAGCGCCGCGCGACTCGTGCAGGCGCGGGCGTTGTATACGGGGTGATTTTTTTACCCCTCCCTAAATCCCTCCCCGCACGCGGAGAGGGACCTAAAGCGCGCTCCCCCTCTCCGCGCGTGGAGAGGGGGGCGGGGGGTGAGGTAAAACACGCAGCGTCGCTGGGCTGCTCTCTTTTCTTTCGAGCAACGGAAAGGGGCAGGTTGACAACCTGCCCCTGCGATTGACCGCGTTTTAACCGGCGGCGTTAGAGGTAAATCACCGCCGTCTCAACCAGCCGCTTAATTCCTGCCGGCTTTGATCTGGATCTTCTTCGGCTGTGCCTGCGGCATCTTCGGCAGCGTGATATTCAGCACGCCGTTCTCGAAGCTGGCGTCTACCTTGTCGGCGTCAATTGTGTTGGGCAAGCGCAGGCTGCGGCGGAAGGAACCGCTGTAACGTTCGCGGTAGTGATAGCGGTCGCCTTCTTTTTCAACGGTATCGCCGGTCTCGCCGCTCACCGTCAGCACATGGTCTTCGATCTCGACATGAACATCCTCGCTCTTCATGCCGGGCAGGTCCAGGCGGATGGTCACATTGTGATCATTCTCGACCACATCCATAGCCGGGCGCAGGAAGGTCGGCCCACCGTTGCCTTCGGTGCGGAACGGAAAACCGCGCCACAGCTCCTCGAACATCTGCTCCAGCGGGCGGAACTGATCGCTCATTTCCAGCTCGCTGCGTGGATTCCAACGTGACAGGCTTTTCATAGTTGCACCTCCAAACACTTGTGCCTGTGGTTCTTTTGTCTCTATCCTGCCACCTGTGTGTAAGAATCACGTCAACGATAGTTAAGAGTTCGATCAGAGTTGGATAAAAGTTCCGTCAGAAGCGCCGCCAATAAAAAAGCCTGCCACCCGATGGCCGGACAGCAGGCGTCGTCTCGCCTGAAAACCCCATTATCCCCCGTGAGCGGATACGTTTTCCTCGACGTGCTTAACCGTCGCATGTAAAAAAGCGAAGTCGCCGCGCGGCGGCATGACCTCATAGATCTCGACGATCTCAAAGGTGTTCTTGCCGATCTGGACCCGGCCTCCAACCTGCGGGCGCTGAAACTCGTTCACGATCGCCCCCGGGTGCTCCCCGCCAATCACCACGTAACTAACCTTATACGTCACCATGGGTTGTCTTCCTTTGCTCTTGGGAAGCTTAGAGGCTGTTCGCCCCCAGATCGAGATTACGATGGCGCAGCTTAAACGACAGGTCAATTGCCATATTGCGCATAATCACGTAGCCAATTGCCGTATCGGAGTTACACAGATCGCTAAACGCCTGGTGGGTGATGGCCCGCAGCACGGTGCGGTTCTGGCTGCATTTGACGGTGGCCGAGCGTTTACCCATATCCAGCAACGCCATCTCACCGAAGATCTGGCCGCGCCCCAGGTAGACCTGCGACCGTTCTGGCTCGTCAGGCCGCCGCCGGATCCGGATCTCGACCTGCCCTTCGCTGATAAAGTACAGCTTGTCACCCTCGGCGCCCTGCTCGATAATAATGTCTTCGTCGCGGAAAATTTGCTCTTCGCTGATATCAAGCAGACGTTGAAGCTGCCGGTCGGACAGCCCGTTAAAAAGAGTCACGGTTTTTAAAAGATCGAGCAGACCCATCACGCAGACCCCTGGGAGCACACTTAAGCACACCGTTAGCATACATCAAGATAGAGTTAGCGGCAAGCATCGGCATCCTCTAGGGCTTGATACGAAAAGGGATACACCCAAGGCGATGAAAATGGGGTCCTCGAACGGCCTCACCCCCTCAATCCCCCTCTCCAGCCGAGCTAGAGAGGGGGAAGCAGGCTTGGCTCCCCTCGCCATCTGAGATGGAGAGGGGCTGGGGGTGAGGCCAGGAAATTGGAAGGGAGAAGCGCTCAGCCAACAGCTATCAGCAGCCAACGGTCAGTCAAAAGCCAGAATGGGATCTTTGAGCTACTCCCTGCCAAATCCGTGCCGGGCGCTTGTAGTTTTTGGTTTAGCGGATCGCTGACCGCTGATAGCTGAAAGCTCCTTACCATATACTCCAATTCTTGTGTAGCTCTAATTGGAGCGGTGTCCTGGCTGTGGTATCATCAGGAGTCGATATTGTACGACTCCAGTGTGTTTTGGAGCATCCATGCCTGATGAACTTTCTCCTTCGCGCAAAACGGGCACGGCGGGCCGCGAAACGGCGCTCCCGCAGCGGTGGGTAGTTGTGCGCCATACGACCGTGTGGCATCCCCCCACCGATGTGTATGAACAGGGCGAAAATCTGGTCGTGCTGGTTGAAGTCGCCGGGATGCAGGACAGCGATTTTAACGTGGTCTTACACGGACAACGTCTGATGATCAGCGGTATCCGGCGGCGCGCACCCGCGCCCGACGCGGCTTATCATCAATTGGAGGTCCCCTATGGCGAGTTTCGCACCGAGGTGGAACTACCCTGGGCCGTTTCGCGCGATCAGGTAACAGCCAGCTACCGGGACGGCTTCCTGCGGGTTGAACTGCCCCATGCGCCGGCCCAACGGGTCCAGGTGGTGAACCTGGACGATGAACCTGAATAATCTGACATCCAGAGTGACAACCCGGTTGAGTTAAACATGGCAAGTCCGAAGAAGAAGAAACAAGAACAGAATCCCAACGAACCGGCAATCCCGGTCGTGAAATCCCACGAGGGCGAAGGCGAGGCCCCCGGCGCGGCCGCCAAGAAGATGATCACGACGGACCGGCACGCCGAAGAAGAGCGCACCGTCGATATTGCCCCAGAGCAGGAAGCCCCGCTTGCTGAAGCCGAATCCAGCAGCGAATCTGCACCCGCGTTTGATGTGCCCGATACCCTGCCGATCCTGCCGCTGCGCGGGCTGGTGGTCTATCCGCATACCACCGTGCCGCTGACGGTGGGCCAGCCGCGCTCGATCAAGCTGGTTGATGAGGCGGTCGCCGGCGAGCGCATGGTCGGGCTGGTCGCCTCACACGATCCCGAACAGGAAACCCCCGGCCCCGGCGAGATCTACGAATACGGCACCGTGGGCCTGATTTACCGCCTGTTCCGCGCGCCGGATGGCACGATCCGCCTGCTGGTCCAGGGTATGGCGCGTATCAAGGTCGAAGAATACGTCGGCACCGAGCCCTATCTCGTGGCGCGCGTCAGCCCCGCGCCCGAAACAGTGGAGAGAAACATCGAGGTCGAGGCGCTGATGCGCAAGGTGCTGGAACTGTTCGGCCATATGGCCGATCTCGTGCCCAGCATCCCCGGCGAGCTGATCAATGCCGCGCTGAACGTGGATGATCCGCTGCAACTGGCCTATGTGCTGGCGACCTATATCCGCATCGACCTCGCCCAGCAGCAGAATCTCTTGCAACTGGACTCGGTCCAGGAGAAGCTGCACACGCTGATGTCCATCCTGACCAAGGAACTTGAAGTGCTCGAACTGGGGCATAAGATCCAGTCCGAAGCGCAGTCCGAGATGGAGAAGATGCAGCGCGAGTTTTTCCTGCGCGAGCAGCTAAAGGCCATCCAGCGCGAATTGGGCGAGGGCGACGAGCAAACGGTTGAGGTGGAGGAGTTCCGGCGCAAGATCGAAGAGTCCGGGATGCCCGAAGAGCCTGAGCGCGAAGCCCGGCGCGAGCTGGACCGGCTGTCCAAACTGCCGACGGCGGCGGCGGAATACGGCGTGATCCGCACGTACCTGGATTGGATGGTCAGCCTGCCCTGGAACATCGCCACCGAGGATAATCTCGACATCGGCCACGCGCGGCAGGTGCTCAACGAGGATCATTACGGGCTGGAAGACATCAAAGACCGTATCCTCGAATACCTGGCCGTGCGCAAGCTGCGCCAGGAGCGCGCGGGCGAGCCGGAAAGCGAAGGACGGGCGATAGACGTCATCCGGCGCGAGCGCGAAGGCGTGATCCTGTGTTTTGTGGGGCCGCCCGGCGTGGGCAAAACGTCGCTGGGGGCGTCGATTGCGCGGGCGATGGGGCGCAAATTCACCCGGATGTCGCTCGGCGGCGTGCGGGACGAGGCCGAGATCCGGGGGTTCCGCCGCACGTATATCGGCGCGATGCCGGGCCGCTTGATCCAGACGATGCGCCGGGTCGGCAGCCGTAACCCGGTCATCATGATGGACGAGATCGACAAGCTGGGGCGCGATTTCCGGGGCGATCCGGCCTCGGCGCTGCTCGAAGTGCTGGACCCGGAACAGAACAACGAGTTCCGCGATCACTACCTGGATGTGCCGTTCGATCTCTCGACGGTGATGTTCATCACCACCGCCAACACGCTCGAAACGGTGCCGATGCCGCTGCTGGACCGGATGGAAATCATCACGCTCAGCGGCTACACGGAGCACGAAAAGGTGCAGATCGCGCAGCAGTACCTCGTTCCGCGCCAGATCCGGGAAAATGGACTGCACCCGGACGAACTGGCTTTCACCGACGAGGCGCTGCTGACCGTGATCCGCGACTACACGCGCGAAGCGGGGGTGCGCAGCCTGGAACGCGAGATCGGGCGGGTGGCGCGCAAGATCGTGACGCGCGTGGCCGAGGGCAAGAACGGCACCTCAATCCTCGATGCGAAGGACATTCCCGACCTGTTAGGCCATTCGCGCTTTGGCTACGAGACCGAGATCGAAGAACGCACCGGCGATACGCCCGGCGTCGCGATCGGGCTGTCGGTTACGATTTTCGGCGGCGACGTGCTGTTTGTCGAAGCGGCCCAGATGCCCGGCAGCAAGGGCTTCCAGTATACCGGGCAGTTGGGCCAGGTCATGCAGGAGAGCGCGCGCGCGGCCTTCAGTTATGTCCGCTCGAAGGCGCAGGATCTCGGCCTGTCGGATGACTATTTCGACAAGCACGATGTCCACCTGCACGTCCCCGCCGGCGCGGTGCCCAAAGATGGCCCCTCGGCTGGTGTGACGATGGCGACCGCTCTGGCCTCGCTCTTTACCGGGCGTCCGGTGCGGCGCAACGTCGCCATGACCGGCGAGATCACGCTGCGCGGGCAGGTGCTCCCGGTGGGCGGCATTAAGGACAAAGTGCTGGCAGCCCATCGCGCCCGGCTGGATACGGTGATCCTGCCCGCCCGCAACGAGCCGGATCTGGAAGATGTGCCCGAAGACGTGCGCAATTCGATGACGTTCGTTTTTGTGGACGATGTGAATGCAGTCCTTGAGGCGGCGCTGACGCCCACGACGGAGAATGAGCCGGCCCCCACGCCCGGCGATGGCTCTGCATCGACCGTCAAGGCGCAGCCCGACAGTGTTCGCGCAGCCCAGTGAAGCCCGTCTGTGCCGCGCCCCGGTTGATCTGAAGTAAGGAAGGCTGATTTGCCCAAGATATTGATTATTGACGATGACCGCACCACCACAAAGCTGCTGCAAACCCTGTTGGAGATGGACGGCTTCGAAGTCGCCACGGCTGCCAACGGGCAGCTTGCGCTGGATGTCGCCAGCCATGAGCATCCCGATCTATTTCTGGTGGATTTTCACCTGACCGACATGAACGGGCTGGAGTTGGTCAGTCATTTGCGGTCCGATACCCGGTTTGCGCAGGTCCCTATTGTGATGGCTTCGGGTCTGGATAAAGAGACCGAAGCATTAAACGCCGGAGCCAATGCATTCCTGGTCAAACCGTTTGAGCCGGACGATCTGTCGGCTCTGTTTCTTGATCTTCTTGGGTAACACGGCCTTTGTCCAAGCGATTAGCGATTAGCAATCAGCCATTAGCGCAGTTGGACTACTCATCTGCAACGCTAAGCGAATACTGCTAATCGCTAAAAGCTATCAGCTAACGGCTAACGGCTAACAGCTAATGGCTTATCTATCTATACTATCCGTGGACGGAGAAAAGGTCCGTGGCAACAAAATCCAAAAAATCGAAGATGCAGTGGTTCCGTGCGGACCTGCATCTGCATACCCCTGGCTCCAACGATTACCAGGAGCCGGACGTGAGTTACGTCGAAATCCTGCGCCACGCGGAAATGCGCGGCCTGGACATCATCGCCTTTACCGATCACAACACAGTGACCGGCTACAAAGCGATGATGGAAGAGATCAACGGGCTGGAATACCTGGAAAAACTGGGACGCATCCAGCCCGACGAAAAACGCAAGCTGGCCGAATACCGGCGGCTGCTCGATAAAATCCTGGTACTGCCAGGTTTTGAGTTCACCGCGACGTTTGGCTTCCATATTCTCGGCATTTTCTCGCCGCAGACGTCCATCCGCCAGCTTGAACACACCCTGCTGAGTCTGAACATCCCCCCGACCACGCTGGACGAAGGATCGTCGGTGGTGGGCGCGTCGTCGGACGTGCTGACCGCCTACCGCATGATCAGCTACGCGGGCGGAGTCGTGATCGCGGCGCACGCCAATTCGAGTCACGGGGTCGCCATGCGCGGCTTCGACTTCGGCGGCCAAACGAAGATCGCCTACACGCAGGATCCCTTCTTGCACGCGCTTGAATTGACCGATCTGGAACGCCAGGGGCGCAAGAGCACGGCGCGCTTTTTTGACGGCACCAAGCCCGAATATCCGCGCCGGATGCGCTCCATTCAGGGATCGGACGCACACCGCCTCATGGTCGATCCGCGCAACACCAAGCATCTCGGCGTCGGGGATCGTGTCACCGAGGTGCAGCTTCCGGAGCGTTCGTTCGAGGCGCTGCTCGAAGTTTTTCGCAGCAACGACTTCGCGCGCACACGGCCTTACCAATCCAGCCGCGCCCCCTTCGATCATGTGCAGAACGCACGCGAAGAAGGTCCGAGTATAGTGCAGGCGTTTCACGACGGCATGACACGCCGGGGCGGGCGCATGTACGCCGTGATCGCGGACGTGTGCGCCATGGCGAATACCAATGGCGGCACCATCTACATTGGCGTGACCGCCAAGCCGAAAGAACCGCCGATCGGCGTGCCGGACATTACCGAATCCGTCGAGATGCTGCGCGACGAGATCGAGGAAAAGATCGCCCCCCAGCTTGCGACGGATATTGACGTGCTGGAGACCCACGGCAAGCCGGTGATCCGCATCCAGGTGCCGCGCGGCAACGAGCCGCCCTATGCCATCGACGACAACAAGATCTACGTGCGCGACGAGGAAGAAACCAGTCTGGCTGTGCGGGATGAGATCGTGCAGTTGGTGCTGCAAAACATAGGCCAGCGGGGCGGCGAGGCGGCATCTGCGCTTAGCAGCGCGCACACCAACGTATCCCCCAGCCTGCCGGTTGAAGCGCCGGCCGCGTCTGACACCATCGCAGACAGCAAGATCGAAGCGCCGCGCACCGGGGTTGAGATCCTCGCCACCGAGGAGCGTAAGGGCGCGACCTATCACATGATGCGTGATCTGCGTAACGGCAACGTGGTGAAGAACGTCACCCGGCAGTCCGCGCGGCGGCTGTGGCACTACGCCATCACCGAAAAAGAGTCGAACCCGGTCCAGCCGGACAAGGTCGAGTGGCACGGTGAGATCGGGCTGTGGAAGCGCTACAAACACAGCGGCAGCATCCGCTACGATCTCGTCCAGCGCGACAATGGCGAGATGCGTGTTTATTACGGCGTCACCTTCGACGGGATGCACGGCCCCTGGCAGGTCTTCGCCGGCGAAGAGGAATAATGACGGCCTCACCTCCCGGCCCCCTCTCCACGCCGTGGGGAGGGGGAGATTCGCGCTGGGGATGGGCTGCGCTGGTTCTCGTCCTGGCGCTGGCCGCGATCCTGCGGATGGGTGCGCCCGGCATCACCGAGTTTAAGCGTGACGAAGGCAACCTCTCGCAGCTAGCGCTCGATCTGGTCCATGGGCGCGAGTGGCCGCTGCTCGGCCTGAGTTCGTCGGTCAACGTGCCGAACCCCCCGATCAGCGTCTACCTCATGGCAATCCCCTTTTTCTTCAGCGACAGCCCAATCTTCGCGACGATGTTCGTCGGACTGCTCAATGTGATCGCGGTCGGGCTGGTGTGGGGATTGGCGCGCCGCTACTACGGCCCGCGGGCGGCACTCATCGCCGGACTGCTTTACGCGGTGAGCCCGTGGGCGGTGCTCTATTCGCGTAAAATCTGGGCACAGGATCTGCTGCCCCCGTTCGTGATCGCAGTGATCTTCACCGGGCTGCTCGGCTATGGCGAGGGGAGACGCTGGGCACGCTGGGCGCACTGGCCGCTGCTGGCGCTGGCCGTGCAGATCCACTATGCCGCCTTCACGCTGATCCCGATCAGCCTGCTGATGCTGCTCCTCTGGCCGCAGGCTGATCCGGCGGCGCGACCTGTTGATCGGGCTGGCTGTCGCGGCGCTGACCGCGATCCCGGCGCTGATCGGCGCGTATCAGGACGGCTGGCTGTCGCCGGACACCCTGCGCGAGCGGTGGGAGTCCAGCCCGGCACACGAGCGCGTGATCAGCACGACGGCACTTGATTACGCGTGGTTCAGCGTCGCCGGGACAAATATCCACTCGCTGGCCGGGCCAGAACAGTTCCGGCACTATCTCATGTCCGTGCCGGATGTGGATCTGCTGCTCAAGCTGGTGCCGCTCGGCGCAGTTCTGGCGGCGGTGGGCCTTTCCTGGCGCGCCATCCGCCGAAAACAGATGCGGCGGTCGCCGGATGTGGTGCTGGTCGCGTGGCTGATCGTGCCGGTGCTGGCCTTTACCTGGGAATGGACCGAGATCGCGCCGCATTACCTGATCCCCATGATGCCCGCCGCGTATATCCTGTGCGGGGCTGGGATAGCAAAAGCTATTCACCACAGAGGACACAGAGGACACAGAGAAAATCAGGGGAAAGACAAGGGAGAGGATTTGTTCTGCGTCCCTACTCCTGATCGTGGTGATCGCGGGCTTCCAGGTCTATCTGCTGGTTCAACTGCTGCGTTTCGTGGATACCCACGCGACACCGGGCGGATTCGGCACACCGCTGCATTACCTGATGGACGCACGCGCGGCCGTGCTTGATCAACAGCCGGACAGCGTGATCGTGGTCAGCGAAGAAGAACTCGCGCCCTTTGAGGAGATCCCGGCGGTGTGGAGCGTGCTGCTGGAGCCGGTGCCGGATGTGCGCTTTGTGAACGGCACCCGCACGGCCGTGATCCCAACGAGCGCGGCGCTGGAATTGATCGCGTGGTCGCCGGCGCTGCGCACCTGCCCCGATCAGGCGTGCGCGGAACAGGACGGCGCGCAGGTATTCGAGCAGCGCCCCGGCGAAAATCCATACATTCTGCGCCCGGCGGAGATCCCCGCATGGGCGGATGGACTGACCGCGATCGAGCCGGTGCGATTCGCTAACGGTGCGATTCTGAATGGCTATGCTGTGCGCGATCACGGCGTGATGCTGTCCTGGCAGTTGAGCGGGCCACCCACGCCGCCAGCAGACTATCAGGCGTTTGTTCATGCGCTCGACGCGGACGGGGAAAAGCTCGCTCAGGTGGATCGGTCTGGCTGGCCGGGACGTTACTGGCGGGCAGGGGATCGGCTTGTGCTGTGGTTTGATCTGGTGCTGCCGCCGGGAACGCGGGCATTAGCCGCCGGGATGTACCGGATCGAGGGAACGACCTATATCACCACGGAAGTGATCGACGAGCAGGGCGCATATGTCGCGCAGGCGCGCGACTGAGGGTGTCAGCCCCTCCCCGTTCCCCAGGCGTCTCGCACGCACGGAAGTGGCCCAGCCCTCCACCTGGTGGGAGGATTAGGGAGCGTCTCGACCATCAGGTAGCCCATGTTTTTCCAGCGTGGCAGAAAGAGATCGCGGTCCTGTTCGGTGGGGGCAAACGGCCGGGACGAATCCACCAGCCAGTAAATCTCGTCGTTGGGATCCCAGCCGTACATGATCGCCACGTGCGACCAGCCGGACCAGCGCAGACCCCGCCGTTTGAACGGCTCCCCGAAAACAGGCATGACCAGCCGATCCTCGCGCAGCGCGCGCTGCAAATCCTCTTCACGGGCGCGCACCCGCCACCGGGCCGGGATGTGGTAGGCGCGCAGCATATCGACGATTCCCCACGGCAGGGTGGCCCAGTTGGGCACGCGCCGCAACACCAGGGGTGGAAATCCAATGCCGACGCGCGGGCGGTTCATCTCGCGGCCGGCCGTCGCAGCGTCCAGCGTGTTCGCACCAAGCCAGAAGTTCACCGCCATCGCCACGACATGCGGCCCGCAGTCGTTCGAATCGCCCTGGTCGATGTGGTACGTGTCGAGCGTATGTCCGTGCCGTTCGTCGAGGTAAAGCCCGCCATCCTCGCGCTGCATCGTGAGACTCCTGCCCTTTTTGTATAGTGTACGATGCGCGGCAGAATGCAGCAAACGAGAAAAGAACATGAACCACAGAGGACACAGAGAACACAGAGACGGACAAAGGGAATAAAGAGAGAAAAGCAAGAGAAAGAGATCGAACCGCCGAGGCGCAGAGGACACAGAGTCAAAGATGAAAGATGATAGAGGAAAACGTGAGAGCAGTTTCAATCTTCTCTGCTGTTTTTCCCTTGGTTTTCTCTGTGTGCTCTGTGCCCTCTGTGGTAAAGATCTTATTGGCGGTACTGATTGATCGTATCGCGCAGGGCGCGCGCGGACTCGGCCGGATCGGCCGCGAAGATAATCCCGCGCGACGAGTTGATGATCATGCCCCGGCCATCGGATGTCCGGCCGGCACGCACCGTCTGCTCGACATCGCCGCCCTGCGCGCCAACGCCCGGCACCAGCAGCAGCATCTCACCCGCGATCATGCGGATCTGGTGCAGTTCGCCGGGATAAGTCGCGCCGGCGACCAGCATGCAGTTGCCGCGTGTATTCCAGTGATCGCGCACCCGCTCCGCGACAATCTGCCACAGGGGCTTGCCGTCGATAATCAGATCCTGCAGCTCGCCCGCGCCGGGATTCGAGGTCCGGCACAGCAGGATACAGCCCTTATCCGCGCGCGCCAGAAACGGTTCCAGCGCCTCGCGGCCCAGGTACGGGTTGAGCGTCACGGCATCGAAGCCCAGCCGGTCGAAGATCGCTTCGACATAGCCCTGGTTGGTCGAGCCGATGTCGGCACGCTTGGCGTCACAAATGGTCAGGATGTCGGGATGTTCGGCGCGCAGGTAGCCGATGGTTTGCGCCAGCGCCGCCAGTCCCGCTTCGCCCCGCGCCTCGTAAAAGGCCATGTTGGGCTTATAGGCGCTGACAAAGGGATGCGTCTGCTCGATGATCCAGCGGTTAAAGGCGAACTGCGGCAGGTCCTCGCTTTTGAAGCGATCCGGTAGTTGGGCGTAGTCGCTGTCCAGCCCCACGCACACCAGCGAATTCACCGCATCCACGCGGCGGTTGTACTTGTCAATCACGTTCATGATCGCCCCCAGTGATGCGGATCGCGCATCCATGCTTCGATCTGGTCCAGTGCTGCGGTGTCGAACAGGCCCATCTGCGACGCCTGCGCCACGATGATGGCAAACGGGGCGAGCGGGTGAAGCCGCACGCCCGCCGCCTCGAATGCCTGATCCGCTTCGGCAAAACCATACGACGTGATACTCAGGCAGTCGGTCACGATCGCCCCCGCCGCCCGCAGCGCCTCAACCCCGGCCAGACTGCTGCTGCCCGTCGTCACCATATCTTCGACCAGCAGCACGCGCCGGTTCGTCACGTCGCCGCCTTCGATCTGGCCGCGTGTGCCGTGCTCTTTCGCTTCTTTGCGCACGAACACCGACGGCCGCTTGAGCGTATACGCCAGCGCCGCGCTGTGCGGGATCCCGCCCGCCGCGATGCCCGCGATTACGTCGAACGTGATGTCGCGGGCCGCGATCAACTGCTGCATCCCTTCGATGGCGATCTGCCACTGTGCCGGCCAGAAGGGCAGCCGCCGGTTATCGACGTAGACCGGCGACAGGATGCCGGACTTAAACGTGATGGGCGCGTGGGGCGCAAAAACCACCGCCTGGATCTCGAGCAGCGCGCGCGCGACCTGTTCCTGAATCTCGTTCAACACACTCATTGTTTGGCCTCTCGTGCGATTAACGCGGCGGCCAGCGGTCCCCGGTAGACCAGCGCCGACCAGTATTGGACCACCGGCACGCCCAGCCGGATAAAATCGCGGTAGGTGGAGCCGTCCAGCACGCCGCCGCAGCCGATCACGTCCACGGGGGTGCCGTGCGCGGTTCTTTCGTGCAGCAGCGCCGCCGTCGTGTGCAGCGCATCAGCGTGCAGCCGCCCGCCGGCCACGCCCGCCATGACGCCGGCATCCGTGGGGCTTGGCATCGGGAGCGTATTAGTCGAGACGACCGCGCGCACGCCGGTTTCCGCGAAGACCTGCATCAGCGCGGCGATCTGTTCGGCGGACAGGTTGGGGCCGATTTTGACCCACAGGGGAGCCTCACCCCCCGACCCCCTCTCCATGTGATGGGGAGGGGGAGTCATCGACGTAGGGGCGTATTGCAATACGCCCCTACCTGTTCCCTTCAGGTATTCGGTTGCGGCGCGGCATAGCTGGCGCGCCCCGTGTGCCGTCTGGTTCCCGGTGGGATCATCTTCCGTGTTGGGACAGCTCAGGTTGAGCGTGAACCAGGCAGGACGCACGCCGCGCTCGACAAACGCCGCCAGCGCCGCGAGGACTTCCTCCACCTGCTGATCGGGATCATCCACACCGGGGCTGACCGCGATGTTGATCCCATACTGCGCGGGCAGATGGGATGTTCGCGCCGCAAGAAATTCGGCGGCGGCGCACGCCCCCGGATTGCGCAGCCCGACCCGGTTCTGCGTGCTGCGGGTAGGCACGTCTCGCCATACGACCACGCCGGGATTCCCCATCCGCGGCCAGCGGGTGAACGATCCGAACTCGACCAGCCCCACCATGGCCGGCACGCAGCGCCAGCCAGGGATGATATTCCGGCCGGAGCGCACCGCCGCCAGCGCTGCCTCCTCGGATTCGAACCCGTCCCCTTTGACCAGCCCCGCCGCGAGGATTAGTGGGGCGGCAAGATCCACGCCGCCGGCCTGGATAGGGGCGTCCGGTGACAGCGCGCGGCGCAGGATGCGCCGACGCTGCGCTTGCACCCGGTGCGGCATCCAGCAGGCGCAGCAGGCGCATCATCCGCTCGTGTGCGGTCTGCGCCGACGACCGGAAGATCAGCGGGCGCAGCAGGCGCGTGTAGGCCACATCGCTCGTTCGCAAGAACGCCGTGCGGATCATGATCGGCCCCCAAACAGGTTCTGCCCAAAGCCGGGCGTGACGCACACTGTTTCGCCGTCGAAAACCTGCCGGCCCCGGATCCAGACCTCGCGCACCCGGCCCCAGACGCGTTTCCCCTCGAAGGGCGACCAACCGCACTGGGTCCGCAGGTTGGCGCGCTCGATGACATACGAGGCATCGAGATCGACCAGCGTGTAGGTGTCGGGATCGGGCCGCGCACCAAAAATGCGCTGCGGGTTGGTCGCCACCAGTTCGATCAGCCGCTCGGTGGTCAGGCGACCATCGCGCACGGCGGTACCCAGCAGCGGCAGCGTCGTTTCCAGGCCCGGCACGCCAAACGGCGGGCGTTCCGACTGCTTCTCGGCCAGTGTATGGGGTGCGTGGTCGGACTCCACGACATCGACCAGCCCATCCGCGATCCCCTGCCACAGCGCATCCTGATCGGCCTGGGTCTTGAGTTCCGGCTTCATCAGGCCGAGCGATCCGAGCGTGCGTACATCGCCCTCCGTTAAAAACAGGTGGTGCGGCGTGACGCCGACCGAGATCGGCAGTCCGTCGGCTTTGGCAGCGCGCAGCAGCGCGATCTCCTCGGCCGTGCTGATGTGGCAGAAATGCGTCTGCCGGCTGATACTGCCGCACCAGCGCGAGAATATCCGCCACGGTCTGCCCTTCGGCGTGCACGGCGATCGGTTTGGTGCCCGGCCACGCCCGGTAATGTCGGGCGCGCAGATCCTGATCCGCGATCAGCAGGTTGCCGGTCGTGGCGTTGTTGTACATCTTCAGCCCGCACACCGGGCCGATGATGCGCGCATACTCGGCGCTGTTATCGGACTGGCTCGCGCCGAAGTACACGCCCCAGTCGCACATCGCGCCCGCTGCCAGCGCCGCCAGCTTGGTATCGAGCGCCGCCGCGTCGATGGTAGCCGGTGGCGTGTTGGGCATATCCAGCACCGCCCAGTAGCCTCCGGCCAGCGCGGCCGCCGTCTCGCTGGCAAACGTGGCCTTGTGCGACCAGTCCAGGTCGCGCAGATGTACGTGCGGATCGAGCATGCCAGGAATTCGGAGCATCGTTAGACCCACAGCCCGCCCATCACCTTAGCCAGCAGCGCCATCCGGACGAACATCCCGTTCTCCATCTGGCGGAAGTACACGGCGCGCGGGTCGGTGTCCAGCTTGTCATGATCCTCCGGCGTGCCCATCTCGTTTTTGCGGGGCAGCGGGTGCATCAGGATGGCGTTGGGCTTGGCCTGCGCCAGCACGGGCGGCGTCATGATGAAGCGGTCTTTGATCGCCTCGTATTCGGACTTATCCTCAAACCGTTCTTCCTGCACGCGCGTCCAGTAGATCACGTCGGTATCCCCGAGCACATCGAAGAGGTTGTCGGTTTGCTGTACCTTGATCCCCCGCGACTGGACAAACGACACCACGCTCTCCGGCATGCGCAGGATGTCCGGTGCGACAAAATTGAGGGTCGCGCCTTCGGCCTGATAGCGTGCGATGAGCTTTGCCAGCGAATGCACCGTGCGGCCGTTCTTGAGATCGCCCACCAGCGTGATATTCTGCCCGTCGATCTGCCCCTTGAAGTCGTAGATAGTGAAGCAGTCCAGCAGCGCTTGCGAGGGATGCTCGCCCACGCCGTCGCCGCCGCTGATGATCACCGGGCGGCGTGAGATCTGCGAGCGCAGCGTGTCGAGATAGTGCGCGGCCTCGTAGGATGAGCCGACCAGCGGATGGCGCAGCACGATGACATCCGAGTAACAGCCGACCGCGCGCACCGTATCCGCCAGATTCTCGCCCTTGTAGATCGAGGAGAACTGCACGCCGTTGCTGGCCGCGACGACCTCGCCGCCCAGGTGCCGCATCGCCGCCTGGAAGCTGAGATCCGTCCGGGTGCTGGCCTCGTAAAACAGCGTCGCCATCAGCGATCCGGCGCAGAGCTGCAGCAGGCCGCGATCGTGCTGGCGTATGCGCTTGCGGATGGACGTGGTCGCGTCGAACAGGATTTGCAGGTCGCGGCGGTCGAACTGATCAACCGAGATGATATGCTTGCCGGTGAAATCACCGTCGATCTTGGGGGGCTTATACACGTCGAGAAAGCGCGTCGATTGACGCAGGTCGGCATATTGCAGGGCTTCAGTTGCCATGGTTCCTCCTATGCAAAAAAAAACCACCTCACGGTGGCTTTTACGAAAGAAAAACTACAGGATCTTGCCGATCAGCACGATCGCCGCCTGCGGGCACCCAGTTTCGATGCCGGGGCAGCATAAGGTAGCGTCCAGAGGTCAAAACCAGCATGAGCGTCCTCAATCAACCGTGTCTGATGGTCAAGTTAGGGGGGAAACCCTGAGATTTCAGCTTAACGTGAAAAGCGGATTTCGTCAAGGTTGTTTTTGATCAAACGCTTTTAGCGATCAGCCTTCAGCGGGCAGCGTTCAGCTAAGTTGATCCCGCTGGCTCTCCTCCTTGCGACGAAAAGAAGCCTAAGCGTTTGTCTGCTTCGCCGCGTTCAGCGAGAGCGGGCACACCGAAAACCGACATGGTCGGACCAGGCGTCGGGCGGAGTCCCGCTGCGAAAGGCGGCGCGGAATCCCCCCGAATAATTGTCGGGCCACGAGCCCCCGCGAAACACCCGGGACTCGCCAGATGCCGGGCCGGTTGGATTGACTGCCCCATCTTCCAGCGTGCGGTAGTAGTCCCCCTCGTACCAGTCCGCCGCCCATTCCCACACGTTTCCACTCAGGTCCCATGTCCCCACCCAGGACACACCATCTGGTTTGCTCCCCACGTCTGCCGTCTGGCCACCTGCATTCTCGCTCCACACGACATTATCACTCACAAACTCGTCTCCCCAGGGATATTCCCAACTGTCCGGTCCCCCCGCCGCATATTCCCATTCGGCTTCGGTCGGCAGCCGTGCGCCCCGGCTCTCACAAAATGCCGCCGCCTCGGTCCAGGTGATCTGCTCGCGTGGACGTTGTGCGCCTGTCCAACGACTGTCAGCGGCGGCCTGCCCATTGAACGCGGCGAACTGCCCATTGGTCACTTCCGTGCGGTCAATCCAGAACGGCTCATCAAAACACACGCGGTGGGGCGGCTTTTCTTCGTCGGACCGCGTGCTGCCCATCTCAAAGCACCCGGCCGGGACCAGGACCATTGGCACCCCATCGAACGCCTGAAGGATCGGCTCCCAATCGTCGTTGCCCCCGCTGAAGTTCCGCGCCTGATCGAGCGCCATTTGCTGCGGGTCGTCGGTTGGCTGCCCGTTATCATTCCTCCCCAGCATGATATAAGCTGCCAGGCTGGCGAATAACCCCGTAATGACCGCGGCAATCAGGATCGTCCGGGGAGCGGGCAAGCGAAAGCATCTTTTTGCCCGAACGCTCGTGGGTGCAGGGCGGTGCAAGGGTGGCGTATCGACTTCCGGCGTGTTGGCTAAACGAGGAGCCTCTTTGGCGAGGGCTGGCCGCGGTGTACGTGGCTGCCACAGCGGGCGCTTCTTCGCCGCCCTGGAAAGCTGCAACCGGACGGCACCGCTTAAGCGCGTCAGGGCATCGGGATCATCGACGCCGGCTTTCATATCCACGTATTGAATGTCATCCAGTTCGTCGGTCAATTCCGTTCGGTCGCGGATCTGGACTGTGACGATACGCTTTTGCAGCCGTCGCGCCTCGTTGAACTCAGCCTGGCAGTATGGAGAACGCACGGAACTCGTTGGACAACAGGTAGATAAATACGTCGCACTGGGCGATCTGGCTGAGAATTTCATCCCACCACACATCGCCACCGTGCAGGTGATCATCAAACCAGATGTCTACGTCGGGGAACATGCGTCGCAGCCGCGCTTCAAAGTGCTCGGTGAAAAATCTGTCTACCCGGCTGTAGGAAATGAAGATGTGCGGCATAGGTCAACCCGTAAGCAGCAATGAAGTCTTTAGAGTATATAGCTCGTGAGCGCGACCTGCCCAACGACCCTACGAACATGTTCTATATCCTGGTATAATCTCTATACGCATAAACAAAATTCGCCGGAAGGACCTCGTGACACTCACGGACACACTCCACAGACCCCTGCGCGATCTCCGCATTTCGGTGACGGATCGCTGTAACTTTCGCTGCCCGTACTGCATGCCCGCCGAGATTTTTGGGGACAAGTACACCTTTCTGCCCAAGAGCGACCTGCTGACCTTCGAGGAGATCACGCGGCTGACGCGCGTCCTGATGCGGCTGGGCGTGCGCAAAGTCCGCCTGACCGGGGGCGAACCGCTGGTCCGGCAGGAGGTCGAGCAGCTGGTCAGCCAGTTGGCGGCGCTGGACGGCGTCGAAGATCTGGCGATGACGACCAACGGCTTCCTGCTCCCGAAAAAAGCGCAGACGCTCAAAGACGCCGGTTTGCAGCGCGTGACGGTCAGCCTGGACAGCCTGGACGATGCGGTTTTCCGCCGGATGAACGGCGGAAAGGCCGGGGTTCAGGATGTGCTGGCGGGCATCGCGGCGGCGGAGCAGGCTGGACTGATGCCCATCAAGATCAACGCGGTGGTGCAGCGCGGCGTCAACGATCACACCGTGGTCGATCTGGCGCGCTACTGCAAAGAGCACGGTTATATCGTCCGCTTTATCGAATACATGGACGTCGGCACGCTCAACGGCTGGCGGCTGGATGACGTCGTGCCGGCGGATGAGATCGTCGGTCGTATTCATGCCGAAATGCCGCTCGAACCGATCCCCGGCAACTATCGCGGCGAAGTGGCGAACCGCTTCCGCTATACAGACGGCAGCGGCGAGATCGGCGTGATCGCGTCGGTCACGAAGCCGTTTTGCGGCGACTGCACGCGGCTGCGCCTCTCACCCGAAGGCGAGATCTACACCTGCCTGTTCGCGGTGAAGGGAACGGATCTGCGCGGGCCGCTGCGCGCGGGCGCGACGGATGACGAGATCGAACAGTTGGTAGGCGGGGTGTGGGGCAAACGCACCGACCGCTATTCCGAGATTCGCACGTCGCTCACCGATCAGAACCGCGAGCGGCGCGACAAGGTGCAGATGTTCCATATCGGCGGGTGAGGCCAGAGAACGAGGACACAAACCATGAAAGTCAAAGTCGTGTTTTACGGCGGCTTGAAGCAGGATGCAGGCACCAAACATCAGGTGATCGACCTCGACCGCGAGACGCTGACGGTGGCGGAACTGGTGGACGAGATCAAAACGCAGTATCCCTTGCTGGAGCCGCGCCTGAGCACAGTGGCCTACGTCGTGGGGAATGAGATCGTCGAGCCGGACTACCGGCTGCGCGATGGCGACGAGGCGGGGCTGCTCCCGCCGGTGAGCGGAGGCTGACAACCATGTGGATCACCGATCAACCGCTGGATGTGGAATCCCTGCTGCGCGAGACCGTGGATCACAGCAGCGGGGCGCTGGTGGTATTCTACGGCACGGTGCGCGACGAAAACGACGGTCGTCCCGTGCAGTCGATGACGTATGAGGCCCATATTGGGCTGGCGGAGAAAGTGCTGGCCGAGATCGAAGCCGAAGCGATCGGGAAGTTTGGCGTGCGTCGCTGCCGGATCCAGCACCGGATCGGGCATCTCGAACTGGGCGAGCCCAGCGTGCTGATTGTGGTGCGGGCGGCGCACCGGGCCGACGCTTATGCCGCCTCGCGTTACGCGATTGACGAGCTCAAAGAGCGCGCGCCGATCTGGAAAGAAGAACATTATGTCGAGGGCGACAGCCGCTATCTGGACGGTGTGCCGCTCCGCAAAAGCGAAAAGGAAGCCGAAGCGTGAAAGACGTGACCCAGAAATCGCCCACTAAGCGCGAAGCCCTGGCCGAAGCCAAGATCACCATGCCGCCGGAGATCCAGACCATGCTGCGCGAGCGGCGGCTCGAAAAAGGGGATGCGCTCGAAATTGCGCGCGTGGCCGGGGTGATGGCTGCCAAAAAGACCTGGGAGATGATCCCGTTCTGCCATCCTCTGCCGATCACGGGCGTGGATGTGACCTATGAATACGAGCCGGACGGGGTGCGGGTCAAAGCCGAAGTGCGCACGATCGCGCCCACCGGCGTCGAGATGGAAGCGCTCGCCGCCGCGAGTTTGGCCGCGCTGACGCTGTACGACATGCTCAAGCCGCATACCAAGCAGCTTGAGATCGTGCATATCCGCCTGTTGATGAAAACCGGCGGCAAGAGCGGGAATTATTTCTACACGACCGCCGGAACCGCCGAGAGCGTGTCGGAGTCATGAGTTTTGAGTTCCTGAGTCCTGAGCTTACCCCTCCCTAAATCCCTCCCCGTAAACGGAGAGGGACTTCGAGACTCCCCTTTCTCCGCGTGCGGGGAAAGGGGCTGGGGGATAGGGGTAAATCATTTAAGAAACACGCTCTCAATTCTCATGACTCACCACCCTCACGCATCGGGGGCGTAACTCGGCAGCATGACGGTGAACGTCGTGCCGGCCCCGACCTGGCTCTCGACCCAGATCCGCCCGCCGTGCGCCTCGACAATCCCCCGCACAATCGACAGTCCCAGGCCGGTCCCCGGAAAGTGATCGATCGCCTCGTCGGTGCGATAGAACTTGTCGAAGATATACGGCTGATCTTTCGCCGGGATGCCGATCCCCGTATCGGCGATCCGCAGGATCAGGAAGCCGTTATCCGCGCGCAGCGACACGCGCACCTGCCCGCCCTGCGGCGTGTACTTGATCGCGTTGTCGATCAGGTTGTGCGTTAACTGGCGCAGGCGCAGCGGATTGCCCAGCACCAGCGGCAGGTTATCGGGC
This sequence comes from uncultured Chloroflexia bacterium, assembly GCA_963850765.1. Taxonomy (GTDB): domain Bacteria; phylum Chloroflexota; class Anaerolineae; order Aggregatilineales; family Aggregatilineaceae; genus CAWKMN01. The sequence goes on along the minus strand of CAWKMN010000001.1, from coordinate 304,148 downwards.
AGGCGGACCTGAACCTGCTGTTCCTTGGCCTCGGACTGCTGGTTCAGGCTGTCGATCACCTGCTGGACCAATGGCTGCATAAACGTCGGTTCGCGGTCCTGATCAAACCCGGCTTCGATCTTACCCAGTTCGAGCAGTTCCTCGATCAGCACGGTGATCGATTTGACGCCGCTCGTGATCCGCTCGACAAACTGGCGCTGCACCTCGTTCAATGGCCCGCTGCGGCGGATCAGCTCGATATAACCCAGGATCGACGTCAGCGGCGAGCGGAGATCGTGCGAGACGGTCGTCACAAAATCGCTTTTGATGCGGTCCAGTTCTTTCAGGTGGGTAATATCCTGCATCACGGCGACGCGGCCCACGCCCTTCACGATGGATAACTGCGCGTTGAGCGTGCGCTCGCCCTCGTCCAGCACAATCTCGCGGCGGCGGCTGCTGCCGCTCATTGCCTCTTTAAAAAGCTCGCTGACCTCCTGGTGAATGATGACCTTGCTCAGCGGCTTACCGCGGCTGCCGGGATAATTCACGCTAAAGGTGCGGCAGGCCGCCGGGTTGCAGAACAGGATCCGGTTGTTCTGATCGGTGACGATAATGGCGTCTTCGGTATCGCGCAGCACAGTATGGAGTGTCTGGCGCTCTTTTTCGCTGGCGGCGTAAATCCGCGCGTTGTCGATGGCGATCGCCGCGAAGTCGGCCAGCAGACTGAGAAACAGCAGGGTGTGCGAGGCCAGGATGGCTGTGCTCGAATCCCGGTTGGACACGCCCAGCACCCCGATCGCCTCATCCTTGACGATCAGCGGCACATAGACCAGATCGCGGAACAGGTAGTGCGTTTTGATCTTTTGCAGATCGTCGCCCGTAATTACCAGCGGGCGCTGCGTCTGGATCACCTGCCCGGCCAGGCTGTCCGCGACAGGCAGGCGCAGGGTGGGAGCAGCGGTGCCGGCCCCGGTTGAGGCGTACAGATACAACTCACCGGACGGGTTATCGACCAGCAGCAGAGTCCCTTCTTCGGCCTGCGAGAGCGCAACCGCCGCCTCGACCACACGCGTAAGGACCTGCTGCAAGTCAAGCTGCCCGGTAATGCGCTTGCTGATTTCGAGCAGCGTGTCCAGTTCGCGCAGCCGCGCTTCAAGCTGGCGATTTGCCTCGTAAAGCTGGATCGGGACGCGCTCGGTGATCTGGCGCGTCCAGTGCTCCGCCAGCACGCGCTCGATCGCCCGCAGCAGGTCGTCGGGATCAAACGGCTTGATCAGGTAATCGCTCACGCCCAGGCGCAGCGCCCGGACGGCGAGCTCCTCTGAGCCTTCCGCCGTGATCAGGATAAAGGGCAGGATGATCCCCTCGTTGCGCAGCCCCTCGAACATATCCAGACCGCTGCGCCCCGGCATCTGGAAATCCGCCACCACCAGATCGGGCAGCAGGTCGCGTCCGAGGACCAGCCCCTCATCGCCGTTCGTCGCGGTCAGTACGTCGTATCCCGCCCCTGTCAGAACTACATCCGCCAAAAAATGCCTAACATCGCTCGAATCTTCAACCAGTAAAATACGTTCGCCTGCCACAGTTGACCTTTCGTGTGCCCACCCCAAAAAACATCCATCCGACTGCACCAAGTCGAAGTGGATGGATGTGTTTACTACCGTAGGGGCGATCCGGCGGGTCGCCCTGAGCGAGTTTGTTAACCCGCCCCTTGCTGGCCTCACCCCGACCCCTCTCCATTGTGGATGGCGAGGGGAGAAAGACCGCCCTTCCCCCCTCTCTGGCTCGGCTGGAGAGGGGGATCGAGGGGTGAGGACATCTACAAAGCGGTATGTGCCATCCGTGCTCAAAGAACGTGCATGCTGCACAAAACCAATTTCTGGCTGCGCCTCAATCCTGCCGCGAGGAGTTGCTGCCCGGCGGAGCCAGGGTGGCGCTGTTCGCTGCGGACGGCTGCCCCAGGGCGGCGATCTGCGCCAGTAACTGCCGGATACGCTGCCCGGCCAAGAGCAAGCGCTGCTGCATGGCGCGATCATTGCGGCTTTCGGCCGCCTGCGCCAGCCGGGCCAGCTCGACCTCAAGATTGCTCAAGGGCTGGTGCAGCCCCGCCAGCACCATCTGGACATGCCGGCCCCGCTGGGCGTCGCGCTCGCGGAGATCGCGGTAGGCTTCTTTCATCGCGTTGGAGCGCTGCGCCAACAGGGTCGAGAGGCGCGTGCTGATCACCGCCATCGCCAGATAACTCGCCAGCGCGTGCAGCAGATGCCCATGATGCGGCGTGAATACCCCCGTCTGGTGCTGATTTGCAACGGCCAGCACACCGATCACCGTGTGCTGGATGATCAGCGGCACATAGATGACCGCGCACATATCCCTGAATGAGCCGTAACGCCGCAGGTCATCCCCATCCATCAGCAGCGTGTCCTGAGACGACAGCACCATTTCGGCCAGCGAGTCCTGCACCGGCTCACCCATGTGGTCGAGCAGCGTCAGCGGCACGTTGTGCCCGGCACGCAGATAAAAGCGGGCGGATCGTTCGTCGCGCAGCAGCAAAAACGCCTGATCCGCGCCGGTGAGCAGGGTGGCGCTTTCGAGCGCGCGGCGCAGCAGCACATCCAGATTGTCGAGCGCCGTTGCGGCCTGCCCCATGTTATGCAGGATGGTCAGTTCGCTGACTTGCCGCTGTAACTGCTGGTTCGCCATCTGGTGTTTCGCCAGTGCCGCGTCCCGCTGGCGGCGCATGCGCACCTGTTCGAGTCCGCGCTCGACCGCAGCCAGGACCTCGGTTTCGCGCAGCGGCCGGACCACATAATCAGTCGCGCCCAGCCGGAAGGCATCAACGGCCCCTTTCCGGCTGTCCGCCAACACGATCAGCGGGCCGCGATAGCCCTGGGCACGCAGCGCCACCAGCATATCACGCCCGCTCAGGCCAGGGAGTTCCAGATCGAGGAGAACGAGATCGGGCGTTTGTTGGTGAAAGAGGCGCAGGGCATCAGGCCCATCCTGAGCTTCCAGGATGTGAAAATGAGGTGCTGACAGCACCTGCTCCGCGAGCAGCGCCCGCGTTTCGGGGTCGTCATCGACAATCAACACCGTGTCGGTCTGTTCACTCATCGCCCGCCGCCTTACGTTTTCTGTGGCTGCAACCTATAACCCGATTATAATTCCATCTTCGGCAATGGCGATGGGTTCTTAGTCCTACACAAAAGCCGAGCCTTGCCAGCCCGGCTCTGATAAGCTGTTAGCCATTAGCGGTTAGCTATTAGCGAAAAGCCGCTTCCTCTCATGGGGGTTCTTTGTGGAATAAGCGGACCAAAAAATGGCCCGGCGCTGGCTTCTCAAATGCCGCCTGAATTATCATAAGCCCTTGCCGACCACTTTTCGCTAACAGCTAACAGCTAATCGCTAATCCCTATTTTTCCAGCTCGCGCGATTGCAGCACCGCTGTTTTCATCATCTCCAGGTCGCTGAACGGGCCGTTCTGGTGCGCGATCTGCCCGATGACCAGTTTCAGACGGTTGGCTTCCATCGCCTGTTTCGCTTTTTCGCGGTCTTTCAGGGGATAAAAATAGGCCATGGACTGCTTCAGCCGGACCTCGATGCGCTCGCGGATCAGGCCAAGATGAGTCTCGTCGGTGATGATGATAAAATCCTGCGGGGCCAGATGGCCGATAAAGTCATCCTCACTGCCGACCTCACGCACCGCGTTGTTCATCATCAGGCTGACGGCGCGCAGCACGTCATCGGAGGCGATAAAGCCGTAAAGCTCGCGGAAGTTCTCCAGGCCGACAATCGTGATCAGCAGTACGGACCAGGGAAGATCGCTGTAGATGAGCTTGCCGAGCCTGTCATCGACTGTCGGGCCTTCGGGCAGATTCGTCACCGGGTTGACCAGCGAGACCTGGCTGGCACGGCGTAACGCGTTCCGCACCCGCAGCCGAAGTTCCTGAATATCAAACGGCTTGGTGATGTAATCCACCACACCGAGTTCCAGCCCGGACAGTTTATCGACGCGGTCGCGCTTTTCGGTCAGGAAGATGACGGGGACGGTCTGCGTGCGGCGCTGCGTCCGCATCCGGCGGCAGACTTCGTAACCATCAATATCGGGGAGACGGATGTCGAGCACCACCAGATCGGGCGGGTTTTCCTGCGTCAGCCGCACGGCGTCTTCGCCCCAGGCTGCGGTCTGAACTTCGTAACCCTGCACGCGGAAATAGGCGTTGAGCATCTCGGAAAGATCAAGATCATCTTCGACGATCAAAATATGGGATTTTTCCGTCACAGCATCCCCCTCCGCCGGCAGTGCGCTGCCTGGTGAATTCAATGATGGCACAGCCGTGATACACAATACGCGCGACAATACTGCCAGCGGGCCAGCATGATGAGATGGATATCGAAGGCTAGCACGGGCGGGCTAGACCAGTTTTTCCAGTTCTTTGACCGCGCGCGACATATCCAGGAAGATCAGGCCGAGCTTGGCTTGTTCGCGGGCAAGAACCGTCAGTACCGCTTCTTCGCCCACGCTCATGAGAATCACAAAGCCGTGCTGCCCTTTGACGTAGACCTGTTCCAGACTGCCACGTCCGAGTTCGTTTGAAATCCGTTCACCCAACGACAACATAGCCGCCGACATCGCCGACACGCGATCTTCTTCGATGTTGCCCGGCAGCGACGACGCCATGCTCAGGCCATCGACGCTGACGACCGCGGCCGCTTCCACATCGGGTGAGCTGACCTGCAAATCGCGCAAGCGTTCTGCGAGTTGATCATTGCGTGATTTAGCCAACTTGGTTCTCCTGATGTACCTGCATAATTAACGAGGATTCGGTGGTTTTCGAGGCACGCAATTCACGACCTATAGAGGCAAACTGTAGCACAGGGCCGATCCCTTGTCAAGCGGGGCGAAGGTCATACCCTGGCGCACAGGAGTACCGATCCTACCGGACGGTATCTGCTGTCTCGTTAATGGTTTAACTATTATAACCCACGTATTTCTTAACGAAACCTTGAGTTTTCATTTGGTATTTTCGTACCATTTTCGGCATTTTGTCTCTGTCCACTAGCTCCACTTCAGCTATAATGTGGGATAATCGAAGCGCGATTTTGGATAATGAGGGATATTTACGGCGGGGATGGATCAGCGACGTTGGCGATGGCTGTGGTTGTGGGTGGGAGTCCTGGTCGCGGGCTGCGGCCAGATGCTGTCGTCTGGCAGCACCCCGCCAGCCACGCGCGAGCCCACCCTCTCATTGCTGGGTTACACCCTCCTGCCCTCCTCCCTGACGCCCAGCGCCCGGCCGAACGCTACCGCCACGCCGGTGGTGACGGTCAGCGCCCCGATTTCCCAGCTGGCGCTCTACCTGCAAATCACCGGGGCCGCCTGTTATGAGACGCCGGTCGGCAGCCTGATCTGTCTGGGCCAGGTGCTGAATACGCTCAGCTTACCCGTCGAACAGGTCCAGGTGGAGGTGCAGCTTCTTGCGGGTGACGGTAAAGTGCTGGCCGCGCAGGATACGTTCGTTTCGCGCCGGATGATTCCGGCGGGCGCAGCAGGTCCTTACCGGGTGCTGTTCGAGCGCGTACCGGATGGTTATATGGAGGCGTATCCTTTTGTTCACACGGGCCAGGTCATCGATGGGCCGGACACTCATTATGCCACAGCCCTCGCCCTGAAACAGGTCTCCGGCGCGTTTATGCTGGACCAATACCAGATCACGCTCTCTGTCATCAACAAGAGCCCTGATCCGGTTGAACAGATCGCCGTCACGATGATCTTGCTGGACAAAAACGAACGGGTGACAGGCTTCCGCCGTATGGTGCTGGATCCCTCCCGCCGCCTGTCTGCTGGCGAATCCCTGACCCTCAGCCTCAAGGTCATTCCTCAGGGCTCCGACACCGTCACGTTTGATTGTTTGCTGAGGGACTGCGGGTCGTGGACTGAAAGGCGGCGGTTGGTTACACCACCGCGCGCGTGAGATTCGCCCATTCCTCCAGGCTGAGGGTTTCGGCGCGGCGCTGGGGATCGATCCCGCTCTGGTTCAGCAGCTCATCCACGCGGCTTTTGTCCAGGTGCAAGCCGGCGCTGAGCGAGTTCCGAAGCTGCTTGCGTTTCTGCCCGAACCCCGCCCGCACCACGCGAAAAAATGAGCGCTCATCCGGCACTTCCACGGGTGGTGAATCGTAAACATCGATCCGCACGACCGACGATTCAACGTCCGGGCGCGGCCAGAACGCCGCCGGGTTAAGCCGAAGCACAATCTCCGGGCGGCCGTAAAACTGCACGCTCACCGCCAGCAAACTCATATCCCCCGGTTCGGCTGTCAGCCGGTCCGCGACCTCGCGCTGCACGGTGACGATAATCCGCTGCGGCTTTGCGGTCAGATCTGCGAGCAGGCGGCGCAGGATCGCGCTGGTGATGTAGTATGGCAGGTTGGCAACCACGATATACGGCTCGCCGCCCACATAGGCCGCTGTGTCCAGCGTCAGAATGTCGGCGTGCAGAACCTCCACCTGCGGCTGCGCAGCAAACTCGGCCCGCAGCAGCGGGATCAGCCTGTCGTCGATCTCGACGGCGATCACGCGGCGGGCTTCACGCGCCAGCACGCGCGTCAGATTGCCGGTGCCGGGGCCGATCTCGATCACCGTTGTATCGGGCGTGATGCCGGCCACCTCGACGATCTTTTCGAGCGCGTTCGGATCGTGCAGGAAGTTCTGCCCCAGGCTCTTCTTAGGGGTAATGCCATGCCGTTCTAACAACTGGCGATCACTCATTCGGGTTAATGCTCCGGTGTGGGGCCATACGCCACCAGGCGCGGCACAGGGGGTTCAATGACGGCTTCGTACAGCACCACCTTGCTGACAGCCTGTCTATCCTCATAACGCACCAGGATCTGGCGCTCGCGGAGGCCGTCGCGGCCCGTGCGGAGGATCTTTTCATCGCCGCGCTTCAGGGCTGGATCGGGCCGGCGCTCGGTGGTATACGGGATCGATTCGCGCTCGCTGGTGATCTCTTCGGTCACGCGGACGATGCGGATCACCATATCGGGTTCCAGCGGGCTTTCTTCCGGCGGGATCGAATAATCCAGATCGATCAGCGCCATGCCGATGGACGCCAGCGCCGCCCCGACGGTTGGCCCCGTCGCGCGCGTGGCGATCTCCCGCCCATCCGCCGCCACCGTCACCGGCACCGAACGCTCAATCGTCACCGAGAGGCCATCGACCACCGGCGTGCTCAGGTCGGGCGTTACGCGGTCCGCCAGATACAATTCCAGTCCCATCGAATCGAGCGCGCGTCCGACATCGTCCTGCGTCGTGTGAACGAGCACCGTCTGGCCGCGATCCTGCACCTCGACGGTTGCGCTGCGGATGACACGGATATAACGGAGGGGGGTATTCCAGCGTATTTTTTCCAGTCGATCGCGCGAGAAATCGCGGCCGTCCACCTGGATCACGTCGTACTGGCCCGCGATTATCGACTGTTCGGCCAGCACATCCAGAGGATGGGCTGCCTGGGTGCGGACCTGCCGCATCAATCCATCGGCTTCAACCGCGATGGCCTGCGCTTTATGCACGACGATCGTTTCGCCGCCGGACAGCCGGGTTGACGGAGCGGGATCGACCACATCTTCGGGATCGAGCAGCACGTGGGCATGATCCAGCACATCGCGCACGGTCGAATCATGCGTGCGGATACGGCGCACATCGCCACCGATTTTCAGCGTGACGGTCTTTTGGGTGAGCATATAGATCAGCAGCAGCGCGACGGCCAGGATGGCGGCTGCATTGAGCAGCACCAGCACGCGCACACGCCACCGCTGAGAACCAAGCCGCCGGTAGGGACGTGACGGCCGAGTCTCTGGAGTCACAGCATATCCTCAGCGAACCCGCTTACCAAAAAAACAAGGATTGCTGGCAAGCTGCTCGGGCCAGGCACCCCTGCGGCACCCAGGGTATAGCCCTTAGTGCTGCTGCCTTCCGGCCCTGACACGGTTCGGACGCCCTGCCGCGCAGGACCCAGTCCGAGCAACTTGCCAGCAATCCATCATCTGCGGATTATGCATCGTTTCTAACTCGTGTTGCAAGCATATTAGCCGATTCGCAAGCGGTTGTCAACCACGATTTCGCGGCTCGGCTTCGGGCCGGGAAAAGCGATTCACCACAGAGGACACAGAGATCACAGAGGAAGAGCAAGGAAAAGACAGAGAAAAGACAGCAAGCCTTCTCTCGTTTTTCTCACCTATCTTTTTCTCCGCGTCCTCTGCGCCTCGGCGGTTCGATCTTTTTTCTCCTGATTTTCTCTCTTTTTCCCTTTGTCCTTCTCTGTGTCCTCTGTGGTGATTCTTTATCATTCTTCGGCCATCACAAAATACACGTCGGTGGGCTTGAACTTGCTGTTCCGCAGGTAGCGTGCCTGCACCCGCCGCCCGATCCAGTCCAGCGAGGCGGATTTGGGATCCACGCCTACCAGCCGCGCCAGGAACAGTGTGTCGGCTCCATCAAACTCGACCAGGATCAGCACAAACGGCGTCTGGGGCAGAAATTCCTCCGAGCCGAAGTAACAGACGGTGAACGTGTGAATCGTGCCCTCGGCGGGCAGCACCACCCAATCCGTTTCTTCGCCGGAATACATATCATGGCCGCGCGGCGTGGCGTAAGTATACCCGCTGTCTGGTTCGCGGCTGCCGAGAAATACCCCGTTCGCCAACCCCGCGAAGAACGGCGAATCCTGCCCATAGGAATGGATGTAGTCGATGCCATACGTCTGCTTGAGAACGATGGGCCCCATATCCTTGAGCGCGCGCAGCGCTTGTTCATCAGGCGTGAGCGGGAAGGGCACATTGAATAAAATCTGGCCGTCGTCGGTCTCCTCGATCCGGGCTTTGCGCGGACGCTGGCTGCTGTCGTGGTCGGCCATGGGGCTTACGCTTCCTTCCCTAAAATCGATACGGTCACATATGTTCCGGTGCCGGCGTGGCTGTGGATGACGCCGCGCCGGGCGTCCGGGACCTGCGAGGTCGGGTCGCCAAAATGCTTGGCGATAGTGCCCTGCAACTGCCACAGCGCGAAGACGGCCTGCATCAGCCCGGTCGCGCCAATCGGGTGCCCGCACGCGATCAGCCCGCCGGACGGGTTGACCGGGCAGATCGGGTCATCGGGCAGGTCGAGGCCGTAATCCACCCCCGGCATGAACGCCTTGCCGCTGGCCGCGAATGCCCCGCCCTCCCCGTAGCGGCACAGACCCATGTCTTCGTAGGTCTGGATCTCCGACGAGGTAAACGCGTCGTGCAGCTCGACAAAATCGATCTCGGCCAGCGGATCCACAACCCCCGCGCGCTGCGTAAGCGTCTTTGCTTGCCAACCGCCCGGCGCGATACGAATGCGCGCCCGGATACCGGAAACCGCGATCCCACAGGTCACGGTAATATTCGCGCGTGTGGGTGCTGTCCCGTTCGATGGGCAGCGCATATTTCGCCATGAACTCGTCATAGTCCTGGTGCGGACGGTCGGCCATGCGCATCGTATCCGTCCCGCGTCCGATGCTTTCCACCACGACGCGCGGGTATCGCTGCCCGCTGGCCTTCTCCAATTCCGCCAATCCCTCTTCCGAGGCCAGGATCACCGCCGCTGCGCCGTCGCTCATCACGCAGATGTCCAGCCGGGTCAGGGGCCACGCCACCAGGGGCGCGCTGCGCACATCCTGGATGGTGTAGCGGTGGCGCTTCTGCGCATAGGGATTGGAATAGGCGTTGATGTGGTTTTTCACCGAGACATGCGCCAACTGCTCGACCGTGGTGCCGAACTCTTTCATATGGCGCGTGACCATCATGGCGTAATAGCCGGTGTAAAAGCCGCCGACCGGATAATCGAAGCTCACATCCGAGGCGAGCGCGATAAACTCGTTGCCCTTCCAGGTATTGACATGGCTCATCAACTCAAAGCCGTAAGCCACGCAGATGTCCATCGTGCCGCTGGCGACGCTTTTCCACGCTTCCTGAAAACACAGGCCACCCGTCGCACCGCCGCCCTCGACCCGGTGAGAGGGCTTGGGCACCAGGCCCAGGTAGTCCTGAGCCATGACGCCCGCCATAAGCTGCCGGGCAAAGTGATCGGAGAAATAGGACGCCACGGAGCCATCGGCCAGTTCGGTGAACTGCGGAAAGGTCAGGCCGAGATCCTCGATCGCGTAATCATAGGCCTCTTTGATGAGCGCCTGAAAGGTTTTATCCGGCCGGGCCTTGGCGAACTTCGACACGCCCCCCGATACCACGTAGACATTCCGCATAAAGGAAAATCCCCTCCCTGACCTTTTGTTTCTCTCTATGCGTATATCTTACAATGGGGAAATGCGAAATGCACAGCAGGGCGAAGCTTTGGGTACCATGGCGGCATTCCGTATGGTGAAAAGCGCAACGCCGGACGTTTAAGCGGTCCGGCTGTTCATCAAAACAAGTCCGCTGAAGGGACTGCTTGCCAGTGGGCTGAAGCCGCTGATCCTCACCAGATGGTGAGCAGCGCCCGCAGCCCTGCTCTTCAATCGGCTTCGGGAGCCGGCTCCTCACGGATGTCTTCGGGCACTTCGGCGGGCGGTGTGCGCGTCAGCCGGATTTTACGGATCCGGCGGTCGTCCACGCTGAGCACGTCGAGCACCAGATGTTCTTCCGGGATCTCGATCTTCTCTCCCACGACCGGCACGCGACCCAGCCGGCTGAAGATATAGCCACCCAGGGTATCGCTGTTTTCGGTCGAAAGGCCCGTATCCAGCAGGCGGTTCAGATCGTCCAGATCGATCCCGGCTTCGAAGACATACTCGGTATCACCGACCTTCTGATAGACTTCCTGCTCATTGAAGTCGTATTCATCGCGGATCTCCCCGACAATCTCTTCAATCAGATCTTCGAGCGTGACCAGCCCTGCCGTCCCGCCATACTCGTCCACGACAATCGCCAGATGGATTTTGCGCTGCTGCAAGTCAGCCAGCAGGTCGTCGGCCTTTTTCGATTCGGGGACAAAGTGCGTTGGCCGCAGCAGATCCTTGAGCGGGCGGTCCATCTGGCCGTTGCGCCACAACATCAGCAGGTCTTTGGCATAGAGCAGGCCGCGGATATGATCGATCGACTCGTCGTACACCGGGATGCGCGAGTGGCCCGCCTCGACAATCGTATTGAGGGCCTCTTGCAGCGGCGTGTTGATTTCCAGGGCGATCATGTCGATGCGCGGGACCATGACCTCGCGTGCCAGGGTATCGCCAAACTGGAAGATCGAGTAGATCATCTCTTTTTCTTCATTTTCGATCGCGCCGCCTTCCTGGCCGGCATCGACCAGCATTTTGATCTCTTCTTCCGTCACGAGTGAGGTGGTGCCCCGTCCGACAAACGGGGCCGCGAACTGGTTGCTGATCCACTGCATCAGGCGCAGCACGGGAGCGAGCAGGCCGGACAACCAACTGATCGGAGCGGTGACCGGGATGGCGATCGCTTCGGCGTGGCGCTGCGCGATGTTGGAGGGCAGCATCTCGCCAAAGATCAACGTGATCAGCGCCGTGACCAGCAGCACGCCGCCGTAGGCAATGAGATCCGCGCTCGTCTGGCTGAGCTGTTGATCCACGAGGAAATCGCGGAGTACCGGGGCCAGCCCGACCGACGCTACCAGCGCAATCGCGAAGCGCAGCAGCAGGTCGAGAAGCTGTTGTGAGGCCAGCATCCGCGTCGCATCGCTGGACAGCGCCAGCGTTTCGGCCGCGCGCGTCTGACCTTCATCCACCATCTCGCGCAGGCGGGTCTTATTTGCATTAATGATCGCCACATAAGCGACTTTGAGGGTCGCGTTCAGCAGGATAAACCCGCCTAACATCAGAAGCCCAACGAGACTATCGTCCACGGATACTTACCTTTTGCTACTCAGTGGAATCAAAAGAGAGCGGCTGGCCGCACCACCCGCTGCGGTATACGCACGCCATTGTTCACACCGCGTGAGATGCTTTCTGGATAAGGGAGGTTCGTTAGAGGATTCAGACACGTTCAGTTTATTCGCTAACGGGCAGATGTCTGGGTGGCGACATAGCGCTGACACCCTCTTAGGCATTGTACCATGAAGTGGCTGTGCGTCAAAGAGCCTGCCCGATAAGCCTGCTCAAAGAGTCCGCCCATAAAAAAGCGCCCGGTGGGGCGCTTCTTCAAACGTCTTCGTGATGACCCTGAGAGGACTTGAACCTCTAACCAACTGATTAAGAGTCAGCTGCTCTGCCGGATTGAGCTACAGGGCCGCAGGCGAGAACTTTACCACATCTCTCGGCCCAGGTCAACGGTGGTTTTTGCGCACCGGGGCGTTTCCTATTGAGGGGAAAAACAAAATATCACCACAGAGGACACAGAGATCACAGAGAAAAATCAAAAGGAAAAACGGAGAGGAGATAGAAACCATGATGCTTTGCTTTCCTCTCTTTTTCCCCTGGCTATCTCTGTGATCTCTGTGCTCTCTGTGGTAATCTTTTTCGCTCAATATACAAAATCGCCAGAGATAAACGCCGTGGTGCGGGGATCGGCCGGGTGGTTGAAGAAGGTCTCGGTGGGAGCCACTTCGATCAGGTGGCCGTCCAGCAGCAGCGCGACGCGCGTCGCCAGCCGCCGGGCCTGGAAGACATTGTGCGTGACCAGGATGATACTCGAGCCCGCCTGCCGGTTCTGCTCTCGCACCAGATCCTCGATCAGACGGACGTTATACGGATCGAGATTGGCGGTCGGTTCGTCCAGCAGCAGAACTTTCGGCTCCAGCACCAGCGCACGGGCGAGCGCCACCCGCTGAAGCTCGCCGCCGGAGAGCGTGCGCGGATGAGCCTTCGCCAGATGCGTCAGCGCGACCCGTTCGAGCACCGCGTTGATCCGCGAGCGAGAATTCGTTTCGCCGCGCACCCGCAGGCCATAGGCCACATTCGCCAGCACGTTCCGGGTCAGCAGGGCCGGCCGCTGGAAGACCATCGCCAACTGCCGGCGCTGATCCGTTGTCGCCGTGACGGAAGAAAATGTTGTCCCACCGAGCGAGACGGAAAGAGTGCCCTGTGTTGGCGTTTCCAGCAGCGCCAGCAGCCGCAGCAGCGTACTCTTGCCCGCGCCGCTGGGTCCGACCAAGGCGAGGATTTCGCCCTGCTCGATCGTCAGCGCGGGAGTATACAGCACCGTGCGTGTACCGTAGCGATGCTCGATATTCTCCAGCCGGTAGAGGGTATCCGTCATACGAGACTGCTTCCCCGACCCTGCCCCAGGATCATGAACAAATTGGTGATAAACGAGAGCAGCAGCAGGATGATGCCCAGGGCCAGCGCCAGATCAAAATTACCCTGGCGCGTTTCGAGCACCAGGGCCGTCGTGAGCACGCGCGTCCGCCCGTCAATATTACCACCGACCAGCATCACCGCGCCGACCTCGGAGATGATCGAGCCAAATCCGGCCACGAGCCCGACGATCACGCCGAAGCGTGCTTCGATCAGCAGCGCGCGGATCGCCTGCCAGCGAGTCGCGCCGAGCGCCCGCAGTTGGGGCCGCAGCGCCGGATCGACGCCCAGCACGCTGCTCATCGTCACGCCCACAATGACCGGGGTGGCAATGATCGTCTGAGCGATCACCATCGCCTTAGTAGTAAACAGCCAGCCCAGTTCGCCAAACGGGCCGCTCCGCGACAGGAACAGAAACACCACCAGACCCACCAGGACCGGGGGCAGACCCATTCCGGTGTAAATAAATGCGGTGAACAGCCGCTTGCCGGGGAACCGCGTCAGCGCGAGCCACGCACCGAACGGAATCCCTACCACCGTGCTGATCAGCAGCGCCAGAACGGTAACTTGCAGTGAGCGCAGCGCGATCTCCATCACGGTCGAGTCCAATGAGACGATCAGCCGCAGGGCTTCGCGCAGCGCTTCCAGGATCGTGTGAATGGGGCACCTCCGGAATTTAGAACCCGTTTGAAGGCTTTACCTCACCCCTAAATCCCCTCTCCACGCGCGGAGAGGGGACTTGGTTGGCCGCCGACTCCCCTCTCCGTATTTGGAGAGGGAGATGCCGACCGAAGGTCGGACGGGGGTGAGGCCAGCCGAAAACGATGAACTAGCATAACACCCGACTCGTCTGAATTCACAGAATTACCGGTGGGCCACCCGGTAGGGAATTGAATCCGGTGTAAAGAGCGGGCTCCCGTTGATCTGGTAGCTGGCGATCCGATCCTGGGTCGGCAGCGAGACGATCCACAGCGCGAACGCCTGCGCCATGTCGGCATTGACATTCGGGTGTACCGCGGGGTTGACCGGGATCACGCCGTAGGGATTGAACAGGACCGCGTCGCCTTCCACCAACACGTCGAGAGACAGCCCCTCGCCCTGGCGGACCAGATAGGTTGCCCGGTCGCTGAGGGTATAAGCCTGCAATTCCTCCGACATGGTGAGCACTTCGCCCATGCCCTGCCCGGCGGAGATGTACCAATCCCCTTCGGGCGTGATGCTGGCGGCTTCCCAGATGGCTTTTTCTTTGGTATGGGTCCCGCTGTCGTCACCGCGCGAGATGAAGCTCGCCCCGGACTCGGCAATCCTGGCAAACACGTCGGCAGCCACGGTCATGCCGCGGATACCCGCCGGATCGTCACTCGGCCCCAGGATAACGAAGTCATTGTACATCACATCATAACGCATCAGACCGTTGCCTGACTTCAATGAACGCATCTTCGCGCGAACGCGCGTGGACCAGCAGCACATCCGCGTCGCCGGTTTCGCCCAGGGCGATTGCCTCACCCGTGCCGACCGAAATTACATCCACCTCGGCGTGGTATGTGGCTTCAAAGTCGGGTAGGATGTAATCGAGCAAGCCGGAGTCGTTGGTGCTGGTGGTGGTCGCCAGGATCAGGCGATGCGGGCTCCGGTGCCTGGGCGCTGGCATTCGGCCCCACCAGGATCAGCAGCAGGGAAAGAACAAGAACAAGCTGGACAAACCGTTTGGTAGTTTTCATGAATATGGATCTCCTGAAATTCGAACTTTTGCATCAGCATGTCACGCGAGAAAACTCGGCGTAGGATAGCGCGTTTGTCCAATTGTTGCAATACAATTGGTACAGTTTGGCAATATCGGGTCATATGGGCAGGAGGGTCTATGACGACCAACTTATATCAGGAGATCGCCGAATCGCTGCGGCAGGCGATCCTGTATGGCGAACTGAAGCCGGGCGATGAGCTGCCGCCTGTCCGGGATATGTCCGTGCGGTGGAATTGTGCCCCCGGTACCGTTCAACGGGCTTACAGCGAATTGGCTCGCCAGGGTCTAGTGACCAGCCGGCCCGGACAGGGTACGCGTGTGACCGCACCTGCCGCGCCGGAGCCTCTGTCCGCACTGCGCCGGGCGTCGCTGGCAAACGAGGCCGAGGCGTTTTTGCTGCGCCTGCTGTCGAGCGGCTATGGCGTGGACGAGGTCGAACAGGCCGTCCGGCTGGCGCTGGATCGCTGGCGCGTCATGGCCGACGACATCGAGCCGGCCGCGGAGCGCGTGATCCGATTTGTGGGCAGTCACGATCCGTCGATCGCGATGGTGGCGGACCATTTCAGGACGCTGCTGCCCGGTTATACGCTGCACATCACGTTCGCCGGGAGCCTGGGCGGCCTGATCGCGCTGGCCGAGCACAAAGCAGATCTGGCGGGCAGTCACCTGTGGGACGAAGAAACCGATGCGTACAACACGGCGTTTGTCCGGCGGCTGCTGCCCGGCCAGCGAACGGCGCTGCTCACCCTGGCCCACCGCCGTCTGGGGCTGATCGTCGCCGTGGGCAATCCTGCCGGGATCGCCGGGCTGTCCGATCTGACTCGGCCCAGCCTGCGTTTGATCAACCGCCAGCCGGGAGCGGGAACGCGCGTCTGGCTGGATGCTCAGCTTCGCCGCGCCGGGATCGATCCGCGTGGAATCGCCGGATACGAGACAGCCGTCATGACGCATACGGACGTGGCGCGCGCCGTGGCCGATGGGCGGGCGGATACGGGGATTGGCATCGAAGCGGCGGCGCGGGCGTTTGGGCTGGATTTTGTCTTCCTGACGCGCGAGCGGTACGACCTCGTCATCCCCGAATCCACCTGGGACACGGAGCCGGTACAGTACCTCGCCACGTGGCTGAGCAGCGACGCCGCGTGTACCCTGTTCAGCCGCATGGCTGGCTACGATACCCACGACACCGGCCGCGTCTCATGGGTCGAGTCGTGAGCGGAAACAAAAGCAATAATGAACCGCGGAGACACAGAGGACGCGGAGAAAAACTAAGGAAAATACAGCCTCAAGCTCTCTCCTCTCAATAAAAATTCTCTGTGCTCTCTGCGTCTCTGCGGTTCATCTTTTTTTTGTCACCGCAGAAAATAGCGCAAGACGCGCAGCCAGTTGCCGTTCATGATCTGCTCGATGTCGGCGGGCTGATACCCGCGCTGGATCAGCGCCGCCGGGATTTTCTGCAAATCGGCCACGGTATCGATCCCCAGGGGAGCGGATTCGGCCCCAAAACTGCCGTCGGCGTCAGAGCCGATCGCGGCGTGCAGGCTGTCGCCGGTCAACTGGCAGACGTAATCGATCGCGTTCGCCACATCCTCGACCGTGACCTGTCCGGGCGTGATCACGTTCTGCGCGTAGAACCCGTTATACACGCCGATGCCGATCAGCCCGTCGCGCTCCGCGATCACGCGGATCTGGTCATCCGACACGCCGCGCTCGGTGGGGAGATAGTGGCGGCTGTTGCCGTGCGAGTAGACCAGCGGCCCTTCCCATAGATTGTTCGCCTGCCAGAAGGCATCCTCCGAGAGGTGCGCCACGTCCAGCAAAACGCCGAGCCGCTTCATCTCGTTGAGAAGCTGCACGCCCGGCAGAGTCAATTCTCCCGCTTCGGAGCTGCTCCCCGCGTACTGCGTGCGCCCCCAGGCCAGCCCGATGCTCCGCAGGCCGCGCGCGTACCATGTTTGCAACTCAGCCGGCGTGGTGATCGGATCGGCCCCTTCCATCGCCAGGATGATCCCAACCTGCCGGCGCTCGACCGGCTGATCGGGTGCCCACGACGCCAGCACCGCGTCCAGATCCACGCCGCTCTGCACGAGAACCATGTTCTCGCTGCGTGCCGCCAGCGCTTCGATCGTGTCGAGCATGGTCCAGCCCCAATAATTCGCCTCAGATGGGGTGGTGTAGCGGGTGACATAACTATCGGAACTGGCGAGATGTGCGGGGATCACAAAGATGGTGCCGATCAGCAGCGCGACCTGCCCGGATAACAACTGCGGCAGCCCGACCATCGCCTGCCCCTGGACCTGCTGCGCGGCGGTGCCGGCCGTGTCCGCGCGGATGTCGTAGGCGCTGCGGGTGTAGTCGCGCACGAAGTTGACGATATTCCAGCCCAGGTCAATATGCCCGTCTACGATCAGCGGCAGGACGCCGGGCTGCGCGTGTTGTCCCCGTGGTGCGATACCAGGCAGCAGCGCCGCCGATCCCGCCAGGAGCGCCTGCTGGAGAAACCCGCGCCGCGAAACCCGCGCGGACCGATGGGCGATTCGGTTGTTGTGCATACTATCACCTCAAAATCTAATCTACTCTATCCGCCGGCCCGCTGCCAAGTCCGGCCCAATGCACGTTGATATTGTGGTCCGGCCTCACCTCTCAACCCCCCGGCCCCTTCTCCCCTCTCCAGCCGAGCTAGCGAGGGGAGAAGGGGTGATTCGCGCGTGTGATTCCCCTCTCCATGTGATGGAGAGGGGGCAGGGGGTGAGGCCAGGATCTGGCATAACGCCCAAATAAGGCTCTGCGCGCACATAAAAGAGCAGGGCGAACTTTTTTTCGTTCGCCCTACTGGGGAGGGGGGATGGAGAAGACGCTTGAACGGGGAGCCTAAACGGTATAAAAAGGGGTTGCTTCGCTCACACGCTGCCAGAATTGGTCGAGAGCCAGCCCCGTTTCGCGCATCTTCTCGAAATGAGGCAGCCCACGTGTGGGCGTAATACGTTTACTCTGCCAGTTAGGATCCTGCTGCACCATATGGGGCAGCGCCTCGAAGGTTACGTATTCATCCTCGTCATACAGCACCAGCACAGGTATCTGCAGACGCTCGTAGACCTCCTCGCGGATATGAGGGGTGAACAGCTTACCGGCGATAAAGCGCAGCGGCGCATAACGCGCGTTGGGCTGGTGCGCGGAAAGATAACTGTATTCCTCTAATCCAACATCAACCGGCCCTGCAAAACTCTTTTGAAGGAAGTGATGAATGCTCGATTGGGACGTCAGCCGATCGTAGAGCGCCTGGCTCCACAGCGGGACGGAGAGAATTGGGTGCAGCACGCTGCTCACGCTGCTGTGTCCGCCCAGCGACGGGCCTTCGTTATGGATACCGTCCATAAATCCGGTGGGCGAGATCAGCACCAGCGAATGAAACAGGTCCGGGTTTTCGAGCGCGGCCCGCGCCGCGAATTCGCTGCTGAGCGACAGGGCGACCACGTCCGCCGGCTGGCCCACTTCTTCCCGCAGAAAACAGGCGATCTCGTCCGCATAGAGTTCGGGCGTGTAATCGTCATCCGCGCGCTCCGAAAAGCCGAACCCCGGCAGTTCCAGCGCATAGACCGGCCGTTCGCGCCGGTAATGCTCAAAAATGGGCCGCATCTCATAGGCGGACGCTGCCGCGTTGATGCTGTGAATTAGAACCAGTGGGTTCCCTTCACCCGAACGATCAAAATAGTAGTGGATCGTCCGCCCCGTCCGGCCCAGGTAACGCTGGCGGCTGGCCCCCATTGCCGCGGGAAGTGGCATCGCGTGGTCCACACCCAGGGAACTGTAAGCAATCCACCCCCCTAATCCGCCGACCGCGGCCGAGAGCAGGGCGGTCAGGCCGGCTCCAAACACCTTGGTGCTGGTTTTACTCGTCATAATCCCTCGTCAAGCGGCATGTTGCGGGGCGAGTTGCGGCCCGGCCACAGCCAGAATCTTAGAATTGAGCGTCAGAGTCGTTCGCTTATTAGATTACCTGTTCCGGGGGATTAATTGATGGGACACCTGACCAAATTGAAGATAGGCCAAATGGTGGATTTATACGATCGGCAATGGAAGACTGCATTTACTTCTATGGAGAAAGAGAGCGGATAGTCGGCACGGTAGGGGCGTATTGCGATACGCCCCTACAGAAAGCGCGCAAAAGATGAACTGGGGTTCTTTATCAAATCCCCCTCTCCTACCAAGTTAGAGAGGGGGATGTTTTTGGGCAGGTTTGTGAACCTGCCCCTACATGGCGCATCAACTCCCCCTCTCCGCGTGTGGAGAGGGGGACGGGGGTGAGGCTTACCACCCGCGCCCGGCGATGCGCTGCTCGGTGGGCATCGTCGTAACACCGATCCCGACCATCGGCTCACCCAGGTTGCGGCTCACCCGCGCGATGATTTCAGGATCGCGGAAGTGCGTCACGGCCTCGACAATCGCTTTGGCGCGGCGGGCCGGATCGCCGCTCTTGAAGATGCCCGACCCCACGAAGACGCCATCCACGCCCAACTGCATCATCAGCGCGGCGTCGGCCGGCGTGGCGACACCACCCGCCGCAAAGTTCACCACGGGCAGCCGGCCCAGTTCGGCGGTTTCCTTGACCAGTTCATAGGGCGCGCCGAGTTCCTTGGCGTAGGTCATCATCTCGTCGTCGCGCATGGCCGTCAGCCGGCGGATCTCGCCCAGAACCGCGCGAGCGTGGCGCACGGCTTCGACCACGTCACCGGTGCCGGCCTCGCCCTTGGTGCGGATCATCGCCGCGCCTTCGCCGATACGCCGCAGCGCTTCGCCCAGATTGCGGCAGCCGCACACGAACGGCACGCTAAAGTCGCGCTTGTTGATGTGATACTGCTCATCCGCCGGGGTGAGCACTTCGCTTTCGTCGATGTAATCCACGCCGATGGCCTGGAGCACCTGCGCTTCGACAAAATGCCCGATGCGGCACTTCGCCATCACGGGGATGCTGACGGCGTTCATGATTCCCTCGATCAGGCCCGGATCGCTCATGCGGGCGACACCGCCCTGGGCCCGGATGTCGGCGGGCACGCGTTCCAGCGCCATGACGGCCACCGCTCCGGCATCTTCCGCGATGCGCGCGTGTTCGGGCGTCACCACGTCCATAATCACGCCGCCCTTGAGCATCTGTGCCAGACCGCGTTTGAGCGTATCCGTTCCTTTTTGAGCTCCGTTATCCGATGTGGTCAGGTTGTCGTTTGCCATGATACTGCTGCTCCTTAAATGGTCCGAAAAAACTACAAGATGGGCGTGCGGCGCAGGGCCGGTTTATACGTTTCCTGCCATGCTTGCCACGCTTCACCCAGCCGCCGAAAGCCTTCTTCGATGCGGGCCGGGGTATGTGATGCAAAATTGAGGCGGATATGCCGGGTTCCGCCGCCGTCGGTGTGAAACAGCGTCCCCAGGGCGTAGGCCACGCCGTGCTGGATCGCCGTGATGTACAGTTCCGCCGCGGTCGGGCCATCATCCGGCAGATGCACCCACAGGTACAGACCGCCCGTGGGATCGACCCACTGCGATCCCGGCGGCAGATAGCGTTTGGCGGCGGCGCAGGCCGCTTCACAGCGCGTCCGGAGTTCGGAGCGCACGCGGTTGAGATGCCCAACCAGCATGCCGCTTGCCAGATAGACCTGCATGGCCCGCTGGTTCAATCCAGGAGTGCAGACATCCGCCGCCTGCTTAACGTGTGCCAGCCGCTCGAACAGCGGCCCGCTGGCGATCAGATAGCCGATGCGGGTGCCGGGCAGCAGAATCTTGGAAAAGCCGCTGACGTGCAGCACCAGGCCGTCTTCGTCCAGCGCCTTGAGCGGCGGCGGCGGCGGATCGCGGTAGCCGAGTTCGTGATAAACCGCATCTTCGAGAATCGGAACCCCGTAGCGCTTCGCCAGCGCCAGCATCTGACGCCGCCGGTGGATCGACATGATCGCGCCAGTCGGGTTGTGGTAGGTCGGCGCGGCGTAGATCAGGCCGGGGCGATGCTCCTGAATGGCGCTTTCGAGCGCGTCGATCTTCACACCCTGCGCGTCGAGCGGCACGCCGATCGGGATCACGCGCCGGACATGCGCGATATCGAGGATGCCGAGATAGGTGGGGTTGCCGGTGAGCAGCACATCCCCTTCGCCCAGCACCGTCTGAACCACCAGATCGAGCGCCTGCTGCGCCCCACCCGTGATCAGCACCTCGTCGGCGTGGCACTGAATGCCAAGCGACGTGACATATTCCGAGATGCTTTCACGCAGCGGCGGATAACCCTCGCCCTCTTCATACGCCACGGCGACCGCGCCATCCCGGTCCAGCACCAGATTGATCGCAT
Source organism: uncultured Chloroflexia bacterium (assembly GCA_963850765.1). Taxonomy (GTDB): domain Bacteria; phylum Chloroflexota; class Anaerolineae; order Aggregatilineales; family Aggregatilineaceae; genus CAWKMN01. The sequence continues at coordinate 282,827 of CAWKMN010000001.1, read as the reverse complement.
GGCGGAGCGCCTCGACCGGCAGGAACTCCTCGGGCGGCGTGCCCCCGCTGAACGCGATCACACCGGGCTGGCGAGCCAGCCGAGTGACCTCGCGCATGCTGATATTCGGCGCGCCGCGCAGCGGCCAGCCAGGGATCGGGTGGTCCCGCGTCGAATGCGCCCCGGAGACGAAGGTCCCGCGACCTGGATGCGCCTCGATCAGACCGTCTTCCTGAAGCTGCGCGTAGGCGTTGACGACGCTGATCCGTCCCACGCCCAACTGTCGGGCGAGATCGCGGGTGGGCGGCAGACGGTCGCCGGGAGCCATCCGCCCGCTCTCGATTTGCAGGCGGAAATGGCGCGCCAACTGCTGGTAGATCGGCTCGACCGACTCTTTATACAGCGGAATTTCCAACATGTGATGCATCATATGATGATCGTAACAAGTCCATAAGGCCACGCATAGAACCAATTGGAGCCAAATGGTTTGTGACTTTACCCCTATCCCCCGTCCGACCTTCGGTCGGCACCCCTTCTCCCTGCAGGCGGAGCAAGGGGGCGTGCTTGAAGTCCCTCTCCGCTTGCGGGGAGGGATTTAGGGAGGGGTAAACCAATGGGGCTTACCCGTTCGAGGAACGCTCCTGGGCGACCTGCCTGTAGAGGGCTTCGTACTCGCCGGCCACGCGCTCCCAGGTGAAGTGTTCTTCGATCAAGCGCCGCCCGTTGCGCCGGAGGCTCTGCCGTAGATCGGCGTCGCGCAGCAGGCGAATCACCCCCGCCACCAGGGCCTCATCCGTCTCGGCCAGCAGCACATGCTGGCCCGGCTCTACCGGGATACCGTCGCAGCTCAGCGGTGTGGCGATGATGGGTGTCTCCATCGCCATCGCTTCGAGCACCTTGTTTTTGATCCCGGCCCCAAAGCGCAGCGGGCTGACAAACACCATCGAGAATTCGTAATAGGGCCGCACGTCCGGCACGCGCCCGGTGACTTCAATGCTGTCCGAGGCGCACGCGCGCAGTTCAGGCGGCGGGTTGCCCCCGATCAGATAAAGATGCGCCGTGGGAATCTGCTGTTTGACACGCGGGAAAATATCGCGCGCCAGCCGCAGGGCCGCATCGGCGTTGGGCGTGTAATCGTAATTGCCGATGAAGAGCAGCACCGGCTCATCCGGCTCGTAGCCGGTGGACGTGAAAAAGTCGATGTCCACGCCGTTCGGGATCACGGCGACGGGTGTGCGCGGGTTCAGATCGCGCAGGGTGCGCGCGTCCCGATCGGTCAGCACAACGGCGCGATCATACGGCTCGAACATCCAGCTTTCAAAATTGCGCGCCATGCGAAGCTGCACACGCTTACTCAAACGATCCACGAGGTTGTGGGCTTCGTTCGCGGCGCGCTCCAACCACAGGCTGTACGACTCGTAGGGCACGATCACATTCGGCAGGCGGCGCACCAGCGACAGATACTCATACACATGCACGCCGCCAAACAGATGGACCATATCGTAGGATCGCTCCCGCACCATCCGTTGAATCGTGTTCCACATCTCCGGCGACCAGGCCGCCCCCGCCGATTGGGGAAAACGCCGGTCGGCGCTGCGGCTGCGCCGCCAGTAATCGCGGTAGGTGCGGTGCGGCTCCGGGATCAACTGGACGCTGCGGAAATAACGTTCGTAGCGGGGAATCTCCGCGAAGTCTTCCGGCTGCTGGTAAAACGCCAGCAGATCGATCAGGTGACGCCGCCCGGACAGCTCGCGCCCCAGGTGATACGGGATCAGCCGATCCCCGTAGTGCAGCGGGAAGGGAGGGCAGCGCGAAATCAGCAGAACATCCATCACGATCCGACCAGTGTGTTGACGAGTGCCGTAACCCGATCCGCGTAGGCGGCGGCGGTGAAATGGGCCAAAACATGGGCGCGGCCCGCCTGCCCCATACGCGCCCGCAGGGCCGGATCGCGCAGCAGCGTCAAGACGCGTGCCGCCAGCGCGTCCGGATCTTCGGGCGGAACGAGGTAGCCGGTCTGTCCATCAAGAATCGTTTCAGCGGGGCCACCGTTGTTCATGCTGACGATGGGGCGGGCCATCGCCATACTCTCTAAGTGTACCATACCCAGCGATTCAAAGCGCGACGGGCAGACGACGACATCCGCCGCCGCCATCACCGGGCGCGGATCGTCATAGTGGCCGAGATAGGTCAGGCAGCGGCTCAGCACCGGGTCTTCGCGGGCGTGATCCAGAATGGCGCGCTTGTAGGTTTCGTCCTTGCGCACGCCGAACACGTTTTCGCCCGCCACGGCGAACCGCACCTCCGGCATCTGCTCTACAATCCGCTGTGCCATCGTCTGAAACACATCGTGGCCCTTCACCTGCTGGAAGCGCGCCAGAAGCACAACCAGCGGCACCTCCGGCCCGATGCCCAACCGCTCGCGGACGGGCGATCCGTCGATGGCCGGGTGGAAATAATCGGGATTGACGCCGGGGAAGATCACCGGGACGCGCTCCGGTGGGACCACGGGCGAATGCGCCAGCCAGCGGTCGCGCACTGAACACGACGCGGCGGCGATCTGCGTGACCTCCTCGCGGAAAAAGCGCCGCTGCCACGGGCGCACCGGGAACCACCAGCCGATGGAATACCACAGCACAGGAATCCCGGCGGCCTGTCCGGCGGATACCGCAAACGGCAGCGCGTGGTAATTGCTGTGGATGATGTGAATATCCAGCCGCCGCACGAGATCGGCCAAACGGCGCGCCGCCGGGAAGCGCTTCCAGATGGCTGGGACGAACCATGTGCTCGCGCCGCGAAACGGCAGGATATGCGTTGTCACGCCGAGATCGCGCGCCGCGCGGGTGAACTGCCCGTCTTTGGGCACGGCCAGATGCAGCGCGAACCGATCCCGGTCCAGCGCTTCCATCAGGTTAAGCTGGATGCGCTCGCCGCCGCCCAGGCCGGTATAGGACGAGAGAAATAACAGGTTGCGCCGCATGCTGGGCTACCGCCGCTTTTTGAGGCTCTGCACGATCAGCATGGCCGTGCGCGTGGGCACGATCAGCACCGCCAGCAGCCACGCGCGCACCCGCCCGTAATATTTGCGGGTGAACGCGATCAGATCATTAAAATATACCTGGGTGGCGAGCCGCTGCACCTGGCTGGTGCTGGCGTGCTCGTCGTGGGTGATCGTCGCGCCCGCCACGTAGACGACGTCGCAGCCCGCCGCGCGGATGCGATAGCAGATGTCGTCTTCGGTGAAGTACAGCTTGAGCTTCTCGTCCAGATAGCCGATCTGCTCCAGGACAGCGCGGCGAACCAGCAGATTCGAGTCCGGCGCGACTTCGACCACGCGATCCGACTCGCGATCCCAATCTGCGTACCACATGATCTGGCGGCGGCGATCCCGCCACGGCTTGAGCGGCACGCCCAGAAACGTATAGCCGAGCAGCAGGTCGGTGTAGGTCGCCAGCCGCGAGCCGTTGCGCTGAAGCCGGCCGTCCTGAAAGACCATGCGCGACGTGACCGCGCCCGCGTCCGGGTGCGCGTCCAGGTAGGCGATCATCGTCTGCGCCGCATTGGGATGGATCACCGTGTCCGGGTTGAGAATCCACACGGTGTCGCCCTGAGCGGCGCGCATTCCCAGGTTGTTGCCGCCGGTAAACCACAGGTTCGCACCGGATTCGATCAATTTGACGCCGGGGAACGACGCCCGCACCATCGCGGCGCTGCCGTCTTTCGAGGCGTTGTCCACGACAATAACCTCGTGGCTGAGATCGCCCATCGTCTGCTGCAAGGACTCGAGGGCACGGGCCAGCACGTCGCGCGTATTGTAGTTGCAGATCACCACCGAGAGCCGCATGGTCTAGCCGCCCTGGTAGAACGCGCGCACCCCGTCGATCACCGTGTGCATCTGCTCGTCGGTGAGCGATGGATAGATCGGCAGGGTGATGATCTTTTGCCAGAGTTCCTCGGTCACAGGCACGTCGGCGCGATAGGGTCGGTACAGCTCAAACAGGTGATTCGGGTAATAATGCACGCTGGTGCCGATGCCGCGCGCGCGCAGGAAGTCGATCAGATCGTCGCGGCGCTCTGTTTTCAGCACGTAGATCAGGTATGTCGTGGTGATGTCATCATGCACGGCCAGCGGCTCCACCGGCAGATCGGCAAATGCCTCGTTATACGCACACCAGATCCGGCGGCGGGCCTCGCGGTGCTGCTCCGCCTTGCGTAATTGCACGAGTCCGATCGCGGCGGCGATGTCGCTCAGGTGGACCTTGTAGCCGATCTCCTGCACGTCATACTGCCACGAATAACTCTGGGCGCGGGCGCGTTCCCAGGTGCTCTTGCTGATCCCACACCAGCGCAGGCGCATGGCGCGCTCGTACTGCTCTGCGTGCTTGACGACCAGCGCGCCGCCCTCGCCCATCGTGATATTTTTGACGGCGTGGAAGCTAAAGCATCCGGCATCGCCAAACGTGCCCACCGGCTGCCGGTGGTACGTCGAGCCGGCGGCGTGCGCGCAGTCCTCGATGATGAGCAGGTTGTGCTCGCGCGCGATCGCCATAAACGCGTCCATATCACACGGGTGTCCGGCGTAGTGGACCAACATCAGCGCGCGCGTCTGGGGCGTGATCTTGCGCCGCACGTCGGCCGGGTCGAGCGTCAGAGTGTCGGCGCACACATCCCCAAAGACCGGCACGCCGCCATTGTACAAAATCGCGTGATTGGTCGAGACAAACGTCAGGGACGGCGTGATCACCTCGCCGCCCTCGAAGCCGAGGACCTTAAAGGCGAGATCCAGTGCAGACGAGCACGAATTCATGCCGCTGACGTAGGGTGCGCCGATAAACTCACCAAAAGCTTTTTCAAATTCGGCGGTTTTGGGGCCGAGCCCGATCCAGCCCGTTTCAATGCACTCTCGAATCGCCGCCCACTCTTCGTCACCGACGGCTGGCTTGAATACCGGAATCATAGAATGTGTCCTGTCGTTCTGAATAATGGGTGATTGGTTCTTAGTTTTTGGTTTTTAGTAAGGCGAAATCTTCCCCTGTTTGCTCTGACCCATCACTAAAAACCAAATACTGAAAACTGACCGGCGCGGAGTATAACCCAGAATCACGGCGGGGGTAAATGGCGAGTCACGGGCGATGGCCGATGCGATACAATACATGGCGGAATCTCCAATACTCAATTAGGAGAAACGATGAAACGGTATTGGCTCTATGCGATCGTACTGCTGGTGCCGGCTGCGCTCTATTCGGCGGGGCTGGATTATGGGCAGCCCCGTCCTGAATATTCTCCCTCCACGGTACAACATGCATGGCTGAATCCGGCGTCTGTTTACCACCCCGACGCTTTTGCTTATGTGGGCATCGCCTACCGGATGCTGCTTCACGATGATTGGAACCCGCACTACTACCACAACCCGCCGCTTGAATATCTATACCAATTTGGCCCTGTTCGCGCTGTCCGGCGCGGAACAGCATACAGCACGACGCTTCATTGGGTGATCGGTCGATTGCGCCGTTTCAATTGTATGTCATGAGCCAATATTGCTCCGCGCTCTATATGCTGCTGACGGTGACGCTGACCTATGCGGCCGGGCGTGCGGCCTTTAATCGAGCCGCGGGCTGTTTCGCAGCCGGGATCGTGGCGCTGTCGCCGCTGATCGTCCAGCACGCGCATTACGCTACGCCCAACGCCCAGACGACGTTGCTTTCAACGGCAGCACTGTGGCGGCGCTGGTGATCCTGCGGGGCCGCTATACGATTCGTGGTGCGGCACTGTATCTCGTCGCCGGCCTGCTGGTTGGGTTGACAATGGCAGCGCGTTACAACGCCGTCGTCGTGGGCATGGTCACAGCTCTGGCGATGCTCACCGACGGCTGGCAAAATCGGCGCTGGCTGCCGGTTATTCTGGGGTTCGCTGCCATGCCGCTCGGTTTGTTGATCGGGGTGCCAGGGCTGATCTTTACTCGGTCCGAAGTGATCGACCAGATACGCGACATTCTCCGCTGGTATCAGGAACAGGGGGGAGGAGATGGATTCACCGCCGGGCGCGGCTGGCAGAGTATGGCTTATCACTGGCGCTACACTGTCCTGATCGTGGTGGGGCCGCTGGCGGCACTGGTCGCGCTGCTCGGCCTGATGATCACTCAACGTCGCTGGCGATCGACGCGCTGGCGCGAAGCGTGGATTGGCGCGGTGCTGGCGGCCTATACGCTGGTTTACACCGTCCTCGCACTGCCCGGCCGGCGCATTCAGGCGAATCTGCTATTCCCGCTGATCGTGCCTCTCGCGCTGCTGGCGGCGTACGGAGCGGTGTGGCTGTGGGAACGCTCCGGACGGCGCCGCTGGATCGCGGCGGGGCTGATTGTCGTGCTGTTGATCTGGCCAACCGTACTTTCGTTGCTGTTCACCTACCGGATCATCACGCTCGACAACCGGGAGCGTGCGCAGGCGTGGATTTATGAACACATCCCGCGCGGCTCCACGATCCACGTGCTGGAACCGTACAACGTCCCGATTGATCCGCTGGATTATGAGGTCACGGTGTCCTATGCGCGCGAGGTCGGCCCCAAAACACTGCGGCAGGAGGCGGCCCAGATCATCGTCTATTCGGATAGCTACCCCTTCGCCGCCCTGCGCGATCCGGCGCTGTCATCGGCTGTGGCGGTCCAGCGCGAAACCAGAGTCCGCGAGATTCTCGAAAACGAGTGGATCGAACTGGCGCGGTTCGAGCGGATGCCCTGGCCGGGCGAAAACCTGCCACCGGACGATGTAAGCTACTGGCACCAGATGGAGATTGTGATTTACTGCAACCCGGCGAACTGTCCCGTTGGTTCTGAGTCGTGAGTTTTGAGTCGTGAGTCGGGCGTGGGACGAGAGGCTATCGATCACCACGGGTATTGTTTTTCTCTATTCGATAGGGTATGTGCTCTGGCAGGTCGCGAATCAGACCCGAAACTCATAACTCAAGACTCATGACTCACAACCAGACGCTCGTCACGGCGTGTGGACGCGACCCGCAGTCTCGCCCCTTGCGCGATATTCCACCCGGCGAAAGTGAAAAACGACACGGCATAACCCAGGCAGTAAGGCAGCAGGGCCGGGAAATGGTGATACGCGGCGTTAGCACCCCACAGCGCATACAATCCCAGGCCGATCTCGCCCCACGTCACGGCATCGACGCGCAGCGCGTATCCGCTCTCGGACCAGCGCGCCCGGTTGAACTTGGGCGTGCGCTTGAACTCGCGCATCCGCCCCGGCCGGACCAGTACGGACAGCACGCCGAGCGTATTGTTGAGCACCACCGCCGCGCCGATCAACCCCTGCACCGGCAGCCAGAGCAGCCGTCGCCGCCAGTCGGCATGGAGTTCGATCTGCGCGATCACCATGATCAGCAGCGGGATGGCGCCCACCACGCCGAGCACAGCCAGATTCGGCAGGCGGCGGAACATGCCGCCCCGGATCAGCACCGGGGTCAGCAGAAAGAGCAGCAGGATCAGCGGCTGCACGGCGTACTGCGACAGGTGCGCCAGCCCCATCAGCTTGCGCCCCGGCCCGTAGCGCCGGGACCGGATCAGCGGGACGGCGTGACGCATCAAACACGCGGTCATGCCCGCCGCCCAGCGCCGCTGCTGAAGCTTATACGCCTGGATCTGCGGCGGCAGCTCGCCGGGGACTGCGACATCCGGCAGGTACAAAAACTCCCAGCCGCGCAGCAGCGCGCGATAGGAGAGATCCAGGTCTTCGGTCAGCGTCGCCGCGGACCAGCCGCCCGCGTCGGCCAGCGCCGCGACGCGCCACACCGCGCCCGTCCCGTTCATGGACATGGGCAGGCGGCCCCGGCTGCGCGCCGTCTGCTCGATCACAAAATGGCCGTCCATGGTAAGCGCCTGCGCGCGTGTCAGGGCACTCTGCCCGGCGTTGAGATGATCCCAGCGGCTCTGCACCAGGGCAAGCTGCGGGCTCGCGCAGAAATAAGGCAGCGTGCGGCGCAGAAAATCACGCGGGGGCACAAAGTCCGCGTCAAACACGGCGATACAATCCGTTTGCGTGTGGGCTAACCCGTAGGCCAGCGCTCCGGCTTTGTACCCTTCCCGCGAGGGGCGGCGCAGCAGGTGGATGTGATCCACACCCTGCGCGTGTAACGCCGCGATCTGCTGCTGAAGGATCACCGTCGTTTCGTCGGTGGAGTCGTCGAGTACCTGGATGCAGAGCTTCTCGTGTGGATAATCCAGCCGCGCGCAGGCGTCGAGCAGGCGCGTGACGACATGCGCCTCGTTATAGATCGGAAGCTGCACCGTCACCGAAGGCCAATCGGCATCATCCACCGTAGGGAGTGGTGGAGACTGGCGGCGCGTGCGCGCGTAGATGATCAGCAGCACGCCAAAACTGCCGACGAAGATCGTCAGCAGCAGGGCAGCCGCCAGATAGACGACCGCCGCCAGGGTTAAGAGCGTCTGCTGCACTACACCAACGACGCCTTGCTGCGCGTTTTTTGCAGCGGAGTCTCGGACGCGCGCCGCGCGAGCAGATCCAGCGAAATGTCGATCACTTCGCGCGCCTCATCGGGCGTCGTCGTGCCGATCGTGACCATGTCCTGCTCGCGGATCGTGTTCCACACAAAGGCCAGCCCAACGATCGGGAGCAGTTTGCCCGCGGCCAGCGGCTTGATCGTCATCACCGGGTGGTGCGCGTTCTGGATCACGCGCTGCACCCAGTCGGCCTCAACCTGCATCAGAAAGCCTGCCGCGTTATAGAGTTGAATATAGGTCGCCACGTCCGCGCCCATTTTGTCGGCATACACCACCGCTTCGGGCATATGCGTCGAAAGGCCGGGGATCATGCCGCGCTCGCGAATCATCCGCGTATAGCGATCCAGGTCGCGAATTGTGCCGTGCATCCGGTCGATCAGCGCATCCGTCACGCACTGGTGCGGCAGGCAGAACGTCGCACCGAGAGCTCTGGTCCGGTCCAACACCCGTTCAGGATCGTCTTCTTCCTTCCCGCCATCGGTAATATTAAAGCTCGGCGTCAGGATACGGATCATTTGCCGCCCGGTTTTGTGTTCGGCGTCCTGGATCGCGTCTTCCAGCAGCGGCGAGAGCGGGGCCATCACGGCGTCGATCCCACTTTCCAGGAATACAGTCAGCACGGCGGCGATTCGCTGCCGGTCCTGGTATTCTTTAATAAAGTGATCTTTCGCCAGCGACGTATGCGACCAGCCTAAAAACCAGTTGGTGCCCACAATCAACCGCGGCAGACTGACACCGCCTACGAGGGTGCGGGGGAATTCGGCCATGGGTGCGATCCTTCTCTGTTGATTTTGTCCATCGGTCTATTCTCCCACGGCCAGGACTTGCCCGCAACAATATGCCGCTTCGTTTTGATGTATACTGGGCGGCACGTCGTTTTCACAGGAAGGTTAACTGCATCATGGCCCACGCTGCCCACACCTCCCAATCCGACATCTGGTCTGAACTGCGCGATGAGCTGCACCCCAACCGCCTGATCTCCGGGGTGGCGGCGGGCGTCGTCGTCGGCGTGCTCGAAATCATGATCGCCGTCGCGTTTGCCAGCATGATCTTTTCCGGTGAGATGTCGGGCTACCTGTCCCGAGGCATCGGCTTTATGCTGTTCAGTCTGATCGTGTGCAACCTGATCACGGCGCTGACGAGTTCTTTTCGCCCGGTGGTCTACAGCCCGCAGGATAACCCGGCCGCGATTATGGCGCTGACCGGCGTGGCGATCGCCGACTCCGTGGGCAGCGCCAACGAGGGCTTTGTGACGTTGGTCGCCGCGCTGACCCTCACCGCGCTCGCGACCGGGACAGCCTTTCTGCTGCTGGGTGCGCTCAAACAAGGGAATCTCGTTCGCTATATTCCCTATCCGGTCGTGGGCGGCTTCCTGGCCGGGATCGGCGTGCTGCTGGTGCTGGGTGCGATCTCGGTCATGACCGGCGTGAATGTCAGCCCGACGGAGCCTGATGCGTTCACCCACGGGGCTTATCTCGTCAAATGGCTGCCGGGGATGCTGTTCGCCGTGCTGCTGCTGCTGGCGCTGCGGCGCTTCCGCCATCCGCTGCTGATGCCGGGGATGCTGGTGGGCGCGATCGTCGTGTTTTACCTTACGCTGGCGCTGAGCGGCACCTCGATCGCCGAGGCGAAAGACGAAGGCTGGCTGCTCGAGTCCTTCCCCGAAACGCAGGGCGGCCTGTGGGAGCCGGTCAGCCCTGCCGACTGGGACGCCGTCAATTGGCCGGTTTTGGGCGACCAGATCGGCAACTTCGCCGCGATTGTGATAACCAGTGTGATCGCCCTGCTGCTCAACGCAACCGGCTATGAACTGGCGACCAACCAGGACGCGGATCTGAACCGGGAGTTGAAAGTGACCGGCGCAGCGAATGTGCTGGCCGGGCTGGGCGGCGGACTGGTCGGCTACATGGGACTGGGTCCGTCGATGCTGAGCGCTCGAATTGGCGGGCGCATGCGGCTGTCCGGCGTCGTGCTGGCACTGCTGGCCGCGGTCATCCTGCTGGCCGGCGGATCGCTGCTGGCGTATTTCCCGGTGCCGCTGTTGGGCGGACTGCTGTTTCTGCTCGGCCTCGATTTCCTGGTGACGTGGTTGGTTGACATTCGGAACAAACTGCCCCTGACCGATTACCTGATCGTGGTTCTGATCATGGTCGTGATCAATCTGGTGGGCTTTCTGGAAGGCATCGGCGTGGGGATTGCGGTATCGGGCGTGCTGTTCGTCGTCAGTTACAGCCGGATCGCGGTGGTTCGGGGCACGCTCTCCGGCGCGGAGTTTCGCAGCAGCGTCATTCGCTCGCCGTCCCACGAACGCCTGCTCCTCGAGCAGAGCACCTGGACCCATATCAACAAGCTGCAAGGCTACCTGTTTTTTGGCACGGCCAACCGGATGCTGGAGCAGATTCGGGCGAGTTTGCAGACTGAGGATCGACCGCGCTCCGTCGTGTTTGATTTCAAGATGGTCAGCGGGCTGGATTCGTCGGCCGTGCTGAGCTTCGCCAGGATGCGCCAGCTTGCCCACGACCATGATGTCGCGCTGTGCTTCAGCCATATGTCGCCCCCGGTATTTCGGCAGCTTGCGCGCGACGTGTTCCAGGGCAGCGAAGACCCCGTTTGCTGCACCTTTCCCGATCTGGATCACGCCGTGGAGTGGTGCGAAAACCGGATTCTGGATCAGTTGCAGAGTGCCGGCGTGGTGCCGAACCCACAAACCCTCCACGACGGGCTGGCGGGCCGGCTGAACAGCACCGACTACGCCGCCACCCTGATGCTGTATCTTGAACGCCAGGAGGTCGACTCCAGGCATATCGTGATGCGCCAGGGCGATCCTCCGCGTGGACTGTTTTTTATCGAAAGCGGGCAGATCACGATCCGGCTTGAGCGGGAAGGCGCGCCTCCCCTGCGGATCCGCAAAATGAGCGCCGGGACGATTGTGGGCGAGATGGGTTTCTACCTGAACCAGCCGGCCAGCGCCACCGTGATCACGGATCTGCCGAGCACGCTCTACCGGCTGTCGCCGGATGCGCTGAGCCGCCTGGCGCGCGAACATCCCGACGTGGCTACGGCGTTTCATGCGTCGATGGCGTGTTTCCTGGCCGAGCGCCTGACGCAAACCACCCGCACGCTGCAAATGCTGGTAGAGTGACGGCACTTTACCCCTATCCCCAGCCCCTTTCCCCGTAAACGGAGAAAGGGGGGCGACTTCAAGTCCCTCTCCGCGTGCGGGGAGGGATTTAGGGAGGGGTAAAAGCACGCAAACGCGCCTGAGACTGAACGCCCCTCGTAATGTTTGTCTCACCGCCGTGCAACCTATGCTACAATGCGTGGTATGACCCAAAGCGAAGTATCTGACGATTTCCTCAAAGCGCAGAGAGAGTGAGGAGGTGCTCAGATGGAATACCAGCTCATCGGCAAAGTGACGCACTATTTCGACCGGCTCAGCGTCGCCGTGGTCCGGCTTCAGGACGAGCTGTATCTGGACGACTGGGTGTTGTTCGAGGGGCATCGCACCGAACTCGAGCAGCAGGTGCATTCCATGCAGATCGACCGGCAGGCGATCGAAAAGGGAATGCCCGGCGACGAGGTCGCGATCAAAGTGGATAACATCGTCCACGAGGGCGACGACGTCTACCTGATCGTGGGTTAGCGCAGATCTTTGGAGCCGGACATCTGCTCAACAGCGCGGCGCGGGCTGGTGCCTTCGTCGCCCATTTCATCGCGGATGGTCCGGTAATCGTTTTTGCGCACGAACTCCGCGAGATCGCGCTGGAGCTGCCACCAGATCCCCTGCTGGAACGTGATCAGCAGAGCTTTCGCTGCTGCCGGTGCGGGACGATCCAGCGCCAGCCGCAGATGGGGCAGGCACAGCCCCGCCGATCGCCGGAACCCCCCGGCGAACTCGTCCTGATCCAGATGATCGAGCAGGTTGCGCAGCAGGTGATCCTCGACGGTGGCGCGGTGCTCGCACGCCGGACACGGTCCGCGCGATTTGAGCGCGTTGGCCGCCTGCGTGATCTGCCGCCGCCCGCTCTCCGGCGCGACCTCGCCCATATCGTTGAGCATGTTCCGCACCAGCCCCTCATACAGGATCGCGATCCCCAGGGCGCTGGCGTTGATCTGGTCCTGGATATGCCACGCGTGGGATGGGCAGAAGCCGCGCGCCGCCCGTACCGCCATGTGAGTCGGCACCTCGTTGACATACTCGTACATCAGCGCTTCCAGGTAATGATGCACGCTGTCGGCCGTGAGGCGGCAGATGGGGCAGCCGGGCTGATCAAACGCCTGCATAAGCTCGTATGCGCGGGACGAGAGGGCCATGGTCGTCTCCCAAAGAAGCTATTGTCAAGATCGACAGGTTCGAGTAAGATTCAAGGTACGCGGGCATAGTGTAGCGGTAACACACCAGCCTTCCAAGCTGTTATCACGGGTTCAAGTCCCGTTGCCCGCTCTGACGCCCGGAGATTGGTTCGTGGGCGTTTTTTGCACCAGGGCCCGTAGCTCAGCGGTGAGAGCAGCCGGCTCAGGAGAGTGAGTCTGGATAGCCGGGCGTTAAAACGCTCCGGCTATGGCTGAAAAAGTCCACTAAAGGGACTCCTGCTAGCCCTTTTAGCGGGCTTCCTGGCTTCTGTCATAGCCGTCAGGTTTTAACCGGCGGCGTTGACCAGACTCATTTTCAAGGGCTGCCTGGGGAGTAATCGCCAGGTGATCACCTGCCAAAGTCGGGGAAGCCTACGTCGTGAGATAGGGTAATCCCGAGCCAAGCCCCACCCGATCAACAGGCGGGGAAGGTGTAGAGGCCGGACGACAGGCCCCCTCGATCCCGAGGGGTGAAGGGACGGTCCAGCCCACAAACTCGGCAGAGGCCGCGAAAGCGGTAGTGGGATGCATAACCGGTCGGTCGCAGGTTCGAATCCTGCCGGGCCCATCACAGCATTGACGAAACAAACCCCATCCACGGGTTTGTTTTGTTTTCGGGTTCGGGGCCTTTGTGCTATGATACGAATGACCGGAAACAAAAACCTGAACGGATTGATCCGCAAAGAATAACCTTATTATGTCCGCTTCGATTTACCGATTCATGTCCAGCCGCCGGGGACGTTTCGTTCGAGAAAATCTGACCGCCTATCTGTTTATCCTCCCTGCCACGACGATTATTTTTGTATTTGGCCTGTTCCCGGTCGCCTTTGCGTTTTTCGTCAGCCTGCACGACTGGCAGCGTTTCCCGGAGGAGTATACGGGGCTGGCGAACTATACGCGCGCGCTGGGCGATTTTGGCTATGTGCTGTTCGTGGGGCTGGCCCTGGGCGCGATCCTGGTTGTGGGCGTGCAGATCGTCCGCATCACGCGGCAGTCCGGCTGGCGGGCGTGGCGGTTCGCGCTGCCCGGCGCGATCAACGCCGGGGCGATTGCTGCGCTGACCATCTGGTTTTTCCGGGCGCTGCCCTACATCCTCGAAGCGCCGCGCCGCGTCCCGCGCGGGCGGGCGGGATCACGTCAGGCGTTTTTGGACGAATTTTTCGCCAGCTTCAGCTTCCCCGCCGTATCCGACGCCGCCGCGATCCTGCTGCCGCTGCTGGCCGCGTCGCTGCTGATCAGCGCGCTGTTTCTCGGCCTGAGCCGGGATAAAGACCGCACACACCATGTCATGCGCTTCACGCTGATCGGGCTGCTGCTGATCGCCGCCGGAGGGCTGATCGATCTGACCGCGCAGGCGATCGACGCCGCCGCAGAGACGGCACGCGCGTCGGGTGACGATCTGCCGCTGTGGACGTATATCACGCTGATCGGGGCGGGCGCGGTGCTGCTGGTTGCGGCGTATGCACTGTGGCAGCGTGCGGTTCGCCAGACGTATGACCGGCCGTTTGTGCTGACGGCGCTCGCGGCGCTGCTGCTGCTCGGCGGCAGCGTCCTGCTGATCATCCAGATCCCGCAGGCGCTCACCGCTTCCGATGACAACCTGATGCGCGGTTTTTGGATCACGATCCTGTACGTGCTGGGGACGGTGCCGGTCCAGCTAGGGCTGGGGCTGTTTTTCGCTTACCGGCTGTTTCACGCCGCGCGCGGCAAGTCGTTCTTCCGCATGCTCTATTTTCTGCCGTATATCACGCCGTTCGCCGCGACGTCGGTGGTGTTCGCGACGCTCTTTTCCAACCGGCCCCTGTCGATCGCCAACCGGGTGCTGGCCGCGGGGGGTATCGACGCGCAGAAGTGGCTGAGCGAACCGACGCCGGTCAACGAGCTGGTCTTCGGCACGGATCTGCCCCAGATCCTCGAAGGGCCGTCGCTGGCGCTGCTGGTGATCATCATCTGGTCAGTGTGGACCTACGCCGGTTACGACATCGTGATCTTCCTGGCCGGGCTGGGCAGCATCTCGCCGGAATATTACGAGGCCGCGCGGATCGACGGCGCGTCCGGCTGGAACATTTTCCGGCATATCACGCTGCCGCTGCTCTCTCCGACGACGTTTTTCCTGTCGCTGATCGCCATCATCGGGACGTTCCAGGCGTTTACGCAGATCTGGATGATGCGCCAGCCCGCCGCGCATGACGCGGTCGATACGGTAGGCGTCTACCTGTTCGAGATGGTCTCGTCGCGCAATAATCTCGGTTATGGATCGGCGCTGGCGTTTGTGCTGTTCGGGGTGATCCTGGTGGTTACGTTCTTCCAGAATCGCATCATGGGACGGCGGGTCTTTTATGGCTGATATGGCGCTTGAACGCGCGGTGGAACATCCCCGCAAACCCGTTCCCTGGGGCACATGGGCGAACTACGCGATTCTGCTGGTGGGCGCACTGCTGGCGATCTCACCGTTTCTATGGATGGTCAGCTCGTCGCTGATGACGCAGAGCGAAGTGCATCGCGGCGAACTGCTGCCGAGCCGCCCGGATCTGGGCAATTACAGCGAGGCGTGGAGCGTGGCGAACTTCGGCCAGTATATGTGGAACAGCGCCCGTGTCACGACCATCACCATTGCCGGGCTGCTGCTGTTCTGCGTGCCTGCCGCCTACGCGTTTGCGCGGATGCGCTTCGTGGGGCGCAACGTGATCTTTGCGGCGCTGATCGCCACGCTCATGATCCCGGACGTCGTGACGCTGGTGCCCAACTTTCTGACCATTGTGTGGCTGGATCGCTTCAGCAAGGCGGTCCTGGGCGAAAGCTGGGCGTGGTTCAACAGCTGGCCCGCGCTCACCGTGCCGTTTATGGCGTCGGCCTTCAGTATTTTCCTGCTGCGCCAGTTCTTCGCGCAGATCCCCGACGACCTGTGGGAAGCGGCCCAGTTGGACGGCGCGGGACATCTGCGCTTTTTGCTCTACGTGATCCTGCCGCTCTCGAAAGCGCCGGTCATGACCGTGATCACGTTCGCGTTTATCGGCGCATGGAACGCCCTGCTGTGGCCGCTGCTGGTCACGCAGACTGACGACTGGCGGCCCGTTTCGGCCGGTCTGAGTAATTTCGTTAATGCCGAAGCGCCGGGCGCGTTCCATCTTCAGATGGCCGCCTCGGTGATCATGGTGCTCCCGATCATGGTGATGTATTTCGTGACTCAAAAGCAATTTACCGAAGGCATCGCCACCTCGGGATTGAAAGGATAACAGCGGTTAGCATTAGCGATTAGCTATTAGCTGTGTCAGAGACGGCTGGCCTCACCCCCTCAATCCCCCTCTCCTTTCAAATGGAGAGGGGCCGGGGGAGTGAGGTAAAGCTAATCGCTAACGGCTAATCGCTAACAGCTTGTTTGCCCCCTCCATCGCCGGTGCTGCCGGGGATGTTTGTGAATACTTCAGGCGCGAGGGACGGGCCTGGAGGAACCGTATAGTGGATCTTTAAGGAGAAAACTTATCATGCGGAAACTGTTGTTGTTCACCTGTGTGGCGGCGCTGGTCCTCAGTTTTGGGGTGGTTTCGGCCCAGGACTACGGCGGCGTCGATCCGTCGGGCGTTACGCTCACCTACTGGCACCAGTACAGCGAGTACCAGCAAGCCGCGATGGATGCGTTGGTCGAGCAGTTCAACACCACCAACGAATATGGCATCACCGTCGAGGCGATTTCTCAGGCCGGGTACGACGAAATCCGCGACGCGATGAACGCCGCGATTATTTCGGGCGAGCTGCCGAATCTCGTGGCCGGCTATCAGAGTGACGCTCTGAGCTATTACGGGGACGACGCGGCGCTCGATCTCCGCCCCCTGCTGCAAGATGCCACGTGGGGGTACTCGGAAGAGGACCTGGCAAAGCTCAATCAGAACATTCTGAATATCGACACGTTTGACGACGCCGATGGAGCGATGCTGGCGTGGCCGAATCAGGTATCGGCCAGCGTGCAGGTCGTGAATCTGGATATGCTGGCCGCGCTGGGCTTCGACGCCCCGCCGCAGGATTACGAGACGTTCAAGGCGATTGCCTGCGCCGCTGCTCAGGCCGAGAACACCGAAGGTTATCCGCTTACCCTTGGCTCGTCGGAGTTCGAGAACTTCCTGGCGTCGATGGGAGCCGATATTTTTGTGGACGGCCAGTGGAACTTCACCAGCGACGAAGCGATCGCCGCATTCCAGTTTTATGCCGATCTGTACAAGGAAGGCTGCGCCTATCTGCCTGAAGAGCGGTTCCAGAACACACTCGATTTTGCCTATGGCCGGAACCCGATGGCCGAGACCAGCACGGCTGGCATCCCGTTCATCCAGGGCGATATGAACATCAACCTGGAAGAAAACGGTGTCGCGGTGCCCAACTGGACCATAACCACCGTGCCGTGGACGGGCGATAACCACATCATTCAGCTTTACGTGCCGAGCATCATCGTGATCCCGGCCACGCCCGAAGAAGAGGTCGCTTCGTGGCTGTTCCTGAAATTCCTGGCTTCAACCGAGAGCCAGATCGCGTGGACGACGGCGACGGCTTACTTCCCGATCAATCTGGAAGCCGCCGCCAGCCTGGGCGACTACGAAGCCGAGAATCCTCACTTCGCGCAGGCGAACGCGATCGTCGCAGACCCGGCCGTGAAAGTCTACAACTCGCCGCAGGTGATCTCATACACTGCCGTGCGCGGCCTGATCGGGGAAAAGCTCGCGGATATAACGAGCAACGGCCGTGATGTGATGGAAGTAGCTCAGGAACTGACCGACGAGGCCAATCAGGCCCACGCGGATTTGCAGTAGAGGCGGTTCTAACCCCTAGCTCCGAACCGGAGCAGACGGTTGGCAGCGTAGGGGCGTATCGCAATACGCCCCTACCAAAAGATACCAGGATGGTTGCTTCAGGGCGGGGCTAGACTGGAATAGATAAAGAAACAGCCGCACGTTGACATGCGGCTGTTTGTTGTTGATTACGGGGACCCGTTACGGGTGGACAGGCACCGTGCCCTCTTTGCTCTCGCGTTCCTCGTGGGCATCCGACTCGGCGAAGAGATCGATACCATCCACATCAAACGTCAGGCGGGTGGGCGGGGCTGGCGGGGCACCGACGACCGGGATCCGCGCCTCGAAGATCTCGAACTGGCTGGGATGCTCGTCGTCCGACATCTGATCGGAGTGATAGACGACAACGCGCGGTTCGTTGCAGCGGAAGGTCGGCGCGCGGTCCTCAACATCATCGTTCTCCGTGACCGGCACGATCGTGTCCGTGTCCAGATAAACCCCGAACACGTCATCATCACCGTCCACATCCGCGTAGAACGCGATGAGAGCATCATCGGGCGCGAACATGGGGCCGGACACGTCAACACCAAGCTCGGTAAGCTGGCGGGCTTCCATCGTGCCCAGGTCCATCACCCACAGGTTAACCACGCCGAACTCATCCAACTGGAGCCACGCCATCTGCGACCCATCGCGCGAGATAACGGGATCCATATCCTCGGTATCGTTGTCGGTCAGCTGCGTCACCGCCAGCGTGTTTACGTTCAGTTCGTAGACTTCCCATTCGCCATCGCGATCGCTCTGGAAGACCAGCCGCTCGCCGTCCGGGAACCAGTACGGGTTGATGTCATTGGCGGCATCTTCGGTCAGGCGGATCGGCATGCCATCGGCCGACACGTCGAGCATGTTCAGCTCCCAGTTGCCATAGCCGTTGCTTTCCCAGGCGATCAGGTTGCCAGGGCCCCACACCGGGTTGATGTCCGTGCCGGAATTAAACGTTACGCGCGCTTCCAGCGGGCCGTTGATCTGGCTGGCCTGGATTTCCCATCCACCGAGCATGTAGCGAGTCGTGGCGTAGACTACCCACTGCCCATCCTGCGAATAGCTCGGCATCACGTCAGGGCCGGTGGCATCATGCGAAATGTTATTGCCATCTTCGCTCAGCCCATTCTCGGCCAGGCTGTAGATATCCCAGTCGCCGGTGGTGTTGCTGTGGTAGAGCGTCAGAACCGGCTCGCAGACCGCATTGCCGATCTCAAACGGCTCCCACGCCAGACGGTCCAGGTCTTCGCCCACGTCGCCAAATTCCACGGGTATGCGCACGAACGGCGGCGGGATGGGGATAATAATCGTGATTTCGCCCTCGTCAAATATAATGACGATTACAGGCGGCTGCGGAACAATCCCCGACGGCGTAATGATGTCCGGCAGAATGATGATAATGATGATGATATTGGTAGGGAGCTTCTCAAAGAAGGAATAGAAGTCCCAGTCACCCTGCCGGAGAACCTGCCACTCCGTCCAGGTGCCGCCGCCCAGGAGCACCGACGTCCCGGCCACTGTCCCGACTTCCTGCGAAGTTCCGGGGTAGGCGGTCGTCTCGCCGTGAGCGGTGAGCAGTTGGATACGGCCATCAGGCAGTGTGCGCAGGAAAATAGTGCCGTTGATCATCAGGTGAATCTCATTCACCCAGATTTCGATGGTCGTATCTTTGGGGCTTTGCACGGCCAGCACATCGGGCGGGATAGCGAGCGATGGCGGTGTACCGCCGCCGGTGCGCAGTGTGATGACCTGCATCGGCGTGCGGCTGTCGCGAGTCACCACCGGCAGTGTTTCGACACCGGCTGCGGTGCCCAGCAGTTCGCTGCTGACCCAGGCGATCTGATCCACGTACATCACGCGCACCCACGCCCCACCCGGACTGACGGCATCGGCCTGAAGCAGCGTGCCGTTAGCGACTGTTCCCAGGACACGCGCGTCCGCTCCGGGCGCAGCCCGCAGATCAGCCTGCGCGGACGTCGTCACATCCACCAGGGCACCGGGCAAAAAAGCTTCGCCGGGCGCGACCATGTTCGTCACCTGAACGTCACCGACCATCATAAACATGGCCGACAGGTCGGTCAGCGCGCCGGGAATGTTGGTGGTCTTGACGTACATGACAGCCATACCCAGGGTGGAGTTGGTCAGATTGGCCGCCGTGGTCTGCACACTGGATACCTCGGTCAACTCCGCTTCGTCGCCCGGTACGCCGGAAAAACCGGTGGGAGCCGTGCCGGTGAAGCCGACCTCGACATTGTCGTAAGCAAGGCACAACTGGTTAACGCCAGTTGCGGCACAGTTGGTTCCCAGGCTGGAAAGCGCGCGTGATGCCAGCTGCTCATAGCCATCCTGCGCCAGCCCCACGCCAGGGGTGATCACCAGCGTTAGCACCAACATCAGAATAAGTGGAACGAGAAGTCTAGGATGCATGGATAACTCCTTATACTTGTGCTTCAACATGATCTGATTTGATTGGGGCTAGCCTGGGAGCATCTCACAGCCATCCCCCCCCCGCTTATTTCATTCGGAAATATTCTTTTGACAACCCCGGAACATGACATTCTCACATCGGGCTGGTACAATAAAGTGCCCGGGTGGGATATGCACTTTATTCCGAGAAATAATTTCAAAAATATTAGAGTTGTTTATAGCAAGATTAAGGTCTCGGCCCTGAAGCTGTTTTAATGCCTTTATAATACGCTCGTTTCCAGCTTTTTCGCAAGTTCATCATATCCCATGTGGGATTTTGGTGCCAGAAGCATTTGGACCAATCTTCCCGAAAAATCCATGAATTTTTTTGCTTTTAACCCGATTCCGGTTATTTTAGGTCAATCCCACCGCCCGCTCGGCTTTAGAGAATTGGAAGTTTGCTAAGATGGAACTCGTAACCTATTTCCGCTTGTTCAGAAAATGGTTCTGGTTGTTGTTCCTAGGCGCTTTTCTGGCGGGTGGCGCGGCGTTCTTGCGTGCGAATCAGCAGCCTAATCTCTACCAGTCATCGGTTACGATCCAGGTCGGCACCGCCATCATCGATCCGAACCCGGATATTTCGGGCATGTATACGGCAGAACAACTGGCGCAGAACTATGTGGTGCTCGCGCGCAGTTACGATGTTGCCGAGGCCGCCGTCGAAGCCGGTGATTTCCCGCTGACCCCAGACGGATTGCGCGGGTCGATTGCAGCGAGCGTGATCGAAGGGACCGCCATGATGGTCCTGACGGTGACCTATACCGATCCCATCCTGGCTGCCGATATGGCGAACGAAGTCGCCCAGCAACTGATCGCCAAAAGCCCCAGTAACCTGACTCCCGAACAGGAAGATCAGATTTCAATGCAAAAAGGGGAAATTGATCGGCTCCAGGAAGAACTGGTGCAGTTCCGTATCGACCTGGAGAGTCTGAACACGCAAATCTCGGCCGAGACCGACCCTGATGAACTTGAAACGCTCCGCGAGCTGCGTAACCAGTTAGTTGAACAGATCAATCAGGCCTCATCCAATATCGCCTTTTTCCAGTCGAACATCACGAGCTTGCAGCAGCGAACCAACGCCCTGACCATAATCGAGCAGGCCCGCATCCAGAATTCACCAATTGGCAGCAACCTGTTCACCCAGACTATCCTGGGCGCGATGGTGGGGGGGGCGCTGGCGGCCGGGCTGGTCCTGCTGATCGAATATCTGGACGACACGATCCGCTCGCCCAGTGAAGCGACCCAACTGCTCGGTGCGCCGACCCTCGCGGCGATTTCGCGCTTCGGCAAGCCGCGCGACAATTACCACCAGCGTTTGATCACCTACCGCGACCCCGGCTCGCCGATCTCGGAGGAATACAGGACGCTCCGCACCAACCTGCTGTTTTCCTCCAATGGCAGTTCCAACAAAGGCGTGTATATCGTCACCAGCCCCGGCCCATCGGAAGGCAAGACCGTCACGACGGCGAATCTCGCGGTGACGATGGCGATGGCCGGATGGCGCGTGCTGCTGGTCGATGCCGACCTGCGGCGGCCTCGTGTGCATGAGATTTTTAACCTGGATAACAATGTCGGGCTTTCGACCCTGCTCTCCGTTAACCCCGGCGATCTGGCCGCCGACGCCGATAACCGGCGGCGCTCGCTGCGCAGCCTGGACGAATGTATCCGCGATACGGAAATTCCGGGCCTGCGCGTGGTGTGCAGCGGACATATTCCGCTCAACCCGACTGAGGTGTTAGGCTCGGCGTCAATGCAGCGCTGGTTCCAGGAATTTCGCAACCGGGAAGACATCGACATCATTCTGTTCGATACCCCTCCCGCCCTGGTGGTAGCCGACAGCGCGGTGCTGGCCTCGGCGGTGGATGTGCCCGTGGTGCTGGTGCTCGAAGCCAAGGGTACCCGGCGCGCCGCGGCCACGAACGTCAAGGAACAGTTTGATCAGCTCAACGTCAAGGTGGCCGGGATAGTGCTCAACGCCGTGAACCCGCGCGATCGCGGCGACTACGGCTACGGCTACGGTTACTATTATTACTACTACAGCGATTCCAGTTCCAAAACCAGTACATCAAACAAACCCGGTTAGTCACGCTGGATGGGACACTCGCTGCCGCGATGAGCCGAGATGCTCGTCGCGTCGTAATTGGTGGGCTAGAGATAGGTTAGACGTGATGCCAGAAGTAGAAAGCCCTTCGCTGCCGGACCTGTTTGAAAGCCAGGAGCTTACTCAAATACAACGCCGCAAACGCCGCCGCCGGCACGGGTCACACAATCGGTGGCTGCGGCACCTCCGACGGCGGATCGGGCGCTACAACTGGCGGGTTCTGCTGCTGGCCGGCCTCGGTATAATTGCCGCTATTGGGATGAGCGGCGTGCTGCTCGCCGTGAGCGCACGCGACAAAGTGTATGATTCCTGGGAGCGGCTGGACCGAACCTGGTACGCCCTGAGCGATAAGCCGGGCACCGAGCTTACGCTGAACGACTTCGAACGCCTCGAACGGGGCGTGAACGACTTTTCCGCCAGTCTGAGTTCGGCCCGCCGGCAGATGATCGTACTGCGCCCGCTGGCTTTCGCCAGTGGTGAATTCAGCGCTTCGTGGCAGGCGCTCGAAGCCGCACAGCATTTATCGCTGGCGGCCAATAATATGCTCGTTGGCATCAAACCGGCCATCTTTTTCCTGACAGAAGGCGGCCAGGAAGAAAGCGTCGTCGCGCAGATCTCATCTGGCGAGCGCGTGGTCGAACTGCTGGGATTGGGGCGCCGGCGTTTTATGACTGCGGGTCAGGAGTTGGACCTTGCCCAATCGATTATCACCGATCTTTCCCACGAGAGTGTGTCTCCCGATCTGATCATCACCATTGACAGCCTGAGCAAGTTCCTGGATCAGCTTCAGGACATCAACCAGACCCTGCTTGATTCGCCCACCCTGCTCACGGCCGCGCTGGGCCTGGAGGATGACCAGACCTATCTCGTTCTGTCGCAGAACAGTGACGAACTGCGCCCATCTGGCGGATATATCAGCACCTACGGGTGGATTACGGTACGGAATGGGCGAGTTGTCGATTATGATTATTATCCCTCGACCGCGACCAGCCCGAATCCTCCCCCGGTCGAAATGTCCAGCGAGGTCCCGGTGCCTGAGTGGTGGATTCCCTATGAACCCGCCGTTTATGCGGCGTGGGACGGGAGTTGGTACGCCGATTTCCCATCAACTGCGGCGATGTCGGCCTGGTACTATGACCAGGGAGACAACCCCCAAAGCCCGGTCGATGGTGTCATTGCGATTGACCTTGCCGGCTTCGAGTATCTTCTGAAGGGTCTCGGCGGGATCACCGTCGAGCAATATGATGTCGACGTATCTGGCGAGAACTTCCGCGAGAAGATTTACGAGATCCGTGCCGACCACAGTGATGACATCAATCATAAGCAGTTTTTGGCGGCCCTGTACCGGCAGATTTTCCAGGACTGGCAAAGCGTCGATTCCATGACCGCGATTGACATGCGCGGCGCGGCATTGCAGGCGCTCCAGGAAAAGCACATCATGATCTATTTCACCAACCAGGAACTCAACCGGGCGATGGATGTGTTGGGGTGGTTGGGTGCGCAGGAGCCTGGCACGGCCAACGACTACCTGATGGTAGTGGATGCGAACCTGGGTAACAAAGCCAATCGCTCGGTGAACCGCCAGCTTACCTATGACGTCGAGATTCAGCCGGACAGGTCGCTGAAGAGCCGCCTCGCCATCGGATACGATTATTCGGCGCGCGTGGCCGAAAATGATCCCGCGGTTGGGCCGCAGCACGGCTCGATCAACTATAACAGCCTGATTCAGGTGATGGTTCCCGCTGGCGCAACCCTTACGGGTACGAACGAGATCATGGTCGAGCCAACCGTCGTGCCGACGGACGAGCATACGATCTTCGTGTCGAATTTGACGCTCGACTATAACGAAAGCAGGCGCTTCCAGTATTCCTATACGGCTCCCGCCCTGGTCGAGAACGCCGGAGCCTACTGGCGGTATAAGCTCGTAATACAAAAACAGCCGGGCATGTTGGGAGAGTTTGTCAACGTCCAGGTGACGCTGCCCGAAGGCGCGGAAGTGATCAGCGTCACACCGGCTGCCGCCGCCAGCTACAGCCTGGAAAAACCAATCGTGGAGTTCCGCATTGAATTGATTTCTGATGAAGAAATCGAGATTATCTTCGATACTTAAGCGGGTTGATATGAGCAAAACAAATGAGAGTATCAGCAATTTGTCTTAACTTTGTTTGAAATGCACTCAGTTCATATAAAGAGTGATATACTAGTCAAGCAGTGCAAGCTCTAGGGCTCGGCTTAACTCATTTCGAAAATCCAATTCCTCGATAAAACAGCGGGTTTTTTAGGTTAAAGGGAGAACGAATCATGGCTGGGGCTAAATGGTTCGCTCGTCGGGATCGTCAGTGGCTCAAGCAGTTTCTGTGGTTAGCCGCAGCCGATGCCGTGATGGTGGTCGCCGCCTACTGGATGACCTATTCCATTCGCCGCGAGCATTTTATCACGTCTTTTACGTCGAACGAACGCCTTTTTACTCTGGGCGCTGTCATTATCAGTCTCTTTTTCCTTTATGCGTTTGGTGCTTATCACCGTATTTGGGCGCGAACCAGCGGGCACGAAGCCCAGGTCCTTATCATCGCGCATGTGATTGCGACAATGCTCTTGCTCGCGCTCGATTTCTTAATCACGCCCCGGCCGTTTCCCCTGAGCGTCGTGCTGGTCGGCGGTGGAATCGCCATGAATGGATCGGTTGCTGTCCGCTATCAGACTCGTCTGATCACCGGGCTGCGCTGGCGCTGGCGCGCGATCTGGCACATGGAGTTTCCTGATGCCACCAAAAGAGTGCTGATCGTCGGCGCGGGCGATTTGGGCCAGATCACGGCCATGCGGCTCAAATATCGCGCGCCGGAAGGCTCACCCCGCTACCGCATCATGGGTTTTGTGGACGATGACCCGCAAAAACGCGGCATGATGATCGAAGGCTGCCGGGTGTTGGGCCGACGGATCGACATCCCCCGGTTGGTTGAACAATATCAGGTCGATCTGATCGTCGTGGCCATTCACAATATCGAAGGGTCCGCTTTCCGTGAGATCCTGGAGCAGTGCGAAGAGACCACCGTGCAGATCAAGATCGTCCCCGATGTGTTTGCCGCGCTGAGCCGCACGCAGAACACGCCGCTGCTGCGCGATCTCCAGCCCGAAGATCTCTTGGGCCGGCAGCCGGTGGGCTGGCATGAAGGCGTGGATGTTTCGTTTGTCTCGCACAAAGTGGTGCTTGTTACGGGCGCAGCCGGCTCGATTGGCTCCGAACTGTGCCGCCAGATGTTGACTTACCATCCGGTCAAGCTGATCCTGCTGGACAACAACGAGAGCGGCATCTATGACCTGATGACGGAGATCAAGACGACGGCCAACGAGGACATTCTGGTGCCCTTCCTGGCGGACATTACCAACCGCCAGACGCTTATCAGCGTATTTGAAGCCTATCACCCGCAGGTGATCTTCCATTCGGCCGCTTACAAGCATGTTCCCATGCTGCAAGACTATCCCAACGAAGCCGTGCGGGTCAACATCGCGGGCACGCGACAGGTGGCCCTGCTGGCTCGCGAATACGGCGCAGAACGTTTCGTGCTGATCTCCACCGATAAAGCTGTGAAGCCGGCCAGTATTATGGGGGCCAGCAAGCGGATCTGCGAGCTGCTGATGCACGCCCTGGCACAGCAGGGCGCCCTGGAAAAGCAGGGCGGCCACCACACGTTATTCACCTCGGTGCGCTTCGGCAATGTGCTCGGCAGCCGCGGCAGCGTCGTACCGACCTTCACCCGCCAGATCGACGCGGGCGGCCCCGTCACCGTCACCGACCCGGAAATGACGCGCTACTTTATGACGATCCCCGAGGCTGTGAATCTGGTGATCCACGCGGCGTGCCTGACCGAAGGCGATGATCTGTTTATGCTGCGGATGGGCGAGGTCGTGCGGATTGTCGAACTGGCCGAGCGGATGATCCGGATGCGGGGGCTGGTTCCGAACAAGGATATTCTGATCCAGTTTACCGGCATGCGGCCCGGCGAAAAACTGCACGAAGAACTGCACACCGAGACTGAAGAGACCATCGCGACGATGCACCCGTACATTGTGGAACTCATCTGCAGCCAAAACGGGATCAACCCCGAGTTGTTTTCGTCTGCACTGGACCGGCTCTCTGAGATGAAACTGGGCGAAAGCGGCAATGCCCTTCAGCAGCTTCAGGCTGTGATCGAGCTCGGAGAAGCTCACTATCTCAATCCGGTTTCCTGACGGCAAACACGCGACCAGCGGTTCTTAAGCGCTTCCTGACGCTCCGTCAACAGTCTGGCGGAGCGTATTTTTAGGTCCTAAGAGCGTGTTTGCTAAGGTGTTTCACCCCTCCCTAAATCCCTCCCCGTAAACGGAGAGGGACTTGAGCAGCTCCCCTTTCTCCGCGTGCGGGGAGAAGGGGTGCCGACCAAAGGTCGGACGGGGGATAGGGGTAAAACGCTTTCCGTACACGCACTAACGATATTCTAACACTTAAAAAGTAGGCAATATACGACAAATTATATAGGATTCTTCTTATGATAATCTGTAGTAACAAACCCTGTGTAAGTGCCTTACTTTATGTAGTATCAAGATGACCGGGGTGAACTTGATTGAGTTGGCCCAGGAGATAACATGAGCACCAACAGCGATATTGGCAATGCTGAGCGGTATGATGCTGCCGTTGAACAGCTTGAGGATTATGGCCTTAGCAACCTGGATATGCTTTCCGAAGCCGAACTGCGGCAAGGGCTGCAAAACCTGACAGCCGCACTGCAAACCCGCATCCGCGAACAGGAAGAGCTTGACCGGATTATGACCCGGATCAATGCCGGCTTCACGCTCGACGAGATTCTGGATAATCTCTACGACGACTTGCACGTACTGATCCCTTATAACCGCATTGGTGTGGCGCTGCTGGAAGACGACGGGCAATTGGTGTGCTCGCGCTGGAACCGGAGCAATCGCCCTACCCGGCTTGATGAGAATTACGCCGCGCTCATTGCCGGCAGCAGTCTGGAACAGATCATCGAGACCGGACAGCCGCGTATTCTGAACGATCTGAAAGCGTACCTGCGCGACAAACCACACTCCAAATCGACACGGCTGATTGTGGCGGAAGGGATGCGATCCTCGCTGACCTGTCCGCTGATCACAGCGGGCGAGCCGATTGGGTTCTTATTCTTTTCCAGTGTGACGCCGTATGCCTATGAGCACGCGCATATCAACCTCTTTCAGCAGATTGCCGCACAGCTTTCGGGCGTCATCGAAAAGGGGCGGCTGACCACGATCCTCACCGAGCAAAAAACGGCCATCGAACGCCAGAACCATGAGCTTCAACAACTGAACGAGCTCAAAAACACGTTTCTGGGAATGGTGGCCCACGACTTACGAAGCCCGCTCGGAGTCATCGAGATGGCAGCGGATATGCTGGTTGATACGTCGGTAAGCCTGTCGAACGAGGAGCAGCACGCCGTGCTGGCCACGATCGTCGAACAGAGCCGGCATATGCTCAACCTGATCGAAAGCCTGCTCGACGTGTCCCTGATCGAGTCGGGCAAGCTGGAGCTTCTGCCCCAATCCATTCAGCTAAAACGCTTCCTCACCAAAACGATCGAGCATCATGCGCGGCTGGCGGCCCCCAAAGGGTCCGAAATTCTGCTCGAGGCAGCGCCAGACGATACCCATACCATCACGGCTGACCCGATGCGGCTCCGGCAGGTGCTGGACAATCTGCTGTCCAACGCGGTCAAGTATTCCCCGGCCAGGAGCACAATCCGGGTTTCTGCGGAACGCCAACCCGGCGGGTGGCACATCAGCGTGCAGGATGAAGGCCCCGGCATCCAGCCGGACGAGCACCAGCGGCTCTTCCGCGCGTTTGAACGGCTGTCGGCACGGCCGACCGGCGGCGAGCGCAGCACCGGGTTGGGGCTGGCGATCGCGCGCCGGGTGATCGAAGCGCACGGCGGCCAGATCGGGGTGGAATCGGAGCCGGGACACGGCGCGACATTCTGGTTTACACTGCCCGATCTCAACCCCGCCTGATAAGTGCTCCTTGTCTCAAATGGCTGGGAACACGTTTCGTAGGGGCGTATTGTGATACGCCCCTGAATATCACTCTGCATAGTGATCAGCGAATTTCCTCAAGAGAGCACCTCTGCGTGCTCCCAGTCGGCGGAGCCGACACGCGGCCGCGCCGCTTCGGACCAGGTCCGCAGAGTGCCCTTAATCTACGCTGGCAAATTGCCCTCTCTAACTTCGGTTGGATGAGCGGGGATGCCACCTGTAGTGCTCGGCGGGGGTCAGGCCGATCCAGCATTAGGCCCCAATCACGATCTCTGACACCGGAGCGTCTGGAAAATGCGGCTGGATACCTTATGGACTACGTACCACGCGCGAGGTTATGCGGCCGCCAGCGAGGCGCTGCCGGCGAATACGTTGCCGTCGGATGCGCTCGATCATTTTTATCTGGCGCTGCTGGCCTTCGGTCATGATGATCTCGCTCCCGCGGCGGCTCATGCACACCAGGCCGCCGAGCGTATGCCCAAAAGCCGCGTCTATCAACAGGCGGCGATCTATCTGGATCGCGTCGTCACGCAGGGGCAAGGCCGGCGTGTACGTCGATGGGAAAGCGTTCGCGGCGTTTATTCGCGGTGGGGGTAATGTCGGGTTATATGCCGCCGCCAGCAACGCCCTGCGCGCCGTCTATGGATCTTATCCGGCGCTGCGCCTGCTCGATATTGGCGTGGGGGATGGGCTGGCGCTGCTGCCCGCACTGGCGGACAACCTCGCCCACCTCGATCTGATCGAACCGTCGGCGGCCATGCTCGAACGGACCACCTCGGCGCTCGACGCGCGCGGCATCCCCTACCATGCGGCCAACACGACGCTGCAAGATTTCATGCAGACACCCACCGACCAGCAATGGGACATCATCCAGGCGACGTGGAGCCTGCAATCCATCCCGCCCGCCGAACGCCCGGCCGCGCTGGGCTGGATGGCCGCGCACGCCGACCGGGTGCTGATCGCCGAATTTGACGTGCCCAACTTCCCCGAAATGTTCGCTCCCGAGCGCGTCCACTACGTGCTGGGCCGCTACGAGCGCGGGCTGGCCGAATATGATGGCGACGGCGGGCAGGTCGCGCAGGGCTTCCTGATGCCGGTCATGTTTGGGTATTTTGATCGCGGCGCGGCGCGCACCAACTGGGAAGGTCCGATCAGTCGGGTGGGTGGATGATCTGCGCGCGGCGGGCTTCAGCAGCGTGCAGACGAGCCGGCTGTTCGCCTATTTCTGGGCCGACGCCTATCTGATCGACGCGCGTAAAACAGGCGACCTCGCTTGACGCTAAACGCTCTCAGGATATAGTTTGAGTGAATCTCTAGACAACAATGTTTTGGCTGTTTACAGAAACCACAGGAGAAAACTGTCATGAAGCGATCCAAATTCTTAGTGCTGGCCCTGGTTATGGTCATGATGCTGGTCGCGGTCGGCGGGACAACCACCGCGCAGGATGATGCACCGCTGAAGATCACGCTGGTGGTCAACGGCGTGTTGGGCGACAAATCCTTCTTCGACTCGGCGCAGCGCGGCATGGACTGGCTGCTCGAAGATGAGTACAACGTCGAAGTCAATACGATTGAGCTGGGCATCGACCCGGCGAACTGGGAAACCGGCCTGGGCGATGCGATGGCCGACACCGAAGCCTACGATCTGCTGATCGTCGGCACCTTCCAGATGGGCGAATTCCTGGGCGCGCGCGTGCACCTGTATCCCGACAAAGAATTCATCATGTACGATGCACCCGTACCGTATGAAGATCCGGCTATCTGCGTGGAAGGCTGCACCAATGTCTACTCGGTGCTGTATGCGCAGAACGAAGGCTCGTTCCTGGCGGGTGTGTATGCCGGGGCGATCACCGTCAGCGGGCTCGAGGGCACCAACGAAGACACGATCATCGGCGCGATCGGCGGCCAGGACATCCCCGTGATCAACGACTTCATCGTGGGTTACGAGCAGGGCGCATGCCTGGTCAACCCCGACCAACCAGACGCTCGTCCAGTATGCGGGCGGCTGGAACGACCCCGCCAAGGGTAAGGAAATCGCCCTGGCGATGTACGAGCAGAAAGCCGACATCGTGTTCCAGATCGCGGGCGGCACGGGCGTGGGCGTCTTCGAAGCCGCGCAGGAACAGGGCCACTACGCGATCGGCGTGGACTCGGACCAGGCGACCATCATCGCCGATACCGACCCTGATCAGGCGCAGCATATCCTGACCAGCATGATGAAGAACGTCGATTTCTCGCTGTACCGTGCCGTCGATATGTACCTCAACGGCGAACTGCCGCTCGGTGAGATCGAAGTCGCATTGGTATCGCCGAAGGCGGCGTGGGTCTGGCCGACAACGATATCTATTACGACAACACGCCGGAGAACGTCCTGGATCTGATCGACGCGGTGACGGAAGCCGTCGAAGCCGGCGACATCGAGATCATCAGCGCGTTCGGTGACAGCCCCGCGGCGGTGGACATCACCTGCGACGAGATGCCCGCCGTCGAGTTCGACGCCACTGAGTTCCTGGGTGGTTAACGAAATAACCAAGAAATAAGTTCATTGGGGTGAGCGTCTGCTCGCCCCTTTTTATAACCCCGTTCAGACCACAGGGGAGACGTTATGGCACTTATTGAAGCAACCAAGATAGTCAAAATATATCCGAATGGGGTGCTGGCGAACGATAACGCTCACCTGTCGGTTGAGAAGGGCGAGATCCATGCCCTGGTGGGCGAGAACGGCGCGGGCAAAAGCACCCTGATGAAAATCCTTTACGGGCTGGAACATCCGACCTCCGGCACAATTCTGCTGCGCGATCAGGTGGTCCACATTCACAACCCCCAGGCGGCCATTCATCTCGGCATCGGCATGGTGCATCAGAACTTTATGCTGGTTAACTCCTTCACCATTGCCGAGAACATCGCCCTGGGCCGCGAATCCACGCTGGCCGGCGGGTTGGCGCTGGATCGCCAGCAGGCCGTGCGCGATACCGAGGCGCTGTCCCGAGCAGTACGGCCTTTATGTCGAGCCGATGGCGCGCGTGGACACCGTGCCGGTGGGCATGCGCCAGCGTGTCGAGATCCTCAAGGCGCTCTACCGGGGCGCGGAGATCCTGATCCTGGATGAGCCAACCGCCGTCCTGACGCCGCGCGAAACGCAGGACCTTTTCCGCGCGGTACGCAATCTGGTGGACGGCGGCAAGACGGTCATCTTCATCACGCACAAACTGCGCGAAGTGATGGAAATCTCGGATCGCGTCACGGTCATGCGCGACGCGCGCACGGTGGGCACGGTCAACACGTCCGAGACCAACGAGGCCGAACTGGCGCGGATGATGGTCGGGCGCGAAGTGTTCATGCAGGTCGATAAGCCGCAGGTCCGGCGCGGCCAGCCGGTGCTGGAAGCGCGCGACCTGACCTATATCAACGAGACCGGGCGCACCCTGCTGCACAATGCTACCTTCCATGTGTACGAATCCGAGATCCTGGGCATCGCGGGCGTGGAAGGCAACGGCCAGACGGAACTGGTCGAAGTGCTGACCGGGCTGCGCGCGCCGAGCGCCGGGGATGCGGACGTGGATGGCGAGCCGGTGCTGGGGCATGGGCCGCGTAAAGTTCGCGAGGCGCATGTCGCCCATATCCCCGAAGACCGCCTGACCAACGGCGTCGCGCTGAACGCGACCATCAGCGACAACCTGATCGTCGATCGTTATTATCGCCCCCCGCTGACCCAGATGGGCCTGCTCAATCTCAACGCGATCCGCACCAACAGCGAGAACATGATCCACCAGTTCGGCATCCTGGCCCCCAGCGGCGAGCTGCCGGTGCGGTCGCTGTCGGGCGGCAACATGCAAAAGGTGGTCGTGGCGCGCGAGCTGTCCGCCAGACCCCGCCTGCTGATCGCAGCGCAGCCGACGCGCGGCGTCGACATCGGCGCGATTGAGTACATCCACCAGCAGCTTGTCGATCAGCGGACGAACGGGCTGGCGATTTTGCTCATCTCGGCGGATTTACAGGAAGTGATGAAGCTCTCGGACCGGATCATGGTGATGTACGAGGGCGAGATCGTGGCGATCTTCCCCAACACGCCCGATCTGACCGAGGATAAACTGGGGCTGTATATGCTTGGCGCGGAGCGGCAGTCGCCCGAAGAAATGGAGCGTTATCGATGAACCTGACGCGTGCTCAACTCAGGCTCCTCAGTATCGGCGTGCTGTTCGGCCTGCTGCTCTTCGCCCTGATCAGCTATGAGACATTTGACCTGGGCAGCGGCGGCAATCTGTGGGATACGATCAAGAATTCCGATGACGACTACCTGAGCATTCTGTTCGTCAACGTCCTGATTGGCGTCAGCGCGGTGCTGATGGTGCTGGAACTGCGAATCGACGCGCTGCGCGTGCTGCTGACCGTCGTCGTGGCGCTGATCTTCGGCTACCTGATGACGGCGTTCTTTAATCTGGACGCCGCCAAACGGTTCACGCAGGGCGAATTCCGCGTGCGGGTGCTTTCGGACACCGAGCCGCTGACCAATATCAACTACGAAGACGAACTGACCACCGAACTCAAAGGGGATGATGCGTTTGAGGGCGTGACGTATCGTTTCGCCGGCACTCAAGGCGACGTCGTGTCGATCCTGGCCTTTGCCGAGGAAGAGCGCGACCGCCTCGATCTGATGCTCACACTGTCCGACTCGGACGGCAACGTGCTGCAAGAGAGTGACAGCGCCTCCCGCGAGCAGATGCGGACCTTCCGGCGCTATCTGGCGAGCGAAGACGACGCGGTGATTGAAGCCTTCACCCTGCCCGCCAGCAGCTTTTATACCATCGTCGCGGAGCTTGAACCGCGCAGCCGCGATAAGGGCGATTTTACGGTGGCGCTGCTCTCCGAAAATCCCGGTCTGGTGGACATCGCCTACAACAACGAAGCGATCGGGGCCACGTTCAACGCCGAAAAAGCACCCAACCCCATCAGCGAGGCCGACTACCAGTTCGCCGGGCGCGCGGGCGATACCGTGAGCGTGCTGGCCTATGTCTTCCGCGACGCGATCGAAGTGGACTTGCAGGTGAAGCTGGTCGCGCCGGACGGAAGCGAAATCGGCGCGAACAACGACGCCAGCGACGCGCAGATGGAGAGCTTCCCCGATCTCAACCGCAGCACCGACGCGGTGATCGAGGGTATTACGCTGCCCGCCGACGGGATCTACACCGTCCACGTGCAGCCCGAAGCCGTCAGCACGAGCACGAAGATCAAAGAAACGCTGGCCGCCACCAACAAAGCCTACGATGCGTTTCTGCTCGGCCCGCTCGGACGCCTGAACCGCTGGGTGATCTGGATCCGCGACGCGCTGACCCTGATCATGCTGGGGCTGGCGATCGCGATCGTCTTCCGTGCGGAGCAGTTCAGCCTGGGGGCCGAAGGGCAGTTGTATTTTGGCGCGCTGGTGTCGGGCGTGATGGGTCTGTTCCTGACGGATATTCCCAAACCGATCCTGATACCGTTCGCCCTGCTGTCCGCGGCGACGGCGGGCTTTTTGTGGGGGCTGCTGCCCGGTGTGCTGAAAGCGTATCTCGGCGCGAACGAACTGGTTTCGACGCTGATGCTCAACACCATCGCGTCGAAGTTTTACGAAATGGTGCTTACTTTCCAACTCGTGCCGCCCGATGCCGGGTTCACCGCCTCCCGCTGGATCGACGACGGCGGGCTGCTGACGCCGATCATCGACATCAGCGGCGATCAGGTGAGTATCGCCGTGTTTATTCTGATCGTGATGGTGCTGGTGACGTGGGTGCTCATCCAGCGCACGCCGATCGGCTACGAGATCCGCATGATCGGCGCGAATCGCAAGTTCGCGGACTACGGCGGCGTGAACACCAAGCGGACCATCATGCTGGCCATGGCGATCAGCGGCGCGGTGGCCGGGCTGGCCGGGGCGCATCTCGCCCTGGGCATTCACCGCCGGCTGATTCTCAATATCTCGGTCAACCTGGCGTTTGAAGGGGTTGTGGTCGCGCTGCTGGCGCGGAATAATCCACTGGTCGTGCCGTTTACCGGCCTGCTCTATGCCTACCTGCGTACGGGCGCGCAGATGATGGAGCGCGACGCCAACATCAGCGCCGAAGTGGTGCGGATCATCCAGGCTGTCGTGATCCTGTTGATCACGGCGGAAGCTCTCGTCACGTTCTTCCAGCGCCGCCGTATCACCCGGCGCGGCACCGTCGAGCTAGATACCGGGTTGAGTGGGGAAGCGCCCATGACTACCGCCGAAGGAGGGGCCCATGGATAGCAGCCTGCTGCAGAACGTGCTGGAAGGTGTTTTCAGCGCCGCGTTTCTGGCGTCGGTGCTGCGCGTGACCACGCCGATCCTGCTGCCTTCGCTCGGCGCGCTGATCTCAGACCGGGCCGGCGTGATCAACATCGGTCTGGAAGGCATCATGCTGATCGCGGCCTTTACCGGGGTCGTGTTCAGCGCCTATGCGCAGGACTGGTGGGGGCAGTCCACCGGCGAAGCGGTTGGCCCCTGGCTGGGGATGGGGATGGGCGTGCTGCTGGGCATCCTGTGCGCGCTGCTGCTCGGCTTTTTCCACCTGCGCCTGAAAGCGAACCTGATCCTGTCGGGGATCGCGCTCAACTTCCTGGGGCAGGCGGGGACCGTCGCGGTGATGTACGAAATCACGGGCGACCGGGGCAATACCAAGGGCAGCCTCGACAGCCTGCGCATGCCATTTATCCAACTGCCGGAGTTTCTGAAAGATATTCCGGTGGTGTCGTTCTTCTTTGATATTTTCGATAACCAGAGCGTGATGACCTGGATCGCGTTTGTGGCGGTGATCCTCGTGTGGTATCTGATGTACCGCACGCCTGCCGGGATGCATCTGCGCGCCGTGGGTGAAAACCCGGACGCGGCGGCCTCGGTCGGTATCCGCGTGCAGCGCACGCGCTATTTCGCGCTGATCCTGAGCGGCATCCTGGCGGCGTTGGGCGGCATCCATATGAGCATGGGCTACCTGACGTTCTTCCAGTCCAACATGACCGCCGGGCGCGGCTTTATCGCGCTGGCAACCCCGGCCCTGGGCGGTGGCAACCCGATCGGCACCGGCTTCGCGTCGGTGGTGTTCGGCTCCTTCGACGCGCTCTCCAACCGGGTCGGCACGCTCACCATCCCCTCCATGCTGCCGCAAATGCTGCCCTATATCGCCACGGTGCTGGCGCTGGTGATCTACGCGCTGCAAAACCAGCTTACCGTGCGCGTGCGGACGCTGCGCTCCGCCGAAGGGGAAGGTTTCGACGCGGCCTTCTGGAAGGCGATCCAGCGCCTGAGCGTGCTGCATATGTTCCTGGCGATGCTGGCCGTGTTCGGCGTGATCGGCTGCGTCAGCATGTACGCTGCGCCGGATGGCTTCGAGAGCGTTAGCAAAGGATGGGACGAGATGGATGTGCGGATCTGGGGCGCGGTGATCGGGCTGGTCTCGCTGGTGCTGGTACTCATCAATCTGCCGTTTATGACGACAGTGGAGCGCATCGGGCGCAGAACCCTATCCAGCGCCGCCGCGTCGATCCTGTCGCTGTGGTTGTATCTGGGGCTGCTGTTTATGCTGTTTTTCATGACCACCGCGCTCGACGATGTCGCCGCGCCGCTGGGATTCGCGGCCGGGCTGGTTGCGGGGGTGGTCATCTGGCTGGCGCTCGGCGGGCAGTATCTGCGGCAGAACCACCGCCAGCAGGCTCCGGCGGCAGCGTAGACCAGATCTCTCCGGCAGAAACTGATTGTTGGTAGAATAAGGGCGTTGCGATACGCCCTTATTTTTTGATACATGGCGAAAGGTACTTCATGATGGCGCTCATAGACCGAATTCTCGGCGGGCTGTACGGGCAGGCGTTGGGCGATGCCTGGGGTATGCCCGCTTATTTTGACATTGACCAAACCTGGAAGGCGTTCGGCGGCTGGATCAGCGATCTGGTGCCGGCCCCAGCGGATCACCCTGTCCATTATGGACTGCCGGCCGGCCGCATCACCGACGATTCCGAGCAGGCGTTTTCGCTGGCGCGCGCGTTCATCGAGCATGGCGGCGTCACCCTGCAAGCGGCCGTCGAAGCGATCATCGCGTGGTATGATCGCGTGGGCGGCGAGCAGTCGCCCTATGTTGGGCCAAGCACGCGGCGCGGCGTGCAGGCGCTCAAGCGCGGGGAGGATCCCAACACGACCGGGCTGTGGGGCGATACGAACGGCGCGCCGATGCGTGTCTCGCCGGTTGGCCTGCTGCATCCGGGCGATCCCACCGGCGCGATTGAAGACGCGGTGATCGCGTCCACCCCAACCCACAACACCAATGTCGCGATTTCGGGCGCGTGCGCGGTGACGTCCGCAGTGGCGATTGCGATGACCGAAGGCGTCTCGCTGGATACGATCGTCGCCGCCGGGATCCTGGGCGCGGATCTGGGCCGGCAGCACGGGCGGAAGTGGCTGGGGCCATCAGTCGGGCGGCGTATCCAGATGGCCGTGGAGATCGCGCACGGGCCGGGCTCGGACCTGTTCCGGCTGCGCGAGCTGTACAATGTCATCGGCACGTCGCTGTCGGTGCCCGAAACGGTCGGCGCGGCGTTTGGCGTGCTGGTCATGGCCGAGGGCAATCCGCGGCAGACCGCCATCTACGCGGCGAACCTCTCTGGCGACGCCGACACGGTGGGCGCGATCGCCTGCGCGATTGCGGGTGCGTACACCGGGATCGGCGGCTTCGACCCGGCGCTGATCGCCAAACTGGACGCGGATGAGGTCTTCGCCAGCTACCACGTGCGCGAGATTGCCGAGGGACTTCACCGGCTGGCCGCAGAGAGAAGCCGCGCGAATGGCTAACCGGATCGTAGCGTTGGGCGATCTGGTGCTGGATATCCTGATGCCGGCCACGCCTGCCGGTACGCGGCGGCGCGCACCAGAATGTCACCGATCGCCGGATCGAGCCGGGCGGGTCGGCTAATTTTCTCGTGGCAGCCCGCAACCTGGGGATCGACGTGGCCGCCGCCGGGACGGTAGGCGATGACGTGTACGGCGCGTGTATCCTGGCTCCGCTGCGCGAGCGCGGTGTAGACGTCTCGCAGGTGGTCGTCGTGCCCGGATCGACCACGACCCTGGTGCTGACCCTCACCGACCGGCAGAGCAGCGAGCACGTCTTTATCGGCCATTATGGCGACGGGCCGGACGTACCCTATCCCGCCGGGCTGGATGCGAAGATCGAGCAGGCGGACGCGGTGTTCCTGTCGGGCTACACGCTGGTCGAAAAGCGGATTGTCGCCATGACCTCGCGCGCCATGGAATATGCCGGTTCGCTGCATAAGCCGGTTTACCTGGACGTGGGGCCGCTGCTCCGGCTGGCGGATCAGAAGCTGGTCGAATGGGCTCTACAGCACACCTATCTGCTGTTCCTGACCGGCGATGAAGCGGCGCTTGTCTCCCACGATGTGCAGAATTACGCCGATCTGCTGAAGCACGGGCCGCAGGTGGCTGTGGTCAAACGCGGCGCTCAGGGCTGTGTGATCGTCTCGCGCGATGAGCGGATCGAGATCCCGGCGTTCCGCGTGGATCGGATTGTCGATACGGTCGGCGCGGGCGATAATTTCGACGCGGCGTTTATGGCGGGAATGCTGCGCGGGCTGGACCTGCGCGACTGCGCGCGGCTGGCGAACGCGATGGGTGCGGCGACCACGCAGAAAATCGGCGCGGGCACCAACGCGCCCACCTGCGCCGAGGTCATGGCGATTTTCGAGCGGGCGGGAGAAACGATCAACTTTCGATGTTAACCATCGTGCCTGTCCAAACTCCACCGGGTGAAACCCTGGTCGATATTACGGCGCAGGTGCGCGAGGCGGTGCAGCAGACCGGCGTCCAGTCCGGCCTGTGTGTGGTGATCGTGCCGCACACCACCGCCGCCATCACGATCAATTCCGCGCTGGACCCGACCACTCCGCTCGACATCGTGGATGAGCTGCGGCGGCATTGTCCCCACACGCGTGGATTTCCGGCACCAGTACGATACCCCTGCCGACGCCGCCGGGCATGTCAAGGCGACGCTGGTCGGCCACAGTATCCTGCTGGTGATCGACAACGGCGATCTGCTGATCGGCGGATCGCAGAGCATCTTGTTTTGTGAATTTGACGGGCCGCGCAGCCGGCGCGTCCAGGTGAAGGTGATCGCAGGATGAACGATGCAGTGGTGTTTTCTCAAGAGGTGGGCGCGGCGATCCTGGCCGGATCGCCGGTCGTGGCGCTGGAATCGACGCTGATTACCCACGGGTTTCCCTATCCGGCCAATGTCGAGACGGCGCTGGCGATGGAAGCCGCCATCCGCGCGGAAGGCGCGATCCCGGCGACGATCGCCGTGCTGCACGGCCGGATCAAGATTGGGCTGGCGAAAGAGGAGATCGAGCTGCTGGCCGGGCTGGGACAGTCCGGTGTGCGGAAATGCTCGCGGCGCGACCTGCCGATTGTCGTGGGGCTGGGCCAGCACGGCGCGACCACCGTCGCCGGCACGATGATCGCCGCGCACATGGCCGGCATCCGCGTGTTTGCGACGGGCGGGATCGGCGGCGTGCATCGCGGCCACCCGCAGGATGTCTCCGCCGACCTGATCGAACTGGGCCGCACGCCGATCGCGGTGGTATGCGCCGGGGCCAAGTCGATCCTCGACCTGCCGCTGACACTCGAAGTGCTGGAAACGCAGGGCGTGCCGGTCATCGGCTATCTGCACGGACGAACTCCCGGCGTTTTACAGCCGGTCGAGCGGGCTGCCGGTCGATCAGCGGGTGAATACGCCGGAAGCCGCCGCCGCGATCATCGCCGCGCGGGATCGCCTCAAGCTGGATCAGGGCATATTGGTGGCGGTCCCCGTACCGGAAGGGCAGGAACTGCCGCGCGACGAGGCTGAGCAAGCCATCCAGCAAGCGACCCGGCTGGCCGATGAGGCGGGCATCGTGGGCAAGGACATCACGCCGTATGTGCTGGGGAAGGTGCTCGAACTGACGGGCGGGCGCTCACAGGCCGCGAATATCGCCGCGCTGGTGAATAACGCCCATGTCGCCGCGCAGATCGCCGTGGCGCTGAGCCGGTAGCCTTCCGCGTCAGGAGAAAAGAGAGATTTACCACAGAGCGCACGGAGGACACAGAGATTCTTGAAGAAGAAAAAGAGGAAAAAACAAATGGAGGGTCATTCGTCGTTCTCTCCTTCTTTCGAATAATCTGTATAACAACTCGGAAGGGTTATTCTCTCTTGTTTTTCTCTTTTCTTTAAAACAACTCTGTGATCTCTGTGTCCTCTGTGGTTCATTTTTTTGGCTATCGCTTCTCAAACGGCGTGCCGAGCGCGCGCGGCGGGGCAGCCCGTAAGAAGCGGCGCACCGTCGGCTTGAGCCGTTCCGGCGTGTAACGATCCAGCTGGTGCAGAACCCCACTCGTCGCCACCAGCAGCGTAATGATCATCAGGAACCACGGCAGCATGTTGACGATCTGCGACGGCAGGTCGATCACGTCATTATCCTGCAAATCGATGGCGATGGAGCGCAGGCCGACGATCAGATACGCGCCGAGCGCCACGCGCCACGGCACCCACAGCCCGAAGATCACGATCGCCAGCGCGATCCAGCCCTCGCCGCTGAGGTCTTCTTTCCAGCCGAGCTTGACCGAGAGCGAATAGGTTGCGCCCGCCAGCCCGACCAGCGATCCGCCGGCCAGCGTGTAGACGTAGCGCAGCGGGTTGACCGGCGTACCCCGCACGAACGAGGCTTCGGGCTGCTCCCCGATGCTGCGCAGCGTCAGACCGGGGCGCGTGCGGTAGATGTAGAACCACACCAGCACGGTCAGGATCAGGCTGAAGTAGATCAGAATATTGTGGCGGAACAGCACCGGCCCCAGCAGCGGAATATCTTCGAGCAGCGGGATCGGCGCGAGCGGCATTTCTTTGCCGGGCTGGTTAAAGTGCGGCTTGCCCAGGAAAATCGCGAGATCCGCGCACAGGATGGTGAGGATAAATCCAACCGCAACCTGATTCAGCTTGAGCGCGATGCTCGAAAACACCACCACAAACGCCACCGCTGCACCGACGCCCATCGCCGCCACGATCGCCTGCACGAGGCTGCCGGTTTCGCGCGCGACCACGTGCGCCGTCATAGCCGACAGCATGATCGTGCCGTCCAGCGACAGGTTGATCACCCCGGCGCGTTCGGTGAGCAGTTCGCCCTGCCCGGCGATCACGATCGGGGCGGCGGCCCGAACCACGCCGCGTAAGGTGCTTTCAAGTCCCGTGGTCATAAAGTTATATTTCCCAGTCTTCGATCTGCAAACCCGCTATGCGTCCGAATTCGCGGGTATTGTGTGTCACCACGATCAGGTTATGTACCAGCGCGATAGCCGCAATTTGCATGTCATAGGGTCCAATCGGTGTCCCGGCGGCTTCGAGGGCCGCGCGAATACGCCCGAATTCGTTGGCGGCGGCGTCATCAAAAGGCAGGCTGACAAAGCGGACAAAAAAGGCCTCTTGACGTGAGCGTGTTTGCTGCGGCATCTCGCTTCGCGCCGCGCCAGCAAACATCTCACCTTTCGTGATCGCGCTGATTACGATGTCCGTGTCAGTCACGGCCAATGCTT
This sequence comes from uncultured Chloroflexia bacterium, assembly GCA_963850765.1. Taxonomy (GTDB): domain Bacteria; phylum Chloroflexota; class Anaerolineae; order Aggregatilineales; family Aggregatilineaceae; genus CAWKMN01. The sequence continues at coordinate 241,920 of CAWKMN010000001.1, read as the reverse complement.
TCTCGCGAATCGCAGGCGCGCGGCCATTGAGATAACGAATACAGGTGTTGGTGTCGAACAAATATCTCATTCGATCTCGTCTCGCACGTCGGGATAGAGCGGCTGGTTACGCTCAAGCGGATCATCCGCGAAACTGCCATACGTGAGTTCGACAAACTGCTCCCAGGGTATGTGTTTGTACGCCTCGGTTTCGAGGTCGTGTTTTAGTGCGCCACTCAAATATTCCAGGAGCCGGGCTTTTTCCACCAGATTCATGCGCTCCGTCAATTGAACTGCTTGGTCATAGAGGGTCATGTACCACCTTCTCCATTGATCGATCTTGTTGAACCGTATCTCTACATATTTTAGCAGTCGGACGCGCTTTACATGGATCGGCTCACATCCAGCCGGGCGACGACTTCGTTATCCAGCATCTCGCCCGTTTTCACGAAGCCCAGGCTGGTATAGAGCGCATCAGCCGCCACATTATGCGGCTCAAAACTGAGCAGAATCGCCGTACAGTCGGGCTTCTGCCTCAGTTCCGCGATGATCTGCTCTATCGCCGCGCGGCCGTATCCCTTGCCCTGGTGCTTCTGATCCACCATCAGCCGGAAGATCGCGTAATGACCGGGCGGGAGATTGTCAAGACCGGGTGGGGCCCACATCAGAAAACCCACCATCGTCTCGCCATCGTAGATCGCCAGGGGAACCATCTCCGGATAGAACTTCAACTCCGCCAGCGAGATCGCATTGGACGCGACAAAATTCTTCTGATCTTCCCTTGGCTCCAGCCGGATACACTCCATCCAGTTAGCTTTGTCCACGGGTTTGAAGGTAATGGGCATCTGGTGCGGTCCCTATTCCTGCTCCTGATTGGAATTATGCTGTGCCGGCCGCTTGAACGTGACCATCAGCTCAATATCCGACAGCCAGCGCAGATCGATGATCTCCCAGCCCCGCGCGGCACGCTCGTTCAACTGCTGCGTGATCGACTTGCTCGCCCAGGAAAGAGTCACTTCGCGCGCCACGGCTTCGGGGAAGTCCAGTTCCCCGGACAGATAAACGGTCAGGTATTCCCACTCAGGTTCGGTCGATTTCGGCATCATCGTCATCAACAGCGGCTTGCAGCCGGCGCGGCGGGAAATAGCGGTTGCGCACGCCAAACGCCAGCACGACCATCAAAACCACCGTGCTTTGCAGCACGCGCACCAGCGAGCGGTCCAGATCGATTTCGTAGTCCCACTGGAAGCCGCTTTCGAGGCGCTGCCCACCTTTCGACAGCACGGCGAACACGAACGATACAAACGGCGTCAGGATGGCCGACATCGACGCCAGCAGCACCACCAGGATCGCCAGAAAGCCGATCCCGCCGGACGGGGTTGCGGTCAGCTTGGTGACATCCGGGGCCAGCACGCGGAACGCGCCGCCAAGCCCGGCCAGCGCGCCGCACAGCGCCATCGCCAGGATGATATTGCGCTGCGTCCGCACACCGAGCAGAAACGCCGATTTCTGGTTCTTGCCCATGGCGCGAAGCTGCAAGCCCCAGCGCGCGATATACATGATCAGGCAGATCAGCACCAGCGCGCCCGCCGTCACATAGATCGGAATCGGGCTGAGCCGGCGGAAATCCTCAAAGACGGGAAGCTGCGCCGCGGCCGGGAAACGCGCCGTTTCCGTGGCACGGCTGCCAGTCGGCTGCCAGGGGCCGCCGTTCGAGATCAGGTACATGTTAAACGTCTGGGCGATGAAGTTCAGCGCCACGCCGCCAAAAATCTCGTTGACGCCGCCGCGTGTTTTGAGCACCGCCGCCACCGCCGCCCAGATCGCGCCGCCCGCCGCGCCGAAGATAAAACACATCAGCAGCACCGGCGTGTGGCCCAGGCCGGCCAGATCCGGCCCCTTGCCGGCTTCGTATTCGGTGAACAGGCGCACCGCCCAGGTCGCGGCGATCGACCCCATGATCATCTGGCCCTCGACGCCGATATTCCACAGCCCGGCGTTGTAAGTCAGCACCAGTCCAAAGGAGGTGATCGCCAGCGGCATCCAGAACGAGATCAGATCGGCGCGCTTTTCGGCGGTTTCGAGCGTGCCGTCGTACACATAGTCCCAGGCGATCTTCGGATCGGCCCCCTGCCATTGCAGGATCAGAATAATGATCAGCAGGGCCGCCAGAATGCCAAACAGCGGCGCGAGGATCGCGGGCAGCAGATCGAGCACGTAACGCGCGCGGCGCTCCATAGGAGACGGCGCGGGCCGGGGCGTTGAGGTTTGCTGCGTGATAGAGGCCATGTTACGCCCTCCCGCCGATGAGTTCACCGAGGCGGCTCGCCGTCATCTCGGCCTGATCCTGAACCACGGTCGCGCGCCCGCCCGAAAACACCACGATCCAATCGCTGTAGGCGACGATCTCATCCAGTTCCGCCGAGATGAACACGATCGCCGTGCCCTCCTGGCGGCGCGCGAGAAGCTGCTCCCAGATCATATTGGCGCTCTCGACGTCGAGGCCGCGCGTGGGATGTTCGAGCAGCAGCAGGCGCAGATTGCGCGGCAGCAGCGACAGCGCGAACCGCTGCTGGTTCCCGCCGGATAATGTCTGGATCGGACTGCCCGGCTGTCCCTTGACGTTAAAATGCCGGATGCGTTCGCCGGTTAGGCGGCGTGCGTCGAGCCAGTTCACCCAGGGGCTTTTGCCGGGCAGCGTGAGCGCGAAATGCTGCGTGAGCGTCATCCCCTGAATCAGCCCTTCTTCCAGGCGGCCGGCCGGCAGAAACGCCACGCCCGCCTGTTTGAACTGGTGATAGAGGGCGTGCGTCATATCACGGCCCTTGATGCCGATCGTGCCCGCGAACGGCGGATGCAGCCCGGTACACGCGCGGACAAACTCACCCTGGCCGCTGCCATCCAGCCCGGCCAGTCCGATCACCTCGCACTCGCACACTTGCAGCGAGAGATTCTCGACGGTCAGGCGGTGGCTGGCGACGGACAGGTTTTTGACCTGGAGCACCGGCGCGCCGCAGACAATCGAGGGGCGGGTCTGGCGCTCGATGACCTTGCCAAACATCAACTCGACCAGCTCCGCGATGGGGCAGGGCACGACCTTCTCGCCCACCAGTTTGCCCCGCCGCAGCACATAGGCATGGTTGCACAATTCGATCACGTCTTCGAGCTTGTGCGAGACGAGAATGATCGTCATACCCTCGTCGTGGGCCAGCGCCTTGAGCACGTTAAACAGCGCGGTTTTCTGCTCGGCGCTGATGCCCGTCGTCGGCTCGTCCAGAATCAGCGTGCGGACGTTGAGCGAAAGCAGGCGCAGAATCTCAAGCTGCTGGCGCTCGCCAATGGTCAGGGTATCGACATAACGGCCCGACGACAGGGTGAAACCAAACCGGCGGCTCAGCGCTAAAAACTGTTTGAGCGCCGCCTCACGGTCGGGGAAGAATCCACCCGGCCGCCCGGCGATGAAGTTTTCGAGCACGGTAAACGGCGGGAAGTCGAGCGGGTCCTGGTAGAGCATGCCGATCCCATGCGCGATGGCGTCGGTGGGAGCGGTCAGGATCACGGCCTGTCCATCGACTACGATCTCGCCCTGGTCGGCGGATTGGTAGCCGGACATGATTTTCATCAGGGTGCTTTTGCCCGCGCCGTTCTCGCCCAGGATGGCATAGATCCGCCCCGGCTCGAAGGTCAGCGAGATGTCCTGGTTGGCTCGCACCCGCCCAAAAGTCTTTGAAATATTACGGAGTTCGACGCGCATCAGCAGTTTTGAGTGATCAGTAAACAGTTATCAGTGTTGAGTTGGGTGTTATGCTAGTTCATAGTTTTCGACTGGCCTCACCCCCCGGCCCCCTCTCCGGCACAGCCAGAGAGGGGAGAGGTCGCCGGCAAGTCCCTCTCTAGCTCGGCTGGAGAGGGGGATCCGCCAAGGTCGGACGGGGTGAGGCCTAGATTTAGCATAAGGCCCGAGTCGTGAGTTTTGAGCAGGGGCAGGTTTGTTAACCCGCCCTGATCCCATGATTCGGGTTATTCTACCCGCATTCACGGTAACGACGCGAAAAAATAGGAGAGGGGTGTTGGCCCTCTCCTCAATGCTATCTCAGCAGCAGGCGTTACTGGGTCGAGCCCTCGACCCCGGCAAGAAGCTGCGGCGGAATGACTTCATCTGGCGCGGTTGCTTCGTCGGCGTTCGCGGCCTGGAACCAGATCTGCTTTTCGGTCGCGGCGACGCCGTCAGCCAGGAACTCGCTGCCATCCTGGAAGGTCAGCGGGCCAACCCACAGGTTGAGGCCGCCCTCTTCGCCCTGCGCACCCGCCGCCAGCCCGGCGATGAACTCGTCAAGCTGGGCCTTTTCTTCGTCGGTCAGCCCGTTGCCATACACAAAACCAACGGCGGACGTATCCGGGTTGTTGATGTCGGCCCAGTCGGGCGCGTTCCAATCCCACGACTGCGCCCAGGTGCCTTCCATAACGCCCTTAACCGCGTTCAGGTAGGCAGGGCCCCAGTTGAAATAGGGGGTGCCGAGGCAGATGTCAGGGGCGGTTTCGCAAGCGCCCTGGTAGTCGTAGGGCACGGACCAGACCGCTTCACCTTCGGCGGCACGCTGGCCCGCCACGACGGTCGCTTCGGGCGTGTCGATACCGGAGATCAGCACATCCGCGCCGTCATCCAGGAAGGCGTTCGCAACCTCGGTGGGGTCGAGCGTCACACCGGGGATATTGAACCAGAAGCCGATCCAGGTGACGCCGAACTTGAGGTCGTCCGGATTCAGGCCGCGATAGTTCTCGTAGCAGTAGCGCGCGCCCAGATACACCGAGTTCACCAGACGGGTCGTTTCGGGGTCCACCAGCGGCCCGACATACCCGATCTGGCCGGTCTGAGTCTTCAGCGCGGCGGCACAGCCGGCGATCATCTTGCCATATTCCATCTGGCCCATGAAGTTGCCGGCGTTCTCCGGCGCGATACCCCACAGGGCGTCATCACCGGACACGTTGATGAAGGTCACATCAGGATACAGCGCCGCCACAACGGTGGTATCCACCTCAAAATCGGCAGAGGTCGTCAGAATCAGTTTTGCGCCCTGCGCCACCATATCCCCAACAACCTGATCCAGCGTCGTGTCGGGACGGTCAGCGGAGTTCAGGCTCTCCAGGACGATTTTCTTCGCGCCCGGCAGATTGGCCTCCACATATTCGGCGGCCTCATAGTGCGCCTGGCTCCAGCCATGATCATCCTGCGGCCCCACCAGGACCACACCAAAAATGAATTCATCCTGGGCGGCGGTGCGCGCTGTCGAGACGGTCAGACCGCCCGCGACCAACGCGACCAACGTTAAGAGAACAGCCACTTTCTTGAACATGTACTCTCTCCTGAATTTCATTGGCAATCTAAGCAGCATTAATTTTATCGTCAGATTTGCGCCTGACTACCACCAGTTTAGTGCAAAATGCTGCAAAAAGATAGTTTTTTGCCCGGACTAGCCCCTTCCCCCTGCCCCCTCCCTACTAGGTAGAGAGGGGGAAAAACGCGTGGGGACAAGTCCCTCTCCACTGTGTGGGGAGGGATTTAGGGAGGGGCAAACTCATAACTCAAAACTCACGCCTCATATCCCTCACGCGAACAACCCCACCACCTCAAACCGATCCCCATCCACCAGCCCGACATCGGTCAGCTTGAGATGCGGGATCACTTCGAGCGCCATGAAGCTCATCGCCATGAACGGATCGTGCAGCGGCGATCCGAGCGTGTGCCGCGTGACGTCGAACAGCCGATCCAGCCCGGCGCGCACCTCGCGGATCGGCCGGTCGGACATCAGCCCGCCGACCGGCAGCGGCAGTTCGGCCAGCACGGTTTCGCCCAGGGCCGCGACCAGCCCCCCGCCCATCCGATCCACCGCGCGCGCGGCGGTCATCATGCTCACATCGTCCGCGCCGATCACGACCAGATTGTGATGATCGTGGGCGACGGTGCCCGCGATCGCGCCGCGCTGAAGCCCGATGCCGGAGATAAAGCCCTTGCCGACGTGGCCGGTCGCGTGGTGCCGCTCGATCACCGCCATTTTCAGGATGTCGCGCGCGGGATCGGCCACGGCCTGTCCGTTCTCGATACGCGCGTCTTCGAGGCGGTGTTCGGTGATCACCTGGTTTTCGAGGCTGCCGATCACGCGCACGCGCGGCCCGCTGGCTGGGATCGTGAAGTCCACCGCGTCCCAGCGAATATTCATCGAGCGCGGCAGCGGCGCGACCTGCGGCGGCACGATCTCGACCGTCAGCGCTCCATCCTGCGCGACCAGCGTCCCGCCGCAGTAGACCATCTCGGCGCGCGGCGCGTGCAGATCGGAGAAGACCCACAGATCGGCGCGGCGGCCCGGCGCGATCGCGCCCCGGTCGTGCAGCCGGAAGTATTCCGCCGTGTTGAGCGTGCCCAACCGGATCGCCGTCATCGGATCGAGCCCGCCCTCGCCGATCGCCTTGCGGATGATGTGGTCGATCGAGCCCTCGTCCAGCAGATCGGCGGGCTGGCGATCGTCGGTACACCAGCACAGGCGGCGGCTGTTCTCTGGCGTGATCAGCGGCAGCAGCGGGCGCAGGTTGTGCGTGGTGGTCCCCTCGTCTGATGAAGATCACCATGCCCTTTTGCAGCTTCTCGCGCGCCTCCTCGACGGTGGTGCATTCGTGATCGCTGCCGATGCCGGCGGCAATGTACGCGTTGAGATCAGGTCCGGTCAGGCCGGGGCAGTGACCGTCCAGCACGCGCCCGGCGAACGCTTCGATCTTCGCCAGCACGCCCGGATCGCCCAGGTAGCACGCCGGGATAGTTCATCATCTCGGCCAGCCCCAGCACCCACGGATGCGCCAGCAGCGATAGGAGATCGCTCGCTTCCAGGCGCGCGCCACTCGTTTCCATGTGCGTGGCCGGGACGCAGCTTGACGCCATGACAAACATGCTCAGATAGCCGCCACGGGCCGAGTTCGAGCATGAAGCGGATCCCGTCCAGGCCGTGCACATTGGCGATCTCGTGCGGATCGGTGACAACGGTCGTCACGCCGTGTGTCAGCGCCGCCTCGCTGAAGATCGGCGGGATGCACATGCTGCTCTCGATATGCACGTGCGCGTCGATCAGGCCGGGGGCGACGTAACGCCCGCCCAGATCGATCGTTTCGGCGGCGGTATAACCCGCGCCCACGCCGATAATCAGCTCGTCTTTGATCGCGATTTCGGAGGGGTAAATCTCGCCGGAAAAGACATTGACCAGTTGCAGGTTGGTCAGCAGCAGATCGGCGGGAGTTTGGCCGCGCGCGGCGGCGATACGTTCGGAAAGATTCATGGCGGAAGTCCTTTGCGGATTTACCAGATCATAGTAAAGAAAGGTTGATGCTAGCGGTGGTCATCGGGCTCTGTATCTATCTGATCGAGCAGCCGGTCCAATGATTCGTCATGTGCGCCATGCGTCAGATCTTGAATTTCCTCAAAGGATGGTGCTTCATCACCTGGATGCGATGCCCATGATCCACCGAGACGAAACCCTACGATGCTCGTCAGCGATGTATGCGGAGTTCAACTAACTCATGCTCAGTGAGATGGATCGGCTCTAAGGGCCTCAGTACTCCGTCCTCATAAACTGCCCGTATAGTCTGCTCCACTATGAAACCTCCGTTTAGCAACCTGAGTCTTTACGTTCTATTATCTTACATCGACACCACCGCTTCTTGAGCAAAAAGGCCGCGTTTGTTCGCGGCATTGTAATTCATTAGGTGAATATTTGTCGCTACTCGTACCGCAGCACGTTGAGCGGCTTTTCGCCCGATGCGCGCCACGCCGTCAGGATGGCGGCGAACAGCGCGATCAGCACGCACAGCCCCATCAGTTGCAGCGCCGTGAAGTACGGGATCGAGCGCCCTAACTCACCGCCGAAGACCTGGATCAGCAAACTCAGCAGGATCAGCGCGCCCAGGCCGACGCCGATCAGACCGCCGATCAGCCCCATCAGGCCATATTCGAGCAGCAGCATCCCCAGCACGCGCTCGCGCTGCAAGCCGACCGCCTTCATCACGGCGATCTCGCGCCGGCGTTCCAGCGTGGAGAGCGCGACCGAGTTGGCGATCACGATGCCACCCACGACCAGCGATAGCCCGGCCACCAGGATCGGGAACGAGGTGAACTGCTCGATCAGGCTGCTGATCAGTTCGTTGAGCACCTTCGTTTCGAGCACGAACACACCCGTGATCTCGTTCATCGAGCGGCGCAGTTCGCGGATCTGCTTCTCGTTGACGTCCACGACCGCACTGACCATATCCGGTGACAGGCCGCGCGCGTCAAAAGCGCTCTTGGGCGCGTAGTTCGGTGCGCCGAAGTTCACGCTGATATTGCTGCCGCGCCGGTCTACCATGCCGACGATCTCGAAGGTCACTTCCTGAGTTTTCGTCGGGCCGATCCCGAGCGGGCCTTTGCCACTGCCCGCGATCTGGAACGTCAGCCGGTCACCGATCTCAAGCCCGGTGGCGATCACCGGATCGTCCGCGCCGATGATGATGGGCGGATATTGGCCCTGCGCCTCGTCCCACGGTCCGGTATCGGCGGGGCCAAGCTGCCGCCCCGCATAGAAGTCTACATCCGGCAGATTCGAGGTGACTTCGCGCGCGTCCACGCCGCTCAGCCGCCAATCCAGATTATCCGGGTCCTGCGTTGGATCGTCGCTTTCGCCCAGTTCAGCCAGCGCCCGTTCTTTGAGCGCCGCCATATCGAGCGTTTCGCCCGTATCCGCGAAGGTGGCCGATACCAGGTCAGCCTCGAAGGTGCTCATCAGCGAGTAGCTTTCCACACCCTCAAGCGAATCCAGCCGCGTCTGGACATTTTGCAGCGTATCGTCGCTGCCGGCGGCCATCACGATGACGTTGCCGCCAACCTCATCGACCAGGATTTGCTCGAAGCGTTTGGTGATGGCGGTCGCCAGCATCGTGATCAGGCTCAGCGTGAAGACGCCGACCACCAGCGCCAGCAGCGTGGAGGCGTTGCGGCCCTTGGTGGCGAGCATCGAGCGCAGCGCCAGCTTGAAGTCCACGAACGCCAGCCACTGGATCAGGCGGCCCAGCAGCCAGAACGGCAGCATGAAAACGACGACCACCGCGTTGATGAGCCACACGAACGGAGTGACGACGATCAGCCCCAGGTCGATGATCCGGCGGACGATGACGTTGCCTGTCAAGCCGCCGGAACGAGCCAGCCCGCGCCGGAAGTTCTGGATGCGCTTCCACTTGAGCGCCCAGATGTCGGCCAATGAGCCGCCGCCGATCGTCCAGATCAGCACCCACAGCAGGACATACAGCATCCCCACGGTGACAAACGTGCCGAAGAGCAGCAGCAGCGCTGGAACATAGCGGCCAAACAGGAAGCCCAGGATCGGCAGGCCGGGGATCAGCAGCAGCCAGCGCACGATGCGCAGGCCAAGGTTGCCGCCGGTCCGGTTGACGAGCACGCCACCTGCCAGCATCGACACGCCCATCAGAAAACCGAGCAGCGCCCCGACGCCTTGCGCCGCCGAGCGGAGCGTGTCATCGTCCAGCAGATCGCGGATCAACGGCTGCGCGACCAGGCTGATCGCCAGCATGACAAACACCAGCGCCGCCAGCGAGCGCGCCCGCCCCGCCTTGGGGACAACATCTTCACTCGGACGCAGCACGAGATTAGGACGCACCTGCCCGGCGGCCAGCGTTGGCATCAGGCCGAAAATGCCGGTCGTGATCACGCCGACCAGGAGGCCGGTCAGCGCGGGCTGCAAGGTGATGCGGAAAGTCAGCGTTTGGGCCAGGAAATTCTCGGCCACGCCCTTGATCGCCAGCGCCGCCAGCCAGCCCAGCACAATCCCGATCAGGCTGCCGAAGATACCCATCAGAATCGCTTCGACCAGGAACAGCACCGTCACCTGCTCGCCTTCGAGCCCGATCGTCTTGAGCACGGCGATCTCGGTGGTGCGGCGGCTGACGATGACCAGCATGGTGTTGACAATCCCGATCCCGCCGATCAGCAGCGAGACCAGCCCCATCACCGTGACCATCTGGCCGACATACTTCGAGATATCGGAGTTCTGCTCTTCGAGATCGTCCGTGGTCGTATTATCCAGATACGGGAAGTCTTCGCTGAGCGCGTCGCTGGCCGCTTCGACCTGGCTGGGATCGTCCAGCTTGACAAACACGATGTCTGCGCCGGGGGTCATATCCGCGAACAGGTCCACCGCGCTCACGTCGATGAAGTAGTAGCCAAACAGCGAGCCGAACACGTTCTCGAAGCCGCTTTCCTCGTCGGTGGGCATGATGCCGGCCACGACAAAATCTTCGCTGGCCCCGCTCAGACGAACGACGTCGCCCACTTCCGCGTCGATATCGTCGGCCAGATTGCGGCTCAGCACGATGTCGTTGCGCGACTGGATGACGTCGCTCAGCTTCTCGCCGGATTCGACATTCCACTCCCCGTAAAACGGGTACTTGGCGGCTTCGACGATGAACGGCGAGACAAACGCCTTCTCGGTTTCCTTAGCCGGCAGCGTGATCGACTGGCCCGACGTGAAACTGTTGGCCGACTGCCGGTAGGTGACATCCGAGCCGGGGTAGTGATCCGCAAACCAGTTGCGGATGGTTTCGATCCCGTCGGCGGAGATGTAGTTCATGGCAAACGTGCCGCCCTCGGTGACCACCCCCTCGTCAACGCCCTGCTGGATCAGGTCGTCGTTGGACGGACCATTATCTTCCTCGTCGCCTCCCTCGAACTGCGACGGCACATTAATCCGCATGTCGCCACGATTGGCTTCTTGCAGGCTGCCGGTCAGCGTATCCTCGATCATCTGGCCGAGCGTTTGCAGGCTGACAATCGCCGCCACGCCCGCCGCGATACACAGCAGCGCAAAAATCGTGCGCTGTCCATTTACGCGCAAGTCGTTCAACGAGTGGCGCGTGTAAAAACGCAGTTTCTGGATCATCGGTTTATCCTTTGGTCATGAGTTGTAAGTCATGAGTTATGAGACATGAGCCGCAAGCGGTGAGCGGGCCGCTCATAACGCCGCAGGTTAAAACCGCGCGGCTATGAACAAAACCCGGAAGCCCGCTGAAGGGGCTGGAGAGAGTCCCTTTAGTGGACTTTTTCAGGTATAGCCGGAGCGTTTTAACACCCGGCGTCAGCCTGATCAAACCGCCGTTCAAACTCACGACTCAAGACTCACCACTCACAACTCAACTCACTTACTCGCGGCCTTGCCGAATGGTGAGAGTTCGCCGGTTTCGCGCTTGTCACGAAGCTGCCTGACCGCCGCCAGCCGCGCCGACGAGCGGACATCCGTATCCTCGGCGATCTTGCCATCGACCAGCGACACAAGCCGGTCCATCTGCGAGGCGACGTCGGTATCATGCGTGACGATGATCACGGTCGTGCCCAGTTCGTTCTGCACGTTGCGCAGCGCGCGCATCACCATCTCGCTGGAGAACGAGTCCAGGTTGCCGGTTGGTTCATCGCCCAACAGAAGCGGCGGATCGTTCGCCAGGGCGCGGGCCAGCGCGACGCGCTGCTGCTCCCCACCGGATAGCTGTGCCGGCCGGTGCTCGGCGCGGTCGCCCAGCCCCAGCAGATCGAGCAGTTCTTTGGCGCGCTTGGTCGGGTTGTATTTGCGCCGGCGCGCGAACTGGATCGGCAGCGCGATATTTTCGAGCGCGGTCAGCGTCGGGATCAGGTTGAAGAACTGGAAGACAAACCCGATCTTCTCGTTGCGGACGCGCGTCAGGGCCCGCTCGTCCAGGTTGGTGATATCCTGTCCATCGATAAACACCTGCCCACCCGATGGTGTATCCAACCCGCCGATCATACCGAGCAGCGTCGATTTGCCGCTGCCCGACGGGCCGATGATGCCCAGGAACTCGCCGCGCTCAACCGAGAGCGAGATCCCGCGCACGGCGTGAACGGTGACCTCACCAAGCTGCAGATCTTTTTTTACGTCTTCAGTGCGGACGACGTAGTGATTGCCATTTTGCTGGACCATTCTCTTCCCTCTCCGGATCTCATTCATAACGGAGCACGTTCAGCGGTTTTTCGCCGGACGCTCCCCAAACCGACAGTAAGGCCGCGATCAGCGAAATACCGATACACAGCCCCATCAGTGAAAACGCGGTCACATACGGAATGGCACTGCCCAGTTCGCCTTCAAACATTTGGGTCAGGGCGATCACCAGCCCCACAAAACTGATGCCGACTCCGATCAGGCCGCCTACGATCCCCATCAGTCCGTTTTCGAGCAGCAGCATACCCAACACGCGCTCGCGCTGCAAGCCCACCGCTTTCATCACGCCGATCTCGCGCCGCCGTTCCATCGTCGAGAGCGCGACGGCGTTGGCGATTACGATGCCGCCCGTGACCAGCGCCAGCGCCGCTACCAGGATCGGGAACGACGTGAACTGGTCGATAATACGGTTGAGCAGGTCGTTAATCAGCCGCGTCTCCAATACAAATACGCCGGGCACCTGGATTAAGTCGCGCCGCACCTCGCGGATCTTGTCCTCATCCACGTCGGCGATGGCAAAAAACTCGTCGGCGTCATGATCGCCAAAGGCAGCCAGCGGGGCGTATGCCGGGGATGTACTGAACTGCACGCCCTGTTCGGCCACGCCGACCACGCGGAATTTGATCTGCTCACCGTCGATCGCCAGCGTGAAGGTATCACCAAGGGCGGGGTCGATGGCGTTGCTGATATAGGAATTATCCTCTCCTTCTAGGGCGACGACCGCCGACCAGAAACCCTCGGCGTCCGGGGCGCTGTCGCGCGCGGGGTCGAGGTTGCGTCCCTCGCTGAAGGTCAGATCGGGCAGGTTCGACGTGATCTCGCGCCCCTCGATCTCGGCCAGCCACCAGCCGCCGGCTTGCTGAACCTGGCCGCGGTTCAGGTCCCGGTGGGCGCTGACGTCCTGATAGCTGACCGGGCGCGCGCTGTCGCCAAACCCGGCGACGATCGCATAGCCCCGCACATCGTCGGCATGGGCATCAAACGTGGCGCGAATATCATCAATCGCCGTCTCACCGCCCGCCGAGATCACCAGCATATTGCCGCCCGCGGCGTTTTCCAGCAGGTTTTCAAACACGCCGGTGATCGTATCGACCAGCATGGTGATGATGCTCAGCGTGAACACGCCGACAACCAGCGCCAGCAGAGTTGACGCGCCGCGCCCTTTCGTCGCCAGCATCGAGCGCATGGCGATCTTCAGATCGACCACGGTGAAACGCTGGATAAGCCAGCCGAGGATCCAGGTCGGGATGAGCAGCCCGATCAGCACCGGGATCAGCGGCCAGAACAGCGGGAACAGCAGCACCAGAATCCCCGGCCAGATGTCGCGGATTCGCCCGCCGCCCACCGCCCAGATCACCAGCCACAGCGCGATATACAGGTAGCCGATCAGGATCACCGTCGTCGTCAGCACGATGAGCGCGGGCACATAGTGGCCGAACAGCGCCCCCAACCCCGGCACCACGATCAGCAGGGCCAGCCAGTACAGCAGATGAAGCAGCCAGCTGCGCCCGCGCCGCCGCTCGCGCATGGAGAGAATCCCGCTGATCACCGCCGCCAGCGCGATCACCAGCCCGTAGGCCGCGCCCAGCCCGGTGGTGATCGTTTGCAGATCCAGCGCCTCGTTCAGTTCCACATCGTCGAGCATCTCGCCCATGAGACCCTGTGCCACCAGGCTCAGCGCCAGCACGAGGCACACCACCGCGATAAAGGCGCTCAAGCGCCCGGCGCGCGGGATGATCGTCTCGTTGGGGCGCAGCACATTGGCGGGGCGGATCTGCCCGGCGGCCAGAGTCGGCAGGAAGCCGAAGATCGTCGTGATGATCACGCCGACGACAAAGCCGTTCAGCGCCGGGACGAGCGCGATCGTAAAGTCGAGCCGCTGGCCGAGGAAGGTTTCGGCTACCCCCTTGACCGCGTAGGCCAGCACCCACCCGCCGATCACGCCGAGCGCACTGCCCGCAATGCCCATCAGCACGGCTTCGACCAGGAACAGCACGATCACTTCGCGCGGTTCCAGCCCCAGCGTCTTGAGCACGGCGACTTCCGTCGTGCGGCGGCTGACGATGACCAGCATGGTGTTGATGATCCCGATCCCGCCGATCAGCAGCGAGACCAGCCCCATCACCACCACCAGATCATCGACCGTATCCGACAGCGTCTGGTTGGCCTCACGCAGATCGGTGGTGGTGGTAATATTGAGCGAACGGTTCAGGCGGCTCAGGTCGCGGCTGGCTTCATCCACCTGGGAGGGGTCGCTGAGGCGCACGTACAGCGTCGATGCCTCCCCCGGCACCAGCCCCTCAAACAGCGGCACGGCGCTGTCGTCCACGTAAAAATAGCCGAAGACATGCGCCACGAAGTTAAACAGCCCGGCCTCGGTGTCGGTGGGCACAATCCCTCGGATGGTGAAATCCTGGCTGGCCCCGGCTAACCTGAGTTGATCGCCAACTTTGGCCTCCAGGTCGTCCGCGAGATTCTGGCTGATCACAATATCGGTGGGCGCTTGCAGCATCTCCGACAGGTTGTCGTCGCCGTCCGTCTCGACGGTGCCATACACCGGATATTCGTCCGAATCCACGATGAAGTTGTAGATGAAGCTCTTGTAGGTGTTGCGTTCGGGGATGCTGGCGCTCCAGGCGACGCCAAAGCCGTAGACCGCCTGCCGGTAAGTGATCGTCGCGCCGGGATAGTGCTCGTCGAACCACGCCTGGATGTGCTCGACCCCTTCGGGGGTGAAAAAGATGTTCCCCTCCAGCGAATCCTCTTCCGTCTCTATCACATACTGGCTCCACCGGTCGCCCGGCGTGACGCGCAGATCGCCCCGGTTGCTCTCCTGAAGGCTTCCGGTCAGGGTGTTATTCATCATGACGGCCAGCGTTTGCAGGCTGACAATCGCCGCAACGCCGGCCGCGATACACAGCAGCGCGAACAGCGTGCGCCGCCCGTTGACCCGCAGGTCATTAAGGGAGTGCTGCGTGTAGAATCGGAGTCTCTCGATCATTTCCGCCCCTGAGACAAATCGGATGGGTGATAACCCAGGAATGTTACCCTACCGTGGCAGACAGGCCAAAACCTGTCCAGAATAATTATACGTCTGAAGTCGGCGGGCGTTGCGGAAAAGGCTGTACACAGCAGACAGTTTACAGTATTCAGTGATGAGTTGGGTGGTTAACCATCTCCCGGCCTCACCCCTAAATCCCCTCTCCAACCGGGTTAGAGAGGGGACTTCTTCTCTTGCTTTTCCCTTGATTTTCTCTGTGTGCTCTGTGCCCTCTGGGATGAAATCATTTTCAATCAGGAGAAAAGGGGTGAGGCTACCCCTCTAAGACTCAGGATAGCGTCGCGCACGATCTGCGCGCTGGCGTGCAGCCCGGCCTGTTCGGAATTGGTGAGTTCAAACAGGCAGTGCGCCAGCACACCCGATCCGCCGACCAAATTCGGCAGCGAGACCGTCACATCGGGCACCCCCGCCACGTCGCGGACCGGCGTGCAGACCGTCAGCAGCGCCCGCTGATCGCCCAGGATCACGCTCACGATGCGGGCCAGCGCACTGCCGATCCCGTAGTACGTCGCGCCCTTGCCCTCGATGATCCGGTAGGCGGCGCTGCGCACCTGCTCATCGATCTCACGCCGCACGGCCTCAGTTACTTCGCGGCCCTCTTCGAAGCAGAACTCGTCCAGCGGGATCCCGCCGATCCCCACTTCGGACCACGCCAGCACCTCAGAATCGCCGTGCTCACCCAGCACGTAAGCATGCACATGCTGCGCATCCACCCCCAGGTGCCGCCCCAGCAGCGCCCGGAAGCGGGCCGTATCCAGTGTCGTACCGGAGCCGATCACGCGGCGGGACGGCACGCCAAACTCAGCGGCGTAGCGCGCGGTTAAGTGGGTCATGACGTCCACCGGATTCGTCGCCACGAGCAGCACTGCGTCCGGAGCATGGCGCAGCACGCTCGGCACGACATTACGAAAGACCGCCGCGTTCCGTTCGAGCAGTTGCAGGCGCGTTTCGCCGGGGCGCTGCGCCACCCCCGCCGTGATGATCACGACTTCTGCGCCCGCCAGATCCGGGTAATCGCCCGCGCTCACGTGCAGCGGGTGGGCGAAGGGAACCGCGTGCAGAATATCATCCGCTTCGGCCTGCGCGCGCTGCTGGTTGAGATCCACCAGCACGATCTCGCGCCCAATGCCGCGCATCACCAGCGCATACGCCGCCGTCGAGCCCACCACCCCGCTGCCTACAATCCCGATCTTCATCGAATACTCCTGTCAGTGATTGGTTGTTGGTGATTAGTTTTTGGTCTTTAGCAGGACAAATCGCAGGCGAGCCGCGAGTACTAAAAACCAAACACTAAAAAAAACTGTTCACTTTCTTCTGATTGTGGCAAAACACCGGGGAAATACAAAATCAGGGGCATCCGTTTTCGGCAGTTCTGAACAAATGCCCGCGCGTTCTTTTCTGGTACAATATCCCGATTAAGCTGTCGTCGGATGAATAACGAGGGAATCATGCAGGCGCTGAAAGACAAAATCCGCACCGAAGGGCGCTACCTGGGAGATGGTATCCTGAAGATAGATAGCATTCTCAATCACCAGATGGACCCTCAACTGATCAAGGCGATGGGCGAAGAGATCGCGCTGCGCTTCCGCGATGCCCGGCCCACGCGCATCCTCACCGCCGAAGTGTCGGGAATCGCCCCGGCGCTGATGGCGGCACTGGCGCTGAATGTGCCGATAGTTTATGCACGCAAGTATAAGCCGGTCACGATGTACGGCCCGATCTTCCTGGAAACGGCTCCGAGCCACACCAAAGGCGGCGAAACCAATCTGATGGTCGCCGCCGAATATCTGCCGCCGGGCGAGCGCGTGCTGATCGTGGATGACTTTCTCGCGTCGGGCAAGACGCTGCTCGCGCTGGCGCGCATGCTCGGCGAAGCGCGCTGCACCCTGGTCGGGGTTGTCGCGGTCGTCGAAAAAGCCTTTGAAGGCGGGCGCGAAAAACTTGAGGCCAAATACGGCGTGCCGGTTGAGGCGCTGGCGACGATCACCTATATGGATGAACATCAGATCGTGTTTGCGGGCGAGCCGCAGCCGGTCAAGTAGACATATTATGTCGTTAAAAACGGGTGGGATCATCATCCTCGATTTTGGCTCGCAGACCGCGCAGTTGATCGCGCGGCGTGTGCGCGAACTGGGAGTTTATGCGGCGCTCGTGCCGTTTGACACCACGCAGGAGGATGCTTCCGCCGCCGTGCCGGACTTTCGCGGCGTGATCCTGTCCGGCAGCCCGGCCAGCGTCTACGAACCCGGCGCGCCAAGCCTGCCGCGCTGGGTGCTGGACATCCATTTCCCCGTGCTCGGCATCTGCTACGGGCAGCACCTCATCACGGACGCGCTCGGCGGGCAGGTGAGCGGCTCGGATCTGCGCGAGTATGGGCAGGCGAGCATCGAGGTCACGAATCCGGCCGGGCTGTTTGATGGCCTTGACGATACCCAGACCGTCTGGATGAGCCACGGCGATCGCACAGAGCGTCTCCCCGAGGGGTTTATCACCACGGCCGTCACCGACAACGCGCCCTATGCGGCCATCGCAAATCCGGCGCGGCGCATCTACGGCATCCAGTTCCATCCCGAAGTGCAGCACACCGAACACGGCACGGCAATTCTGCGCAATTTCGTGCTGAGCATCTGCGATGCCGCGCGGAACTGGACCCCGGAGCATTTTATTGCGGCCAGCGTGCAGAGCATCCGCGAGCAGGTGGGCGCGGGGCGCGTGCTGCTCGGCATGAGCGGCGGCGTGGATTTGTCCGTTGCCGGGGAATTGATTTACCGCGCGGTGGGCGACCAACTGGTGCCGGTGTTCGTCAATCACGGGATGCTGCGCCACGACGAAGCCAACCAGGTCATCACGCTGGCGATGACATTAGGCTGGCGGAACATGACCGCCGTGGACGCGACCGAGGAATTTCTCGACGTGCTGGCGGGGGTGAGCGATCCCGAAGCCAAACGCGTCATCATCGGCAAAACGTTCGCGGACGTGTTCGAGCGCGAAGCCGCGAAGCTTGGCAAGCTCGACTGGCTGGCGCAGGGTACGATCTATCCCGACGTGATCGAGAGCGCGGGCACGGGGCGGCCCGGCGCGCGGCGCATCAAGTCGCATCACAACGTCGGCGGCCTGCCGGAGCACCTCAGAACGCGGCTGGTGGAGCCGCTGCGCGATCTGTTCAAAGACGAGGTGCGCGAAGTCGGGACGGCGCTCGGCCTCGCGGAGGAGATCGTGTGGCGGCAGCCCTTCCCCGGCCCCGGACTCGGCGTGCGCTGCGTGGGTGAAGTCACCTGGGAGCGGCTGGAAACCCTGCGCGCCGCCGATCACATCTTCATCAGCGAGTTACACGCAGCGGGTCTGCTGCGCGAAGGCACGGCGCAGGCGTTCGCCGTCCTGCTGCCGGTGCGCAGCGTCGGCGTGATGGGCGACAGCCGCACCTACGACGAGGTGATCGTGCTGCGCGCCGTCACCACCGACGATTTTATGACGGCGGATTGGGCGCGGCTCGATCCCGACCTGCTGGCGCGCATCAGCAGCCGCATCGTGAACGAGGTCCGCGGCGTGAACCGCGTGCTGTACGACATCAGCACCAAACCGCCCGCGACGATTGAGTGGGAGTGAGCCTCAAATCGCCCGGCGCCGCAATGCACCGGCGCTGCAAGCAGCGGGCTATACACCGGAAAGGCCATGAACGGCCCTGACCGCGCGATTCGGCCAGCGTCCTTTAGGGCGCTTCCGGTACATAGCCGGGTCGTTGCACGGCCCGGCGAAGTGAATCGACGATGCTCTCCCCCTCTCCACGGCGCAGAGAGCGGATCAGGGGGTGAGGCCGGGATCTCCGATGTCTGCCACAATCCGCACTATTTGCTATACTAGCGCGAAAAACCGAGCCCGACCTATCTGAAGCCAACGGATCATGAGCAAAGTCTTCATCAGCTACAGCCGCAAAGACGACGAATTCGCCCGGCAGCTTGCCACGGATCTGGAGCGCCTGGGCGCGAGCATTTGGATGGACGTGGACAGCATCCCGCCCGGTTCCAATTGGAGCACAGCCATTCAGCAGGGGCTTGACGCCTGCGATACGCTCGTGCTGATCATTTCGCCCGAACTCGATGGAGTCCGGCAATGTCAACGACGAGTGGCAGTATTTCCGCGATCTGTCCAAACCGATCCTCCCGGTGATGCTGCGCCCGACGCCGATCCTGCAATTTCAACTGCGGCGCATCCAATATGTGGATTTTGCGGCGCAGGATTACGAGATCGCGCTCAGCCAACTGCGCGAGCGGCTGTTTGGTGAACCTCTGCCCGCGGACAGCAAAGGTCGTAAGCGCGTCCCGCGCCCGATCGGACTTGTCGGGCTGCGCCACCTGACCACCACCCTGGAACTGATCGGCCACCGCGACAGCGTCAAGGACATCGCCCTCAGCCCGGATGGCACGATGGTCGCGACCTGCTCCGAGGATAAAACCGTGCGGCTGTGGTATACGACCGGGCGCAAGCGCATCAAGGCGCTGATCGGCCACGAAAAGCCCGTCAATACGCTGGCGTTCAGCCCCAGCGGGACGTATCTCGCGTCCGGCTCTGACGATAAGACGATCCGCGTGTGGAACGTGCAGAAGCGCTACTGCGTCACGGCGCTGATCGGGCACGCCGGCCCCGTGACCGGCATCGCCTACAGCCCGGCCGAAGCGATCCTCGCGTCCGTGTCGGACGATGGCAGCGTCCGCATGTGGAACGCCGACGAGCGCCAGCCGCTCGATTTCCTGGGGATGCACGACGGCCCGGCCAGCGATGTGACCTACAGCCCGGATGGCAAACTGGTCGCGTCGGCGGGGATGGATCGCACCGTGCGGCTGTGGGATACCGAACACCGGACGGAAAAGCGCGAGATCGCCGTGATCCCCACCGAGGACGGCGTGCGGCAGGTCGTCTTCAGCCCGGACGGGCGGCTGCTGGCGATGGCGCTCGATGGCAACGGGATGGCGCTGATCGACGTGACCAGCCGCGAGAAGCTGATCTCCGTCGTTTATGCGGATTACAACAGCAACTGCGTGCGGAGCATCGCCTTCAGCCCGGATGGCGCGCTGCTGGCGATGGGCTCGCTGGATGGCGCGATCCGGCTGTGGCGCGTGGATCAGTTATGCGCCGGGAAGCAGGGACGCGCGCTGCGGGTTCTGCGCGAGCACGAAGGCGGTGTGAACTGCGTGGCGATCAGCGGCGACGGTACGCTGATGGCAACCGCCTCGCATGACGGCACCGCGCGGCTGTGGGCCGTCAAAAGGCGAAAATAAGCTCCGTGAGTTCTCCTTGGGATGTGCTGATAATCGGCGGGGGCGCAGCCGGGTTGATGGCCGCCGGGCAGGCCGCCGCGCTCGGCGCATCGACGCTGCTGGTCGAAAAGATGGATCGCCCCGGCCGGAAGCTGCTCATCACCGGCAAGGGGCGCTGTAACATCACCAATACCGCCCCGCTGGACGAATTTATTCCCCATTTTGGCCCCAACGGGCGTTTTCTCTACTCGGCCTTTCACCGCTTCTTCAACGCGGATCTGGTGGAGTTCTTCAACGACATCGGCGTAGCGAGCGTCGAGGAGCGCGGCGGGCGCGTTTTCCCGGCCAGCGACGACGCGGGGGACGTGGTCGAGGCGCTGGACCAGTGGGCGCGCGCGATGGGCGTCACGATCTGGACCGGGGCGCGCGTCGAACGCCTGCTGGTGGACGATCAGCGGGTGACGGGCGTGCAGCTTAGCGGCGGCAACCGCCACGCGGCCCGCGCGGTGATCGTCACGACCGGCGGCGCGTCCTATCCCGGCACCGGCTCGACCGGCGATGGCTACCGGCTGGCGCAGACGGTCGGACATACCATCGTGCCGATCCGCCCGGCGCTGATCCCGCTCGATACGGCCGGGAACGTCGCGCGCCGCCTGGAAGGGCTGAGTCTGCGCAATGTGCGCGCGTCACTGTGGGTCAACGGCAAGCTGACCGCCAGCGAGTTTGGGGAGATGCTGTTTACGGGATTCGGCGTGTCCGGGCCGATCATCCTGACGCTGAGTGGGCGCGCGGTGGATGCGCTGCGGGCCGATCAGCCGGTGCAGGTCTCCATCGATCTCAAGCCGGCGCTGGACGACGACCAGCTTGAAGCGCGCCTGCTGCGCGATTTTGAGGAACACCGCAAGAAGGAATTTCACACGCTGCTGAAGGGTCTGCTGCCCCGCACGCTGATTCCGGTGTGCTGCGATCTGGTGCACATCCCCGCGGATAAGGTCGCGCACCGCATCACCGCGCCGGAGCGTGACCGGCTGCGGCGCTGGCTCAAGGATTTCCGGCTGGACGTGACCGGGCACCGCCCCCTCGCCGCCGCGATCGTCACCGCCGGGGGCGTGGATCTGCGCGAGGTCGATCCGCGCACGATGGAATCGCGGCTGGTCGGCGGGCTGTATTTCGCGGGCGAGGTGCTGGATCTCAACGCGGATACGGGCGGCTATAATTTGCAGGCGGCGTTCTCAACCGGGTGGCTGGCGGGGCGGAGTGCGGCGGCGAGCTAGGGGAAGTTATTGGCTATTTATGGTGCTTGATTACCCGGCAGCACTCCCTTTGGTAATTTGCGAAACGGCTGGTTCTCATCAGGGACGAATGGTGGCAGAGTAGGATCATTGCGACACGCTCGCATATATTGACGTTTATTTACGCGCGTGCCTGAAATGTAGTATCGGGGGTATCCACGACTTAGCCTATGCTGTGAGTTCCACCTCCGGAATATGCCGTGCTCAAGCCCGTTCCAAAAATGGCTTTCTTGCCATATAGTTTGGTTGTCTCCGCTCCACCATCGCTCATAGCCGTGCCGTAGTCCATCGCGCAATTCGCGTTCCTCGGACAGTACACCAGCAGTGTAAAACCATAAATCCACGCCTGTGCCGTAATCCATAATATAACTGCCAATCTGGACACCGTTCTCATCGTATTGCTTTGTCTCGCCGTGCTCTTTTCCCTGGTAATAAGTGCTTTCTTCCTGAAGCTGCCCGTTTTCATGCCATGTTCTGAATAGACCGTGCATCATTCCATCTTGAAGTCCCCATTCCATATCGAGGGTGCCAGTTCGTATCCCAGTGGCGAAAACCTATTTCTTTACCATCAATCAGGTAAACAGCTCTTCGTTTATGGCCGGTTTCCCATGTTTCTGTGATGACTTCGGTAGCGTCAATGGAAATTGGGCTCATGACTGTGTATTCATTCATAGCTCGTCTAGTTGTTGCTCCGTTACCCTGGTTGTACTTACAGCGCAATTTATACCATGGAGCAATCACCAACAACTAAAAACCAGTCACCAAAAACCCTCTCCGCGCTTTACGCTCGCGGCGGGATTGGTTACAATCGGGGGTAGAACTGAGGAGAAAAACTCATGGCAATTCGTGAGATCATTACCCCCCAGAACCCGATCCTGCGCAAGAAGGCGCGCAAAGTCACGGAGTTTGACGATCCCAAGCTCCAGACGCTGATCGATGATATGGTGGAGACGATGCTGCAAGCGCCGGGAGTCGGGTTGGCCGCGCCCCAGGTATCGGCCAGCCAGCGGGTAATCGTGGTGCGCCTGACCGACGACGAGCAGTCCCGCGAGGAATATGGCGACGATGCGGGGGTGCTGTACGAAGTGGTGAACCCGGAGATTATCCGCGTCTCGCGCGAGATGGTAGATGGCGTCGAGGCGTGCCTGTCGATCCCCGGCTATTTTGGCAATGTGCAGCGTCACGTCACCGTGACCGTGCGCGGGCAGGATCGGCACGGCAAGCTCATCCGCATCAAGGCGCGGGACTGGCTGGCGCGTGTCTTCCAGCACGAGATCGATCACCTGGACGGCGTGCTGTTCATCGACCGGGCCAGCGAAATCTGGCGGCCACGCGCGGAAGATGGCGCGCCCAGCGGCCCCGATCCGCTCGAAGGGCTGGTCGAAGAGGCGGAGGACGACGAGCCAGCATCCTGAATTTGACGCCGCAGGTTAAAACCGCGCGGCTATGATGAAAGCCTGCAAGCCCGCTGAAGGGGCCAATTGGTATCCCTTCAGCGGGTTTTCTGTTTCTAGGCGGCGTATTGATGCAGGCCCGCTCCTTACGGATAGGGTGACCTGCAGGGGCAACACATCTCTGTGTTCCTGGCCTCACGCCGGCGCGCAACACGCATCCCGCCGCTCCAAGCGGAGTTACGAGAGGTCGCACTTACCAGCGGCGCTTATCCGCCTCTTTTCTGATAACATCAATACGCCCTACAATTGCCTCGTGAGTTGTGGAACGGGCTTTTCGTTGCCGATAGAACAAATTTTCGGTATAATAGACCCACACGTTGGACGAGAAGCGAGCGGAACCATGGACGGACACGATCTGCTGCAAGCGATGCGCGGTGTGACCGAATTCGAGTCGGTGGGGGATGCGCCCCAGCTCGAAAAGCCCGCCCCCGATCTCAGCGGGTGTATCACGAACGTCGTCGCCGGCAACCGCCAGATGCCGGTGCTCAAAACGCTGATGACCACCGCCTGCGAGCGCAACTGCTTTTACTGCCCCTTCCGGGCCGGGCGCTCGTCCATGAAGCGGCTGACGTTCTCGCCGGACGATATGGCGCGCGCGTTCATGGCGCTGTACGACGCGAAGGCGGTCGAAGGGTTGTTCCTGTCGTCGGGTATCATTCGCGGCGGCATCACCAGCCAGGATAAGATCCTGGACGTGGGCGCGATCCTGCGCGAAAAATACGATTATCGCGGCTATATGCACCTGAAGATCATGCCCGGCGCAGAGCGCGATCAGGTGCGGCGCGCGATGGAACTTGGCAACCGCGTCTCGATCAACCTTGAAGCGCCCAACCAGAAACGCCTGGAACAGATCGCGCCCGGCAAGGATTTCCACGGCGAACTGATGACGCCTCTGCAATGGGTGGAAGATTTGCGCCAGCAAACCGATCTGCGGCCGAGCAGCACGACGGAATTTGTCGTCGGGCCGGCGGGTGAGCGGGATGTCGAGATCCTCAGCACGACCGAGTATCTGCACCGGCAGCTCAAACTGGCGCGCGTCTATTTCTCGGCGTTCCGCCCGATCCACGAGACGCCGCTCGATAACGAGCCGGCCACCGATCCGACGCGCCAGCTCCGGCTGTATCAGGCCAGTTTCCTGCTGCGCGATTATGATTTTGAGGTGGAAGAGCTGCCCTTTAAGCGGGATGGCGATCTGCCGCAAGAGGTAGATCCGAAGCGCGCCTGGGCCGACGAGAATCTGAGTCACACGCCGGTGGAGATCAACACGGCGGCGCGGCGCGAGTTGATGCGCGTGCCCGGCATCGGCGCGAAGGGCGCAGCGCGGATCATGAATGCACGGCGCAAGGGGAAATTACGCGAATTGGGCGATTTGCAGGCGGCGGGAGTCGCCAGTCCGCAGCGGGCCGCGCCTTATGTTCTGCTCGATGGACGCCGCCCGATCCAGCAGCCGCGCCTGTTTTAGCCCTGCGCTGCGCGGACCGGGCCGGGGTTTGGGTTCCGGTCGCCGGACAGCTTGCGGATCAGCCGCTGCACGATGCTCAGTTTGCTGTTGGCGGGCGCAGGCGGCTCGACGGGCGTGGAAGGCGGAGCCGGCTTCTCGACCTGCATCCAGGTCGGTATATACCCTTCGATGCGCAGCACGCCCTTATCGATCAGGCGCACGACCGCGCCGCGCGGCATGTGGATCGCCGTTTCGCGCGGGTCTTCCCAGTGAAATACCAGCGCCCGATCGGTCCACCCGACAAAGTGGACTTCCTCGTTATCCCACCAGATCCGTGTCCCGCGCGGCCCTGACTCCATAGTGTCACCCTCAACTTTGTGCCAACTGAGGATCAATGCATTCTTTATTATAGCAGAAAATCTGGCGGCAGTTGTATTAAGATCGTAAAAAATGACCAGGACCGCTTAGGCAGATTTTACCCCTCCCCGTAACCCGTAACAGGGGAGGGGCAAACGGTGCGGTATCTTACTGTTCCAGCGTGCTGAGATCGCCCTCGTCCTGACCGAGTGCGCGCGCCTTGAGCACCCGGCGCATGATCTTGCCGCTGCGGGTCTTGGGCAGGCTCTCGACAAATTCGATCGTGGCCGGCTTCGCGATCGGGCCGACCTCGTGCCCGACATGATCGCGCAGAATATCGACCAGGCGCTGCGACGGCTCGACGCCTGTCGCCAGGATGCAGTACGCCTGGATCACGCTGCCGCGCACCTCGTCCGGCACGCCGATCACGGCAGCCTCAGTGACGGAGGGATGGCTGACCAGCGCGCTCTCGATCTCGGCGGTGCCGAGCCGGTAGCCGCTGACCTTGATCACGTCATCCACGCGCCCGATCACCCAGATATAGCCATCTTCGTCCTTTTTCGCGCTGTCGCCGGTCATATACATGCCGGGGAAGCGGCTCCAATACTGGCTCACATAGCGGTCAGGATCGCCGTAGATGGTGCGCATCATGGCCGGCCAGGGGCTCTTGATCACCAGATACCCTTCCTCGTTGGGGCCGACCGGGTTGCCATCTTCGTCCAGCACATCCGATCTGCACGCCGGGGAACGGCAAAGTCGCACTGCCCGGTTTGAGGGGTGTCCCTGGCAGCGGGGTGATCATAAAGTTGCCGGTTTCGGTCTGCCACCACGTATCCATGATCGGGCAGTTTCCCTTGCCGATGACGCGGTGATACCATTTCCACGCCTCCGGGTTGATCGGCTCGCCCACGCTGCCCAGCAGCCGCAGACTGCTCAGATCGTGGCGATTGGGCCACGCGTCCCCAAAACGCATCAGGCCGCGGATGGCGGTGGGGGCGGTGTAGAGCACCGTTATGCCGTGCCGCTCGACAATATCCCACCAGCGATCCGGGAAGGGATGGTTGGGCGCGCCTTCGTAGATCATACTCGTCGCGCCAAGCAGCAGCGGACCGTACACAATATAACTGTGCCCCGTCACCCAGCCGGGATCGGCCGCACACCACCACGTATCCTCTTCTTTGAGGTCAAACACCCATTTGAGCGTGGTCGCCACGCCGACCATATACCCGCCGTGCGTATGCAGGATGGCTTTGGGCTTGCCCGTCGTGCCGCTGGTATAGAGCAGGTAGAGCGGATCTTCGGCGTCCACTTCTTCGGTGGCGCAGTCAATATCGGCAATCGGGAGGCGCATCAGGTCGTGATACCACAGGTCGCGCCCCGGCTCCATGTGTACCTCCTGGCCCGGTGCGCTTGACCACGATCACCGATTGGATGCTGGGGCTGCGTTCCAGGGCCTCGTCCATAATATCCTTGAGCGGAACGACCTTGCCGCGCAGCCATGATCCATCCGCCGTGATCGCGACCTTGCTCTCGCTGTCTTCGATACGTCCGTGCAGCGCCTCAACCGAAAAGCCGCCGTAGACCACGGAATGCACCGCGCCGATCTTGGCCGTTGCCAGCATGGCGATCACAATCTCCGGGATGCGGCCCATGTAGATCGTTACACGGTCGCCCTTTCGCACGCCCATCGCCCGCAGCACGCTGGCAAACCGGCAGACCTCGCGCGCCAGTTGGTGATACGTGTAACTGCGCTGGTCGTAGTTCTCGCCTTCCCACTGGAGCGCCACCTTGTTCCGCCGCCATGTGCTCAGGTGCCGGTCGAGGGCGTTATGAACAATATTGACTTTGCCGCCCACAAACCACTTGTAAAAGGGAGCGTTCGAGTCGTCCAGGGTTTTATCCCACTCTTGGAACCACTCAAATTCCTCGCGGGCAATACGTCCCCACTCGCCAGCCAGATCTTTGGTCATGGCCGCGTGGATCGCCTCATAATCGGGCATGTTCGCCTGCCGGGCGATCCGCTCGGGAGGATAAAAGACTTCGCCGCTCAAATTGCCATTGCGCGCCATGTAAGAGCCTCCTTTGGTCTTCCGTGCTGGTTTAGCGGGATTATAGCATTTTCCATTTTAAGATGGCGGCAGTGATTCTTATTTGGGGGTTGGAGCGGGAAGCTAGCCCACGCCGGGCGTTAATGCAGGATAAGTATATATTCGGATAACGCGATCGTGTAGGGGAGCACCTCTGTGTGCTCCCAGTCGCGCCCAGCGCGACACGCGGCCGCGCCGCGCCGGGCGGACACGGGGGTCCGCCCCTACACCTGCCTTATCCGCTTATTTGCTTAATCGGCATAAACGCTCCGGCTATGAATAAATAAAAAGTCCGCTAAAGGGACTCCTATCCAGCCCCTTTAGCGGGCTTCCCGGCTTTTTTCATAGCCGCGTGGTTTATGCTCTTTAACAATTTAATACGGTAAAAGGCCGACATAACGGAGTAAGAGTTCGGAACCCTGGGCAAAGGCGCGCATGAAGTCGAGCACGCGTTGTTTGAGGGTGAGCCAATCGTCACTGAGGCGGTGCAGGTGTAAGACCTGTTGGCGCACCCAACGCCAGAGCTTTTCAATCGGGTTAAGCCAGGGAGCGTAGGTGGGTAAAAAGACGAGTTGGATCGGGAGCGCCTCGTGGACGGCTGCGGCCGGCGCCGGCCGCGGCCAGTTGTCAGGCACGTGCGGCCAGAAGGGTGAAAGCTGCGGTTCCAGGCGGGCCAGGACGGTGGGATGGACATGGACGGGCCAGTTATCCTGCGCCACATAGATGCGGTCAGCGTGCGGATAGTCCGCGCGGAGTTGGGCGTAAAAAGCCGAGAGCCGGGTCGCGGTGATGTGGGAATACTGCCCATAGGTCACTTGTCCCGTCGCGGCATTCAGCCCGCCCAGGCCCCGACAGCGCGTATTGGAACGATAACTCAACCGAGCTAAGGGGGCCCGCCGTCCCCGCGCTTCGTAGTCCTGCGCGAGGGTGGGTTGGCGTTCAAAGCCAAACTCGTCCAGATACACGAAAAGGATGGCCTCGGGATGGGCCTGTGCGGCGGCCCGACAGGCCTCCAGATAGGCGACTTTGGCGGCGTAGTCGGCATCGGGGCTGTGCAGGTAGGTCCGCGCGCGTTTACGCCGCACCGCTAAGCGATCCAGCAGCTGGGACAACCCGCCCAGCGTGTTTACTCCGAGCCAGGGACAACTCGCCTGCAACGCCGCTAACGTCCAGCGGCTTTGCCGTTGACCATGGGCCTGCGGGTCCTGATGGATGACGGTGAGCAGCGCTTGGCGGGCGCTAGCGGCCGTCGCGTGCTGAGGGGGAAAAAGCCGCTTTGCGGCCGCGGCCGCGTCGCACCGCTAACCCCGCGATCCCGTGCGTCCGATAGCGCGCCACCCACCGATAGATCGTGTCGTTATCGCGCCGCCGCAACAACCCGCTGCGCGCCACCTCACTGCCACTGCTCCCCGCCGCGATTTTCAATAAGGCGGCCGCCTTCTCGCGCATATGGGGTTGGGGGTGCCGATCTCGCACCATTTCCAATTCCTTGCGCTCGGCTTCACTGAGCTTCAGTTCCAAGATGCGAGGCATCCTTCCCTCCTCTTGGAATCTTAGCTCATTGGCCTTTCTTTTGCCGTATTATTTTGTTAAAGAGCATTAACCCGCGGCGTCATCGGTGCAGATTTCCCTGAGCCGGGGGATGAGGCCGTTACCCCCGCTCGTAGGTGGCGCGCAGGTAAGTATCCAGCAGATATTCGGGATAGCCGATTTTGCGCAGGTTCGATTCGCATTCTTCGAGCGTCGCGCCGCTGTCACGCCAGAACGGAACCCGCTTGATGAGCGTTTCGACACGCTCGCGCGGCGTGATGATCCAGGTATCTTTGGGAACATGCCCGTAAAAGATCACCTCCATCTCGTCCATCACATTCGTGCTCTTGAGATAGGGCGCGATCAGCACCACCTTTTTCGCTTTGCGCTCGTCCATGAGATACTGCGCCACGTAACGCGCCGTCCCACCCAGATCGACCAGATCCTCGACCACGCCGACGACCCGATCTTCCACGTCGATCGATACCGGGTGGATGATGCGCGGCTGGTCGAGCGGTTGGCCCGGCCCGGCATAGTATTTGACGCCCAGCGTGCCGAACTCGATCGGCGGGATGTTTTTGTTCAGCGTCCACGCCAGATGATCGTGCAGCAGGACGCCGGGCAGCAGCCCGCCCATCGTGATCATGATGGCGTGGGTGATCTGCTGCTTGGTACGGATGTTGTCGATCTGGTAGCGATAGACCCGGTGCGCGAGCCGGGATGTGATATAAGCAGAGACGTGATCGGGGATAAACAAAAATTTCAGCGGGTCGTGATCGACCTCGACCCCATAAGGGTTTTTCCAAAAGTCTGAGCTGATCTGGACGGTGCAGTTCTTAATTTGCTCATCGTAGAGTGACATGAAGCGTTCCCCTGGCAGCACTAGGCCATCGGTGGCACCAATAAAACTAGTCGGTGGACGTTCCCGGATGCTAGGAACGCCCCCCATTATGTCACTCGTTCGCCAGATGTTCCAGATTTGGTTGGTCGGAGTCAATCGCCGGACGTTAATGCAGGTTAAGTATTTATTCGGATAACGCGATTTTGTAGGGGAGCACCCCTGTGTGCTCCCAGTCGCGCGCCGCGCCGGGCGGACACAGAGGTCCGCCCCTACGATGACCTCACAATTTACCGGATGGGGCATTTAGCGGGCTTCCAGGCTTCTGTCATAGCCGCGCGGTTTTAACCCGCGGCGGTTTACACCATCTCCTGATCGACATAACACCAGCGCCATTCCTCGCCCGGCTCAAACGACTGGATCAGCGGGTGGCCGGTATCATGATAGTGTTGGGTCGCGTGTTTGTTCGGGGACATGTCGCAGCAGCCGACATGCCCGCAGATCAGGCAGATCCGCAGGTGAACCCAGCGGCCCCCCATTTTGAGACAGTCCTCACATCCCTCGGCGCTCGGCGTAACATCCTGAATCAGGTCTTGATGCGTGCATTTCATGAGTGTTCGTCTCTCTTTTCGGTGAAGTGGAATAATCAAGGCGGATTCTGTGAATTTGCTCCTGCAAAACCGGATTATTCCCCCGGCGTCTGGATCGGCAGGCGTAGGATAAACCGGGTGTGTCCCGGTTCGGATCGTACTTCCATCGTGCCGTGATGCTGCTGGACGATCCGGTAGCTGATGTCCAGGCCCAGCCCCGTCCCAACCCCGACACTTTTGGTCGTGAAAAACGGCTCAAAAATGCGCGGCAGCACGTCGGCCGGGATGCCGGGACCGTTATCCGCGATCTCGACCATCACGAAATCCGCTTCGCTGCGCGTGATGATCCTGATCTGCCCTCGGCCGCCCATCGCATCGATGGCGTTGTCGATCAGGTTGGTCCAGATCTGGTTAAGTTCACTCCCGCGCGCCTGGATCGGTGGCAGGTCCGGCTCGTATTCGCGCACGACCTCCACCTCGCGCAGCTTGTGTTTCATCACGGTGAGGGTGTTTTCCAGCCCATCGTGGATATTGACCTGCTGCACCGGGGCGCGATCCATATAGGTGTACGCTTTCACCGAGCCGACCAGTTCCGAGATCCGGCGCGTGCTCTCCTCGATCTGCTTGAGCAGGGCGCTGGCATCCAGCAGGTCGCGCAGCCAGGAGAGAACGACTTCCAGCCGGTCCGCGCCAAAATCGCCGGCCAGCCGGTCCAGATCATCGACGGTCAGGCCCGCCATGACAAAAGACGGGGCCATCTCCCACCCGCCGGGAATTCCCTGTTCGTCCAGCCACGCGCCGATCTCGTCTTCGCGCGCGCTCTCGTCGATGGGTGAGAGCGGTTCGGTCGCCACCGCATGTTCGATGATCTCGTGCTGAAACTCGGCCAGCGTGATCACCTGATCATCACTCAGGTGCAGCACGTTAAGCTGTAACGCCTGGGTGTGCAAGGCGGGAAACACCTGATCATGCAGCGTCTGCGCCGCGCGCCGCGCCGCCGAGGCCGGGTTGTTCAACTCGTGGGCCAGGCCAGCGGCCAGCTTGCCGAGCGCAGCCATTTTCTCCTGCTGCTTCAGAATCGACACCGTACCCTGCATACGCTCGGCGGTGGTTTGCAGGATGCGCATCCCCACGACCGGGCAGGCGGCGAACAACTCGCGGAATGCCTGTTCATCAAAGACCATCAGGCGCGAGGGCATGATCGCGCGGGCGGTGATATGCGACGGCGTCCGGTTGAGCAGGGACAGCTCGCCGCCCATAATGCCGCGCGGCGTCGTGCCGAGGATCAGGTCATTGCCGTCCACCATCCGGCTGACCTGAAGCTCGCCGTCCAGCACAATATAGAAGCGATCGGCCGGGCCGTTCTCGTGGAAGAAATAATCCCCGTCGTCGAGGGTTTCCTCGTGACTGTGCGCCACCAGCCAGCGCAGTTCGTCGTCAGGGATGTTCTCAAACAGGGGGATCGAATAGCGCGTGTCCGTGACCATAGATCATTTCACCCTGGCGAGGTACTGATGAATGAACTGGACCGCCACCGATCCTTCGCCCACCGCCGACGCGACCCGCTTGACCGAATTGGCGCGCAAATCACCCACCGCGAACAGCCCCGGCATGCTGCTTTCAAACAGGTATGGATCCCGATCCAGCGGCCAGTAGGCTTTGGGCGGCCGGCCGTTGTGAATCAGGTCCGGCCCGGTCAGGACAAACCCATATTCATCCAGTTCCACCACGCCTTTTAACCAGTCAGTGCAAGGGACCGCGCCGATAAAAATGAACATTGCCGATGCCGGCTGCGTGTCTTCCTGCTGCGTCGTCCGGTCGCGCAGCGTCAGCGCCTCAAGATGATGATCCCCATGCGCGGCGGCCACATCCGTCTGGAGACGTACCTCGATGCGGGGATGCTCGTAGATCCGGTCAACCAGATATTGCGACATCTTGGCTTCGAGCGAATCGCCGCGCACCGCGATCACGACCTTGGTCGCGAACTCAACCAGATACATCGCCGCCTGCCCCGCCGAGTTGCCGGCACCGATGATAAACGCCGTCTGATCGGTGCATTCGGGCACCTCGCTGAGTGACGCGCCATAATACACACCGGCCCCGGTCAGTTTCTTGATGCCCGGCGCATCCAGTTTGCGATAGGACAGGCCAACCGCGACGACCAGCGCATGGCTGGCGACCTCGCTGCCATCCGCCAGCCGCACGATCCGATAGGGGCCTTCGGTGCGCAGACCAACCGCCTCCTGCGGGGTCAGGATCTCCACGCCGAAGCGCCGTGCCTGGGCCGTTGCCCGCCGGGCCAGATCCGCGCCGCTCAGGCCGGATGGGAAGCCGAGATAGTTCTCAATGCGCGAACTGGTGCCAGCCTGCCCGCCGGTTGCGTGGCGCTCGATCATGACCGTGCTCAAGCCTTCCGACGCGCCATAAACCGCCGCCGCCAGCCCGCCCGGCCCGCCCCCGACAATGACCAGATCGTAAAACTGCTTATCGGCCTGCATCTGCAAGCCGAGCTTTTCGGCCACGTTCACCGGCATGGGCGCTTCCATCGTCGTGCCGTCCGGGAAAACTACCTGGGGCAGCCGGTCGCCGGGCAGACCAAGCTGCGACAGAACTTTGGGCGCTTCGGGATCCAGCTCGACGTCGAGATACTGGTAGGGCACCTGGTTGCGCGCCAGGAATTCCTTCACCTGATGCGCTTCGGGCGACCAGCGGTGGCCGATGATGCGGATGCCCTCGAACGGCGGGTGATAGCTGGCGAGCCAGTCTTCCAGCAGATCGTCCAGCGCCGGATAAAGTTTTTCCGCGGGCGGATCCCACGGCTTGAGCAGGTAATAATGAACAGCCACCGTGTTGATCGCGTTGATCGCGGCGTCGGTATCGGCATACGCCGTGAGCAGCACGCGCTTAGCGTTGGGGAAAATCTTCAGCGCCTCCGTCAAAAACTCTACGCCGTTCATCTGCGGCATGCGCTGATCCGCCACGAACAGCGCTACCGATTCGCTGCGGCGCTTCAGCTCGTGCAGGGCTTCGATCGCCGCCCGCCCGGAATCGGCGCGCATGATCCGGTAACGATCCCCATAGCGGGTGCGCAGATCGCGCACGACGGCCTGTAACACATTCGTATCGTCATCCACTGAAAAAATTACGGGTTTGGTCGGCAAAGTCCCTACTCCTCTATGAGCGAACCGCGGGCCGCAGCCTGAGCGGAGGGGGGTGTATACTCCAACATCAGGTCAGCACCGATCTGGACGGCACAGACCAGTGCCACGACGGTCAGCAGCAGGCCGGGGCCCAGGCCAAGCAAGCCCGCCACCAGAATCACAGCCGCACCCCCCAGGCGAGTCAGCGCGATGCGGTGGTGCGCCAGATCACGGGCGGCTTCGGTGCGGGTCATATCCAGAATGCCGATCGCCAGCAGCGCAATCGCTACCGCGCCGGTCAGCAAATATGTCGTTTCATCACCTATCGGGTGTTCGTCCTCCATCAGGACGATCTTTTTGGCGGCCACACCATACGCCGTAATCGACGCCAGCAGCGGCAGATGGGAGTAGACCCAGACCTGCCCGGCGAACCGCGTGCGGCTCACCACAGATCCTCGCACGTTGTCGAAATACATCCACCACAGGCTGGCGGCGATCACCAGTGCCAGCATGCCATAAACCGCATTGGAGAAGGTCAGGTGATGCCCGGCGGCACTGCCGATCACCTTGATGAACGCTTCGCCCAACACAATGATCGTGAACAGGCCAAAACGCTCCGGCAGATGGTGGGTGTCGGGCGGGATCTCGGCTTGCAGACGGCGGGTACTGGCCAGCAGCGGGGTTCCAAAATCCACCGCCAGCCCGACTACCCACAGCACAAACCGCGCGGGAGTCGGCACCAGCGCGGATACCAGCCAGATCAGCGCCGCCAGCGAAAAGCCGCTGACATACCGCCGAGTCAGGGTGCGCGCCTGGGGGCGTAACTGCCCGGCACGCACATACATCAGGATCAGCACCACGCGCGCCATCACGTAGCCCAGCGCGAACCCCTGGGAGGTGTCGCCCAGCCCCTCGTGGACGTTGATCGCCAGCACCGCCACCGCAAACATCTGGACAAAAACCAGCAGGCGGTGGCCCAGGTCGTCCAGATTGAAGCGGGTCATGAAAAAAGCCATGCCGGTCCACGACCACCAGATCGGCACAAACAGCACCACAAAGGTCAGCACCCCTTCGGTCGTGACA
Organism: uncultured Chloroflexia bacterium; assembly: GCA_963850765.1. Taxonomy (GTDB): domain Bacteria; phylum Chloroflexota; class Anaerolineae; order Aggregatilineales; family Aggregatilineaceae; genus CAWKMN01. The sequence goes on along the minus strand of CAWKMN010000001.1, from coordinate 207,778 downwards.
TCTTCGCTGAGCATATTGCCGAGCGCGATGATTGTCGCCACGTACACCAGGTCGTAAAACAGTTCCAGCCAACCGACCTTCTGTTCATCACCCTGATGGGCGGTCCGGGAGGTACGAAGCTGCAAAATCTGATTTAGCATGGGAACCCCCGAGATTTATTTGTATATTATGGATTATACAAAGCCGATCAACATCACAGCACACGCCTCGAACGAGAAACTCACGTTTTCCGCCATCCCCGCCTCGGAGTAATAATGGCGCTACCAGAAAGAAAATTTCTTGTAAAAAATCTTCAAAAATAATTGACATTTGTCATGCGAAACACTACAATTCGTCATAGCCTAAACGCATCAGCCTTCGTTGATAGTTTGTTCACATAGCGTGGTCATTACCGACTGCGCGTTCATAATCTATAGCAGCAGGAGAGAGTCCGGTGTCCAAGAAGGTTCTTGTTGTACTATCGGAATTCGGCTTTTGGGGGGAAGAACTGATTGGCCCCCTCGAAGTGCTGGATGAGCACGGCTACGAATCCGTCTTCATGACCGGCAAAGGCAAGCGGGCCCATGCGCTGCCCCCAAGCATGGATCCTGAATACCTGGATCCTCCTCTGGACAAAAAAGTCACCAGCGAATATTACGCGCAGAAAACCAAAGAGATCGACGCTTCGACGCGCCTGGATAACCCTGTCAGCCTGCGCAAGTGGTTCCCGGAACGTCCCTATTTCAGTTCCAAGAGTTTCGCGCATGCCCTGGAGGATTATCACAACCAGCGCGACCGGGCCTGGCAAGACCTGGAAGAATACGACGCGCTGCTGATGGTCGGCGGCAGCGGCCCGATCATCGACATGGTCAACAACCAGCGTCTGCACGACGTCATCCTGGGTTTCCTGCACCTGAACAAGCTCATCGTCGCCGAATGTTACGCCGTGACATGCCTGGCCTTCGCCCGCGATTGGTCCGACCGCCGCAGCATCATCTGGGGCAAGCACGTCACCGGCCACGCGCTCGAATACGACTACAAAGATGGCACCGGCTTCCTGAACACCGACCTGAACATGGGCCCGCCGCCGTATCCGCTGGAGTTCATCCTGCGCGACGCGACCGGCCCGGAGGGCCAGTATCATGGCGGGGTTGGGCACACCATATCCACCATTCTCGACTATCCCTTCCTGACCGGACGCTCCACCCAGGACTCTCGACTGGTGGGCGAACTGATGATCGAGGTGCTGGACAATGGCCTTCGTCGTTACGGGTGGTAACTCCTGAGAGCAGGCGCGCCAATTCGCCTGCTCTCTTCATTGATTATTGAGGACAGGGAATGATGGCCGAAAAAACCGGACGCTTTGCCATCATCGAGCAGTTCCTGGCGGATGGTATCACCTTCATGTTCGGCAACCCCGGCACCGTCGAGCAGGGGTTTCTGGACGCCGTTGACGAATACCCGAACTTTCAGTACATCCTGGCGCTGCAAGAGACCGTCGCCGTGGGCATAGCCGACGGTTATGCGCGCGCCACCCAGCGGCCCGCACTGGTCCAGCTTCACAGCGGTGTGGGGCTGGGCAACGGGATCGGCATGATGTACCAGGCGTATCGCGGCCACGCGCCGCTGGTGGTGATCGCCGGGGAGGCCGGCATCCGGTACGACGCGATGGACTCGCAGATGGCCGCCGATCTGGTGGCGATGGCCAGACCCGTCACCAAGTGGGCGACCCGCGTGGTCGATCCTGCCTCGACGCTGCGCGTGCTGCGCCGCGCCATCAAAATTGCGGTGACCCCGCCGATGGGCCCGGTGTTTGTCTGCCTGCCGGCGGATGTGCTGGATCACCCCATTACCGAGCCGATTGTCCCGACGTCGTTCCTCGTCACGCGCACCGCGCCGTCCGATGCCGACGTCACCCGCGCCGCGCAGATGCTCGCCGGGGCGCAGAAACCGCTCATCATCATGGGCGACGGCATCGCGTATTCTGGCGCACAGGACGAGCTCGCCGTCGTGGCCGAACTACTCGGCGCGGACGTGTGGGGCGCGGATAACTCCGAAGTCAATATCCCGGCCTCACACCCGCTGTATAAGGGCAGCCTGGGGCACATGTTCGGGGCCAACAGCAGCCGCGTCACGCGCGAAGCCGACGCGATCCTGATCGTGGGCACCTATGTCTTCCCGGAGGTCTTCCCGTTCCTGGACGGCTCCGAGATTTTCGCGCCCGGCGCGAAGGTCATCCATATCGATCTGAACGCCTACGAGATCGCCAAGAATTTCCCGGTTGACCTGGGCATCGTGGCCGATCCCAAAGCTGTCGCTGGCGCGGCTGGCCGAGGCGCTCGCACACCGCGCTCAGCCCGGCGCAGCAGAGCGCGGCGCGGGCCCGCATCGACGCGGCCCGGCAGGCCAAGGACAAAGCGTTCCAGGCGGCGCACGAAGCCGATCAGAAAGCGCGCGAGCTCAACGCCGCTGCAAACGGCCGTCTTCATGGAAGAACTGGCCGGCAGCTCAACGGCAGCGAAACCTATCATCTTTGACGAGGCGCTGACCTCCTCGCCGCCGCTGACCCGCTATATGCCGCCTGACCAGACGGGGCACTTCTTCCAGACGCGCGGCGGATCGCTCGGCGTCGGCATCCCCGGCGCGCTGGGCGTCAAGCTGGCGCACCCCGACGAGACCGTGATCGGCTTCACGGGCGACGGCGGCAGCATGTACACCATCCAGGCGCTCTGGACGGCGGCCCGCCACAACATCGGGGCCAAGTTCGTGATCTGCAACAACGCCAGCTACATGCTGCTCAAGCTCAACATCTCGCAGTACTGGCGCGAACAGGGTCTCCCGCCCGGCAAATTCCCGGATCCTTCGACCTGACGCCGATGGTGGATTTCGTCAAGATCGCGGAGTCGATGGGCGTGCCCGGCGCGCGCGTCGAGACGCCCGATCAGGTGGCCCCGGCTATCCGGCAGATGCTCGCCACCGATGGGCCGTTCCTGATCGATCTGGTGGTGGACAGCCGGCTGCCGGACGCGACCAGCGGCAAGTAGCGGTTAGCGATTAGCAATTAGCCGTTAGCTATTAGCTAAGAGCCAAAAGCCAATCGCTATTAGCTGATGGCTAAAAGCTGATTAGCTGACAGCTTCACCAAACGAGGGGAAACATGGCATCACCCGGCAAAGCGTTTTACGACCGACAGGTGGCCTATCTGGCGGAACAGAATATCGATGGGCTGGTCGAGAACCAGTATCACCCGGACGCCGTCCTGGTGAGCTTTGATACGGTGGCCCGCGGCCACGATGCACTGAAAAAGCACTTCACTAACTACATGGGTTATCTGGGCAAGATCAACCTGCTCTCCACCGACAAGTTTGCCGAGATCGACGATGCGATCTTCTTTGAAGCCACCGTCGAGACCAACCTGGGGATCGCTGTCGTCTACGACGTCTTCACGTTCAAAGACGGCAAAGCCTTTCACCACTTCACCGGGGTGAAAGAAGTCAGACCAAAATCATCATAGGGAGGAAACCGACATTATGAGCAGTTCTGCACCGCTCAACAAAGCCGAAGTCGAAAAGATGGTCACTGACTGGTACAAGGCGCTGGATGTCCACGAGCCGCAGTACGTCACGCAGCAGTATGTCAGCGAGGGCGAGCTGGAAATGGTGTTTCCCGAAGCGACGCTGCGCAGTATGGCCGAGTTTGAACTCTGGCTGCAAGGCGTGTACCGCATCTTCTTCGACGAAGTGCATACCATGCAGCAGCTTAACGTGAACGTCGCGCCGGATGGCAGTATGGCCGACGTGAAGCTGGTTGTTCGCTGGGAAGCCAGTCGCTGGAAAGGCCCCGCTCCCAAGAGCGAGCGCCTGAAAATGGATGCTTATCAGACCTGGATCGTCAAGCGATCGCCGACCACGGGCAAGCCGGTGATCACCCGGTATGTCGTGGACGATCTGAAACCCCTGCCGGGGTCCGCGCCTCTGTAAGCCAGAACTGAGGCCGGGAATGGATTTGTGCTGAACGGTTTCGTGCCGATAAAGCAAAGTACGCTGTCAGTGAAGCACAAGGAGAAAATCAGCAATGGCTAACACCGATCTCGTTCTGAAAATGTATGACTACTTCGGTAAGGGTGATATGGACAGCATCCGCAGAGAAGTCTTTCACCCCAATATGAGCTGGACCATGCCCGGCCATCACCCGCTGTCGGGGCGGATGGAAGGCGTGGACGCCGTGATGGCGTTCTTCGGCGCGCTGTTCCAGGCGGGCATCAGCGTCGATAACGTGCATTTCGGCGAGTTGGACGACGGCACCGTGGTCGAAAAGCACACGGGCCACGGCAAGATCGGCAGCGAAGAATTCCTCTTCCCGACCTGCACGACCTACGGCATCAAGGACGGCAAGATTTACGAGGTGCGCGTTCACACGGGGGACCAGCACACCGTGGATCGTTACATGTGGACCATGTTCAAGCTCAAGGGCGTTCCGGCGCGTCTGGATAGCTAGGTCTATCTGGCGCACAGGAAGCTCGCGCACCGTAAGTCTTAGGCAACAAGGGAGAATCTTATGCCACACGTAACGCCGGAACTCGTCGGCAAAGCCTATGAGGCGCTCGCCAGCGGCAACCGGGCCGAGATCGAAAAATACTGGGACAAAGACATGAACTGGCTTGTCCCCGGCCACAACAAGCTGTCGGGCTGGCATCATGGGTTGGATGGGTTTCTGGCCTTCATGGGAGAAGTGGGGCGGCTGTCCAATCGCAGCTTCCACATGACCCCGATCGCCGTCATGGTCAGCGATGAATACTCAGCCGACGTGACCCATAATCTCGGTTTTCGGGCGGGATTTGAGGAACGGGGCAGCGTGCCCTATACCCGGCTCGACATCGACGTGGTTCATGTGCTGCGCTGGCGCGATGGCAAAGTCATCGAAGGCCGGGGAGGCATCTTTGGCGACGGAACGAACGAGTACGATCTATTCTGGAGTCCGTATGGACCAGAGGGTGAACGCTTGGGCGAGACGACGCAGGAACGCAACAAGGCTATCATTCGCCGGGCCATCGAAAAAGGATGGAACACCGGCGATCTGTCGGTCATCGAAGAACTCTATGCGCCCGAATTTGTCTTCCACCAGGAAGGTGGTGGAGCGATCGAGGGTGTTGCCGCCTTCAAGCAGTGGGTGCAGGTGATTCACACTGCCTTCCCCGACATCAAGTACACGATCAACGCCATGTACGCCGAAGGTGACAAAGTCGCCACGCGCTACAGCGTCACCGGCACGCACACCGGCGATTTTCGTGGTATCCCGCCTACCGGCAAATCCTTCAACCTGACCGGCCACATGATCCACCGCATCCGCAACGGCCAGAAGGTCGAAGGCTGGGGCGTCTGGGATACGGTTGGCCTGCTGATCAGCCTGGGCATTCTGCCCCCGCTGGCGCTCGGCGGCCCGCCGCCCAAGAACGCCGCCCCTGCTTCTAAGAACGGCGAATGGGATGTGGAAGCTAACAAAGCCGCCGTGCGCCGCCTGCTCGAAGCGATGGGCAACCCGGACTTAGAGGTCGTCAAAAAAGCGATTGATGACCTGATGACCCCTGACTTCGTGACGCATGGCCCGGCCTCGTTCCCGTATGTGCGCGGCATCGATGTATTGAAGCAGGCCATCCCCGGCTTTAAGGCGGCTTTCCCCGATGTGGTGGTGGAAATCCTGCAACTTTTCGGTGAGCGTGATCGTGTGATGTCGCATATCCGGCTGACCGCCACGCACAAAGGCGAACTGATGGGGTTCAAACCCACCAACAAGAAGATCAGTTGGACGGGTACCCAGCTCGTGCGCTTTAACCCGGAAGGCAAGATGGTCGAGCGCTGGGTGCTCGAAGACGAGATCCGCTATTTGCAGGCCATCGGCAAGATCCCGCACATTGAAGGCCAGGCTTTTGAAGCGCCCTAGTGGAGAGAAGCGTCATGCCAAACACAGAACGAAACAAAGTCAACCTGATGCGCTTCTACGAAGAAGTCATCAACCAGGGCAATCTCGACGCCGTGGACGAGTTGATGGACCCGAACTTCGTCCATCACGGTGAAACCCTCTTCCCACAGATTCTCGGCAGCCAGCCGATCAAGATGGGCGTGGGCGGCGTGCGCGCCGCGTATCCCGATGGACATACCATTGTCGAAGACATGGTCGCCGATGGTGATACCGTCGTTTGCCGTCTGTCCTGGTCCGGCACGCACAAAGGTGCGCCGTTCATGGGCGTGCCGCCGAACAACGCGCATTCGACCTGGCACGGCATCTCGACCTATCGGTTCAACGAAGAAGGCAAGATCATCGAGCGTTGGGCCAATATGGACGTCATGAGCCAGCTTCAGGACATGGGCCTGGTGCCAAAGTTCGAGATGGGCGGCGGCGGGGATTAGCACTTTCTCTGCATGTAATGATACCAGTTGGGCGCAGGCACGCTGGTCAATCTTTCCGCTTGCGCCCATAAAAACTATCGACCAGCAAAGGAGTACCGAGGTGTCTGAAACGCAGAAAAATATAGAGCTAATCCATTGGTATATCGAGAACGGCGTCAACAAAAACAACCTGGATAACATCCTGTCCATTTTTGCCGACGACGGTTTCGATCACTCCGCGCCCCCAGGCATGCCCCAGGGCAAAGAAGGCGTGCGGATGTTATTCAGCATGTTCTTCACGGGGTTTCCGGGTATCCAAGCCCAGATCGAAGACGTCTTGGCCGAAAACGATCTGGTTGTGTTTCGCGCCACGGTACGGGGCAAACACACGGCTGAATTCATGGGTATTCCGGCCACGGGCAGAGATATTGAGGTGCGCGTACTGGATGCCATTCGGATCGAAAATGGAAAAATCAAAGAACGTTGGGGGGGCTTTGATACCTTCAGCCTGCTGCAGCAGTTGGGGATCCTTCCGCCTTTCGGACAGACATAAACCGTCTGCGATCCCGAAGGAGCGAAGGGGCAACCATAGCTCGTCCCACAATGCATTAGTCTAAGGAGAAACACCATGACAAATGGCGAAGCAAAGAACAAGGAATTCGCCCGCTGGTATGTGGAAGAGGTCTTCAACAAGCACGATCTCAACACCCTGCTGACCTGTTTTGCCCAGGACATCTACGGGCACTCGCTGCCGCCCGGCGTCCCGAATGGCATTCAGGGCGTGACCATCTGGTTCAGCGCGTTGTTTGGCGGGTTCTCCGACATCCGCGCGGACGTGGACGAGATCATCGCGGATGGCGATACGGTCATTTACCGGGGCACCATGACGGCCACCCACGACGGCCAGTTCCTCGTGCTGCCGCCCAGCGGCAAAAAAGCGGTCGTGCCCGTGATCGAAGTCTGGCGCATCCAGGACAACAAGATTGTCGAACACTGGGGCGGGATCGATACATTCAGCATGATGCAGCAGCTTGGGGTGATCCCCCCGCTGGGCGTCTAGGATCGAGAGAGAAGAGGGCAAAATGTCGGCAGAAGAAAACAAGGCCATCCTGAACCGCTATATGGATGCCGTCAACAGTCACGAAGTCATGGGCGTGATCGACCTGTTCTCGGACGATTTTATGGATCGCTCCGCCCCACCCGGTATGCCCAACGGCAAAGAGGGCTTTTTGATGGCCCACCAGATCCTGGAAACCGCCCTCCCGGATGTACGCTTTTCCACCGATAAGATCGTGGTGGATGGCGACAAGATCGGCTGGGTCGCCACCGGCACCGGCACGAACACCGGCCCGTTCTTTGGCATCCCCGCGACCGGCAAATCGGTCAAGTGGTGGGGCGTGCGCATCCTGCGCATCCAGAACGGCAAGATCGTCGAAGCGTGGGCGCTGTTCGACATGTTTGGGATTTTGCAGCAGATGGGCATTATCCCATCCTAACCGGCCAGGAGAGCAAACCATGTCAACCAGTGAGAACGCAGCCAAAGTTCACCGTCTTTATGACGAGATCAACGGCGGCAATGTGAACGTAATCGACGAGATTCTGGCCCCGAACTTTATCGCTCACGGCGAGGCCATGGGGCTTCAGCACGGCCAGGACGTCCGCACGGCGATGAAACAGGGCATCATGTGGGCCAAGATGCTGGTGCCCGATCTCAAAGTCTCGATTCTGGACACCGTGGCCGAAGGTGAAAAAGTCGCGTGCCGGCTGGTTTTCCAGGGCACGCACACGGGGACCGACGGGCAGATCCCCGCGACCGGCAACAAGATCGAATACACCGCCATTGCCATCAACCGCTTCGAGAACGGCCTGCTGGTCGAGCGCTGGTTTAACGCCGACGAGATGGGCATGATGCGGCAGATGGGCCTGCTGCCCCCGATGGGGTAAGCCCCCCGACGGGGGATAAAGCACAAGGAGGAAAACGATGGCCAAGAGAAAAACACAGGAGACCACTCCCATGTCTGTCCAGGAGCAAAACAAGGAAATCGTGCGCCGTTTTTACGCCGAAGTCATGGGCAAGGGTGACACCACCGCCCTCGACGAACTGATGCACGAGGACTTCAGCGACCACGGCGAATCGCTGTTCGGCAGCCCCCAGGGCCGTGACACGCTCAAGGGCGGCATCGGCTACATGCACAACCTGTTCGAGGATTTCAGTGTCTTCATCGAAGACATGATCGCGGACGGCGATCTGGTGGGCGTGCGCGGGACGATGCGCTGCAAGAATACGGGCGCGTGGCTCGGCGTGCAGCCGATGGGCAACAACCTGGAATGGAAAGGGCTGGCGATCTTCCGCATCCAAGACGGCAAGATCAAAGAGCGCTGGTTCAATTCGGACAGCCTGAACGTCGCCATCCAGATGGGCGCAGTCAAGATCTAGGCGGAGAAAACAGAGGGGCCATGAATACGCGTGAAATTGTCGAGAAGTACTACGAATACGCCAACGCGGGCAACTGGGACGCGTGGTGCGATCTGTTTGCCGAAGACGCGATCTTCGACGAGCAGTTGGCCGGGCGCGTCCAGGGCCGCGAGGTTCTGCGCGGGCTGATGCGCGGCTTCCCACAGGCCTACGCGAAGTTCGTCAACACGCCCAGCCAGTTCGTCGTGGACGGCAACCGGGCGGCCGTGGTGTCGCACATTTCGGCGCTGGCGATGAAATACCAGGACCAGCCGATCGAGGCCGAGGCGATGAACTTCTACCAGATCGAGAACGGCCAGATCAAATATGCGGCGAACTTCCACGATTCCAAACCGTTCGCGCCGTTTCTCAAGCAGATCAGCGAAGGTTAAAGCGCATCGTTAGCCCCGTATCGAGGGGGAGGATAACAATGAGCGAGTACGATTTTATTGTGGTTGGTGCTGGGGCCGGCGGCGCAGCCGTTGCCAACCGTCTGAGCGAAGTGGCCGATGCGCGGGTGCTGCTGATGGAAGCGGGCGGCTCTGAGATCCCGGAAAACGTGCGTTCCCCGTACCTGTGGTTCCAGTTGTTCGGGTCGGACGTGGACTGGAAGTATAACAGCGTGCCGCAGCCCGGCCTGGACAACCGCCAGACCTACGAGCCGCGCGGCAAGATCCCTGGCGGGTCGAGCAACCTGTATATCATGATGCACATCCGCGGCCACCGTTCGGACTTCGATAACTGGGCGTACAACGGCTGCCCCGGCTGGTCCTACGACGATCTGCTGCCCTACTTCCAGCGGTCCGAAGACCAGGAAGACGATACAAACCCGACCGCGGGCAAAGGCGGCGCGATCAGCGTGATCAACGCCAAGGATCACGGCCCGAGCCCGACCTCGAAGGCGTTCATCGACGGCTGCCTCGAACTCGGCTTCCCGTACACGGACGACTTCAACGGCCCGAACATGATGGGCGCTGGCTGGCACCATCTCAACATCAAGGACGGCAAGCGGCACGGCGCGAACGAAGCCTATATCGAGCCGATCCTGGGCAAGCGGCCCAACTTTACGCTGTGTACCGATGCCTATGCGACCCGCCTGCTGTTCGAGGGCAACCGCTGCGTGGGCGTGGAATACGTGCAGAACGGCCAGGTGCAGACCGCCCGCGCCACGCATGAAGTGATCGTGGCCGGCGGCGCGCTGGAATCGCCCAAGCTGCTGCTGCTGTCGGGCATCGGCCCGTCGGATCACCTGCACGAGCATGGCATCCAGACCAAGGTCGAACTGCCGGGCGTCGGCCAGAATTTCCACAACCATGTGCTGACCGGCGTGATCCGCGAGGCCAAGCAGCAGCTTCCGCCGCCGAACCTCAATCTGTCGGAATCGGCCCTGTTCCTTCAGTCCGATCCCGGTTGGGTCGGGCCGGACCTTCAGATCGCGTTTTTGCCGGTGCCGTTCAACATCATCGTCGGGCAGGGACACCCCAACTCGATGAGCATCCTGCCGGGTGTCGTGCGCCCGATGTCGCGCGGCTGGATCAAGCTGGCGAGCGCCGATCCGATGGACAAGCCGCTGATCCACCCGAACTATCTCGGCGCGGCCTCGGACCGCGAACGGCTGATCCAGGGCGTCAAGCTGGCGCGTGACATCTTCGCCACGCAGGCCTTCGCGGACTGGGCGGGCGAGGAGTTGATGCCTGGCCCGGACGTCAAGACGGACGCCGATCTGGATGCGTTCGTGCGCAGCAGTGCCGACTCCTACCATCACCAGTCGGGGTCGTGCAAGATGGGCTCGGATGAGCTGGCGGTGGTCGATCCGCAGCTGCGGGTCTATGGCGTCGAGGGGCTGCGCGTGGCGGATGCCAGCGTATTCCCGGTGGTGCCATCCGGCAACTGCCACGCGGCGATCCTGGCGATCGGTGAACGATGCGCCTATATGATCAAACAGGCGCATGGTTTGAGCTAGCCTCACCCCTGGCGTGACAAGCACGCTATCACCTCTCCATGTGATGGAGAGGGGACTTGAGAACGGCCAAACGGTCTCATCCTCCCCTCTCCACGGCGTGGAGAGGGGGTCGGGGGGTGAGGCCGGCAAGAAGCTCACGGCGCGTCACATACGGCATACGAGGACGGTGTACATGAAACTCCAGGGCAAAAAAATCGGCATTTTGATGGAAAGCGACTTCTACGAGCCGGAGATCTTCTACTATGAGCGCCGCTTCAAGGAAGAAGGGGCTGATGTTCACTTCCTGACGCGCCTGTGGGGCCAGCCGTCGCTGACCTTTCAGGGGCACGAGTTCCGCGCCCCGTTCACCGTCAGCGAGAGCTTTGAAGCCGTGGACGACGCCGATCTCAAAACGTATGACGCCATCATCGTCCCGTCGGGCATGGTATCGGACCGGCTGCGCTACACCGAAGACCTGAGCAAACTCCCGCCCGCGACGGCGTTTCTCAAGCGCGCCTTCGCGGAAAAGAGGGTTCTGAAGGGCATTATCTGTCATGGCATGTGGCTGATCGCGCCTGCGCCGGAACTGGTGCGCGGGCGTCCGGTGGTGGCCCATAACAACCTGTTTGGGGATGTCAAAAACATGGGCGCGATCTTCACCGACCAGGATGTGGTGGTCGATGGGGATCTCGTGACGGGGCGCAGCGGGGCGCACTGCCACCTGTTCGCCCACAAGATTGTCGAATTATTGGCCGGCGAAGCCTAACGGGGGACGGACATGAGCACACTCGTTTTTTCTCACATGGCACTCAACTGCAAAGACATGGCCGCGATCGAGCGGTTCTACACGCACTATTTCGGCTTCAAGCGCGCGCGGGTGATCCCGCTGGGCGGGACGAAGATCGTCTTCCTCAAGAACAGGGATATGTACCTGGAGCTGTTCGACGCGGAAGGCAGCACGCCGTCCGACGATCCGCAGGCCGACGGCCATCACTTCCCCGGCTGGCGTCACCTGGCGTTTCAGGTGGACGACGTGGACGCCAAACTGGCCGAACTGGGCAGCAGTGCGAAGATCACATTGGGGCCGCTGGATTTCAGCGATTTTATTCCCGGCTGGCGCACCGTCTGGGTAGCCGATCCTGAAGGCAATATTGTCGAGATCAGCCAGGGTTATACGGATCAGGATAACCCGCCGGCACTGGATTAAGCAGACATGACCAAGTCACGACAACGCACACAGCACGAGGACGGAAACACCATGACGATCACACCCAATCAGATGCGCTTTACCTTTTCGGATACCATCGCCGGTTATGTGACCGGCTTCGATCGCGATACCGGCATCTTCACCCTGCGGACCAGCGGCGGGCAGGAATACCCCGTCCGGCTAAAGGGCCATACTTACGCGTGGTTCGTGCGCAACCTGGGTGAACCCTATCACGATGCCACCGGCCAGATGCGCGAGATGCTCATCGAGGGGACGTTACCTGTACGCCTACGGCATTTTTTACCCCGAGGGCAAGGGCTACACCTATGAGGCGCAGTATCTGGTCTTCGTGGGCCGCCGCCCCGGTGATTACGTCTTTGAGCGGCCCGGATTGGTGGGTCAACCAGATCAAGCGAACTGGGCGACTTCTACCTGGACGCCCAGTTCGGCAAAGAAGGCTATGTCGATTACGCCAACTACCGCACGACGATCACCCTGACCGGCGAGAAGCCGACCGACAACTACCGCCAGGAAACCGACACGATCTCGCGCCTGGTGTACGGGTTCGCCTCCGCCTACCTGCTGACCGGCGACGATCGCTACCTGGAAGGCGCCGAAAAAGGCACCGAGTACCTGCGCGATCACATGCGCTTCTACGATCCCGACGAGAATATCGTCTACTGGTACCACGGCATCGACGTGCACGGCCGGCGGGAAGACAAGGTCTTCGCCTCCGAGTTCGGCGACGACTTCGACGCCATCCCCGCCTACGAGCAGATCTACGCGCTGGCCGGGCCCGATCCAGACCTACCGCGTCACCGGCGATCCGCGCATCCTGCACGACGCCGAACTGACGGTGGACCTGTTCGACCGCTTCTTCCTGGACCGCGAACGGGGCGGCTACTTCTCGCACCTCGACCCGATCACGCTCGACCCGCGCAGCGAATCGCTGGGCGCCGAACAAGGGCAAGAAGAACTGGAACTCGGTCGGCGACCATGCCCCCGCCTACCTGATCAATCTGTGGCTGGCGACCGGCGAAGAACGCTATGCCAAGATGCTCGAATACACCTTCGACACCATCGCGACGCACTTCCCGGATTACGACAACAGCCCGTTTGTGCAGGAAAAGTTCTACGAGGACTGGTCGCACGACAAGACCCACATGTGGCAGCAGAACCGCGGCGTGGTCGGGCACAACCTGAAGATCGCCTGGAACCTGATGCGCATGTACAGCCTGCAGCCCAAGCCGGAATACGAAGCGCTGGCCCGCAAGATCGCGGCGCGTCATGCCGGCCGTCGGCGGCGATCAGCAGCGCGGCGGCTGGTACGACGTGATGGAGCGGGTGCTCGCGCCGGGCGACAGAACGCCACCGCTTCGCCTTCCACGACCGCAAGGCCTGGTGGCAGCAGGAGCAGGGCATCCTGGCCTACCTGATCCTGCACGGCGTGCTGGGCGATGCCGAGTACTGAACGCCTGGCGCCGCGAGTCGGCCGCGTTCTACAATGCCTTCTTCCTGGATCACGACGACGGCGCGGTCTACTTCAACGTGCTGGCCAACGGCATCCCCTACCTGATGGGCACCGAGCGGTTCAAGGGCAGCCACTCGATGAGCGGCTACCACTCGTTCGAGCTGTGCTATCTGGCGCAGGTCTACACCAACCTGCTGATCACCAGCAGCCGCTGGACCTGTACTTCAAGCCGCAGCCGGGCGGGTTCAAGGACAACATCCTGCGCGTCTCGCCGGATATCCTGCCGCCGGGCAGCCTGCGTATTGGCGAAGTGTGGGTCAACGACGAACTGTATTCGGACTTCGACGCCGGATGGGCTGTTCATCCGCCTGCCCGATACCAAAGAGACGATCAAGTATCGCGTGCGTCTGGTTCCGCTTAATCGAAAATGACGAAGGAAAACACGATGGATATCCTCGTTGAACCCGTCGGCAGCGTGACGGTAGTCGCGCTCACCGGCGATCTCGACGGCAGCACCGCCCCGCAAGCGCAAATTGAAGTCCTGCCGCTGATGGGGCCGGGCTGCAGAATTCTGCTGGACATGACCGGCGTGGATTATATGTCCAGCGCCGGCGCTGCGGATGCTGCTGCTTATCTACCGGCAAATCACGCACAACAGCGGCGAGATCGTGCTGGTCGGGCTGAATACCGAGATCGAAGACATGATGTCTGCTACCGGCTTCCTCGATTTCTTCAACGTAGCCACGACGGTAGACGAGGGACTCGAACGCTTAAGGGGCTAACAGCGCATGACTGGTCGAACGGATCGACATCTATCCAACCCACGACGCACGAGAGCTTCCAGCTTCGCGCGGGCCGCCAGCTTCCGTTCGGCGCCAGCGCTGTCCCCGGCGGCGTGAACTTCTCGATCTTCTCCAGCCATGCCACCTCCTGCACGCTGGTGCTGTTCGAGAAAGGCGCGCACGAAGCCGCTGGCCGAGATCCCTTTCCCGGACGAGTTCCGCATCGGCAACGTGTTTGCCATGATCGTCTTCGGCCTGGACTACGAGAACATCGAGTATGGCTACCGCATGGACGGCCCGTGCGATCCCGACCAGCGGCCACCGCTTCGATCAAGACGAAGATCCTGCTGGACCCGTATGCCAAGGCGATCGGCGGCCGCGATGTCTGGGGCAAGACCCCGGACTGGAACGACAGCTACCAGCACCGCGCGCGGCTGGTCTATCGACGACTTCGACTGGGAGGGCGACCGCCCGCTCGAAATGCCCGATCGAAGACCTGGTGATCTACGAGATGCACGTGCGCAGCTTCACCCGCGCATCCATCGTCGGGCGTCAAGCATCCGCGGCACCTTCGCCGGCCTGCGCGAGAAGATCCCGCTATCTGAAAGAGCTGGGCGTCAACTGCGTCGAGCTGCTGCCGATCTACGAGTTCGACGAGTTCGAGAACAGCCGCCCGCAGCCCGATGACGGGCGAGACTGCTGCTGAACTACTGGGGCTACAGCACGGTCGGCTTCTTCGCGCCCAAGGCCGGCTACGCCGCCACCGGGCAAGCTCGGGCATGCAGGTGGACGAGTTCAAGGCCCTGGTCAAAGAGCTGCACAAGCAACGGCATCGAGGTCATTCTCGACGTGGTCTTCAACCACACCGCCGAGGGCAACGAGCGCGGCCCGTACATCTCGTTCCGGGGCATCGACAACAAGACCTACTACATGCTCACGCCCGAAGGCTACTACTTCAACTTCAGCGGCACGCGGCAACACGCTCAACTGCAACAATCCCGTCGTGCGCAACATGGTGCTGGACTGCCTGCGCTACTGGGCGGCCGAATACCACATCGACGGCTTCCGCTTCGATCTCGCCGCGATCCTGGGCCGCGACCCAGAACGGCGCGCCGCTGGCCAACCCGCCGCTGCTCGAATCCCTGGCCTTCGATCCCGATCCTGGCGAAGTGCAAGCTGATCGCCGAAGCCTGGGACGCCGGCGGGCTGTATCAGGTCGGCTCGTTCCCGGCCTATGGGCGCTGGGCCGAGTGGAACGGCAAGTACCGCGACGCCCTCCGCAGCTTCCTCAAGGGCGACGACGGGCATGGTCGGGCGAGATGGCGCAGCGCCTGCAGGGCTCGCCGGACCTGTACGCCGGTCCGCGGGCCGACGGCGTCGATCAACTTCATCACTGCCACGACGGCTTCACGCTCGACGACCTGGTCTCGTACAACGACAAGCACAACGAAGCCAACGGCGAGAACAACCGCGACGGCGCCAACGACAACTACAGCTGGAACTGCGGCTGGGAAGGCCCGACCGACGATCCGGAGATCAACGCGCTGCGCCGGCGGCAGATGAAGAACGCGGTCGCCATGCTGATGGTCAGCCAGGGCGTGCCGATGATCCTGATGGGCGACGAAGTCGGCGCGCACGCAGCACGGCAACAACAACACCTACTGCCACGACAACGAGCTGAACTGGCTCGACTGGACGCTGGTGGAGAAAAACGCCGACCTGTTCCGCTTCTTCAAGCAGATCATCGCCTTCCGCCACGCCCATCCCGCCCTGCGCAACCGCTGGCATTTCAGCAACCAGGACTACGTGGGCAGCGGCTATGCCGACATCACGTGGCACGGCGTCCAGGCCTGGAACGCCGACTGGTCCGATACGAGCCGGGTGCTGGCCTTTATGCTGGACGGCAAGCACGCCAAAAACGGCACGGCGCGGGACGACTTCGATCTACGTGGCGATGAATATGCATCTGGGATGCGCTGCCGTTCGAACTGCCCCGGCTGCCGTTCGGGAAAAACTGGCATATCGCCGTCAATACGTCGATGCCCTCGCCGCAGGATATTGGCGAGCCGGGCACCGAGCCGGTGTTAGACAGCCAGACACATATCCTTGTTGGGGGACGAAGTGTGGCCGTCCTGGTGGGACGATAAATCTGAAGGAGAAGAAACACATGGCATTCGCTGCAACGCTCGAAATGCTCAACAACGGCATCGCCAAAATCACGCTGTCCGGCGAGTTGGATGCCTCTGTCGCGCAGGATTTCCGCGACAAGGTGGATCTCGCCGCCGGCAAGGGCGCGAAACGCCTGGTGCTGATCATGAGCGAGTTGGAGTTTATGGCAAGCGCGGGGCTGCGCTCGCTGATCTTTGCCAAACAGAAAATGGTGAAAGCCGGGGGGGACAACGTGGATATTTTTGTGGTTGGCGCGCAGGCCCCTATCGTCGATACGCTGACTATGACCGGCTTTCATCACAGTGTGATCATGCTGGATGAATACGACGCCGCCCAGATCGAGCAGTTCTAACGAGAGCCGGGATAGGGGCGTCCCATGCCAGCGCTATCACCCTTGACCGTCCCAGGAAACTTGGACTCGTTAAAAACCATCCGCGATTATGTGATGGATGCCAGCTCGCAGGCCGGGCTGGATAAGCTGTATGCAAACCGCCTGCGGCTGGCCGTCGATGAGATCGTCACCAATGCGATTGTGCATGGCTACGACGAGACAGGCATAGACGGCGATATTCGGATCGAGGCCAATCTGGATGACGACCAGCTTGTGATTATGGTCGAAGACACCGGACCGTATTATGATCCGACTCAGCACGACGTGCCGACCGAAGAGGATCTGCGCATGCCGCTGGATACGCGCGAGATTGGCGGCCTGGGCATTTATCTGACCGTTAACAGTATTGATGAGTTTCGCTTTGAGCGGGCCGGCAACCGGAACCGGAACTTCTTCGTGATGTACCGTTCCGAACCGTAGCCTTGCCGCTCCGTCTGGTTTACCCCTCCCCTGCCCCTCCCCGTAAACGGAGAGGGGAGAAACAAGAGTGCCTCAAGTCCCTCTCCGCGTGCGGGGAGGGATTTAGGGAGGGGTAAACATGGCGATAAGCCAACGCACATTCAAAACCGGGCGCAGCCGCCAGCCGTGCCCGGTGCGATGTTGTTTATGGGGGGCGTCACTGAACGTCGTTCAAGAGCAGGGAATGACACTATGACCGAACGTTTGCTCGTGGTAAATGATGAACTGGGAAGCTGCTCGGAGCTTGCCGAACAGTTGGAAGCCCTGAATTACGAAGTAACCTGCGTGCACAGCGGCGCGCACGCCCTCAATATGCTCAACCAGCACCATTTTTCGCTGCTGCTGCTCGATGCCGAGATGCGCGGAACCGACCCCGGCCAGTTTATCCGGCGGCTCCGCAATTTCGAGCGGGTGGGCAAGCTGCCCGTCATTGTGGTGGCGGGCGAGGCCGAGATCGACAAGGTAAGCCACCTGATGCAGCATGGCGCCGATGACTGGCTGATCGAACCCACCGCGCCGCCGCTGCTGCGCGCGCGGATCGATCACGTGCTGGAGCATCACCGCATGCGGCAGGAAGAGCGTGACGAATGCGCCAAGGCGCAAAAGCTGGCCGACGAGCTTCAGCAGGTGATTTTCCCGGTGGGCATTGCGCTGTCCGCCGTCACCGATTTTGACCGCCTGTTGGAGCAGATTTTGATCGAAGCCAAGATCGCCGCCAACACCGACGCCGGGACGCTCTATCTGCGAAATAATGATAAGCTCGAATTTGCCATTGTCCTGACGGACTCGCTTGGTGTGGCGCTCGGCGGCACCACCGGCAACCCGATCAAGTTCCCGCCGCTGTCGCTGTACGACGCCGATGGCAATCCCAACATGAAAAATGTTGCCAGCCATGTCGCGCTCACCGGGCAGTCGGTGAAAGTGGCCGACGTGTACAACGCGCAGGATTTTGACTTTTCAGCCACGAAAAAATTCGACGAGCTGAACGGCTACCGGACACGCTCCGTGCTGACCGTACCCCTTAAAAACCACCAGGAAGAGGTGATCGGCGTCTTGCAGTTGATCAACTCGCAGAACCCGGAAACCGGCGAGGTGGACGCATTCGACTTCTACGAGCAGTTGGTGATCGAAACGCTGGCCTCGCAAGCGGCGGTCGCGCTCAACAACCAGCTTGTATTCAAACGTCAGGCCGAACTGCTCAAAGTCGAGCGGGATGTCCAGGTAGGTCATGCTATCCAGGCGGATTTTCTGCCCAAAAACGAGGATCTGCCCTACCGCAAAGGTTGGGAGATCGCCACGTGCCTGCACCCAGCGCGACAGGTGGCCGGCGATTTTTACGACGTGTTCGAGATGACGCACGAGCGCATCGGCTTTCTGGTGGCGGACGTGTGCGATAAAGGGGTGGGCGCGGCGCTGTTTATGGCGCTGATGCGCAGCCTGATCCGCGCGTTTGCCCAGCAGCATTATGCCACCGACCTGACCGGGGTGATCGAAACCGGATCGGTGCCTCACGACGACAACAGCAAATCGGAAGCCGTGGTGCTGCCGTCGGAGGGCAGTCTCGCGCTGGAAAAAGCCGTGCAGCTTACCAACGATTACGTGGCGATCAACCACGGCATGCTCGGCATGTTCGCCACGATGTTCTTCGGCGTGCTAAACCCGGATGATGGCTCGGTGCTGTACATCAACGGCGGGCATAATGCCCCGCTGGTCCTGGACGTGAACGGCACCCTCAAGCAGCAGATCACCCAGACCGGCCCGGCGGTCGGGATCTTCCCCGGCGCACACTTCGAGATCCAGAAGACGCATCTGGAGCCCGGCGACTGTCTGCTGGCTTTCACCGACGGCGTGCCAGACGCCCGAGCGCCCGGTGGGGCCTTCTTCACCGAGAAACGGCTGCTGGAACTCGCCGCGGTGCCGGCGACTGGCGCGCGCGAGCTGCTGGAGCGGGTCGAAACGGCCGTCTTTGCGCACATCGCCACCGCCGAGCAGTTCGACGATGTGACGCTGCTGGTCGTGCGGCGCTGCCTGCCGGACGCGTGATGAGGGGGAAGCCTACCCCGCAAATTCTGGGAGCATCCGCAGGGGCAACCCAGTGGGTCGTCCAGGGCGGGTTTGCTAACCCGCCCCTACAGATAACAATCATCTCCCCCGTCTCCCCCTCTCCGCTCGCTGGAGAGGGGGAGAGGGGGTAGGCCAGAGGATACAAGGGGCAGTTCTGCAAATACCACCCCTCATGAGATTAGCGAACACCTTGACAGATGGGGCACGCATAACCATGCGCTACAAATTACTGGGGAGAAGCGGGCTGCGCGTGGCCGAGGTCTGTCTCGGCACGATGACGTTCGGCGAAGACTGGGGCTGGGGCGCGTCGAAAGAGGACTGCCGCCAGATGGTCGAGCTGTACTGCGAGGCGGGCGGCAATTTTATCGACACAGCCAACTACTACACCGAGGGCACCGCCGAGCGTCTGGTGGGGGAGTTTATTGCCGGGGAGCGCGATCGCTGGGTGGTCAGCACCAAGTATACGTTGTTCAAGCGCCAGGGCGATCCCAACGCCAGCGGCAATCACCGCAAGAACCTTGTGCAGTCATTGGAAGCCAGTCTCAAGCAGCTTCGTACCGACTACATTGACATCTACTGGATTCATGCCTGGGACCAGATCACGCCGATCGAGGAAGTGATGCGCGCGCTCGATGACGTGGTCCGCGCGGGCAAGGTGCTGTATGTAGGTGCATCCGACACGCCCGCCTGGGTGATCGCGCAGGCCAACACCCTGGCCGATTGGCGCGGCTGGTCGCGCTTTATCGGTTTGCAGGCACCCTATAACCTGCTGGAACGCGAGCTTGAGGCGGATATGCTCCCGATGGCGCGTGCGCTGGAGATCGGCGTGCTGGCGTGGGGACCGCTCAGCAGCGGCAAGCTCTCCGGCAAACACCGCGAGGGCCAAACTCCCGACACGAAACGCATGCGCCACACCACGCTGACGGATCGCGAATCCGCGATTGTGGAAACCGTAATTGGCGTCGCGGAGGAGATCGGCTGCTCGCCCGCCCAGGTGGCGATCAACTGGATCCGGGCGCAGCAGCACCGCGCGCAGATCATCCCGATCATCGGTGCGCGCACGCTCGACCAGTTCCGCGATAATCTCGCCTGCCTGGGCGTCTCCCTGACGCCTGATCAGGTGCAGCGCCTGGACGCTGCCAGCGCGATCGAGCTGTGGTTCCCGCATGACTTCCTCGCCGCCGATACGCCCAAAAAGCTCATCTACGGCGGCACGTATGATCAGATCGATCTGCCCTGATCGATCAAAGCTGGTTCCTGGTGCGAAACATCTATTCACCTCGCATGGCATGTAGGGGCGGACCCCCGTGTCCGCCCGGCGCGGCGTCGTAGCAATACTACGCTGACGCGTGTCGCACGCAGCGCGACTGGGAGCACACAGGGGTGCTCCCCTACCAACTATCCGTACCATGAACCAGATTGATCAGATCGGTGATTATTGTTCCTGTACCCACCCCTACAGCCCCGCCCCAACCCGCGCTATACTAGAGGCAGCTTATTGGCCGCGTTGAGGATCGACATGCACACCCCGAAAACTTATACTTTGGCTCGCTATGCAGATGCGCTGGCGGCGTTTCAACGGGATTATCCGGCCTTTGATGTCGAGGCGCTGGACGTGCTGCGCGCCCGCGAATATCACCGGCTGGACGACCAGGGCCATGTCTACCTGGACTATACGGGGGGCGGTTTGTACGCCGAGCACCAGATCGAGACGCACCTGGCGATGCTGCGGGCGGGCGTCTTTGGCAATCCCCACTCGAGCAACCCGACCTCGCTGGCGATGACACAGTTGGTCGAGCGCACGCGCGCGGCCATCCTCGATTATTTCAACGCCCCACAGGATGAGTATGTCGTGATCTTCACGCAGAACGCCAGCGGCGCGCTGAAGCTGGTCGGGGAGTCGTATCCCTTCGCGCCGGGCGGACATTATTTGCTGACGTTCGACAACCACAACTCGGTCAACGGCATCCGCGAGTTTGCCCGCGCCAAGGGGGCGGATGTGGTGTATGTGCCCGTGCTGCCGCCCGAACTGCGCATCGACGAGGGCAAAATGGCTGACTATCTCGATCTGGCGCAGCCGGGTTCCTATAACCTGCTCGCCTATCCTGCGCAGTCGAATTTCTCCGGCGTGCAGCACGCATTGGATTGGATCGCGCGTGCCCAGGCAAAAGGCTGGGACGTGCTGCTCGACGCGGCGGCGTTCGCGCCGACCAACCGGCTCGATCTCAGCCTGTGGCATCCCGACTTTGTGGCGCTGTCGTTTTACAAGATCTTCGGCTATCCGACCGGCGTGGGCTGTCTGCTGGCACGCGGTACCACGCTGAACAAACTGCGACGGCCCTGGTTCGCCGGCGGCACGATCACGATCGCGTCGGTGCAGGGCGACGGCTACTATCTCGAAGAGGGCGAGGCGGCGTTTGAGGATGGCACCGTCGATTACCTCAACCTGCCGGCGGTTGAGATTGGACTGAAGCACATCACCAACCTGGGCATCGACCAGATCCACGAGCGGGTGATCGACCTGACCGGCTGGCTGATCCAGCATCTCCTGAACCTGTATCACCGCAATGGGAAGCCGCTGATCCATCTCTACGGACCGGCCAGCACCGACCGGCGCGGCGGCACCGTCACCATCAATTTCTTCGACCCGAACGGCCGTCTGATCGATTACCGTGCCGTCGAAGCGGAGGCCAATCAGGTCAATATCTCGCTGCGCACGGGCTGTTTTTGCAACCCCGGCGCGGGCGAAAAAGCGCACGGCCTGACGCGTGACGACCTGGCAGACTGTTTCCAGCGTGACGAGCGCATGACGTTCGAGGAGTTCATCCGCGTCATGCATGGCAAGGCGATCGACGCGGTGGGGGCGGTGCGTATCTCCGTCGGGCTGGCGACCAACTTCCGTGATGTCTATCGCTTTTTGCAGTTCGCGGAGACGTTCCTCGACCGCCCGGTTATGCCGGCTGTGGAATAAGCCTGTAGCATGAGGACACGGAGCGAGTAGAATGCCCGATAGGACAGTTTGCCGGGCCGGTATTTCTTATCTACAATACGAATACGGTTAACGAAATTTAATCTCCGCGCCGACATCCCGTGAAAGGAGGGACTATCGCGCCGACTGGTATTTTGTTCTCAGTGCTTGGTGATTAGTGATTGGTTTTTGGTAGGGCGAATCTCTCGCTGATTGCTCTAACCAATAACTAAAAACTAAAAACTGATCACTTTGGTTCGCTGTCACGAAGACACTTTTTGCCAATATAAGGAGTTAGTTACCCATGCAGTTACGGCGTTTGAGCATTAGTCTGTTGTTTGTGATAACCCTGGTGACGCTGGCGCTCCCTGCGGCGGCCCAGGAACCAACCGAAATTACCTTCTGGCACGCCATGAGCGGCAGCCGCGCCGAGGTGGTGCAGCAGTTAGTAGACGGCTTTAACGCGGCCAACCCCGATGTCAAAGTGGTGCCCGAGTTCACCGGCAGTTACGCCGAGACGCTCACCAAGGCGCTGACCGCGTATGCGGCGGGCGAAGGTCCGCACATCGTGCAGGTGTACGAAGTCGGCACGCGCACCATGCTCGACTCCGGCGCGATTGTCCCCGTGATGGAAGTCAGCGGCGGCACGCTGGATCAGACCAAGTTCGTCCAGCCGATCCTCAACTACTATGCGATCGACGGCGAACTGCGCTGCATGCCGTTTAACAGCTCCACCGCCATGCTCTATTACAACAAAGACATGTTCGAGGCCGCCGGGCTGGATCCCGAAAAGCCCCCGACGACGTTCTCCGAGCTGTATGACATGGGCAAGCAGATCGTCGATGCCGGCGTCGCCAAGAATGCGATTTCGTTCGGCTGGCCGGCCTGGATCATGGAGCAGATGTTCGCCATGCACGACCAGATGCTCGCCAATGAGGACAACGGGCGCGCGGGTCTGGCGACTGAGGTCTATTTCAACAGCGAGTTTGGCGTCAAGGTGCTGACCGAGTGGCAGAAGTGGGCCAATGACGGCCTCCTGTTCTACGGCGGGCGCGAATACTCGGCCAACGATCCGTTTATCGCGGGCGAGTTCGCCATGCTTGCCCAGAGCACGTCCAGCCTGGGCGGGATCGAAAAGGCTGTCGAGTTCAACCTGGGCACGGCCTTCCTGCCGACGCTGGATGGTTACGAGCGCGCCGGCAATAATGTCGTGGGCGGCGGCTGCCTGTGGACGATGGCCGACAAGGCTCCTGAAGACTACGCGGCGGTCTGGCGCTTCTACCAGTACCTCTCGGAAGTTGACCAGGACATGCTGTGGCACAAGGGTACCGGCTACTTCCCGGCGTCCAACGCCACGGTCGAAGCCCTGGATGCCGAAGGTTGGTTCGAGCAGAACCCCAATTTCCGCACCGCGTTTGATCAGATTCTCGCGGGCAATGACACCACCGCCGCGCGCGGCGTGCTGTTGGGCGACTTCGTGATCATCCGCGATATTGTCGGCGCGGCGATCGAAGAAGCCGTCGTGAACGGGGTCGATCCGCAGGAAGCGCTCGATACGGCGGTCGAGGAATCGAACCAGGTGTTGGCCGACTACGCCAGCCTGCTTGAGTAATAAGCGCAGCTTTACCCCTATCCCCCTGCCCCTTTCCCCGTAAACGGAGAAAGGGGAGGCGCGTCTTGCCGCCGCGTTTCAAGTCCCTCTCCGCGTGCGGGGAGGGATTTAGGGAGGGGTAAACACTCGCCACGCATTGCAGTCTGCTCTAGATGACTTTCCGCCAGTACAGGTTATACTCGCCTGTACTGGCCGATTCTAATTAAGGATAGGTACGACCGTTGACTTCTGTTTTCCCGAATCGTATTTTGCCCTATCTGTTATTGGCCCCAAGTATTCTTTTGGTGCTCCTTTTTTTCCTTTATCCGTCCGCGCAAAGTATCGAACTCAGTCTGTACCGCGTGAACCGCGTGCGTGACGCCAAAATATACGTCGGGCTGGAGAACTTCCAGCGCCTCTACGAATCGGATTCGTATATCGAGTTGATCAAGGTCAGCGCCATCTTTACGGTGATCGTCGTCGTCGCGTCGCTGGTGATCAGCCTCGCGCTGGCGGTGGGAGCCAGCCAGGCGATCCGGGGCTTCGGCGTCTACCGGACGCTGCTGATCTGGACCTACGCGCTGTCGCCGTCCATCGCGGGCGTGATCTGGGCGCTGCTGACCGACCCGGCGATCGGCGTGCTGACCGATCTGTTCCAGAATGTGGGCATCGATTTTAACTGGCGGCGCAGCAAGGGCGATGCCCTGATCTTTATCAGCATGGCCGCGACGTGGAAAATCCTGGGGTATAACATCCTGTTTTTCCTGGCGGGGCTGAAGAACATCCCGCATGATGTGATCGAAGCCGCCTCGCTGGATGGCGCGAACGCCTGGACGCGCTTCTGGCGGATGGTGCTGCCGCTGCTGACGCCGGTCACGCTGTTTCTGCTGATCATGAATACGCTCTACGCCAGTTTTGAAGCCTTTGGCCTGATCGACATCACCACGCAGGGTGGGCCGGGCCGCGCCACCGATCTGCTGATCTACCGTCTTTATCTGGACGGCTTCCGCAGTTCCAGCCGGATCGGGCTGGCGGCGGCGCAGTCGATTGTGATGCTGCTCATCGTCGCCGGGCTGACTCTGTTCCAGTATCGTTTTGTGAGCCGGAGGACTTTCTATCAATGAGCGCAGCAGCCACGTCATCCACTGCGGCAGCCGCTGTAATCCGCGAGGGACGCTGGCGGCGGCGTTTCTACCCGGTGATCATGCATCTGGTGATGGGAACCGCCGTCTTCCTGGTCTCATTTCCTCTGATTTACGCCATCATTCTCAGCACGCAGTCCTCAAACGTGGGCACTCTGCGCCCTGGCTCTGCGCTGGTGGATAACTTCAACAACGCCTGGGAAAGCGCCGCGATGGGCAAGCTGATTGTGAACACGCTGATCGTCTCGCTCGGCGTGGCGATCGGCAAGATCATCCTGAGTATCCTCGGTGCCTATGCGCTGATCTACTTCCGGGTGCGCGGCGGGATGCTGATCCTGGCGCTGATCATGCTGACGCACCTGCTGCCGCTGCCCGTGCGGATCGTGCCCACCTACGAACTGCTGACTGAACTGAAATGGGTGGACACCTTCAAAGGGCTGACGATCCCCTTCTTCGCCAGCGCGACGGGCCTGCTGTTGTTCCAGCAATTTTTCCGCACCGTCCCGACGGATCTGGCTGACGCGGCGCGCGTCGATGGGGCGGGGCCGTTCCGCTTCCTGGTCAGCATTCTGATCCCGGTGTCGCGCACGAATATCGGTGCGCTGTTCCTGATCGAGTTCGTCTACATGTGGAACCAATACCTGTGGCCGCTGATCGTGGCGAACTCCGACCGGACGCGGCAGGTGCAGATCGGGATCAAGCAGTTAATCGCGACCGACTCGGTGATCGACTGGGGCACGCTGATGGCCGGCACGATCACCGTGATCATCCCGCCGCTGATCGTGCTGCTGGTTTTGCAGCGCAGCCTGATGTCCGGGCTGACGTCGTCCACCGAGGATTTTTAGGCTTCCATACAAGATCGGGCAACAGAGTTTTCTAGTAGGGGCGTATTGCAATACGCCCCTACAGATCATCACCTCATAAAGGCAATCATCACACAGGACAACATGAGCGAATTCAAGCTGATCATCATCCCGGATCCAGAGGAACCTGAGGCCGCCGAGGTTTATGTTGATGGAACAATCGCCGGCAGGCCATATCGCTTTCTGCTCGATACCGGCGCGGCAACAAGCAGTGTCGTATGGGATGATTACACGTCCGAATTTGGCAGCATTGAGAAACATGATTCGTCGGGGGTCTTTGCCAGGCACAGCGACGATTTGATCATCGTGCCCAGTATCGAGATCGGGCCTGTTTCGAAGCACAATTTTATGCTGGCCCGGATGGCAGCACCAAACTCCCAGAGAAGAAATTTGATCGGAATGGATTTACTCAAGGACTTTTGCTGTCACTTCTACTTTGACGAAAATCGGGTTTCCGTCGACGCGACCAAGGAAGACAGCTACGATTTTCAAGAGCTGGTCCTCGATAACCGATTTCATCCCTATATTGACGTTCGCTTTGGAACGGTGAAGGCCAGCGCCGTCTGGGATACGGGCTCAGGCATAACAGTTGTAGATACAAACTTTATCAAAGAACACCCGGCTTTCTTTCAGCAAGCAGGACAATCGGTCGGAACCGACTCGTCAGGTTCAACAATGGAAACGCCCATGTTCCTCATGTCCGCTGCCGTCATGGGTAACCAGACGTTTCCGCCTCACCGGGTCGCTGGCGTGGATTTCTCACACGTGAATTCCACCATCGAAATCCCTATGGATCTGGTGCTGGGCTACAGCACGCTCAGCAAAGCCAACTGGTTGTTTGATTTTCCTCGCAGGAAATGGGCGATTTCAAAGTGGCTGGGACCGCAATAACCTTCCGAAGCTTGGAATAGGTTGTCTCATCCGGTTAATTCTCCTGAATGCCCCCAGATGGGAAGAGTTAATCACGCCCTGGTCACGGCGCGAAATTACGATTGAACATAGTTTTACGACCATGAGGAGGATTGTTCGATGAAACGCACCGCAATACTTGGGCTGCTGCTCGCCGCCCTGATGGCGCTCCCAGGAGCGGCACTGCTGCCACCTGCGGCACCATCGCACGCGCAGGGCGAGCAGCCGCTTGTCATCCTGATGAACTACGATCTGTGGACCTACGATGGCACGGCGCTCACCAATGTGACCAACGACGGGCATATCACCGAGGCGGCCCTCTCGCCGGATGGCACCAAAATCGCCTATGTGAACTGGTCCCCGCTGAGCGTGGACGCATGGGAGCGAACGGGCGGATTCGGCGGCGGTCCGCTGCCCGCCGACATCACCGTACTGGATATTTCCACCCTGACGATCACCACTGTCGCCACCCAGCCCGCCGACGCCTCGTTTTTTGTGGAGAACGTCGCCGACAGTGCGTGGCTGCGTTCCGTGCCGACGTGGTCGCCGGATGGCACCCGCCTGGCCTGGGGCGAGGTGCATTATCCCTCGCTCGCACGGGAAACCAACCGCGTGATGATTTTCGATTTTAATCAGGGCACGACAGAGGTGCTTGGTGAACAACTTGCCCGATCAGGCCGGCGTGCCGATGGCGGTTGCCCCTATGTGGGGCGGCGGCGGGATCGCGATGCCGAGCTACGAATTTGACGACAGCACCAAGACCTTTTTCGTGATGGTACGGGTCTTCGACCCTCAGAATGGCCAGCAGCTTTCGGCGACGCGTATCGTTGAGCACGACGCCCAGACGTTCAGTTACGCCGTGTGGGTCGATGCCAACGGGCAGGACGAAATCGCGGTCCATTACACGCCCTTCGGCAATTGGGACCTGATCCAGCCGCAGACCGGGGTGATGCATCCCGCGCTGGCTGAGCCGGGATTGATCAACCCGCAGGTAGCCAACTCGGCGGCGCTGACATACACCTACCATCGCGACGCGGAATGGCCGGATTTCTACTCGTGGACCGTCACCTATCCCGGCGGTGAGACAATTGACAGCCCCAAACGGATCTCGTATTATACGCGCGTCACGCTCGGCCCGGATGGTCAGACGGTAGCGCAGGTCACCACCGATGGCCGGCTTTCGATCGTCTTGCCGAACAAAAAGGTCGCGCTAGGCCCGGTGCTGGACGATGCCTTTGTCAGCCTGTTCTGGGGGCCGACCGCGTGGCGAGTTGATCAGCCCGCGGCGTGTGGCAGCGCGCTCCCGCCGCGCCTGGTGATCGGCAACTGGGGCGCACTGCGGATCGATACCACGCCCAACAACCTGCGGAGCCAGCCGGCCACGGGGGATGTCATCGGCCAGATCCAGCCCGGTGAGGATTTTCAGGTCCTCGCGGGGCCGGAATGTGTCGATGGAATGTACTGGTGGCAGGTGGACTATCATGGCACGGTCGGCTGGACGGCAGAAGGCGACAGCCGCGCATACTGGCTGGAGCCGACGGTTGGATGAGCCGTTAGCCGTTAGCCGTTAGCCGTTAGCTAAAAGCCAATACGAGACACCGTCTCTCAAAATGGCAAGGCCTCACCCCCGTCCGACCTTCGGTCGGCATCCCCCTCTCCAGCCGAGCTAGAGAGGGGGAAGATGTATGCTCCCCTCTCCATTTCGAATGGAGAGGGGCCGGGGGTGAGGCCAATAAGCTACAAGGGCGGGACCCCATTGGCCCGCCCCTGCCATTTCCCCTACAATCGAATGAGAATCCATCGCGTTGATATATCCCTGCGGCGACAGGCTTTGTATTTGCACAGGAGTGTGGATCCATGTTCCGCGTCTTGTCTTATCCCCTCAGCGCGACCAGCCCGGTCTGGCCGACCAACCCGCCCGCCGCCCAGATCGAGCCGCGCTCATCCATCGCGCGCGGCGACTCGTCCAATACCACCGTGCTGCACCTGTTCTCCCATTCCGGCACGCATCTGGACGCCCCCAACCATTTTAACGATCAGGGTTCGATGGCCTACCAACTGCCCATCGACCGCTTCATCTTCTTCGCGCCGGCCGTGATCGAGGTACCCAAGTCCGCCAATGGGATAATCACCGATGCCGATCTGCGACCGCATGCCGCGCGGCTGGCCGACGCCGATCTCGCGCTGCTGCGCACCGGCTGGTCCGATCAGCGCAGTGCCGATCCCGCCACCTACGCCGCCCATGGGCCGATGCTGTATCCCAGTGGGGCGCGCTACCTGACGGACTCCTTCCCGCGTTTGAAAGGGGTCGCCATCGACGCGGTGTCGATCGGCGCGCCGGATTTCCGCGACGAATTGAGGGAAACTCACCGGATTCTGACCGGCGTTGGGCGGACGGATGGGCGTTTTCTGCTGATCCTCGAGGATCTGCGCATCGATCCCGACATGGATCGCGCCCGGCGCATCTATGCCTGGCCGCTGCAGATCGAAGGCTCCGACGGGAGCCCCTGCACCATCGTGGCCGAGTTCCCCGATTGACATGAAGTGATTGGTTATTGGTGATTAGTTCTTGGTTTTTGATGATCGGTCACGCGTGCCAATTGCAGGAGCTAACCGCTAATCGCTAACGGCTAATTGCTGCTTTTCTCTGTGGCCTCTGTGCCCTCTGTGGTAAATTTCTTTTTTTTACCCGTGAACACGTCTGTGTGGTATCCTTGCCCGAAACTGGGAACGAGGAGATAAAGGCCCATGAATTTCCTGAAAAAGCTGTTCGGCGGTGGGGCGAATGCCGGCGACAAGGACGGGATCTACTTCTACGTGCGCGCCAAGCGCACCGGCGAGGTGGTCCGCATCCGGCTGCACCGCTTTAACGACCTGTCGGCGAGCGACGATGGCAGCAGTTACTATACGCGCAAAGTGGTCGTCGGGCAGCGCAGCTTTGATCGCATCGAGATCGAGTTCTTCTTCGACAAAAACCGCAACTTCGTATCGGCGGATGTTTCCGGCGGCACGCTGGTTGATCGCGCCGACTACGAGGCGTTCCTGGCCGAACGGGCCGCGCCATCCGGGGACTCGAACTCCCGTTGAGCACGCTGCGCACCCTGCTCCTGTTCGACGTCGATGGCGTGCTGATTCACCCGGTGGGCTATAAGATCGCGCTGCGCGCCATGGTGGATTATTTCGCCGCGCAGATGGGCCAGGACGCGATGGGTCCGGCTGACGACGAGATCGCGGTGTTTGAGGCGTGCGGGCTGACCAACGAGTGGGACGCCGGCGCGATGTGCATCAGCGCGCTGCTGCTGGCCGCCGTGGAGCAGCGCCCGGATCTGTGGGGCGGCACGCTGGACGACACCGTCCAGGCGATTCATGGGGCGCAGCTTACGCTCACCCGCCCCGACTTTACCGGCATCGCGCGGCAGATCCATGCCGAAAACGGCAATCACCATTTCCCCGCGGCGCGCTACCTGGAGATGCTCAGCGCGCGGGTCAGCGCGGATCGTCTCGCCGTGCTGCGCACCCTGCTTGGCAACGTGTATGACGTCCTCGGCACACCGACGACGCGCGCCTTTCAGACCTATACTCTGGGCAGCGCGCGCTTTGCCGATACCTATGGACACCCCGCGCCGTTCGAGAGCGAGAGTTATCTGAATCGCTATGATTGGGCGCTGCTGAGCGATACCAGCCGCGCGCGCCTGCTGGACTGGCTGCAAACACCCGGCAGCGGTGCCGCCGGCAGCGGCGCTGCGATCTTCACGGCGCGGCCCAGCCTGCCGCCTCCCGGTGTGGACGGTGCCGCCGCGCGCACGATCTCGGGTTACTCACCCGAAGCCGAACTCGCCGTCGAACTGCTCAGTCTGGATGGCAAAGTGGCTTTGATGGGGCAGGGACGGGTTAGCTGGCTGGCTTCGCGGGAGGGACGCGGTGTGGCGGACTATATCAAGCCGTCCCCGGTGCAGGGATTGGCGGCGATCGGCGCGGCAGCATCGCGCAGCGAAATCGATGCGCTCTATGCGGCGGCGGCGCTGTACGAACGCGGCGATCTCACCGGCCCGCTGGCGAGCCTGCAAGGGAGCCCGGCGCGCGTCGTCGTCTTTGAAGATTCCGTCGGGGGGATCAGCGCCACCCGGCAGGCGGTCGAACGGCTGGCACAGGCCGGGCTGGACGTGTCCTTTATCGGCGTGGGCGTCTCGCCCAACCCGGACAAACGCGCGGCGCTGGCCGCAGTCGCGGATCATCTGGTGGACGACATCAACGCGGGGTTGGAATTGATCATCGGGTAACAGATCTTGTAGGGGCGGACCTTGTGTCCGCCCAACGCGGCGCGGCCGCGTGTCGCGCTCTGCGCGACTGGGAGCACACGAGGTGCTCCCCTACAAGACAATTTGCCTGATACCCATGAAATAGAGCAATAAACCTTGCGGCTATGATAAAAACCAGAAAGCCCGCTGAAGGTGCTGCTCAGAGTCCCTTCAGCGGACTTTTTCCTCTATAGCCGGACCGTTTTAACGTCCGGCGACAAGCTTCCGATACAATGTTTGGCGCTGCCCTTACCCCTCGCCCCAGGTGCGGACCATGAAACACTGTTCATCCGTCTGCGGCGAATCGATACGACCCCCGCGCAGCCGCGTGATCTTGTCGAGCGCAGCCTGCCCGGCCAGCCCATGCCGCACAAGATAGCACCCGACGACGGTGCCCGTGCGGCCCAACCCCGCCATACAGTGGACATAGACGACGTGTCCCCGGCTGATGGCCGTGTCGATCATGTCCAGAATCGCCGCCATATGATCCTGCGCGGGGATGTCCATGTCCCGGATCGACATCTGGCGGTAGACCACGTCCCGCCGCATCATGGCCGCCTCGCGGCTCAGCAGCACGTGGTAATTTTTCGCCTCGTTCGCCTCGGTGAGATCGATAAAAAACGTCACGCCAAGATCCAGCAGGCGGCGGAGGCGCTGCCGGGTCTGGTTATCGTTCCACGATGCCGGGTTCGGTCCGGCCAACAGGCTGCCGGCCAGCGGGCTGGCTTCCTGTACCCAATACACCCCATAGGGCAGTGAATGCTCATCACTCATCTTCGATGCTTTTCCTCTACTTCGTTCCAACGAATGACCAATTGGCGCTGATCATCGGTGTCAGGTGAGTCGTCATGCCGCCGGCGGCGTGTGATTTCCTCCAGCGCCTCAATGCCGGGCATGCCGTGCCGCACCCAGAAACACCCCACCGTGGTCCCGGTGCGCCCAACCCCTCCCCAGCAGTGCAGATAGATCGTGTGCCCATCGGCCAGCAACCGATCCAGCGTATCCAGGATGTCCATCATCTGATCGTCTGGCGGCACGGTAAAATCGGGGATGGGGAAACGCTGGTATTGTACACCTTCTGGCAGCAGGGGTGAATAGGCTTCGCGCTCGTGGCTTTGGGTTAAATCGACAAAACAGGTGACTCCGGCATCCAGCAGCGCCCGCAGCCGCGCCTGCATGACGTCGGGCACAGGCGATCCGGGATAAGGGCCGGCCAGCAGTCTACCGGCCAGCGCGCTGGCTTCCTGCACCCAGTACGATCCGGGCAGCGGCCCGGCGTATGCTCCCGCCATAGCGTGTTTCCTTCTGCATCCTGCCAACAAAAACGCCTCCTGATCCGGAGACGCTCATATGAACCCTGCGGCAGCGCGGACGTTACGCCAGCGCCAGGATGATCAGCACCAGCGCCGCGAACGGCACCGTATACACAAACACGGCGGAATACCACCGGCTGTCATAACGCAGGTGCATGAAGAACAGCACCACCAACAGCACCTTGAGCGACGACAGCATAACCAGCGGCCCGGTCATCGAGATGCCCAGATCGAGCACGGTCAGCAGCACCTCGATCGCGGTGATGATCGCCAGGGCGACAAAGACGCTGACATACGCCTGCCGGTGCGAATGGCCGTCGGCACGCGGCGCGGGCCACAGCAGCCGCCGAAACTGCGCCAGCGCTTCCCGCGACGAAAAGGCGGGAGCCGGTTCCCCAACGCGGCCGAACTCGGCCATATCACGCTGCCACGCCGGGCGTTGATCGGTCCGATCTGATGGCCGACGTCCCAGCATCAGCCACAGCGGGAGCAGAAAGATCACATGGCCCACCGCGCCAACAACCACGCCGATCAGCATCGCCAGAAAACCGCTCAGCCGCCGATTTTCAACGACCAGCGGTGTCACGACGCCGCCGATAAACGCGCCGCTGGCAACCCACAAGGTGATCCATAACGCTTGATCGCTCATCTTCGCCCTCGCTAGCTGATCAGGTAGATGACCGTGAACAGCACGATCCACACGACGTCCACGAAGTGCCAGTACAGCCCGAACAACTCAATGCCCAGGTTGTTCTCGGCGGAATATTCCCCGCGCGACGCCCGCAGCATGATCAGGCTCAGCCAGACGACGCCGCCCAGCACGTGCAGCCCGTGAAAGCCGGTCGTGCTGAAAAAGACGGTCCCGAAGACGTCATCCGCCTTGATACCCTCGTGCATCAGCTCGTACCACTCGAACGCCTGGATGCCGAGGAACATCGCGCCGAACAGGATGGTGAGGCCCATCCAGTTGAAGAACACCCGCCGGTCGCTGGACTGGATCGCTTCCAGGCCCATCACCACCGCAAAGCTGCTGAAGATCAGCACCGTCGTGCCGATCGTTGCCAGCGGCAGGCTCAGGACGTCGTGCGCTTCCTTGAACGCCGCTGCGTGATCCAGCTTGAACGAGATAAACGTGGCGATCAGCGATGTGAAAAACATCACTTCGGACGCGATAAACGCCCACATGCCGAGCTTGCGGTTGTTGATCTGCTTCAGAAATGCCGCGGGCATCTCAACTTCGGGGAAGCGCGCCATGCGCAGCCCGCCGACCGCCGTGATCACCAGGCCGATTACCCCCAGCACCGGCGCGATCATGCCCACCAGCAGCAGCGTCACCCCGATCCCGACGATCAGCGGCGCAATGGTAGACGGCGGCAGGTGAATATCCTCAGGCGCGACCGTGCCGGCGTCATGGATCCCCTCTTCAATTTCAACTTCAACCTGTTCTTCCAACTCCTCGGCTACGACGACGTGGCTCATCCTTAATCCCCCTCTGCACTCAGGCCCAATCGTGCATCACGCGCCGGGCGGCGGCTGTGAACCACCGGCACCCGCGCGAAGTTATACTCTGGCGGCGGCGACGAGGTCATCCATTCCAGCGTATCACCCTGCCAGGGATTATCGCCCGCCGGCTCGTGTGAACGGGCGCTGCGGATCATGTTGTAGACCAGGATCAGCACCGAGATCCCCATCAGCACGCCGCCCACCGTCGACAGCACATTAAGCTCAGTCCAGCCCCGGTCGGCGTCGTAGTCGAACACGCGGCGCGGCATGCCCCACAGGCCCAGGATGTGCAGCGGGAAGTAGGTGACATGGAAGCCGATAAACAGCGTCCAGAACTGGATCTTGCCCAGGCGCTCGTCCAGCTTGTAGCCGAACATCTTCGGCCACCAGTAATACAGCCCGGCGAAAATACCGAAGCCGCCGCCGCCAAACACGGCATAGTGCAGGTGGGCCACCATCCACATCGAGTCGGACACGACCTCGTCAATCGGCAGGATCGACTGCATCACGCCGGTGATGCCGCCCATCAGGAAGGTCGCGAGGAAGCCGACCGCATAGAGCATCGGAGTATCAAACTTCAGCGAGCCGCCGATCATGGTGAAAATCCAGTTGAAGATCTTGATCCCGGTCGGCACGGCGATGATCATGGTCGAGATCACGAAAAACAGCTCAATCGCCGGCGGCAGGCCGATGGTATACATGTGATGGGCCCAGGTCGCGAAACCCTGCCCGCCGATCGCCACGGTGGCAATCACCATCGAGGTATAACCGAAGATCGGCTTGCGCGAGAACACGGGGATCACCTCGGAGATGATGCCCATCGCCGGCAGCACGATGATATACACCGCCGGGTGCGAGTAGAACCAGAAGAGATGCTGCCACAGCACGGGATCGCCGCCCGCTTCCGGGTTAAAGAACTGCGTGCCGATGTTGCGATCCAGCAGCAGCATCACGCCTGCGCCGGTCAGGATGGGGGTCGCGGCCAGGATCATGAAGGCCATCGTGAGCACCGTCCAGACAAAGAGCGGCATGCGCATCAGCGTCATACCGGGCGCGCGCAGCTTGAAGATCGTGACGATGAAGTTCACCCCACCCATCAGCGACGAGGTGCCGACCAGCGCCACGGCGATCAGCCACAGATCCGTGCCGACGCTTGGCGCGTAGTCCTTGCTGCTGAGCGGGACATAATTGGTCCAGCCCTGCGCGGCGGGGCCGCCGTCCGTCAGGAAACCGGCGTACATGGTCAGCCCGCCGGCCAGCAGCAGCCAGAAGCTCAGCGCATTGATGCGCGGGAAGGCCATATCGCGCGCGCCGATCATCAGCGGCACGAAGTAGTTTGCCAACCCGGCCAGCATCGGGATCACGAACAGAAAGATCATGGTCGAGCCGTGTATGGTAAAGATCTGATTATAGGTTTCAGCGGACACAAACTGCCCGCCCGGCTCGGCCAGCTCAAAGCGCAGAATCTGCGCCAGAAACACCCCGATGACAAAGAACGTGAAGGTGGTCAGCACGTACATGATGCCGATCTTCTTGTGATCGACAGTGGTTAGCCACGCCATGATCCCTTGAGGTCGGTAGGTCGCCGGATGAGGTGTCGCTATAGTTGCCATCGACATTATCTCCGCTTAATCGTTATCGGATTTCAAAGATTCGATCAGGTCGGCCAGCATTTGCGCGTCCAGCTTCTCGCCATAATCGGACGGCATTATCTCGCAGTTGTAATCCTCGAGTTCGTGCTCGCACGGCAGCAGGATGGCTTCACGCAGATATTCATCAACGGTGTACCCCTCGTGTTCGCCCATATCATCGCGAATCTCCGAGAGTGCCGGTCCCGCGCCGGGCTGAGCGCCGTGGCAGTTGGAGCAGGCCAGATCGGGGCTGCTGAAGAGCGCTTCGCCGCGTTCCGCATCACCGGGCGGCAGTTCGGACTCCATATCGGTGCCCATGGCCTGAAGCTCGCCCGCTTTGGCTTCCTGATCGCTGAGCCACGTCTCAAACGCGGCCGGTTCGAGCGCTTCAAGTTCAATCAGCATATCGTAATGCATCGTGCCGCAGTATTCCGCGCAGTTGCCTTTGTACAGCCCTGGCTCATCGATCTTAAGCCACATGCTGTTTTCGTGGCCGGGGATCGCATCGACCTTGCCGGCCAGATCGGGCACCCAAAAGCTGTGCTGCACGTCGCGCGAGGTGATCTCCAGCAGCACCAGGGTGTCCGCCGGCAGAGTCAGGTGGTGGGTGGTTTTCACGCCCGTTTCGATGCCTTCGCTCCGAAAGTATTCATAATCCCAGTTAAACATATAACCTTCGACGTGGACCGTGTAATCGGGCGTGCCCTCTTCGTTATCGGCTTCCGCCTCGTACTCGGTCGTCATGAAGCGATAGGTGAACACAAAAATCACCCCGATGATTACAAACGATAAAATCGGTCCAGGCCAGTTCCAACCTGCGGCTGCCCGCGATCTGCTCCGGCTGTTCGTCTTTATGCCGCCGCCGGTAGCGGATAATCGCAAACAGGATCAGCCCCTCGACCAGCAGAAAGACCGGGACCGACATCCAGAAAATGATGGTGAACAGCCCATTAATATCACCCCGATCGGCTCCTCCGTCCGAAGGGCCATGCGCCCATGCCACCTGTGCCGGCAGCAGTGCTGCAAGCAGCAGCGCTGACAGCGCAACAGCCAGCCTGGATACGGCCAGCCACAACCACCTGGAAAGCCCCTTGTGTGTCATATGCATCGTCCTGGGTTGAGTCCTTGTTTATCACTGCGTGCTGAGATTACGGAGGCGCGCCACCGAGCATTGCCGGTCGGTCGATGGGTGACGAGTTTCACAGATAAAGCCCCCCTTCAATTATAGCAATATTTAAGATAAAAAACAGGTTTTATAAGCCTGAAGACTAGAATGGTTTGTTATCAGCGGCACTATATCCAAATTTAAGCAAACTCGCCCGACATGGCAACTTGCGAGGACTGCGGGCTTGCCCCGCCCGCTACGAAGGGCCTCACCCCCGGCCCCTCTCCATCTTGGATGGAGAGGGGAGACAAGCCGCGCTTCCCCCATAGGTGTCAACTTAAGCGCTTCTGGGCGGGTTGGCCCCTCCCTAAATCCCTCCCCACGCGGTGGAGAGGGACTTGGCGGCGCGCGTTTTCCCCCTCTCCACCGCGTGGCTGAGGAGAGGACATGTTTTCAAGTAAAGCGTTGGTCGTGAATAAAGAGCAAATCCCGATAAACGGAGAAGCGTTGGACGACCTCGACAAAGAACGTCAAGCCGTCTTTAAACAGACTGACACAGCGTTGGGGCGCAGCACCGGCCCGCCGGATTAAGGCATGGGCGCGCTGGGCGGCCACCGCTTGACTACCGAGCGCGATGACCCAGACATAAGCCAAAACCAGGATGACCAGCAAACGGGCTACGTGGTCGGGCTGGCGAATCCGACTGTCGCCCCAATGCCAGCCGCCACTTTTGAGGTCACGAAAACTTTGTTCTTGCCAATTGCGACGGGCATACTCATGGCCCGTCAAACGGTCATCATTGGTGACTAAGGCCCAGGGTTCGTCATAGCCAACGTCCCATAAAGCACGGGCATGAGCCGGAATACGCCCGCGTTGTTTGAAGATCTGACCGGACGCCGCCCAAATCTCACCCGGTTGCACTTGGCGGCAATCGTCCACTCGCCATCCTCCGCCACGA
The DNA here is from genome assembly GCA_963850765.1 of uncultured Chloroflexia bacterium. Classification (GTDB taxonomy): domain Bacteria; phylum Chloroflexota; class Anaerolineae; order Aggregatilineales; family Aggregatilineaceae; genus CAWKMN01. The sequence goes on along the minus strand of CAWKMN010000001.1, from coordinate 170,192 downwards.
GTTTAGTTTGACAGGTGACACGAAAGAGATACGACCAACCCAGCGCATCCACCGCCCGACACAGGGCCGGCGAGGTGCCAATCCCGCGATCGGCCAGCACTAAGACCGCCGTCTCGGGGGGAAGGTGGGCATGGATCACGTGCAACAACTTTTCAATCATGTGAACTTGCCCTTCGGCGGGGTACGCCCCAGCCCAATTGGCGCGATAGGTACGCCAGACGAGTGGCAAACAGCGTCCTTCCCAGGCGATCCCGACCAGCATCACGCCGATCCGCTCGCTCAATTTGGTCTCATCCACGAGCAAGGTCAGCTGCTTAGCCCCTAAGGCGCTCACCACCCAACTCACCCACTCCCCGAAAACGGCCTCTAGCGGAAAGTGCGCATTCTCCAACAGCCGCCGCCAGCGTCGCTCCGCGCTTGCTACCTTCTCCCCACAACTCACCTTCCGCGCCACCGCCCCTTGCTGACAGCTTTCCGCTTCGATCACGCCCATGCTGAACAAGGCCACATTCGCCCCTTGCCAGCTATTCAAACAGGGCAATCGGGCCATGATGTGTTGTTCCATTTGATATAATAGTCGATGGTTCATCGTTCACTCCCTGGTTAGTGTCGTAACTTGCCAGTGTGAACGATGAACTCCCTTTTCAACCCCTACTTTCCAACATGTCCTCTCCTCAGCCACTCCGTGGGGAGGGGGCAGGGGGTGGGGCTAAATCCGGGTGACGACGGTTACGCCACCTTATCTTGACGCTCATTCGAGAAAGAAGCGCTTCCCCCTCTCTAGCTCGGCTGGAGAGGGGGATTGAGGGGGTGAGGCCAGCAGGATACAATGAGGAGAGTTTGCCCTGCCCAAAAAAAAGACAGCCAGGGCATGCCCCTACGACTATGAACCAGAGGTCAAACCTCACGCCGTGTCGCGGTGGCGCAGAGCCACCATCAGCGCGCCCGCCATCATGACCATCGCCACAATAAACACCGCCTGATAATCGAAGGATTCGACCAGCAGCCCGCCGACGATCGGGGCGCTGAGCAGCCCCACCGCCGACATGGAATTGAACAGCCCGGAATAGACCGGACGCTGATCGGGCGTGGCGTAACTGATCACCCAGTTGATAAAGCTCAGACCCAGGCTCCCGCTGACAATCCCCGCCGCCAGGAACGCCACGTACAACGGCACCGGTCCGACCTCACCCGCCAGCAGCGCCAGCATCGGTTGGATCGTGCCGACCAGCATCCCCAGCCGGATGAATTGCAGATTGTGGCGATCCCCCAGGCGAGAATAAAACAGCGACGCGCTCACATTCCCAAGCGTTTGCATCAGCATCAGGGTGCTCACGGCTACCCCGCTGTCGATGTCCAGCCGTTCGGTCGCGAACCCGATATAAAAGGGGGCGGCCATCGTAAAAAAGGTCATCAGCACCCGCGCCGTAATCATGGAGCGGAAGGGATGGTCTTCGCGCAGCACCCGCATCAGGTCCGGCAGGTATTCGCGCAGGGGGGGCGTCGTATCGCGGGGCTGTCCGCCGGGCAGCTCGTGGATCAGAAGGCAGGGTGGGATCGTCACCACAAAGCCCAGGCCGGCCAGCAAAAACAGCAGCGCGTAGTTGTTCGGGAAATCCGGCCCGCTGTCGCCCAGCACGTAGCGGATGATCGGGGCAAGGCCCAGCACGCCGATCCCTACCAGGGCATTACCCAGTCCGAACAGGCGCACGCGCCGCCGCGTATCCAGGCTGCTGCTGATCAGGTCCACCCACGGCACACCGACCAGCCCATCCCCCAACGCCAGCAGACCATAAAACACGAGAAACGCGATCAGCAGTTGGGTGTGATGATCCGGTCCGATCAGCACGACCACGCCGGCCAGGATGACAATCACCGTGCGAACGGGGATATTCGGTCCGGCGAACCACCATTTTTTATTCCTGACGCGCATCAGACTGCGCGCAACCAGAAGCTGCGGCATCAGCCACAGAATCTCAAATATCTGGCTGGACAGAGCGATCACCACTTCCAAATCGGTCAGTTTGCGGACAAAATCGGGGACGACCGTCGTCGGGCCAAGCAGGTTGAGCGCCAGACTAAATACCAGATAATCCGAGAGAAAGAGCAGGAAATTGCGCCGGTAGACGCGTTCGCGCTCGACAGCCGTCAGCGCCACGTCGCCGGACTGTGGGATGGCGATGTCGGCCATAGGAGATCCCCCTTGTTGTACACCCCGGCTATTCTACGGGAGCGCCGCCGTTCCGTCCAAAATACCAAAGTCCGCTTCACAGCCGCCCCCAAACGTGGTAAGCTAGCTTGCTAGCCGGCTGGCTTGCCAGTCCGCTATGGCCGATCCGTCCTCAGACAGCGTCCGCCGTGGGCGAGCGTCCGCCGTAAGTGGGCAAACAAAAACCCCGCTCCTAAACAGGGTGAGCAGGGTTATAAGTGTCGGGGCGCCCGGATTTGAACCGGGGACCTCATCGACCCGAACGATGCGCGCTAGCCAAGCTGCGCTACGCCCCGAAACAACTGTAGTTTACCTTACACGGGGTAAGTTGGCAAGAGCGAGTTGGGGGTTTGGTGTTTGGTTTTCAGTTCTTGGTTGTTAGCGTGTGCGCGGCACACCGGACATCCGGTGGAGGACAGTCAGCGTTCAGCTTGTAGCCAGGAACCCAAAGGGAGATGCGCCTCACCAGAAACCAACAACTAAAAACTAATCACCAATAACTTCTCTTAGAGGGGAACATGGCACAACGAGAACGAGTCTCACGGCAGTTTGAAACACTGACGGATTGGATGCGCTATCAGGTCAGCGGCCTGACAACCTGGTGGGGCAACCGGCTTCATCGCTGGGGCGTACACCCCGACGTGCTCACCTTTATTGGACTGCTTGTCGTCGCGGCATCGTCGGTGCTGATCTCTCAGGGCGAATTTTTCCTGGCTGCCGTGGTATTTATCGCCGGGACGCCGCTGGACGCGCTCGATGGGGCGGTGGCGCGCGCGATGCAGCGTCAGGATCGTTTTGGGGCGTTCTGGGATTCCACGCTGGATCGTTATGCCGACAGTTTTATCTACATGGGGCTGGCTTACTATTTCACCGCGAGGGGCGGCGCCGAACTGGAAGTCGCGCTGTGCGGCGTGGTGATGCTCGGCACGCTGATGGTCAGTTATACCCGGGCGCGCGCCGAGGGGTTGGGTCTGTCGTGCAAAGTGGGCCTGTTCACCCGCATGGAGCGCACCTTCGTGATCCTGGGCATGCTCTTTACCGGCTGGATCATGCTCGGCCTGTGGATTCTGGCTGTTGGGACGCATTTCACCGCGTTCCAGCGCGTCCGCCATGTGTATCGTTTGTTGAAAGCGGAGCAGGGAGATACCCCATCATGACCTTTCATCGTCGCGGGCTGGAAATCGGGCCGTTCGACCTGTTGGGCCTGACGATTAACCCGACCTTTCACTGGTATGGTCTGATCATCGTTACGGGCATCCTGGCCGCCGCGGCGCTGGTCGCGTGGCTGGCGAAGCGGGATAAGGATAAAGACCCCGAACACGTCTGGAACGCGCTGATCTGGATCGTCATCCTGGCGGTGATTTTCGCGCGGCTGTGGCATGTGCTGTTCCCGTCGATCTCGTCGGTGGAAGCCGGACGCACCGCCGAATGGTATCTGACGCACCCGTTTGATCTGCACGACGGCATGTTCATCGTGTGGAGCGGCGGGCTGTCCATCTTCGGCGCGGTGATCGGCGGCGCGCTGGGCGTGTGGCTCTACGCGCGGCGGCACAAGCTGGACGTCATGTCGTGGATCGACATCGCGGCGATCTCGGTGCCGCTCGGTCAGGCGATTGGGCGGTGGGGCAACTACGTCAACGAGGAGCTCTACGGCGAGCCGACCGATCTGCCCTGGGGCCTGCGGATCGACAATCCGCCCCGCGAGTACGCGCAGTACACGCACTTTCACCCGCTGTTCCTCTACGAATCGCTGTGGAACCTGCTGACCGTGGGCGTGCTGCTGTTCCTCTGGCTGCGCCACCGGGATTGGTTCAAAAAGGGCGATTTTCTGCTGATGTACATCATCGTCCTACGGCACCGCCCGCTTTTTGCTCGAATACCTGCGGATCGAGGTTGCCATGTCCGGCGGGGTGAATGTCTCACAGGTGTTCAGCCTCGCGGCGGCGCTGATCGCAACGGCACTGTTCGTCTACCGGCACCGCAACTCGCTGCGGCGGCGATCGGTGGACAGCCGCGCCGGCAAGCGTCCGCGCAAGGCGTGATCGGTGGGTGTATCGAATCGCCGGGGGATGAATCCCGCGGCGATCTCTCACAAGGGCCTTCAACGGCCCTGATTTATTTCGGGCGGTGGAATCCGATCCTTCCCATTCCCCCAACGGTTTTTCAGGTATTTTTCACACAAAATCTACGGAATCGTGACAATCGTTTATTGGTACCACAACCGGGCACAGGTAGAATGAGGGTTAGCGGGTTGGATTAAGGCGACAGCGATGATTGAAACTTACGATCTGACGAAAGACTTCAAGCGTTTTCGCGCAGTGGATCACATCTCTTTCAAGGTCGAGCCGGGCATGATCTTCGCCATCCTGGGGCCGAACGGCGCCGGCAAGACGACCACCGTCCGCATGTTGACCTCGATCCTCAAGCCGACCGAAGGCTGGGCGCGCGTGGCCGGCTATGACGTGGTGCGCCAGCCGACCGAGGTCCGCTCGTCGGTGGGCGTGCTGACCGAGCAGCACGGTCTCTACGAGCGCATGAAAGGCATCGAATACCTGGATTTTTTCGCGCGGATCTACCGTCTCTCGCCGGATGAACGGCAGCGCCGGCCGCTTCAGTTGATGGAACACTTCGGGCTGAGTGACGCGCTGGATAAACGCCTGGGTGAATATTCCAAGGGTATGAAGCAGAAGATCGCGTTGGTGCGCGCTATGCTGCACGATCCGGACGTGCTGCTGCTGGACGAGCCCACCTCCGCCATGGACCCGCAGAGCGCCAGGCTGGTGCGCGAATCGATCCGCGAGTTGCAGCGCGAAGAACGCACGATCGCCATCACCACGCACAACCTGACCGAAGCGCAGAGCCTCGCGGACCGCATCGCCGTGATCCGCAAGGGACGGATCATCGCCAACGGCACCTTCCAGGAGCTTTCGCAGCGATTCGCCGGCCTGCCGCTGATGGAGCTGCACCTGACGCAGCATCTCAACGGCGCGGTGGGCGAACTGAGCGATATGGTGGACGTGGTCGAAACAGGCGATCGATGGCTGCGCTACCGCACGGCTGAGCCGCAGACGGCCAATCCGCAGGTGATCCGGCGGCTGACGGGCGCGGGCCTGGATATTGTAACGCTGAGCGAAGTGACGCAGACGTTGGAAGACGTGTATTTGCAGATCGTACAGGAAGACGAAGGGTTGGAGAAGCATGTCCAGCATAACGACTAGCGCCGAACCCCGATCGATCCCGATCACCCACCCGGTCAGCGATATCCGGGCGACCCTCAGCCGCGCGCTGATCATCACCCGCCGCGAAGTGCGCGACAGCCTGCGCGACTGGCGCATCATGGCCCCCATCTTTCTGCTGACGCTGATCTTCCCGCTGCTGGCGAACGTGATGACGCGCATGTTCACCAGCTTCTTCGAGGACAACGGGGCCAAAGACCTTGTCCCGACGCTGCTGCCGCTGCTGCCCATGATCGTCGGCTTCTTCCCGGTCTCGATCTCGCTGGTGATCGCGCTGGAAACCTTCGTGGGCGAAAAAGAACGCCGCAGCCTGGAACCGCTGCTCTCCACCCCGCTGACCAACACCGAACTCTACCTCGGCAAGTCGTTCGCCGCGATGCTGCCGCCCCTGCTGGCGAGCTACAGCGGCATCACCATCTACATGGGCGGGCTGATCCTGGGCAAGTACACAGTGGCGGCCGGAGCCGCTGCTGGTGATGCAGATCGTGGCTGCTGACCACGGTGCAGGCGCTGGTGATGGTCACGGGCGCGGTGGTGGTATCCAGCCAGACGACCTCGACCCGCGCGGCCAATCTGCTGGCGAGCTTCATCATCATCCCGATGTCGATGCTGGTCATGCTCGAAGGCTCGATCATGGTCCAGCCGCACCAGCGCTATCTGCTGTGGTATATCATGGTCGGTCTGCTGGTGACGGTCGATACTGCTGGTTCGCATGGGCGCGCGGATCTTCAACCGCGAGGAACTGCTTGGCCGCGTCGCTCGATCAGCTTAACCTGCGCTGGGCGTTCCGCATCAATCTGGGCCGAAGTGCGCGGCCCGATCGGCGATCATTTCACGCTGGGGCGCTGGTACCGGCTGAGCGTCTTCCCCGCCGTGCGGAGCTTACGCAGCGCGGCGAGTGTCGTGCTGCTGTGCGCGGTTGCCGCGTTCATCGGGGGGTGGATCGCGGCGGGCGTCTGGACCGTGCCGCTGGACCAGTTCGACGCCAACGACGAAACCCTGATGGACCGCCTGCAATACTGGCTCGAAGCGGGCCAGAGCAATCCGCAGCTTGTCGTGTTCGCCGCCATGCAGAATATCCGCGTGCTGCTGGCCGCGACTATCCTGGCGACCTTCACGTTTGGCGTGCTGGCGCTGGTGCTGACGATGATCCCGTTTGGCATCTTCGGGTTCATCATCGGGCAGGTCGTGCTGTCAGGACTCAGTCCGCTGCCGTTCCTCCTGGGGATCATCCCGCATGGGATCGCGGAAGTGCCCGCCATCCTGCTGGCCGGGGCGGCGGCGCTGCGCCTGGGCAGCATCATCACCCGCCCGCCGGACGATACGGCAGTGGGCGAAGCGTGGCTGCGCGCGGTGGGCGGCGCGATCAAGGTTGGCGTGGGCGTGGTGCTGCCGCTGCTGATCGTGGCGGCGATGCTCGAAGTGTGGCTGACGCCGCGCGTCGTGGAATTTGTGCTGACTCACTGAGTCATGCTATATACGGGCTACAGCCATTTGTTGGGTGGGGGTGGTTATGGCCCGGTTGATTATACTCGGCTCGGCAGCCGCCGTCGCAGATGCGGAACACGATAATACCCATTTCCTCCTGCAAGGCGATCGCGGCAGTCTGGTCCTGGTGGACTGCGGTTCGAATCCGCTGCCCAAGCTGCCCCGCATCGGTATCCGTCACGAAGATCTGGACGACATGATCCTGACGCACTACCACCCCGATCATATCTCCGGCGTGCCGATCCTGCTGATGCAGCTGTGGCTGCTGGGGCGCAAGAATCCGCTTCAGGTCTATGGACTGCATCACTGTCTGACTCGCATCGAAGACATGATGCACGCGTCCGCCTGCAAAACGTGGCCGGGATTCTTCCCCGTGCAGTTTCACCCCGTGCCGGAACATGAGAATGTGCTCGTGCTGGACAATGACGACTTCCGCATCACGTCGTGGCCGACGCGCCACTTTATCCCGACGATTGGGCTGCGCATCGAGGTCAAGACGACCGGCACGATCGTCGGCTATTCGTGCGACACCGAGCCGATTCCCAACATCGTGACACTGGCGCGCGGGGTCGATCTGCTGCTGCACGAAGCGGCCGGCGCGGGATACGGCCATTCCAGCGCGGCGCAGGCGGGCGAGATCGCGGCCGAGGCTGGGGCGAAGCGGCTGGCGCTGATTCATTACAACGTGTGGGATACCGATCCGCGCCCATTGATCGACGAGGCGCGCACCACCTACAGCGGGCCGGTGGAGCTGGCCGTCGATTTTGGCGAGTACGCGATCTGATTTCCCTCGACGCTCGGAGTTTGGCCCTATGATCGATTTTGTCGCATTTGGCATTATCGTGGATGACATCGTGTTTCCGCAGGGCACCACGCGCATGGGTGTACTGGGCGGCGGCGGTCCGCAGACGGCCTGGGGCATGGCGGCGGCGCTCGGTTCGGGTGAGCGGGTCGGGCTGGTGGCCGGGATAGGCGCGGATCTGGATATGTCCGTACTCGCCCCACTGCACGCCGCAGGGATCAATCTGGACGGCGTGCGCCTCACCGACCAGCCGACTCCGCGCGCGTGGCAGGTAATGGAATTCAACGGGCGGCGGACGCAAGTCTGGCGGATGCCGGTAGCGGCGCTCGGCGTCCAGCTTGCGCACAACTGGGATGTGCTGCCGGAATCGTACCGGGCGGCCGGCGCGTTTCACTGGGGGATTCATCCCGGTGACGATAACTCGCTGCCATTCGCCCGCGCACTGACGGACGCCGGGGCACGCGTCTGCCTGGAACCGTTCAAGCCGCCGGATGCGCCGCTGAGCGATGCTGCGATCCGGGAGATGCTGGCGGCGTGTACGGTCTTTTCGCCCAACTGGCTCGAAGCCACCCGTATCACCCAGACCGAAGACGAGCCGGCTCTGCTGGATCGCTTCCGCGCGTGGGGCTGCCGGATCCTGGCGCTGCGGCGCGGTCCTGACGGGGCGGATGTGTGGAATCTGCGTCGAGGGGCGCGGCGTGCATGTCCCGGCGGTGGAAACCACCGTCGTGGATGTGGTCGGCGCGGGGAACGCCTTCTGCGGGGCGCTGATCGCGCGGCTGGACGACGGGCTCAGCGATGCCGCCTGCCATGCCAGTGCCGCCGCCTCCTATATGATCGAGCAGGTGGGGCTGCCGCCTGCGCTGCCCGATCCTGCCGACTACGCGCGGCGGTATGACGAGGTGCGCGCGGGGTTGCGGACGCTGGTACTTTAGGGAGTGTTATGTGCTTTCAGCCCCTATCCCCCACCCGACCTTTGGTCGGCACCCCTTCTCCCCACAAGGTGGACAAAGGGGAGGGCCGCAAGTCCCTCTCCACCCTGTGGGGAGGGATTTAGGGAGGGGCTAACACACGGGAAAGCGCCCTTCGCGCTGCGAACCCAAGCGCCGTACTGCCCCTAATGTGTAACAATTTGCCGGATCCCCGGTGATCAGAGTAAAAATTCTCGCATAATTACATCACGCTTTGAGTTGGACAGGATAAACAACCATGACCGACCGTTCGCCTATGCACCAACAGATCGATACCCTGCCGCAGTTGGTCCGCGAGATCGCCCGGCCTTTTGACGAAGCGGCGCGCGCCACTTTCGATTTTGAGCTGTGCCGCTCGGTTAAGCGCATCTATCTGGTCGGCTGCGGCGACAGCTACCATGCGCCGGTCGGCGCGGAACTCGCCTTTCACCAACTGGCGAAGGTCCCCACGCAGGCGGTGAGCGCGCTCACCTTCAGCCGCTATCTGGCCGCGCACCTGCCGCCGACCGGCCCCAAAACGAACCTCGTGATCGCCGTGTCGGTATCTGGCGTGGTCAGCCGGACGATTGAGGCGATGCGGCTGGCACGGCAGGCGGGCGCGGTGGGCGTCGCGCTGACCGGCACGCCGTCCGCGCCGCTGGCACAGTCCGCCGAAAAAGTCTTTAAGACGACCGTCCCGCCGCTGCCTGAAGAGATGCGAGGGCTGGCCGTGCCGGGGGTGCGATCCTATCTTGCCTCGCAGATGGCGCTCTACAGCGCCGCGATCCGCATTGGCGAGGTACGCGGCAGCCTGACCACCGCTCAGGCCGATGCTTACCGCGCGGAACTGGTCGCGCTGGCGGACGTGATGGAAGCGACGATCCAGGTGTGTGAGCCGCTCGCGCACGATCTCGATCAGCGCGTGGACCGACATCAGCGAGTTTGTGTACGTTGGTGCGGGACCGCTGTACGGCGTGGCGATGTTCAGCGCCGCCAAGATGCTCGAAGCCAGCGGGGATCCGTCGATGGCGCAGGAAACCGAAGAATGGGCACACCTGCAATATTTCGCGGCCCGTGCCGATACACCCACCGTTCTGATCAGCGCGGCCCAGTTCGACGCGGACCGTATGGGCGAGATCGCGCGTGCGGCCCAGGTGATCGGGCGGCGCACGGTGGGGATTTTGCCGGCCAGCGATAAGACCATTCGCCAGTATATGCAGCATGTGCTGCCGGTGCAGGGCGACGTGCGGGAGTGCTTCGCGCCGCTGGTCTACAGCATCCCCGGCGAGATCCTGGCGGCCGAGCGCGCCCAGGCCGTTGGGCTGCCCTATTTCCGCGCATTTGAGGGCGGCCGGACCGTCGATTGGGCGGCCGGCGCGAGCCGCATCAACGACAGCCACCTGATCGAAAAAATCGACTCGCTGTCAGGATAAAACCATGCCCGGCCAGCCCGCGCCCACCTACGCCTGTGTCGGCGGGATCATCATCGACGACATTGTGTTTCCCAACGGCGAGACGCGTATGGCCGTGCTGGGTGGCGGAGCCGTCCACGCCGCGGCCGGGATGTGGCTGTGGGACCAGCGGCCGGGGCTCAGCGCGTGCGCGGGTAATGACCTGCCCGACAGCGCCCGCCATCGGCTCGAACGCGACTTCGATCTGCAAGGCGTGATCCCGCTCGATCTGCCGCAGGCCCGCGCGTGGCAGCTTTTTGAGTGGGACGGGCGGCGCACCGAGATCTATCGCGTGGACGAGATCGGGCCGTTTGTTTTAGGCACCCGGCCCGATCAGTTCCCCCGCCCGTATCATGCCGCGCAAGCTGTTCATATCCTGAGCGAAGATACCCATCTGGCCGGCTGGCGGGCGCTCCTTCCCCATGCCACGCTGTTCTGGGAGCCTGCGCAGGCGTTCATGATCCGTGCCAACGCCGATCGGTTCCGCGCCGGGCTGCGCCATATCGACATTGTCTCTCCCAACCTGCTCGAAGCGCGGCTGGTGTACGGGTTCGATGACCCGGCGGCGCTGGTCCGCGCCATGTTGGACGACGGTGCGCGCGTCGCGGTGCTGCGGCTGGGCGAGGATGGATCGCTGGCGGGGCAGCAGGGCGGATCCCCGATCCGCGTGCCGGCGGTGCCAGTGCCGCAGATTGTCGATCAGACGGGCGCGGGGAATACCTACTGCGGCGCGTTCCTGGTCGGCTGGCAGACCACCGGCGATCTCGTGCAGGCGGCGTGTTACGGCGCGGCAGCAGCCTCGTTCGCGCTGGAAGTGCTCGGCGTCGCCGATCCGCCCGCCACCCTGCCCGATCTGCGCCGCCAGCGATTCGACTGGCTGATGGCGCGGGTGGAGCCAATCTAAAGCCGCCCTTTTTGGGGGGCAGCGCGCGGTTTTTCCGCAGTATGATTCGGACAGAGCCTTCTCCAATAAGGACCCGACCTATGCATTACCGTCACCTGATCACTTTAGTGTTGGTTTTGTTGTGTGTGCTCACCGCGATTCCGCTCCTGCTCTTTGCATCCAATCGAACCGAACAGGCTGCGACGACCGAATCCGCCGATCAGAAAGTGGCTTACAGCCAGCCGCTTACGGTCGGTGTGATCCTGAGTGGGCAAGCGGATCGGTTCGGCTGGCAGGATATGAACGGCGCGGAATATGTGGAAACCCAAATTGGTGACAGCCGCGTCATCCTCTACGACAACCTGAATGCCACCGCCCGGCCGGGGTTCACCTGCAAGATGTCGTCGCGGAGATGGTGAAGCGCGGCGCGGGGACTGTATTCATCTCCGCGGGACACTTGGCCGCCCCAGACGAGATCCGCGTGGACGAAACCTACGTCAACACGGTATTTATCATGAATCTCGCCATGCGTGATGATGTCGCGACTCTGTTGAAGACGCTGCCTTCCACCGCACCCGATGTCGGACAGGTCACGACCATCACATCGAGCACATCCAAGCCAGAGGCCACCGAGCGCGACCGCGGCCCCGTGTTCGCGCTGATCATCCTCGTGGTCGTGCTGCTCGTGTCCGGGCTGGCGCTGGCTTCCTGGTGGAGACGGTTCGCGCTGACGCCCGAAGAACGTAAGTCGGGCAAGAAAAAGCGCGCCCTGGCCGGTACGCATGGCAAAGCCCTGGCGATTGAGGATGCCGCCCGCGCCCGCATCTCGAATTTCGAGGTACTGGGTGAACCTGAACCCCTGGTGCATAAACTCACCACCTATGTACACGGCGACAAGCATTTTGACGAATCCTTCCAGATTGAAAAGGGTAAGGGCAAGCTGTTTCTGGGCCAGTGCGGGATCGGCCCGGCGGAGCGGGTGAACCAGTACGAGCGTGATAAGATCGCGGCGTTTGAGGTATGGGTGTTCGACAAGAACGACGTCAAAACGGTCACACACCTGCTGGTCAGCGAGTATGTGTCGCGCAGCCAGGCGTTCCAGACCTTGCTGGCGACCAAAGGCGATCTCGTGCTGGCCGAGCCGGACGCCGTGACCACGCTCGAAACCAAGACGCTGCGCGTGCAGGTACGCGTGCTGGATATGCAGTATGGGTTCTCCGATACGCTGCCGCAGCGCAGCTTCTTTGAGCATCTGGTGGTCGAGTTCGCGGTGTGGGAGAAGGGGTAGTGAACAGTTGACAGTAAACAGTGAAGAATGGTTGTGAGTTTTGAGTTGTGAGTTGGTGTTATGCTAGTTGATTTTTTCTTCAGGCCTCACCTCTCAACCCCCGGCCCCTTCTCCCTCTCCATTCGAAATGGAGAGGGGGATTAAGGGGGTGAGGCCAGGATCTGGCATAACACCCGAGTTATGAGTCAGGACTGACGTGGGACGGTTCCATGCTTGACACGCCCGCCGCTCCGCCAGTACAATAAAAAGCGTCGGGGCGAGATGCCGGACACAGGCCGCTCACTCCGTCTATCGTCAACTTGAGCAAGGGGTTCTCCATGACGACTCGCAAGGTCTGCTAAACCCACCGGGGGAATAGCTGTGTGCTGCTGACCTTGTCGCATGGACCGAATCTAAATCCTGCCTGACTGATCGAAGGTGCTGACGCCGCACAGGGCTGTTCCTGGCGGCGTTTTTGTTTGCCTGCTGCCCGATCCCATCAGGGACCGATCCAATCAGGGGAGTACCTTGTTATGTTGACTGTCTCAAACGTCTCCAAACGCTTTCCCGGCGCAGAAGCGCTGCTGTTCCAAAACATCTCCTTCACCGTCAATCCGGGCGAGCGCGTCGGGCTGATCGGCCCCAACGGCTGCGGCAAGACCACGCTGCTGCGCGTCATCCTGGGCGAGATCCCTGCCGACAGCGGCGGCGTGATCTTCAACCCGCCCAGTCTGCGCATTGGCTATCTGCCGCAGGGACTCGACGTGCCGGATGACACCCCACTGCGCGATGTGCTGTTCCCACAGGCCGCCGATCTGCGTGCCGCCGAAGCCGACGTCGAGCGGCTGGCCGAGGCGATCGCGGCAGCGGCCAACGGCAGCCTGTCCGCGCGGATGGACGCCTACACTGAGGCGCTCGAACGGCTGGAATATCTCAGCCGGCAGATCGAGTTCCGGCGAGCGCGAGCGCATCCTGGCCGGGCTGGATCTGGACGGCGTGTCGCTGGATGTTCCCGTAGGGACGCTTTCCGGAGGGCAGAAAACGCGGCTGGGGCTGGCGGCGCTGCTGCTCGACGATCCGCGGTTGTTGATTCTGGACGAGCCCACCAACCATCTCGACGTGACGGCGCTGGAATGGCTCGAAACGTGGCTGCACGGCTTTCGCGGCGGGGCGCTGATCGTCTCACACGACCGCACCTTTCTGGACGAGATCGTGACGCGCATCGTGGCGATGGACGATCAGACGCACACCGCCCGCGTGCTCGAGGGCAGTTACAGCCATTACGCGGCGACTGTCCGCTCCGAACTGGATAAGCAGTGGGCGCAGTGGCGCGATCAGCAGGTCGAGATCGGGCGCATGCAGGCGGATATTCGCTTCACGATGGCGAAAGCGGTCCGCCGCGAAAACGCGACCGAAGACGACTTCCAGCGCCAGCTGGCGAAGAAGGTCGCCAAACGTGCCAAGTCCAAAGAAACTCGGCTGCGCCACTACCTGGAATCGGATGAGCGCGTCGAAAAGCCCAAACCGATCTGGGGCCTCAAGCTGGACTTTGGCGATCTGCCGACCACCGGGCAGGATGTGGTTCCACCGGGGATCTGACGATTGGCTATGACCCGGCATCGCCGCTGCTGCGCGGGCTGGATCTGTCCGTGCGGGCCGGGGAGCGCGTCGCCGTGCTCGGTCCGAACGGTCACGGCAAAAGCACCCTGCTCAAGACGATCATCGGGCAGGTGCCGGCGTTGGGCGGGCGGGTGCGGATCGGGGCCAGCGTGAAGATCGGCTATCTGGCGCAGGAGCAGGAAAATCTCGATCCGCGCAGCAACGCTCTGGATGTGATCCAGGCCGAAGCGCGGTTGAATCACACCGAGGCGCGCTCGTTCCTGCACTTCTTCCTGTTCGCCGGGGATGATGTGTTCACGCCGGTGGCGGATCTGAGCTTTGGCGAGCGGGCGCGGCTGATGCTGGCGGTCCTGATCGCGCGCGGCGCGAATCTGCTGGTGCTGGACGAGCCGATCAACCATCTCGATGTGCCTTCGCGCGAGAAGTTTGAGCAGGCGCTTGCCGCATTCCGTGGGAGTGTGCTGGCCGTCGTGCATGATCGCTATTTCGTGGATAAGTTCGCCACGACGATCTGGCATATCGCGGACGGCGCGCTGACCGAAGAGATCCGCGAAACCGTAGTGGAGTGATGGGCGGAAAAAAAGAAAGCTGAACCGCAGAGACGCAGAGGGCACAGAGATTTTGAGAGAAGGGATTTTGTAGAGACGGCACCGTCCCCACCTCTCTCTTTTCCTTCATTCGCTCCGCGTCCTCTGCGCCTCTGCGGTAAAAGGTTTTTTCTTGTTCCCTACACGAAGATAGGCATACAAAACCAACCGCGACGCCTATCTTTCGGCAGGTGACGCTGCGCCCAGCGTCCCGTATACTAAGGGTGTAACTTGAGCATTGAACATGAAATGAGGCGGCACAATGTTTGCACCCATGACTCCAACGACCGAACGTATCCGTATCCAGAACGAAAACGCGGAGCTGAACCGCTACGCCGCCGCAACCCAGCCGTCGAATCTTGGGGCAATGCTCCTCATGGCGCTTCATGCCGCGCAAGCGAAGACCCGGCGCAGCGCTCGTCCCGAACAGCCGGCAGTGGCTGCCCGGCGCGCCAGCGCAAGCGACTGCGCCTAGGTTCTCCAACAACGACATAACCCGCCTGCGCCAGCAGGATCAAAAGCCCACCCGGGATGCGAAATTCCCGCCGGTGGGCTTTTTGTGTCCAGGGTAATCGATGATTCCTTTTCTATGGCGGCTTTTCATATAGCCGCCAGGTTTATGCAGATTAAGAAAATAAGCGGATGAGGTCGCGTAGGGTGCGGACCTGCTCGTGTCCGCCCGGCGCGGCAATGCCGCGTGTCGCGCCGAGCTAGCGACTGGGAGCAGCCCGAGCGTGCTCCCCTACACTGGCTGGGTTGTGGGGGTGAGGACTAACCTGAGAAACAAACCGGCGGCGTCATTCGCATAGGACGATTCGATTCGAAACAGCCTTACCAAAAACCAATCACTAACAACGAACCACCAAGTTTCGAAAAACGGCGATCAGGGCTAAGATCAGTGAAAGTTTGCTCAAATAAAGGAGAGGTTCTTTAATGCCAGACCGTAAAAAGATTTCACTGCCCGCGCTTTACGAGAAATACGCGCGTGGCGAGCCGATCACCATGCTCACCTGCTACGATTTCCCCACCGCGTACCTGCAAGAGCAGGCCGGGGTGGAGATGATCCTGGTGGGCGACAGCCTGGGCATGACCATTCTCGGTTACGAAATCGACGCTGCCCGTCCGCATGGAAGATATGATCCCGCATGCGCAGGCGGTGCGGCGCGGATCGCCCAACGCCTGGCTGATCGGCGATATGCCGTACATGACCTACCAGCCGTCGGTCGAGACAGCGATCCGCAATGCGGGGCGCTTCATGGCCGAAGCAAGCTGCGATGCTGTCAAACTTGAGGGCGGGCGCGAGATGGCCGATCGTATGGCGGGGATCGTCGCCGCCGGGATTCCGTGCATGGGGCACCTGGGTCTGACGCCGCAGAGCGCGTCGAGCCTCGGCGGGTTCCGCGTGCAGGGCAAGGACTCCGCACGGGCGCTGCGCATCGTGGAAGACGCGCGAATTCTGGAAGAGGCCGGGGCGTATTCAATCCTGCTCGAAATGGTGCCGGACCGCGTCTGCCAGTTGATCACCGAGCGCGCCCATGTCCCGATCATCAGCCTGGGATCCGGGCCGAATGCCAACGGGCAGCTTTTGATTTTCCACGACATGTTCGGGCTGTATCCCCGGTTCAAGCCGAAAATGGCGAAGGTCTATGGCAACGCGGGCGAAGTGATACTCAACGGCCTGAAGCAGTACGTGGAAGAAGTGCAGAACCAGACTTTCCCGCAGCCGGAACACTGGTTCAGCATGAAGGATGATGTTTACGAGGACCTGCTCAAGCAGTTAAAAGATTGAGCGGGTAACCGCAAGATCAGAGGCGGCGATGCTCAGGAAATTGGTCCCTCAGGAGAAGGTTAAGCGCAAAGCACTGGAAACCGGCCCGGTCGTCTGGTACAGTGATACGGCGCTGACGCTGCATTCATCGGTTCCCAACGAAACCCGGAAATTGGCGCTTTTCACCGCCGCTTTTGTCTCGGCCAGCGTCGGCTTGTATGTATTGCTGCGACTGTTCAATACGGGTTCTACCTCGAACAGCCGTCTGTTTCTGGATACGCTTTCGTTAGGGGCACTGATTGGTTCGGTGCTGCTGGTGGTAGTCACGTTCCTTTTTTCGTACAGGAATCCTGTCGAGTCCTGTGTGCTGGACAAAGACACGGGCGCTGCGACAGTCCTAAGCCGGGTAGTCTGGCGCTGGTTCCGCCCGGTCGTGACACGCTATCGCTTGCAGGATATTGTGGCCGTGAGCGTCAAACGAGGCGAAACCGATCTGCGGCTCGATCTCGAACTGAAATCCGGCGCACAGGTGAAGCTGATGGAAGAATCTGCTACCTTAAGCCGCGCACCGGAGATCGGAAGACAGATCAGTGAATTTCTCAATATCCCGATGTCCATTGATATTGGAGGGACTGCGCCGATCGAAACCTATCCCACCTCAGATGTAGAAGTAGAAGCGGAGGAAAATGCGGACGTCCAACTAGACATAAGCCGTCGCGCTTGAGTCCACTCGGCGCGCTTTGATCAACAAATATGGTTATTGGGAGAGATTCAAAACATGCGTAATCTGAACGATGTGCGGGCCATGATCGAGGCCGCGGGCATCCCTGGGCAGGACGCTTACGACCTGCCCACCTCGCGCCGGACGTTCCCCGATGGCGGCCACTACCGGATGGAAATCTCTGGCGTCGAACACCCCAAAGTATTGGAAGCCGTCGTCGATGAGATGCACAAGCGCCACATCGCCATTCACCGCCTGATCTCGGTGGTGATGGGCTCGACGCTGCTGGACGACGCCGAACTGCGCGACTTCGCGCAAATTGCCGCCGATGCCAGGGTCGAGATCATCATGACGCCGGGGCCGCGCTCCGGGTGGGATATTGGCCGTCAGCTTGCCACCCCCGAAGGCGCGCTGTCCGGGCTGCGCTTCCGGGGCTCGGATCAGCTTTGTTACGTGGTCGCGGAGATCCTGCGCTGCATCGATCTCGGCTTCCGCGGCTTCCTGGTGATTGACGAGGGCTTGCTCTGGCTGCTCTGCGACCTCAGGATGCGGGGCGAGATCCCGCCGGATGTAGTGTTCAAGGTCAGCATCTTTGCCGGGCATGCCTCGGCGGCGGGTGGGCGCGTGCTGAAATCGCTCGGCGCGAACACCTTTAACCCGGTGGGCGATCTGTCCCTGCCGCAGCTAGCCAGCATCCGGCAGGGGGTCGATCTGCCTCTGGATCTGCATATCTATCTCGCGGACACGTTTGGCGGCTTCAACCGCTTCTACGAGGGTGCGGAAATGGCGCGTGTCTGCTCGCCGTGCTATTTCAAGATCGAGCCGGGCCCGGCCCTGGTCGCCCCTGGGGCGGGGATGTACAAACCGTGGTTCAGCATGGACGCGCACGCGCAGTTCTGCCGCGAGAAAGTGAAGTACGCGCAGATTATCCACGAGATGATCCAGGCGACGAACCCAGCCCTGAAGCTGTCGCCGCACGGCTCGCCGGATTTGGCGATCCCGAAGCCGTAGTAACAGCCTCACCCCTGTATCCCCTCTCCATGTGATGGAGAGGGGACTGGCTAGCTCCCTCGCTCTCTCCTCTCCGCGCGTGGAGAGGGGCCGGGGGGTGAGGTGCATTTGTGATACGCCCCTTTTTGTTCATATATACCAAAAGCACTCGGGATTATAGTCAACATGCCCAACGGCAAAAGTGGCAAGTTTGGCGCGATTTGGTACGCTACACAGTTGGAGAACTCAAACCCGTTGGGCCACATCGATAAGGAGCGTTGTTTGATGAATCTGGACGACCTGGACTTTATCCGCTCGGTGGACCGTGAGAATCTGCTGCAGCACGTGGATAATTTTGCTGACCAGATCGAAAACGCGTGGCGGCTGTCGTCCACGCTGCCCCTGCCCACAAGTCACCGCACGCCCCGCCAGATTGTCCTGTGTGGCATGGGCGGCTCGGCCATCGGCGGCGACCTGTTAGCGGCGCTGATCAGCTCCACGGCGCGTATCCCAATGTCCGTCGTGCGCCAGTACACGCTGCCCGCCTACGTCCACGGGTCCGATACGCTCGTTATTACCAGCAGTTTTTCGGGCAACACCGAGGAAACCCTCACCGCCGCGGATCAGGCGCTTGAGCGCGGCGTGCGGATGCTGGCGATCACCACCGGGGGAAAACTTGCGGCCCACGCCAATCAGCACGGGTATCCGCTCTGGCAGTTCGACTACGAGAGCCAGCCGCGCACGGCCCTGGGCTGGAGTCTCGGCCTGCTGATCGGGCTGGCACACCGGCTGGAACTGGTCCCCAACCTCGAAGCGGACCTGAGCGAAACGCTCGGCCTGCTGCGCGATCAGCAGCGAGTCCTTGCCGCCAACAGCCCATTGTCCAACAACCTCGCCAAGCGCGGCGCGGGTCAGGTCATGGGCCGTATTCCGGTCATCTATGGCGGCGGGATGTTCGAAACGGTCGCGCGGCGCTGGAAAGGCCAGTTCAACGAAAACGCGAAAATCTGGGCGCAGTACGAAGCCATGCCCGAAGCGAACCATAACGCCGTGGTGGGCATCGGCTTCCCCGAAGAGCGCCTTCAGAACATGTACGCGTGGTTTATCATGTCCAAGGCGTTCGATCACCCACGGGTGTATCTGCGCCACCACCTGACCGCGCAGCTTTACCTCGAACACGGGATTATGGTCGATAAGTTCAGTCCCCTGGGAACAAGCGCCCTGGCCCAGATGTGCCACGCCGTGCAGTTTGGCGACTATATGACCTACTATGCGGCTATCGCCTACCAGGCGGATCCCACCGAGATCGCCCCGATCATCCAGCTTAAAACGCAGCTTGCACAGCAAGGATAGCCACCGCGATGAAGTCAAGCTGGGGTAGACGCCGTTGTGCTAAGGGGGCTGGTTCGGGGAGCGCCTGATTTTCAGGTTGCTCCCCGCGCCGACAGCTACACGTCCCCATGCCTGTTCACACCGATGGGCAGGCACACGGTTCCGGCACGTTTCTCGCTTCGTCCATACACTCTTTTTATGTGGAGGGTTTACCTGATATGTCACCTCGCCAAACCGATCACGTTCGTCTTTTTATCCCCGGCCCGGTCGAAGTCCGCGCCGAAATTCTGGACGCGCAGGCCGAATGGATGATCGGGCACCGCTCGACCGCCTTCGCGGAACTCTACGCCCGGCTCCAGCCCAAGCTTCAGCAGACGTTCTTCACGCAGAACCCGGTCTACCTCTACACCTCGTCGGGCACCGGCGTCTGGGAATCGGCGTCACGCTGCACCGTGCGCGACGACGCCAAGATCCTGCACCTGACGTGTGGCGCGTTCAGCGAGCGCTGGGCCGAAACCAGCAGCCTCAACGGCAAACAGGTCGATATTCTGGCGGCGGAATGGGGCCAGCCGAATCTGCCCGAAGTTCTGGCCGAGGCGCTCAAGCGCGGCCCCTACGACGCGGTCGCCTGCGTCATGAACGAGACCAGCACCGGCGTCCGCAACCCTATCGAGCAGTACGCCGAGATTCTGAACGACTATCCCGACACGCTGCTGCTGGTGGATGCGGTGAGCATCTACGCGGGTGCCAAGATCGACGTGGATGCCCTGGGCATCGACATCTGCCTGACGAGCACGCAAAAAGCCTTCGCGCTGCCGCCGGGAATGGCGCTGGCCTCGGTCTCGCCGGCGGTGCTGGAACGCGCCCGGCAGGTCAAGAACCGCGGCTACTACTTCGACGTGATCGAGATCGACAAGCACCATCAGAAGAATAACACCCCGGCCACGCCGCCGATCTCGCTGATGTACGCCGCCGATGTGCAGTTGGACACCATGCTGGCCGAAGGGCTGGACGCCCGTTACGCACGCCACGAGCATATGGCGCAGATGACGCGCGACTGGGCAAAGAACGCCGGTTTTAAGATGTTCTCCGCGGACGGCTATCACTCACCAACCGTGTCCACCATCGCCAATGCACGGGGCACGGACATTGCAGCCCTCAACAAGGCGCTCAAACAGCGCGGCATGATGATCTCCAACGGCTACGGCAAGCTCAAAGACAAGACCTTCCGCATCGCGCACATGGGCGACATTATGCCCGCCGATCTCGAAGAACTGTTTGCCGCGATGGACGAATTCCTGCAGAAGTGAGGCGCTGAGACATGATGTACTTTATTCTCGTTCCCGATAATCTGAATCAAGCCGGCCTGGATCTGCTCGACGGCGTCGCGCAGTTCGAGGTCTACGCGCCGGGCAAAATGAAGCGCGAGGAGACACTCGCGCAGATCCCCAAGGCGCACGCGCTGATCGTCCGCAGTGATACGAAAGTGGATGCCGAACTGCTGGCTCAGGCCGAGAACCTGAAGGTTGTGGTGCGCGCTGGCGTGGGCGTGGACAACATCGACCTGGAAGCCTGCACCGCGCGCGGCGTGATCGCCATGAACACGCCCGACGCCAACACCATCTCGACGGCCGAGCTGGCCCTGGGGCTGATGCTGGCGCTGGCCCGGCATATCCCGCAGGCGGATCAGTCGATGCGGCAGGGGAAGTGGGATCGCAAGAAGTATGTCGGCACCGAGCTCAACGGCAAAACCCTCGGCATCATCGGCTTTGGGCGCGTGGGCCGGGCGCTGGCCGAGCGAGCCAAGTGCCTCGGTCTGCACGAAATCGCGTATGATCCCTTCGTCCCGACGGATGTCGCGCGGCACCTGGGGCTGTCCATCGTGCCCCGGCTCGAAGAACTGCTTGAAGAAGCGGACATTATCTCGCTGCATGCCGTCGTCACCGACGATACGCGCGAGGTCATCAACGCCGCCACCATCGCCCGGATGAAAGACGGCGTCCTGATCATCAATGCGGCGCGCGGCGCACTGGTCAACAGTGCCGATCTCGCGGCGGCGCTCAACAGCGGCAAGGTGGCGGGCGCGGCCATCGATGTGTACGAGGTCGAGCCGCCGTCACCGGATAATCCGCTGTTGGGGCTGCCCAACGTGATCTACACGCCGCATCTCGGTGCGAGCACCAACGAAGCTCAAGACATCGTCGGCACTCAGGCCGCGGAAGCAGTGTTGAACGCACTGCTCAAACAGCGCTACGACAACGTCCGCAACCGCGCGGTCTTCGAGAAGAGCAGTTAGCCTCACCCCTAAATCCCCTCTCCTTGTGATGGAGAGGGGACTTTTCTGCCGGGTCGCCCAGGGCGGGTTTGTTAACCCACCCCTACTCACAACTCAAGCGCCCAACTCGCGCGTGCGCGTATGGATGCCGGTGGCCCCGCTGGGCATACTCCCCTGGACCTTCTCGATCTGCGGGGTGCCGTCGCCCTCGGTGCAGCGCACGGCGAAGGTATGCTTGCCGGCCTCGAACGGCCACTCGTAGCGCCAGATCACCCACGTCGTTTCGGAGAGCGGGGCGCGCAGCTCGGCTTCCTGCCAGTCGCCCTCATCGACGCTCACTTCCACCTTGGAGATCCCCCGCGCGCCGGCATGCGCAATCCCGCCCACCGGGATATACACCCGTCCATCCCGCTCGGTGGGCAGATCGTCCGCGATGACATCCACGACGGAGGTCGCCTTCATCCGCGCGTCCTTATCCCAGCCGCGCATCACCCAATAGCCCTCTTCATCGTGATCCATCACTTCAATGTCGGTGATCCACTTCGGCTGCTTCATGCCAAAGCGGTCGGGGATGTAGATCCGCAGCGGGAAACCATGCTCATACAGCAGCGGGATGCCGTCCCAATGGTAGGCGAGCATCACCCGCTCATCCGCCTGGATCAGATCCAGCGCGACCGTCTCAAAAAAGCCGTCTTCGGATGTGATCTTGATGTGCGTGGCGTCAGAATCCAGATCGGCATCGGCCAGCACCTCGCGCAGACTGGCCCCGGTCCAGCGGGTCGTGCTGGTCAGATCGCCGCCGACGCGGTTGGAGATGCAGGCCAGGGTCACATACTGGTCGCGCGGATCGTAGCGCGTTTTGAGATCATCCAGGGCCAGCTCAAGCGGCGTGCCGACCAGCCCCGTGATGCGCAGCCGCCAGGCGTTACCGTCGATTTCGGGCGAGCGCGAGTTGATGTCGATCCGGTAGTGATCTTCCAGCGGGGTGTATTCCGGGCGCGTACCGGGCACCGGCTGAACCGGATCGTTGGCATTTGGCAGGCCGGTCGGCATACTCGCGGCGTCCGCGCGCCGGCTGGCGATCAGGTCTTCATACGCCTGATCATCGCGGTGTTTCAGGTAGCGCCCGATGGCGACGCCGGCAAACGTCACCGTCGCGGAGGCGGCCCCCACGCGGATCAGAAACTGGCGGCGGTTGAGCGGCTCCACCCTGAACGGCTCATAGGCCGGTCCCCGCTCCGTTCGTCCAGACGGGACGATGATCTCTGCCCGCTCTGCCGCGCCGCTGGTGGAGCCATGGCGAATCGGATACAGCACGTAATACGCCCAACTGGCGAGCGCACCCCAGATCAGAAAGGCGGCGGCCAACCAGAGGGTGCTGGCCGTTTCCGGCGCGGTTGCCGTGATATTAACGTCGCGGCTGATCAGGATCATCGGCACGGCGATGATGGCCGCGGCGATCACGCCAGGCAGGTAGACCGCCGCCTCGGTGAACTGGATGCCATACCGGCGCAGCACGGCGAACAGCAGCGCGCTCGTGCTTACCCCGCCCATGAAGAAGGTGAAAATCGCCAGACCGTTCTCGATCGTCTTGGCCGTGCTGGACGTTTCGCCCACGTCGGTCCGATCGATCGCCTCGACCATCAGATCGATCACCCGCGTGATGATATCGCCGGGCAGCACGCGCGCCAGCCAGTCGAACAGGTCATACATCACCAGGGGCAGCCCCGCTGCCTGGTCGGCCAGGTATAATACCGCAATCAGGGCCGCCGTCAGGAACACACCGATCAGCGCGCCCCAGGCGGCGGCTGACATCGTTTTTGATCGTGCGAGCATATGCGATTCCCTTTCCAACTGATGATCACTATACGAGTTTACATGATATTTATTAACAAAATATTTCATACAGGTTATAGCCTAATGAATGGGGGATGGCCGATTGCTCCCTGAGGATTTCGAGGTACAGCCGTTTTACGCCCAGGTGATCCTGACCGTGGTCGATCAGGCACCCTTGTTTCTGGAGCCGCGCCTTGCCCGGATCGCCCTTGCGGCGCTGCGCGATTGTGCAGCACCCGGCAGCCTGTGGGGCGGCGTGGTCCTGCCGGATCTCATGCGGGCGGTGGTGGGTCCCACCGACGAGCGCGGATTGGAAGCGTGGATCGAGCGGGCCAAGGCGCACACCGGCGAGCGCCTGCTGGACGTGATTCTTCGGATGGATGGCGACGCGCTCGACACAGTGCTGCGTTATAACCCCGTGTGGGGCGGCGTACACTATCAGGTATGGCAGGCCGGGAGTCATCGCGCCATCTTCTGGAGCGAGTACAAGCTGAGCAATGCCCTGTACGAGCTGCGACAGGCCCCGGTCGCGGCCGGATTGGTCCCGCAGCCCAACGACTGGCCGCATACCTGGGTCGCCGGGGATGAGGGGTAAATTTTCCTCAGTGTTGGATTGGAACTCAGAGTCTGAGGGGGGGGGGTGAGGCTGGCCCACGCGCAGAATTTTCTTGGCTTTTAGGCCCAAACGGCGTACACTCGGAGCAAGTTGCAGAGTGGCTTTCTTGAGAGGTTCTGTTGGATACTCCGTCCGTCGATCCCCTTCTGGTCTGGCGCGAACACTTCCCGATTTTGAGCAGCACAACCTATCTGGTAAGCAATTCATTGGGCGCAATGCCGCGCGGCGTGTATGACAGCCTGCACGCCTACGCGGATACGTGGGCGACGCGTGGGGTCCGTGCCTGGGGTGACGGCTGGTGGGATCTCAACGTGGACATCGGCAACCAGATCGCGCCGATCATTGGCGCGCCGCTGAATACCGTCTCGATCCATCAGAACATTTCGCTGGCTCAAGGGATCCTGCTGACCTGCTTTGACTACACCGGCCCGCGTAACAAGGTCGTGATCGAATCCGGCATTTTTCCCTCGGTGTATTACCTGCTGCGCAGTATGCTGCCACCGCACGTCGATTTATGTATGATCAACAGTGAGGATGGCGGCATCACCGTGCCAGTCGAGCGCATCATCGACGCGATCGACGAGCGAACGCTGCTGGTGCCGATCAGCCACGTGCTGTTCCGCAGCGCCTATATTCTGGATGTGCAGGCGATCATCGAGAAAGCGCATGCGGTCGGCGCGATTGTAATCGTGGACGGGTATCACGCGGCGGGCATTGTGCCGTTCGATGTCACGGCGCTCAACGTCGATTATTATCTGGCGGGCGTGCTCAAGTGGATGTGCGGCGGGCCGGGGGGCGTTTTCCTGTACGCGCGCCCCGATCATCTGAAGACGGTCCAGCCCAAACTCACTGGGTGGATGGCTCACCAGCGGCCGTTCGCTTTTGAGGTCGATGATATGGTCTGGCGCGACGATGCCTTTCGTTTTCTGAATGGGACCCCAGCCATCCCAAGTCTATACGCCATCCGGCCCGGTATCGAGATCATCGCGCAGGTGGGCGTGGAGAACATCCGGCGCAAATCCCAACACCAGACGGCGCTGCTGATCCGGCTGGCCGAAGAGGCGGGTTTTGAAGTCAATTCGCCGCGCACCCCCGACCAGCGCGGGGGAACCGTGACGATCAATCCGCCGCACGCCTACGAGGTGTCGCGCGAGCTGATCGCGCGGGATATTGTGGTCGATTACCGGGTGCAGGCCGGCATCCGGCTATCGCCGCACTTTTATAACAGTGATGACGAGCTGCGGCTGGTGATCCGCGCCATCGAGGATATTCTGGCGAGCGGCGACTGGCAGAAACATGCTGGCGGGCGCTCTTTTATTACTTGACGAAAAATTGTTCAGGATCGCATTAACGATTTTTTATTGATTCTTTATGGCGTTTAAACGGCTGCCGGATTGTATTCTGGTATAATGTAAAATAGAATTCCCAATCGGGAAGCGGGATAGGACAACAATTTCTTAATGGTGACAGGCCCGACTCGTCTTTATGACATCAGCCGCACGTTGTCACCTGCGCTGGCAGTGTGGCCGGGTGATACACCCTTCCGGTTTGAGCATGTTCTCCGCCGCGACGAGGGTGCGTCCGTCAATCTGACGACGATTGCGCTCAGCCCGCACAGTGGCAGCCACGCGGACGCGCCTTACCATGTTGCGGACGATCCCCGGCATCCGGCCGATCTGCCGCTTGCCCCCTATATGGGCCCGGCGCACGTGGTCAGCATCGCGCGCCAGCACGGGGGGATCACGCCGTCCGACCTGGAAGGGCACGATCTGGATGGCATGGAGCGGCTGCTGATCCACACCTGGGTCAGCGATCTGCCGGACGATGTGTGGCCGGAGGACTTCCCGTATCCCACCGTAGAGCTGGCCGATTGGCTGGCCGCGCGGGGAGTGGTGCTGCTAGGGCTGGACAGCCCGTCGATGGATGCATTCGACAGCCGCGACCTGCCCTGCCATCACCGCCTGCGCGAACTGGGCATGGTGCATCTGGAGACGCTCTATCTGGCGGGCGTGCCCGATGGGGTATACGAGTTGATCGCGTTTCCGCTTAAAATCGCCGGGGTGTGTGGCAGTCCCGTTCGGGCCGTGCTGCGAACCAGCGCCAGATAAAGTACGTGGGACACAACCGGCATCACCTGAGGTTTCAGCGCGGCTCAATGCGCCAGGATCCAGCCCGCCTGAAACCGACTAACGGAAGCGTCAGCAATTGAAGGTGCATCGGCTGCACCGCCAGAAAATTCGAGGGAGGACGACCCGCTGTGACTGCGCCAGTAGTGCTCGTGGTCGATGACGAACCGGGATTGCTGCGTCTTTTTACGCGACTGCTCGAACGCCTGGACTGTGAGGCGATCGGAGCCAGCGGCGGCGAGATGGCGCTGGAGATCCTGCAACAAATGACGCCAGACCTGCTGATTCTGGATCTGGCGATGCCCGAAATGAACGGCTACCAGGTGCTTCAGCAGGTACGCCAGCTTCCCCACCTGGATTCGATGAAGGTGATGATCCTGACGGCGCGCCCCAACATGGTGCCCGAGGTTGAATCGCTCGGGATCGACTGCTGGGTATCCAAGCCGGTGATGCCTCACGATTTTCTGGAAGTCGTTCGCAAGATTCTCGATACGCTTTACTGAGTCGATGCCCCGGTACGGGCCTGTTCCAGCAGTTCGCTGACCGTCACCGGATCAACGTTGGGATAGCCCCATTCACAGTTCATGCTGCACAAATCTTCAAGAATAGGCAGCGCCGCCGCGAAATAGCCACCCGCTACATAACTGCGCGCATTAATATACGACTCCACAAAAATCGCTTCGCCCATCAGTGTGCTCGGCTCGACCGGGCCAAGCTCATCCGCGCGATAAATCAGCAGCACGCCGCGCGCCAGCATATCCTCGCCGTCGCTGTTCAGACCACGCAAATAGATTTCGCCCTGTTCGGTCAGCGCTTCGAGCAATGCCGCCTTCGTTTCTTCAGCCCGATATTCCGGCGCCAGCGAGCGCAGCGCATCCAGCCATTCGATCGCCTCTTCATAGCGGAATAAACTCATCGAGGTGGCCGCCTGCTGGTAAAGATAGGCCGGGTCCTTGAGCGCGTTGACCGTGGGCGTGATCGACAGCGTCGGCTCCGGCGTCGGGGTGAGGGTAGGCGTGGCGCTGGCTTGCGGGGCAGGCGTATCCGTCGGCTGCGCCGTCGGCGTGTACGAGCCGATCGCGCGGGACGTCGCGAGCAGCAGGGCGCTGTCGCGTGCGTATTGGGTGGGCGGCTGCACCGTCTCCACGATCCAGGCGAAGCGATCCACAGCCATTTCAGCGTGGCCCTGCTGAAGATCGGCCACGCCAAGCGCGTACTGCTCGGCAATGCCGGTCGCGAGCGTCTGGGTGATCTTCACATCGTTGGTCGCCAGCCCATCCCGATAGCCGGCATAACCCGCAAAACTGACCAGCATCACGCACAGGCAGACCGTCCCCAGCATCACCAGACCCAGCATCAGACCACGCGCCGGGCCGGAACTGATGGCCGGCGTTTCGGCCGTGTCCGCCAGGCGATTGACGGGCGGTTCTTCGGCGCGGAGACGGCGCTCCAGGTCGTCCGGCGAGTGAATGGGATAGGCATCGGGTAAGGCAACCGGCGCTTTTGGCTTGGTATCCCCAGAGGTGATAGGCGGCTCTTCGATCACAAAGGGCGGCTCGACGTCGCTGTCTTTCCAATCAAATTCATCGCGCTCCAGCTCGTCGGGAGCTTGCATATCCTCATGGGAGGTGTCGGGCTGTTCGATCTCGTCCGGCCCGGAATATGGCTGATCAGACATTGGTTTTCCCTGCTCATACCTGTTCGATCCCGGGGGCATTATAGCGGCAGTGGCAGCGCTTGTCGAAGACGCCTGACCTGCGCTCGACAAACGCCGAGTTGACAACGCAGCAAAATATTTTTGGGCATTCTGACGATAGCTAACGGCTATCTGCCCAAGGACGCGCTATCATTTTGTGCAATATGCACGAGACTATTCGTATAAATCTTATAAAACATGCCCGAAGACAGCGACAGACGGTTTTTCTACAATCGTAAGCATCAGGATACGTGCAAAGTGTCTGGCGTCTAATACCCTGTCACGCCCGGAGGATACCCGTATCCAGGGGAAAATACGATGAGCGCCGTTGTCACATCCACCGACATCAAAACGTTGCTCAAGCTGGCGCTGCCCATCGGCAGCCGCCTGCTGACAGGCTACCCGGCCACGCCTGTCAGTTGGGTGTCGCACCTGCGCACCCGCCCCCCGATCTTCGCTGATATTGAAGGCCGCGAACTGATCCTGGTTTCGACGGAGGCATTGGGCAACTATCACAAGCCGCTGTCGCTCGAAACCGTGATCGACAAACTGACGCAGACTCAGGCAAGCGCGATCTGTGTGGAAGGCACGCTCACGCCGCGCGCCCAACAGATCGCCCGCCTGCATAATTTCCCGCTGATCGCCCTGCCCGATCGCGCTGTACTGCCACAGGTCGAGCGATCGGTGCAGCGCCTCCTGACGGAGCGCGAAGTGCAGCTTACCTTCCGCGCGTCGGAACTTCAGCAGACCTTGCAGCGCCACGCCGCCAGCCGGCGCGGGCTGACCACGATGCTCAACGTCATGGCCCGCATGCTGGATCGCCCGGTCGTGATCCATGACCGGCGCGGGAACGTGCTCAGCCGGGGCTTACCCGGTTCGCACGGGCAGGCGTGGGACGCGCATCTGGCGCTGGCCGGTGGTGCCGAGTTCGTCCGCCGCTTTGATCTGGAAGACCGCAGTTTTTACGAAGACGACTGGCAGGTGATCGAAAGCCCGGCCGGGATCACCGCGCCGCTGATCAGCGACGGCCGTCTGCTTGGCTACGTGTCGATCCTGAGTGCGGGCGACGCTCCCGATGACTTCGACCTGATGGCGCTCGAAAGCTGTGCTGCGCCGCTCGTTCGCGAGATTTCGCGCCAGCAGTCGATCGATATCAGCATCGAGCCGGCCCGCCCCACTCGTGACTGGGTCAGCGATTGGCTGTCGGACCCAGGGGCCGACGAGGCGCTGCTCGCGCTGCGCGCCGAAAAAGATGGATTTCAGGCCGGGATCTGGTATGCGCTCGTGCTGTTCCAGTGGATTCCGTCCACCGAGCACGCCGGCGGGGTTTTCTCACCCGAACGGATGGTGCGGCTGATCCAGAGCGAGATGCACCAGCGCCGGATCCAGGCGCCGGTTGGATATGTACGTGGATCGCGCCGTGCTGTTCTTCCCGCTGGATGAGCCGCAGCAGACCCAGCGGCTCAAACAAACGGCGGGACTGCTGCATGATGCGCTGGTGAAGGCCGTCCCGGATGGTGAAGTGAAGATCGGGGTAGGACGCCCGGCGATGGGACTGATGCCGCTGCGCGAATCCTTCCGCGAGGCCGAGCGCGCGCTCTCGCTGCCCGAACAGCTCTGCGACGAAAAGCCGGTCGCGTTCTTCGGAGATGTCAGCCTGTATGAGCTGCTGCACGGCATCAACGATACCCGGCTGCTGGCGCGGTTCTGCGATCACTGGCTGTCCACGCTGATCCGCTACGATGACCAGCACCATACCGACCTGCTGCCGACGCTCAGCGCCTATTTTGACAATAACGGCAACATGGCCCGCACGGCGCATGTGCTCAATATCCACCGCAACACGCTGGTTTACCGGCTGGGGCGTATCACCGAGATCATCCAGCTTGATATGGACGACTCCAACGTGCGCCTGAATTTGCATCTGGCGCTCAAGATCCACCGGCTGCTGAGCATGGGTGCGTAGGTGCCGATACCCGCACCGAATAACACGGAGGGGCGTATGGTGATACGCCCCTACCAATTCCCTGCCAAGTCACGACACACAGCCATAACAGCTATGTTTCATGAATTGTAGGGGCAGGTTTGAAACCTGCCCCTTGTATCTTGCTGGCCTCACCCCCAACCCCTCTCCATCTTGGATGAGAGGGGAGAAATGACGCGCCTCCCCCTCTAGCTCGGCTGGAGAGGGGGATTGAGGGGGTGAGGCCATGCCGTTATTCAAGATGGTATTTACCTAACGCGTAGCCCGAGGGTTGCCCCTACAAATACGCCTTCGTTACTGCCCCAGCAGCGCCGCCTCCGCCGCCTCCAGCACTTCGTCTTCGGGCGAGATGAGACTCTCCCAGGTGCGCGGCACGCGAATCGTTGGCGGCACGCCCGCACCCTCGATCAGCACGACCCCCGTTACGGGATCCACCGGCCGCCCGGTGGGGATCTGGAGCGTCAGATCACCTGGCAGTTCATACTGTCCATCTCCGACTTCGCCGGTAAAGCCGCCGCTTGGGGTGTGCCCCACGATGATGGCGCGCCCGTCGGTCTGCATGGCATAGGTGAACAGATCACTTGCGCTGCCCGTCATCTCGTTGACCAGCACGGCGACCGGCCCATCATAGTACGGCTGCGACGCCAGAATCTCGATAAAGCCGCGATAGGCAAATCCACCCTCGCCATCCGCATAGTAAAAGTCGAAAAGGCGCTGATAATCCGGGAAGAAGTGCCCGGCCATCGCCATCGCCAACTGCACCAGCCCGCCCGAATTACCACGCACGTCGATCACGATACCCTTTGCGCCGGAGTCCACGAGAGACTGAAGTGCCCCGGCAAAAAGCTCCTGGGCCCGGCTGACTTCGGACGCAAACCCGGTGATCTGGATATAACCAATCCCTGAGTTCAACATGCGCGACGAGACAACATCGCTGGTCAGCAGATCGCCGCCAAACGCTTTCAGCAGCGCCGCCACATCCAGTTTGCGGGTGATCGTCGCCGCGTGCTCGGTGCCATCTGGAGAAAGCCAGGCCAGATCCACGGACGACCCGATCGGCCCCTGAAGCATCGTCGCCGCTTGCAAGAACCGCCGCCCGTGCGGAGTTGAGGCGCTGTTGATGAGCAGCGGGGTCTGATCCAACACGTCGAGGGCCGGCTGCCCATCGACCGTCACGAGGATGTCCCCGGATTGGATCCCGGCCTCGCCAGCAGACGAGCCCGTCGCGATCTCGACCAGCACCACTTGTTCATCATCGGTCACGCCGATCTGGCTGATCCCCATGCCGCCCATCAAGTACTGCTGCAATACCGGCATCGAGACATACCCGATGTGCGTATCGGGGATATATTCGCCCAACTGGGTGATCGCCAGGTGGAACGCCATATCCGAGGTGGCGCTTGTCACCAGCGGCGTCATATCGGCGTAGATCTGATCCCAGTCCAGGTGTTTTTCTGCCGCAAAGGGATAGGTTTCCTCGGTGCGCTGGAACAGGATATTCCACGCGTCCTCGTAGCTCAGGTCGGTGTAGTCGTTGAGCGCGCCCATGCTCTCGACAATCGGAATGTCGACCGTCTCATCCTGCATCAGGGTGAAGGGATCGGTTTCGAGCGATACCACGCTCCAACCGGCGGGCAGCGTCATCCGCGTATCGTCTGCCGTAAACGCGGCCTCGTCGGGTCCCATGGTGGCCGGGAACTGCTCGCCTTCGCGCGCTGCCCACACGATTACATAACCGCCGATCAGATCGTAGGTCATCGGTTCGAGTCGCACCGACAGATCGAGCGGCGTTTCGCCCCGGTTCACATAAATATCGCCCAGGAAATCGATATACGTAGCGGCGGCGAAAACCTGCACAGCCGGGGGTGTCGCCGCGCTATCATCAAAGTCATGCGCGATCCCGACGGGCCGTTCAGGGAGATCGATCACATAGTCACCGCTCACAATGTCACCATCGAGCGTACCGAGCACCTGGGCATCCAACGGGAGCAGAAAGTCAAAATCCCGCGTGACCAGCCCGGTCAGGTCATAGAGCAGCACGCCGGTTTCAGCGTTCAGCAGGGGATAAATCGGATTGGTGGTGCGGTAACTGCCGGTGATCGTCTGCGTTCCGCCCACCGCCTGACGGGGTGCATCGGCGGCACCCACCGGCAGAGCCGATGCGATCCAGAGCATTGCGATCAGAGCGGCCCATACACGCCATGTTCGTTTCATTGGTCCAACCTCAAACCATCATTGTCTGCAAGCAAGTTATAGCGATTGTGGGGGCACATGCCAAGACAGCCGGTCACATGGCGAGCGTAACCATCAGGACCGCGTCCGGCGCGCCGATCGGCTGGCCGGCGACCATCCGCACGCGGGTGTGCGCGATCCTGAATCCGGCGTTCAGCGTCTGGCGCAGCAGATCGCTCTGCTGCGCATTGACCGGCAGCACGATGCCGTGTTTGCCTTCGTGCAGTGCAAACGCCTGCATCTCGCCCAGGTAGCGCGGCCAGTGCGCCGCGGCTTCGGGCAGGCACGCCGCCGCTTCGATCGTCAGATACGTCGGCAGCATATCGAGCCGGCGGGGCGCACCGCGCAGGACCGCAAACGCCGCCGGCCGACCGTTTTCATCCCAGACCAGCGTCTCGCCAGCCTCCTCATCGGCCAGCCAGCGCGCGGCGGGCGAGGGATCCAGGCCAGGGAACAGCTTTCCGCCGATCGTCCGCAAGTCGTCGCTGCCGGTCCAGTAAACAAAGTGGGTTTCCGAGGCAGCCACGGGCGCGCCCTGGCACAGCACCGTCAGGTGGCGCGGTTCGAGTCCCAGCCGGACGTACATCGCCAGATTCTTGCCGCTCTCCGGCATCGTTTCGAGCGCGAGTGTCTGGCAGCCCGCCTCGCGCAGCAGCTTGATCCCGGCTTCCGTGATCGCGCGACCGTAACCGAATCCCTGGAGCGCGGGCACGACGCCCAGCGTGCCCAGCCAGCCGAGCGATCCCCAGACGTGGGTGAAGCAGTAGCCGACAATGCGGCCCGGCGGCGCTTCAATTACCATGCCAGGATAAGGTCGGCGGACGGCCGCATTCATGTTTTCGGGGGTGCGCAGGCGGAGCGGCTGGGCGAGTTGGTGGTGCTGGCGGCGGTATGTTTCGAAGGCGTCGCGGTCGATCTGGCACACGACTTTGAGATCGGCGGGTGTCATCGGCCGGATGATGGGCGGTTCGGAGTTAAACGAGGGATAGGTCACAGTAAAGCCTCACCCCCTGGCCCCCCTCTCTACGCTGTGGAGAGGGGGAAGAGATCGCTCAAGCCAACAAGTCCCCTCTCTACGGAATAGAGAGGAGATCTAGAGCCTGTTATGCACTTTTGGCCCCTATCCCCCGGCCCCTTTCCCCACGCGGTGGAGAAAGGGGAGCTGCTCAAGTCCCTCTCCACCCGGTGGGGAGGGATTTAGGGAGGGGCTAATTCACGCGAAGAATCGCTCAAAACAGGCAACCAGAGTGCATAACACGCTCTAGGGGTGAGGCTGCCTGCTTAAAACCCCGCCAGTTGGCTCAGATCGGCGCGGCCGCGAGCCAGCGCGGCGACCGCTTGCAGCAGCCCCAGCCGGTTCTGGCGTACCGCACGATCCGGCGCATGGACCATCACGCCATCAAAATAGCGCTGGATGACCGGCACAACCGGCACGAACGCAGCCAGAAATTCATCGACATTCCCCTGCGCGCTGAGCTGCCGTTCCGCCGCGCCAAGTGCCGCGTAGAGGTCGTGTTCGACGTCAGCTTCAAACCGCGCCGGATCGACCGGGTAGACATCCGGCTCCGAGCGGGTGATCCGCACGCAGCGCGCATAGTTATCGAGAATCAGCGGCCAATCCTCGCGCCGCACCCACTCGACCAGTTCCGCGATGCCCTGGGCCGCCCGCGCCGGGTTGTGGCCCTGCTCCGCCAGGACCGCCGCGATCGTGTCGTGCGGCCAGTTCTGTTCGTGCAGCAGCACGTCAAGTCGCCCTACGATAAACTTCACCACGTCGTCCTGAACCTGCGCGCTGGCGTCGATCGGCTGGGCCGCTGCGACACGCTCCACCGCGTCATACAGGTTGAGATCGATCGGCTGGTCGAGCAAAATCTGCACCACGCCCAGAGCCGCGCGCCGCAGCGCAAACGGATCGGCGCTGGCCGTGGGCGCGAGTCCCGCCGCGAACAGCCCCACGAGGCTGTCCAGCCGGTCGGTGAGCGCCAGCACCACGCCCGGCGTGGACTTGGGCAGTTGATCGCCCGCGCCGCGCGGCAGCCAGTGCTCGAAAATTGTCTGCGCGACAGCCGGGGATTCATCCTGGTGCAGCGCGTAATAGCGCCCCATGATCCCTTGCAGCGAGGTCATCTCAACCACCATCTGCGTGGCGAGATCGGCTTTGGCGAGTTGGGCGGCGCGCTGCGCGACCCCCAGGTTGGCCTTCGAGATGCTGAGCAGTTTTCCAATCGCCGGCACGAGGCCCGCCACCCGGTTGTTTTTATCCAGCATCGAGCCCAGTTTTTCCTGAAAGGTCAGGGTGCCCAGGCGCGGCAGGAAGTCTTCCAGCGGCTTCTGAATATCGGCATTGTAGAAATAGGCGGCATCGGCGAAACGGGCGCGGATGACGTGTTCGTTCCCATCCGTCACGATGTCCAGGTGATCGGCATCGCCGTTGCGAACCGCGATGAAATAGGGCAGCAGGTTGCCCTGTGCATCTTCCACCGGGAAATAGCGCTGGTGTTTGCGCATGACGGCGATCAGCACTTCGCGCGGCAGCGCCAGATACTTGTCTTCGAAGGTGCCGCGCAGCGCCGTGGGACGCTCGACCAGATTGGCGACTTCGTCCAGCAGCGCGGGATCATCCGGCACCTGCCCGCCGATCTCAGCCGCCAGTGCCCGCACCTGTTCCGCGATGGCAAGCTTGCGCTCCTCGACGTCGAGCAGAACGCCCTGCTTTTCCATTTCGCGGAAATAGGTTTTGACATTGCCCAGAACAAGATCCGGCGATCCCAGCGGGCGAATCCCGCGGGTAGCCGCGCCGCTGCTCAGCCCGGCATACGAGAACTTGATGATCTGCCCGCCGAACATGGCGACGATCCAGCGGACCGGGCGCGAAAAACTCACGCCGCTTTCGTTCCAGCGCATCGATTTGCCGAAGCGCAGCGACGCGATCAGGTTGGGCAGCGCCTCGGCCAGCACGTCGGCTGTGGGGCGGCCTTCTTCGCGCACCAGCGCCACAACGTATTCCCCGCCGTCGATCTCGCGCACGGCGAGATCGTCCAGGCTCACGCCCTTGCCGCGCGCGAAACCTTCGGCGGCTTTGGTCGGCTGGCCGCTGGCATCAAAGGCCCGGCTGGCGGGCGGCCCCTTCACCCAGTCTTCGGTATCCTGCTGGCGCAGCGCGACCTGCCGCGCGTGGATCACCAGCCGGCGCGGCGTGCCCATGACCGTCACCCCCTCATACCGCAAGCGCAGATCGGCAAACAGCGCCGGGGCAAGCGTATTGAGCTGGTTGAGCGCATCGGACAGATCGCCGGCCGGCAGTTCTTCCGCGCCAATTTCCAGCAGCAGATCCGCCGGTTCGGTCGGCGTCAGATCGCCGCTGGCGAGCGGATCCATCCGGGTCTGCCATTCTTTTCTGAAGCGCCCCGTCAGCGGATAACCCATCTGTTCGCGCTGCTCAACATAGGCGCGGGCGACGTTGCGGGTCATATCGCGCATGCGGCGGAAATAGGCCGCGCGCTCGGTCACGCCGATCGCGCCGCGCGCATCCAGCACGTTAAACAGGTGGCTGCACTTGAGCACGTAATCATAAGCCGGGGTGACAGCCCCTGCCGCCAGCGCGCGCTGGTATTCGCGCTCGTACACGTTGTAGGTCTGGCTGCAGACCCTCGACATCAGCAATCTCAAAATAATAGCGGCAGTACTCGATCTCCGGCTGTAAGCGCAGGTCGCCATAACGAATCGAGGCGTTCCAGTCAATATCCCACACGGCGTTTTTGCCTTGCAGCGCCAGCACGATCCGTTCCAGCCCATACGTGATCTCCACGCTGACCGGGTCCAGTGTTGATCCCGCCCGCCTGCTGGAAGTAGGTGTACTGGGTGATCTCCTGGCCGTCCAGCCAGACTTCCCAGCCCAGGCCCCACGCGCCTAACGCCGGGCTTTCCCAGTTGTCCTCCACAAAGCGGATGTCGTGCTCGCGCGGATTGATCCCCAGCGCTTCCAGGCTCGCCAGATAAAGCTCCTGCGGGTTGCCGGGATCGGGCTTGAGGATGACCTGATACTGGTAAAAATACTGCATCCGGTTGGGGTTTTCGCCGTAACGCCCATCGTCGGGGCGGATGCTCGGTTCCACATACGCCACGCGCCAGGGTTCCGGCCCCAACACCGCCAGCAGGGTGGCCGGGTTGTTCGTGCCCGCGCCCACCTGGACATTATGCGGGTTCCACAGCACACAGCCCTGATCCATCCAGAACTGGTGCAGCTTCATAATCACGTCTTGAAAGGATAGCGGTCTGCTGGTCATCGGGTTGCGCTCTAGTCTCTGCCAATTTCAGGGAATGGGCGCCATTATAACACAGGCATCACGCGGCGCGAGAGATCATGCCGGGCGTGACGGCGGATCCGCGATCAGGTGATAGGGTGCGCCGCCATGATCAAACGCCTCGCGCGCGATGGCGTAACTCGGCAGTTCGGTGTCATAGGCTGCTCGAATGCCCTGCGACGTCATGCCAAGCTTGATCATCACCCGCTCGGAGCCAATGTTGCCGGGGATGAACATGGCGTAGATCCGATCCAGCCCGATCGTTTCAAACCCGTAGCGCAGGCAGGCGCGGCCCGCTTCGACGGCGATACCCTGTCCCCAGTAGGGTTTGGCATAGGCGTAGAACAGCTCGACATCGTCCTGGCCGGGGATGTATTGCAGCCCCACCTGCCCGATCAGGCGATTATCCGCGCGGTGCATGACGGCAAACGCCCCAAACGGATGAGCGCGCCAGTAGTCGATGAAAAAGCGGATCACCTGCTCCGCACGCTCGCGGGGCTGCGGCTGGCCGCCCGGCAAATAGCGCATCACGTCGGGATCGCTGCGGATGGCGGCGTAATAATCGTCCAGATCGTCCATGGTGAACATGCGCAGGTGCAAGCGAGCCGTTTCGATTTCGGGCATGGTTGGTTTCTCCCCCAGAGAAGTTGAAAAAAGGGTTTTGAGTTGTGAGTCGTGAGTTATGAGTTAAAGCCTCACAACTCAAAACTCACAACTCACAACTCATAACTCCCTACATCGCCTCGCGCCGCAGCCGCTTCAGGAACTCGGCACTTTGCAGACGCCGTTCGAGCAGGTGCGTGAGATAGGCCAGCATCACCCGCTCGATCTCGGCGTGCAGCGCCGGGCTGATGTTCAGCACCCGGATCGCGTCCCACGGGCGGGTCTGCATGTAGCGCAGGATCTTGAGCGCCACCAGGCTCAGCGGCATGCCGCGCTCCATCCCGGTGTGGTGATCGGGGCAGATCACGCCGCCATCGACCACGCTGAAAAACTGGTCCTGCGGCTCGAGTTCTTCCTGACCAATGCAGCATTTGTGCAGTGACGGCGCGAAGCCGGCCAGGGTCAGCAGGCGCATTTCGTAATAACGGGCAGCAACGCGCGGATCGGGATCGGCACACAGCCAGCCGAGCGCATTCACCAGCAGGTCATATTCGGCGCGGCTGGTGTCCTGCTCCTCCGTGAAACGGTCCAGCAGTTCGACAAGGTGATTGGCATAGGCCGCGCGTTCGAGATCTTCGCGGAGCACCAGGAACGGCTCTTTCGTGTCCGCCTGCGAGATGATCGGCAGGGCGCGTCCCCAGTTGGCGATCAGCATATCGACCAGTGCGAACAGTTCCACATGGCCGGTTTTGCGCGCGATCGGCTTGCGCGCGCCCTTGGCGATCGCGCGGAACTTGCCATGATCGGGCGTCAGCAGCACGAGCAGACGATCGGCCTCGCCAAAGTCCTGCCGCCGCAGGATCACGGCGTCGGTGCGAAAGGTGCGCTCCGTCTTGGGCATACCTTAGCTCTTCTGGGCGGCAGACTGCCCCTCGGCCAGCTTTTGGGGACCAAATCCGTATGGGAGCAGATCGGACAGCGGACCCTCCCAGGTGATCGCGCCGAGGGTATCCGCCATAATGACGGTCATCTGCGGGCCGAATTCGTAGAGCACCTGGCGGCAGATCCCGCAGGGAGCCGCGCCGTTGCTGGTCACAACAGCCACCGCACGAATTTCGCGCTCGCCCTCGCTCACGGCTTTAAAGGCGGCGGTGCGCTCGGCGCAGACGGTCGCGCCAAACGATGCAATCTCGATATTGCAGCCAGTATAAATCTCGCCGGAAGCCGTCAGCAGCGCCGCGCCTACCGGATATTCGGAATAGGGCACATAGGCGTTTTCACGCGCGGCCTTGGCTCGTTCGATCAGTTCGCGGCGGAGAAGGTCGGATAGGTGATTTTGTTCGGTCGTCATGCAAGCCTGCTTAAATCGATCATCTGTTAAGGGACCACAGAGTATACCAAAAATCCGCCGATTCCGCCCGATTCCGTCGCCTGAACGGGCGTTCGAACCGGCGCTCGTAGCCGGCGGGCGCGCGTTTAGGTAAACTCTGATCAGGCGAACACGAGCGAAAGAGTAGAACCATGGCAAAACAGATCGGTATTCTGACGGCAGGCGGCGACAGTCCCGGCCTGAACGCCGCGATCCGGGGCGTGGGCAAAGCCGCCCTCGGCGCGTATGGCATGAACGTGATCGGCTTCCGCGATGGCTTCCGGGGGCTGGTCGAGAATCGCACCGTACGCCTGGACGGTCCGGCGCTGTCGGGCATCCTGACGATGGGCGGCACGCTGCTCGGCACCAGCCGCGACAAACCTCACCGGATGTCGATGGGCGGGCTGGAATTGGACATGACCGACGTGATCCTGGCGAATTACCAGAAGCACAACCTGGATGCGCTCGTCTGCCTGGGCGGAGGCGGCACGCAGAAAAATGCTTACCGGCTGGCGCAGAAGGGGCTGAATATCATCACCCTGCCCAAGACGATCGATAACGACGTCGCCATGACCGATGTTACCTTTGGCTTTGATACCGCGCTGGGCATCGCCACCGAGGCGATCGACCGGCTGCACAGCACGGCGCACAGCCACCACCGGATCATCGTGGTCGAGGTGATGGGCCATAACGCGGGCTGGCTGGCGCTGGGAGCCGGGATCGCGGGCGGCGCGGACGTGATCCTGATCCCTGAGATCCCCTATGATGTCGAGCAGATCGCCGAGGCGATCCTGGAGCGCAGCCGGGGCGGGAAGGCGTTCAGCATCGTGGCCGTATCCGAAGGGGCGCGCACCCAGGACGATGTGAACGCCATCCATGC
Organism: uncultured Chloroflexia bacterium; assembly: GCA_963850765.1. GTDB lineage: Bacteria > Chloroflexota > Anaerolineae > Aggregatilineales > Aggregatilineaceae > CAWKMN01. The sequence goes on along the minus strand of CAWKMN010000001.1, from coordinate 130,967 downwards.
CGCCGAGAAAAAGATCAAAAAGGCCGAGGGCAAAAAAGAATCCGCCGAAGCCGAAGCTGAACTGGCCGACCTGACGGCGCAGCAGGCGGACAGCACCGTGCGGATGGCCCGCCGTCTGGAAGAATTGACGCGGCTCGAATCGCGCGTGACGATCCTCGGCCACTTGCAGCGCGGCGGCACACCGTCCGCGGCGGACCGGCTGCTGGCGACGCGGCTCGGCACGGCCTGCGCGGATTTCATCCGCGAGGGGGTCTACGGCGTGATGGTGGCGGCGTGTGGGGATGGCGCGCAGCCCGTCCCGCTGGATCAGGTGGCGGGCAAGCTCAAGACGGTGCCGCTCGACCATCCGTGGCTGGATAGCGCGCGGCGGATCGGCACGAATATGGGAGATTAAGCGCGTGTTATGCCCTTTTAGCCCCTATCCCCCAGCCCCTTTCCCCACAGAGTGGAGAAAGGGGAGAATCTCAAGTCCCTCTCCACCCTGTGGGGAGGGATTTAGGGAGGGGCAAATGGCGGGACTGCACCCAATACTACCCTTCAGAAGTTCATAACGCGCTCTAAGCCCGCCGCCGCGCCCGCACCCACAGGGAGCGAAATGGTCCGCGGTGTTTGATCAGACGGTAGGTACTGGGCCGCCCCAGCATCCTTTTAGCGCTGTGTTTGGTCACGTTGATGAGGATGCTGCGCAGGGTGGGCCGTTTATCAGGCAAAAATTGGCGGTAGCGGTGGATATTGATGATCTCAAAACCGGCCCGCTCCAAAAAACCCGTAATATGTTTTCCCCCGGCGAAGATCAGGTGATCGGGCAAATACAGCACATCGGGATAGGCGGATCGTGGCACGTCGCCGCCATTCCCCGTCACGAGCAGCAGTTCGCCGCGTGGAGCCAGCTTGCCGGTGATGTCCGCCAAAAAACTGGCCGGATCGGGCAGGTGCGAGAACACATTAATCAGCGAGAGATAATCAAACGTGCCGTCCACCTCAGCAATAGATTCGACCATCTGGACGCCCATTTCTCGCGCTTTATCCCGTTTGGGGCGGCTCGGTTCGACGCCGATGATCCCCGGCTGCGAGCCTGCGATCCCGGCCAACGCAAGCAGCAGTTCGCCGTAACCCGCGCCGATATCCAACCAGCGCAGCGGGTTCCGCGCCAGCTCGTTCCGCGGATAGAGGTCGAGCAGGCGTTGGGTCATCTGCACGACTTGCTGTTGTGACTGGCGCTCAGAAAACCAGTTCACGTCGAGCGTTCCCTGTTCGGTTTGATGTACACCCAGGCGAAGAGCCTCATCAATCGCGTCGAGCGTGGGGCGTGGGTTCACAAAGACCAACCCGCAGGCCCGGCATTTGACCGCCGTATAACCGTTTTCTTCGCCCCAGGGATCAGACTGCGGGCTCTGGCAGTATGGGCAGGCGATAGTTTCCAGCTTAAGCACGGCATTTTCCCTTGGTAAGACTCTGCACTTCGTAAACTATAATGGATTCGCCGTGTTTTGGATATGGGCTTGGATATTTCAATAGTTCGGGCTAGGATCGGATGCGCTCTGCTATCAGGTCATGATGTATCCACAAGTGAGCGAATGATGCGCAAGTTATGTTTAGTGGGCCTGCTGATCATCCTGCTGGCGGCGTGCGGCTCGGACGATGGAGACGAAGCGGCTCAGCCTACCGCGTCCTTATCTCCCCGCGCGACGCTGGCTGCCGCGACCGAGACCCCGCCATCGGCCGCCGCGACTCCCACCGTGACGATCGCCCCGCGCGATCCGCTGGCCGGCCATGCGCTCGGCCCGGAAGACGCCGCGGTGACGTTGATCCTGTACGGCGATTTTCAGTGCGAGATCTGCGCGCGTTATGCCCGCGACCTGGAAATCGTGCGGGCACGTTATTCCGACGACATCCGCCTGATCTGGCGGCACCTGCCCGATCTCCGCACGCATGATAAGGCCGCGCTGGCCCTGCAAGCCAGCGAAGCCGCCGCCGCGCAGGGCTTGTTCTGGGAGATGCACGACCAGCTGTTCACCCACCAATCCGAATGGCTGAGCCTGTCACCCGATGATTTCCGCGCGATGCTCGACGGCTACGCCGCTACGGTCGGGCTGGATGCGGCACGGTTCGCGGCGGATCTGGGCGCGCAGACCTACGAGCCAGTTATCGAAGAGTCGCTGCGCGACGCCGCCGATCTGAGTCTGGTGGGCGCGCCGGTGCTGCTGGTGAACGGTATCCCCTTCAGCGGGCGCGATGACCTGTTTGGGCTGGACGAAGCCGCGCGGCTGGCGCTGCTCGAACAGCGGCACTTCGATGCCCCGCCGGCCATGACGATCGATCCCGCCAAGCCAGTACCGCGCGACGATCGTCACCGAGCGGGGTGAGATCGTGATCAACCTGTTCGCCGCGCAAGCGCCGGCCACAGTCAATAATTTCATCTTCCTGGCGCGGGCAGGCTGGTACGATGACATCACGTTCCATTACGTGGTACCGGGCTTTATCGCGCAGACCGGCGATCCGAGCAGCACCGGGCGCGGCACGCCAGGGTATACCATCCCGGACGAGCCCACCAGCGGCCTGACCTTCGACCGTGCCGGACTGGTCGCGATGGCCCATCCGCCCGGTGTGCCGGACAGCGCCGGGAGCCAGTTCTTTATCACCCTGTCCGCGCTGGAACCCGCCGCCGAATGGAACGGACAGTATACGATCTTCGGGGAAGTCGTGGCGGGGATGGATCTCGTGCAAGGTCTGATGGCGCGCAACGCCAACGACCCGGTCAACTTCCCCAATCCGCCGCCCGGCGACCATGTGCTGACGGTGAGGATTGAGGAACTGCCGTGATTTGTTCAAAATACACAATCCGGCACGAACCGGATGAGCACGGACGCACGCCCGTTCCGTTGACGAATCCAGAGGGACGTGTTACGCTCTCAGCAGATTGGAAAGCGACACAAGAGGCAGCGGGATAATGTACGGCACTACGCACATGGGCATGATGACTACCACCGGCACGATGATGGCCGGGCGGGCGCTGCCGTGTGCTTCAGGGGCGGGATAACCCCTCTCTCACCAGAAACCTCAAGCGTGGAGCACACCGGCCCCACGCTTTTTTGTTCCTTTTGCAGACTAGAATGGCCTTCGCGCTCAGGAGACGACGTCATGACAACCATTACCATGAAATTCGGGGGCACATCCGTCGGCAGCGCGGACGCTATCGCGCAGGTGGCCGGCATAATCGAAGACGCCTACCGGCAGCAGAACCGGATCCTCGTGGTTTGCTCGGCCATGAGCAAGGTCACGGATATGCTGATCGAGGGTGCGCGCCGGGCAGCCACCGGCGACTCCGGGCGGTATCAGGCGCTGGCGAACGAGCTCCGCACCAAGCACACCGCCGCGATTCGCAGTCTGCTGACGTCGGACGTGGAGCGCATCGCCACGCATGATGAAGTCGAAGCGCTGATCGACGAGTTTGAAACCCTGTGTTATGGCATTTATGTGCTGCGCGACGCCTCACCGAAGGCGATGGACAAAGTCAGTTCTCTGGGAGAGCGCATGTCCGTGCCGATCGTGTCGGCGGCGCTGCGCCAGCGTGGGGTCCCCAGCCAGTCCCTCAGCGCCAGCCGTCTGATCGTGACCGATGACCAGTTCCAGAACGCGGGCGTGCTGTTTGACGAGAGCGAAGCAACGGTCCGGCGCGAACTGCTGCCGCTGCTCGACCGGGGAACTGTGCCGGTCGTGACGGGTTTTATCGGGGCCACGCGCGACGGCGTGATCACCACCCTGGGGCGCGGCGGGAGCGATTACAGCGCGGCGCTGCTTGGCGCGTATGTGGACAGCGACGAGGTCTGGATCTGGACCGACGTGGACGGCGTGATGACCGCCGATCCGCGCATGGTGCCGGATGCCAAAGTGATCCCCGTGCTGTCCTATGGCGAGGTGGGCGAGATGGCCTACTTCGGCGCGAAAGTCGTCCATTCCAAAACCGTGCAGCCGCTCATCGATCGGAATATCCCGATCTGGGTGAAGAACACGTTTAATCCGCCCTTCCCCGGCACGCTGATCACCCACCGGGAAGAAGCGTCACCGAACACCGTAAAAGCGGTGACGGCGATTCGCGACGTGAGCCTGATCACCGTGGCCGGGCGCGGTATGATCGGTGTGCCGGGTATCGCCGCGCGGACGTTCTCGGCCGTTGCCAAACAGAACGCCAACATCCTGATGATCGCGCAGTCGTCCAGCGAGCAGAGCATCTGTTTTGTCGTCCCGCAGACCACGGGACAGGCGGTGGTGAAAGCGATTCTCGCGGAGTTCGAGGCCGAGTTTGGCCGCCAGGATATTGATCGGGCGTGGGCGGATGACGACGTCGAGATCGTGAGCGTAGTTGGCGCGGGGATGCTGCGGCAGTCGGGAGTCGCGGCGCGGGTGTTTGGCGCGCTCGGCAACGGCGATGTGAATATCCTGGCGATTGCACAGGGTGCGAGTAATTACAGCGTGTCGATGGTCGTGGCGGCGCACTGCACCGAGATCGCCGTGCGGCACATTCATGAGCTGGTGGTGCTCAACGGGCACGCACCAGCCTCTCCCCCCGACGCAACCGGGCGTCCTGTAGGGGCGGGTTAACAAACCCGCCCTGGCGGATCCGGCGGGTTGCCCCTACAATCCCACCGGGTAATTTATTTGTGCGTAGGGGCAGGGCTTGCCCTGCCCAAAACGGGCAACCCTGGGTTGCCCCTACAAATTACCCCGCAATCCACGCGGTGAGGCTGACTACAACTCCGACGTGCTTTTCACAAAATCGATGATTTCATCCACATACGCGAAGGCCAGCCCGGTCACGGTATCCGCCGCGCCGTAATAGATCGCGATACGCCCGGTGGGAGCATCGGTCAGCGCCGCGCAGGGGAAGACCACGTTTGGCACGTCGCCCACGTTTTCGTACAACATCTGCGGCGATAACAGATAGGGTCCGCCGCGGTACAGCACTTTCCACGGCTCGTCCAGATCGAGCAGCGCCGCGCCCATGCTGTAGACAAACCCGTTGCACGACGTCAGCACGCCGTGATAGATCAGCAGCCAGCCCTCGGTCGTCTCGATCGGCGTCGGGCCTGCGCCGATCTTGGTGCTCTGCCATGTCCACGGCTTGGGAGCCATCACGAACCGATGTCTGCCCCAGTGGACCATATCCGGGCTTTCGCTGTAGAAAATATCCCCAAAGGGCGTGTGGCCGGTATCGCTGGGGCGGCTGAGCATGGCATATTTGCCGTGGATCTGGCGCGGGAACAACACACCGTTGCGGTTATGCGGAAGAAAAGCGTTCTCCATCTGGACAAACGTCTTGAAGTCGTGCGTATACCCCACCCCGATCGTCGGGCCGTGATAGCCGTTGCACCACGTCACATAATAGCGGTCTTCGAGCCAGCACACGCGCGGATCGTAGCGGTGGACAAACGCACCGACCTCGGGATCGTCGCATACCCACTGGATCGGGTCCGGCTCGATCTTCCAGTGGATGCCGTCCGCGCTGCGCCCGCTGTGGACGTCCATGATCCGGCGCGTATCGTCCGCACGGAACACGCCCGCGAAGCCGCCCTCAAACGGGACGACGGCGCTGTTAAAAATGCTGTTGGAGCGCGGCAGCAGGTCGCGCGGGATGACCGGATTCTGGCTGTAACGCCAGACCACGGCGCTGCTGCCCGCCGGGCGATCTTCCCAGGGCAGGTTCGGCAGGGGATCGCCCACAATGGTCTGGGATGGTGCCGTTTGAGAGGCCATGGTTTTTTATCCTTCGGTGCAGATGAAATGTTCGCGGGTGGATGTGCGCGTTGGTTGGCCGGGTCGAGTGTCGGGCTGACCATACTGCCGGAAGGTGCGTTTGTCAAGAACGGGGACAACGCATCAAAACGGCCCTACCCCCGGCGGGCCAGCCCGCTTCGCCCTTTCCGGCCAAGCCAGACAGTGGGAGCCAGCGCCGAACGACCCGCAGGGTCGCGTCCCCCTCTCTAACTCGGTTGGAGAGGGGGATTGAGGGGGTGAGGCCAGAAACGTTGAATTTGATGCGATTGCCCTATTGTCAAGAGAGCCAGGGTTTCTCTTTTCGCTCAAGTGCGTTAAGATCGGAAGCGATTTGTAGGCGGGCAGAGAGCATCATGGCGGACAATTACAATCCATACACGGACGACGACGATTTTGAGGTGCGGATCTTCGAATCCGGCAGCCTGAGCGGGCCGGTGCCGGTCCGGGTCGAGGATACGTTAGGCACGGCCCCTGGAGGCGCAGCTGCCGCCCCATCCGCCGCGCCGGCGGGGACCGCGGCGTTACCGAGCCGCACGGCCCGGTCCAGCGCGCGCCGTCCGCGATCGACGCCTGTGCCGGCCGCTCGTGTGTGGCTCCATACCATCCGCACCCTGCTGATCGTGGGAGCCGCCGCCACGCTGATCTCGACCATCTTTTCGCTGTGGACACGCCCTACCTTTTTCACCGAGGAGTTTCGCGCCGGGTTGAACCGTGTGCAGGCCACGCAGTATGTCATCAACGTGCAGCCAACGCCGCTGCCGACGGATACACATGAGGTCCACATCGGGATCGTAGCCGGGCACAGTGGGCAGCCCCAGGATGAGAGCTTCGACGTCGATCCGGGCGCAGTGTGTGACGATGGGCTGACCGAGCTGCAAATCAACGAGGCGGTCGCGCGCGAAGTCGTGACGGCGCTGCGCCGCGACAAGTACACCGTGGATATGCTGACGGAATTCGACCCGAAGCTCGAAGGCTATCAGGCCGATGTGCTGGTCTCGATCCACACGAACGACTGCCGCGACTACGGCCCCGAGGCCAACGGCTATAACGCGGCGTCGGCGACTTCGCGCCAGAGCACGCAGGGCAGGGATGAGCGCCTGCTGGACTGTCTTGTGACTCAATACGGGGCGACCACCGGGCTGCCGCGCCATACCGGGATCACCTATGACATGACGGAATATCACACGTTTGGTGAAGTCGCCATCGATACCCCGACGGCGATCATCGAGCTTGGTTTTTTGCGGAACAACCGCGATTTTCTGCTCGGCCAGCAAACCCTGATCGCGCAGGGGATCGCCAATGGGATACGCTGTTTCCTGCGTCCAGAGATCTACGGCACGCCGGCCAGCCAGTAATATTGCTTATTTTCGCAGAGAGGAAAAAATGTATGGGCTATGAATTGGTTATGTACAGCCGAACGAGGGCCTGTCCGTATGTCCGCGCGGCGAAGCGCGTGTTAGAGCGCCAGAACATCACCTACCGCGAGATCAATATCGACGAGGATGCGGGCGCGGAGCAGCGCGTGGTGGATTGGACTGGTTTCAAATCGGTCCCGACGATCATTATCGCGCAGGCGGGCGAGGATCTGCCCTATGAAATGCCGGCCCCGCTGGGACCGGGCGAAAGCCCCAAAGGGATCGACCGGGGCAGTATGATCACGGAGCCGGGCGAAATGGTGTTTGAGGACTGGCTTCGCAAACACGGCTTTATCCAATAGCAGAAGTGATCAGTTCTTAGTTTTTAGTGATTGGTTCAAGCGGCTGAGAGAAGTTTTGAATAACCAAGAACCAAAAACCAATAACCAGTTACTGAGATCAAGGGTGGGCTAACAACTGAGCCATGCGGATTCTGACCCGATTTCGGCGCATGGCGTGGTGGAAAAAAGGTCTGATCGCGCTGGCCGGTCTGGTGATCCTGGCCGGCGGCGTCATCGTCCTCGTCATCGCCTACAGCCAGTCACTCAGCAACAGCCCGGACTATATCGGCCGCTGGTTTGACGATCCCGGCAGCCACGCGGAACTGAGCACCGTCCAGCGCAAGCCGTGCCCCGGCGCGCCGTTTTTGCTGCCATCCGACGGGCTGATCGGCCTGCTGTGGCGCGATCCGGCTGCTCCCTACAACCTCCTGCGGCGGCACAGCGGTCTGGATATTTTTGGCGATGGCGAGCCGGGCACCGTCCCGGTGGTGGCGGCCTATGACGGCTACCTCACCCGCCGGCCCGAATGGAAGTCCACGGTCATCATCCGCCACGATGATCCCTTGCAGCCAGGGCGCACCATCTGGACGTATTATACTCACATGGCCTCGCGGGACGGCACGGAGTCGTTCGTGGCGGACGATTTTCCGCCGGGCACGAGCGAGGTCTGGGTAGAGCAGGGGACGCTGCTCGGCTACCAGGGCGAATACAGCGGGGACAGTCTGTTTGGGATCGGACTGCACGTCCATTTCAGCATCGTCAAGAGTGATGCAGACGGCAGCTTCCTGAACGAGTCGCGTGCGGGGAACACACTCGATCCCTCGCCCTATCTGGGGATGGACGTGCATATCAAGGGGAAACCGGCGCGCCCGATCCAGTGCCGCGTGTCAGCCCCTCCCTAAATCGCTCCCCACAAAGTAGAGAGGGACCGGGGTGGCTCCTCTTTCTCTACGGTGTGGGAAGGGGCCGGGCAATAGGGGCTGGCCGGTGCGCCCTGTTGTCTATTGACCCCTTCCCGTCGCACCGCTATAATTGCCACCCATTAAGCCATTAGCTGTTAGCTTTTGGCAATTAGCTGGTGGGACAAGCACGCATGGCGATGCATTCCGATCACGCTAATGGCTAACTGCTAATTGCTAACCGCTGAATATTCGGAGAGGTAGCATAGTCTGGCCTAATGCGCACGCCTGGAGAGCGTGTGAGCGGTAACTCCGCTCCGCGGGTTCAAATCCCGCCCTCTCCGCCAGAGAACGGCAGGCAGTTGATGTCCTGCCGTTTCGTTATCTCAGGGAGAAACATGCAAACCATCACGGTTGAGTTTGCCCGCGCGCTCTATGACGACAGCGACCCGGTCCACGACTTCGATCACGTCCTGCGCGTGCTGACCCTGGCCCGGCGTATCGGGGAGGCGGAAGGCGCGGATATGGCGGTGGTCGAGACGGCGGTGCTGCTGCACGATATTCAGCGCGCCGAGGAAGATCAGCAGGCCCATGTGCTCAACGCCGAGACCGCCGATCATGCGCTCCTGGCGGCGGAGCAGGCGCGGAACATCCTGCGGCAGCTCGATCCTCCGCCCACCGAGGATTTTATCGACGCGGTGACACATGCCATCGCCGCGCACCGCTTCCGCAACACGATCGAGCCGCAGACGCTCGAAGCGAAAGTCGTATTCGACGCGGACAAGCTGGATGCCATCGGCGCGATCGGTGTGGCGCGCGCGTATGCTTACGGCGGGATGACCGGGCAAAAGCTCTGGGGCGACGTGCCGCCCGATTATCCTGGCGGCGGGCCGGAACACACCGCCCGCCACGAGTTTGTATACAAGCTGTCGCGCATCCCGGATCGCATGCAGACTCCCACCGGCCGCGCCATCGCGAAGGAGCGGCATACGTACATGCAGGTATTTTTCGCGCGGTTGGAGCAGGAGATCAACGGCGAGGCGTAACAACAAAAAACACCGGATAAAATTCCGGTGTATTTGATCATACAGGTGGGGCAAACCTCGTTCCGGCCGCCCAGCGGGCCTGCCCAGTTCGATACTGAGCCGTTAATCGGAAGAGGCTTTGCCCTTTTTGCTGTCGGTAGCATAAAAGCCCGGCCCCTTGAACACCACGCCGACCGGACCGATCAGGCGCTGAACCTTGCCTTCACATTCCGGGCAGGTGGTCAGGGGGGCATCGGTATAGTGCTGGATGCGCTCAAACCGCACGCCGCATTCGGAACACTGGTATTCATAGCGGGGCATACACGGACCTCCCACGACAACTCGTCATTGCTGATTTTTCAACCCATATTATAGCGTAAACTTCATTAGAATTCCATAAATTTCGCCGGGATAAGAGCCCGAAATGGCGTGCGCTTAGCTCCGCAATTGCGCATTCGGTGCGGCTGCGGTACGATCCCGCGCGTTGTGGGGGGTATCGTTGGATGAGTGATTACGAAGCGGAGTACACGGGATTATGGCGGATCTGTCTCAGCATACCCCTGAAGAAGAATACACCGACCTCGACGAGCGGCTGCGCGCCGAAGAACCCCCCTTTGAGCAGGAGGATACCAATCCGAGCCGGGCCGTGCAGACCGACGTGCTGCTGCGGAATGAGGAGCCGCCCATCAGCGACGAGGATACCAGCCCATCGCTTGTGTCGCGCGCGCTGCTGTCCGACAACTGGCCGCCACGCAGCGGCTCGGGTGCCGGGCAGCGCATCGTGGCGCTGCTCATGTTCAGCGGCGCGATCCTCCTGACCGCGCTGGCGACCTATGTATGGATGGACAGCGAAGACGAGCCTAACGCTCCCGACGAACCCGTTGCGCAGAATGATACGGTGGTCAACCCGACCGACGACCCCGCCGTGGCCGTCGTGCCGACCGGCACCGCCGCGCCCGCGCCGACGTCCGCGCCCACCCAGGAGAGCGCCCCCGCCGAACCGCGCCCGACCGACATGTATTTTGTCTTCCCCACCGCCGCGGCAGATGAGATCGCGGCCGCGCTGCTCACGCCGGTGCCGGGGGAGGAATTCACCCTGGCGATCGAGCGGGATGCCGCGCCCTTCACGATCCACCCCTCGGCGGCGCGCAGCGGAGTGGTCCAGTACACCGTTCAGCAGGGCGACACGCTGCAAACTATCGCGGCCAAATTTGATCTCGAAGATTATTATTCGATTGTCTGGTCCAATTCGCGCAGCAAGTACAGCGCGCTGCAGCCGGGCACCCAACTGAATATCCCGCCTGAAGATGGGGTGTATTATGAAGTCGCCGATAACATTACCATCGCGCAGCTTGCCGAGAAATTTAAGGTCGATCCCTACGCCGTGATCGACACCGAGTACAACAACCTGTTCGGCTCAACGCCCGAAAACCTGCTGCCAAAAGGCATGTGGGTGATCATTCCCGGCGGCGAGGGTGAGCGTGTCAACCTGCTGCCAGCCAACCCGCAGTCGGGCAGCAGCGCCAGCGGCGCATCCGGCGCGGTGAGCGGGCCGTATACGCTGTGGGGCTGCTCGTCCGATATCAGCGGTGGGACGCCGCCCTACACACGCCCGCTGACGGCTTACACCTGGATGCAGGGCTTCTCGCTTGGCGGGCACGAAGCGGTCGATCTGGCGACGAACGAGGGCTCGGCGGTCTTTGCCGCGGGCGGTGGTACAGTCGCCTTTGCCGGCTGGAACGATACCGGCTATGGCAATGTCGTCGTGATCGCGCACGGCGACACGTTCACGATCTACGGCCACCTGGCGCGCACGGCGGTACGCTGCGGACAGACCGTCACGGCCGGCCAACAGATCGCGCAGTCGGGCAACACCGGCAACAGCAGCGGGCCGCACCTGCACTTTGAGATCCGTGATGGTAACTGGAACGCGATCAATCCGCGTAATTACATTGGGTTCTAAATGGAATTGGCACACCACTGGCCGGTGATCGGGCACGAATGGGCGATTGAGCACCTGGACCGCGCGCTTCAGCACGGGCGGGTGCGTCACGCCTACCTGATCACCGGGCCAGTGCAGATCGGCAAGACGACGCTGGCGCGGGCGTTCGCCGCGGCGATCAACTGTACGGGTGCGAATCCGCCGTGCGGCGAGTGCCGGGCCTGTGTGCTGACCGCCAAAGGTGCCCATCCCGACGTGACCATCGTGGAATCGGACGGCGGCACGCTCAAGATCGAGCAGATGCGCGAGCTCCAGCAAATGCTGGCGCTGCGCCCCTACGAGGCCCGCTACCGGGTGGCGATCCTGCGCCGGTTTCACGAGGCGCGTCCCACCGCGCAGGATGCGCTGCTCAAGACGCTGGAAGAACCCTCGCCCAACACGGTGCTGATCCTGACGGCCAATGCGCCGGACAGCCTGCTGCCGACCATCCTGTCGCGCTGCCAGCCGCTCCACCTGCGCCCCTTGCCGATCGAGACGGTGCGCGCTGCACTCGAACAAGTCTGGAACGCGCCGCCCGATACCGCCCAGACGATCGCGCAGCTTTCCGGCGGGCGGATCGGGTGGGCGATCCGGGCGCTGCAAAACCCCGCCGAACTGGATCAGCGCCACGATACGCTGGCCCTGCTGGATGCGATCCTGCACGGCAGCCGGCGCGAACGATTCGCACTGGTCGAGAAGCTCTCGCTGGATAAAACCGCGCTGCTGACCCTGCTGGACGTCTGGCAGGGCTTCTGGCGCGATACCCTGCTGATCGCCAATGGCAGCCGCGCCCCGATCACGAACGCGGATCTCGCGGGCAATCTCGCGGCGCTGGCCGAGCAGATCGGCCCCGGTGCCGCGCAGAAGGCGCTCGACGCCACGCGCCGCACGATGACCTATCTCGGCCAGAACGTGAATACCCGGCTGGCGCTGGAAGTGCTCGTGCTGGATTATCCGTGAGCGGGAATCGCGGGGATCCTAAAATGCAGGGGCGGGATTGTTAACCCATTGACATTAAGTAAGCATTTTCCGGCTCGTTAGCCCCTCCCTAAATCCCTCCCCACTGGGTGGAGAGGGACTTGGCGGCGCGCGGTTTCCCCCTCTCCGAGAGGGGCTGGGGGTGAGGCCAGCAAAATGCACAGGGCGGGTTTGTGAACCCGCCCCATTTTGATCAGGAACTCGTGTGATGAGGAGAACCGGCGGGCCTACGCCTGGGTATGCTTGACCGCCTGCGGATCAAACGCGTCGCGCAGGCCGTCCCCAATGATGTAGAAGCACAGCACGGTCAGCACAATCAAAAAACCGGGCAAGAAGACAAGATGCGGCCCGCGATCGAAAAAGCTCTGCGAGTTGCTCAGCATATTGCCCCAGCTTGGGGTAGGCGGTGTGACGCCCAGCCCCAGGAAGCTTAGCGCCGCCTCGACCAGGATCAGCGACCCAATGTCGATCGCCAGCGTGACCACGATGATCGAGAAGATATTCGGCAGAATGTGAACAAACATGATGCGCGAGGCATCCGCGCCGATGGCGCGCGCCGCGACGGTATATTCAAGTTCGCGGCGGACCAGCGTTTCCCCACGTACCAGCCGCATCGTGCCTGTCCAGCCCAACAGGGTCAGGATCACGATGAGCACGACGATCGAGGACCGTAAAGCGCTTTCCTGGGCCCGCAGCACCGAGGCGACGATCAGCAGCAAAAACAAGGTGGGGATCGAGTTCAGCGTCGTCACAAACCACATGATCGCATCGTCAAGGAAGCCCAGCGGTCCACCCTGGTAAAAGCCGGCTACGACACCGATGCTCACCCCAATCGCCAGCGAGCCGATAGCGGCGGACGTGGCAATGGTGAGCGAGACACGCCCGGCGTACAGCAGCCGCGCCAGTGTATCGCGTCCCAGATCATCGGTGCCCAGCACATGGCCCGACTCGCCGATCCCTAAAAAGCCCTCGCTGTCCGTGCGCGTGTAACTGATGTTAAGCGCATCGGTCAGGACCGGAGCCAGGAAAGACAACAGCCCCAACAGGACCACGATCGTGATCGCCAGCAGGGTCAGATAATCGCGGCTCAACCGGCGCAGCGCCAGCCGGTACAGCGACTCGCTCACGCCCGGCTTCTCGTCTCTCAAGGAGATTATCGCTTCCTGCAGCTTATCGGATGCAACTGTCCCCTTGGGGACGGCAGTTGTTTTAGTTTCAGTCGTCATGGACCATCTACCCTAACCGGATGCGCGGATCGATCAGCGCATACAGAACATCGGACAGCAAATATCCCAGTACGGTGATCACGCCGCTCAGCAGCACCACCGCCATGACCATCGGGTAATCCTGTTGGATGACCGATTCAAATGACAAACGTCCCAGCCCCGGCCAGGAGAAGATCGTTTCCGTAATGACCGCGCCGCTTAACAGGTTGGGAATCGCCGGACCGAGGATGGTGGCGATGGGGATCAGCGCATTACGAGTCGCGTGGACAAACCACACCTGCGTATCGGGCAGCCCTTTCGCCTGCGCTGTCCGAATATAATCCTGGTTGAGCACATCTAAGGTAGATGTTCGCATATAACGCGACAGCACGGCGATCCAGCCCGTGCCCAGGGTAAACACCGGCAGCACGAGATGTTTCACATGGTCACCAAAGGTGATGCAGCCCTTGATCGTCAGGGGACATTGATTGCCCATCGGCAAAGCTTCTAACCACTTGCCAAAGATGAGAATCAGCATCAGTCCCAGCCAGAACACCGGCACGGCGTTAAACAGCACCGCCAGGATCCGCGAGCTGTTATCGAAGATGCCGCCCCGCCGCACCGCCGACAGGATACCGACCGGGATCCCGATCGAAAAGCCAACCGCCAGCGCGATCAGGCCCAACTGCACGGTGGCCCCGGCGCGCTGCTTCAGCATATCCACTACGGGGCGTTTATAGAATAATGACCGCCCAAAATCCAGGCGAATAATACCGCCGCTTGTTCCTTCACGAAGTTGGTCGCCTTGTTCATCAAGGACTTCGTTGCCCTTCCGATCAAACACCGGGATATCGCGCCCTTCCCAAAGCGTGAGCCCCAAAACGCTGATTGGTCTTTCGCCCAGCAGCCAGCGCACATATTGCACCGGGACCGGATCGTTAAAACCTAATTTTTCCTGCATGGCCTGACGCTGTTTGGCCGGCACTTTGGGGTCAAACGTCAGGGCCGCTGCCGGCCCGCCCGGTGCTGCCGACATAATCAGAAATGAGAGCACCGTGATCCCCAAAATCGTTGGGATCGCCTGGACTAAGCGCCTAAGTATGAATCGCCCCATCGTAACACCTTTTTTCTTCAGTCTATCAGGTAGAGTCTGGCCGGTTACGGGGTAGTAACCGGCCAGACCACAGAGATACGAACGTTACTCAGGAAGAAGCGTGTTTACTTGGCGATCTTCCAGGTTTCGGCCTGCCAGTACAGGTTGCTGGGCTTGGGAGTCCAGTTCTCGATGCTGTTGCTGGCAGCGTAAAAGCCATCCTGGGCGAACAGCCAGACATAAGCCTGGTCGTCCTGGAGGATCTTCTGAAGCTGCGCGTAGACCGGGGCGCGATCTTCAGGCTTGCAGCCGGGCACATTGTTGGCTTCCTTCATCAGACGATCCACTTCGGGGTTGCTGTAGGACATGCTGTTGAAGCCGCTGCCCACAATGTCGCCGTCGGTGGTGAACAGGCCGGTCCAGTCGGGATCATCCGGATAGGAGTTCCGCCAGCCCAGAACGATGGCGTCGAAGGTCTGGGCGTCCTGGATGTCCAGCAGTTGGTTGAAGTCGATGGCCGACACTTCCACTTCCATGCCGACCTCGGCCAGATGCTGCTGCACCAGCTCGGCAATCTGACCACGGCGGGTGTTGCCCTCGTTGGTCAGCAGTTCGAAGGAGAACGCCACGCCATCTTTATCGAGGACGCCATCCCCATCGGAATCGGTCCAGCCGGCTTCGGCCAGCAGTGCCTTCGCCGCTTCCACGTCCTGCGCGATAGGCTGCAGGTTCGGATCGACCGCCCATGACGACGGGACCAGGAACGACGGCATCACGGTGCCTTCGCCCAACACGGCCTTTTCCATGATCTCGTCCAGGTTGATGGCGAGCTGGATCGCGCGGCGGACCCGCACATCAGCGAACAGCGGGTTCGGAGCCTGCTCCACTGGAGTCGGCAGTCCGTTTTCATCCAGAATCGGATTCCCGTCGGCGTCGGCTTCGAAGCCGTTCGTCGGGTTATCGGGATCGGCCATGTTCAGCGCCAGGTAATCCCACGCGTTGCCGGGGTAGCTGAAGCTCTGCAGATCGGCGTTATTGCGGATTTCTTCGCGCTTGGCGGCCTGCGGGTTGTCCATCACGTTCAGTTCGCCGGCGATGAAACGTTCCGCCATGACCGTCTGATCGGGCACCGTCACATACAGGTAGCCTTCGGGCACGACCGTCTTGTAGTAGGAGTTGTTGGTCAGCAGCACGACGCGCTCGCTGTCCATCGACTCAAACACAAACGGGCCACCACTGACGTTGGGTTCCAGTTCGAAGGGGTGCTCGATCATGGATGCCCAGTCGAAATCTTCGCCCATTTCAGGGGTCCAGCCAAAAATATGCGCCGGAACCAGGTTCTTGGCTGCATCACTCAGAACACCACACGCCGCCGAGAGGAACTTAATGGTGACAGTGTAACCATCTTCGCTGACTTCCACGGTATCGACATCATCCACCGTGTAGGCGTAGGGCGATTCGAACTCGTCCGCGTGCTTGTAGGCATACATGGCAAACTGCCAGTCCCAGCCGGTCACCGGCGTGCCATCCGACCAGACCAGATTGTTGTTCAGGTTGAAGGTGTAGGTCAGGCCGTCTTCGCTGACAGTCCAATCCTTGGTCAGCGCACCTTCGATGTTCGGGGCGAAAAACTGGACATCGGGATCCACGCCAATGGAACCGACCGTCAGCCACTGCGTCACCGCACGGCAGTCCGTCCCCGCGCAGCGCAGGTCGTTAATGGGGCCGATGGACGTGCCACCATTACCCTCGATGATGGGGCCACCGCTGCCAGGCTCAGGGTCCTGCGCAAAAACGGTCAGCGGAGCCAACAGGGTTGCCAGGATCACAACCAAAACCAGTGTACGTTTCATGGAAAAACTTCCTCCTTAGACCAGATTGAAAAAATATCCTGAATGAAGCTCAGTAGGGCGTATTTTCAAATTGCTCCTTTCTTCACTTGAATTCAGGTATAAGTAATATACCTTGACTCGAAGTTTGGTTCAAACGCGGCGCGCTGAATGTTGATTTCTGTCCAGACGTTTCGGATGCCGTCTGGCTCGGTCACGGCGAACAAAATTTTCGCTTTGGGGCGATCGGGTTTATGCTTGGGAGCCGCAGGTTCCACCAGCCGTGTTTTTAGCCTTTTCATGGGGAGTTCTTACGATCATGTCTCTTCCGTATCAGGACCGCCGACTTCCGGTCGATGAGCGAGCAGCCGATCTGCTGGGTCGTATGACGCTGGAGGAAAAGCTGGCGCAGATGACCGAGGCATACCTGCCACCGTTTAACCTGGACGACAGCAGGCCGACGCTCGAAGATCTTAAGCTGGGGCATGGCATTGGCGGGCTCTCCCGCGTGGGGATGCACCGTTCGAGCCGGGATGCCGCCGAAACCGTCCATTACCTCCAGCATCGGCTCAAGACCGAGACACGCCTGGGTATCCCGGCGTTTGTCATCGACGAGGCGCTGCACGGTCTGATGGCGAAGGGTGCAACGTGCTTCCCGCAGGCAATCGCGCTGGCCTGCACCTGGGATCCGGCCCTGATGGAAGCAGTGTTCACCGCGGCCGCTGCCGAGATGCGCGCGCGGGGTGGGAATTGGGCGCTGTCGCCCGTGCTGGATCTCGCCCGCGATCCGCGCTGGGGGCGCACCGAAGAGACCTATGGCGAAGACCCGTATCTGGCTGCGCGGATGGGTGTGGCCGCGATCCGCGGCTTGCAGGGTGAAGGGCCGGGCTTTGCATCCGACCGGGTGATGGCAACCGCCAAGCATTTTGCGGTCCACGGCCAGCCCGAAGCGGGGAACAACTGCGCGCCCGGCAATTATGCCGAGCACGAGATCCGCACTGTCTTTCTGGAACCGTTCCGCGCGGCGGTTCAGGAAGCCGGTATCGGCGCGGTGATGGCATCGTACAACGAGATCAACAGCGTGCCCGCCCATATCAACCACTGGCTGCTGCGCGAGGTGCTGCGTGAAGAATGGGGTTTTGACGGACTGATCACGTCCGACGGCTGGGGCATACACGATCTGGTCGGGCGCCATGCCGTAGCCGAAAACGAGGTTGACGCGGCCCGTCAGGTGTTATTCGCCGGAGTCGAATTTGAGCTGGATACGTGTTTCGCCAGCCTCAAGGACGAAGTCGCATCCGGGCGGCTGGACGAGGCGCTGATCGACCGGGCGGTGAGGCGTATCCTTCGCCAGAAATTCCTGCTCGGCCTGTTTGATGATGACGGCGTGGATCCGCAGCGTGCAGAGCGGCTGGTCGGCTCCGATGAACACGCCGTGCTGGCGCTGCAAGCGGCGCGCGAATTGATCGTGCTGCTGAAGAATGACCCGCTCCCCGGCGGGCGGGCGCTGCTCCCCCTGCGGATCGAGGATCTGCGCACGCTGGCCGTGATTGGTCCCAACGCCGCTGTGGTGCTTCAGGGCGGCTACAGCACCGAAGCGCCGCATGGCGTCAGCGTGCTGGACGGCATCCGGGCGGCCATCGCGGGGCGCGCCGAACTGCTCCACGCGGAGGGCTGCCGGATCACCGAGGACGGCGGCGGCTGGCAGGCATGGTGGAAGGACGAGGTCCGGCTGCCGGATCCGGAAGAAGACGAGGCGCGCATCCGCGCGGCGGTGGAGGTGGCACGGCAGGCGGACGTGGTGATCCTGGCGCTGGGAGAAAACGAGGCGTTGTGCCGCGAAGCGTGGAGCCCGCAGCATTTAGGCGATCGCGACAGCCTGGATCTGCCGGGGCAGCAGGAGCGGCTGCTTAAGGCGGTGGTGGAAACCGGCACGCCAACGGTTCTGGCGCTGTTTGGCGGGCGTCCGCTGTCGATCGCGTGGGCCGCGGAGCATGTCCCGGCGATTCTCGAATGCTGGTATCTGGGCCAGGAAGGCGGTACGGCCGTGGCCGAGGTGCTCTTTGGGCAGACCAACCCCAGCGGGCACTTGTGCATCACGATCCCCCGTTCGGTGGGGCAGGTCCCGGCGTACTATTATCACAAGCCGGCAGCGCGGCGCGGGTATCTCTTCTCGGAGAAAGGGCCGCTGTTCCCCTTCGGGCACGGTCTGAGCTACACCACCTTTGAGTACCGCGATCTGAGCGTGGATCCTGCCGACATCCGCGTGGGTGATGCGGTACGTATCTCGGTCACGTTGGCGAATATAGGAGATATGGCCGGCGATGAGGTTGTCCAGCTTTATCTGCGCGACTGTGTCAGCTCGGTCACGCGGCCCGTCAAGGAATTGAAGGGTTTCCAGCGTGTATCGTTGCAGCCGGGCGAATCGCGCCGGGTCGAATTCATCCTTAAGCCGGACGCGCTGTCGCTGCTGAATGCGCAGATGCAGCGGGTGATCGAGCCGGGCGCGTTTGATGTGATGGTGGGCAGCAGTTCCGCCAGCGGGATCAGCGCGGGATTTACGGTGCGGGCCGGATCCTGACAGAGCAGGACGTAGGGGCGGCCCGGCGGATCGTCCTGGATAACGGTTTACCCCTCCCTAAATCCCTCCCCGCACGCGGAGAGGGACTTGCGCCGCTGTCCTTTCCCCGTAAACGGAGATAGGGTGGCGGTAAATCGACGTCTCAAACCACCTGTGCGCCGGTTGGTAATCCCGCCAGCGGAGTCGCCGCGATCACAGCGCGGCGGATCGCTTCGGCAGCGGCTTCGGCGGCGAACGCACCGACCACGCTCACATTGGCGGGGCCGGCGGTGCCCGTCGCCAGCGCGAAGATCGTGTCGCCGTCCAGCATGGTATGTGCGGGGCGGATGGCACGCGCCAGCCCATCCTGTGCCATCTGCGCGACCTTGTTGGTCTCCTCTTTGGTTAACCGGGCGTTGGTTGCCACCACGCCAATCACGGTATTGGCGGCATGCGCGGCCGTCGCGCGCGCCATCAGCGGCAGCAGCGCCATGCTCCCGGCAAAGCGATTCCCTTCGGGCGGCTGGCGTGTCCCGGCCAGAATCTCGCCGTCCGCGCCGATCACATCCCCCAGCGCATTGACCACAAACAGCGCGCCGACGATCAGCCCGCCGCCCAGGTCGATCGCCGCGCTGCCAATACCCGATTTGCAGGCGAAATCAATCCCCATCAGCATCCCAACACGTGCGCCCGCCCCCGCGCCGATACAGCCTTCTGTCACCGGATCGACCGAGGCAGCGGCGCAGACCGCGTAACCCATCGCCGCGTCGGGCCGGATGGCTGGGTCGCCCAGGTCGAGATCAAAAATGATCGCCGCCGGGACGATCGGCACCACGCCCACACCCACCGGAAAGCCGATCCCCTGTGTTTCGAGGTAGCGCATCACCCCGCTGGCTGCATCCAGACCATAGGCGCTGCCGCCGGCCAGCAGCACCGCATGGACATGCTCGACCATGTGCATCGGACGCAGCAGATCGGTTTCGCGCGTGCCCGGCGCGCCGCCGCGCTGATCCACCCCGCCAACTGTATTCGGCGGGCACAGCACCACCGTGCAGCCGGTCGGGCCGTCCAGGGTGTGCGCGTGGCCCACGCGGATTCCGTCCACAGCCGTGAGAGTTGGATTATCCATCGCTTATTCCTCGCTGGTCTTCGTCCGCCCCATGGGATGCGCCAAAAGTCACGAGAACCACACATCCCGCCACGGATGGATCATCTGTCAGGCGGCTCAGGCGGATCGGATCGATGTCCCGATTCCCCGGATGAGTGTTGTGTTTCCAGATCAGCATCCCATGATCGGAGCGGAAGACGATCACGCAGGTATCGGCATGGCGGTGATTGATGGCGGAGATCCCTTGCAGCTCATTCAAGCACGGCCCATCGGCCCACACGCTTACGTCGGCCCGGTAGGGTCCGGCGGGCTGTTCCTGGGCAATCGATTGGGACAGGTCCAGCCCCCATAACAGCAGCAGGATCGTGCTGATGCTTGCGATCAGGGTTAACCCGGTATGATATCGCCGCATCATCAAACCTCCTGCTCTATGATGGTTCTTCCATATGGATACGCAAATGGATTGGGATCGGTGTGGCTTGCTTCATCCGGCCATTCACGTCCGGTCGCGTCGTGAGTCTTGCTCTCTATTCAGTCTATCAGACTGGGCCGGATTCGTGCTGAGCCAACGAGGGGATTTTCACTTGAGCCAAATGGTCTATTTGTGGTGTCCAAAAGGGATATTAGGGATGCGGTTCGGGGAAGGAAACAACGCCATGATAAGCTTTGGCAGGGGCGTATTGCGATACGCCCCTACACAGCGTGGAAATTCGGACAGGTTGTCAGCGGATCGGCACGATCCGGCTCTCGGCCAGCGAGAGTTCGACCGCTTCGACTGTTTTCTGGGACCAGATCGCGTCGTCCATCGTGGAGAGCGGCTGCCCACCCTTGAGGCAGACATTGACGAAGTAGCGATCTTCGTTGGTGATGGTGCCCTGGTAGGCCGTATACAGGCGCGAATGGGAGATGCCGCGCTTGGCCTCGACCCAATCCTGATAGGTGTAGCGCGTGGTGCCCTCGGTGCCGATCACCTTGACCATGAATGTCCATGGATCGGCCGAGAGATCGTCGGCGGCGAAGCTCGCGCACAAATGCCCGATCCCGCCGTTTTCCAGATCGAGCAGCACCATCGCCAGATCTTCCTTGGTGAGCTGTTCATAATGGCGCGTGGCGATCATGGCCGTGGCGCGCGTGGGCCGGCCGACCAGATACATCATCGTATAGATGTTGTGCTGGAGAATGTGACGTACCATGCCGGGCAGCGTCGAGGCGCGCTCCTCCGAGTGGTGGATGTTGTACATCACGTAACACGAGACGATCTTGCCCAGGTCGCCGTTCTGGATCATGGCCCGCGCGCGCGCCAGGCTGTCCTCGTGGATCATATTGTGGCCGGGCACGCAGACCACGCCGCAGCGTTCCGCCGTGTGCTTCATGGCCTCCACATCGGCCACGGTCGCCGCCAGGGGTTTTTCGACGAGCACGTGCTTGCCATGCTCCATCGCCAGCTTGCTGTATTCCAGATGCGTATCCAGATCCGTCAGCACAAACACGGCGTCGATCTCGGGATCTTTCACCAGATCCGCCGGGGTTTCATAGCGGCGGCACCCGTACATCTCCGCCCGCTCGATCGCTCGTTGGGGGGTGCGGTTCCACAGGCCGACGAGGCGCGCTCCGGGGATGCTCTGCACCGCCTTGGCATGCAGGATCGAGATTTCGCCCGCGCCGATGAAACCAATGCCGACGGGTTTGTTCGAAGGGGTCATCGTAAAATTCTCCTGTGTTAAAAGTAATCAGTAAGCAGTGAGCAGTTTTCAGTGAACCGCATGATGCATTGTAGGAAATCACACCAGATATTCGCGCCGTTTACCCCTCCCTAAATCCCTCCCCGCACGCGGAGAGGGACTTGACCCGCCCCTTTCTCCGCATGCGGGGAGAAGGGGTGCCGACCGAAGGTCGGACGGGGGATAGGGGTAAACTCTCATGGGTCAATGGTAGACGCCGTATTTCCGGCCCGCTTCGGACAGGCTTGTGATAATCGGGTCGTGCGCGGCCGGGGCCATGTCATCGTATCAGCCATAAGTTATTCCTCGTAAGGGTTCAGTCGTTAACAGGTCAACGAATTTTTGTTTTTAATTATGTTCACTTGCGGGCAATAACTTCAAAAATATGCCAGTGTTTCGGTTCTCCCAGTGATGTTGAGCGATCGTCCTCGATTTCGTCAAAGTATTCCAGGTCGAACCGATCAAACAGCGACTCGACGGCCTGACGGGTGAGGCAGGTCATCTCTGGTTTTGACGCCCACGTATCCCGGTCCCCGAAGAAATGGCCCGCAAAACGGCCGCCAGGGCGAATCGAATCGGTCAGGCTGCGCCACACCACGTCAAAGTGCTGCGGGGGACAAAACGGCAGGCTGAGCCCGGCATAGACTAAATCCGCGTGCACGAACTCCGCTTCCTCGAACGACGCGATTTGTATTTGAAGCAGCTCTCGTTTCTCGTTTGGGACTTTGCTCTCCACCAAGCGCCTGGCCTCCGGCTCGTGATCAACAGCCAGGACATTCCAGCCCTGCTCGATCAATGTCCAGAGTCTCGGTACCGTCGCCGCAGCCAAGATCAATCGCTTGCCGGGGAACATCCAGACTTGGCTCGAAGAGAG
This sequence comes from uncultured Chloroflexia bacterium, assembly GCA_963850765.1. Lineage (GTDB taxonomy): Bacteria > Chloroflexota > Anaerolineae > Aggregatilineales > Aggregatilineaceae > CAWKMN01. The sequence goes on along the minus strand of CAWKMN010000001.1, from coordinate 108,223 downwards.
CCAATACACGCATGAGCAGGGGGCGTGGTTCGCGGCCGGCAAGCTGCTGGTAGTATGTAGGCCAGTTGAACTCCTCGGACATAACGTCAACCTCCTGATGCCAACCGGACCCGGTCCTATTCCAGCATCGCGCCCTGATCGGCCGGGCTGACCCAGCGCGTATACGCCGCCAGAAACCCCTCGCGGATCGCGGGTGGGCGTGGTGTCCATGCCGCCAGCCGCGCCTGGATCACGTCGTCGGAAAGCTGGACGTCCAGGCGGCGGTTCGGAATGTCGATCGTGATCCGGTCGCCCTCCTGCACGATCGCCAGCGGCCCGCCCTGGTACGCTTCGGGTGTGATATGTCCGATGCACGGCCCGCGCGTCGCGCCCGAGAAGCGCCCATCCGTGATCATCGCGACCGATTCGCCCAGTCCCATCCCGACCAGCAGCGCCGCCGGGATCGAGAGTTCGCGCATCCCCGGCCCACCTGCTGGCCCCTCGTTGCGGATCACCAGCACATCACCCGGCCGGATGTCGCGCGCCATCAGCGAATCCCGCACGTCCTCTTCGCTTTCAAAGATGCGCGCCGGGCCGGTATGCTGCATCATGCTGGGATGGACCGCGCTCTGTTTGACCACGGCGCCGCGCGGCGCGAGATTCCCTCGCAGCACGGCGATCCCGCCTTCAGGCATCAGCGGCGCATCCAGCGGGCGCAGCACACCGGAATCAGCAGCCGGCTCAGACGCGTCTGCCGCGATCTCAGCCAGCGTGCGCCCGTCCACGCTCGGAACATCGGCATGCAGCAGGGGCAGCAGCACACGCAGCACCGCCGGGATCCCCCCGGCGCGGTCCAGATCCACGACGGTGTATGGGCTGGCCGGCTTGAATTTGGCGATGAGCGGCGTCTCGCGGCTGAGGCGATCAAAATCCTCAAGGGTAAGTTCGACCCCGGCGCAGCGCGCGATCGCGGGCAGATGCAGCGCGGCATTGGTCGAGCCGCCCAGCGCCAGACACACCCGCACCGCGTTTTCGAGCGATTCCCGCGTGAGCATCTGGCGCGCCGTAACATTCTGCTCGACCAGAGCGACCACGCGCCGCCCGCTGTCGCGGCACAGATCGGCCCGGCGCGGATCGACAGCCGGCAGCGTCGCGCAGCCGGGCAGCGACAGGCCGAGCGTCTCGGTAACAGCCGCCATGGTGTTGGCCGTGCCCATAAAGCCGCACGCGCCCGGACCGCTGCACGCCCGGCATTCGATGTCGTGAAACTCCTGCGCGCTGATCGTGCCCTGCTTTGTAGCGGCCCATCGCCTCTTTGACGTCGCTCAGCACGATCACGCGGCCGTCGTGCTCGCCGGGCATCATCGGTCCGCCGGTGATGATCACGGTGGGGCGATCCAGCCGGGCCGCCGCCATCAGCAGGCCAGGGATGATCTTGTCACACGTGCCGAGCATGACCAGCCCATCAAAACGGTTGGCCCCGGCCATCATCTCGACCGACGCGGCGATCAGATCGCGCAGCGGGAGAATGTAGTGCATGCCCTGGCCCTGCGCGATCCCATCACAGGGGCCCGGGATGCCGAATTCCGCCGGCACGCCGCCCGCCTCGCGCACGCCCTCTTTGACCCATTCCGCCAACTGGCGCAGGTGGATATGGCCGGGGTTGACCTCGCTCCACGAGTTCGCAATGCCGATCAGCGGCTTGCGGAAATCGTCGTCGCCCAGGCCCATCGCCCGGTACAGTGCGCGTGGATACGCGCCTGCGATGCCCTCGAATAATCCCCGGCCATCCATTGACGCATCTCCTAGAACTGCCGCGACCATTCCTTCGGCCAGCGCTCGACCACGACCTTGGTCTGCGTGAAGAACTCGACCGCATGATGGCTCTGACCGTGCAGCGTGCCGAAGAAGCTGTCTTTCCACCCGCTGAACGGGAAAAAGGCCATGGGCGCGGCCACGCCGATATTGATCCCGATGTTGCCCGCTATCGCTTCCGAGCGGAACTTGCGCGCGGCGGCTCCGCTGCTGGTGAACAGACACGCCATATTCCCGAACTGCCCGCTGTTCACCAGTTGGATCGCCTCGTCCACGGTATTGACGTGCATCATGCCCAGCACGGGGCCAAAGATCTCGGTGCAGGCGATGGTGCTGCCCGGCCGGACGTCCTGAAGCACGGTTGGGCGCAGGAAATTCCCTTTTTCGTAGCCGGGGATGGTCGCGTTTCGGCCATCCAGCACCGCGCGCGCGCCCTCGCTCAGCCCGCTCTGGATCAAGCCCTCGATGCGCGATTTGCTCTGCGGCGTGATGACCGGCCCCATCGTCACATGCTCATCCAGCCCATAACCGACGACCCGCTGCGACGCGGCTTCGACAATCGCCTCGGTGAAGCGCTCGCGGGCGTCGCCCACCGTGACCGCCAGCGCCGCCGCCAGACAGCGCTGCCCGGCGTTGCCAAAGGCGCTGTCCGCGACGATATTCACCGTCATGCTCAGATCAGCGTCCGGCAGCACGACGATCGGGTTTTTCGCGCCGCCCTGCGCCTGCACGCGCTTGCCGCTGGCCGATGCGCGCGAATAGATATGGCGTGCGACCGGCGTCGAGCCGACGAAGCTCACCGCGTGGATCAGCGGATGGTCGAGGATCGCGTTCACCGTGTCCGGCCCGCCGTTGACCAGATTGATCACACCCGGCGGGAACCCGGCGGCTTCGAGCAGGTCCATCGCCAGATGCATGGTGAGCGGGCAGCGCTCCGACGGCTTGACGATCACGGTGTTGCCGGTCGCCACGGCATAGGGCAGGAACCAGAACGGGATCATGCCGGGGAAGTTGAACGGCGCGATGATCGCGGCCACGCCCACCGGCTGCCGGATCATGAATTCGTCGATGCCGCGCGCGATGTCTTCCGAAAACGTGCCCTGCATCATGATCGGGATGCCGCATGCCACCTCGACATTCTCGATCGCGCGGCGCATCTCGCCTTTGGCTTCGCCCAGGGTCTTGCCGTTCTCCTGAGTGATCATGCGCGACAGCTCGTCAAAATGTGCTTCCAGCAGGTCTTTGAGCTTAAACAAAAACTGGATGCGCTCCGCGGCCGGGATGCGCCGCCACGACTCCGACGCGGCCGAGGCCACCTTCGCCGCCTGATCCACTTCGGCCGGGGGCGAAAATGGCACGGCGGCCAGCACATCGCCGGTCGCGGGGTTGATCACGTCCTGATAGTGATCGGCAGAGGACTTCTGCCAGGCTCCGTTGATATAGTTGGATAGTGTTTTTTGGTCCATCGTGTTTATCCTGTTAAGGGGCGGGCATCCGCTTGCGCAGCGCCGCCTTGAGCGGGCTGTCATCGAGCGACTCCAGGTCGATCAACTGGTGAATGCCGGGATACTCAAGCGCCGGGCAGACGATCTCATCCGGCAGGGTTTCCAAAATCTCGGCCATCGAGCGGTGCGTCATGCCAGAGAGCCGGGTGAGCGTCTGGCGCGATGCCTGCTGCGATTCCCGGCGGTGCGGCGGGTAGCCCGCCCCGGACTCGACGCTGAAGATCCGCTCGAAAATGAAGCGCAGGTTGACATCCGCCGCCCAGCCGTAGCCCTGGTTGAGCATCAGCGAGATACAGTTGCCGCCGTTGATCTGCGTGAACAGCCACGCGTCGAGCGAATTGATGATATGCCCGCAAAACACGCCGGGATACTGCATGACCGAGTTGAGATAGCCCTGCCCGGTCCCGCAGCCGCCCACCACAAAATCGACGCGCTTGAGGTTAAGCAGCAGCGCCGAGAGCAGCCCGGTATGGATATACGTCAGTTCCGGCGGGGCGTAGTTTTTGGTCATGCCCGCGTTGATCACGCTATGGCCGTGTCCATCCAGGGCGGCGAGAATATCCGCGTTGCGGTCCGCCGCGCTGGTTTCGTTAATGACTGCGATTCTCATCAGCTTCTCCCTTTTTTCCTGCAAATGGCACGCCCGGCCGCCGCCACAATATCCGCTGTGCCCATGCCAAACGCATCCATCAGCGGTTCGGGCGCGGGCGCGGTGCGTGTAAACGTATCGGGGATGCCGACCCGTTCCAGCGGCGCGGGGCAGCACGTGCTGAGCACCTCGGACACGGCACCGCCCAGCCCGCCGATGATGCTGTGCTCCTCGGCGGTGACGATCGCGCCGGTTTCGTCCGCCGCCTGGATAATCAGATCGGCGTCGATGGGCTTGAGGGTGTGCAGCTCCAGCACCCGCGCGCCAATTCCCTGCGCCGCGAGCTGATCGGCGGCGTCCAGACTGCGGCCGACCATCGAACCGGCGGCGATGATCGTCACGTCGCTGCCCTGCCGCAGCGTGATCCCTTTCCCGATCGTAACATGTACTTCGGGATCGTGTACAGGGATCGTGGCCGCGCGGCTGATGCGCAGGTACACCGGCCCGTCATATTCCGCGATCACGGGCACCCAGGCCGCGGCCTCGTTCGCGTCGGCCGGCACGATGACGGTCATTTCGGGCAGGGCGCGCATCACGGCAATATCGGTGATCGTGTGGTGGGTCGGACCGTCCTTAAAATCCGAGACGCCCGCGTAGCTGGCCGCGATCTTGACATTGGTGCGCGCGTAGGCCACGCAGGTGCGGATCTGCTCCAGAGCGCGCAGGGCCAGCAGCGCCGCGAACCCGTTCGCAAACACGATCTTACCGCTCAGCGCCAACCCGACCGCTACATCGATCATGCATGGCTCCGCGATGCCAATGTTAAAGAACCGCTCCGGCACCTGTTTGGCGAAAAAATTGCTGAAGGTGGACGACGACGTATCGACGTCCAGCACAATCACGCGTGGGTTGGTCGCGCCATAGGCGGCCAGCGCCCGGCCGTATGCTTCCCGCATCGACATCGTGCTCATCTCGCCCCGGCTCCTTCCAACTCGCGGATCGCCTGGGCCAACTGCTCAGCGTTCGGCGCGACGCCGTGCCAGTAGGATTGGTTCTCCATAAACGATACGCCCTTGCCTTTGGTCGTGCGGGCGATGATGACGGTGGGCCGGTCGTGGATTTCGTCGGTCAGATCGAGCGCCTCAAGAACCTGGCGCATATCGTGCCCGTTGATCTCGATCACCGCCCAGTTGCAGGCGCGCCACTTGTCGGCCAGCGGTTCCAGCGGCAGGATCTCGTGAACCGGGCCATCCAACTGCACGTTGTTATAATCGACCAGCACGGTCAGCCCCGACAGTCTGAACTTGGCCGCGACCATCGCCGCTTCCCATACAATCCCCGCCTGGCATTCGCCGTCGCCCAGCAGCACATACGTCCGGTATGCCTTGCGATCGATCCGCGCGCCGAGCGCCAGCCCGATCCCGATCGCGATGCCATGCCCCAGCAGACCCGACGTCATATCCACACCGGGCGTTTTCAGGCGATCGGGGTGGCCCTGAAGATGGCAGTCCAGCTCGCCCCAGTGTCGAAGATCTTCCCGCGAGAAATACCCACGATGGGCCAGCGCCGCATAGAGCAGCGCCGATGCGTGCCCTTTGCTGAGGATAAACCGATCCCGGTCCGGCCACTCGGGGTTCTGCGGATCCAGCCGGAGCTTATAGAAGTAAAGCGCGGCCACCATATCGGCGGCGGACAGCGACCCGCCGGGGTGCCCCGCCTGCCGCCGGTGGATCATCTCCACGCTGTCCAGCCGAAGCTGGCGCGCACACTCCTGTAAATCGATGATCTGTGATTCAGGATGAAAAACCATTAATTTCACCTTCCTATCAGTTTATCGGAAAAGCCAGGCGTGTTGTCCGGCCGCAGGACGTACGGAACTTCGTCTGTGGCGGCTGGTTCTGTCACAGACGGATCCGTACGCATCTCAATGGATTACCTGGGGCCGTATACTTGATCAGGCTAGGTGCTGAATCTCGTTACAACCTTAACAATGGTTCTAAATCCGCGCTGAATGAGGCCGAGCCGTCTGGCGTAGTCAAACGTGATCGCGACCAGCAGCACACTGTAAATGACAATCTTGTGATAGTAGGGATCAACCTGCAAGATAACCATCTCGTTTTGCAGGACGCCGATCAGCATCGCGCCGACGATGACGCCGGGGACTGTCCCCTCGCCGCCCATCAGGCTGTAGCCGCCGAGCACGCAGGCCGCGATCGCCAGCAGTTCGTAACCCTCGCCGGTGCCCGGATGCCCCAGGCCCATCCGCGCTGACTGGATGATCCCCACGACGACCGCGCAGACCGCCGACACGATATAGGCCAGGATGATCCGGCGATCGACATTCACGCCAGAATAGCGCGCGGCTTCGGCATTGCCACCCGCCGCGTAGATCTGCCGGCCAATATAGGTAAAGCGCAGCAGATAAAACGCGAGCGCCGCGATGACGATGCAGATAATCACCGGCACGGGAATCAGGTTCGAGTCACCCCCGAAATTCCCGACGTAGCCCTGCCCGATATATTTGAAGTCCTGGTTAAGCCCGGTAATGGGAAAAGATTCGGTGATCACCAGGATGATACCGCGTGCCATACCCATCGTGACCAGGGTGATCAGGAAGCCGTGCATTTTTAGCTTAGTAACAAACAGGCCGTGCGCCAGCCCGACCAGCACCCCCAGTCCCAGCGTTGCCAGGATGCTGACTTCCATCCCCCAGCCGTATTCGCGGATGAAGTAGGCGACCATGACGCCGCCAAAGCCCACCATCGAACCGACCGAGAGATCGATGCCGCCGGTGATGATCGGAAAGCCAACCCCAATCGCGGCAATCCCCAGAATGGCAATATCGCGCGTCATGATCTGGAGATTATCTCTGCCCACCACCGTCTCTTTCTCATACCAGCCATAGAGCAGCAGCAGGAGCACAAAGAGGAAGATGATCACCTCCTGTGCCAGAAGGACGGATTTGAAGCGCTCGGCAGCGGTTACACCGCGCTGGATGCCCTTTTGCCCGGGTTCAAATGTTTTGGTGTCCGTAATGTTCATAGTTACGATTCTCCACAGCAGCCAAAAGGTACCATTGACCTAACGTGCCGCACCAGCATCGACCAGCGCATCTAGTTTGACGAATTGAGTCGCGCTCGCCATGATCGCTTCCTGTGTCATTGTCGCGCGTTGGAACTCACCCGTGACACGCCCCTGGCACAAGACAATCACCCGGTCGCTCATCCCCATGATTTCGGGCATTTCCGACGAGATCATCAGAATGGCAAGCCCCTGTTGGGCGAGCTGACTCATCAGGGCGTGAAATTCAGCCTTGGCTCCGACATCGATACCGCGCGTCGGCTCATCCATGATCAGGATCTTCGGATTAGAGCTGAGCCATTTCGCCAGCACGACCTTTTGCTGGTTGCCACCGCTCAGATTGTTAGCGATCTGGTTGATGCTTGGCGTGGCAATCGACAGCGTATCGACATAACGGCTGGTGATGTCGCGTTCTTGCTTGGCACTCATCATCGCCAGGGCGTTTGAGATCCGCCGCAGGATCGCCATGGTCGTGTTCTGCGCAACCGTCATTTTCAGCAGCAGCCCGTGCTGCTTACGATCCTCAGGAATCCAGCCGATGCCGTGCTGTACCGCCTGCGCCGGGCTGTGAATTCGCACTTTTTTGCCGTCAATCAGAATCTCGCCGCTGGTGACACGGTCAATGCCGCAGATGGCGCGGGCAACTTCCGTGCGTCCAGCACCGACCAGACCGGCCAGCCCCACAATCTCACCTTTATGCAGGGTAAAGCTCACATTGCGCACGCTGTTGTTGCTGGACAGATTGCGCAGCTCGAGCACCGGCTCGGCGATCTCGGCCTCCAGCTTTGGGAAAAGCCCAACCTTTCGGCCGACCATCAACTGGATGATCTTTTCTTCGGTGGCTTCTTCGCGAGTGAGCGTCCCGACGCGGTGGCCGTCCCGCATGACGATGATCCGGTCGACCACTTCCAGAATTTCCTCGAGGCGGTGGCTGATAAACACCACCGGAACGCCTTTTTCTTTCAGCCGGCGCATCATGGCAAACAGCGCATCGACTTCGCGGCTGGAAAGCGCCGAGGTTGGTTCGTCCATCAGGATAATGCGCGCGTTCTGCGACACCGCCTTGGCGATCTCGACCATCTGCTGCGCGGCGACGGTGAGGCGCTTGACCGGGATATTGCCGGGGACGTGCGTGCCGAGGTCGTTCAGAATCTGTTCGGCACCCCGGAACATCCGGCGAAAATCGACCATGCCGGTCAGGGGCATGAGGCGAGGTTCCCGGTTCAGGAAGATGTTCTCGCCCACCGTCAGGTGGGGGATCAAGGCAAGCTCCTGGTAGATGGTGCTGATCCCAAGCTTTTGCGCGTGCTGCGGGCTGCGCGGTTCAATGGGTTGGTCGCCAAGCCAGATGCTGCCGGCGTCTCTGGAATAAACCCCTGAAAGGATCTTGATCAGGGTCGATTTCCCCGCCCCATTTTCGCCCACGAATCCCAGGATCTCGCCCGGAAAGACTTCAAAGCTTACATTGTCGAGCGCCTGAACCCCAGGGAACTGCTTTGAAATATTTTCCATCCGTAATAAAGGCTTTGTTTCCATAGGGTGCCTCAAAAAAATACGAGGGTTCTCCCCTCAAAGCAGGAGAACCCTCCGAAGCCAAATTTATTGCGACGGGATACCGATGAACTCCAGGTATTCCTGATACAGTTCGAAGGAGTCCGCCTTGATGACATCCACGCCCGTGTTGAGGTGAATCTTGCCTTCATCGCCCCACTCGGCCAGCCACGGATCGAGCACTTCCATGGTGGCTTCTTCGCCGAGGATCGACATGGCATACATGATCCAGCCGCTCAGATAACCGTAGAAGTAGACGCGCTGGCCGATCATGGCCTGGACAACGCCATCAGCCATGCAGGTCTGGGTCTGGGGTTCGGCGTCAAAGGCGACGATCTTCACTTCGCCAGCCTTACCGGCTTCCTGGACGGCCTGGCAAGCCATCGGGCCATCGTAGGAGTAGAAGGTGATGAAGCCCGCCAGATCCGGGTAGGTCTGCATGGCGGTCTGGGCATTGCTCAGCGCAACCTCAGGCTTGATATCGTCCAACAGCACTTCGACCAGTTCCAGTTCGGTACCTTCGAGCGCATCGTTCACACCCGCGATACGGTCCTGGGCGTTCTGGGCAGTCGCATAACCAACCAGCCCGACGACCTTGCCGGATCCGATGATCTCAAGCGCAGCCTGACCGGCGGCGTAACCGGCATCGTAGTCCGACATGCCGATGTACAGGGAGCGTGCGCTGCCCGTGGCATCCGAGTCGGTGCACAGCACAAAGATACCCTTATCCACCGCCTGCTGGATGATGTCATGCGGCGCTTCGCGGTCAATGGCCGAGAAGGTGATCGCCGTGAAATTGTCATTCACGAAGGTTTCCAGCATCGAAAGCTGCTGCAGCAGTTTTTCAGCGGCCGTGGGAGCCTGGAACATGATCGGCACATTGAATTCGAGCGACGCGCGTGACGCGCCGGTTTGGGCCGCGGTCCAGAACGGAGCAACCGCGTTGGTCAGGAGCACGAACTTGGCATCCGCCGGGGCCGACTGGCCTTCCGTCGCCGCTTTCAGGGCATCGACGGCATCAAACAGTTCGACGGGACGATAGGGGTTTTCATCATCTTGGGCAGCAACGGGAACCCCGATGGCTGTCAGCAGCGTCACGAGGACGATACCAACGAGCACAAGGCGTTTGATACTCATGCTGATCCTCCTAAGCTAAGCAAAAAACCGTTATCTATTGGTTCGTTCCGGTTGGTCCGGAGAGGTCCGAACAATTGACTCCATTTTCGAGCGATAGGCATCCTCCTCCTTGTGCAGAATCCCCATTGATTTAATTTGTTGGGGCGACCAACTAACCTCATTGTAGAGTGGAGTACTTCTCTGAGTCAAGCATCCTGACTATACGTGAATTCGCGTTTAGGCGCATCTATCCTTTGTTGAATTCGCCAATACTTTCCCACTCATATTATCCCTCGATTCGCCCGCACGATTGCCGCTCGATCAGAGAGGTGCCCAGGCTGTACGTGTGCGGCACATCACGCGGGGATCGGCGGTTCAATCCGCGCATCACCAGTTCGACGGCCAGCGCGCCCATCTCGTCCACGGCAATATCGACCGTGGTAATTGGCGGCTGCCAGAAACTCAGCCATTCCGAATCATCAAACGAGACAATCGACAGATCGTCGGGTACGCGGATATGCTGTTCGGCCAGTACCGTCATGGTGCCCATCAGCAGCCGATTGCTGGTGGTAAAAATGGCCGTCGGGCGTGGGACAGTCTGGATCAACTCGCGCGTTGCCGTAATGCCAAATTCCTTGGTGAATTCCCCGATCTTCACCAGGGCAGGATCAACGTCACAACCCGCTGCCGCCATCGTCCACTGAAAACCATCCAGCCGATCTTTGCCGGTGGTTGTATCCGGCGAGCCCACGATCAACGCGATACGCCGGTGCCCCAGGTGCAGCAGATAGTCGGTCGCCAGCCGGGCACCCTGGAGATTATCGGCCAGGACCGCATCCAGGCAGGGATCTTCGTGCCGGCGGTTGACCTCGACGAGCGACATTCCCTGCTCGATCAGGCTCAGGACGGTGGGCGCGCACAGGCTGCGCGGTGGTGGAACACAGATGATTCCGTCCACCTTCAGTTCGCTGAACTGGTCCAGATAGCGATGATACAGATCGGGATCATCCTCAGTAACTCCCAGCAGCATGGTGTATCCCAGCGGCCGGAGATGGTTCTCGACTGCCTGGGCCAGCGTGGTATAGAAGACGTTGAGAATGCTGGGAATAACCAGGGCGATCAGGCCGGATGGCATCCCCCGCAGGGCGCGCGCACGGGCATCCGGTCGGTAATCAAGCTGCTTGATCGCGTCCTCGATCCGGCGGCGGGTGGTTTCGCTCACATAACCACGGTTGTTGATCACGCGCGACACCGTGGCCGGTGATACACCCGCCATCGCAGCCAGATCGCGTATCGTAACCGGGCGCTGCTTCCTGGAGGACTCCATTTTGAAAACGTTTCTCTGATATTTTAAGCTGTTAAGAACGTAACCTGAGCGGTGATGTGGGTCATATATGCGCTATTTGTGAAAACGTTTTACTATTCTGTATCACACAGTATCACAAAATGCAGTGCGGAGTCAAGCAGGACGTTCCCATGACGGGGTCAACGCATCAAAACGGCCTCACCCCCAACCCCTCTCCATCCAAGATGGAGAGGGGAGAAAAGACGCACTTCCCCCTCTCTAGCTCGGCTGGAGAGGGGGACTGAGGGGGGTGAGGCCGAGCGATTTTTAAAACGGTATCTGCTCCATTCGGTAACACCGCGTCACTGCGACCAATCCGTCGGCTCGCGATCCCAGCGATGCGCGCGCAGTTGAGCGATCAGGTCGGCCGGCAGCGGGGTGCCGTCGCTGACCGCGATGTTCGCGTCCACATGGCGAAGCTTGCGCATCCCCGGAATGGTGGTGCTGACTACCGGGTGGGACAGCACAAACCGCAGCGCCAGATCCGGCATCGTCATCTCCGGCGGGATCAGCGATCGCAGCGCTTCCGCACGATCCACCGACGCGCTCAAATTCTCCGGCACAAAATAGGTGTTGCGCCAATCGCCCTCGGGCCACACCGTTTCTTTGGTCAGAGTGCCGGTCAGGGTGCCCTCATCAAATGGCACGCGCGCGATCACGCCGATGTTATAGATCTGGCACAGCGGGAACAACTCGTCTTCCGGGTTCTGGTCGAAGATGTTATAGATCACCTGCACGGCGTCGATTAGGCCGGTGCGGATCGTATCGAGCGCGTTCCAGGGTTCCCAGCGGTTGATGCTGATGCCGATGGCCTGGATCAGTCCCTCGCTTTTCAGGTCATCGACGGCGCGCTGCCAGCGTTCATCGTTGGCCCAGGCGTCTTCCCACACGTGGAACTGCATCAGGTCCACGCAGCCCAGCCCCAGGTTAGTGAGACACTTTTCCGTATATTCGCGGATATGATCCGGCGGGAAACACTCATCCAGCGTATAGCCCCGGCGCGATGGCCATTTGCGGTTCTTCGGCGGGATCTTGGTGGCGGTGTACAGCTTGATGTCGGGATACGCACGCACCAGATCGCCCAACAGCCCTTCGCTGTGGCCCGCGCCGTAGCCCCAGGCCGTATCGAAGAAGTTGCAGCCCAGCTCCACCGAACGGTGCAGCGCCTGCATCGACTCGTCATCGTCCGAGCCTGTCCAGCCGCCCATACCCCACATCCCATACCCCATCTCGCTGATCAACCAGCCGGTCCGCCCAAATGTCCGGTAGTGCATACGGTTTCTCCCTTTCTTGCCCCTAAGGCATCACTTAACACTCGCGACTCGAAATGCTCACTCTGATGCAAATTGATAACCAGGAGTCGTGAGCAGTTTACCTCACCCCTAAATCCCCTCTCCACGCGCGGAGAGGGGACTTGTTCGGCCACCGACGCCCCCTCTCCGTATTTGGAGAGGGGGACGGGGGGTGAGGTGAACTACCGAAATGACCATCAATGCCCATCCGATCACTTTTTGACCGAAGGTATTCACACAGTATACTTCGCCCTGGCAAGGTTTCGATACTTCGAATTGACACTCTATGGTTACTCCGACCTTTGTCCGTGACCGTTTTACCTGGATGGCCTACTGGATGCTCGCCTATTTCGCGTACCAGCAGGCGGCGTTAGGTCCGCTGGTGCCTTTTCTGCGCGGCGAGCTTGGCCTCAGTTATACCGTCGGCGGCCTGCACCTGAGCGCATTTTCCGCCGGGATGATCTTAGCCGGATTGAGCGTGAATCGCCTGGTGCAGCGCTGGGGACGCTGGCGGGTTTTCTGGGCCAGTGGAGCCGGAATGGCAGCCGGGGCGCTGCTGCTGGTTCTGGGCCGTCATGTGCTTTTGACCATCGCCGCGTCGCTGGTCATGGGCCTGCCAGGGACCATCATGCTGATTGTGATTCAGACCACGCTCTCGGATCGGCACGGCGAGCGCCGCGCGATTGCTTTCACCGAATCGAATGTGATCGCCAGCATCGGAGCCGGGTTAGCACCGCTGATGGTCGGCGGCTTGCAGCGGGCGGGTATCGGCTGGCGGGGCGCGCCGGTGGCCGGAGCGCTTGCCTGGGTGTTCCTGCTGCTGATGTTTCGCCGCGAACCCCTGCCCGCGAACTATAGCCGAATCCCGCCAGGATTCGGTGCGGCACACCCCGCTGCCTCCGCTGTACTGGATCTATTGGGCGGTCGTGTTTCTGGTGGTCTCGGTGGAGTGGTGCGTCATCTTCTGGGGCGCGGACTTTCTGGAGAACAATGTCGGGCTGAGCCGGGTGACAGCGGCCACGCTGATGAGCGTGTTTTTCCTGGCGATGGTGATCGGGCGCTTTGTGGGCAGCCGCCTGACGCGCGTCCGGGCCGTGACCGTCCTGCTGCCGCTGGCCCTCCTGATCGCCCTCCTGGGATTTTTCCCGTTCTGGCTGGCCCCCCTGCCGGCGGTCAATATCGCCGGGCTGTTCGTGGCCGGGCTGGGCGTCGCCAACCTGTTCCCCTTTACCCTGTCGGCCCTCTACGGCGTGATCCAGCCCCACCAGCTTGAGCAGGCCGGTGGGCGGGTGGCCCTTTCCAGCGGTTCCGCGATTCTGTTCATCCCGCAGGTGCTCGGCACGCTGGCCGATCAGGCCGGGATCAAAGCCGCGTATGGGGTGGTGGCTGTGTTTCTGCTGCTGGCCCTGGTGATGATCACCCTGGCCGGACGCCGCGCCCGGCAGTTCGAGGCCGATCGGGCGTATGCGATGGCGAAGAGGTCATGATCGGCGGCCTTCGGCCTGAGCCTCACCCCTAAATCCCCTCTCCATGAGGTGGAGAGGGGACTTGATCTGCGCGTAATCCCCCCCTCTCTACGATGTGGAGAGGGGGCTGGGGGGTGAGGCTAATCTATACCACGTGCGGCAGGATTTCCTCCACCACCATGCCGGTGATGTCCGCATTCGTCAATCCCAGGATCTCGACCATAAAGTAATCCACGCCCGCCGCGATGAACGGTCCCATCTGCTCGACGATCTGCGCGGGTGTTCCGGCGAAGGCGTTGCGCGAGGTCCACTTGCCGCCGCTCAGTGCATGAGCTTCGGCTTCAGTTTTGCCGACGGCCAGCCGCCCGAACCATGAGCGCCGCAGCGTCTTCGGATCGCGCCCTTCGGCCTCGCAGTGGGCGTCGATCATCGCCAGCTTCTCCTGATAGGCGCTGAACGGTGCGTCGGGCATATTCCACATATCCGCGTAGCGCACGGCGAGCAGCGTGGTTTTTTGCCCGCCGCCGCCCACCAGGATCGGCGGGACGGGTTGCGGCCGGGGCTCGCAGTAGGCGTTGTCGATGGCGTAGTGCGCGCCGTGGTACGTCACGGGACCGGGCTCGGTCCACAGCCGCTTGATGATTTCGAGCGTGTCTTCCAACTGGGCCACCCGCACACCCGGACTCGGATAAGGAAAGCCGTAGGCGTGATATTCATCCTCTTTCCAGCCCGCGCCCACCGCCATGATCAGCCGCCCGCCGCTGAGCCACTGCAAGGTCGCGCCCATCTTGGCCAGCAGCGCGGGATTGCGATAGCTCTGCCCCAGCACGATCGGCCCGAACATCAGATCCGGCCAGCGCCCCGCGAGATAGGCCAGCGTGGTCCACGCCTCGTGAGTCGGCGCGTCCTGCCAGAAAAAGTGATCGGTCATCCAGAAGCTTTTGAAGCGCGGGCCAAGCTGTTTCAGGTTCAGTTCGAGATCGTCCACCCACTGCGCGACGCGATCCGGGCGTGGCCCCGCGGGCAGCGATAAGCCAAATTCGACGGGCATAATTACGGTCTCCTGTAAACTAACACGTTCCAGAGCGGGACGCCGGTCGGCAATATCTGTAGGGGCGGGTTAACAAACCCGCCCTTGTTGGGAGCCTGCACAGCTCCTTGCTACAACCCCGCCATCCGGTCAAACGCCGGCTTGAGCGTCGGGTACAGATCGCGGTAGAGCGCGTAGACCGCCTCGTAGGCCGCTGCGTCTGCACTTGGCTCAACCCGCTCGCCGAGCTTGACGGTCTGACGGGCCGCGGTCAGCACGTCCGGCCACACTCCGCCGCCGACTCCCGCCAGCAGCGCCGCACCATACGCCGCGCCCTCGACCGCTTCCGCCACGACCAGCGGCACATTGAACACGTCCGCGAGGATCTGCCGCCAGACCGGACTCTTCGCACCGCCGCCGCTCACGCGGACTTCGTTAATAATCCCGGCCTCGCTCTGTTTGATCAGTTCGAAGCCGTCTCGCAGCCCAAACGCGACCCCTTCCAGCACGGCGCGAGTCAGGTGCGGGCGGGTGTGCCGCACGGTCAGCCCGGCGAAGACGCCGCGCGCCAGCGGATCGGGATGAGGCGTGCGCTCGCCGCTCAGGTACGGCAGGAAGATCAGCCCCTCGCAGCCGGGCGGGATCGGCTTCGCCTCGTCGGTCAGCGCGCCAAAATCTTCACCCGGCGCGAGCGTGTCCCGGTACCATTGCAGGCTGCCGGCCGCGCTGAGCATCACGCCCATGAAATGCCACTGTCCCGGCACCGAATGGCAGAAGGCGTGCAGCCGTCCATCCGGCTCGTAGGCGTAGCTCGCCAGCGGCGCGAAGACCACGCCGGACGTGCCCACCGTCAGCGCGACGATGCCCGGCTGGACCGCGCCGACGCCGGTTGCCTGGGCCGCCTGGTCGCCGCCGCCACCCACGATCGGAGTTCCGGCTTTGAGGCCGGTTTCCTGCGCGGCCTGCTGGCTCACAACGCCGGTCACGTCGGGACCTTCATAGAGTTTCGGCAGCCACGCGCGCGGAATCTCCAGCGCATCGAGCACCGTGTCTGAATAGCGGCGGTTTGCCACGTCCAGCAGCACCATGCCGGAGCCATCAGCGAGATCGGCGGCATAGTCGCCGCTCAGTTTGAAGCGGATGTAGTCCTTGGGCAGCAGAACATGCGCGATTCGCGCGTAAATCTCCGGCTCGTGGTTCTTCACCCAGACGATTTTGGGCACCGTGAATCCGGTCAGGATGCGGTTGCCGGTTAGCTGGATCACACGCTGCGCGCCGATGATCTCGGTGATCTCGTCGCATTCCGCCTGCGTGCGCTGATCGTTCCACAAAATCGCCGGGCGCAGCACGCTGTTCGCCTGATCCAGGCAGACCAGCCCGTGCATCTGCCCGGTCAAGCCGATCGCCTTGATCGCGCCCGCATCGCCAATTTTGTCCAGCACCGCGCGGATTGACCCCACCATGCCCGACCACCAATCCGCCGGGTTTTGTTCGCTCCACAGTGGGTAGGGCTGGCTGCTGGGATGCGCCGTGGTATGGCTGGCGATCACCGCGCCTGCGTCGTCGATTACCAGGGCTTTCGACCCGGTGGTACTGACATCAAGACCGAGTAAATAACGCATAGAACTCCCTCAAGATATGAAAAGATTGCACAAGCCCTGTCCCGCAATTCGTAGAGGTAGGGCGCTTGCCCTGCCCAAAATGGGCAACCCAAGGGTTACCGCTGCGAAATTCGCATTACTCTATGGTTTATGGAATAGGGCGAAAAGCAACTCCGTGAAAACCCAACGACCATTCTACCGCACGCCGAGCAGCAGCTCGACAGTAAGTTGATCCAGCCGCTCGTAATTCAGCTCGCGCGGGTCAGGGCAAGCTCTGCCCGAACTGGGCAGTCCGAAGGTCGCCCCTGCGAAAACTGTGTACCCTGACCTGGGTGGGATAGGGCAGTTGGATCGCCCCCAACGAAACTCACATCGCCCTATCTAAGCCATAAGAGGCACGCCGCTCAAAGCTCGCCAGAAGCTTCCGGTGCGTCCATTGGCGTTCATTATAGTACCGCCGCGGATTCGGTCCAATCGGCTTTGCTCGCGTCTGGGTTGGGGTAAGGGGCGGGGAAGCGACTTAAGTGCATAACATCTCACCTTGAAAATCTGGCGATCGGTGCAGAAGCCCTTTTTGGTAGGGGCGTATTGCAATGGAAAGCCAGCCCACGCAGAGCCCGATGGCAGAGTGCATCACTTTTCATCAAGCGCTAGAGCGCGCGGCCGTGCAGGTAGCGCATGAGCAGGTCTTTGCGGACAAAGAAAAACACGGTCAGCGCGGCCAGGAACCCCGACAGGTGGGCGAGGTAAGCCACGCCCCCAACCTCAGTATCGCTCTGGATCGTCTCGATGGAGGGAATCGCGTTCTGAATCACATACAGGATCAGCAGTGCCCAGGCCGGCAGTGAGACCGTCCACTTCCAGATTTTCTGGTCATTATTCCACAGGGCGCGGATCACCACGATCGGCGTGCGGATCAGCGAGCCGATCCCCCACAGGCAGCTCACGCGGGCTCCGGGGAACAGCAGCAGGTACGCACCCATCACGCCGGAAATCGCGCCGCTCGCCCCGACGGCCGCCCCTTCGTTGGATGATGGATCGAGCAGGACAAAACCGATTCCGGCCAGCATCCCGACCAGCAGGTAAAAGGCCAGAAACCGCCACGATCCGCACGCATCCTCAACACGGCGGCCAAACGTCCACAGGTAGATCATATTGCCAAAAAGGTGCCAGAAATCGGCGTGCATAAACATGTGCGTAAACGTGACAAACGCCCCGACACCCGTCCCCCGGCGCAGGGTGGTTTCGCTGTAGCCGTACACGTCCACCTTGGTTATATAGTCTTCGAAACTGGCCTGGACGGCGAACTCATCGCTCGCCTCCTGAACATAGAGATCGGGTGCGATCCACAGCACGAAGATCAGGGTATTCACGATGATCAGCAGCAGCGTCGTCCAGGGCACCGTCCGGTAGCGCGTCAGACCGGAATCGTTCACGGGCAGCGGCACCAGAAACGACATCGCCAGCAGCGTGAGCAAAAAGATCGCAAAGATCAGGATGGCGAGACACATGGCACGCAGTCCTTAGGAATCACCCGACCAGGGCATATAGGGCGGCGGGTTTTCCGTGATCAGCTCGAGCGAGTGGTAAAAGACCAGCAAAAACGCCATCACGAGCAGGATCGCGCCCATCGTCCCCAGGACGTAGCGCACATCGTCCGAGATCTGCGGCAGCTGGGTCGGCTCCTGGAGCGCGCGGCCGGGTGCCGCCAGCGGCTTGTTCGGATCGGGCTGATCCGGCGGTACCTGCCCACCCAGCCAGCTTGCCACCCGGTTTTGCTGGGGCGACGACGTGGCGGTCACGACCAGATAGCCACCGATCATCGCCAGCAGCACGCCGAACCAGCGCATCGCCCCCAGGTCAAGCAGATCCAGGCCGGCGTCCTGCCAGCCCATCATCAGGAACAGCAGCGTGATCCCGGCGGCTTCGCGCAGCGCCAAGCCCACACTGCCCCGCTCGCGGTCGGTCAGCACCGGCACGAAATTCAGCAGCTTTTTGTCGGCCTCACGACCTCGGGCGGTACGCGCGCCCGTCCGCACGGCGCGATCGTAGTAGGTCATCGCTTCCTGGTTGCGATCAAGCTCTTTCAGCAGATCGCCGGTTTTGATCAGCAGCGCCTGGCTGTTCGGGCGCGCTTCCAGCGCACGATACAAAAAAGCCAGCGCCTCGTCGTTACGGAAGCGCCGGATATAGTCGTCCGCGATGGCGACCAGAAACGGATCATCCGCCTGGGGCATTGAGATCACATGCGCGCGGAGTTCTTCGGCGTGGTCAATATCGCCCAGACGCTCGGCCATGTCGATCGCCGTCAGGTAGATGGTGGGCACGGTCGTCCCGGCATCGAGCGCGCGCTGGACCAGTTCGCGGGCATCGTCCTGATACTGCAAGCGCCACAGGTGGCCGGTGGCGTGGCGCAGCGCCGCCTCATGATCGACGCGGATGTTGAGCACTTCGACCCACTGCTCAATCGCGGATTCGATCTCGCCAGCGGTCGCGTAGATGTCGGCGCGCTCCATCAACTGTGCGATGCGCGCTTTTTCCTCCGGCGTTGCGGGGACATCGACCGTTTGGTAGGAACTGAGGGCGGGGACTTCGGCCTTCGGGACGATCAGCGCGCGATCCTCCGGGCGTTCCGGCGTCGCAGCGGGAGCGATGGGCGGCTGCGTCGCCGTTTGCAGGCGGGCTTTCAGCTTGAGCGCGGCATCGTTGGCGGGGTTGATTGTCAGCGCCCGTTCGACATATTTAAGCTGTTTGTCCCGATCCTGTTCGGTACGCGTCAGCCACAGCCATGCCATATCGTTGCGCGGATCCTGCCGGAGCGACTGGATCAGCAGCTCGCGCCCGCGCTGAGGATCACGCTGATCCCGGATGGCTGTTACCCCCTGCTGGTAGAGCGTTTTTGCGTCCATAATCCGATGAGTTGCACACGATCCGCCTGCTGCACTATAGCATCACTGGACGTTTGCACACAACTCCACGGAGAGGTTCATAGTTCTTGGTTTTTGGTTATTAGTTTTTGGTTCACAGGATCATCCCTCGCTTGGTCAGTGGGGGCGACCTAGCGAGTTGGGCGAACTTCCAGTCGCTCTGGGCGGGTTTGTTAACTCGCCCCTATTCTCTCCCACTCAAGCCAAATCAGATGAGTGACCTGTGATTTTTACCAACAACCAACAACTAAAAACCAATAACCGAATCGCTTCATTGCAGGCCGCGCGTCACCGACCATTCTTTATTGAACACCCACGCGGCCAGCCCCACGCCGATCGCCGCGTAGATCGCGCCGGCGCTCACGTTCACCAGCAGCGCGGTGGTCGAGAGCGTGCTGCTGAACAGGTCGCGGATCGCCACGATGGTTCCAAAGAACGGCAGGGCATAGACCGGCGTGCTGACCGCCGCGGGCACGCTGAAGATCGTGAGCAGAATGCTGGCCGGCAGCCCCAACTGCATCAGCACCATGAACAGATTCGCCTCACGGTAATTGGCGGCGCGGGCGCACCACGCCATCACCAGCCCGTTCAGCATGACGATAAACGGCACGATCAGCACAATCAGCGCGACGACGAGTCCGGCGACATTGCCGCCGCTGTTCAGCAGAATATCCAGCGTTTTGGCGGGCGTCAGGGAGTCCGCTTCGAGCAGATCCGGGCCGGCGGCGCTGAACGCGTTAAGCGCCAGCCCTTCGAGCATCCACAGCCCCATCACGGCGATCGACGCCATAAACACGACGGTCAGCTTGCCGAGCACGATCCCGACCCGGCTGGCGGGTGTCACCAGCAGGTTCTCGATGGTCTGGTGCTCTTTTTCGCCCACGGTCGCATCCAGGATCAGCCCCATCCCGCCGCCGATCAGCCAGGATGTCACCGCCAGCGGCAGAAAGATCGTCGCCAGGATGCCCGGCCCATCGTCGCCGTCGCCATCACCCACCACGCCCACCGACTCGGACGCTCTGCGCCGCCCCTCGATCACCTCGATCGGGTTGAGCCAGCCGCGCGTCAGTCCGCGATCCTCTAACCGCTCGTTCAGCAGTTGATCTTTGTAGCCGCCGATCACACTGCGCACCGCGCCGCGCGCCAGATGCGTCACGACGGCGTTATCGCGCGTCAGCAGGTGGAGCGTGCCCGTCTGCCCGGCGGCGATCTGCTGCTGGAAATCATCCGGCACGACGACCAGCACCAGCGCCTCGCCAAACGGATCAGAGGCCGGATCGGGCGGCTCAACCAGATAGGTGGCGTCGTCCGCTTCCAGCCGCTCCACCAGACCGGGCGCGCCCGCCCCATTCTGGACCGCCACCGGGAAGCCATCGTTGACGATGCGGAGGGCCTGCGTTCCCACGAACAGCCCGGCGCAGACGGCCAGCCCCGGCAGGATGATCGGCGGCGCGAACAGCCAGAACAGCGAGCGGCGGTCGCGCAGCAGCTCGCGCAGTTCCTTGCGGAAGACCACGCCGTAGACCTTGCGGAATCTCATGATCGTTTGACTTTCAGGGCTTCGCGCTCGGCCTCGTCCAGCAGCGCCCGCGTGCCGACAATCTCCACGAAGGCGCTTTCCAGGCTGTCCGCGCGGTATTTCTCCACCAGTTCGCCGGGCGTGCCCTGTTCCAGGATCTCGCCCCGGTGGACAATGGCGACCCGGTCACACAGCCGCTCGACCTCGTCCATCAGGTGCGTGCTCATCACCACGCAGCGCCCTTCCGCGCGGAAACGGCTGATAATGCGGCGCACCGTGCGCGTGCTGACGACGTCTAATCCCTGCAGTTGGCTCGTCCAGAATGACATTGGGCGGGTCGTGGACCAGCGCCATCCCCAGCACGACTTTACGGATCATCCCGCGCGAGAAATTCTGCGCGCGCCGGTCGGCAAAGTCGCGCATATCCAGCACGTCGATCAGGCGGTCGATCTGCTGTTCCAGATCCGCCCCGTCGAGGCCGTGCAGGTTGCCCACGTAGCGCAGATGCTCGCGCGCTGTGCTGTGCGAGTACAGTCCCGCATTCTCGACCAGGATGCCCAGCCGGGAGCGGACCTCGTCCTTTTGCGTGCGGACATCATAGCCGCTGACGGTGGCCGTGCCGGAGGTCGGCGTGATGATGGTGGCGAGCATGCGCAGCGTGGTCGTTTTACCCGCGCCGTTCGGACCAAGCAAACCAAAGACCTCCCCGGCATTCGCGTGGAAGGTCACATTTTTCACGGCGTCGAATTGTTTGAATTGTTTGGCGAGCGCGACAGCTTCGATCATAAGCGGGTGAGCGAATGCCGGTCAGATGTTGAACCGGACGACGATCATATCCCCATCGTGAACGATGTATTCTTTGCCTTCCAGGCGCATTTTGCCGTGAGCCTTGACCTCGGCCAGACTGCCCAGTTCGATAAAGTCCTTGTATGCGATCACCTCAGCCCGGATGAAGCCGCGCGCCAGATCGGTGTGGATCGTCCCGGCGGCTTCGACGGAGGTGCTGTTTTTGCGCAGCGGCCACGCGCGGACCTCATCTTCGCCATAGGTGAAAAACGACTGGATACCGAGCAGTTCATAGGACAACTGGAGCACGCGCTCGCGGCTCGGCTTTTCGATGTGGTACTCCGCCAGGAACATCGCCACGTCGTCGGGATCGTCCAACTGCGCGATTTCCGCTTCGAGCTTGCCTTGCAGCGTCACGATCATCGAGTTCTGGTGCGGATAATCCAGGCTGGCGGCGGGGTCGGCCACGCTGTCGCCCGTGTTGAAGATCACCAGCACCGGCTTGAGCGTCAGGAATCCGTAGCCGCGCAGCGACTTGACCTCGTCGGGTGCCAGGTCGGTCATATCGCGCAGCGGGCGTTCGGTCTCCAGATGCGCATGCAGCCGCTCGAACAGCGCCGTCTCGGCCATCGCCTGCTGTTTGTTCTCGGCTTTGCCCTTCTGGCGTTCTTCGGTCAGCCGCGCCATCCGGTTCTCGACGGCAATCAGATCCAGCAGCAGGAACTCGCCGTCGATGATATGCAGGTCGCGGATCGGATCGACCGTCTGCTGCGAGTGCGGGACGGATTCATCCTCAAAGGCGCGGATGACGTGCAAAAAGCCGTCTACCTGCTGCAGCTCGTTGCGCATCGGGCCGCTTAGCCCTTCGCCGATACCCTTATCCAGCCCGCCAATATCCGTATAGGTGACGCTGGCATAGGTGGTTTTCTTCGGCTTAAAAAAGGCGCTTAGCCGGTCGATCCGCTCATCGGGCACGCTGACCACCGCCGTGTGAACGTCAAGCTGGCCGGACGAAAACGGCTCGGCGGGATAGTCGCTGCCGGTCAGTGCGTTAAAAATCGTGGTCTTGCCGCTGTTGGGCAGGCCGATAATTCCCAGTCTCATCATTGCCTCAATCAAATGCCGCGCAGTCGCCGGATATGTCCCGTTGTTTACCCCTCCCTAAATCCCTCCCCGCAGGCGGAGAGGGACTTGACGCATTCCATTTCCCCCTCTCCACCCAGTGGGGAGGGGTTAGGGGGAGGGGCCAATAGCCGAAAAACACTCAGCTTTAATCCATCTGGATTTGTTGACCCGACCCGCGTTTCCCCTCTCCGCGTGTGGAGAGAGGCAAGCGAGCGTCCCGCAAGGCTCGGACAGGGGTGAGGTAGAGCTTTCAGTATACCGTGCAGCCGGGGATCACGCGAGACAGAATCGGATCGATCCTAATCGTGATTTATTTCACAAATCATGACAACTGTCAGCTAAGCGTCGGCGGAAGGTCATTTGCGCCGCCAGGGTAGTGGGCTATAATCGCGCACGCTTTTGGGCACCTCGGAGCCACTTCGCTCATATTGAATTTCAGACTGGGAAGAATCATGATCGACTACCGGCAACAACTTCTGGATCGGATCCATAATCGCACCGCCAAGATCGGCGTCATTGGCATGGGGTATGTCGGGCTGCCGCTGGCGGTTGAGTTCGCGTGTGTGGGTTATCATGTCATCGGGTTGGATATTTTGCCCGACAAGATCTCCAAGCTGAACGCGGGCGTGAGTTATATCCCCGACGTGCCAACTGAAATGCTCGCGCCGCTGGTCGAGACCGGGCACCTGCGCGCCACCTGCTGCTATGAAGACCTTATGGATGCGGATGTCATCAGCATTTGCGTGCCGACGCCCCTGCTCAAGACCAAAGACCCCGATATGAGCTTCGTGATCAGCGCCGCCGACGACGTGGCGAAAATCTGCCATCCAGGGATGTTGATTGTGCTCGAAAGCACCACCTATCCCGGCACCACCGAAGAAGTGATCATGCCGCGCCTGCTGACCAACGGCCTGTCTGTTGGGCAGGATGTGTTCGTGGCCTTCTCGCCGGAACGGGTTGATCCCGGCAACCCGACCTACGGCGTCCGCAATACGCCCAAAGTCGTCGGCGGCATGACGCCCGCCTGCCTGGATGTCATCACCGCTCTCTACGAAACCACGGTCGAGCAGGTCGTGCCGGTATCATCACCCGCCGCCGCCGAGATGGTCAAGCTGCTCGAAAACACCTTCCGCGCCGTCAACATCGGGCTGGTGAACGAGATGGCGATTATGTGCGAGCGGCTCGGTGTAGACGTGTGGGAAGTGATCCGCGCGGCCAGCAGCAAGCCGTTTGGCTTTATGCCGTTTTATCCGGGGCCGGGCCTGGGTGGTCACTGCATCCCGATTGATCCGCTGTACCTGAGCTGGAAACTGCGTGCGCTCAACTACACCGCCCGCTTTATCGAGCTGGCGAGTGAGATCAACACGTCCATGCCGTGCTACGTCGTCACCCTGGTGATGAATGCGCTCAACGAGGACGGTAAGGCGCTGAAGGGCTGCAAAATTGCCGTGCTCGGGCATGGCTTACAAGCACGATATTGACGACGTGCGCGAGTCACCGTCGCTGGATGTGTTTGAACTGCTCGAAGAAAAGGGCGCGCACGTCACCTTCAACGATCCCTATGTGCCCAGCGTGCGCCTCAGCGGTGACCGGATGGGGCACAGCACCGAACTGACCGCCGAATGGCTCGCCGCGCAGGATGCCGTCGTCATCGTGACCGATCACCGCGTGTACGATTATGACTTTATCCTCAACCATGCGAAACTGGTGATCGATACGCGCAACGCCTGCTACGGGCACAACGGAAAGGCGCGCATCGTGCGCCTGTAGAACCTGCTGTGATGAAGGCATTCTGTGGAGGAGCTTTCAGCGTTCAGCTTTCAGCTAAAAGCCAAAAGGCAACGATGATCCCGGTTAAACTTTTGGCTGACCGCTGATAGCTGACGGCTGACAGCTTCTCTCATCCACAGCGTTCAGGAATTCATCACAGGCTTTTGGGGGCTGATGCGAATATTTGTCGCTTCCGGCATTTTTCACCCGGAGCCGGGCGGGCCGGCCACCTACCTGCACCGCCTCTCCCGGAACTCATCGCACGCGGACACCATGTCCGCGTGTTGACATTTGGCGACGCGCCTGCCGCTGGTTATCCCTACCCGCTAAGACGCATCCCCCGCCGATCGCTGCCGCTGCGCTGGCCGGACTACGCCTGCGCCGCGTGGCCTGAAATCCGCCGAGCCGACCTTGTGTTTATCAACAGCCTGGGCCTGCCGCTGATCGGGGCGGGAAGCAAACCGCGCGTGCTCAAAGTCGTGGGCGATCTCGCCTGGGAGCGCGCCGTCAATAAGGGCTGGATTCCGGCCACCGAAGACATTGATCGTTTTCAGCATCGGGCTTATGATTGGCGCGTGCGGCTGATCCAGGCGCAGCGAGCGCGCGAAGCCCGCCGCATGGACCGGATCATCGTGCCGAGCCGTTACCTGCGCGATATGGTCGTCGGCTGGGGTGCGGCACCGGAGCGGGTCCAGGTCATCTATAACGCGCTGGCTCCGAACGCCCCAATGAGCACGAGCAGCCCGGCCGAGGCCCGCGCGCCGTTAGGTTTACCCGATGGTCCGCTGCTGCTGACGGTAGCCCGGCTGGTTCCCTGGAAAGGGATCGACCACCTGATCCGCGCGGTTCGCGCGCTGCCGGACGTGCGGCTGCTCGTTGCGGGCGATGGGCCGGACGAGGCGCACCTGCGGGCGCTGGTGGAATCCGAACGGGTGGCGGATCGGGTGACGTTTCTGGGCAGCGTGCCGCGCGAACGGCTGGCCCTGATCTACCGCGCCGTCGATTACACCGTGCTCTATTCGGGCTATGAGGGTCTGTCGCACGCACTGCTGGAATCGCTGCGCGCCGGGACGCCGGTCATTGCCAGCGACAAGGGCGGCAATCCCGAAGTGGTGCGGCACGGCGAAAATGGTCTGCTGGTGCCCTATGTGGATGTGGATGCCCTGACCGATACGATCCGCGCGGCATTGGACGGCGAGACACGGGCGCGGCTGGCCGCGCATACAGGCGACGATCTGGATCGCTTCGGGTGGGAGACGATGGTCAACGCGACAATAGAATTGCTGGAAAGCCAATGCATGTCCTGATGATCAGTCTGGATGCCAGTCTGCTGGGCGATCCGCACGGCAATACGGTACAGCGCCATATCGAGTATGCACGGCGCATTGGCGAGCTGAGTATCGTGACGTATAACCCCGCCGCACACCCCAAAACCATCCAGCGTTTTGCCGAGAATTTTACCGTCTACCCAACCAATACCCGGCCGGTGCTGTTCCCCTGGGTCGCGTACCGGGTGGCCGCGCGGCTGATGCGCGAACATCCCGCCGAGGTCGTGACGACGCAGGACCCGTTCGCGACCGGGCTGGTCGGCCTGCTGCTCAAATGGCGGTTCGACCTGGCGCTGCAAGTGCAGAGTCACAGCCATTTTTTCGAGAATCCCGACTGGATCGCGGAGCGCCCGCTGCGGAACCGCCTGCTGTATAGACTGGCTGGATTTATCATCAAAAGAGCCGATACGAACCGCCTGCTTTCTGAGCGCGAAAAGAGTATCTATATGCGGCGAGGCGTGGCGGCCAGTCGGATAGCGGTGCAGACATCGCCAACCCGTGTCGATCACTTTGCTCGCCCCGTGGCCGAAACCGAAGTATCCGCGTTACGCGACTCGCTGGGGATAATGCCCGGCGAGCCGGTCCTGCTGTGGGTCGGTTTCCCGGCAGAATTTAAACACGTCGAATCTGCTGCTCGAAACCTACCAAATCGTGAAGGTGGCGAAGCCTGGCACGCGGCTGGTGATGGTCGGCGAGTTTCAGCCCGCGATCCAACTTTGTCCGGCTGGCAGCGGCGGCGGGTGTAATCCTGGTTGGGCGCGTGGATCACGATAAGCTGCCGGCGTATTATCAGCTTGCGGATCTCTACCTGCACAGCTCGCGTTACGAGGGCGTGCCGAAGTCCTGATCGAGACGCTGGCATCGGGCACGCCGGTTGTATCCACTGATCACCTGGGAGCAGATGTCGTGGTGCGACACGGCGAAACGGGCCTGCTCACCGCGCACACCCCGGAAGCACTGTCGGCGGCAGTGCTGGAACTGCTGAACGATCCGGCGCGGGCCAGGGCGATGGGCGCGGCGGGTCAGCGCGATGTACTCGAGCGATTCGATTACGAACGCCAGCTGGATCGGATCGTGGAGTCGCTCCGATCCACGCTTGCGGTCAAACAGGGGAGGAAGCGGTGATGCGCTGGCTGATGATTACGCGCAAGCTGGACCCTGCCGATGACCACGCCGGCTTCGTGATGCGCTGGGTCGAGACGCTGGCCGCCCGGCTGGATTATCTGGACGTAATCTGCCAGGAGCACGCTTACCCGCCCCTGCCCGCCAATGTATCGATCCACAGTATGGGCAAGGAGTCCGGCGCGGGGCGGATCGAACAGGCGCGGCGATTGGTATCTCTGCTGCGCCGCCTGACGCCGCGAGTCGATGGGGTTTTCTGCCACATGATCCCGCGCTATGTGCTGTTCGCCGCACCCTGGGCCCGCCTGCATCACAAGCCGCTGATCTTCTGGTATACCCACCGCCAAGCCAGCGCTGAACTCCGTCTCGCCGGCCGGCTGGCATCGCAGATTGTCACCGCGTCGCCGGGCAGCTTCCCTATCCAGACGGCGAAAGTGGAAGTGGTAGGGCATGGCATCGAAACCGACCTGTTCCCGCCGCCGGAGCGCGAAAACGATCCGCCCGAGATCGTGCTGGTGGCGCGGCTGGCACGGATCAAACGGCAGGATTGGCTGCTGCGCGCGGCCTCACGGGTGATGGCACGCAGCGAGGTTGGCTCCTTCCGTGTGGTGATCGCCGGCGGCCCGGTCGAAAATGAGCCGGACTATCCGCGCAAACTCGCTGCGCTGGCCGAGAGTCTGGATCCCGCGCCGCACGTGACGTTCACCGGCCCGCTGCCCCACCCCGAGATCGCGGTGCGGCTGCGCGGGTGCGCCGTGGCGGTGAATCTCAGCCCGGCGGGGTTGTTCGATAAGGCTGCGCTCGAAGGCATGCTGGCCGGCAAGCCAACTCTCGTCACCAACGCCGACTTTCTGCCGCTCCTCGGTGACTCCGCCGACCTGCTCTATTTGCCCGGCAGCGCAGACGAGTCGGATCTCGCGGAGCGGCTGGCGCAGTTATTGCACATGACGCCCGACGAACGCCATCAGATCGGCACAGCCCTGCGCGAGCGGACTCTCCAGGCCCACTCGCTCGATGGGTTGATGGATCGGCTGGTCGCTCTGATGCAAAAGGCGGCATCCGGTGGCTGAGCGGCTGATCTATCTCGCTAACAACCGCCTCCCGACCGAAAAAGCGCACGGCTTGCAGATCGTCCAGATGTGCGAGGCGCTGGCGGATGCGGGCTACGAGGTGACGCTGGTCGCGCCGCGCCGCGCTAATCCTGCCGAGATGCGAACCGCCGCGCCGCTGTGGACGCATTACGGCGTTAAGCGCAATTTTGTCTTTCGCCGCCTGCCCTGCCTGGATCTCTTTCCGCTGTTCCCGCGTCACCATGTCGCGCTGCTGGCGCAGACCTTCACCTATCTGCTGGCGCTGCTGCTCTGGCGGCTGGGGCACCGCGCGGATGTGATCTACACGCGCGATCTGTTCCTCGGGTTTGCGGCGGCATGGGGCCGGACGAAGCTGGTCTATGAGGTCCACCAGACGCATCAATCGCGTGTGGGCCGCTGGATGCAGGCATTCACCGCGCGCCGCGCCTATAACGTGCCGATCACCCACCACCTCGCGGACACTCTGCGCGCGTTGGGTGCGGATCGTATCCTCGTCGCCCACGATGGCATCCGGGCAGCGCGTTTCGCGTCGGTGCCGGATCAGGCCCAGGCGCGGGCCGCGATCGGCTGGCCGGCCGATGCCTTTATCGTCGGCTGGGTCGGGCGGCTGCACCTGATGGGCGTCGATAAGGGTGTCGGGCTGCTGATCGAAGCGCTGAAGCGGATCGAAGGCGTGTCGCTGGCGATCGTGGGCGGGCCGGATGACCGGGTTGAGACGCTGCGCCAGCAGTGGATCGCCGCCGGGCTCGATCCGGCGCGTTTTATCGCCAGCGGACAGGTGCCGCCCGATCAGGTGCCGCTCTACCTGAGCGCATTTGACGTGTGCGCCATGCCGCATCCGTGGACCGAGCATTTTGCCTATAATACATCTCCGATGAAGCTGTTCGAATACATGGCATCCCGGCGCGCGATTGTCGCGTCCGACCTGCCCGGCTTTGCCGAGGTGCTGACCGACGGCGAGTCGGCGCTGCTGGTCCCGCCGGGTGATGCGGGCGCGCTGGCCGGGGCGATCCAACGGCTGCGCGGCGACTCAGCCCTGCGCGATCGGCTGGCGGCGCGGGCGTATGCGCTGGTCATGGAGCGCTACACGTGGCAGGCGCGCGCCGAGGCGATCCGGCAGTTTATCGAGGAGTGAGGAGAGAACCCGATGCGGATGCGGATTTTCCGCTTTAAAGAGCGTTTTAAGCACCTGCTGCCGGTTGGCTTCAAAAAATGGGTGCTGCACCGGCTTGGCTGGCATATCTCACGCAACCGGCGCGAAACCAACCGCTGGCTGCGCCAGCACGCCGCGGCGATCACCGGCGATGTGATTTCACTGGGCAGCGGCAGCGATTCGGACAAAGAAGGCCAGCACTACGGCGATTATTTCATCCGCAGCGCCTCCTATACGACCGCCGACCTGACCACCGCGCGCGGCGCGCAGCTTCAGGTGGACATCCGTGCTATGCCGCAGATCAGCGATGCAGCCTATGACGGTGTGCTGTGCAACAGCGTGTTGGAACACGTGGACGACTACCCGCGCGCCCTGGCCGAGATCACGCGCATCCTGAAACCGGGCGGCTATCTGCTGCTGAACGTGCCGTTTCGCCAGAGCCTTCACCTCGAACCGTACGATTTCTGGCGGTTTACCGCGCACGGACTGCGCCTGCTGCTGGAACCCCACTACGAGATCCTGGCGCTCGACCCGATCGATCTCTCGGTGCCCGGCTTCCCGGCGAGTTATTGGGTGGAAGCGCGCAAACGCTGACAAGATCGGTCCGATATGGTATTGTTGGGCCGTCTTGCACCCACAGATTTTAATGCTTGAGCGGATCAGGCTAACCCTATGCATATCACGATTTTGAGCGATCCCCTGCCACCTGAAGATCCCGGCGGGGCCGGCCAGATTGCCTGGCAGTTGGGGCAGGGGCTGATAGCTGCCGGGCACCGTGTCACGTTCGTAACCGCCACCCCCGGCCCGGCCCATGTCGAGACGCGGCAGGGGATCACAGTCCACTTGCTCCACTCGAATTACGCTCCGCGCTGGCGGGCATGGTTCGGGCTGCTGAACCCGCAAACCGTGCGCCCGCTCAATATCCTGCTGCGCAAACTAAAGCCAGACGTGATGCATGCTCACAATGTCCATTTTCATCTCGGTTATCACAGCCTGGTGATCGGACGTTTTTCCGGAGCGGCCACGGTATTTACCGCGCATGACGTAATGCCATTCGCTTATGGCAAACTAACCCGCTTCATTGATCCTGCCCGGCCTGAGCAGCTAGACGGCTTCGATTACCGCCTGCCGTTTGGCTACAATATGCGGCAGATGCGGCTGCGCTGGAACCCGGCTCGCAATCTCTCGATCCGCCACACGATGCACTATTATGTCGATGCCTGTGTCGCTGTCAGTCATGCCCTCAAGGACGCACTGGAAGCCAACCAACTGCCGCTGTTCGAGGTTGTCCACAACGGAGTGAATCCCGAGCTTTTTGATCTGCCCGACGCGGCGGTTGATGTGCTGCGCCAGCGCCTCCGGCTGGAAGGCCGGCGCGTGATCCTGTTTGGCGGGCGGCTCAACCGCGAAAAGGGCGATATGCAGTTGTTGGCGGCGCTGCGCCGGGTCAAGCGAGCGGTTCCCAACGTGGCGCTGCTGGTGCTTTCACATTCATCCGATTACACGCGGCAGTTGATCCACGAAAACGCCGATCTGGCCCATGAGATGGTCTTCGGCGGCTGGCTCGACGGCGCGGAACTGGCGGCCGCCTACCGGCTGGCGGCTGCGGTCGCCACGCCGTCCGTCTGTTTCGAACTCGTTCCCCACGGTGAATCTCGAAGGGATGGCCGCGGGTACGCCGCCCATTACGACCTGTTTTGGCGGCGCGCGCGAGGCCGTGCTCGACGGCAAAACGGGTTTCGTGGTGAACCCCTATAACACGGATGCGCTGGCCGACCGCCTGACCCGATTGCTGACCGACGAGTCGCTGCGCCAGTGTATGGCCGCCGCCGGTCGTGAACGCATCCGCCAGCAGTTCACGCTGGATCATCAGGTGAGCGCCATGCTCGCTGTTTACGAGCGCGCCCTGGCGAAACGGCACAGCCACACAGGATCGCCCACATGACAGCGTCTCTCATCGCGGAGGATTCGTGATGAAACTCCTGGTGATCGTCTCCTCGCTGGATCTGACCCAGCCATTCAGCGCCACGCCCGCGTGGTGGCAGTTCCTCAAGGCGCTGTACGAGGTCGGCGTGGATCTGATCGTGACGCCTTACCAGGGGCCGGCCATCGAATCCCCGTGGTGGCGAGCCGCGCCCAATCCCGCCCGGCTGGAAGGGGATGTATTTAAGCTGGCGCGCGATACCATCCGGCGCTTCACCGGCGTCAAACAGTCCCAGGCCGCCGGGACGCAGATCGAAGCGGAGAGCCTGTCGGACCGGCTGGTGCGGCGCACCGCGCAGACCGTGATCGCGCCGCGCTGGCGCCGGCATGTCGATCGGCTGCTCCGGCAGCACCCGGACGTGGATGCCGTGCTGGTGATCACCGTGCCGCTGAACCACCTGTCCGGGTTAGCGCATCATATCACCGAGCGGCTATCACAAGCCCGTCTTTTTCTACGATGGCGACGTGCCGGCCAGCCTGCCGAACTTCATGGGTTTTGCGACCGGCTTCCGTTTCTACCAGGGTGCGGATCTGTCCGAATACACGGCGTTTTTCTCCAACAGCGAAGGCGGCCGGGCGGGCCTGCGCGAACTCGGCGCGCGGGAAGTCCACACGCTATTTTATGGCGCGGATGAGGCTATGTTCAGCCCGCTGGATGTGCCCCAGGACATCGACGCGTTTTTTTATGGACACGGCCGCGAATACCGGGGCGAATGGATCGATGCCATGGTGCGCGAGCCCAGTCTGAAGCTGCCCGGCGTGCGCTTTGCCGTGCGCGGCACGCAATCTGGGCGATCTGGGCCGGGCGGAGACGCTGCCGTATCTGTCGTTGAACAAGCTGCGCGAATATGCCTGCCGCAGTAAGATCAATCTGGTGATCACGCGCAAAGCGCACGCCTCGGTTTTTGCGTCGTCCAGCTCGCGCCCATTTGAACTGGCGGCGATGCGGGCGTGTATGGTCTGCAACCCCTACGAAGGGATTGAGACGTGGTTCGAGCCGGAGAAGGAGCTGATTATCGTCCACAGTGCCGGGGAAGCGATGGAGCGATATACGTGGCTGCTGGGCCACGAGAGCGCCCGCCGCGCCATGGCCCAAGCCGCTCACGAGCGCTTCCTGAAGGAGCATACCTTCCGGCACCGCGCCCGGCAGTTTGTGGAGATGATCCGGCCGTACCTATGAACGATCACGAAGTCGCCCCACCCGAAAGCGCTGTGTCCGCCCAGGCGCTCCAGATGGCTCTGGATACGCCGTGGCGCGTCCGGCTGGAAATACGGCGCTTGCTCAGTTGGCCGGTTGCGCGCATACTATTTGCATGGGCGGGAGTTCCGTGGGGGCGCGGCTGGCGATTCTACGGCGTGCCGATTCTCCAGAAGCACCGCCGCAGCACGCTGCTGATCGGAGACGGGCTGCAACTGCGCTCCATCCCGCAGAGCAACGCGCTGGGGCCGTTCCACCCGGTGATCCTCTCGACGCGCCGGGCCGGCGCGCGGCTGGTGATCGGGCGCGGCTTTGGCATGACGGGCGGCACGATCTGCGCCGAGGAAAGTATCACGATTGGCGATGATGTCTGGGTCGGCGGCAACTGCACCATCACCGACACCGATTTCCACCCGCTCCGCCTGGAAGATCGGCTGGCCCGCCCGCTGGATGGGGCCACTGCGCCGGTCACGATTGAGGACGGCGTGTTTATCGGGATGCAGTCGCTTATCCTGAAAGGCGTCACCATCGGGGCGCGCAGTGTGATCGGCGCAGGCAGTGTGGTTACACGCAACATTCCGCCGGGCGTGATCGCCGCCGGCAACCCGGCACGGGTGATCCGGCCGTTAGATGTCGTTGGTGATTAGTTATTGGTTTTTGGTTATTGGTTTTGCTCAGACGAACCGAGACTTCTATTTAACCACTGAGAACTAAAAACCAAGAACTAAAAACTACTCACAACTGATCACTGCAAACTGTTTTTTCTACCAGGGGCTTGATGCATGGCTGTTCTGGCTTATGGTCTTCTGCTCGCTTTTTTGCTGGGCACCGGCACACTGGTCGCCTCGATCATCCCCACGCGCGGCGCGCGGATCGGGCTGGGAACGGTGGTGCTCCTGGCGGCGGTCGTGGATAGCACATGGCTCATCGCACCGCTGAACGGGTGGTCGCCCGCGCTGGTCGACAGCCTGTGGATCGGCGTTTTCGCGCTGGTAGCTTTCAGCGCCGCCATGACCGCCAGTTATTATCGCGGCACGGTGGGCAAGCCCAACTGGACATGGCCGAGCGCGCGCGATGCGCTGTTCATGCTGATGGTGATCGCGCTGTTAGGCGCGGTTGTGTTCGTGCTGCCCGTGCCGCTGGATACCGACGCCCAGGGATTCGGCTATCTGGCGCTGTCCCTGCGCGATGGGGAAGACTACACCACCCTGGCTCCCTGGCATTCCGAAATCGACTACCTCTATTCACCCGGCTATATCGGGCTGGTCGCGCACCTGAGCGCACGTTTTGACCTGGGAATCCAGACGATCCAACTGGTCATGAGCGCGGTGATCGCCGTGCTGTTCGTGTGGACGGCCTATGACCTGGGCACCGAACTGGGCGGGCCGCGGATGGGCCGCGGCTTTATGCTGGCGGCGCTGATCGGCACGGGGCTGTTCACCGCCTTCATGGATTCACACTATACCGCGCTGCTGGCGCTGCTGTTTTCGCTGGCGTTTATCACCTTCGTGATGCGCCTGCTGCATACGTGGAGCTGGTCGAGCGTGTTCCTGGCGGCGATCTGTCTGGCCGGGGTGCCGCTCAGCCAGCCCGACACCACCATCGCGCTGATGATCGGGTATGTGCCGTGGCTGATCGTGATCTGGCTGAGCAAACCGCGCCCCCGTTTCACCACGTGGCTGGCGCTCGTGCTGGTGATCCCACTGATCGCGCTGGCGATCTGCCTGCCCTGGCTGGACAGCATCCGCGAACTGCTCGAATCGGACATCGAATCGCCGTTCGTCGTCGAGAGCGATCACTGGCGCACCCTGATCATGATGCACGGCGGGGTCATCGTCGTGCTGGCGGCGGTGGGGATTCTCACCTTCCTGCGGCGGCGGCATCCGATCTATACGCTGGCGCTGATCTGGCTGGTGGGCATCATCGAGTTTTCGACGCTTGGCCTGCTCGAAGAGAATTTCCCGGATACGATGGAGCCGATCCTGAAATATGACTACCCGTTCAGTCTCGCGTGGCACGGCCCGATCATCCCCTATACGATCCTGGGCGGGCTGGCGCTGGTCTGGCTGGCGGATCGGCTGGGCGGCAAGCGGCTGGATCGTGCGGTTGGTCGGGTCGTGATCGTGGTTGTGGTGCTGGCAGCGGCCGGGCTGGCGGCGGGCGTCGTATTCTTCGATGACGTGCTGGAAACCAGCAAAGACTATGTCGATTTATACGGCGCGTTTTCGTCCGAAGCAGACGTCGAGGCCATGAACTGGATCCGCGACAATACGCCGCCGGATACGCGCGTGCTGAACCATCCTGGCCCGCACGAGGGTGACTGGGCCCCGGTGATCGCGGAGCGCGATACCGTCTATTTCCGACCGCAGCCGTTTTTCCAGAACACCGGACAGGCTGATGCCGAGCAGGCGGCCCTGCGTGCCTTCTGGGCCAATCCGCGCGATCCGAACAACGCCGACCAACTGGCCGCGGCGGGGATCCGTTATGTACTGGTGCCGCAGATTTTCGCCAATCCAGCCAGCTTCGATGATATGCTCCGCTGGCGGCAGCCCGTGCCGGAAGCCGCGTCTTATCTGACGACCCCGGTCAGCGCGGCGCGTTATCTGCGGCTGGTCTACGACCGGGACGGCGCGCAGGTTTATGAAGTCGTGGAGCCTTAAGAAATGATAAGTCCCACCTGATATAAGCCAGATGGGACTTGAGGAATGATGCGCGTCGCAATAGCTCTTGCGAGCCTACGATATAACTTCATTGTAGCGCAATCCACCCGGTAGTTGTCAAATTTTGTTACAGGTTTTTTATTGCACCGTGCTGATCATGGTGTGGTGCGCGATGCCGCTCAACAGGCCGCTTTTCCCTTCCAGCGGCTTGCCGACCGTGATCCCGTTGGGACCAATCGTATAGCCGTGAATTGCCGTGTCGTGCGCCGACGAGCGCATCTTAAGCACGACTATCGCGCGTTGGATGGCGCTGTCGATCTCCAGATAGCGCAGCATGATCAATGTGTCCACCACAAACGACAGGTGACCGCGTTCCTGGTTGGTGTAATCCGAGCGCATCTCCTCACCCAGATAGAGCGCCGTGACGCCTTCACGCCGGAAGGCGCTGATCACCTGATGATAGGTCCGGCGCAGCTCGTGGTTGTCGGTGATGATCTGGGTGAAGTGTGTCAGGCTGTCCACCACCACCCGGCGGATGTCGAGCTGGTGGATCGTCCTCACGATGTTGCTGTCGGGCGTGGCGAGACTCTGCTGGAGCACGCGGGGCGAGGTAAATACCATCCGCAGCTTGCCGGCTTCTTCCATCTCGCCCAGGTTCCAGCCCAGGCTGGCCGCATCGCGATACAACGACTGCGGGAACTCCTCGAACGAAATAAACAGCCCAGCCTCTCCCCGGTGCATGCCGTCCAGCAAAAACTGAAGCCCGAAGGTCGTTTTGCCGGTGCCCGGCGCGCCGCGCAGCAGGATCGCGGACTGCGGGACAAACCCGCCGGCCAGCATCTCGTCAAGGTTGGGGATACCGCTCGTTACACGCTGCATGAGAACTCCTGATAGCGATTGGCTATTAGCGGTTAGCCGTTAGCCAAAAGCCGATGGATATAGCTGCTCACCGTAATTGCCTCAGAAGATCGGAATGACAGGTTTTTCGTAGGGGCGTATTGCGATTCGCCCCTACACATTACTCCATGAATGACCGAACAGGGATAAACCGCCATCGCTAACGAGCTAATCGCTTACGGCTAACGGCTAATCGCTCAATAGGGATGGTTCTGGATCAACTCTACTATGGCGATGTTGCTCTGGCAAGTGTTACCCGTCTCGACATAGATCAGATCCGAAACCGGCCCGCCGGTGGGACCGAGCACCCGCAGCGTATACGTCGCGGTGCGCGGGGCCGCGCCAAGATTGAACTCGAACCCGCCGTCGCCCCACTGCGCCGCCGAGCCGGAAAACTGCACGTTGTGAAACTCTGATCCGTTGATTTCGATCGCCAGACCGGACAGCGGCTCGCCGCCGAGATCGATCACGGTCCCGGCGATACTGAGCCATTGGCAGCCCTGATCGCTGTCGTTGGCCTGATAGCGCACCTCGGACGCAGTGAAGGGAAATGGCGACCGGGTTGCCGCCGGGATCGGCGTGGGCAGATTGCTGCCACTGCCCGGCACGAGGCTCCCGCTGCCGTCGTCGAGCGGCGGGGGGGTGGACTGGTCCGTCGTGGGCGGCCCCACCGGGGCGGCAGCGCCATGGTGGGCGGCTGCGTCTGGACCGGCGCGCCCGGCAGCACCGACGTCGGCGTGATCGTCGGGGTGGGCGTGCTGGTGGGCAGCGGCGTATCGGTGGGCGTAAATGTCGCGGTGGGCGTGGGTGTGATCGTCGGCGTATCCGTGGCCGTCGCGGTGGCCGTCGCCGTCGCGGAGGGGGTCAGCGTCGGCAGGTTGATCTGCGGCAGCACGGTTGGCGGCGGGAACGGGTTCAGCGGGATAGATGGATCGTTGATGATCAGCACCACGGCCGCGATCACGCTCACCGTCAGCACCAGAAAGATCACGGTGATCAGGTCCATCAAAGCTGCGCGTGGTTTGGGAGTCATGGTCGCCGCTGCCGGAAGCTAATACGGTCGCGTCTGGATAAAATTGACCGTCGCCAGGTTTTGCTGGCACGAGTTCGGGAAGACGATCTCGACGGTGGGCGAGACCTGCGCACCATCCGCCCACAGCGCCACCTGATAGCGCCCGGTGTTTGTGCTGCTCCCCAGCACGATCTCCCAGCCCGCCGGGCCATAGACCTGATTCGTCCCGCTGAGCGTGGTGCGCTCGCCGATGTCCTCACCCGTGGCGCGCACCTGAACACCTTTCACAGGTTCGCCCCGGTCCGTGCTCACCTGCCCGGCGACCCCTTGCCAGTTACAGCCCGCCGAGTTCGCGAAGTTCTCACGCAGGATTAGCGACGACGGCTGCACCGCAAACGGATAGGGCGACAGCGTGCCAGTTGGCGTGCCGGTCGGGCCGGTCGCGGTGGGCGTCAGGCTTGGCGTGAATGACGCCGTGGGCGTGGGCGTGCGGGTAGGTGTAGGCGTGTGGGGAACCAGCGTTTTCGTCGGGGACGGCGTGAATGTGCTCGTCGGTCCCGGCGTATTCGTGATGGTGGGCGTCAGCGTCAGGGTGCGAGTTGGCGTGTCCGTCAGTGTGACGGTGGCAGTGGGCGTATCCGTGCGCGTTGGCAGCGGTGTAACGGACGGCGTCCACGTCGGCAGGGGCAGCGGCGTGCCAAAAGCCGCCGCGGTAGGCAGCGATGGCTCTTCGGGCGCGAAGATAGGCGGCTCCATGAAATCGGTCGCCACGCCGTAAAAGATCACGAGCGCGCCGACTGTCAGCCCCAGGAATATCCACGTCACGCAGTTAAAGAAGAGGCTCGCCCCCCGGTTCATCATCGTTATCTCCGCTGAGGATAGCCGCTATGATCCCGGCTGCGGGGTCGCTTCGCCGGTCTGCGTCAGCTCGATCCCCGGCACGACCGACGGTGTGACGGTCGGCCCGGACCACTGGGTGGGCGGAATCACCGTATCGGCCGGGGCCAGGATGGGCGCCTCCATCGACCCGCCGGCGACCATCAGCACCACCACGGCGACCAAAATAGTCAGCGTCACAAAAACCAGGGTAACGAAGTTAAACAGCAAGTTTGTGCCCCCCATTGGGTGCCCCTCCTGATTCTAAGCCGTTAGCCATTAGCTTTTAGCGATTAGCAGGTAGCTCGCAGAGAGCATTCTGAAACGCTTTTTTGGCTAACAGCTAACGGCTAATCGCTAACAGCTAACTACCAATATACTGTTCAATCTCTGCCAACTGGCGTTCGCTCTCGAGCCAATCCAGAAAGGCCTGCTGGCGTTTTTCGGCCAGCGCCGCCTGAGACAGCGGCCGATCCTCGACCCGCTCGATGGTCTGGATGACGTGATACCCCAGGCTGCTCTTGACCGGCTCCCCGGCAAGCTGGCCCGGCTCCAAGGCGAAGATCGCCTGTTCGACTTCGATTTGCAGCAGATCGCCCTCGCTCACCCAGTCCAGATCGCCGCCGGTCGGCGCGGTGGACGAATCCAGCGAATACTGCATCGCCAACTGCGCAAAATCCGCACCCTGCTGGATCTGGGAGATCAGGCTGCGCGCGGTCGCTTCGTCCGCGACGAGGATATGCCGCGAATGGACCTGCGCGGCAAAGGGCGATACCTGCGCAACGGACTCACTCACCTTCTGCGTCAGCAGCATGCCGCGCAGCGTCTCACGGTATTCGTCCATCGTATACAACTGCTCCCCGACGATCGCTTCGAGCGACTGGTTGTTCGCCGCCGCGAGATCGCTCTGCAGGTCCAGTTCCGCCGCGACCTCTTCATCGGTCACGACGATATTCAGGCGCTCGGCGGCCTGCTCGATCAGCACCTGATCGATCATGGTTTGCAGCACGCTGGCATCAAACACCGCCGCTGAGGCCGGCTCCACTTCCATACCCATCGCGCGCCGCTCGCGCTCGCGCTGGAACTCGGCCAGCGTGATCGGCTCGTCGTTGACCTCGGCCGCCAGCGGTTCTTCCGTTGCCTGGGCCACAACCCCGGCCGCCGTATCATTGGTCGAGCCGGCCGCGTCCGCCGCGCTTACCGGCTGATCCACCGGCGCATTGTTGTTATCCGCGCCGCCCGATGATTTGTCCGAATCTCCACCGGCGCACGCCGCCAGGATCATCAGCAGGGCCAGCGCCAGACTTGTTAGCAGGATCACTCGAAATACGCGCACAATCACTCCTTTTTAGACCAAAGGACAGCATCCCTATTATGCAGATGGGGCGCATTCCGGGCAAATTCAGGTAGCAGCGGCCAGCTATCAGCTATCAGCGGTCAGCCAGAGGCAATGCCAATTTGCAGTTTAATGGGGAACTCCTGTAGGGGCCAGGCGGTGCCTCGTCCCATAAATGATGGCGTAACGGGGTTCTTGTAGGGGAGCACCCCTGTGTGCTCCCGGTGCGACTGCGTCGCACAGCGGATGTTGAACTTCGGCTTTGCTCAACCGGGCGGACACGGGGGTCCGCCCCTACAATCGCTGCATAATTTTAGGGATGAGGCAAAAGCTCCCGGATTTTGGCTGAAAGCTGATGGCTTCTTGCGGCGGCTTGCCGGGGTAGGTCCACCTGCTATAATAGGGCCGCGTTGTGACCTATCCACCTGCGCAAAGGGGACTTTTCTGTTGTCATCACTGCTCCGGGAGGCATTTCAAAACTCGACCCTGCACGCGCCCCCCTTGACCCACCTCCAACAGCGGCTCCGCCTGATCACCGACTCCCGGTATACCTATGCGATCCTGCTGCTGCTGGGCGTGATCCGGGTGATTGTATTCACGATCGCGTACCCACCGGCCCACGGGGCGGATTCGGCCGATTATTTTCTGTACGCGGCACAGTTTGATGGGCTGGACGCGCCCATCGTCTTTGAACTGATCTACCCGCTTTACCCGCTGTTTATCTATCTCACTCACTATGTACTGGGCAGTATCTACATCCTGATCGGGCTGCAATTTGTCCTCTCGGCGGTGCAGGGCGCGATTATCTACGCCGGGCTGCGGCCCTACAGTCCGACGCTGGCTTTTATCACAGCGCTGATGGTCCTGGGTGACGCACAGACCGGGATTCTCTACAACTTTATCTCCACCGAACCCCTGTATATGTTTCTGCTCAGTGTCGCTTTCAGCCTGTACCTGATCCAGTTGAAGGGCCCATCGGACCGGCGCTGGCAGGCAAGGGATATGCTGCTGGGGGTGGTCCTGGCGCTGGTGCTGCTGATGCGCCCGGTGGGGCGGTATCTGATCGTGCCGTTCGGCGTATTGTTTCTGCTCGGCACGCGTTCGCTGTGGCGGACGGCAGCCGTCGCGGCCAGTTATGCGGTGATGCTGGCGCTGTCGGTACTGTTTAACCAGATCGTGTTTGACCAGTTCGAACTGAATGGCGGCGGATCGTTTATGCTCAGCCGCCCGCTGATAATATCCGGCCTGCTCGAAGCGGATGACGGCCCGGCGTCGGCGCGGGTGGTCGAACTGCTCACCATCTGCCCGTTTGGCAAGGATCGCAGCCGCTGCCTTCTGGAACATACCGACGGCAGTTGGGCCGCCGTGGGCAGGCTCCACACTGAAGCCTACCAGGAGATGCTGGAAGCCCACCCGCGGGAATATGCCGAGCTGGTGATCGACGAGTTCACCGATTTTCTCCAGTTGTCGGGTGTGCAGTACCGGGGTGAGGTCAAGCCCAGTGACGCGCAGTGTGCCGATCTGGACGCCAAGACCGAGCGCGACACCTTGCAGTATGTCGAGAAGGATTGGCTGCTCTACGGCGCGTCGGACGCGACCTATGACAAGCTGCGCCCCATCATCTACGATATTTCGGCGGCCATGTGCCCGTCGTGGCCGGATAACGACACGGTCAGCCGGGCGGTGGATCGGCTGGCCCTGCGCTACAAATCCCTCAGCCGCCCCCGGCCGTATCTCTGGTACCTGGCGCTCGGCGCGGCCGTGCTGGTGATCCCGTGGGCGCGCCACCGGCTGCTGTTCCCGGTGCTGCTGTCCGGCGCGATCCTGGCGAATCACGCTGCGATCAGCGCGGTGGTGCTCAACGTGCAGCCGCGCTACATCTCCGTGATGAACCCTTATAAGGGCTTCCTGCTGCTCGCGCTGATCTATATCGCCGCCGTGCTGGCACTGCGCCTGTTCGACGCGTGGCTTGCGCGCCGCGCCCGAACCGCGGTTCAGCCGCCTGCGAGTGGGCAGCCGTGAGCGCAGCAGCCGTGAGCACACCCCCAATCGCCGTCCTGAGTGCAAGCTGGCGCTCGGCCGTCTTGCTGCGCGATCTGTATGCTAACCTGCGCGCGCTGGCCGATCACCCTGACGCGCTGCACCTGTGGATCGCAGATAACACCGCCGGGGCCGATCGCGAGGTGTACACGCTGGATTTTCCGGCGCTGACCATCGTCCCGGTAGATGTGCAGGGCGCGCAGATGTCGATGGCGCATGCGGCCGGCCTCAATGCGCTGCTGCCCAGGGTCGATCCGGCGGTGCCGTATATCCTGACAGCCGATCCTGACATCGCAGTTTTGCAGCGCGGATGGGATACCACCCTGCGCCGCGCGCTCGACTCTTCGGGTGTCGTGGCCGTTGGTGCCCCTTATCCGCCCTGGAAAATCGGCAAGTATCATGACTTCCCCAGCCCGCCGTTTGCCTTCTGGCGTGCGGAGGCGCTGCGGGCTCTGCGCCCGGACTGGCAGCCCTACGGCCGCACCACCGCCCGGCGCGCGCTGGATTTTGTTTTGCGGCAGACGTTCTGGCCGCCCAAACTGCTCGATCGCGTCGTGTGGCGGCTCCCCCGGCGGCAGTTCCGGGCCGCCCGCTGGTGGGAGCGGTTCACCGGCGTGGTCAGCAAGGATACCGGCTGGGAGATCGCGGCACGCGCCCGTCAGCGCGGCTGGCGCGCCCGGCCCTTTGAGGTGATTGAACCTCCGGCTCATGACGCGCTGCTGACAACGGATCGCCTCGATCTGTACCGCGCGCTGGCCGCCGAATTCGAGTTATACGCCTGGGAAGGCCGGCCGTTTGTGACGCATCGCAACCCGACCCGCACGCGCATCAGCCTGAACCTGTGGACCAACCACAATGTCCTCATCTACCAGGATCACGCAGACACCGCCGCGCAGACCGCCCGCTGGCGCGAATGGGTGGCGGCTGTCTTGCCACCGGATCGAGAGGCATAACCGATGCCGCTGCTGCAAACACCCGCATTTGACCGGCTGGTCGAGCGTCCCCCCATCATCCTGATCGGGATGCACCGCTCCGGCACGAGCCTGATGTCGCGCCTGTTCAGCCGGATGGGGATCTTCATGGGCAGCGATTGGTGCGAGAACGCCGAGTCGCGCCACGTGCGGGCGTTCAGCGAGCGGACGCTGCGTACTGCCGGGTCTGCCTGGAACGACCCTGCCCGCGCGATCGCGGCCCTGCAAGAGCCGGTATTTGCGGCGGAACAGGCCGCTTATTACCGCACGCACCTGTTCAGCGGGATCGGCGGGCTGCGATACTGGGGTTGGGCGCGCTGGTGGGGGCTGCGGCGCGGCGATCCGGTGCCTGTGTGGGGGTGGAAAGACCCGCGCACCTCGATCACGCTCAGCGCATGGCTGCGGCTGTTCCCGGATGCCAGAGTCGTCCATATTATTCGCAACGGGATCGATGTTGCGATCAGCCTGCACCGCCGGCAGATCGCCAAGAGCAAACGCTGGCGCGTCCATCCCGATCACCGCGACCCGCGCGGCGTGGATTTTTGCTTCTGGTTCGAGCTGTGGGAGGTCTACCAGCGCCACCTGCTGACCTACCGCGACAGCGTTGCCCCGGATCGATACACCGAGCTGCGCTATGAGCAGTTGTTACGCGAGCCGGAAGCGACCCTTCGCCATGTGCTTTCCCGTCTGGATCTCCCGGTCGATGAGGAGAGTCTGAGCGCCGCGCTCAGCACGGTCAACGCCGGGCGTCTTGATAACCGCACCTATGCCGCGGCGTACCAGGCCGTGATCCCTGAACTGGTCGAAAATCCGCTGATGAAGGCCCTGGATTATTCCGAAGCGCGGTGAAAACTCCATCTGTATTTTACCCCTCCCTAAATCCCTCCCCGTAAACGGAGAGGGACTTGAGCCGCGCGAATTTCCCCTTCTCCACCCGGTGGGGACGGGGCGGGGGAGGGGCTTATTGAGACAAAAGCCGCCGTTAGCCCCACAGATCCTTCAGAAAACGGATCTTCTCAAGCGTGTGATGCGACCCGCCGCCCTCGTGCTCGTTGAAGCGATACACGCGGATGTCTTTCGGCGCGCGCAGATGATTGTACGCGGCGAATACCGTCGAGGGCGGGCAAATCTCATCGAGCATCGCCGTCGAATACAGCGATCGGGCCTGGGCACGTGCCGCGAAGTTCACGCCGTCAAAATAATCCAGGGTCTTAAAAATAGCCGTCTCGTGATCGCGGTGTGTGCTGAGGTACTTCACGATTTCACCATACGGGTAAGCATTCGTCAGACCAACCGCCCGGCGGAAGTGACACAGGAACGGCACATCCGGCATGGCTGCCGCGAGATCGGGCACCAGCCCGCTGACCGCGACCGTAATCCCACCGCCCTGGCTGCCCCCGGTGGCCGCGATGCGGGCCGGATCGACCGCCGGGTGGCTGCGGACGGTTTCGACGGCGCGCACGGCGTCAGCGAAGACGCGGCGATAGTAGTACGTACCCGGGTCCAGAATACCCTGCGTCATAAAACCGGGCACGGAAGGATTCGCACCGTCCGGCAGATCCGGCGTGTCGCCGTGACGCCATACGCTGCCCTGTCCGCGCGTATCCATCACCATAAAGGCGTATCCCGCGCCGGGCCATACCAGCCAGTCATGCGGAAAGCCGCGTCCGCCGCCATACCCGATAAACTCGAGCACACAGGGCAGCGGGCCATTGGCCCCGGCTGGCTTGATAAACCAGCCTTTCACCGGCTGCCCGCCATATCCCGAAAAGGTGACATCATACACGTCAAAAACACGCAGCCCCGAATCGACCGGCTCAAAAGCGGGATTCAGGGCGTATTGATGGGTCTCGGCCAGCGTTGTCTGCCAGAACGAATCAAAATCCGGGGGTTCGCTGCGCTCTGGCCGGTAAACTTGAAGCTCCGCCAGGGACATATCAAAAAAGGCCATCGGACTGCATCTCCTTGGTGTGCTGACACAGATGCGTCAAGTGTAACGCTGACAACCGGGAACCGAAAGGCAGAGCAGCCGTTAGCGGTTAGCCGTTAGCGATTAGCGATTAGCCGTTAGCTAAAATAGGCCGGTTGGGCGACGTGAATACAGATGTGGGTTTGTTCGCCTACCCTGGTCTCTTGTTTACCTCACCCCCCGGCCTCCTCTCCACGCGCGGAGAGGGGGGGCCGGTGGCGAACAAAGTGGTGCTTGTAGGGGCGTATTGCAATACGCCCCCACTACGGAGCGCGCGAAATTACGGATAGGTTGTTAAACGACTCCCCTTTCTTTCTCCGCGTGCGGGGAGAAGGGAAGCCGACCAAAGGTCGGACGGGGGATAGGGCGCTGCCCACCGCCTAACCGCTAATGGCTAATAGCTTAAATTGTACAAACAACGTATTCGGTGTATTCTGTGGGGGATGCACGCGCCTGCGCTCGTGAGCAGCGCGAAGGAGATACGATCATGCGGATCAAGCACT
The DNA here is from genome assembly GCA_963850765.1 of uncultured Chloroflexia bacterium. Lineage (GTDB taxonomy): Bacteria > Chloroflexota > Anaerolineae > Aggregatilineales > Aggregatilineaceae > CAWKMN01. Next base: position 63,587 of record CAWKMN010000001.1, on the reverse strand, counting down.
TGTTGAACCGGTTCCTATCGATCATCGTCATGGCCCTGGTGATGATCGGTCTTTCCGCCTGTTATAAAGACGCGGGCGACGACGTGGAACCGACGTCGGGCCGGGTGGATGTCAATGATATTGCGCCAACCGTCCCCTCGACGCCGACGCCCCTGTTCACGCCGACGCTGGCCGAGACGACTCAGGCCGAGACAACCCGAACCCTGGTTCCGACGACGACCCCGGTTAATTTTACGCCTGTCGCACCATCCACCGACGAGTCCGCAGGCAGCGCCTCGGTCGAAATGGATCCGACGCCGACCTCCATGTTCGCGCCGAGTTTCACGCCGGCCGTCTCCGCAACTCCTACCGAACCGGGGATCTCGACGCCGGGCATGAGCGATATTCAGGCATCACCCACCCTGCGGTCCACGACGAATCCGGCGTTCCAGCCCACGCCGACCTCCCTGCCGGTTGCACAAAATCCGTGTGTGCATGTGGTGAAGCCGAACGATACCCTGTATTCCATTTCGCAGGAAAACAATGTCACGCTGGATGCTCTGATTGCTGCGAATCCCAGCATGCTCGGCGGCAGCGCGAATACGACGCTGCAAATCGGCTGGGAGCTTCAGCTTCCCGGCTGTCAGGTTCCGGGTTCTGAGCCAACGGCTGCGCCTGGCGCAACCCCAGGCCCGCTCACGCCAACCACCGCCAGCCAGGAAGGCTTCCCGAAGACACACGTCGTCCAGCCGGGAGAAACGCTCTTCGCGATTGGGCGGCTCTATGGCGTCAGCCCGGACGCGATCATCGCCGCGAACAATCTGGCGAACCCGAATCTGCTTCAGCCCGGCGATACGCTGACCATCCCGGCTCCGTAAGCGCCTCGGATCCTCGATATTAAGTTGACAGGTTTTCGCAGGGGCGTATGGCGATACGCCCCTACCGATTAGCAAGACAAACGGGCGGTATCTCATGTGGATGCCGCCCGTTTGGTTTGACAGGTGGGAGCGACCCCATTAATATCTACGCGCCGCCGTACTTCTTGGTCAGCAGGTCCAGCACGGTGCTGGCATCGACGGCATCCTTGCCGCCCATGAGCGAGAATCCGCCCAGGAAGCCCGTCTTGGATTGCCGATCTTCCAGGTCCATCGTCAGCTCGTCGAAGGCGTCGGCGGGCAGATTGCGGACCATTTTCTCTTCGGCTTCGTCCAGGTGATAGCCGACCAGGGCCTTATCGGGGTCCGAGGCCAGTTGAGCGCGAAACGTCTCATCGGTTAATGCGCGACTGATAATGGTGGTGAGATCTTCCTTAGCCATGATTCCTCCTTGCCTGGCTGGGCAGCATGATGATGCTTGTGGTGATTTGAGTCAGTTAATTATAGTATCGAAAACGGGCGTGACCAAACCGTGATTATCGGATATTTTTTTCAGCTTTTTTACGGATGATGCCCATGACCAGGGGAAAATGGCTTTCAATTGGCGCAGCGCTGATCGGAATCGGTCTGGTACCGGCTGCCGGCGTTTATGCGCTTCCAGCCGACGACCCGCTGCCGGGCAGCGGGGGCTCCATATCGGTTGATTTCCCCGATGGCGTCTTTGTCGTCCCCACTGCGACCGGACCACGCGGCGAGACCTCGCTGCCAAACCCGGCGCGCGGCCCAAACGTGGGCGGCCCAAACTGGGCGGCACGCCCGAGGATCCGCTGGCCGGATTTTCGCGCCGTCCCTTTGATATATTTGATATTCCCGAAGGTGGGCAGTATCTCGACCCCTTGCACGCCGACGGCGCGCACTTTGGCGTGGATTACGCCCACGCGGACGATTATCTCAGCGGCAAGCCCACCTATTTTCACCCCATCGGTCCCGGCTATGTCACGGCGCGCTCTGCCTGCGCGCTGTGTTTTGCCGAGGGTGACGCTCACGGCCAGGTCATTCGCAAAGCGCCCAAATACAACTTTGGCTGGGGTGGGCTGGTACTGATCGAAACCCCCTACCGCCCGGATGTTTCGCTCTACGTGCTCTATGCGCATAACGCCCGCGATTTCGTCAGCCTGGGCGACTACGTGACGCCCGATGACATCATCGGTGTGGTGGGCAACAGCGGCTATTCGGAGACCTTTCACCTGCATGTCGAAGTGCGTTATGGCGAGCCGGGGCGCTTCTGGAATGCGGATTTCACCCAGCTTGAGGTGCGCGACCGCTGGTTAGCTACACAGTTCGCCAACCCCGCGACCCTGATTTTCCCCGAAAATCACTGGGCATTCACGCTCGAACTGGACAACTGGGCCGCACAGCAGTCCCACCCGGAACAGATCCCGTAGGTTAGCCCCTCCCCGCACGCTACAGGGGACTTAAGTGTTCGGTTTGAATCGTGGCCTCGTCAGGGTGCCCTGCCCAATGGGCAACCCGGGTTGCTACGTTTCCCGTACAAACCTTTAGGTCAAAAACTGTCCCCCTGTCAGCCCCGCAAGTGGAAAGGGACTTAAGCACGCCCCCTCCTCCGCCAACGTTAAAAAAATGTTAACCAGATTTTGCCTGTCGTTAAACTGCTTTAAACAACTCTTGAACCTAACTTTATTATGTTCTTAACTGGCCGAGAGTATAGCGGCCCGAAAAGGTTCATTTGGGGGTGTCGTGGATGGCTAAAGTCCGGTGGTTGAAAGGGATCGTCCCATTTCCCTTGTTATTATGGGCGGCCGGGATCAGTCTGCTGGTCGCGGCGTGCTCCTCTGGCACGTCGAGCAGTGCGTCGAGTTCCTCCCGCGCGATCCAGAACAAAGGCTCCGATACGCTGGTTAATGTGGCGCTGGCCTGGGCAGAGGCCTACCAGACAGTTGATCCGTCCGTCTCGATCGCGGTGACCGGCGGCGGCAGTGGGACCGGCATTGCGGCCCTGATCAACGGCACGGTGGATATTGCCAATGCCTCGCGCCAGATCAACGAGCAGGAAATCGAAGCGGCGCGTGGCAACGGGATCGAGCCGGTGGAATTTGTCGTGGCAATTGACGCGCTGGCGGTCATCGTCAACCTCGACAACCCGGTGGATCAACTCACCATCCCGCAGCTCGCGGACATTTTCACCGGGCGTATCACCAACTGGCGCGAGGTCGGGGGCAATGATGCCCCGATCGTGATGGTGTCGCGCGAGAGCAACTCGGGCACGCACACCTATTTTCTTGAGGAAGTCGTGCGCCAGGGCGACGACGAAAACACCGATCTTTTCGCAGCGCGCACGCTGCTGATGACATCCTCTGTCGGCATTACCAGCGAGGTCAGCCGCAACCCCAACGCGATCGGTTACGATGGGCTGGGCTACGTCACCGAGCATGAAAAAGTGCTGGGTGTCGCCCGCGACGGCGATTCCCCCTATGTCATTCCGTCAGTCAAAACCGGGGCCGACGGCAGTTACCCGCTCGCGCGCAACCTCTACATGTACACCGCGGGCGAGCCCACCGGGGTCATCGCGGAATACCTGGACTGGCTGCGTTCAGCCCGAAGGGCAAGCCATCGTGACCGAGTTGGGCTTTGTGGCCCTGAAGCAGGAGTAAGCTGTGAGCACGTTTCCAGGCATTATCCGAGAACGAACCAGGGCGGTAGCTCGCATCCTGCCGTTTAACCGCGAATGGTGGATCGATTGGAACTGGCGCGAATCGATCATCGAGACGCTCATCCGGCTGGCCGGCATTTCCACCATCATCATCGTAAGCCTGATCTTTCTCTTTCTGGTGCGCGAAGGGCTCCCCACCTTTCTGGATATTCCACTGCGCCAGTTGTTCGCCGAGCGCTGGTATCCCATCGAAGTCCTTATTCGGCTTGTGGCCGCTCATCGTCGGGTCGCTGCTGGTCACAGTGGGCGCGATCGTGATCGCGCTGCCGCTGGGATTGACCACCGCGATCTATCTGGGAGAGATCGCGCCCGAATGGCAGCGTGAGATTCTGAAGCCGCTGATCGAAGTCCTGGCCGGCATCCCCTCGATCGTATTGGGCTTTCTGGGATGGGTGGCGCTGGCCCCGATCATTCAGGATCTCGGCGCGCCGACCGGCCTGACCGCGCTGACCGGCTCGCTCATCCTGGCGTACATGGCCCTCCCGACGATCATCAGCATTTCGGAAGATGCGCTCTACGCCGTGCCCAAAGAATACCGTGACGGGCGCGCTGGCGATGGGCGCGACGCAGTGGCAGACCATCTGGCGGGTGGTGCTGCCGTCGGCGCGTTCGGGGCTGGTCATGGCGGTGATGTTGGGCATCGGCCGCGCGATCGGGGAGACGATGGCCGTCATGATGGTGACGGGCAACGCGGCATTCGTGCCCAGCTTTGGCGCGGATATGTCGATCCAGCCGGTCCGCACCATGACGGCGACCATCGCCGCCGAAATGGGCGAAGTGGCCCAGGGCAGCATGCACTACCATGTGCTGTTCGGCATCGGCATTCTGCTGTTTCTGATCACCTCTGGTATCAATTCGCTGGCGGGGCGTCTGGTGGGCCTTCAGAACGCGCCGGAAAGGGTCATGATGAATCGCCAAACACACCAATAAACTGGCCGTCGGGATCATTACCGGCGTCGCCGTCCTGGTCGTGCTGCCGATCATCCTCGTCATCCTCTATATCTTCTACAACGGGATCGGTGCGCTGAGCTGGGAATTTCTCACCGCCGCGCCGCGCGACGGCATGACCGAAGGTGGGATTATGCCCGCGCTGCTGGGAACGCTGCTGCTCACCCTGGGAACCGGCATCGTCTGTCTGCCGCTCGCCATCGGTGCGGCTATCTATCTGGCCGAGTACGCAGGCAACAACCGCCTGACGCGCTGGACGCGGCTGGCGATCATCAATCTGGCCGGCATCCCGTCGATCGTGTATGGGCTGTTTGGCCTGGGGATGTTTGTGCTCTTTCTTAACCTGGGCACGTCGATCATCGCCGGGTCGCTCACCCTGGGCATCATGACCCTGCCGGTCATCATCAGCACCGCCGAAGAAGCGATCCGGGCGGTCCCGCAGGAGTTCCGCGTGGTGAGCCAAAGCCTCGGCGCGACCCGCTGGCAGACGATCCGGCATCAGGTGCTGCCGCATGCCGTGCCCGGGATCATCACCGGCGTGATCCTGGGTCTGAGCCGCGCCGCCGGCGAAACCGCCCCGATCCTGTTCACCGTCGCGGCGTTTTATCTGCCCGATCTGCCGCGCTCACTGTCCGATCAGACGATGGCACTGCCCTACCACCTGTTTGTGATCTCAACCCAGGTGCCCGGCATGCCGCTCGAAATCCAGTATGGAACGGCCCTGGTGTTACTGCTGCTCGTTCTGTCCCTGACCCTGGCCGCCACCATCATTCGCACCCGCGTGCGCCGCCGCCGGGATTGGTAGGGGAAAGTCCATGCAGCCCATAATTGAAGTGCAGAATGTATCCTATACCTATGAAGATGGCATCGAGGCGCTGCGCAACGTCTCGTTCACCATCCAGCCCAACGAGATTTTTGTGCTGTTCGGCCCGTCGCGCAGCGGCAAAACAACCCTGCTGCGGCTGTTTAACCGCCTGTCCGACCTGGGCGAAAAGGGCGAATACCACGGCACGATCCTGTTCAATGGGCAGGATGTCTTCGAGCGCGGCGTGAACGTCACCGATCTGCGGCGGCGCATCGGCATGGTGTTCGCCGTCCCGACGCCGCTGCCGGGCACAATCCGCTCCAACCTCGTCTACGGGCCGCGCATGGCCGGCCTGCGCGACAGAACCCTGCTCGACGAGCGGATGGAACGCTCCTTGCAGCAGGCGGCGCTCTGGGACGAAGTCAAGGACCGGCTGGATCAGCCCTCGTCGCGGCTGTCGGGCGGGCAGAAACAGCGCCTCTGCATCGCGCGCAGCCTGATGCTGGAACCGGAAGTGCTGCTGCTCGATAACCCGACATCCGGCCTGGATCCGATTTCGACGGGCACGGTCGAAGAATCGCTGCGCGAGCTTCAGAAACAGTACACCGTGGTGATGGTGCCGCACAGCGTCCAGCAGGCCGCGCGAATCGCCACCCATGCCGCGTTTATGCTCAACGGCGAGATGATCGAGTGCGACTCCGGGCGGGTGATGTTCACCAAACCCAACGATCAGCGGACAGAAGACTATATCACGGGGCGGTTCGGGTAATGGTCACGAAAATCGAGGTTCAGCACTTCAACTTTTTTTATCACGATTTCCAGGCACTCATCGATCTGAACCTGTCGATTCAGGCGAACGAGATCACCGCGCTGATCGGGCCGTCCGGGTGTGGAAAGTCCACGTTCCTGCGCGCGCTGAACCGGATGAACGATACGATCCCCGGCACGCGCCCCGAAGGCGTGATCCTGCTCGACGGGGAGGATATTTACGCGCCCGATGTGGACGTGGTCGAGCTGCGCCAGCGCGTCGGCATGGTCTTCCAGCGGCCCAATCCTTTTCCCCAAAGTATCTATGATAACGTGGCGTTTGGCCCGCGTGTCCTGGGGCTGGCGCACCGCGGCGGCCTGGATCAGATCGTGCAGGAGAGCCTGGAAAACGCCGGGCTGTGGACTGAGGTCAAACACCGCCTCAAGGATTCCGCGCTGAATCTCAACCCCGGCCAGCAGCAGCGTCTCTGCATCGCGCGCGCGATCGCCGTCAAGCCCAACGTGATCCTGATGGACGAGCCCTGCTCCGCGCTGGACCCGGTCGCCACGCTGCGCGTCGAGGAGCTTATGCGCAGACTGACCGACGCGTATACAATTATCATTGTAACGCACAACATGCAGCAGGCCGCGCGCGCCTCGGACAAGACCGGCTTTTTCTGGCTGGGCAAACTGGTCGAATTTGGCGATACCGGGGCCCTGTTCACGTCGCCGCGCGAAGCCCTGACCGAAGCGTATGTGACCGGCCGACAAGGGTAACGCCGACCCCTATCCCCGTCCACCTTCGGTCTGCATCCCTTATCCCCGCACGCGGAGAAAGGGGAGACCCATCTGGTTGCAGACACGTTTCAAGTCCCTCTCCGTGTACGAGGAGGGATTTAGGGAAGGGGTAAATCTGCGAGAAAATCCCTTCCACCCAGGCGAAGACAGAGCATGATACCCATTGGGCACGACAAAGGAGTCAGACTGAATGCCAGCACGACGGTATTTTGACGAGGAATTGGATCGGCTGCGGAATCACGTGCTCGATATGGGCAAGCTGGTGGAAACACAGCTCAGGCAGGCGCTGGAAGCGCTCGACACGCTGGATCAGGATCTGGCCCGCCGCGTCGTCGAGGGCGATCAGGTCATCAACCAGACGCGCTTCACGATCGAAGATGACTGCTTCCGCCTGATCGCCACCCAGCAGCCGGCGGCGAGCGATCTCCGCAAGATCGTGGCGGTCATGAATATCATTGTGGATCTGGAACAAATTGGCGACAAAGCGAAGGATATCGCCGAGGCGATTGCTCAGGTGAAGCGCTTCCAGAAATCCGAGCGGCCGGCCGAGCTTCGGGCGATGGGCGATCTGGTTTTGGTGCTGCTGCAACAAAGCCTGCAAGCCTATGCCGATGGGGATATTGAACTAGGCAAGCAGGTCGCCAGCCGTGAGGCCGAAGTTGATCAGATGCTGGAATCGGTGATGAATGAAGTCATCGAGCGGATGGCGAAAGCGAAAAAAGAGAAAAAAGTGTCGTCATCGGTGGGAATTCTAGGCGTGGCACAGCAGTTGAAGCGCGTCGGGGACCTGATCACGAATATCGTCGAGCGCGTGATCTATATCGCCACCGGCAATGTACAGGAGTTCGACGGGCATTCATCCTAAAGCACGCTAACCCGACGTAAGCCGGGCTGTGTCCGGCACGCTCGACGTCCTGAGGATGTGATCGATGGCATCGGCCGCGCGCTTGCTGTAGAGCCAGACCACCCCGCGCTTGGCCTTCACCGAGCAGATCACGATCAGCGAGACGGCGTCAGGGTTTCCGAAGTTGATGATATAGACGCCGTTATCTGAGCCCTCAAAATAGGTGGAATAAAACGGGGATTCCCCCAGAATATCGAGCAGCGGCCGCGCCGACTCTCCGCCCGATCCCAGCGCTCTGGTCAGCAGCAGCAGATCGCAGTTGGCGAGTTTACCCGACGCCCCAACCAGATTATGAGCCGCATCCACCAGCCCGATAAACTGGGCGTTGATGCCCACATACAGCGTGTGCAGCTCGTGATCGATCTGCCGGAACTGCTCCTGGCTGATCCTGAGCGCGGTTGATGGAGGCTGCGCAGCGGCACCGTTGTCCGGTGACGGCTTGCCGGCTGCCGCACTGCGCATCTGTTGGAGTTCGCGGTCGATGCGCATCAGCACAAAATCCAGGTTGACCGGCTTGCTCAGGTAATCGAGCGCGCCGATGCGGAGGGCCGCCACTGCCGATTTGAGCGACAGCGTATCGTCGATCAGAATCGTGGGAATCGCGCTGCGCAGCACGCCCGCCGCCGTCAGCAGATCGATCCCGCTCAGGTCAGGCAGCTTGACATCGACCAGCGCCATCGCGAATTTGCGCGTGAGGATCAGGTCCAACGCCTCCTGAAAATTCGACGCGGTGCTGACCTGATAGCCCCCCGCGGTTTCGAGAGTGTTGATCAGAATCTCCACGGTGGTCATATCGCGCGTGACGACCAGAATACGGGGCTGCTCTGCTTCGTGCTGATCCATGCCGTTTCGCTTCCCACTACCATGTTCCAATAAGCAATTGTAATACAAATTGGCGTATTTGGCGCGGGGGAAATACACCGTCAGGATGGCGTATGGTTTGCGGCGGGCGGAGGGGAATCTGATGACCTTCGACAAACAAAATCGGCAGCGAACGTTTGGCGGTTAACCTCACGCCTAAATCCCCTCTCCACACGCGGAGAGGCGGACGGGCGGTGAGGTAAATCTTTTTGACGGGCGTACCGCAATCAGTGGCGAGTCAGGCCAATGCCGCCAGCAGCACCTCGACCACGTCATCCACGGCGCGCTGCACCACGGCGGAGACGGGCGCGAGCAGCGTATTCTGTGCCGGCTGGATGCCGATCAGCGCGACCTCGCAGCCCAGTTCCATCTGGAGGATACTGCGCGACGAGATGCAGCGGCAGGGTATGGGTGGAGGCGCTGATCCCGTCGATGCTTTGCCACGGCAGCCAGCCCACCGCCCCGGCCGGATCGTTCATCTGAGCCGCGTCGATCAGCAGCACGAGATCGGGCTGGAAGCGGCGCAGCGTCCCGGTGCAGTTCTCTGGGGCCGGACCGGCGTCGATCACCAGCAGGTGATCGTGTCCAGCCAGCAGCGGCAGCAGCAAACGAGCCGCCAGGATTCCGGCGGCATCGTCTCCGTGCAGTTCGCTGCCCACCCCCACCACCGCGGTGCGGACCGGCGCGTTATTTGGCTTCAGCCGGCTCAGCGCCTGGGTCAGGTGATCCGCTAAGGACTTCGTTGACATCGGCTTCTTTCCCGTAATAGACCTCGAATTCAGATCGATCCAGCGCGGCCAGTTCCCATTCGTCGGTGGACATATTCAGGCAGTTCTTCTTGCAGCTTTCCACGCACTGCCCGCAGAACGTGCAGCGATCCACATGGTAGCGGAAGACAAACCGCCTGGCCTTACGATCCAGCGTCACCACTTCGATCGCGTCCGATGGGCAGTCTTTGACGCACAGCCCGCAGCCGGTGCATTCTTCGAGGTTCCAGTGCAGCTTGCTGCGCAGGCGATCCGGAGCCGGCAGGCGCTCGAAGGGGTACTTCTGCGTAACCGGGCCGCTGATAAACGCTTTAAGGGCATCACGCCACATGCCGCTGAGTTTCATGCAACGATTCCTTCCCATGCGATCAACACAAGCAGTTGTGCCAACACCAACAACGCGCCATACCGCCACCACAAACCCACCGTCTGATCGATGCGCAGACGGGTGAGGAGCGCCTGCACGCCGGCCATCACGCCAAGCAGCAGCACCGTCTTGAGGGCAAACATCAGCGGATTCGCCATCCCGCCCAGGTAAAAGGCAGCGACCAGGGTCAGCCCGATGACCAGTTCAACGCCCTTGCCCAGGTGGAACAGTGCCAGCCCGCGCCCGCTGTATTCGGTCATCGCGCCGGCCACGATCTCGGTTTCGGCTTCCGGCGCGTCGAAGGGCGGCAGTTCGAGCTTACCCATCAGGCCGATCAGCGCCACCACAAAACCGAGCGGCTGCGTTACGATCAGCCAGTGGCTCTCGGCATAGTTGTTGATCTCGCCGATCTGCCAGCTTCCCGCCACGATGGCCGGGCCGAGCAGCGCCAGCAAAAATGGCGCTTCATAGGAGAACAACTGCGTCAGCGTGCGGGTCGCGCCGATCAGCGAGTAGCGGTTGAGCGTATTCGCGCCCGCCAGCCCCATGCACAGCGTCATCAGGCTGAGCACGTAGATCGTCACGATCAGGTCGCCGTCGAAGCTGGACGACGGGGCCAGCCCGAAGACCGGCACGTACAGCGCGGACGTCATCGCACCGGCCAGCGCGATCACGGGCAGCGCGAAAAACATCTGCACATGCACGCCATCCGGCACGACTTCTTCTTTCGCCAGCAGCTTGATCGTATCGGCCGCTGGCTGGAACCAGCGCACACCGATACGGTTTTGCAGGCGCGCCACCAGCTTACGGTCCAGCCACTCGTAGAACATGCCGGCCAGCAGCAGGCACAGCCCGCCGGGGAACACCAGCAAAGCCAGAATTGCAGTCAAGGTGCTCATCGATAGGTCTCAATCCCATACTGCCGCAGTTGTTCCCACGTCCAGCGGCGCTGCGGCCTGCTCGTGTCACGGACCGTCACCATGCGGTCATTGCACGAGAAGCACGGGTCGATGCCGGACAGAATCATGGGAATATCGGCCAACTGGCGGCCTACCGCCAGTTCCAACACCGAAGCGAAATTCGGCAGGGTTGGCGTGCGGATCTTGACCCGCTCCGGGTGGTCACTGCCGTTGCTCTTGACATAGTAAAAGAGTTCACCGCGCGGCGCTTCGACCCGGCTGATCGTCTCGCCCGCCGGGATCTTGCGCGGCATCCGGGCCGTCAGGTCGCCTTCCGGCAGATTGTCCAGCATGGCCCGGATCACGCGGTAGCTCTCGAAGAGTTCTTTGACGCGCACAATCGCGCGGCCCTGCAAATCGCCCGACGTCTCGATGACAAGATTCACCGGGAACTGCGCATACGCGGCATAGGGTGCATCCACGCGCACATCCCGCGCCACGCCCGACGCGCGCGCCGTCGGCCCGACGACGCCCATGCTCTCAGCGGCTTCCTTGCTCATCACGCCGATCCCGCGTATGCGCCGCAGGAACATCGTGTCCTCGCTGACCACTTCCAGATACCGGCGGGTGCGCTCTTCCAGGAAATCAAGCCCGGTGCGGATGGCAGCGGCCTGTTCCGCGTCGATGTCACATTTCACGCCGCCCAGGATGTTCGCGGAATAGTTCACGCGGTTGCCGGTGATACCTTCCAACAGGTTCATGACCGTTTCGCGGTCGCGCCAGCTGTGCATGAACAGCATATCGAACCCGGCTTCGTGAGCGGCCACGCCCAGACACAACAAATGGCTGTGAATGCGTTCCAGTTCCGCAACCAATGCCCGGATCACCTGGGCGCGCGGCGGCGCTTCGACGCCCGCCAGCCTTTCGACGGCGAGCGTATAGGCGGTGGCGTGGACGTGCGAGCAGATGCCGCACACCCGCTCGACCAGATATTGGCCCTGGATCCAGGTGCGCGCCTCGACGCCCTTTTCGATGCCGCGATGGACGTACCCCAGCCGCAGCGACGCTCCGGTGACGATCTCGCCGTCTACCGAGAATTCAAAATGCCCCGGTTCTTTCAGCGCGGGGTGCTGCGGCCCGATCGGGATCTTGAACGTGTCGCGCTCGTTACTCGCCATCATGTACTCCTTGTCCCGGAGTCTGAGCGTCTTCCAGCTTGAAATCTTTCCGCAGGGGATAGACCCCCGCCGGCCAGTCGTCCGGCAGGAATAACCGCTGCGTGTTGGGCGTGTTCACGATGGTGACGCCCAACATCTCGATCAGTTCGCGCTCATAAAAACTGACCGACGGCACGATCTCGTAGATGCTCGGCACAAACGGATCATCGCGGGGCGTGCGCACCCGCAGCGTGACCACCGCCGCGCCGGAGCAGAAATGGTAGAGCAGTTCGATCTCGCCGGCTTCAGCGCCCAGGTCGATGCCGGTGATCGTCGCCAGATAGCCCCAGTTGGCGCTCTGCATGGCCTTAACAGCGGCCAGCAGGTCGGTGGCGTCGATCACCGCGTCAACGCGGTTCGGTTCCGGCGTGGTCGTTTCTTTGGACCACTGCAGCAGCAGCCGTGAGGCCGCGCGCAGATGGGCTTGCAGAGGTGTTTCGGTTTCACTCATGGTGTATTAAACCATCTCCGGCTCAGCCGTCTTGGGATACGGCCTGGGACGATAGGATTTGATCGGCAGCGGTTCGGGCACGATCCCGGCCTTAAGCTGCGTCAGCAGTTTGACCACGCCATCGATAATCGCTTCCGGGCGGGGCGGGCAGCCGGGCACATAGACATGGACCGGGATGACCTGATCGATCCCGCCCATGATGTTGTAGCAGCCCTGGAACACGCCGCCGCTCAGCGCGCAGGTGCCCACCGCGACCACGAACTTGGGATCGGGCATCTGCTCGTAGATACGGATCAGGCGTTCGCGCGCCTGCCGCGTCACCGGGCCGGTACAGATCAGAATATCGGCGTGGCGCGGGCTGCCTTGCAGCTTGACGCCGAAGCGCTCCGCATCATAGCGGGGCGTGAGCGTCGCCAGGATTTCAATATCGCAGCCGTTGCACGAGCCGCTGTTGAAGTGGATGGCCCAGGGCGAATTGACGCGCGCCCAGGTTTTCAGCTGGCTCAGGGTTTGTTCCCACAGGGAGTTAGGCATGTCAGACAGGCTCCTTGGTGATTCAGTGGTTGGTTATTGGTTGTTGGTTCTTGGTTCGTCAGCCCACCCGGCTGTGCTATTCGAGAATAAGCGCCACCAGAGCCAACATCAGGCCGACCAGATAGACGCCGGAAACCGGCGAGAGATCGGTGCTGCCGATCAGCAGCACGCCCAGGTGCAGGATCGCGAAAAACAGCGCGATGACAAAAAACGGGCGGTAGCCAGGGACCGCCGGCCGCACTGGCGACTTTTCGCCGCCCGCGTAGATGCTCGACTTCAGCGCCGACGCGGCTCCAGGGCCGGCCAGAACGCGCCCAAACCCGGAGATCAGCGCGACCGCTGCCAGGTAAATCGGGAAGGCCACAATGGGCGAGAGCAAGATGTCTTTCATAGTTCGTTTCTCACTGCCTCAACTATGAGGTCTGGTTTTGAGTTATGAGTTTTGAGTTCTGAGTTCAAACTCAAAACCTGAACTCATGACTTCAAAACTCATGACTCATCTACAATCCGAACGCCGCCAGCAGGGCATCGCCCGCCGGTTCGGCCAGCCAGCGCAGCAGCCCCGGCCAGATGCCGATCACGATCACGGCGGCGCTGAGCACGATCACCGGGATATTCATGCTCCACGGCAGCGGTTGGCCCTGCGCCACGGCCTCGGACGGCTTCTGCCGGTAGAGCGCGTTCACCAGCGGCGCGTAATACGCCAGCGATAACACGCTGTTCAGCGCGGCGAAGACGATCAGCGCCTCGATCCACGTGTCGCGCGTATCGAACCCCGCCACGAAGATCTGCCACTTGGACATAAACCCGGCCAGCGGAGGCAGTCCGCCCAGGCCAAGCACCGCCAGACTGAGGCCGAGCGCCGCCAGCGGATAGCGCTTCGCCGCGCCGTTCAGATCCGCGATGGTCAGCGGCTTATGGCTGCCCGTGGCGACATGCAGCGCGTACAGCAGCGATCCCGCCGCGAGGAAGGCCAACCCCTTCATGATGCCGTGGTTCAGCATATGGAACAGGCTGCCCTGCGCGCCGGTCGCGTCTTTCGCGTAGAGGGCGATCCCCAGCCCGACCAGCATATAACCGACATGGCTCAGGCTCGAATAGGCCAGCAGCCGTTTGACCTGCGTCTGGCGCAGCGCCATCAGATTGCCCACGATCATATTCAGCGCGCCGAAGACCATCAGCAGTTCGCCCCACGAGGTGGTGACACCGGCCAGCGCCGCCAGCGATCGCAGCAGCGCGACCAGACCCGCCTCAATCACCACGCCGGACAGCATGGCGCTGATCCCGCTGGGGGCCTGCGAATGGGCATCGGGCAGCCAGGTATGCATCGGCACCATCGCCACCTTGACGCCAAAGCCGATCACGAACAGCACACCCGCCGCCAGCAGCGGCGTCGAGTCGCCCGCCGCCTGCCGGATCATCAGCAGATCGAGCGTGCCGGTTTCGGCCAGCACCAGCGCGATCCCCATCAGGACGAGCGCGGACCCGACCGTACTCTGCGCGAGATATTTGATCCCGGCTTCCAGCGGCGTTCGGCTGCTCGTGATAAAACGCGACCAGCAAAAACGACGCCACCGCCATCGCTTCGAACCACGCCCACAGGTTGAACAGGTCGCCCGCGCAGCCGAGCGCGATCATCACGGCGATCATCGCCAGCAGGCAGGCGTAATATTTCTCCTGATGGCTTTCCGCGGCCATATACGGCCCGGAATAGAATACGACCAGCGTGCCCAGGCCGAGCGACAGCGCCGCCAGCAGCAGGCCAAGCTCGTCCAGCCGCAGCACGATCGTACCGGCCTCATACGTATCCGGATCGCCACTGTCCAGATCGAGCGCCGACAGAGTGAACGGCACCCATACGGCCAGCAGCACGGCCAGCGCCGTCCAGCGCGCGGCGACCGCGCCTCTGGCGGCAGCGCCCTGAGGCTTGACCAGCCGCCCGACCAGATAAACGGCGGGGGTCGCGATCAGGGGCAGGACGATCATCCACATAAACGGTGCCATGTTCCTCTTACGCTCCCAGCGCCAGAATAACGAGCGTCACGACCAGCCCGGCCACGATGCCAAACACATTCCAGTTCAGATAGCCGGTCTGCGTCCGGCGCAGGGTATCACCGGCCGACCGAAAGATGTCTACGACCGTGCGGTTGACCGCCTCGAAGCCAAAGTCGCTGGCGGCAGCGCGGTTCAGCGTGCGCAGCATCTCGCCCACCGGCAGGAAAGTGCTGTGGAAGAACCACGCCAGAAAACCCGCCAGCACCAATCCCAGCGCGACCAAGGTCGCCGGGGCCGTCACGACCTCCTCAACCAGCGTCGCCAGCGACTCAACGTGCAGGTGATGGTAGGGCAGGCTGCTTTCGAGCAGTTCGCCAAAGCCGCCCATCAGCAGCCATGTCGTCAGCGTGCCAAACGCCAGCAGGCCGGTCGCAATCCGCATCGCCGGGCCGGCATCGTGCGCGTGCTGTTTGCTGCGCGCTTTGCCGAAGAAGACGCGCCACACCATGCGCGACGTATACAGCGCGGTGAGCCCCGCCCCGGCCAGCATGCCGATGTAGCCCCACAGCGGGCCTTCGTCCAGCCCGTGCTCCAGGATGATCTCTTTGCTCCAGAAGCCGTTCAGGATCGGCACCCCGGCCAGCGCCAGCGCGCCGATGATAAAGACCGCCCGGTTGAAGGGCATCTTTTTGCCCAGGCCGCCCATCTGGCCCATATCGCGCGTGCCGACGCCGTGAATGACCGCGCCCGCCGCCAGGAACAGCAGCGCCTTAAAGACGGCATGGCTGAACAGGTGCAGTTGGCTGGCGAAAGACCGAACCCACACCGATCGCGTAGACCATGTAACCCAACTGGCTGATGGTTGAATAGGCCAGCACGCGCTTGAGATCGTTGGCGACCAGCGCCATCAGCGCCGCCAGCAGCGCCGAGGCCATGCCGACGATCATCACCGCGGTCTTCCAGCCCTCGACGCCTTCAAACGCCGGGTAGAAGCGTGCCAGCAGATACACGCCCGCGTTCACCATCGTCGCGGCGTGGATCAGCGCGCTGATCGGGGTGGGCGCTTCCATCGCGCCGGGCAGCCACGTGTGGAACGGCACCTGCGCCGATTTCGCCGCCGCCGCCGCCAGGAAGCCAAACGCCATCACGGCCAGGATGTTGTCGGGCAGGGTGTGCGCCTTGTCCAGAAAGGTGCTGATCTGATAATCACCGAAGTACGCATACGCCAGCAGCGCGCCGATCAGCATCCCGACGCCGCCGACCTGTGTGATGATCAGCGCCTTGATGCCGCCCTCAACCGCCTTGGGATCGTCGTTGTAAAACGAGATCAGCGCATACGAGCACAGCGCCGTAATCTCCCAGAAGATAAACAGCAGCAGGATGCTGCCCGTCAGGACCAGCCCGGCCATCGCGCCGATGAACAGCAGCACCAGCGTGTAATAGCGCCCAAGCTGCGCCTCGCCCTGCATATAGTCCATCGAGAACAGCACCGCGAGCGAGCCGATCACCGTCGCGACCGCGGCCAGGAACACGCCCAGGCCGTCCGGCACGAAGGTGAAATCCCCGAAGACACTGCCCACTTCGATCCGCAGCTCAACGTCACTGCTGTGGGCCGGGATCAGCAGCAGCGCGGCCGCGCCTGCCGCCAGCGCGAACGCCAGCGCCAGCCGGTGCTGCATGGCGGGACGGTCATCGCCGGTGCGCCAGACGATCAACGCGCCCAGCCACGGCAATCCAATTGTGAGAAGAATCAGATACTGCGCCATTCACCTAGCCTCGCAGATCCGACAGTTTCTTAAGATCCAGGGTGCCCTTCACGCGCCTAATCTGGACGGCCAGCGCCAGCCCGATCACCGCGACGACGGTATCCGCCACGATGACGGTCATTGCCATGCTCTGCACCAGATTTTTCTGGCCGGTCGCTTCGCCCGCTGCCGCCAGCGCCAGCAGAACCCCTTTGACCAGGATTTGCAGCGCGACCACCGTTTTGATCAGGTTGCGGATCACCAGTAGGCCGTACAGCCCGATCCCGACGACGGCGAACGCCCCCACGAACAGAATCTCAACGTCGCTCACGCCAGCACTTCCTCTCGTTCGGCTTCTGCGATCATCTCCGCGTGTTCGTCCGGCAGTGCGGCATCGGGCAGCGCGGCGAGTTGAGCCGCTTGGGGATGTTCCGCGATCCTCTCATCGGTCATCAGCCCCAGCAGGCACAGCACGCCGGTGAAGATAAACACCAACTGCGCCAGCGTATCGGCCGCGCGGTCATGCCACATCACATCAGCAAAGGGTGTCTTTTCGACGATGGCCTCGGCAGTATCGAGCGGGAGCACCATCACCACCATGAGCGCGAGATAACCAACGGCCAGCGCAATCGCCAACCCGTTCGGGATGAATTCGCGTTTCTGCAGCGCGTCATCGCCCGCGATGCTGATGGCGAACACGAACAGCACCGTCACCAGCCCCGCGCCGACGCTGAGTTCGATGACGGCGGCCAGATGCGCCCCGGACGCGTAAAGCGCAATCGACACCAGCGCGCTGGCACCGGCCAGCCACAGCGCGGCGACGATGAGATGGCGCGCCCGGATCGCCATGAAGGCACAGAGCGCGGTTGCTGCAACAATGAACAGATAAGCCATTTGTGAACTCCTTCACAAAACCGCGCTTATCATAATTCCTTTGCAGCGATTTGTGCAGTGCAAGATGTCACCTCGAAAAGCGACAATACTCTATACCGATTTCGTCAAAATTAGCCGAAGAAATATAAGCGAGGACCAATTATCACGATTTGCTATAAGCGCCTCTGTAAGCGCGGCCTGAAGCGCTGCCATAAGGGGCAAAATTCCTGAATTGCATAAGTGCCTCATCCCATAAATGATCGCGTAATGCGATTGTGTAGGGGAGCACCCCTGTGTGCTCCCAGTCGCGCGGAGCGCGACACGCGGCCGCGCCGCGTTGGGCGGACACGAGGTCCGCCCCTACAATGCCTGATGATTTATGGGACGGAGCAATAAGTGCCTCATCCCATAAAAAATCAGGTGACGTCGTTTTCGTAGGGGTGGGCAAGCCAAGGGTTGCCCCTACGAAGACCGCTCATTACCTGTTTTGAACGTCGAAATTCATCAGATTACCCCACGATTTAAGGGATATGGCAATGGTAATAGGGTCAGCCTGAGTTTCGCGCCGGAACACATGGATCTATCCGCGCAGCACGTTCATTTGGCTAATTTATATAAACAATATCATATTTATTGACAGGTGCAGCAAAAGCCCTTAAACTCAAATGAAGCAGTATTCGAAGGAAAATACCATGTACGGTCAAAGCTGTATGTGTGCGAAGCAGGGGCTGAATTGTTACTTCGCACACTAAACGCCACACAATTCCGGTGATCAAAGGTCATTAGACCAACGCGAAGAGCGAGAAGTCCCTGATGCAGTATGGGCGCTCTTTTGGTTTGTCTGATGACCTTTTGTGTTTCCGGGTGTATTTGTCAGGATGATCACATGCTCACCACAGAACTTGTCAGGGCCACCTATCGACCGCGCGTCGAAGATCTGATCGGCAATACGCCGTTATTGGGCTTCCACCGCGTCACGGCCTATCTGCCCAAACACATCACGATTCGTGCCAAGGCCGAATGGTACAATCCTGGCGGCAGTGTCAAGGATCGCGCGGCGCTCAATATGATCCTCACCGCCGAGGAACAGGGCCTCATCACACCGGGGCTCACGACACTGCTCGACAGCACAAGCGGCAACACCGGGATCGCCTATGCCATGATCGGCGCGTCGCGCGGCTATGCGGTGAAGCTGTTTGTCCCTGCGAACGCCAGCCCGGAACGTATCGCGATCCTCACCGCTTATGGTGTGGACATCGTGCTCACCGATCCGCTGGAAGGTTCCGACGGGGCGATCCGTGGGGCACGCGCGCTCGCTGAGGCGGAGCCCAACACGTATTTCTACGTCAATCAGTATGACAACGATGCCAACTGGCGGGCGCACTACCAGACGACGGGCGTCGAAATCTGGGAGCAGACTGAAGGGCAGGTGACGCATTTTCTCGCCGGGCTGGGCACGACTGGCACGCTGATGGGTGCAGGTCACCGTCTGAAAGAGTATAACCCCGCGATTCAGGTCATTTCGCTGCAACCCGATTCGCCGTTTAACGGGCTGGAAGGGTTGAAACACATGGAAACCGCCATCCGGCCCGGCATCTACGATCCCACGTTCGCGGATCGGAATATCAGCGTGGAGACGGAAGCGGCCTACGCCATGGCACACCGCCTCGCCCGCGAGGAAGGTTATCTGGTCGGTATCAGCGCCGCCGCCGCGATGGTGGGTGCGCTGCGCATCGCGGACGAATTAGCCGAACGCGATCAGCCGGCCACGATTGTCACGATCTTTCCAGACAACGCCTACAAATATCTGAGCGAACCCTTCTGGACGAAATAACGATTGGCCTCACCCCCTCAATCCCCCTCTCCAGCCGAGCTAGAGGGGGAAGTGGGGCCTTATTAACCCCTATCCCCCGCCCGACCTTTGGTCGGCACCCCTTCTCCCCATAAACGGCGAAAGGGGAGCGGTTCAAGTCCCTCTCCGCGTGCGGGGAGGGATTTAGGGAGGGGTAAACGACGGCGAAATCGACTGAAATAGACTGCCAAAGTTCATTGCAGGCTCTAGGCTGCACACAAAACCGTAAGGAGCACACGGGAGTTATGAAACTGGTCCTGCCACACGATTTACACACCGGCATCCAGCATTATCTCGAAAACGCCTTTCCCAACGAGGCGGGCGGATTTCTGATCGGAAGGGTAGACGGTGGGGATGGTGAGGGCGGCGAAACGCGGGTCGTGACCGAAACGCGCTTTGTCGAAAACATCTTCGAGACCGAAGAACAATACCACCGCTATCTGATGGAGGAGGGCGCTTTCCAGGCGGCGGAAGATTACGCCGACGAACATCATCTCGTTTTGATTGGCTATTTTCACTCACATCCCAATTCGCCAGCGATCCCCTCGGAGTTTGACCGTGTTCATGCCCTGCCGAATTTTGTGTACCTGATTCTCTCGGTGCAAAACGGGCGAGTGGCAGAGTCGCTGGTCTGGTTGCTCGCTGACGATCGCAGCCGGTTTGATCCGGTCGCGCTCGCAGAAAAAACTATCGTTAGCTCAGGAGGATAACCGAATGTCTGAAGCCTTTATTGCCACACAACCCCTCGTCAGTACGGATTGGGTCGCAGAGAATCTCGACACGCCGGGCGTGCGTCTGGTCGAGATCGACGTGGACACCAGCACCTACGCCGAACAGGGCCATCTGCCGAATGCGGTGTCCTTCAACTGGACCTCGCAGTTACAGGATCAGGTCACGCGCGACATCATCACCAAGGAGAACTTCGAAGCGCTGCTCTCGAACGCGGGCATCACCAACCAGGATCATGTGGTGATCTACGGCGACCAGAACAACTGGTTCGCGGCGTATGCGTTCTGGCTGTTTAAATATTACGGCCACGAGAACGTCAGCCTGATGAACGGTGGGCGCAAGCGCTGGGAACTTGACGGACGCGCGTTCGTGAACGAGGTTCCCAACTTCCCCCGGAGCAGTTACCGTGTCAGCCAGGTCAATGCCCATGTCCGCGCGGATCGCCAGTTCATTCAGGATCGGCTGCAGCAAAGTAACTTTGCGCTGGTCGATGTGCGCTCGCCCGATGAATACACCGGCAAGATCATCGCGCCGCCCGGCATGCCCGAAACCGCCCAGCGCGCGGGCCACATTCCCGGTGCGAGCAATATCCCCTGGGCCAAAGCGGTGAATGAAGACGGCACCTATAAGAGCGCAGACGAGCTGCGCGCCCTGTATGGTGATCAGGGCGTGGACGGCTCCGCCAGCGATACGGTTGCCTACTGCCGCATCGGGGAACGCTCGTCGCATTCGTGGTTTGCGCTGACGTATATCCTCGGTTATCGGAACGTGCGCAACTATGACGGGTCGTGGACGGAATGGGGCAACCTGATCGGCGCACCGATCCGGCAGGGATCGGCCCGCTAAGCGCGGGGCGCTAAAAGAGGGCAGGCAACCGCCTACCCTGGTGGGAATGGGGAGCCGTGACCCGGCACAGTTTGGCGACTCGACGGGATACGTGCGGTTCCCCATCCAGAATTTAGCATGATTTAACGGAAGTCAGGGAGACTTTATGGCTACCATCAAAATTCCGACCCCCTTGCGCGCGTATACGGCGGGACAGGCGGTGATCACCGTCAGCGGCGCAACGGTCAGCGACGTGCTGACCGATCTGACCGAGCAGCATCCTGGGCTGCGACAGCATCTCTTCGAAGATGGCGAGCTGCGGCACTTCGTCAACATCTTTGTGGGCGAAGATAACGCGCGCGATCTCGACGGTCTGGCGACACCAATCGGTGAGGACGCCTCGCTGCGCATTATTCCCTCGATTGCAGGGGGTTGATCATGGCCGTATCGGTGACAACGCTAACTGCTGACGATGTGCGCCTCTCCCGCGAGGAGGTGTTACGCTACAGCCGCCATCTGATCATGCCCGAAGTCGGTATGGAGGGGCAGCGGAAGCTCAAAGCCGCGAAAGTGCTGCTGATCGGGACGGGCGGACTCGGCAGCCCGACCGCGATGTATCTGGCGGCGGCGGGGGTCGGCACGCTCGGCATCGTGGATTACGATGTGGTGGATTTGACCAACTTGCAGCGCCAGATCATTCACGGCACGAAAGACATCGGCCGCTCCAAGCTCGATTCGGCGCGCGAATCGCTGGCGGACATCAACCCCCATATCCAGATCAACCAGTACAACGTGCCGTTTACCAGCGACAACGCGCTGGAAATCATCGCGGATTATGACCTCGTGATCGACGGGACCGACAACTTCCCGACGCGCTATCTCGTCAACGATGCCTGTGTGATGTCCGGCAAGCTCAACGTCTACGGCAGCATCTACCGCTTCGAGGGTCAGGTGAGCGTCTTCGGCGCGCCGGATGGCCCGTGTTATCGCTGCCTGTTCCCCGAACCGCCGCCGCCGGAACTCGTGCCAAGCTGCGCGGAAGGCGGTGTGCTCGGTATCCTGCCCGGTACGATCGGCACCATCCAGGCGACGGAAGCGATCAAGCTCATTTTGGGCAAGGGCCAGCCGTTGATCGGGCGGATGCTGCTCTATGATGCGCTCGACATGACCTGGGACACGATCAAGGTCCGGAAAAATGCGAACTGCCCCGTCTGCGGCGATCATCCCACCCAGACCAGCTGATCGATTACGAGCAGTTTTGCGGCGTGCCGGCCCACGATCACAGCGACTTCGGGACGTCCGTCGTCGCGCGCCCGGTGCCCGCGATTACGGTGCGCGATCTCAAGAAGCGGCTGGATGCGGGTGAAGCGGTCTTTCTGCTGGACGTGCGCGAACCCCACGAAGCGGACATCAGCACGATGGGCGGGACGTTGATTCCGAAAGACGTGGTGCGCCAGCGTCTGAACGAAGTCCCGCATGATGTGCCGGTGGTGGTGTACTGCCGCTCCGGTTCGCGCAGCGCTACCGTGGTGCGCTGGCTGGAAAGTGACGGCTACACCAACGCCGTGAATCTGGCCGGGGGAATCAACGCGTGGGCGCGCGAGATTGATCCGAGCGTCCTGATTTACTGATCGCGCCAGACTGAGCGACTATATCCTGATTGCTCCGTTCCATAAGAGATTGGGTATACGTGGTCTTGCAGGCGGAGCACCTCCGTGTCCCTCTCCTGGGCGGACAGCAGGGGTCCGCCCCTATCTGAAATAGCCGTGGCGATTTACGGACATGTGGCAATACGGTCAGCGTTGAAACTACGCTGGCTATTTTCGCGCTTACGGAGGGGAACCGTGACACAGAAACCCGATCGGCCAGGGCCCAGCACCCGCTCGATTTATGCCGGGGTGGATCGCCGCAATCCACACCACAGCATCACCACGCCGGTGATCCACAGCGCGCCGTTCACGTTCGCTGATTTGGCGGATTTGAACGACTTCATGTTCAGGAAAGTATGGGGCGGTGGGGCTGGCGGCCGCGAGGAATACGGGCGTGAGGGCAATGCCACGACCAATGCCGTTGAGCAGCGTTTAGCCGCCCTGGACAACGGCGAAGCGGCGGCGTTATTCGCTTCTGGCATGAACGCCTTCACGACGCTGCTGCTGGCGTTTATCAAAACGGGCGAGCATCTCATCATGACGGATGACTGCTACCGGCACACGCGCGAATTTGCCCTGTCGATGCTCGACCGGTTGGGCGTGGCGGTGACGATCGTGCCGACCGAGGACTACAGCGGGCTCGAAGCGGCGATCCGGCCCGGCGAAACCCGCTTCATCATCTCCGAAAGTCCAACCAATCCCCTGCTGCGGCTGGTCGATTTTGAGCGTATCGCCGCCATCGGCCAGCGACACGGCATCGAAACGATCATCGACAGCACGTTTGGGACCCCGCTTAACCAGCAGCCGCTCGCCTCCGGCATCGATTATGTGATGCACAGCGCCACCAAATATCTCGGCGGGCACCATGATCTGATCGCGGGGGTCGTGATCGGCAAGCACGACAAGATCCACCAACTGCGCGCCGCGCGCACCATTCTCGGCGGCGTGGTTGCACCGGAGACGGCGTATTTGCTGGAACGAGGACTGCGCACCCTGGCGCTGCGCGTCGATCGCCACAATGCCAATGCGTTGGGCATCGCGCGTTATCTGGAATCGCACCCCAAGATTGAACGCGTCTGGTATCCGGGGCTGGAGTCGCATCCCGATCACGCGCTGGCGTGCCGGCAGATGCGTGGCTATGGGGGCGTGGTGAGTTTTGAGGTCGCCGGCGATCTGGCGGCCGCCAACCGTCTCATAGACGCGCTGAAGATCCCGTATATCGCCGTGAGTCTGGGCGGCGTGGAAAGCCTGATCGGCTCGCCGGCGATCATGGCGTATTACGAACTGGAACCCGAAGAGCGCGCGGCGATCGGCATCAAAGACAACTTACTGCGTTTCGCGGTGGGCCTTGAAGACCTGGACGATCTGACTGCCGATCTGGAACAAGCGCTGACCGTGGTCTAGAGCGCGACATCAGGGCTCGACATACTAACAACCTATCCGTAAATTCCCGCGTTCCGTAGGGGCGTATTGCAATACGCCCCTACAAAAACGAATTTCTGGATAGATACTCAGCGCCGAGCCCGTCCCCTGTTCGCGTGCTAGGACCGACCGTTCAGCGTGGCAATTTCCACCGACTGGATGGGCGGCAGAAAATCCGCCAGCATCTCCCAGTGGTCGCCGTCGTCGCGGCTGTAGAAAAGCTGCCCCGTGTCCGTTCCAGCGTAAAGACCGGCGGGTTCCAGGTTGTCGGCGGCCATCGCTTCGCGCAGCACCAGGACATGCGCGTTCTTCGGGAGTCCGGTGGTGAGCCGCTGCCAGTTCTCGCCGCCATCTCGGCTGCGCCAGACGGCTACCTGATTGTCAACGCTCATACGGAACTGGTCGCTGTCTTCCAGCATGATGTAGATCGTCTGGGGATCGTGCGGATGCACGACCATAGGAAAACCGAAGCGGCTCGGCAGCTTGCCCTCCCCGATATCGATCCAGTCGTCGCCGCAGTTGTCGCTGCGATACACGCCGCAGTGATTTTGCTGAAAGAGCACATCGGGTCGGGAAGGGTGCAGCGCCATCTTATGCACACACTGCCCAAACTCAGGGTAGGATTTCCCCTCAAAATCGACCAGAACATTCTTGTTCCGCGGCTGCCAGCTTTGCCCACCGTCGTCGGTGCGATACACCCCGGCGGCCGACACGGCCACATACATGCGGTGGTGGTCGCGCGGGTCCAGCACGATGCTGTGCAGGCACAGGCCGCCCGCCCCCGGATTCCATTGGCCGCGCTGTGGATGATCGTACAGGCTCTCATTGAGCGCCCAGCTTTCGCCCCGATCGGTGGATTTGAACAGCGCCGCCGGCTGCACCCCGGCATAGAGCACGTCCGGCTCGTCTGCCCGGCCCGGCTCGACATTCCACACCTTGAGCACCGCTTCCGGCGTATCCGGGATCGGGTGGCCCGAGTAGGCTTCTTCGGGTGTCCCGCCCGGCCTGCCGGAAACCGATGGCCGCGAGAACTTGGGCGGCTCGGCGCACGGGGTCCAGGTCTGGCCCAGGTCATCGGAGTAATGGATGGTGGGGCCGAATACGAAGTGAGCGACGGCCGCATACAGCCGCCCGCTGCGCGGATCCTGGACGATATGCATGACGTTCCAGCCCTTGAACAGAATGTCGCTGGCGGACCACCGCTTGCGGTCCTCGTCGCTGTTGAACATAAAACCGCCCTTGCGAGTGCCGACCAGAACGCTAACCTTCGACTGAGTACTCATTTTGAGGTCTCCTGTTGGGTTCGATGAGGCGATCGTTGACACTATCACGAATTTAGCATATTTGTTCTAGAGTGTCACTTTTCGCGTTCTGCTGCCCAACAAAAGTCGCCCTGGATACGGTTTCCAGGGCGACTTATAGAGGGTGTTATGTATTTTTACCCCTATCCCGGCGAGCAAGCTCGCTTGCCCCTTTCCCCGCACGCGGAGAAAGGGGGGTGCCAGAAGTCCCTCTCCACCCGGTGGGGAGGGATTTAGGGAGGGGCTAGTTCCCAGCGAAAGCCATTGCATGCCGGCAATCAGAGTGCATCACAGGCTCTAAAAACGATTCATGACCTGGATGCCCGTCGAGCCAAAGGTGGTCATCTCCTCAAAAATAGCCGGAACCTCATCCAGGGCGACACATTTCGTCACCAGCCGCGCCGGATCGAGGGCACCGTGTTCGATCAGGCGCAGCATCTCCGGATAGGCGTGGGCCTGCAAGCCATGACTGCCGTAGACCTCAAGCTCCCAGCCGATGACGCGTCCCATCGGCATGCGCGGATCTATATCGTCACCGAGCAGCAGCCCAACCTGCACATGGCGTCCCCGCCGGCGCAGGCTCAGAATCGAGTTACGGGCGGTTGTGGTGCTGCCCAGCGCATCGAGTGAGACATGCGCCCCGCCCTGCGTCAAATCGTGGACGGCCTGGGGGACATCGGATACCTCACGGGCGTTGATGGTATGCACGACGCCGAGCGACCGCGCAAAGTCGAGCGCGTCAGGCTTCACATCCACGGCGATGACCTGTGCGCCCATCGCGGCCGCGATCATGATGGCCGAAAGCCCCACGCCGCCGCAGCCATGCACCACCACCCATTCGCCCGGCCTGACCCGTCCTTGAGCGCTGACCGCCCGGAACGAGGTGGCGAAGCGGCAGCCCAGGCTGGCCACCGCCGTGTAATCCAGCGCGTCAGGGATCTTCACCAGATTCACATCCGCAAAAGGCAGGGCGACCAGTTCCGCGAAGGATCCCCACCCCTTGAAGCCCGGCTGGAATTGGTGCGCGCATACCTGATGATCGCCCTTGGCGCAATCGGGACAGCGGCCGCACCCCAGGACAAACGGGACGGTGACGCGGTCGCCCACCTGCCAACGCTGGACCTCGCTGCCGACCGCTACGATCTCGCCGGCCAGTTCATGGCCGGGAATGTGGGGTAACACCTGGATATCGGAATCGTGGCCCTGCCATCCGTGCCAGTCACTCCGGCAGATACCGTTCGCACGCACGGCGATGACCACCCCATCCGGCGAGGGACTGGGATCGGGAAAAGTCCGAACGGTGAGAGATCCGCCAAAAGTCTCGTATGCAACAGCTCGCATGATTATAGGGTTCCTTTCAAGTCCAAACCTAGCTGCACATTCGTAATCGCGCCATCATCGGCCTGCTGGACTAACCGCGCGTATTTCGCAAGCACCCCGGTCGTATAATTCGGCTCCGGTGCGACCCACGCTGCCCGGCGGCGCGCCAACTCGAGGTCGTCCACCAGCAGGCTGATACGCCGTTCAGCGATATTGACTTCAATCAGGTCGCCCTCCTCGACCAGCGCGAGCGGACCGCCAAGCATGGCTTCGGGGGTGACATGCCCGATCATCAGTCCGCGTGTGCCGCCGGAGAAACGGCCATCGGTAATGAGCATGACATCACGGCCGAGACCCTGTCCAACCAGGGCCGCGGTCGTCTGGAGCATCTCGCGCATTCCTGGCCCCCCAACAGGCCCTTCATAGCGGATGATCACGACGTCGCCTATGGTGATCTGGCGGTTTTGCACGGCCTCGAACGCGTCTTCTTCGCTGTTGAAGATGCGCGCCGGGCCGCGGTGGATCTGCGGTTCATCGCCCTTCAGCTTGACGACCGCTCCGCGCGGTGCCAGATTGCCCTTCAAAATCACCAGACCGCCGGATTCGTGGATCGGGTTATCCAATGTCCGCACGACCCGCTGACCGGGCGTTTCTTGCGCATCCGCGACGGACTCGGCCAGCGTCTGGCCGGTGACGGTCAGGGTGCGGCCATCCAGATAGCCGCCTTCGAGCATCCGTTTGGCGACCAGCGCCACACCGCCCGCCTCATACAGATCGAGCGCGACGTACTGCCCGGTTGGGCGCAGATCCGCGATGAACGGCGTGCGGCGGCTGATCGTTTCGATCTCATCAATCGTGAAATCGATGCCCGCCTCGCGCGCAAACGCCAGCGTATGCAGCACCGCGTTCGTGCTGCCACCCGTGGCCGCCGCCGCGGCGATGGCATTTTCGAGCGCCGTTTTGGTGATGACCTGTGACGGCCGGATTCCGCTCTCGATCAGGCGCAGCATCATTTCACCGGCCTGACGCGCGACATCGAGCTTGGCGCTGTCCTCGGCGGGAACATCCGCCATTCCCATCGGGCAGATGCCGATGATCTGCGAGATCATGCCCATCGTATTGGCGGTGAACTGGCCGCCGCACGCGCCCGGCCCTGGACACGCCACATTCTCGATGGCGTGCAGTTCTTCCTCCGTGATCTTCCCCGTCTGATACTGGCCGATGGCCTCGTAGACCGACACGATGTCTACATGCTGGCCTTTATACGTGCCGGGGTAGATCGTCCCGCCATAGATCATCATAGAGGGAATATCCAGCCGCTGCAGGGCCATGATCGTGCCAGGGATGGTCTTGTCACAGGCCGAAAGGGCGATCACGCCGTCGAAATAGTTGGCGCGCGTCACCAGCTCGATGCTGTCCGCGATGATCTCGCGGCTGACCAGCGACGCCTTCATGCCCTGGGTGCCCATCGTGATCCCATCGCTGATGCTGATCGTATCAAATTCCAGCGGCGTACCCCCGGCGCGCTTGATCCCTTCCTTGATCTTGGCCGAGAGCAGGCGCAGGTGGATATTGCACGGACCAATCTCGGTCCAGGTGTTGGCGACGGCAATGAGCGGCTTCGCCAGATCGTCGTCGCTCAGCCCGATCGCCTTCAGCATGGCGCGAGCGCCCGCGCGATCGCTGCCCGCCAGCAGGGTCCGGCTGTTGGTGTTCAATGCAAGAGTTTCCTCTACAGCTACCATTGGTTTTTATCTCCTCACGGGTCTGGAACCCGTCAATCATGCGGTTTCACAAGGATTTTGAGCGTATCCACCGGGTGCTTTTCCAGATGCTCGAGGCCATCATCGACCAGACGATCCAGGCTGATGCGGTGGGTGATGAGCTTCTCGCCATCGATACGCCCTTCGGCCAGCAGCTGGAGCGCCGTGTAGAAGTCTTCATCATACACATGGCTCATGGAACCGATCACTTCTTTTTCGGTCACGACCACTTTGAAGAAGTCAACAGAGGACTTGCCGCCCGGGATGCCGAGCAGGACAATCCGGCCGGCCTTACGCGCGGCGTCAATGGTGGTGGGCATCACGTCGGGCAGGCCGCAGGCCTCGAGCACCACATCCGGTCCAATCTTCGTCAGCCTGCGCAGTTCGTCCACCGGATCGCAGGTTTTAGGATCGATGACGCCGGTCGCGCCAAGCTGCAGCGCCAGTGCGCGCCGCCAGGGAACCGGCTCCACGACATACACCGCACTTGCGCCGGCGCTCCGCGCGATCTGAAGGCAGAACAGCCCGATCGTGCCCCCGCCAAAGATCGCTACCGTCTCGCCCACATGGAGCCGGCTCTTGCGGATCGCGCGCACAGCCACCGAGAGCGGCTCGGCCAGGGCCGCGTATTCGAGCGACAGCGCCTGGGGAACCTCGACACACATCGAGATGGGGACTTTGCAGTATTCTGCCAGACCGCCATGGCCCATCAGGCCCAACAGCGCGAGGTTGTCACACAGGGAAAGCTCATGGCGCTTGCAATAGTAACATTCGCCGCAGGTGATCAGGGTGTCGGGTGCCAGATAGGTTCCCGGCTTGAATGGGACGTCACGCCCCACCTCGACCACTTCGCCGGCAAACTCGTGGCCCAGGATCAGCGGGGCCATCTGGCCGGTCAGAGGGTTGGGTCTGTCCGTCGGGATGAAGTGAGGCCCGCTGGCATACTCCTCCAGATCGGTTCCGCAGATGCCGCAGCTCGTGACCTTCAGAATGACTTCGCCCGGACCGGGGGCACCTGGGTCGGGCACCGTCTCAATCCGAACATCTTTGCGTGCGTGCCACACTGCCGCTTTCACACAAACCTCCTCAAAGCTTCAGGTTTCAAGGTTCAAATTTCGGACATGAAGAATCCTTGTGGGCCGATAAGAGCGCATGCCATACGGGTATGGATCTGCAACTGCAAAAAAACGGCAGGCAGAGTAGACTAGAAGTCATGTCCCGGTTGTCCGCTTTGTGGGTATACCAGGCGCGAGGCACCGTGCTTGGTGTCCTATCCCTTAGCTAACGCTTGTCACAGGGCCCAATGAAAGATAACACAACGTCAGGTGCCGGGCAAGCGCACGATCAGGTGTGCTGTGGACAGGACATGACTTCGTCGAGTCTTACGCAAGGAGGGTGACCCATGGAGTATCACGTTGATCTGGCGGTGGATGCGCGGGCGACGCTGGGCGAAGGCCCGCTGTGGGATGAACGTGGCCGGCGGTTGTACTGGGTGGACATTCTGGAACATGCCCTTCATGTGTACGATCCGGCCACCCGCGAAGACACCCGCTACGATGTGGGGCAGCGGGCCGGCACGGTGGTCCTCAGCGAGACGGGGGACGTGTGGCTGGCTGTAGCGGATGGCTTTGCGCGGTTTGATCTGGCTGCGTCCAGGCTCGATCTCGTGGTCGATCCCGAGGCCGATAAGCCCGAGAACCGCTTCAACGACGGGAAGTGTGATCCAGGCGGCCGGTTTTGGGCAGGCACGATGCACGCGTCGGCCACCGTGCCGGAGAAAGGCAGCCTGTACCGCCTCGACCCGGATCTCAGCGTGCATACCATGCTGACCGGCGTCTCCATCTCGAATGGCATTGTCTGGACGGCGGACCACCGGACGATGTATTACAACGACTTCAACTCCGGGCACCGTGACCGCTTTTGACTTCGACAACACGACCGGCAGCATCAGCAATCCCCGCGTCGTGATCAAGGTCCCGGCGGCGATGGGCGTGCCGGACGGCATGGCGATCGACCAGGAGGGGATGCTGTGGATCGCGCATTTCTTTGGCGCGGCGGTGCATCGCTGGGATCCCCGCAGTGGAGTCGTAATTGATACGATCCCCCTGCCGGTCAGCAACCCGACGGCGTGTGCCTTTGCCGGCGACCATCTGGACGAGTTGTATATCACGACCGCGCGCGAATCAGTCAGCGAGGAACAGCTTAAGAAAGAGGAGTACGCGGGCGGCCTGTTCCATGTGAAGACCGGCGTGGCCGGCACGCTGTCATACCGTTTTAAAGGATCGCAAACACGCTGAATCGAGCGCATGGTTCGTTTTATCCTGCTGCACGCAGCACGCCTTTACACGGAGGTAATTAATGACCGATCCAGTCCTATCTGCAAAGCCGATATTGGAACGTTTCCGTCTCGATGGGCGCGTGGCGCTGATCACCGGGGCGGGCCAAGGTATCGGGCGCGCCTTCGCGCATGCGCTCGGTGAGGCGGGCGCGGCCGTCGCCATCGACGACAAAATCGGCGAGCGCGCCGAACGGGTGGCCCACGAATTGTCTCAAAAAGGCATCGATGCGATCGCCATCACGGCGGACGTGACCCAGGCCGATCAGGTCGAACGGATGGTCGGCGACGTTCTCAAGAAGTGGGGCAAGCTGACAATCGGCATCAACAACGCGGGCATCGGCAACTGGACCCCCGCCGAAGAGGTCAGCCTCGACAACTGGAACGAGATCACCGGCGTGAACCTGAAAGGCGTCTTCCTGTGCGCGCAGGCGGAATTCCGGGTGATGAAGGAGGCCGGCTACGGCAAGATCATCGCCACCGCCTCGATGTCGGGCAGTATCGTCAATATGCCTCAGAAGCAGATGGTCTACAATACCACCAAAGCCGCCGTGATCCATCTGACGCGCAGCCTCGCCGCGGAATGGGCACCCTATGGCATCCGGGTGAACTGCATCAGCCCCGGCTATACCCGAACGCAGTTGGTCGCGGATCTGCTGGCGACCCCGATTGGCCGGGAAGTGAGTCCCAAATGGATGGAGCGCACGCCCCAGGGAAAGATGGCCGAAGTCACGGATTTGCAGGGTGCGATCGTTTATCTCGCCGCTGAAGTCTCGGACTTTATGACCGGGCACGATCTGATCATCGACGGAGGATACAGCGCGTGGTGAGCCAGCCACCGCAAGTCCGGCGGCGTAGTTTCGGAGGTGCAGCGTGGAAACCATGACCCACCGCGAGCGGGTGTTGGCCGCGCTCCATCACCAGCAGCCGGATCGTGTCCCGATCGACCTGGGGTCAACCCGAAACACCGGCATCAACCGCTTCGCCTATCGCAGCCTGATCGACTACCTGGGCATCGATGTCGGAGTCCAGCCGTTACAAACCTTCGGCAGCTCACGCCTTCAGGGACTCGCCAAAATTGACGAGCGAGTGCTGGAGCGGTTTGGCGTCGATCTGCGCGGCATCTTCATCGGCCAGGCCGACAGCGGACACGACACGGATCTGCCGGACGGCGGCTATGTTGACGAGTTTGGAGTCACCCGCGTGCCGGTCGAAGGCGCTCCCTATTATGACTGGGCCGCAGCGCCGATGGTGAACGAGTTTTCGATGGATGTGATCCAGCAGTGGTCGCTGCCCGACCCGGCAGATCCCGGTTATACGCGCGGGCTGCGCGACGAAGCGCTGCGGATCCGGCGCGAAATCGACTGCGCGCTGGTGCTGCATCTGGATCATATCGTCGTCCACGCCACGCAATATCTGCGCGGATTCGAAAACTGGTTTCTCGATCTGGCCCTTCAGCCGGATTTGATGGGCTCCCTGATGGACAAGATTCTCGACTACCGGCTGGCCGTCACCGAACGGGCGCTCGCCGAGGTGGGCGACCTGATCGATGTGGTGAGCTGCTCGGACGACGTGGCCGATCAACGGGGACCGCTTGTCTCACCCGGACATGTACAGCAAGATCATCAAGCCCCGGCACAGGCGCTTCTTTGACATGATTCATGCCCACACGCATGCTAAACTGCTCTTCCATTCGTGCGGATCGGTGTACCGGCTGCTGCCGGATTTTATCGAAATCGGGGTCGATTTGATCAATCCGGTGCAGGTAAGCTGTAACGATATGGACACGGATCGCCTGAAGCGGGAATTCGGCGCGGATCTGGGATTTTGGGGAGCCATTGATTCGATGCATGTGCTGCCCCACGGCACGCCGGATGAGGTCCGCGCCGAGGTCCACCAACGGATACGCGATCTGGGGCCGGATGGCGGCTATATCCTGGCGTGCGTGCATAATCTTCAGCACGACGTGCCGGTGGAGAACGTCGTCGCGATGTTTGACGCGGCGCGAGCCATCTAGAGCGGTTGAGATCTCAAGGAAACGCCCCTCACCCTGCCCTCTCCCCGGCCAAGCCAGGGAGAGGGAAAAAGGTACCTGCCGACCTCCCCCCTCTAGCTCGGCTGGAGGGGGGACCGAGGGGGGAGGCGTTGCTGCTAATTGCCCTAACTCCACGGGTACGGGCTGTTCGACACCGGGTGCAAATCCCCCTCGGCAAAGCGCGCGAAACGGAACGGGAACAGCGCGGCACTGTGTTCACCCATCAGCACGCGCGCGACTTCCCTGCCGATGCCGATCATCTTGTAGCCGTGATTGCTGTCGGCAACCACGTATACATTCGGCAGCATGAAATCGAACACGGGGAAATTATCCGCCGTAAACGCACCGATCCCGCCCGACGGCGCGTGGGCATACAACGCGTGGCAGCCCTCGAAACGGGTCATGCAGTGCGCCAGTCCCGCCGTCCAGTAATCCACGAAGTCATCTTTCACGGTATACAGCGGGCTGCTGGGACCATACGGATCGATCTGCGCGCTGCCGCCCAGGTTTTCCGGCACCGCACCGCCCTGCACGCCGTGCCGGTCGCGCTTGAAATAGATGCCCCACAGCAAATCGGTGATCAATTGGCCGGTTCTATCGGATACGAGCGGCTCGGACGAGTCAATGTGAATCACGGGCGGAATATCGCCGCTGGCCGTGAGATACTTTGATACGTCCAGGCGAACCTCGCCCTCTTGCAGCCGCCAGTAGGTCCACATCGGGCGGTCGCGCACGAGGTCGCCCGTCGGCGTGCGGATGTCGATCGCCAGCGGCAGATCCAGCAGCGTCCATAGATGTTTGATCCAGGGACCAACCGCCACGATGACCTGATCGACCTCGATCCGCCCGGCATTTGTCACCACGCACGTGACCTGATTTCCCCGGCGTTCGAATCCAGTCACTTCGATCCCCGGCTGGATGGAGACCCCGGCCGCCTCCACTTTGGCGGACAGCCCAATCAGGGACTCTTTGTTGAACGCGAACCCGCCCTGTTTCTCATGGAGACACGCCGTCAGGCCGCGCGCCTTCCAGTCCGGGAACAGGCCGCGCATGTGATCGAACACGGCCCCTTCGCCGGTGATCAGATCGGAGCGGTAGCCGCTGCGCTGCTGGCGGTCGAAGATCGCTTCGAGATCGCCCTGCTGCGTCGGGCCGGTGACGGCCACATACCCCACCGGGTGATAGGCCAGGGCTTCGGCGTGCGCCTCCCAGATTTCCACGCTGAGCCGCATCACCTCACCCATGGCGGGCTGGTAGTAAAAGTTGCGGATCACGCCGCACGCAATGCCCGACGCGCCCGCGCCGACGCCGGTCTTGTCGATGACCAGGATGTCCGCGCCGGAGCCGCGCCCGCGCGCCTTCAATTCCTGCGCCAGATGCCACGCCGTACTGAGGCCATGGATCCCCGCGCCGATGATGAGATAGGGTATACGCTGGGGCAGGGTGGTCATTGGCCTTGAAAATCCTCGATATAACGCGCCATTTTCTCCTGCTGCTGGCCCTGCGCGCCCAGCACCGGGTGCAAGGACAGGTCCGGCGAATACTTGCTCGCGGGGACGGTCCGGCCTAACGCTTCGGCCATGGCGCGGACGTAATGGGGCGCACCCCCGCAGCACACGCCGATATAGTTGATCCCCAGGGCGTGCGCCTGTACGGCGTACTCGGCCATTTCATAACGGGTCAGGTAGTGCGGATCGAGCGCCACCGGGAACGCGCGGTGGCCTTGCAGATCTTTCAGGTTCTGGAAAAACTGGACCTCCGGCGTGGTGCGATAGGCGACCGGCTGACCCACCACATAGCCATCGACCGCCGCCCGAATCTCTTTGAGCAGCGGCAGCATCGTCGCCGGACCGCGCGCGCAGTTCAGCCCGACCACGTCGGCCCCAACGTCCGCGAGACGTTGGCACGCCTCGGCCCACGGCACGTTATCATAGCTGGCGTCGCCTTTGGCGGTGAAGCTCACCAGCGCCGGGTAGCCCGCCGCCTTGATCACTTCGGTCTGCAATCAACGCCTCGCCATAATGATTAAACGTTTCGGCGATGAAAAAATCCACTCCCTCGTCGATCGCCCAGCCGACCTGCTCTTCAAACATGCTGCGGACCACCTTGTCCGTCGCGGGGTCGTTGGGATCGTACTCCCAGGTGTTATTGACGTTTCCGGCCACCAGCGCATCGCCTTCGGCCGCGACCTCGCCCGCCAGCCGGACGGCCTCGCGGTTCAGCTTTTCCAGCAGGTGCTCTTTGCCAATGGCGCGCATTTTGGCGCGGTGGCCGTAATACGTAAACGCGACGATCACCTCCGCACCCGCGCGCAGGAATTCGCGGTGAAGCTGTTTGACGGCTTCCGGCGCATCCAGCACCACTTCCGGCACATACGCGCCCGCCGAAACCCAGCCGCGCCGCTCCAGCTCGAAGAGATAGCCTTCCGCGCCGAGCACCGGCCCCTCTTTTAACCGTTCCAGCAATCCTTTTTTGTCTGCCATCTGGTTTTCCTCCGTGCTTATTCCGCTATGCTGTGGCAGGATGAGTAACGGTAGGCGTATACGCACTGTCAGCCCCTCCC
The DNA here is from genome assembly GCA_963850765.1 of uncultured Chloroflexia bacterium. Classification (GTDB taxonomy): domain Bacteria; phylum Chloroflexota; class Anaerolineae; order Aggregatilineales; family Aggregatilineaceae; genus CAWKMN01. Next base: position 28,297 of record CAWKMN010000001.1, on the reverse strand, counting down.
CTTGCCCCTCCCCACAAGGTGGAGAGGGGAAAAACGCACAGCCCAGGTCCCTCACCGCAGCGTGCGGAGGATTCAGGGAGTGGCGATCACGATCCCCAGCGCCGGAGCCAATCCTGCCGAAAATCCGCCGTCTACCGTCATCAGCGACCCGGTCACAAACGATGCCTCATCCGACACCAGGAAGACCACCGCGTTCGCGATTTCCTCGGGCTGCCCGATGCGGCCTATCGCGGCCATGCGGCCCGCCTGCTCGCGGATGTGCGGTCCCAGGGCGAGAAAATTCGCGTTCATGGCCGTTTCGATCCAGCCCGGCGCGATCGCATTGACGCGAATCCCCTCGCCGCTGTGATCCATCGCCAGCGCGCGCGTGAACTGCGCGATGCCGCCCTTGGTCAGGCAGTAGGCCGCGATCCCGCCCTCGGCAAAGAAGCTGTTGACCGAGGCCATATTCACGACATTGCCACCGCCGCCCTGCTTGCGCATCTGCATGATCGCGTATTTGGCGACGAAAAACACGCCTTTCAGATTCACCCCGGTGATGCGATCAAAGTCCTCCTCGGTCGTGTCGATGGCCGCTTTTTCGATCATCACCGCCGCGTTGTTCACCAGGATATCCAGCCGCCCAAACGCCTTGACTGTCTCCGCGACGATGCGCTCGCATTCGGCCACGCGCGCAACGTCCGCCTGGATGAAGATCGCCGTACCGCCCGCGTCCGTGATCGTCTGGACCGCCTCCCGGCCGGTCGTCGGGTTGATGTCCGCCACGGCCACTTTTGCGCCTTCTTCGGCCAGCCGGATCGCCGTCGCCCGCCCGATGCCCGATCCGCCGCCGGTCACTAACGCCACTCGGTCTTTCAGACGTTCCATATCTCCTCCTCTCTATTGTGATTCGATTTATGGCCCGATCCCATAAATAATCATGGGCGGTATTTTCGTAGGGGCGTATTGCAATACGCCCCTACAGATTGCTCGGAAATTTCGGGGCGGGACACCGATCAACCCAACACATCCTTGAGCGCCGCGACCAGCCGGCCGACCATCTCATCGATCTCGGCCCGGGTGATCGTCAGCGGCGGGCCAAACGAAATCATGTCCGGCGCGCCCCGCACGATCAGACCGTGCGCCCGCGCGGCCCGTTCCACCCGCCGCCCGATCACGCCGGAGCGGTCCTGCGCGAACTCCACGCCCCACCACAGGCCGAGGCCGCGCACGTCGATGATCTGCGGATAATCCGCCCGCAGCGCTTCCAGCCGGTCGCGCAGATACGGCCCCGTTTCCGCCACCCGGCCGAGCAGGTCGTGTTCGATGATGTAATCCAGCACCGCCAGCCCGGTCGCGCAGGCGATCGGATTGCCGGCAAACGTGTGGCCCGCGTTGAACTGAACGTTATCCTCCGGCTCGCCCCAGAAGGCCGATGCAACCCGATCATTGACGATGGCCGCGCCCAGCGGTATGTATCCGCCGCTCATGCCCTTGCCGCAGCACAGAATATCCGGCCATGCGCCCGCCTGCTCCGCGAAAAACAGCGTCCCGGTGCGCCCGAATCCGGTGATCACCTCGTCGTAGATCAGCAGCACGTCGTAGCGATCGCAGATCGCGCGCAGCGTTTGGAAGTAGCTCGGCGGCGGCCAGATCAGTCCCTCGACGTTCATCACCGGCTCGATGATGATGCCCGCGATGGTTTCCGGCCCCTCGCGCTGGATCATAGCCTCAAACTGCCTGACGCATGCCGTCTCACACTGGTGCGCTTCCAATCCCAGCGGGCAGTGCTCAAAATTCGGCGGGTGGACATGCAAAAAACTGCCCATCAGCGGCTCGAAGGTGGTGCGCCGTGCCGCCGTCCCGCTGGCGCTGAGCGCGCCCAACGTGCCGCCGTGATACGCGCCATACGCCGAGATAAAGCGGAATTTGCCGGGATGGCCAGTCTGCTTGTGGTATTGCAGCGCCATCTTGATCGCCATCTCGACAGCTTCGGACCCGCCGCTGGTGAACTTGACGAGGTTGTATTCCGGCGGCGTGAGTTCGCACAGCCGCGCGGCCAGCGCGATCGCGGCGGTGTTGGTGCTGGCCAGGGGCGGCGCAAAGGTCAGCGTGTGCAGCTGCTCGGTGATCGACTCGATGATCGCCGGGTTGGCATGGCCGACGCTCGCCACAAAGACGCCCGCCAGCCCGTCGATGTACTCCTTGCCGTCCACGTCCCACAGATAGATTCCCCGGCCGCGTTCGATCACGAGTGGGTCTTCGATGAACTGCTTCATCTGCTTAAAATCGACCATAATCCGCGCAATGGGATTGGTCATGATGCCTACCTCCGGTCGGTCCTGGTTTACGCTACGCATTTCTACCCCTATCCCCGTCCGACCTTCGGTCGGCGCCTCCCCGCACGTGGAGAAAGGGGAGGCGCGTCTGGTTGCTGACAGGTTGCAAGTCCCTCTCCGTGTACGGGGAGGGATTTAGGGAGGGGTAAGCTCACGGGACAAGTTCCTTTTTTCAACATCGGCCATTGTATAATACGAACTAGCAGTAGTGCTGCCGCATCGCCTCGTGATACGGCAGTGCAAGAATCTCATCCACCAGGCCGCGCGCCTGGTCTTCGGATACGGTGTACGGGTCCATCAGATACCAGTTGCAGCAGAGCTTCTTTGCTGCCGGTTTCATACGCTTCCAGCTCAACCTCTATCGGCGCGACCCGATCCCGCAGAATGTAGGATGTCAGCGGCGTGGGCAGACCGTCCGTTTTGATCCCCTGGATGCCGCGCCGGCTGATCAGCGTCGGAATCTCCACCGCGAAGTTGCGCGGTACGCCGGGCACAAAATCACCCGAATTGGCGATGTTGGTGATAATCACCCGTGGAATATCGCAGGCAATCGAACTCGATGAGCGGGACCATCACCTCGCCAGACAGTTTGGGCGGGAAGACCGTCGAGACCGGGGTGTGTTCGTCGGCTCCCGCCTCGCGGATCTGGGTGACGGTGCGATGCAGCCAGCCGAAGTAGTTTTCGTACCATTTATAGGGATCTTCCTGCCAGCGTTTTTCCGTCGCGTCGTCCACATGATACCAGTACGGCCACGATCCCCCGCCGGGGTTGCACGTATCACCAATGGGGAACACGCCAAACCGCCGGTAGAGATCGATCGCCACCGGCCCAAGCATGTGACTGGGCTCGCTCGTTTTCCAGAACGTCTCCGCCTCGGTTTCGATCCAGCGGTCGAGCAGGGGGAACACGTCTTCACCGTCGTGATACAGGTGCGTCAGCCACACGAAATGATTCACGCCGGGGATCTGGAAATGCAGTCTCTCGCGATCCAGCTTCAGGACGTCGGCGATCTGGTACACGCCGCTGAAGCCGTGGCACAGCCCGCAGATTTTCGCCTGCGGATATTTGCGGCTCAGGTAGGTGATCCCCGCCAGCACGGGGTTATCCACCTTGAGATACCACGCGTCGGGGCAAATGTCCAGAACATCTCGAATGACCTCTTCAAACAGGCGGAACTGGTAGTAATTGATCCAGAACGCCTCGTCGTGATAGATATGCAGACTGCCGCCGAGCCGGTAGCCATACTTTCTTGCGACCTCCCAGCCGCCGCGCAGCCGGTCGTGCCCGGCCGCCAGGGCGGTGTTAATTACAAAATCCGCGCCTTGCAGGGATTCGCGGCGGTCGGTGGTTTTTTCCAGGTGCAGATCGATCCCGACCTCGTCCGCATAGCGCTGGCATAAGCGGTGAATCGCGTCCAGCCGCGCCTCGTCAATGTCCATAAAGCTGATCGTGCTGCCCGCCAGATTCGGCGTCAGGCAGATGTCCGTCACCAGCCGCAGCGAGAAAACCGCGCTTCCCGCGCCAATAATGCTAATTTTGGGTGCCACTCAGATTCTCCATTGAGTTATTGATACAAGATTGTTTTTTACCCCTATCCCCCGCCCCTTTCCCCGCACGCGGAGAAAGGGGAGACCATCGGGTCCCTCTCCGTTTACGGGGAGGGATTCTAGGGAGGGGTAAAGGCACAGGCCCGTACTTTATGTTTCCACCGGCCCCGCCACGAGATCGCGCAGGTCCGCCAGCGCGCGCTCCGATTCGGTCAGCCGGTCCACGCACGTTTCGATCTGCTTTGTGCGCGGAGTCCCCAGCACCGGCTCGGCCAGCCGCCAGTATTTGGCGCGCAGCTCGTCATCCGAGAGCGGGTTGTGCTCGCCGCCGCGCGCTTCCATCGGCGCGGAAGTTAGGCGGCTCCCGTCCGGCAGGTGGAACACCACGTGCGCCCACCGCTCGGCCGGGAATTTCGCGTTGTACTCGTCGCTCTCGGTGAGCAGGACTCCCTCTGCCACGCTCAGGATCTCCGGATCGCGCAGCGCCGCCCCAGAAACTTCCGCCGCGCCCACCTGCCCGCGCACCAGTGCGGTCGCCACGGCAAACGGCAGACTGTACTGCGCCTCATCCGACGATGCCGGAATCCGCGTGGACAGCCGAATACCCTCGTGAAACGTGACGACTTCCACGCGGGTGATCGCGTCCATCGTCAAATGGTGCGCGCGCTGCAAGGTCAGCGCCGCTTCGATGGCCGGCTGCGCCCAACGGCAAACCGGATACGCTTTGAAATACTGCTCCAGAATGCGCCAGCGCGATCCGACATCCGCCCAGATACCCGCGACGGCATCCGATTCGCAGGTGAGCGCGGGCGCGCCGGTAAAGCCGTCCGCGGCGAGATAAGCGGCGCTCAACCCGGCCATCGCGCCCCAGCCGGAGCCATCCTTGATCATGGTGGGATGATCGACCACGCGCATGATCTGGCTGCGCGGCCCGTGATATTCCGCGATGCCGAGCGCCTCGCGCGTCTGCGCTTCGTTGAGTTTGAGCCAGCGCGCGCCTAACGCGGCGCAGCCCACTGCGCCCCATGCGCCGGAACTGTGGAAGTCGCAGCTTGTCGCGTGCAGCGCGATTCCTGCCCGCGTGCTGATCTCGTAACCCAGGACGAGCGCCGTGATGAACTCGTGGGAACTTACGTCGCCTTCCGCGTCCATCAGCGCCAGCAGCGACGGCAGGATCGCCACGCCCGCGTGCCCCTTGGTCAGCACATGCCCATCGTGGCAGTCCAGGCTGTCGATCATCAGCCCGCCCGCCAGCGCCGCGCCCGGCGGACTCACGCGCCGCCCGTCAAACAGCAGCCGCGCCCCAGGACCCGATCCCGCGCCAAAATGCCGCGCCGCGTGGTTGCGAATCAGCCGTGAGGTATCGGTCACGGTGCCGCCCGCCGCCGTCCCGATCAGGTCCAGCAGACAGCGCTGCGCCTGCCGGATCACGCGGTCCGGCAGGTCGTCGTAGCACAGGTCATGAATGAATCGGAGCGCCGGGAACATGATTATCTGGCGATCACGCCGGTTGCCACGGCGAAATTGCGGATGAGCCGCTTGCCGTCGGGATTCTCGCCGGTGTAAGCCTCCGGGTGGCCCTGCGCGGCGTAGATCGGCAGCGTGCGGTGTTTCATCACCTGGATGCGACACCAGCGCGTGGACGCGAGCAGGTCAAACCCCGGCGGAAGCTGGCAGACCTCCCAATAATGGCTTTCCATAATCACCGGGCCGGATACGGGAAATCCATCAAACAACGGATCATTCTGCGCCAACACCTCGAGCGGCATATAGCCTCGTTCTTTCCGCATACCCGGCTGATACTCCGGCATCAGGTCAACCTCGCCCGGTTCCAGCGGACCCAGCGGCCCGCATTCCGCGCCGTAGGCCAGCGCGATGAACTGGTGCCCGCCGCAGAACCCCATCACCGGAAGCTCACCCGACCGGATCACATCCCAGACCGGCTCGAACTCGCGTTGGTCATAGTCCTCCCAGTCCGTGACGTTACCGCTGATAAAAAACGCCTGGACATCATGTTCGTGCAGCCAGTCGCGGGAAAAGTCGAGATAGTGGACGGCATGGCAGGGCATGCCAACGGCCTCCGCGATGTTGATGATCGCGCTGGTAATAATCCCTGAGCCCATACGGTCCGCGCCGGGGATCCTTGATCACGGATGGGTGTTCGATGTTCACGAATGCTAACATGATGCCTCAAGCCTCGGTTGGTTGCTCAACGGTCGATGATGGCTTCGTCTGAAGGTCGGTGAGTTCGGCCAGGGGAATATGGCAAAAAATGCGTGTGCCCGCTGCCCGTCGTTTGCGCTGGGGGTGGTTCGGTTTCGCAGATCGTGCCAATCTTGCGCGGACAGCGGGTATGGAAACGGCAGCCGCCCGGCGGATTCGCCGGACTCGGTACGGTTCCCTCCAACCGGATCGGGATGATCTCGGCCGAGGGGTCGATGACCGGGATCGCGGAGATCAGCGCCTCGGTATAGGGATGCATGGGCGGGTTGAAGATGGCTTCGGTGGGGCCGATCTCGCAGACTCGCCCCAGATAGATCACGGCGACCGTATCCGAGACATAGCGCACCATGTTCAGATCGTGCGCGATGAAGATCAGCGCCACCCGGCGCTCGCGCTGAAGCCGCCGCAGCAGGTTGATCACCGCTGCCTGTACCGATACGTCCAGCGAGGAGATCGGCTCGTCGCAGACCACCAGTTCCGGTTCACCCGCAAAGGCGCGCGCGATCGCCACCCGCTGCTTTTCGCCGCCGCTCAGCTCGCGCGGCAGCCGGTCGAGATAATCCTCGTCCAGATTGACGGCGTGCAGCAGCTCGATGATCCGCGCTTCTTCCTGGTCCTGCGGCACCACCTGGAAACGCCGCAGCGGGCGAGTCAGCGTGGTTTTGATCGTATGCCTGGGGTTCAGCGAGGCATCGGGGTTTTGGAATACCATCTGCAACTGGCGCAGCGTGGCGCTGTCGCGCTGATCGATAGGATCGGAAAAATCAGATCCCAAAAACAAAACTTTGCCATCGGTCATCGGGACCAGACCCGCCAGCGCTTTGGCAATTGTGCTCTTGCCGCAACCCAACTCGCCCACAATGCCGAGCGTTCGCTGAGGGGCCAGTTCAAAGCTTACATCATCCACGACCTTGACTTCGCGCTGCCGCCCAAACGCGCCCAACAGGGTCAGCGGCTCGTGGAAATAGACCTTCAACTGCTCCACGTCGAGCAGTTTTTGCGGCTCCTGGCCGTCTCCGTCACCGATCAGGGGCTCGGCCCTGGCGGCCAGTTCCGGCTGTTCGATCACCGTCTCCCAGCGAATACAGCGCGCCTTGTGATCCTCCGTGTCACTGATGAGCGGCGGGTGGGCGCTCAGGCAGGCATCGATCGCCAGCGGACAGCGCGCCGCAAAGGTGCAGCCGTCTGGCAGATCCGTCAGCGCCGGCACACGCCCCGGAATCGAATAGAGTGCCTCGGCCGTATAGCGCACACCCGACCGGGGAACGCAGCGCATCAGCCCCAACGTATAGGGATGGTGGGGTCTGGCGAACAGGGCCTGCGCAGACGTTTCTTCGACCAGTTCACCCGCGTACATCACGCCGACCCGGTCGCAGATCCGCGCGATCACACCCAGGTTGTGGCTGATATACAGGATCGCCATGCGGAACTCGCGCCGCAGGTCTTCCAGAATATCGAGCACACCGGCTTCGACCGTGACATCCAACCCCGTTGTCGGTTCATCCAGGATCACGAGATCGGGCCGCAGCAGCAGCGCCATCGCGATCACCACCCGCTGCTGCATCCCGCCGCTGAGCTGGTGCGGGTAGCGTTCAAGGATATAGGCGGGGTCGGGCATGCGCACCCGTTCCAGCATCTCCAGAATCCGCTGGCGCGCCTCAGCGCGGGTAGCTGGCTCGTGGGCGAAGATCACCTCGCTCAACTGGCGCTCAATCGTCAGCGACGGGATTGAGCGATGCCTGCGGGTCCTGGTACACCATCGCCACGCGATTCCCGCGCAGCGGACGCAGTTGGCGGCGCGACATCCGGGCCACGTCGTGATTCTGAAACAGGATACGGCCGCTGGTTTGTGCTCCCGGTGACAGATAACCCATCACGGCCAGCGCGACGGTTGATTTGCCGCTGCCCGATTCGCCCACCAGCCCGTAGGTTTCGCCATCCGCAATGCTGCAGCGAGACGTGGCGCACCGCGCGGACCAATCCGCGCTTGGTTGGAAAACTCACGTTCAGGTCTTGCAATTCGAGAACAGGCATGAGCTTATTTCGTTTCCGATAATCCATCCGCCAGCAGGTTGTAGGCGATCACCAGCGATGCGATACACAGCGCCGGGAACAGCGGCGCGGTTGGCACAATGATCAGCGCCGACCGCGCGCCCGACACCATGCGCCCCCAGTCGGGATGCGGCTCCGGGACTCCCAGCCCCAAAAAGCCGAACGCACCCACCGCGAACGACGCATAACCGACGCGTACCAGCGCGTCTACCAGGATCGGCCCCGAGATATTCGGCAGGATCTCGCGGAACAGAATGTACGGCGTAAACTCGCCCCGCATCTTGGCCGCCAGCACAAATTCGCGTGTGCGCAGATCCAGCACCAGCCCGCGCACCAGCCGCGCCACCGCGGGGGCCGCCGCCACGGTGATCGCCAGCACGACGTTGGTCGCCGACGCACCCACCGCGACGATGATCATCAGGTAGAGCATCAGCACGGGAAAGGCCATTATCAGATCGGCAATTCGCATGATCAGCTCGTCCACCCACCCGCCGCGATAGCCGGACAGCAGGCCAATCGTGGTGCCTACCACAGCAGCACAGGCAATCGCCGCTGTTGGCAGCAGCATCATCAGCCGCGCGCCGACGAGCACGCGCGAGAAAATATCACGCCCCAGGTTATCGGTGCCCATCAGGTGCTCGTCGCTGGGATCTTTCCACTTCTGCCCAGGGTCGATCTCGTTGATGCCCCACGGGGCGATCTGCGGGCCAACGATCGCGATCGCGCCCCAGTCCAGAATGATAATCAGCCCCAACAGCGCTGTCGGATTGCGCAGCAGTCGCCGCGTCACCTCGCGTATCCAAACACGCCACGCTGCCGGGCGGCGCGGGACGACCACTGGAGCGGAAGCAGCCGTTTCAGTCGCCATCATCGCCTCCCTAGCTAAACCGGATACGAGGATTCAGAGCGGCATACAGCAAATCTGCCACGATCTGCGACGTGACCACCAGGGCAATCGCGACCATCGACGACGCCTCGATCATCGGCAGATCGTTATCGCGCGCGGCGCTCGCAAACAGGCTGCCGATGCCCGGATAGTTAAAAAGCTGTTCGATCACGATCAGGCCGCCCACGAGCCACGCGATCTGGGTGGTGATTACGGCAATCGGCGCGACCAACGCATTGCGCAGCGCATGGCGGAAAATCACGGTGCGGAACGGCAGCCCCTTGAGAATCGCCGTCCGAATGTAGGCGGAATCCAGCACGCCGATCATGCTGACCCGCGTCACGCGTGTGAGATAACCGACCAGCACAAACGCCGCGGTGATCGCGGGCAAAACGAGTTTCTTCCAGTGTTCGCTGATATTCAGATCTTGCCCACGTAAGCTGCTATCGCCGGGCAGCCAGTCCAGATACCACGAGAACAAGACGATCAGGAGCAGGCCGGTCACAAAATCCGGCAGGGAGATCGTCAGCAGACTGCTGATCGAGATGACACGGTCCGGCCACCGGGCGCGATATAAGCCCGCCAGGACGCCGAGCAGCAGGGAGATCGGGCTGATCATCAACAGAGCCATCGCTGCCAGAGTCAGCGAGTTCTGCAACCGCCGCACGACCAGCGGGCGGATCTCGGCACCAAGGCGGTATGATTCACCCCAGTCGCCCTCCACGAACCGTACCAACCAGCGGCCATATCGCTCCGGCAGGGGGCGATTTAGCCCCATACTCTCACGTAGTTCGGCGCGCGCTTCTTCCGTGGATTCCCGGCCCAGGATCGTCACGGCCGGGTCGATCGGCACCACCTCGGACAGCGCGAATACCATCATCGACAGCGCGATCATGGTGACGACCAGCGTCAGAATCCGGCGAACAATAAACTGGAGCATTCTTCCGGTTCCTCATCAGCTAAGTGATCGGTTTTTAGTTTTTAGTGATTGGTCAAAGCGGCTGAGGAAGTTCGCTTACAGCCTATCCGTAAATTCCTGCATTCCGTAGGGGCGTATTGCAATACGCCCCTACAAAAACGAATTTCTGGATAGATACTTAACTGAACCAAAAACTAATAACCAATTACTTAGAATTTGTGGTTCCTATGGCAGTTCGCCACAGGAACCACGGCGATATAGACCGGTAGAGGTCGGGCGTCCCTACCGTTACAGAACCGTTATTCTTCGAGCCAGGCGTCGCCCATCCACACGTAAGCCTGCGGGTGCAGGTTGTAGTGCAGCTTGGCATACTTGGCCGCGAAGTTCTGGCGGAAGCCGGGGATCATCACACTGCCGTCATTGCGCAGGATGTCCGTGAGCTGTACGAGCTGGCCGCGCCGCGCTTCCTGATCGAGCGTGCGGTCAAACTCGTCAAGCAGCGAATCGAATTCCGTGTTGGTCCAGTGCGATTCGTTCCAGGCCGCGCCGGTTCGATAGGCGAGGTTAAACATCTCACTGGCCGTATTCTTCTGCGCCCAGTTCGAGATGCCCATTGTATTCTCGCCCCAGTCATTCAACCAGATATTCCAGTAGTCTGGCGTAGGCTGGAGTTCGATCCGGAACCCGGCCGGTTCCGCCTGGGATGCCATGAAGATGGCAAAGTTCTCGGCAAACCCGCCATCCGAACCGGCGTCGATGTAGAAGGCCTTGAGGTCGATCCCATCGGGATAGCCGGCATCGGCCAACAACTGGCGCGCCTTTTCGTAGTCTTGCTGGCGCGGGTGCTGTTCCGCTGGAGCCAGCGGATACATGCCCGGCGCGATGGGGTGGTCATCCGCTGGGATGGCATAGCCGAGGTAGAGCGTATCGGCGTAGTTCTGGCGATCAACCACCAGCTTGAACGCTTCGCGCACATTGGGATCGGTCCAGGGCTTCTCGTTAAAGTGCAGCACCGCAATGTGCAGGTTGCCGGTTTGCACTCCCAGGAAGTCGTAGCCGTCCAGGGCATCGTAGTCTTCCTTCAACGCGATGTCCGCGTCACCCATGTGCAGCGTTCCCTCTTGCATCGCACTCAGGCGCGACAGTTCGTCAGGGAAATACACAAACTCAACGGCGTCCAGGTACGGCAGTGGGCTGCCATCTTCGCCCATCTGCCAATAGTCATCCCGCGCTTCGAAGCGGATGTTTTCACCGGGAGCCCAGTTGGCAATGGTGAAAGGTCCGGTTCCCCAGGGATTCGTGAAGAAATCGCCCGGCCAATCGGCGGGCAGAACCGCCGCCTGGTAGAGGAAGAGCGTGTAAATGAAATCTGCTGACACGCGATTGGTGTGAATGTTGACGGTGAAGTCATCGACCTTTTCCGCGCCGGTCACCATGTTCGCGGCCGCCGCGAACCCTGACGCCGTTTCCGGGTCAACCAGCCGGTTGATCGTGAAGACCACGTCATCCGCGTTGAAATCCTTGCCGTGGTTGAATTTCACGCCTTCACGCAGCTTGAGCGTCCATGTCAGGCCATCTTCAGAAGGCGTCCACTCCGTTGCGAGCTGCGGCTGCAGGTTCAGGTCGGTGTCCAGAACCACCAGCCAGTCGCACACCTGGCGGACAAAGTTCGAGGGGTATACCAGATTCAACTTGGCGGGATCATCGAAGCGGTTGGTATCAACCGACATCGCGTTAACCACCGTGCCGCCCCGGCGTGGTGCGGTCTGCCGGTAGCGCGGACGCCGCAGTTGGGCTCGTTGGACGGGTGGCAGAAGCGCGGCTGCAATTGCGCCACCTCCCAACATCGACGAAAATCGCAGGAACTCCCGGCGCGTAATGCGCCCAGACTCGTACTGGAAATGAGCTTCACGGACCTTGTCATTGCGCGCGCGCAGGTCCTTTGGATTGAATTTCATAACGCATTTCCTCTCTTTACGATCTTGTCTGAACGTTATTTGCTTGGTACTCCCTTTCGCACTATGCCCGACGCCCGATCTGTCGATCGGACCACAGGCGAAAGCCCTTTGGTGGAATCCCGAATTTCCATGTATGGTTATCTTAATTGTGTACGTAATTCGCCACAGCGCAACTACGCCGTGGTGGTCAGGGTGCCCGCGATCACTTCCCATACATACGCGGCGACCGACCGCTCGACCAGGATCAGATAACCCTGGGCTTCGGCATCCAGTCGCACGATCAGCGCCGGAACCTTGGCCAGACTCGTCTGCGCCGCCCGGTGATCGGGGAACGCCCGGTGATCAAAATCCAGCGCGCACACCTGCGCCAGCACTCCCGGCACACGCGCACCGCGCAGCAGCAGGATCGCGTAAGCGTGGGTGACATCCGTCAGCCCTGGCTCGTTGATCTCCGCAGCATCCGACGCGGACAGCGCGACATAAAACCAGCGGTCGGCGCGCAGCCGCATCCAGATGCCATTCTGCACGCAGGCCGCCTCACCGATCGCTTCGGTCGCGGCTGTATCGCGCAGCGCCGCCGGACGCTCACGACCGCGCACGTCCAGCACACGGCGTCCGCTCCAATCCAGAAGCTGGGCCGTCTCAGGACCCACCGGCCCATCCGCCAGCCCGGCCAGTGGTGAAACGTAAGGAAGATCACTCCGTGTCGTCAGCATGGGTTCCATTCCTACATCCGTAACCGGCTGCCGTCGGGATCGACAAACGGCACATCGACCACGCGCCCAGTTTGCAGTTCTCCACGCACGCGGACCGTAAACGTCTGTCCACTGTGGGCCATCTCTGCCGGGAGCCAGCATAACCCGATAATCTTGTTCAACGTTGGGCTGCGCCGGACGCTGGTCACGCGCCCGATGATGGTGAGTCCGGTCGAACCGGGCTGCACGATCTGGTTCGCCTCTTCGGGCATCACCCCGTCCACCATTTCGAAGCCAACCAGCCGCTTTTCGACGCCGTCCGCCTGGGATATCAGCGAGGGCCTGCCGAGAAAATCGTCCTTGTCCAGCTTGACGGCCCATCCCATATTCGCCTCGAATGGATTTGTCAGGGCGTCTGTCTCTTGCCCGACCAGGATGTGCCCCTTCTCCAATCGCAGGATGCGCTGCGCCTCCATGCCAAAGGGCACCATGCCCACGGCGTCGCCCGCGTCGATCAGGGCCTGCCACACGTGCGCGCCAAATCCGCTCGGCACGTGGATCTCGTAGCTTAACTCGCCGGTGAACCCGATCCGCAAAATGATCGCGGGTGCGCCCGCTACCTGGGTCTGCCGGACGTGCAGATAGGGGAACACCTCGCGGCTCACGTCGAAATCCGGCGCGACGACCTGGGCGACGACGTCGCGGGCACGCGGCCCGGCCACATTAAACGCGGCATAAGCTTCCGTCACATTCACGACCTGCACATCAAACGGCCAGCCGCTTTGCAGCCACCACTCGATCCACTCATGCACGCCGGAAGCGCCGCTTGACGTGGTGGTCATGTAGTAGAGATCGTCCGCAAGACGAGCCGTGACGCCGTCATCCATCACCACGCCTTCATCGTTGACCATCACGCCGTAGCGCACCCGGCCCACGCGGAGATCCCGCCAGCGATTCGTGTACAACCGTTCGAGCAGCAAGGCTGCGTCCGGCCCGGTGATTTGCAGCTTGCCGAGCGTGCTCACGTCGATGATCCCGGCACGCTCGCGCACGGCCCGCGCTTCCGCCACCGGATCGCCGTAATGCTCCGGGCGCTTCCACAGCCCGGCGTTGATCAGGTGGGCGTTGTGGCGGATGTGCCACGCGTGCAGCGGCGTCACGCGGACCGGCTCCATCACCCGCCCGGCGAGCGTGTCCATCAGAACCGGCTCCACCGGCGGTCGAGCGGTGGTTGTCCCCGTGGCCGCGACTGTCTGGCCGGTGAGCTGCGCGGCCAGCCGCATCGCGTTGATGCTGCACATCTTGCCCTGGCAGGGGCCCATACTGATCGTCGAATAACGTTTGATCAGCTCGATGCTGTCGTAGCCTTCGGCGATGCTGTGGCGAATGTCTTTGCTGGTTACGTCTTCGCACCAGCAGACCACATCGTGCTGGCCGGGCCGCAGCGGGTAAGCCGCGAAGATCGCGCGTTCCGCCTGCAAGGATTGTTCGCTCTGCACGGGCTCCTCAGCGCAGCCGGCGGCGTGTGCCGCGCGCAAGCCCGCCATCCAACCTTCGCGCGTGACCGCGTCGAGATCCTCCGTCCCCGTCACGCTGCCCGCTGCGAACACACCGGGCGGCAGGTCCGTGGGCATAAATGCGCCGAGATCGGCCACCCAGGCCAGTTTGGCCCCGGCCTGAAGCAGCAGATCATTGACGGGCGCAGTGTCCGCGCAGACCACGATCAGATCGCAGTCCACGCGGCCGGGTGTTCCGCTGACCTCCGCCCCCTGGACGTGACGTCGTCCCAGCGCCCTGGTGATCACCGTTTCCGGGCGCACCGTGATCCCGGCCTGCGCCAACTGCTCGACCAGATCCGGATCGGGATTCGGGCGGGCGTCGATCACCGAGGCGACTTCAATGCCGAGATCGCGCAGATCCAGCGCGGTTTGCAGGCCGCGCCGGTGCCCGGATACCACCAACGCACGCGAGCCGGGACCGCACACCCCATAACCGGGCGAGCCGCAGCACCGCCGATCCCAACATCACACCCGGCAGATCGTTGTTTTCAAATGGCAGTGGGATGTCATACGCGCCGGTGGTGATGACCACGGCCTTCGCGCGCAGCTTGATCAACTGCTCGCCGTGCGCCGCGCCGATCCACAGGTCGTCATAAATGCCGATGGCGGTCGTATCGGTCAGCACTTCGACGCTGTCCAGCGGCGGCGGTGTGTAGGCATCGTTCTGTGTCCAACGCAGATGCCCGCCCAGCGTGGGCTCCGCTTCGAGCAGGATCACGCGCGCGCCCGTTTGTGCCGCTGCCTGCGCTGCGCTCAGTCCCGCCGGACCGCCGCCGATCACGGCCACGTCGGCGTGTTTGTACACCTTCGCCGGGTGATGCGGCTTGGCGTCAGGATCGACGCGGCCCAGACCCGCCGCCCGCCGGATGATCCGTTCGTAGATGGGCCACAGCGCCCGTGGTCGCATAAACGTTTTGTAGTAAAACCCGGCCGGCAAAAAGCGGCTCACCCGCTGAATCAGACTCATCACGTCACGCTGGAGCGACGGCCACGCGTTTTGTGAGGTGACAACCATGCCCTGCGCAACCGGGGTCCGGCACGCCCGCACGTTGGGCTCATCCCCCACCCGCACGAGGCAGTTCGGACAGCGTCCCGCCGCGCACAGCAGGCCGCGCCGCCGGTGATATTTGAATGACCGGCTGAACGTCGTCACGCCGGCCGCCGCCAGCGCCGACGCGATGGTATCCCCTTCGTAGGCCGAGTAGGCCCGGCCATCAAACGTAAAACGAAGCACGGTGTCGCGTTTGATTACCTGCGATGGCGCATCCGGTAGCCGGGTCATGACGGGCGATCCTCCCACAGGTAGGTGCGGATCACGTCCTGCGTCTGGGTGTGACGTTCCGCAACAAACCAGCACCCGCACCCCGCGCGATGATACCACCACTCGCGCAGCGGACCCGACGGATTGGCGCGCATATACAGATACGCCGCCCACCCCGCCGGATCGGGACTTTCCGCACCCGGTCGCGGTCGCGCCTCGCCGCCATACCGAAATTCAGTCACATTCCGTTCGCCGCAGTTAGGACAGGTCAATACGATCACGCTCTTGCCTCCTGTTACTGCCCGACCGACGCCGCGCCCTTTTCACCCACCAGCCGCCGTTCCTCAAAGCGCGACAACCGGAACGGCGCGATCATAGCCGGCGTCTTCTGAGTGGCGATCAGCTCCGCCATCCGCTTACCGCTGACCGGCCCGGCCTTAAAGCCATACGTCCCCCAGCCGACATCCACCACGAACCCCTCCACAGGCGTAAAGCCCATCACCGGGCTGTAATCGGGGGTCATATCACACAGCCCGGCCCACTGCCGCATGATCCTGACGCGCGCCAGACTCGGCAGCAGTTCCAGCATATGCGCGCTCAGGCTCTCCATAAAGTCCAGCGTGGAATCCATCGAATAGGTCTGGAAGGGATCAATGCCCGATCCCATGACCAGTTCGCCCCGGTCCGACTGGCTGACATACACGTGCAGCGATCCCGACACGATGATCACATGGATCAGCGGTTTCAGCGGCTCGGTCACGCAGGCGTGCAGTCGATGCGTTGTGATCGGCATGCGCACCCCCGCCATATCGCTGATCAGGGTGGCCCAGCCCGCCGTCGCATTCATGACCGTTCCGGCCTTGATCGCGCCCCGGTTCGTCTGGACGCCCACCACCCGGCCCTGGCTCACGTCGATGCCGGTGACTTCGGTGAGCTGGTGAATATGGACGCCGCGCCGGTCAGCGCCGCGCGCGTAGCCCCACACGACCGCATCATGCCGGATGATGCCGCCGGGCGGATGGAACAGCGCCGCCTGGATCGGGTAGCGCGGGTGATCGCTGAGATCGAGCAGGGGGCACAGCTTCGCGATCTCGTCCGGGTAGATCACGCGGCTGTCCACGCCCTGAATCTGGTTGACTTCGGCCCGCCAGCGCATCGTGCGCACGGCGGCGTCGGTGTGGGCCAGGGTCAGGTGGCCGCGCTGGCTGAACATCACGTTAAAATCGAGGTCGAGCGCCATCTGTTCGTACAGTTTGACGCTCTCATCGTAAAAGACGACCCCTTCCGGCGTGAGATAATTCGAGCGGATAATCGCCGTGTTGCGCCCGCTGCCGCCCGCGCCGATATAACGTTTTTCGAGCACGGCCACATCCGTGATGCCGTGATCGCGCGCCAGATAGTACGCCGTCGCCAGCCCGTGAATCCCGCCCCCAATAATCACGACGTCGTAGCGATCCTTAAGGGGATGCTCGCGCCACATGCGCCGCAGCGACCTGTCACCGATTAATCCCTGCCGAATGAGCTGCATCAACGCCCCCCTATTCGTGGAGCAAAATGTCAAAACGCGCCCGAATGGCCTCATCGACGGCCGGATCGAGGCGCTGCGGTTGGTGCGTCCCCAGAATATCCCGCGCCCGCTGCCGTGCCCGCTCGCGCATATCCAGCGCCCCGGCGCTTTCCCAGTCGAGACGGCTCAGGCGATCCGCCGTGTGCGGATAGGTGAATTCGCTGCGCATGAGCGCCACACTCTGATCCGTGACCAGATAGTGCCCCTCATGGCGGCACACCGCATCGATCACATCCACCGACAGCGTCTCGTCCGAAACCTCGATCCCGCGCACCAGCCGCATCACGCTGCCGTTGATCTCGTCATCGATCACATACTGCTCGTAGGCCACGCACAGCATATTTTCGACAAAACCGGCCGCGTGGTGCGTGAAATTCGTACCCGCCAGGGCCGCCGTAACGACCGACAGCGCCTTCTCATAGCCGGCCTGTGCATCCGGGATCTTGCTGTCGGACAATCCCGCGGAGTTGTAGATCGGGATGCCGTAAAAATGGGCCATCTGAGTCGCCGCCGCGTTCATCAGCGCGTATTCCGGCGCGCCCCCTGCATAACGGCCCGTGCGCAGATCGGACACCAGCGGCACATAGCCCATCAGAATCCGCGCGCCCGGCCGCACGAGGTTGCACAACACGATGCCGCTCAGTTCTTCGGCGTTAAGCTGCACCAGCGTACCCGCCAGGGCCGCGGGGGAGGTCGCTCCCGTCTGCGGCGCGCTGGAGATCGCCACCGGGGCATTCTGCCGCACCAGTTCGATCAGCACCGCCACCGTGTCCGGCGCGTAGCGCAGCGGGCTGACGGCCCAGCACGCCACGAACGAAACAATTGGGCGCTCCTCGTAGGCGGATTTGCTGCCCATGACCAGCGCGGCCAGCTCGATCACATCCCGCGCGGACTCGACCGTATAGGCCGAGGTCATGACGTGCTTGGTGGTGCTCGCCAGCGCGGCATACGCCGTGTTGACGTCGAGCAGGTGCTGCGGCATATCCATCGCGACGACCGGGCGCAGGTAAAAATGAATGTGATCGAGCGCATCCACCAGCCGCCCGATACGCGCAATATCCGCCAAAACGGGCTGGCGCACCGTGCCGTCCAGATCCATCACCTTGATCGCCGCGCCGCCGGTGCCCAGGTAGACGCGCTCGCCGCACATGATCAGATCGTGGGCGGGATCGCGCCCCGCCAGCGTAAACGAGCGGCACGCCTTCGACAGCGTATCCTCGACCAGCGCGCGCGGGATCAACACCCGATCGCCGTCGGCTGCTGCGCCCGCCGCCAGAAAGATCTCGCGCGCTTCGGAGGGGCCGAGGTGTATGCCGGTGCGTTCCAGCACGGTCAATGACGCTTCGTGAATCCGCTGGATGTCGGAGTCGGACAGGGGGCGATAGGCGTGAGTCGCCATCCCCCCAGGGGAGATATTCCGCTTAGACTGTTGACCGGGCATAGCGTGCTCCGGGTGGGCGGCTTCCGAGCGACTACCGGCGCGCAAGCGTAGCCCGAAGCCTGAGATTAATAGAAGACGCTACAGATAGTATAAGGGCAGACTCGATGGGCAGGTCCCCAATATTTGACGCGGCTGTTTGTGCGCCGCGCACAATTAGCGGATGCTGTTAACGCGATGGCACTTGGCTGCGACATACAGGTTGAGCCGCTGGACAGGGTCATTCAGGTCGACCTGGAGCAGCTTTTCGATGCGCTGCAGCCGGTAGGAGAGGGTGTTGCGGTGGACATACAGCAGATCGGCCGCCTCGCCCACGCTGGGCGCTTCAAGATACGTTTCCAGCGTTTGCAGCAGGTCGGTCTGGTTCTCGTTGTCATACGCCGCCAGTAGTTCGACGGCCTTCATATAGACGTTTTCGCGGATCGTGTCGGGCGGCAGGTGGCGCAGCCAGTGCAGCAGCCCCAGGTCGTCAAAGTGAAGCGTACCGCTGCGCCGGCCCAGGGCGCGCGCCACGTCCGCCGCTTCCGCCGCCTGGTTGTAGCTCAGGCGCAGATCGGTAATCCGGTCGATGGGCCGCCCGATCCCGATCAGCAGCGGCTCCGTGGGGCGGCTGAGTGAATCGACCAAGCCCTGAGCAACTCGTGCCGCGCCCGTCAGGCGATAGCCGTGAAGCACGATCACCGCGCGCCGCCCGCGCGGGATCACCAGTGCCGGGTGGATATGCTCCATGCGCTGCTCGATCCGCACCAGGAGCGGCGACAGCCCTTGATTCTCCCCCGCATCGCCCACGGCAACCAGGACCTGATAGCCGCAGTCCAGGCAGAAATTCAACTGGTGGGCGCGCTCGACCACGCGCAGATCGGGTGGGTCGGCATAGTGCAGAAGCTGCTCGAAGAAATCCCCGCGCAGCGACATCGCCGCGTACTGCACGGCGCGCTCTTTGTGCATGATCAGCGCCGCGACCGTCGCCGCGTGTTCAATCGCCAGCTCATCCAGCGCGTCCAGATGATTTTCCCCGGCGATGATCCATACGTAGCCGATGATCTCACCGTCCACAATGATCGGGGAAACGATGCGCTCCATCGTCATATCCAGCGCGGGCAGGGCGGGCACGCGGATCGGGCGGCGTTCGGCCAGCAGACGCTCGTAGATGCCCAGTTCGGTGAGCTGCTGCGCCAGGGCCGGCGGGGTGCGCCCGTTGGCAACAGTGCGCTGCCGCGCGGCGTCTTCCACGCCTACCCGCGCCGCCGCCAGGATTTCAAACGAAGTCGTTTCGATCGTGATCGACCGTTGGAGAATCTCGGCCAGGGCATCGGCCACGCCTTGCAGCGTGCCGCCTTCCAGTACGAGCGTGGTCAGTGTGCGGTGAATTTCTTCGGCGCGCTCGCGCAGAAAATACTGGTGGTTGACGATCTGCGTCAGCACCATGCGGGTGATCTCAACAAACGGCACATCCGGAGGAAGCTCGATGATCGGGAAGTTGAGCTGATCGGCGGCCGCACGCATCGCCTCCGGCGCATGAGCGAGGTGAAGGCCGACCGACAACACGAGTCCCGCCAGTCCGCGCTGGGCCAGCGTCGGGATCAGCGCCGCCTGTCGCTCGGGCGCGTCACGCAGCCCCACCCCGGACGTGAGCAGCAGTTCGCCGCCGCGCGCCCATTCGTATTTGGCTTCCGGCAGATCGACAATATGCACCCACCGGATGATGTTATCCAGGCCCCCCGCCCCAGCCACCAATACGCCCCGCGCGAAGGCGGGCATTTGCAGCATGCTGCCGACGGTCAGCACATCTTTCGAGGTATCCATAGCGTGCCAGTATACTGCCATTTGCCAGCCAATTCCACTTGTGCCAGAATCGGCGGTATTGTTTATTGTGCACAATGGAGACAAACCCCATGTTCATCGACGACGCCCTTGTAGCCCAATATCAACGTGATGGCTATGTCTTGCTGGACAACGTATTTACCGAACGTGAAGTCACCGCGATGCTGCACGAAGTCGAGCAAGGCCAGCGGGTCGCCGAAAAGGCCTATGGCCGGACGGATGGCAGCGGCAAAACCTCGCGGCTGGCTCTCTGGCACGAACTCGGCGACGATATCTGGGGCCTTGCCTCCACCAATCCCCGCGTCGTGAATGTCGTGCGCATCCTCATGGGTGAGGAGATCGCGTTCTTTCACGGCAAGGTGATGCTCAAAGAAGCCAAAACCGGCGGCAGTTGGGAATGGCACCAGGATTACGGCTACTGGTACAACCAGGGATTCGCCTTCCCGCGCCTGATGAGCGCGTTTGTAGCGCTTGACCCGGCCACCCGCGAAAATGGCTGTCTTCAAGTGCTGCGCGGTACGCACCGGCTGGGCCGCCTCGATCACGGCACGGTCGGCCAGCAGACCGGCGCGGACCCGTCGCGCATCCCCGAGATCGAGCGGCTGTTCGAGCATGTCTACTGTGAGATGGCGCCCGGCTCGGTGCTGTTCTTCCACTCGAACCTGCTGCACGCCTCCGGCTCAAACGATTCAGACAAGCACCGGCGGGCGTTTATCATCTGCTTCAACGCGCTGGCGAATCCCCAGTTCGTGGAGAAGAAAACGTTCGAGCAGCGGCCCTGTCCCGTCAGCGCCGATGACGCCATCGAACGGATCGCGGAGGCGCTTTTGAGCAGTGCGTGAACTGACCGCCCGGGAAAACGCGCGCCGGATTATTCGCTTTGATGATCCGGCGACTATCATGCCCCGACCGCCGGTCTATGAAATGTCGTATGCTGGCGCGAACCATGAGGGTTTCGCGGGCGGCGGACATGATAGGCCGGTCGGCACGCGCTGGGTCGATATCTGGGGCACGGAATGGCACAAGTCTCACCCAGGTGTAATGGGCTTCCCCAAAGGTTTTCCGCTGGCGGACATCGGCGCGCTGGAATCGTATCGCTGGCCCGACCCGGACGATTCGCGCATCTGCCAGCGGATTTACGAGATGGCGGCCGCTTTTCCGGGCGACGATCGTTTTTTGGGCGGCAGCCACCGCGATACACTGTGGGAAAAATCGTATATGCTGGTCGGCATGGAAACCATGATGATGGCCTTCCTGACCGAGCCGGCATTCGCGCGCGCGGTTCTGCGCCACATTATGGATTTTCAGCTTGGTATCGCGCGCCATTATGCAGCCGTTGGCGTCGAGATCGTGAATCTCAGTGATGATCTTGGCACGCAGCGCGGTCCGCTGCTGGGGCCGGCCATCGTTGAAGCGTTTTTGCTGCCGGAATACGCGCGGCTGATCGGGTTTTACAAGGCACGCGGCGTGCTGATCAACTTCCATTCATGCGGGAACGTGGCCTCCGTGATCGAGCCGATCATGAGTCTGGGCGTGGATATTCTGAACCCGGTTCAGGCGACGGCGAATGATCTGGACGGGCTGCGCGCCCGCACTCAGGGCCGGATGGCGCTGCAAGGCGGGATCAGCTCGGCGACGCTGATGGACGGCCCGCCAGATCGCATTCGCGCCGAGGTCCGCCAGCGCATCGGCCAACTGGGTCAACGCGGCGGTTATTTTTGCTGCCAGGATCAGGAACTCCCTTATCCGGCGGAGCATCTCGACGCCTTAAACGCGGCCGTCGCGGAGTATGGGCGGTATCCAGTTTAGCAGATAAGACGCCCCTCACCCTACCCTCTCCCCGGCCAAGCCAGGGAGAGGGAATCACCTGGCGCGTTGCTCCCCTTCCCCTGCTTGGCTGGGGGAAGGGGGCGAGGGGATAGGGGCTAAAAGTGAATCAGCATACCCTGATTGATATTTTTTGCGCGTATCCGAAATGAGAAAAAGCTTATGAACTTCCGCGAAGCGATGGAGGCGTTCTGGTCCGGCGAGTGCCCAGACCGGATACCGTACTCGATCTACGACTGGGAATGGCGGCACACGGCCAGCGATCCGCGCTGGCACGCGCTGTTCGACCTGGGCATGGGCATCTCATGGCACTTCCCCACATTTGAGCGACTCACCCCCGGCGTCGAGGTGGTTGAGGAGAGCCGCCGCGAAAACGGCCATACGATGGTCCGGCGCACGCTGAAAACCGACTTCGGCTCCATCTACGAAACCTACGTGGATGGCTGGCAGCGCAAATTCCTGCTGGAGTCGCCCGAAGATTACGCGGTGATGACGCGCATTGTCCAGCAGAGCGACGTCCGACCGGCCTATGATCAGTTTATCCGGCAGGAAGCCGCGTTAGGTCCGCACGGCGTCGCGCTGATCGATATGGGCCGGACTCCCAACCAGACGATCCTCGTGGATTATGTCGGGCTGGCAAACTTCGCGCTGCACCTGTTCGATTTCCAGGCCGAGATGGAGGCGCTGTACGAGGCGCTGCTGACGCGCTTCCGGCGGCTGACAGACATTGTAGCCGAGGGGCCGGGGCATTATGTGTGTGTGCTGGAGAACTTCACGGCGGACACACTCGGCCCCAGGCGCTACGCACAGCTTCTTCTGCCCGTCTACGACGAGTGTTTTCCGATCCTGCGATCCGCGGGTAAGATTGTCGGGGTCCACTATGACGGCCATCTCGCCTCCTGCCAGGACGTGATCGCCCGCGCGCCGATCGACCTGATCGAATCGCTCACCCCGCCGCCCGAAGGTGATCTGACGCTGGCCGAGGCGCGGCAGGCGTGGCCGGAGATGTTATTCTGGTCGAATATCAACATCGCGTGTTATGCCCTGCCGCCGGATGAACTGAGCACATTGATCGCGGAACGGGCGGCGCAAGGCGCACCGGACGGTTCTAAGCTGGCGTTTGAAGTATCGGAGCAGATCCCCGCCAACTGGCATGATTCGCTGCGCGTGGTTTTAGAGACTTTACGGGACATCGCATAAATAAGGAGAACGCATGATCAGCAATCGATCCTACGGGACAACCGCCGGGGGTAAGGCGGTTGAGGAATATACTTTCACCAATGCTCAGGGCACCGAAATCAAGATTATTACCTACGGCGGGATCATCACCTCGATCCGCGTGCCAGACCGGAACGGGACTCTGGCGAATGTGGCGTTGGGTTTCAACCATCTGGCCGATTATGAGACGCGGAGTCCGTTCTTCGGCTGCATTACCGGGCGCTTCGCCAACCGGATCGCCGGCGGCCGTTTTACGCTGGATGACGTGGAATACACCCTCGCCACCAATAACGGACCTAATCATCTGCATGGCGGTCTGGTCGGCTTCAATAAACAGGTGTGGACGCCGTCTGTCAACGGCGACAGCCTGGTGCTGCACTATCTGAGTCCCGACGGCGAGGAAGGCTACCCCGGCAATCTGGATGTTACGGTTACTTATACCCTCTCCGATGACAACGGCCTGCGCATCGACTACCACGCCACCACCGACAAGCCAACGCCGGTCAACCTGACGAATCATTCGTATTTTAATCTGGCGGCCAGCGGCGATATTTTCGACCACGTCCTGATGATCAACGCGGACCATTTTACACCGATGGACAGCACGTCCATTCCGACCGGTGAGATCGCGCGCGTGGAGGGCACGCCGTTCGACTTCCGCACCCCACGCCCGATCGGGCCGGGACAGCGCTCGTCGCATCCGCAGATTGTGTTCGGGCGCGGCTATGATCATAATTTCGTTCTGAACCGCCCCGTACCGAATGACGGGTCCCTGGTGCTGGCCGCCCGCGTGGCCGATCCCGCATCGGGCCGCGTGATGGACGTGCTCACGACCGAGCCCGGCGTGCAGTTCTACGCGGGGAATTTCCTGGACGCGACGCTCGTCGGCTCGCATGGGACGCTCTACCGCCAGAGCGACGGGCTGTGCCTGGAAACGCAGCATTTCCCCGATGCGGTTCACCACCCGCATTTCCCGTCGGTGATACTGCGGCCCGATCAGACGTTCCAATCGGCGACGGTATTCAGATTTTTGACGGATTGAGCGGATAGCGAGATTTTCGTAGGGGCGTATTGCGATACGCCCCTACCGATCGCCCGGCAATTGTCGATACAAAGCGATGATCCGCTCCAGCCAAAAAGAGTTCAGGCGAAAATGATCACCTTTAACGATGACACGCGCTCGTTTGACGCCACCCATACGGCGGTCGCCTTTCCGCTGGGTGGGATCGGCACGGGCAACGTATCACTCGGCGCGCGCGGCGAGCTGCGGGATTGGGAGATCTTCAACCAGCCCAACAAGGGGTACAGCCTGCCCAACACCTTTTTCGCCATCCGTACCCAGATCGGCAGCCAGCAGCCGGTCGCGCGCGTGCTCGAAGGTCCGCTCCCGCCGCCGCACACGCTGTCACACGGTTATCATCCGATCACCAACGCAGGACTGCCCCGCTGCGCCCGGACGATCTTTCGGGGTGAATATCCCTTCGCCCAGATCGACTTTCACGATCCGCATCTGCCGGTCGCGGTCCGACTGGAAGCCTTCACCCCACTGATCCCCCTGAATCCTGAGGATTCGGGGATTCCGTGTGCGGTCCTCACGTACCATGTGACCAATACATCCCAGGAGACGGTCGCGCTGACGCTGGTCGGGTCGCTGATCAATCCGATCGGGGGGCTGCGCCTGGATCCCTTCGCCAACCTGGGGATGAATGCCGTGGGCCGGCCCCGGACCGAATACCGCCCCGATGACGGCATGCGCGGGTTATACCTGAGCGCCGACCAGATCAGCCCCGACGATCTGCGTTATGGCAGTATGAGCCTCGTCACCGATCACGCGCATGTCACGGTGAAACCGGCGTGGCTGCGTGGCAGATGGTGGGATTTTCTCCAGGCGTTCTGGGATGATTTGATGGACGACGGCCTGCTGGACGATACGCATTATCCGGTGGTCTCTGACACCGGCAAGCCGGATACCGGATCGCTGGGGCTTATCGACACGCTGGCACCCGGCGAACAGCGCGCCTTCCGGTTTGTGCTGACATGGCATTTCCCCAACCGCCGCAACACGTGGACCACGGCCAATATGGAGAATTACGTGTTTGACCGCCATTCCACACCCGACAGCGGCCATGCCCGGATCATTCGTAATCAGTACGCTACCCGTTTCGAGGATGCGTGGGGCGTAGCCCGGCATGTCTTCGACGAATGGGACCGTCTGTACACCGGCACCCGCCAGTTCCATGATGCACTGTTCAGCAGCACGCTGCCGGCCGGACTGCTCGAAACCCTTTCGGCCAATATCGTCCCGGTGCGCAGCAATACCTGCTTCTGGCTTGAAGATGGCCGGTTCTATGGGTGGGAAGGCTGTTTCGATTCGGCGGGCTGCTGCGCCGGAAGCTGTACCCACGTGTGGAGTTACGCTTATACCGTCGCGTATCTCTTCCCATCCCTTGAGCGCGAAATGCGCCGCATCGAGTTCGAGATCGAAACCGCGGCCGACGGTTTTATGAACTTCCGCAATTATAAGTCGATGGATGAGCTGTTCCTCTGGTCTGAGTCGGCCACCCCTGAGGCCGCCGTGGACGGGCAGATGGGCAGCATTTTGCGCGCCTACCGCGAATGGCTGCTCAGCGCGGATCGGGAATGGCTGGCGGGCGTCTGGCCGGGCATCAAGCGCGCGATCGGGTTTGCCAGCGCGCACTGGGATACGGACCAGGACGGTGTGCCGGACGGCAAACAGCATAATACATATGACATCGAGTTCTACGGGCCGAATCCGCTGTTGGGCATCTATTATCTGGCGGCGCTGCGAGCGGTCGAGCAGATGGCGGGCGTGATGGACGATCCGGCGCTGGCGCAGCGCTGCCGCGCGGAGTTTGATCGGGGCAGCCAGCGGCTGGACGACCTGCTGTGGAACGGCGACTACTACCGCCAGAAGATCGACGACGTGGATGCCCACCCGTACCAGCACGGCGACGGCTGCCTGTCGGATCAACTGCTCGGACAGGTCCATGCGCACCTGTTGGGCCTGGGCGATCTGCTCCCTCGGGATCACATCCATCAGGCGGTCAAATCCGTCTACGACCATAACTTCCGCGAGGATTTTTCCGATCATACGAACTGCCAGCGCACGTATGTCCTGAACGATGAGGCCGGTTTGCTGATGTGTACGTGGCCGCACGGCGGTCGCCCTGCGTTCCCGTTTCCCTATTCGGATGAGGTCTGGACCGGCGTCGAGTATCAGGTCGCGGCGCATCTGATCGCTGAAGGCTGGATCACCGAAGGTCTGCGGATGGTGCAGGCGGTGCGTGATCGTCACGACGGTATACGCCGCAACCCGTGGGACGAAGTTGAATGCGGCCATCATTATGCCCGCAGCATGTCAAGCTGGATGCTGCTGCTGGCGGCCAGCGGTTTCACCTGCGATCTGAGCAGTAATTCGATGGGGTTCGCGCCTGCGCCCGGCCTTTCGACCAACGCCGATCAGTTCACAACGTTCTGGTCCAATGGAGCCGCCTGGGGCACCTTCACCCGGCGCAAGGATGAAACCAGCGGCACATGGCAGCATGACATCCAGGCATTGGGCGGGGATATTTCGAGACTGAACATCACCGTTTATAGCGAACTGTGATATCTAAAACACTCTCCTGAAGATGAGTGGCATCCGATGACTTGAAGCCCACGAGGAGCACGATGAACCACGAGACCAACCAAACCGCTTTATACGCAGCGCGGCGGCGGCGCTTGTCGGACATGGCCGGCACCGGGCTGATCTTAATCGACTCATCCGGGCTGGCTCCTGATCCGGCCCTTTATGATCGAAACCTGACCTATCTGACCGGGCTGATCGACCGGAACGCCTACCTGCTGCTGGCCCCGCAGGGGGTGATGGTCGAGCATCTGGAGACGCGCGGCGGTCCTGAGCTGATGCGCGGCCGTCGGGTGCATGAGATTCTGTTTGTGGCCAAACCGGGCGCGCGCGAAGCGTTTATGGATGGCGAAGCGCCAACCCTTGACGCGATCCGCGATCAGACCGGGGTGGATCGCGTCGTTGAGCTGGGGGAACTCGATGGCATTCTTGAACGTGCTCTGATGGATCAGGGTACGCTGTGGGTTAACGCGCCCAGCGTGCCGCGTCTGGGACAGCCGCTCACGGCGTTTCATCTCCTGATCGAGCGTATCCGGCAGCGCTTTTACTGGGTGCAGATCAGGAACATCGCGCCGCTGATCCACCAGATGCGCTTTATCAAAGACGCGGTCGAAGTTCGGTGTCTGCGCGAAGCGTTTGAGATCCACACGGTGATTTTTGAGGCGATTATGCGCGCGCTGAAGCCCGGTGTTAACGAGTTGATGGGGCAGGCGATCTTCGACTATGAAACGCACCTGCGCGGCGACCGGGTAGCGTCTATGGGCAGCGAGCACTATACGGCCAGCATCATCGTCGGCAGCGGCCCGAACGCGGCGATCCCTCACTATATGGATAATCACCGCACCATTGAAGATGGCGATCTGGTGCTGATCGACTTAGGCGTGAGCGTTGAAGGCTACTTCTCGGACATCACGCGAACTTTCCCTGCCAATGGGTGTTTCACCCCGCGCCAGCGGACTTTATATTCCATCGTGCTCGAAGCCCTGTATCGCGCGATCGATACGATGAAACCCGGTTCCACCCTGCTCGACGCGCATCAGGCGGTATATGATGTGTTCAAGCGCTACGATGTCGCTCAGTACGGGTATGGTAACTGCGGCCATCCGGTGGGGCTGAGCATCCACGATCCGCATGGGCGCTATGCTGACGACCGCGAGCAGCCGTTTGAGCCCGGCGTGGTCCTGGTGATCGAACCCTTCCTCATGCTGCCCGATGAGGGGATCGGCATCCGAATCGAAGACGGCGTGCTGATCACGGAGACCGGACACGAGATCCTGGCCGGACCGCCGCGCGAGATCGAGGCTGTCGAGGAATTATGCCGCCGGGGCTGACCGCGAACCCCCCGCACGCCATTTGCC